>NZ_RBVY01000009.1 GCF_004000215.1 Nitratireductor alexandrii | reverse complement strand
CGCGGGCGGTTGCGGCGCGGCCGCGCGCGGCTGGGCTGCGGGACGGTCGGCATCGTCCGGCGCCGCCGGCGGGGGGGCAACCGGCCGGCTGACCGGCTCTTCCCTCAACGAACCTTCGCTACCACGTCTTCCAAACATGTCCCACGCACCAATTTCGCAATTTCGTGGCTACTTCCGTGCCTTCAGCTTGGCGAGCATTCCGGCCAGGCCAGTTTTGGTCTTGGTCTTTATTTCGCTTCGACCGGTCAGCACATGCGCGATTTCGGAGATCGATTTCACGATCATGTGCTGCGCATCCATCTCGCCGAGCATCCGGCCATTATTGGCCGCATTGCCGAAAAGCTGCGCCTCGAACGGGATCGTCGCCAGTGGCACCAAGTCGAGCGGTTCGGCAAAATCCTCCGCCGAGATCTCAGGCCGCTTGGGCATGCCGGCCTGATTGATGACCAGATAGGGGGGCTTATCGTTCGGCCGCAGCTTCTTGAGCGTGTCGACGAGGTTCTTGGTGTTGCGCAGATTCGCCAGTTCCGGCGACGCGGTTATGACGATGTCGTCGGCCTGGACCAGCGTCTTGCGCGTCCAGCCGTTCCACCCGTGCGGGACGTCGAGGATCAGAAGCGGCGCGCTGCGCTGGGCGATGTCGATGATCTGGGCGAAGGCGTCGGAATCGAAATCATAGGCCCTGTCGAGCGTGGACGGCGCGGCCAGCAGGGAGAGATGTTCCGAACATTGGGCAAGCAAACGGTCGAGATAGACCTCGTCGATGCGCTCGGGCGAAAACACGGCCTCCGCGATGCCCTGAGCCGGATCCTGGTCGAAATTGATATTCGCCGTGCCGAACGGCAGGTCGAGATCAGCCACGACGACTTCGGAACTGAACGTCGACGACATCATCCAGCCGACATTGTGGGCAATCGTCGAGGAACCGACCCCGCCCTTGGCGCCGACGAAGGCGATAGATTTGCCGAGCGGCTCGGCCTCGGGGTCGACGAAAATCTGAGAAATGATCGCGACCACATCGGCCAGCGAAACCGGAGCCACGACATATTCCGATATGCCGGCGCGGATCAGTTCGCGATACAGCCACACATCGTTGTAATGGCCGATGATGATGACCTTGGTCGAAGGATCGCACACATCGGCCAGTCGCTGCAGCGATTCCAGCATTTCCTTGGGCTCGTCGCGGGATTCCAGAACGATCAGGTTCGGCGTCGGCGCGGCCGCGTAATATTCGAGTGCGGCCTCAAGCCCACCCATGTGAACCTTGAGATGGGCCTTGGCCATACGCCGGTCGTCGCCGGCGCGCTCGATCGGTTTGGCCACACTCTCGGTTTCGCAGAAAGCCTGGATCGATATCCGCGGGATGGGACGCAACGCATTGAGCTGCGCCACTTCGCCGTCCGTCACCGCTTCGTCCAGCTCGCCTTCGCTGTCATAAGCCAGATTGTTCATCGTCCTCGCCTCGCTTCCGGCTCGTCAGTACTGGGTGACCGGGGCCCATTCGGTTTCACGGCTCTGGTAGTCCTCGATCGCCACCCCGCGATTGGCGGCGTCTATCTCGGTGGGGGCCCGCGGTCCCAGAAGGTCCGCCGGATTGGCCAGTTGGGCAGCCAGATTGTTCTGATAGGCGCAGCCGAAATTCGTGTAGTGCTTGTTCTCGCTTGTCTTGAGCACGTCGTCGGGCCAACGGCCGCATTGGCCGACATGGGCCTTCATGCGGCCATGCACGAGACGGATCGGGGCTGTCTGGTCGGGGGCGCCCGCATCGTAGGGCACGGTGACGATGCGCCCGGCCGGGATGCCCTTGCGCTGCATGTAACCGGCGATCTCGTAGGCGGCGGAACTGGCCGAGGCCGCGTTGGCGGAATTGGCCGGGACCATGATGCTTATCACGGCGCCAGCACCGCGATCGTAATTGGCGACATAGCCGTCAACGGCCGCACGATGGATCCGGGTCATGCCATGCTCGGACAGGCCGACGGGCAGGTCGAGCACCTCGTCCTGTTCGGAGATGATGATGGGGTGATTGGTCCGGTAGTCGTCCGGCACCGAACCGACCGTGATCGAATCGCGCTTGGCGCAACCGCCAAGCAGTGCGGCCGCCGCGATCGCGGCAAGAACGGTGGCGGCACGCCGCGACGGGCGTGCGGCCTGGGGCAGACAGGAGAGTGCACTACGCATCGTGCCGTTCCTCGCGATCATTTGTAGATGTAGCCGACCACACCGTGGTAGCGGCCCTTGGGCTTGTTGGTCTTCATGGTGCCGTAGACGCGATTGACACGGCCCAGAAACATGCCGGCGCCATCGCTGGCGGCGTTGAAATTGTCGTCCGGGCGGGCAAGCTGCTGGCGGGCCACCGGGCGCGCCAGATAGGGCGTGACGATGATGACGAGCTCGGATTCGTTGCGGACGAAGTCGCGGCTGCGGAACAGCGTGCCCAATACAGGCAGCTTCGACAGGCCGGGCAGTCCCGATGTCGCCTGGCGGATATCGTCGCGAACCAGGCCGGCGATCATCATCGAGCCGCCCGACGGCAGTTCCACGGTCGTGTCGGCAAGCCGCTTACGGATCGACAAGAGATTGGTGGCGGTCCGCCTGCCACCGGTGCCAAGCGGGACCGATCCTTCCGTCGTCGGCTCGGAGACCGAGGTGCGGACCTTCAGGCTGATGCGGCCGGGCGACAGCACGACGGGAAGGAATTCCAGCCCGATCCCGTATTCCAGCTTCTCGATATCGTAGGAAATGCCGCCGGTCTCCGAATCGACCTCCTGGCCCACGACCAGGTTGAACTCGCCACCGACCCGGAATTCGGCCTTCTCGCCGGAGATCGCCGTCAGCGTCGGTTCGGCGAGCGTCTTCATCACGCCAGCCTGTTCCATGGCGTTGAGATAGGCGTCGAGCGTGCTCGACCCGAAGGCCGTGCCGAGGCTGAGCTGCGATCCGGTCAGATGCTTGCCAAGACCGGAAATATTCTCGCCGATCGCGCCCCAGGAAATGCCGTTGGAGGTGCCGGAACCCATGATGTTGACGCCGAGTTGTTTCATGACAACGCGGCTGACTTCGGCAACGGTCACCTTGAGCGTGACCTGATCCTCGCCGACGATCTTCAGGAGGTTGACGATCTGGCTGACGCGCCGCTCAGCGTCGGGGTTGTTGATGTCGACACCGCCGCCATCGGTCGGCGCGGCGGCGGTCTGCGCATACTGGCCGGTGGTCGCTTCACCGCCGGTGACGAAAATCTGCGCCAGCCGGGCGGCGCGCGAGGCGTCGAGCGGGGTCTCGACGGTTCCCGTCAGGACGACGTTGTCGTTCAAGAGTTCGACGGTGATGTCGGAATTCGGGATGAACCGTTCGAGATAATCCTCAAGCCCGGCCACGTCGCGCTCGATCGCCAGGTCCAGGCTCGCGATCTGTTCGCCATTGGCGCCGAAGACATAAATATTGGTTTCGCCGACCTGCTTGCCGAACAGATAGATGCGTCGCGCGGTGCGCGTCACGGCGTCGGCAACCGTCGGATTTGCCACCAGGATGTCATAGGCGTCCTGCGGCAGATCGATAACGACAGACTTGTTGAGACCGAGCTTGATGCGCTGGCTCGTCGAACTGGTCGAGCGCACCTTGACCTGTGCGGCGGCCGCCTCGCCCGATCCGAAGCCGGGTACGGCAGGCAGGCCGATCGCCGCCATCGCGATCAGGCACGTCGCGATCCCCGTGGCGATCGGAGCCTTGAGACCCTTTTCCGGCAGCTTGCGAATATGCGACGTCATTTGCGCGCTCCAACTTCAGAGACTTCGCCCGATTTGATCAGCCGAACCGTGCCGCGCCGGCCATTGCCGGACACCAGATAGTCGGCCTCACCGGTCGGTTTTTCCTGGGCATCCTTGATCGAACGCAGCGCCAGCGTCAGCCTGTCGGCGAGCTGCTGGGCCACGGTGATGATTTCGGCCTGCTGGGCCGTCAGTTCGAGGGTCGCCGTCTCACCGACCTTGACCTTGCGGCCTTCCTCGTCCTCGGTGATCGTCTGATCGATGGCCAGGACGCGGATATTCTTCAGGATGGTTTCGGTGACGAAACCCTGGGTGCCGCCGCTCTCGGCGCGGCGCGTCATGATCACGTCGACAAAGTCGTTGGGCAGGATGAAACCACCAGCCGAGGTGTCGGCAGAAATCTGGGTGGCGATCGCGCGCTTGCCGGATGGCAGGATCGCGGACATGAAGCTTTGACCGGCGCCGATCAGTTTGGAGCGCCGCACCGGTTCGCCGGCATATATCGGCAGGCGGGCAATCGCCCCTTTCAGCGTTTCCTGGGCGTCGCCTTCGGCTTCACGCGTTATGAAACCATCGCTGACCGCCTCGGACGGCCAGTCCTGCCAGCGCATCTGGTTTTCCAGCGGTTGACCGACCGGCAGGTCCTCCGACAACACCAGCACCTCGGTCATGCGGACCGCCGGTTCGCGCGGCACCGCGTCCGCAACCACGATCGGCGCCGGCGCCGTCGCCAGGTTCTTCGCGATATAACCGGCAACACCGGCCGCGACGACGGCAACACCCAAAATGATCAAGCGTGAAGTGTTCATCAACCCGCACCTTTACCCGGCGATTTACGTCCACCGGCGGCGACAATGCGGGAGCAATCGTCAAATTAGGGTTAATGCAATGCTTACGATCGTCCTTAATTCAAGGTTTACGGATCGCAGTGCCTAACCGCCTAGACCTGGGCGAGCGCCCAGACCATCAGGGGCGAGTGCAGATAGGCGGCCAGACCGCCGAGGCCGAGCGCGATCCCATAGGGAACGCCGGCGTCGCGGTCGGCAAAATTGCGCAGGATCAGATTGTTGACCGTGATGTCGGCGAAAAGCGAGCGGCGATAAAGGAGGATGAAAAATGTGAGCAGGCCGCCGAACATCGCCGAAACGGTGAGATAATAAAGCAGGTTCATGTCGAACCCCATCCACAATGCCGTGGCCGCGAGCAGCTTGGCATCGCCGCCGCCCATGCCGCCGACGGCAAACAGGGCGAAGGTGACGGCGAGCACCGCAGCCATGGCGGCGAAATGCATGCCGAACTCGGGCCAGGCCATGCCGGTCAGCGGGGCCAGAACGGCGAAGGCGGCGACAAGCAAGACCGGCACGCGGTTGGCGATCGTCATCGACAGCATGTCGGAAACGGCCGCGAAAGCCATGCAGAACGGAAAGATGACGAAGATCGCCGCTTCAATCATGATCGCCTCACCGGTTGGTATGGTCCAGGATAGACCCAGCGCGCTTAAACAAGTGTGAAACCCGAAACCGCGCAAAGCAAAGGGGCCGCTCGACAAGCGGCCCCTCGGCTAGATCGGGCATTTGACGGCCCGAAGGCGGCGACTAGTCGGCCGTATAGTCGAGTTCCTTGGAGATTTCCGTGAACTGCTTGTCCAGCGACGTGCCGAGGGCACCGGCGCCGGCCATGATGGCCACGGCGATGAGGGCGGCGATCAGACCGTATTCAATAGCGGTCGCGCCGGATTCGTCTTTCACGAAACGTGCAAAAAGCTTAGACATTCGAGAGCTCCTACTCCACGTGTTACAGCACAGCCCGTCAACATTTCTTCGTGCGTTGATCGGATGGCCAGACACTACGGGGAAGCTGTTGCGATCGGCTTAAGAAACAGACTTACCGAAACCCTAACCCTTGCAACTGCCCCTGTTGGTTAAATTTGGCATAAGCAAAACCCGCGCTTTGTATGCTTTGCCGCCCACCTCGATTCGATCCGAAACGGCGGCCGCCCGAGCACCGGCACAATGCGCATGGTCGCCGTTCCCTACTTGAGGCGGGGAACACCTTTACTTGGAGCCTGCTTGACGGCGACGGGGACGCGCGCCGCCGGCTCGACGCCGCGAATACGACCTTACCGGGATCGTGAAAGGCTCGCGCACGCGAGCGGGGTATCTCGTCACGGGGGACCAAAAGGGCAGTCCCGCCAGGTTCGCGGCCGCGCTTAACCGAAGATTCACCAATCCGGTTCATCTTTCGGCAAGCACGAGGCGGAGAGACCCCATGGCGTCGACATCGAAATTCCCGGCACGACATGTCCTGATCGGCACGTTGGCGGCGCTGTCGCTGGCAGCCGGGGCCGCGCCTGCGCTGGCCGAAGCGGGCATACGTATCCTCATGAACGAGGCCAAGATCGTCAAGCTGGCCCGGCCGGCGGACACGATCGTGGTCGGCAATCCGCAAATCGCGGACGCCTCGGTCCAGGATGCCACCACGCTCGTGCTGACGGGGCGCGGATTCGGCGTCACCAATATCGTCGTCCTCGACCTGGACGGGGCCCCGATCGTCGACGAACAGATCTACGTGGCCCGCCAGGACACCAAATCCGTGCGCGTCTATCGCCGCGCCGAGGTTCAGACGCTGTCGTGCACGCCCTATTGCGAGAGCTCCTACAAGAGCGATGCCGAACGCCTGTCCGAAAGCGAGATGGGCGCCAGCCAGTAACGCGCCAACCGCCTCAGCGCCCCGGAAACGGGGCGGAGCCAACGGATCCCGCCCGGTTTCGGCTGCGGGTAAAGCATCGGTAAACGGGGCGTGGATAATTTTCCTGGTTGCCAAAACGGGAATTCAACCGCCATGCGCTAGACGTCTTTGCACGACTGCAATTGGGGTTGGCAGGAGTTGGCAATGACACAGCATAAGTCGGCAGGGCGTCAGGCCGCGACGACAAGGAAACGCAGAGGCCTTGTCGGCCGATTTGCGCGCAGTCGCGACGGCGCCGTCGCCGTCGAGTTCGTGGCGCTGGCGCTGCCGTTTTCCATGCTTGTCTTCGCAATTCTGGAAAGCTGCATCTCGTTTGCCGGCCAGCAAGTTCTGACGACCGCGACCGACAATGTCGCGCGTCAGGTGCGCACCGGCCAGATCAAGGCAGCCGGCCTGAACGAGGCCGTGCTCAAGCAGAAAATCTGCGACCAGATCGAAATCATCGTCGCGGCCGGCTGTCCCGGCCTGGAAGTAGATCTGCGCGAATTCGCCACCTTCGAGGAAGCGGCCAAGGTGCGCATCAAGCTGACCGCGGACAAGGATATCGACACCAGCGATTTCGACGTCGATCCCGGCCCGTCGCTGAGCAAGAACATGCTCAGAGTTTTCTATCGCTGGCCGGTTATGACCGACTTCATGCGCAAATCGATGTCGAATCTGAAGGACGGCAAGACGCTGCATTTCGCGACGGCCACCTGGCAGAACGAGCCGTTCGACGATTGATGCCGCCGTGGCAGCACGAGGTGCGCCGCGCGAGCAAAAAGGGACAGAAGCGATGTTAGGGCGAAACGGATTTTCGTATCGGAGTGTGCTTTGCAAGGCGACGTTGGTCGGCCTGTGGCGCGACCGGCGCGCCGCAGCCGCACTGGAGTTCGCCTTTGTCGTGCCGATCCTTATCGGGCTTTATTTCATGACCATGGAGACCTCGCAGGCTATCGAGGCCAACAAGAAGACCGGCCGCATCGCCTCGATGATCGCCGACCTCGTCACCCAGCAACAGCAGGTCACCGAAGCCGAGATCGACGCCATCATGAAGATCGGCGGTTCGGTGATCCAGCCCTATAACCGTACCGCGCCCTCAATCTACGTCACCGGGATCGAAATCACCGACGAGGACACGCCCAAGGTCAAGGTCGCCTGGTCGCGCAAGATGATCAACGGCACCGCGAGCGACCACCTGACGGCCGGTACGACGACGACCGTGCCCGAGGACCTCAAGGTCAGGGGGACCTTTCTCATTCGCGGCGAAGCCGAACTGGACTACAAGCCGGTCCTGACCTGGAACGCCGAAAAGAAGGCCACGATCGGCCTGGCCGCCGCCTTCGACAAGATCAGCATGGGCGAGCAATATTATTTGCGGCCCCGCATGAGCCAGCAGGTCAAATGCGTCGACTGCTGAAGGACGGCGCGCTCTTTCGAGCGGCGCGCGCCGGCCTTCGGGTTCTCGATCATCCGCATTTTCGATGGTGAAACGGGCCTCGCGCCTGAAAACGGCGGCTCGCTCCGGCTTACAGGCCGGCCGGGTGCCCAGATGATTTGGCAGCGGGCGGCGCGGCGGCAGGAGACGGCAGGGGCGCAACGAGTTCCATCAGGCCCAGCACGCTTCGATAGTCGGACTGGGACACCCGCAGAAACCCGCCCTGGCGCTCTTCCTCCACAAGATCGTAGATGTCGGGCTGCTGCTGCTTCAGGCTGGTCAGAAACCGCGCCAGCGCCTGTTTGAGCTCATCCGGCAGGTCGGTGCGGATCGCGTGCGGACCATAGCGTATCGGCGCCGAGGTCCACGCGATATCGAAACCATCCGCAGCGAGGCCGGCCTTCACAAGTCGGTCGACCGTACCGCCGGTTGCGCCGCCGACGCGCTCATACGCCCAACCGAAAAGGCCATCGACCTTGCCGGCGATGAAGCGGCGCTCGGCCTCGGCCGCGCTTTTCACGGCGACGCGTCGTTCGTCCGCGATCTCCGCCTCGTCGGCGCCGCCCGTCGAGGCCAGGCGCGGCAACAGATCCGACGCCAGACTGCCCGGCACATAGGCGATGCGCGGCGGCGTCGGCCGCTCGACCACGCCCGGCGCGACGATCAGCTGGGCGCGAATGCCGGTGGCACCGTCCCGCGAGATCGGCGCGGCCAGCGGCTCCACACAGTTGCAACGACGCCAGGCCAGCGCGTAGGCCAAAGCCGAGTAGACCGCGTAGTGCACACGCGCATTGGCATGCGCGTCGATCAGGGCGGCGAAATCGCGCGCAACGAAGATGTCGACGGGAATACCCAGGGCTTTCGAGAAGGCGCGCTCGATTGCCGATGCGCCCGGCACCGCCGCGCCGGCGCCGGGACGCGCCAGCATGCCGATCCGCAAGGTGCCGACCTCTTCCTTCCAGCCGGCCTGCGCGGGCGACGACCCCAGCGCGATCGTCGCGGCCACGGCCAACCCCGCCAACGTCGTCCGCCTCATCGCCATCTCCGCCTCGCAGCCGCTATGTGTCCCCTATCGCATGGCGACCTTGCCGTTTGGTTTCCGAATTGCCAATTCACCGCTTCAATTCTAAGTGTCGTTGGAACCAATGTGTAAGGATGTTCAGCCATGGCGCGCGCCTTTTTGTTCGTGCTCGACTCCTTCGGCATAGGCGGCGCGCCGGATGCCGCAGATTTCGGCGACGAGGGCGCCAACACCTTCGCGCATATCGCGCAAGCGGCTGCAGACGGAATGGCCGATCGGGCGGGACTACGCCGCGGTCCCCTCGCCCTTCCCAACATGACCGAGCTCGGCCTTGCCCTGGCCGCCGAGACGGCGACCGCTCCGAACGGAAAGGCGCCCAGCCGGCATGGGGCGGGCGGATTTTTCGGCGCCGCGCAGGAGGTCTCCAAGGGCAAGGACACCCCGTCGGGCCATTGGGAGATCGCCGGCCTGCCCGTACCGTTCGCGTGGGGTTATTTCCCCGACACAACGCCGAGCTTTCCCGACGACCTCGTGGCGGCGATCCTTCGCGAAACCGGCCTGCCGGGGATTTTGGGCAATTGCCACGCCTCGGGCACGGAGATCATCGCAAAGCTCGGCGAGGACCATATCCGCTCGGGCAAGCCGATCTGCTACACCTCGGCGGATTCGGTGTTCCAGATCGCCGCGCATGAAACCCATTTCGGCCTCGAACGGCTTTACAAGCTGTGCGCCACTGTCCGGCGCCTGGTCGACCCGCTCAATATCGGCCGCGTGATCGCGCGGCCTTTTATCGGCGAGACGCCGGCCGATTTTGTCCGCACCGCCAACCGGCGCGACTATGCGGTTCCGCCCGTCGAGCCGACGCTGCTCGACCGGGTGACCGAGGCCGGCGGCCGTGTGATCGGCATCGGCAAGATCGGCGATATCTTCGCCCATCGCGGCGTGAGCGAGGTGCGCAAGGCGGCCGGCAATATGGCGCTGTTCGACGCCGCGCTGACGGCGATGGACGATGCCGTCGCCGGCGACCTGGTGTTCGCGAATTTCGTCGATTTCGACATGTTGTTCGGCCACCGGCGCGACGTCGCCGGTTACGCCGCCGCGCTTGAGGCATTCGACGCCCGCTTGCCCGAGGCGCTGTCGCGGCTCGCCGAGGGCGACCTTCTGATCCTGACGGCCGATCATGGCTGCGACCCGACCTGGCCCGGCACCGACCACACGCGCGAGCGCGTACCCGTGTTCGGCACCGGCCCCGGCCTGGCACCGGCGGCGCTCGGGGTGCGCACCAGCTTCGCCGATATCGGCGAGACGATCGCCGCGCATCTGGGCTTGCCGGCCGGCCCGTACGGCCACTCTTTCCTGCCCGAGCTGCACGCCCATGCCTGAGCTGCCCGAAGTCGAGACGGTGCGCCGCGGGCTCGCCCCGGTGATGGAGGGCGCGCGTATCCTGTCGGTCGAACAGCGGCGGCCCGACCTGCGGTTCCCGTTTCCCGCCGACTTCGCCGGCCGGCTGACCGGGCGGCGGGTCGACGGCCTGTCGCGGCGCGCCAAATACCTCCTCGCCCATCTCGACGACGGCCTGACCCTGATCAGCCATCTGGGCATGTCGGGCTCCTGGCGCATCGAGACGGACGGGCCCGATGGCGACTCGCCCGGCCGCTTCCACCATGCCCGCTCCAAGAATGCCGCGCATGACCACGTCGTCTTCCATCTCGCGCCGAAGACCGGCACAAACGCCCGGATCGTCTTCAACGACCCGCGCCGTTTCGGCTTCATGGCTTTCGCCGAGGAAGGGGAACTGGCCGCGCATCCGCTGATCGGCAAGCTCGGCGCCGAACCGACCGGAAACAGGCTCGACGGCGCCCTGCTCGCGACCCTGTTTCACAACCGGCGCGCACCGCTGAAGGCCGCCCTGCTCGACCAGCGCCTGATCGCCGGGCTCGGCAACATCTATGTGTGCGAGGCCCTGTGGCGAGCGGGGCTCGCGCCCGACCGCGCGGCCGGGTCGATCGTGAACAAGCATGGCGGTGCGACGGCAGCCTGCGACCGGCTCGCCGCGGCGGTCCGCGCGGTGATCGCGGACGCCATCGAGGCCGGAGGCTCGTCGCTGCGCGATTACGTCCATGCCGACGGGGCACTCGGTTATTTCCAGCACCGTTTCGCCGTCTACGACCGCGAAGGCGAGCCGTGCGTCCAGCCGGATTGCGACAGCGTCGTCTTGCGCACCGTGCAGTCGGGCCGCTCGACTTTTTATTGCCCCGCGTGCCAGCGCTAGGCTAGAGCACATGCTCGCAAAACCGGAGGAGATACCCGATGGCCTATGAAACGATCCTGGTCGAAACGCGCGCGCGGGTCGGCCTCATCACGCTGAACCGGCCGAAGGCGCTCAACGCGCTCAACACCACGGTGTTGGCGGAGGTGATCGCGGCACTCGACTCCTTCGAGGCCGATGCCGGCATCGGCGCGATCGTGATCACGGGGTCGGAAAAGGCCTTCGCGGCCGGAGCCGACATCAAACAGATGCAGTCGATGGAATTCGTCGACGCCTTCATGAGCGACTTCTTCGCCGGTTGGGAGGCGCTGACGCGGATCCGCAAGCCGATCGTGGCGGCCGTATCCGGCTATGCGCTCGGCGGCGGCTGTGAACTGGCGATGATGTGCGATTTCATCATCGCCGCCGAAAACGCGAAATTCGGCCAGCCGGAGATCACGCTCGGCGTCATGCCCGGCATGGGCGGTTCCCAACGGTTGACACGCTTTGTCGGCAAGGCCAAGGCGATGGATATGTGCCTGACCGGGCGGATGATGGACGCCGCCGAAGCCGAACGCGCGGGCCTGGTCTCGCGGGTGGTGCCGACGGGCGACCTACTCGAGGAGGCGCTGGCGGCGGCCGGCAAGATCGCCTCCTTCTCGCTGCCGGCGGTGATGATGGCCAAGGAAGCCGTCAACCGCTCCTACGAGACCACGCTTTCGGAAGGACTGCGCTTCGAGCGGCGGGTGTTCCATTCGATGTTCGCGCTCGAGGACCAGACGGAAGGCATGGCGGCTTTCGCGGAAAAACGCACGCCGAACTTCCGCAATCGCTGACACGGGCGCCTGCCATCAAAGGGCGTTGACGTGGGAAAAAAGCTGCACTATAAGCCGCGCCAACAGAGGCGGCCCTGCGGCCGCCCGATTGTTTTCGTGCCTACCGGCTTTGCGGGCGCGGCACGAACGTCAGGATAACCAGAGAGGCACCATGGCCAATACCACTTCGGCCAAAAAGGCCACGCGCAAGCTCGCGCGCCGGACCGAGATCAACAAGAGCCGTCGCTCGCGCGTGCGCAATTTCGTGCGCAAGGTTGAAGAGGCGCTGGCTACCGGCGACAAAAGCGCTGCTGAAACGGCGCTCAAGGCCGTTCAGCCCGAGTTGATGCGGGCGGCGACCAAAGGCGTCCTGCACCGCAACACCGCCTCGCGCAAAGTGTCGCGTCTGGCGCAGCGCGTGAAGGCGCTTTCAGCCTGAAGGCAGCATCGGGCACAGCCGCCCCGTCTAGTTGCAGGAATGCCCGGCCGTCTGAGCCGGGCTTTTTTGTTTTACTGCCAAGCACTTGTCCGTTACGGGCAAACGCGGCGTGAAAAATTCGCGTCAATTGCTTTGCCGGCACAGGCGGTTTTGACGCTGGACGACCCTTTGACGAGCCGCGGCGGCTCAGGCTCGATCCACAGGTAATATCTTTTTAAATCAATACCTTACCAGAGGTCATACACAGCTTCTCCACATGTGCGGTGGACCGGCTTTGCCGAAATTGTGTCAAGCGAAAAAAAATAGATTTTTTATGTAGCCGGCCACGAAAGAAACGGTCCGAGAAAAGGGTTTGATTCAAAACGGTTTAGGGGCGCCGCCCCTTGATTCGTTCCATCGGGGACATGGCCCCAACCGCCCTACAAATTAAAAAACCCTTACCCGCGGCCTTGCCCTTCAGCCGTCACATTTTGTAATGTCCACCCATCGGAAGGGACAAGGCCCTCGGGCCTCAATACCCAGAAAATCTACCGTTTTCAGCGCGGGAAACATCTCTCGCGAGCGATAGGTTTTTGCCTTTCGTCACGCCGCCAGTCCGGCGTGTTTCAGGTCGAGGAGTGACGAGGAACGGACCGGCATCTTCCGCCGGCACGGGGAACTTTGCGGCCTATGTTCAAGCAGTCTCCGCGCGTCCGCGCGCTGGGACGTAAAGGGGGGTGGGCTGACCAGATGCGGTCGGTTGTATTCGAGTGAAGTGGCGGGCGGTGCGATGCGCCGTTGCGTCAGAACGTGGACGCTCGCGGCCAGAGCCTGCGCGCGACGGGAATGCATATCGTTATGAAAAGGAAAGTTGGGATGCAGGGCGGCATGGGAACGGAGGTCAAGGCGGGGCTTCCTTTCGTGAGGGCAGGCGGGGACGTTCATGATATGAAAACCGGTTCGTCCGCTTCCGAGATTTTCGAACGCATCCGGGTGCAGTTGCGCGCGCAGCTCGGCATGGAGGTCTATTCAAGCTGGTTCGGGCGCATGAAGCTCGCCGAGGCGTCCCGCGGGCTTGTCCGCCTGTCCGTGCCCACCGCCTTTCTGCGCTCCTGGATCAACAGCCATTATCTCGACCTGATCACGGAGTTGTGGCGGCGCGAAGAGCCCGGCCTGCTGCGCCTGGAGATCGTTGTGCGCACCGCCACACGCAACACGCGGCCCAGCGAGAGCGAAACGACCGATGCCGGCCCGGCATCGCACGCCGCGGGCACGGCGCTGGCGAGCGGAACGATCAGCCAGAAAAGGCCGAGCCAGCCGCGCCGTCCCGCGGTCGAGTCCGCGCGGGGACAAAACGTTCTCGGCTCGCCGCTCGACAGCCGCTACACGTTCGAGTCGTTCATCGAGGGACCACCCAATCGCGTCGCCTTCGCGGCCGCCCGCACCGTCGCGGAAAACCCGACCGCGTCGCTGCGCTTCAATCCGCTCTTCCTCCACGCCTCCGTCGGTCTCGGCAAGACGCATCTCTTGCAGGCGATCGCCGCCGAGGCGCTGGCGCGCAACCCGCAGTCGCGGGTGGTCTACCTGACCGCGGAATATTTCATGTGGCGGTTCGCGACCGCGATCCGCGACAACAACGCGCTGACGCTGAAAGAGCAATTGCGCGACATCGATCTGCTGATCATCGACGACATGCAGTTCCTGCAAGGCAAATCGATCCAGCATGAATTCTGCCATCTTATCAACATGTTGCTTGATAGTGCCAAGCAGGTCGTGGTGGCCGCGGACCGGCCGGCCTCGGAGCTGGAATCGCTCGAGCCGCGCGTGCGCTCCAGGCTGCAGGGCGGGGTTTCGCTGGAAATGGCCGCGCCCGACATGGACATGCGCCTGCGCATGCTTCAGCAGCGCCTGGAGGCCGCACGCACGGAAGACCAGACGCTGACGATCCCCGAAGAGATCCTCGAACATGTCGCGCGCGCCGTTACCGGCTCCGGGCGCGAGCTTGAGGGCGCCTTCAACCAGTTGCTGTTCCGCCGCTCCTTCGAGCCGCAATTGTCGATCGAACGCATCGACGAGCTTCTGGGCCATATGTTCCGTCCGGGCGACCCGAAACGGGTGCGCATCGAGGACATCCAGCGCATCGTGGCGCGCCATTACAACGTTTCGAAGACGGAATTGCTGTCCAACCGGCGTACCCGCACCATCGTCAAGCCGCGGCAGGTCGCCATGTATCTGTCAAAGGTCATGACGCCGCGCTCGCTGCCGGAGATCGGCCGGCGCTTCGGCGGCCGCGATCATACGACTGTGTTGCACGCGGTGCGCAAAATCGAGCAATTGTCGGGCGACGACAACACGCTGGCCCAGGAGCTGGAGCTTCTGCGCCGACTGATCAGCGACCAGGCCTGACCGGATTCAGGGCCCGGCCGCCGGCTTTGCGGTTCGCGGACCCGTTATCCCCGAAGAATACGCGCCGGTCGAGCGTTCGGCCGGCGCGCGGGCTTGCGTTTGCCGGAATTTTCCTGTCATTTTGGTTTGATTCCGGCCCGTTGCGGGCCGTTTCCTTCTGCGCTTCCCGCGAAGCCCGCCCGGTATGAGACCTCGAAGTCATGCGTGTCACACTCGAACGTTCAAACCTCCTGAAGTCGCTCAACCACGTCCATCGCGTGGTCGAACGCCGCAACACCATTCCGATCCTGTCGAACGTTCTGCTCAGGGCCGAGGGCGCCGTGCTGGAGATGAAGGCGACCGACCTCGACATCGAGGTCACCGAGGCGACCGCCGCCCAGGTCGAACAGGCCGGCGCGACGACGGTGCCCGCCCATCTGCTCTACGACATCGTACGCAAGTTGCCCGACGGCGCCGAAGTCATGCTGAAGACCGACGAAGACGGACGCTCGATGTCGGTGATCGCCGGGCGGTCCAACTTCCGGCTGCAATGCCTGCCGCAATCCGACTTCCCGGAGCTGACGGCGGGGTCGTTCTCGCACATTTTCCGCATCGAGTCCGAGGCGCTCAAGGGCCTGGTCGACAGGACCCAGTTTGCGATCTCCACGGAAGAAACCCGCTATTATCTCAACGGCATCTTCCTGCACACGCTGGAAAGCGCCGGCGCGCTAGTGCTGCGCGCGGTGGCGACCGACGGGCACCGCCTGGCGCGCGCCGACATGGAGGCGCCGGCCGGTTCGGAAGGCATGCCCGGCATCATCATTCCGCGCAAGACGGTGAACGAGCTGCAGAAGCTGGTCGACGCCCCCGACGTCAAGGTGGCGGTCGAACTGTCGGAAACCAAGATCCGCTTCACCATCGGCAGCGTCATCCTGACCTCCAAGCTGATCGACGGCACCTTTCCCGACTATCAGCGCGTCATCCCGACCGGCAACGACAAAAAACTCGTCATCGACCGGCAAAGCTTCGCCGATGCCGTCGACCGTGTCTCGACCATCTCGTCGGAACGCGGCCGCGCGGTCAAGCTGGCGATTTCGGACGGCCAGGTGACGTTGACCGTCAACAATCCGGACTCCGGCAGCGCGGTCGAGGAAATCGCCGCCGACTACGACGCCGACCCGATCGAGATCGGGTTCAACGCGCGCTATCTGCTCGACGTCGCCGGCCAGTTGAGCGGCAGCGAAGCCAAGTTCCTGCTGGCCGACGCGGGATCGCCGACGCTCATTCACGACATGGCCGACGAGCAGGCCCTGTACGTGCTCATGCCCATGCGGGTGTGACCGGAACGCCGCCCGCGATCCGGCGACCGTGACGGACAAACCGCCCCAGATCCGAATAGGTAAGCTTACACTTACCGATTTTCGCAATTACGCCGCCCTCAGCGCTAGGTTCGACAATGGCGCGGTGGTGCTGACCGGGGAAAACGGGGCCGGCAAGACCAACCTCCTGGAGGCGATATCGCTGTTCGCGCCGGGGCGCGGCCTGCGCCGGGCGACCTATGGCGACATGACACGCGAGGGAGCGTCGGGCGGTTTCGCGCTCCATGCCAGGCTGGACTGGCCGGACGGACCGGTCGAGATCGGCACCGGTGCCGGCGGAACGGAAAACGGCGAGGCCGAAACCGGCCGGCGCGTGCGCATCAACGGCGCGCCGGCGCGCTCGGCCGACGCCATGCAGGAATGGCTGCGGGTCATGTGGCTGACCCCCGCCATGGACGGGCTGTTCACCGGTCCGACCGCGGACCGGCGTCGCTTCCTCGACCGGCTCGTGCTGACCATCGATCCCGCGCACGGGCGCCGCGCGCTCGCCTTTGAAAAGGCGATGCGCGGACGCAACCGGCTGTTTGCCGAGAACGCGCGCGACCAGACCTGGTTCGCCGCGATCGAGGCGCAGATGGCCGAGACCGGCACGGCGATCGCGGCCGCGCGTGTCGAAATGGTGCGACTGTTGAGCGCCATGATCGAACGCGCGCCCGACGGCGACACCTTTCCGCGCGCCGATCTGGCCTTGTCGGGCTTCGTGGAGGAGATGCTCGCCGACCGCCCGGCAATCGAGGCCGAGGAACTGTTTCGCCACCGGCTGGCCACCGAGCGCGAGCGCGACCGCGCCGCCGGCCGGGCCCTTGATGGGCCGCACCGCGCCGACCTCCTGGTCCGCCATCGACCCAAGAACATGCCGGCGGCGCTGTCATCGACCGGCGAGCAAAAAGCCTTGCTGGTCGGCATCGTGCTGTCGCATGCGCGGCTGACCGGCGAGATGGCCGGCATGGCACCGGTGCTGCTGCTCGACGAGATCGCGGCCCATTTCGACCATCGCCGCCGCGCCGCCCTGTTCGACATCCTGCACGATCTCAACGGCCAGGTCTTCATGACCGGCACCGAGCCGGAACTGTTTTCGGCGATCGCCGAACGAGCCCAGTTCGTGTCGGTTTCCGGCGGCACGCTCACCGCCGGCGGTCGCGGCTGACACCCGGTCGCATTTCCGGCCATGTTGACGTAGCGTTACGGCGCGCCGGCGCGAGAGGGCGACCGGTCACGACACGCGACAGGTTAAAAAGGCGGACAGGCATGGACAAGGCCACGACACGGCCCCTGAGCGACAGCGAGCTGGAACGTTATGCGCGTCACATCGTCCTGCCGGAGATCGGCGGCGCAGGCCAGCAGAGGCTGAAACGCGCGCGGGTGCTCGTCATCGGCGCGGGCGGGCTGGGCGCGCCCGCGCTCAGCTATCTCGCCGCCGCCGGCGTCGGCACGCTCGGGATCGTCGACGACGACATCGTGTCTTTGTCAAACCTGCAACGGCAGATCATCCATCGCACCGACGCGCTCGACAAGGCCAAGGTGGACAGCGCCGCCGACACGATCGCGTCGATCAACCCGCACGTGGCGGTGGAAAAGCACCGGCTGCGCCTGACCGCCACCGGTGCCGCCGAGCTGGTCGCCGGCTACGACATCGTCACCGACGGGTCCGACAATTTCGAGACCCGCTATGCGGTGGCCGACGCCTGCGCGGCGGCGGGCAAACCGCTGGTTACCGGCGCCGTCGGACGTTTCGACGGCTCGCTGACGGTGCTCAAACCCTATGCGCACGGCGCCGACGGCGCGCCCCTGCCCTCCTATCGCGACCTTTTTCCCGAACCGCCGCCTGCGGACATGGTGCCGTCCTGCGCGGAGGCCGGCATCGTGGGGGCGCTAACGGGCGTGATCGGCACGCTGCAGGCAATGGAGGTGATCAAGCTGATCACCGGGATCGGCGAGCCGCTCGTGGGGAGGCTGCTTTTGTATGACGGGCTCGGCGCCCGGTTCGAGACCATGAAATACGGCCGGAGCCAGACATGAACGTGATGCTGGCAGACGACGAACGCGCGCTCGCGGCTGGACGGGACGGCAAGGCGATGGCGATGCGCATCGTTGCCGAAAGCGCACGGCTTCTCGGCGCGCGCCGGCTGCTGCCGATCACATCGGCCCATATTGACGGCGGCCTCTATCACGGGGATTCGGGCACGCTCTTCGCCGAAAAACTCGTCACCGAGGGCGCACGGGTCGCCGTGCGGGCGACGCTCAATGTCGGCGCGCTCGATCTCGCCGGCGGCTGCACGGTGCGACTGGCCGAACCGCAGCGCGGCATGGCGCAGCGGATGATGCGGGCCTATGTGGCGCTCGGCTGCGAACCGAGCTGGACCTGCGCGCCGTATCAGGCCGGGCATCGTCCGGCGCGCGGCGAGGACGTCGCCTGGGGCGAATCGAACGCGGTGGTGTTTTGCAATTCCGTTCTGGGCGCGCGCACCAACCGCTACGGCGACTTCCTCGACATTGCCTGCGCGGTGGCCGGGCGCGCGCCCGATTGCGGCCTGCACCGGGCTGAGAACCGCCGCGCCCGGGTGGTGGTCGACGTCTCGGGACTGTCGGACCGGTTTTTCGCCGACGATACGGCATGGCCGGTGCTGGGCAGCCTCTACGGCCGGCTGGTCGGCAACGCCGTCGGCGTGCTCACCGGAGTGCGCGGCGCCCCCGACGAGGACGCGCTCAAAGCCTTCGGCGCGGCGGCCGCCTCATCCGGCGCGGTCGGGCTGTTCCATATTGTCGGCCTGACGCCGGAAGCGCCCGATCTCGCCACCGCCACCGGTGGCCTGGAGCCGGAAACGCGCATCGTCGTGACCGCGGCGATGGTTGCCGACAGCCGCCGGCGGCTTTCGACCGCCGCGCGCGCCGACCGCATCGACGCGGTCGCGATCGGCAGCCCGCATTTGTCGCTGGCCGAGTTCGACCGGCTCGAAAGCCTTATTGCGGGGCGCCGCCTGCAGGTGCCGCTGTTCGCCTGCACCGCCCGGCACGTTCTGGAAGCACTCGGGGATCAGCGGCGGCGGACCTCGCTGGAAGAGGCAGGCGTGACGATCGTGGCCGACACGTGCGTCGTGGTCACGCCGATTTTGGCGGACATCAAGGGGGGTGTGTTGATGACCAATTCCGGCAAATTCGCGCATTACGCGCCGGGAAATACCGGGTACGCGACACTGTACGGCTCGCTTGCCGATTGCGTGGAAAGCGCAGTCAGCGGGCGGCCGGTGCTGTCGGAGCCACAGGGTTGACGGTGCAGGCGAAGGGCGAGGTGCTGGTTCCCGGCGCGCCCGGCCAGGGCCCCGCGCTCGTCCTGCAGGCTCCGATCAGCTTCTGGGGCGGGGTCGATCCGCGCGACGGCAGGATCATCGACGTGCGCCACCCGCAACATGGTGCAGTCGTGGCTGCGAAAGTGTTGTTCGTGCCGGCGACGATCGGCTCGTCATCGGCCTCGTCCGTGCTTTTGGAGCTTGTCAGGGCCGGCGTGGCGCCGGCGGCGCTGATCATCGGCGAGGCCGACGCGATCCTGCTTCTGGGACTGGTCGTGGCGCGCGAGATGGGCTGGGAGCCGCCGGTCGCGGTGCGGCTCGATCCGGAGCAATTTTCCGCGTTCAGCGACCGCATTGTCACGGTCGCAAACGACGGTACGCTGCAGGTGCTGGACGACCAGAGCTAAGCCGCGTCCGCGCCGGGCAGCAGGCTTCGCTTGCTCACAGCCGGCCCGGAAGCACCCGGTCGGGCGGGCGATGACCGTCGAAAAACGTGCGTATATTGATGATCACCTTGTCGCCCATGTCGATACGGCCCTCGATCGTGGCCGATCCCATATGCGGCAATAAAACGACCTTGCCTTTTTCGGCAAGCTTGACGAGCTTCGGATTGACCGCCGGCTCATGTTCGAACACGTCGAGGCCGGCACCGGCAAGCCTGCCCTCACGGATCATGTCGATCATCGCGCTCTCGTCGATGATCTCGCCGCGCGCCGTGTTGACGATATAGGAGCCGGGCTGCATCAGCGCCAGGCGCCGCGCCGACAGCAGATGGAACGTGGCGGGCGTGGAGGGACAATTGACGGAGATGATGTCCATGCGGGCCAGCATCTGGTCGAGGCTTTCCCAATAGGTCGCCTCCAACTCGTCCTCGATCGCGGGCGCGACCCGGTGTCGGTTGTGATAGTGGATGGACAGCCCGAAGGCTTTGGCGCGCCGCGCCACGGCCGTTCCGATCCGGCCCATGCCGATAATGCCGAGTCGCTTGCCCCAGATACGGTGCCCGAGCATCCAGGTCGGCGACCAGCCGCTCCATTTGCCGTCTCCCTTCAGCACGCCCGCGCCCTCGATCAGGCGCCGCGGCACGGTCAGGATCAGGCCCATGGTCATGTCGGCCGTGTCTTCGGTCAGCACGTTGGGCGTGTTGGTGACGGTGATCTGCTTCTGCGCCGCGGCCTCGACATCGATATGGTCGACGCCATTGCCGAAATTGGCGATCAGTTTCAGCCCCTCGCCGGCCTGGGCGATCAGCGCCGCGTCGATGCGGTCGGTGATGGTGGGCACCAGAACGTCGGCCTCGCGCACCGCGGCGACCAGTTCGGGTTGCGTCATCGGCCTGTCCTCGACGATCAGCCGCGCATCGAACAATTCGCGCATGCGCGTTTCCACCGGATCCGGCAATTTGCGCGTGATCACCACGAGAGGCTTTTTCCTGCCCGCCATCGTTTCCTCGTTCCGGGTCCTGTTGAGACCTCTTTAACCAAGACGGGCGATACTGGCCAGCGTGATCGACCCGGCCCTGTGTAACAACTGGGCCCGTTGAAGACAAAGAAAAACCGGACCTTGCCGGCATGCTTTGCAGCCGCGAGAAGTTCGAAATTCAGGGACTGACCGTGTCGCGTTTCGTGTCGCTTGGCCTGGCCGTTGGGGCTGCTCTCCTGGCAACGGCAACCGCATCCTTCATGTCCGCCACGCCCGCCTGGACGGCCGGCGCCTCGCAACCCGTCGCCCGCGGGCCAAGCGGCCTGCCGCTGCCGCGCTTCGTGAGCCTCAAGGCGAGTCGGGTCAATCTGCGGATCGGGCCCGGTCGCAGCTATGCCGTCGACTGGCTCTATCTGCGCAGCGGCCTGCCGATGGAGATTATCCAAGAATACGACAATTGGCGCCGGGTGCGCGATTCGGAAGGCGTCGAAGGCTGGATCAGCGGCTCGCTGCTGTCGGGCCGTCGCACAGGGATCGCCGCCCCCTGGCAGCGCGGCAAGGCGGCGGAAATCGCCCTGCGCAAGGAGCCCTATGACGACGCGCGCACGGTCGCGCTCGTGGAACCAGGCGCGGTCGGCGAAATCCGCACCTGCAACGGCGACTGGTGCCGGATGGATTTCGACGGCCACACCGGCTGGGTGCGCCAGCAACAAGTCTGGGGTGCCTATCCCGGAGAAACCATCGAGGACTGAGGCCAGCCCAACCGGGCGCTCGGCGACAGCGCGGGTCAGGTCCGAGAGCCTCAAGCAACATGCGGGCGCCTCGCCCCGCCGAACCGGCGGCGGACGGCCCGACACGGTCTTGCGGACGACGAGCTGGCACGCCTCACGGCAGCCATGGCATTGCCAAAAAATACCGGAACGCGGTGGTCGGTTCAGCCGTAACGCCTGGGCCGCAGCCGCACGACGATATCCACATTCACGATTTCCATGCCCTCGGGCGGCTCGGGCAAGTTATGCACGGTGACCGGCCCGGAGGGGATATCGACGACGCGGCTCTCGCCCTCGATGAAATAGTGATGGTGGTCGGAGGTGTTGGTATCGAAATAGGTCTTGGCGCCCTCAACGGCGAGGATGCGCAGCATGCCGGCTTCGGTGAACTGATGCAGCGTGTTGTAGACGGTCGCCAGGGAGACGGGAACGCCGGCGGCTACCGCTTCCTCATGCAGTTCTTCGGCTGACAGGTGCCGGTCGCCCTTGGCAAACAGGAGGTCTGCAAGCGCGACACGCTGCCGCGTCGGCCGCAAGCCGGCCGTGCGCACCTTCCTCTTCGCCAGAGACAATGTGTCCAGCATTTCACCTCGTTTCGGGGCGCCTTGCCCACGCACGCCCCCAGCGCACCGGGTCCGGCGTCAAATTCACACTTCAGGATATAACTTCTCCTTAAATCCAGATCAATAGCGGCACATTGACCCGTGCAGCACATCGCGATAAGCGCAGGCATAGGTTTCTTGCGGTCGGTCACAACGACCGGACGTAGAAGCGGGCGGGCACTGGCGGCCGGCCATATTGGCAAAGCGGGAAGGGTTTAATGGCAGAGCGGAAATCCAGCTACGGCTACGAAGAGCTCCTGGCGTGCGCGCGGGGCGAGCTTTTCGGACCGGGCAACGCCCAGCTTCCGGCGCCGCCCATGCTGATGTTCGACCGGATCACCGAGATCGATGAGGCCGGCGGCGAATACGGCAAAGGCATGATCCGCGCGGAACTGGACATCAAGCCCGATCTCTGGTTCTTCCCGTGCCACTTCATCGGCAATCCGGTGATGCCGGGCTGCCTCGGCCTGGACGCGATGTGGCAGATGACGGGTTTTTTCCTGGGCTGGCTCGGCGAGCCGGGCAAGGGCATGGCGCTGTCCACCGGCGAGGTCAAGTTCAAGGGCATGGTGACGCCGGACGTCAAACGGGTCGAATTCGGCGTCGACTTCAAACGCGTCATGCGCGGCCGACTGGTGCTGGGCATCGCCGACGGCTGGCTGAAGGCGGACGGCGAAACGATCTACACGGCCTCCGACCTGAAGGTCGGCCTGGCCAAGCAGGAAGCCTAACTTAGCCCGGCCTGATATGGCCCGTTGAACAATTCCAGGGAGAACGACATGAAGCGTGTCGTCGTAACCGGACTCGGTATCGTCTCGTCAATCGGCAACGATGCCGGCGAGGTCGAAGCCTCGCTGCGCGATGCGCGCTCGGGGATCAGCTTTTCGGATGAATTCGCCGAGCACGGCTTCCGCTGCCAGGTCTGGGGAGCCCCCACGCTCGACCCCGCCGAACTGGTCGACCGGCGCGCGATGCGCTTCCTGTCCAAGGGCGGCGCCTGGAACCATGTCGCCATGCAACAGGCGATCGCCGATTCCGGCCTGGCCGAAACCGACATCACCAACGAGCGCACCGGCATCATCATGGGCTCCGGCGGCCCGTCGACGCGCACCATCGTGGAAGCGGCCGCGATCACGGAAAAGAACAACAGCCCCAAGCGCATCGGCCCGTTCGCGGTACCGAAGGCGATGTCTTCGACCGCCTCGGCGACGCTTGCGACCTGGTTCAAGATCCATGGCGTGAATTATTCGATCTCTTCGGCCTGCTCGACTTCGGCGCACTGCATCGGCAACGCGGCCGAGCTCATCCAGTGGGGGAAGCAGGATATCGTGTTCGCGGGCGGACACGAGGATCTGGATTGGACGATGTCCAACCTGTTCGACGCCATGGGCGCGATGTCGTCCAAGTTCAACGACCAGGCGGCCACCGCCTCGCGCGCTTATGACGTTACCCGCGACGGGTTCGTGATCGCCGGCGGCGCCGGCGTGCTGGTTCTCGAAGAGCTGGAACACGCCAAGGCGCGCGGCGCCAAGATCTATGCCGAACTGGTCGGTTACGGCGCGACGTCGGACGGGTTCGACATGGTCGCCCCCTCCGGCGAGGGCGCGGTACGCTGCATGCGCCAGGCACTGGCGACCGTCGAGGGCGATGTCGACTACATCAACACGCACGGCACCTCGACGCCGGTCGGCGATTCGCGAGAGATCGCCGCGATCGGCGAGGTTTTCGGAGACAAGATGCCGCACATCGCGTCGACAAAATCGCTCACCGGCCATTCTCTGGGCGCGGCCGGCGTGCAGGAATCGATCTATTCGATCCTGATGATGCAGGCAGGTTTTATCGGCAAAAGCGCGCATATCGACACGCTCGATCCGGAATTCGAAGGCGCTCCGATCGTGCGCGAACGCATCGACAACGCCAGGATCGACACCCTGCTTTCAAACTCGTTCGGCTTCGGCGGCACCAACGCGACCCTCGTCTTCCAGCGGCATTCCGGGTAGGAGCGCGCACATGGAAGGGCTGATGAAGGGCAAGCGCGGCCTCGTCATGGGCGTGGCCAACGATCACTCGATCGCCTGGGGCATCGCCAAAAAGGCGTTCGAGCACGGCGCCGAAATGGCGTTCACCTATCAGGGCGAGGCATTCGGTCGGCGGGTCAAGCCGCTCGCCGAACAGGCCGGCGTGAAGCTGGTTCTTCCCTGCGACGTCGAGGACGAAAGCTCGGTCGAGGCCGTGTTCGACACGCTGAAATCGGAATGGGGCACACTCGATTTCATCGTGCATGCGATCGGGTTTTCCGACAAGAACGAGCTCAAGGGTCTCTACGCCGACACCACGCGCGCCAATTTCACCCGCACCATGGTGATTTCGTGCTTTTCCTTTACCGAGGTCGCGCGCCGTGCCGCGGCGATGATGAACGATGACGGCGCGATGCTGACGCTGACCTATGCGGGTTCGACGCGCGTCATGCCCAATTACAACGTCATGGGCGTGGCCAAGGCGGGGCTGGAAGCGAGCGTGCGCTATCTGGCAACCGATTTCGGCCCGCGCGGCATCCGCGTCAACGCGCTGTCGGCCGGACCGGTGCGTACGCTCGCCGGGGCAGGCGTCGCCGACGCCCGCCACATGTTCGCCTTTCAGCAGCGCAATTCCCCGCTGCGGCGCAGTGTCGACATCGACCAGGTGGGCAATTCGGCGCTCTATCTGTTGTCCGATCTCTCCGCCGGCGTGACGGGGGAAATCCATCACGTCGATTCCGGCTATCATATCGTGTCGATGCCGAGCCTCGAGGAACTCAAGAAGTCCGAATGAGCGCGCCTGCGACACGATTTCGCTAAAATTCGAACGAAGTCACGCAACGAACCTTAATGCGCCTGTGCTTTGGTACATGGCGAGTGAGGGATTTGCCATGCGTGACGCACCGGATCCGAACCGGTCACCGATCTTCAGGATGATAACGATAGCGAGCTCGGGTCTGGGCAGCTTCATTATCGGCCTGTGGGCATTGCGGTCGGGGCTCGGCGGAAACCTGGCCGGCCTGCCGCCGGAGATCGTCGGCGCGAGCGTGGCGGCGTTGTGTGCGCTGGCGGCGGGCGGGGCGGCGCTGTCCTTCTTCGCCGGTGTCGACGAATCGGCCGGTTACGTGTTCCGGGAAACGCAGATCGACAAACTGACCGGCTTTCATTCCCGCAACGCGCTGATCGGCAAGACCGCCGAGGCCGTGGCGACCAGCACCAGGCTGGGCGAACCCGTTTTCCTGATCGATCTCGACATCGACCGTTTCAAGCAAATCAACGATGCCATCGGCTACAGCCAGGGCGACCAGGTCATCCGCGCCTTTGCGCAGCGGCTGAAAGCCTGCCTGCCGGAGGGCGCCGAAATCGGGCGCATCGGGGCTGGAGAATTCGCCGCCCTGGTGCCCGACAGCCTGGTCGACGGAGAGATCGGCACGATGATCGACGCGCTGATCGAAAAGATGACGGAACCCTATCAGCTGCCTTCGCATCTGCAGTCGCTGAACCTGTCGGTGGGCGTCGTGGCCGTTCCAAAGGACGGTGACGACCCGATCGTCTTGTTGCGCCGCTCCAACCTGGCGCTGCAGCACGCGCGCGCCAATGGCATGGGCAACTGGGCGGTGTTCCAGCCGGAAATGGGACAGGTGGCCGACTACCGGCAGTGGATCGAAGCGGAGTTGAGCACCGCCTTCGACCGTGGCGATTTCGATCTCCACTACCAGCCGCAATTCGATCACATGAAAGGCCGCGTCGTCGGCTACGAAGCCCTGATCCGCTGGACCCACCCGGCTCGCGGCATGATTTCGCCGACCGAATTCATTCCGATCGCGGAAGAGACCGGAATCATCGGCCCGATCGGCGAGTGGGTGCTGCGCAAGGCCTGCACGGACGCGCACGCTTTGCCGGACGATTGCTTCGTTGCCGTCAACATCTCGCCGGTGCAGTTCATGACCAAGGATTTCGCCAGCCTGGTTAGACGGGTGCTGGAGGACACCGGTCTGCCGCCGTCGCGGCTGGAGCTCGAAGTCACCGAAACCGCGATGATGCAGGATCGCACGCGCGCCGCCGAAATCCTGCGCGAATTCACCGCCATGGGCCTGACGGTGGCCGTCGATGATTTCGGGACCGGATATTCGAACCTGTCCTATCTGATCGATTTCTCGTTCCAGAAGCTCAAGATCGACCGCTCCTTCGTCTCGCGCATCGACCGCAACAATGGCGGCGCGGTGGTGTCGACCATTGTCGGATTGTCGCGCGCGCTGGGCGTCGACACGATCGCCGAAGGCGTGGAGACCGAGGATCAGGCAACCCTGCTGCGCGCGGCCGGTTGCGACGTGTTCCAGGGCTATCTGTTCGGCAAGCCGCAACCTTTGATGGTGCGCGGGGACGAGGCAGTCGAGGTTCGGCACGCCGTCCACTGAGCCGGCGGCACCGGATGCCGCCCGAAGCGGCTTGCCCGACCAGCCGTCAGCGGCGGGCCCAAAGCAGCTTGAAACGTGTGTCGCGCAGCGTCTCACCGGAGGTGGCGAACATCGCCGCCAGGTCGGTCTCGTAAGGCAAGCCCCGATTGGCGACGAGGAAAAGCCGCCCGCCCGGCTTGAGCGCAGCGCTCGCCGCCCGGATCATGCCCGTTCCGATCGCCGGTTCGGCCGCCCGCCCGTGGTGGAAGGGCGGGTTCATCACCACGACGTCATAGTGGCGCGGCACGGGTTCGCTCAAAAGATCCCGCCAGTGAAAGCCAAGCGGTGTGCGCCCGGCCTGGGACGCCAGATTGGTCTTGGCCGCCTCCAGCGCCGCGTGGTCGGCTTCGTAAAGATCGAGGCCGGAAAGGTGCTGTCCGGCGCGCTCCAGAAGCGCAGCCGCGAGATAGCCCCAGCCGGCGCCAAAATCGGCGGCCCGGCCGGCGAGATCCTGGGGAAGATGGTCCGCCAGCAAGCGCGAGGCCGGATCGATGCGATCGTGTGAAAACATGCCGGGCGCGGCCCGGAAGCGGCCGTCGACCGTCACAGCGCGCCCGCTCAACGCCAACTCGGCCATAACGGGTGCCGCCGCCTCCGCCCTGGCAAACCAGAAGGCGATGCCGTGATGCTTGGACAGGCTGCCATCGAGGGCGATCAACTTGCCGAGACGCTTGCGCAGGCTGTCGACGCCATCCTTCTTGCCCCCGGCGACCAGCACGAGACCGCCGTTTTTCGTGCGGGCATAGGCCTCGGCGATACGAGCCTCGTTCTGACCGCGATGGCGACCGAGCAGCACCAGCGCCAGATCGTAGCCATCCCCCTGCGGCTCGGGCGTCACCGCCACGCCGTGACGGTCCAAGGCGAGGAAATCCGGGCGAAATCCCTGCACCGCTTGCAGGTTGGCCGCAAAACCGTCCGGCAGCCGGAAGCCGGGCACAGCTCCCAGAAAAAGCGCCCGCTGCTTGGCACCCGGCACGGGAAGGGTTCCGTTTTCGAACGGATGAAACAGCGTTTTCGTGGCGTTTTCGCTCATGATCCCACTTGGCGCGCGGCCGGAGGCGTCGACGTTTGAAAGGAAACGGGCGCGCCCCTTGCGAGGCGCGCCCGTGAAGTCCGTCAGAGATCCGGCGCTCAGGCGTCGGCTTCCTCGGTCTCTTCCTTCTTCTTTTCCTTGGCAACTTCCTTGCCGGTCTCCTGGTCGACGACCTTCATGGACAGGCGCACCTTGCCGCGCTCGTCGAAGCCCATCAGTTTCACGAACACCTTGTCGCCTTCCTTGACCACATCCGTGGTCTTGGCGACACGCTCATTGGCGAGCTGGGAGATGTGCACGAGGCCGTCGCGCGGGCCGAAGAAATTGACGAAGGCACCGAAATCGGCGGTCTTGACGACCGTACCCTCGTAGATCTCGCCGACTTCCGGCTCGGCGACGATGGTGTGGATCCACTTCTTCGCCGCCTCGATCTCCTTGGCGTTGGACGAGGCGATCTTGACCGTGCCGTCATCGTCGATGTTGATCTTGGCACCGGTCTTTTCGACGATCTCGCGGATCACCTTGCCGCCGGCGCCGATCACGTCGCGGATCTTGTCGGTCGGGATGGTCACGACCTCGATGCGCGGCGCGAATTCGCCGAGCTCGCCGCGGCTTTCCGACAGCGCCTTGGACATCTCGCCGAGAATGTGCAGGCGACCGCCCTTGGCCTGACCGAGCGCCACCTTCATGATCTCCTCGGTGATGCCATCGATCTTGATGTCCATCTGCAGCGAGGTGATGCCTTCGTCGGTGCCGGCGACCTTGAAGTCCATGTCGCCGAGATGATCCTCATCGCCGAGAATGTCGGACAGGACCGCGAAACGCTCGTCTTCCTTGATCAGGCCCATCGCGATGCCGGCGACCGGCTTGGCGAGCGGCACGCCGGCATCCATCAGCGCCAGCGAGGTGCCGCAGACGGTCGCCATGGACGAGGAACCGTTGGATTCGGTGATCTCGGAGACGACGCGCAGCGTGTAGGGGAACTGATCGGGCGCCGGCAGCAACGGATGCACGGCGCGCCAAGCCAGCTTGCCGTGACCGATCTCGCGCCGACCGGGCGAGCCCATGCGGCCGGTCTCGCCGACGGAATAAGGCGGGAAATTGTAGTGAAGCAGGAAGGCTTCCTTGTAGGTTCCCGTCAGTGCGTCGATGAACTGCTCGTCCTCGCCCGTGCCGAGCGTGGCGACGACCAGGGCCTGGGTTTCGCCGCGGGTGAACACGGCCGAACCGTGGGTGCGCGGCAGGACGCCGACTTCGGCGACGATCGGGCGCACGGTCTCAAGGTCGCGGCCGTCGATGCGGTTGCCCGTGTCGAGAATGTTCCAGCGCACGATCTTGGCCTGCAGGCCCTTGAAGACGGTGCCGATCTGCTCGCCGGTCCATTTGGGCTCTTCCTCGCCTTCCGGCAGCAGAGCCGCCTTGACCTTGGCCTTGACGGCGTCGACGGCGTTGTAGCGCTCCTGCTTGTCGGTCAGCTTGTAGGCCGCACGCAGCTCGGTCTCGGCGATCTTCAGCATCTCGGCTTCGAGCTCGGAAAGATCGGTCGGCTTGAATTCGCGCGGCTCCTTGGCGGCGACCTCGGCCAGCTTGATGACCGCGTCGATCACCGCCTGGTAATTCTTGTGGCCGAACATGACCGCGCCGAGCATGGCGTCCTCGGACAATTCCTGAGCTTCCGATTCCACCATCAACACGGCTTCACCGGTACCGGCGACGACGAGGTCGAGCTTGGATTCCTCCATCTCGTCGAGATGCGGGTTGAGCACATACTCGCCACCGATATACCCGACGCGCGCCGCGCCGATCGGCCCCATGAACGGCACGCCCGACAGGGTGAGCGCGGCCGAGGCGGCGACCATGGCAACGATATCGGGATCGTTTTCCAGATCGTGCTGCAGGACAGTCAGAACGACCTGGGTGTCGTTCTTGTAGCCGTCGACGAAAAGCGGGCGGATCGGGCGGTCGATCAGACGCGAGGTCAGCGTCTCCTTCTCGCTCGGACGGCCTTCACGCTTGAAGAAGCCACCCGGGATCTTGCCGGCGGCGAAGGTCTTTTCCTGGTAGTTGACGGTCAGCGGGAAGAAATCGAAACCCGGCTTCGGCTCCTTGGCCGACACGATGGTCGCCAGCACGACCGTTTCGCCATAGGTGGCGAGCACGGCACCGTCGGCCTGGCGTGCGATCTTCCCGGTTTCGAGGATGAGCGGACGACCGCCCCATTCGATTTCCACTTTGTGGTGATTGAACATGTGTGTCTCTCATATGCGGAAACGTCGATCCGCGACGCAAATGCGCGGACCGTTTCCGTCTGGCTTCGTTGCGGACGAGCCATGGGCAAGACAGCGCGACGTCCGGCAATCCGGGCGTCCTGCAATCCTGCCCCATGACCTGCCCATGGGCGGTTTCGCGCCGTTGCTTGGCGGCGGAAACCGATCGGGCCTCTTACGTCCGGCCCATGATATTCAAAACGGCGGACCCCATGCGGGACCCGCCGTTTGAACATCAGCGACGCAGACCGAGCTTTCCGATCAGGGTCTGGTAGCGGGCGACATCCTTCTTCTTGAGATAGTCGAGAAGAGAACGACGCTGCGACACCAGTTTCAACAAACCGCGCCGGGAATGGTTGTCCTTGGCGTGGGTCTTGAAATGCTCGGTCAGATTCTTGATGCGCTCCGAAAGAATCGCCACCTGGACTTCCGGAGAACCGGTATCGTCCTTCTGGGTCGCGTATTCGGTCAGCAATTCCTGCTTGCGCGCGGCGGTAATCGACATCGTGCATCCTTTCTGTTCTTGATCAGGAAAAGTCGCCCACGGCCAGGATGTCGTCCAGCGGGGGCCATTTGTGCATGCGCCAAGCGCGATGCTGCGGCGCATATAGTGTAAAATCGCGCGGATTGCCAGCGCAAATTCACGCCCGCCCGGCTCCGGGCGGCCTTGTGCGCGGCTCTGGCGGGAGCGGCGACGCCCTGCCGGCCGTCAGCAGCCGTTCTTGACATAGGCGTCCGGCACGGCCTCGTTCCAGGCGATGCTGGCCGCGTCGCCATGCGACCCATACGGGCCGTCGCCGACGCAGAAATAGCCGTCGCGGAAATTCGGATAGTCGTCGGTGTGCAGGACATGGAGCCCCGCCCCGCCGCCGGCGAACGGGCCGCCGAGTTCCTCGACCAGCGCCGCGGCGTCGGCATGACGGTTGTGGCAGCCGAGGATGACGTACCAGCCGCAGGCCTGAACGGCGACGAGCGGCAGACCGGGCGAGCCGATCCCGGAGAGGGGCGCGACCGGTCCGGCCTGCGCGGATACCGCCATTGCCGCGAGAAACGCCGCTGACGCCAGCGCGCGAACGTTCGATGTTTTCGCCATGATCGCTTCCCCTGCCGGACGATCTTCGTCGTCCCATGCCTGCCCCGACAAATCTTCGGCCCGCGGCCGGAGCCTGTCAAGCACGCAACCCCGCACACCCGGAGACCGGATCACCACGCGAAATTCAATGCGCCTCGTCCTCCTCGCATTGCAGATAGGGATCGTAGACCCAGCCGACGGCATTGTCTTCGGCAAGCCGTTCGACCGCGTACCAGGTCTTGCCGTTGTGCAGCCGCTCCTCATAGGGCCGCACGCGCACGCCGTTCGCCCAGGTGCCGAGGATGGCGCCATTCGGCTGTTCGCGGATGTTGAGCGGCGTGCCGGTCGGATCGGCGACGGTGCACACGCGCCCGATCCCGTCCTCGCCCGTGCAATCGAGATAGGCGCCGAACACCCAGCCCCAGGCTTCGGCATATTTGCCGACCAGCGCCCAGCGCGTACCGTCGTGGTCGCGGTGGGCGACGATCTCGACCTTGGCGCCCTTGTTCAGCGTCGACAGGATGCGCCCGTTGGGTCCTTCGCGCACGTTGAGCGGCGTACCCGTCGGGTCAACGACCGTGCACACGGGCGGACCGCCGCAGGCGCGCGCCGCACCGACGGCAAGCATGGCAAACAACATTGTGAGGCCAAAACAGGTCGTGTATCGCATGCCGGTCCCCCTGGTTTTTCAATCGATCCGCTTACAGCCAGCGCTTGCGCCGGAACAGATATAACAGCCCGACCGCGATCAGCACCATGATCGTCAGCGCGACCGGATAACCATAGCGCCAGCGCAATTCGGGCATGTTCCAGCTCGAATCCGGCGTGAAGTTCATGCCCCAGATGCCGGCCAGGAAAGAAAGCGGAATGAAGATGGTGGAGATGATGGTGAGCACCTTCATCACCTCGTTCATCTTGGTCGACACGCTCGACAGATAAAGGTCCAGCAACCCGGTCGCGAGCTCGCGATAGGTTTCGACGATGTCGATCAGCTGGATGGCGTGGTCGTAGGTGTCGCGCAGGAAGTAGCCCACCTCGCTGGGAATAAGGCCGAGCTCCTCGCGGCTCATCGCCGACAGCATCTCGCGCGCCGGCCACAGCGCGCGCTTAACGACGAGCAGTTCGCGCTTGAGCTGATGCAGGCGCCCGACATCGCGCGGATGCGGGTCCTTGGTGATCTTGTCCTCCAGATCCTCGAGCTCGTCGCCGATCGTCTCGAGCATGGGAAAATAGGCGTCGAGGATCGTGTCGAGGATCGCGTAGACGAAATAGGCCGCCCCGCGCGTACGGATCCGCCCGGCCGGCTGGCGCAGCCGCTTGCGCACAGGCTCGAGGCAATCGCCGGGACGCTCCTGGAAGGTCACCACATGGCGCCCGTCGAACAGGATCGCAAACTGTTCCTTGGAATCCACGCTCTTGCCGTCGAACATATGCACGACGATCAAAGCGTGCTTTTCGTAGGTGTCGACCTTGGGGCGCTGATTGGTGTTGGCGATATCCTCGAGCGCCAGTTCCTCGATCGAAAAAAGCGCCCCGATCGCGCTCAAAAGCTCGAGATCGGCCAGGCCGGTGACGTCGACCCACAGCCGCTTGCCCGACTTCATGGCCTTTTCGATCGCCGCCAGCGACGCGTCGGCGACTTCCTCGACATGGTCGTTCGAAATCACGGTCAGGCGGATTCCGGTCGGTGAGGCGCGCTCGTCATGCACCAGCGTGCCGGGCGGCGCGCCGACGGGTGCGCGATGGCGCGAGACGAATTTCGCCTTGCTCTTGGTCTTCCCGCTCATGCGGCAAGTAGGCGGAAAAATCGCCGCCGTCGCAAGGGCAAATGCGCCGGCGGCCGACGGCAGGCCGCCACCGGTAGGTTTCAGCGACCGGCGAAAACCCGCTTCGGTTTGAACATGCCCGCCTCCACGGCGCCGATCGCGACCAGACGGCCGCGCGCCGTGGCATAGGCTTCCGGCGCCTCCACCGGCGCGTCGCGGCCGCGGATGATGACCGGATTGCCGAGCCGGATGCGCTGTGCGGCGTCGTCGCTGATGGCGATTTCGGGGAGGCAGTCGAGCGCGGCGCCGGTGTCGACCAGCAACGCGTCGAGCGCGGCGAAGCGCTCCTTGTCGGGACGCGGGTCGGCGATGCGGCCGTCCTCCGCCGGCTCGCCTTGCGGCCGGGCCGCGGCGGCCGCGGCCTCGAGCGCTTCCAGCGTCACCAGATCGTCGGCGACGAAGGGGTCGACCTCGACCCGGCGCAGGACGGCGATGTGGCCGTGGCAGCCCAGGTCGCGGCCCATATCGCGGGCGAGCGAACGCACATAGGTGCCCTTGCCGCATTCGATCTCGAAAACCGCGCTGTGTTCGTCCGGGCGTTCGATGAGATCGAGCCGGCCGATCTCCACCTCGCGGGCGGGGATGTCGACGGCCTGTCCCTCGCGGGCGATGTCGTAGGCGCGTTCGCCGGCGATCTTGACGGCGGAAAATTGCGGCGGCACCTGCATGATGACGCCAGTATAGTTGGGCAACAGGGCGCGAATCTCGGCCTCGCTCGGACGTAGGTCCGACGTGGCCGTCACATGGCCCTCAAGATCGTCGGTCGAACGTTCCTCGCCCCAGGCAATGGTGAAGCGATAGACCTTGGCCCCGTCCATCACGTAGGGCACGGTCTTGGTCGCCTCGCCGAGCGCGATCGGCAGCATGCCGGAGGCGAGCGGGTCGAGTGTGCCGGCGTGGCCGGCCTTGTCGGCCTTGAACAGCCATTTGACCTTGGAGACCGCCTCGGTCGAGCCCATGCCGACGGGCTTGTCGAACACCAGCCAGCCGGAGACGGGACGCCCCTTTTTCTTGCCGCGCCGCGCCATCGCCTACGCCGCCCCCACCAAAACCGCCAAACGCCGCAAATCCGATCCCCTCATTCCTCGCCGTCCTCGTCATGGCCGAGATCGCGCGCAACCTCGGGAGAGCGCAGCAACTCGTCGATCCTGGCCATGTTGTCGAAGCTCGTATCGAGCCGGAAACGGAATTCCGGCATATATTTCAATTGCCTGAGTGCACCCGAAACACGCCCGCGAATGAATTTCGCATTGCGCGCGAGTGCCTTGATAACCGCATGATTGTCCGTCACGCCGAGCGGCGAAACGAAGGCCGTGGCGATTTTCAGGTCCGGCGACATGCTTACCTGCGAGATCGAGATCACGGTATTTTCGATCAGCTCGTCGCGCACCTCGCCGCGCTGCAGCACGTCGGAAAGGGCGTGGCGCACCTGCTCGCCGACGCGAAGCTGACGTTGGGAGGGCGGTTTTTCAGCCATGGGTCGTGGAAACTCCGTCCTGGGCGAGGCGCCAGAAGCGCTCGTCGAGTGCATCGTCGGGAAAGGCGCGCCGCGGCACGATCAGCGCGATGGCGGGATTGAGCCAGAAGAAGAAATGCGCCGCCGTGCGCTGGCCGCGCTCGAAGTCGCGCCACGCGGTACGGCTGTCGTCGTCGCCGATCTGAAGCGACACCGCCTTGCGGTCGGCAACCAGGCGGACGGGCTTGTCGGCAAGCTTCATGCGGCGGAAATTCCTGCGGCGCAGCCAGGGCAGATAGACAAACAGCCAGGCGACGATCAGCGCGGCCAGGCCGAGATTGAGAAAATGCTCGACGGCAAGCGGCGCTGCGCCGACAAGCGCCTCCACCAGCAACCAGGCCCCGACACCAATGTTGAGAAGCACCGCCGACCACAGCACGGCACGGCCGAACCGCCCCGTGCGCCAGCGCGTCCTTGCCTCCATCATGGCAAGATAGTCCTGCTCGGTCAGGCGGTAGCGGATTTCGATCCCGCCCTCATCCGGCATGTGTGGTGCAAGCATGGCGGGCTCCCGCAGAGGATCCCGACGACGACGGCCTTTGCGGGCCGCGCCGCCGGACAGCTTCGCGCCGGAACGCCGTTAGAGCGTGCGCGCCACCTCTTCCACGCGGAAGCATTCGATGACGTCGCCGGCGCGGATATCCTCGTAATTCTCGAAGGCCATGCCACATTCCTGGCCGGCGGGCACTTCGGCGACCTCGTCCTTGAAACGCTTCAGCGTCTTCAGCTTGCCTTCGTGGATGACGACATTGTCGCGGATCAGGCGCACGCCCGCGCCGCGCTCGACCTTGCCTTCGCTGACACGGCAGCCGGCGACCTTGCCGACCTTGGTGATGTTGAAGACCTCGAGAATCTCGGCATTGCCCAGGAAGGTCTCGCGACGTTCCGGCGACAACAGGCCCGACATCGCCGCCTTCACATCGTCCACGAGGTTGTAGATGATGTTGTAATAGCGGATTTCGATGCCGGCCTGCTCGGCGGCGTCGCGTGCCTGCCGGTTGGCACGCACGTTGAAGCCGATGATGGCCGCGTTCGACGTCTCGGCAAGCGAGATGTCGCTCTCGGTGATGCCGCCGGCGCCCGAATGGACGATGCGCGCGCGCACCTCGTCCGTGCCGAGCTTGTCGAGCGCAGCAACGATCGCCTCGATCGAGCCCTGGACGTCGCCCTTGATCAGCAGTGGGAACTCCTTGAGCCCGCTCGACTGCAATTGCGACATCATCTGCTCGAGCGAGCCGCGCTGGCCGGCATGCTTGGCGACAGCCATCTCGCGCGCCTTGCGCTGACGGTATTCCGAGATCTCGCGGGCGCGGGCCTCGTTTTCCACCGTGGCGAACCGATCACCGGCCTGGGGCGTGCCCTGCAAGCCGAGCACCTCGACAGGCATGGACGGACCCGCCTCGGACAATTGCTCGCCGCGGTCGTTGACGAGCGCGCGCACCTTGCCCCATTCGTTGCCGGCGACGATGATGTCGCCCGGCAAGAGCTTGCCGGTCTGGACTAGAACGGTGGCAACCGGACCGCGCCCCTTGTCGAGCTTGGCCTCGATGACGACGCCCTCCGAGGTCCGCTCCGGATCGGCCTTCAGGTCGAGCAGTTCGGCCTGCAGCAGGATCGCCTCGAGCAGCTTGTCGAGATTGGTGCCCTTGACGGCGGACACCTCGACATCGAGCACCTCGCCACCCATCGATTCCACGAACACCTCGTGCTGAAGCAGCTCGGTGCGGACCTTTTGCGGATCGGCCTCCGGCTTGTCGATCTTGTTGATCGCCACGATGATCGGAACGCCGGCCGCCTTGGCGTGGTTGATGGATTCGACGGTCTGCGGCATGACGCTGTCATCGGCGGCGACGACCAGGACCGCAATGTCGGTCGCCTGCGCGCCGCGGGCGCGCATTTGGGTGAAGGCGGCGTGGCCGGGCGTGTCGATGAAGGTGATCTTCTGCCCGTCCTGCTCGACCTGGTAGGCACCGATGTGCTGGGTGATGCCGCCGGCCTCGCCGGAAACCACGTTGGCGTGGCGGATGGCATCAAGCAGCGACGTCTTGCCGTGGTCGACATGGCCCATGATGGTGACGACGGGCGGTCGCGTTTCGCGGTTTTCCGGCTTGTCGGGAATGTTGAACAGGCCTTCCTCGACGTCGGATTCGGCAACGCGCTTGACCGTATGGCCGAATTCGACCGCGACCAGTTCGGCGGTGTCGGCGTCGATGACGTCGCCGGGCTTGAGGATCTGCCCCTGCTTCATGAAGAACTTGATCACGTCCACGGCGCGCTCGGCCATGCGGCCGGCCAGTTCCTGGATGGTGATCGTTTCCGGCAGGATCACTTCGCGGGCGATCTTTTCGCGGCTCTCCTGGTGCTGGGCACGCTTGAACTTCTCCTGGCGGCGACGCATCGCCGACAGCGAACGGCCACGCGCCTCGTCGCCGGCAAGCGCGCTGTTGAGCGTCAGCTTGCCGCGGCGACGATCCTCGCCGCCGCGCGGCCGGGCCGGCCGGGCCGGTTCGGGCGTGGCGATGCGCTTGGGCGGAAGCGACGGCTTGGCCTTGCGCTTGGCATCGCGATCATCGTCGGCGTCGGGCGCCGGGGCGGGTTCAGGCGCCCTGCGGCGCGCCTCTTCCTCGGCACGGCTGCGTGCTTCGGCCTCGGCCTTCAGGCGCGTTTCCTCCTCGGCCTGACGGCGCGCGGATTCCTCGCGCTCCTTGCGGCGGCGCTCATCCTCTTCGGCGCGGCGGGCGGCCTCCTCCTGGGCGCGACGTCGTTCCTCGACCTCGCGGGCCTTGGAGCCTTCGAGGGCGCGGCGGCGCGCCTCCATCTCCTCGCTCGACAGCTCGTTGAGCACCAGACCGGAGCGTCCTTCGGCAGCGACCGGCTTGGGCTGTTCCTTGGCGACCGGAGCGGGCGCGGGCTTGGGCGCCGGCTGGGCGCGCGGCGCGAGCGCGACCGGCGCCGCCGGCTCCTGCTTCTCGCCGGGGACGGAGAATTTGCGCTTCTTGGTTTCGACGACCACGGACTTGGTGCGCCCATGCGAGAAATTCTGGCGTACCGTGCCCTGCTCGACGCCCGGCCGCTTCAGGGTCAGGGTCTTCTTGGTATTCATGCTCAGCGTCTTGTCGTCGCCCGATTTCGTATCCGTCATTCCGTATCCTTGTGGGACGCCGTCCTCGCGGACTCGCCGTCAACTGTCTCGCGGCTTTCCGGGTGTCCGCCCCGGTACCGGTCCAGCGCAACAACGCGCCTTTGTGCCGCCGCGCTCGTTTCCGCACCGAGCACGGCAGCATGTATCACATTTGCCCCGCCGAATGCCAAACTCATTTCCGCTTCCGAAAAGAGCCTGAACGCCGGGATTTCGGGGCCGCCGGCCAGCAACACCGCGCGCCGGGCCTGATTCAGTTTGCGGATGCCGTCTTCCGAGGCTTCGGCTGCGTGTAGCGCAAACAGCGCTCGCCCGCTCCGGATGGCGGCATCGACCTTTGCCGCACCCAATGCCACGATCCCGGCCTTGCGCGCAAGCCCAAGCGCGCCAAGCGCGGCTTTCACAAGCAATCTGTCGACCTGCGCGCCGAGGTCCGGATCGGCAGTGACCGGCGTCTTCAGCGCCTTGCGGAAGATATTCTTCCTAGCCGCCTCGTCAACCCGCGCCCGTGCGGCGGTCACCCAGCAGCCGCGACCGGGAAGGTTGCGCTTCAGATCGGGAACGACGGACATGTCCGGCCCTGCGACGAACCGGATCAGATCCTCCGGCTCCGCCGTGCACCGCGTCACAATGCATGTCCGCTCGCCCATCGAGTCCAAAAAGCGCTCCCGTCACAGTTGCGGCGCGGCGCGGTCATGCGCCGGCAGCTTCCGTCGTTCCATCCTGGCCGACCTCTTCGGCGTCCTCGGCCGGCGGCGCAAGATCGTCCTCGGTGATCCAGCCCATCTTCATGCGGGCGACGACCACCATCTGCTCGGCATCTTCGCGCGACACGTCGAAATCGGTGAGAATGCCTGGATAAAGCTTGGTCTCGCCGTCCTTGCGCTCCTTCCAGCCGACCAGGTCGTCGACGGCGTAGCCGGCAAAGTCCTCCAGCGACTGGACGCCGTCCTCGCCAAAGGCCACCATCATGGCGGTGGTCACGCCGGGGATTTCGCGCAGATCGTCGGAGACGCCCAGCTCCCGGCGCCGGGCGTCGTTCTCGGCCTCGATACGCTCCAGATATTCGCGCGCCCGGGCCTGGATCTCGGCGGCGGTGTCGTCGTCGAAACCGTCGATCGAGGAGATTTCGTCAGCCTCGACATAAGCCACTTCCTCGACCGAGGTGAAGCCTTCCGAGGCCAGGACCTGGCCGACCATCTCGTCGACATTGAGCGCGTCCATGAACAGGTTGGAGCGTTCGACGAACTCCTTCTGCCGGCGCTGCGATTCCTCTTCCTCGGTCAGGATGTCGATATCCCAGCCTGTGAGCTGCGAGGCGAGGCGCACATTCTGGCCGCGCCGGCCGATGGCCAGCGACAATTGCTCGTCGGGCACCACGACCTCGATGCGCTCGGCGTCCTCGTCGAGAACGACCTTGGCGACCTCGGCCGGCTGCAGCGCATTGACGATGAAGGATGCCGCGTCGGGCGACCAGGGAATGATGTCGATCTTTTCGCCCTGCAGTTCCCCGACGACCGCCTGCACGCGGCTGCCGCGCATGCCCACGCAGGCGCCGACCGGGTCGATCGACGAATCGCGCGAGATCACCGCGATCTTGGCCCGCGAGCCGGGATCGCGCGCCACCGACTTGATCTCGATGATGCCGTCATAGATTTCCGGCACCTCCATGGTGAACAGCTTGGCCATGAATTGCGGATGGGTGCGCGACAGGAAAATCTGCGGGCCGCGCTGCTCGCGGCGCACGTCGTAGACATAGGCGCGCACGCGGTCGCCATATTTGAAGAGTTCGCGCGGGATCAGCTCGTCGCGCCGGATGATGGCCTCGCCGCGGCCGAGATCGACGATGACGTTGCCGTATTCGACGCGCTTGACCGAGCCGTTGACGATCTCGCCGATACGATCCTTGTATTCGTCGTACTGGCGGTCACGCTCGGCTTCGCGCACCTTCTGCACGATGACCTGCTTGGCCGACTGGGCGGCAATGCGGCCGAAATCCATCGGCGGCAGCTGCTCGGCGATGAAGTCGCCGGCCTGAGCGTCGGGATTGCGCTCGCGCGCCTCCTGAATGGAAATCTCGCGGGCCGATTCCTCGACCGCCTCGACAACTTCCATCAGCCGCTGCAACTTCATCTCGCCGGTCTGCGGGTTGATGTCGGCGCGGATATTGGTCTCCTGACCGTAGCGCGAGCGCGCGGCTTTCTGGATCGCGTCGGCCATCGCGTCGAGCACGATCTCCTTGTCGATCGACTTCTCGCGCGCCACAGCGTCGGCGATCTGCAGCAGTTCGAGACGGTTTGCACTGACTGCCATTTCAGTCTCCCTTCACGCGGACCGGCGTCCTGCCGATCCGTTTTCGTCATGTCTGCGGTTCGTTGTCGTTATCGTTATCGCCGTCGGCCTCGTCGCCGCGCAGCTTTTTGGCCGCCTGGCGCGCCTGCTTGTCCTTGGCCAGCGCGTCGCGGATCAATTCGTCGGTCAGGATCAGTCGGGCGTCGGCGATCGTGTCGTAGGGGATGGCCACGCTGGGCTCGTCGCCATAGCTAGCCTGGTCGCGCTCCAACACGATCCCGTCCGCGCCGGCCTCGGCGATGCGGCCACGGAACCGCTTGCGCTCGGCGACCATCACGACGGTCTCGATCTTGGCGAGATGGCCCTGCCAGGCCGCAAAGTCGTCCACCCTGACCAGGGGCCGATCGATGCCGGGCGAGGACACTTCGAGATGGTAGGCCTTGTCGATCAGGTCTTCGACGTCGAGCGCCGGCGAGACCGCGCGGCTCAGTTCCTCGCAATCCGCCACCGTCATGGTGCCGTCCTCGCGCTCGGCCATGATCTGCAGCGTCAGGCCGTTCTGGCCGGAAAGCCGCACCCGCACGAGGCGAAAGCCCATGGAGCGCAGCAGCGGCCAGATCAGCACGGCAATACGCGCCTCGAGACCGCTTTCGCGGATCAGGCGGTCATCATCACGTGTCGCGGCGCTTTCTTCGTGCGTCATGAAGTCTCCGACAGGGCCGCCGGTAACAAAAAAGAGCGGGACCGGCGGGACCCACTCTTCGTCATCGCGACCAAGAATTTGAAGCCGATATAGTCCCCGCGGGGGCAAAATGCAAGGGCAAGCGGTGCGGCCGCGACGCCGTCCCGTCCCGGCCGGCGCCTCAGGCGGCCTGCGGCTCGGCGCGCATCAGCATGCCGAACAGGTCGCGCGGATCGTCGGGATCGGCGAGCAGGTCGAGCCTGTCGAAATAAGGCAAGCTGGAAAGCCGGTCGCGCATGTAGCGCAAAGCCGAAAAATCCTCAACCGCGAAGCCGACCGAATCGAACAGCGTGATCTCGTCGCGCGCGGTGCGGCCGGCAGTTCGGCCGGCGATCACCCGCCACAATTCGGTGACGGGATGGTCGGCGGAAAGCTGCTGGATCTCGCCCTCGACCCGGGTCTGCGGCAGATATTCGACGAAGATCGAGGCGCGCATCAGGATGTCGCGGTGGAGCTCGGTCTTGCCCGGACAGTCGCCGCCGACCGCGTTGATGTGGATGCCGGGGCCGACCATGTTGTCGGTGAGGATGGTCGCATATTGCTTGTCGGCGGTCACGGTGGTGATGATGTCGGCGCCCTCGACCGCCTCTTGCGGGCCCCCGCACAGTGCGATGTCGAGACCGCGGCCGGCAAGGTTGCGCGCGCAACGACGGCTGGCTTGGCTGTCGATATCGTAGAGCCGAAGCCGCTCGACCCCGACCAGCGCCTTGAAGGCGAGCGCCTGGAACTCCGACTGGGCGCCATTGCCGATCAGCGCCATGGTGGCGGCGCCGTCGGGCGCGAGATGACGGGCGGCCAGCGCCGACATCGCCGCCGTGCGCAGCGCGGTGAGGATGGTCATTTCGGTGATCAGGACGGGATAGCCGGTGTCGACCTCGGCCATGACGCCGAACGCCGTCACGGTCTGGCGGCCTTCCCTGGTGTTCTTGGGATGGCCGTTGACATATTTGAAGCCGTAGGCCTCGCCGTCGCTGGTCGGCATCAGCTCGATCACGCCCTCGCGCGAATGCGAGGCGATGCGCGGGGTCTTGTCGAACAGCTCCCAGCGGCGAAAATCCTCCTCGATATAGCCGGCCAGTTCGCTCAGAAAGCGCTCGATGCCGGTCGCGTGCACGATGCGCATCATGTTTTCGACGCTGACGAAGGGCACCAGCGCGAGGTCGGAAGGGGCATATCCCATGGTCAAAAGCTCCGTGTGGGCCGGTCCATGATCCGGCGGCCGAGCAGGCTGGCGGTCAGGTCGACAAGCAAGGTGGCGGTGCGGCCGCGCTCGTCGAGGAAAGGGTTGAGTTCGACCAGGTCGAGGCTGGTGACCAGGCCGCTGTCGCTCAGCATCTCCATCACCAGATGCGCCTCGCGGAAGGTGGCGCCGCCGGGCACCGTCGTGCCGACCGCAGGCGCGATGCCTGGATCGAGGAAATCGACGTCGAGGCTGACATGCAAAAGACCGTTGCCGGCGGCGACACGGGCGATGAAGTCGCGCATCAGCGGGGCGGCGCCGTGCTCGTCGATGGCGCGCATGTCGTGTACCGTGACGCCGGCGGCCGTCAGCGCGCGGCGTTCGGCCGGGTCGACACTGCGCAGGCCGAAGGCGCAGATTCGCGCCGGATCGACCGGCGCCGGCAAATCGGGGAAATAGCCTTCGAAACCGGGCTGGCCGCTGGCATAGGCGAGCGGGACCCCGTGCAGATGGCCGCTGGCGGTGGTGTCGAGCGTGTGGAAATCGGGGTGGGCGTCGAGCCACAGCACGAAGAGCGGGCGCCCGCTTTCGGCCGCCCGCCGCGCCACGCCCGACATCGTGCCGGCGGAGATCGAATGATCGCCGCCGAGAAAGATCGGCATCGCGTCGGCGCTGGCAAGATAGGCGGCCTCGCCGAGGCCTTCGGTCCAGGCGGCGATCTCGGGCAGGGCCTTGAGCGCGGCATTGGCGTGGTGCAGCGTCCTTGTCGGCGCCCGGCGCGCGGCGCCCATGTCAATCACCTCGTGGCCGAGTTCGCGCAGCGCCGCCAGCAGGCCGGCCGTGCGCAGCGCGCTCGGCCCCATCTCGCAGCCCATGCGGCCGGCGCCGTCCTCGACCGGCGCGCCCACGATCCTGCAGCGCATCGCCAAAACTCCCGCTAAGCCTCATCTTGGCAGTGAAGCCCGGGATTCCGGCAGAGTGAACAGGTTTATTTGGCATATTTTGCAGAATATTTTATCGTTTCGGCAAAGAATTTTTTCATTTCGGTCAAAATATGGGCACGTTAGATCGGAAATTGATCACCTTGCTGCGGCACGACGCCCGGCGCAGCATCTCCGATCTCGCCATCGAACTCGGCGTCTCGCGGGCGACCGTGCGCGCCCATATAGAACGCCTGGAGCGGAGCGGCGAAATACTGGGCTATACGGTGATCCTGCGCGCCGACGCGGTCGACCAGCGCATTCGCGGCATCATGATGATCGAAATCGAGGGGCACGCCGCCGACCGGGTGATCCGGGTGCTGGGCGGGTTTGCCGAAGTCGCCACCGTCCACACGACCAACGGGCGCTGGGACCTGGTGGTCGAGCTCGGCACGGCCACGCTGAGCGAATTCGACGCCGTGCTGCGGCGCATCCGGCTGATACCCGGCATCACCGGCAGCGAGACCAGCCTGTTGCTTGCGACGCCGCGCTCGACGAAGGCACGGCTTTGACGGCGCTCAACGCCGCGTAAAGGTCAGATAGGCCGGAACGCGGCCCTCGCGCACGGCCTTGGCCTCGTAGCGCGTGCCCGGCCAGCCTTCATAGGGCGTACGCCAGTCCTCTGCCGAAGCCGCCTGCCAGTCGAAGGCGGGATGGGCACGGCAGTGCAGCAGCGTCCAGTTGACGTAGCTATCGATGTCGGAGGCGAAACGGAAACGCCCTCCCGGCCGCAGCACCCGCGCGAAACGGTCGAGGTTGGCTGAACTGACAAAGCGACGTTTCCAGTGGCGGCGCTTGGGCCACGGGTCGGGATAAAGCAGGTCGATGCCGGCGAGGCTCGCCGGCGGCAGCCAGTCGAGCAATTCGGTCGCATCGTCGTCATGAACGCGAATATTATGCCGTGGGTTCTCATCCAGCGCCGACAGCAATTTGGCCATGCCATTGACGAACGGCTCGACGCCAATGAAGCCGGTTTGCGGGTAACGCCCACTCTCATGCAGGAGATGTTCGCCGCCGCCGAAGCCGATCTCCAGCCTGATCTCGGCAATGTCGGCGTCGAACAGTTCAGCCGGCGGCGGCGCCTCGGCCGAAAGGTCGAGGGCCAGACGCGGCAGCAGGCGGTCGACGAGGGCCGCCTGCCGCGACCGGAGGGTCTTGCCGCGACGCCGGCCGAAAAAGGCCTCGGTGGCCCGGCTGCCGCGCCCCTCTTCCGTCATCGCGATATCGCCTCAGGCGGCGATCTTGGCTTTGCGTTCCTCGTCGGCGACAGCGTCCTTCAACGCCTTGACGAGATCCGTCTTCTCCCAGGAGAACGACCCGTCGCGACCGGCCTTGCGGCCGAAATGGCCATAGGCCGCCGTCTTGGCGTAGATCGGCTTGTTCAAATCGAGATGACGCCGAATGCCGCCCGGCGACAAGTCCATCACCTGGCGAATCGCCTTTTCGACCACTTCCTCCGGCACTTTTCCGGTACCCTGCATATCGACATAGACCGAAAGCGGCTGGGCGACGCCGATCGCGTAGGAAAGCTGGATCGAGCAGCGCTCGGCGAGCTTAGCGGCGACCACGTTCTTGGCCAGATAGCGTGCCGCATAGGCCGCCGAACGATCGACCTTGGTGGTGTCCTTGCCGGAGAAGGCGCCGCCGCCATGGGCAGCCGCGCCGCCATAGGTGTCGACGATGATCTTGCGGCCGGTCAGGCCGGCATCGCCGTCGGGACCGCCGATGACGAACTTGCCGGTCGGGTTGATATACCAGTTGCAGTCGTCGGCGATCGACAGGTCGCCGATCGACAGCGCCTCGCGGATATAAGGCTCTACGACCTGGCGCACTTTCTTGTTGTCCCAGGACGGATCGAGATGCTGGGTCGACAGCACGATCTGGGTAACCTCGGCGGGACGGCCATCAATATAGCGCACGGTCACCTGGCTCTTGGCATCCGGACCGAGTTTGGCGGCGTCGCCCTCGCCGGACTTGCGCGCCTCGGCCAGCAGTTCGAGGATCTTGTGCGAATAATAGATCGGCGCCGGCATGAGATCGGGCGTTTCGCGGCAGGCATAGCCGAACATGATGCCCTGGTCGCCAGCGCCTTCCTGGCCCTGGTTGTCGGAGGCGTTGTCGACGCCCTGGCCGATATCGGGCGACTGGGCGTGCAGCAGCACATCGATCTTGGCCGTCTTCCAATGGAAGCCGTCCTGCTCGTAACCGATCGAACGGATCGCCCGGCGCGCGGCCGAACGGAATTTGGATGGGTTGATGGCCGGATTGCCGGAGGCGTCCATCACAACATCGCCGGCCTTGTCCTTCTTGATCAGGGTTTCGGGCACGCGAACCTCGCCAGCGATCACGACCCGATTGGTCGTGGCCAGGGTTTCGCAGGCCACGCGGACCTTCCACGGGTCCATGCCGGCTTTTTTGGCTTCGCGGTAGACGAGATCGACAATTTCGTCCGAGATGCGGTCACAGACCTTGTCCGGATGACCTTCGGAAACGGATTCGCTGGTAAAGAGATAGTTCTGGCGTGCCACGGGTGTCCCCTCTGGAATGAACACGAAGGGCAGGATTGCCTACTTCGCGGGGGCATCTGTTAGCGAAACGAGCGCGCCATCGTCAAGAAACCAATCGCTTTTGCCGCCCGCAACGGAAAAATACCTGGCCTCGCCGCGCCTTTTCGGCGCGGTCGCCCCGTCCGGTTCGGCCTGCTCCGTGGCTACACTTCGTCTTCGGAAGCCAGGGCCTTGACCAGGTCGATCACTTTGCGGCGCACGCGGGCGTCGGAGATCTTCACGAAGGAGCGGTTGAGCTGAAGCCCTTCCGCGCTGCTGAGAAAATCCACGACGTAGCTGGTCGAGCGATCTTCGGAAAAACCCTTGTTTCCCGGCAGATGTTCGACCGGCGCATCCTCGAAAAAAAACGCTACCGGAACGTTCAGGATCGATGCGATCGCCTGAAGCCGGCTGGCGCCGACCCGGTTGGTTCCCTTTTCGTATTTCTGGATTTGCTGAAATGTCACGCCGAGACTTTCGCCAAGCTTTTCCTGGCTCATTCCCAGCATGTTGCGCCGCAGACGAACGCGGCTCCCGACATGAATATCGATCGGGTTCGGCTTCTTCTTGTTGTCAGGCATGATGTCCTCGCCGTTTATCACGGGCTTTTCGGTTGGCTCCAACGAATTCCCGCCAGATGCCCATGGCCCCAGAATCACGGGCGGCGAGAGAGAGGGCGATTTGGCAATTCATGCCTGCCTTTAGCGACTTTCGCACCTCAATTGGAACGTAACCGCTGACTGATATTCATACCACAAGCTAAGGTTGCAAAGAACAATATAATCAATAAGCCATTGCGCCCGGCATTAATCGTGTTCTGGTGTCGCCCGTCGGCAACGAAAAGCGCTGCATCAAGAACGCCGACCGTATCGAGCGCGAATGCATCGACGACCCGGCCTTTTTCGTCGACGATCGCCGAAATTCCGTTGTTTGCCGCCCTGATCAGCGGCATGCCGGCCTCCACGGCGCGCACCTGTGCCTGGCGGAAATGTTGATAGGGGCCGGCCGTGTCGCCAAACCAGGCGTCGTTGGTGACGTTAACGATGATGTCAGCTTGTGCGCTCGAGCCGGCCAGCAGGTCCGGGAAGATGATCTCGTAGCAGATCATCGGCAACGCGCCGATGCCACCCGGCGCGGACAGAGCCCGGCGCGCGGAGCCCGCCGAAAAGCCGCCGATCGTCTCGGCCACGGTTTCGAAGCCAAACCCCTCCAGCAACTCCTGGAAGGGCAGATATTCGCCGAAGGGGACCAGATGCAGCTTGTCGACGGCATCGACGATCTCGCCGCCGTCATTGATGGCCACGACGGCGTTGTAGTAGCGCGGCGCATCCTGGGCCGACGCTGCCGCCTCGGAACGCACCGCACCGAGGAACAAGGTCTGGCCGGTTTCCAGCATGGTGCCGATCGCGGCCAGCGCGTCGGGCCTTTCGGTGATGACAAAAGGCAGCGCCGTCTCCGGCCATACGATCAGCTCCGGCCGCTCCCGGCCCTCGGCGGGCGGCCTTGCCGACAGGTCGAGCAAGGACTTCATGATGCGGGCGCGCTCCTGCGGGTCCCACTTGCCGCTTTGGGACACGGAAGGCTGGACCACACGGACCTGGAGCTGCCGCCCGTCCTCGACCGGCGCCGTGCCGTAAATCTGAAAGAGGCCGTAACCGATATGGGCTGCGATCAAAAGCAATGCCACGGCGACGCCGACAAGGCGGTGGCGCCGAAAGCCGGTGAGCGCCGGTATGGCGAAGACCAGGACGGCGAGCGCGTTCATGCCGAACAACCCCACCACCGCCACCGACTGCATCAGCACCGGCAACGGCATGGCCGCGTAGCCGACCGCGTTCCAGGGAAAGCCGGTCAGGACGAAGCTACGCAGCCATTCGGCGATGCCGAAGGCGGCGGCGAGCGCGACGATGCGTCCGATGCCGTCAGCCCAGGCCAGGCGCGCGAGCGCGGCGGCCAGGCCATAGAAGAGCGCGAGCAGGGCAGGCAGGCCAAGTACGGCGATCGGCAGCGCCCAGGCGAAATTGTCGGCATCCACCAAAAGGGCGCGCCCGACCCACCACAACCCGGCCACGAAATAGCCGAAACCGAACCACCAGCCGACGGCGAAGGCGCCGCGCAACCGCCGCAGGAGACGGTCTCCGGGGTCGGGCGCCACGCCGTCGAGCAGCCAGACGAGCACGGTGAAAGAGACGAAGCCGGCCGGGAAGAAGTCGTAGGGCGGCAGCGCAAGCACGGCACAGGCGCCGGCCAGGAGGGCGACGACCGCCCGCCGCCAGCCCCACAGCAAGATCACACGCGCGGCAAGGTCGGTCATCCAGCTTTCCAGTCAGCGAATCAGGGGGCCGAGACTTAGCAATCCGGCCCCAGACTGCCAAACGCGGCTTGCCCGAAACCGGCGCCGGCGGAAAGCCTGCCGCGCGCCCGGCGCATCCGCCGGACACGTTGCGGGCGGCAACCTGCGTCAGGCTTCGTCGGCCGGATGTTCCCTGAGGGAGCGCACCCTGCGTCCGGGCACACGCAACTGCACGATGCGCACGCGTTTCACACGGCGCGGGTCTGCGTCGAGCACGTGAAACTCGAAACCGGGAACGGCCTGGACGACCTCGCCGCGCGCCGGTACCCGGCCGAGCGTGTTGAAGATGATGCCGCCGATCGTGTCGACATCCTCGCTGTGGTCCTCGGCGGCGAAGCCGTCGCCGATGGCCTCGGCGACGTCGTCGATCTCGGCACGGGCGTCGACGACGAACACGCCGTCACCGGCCTTGGTGATCATCGGCTCTTCGTCGTCGTGCTCGTCCTCGATGTCGCCGACGACCATCTCGACGATGTCCTCCAGCGAAACCAACCCGTCCGTGCCGCCATATTCATCGATGACCAGCGCCATCTGGGTGCGGGCAGCCCGCATGCGGTTCATCAGATCGGAGGCGAGCATGGAGGGCGGCACAAAAAGGACCGGTCGCGTCAGGCTCAGATCGCCGATCGTACGCGACAGGTCGACCTGGCCAAGATCGAGGTCGGCCGTCTTTGCGGCCACACGCTTGGCGCCGCGGGGCTTTTTCGGGCGCGCGGAGCGCGTCAACTGGGTGACGGCATCGCGGATATGGACCATGCCGCGCGGATCGTCGAGCGAGTCGGCATAAACGGGCATACGCGAATGGCCCGATTCCTCGAACAATTTCAGAAGCTCGCCAAGCGTGGTCGACAGTTCGACCGCCTCGATGTCGGCGCGCGGCACCATGACATCCTCCACCCGCACTTCTCGCAGGCGCAAAATGTTGTGCAACATGGCACGTTCGCCCGGCGAAAACGGAGCACTGTCGTGCTGGTCCTCGGCAAGCGCGTCGGCCAGATCCTCGCGCAAGGTCGACCCGTTGCGCCCGCGAATAAGGCTCACAAATCTCTGGACCAGGCCCCGGCCGCCATTTTGCGGCGGCGCCTCGGTACTCGAGCTTTCCTCGGGCGGTTCGCCCGAGCCCGCATCGTCGCCCGCCTCGGGCGCGGCGACGGCTTGTTCACGCTGGTTCATCGCAGTCGGTCATTCGCTCCGGTCAGTTGCGGCATAGGGATCGGCAATGCCAAGGCGCGCCAAAACGCGTCTTTCGGCCGCTTCCATATGGTCCGCGTCGTCGTCGGTTTCATGATCATACCCCAAAAGATGCAACAGACCATGAACCAGAAGATGAGTGAGATGGTGATCGAAAGGCTTTTCGTCCAGTGCCGCCTCGCGACGCACCGTCTCGAACGCGAGCACGATGTCGCCCAACATGGGCGGGATCCGGTCCGGAGCCGGATCGGGAAACGCCGGAAAGGAGAGCACGTTGGTGGGCTTATCCTTGCCGCGCCATTGCCGATTGAGCGCACGGATCGACTCATCGTCGGTGAAGGTGACGCCGAGCTCGCTGGTGCCGGAACGCAGATCCAGTTCGGCGGTCACCGCCCCCGTCGCCGCACCGACCAGCGGTTCGAGCTTTTCCGGAGACGCCCACGCGCCGGCGGCGATGACAACCGTCACCTCGACAGCGAGCGGGTCGCTTGCGGCCCCGCCCGGCAACAGGTTGCTCACACGTCGCCCCCGCGATGGTCGCGCCCGACGCTGTGACGGTCGTAGGCGCGCACGATCTCGGCGACGAGCGGATGGCGCACGACGTCCTTGTCCTCGAACCGCACCATGACGATGCCCGGCACCTCGTCGAGCACGTGCAGGGCCTCGACCAGGCCGGACTTGGCGTTGTGCGGCAGGTCGATCTGGCTCGGATCGCCGGTGACGATCATGCGCCCGCCCTCGCCCAGACGGGTCAGGAACATCTTCATTTGCATGGTCGTCGTGTTCTGCGCCTCGTCGAGGATGATCGCCGAATGGGCGAGCGTGCGCCCGCGCATGAAGGCGAGCGGGGCGATCTCGATCACGCCGGCGGCGAGCGCGCGCTCGACCTTGTCGGCCGGCATCATGTCGTAGAGCGCGTCGTAAAGCGGGCGCAGATAGGGGTCGACCTTCTCCTTCATGTCGCCGGGCAGGAAACCCAGCCGCTCGCCCGCCTCGACCGCAGGCCGCGACAGGATGACGCGCTCGACGAGACCGCGCTCGAGCAGCATGGCGGCGTGCGCCACGGCGAGATAGGTCTTTCCGGTTCCGGCCGGACCGATGCCGAAGACGAGCTCGGCGCGGTCGAGCGCGCGCATATAGGCGTCCTGGTTGGGCGTGCGCGCGTAGATCGTGCGCTTGCGGGTGGTTATCTGGGCGGCGGCCATCTTGCCCTTCTTTTCCAGGGTCGGCAGCGTCAACTGGTCGTCGGCGGCAACCGCCATGCGCACCGCGCCATCAACTTCGGACGACGTCAGATCGACACCCTTCTGCGCCAGGTCATACAGATAATCGAGCGCGCGGCGCGCCTGCTCGGCGGCCGAGGCGGCGCCGCGGATGGAGAGTTGGTTGCCCTTCGAGCGGATATCGACGGAAAGCTGCTTCTCCAGCCTGGCCAGGTTCTCGTCGAACTGGCCGTAGAGCGCGCTGGCGTGTTTGTTGTTGTCGAAGGTCAGGACGATATGGGCCATGTCGGAGGCCCCGGACGGGCTCGCCTTCAAAGTCGTGCCGGCGTTCAAACGCGTCTCCCTGGCTTGCCGCGTGTCTACGGTCAAGCGGTCACGGCAAACAGGCTGTTGGTGCCCGTGCGCGTGATTCGCACATCGACAATGTCGCCGATTTCGCCCGGCTTTTCATCAAGAATCACCGGCATCAACCAAGGCGAACGACCGGCCCACTGGCCCGGTGCGCGACCCGGCTTCTCGATCAGCACGTCGGTCCTGCGCCCGACCAGCGTGTCGGCGAAGGCGCGCTGCTGGGTGGTGAGGAGGGCCTGCAGACACTGCAGTCTTTCATCCTTGACCGCTTCGGCGACCTGATCGCCCATCTCGGCACCCGGCGTTCCGGGCCGGGGCGAATATTTGAACGAAAACGCCTGCACGAACGTGACATCGCGCACGATCTGCATCGTCGCCTCGAAATCGGCATCGCTCTCGCCCGGAAAGCCTACGATGAAATCGCCCGACAGCGCAATGTCTGGCCTGGCGGCCCTGATCCTGTCGACCAGGCGCAAATAGTCAGCGGCGGTATGGCGCCGGTTCATCGCCTTGAGGATGGTGTCGGAGCCGGTCTGCACCGGCAGGTGCAGATAGGGCATCAGCGCGTCGAGGTCGCGATGGGCCGCAATCAGCGCATCGTCCATGTCGCGCGGGTGGCTGGTCGTATAGCGCAGTCGTGCAATACCGGGAATCTCGGCCAGCCGGAACAGCAATTCGCCCAGCCCCCATTGCCTGCCGTCCGGGCCCTCGCCGTGCCAGGCATTGACGTTCTGGCCCAAAAGGGTGATCTCGCGCACGCCGGCCTCGGCCAGCCTTTCGGCCTCGGCCACGATCTGGCTCACCGGACGCGACACCTCGGCGCCGCGCGTATAGGGCACCACGCAGAATGTGCAGAACTTGTCGCACCCTTCCTGCACGGTCAGAAACGCGGTGACGCCGCGCCGCCTGACCTCGCCCTTGTGGAGTTGCGGCAGGCGCTCGAACTTATCCTCCAGCGCGTAGTCGGTCTCCACCACCTTGCCGCCGGCGCGCGCCTTGCGCACGGCGTCGGGCAGGCGGTGATAGGTTTGCGGTCCGATGACGATGTCGACGACGGGCGCGCGCGCAATGATCTCCTCGCCCTCGGCCTGGGCCACGCAGCCGGCCACGCCGATCACCGTCTCGCGTCCGTCGCGGGCCCGCTCGTCCTTGAGCTTGCGGATGCGACCGAGCTCGGAATAGACCTTTTCGGCCGCCTTCTCGCGAATATGGCAGGTGTTGAGCAGGACGAGATCGGCCTCCTCCAGCGTCTCGGTCGGCACGTAGCCGTCAGCCGCCAGCGCATCGGACATGCGCTGGGAATCGTAGACATTCATCTGGCAGCCATAGGTCTTGACGAAGACCTTCTTCGGCCCGCCGTCGCCCGGGCGCGCGCCTGCTTTTTCGGTATCCGCAATGTCGGTGTGGGTCATGGCCGGGCTTCTAGACCGTTTCAAGGCCGGATGGAAGCGGTTGCGTTCGACGCTCGTCGGAGATTCCGGCCTGATCTGCGCGCAACGCGGTTCAGGCTCGGCGATCGGTACCGTAGGCCGCCAAAAAGACACGCACGCCCTCGACCGCGCAGCGGCGCAGTTCATCGGGGCCGGGTATCGCGGCATCGCCCAACAGCATGGCGCGGTTGAGCGGTTCGGACATAACCAGCCAGTTGAAATGCGCCGCGGCCATGGCGGGATCGTCGAGTGCCAGAAGGCCGCGCGCGGCCAGACGCTCGAACAAGGCGGCCAAAGCGGCCATCGCCCGGGCGGGGCCGCGCCCGTAAAGCACACGCGCGAGGTCGGGAAACCGGTTCACCTCGGCGATCACCAAACGGCGCAACTGCATGATGCGCGGCGTCAGCACCACGGTAAGCTGGCGATAGGCGTAGTCCTGCAGATAGGCGGCGAGGTCGTCGTCGGCCTCAAAGACGGGCGTTCGGTCGTGAACCATATCGCCGGCCGCGTCGGTCATGCTGGTGACGATGTCGACGAACAACGCCTCCTTGCTCTCGAAATGCTTGTAGACCGTCTGCTTCGACACCGAGGACAAGGCGGCGATCTCGTCCATGCTGGCGCCGGGATAACCGCATTTCAGAAAGACCTCGGTGGCAGCGTCGAGAATGGCACGGCGCTTTTGTGCCGAGCGCGTCTCGCCGCCGGCGCCGTCCGTTGGTCGCACCGATACCGGCCTGGTCATGCTGCTTCCCTACGCTTCGACTGCCTGTTGACAGGAAAGTACTAGACAGTCTAGTTTTTTGCAAATTGGAGAACTGGACCGTCCAGTCTCTTTCGATTGCTTGCCGCCGGGAGGACTGCCAATGCCGAACCGCCGATCCGTTCTGGCCCTGGCCGCCGCAATGCTGGCCGCTGCCGGCATGCCGGCCAGAGCCACCGAAGCCGCTGATGGCGCACGGCGCCGCGTGACAGGAGCCCCCTCCATGCCCCACCCCGCAGAAACGTCGACACTCAAGGTTCCCGGCGCGCGGCTTTATTATGAGCTTCGCGGCCGGGGACCGTTGCTTTTGATGATTGCCGGCGGCCCGACCGATGCCGGCGTGTTCACCGATCTCGCGCGGCAGCTTGCCGACCGCTACAAGGTTGCCACCTACGATCCGCGCGGCAATTCGCGCAGTCCGCTCGACGACGCGCCCGCCGACCAGGACGTGGATGTTCACGCCGACGACGCCGCCCGGCTGATCGCCGCGCTCGGCGACGGCGACCCGGCTTTTGTCTTCGGCACCAGCGGCGGCGCGCAGATCGGGCTCAATCTCACCGCGCGCCATCCACAACGCGTGCACAGCCTGGTCGCGCACGAACCGCCTTGCGTCCTGTTGCTGGACGACCCCTCGGTGGCGATCGCCAAGGACCGGGCGATCCTGGACACCTACCGGCGCGACGGTCTTCAGGCCGCAGTTCGGGAATTCATGGCGATGGCGGGGCTGGACGAAGGCGGCGGACCGGCCGACCTGCCGCCTGAGGTTCTGGAAACCTTCGCCCGGATCGATGCGAACATGGACTATTTCATCGCTCACGGGCTGATGCCGCTGTCGCTCTACCGACCCGATATCGATCGGCTGCGCGACGGCAAAACGCCGATCGCGATCGGCATTGGCGACGCATCCAACCAAGACGCCGCCGGCCCCGGCCGCGCCCTCGCCGCCAGGCTGGGCCTCGCGCCGCTCGCCTTTCCCGGCGACCATGGCGGTTACGGCATGTATGCCGACGCCTTTGCCGAAATCCTGCATGCGGCGTTCAGCCGAAACGAGCGCTGATCCCGGCCTCACCTCACCCAACGGAGTTCCCGCCATGCATATACAGTTCGCCGAATTGCCGGTCTTCGATCAGGAGCGCGCCAAGGCGTTTTATGTCGAAAATCTCGGCTGCGAGGTCGCAGCGGACGCGCCGATGGGGCCAGACGGCTGGCGCTGGATCGAGCTGCGGTTTCCCGGCGCGGAAACCACGCTGCATTTTATCCGGCGCAACGACGATGCGCCGTCCACCGACCCGGTCATGGTGCTGGTCGCCGACAACGTCGCCGCCACCGTCGAGAAATTGCGGACACGGGGGGTCGAGATCATCACCGAACCGCAGGAAGCACCGTGGCAACCGGGGCGCGTCGTCGCCGAATTCCGCGACGCAGAAGGTAACCGGATGGTGATCGGCAGCCGCTAGCAAACACGCCTGACCGCTCGGCCGGCCTTGCCGCGATCCGCCCTACCCTGAAATTTCAGGATGCGGCGGTAGAAATTGATTCAGCTTCTGCGCCTATTGTGGGCTCTGAAACGGCTGGTCATCCGTCGTACCAGCGCCGACGAAAAGAACTTGCGGAGCGCGTGACGTGCGATCACAGGCTCGACGATCCCGGCAAACCGTCATGAAAACGGCCGCATCGGCGACCGGATCATGCCGGCCCGAAAGCGCGACGGGTGCGGAGCCCTCGTGAACAGCCAAGCCCCTGCCCCGAAGGATGTCGCCGCGGACGGACCGCCGCTGTCGCTTGGCGGGTTGGGGATTAGCGCGGAGCAGATCGCGACGGCGCTGTCGCGGATCGTCACACATGCGGCGGACCCGCAGCGCAAGCGCAGGGCGCAAGAGCTGCCGCTGGATGGCGCGGATCAGGTGTGGGTCCGTTCGATGCTCGACGCCCTGCCGGCGCCCGTCTACGCCACCGATACCGATGGTTTCCTCACCTATTTCAACCAGGCCGCCGTAACCTTCGCCGGCCGCGAGCCGGTGCTGGGCGTCGATCGCTGGTGCGTCACCGAGCGCCTTTACAATCCCGACGGATCGCCGCTCAAGCACGAGAATTGCCCGATGGCGCTGGCGATCCGGGAAAACCGGGCCGTGCGCGGCGCCGAGGCGATCGCCGAACGTCCCGATGGAACCCGGATTCCGTTCGCGCCGTTTCCAACGCCGATCCGGGTTCCCTCCGGCCGCATCGTGGGCGCGGTAAACGTTCTTCTCGACATCAGCGCGCGCAAGCGCGCCGAAAAGGAAGCGGCCCATCTGGCGTGCCACGACGCGCTGACCGGCCTGCCCAACCGTGCCTCCTTCCACACGATGCTGGATCAGTTGATCGCCGCCCGCGCCGGCGACGAGGCGCCCTTCGCGCTGATGCGCATCAACGTGACCGGCCACACCCATATCAGCGACATGTACGGCCATGCGACCGGCGACGAGGCCCTGCGCGCCATCGCGCAGCGCCTGAAAAAGGCCGTCGGCGAAAAGCCGCTGTTTCACATCGCTTCCGACACGTTCGCCCTGGTGCTTGCCAAGCCCCCCGGCCGCGACGGCCTGCGCCGCTTTGCCGAAACCCTGCGCTCGGCGGGAACGGCAGGGACCGGCCGCGTGCGCGAAGCCGGCTCGACGATCGCGATCGGCTGCGCGTTTTTTCCCGCCGACGGGCGGGACGCCCCGACCCTGGTTGCCAATGCGGCCGGCGCGCTGACGCGAGCCCGGCGGACGACGACGGACCCGCTCGCGTTCTTCGATGCCAACGAAGATCTGGCCGCCCGCGACCGCCAACTACTGAAAAGCCAGTTGCGCGCCGCAATCGGGGACGGCGCGCTCAGGCTGCATTTCCAACCGCAAATGGCGGCCGACGGGACGGCCGTGGCCTTCGAGGCGCTGGTGCGCTGGAGCCATCCCACGCGCGGCATGATCGCACCGGCCGATTTCATCCCGCTGGCGGAGGACGGCGGCACGATCGTTGAGATGTCGGAATGGATCCTGCGCGACGCCTGTCGCGAGGCCGCATCCTGGCAAAACCCGCTGCGCGTGGCGGTCAATCTGTCGCCGCTCCATTTCCGCAGCGGCGATCTGCCAGGCACGGTGCAGGCGATCCTGGAAGAAACCGGCCTGGCGCCGGACCGACTCGAGCTCGAGATCACCGAAGGCGTCATGATCCAGGATTTCGAGCAGGCCATGTCGATGCTGCGCAAACTGCGCGATGTCGGCGTGCGCATCGCGCTCGACGATTTCGGAACCGGCTATTCCTCGCTGTCCTACCTGCAGGCCTTCCCGCTCAGCACGCTGAAGATCGACCGTTCCTTCACCGACAATCTGGGCCGGGTCGAGCAGTCGGCGGCCATCATCCGCTCCGTCGTCGGCCTCGGCCACGCGCTCGGGCTGGAAGTCGCCGCCGAGGGCGTGGAACGTCAGGAGCAGCTCGACTTCCTGATCGCCGAGGGCTGCGACCTGGTGCAGGGCTATTTCACCGGCCGACCGGCGCCCATCGACGCCTATTCCCGCCTGACCGGGCGCGATGGAACTCAGCGCGACGACGCACCGGGTCTGCGCAGCGCCTGAGCCATCAGCGCGCGGATTTCGGCCTCCATGCGTCGCGCCACCCGCTTGCGGTCGTCGCCGGGCTCAAAGCGGACCGGTTCTCCGAAATGCACCTCGACATCGATGCCACCCTCGCGGATCAGGGCAAAAAGATGCGGTATCAGCTCGGCATCGCCGATCCATGAGGCGTGCCGGCGATGGAACCGGCCCATTGGCATGCCGTGCAGGCGGGTATAGGCGACCGCGACGGGCTGGATCGTCACGTGCGGGACGCCGTCGCCGCCATCGTCGCATTGCGCATCCAGCGCGGCCTGCGCGGCAGCAAACAGCGTGCTCTTGAACGGGGCGACGAAATTGCCGTCGGACGTGGTGCCTTCGGCAAACAGCACCATCACCTCGCCGGTGGCGAGCCGCTCGCCCAGCGCGCCCGCCTGGATGGCCGATGTCCGGGCGCGGTCGCGCTCGACGAACACGGTGCGCTGCAATTTGGCGAGCGCACCGAACACCGGCCAGCCGGCCATGTCGGCCTTGGCGACGAAGCCTAGCGGCATGATCGCGCCGAGCACGGGAATGTCGGTCCAGGAAATGTGGTTGGACGCGATCAACAACGGACGGCGGGCGTCGGGCACGCCGTGGATGCTGACGCGAATGCCGAGCAGGCGCAGCACCAGCCTGTGCCACCGGGCCGGCACCACGCCGGGGCCGGGAACGCCGAGACGCAGGGTGATCATCTGGGCGCCCACGGCGACCAACGTCGCCGGCAACAGGATGGCCAGCACGGTTGCCGCCCGGATCGAAGCCATCATGATTGCGGTGCGTCCCTTCCCCCGCTGCCCGACGCGCTAGCCAAGATCACGGCGCATGACAAGCGCGGTCGTGCGCGGCGCCGCGTGCTGCTCATAATAGGCCGGACGGGCACCGACCTGGCTGAAACCCAGCTTGCGATAAAGACCGATCGCGGCGCGATTGGTCTCGTCGACCTCCAGAAACAGCGCCTGCGCGCGCTGGGCATAGAGTTCGCGCATCACCGCATCCATGAGCATCCAGCCGAGACCGCAGCGCCTGAGGGCCGGCGCGACCATGATGGTCAAGATTTCGCCTTCGCCCGCGGCTTGGCGGGCCAGAACGAAACCGCCCGGCGCGGCGCGGGGACGCCCGACCTCACGCGCGGCGAAACCGAATACGGTGTCCTGTTCCAAAAGCGAGGCGAATTCGCCGTCGCTCCACGGCCGCGAAAACCCGTGCGCATGCAGGTGCGAAAGCGCTGCCGCGTCGGCGGGCAGCAAGCGTTCCGTCAGGAATTCGCGCTTGCGGCCGCGCAGGGAAAACGGCGCACGCATCATTCCTCCCGGCGCGGCAGGGCGAAACCGGAAGCCGGCCGCGCGTCGGCGCCGCGCAAATAGACCGGCTTCGGTTTTTGCCCCGAAAACCCAGCATCGACGGCGCAGGCGGCATAGGCGGCAATGTCTGCCGTGCGGCCCTCACCGGCGATCTCGAGCAGCGGGCCGCCGGCCGCTTCGGCGACCAGGCCGGCGCCGGAGCCGGTCAGAACGGCATCGTGCGCGCGCGCCAGCGCCGCCGTGCGCGCGGCATCGGCGATCATCGGCGCCTCGATCTCGCCGCCCGCAGCATCATAGAGCGCGACGTAGAGTTCACCGCGCTTGGCGTCGAGAACCGACAGGCAGGCGCGAGCGGGATATGCGCCGCGGGCCTCGCGGGCCAGGGCGGCCAGCGTCGTGACGCCGGTGGCGGGAATGTCGAGCGCGAGCGCCAGTCCGCGCGCAGCCGCTACCCCGATCCTGACACCGGTAAAGGAGCCGGGACCGACCGCAACGGCAATCGCGCCCAGATCGGGATAATCGCAGCCGGCGGCGGCGAGCGCCGAGGCCATGACCGGGATCAGGGCTTCGGCATGGCCCTTGCCGATATCGCGCACCGAACGCCCGCGTTCGCGGCCCGCGCCGGCGTCGTAGACGCAGGCGGCGCAGAGTTCGGCGGCGGTGTCGATGGCCAGGACCTTCATGCGGTAACCGCATAGGCAAAACCGGGCCGGCAAACAAGCGCCGCGTGGCGCGCCGATCCGAAACGCGGCCCGACCGGGGAACCCGCCTCAGCCGGCGGCTTCGCGCGCCTTGAGCTCAAGCCGGCGCCGATGGAGCACCGGTTCGGTGTAGCCGCTGGGCTGCTCGCGCCCCTTGAAGACGAGATCGCAGGCGGCCTGGAACGCGATCGAGCTGTCGAAATCCGGCGCCATCGGCCTGTAGAGCGGATCGTCCGCGTTCTGGCGGTCGACGATCGCGGCCATCTCCTTCATCACCGCCATCACCTCGTCCTCGCCGACCACGCCGTGATGCAGCCAGTTGGCCATGTGCTGGGACGAGATGCGCAGCGTGGCGCGATCCTCCATCAAGCCGACATCGTTGATGTCGGGCACCTTGGAACAGCCGACGCCCTGATCGATCCAACGCACCACGTAACCCAGAATGCCCTGGGCGTTGTTGCGCAGTTCCTGGCGCTTGTCCGCATCGGACCAGTTCGGCCGCGTCGCGACCGGAACCGACAGGATGTCGTCGATCTTGGCGCGCGGACGGTTCTTCAGGTCCCGCTGCACCGCGGCGACGTCGACCTTGTGATAGTGGGTGGCGTGCAGGGTGGCGGCAGTCGGCGAGGGCACCCAGGCGGTGTTGGCTCCGGCCTTCGGGTGGCCGATCTTCTGTTCCAGCATTTCGGCCATACGGTCGGGCATGGCCCACATGCCCTTGCCGATCTGGGCATGGCCGGCCAGGCCGCATGCAAGCCCGATATCGACATTCCAGGCCTCGTAGGCCGAAATCCAGGCGGCCTGTTTCATGTCGCCCTTGCGGATCATCGGGCCGGCCTCCATCGAGGTGTGGATCTCGTCCCCGGTGCGGTCGAGGAAGCCGGTATTGATGAACACGACCCGTTCGGAGGCGGCGCGGATCGCCTCCTTGAGGTTGACCGTGGTCCGGCGCTCCTCGTCCATGATGCCCATCTTCAGCGTGTTTTTCGCCATGCCGAGGGCCTCCTCGACGCAGGTGAACAGCTCGACGGCGAACGCGACCTCCTCGGGGCCGTGCATTTTCGGCTTGACGATGTAGACCGACCCGGCGCGCGAGTTGGCCCGGCGGCCATTCTTTCCGACATCGTGCAGCGCGATCATGCCCGTGATCATGGCATCCATGATGCCCTCGGGAACCTCGGCCCCGTCGCGGTCGAGGATCGCGGGATTGGTCATCAGATGGCCGACATTCCTGACCAGCATCAGCGCCCGTCCGGGAAGTGAGACGACGGAGCCGTCGGGCGCGGTATAGTCGCGGTCGCCCTTCAGGCGGCGCACGAAGGTCTTGCCCTTGGTCACCTCCTCGGCGAGGTCTCCCTTCATCAGGCCGAGCCAGTTGCGATAGGCCAAAACCTTGTCCTCGGCGTCGACGGTGGCAACGGAATCCTCGCAATCCATGATGGTTGTGACGGCCGATTCCAGCACAACGTCGCAAATGCCGGCCGGATCGTCCTTGCCGATCGGATGGTAGCGATCGACCGAAATCTCGACATGCAGGCCGTTCTTGCGCAGCAACACGGTCGAGGGGGCCGCCGGATCGCCGCGATAGCCCGCGAACTGGGCCGGATCGGCGAGCCCCGCACCGCCCGCCTTCAGCGTGCCGGCCTCGATGCTCAGACCGTCAATATCGGCCCAGCGCGCGCCGGCAAGCGGCACGCTGTCGTCGAGAAAGCCGCGCGCCCAGGCCACGACCCTGGCGCCGCGGACGGGGTTGTACCCTTCGCCCTTTTCCGCTCCGTCGGTCTCGGGGATCGCGTCGGTGCCGTATAGCGCATCGTAAAGCGAGCCCCAGCGCGCATTGGCGGCGTTGAGCGCGTAGCGCGCATTGGTGACCGGCACGACGAGCTGCGGGCCGGCGACGGTCGCGATCTCGGCATCGACATTGGCCGTGGTGACGGCAAAATCACCACCTTCTGGCAGCAGATAGCCGATCTCCTCGAGAAAGGCCTTGTAGGCACCGAGATCGGACGGCGCGCCATTCTCGCGGTGCCAGGCGTCGATCTCGGCCTGCAGGCGCGCGCGCTTGTCCAGAAGCGCCCGGTTCTTCGGCGACAGCTCGTGAACGATCTTGGACAGCGCCGACCAGAACTGGCCGGCTTCGACGCCGGTGCCGGGCAAGGCCTCGCGGGCTAAGAAGTCGTGCAGCAGCCGGTCAATCCTCAATCCCTCGATTTCGATGCGCTCGCTCATCAGCCTTCTCCGTTGCGGTCCCCGCGCGATGCGTGGCGCGAAGTCAACGCGTTCAACACCCCGGGCCGGAAGGCGTCAATTCGTCATAGGTATCAAAGACTTTTTCCAAAATGGAAAAACACTCTTCCCGCATCGGTGTTTCCGACGCGAATGCGCCTTTCTCGCACTTGTTTGTGCGGGAACAAAGAGCGCGCGCACCGGCGCCGCTAGGGTTCGGCCATCGACACCGAAGGACCTGAAGGAGATAAAGACATGTTCACGCGACGCCAGGCACTGATGGGCGCAGCCGCCACGGCGGCGCTGACCGCCATGCCCCCGATGACGGCAGTCGCCAGCACAGGCGAAGCCGACATCGCCACCCTGCCGCGCGAGAAGGTGACGCTGGTCGCGCCGCCGTTCGTGCATGCCCATGAACAGGTCGCCACAAGCGGACCGAAAGTGGTCGAGTTCGTGCTGCCGATCGAGGAAAAGCCGGTCGTTATCGACGACGAGGGCACGACCTTTCCCGGCATGACCTTCAATGGCTCCATCCCCGGACCGATGATGGTGGTGCATGAGGGCGACTATGTCGAACTCACGCTGATCAACGCAGCCAGCAATTCGCTGCCGCACAATATCGATTTCCACGCCGCCACGGGCGCGCTGGGCGGCGGAGCGCTGACGCTGATCATGCCCGGCGAGCAGGTCAAGCTGCGCTTCAAGGCCACCCGTTCCGGCACCTTCGTCTATCATTGCGCGCCCGAAGGCGCGATGATCCCCTGGCATGTGGTGTCCGGCATGAGCGGCACGATCATGGTGCTGCCGCGCGACGGGCTGAAGAACGAAAAGGGCGAGCGCATCGCCTATGACCGGATCTACTATGTCGGCGAAAACGACTTCTACGTGCCGCGCGACGAAACCGGAGCCTACAAGAGCTACGATAGCCCCGGCGAATCCTACGCCGACACGGTCGAGGTCATGCGCGGGCTGGTGCCCACCCATGTGGTCTTCAACGGCGCCAAGGGCGCGCTCACCGGCGACAACGCCATGCGCGCGAAGGTCGGCGAGACCGTCATGATCGTTCACTCCCAGGCCAACCGGGACACAAGGCCACACCTGATCGGCGGCCATGGCGACTACGTTTGGGAAGAGGGCAAGTTCGACAATCCTCCGGCCAAGAACCTGGAAACCTGGTTCATCCGCGGCGGATCGGCGGGTGCTGCGCTCTACACCTTCCTGCAGCCGGGCGTCTATGCCTATGTGAACCACAATCTGATCGAAGCCGTCGAGCTCGGCGCCACCGCCCATTTCGTGGTCGACGGCGAGTGGAACGACGATCTGATGAAGCAGGTCGAGGCTCCGGGTCCGATCCCGACCAACTGACCCGCCGCCACGCAAGGATGCGTCGCCATGGCCCGGCACAGGCGCCGGGCCATGGCTTTCGGGAGAAGAAACCATGCCGCATCATGTCGCCGAAGCCGTTATCGGAGCCGTCGCCGCCGTGGCCCTGCCGGTAGCGATCGGTCTGGTCGACTGGGCCGGATCGACGCCCGGACCGGTGCCTGGCGCCGTGGAAACGGTGGCGATCGCTCCCGGCACGATCGAATTTCCCCTGCCCGGCGAGTTCCTCGCAGATGGCCGGCCAGCCGCCGCGCCCAGCCGCAGCGTGCGTTTCGACCGCCCCTTGCACATCATGGCCGACCAGGTCAGCCGCGCCGCCTACGGTGAATGCGTGACGGCGGGCGCGTGCCGTCCCGCCGACGGTACAAATTCTGCGCGGGCGGCCGACATTCCGGTGACGGGGGTCAGCTATCTCGACGCTGAGGCCTATGCCGTTTGGTATTCCCGGACCACCGGTGAGACCTGGCGTCTACCGAGCGCGGCCGAATGGGCGTTCGCGGCCGGCGAGCGGTTCGCCGGCGATCCGTTCGCGGTCGCCGACGATCCAAAAAATCCCGCAGTGGCCTGGATTCGCCGCTACGAGGAAGAAGCCGCAGCGCGGCGCGAACCCGACCCGCAACCCAAGCCGCTAGGCCATTACGGCCCCAACACGCACGGCGTACGGGACATGGCCGGCAATGTCTGGGAATGGACGTCGACATGTTACAGCCGCGTGCGGCTCGACTCCGAGCTTGAAACGAACGCGCGCACGACCGAGAATTGCGGCGTTCATGTCGCCGAGGGCCGGCACCGGACCTACATGTCCGACTTCGTGCGGGACGGCAAAAGCGGCGGCTGCGCCGTCGGCGCGCCGCCCGACAATCTGGGCTTCCGGCTGGTGCGCGACGACGCGCCGGGCTGGTTCGCCCGCCTGAAGGCGCTGGCGCGTTGACGAACCGCCGGCGCAGCGCAACGCCGCGGCGGCGGGCCCGCCGTCCGGCCACCCCCTAAGGAGGCTGCCATGGTCACGCCGAAACGCCCGATGCAAACACCGCCCGTCGCGCCAGAGGCGCTGGCGGGCGAACGTTCCGCCGTCGAACGCCTGCGGCAAGGGCTCCGGGAAGCCGAGCTCGACTGCCGCTGCCGCGCCCGCGCCGACGCCATTTTGGAGCGCATCGGCGCCGAAGACGACCTGGCCACCCGCGCCGGGGCACTGACCGACGCACGCAAGATGCGCGACGCGATCGTGCTGGTGACGACCCTGCTCGACGAGCTCGATTCCCTGCAGCCGGACGAGCCGGACCGGTCCGCCTTTTCCGAGATCGCGGATCTGTTCGACGATATCGGCGATTTCGCCGCCCATGGCGCGGCGGCGGCGCGCCTGTGCGCGCGGCGCCGGCCACGTGCGAGGCCGGGACTGACGCAATGACGGTTTTGGAACAGCATGGGCCCACCGACCGCTCGGTGCTGCGGCGCCGGCGCGGGGCGGGCGATGATGGTCGCGACGGACGCGGCCGCGTTCCCTCGACACTGCCGATCCTGCATTATGGTTTTCGACCGTTCTTCCTGCTGGCCGCCTTGCATGCCGGGCTGGCCATTCCGGCCTGGCTTTTGATGTTCCGCACGGGATGGACGCCCGCCGGCCCGTTCGCCGCGCTCGACTGGCACGTGCACGAGATGCTGTTCGGCTATCTGGGCGCGGTGATCGCCGGCTTCGTGCTGACGGCGGTGCCCAACTGGACGGGACGGCTGCCGCTGAGCGGAGGCCCGCTCGCCGGCCTGGTCGGGTTGTGGTTTCTGGGACGCGCCGCCAACCTGACCGTCGGCGATCCGCTGCTTGCGATGGCCGCCGATCTCGCCTTTCCTCTCGTGCTGGCAGCGGCTGTCTGGCGCGAGGTGGTGGCGGGCCGGAACTGGCGCAACGCGCCGGTGGCGGCGATGCTGACCCTGTTCGCGCTTGCCAACGGGCTGCATCACAGCGGCGCCTTCGCGATTTCGGCCGCAGCCCCCGGCATGCGGCTCGCGCTCGGCGTCGCGACCGTGCTGATCGCCCTGATCGGCGGGCGGATCGTGCCGAGCTTCACCCGCAACTGGCTGGCCAGGAACGGCGACGGGCGGCTGCCGGCCTCTTTCGGGATCGTCGACAAGGCCGCGCTGGCGGCGACCGTTGCGGCCGTCGCGGCCTGGGTCGCCGTGCCCGATCTTTTGGCGAGCGGCGGCCTGCTGGTTCTCGCCGGCACGCTGCTTGCCGTGCGGCTGGCGCGCTGGCGCGGCGATCTCGCCATACGCGAGCCGATCGTGCTGGTGCTTCATCTGGGTTATGGCTGGCTGGCGGCGGCGGTGTTTCTCCTCGGCGCGGCGATCCTTGCCCCAGGCCTGCCGGCGAGCGCGGCGGTCCACGCGCTGACGGCCGGCGCGGTCGGCACGATGACGCTCGCCGTGATGACACGCGCCAGCCTCGGCCATACCGGACGCGCGATCGAGGCCGACGGCTGGACGCTGGCGATCTACGCCGCCGTCAGCGCCGGGGCGCTGCTGCGCGTCGCCGCCCCGTTCTCCGATACCCACTACCTCACCCTGCTGACGGCCGGCGGCACGCTCTGGAGCCTGGCCTTCCTCCTTTTTGCGCTGCGCTACGGGCCGATCCTGTGTAAACCCCGCAAGGGCTGACGCCTTTTCGGCCGGGGCGCATGGCGATGCCGACGTCCGCAACGGCGCGGCGATGGTCTGCCCCTTGATAACCGCCAACCGCCCCTCGCAGCCTCATCCCGGATCTGATCCGGGATCCATTGCGCCGCGACCGCAAACGACCGGAGGTCCCGGACAGATTTCTCCTTCCAGCATGGCACGGGTGGATGTGCGTCCGCTTATCTCCAACAAGACGGTTGCGCTTCCGCTCACCTGCGGCGTGCGGATCGTCAACGCAAAAAGGCGCGGCACGCGGGCCCCGCGTGCCGCGCCGCCTTATCGCCGGGACGACAGGCGCTTTTCCGGATCAGTCCTGTTTGGCCGCGACGGTGAGGCCGAACAGCTCGGCGAACACGGTCTTGGCCTTGCCGGGATGCTTGACCGCCTCGGCCTCGTCGAGATTGCCCGGCTCGCCGACCTCGATCAGCGCGACCATGCCCATCGCGTAGTGTGGCGCGCATTTGATGCCGTAGACGCCTTCCTTATCGAGCGTGATCACGATTTCCTCGTTGAACTTGCCCTTGAACGCCTCGGCCCCCTCGGGGAGCATGCCCTTGACCGATTCGGCGTTGTGGCCCTTGTCGGTCGGCACGAAGCGCACCGTGTCGCCGGGCGCGGCACGCACGAAATCGGGCTCGAACACCATGGCGCCCTTTTCACCCTTGTTGAGCATCTTGACCTCGAATTCGGCCGCGCCGGCCGCGCCGGCCATGGCCATGACGGCGCCCAGGGCCATGATCGCAATCCGCTTTTTCATCGTCTTTCCTTTCTTCCTGGGAGGTGGACGGCCTGTCGCGGCCGTTGCCAAGCAGATACGCCATGCGGCGGAAGGCGAGTTTGCGCTTTGACAAACACGCGCTAGAAAAGCCGCGGGACAGATGAGGTCGGCATGACGGGACTCGACAGGACGCTGATTGCGGGGCTTGAGACCTTTCGCGGGCTTTCGGAGCAGGCGCTCGACCGCGTGCTTGTGCATGCCCGCTCGGCCCGCCACCCCAAGGGCAGCGAGATCTTTTCTCAAGGCGAGACGGCGGAAAACTTCTATCTCCTGCTGTCGGGCCATATTCGCGTGGTGCGCACCTCGCCGGAAGGCCATCAGGTGATCGCGCGCTACATCAACGAGGGCGAACTGTTCGGCATCGCGGTCGCCATGGGCCGCACTAGCTTTCCCGCCAGCGCGGTTGCCGCGGTCGACTGCGTGGCGCTGGCGTGGCCAAACCGCGAATGGGCCGAACTGCAGACGCTGTTTCCCGCCTTCGGTGCCAACGCCTACCAGACCATCGGCGCGCGGCTGCAGGAAACCCAGGCGCAGGTGATGGAGATGTCGACCGAACAGGTCGAGCAGCGCATCGCCCACGCCCTTCTGCGGCTGGTCAAGCAGGCCGGGCGCAAAACGGCGGACGGGATCGAGATCGACTTTCCGATCACCCGCCAGGACATCGCCGAGATGACCGGCACCACGCTGCATACGGTGAGCCGTCTTTTGAGTGCCTGGGAACAGCGCGGCCTGGTGCGCAGCGGGCGCCAGAAAGTGGTGGTGACCGACGCGCACGGGCTGATGCTGGTGGCCGAACACCGGCGCCGGGACTGAGATCGAAGGCGCGCCTCACGTGATCGGTGCCGCGCCTCAGGCGCCCATCACGGCCTCCAGCTCGCGCACGAACCGGTCTTCCTCGACATCGTGCTCGCGGCAGGCGTCGGTGACGGTGTGGAAGCCGCCGATCGGGCAGCCCACGCACAGCATGCCGTGGCGGATCATCACGGCGATCGTCGACGGCCAGCGGCGCATGATCTCGTCGACGCTCATGTCGGGATCGATTTGCGGGTGTCTTGCCATTCTACGCGTCCGTTTGCTGCCGAAGCCGCCGCCGCGCGGCCTCTGGCGCAGCGAACGGCTTCCCATGAGGCAGCAGAGCACGACGCGCGGCAAGCCTCGTTGCGCTGACGCAAACAGCGCGCCGAAAGGCGCCGGCCATGGGCGCCTGCCGCGCTCAGCGCGCCCGGCAGACGACCTTGACCGGGTAGAACAGGGTCGCCATGCGCTGTTCGGAATTGCCGGCGACGCGGCCGTTGCGGATCTTCGACGGCGAGGACGCGGCGGCGTAAAACCGCAACACCGCCTTGGCCGACAGCGTCCATTCCCGACTCAGCACCTGGGACCGCGCCATGCCGGCGCGCACGCGCTGGTCGAGATTGTCGCGGCACAGTTTGCCGGGGGTGACCACCCAGTCGACCTGCCTCATGTCGGCGGTGAAGCTGCGGCTGGTCTTGTAGACGCCCCAGCCGTCGTCGGGCGTGCGCTGTTTGTAGTGCCAGCGGCCGGCGGTAACCTCGATCAGGTCCATGCCGTTGCGGTTGCCGATACCGACGCGGTGAATGTTGTTGTTGCCCTTGCCCTTGGCGAAAAGGCGCACGGTGAAACGATGGCTGTTGTTCGCGAAGCCGGCATAACCGTCCTGGGTCGCGCGAACATGCGCCGCCGCCAGATCGATGCCCTCGCGCGCGATGCCGATCTTGTCGATGCGGGCGCCGGCCTGGGCGCTGCCGACGGCGAGCACGGCCAGCAGGGTCGCGGCACTCGTTCTCAAAAGCAGGCGGGTCATGATTTTTCCTCCGTTCTCCTCCGGGTGGGACCACGCTGTGGTTCCCGTCGGACAGAATGGCGGCGCTCGACTGAACCCCGGCTGAAGCGTCGTTTAGCCAGCGTTCACGATCGGCATTGGCTGATTGCGGCAGGTCGGGCGTGCGACCTTGACCGACCGGCGGCGGCATAGGCGGGCACGGAGAGGCTACAGTTCGCGATGACCTGGTAAAGATGCCGGCGCTCGTGTTTCTGCCGTTGGGACGCAGGCCTTCGATCGCGGCACCGGCCAGGATGGATCGCTGGATCGTTCTATAGAGCCTCGGGCAATTCCGGCCCTTTAAGGCCCGTCGCCTATCGCAGGAACGACGGCCTGCCGCTCGTGTGGCAGCACCTGGCGTCCCGGGGCGGGATCCAATGCCTGCGGCGACTCCCTCCCGGATTTTCGCTCGTGACGATCACTGGATCGTCGCGCCGGGCCTGCGGCCCGACCGCTCAATCCCCCATCTTCAGCGCTTCGATGAACGCCGCCTGGGGGATTTCGACCTTGCCGAACTGGCGCATGCGCTTCTTGCCCTCTTTCTGCTTTTCCAGCAGCTTGCGCTTGCGCGTCACGTCGCCGCCGTAACATTTGGCGGTGACGTCCTTCCTCAGCGCCGAAATGGTCTCGCGGGCGATCACCTTGCCGCCGATCGCGGCCTGGATCGGGATCTTGAACATGTGCTTTGGGATCAGCTCCTTGAGCTTTTCGCACATGGCGCGGCCGCGCTTTTCGGCCGCCTGGCGGTGGACCAGCATCGAGAGCGCGTCGACCGGCTCGTCATTGACGAGGATCTGCATCTTGACCAGGTCGCCCTCGCGATAATCGGTCAGTTGGTAGTCGAACGAGGCATAACCCTTGGAGATCGATTTCAACCGGTCGTAGAAATCGAACACCACCTCGTTCAAGGGCAAGTCGTAGGTCAGCATGGCGCGCGAACCGACATAGGCGAGATCGACCTGGATGCCGCGCCGCTCCTGGCACAGTTTCAGGATCGCGCCGAGATAGTCGTCCGGCGTGAGGATGGTGGCCCGGATCCACGGCTCCTCGATATGGTCGATCCTGACCACGTCGGGCATGTCGGCGGGATTGTGCAGTTCGCGCACCTCGCCGCCGGTCAGGTGTAGCCGGTAGACGACCGAGGGCGCGGTGGCGATCAGGTCGAGGTCGAATTCGCGCTCGAGCCGCTCCTGGACGATCTCCAGATGCAAAAGGCCGAGAAAGCCGCAGCGGAAACCGAAACCGAGCGCGGCCGAGGTCTCCATCTCGAAGGAGAACGAGGCGTCGTTGAGGCGCAGCTTGCCCATGGCGGCGCGCAGATCCTCGAAATCGGCGGCGTCGACCGGGAACAGGCCGCAAAACACCACCGGCTGAGCGGGTTTGAAGCCGGGCAAAGGCTTGGCCGTCGGGCGCTTTTCCTCGGTGATGGTGTCGCCGACGCGGGTGTCGGCCACTTCCTTGATCGAGGCGGTGATGAAGCCGAGCTCGCCGGGGCCGAGACTGTCGACCATGACGCGCTTGGGCGTGATGACGCCGACGCGGTCGACCAGATATTTGGCGTCGGTGCCGATCATGCGGATCTGCTGGCCCTTCTTCAGCACGCCGTCGATGACGCGCACCAGGACGATGACGCCGAGATAGGCGTCGTACCAGCTGTCGACCAGCATCGCCTTCAAGGGTGCGGCCGCGTCGCCCTCCTTCGGAGCCGGCAGGCGCTTGACGATCGCCTCCAGCACCTCGGCGATGCCGAGACCGGTCTTGGCCGAGATTTCCAGCGCGTCGGAGGCGTCGAGGCCGATCACCTCCTCGATCTGGGCCTTGATGCGCTCGGGTTCGGCGGCCGGCAGGTCGACCTTGTTGAGCACCACGACGATCTCGTGGTCGTTGTCGATCGCCTGGTAGACATTGGCCAGCGTCTGCGCCTCCACGCCCTGGGAGGCGTCGACGACCAGCAGTGAGCCCTCGCAGGCGGCGAGCGAGCGCGAAACCTCGTAGGCGAAATCGACGTGGCCGGGCGTGTCGATCAGGTTCAAAACGTAATGCTCGCCGTCGGCGGCGTCGTATTCGAGCCGGACCGTGTTGGCCTTGATCGTGATGCCGCGCTCGCGCTCGATGTCCATGGCGTCGAGCACCTGATCCTTCATCTCGCGCTGCTCGAGCGAGCCGGTCGACTGGATTAGCCGGTCGGCGAGCGTCGACTTGCCGTGGTCGATATGCGCGACGATCGAAAAATTGCGGATGTGGGACAAGGGCGTTCTCATGCAGCGGGCATTTATCAGGGGGAAGCGCAAAGGCAAAGCCGGAATATGGCACGCCGGCGACAATGTGCGCGCCATGGTCGATGCGCGCGCATCGGCCATGCTGGCCGGATCGAAGGAGGGGATCTGTGTCTCCACATGGATTAGAGTTTCGATATATTCCCGCGCTGTGGGGGGTTGTCGCGCCGGCCAAGCTGCACTAGGTTGACCGCGACAAGCCTCAGAGAGTTTATTTCCTCATCGTGATCAGTATTCGATTGCGAACGGGGCTGTTTTGTTTTGTCCTATGCTGCTTCGGGATTGCCCGATGGAAAGAAGTTTGTTGCCCAACGAGACGAATATCAAGGTCCAAGCCGAATCGATCTTCAAGGTTTTTGGCGGAAGCCCGAACGAAGCCTTGAAACTTCTAAAACAAGGCAAAAGCAAGGACGCCATCTTCGAGGCGACCGGCGACACGATTGGCGTTCAGGACGCCAGCTTCAAGGTCGGCGAAGGCCAGATTTTCGTGGTGATGGGACTTTCGGGCTCGGGCAAGTCGACCTTGGTGCGCATGATCAACGGGCTGATCGCGCCGACTTCCGGAAAAATGCTGATCGACGGCATCGACGTGGCGAACTGCTCCGGCAAGACGCTCCGCGAGGTGCGCCGTACCAAGATCGCCATGGTGTTCCAGCACTTCGCGCTGTTTCCGCATATGACGGTCGCCGACAATGTCGCCTACGGGCTCAAGGTCAAGGGCGTCGGCGCCGATCAGCGGCGCAAGAAGGCGGAAGCCGCGCTGGATCAGGTTGGGCTCAAGGCCCATGCCGACAGCTATCCCGACGAGCTTTCGGGCGGCATGCAGCAGCGCGTCGGCCTGGCCCGCGGCCTCGCTTCGGAGGCAGAAATCCTGCTGATGGACGAACCCTTCTCCGCGCTCGACCCATTGATTCGCCGCGACATGCAGGAAGAACTGCTCGAGCTGCAGCGTTCGCTGAAGAAAACCATCATCTTCATCACCCACGACCTCAACGAGGCGATGATCCTCGGCGACCGCATCGCGATCATGAAGGATGGCCGCTTTGTGCAGGTCGGGACAGCCGAACAGATCGTCGACAATCCGGCCGACGAGTATGTCGCCGCCTTCACCGCCGACATCGACCGGTCGCGGGTCTTCACGGCGGGGTCCGTGGCAGCGCCGGCGGAAGCGCTGGACGTCGAACGCGATACGGCCGAGACCGCGCTCGCGCGGATGGAGGCGCTGGGGCGCGACGCGCTCTACGTGCTCGACGGCAAGGCGATCCTGGGCGTGGTCGCCTATCGCGATCTGGCCGCCTCGGTGCGCGACAATGGCGGTGCGCTGCGCGAGGCGATCGTCGCCGATTTTCCGAAGGCCCGGCGCACGACGCCGCTGTTCGAGCTTTATCCGCTCGCCGAAGCTGGCCTGCCGATCGCCATTACCGACCGCCAGGGCGACCTTGCCGGGGTCGTGGCGCCGCAGGACGTGTTCGGCAAGCTCGCCACGCCGGCCGCCGCCTAAGCGTCCTTTTCTTCCGTCCGACCAATCGAGGAGGCGCGTATGTTCAGCCCTTCCGACATTCTTACAATTCCGCTCGCCGACTGGGTCAACAGCTTCGTACGCGACTGGCTGGTTCCCAATTTCCGGCCCTTCTTCCGCTCGCTGCAATGGCCGGTCACCCAGGTCCTGAACGGGCTCGACGGCTTTCTCAACGCCGTGCCGATGATCGTCTTCACGCTGGTGCTGGCGCTGATCGCATGGCGCACCGCCGGTCGCGGGGTCGCGCTGTTCACTTTGATCGCGCTCGCCTTCATCGACATGATCGGCCTGTGGCCGGAAACGATGACGACCTTGTCGATGGTGGTCACGGCGGTGCTTTTCTGCACCGTGATCGGCATCCCGATCGGCATCATGGCGGCAAGCAGCAACCGCTTCCAGGCGGTGTTGCGGCCGATCCTCGACATCATGCAGACGATCCCGTCCTTCGTCTATCTGGTGCCGATCGTCATGCTGTTCGGCGTCGGCATGGTGCCCGGCATCATCGCCACGATCATCTTCGCCCTGCCGCCGATCGTGCGCCTGACCAATCTCGGCATCCGCAACGTGCGTTCCGATCTGGTCGAGGCGGCACAGTCGTTCGGCTCGACGCGCTGGCAAATGCTCTGGGACGTGCAGTTCCCGCTGGCGCTGAGGACGGTCATGGCCGGCCTCAACCAGACCTTGATGCTGGCCTTGTCGATGGTGGTGATCGCAGCCCTGATCGGCGCCGGCGGGCTCGGCCTGACGGTGTTCACCGGGCTCGGCCGCCTCGACGTCGGCAACGCGACGGCCGGTGGCGTCGGTATCGTGCTGCTGGCCATCATTCTCGACCGGATCACGCAATCCCTCGGCGAGCCGTCGCGCATGCGCAAGACGTCGCTCAGAGCCACGCTCGCCGCCCTGTTTTCGCCCAAGCGCTCCCAGCGCGTGGGCGAAGCCTGACGGTCGGTCGCAAGGACCGAACCGGAAAGTCCTGCCCAAGCAGGCTCATGCAAACGACCAAGGAGGCTTCGACATGAAGACATCCACATTCAGAAAACTGCTCATCGGCGGCGTGTCCGCCGTCGCGATCTTTGGCGCGCCGCTGGCCGCCTCGGCTCAGGACATGCCGGGCGAAGGCACGACCGTGCGTTTCGCCCAGGCAACCTGGGACACGGGCTGGTTCCACGCGGCGGTCTACAAGCAGCTGCTGGAAGAGCTCGGCTACACGGTCGAAGGTCCGACAACGCTCGACAATCCGCCTTTCTACCAGGCGGTCTCGCAGGGCGACGTCGATCTTTGGGTGAATGGCTGGTTCCCGCTGCACAACACCTACAAGCCGACTTTCGAGGGTTCGGCCGAAATCGTCGGCGCGGTTGCCAAAGGCGGCGCGCTGGAAGGCTATCTGGTCTCCAAGGCGGCGGTCGAGAAATTCGACATCAAGACGCTCGACGACTTCAAGCGCGACGAGGTCAAGGAAGCCTTCGACCGTGACGGCGACGGCCGCGCCGATCTGGTCGCCTGCCCGCCCGGCTGGGGCTGCGAGGTCAATATCGAGCATCACATGGACGCCTACGAACTGCGCGACCACGTGAATGCGATCAAGGCCAGCTACGCCGCCTCGATGGCCGATGCGGTCGCCGCCCACGAACAGGGCGAGCCGATCCTGTTCTACACCTGGACGCCGAACTGGACGGTCAACGAACTCGCGCCGGGCAAGGACGTGATGTGGATCGAAGTGCCGCAAGTCGACCTGCCCGACGACATGGCCGATCTGGAAGAGGCCGCCACGCTCGAGGGCGTGAACGGCTGCGTCGACGATCCGTGCACACTCGGCTTCCCGGCCAACGACATCGTGCCGGTCGCCAACACCGCGTTCCTGGAGGAAAACCCCGCCGTGCGCGCGCTGCTCGGCGAGGTCAGCATCCCGCTCGAAGCCATCTTTGCGCAGAACGCGCGTATGAATGAGGGCGAAGGCGACCCGGAAGACATCACCGCGCATGCGGCCGAGTGGATCGAACAGAACCGCGACATGGTCGACGGCTGGCTCGAGGCCGCGCGCAACGGCTCGTAAGCCGCCGGTTCTCACGTCATCGCCATGGAAAACGGGTCCTCGGGCCCGTTTTCTTTTTACATAGCCGGGCGGTGCGGAAGACAGGCCGCGCATTCGGTTGGACGCGGCCGGCCGAGCGCCCCGACTGGCGACGTCCCACCAGAGACCTATATGAATGGGATGGTTCTCAATTTGCGGATGGCCGCACGCAGGCTCCCGGCATCTCTGGCAATCGCGCTGGTCGCGGCGGTCCTGGCTTGCGGCGGTCACAGCCCCGCGCTCGCCATCGACGGCGACGCGCATCTCAGGGCCGAGCGGCAACGTCTCGAGCAACAAGGTCGCCACGCCGAAATCGACGTGTTGGAGGCCGAACGCAAACGGCGCTCCTTCGAAGAAAAGCGACAGCGCTTCAACCTGGAGCGCCGCAAGGAAGCGACCACCCCGCCGGGACGCCTCGACGTGCCGGTGATGAAACCGCGCCAGTATTTCTGATTGCGCAGGCGGCCGAGGCGCCGCGAACAGGCACGCGGATCATTCCATGTTCGACACCCGCCACCCGCGATGGGCGGCACGGCGCCGCTGCCAGGCCCGGAACGGGGCGAGATTGTGCGGAAAGGTCGGCTTCGCCTCCACGAAGGCGTTTGACAGGCGACGGCGACGAAAGACCTCTTCCTGCAGCAGGCGGTGGGCGCGGCGCGCCGCCCATTTATGGTTGGCCGCCAGCACGGGACGGAAGACGGGCACGAAGCGCCGGACATAGGGGTGAGCGACGCGAACGCGCCAGCGCAGGCTGGCCGCGCAGATGCCGCCGGGCCCTGGCTCGACTGTCAAAAACCCCGCGCCGTCGAAATCGCCGCTGACCGCGATCGTCATCGACCGGTGTGGAACGAGATCGACGATCCGGGCCACGAAAAAGAAGGCATGTGGCAGAAAACCCTTGGTGTAGAGCCTGATGGCCATGCCGAGGCCGTCGGCACCGCCGCGCGCGACCAGTTCGGAGCCCATGAAAACCGCCGGGCACCAACGATGGATCAGCTCGGGGTCGAGCACGATCGCAGTCAGTTCCTCCGGCCGCGCCTCAAGCCGCCAATGCGTTTCGATATCGAAATCGGGGCGCTCGGATCCGTATTTCAACATCCGCTAAAGCCGTTCATCTCCAAGTGGGATCGTTTGCCCCCGGTTTTTCGTCTCCGCAACGGCGCCGTCGCGAAACCCGAGGCGTGAGCGGACCAGTATGCGCCGCAGCCTGGCAATGGCCAGTACGGCGAGCGGGAGCATGGTCGTGGCAGTCAGCAAGGCGACCTGCGCCTCGATCTCGCCGGCCGCCATCTCCAGGCCGTTGACCGACACCGCTTGCGCGCCGGACGCGGCGAAAACGGGATTGAGTACATATTCGACCGCGAAGGCGAGATAGATGATCGGCACGGACAGCCAGTAGCGCGCGGTTTCGGCCGGCGTCAGGGCGAGGGTTTTCGCCCTGCCTCGACCGAGAAGAAGCGTGAAAGCCTGGAACATGATCCAGGTGACAAAGGCCCAGCCGAAATAGTTTTCGATCGGCACACCGAAATGCGGACCGCCATCGAGCCAAACCCAGCGCCGCTCGATCGTGGCGCGCAAGGGATCCATCGACAGGTCCCACACCACCATCAGCAGCGAGGCCGCTATCGGCACGCCGAAACGCAGCACCGCGTCGGGCCTGCCGCCGAGGCGATTCAACAGAATGCGCGCCATCGAGAACGAGACATATCCCATCACGCAATAGGCCGGCATGACGGAGACCGGCACATGGCCGAGAAACGGCGCCATCAGCTCGGTGTAGTGATAATTGCCGAACGGAAAGCCGGTCAGCACGCTGACGGTTTCGAAGAACCAGCCGACCAGGAAGACGGTGACCGCGAAGGCGAGCAACTGGCGGCCGGAATAGAGCTGGCGCCCATGGACGACGAAAAACGCGATCATCGCGCCGGCCACCAGAGCGGGCGACCAGTATTTCAGTTCGCCGCCCGGCACTCCGGCGGCGTAAAACGCGTTTCCGGCCCAGGCGGCGAAGGCCAGCACCAGGCAGATCGTGGCGGTCGCTGCGGCTTTCACGGTCGGGCGCCCCCCTCGCGCTTGTAGCGCATGTCGAAGAATATCTGTTTTTCGCCGTCGGCCAGGCGCGTCGCGCTTTCGACCATGACGAAGCGGTCATCGCCGTCGAAGGCGAACACCACGTGTGAGGAATATTGCGCGCCGTCAATGTCGAGCGGTGCGGTCGCGCCAAAGCTGAGACGATTGCCGGACACCATGCCGGCATAGTCGATGTCTTCGGGCAGGGTCGGCGAGGATACGACGGCGTCGACGCGGCCGCCGGGCCGCCGGCGAAGCGTGATCGAAAACCGTGCCGTTCCGCCGGCCGTGCCGCATCGTCCGGTGACCGAAATCCGCGTGGCGTCTACGGTTTGCGCCGTCAGTCGGCAGGCCGCGCGCTCCGGGGGCGAACCGGGGCGCTCGCGGACCATGCCCTTGCCGCGCCAGTCGCCGATCAGCGTGTCGAGCGGCGACGCGGCGGCGGGCGTCGCCTGCAGCAGCACGAGCGCCCCCGCCATCGGCCAAAGCCCCCTCATGCCGGCCGCTCCTCGCCCATGGCCAGCCGGCGCGGATGGAACAGCGTGAGACAGGCGGGCAGCACGAAAAGGTCGGAGAGGACTGCTAGCACCAACACCACGATCGACAAGACTCCGAAATAGGCCGCCGTCGGCACGGTCGACAGGAAGGTGCCGATCAGGCCGAACGACAGCACAGCCGTGGTGACGACCAAAATCGGCGTCGCCTCCTCCATCGCCCGGCGGATGGCGCGCGGGTCGAACGGCGCGCCGGCGGGCGCGTTCAGGCGGAGCCGGTTCAGCACGTGGACGGTATCGTCCACTGCGATGCCGAAGGCGACGGTGAGCGCGACGCCGGAGGCGAATTGCAGGCCCCGGCCGGAGAGCGCGAGCCAGGCGCCGACCAGGGCGATCGGCAACAGGTTGGGAACCAGCGCGATCAGGCCGTAGCGCCAGTTGCGAAACCACAGAACGGTCAGCAGTCCCGACGCGCCGACGGCGATCAGGAAACAATAGTTCAGGTCGGTGATCATCTCGGCGCTGACGAAGGCCGACATCGCGAGGAAGCCGGTCGGACGCGCATGCTGCGTCCCGCTCGCCAGACCGGCCTGCACCAAGGCGGTTTCGAGCCGGGCGACCAGATCGCGGGTGGCGCGCGCACCATCGTCGGCGATGTGGAGACGCACCAGCGCCCATTGCGCGTCGCCCGACACGAACCGGGCGCGCTGATTGTCGTTCATACGGGCGAGAAGCGCCCGCAGCCGGGCGGCCTTCTCAGCCGCCGGCACATCGCCGATCTGGCGGGCGAGCGAGGCCAGCGACAAAACCAGTCCGTCGGTAACGGTGCGCTCGACGACGCCGTGGACCTGGTCCACGCGCGCCAGCGCGGCCGCGTCGAGACCGCCCTGCGCGCCGGCGGCAAGGCGCACGGGAATGTCGACCGCGTTGGCCGGCGCGAGCCGGGCATCGGCACGGTCGAGGGCGACGATGACGGGATTGCCGACGGCGACGTTCTCGCGCAGCGAATGCACCGGCTCGATGGTCGGATAGACCGCGATCGCGGCGGCAAGCAACGCGAGCCCGCCGGCGGCGACCGGCAGCGGACGGGCAAGCGCCAGGCGCGGCAGCGCCTGCCAGTCGAACAGCGCCGGCGGCGTACCGCGATTGCCGGCGAAGAGCCCGGCAAGGTCGACAAACCGGCCGGCGGTCGCAAACAGAAGCGGATGCGCGAAAAGCACCGCCAACAGCGAAGCCAGGCCGGCGATGACGCCGGCGAAGCCGAGATCGCGAATGATCAGCGAGCCGGAAAAGGTCAGCCCAGCGAAGGCGATCGCGGTGGTGATGGAGGCGAGCGCGCAGGCCGGCCCGACCCGGCGCACCGCGTCCGCCAGCGCGGCTAAAGGCGGCCGGCCGGCATGGAGCCGGCGGCCGGCTTCGAAGGTCAAATGCAGGCTGTCGGTGAAGGAAAGCACGAGGATCAACACCGGCAGGGCGACGGTGACGACGTTGACACGGAAGCCGAACGCGCCGAACACGCCGAGCGCCCACATCATCGCGGTCGCCGACGGCATTGTGGTCAGGAGCGCCAGCGGCAGGGAACGCAACGCCACCAGGCAGACGAGGAAGCCGGCGACGATGCCAACGCCGGTCAAAACGACGATGTCGCGGTAAAGACCGTCGACGATCGCGGCGCGCAGAGGCGTAATGCCGGTTACGGAAAAGCCAAGCCCGCTATCGCGCGCGATCGCGCCGGCGAGAGCGTCCAGCTCGGCAATCACGGCGCGCGCGCCTTCGAGGCTGCGGCCGCCATCGGCGAGACTGACGAGCACCGCCGCCAGCCGGCGGTCCGGCGATAGGAGGGCCTCGGCACCCGGTGCCCCGACGCGGACATCGTCCAGCAGAACGGCGAGCGCGTCCTCGTCGGGCAGCACGGCCGGCACCAGCGGATCGGTCGTCCCGTCCGGGCCGGGCGGGCCGCGCAGGGTCAGGATCGAGACGGTGGAGGCGACGCCGTCGACCAGGCTTGCCTCGAGCATGAAATCCGACAGGCCGGTCAACGCGCGCGGGTGCGCGAAATCCCCGCTTTCGAACAGAACCACGATATCGCCGTCGGTCTGGGTGAACCGCTCGGAAAAACGGCCATAATCGGCGTACCACGAACTGTCGGAGACGAAGGCGTCTTTGAGGCCGTCGTCGAAATCGAGCCGAGCGGCGCCCACCAGTGCGGCCAGATCGGCCACAAGCAGCACCACCCAAGACGCAGCCAGAAGCGCGGTGATCCGCCTTCCTGCATTTTTCCCCATACGCCCATTACCCTATCCGGCTTTCGCCGGATGCGCGCACCCTAAGTTCAACCCGTGTGAAGCTTAAGGGGCGCAGGGCGGGCGGATCAAGCGCGCGCGGGCAGAAACCTCGTCCCGCGCGCGCGGCCGTCACAGGCCGGGCGGTCAATCATAAGAGAGGTCGGTCGCCTTGCCGCCGAAGACGCGATAGGCATAGATGCTGTAGAAAATGATCACCGGCAGCACGAACAGCGTTCCGGCCAGGATGATCGCCAGGCTCTCCGGCGCGGCGGCCGCCTGCCAGATGGTCAGCTTTTCGGGCACCACATAGGGGTAGAAGGAATAGGCCAGTCCGGCAAAGCCGAGCGCAAAGATCACGGTCAGCGTGCAGAAGGGCAGCAGCGCGTAGCGGTCCTGCGGGTGCGGCAGGACCGCGCTGCGCCGCCACAGAAGAAGGAACAAGCCCGCCGTGACCAGCGGCAGCGGCGCCAGCCACAGCATGGCCGGAAACGCGAACCATTTGTCGAAGATGCGCGGACTGGCGAGCGGCGTGGCGAGTGACACGGCGCCCATGCCGAGCACGGTCAAAACCAGTGCCGAACGCAGCCAGCCGACCGCCTTTTCCTGCAGGGCGCCCTCGGTCTTGTAGATCAACCAGGCCGCGCCCATGGCCGTGTAGGCCGCGGCAAGACAGAGCGCGACCAGGAAACCGAAGCCGATGGCGCCGACCCCCTCGCGCAGGCCCAGCACATAGACGCCCAGCATGTAGCCCTGGGACAGCGCGGCGATCAGCGAGCCGGCGAAGAAAAGCACGTTCCATCGGCCCTTGCGGTGAACCGGCACCTTGGCGCGGAAATCGAAGGCGACGCCGCGCAGGATCAGCCCGACCAGCATGGCGAAGACCGGCATGTAAAGCGCGGTCAGGATGACGCCGTGCGCGAGCGGGAAGGCAACCAGCAACAGGCCGGCGGCCAGCACGAGCCAGGTCTCGTTTGCGTCCCAGAACGGACCGATGGTGCCGATCATGGTGTCTTTCTCGTGGTCGGCGGCGGCGGCGAACAGGATGCCGACGCCGAGATCGAACCCATCGAGAACGACATAAATCAGGATCGACAGCCCCATCAGGCCGGCGAAGATCAACGGCAATGCGCTCGGCCAGTCAAAACCCATGACGGTCGTCCCTTTCGCATGTCTGTGGTGCGGCCATATGGCGGCAATCGTCGATCATCGACGCCTCCCTCATTCCGCCGGCTGGGCCGGCTGCGACAGGGCCCTGTCGGCGGCCGCGGGCGCCGGCTCGGGATCGCCCTCGGCCACCGCCTTGCGGGCGAGATGGACAAGGACGCCGAGATAGACCACCAGAAGCACGGCATAGAGCGCCAGATAGGCGGCGAGCGTGAAGCCGACATGCGAGCCGGAAACGGGGCCGACGGCGTCGGCCGTCTTCAGCACGCCGGTGACCAGCCAGGGCTGACGGCCGATCTCGGTCGTGTACCAGCCGGCGAGCGTGGCGACCCAACCCGACAGGCCCATTGGGACCATCAGCCACAGGAGCGGCCTGGGCAGTTCGCGTCCGCGCCACAGGCACCAGGCCGCGGCCCACGAGACGACGAGCATCAAAAGGCCGGTCCCGACCATGATGCGGAACGCCCAGAAGACGGCGAAAACCGGCGGATGATCGCCGATATAGTCGTCGAGACCGGGCACGACCCCGTCCAGGCTGTGCTTGAGGATCAGGCTGGCGCCGCCTGGAATGGCGACTTCGAAACGGTTTTCGCGCGCCTCCTCGTCGGGGATGGCGAACAGGACGAGCGGCACGTTGGCCCGGGTCTGCCAGTTGGCCTCCATCGCCGCAACCTTCTGCGGCTGGTGCTCGAGCGTGTTGAGCCCATGAAGGTCGCCGACGAAGATCTGCACCGGAATCAGCACCGCGCCGATGACGACGCCGGTGGCGAGCGCCTTGCGCATCGAGGCCGCGCGATCGCCGAGCAGATAGCGCAGGGCCGAAAACGCGGCGATCAGGAAGGCGACGGTGAGGCCGGAGGCGATCAGCATATGGATCAGCCGCCAGGGAAAGGAGGGATTGAAAACCACCGCCCACCAGTCGGTGGCGTGGGCGACGCCGTCGCGCATCTCGAAACCGGCCGGCGTCTGCATCCACGAATTCAGCGCCAGGATCCAGAAGGCCGACATGGTGGTGCCGAAGGCAACCAGGAAGGTCGCCAGCGTGTGCATGCCGTTGGACACGCGACGGAAGCCGAACAGCATAATGCCCAAAAACACCGCCTCGAGGAAAAACGCGGTCAGGATCTCGTAGGCGAGCAGCGGACCGGCAATGTTGCCGACCGTTTCCATGTAACCCGGCCAGTTGGTGCCGAATTGAAAACTCATGGTCACGCCGGACACCACACCGAGCGCGAAGGAAAGCGCGAACACTTTCACCCAGGTGAAATAGGCCTGCATCCAGGCGTCGTTGCCAGTGCGGTTATAGGCGAATTTGAAGAAAAGCAGCACCCAGCCGAGCGCGATGGTGATCGTCGGAAACAGGATGTGGAAGGAAATATTCGCACCGAACTGGATACGCGAGAGGATAAGCGGGTCCATCACAACCTCGGCTTTCTTGCCCTCCCGCCGGCAAACATAGGCCGCGCGGGCGCGGGGTCAAAGTGACCGAAACGCACATGGGGCGCGTTGTCGCGGCCCGTCACGCCGCACCGGCGATGCTCGGCAGGCTCCAGCCCATACGGGCACCGGCGACCAGCATAGCAAGAACCAAGCCGGCCATGCCAACAAAGGCACCGTCGCGCCAGGAAAGCCGCGGCAGGTTGATGATGGTGCGCGCGCCGCCGGCGGCCAGTCCGCGCGCCTCCATGGCGATCGCCGCGCGCCCGGCCCGGCGCACGGCGAAAGCGAGCAGCGGTACCACCAGCGCGCCGATCTCCACCGGACCGGGGACGCGACGCGGCGGACGGCCGGTGCGCATGGCACGGGCCAGCCGGATCTCATTGGCTGCACCGGCAAGATCCGGCACCAGTTCGAGCGCGGAGAACAGCGCATAGGCAAAACGCGGCGGCAGCACTCGGCAGGCCATCAGCGCGCGCACCAATTGTCCTGGATCGGTGGTCAAGGCGAACGCCATCGAAACGAGACCGCCGGCAATGGCGCGGAAAAACAGGGTCAGGCCGGCGGAAAACGGCAATGCATGCCAGAGCGATTGCCCGGTATTGTCGAGCGCGGCGCCGGCCTCTTGTCGAAACAGCAGGCTGGTGGTCAAAAATCCGAAGCCGAACAGCGCGAACGGCACGCACAACAGCAACACCTTCCAGGCAGGCACTCGCTCGAACACGATCAGCACCAGGACGATGCCGAGGCTCAGCGCAATCTGGAAGACGAGATCGAAGACCAGGATCGAGGCCAACAGGAACGCCAGGGCGACCACGAGCTTGGGCAGCGGGTGCAGCCAGGACAACATCACGCGTGCCTTTCGAGCCAGTCCAGCGCCGGGGCGATCTGCGGCGGTTCCAGCCCCGCGCGCTGCAACAATGGCCGGTCGCGCATGAGCGTTGCCGAGGAGCCATCAGCCAGCACTCGGCCCTGACCCAGCACCAGACAGCGCGGGCACAGGCGCAGCGCGAAATCCATGTCATGGGTGACGATGGCGACCGCACGCCCGGCCCGCACATAACCGGCGACGGCCGCCTCCACCATCGCCGCGCCGCGCCGGTCGAGCCCGGCGAGCGGCTCGTCCAGCACCACCAGCCGCGCCCGCTCGTCGGCGGCTAGGCAGGCGAGCGCCAGACGGCGCTTTTCGCCCTGGGAGAGTTCGAACGGATGGCGCGCGGCCAGGCGCTCCAGATCCCAGTCGCGCAGGATGCGGGCCGTCCGCGATGCGCGCGCCTCGGCGTCGCCGGCACTCGCCAGCGCCGCCTCGATTTCGGCGGCGACAGAGCCGGCCGAAAACTGCGCCTCGGGATTTTGGAAGGAAACCGCCCCCATGGCGCCGACGCGCCGCCCCGCCTTCAGGCGCAGCAGGCCGGCCAGGGCGAAGCCGAGCGTGGACTTGCCGGCGCCGTTGGCGCCCAGGATACCGACAACCTCGCCCGCGCGAATCTGGAGCTCAATATCCGACACGACCGTGGGACCGAGAAACGGCGCGCAGGCGGCGGCTTCGAGGCGCACGACAGGCGGGGCATCGCCTGCCGCGTGGGCGGACGACGGCGCGTGGCGGGCAACGAAGCTGGCAAGCGCGCGGCGCGCCCTGGCGCGGTCCCGGCCGCGAAGATCAAGCGCGTCAAGCTCGTCCAACGCCGCGGCGACGGTCAGCGGCATGGTGTCGGCGGCGAGGCCGACGGCGGCGAGCTCGCGGTCGAGGTCGGCCGCGAGCGGGGTCCAGATGCCGCGCGCGTCGAGCGTCGCGTGGTGGCGGCGGAAAACGACATGTGGCGGGCCATCTGCGAGAACGAGGCCGTCATCGCCGAGCACGACCACGCGCTCGACCACGTCGACCAGCCCGTCGAGACGGTGATCGACAACCAGCGCGGCGCGCTCCGCCGACCAGTTGGCCAGAAGGGCCCGGAACCGATGCGCCGCGCGCGGCGACAGGCTGGCCGTCGGCTCGTCGGCGACCAGCAGAACCGGTTCCACGGCGATGGTGGCCGCAAGCGCGACGAGCTGCTTTTCGCCGCCCGAAAGCGTGGCGGTACGACGCCGACGGATTGTTTCCGGCAGGCCGACGGCGGCAAGCGCCCTTTTCACCGCCGCGTGGATCTGCGGTTCGAGCCAGGCCAGGTTTTCGAGCGCGAAGGCGATTTCGTCCTCAACCCGCATGCCGCACAGGGTCTGGTCGGCGTCCTGGAAGAACTGCCCGACCCGGCCGGCCCAGTCCGAGGGCCGGCACCCGGCCACCGAGGCGCCGAACAGCCGAACCGCGCCCGTCGTTTCCGCCGGCACGGCCTGCGGCACCAGGCCGGTCAGCGCGAGCAACAGCGTCGACTTGCCCGAACCCGACGGACCCAGCAGCAAAACCCGCTCCCCGGCGCGCATGGTAAAGCCGACCGGGCCGACGGCGGGAGAGCGCGCGAATGGATAGCGCGCGGCGAAGTCGTCGAAGGCAAGCGCCGGCGACGGTTCCCGCATCGGCACCGGCGCGGCGTCAGGCTGCGGCAGCGCGACGGTCATGGTCGATCTTCAAGCCGGAGAGAACGCCGGTGCGATAGAGCGCCTCCACCACGACGTGGCCGAGCAGGCCGCCGAGCAGGGCACCCGAAAGGCAGCGCAGCGCGAACATCAGCACCAACAGGCCGGGCTCAAGCGCGCCATAGTCGAAGCGCACCCAGGTATAGGCGAAGGAGGCGAGCGCGGCGCCGACGCCGGCCGCCATCAGAACGGGAAGCGAGTAATTGCGCCAGCGCGTGGCCGCGAACACGGCTTCCGCGCCCGCGCCCTGGATCGCGGCCGACACCACCAGCATCAGTCCGGCCGGGCTGCCGAGCAGAAGCTCGATCGCGGCGGCCAGCACCTCGGCCAGGAAGGCCGCGCCGGGCTTGCGGATGATCGCGGCGGCGACGATGGAGGCGATGAACCAGAAACCCATCGCGATATCCATTGTCACCGGGCCGAACACCGCCTGGGAAATCAGCCATACCTGCACCCAGCCCAGATAGAGCACGGCGAAGACGGCGCCGATCACGGCGAGAATGAGAATTTCGCGCTGGGTCCAGCGTGGGGAAGTCATGGCTTGTCCTTTCGGGATGGCGCCGCCGGCTTTGCGGCGCAAACAGGGCTCAGACCGGGGTCGGGCTGTTGGCCGATACGGTCAGGTCGAGCGCGACATGGCCGTCTGCGGCGCCGAAGCGCAAAAAGGCCTCCTCGACCGCGGCGAAGACCGGGCCGGCATCGCCGCGCAGCTTGGTGCAGAAATTTTTGGAGCGCTCGAACACGCCCGACGCTTTGACGAAATCGATGCAGCCGTAGATCTCGTCCATGTGGTGACCGGCGCCGAGCGGGTAGAGGGAAAACTGCGCCGCGACCGGGCAGCCGGTATTGTCGGCCCGCATCACAGCCTGGCGGGCGGCGTCGATACGCGCGGCCAGCGGCCGGTCATCGCCGCTTGAAGCGTCAAGCGGCGTGCAGGCCGGGTCGTCGGGCTCGCCGGGACAGCCGCGCGAGACGGCAGCCGACAGCACGCAGTGGACCCCGCCGCGGGACGCGGCCACGAACAGATCGCGCATGGCCGGAAAAAGCAGTTCGGGCGGTCCGACCATCAAGGTGGAGATGTCGTCGGTCTCCAGCCTGAGCCGGTCGCGATAGGGATCGAGCGCCGACAAGGCGCCGAGGATGACACCGACGAAATCGTCGGACATGGGATAGATGGAAATCTGCGCGCCGGAAAACATGCTCGTCTCGCTCCGCTGGCATTACCCAGATCAGCTTGAGGGTCAGAAGGTTTCGCACCTTCAATCTCAGCCCCGGCGATACGGAGCACCCCTGTCGTGTGACGCACAGCTAGCACCGATTCGCCGTATGTGACAATGGGTCATTTGTGCAGGGCAGATATGCCGGCAACGGCGATAACGGCGCAGGACTGGACGGGACCGGCATGGCCGACTATCTCGGTGCGGATGGATAGCGACAACGCCGCCAAGACGACCGAGGACAGCCGGCTCGACAGGCTGCGCGGGACGCTGCGGCGCCTCTATCACGGCCGCACGCAGACGGCGCTGCGTTTCCAGTTCGCCGTGATCGTGCTCGATCTGGCGGTGATCGCGTTCTTCGTCGCCTCGCCGGTGCTGCGCGACCGTCCGTCCTTCCTGTGGGTCGACTACACCATCGCCGGCTTTCTGTTTGCCGACACGCTGGCACGCGGGCTCGCCGCCTCCAACGTGCTGCGCTGGCTGCGGCAGCCGACGGTGTGGGTGGACATCTTCATCCTGGTGACGCTGCTTTTTCCCTACACGTTCGCCAATCTCGGCTTCCTGCGCGTGCTCAGGCTGTGGTCGCTGTCGCGCAGCGGCTTCATCTGGAGGCCGCTCGAGCGGCGCGGACGCGGCGAATGGCGCGAGACGATGCAGGCGATCGTCAATCTGATGACCTTCCTGTTCGTGGTCACCGGCTTCGTCTATGCGAGCTTCTTCCGCAACGGCAGCGGGATCGAGGGTTATGTCGATGCGTTGTATTTCACCGTGGCAACGGTGACGACGACCGGTTTCGGCGACATCGTGCTGCCGGGCGTCTGGGGCAAGCTGACCGCGATCGTGACGATGATCATCGGCATTTCGCTGTTCGTGAAGCTGGCGCAGTCGATCTTCCGGCCAAGCAAGGTCTTCTACCCTTGTCCCGAATGCGCGCTGCAGCGCCACGACCCCGACGCCGTGTTCTGCAAATCCTGCGGGCACAAACTGCAAATCCCCGAAGAGGCATGAGGTTCACCATGAGCGCGGGCGCCAAGAAACCAGGACGCGGCCGTATCTACGGCTCGATCACCGCGACGATCGGCGACACGCCGCTGGTACGCCTCGACAGGTTCGCCAAGGAGACGGGCATCGTCGCCCAGCTTGTCGGCAAGTTGGAATTCTTCAACCCGCTCGCCAGCGTCAAGGACCGCATCGGCGTCGCCATGATCGAGGCGATGGAAGCAGACGGCCGCATCGCGCCGGAAAGAACTACGCTGGTGGAGCCGACCTCGGGCAATACCGGCATCGCGCTCGCCTTCGCGGCGGCTGCCAAGGGCTACCGGCTGATCCTGACCATGCCGGAGACGATGTCTGTGGAGCGCCGGCGCATGCTGGCTTTTCTGGGCGCGGAACTGGTGCTGACGGAAGGCGCCAAGGGCATGAAGGGCGCGATCGCGCGAGCCGAGGAATTGGTGGCCGAGACCGACGGCGCGGTGATGCCGCAACAATTCGAGAATCCGGCCAATCCCGAAATCCACCGCAAAACGACGGCGGAGGAGATCTGGAACGACACGCAGGGCGGTGTCGACATCCTCGTCTCCGGCATCGGCACCGGCGGCACGATCACCGGCGTCGGCCAGGTGCTCAAGCAGCGCAAGCCCTCGCTCACGGTGATCGCGGTCGAGCCGGAGGCCTCGCCGGTGCTTTCGGGCGGCGATCCCGGCCCGCACAAGATCCAGGGCATCGGCGCCGGCTTCGCGCCGAAGATCCTCGACACGTCGATCTATGACGAGGTGCTGACGGTGTCCAACGAGGCCGCCTTCGCCCATGCCCGCCTTCTTGCCCGGCTCGAGGGTGTGCCGGCCGGCATCTCCTCGGGCGCGGCTCTCGATGCGGCGATCACTGTCGGCACGCGCCCGGAAAACGCCGGCAGGCTAATGGTGGTGGTGATCCCCTCGTTCGCCGAACGGTACCTGTCGACGGCGCTGTTCGAAGGGCTCGGCGGCTGAACCACCCGCCCTACCCAAGCAGCAGGCGCGGCAGCCACAGGACGATGTCGGGGAAGGCGATCAGGACCCCGACCGTGACGACGTCGGCGACGAAAAACGGCGAGGCACCGCGAAAGACGTCCTGGACCGAGATCGGGTGGCGCTCGGACGCCACGCCGGCCACGACGTAGCAATTGAGCCCGATCGGCGGCGTGATCAGGCACAGTTCGCACATCTTGACGACGATGATGCCGAACCAGATCGCGACCTCGGTGCCCGACATGCCGAGCGCGGAGGCGGACGCCGTCACCTCGGCGCCGCCATTGAGCGCGATGACGGCCGGAAAGGCGATCGGCAATGTGAGGATCAGCATGCCGATCGCGTCCATGAACATGCCCAGTACCACATAGGCGAGCAGGATCAGCATGAGGGTGATGAAGGCCGACTGCTCGAGCCCCGCGATCCAGTCGGCGAAGGTGCCGGGCAGGTCGGCAAACCCCAGATAGCGCACATAGATCAGGACACCCCAGATCATGGTGAAGATCATGGCGGTGAGCTTGGCCGATTCCAGCAGCGCACTCTTGAGCTGCTGCCAGCGCATGCCGCGCCAGAGCGCCATCACCAGGACGACGAAGGCGCCGAGCGCGCCGGCCTCCGTCGGCGTGCCCCAGCCGCCATAAATGCAGAAGATGATGATGAAGACCACGAACAGGATCGGGAACGCGCCGGGCAGCGCCTGCAGGCGCTGGCCCCAGGTGAAGCCGCGCACGGGCGGGCCGAGATCGTCGCGCACGGAGGCGAGACCGACGACCAGAGCACCATAGATCAGCGCCGAGACCATGCCGGGCAGGAAGCCGGCCAGAAGCAGGGCGCCGACCGAGCTCTCGGTGATGATGGCGTAGATGACGAGGATGGCCGAGGGCGGGATCAACGAGGCGAGCGTACCGCCGGCCGCCACGACGCCGGCGGCGAAGCGCTTGTCGTAGCCGAGCTTGAGCATTTCGGGAATGGCGATGCGGGCGAACACCGCCGATGTGGCGACAGAGGCGCCGGAGACGGCGGCGAAACCGGCGGTGGCAAACACGGTGGAAACGCCGAGCCCGCCCGGCAGCCAGCCGACCCAGCGCTTGGCCGCCTCGAACAGCGCGCGCGTGAGGCCGGCATAATAGGCGAGATAGCCGATCAGGATGAAGGTGGGAATCAGCGACAGGACGTGGCTCGACATTTTGGAATGCGGCACCTGGCCGGCGATCTTGAGCGCCGTCATGAACCCGCGTTCCACGCCCTGGCCCTTGTCGATGGCGAAGATCAGGAACAGGCCGAACAGGCCGATCAGCGCGGTGGCGAAAGCAACGCGCACCCCGATCAGCACCAGCACGATCAACAAAAGCGACAACAGGACGGAGACTTCGATCGGACTCACGGGCGCCCTCCACCGCTGCCGGTATCGTCCCCGTCATCGACAAGGCCCGAGACGGTGCCGGCCTCGCGCTCGGCCTGCTGGGCGGGCGTCTCGATCAGCGGCACGGCGACCGGGGTTTGCGCATTGTCGACGAAGGCGCGGCCATAGGCCCACAATTGCAGGGCGAGCCGAAGCGCGAGCAGGAACAACATGACCGGCACGACCAGCTTTACCGGCCAGGTGGGCAGGCTCAAATCGATCGTGGAATCGCGGCTCCACCACGGGGCGGAGAAGTCGAAGCTGCGGTCGAAATGCAGCCACGAACCCCAGATCAGCGTCACCGACAGCGCCAGCAGCGCGAGCACGCCGATCCATTCGGCGGCGTAAAGCACGCGACCCTGCAACCTGCCGACGAGGATGTCCATGCGGATATGGCCGCCGAGGCGCTGGCAGTAGGCGATGCCGAGAAAGGCGATCAGCGGAACCGATTGTTCCATCCAGTCGACGAAACCGGGGACGGGGATGTTGACGATCTTGCGGCCGAGAATATTGGCGACCGAAATCAGCATCACGATCAGGATCGTCATGCCGGCAAGCAGCGCCAGCAGCTTTTCCAGCCGGAACAGGGCAAGGTCGAGCCGCGACAGCAGCGACCCGTCTTGCGGGATGGTTTGAGCGGACATGGGCCCTCCCGGAGAGCGCCCGGTCCCGCGCGCCTGTCGGGCGCGGGACCGGGGTCGCGTCAGTTGGAGCCGCGCATGTCCTTCAAGGTCGCCTGGACGAGGTCATAGAGTTCCTGGCCGGGAATGCCCTGGGCTTCCATGTCCTTGATCCATTGCTCACGGGTGCCCGTGGCGGCCTTGTCCTCGAACTTGGCGATCTCCTCGGGCGGAAAGGCGACTTTCTCGACCTCCTTTTCGGCCAGAATCGCCTCCCATTTTTCCAGCAGCTTGCCGTAATTGGCGAGGTAATGCTGGATCGCCTCGTCGACCGAGGAATCGAGCGCGGCGCGGTTCTCGTCCGACAAAGCCTCATAGGCATCGGTGTTGACAACGATCGGACAATTGACTGTGCCGGGATTGAGGTTCGCAGTCCACCAGTCGGCAAGGTCGATGGTGCGGAACGACAGATGGGCGTGCTGGGCGAAGGCGACCGAATCGACCACGCCGGCCTCCATCGCGTTGTAGGCTTCGGTGGCGGTGACGGAGGTCGGCGTTGCGCCGACGGTCTCGAAGGCCTTGCCGAGGCCGCCGGTGGCGCGGATGCGCTTGCCCTGGAAATCCTCCAGCGCGCGCGGCGCCGGTCCGGTGCCCACGACATTGTATTGCGGCATGGGCGAGGTCATCAACAGCTTGGCGTTCCAGCGCGCCAGGTCCTTTTGCGTGGCGGCGTGCCCATAAACGGCATGGGAGACCGCCACTTCCTCCTCCAACGTATTGACGCCCAGGAAGGGCAGTTCGAGAACGGTGATGGTCGGGTTCTTATCGGGATGGTAGCCGGCACAGAACTGCGCCATCTCGAAGGCGCCGACGGAGATGCCGTCGAGATTCTCCCGGTTCTTGGACAGACCGCCATAGGAAATGTTCATGGTGAAGTCGCCATTGGTCTTCTGCTCGACCAATTCGGCGATCTTATGCAGATGTTCCGTGAAAGCGCGGCGTTTTCCCCAAGTCGAAACGTTCCACTCGGTCGCGGCAAACGCCTCGCCGGCCACGAACGACATGGCCACTGCAGGAAGCAATGCGAATTTGAAGGACATGCCCATTGGTGTTTCTCCCATTTTTTGTAGTTATGGGAGAAAATCTAGCGGTTGAACGCAAATGCGCAACCCATCAATGCTGGGCGACATCTCCGCCGGCGGGCAAACGCCGTGCGCACGCCGGGCCCGGCCCGCGCATATAATGCTGCTCAGGCCGATAACGCGGCGCGAGAAATTCGCGGATCGTGGTCGCGCAACGCAGCATCGTGCTCCAGAACGCCATTTTGGTTCAGACTCCCGTCCCTTCGGTTATCCCTCCCGAATGAGTCGCAAGCTTACTGCCAAGTCATGAATTCCTGGTGAATGCCGGCGTCAACACATGCGGCCGATGCACGGCAATCGGGCCGCGGAAGCGGCCGAATCGTGCCCAAAAAGTGGAAAAGCGAAAAATGCGGGCGACGGGTTGGTTTTCGACGCCGCGTGATGCGCGAACGCAACACCGCTTCGCGCCCGAGCATCGGCATCAGGCCCGCGGCTTCTGGCGGCAGGGTCTCGGGCCCGCGGCAGCCGTCAGGTGGTGAAGCCGATTTTCTTGTGGGTGCCGTCGCACCAGGGTTTTTTGGCGGAATGTCCGCAGCGACACAAAAAGGCGCGCTGCGTGCGCTCGACCCTGCGGCCGGTGCCCGAGACGATCTCCAGATTGCCTTCGACCCGCAGACAGCCATTGGGCTGCGGCGTCACCGTGAGCGACCCGTCGCGGGCCTCGAGCGCGGCGCTGTCCTTGGCGGTCGGCTCTCCGGTTGCCCGAAAGCCGGCCTTGGCATGGCTGCCGTCGCAGAACGGCTTGTTTTGCGAGGCGCCGCACCGGCACAACACAGCGCGCAACAGCGCCTCCTCGCCGAGCCTGATGTCGGCATGGAGCGCGAGCGGTCCATCCTCACGCAGCCTGAGCGTGTTTACCGCCGGCGGCTGTTCCTGGGCACCGCCATCCTTGCGCCGGTAGGTGAGCGCGCCGGACGGGCAGCTTTCGATCACCTGGACGATGCGTTCGACCGCGGCCCGTTGCGGACGGATCCAGCCGCCGGGCGCGTTGGGCTCGAACACGTCGGGACGCCCGAGCACGCAATTGCGCGCGTGGATGCAGCGCCTGCCGTCGAAGCCGATATCGATTGCCTCGCCCTCGGTCGTCCTGCTCGCCATCGTCGCCTCCTGCCTTTCGGGTCGGTCTCCGACAATAGACCCATGCTCCGAGGTCAGGCAATCGCGCCGGGCAGGCCGCTCAGCGCGGCGCTCAGGCGGGCCGGTCTCAGCCGCTGCCAATCAAAACGCCGGCGGCGAAGACCAGCGCGCCGCCGAGCACCACCTGGAAGGACGCGCGCCAGAACGGCGTGTCCATGAAACGGTTCTGGATCCAGGCGATCGCCCACAATTCGACGAACACGATGGCGATCGCCACCGCGGTGGCGGTGGTAAAATGCGGGATCAGATAAGGCAGGGCGTGGCCGAGCCCGCCGACCGTGGTCATGATGCCGGTTGCGAGGCCGCGCTTGATCGGGGAACCGCGACCCGACAGCCGCCCGTCGTCGGAGGCGACTTCGGTGAAGCCCATCGAGATGCCGGCGCCGACCGAGGCGGCGAGCCCGACCAGAAAAGTCTGCCAGGTGTCGTGGGTGGCAAACGCGGCGGCGAAGATCGGCGCCAGGGTCGATACCGAACCGTCCATCAGCCCGGCCAGCCCCGGCTGAACGTAGGTGAGGATGAACTGGCGACGCTCGGTTTGATGCTCTTGCTCGCGCACGTCGCCCGGCGTGTGCTTGAGGCCGAGCCTATGGGCGAGATCCTCGTGCGACTGCTCGGCAGCCGCCAGGTCGCCGAGCAGCTTGCGGGTGGCGGCATCCATGGTGCGCTTGGCCGCCTCGGCGTAATAACGCTGCGCCTGGCGTTCCATCTCTTCGGCCATCCGGCGTACGTGATCCACGCCGAGCGGACGCACCAGCCAGTCGGGCTTGCGCTCGTAATAGCCGCGCACATGCTCGCGCCGGATCAGCGGAATCCGCTCGCCGAACCGCTTGCGATGCATGTCGATCAAGGCGGCGCGATGATCGTCCTCTTCGTCGGCCATCTCGTCGAAAATCTTCGCCGACTGCGGAAATTCCTGGCGCAGCCCGTCGGCGTAGGCGCGATAGATGCGGGCGTCGTCCTCCTCCGAGGAGATGGCGAGCGCCAAGATTTCCTGCTCGGAGAGCGTGTCGAAGGAGCGGCGGCCGAGGCCGAAGACGCGGGAAAGCATGAGAGGCACGTTCCAGTTTAGAATGATTCCAAACTAACGCGTCGCGTATCGCGTTTCAATCGTCGATTGACCGGGTGACAAAATGGCGCTGGCACGCGGGCACGAAAGTGACGATGATCGCCGGCTGGCAACAAGGATTCCGCCATGACTACAACCGACACCGCCCTGCCGAGCTTCGCGGAGATTCGCGCCGCGCGCGCCAGGTTGCACGGCGTGGCGGTCGAAACACCGCTGTTGGAATCGGCGTCGCTCAACGCCCGCTACGGCGCGCGAATCCTGGTGAAGGCCGAGACGCTGCAGCGCACCGGCTCCTTCAAACTGCGCGGCGCCTATAACCGCATCGCACAGCTCGACCCGGCGCAACGGGCGCGCGGCGTGGTGGCGTTTTCATCCGGAAACCATGCCCAGGGCGTGGCCGCCGCAGCGAAAATCTTCGGCATGCGCGCGGTGATCGCCATGCCGGCCGATACGCCGGCGATCAAGACCGGCAACGTCAAGGCGCTGGGTGCAGAGATCGTCGCCTTCGACCGGTTTCGCGACGACCGGACGGCGGTGGTGCAGCCCTTCGTCGACGACGGCATGGTGCTGGTGCCGCCCTTCGACGACCCGGCGATCATAACCGGCCAGGGCACGGTCGGGCTGGAACTGGCCGAACAGGCTGAGGCCGCCAATGCCAGACTGGACATGGTGCTGGTGCCATGCGGCGGCGGCGGGCTGACGGCCGGGATCGCGCTCGCGCTGGAGGCGATGGCCCCGCAGGCGCGGGTCTGGGCGGTCGAGCCGGAGAATTTCGACGACTGGGCCCGTTCGCTGGCGGCGGGCAGGATCGTCGCCAACCGGCCCGGCCACGCATCGCTCTGCGACGCGATCCTGACCGCCGCGCCCGGCGGGCTCCCCTTCGCCGTCAATCGCGGCCGGCTCGCCGGCGCGCTGACCGTCACCGACGACGCGGCCCTGGCCGCGATGCGCATCGCCGCCGAGCATCTCAAGCTTGTGGCGGAGCCGGGCGGCGCGGTCGGCCTGGCCGCTCTGGCCACGCCAGGGCTCGACATTGCCGGCAAGACGGTCGCGGTGGTGCTGTCGGGCGGCAATGTGGAACCGGCACTTCTGGCGCGGGCGCTGGGCGGGGCCGGGTGCGAATAGGCCAGAGCGCTTTCGATTGAACGCGCGAAGGCGGCATGCTGCGAAGCAAGCTGGCGCGACATGCCTCTGGCAGCGCCTCGATTTCGGACCCCCGAAGCGCGTCAGTCCAGCGTGCGGCGAAAACGCAGCAGGGCGAGGACGGAAAAGAAGACCACGAACCCGATCAACCAGGCGATCTCGGTGCCGATGGCGGCAAGGTCGGCGCCTTTCAGCATGACGGCGCGCACGACGCGCAGAAAATGGGTCAGCGGCAGGATCTCGCCGAAAAGCTGCGCCCACCCGGGCATGCCGCGATAGGGAAACATGAACCCCGACACCAGGATCGAGGGAAGGAAGAAGAAGAAGGCGAGCTGGAGGGCCTGCATCTGGGTACGGGCGATGGTGGAAATCGTGTAGCCGAGCAGCACCAGCGCCAGCACGAAGATCAGGATCGCGCCGAGCAAAAGCGGCAAAGAGCCGACGAAGGGAACGGAAAACAGCAGCTTGGCGGTGACCAGAACGACAGCCACCTGCACCCCGCCGACGACCAGATAGGGCAAAACCTTGCCGAGCATGATCTCGGCCGGGCTGGCCGGCATGGCGAGCAGGTTTTCCATCGTGCCGCGCTCGATCTCGCGGGTCAGCGCGATCGACGTCATCATCACCATGGTCATTTGCAGGATGACGCCGAGCAGGCCGGGAACGATGTTGTATTGCGAGATACCCTCGGGATTGTAGCGGCGGTGGACGACGACATCGAGCGCCGGACCGCCGCGCGCGCCGGGGGCAACACCGCGCTCGTGGTCGAGCGCGCGCGCGGCCAGCGTCGACAGCGTCGAGACCGCGCCCGAGGAGGCCGACGGGTCGGTGGCGTCGGCCTCGATCAGGATTTGCGGCGCCTCGCCGCGGTCGACCCGGCGGGCGAAATCGGATGGGATGGTGACGACGAAGGAGACCGCGCCGCGGGCCATCAGCCGCTCGGCCTCGGTCGCGCTGTCGGCGACGTGGTCGAAGCGGTAATAATTTGTCGTCTGGAGCGCGGACACGATGGCGCGGGTGTAATGGTCGTTGCCGGTGGCGACCAGCGCGGCCGGCAGGCTCTTGGGATCGGTGTTGATGGCGTAGCCGAACAACAGCAACTGCATCAGCGGCACGCCGAGCATCATGGCGAAGGTAACGCGGTCGCGCCGCATCTGGATGAATTCCTTCACCAACAGCGCGCCGAGCCGACCGAGGGAGAAAAACCGGTTCATCGGCTCGCTCCGCCGAGGACCCGGCCTCCTGTATTTTGACAGGCAGGGGTCGTCTCGGCGTTCATGCCATATTGTCCTTCGAGCCGGCCATGAACTGGATGAAAACGTCCTCCAGGCTGGTCTCGCCCGGCGCCACGGCAACGCCGTCGCGTGCGGCGATGTCGGAGAGTGCCGCCTCGAGTTTTTGCCGGTCGGAGCCCACGACATGCAGCGTGGCGCCGAAGGGCGCGACCTGCTCGACGCCGTCGCGGCTCTCCAGCGCGGCCGCGATGCCGGCGAGGCCCGGGCCGGAGACGATGTAGGTCACAAGGCCGGCATTGGCGACGACGTCGGCGACCGAGCCCGTCGTCAGCATCCGGCCATAGGAGATATAGGCGATGCGGTGGCAACGCTCGGCCTCATCCATATAATGGGTGGAAACGAGTACGGTCAGACCGTCGCGGGCGAGCCGGTGGATCTCGTCCCAGAACTCGCGACGGGCCTTGGGATCGACACCGGCGGTCGGCTCGTCGAGCAAAAGCAGCTTAGGTTGATGCATGATGCAGGCCGCGAGCGCCAGGCGCTGCTTCCAGCCGCCCGACAGCGTGCCGGCAAGCTGGTTGCGGCGCGAGGTCATGCCGAGATCGGCGAGCGTGTCGGCGACATGGGTCGCGACCGGCTTCAACCGGTAGAGACGGGCGACGAAATCGAGGTTCTCGGCGATGGTCAGATCCTCGTAGAACGAGAATTTCTGCGTCATGTAGCCGACCTCGCGCTTGATCTTGAGACCCTCCGTCAAGAGGTCGTAGCCGAGCACGCGCCCGGAGCCGGCGTCGGGCGTCAACAGCCCGCACATGATGCGGATGGTGGTGGTCTTGCCCGACCCGTTCGGACCGAGAAAACCGACGATCTCGCCCGGCGCGACCTGCATGCTGACATTGTCGACCACCGTCTTGTCGCCGAAGCGCTTGACCAGGCCGTGGACGTCGATCGCGCTCATCTCAATCCCCGGCGCCGGTTTCCGGCAGCGAGACATCGACGATCTGACCCGGCTTGAGCCGCGTGGCGCCGGCCTCCGGCCGTGCCTCGACCAGATAGACGAGCTTCTGACGGGTCTCGAGCGAGTAGATCACCGGCGGCGTGAATTCCGGTTCCGGTGAAACGTAAGAAACGCGCGCCGCCAGCCCGTCGGGGCAGCCGTCGCAATGGACCGAAAGCCGGTCGCCGACGGCAAGTGTGGCGAAGGCGGGTTCGGGCAGATAGAGCTTCAGCTTGGTGGCGCCGTCGGGCAGAAACGAGAGCACCGGCGCGGCCGGGCCGGCGATGTCGCCGGGGAACCGGATAATATCGTCGACGCGGCCCACGGCCGGAGCGGCAAGCGTGCGTTCGGAAAGCCGCCAGCGCGCGGTGAGCAGCATGGCGCGCGCCTGGCTGACGGCATGTTCGGCGGCCCGGATCGCCTCGGCGCGCGCCGGCAGGCGGGCGACCTCGAGATTGGCCTGCGCCTGGTTGAGGGCGGCCTCGGTCACCTCGACCGCGGTGCGCGCCTCGTCGAGCCGCGACTGGGTGGCGATGCCGCGCTCGAACAGATCCTCTATGCGGACTAGAACCCGCTCGGCCTCGCGGCGCTGGGCCTCGGCGGAGCGCACCGCCGCCTCCAGCACGGCGATTTCCTGCGGTCGTTTTCCCCGTTTCAGATCGGCAAGCTGGGCCTCGGCACGAGCAAGCGCCGCCTCGGCCTCGGCAACGGCGCTTTCGGCGTCGGCGTCCTCCAGCAGCGCGACGGGCTGGCCCGGGCTCACACGCTCGCCGCGCCGCACCGGCACACTACGCAATTGCGCCGTCTCGATCGGGGCGAGCAGCACATATTCGCCTTCGACATAACCGACAGCCAGCGGCGGCGGCGCAGCGCAGGCGGCAAACAGCAGCGCCGCGTAGGGGATCGCGCAGACGAGGTCCATCATGACGGCTTTCCGTGCGCTGCGAGAATGGCGTCGAGATTGGCGCGCGCGACGGCGGTGATCGCGCCGGCCTCGGCGGGGCCGATCTCGGCCCAACCCATGCGCCGCATCACCGCTTCACGGCCGATGCGGAAATAGACCACCTGTCCGATCAGGGTGAAGACGGTGATCTTGGTGCGGTCGCTTTCGGCCGGCTCGCCGGTGGCATGCTGCCAGAGCTGGCACAGCCGGCGATGGGTCGGCTCGAACACGCCGGAATAGATGCGGTCGAGCGCGGCGGTAGGATGGGCGAGTTCACGCAGCACGAACTGCACGATCTCGCCGGCTTCGGGCCGCGCGACGACAAAATTCACCATGCGCTCCAAGGCCTCGGCGAAGGCTTCTTGGGCGACCGCAGGCGACACCATGTCCTCCACATCGGCCGAAAACCGGTCGAGCGCCTCGGCGGCCATGTGCTCGATCGCGGCAACGATGTGGTCGGCGCAGGCGGCGCGCAAGCCCTCCTTGCTGCCGAAATGATAGGCGATGGAGCCGATATTGGCCTCGGCCAGGGCGGCGATCTCGCGCGTCGAGGTGCCGTCGAAACCCTTGGCCCCGAACAGAGCCAGGCCCGCGCGCACAAGCGCAAGCCGTGTCTGTTCTGCGGAAGCGGGCGGTGCGGCGGTCTGGCCGCGCGGGTCGGATGTCTCGGTCATGGAAAAGACTTTAATCAATCGATTGATTAATTTCAAGGCGCGATGCGATGCTCTTTGCGACCGCCCATGTCCCTGCTATCAGGCCCCGTCCCTCCTCGTATCGAAAGCGTAAGCAGGGGTTCTTCAACTCGGCGGCCGCGCGGTCCATATTCCCGGCAAGGAGGAGCCATGAGCGAAGCCCCCGACACGATGCTCGACCGGATCGGACGGTTTCTCGCCGACCGGCTGCGCACCGAATCCTCGGGCTACGAGCCCTACACCCCGTCCGATCCCGAAACGCTGCGGCGCACGCTCAGGGCCGGCGACATCTTGCTGGTGGAAGGCAATCAGCGCATTTCGGCGGCGATCAAATATCTGACCCAGTCGACCTGGAGCCACGCCGCGCTTTATATCGGCGACGCCCTGCCCGAACCCCAGGACGGCGCCGAGCGACCACGGCTGATCGAGGTCAATCTCGGCGAAGGCTGCGTGGCGGTGCCGCTGTCGAAATACCGCACCTACAACACGCGCATCTGCCGGCCGAGCGGGCTGACGCCGGAGGATCGCGACGCGGTCGTGGCCTTCATGGTCGAGCGTATCGGTCTCAAATACGACACCAAGAACATTTTCGACCTGTTGCGCTATTTCTTCCCGACACCGCCGGTGCCGGTACGCTGGCGCCGGCGCATGATCGCCTTCGGCTCTGGCGAACCGACGCGCGCCATCTGCTCGTCGCTGATCGCCCAGGCCTATCAGCAGGTGCGCTACCCGATCCTGCCGCGCATTACCCGCGCGCCCGGCCAGATGACGGCGCAATCGCGGTTTTCGCGCCGCGAGATCATGTCGATCCGGCATCATTCGCTGTTCACGCCGCGCGATTTCGACCTGTCGCCCTATTTCGAGATCGTCAAGCCGACGCTCGTCTTCGGCTTCGACTACAAGCGCCTGCGCTGGCTGGACACGAAGTCGAAAAATGAAGCGGCCAAAGACGGCGCCCCCACCGCTTCGAACGACACCGGCCAGGCGAAGCCGGCGACGGGCACAGGCTGACCGGCGGCGCCCGCGCATCGCCGATCGCGGCAAGGCCGCCCCGCAAACGGCAAGGCGGCTTGATCGCAACGAGGCGAAAAACACCGGAGCGGAAGCATGTCCGCCAGACCGGTTGTGCCGGCCGGCTTAGGCTTAGGCTCGCGCCCTCCGCCGTTCGGCCGGTGCCGCGTCAGGCGGCGGCCAAGTCGGCTGCACCAAGCTTGCCGAGTGCGCGCTCAAGAATGACCGCGTCCGGCTCGATGCCCAGGCCGACACCCTCGATATCGACGAATTCGATATCGGTAATGCCGAAAAAGCCGAGCATCGACCTCAGATAGGGGCGGGCATGATCCATTGCCGCAGCCGGGCCGCCATCCGTATAGGTGCCCGACGAGGCGATCACGACATAGACCTTCTTGCCGCCGGCCAGCCCCTGCGGCCCGTCCGCCGTATAGCGAAAGGTCCGGTGCGCCCGCGCGACATGGTCGAACCAGGATTTCAGCGTCGAGGCGATCGAGAAATTGATCATGCCGGTGGCGATCACGACGGCGTCGGCGGCAAGCAGTTCGTCGGTCGCCGCATCGGAGACGGCGAGGAGGTCGGCCTGGGCGGCGTTCAGCTTTTCGGCCGGGGTTTTCACCGCGACGGCGAAATCCTGATCGATATGCGGCAGCGGCGCGGCGGCGAGGTCGCGATGAACGATGCGCGCGCCCGGCGTCCGGCGCGCCAGCGCGTCGGCAACCGTCCTGGCGGCGCGGGTGGACAGGGATGTTGCACCGCGCGGGCTGGCGGTGACGAGCAATATCGAGGACATGGAGCTCTCCTTTGGTTCGGATAAAAGGCGGTTTTGCGCCGCTTGTTGCTCGGTCCTCAGATGGCCCGTTATACTCATCAAGAAAACACAGAAAATATCCATAAAAACCATCGGATTTTCAGATGGAAGCACATCCGACGCTCGATCAGATCGAAATTTTCATGGCCGTGGCCGAAACCGGCGGCTTCTCCGCCGCCGCACGCCGGCTCAACCGCTCGCAATCGGTGGTCAGCTACGCGATCGCCAATCTGGAAGCCCAGCTCGAGGTCAAGCTGTTCGAACGTGCCGGCACGCGCCTGCCGAGCCTGACGGAAGCGGGCGCGGTGCTGCTGGAAGACGCGCGGCGCATCATTGCCGGGCTGGAGGGGATGCGCGCCAGGGCGGGCGGCCTCAAAAGCGGGCTTGAGCCCGAAATCGCTCTCGCCGTCGACGCCACCGTGCCGACCCAGGCGCTTGCCCGCGTGCTCGGCGCCTTTGGCGACCGGTTCCCGACCGTCGGCGTGCGGCTCAATGTCGGCGCGCTCGGCATGGTGCACGACCAGATCCTGCGGCAGGAAGCGACGCTGGGCATCGCCGGCGGCCAGGTGACCGACATCGACGCGCGGGTGGTGCGCGCCGGCGTCGGCGCAACCTCGATGATTCCGGTCGCGGCACCAGGCCACCCGCTGGCACGAGCCGTGCCACCCGTGCCGATCGAGCTGGTGCGCGAACAGACGCAGCTCGTCATCACCGATCCGACCGACCACACGCGCGGCCGGGATTTCGGCGTCTTGTCGTTCCGCAACTGGCGCATGACGGACATGGGGGTCAAGCACGCGCTGATCCTGGCCGGGCTCGGCTGGGGCGGATTGCCGATTTCGACGGTGCGCGCCGATCTGGAAGCAGGACGGCTGGTGCGGCTGTCCATCGACGCCTATCCCGAACGCGCCTTTCCCCTGATCGCACTCCACCATGTCGCGCGCCTGCCCGGACCGGCGACCGCTTGGATGATCGACCGCTTCCGCAAGGAGCTTGCCGCCTGCGTCAACGCCGAGGCGCCGACACCGTCAGCCGTTTGACAAAAGCGCACGCGCCTCCTTCAGGCTCGCCGCGAACACGGCATGCGGCCGACGCGCGCCCTGGCGCTGCAGCATGCGGCGCACGGGCGGCGCGGCACCGGCGATGACGAAACGAATCCCGGCACGATGCGCCTTGCGCGCAACGCCGGCGATCACATTGGCCGCCGTGGTGTCGAGAACGGGCACGGCCGAACAGTCGAGGATGAAGTTCCGGCGCTGGTCGGCGATACGGTCGAGAACCGCACCGACGGTGGCGGCCGACCCGAAGAAGAAGGCGCCGGAAATGCGATAGACCACGGTCTCGGGCGAACTGCCCTCGGCAGCATCGTAGGCGGCACGGTCGCCATTGACGCTGTCTGCGACATCCTCCTCGACAAACGGCACGTGCGTCTCGACCGCGATCGACTTGGCCATGCGGTTCAAGAACAGGAGTGCGCCAAGCGCGAAGCCGACGAGAATGCCCTCGCTCAGATCGCGGAAGACCACGAGCAGGAAGGTCACGCCTAGGACCAGTGCCTCGCCGCGCGACGAGCGCACGATGGCGGCGATCGCGTGACGCTCGACCATGTTCCAGGCCACGAAAGCGAGCAACCCGGCAAGCGCGGCCAGCGGAATGTAGCGCGCGAGCGGCGCGGCAAGCAGCATGAAGGCAAGCAGGAACAGAGCGTGCAGCATGCCCGCGACCGGACCGCGCGCCCCGGCGCGTACATTGGTGGCGGTGCGCGCGATCGTCCCGGTGACGCAGATGCCGCCGAACAGGGCCGAGCCGATATTGGCGACGCCTTGCGCGACGAGTTCGCAATTGGAGCGATGCCGCCGGCCGGTCATGCCGTCGGCGACGACGGCCGACAACAGCGATTCGATCGCTCCAAGCAGTGCGAAGGCGGCGGCGTCAGGCAGCACGGCGATGAGCTTGTCGGAACTGAAGCCAGGCATTGCCGGCGCCGGCGGCATGCGCGGGATGTCGCCGAAACGGTCGCCGACCGTCTCGACCGGCAAGGAAAACACGGCCACCGCCACAGCCGCCAAAACGATGGCGATCAGCATGCCGGGCCAGCCGGGCCGCAAATGCTTGGCCGCGGCGATCACGGCGACGGTCGCAACGGCAACGACGAACGCCGCGGGACTGGCCGTTTCAGCCGCAGTCCACAGCACCGGCAGCTTCTCGATCAGCGGCCCCGGCTCCTTGCCGGGCAGAGCGAGCCCGAACAGGTCGCGCAACTGACTGGCGAAAATGATGACGGCGATGCCGGCGGTGAAGCCGACCGTGACCGGATAGGGGATGAACTTGATGTAGGTGCCGAGCCGCAGCAAGCCGATCGCGATCAGGAACAGGCCGGCCAGCAGCGTCGCCAGCAAAAGCCCGTCAATGCCGTGGCGCTCGACCGTGGCGGCCACCAGCACGATGAAGGCGCCGGCCGGGCCACCGACCTGAAAGCGGCTGCCGCCGAGCGCCGACACCAGGAAACCGCCGACAATCGCGGTGAACAGGCCCCGTTCGGGGGAAACGCCGGAGGCGATGGCGATCGCCATCGATAGCGGCAGTGCGACGATCGCGACGGTCAGACCGGCAACGGCGTCGGCGCGCAGCCCGGCAAGGCCGTATCCCTCGCGCAACACCGTGACCAGCTTGGGCGTGAAGAGCTCGCGAAACCCGGCCGCGGCCGGACGGGCGCTATGGGAAATCGACGACTGCACGGTCACACCACTCCGGTTCGGGCACGCCGCAACCGGCCGCACCACATACGGACAAGGCAAAACATCGGCGAAACCGGATCATGCCGCCGTCGCGGCAGACGGCCGCTGCCACACCCTAGCTACCCGGCTCCTTCAGGCGCACGCCGCGACCGCCCTCCGTGCTGGGCTGGTGATCGCCGATCAACTCGACGCCGGCCTCGTTCAGGGCCTGGATCACCTTGACCAGCGTGTCGACCACCCCGCGCACCACCCCTTCGGAGGCCTCCATGCGCTGAATGGTCGGCAGCGAAACGCCGGCCCGCTCGGCGAGCGTTTTCTGGTCGATACCGGCAAGCGCCCGCGCGGCCTTCATTTGAGCTGCGGTGATCACGCTTCGCTCTTATCCCTCATTGATAATCATTATTCTATATATAGTCATGTTTAAAACATCAATATGCATGGAAACCGGGACGGACCGATGCGCCAAGGCGCTGCGGGGCCGGTGCCTGCAGTCGCCACGGCATCAACGACGGCGATACCGTAACGCAGGAGCAAAATGGCTCAGCGGCCGGTGAAATAGGGTCCCAGGGAAACCAGCGTCACGGCCAGCACCGCAAAGGCGATGCCGCTTCCCTGAACGGCGTTCAGGCGTTCGCCGAACCAGGCGAAGGCGACGAGATTGACGGCCACGAGCTGGATCACGGCCGACAGGCTGAGCGCCACGCCCATCCCGAAATCGCGGATCAGGCGCAGCATGATCAGATTGCCGAGCGTATAGAGCGCAAGGGTCAACACCAGCCGGCCGGTCGACGGCGTCATTGTCCAGGTCTTGGCGACACTCGCGGCAGCGAGGAAGACCGCCGTTGACACACATAGTTGGAGGAAGCCCCACGCGCTCATGCCCGCGACCACCCTTTTTTGTCATCGGAGAGGATTCGCTTGTGCGCCTGCTCGAGCGTCCGGTCAAGCACGATTTTCAACCATTGCGCGAAGCGCCCGCACCGCGCCGTTCAGAGACCCGATATTGGAAACGGAACGCCCTGCGACCGGTCAGCCGCGTATGGCGATCGCCGCGGCGGCCCCGCCGAGAAAGGTCGCGGCCGTCCGGTTGAGAAGCCGCAAGGCGGCCGGGCGCGCGAAAAGCGTACGGGCATGGGCGGCGAGTGCCAGATAGGGCACCAGCACGACGATCAGCACCAGCGCCGTCAACCCCGCCAGAACTGCGTAGTCGCTTGCCGAAACCGCGGCGAGATCGATGACGGTCGGCGTGATGGCGAGGTAAAAGATCATGGTCTTGGGATTGCCGAGCGTGATCGTGACGCCGGAGACGAAACTCGCCATCAGGCCGCCCCGCCCCGTCTCTGCCGTCACCGTCTCCGCCACGATGCCAGCCGTCCAGAAACGATAGGCCAGCCAGGCGAGATAGGCCACACCGGCCCATTTGACGACCAGGAAGACCAGCCCGAAACTCTGCGCGACCACGGCAAGGCCGAGCACGACGGCGGTCAGATAGGTCAGATCGCCCAGGATCAGCCCGAAGCTCATGAACAATGCCGGACGAAAACCCGAACCGAGCGCCCGGGCGACCAGGGCGGTGATGCCCGGGCCGGGAATGGATGCGGCGATGGCAAGCGCGCCGGCGTAAGCGATGAAACCCGCGATCGTCATGGGTCGGCTCCGTTGTGCTGCGCGAGCCGATATCACACTTGCCGCGGCGAACGGCGGATTTTTCTATGGGCCAGCGCCGTCGCCCGGCCGCTGGCTGCCGCCGGCTCAGCGCACCAAAAAACCACCGCCGAGCGGATCGTCCGGCTCGACGGAGAACTCGGCGCGGCCGCAATAATAGGCACGACCAGAGACCCGGACCTCGACGCCGCGGCGGGCGCCGATGTCGACCTGCCGCTCGACGCAGGCGGTAAAAACAGCACCGGTGATGCTTTCGAACGACCGGGGCTCGCCGAGATCAACTGCGCCGGCGGCATGCATGGCCGCCATCCGCGCGGTAACGCCCGAGCCGGTCGGCGAGCGGTCGACCTGGGCATCGGCGAAAACGCAGATATTTTTCGTCGCAGCGCCCGCCCCGTCGCCGCCATCGGTCAGGATCGACCCGTAGAGAAAGGCGAGATCGTCGTGGTCGGGATGGGCGAGCGGATACGCGCGCTTGACCGCTGCCGTCAGCGCGCTCGCGGCGTCGACGAAGGCACGCACGGGATCGCGGCCGAATGCGAGACCGAACCGGTCCGCCTCCGCCAGGGCGTAGAAGGCACCGCCATAGGCGATGTCGAAGCCGACCGGGCCGAATCCGGGCAGGTCGACCGACCGGCCGGCGGCAAAGGCAAAGGAGGGCACGCTCCTGAACGACACCGCGCCCGCCCGGCCGTCGATGATCTCAACCGTGGCCTCGACCATGCCGCAAGGGCATTCAATGTTGACGGTGGCGACGGGCGCGTCGGCCGGCACCAGCCCCTCGTCGACAGCATACCGTCCCAGCGCGATGACGGCATGGCCGCACATGGTCGAATATCCCTGATTGTGCATAAAAAGCACCGCCAGGTCCGCACCCGGCAGGTCCGGCTCGACCAGCAGCGCACCGTACATGTCGATATGGCCGCGCGGCTCCAACATCAGGATCCGGCGCAGATGATCGAGATTGTCGCGCACATAAGCGCGCTTGTGCAGGATCGTGCCGGCAGGCAAAGGCGGATATCCAGCGGTGACGATGCGCACCGGCTCGCCGCCGGTATGCATATCGACAACCCTCAGCGGTTCGGTCATTAAAACTCCATCGCATAAAGCCGCCGGCCAGCCGGATCGTGAACCGTGGCTGAACGCCGGCTTCAATAGACGTTCAGATCAACAACGTCAGTATCCGTGCATCATCAAGCAACGATTGCCAATCCAGGGGGATCTTTATGTTGACGAAATTGACCGGCCTTGTCGCGATTGCCGCGGCGTTTCTTGCCTTCGGCGGCCAGACCGCCAGTGCCGAGGAAGTGCTGCTGCGCTCCAAACAAAGCGGCAAATACGTTACCGTCGCCAATGGGCTGCTTGCCGCGTCCGCAAACAGTGCCAGCCGGGCCTTGAGGCTCGACATGCAGCGCCTCGACGGCCGGACGGTGGCGTTTCGCGTCGTGGCCGACAATTCCTATATACGCGCCGGCGTGGGCGGCGGCACGTTTCTGGCAACCGGCAGCCCGCATGCACGCGGATGGGAACGTTTTCATCTGCTGGCGCTCGGCGGAAGCGCGCACGCGCTTAAATCGGTGCAGAACGGCAAGCTGGTACGCGCCGGCGTCGGCCCGGGCTCGCGGCTTGCCGCGGTATCGACGGGCAAGCCGCGCGGCTGGGAGATCTTTGATATCGTGCCGGCGCGCGCGATTCAGCCGCAGGGCCAACAAGCCCGTACGGGTGTCTCGGAGGCGGTGCGCGGCGCCTGGCGCATCGAGCAGGTAGCCGCGGCGCAGACCGGCCATCTGGTGAGGCTCGATCCGACCCAGTCGCAGGCCACCCGCATCGACATCGGTGCCGATGGCGGCATGCGCGCCAAGGCCGGCTGCAACACCATCACCGCAATGATCGCCCAGCATGGCGATGCCTGGCGCTCGAGCGCGCCGATGCAGACCAAGATGATGTGCCCGGACCGGGCGGCGATGAATGTCGAGCGCTCCTTCACGCAGGCGCTGACCGCGGCAAGCCGGGTGACGAAGCGCGGATCGCGGCTGACGCTGAAGAACCGGGGCGGCGACACCGTGCTGGTGCTGCGCAGGCTCTGACCGGCCGCAACGGGACCGGCGGGAGGCGGCAACGTCGGTGCCGGTTCCCGCTGCCGGAGACGCACCGCGTTCGCCCGCCAGGCGACGGCGCGCGATCAGGCGGCGGAAAACAGGTTCTGCAGTGTCGCGAATGACGGTCCGCCGCGGGAGAATTCGAAACTGCCCTCGTCCAGCATTTCGCGCGCGGCGGCCTCGACCGCCCCGAAGGCGGCGATGGTGAGTTTGGAGCCGAGCGAAATGCGCTTCACGCCCGCCGCGGCCAGTTCGGCGACCGACAGGCCCGGCACGGCGAGAACATTGACCGGCCGCGACACCGCCGCGCACACGGTGCGAACCGTTTCGATATCGGCCAGAGCCGGCGCATAGAGCACGTCCGCACCGGCCTTTTCGAAGGCTTGCAACCGCCTGATCGTGTCGTCGAGATCGCGGATGCCCCACAAGAAATTCTCAGCCCGGGCGGTGAAGACGAAATCGTGGCCGAGCGAGCGCGCCGCCTCGACGGCCGCTGCGACACGCTCAACGGCCAGCGAGAACTCGTAGATCGGCCGGTCGGGATCGCCGGTCGAATCCTCGATCGAGCAGCCGGCAAGTCCCGCGGCATCGGCGGCGAAGATCGTTTCGGCCGCGCTGTCGGGACTGTCGCCCTTGCCGTGCTCGAGATCGGCGGAGACGGGCAGGTCGCTCGAGGCGACGATCTCGCGACAATGGCCGATCATGTCGTCGAAGGGGATCGCCCCATCCGGCCGGCCGCGCGAAAACGCATAGCCCGCGCTGGTGGTGGCGAGCGCGGTAAAGCCGAGCGAGGCTAAAAACCGTGCCGTCCCGACATCCCACGGGTTGGGGATGATAAATGGCGCGGGCGCCTCGTGCAGCGCGCGAAAAATTCTGCCCTTGTCCATCATTCTTCCTCCCGTGGGATATGGCGCGGCGAAATGCTATGCCGACGACCCGCCGCCTGCAAAGTCGAGACGCTTGGTCCAGGCCGAACCTGCTGACAAACCCGGACGGCACGAAAGCGGCGCCCGGCGCCGTCGTTCAAAGGCCGATCAGGGCGGGCAGATCACGCATGTCGTCGAACAGGATGCCGCCGGCTTCACGCAGCCCGTCGCGATCGGCCATCGGATCGCCGGCATATGACAGCACCGTCATGCCCGCCGCCTTGCCGGCCCGGGTGCCGGGCACGGAATCCTCCACGACGATCGCGGCCTCGGGCGGATGCCCCATCGCCGCGGCCGCATGCAGGAACAGATCGGGGGCGGGCTTGCCGCGCGCGACCATGGTGGCGGAAAACAAGGCGTGTTCGAACAGCGGCAGAAGCCCGGTCGCGCCGAGCGTGATGTGCATCTTGGAAATGCGCGCCGAGGTCGCCACGCAATAGGCAATGCCGGCGTCGCGCACCGCCTCGACGGCCTGCCTGACATGCGGGATCGGCTCGACCTGGTCCGCAAACAGCGCCGGCAGGCCCTCGTTCCAGCGATCGACGAAATCGGCACCGAGCCTGACTCCGGAAGCCTCGATCTCTTCTTGAACCGATGTCAGCGAGCGGCCGGAAAAATGGCACCGGCAATAGGCGTAATCGGTGGCGAAACCCGCCTCGTTGAACAATTCGACCAGACGGCGATTGGCGATGGTCTCGGTGTCGACCAGCACCCCGTCGCAATCGAACAGCACGAGCCGGGGCGGCATCGTCACGCCGTGCCCGTGGAACCGAACCCGCCGGCGCCGCGCCCGGTCGCCGTCGCCTGCTCGCGCTCCTCGAGCGGCAGGCGCGAAACCGGCGCCAGCACCAGTTGGGCAATACGCAGGCCGCGCGTGACCGCAAAATCCTCCTCGCCGAGATTGACGAGCAGGACCTTCACCTCGCCGCGATAGTCGCTGTCGATGGTGCCGGGGGCATTCAAGCAGGTGATGCCGTTCTTCAGCGCCAGGCCCGAGCGCGGCCGCACCTGGCCCTCGTAGCCGTCGGGGATCTCGAAGATAAAGCCGGTCGGCACCAGGGCGCGCCGCCCCGGCAGCACGATGATCTGTCGGTCTTCGGGAACGGCCGCGCGCAGATCCAGCCCGGCGGCGCCGGCACTGGCATAGGCGGGTCGGTCGAGGCCGGCGGCGTGCGGCAGGCGGATAATGCCGAGAGCGGTGGTCATGGCGTTCCTTTGCCGGACGCCGCGCGCGCGGTCAACGGCCCGGTTTCCGCATACGGGCGCGGCGCGGCAAAAAACCGGCTTAAGACATGTCGCTCGTGCCGCGCCGACGCAGCGGCAGCATCGCCACGATCCCGACCGCGGGTCCAAGGGCAAGCCCGGCCAGCACCGCCGGCCAGCCGAACGCCTCGGCCGCCAGCGGCGTGAGCTGGACGGTGGCGATCGTCAAGGTGAAGCCGAGCGCGGTCTGGAAGGTCATCAGGCTGCCGACGAGTTCGGGCGGCGCATTGTCGGCGACGATGGCAGAAAACTGCGCCGAATCGGGGATGACGGCGATGCCCCAGAGCGCGACCAGCGCGAAGGTGAGCCAAGGCGGACCGCCGAAGGTCAAGGCGGTCAACAAAGCGGCGGCACCGCTGACCGCCATCGCGACTATGGTGATCTCTGCCTTGCCGACGCGGTCGGCGTACCAGCCGGCCGGCACGCAGAACAAAGCTCCGAGCGCGATCGCCGCGAACATGCTCAGCTTGGCCAGGCTCTCGGCGGCGAGCGTGTCCATCGACACGGCATAGGAGACGGTCAGCGCCGCGCCGACCCAGGCCCACATCGCGAACAGCTCCCACATATGGCCGAAATAGCCCAGATAGGCCCGCCGGATACGCGGATGCGTCCAGGCGATCCGGATGGCGAAAGGATCGAAGCGCGGTGCGCGGGCATGGTGCGGCCCGAGACCGGCCGCCAGCACAAGAAGCCCACCGGCAGCGGCAATAACGGAGATCAGCGCCACCGTCGGCCGCCACGCGGTCCCGCCGAGATAGGCGGCGAGATAGGGCATCGCCTTGCCGACGGTGAGCGCGCCGACCAGCAACCCAACGAGCAGGCCCCGATCGCGCAGGCCCCAGCCGACGGCGATCTTCATGCCGACCGGGTAGACGCCGGCCAGCAGCGCGCCGGTAACGACGCGCGCGGCGATCGCACCGTTGCCGCCGGGCGGCAGGACGAGAAGGGCCAGATTGGCAAGCGCGGCGGCGAGCGCGCAGGCCGCGAAAACCCGTCGCGGGTCGAGCCGGTCGGCAAGGCCCGAAATCGCGATGGCGAGCGCGCCGAGCACGAACCCGGCCTGCACGCCGCTCGACAACAATGCCTGGCGGGTGTCGGAAATCGCCCCGTCGCGCGCCATCTCGGGCAGGATGGCGGCGGAGACGAACCACAGGCTCATCCCGGCCATCTCGGCAGCGACGAGTATCAGGACCGAAACGGCCTTGGCGCCAGAGCCCATGCATCCCCCCTGCCCCAGAATGAACTGTGCGCGCTGGTCGAGAGGCAGGCAAGTGCCAGCGCGTCCGCGCAGCCTCAGCGGTGCTGGATCGGGAGCGTAGTGGTCTCGCGAATTTCCTCCATGACGAAGGACGCCGAGCAGTCCGACAGCGGCACCTTGGCGATCAGGCGTTGATAGAGCCTGTCATAGGCCTTCATATCGGCAACGCGCGCGCGCAGAACATAGTCGAGATCGCCCGACATGCGGTAAATGCCGGTAATCTCCGGCAGAGAGGCCGCCGCGGCGCGGAATTTCTCCAGCCAGCCGGGCTCGTGGCTGGACGTGCGGATCAGCATGAAGACGGAAAGGCCATAACCAAGCTTTTCGGGATCGAGCAGCGCGACCCGTCCCGTAATGACGCCGCTTTCCTCCAGCATGCGCACCCGCCGCCAACAGGCGTTGCGCGACAGGCCGACACGCTGCGAGAGCTGCTCGGCCGACAAAGTGGCGTCGAGCTGAAGTTCGGCCAGAATTCGTCGATCAATCGTATCGAGATCAATCTTCATGAAAGGACAATTGTCTCATAGAGGGGCGTTTTTCAATACAATTTTGGGAATTTCTTATCGCATAGAGGAACTATTCTGTTTGCGAAATTCGGACGCCCGCCGTTCGCGGCGGCATAGGCAGGAGGACGCGCATGCAGACACGACTGGCAAAGCTGTTTACCGACCATCCGGCTTCGGTCGACGAAACCTATTTCGGCCATATGGCGTTCGCGTTGTGGTTTGGCGGGCGCCTGGCCCTGGCGGCGCTCGCCGCGCTGGGACATGCCTTCCTGCCTTTCGCCTTTCAAACCACGGCCAGCCGGATCGTACGCGACCTGTTCGAGCACACGCACCGCAGAGGCGCGAACGGGCCGGAGGTCGGCCGGTCTCGGGCGTGCCAAGAAGACAGGGCTATTGCCAGCGGAAGCTGACGGCCCCTTCCGCCACGAGGTCGAGATAATGCCGGTGGCCGAGGCAGTCGCCGGCCGCCTTCTTGTAGTCGCGCACATGGGCGTCGACCGCCTTGCGGGCATGGGCGCGCACTTTCGGACTGGCGGCCATCTCGGTCTTGGCCACGGTGCGCTGCAAATGACCGAGCCCGTCGAGCACCGGATAAAAAAGCTGTTCGTTGATGTGCGGCAGGTCGCCCGGAAAAGGCTGAAAATCGGCGCGGCGCGGCATGTTTTCGGTGCAAAAGGCGAGCATGTCGCGGGTGGCCTCGTTCATGCATTCGCCACGGGCATGCCGCCAGAACGGTTCGTCGCGCTCGCCGACATAATGCAGGTTGATGAAGTCGCGGAAATCGCCGAGCTGGCGTGACACGGCGTCATTGTAACGTTGCCGCATTGTGTCGTCGGCATGGCCAGCCTTGTCGAAAAAGAAGCGGGTGAACAGCATCAACTGCACGATCGTGCCGTGAATCGAGGTCGCCTCCAGCGGCTCCAGAAAACTCGACGACAGGCCGAGCGCCAGGCAATTGCCGATCCAGGCGCGGTCGAGGCGGCCGCTGTCGAAGCGCAAATCGGCACGCGGCTCGATCTCGCGGCCGAGTGCGCGTTCGATCTCACACTTGGCCTCGTCAGGCGTGGTAAACGCGTCGGAATAGACGTAGCCGCAGCCGATACGCTCCCGGGTGGGGACCGCCCACATCCAGCCAGCCTCCTGCGCCCAGGCCAGGGTGAAGGGGGCGATGTCTTCCGTCTCGTCATGGTCGAGCCAGAACGGCATGGCGCGGTTCACCGGCAGGTGGTCCTGGTAAGACATCCATTTCGCGCCCATGCCCTCGCCGATCAGCTTGCGCCGGAAACCGGTACAGTCGACGAAAAAATCGCCGGCGAGTTCGGTGCCGTCGGTCATCACCAGAGCCTCGATAGTACCGGTCTCGGCATCGCGGCGCAGATCGGCGACCTCGGCGTCGATCAGTTGCACACCGGCGGTGATCTCGCGCAGATAGGCGCCCACCTTAGCTTGGTCGAAATGGAAAGCGTGCTGGAACGGTCCGGCCGGGACGAGCTCGTCGCCATCGAGGCCGAAGGGCGATTTGCGGCGCTGCATAAGTTCGCCGAACAAATGGATATCGGCAACGCTGCGGCCGGTCGACACGGCATAGATGTGTAGCATCGACTGCTGTTCGCCGGGCATGAACTGCCGCGACAACGCCAAAAGATTGGGGTCGTCGATCGGCCCGTCATAGCAGTGGCCCTTGCGGCGCCAATCCTTGTGTCGGATGCCGAACTTGACGGTCGCGCCGGTCCTGCGCACGAAATCGGTCTCGTCGATGCCCAGATCCATCAGCACCTGACGGAACACGGCGGTCGTGCCCTCCCCCACGCCGATCGTCGGAATGCGGCTCGATTCGACCACCACGATGTCGAGTGCCATGTCGGCGCTCGCGGCGTGACGCTGAAGCATCAGCGCCGCGATCCATCCGGCTGTCCCGCCTCCAACGACGACAAGCCGGGCTCCCCCCTCAGCCATCATCCTCCCGATATGATTGCTGTCCCCACTGCTGTCATCCAACTGACATATAGTGATACTGTCAACCGTCAGTGTACAAACAATAGGCAGGCCTCCCCAGGATGTTTGCCGACGAAGAGCCGATACGCTTTGCGACCGCCCGACGCTTGCTGTAGTAAGGGAGCGCAGCATCGACCCGGGGCAGGTTCGAACCTTGGCGCCAACAAAACCCACCATCCCAACGACGCGACCCCGCCGCAAACCGGTGCCGCTGGTCGGATTGGCTGTCGCGCTCGCGTGCGTTGCGGGGGCTGCCCAGGCCGCCAACTGCCGCAGCGCGCCCGTTCCCGGCATCGACTGGCGCGACTGCAACAAGAGCAGGCTGATCCTGAAGGATGCCAATCTGGAAGGGGCCACGCTCGTCGACACGGATTTCAGCGAAACCGATCTGCGCGGCGCGCGCCTGAATTCAGCCAATCTGGAAAAGGCGACACTGTTGCGCGCCTCGCTTGCCGGCGCCAGCGCCGAAAAAGCCAATTTCGGCAAGGTGGAGGCCTATCGCAGCGACCTGTCGGGCCTGTCGGCCGAAAACGCGTCCTTTGCCAGCGCCGAGTTGCAGCGCAGCCGGTTCATCGATGCCTGGCTGAAAGGCGCGGATTTCCAGAAAGCCGAACTCGGCCGGGCCGAGTTTTCCGGATCGGCACTGGCAAACAACAGTTTCGCGCTCGCCAACCTGTCGCGGGCGGATTTTCGCGGCACGACGCTGGAAGGCCCGGTCGACTTCGCCGGCGCCTTCCTGTTCCTGACCCGGTTCGAGGGCGTCGATCTCGGGGCGGCGACCGGATTGCGGCAGGAGCAGATCGAGATTGCCTGCGGCGACGCGGCAACCAAGCTGCCGCGGGGATTGACGGCGCCGCGGAACTGGCCTTGCGCCTTCGAATAATCCAAGGCCGCCTGTCCGGCAGGGCCGCCGCGGCCGGACAATTCCCGTTCGACAGGCGCGACCGGCGCGGTTATAAGCGCGCCATTCAACGGACATCCTCGACATGGCAGAGACACTCGAAAAGGCCGTTGCGCGCCGCCGGACCTTCGCGATCATTTCTCACCCGGACGCGGGCAAGACCACGCTGACGGAAAAGCTGCTTTTGTTTGGCGGTGCGATCCAGCTCGCCGGCGAGGTCAAGGCCAAGAAGGACAAGATCCAGACACGTTCGGACTGGATGAAGATCGAGCGCGAGCGCGGCATTTCGGTCGTCACCTCGGTGATGACGTTCGAATATGGCGACCATGTCTTCAACCTGCTCGACACGCCGGGCCACGAGGATTTCGCCGACGACACCTACCGCACGCTGACGGCGGTGGATTCGGCGGTCATGGTGATCGACGCGGCCAAGGGCATCGAGCCGCGCACGCTGAAACTGTTCGAAGTATGCCGGCTGCGCGACATCCCGATCGTCACGTTCGTCAACAAGATGGACCGCGAGACCCGCGACCCGTTCGAGATCCTCGACGAGATCGAGGCCAAGCTCGCGCTCGACACGGCGCCGGTGACCTGGCCGATCGGGCGCGGCAAGACGTTTGCCGGCACCTACCATCTCGCCGACAATGCGGTCCGGCGCGGCGACGACCAGGTCGAGCGCCTGCCGGTCAACGGGCCTGACTCCAACCGCGTGGCCGGGCTTTTGCCGGAAAACGAGCGCGCCGATTTCATCGAGGAGCTGGAGCTTGCGCGCGGCGCGTGCCGACCGTTCGACCTGCAGGCTTTTCGCGAGGGGCACCTGACGCCAGTCTATTTCGGTTCCGCGCTCAGAAATTTCGGCGTGCGCGACCTGATCGACGCGCTGGGGGCGTTTGCCCCGCAGCCGCGCGCCCAGGAGGCCGATGCACGCAGGGTCGAGGCGAGCGAACCGAAAATGACCTCGTTCGTGTTCAAGATCCAAGCTAATATGGACCCCAACCATCGCGACCGGATCGCCTTCGTGCGGGTCTGTTCGGGCAAGCTCGCGCGCGGCATGAAGGCCAAGTTGGTCAGGACCGGCAAGCCGATGAGCCTGTCGGCGCCACAGTTCTTCTTCGCCAAGACGCGCGTCACCGCCGACGAGGCCTATGCCGGCGACGTGGTCGGCATTCCCAATCACGGCACGCTGAGGATCGGCGATACGCTGACGGAAGGCGAAGAACTCTATTTCCGCGGCGTGCCCAATTTCGCGCCCGAAATCCTGCGCCGGGTGCGGCTCGGCGACCCGATGAAGGCCAAGAAGCTGCGGGAAGCGCTGCAGCAGATGGCCGAGGAAGGCGTGGTGCAGCTTTTCCTGCCCGAGGACGGCTCGCCGGCGATCGTCGGCGTCGTCGGCGCGCTGCAGCTCGACGTCTTGAAGGTCCGGCTCGAGGTGGAATATTCGCTGCCGGTGGATTTCGAGACGGCGCGGTTTTCGGTCTGCCGGTGGATCACCGCCGACAAGGACGAATTGCAGCGCTTCATCGATGCGCATCGCGGCGACATCGCCCGCGACCTCGACGGCGACCCGGTGTTTCTCGCGCCACACGAATTCGGCCTCACCTACGAGGCCGAGCGCTGGAAAGCGGTTCGCTTCGACGCCGTCAAGGATTACCAGGCCCGGGACGCGGCGTAGCGGCAGCGTTCGGCGACGCGCGGGAACGGAATTCCGTTTTCGTCTCGTTCGGAACGGTTTCATTCCCGACCGCGACGAAATGCGCGGTCCATTTCCTCGAATCGTCTTGGAATTCGGCTATGATCGCACCGACATAAACACCCGGACATGCGATCCGGACGAACAGCAAGGAGACCGCCATGGGTTTGCGCATCAACGACACGATCCCCAATCTCACCGTCGAAACCGATCAGGGCACGTTCAAGCTGCATGACTGGATCGGCGACAGCTGGGCGATCCTGTTTTCCCACCCGAAGGACTTCACGCCGGTCTGCACCACGGAATTCGGCGCGGTCGCGCAGCTCGACGACGAATGGACCAAGCGCGGCACCAAGGTGATCGGCATTTCGGTCGACGGCGTCGAGGACCACAAGAAATGGAAGGGCGACATCGAGAAGGTCGGCGGCGCGCAGGCCAAGTTTCCGATCATCGCCGACGAGGGGCTCGCGGTTTCCAAGGCGTTCGACATGCTGCCGGCCGAAGCCTACCTGCCGGACGGTCGCACGCCCAACGACAGCGCCACCGTGCGCTCGGTGTTCATCATCGGTCCCGACAAGCAGCTCAAGCTGTCGATGACCTATCCGATGAATGTCGGCCGCAACTTCGCCGAGGTGCTGCGGGCGCTTGACGCGCTGCAGACGGCGGCCAAGCACACCATCGCCACGCCGGCCAACTGGAATGTCGGCGACGACGTCATCATCCCGACCTCGGTCGGCGACGAGGCGGCGAAGCAGAAGTTCGGCGCCTTCGATACGGTGCTGCCCTATCTGCGCAAGACCAAGCAGCCGGCCGCCTGAGCGAGCGCTCGCCTATATTTGACGAAAGGCCGGTCCCGCACCGGCCTTTTTTCGGACCCGTTATTATACCGAACGGTTGACAATTATGCGGCCTCGCATTAATTCAACCTAATGGTTGAACAAGCAAACGGCTCCCTGGATATTGTCTTTCATGCCCTGTCGGATCGCACGCGGCGCGGCATGCTGGCCCGGCTTCGCGACGGCGCACTCAGCGTCGGCGAGCTGGCCGCCCCCTATGCGATGAGCTTCGCCGGCGCGGCCAAGCACGTGAAGGTACTGGAACGCGCCGGCCTGGTGCGGCGCGAGGTGCGCGGACGCACGCATCTGTGCCGTCTCGAGGCGACGCGGCTCGCCGAGGCGCAGGCCTGGCTCAACCATTACGAACGCTTCTGGACCCGCGGGCTCGACCGTCTCGAAACCCTGCTCAAGGCCGAGGACGCACAGGCGCGGCAAACCGCGCCGGCAAATTCGTCCCGCCCCACCCCGTCGCGCAATCAAGAAAGGAAGGGCGATGTTTGATGAGAGCTACGGCGTCGCGACGGCGGCCGACACGGTACGCCTGGAGCGCCGACTGCCGGGCCCGGCCGAACGAATCTGGGCCTATCTGACACAGGCCGACAAGCGCCGGCAATGGCTCGCCGACGGCGACATGGAGCTGCGCGCCGGCGGCGCGGTGCGGCTCGTGTTCCGCCACGCCAATTTCACCGACGAGGCCCCGCCGGCACGCTATTGCGAGATGAACGAGAACGGCGTTGCGGCCGAAGCCCGCATTCTGGAATGCGATCCGCCGCGCGTGCTTGCCATGACCTGGCCGGGCGACGGCGAGGACAGTGTGGTGCGGTTCGAGCTTTTCCCGGACGGAGACGAGGTCTTGCTGGTGGTGACCCACACGCGGCTCGCCGATGCCGACGCAATGGCCAATGTTTCCAGCGGCTGGCATGCCCATCTCGCCGTCCTGGAGGCCGCTCTCGCAGGCACGGCGACACCGCCCTTCTGGTCGCGCATCACCGCGCTGGAGGCGGACTACAAGGAGCGCTTCGCCCGGACTTAAGCATGCCGGAGCCGGAGCCGCGTCGGCGGAGCAGGCATTGCCCGCTCCCGTACGGCGACCCTTCGATGCCAATGGAGGCAGAACATGCTGAAAATCGCACTGACAAGCGTGCTGGTCGACGATCAGGACAAGGCCGAAAAATTCTATACCGACATTCTGGGTTTCGAAAAGAAACAGGATTTCGCGGTCGGCGGCGCACGCTGGCTGACGGTGGCAACGTCCGCAGAGACCGAAGGACCGGAGCTGCTTCTGGAACCGGTCGGTTACGATTTCGCGCGCGACTACCAAAAGGCGCTCTTTGAAGCCGGGATTGCCGCCGCCTCCTTTGCCAGCGACGACATTCAAGCGGACCACAAACGGCTCTGCGCCAAGGGCGTCAGATTTCGCGGCGAGCCGACCGCGATGGAAGGCTTGCCCGCAATCGCGCTTTTCGAGGACACGTGCGGCAATCTCATCCAGATCTTCGAAACCCGGTAAGGCGGCGCGTCATGCGCCGCCTCACGACGGACCCGGTCAGCGCGCCGCGCCTTCGCGAATGAAGGTGCCGGCGTTAAGTTCCGAAAAGGCCTGCATCAGTTCGGCGCGCGTATTCATCACGATCGGTCCGTGCCAGGCGACCGGCTCACGGATCGGCTTGCCGGAAACCAGCAGGAAACGGATGCCGTTTTCGCCGGCCTGCACCACCACCTCGTCGCCGGTGTCGAACACGACCAGCGTGCGGTCGCCGCTCATGTCGCGCAGATGCACCTCGCGGCCGTCGACCTCCTTCTCGAGCAGCACGCCAAACGGCCTCGAAGCGTCGCGAAAGGTTCCCGAACCCTCGAAAATATAGGCGAAGGCGCTGCGATAGGTGTCGACGGGCAGCACCTTGCGCCGGCCCGGCGGCACCCACACATCGAGATATTGCGGATCGGCCGCGATGCCGTCGACCGGGCCGCTCTTGCCCCAGAACTCGCCGACCACCACACGCACCCGGGTGCCGTCATCGTCGACGATCTCGGGTATCTCGGCTGCCTTGACGTCCTGGTAGCGCGGCTGCGTCATCTTGTGGCTCGACGGCAGATTGGCCCAGAGCTGGAAGCCGTGCATGCGTCCGGCCTGATCGCCCTGCGGCATTTCCTGGTGCAGGATGCCGCTGCCGGCCGTCATCCATTGCACGTCGCCGGCGCCGAGCGAGCCGGCATTGCCGAGGCTGTCGGCATGGTCCACGGAACCGGCCAGCACATAGGTGATGGTCTCGATGCCGCGATGCGGATGCCAGGGGAAACCGGCCCGGTAGTCCTCCGGCCGCTCGTTGCGGAAATCGTCGAACAGCAGGAACGGATCGGCGAGCTTGGGATCGCCGAAGCCGAAAGCGCGATCAAGCCTGACGCCGGCGCCCTCGACAGTCGGCTCGGCCTGGCTGAGCTGCTTCACGGGACGAATGGACATTTTCTCTGCCTCCGTGGTTGGGGTCCCGCTCAATATGGCGATACCGGCCGGGTCGCGCAGCGGCGGCAGCGGTGACATAGTGTTCAACATCCGCAATCATCGCCGGGCGGGTTCGATCGCCCAGCAGTCAGCGGCGCATCACGACCACCTGCTCGCCGGCGTATCGGGTCACGGCGAAATCGTGGAAGCCGAGATCGCGGGCAAGCCGTATCGAGCGGACGTGACCGGCGTCGATCAGGCAGGCGAACGGCCGGCTGGGAAACCGCGTCTCCGCCCAGCCTATCGCCGCGCGCGCCGCCTCGCGGGCGAGACCGCGCCCCTGGACGCGCGGCATCACGCCCCACCCGGCCTCCAGCATGCCGGCGATCGGCGGGTCGATGTCGCGGTTGAGTTCCTGCACGCCGGCCTCGCCGATCAGCGTGCCGTCGGCGCGATCGGTCACCACCCAAAAGCCGAAGCCGAGCATCGCCCACAGGCCGCGATGGCGCAGCATGCGCGCCCAAGCCTCTTCGCGGCTGAATGGTTTTCCGCCAACGTAACGCGCCATTTCCGGATCGCCCCACATTGCCGCGTAAGCGTCGAAATCCTCGGGCCGATGGGCGCGCAGCACCAGCCGCTCCGTCTCGAGCGTGGGCGCCTCGAGCACGCCGTCGACGACGCCCTTGTTCACGCCAGCCGCGCCGCGACCAGCGCGGCCAGTCGCGCGGCGACCTCGTCCTTGGTCATTTCCGGCCAGGCGTCGGATCCGTCGCCCGACACGATGCGTACCCGGTTGCGGTCGCCGCCCATCACGCCCGACGCCCCGATGCCGCTGTCATGCGACACGTCGTTGGCCACGATCAGGTCGGCGCCTTTCCTGGCAAGCTTGGCGGCCGCGTTGGTCTCCACGTCGGCGGTTTCGGCGGCGAACCCGATCACCAGGCCCGGCCGTTGCCGATGATGGCCGATCGTGGCCAGAATATCGGGATTTTCCACCATCTGCAGCGCCGGCGGCCCTTCGCCGGCGACTTTTTTGATCTTCTCGCCCGCGGCATCCTGCGTGCGCCAGTCGGCAACGGCGGCGACGAAGATGCCGGCATCGGCCGGCAAGAGCGCAATCACGGCGTCGTGCATCTGGCGCGCGCTCTCGACATGAAGGGTATCGACCCCTGCCGGGTCGGGGATCGCCACCGGACCGGAGACGAGACGGACATCGGCTCCCAGCCGCGCCAGCGCCGCGGCGATCGCATGGCCCTGCTTGCCGGACGAGCGGTTGGCGATATAGCGCACCGGATCGATCGGCTCATGGGTCGGACCAGAGGTCATGACGATCTTCTTGCCGGCGAGCGGCTTCGAACCGCCGTCGAGGCTCGCCTCGATCGCTGCGACGATCTCCAGCGGTTCGGCCATGCGGCCCTCGCCGGCCTCGCCGCTCTCGGCCATCTCGCCGGTGGCCGGGCCGACAAAGACAACGCCGTCGCCGCGCAGCGTCTCGATGTTGCGCCGCGTGGCCGGATGGTTCCACATCGCCGGGTTCATCGCCGGCGCGGCGAGCACCTTCTTGTTGCTGGCAAGCAGCACGGCGGTGGCCAGATCGTTCGCCAGCCCGTGCGCCATCCTGGCCAGGAGATCGGCGCTTGCCGGCGCGATCACGATCAGGTCGGCCTCGCGCGACAGCCGGATATGGCCGACATCGTGCTCGGCCTGGCGGTCGAACAGATCGGTGAAGACGTGATCGGCGGTGAGCGCGCCGACCGAAAGCGGCGTGACGAACTGATGCGCGGCCTCGGTCATCACGCAGCGCACATGCGCGCCGCGCTCGCGCAGGCGGCGGATCAGGTCGAGCGACTTGTAGGCCGCTATACCGCCGGAAATGATCAACAGGATGCGCGTGCCGGAAAAGGTCATAGGGCCGCCTCCCATGGATTAATGAGATCGATCCCACAATCCTCGAAATCGCGGACATTGCGGGTGACAAGAGGGAGCTGATGTGCCGCCGCTATCGCGGCGATCTGTGCATCGGGTTCGGTGATTGGCCGCCCCATTCGGCGCCGCCGTGCCGCGATACCGGCATAATGCAATGCCTCCTCCTTGCCAAAGGACAGTATGGCCGCCGCGCCGCCGGCGTCGACGAACGCGTCGATCATCACCGTGAGCGCCTCTCGTCGACGCCCCTCGGGCATAAGGGCCAGCCCTAGATAAAGCTCGCCGACGACGATCGATGAAAGCAACAGCGCCGAGCGCGGCGTTTCTTCAAGAAAGCGCACGACACCCGCGTCAGGCTTCGGCCTGAACATTTCCGAGACCAGATTGGTGTCGATGAGGAACATCCCCACTATCAATCGAAGACTGGTCGATCACCCGCAATCGCCTTGCGCTCCGGGACATCGAGGTCGAACGTACCATATTCTTCCCGTAGCTTGCGGATGCCTTCCCAGGCACTCTGGCGGGATGGCCGGCCGGCAGCGGAAAGATCGTCCAGAGCGATATCTGAAGTGACGACAGCGCGCAGGATCGACCGGGCCTCCTCTTCCATCGACGCGCCACGCCTTGCCGCCCTGAGCCTCAGGCCGCTCTTCACCTCGGTCTCGATGTTGCGGATCGTTAGTGACGCCATGGTCCGGCTCCGTTTGATTGCAATGTATGCATCGCAATCATTGCAGTCAATCCAGCGCCCAGGCGATCCACACCAGCGTCGCCGCGATCACCCAAAGCGCGATGCGGCCGGAGCGGGCGGCGCGCGCCTCGGCCTTGCCGATCGCCTTGGCCGTCGCGTCGTCGAAACGCAGGCCGTGCTCGGCCATATGGTCGATCTCGCGCGACAGTTTTTCGGTGCGCGCCGCCAGTTCGGGCGCCTGGCGGGCCAACGACAGCACGGCTGCAACGCCGTCGCGCGCATCCGACAGCATGCCCTGGGGCCCGAGATGCGAGGCAATCCACTCGCGCACCACCGGCTCGGCCGCCTTCCACATGTTGAAGGCCGGATCGAGCGAGCGCGACACCCCCTCGACCACGACCATGGTTTTTTGCAACAACACCAGCTCGGTGCGCGTGGTCATGTCGAAAAGCTCGGTGACCTCGAACAGCAGCGTCAACAGCCGGGCCATGGAGATCGTCTCGGCGGGCTGACCGTGGATCGGCTCGCCGATCGCGCGGATCGCCTGGGCAAAGGCGGCAACGTCGTGGTTGGCCGGCACGTAACCGGCCTCGAAATGCACCTCGGCCACCCGACGATAGTCGCGCGTGATGAAACCATAGAGGATTTCGGCCAGGAAGCGGCGTTCCTTCTTGCCGAGGCGGCCGGTGATGCCGAAATCGACCGCCACGATGGTGCCGTCGGCCTGGACGAACAGGTTTCCGGGATGCATGTCGGCATGGAAGAAACCGTCGCGCAGGGTGTGACGCAGGAAGGTCTGGATCAGCGAAACGGAAAGTGCCTCCAGGTCGTGGCCGGCCGCGCGCACACCCTCGATATCGGAAAGCTTGACGCCGTCTATCCATTCGAGCGTAAGCACGTCGCGGCCGGTCCGCGCCCAGTCGACCGTCGGCACGCGAAAGCCGGGATCGTCCTTGGTGTTTTCCGCGATCTCCGACAGCGCGGCCGCCTCCAGCCTGAGATCCATCTCGATCTTGGTGGTCTGGGCCAGGGTCTGGGTGACCTCGACCGGACGCAGGCGACGGGAAGCGGGGATGAACCGTTCCTGGAGGCGCGCGGCGACGAAATAGCTTTCGAGGTCGTGGAAGAAGCGGCGCCGAACGCCGGGACGGATCACCTTGACGGCGACCGGAGCGCCGGTCTCGACGCTGGTGGCGCGATGGACCTGGGCGATCGAGGCGGCGGCCACCGGATCGCCGAACGTGCCGTAGAGTTGGTCGACCGGCCTGCCGAGCGAGGCCTCGACGGTCGCCACGGCCTGCGCGCGCGGAAAGGTTTCCATACGGTCCTGGAGACTGGCGAGGTCGAGCGCGACATCCGCGCCGACAACGTCGGGACGGGTTGCCAGGAACTGGCCGAGCTTGACATAGGACGGCCCCAGCCGCGCCGCGGCCTTGGACAGGTTCTCCGAGCGATCGCGCCCCGCCGCACGGCGCCGGGCGAGGATCCGCGACAGCCGCCAACCCAGTTTCGGCAGGCCGACGAGCTGGTCGCCGGGAAGGGCGGCGAAAACGCCCTCGCGCACCATGACCCAGCCCGCGCGTGCGAGCCGGAAATAAGCCCCGGCCGTGCTCATTGCGGATCCGTCCTCAAAGTTTCCAGCCGGAATGCAGCGCCGCGATGCCGCCGGTATAGTTGCGGTAGGTGACCCGGTCGAAGCCGGCCGCCGCGATCATGGCGGCGAAGTCGCGCTGGTTGGGGAATTTGCGGATCGATTCGACCAGGTAGCGATAGGGCTCCGCCTCGCCGGCGACCGCGCGGCCGATGCGCGGGATCGCCTCGAACGACCAGAATTCGTAGGCACGGTCGAGCAGCGGCATCTCGACGTCGGAAAATTCCAGGCACAGAAAACGGCCGCCCGGCTTGAGCACGCGAAAAGCCTCCGAAAGGGCCTTGTCGATCACCGGCACGTTGCGGATGCCGAAGGCGATCGTATAGGCGTCGAAACTGTCGTCCGCAAACGGCAGATCCTGCGCATCGGCCTCGACGAAATCGACATTGTCGTCATAGCCGCGCTTGGCCGCGCGCTCTCTGCCGACGGCCAGCATCTCGCCATTGATGTCGAGCACCGTGGCGTGGGCCTGGCGCCCCGACGCCTCGACGATGCGAAAGGCGATGTCGCCGGTGCCGCCGGCCACGTCGAGCACCCGGTAGTCCGCCCGCTTCGGCGGGTTGAGCCAGGTGACCATGGCGTCCTTCCAGACCCTGTGCAGGCCCGCCGACATGAAATCGTTCATGACGTCGTAGCGGCGCGCGACCTTGTCGAACACCTCGTTGACCATGGGCTGCTTGTCCGCCGCCGCGACGGCGCGAAAGCCGAAGGAATGTTCCATACCGCCCGCGGCGGTCGTTCGCTTTTCGGACATCAATCCCGATCCATAGAAACCGGCCGGACCATAGCCGATGATCCCGCGTGGCGCTATTGTCGCGAGCGCGGTGATCCGCCGCGCCCGAATCACTCCAGCCTGGCGAGGAACCATGGTCCTGAAAGCCGAGATCCACTGCCATATCGAGGGCGCGGCGGCGCCGGATCTCGTGCTGAGCCAGGCACGGAAATACGGCGCCGACATCTCCGGCTTCATACGCGACGACGCGTTCGTCTGGCACGATTTCACCAGCTTTCTGACGGCCTACGACGCCGCATCGAGCCTTTTTCGCGACGAGGGGGACTATGCCCGGCTGGCCGAGCACTACCTGTCCAGCCTGGCGCGCGAGGGTGCGATCTATTCGGAGTTCTTCACCTCTCCCGATCATGCCGAACGTGCCGGCCTGTCGCCGGCGGCCTATACGGCGGCACTCGCCGAGGGCATGCGGCGGGCCAAGGCCAAAACCGGGATCGAAGCGCGCATGATCGTGACCGGCGTGCGCCATTTCGGCGTCGAGGCTGTCGAGGCGGCGGCCCGGTTCGCCGCGCGCTGCGGCGAACCGCTTGTCACCGGTTTCGGCATGGGCGGCGACGAGCGTTTCGGCCAGGCGGAGGATTATGTACGCGCCTTCGAGATCGCGCGCGAGGCAGGGCTCGGGATCACCGTGCATGCGGGCGAATTCGGCGGCTGGGAAAGCGTGAAGGACGCACTCGACCATTTGCGGCCGTCGAGGATCGGCCACGGGGTGCGGGCGATCGAGAATGCGGACCTCGTGCGTCGGATCGTGGCGGAGGGAATCGTGCTGGAATGCTGTCCGGGATCGAATGTGGCGCTGCGGGTTTTCGAGAGTTTCGACGAGCATCCGTTTCCGCAGTTGCGCGCAGCCGGCTGCAAGGTCACGCTGTCTTCGGACGATCCGCCCTATTTCGCCACGTCGATCGGCCGCGAATACGAGATCGCGCGCCAGCATTTCGGGCTCGACGACAAGGCGTTGACCGGGATCACGCGCACCGCGATCACGGCCGCCTTTGTCGACAAGGCCACCAAAGCGGCGCTGCTCGCCCGGCTGGCGCGAAAGACATAGGCGCCGGCGATCGACAATTAATTGTGGTTTGGAGGCGAGGATCGTTTCGCCGGAGGCGTCGAGGGGCTAAAGCTGATCGTCAGCGCGGCCGACAAGAACAGGGGAAACCGGTGTCATGAAGGGCGTAACCGTCATCGACCACCCGCTCGTCCAGCACAAGCTGACCATCATGCGCAACAAGCAGACCTCGACGGCCGGCTTTCGACGCCTGCTGCGCGAGATATCGCTGCTCCTGGGCTACGAGGTGACGCGCGAGCTGGAACTGACCTCGACGCGGATCGACACGCCGCTCCAGCCGATGGACGCGCCCACACTGGAAGGCAAGAAGCTGGTCTTCGCCTCCGTGCTGCGCGCCGGCAACGGTCTTCTGGAAGGGCTGCTCGACCTGGTGCCGGCCGCCCGTGTCGCCCATGTCGGGCTTTACCGTGACCACGACACGCTGGAGGCGGTGGAATACTTCTTCAAGGCGCCGAGCGACCTTGCCGACCGGCTGGTGATCGTGGTCGATCCGATGCTGGCGACGGCCAATTCCGCTATCGCCGCCATCGACAAGTTGAAGGAGCGCGGCGCCACCAATCTGCGGTTCCTGTGCCTTCTGGCCGCTCCCGAGGGCATCGAGCGCTTCACCACCGCCCACCCCGATGTGCCGATCTTCACCGCCGCGATCGACGAGCGCCTGAACGAGAAAGGCTATATCGTACCGGGGCTGGGAGACGCGGGCGACCGCATGTACGGCACCAAATAAGGCGTATTTTTCCGCATTTTTACCGCGAATTAACGCAAAAACGGGGTTCCGGCTCGCCGTTTTTGCACAATTTCGAACGGTTAAAGGCCGGTCAATCAATCGAATCTATGCTTGTCGCCGAGCCTGGATCATGACCGCGCTTCGCGAAGCGCCGGCACGATCCTCCTGTTTGGTTCGGGCGTGAGCGCTTTCGAAGGCCGGATCCCGGCCTCGCGTCTACGCCCCAGGGAACGATTATGCACAAACTGATCGCCCTCAGCATTATTGTCGGCAGCGCGGCGTCGGTGCCGCTGCTTTATCAGGCAAATCCGGATTTGTTCGAGACGATGGTGCGGGATCGTCTCACCGAAAAGCCGGCCCAAAACGCCCAGCCGCAGCTCGCCAAGGCCAGCCAGCCGGCCCCCGTGCGCAAGCAACTGAGCGGCCGCCGGGTCCAGGTGCCGATGGATGCGCGCGGGCATTTCATGGCCGAATTCAAGCTCAACGGCCATCGCGTGGCAGCCATGATCGACACCGGCGCGACGCTGGTGGCCTTCAACCAAACGACGGCGCGCCGAATCGGCATCAAGCTCAGCCAATCCGACTTCCGCTACGAGGTCGACACGGCCAACGGCACGGTTTCGGCAGCGGCGGCCCGGATAGACAGCCTGCAGATCGGCCGCATCCATGTCGAGGACGTCGAGGCGCTGGTGCTCGAAGACAAGGCGCTGTCGAGTACGCTGATCGGCATGAGTTTTATGAAAAAGCTGGCGGCCTTCCGCGTCGAGGACGGCACCATGCTGATGGAACAATAGCGCTCTTTACGTCGATGGCCCGATGCGGCGCGAGACGGGCTTGCGGGGTGAGGGACGCGCCGGCCCGATATCGTAGGCGGCAAGCACGGCACGCGCGGCTGCCTCGGCGTCAGCCTCGCTCCTTGCATGGACCATCGCCAACGGCTCGCCCCTGACCGCCTCGGCGCAGACCGGAGCGAGACCGCTCAGTCCGACTGCGTGATCGACCGGATCGTCGGGGCGGACGCGCCCGCCGCCGAGCGCGACCACGGCAACCCCCAGGCCGCGCGTGTCGATCGCCGTCACGAACCCGTCGGCTGGCGCCGGCACCGCGCGGATAAGCGGAGCGACCGGCAAATGCGCCCGGCAGTCGTCGACGAAATCGGCAGGGCCGCCCAACGCTGCAACCATGCGCGCGAAACGGTCAGCCGCAGCACCGGAGACGAGCGCATCGCGCGCCATCGCGTCGGCCTCGCGGTGAGACGAGGCCAGCGCGGCCGACATCAGCATTTCGGCGGCAAGCGCAAGCGTGACCTCTTCCAGCCGCGGGTCGCGCAAACGGCCGGTCAGAAAGTCGACCGCGTTGACGACCTCGACCGCGTTGCCAGCCGCCGAGGCGAGCGGCTCGTTCATGTCGGTCATCAGCGCCGAAGTCTTCAGCCCAGCGCCATTGGCCACCTCGACCAGGCTCTTGGCCAGCACGGCGGCGTCCCGGCTTTTTTGCATGAAGGCGCCGTTGCCCGACTTCACGTCGAGCACCAGCGCCCCAAGCCCGGCGGCGAGCTTCTTGGACAGGATCGAGGCGGTGATCAGCGGGACCGATTCCACAGTCGCCGTGATGTCGCGCACGGCATAAAACCGCTTGTCGGCCGGCGCCAAATCACCGGTCTGGCCGATGATGGCGCAGCCGGCCGCGCGCACCGCGCGGCGGAAATCGTCATTGTCGGGCTGGCTGCGATAGCCCGGGATCGCGTCCATCTTATCGAGCGTGCCGCCGGTATGGCCGAGGCCGCGGCCGGAGATCATCGGCACATAGGCACCGCAGGCGGCCACGATCGGCGCCAGCATCAAGGAAACGTTGTCCCCGACCCCGCCGGTGGAATGTTTGTCGACGACGGGACCGCCGAGCTCGGCCCACGACAAAACGTCGCCCGAATCGCGCATGGCGAGCGTCAGCGACACCGCCTCGTCGCGGCTCATGCCGTTGAAGAAGACGGCCATGGCGAAAGCCGCCAACTGGCCCTCGGTGACGCGCCCGTCGGTGATGCCGGCGACGAAGGCGGCGATCGCGTCGCCCGGCAACGGCTTGCCGTCGCGCTTCAGGCGGATGAACTCCTGGGGGAGCATCATGCCCCGCGCCCTGCTCCGCCGCCCACCCTGCTTTCGCGGCTCCTCATATCAAACACCGAACGGCGTCCAGATTGACTTGATGCGGGTGGCGTGGAACAGAAACTCCTCGCCCTGGCCCTGGCCCGCATCGAACCAGTCACGCGCCTTGCCGTCATTGACCCAGGTAGCCTTGAGGTTGCCGGCCGATTCGGCCTCCACCATGGCGCTGCCTTCGGCCGAGCCGACATACCAGCACGCGGCGATGTCGTTGTGCTTGGCCATCACCGAAGCGAGCTGGTCGCGGTCGCCGGTGACGATGTTGACCACGCCGCCCGGCACGTCGGAGGTGTCGAGCACCTGGTAGAGGTCGCAGGCGGCGAGCGGATGGTGCTGCGAGGGCGTGACGACGACGCGATTGCCCATGGCGATCGCCGGCGCGACCAGCGAGACGAAGGCCAGCAGCGGCGCCTCGTCGGGACAGGATATGCCGATCACCTCGTAGGGTTCGGGCAGGGCGAGCGCCAGCATACGCGGCTGCGGCGCGCGTACGCGACCGTCATATTTGTCGGCGCGGGCGGCATAGTGGATGAGACGGGCGACGGACGCCTCCACCTCGGCCGCGGCCTTCTTTGCCGCAACACCGGTCATGCGGGCGATGCGGGCGGCGAACTCGGCTGCGCGCAGCTCGAGATTCTCGGCCAGGAAATACAGCACCTGGGCGCGGGCGTGGCCGGTCATCGCCGACCAGGCCTCGGCCTTGCGGGCGGCCTCGACCGCGTTGCGGATATCCTTGCGATTGCCGTGGCCGGCCTCGGTGATGAGGCGCCCCCGGCCGTCGAGGACCGGGTAGGAATAGCCCGAATCCGGCCGCGCCTGCTTGCCGCCGACATAAAGCTTGACGGTGCGGTCGAGCCCGGCCGGCGCGGCGCCCGGGCCGGCCTCGTCGTCGACCGGCACGGGTGCGGCAAGAGGCGGGCTTTCGGGGAGCGCCCGCGCCCTTTTCTGCCAGGCGGGCAGCAAATATTCGAACATGCCCTCGCGGCCGCCCTCGCGCCCGAAGCCGCTTTCCTTGTAGCCGCCGAAGCCGACCGCGGCGTCGAACATATTGGTGGAATTGATCCAGACCACGCCGGCCTTGACCTTGCGGGCCGCGTCGAAGGCGGTATCGAGGTTCTGCGACCAGATCGAGGCGGCAAGCCCGTAGCGGCTGTTGTTGGCGAGCGCGACCGCCTCGCCGGGAGTGCGGAAGGTCATCGACACCAGCACCGGGCCGAAAATCTCCTCCTGGACCAGCGGCGAGGCCGGCGAGACATCGGTGAACAGGCTCGGCGGGAAGAAGCAGCCGCCCTTCGTCGCACGCACGAAATGCTCGTCGGCCCAGCTCGGCTGATGCAGGACGGCGCCTTCGCGCAGGCCGGCCTCGACGCGGGCGCGGATCTGCTCGATCTGAACCGGCGCGACGACGGCGCCGATATCGGTCGATTTGTCGAGCGGCGCGCCGACACGCAGCGTCTCCATGCGCGCCTTGAGCCGGGCGTGGAATTTTTCCGCCACACCTTCCTGGACGATCGCGCGCGAGCCGGCGCAGCAGACCTCGCCCTGGTTGAACCAGATCGCGTCGACCACGCCTTCGATCGCGGCGTCGAGGTCGGCATTGTCGAAGACGATGAACGGCGACTTGCCGCCGAGTTCGAGCGACAATTTCTTGCGGGTGCCCGCCGACTGGCGGCGCAGGACGCGGCCGACCTCGGTCGAACCGGTGAAGGCGAGTTTGGCGAGCCCGTCATGGGCGGCAAGGGCCGCCCCCGTCGCCCCGCCGCCATTGACGAGATTGAAGACGCCGGCCGGCAATCCCGCCTCGCGGCAGATCTCGGCAAAGGCGAGCGCGGAGAGCGGCGTGTGCTCGGCCGATTTCAACACCACCGTGCAGCCGGCGGCGAGCGCGGGCGCGACCTTCCAGGCCAGCATCAGAAGCGGAAAATTCCAAGGAATGATCTGGCCGCACACGCCCACAGGCGCGTGGTCCGGGAATTCCTGGTCGCGCAGTTCGGCCCAGCCGGCGTGGTGATAGAAATGGCGCGCGACCAGCGGCACGTCGATATCGCGCGTCTCGCGGATCGGCTTGCCGTTGTCGAGCGTCTCCAGGACCGCAAGGAAACGGGCATGTTTCTGGACCTGGCGGGCAAGCGCGTAGAGATGGCGCGCGCGCGCCGTGCCGGACAGGGCCGACCAGGATTTGAAGGCCTTGGTCGCGGCCTCGACCGCGGCGTCGACGTCCTTTTCGCCGCCCTCGGCCACCTCGGCCAGCGTCTCGCCGGTGGCCGGATTGACAGCCGCGAAACTGTTGGCCTTGCCCGGCCGGGTGAAGGCGCCGGCGATGAAATGGCCGAAGCGGGCCTTGTGGCGCGCCATCCAGGCGCGCACGACGGCATCGTCCTCCGGCGCGGGGCCGTATTCCATGCTGTCGAGGATTGAGACGATCTTGTTCATGAAACCCTCACGCCACGCCGTGGCGGTCGTTGGCCGAATAGCGGCCGGTGACGAAATGCTCGATCTGGCGCTCGATGTCGGCAAGCAGGCCCGAGGCGCCGAAGCGGAACAGAACCGGTTCCATCCATTCCCGCCCCAGTTCCTCGCGCATCAGGATCAGCCAGGCGAGCGCGTCCTTGGCGGTGCGGATGCCGCCGGCCGGCTTGAACCCGACCTTGTGTCCGGTGCGCTCGAGATAGTCGCGAATGGCGCGCGCCATCACCAGGCTGACCGGCAAGGTTGCGTTGACGCCCTCCATGCCGGTGGAGGTCTTGATGAAGTCGGCGCCGGCCTGCATGGCCACCATGGAGGCGCGATAGACGTTGGTCAGGGTCTTCAGGTCTCCGGTCGCCAGGATCGCCTTCATGTGCGCGTCGCCGCAGGCCGCGCGCATGGCCGCGATCTCGTCGTAGAGCGCGGCCCAATTGCCGGTCAGAACATGCGCACGGGTGATGACGATGTCGATCTCGGCCGCGCCCTCGCCGACCGCGTAGCGGATTTCGGCAAGCCGCTCGGCCATCGGCGTCAACCCGGCGGGAAAGCCGGTGGCGACCGAGGCGACGGGAATGCCGGACCCGTCCAGCGCCTTCACGGCGCCGGCCACCATGGTGGGGTAGACGCAGACCGCGCCGGTTGTCAGACGACGCTCTTCCAGGCCGAGCGCGGCGACCAGATCGGCGCGCAGCGGATTGCGCGCCTTGGCGCACAGCCGCGCCACGCGTCCGGGCGTGTCGTCGCCGGCAAGCGTCGTCAGGTCGATCGCCTCGATCGCCTTGACCAGCCAGGCGGCCTGCCACTCCTTCTTGACGGTGCGGCGCGTGGTCAAGGTGGCGGTGCGGCGCTCGACGGCCGACAGATTGATGTCGGCGGCGTCGAACCAGGCAGCGTCGAAGGCGACGCCGTCATTGCGGGCATGCGGCTGCGCGACGCGGACGAGATCGCGGGTCGCGCCCGCACCGACGGCGTCGGCCATCGTCTTTTGCGGGTCGACATTCATTGGAACTCTCCGATCGCGCGGCGCAGCACGGCGGCCAGGCGCGCACCGCCGAGCGGCGCCATGTCCTTGGTTTCCTGGTGCGAGAGTTCCTCGCCGGTCATGCCGGCGGCGAGATTGGTGATGACCGAACAGGCGGCGACCCGCATGCCCAGAAAACGGGCCAGGATCACCTCCGGCACGGTCGACATGCCGACGGCGTCGGCGCCGAGAACACGGGCCATGCGGATTTCGGCCGGCGTTTCGAAGGACGGGCCGGAAAACCACATATAAACGCCCCTTTTCAGCGGCGTGCCGGTCGCCTCGGCGGCGTTTTCGAGCGCGGCGCGCATGGCGGCGTCATAGGCCTCGGTCAAGCCGACGAAACGGCGGTCGCTCGGCTCGCCGAACAGTGGATTGGTGCCGGAAAAATTGATGTGGTCGGTGATCAGCATCACCGAACCGGGCGGCATGTCGGGATCGAGCGAGCCGGCGGCGTTGGTCAGGACGAGACGCTTGATGCCGATGCCGGCCAGGGTTTCGAGCGCGGGACGCATGGCGGCGGCGTTGCCGTGTTCGTAATAATGGGCACGGCCGGCCAGCATCAAGACCGGCGTGCCGGAAAAGCGGCCGGCCACCAGTTCGCCGGCATGGCCGGTGACCCCGCTTTGCGGGAAGCCGGGCAAATCGGCATAAGACAGGCGCACCGGATCGGAGACCTCGTCGACCAGCCCGCCCAGACCGGAACCGAGGACGATCGCGGTTTCAGGAACGAGGCCGCCCAGCCTCTCGACGAGCAGATCCACGGCAGCCTTCATTTCAACCCATCTCCGCGAAATCCGAGCGGAAGCAACGCGCCCAAGGTGGTGGTCTCGACTATACCCGTGTCGTCGCACAAATGCAGCCTGGTGTCGGCGGCGGCGAATTCGGCCAGCCTTTGCCGGCAGCCGCCGCACGGCGTGATCCTGGCCATGCGCTCGGCGACCACGGCGATCTCGGCAATCTCCCCGCCGCCGGCCATGACGAAATGCGCCAAGGCGGTGGTTTCGGCGCACCAGCCCTCGGGGTAGGAGGCGTTTTCGATATTGGCGCCGGAATGAATGCGGCCGTCGACCGTGCGGATCGCAGCGCCGACCGGAAATCTCGAATAGGGCGCGTGCGCTTTCGCCATCGCCGCGACCGCGGCCTCGAACAGATCGTGCGACATTATCCCGGCACCCGGTTGGCGGCGACTGCAGGAGCGGTGCGCATGCTCAGCGTTCCTTCACATAGGCGACGCCGCCGGCCTTGGGCGGGATCGCCTTGCCGATGAAACCGGCCAGCAGGATGACGGTGAGGATATAGGGCAATGCCTGCATCAACTGCACCGGCACCTTGCCGATCATCGGCAGGGCGATGCCCTGGAAGCGGATGGCGAAGGCGTCGAGGAAACCGAACAGCAGACAGGCGAACATCGCCGGCACCGGCCGCCATTTGGCGAAGATCAGCGCGGCGAGCGCGATGAACCCCTTGCCGGCGGTCATGTCCTTCACGAAACCGGCATTCTGCGACACGGCGAGATAGGTGCCGGCAAGCCCGGTCAGAACGCCGGTGCAAATGACGGCGCGATAGCGCAGCCAGGCAACGGAGATACCGGCGGTGTCGACGGCGGCCGGGTTCTCGCCAACGGCGCGCAGCCGCAGACCGAAGCGGGTGCGAAACAGCACCCACCAGGTGAAGGGCACCATCAAGAAAGCGACATAGGCAATCAGCGAATGGCCGGAAACGAGCTCGGAATAGATCGGCCCGACCAGCGGCACCTCGCGCAGCGTGTCGGCGAACGGCAGGGTTATGGCGTTGAAGCGCGCATCCGCGACCAGCGAGGGCGTGCGCCCGCCCTGGCTGAACCAGGCCTGGCCGAGAATGACGGTCGAGCCGGCGGCGATGAAGTTGATCGCCACGCCCGACACGATCTGGTTTCCGCGATGGGTGATGGAGGCGAAGCCGTGCACCAGCGCGAAAAACACCGAAATGGCGACGGCGGCCAGCATGCCGAGCCATGCCGACCCGGTGACGGCGGCGGTGGAAGCGCCGGCGAAGGCGCCAGCCAGCATCTTGCCTTCCAGGCCGATGTCGAACACGCCGGACCGCTCCGAATAGAGCCCGGCGAGCGCGGCCAGAAGCAGCGGCACGGAGACGCGGATGGTGGCGTCGAAGAGCTGCAGGACGAGATTGACGACATCCATCTCAGGCACCCTCCCCCTTGGCTTCGGCGTCGATGCCGACGGCGCGCGGACTGAGGCTGGCGAACGCGGCCTGTACCGCCGGGCGGAACATGTGCTCGAGCGCGCCTGCAAACAGGATCACCAGGCCCTGGATGATGACGATCATGTCGCGGCTGATATGCGGCATGACGAAGGAGATCTCGGCACCACCCTGGTAGAGCATGCCGAACAGGATCGCCGCCGGCACGATGCCGGCCGGGTGGGAGCGCCCCATCAGCGCGACGGCGATGCCGACGAAGCCGGCGCCGGTGACGAAATCGAGCTGGAGGCGATGCTGGTCGCCCATGACCGGGTTGAGCGCCATCATGCCGGCGAGCGCGCCGGAAATGGCCATGGTGATGACGATGATCCTGGCTTCCTTGATGCCGGCATAACGCGCCGCCTTGGGCGAAAAGCCCATCGTGCGGATCTCGTAGCCGAGCTTGGTGCGCCAGATCAGCGCCCAGACCACGACCGCCATGACCAGCGCCAGGATGAAGGATAGGTTGAGCGGTGTCGAACGGACGGAAAAGCCGAACATCTCGATCAGCCAATTGAGCTTGGGCAGGTGCGCGTCCGGCAGAAAGGTGCGGGTCTGCGGCGCCATCGAGCCCGGCGGCTTCAGCGCGCCGACGAGCAGATAGACCATCAGGCTCGCGGCGATGAAGTTGAACATGATGGTGGTGATGACGATATGGCTGCCGCGCTTGGCCTGGAGCCAGCCGGGTATCATGGCCCAGATGGCGCCGATCGCCGCGCAGCCGGCAATGGCGAGCAGGAAGTTGAGCCACCAGGGCAGGAGACCGTCGAAGGTCAGACACACAAGCGCCACGCCGAGCCCACCGACATAGGCCTGGCCTTCGCCGCCGATGTTGAACAGGCCGCAATGGAACGCAACCGCCACCGCCAGCCCGGTGAAGATGAAGCTGGTGGCGTAGTAGAGCGTGTAGCCGATGCCGGAGCCCGAGCCGAAGGCTCCCTTCAGCAACAGGCCGGCGGCTTCGATCGGGCTTTCGCCGACCAGAAGCACCACCAGCCCGGCGACCAGAAAAGCCACGATCAGGTTGATCAGCGGGATCAGCCCGAAATCGGCCCAGGCGGGCAGTTTTGCATAGGGTGCGCTCATTCGGCTGCCTCCTGCGCCTCGACACCGGCCATCAACAGGCCAAGCTCGCCCTCGGTGGCGTCCGGGCCGCGCTCGCCGACGATGCGACCGTCGAACATGACCAGGATGCGGTCGGACAGGGAGCGGATCTCGTCGAGTTCGACGGAAATCAGAAGCACGGCCTTGCCCTGGTCGCGCATGGCGATGAGCTGCTTGTGGATGAATTCGATGGCGCCGACGTCGACACCGCGCGTCGGCTGGCCGACGACGAGCACGCCGGGATCCTTTTCCATCTCACGGGCAAGCACGATCTTCTGCTGGTTGCCGCCGGAGAAATTGGCCGTCTTCAGCCGGCAATCGGCGGGACGGATGTCGTATTTCTCGATCTTGTCGCGCGCATCGGAACGGATCGCCTCGATATTGAGGAACGGGCCGTTCAGATAGAAATCCATGCCGTGATAACCGAGGATCGAGTTCTCGTTTTCCTCGAAGGGCAGAACCAGGCCGACATGGTGGCGGTCCTCGGGCACATGGGCGAGGCCGCGCGTGCGCAACTCGCCGGGATCGGCCGCGCCGACGACGTCGATCGGCGCGCCGTCGAGCAGGACGGTGCCCGTCTCGGCCCGGCGGGTTCCCGCGATCGCCTCGATCAGTTCCGACTGGCCGTTGCCCGCGACCCCGGCGATGCCGACGATCTCGCCGCCGCGCACGTCGAAGGACACGTCGTCGACCATGAGAACGCCGCGCGAATCGCGGACGGACAGGTTCTTCACCGAAAGCTTGACCTCGCCCGGCCGCGCCTCGCCCTTTTCGACACGCAGGAGCACGCGGCGACCGACCATCAGTTCGGCCAGTTCCTCGACCGTGGTCGCCGCGGTCTTGCGGGTGGCAACCATGGCGCCCTGGCGCATGACCGACACGTTGTCAGTCACCGCCATGATCTCGCGCAGCTTATGGGTGATCAGGACGATCGTCTTGCCCTCGTCCTTCAGCTTGCGCAGGATGCGAAACAGATGATCGGCCTCGGCCGGCGTCAGCACGCCGGTCGGTTCGTCGAGGATGAGGATTTCGGCGCCGCGATAAAGCGCTTTGAGAATTTCGACGCGCTGCTGCAGGCCGACGGGCAATTGCTCGATAATCGCGTCGGGATCGACTTCGAGACTGTATTCCTGCTCAAGCCGCTGCAGCTCGGAGCGCGCGCGAGCGATGCCCGTATTGAGCAGCGAGGCCCCCTCCGCGCCCAGAATGATGTTTTCCAGCACGGTGAAATTGTGCACGAGCATGAAATGCTGATGCACCATGCCGATACCGGCGGCGATCGCGTCATTGGGCGAATCGATGGCGATCTTACGGCCGTTGACGAAGATTTCCCCGCGGTCAGCCTGGTAGAAACCGTAGAGAATCGACATCAGCGTCGACTTGCCGGCACCGTTTTCCCCGATGATGCCGTGAATGGTGCCAGGCGCGATTTCGAGATCGATGTCGCGATTGGCGCGCACGGCACCGAAACTCTTGTCGATCCCCTTAAGCTCGATTGCAGACTGCGCCATGCAACCGCCTACCCCTCTGTTTTTTATCGTTTGGTAAAAAACCTAGCATGGCGGCAAGCCTCTTGCCAATCCGCGCCGTCGTGGCAAGCACTCTCGACAAAAGCGCGGCGGCTTGTCAATTTTCCCGGCATGACAAATGATGCTTTCCCGCCTTTTGCGTTCAATACCACGCCATCGGTCCGGTTCGAGGCAGGGGCGGCCCGCCGCTTCGGTGCGATCGCCGGGCCTATCCTCGGCGCGAGGATTTTGTTCGTCACCGACCCCGGCCTGCGTGCCCTCGGCCTTTGCGATGCCGCTCTGGCCTCGCTCGAAGAAGCCGGAATCGCGGTGACGATCTTCGATCGGGTCGAGGCCGATCCGTCGCTGGCCACGCTGACGGCCGCGGTCGAGACCGGCCGGGCCGCCGGCGTTACCGGCGTCGCCGGCTTCGGTGGCGGTTCGTCGCTTGACGTCGCCAAGCTCGCCGCGCTGCTCACCGGCTCGGGCGAAGACCTCGACGCGGCCTGGGGCGTGGGCAACGCCAAGGGACCGCGCCTGCCGCTGGCGCTGGTGCCGACCACGGCCGGCACGGGCTCCGAAGTGACACCGGTCTCGATCATCACCGTCGGCGAGGAGGAAAAGCGCGGCGTTTCGAGCCCGCTCATCCTGCCCGACATCGCCGTGCTCGACCCGGAGCTGACGCTGGGCCTGCCGCCGGCGATCACCGCGGCGACCGGCATCGACGCCATGGTGCACGCCATCGAGGCCTACGCCTCCAAAAGCGCCAACAACAATCCGCTGTCGAAAATGCTGGCACGCCAGGCCCTGCAGCTTCTGGGCGCGCATGTCGAAACCGCCGTCTTCGCAGGCCACGATATGGCCGCGCGCAGCGCGATGCTGCTCGGCTCGATGCTGGCCGGACAGGCCTTCGCCAATTCGCCGGTCGCGGCCGTGCATGCGCTGGCCTATCCGATCGGCGGCACGTTCCACGTCCCCCACGGCCTGTCGAACGCGCTGGTGTTGCCGCATGTGCTGCGCTTCAATGCGCCGGAGGCAGCCGGGCTCTACGCGGAGATCGCCGCCGACGCCTTTCCCGAACTGGCGCATGAAGACGGCACGCAGGGACGGTGCGGCAGCTTCATCGAAGCCCTGGCCGCACTGTCGAAAAAGCTCGGACTGCCTGCCCAATTGCGCGAAGTCGGCATCGGCGAGGAGCACCTTGCCAAGATGGCGGCCGACGCGATGAAGCAGACGCGGCTTCTGGTCAACAATCCCCGCGAACTGCGCGAGGCCGACGCGCTGGCGATCTACCGGGCGGCGTGGTGAGGTCCGGCGGCGGCTCAGGGGAGAAAACCGATGGCTGATCGTCCGGCCCCCGCCACGCGCGCGGCCTATCGCGCCTTCCGCCCGATCACGACCCGCTGGATGGACAACGACATCTACGGCCACATGAACAACGTGGTGCATTATTCGCTGTTCGACACGGCCGTGAACGGCTGGCTGATCGACCAGGGTGTGCTCGACATTCACGGCGGCGACCGGATCGGGCTTGTGGTGGAAACGGGCTGCCGCTATTTCAGCGAACTCGCCTTTCCCGACACCGTCACCGCCGGTCTGCGGGTCGCGCGGCTCGGCAGGTCTTCCGTGCGCTACGAGGTGGGACTGTTTCGCAACCGGGACGACCACGCGGCGGCCGAAGGGTTTTTCGTACATGTCTACGTGGATCGCGCGACACGACGTCCCGAACCGCTCGCCGATGCGCTGCGCTCCGCACTTGAAGGCATAATCGCATGAAACAGGACCGCATCGCGACCTTGGAAATGATCGTCGCCGAGCAGGAACGCACGATCGAGGACCTGTCGGGCGAGATCGCCGCGCAATGGACGACGATCGAACGCCTGCAAGCGCAACTCGACCGGCTGACCCAGCGCTTTCTCGCACTTGAGGAACAGACCGCACCCGAGGTTCCGGTCACGAAACCGCCGCACTGGTGACGTCCGGCCCGGGAGACTGGCGCAACGCAATTCGGTTTCCTTGGCAAGCCATTGGCTCTAGGATTTCAGGGGAACTGACGGGTCGCGGGTGTTTTCGATGACTAGCGACAGGGAGCGCATGGCGCGCGCGGACGATTTCGTCATGGGCCGGATGAACGAGGCCGAGCGCGAGCGCGCGGAAAAGGATCTGGAGCGCGATCCCGCGTTTCGCGAGGCGGTGATGCGGCTTGCCCAAAGGCTGCGCGGTCCCGCCGCCGACGGCGCCACGCCGCGTGGCGAGGTATGGCGGACGGTGCAGACCGGCATTGCCGCGCTGCCGCACATGAACCCCGCCCCGCCCGCGCGTTCGAGGCGGGCGAGCGGCGATGCGCACCCGCAGCCTAACGCCTTTGCGCAGGCGCTCGGCGGCTGGCGCGGCGCGGCGGTCGCGGTCTGCCTTGCCGCCGCCTTCGGCATCGGCATGGTGGCGGGCACGATCGGCGCCAGCCAGGACAGGCGCGCCGTCGCCCTGCTCGACGATGCCCAGGGCATGCCACGGGCGCTGGTGGAAGACTTCACCGACGGGACATTGCACTTTCAGCCGCTCGCCCTGGCCGACCTCCCCGTGGGTGCGGTGTTGCGGCTTTGGGCGATCGGCGACGCGTCGGAGGGCGCGGTGGCGCTGGGCACGGTCGCCGCCGCCGGGTCGACGCGGCTCAGCGTGCCGAGCGGCGGCATCGCCTGGACCGCACGCGGCTATCGCCTCACGCTGGCAGATGCGGAAACGGACGGCAGCCCGGGAACGGCGCTCGCGCAAGGTCCGCGCAACGAGACCGTTCCGGGCCGTTGACACGCACGCCACCGCCCCGCCGCCGGCCGGATCAGGCAGCAGGGCCTGCCGGCTCCCACAATTCGACCGGATTGCCCTCCGGGTCGTGAATACGGCAGAAGCGTCCGACCTCGGAATCCCACTCGGCGCGCGTTTCGACCGCGATGCCGGCCTGTTTGAGCTTCGCCATCATCGCGTCGAGGTCGTCGACGCGGAAATTGATCATCCAGGCCTGGTCGGGGCGGCCGAAATAGTCCGTATCGTGCGCGAACGGGGCAAACACCGTCGCGCCGGCCTCCTGGCGCCAGACCGACATGGTGATGTCGTTCACGCCGAGATGGGTTTCGTACCAGGCCGCCAGCGCCCGGGGATCGCGGGCGCGAAAGAAAAATCCGCCAATGCCTGTCACCTTGGTCATGCCAGCCTCCGGCGCCGCGCCAGAAGCGGCGCCATGCACGCAAAACCGAGCAGGCTGAAGGCGGCCAGCGTCCAGCCGAAACCCGCCCAGCCGAATTGTCCGATAATATAGCCGGCCAGCGGCGGCCCGGCGAGCGTGCCGAGCCCGCCCGACTGGGCGATCAGGCCGATGACGATCGCCGACGACCCGCCCGGCGGCACGATGAAGGGCACGCTGGCGAAAATGGCGGCGGCAACGACCCCGCCGGCAACCGCGAAGACCATCGCCGAGACCGTCGCCACAATCGGGTCGGCAGCGCCGAAAAACGGCACCGCACTCGCCGCGCTGACCAGGAACCCGGCCATGACAACAAGGGCGGCGAACCGGGCGTCGCCGCCCTTGAGCAGGACGCCGGCAAGCACGTTGCCGAGCGGAACCAGCAGCGCGATCATGCCGGCAGACAGCGCCACCGCCGGCCCCTCGGCGACGAAACTCGGCAGAAAGGTGAAAAAGCCGATCGACAGGATGACGTAGACGCCGAAGGCGAGCGCGGAGAGCGCGACCGACGCCGAAAACGACGCCGCCATGCGCGCGGCGCCCGGTGTATCGGCGACCTGTCGCGTCGTGTCGGCGATCGGCTCGAGGCCGCGCGCCAGCCACGCGGCGAGCGCGGCCAGGACGATGAACGACACCACACTGACCAGCAGGAATGATTGCGGCTCATGGGCCGGCAACATGGCGGCGGACAGGAAATCGGCCACCGCGTAACCGAGCGGCACGAAGCCGCCCCAGATGGCGAGCGCCGGCGCTTTCAGCCGCTCTGGCGCGAGCGTGGCGAGCAGCGCGGGGATCGCGATCACCAGGATGAGATAGCCGAACGCCTCGACCAGCCGCGCCGCAAGCGCGGCGAGCGGGCCGTCGAAAAGCGCCAGGCCGACACCGCCGGCGCCAAGCGCGATCGCCGACACCAGATAGGAGCGGTAGAGCCCGGCCCGGTCGATGGCGAAGGCGGCCGGCAGGGCGGCGAGCGCCACGAACAGGCCGAGCGTTGAGGTCAGCCAACCGACCATGACCAGCGAAAAGCCGGCTTCGGCGCGATACCAGGCGACCAGCGGCGCGATCTTGCCCAACTGGGTTCCCGCCAGGATACCGGCCAGAAGCAGGAAGACGAGGGCGGCGATGCGGCGCGGTCCTGCGGCTGCGGGGGTCGGGTCCTGCCTCATGCGCGCTCCATGGTCTGCCGCCGATCCGGCCGGCGGCCTGAATAGCGCGTCGGCGCGCGCTGCAAAATGGCCCACAGCACCCGGCCGGGAAGACCACCTGCCATGGGCGGGTCGGGCCTGGCGTCGCCCCGCGACCATACAAGCCGAAGCGGACCGTCATCGGATGCGGTCGCCTGCGCCCAACGAAAAGCCGCCGAGCACGGGCCCGGCGGCTTTTTTGGCTCGAACGGCCCGTGCCGATCAGTACGGGCAGGAATTGTCGGACATGTAGTCGTGGACCTTGATATCGCCGGCGATGATCTCGGCCTTGGCCTTTTCGACCGCGTCGATCATTTCCTGGCTGACGAGGTCCTTGTTGTTTTCGTCCATGGCGTAACCGACGCCGTTCTCGGCCAGGCCGAGCACATTGATGCCGGTTTCGAATTCGTCGTTCATGGCGTCCGTGAAGGCGTCGTAGACCGCCACATCGACGCGCTTGAGCATCGAGGTCAGCACATGGCCCGGCTGCAGGTGGTTCTGGTTGGAATCGACACCGATGCCGAGCTTGCCGGCGTCGGCCGCCGCCTGCAGGACACCCACGCCGGTGCCGCCGGCCGCGGCGTAGATGACGTCGGCGCCCTGGTCCATCTGCGACTTGGCGATCTCGCCGCCCTTGGTCGGGTCGTTCCAGGCCGCCGGCGTGTCGCCGGTCATGTTCTGGATGACGTCGGTGGCCCCGGCCGCCTTGGCGCCGCCGACATAGCCGCAGCCGAATTTGCGGATCAGCGGGATGTCCATGCCGCCGACGAAACCGACCTTCTTGCTGTCGGAGGCCATCGCCGCCATCATGCCGACCAGATAGGAGCCTTCGTGCTCGTTATAGACGACCGAGCGCACGTTCGGCGCATCGACCACCATGTCGATAATGGCGAAATCGGTGTCGGGATATTCCGCCGCCACCTTTTCCAGCGCCGCGGCCCAGGAAAAGCCCGCCATCACGATCGGGTCGCGACCGTCCTCGGCGAAGCGACGCAGCGCCTGCTCGCGCTGGGCGTCGTTGGAGATCTCGAACTCGACATATTCGATGCCGGTCTCCTGCTTGAACTTCTCCGCGCCGTTGAACGAGGCCTCGTTGAAGGATTTGTCGAACTTGCCGCCCAGGTCGAACAGCAGGCCGGGCTTGATGTCCGCGGCCAAGGCCGGGACGGTGAAAACGGTTGCGGCCAGGAGGCCGAATACGAAACGCTTCATGTGATCCACACCCTGTTGGTCTTGCGTACGGTTCTTGTCTGGCTTCGCGCGCCGGCGCGCGGCCGCGCTTGGCCCCGCGGGTTCGTCGCCCGCTCGGCCTTTTACTGTTGCATGGCGTCGCGCAAAATTCACGCGGAAATTTGACCTTCCGGACAAGGGCCTCGGCACCGGGGCCCGGCACAGGAGACCGGCACCGGCTTTCTAGCCCGCCGCGGCGGCCCGCGGCGGGCAGGACAGGCCGGTGCCCTTCAAGCCGCAATAGCCGGACGGGTTCTTGGCCAGATATTGCTGGTGCTCGGCCTCGGCGAAATAAAAGGCCGGGGCGGGGACAATCTCGGTGGTGATGCGGCCGCGCCCGGCGCCGGTCAAGACCGCCTGATAGGCATCGCGTGCGGCCAGCGCGGCCTGCGACTGGGCCTCGTTTGCCGTATAGATCGCCGAACGGTAGGCGGTGCCGACATCGTTGCCCTGGCGCATGCGCTGGGTCGGGTCGTGGCTTTCCCAGAACAGTTTCAGCAGATCGTGGTAGGAGATCGCGGTCGGGTCGAACACCACGAGCACGATTTCGGCATGGCCGGTCAGCCCGGTACAGGTTTCCTGATAGGTCGGGTTGGGGGTGAAACCGCCGGCATAACCGACCGCGGTGACCCACACGCCCGGCGTCTGCCAGAACAGCCGCTCCGCACCCCAGAAACAGCCCATGCCGAAATAGGCGCGTTCCAAACCCTGCGGATAAGGCCCGCGCAACGGCCTTTTCGACACGGCGTGGCGGGCCGCCGTGGCGATCGGCTTGGCGCGGCCTGGCAACGCCTCGTCGGCGGTCGGCAAGGTGAGTTTCTTGTTCAGCATATCGCTTAAAAAGAACATCGTTGTTTGCTCCGCTTCCGCACCGGCGGTTCAGGACAGGCTGCGACTGGCGCGGCCGAGCGGACCACCGCGCCGGCGCGGCCGCCTGCCGATCAGATAAAGCAGCAAAGCGAGGCCGAAAAACACCGCAAAACCCGGCAGGGTGAGAATGCGGATCATCACCGGATCCCACAGCAGCGGATGGACATATCGCTGGGTGAGTGCCTGGGCGAGGTTGAGCGTGTCGGGCGAGACCGCATACCAGCTCGTGCCGAGCGGGGTGAAGACCAGCGCCGAGGAGGCGACCGAACGGGTGGCGTCGAGCACGGCCATGATGACGGCAACGGCCAGCGCGATCGTTGCCAGAAGCCGGAAAACAAACCTGATCATCGTGTTGTGTCCGCCATGAGACGTCCCCTTCGCCCGCGCCCGGGCCTCGACGCCGCCCCCTTTTATGGCCAACCGCGCGGCGCTTCAATCGCCACACATGAATGTGACATCCCACGCCGCCGGCCGCGCGGGGCAAGCGGTGGTGATTCTTGCTTGGTCGTCGTAGAACCGAGCCGGTTGCGCCCCGCCCGGGCATGCGCGCGGCGGGCGTCGGCCGGCCGGCGCCAAATTCCGTGTCGCGACGGCTTGGCATTCGCGGCCATATCGACTAGATGAGCGCGGATGACCGGTCCGCCCGCGCGGACGCGTCGCCTGCGGAGAGGTGGCCGAGTGGTTGAAGGCGCACGCCTGGAACGCGTGTATACGGGCAACCGTATCGAGGGTTCGAATCCCTCTCTCTCCGCCATCTCTTTTTCTTTATATTTTTCAATCACTTAGATGAAAGCAACGCCATCCGGCGGATGGATTAATGCCAGCTAGCGGCGCGGCGCCCGTCGAAGCCGGGCTGGCAGCGCGGCGCGGCCTTTGCTGCGTCCGCCGAATCTCCGGTCCGGCGGAAGCGGAGGGCTCGATAAAGCCCGTGGCGCGCGGGTCGCGCATCAGGTTCCGCGCAGGCCGGATGCGATGCCCGGCCACGGTCGAAAAGGTCGGATCCCGATCCAAAGCCATGTTCAGCGCCGCAGCGACTGCGCATTCGCCTTCATGCGCTGCAGGAGACGGCAAAGCTGACGGTAGTCGTCGTCGGAAAAATCCCGGAACAACTGGGCGCGCAACGTGCGCACGCCGAGATTGCTCGCCTCCAGCAGGCCCCGCCCCTTGCCGGTTATCGCGACGATCGAAATGCGCTTGTCGTGCGAGAATGCCTGCTTGCTGACCAGGCCGTCGGCGATCAGGCGATCGACGAGACGGCTCGTCACCGTGCGCTCGATCACCGAAAGTTCGGCCAGGTCCAGCAGCGACATCGGGCCGCGCTCGTCGAGGCACGACAGGATGCGCCAGCCGGTGAGCTTCAGCCCCGAGGGCCTGAGCGCGCTTTCCATCTGATCGCGGTTGAGACGCTGCAGGAAGGAGATCAGATATTCCGGCGCGTCGACCAGCGGCTCATCGGGCCGCGGCACGCACGCCTCGCCGTCGATCTCCAGCATCTCGTCCGTTGCCAAGGCCCGTTCCTTTCCGGCTGTCCACGCCCGGGGTCCAACTACCACGGTCGTGTCTTGATTGGCAATTATGTGTATGATACGTGCTTTCACACATAATTTTATTGACCGCCTGGAGCGCCATTCATGAAGATCACCGTCGTCGGAGGCGGCCCGGGGGGCCTCTATCTCGCGCTCTTGACCAAAAAGGCCCGGCCGGACTGGACGGTGGAAGTGTTCGAGCAGAACCAGGCCGACGACACGTTCGGCTTCGGCGTCGTCTTTTCCGACGAGACGCTCGACGAATTCCTGAGCCGCGACAAGCCGGTCTTCGAGCGCATGCGCGAGGAACTCGCCTACTGGCAGGATGTCGCCATTCATTTCAAAGGCGAGGAAATCCGCATCGGCGGCAACGGCTTTTGCGGCGTATCGCGCCAGACATTGCTGACCATCCTGCAGGAACGCTGCGCGCAACTGGGCGTCGCGCTGAGCTTCGGGACGACAATCGACCCGGACACGATCGCCGAACGTTTCGCCGACAGCGACGTGATCGTGGCCAGCGACGGCATCAATTCGCGCATTCGCGAGACTTTTGCCGAGGATTTCCGCCCGAAGACCGAGCTCAAGCAGAACCGCTTCTGCTGGATGGGATCGTCGCGCCCGATGGACGCGTTCAACTATTTTTTCCGCGAGACCGAACACGGCATCATCTGCGCGCATTGCTACCAGTACCAGCCCGACCGCTCGACCTGGGTGTTCGAGATGGACGAGGCGTGCTGGCAGGGGCACGGATTTTCCGAGTTCGACGAGGAGGATTCCCGACGCCGTCTCGAAGCCATCTTCGCCGAGGAGCTCGAGGGACATCCCCTGCTGCTCAACCGCTCGTTCTGGCGCCGCTTCCCGCGCGTGTTCTGCGAGACCTGGCGGTCCGGAAAAATCGCCATCCTCGGCGACGCCAAGGCGTCGGCGCATTTTTCCATCGGCTCGGGCACCAAGCTGGCGATGGAATGCGCCATCGCCCTGTCGGACGCGCTGGTGGCGCATGAGCACAACGGCGTCGAGGCCGCCTTCGAAGCCTACGACCGCGAACGCCGCACGCCCTGCCAGATCACCCAGCACAATGCCGACGTCTCGCTTGCCTGGTTCGAGCACATGGGCCGCTCATGGGATCTCGATCCGCTGCAATTCGCCATGGTGGTGATGTGTCGCGCGAAATCGGTGACCTACGACAATCTGCTGCTGCGCGATCCAGGCTTCGTGCAACGGGCCGACGACGCCTGGTATGAGCGCCATTGGCGCGAAACCGGCGAGGACGTGCGCGACATCCGCCCGACGCCGATGTTCACCCGCTTTCGCCTGCGCGACATGGAGTTGTCCAACCGGGTCGTGATGAGCGCGATGGCGCAGTACAGCGCCGACGAAAACGGAAATCCGACCGACTGGCACAAGGTGCATTACGGCTCGCACGCGATGGGCGGCATGGGATTGATGGTCACCGAGATGACCTGCCCGTCGCCGGAGGCGCGCATCACCGAAGGCTGCACCGGCCTGTGGAGCGACGAGCACGAGCGACGCTGGCGCGAGATCGTCGATTTCGTGCATTCCCATTCGGGGGCCAAGATCTGCATGCAGCTCGGCCATGCCGGCCGCAAGGGCTCGACCCAGCTCGGCTGGCAAAAGGCCGACGTGCCGATCGCCGAGGAAAGCCGCAACTGGCCGCTCGTCTCCGCCTCGCCGATCCCGTTCGTCGACGGCGTCAACGCGGTGCCGGCCGCGCTCGACCGGGCCGGCATGGAGCGCATCCGCGACCAGTTCGTGGCCTCGACGCGGCGTGCCGCGCGCGCGGGTTTCGACATGCTCGAACTGCATTGCGCGCACGGCTATCTGCTGGCCAGCTTCCTGTCGCCGCTGACCAACACGCGCAGCGACGCCTATGGCGGGCCGATCGAAAACCGGCTTCGCTGGCCGCTCGAGGTGTTTTCGGCCATGCGCGCGGAATGGCCGTCCGAACGGCCGATGTCGGTGCGGGTCTCCGGCACCGACTGGAAGGAGGGCGGCCTGTCGGAGGCGGATCTGCTCGCCATCGCGACGGCCTTTCACGAGGCCGGCTGCGACCTGATCGACGTGTCGGCCGGCCAAACGGTCGCCGACCAGGAGCCTGTTTACGGGCGCATGTTCCAGACCCATCTGGCCGAAGCGGTTCGCAACGTGCCGAAAATCGCCACGATGGCGGTCGGGGCGATCACCGAACCGGCGCAGATCAACACCATTCTGCACACCAGACGCGCCGATCTGGTCGCGCTGGCGCGGCCGCATCTGTGGAACCCGTTTTTCACCCATCAGGCCGCCGCCTGGTACGGGACCCGCAACGAGGCGATGTGGCCGAAACAATATCTGTCCGGCGCCATGCAGGCCTTCCGTGAGCAGGAAAAGACGCGTGAAAAACTCGTCGACCTGCAAAAGAAGGCCGCGCCCGGACGGCATAATCTCGCCTGACCGCGAGTTCACGAGGAGGGAGGTCCATCAATGCCGACAACCGAATTGGCGACGCTGCCGGACTGGCTGGAGGTCCACCGGCGCGAGCGCCCGAGCGCCGTCGCGATCAGCGGCGACGGCGCCGACGTCAGCTACGCCGAGCTGGCCGACGACGTTGCCAGGCTCGCGGCGGGCCTGGCGGCTTCAGGCATCGGCACGGGCGACGTCGTGGCCGCGCAATTGCCCAATGGCCGCGCGTTCGTGACCGCGTTTCTGGCCACGGCCGCGCTCGGCGCGAGCTTCCAGACGCTGCACATGCCCTATCGCAGCAAGGAATTGCGCTATCTCATCGGCCATGCCCGCGCCAAGGCGGTGTTCGCGCTCGCGGCCGCCGGCGGGACCTCGCCGGCAAGCGAAATCCTGGCGCTGCAAGCCGAGCTGCCGACACTCGAGCACGTCATCAGCGTCGGCGGAACCGTGGACGGCACCCTGTCCTACGCGGCGCTGCTGCGCGCAGCCCCCTTCAAGGCCGCAACCGCAGCCGGTCCCGACGACACCTATCTTCTGCTTTATACCTCCGGCACCACAGCCGAACCAAAAGGCGTGCCGCACACCGCGCGCGCCTTTCTCGGCAACGCGTTCCGCTCCGTCGCCGAACTCGGAATCGGGCCAAACTCGCGGGTCTTGTCGGTCGCGGCCCTGTCGCATCTCTACGGGCTGTTCACCGTCCATCTGGCGCTGGCTGCCGGGGCGACGATCACGCTGCTGCCGGTTTTCCAGCCAGCCTCATTCGCCCAGGACCTCGAGGCGCTCGCGCCAACCCATGTGTTTGCCGCGCCGGCGCATTTCGCCCCGCTGGTCGCCGAGGGCACCCTGACGGCGGCGCATCTGCGTTCGGTGGAGGTGCTTTGCCTTTCTGGCACGACCGTTCCGCCCACGCTCGCCGCGGCGGTCGACGCGCTGCTTAGCCACGGCGCGGTGATCCAGCTTTGGGGGATGAGCGAATTGCAGGCCGGCACGTTCGGCCGTCCGCAAGACCCGCTCGAAACGCGCACCGGCACGGCCGGCCGGGTGTCGCCGCGCACCGAATTGCGGATCGTGGCGGAGACCGGCGAAACGGCGGCAGCCGGCGTAGAAGGCGAGCTGGAAGTACGCGGTCCGTCGGTTTTTGCCGGCTATCTCAACAACCCGGCCGAAACCGAACGCGCTTTCACCCCGGATGGCTGGTTCCGCACCGGCGACCTCGCGCGCATCGACCAGGCCGGCTATCTGACGCTCACCGGCCGGACCAAGGAACTGATCAATCGCGGCGGCGTCAAATACAATCCCGTCGAGGTCGAGTTGATCGCGATCACGCACCCGGCCGTGCTGCACTGCGCCGTGGTCGCCTATCCCGACGCCGTCCTGGGCGAGCGCGCCTGTCTGTGCGTGGAAGCCAGGCCCGGCCAGTCGATCACGCTCGACGACATCCGTGCTCTGCTGGAGGCGCGCGGCGTCGCCAAATATAAATGGCCCGAGAGGCTGGAAACGCTTGCGAAACTGCCGATGACGCCGACCCGCAAGGTCATGCGCGGCGCGCTGGCGGCAATGCTGGTCACCCCCAACCCCCAACAAGGATAGACAATGCAATACGAACTTTTCGACCCCGCGTCCGCGCCGGGCAATGCCGGCGCGCAACTTTCGGGCGTGCAAGAGAAGATGGGCGGGCTGCTGCCCAATCTCTACCGCCAGATGGCCGGCGCGCCGGTCGTGCTGGAAGCCTATCTGACGCTGACGGAGATCCTGTCCCGGTCGTCCTTCACGCCGGCCGAACAGCAGCTCGTCCTGTTGACGGCAAGCACCCGCAACGGCTGCCGCTATTGCGTGGCGGCGCACTCCTCGGGCGGGCGCATGGCCAAGCTCGACAAGGAGGCGATCGAGGCGGTACGGGCCGGCGCGCCGGCCAACGACGCCCGGCTGCAGGCGCTGCGCGGGTTCACCGAACACATGCTGGAACGGCGCGGCAAGGCCGACGAAGCGGCGATCAAGGCCTTTCTCGAGGCGGGTTTCACCCAGCAGCAGGCGGCCGAACTCCTGGTCGCCCTGGCCATGAAGACGCTGTCCAACTATTTCTCGCGACTGGCCGAAACGCCGCTCGACGACTTCCTGTCGCGCATGGCCTGGGACGGCAACGACCGGGTGTAAGGCGCGCTAGCCTTCGGCCCGCTCCCGCCGCGCAGGATGGGAGCGGGCGAGACCGTCGAACAGGTCCAGCATCGTCTCGCGCCACGCGCCGACCGGGTCACCGTCCTCGAGCGGCTCGAACGGGCTGACCAGCCTGGCCCACTGCAAGACGCTGAACAGCGCATAGTCGGCATAGGCCGGCCGCGCGCCCGACAGGAACGGTGTCGTGCGCAGCACCGCGCGCGCCGGCGCGATCGCCCGTCGGAAGGCCTTGATGCGCCGCTGGCGATCGGCGGCGAGCTCTTCGAGGGTGGCGCCGAAGGCGTGCTCGAACTGGCCGCGCAGATGGGCCGCATCGGCCGCCTCGACGCATGCGACCACGTCGACCGCCAGCAGCGGCACCAGAACCGGCACGACCTGCCGGTCGACCCATTGCGCGGCAAACGCCGCCAGCGCCCGCGCGGTCGCGTCGCCGAACAGGGACGGCCGGTCGGGATAATGTTCTTCGAGATAGGTGGCGATCGCCCAGGAATCGGGGATGACGCGTTCGCCGTCCACCAGGACCGGCACCTTGTCCTGGCCGCTGAAAGCGAGCGCGGCCTTGTCGCTGACGGCGACCGCCCGCAAGGCGATTGGTATGCCCTTATGGGCCAAAGCCAGGCGTGAACGCCAGGAAAACTGGCTGTAGCGCACGCCGTTGCGTCCCGCGAGTTCGTAGAGGACCATCGACATCGTTGTTGACCTTTCGTGCGCGATCGGCATAATTCATCATGAATTTAATGGTGAAATTACATTGAAACAATCGGCCAAATCCAGTGATGGTCCACTTGAGGCCGATGGCGTGTCCGCACCTCGCATCGCACCGCATTTGTCGGCCACGAGCCGCGAGGCGGCCATCACCGCCTTCGAGCAGGCGCTGATCTGCGCGGCCGAGGCCTTCTACCGTTTCGCCAGCTCGCTGCTCGGTCCGGTGGCGCGCGACAACAATCTCACCGGCCAGGATTGCGTCATTCTGCAGCAGCTCGTGGTCGCGGGCTCGCCACGCAAGGTCGGCGACCTGCTGCGCTTTGCCAATCGCGACGACGCCTCCAACGTCCAGTATTCGCTGCGCAAGCTGATGAAGGCAGGACTCGCGCGTCAGGTCCGGGGCGCGTCGAAGCGCGGCACGGCTTACGAGGTGACCGCCGAGGGCGCGCGCATTTCCGCCCGGCTGGTCGCCATGCGGCGCGAATATCTGACCGCCTCGATCGGCGAGCTCAGCGATGGCGACAACCAGCTCGAGGCCCTGACCCGGGCGCTCGGACTGCTGACCGGGGTCTACGATCACGGCAGCAGGCTGATGTCGGGGCAGCGACAAGAGGACTGACACCCGGCGCGGCCGGCGATCACGAAACCACCACACACCATTTTTGGGAGGAATGGCATGAAAAAGATCACTGCAATCGCGGCGCTCCTCGGCGCCTCGCTGGCGAGCACGACGGCCTTGGCCGAACCGCTGAAGATCGGGATGATCACCACATTGTCGGGCGGCGGCTCCGGCCTGGGCATCGGCGCCCGCGACGGTTTCATGCTGGCGATCGAGGAAGCCGGCAACAAGGACGTCGAGGTCGTCATTGAGGACGATGCAATGAAGCCCGACCTTGCCGTGCAGATCGCCGACAAGATGATTCAGAGCGACAAGGTCGACGTTTTGACCGGTATCATCTGGTCGAACCTCGCCATGGCCGTCGTGCCGGGCGCGGTCAATCAGGACCTGTTCTACGTCTCGCTCAATGCCGGCCCCTCGGCGCTGGCCGGCAAGCTGTGCAACGAGAACTATTTCAACGCCGCCTGGCAGAACGACAATCTGCACGAGGCAATGGGCAAGCACGCCAACACGTCGGGCTACAAGAAAACCTTCATCCTGGCGCCGAACTATCCGGCCGGCACCGACGCGCTGACCGGCTTCAAGCGCTTTTACGAGGGCGAACTGGCGGGTGAGCTCTACACCAAGCTCGGCCAGAGTGACTATGCCTCCGAGATCGCCCAGATCCGGGCCTCGGGCGCCGACGCGGTCTATTTCTTCCTGCCGGGCGGCATGGGGATTGCCTTCATGAAACAATATGCCCAGTCGGCCGTCGACATTCCCGTCATGGCGCCGGGTTTCGCGATGGACCAGGACGTGCTGGGCGCGATCGGCGAGTCCGCACTCGGCGTGTTCAACACCGCGCAATGGTCGCCGGATCTCGACAACGACGCCAACAAGGCTTTCGTGGAAGCCTTCAAGGCCAAATATGGCCGCATTCCCTCGATCTTCGCCAGCCAGGGCTACGACACCGCCAAGCTGATCCTGTCGGCCGCGGCCAAGGCGGACGTGAAGGACAAGGAGGCCTTTCGCGCGGCCCTGAAGGCGGCCGATTTCGCCTCCACGCGCGGCGAGTTCCGTTTCGGGTCGAACAATCATCCGATCCAGGACATCTATGTGCGCAAGGTGGTCAAGACCGACGACGGCGAACTCACCAACGAGGTGGTCGGCGTCGCCTTCGAGGATCACCAGGACGCCTACGCCAAGGACTGCAAGCTCTAAGACCGAGGCGCGAAGGCCATGCGGCCGTGCATGTGAGGGCAAACCGGGCCCACCGTTCCGCGGCAAAGTCGCCGGACGGTGGGCTCATTCGCGTTTGCCGTTGCGGTCGACGACGGCGCGGGCGACCTCTTTCGATCCTTGCTCCGCGTAGACCAGCCCGAGCCAGGCGGCGAAGCCGCGCGCGGCCGGCTTGACCGCACCGCCCGGCGACAACGTGGCGTAATAGCCGGTGCCGAGATCGATCTCGGCGTCCGGCCAGGCAACCAGCGCGCCCTCGTCGACCAGCCCCTGGGTGATCGAGCGCCAGCCGAGCACCAGACCGCTGCCGCCGACGGCGGCCTGCACGGCCTGGACGTAATTGTCGAAGATCTGGCTGGAGCCGGCATGCCTGCCGGCGCCGCGCCGCGCCAGATAGTCCGGCCAGTCGGCCCAATGCCGCGTCTCGGCATTGCGGACATGGATGAGCGGCGCGCCCTCCAGGCCGGCGCCGGAGACCAGCAGCCGCTCCACCAACGCGGGATGGCCGACCGGGCAGACGCGCTCGTCGAAGAGTTTTTGCGTCTCCCCGTCCGTCCACCCGCCCCAACCGTAGCGCAGCACGACGTCGATGCCGGCCGACACCGCCGGCAGATCGGTCGGCGGTGCCTGCACATTGACCAGCAGGTCGGGATGGGCGGCATAAAAGTCGGGCAGACGCGGCATCAGCCAGTAGGTTGCCATGCCGAGCGTGCAGGCGACGGTGATCCGCTGGTGCTGGACATCGGCGGAGGCGCGGATTTCGGCGATGGCGGTCGCGATCATGTCGAGCCCTTCGCCGGTTGCGCGGGCGAGTTGCTGGCCGGCCTCCGTCAGGCGCGCCGGGCGCGTGCCGCGGTCGAGCAGCGTTGTTCCGACATGGTCCTCGAGCGCCTTCAGCGCCTGGGTGACAGCCGGCTGGGACACGTTGAGCCGGGCCGCCGCGAGGCGCATCGAGCCGAGCCGTGCGACCAGATCGAAGGCAGTCAGGAGACGAAGCGGCGGCAGGCGATCCATGACTTAACCCAGGACTTAAGTTGAGATCAGCTTTATCCGCCTTTTCCCGGCACGGAGAGTAAGGCGATGCTGGGGCCACCGCAAGCCGACACCGGTCTTAAGTTAAGGACATGCCATGAACATCGTACACAGCGCGCAGCCAGCCGTCAGCCTGTCGGAAAAGGGCCTGCATGTTGTCCTTGCCGATGGCCGGCAAGCCTATTTCAACTATTACTGGCTGCGCGACAATTGCCCGAGCTCGTTCGACCCGGCAACGCGCGAGCGGGTGTTCGACATCTTCCATCTCGAGCGGCCGCCGCGCGCCGAAACGGCCGCACTCGACGGCGATGCGCTGGTCGTAGGCTGGCAGGGAGAGAACCATGTCACGCGCATGCCGGTCACGACGCTTGCGCTTTATGCCGATGGACACCGGCGCCCCGACCCGGCCGACTTGCCGCGACGGGCCTGGCATGGCGACCACTACCGCGATGTCGCACGCTTCTCGCAGCCCGACCTGATCGCAGACCGCAGCAAGGTCGCCGCCTGGATCGAGGCCCTCATCGTCGAAGGCGTGGCGGTCGTCACCGACATGCCCGACAGCGACCAGGGGCTGACGGAGACCGCCCAATTGATCGGCCAGGTTCGCCCGACCTTCTTCGGCGCCTATTTCGACGTACGCACGCACATCAAGCCAACGAATCTCGCCTATACGGCCAAGGCGCTGGAGTTGCATACAGACACGCCGGCCGAGGAGGCGGCGCCGGGGGTCCAGTTCCTGCATTGCCGCGCCAATTCCGTCGAGGGCGGCGGCAGCCTGTTCGCCGACGGCGTGGCGGTGGCCAACGATTTCCGCGCCGCCGACCCGCACGGTTTTCATCTCCTTTCCAGCATCGACATTCCGTTTTATTGCGAGCACGACAGCTACGACATGCGGTCGCGCCAAAGGGTGATCGAACTCGACGACAAGGGCGAGGTCTCCGGCCTGACGATCAGCCAGCACATGGCCGACATTTTCGACCTGCGCCAAGAGGTGCTCGACGACTACTATCCGGCGTTCTGCCGGTTCGGGAAGATGCTGCAGGATCCGCGCTACGTGATGAATTTCAGGCTTCAGCCGGGCGAATGCATCACCTTCGACAATCACCGCATCGTGCATGGCCGCGCAGCCTATTCGGCAACCAGCGGCGACCGGCACCTGCGCGGCTGCTATACCGACCGCGCCGAGATGCGCTCGACCTATCGCGCGCTGGTCGGCGAAGGGCGGTTCAAGACATGACGACGCGCAGCCTGAAAGCCGTTGCGAACCCTGACGACGACGTCGCCGCCCTGCGCCGCGACATGGCCGCCGCCTTTCGGCTTTGCCACCAATTCGGATGGAGCGAATCGGTGGGCAATCATTTCAGCGCCGCGGTGTCGCCGGACGGACGGCGCTTCCTGCTCAATCCGCGCTGGCAGCATTTCGCCACGATCAGGGCCAGCGACCTGCTTATGCTCGACGCCGACGATCCAGACGTGATGGCGCGGCCCGACGCGCCCGACCCGTCGGCCTGGACGATCCATGGCGCCATGCACCGGCTGCTGCCGCAGGCACGGGTAATCCTACATTGCCACGCGCCCCATGCCGTCGCGCTGGCCTGTTTGAAGGACCCGACGCTGCTGCCGCTCGACAACAACACCGCCCGGTTCTTCGGGCGCATCGGCTACGACCTTGCCTTTGGCGGCATCGCCGATGCGGCAGAGGAAGGCCGGCGCCTGGCGGAGACGATGAAAGGCAACACCGTGCTTGTGATGGCCAATCACGGCGTCTCGATCACCGGCGCGACCGTCGCCGATGCCTTCGAGGACCTCTATTTTTTCGAAAAGGCCGCGCAGACACTGGTGCTGGCACGTTCCACCGGCCAACCGCTTTCGGTGTTGTCGGATGACGTCGCGCGCGCGACCGCGGCCGGCTGGGCCGCCTATCGCGGCATGGCGCAACGCCATTTCGACTATTTGAAATCGACCCTCGACGCCCGCGATCCGTCCTGGCGCGATTAGACGGCCGGGTTTCGCGGGTACTTTGCTTAGGGAAGGGTTTGCCCGAGCAAACGGGCGAGACGGAAAAACGCGGGCAAGGCCGGCGCCTCACCCGCGTGATCCGACCGGTGGCTGCGACCGCCCCTTCCGAGCCCGATGCGGGAGGGCTTTTATCCGTCGCGCACGCCGCTAGCCTGCCCGCCGGCATCCGGTTCGCCGCCGGCAGCCGAACCGGGCAACGCACGTTTGGCGCCCGTGACCATGGCCCGAACGAGGTTCTCCCGATGGGCGTAGCTGGCAAGCGCGACGCCGGCGACATGCAGGACAATAAGCACCAGCGTCAGGTTCGCCGCGATCTCGTGCACCTCCTCCCAGATCTCGCCGGTCTCGTCACCTTCACGCACGGCGCCGGAACCGTCCTCAACGGTCCTTTCATGCGCGACGATGCCGGCAAGCGGTCCGCGCCCTGCCTCCATCGCCAGCGTCGCCATGCCGGAAGCGGCCGTCAGCGCCAGCGCGGCGAGCAAAGCGAGCGTCATCGCCCCGCCCGCCGGGCTGTGCCCGAGATGGCGCGGCGCCCTGCCAGTCGCCAGGTCCCGCAGATAGCCGAGCACGCGGGCAGGCCCTGTGACGAAGTCGGAAAACCGCGCCCGCCGCGGCCCGACAAAACCCCAAAGGATACGAAAAGCCACCACGAAGGCGATGGCGTAACCCGCCCAGGAGTGCAGCCATTCGGGCTCGCCCTCGGACAGGTAGGCGGTGGCGAACCCCGCCACCAGCACCCAGTGACCGGTGCGGACGAGCGGGTCCCAGACCCGCTCCATCCCGGTGCTTCGATCCTGGACATCCGCGACCATCAGTCGTCGGAGCTCTGTCTGCGGAGCGGCTCGCCCGTCACGGGATGCAGATAGGCTTCCACGCGCATCCCGTTGGCGTCGGTCATCTCCACCTCGTAGACGCCGTCTTCGGTATCGATCTCGCGCACGGTGTAGCCTTGCGCTTCGAGCTTGGCGGCGAGGTCGGCGATGCTCATCCACTGAGCGCGCGGCGGCATGTCGGCGAAGCGACGGCCGTCGTCGTCGGAGGCACGGGCTCCGGCGGTGGCCAGGGCAACGGCGGTCGCGAGCGCGGCGGTGAGCAAAACGGTGCGTTTCATCGGGTTTCTCCTTGTTGGACGCGGCGGGATTGCCGCGCTGACAAGGCACGTTCTGCCCCATAGCGCCTGACGCCTACCTGACGCGTTTTGTCAGCTTGCCGTCAGCTTGCCGACGGTAAAAGATGGCGCATGATGCGCTCCATCTGCTTAGCCATCCTGTTGATGCTGTCGGCGCCGGCGATCGCCGACGGCGACGACCACGACCGGGCCCGCGCCGCGCTCGAGCGCGGCGACATTCTGCCCCTGTCGAGGATCCTCGCGATAGTCGAGAAAACATGGGGCGGGCGGGTGATCGAGGTCGATCTCGGTCGCGACGACGGACGTTTCGTCTACGAGATCGAGATCGTGACGCCGGCGGGACGGTTGCTGGAGGCCGAGATCGACGCGGCCACGGGCGACCTCATCGAAAGCGATTACGAGGACGATTGATGCGGATCCTGGCGGTCGAGGACGACGCGCGGATCGCGCGCGATATCAAGACCACACTTACCGACGCCGGTTTCCGGGTCGAAACGACGGCCGACGGCGAGGACGCCTGGTTTCTCGGCGACACCGAGGAATACGACCTCGTCGTGCTCGATCTCGGCCTGCCCAGCATGGACGGGCTTGCCGTGCTGAAGAAGTGGCGCGCCGCCGGGCGCGAGATGCCGGTGCTGGTGCTGACGGCGCGCGGGTCCTGGCAGGAACGCGTCGAGGGCATCGAGGCCGGTGCCGACGACTATCTGCCCAAGCCGTTCCGGATGGAGGAGCTGGTGGCGCGGGCCCGGGCGCTGGTGCGCCGCGCCGCCGGGCGCGGTAGCGCGCTCCAGCAGGCCGGCCCGCTCGCCATCGACACCAACCGCATGACGGTGTCGGTGAACGGCGTGCCGGTCTCGCTGACCGCGCTGGAATACCGTCTGATTGCCTATCTCGCCCTGCACGGAGACCGCGTGGTGCCGCCGAGCGAACTGCTCGAGCATCTTTACGGCGATGACGACGCGCGGGAAGCCAACGCGCTCGAAGCCGTCATGACCCGTCTGCGGCGTAAGCTCGGTACCGGCGTGATCGGCACGCGCCGCGGTTTCGGGTATTTCCTGGAAGGTGGAACGGCATGAGCGGCATGTCGCTGCGGCTGCGGCTCGCGCTCGCCGGCGCGGCAGCGGTTATCGTGGCGCTCAGCCTGGCCGGTCTCGGCCTGACAGCCTTGTTCGGCACCCATGTGCAACGCCGCGCCGAAGCCGAAATGGCGGTCCAACTCGACCAGGTGCTGGCGGGCCTGGCGCGGCAGGGACAAGCATTGCGGCTTATCACGCCGCCCGCCGACCCTCGGTTTCGCCGGCCCTATGGCGGGCTCTACTGGCAGATCGAGACGACCGACCAGACGCTGCGCTCGCGCTCGCTGTGGGACGCGGCGCTCGACTTGCCGGCCGACGAGCTGGCCGACGGCCAGGTGCACAGCCACGAGATCGCCGGCCCCGACGACACGACGCTGCTGGCGCTCGAACGCATCGTCGAGCTTCCGGCCTCGCTCGGCGGCGGCGCGGCGCGAGCGACGGTGGCGATGGACGCCGCCGAACTTTCAGCCGCGCGGCGCGCCTTCGCCGCCGATCTGTCGCCCTATCTGCTGCTGCTCGCCCTGATCCTGATCGCCGCTCAGGGCGCGCAACTCGTTTTCGGGCTGCGTCCGCTCGGGCGGATCGGCGCGCGGGTGGCGGCCCTGCGCGACGGCGGGGTGAGGCGCATGGGCGGCGACTGGCCGCGCGAGATGCGTCCGCTCGCCGGGGAGATCGATGCCCTGCTGGAGGCACGCCAGGCCGATGTCGAACGCGCCCGGGCCCGCGCCGGCGATCTGGCGCATGGGCTGAAGACACCGCTGCAGGCCCTGCTCGGCGAAGCCGGACGGCTGCGCGCGCGCGGCGAGGATCAGGCCGCCAGCGCCATCGAAGAGGTCGCCAGCGCCATGCAGACCCATGTCGATCGCGAACTGATCCGCGCCCGGGCCGCCGCGCGCGCGGTGCAGGCAGCGGCACCGGTCGCCGAAATGGTCGCGCGGATCGCCTCGGTCCTGCGCCGTACGCCCGACGGCGAGCGGCTCGACTGGGCGATCGACGCGCCGGCGGAGCTCGCCGTGGCGCTCGACCCGGCCGACCTGTCGGAAGCGCTCGGCGCGCTCGCCGAAAACGCCGCGCGCCACGCCGCCTCCCGGGTCGCGATGACGGCGCGGCAAAGCAACGGGCGCGTGCGCATCGAGATCCGCGACGACGGACCGGGGATACCGGACGACGCACTCGCCTCGATCGCCGGGCGCGGTCGGCGCCTCGACGAAGACCGACATGGCGCCGGGCTCGGGCTGTCGATCGCCGCCGAGATCGCGACGGCGGCCGGGGGCACGCTCAGCCTGGAAAACGGCCTACCCGGCCTGCGGGCTGTACTCGAGCTGCCGGCAGCGGCCAACGGCTGATGGGCGAAACGGCCGCTCTCACCTGACGAGAATGGCGCGAAAGTCGTTGACATTGGTGCCGGTCGGGCCCGGAACGAACAGATCCCCGGCAAGATCGAAGGCCGACCAGGCATCGTGCGCGAGCAGCAAACGACGCGGATCGCCGCCCGCCGCGCGGATGCGGGCCGCCGTCGCGCCGTCGCAAAACGCACCGGCATTATCTTGCGAGCCGTCGATGCCATCGGTATCGGCGGCAAGCGCGTGAATGCCGCCAACCCCGTCAATCTCGAGCGCGAAGGCAAGCAGGAATTCCGTATTGCGGCCGCCCTTACCGAACGCAGCATCGCCGATGGTGACGGTGGTTTCGCCGCCGGACAGCAGCAGAACCGGTCGGGTCGGTGTCCGCGCCCGCTCGGCGTGCTCGCGCGCCAGCGCGGCGTGCATACGGCCGATCTCGCGCGCCTCGCCCTCGATCCGGTCGGACAGGATCGCGGCCTCCACACCGGCCGCGCGCGCCGCGTCAGCCGCGCTGTCGAGCGAAAGCCGCGCCGAGGCGATCACCTCAACCACATTGTCGCGGAAGGCGGGATCTGTGGGCGACGGCGCTCTCGCCCCGGCGGAGCGGATATGGGCGAGAACGCGCTCGGGCAGCTCGATGCGATAGTCGCGCACGATTGCAAGCGCTTCCTCGGCGGTGGCGGAATCGGGAACGGTCGGCCCGGAGGCCACGAGCGCGGGATCGTCGCCCGGCACGTCGGAGACGATCAGGCTCACCACCCTGGCCGGCGCCGCCGCGGCGGCGAGGCGCCCGCCCTTGATGCGGGACATATGCTTGCGCACCACGTTCATGGCCGAAATCGGCGCGCCCGAGGAAAGCAGCGCGCGGTTGACCGCGATCTCGTCGGCAAGCGTCAGGCCGTCGGCCGGTGCGGCGAGCAGAGCCGACCCGCCGCCCGAGATAAGCGCCACGACCAGATCGTCGCCGGTCAGCCCGCCGACCGCGTCGAGCAGCCGCGCCGAGGCGGCAAGCCCGTTCTCGTCGGGCACGGGGTGGGACGCCTGCAGCACCTCGATCCGCGCGCAGGCCTCAACCGGGCCGGCGCGCGCGACCACGACACCGGAGAGCGGTCCGTCCCACAGGCGCTCGAAGGCGGCCGCCATCTGGCTCGCCGCCTTGCCGGCGCCGACCACGACGGTGCGGCCGACGGGGCGTTGCGGAAGGTGGTTGCGCAGCGCCGCCAGCGGATCGGCGGCCTCGACGGCGGTTGCAAACAGGCCGGCGAGAAACCCGCGCGGATCGGCAAGAGGCGGCGTCATCGTGGCATCACCGTGTCGGGACCGAACAGAGGGGCGGGCAGCGCGCTGCCGTGACGAAAACAGGCCGGCGCGGACGGGAGATTGTCCGCCCACCGCGCCGGCTCATGCCGATCATCGGCGATAGGCCGGCCGCTTGGCAAGGCCCCGGCCGCGTCGCGCGACTCGGGCCTCCGCGACACGGCACAGCCGTCAGCGCTTTAGCATGCCCAGCTCGGCCAGCAGCGCGGCGCCCGTCTTGATGCCGTCGATGAAACACGCGACCTTCAAATTCTCGTTCGGCGCGTGGTTGGCTTCATCGGCATTGGCGTAGGGGATGACGAAGGACGGCTGGCCGAGGATCTTGGTGAAGACATAGTCGGGCAGGCTGCCGCCGACGGTCTCCATGCGTAAAATGTCGCCGCGCACCAGACGGTTGCCGTCCGACACCGGGCGCAAGAACCCGCTCGCGCCCGGTGCCGGGATTGACCGTGGGGCGTCCGACGCCATCGCCCATCCCGCCATCGATGCCCCAGGGCAGGTTCTTGACGCTGTCGATGCGCACGGCGAGCACGGCCTCCTCGGCGAGGATCTCGTATTCGCGCACGATTCCACAGCCGCCTCGGTAGCGGCCGGATCCGCCGGAATCGGGCACGACGCCGTAGCGCAGGAGCCGCACCGGATAGCCGAGTTCGAGGAAGTCGCCGGCAAGGCGATCGAGGGCGAGCGACCGCACCGGGCGGGCGACTATTCCTTCAACACTATCGGCATTTCCAGCTATCTGATGCTGTCGTCGACCATGCCGGACGTGCTGCGCGAGGAAAAGGGGTACTACACGGTCGGCGGCTGCGGCGGCAACATTGCCTGGCACACCGAAAACGACACCTTGGAGATCGCCGACAAGGACATTCTCTTGCGCGACATCAAGGTCTATCTGCTCGCAGTGCTGCGCAACGCCAACGCCGACATACTGCCGTTCGACTGGGGCGCCACGACCAAGAATTCGCCGAGACGGTGGCGCAGTACCAGGTCAAGGCCGGAGATCGTTTCGACCTGACGCCGTCGAAAAAGGCGATCGCGGACCTCGCCGCCGCGCTCGAGAATTTCTACAATCGCGTCGCCTCGAAATCGATCGACGCCGGCAGGGCCAACCGGGTGATCCAGGATCTGGCGCGCATCCTGGTGCCGATCAACTTCACCCGCGTCAACCGGTTTCGCCACGATCCGGCGCTGACCATTCCGCCACTGCCGTCGATCGCGGCGGCCGCCGAACTCGACCGGTTCGACGACACCACGCTCGGCTTCGCCAGGACCCAGCTCGTGCGCGGTCAAAACCGCCTGATCTCGGCGCTGCGCCAGGCCCAGCGCCACATCGCGCTCGTCGCCGGCTGACAGCCCGGCGCCGCCGGGTCTGGCCCGGGTAGAAGGGCCGAACACATGGCGCTCAAGGATCGTCGGGCGTCTCCGCGACCGGTTGGCCGCCGCCCCTGCCGGCCGGGGCACGGCCGGCGAAGCGGGCGGCCAGCGGGCTGGCGGTCAGCCCGTGGGCGACGATGCTGATCAGCACGGTCAAAACCACGCAGGCGATCAATTCGTCGCGCCCCGGCACCTCGAAGCGCTCCAGCACGAAAAGCACGAACAGGATCGAAGCCAGTCCACGCGGCCCGAACCAGCCCAGAAACAGCTTTTCGTAGCTGCCGAGCCCCGAACCGGCCAAGGACAGCCAGATCGGCAGCATGCGCACGACGGTCAAGAACAGAACCGCGAGCGCCAGTGTCTTGAGGCTGGCATGCTGGAAGCCGAGCGGCGCCAGCACCGCGCCGAAGATCAGGAAGGTCAGCATGGTCAGCAGTTGCCCTTCGCCTTCCATGAACTCCTCGATGAAGCGCGCGGAGGCGCGCAGACTGTTGCCGAAGGCGAGCCCGCCGGTGAAGGCGGCGATGAAACCGTTGCCGCCGACGAGCTCGGCCCCGAAATAGGCGATGAAGGCGATGCTGAGAAAAAAGATACCCTGATAGACCTCCGTCAACGTGCCGGCCCGGATGGCGACATCGAGCAGGCGCGCGGCGCCGTAACCGATCGCCACGCCGACCAGCGGGCCGAGCACGATCTGCTTCAGCGCGAAGGCGGCCAGGCCGCCGGGCTGCTGGGCCGCGTCGATGGTGCCCGCGCCGGCGGCGAGCGTGGCCGCGACCAGAACGATCGGCAGGGCCAGGCCATCATTGAGCCCGCTTTCGACATTGATGCCGCGACTGATCGGACCCGGCACCGCATCGCTGGTGACGACCGGCTGGCTGAGCGCGGCATCGGTGGGGGTGAGAATGGCGGCGACCAGCATGGCAAGCGCCCAGGACTGGTCCGGCGAGACCCATTTGGCGATCAGCGTGCCGAACAGCACGGTTAGCGGCATGCCGATCAAAAGCATGCGCAGCGGTATGACGAAGCCGCCCGACAGCGCGCGCAGGCTGATGCGCGAGGCATCGGAAAACAGCACCAGCACCAGCGTCACCTCGGCGACCAGATGCACGACTTCGCGCGCGCCATGTATCGGCACGATCTCCGCGCCCGCCAGCCCGATCGCGAGTCCGGTGGCGGTGAACACCATCGGCAGGGTGACCAGCCGGACCTCGAGCGCATGCGACAGAACGGCGTAGACGGCCACCAGCGACAACAGCCCGACAACCAGTTCCGGCGACATCGCGGCTCCCTCTCAACATTCCCGTACGGCCGGTCTGCGGCGGCCGGGGCTTCGCGCCCGCGGCGAAATGGCGAAGCCTACTACAGAACGGTTCGGGATGGCACGATGCAACCGCCGGCGCGCGACAGGCAGCCGCGCCCATGCGTCCGGCCGCGGTCCGCGACGCCGGCGGTCAGGCCGTTTGTTTGTCGCGGGCCGGCAGCGTCCAGTTCGGGCGCGGGAAGTGGCAGGTATAGCCGTTCGGGTATTTTTCCAGATAGTCCTGGTGGACGGGCTCTGCCTGCCAGAACGCGCCGGCCGGCACGATTTCGGTTACCACCCTGCCCGGCCACAGGCCCGACGCCTCGACATCGGCGATCGTGTCCTCGGCGATACGGCGCTGTTCGTCGGTGGTGTAAAAGATCGCCGAGCGGTACTGGCTGCCGACATCGTTGCCCTGACGGTCCAGGGTCGTGGGATCGTGGATCTGGAAAAACAGCTCCAGAATCGCCCGATAATCGGTCTTGCCGGGATCGAATTCGATCTCGATCGCCTCGGCATGACCGGTCTTTCCCGTCTTCACGGTCTCGTAGACCGGCCGATCGGTGTCGCCGCCCGTATAGCCGACGCGGGTCGCGACCACGCCCGGGTGCCGGCGCAGCAGGTCCTGCATGCCCCAAAAACAGCCCCCGGCAAGCACGGCGCGTTCGACATCAGCGCTCATCGGCGTTCTCCTTCTCGGCGAACAGGTGCAGGAACTCGCCATATCCCTCGGCCTCCATTTCCGCGACGGGAACGAAACGCAAGGCGGCGGAATTGATGCAATAGCGCAGGCCGGTGGCCTCGCGCGGCCCGTCCTCGAAGACATGGCCGAGATGGCTGTCGGCATGGCCCGAGCGCACCTCGACGCGTCGCATGCCGTGGCTCTCGTCCAGATGCTCGACGATCTCGGCGGCGGCGAGCGGACGGGTGAAGCTCGGCCAGCCGCAGCCCGACTCGAACTTGTCGGTCGACGCGAAAAGCGGCTCGCCGCTGACGATATCGACATAGAGGCCCGCATCCTTATTGTCGACATAGGCGCCCGAAAACGGCCGTTCGGTGCCGTTTTGCTGGGTGACGCGAAACTGCTCCGCGCTCAGCCGCTCAAGCGCCTCGGGAGTCTTTCGGTAGATCTTTCCGGTCATGGTCTGCTCCACATCCTGCCGCACGTGAAATGGGTATTGGGGCATAGCGTTGCCAGCCCCGCCGGCCGCGACCGGGCCCGCGTGGCCGCGCAGGGTGCCGTGGCCGCACTATTCGAGCTGCAACAGGCGTTCGAGATAGTCCTTCTCCAGCTCGGGGCTCAGCGCATCGCCGAGCCGGCGGCGGATCGCCTCGAGAATGCGCCGGGCGCGCTGTACGTCGATCTCGTCGGGCACCTCGACCGTATCGCCAAAATCGGGGCCGGTCGTGGCGCGCGGTCGGCCCAGCGGATCGCGGTCGGCGTTCTGCTGGCGGCCGCCTTCCTCCGAACCGCCCTGCTCGCCCTGCATGGCCTGGCGCATTTGCTGCATCATGTCCTGCGCGCCGCGGCGCAGCGCCTCGAGCGCGCGGCCCTGCTCGCCAACGGCGCGATCGCCCTGGCCCTCGCCGAGGGCCTCGCCGGCCTCGCCCATCGCCTCGCCGGCTTCGCCGAAACCCTGGCCGGGCTGAATGCCCATGCCTTCGAGGCGATCGGTCAGTTCGCCAAGCTCGCCGCGCAGTTGGCCCTGGCCTTCCTGCAACTGGCGCAGCGCCTCGGCGAATTCCTCCGCGCTCATGCCGCCCTGACCCTGCTGACCCTGCTCGCCATTGTCGCCGCGCTGCTGCCCGGGTTGCTGACCGCGCTGGCCGCGCTGCATCTGATCGAGCCGGTGGGTCTCGTTCATCATCTCCTGCTGCCGGCGCATGATCTCGCCGAGCCTGTCCATCTGCTGGCGCATCTCGCTCTGCTGGCCGTCGCCCTGCTGGCGCTGGTGACGGCCGGCCTGCAGATTGTTCATCATGTTTTGCAGTTGCGACAGGAGTTCCTGCGCCTTGTCGCGGGCACCCGAACGCGCGAGATCCTCGATCTGGTCGAGCATCCGGTCGATGTCGTTGCGGCGCAGTTGCTCGCCGTCTTGCGGCATCTGCATGGCCATGTTGGGATCGCGCGCCGCTCGCTCTGCGAATTCGCGCAGAAAATCCTGCATGGCCTCGCGCAATTCGGCCATCAGCCGCTCGATCTCCTCGTCCGAAGCCCCGTTCTCCAACGCGTCGCGCAGGGCCTGCTGCGCGGCGCGCAGGCGTTTTTCGGCAGCCGTCAGGTCGCCGTCCTCGATGCCGAGTGCGATCTCCCACAGATAATCGACCACGCCGCGCAACGCCTCGTCGTCCTCGGCCAGCGCCAGGCGTTCGCGCGCGCTCACCAGGCCCAGATAATGCGCCATGGTGTCGAACGTATCCTCGGGCCTCAACGTGACGGCGTCCATCAGCGCCAGAACCCGCGACTTGCGGTTGGCGTCGAGCGCCAAAAGCCGGCGCTGCTCGATCACCGCGCGCGCCAGCGGATTGGTGAAGGGACGCTCGGGCAGAACGAGCGTCTTGCCTTCGCTCGTCGCCTCCTGGCCGGCATCGTCGACCGCGGCCAGCCGCATGCCAACCGCGACGCCCGCCCAGGGATGCTCGGTCAAGTCGCGGGCGGTCTTGGCGCGGTTTTCGTCCGCGCCCCGGCGCGGCAGCGAAAGCGGCAGGTCCGGCGCCTCGTAGAGCGGCCGAGCGCCTTCGGGCGGCGGCATCCGCTGCGTGATGATCGCACGCGCCGAAGCCGCGCCGTAGTCGTCCTCGATTTCGTAGACGAGTTCGAGCGTGCCGTTGACCGCACGTTTCGGCTCTTCGACGAAGGCGATCCGCGGCGGCCGGTCCGCGATCACGGTGAAGGCCCAGCTGTCAAGCTCGCGCGTGCCCGCCATCAAGGCGAGCGACCCGGCCTCGGCCAGGCGGTAGACAAACCGGGAGACGCCCGGCCGGGCCGCTTCGCCATCGACCGCGGCGGCAACGGCAATGGCGGCGTCGCTCCCTTCCGGCAAGGCGGCCGCGCGGAAGGCAAGCCGTTCCTCGCCCGACCCGCCGGTGACGCGCAACGACACCTCGCTTCCAGCCGGCACTTCGAACCCCTCCTGCTCGCGATTGGCCTCGGCTGTCAGGAAAACCGGCGGCTTGCCGGTATAGGAGGGCGGCGTCACCCAGGCGTCGATGCGCGCCGGCACCGCGCCGGCCGCGGCATGCGGACGAAACGCGTCGCCAAGGCGCCCGCCATAGGGACTGGCCGAAAAGGCAAAACCGACCACGAGCAGCAGCGGAACCAGGGCACGCAGGGCCCAGGGATCGCGCTCGGGCACTCGCGGGCGCGGCAGGTCGCCCGAAAGCGCGCCCAGCCCTTCGGCGAGACGGCGCTGGTGCTCGCGCCACAGCGCATCGGAAAAGTCGTCCGCCACGCCGGCCGGCCGATCAGCCTGGGCCGTGACCGGACGGTGGCGCAACCGGTTGGCGCGCTCGATGCGCCGATCGATCTCGGCCGGTGTCGGCCAGCGGAAGGACCGCAGAGGATAGAGCGCGGCGAGCGCGGCAAGACCGAAGCCGATCACGGCGGCAATGCGCGCCCAGTCCGGCAGGAGACGAAACAGGCCGAACCACGAGGCGGCGAGGAAGAGCCCAACAACCAGAACGAGCGGCAGGACAAGCGGCCAGCCTCGCTCGGCGAGCATCGCCACGGCGGCCGAAAAGCGTGTCCGGCCGATCTTCAGGGAGCGGTTTGCGCCGGTACGGCCCGCCATGTCTGTGGCCATTGCGTCGTCCTGTTCGGCTCGCGGCCGCCGATCGGCGCCGCGTCACGAGTCACAAGATATCGCAAATGACGGCGAAGACGAGGCAATTCCCGCAATCGTGATCGCGCTGAGTGGCGCGCGAAACCCGCCTGCCGGCTCTAAAGCCAGTCGGGAACGGAATCCAGGCCGATCAGCGCGTCATAGGTCGGGCGCGGGCGCACGACGTGACAGCGATCGCCGCTGACCAGCACCTCGGGCACGAGCAGGCGGGTGTTGTAGGTGCCCGACTGCACCGCGCCGTAAGCACCGGCCGTCCCGACGGCGATCAGGTCGCCCGGCCCCATCCGCGGCAGGGATCGTTCCAGGCCGAGATAATCGCCGGTCTCGCAGACAGGGCCGACGACATCGACTGTCAGGGTCTGCGTATCGCGGCCCGGCTGCGCGACCGGGCGGATGTCGTGATAGGCGTCGTAGAGCGTCGGGCGGATCAAATCGTTCATGGCCGCGTCGACGATCAGGAAATTGCGGGCATCGCCCTCCTTCAGGAAGATGACGCTCGCCACCAGGATGCCGGCATTGCCGACGATCATGCGTCCCGGTTCGAAGATCACCTTGACGCCGAGCCCGGCCATGCGCTTGCGCACCATCGCCGCATAGGCGTCCGGCAAGGGCGGCGGATCGTCGTCGAAACGGTAGGGAATGCCGAGCCCCCCGCCGAGATCGACATGTTCGATGGCGTGGCCGTCGGCCCGCAGCGCCTGGGTCAGCTCGGTCAGCAGGGCGAAAGCGTCGTCGAAGGGCTGCAACTCGGTGATCTGGCTGCCGATATGCATGTCGACGCCGCTGACGCGGAGCCCCGGCAGGGCGGCGGCGCGACGATAGGCGTCGCGCGCATGCTGCCAGGCGATGCCGAACTTGTTTTCCGCCTTGCCGGTGGAAATCTTACGGTGCGTCCTGGCATCGACGTCCGGGTTGATGCGCAGCGAGACCGGCGCGACCCGCCCGGCCGCGACCGCGCGTGCCGACAACAACTCCAGTTCGGGCTCGGATTCCACGTTGAAGCAAAAAATGCCGGCCTGGAGCGCGAAATCCATCTCCGCGGCGGTTTTGCCGACGCCCGAAAACAGGATCTTGCCGGGATCGAAACCGGCCGCCAGCGCGCGGCGCAATTCGCCTTCCGAGACCACGTCGGCGCCGGCGCCGAGACCGGCGAGCGTTTTCAGCACCGCCTGGTTGGAATTCGCCTTCATCGCGTAGCACACCAGCGCGTCGAGGTCGGCAAAGGCGTTCGAAAACACGTTATAATGCCGGCTCAGCGTGGCGGTCGAATAGCAGTAGAACGGCGTTCCGACGGCAGCCGCGATCTGCGGCACCGGCACGTCTTCGGCGAACAGGACGCCGTCGCGATAATCGAAATGGTTCACGTCACGTCCAGCAAAGAAAGATGTTCATCAGTCCGGCCGCAAGGCGCCGGGCAGCTTGCATGTCAGTCGATCAGACCGTCGAGGATGAACGGCTTGTCGGCTGCGGGCGGCTCGGGCGCCGGCGGCAGTTCCTCGCCCTTCTTCTCGGCCTCGGCGCGTTTTTCCAGCGCGGCCTCGTAGGGCGTGATCGGCGGGCTGCGGCGTCCGCACGCGGCCAGGGAGCCGGCGACGGCCAGCAAGGCAAGCAGCAGGGCGGTTCGGCGGAGGCACATGGCAATCCTCGTCATGACGAAGCACTGTGTTTAGCGGAGATCGTTTTGCGATGCACCCCTTTTGCGGCGCCGCGTCAGGCGCGCGCCAGCCGTTTTTTCCAGTAGCGAATCTGGCGGCGGACCTCGGCGGGCGCGGTGCCGCCGAACGAGGTGCGGCTGCGTACCGAATTGCGCACCGACAGCACCGAATAGACGTCCTCGGTGATGCCGGCATGGATCGCCTGCAATTCTTCCAGGGTGAGTTTTTCGAGCGCGGACTTCTTGTCCTCGGCCAGCGCCACGGCGCGGCCGGTGACATGGTGCGCCTCGCGGAACGGTAGGCCGGCCACCCGCACCAGCCAGTCGGCGAGGTCGGTCGCGGTGGCATAGCCGGCGCCGGCCGCCTTGCGCATGGCGGTCTTGTCGACCGTCATGTCGGCGACCATGCCGGTCATCGCCGCCAGCATGAGTTCGAGCGCCTCGGCGGCGTCGAAGACGGCTTCCTTGTCTTCCTGCATGTCCTTGGAATAGGCGAGCGGCAGGCCCTTCATCACCGTCAGCAGGGCAAGCAGGTCGCCATTGATGCGCCCGGTCTTGGCGCGAACGAGTTCGGCGGCGTCGGGGTTCTTCTTCTGCGGCATGATCGAGGAGCCGGTGGAAAAGGAATCCGACAGGCGCACGAACCCGAATTGCGGCGTCGACCAGATGACGATCTCCTCGGCCAGGCGCGACAGATGGGTGGCGCAGATCGCCGCCGTCGACAGGAACTCGAGCGCGAAGTCGCGATCCGACACGCTGTCGATCGAGTTGCGGGTCGGGCCGCGGAAGCCGAGCGCCTCAGCGGTCATGGTGCGATCGATCGGGAAGCCGGTGCCGGCCAGCGCGGCGGCGCCGAGCGGGCTTTCGTCGAGGCGCTCGAGCGCGTCGCGCACCCGCGACAGGTCCCGACCGAACATCTCCACATAGGCCATGCAATGATGGCCGAAGGTGACCGGCTGCGCCGACTGCAAATGGGTGAAGCCCGGCATGATGGTGCCGGCATGGTCCTCGGCCCGCGCCAGGAAGGCGCCGATCAGCCCCTTGAGCGCCTCGGCGGTGCGGGTAAGCTCCTCCTTCACCCAAAGCCGGAAATCGACGGCGACCTGGTCGTTGCGCGAGCGCGCCGTATGTAGACGCCCGGCCGACGGCCCGATCAGTTCGGCCAGACGGGCTTCGATATTCATATGGATATCTTCGCGCGCGGCCGAAAAGGTGAAGGTGCCGGCCTCGATTTCTTCCAGGATCGTGTTCAGGCCGTGAGCGATACGGCTTTGATCTTCGGCCGAGATTATGCCTGTTTCGGCGAGCATCACGCTATGGGCGAGCGAGCCGCGAATGTCCTGGGCGTAGAGCTTGCGGTCGAAGTCGATGGATGCGTTGATCGCCTCCATGATGGCCGCCGGCCCCGAGGCAAAACGTCCGCCCCACATTTCGTTGCTGGTCTTTTTGTCGCTCATGATGCTAACCGGACGCCGGAGTTAGGCCCTATGGACTGGAAGATGCTGAACATGCCCGCCACGCGCCTGATCCTGGCCGCCGCGGTCGCCGGGGTTCTGGCCGGCGCGATCGCCGTATACGTGAGGTCGGCCGCCGATGGCAACACGGACCGCCCGGGCGCCGACGTCGCCGCGGCAAGCTGCGAGGCCAAGACGGGGCAAGCGACGGCCGTGGGCGCGGCGGCCAAGGGCGCGGTCGCGGCGATGCTGGCCGCCGACCCGCCGCAATCGCTGAGCACCCTTGCCTTCAACGACCCGGACGGCAAGCCGATCACGCTGGCCGCGCTTTCGGGCAAGACGGTGCTGATGAATCTGTGGGCGACGTGGTGCGCCCCGTGCCGGGCCGAAATGCCGGCGCTAGACGCCCTGCAAAAGGAGATGGGCGGCCCGGATTTCGAAGTGGTGGCAGTCAATGTCGATACCGGTAGCGACGAGAAACCGCTTAAGTTCCTGGACGAGATCGGCATCGGGTCGCTGCGCTTCTACCGCGACAACACGCTCGGCCTGTTCAACGAGCTGAAAACCCGTTCGCTCGCGCTCGGCCTGCCGGTCACGCTGCTGATCGACGCGGAAGGCTGTCTGCTGGCGCATATGAACGGCCCCGCCGAATGGCACACCGACGATGCCAAGACGCTGATCCGCGCCGCCATGCACGGCAACGATTAAGTAACACGCCACAATTAGGTAACACCCCGTAAGGATTTGTGAGAGCGCTACCGCCGGTTTTGGCGTATACAGGCGCACTTCCGGGGCAGATCTGAATATTTTACAACGCGTAGCGTGATCGAGGGGACTATGGTCGGGGAAGACAAACAACAGCCGCGCGGCGACCGTTCCGGCAATGAAACGGCGTTGCGGGATAGCGTGAACCCATCGCAGGAACAGGACTCTCCGTTCAACGGCGATCCCCATGCGGCGCATCCGCACGATCCGTTCCGGGATCTTTTCGGCGACAGCCGCCAGACGTTCGAATTCTAGAACCGTTCCGCTGTTCACGGGATCGCAGATCGGCTCCGACTTATCGTTTTGACGCGTTTTTGAACGGCGAACCGGTTTCCACCTCGCCTGCAAACGCTCTTGAGCAGGCCGGCGTGGGCGGCAATTCGACGAACCGCCGCCTCATCCCTCCTCCCTTCACGGCCTGATCAACCGGTCGCACCTGTTCTGGGCTGCGCTCCGGCAGCATCGTCCGCACGCGCGTCAAACCGCGTTGCCGCATTGGCCAGCACATATCCGGCCAAATCCAGTTCCTCCAGCGGCTTGGCGAAATAGAAACCCTGCAACTGGTTGCAGGCGATCTCGCGCAGGAACTCGACCTGCTCGAGCGTCTCGACCCCTTCGGCCGTGATGTGGATCTTGAGCGTGCGTCCCAGCGACACGATCGAGCGCAGAATATCGCGCGCCACCGCGTCCTCGGACGAGGCCGTGACGAAGGATTTGTCGATCTTGATCTTGTCGAAGGGAAATTTCAGCAGATAGGCGAGGCTGGAATAACCGGTGCCGAAATCGTCCATCGCCACCGTCACGCCCAGAGCCTGGATGCGGTTGAGCTTCTCGATCACCTCGTCCGGGTTTTCGATCAGCAGGCTTTCGGTGATCTCGAGTTCCAGACGATGCGGCGGCAGGCCGGTCTTGTCCAGCGCGTCGCGAACGACGGACACGATGTCGGAAAGCTGGAAATGCCGCGCCGACAGATTGACCGCGACGTTGAGATCGCCCGGCCATACCGTGGCCGCGGCGCAGGCCGCCTCGATCGTCCAATCGCCGATCTGCTTGATGAGCCCCGATTGCTCGGCCAGCGGAATGAATTCCGACGGCGGAACGAGACCGCGGATCGGGTGGTTCCAGCGCACCAGCGCCTCGAAGCCGCTGGGGCGATTGTCCTCGGCCGAGACCAGCGGCTGATAATGCAGGACGAGTTCGTTTTCCGCGATCGCCTGACGCAGTTCGGCCTCCAGCATGCGGCGTTCGCGCAGATCCGAATCCATCTGCGCTTCGAAAAATCGATAGGCGCCGCGCCCCTCGGCCTTGGCGCGATAAAGCGCAAGGTCGGCGTTGCGCAGAATCTGGTCCGGGCGGATGCCGTTGATCGGCGCGACGGCGATGCCGATGCTGACGCCGATGGAAACGAATTCGCCCTCGATCTGGTAAGGGCTGGACAGGTCCTCGACCAGCCGCGCCGCCAGGCCGGCGACCGTCGCCGTCTCGCATTCATTGGCCAGGATCAGCGCGAATTCGTCGCCGCCCAGGCGCGCGGCGATGTCGGTTTCGCGCACGATGTTCTTGATACGCCGGGCAACCATTTCCAAAAGCCTGTCGCCGACCATGTGGCCCATGCTGTCATTGACGGCCTTGAACTGGTCGAGATCGAGATAAAGCACCGCGAACGGCGAGCCGTAGCGCTCCAACCTGGCAACGTTCTGTTTCAAGAGCTCGGTGAAACGGGCGCGATTGACCAGCCCGGTCAGCGCGTCGTTGTGGGCCAGGAAACTGATGCGGCGTTCCGCCTGCTTTTCGGCGGTCACGTCGGACGCCGTGCCGATATAGCCGCGATAGGCCCCGAACTCGTCGCGCGCCGGCTTGCCGGTCATCCGCCACCAGGTTTCGCCGGGGGCCTCGCCGATCCGGATCTCGACATCGGAAAACGGCGCACCGTCGGCGATCGCGGTCTTAATGCCGCGGATGACGGGATCGTTTCCATCGCCCAAGCCTTGCAGAAAGGCGAGGAAATCGACACCGACAAGCGCCGCCCGCGTGCGGCCGGCCGCGGCCTCGAAGCGCTCCGAAACCCGATCGATCCGTCCGTCGCAATCAAATTCCCACAGCCAGTCGGAGGAGTTTTCCTCAAACTCCTTGAGCAACAGGGAAATGATCTCGTTCTGCTCGCTGATCTTCATTTCCGACACCCGGTGCACGACGAAGTCGCGCACATGGCGCTGGCTCGCCAATATGATGACGGCCATGAAGCAGACCAGCAGTACGGCCAGAACAAGCGCTGTGGCACCGTCCTGCATCTGGGTAAGCGCAACGAGGGAGCCGAGGAAAATCGGCACCAGAAACGCCAGTGCCGCCTGCGGAAGGGTGACCAGGATAAGGCCGCCGGCACTCAACATGCCGGCGATCGCCACAGCCGTGATCAGGGTGACCGTCGCCTGATCCTGCCCTATCAGCAAGATCGGCACGAGCCCCCAAAGCGTTCCGGCAATCAGCGTGTCGGTAACGATGGCGCGCAGCGTCCCGTCGCCTGGGGCGCCGTCGTGCACGCTGCCGCGCCACAAGGTCAGTCCTCTTCGCAGCGAAACCAGAAGTGCCGCGGCCCAAATCAGGACCGCCGGAAATGCCGACGTACCGGCGGCGACCCATACCAGCGACAGTGCCGCGACGATCGCCCCGGCCGCGGCGATCGGCAGAACCTCTACGATGGCCCTGATCTGCTGGCGATGCAAACCCGCGCGGATCGACGGATCGAGTTCACTCACCCCCACCGCGCGCTCGAAACTGGCGCTCAACCGGCGCACGACCCCCATTATCGGCACAACTCAACCCCCACGGTTTGTGTCGAGAAACACTAGGACGCCCTGCTTAAGTTTCAGTTTCCATGCAAAAAGACGGCGTTCTTCACTTGATACTTTTATGAATTTGGAAAACCAACGCGGCTCAAAAGAAACTAATTGTTATTTCAATTAAAATTTTGCATTTCTTATATAAACATATTCTTCCATACATTTGCCTCTTGGTTAATTTTTTCTCCCTGAAAAGCTGTAAATCAAAATAAACCATTCCACTTAATCGGAAATTGAAGTGTCCCGGGTATTGTCTCGTCAAAGAAAAATGCGAGCATGGAACACGGGGACTTCGATATGAGCGCAAACAAGCAAGGCCGGGCCATTCCGGAAACAGCCCTGAAAGGCAGCCTGCGCGACTTTCGCCAGCCGGCGGGCGCGGAACTGATCAGACGCGGCGACGGGTTTTTCGCCTGGCAGGATGAACGGCGCGAACACGGGTTGTGGCCCTACGCCAAATCGACCGCCTCGGCGCCGAAAACGCATTGTTCGGCACGCACCGACTGCGGCGAGGAGATATCCGGGGTGAATTTCGCCTCGCAGGACTATCTTAGCCTGGCCTCACACCCGCGGATCAAAGAAGCGGCGATCGAGGCGATCGAAGAATACGGCGTGCACAGTGCCGGCTCGGCGGCGCTTTTGGGCAATACTCGCCAATCGCTGCAGCTGGAGCGGACCATCTCCGACTATCTGAACGAGCGCGAGATCGTGCTCTATCCGACGGGATGGTCGGCCGGCTTCGCCTCGGTGCAGGGCCTGGTGCGGCCCAACGACCATGTCGTGCTCGACGTGCTTGCCCATTCCTGTCTTCAGGAAGGCGCCCGGGCCGCAACGCAGAACATCCATTTCCACGGTCATCTCAACGTCGAAGGCTTGGCGCGGCGGCTTCAGCGCATCCGTAACACCGATCGGGAAAACGGCATCCTGGTGGTGACCGAAAGCCTGTTTTCCATGCATTCCGACACGCCTGACATCGCCGCGCTGCGCGCGACATGCGACGAATACGGCGCCACGCTTCTGGTCGACTGCGCGCATGATTTCGGCTGCATCGGCGATGACGGCCTCGGCCATCTCGGGCTGCAGAACATGATCGACAATGTCGACATCATTATCGGCAGCTTTTCGAAGACGTTTGCCTCGAATGGCGGCTTCGTTGCCGTCAAGAGCCGGGCAACCGCCGAATATCTGAAATATTACAGCGCCACGCAGACCTTTTCCAACGCGCTGTCGCCGGTTCAGGCGGCAACCGTGCTGGCCGCGTTCGAGATCGTGCGCTCGCAGGAGGGGCGCGAGCGCCGCCGCAGGCTGATGGACAACATCCTCTACATGCGCAACGAAATGGCCAAAGCCGGCATGGAAACGCTCGGCGACCCGTCGCCGATCGTGCCGGTGCGCGTGGGGGCGGAGGGCCTGGCGCGGATCGCCTCGCGCGAACTGGCCTCGGTCGGCGCGATCGCCAATCTGGTCGAGTATCCGGCCGTGCCGCAAGGAGGAGCGCGGTTCAGGGTGCAGGTGATGGCCGATCACTCTGCCGAGGACGTCGACATGCTGGTGCGGCTGATGCGCGAGGCCATGCGCCATGCCGATCTCGAATTTCGCTCCTATCGCGAAAACGATCCCTCGCCCGGTTCCGTTCGCGGCTGGGAAGCCGCATCGAACGCGGCCTGAGGACATCGTTCCATGAACGGCCGGACTTCGCGCGCCCTTCGCCTGCTTGCCGTCGACGACGACGCGGCCTCGGCCGAACTCGTCGTGCGCGTGGCCGAGCGTTGCGGGTTCGAGGCGTTCGCGACCTCCGACTCGCGCGGTGTGTTGAACATCGCGCGAGCGCTCTCGCCCGACATCATGGCGCTCGACATCAACATGCCGAACCTGGACGCGTTCGACCTGATGCGGCTTTTGGCCGAAGCCGGTTTTGCGGGACGGATCCTGATCGTCAGCGGCGAGCAGGAGACGGTTCTCCAGCAGACCCAGGCCAGGGCCGAGGCGCTCGGCTTGACCGTGCCCTACGTGCTGCAGAAGCCGCTCGATTTCCAGAAACTGCGCGCCATGCTGTTGGCGCGGGACGTCGTGGCCGCCGCCTGAGCAGCGCACAACGCCGACGGCAACGATCGCCGGCGCCGGCGCCGGCCCCGTGCGCGTGGCGGGGCTGCCCATTTCGAAATCCCGAGTCCCCACAACACCGACCGGCGTGAAAGCGGCTCGGCCGCCCCGAGCCGTATCGATCACACGGTCAGGCTGGCGCGCGCTCGGCGGCCAAGATTGGAGCCGGCAGCGGGATGCCGGGATCGGGCGCGGTTGCCCGCCGCCCCCCTTCGATCACGGGCGGGCCTGCAGGCTGCCCTCGATCTTTCCCAGCAGACGCTGCAGGTCCACGGGCTTGGTGTCGAAATCGCAACAGCCCGCCTCGAGGCTCTTGACCCGGTCGGATTCGAACGCGCTCGCCGTCAGCGCGATGATTGGGATCGCCTCGGTGCGGGGGTCGGCCTTTATACGCCGCGTCGCCTCCCAGCCATCCATCTCGCCCAGCCCGATATCCATCAAGATGACATCGGGCATCACCTCGCCCGCGGCACGAACGCCGGCCGGCCCGTCCTCGGCGAAGCGTATGTTGTAGCCGCGGCGTTCCAGCCGTCGCCCGAGAACATCGCGATTGATCGGATTGTCTTCGACAATGAGAACCACAGTCATGATCGCCTCGATTGGCTTAACCCGTCGCGCGTGCGGGCGCGGCGTCGGCTTCCTGCTTTTGCACGGCGCGCATGGCGGATTTCAGCTTGTTGATGTCGAGCGGCTTGGAGATCAGGCCCGAGGCGCCGTTTTCGCGCGCCTTGTGGCGCTCCTCGTAGATCGACAGCATGAAGACCGGGATCGACGCCGTCACGGGGTCCGAGCGCAGCGTGTCGAGCACGTCCCAACCGTTGAGGCCCGGCATCTGGATGTCGATCAGGATCGCGGTCGGCATGACAGTGCGTGCGATCTGCAGGACCGATTCGGGCGCGTCGGTGCAAACCGGACTGAAGCCCTCCTTGATCAGCATGCGCTCGGCCAGTTCGAGAAACACCACGTCGTCGTCGACGATCAGGATCTTTTGCCGCTCGCTGCCCTCGCCGGTCGACAGGCCGGCGAAACCGGTCTTGCGTTCGCGGGTTTCGGCCATCGCATCGGCAAGCATCTCGCGCTCGCCGGCCTCGGCATTGGCCTCGGTTCCGGCGGGAAGGTGCACGGTGAAGCACGACCCCTTGCCGAGTTCGCTTTCAACAGAAATCCAACCGCCCATCAGGCGACATAGATTCTGGCTCAGCGACAGCCCCAGCCCGGTACCGCCATATTTGGCGGCGATCGCGGGATTTGCCTGGGCGAAATTGGAGAACAAATTGGCCTGCTGCTCGCGCGCGATGCCCGCGCCGGTGTCCCGGACCGCGATCACCACCCAATCGGCCCCGCCGCGCCGCTCGCGACGGGCCGAGAACGTGATCTCGCCGTTCTGGGTAAATTTGGCCGCATTGCTCAGAAGGTTGAAAATCGTTTGGCGCAACTTGGTGGCATCGGCGTTCATCGTGCCCAGATCAGGCGCGCGATCGACGATGAAGGCGTTGGTGTTCTTGGCGGCCAGCGGCCGGCCCGTCGCCTCGATTTCGTCGATGAGACCGGCGAGATCGATGGGTTCGACGTTGAGTTCCATCTTGCCGGCCTCGATCTTGGAGATGTCGAGGATGTCGTTGACCATCGCGAGCAGATGCTTGCCTGCGGCGCTGATCTTCTGCAGGTCGGCGATGTCCTCGCCGCGCCCCTCGAGCTCGGCGTCTTCCAGCAGGATTTCTGAATAGCCGAGTACGGCATTGAGCGGCGTGCGCAGTTCGTGGCTCATCTTGGCCAGGAACTCCGACTTGGCACCGTTGGCGCGCTCGGCTTCCTCCTTGGAGGCCCTGAGCATCTTCATCGTGTCCTGGTGGCGATCGATCTCCTTCAGCAGTTCGGACTGGGAATCGACCACCCGCGAATAGTAGCTCGCCATGAAGAACACATAGGTCGCCGCGCAGAAGGCGGAGATGACGCCGATCTCCACCATGTCCTGGACGGGGATATGCGCGGGAAAGGAGTTTTCCAACAGGAAAGCGGCATAGAACGAAGCAAGCCCGAAGGCGATCTGCGCAAAGATGATGATGCGCGTGTTCATGTTCGAGCCGAGATAGAAAAACGCCAGCAGCGGCATGACCAGAAGCCACATCAGGAAGGGCGAACTTGCCCCGCCATAGTGATACGAGCCCCAGAGAATTGCGAAATTCAGGTTGAAGACCGACAAAAGCGCCAGCCCGGTATAATGGTTCGGCAGCAGTTTCAGCGCGACGGGAAACAGCCAGAACGCCGCGATCGAAGCGGCGAGCAGGGGCACGTGCGGCCACGGGCTGGGGTCGACGACGGCCAGGAAGATCGGGATCGGCGCACCCATGATCGGGCCGAACATGTGACTGATCAAAAACATGCGCACGCGTTTCTGCACATGCAGGTCGTTGCGGTATTGCGGCGGCGTCAGCCATTCCAACAGCGCGTCAAGCCGGCGCAGAATTTCCATTTTTTCGGCCCTCGTCCCGATTGATCTGCAATTTTGCGCCGCAAATTTTGAGAGAACGTAAACAAGGTTTCGCGTGCCCAGCACCCGTTAAGCAATCGGAAACCATAAGCGCGTAATTTTCCAAACATGGTTTATGGATCGTTAGGGAGCCTTTCGATGCGCAAGGCGCTTTCATGCCTTTTTCTGCTGGCAGCCGCCGGCACTGCCTCGGCAGCCGATATCGACATCATCGAAGCCCCTGAAATCGCTCCCGAACGCTTCGGGTGGACGGGCGCCTATGTCGGCGCCAGCGTCGGCTATTCGTGGATGAACGATGTCGACCGGTCCTTCGTCCCGCCTTTCCCGGATCACGGCGAGGACTGGGTCGTCGGCGCCCATGCCGGCTACCTGCACCAGTTCGGCTCCGTGGTCGTGGGCGCGGAGGTCGAATACACCAATCTCGACATCCGCTTCGAACGCGCGCCGATCAAAATCTACGCCAATGACGCGGTGGCGGCCAAGCTGCGTGCCGGCTACGCCATGGACAGGCTTCTGGTGTCGGCACATGGCGGCGCCGTCTACGCCACCACCAATATCAGATTGCAGGATTGGGGCTGGACCCTCGGCGCCAATGTCGACTACGCGCTGACGGACAATTTGCTGCTCGGCTTGCAATACACGCATTTCGATTTCGAGGAATTCGACAACACGCTGATCGACGCACGCCTCGACACCGTAACCGCACGGATCGGCTACAAATTCTGATTGCAACGCGGCGGCCGACCACGCGGTTTGGCCCGCCGCCCACAGCCATGCGCCAGGCAGGTATCTGCCATTCGCGAACGCCGCCACCAGCGGCTTGTTCTTTTGTGTGCGGTGCACAATATGCATGGCATGCAAAGAGTCGACGACTCGGGGAGGAATACCGCGAGGATGTTTGACACATGGCCAGGCGCCACCCGCTTCCGTCTCTGTCCGGTACGATCCGCGTGCTGCCGCCGCGCGACCTGCCGCTTTTCCGCGAGCATTTGTTGCGGCTCGACGCGTCGAGCCGGCGCGACCGCTTCAATGGCGTAACCGACGACCGTTTCGTGACCGCCTACGCCGCACGCTGCTTTGACGGGCGGACACTGGTGGTCGGTTATTTCGAGGACGACGCCCTGCGCGGCGCAGCCGAATTGCACGAGCGCGCCGACATGCCGGAAAAATCGGCCGAAATCGCGTTCAGCGTCGAACGCGCCTGGCAGCATCGGGGCATCGGCAGCCGGCTGTTCGAGCGCCTTATCGAGCGCGCGGTGGCGCTCGGCCATGTCAGCCTTTACGTGACCACCCATCCGCAGAACCAGGCGATGAAGGCGCTGGCGCGCAAGTTCGATGCCGGCTTGCGTTTCGAAAATCTGGAGGCCGCGGGCAAAATCGACCTCAAGCGGCGGCTGGCGCAACGCCAAAAGGCGCGCGCCTTCTCCACGCCGGCCTCGACCAGCCAGACACCGGCGGCACCCGATCTTGCAACTGCGGTTTCGGGCCTGACCAAGGCCGTTGTCGATTTCCAGGTCGCAGCCATGGGCGGGGCGGTCCTCGGCGGGGCCGCCGAGGCAAAAGAGGCCCCGCGTCGCTAAGCAGGCCCGACGCCAAAGGGCCGGATGGCGCCGGGCCCGCACCGTGGCGGCCCGTCGCCTCTGCTATTTCAGAATATCCTTCGACGCCACGGTCGAATCGGCATTCAGCCGGTAGACGACCGGAACGCCGGTGCCCAGTTCGAGCTTCACCACCTCGTCGGGCTTCAGCCCGTCGAGCGCCATGATCAGCGCGCGCAGCGAATTGCCGTGGGCGGCGACCAGAACGGTTTCGCCGCGCAGCACGTGCGGCTGGATAACGTGCAGGTAATAGGGCCATACGCGCGCGCCGGTGTCGCGCAGGCTTTCGCCGCCGGGCGGCTGGACATCATAGGAACGGCGCCAGATATGCACTTGTTCCTCGCCCCATTTGGCGCGCGCGTCGTCCTTGTTGAGCCCGGCCAGATCGCCATAGTCGCGCTCGTTGAGCGCCAGATCGCGCTCGGTCTTCAGATCGCTCTGGCCAAGTGCGTCGAGAATATGCTGGCAGGTCTTCTGCGCGCGCATCAGCACCGAGGTGAAGGCGATGTCGAACGTCGTGCCGCGCGCCTTCAACAGCGCTCCGGCCGCTTTGGCCTCGGCATGGCCCTTTTCCGTCAGGTCGACGTCGCGCCAGCCGGTGAAAAGGTTCTTGAGGTTCCATTCGCTCTGGCCGTGGCGAACGAGGACGAGTGTGCCTGACATGGGGTCTCCCTATTGGCTTGCCGATTGCGAAAACTGATCTCCGACCCGCATGGCCGCGACGATTTCGGCGAAATCGACCGCGTCGACCGAAAACAGCGATTTACGGAAATACATGCCCCAGTGGCGGGTCATCGCCCTTCCAGACCCAGGACGTCGAGCATCGAATAAAGCCCGGGCTTGCGACCATGCGCCCAAAGCGCCGCCTTGACCGCGCCGCGGGCGAAGATGGTGCGATCCTCGGCCTGATGCGACAGCACGAGGCGCTCGCCCTCGCCGGCCAGCATAACCTGATGTTCGCCGACGACGGAGCCGCCGCGCAAGGTGGCGAACCCAATCGCACCGTTGGGGCGCGGGCCGGTATGGCCGTCGCGCACCCGCACGCTGTGCTCGCCCAGTGCGATGCCGCGTCCGGCGGCCGCCTCCTCGCCGAGCAGCAATGCCGTGCCCGAGGGTGCGTCCACCTTGTGGCGGTGGTGCATCTCGACGATCTCGATGTCGAAATCCTCGTCCAGCGCCGCCGCCGCCTGGCGTACCAGCACGCCGAGCAGATTGACGCCCAGGCTCATATTGCCCGACTTCACGATCGTGGCGTGGCGGGCGGCGGCCGCGATCGCGGCCTCGTCCTCCGGCGCGCAGCCCGTGGTGCCGATGACATGGGCGATGCGGGCCTGCGCGGCATAGCCGGCAAACTCGACCGTGGCTGCCGGCACGGTGAAATCCAGGACACCGTCCGCCTCGGCGAATACCGGCAGCGGGTCATCGCTGATTGCGACGTTGAGCATGCCGATGCCGGCCAGTTCGCCGGCATCGCGACCGACAAAGGGCGATCCGGTCCTCTCCACCGCGCCGGAAAGGCAGACGCCCTCGGTCTGGCGAATGACGCGGATCAGGGTCTGCCCCATGCGGCCGGCGGCGCCGACAACGACCAGTTTCATCGCGCTCACGATTTGCTCCCTGCCGATTTCCTGCGCGCGGCCGCTGTGCCGGGCTTGCCGGCAACGTCGCGCACGAGTTCCAGAGTGCTGGCGCCCTGCATCTGGTTAAAGCGGTAATAAAGCCCATCCCGGTCGCGCATCAACTGCTTGTGCGTGCCTTCCTCGACCAGGCGCCCGGCCTCGAGCACGATGATATGATCGGCGTCGATCACGGTCGACAGCCGGTGGGCGATCACGATGGTGGTGCGGCCTTCCATCACGGTTTCGAGCGCCTGCTGGACACGCGCCTCCGATTCGCTGTCGAGCGCCGACGTCGCCTCGTCGAGCAGCAGGATCGGCGCGTTGCGCACGATCGCGCGCGCGATCGACAGGCGCTGGCGCTGACCGCCCGACAAGGTCATGCCGTTTTCGCCCACCTGCGTGTCGTAACCCAATGGCAGAGCGGCGATAAAGGTGTCGGCATGAGCCTGGCGCGCCGCCGCCTCGATCTCGGCATCGCTGGCATCCGGGCGGCCGTAGCGGATATTGTCGCGGATCGTGCCTTCGAACAGGTAAGGCTGTTGCGAGACATAGGCGATCGACTGGCGCAATGACTGCTTGGTCACGCCGGCAATGTCCTGGCCGTCGATCGAAATCGTGCCGTCCCACACGTCGTAGAAGCGCTGCAGCAGCGCGATCACCGTGGTCTTGCCGGCGCCCGAGGCGCCGATAATCGCAGTTTTACGGCCGGGAGCGGCGACGAAACTGACATCGCTCAGCACCGGCATGTCGGGTGTGTAGCCGAAAGTGACCTTGTCGAACCGTACCTCGCCGCCCGCAACCGCCAGCGCCGGCGCGCCCTCGCGATCGCGCTGGCGCGGCTCGATGTCGAGAATCTCGTAGATCATGCGCGCATTGACGAGCGACTTTTCGAGATTGACCTGGACCCGGGCCAGCCGGCGCGCCGGATCGTAGGCGAGCAGCAACGCGGTGATGAAGGAGATCACCGCGCCAGGCGGCTCCTGCGCGAAGGCGGTACGATACCCGGCATAGGCGATGACGCCGGCGACCGCGAAACCGGCCAGTATCTCGGCGATCGGCGTGGTGCGCTCCGACACCCGGGCGATCTTGTTGGCGCGGTATTCGGCATCGTCGATCAGCCGCGACAGCCGGTCCGAGAGCTGACCTTCCATCGTGAAGGCCTTGACGATGGCGATGCCCTGAACGGCCTCCTGCATGGCGCCGATCAGATGGGCGTTGATCTCGACCGATTCGCGCGTCACGCGCCGCAGCCGGCGCATCAGCCGGTTGACGGTGTAGATCAGCGGCGGACCGATGAGGAACGCCACCAGCGACAGAACCGGATCCTGGATGATCATGACGATGACCAGCGCCACCAGCGAGACCGCGTCGCGGGCGATCGAGGTGAGCGTCATCGACAGAAGATCGCGAATGCCGTTGACGTTTTCGTTGATGCGCGCGGCGAGCTGGCCGGAGCGCGTATCGGCGAAGAAATCGACCCCGAGGTGCATGAGATGATCGAAGAGCCGCCTCTGGTACCGCGCCACGAGATTGTTGCCGATCTTGGCCAGCAGCACGGCCTGGCCGTAGGTGGCCAGCCCGCGCAGCACGAAGGCGGCGGCGATGCTGCCGCAGATCAGTACGATCAGGTCGTAGCGGCGGTCATTGAAGATGCTGTCGACGACATCCTTCATGACCCAGGCGACGAAGGCGGTGGTGCCGGCCACCGCGATCAGGCAGAGCACGGCGAAACCATAATGCGGCAGGTATTCGCGCCCGTTCTCGCGTATCACGCGGCGCAGGATCGCGACGACTTCGCCGGGATCGATCGATGGCCTGTGCAATCCCTGTGGCGTCACGTGCTATTCCGATCGTTGCGGGCGGGTCGAAGACCCTTCGGCCGCCCGGGAGAAAAGCGCGCCGCCGTCCGGCCGCATCAACACGGTCGGTAGCGGCAACCCGCCGGCCGACGGGAATGCCCCTCTTAGCGTCATCGCCGGGCAATGCCTATGCCTTCGCTGCAACACCGGCGTCAAGCCGGCGCAGCCATGGCCTCACCGGATATGCCAGTGACGGCTGTCGATCTCGACGCCGAACCGGGCGGGCGTGCGCGCATAGGCGGCCAGCCCGGTCAGTGCAGCCAAAGGATGGGTGATGACGAAGACCGGGACCTGCCCGAGCAGGTCGCTGTGCGGCGCCTTGTCCTCGAATGCCGCACGGAAAGCCGGTTCCTTCAGCGCCGGCACGATCTTCTGGGCAATGCCGCCGGTCAGGTAAACACCGCCGCGCCCCATGAACACCAGCGCCAGGTCGCCCGCCAGCCGGCCCAGGCCAACCACGAACATGGCCAGCGCCTCCTCAGCGACGGGATCGCTCTTGTCGAGAGCGGCGGCGGTGATCTCTGCCGGCGTGGACAATGGCGCTTCGCTGCCGTCCGCCGCCGCGATGGCGCGGTAGAGATTGACCAGGCCGCGACCGCACAAAAGCTGCTCGGCCGAAATCCGTCCCTCGATCGGCTCCAGATGCGGAAAGACGGCGAGATCGCGCGCCGTGCGCGGGCCCATGTCGACATGCCCGCCCTCGCCGGGCACCGGAATCCAGGTATGGCAGGCATGGACCAGGCCGGCGACGCCGAGACCGGTACCCGGGCCGAGCACGATCCGACCGGCATTGGGCTCGACCTCTCCCCCGCCGATCTTGACCATGTGCTCCTCCCCGAGCGCGATCACAGCCAGCGCCTGGGCCTCGAAATCGTTCAGCAGCACGATGTCCTCAAGACCGAGCGCGGCGGCCATCGCCTTCGGCCGCACCACCCAGTCGCAATTGGTCAGCGCGATCTCGTCGCCGTCGATCGGACCGGCGACGGCCAGCACGGCCGAGCGCGGGATGATCGACGTGCGGTCGAGGATCGAAGCCTGGATGGCCTCGTCGATCGTGGCGAAATCGGCCGTCTGCACGATCGGGAACTGCTTCGGTTCGGCATAGGAATCGACCAGAATGGCGAAGCGGGCATTGGTGCCGCCGATGTCGCCGATCAGGATCGGGAATTTGAGAACCGTGTCGGCATCCTCCGCCATGGGCATGTCGTCCTACCTGCCGTCCGTTTCTGAAGCTGGGTCGCTTTTACCGGGCGCCCGCGGCCGGCCGAGAACCGCTTCGGCGGTCGACCGGTTGAGCGCCATGGGGATATCATAGACGATTGCGAGCCGCATCAGCGCCTTGACGTCGACATCGTGCGGCATCGCCGTCAGCGGATCGACGAAAAACACCAGCGCGTCGATGCCGCCTTCCGCGATCAGCGCGGCGATCTGCTGGTCGCCGCCGAGCGGACCGCTCTTCATGCGGGTAACCGTCAGCTCCTGGCAGGCCTCCACGATGCGCCCGCCGGTGGTGCCGGTGGCGTAGAGCGTGCAGCCGGCCAGCCGCGCGCGGTGCCGGCGCGCAAAGGCAACCAGATCGTCCTTTTTCTTGTCATGCGCGATCAGCGCAAGACGCAGCCTTTCCGACACGCCTGATCCCTTCCCGCCGGTCCGTTTCGGCTCTTAAACCGGTTTAAAAAGTTTAGGGCAAGCCCCTGCCGCCGAAAAGCCGGGCATTGGCCGGTTCAGCGCCGCGGACGCGGCTCGGGCAGGGGAATTTCGCGGCGCGGCGTGGCGGCAAAGGCGCTGGCTGCGATCGGCGGCGCGGCGACGGCATCGCCGCCGATGGTCACGGCGGCCTCGGACACCGGCGCCGGCGCCTCGAGCACCTGGCGACAGGCGGCCGGCAGGTCCTTCATCACCATGACGTCGCGCGCCTTGGGTTTGGCCGGCCCCTTGGCCGGACGCCAGGGCTCGTCCGTGAACCACCAGGCCAGCGACTTGTCGCAACCGTCGCTCGACGGCGGCGGCTTCTGGCTACGGCAGCCGGTCGAGCCGTCGGGACAGCCAATCCGGACATGGAAATGATAATGATGGCCCCAGAACGGCCTGATCTTGGAGAGCCAGGCTCGGTTGCCCGTCACCGTGTCGCAGAGCTTCTTCTTGATACCGGGATGGACCAGGATGCGCTCGACCTCCGCGTAGCCGGCGGCGCGCTTGAGCAGAGCCGCATGGGCCGGCGTCCAGATGCGGTCGTCGACGTAGAGCGAGCCTTGCTGCAGCACCGAGGTCGCGCTCAGATTTTCGCGCTCGGAGGCGGTAAGGCGCCGATCCGGCATCGGCGTCAGCCAGATATCGGCGTCGAGCCCGATCTGGTGCGAGGCGTGCCCGGTCAGCATCGGTCCGCCGCGCGGCTGCGAGATGTCGCCGACGAGCAGGCCCGGCCAGCCATCGGCCACCGCCTCGCGCGACAGTCTTTCGATCAACCGGATCATCTGCGGGTGCCCCCAGCGGCGGTTGCGCGACACGCGCATGGCCTGCCAGTTGGGGCCGTCGACCGCAATCGCCATGCCGCCGGAAAAACACCCCTTGGAATAAAAGCCCCAGGCCCGCGGCGTGGTCGCGGCCGGCAGGCGCTTGGCGCCGAACAGAGACTTGGCGAGCGGCTCGCCGGCCTGTGCCGGCATCGTCGCGGCGCCGCCAAGGGCGACCAGCGCCGCCACCGCGCCTGCGTACAAAAAAGCCTTCAAAGTCATGATGCGCTCCCGCTCTCGCCGCCCGACCTTGCCCGAATCATACCATGCCGGTGCCGCCGACGCGACGACGCTCAGGCGCCCGGTTCGATCTCCCAGGCCCCGTCCCGCCACAGGCCGCTCAGCGCGGCGCGGTAGTCGGGATAGGCGAAGCGATAGCCCGCCGCCTTGATGCGCGCATTCGACACCCGCTTGGTCTCGGCCCAGAAGGAGCGCGCCATCGGCGACAGCTCGGCTTCCGCGAACGGGATTTCCGGCGGCGGAGCCACGCCCATCGTTTCGGCGGCGAACTCGACCACGTCCTGCGGCGGCGCCGGCTCGTCGTCGGTGACGTTGAAGATGCCGCCCTTCGCAGCGCGCGCGAGATGGGCGGTGGCGCCGGCGATGTCGGCGACATGGATGCGGTTGAAGACCTGGCCGCGCTTGACCAGCCGCCGGGCCGTGCCCTTCGACAGATTCAAGAGCGCGTTGCGGCCGGGGCCGTAAATGCCCGAAAGCCGCAATATGGCGGCCGGAACGCCCCGTTCGCGGCCGAGCGCCAGCCAGGCCTCTTCGGCCGCCACGCGCGCGATCGAACGCGGCGAGACCGGACGCGGCGCGGTGTCCTCGTCGACCCAGGCACCGTCATGGTCGCCATAGACGCCGATGGTCGACAGGTAGCCGATCCAGGCGAGTTCCGGCATGTCGCGCCGGATAAGATCGGCGAAAGCGGCCAGAACCGGATCGGCCTCGCTCTTCGGCGCGATCGAAACGACGAGATGCGTTGCCTGTGACAGGCGTTCGCGCAGCTCCGGATCGGACGTTTCGCCGTCGAAGACCAACGGCTCGATCCCGGCGGCGCGGAGACGGCCGAAATTCTCCCGCGAGCGGGTTGTGCCGGCGACCCACTCGGCTTCGGCGCGCATATGTCGTGCAATGGCGCGGCCGGAATAGCCGGCGCCGAATATCATCAGCCTCATGCGAACTCCCTGTTGTTTCCGGTGCGCGCCGCCGCGCACGCCGCCTGCCACTCCTCGCGCACGCTTTGGTCGGCATCGGCGGCAAGTGCGGCGGCGAGCGCCAGAAAATCCTGTGCCGGCAGAAGCCGCGACAACGCCCACACAGCGGCGCCGCGCACCACCGGCGCGGCGTCGTCGAGCAGGCTTCGGCAGGCCGGCACCAGCGCGGCGTCGCCCGAATTGCCGGCCGCAACCAGCGCGTTGCGCACGAAACGGTCGCGCCCGGTGCGCTTGACCGGCGAACCGGAGAACAGGCTGCGAAAGGCCGCGTCGTCGAGCGCCAGCAAGTCGCGCAAAGCCGGCGCGCGCCGGTCGGCCCGGCCGGCCAGCTTGGCCTCGGAAGCGCACCTGGCGAACTTGTTCCACGGACAGACCGCCAGGCAATCGTCGCAGCCATAGATGCGGTTGCCGATCGCCGGACGCAGCGCGCGCGGGATCGGGCCGTGATGCTCGATGGTAAGGTAGGAGATGCAGCGGCCCGCATCGAGCCGGTAGGGCGCGGGAAAGGCGTTGGTGGGGCAGATGTCGAGGCAGGCGCGACAGCGTCCGCAATGATCGGCCTCGGCGCTATCGGCCTCCAGAAAGGCCGTGGTGAAGATCGAGCCGAGGAAAAGCCAGGACCCGTGGCTGCGGCTGACCAGATTGGTGTGCTTGCCCTGCCAGCCGAGACCGGCGGCGGCGGCCAGCGGCTTTTCCATCACCGGGGCCGTGTCGACGAACACTTTGACGTCGGCGCCGGCGCGCGCGGCCAGCTTGCCGGCAAGCTGCTTGAGCTTGCCCTTGACCACGTCGTGATAGTCGCGGTTTTGCGCATAGACGGAAATCACCCCGCACGAGGTGCGCGCGAGATCCGCGAGCGGGTTGTGGTCCGGCCCGTAATTCATCGCCAGCATGATCACCGAGCGGACCTCCGGCCAGAGCCGGTGCGGGGCGGCGCGCGCCTCCATGCGTTCGGCGAGCCAGCCCATGGTGGCGTGATGGCCGTCATCGACGAATTGCCGCAGCCGCTGCGGCAGATCCGGCACGGCATCGGGCCGCACCACGCGCACGAGGTCGAACCCAACGGCGGCCGCCTCGCGATCGAGGAAGGTCCGCAGGGGGCTCGTTGTCGGCCGCGCGGACTGGCTCATGGTCAAAAATCCAGATCGGCGTAGTGCGACACCGGCGACAGGCCCGGGGCGCGGTCGGCGAGAAGCGAACGGAACGACGGTCTGGACTTGATGCGCCCGTACCAGTCGCGCGCGGCGCGATAGTCCTCCCACGGCACCTCGCCGAGATAATCGAGCACCGACAGCGCCGCGGCGGCGGCAAGGTCGGCATAGGAGAGCCGGTCGCCGGCCAGCCAGTCGCGCGTGCCGGCCAGCCAGTTGGTGTATTTCAGGTGCGGCTTCACATTGGCGCGCGCAGCGCGGATCGCCGCCGAATCCGGCGAGCCTCCGCCCTGCATGCTGGTCATCAGCGGCTTGAAGGCGCGCTCGCGCACCAGATGGCGGGTCACTTCGTTGTCGGTCTTGACCAAATACCAGTCGACCAGGCGGCGGATCTCGGCGCGCATGAATGGATCGTCGCCGTAAAGCCGGCGCTCGCGCATCAGCGCGCCGCGCGTCTCGTCGAGATATTCGGCGATCACGCCGGCGCCGACGATCGGCGTGTCGCCCTCCGCCAGCAACACCGGCAGGGTTCCCGCCGGGTTCATTTCGAGCAGTTCGGGGCGCCGCAACCACGGCTTCTCGTCGATGAGCTGCAGGTCCTCGCCATATTCGGCGCAGGACAGGCGCACGTAGCGGCAGGAGGCGACCAGCGGATGATGAAACAGTGTCAGCATGATTCGGACTGTGGGTTTGGAGCCAATCGACAGTGCAGGTTTGCGCCCGGAACTTGCCATCGGCAAGCCCTGGACGGGCTCGGCGCAAGCGGGACGCTAACGCATCGCGCAAGGATGTGGCGGAAATCGGCCATCCCGGATCCGCGGCGGCGCGGACGGGACCGGCCCCGACCGCCTTCTCCAGCCTGCAACTATGTGATCGTTCCTCATGCCGCGCTCCACATCCCGCATGACGACTGGCCCAAGCCTCTGGCCTTTTAAAGACCGGCGCGCTAAATCTCCCGCGCCTCCGGCAGGGTCGCGTCAAGGGCCAGTCTCTTAGGGGCACATATCAGGACACGCAAGGCGGCGCCCAGAAGACGAGCCGGAGAATTTGATGGCACAGCAGACGATTGTGGACGCGGCGATGCTCGGCCTTCTGGAAGGGCTGACCGAGTTCATACCCGTCTCCTCGACCGGCCATATCCTGCTTGCCGGCCATTTTATGGGCTTCGAGTCGACCGGCAAGGCCTTCGAGGTTCTGATCCAGCTCGGCGCCATACTGGCCATTCTCAGCGTCTATTTCACCCGGCTGCTGCGGCTGCTCGTGGACTTTCCGAGCGACGCGCGCACGAGGCGCTTCGTCGCCGGCATCCTGATCGCCTTCCTGCCGGCGGCCGTCGTGGGCGCGGCCGCACACGGCTTCATCAAGACGGTGCTGTTCGAGACGCCGATGCTGATCTGCATCATGCTGATCGTCGGCGGCGTGATCCTGCTGTGGGTCGACCGCCTGGCGCTCGAACCGCGCTATGCGGACGTGATGGACTATCCGCCGAGCCTCTGTTTCAAGATCGGCCTTTTCCAGTGCCTGGCGATGATTCCGGGCACCTCGCGCTCCGGCGCGACAATCGTCGGCGCGTTGCTGATGGGCGCCGACAAGCGCTCGGCGGCGGAGTTTTCCTTCTTTCTGGCGATGCCGACCATGGCCGGCGCCTTCGTCTTCGATCTGTACAAGAACCGTGACGTGTTGTCGGCATCCGACCTGCCGATCATCGCCGTCGGCTTCGTCACGGCCTTCATCATGGCGGTGATCGTCGTGCGCTACCTGCTCGACTACGTCTCCCGGCACGGCTACCGGCTGTTCGGCTGGTGGCGGCTGGTCGTGGGCTCCGTCGGCCTGGTCGCGCTTCTGGTCTGGGGGTAGACCGCGCGACGGCGATCGCGGCAGAACGGTCCGGCCCGTCTGCGGGGATCGCTTTTCAGACCCTCAAGTGGTTTACAACAGCGCCATCGCACCGCGCCGCATCATGTCGAGCGCCAGAAGGGTAATGCCGATACGGAAACCTTGGCGGAACGCCGTCTCCGGCAGCGCCTCCAACAGCCGCGTACCGTAAACCGTACCGAGATAGCCGGAGGCGATCATCGCCGCGATCAGCGGCAGCCAGCGCCAGAAGGCGAACCCGGCGAGCCCGAAGACGACGAGCTTGAGCGCGTGCTGAACCGTCATGCCGGCCGCGTGCGTGGCCACCAGCGCCTTGCGGTCGTCGGGGAAAAGCTGGGCGAAGAAGGCCGACAGCAACGGCCCGGTCGCGCCCATGAACATGGTGACGAAGGCGAGCACCGCGCTGCCCAGCGTCAAGCCGGCCGCCCCGAGCCGGCCGATGCCGGGAATGCGGCTCCAGGTGACGACGATGACGAACAGGCCGAGCGCGAGCTTGAGCAGCGCGTCGGGCAGTTGCACGACGAAGAAGGCGCCGCCGGCCGCCCCGATCACGCTGCCGATCAGAAAGGGGGCGGCGATTACCCAGTACACATTGGCCCGCTGATGCCAGGCCCGACCGGTGTTGGAGCCAAGCTGGACCGCGCCGTGGACGGGTATCAGCGCGGCGACGGGGATGAACAGGCCCATCAGCGCGAGCATGGCCACGCCGCCGCCGACACCGAAAGCGGCCGTCAGCGCCGAGGTGAAGAAACTGGCACTCACCAATATCGCCGCCGCTGCGACGCCAAACCCGTCCGGCAGCAGGGCGAAGGGCAGATCCAAGACCGGTCAGGCCACCTTGCCGGTGACGAACTGGCCGGTCTTGCGGTAGCGCCACAGATAGGTGGGCAGAATGGTCTCGAGCGCCTGCGGCCGGATGCCGAGCCCGTCCAGCGTGCGGCCGTCCTGGATCGCGGCCTCGGAGACGACATTGTCGGACTGGAGCAGCGTGACCTGATCGCGGGTCAAGAGGGGGGTTGGCAGGAATTCGAGGAACCAGGCCTGCAAACGCGCCAGCGACCAGGGCAAATCGACGAACATGCGCTTGCGCTCAACCACCTCCAGCATCTTTTCCATGCATTCGCGGAAGCTGAGCACTTCCGGCCCGCCGAGCTCGTAGGTCGTGCCGGCGGCCAGATTGCCGTCGACGGCACGCGCCACGACTTCCGCGACGTCGGCGACATAAACCGGCTGGAAGCGGGTGTGTCCGCCGCCGACCAGGGGCAGGACCGGCGAAAAACGGGCCATGCCGGCAAAACGGTTGAAGAAATCGTCCTCGGGACCGAACAGGATCGAGGGGCGCACGATGACCGCGTCGGGCAGGGTCTCGCGCACCGCCTGCTCGCCCAGCGCCTTGGAGCGGGCGTAGGTAGATTCGGCTTGTGAGTCGGCGCCGATGGCTGAAACCTGGGTCATGCCGACGCCGGCGGCACGGGCGGCCTCGGCCACCGCGCGTGCGCCCAAATCCTGGACGGCCGAAAAGCGCTGGCGCCCCGATTCAAACAGGATGCCGACCGCGTTGACGGCGTAGTCGGAGCCCTCGAGCGCGCGGTCCACCGACCAACGATAGCGCAGATTGGCCTGGACCGCCTGGATCTGGCCGACATTGCCGAGCGGCTGCAAATGGCCGGCGAGGTCGGGCCGGCGGCAGGCGACGCGCACGAGATAGCCGCGCCGGGCGAGCGCGCGCACGACATGGCGGCCGAGAAAGCCGGACCCGCCGAACACCGTGATGCGCTTGGGGTTGGATACGATTGTCGTCATGGCGCAAACTTCTCCGTCGGCAGCCGAAACCGCGCCATCCGAAGATGGCGTCCTTGCGCCGCTTCATAATCGGTTTCGGCGCGAAGGCAAAGCGCGACGATTCGCCCATGCTCGGCCGTTCGCGGCCACGGGTCGGTATCAGAGCGTCGCACTCACGCCCAGACCACGCTCGCGCGCCTGGGTCAGGCAGTGCCAGGCGGCGGCGAGGTCCTGCGCGGCGACGCCGAGCGAGCGGTAGAGGGTGATCTCGTCGTCAGTGCCGCGGCCGCCATGCGCACCGGCCAGCACCTCGCCGATCTCGGCGCGCACGTGGTCCTGGTCGATGCGGCCGCTTTCGAGCGCAGCGATGACCTCGCCGGCCTGGGCGAAGGTCGAGGCGCGGTAGTCGACGAACAGCGCCGCGCGCGCGACCATGTCCTCGTCGATCTCGCGGCTCGACGGCACCGACGCGCCGGCGACGTTGAGATGGGTGCCCGGATCGACCCACCCGCCTTGCAGGACCGGCTCCGCCGAGGAGGTGACGGTGCAGACGATGTCGGCGCCGGCCACGGCGGTTCTGACGTCGTCGGCCGGCTCGATGGCGACATCGCCATAGCGCGCCCGGGCGCGGGCGATGAAGGCGTCGCGGGTCGTGGCCCGCCGGCCGACGACGCGGACCTGGCTGATATCGCGCACGCACATCATCGCGTGTAGATGATGCTCGGCCTGCTCGCCGGCGCCGACGAGGGTCAGCACACGCGCATTTGGCCGCGCCAGTGCACGGGTGGCGACCGCGCTGGCGGCGGCGGTGCGGATCGCCGTCATCAGCCCGGCGTTCATCATCGCGATCGCCGTGCCGTGTTCGCCCTCGAACAGCACATAGGCGCCCTCGTGCGAGGAATAGCCGGCGTCGGGATTTTGCGGGAAAAGGCTCAGAAGCTTGATCCCGAAACAGGCCGGCTGGCCGGCGACGCCGGGCAAAAACGCCCCGGGCATGATGCCCAGGCGGTTGTCGCCGCCGACTTCGACGAGCGAGCGCAGCGGCAGATTGGCCTGACCGGCGGAGACCGCCTTCATCGCGGTTTCCACCACCTCGATCGCATCGCGCATCGGCAGGCAGGCGGCGACGTCCAGATTGGAAAGTACGATCATTGCCGGCGCATCGCCCCCTCGCCCCACCCCTGGCCGGTGACCTCCAGCTCGAGCTGTTCTTCCAAAAGCCCGGTATAGGCGGCCGGGCGGACCACGTAGGGAAAATGGCCGCCCCAGGCGAACCGGTAGCACACGCCCGGGTCGAGCCGCGCACGCAGCGCCTCTCGCATCGGCTGCGGCAGCAGCGGGTCGTCTTCACTCTCGATGGCGACGATGCGCTCATGCGGCAGGGAAACGGGCGGCAGATCGGGTCCGTCGCGAAGCGCCTTCAACCGGGTTCGCAATTCCGCTTCGCGGATACGACCGCCCTGCTCGGCCATCAGCAGCGCGACCAGATCGGCCTGGTCCGGATGGGTTTTTCCCCACGCGGTCAAGCCGCGTCCGAAACCGTCCCTCAGCTCGGCGATCGGCGCCTGGTCGAGATCGGAATTGTAGGGGGGAAACTGCCTGATCTCGTCCACCGAACCGAGCGTGTTGGCGGCGAGCAGCCGCTTCACCAGCTCCGGATGAATGGCGGCGAAATATTGCGCGAGATAGCCGCCGAGCGAGGAGCCGAGCACCGTCGCCGCCCGCACGCCGCGCTGCCGCAGGAGTTCGGCCAGGTCGCCCGCCCACTCGCGCACGCCGCCGCTGTCGGGATAGGTGACGGCAATTACCCGGGCGCGCCCGGCCAGCGCCTCGATCTGCTGCCAGAAAATATCGGCGCGGCCCAGCGTGCCCGGAATCAGGACGAGAGCCGGGCCGTCGGTGCCGGCCGCAACCACGCCCCATTCTCGCCCGCGCAGGCTCACGCGCTGTTCGGGGTGGCACGCGGCGAAACGGTCGCGGGCGGCAATCAGCGGGTTGGTCATGCGAACGGATCCTCCACTTTGGGCCAATAGTCGCCCTTTCTGCGGGTGAAGGGAATGGCGGCGAAATCGGGCGCGATCGCGCCGGGGGTCGCCATATGGATCACCTCGGCGGCGATCGGGGCGAAGCCGGCATAAAAATGCTGCGAGGATTTGACCACCACGATGCGCATCGCCTCGAGATCGATACCGAGCTGGGTGAAGGCTTCGGGGTGGAAGGTCTGGGTGCGCAGATCGTTGACGACCAGATGCACGCCGTCGGCCTCCAGCCAGACCATATTGCCCATCGGCATCAGCGTCTCGCCCATATGCTGGGAAAGGTTCCTGGCCGCCTTGCGGACGGTGACGGTGATGTCGACCGGGTCGCCGGACATCGGCCCGACCTTGCCGCCGAGGCGGATCGGCATCACCGCGCCCTCGCCGGCTTCCTGGCACATGCGCACCACGCCCGGGTCCCAGAAAAGTCCGAGCACGATGTCCTTGAGCCCGCGCTTGAGCACTTCCTGGAGGACGAAGGTGGCATCGCTCGGCGCGCCGCCGCCGGCATTGTCGGCATAGTCGGCCAGCACGACCGGGTTGCCGTTGGACGCGCTCGCCCGGTCCAGCGCCGCGTCGATCGACGGGAAGTCCGAGCGCAACCCTTCCCGGATCGACCACAATTTCTCGCCGAATTCGCGCGCGGTTGCGGCGGCGAGGTCGGCGTCGCCGTCGGCGATCGCAAGCATGCGCGTGCCGACCAGCGGGTGGTCGCCCCAGGGAAAACCGTGCGCGAGCGACAAGGACAGGATGCCGCCGTGTCCCTCGCGGGCCATCATCGCGTCGACAAAACCGCGCATCGGCTCCTTCGGCGTCTGATAGGAGCCCATCATGCGGCAGTCATAATCGCGCATGACCGGCCGGATCTTGCCGTCGGCTGTATCGGCGGCGAGCGTAAACAGTTCCTCGGCCCGGTCCGGCGAATCGGTATGCGGATATTCCTTGTAGCAAACGATCAGATCGGCGGCTTCGAGCATCAGCGGGGTGAGATGGTTGTGCGGGTCGATCTCGAGCCCGAGCACCGCTTCCGTGCCGACAAGCTCGCGGATATGCGCCATCAGATCGCCTTCGCAATCGTCGCAGCCCTGGGCGATCATCGCGCCGTGCATCGACAAGAGCACGATGTCGACCGGCATCGCCTTGCGCAGGTCGGCGAGGATTTCGGCGCGGAAGGCCTCGTAGACAGAGCCGATCGTGGGTCCGGCCGGCTGGGCGAAGGCGGCGAGGCTTTCGACCACCTGCCAGCCGCGTTCCTCGGCGCGGCGGCGCCACACATGCAGCGGCGCGGAAAACAGGTTCGGCGTTTCCCGCGTCGCCTCACGGCTCAGAAAGGTTTCCTCGAACGAGGCCAGGCCGGTCGGAATCGGCGAAAACGTGTTGGTCTCGGTGGCGAGGCCGGCGATGAAGACTTTTTTCACGGCGTGCTGTCCTGCTGTTCGTCGGGATCAAAGGCCGACAGCCGGGCGGCGAAATCGGCCAGGAGATGTAGAAAGATCAGCGCGAAGGCGATCGGAATGGCGAGGCCGAACCAGGCCATGGAGATGCCCAGCGTCTCGGAATTGCGGCCGGCCAGACGGGCGAGATAGCCGCGTGTCGGGTCGCCGGAAGCGCTCAAGAGCGAATAATAAAGAACCGGCGCGGCAAAGACGGCCACGCCGGCAAGCCGCGCCAGCGCCATCAAGGCGCCGACCGGGCCGGCCTTGTCGCGCATTGTGGGAAACAGGTTCGGGTCGGCATGGGCTCGAAAGGCGCAGGATGCGCCCAGCATGCCGGCCCACACCATGGCGTAACGGGCGAGTTCCTCGGTCCAGATCGGCGGCGCGGCAAGGATGTAGCGGGCCACGACCTGCCAGCTCGCCGCCAGCACCATCACCACCACCGCCGCGACCGCGCCCCATAGCGCGGCCGCGTTGAGCGATGCCGAAAGCCGGTCGAGGATCGCGGCCACGGCCCGCATCCGCTCAGCGTCCCAGAGAGGCCGACCAGGTGGCGAGCTGATCGGCGTTGACCGGACCGGCGGTGTAGACCGCCCGGGATTTTTCGCGGAACTCGGCACGGGCCTCCGGCGTCAGGCGGGTGACGGCGATGCCGGCCTCCTCGAGCGCGTCGAGAATGCCGGAACGCTTTTCAAGCCATGCGCGATTGGCCTTGTCGGCCGCCTTGACGGCATCGTCGACCGTCTGGCGCTCTTCCTCGGACAGGCCCTGATACCAGTCCTCGGACGCGATCGCGAGGCGGACCGAGGGCGAAGTCCCGGCATCGGTGAAGTGCTTGATGAAGCCGGTATGGCCGAACAGAAGCGGCACGAAAGGCGGGTTGATATAGCCGTCGGCGACCCCCGTCTGGAGCGCGTTCGGCACTTCGGCCCAGCTCACGATGGTGCCGGTCGAACCCCAGGCCTCGAACAGCGAGATCTGGATCTCGTCGAGCGCGCGCATGCGCAGCCCGGCCATGTCGGCCACGCCGGCAACCGGCTTCTTGGTGTTGAAGATGCCGGCCGGGAGGCCGAGATGGGCGACGCCGAGCACCCGCACGCCCTTGGGCGTCGTGCCGGCATTGATCTTCTCGAGCATACCGCCCGCGTAAAGCGCCTCGTCGACCTCGCCGAGGTCGTCGAAGAAATAGGGCAGATAGACGCCGTAGATCAGCGTATCGAGCGTGCCGGCCGATTTCACGTCCGACATCGACACTTCAAGCAGGCCCTGGCTGACCTGATCGAGGCGCTCGGCCTCCTCGCCCAGCGCACCGCGCTGGAACTCCTCCGCCTCGATGCCGTTCTCGTTGAGATAGGTCGCGAAGGCATGCGCCCACACATAGGTGCCGGACTGCTCGAGGTCCGGCGGGCTGTCGAGCGCCACCTTGACCGTCTGCGCCCGCACCGGCGGCGCGAGGCCGACGGCGGCAGCGAGCGCGAGGCTTCCGATCCAAAGTCGAAGTTTCATGTTCTCCTCCCTTTCTGGCCGTTATTGTCGGTTCGGCCCTGTTGCGTCACAACCCCATGGCGCGGGGCAGGACAAGACTGATCTGCGGAAAGACGATGATGACGCCAAGCACCGCCATCTCCAGAACGACGAAAGGAATGACGGCGCGCGCGAGTTGCCAGTAGCCGACGCGGGTGACGGCCGAGACGATCAGCAGGCAACCGCCGAGGGGCGGCGAGACCAGCCCGATACACAGATTGAAGCAGATCACGATGCCGAGATGGACCGGGTCGGCGCCGCCGGCGAGCGCGACCGGGGCGAGCAGCGGCACCAGCAGCGCCAGCGCCACGGTGATGTCGAGCACCATGCCGGCAACGATGAAAATGATGTTCATGGCCAGCATGAAACCGATCGGTCCGAGGCCGAGATCTGCGACCAGCGCGGCGATCGCCTCGGGAATGCGCTCCAGCGCGGCCAGGTGGCCGAGGGCCGCGACGGCGCACAGGATGATGAAGATCGAACCGGTGAGCGTTGCCGTGCGCCGCAGCGCCTCCAGAAGCCCCTGGCGGGTGATGCCGGTGTAGAAGGTGCCGGCGGCAAGTGCGGCTACCACGGCAACGGCGGCGGCTTCCGTTGGCGTCATCCAGCCGAAAACGATGCCGCCGACAATGATCAGCGGCAGGCTGAGCGCCGGCAGGGCCCCGACCAGGGTCGGGCCGAAGGCGGGCGCCTCGCCGCACTCCAGGCGCGGATGGTCGTCGCGCCAGGCATACCAGGCATTGAGCGCGAACAAGGCCCCGGTCAAAAGCAGCCCCGGCAGAATGCCGGCCATGAACAGCGCCGCCACCGAGGTCTGCATCAGCGCGCCGTAAAAGATCAGGATGATGGAGGGCGGCACGATCGGCCCGATGATCGAGGAGGACGCGGTGATGGCGCCGGCATAGGTGGCCGAGTAGCCGCGCTCGCGCATCGCCGGCACCAGCGTGTTGGAGAGCGCGGCCGCGTCGGCGACCGCCGAACCGGAAATGCCGGCGAAAAACACGCTGGTCATGATGTTGACGTGGCCGAGCCCGCCACGCAGGCGCCCGACCAGCGCCATCGACAGGTCGATCAGGGCCCGGGTGACGCCGGCCCGGTTCATGATCTCGCCGGCGAGGATGAACAGCGGCATCGCCAAAAGCGCGAAGACGCTGATCTGGGAAAATACTTTTTGCGGCAGAATGGCGAGATAGCGCGCATTGTCCGTCACCAGGAAGGCAAGCACCGCCGAGGCGCCGATCACATAAGCGAGCGCCAGGCCCGACGCCAAAAGCCCCAGTGCGGCAAGCGGAACGAGCCAGATCATCGGCGGCACGCCGGGCGTTCGGGCGCCAGATCGCGCACATCGAGACCGTGCTCGACAATGTCGGCCGGCGGGTCGGCGCGCAGCACCAGCGCCGCCGCGCAACGCGCCAGCGCCGGCGCGGACTGGATGCCGTAGCCGCCCTGCCCGGCCAGCCAGAAGAAGCCGGGCACCGACGGGTCGTAACCGGCGACCGGCACCTTGTCGGCGACGAAACTGCGCAGCCCCGCCCATTTGTTGTCGATGCGCGCCACCTTGAGGTCGAAGGCCCGCTCGATGCGGTCGACACAGACCGCGATGTCGATCTCTTCCGGCTGGGCGTCGCAGGGCGGCGACGGCGTCTCGTCGGCCGGCGAAATCAGCAGGCGGCCGGAGTCGGGCTTCAAATAGAATTGCTCGTCGATGTCGACGACGGTCGGATAGCCGGATACCGAAACTCCTTCCGGAGCCGAAACGATCATCGCGGTCCGGCGCTTGGGCACCAGCCCGACTGGGGCCGCGCCGGCCAGGGCGGCGATTTCGTCCGCCCAGGCGCCGGCGGCGTTGACCACCGTGCCGGCGCGAATGGCACCGCGGCCGGTATCGATTCGCCAGCCCTGACCGTCATGCGCCAGCGCGTCGACGCCGCCGTCGGTCACAAGCCGACCGCCACGGGCACGAAAGCGGCGCAGATATCCCTGGTGCAGCGCATCAACGTCAATGTCGCGCGCGCCCGGCTCATGCACGGCGGCAACCGCATAGCCCGGGCGCAGAAGCGGCACCATCGCCGCGATCGCGGCGGCGTCGAGCCGGTCGACCGCGCTGCCCTGCGCCAATTCGGCCAGCATCGCCTCGACGGAACCGAGCTGGTCCTGGCGGGCGATCATGATAACGCCGCGCGGCGACAGCAACGGCCCGGCGGCGAAACCCTCCGGCGGCGCATCGAAGAATGGGGCCGAGGCGCGCGACAGGGCGCGGATCGGGGCGGGACCGTAAATGGTCGAAAACAACGCCGCCGAACGGCCGGTGGTGTGATAACCGGGCTGGGCCTCGCGCTCGAGCAAGGCCACGCGCGCGCTTGTCGCCAGTTCGGCGGCGACCGAGGCGCCGGCGATGCCCGCGCCGATCACGGCAATCTCGACGTCTTGCGGCAAACGGTCCGACACGCAAGCCTCCTCCCAAAAGCCCTGTCGCGGGCTATCGCCCGGCGCATGTCGAAACCGTAACAAGGAATTTCCGATAAGAAAATCGAAATTTTCCCATCGGAAAATATGTGGACGCGGCCTCCTCCCGCGCATAGAGTTCGCCGATGGACAAACCCACCGATCGACGCACCCCGAAACGGATGGAACCGGCCGACCGCCGTGTCAGAATGGGCGAGCGGCTGCGCGAAATCCGCCACGAGCGCGGCCTGACCCTCGCAGAGGTGGCGAAAAGCTCGCGGCTTGCCGTATCAACCGTGTCGAAGGTCGAGCGCGGCCTGATGGCGCTGACCTATGACCGTTTCAGCCAGCTCGCCGACGGTCTCGGCGTCGACGTGTCGGCGCTGTTTTCAGAACATGGCGAACGCTTCCGCCCGGGCGAGGTCGCGGTGTCGCGCATCGGCGAGTTCCGGCTGCATGAGACGGAAAACTATTCCTACGAGATGCTGTTTCCCGATCTGTGGCACAAGGGCATGACGCCGATGCTGGGTACCTTGCGGCCGCTGGAGACGATGCGCTTCGACCGCTTCATCAGCCATGCCGGCGAAGAATTCGCCTTCGTCATCGACGGCAGCGTGACTATTCATTTCCAGGACCTGGAGCCCGTCACGCTGGCCACGGGCGAGAGCGCCTATTTCGATTCGGGCCGCGGCCATCTCTATGCCGCAGCCGGGCCCGACGGCGCCCGCATGCTGGTGGTGTGCACACGTCCGTTCGAGCCGCAGGAGGCATCGTCGGCATAACAATGCCAGGGTCGATAGCCGGCTTATTTTTTCGCGCCGGCCGCCGCCTCGAATGCTTCGCGCAGCACGTCCCGGTCGCCGATATGGTTGGCCAGCAACAGGATCAGTCGCGCGTTGATGGCGTCGCTTTCAGCCTTGTCGCGCCCGTCATGCAGCGCCAGCAACTCGGCATAGAAGTCGTCCGGACCGGCAATGTTGGGCTGTGTAACGAGTTTCGCCATCGTCATGTCTCCCGCCCGACCGCGCGTTTGAGGGCGGCGCGCACGGCCTCTTCGTCAAAGGCCAGCCAGCGCGCGGCCACGTGCTGGTCGGGCCGCATCAGATAGACCGCGCCCGAAGTCGCGCCGAGATAACGCTCTGCGAGCGCGCCGGACGGGTCGTCGCTCGCCGACAGCGCGACCCGTGCGATCTCGACGCCGTCAACATCGAGCCGGTCGGGCGCGTCGCGATCGATCGTCAGAAGCTGGAAGCCGGCGCCGAGCCGGTCGAGCAGCCAGCCGCCCGCCACCGGCGCGTCGGCTGCCGGCGAGCCGGGCCGGGTACGCGCAGGCATGTCGCCGGCATCGGCTCCGTTGAGCGGCGACCCGTCATAGGTGCACGGCACCGACAGCCGGCCCGAATTGACCAGCGGCCGGGCGAACGCGAAGCTTTCCGACAGGTCGAGAACCGCGTCGCGAAACAGCCGGCTGGCCTCGGATTTCGGCGTGATGAAGTCGGTCGACCGGGTCGAGTTGCGGATATTCTCGTCGGCACCATGGAGGCGTTCGTCGTCATAGCTGTCGAGCAGGCTTTCGGGCGCCAGCCCGTCGAGCATCAGTTTCAGCTTCCAGACCAGATTGTCGGTATCCTGCAGGCCCGAATTGGCGCCGCGCGCGCCGAACGGCGAAACCTGATGGGCGGCGTCGCCGGCAAACACCACCCGCCCGTGCCGGAAGCGCTCCATGCGCCGGCACTGGAAGGTGTAGATCGAAACCCATTCCAGTTCGAAGCGTGCGTCCTCGCCGAGCATCGCCTTCAGCCGCGGAATGACGTTTTCCGGTTTCTTCTCGCGTTCCTTGTCGATATCCCAGCCCAGTTGCAGGTCGATCCGCCAGACCCCGTCCGGCTGCTTGTGCAGCAGCGCGGACTGGCCCTTGTTGAAGGGCGGGTCGAACCAGAACCAGCGCTCGGTGGGGAAATCGGCCTCCATGCGCACGTCGGCGATCAGGAAATTGTCCTCGAAGACGCGGCCGACGAAATCGAGCCCCATCATGGCGCGCACCGGCGAGCCGGCGCCATCGCAGGCGATCAGCCAGTCGGCGGCGAGCCGGTAGGGGCCCTCGGGGGTTTCCACGTCAATGCGCACCCCATCCGCGCTAGGTTCCACCGCCGTCACCCGGTTTCGACCCCGGATCTCGATCGGCCTGCCCTCGGCCTCGAGTTCGCGAACCCGGTCAACCAGATATTTTTCGAAATGATATTGCTGCAGGTTGATGAAGGCCGGCCGCTTGTGGCCCGCCTCCGGCAACAGGTTGAACCCGTAGACCCGACGCTCGCCGAAATAGACCTTGCCGAGGTTCCAGGTCACGCCCTTCTCGACCATCGGCGCCCCGCAACCGAGCCGGTCGAGGATTTCCAGCGGTCGCTTGGCAAAGCAGATCGCGCGCGAGCCGAACGAGACCTTGTCGTTGTCGTCGAGCACGACGACGGGCACGTCGTGCAGCGCCAGGTCGATCGCCGCAGCAAGCCCGACCGGCCCGGCACCGACCACGACGACCGGATGGCGCACGGGCCCGGCCGCGTCCTGATCGGGCGAGCGCCGATAGGGATAGAGCGGGGTTTCGAAGATGCGGTTCATGATGCTGGTCGTCCTCCCATCGACCCGACCCCGGCTCCTGCCTTACGCGCTATCCGTGATAGGGCGCGGCCGTGGGATGGCGGTCGTAATCGAGATAGAATTCGTCGAGCTGCGGCGGCGCGATCCCGGCATGCTGCACTTGCACATGCGCCTGGCCGCGATGGTGGATCTGGTGCTGGAAAAGATGCAGCAGCAGCGCGTCGACCCGTTCCGTCACCGCGCCGTCCGCGCGTTCGGTCTTGCGGGTCTCGGTGAGCGCGGCCGGGTCGAGCGCCCGGCAAAACTGCGCCAGACGCAGATCGGCGTCGGCCTGCAGGGCACCGAGCGCGGCCGGATCGTCGATCTCGGGCCGATCGTAGACCGCGCGCCCGGCGCCGCCACGCTCGAGCGCGTCGAGATAATAGAGATCGACCTCGTGGATATGGTTGAGCGTTGCGGCCAGCGACGGGAAAAATCCCGGACGCGCGGCGGTGAAGGCCGCGGCCGAGAGGCCGCGCAGCGCGCCGTATAGCCGCGCATTGGCCCAGGCATTGTTCAGCGCCATCAGGCGATAGGGCTGCATTGCGGCTCCTTCCTCGCGGGATTTCGCGTCGCTGTCGGCGTCGGCCGTCTTCATCCCTGCAGCCTTGCCCACATCTCGCGGTCGCGTTCGGCCGTCCAGATGCGCGGCGTGTCGATGCCGAGCGCCTCGTCATAGGCGCGCGCCACGTTGAACGGCAGGCAATGTTCGTAGATCGCGTAATCGGCGAATTTCGGGTCGCAGGCGGCGCGACAGGCGTCCCATGCCTGTTTCAAGGAGCCGCCGCCCTGGGCGATGCGCATGATCGGCCGAAAAGTCGAGGTCACGAAATCGGCGGTGTTGTCGAGCGCGGCGTTGACCATCTTCTCGCCGACTAGCGCGTCGCCGCGCCCTGGCGCAATCGCGTCGAGGCGATAGGCCCGGATCGCCTCCAGCGTCGCCGGCCAGTCGCCGAAATGGCCGTCGCCGCAATAGCAGGCTGAGTGGTACTCCACGATATCGCCGGTAAACATGACATTGGCGTCCGGCACGAACGCAACAATGTCGCCGGCGGTGTGGGCGCGGCCGAGGAAACGCAGATCGACCCGGCGCTTGCCAAGGAAGAAGGTCGCGCTCTTGGAGAAAGTCAGGCTCGGCCAGGTCAGACCCGGAATCGATTCATGACCCTCGAACAGGCGCGGGAAACGGCCGAACTCGGACTCCCAGTCCTCCTGGCCGCGTTCGGCCACCATCGCCCGCGCCGTGTCGGACATGATCGTCTCCGACGCGCCATAGGCCGAAGCGCCGAGCACGCGCACAGCGTGATAATGGGTCAGCACGACATATTTGATCGGCTTGTCGGTGACCGAGCGCACCTTCTCGATCACCTTGTTGGCGAGACGCGGCGTGGCCTGGGCGTCGACGATCATCACGCAATCGTCGCCGATGATGACGCCGGTATTGGGATCGCCCTCAGCGGTGAAAGCCCACAGATCGCGGCCGATCTCGGTGAAGGAGATCTTCTTTTCGGCCAGGTCGCCGGCGGAGGCGAAGGATTTGGTCATGGATGGGTGTCCCCGTCTGTCGGTTCAAGTTCGCCTGATTGCCGGCGCCGGAAGATCAGCTCCAGTCACCTTCCCTGGTGCCGTTGAAACGCTTTTTCAGGTCGCGCCAGCAATCGATATAGTTGTCCTGCAAGGTCTCGAGCTCGGCGGCGAAACGCGTCAGCATCTGCGGAAAGCGGGTCTCGAACATGAAGGCCATGGTGTCGTCGAGCTTCACCGGCTTCAAATCGGCGCGCGAGGCCTTTTCAAAACCGGTCGCGTCGGGGCCGTGGGCGAGCATCATGTTGTGCAGGCTCATGCCGCCGGGCACGAAGCCCTCTTCCTTGGCGTCGTACTGGCCCCGGATCAGGCCCATGAACTCGCTCATGATGTTGCGGTGATACCAGGGGGGACGGAACGTGTTTTCCGCCACCAGCCAGCGCGGCGGGAAGATGACGAAATCGATATTGGCCGTGCCCTCCTCGCCCGACGGCGCGGTCAGGACGGTGAAGATCGACGGGTCGGGATGGTCGAACAGGATCGCGCCGACCGGCGAAAAGGTCGACAGATCGTATTTGTAGGGCGCGTAGTTGCCGTGCCAGGCGACCACGTCGAGCGGCGAATGGCCGATCTCGGTGACATGGAAGCGGCCGCACCATTTGACGATCAGCCGGCACGGCATGTCCTTTTCCTCGAACCAGGCGACGGGCGTCTTGAAATCGCGCGGATTGGCCAGGCAATTGGCACCGATCGGCCCCCGGTCGGGCAGGGTGAACTTGGCGCCGTAATTCTCGCACAGATAGCCGCGCGCCGGACCGTCGATCAGCTCGACCTTGAACACCAGGCCGCGCGGCAGCACGCAGATTTCGCCGGGCGCGACCTCGATCACGCCCATTTCGGTGACGAAGCGCAGGCCGCCTTGTTGCGGCACGACAAGCAGTTCGCCGTCGGCGTTGAAGAGATGATCGTCGACCATGTCGACATTGGCGACATAGACATGCGCCGCCATGCCGACCTGCGTCAGCACATCGCCGGCCGTGGTCACGGTGCGGATGCCGGCGACGAAATCGGTCTCGACAGCAGGTATCGGCACCGGATCCCAGCGCAACTGTCCGAGCGCCAGTTGGTGATCGTCGACATTGGGCGCGCTTTTCCAGTGCGGTTGCGCGAAGGCTGAAAAGCGCGCTGTATGCCGGACGCTCGGCCGGATGCGGTAGAGCCAGGACCGTTCGTTGGTGCCGCGCGGCGCGGTGAAGGGCGAGCCCGAGAGCTGCTCGGCGTAAAGCCCGTAGGCGGGCCGTTGCGGCGAGTTCATGCCCTGCGGCAGCGCGCCGGGAAGCGATTCGGTCTCGAAATCGTTGCCGAAGCCCGGCATGTAGGAAAAGGCCAATCGCGCCTCCTTGCGGCGTTGCGGTCAAGTCGTTGCGTTTGTAACCACCGAAAATGTAACCATCAAACGCCGGTCGCGCCCGGACCGCAAGCCGTTTCAGGCGCCGAAGGCGGCCCGCAGCGCACGCCTGGCTCCCGCCATCGCCTTCCAGCGCCGGTGCGCGCCGGTCAGGCCGAGCAAGGCGCCGGCATCGTTGTAGATCGTGTAGACGGGGTCGCGATCCGGCCGGTGGCGCGCCAGGCTGGCGACCGGGTATCCGGCACGTTGCAGATAATAGGAGAGCCACAGATCGTCGACGAAGAAGGCGTCCTTGTCGTGGGCGATCCGGGCCCAGAAATCGACAATGCCGTCAAGCGCCTCCGCCGGCACAGCGATCCCGTCGACCCCCTGGCCGACGGTCACGCCGCGATAGCGGAACGTGAAGAAGGAATGGGCGCGGCGCGGATCGGCAGCGTGGGCGCGCGCGAATGTCGACAGCATGTAGTCGCGATAGGCGACGTCGTCGTCGACGATCACCATCAGCGTGTCCGGCGTGCGCGGCACGCGATCGAGCGCGCCGAGAAACTTGGTCGCCGGGCCATGGTCGCGTTCGCAGCGGACAAGTTGTATGCGCTCGTCGCCGTCGGCGAGCCAGGCCGGAACCATGTCCAGCCTGCCAAAACGGCGATAGGCGCGCGGCACATTGACGAAAATGCGCTCGGGGGGATGCGTCTGGGCCAAGAGAGAGGCAAGACAGCGGCCGAGCCCGTCGATGCGCGGCGGGATCGTCGTCAGGCTGACGAAAACGCGGATTTTCGCCGCGGCGTCCGGCGCGGCCAGTGGCGGCGCGACCGGGTCGATGCCGACAAGGCTGCCGAGGTCGGCGAGCGTGCTCGCCACCGTGCGACTGAACGGGTTGGGCGCCGCGTTCAAGACGCCGCCGGGATCGAACACGACCCCTGCCCGTCCGTGCCACGGCGCCAGCGCAGCAGCATGATCCTGCGCCGGTCGAGAATACGCTCGTCGATCAGTTCCAGCCCTTCGGGCCGGTTTTCCCAGGAGCGCCAGTAACGATCGCGCATGGCGACGACGCCGCAAGGCCTGCCGGCCACCGCATCCGCGAGCGCCCGTTCGCCCCAGATATTCGGCACGGCGCGTCCGGCATAATAGTCGAACATGCCTTCGCTGAAGGGCGGATCGTAATAATAGAGCGCGTAACCGGCCTCGGCGTGCCGGCCCATGATCTCGCCCTGCACGCGCGGCGACATGGTGTCGTTCAGCCCCCGGATCGTCAGCAGGTAGTAAGGCAAGAACACCAGCGCCAGCCCAAGCGCCAGACCGCCGACAAACACCAGCGGGCCGCGCCGACGCAACACGAACAATGGCGCCAGCGCCACCAGACCGGTGGCGAAGATCGCCCATTCGCCCCTGATCCGCTCAGGCCAGGGCAAGGCCTGCGGCAGAACCGGCAGGACGGCGACAAGCAGCGCCAGGAAAGCGAGCACGAGCGAAAACACGGCCACGCGCCGGGCGCGGGGAAGCCCGGCCAGAAACAAGGCGATCAGCATCGCCGTCTGCGGATAGAAGGTCAGCACCAGAAAGCGGACCTTGTAGTCGAAGGCCGATATGATCGCCAGGCTGCCGAGCGCCGTAATCCAGAGATAGGCGCGCCCCTTGTGCTCGCTACCCGTTTGATCCGGCCGCCAGAGCGCACGCCAGAACCCGCTTTCGCCCAGCCGGCGCCAGGGCAGGAAAAAAAGCAGCACGCTCCAGGGCAGCCAGAATTCAGGCAGCCGGCGCAGATAATAATAAAACGGCTCCGCCGCGATCCAGGTATCGAGCGCGCGCGCAAGCGTCTGCTCGACGAGAATGGCGTGCAGGAAGCCCAAACCTTCGACGGCGACGACACCGGCCAGATAGGTCGCCATCATGGCGGCGTAGACGGCTAGGCCCGCCCCGTAACCACGGTCGAGCAGCGCGGCGAGCCGGCGTTCGCGGGCGAGAAAGAGAACGAGGCCGGCCAGCGGCAGCAGGATCCCGATCGGTCCCTTCGTCAGCGTCGCCAGGCCGGCCATGGCGAAGGCGAGCATCGCCGCGCGCGGCGTGAGGTCCCGCGGTCCCGTCGCCGCGCGGTAGAAAAAGACATGGCTCAACAGGATGAAGGTGCAAAACAACAGGTCCATACGCGGGAAATGCGCACGCTCGATGAAAAAATGGTCCGTCAGGAGCACGAGCCCGGCCAGCAGCGGGATGCTGCGCGGCAGGCACAAGGCCCGCGCGGCGTAAACCGTCGAGGCGAGGAAAAAAAGCGCCGACAGCGCGGCGGCGAACTGGAACAGGGCCGGGTCGCGACTGTCGAACAGCCAGCTCAGCCCCGCCAGCATCCAGAAATAGAGCGGCGGCTTGTCTGGATAGGGGATCTGGCCGATGTGAAGCACCAGCCAGTGGCCGTTTTCCATCATCTGCATGAAGGCGGCGGCATGGCGTGGTTCGTCGGGAAACCAAACCTCTTTCGCCCACAGGGTGGGCAGGGTCTGGAGCGCGAGGATCGGCGTCAGCACCAGCATCGGCCGCTCGACGGCTCGCCTCATCACCTTGGCCAGCACGCACCCTCTCCCAGGGCCTCTCGACATCCGGTTTCGGACGCAGCGCCCGCGACGCGATTGCATCCGCCAGCCGGCGGGGCTATTGCGCCCCTGGCCCAACCATCGGCAAGCCATAGACGGGTTTTCGGCGCAAGGTCAATCGAGCCGCGCGTCGGCGCCGCGGCAACGCCCGGGCGAGGGCCTCGCCGATGCCTTGCGGCAGGGGGATGACAGTGACGCACAAGCGTATCCTGATCACGGGCGCGACCGGCTGTGTCGGACGGCGCATCGTGGCGCGCATCGCCGCGCAAACACCCCATGAGCAGGTGCTGGTGGTGCGCGATCCCACCCGGCTGGAGGCGTGGACGCGGGGTCACCCGCGCATCACACGTGTGACGGCCGACATGCGCGCGCTCGGCGACTTTCGCGCCGAGATCGGCGCGATCGACGCCGCGGTGCTCGCTGCCGCCGCCTGGGGCGGACCGGAAGCTTTTCAGCTCAATCTCGACGCCAATCGCACCGCTGCCGCCCTGGTCGCCGATGGCGGCCGCGTGATCTATTTTTCCAGCGCCAGCGTGCTTGCCCGCAACGGCGCCCTGCTTTCGGCCGCCGACGCGCTGGGCACCGACTATATCCGCTCCAAATTCCAGCTCGTCGGCGCCATGGAGGCCATGGCCGAGCGGTTCGACATGGTCGGCCTGTTTCCCACGCTGGTGATCGGCGGAAGCGGGCCGGAGACCCATTCGCATTTCGCCAGGCTCTTGATCCAGGCCGGCCGCTGGGCGGGTCTCGTGCGCCGGCTTTCGGCGGACGGCCGTTTTCATTTCATCCACGCGGAAGACATCGCCCGAATCGTCACGCATCTCGTCGACGCGCCGCCAGGCGAACGCGCCGGCACCGAGCGGCTGGTGCTCGGCAATCCGGCTATGAGCGTCGACGATTTCGTCGCGGCCTATTGCGCCCATATCGGCCGCCCGGTCGGGCGGCGCCTGCGGCTGCGCGACTGGATGGCCGAATCGGCGATCCGCATCTTCCGCATCCGGCTTTCGCCGTGGGACCGTTATTGCATGCAACACCGAGAACTCGACTACGAACACGCCGTCACGCCGGCCGATTTCGGCATCGATCCCTATTGTGCGAGCCTTTCCGACGCGCTCGAGAGCATCGGTATCGGCCGCCCAAAAAGCTGAGGCCGGCATCGTTTGCCGGTCAGAGCCGATAGGCGGCCCTGGCCAGATTGACGGCCAGATCCGCGGCAAGGTCGGCGGCCTCGTCCTCGCGCAACCGACCGGTCAGGACGAGCTCGGCCAGAAAGGCGCAGTCGACGCGGCGGGCGACGTCGTGACGCGCGGGTATGGAGGGAAAGGCACGGGTGTCGTCGTTGAAGCCGGCGGTGTTGTAGAAGCCTGCGGTTTCGATGGTCGCGCGGCGGTGGCGCAACATGCCTTCGGCACTGTCGTAAAACCACCATGGCGGGCCGAGCTTGAGGCACGGATAAGCGCCCGCGAGCGGGGCGAGTTCGCGCGCATAGGCGGTCTCGTCGAGGGTGAACACGATCACGGCCAGGCCGGGCTCGAACCCGACCGCGTCGAGCATCGGTTTCAGCGCGTCGACATAGGACGCGCGGGCCGGCATGTCGAAACCCTTGTCGCGGCCGAACAGCCGGTGGATCGACGGCGAATGGTTGCGATGCGCACCGGCATGGATCTGCATGACCATGCCGTCCTCGACACTCATGCGCGCCATTTCGGTCAGCATCTGCGCCCGGAACAGTTTTTTTTGGCCGGCATCGGCGCGACCGCCGGCCACCAGGTCGTAAAGCGCGGCGGCCTCGGCCGGCGACAGGTCGGCGGTATCGGCGCTGGGATGGCCATGGTCGGTGGCGGTGGCACCGGCGCCGCGAAAAAAGGCGCGGCGGCGGCGATGGGCCTCCAGATATCCGCTCCAGTTTTGCGTATCGGAGCCGGTAACGTCGCCGAACCGGCGCAGATTGGCGCAAAATCCCTCGAAATCGGGATCGGTGACCGAATCGGGCCGGTAGGTGGTGACGACACGCCCGCCCCACCCGGAGGCGGCGATCTCCTCGTGCCAGGCGAGATCGTCGAGCGCGCCCTCCGTCGTCGCCAGGACCTCGATGTTGAAGCGCTCGAAAAGCCGGCGCGGCCGGAACTCCGCCCCTGCCAGTTGCTCGGCGATGCGGTCGTAGTAGCAATCCGCGGTTTCGGGCCCGAGCGGCACGGTCATGGAAAACAGCGTCTCGAACGTATGGTCGAGCCAAAGCCGGGTCGGGGTGGCGCGAAACAGATGATAATGCTCGGCAAAAAGCCGCCACACGGCGCGGCGGTCGGTTTCGCGCCGTTCGCCCGACAGCCTGGCGACGCCGAGAGCGTCGAGGCGCACGCCCTGGCTGGTGAGCATGCGCAACACGTAGTGGTCCGGGATGACAAGCAGTTCGGCGGGATCGGCGAAGGGCTCGTCGCGCGCGAACCAGCGCGGGTCGGTATGGCCGTGCGGGCTGACGATCGGCAGGGCGCGAACGAGTTCGTAAAGCCGCCGCGCCAGCGCGCGGGCGCGCGGTTCGATCGGAAACAGACGATCTTCGTCCAGCAACGCACCCAAAATGTCTCTCCAGCACCGTTTCGCGCACAGCAAGCCTCGCACGGCGCGGACCTGTCAACTCGCCGGGCACGGCGGCGCCACAAAAGCCCGGCCAAACCGCGCGCCAGCCGTCGCTGCCGACGCCGACGGCGATAACGGTGGCAAGGGCAACGGAGATCATAGCGCCGCCGCGCTATCGGCTCCTGGAAGGAGAACTGCAACACACGGACCACATGCGGCCTGAACCGCCCGGCTTTGCCGGAGGCTTCAACTCCCCGGTGCGATGGAGCATCGTGAGCGGGACGACCGACACCTGTTCTCCCGAAATCCGCAAGCGCGCCCTTCGCAGGGTTTTGGACCATCAAGGACAGCAAGAGAGCCGCTGGTCGGCGATCACCATGGAGAACTTAGGGTCGAGCCGATCAGCAGGCATCTGCCGCTTGCCCCGTCCACCTGTTACGATCATCTGGCCGAGCGGGTCGATCCGGAACGGCTCTCGGACCGGGCCAGGCGTGATGGCGAACCGTGGCCCGAGATCGAGCGTGTTTTCGAGGCCCATTTCAAAACCTACGGCGAGCGCCAGGTCTGGCGCCAGATGCGCCGGGAGGGATTCAACGTGGCCCTCGAAAGCGTCCTTCGCGGCAAGAAAATCAAGACCATGCGTCCCGACAAGGCCGAGCCTGCCCGCTGGAGACGGTGAAGCGCCAGATCCGCGTGCCGGCCCCGAACATGCTGTGGGGGCGCGGTTTCATCTATGTCGCCATGCCGGTCGGCTTCGTCCATGTGGTGTTGGTCATCGACGTCTTCGCGCGCCGCCTTGCCGGATGGCGCGTCAACCGCACGGCCCATGCCGGATTCGTCCCGAATGCCCAGCAAGAGGCCGTTCCTCAACGACGGCCGCGAGCGGGATGGTGCATCGCTCTGATCGCGGGGCGCATGACCTGTCGATCAAATAGGCCGGGCGACTGGCCGAGGCCGGCATCGACCCGTCGGTCGGCTGCGTCGGCGATAGTTTTGACAAAGCGCTCGCCGAGACGATCAACGGCCTCTTCAAGCCAGAGCCCAGTCATCGCCTTGGATCATGGCACGGCTTCGACGCCGTGCGCTATGCCGCATCCCAATCGGTCGACTGGTTCGACCGCCGCGGCCTGCTGGACCCCATCGGCATCATCCCGCCAGCAGCGGCCGAAGCGAATTTCTACACAGTTCTGGAAACGTCCGGCATGGCCGCGTGGCTTACATCCATCGGCCTGCGGCAAGCCCGGGGCGGTTCAGACGGCTTCGGGCCCCACGCGTTCGGCAGCGACCGAGGACGGCCCGAAGAGGGTCGGCGGCGATTTCCTGATTGATGCACCGCCCGGCTTCGGTTAAGAAGCGACAATCGTCGCCGCGCTTCCAATCCCGCGTCGTCGACGACCGCCGGCCAACCGGCCTGCACCCGTAGCTCAGCTGGATAGAGCGCTGCCCTCCGAAGGCAGAGGTCACAGGTTCGAATCCTGTCGGGTGCGCCATCTCGCTTTTAGGGGGTGGAAAATCACCTAATATCCTGAATGGAACGGATAAATTAGGTGTTCGAAGTCCTTCGATCCGGCTGTATGCCAAAGGCTCCAGAAAAGCCAGTCTGAGGACGGTTTTCTTGCCGATTAGATCGGCGTTTTTCCAGATTTTCCATGGGCTTGAAAGAAAGTGGAGTGCGTGTTCGAACGACTCCTCCCAGGTCAGGCGCGGCTTGCCGTTCGTGGCGAGCTTTTCTTCGGCCAGAGCCTTTTCCCGCTCCAGCTTGCTGATGCGTTTTTCATAGGCTGCAACAACTGAGGCGTTGTCGGTCTCGACAATGCGGTCGAGCACGGCCTCGATCTTCTTTTCGACTTCCGCGACATTCGCCTTGAGATGCTTCGTCGCCTGCTTCGCCTGTGCAAGGCGCATGTCCCAGGCATCCTTGAACATGGCCTTTGCCAGCTTGAACAGGTTCTCGGACGGCTCCAGACGCTCCAGAAGGCCCTCGAAGGAGCTTTCCAGCTCTTCGCGCTTGATCGACTTGCGGTAGCTTTCGCAGCCCTTGGTCGGGCAGAGATAATACGGGTATTTCTGATTCTTGCCCTGCGACCAGCAAGCCGTCAGAGGCTTCTGGCAATCGTCGCAGAGGATGAAGCCGCGCAGCGGGAAGTCCGCGTTAATGTCCTTGCGCGCGGGAGCCTTGGCCGTGCCCTTGAGGCGCGTCTGTATCTTCTCGAAGGTCTCGAAGCTGATAAGCCCCTCATGCTTGCCCTTGCGCAGCGTGACGCCCCAGCCGGGGGATTCGATATACCCGGCATAGACGACGCGCGTCAGCACGTCGGTGATGCGCTGGTTGCGGATTTCGCCGTTCGGCAAATCTTTCGGGAAAGAAGGCTGGCGCTCCAGGAAGCGCTTCACTTCGACCTGCGTCTCAAAGCGCCCGGAAGCGTATCCTTCAAGCGCCTCTTGCAAGACGGAGGCATTCGGCTCATCGCGCACGAGGATTTTGCCGTGCCCGCTTTCGCGCTCATAGCGATAGCCGACCGGAGCCTGATGCACCCAATAGCCATTTTGCATGCGCGCCCGCATGCGGTTGACCGTCTGCTCGCCATTCTTCTGGCGCTGGTGCTGGGAAACAGAGGCGAGAAGGTTCTCGACGAGCTGAGAGTCGGAATCTTCACCGAATTCGATTGAGGGGCTGACAAGCACGCCACCGGCATCACCGATCTTCACGCGCAGCTCAAAATGCGCCATCAGCCCGCGCGCAAGGCGGCTGATGTCGTCGATAATGACCGCGTGCGGCTCCTTGCGGTGCTTGGAGAGGAAAGCCAGCATGGCCTGCATGCCGGGACGCGACGTCAGGCTTCCTGAGCTATCATCGCGGAAGACTTCGACGACTTCGTAATTCTTGTACTTGGCGAACTCGCGGCAGCGCGTTTCCTGGGAGCCAAGGCCGTCACCGCGCACAGTCTGCTTCGTGCTCGACACGCGGCAGTAGATGACGGCCTTGCTGATATCCCGGTCTTGTGTTTCGTGCATGTTCATATCTGCCTCCAGTCCGCCCTTCATGTTCAAGGGGCTGGAATCTAAGTGTTTTCAGGTTTCTCTAATGGCTTCGATTTTACCTGATCGAAGCCTTCTTTTACGCACGGACAGGACTCTTCCGAATCTTGTCCACATACTTCTTGCAGGGGATGAACGCCGAAGCCCAAATCTACAAAGGCAACCATGATAGACCAGATCGCCTGAAGGAACTCCTCTTTCTGTTCTTCGCTCAGGTTCGGATCGTCGAGATACGCCTGATACTTCTCCACATCCACAGTAACGATAGGCCGTGCTGACGCATCGAAACGACCGGAGAGATTGCGGTTACCGCCATTCGTGTTATCGCCCAACATATCGCACCCCTTTTATCATTTTACTACTAAATGTAGTAGTCGATCAAATTCTACATCCTTCGATAGTCTGTCTGAGTCCGTCTCACTCCTTTTGAACCCGTCTCACCCCGTTTGAGCCCGCCGGTATTCTTCGGCCAGCTTTTCCCAATCGGGCGGGATCAGTTTGAAAAGACCGCAGCTCCCGTCACCGACCGGCACAACGACGCGCCGCCCCTGGAACCCGTGATAGGTGCAGGAGACGAAGGACTGGCACGGCTGGCCCGGACGGACCGGATAGCGGCACTGATATTCGCTACCGATATGCGGCGTGCCGACATTGCAGACGAACCAGATACCGCCGAGGAGCATCAGCACGCGCGGACGCTTGAGCGCCGCCACCGTCAAATCCCAAGGCGCATCGAGAATGCGCAGGATCAGATGCGGGCGCTTGTTCGGCTTTCTGGTGCCGGTGACTTTCACATCGTATTCATTCATAACCTTTGCTCCTCTTGCTGTAGGTCAGCCGCAGATGCGGCCTTGGCTGCGGGTAGTCGCCTTCGACGGGATTGCGCGCCGCCCAACCCGCCCAGGGCGAGACGAACCAAAAGGGCAGACGCTGCGCGCGGATTGGCGGCAGCGCCTTGATGAGCAGAAGCTGCTCATCCGCACCCATGAGGCGGATTTCATCCGGCGACATGAGCGGCCTGCCGGTCTCGCTAAGGCTTTCGCCGATCTCGTCGTCTTCAGTGCGTCCGAGGTTGAAATTGCGGGTTTTGACCGTGCGCTGGCCGAGCGCCGCCGAGAGGGTCTTCGCAAGCTGGTCGTCCTGCACGGCGAAGAACTGCTCCACTTCGGCCTGCGAGAGCACGGTGCGCGCTGTGTACGGCCCGTAGAGCCGGATCAGCTCCGAAAGCTCCTGCACGAACGCCCAGACGCGCACGCCGAGGCCGGGAAGCGCCGTCAGACTTTCAGCGAGCCCTGCGAGCTTGCCCATGTTGGCGAACTCATCGAGGACGAACAGCACCTCGCTCTGCCCGGAGGATCGAGCGACCGCCGCGATAGCCTGCCGCGTCACCAGACCGAGCCATGCCCCGTGCGTGGGGATCCGATCCTGCGGGATCACCAGATAGACGCTGGCCTTGCCTTCCTTTAGATCGCGGAAATCGACATCCGAGCCGCTGACCGCCGCGCCGAGGAAGCCGACCGGATCGAAGATATCGAGCGCCTGCACGGCACCTTGCCGGAAGTCAGCAAACTGATCGGGATTGTCTTCGAGCTGATAAGCCAAATCCTGGCCCAGATCGGCGACCATGCCGAAGAGCGCATCGGAAGCGGTCATCTGATCGACCAGCTTTTCGATGCGCTTGGTGCTGGAAAGCACGCGCCACATCTCCGGCAGCGTGCAGGTGGCAGGAGCCCCGCGCGTGGCGAGGTGCAACATGACAGCGCGCAGGATGGTGCGCGCGCCTTCGCGGAAATAGCGGTTCCGGGAATCTTCGGGCTCCGGCAGAAGCTGGAGTGCGAGCGCCTTGGCTTCGTCCGCAACGCCACGGATCAAGGCCGGATCGTTCGCCGCATCGAGAAGGGGCTGCAACGGATTGCAGCGATGCTGCGGCAGGCCGTGCAGGCCCCAGGGGTTCAGCACATAGACCTTCTGGCCGAGACGTTCGGCGCGGTGCGCCGCCGTTACCGCCGCCAGCTCGCCCTTCGGATCGGTGACAAACACCGAGCCCTGAAAATGCAGCAGGTTCGGAATGACGACATTGATGCCCTTGCCCTGGCGGGCGGGGGCAGCGGTCAGCAGATGCGCCTTGCCGGAATAAAAGAGCGGCTGGCCATCGAGCACGCCGAGATACAGGCCGCGTGGATCGCACAGGCCCGCCGTCGCACAATCGCGCAGCGAGGCAAACGCCCCGCCGCCGAACGTGCCGGACGGCAGCTCAGCCAGCTTGCGCTTTGCCCGCTGTTGCCAGAGCTTCAGATAACCGCCGACGCCGATAACCATCGCCGTCGCGCCGATGAACTGGAAGAAGCCGAGATAAAGCTGATCGGCAGCGTTGAGATGCGCGCCGTTCTCCGGCCCGGCGGCGAAAGCCAGTATAGCCGCGCCGATCAGCAGATTGCCGAGCGGCGCTCCCGGTTTTTGCTTGTTCTGGCCCGACATTGGACTTCCCCTTCAGCGCGTTCGATGAAGAAAAAGCTGGTGATGCTGGAAAATCCGAAACAGAAAGGAAAGAGAACTTCTTCATCCGCATTTTTCGTGCAAAGCTCCGCACCGATGCGGAGATTTGCAGATTCGGATGCGCCATGCCCTGGCAGGAAACGGAAGAGCATAACAGGCGGCTGCAGGAGGCCCTGAGCGAGCTTGCCGCCGAGAAGGGCGCGCTCGTGCGCCTTGCCGGGGCGCTCAATGCCGATCCGCAGGCAACCTCGACCGATACCGCCCGCAGGGGCGGACAACATCAGGATCGCAAAGACCTGATCGCCGCCTCGACATTGGCGCGCTGGCAGCAAGAAGGGCTTGCGCGCCTCACAAACGCGCAATCGCACAAGAAGCGCATTGTCTTCGAGTTCCTGGAACGCTCCGAGAGCTTCCGCACCTCGATTTACAATCCTGCCCCCGGCCTGCCGGAAGGGTTTGCAGCCTTTATCGCCGCGCAGCAGAAAACGCTGTCGCAGCTCCGCTTCAGTCGCCTCAATAATCTCGACGGCACATACCGCCTCTACCGCCGCGCCTGGACGACACCGGCGCGACGGGATCGCGTACTAATATCCCGCCTCATCATCACGACCGTGGGCGGGCTGACCCGCTACCGCGAGGAACAAACCTACCGCGACGAAGCACGCGGCGGCATCCTGATTGAGGAGGCAGACGAGGAGCTGGTCTTCAATTCCGGCACCAATCTCTTCCTTTTCGGCTTCGGCGAGGAAGAGCCGCGCGTGAAGTTCTACGCCATCCACGCATGGCGACCGATGGTCGATGGCAACAGGCCGGTGCAGGAACTACGCGGCACCGTTGTCGCCGTTGCCTGGGAAGGCCCGCATCCGGGCTATAGCTTCGTAGCCTATCGTGCGGATGATCCGGCCTTTGCGCCGGAGATCGTGCCCGCGAGCGCCGTAGATGCAGAAATATGCAGTTGGATTGACTGCCAGCATGAGTCCTGAACGCCCGCCACCACCAATCATGGGAATCTTTTCATGATTATATACTTGACATAGCAACCCTGATTCCATACGTTGGGAATCAAGGAGTTAGTTCGATGAACCTCACCGACCGCATTTTTCACGATAACGACGCAGCCCGCGAACACCTCGAAAGCCTTCGCTGGGAGAACGGCGTCTATTGCCCGCATTGCGGCAACACGGATGAAGGTTCGATCCACAAGCTACAGGGCAAGTCGCATCGCCCCGGCCTGTATCAGTGCAACGCCTGCCGCCAGCACTTCACCGTCACGGTCGGCTCGGTAATGGAGCGTTCGAAGATACCGCTGGCGAAGTGGGTTCTCGGCTTTCACTTGATGGCCGCTTCGAAGAAAGGCGTATCCGCGCACCAGCTGCACCGCATGCTCGGCGTTACCTATAAGACTGCTTGGTTCATGGCGCACCGCATCCGCGAAGCCATGAAGGAAGACGTGAAGTCGGCTGGCCCCATTGGCGGCGAAGGCAAGACCGTTGAGGCCGACGAAACCTACATCGGCAAGCGCGAGACGCCCCGCAAGCCGTCACCGCAGCGCAAAGGCCGTCCCTTTACGAAGAAGGGCAAGGGCGGCGGCGCACAGAAGCGCATCGTCGTCGGCTTGGTCGAGCGTGGCGGTAAGGCCCGCATGTTCCACCTGAATGACGCCACGAAAGAGACCGTGCGCGATGTGCTGGTCCGCAATGCCGACCGCAAGTCGATCCTCTACACTGACTCGTCCCGCCTCTATACCGTCACCGGAACCGAGTATGCATCGCACAAGACAACCAATCACTCCGCAGGCGAGTACGCTCGTCGCGAAGGCGATGTTGTCGTGCACTCCAATACGATCGAAAGCGTCTTCTCCGTCTTTAAGCGCGGCATGACCGGCGTTTATCAGCACTGCGGCGAGGCCCACCTGCATCGCTACCTTGCCGAGTTCGATTTCCGCTACAACCGCCGCGCTGCGTTGAAGGTGTCAGATCGTGAGCGCGCCGAAGATGCGATCCGTGGCGCCGCCGGAAAGCGGCTTACTTACCTTCAAACTGACAACGCCTATCACGCCTAAGCAGAAGGCGTTAGCATTCCTCCATTGGCGAATACGGAGGAAACGCGATGAATGATGCATTCGAAATTCTGGACGTTCAGCACCATCCAGGCGAAGAACAACTGGTAAAGGCAACGGTTGTCTTTAACTTTGATGATGAGATGCCTAACGGCAATGTGTCACAGCATATCGCGATAACTGTGCGTCTCTCAGTTTCCGAGGGCCAATCAATCGCAGCACTTCACGAAGCCATCTATCAGAAAGCCTTGGATCAGATACCCCGCGTTCTATCTGCAACCGAAGGCAAGTCAGCAAAACAGCTTCGCAGTTCTGTCGCCGAATCACAGGATCGAGGGCGGGCAGAGCTTGCACAGTGGCAAACCGGTGGCTCATGAGCTTACCCCTTTCATATTAGAAGGAGAAGCCCGCCTCACTTGGCGGGCTTCTCCTTCTTCGGCTTCTCTTTCCGTTTCACCGAATCCCGTTTAGGTTTCGGTGGAGTTGAAAGAGCGCGGCGTAGAGCGTCGTCGCGGCGCTTTTCGACTCCTTCATCCGAACTTGATTTTGTTGCCGCCATAGACAAAACCCCTGCTGTGAATGGTGAGTAGGTTCATTTTTTCTTTTTGAATTTTGTCGTCATTGGCGACAGCCTCATCCCACTTTTCTGCGGCCTTAAACAATTCCTCACAAAATAGGTCTGCGCGTAATTGAATGAACTTGTCAGTTCCCACGATTATCGAATTGAGGTGGCTGGTACTTGTTTGATCAAAGAACAGGAAATGATCAACATTTGCTGGCTTTTTGGGATCAAGCCTTGCGCTTCCTGAATGAATTAGACTGCACCGCAATTGAAAACAGTCCTTGGCAGAGATGAAGACACTTCTTGCGCTGTTTGGGCCTATCAGTCTTGTGAATTGTGGCTCCGCCCACTTTTCAAACCAAGCTTCGTAACGCTTTTGCGACTTCCCTGGGCCAGGATGCTCCATTGAACCGCAGATATCCGGTATCATCAGCGCTAAGGTCAAGGCGCAGTAGAGGTTTCCGTCCTTAATTGCCATCCGTCCTGATTCGGTGAATCTCTTCATTCCCCTCACCTCCCAAAAGGTTAGGGTATCGCATCCGAAGCCAACCCAGAAGGTCTAGCAAATCGACGTGCGTGACATTGTGCCCACCTTCATTGGTCGCCCGTATCACAAGCCTCCCGGCATCTGGGTCTCGCATAAGGTCAACGGCGTAGCCTTCTGCGTATTCCCTCACACCGTCCATATGAGCGCATACTTCTATCAGGCTGTTAGCCACCGTTTCTTTCGTCATAGGAACTCTTCCTAGCCCCCTGACACCTCCGCCTCCTTGTCGTTACCGGCCTGTCACGCAGGCGAATCAGTAGCACACGAAAACAGCTATGTCAGGTATATAATTAGGAATCTTTTCTTAAAGATGAGGGCGTCTAGGACTGCTATGTTCTTTTCATACCGTAAGGATCTCTTGTTGAGGTGGACTCTGATGAATTGGGGGGTGCTCAAAAAGGCACGTTCTTCGTGGAGCTGAAGTGTAGGAATATACCGAGAAAGAAGCTTTCTATTGTTTGGAATCGCAAAAAGCGGGGGTGCATATGTCTCTATTGAACCAGTCAGTGCAGGTATACGGGCAGATACCGAAATTTCTTGAGACGCTACGCTCAGGAACGGCTCCTTCGACTTTTAGTCGTCAGTTTTTAAAAGATATTGGCTTCAAGTCTTCAAATCACCACCAGTTCATACCGTTATTAAAAGGGGACCTATATACGTGTGTGACCCGCTATTCGCCGGTTTGGCGGAATATCAGAAGTGGGGTAATTCCATATTCAGAGTCTCGACGACCCAGAAGCAGGCGCGCGAACGGTACCATTCCGTCTAAAAGCCCCGCCATTCCCTGAGTTGCTAGCGTGATGACGGAATCGAATTCATTATCCGGCATTGCCCCCTCGGCGGCGGCGAACACGTCCTCTGGATTTTCTTCCCCTGTGGCTGTTGGCATGGCGTCCAGAACCCCAAGCATGTGCCATTCGCCAGCTACGCGGATTCCGTGCTTTAGGAACAGATCGCTGGAACTTACAACCAAACCTTCCTCGTTGAGCGAACACCACACGTTGCCAGCAGCGTCGTGAAGTCGCGCCTGCACCGAGTGAGGAAGTAGAGCGACAAACTCAGTTCCAAATTGTGCGTTTGGATTTATCGAAACGGGCGTCTGTGGGATGCCCCTGCCCTTGGATTTGCTCTTGTGAAAGCTCTGCGTGTTCGAGGGCTGGCTAGCGGCCGCAATTTGCGCCTGCATTGAAGGAAGCGCCATCGCCTTTTGAATCAAACGCACGTCACGAATATCCAAGCCGCCAGACACAAGCACAAACTGGCCTAGCGTGGCAGAATCCAACTCACGCTTTATGAGCCTCCGCTCATCCAGATAGTCGAGCAAGGTAAGCGCGTTGGTCCACAGTGGATCATAGGTGCGAGAAAGCTCTTTGGATGCAGACAATCCGGTCTCGTCCTCATGCGAGCCGCCGCCACGAAAAACTCCTGGGAAACCGCCCGACGCCCCCATCTTTCCGCTTCGCGATTTTGAGCGTTCAGCGGATTCGCCGTGAGATAGTCCAGTTAGATGGCCGAACTTATGGAATTGCGAAATGAACGAAGCTACGCGTCGGGCATCGTGGTACAGAAAGTCATAGACGGAACCTGTGCTTCGTTCTTCGTGCTCCGCGCTCGATGGAGTCTTCGGTTTTTTCGGCGTCACGCTCGATCTCCTCCGCCTCGCGCTTGGTCTTCGCAATTTCCTTGTCTATCTCTTTAGGGTCAACCCTAAGCAGGCGCTCCAGCGCCTCTCCGAACGGCATGCCTTCAAAGCCGATCGCTCTTTTCAGCTTCTTGCTCATGCAATTAGCTCCTTGTACCGCAAGCGGCCCTCGACCTGCGCAAGCAGTGTATTCACACGTAGGCTATCATCGATGTCGCGGCGATTGTAGCGCCACGTCATTTCGGAAAGATAGCGGCCAAGGTGCTTGTCTGAAATCCAGTGGTGGATGCCGTAAATCTGGCGCTTGATGTGCGACCACGCGCCCTCAATCGAGTTGATGTGGAAATAGAAAGCGCGGACGTACTCGCCGCCACTGTGATTGACCGTCTGGTGATAGTAGGACTTCGACAGACCCTGATAGCCGGGGTACTCGTCTGTCATCACGATAGAGCCCTCGGTGACGTGCGCCTCTACGGCGGCCTTCACGTCCTTGAGCGTCGTCAGGTGGAAGGCGCGGAACTCGCCATTGCGCTCAAGAGCACCCCACACAACTGCCTTGCCGGAAGGTCCGCGAACGCCTTTGCGCTTATCGGCGTGCTTGTTCTTGTCCTTGCCGCCCATGAACGTCTCGTCGATTTCAACGGTGCCTTCGAGGGGCTTATTGAAAGACTTGGTGCGGGCCGCATGGCGAAGACGGTGCAGCATGAACCAAGCGGTTTTCTGTGTCACCTTGATATCGCGGGCGAGCGTGGTGCTAGCAACGCCCTTCTTGTGCGAAGTGATGAGCCAGATCGCCATGAACCACTTGCGGAGCGGAATTTTGCTATCTTCGAAGATTGTGCCGACTTTGATGCTGAAGCGCTTCTTGCAGTCGCCGCACTTGTGGTTCCGGTTATCGGAGAAGTGATAGACCTTCGTGGAGCCGCAATGCGGACAGTGCGCGTTTTCGTTATCGGCACCCCAGCGGATCGAGCGCAAATGGTCAATCGCGGACTGTTCGTCCGGGAAGGCCTCCATCATCTCAAACAGGCTGTTGAAGGCTTTCATGGCTACCGCTCCGATCCGATAGCCTAAGATAGGTACTTATGTGACCTAAGTCAATGGGTCACACACGTATATAGGTCCCATTAAAAGGTTTGGGCTTCCTGACAGCAGACGGTACGCCTACGGATCTCTATAAGCAGTTTCTCGATGGAAGCCGATGGCAGAAGGTGCTGGCCGAGGCAGTAAAGGACGCTTATGGTGACATCTTCGTGCTGAAGGCGAAGCCCACTAATTCCGATCTGCAAATGATCGCCGGGAAATTCAAAAGCACTTACAACTTGTCCGACATAGCTGCCGAGCGAGCTGCTCGTACATTCCTAGCATTGTTGAACCTTTCTGATCCAGACACGCTTTATGGGTCACAAAAGCAAACGGAAACTCCAGCCCCAAGCTCGGCCTCGGAACCTTCACCTTCCTCCGACCCTCAGCCTGAGCAGGTTAGCCCTATGGGCGCAAACCCACAAAACGTAGGGCTGCATTACAATATACAAATTCACCTACCGGCTACCAAAGATATTGAAGTTTACAACGCGATCTTTAAGTCGCTACGGGAGCACGTAATTGACTGAGGCACGACGAAGATTGCGAGATTTTGTCTTCAGGGGCCTCCTTTTTGAATCCGAGTCAGAGGTCTTCCGCAAGGCAGGCATAAATGTCGGAATTGATCTCGGGGAGTCTGAGGAGCAGCTTCTGATGGAAGCGCTGACCCCTTTTGGAGTTCAGCGACGAAATGATGCGCTGGAAATGGCGAGGCTGTATGCCGTTCTGCATGCGTTCGAGAATGAGGTTCGCTCTTTGATACGCGACACCTTGGAAGAGAAGCTGGAACCAAACTGGTGGGAAACTTCTGCGGTGCCTACCAATGTGAAGAAAATGGCAGAGTCTAGGCAAAAGACTGCGGAAAAGGATTCATGGCTGGAAGGCGCAAAGGGCGACCGGCTGGAATTCGTTGATTTCGGCGATCTCTCGGCGATCATTCTCCAGAATTGGGAGCATTTCAAACCTTTGATGCCGAGCCAAGACTGGATAAAACAACGGATGACTGAGCTGGAGAAGGCACGGAATTTTATTGCGCATAACCGGATGCTCTTGCCTAGCGAATTCCAACGCATCTACATGTACATATCCGATTGGAATAAAGTGATTGGCCTCTAATCAGCCGTAAAGGCCTGATATTCAACCAGCACGCAAGATGTGTTTTGTAGTACAAAACCATCTTGGCAAGGGGGCCGCTGCGCGCCCCCGTTGCATCCCCCAGGCCATGGCTCTTTCAGGGCATTTAACCCGTTCCAGAGCCATCAGACCGTATCGCCGGTCAACCACTCGCGGGAGACTTCGCTCTCCCTGCACCCATCGACTTGAGGGCGTTCCTGCCCCCAAGACCCCAGACCATTTCATGGAGACCAGGAAGGGAGCATTCGCGCTGCCCTTCCTTGGAACCATCCCATCGAGCAGGAGCCTTCGAGCCCCTTGCATCCCTGAACATCTTCGCGCCGCCATCGGGTGCAGTCGCCCCGTGTGGATATTTCGTGATTATCCTACATTTGAATCGTGCAGCCTATGGATCAACTTGTTATTCTTTAATGAAAAATGGGAATCGGTCGTAATGAACATGATCAAAAATAAAAGGTGCCGATTCTGTCGTGGGTGAAAAAGAGTGTGACATAGCTGATTCAACAAGTCTGACTTGAGCGTCCTTGGGAGCAAAGCTTGAAGCATTCAGAGCTGATAAATCAATTCCGCGAGGAGATCGCCAAACTGGCCCTGGAGGTGGAGTCCTCTGTTGCCATGGGGCATTTTGACATCAACAAGATATGCGAGGATGTCATCTGCGGTCTTTTTCGGGAACTCTATGGCTTCGGCAACCTGCGAAATCTCAATGGCGATGAGAAACAGAACTTCCCTGGTATCGACTTGGCTGACGACGAAGCCCGCGTCGCGATTCAGGTAACGTCTGACAAATCCCTCGAAAAGATCAAAGATACGTTGAAGACGGTCGCCGGCCACGGCCTGCAGGAACGGTATGACAGATTCATCATCTACAATCTGACGAAAAAGCAAGGGACCTACTCTGAAACGGCGATATCGGCGGCTGCCGGTGACTCCTTGCGCTTTGATAGTCGCTCGGACATTCTCGACCACAGAGATGTCTCCAGAAAAGCGGCCAATGCCGATCCTTTGAGGCTCAAAGCCGCTGTCGACCTGCTATTGGCCTACACCCGCGGGCTCGATGTCGGACTCGCCGAAGAGGATTTCGACCCGCCGGAAGAGCCGCCGGAATTGCTTGGCACGAACCTGGTGGAAGTCTACTTTCCGCCGACACTGTTCATTGCCGAGATTGTGCCCGAAGCCCTTAAAGGCAAGAAGGGCGGTAAGCTCAGAAACCACAGGCAAGGCGTCAAAGACTTTAGCCGTGAGAATGGCCCGCTGGTGCCGTCCGATTTCGAAGCTAGCGAAGGGCGCCTAATAACCTTTCATGACCTTGAAGCTGGCGATAACCCGTTCCGACACGTGATCGAGGAAGGGACCGTAGAGGACTTTTCGCCAAGTGATTATTACGGGATAGACGAAGACCACGAACGCACCTTCAAGTCTTTGCTGCGTTTCACGCTTCAACAGAAGCTCTACAAGCATGACGTGCTGTGGCAGCACATCGAACGGAAGTTCATTTTTCTTCCGCATCGCCCGAAGCAAAACAAGCGAACCGAAAACTGGACCGGACAAAAAGCCTCTTCGCGCATGGTCTTTGAGCGTAAGTTCAAGACCGCTAAAAAGGATGAGGTGCTTTCGACGCGGCACTTTGCATTCAGCGTCGATTTTATGCGGCTGGACGACCGCTGGTATATGGCGCTTACGCCAGACTGGTTCTTCAGTTTTGGCGACGATTATCGGCGCTCCTTCTATGGTGACAAGCTTCTCAGCGGCTTGAAGAGGATGGAGAAAAACCGGTCGGTCTATGACCAGTTTCGCTTCCTCGCGTCATGGCTAGAAGATATCGACACACAAGACCTGTTCTCCGAGGAAAGCGCGAACACACCCACACTTAGCTTCGCGGCTCCGTTGAAGCTGCCCGGTGGGAGAGCGCTTGACGAACGGCTCTGGGAGCCCTTGCAAGTGCAAGCGAATGACAGCTTGCAGGGAAGGCTCGGCTCGTTGTGAAACTGGAATTTGTCAAAGAGCCCCATCTCATCTTTGCTAACGGTGAGCATATATGCCCGCGGCGGGGTATCTCGGCTTATGGCGTTTTCGACCAGACGCAGGAAACACGGCGCACCGAGATATATGTCGGCGGTGTGGGATCCTCGGAATGCATGGAAATGCTTGGGACCTGGCTCGATAGGTGCAAAGCCGGCATCGAGGCCCCGGTGAATGCAAAGCAAGAGAATCTCAAGCTCACCTTCTGCGGGTTCAATAAGAACGCCGGCTTTGGTGCCGACATTCGGTTCTCAGGCGATCTTGCTCGCCCGATCAAGAACTCGGACATCGCAAAGGTCGTGGCCATTCCTTCCCGGACGGCGCGTATCAAAGCGGCGATCGAGCTCTACTATGAGAACATCAAATTCCTCGCTCAGAACCGGCATGTCGACGTGATTATCTGCGTGATGCCCGAGGTGCTCTACAAGGTCATTTCGACGGAAGAGGAAGGCGGCGACGATACGCTGGACGAGGAAGAGGACGACGCGCAAGGCGAGGAACTTAACTTTCGCCGGGCGTTGAAAGCGCGGTCGATGCCTCTCGGCAAACCGTTGCAATTAATCAGGCAAGTCAATCTGGACGAGACGAAATCCGCCGGCCAGCAGGATGACGCAACCAAGGCATGGAATTTCTGTACCGCCCTCTACTACAAGTCTGGTCCCACGATTCCGTGGAAGCTTGAACAGGAAAGCTCCCGCGCCACCTCATGCGCTGTCGGGATTGCCTTCTATCGTAGTCGCGACCGGCAATCGCTATGTACAAGCCTCGCTCAGATTTTCGATGAACTGGGGAACGGGCTCATTCTCCGGGGCACTCCGGTACAGATCGACAAGGATGACCGCGTGCCCAGATTGACGGCACAGCAAGCCTACGATCTCATAGCGGCAGCACTAAACGAGTACCGCGTTGCCCTCCGCAATTTTCCGGCGCGTCTGGTCATCCACAAATCGTCGAATTTCACGCCCGAGGAAATTGACGGCATCGAAGGGGCTGTCCAAGACCTCCACATTGATGCCGTTGATTTCGTGACGATACTGGATTCGAGACTGCGGCTTTTTCGGGATGGCAACTATCCCCCCTTCAGAGGAACGCTTGCCCGCGTCGAAGACAACAGGCTGCTTCTCTACTCAAGAGGCTCTGTCTGGTACTACCAGACCTATCCTGGTCTGTATGTTCCGCAGCCGATCGAGCTGAGGGTCGTCAAGTCAGAAGAGTCACCCACGCTGATTGCAAAAGAAATCCTGGGGCTGACAAAGATGAACTGGAATAACACCCAGTTTGACGGGAAATATCCTGTCACGCTCGGCTGTGCGCGAAAGGTGGGCGAGATTCTCAAGTACCTTGAAGACTCGGAGACTCCTCAAATCCGATACGGCTACTATATGTGATGTACCGGTGCAGATCGATCGGGAGAGTTCGTCATGGATGAACAGACACGTCGTGCAATCGCCTACGCAGCAGCCCAGAGGATCAATGGCAGCGGAAAAGGGACAATTTACAGTCACGACTCATCAAGCCATACGCATATCACCGGCAGCGGTTCTAATCTGTACGACCATGAAGCGCAGGCGCATATTACCGGCTCCGGTTCCAATCTGTACCATCACGGCAGCCAGTCGCACATCAGTCTTCAGGTGAACGGCACGAATTTCTCCGGCTATGACCACGACTCCGGCCATCACTACCAGGGGTCGGTGAATGGTCAGTCCGTGCAGATTTACGACCACGGTGAAGGTCGTTACTTCAGCTACCAGGTCTAGGGATCGCCGCACTTTCTGGAGGTGGTTTATCACCCCTCTGCGAGGCGATTCTCGACCTCTGTGATGAAGCGTGAAAGGCTATGGGCGGAGTACATCAGATGCAGCTCGCTCTTGGCCCTGGTAAACCCGACATAGAACAATCGCCGGGCTTCGATTACCTGCGTAGCGCTAGGATTCGAAAACGGAATACGGCCGTCGTCGATCCCGAACATGATGACGACGGAAAATTCACGTCCCTTGGAGCTGTGAAGCGTCGATAGCTTGAGACTATCGTTGCCTTCACCCTGGCCAGCAAATGTACCGAGCGTCATTTCCTGACAGTCGCCGGTGATCGTTCGTTCGATGAAAGCGCCGAGGGTTTCTCCTTCATCCTGAAGCGTCCGGCAGACCGCAACAAGGGGTTCGATCACGGCTTCGTTCAGATCGGACAGCCATTGGGAGAGTGAGAGGCTGGCGTCACGGTGATCCCACAGGGTTTTCAGAAGTTCCCTCTGAAAAGCCAGAAACTCATCGTCGGTCCGCAGTCCTTCATAGAACAGGCGTTGCCCGTCATTGACCACGCGGCTGAATCGCGGCTGGCCGCTTTTCCATCCGCCGCAGCACCAAACGGCGCACAGTTCGAGCCACCGCATTAGCCGGCTCGATCTTGGATAGAGCGCGTTTCCGTCCGTTCGGAGGTAGGCGAAGCCGTGTTCTTCTGCAGCTTCGGCGACGGCGTTACCGATCCATGCAGCGGGGTAGAGAATAGCGATCTCACCGAGACGAAGATCGGGATGGCGGGCCTGTATTTCAGGCAGCAGAGTCGTGAACAAATATTCCGCGTGATTTGCATACTGGCCGGTTCGCGGATGGAAATAGATCGTACCCTCTTCAGCGCCGTCGACGGCCTCGTAGTCGCGTTCTTCGCCGAGGGCATAGCCTGATGCCGTGACGATTTTCGATCCGCAGCGGTAGTTCAGGCGAAGGCGAACGGTTTCCACGTCATCGCGCTCGGCAAGTTGCTGGAGCAGTTCCGGGTGAGCCCCTGTAAACCCGTAAATGGACTGATCGGCGTCCCCGACCGCGAACAAGCGCATCCCTGCACTGAAACAAAGCCCCATCACCATGCGATGCAGGGCACGGCCCAAGTCCTGATATTCATCGACCGCCAGTATCGGGAACTTCGCCAGCAAGGCTTCTCGCAACCATTCATTGGCGCGAAGTGCGCGCACTGCCAGCAACGGCATATCGTCGAAATCGATTTTTCCCAGTGCACGAAGTTCTTCCTCGAACGCTTCGACGAGGCGGGCGAGTGCCGGATCACGTGTTCGCCATTCTTCCGATTCCCGATTGAGGATCGAGCGCCGGTAATTGCCCATCCTGAAATCCCAGTTTTGCGGATTGTCAGGGCCGGCAATCGTCCGGTTGAAGGCGCGTTCCAGAGCGAGCGCTCGTTCAGCCCTTGTCGCCACGGAAAACTCGTCCGGCAGTCCGAGGCCGGCGACCTTCGCATAGGGCATGACGATTTGCGTCAGTGAGAACGAGTGCATGGTACCGATGAAGACCCGCCCACCGGATTCGACACCAAGCGCTTCAAGGCGATCTTCCAGCTCTCGCGCACATTCGTTGTTGTAGGTAATACAGGCGAGCCCGCGTGGATCTTCAACATCCTCGGCGAGCATCCGCGCGAGCTTGATAGTCAGCGTCTTGGTCTTGCCGCTCCCCGGCCCGGCAAGGACGACGCAGTGCCCCTCGGACTCGTAGGCAGCCCACTGACCGTCATTTTCGCGCAGTTCTTCAGCGGCTTTGAGATAGAGCGCGCTGCTAGACACGGTCCACCACATACGCGATCGCGTTCTTGATATAATCCGGCGGCTCAATCCCGGCAGCGCGTGAAGCAAGCCTTTGCGCAAAACGGCCTTTGCCGATCACTTCGATAAGCTTGAGATAATTGTCTACATCAAGGGAAGAAGGATCGGCTTCCCATCCATCAATCCAGCCTTGGCGCTCTGTGCTGAAGCTGGGTTCTCGCAGAGTCTCGATGATCTGGTCCGAAAAGTCGTTTTCGAACAGATCGACTTCGAGCGTGTAATCATTGATGAAGATCCCGAAATCTTCGCATCTTTCGCTGAATCCTACCTCGTTCTCCTCGCCGATCAGTGTTTCTAGTTCCTCGAGGACGGCAGCTGGCGCATGGCCGGTGCGCTGGCGCTCGACGGCGTTTATCAGTTTAGTAGCACGATTGATGGCAAGCGCCTTCTTTGTGCCCGCCTGTGGGTCCCAATCGGTCATAATCGAGAAGGGGATGCCGAGAGCTGTCAGGAACTTGGCGTAGGGCTTGAAATTGGTGCCAGCGACCGAGCAAACTGTGATGCCAAGATGGTCCAGCTCGTGCCCAAGCGAGCACGCAAAAGTGGGCATCAAAAATCTCTCTGCGTCGCCCTCGACTAGGATGATGCCACGGGCGAACAGCATCTCTGCGCGCGTGATATCGAGGTAGCGCGCCAAGTCATCTGCTTCTGCGGTCGTCAGCGAAATGCCTGCGGTAGATCGCCCGACGGTGCCATGATCGCCAGCGTCCTTAAGCAGCAGCAGAGAGCGGAGCGGTGCGATGCTGGCGATATGAGGCGAGTGTGTCGTGAGCACGATAGAAATCGGTTGGTTGTCGTCGCCGCCGCTAAAATCTTCGAAAAGACGTCGGTATACAGAGCGCTGTAAATGCGGATGCAGATGTGCTTCCGGTTCCTCGATGGCGAGCAGCGTATGATCGCGCTTGTTCTCATCCATCAAACGCTTCAGCTCCAGCGCTTTCAACGTTAGAAAGACGATGTTCGCCGAGCCGAGACTCGCATCATTGATTCCGCGTAGGCCGTTGTCGATTAGCAGCCTGATATTGCGGTACAGTCTGGCGACGTCGGTCGCTCCGAAGCCAAGCGAGGGTTTGATATCCTGCTTCGGGCCGCTCATTGAGGCAAACAGTGCTCCGAGATCGTCTTCGAGTTTCTTCACCGACGTGAAATCAGTCAGATGGGAGGTGGCCTCTTCGATCGACTCCTTGATGTCGTCCAGATCATCTGTATCGACGCTGGCAAAGGCGCTTTCGATCAGCGGGCGCAGCGGGGATCGTCCCCAATTCCCCAAGTCGCTTTCGGCGTCGCGGAGAGCGGGGAGTACGTCCATCGTGATTCTGCGCCGGAGCCGGTGTCCGAATATCTTGTTCTCGCTTTCACCGCCGTAGCAGATGAATTCGTAATCTTCTCCGGAAGCTGGCACCCCTTCGAGGTCCGGTCTTGCGCGGAATTCGTAAGTAAGCCGTACTGTGTCGGCGTCATTATCTAGGCGAAAGTCTGTAAGTGTTGCGAGGATATCGGGATCATCGTCGAAGTTCTGAATCTCGACCGAAATGATGATTTTTTCGTCGGGCTCAAGCGGATCGAGCCCGTCCCAGAAGTCCGCCAAGCCGAGCTGCCGTGCGCTGTCCGGCAGAGTCGGATCGAATATCAGGCGCAGGGCGTAGAGCAGGTTGGTCTTGCCGACCCTGTTTTCACCGACGATGACGATATTTCCGGCGAGCTTGACATCGAGCAGCTTGAAGTTCCTGAAATTCTCGATCCTGATGCGCGATAAATGCATAACGTCCTCAAATGGTCTCAGTTGAAAAGATGTCGCCATAGCTCGCCTCGATTCGAGCGACTTCTTCCTCTGTGAGGGCGGCAAATTCCTTCTCTTTGGCCCGGTTCGATAGCTTGCCGTCATTCTGCTTGAGGAAGCGGAAGAGCAGATCGACAGTGCGATCAGGCATTTCAATCATGCCTTCGACGCCTCGGCGGAATTCATCGTATCGCCGCAGGAATCGAGTCTCGTAGGGTAGATCATGCTCGATGGTACGCTTGACGCATTCATAGAGAAATTCCGCGTGTGGGGTGGCGTCGAAGAAGCGGTAGAAGTCGCCTGTGTCGTTCAGAACCCTGACGTTGAACTTCTCGGTCGGCTCCCACTGGACCAGCGGCAACATGCGCTGCGAATAGGATTCAAGCGTCTCCCGGTATTGATCGATTTGGTCGAGGATCGCGGCCGAGACTGGGAAGACGACGCCGGGCGGATTATAGCCGCGCTCGGAGAGTACATGATGGATGAGGTAGCGGTGAAGGCGGCCGTTTCCGTCCTCAAAGGGGTGGATATAGACAAAGCCGAACGCGAGGGTTGCGGCCGCAATGACGGCGTCCATATTCTGCGCCGGGCTCCGATCGAAGGCGATCATACCGTTCAGCAACGATGGCAGGTCTTCGTGGCGTGCACTGACATGGTCGGGCAAAGGCAAGCGAGTATCGCGATCATGGTCGCCGACGAAGCCGCCTTCGTGGCGGAAGCCGAGATTGATGAAGCGGGCGTCGCCGATAACGATGCGCTGAAGGCGCAAGAGTTCGTCCTCGTCGAGAGGCTGTTTGCCAGCTTCGCCGATCGCACGGCCCCAGCGCTGAATGCGGTCTTGTGGGGGGCTTTCACCCTCGATTGCGTAGCTGGATTTCGAATCCTTCAGTAGCAGGAAAGCTGCCGTGCGGGCGAGGACGTCACGCGGCACGTCGGCGATGATGTCCTTAGCTCGCTGCGGCAGGTCATCGGCGATGAAGTGATCGAGTCGCTTAGTTCTGAAAACCAGCGGACAGAATTCGGGGGTGCCGGGCAGGTTGTTGCGCAGCCGATAGCGTGGCACCGTCTCGCCTTCGATGCCCCATTGCAGAGCGGGATCGAGCACGGGGACGTATTTGCCGGTCTGGGCATCAGGTAGGTCCAGACGCTCGCCGGTCAGCCATTCGTAGAGGAACCAGATACGCCGTGCGTAGGAGCCAGTCGGCTTGTCCCTGACGATCGCTTCGATCGGGGTTGGTCCGGTCGCAAGAAATAGGCGCTTTAGGACGGCTAGGTCGAGCCCTTCGTATTTGAGGGCGAAGGTCAGATGGCCTTCCAAGCTGGCGTCTGGCGCGTGGCGCGGCGTCATGATCCGCCAGTTGTCCCGCTCCAGGATGCGGTGATGCGCACCAATGGCGCTCAGCGTGCGCGGCAGCGGGGCGTCTACCCTGTAGGCGTCCATCAGCGCGCTGTACCCGGCTGGCGCAGCAGGTTCAGGAAGGCGTCTTTCCTGAAAAACGGTCACTACGCCTGAAAACTGGTTCTGTGTGGCCGAAGTCATGAAAACGGTGCCTTGTTCAGGTTATGCAGGTTCTAGAGAAGCAGCCTCCCTGAAAAACAATTCTATCACGTGAAAAACGGTTCTGTCATGGATTTTTCGTGAAAAAGGGGCCTGACGGCCCGTCACCCTTCAAGACCAAGCCCTTCGGGCGAGCCAGTGGTTTCCCCACCCTTCCGCGCTTCGCTTGCGCAGGGCGGGTGATCCCCTCCGCTGGCTGCGGTCTTGACGGCTTCCCCCGCTCATTGGCGCGGGCCTAGTCCGGTTGCAGGGCAACCGGCTGGCCAATTTATAGATGGGCAGGCGGGCGTTCCGCGCACATTAAACGATATGCGTGGCGATAGCGGACCTGGGACCGAAGTCAGGGATATGTGGTTGGCCGCGAGGCCAGCCGCACCGGCTTTAGAGCCGTGGAGCACGAGCCGCCAGCTCATGCTCGATGTTGCGGATCGATTCCAGCGCATCGTCGTGCTCTTGCGAGCCGCAGGCGGCGCGGGTGAAGGCGCGTTTTGCCTCTCCGAGCAGACAGTGCAATTCGGCTGTGCTGCGTGCTGCCGCTTCAAAACGTGAGACGAGTTTCATTGTATCCTCCTTCGTTTCAAGGAGGCCCCGAACCACTCAGGGCCTTTCGGCCCCGGCACACATCATCGGCCTGGGAAGGTCTGAGGGTTCGGATTCGGATTGAGACGGACGGGAGGATGCTGAAAAGATGTCCTCATGGATTGAGGCGGTCGGCCACGCGAGCCGCAGGATTCAAAAGGTGCTGGGAGAGCAAGACGAGGCTTTGCCCCGCGCTGGATGCGCGAGGCAGGTGTCGCAGGAGCTGGAGCCTAGACGTATATCAATGGAGTTGTTGCGGCAGGACAGTAACCACGCGCTCAAAGCCGGGATCGTCAATGACGACAATTTCGTATCTGTACTCTGACCCAATGCAATATTCCTCCATCAGGAAGCGCCAGACTTCGCCCCAGAAGGCACGTCCTGATTTTGTTGGCCAATGCGCCATCCGCCATTCGACCTCGCCAATCGGGGAAAGGTTGGCCCTTTCACAAGCGGCCTCCAGTGTCCGGGCGGTGTCATAGACACGGCGCGGCACATATGTTGTCCAGTCCGGATTTTTCATCTCAGGCTCCTTTCTGCGTTCGTCATTCCATGCGCGGGCTGCGCGTTCTCCTGCGCCTGCCGGATCGGCTGCGGCCTTCGCGTTCTGGCTTGTTGTCTTCGCGCTCGCGTTCCGGCGCGGCGATGTCGCGGTAGCGGGTGATGTCCTGGCGGAGCAGGAGCAAGTCGGCCTGCTGACGTTCGCGCTGGCCCTGGATTTCCTGTTGCAGGGCGCGACGCTCATCGAGCTGCCGGAAAATCAGACTTTCCCGTTCGGCGCGGTCGCGCAGCGTGGCCTGCCAAGCTTCGTGCTCGTTCTGCTTTCTGATCCGGCCATAGTGGCCCGTGATCCGGTGCCAGATGCCAGAGAAGCCACGCGGCAGGCGGGCGGCCCGTTCCTTGGTTTCGGCGAGCCAGCGCTCTTCGTGCGCTTGCTTCAGCGCCTGCCGTTCATGGCGGTGCCGCCCTGTCATTTCACTGCAGCGAAATACGAGAACTTTGAGCCCGCGTTCAGCTTCGCGTTCGGCGTCCTTAATGAACCTCTGGAGCTGTTCGGTCATTTGCGCGGACATCGCGGCGCGCGCTTCTTCGGCAGATGGGAGTTTCTGCGGATCGCCAAGGCGGGCGGCGACGTCCTTGGTCTTCGCGCCGGTTAGGCGCGTGAGGCTGTAAATCTCGCCGCGATAATCGACGGCGACGAAGCCGCGCCGGTCGCCACGCGCGAGCGTGAAGCCGCGTTCTTTCAGGGCAATTTCGAAGGCCGCTCCGGAATCCGACTGTTTCCAGCATTTCTGGAAAAGCGCCTTGAGCTGCTTGGGATCGAGCCCGGCACGGCGGGCCTGCTGCCACTCGGCGCGGGTGAAGCTCAGCGGATCGCGCAGGCTGCGATCCTCAAGCCCGCGCGGCATGTTCCAACCATGCTCACGATAGAGCTGCTGCGACACGTCGCGCAGCTTGACCTTGTAATGTGCCATGTTGAGCGCGCGCATGCGTTCAGAGTCGATTCGCGACCAGACGACATGCGCATGCCGCCGCCCGTCTTTTTCATGGAAGACGATGGCGCGCGGCTGATTTTCCAGGCCGAGCTTTTCCTCAATCCGGGAAATGGCCTGCTCGAAGGCTTCGATGCTGACATTCTCGCCCGCAGGCGGGTTGAGGCTCATTGAAAAGAGATGCTTGCGGCAGCGCGTGCCGCTGGCAATGGCATCGGCCTCGTGGAAGGCACCGAGCAGATCATCACTCGCAAAGCCGCGCACGTCATGCAGCTCGACATGATCGTTATCCCGCATGGCAAGCAGGTAGCGGGCGAGCTGCGGGCCGTCCCCGCGTTCCTTGGCTTTCAAGATCATGGCCCGCCCCCCGGATTCTTTCCGAGAGCGCGCAGCAGATCGGCCCGCAGAGCGGACACGTCCCGGCAGGCTTGCTGCAAATCGGCTTCGGTTTCAGGAGTGACGGGCAGCGAGCCCGTGTTCACGGCCTTGGCGAGCTGGTTCAGGTTCGAGGACAGGCGCGACTGGCCGAGCGCCGCCAGGACGCGCGCCAGCGCCTCGTGATCCTTTACCGGGCTGTTGCCCTGCCGCTTTCGCGGGGCGGCATCCTGGCCGAACAGCCGCTCGCGGATATAGACGCCGAGCGGCTTGCGGCCTGCTTCCGCCAGCAACTGCGCCTTTTCGGCATAGGTCAGCCGCAGCGAGAAGGGCGAAGGATATTTCGCCGGTTTATCAGCATGTTGGTGAAACTCATGGCGAAGGGTCGTCATGGCCGCACCTCAGACCCTTAGCCGGGTCTAGCTGTGCGAGATGGCGCTCCCATTCATCCAGCACCTCGAAAAGAGTGTTCGAACTCTCTCCTTCGAGGTGCGCCAAATCTTTCAACGACTTATCAGCTTTCCAGACTTACCAAACCCGCCGCAGGTAGCACATAGGTAGCACCGCGAAGGTCATGCGGGGTCATCCGCGCCCTCCGATTCGCCCCACAAGATAGAGTTAGAGATACAAGAGAGTTTGCTTTCCTCGGAGCCGCCTTCGCACAAAGCGAAGGAAGGCGGCTCCGAGGGGAGCAAACGGCGCTTTCCTTGGTGAGCAGGAGCATCTTCAGAGAACTTAAAATTGCTCCTTAGAAAACTCGGCATCCCGATCATGGCGCAATGCGTCTTGCGAGTAATATGCGGCGATATCCGCGAGAGCTTTTGATGCCAATGGAAACTCGATTTGGCAGCGATCAGCATAGCCTTGATACTTCTCGGCCAAAGCGCGCTCCTGTTCTCCGCCATCATAAGGTAACCTGCTTGTAACGCCTCGCTTATTGCACACACTTGTCTCGAACGTTCCGCGCATCCTATCGTGCTGAGGGTCGTCCAGGACTTCGCAAACACATTGCGGCGGCCAATCGCCGTTATCTGTTTCGGGAGCATAGGCCAGAAGCTGACCTAGTACGTGCTGCGCACCTTTCATATATCCTTCGATCGATGCAAGCTTCTGAATTTCCGACACATATTCTCGAAACTTCACTTCCTGGAAAGTTCCGTCTCGCTGGAGACCCGGCGTGAGGTTCGTGTAGAAAAGAAGATGACCGCAAGCTCTTATCCAGTTTGCCTTTTGCTCATCCGGCTCGGCTTCTTGTCCGGCGTCAGGCTTGTAGGCTTTTGAAATTGTGACCTGAGCCCCTGAATCTCCTCCAGATTTTGGTAGAGTCCGTCGATCATTGCTCCGATACCATTCTTTGGACCGCCGGATGCTGGAGTTTCCGGCCTGTTGTCACGTTGGCGGGCTGGCAGCGCCATCGTGATTTAGCAACGAGATCGGGACGTTGTGCCCGATCGCCCTATGCGGACGAACCTCGTTGTAGTATCTGCGCCAATCCTCCATCTTTTCGGCCGCATCGGCAAGCGTCAGGAACCAGTGCGCGTTCAGGCATTCTGCCCTGAAGCGCCCGTTGAAAGCTTCGATGTAGGCGTTGTCTGTCGGCCTTCCCGGCCGCGAGAAGTCGAGCGTGACGCCCTTCGTGTAGGCCCACAGGTCGAGGTCTCGGGAGATGAACTCGGACCCTTGGTCGACGCGGATCGTCTTCGGATAGCCGATCTTTGGGCAGACCTGTTCCAGTGTTCTGACGACATCCTCCGCCCGATAGCTGAACCGCGGATCGAGAACCGGCACGTATCGTGAGAAGGTGTCGACCACCGTCAGCACACGGATCTTCTTGCCCGTGGCGAGCTGATCGTGAACGAAATCCATGGCCCATACGTCATTGGGACCGACCGCCGCCGTACGATCCTCTCTCAGCTTCGCCTTGACCCGTCGCTTCGGTGTCTTGTTCCTGAGTTGCAGGCCCAAATCCCTGTAAATGCGGTAGGTCCGCTTCATGTTGATGTCCCAGCCTTCGCGCGTCAGCATCACGTGCACCCGGCGATAGCCGTAGCGAACCCGCGTCGCGCAGATGTCCTTGATCCGAGCTGCTATGTCGGCCTGATCGCGGCGACGGGACTTGTAGTGGTAGGTCGAAGTGTCAAATTCCAAGACCCGGCAGGCTCGCCTGATCGACACGTTCCACTCACCACACGTCTCCGCCACCAGCTCGCGTTTGTGACCAGGCCTTAAAGTTTTCGGCGGATGACGTCCTGCAGCATCTCCTTGTCCAGCGAGAGGTCCGCGACAAGCTTTCGGAGCTTGCCATTCTCGTCCTCGAGCTGCTTCAGCCGCTTCATCTCAGTCGGCAGCAGCCCGTCGTATCTCTTTTTCCAGTTGAAGTAGGTCGCCTGGCTGATCCCCGCCCGCCGACAGATCTCCGCGACGGGGATCCCGTCGGCTCCTTGCTTCAAAATGAACGCCTTTTGTGCGTCCGAGAACTTCGATGCCTTCATCGTCTTCCGCTCCTCCCAGCCAAGGAACATTACAGCGGAAAACTCCAGTTTCGAACGATCCAGTTTTCAGGGGTCAGAGCACACGGAGACGGACGAATGAAGCGTTCACGGTTCACGGAAGA
>NZ_RBVY01000008.1 GCF_004000215.1 Nitratireductor alexandrii | reverse complement strand
GGACTCTCCAAACAACTGGAGGGACGTCAGGGCTCAGGTCACTTGGCGACCGGGAACGGCGGATGGTCGAGCGCCGCATCAAGGCCGCGAAGTTCCCGGCCGCCAAAAGCCTCGACAGCTTCGACTTTGCCGCCATCCCGAAACTCAACAAGATGCTGGTGATGGAACTGGCGCGCTGCGAATGGATCGAACGCCGCGAGAACGTCATCGCGCTCGGACCCAGCGGCACAGGCAAGACCCATGTTGCGATCGGCCTCGGCCTGGCAGCCTGCCAGAAGGGATTGTCCGTCGGCTTCACCACGGCTGCCGCGCTCGTCAGCGAGATGATGGAGGCGCGAGACGACCGCACCTTCTGCGCTTCCAGAAGCAGATGGCGGGCTACAAGCTGCTCATCATCGACGAACTGGGCTTCGTGCCGCTCTCCAAGACCGGAGCGGAGCTGTTGTTCGAGCTGATCTCGCAGCGTTACGAGCGTGGTTCCACCCTGATCACCAGCAATCTGCCCTTCGACGAATGGACCGAAACCTTCGGTTCCGAGCGTCTCACCCGCGCGCTCCTCGACCGGCTGACCCATCAGGTCAGCATCCTTGAGATGAATGGCGACAGCTACCGACTGGCGCAAAACCAAGCGCGAAAAAGCACCACCCCTCACCAATAAGATCGCCGAAGCTGCAACCGGGAAACTCTGGTCGGGCTATGCCCTCCCGACGTTCCCCACTCGCAGCGCCAGGTGGCCTACTTTTTCGCCGCCCAATGGCCGACTTTTACTCCGCCGTTGACAGAAGAATACCGGGTGGTCAGACGATTCTGCTGAAACTCGTCATGGCCAGCGCGGTTAAAAATCTGTCATGTCTCATTCAAATGGCAGTAGGGCGTTCCGAACGCGCGCGCTGCCAGATGAATCAGGATGATGATGGCGCAAAGCGGAACCGATACCGCAACCCAAACGATGGGAATACCCAATGTGTCGGTCTGCACGAGGTATTGTCTTACCAAAAAACCGCGCGCGGCCGACCCGCTTACGCCGATAAAGGAGTAGTAGATCACCGGCCCCAGGAAGGTTACGACCGCAATGGCGCGGAGCGCCTCGCCAAGCCAGCCGAGCGGATGCGGGCGCTCCGGAAACACGCTTTTCATTAGGACCGCGTCCATCCGGGTCTTGAATGACATGGTGGCTCCGAGAAGGCCCAACCAGATCATCGTGTAGCGCGCGACTTCTTCCGCCCAGGCGGGCGGCGAGTTGAGGGCATAGCGGCTGACAACCTGGAACATCACGACCAGGAACATCACCGAAAGGCAGAGGATGACAGCCATGCGGACAACCCTGTGCAGGCCGTCACTGAGCAGAAGAAGGACGCGCGCCATTGTTTACTCCTCGACGGCCGCCTCAGCGTGCCGCTTTCGAGGTTTCAACCCAGAAATCGGCGGCTTCCTGGTCCAACAGACCAGAGGACCAGACCGGGCGCGACATTTCGCGGAACAGGTCGCGATTCTCGTCCGAGATCGCCGTTATCGTCACGCCCGCCTTCTCGAGCGCCTTCATCGACGCGTCGCGCGCGGTGACCTGCCACGCGCGCGTGGCGACGGTTCCGGCCTTGATCGCGGCGTCCACCGTGGCCTGTTCGGCATCGCTCAGGCCTTGATACCAGCTGCGCGAGATGATCACCGCCCGCAGCGGCAGGGTGACGCGCACATCACTGAAGTATTTCACGAAATCGGTATGTCCGAAGACGATCGGCACCAGCGGTGTCTGCAGGTAGCCATCCACGATCCCGGTTTGCAGGGCGGTCGGCACCTCGCCCCAGGAAACGACGGTCGCAGAGGTTCCCCAAGCTTCGAAAATCTTGACATGGCTTTCATCGAGGGCGCGCATGCGCAGGTCGGACAGGTCGGCGGGCTTTTCCACGACATGGCGCGTGTTGAAAATTCCCATCGCGCGCCCGAGGGGCACCAGCGCGGCAAGCATGATGTCAGCTTTGGCAACGCGTTCGTTGACTTTGCTCAGAACGTCCCCGGCTTCGAGGGTGCGGTCCATGTGGCCGAGGTCATCGAAGATGAAGGGTAGCCGGACCCCGTAGATCAGGGGGGCGATGCTGCCAACGGATTTCACGTTAGAAAGGGAGACCTGGATCAAACCGGTCGACACCTGGTCGAGCACTTCCGCCTCTCCGCCGACGGCACCGCGCGGCAGTTCGCGCACGTCCATGCCATCCTGCTTGAGGCGTTCGGCGAAGGCATGCGCCCAGACGTAGGAGCCCGAGCGCTCCAGGTCCGCGGGTCCGTCGAGCGCGATCTGCACGTCGGCGGCCTGTGCCCCCGTGGCAAGCGACAGCGCCGTCACGGCGGCGGCGCCCATATATGCGATATTCTTCAGAACCGACATTTGAATCCTCCTGTTCATGGGTCAGTTGACGCTCAGACCGACAAGCCGTGGCAGAAACAGGCTTATTTCGGGCTGGATGACGAGCAGCAGCAGAACGACAATCTGCACTACGATGAATGGCAGAACGGCTCGGGCCAGCTTCCAGTACCCGATCCCGGTGATGGCCGACACGACCACCAGCCCTTTGCCCAGGGGTGGCGTAACGAGGCCGATACAAAGGTTGAAGCACAGCACGACGCCGAGATGGACCGAGCTGATGCCCTGGGCCAGCGCCACGGGCACCATCAGAGGAACCAGAAGCGTGAGCGCAACGGGCGTGTCCATGAACATACCCGAGATGAGGAACAGCACGACCAGGAACAGCAGGTACCCGGTTCCCGTCAGGCCAAGCTGCTCCACCCAGGCCCCGAGAAGCGTGGGCCAGCCGGCAAGGCCCGACAGGTACCCCAGAACGGAGATTGCGCAGAAGATGATGAAGATCATCCCCGTGAGCTTCGCGCTCGCCTCCATCGCCTCAGTCAGCACCGCGAGGGTCAGCTCGCGATAGTAAAGCCCCATCAGAAGCGCCATCAGAACCGCGATCGCAGCGCCTTCGGTGGGCGTGGCAAGGCCGAAAACCAGGCTTCCGATGATCACCGCGGGCAACAGCAGCGCCGGCGCCGCCGCGCGCAGGCTGGGCCAGAAGGCGGGTATCTCGGTATTCTGCCCTCCCGGATGGCCGGCGCGCCTTGCCGCGTAGGCGTTGTAGCCAAGCAGAGCGAAGGTCAGCAGAAGCCCCGGCAGCACCCCGGCGACGAACAGTGCGGCCACGGATGTTTCCACCAGCCCACCATAGATGATCATGATGATCGAGGGCGGCACGATGGGGCCGATCATGGACGAGGCGACCGTGATCGCCCCGGCATAGGCGGGCGGGTAGCCGCGCGCCACCATCTCGGGGACGAAAGCGCGCGACAGCGCCGCCGAATCGGCCACGGCCGACCCCGAGATGCCCGCGAAGAAAAGGCTGGTCAGGATGTTGACATGTCCCAGGCCGCCACGCAGACGCCCGACGATGGCCATCGCGAAATCGATGAGCGCGCGCGTCACCCCGGTGCGGGACATCAATTCCGCCGTGAGGATGAAAAGTGGAAGCGACATGTAGGCAAAGACGTCGAGCTGCGAAAATACCCGCTGCGGCAGGATCGACAGGTAGGGCGCGTACCCCATCGCGACGAACGAGACCACGGAAACCGCGCCGATGATATAGGCGAAGGCGGTTCCGCTGATCAGCAGCAGCGCGAATATCGGGATGAGGCTCCACATAGCCGGGCTCAGACCACGTTCAGGGTCGGCCCCGCAACGGGCGCGTCCGAGAAGATCGGCGGATGAGTCACGATCGAGGTCAGCGCGGGCGTGCCGGGACGCAGCGCGTCGGGATCGGGCAGGGGGCGACAACGCAAGGGATCATCGCTCCAGTGATGCTCGATCGCGCGGCCGGCGGCGATAAGGTCGGCATCGCGTGTAGGCTTGCCCAGCATCTGCAACCCGAAGGGCATGCCCCCGCGCGCCTTGCCTGTGGGCAGCGTCAGCGCCGGGCAGTTCAGCAGCGTCGCCCGGTAGGTCAAGGCCAGCCAGCGATAGTAGTTGTCCTGCGCGACCCCGTCGATTTCCATGACAGCCGGCTCGGACCAGGCAAAGGGCGCCACGGGCGCCGTCGGAGTCAGAATGATGTCGAAATCGCGCATCAGGGCATTGTAGCGCCGCAAGAGCCGTGTCTGTTCCAGATGCGCACGGGCGCGCATCTGCAGGGTCATCCCGCGCGCCATCTCGAGATTGGCGGCCACCGCGGGAGAAAGCTGATCCTCGTCCACCTCCATCTCGCCTTCGAAAACGGCAACGAAGGCCTCAGCGCGGCCGGTGTCGAAGCAGCTGTCCATCTCGCCCAGGGCCAAGTCGACCGCCTCGCAACTGGCGACCAGCGGGGCAAGCGAGGCGATGCGATCCCGAAATGCCGCGCGCACCTCGGGGGCGATGGCAAGCCCGCCGAAATCCTCGCTATGGCCCACTCGCAACGCGCCCAGCGGGGGCAAGGGGCCGGCATCGAAACTTGACGCGTCAACCGCAAGGGAAAGCGGGTCATCCGGGTCCGGCCCAAGCGAGGCGCGAAGGAAAAGCGCAAGGTCGTCCATGCTCCGGGCCATGGGGCCGAGCACCGACAGGTTCGACCAGCCTAGTGTGCGGGCGCCATTGGCCACCAGGTTTGCCGTGGGGCGAAAGCCGATTACCCCGCAGAAGGCGGCAGGCAGGCGAAGCGACCCGCCGGTGTCCGAGCCGGTACAGAGCGGCAGCAGGTCTAGCGCCAGCGCGGCCGCGGACCCGCCCGAAGACCCGCCTGCGGTCAGATTGGGATCGAAAGGGTTGCCGGTCGCGCCCCAGACGGGATTGCGGGTGTTCCCGCCCGCGCCCATTTCCGGCACGTTCGTCTTTGCCACCACGATGGCGCCCGCGCGCCGAAGCCGGGCGATCCACGGGCTATCGGCGCCGGGCACGTTTCCCCGAAGGTGGCGCGCGCCGTAGGTCGTGAGCAACCCGGCCGTGTCCTGCAGATCCTTCACCCCGATCGGGATCCCGTCAAGCGGGCCGACCAGCGCACCGGCGGCGTAGCGCGCCGTGGCTGCTTCGGCCGCGATGCGCGCACGTTCGAAATCCGTGGCGGTGATGGCGTTGACCAGCGGGTTCAGGGCGGAAATCCGGGCAATACATGCCTCCAGCACCTCGGAGGGCGTGGTTTCGCGCGCCTTGAACATGCGGATCAACTCGGTCGCCATGCGGGACGTCAGATCGACCATTGCTTCGCCCCTCCACCGGGCGCGTAATCGTCACGGTTCCCGCGCAAGCCTTACAGGTTGGAAATGCCGATGAATAATGAATAGGAAAGACCAGACCATTACCGGAGGTTATAGTTTGGTCACTACCCGCCCTCTCGCTTCGCCCTAGCCGCCATTCGCCCCGAGTTCATCAAGGTTGCGCAAGAGCAGGTTGAGCGTGGCATTGCTCTTGTCCTGGCCGATGCGCCAGAAGCAGCGCGTTTCGAACAGGAGTGCATCGACGCGGATGGGAAGCTCGACCATTTCACCGCGTGCAATATGGGGACGAGTCATCGAGCGGGGAAACAGGGTGATGACCGGCATCTCGCGCAACAGCGCGAGGTTCAGTTGCAGGGAAAGCGACGTGATAACGTTGCGAGGGCTGCGCGTTCCGTTGCGTGTGAAGAAGGCATCGAGTTCCTGGCGCGCGATCGAATCCTGATCCGGCAGTATCCAGGGCCATTGCGTGACTTCATCCCATTCCAGATGGTCCCGCCGGGCCAGGGGATGCCCCGGGTCCGCCACCACGCAAAGCGGCTCGCTCGCCAGCGGGCGCTGCGCGACGCCGGCGATCTCCTGCTCGTGCCAGGTCCGCGCGATCGCGATGTCGATGGCCCCGTTGAGAAGCTTGGGTAATAGTTCGCGAAAATGTCCCTCGGTGACGCTTACCGAAACGTCCGGGGCATTCTGTTTCAACGTGGCGATGGCCTGCGGAAGCATCACAGCCGCGAGAGAAGCGACGGTTCCGATCCGAAGATCGCCAGAAACGCCGAAGCGGACCGCGTCTAATTCCAATTCGGCGCGCTTCAACTGATCCAGAACCGCTTGTGCGTGTTGGGCCAGTCGTTTCCCCGCGGGGGTTAGAAACAGACGGTTGCGCTCACGCACGATAATGGCAATTCCAAGAGAATGCTCCATCTCTGCGAGCTGTTTGGAAACCGCGGGCTGCGTGATCGCCAGCGCGTCTGCTACTTTGGTTACCAACTTTAGCCGCGCCAAAGCTGCCAGGATTCTCAGATGCTGTATCTTCAACCTCTGCCCGAAGAAGCCCTCCTCCTGGGCGGCGGAAGAATAGAGATTATAATTTTCGCTCATCAGCAGGCGATCTCATCTTTCTCAAATTAAATTATCTTCAATTTCCAAGAAACTCCCCTTTTTTACGAATAATCACAGTTCCGGAGGATTTTCTTGGTAGTGAAATTCTTCAACTGAAGCGCTTGCGGAACCAGCGGAAGCCGGCTGTTCCCCGGTCTCGTGCCTTGCGTATACTTGGATATTTCATCCTCCTGAACAGTTCTTAGAGTCCGTGCCGAAACCGCTCATAAGTTTCGTGCGATGCGCCTGACGAGGATCATGATTGCTGCGGCGTAGAGGAATGCGGTGGCGGATTCGATGGTGGCCTCCGCGTCCTTCCATAGCCTGCGGTTGCGGCTGACCCAGGCGAAGACGCGTTCGACCACCCATCGCCTCGGCTGGACGGCGAAGCCGACCTGATCGGGCTTCCGTTTCACGATCTCGACGGCGATGGAGGTGGCTTCCGCGACACGCGGTCCCTGATAGCCTGCGTCTGCGAAGACCTTGCGGACGAAGGGAAACGGTCGCCGCGAGGCCTGCAGAACCGGACCCGCACCATCGCGATCCTGGATGCTTGCAGGGTACGGAAACAGCACCAACGCCCGACCGTCGGTGTCGACCAGCGCGTGACGCTTGCGGCCTTTGATCTTCTTGCCGGCATCATAGCCGTACGGCCCGCCGCTCTCGCAGGTCTTCACACTCTGGCTGTCGATGATCGACGCCGTGGGCGAGGCCTCCCGACCGCAGCGCTCGCGATCCAGCGTCAGCAGTCTGTGGTTGATCTTCTCGAACAGACCCTCGTCGCGGAAGCGACAGAACCACCGGAACACCGTGCTTCTGGGTGGGAAGTCTGACGGCAGCAACGGCCAGCCGATACCGCCGCGCATGACATAGAAGATCGCGTTCATGATCTCGCGCAGGGTCCATTTGCGCGGCCTGCCGGCCTTCGCCGCCACCGGCATCATCGGCGCCATCAAATTCCATTCCCGATCCGTCTGATCGGTTTCGTAACGCAGGCGTTCACGGTTATGCTGGCGACGGGTAGCTGGCGTCCACATTAGGTCTCTCCGAATAGGCTTCGACACCCAATTCGGAAGCACGACCGCGCCAGCTACTCAACCCTTTCGAGACGGGATCTTAGGACCATCTACTCTAAGTCACAGTGTCCGTCAGAAACAGATTTGCTCACCAAAACGCCTCAAAAGTCACGATGTGACCTTGAGGTTACTATTCCATATGCCTAAAGTGAGTAGCTAAGGTTACATGGGTGACGAGGTTTCGTATGGATTCTGCACAGCTTCACACCCTTTCACTTGTCCGCAACGTCGCCTTCGCAGCGACTGGCACCGTCTTGATGGGCTTCGCGGCTGCGGTCCTGTTCGGCGCTCTTGGAGACATCCGACTTGCTGTGTGGTCCGCTGCTGCGGGGGGCGCACTTTTCGTGATTGTCTTTGCCGTCAGCGCTCTCGCCGGTCGCAAGGGAAATCTCGTTCTTTGGGACGAGGCGGTTCAAGCTGACTATGCCCGCTCGCAGCGATGGGCCTACACCCTCGCGATCATCGTCATCTTCCCAGGCATCGCCTTTGCGATATTCGTCGGATTTGATCCATTGAGAGGGTTCGTTGCGTCCGCGCTTACGGTTGGCGCGGTGCAGCTGCTGTTGTTCAGCGTGTTCGATCTGATCGGTCGCTAATGCCAGACCATCCGCAACTCACCAATCGCCTAGCCGAACGGCGTAAAGCCGCCGGGTGGACGCAGGGCGAACTGGCTGAACGAGTCTCGGTCTCGCGCAAGAGCGTGAACACGATCGAAAACGGCATCTTCATTCCGTCCACCGTCCTCGCCCTGAAGCTCGCTGATGCGCTCGATTGCTCAATCCACGACCTGTTCGCATTACCCAACGAAAGGAAAGACTGATGGCGTATCTCTACCTTGTCTGCGCGATCGCGTTGGAAGTCGCGGGCACGTTCTGCCTCAAGCTGTCGAACGGGTTTGCAAACCCGCTTCCCAGCGGACTGGCGTTCATGTTCTACGGCCTGATGAATGTTCCTCTTATTCTGGCACTGAAGCATCTCGACCTCACCATCGTCTATGTCACTTGGTCGGCAATGGGGGTTGTCGCAGCAGTCGCGCTTGGCATCTTTTGGTTCGGCGAGGAAGCAACAGTTCAGCGGATTGCCTTCGCAGCGATCGCGCTCGTCGGCGTGGTGGGACTGAACGCCAGCTTTGCATCGTCGTAACCAGCGTCTCAGCCAAGCGCCCCGTGAATAACCTTGAGGCACACAGCAGACATTCGAAAAACCGCAGCGAACCTCCGCTCCGTCCGCACATCTGATATATGGCCTGACTTCGAGAAAAACGGCATACCATCGGAACATCCGCATTCCTCGAGGCGCTCTGACTATGCCGAATTGTCGCATGGCCGAACGCAGGCATCGCAGCCACGAAACTCGGCCATGCGGCATAATGCGACTTACGGCATAATGCGACTTATGCCGATATCGGCACAAGGTTCACTGGACGGGCGCGAAGAAGCGCTGTGACCGGGAATTCGGCAAGCGGTTCGGCGATCAGGCCTACGCCATGGAAGAACTCGTGGCTGAGCTAGGGGCGGCCTTCCTCTGCGCCGATCTGGGGCTCAGGTCAGATGCCGGGCGGCCGTTCCCCATGGCCATTGGAAGACGACCACCTTCACCGCCGGCCTGCGACTGTCCGGCATGTCCGCAACTATGCTGCTCGACGGTCCGATGAACGGTGCAGCCTTCCTGGCCTATGCCGAGCAGGTTCTCGCGCCCGAGCTTCGCCCCGGCGATGTCGTGGTCATGGACAATTTGCCGGCCCACAAGATCAGCCGTGTGCGCGAGGCCATCGAGAAGGTCGGAGCGCGGCTCCTGTTCCTGCCGCCCTACTCGCCGGACTTCAACCCCATCGAAATGGCTTTCTCGAAGCTCAAAGCCTTGCTCAGAAAGGCCGCCGCGAGAACCGTTGACGAATTGTGGTTATTCGTTGCCGACTGCCTATCCGCCTTCACAGCCGAGGAATGCCGGCACTATTTCGAGGCAGCCGGATATGACCCGGATTAAGTCGAAGCTGCTCTAGGCGAAACGGGCTTTGTCATAACGACGCGTAGAAACCACCCACAGTTGGTGCGACCGAATAGTGACACTGCCATCTTAGCCACGACGCGAAGCGGCCAGGGCCTTGTTTCTAGGAGGTCGTAGAACGGTGACGCGGTGGTATCTATGAATAGTATTTTTAAACCATGGTACTTCGCCATGGCGGAAATCTCTCGGCGGGTATAGGCCTTCGTGCCCTTGCTCTCCATGTGATGGTGAAGAACGTAGGATAGCGAGCGCCACGGTTTCCCCTTCAATAGGGCGAAACGTACCCACCACAGGTAAGTTTGGATTGAGTGTCTGTTGTAAACCATCAGTTTGATCGTCCCGCCCTGCTTGGCAACACGGGCGATCTCAGCAAAGCACTGCTCCATGTCAGGACTGTGATGGATGACACCCCACGAATATACTAGAGCAGATTCGACTTAATCCGGGTCATATCCGGCTGCCTCGAAATAGTGCCGGCATTCCTCGGCTGTGAAGGCGGATAGGCAGTCGGCAACGAATAACCACAATTCGTCAACGGTTCTCGCGGCGGCCTTTCTGAGCAAGGCTTTGAGCTTCGAGAAAGCCATTTCGATCGGGTTGAAGTCCGGCGAGTATGGCGGGAGGAACAGGAGCCGCGCTCCGACCTTCTCGATGGCCTCGCGCACACGGCTGATCTTGTGGGCCGGCAAATTGTCCATGACCACGACATCGCCGGGGCGAAGCTCGGGCGCGAGAACCTGCTCGGCATAGGCCAGGAAGGCTGCACCGTTCATCGGACCGTCGAGCAGCATCGGCGCCGCCATGCCGGACAGTCGCAGGCCGGCGGTGAAGGTGGTCGTCTTCCAATGGCCATGGGGAACGGCCGCTCGGCATCGCTCGCCGCAAGGCGCTCGCCCTCGCAGCCTGGCCATCTTTGTGGATGCCGCGGTCTCGTCGATGAAGATCAGCTTCTCGGGATCGAGATCGAGTTGGCCGTCGAACCAGGCTATGCGGCGGCGAAGGACGTCCGCGCGCTGCTGTTCGGCAGCATGCGCCGACTTTTTTTGAACGTGATGCCGCGCCCGTCGAGGAACAGCCAGACTGTCGAGGGCGCAGCCCGCACGCCGCGCTCGGCGGCAAGGCGCTCGCCGATCTCGGCAAGCGTGATGTCCGGCGCCGCCTCGATCAGGCCCACAATGAAAGCCTCGTGCGCATCGAGCTTCGAGCGCGACGGCTGGCCCTGCTTGCGAGCCTCGGTCTCGCCAGTCTCGCGATAGCGACGATACCACGCCCCCGCCGTCGAGATCCCGATGCGGAAGCGACGCGCCGCCTCCCGTGTCGAAACCCCATCCTCGATCGCCGCAATCACCCGACCGCGAAAGTCGCCGCTCAGGCTCCTCGTCATCTTCACCTCTTGGCAAATCACCAGCGTCAGTGAATCAGACAAACACGACCGCGTGAATCCCAAAACCGACTCTGCGTTCTTCGAAGATGCTCTAGTGTCGCTGACGCTGGCTTTGGGCGAAGTGCCGGTCATGGTAGTTCTGTGGCTGTTCTTGCACGAGAGCGGGACTTCCGATGTCGTCCGCCTCGATCGCGCCGGTGTGCCCGAAGACCACCGTTCCTACAGGACCAAGCCCGAGATCGCGCTGGCCGAGATCAACCGGGTTCGCGCGGCCTTGCCTGAGCCGTCGACATCCCGGTCAAGCAGAAGGTTTATCCCGCCGACGTGGCGATGATCTTCCCCCGTTGCCGCAGCGGCCGCCCGTGCCAGCGGCATATCCCCGATGTGAAGTCGATGACCGCGCAGGCGATGCTGGAGAAAGCCCAATGGCGAACGGTCATTTGGCGGCGCGGCACCAAAGGCTGCCTCTCGGCATGTTTTGCCGCTATCCGGGTCCGGGTTGCAGAAGGCCCACCCCAACGCGTCCGTGATATGGGTGTTCAGCATCTGCCCGGCGAGGAGGTCTGGCTGATCGGTGAGCACCGATCGACTGGCGAGCGCAACTACTACCTCTCCAACTTGCCCGCCGACGCCCCGCTCAAGCAGATCGCGGGTGCCATCAAGGCGGGCTGGGTCTGCGAACAGGTGCATCAGCAGCTCAAGGAGGAACTTGGCATCCACCTCTTTGAGGGGCGCTCATGGATGAGTCTGCCCCGGCACACGCTGATGACGATCATCGATCACACCTTCCTGCAATCTCGCCGCCTCAAACAAGCGGGATAGGAAAAATAATCCTCGGCCCACCGCCCCAACCGAGCCTACCCGCCGTCAAGCAAGCCATCCTCACCGCGCTCGCGCAGCCGCCCTCCCCAGCCGCCGGCCCCACTCCCGCACAAGCCTCTCCGCCAAAAATATTCCAAAGTAGTGATAGGATCTGTTTGCTTTCCGCGAAATCGCAGACCCGCCCTAACTCATTGTTCTACCGCGTTTGCGAACGGCGAACCGGCTTCCACTTCGCCTGCAAACGCCAAGCCTGGCCGTTTGCAGCGGCCAGGACAGACGAATGCCCGGCGGCCGTCCGGTCGCCGCCGGGGCGTTGATGGGCGTCGACAGGCATCGATCGCGGCAAACGTCAGAGCGTCGCCGCGCCCTTGTCCTCGCGCGAAACCGTCTTGACCCCGAGCCGCTGCAGGGCGAGCTCGATTTCGTGCAGATCGTCGTTCAGGCCGTCATCGGCGATCATATCGGCCTCGGTCGCCGCGCGCTGCCTGTCGCGGGCCTCGCGGCGCAGCGCCTCCAGGCGTGAAATCCGCTCGTCCCGGCCCAGGCTCTCGTCGGCCAGGATGGCGCGCATTTCGGTTTGCATCGCTGTCTCGCTCATGAGTTGCCTCGCTGCCTTCCCGTGGATCGGCGCCCGCGCCGCGCAGGGTGCGGGCGCGGGCGCGGGCGGTGTGGTTTTGACCGGCGCGCACCGAGCGCGGCCCGGTGCCTCAGTCGGCGACGGTCGCCCGCAGCATCCAGATCGCCTTCTCGTGGAAGGTGAGGCGCTCGGTCAGCATGTCTTCGGTCACCACGTCGTCGGCGTCGCCGGCCTTGGACGCCGCCTTGCGCAATTCGCGCGCCGCCGCCTCGTGATCCTTGATCAGATCCTTTATCATGGCGATCGCGGAGGTGTGATCCACATCGCCCGACGCGGGTGCGAAGCCCGCCGCCTTGCCGAGCCCGGCCGGGGCCAGGTGACCGAGCGCTCTGATCCGCTCGGCGATGACGTCGGTGGCCGAAAACAGCGCGTTATAGTGCTCCTCGGTCAGGTCGTGCAGCGGCTTGAACAGCGGCCCGACGACGTTCCAGTGATAAAGATGGCTCTTGACGGTGAGCTGGTATGTCGATGCCAGGATCGACGTCAGCGCTTCGGCCATGTCGGCGCGATAGGCGTCGTCGAGGCCGGTATTGATCTGTTCCTGATGGGCTTCCGGTTTCAAAACCGTGGCGACCTGGGCCATGTCTGTCTCCTTTCATCTTTCATCGAGCACGCAGACCGCGCGGATGCGGCCTGCCGATGGGATTTCGAAAACTATGCGGCCGGATGCGCCGTCGGCGCGGCCGCGCGTCTGCTACGGCCGCCTGGCCGCGAGGGCGAGCAGGAAACCGGCGCCGGCCGCCAGGCCGAGCGCGCGCCAGGGGCTGCGCTTGACGCCCGCCTTCAGCTTGCGCTCAAGCAACTCGATGTCGGTGCGCAGCATATTGACGGCTTCATGGGGCAGCGCGGCGACCGCGTCGCCCGTGCGAGCCACACGGCTTTTCGCCGTGCCGGCCGTGTGCGCCCCGAGCGCGCCGATCGTCTTGGCGAGTTCGGAAATGTCGGACTTCAGCTGCGCGATCTGTTCCTCGAGCTGTTCGGCCGAGGGGGGAGCGGAGCCGTTGCCGGTTCTGCTGGCGGCGCTTCTGGATTGTGCCATGTCGTGCCTCCTTTCGCCCTTGAAAACGCCCGACCGGCACGAATGTTCCGACCGGACGCAACGGCGACGTTGGCGGCGCCGGGCGCGGTGGCGCGTGGTCAAAACCCGGCGCCGTCTCCGAGATCGATCTCGGCCGTCATGAATGTCACGGCCTGGCCGGCAATCAACACCCGCTCGCCGTCGAGCAGGCAGGCAAGGCGGCCGCCGCGCCGCGACGCCTGGAAGGCCGCCAGCCGCGGCTTGCCGAGGCGTTCGGCCCAGTAGGGCACAAGCGTGGCGTGGATCGAGCCGGTCACCGGATCCTCGGGAATGCCGGCGCCGGGCGCGAAATAGCGCGACACGAAATCGTGCGCGCCGCCCTTGGCGGTGATCGCCAGGCCCATCGGGAACAGGCGCGCGATCCGGGCGAGGTCGGGAACGAAGCTGCGCACCGCCGTCTCGTCCTCGAGCTCGGCGAAAATGTTCTCGAAATTTCGGAAGACCGCGACGGGCGCCCGGTCGAAGACCCCGTCGAGTGCGTCCGGCAAGGCCGTCAGCGGTTGCGGGTCGAAGCGCGGCAGATCGAGCCGGTAGCCGTCCTCGCCGCGGGTCACGCGTAAGGTTCCCGCGCGCGTTGAAAAGCGCAGCGGCCCCGTCGTTGGGCGCCGGCTGAAAAGCACATGCGCGGTCGCCAGCGTGGCATGCCCGCAAAAATCCACTTCGTGAACCGGGCTGAACCAGCGCAGCTTCCAGCGCTCCGGCGACCCGTCCGGGCAGGCGAACGCCGTTTCGGCCAGATTGTTCTCGTCCGCGATCGCCTGCATGAGCGGGTCCGGCGGCCAGCGTTCCAAAACCAGGACCGCGGCCGGATTGCCGCCGAACACACGGTCGGAGAAGGCATCGACCTGATACATCAACATCGCCGGTGTTCTCCGTGGTCGCGGTCCAGCCATGCCAGGTCGGGGAGCGGTTTCATAGGCTCACGCCGCCCGCGACGTCGCGCCAGGGCCCGGGCCGGCGGCCCGTCTGCAGATCAGGATCAGCGACAGCGGATCGCCGCCATCCGCCCCCACCGGCTCGACGATCTCGACCACGGCCAGCCCGGCCGTGCCCAGTTCGCCGGTCCACGACGCAAGCGTGCGGAAGTACCAGGGCATCGCGTCCCAGGCCTCGCCGCCGAGAGCGGCGAAGGTCTCCGTTTGCCAGCCGTCGCGATAGCGCCCGCCGGGACGGCTTTGCCAGGGATGCAGGGTCTGGATGACGATCGCCCCGCCGGGCGCCAGCGCGGACGTGAGCGCTGCAAGCAGCGGCGAGAGGGCCTGGCCGAAAAGCGCGAAATTGCAGGCGATCAGGTCGACCGCCTCCGGCAGGCGCGCGGGCTCGGCGATGATCGCCTCGTAGGACAGGTGGAGATAGGTCGAGCCGGGGTCGAGACGCCGCGCGGTCTCGACCAGATCGCGGCTTCCGTCGGCGCCGACGACCCGGCAGCCCAGGCGCTCGACGAGCGCCCGCGTCAGCCAGCCCTCGCCGCAACCCAGGTCGAGCACGCGCCGCGGCCGCAGCCGGGCGATCGTCTCCACCATCGCCCGGTCGGTGCCGGCGCGTCTGCTTGCGATCCGGTTTTCGGCGATCGCCCGCGACCACGCGCCGGCATTGCGCTCCCAACTGCTCGCGATCTCCCTCTCCCGATCGTACGTCATCGGCAAATCCCGGTCTCGCCTCGGCGGGCGGCGGCTGAAAACCCGCCCCCTCGCGCGGGGAGCGGCCTGGCCGCGCAGCCTATCGCAGCATCATCCAGACCGCCACCGCGGCCAGAACGGTGGCGAAGATCAGGTTGATCGCCCTGGAACTCGATTCCCGGCGCAGGCGCGCCGCGATGCGCTCGCCGACCGCGGTCCAGGCCAGGAAGGCGGCGAGATTGTTCAGGGTGAAGACGGTGGCGATCCACAGGACCAGCATGGTGCGATTGCCCTGCGCCTCGCTCAGGAACTGCGTGAACATCAGCGCGATGATCAGATAGGCCTTCGGATTGAGCGCCAGCAAAATGACGCCGTCGAGGAAGCCGGCAGGGCGGGCTTCCTGCACGCCCGCGATGAGGCCGGCCCGCAAAAAGGTCCACGCCAGAGAGAAAACGTAGGCCGCGCCGACCCATTTTATCGCCAAGAAAAGCCCGGGCGCGTGTCGGATGGCGACCGCGAACCCGAAACCGATCGCAACCGTCACCAGCCAGGTTGCGACATGGTAGCCGGTCGTGGCGGGCAGGGTGGCGCGCACCCCGAAGCGCGCGCCGTAGGCGGCAAAAAACATGTTGCCGGGGCCGGGACTGTAGGCGAGCGGGAAGAGAAAGACGACAAGCGCCACCGTCAATTCGATCATGCAGGAAGCCTCTTGAGACGCGAGCGACCCTGCGACGGCGGCGCGCACCCTGCCACCCGTTTCCTGCGAGCCGCCACAGCGGCGCGTTGCCACCGGCAACAAGCCGGGTGGGAAGCCTGAGCCGCTCGCCTGGATCGGCTGACTTTAAGGTTGACCTGAACTCTGACTTGAAGAGCTTCTGTCTTTGATACCCCCAAGGCGAAGAAAATTGTGGGTGTCCGGCCATGAGCGTGCTCAGTCCAGCCATTACCGGCCGTGCCGTCCTTCATCTGAGCGTCTCAACCGCCAGAAGGCCAAGCATGACATTTCGATTCCTAGCTAGAAGCGGCAGAGCTAAGCCTATCGCGAGCAACGCGGCTAGCAGCTTGTCGAGACTCCGTTGAACCGGGTGCATCGGCGATAAACGGCAAGCGCCCCGAGTTCCACGTCACGAGGCTGGCCAAGAACCGCGTTTAGTCACCGATCCTGTCTCCCAGGCGTGCAGGAAGACGTACTCGTATTTCAGGGTGCGCCACAGCCTCTCGATAAAGATGTTGTCCAGGAACCGGCCTCGCCCATCCATCGAGATACGCACGCCGGATCGGCGGAGCCGATCGGTCCAGGCGAAGGACGTGTACTGAGATCCTTGATCGGTATTCATTATCTCGGCCGGGCCGAACTTGTGGATGGCCTCGTTCAACGCTCTGACACAGAAGTCGGCCGCCTGCGTGTTCGAGATGCGCCAGGTAGAACCTTGCGAGTGTGCCAGTCCATGACTACCACCAGGTAGAGGAACCTGCGGAGCATGGACAGATAAGTGATGTCCAAGCACCAGACCTGGTTCGGGCGATCCACGCGCAGGCCTCTGAGCAGGCAGGGAAAGGTCTTGCGCCCTTTGCTGGCCTGCTTGTGTTGGGCTTCTGGAAGATCGGCATAAGCCCTATCAGGCGCATCAGCCGCCGGATACGCTTCTCGTCCACCGAGTGGCCGTCGTTTCGCAAGTGCCAGGTCATCTGCCGGACACCGAAGATGGGTGTTTCCAGGAACTGCTCGTCGATCCGCCGCATCAGGTCAAGGTTTTGATCGGTCTCGCCCTTGGGGTGCAGTGGAAGAAGGAGCGTGCGATCGACAGCAGTTTGCACTGCTGCCCGATGGACAGTTCCGGGTGGTCAGGCTCGATCATACCGCGCCTCACTTCCCGCCCAGGGCTTCAGCTTTCGTTCCAAAAAAGAGTTGGCCACCGCCAGCTCCCCAATCTCGGCTTGGAGCTCCTTCACCTGCTCCTCGTCGCTCTCGGGCTTCTTGCGGCCTCCGCGTTCGAACTGACCCACTACCCCCAGTAGGCCCCGCTTCCATTGGTGGATCATAGTCGATACTCTAATCGATTGTTTTAACGCGTTTTTAAACGGCGAGCCGGCTTCCGCTTCGCCTGGAAACGGTTTGGAACCTGCCTGACACCGCCGCGCACGGGTAATCTGGGCGCGTGGGCCCGCGCAACGAAAAACGGGCCGCGGCCTCCGTCCGGGAGGCGCGCGGCCCGATCGATTTTTCAGCCGTAAAAAGGTTGGCTCAGGCCTGATTCGGCGTCGCGGCGGCGCCGGCAGCCTGGGGGCGGGGTGCGCCCGGGCGCACGGGACGCGGCTTCTTCTTCGGTCCGGGCAACAGGCCTTCGCGCTGCGCCAGCTTGCGCGCGGCCTTGCGCGAGCGCCGAACGGCTTCGGCCTTTTCGCGCGCGCGGCGCTGCGACGGCTTCTCGTAGGACCGGCGCGCCTTCATCTCGCGAAACACGCCCTCGCGCTGCATCTTCTTCTTCAGCACCTTGAGCGCCTGCTCGACATTGTTGTCTCTGACAAGTACCTGCAATGGTCTTCCTTCGTCTGCGCGACAGCGTCGCTGGTTGCAAACAGCCTTGCGGCCGGTTTGGCCCGCGTCCTGAACTGGTCCGACACGGAACGGTTTCCCTTCCCGGGGGCGAAACGAAAGCCTTCGCCTCTCATCGGGCTGGCGTGGCACGGTCGAGGACCGTCTGCGCATACGCCGGGCAATCGGGATGTGGGCACGATGTAGTCCATCCGGCCGCGAAGTGCAAGGAAGGCCGTTCCCAAGCCGTTTGAGGCCCGTTCAGCCGGTTTCGGCTTCCACGAGCGGAGCGGGGATCGCGCTGGTCTTTTCGGCGGCCTTGCACAAATCGGCGATCACGCAGCGCTCGCATTCGGGTTTGCGCGCCTTGCACACGTAGCGCCCGTGCAGGATCAGCCAATGGTGGGCGTGGCGCAGATAGTCTTCGGGAATGATGTCCAAAAACCGCTTCTCGACCTCGTCCGGCGTCTTGCCGGGCGCCAGCCCCAGCCGGTTGCCGATCCGCAATATATGGGTGTCGACGGCGAATGTCGGCTGCCCGAACGCCATGTTCAGTACCACGTTGGCGGTCTTGCGGCCGACGCCCGGCAGTTTCGTCAACTGGTCGCGGTCGGCGGGCACCTGGCCGTCATGGTCGCGAATCAGCGCTTGCGACAGCGCGATCACGTTCTTGGCCTTGTTGCGCCACAGCCCGATCGTGCGGATATGGTCGCCGACCCTGTCCTCGCCGAGCGCCAGCATCTTTTGCGGCGTGTCGGCGACGGCGAACAGCCCGCGCGTCGCCTTGTTGACGCCGATATCGGTCGCCTGGGCCGACAGCACCACCGCGACCAGCAGCGTGAAGGCGTTGACGTGATCGAGCTCGCCCTTCGGCTCGGGGCGCTGCACCGCGAAACGGCGGAAAATCTCGCGCACCTCGTCCGGCGCATAGAGCGAGCGGCGCCTTTTGCGCGGCATCTTGGCACCGGCCGGCGCGCGTGCGGCCTTTTTGTCCTTTGGCTTCAGCATGAAGGCTCTATAATCCCTCTCATGAGCGAAACCTATGCCGCGGACGAACCTTTCTTCAAGGCGCTGCTGACGCCGCACCGCTCGCTCGGCCGGACCGGCTTCCTGCTGCTGATGGGGGCGCTGGTGGCGGGATGGGGGGCTGTCGGCCTGTTTTTCCTCGCCGCCGGGGCTTGGCCGGTCGTCGGCTTTTTCGGGCTCGATATTCTGGCGCTCTACATCGCCTTTCGCCTCAACTATCGCGCCGCCCGCGCCCGCGAGGAAGTGTCGGTGTCGCGCACGCGCGTCGCGATCCGCAAGACCGCGCCGTCCGGGCGCACGGAGGAACATCGGTTCAACCCGTTCTGGGCCCGGTTTTCGGTTGCCCGCCACGACGAGATCGGCATAACCGGGATGGCGGTCGAGGGGCAGGGACGGCGGGTGTCGCTCGGCGGCTTTCTCAACCCGGACGACCGCGAAAGTTTCGCGACCGAATTCGGCCGCGCCCTGGCGAACGCCAAGATGCGCTGACGGCGGCGCCGCGACTTGTCAGGAATCGGGTGGAGATCGTGATGCGGCAGAACGATAGTGGCGCTCAAGGAGACCTGACCATGAACGCTCACACCGCGATCCTCGAACGCGACATCACCCCCGAAGGCGGCGACTACGAGATCGTGCGCCGCGTTATCGAAAAGATCAGCCTCGACTATCGCGACCAGCCGTCCCTCGACGCGCTGGCCGCCGAGGTCGGCGAGACGCCGACCGGGCTGCAGAAACTGTTCACCCGCTGGGCCGGGCTCTCGCCGAAGGCGTTTTTGCAGGCGGTCACACTCGACCATGCGCGCCGGCTTCTGGACGAGGGCGCGCCGCTTCTGGAAACCGCGCTCGAGCTCGGCATGTCGGGCCCCGGGCGGCTGCACGACCTGTTCGTCACCCACGAGGCGATGTCGCCGGGCAACTACAAGACGCGCGGCGCCGGCCTGACGATCCGCTACGGCTTCCACGTCTCGCCGTTCGGCATCGCGCTGGTCATGGCGACCGAGCGCGGCCTGGCCGGCCTTGCCTTTTGCGACGCCGGCGGCGAGCGCGCCGCCCTCGACGACATGGCGGGCCGCTGGCCGAACGCCACCTATGTCGAGGACATGGCCGCGACCGCGCCCTATGCCGGGCGCATCTTCGATCCGCAGCGCTGGCGGCAGGAAGAGCCGTTGCGGGTCGTGCTGATCGGCACCGATTTCCAGGTCCGGGTCTGGGAGGCGTTGCTGCGCATTCCGATGGGCCGGGCGAAACCCTATTCGGCGATCGCCACCGAAATCGGCGCGCCCAAGGCAAGCCGTGCCGTCGGCGCGGCCGTCGGCGCCAATCCGCTCTCCTTCGTCGTGCCCTGCCATCGCGCGCTCGGCAAGTCGGGGGCGCTGACCGGCTATCATTGGGGCCTGACGCGCAAGCGCGCCATCCTCGGCTGGGAGGCCGGCCAGACCGCCGCATAGGCTTGGCCGCGCGGTGCCGACAGCGCCGCGCGCATCGCAGGTCAGCTCTCGTTAAGCTACACGCCACGTAGGGCGATCGTGCCGATTCCTTTTTAGCGATTGATGCGCTAGCGTCGCCGCCGGTTTGCGGGAGACGTCTGTTGGTCATCGTCATCGGTTCCATCAATCTCGACCTGATCGCCTCGGTCGGGCGCCTGCCCGGTCCGGGCGAGACGGTCGCCGGGGACGGGTTCGCCACCGCGCCCGGCGGCAAGGGCGCCAATCAGGCGCTGGCGGCCGCGCGCGCCGGCGCGGCGGTGCGCATGGTCGGCGCGGTCGGCAAGGATGGCTTCGCCGCCGAAGCGCTGGCCCTTCTGGAGCGGGGCGGCGTCGACCTGACGGGTGTCGGCGAAACCCACGCCTCGACCGGCACCGCCCTCATCCTGGTCGGCGGCGACGGGGAAAACATGATCGCGGTCGTGGCCGGCGCCAACGCGGCGGTGCTGCCGGGCGACGTCTCCAAGGCCGCGCCCGGCGCGGGCGACGTGGTGCTGATGCAGCAGGAGATCCCGCTCGAGACGATCCGCGCCGGGCTCGAGGCCGCCCGCGCGGCCGGCGCGGTCTCCGTGCTCAACACCGCGCCCTACAGCGACGAGGCCGCCGATCTGTTGGCGCTGGCCGATTATGTCGTGGCCAACGAAACCGAGTTCGACCTGTGCGCGCGCGCCCTCGGCCTAAAGGGGCAAGACCGGGAGGCGCGCATGCGCGATTTCGCCGCCGGGACGGGGCGCACCGTCATCGTCACGCTCGGCGGCGAGGGCGTGCTTGCCGCCGCGCCGGACGGCTTTTTCCGCGTTGCCGCGCTTGCGGTCACGCCGGTCGATACGGTCGGCGCCGGCGACACGTTTTGCGGTTATCTGGGCGCGGCGCTGGAACGCGGCGAGCCGCTCGAGGCCGCCTTGCGCCGCGCCGCGGTCGCCGGCTCTCTCGCCTGCCTGAAGCCGGGCGCGCAGCCCGCGATCCCGCTCGCCGGGGATGTCGAGGCGCGACTATGACTGCCGGCCGGGACGATGCGCGCGGGTTTCGGGAGCCGATGCCGGACCGGCGCGGCGGGCGGTGGCGCCCCCGCCTGAGGATGCTCTTGCCGCTGGTGCTGATCGGCGTACTTCTGGCCGGCCCCATCATCATCTGGCTGATGCAGGACAACAAGCCGATCTTCGAACAGATGGAAATGCTGGGCAGCGTGGTCGCCGTCGAGCCGGCCAAGGACGGCGCCGCCGGTGGCGCGCGCATCACCATTCGCATCGACAACAGCACCCAAACCGTCGTGGTCAGCGGATCGCCCGACATCGAGCCGGGAACGAAGGTGACGATCCTGCGCACGGTCAAGCCCGACGGCACGTCGCATTACGCGCTGAACTGACGTCGGGGCGTGGCGCGCCCCACGCCAGTCGCTTGGCGCCGCCGCCGCGCGGTTCCAGCCGAGTCTAGCGACAGCGAACGGTGCTAAAGCCGCCCCAGCCTGTCGGTCAGCAGCTCGAAAAACCCGTCGGCGTCGATGTCGCGCATCACCGTGGCGTTCTTCGGCCGATCGGTGACGCCCCACCAGTCGACGACGGTCATGCCCATCGTCAATTCCGAGGCGGTCTCGACCGTGACATTGCATGCCCGCCCGCCGAACAGGTCCGGCCTGAGAAGATAGGCGATCACGCAGGGGTCGTGCAGCGGCCCGCCATCGGTGCCGTATTTTTCCTCGTCGAACCGCTCGAAAAATTCCAGCAGCGCCGCGGCCGCGGCACCGACCGGCGTGGCCAGGTCGCGAAAGCGCGCCACGCGTTTGGCGGTCGTCAGCGCCTTGTGGGTGACGTCGAGCGGCATCATCACCACCGGAATGCCCGCGCCAAGCACGATGTCGGCGGCGTGCGGGTCGACATAGATGTTGAATTCGGCGGCCGGCGTGACGTTGCCGCCCTCGAAGAACCCGCCGCCCATCAGCACGATCTCGCGGATCCGCGGGGCGATCCGCGGTTCGCGGATCAGCGCCAGCGCGATATTGGTCAGCGGCCCGAGCGGGCACAACGTCACCTGGCCGGCCTCCTCGGCCATCAGCGTGTCGACGATGAAGTCGACGGCGTAGCGATCCTGCAGCGCCATGGTCGGTTCGGGCAGGTCGGGCCCGTCGAGCCCGGTACGGCCGTGCACGTGTTCGGCCGTGACCAGCCCGCGCACCAGCGGCCGGATCGCGCCGGCGAACACCTTCGTGTCGGGCCTGCCGGCCAGCTCGCAGATCTTGCGCGTGTTCTTTTCCGTCAGCGCCAGCGGCACGTTGCCGGCGACCGCCGTGATGCCCAGCACGTCGAGTTCGGGGCTGGCGAGCGCCAGAAGGATGGCGATCGCGTCGTCCTGGCCCGGATCGGTATCGATAATGATCTTGCGTCCGCCGGCCATGCCCATCCTCCAAAACCCACTTGAACTCGTTGTGGCAGCGGACCATATCAGGTGCATGCGGGAAAACGCCATCTGGGTTTTCCCCTATCCACGTCGCTCTTTGAGGACATGATGATGACGCGAATGACGCCTTTTTCGAGCCCGCTGCTTCTGGGGTTCGAGGCGATGGAAAAGACCCTGGAACGGGCGGCCAAGGCCGCCGACGGGTATCCGCCCTACAATATCGAGCGCATACGCGGCCACGATGGCGGCGGCGATTGCCTCCGGATCACGCTCGCTGTGGCCGGGTTCTGCGAGAACGATCTCGAGGTCGCGACCGAGAACAACCAGTTGGTCATCCGTGGCAAGCAGGTAGACGAGGTCGAACGGGATTTTCTGCATCGCGGCATCGCGGCGCGTCAGTTCCAGCGCGCCTTCGTGCTGGCCGACGGCATGCGGGTGATCGGCGCGGAACTGAAGAACGGTCTGCTGTCGGTCGATCTCGACCGGCCCGAGCCCGAGCATCATGTACAAAAAATAAACATCTCGGTGAAAGACTGATCCTTGCACCGATAGCTCTGAAGAGGGCCGACCCGGGTGGGTGGTCCGACGGATGGAGGCTGCCATGACGCATAACGAGAATCACGACGTCAAATCGACCATGAGCCAGACGCAATTCGCGCATCTGGGCGAGGGCGCTGTCGCGTATCTGCGCAAAGTGTCCAGCGACGAGCTTCGCGGGCGTTATCCGGGCCTGCCGGACATGGCCCCTGGGCTCGAATTGTGGGCGCTGTTTGCCGCCAACGGCCAGCCGATCATGCTGACCGACGAGCGCGAGAGCGCGCTCGGCGCGGCGATCCAGAACGACCTGACGCCGCTCAGCATCCATTGATCGGGGTTCTTGGCCACGCATCGGGCGGCGTCGCCGCGCCGCCCTTCGGCCGATGATCGCGAAGGAACCCGCGCCCGGTTCCAAAAACCACGCCGATCGCGCCTGAACGCAAGGTCGACCGACTTGTCAAAAGCGCTTCCGGGCGAAGCGGATACCGGTCCGCGGCCCGAAAACGCGTGAAAGCAACGAGGCGGGGCCGGGCCGCGCCTGCGCGGAAAGCGGAACGGCCCTAGGCGGCGTGCGAGGCCGGTTTGGAGGCCAGGAAAGTATGGATCGCCGTGGCGTCCTTGGTGCCGCGGATCTTGGCCACGGTGTCGCTGTCGCGCAGCACGCGGGCGATTCGCGACAAGGCCTTGAGATGGTCGGCCCCGGCGCCCTCCGGCGCGATCAGCAGAAACACCAGATCGACCGGCTGGTCGTCCAGCGCCTCGAAATCGACCGGTGTTTCGAGCCGGGCAAAGACGCCGGTGATCGCGTCGACGCCGGGCAGCTTGCCGTGCGGGATCGCGATCCCGTTGCCGACGCCGGTCGAGCCCAGCCGTTCACGCTGCAAGATCGTGTCGAAAATCTCGCGCTCCGAAAGACCGGTAATGGCGCTGGCCTTTTCGGCCAGAAGCTGCAGCACCTGCTTTTTGGAGTTCGCCTTCAAGGCCGGCAGTACCGCCGGAACCTCGATCAGATCGCTGAGATCCATTTTCGCGCGTTCCTTTCTCTGCATACCGCGCCGAGGCTCCCTGACATGGGAGCGCCGCGGCTGTCAGATCGTGGATCCAGGGTCACGGCCCGTTTGAATCATGTCAACGGGGTCGTGGCCCTAGGCACTGTTGCCGGAAACCGATGACGGGTCGATCCAGCCAATATTGCCGTCCTCTCGCCGGTAGACGATGTTGACGGCGTCGGTCCCGGCATTACGAAAAACGTAGACGGGACTGTCCTTGGTATCGAGTTCGATGACGGCGGAAGCCACCGACATCGTTTTGAGCGCCATCGACGATTCGGCGACGACGGCGGGCGCGAAGTCCTCGGGAACTTCCTCGTCCTCATCGGCGACCGGCGCCATGATCGTGTAGGAAATGTCGGTCCAGGCCGCTTCTTCGGGCGCTCCCTGGTGCGATTTCAGGCGCCGCTTGTAGCGGCGCAGCCGCTTTTCCACCCGGTCGGCCGCGGCGTCGAAGGCTGCCTGCGGATCCTGCGCCCTGCCTTCGGCCTGCAGCGTCATGCCGGTGTCGAGGTGCAGCATGCAGTCCGCGGCGAAGCGCGAGCCGGTCTTTTCGACCGTCACCCGACCCGAGAACCCCCCGTCGAAATATTTGTCGACCGCTTCGGCTATCCGACCGTCGATGCGGGCGCGGAACGCATCGCCGATTTCCATTTGCTTGCCAGAAATGCGCAGGCTCATTTGAAAGCCGACCTTTCCTTGCCACACACGACGCTATCGCCCGAGTTTATACCCGTGGCCGCCGCTTACAAGGCTCAGCGGCGACACCAATGCTGGCTTCAGTGAAAAATTCCGGAATACCGTTCCGCCATCGTCCTGCTGCGGCCGCCTCATGGCGTGCCGCCCATCGGGTGGCGGGCTTCTAGTCACTCCATTGGGCTTTGTCAACGCGGGCCCCGCGCCCGGCCGCGCGGCGCCGCCGTCACGGACCGGCCACCGCCAGCGCCCGCTTTTCGCGGCGCCTCTGAACGGAAGAGGGAATGCTCATGCTTTCCCGATACTTGGCGACCGTACGCCGGGCGATGTCGACCCCGGTTTTCCTCAGGATATCCACAATCGCGTCGTCGGACAGGACCTTGGCGGGGTTTTCCCGCGCGATCATCTCGCGGATATGATGTCGGACGGCCTCGGCCGAATGGGCCTCGCCGCCTTCGGCCGAGGCGATGGCGGCGGTGAAGAAGAACCGCAGTTCGAACATGCCGCGCGGGGTCAGCATGTATTTGTTGGTGGTCACCCGGCTGACGGTCGATTCGTGCATGCCGATCGCGTCGGCCACCGTGCGCAGGTTGAGCGGGCGCATATGGCCGATTCCGTAGGCCAGAAACGTGTCCTGCTGTTTCACGATCTCGGACGCGACCTTCAGGATCGTTCTGGCGCGCTGGTCCAGGCTGCGCGTCAGCCAGTTGGCGTCCTGCAGGCATTGCGAGACGAAGTCGCGGTCTTCCCTGGAGCTCGCCTGGCGCGAGACGCGGGCGAAATAGGTCTGGTCGACCAGGACCCGCGGCAGGGCGTCGGGGTTGAGCTCCACCGTCCAGCCGCCATCCGGCGCGGCCGAGACCACGACATCGGGCAGCACCGTCTCGATGCCGCTGTGCAGGAAGGCCGATCCCGGCTTGGGATCGAGGGCGCGGATTTCGGCCAGCATGTCGATCAGGTCGCTTTCATCGACCCCGCACAATTTCCGCAGCGCGGCGAAATCGCGTCGTGCCAGCAGATCGAGATGGCCCAGAAGCGTGCGCATGGCCGGATCCAGCCTGTGCCGCCGTGCAAGCTGCAGGGCCAGGCATTCCGCGAGGTCGCGGGCGAAAAGCCCGGCCGGATCGCAGTTCTGGCACACGCGCAGAACCGCCTCCACCGTGTCGGTTTCCACGTTGAGCCGGCCGGCGACTTCCGCCACGTCGACCCGCAAATAGCCGCATTCGTCGAGTCCTTCGGCGAGATCGGCCGCGATCAGCCGTTCGGTCAAGTCGGAAAAGGCAAGCGCCAATTGCTCGCGCACATGGTCGCGCAGGCTCGGCGCGGCGGCCGTCACGTCCTCGAAGTCGAACCCATCCGCGCTGCTTGCACCGAGCCCCGGCCCCGCGCCGGCGCCCGATTTCCAACTGGCAGACAAGGCCGGACCGAGCCGGTCGCCGCCGCCGGGATCGTCGGGAAAGACGTTTTCGAGCGTGGTGTCGAACTGGCCGGCCAGCGTTTCGGCATCGTTGCTGAGGCTGGTTTCGAACCAGTCGCCCTGCGGGGCAGCGTCGCTCGCGTCGGCCTCCGGAAGGCCCGCCTCGGCGCCGGCCCCGGCCGTGTCGGCGTCCTGGCGCTCGAGCAGCGGATTGCGCTCGATCTCCTCGTCGATGAAGCGGTCCAGCTCGTGATGGGTCAACTGCAGCAGCCGGATCGACTGCATCAGTTGCGGCGTCATCACCAGCGACTGCGACTGGCGCAGCTGGAGCTTTGCTGTCAGCGCCATCAAGAATCCCGCGTTTCCGCCCGATCCGCCGGGCGGCATCCGAAAAAACCTGAGGCCATTAGAAACTGGCCCGGCTTTTGCTTGTCAAGCGCCGGTCGCCGCAACCGCGGCGCGCGGCCGACAGCGGGCAAGCTACAGGGAAAAGCCTTCGCCGAGGTAAAGACGGCGCACGTCGGGGTTGTTGACGATGTCGGCGGCACGACCGTGGGTAAGCACCTGGCCGGCATGCAGAATATAGGCGCGGTCGATCAGCCCCAGCGTCTCGCGGACATTGTGGTCGGTAATCAGCACGCCGATGCCGCGCGCCGTCAGGTGGCGCACCAATTGCTGGATGTCGGACACCGCAATCGGGTCGACGCCGGCAAACGGCTCGTCGAGCAGCATGAAATTGGGGTTGGAGGCGAGCGCGCGCGCGATCTCCAGCCGGCGGCGTTCGCCGCCCGACAGCGACAGCGCCGGCGCCTTGCGCAGGTGGGGAATGTGAAATTCCTCGAGAAGCTCGTCGAGTTTTTCGTCGCGTCGCTTGCGGTCCTTTTCGACCACTTCCAGCACCGCGCGAATATTGCCCTCCACCGTCAGGCCGCGGAAGATCGAAGCCTCCTGGGGCAGATAGCCGATGCCGAGCCGCGCGCGCCGATACATCGGCATGGTCGTGACGTCGAAACCGTCGATCTCGATCATGCCCTCGTCGACCGGCACCAGCCCGGTCACCATGTAGAAGCAGGTGGTCTTGCCGGCGCCGTTCGGCCCCAGCAGGCCGACGGCCTCGCCGGCGCGCAGCCCGATCGACACGCCGCTGACCACGGTGCGTCCGCGATAGCTCTTGGACAGCCCGCGCGCGATCAAGGTGCCCTTGTATTTTTCGCGGTCAGGACGAACGCCGGTCGTCTCGCCGCCGGTCTTGTTGCCGCCAAGAAATCTCGAAAACACGGTCAAGACACGGCCTATTGGCTCTGGGACTTGGGCTGAAGCAGCATTTTCACGCGCCCGGTCGCGCCCTCCGACTGGCCGCAGCCGTCAAGCAGCGCGTGGCCACTCGCCATCTGGACCGTGAGCTTGCAGCCGACGAGCACGTTGCCGTCGTCGGACAGCACCACCTCCTTGCCCGTCATGACCAGAATCTCGGTTTTCATGTCGAAGGACGCCTTGTCGGCCGTCGCGACCTGCGTTTCGGTTTTGACATAGACGTTCTCGTCGACTTCCAGCCTCTCGATGCGGCTGGCATCCGGCCCGGCCGTCGCGGCCGGTTCGGCGGCTCCGTCGGTCGCGTAGTAGACCGTCATGCGGCCCGATTTGAGCAGGGTCGGCCCCTGGACCACGTTCACATTGCCGGTAAAGATCGCGATCCCTTCGGCGTCACGCACCTCCAGCCGGTCGCTTTCGATCTGAATCGGTTCGTCGCCCGACAGTTTCAGTCCGGTCATGCGGGGTTCTGACTGGGCCATCGCCGCTCCCGCCAGAAGCACGCTCAGGCCGAAACCGGACAGGGCAGTTGCGATTCTTTTCATTTCAGTCCCCGGCCTTGGCTTCTTCGCGCGGGGCTTGGTCCGCCCGCTTCTGCGGCTCGATCATGACCCGGACCCGCTTCTCGAAAACGAACACCTTGCCCTTGTCCAGCACTTTGAACGTGTCGGCCGTCACCCTCGAACCATCCTGCAGGATGTCGACCGGCTCGGCCGTGCTGAGCTCGCCCGCATCGATATTGATGAATGCCGACTTCAAATTGGCGATCATGCCGTCGGTGGTCTTGAAAGTGACGGGGCTGGTAATGTCAAGCGTGTTGCCGGTGTCGTCATAGGTACCGGTCCGCGCCACGACACGGGCCCAATTGTTCTCGTCGACGGGAAATTTCGCGTCGATTTCCTCAAGCTCGATCGCACCGGTCTGCGACAGGTCCTGGATCGCGCGCAGCGCCGTCAGCGTGTAGGGCAGGTTTTCCTGGGTGTAGCCGCTCACCTTCGGGTTCGCCATCACCAGCTTGCCGTCGCGCACCGCCGCGCCTTCGACGCCGATCGACACCGAACTCGGCGACAACAGGTAGGAATAGCCGAAAAAGCCGATGGCGAGCGCCGCGCCGACCAGCGGCAGGGCGAGCTTGACCACGCGCACCCTTTTCGAATAGCGCCTGGCCTTGAGAAATGCGGCTTCCTCGCGTCCGGTTGCCTCGGGTGCCGAGCCGTGAGCGCTATGCAAAGGCTCGCTCCTTTTTGGGGGCTTTCGAAAACATGCGTCTGTCGGTTTCGCGTTGGAGTGGACCATCCATGAAATGCCGGCTTTCGCGCATCGATCAAACCGACCCTTTTCAGGATAACGTCTTCTTTTCTCGATTTTCAGCCCAATATGGTTATTTTTGGGTGACATGCGAGGATTTTGCCTGAGTTGCGGGTCTTACGAGCCGCGGGCTGAAGCCGCGCAGCGCTGAAATGTCCGCTCCGGGCGTTTCATTGCATGGCCGATCCGGTCTAAGAGACCGGCACCAAAGACGATTCTTGCGAGGCACCTATGGCATTGCGCGCCGACGACCTCATAGACCGCCGCCGGCTGCGGCGAAAACTCACCTTCTGGCGCGTGGCCGCGCTGCTGGTGGCCGCGGTGGCCATCGCCGCCTACGGGTTTAGCCTGTTCGGCGACAGCCTGCCCGGCAGCGGCGCCGACCAGATCGCCAAGGTCCGCATCGAAGGCACGATCACCGAGGACGAGGAGCTTCTCGACCGCTTGGAGCGGATCGCCGAGACGGACAGGGTCAAGGGCGTGATCCTGGCGGTGGATTCGCCCGGCGGCACCACCGCCGGCGGCGAGGCGATCTTCGAGGCCGTGCGCCGCCTGGCCGAGAAAAAGCCGGTCGTGGCCCAGGTCGGCACCCTCGCCGCCTCTGCGGGCTACATGATCGCCAGCGCGAGCGACCATATCGTGGCCCGCAAATCCTCGATCGTCGGCTCGATCGGCGTCCTGGTGCAGTTTCCCGACGTCACCGGGCTGATGGACAAGGTCGGCATCAAGCTGGAGGAGATCAAATCCTCCCCGCTCAAGGCCGAACCCTCGCCGTTCAACCCGACCACGGACGAGGAGCGGGCGATGATCCGCGCGATGATCCTCGATTCCTACGACTGGTTCGTCGGGCTGGTCACCGAACGGCGGCCGCTGTCGCGCGCCGAGACCGAGCGTCTCGCCGACGGCTCCGTGTTCACCGGGCGCCAGGCGCTCGACCGCAAGCTGGTCGACGCCCTCGGCGGCGAGGAGATGGCGCTTGCCTGGCTGAAGTCGAAGGGCGTCGACACCGAACTCGACGTGATCGAGTGGAAGCCGAAACGCACCACCTCGCCCTATCTGTTGGTCGATGCGCTCTTGGGAGACGCGGGCGCGGGCCTGGGGCTTGAAAAAGGCGGAGCCGCCCTGTTGCGTGCCCTTGGCGCCGAACGGCTCTTGCTTGACGGTCTGGTATCGCTCTGGCAACCTGCCGAGGGCGTGGCAGGGGAACAATAAAGCTCGGACAATCAAGGATTTCGGGCAAAACAGGATCGGCGCAAACATGATCAAATCCGAACTCGTACAGACGATTGCAAATCGCAATCCGCATCTGTTTCTGCGCGATGTCGAAAACATCGTGAACGCCATTTTCGAGGAAATCAGCGAGGCCCTGGCCGAAGGCAACAGGGTCGAATTGCGCGGCTTCGGCGCCTTTTCGGTCAAGAACAGGCCGGCGCGTATCGGGCGCAACCCGCGCACCGGCGACGCCGTCGAGGTCGAGGAGAAATGGATCCCGTTTTTCAAGACCGGCAAGGAATTGCGCGAGCGCCTGAACGCAAAATGAGACGGCCGTGCTTGCGCGGCGCTCCGGCGCGGGGTACGCGAGCGGTGTGCAGCGTGACCCGTAAGCCGGGAGGCCGGGTTTCGGAAAGAGTGGCGGCCATGGGGTCCGTGGACGGATAATCGGAGTGAAGATGCTGAACCGCGTCGTGCTCATTGTTGTGGTGGTACCGGTGGCCGTGGCGCTGATCGCGCTCGCCGTGGCCAATCGCGCGCCGGTCGCCTTCACGCTCGATCCTTTCAATCCCGGCAATCCGGCGCTGACGACGGCCCTGCCGCTGTTCGTGCTGCTGTTTGTGGCGCTGGTCTGCGGCATGATCATCGGCAGCCTGGCGACCTGGCTGCGCCAGGGGCGCTATCGGCGCGAGGCGCGCGCCAAGGGCAAGGAAGTGCAAAACCTGCTGCGCCAGACCAGCCAGGCCGCGCCGGCACCCGCCAGGGAAGCAGGCGCCGGCGTGCCGGCCGCGCGCACCTGACGCCGGATGCGGCGTCGCGGCGGGTTCTCCCGTCGGGATTTCGGGTTTTCACGGATCGCTGTGAGGAGGAGCGCGGCGTGATGCGCATGATCGATCGCGACCAGGTTGACCGTTCGCTGACCTTTGCCGGGCTGGTGGAGGCCTTGCGGACGCGTTTTCGCGACGGCGCGGTGCAGCCGGTGCGTCACCACCACACGGTCGAGCGGCCGGACGGCGCCGCCTCCACCCTGCTGCTGATGCCGGCCTGGGGCGATTTCGAAAAGGCGGGCACCTCCGACGGCGGATATATCGGGGTCAAGATCGTCACCGTCACCCCGGACAACAACGCGGTCGGCCTGCCGGCGGTGAACGGGCTCTACCTGCTGCTCGACGGCAAGACCGGCGAGCCGCGCGCGCTGATCGACGGCCAGCGCCTCACGCAATGGCGCACCGCTTGCGCCTCGGCCCTGGCGGCAAGCTATCTCGCGCGCGCCGATGCCGCGCGCCTGCTCGTGCTGGGCGCCGGCGCGCTGTGCCCGTTTCTTGTCCAGGCACATGCCGCCGTGCGTCCGATCACCGAAATCAGGATCTGGAACCGCACGGCCGAAAACGCCGAAAAGGCGGCGGCGGGACTGCGCGATCTCGGCTTTGCCGCAACGGTCGCCGGCGATCTCGACACCGCGCTCGGCTGGGCCGACATCGTTTCGGCGGCGACGATCTCGACCGAACCGCTGATACAAGGCGCCGCGTTGCGGCCCGGCGTCCATGTCGATCTCGTCGGCGGCTTCACGCCGACCATGCGTGAGGCCGACGACGAGGCGGTTCGCCGCGCGCGGGTCTATGTCGACACCCGCGCCGGCGCCACCAAGGAGGCCGGCGACATCGTCCAGCCGCTGCAGTCGGGCGTCTTGACGCCGGACCACATCCTTGCCGATCTCTACGAACTGGCGCGCGGCGAGCGGGCCGGCAGGCGCGGCGGCGACGAGATCACGCTGTTCAAGTCGGTCGGCGCCGCTCTGGAGGACCTGGCCGCGGGCGTCGCCGTCTACGAGGCGACGGCGCGCTAGACGTGCGGGGCCGTTAGAGACGCCGCGTTGCGCGCCGGTCGACGCTGTGCCAAAAGCCGGCGATGTTCAAAGGAACCGACAGGCCGTGAAACCGTCCCGCGACAAGCGCCGCGCCGCGCGGCCGTCCGCTGCCGGCAATCGGCCGCCGCGACGCCCGGCAGCGCCGCAGAAGGCCGCGTCCGGCCGGGACCGGAACCGCCCGGACGCCATCGGGCCGGGCTCGGCGCCGACGGCGCGTCCCGACGGTCCCCTGCCGGCGCAGACGGTGCCGCTGATCCTCGAGGTCGGCCCGAACGAAGACTATGCGCTGCTCGACAGCGGCGACGGCGAAAAGCTCGAGCAATACGGCCCCTATCGCATCCGCAGGCCGGAGGGGCAGGCGATCTGGGCGCGCGCCCTGCCGGCAGCCGAGTGGGAGGCGGCCGACGCCGTCTTCACCGGCGACACCGACGAGGAGGGCATGGGACGCTGGCGCTTTCCCGCCGCCGCGCTCGGCGAAACCTGGCCGATGCGCCATGACGGCATCGACTATCTCGGCCGCTTCACCTCCTTCCGCCATGTCGGCGTCTTTCCCGAACAGGCGTCGCACTGGGCCGACATGGAAACCCGCATCAAGGCGGCCAACCGTCCGGTCAGGGTGCTCAACCTGTTCGGTTATACTGGACTTGCCTCGCTGGTGGCCGCGCGCGCCGGCGCCGAGGTCACCCATGTCGACGCGTCCAAGAAAGCCATCACCTGGGCGCGCGAGAATCAGGAAGTCGCCCGCCTCGCCGACCGGCCGATCCGCTGGATCTGCGAGGACGCGGCCAAGTTCGTCGAGCGCGAGGTCCGGCGCGGCAAGCGCTACGACATCATCCTGCTCGACCCGCCCGCCTATGGGCGCGGCCCGAAGGGCGAGGTCTGGCAGCTTTTCGAACATCTGCCGTCGATGGTCGCCAATTGCCGCGCCATCCTGTCCGACAAGCCGATCGCGCTCGTGCTCACCGCCTATTCGATCCGCGCCTCGTTCTTCGCCATCCACGCATTGATGCGCGACGCCTGCGCCGGGCTCGGCGGCAGGGTCGAATCGGGCGAACTCGTGATCCGCGAAAAGGCGGCCGGGCGCGCGCTGTCGACCTCGCTTTTCTCCCGCTGGGTGCGCGCATGACGCCGCCCTTGCAAACCGGCCGCCGCGTCGGCCAGGTCAAGGAAGTGACCAGCCTCGCCAATCCGGCGGTCAAGGACATCCGCGCCCTGTCGATGAAGAAGCATCGCGACCAGCAGGGCGCGTTCCTGGCCGAAGGGTTGAAGCTGGTCATCGACGCCCTCGATCTCGGCTGGCGGCTCGACACGCTTCTGTTTTCCAAATCCGCGTTGGGCAACGCCCTGGTCGAAAAGACCGCCGCGCGCGTCGTGGCCGCCGGCGGCCTCGTCTTGGAAGTCAACGACAAGGTGATGGCGGCGATCTCGCGGCGCGACAATCCGCAGGCCGTGGCCGGCGTGTTCGCGCAGCGTTGGATGCCGCTCGCCGACATCGCGCCCGCCGGCGACGATGTCTGGGTCGCGCTCGACCGGGTTCGCGATCCGGGCAATCTCGGCACCATCATCCGCACCGTCGACGCGGTCGGCGCCCGCGGCGTCATCCTGGTCGGCGAGTGCACAGATCCCTTCGCCACGGAAACGGTGCGCGCGACCATGGGGTCGATCTTCGCCGTGCCGGTGGCGCGGGCCTCGGCCGATGCGTTCCTGGCCTGGCGGGCCGGGTTTGCGGGGCTCGTGGCCGGCACTCATCTCGAGGGCGCGGTCGACTATCGCAGCCTCGACTATGCCGGCCGGCCGGTCGTGCTTGTGATGGGCAACGAGCAGCAGGGCCTGCCCGACAGCCTGGCGTCGGCCTGCGACCGGTTGCTGCGCATTCCTCAGGCCGGCCGCGCCGATTCGCTCAATCTCGCCGTCGCCACCGGCGTCATGCTTTACGAAATCAGGCGCTCGGCCCTTGCTTTGGACGGACCATCGGCATGATGCGATTGGGTTATCTGGCGATCGTGGTGGGCGGGGTCGTGCTCGATCAATGGATCAAGCGCCTGGTGGAAAGCGGCATGGCGCTCTACGAGCGGATCGAGTTGCTGCCTTTTCTGGCGCTTTTTCACACGCGCAATTTCGGCATCGCCTTTTCGTTGTTTGCGGATCTCGGCGACACCGCCCTGGTGGTCGTGACCTCGGCGGTGATCCTGTTCGTGCTGTGGCTTGCCGCGCGCAGCGACGCCGATCAGCTCGCCGCCCGGTTCGGTTTCGCCCTGATCGTCGCCGGCGCGCTCGGCAATCTGATCGATCGCGTCTGGCTCGGTTACGTGGTCGACTACGTACTGTTTCACACGCCGGTCTGGTCGTTCGCCGTGTTCAACCTCGCCGACGTGATGATCACGCTCGGCGCCGGGCTCGTCATCCTGCAGGAAATCCTGCTGTGGCGGCGACAGCGGCGCTCCGGCGGCAGTTGACCTGGCCGTGCCGAGCCAGCACAGTCGGCTCAGTCGTGCAACCAGACCGTGGGGAGCCCTATGTCCGAAACCTTCCGAGCCATCCTCGTCTCGCGCAACGACGACAAAACCCAAACCGTGCGCGTCGAGGAGATGTCCGAGGCGGATCTGATGGAAGGCGACGTGACGGTCGCCGTCGAGGCGACGACGGTGAACTACAAGGACGGTCTCGCCATCACCGGCAAGGCGCCGGTGATCCGCCGCTTTCCGCTGATCCCGGGGATCGACTTCGCCGGCACGGTGCTGTCGTCCGGCCACGCCCGCTGGAAGGAGGGCGACAAGGTCGTCCTCAATGGCTGGGGCGTGGGCGAGACCCATTACGGCGCCTTCGCCGGGCGGGCCCGCGTCAGCGGCGACTGGCTGGTGCCGCTGCCCGAGACGATGTCTCCGCTCGATGCCATGGCGATCGGCACGGCCGGCTATACCGCCATGTTGTGCGTCATGGCGCTGGAGCGTCACGGCATTTCTCCCGATCGCGGCCCGGTCGTCGTCACCGGCGCGGCCGGCGGCGTCGGGTCGGTCGCGGTGTCGATCCTGTCCCGGCTGGGCTATCACGTCGTCGCCTCGACCGGGCGGACCAGCGAGGCGGACTATCTGAAGGGATTGGGCGCGGCCGATATCCTCGATCGCGCCGAGCTCTCCGGCCCGGCCCGGCCGCTCGGCAAGGAACGCTGGGCCGGCGGCGTCGATGCGGTCGGCAGCCACACGCTGGCCAACGTCCTGTCGATGACGTCCTACGGCGGCGCGGTCGCGGCGTGCGGCCTCGCCCAGGGCATGGACCTGCCGTCGAGCGTCGCGCCCTTCATTCTGCGCGGCGTTTCGCTGCTTGGCATCGATTCGGTGATGGCGCCGCTCGCCCTGCGCGAGGAGGCCTGGCACAGGCTGTCGGAGGACCTCGACCGCAACAAGCTCGCGGCGCTGTCGACCACGATCGGCTTCGACGGCATCATCGAGGCGGCGCGGGCGATCGTGGACGGTGGCATTCGCGGCCGGGTCGTGGTCGACATGAGCGCCTAAGGCCGATCCGTTTTTTCACGGATTCGCAGATCGGCTCCACCTTATTGTTTTGACGCGTTTGCGAACGGCGAACCGGCTGCCGGTTCGCCTGCAAACGCCGCAAGCGTTTGGCGGGGCGGGAAAATCCTCTCGTTTCGCTAAAATTTTAGCGGGTAGCCAAAATCTTCCCTAATCAGTGTCGGGCTAGGGTCCGGCGATGGACGCACGGAAGATTTTTTCCCGGAAGGCTACTCCGTCACGGCGCATCGCGGCCGCCGTGCCGCAGCGGCTCGAGCGCGCGTCATCGATGGTTTCCCGCGCACATGACCGCCATGTTCTGGGCAGTCTGGCCATCATCGTCGCGGTGCTGGTGTTGGCCGGGGTGGCCTTCCTGTCCGGCGCGCCGCAATTGCTGAGTGCCGGCCTTGTCGCCACCGGCCTTGCCGGGCTCGCCGTTCTCGGTCGCATGATCGCGCAGGACCGGCGGGTCGAGGCGCTGGCGCGCTCGGATGCCGAACGCACCCGTGCGGAGATCGAGGAACTCGCCGACCGCATGTGGGAGCTGCGCGAAAGCGAGGAGCGCTTCCGCGGGCTGATCGACGCGCTCGGCGATATCGTCGTGCACCGGGACCGGGAGGGCCGGATCGTCTATGCCAACCGCGTCTTCGCCGGGATTTTCGGCCGCGAGCCGCGCGATTTGTGCGGCCGCACGCTGGACGAGCTCGGCGTCGATGTCGGCATGGTGTCCGATGCCGCCTTCGCCGACGGCGAATATCTCAGCTCCGCCGACGTGCCGATCGAGACGCCGGAGGGGCTGCGCTGGTTTTCCTGGATCGAGCTGTCGGTGCGCGACGAGGAAACCGGCACCGTGTCGCATCGCACCATCGCGCGCGACATCACCGCGCGCAAGCGCGCCGAGACCGCGCTGATCGCCGCGCGCGAACGCGCCGAGTTCGCAAGCCAGGCCAAGTCGCGCTTCCTGGCCACGGTCAGCCATGAGATCCGCACGCCGATGAACGGCATCATGGGCATGGCCAAGCTGATCGCCGATACCGACCTGTCGCCGGAGCAGCGCACCTATGTCGGCGCCATCTCGACCTCGGCCAACGCGCTGTTGGCGCTGATCGAGGATCTGCTCGACTTTTCCAAGATCGAGGCCGGCCGGCTCGAACTCGAGCCGCAGCAAATATCGCCGCACGAACTGGTCGAAAACGTCGTGGAGCTGATGGCCGCGCGCGCCTTCGCCAAGACCATCGGGCTGGGGTGCCATATCGCGCAGGGCGTCCCGGCGGCCATCGAGGCCGACCCCGGACGCCTGCGGCAGATTCTGCTCAACCTGATCGGCAATGCCGTCAAGTTCACACAGGAAGGCGGTGTCCTGGTTCGCGTCGACATCAGCGGCGACGGCGAGGCGCCGGCCTTGCGCTTTTCGGTGATCGACAGCGGCCCCGGCCTGACGACGGCCGAGATCGGCCGGATCTTCCGCGAGTTCGAGCAGGTCGACGGCACGCCGACGCGCAAGCATGGCGGCGCCGGGCTCGGCCTGGCGATCTCAAAACGCATCGTCGACGCCATGGGCGGGCGCATCGTGGTCGAAAGCGAGGTCGGCAAGGGCTCGGAATTCTCCTTCGACCTGCCGTTGCCGGCCGACACCGTGTTCGCGCCCGACAACCCGGCCGTCCTGCACGGCAAGTCGATCCTGATCGTGTCGGCGAACGCGGTCGAGGCCGACGCCATGCTGGCGACGGCGAGCGCCCATGGCGGCAGCACCGCGGTGGCGCGCAGCCCGTCCGACGCGGAAAAACTGATTCGCACCCGCAAGCAGCCCTTCGAGATCGTTTTGATCGATGCCGCCTTCGAATCGGGCGACGGCGCGACCCTGGCGCGGCTTCGCGACGTCTCCGACCGCGCGCTCGAAGGGGTGATCCTGATCGCGCCGGGCGACCGGGGGCGCCTGTTCCAATACCGCTCGGTCGGCTATTCGACCTTCCTGGCACGGCCGGTACGCGGGCGCACATTGCTGCGCATCCTCACCCACGGCGCCGGCGACGCGCCGGCTCACGGCACCGTTCATCGCCTCGAGGTCAAGCGCCGCAAGCCGTCTGCCAAGAGCGCCTCGAGCCTGCAGGTTCTGATCGCCGAGGACAACGAGATCAACGCGCTGATGGCCCGTTCGGTGCTCGAAAAGGCCGGCCACGTCGTCCATCACGTCCGTGACGGCAAGGCCGCCGTGGAAGCCGTGCGCAGCGCGCGCGGCCTCCGTCCCTTCGATATCGTGCTGATGGACCTGCACATGCCGGTCATGGACGGGCTCGACGCCATCGCCCTGATTCGCAAGCACGAGGAAGAAAAGGGGCTGACGGCTGTGCCGATCATGGTGCTGTCGGCCGACAGCCAGGAAAAGACCCGTCACGACGTGCTGTCGCACGGCGCCAACGGTTTCGTGACCAAGCCGCTCGACCCGCACGAACTGGTGGAGGCCGTGCGCCATCAGGTTGCCGCCTGAGGCTATGCTTGCGGCGAGTCGGCTGTCATCCTATTGTAGTCATGGCTTCGTATCTGCGCGAGCAGTCTCGCGACGAGGGAGAATCGACCATGCCGATGCGCGCGATCGGGAAGGACATGCCTTCACCAGCCGCCCGCGGCTTGGAGACGGTCGCGGCGCCGGGCGAGGTGCTGGGCCGAATCGGCACGCTCGACGTGCGCCTTGCCCGCGACGAGACCGAAATCGCGGCGGCGCAGGAGGTGCGCTACCGGGTTTTTTATGACGAACTCGGCGCCCGCGGCGACCTGCAGCAGCAGCGCGACGCGGATCATTTCGATTCGATCTGCGATCATCTGCTCGTCTTCGACACCACGCTGCCCGGCCCCGATCCGCGTCGCATCGTCGGCACTTACCGGCTGTTGCGCCAGGAAATCGCGGCCTCTGCCGGCGGGTTCTATTCCACCGACGAATTCGAGCTCGAATCGCTGGTTGCCCGGCATTCCGAGCGCCGTTTCCTCGAACTGGGGCGCTCCTGCGTGCTGCCAGACTATCGCTCCAAGCGCACGGTCGAGCTCCTGTGGCAGGGCATCTGGGCCTATTGCCGGCGCCATCGCATCGACGTGATGACCGGGTGCGCGTCCTTCCCGGGCGTCTTTCCGGCCGCCCATGCGCGGGCTCTTTCGTATCTCGCCCATAATTTCCGTGCCGAAGGCGCCTGGTGCGTGCGCGCCGTGCCGGCGCGCTATCAGACGATGGACCTGATGCCGGCCGAGGCGATCGACACCCGCACCGCGATGGCCGAGCTGCCGCCGCTGATCAAGGGATATTTGCGGGTAGGCGCCCGGTTCGGCGAGGGCTGCGTGGTGGATGCCGATTTCCGTACCACCGACGTGTTCGTGGTCCTGCCCGTCGAGTGGATCGCCGGCCGCTACATCAATTATTACGGCGCCGACGCCCAGCGTTTCGCGGCCTGACCCGTCGCTATCGCGGCGAGGCCGCGACGGCGGCCTACGCAGCGGCCGCATGTCCGGATTGCGCGCATCGCTCACATTATCGTCAATTGCGACCGACGCCGAATGTGGGAGAGTCCCTCTCACTAGCGTGCATGCAAAAGCTTCTCCAGCGAACGGAGGCAGGAATGATCTTCACACGACGCGATACACTCAAGTTCGGCGCGGCCGGCCTCGTCGGGCTCGGCGCGACCACATTGGTGCCGTTCCACGCCCGTGCCCAGGACGGCGGCGACAGCTACGAAACCGACAGCGGAAAAATCACCGTCCACCCGATCGCCCACGCGTCCTTCGTCATGACCGTGCCGGGCCTGGTGATCTACAACGACCCGGTCGGCGGGGCCGAGGCCTATCAGGGCCGGCCGGCGCCCGACCTGATCCTGATCACCCACGAGCACGGCGACCACTACAATGTCGAGACGTTGGCGGCACTGGTCGCAGACGGCACCCGGCTGATCACCAATCCGGCCGTGTTCGACATGTTGCCCGACGATCTCAAGGCCAGGGCCACCGCGATCGGCAACGGCCAGAGCACCGATATCGGCACGCTCACGGTCGACGCCATTCCGGCCTACAACACCACCGAGGAGCGGCTGAAATACCATCCCAAGGGCCGCGACAACGGGTATGTGCTGACCGTCGACGGCCGCCGCATCTATATCGCCGGCGACACCGAGGACATTCCCGAAATGCGGGCGCTGGAAGAAATCCACATCGCCTTCGTGCCGATGAACCTGCCCTTCACGATGGATGTCGATCAGGCGAGCTCGGCCGTTGCCGAATTCGAGCCGGCCTATGTCTATCCGTACCATTACAAGGGCAGCGATCCGCAGGCCTTCGCCGACAAGGTCGCGGATGCGGGTGTTGACACCGAAATCGTGCAGGGACCCTGGTACGGCTGATCCGCCGCCGTCAGGTCTCCCAGTCGCCGCCGATCGGCTTTTCGTCGCGTGCGCGGGCGGCCCCGACGAGGTCGCGGGCGCGTGCGACGTCGTCGCCATCGGCCGGCTCAAGTCGGCTTTCCGTCTCCGGCTGCGAACACAGCACCAGATCGAAGGCGACCGGGAAGTGGTCGGACCCGCACGGCGCCAGCCGTCGCATGCCGGCGAGCCGGAACTGGGCGGAATGGAACAGATGGTCGAGAGGCCAGCGCAGCAGCGGGATGCGGGCGTCGAAGGTGGAGAAGACGGACCGGCCGATGCGCGGGTCGAGCAGGCGGCTGACCCGGCGAAACCGGCGGGTGGTCTTCGACCAGGCGACGTCGTTGAGGTCGCCGGTGACGATCACAGGCAATGTCTCCTCCCGCACCCTGAGCGCGACCAGCGCGGTTTCCCCGTCGCGCCCCGTGGTGCCGCGGTGCGGCACCGGCGGTTCGGGATGGAGGGCATAGAGCCGGAAACGCCGGCCAGCCTTCGTTCGGACCGTCGCCACCACCGAGGGCACGTCCTCGGTCAGCAGGCATTCGACCACAATCTCGGTAAGTTCCAGCCGGCTTGCCACGATCATGCCGTAGCTGTTGTCTTGCGGGCGCGACACGACATGTCGATAGCGGCCGGTAAGCGGCGACAGGGCGGCCGCCCACCCCTCGTCCACTTCCATCAGCACCAGGATGTCGGGATCGGCGCGCTCCAGCTCGGCCAGCATGGCCTGGCGTTGCCGGTTCGACATCTTGACGTTGGCGGCGACGAGACGCAAAGCGTCGCCGTCGTGCCTGTGCGGGTCGAAGCCGGCGGATTGTTTGCGCGCCAGCGGCGTGAACGCCGCGATCAGCGCGGCCTGAACGGCGGCGATCGCCGCCAGCAAGGTCAAAATCCCGAGCCAGATTGCCGTCCGGTCGGCGAAGAACGGCGCGGCCGCGATCAGCGCGAGCGCCAGGGCGAGATATTGCTGGCGCGGAAAGTCGCCGACGCGCACAAGCCCGTGCGCGACCGGCAGGAATGGAAGCACCGTGCCGGCGAAAAGCATCGTCGCAAGCACGCTGTAGATCGCGAGCACCATGGTCGCCTCGTGCCTCCCGCGCCAGAGCCGGCATCTTGCGCGGTCCGCGCGCCGCTGCCAAGCCTGATGGCAACGGTGCCGGCGCCGATCCGTTCCCGCTTTTTTGCCGCGGCCTAAGAACCGGGATCAGTGCCAGGTCGGCGGCGCGGTCTTGAGCCGGCCGCGCGCCGATTTTCCTGGTGGGAGCGCCCGCGGGGACGTTAGCCGGCCGGCGGCGGCAGGAAGTCGACCTCGTGCTCGGCGGCGATGCGCACCACCTCGGCCGGATCGGGAACGTTGTGGATGCGCGCGAACAGCTCCTGCAGGGACCGCCGCGGCGTCACCCAGAACAGGCTGGTGGCGGTCTCGTCGCCCTTGTTGAAAATGCCGTGCGCGATGCCCCTGGGCATGCGCACGAGATCGCCGGGCCGAGCCTGCTCTTCCTTGCCGTCGAGCCAGATCGTATAGACGCCGCCAAGCACGTAGACGAATTCGTCCTGCGTCGGGTGCACGTGCGGCGGCACGAAGGTTCCGGACGGAAACACGGCATGCCAGGCCATCGAATCCGCCGCGGTCTGCTTAAGCGTGTAGGTCTGTCCGAGAATGCTCCACACCAGGCCGTCGGTGGCCTCGTCCTTGGTGGTGATGCCGGCGGGCATGGTGTCGGTGGGAAAGCTCATGTGCTGCTTGCTCCGCTGTGTGTCGTGATTCTGGAAAAGGCTCAGTCGCCCAGGAAATCGGTGACGACCCGCGCCGCTTCGGGGGTTTCCTCGAAAACCAGATGGCCGGTCTCGGCGACCAGGTGCGTTCGAGCGTCGGGCAGCCGGTCGGCCCAGCTTTGCGCCTGCGCCGTCGGGCGCAGCCGGTCCTCGGCGCCCCACAGCAACAGGACCGGCATGGTCAGGCGGTGCAGCCAGCGCGACAGCAACGGATTGCCCTGGATATCGTCGCCGACAATCCGCTGCGCCGCGCCCATCTCGCGTCCCAGCGCCGCCTCGAACACCGGGTCCGGCCCGGCCGGCAGATATGGCAGGATCCGCGCCGGATCATGGGCGAGATAGGCCGGCATCTCCTGCGGATCCAGCGCGAACAGGTTCGGGGCCGGCGCTTGCGGGTCGACCAGTCCCGCCGGCGCCACCAGAACCAGTCTGGAAACGCGCGCGGGCTGGCGCAGGGCGAGCTCGGCCGCGATCCAGCCGCCGAGCGAAAAGCCGACCAGATCGACCGCTCCGAGCCCGAGGCGGTCGAACAGGTCGAGATAGTGCAGCACGTAGTCCTCGATGCCGTCATAGTCGGGACTGTCGCCCGACAGTCCGAAATTCGGATGGAACGGGATGATCACCCGATGCGAGGCGGCCCATTGCCTGGCCATCTCGAAGCCGGTGAAGGTGCCGGTTCCGTGCAGGAAGACCAGCGGCGGACCGTCGCCGATCTCCAGCAATTCGGTCCGGATGCCGTTGATCGTCTGGCTCGTGCGGGCAAAACCCTGCAGATGGGTGTCTTTCATGGCGGCTGGTTTTCCTGTTGTCATGCGGCCGAAGCCCTGCGGTGGTCGAATTGCCTGGCGAACTGCTCGGCGGCGATGCCGATCCGCGTCGTCAGCGGCACCGGCAGCGGGCGGCCGGGCTCGAGTTCTGCCGCGCAGGCATAGACGGCGGTCGGCACGGTACGGGCCTCGAAGAAGCCGAACAGCGGGCGAAGCTGATGCTCCACCATCAGCGAATGGCGCATACCGCCGCCAACCGCCGTCAAGAGCACCGGCCGGTCGCGCAACGCACCGGGCGCGACCATGTCGAAGACGTGTTTGAACAGGCCCGGGAAGGAGCCCTGGAAGACCGGGCAGCCGATGATGATGCCGTCGGCGGCCTGCAACTCGGCCAGGAGCGCGCGGGCGCGCGGCCCCATCGCCTCGGGCCGGGTCGAGCACAGATCGGGCACCGCGTCGACCAGGTCGTGGACGACCGGGTGCAGGCCGTGCGCGCGCCGCAATTCGCCGCCGACGGCCTCGACCAGAGCGCACGCACGGGCCGGACGCCAGGTCGTGCCGCAAAAGCCGACGATTCGCGGGGCGCGCTGGGCGGGCTCGGCATTCATCGGCCTTCTCCCGGCAAACGTCTCTCGGCCATGCGGCGGGCGATCGAGGTCGGGCGTCATCCCTTGATGCCGAAGACGGTCCACTCGGCGTTCTCGCCGGTTAAGCCGAGCAAGGCGCGCCCGCATTCCTCGACGATCTGGTCGGCCATCAGAATATGTTGGGTGCCGGCGTGGATGTCGCGATAGACGCGCTGCATCGGGGTGGCGTGCAGGGAGGCGCCGCGCGCGGCGCGGTGGGCGAAAGTGGCGACGTCGGAGATCACGTCGTGCAGGTGGCGCAGGCACAATTTGGCCATCGTCACCGCTTCCAGCGGCTGGGCTTCGCCTTTCATGGCGCGCGCGTCGATGGCGAGCCACGTCTCGTAGGCCAGCGCGCGTGCGGCGCGGTAGCGCGCCTCTGCCTGCGCGAACTGGAACCGGAAGCTCGGGCTGTCGGCCGATTTGCCGAACGGATCGGTGCGCTCGACGATCACCTTGGCCAGTTCGTCGAGGACGCGTCGGCCGACGCCGAGCGCCCAGCTCGTATGGCCGAAGGCGCTGAGCCCGGCCAGGCCCAGACCGCATTGCGGGCCGCCGCGCAGCGGTACCGTGTCGTCGAAACGGTAGGTCATGGTGGCGGGCACGAACAGTTCCTCCTGTCCGTCCGGCAAGGTGTAGTCGTAGCTGCCGGTGGCGCGCAGGCCGAGCACGTCCCAATTGCCGAGCAGCTTGATCGTGTCGCGGGGATGGTGGGTGATGATGATCTTCGGGCCATCCTCGCCCATCACCATGTTGCCCTCCTGGTCGGTGATGAAGCAGCCCGTGTGGATCCATTCGGCGTGATGGATGCCGCTGCCATAGGCCCAGCGGCCGCGGATCATGTATCCGCCGTCCACCGGCCGCGCGAAACCGCGCGGCACGCCGTTGCCGGCGATCGTGATGTCCGGCCCGTTGGCGAACACGGTGGCGATGCCTTCGTCGGCGATGAAGGCCGCCATCATCATGCCTTCCATGTTGTTGACCATCGTGCACCAGCCGACCGAGGCGTGGGCGTGGGACAGGCGTTCGACGACGCGCATCATCTCGACCAGCGTCGCGTCGCCGCCGCCGACGGCGGCGGGATACATCATCGTGTAGAGGCCGGAGCTGCGCATCGCGGCCACGACGTCGTCGGTCAGGTGTCCCTGCGCCTCGGCCGCGCCGGCGCGTTCCTCCACGAGCGGCAGGATCTCGTCGACGCGTTCGAGGTAGTCGCGTTGCTTGGGGTGGACGTTCATCGATCTGCGCTCCCTGTGGACTGCGTAACGCGGAAACCCGATCGTCGCCGCGCGATTGGCGTCGGGATGGTCCGGCGGATCGCTGTACACGCGGTCGGCTCGGCGCCCGATGTGGCAACCATGCTGGCGGCCTGCTCAAGGCGACAACCCCCGCGCCCGGGGGGGTAGGTGCCGGCGCCGCGACGCGATATGATCCCGTGTTCGACTGGTCGAAGCCTGCGCGCGACCGGCCGCAGGAGAGGCGGTTCGGGCGATCGGATCGGATCGGAGGGGAGGTCGATGTCGGGAGGACGGGAGGAATGCATGCTCCGCGCGTAACGGAGGCGGTGCTGGCCGACTGCGTGGCCTCGATCGCCTGCAGCGGCTCCATGAGCGAACTCGGGCTTGCCTGCCAGCGCGCCGTCAGCCGGCTCGTCGGCACGCCGACGCTCGGGTTCTACCTGCTCGACGGCTCGATGCCGGTGCTGAAATACAGCCACCACGTCGATCCGGGCATGCTCGACGACTATACCGACCGGCTGGGCGCCAACGATCCGCTGATCGAGAGCCTGCATCAACGGCCCGTCGCCACCACCGGCATGTCGATCTACGGCGACCGCGACTGGCGCCACAGCGAGATGTTCAGGCTGCTTCGGCGCTGGGGTTACGACGGCAATCTCTGCGGCCCGCTATGTCTCGACGGCGCGCTGGCGGGGATCCTCTATACGGCCGGTCTCGGTCACGGCGGCCGCTCCGACGAACTCGTTCGCGCGCGCATGGACATCATCTGCCGCGCGAGTTCGATGGCGCTGGACCGGATCGCCGAAAGCGGGTTCGTCGCGCACGCGCCGTCGGGCGGCTGTGCCGAAGCCGCCCTGCCGCCCCGTTCGGCCGAGGTGGCGCGCCTGGTGCGCCTGGGACGCAGCAACAAGGAGATCGCGCGCGCCATGGCGATCTCCGAAAACACGGTGAAGGAGCACGTGGCCAATCTCCGCCACCGTTTCGGCGTCCGCAACCGGACCGAACTGGCTGCCCGGCTTTCGGCTCAGGCCGGCCGCGCCGCGTCCGCCTGAGGCGTCGTGCCGTTTGCCGTCCCGCCCGCGCGTGCCGGTTCGGAGCCCGCCGCGCCGCTTTGCCGGTTCTACCCTCTTGTTCGACGCATTTGAAACGGCGGGCCGGCGGCCACTTCGCCTGCAAACGCCTTATAGGGCGCCGGTGATCAGGTAGCGCAGCGCGCGCGCCACTTCGTCGGGGGTCCGCGCGACCGCGTTGGCGGCGGCGTCGACCTCCTTCAGCGCGTGGTCGAATTCGGGCGGGTGCAACACGATGATCGGTTTGCCGAGCGCTGCCGCATAGCCGGCGTCGAAGGCCGCGTTCCATTGCCGGTATTTTTCGCCGAAACACACCACCAGCACATCGGCGCGCTCGATGCCGGTGCGGATGCGCACGGCGTTGAGCAGCGCCCCCTTGCGGTCGTGCCAGAACTTGTCGCTTTCGGCGCCGAAGATCTCCACGCCGCAATCGTCGGAGGCGCTGTGGTCGGTCACGGGGCCGTACCAGTCGATGTCGAGCCCTTCGCAGGCCGACACGATCGTCTCGCGCCAGTCGGTATGGATTTCACCGGACAGATAGACATTGAGCTGCATGGGGAAACTCCCGTTCGGTTTCGCTGGATGATGCGCGCGTGTGGCGAACGGCTACCACGAACCGACCATGTTCGGCAGCATGCGGTCTCGAAAATTTTCCCGCTGCGTTCGGCGAACGGCTGTCACACATGCCGACGCCGGGCCCGGCGCGGAAAGCTGCGGGCTTTGATCACCGACGATTTTTCCGTAATGACGGGCAATGTCAGCCCCATCCGACACTGCCGCACGCAACGCCACCAAAATCGCCCGCGCCTGCGCTGTCATCGAGCGCGATCTGAGCGCCCGCCACCGGATCGCCGACCTTGCCCGGGATAGCGGCATGGCCGAGCATCATTTCCAGCGCCGCTTCGCGGCGGCCACGGGCGAAACGGTTGCCGGCTATCTCCGAAGCAGGCGGCTCGAACGCGCGGCGATCGCGCTTTCGCAAACCGACGCGCGCATTCTCGACATCGCACTCGATTGCGGGTTCGAGACCCACGCGGCGCTGACGCGTGCCTTCAAGGCGCATTTCGGCATCACGCCCGATGCCTTTCGCCGGGATGGGCTCGATCCGGCCCTGTGCGGCGCGCCGCCGCGGCCTTTCCTGAGACCTGTCGAGGCCCAATCGTTTGCCTTGGCCTGCGATCTGATGGAACTGCCGGGGCAATGGCTGTGCTGGCGGCGGGCGACCGGCATGATCGACGGGCGCTACTTCCCCGACCTGGCTTCGACACAAGCCGCGTTCGACGATCTGGCGCGCGTCTTGGGCAAGGACGAGGCGGCTTTCGCCGCCGGTTATGCCCAGGGTCCCGCCGCCTTCGAGGATCAGAGCGCCGTCGCCCATTTCGGTGCGCTTTTCGACACCGAGCGCGGCCTGGCCTGGGCGGAGGGGCGGACGCGGATAGAGGCCGGGCTCTACGCAATCTTTCCCCATCGCGGCCCGCTGAACACGCTGCACCTGACATGGCATCGCGCCGCGCGCGTCGGCCTGGGCCGGTTGAACCTGAGGCTGCGGCCCGGATGGATGGTGGAAACCTATCTGACGTCGCGGATCGAGGCGCCGGGCGCAGCGCTGAGTGCGCTTATCCACCTTCCGGTCCACAAAAGCACGATCGGGAAAGCCTAGGCCGGTCGGCGGGACTTATCCAACGGGGCGAACGCAGCGTTGGGGAAGACCATGACCATCGACATACCCGAAATCCTGACCCGTACTTTGCGCGAGACCGTCGCCGGGCTCGCAAACGAAGCGACGCGCGAAGCCCTCTATGGCGCCTTGCGCGCCCGACGCGAAGACGTCGAACCGGTCGTCAACGCGTTCGAGGCCCGTCGCGAACAGTCGCCCCGCACGGCGAAAGGGCCGCTGAACGGCCTGCCCGTCACGGTCAAGGACCAGATCGCGGCCGGGGGGTGGCCGCGGACATTTGGGCTCGAGCGTCCCAGCCGGCGCGCGGACCGGGCGAGCGCGACGATCGTGGCCAGGCTGGTCGAGCTGGGCGCGGAGGTGACCGGCAAGACCGCGTTGCCGCCCAACGCGCTCGACTTCCAGACGTTCAACCGACGGCGCGGCCGCACCAACAACCCGCACGATCCCCGCTTCACCGCCGGCGGCAGCTCGGGCGGCGGCGCGGCGGCGGTGGCGAGCGGCATGAGCCTTCTCGATATCGGCGCCGATCTTGCCGGCTCGCTGCGCCTGCCGGCGGCATGGTGCGGCGTGACCTCGCTCACCCCGACCGAAGGCGCGTGGCCCGCCGATGGCATGTTGCCCGGCGGGCAGCGCCTGCAACACTTCGCGCGGATAGGGCCGATCGCGCGGCGGGTCGACGATCTCGCCTTTCTCTGGGACTGTCTTGCCGGAGCCGAAGCCGGAAAAGAAACGTCGGGATCGTACCGGATCGGTCTGTGGACGCCGGATGGGCCCGCGCCGATGGAGGCAGCGGCCCGCGCGGTCTGGGACGGGTTTTCCACCCGGCTCGCCGCCACGGGCATCGCCGTCGAGACCGACCCGATGCGGACGCTGTTTGCGCCCGAGAGCTACCGGCTGTTCGGTGAGATCATGGGCTACGAGACCGGTGCGCTGATTCCCGCGCCGATCCGCTGGCTGATGCGGCGCGACCGGAGCCCGGCGCGGCGCTCGCCAGGTTTCCTCGCCCACGTTCATGCCGGATATCGCAGGGACGGTGCGCGCCATGCCGACAATCTGGCGCGCATGGCCGCAGCGCGGCGCGAGGCCGCCGCGCGTTTTGACGGCCTCGACGCGCTGGCTTTGCCGGTCACCGGCCTGTGCGCGTTCCGGCACCTCGCCCCGAGCTCGGACAGGGCCGGGGTGCGCGACTACGCACAGCGCTTCGACACCGCCGCCGGTCCGCTCTTCTATTTCGACGCGCTGACCCGTTTCACCGTCCCGGTTACCTTGCTGGGATGGCCGGTGGTCACCCTGCCGATCGGGCGCGATGCGAACGGAATTCCGCTCGGCGTCCAGGTTGTCGGCAAGCCGGGCAGGGAGCGGGTGCTGCTCGATCTCTGCGCCACGATCGAGACGCGCCTCCCGGCCTATTCGGGCACGGAACGATGAGCGAGAACTTTCCGATGGACCACGCCGGAGTTCTCCGCGTATGCGCTTGACAAGCTTTTGCTGATATCTCTAGGGTCGCGCTCGGATCTGGTTCCGCCCTCGGGTGGATGAAAAGGGAACACGGTGAGGTCGCATGCCGGCCAAATCCGTGGCTGCCCCCGCAACTGTAACCGTTGAGCCCGCTTCCATCATGCCACTGGCCGTTCGCGGCCGGGAAGGCGGAGCCGGGCGACGAGACGGAAGTCAGGAGACCTGCCAGGACCGGTCACCCATGCCAGGACACGGGGTGTGTTCAGGCGCGGCCGTCCGTTGCGGTGACATTCGATGAAGTGTTGCCGCAGCCGGGAACGGCCGAGGGGTGAGAACGTCTATGTCTGCCAATCTGCCCCTGACCGATCTCCGCCTGCGGTTTTGTCATGCCGCGCAACGCCCTGTCGGGTTGCGCGACCAGCCGCAAGAGGGGCAGCTATGCACAGAAAATATATCCTAGCGGGCGCGTTGGCGCTTGCCGGTGTGACGACCGCGCAGGCCGAGGACACGGGCGACGCCGATACCGAAATCACCAAGCTCGACCGGTTGTTGATCAGCGAGGGGCGCACGCCGGTGGAGGCCGAAAAGTCCGGCCGCGCGCACACGGTGATCCCGGGCGAGACCTTGCAGCAGAACCGGGTGCGCTATGTCGCCGACGCCCTGCGCATGGTGCCGGGCGTGGCCGTGTCGCGCACCGGCGCCTATGGCGGCCTGACGCAGCTGCGCATGCGCGGCGCGGAAGGCAACCACGTGCTGGTGATGATCGACGGCATCGAAATGAACGAGACCTCCTCGGGCGAGTTCGATTTCGGCAGCCTTCTGGTCGACGATATCGAGCGCATCGAGGTGCTGCGCGGCCCGCAAAGCGCGTTTTGGGGCTCCAACGCCACCGCCGGCGTGATCAACATCATCACCAAGCGCGGCGAGCGCAACGGATTTTCGACCTCGATCCGCTCCGAGGCCGGCACAGACGGCACCTGGCTCGGCGGCCTGTCGATGCGCGGCGGCGGCGAGAACTACGACGTGGCGCTGTCGGGCCTGTTGCGCAACACAGGCGGTTTCAACGTCTCCGACTACGGGACCGAACGCGACGGCGACCGCAACGCCACGATGAACGGTCGTTTCACGGTCGACCTGACGCCCGCGCTCAGCGTCGACGGCACGCTGCGTTACGTGGACCGCAAGAGCGACCTCGACGCGCAGGATTATGGCTGGGGCAGCCCGACCTACGGCCAGGTGCTCGACACGGACGACCAGGTCGCGAGCCGCGAACTGTTCGGCTCGCTCGGCGCGACCCATGTCGCCTTCGACGGCGCGCTGACCCAGCGGCTGCGCTTTACCGGCAGCGATACGTTCCGCGAAAACTTTGCCGGCGGGGCGCTGACTTCGTCCAATTCCGGTGCTCGCTATAACGGTCTTTACCAGGCGACGTGGGAATTCGACACGCCGAGCCTGCTGGAGGCCCGCCACCGTCTCACCGGCGGATATGAGTGGGAGCGGGAAACCTTCCTGCCGTCGCACCTGACGAACAAGCTTGCCCGCAACACCAATTCCTTCGTGGGCGAATATCGCGGCGAGTTCCTCGATCAGGTCTCCCTGAACGCCGCGCTGCGGCGCGACGACAACGACGCCTTCAGCGACGTCACCACCTACAGCCTCAGCGCTGCCTGGCGCATTCCCGGCACCGACACCCGCCTGCACGCCTCGCTGGGCACCGGGGTCACCAACCCGACCTTCTTCGAGCAGTTCGGGTATCTGCCGACCCAGTTCGTCGGCAATCCGGGCCTGTTGCCTGAAGAGAGTTTCGGCTGGGATGTCGGCGTCGAGCAGGGCTTTTTCGGCGGCATGCTGGTCGTCGACCTGACCTATTTCAACCAGGATCTCACCAACGAGATCGCCACCTCCTATGCCGGGCCTTTGCCGACGCCGGTCAATCTCGGCGGCCGCAGCGAGCGCCAGGGCGTCGAGGTCGCCGCGACGGTCGATCTGTTCAACGGGTTCACGGCCACGGCGACCTATACCTATACCGACGCTACCGAGCAGACGGTGGCCGGCGGGCCGCGCCTGGTGGAAGTGCGCCGGCCGAAGCATTCGGGATCGCTGAACACGGCCTATAATTTCTACGACAACCGTGCCCGCGTCTTCGGCGAAGTCGTCTTCAACGGCGAAATGCTCGATCTCGACTTCTCGACCTTTCCATCCTCCCGTGTGAGGCTGAAGCCCTATACGGTGGTCAATGTCGGCGGCAGCTTCCGCTTCAACGAGACCGTCGAGGGGTTCGCCCGCATCGAAAACCTGTTCGACGAGGAGTACGAGGACGTGCTCGGCTACAACACCCAGGGCCTGGTCGCCTTTTTCGGCCTCAAGGGCAGTTTCTGATCGCGATGACGCAACGACGCGTCCTTCGCCGATGGCTCGGGGCGGCGTGCGCCGCCGCCCTGGCGGTCTGCGCGCCGGCGCTGGCGCGCGCCGAAACCGCACCTGCCCGCGTCGTGTCGATGAATCTGTGCACCGACCAGCTCGCCATGCTGATCGCGGACAAGGACCAGCTCCATTCGGTCTCGTATCTGGCCGCCGATCCGGGCGCATCGGTGCTTGCCGCACGCGCTCGCGCCTATGTCGCCAATCACGGCTTGGCGGAGGAAATCTTCCTGATGCGGCCGGATCTGGTAATTGCCGGCACCTACACGACGCGCACGACGGTGGCGTTGCTGCGCCGGCTCGGCTTCCGCGTCGAGGAGTTCGCGCCGGAAACCGGTTTCGACGACGTCCGGCAAAACATCGCCCGCATGGGCGCGATCCTCAACCGGCAGGAGCGGGCGGCCATGCTGCTTGCCGATCTTAACGCCGGGCTTGCCGCGCTGGCCGCATCGCCGGCTCAGGGCTCGGTGGCCGTCTATTCCTCCAACAGCTATACGGTCGGGCCGGGCTCGCTCGCCGACGCCGTCATCGCCGAAACCGGGCTCGACAACATCGCCGCTTCGCTGGGCATCTTCGGAGCCGGTCGGCTGCCGCTGGAAAGCCTGATCGCCGCCGATCCCGACCTGATCGTGACCGGCGCACGGCGCTTCGACAGTCCCGCGCTCGCCCAGGAAAATTTTCGTCATCCGGCCTTCCGCGCCTTTGCGCACCAGGTCGCGGAGGTCGAAATCCCGGACAAATACTGGCTGTGCGGCGCCCCTTTCACGCTGATTGCCGCCCGCATCCTCAAACAGGCCATGGACGACCGGCAGCGGGCGACCCGGAATGAGTGAGGTGGCACGCTATCGCCTGTTGCTGGCACTGCTCGGCGGCGCGACAACGGTGTTGTTCGTCTTGTCGCTGACGGTCGGGCCGGCGGCGATCGGTTTTGGCGATTCGCTTGCCGCGCTCGTCTCCGGCGATGGCGGCGCGATTGTCCTGATCATGCGCGAAATACGCCTGCCGCGCGCGCTGCTCGGCCTGACGATCGGCGCCACGCTCGGCCTTTCGGGCGCCGCGCTGCAGGGTTATCTGCGCAATCCGCTGGCAGAGCCGGGGTTGATCGGGGTTAGCGCCTCGGCCTCGCTCGGCGCCGTGCTGGCGATCTATACCGGGCTGTCGGCCGCCTTTCCGCTCGCCTTGCCGCTGTCGGCGCTGGCGGCCGCGGTTGTCGGTGTGCTCGTCGTCCAGGCATTGGCCGGTATGCATGGCGGCACGCTGACCGTCATTCTGGCCGGCGTCGCGGTGTCGAGCTTCGCCGGGGCGATGACCTCGCTGGCGCTCAACCTGTCGCCCAACCCGTTCGCCGCGCTCGAAATCCTGTTCTGGATGCTGGGCTCGCTCACCGACCGCTCCATGGACCATGTCTGGCTGGCCGGCCCGTTCATCCTCCTCGGCTGGGCGATGCTGGCCATGCTCGCCCGCCCGCTCGACACGCTGACGCTGGGCGGCGACGCCGCCACGAGCCTCGGCGTCGACATGCGCCGGGTGCGGTTCCTCGCCGTTTTCGGCACCGCGGCCTGCGTCGGCGCGGCGACGGCGGTGGCCGGCGCGATCGGCTTTGTCGGCCTGGTCGTGCCGCATCTGCTCAGGCCCTTGGTCGGCGCGCGCCCGTCAAGGCTTTTGCCGGCATCGGCACTCGGCGGCGCCTGCGTCTTGCTGGCGGCCGACATCCTGGTGCGGCTGATCGCGCCCGGCCGCGACCTGAAGCTCGGCGTTCTGACGGCGATCGTCGGCGCGCCGTTCTTCCTCTGGCTGATCTGGCGCAGTCGCGGGAGGCTGACATGAGCCTGCTTGCCCTGTCCGGGATCGGTGTCGCGCTTGGCGGCCGCGAGGTTCTCGACGACGTGTCGCTGCGCGTCGGCGAAGGCGAATTCGTCGGACTGATCGGGCCGAACGGTGCCGGCAAGTCGACCCTGCTGCGCGCGGCGCTGGGATTGGTCGCGGCACGCGGCACGGCGGAGATCGGCGGCATGCCGGCGGCGCGGCTGTCGGCGCGGGAGCGCGCCCTGCGCATCGCCTACCTGCCGCAGGAGCGCGAGATCGCCTGGCCGGTCTCGGTCGAGATGCTGGTCGGGCTCGGCCGCGCCCCGCATCGCGGCCCGTTGACCGCTCCGGGGGTGCAGGATCGCGCGGCGGTCGACGCCGCGCTCGCGCGCATGGAGATCGCCGCCTTCCGCCACCGCCAGGCGACGGCGCTGTCGGGCGGCGAAAAGGCCAGGGTGCTGATCGCCCGCGCGCTGGCGCAGGAGGCGCCGCTGCTGCTTGCCGACGAGCCGACCGCCGGCCTCGATCCCGAGCACCAGATCGGCCTGATGCGCCTCTTCGCGGATCTCGCCCGCGAGGGTCGCGGCGTCGTCGCCTCCTTGCACGATCTCGGGCTTGCGGCGCGCTGGTGCACGCGGCTGGTGCTGCTCGACCGTGGCCGCATCGTCGCCGACGGTCCGCCCCGGCAGGTGCTGAGCCCGCAACGCCTGCGGGACATCTATGCCGTCGAAGCCTTTTTCGGCGAAGCGGCCGGCGGTCTCGTCGTGCAGCCGCTGGATCTGACGACACAGAACGCCAAGGACGAAAGGACGGTGCTCCGGTGAACGATCTTGAAAATCTGTTGCGACGCGCCCTGGCCGACTGGCAGTGCGGCTGGAGCATGGGCACTTTCGGCGCCATCGCCGAATTTCATCAAGATGATGGCGAGACGGCGGTCGTGGACGATCCCGCCACCCTGACGCGCGCCACCGCCCGCGGCGGCATTGCGCTCGACCGTGCCGCGCTGGCGGCGGTCGTTCCCGTCGCCTACGAGACGCTGAGCCCGAAACGGCATCGCTGGAGCCATGCGCTGGCGCTGTGCCTGCCGCAGACCGCGGCCCGCCGCGCCTGCCGCGCGACGCTCAGCGAACTCGGCCCCGACGACGGCGCCATTCGCGAGGCGGATCGCGGCGCGATCCTGTTCGACATGGGGCTGTCGCTGCCGCAATCGGATTTCTGCATCCGGACCCGAGACGCCGCGCTGCTTGCCGTTTTGCGGTCGTCGCTCGGTCGCTCGCTGCTGGAGCCGGGCAATCCGGCAATGGCGGCGATCCTTTCGGCCCATCCGCATCGCGTCGCCGTCACCGGGATCGGCCGGGTCGAGGTCTACCAGAAGATCGGCGGTCCCGACACGGGCGGCGTGTCGCCGCCGGGGCCGCATACCCACGTTCTGCCCAAGCTTCTCAAGTCGGGCCGCACCCATTCCGCCAACACGCCGATTCCCGACGGGCTGATGCCGCTCGCAGCGCTGCATCCGGGTCATCCGGTGATCGGCCCGTTGGGTGAGGACCGGGCCTTCGACGCCACGCTGGATGCCGGTTTCCAGGCCCTTTTGACGAAGTATGGCCTTCCCGAGGCGGTCGCGGAGAAGAACCGGGTGCTAACCGCCCTGTCGCGCGGCGAAGCGCCCGACGAGTTCACGCCGTCCGAAACCCGCCTCGCGCGCTCGGCCCTGCGGCTCGCCCTGCGCCAGGAGATGCACCGCTGCGGCCATCGCGGCGAGGACGCCCGCCTGCGATTGCTGACGCAATGGCAGGCGCGCTTCGAGCCGGCCGCCGACGACGAGGCCGAGGACGACAGGCCGGGACACTGATGGCGGCCTTGCCCGGCCCTTTTTAAGGGCCGGCGGAACGGTCATGCCCCGGCATTGTAGGCCGCGATCGCGGCCATGTTGACGATGTCGCTGTCCTTGGCGTTGAGCGAGACGATCTGCACCGGCTTGTTCAGCCCGACCAGCAACGGGCCGATCACCATCGAGCCCCCCAGTTCCTGCAGCATCTTGGTGGCGATCGAGGCCGAGTGGAAGGCCGGCATGACCAGCACATTGGCCGGCCCCGACAGGCGGCAGAACGGATATTGCGCCATCAGCTTCGGGTTGAGCGCGACGTCGGCGGCCATCTCGCCGTCATACTCGAAATCGACCCGGCGCTTGTCGAGGATCTTGACGGCCTCCTGCACGCGCTCTGAGCGCTCGCCCGGCGGGTGACCGAAGGTCGAATAGGCGAGCATGGCCACGCGCGGCTCGTAGCCCATGCGCCGCGAAAAGCCGGCCACCTCCTCGGCAATGTCGGCGATCTGCTCCGAATTGGGCATGTCGTGCACGGCGGTGTCGGCGACGATGACGGTGCGTCCGCGGCACAGCGCGATCGACACGCCGATCACCCGATGGCCGGGTTTGGCGTCGATCACCCGGCGCACGTCGTCGAGCACGGTGGAATAGTTGCGGGTCACGCCGGTCACCATCGCGTCTGCATCGCCGAGCGCGACCATGGCGCCGGCGAAATGGTTGCGGTCGTTGTTGATCAGCCGCTGACAGTCGCGAAACAGGAAGCCTTTGCGCTGCAGGCGTTCGTACAGATAGTCGGCATAGATGCCGTTGCGGCGCGACAGGCGCGCATTGATGATCTCGATCCCGGGCTTGTTGAGATCGACGCCGGCCTGTTTGGCGGTTTCCCGGATCTGCTCGTCGCGGCCGAGCAGGATCGCGGTGCCCAGGCGCTGGTTGGCATAGGAGACGGCGGCGCGCATGACCTGTTCCTCCTCGCCCTCGGCGAACACCACGCGCTTGGGCTGGCGGCGCACGCGCTCGTAGATGCGCTGCAAGGTGGAGGCGATCGGATCGCGCCGGGCCGACAGTTCCCGCGCATAGTTGGAAAGGTCGAGGATCGGCCGGCGGGCCACGCCCGAATCCATCGCCGCCTTGGCCACGGCGACCGGTACCGCCGAGATCAATCGCGGGTCGAAGGGCACCGGGATGATGTAGTTGGCGCCGAATTTCGGCCGGTTGCCCTGATAGGCGGCGGCCACGTCGTCGGGCACGTCCTGGCGCGCGAGCGCGGCCAGCGCCTCGGCGGCGGCAAGCTTCATGTCGTCATTGATGGTCGTCGCGCGCACGTCGAGCGCTCCGCGAAAAATATAGGGAAAGCCGAGCACGTTGTTGACCTGGTTCGGATAGTCCGAACGGCCGGTCGCCATGATGGCGTCGGTGCGGATTTCGGCCACTTCCTCCGGCGTGATCTCGGGATCGGGATTGGCCATCGCGAAAATGATGGGGTTCTTGGCCATCGACTGGACCATGGCAGGCGTCAGCGCGCCCTTGGCCGAGAGGCCGAAAAAGATGTCGGCCCCGTCGAGCGCCTCGGCCAGGGTCCTGTGCTTGGTGTTGACGGCATGGGCGGACTTCCACTGGTTCATGCCCTCCTTACGCCCCTGGTAGACGACGCCCTTGGTGTCGCACAGGATGACGTTTTCGGGCGGAAAGCCCATCGCCTTGATCAATTCGATACAGGCGATGCCGGCCGAGCCGGCGCCGTTGCACACCAGCCGGGTCGTCTTGATGTCGCGCCCGGTGATCTCCAGCGCGTTGATCAGCCCCGCCGCGGCGATGATCGCGGTGCCGTGCTGGTCGTCGTGGAAGACGGGGATGTCCATTATTTCGCGCAACCGGCTTTCGATGATGAAGCAGTCGGGCGCCTTGATGTCTTCCAGGTTGATGCCGCCGAAGGACGGGCCGAGAAAACGCACGCAGTTGATGAACTCGTCGACGTCGTCGGTGTCGACCTCGAGGTCGATCGAATCGACGTCGGCGAAGCGCTTGAACAGCACCGCCTTGCCCTCCATCACCGGCTTCGAGGCCAGCGCGCCGAGATTGCCCAGGCCGAGGATCGCCGTGCCGTTGGAGATCACCGCCACCATATTGCCGCGGGTCGTGTAGTCGAAGGCGCGGCTGGGATCCTCGTGGATGGCCTTGACCGGCGCGGCCACGCCCGGCGAATAGGCCAGCGACAGGTCGCGCTGGGTCGCCATCGGCTTGGTGGGGTTGATTTCAAGCTTGCCGGGCCGTCCGGCGGCGTGAAAATCGAGTGCTTCCGCCGCCGAGACAGAGGGACCTTGTTGATCGTTCTTGCTTTTTTCGGCCATGATGGGTCTGCGCTTCCTGCCCGGTTTTGCGCCTTTTCGGCGCTTCTTTTGTGGAGCGTTTCGATTAAGGCTACACTTCGGGCCTGTAAATCGCCAAGCAGGAAACAGTTTCAGGATTTACGCGAAAACGGACCTTTGGCCGCGGCTCGAGAGTGAACCAGCATCGCCCCGTCAAGAACGCTTCCCCGGCGGCCACGCCGATGATGGAGCAATATATCGAGATCAAGGCCGCGAACCCGGATTCGCTGCTGTTTTACCGCATGGGCGATTTCTACGAACTGTTCTTCGACGACGCGCTGGTGGCCTCGCGCGCGCTCGGCATCACGCTGACCAAGCGCGGCAAACATCTCGGCGAGGATATTCCGATGTGCGGCGTGCCGGTTCATGCCGCCGACGATTATCTGCAAAAGCTGATCGCCCTCGGTCATCGCGTGGCGGTGTGCGAGCAGACCGAGGACCCCGCCGAGGCCAAGAAGCGCGGCTCCAAATCGGTGGTGCGCCGCGACGTGGTGCGGCTGGTCACGCCCGGCACCATCACCGAGGAAAAGCTTCTGGCCCCGTCGGAGGCCAACCATTTGATGGCGCTGGGGCGGGTGCGCGGCGAGGACGGGCTGGGGCTCGCCTGGATCGACATCTCGACCGGTACCTTCCTGGTCGCCGCGACCGCGCCCGACCGGCTTCTGGCCGACATTCTGCGGATCGATCCGCGCGAGATGATCGTCGCCGATCCGGTGTTCCACGATCCGGAGTTCAGGCCGGTCTTCGATGTGCTGGGCCGCATCGTCACGCCCTTGCCGCCGAGCCTGTTCGAATCGACCGCCGCCGCCGAACGCGCGGCACGGTTCTTCGGCCTCGCCACGCTTGACGGGATCGGCGATTTCGCGCGTGCGGAACTCTCCGCCATCGGCGGCGCGATCGCCTATGTGGAGCGCACGCAGAAGGCGGAGCGGCCGCCGCTGATGCGCCCCGCGCGCCAGGATGCCGGCACGACGATGTTCATCGATCCGGCCACGCGCGCCCATCTCGAGCTGACCCGCACCCTGTCTGGAAAGCGCGAGGGGTCGCTGTTCAACGTCATCGACCGGACGCTGACGGGTGGCGGCGCGCGCCTGCTCGCCGAGCGGCTGATGTCGCCGCTGACGGATCCCGACGCCATTAACGAGCGGCTCGATTCGGTCTCCTATTTCCGTGCCGAACGGGCTCTGGCCGATGCCGTGCGTGCGAGCCTGAAAGGCGTGGCCGACATGCCGCGTGCCCTGGCCCGCCTGGCGCTCAATCGCGGCGGGCCGCGCGATCTGGGCGCGCTCGCTTCGGGGATGGCGGCGGCCGCCGAGGCGGCGGCACTGTTTGAAGACGCCTCCCCGCCGGCCGAGATCGCCGGCGCGCTGGAGGCGATCGCCGCTTTGCCGGCGGCGCTGCGCGGTCATTTCAGGGCCGCACTCGCCGACGAACTGCCCTTGCTGAAGCGCGACGGCGGTTTCGTGCGACGCGGCTATCACGCCGAACTCGACGAGATGCGGGCTCTGCGCGACGAGGCGCGCCGGGTGATCGCGGCGATGGAGGCGAGCCTGATCGAGGAGACGGGCATCCGCTCGCTCAAGATCCGCCACAACAACATTCTGGGCTACTACATCGAGGTCACCGCCAACCATCATGCGGCGCTGACGGGGACGGACGCGGCCAAGGCGCGCTTCATCCACCGCCAGACCATGGCCAACGCCATGCGTTTCACGACCACCGAACTGGCCGGGCTCGAAACCAAGATCGCCAACGCGGCCGACCGCGCGCTGACGATCGAGCTGGAGATCTTCGCCACGCTTGTCGCCGAGGCGGTGGCGTGTGCGGATGCGATCCGGGCCGGCGCGCGTGCGCTCGCCGTGCTCGACCTGTCGACGGCGCTCGCCGTGCTCGCCGAGGACGAGGGCTACGCGCGCCCGGTGGTCGACACCAGCCTGGACTTTCAGATCGTTGCCGGCAGGCACCCAGTGGTGGAAAAGGCGTTGCGCGCCCAGGACGGCGAGCCGTTCGTGGCAAACGACTGCGACCTGTCGCCGGCGGACGCCGGCCGGCCCGGCGCGATCTGGCTCCTGACCGGCCCCAATATGGGCGGCAAGTCGACCTTTTTGCGCCAGAACGCGCTGATTGCCATTCTCGCCCAGATGGGCGGCCACGTGCCGGCCGCCGAGGCGCGCATCGGCGTCGTCGACCGGCTGTTTTCGCGCGTCGGCGCCTCCGACGATCTGGCCCGGGGGCGCTCGACCTTCATGGTCGAGATGGTCGAGACGGCGGCGATCCTCAACCAGGCCGGCGAACGCGCGCTGGTCATTCTCGACGAGATCGGCCGCGGCACCTCGACCTTCGACGGCCTGTCGATCGCCTGGGCGGCGGTGGAATATCTGCACGAAAACAATCGCTGCCGTGCCATCTTCGCCACCCATTTCCACGAGATGACGGCGCTCGCCGACAAGCTCGAGCGCCTGTCCAACGTCACCATGCGGGTGAAGGAGTGGGAAGGCGACGTGGTCTTCCTGCACGAGGTCGGTCGCGGCGCGGCCGATCGCTCCTACGGCGTTCAGGTCGCCCGTCTCGCCGGCCTGCCCGATGCGGTGGTGGCGCGCGCCCGCGCGGTGCTTTCCCAACTCGAGGCGAGCGAGATGTCGGGCAAGGCCGGACGCCTGGTCGACGATCTGCCGCTGTTTTCGGCCGTCGCCGACCGCCCGCCGCAGCCCGCCGCTCCTCTGGAACCCCTGACCGGCGCGCTCGAGGCGCTCGACCCCGACGACATGACGCCCAAGGAAGCGCTCGAGGCGCTTTACCGGCTGAAGGGGATGGCGCGCAAAACGCACTGAGAGCGACGTCTCCCAGGGTCTTTCCCTCCTGCTCAATGCAAATTTAAGGACTGCCAACTATTTTCGTGCGGTGTATGGGCGAGCCCCGGACGAAGAGGCCAGTTGGACAGTATGAAGTCAGTCCTTGCCCGGATCGGGAACGGAATTTTCCGGGTCACCAACATTCCCGTTGCGATCGTTTTCGTCGTGGTCGTCGCCGCGGGCCTGTTCGCCGAAAACCAGCATCGCGAGGCGTTCCGGCGCGATCTGCGCGCCGAGGTGCTCGGCGATATCAGCCTGATCCGCGCCAAGCTGGAAGGGAACATCAAGGGCAATATCGAGCTCGCCCGCGGCCTGGTCAGCGTGCTGGAGGCACAACCGGATACCGATCAGGCCGGCTTCGCGGCGCTGGCGCGCCGCCTGCTGGCCGGAGAATCCCAGATCCGCCACCTCGCGGCAGCCCCCGGCCTGGTCGTTTCGATGGTCTATCCGCTCGAAGGCAACGAAAAGGCGATCGGCCTCGACTACCGCAGCAACGACACCCAGCGCGCGGCAGCCGTCCGCGTGCGCGATTCGGGCAAGATCGTGCTGGCGGGGCCGCTCGATCTCGTCCAGGGCGGCAAGGCGCTGATCGGCCGGTTCCCGGTCTTCACCGGGCCGGAGGGCGGGCAATTCTGGGGCATCGTTTCGGCGGTGATCGACATCGAGCGGCTTTACGCCGCCAGCGGCCTGAATGCGGTCTCCGACAGGCTCGATATCGCAATCCGCGGCAAGGACGGCACCGGTGCCGCCGGCGGGCCGTTTTACGGCACCGCAACCGTCCTGGCGCAAGACCCCGTCGTCGTCGATGTCGGTCTTCCGATCGGCTCCTGGCAGGTCGCGGCGGTGCCGAGAGGCGGCTGGGATTCCATTGCCCCGAACGCCTGGCCGTTGCGGCTGTTGGTTTTCGCCGCGGGCGCGCTGATCCTGATTCCCACCTTCTTCACCGGCAGGCTGATCGAAGAGCGGCAACGCCATATCGGCGAACTGCGCAACCGCCAGAAGCTGCTGGCGCGCCTGTCGCGCCGCCTCGGCCTGGCGCTGGCCACGTCACGGATCGGCGTTTGGGAAATGGACATCGACAACAACGAGCTGTTCTGGGACGATCGCATGAACGAGCTCTACGGCTATCCGCGCGATGACGGCGCGCGCGCCTACGACCACTGGGCGCAACGGCTGCACCCCGACGATCTCGCGCAGGCGCAAGAGGAGTTCCGCGTCGCCGTGGACACGCGCGGGCGTTATGATTCGCAATACCGGCTGTGCCTGCCGGACGGATCCGTCCGGCACATTCGCGCCATCGGTGCGGTATATCGCGACGAGGGCGAGCCGACCCGGATCGTCGGCGTCAATTGGGACGTTTCCAGCGACATCCTGCTGACCGAGGACCTGAAGCGGGCCAAGCAGCTCACCGAGGCCCGCAACACGGAACTGGAGGCGACCAGGGCGCGTATCGAGCACAATGCGCTGCATGATTCGCTGACCGGGCTCGCCAACCGCCGCTACCTGGACGAGATGCTCCGCGAAAGCGCCGGGGCGCATGACAGCGCCCGAAAGGTCACCGCGCTTTTGCATATCGACCTCGACCGCTTCAAGCAGATCAACGACACGCTCGGCCATGCCGCCGGCGACGCGATCTTGACCCATGCGGCGTCGGCTTTGGCCGATACGGTCGAGGCGGGCGATTTCGTCGCGCGCGTGGGCGGCGACGAATTCGTGGTGCTGTGCCGCCGTCCCGTCGGTGCGGGCGCCGGGCCGGCCGAGGCGCTGGCGCGGCTGGCCGAGCGCATCATCGCCCGCATCCAGCGTCCGGTGGTCTACGAAGGTCATGAATGCCGGGTCGGCGGCAGTATCGGGATCGCGTTCGCGGCCGATGACGGGGCCGATCCGAAAAAGCTCCTGGTCAATGCCGACATCGCGCTCTACCGGGCCAAGGGCCGCGGTCGCAACCGCTACCAATTCTTCACCGAGGCCCTGCAGGCCGAGATCGTCACCACCAAGCGCGTGGCCGACGAGATCCTGACCGGCATCGAGCGCGGCGAGTTCATACCCTATTACCAGCCGCAGTTCGACGCCGACACGCTCGCCCTGACCGGCGTCGAGGCGCTGGCACGCTGGCGGCACCCGCGCGAGGGCATCCTGGCGCCGGACCGGTTCATGAAAATCGCCGAGGAACTCAATGTCGTCGACATGATCGACCGCATGATCCTGGAAAAGACGCTGGCCGATATGCAGACCTGGCAGCGTGCCGGCCTGGCGATCCCCAAAGCCTCGGTCAACGTATCCGCGCGCCGGCTGCGCGACGAGGACCTGGTCCGCAGCCTGCGCGACCTGGAGATCGCGCCGGGCACGATCTCCTTCGAACTGGTCGAGTCGATCTTCCTCGACGAGCAGGACGAGATCGTGGCGTGGAATGTCGATCACATCAAGGAACTCGGCATCGACGTGGAGATCGACGATTTCGGCACCGGTTACGCCTCGATCGTCAGCCTGCTCAAACTGAAGCCGCGCCGCCTGAAGATCGACCGCCAGTTCATCCTGCCGATCGTCGACGACGACCAGCGGCGGCAATTGGTTGGTTCCATCATCGATATTGGGTCGTCGCTCGGCATCGAGGTGCTGGCCGAGGGCGTGGAGACGATGGCGCATGCCCGCATCCTGCGCCAGATCGGCTGTCACGCGCTGCAGGGTTATGCCTTCGCCCGGCCCATGCGCGCCGGCGACCTGGCCGATTTCGTGCAGTCCAGGCGCTGGCGGGCGGCGTCCTGACGTTCCGCGCCGGCCTGCCCCGTATCGCCGGAGCGCGTTTCACGCTATAGACGCCGTCGCGGCGATCCCGAACGGCTCCGAGACATGGCCAAGGTACCCCTCAAGCTCGGCGAAATCATCAATGGTACGCTCCTGCGCGAGCGGCTGTCGGCGTTTGCGTCGGAGGCCGGCGGGGACGGCTCGGGCCACGCAGTGCGCGCGGCGGTGCTGAAGGCGCTGCGCGAGGAGTTCGCGGCCGGCCGTGCCAAGGCCGAGGCGATGCTGATGAAGGACGGGGGCGGCACCGCCTGCGCGGCACGGCTGTCGCACCTGATGGACGAGATCATCCGCGCGCTGCACGATTTCGCCGTCTCGCACGTCTACGCCTCGAAGAACCCGTCCGCGGCCGAGAAGATGGCGATCGTGGCGGTCGGCGGCTATGGCCGCGGCACGCTGGCGCCCGGATCCGACATCGATCTGCTGTTCCTTCTGCCCTACAAGCAGACGCCCTGGGGCGAGCAGGTCACCGAATATGTGTTGTACATGTTGTGGGACATGGGCCTGAAGGTCGGTCATGCCACCCGCAATGTCGACGAATGCGTGCGCCTGTCGCGCACCGACATGACGATCCGCACCGCGGTCCTGGAAGCCCGTTTCCTGTGCGGCGAGACCGCGCTTTACGACGAGCTTCTGCATCGCTTCGACACCGAGCTGATGCGTCAGTCGGGCGGCGAATTCGTGCAGGCCAAGCTCGCCGAGCGCGATGCCCGCCATGCCAAGGCCGGCGAAAGCCGCTATCTGGTCGAGCCCAATGTCAAGGACGGCAAAGGCGGTCTGCGCGACCTGCACACGCTGTTTTGGATCGGAAAATATTATTATCGCGTGCGCAGCGGCGAGGAGCTGGTCGAGCGCGGCGTCTTCACCCGCAAGGAATATCTCGTCTTCCGCAAGGCGGAGGATTTTTTGTGGGCCGTGCGCTGCCACATGCATTTCCATGCCGGCAAGGCCGAAGAGCGCCTGCATTTCGACATTCAGCGCGATATCGCCGACCGGCTGGGTTATACCAGCCACCCCGGCCTGTCGGCGGTCGAACGGTTCATGAAGCACTATTTCCTGGTCGCCAAGGATGTTGGCGACCTGACCCGGATTTTGTGCGCGGCCCTGGAAGAGGAGCAGGCCAAGCACGTGCCGGGCTTCAACCGGCTGATCCAGTCCTTTTCGCGCCGCCGCCGCAAGGTGCCCGGGACGAGCGATTTCATCATCGACAACGATCGTATCAACGTGGCCGACCCGCAGGCCTTCGAGCGCGACCCCGTCAACATGCTGCGCCTGTTCTGGTTCGCCGACCGGCACGGGCTGGAATATCATCCCGAGGCGCTGAAATTGCTGCGCCGTTCGTTGAAGCTGATCGACCGCAATCTGCGCCGCGACGCCGAGGCCAACCGGCTGTTCCTCGACGTGCTGACCTCGGACCGCAATCCCGAGCTCAACCTGCGCCGCATGAACGAGGCCGGCGTTTTGAGCAAGCTCATCCCCGATTTCGGCAAGATCGTCGCGATGATGCAGTTCAACATGTATCACCACTACACGGTGGACGAGCATCTCGTGCGCTGTGTCGGCGTCTTGTCGGAGATCGAGCACGGCGACGACGCCCGCGTCCATCCGCTTTCGCACAAGCTGATGCCAGGCTTGCGGCCGCAGCGCGAAGTGCTCTACACGGCCGTTCTGCTGCACGATATCGCCAAGGGCCGGCCCGAGGACCATTCGATCGCCGGCGCGCGCATCGCACGGCGCATGTGCCCGCATATGGGATTCTCCGCCGCCGATACGGAAACCATCGCCTGGCTGGTGGAAAACCATCTGGTGATGTCGAACACGGCACAGATGCGCGACCTCAACGACCGCAAGACGATTGAGGATTTCGCCGCCGTCGTGCAGTCGGTGGAGCGGCTGAAACTGCTTCTGGTGCTGACCGTGTGCGACATACGCGGTGTCGGACCGGGCGTATGGAACGGCTGGAAGGGGCAGTTGCTGCGCACGCTCTACTACGAGACCGAGCTGCTGTTGACCGGCGGCTTTTCCGAGGTCGCCCGCGACAAGCGCGCGGCCCATGCACGCGCACAGCTCGCTAGCGCCCTCGACGACTGGCCCGAGGCCGAAAGCCGGCGCTATGTCGACCTGCACTACGAAAACTATCTTTTGACCGTCGATCTGGACGACCAGCTTCGCCACGCCGCCTTTGTGCGCGAGGCCGACGCGGCCGGCCGCCGCTTGGCGACCATGATCAGGACGCATGAATTCGAGGCGGTGACCGAGATCGCCGTGCTCGCGCCCGACCACCCCCGCCTGTTGTCGGTGATCGCGGGAGCCTGCGCGGCCGCCGGCGCCAACATCGTCGACGCCCAGGTCTTCACCACCTCGGACGGGCGCGCCCTGGACACGATCCTGATCAACCGCGAGTTCGACCGCGACGAGGACGAGCGCCGGCGTGCCGAGCGGGTCGGAAAGCTGATCGAGGAGGCGCTGGCGGGCAGGTCCTGGCTGCCGGAGATCATCGAAAAACGCGCCAAGCGCCGGCGCGGTGCGGGCGCCTTCCGCATCACGCCGCAGGCCGAAATCCGCAACACGCTGTCGAACCGCTTTTCGGTGATCGAAGTGTCGGGCCTCGACCGGCCGGGCCTGTTGTCGGAAATCACCGGCGCGCTGTCGGACCTCTCCCTCGACATCGCCTCGGCCCATATCACCACGTTCGGCGAAAAGGTGATCGACACGTTCTACGTCACCGACCTGACCGGGCAGAAGATCGAAAATCCGACCCGTCAGGCCGCGATCCGCGAGCGCCTGGTCGCCACGCTGGCGGGGCCCGCGCCCTCCAGGCCGGCGCGCGGCGGCCGCGCCGCGGCGGCGCAATAGGCAAAAGGTGGGTACCCGATGATCCGGCCAGTCCGTCCACGCGGCTTTTGCCGCTTCGCCACGACCGCAAGGTGCCTGCCCGCATGAGCCTGATCAGAAAATTCGCCAGCGTCGCCTCGGGCACGATGGCAAGCCGCGTCTTCGGCTTCGCGCGCGAGGCGCTGATCGGCGCTACGCTGGGTGCGGGGCCGGTCGCCGACGCGTTTTATGCCGCCTTCCGCTTTCCCAACCTGTTTCGGCGGCTGTTCGCCGAGGGCGCCTTCAACACCGCCTTCATTCCGCTGTTCGCCAAGGAACTCGAAGGCGGCGGCATCGACGGCGCGCGCCGCTTCGGCGAGGAGGTGCTGGCGGTGCTGGTCATGAGCCTGGCGGTGCTGTCGGTCGCGGCGATCGTGTTCATGCCGTCTCTGGTCGGCACGATCATCGCGCCCAAATTCGCCGACACGCCGGACAAGTTCGACCTGACCGTCGTGCTGACGCGGATCATGTTCCCCTATCTGTTCTGCATGTCGCTGGTGGCGATGCTGTCGGGCATCCTCAACTCCATGCGCCGCTATTTCCTCGCCGCCGCGGTGCCGGTGCTGCTCAACATCATCCTGATCGCGGTGCTGGTCACGGCGCTCATCATGGGGGCGGAACAGCGTGTCGTCGGGCTGGGACTGGCCTGGGGCGTGCTGGTTTCGGGTATCGCGCAGCTCGCCATCCTGGTGTGGGCGGCGGCCCGCGAGGGCTATGCCATGCGCCTGCGCTGGCCGCGTCTGTCGCCATCGGTCAAGCGCCTGCTCGTTCTGATGGGGCCGGCGCTTCTGACCGGCGGCGTCACCCAGATCAATTTGCTCGTCGGCCAGATCATCGCCTCGGCCCAGGACGGGGCGATCGCGCTTTTGAACTATGCCGACCGCATCAACCAGCTTCCGCTCGGCGTTATCGGCATCGCGGTCGGCGTGGTGCTGTTGCCGGAACTGTCGCGCGCGCTGAAGGCCGGCGACGCGGCCGACGTGCAGCACCTGCAAAACCGCTCGCTGGAATTCGCGCTGGCGCTGACCCTGCCGGCCGCGGTCGGCTTCGCCGTCATGCCCGCACCGATCGTAGCTCTGCTCTACGAACGCGGCGCCTTCACCGCGGAGACCACCGCACTGACCGCCGCCGCCCTTGCCGCCTTCGCCGTCGGCCTGCCGGCCTTCGTGCTGAGAAAGGTGTTCCAGCCGGCATTTTTCGCGCATGAGGACATGAAGACGCCGATGTGGTTCACCGGCGTCGAGGTCGCGCTCAACATCTCCCTCAGCCTCGCCCTGTTCCCGGTCTACGGCCATGTCGGCATCGCCGCGGCCACCTCGATCGCGGCCTGGGCCAACGTCGCGCTGCTGGTTGTGACGCTCTGGCGTCGCGACCTGTTCCGGCCCTCGCCGGCGACGCTGCGCCGCGTCGCGCTGATCGTTTTGGCGAGCGCGATGATGGGCGGCGTGGTCTGGTGGCTGCAGGAGACGTTTTCGTCCAGCCTCACGGGCGCGCCGCTGCTGATCCGCCTCGTCGCCGTCGCCGGGGTGATCGGCGCCGGCGCGGCGGTCTATTTCAGCCTCGCGATCGTCACCGGTGCGCTCGACCGCAGGGAACTGGCCGGGCTTGTCCGTCGCCGTCGCGCCAGGGCGCCCGCCGCTCCGGCCGAAACGGACTGAGCCGTCCACGACGGGCCTGGGTGCCATATCCGGCTTGAAAGCGTGCCCGGCCTCGTTCATAAGCCCCTCGCACTCGCGATGCCCTCGCCATACACGAGGCCCTCCACAAGCCCCGGAGACCAACAGCCATGTCGTCCTTCAAGCAGCTCGTCTTTTCCGGCGTCCAGCCGACCGGGAATCTGCACCTTGGCAACTATCTCGGCGCGCTGCAGAAATTCGTGGCGCTGCAGGATAGCCACGACTGCATCTATTGCGTCGTCGACCTGCACTCGATCACCGCCCAGCTCGTGCACGACGACCTCGTGGGGCAGACCCGGGCCATCACCGCGGCCTTCCTGGCCTCGGGCATCGATCCGAAGAAACACATCGTCTTCAACCAGAGCCGGGCGCCGCAGCACGCCGAACTGGCCTGGATCTTCAACTGCGTCGCCCGCATCGGCTGGATGAACCGCATGACGCAGTTCAAGGACAAGGCCGGCAAGGACCGCGAAAACGCCTCGCTCGGCCTGCTCGCCTATCCCAGCCTGATGGCGGCCGACATCCTGGTCTATCGCGCCACGCACGTGCCGGTCGGCGACGACCAGAAACAGCATCTGGAACTGACGCGCGACATCGCCACCAAATTCAACAACGATTTTTCCAAGCGGATCGCCGAGCGCGGTCTCGGCGTCGAGATGGCGATGGGCGAGGAGACGGTCAACGGCTTCTTCCCGCTCACCGAACCGCTGATCGAGGGGCCGGCCACCCGGGTGATGAGCCTGCGCGACGGCACCAAGAAGATGTCGAAGTCCGACCCGTCGGACCTGTCGCGCATCAATCTGACCGACGACGCCGACCAGATCGCCAAGAAGATCAAGAAGGCCAAGACCGATCCCGAGCCGCTGCCCTCCGACGTCGAGGGCCTGGCCGGCCGCCCGGAGGCGGAAAACCTGGTCGGCATCTACGCGGCGCTGTCCGGCATGACGCGCGCCGCCGTGATCGGCGAATTCGGCGGCAAGCAGTTTTCCGTCTTCAAGCCGGCCCTGGCCGAGCTGGCGGTCGACAAATTGGCGCCGATTTCCGGCGAAATGCGCCGGATTTCGGCCGATCCGGGCTTTGTCGACGGGGTTTTGCGCGATGGCGGCGCGCGGGCCGGCGCACGCGCCGAAAAGACGATGAAGGACGTGCGCGCGATCGTCGGACTGCTGGGCGATTGAGCCGGCGGCGGCGCGGCCGGCCGTCGATCGGGGTCCGCGAAGCCATGCCTTGCCGTGCCCGGCGCCGGATGGCAGATTGCGCCCGGGCATGGTGCCCCAGGATGACTGAATGGTTTCGAAACGACTGAGCCGCGAAGTCGGACACCGGCGCAAATTCCTCGCGATCGTGGACGAAACGCCGGAATGCGAGCGCGCCGTGGCCTATGCCTCGCGGCGGGCCCAGAGCACGGGCGGGGTTCTGGTGCTTCTGTTCGTGATCGAGCCGACCGATTTTCAGCAATGGTTCGGCGTCGAGAAGATCATGCGCGAGGAGGCCAACGCCGCCGCGACGGCCGCGCTCGACGCCGCCGCGCGGCGGGTGCGCGAGCAAATCGGCATCGAACCGGAACTGGTGGTCCGCGAAGGCGAGCCCGCCGAGGAAATCCACAGGCTGATCGAGGAGGACCAGGACATCGCCATCCTGGTGCTTGCCGCCGGCGCGGCCAAGGAGGGCCCCGGCCCGCTGGTGTCGTCGATCGCGGGCAAGGGCGCGGCCTTTCCCATCCCGGTCACCGTCGTGCCGCTGAACCTCAGCGACGAGGATATTGAAAGCCTGGCCTGAGAAAACTATTTCGTCACAGCCGGCACGGCGGCCCCGTCATCGCTTGATCAAACCGGCCGCAGCCATTATTTAGAATAATTCAAAACTGGAAAGGCTGGAGTCCCGCCATGTTCATTCAGACCGAGGCGACCCCCAATCCCGCGACGTTGAAATTTCTGCCCGGCGTGGTGGTCATGAACGAAGGCACCGCCGATTTCCGCGATGCCGCCCAGGCGCGCGAGGCCTCGCCGCTCGCCGGCCGCCTGTTCGAGGTTCCCGGCGTGACCGGCGTGTTTTTCGGCTACGATTTCGTCACCATCACCAAGGACGGGCCCGACTGGCAGCATCTCAAGCCGGCCATTCTCGGTGCGATCATGGAACATTTCATGTCGGGCCAGCCGGCCATGGCGATGCCGACGGCCGGTTCCGAACCGGTCGAGGAAGGCGAGTTCTACGATCAGGCCGACGAGGAGATCGTCTCCACGATCAAGGAACTGCTCGATACGCGGGTGCGCCCCGCCGTGGCGCAGGATGGCGGTGACATCACTTTTCGCGGTTTCGAGAACGGCACCGTTTTCCTGCACATGAAGGGCGCCTGCGCCGGCTGCCCGTCCTCGACCGCCACGCTCAAGCACGGGATTCAGAACCTGCTTCGCCATTTCGTGCCCGAGGTGCAGCAGGTCGAGCAGGTCGTCTGAGCGCGCCGCCGGCGCCGTTTCCGTTCCCTTTCACGACAAAAGGCCGGGTTGCGAAAACCCGGCCTTTTTTGGGACGTCCGTGTTGCCTGGACGGTCCGCGGATTATTTCACGATCACCTTGGCGCCGATCTCGGCGCGGTCATAGAGATCAATCACGTCCTGATTGATCAACCGGATGCAGCCCGACGACATCGCCCGGCCGATCGAGGCCCATTCCGGCGTGCCGTGCAGGCGGTAGCCGGTATCGCCACGCTTGTTGTGCAAATAGAGCGCGCGCGCGCCGAGCGCATTGTTGAGGCCCGGGGGCATTCCGCCGGCATATTTGGCCAGTTCCGGCTGCCGCTTGATCATTGCCGGCGGCGGCGTCCACACCGGCCATTCCCGCTTGGCGGCGATGCGTGCGGTGCCGCTCCATTCGAAGCCCTCGCGCCCGACGCCGATGCCGTAGCGCATCGCCTTGCCTTCGGGCATGACGAAATAGAGGAATTTCTCCGACGTATCGACGATGATCGTCCCCGGCTTTTCCTTGCTGTCGTAGCGCACGATCTGGCGATGATACTTGCGCGGAACCTTGCTGATCGGGATCGACGGCAGCCGATACCCCGCATCCCGCTTCGATCCGTATTCCGACGTAAACACCCGGAAGGACGTACTCGTGCACCCGGCCAGGGCCACGACCAATGCCAGCCCGGCGGCAGTTACCAATGATCTGATTGTCATGCTCACGATCCGCGCGTTCCCCACCCTGCGCAATTGCGCCCGATTCAAGCCATGTTTATGCCACGTTCGTTAAACTGCGATAAACCAGTTTTGCCAAGTCGGGAAGTGGGCCCGACGGGCGCGGAGAAGCATTTGCGGCGTTCATCATTGCATTTCAGCAACATTTTCACGCATTTGTGATAGATAATTGCCGAACACCTTGTCCTGTCAGGAGTGAATGCGTTCGCTCGCCGGGCCGGTTTGCGGGCCGGCGCGATCATGGCATGGTGGCGCCATGCCGATCGTGAGTCCCGTTTCCGCCAACCCGCTGGCCGATGGCCGCCAATCGCAGAACGCGCTTCTGGTCCGGCGCGGCGTGCAGCGCATGCTGGTCCAGATGAACGCGCACGTGCTGCCCGAACTGTCGCTGGCCGGCGGCCGCCGGGCCGACCTGGTGGCGATCATGCGCAACGGCGAGTTCTGGATCATCGAGATCAAATCGTCGGTGGAGGATTTTCGCGTCGATCGCAAATGGCCTGACTACCGGGCGCATTCCGACCGGTTCTTCTTCGCCACCCATCCCGATGTGCCCGCATCGATCTTCCCGCCCGAATGCGGCTTCATCCTTGCCGACGGCTACGGTGCCGAAATCCTGCGCGAGGCGCCCGAGCACCGGCTGGCGCCGGCGACGCGGCGCGCGTTGATGCTGCGTTTCGCGCGCGCCGGGGCGGCGCGGCTGACCAATGCCGAATTGGCCGGGCTGAGCGTGCCCGTGCTCGACGGCGAAAGTGATTAGCCGGTGTCGGCCGGGCCGGCGCGCGGCCCGGTTCGCGTCATGCCGTCTTGCCGGCGCGTTTGTTTGCGCCCGCGGACGCGTTTTTCTTCAAGCTGGTCCGGTTGTGGTCGATTGCTGCGCGCACCAGCGCGGTCAGGGCGCGCGCATCGACACGATCGCCCTCGAAGAGATCGATCGCCCGCCGCGCATTGCCGTCCAGCCCCGCATTGAACAGGCCGTCGGGGTCCGGCAGGCTGGCCCCGTGGGCGAAGGTCAGCTTGACCTTGTTCTTGTGAGCATTGCCGACCGCGATCAGCCCGTCGCGCGACCAGGTCGGACTGCCCATCCACTTCCATTCCTCGACGATCCCGGGGTCGGCCCGAAGAACGGCCTTGCGCAGGTCGGCCAACGTCTTGCCGCGCCAGTCGGCTAACTCGGCGATCATCTGGTCGATGCGTTGCGATGCGGTCATGGGACGGTTGTGCCTTCGATGTCTGTCGGTGCGTTCACGCCGCGCCGCGCCCGCCGCGCCGCCTGGCCGCATAGGGCAGTACGAACAGGTACAGCCCGCTGGGCAACAGCAGGAACAGCGGGATCAGCACCAGCAGATAGACCCAGAAGGCCGGGTCTTGCCCGGTGCTGATGGCGACGATGTTGACGAGGAAGCCTGCTGTGAAGGCGATCGACAACCAGCGGTGACACTGTCTGATCCACGTGCTCCAGCTCCATCTGCTCCGGGTCAAGGAAACCTCCTTTTCGGTGATTGGCGTCGGCGGATCGGCGGGCCGGCCGGGCGCTTTTCAGTCCAGCCCTTCCAGAACCCGCTCGAGATCGGCCATAAAGCGCGGCCAACCCGCCATGGCGCCTCGGTAATAGGACGACTGGTCGGGCCGGAAGCCGGTTTGCTCCAGGCGCAGCCTTGTGCCCTGCGGGGTGGGGATGAGCCTCCAGGTGACGACGCTTCTAAGGTCCTTGGTGTCCCAGGTGTAGGACAGCGTCCGGTTGGGCTCGATGGCCTGAACCTGGCAGGCGACGGCGCCCCAATCTGCGCGAAGGCCGAAACGGTGGCCCAAAACGGGCGAAAAATCGTTTTTCATCAGCCACTCGGCGATCAGGTGCGGTTGGGTCAGCGCGCGCCAGACCTTTTCGGGTGGATGCGGCAGCTCGCGCTCTACGACGATGGTTTTCGTCTCGCTCGCGGCCTCGTTCATTGGTCCATCCTTTCGAGCAGGTCTTCCAAATCGTCGAACCGGCTCTGCCAGAAACCGGCCATCTGCTGCGTCCAGTCGACGAGCGGAGCCAGCGCGCCCGGTCGTGCGCTATAATGGGTCTGCCGGCCTTGGTGACGGTCGCGCACCAGTCCGGCCTGCCGCAACAGAGCGAGATGTTTGGAAACGGCCGGTTGCGAAATGCCTGCCTGGGCCGTCAGCGCCTTGACCGTCTGCTCCCCGTCCCGGCACAGGCGCTCGAAGATCGCCCGGCGGGTCGGGTCGGAAAGCGTCTTGAAAAGCGTGTCTTGAGGCTGCGGCATCGCGATTGATAACTTTCCGGCTATTGAATAATTAATAACCATCCAGCTATGGTTTCGTCAAGCCGCGCGGCGCAAAGCCAGGAGACCCGATCCCGGCCGGCAAGTTCGAGATGGCGTGAGGTCTGTGCGTCGCGTATCGGCCGGCAAGGCGCGAATGGCCACCGGCGACACGTCGCGCCCGCCGCTACCGACGGTGTGGAACGGTGATCGTGACCGAAAACCCGGTCTCGCCAAAGCTGCGTTCGACACGGCCGCCCAATTCGCCGATGATGTTGGCGTCGATCAGGCGGCTGCCGAAGCCGCGTGTTTCCGGTTCGCGGATCGCCTCTTCGGTCTGTTCGGTCCAGATCAGGCGCAGCATCCGCTTGCGCGGCGGCCCCTCAAGGCGCCATGTCACCTTCAGCCGTCCTTGCGGTTCGGCGCCCGAGCCGTATTTCAGCGTGTTGGTCGCCAGCTCGTGGAAGGTGAGCGCAAAAGCCTGGCTCTGTTTTTCGTCGAGTTCCACGCGGGGTCCCGCGACACGGTCCCCGCCCAGCGCTTCGCCGAAGACCTGATCGAGTTCCGTGCACAGCAATTCGCGCAAATCGGCCTTTTGCCAACGCGACCGCGTCAGCATGTCCTGCGCGTTGGCCATCGCCTGCAGGCGGGCGGTGAAGGAGTCCGAAAACTCCTCAACCGAGGCCGCCCGCGCCCCGGTCTGGCGCGCCATGGCCAGAATGCGCGCGATCGCGTTCTTCAGCCGGTGCTTCATCTCCTGGAGGATCAGTTCCTTCTCCTTGACCGTTCTCTCGGAGATAGCGTGAAGCGCATGCGCGCTTTCGACCGCCTTGATCTGCCAGCGGGCCGAGGCGGCGATCGCGGCGGCCAGAAGCAGCGAGATCGCGCCGACGATGAACGTGTAGAAATTTGTGCGGCCGCGCAGGAAGCCGGGACTCTCGTGCATTCTCAGCGTCCATTGCCGGCCGGCGACCTCGATCGAGCGACTGACCACGTAGCGCGCCGTCGTCTCCTCGTCGTCGAAAGCCTCGGAGCGATAGAGCACCCGGGCGTCGTCGCCGGTCGTATCGAGCGTCTCCACCTCGACCGGCAATTGGTAGCTCGTGTTGAGCGCGGCCGCGTGCAGGTCCCCGGCCCGGAACGGCGCGTAGACGAACCCGGCATGCTCTCTAAGACCCGCGCCGCGCGCATCCCGCAAAGGCAACGGCAGATAGACCAGGAACCCGGCCTGTTTTTCGTTGGTGATTTCCTGAACCAGTTCCACCGGCGCGCTGGCACGCGGCTTGCCGCTGGCCATGGCGCGCTCCATCGCGTCGCGTCGCGTGGTCTCGGCATACATGTCGTAGCCAAGGGCCTCGCGGTTGCGCGCGTCCTGCGGTTCCAGCATGACGATCGGCGCGCGCAGCGCCTGGTCCGTTGCCGGTCTCACGGCGCGCTCGATACCGTAATTGCGCGCGATTTCGCGGACGATTTCAGCATCGTCGGCCGGCGTGGACAGGCGCGCGAAGCCCAGACCGTGGATGCCGTCGAACTCACCGTCGAGATCCAGCCCGTCAACGAACCGGGTCAACGCCCGCCGCGTGACCCTGCCGTCGTTCGCCTCGAAGAACGACATCGTCGCCACCAGTAAAGCGATATGCTGGTTGACCCGGTTGCTGATGCGATCGACGGCCTCGTTGGCGATCACCTCGAAACGGGCGCGATTGGCCGCCTCCTCGGTCCGGTAGACCACGGAGGCGACGCCGGCCCCGACCAGGGCGACGAGCAGGAAGGCGATCAGGGGCAGATATCGTTTCACGTCCTGTGTCCGCATTTGGCAGCCGGCGAGTGTTAGCATCGTTGCCGGCGGCTGCAACGACTTGTTTCGCGCCGGTGCCCGTCCAAATCCGTCCGACGCGCCGATGGCGGCGCTTTTCGGCCAAGCCTGCCCATTTCGACGTTTACGGTGGAACTCCGCCGCCTGCCGGACGTTTTGAACACGACGATCGCAGCATCGATTGTCTGACAAGAAAAGGAGAATGGCATGAACTGGAATCAGGTTGAAGGAAACTGGGAGCAATTCAAGGGCAAGGTGCAGGAGCAGTGGGGCAAGCTGACCGGCGACGACCTCGACGTGGTGGCGGGCAATCGCAAACAGCTCGCCGGCAAGCTGCAGGAACGGTACGGCAAGGCCGAGGCCGACGCCGAACGCGAGATCGACGATTGGCTGAGCCGCCACTGACGTGCCTGGGGCGGGCGCGTATGCCGGCCGCGCAGAAGCGGGCCCTGACGGGTCCGCTTTTTTGTGCGTGCCTTGCCGACCCCGCCATGGTTGCGCGCCGCGCTCTACCGGTTCGCATGCAGCGGAAAGGTCAGATCGTAGGAAATCACCCCTTCGACGTCGCCATAGCGCGCCGTCCCCTCGAGCGCGGAAGGTGTGATCCGGTTGAGAACGGCGCTGCCGAAAGCGTCTTCGGTCTCTTCGCCGTGAGGTTCGAGATCAGTCGGCGTTCGATGTTCCCGCCATTGAATCGACGCCGTTTCGATGCCGGCCTTTTCGACGACCGTGCAATCGAGTTCGATATGCGGCGCGCCGCCATTCAACCGCGACGCCGCAAGCGCGTTGACGATCAACTCATGCAGCGCCAGCCCGACATGAACCGTCTCGTTCGGCGACAGGGTCGGGTCGTCGCCACTCAGCCGCATTGCCTTCGCCACGTCGCGAAAATATTTGGCGCCCTGCTGCTGGGCCAGGGTGCGGAAGCTGGCGCCGCGCCAGCTCGAATCGGTGATCAGATCCTGCGACCGCGATAGCGAGTGCAGCCGGCCGTAGAAATTGGGCAGGAAACTGGCGAGCGACCCGGACGAGCGCGCCGTCTGCGACGCGATGCTTTGGATGATGGCCATCAGGTTCTTCGATCGATGGCTGACCTCGCGCAACAGGCTTTTGAGTACCTTCTCGCGCCGACGCTCTTCGGTCAGCTCCGTCACCGTCGTCAAAATCGCGACGTCGGAACCGTCCGGATAGGATTCGATGAAAAACTCGAAATAGCGACCGTCCGCCTGTTCGGTATGAACGCGCTCGGGATTGCCGCTGTTGCAGACCCTGGTCTTGGCCAAGTCGAGGCGGCCCGAGAGTTCGGCGCCGTAAATCTCCGCGTCGCGCGGCTCGGCCCCGTCGGGCAAGGCCCAGCTGTCGGGAAGATTGATGATGAAGACGTAACGGCCGCGTCCGTCCTGCAGCGTCAGGCAAATGCCCGAGCGCAACAAGGCGGTGACCAGATGATGCCGAAATTTCTGCGTATCCTGGTCTGGCCGTTCCCAATTCCGTCCGGTTTCGTCGGTTGTTTTTCTACTCAACGCTATTCCCCGCCAGCGACCCGGCCGCCTGTGTCGCGGCCGGACCGGTTTCGGATCGGATCTATCTTATGTTCGCCTTATAAAGCCCGCCACCAGCGAGATGACCAGCAATATCAGAAAGAGATAGAACAGAATTTGTGCGATCCCCGTCGCCGCTCCCGCGATGCCTCCGAAACCGAGGACGCCGGCGATGATGGCAATCACGAGAAAGACCAGAGCATAATAGAGCATTGCCGTTCTCCTTTGGATAGGTAGGAGAACAAACGGTTGCGCTCGCCTTATGTTCCGCTGAACGTGTTGAAATCATTGTCCGCCCGGCGCCCAGGCCACATTTACGCGGCCGCTTCTGCGTTTTCGTTGAAAAACAGCGCCTGGCTGATCAACGCCTTCAGCATTTGCGGATTGAAGGGTTTCGTCATCAGGAAGGCCGGCTCCGGTCGCTCGCCGGTCAGCAGGCGCTCCGGGAAGGCGGTGATGAAGATCACCGGCACGCTCGCTGTCTTCAAGATGTCGTTGACCGCGTCGATGCCCGAGCTGCCGTCGGCGAGCTGGATGTCGGCGAGCACCATTTTCGGATTCGTGCCGCGATAAAGCGCGACCGCCTCCTCGTGCGTGCGCGCGATTCCCGTCACCGTGTGGCCGAGCTCTTCGACGATCTGCTCGATATCCATCGCGATCAGCGGTTCGTCCTCGATGATCATGATGTCGGTCGCGACCTGGCGCGAAATCTCCGTGGCAGCCGCCTCGAGCAGGACGCCGATCTCGGCTTCTTCGAGATCGAGGATCTCGGCCGTCTCGGATTGGCTGAATTCCTCGACCGCCACCAGCAGGTAGGCCTGGCGCGCGACCGGAGGAATAGCGGCCAGATTGGACACGGCGCGCTGCTCCCAGGCGAAGGGCGACTGCGGCGGCTCGATCTTGACGGCGGTGGAACCGAACACGGTCGAAAAGAGTTTGTAGATCGCAACCCGGTCGCTCGAGGTGTCGGGAAAGGCCGACACATCAGCGATCAGAGCTTCGAGCACGGCGGCGACGTAGGCGTCGCCCGAGGTCTGCGAACCCGTGACCGCGCGCGCATATCGCCGCAGCAGAGGCAGATGAGGGGCGATGCGGGTGGAAAGCGACATCGTGACGGGTCTCCCTTGTCATGACAGTGGTTGGGCGTTCAAAGTGCTGGTCAACGCATCATGAACAAAAAAGTTCCTGGAAATGGAACTTTTTGTCGGCTTTCGCATTTTGGTTCGAACCAGGGCTCGGGAATCCGTCGAAAAATGAAGGAAAGTAAGAAAATGCCGGCAATCGATCCAGCGCAAGCCGACTTTGCCGGATCGTCTGAAACGGGCGGTCGCATCTCGATGAAATTGCGTGAACTCTACGATTCCATCAAGGAGGAGGCGATCCCCGATCGGTTCCTCGATCTGCTTGAAAAACTGGACGAGGCCGAAAAATCGGCGTCCGCCCCCAAGGGCAGAAAGGACCGGGCATGAGTTGCGCTTCCGCCGGCGACAAGTTGGCGTTCAAACGCGAACTTCTGGCGTCGCTGCCCAATTTGCGCGCCTTCGCGGTCTCACTGATCGGCCGGCACGACCGGGCCGACGATCTGGTCCAGGATACGATCATGAAGGCCTGGGCCAAGCAGGACAGTTTCGAGCCTGGCACCAATTTGAAGGCGTGGCTGTTCACCATCCTGCGCAACGAGTTCTACAGCCAGATGCGCAAGCGCGGTCGCGAGATCCAGGACAGCGACGGCATCTTCACCGAAAGATTGTCCACCCATCCCGCGCAGTACGGGTCGCTCGACCTGGCCGATTTCCGCAAGGCGCTGGGCGAACTGCCCGACGATCAGCGTGAAGCGATCATCCTGGTCGGCGCGTCCGGGTTTGCCTACGAGGAGGCGGCGGCGATCTGCGGCTGCGCGGTCGGCACGATCAAGAGCCGCGTCAGCCGGGCCCGCCAGCGCCTGCAGGAACTGCTGGCGGTTTCGGGCGAAGCCGATTACGGGCCGGATCGCGATTCGGCCTCGATCGTCTCGCGCGCCTTCGCCGGCTAACGGGCCGTGGGGCGTCTGGCGTGCAGAATGGCCGTCACCGACCGGGCGATCTCGCCGGAAGGAAACGGTTTTAAGACGACGGGCCATTGGCAAAACCCGTCGACGCCGTCGCGGTCCTCCTCGGAGGTGGAGGTGAAGACCACCGCGCCGCCGGCCGCGCACGCGGCGGCAGCCAGAGCCTCGGTCATGGCCCGATCGTCCTGGACCTCGATCACGACAATGTCGAAGCGGCGTGTGCGCAGCACCTCGCGACCCGCCTCCGGTGTGGCCGTCTCCACCTCGCAGCCCAGTTCCTCGGACAGGATCTGCGCGGTGTCGAAGGCGATCAGATATTCCGAATCGATCACCAGGATCTCGGGTTTGTGGTCGGGCAAGGCATGTGTCCAGTCTGTGCTGTCGGCCTGGCCCCGATCGGGGGGCGGCCTGTTCTTGACGGCTTCAAGTGCCGTTTGCGGCGCGCGCTGTCATTTAAAAAAGACACGACCCCGCACCGGCGCCGTTGGCGGCGTGGATAGGCGTGCATCAGGGGGAGTGCGATGGCAAAAAACGGCAAGCTGATCGCTCCGCGCACGAAATGTTCGGCCTGTCCGCTGCGCAAGCGCGAGCATTTTCGCGATTTCGAGGCGGACGAGCTCGATTTCGTATCCACCTTCAAGACGGGGGAACTGACGGCCGATGCCGGTGCGACCATCCTGGTGGAAGGCACCCACAGCGCCCATTTGTTCACCGTCCTCGACGGCTGGGCCTTCCGTTACAAGATCCTCGACGACGGACGCCGCCAGATCCTGAACTTCATCCTGCCCGGCGATCTCGTCGGCCTGCAGGGGTCGCTGATGGGGGAGATGCAGCATTCGGTGGAGGCGCTGACGCCGCTGACCCTGTGCGTGTTCGAGCGCGCACGGCTGGCATCCTTGTTTTCAGGCTATCCCGATCTCGGCTTCGACCTGACATGGATCGCGGCGCGCGAGGAGCGTATTCTGGACGAACACCTGTTGAGCCTCGGCCGCCGGTCGGCGCTCGAGCGCGCGGCCTATCTGCTGGCTTTCCTCAACCGGCGCGCGCGCCTCGCCGGCCTGTTCGACAGCGGCCGCAAGAAGATGCTGCCGGTTTCCCAGCAACATCTGGCCGACACGCTCGGCCTGTCGATCGTGCACACCAACAAGACCCTGCGCAAGATCGCCGCGCGCGGGCTTGTGCGCTGGCTCGATCGCGGCTGCGCGGTCTTGGACGAGGACGGACTGTGCAAGATCGCGGGCTGGAGCGATCCGGTTGGCGGCAAGCGCCCGTTCATCTAGCCCCGGCTGGCTTTCCGCGAAATCGCAGACCGGCTTGTCTTATGATTCTGGCTGCCATTCCGCGAAGAATGAACCACTGCACGCCCCTCGAATCATGGCATGCAGTGACGGTGGCTGGATCGCCGACGGCTTGGTCGTGATGGGTCGTTTTAGAGTGTGATCAGCCATCGTCTTCGCATGAGGCCTGAACGGATACGCAGCAGCCTTATATCAATTACAGGGCTCTGCACGACAAGCACGGGACATGGCCAAGTCCATGAAGGATGGCATCGGCGTCGACATCTCGAAAGTCCATCTGGACGCGCATCGGCTCGGCACGGGCGTCTCGGCCCGATCCGGCAACGCTCCGGCCGGGTTTTGCGCACTGAAGCGCTGGATCGGTTCGGAACTGCCGGCTCTGGTGGTTTATGAAGCGACCGGCCCTACCATGCCCGTTTCGAGCGGGCCTTTGCGGGGCGGCTGGCGTTGGCGAAGGTCAACCCGCTGCAGGCCCGCCGCTTTGCCCAAGCGTGCGGAACCAGGGTCAAAACCGATGCCGTGGATGCGTGTCTTCTGACGCGGATGGGCTCGGCTCCGAACCTGGCTCCTGACAGGCCTGTGGCGGAAAACCAACATGCCCTCAAGGAATTGCAGGTTGCCGGTACAGCCTTGTTCAAGGAAAAGACCCGGCTCAAGAAGCGTTTGAAAACACAGAGCCTCGCCTTCACCCAACGTCAGACCGCAGCCCGCATCGATCAGGTCGCTCGAAAGTTGAAAGCGCTACGGGGAGAGATCGAAGCGCAACTGCGCTTTCGCGCGCGGCGTGCCCCGGCCCATGACATCCTGCGCTCCATTCCCGACACCAGCGAGATCGCGGCGGCAATCCTCATCGAATGTCCCAAAATCGGAACGCTCGGCCAAAAAACAGGCGACCAGTCTAGCAGGTCTCGCTCTCATGATAAGACAATCCAGCACGTGGCAGGGAAAGGCATTCAGTCAGAGCGGCCCAAGTTCCTGCGTGACGCCCTCTACATGTCCGCCCTCGTCGCCGCACGCTTCAACCCCGACATGGCGCGAAAGTACAAGGCGATGACCGCCTTCCCCCAAACTTGCCCTAGCAGCCATCATGCGCAAGCTCATCGAACTCGCCAACACCCTCGTCAAGCAGGATAGAAGATGGACCCCAAAATCTGGCTTGATCAAAACCGATACTCTAAGGTCAGGCCCTGGTGCGTCCCGTCGACTTGGCGGCGGGTTTTTTGGCGGGCAGGTGCCGGCCGAGCGCGTCGCGGTTCTCGCGGCCATAGCTGGTGATGAAATCGACGATGCGCGGCACGATCTCGGCGCGGAAGCGCGAGCCGTTGAAGACGCCGTAATGGCCGACGGCCGGCTGCATGTAGTGCACGCGCATGTCGTCGGGAATATTGGTGCACAGCGTCTGCGCGGCCTTGGTCTGGCCGACGCCCGAAATGTCGTCGTTTTCGCCCTCGACCGTCATCAGCGCGATCGAGCGGATCGCGGCCGGATCGACCGGTTCGCCGCGATGGGTCATCTCGCCCTTGGGCAAAGCGTGGCGGATGAACACCGTGTCGACCGTCTGCAGGTAGAACTCGGCCGTCAGATCCATCACAGCCAGATATTCGTCATAAAAATCGCGATGCTTGTCGGCCGAATCGCCGTCATTCTTGACCAGATGCAGGAAGAAATCCTTGTGGGCGATGATGTGGCGGTCGAGATTCATGCTCATGAAGCCCGAAAGCTGCAGAAAACCGGGATAGACCTCGCGGGCGAAACCGGGATTGGGCCAGGGAACCTGCATGATGGCGTTGTCGCGGAACCAGGCGAGATCCTTTTCCTCGGCGAGCTGGTTGACGGCGGTCGGGTTGATGCGCGTGTCGATCGGCCCGCCCATCAGCGTCATGGTCGAGGGCGCGAATTGGTCGCCGCGCGCCTCCATCACCGCGGCCGCGGCCAGGACCGGCACGGAGGGCTGGCACACGGCCATGACATGCGTGTCCGGCCCGAGCGCGTGCAGCATCTCGATGACGTAGTCGATATAGTCGTCCAGGTCGAAATGCCCCTTGGAGAGCGGCACCATGCGGGCGTCGACCCAATCGGTGATGTGAACCTCGGCATGCGGCAGCATCGCCTCGACCGTGCCGCGCAACAAGGTCGCGTAGTGCCCCGACATCGGCGCCACGATCAGGAGCTTGGGATCGGGCTTGCGGCCGGCCGGCAGGTCGCGCTTGAAACGGATCAGGTTGCAGAACGGCCGCTTCCAGACGATGTCCTCGCTGACCGAAACCGGCTTCCAGTCGACCACGGTGGAGGTCAGGCCGAAATCCGGCTTGCCGTAACGCCGCGTGGTGCGCTCGAACATCTCCGCCATTGCCGCGGCGGAGCGCCCGAACGCGGTGTGGGAGAGCGGGTTGAGCGGATTGCTGTAGAACAGCCGCGTCGCATCCGCCACCGCGCGATAGGGCTGGATCGCGGCATGATTCCACTCATAGGCCTGATAAAACATCGAAATGTACCGCCTTCCGTTCCGATAGCCGCCCAGAATCGCGACGCGAAGGGTCATTGGTTATGACCGATGACGGTAACAGGCTTTTGCTGCATTGCAATAGAGCTGTTCCGCCCTGCACCAGGCTAGGCCCCGATGCGCCGCACCATCAGCACGCGCGCCGACGCCTCGACGCCCGGCGGCATCTCGCGCTTGAACCGGGCCAGAAGCGCCGGCGGCGCATGCGCCGGCTCCAGTTCGCTAAAGCCGAGCTTGCCGTAAAAGGGCGCGTTGAAGGGCACGGCGCGGAAGGTGGAAAGCGCGGCATCGCGATAGGCGAGCCGCCGCGCCGCGCCGAGCGCGGCCAGCACGAGGGCGGTGCCAAGCCCGCGCCGGCCATGGGCGGGATCGACGGAGAGCTCCATCAGGTAAAAATAGCCGCCGACATCGCCGCCCACGACGAAGCCGGCCGGCGTGGCATCCCGGCTTTCGGCGACGAGCACGCTGGTGCCGGCCGTGAAGCGGGCGAACGCCTTGGGCGTGCGCGGAGGCTCGTCGGCGAGCGCGGGATAGCCGTGGTCGGCGAACAGGCGCGCGGCCGCCGTCTCGACGGCGATCAGCCGGGGGACCTCGTCAGGCCGGGCGGCTCTGATGGCGTAGCCGGCAGGCAGGGCGGGAATGCCGCTCAGGCGTCATATCCCTCGACGATCACCATCTCGGCATCGGCGACCGTCACGCGGATCGCCTTGGCCGCCTGGTATTCGGGCGAATTGTAGCATTCCTTCGCCGCCTGCAGGGATGGAAACTCGATGACGACGTTGCGCGCGCGCCCCGCGCCTTCCATCGCCTCGTAGGCGCCGCCGCGGGCCAGGAAATTGGCGCCGTGTCGTTCGAAGGCCGGCTTCGCGGTCGCGACATAATCCTTGTAGCGTTCGGGATCGCGGACATCGACATGGGCGATCCAATAGGCTTTCGGCATGTTTTCCTCCCGGGACGGTTCTGGTTCAGGCCGTTTCCATTTCCGTGATGATCGCCTGGGCGGCGGCGCGGCGGTCGCGCGCGCCGACGACCGGACGGGCGACGACGAGATGGCTGGCGCCGGCGCGCAGCCCATCGGCCGGCGTCATCACCCGCTTCTGGTCGCCGTGGGCGGCGCCGGCCGGACGGATGCCCGGCGTCACCAGCGCCATCTCCGGGCCGACGATCGCGCGCACGGCCGCCGCCTCGGTGGCCGCGCAGACGATGCCGCCCATGCCGGTCTCGCGCGCCTGGCGCGCGCGGCGCTCGACCAGGGCGCGGGCGTCGAAGCCGTAACCGGCCTCGGAGAGGTCGCGATCGTCCATCGAGGTGAGCACGGTCACGCCGAGCAGGCACAGATCGCTGCCGGCGGCCGCTTCGACGGCGGCGCGCATCGCCTTGGGATAGGCGTGCACGGTCAGCATCGACACGCCCATCGCGGCGACGTTCTCGACGCCCTCGGCCACGGTGTTGTCGATGTCGAGCAGTTTCATGTCGAGAAACACGTTCTTGCCCGAGGCGACGAGATCGCGCGCGAATTCGAGACCACCGGCGAACACCAGCCGATAGCCGATCTTGAAGAAGGAGACGACACCGTCGAGTTCCGAAACGGCCTTTTCGGCCGTCGCCACATCCGGCAGGTCGAGCCCGACGATCAGTCTTTCGGCGACGTTGTTCGCGTCCTTCATGCATCCACCCTCGTCGACAGCATCGAGGCCCGTTCGATCAGCGTGCGGCAGACCTTTTCCAGCATCTTGTGCTGGCGCTCGTTCTTCAGCCGCCCCTCCTCGTCGAAGGCCTCGGCGGCGCCCGCGACCGAACATTGCGGCGTAACGATCTCGGCCTGGCAGTTCATCAGCACGGCGCGCAGATGATAGAGGCCGCGATTGCCGCCGAACTGACCGTTGGACGAGGAGCACAGGCCGACGACCTTGTCCTGATACGGGTGCAGCGGCGCGGCGCCGTCCTTTTTGACGCGGCTCACCCAGTCGAGCGTGTTCTTGAGCAGCGGCGGGATCGAGGCGTTGTATTCGGGACTGGCGATCAGAAGCCCGTCATGGGCTGCGAACAGCCGTGCGAGCTTGAGCGCGTTTTCAGGGATGCCTTTTTCCTTTTCGAGGTCCTCGTCCATGATCGGCAGCGGATAGTCCTCCAGCGAAATGCGGGTGACCTCCGCGCCCTGCAGGGCCAGTTCTTTCATGGCCGCGTCGGCGGTGCGGCCGCTGAACGCGCCGCTGCGGATCGAGCCTGCGAAAACGAGTATACGTACCGTCATGTCCCACTCAGTCGATTTCCGTTCCTGTCCGGGTATAGGGATATGGGCGGCAAATCAATCGCAACCGAGGCCTGTCGTCCCCTCACCGCCGGAAAGGGTATTCGACGGCTGGCGTACATGGCTTGAGGCCGCGCCGGGCGCCCCCGGCTTCGCGCCATCGCCGCCGTTCTTCGGGGCCGGCCTGGCCGGTCGGCGCGACCGCGATCGCACGCCCTGACGAGTGGGCGGGCAAAACCGGCGCAAGGCCGTCCGGGAGGAGTTTTTGGAACGCTCTTTGAAGGGCGCGGTCGGGCCGGCTGGCTTGGCGAGCGACGGTCGCGCGCCAGGCCGTTCAGACGGACCCGCTCAACGGTTGACCGAGCCGACGAACCGGTTGCGCTCGGCGTGGAGATTGACCCAGCGGCCGGTATGGTTGCTCGCCTGCCGTTTGAGGAACCGGTAGCCGGTCTTGCTCCACGGGCGGATATCGTCGCGCAGATTGTCGAGAATGAGGTCGCCCTTGTCGGTGCGCACGGTCAGCACGGCGTGGCCCTCGCCGTCGGGCTTGCGCACCACGGTGATCAGCAGGTTGGTGAGCGACACGCCCTTGCCCTGCAGCAGGCGGCGCTTTTCGAGCACGTAGTCCTCGCAATCGCCGACACCGTCGGGATAGCTCCACACCTCGTCCTTGCCGAAAATGTCGATGTCGTTCATCGGCTTGACGGCGCGGTTGACCGAAACGTTCACGCGCGACAGCGTCGACCACAGCGTCTTGGTGAGCCGCGCGGGACCGCGGTCGCGCATGGCGATGGAACATTCGCGCGGATTGGCCTTGCAGAACTCGTAATGGCCGATCGGCTGCGAGGTCAGGCTGCCGGTGACCATGGAATCGACCGGCTGCGCGGCGGCAGGCGCGAGCGACCCGGCCACCAGAAGCGCCGCGAGGATCGTTGGCCGGAGTCCCGGCGTCGTCTTGCCATGCATCGGCTCGCCCCCTGCAACCCGTGTCTTATCGTTAAGAAAAGGTTAAGAGGCTTGCGCTGCCGCTGTCAATTCACGACACCGCCAATCCGAAAATCATGGTTACCATCCACAGCCGGCCGGATCCGCCGCCGGCGTGACGTCACTCCTTGTCGACACGCCCGCGCATCTTCTTGATCGCCGCGCGGCCGGCCTTGGCCTTCAAACGGCGCTCGACCGCGCCTTTCGACGGCCGCGTCTTCTTGCGCGGCGGCGGCGGCGGCTCGGCGGCGCGGGCGACGAGCGCCAGCAGGCGCTGGCGCGCGTCCTCGCGATTGCGCTCCTGGGTCCTGAACCGCCCGGCCTCAATGACGATCACGCCGTCCTTGGTGGCGCGCTGGCCAGCCAGCTTCACAAGGCGATTGCGCACGGGCTCCGGCAGGCCGCGGGCGTTGCGCGCGTCGAAGCGCAGCTGGACGGCTGTCGCGACCTTGTTGACGTTCTGGCCGCCGGGACCGGAGGAGCGGATGAAATGCTCCTCGAGTTCGGCCTCGCCGACCGTCACGCCGGGCGCGATCGAAAACACCTCTTCGCCTGACATGCCCCTCTCCCGGGGTGCGGACCCCAATCCTGGCGCGGTTTCGGACACGGAGATTTCGTCGTGCGCCGAACCCGCCGCAATCCACACATGCCGCGCCGGGGGCCAAAAGAAAAGGCCCGGCGCGAGGCCGGGCCGCTATCTGCGCGCGAAACCGGCGCCGCAACGCTACTCGGCGGCGACCTGAACCTGCGGCGCCGCGCTGCGCACGCCGGCGTCGACATGATTCTCGAACTTGGCGAAATTGTCGATGAACATGCCGACCAGCTTGGCCGCCTGCCGGTCGTAGGCGGCCTGATCGGCCCAGGTCGCGCGCGGGTCGAGAATGGCGGCGTCGACGTCGGGCACGGCGACCGGCACCTCGAAGCCGAAATTCGGATCGGTGCGGAACTCGCAGGCGTTGAGCGAGCCTTCCAGCGCCGCCGTCAACAGCGCGCGCGTGGCCTTGATCGGCATGCGCGAGCCGGTGCCGTAGGCGCCGCCGGTCCAACCGGTGTTGACCAGCCAGCAATCGACGCCGTGGCGGGCGATCAGTTCGCGCAGGAGATTGCCGTATTCGGCCGGGTGGCGCGGCATGAAGGGCGCGCCGAAACAGGTGGAGAAGGTCGCTTCCGGCTCGGTCACGCCCTTTTCGGTGCCGGCGACCTTGGCGGTGTAGCCGGACAGGAAATGATACATGGCCTGGGCCGGCGACAGCCGGGCGATCGGCGGCAGGATGCCGAAGGCGTCCGCCGTCAGCATGATGATGTTCTTGGGATGGCCGGCGCGGCCGCTGTCGCTGGCATTGGGAATGAAATGCAGCGGATAGGCGCAACGCGTGTTTTCGGTCAGCGACCCGTCGTCGAAATCGGGAACCCGGCTCTCGTCCAGGACGACATTTTCCAGCACGGTGCCGAACCGACGCGTCGTGGCGAAGATTTCCGGCTCGGCGGCGGCCGACAGGCGGATGGTCTTGGCGTAGCAGCCGCCCTCGAAATTGAAGATGCCGTCCTCGCCCCAGCCATGTTCGTCATCGCCGATCAGCGTGCGGCGCGGGTCGGCCGACAGCGTGGTCTTGCCGGTGCCCGACAGGCCGAAGAACACCGCCGCGTCGCCGTCGGGGCCGACATTGGCCGAGCAGTGCATCGGCATGACGCCGTTGTCCGGCAGCAGATAGTTGAGCACGGTGAACACCGACTTCTTCATTTCGCCGGCATAGGAGGTGCCGCCGATCAGCACGATCATGCGGCTGAGATCGACGGCGATCACCGTTTCGCTGCGGGTGCCGTGGCGGGCCGGATCGGCGCGGAACGACGGCAGGTCGATGATGGTAAGCTTCGGCTCGAACGTGTCGAGCGCCGTCCGGTCGGGACGGATCAGAAGGTTGCGGATGAACAGCGAATGCCACGCATATTCGGTGACGACCCGGGTCGGAAGCCTGTTTTCGGGATCCGCGCCGCCGGCGAGGTCCTGCACGAAGAGGTCGCGGCCCTCGACCTGGGCCTGGAAATCGGCCAAGAGCAGGTCGAACTGCTCGGGCGTGATGGCGTTGTTGTTGTCCCACCACACATGCGGCTCGCTGGCCGCGTCGCGCACGACGACCTTGTCCTTGGCGGAACGGCCGGTGTGCTGGCCGGTCAGGGCGACGAGCGCGCCGTGGGCGGTCAGACGCGCCTCGCCGCGGCGCAACGCTTCCTCGTAGAGTTCGGCTTCGCAGAGATTGTAGTGGGCGGCCGCGGCCTTGCCGAGCCCGATAATATCGATCCCGCAACGGGCATTGCGCTTGCCGATCTCTCGCATTCGTTCCGCTCCCTGGCGTCTTTTTGCGTTGGTTCGTCCGCCAATGCGCTAACCTCGACCCCGGCAAGCATCGGCCAGAGGTCACAACCAGAAAAGCCTTTTTGTTTCAAATCATTAATCGATTTAAAAATTTTTGAATTTTTCCTAAATCGTTTAAAAACGGGCAGGCTGTTGAAAAAGGGTTAAATTTTTCCGTTCGCCGGAATAGGTCGTGCACAGGCGATATGGGGCTTGCGGGTCCGCGCATGTGACATGGCCTTTGTTCTATGCCACATTTTGTACCCAATTTGTCCGCCTATAGCCCTTTCCGGAAGCAGGAAGGGACGCCCGCTTATGAGGGATACGTTTGACATGGCAACGATCGCACTCGTCGACGATGACCGCAACATCCTGACTTCGGTCTCCATCGCCCTGGAATCGGAAGGCTATCGCGTGGAGACCTACACGGACGGGTCGTCCGCCCTGGACGGGTTTTCCGCCCGCCCGCCCAATCTGGCCATTCTCGACATCAAGATGCCGCGCATGGACGGCATGGAGCTGCTGCGCCGGCTGCGGCAGAAATCGGACATGCCGGTGATCTTCCTGACGTCGAAGGACGACGAGATCGACGAATTGTTCGGCCTCAAGATGGGCGCCGACGACTTCATCCGCAAACCGTTCTCCCAGCGCCTGCTGGTCGAGCGGGTCAAGGCGGTGCTGCGGCGCGCCAACGCGCGCGAGGCCGCCGCCAAATCGCCCAGCGGCCAGACGAAATCGCTCGAACGCGGGCAACTGGTCATGGACCAGGAGCGGCATACCTGCACCTGGAAGGGCGAGCCGGTCATCCTGACGGTGACCGAATTCCTGATCCTGCACTCGCTGGCCCAGCGTCCCGGCGTGGTCAAAAGCCGTGACGCGCTGATGGATTCGGCCTATGACGAGCAGGTCTATGTTGACGACCGCACGATCGACAGCCACATCAAGCGGCTCAGGAAGAAGTTCAAGGTCGTCGACCAAGAATTCGACATGATCGAAACACTTTATGGTGTTGGATACCGCTTCCGCGAGGCGTGAAACTGGGACAGGCGTCGGGTGGACCCCGGCAACAGATGGTAGCCGAAACCGAACGCAAACGGGCAGGCACGGCACGAAACGGTCCATCCGTCGTCGGATGGCTGACCGTGCCCCTGCGCCGGTTTCTGGGCCATCACATCTTTTCCAGCCTGACGCGGCGCATCCTGTTTCTCAACCTCGCCGCGCTCGGGGTGCTGGTTCTGGGCATTCTTTACCTGAACCAGTTCCGGGACGGGCTGATCGAGGCGCGCGTCGAAAGCCTGATGACCCAGGGCGAGATCATCGCGGCCGCGGTCGCGGCCTCGGCGACGGTGGAGACCGATGCCATCAGCATCGATCCGGAAAAGCTGCTCGAGCTGCAGGCCGGCGAAAGCCTGGCGCCGGGTACGGACCAGCTCGACAGTCTGGAGTTCCCCATCAACCCGGAGCTGGTCGCCCCGCTGCTGCGCCGCCTGATCTCGCCGACGCGCACCCGGGCGCGGATTTACGACCGCGACGCCAACCTGCTTCTGGATTCGCGCCATCTCTATTCGCGCGGCCAGATCCTGCGCTACGACCTGCCGCCGCTGGAGGAGGCCGAGCCGGACTTTTTCGACCGCGTCGAGAAAATCCTCTCCGATTTCTTCCGCCGCAGCGACCTGCCGCTTTACCGCGAGCAGCCGGGCGGCAACGGAGCCGCCTATCCGGAGGTGATGCGGGCGCTGATCGGCACGCCCGGCTTCGTCGTGCGCATCAGCGAACAGGGCGAGATGATCGTGTCGGTGGCGGTGCCGGTGCAGCGCTTCCGCGCCGTGCTCGGTGTGCTTTTGCTGTCGACCCAGGGCGGCGACATCGACAAGATCGTCGCCGACGAACGCAAGGCGATCTTCCGCGTCTTCGGTGTGGCGGCGCTGGTGACCGCGATCTTGTCGATGCTGCTCGCCTCCACGATCGCCAATCCGCTGCGGCGGCTGTCGGCGGCGGCGGTGCGGGTGCGCCGCGGCGTGCGGAGCCGCGAGGAGATCCCCGACTTCTCCGAGCGCCAGGACGAGATCGGCAATCTGTCGATCGCGCTGCGCGACATGACCAGGGCGCTTTACGCGCGCATCGACGCGATCGAGAGTTTCGCCGCCGACGTCTCGCATGAATTGAAGAACCCGCTGACCTCGCTGCGCAGCGCGGTCGAGACGCTGCCCCTGGCACGCAACGAGGAGGCGCGCAGTCGGCTTTTGGCCATCATCCAGCACGACGTGCGCCGGCTCGATCGCCTGATCACCGACATTTCCGACGCTTCTCGGCTCGACGCCGAGCTGGCGCGCGCCGACGCCGCACCGCTCGACCTGCAGAAATTCCTGACCGATCTCGTCGCGGCGGCAAGCGCGCATACCCGCGACAAGAAACAGGTCGCGATCGAGTTTCGCGTTGCCAAGGCCGGCCAGAACGGGCGCGGCTTCCTGGTCAACGGCCACGATCTGCGGCTCGGCCAGGTGTTCACCAACCTGCTCGAAAACGCCCGCTCCTTCGTCCCCGACGAGGGCGGGCGCGTTCAGTTGACGCTGGCGCGCAGCGCCCGCAACATCATCGTCACCATCGACGATAACGGGCCGGGCATCCGTGCCGAGAACATCGACCGCATCTTCGAGCGGTTTTACACCGACCGGCCCCAAGGCGAGGCGTTCGGGCAGAATTCGGGCCTCGGCCTGTCGATCAGCCGCCAGATCGTCGAAGCCCATGGCGGCACGCTGACGGCCGAAAACATCCCCGGCAGCAAGTCGGGCGACGTGCGCGGCGCGCGCTTCATCGTCAAGCTGCCCGCCGAAGGCTGAGGATGCGACGCATGGCCGGCCGATGAAAAACGTCCACGCGAGCGGACTCGTCATCGGCGATCGCGGCGTGATCGTGCTGGGACCGTCCGGGGCCGGAAAATCGACGCTGGCGCTGGGCCTCGTGGCGCGGTGCCGGGCGGCCGGCATGCCGGCCTGGCTCGTCGGCGACGACCGGCTCGTGCTCGAGCGGCACGGGCCGCGTCTGGTGGCGCGGGTGCCCGGGGCGATCGCCGGGCTGGCTGAGGTCTACGGACACGGACCGGCCGCCCAGGCGCACGAAGCCGCGGCGGTGATCGATCTGTGCGTCAGGCTCGTGCCGGCACGCGAAGCGCCGCGGCTCGATCCCGGCGGCGTGGAACTGATCGAGACGGTGGAAATCGCAGCCCTCGCCGTGGCCGAGCGCGCCGTGGCCGCCGCCATGCCGGCCGTGCTCGCCCGGCTGGAGGCGCTCGGCCGGTTGCGGGCGGGTTGCGACGAAACGCGCGCCTTGCAGCCACGGCCCGTCGGCGCGGACCGGACGCCGTCGCCGTAACCGCGGCCGCGAACAGTCGGGACGACGACTCGCCCCCATTCGAGAAAATGATTATTTCTCAACATATTACGGAAAAATTCCCGGATTTTTCGGCGATCGTTCCGCTCGGACCGGCGTCCGTCTTTTCTAGTCGCAAGGCTGCGCAAAACAGCCAGGAACCGACTCGGTTTGGGCCGTTTTTCGGCCGCTCGGCCCCGATTTCGGCCATATTGATCGGCCGTGATCCGAGATTTGGGCTTGTCAAAGGCCGGCCCGTCGACAAGATAGCGCACCTGCCGCCGGGCTGGCGGATGACGAAAAACCAGAACAGACGCGCCCCGACCCTGGGGGCGCTGACGGGAGCGAAGCATTCATGATCGGAGTCGTGCTGGTCACGCACGGTCGCCTTGCCGAGGAATTCCGGCATGCCGTCGAACATGTCGTGGGGACCCAGGATGCTTTCGAGACCGTCCCCATCGAGGCCGACGACGATATCGAACTGCGGCGTCAGGATATCGTCGAGGCGGTCGCCAGGGTCGATGACGGCGCCGGCGTGGTCATTCTTACGGATATGTTCGGCGGCACGCCCTCCAATCTCGCCATCTCGGTGATGGAGCCGGGCCGCATCGAGGTGATCGCGGGCATGAACCTGCCGATGTTGATCAAGCTCACCAGCGTGCGCGCCGGCAACGACATGGCCGCCGCGCTGGAGGGCGCTCAGGCCGCCGGACGCAAATATATCAACGTGGCGAGCCGGGTCCTGAACGGCAAATGACGACGACGCGGGAAGTCTCGATCGTTCGCGACATCGAGATCGTCAACAAGCGCGGCCTGCATGCACGCGCCTCCGCGCGCTTCGTGCAGCTCGCCGGCAGTTTCAAGGCCGAGGTGACCGTGGAAAAGGACGGCGTTTCGGTCGGCGGCACCTCGATCATGGGCCTGATGATGCTGGCGGCAAGCCCGGGCTGCCATATCCGCATCACCGCCGCCGGCGCCGACGCGCACGAGGCGATGGCCGCATTGGAGGAACTGGTCGCCAACCGCTTCGGCGAGGACGCCTGACGACGGCGCCCGCAGCCCGCGCGACGGCCGCCGGCCGGAACCGGAACGGCGCCAGTCCATATGCACAGATAAAGATTTCCTTATATCCTGTTGTGAGCTTTTCGCCGATCTGCTAGACAGCGCCGCGTCGGGCAGGCGCGCGCCGCATCGCGGACGCTTGTCGGCCCGCCGGAACCAATCGGATGCGCAGCGTGTCGCGACACGAGCGCCGGTCGGCGACCACCGCGCCCGCCCCGTGCAGCGTCCGACGAAAGTTCGAACGACCGGCAGGGTCTTTCCAGGCCGCCGGCCGCCGCACAGCGAAGACATCAGGAGTAATGCGATGACAGAGAAACTGGATTACAAGGTCGCGGATATCGCGCTGGCGGACTGGGGCCGCAAGGAGATCGATATCGCCGAAACCGAGATGCCGGGCCTGATCGCGTGCCGGGAAGAGTTCGGCGAGGCGCAGCCGCTGAAGGGCGCGCGCATCACCGGCTCGCTGCACATGACGATCCAGACCGCCGTGCTGATCGAAACGCTGCAGGCGCTGGGCGCCGAGGTTCGCTGGGCCTCGTGCAATATCTTCTCCACCCAGGATCACGCCGCCGCCGCCATCGCGGCCACCGGAACGCCGGTCTTCGCCATCAAGGGCGAAACGCTCGAGGATTACTGGGCCTATTCCGACGCCATCTTCCAGTGGCCGGACGGCGAACCGTCCAACATGATCCTCGATGACGGCGGCGACGCCACCATGTACATCCTGATCGGCGCGCGCGCCGAGGCGGGCGAGGACGTTCTGTCGAATCCCGGCAACGAGGAAGAGGAAATCCTCTTCAAGCAGATCAAGAAGCGCATGGCCGAAACGCCCGGCTTCTTCACCCGCCAGCGCGACGCCATCAAGGGCGTGACGGAAGAGACGACCACCGGCGTCAACCGGCTCTACCAGCTCCAGAAGAAGGGCCTGCTGCCCTTCCCCGCCATCAACGTCAACGATTCGGTCACCAAGTCGAAATTCGACAACAAATATGGCTGCAAGGAATCGCTGGTCGACGGCATCCGCCGCGCCACCGATGTGATGATGGCCGGCAAGGTCGCCGTGGTCTGCGGCTATGGCGATGTCGGCAAGGGCTCGGCTGCCTCGCTGCGCGGCGCAGGCGCCCGCGTGAAAGTGACCGAAGTCGACCCGATCTGCGCGCTGCAGGCCTCGATGGACGGCTTTGAAGTCGTGACGCTCGACCAGGCCGCGCCGACCGCCGATATCGTGATCACCACGACCGGCAACAAGGACGTGATCACCATCGATCACATGCGCAAGATGAAGGACATGGCCATCGTCGGCAATATCGGCCATTTCGACAACGAGATTCAGATCGCCGCGCTGCGCAATCTGAAATGGACCAACATCAAGCCGCAGGTCGACATGATCGAGTTCCCCGGCGGCAACCGCATCCTGCTTCTTTCGGAAGGGCGCCTGCTCAATCTCGGCAACGCCACCGGCCATCCGAGCTTCGTGATGTCGGCCTCGTTCACCAACCAGGTGCTCGCCCAGATCGAACTGTGGACCAAGGGGCAGAATTACCAGAACGAGGTCTATGTGCTGCCCAAGCATCTCGACGAGAAGGTGGCGCGGCTGCATCTCGACAAGCTCGGCGCGACGCTGACCACCCTGACGGAGGACCAGGCGAGCTATATCGGCGTGACGCCGGCCGGTCCGTACAAGCCGGAACACTACAGATACTGATCCGATAGGCTCCAAACACTAGATATTGATGCCGGGCGGTTGACAAACCGCCCGGCATTACTTTTGTGGCGCCGCCTTCTTCACGCCGATTCGCTGGGCCGGTACAGTGACGTGATTCGCCACGATGGCGCGCCCGGGACGGGGCATTGCCGACGATGCGGCCGGGCGGCCATGGCGTTCATGCGGCGGAGAGGAAAAAGGGATGCCAGGACAAGGCCCGCGGGATTCGGGGATCAGCGGGCATGACACGCAGGCCGGGGCAGCGGACCGACCGGATCACGCGGGCAGCGGGCGCGCGCGGGTGCCCGCAACCGCCGGCGTCGGGCTTGCCGGCTATCTGTCGTCGACGATCCTCTCACACGCTCAGGAAATGCCCGCGACCGGGCTCGATGCTCTCAGAAACCTGACATTCGGCGCGTCCGAAGTGATCCAGATCGCCACCTTCGCCGGCGTGATGGGCGCCGCCATGCTGTCGGCGATCTGGCTGATTCGCGAGCGCGGGCGCATCGCCGCCGAAAACCTCGTGCTGCGCGAGCGGATCGCCGAACTGAACGCGGCCGTACAGCGTGCCGAGGCGATGATGACCACCAGGGACCAGAGAACCGTGGTGTGGGCGGGTGACAGGAGCAAGCCCGATCTGGTGGGCACGCTAACGTCGGCCCCCGGCGTTCCCGACGAGCGCAGCTCCTTCCTCGCCTTCGGGCGCTGGCTGACGGCGCGCTCGGCCGCCATGCTTGACAATGCCATCGCCGCGCTGCGCGAGGCCGGAACATCCTTCGATCTGGTCGTGGCGGCGCAGTCGGGCACGCTCTTGGAGGTGCTGGGACGCCGGTCGACCTCGCACGCGATCGTGCGTTTCGTGTCGCTGACCCGCCGCCAGGCCGAGCACGCCGCGCTCAAGGCCGAGCACGCCGCGCTCGCGACCGACCACGAGGCCGTGCTCGCGCTGGTGGCCAATCTCGACATGCCGTTCTGGCTGCGCAGCGAGACCGGCCGGCTGCGCACCGTCAACGCCGCCTATGCCGCGGCGGTGGAGTGCGAGACGCCCGAGACCGCGGTCGCCCAAGGCCGGGAATTGCTGGCGACCCAGGCGCGCGAAAACATCGCGCGGCAACATCTGACGGAACCGACGCTGCGCCGCAACCTTCCCGCCGTCGTGGACGGGGACCGCAAGCTATATGCCGTCACCAGCGTTTGCGCCAACGGTGTGGTCGCCGGCCTGGCGGTCGACAAGAGCGATCTCGAGGCGCTGCGGGCGGAATATCAGCGCACCGTCAAAAGCCACGCCGAAACGCTGGACCAGCTTTCGACCGCGGTCGCGATCTACGATGCCGACCAGAAGCTGCGTTTCTTCAACCAGGCGTTCCAGAAATTGTGGGAACTCGACAGCGCCTTCTTGGAAGCGCGGCCCGACAACACCATGTTCCTCGACCGGCTTCGCAGCGAGGGCAAGCTTGCCGAGCAGCCCGAATGGCGGCGCTGGAAGGAAAATCTGCTGTCGGCCTACCGGGCCGTGGAGCCGCAGGAACATTGGTGGCACATTCCGGACGGGCGCACGATCCGCGTCGTGGCCAGCGCCCATCCCCAAGGCGGCGTGACCTGGGTGTTCGAGAACATGACCGAGCGCTTCGACCTGGAAAGCCGCTACAATGCGGCCGTGCGCGTGCAGGGCGAAACGCTGGACAATCTCGCCGAAGGGGTCGCGGTTTTCGGACCGGACGGACGGATCAGGCTGTTCAACCCGGCCTTCGTCGCGCTGTGGCGCCTCGACGGCGCCGAAATCGGCACCAATACCCATATCGCCACGATCCGCGATGCGTGCGCGCACCAGTGTCCGCAAAGCCCGTGGAGCGACTTCGTCGCGGCCGTCACCGGCTTCGACGACGAGCGGCTGGAAACGCACGGCAAGGCCGAACTCGCCGACGGCACGATCCTGTCCTATGCGATGATCCCGCTGCCCAACGGCCAGGTGATGACGACCTTCGTCGACGTGACCGACAGCGTGAACTTCGAGCGCGCGCTGCAGGACAAGAACGAGGCGCTGCAGAAAGCCGACCAGCTCAAGAACGATTTCGTGCAGCACGTCTCCTACGAGCTGCGCTCGCCTTTGACCAATATTATCGGCTTCACCGAATTGCTGACGATGCCCGATACAGGGCCCCTCAACGCGCGCCAGCGCGACTATGTCGACCACATCGCCTCCTCCTCCTCGGTGCTGCTGACGATCGTCAACGACATTCTCGACCTGGCCACGGTCGACGCCGGCATCATGCAGCTCGAGATCGGCGAAGTGCAGGTCACCCGCATCGTCGGCGAAGCGGCCGAACTGATCGGCGAGAAGCTGCGCGAACACCAGATCGCGATCGCGGTCGACACGAAGGACGCGCCGCCCAGCCTGCATGCCGACGAGAACAGGCTGCGCCAGATCCTGTTCAACCTTTTGTCCAACGCCGCCAACTACGCGCCCGAGCGCAGCACGATCGCGCTCAGCTGCCGGATGATCGGCGACCAGGTCGAGTTCCGCGTCCATGACGACGGGCCCGGCATGCCGCCCGAGATCCTCGACGCGGCCTTCGAGCGCTTCGAACCCCACGCCAATGGCGGCCGCCGTCGCGGCGCCGGCCTCGGCCTGTCGATCGTCAAGAGCTTCGTCGAGCTGCATGGCGGCACGGTGGAGATCGACACCGGCGAGGCGCGCGGCACCACCGTCACCTGCCGCTTCCCGGTCGCGCCGAAAGGGGCACGGGCGGCGGCGGAGTAGCGGCGGTTGCGTATTGCCCTGCCCGACGAGGCGGCCACGACGCGCTTGGGCGACGACCTTGCCATGGCGCTCGTTCCCGGAGACGTCGTGCGGCTGCAAGGCGATCTCGGCGCCGGCAAGACGGCGCTGGCGCGCGCCGTCATCCGCGCCATCGCCGCCGATCCCGAACTGGAAGTTCCCTCGCCGACCTTCACGCTGGTGCAGAGCTACACGCTGCGCTTCGACCTGCACCATTGCGACCTCTACCGGCTCGCCGCGCCGGACGAACTCGACGAACTCGGCTTCGACGAGCTGGCCGAGACCGGGGTGGTGCTGGTCGAATGGCCCGAGCGCGCCGACGACCGTCTCGACGGGGCCGCGTTGACGGTGCGGCTCGACCATCACGGCGACGGCCGGCTGGCGACGATCGACGGCGAGGCCGGCGCGATGGCGCGGCTCGCCCGCTCGCTGGCGGCCAGGCGCTTTCTCGACAATGCGGGGCGGGTCGGCGCCCTCCGGCACCATCTGCAGGGCGACGCGTCCTACCGCACCTACGAGACGGTGACCGAGGCCGGCGCGCGCACCATCCTGATGAACGCACCCGCGCAACCGGCCGGGCCGCCGCTCAGGGACGGGCGGTCCTACAACGAGATCGCGCACCGGGCCTTGTCGGTCACGCCGTTCGTGGCGATGGCCGATGCCCTGCGCGCCCGCGGGTTCTGCGCCCCGCGAATCGAGGCCGCAGACCTCGACGCGGGTTTCCTGCTGCTCGAACATCTGGGAACCGGCCGGTTCCTGTCGGCGACCGGCGAGCCGGTCGCGGAGCGCTATTGCGAGGCCGCGCGCCTGCTTGCCGCGCTGCACGGCGAAGCCTGGCCGGACAGCCTGCCGGTCGCCGGACGCGCGTCCTACCGCGTCCCGCCCTACGATCGCGATGCACTGATGGTCGAGGCGGAGCTGTTTGTCGACTGGTATGTGCCGCATGTGCTCGGCCGGCCCGCCGACGCGGCGCTGAAGGCGCGTTTCGCCACCGCCTGGAACACGGTGTTCGATACGATCGCGGACGCCGAGACCGGTATCGTCCTGCGCGACTACCACTCGCCCAATTTCGTCTGGCGGTCCGACCGGATCGGCTTCGACCGGATCGGGCTGCTCGACTTCCAGGATGCGCTGATCGGACCGGTCGCCTACGACCTCGCGTCGCTGGCCCAGGATGCGCGCGTCAGCGTGCCCGAGGGGCTGGAGCGGCAGATCGTGTCGGCCTATTGTGCGGCCAGGCAATCGGCAGGTCCGTTCGACAGCGGACGGCTGGAACGGGATTTCGCGGTCATGGCGGCGCAGCGCAACTCAAAGATCCTCGGCATTTTCGTGCGCCTCGACCGCGGCGAAGGCAAGGCCGGCTATCTGCGTCACCTGCCGCGCATCCGCGCCTATCTCGAGCGCGCGCTGCGCCACCCCGCCCTGGCGCCCGTCGCCGCCTTCTACCGCGACAACGCGCTTTTGGACGCGCCCGCGCCATGAGCACGGTTCCCGCCACCGCGATGGTGCTTTCGGCCGGGCTCGGCCTGCGCCTGCGCCCGATCACCGAAACCCTGCCGAAACCGCTGGTGAAGATCGGCGGCAAGGCGATGCTCGACCGGGCGCTCGACGCGCTGGCCGAGGCCGGCACGGCGACCGCCGTGGTCAATGTCCACCATCTGGGCGCCCGCATCATCGACCATGTCGCCGCGCGGCGCCGGCCGAAAACGCTGATATCGGACGAACGCGCCTTGCTGCTCGATTCGGCCGGCGGCATCGTCAAGGCGCTGCCGCTTCTGGGAGCCCGGCCGTTCTTCGTCCTCAATTCCGATACGTTCTGGATCGACCAGGATCAATCCAACCTCGTCCGGCTGGCGGCCGCCTGGGACGACGACCGCATGGATATCCTGTTGATGCTCGCCAACCCGGCGCTCGCGATCGGTCATAGCGGCGGCGCCGATTTCTCGGTCGACGCGGCCGGTCGTCTGCAGCGGGCGCGCGGCGCGCCGGACGGGGCGATCTACGCCGGGGCGGCAATCCTTCATCCGCGCATCTTCGCCGGCGCGACGGTCGAACCGCATTCGCTCAACCGCTATTTCGACCAGGCGATCGCCAGCGGACGCCTGTACGGACACCCCCTCGCCGGGCGCTGGTTCACCGTTGGCACGCCCGATGCGATTCCGCTCGCCGAGGCGGCGCTGGACGCGGTGATGGCGGAGGCGGAAGCGCGGTGAGAACCGCGCCGCGCCTGTTCTCGGTCCCCCCTGGCGCGGCCTTTCTGCCGACTCTCGCCGAGGCCCTGTTGAACGGCACGCTGGTCGAGGATTTCGTTTTCGACGGCGATCCGCTGGCGCTCGCCGACGTCACGCTCTACGTGCCGACGCGCCGGGCCGCGCGCGCGCTGCGCAGCACCTTCGTCGACCGGGTCGGCTCCGGCTCGGCGATCCTGCCGGTCATCCGTCCGCTCGGCGATTTCGACGAGGACGCCGCCCTGTTCGACGAACAGAGCGCGGCCGCGCTCGACGTCGCCCCGCCGATCGCGGCGATGGAACGCCTGCTCGCGCTCGCGCCGCTGGTCCAGGCCTGGAAAAGACGACTGCCGGCCCATGTCGCGGCCCTGTTCGAGGAGGAGGTCACGGTGCCGGCCTCGATGGCCGACGCGATCTGGCTCGCGCGCGATCTCGCCGCGCTGATGGACGAGATCGAGACCGAGGACGCGGATTGGGGGGCGCTCGCCTCGCTGGTCGGCGGCGAACTGGCCGCGTGGTGGCAGGTGACGCTGGAATTTCTCGACATCGTCACCAAGGCCTGGCCGCAGGCGCTTCAAGAGCGGGACCGTGCCAATCCGGCCGCCCACCGCAACGCCCTGATCGACGCCGAAGCCCGGCGCCTTGCCGCCGCGCCGCCGCGCGGACCGGTGGTTGCGGCCGGCTCGACCGGGTCGATACCGGCCACCGCGCGGCTGTTGTCGGTGGTCGCGCGCCTGCCGCGCGGCGCGGTGGTGCTGCCCGGCCTCGATCCGGAGCTCGACGAGCGGTCGTGGAACGCCATCGGCGATCCGCGCCAGCCGGCCTCCGCCTTCGGCCATCCGCAATACGGCCTGAAAAAGCTGATCGCCACGATCGGCGCGGGACGCCGCGACGTGGTCGAGATCGGCCACGCGCCGCCGGCGTTGGCCGCAAGGGCGCGGATCGTCAACGAGGCGCTGCGACCGGCCGAAACCACCGATGCCTGGATCGACGGCCGAAAGACCGTCGAGGCCGCGCTGGCGGCCGGCGCGCTCGACGAGGTGGTGCTGGTGGAAGCCGCGCACGAACGCGAGGAAGGGCTCGCCGCGGCGATCGCCCTGCGCCAGGGGCTGGCGCAGGGCGCGCGCCACGTCGCGCTCGTCACCGGCGACCGCGCGCTCGCCCGCCGGGTCGCCTCGGAACTGTTGCGCTTCAACATCACGGCGGACGATTCGGGCGGCGCCCTTCTGGCGCGCACCATGCCCGGGCAGTTGCTGACCGACCTCGTCGCCGCCGTGTTTTCTCCCGGCGATCCGGTGCCGCTGCTGGCCTTGTTCAAACATCCTTTGTTCCGGCTCGGCCGCGACCGCGCAACGGCTCGGCGGCTCGGCGAGCTGATCGAACTGGTGGCGCTGCGCGGCGGCACCGGCCGCCCAGACATCACCGCGCTCGCCGCGCTGTTCGACCGCCGTCTCGACGAATTCGCCGCCGACCCGCGCAAGCCGTTCTGGCTCGCCCGGCTCGGCGCCAAGGACATCGAGGCCGCGCGCGCGCTGCTGCGCGAGCTCGACGCGGCCGCCGCGCCGCTTGCCGCGCGACGCCGGTCCGACGAGACCGGGCTCGGCGGCATTGCCCGACTGACGGTCGAGCTTCTGGAACGGCTGGCGCGCGACGATACCGGCGATCTCGCCGCGCTTTACGGCGGCGACGCCGGCGAGGCTTTGGCCGGCTTCCTGCGCGGGTTGACCGAAAATACCGCCGAAATCGCCTTTGACGGCGCAGAATGGCCGGCGATCCTCGCGGCCCTGATCGCGCCGGAAACGGTCAAGCCGTCCATGGCCGGCGACAGCCGCGTGTCGATCTGGGGCGCGCTGGAGGCGCGGCTGCAATCGGTCGATCTTCTGGTGGTCGCCGGCCTCAACGAGGGAGTGTGGCCGGCCAGCGCCCAGGCCGACCGTTTCATGTCGCGGATGATGAAGGCCGGGCTTTCGCTCGAGCCGCCCGAACGCCGGATCGGACTTGCCGCGCACGATTTCGTCATGGCCGCCGGGTGCCGGCGACTGGTCCTGACCCGCGCCGCGCGCCAGGGCGACGCCCCCTCGGTGCCGTCGCGATGGCTGCAAAGGCTTCTGGCCGTGATCGGTCCCGACGAGGCCGCGCGGCTGCGGGCGCGGGGCGCCAGCTTGACCGGCTGGGCACGCGCGCTCGACATCGGCCCCGACATCGCCTTCGTGCCGCGGCCGGCCCCGACGCCGCCGGTCGACACGCGCCCGCGCCGCTTTTCGGTCACCGAGGTCGAGACGTTGCGGCGCGACCCCTACGCGATCTATGCTAGGCGCATCCTCGGGCTGGAACCGCTGCAACCCTTGCTGCGCGATCCGGGCGCGGCCGAGCGCGGCACGCTGTTTCACGACATTCTGCACCGCTTCACCGAGACCGGCACCGACCCGCACGCCAGCGACGCCGCCGAGCGGCTCGTCGCGATCGCGCGGCGCTGCTTCGCCGAGGCCGGCCTGCCGGCCGATGTCGAGGCGGTGTGGTGGCCGCGCTTCGGCGCCATGGTCGCCAACATCGTCGCCTTCGAACGCGCGCGGGCGGGCGGCATCGCGGCCGCCCATGCCGAGCTCAAGGCCGATCCGCTTGCGATCGGCGCCACCGGGGCGCATCTGTCGGGCCGTGCCGACCGGATCGACGTTCTCCGCGACGGGCGAGCCGACATTCTCGACTACAAGACCGGGTCGGGCCCCTCGCGCGGCCAGGCTCACACGCTCGTCTCGCCGCAGCTTGCGCTCGAGGCGGCATTGCTGCAGCGCGGTGCCTTCACCGCGATCGGGCCGTGCGAACCGGCCGATCTCGCCTATGTGCGGCTGAGGCCGAACGGCGAGGTCGAGACCGAATCGATCCTCACCTACAAACGCCAGGCGCGCACCGCGCCCGACATGGCGACGGAGGCCTGGCAGCGGCTCGAACGGCTGGTCGCGCACTATCAAGAGCCCGCCAACGGATATCTGTCGCGCGCCCTGCCCTTCCGCGAGGGCGACACGGATGGCGATTACGACCATCTCGCCCGGGTGCTCGAATGGTCGGCGGGCGGCGACGGCGGCGGCGACGGCGGAGACGAGGCATGAGCGGATCGCGGATCATTCCGCCCGACACGCTGGCGAACCAGGCGCTGGCGTCCGACCCCGGCCTGTCGGCCTGGGTTTCGGCCAATGCCGGCTCGGGCAAGACGCATGTGCTGTCGCGCCGGGTGATGCGGCTCTTGCTGGAAGGCGTCGATCCCGCCCGCATTTTGTGCCTGACCTATACCAAGGCGGCGGCGGCCAACATGGCGACCCGCGTGTTTGCCGATCTCGGCCGCTGGGCGACGCTCGACGACGGCACGCTTGCCGCCGAGATCGAGGCCCTGGAACAAAAAAAGCCCGACGGCGAGCGGGTGCGGCTGGCGCGCCGGCTTTTCGCGCGGGCGCTGGAAACGCCGGGCGGGCTGAAGATCCAGACCATCCACGCCTTTTGCGAGGCGCTTTTGCACCGCTTCCCGCTCGAGGCCAACATTGCCGGCCATTTCGATCTGCTCGACGGGCGCATGGAGCAGGCGCTGGTCGCCGAGGCGCGCCGCGACCTGCTCGCCGGCGTCGGCGAAGGGGGCGATGCCGGCATCGCCGAGGCGTTCGCCACCGTGCTCGCGGCCGGCGGCGAACACGGGCTGGAAGCGCTTTTGAACGAGATTGTCGGCAAGCGCGACGCGCTCCGGCGCTTCATCGCCGCGATCGGCGGCGATGGCGGCGTCTTCGCCGACCTCCTGGAGGAGTTCGGCTTTTCGGGCGAGGCGGACGAGGCGGACATCGTCGCCGCTTCCTGGCCGGACGCCTATTTCGACGCCGGGTTTGCCGCCCGCTTCGGCGCGGCCGCGCGCGAGGCGAAGAAGAAGACCGCGGAAAAATTCGCCGCCGGGCTGGCCGCAGCCTGCGCGGCGCCGCCGACGGAGGGTTTCGTTGCCGCGCGCGCGCTGTTTTTGAGTGAAAAGAAGGCCGGCATGGCCGAGCCCCGCCCGATCGAACGCATCCTGGCCAAGGGCGTGGCCGAGCATTTTCCGGAGTTTTCGGCCGAGTTCGCGCGCGCCGCCGACGCGATCGCCGCCGCCGCCGACCGCCTCGCCACCTGGCGCATGGTCGCGCGCAGCCGCGCCGCGCTGACGCTGGCCGACTGGCTGATCGCCCGCTACGAACGGCTGAAATCGGCGCGCGGCTTTCTCGACTTCAACGACCTGATCACCCGCACGGTGTGGCTGTTGTCGCGCACCGATGTCGGCGCGTGGGTGCAGTACAAGCTCGACCAGGGCATCGACCACATCCTCGTCGACGAGGCGCAGGACACCAGTCCCGACCAATGGCAGGTGGTGGCGCGACTGACCGAGGATTTCTTCGCCGGCGCGGGCGCCAGAAGCGAGACGAACCGCACCATCTTCGCCGTCGGCGACGAAAAACAGTCGATCTATTCCTTCCAGGGCGCCGAACCGGAGGCCTTCGAGCACTACAAGCACGAATTCTCGCGCCGGGTGGAGGGCGCCGGCGGGCGCTTCGCGCCTGTGACGCTCGCCCATTCCTTTCGCTCGACCGAGGACGTGCTGGCCGCCGTCGACCAGGTGTTCGCCGCCGAGGAGGCGCGCGCCGGGCTGACCCGCGACCCCGAAGCGATCGAGCACAAGGCGATCCGCGTCGGCGAGCCCGGCCATGTCGAATTGTGGGATCAGATCGCGCCCGAACAGGTCGAGGCGCCGGAGGACTGGGCCGAGCCCGTCGACCATGCCTCGGCGCCGGCGGCGCGGCTGGCCGAGATCGTCGCCGACACCGTCGCCCACTGGCTCAGGTCCGGCGAGGTGATCGAGGGCCGCGGCCGGCCGGTGACGCCCGGCGACGTGCTGGTTCTGGTGCGCAAGCGCGACCGGTTCATCAACGCGCTGTCGCGCGCGCTGAAGAACCGCGAGATCGCGGTCGCCGGCGCCGACCGGCTCAACCTGCGCGCCCACATCGCGGTGCAGGACATGATGGCGCTCGCCCGCTTCGTCCTGCAGCCGCAGGACGACCTGTCGTTGGCCACGCTGCTGAAAAGCCCGGTCTTCGGCCTCGACGAGGATGCGCTCTACGCGCTTGCCGCCGATCGCGGCAAGGCGCGCTCGCTCTATGGCGCGTTGCGCGCCCGCGCGCAGGCCGAACCGCTCTGGAAGACGATCGCCGCCGACCTGGCGCGCTGGCGCGGCGAGGCCGATACAGGCACGGTCTTCGCCTTCTTCGCCGCGATCCTGGCGCGCGACGGCGTGCGCCGCAAGATGGTGCGCCGGCTCGGACACGAGGCCGGCGACATTCTCGACGAGTTCCTGAATTTCTGCCTCGCCGCCGAACAGGCCGGCGTGACCGGGCTGGAAGCCTTTCTGGCGACGCTCGAAAATGCCGGGCCCGACATCCGCCGCGAAATGGACCAGTCGCGCGACGAGGTGCGTATCATGACCGTGCACGCCTCCAAGGGGCTGGAAGCGCCGATCGTGATCCTGGTCGACAACGGCGCCGCGCCGTTTTCGGACAGCCATCTGCCCAGGCTGATGCCGTTCGCCTCACACAAACGGCTGTGGACCGGCGACGGGTTCGTGTGGCGCTCCGGCGCCGATACCGCCAACCGCCGCGCCAGGGCGATCGCCGAGGGCATCGCCGAGCGGGCGCGCGAAGAATATAGGCGGCTGCTTTATGTCGGCATGACGCGGGCGGAAGACAGGCTGATCGTGTGCGGCTATCGCGGCGTGCGCGCGCCGCAGGACGGCATCTGGCACAGGCTGGCGGAGGCCGCCTTCGCCACCGGTCCGGTCGTCGAGGCCGAACATCCGGTCGCCGCGCTTAGGGTGCGACAGTTTCGGGTCACCAGGCAGCGCGGCCCGGCAGTGGCGGCGCGCGAAACGCCCGAAGAGCCGCAGCAACCCGAACTGCCCGCCTTTCTGACCGAACCGGCACCGCCGCCGCCCGCCCTGCCGCGGCCGCTCTCGCCCTCCGGGGCGGGGCTGTTGATCGAGGCGGGCCGCGAGGAGGGCGTGCGCGACGCCTCGCCCGTGCTGGCGCCGGCCGGCGCGGCATCGCCGGTCGCGCCACGCGGCACGGCGATCCACCGCCTGCTGCAGATGCTGCCGGCCGTTCTGCCAACCGCGCGCGAAGCGGCCGCGCGCCGCTATCTCGACCGCTTCGGTGCCGATTGGCCGGCGGCCGAGCGCGAGAGCGCGTGGCGCTCGGTGCGCGCCATACTGGAAAACCCCGATTTCGCGCCGGTGTTCGCCCCCGGCTCGCGCGCCGAGGTGGCGCTGATGGGCACGGTGCGTCTCGGCGCGGCGGAGCGCGCCGTTTCGGGCAAGATCGACCGGCTTGCGGTCGACGACAAGACCGTGCTGATCGTCGACTACAAGACCAACCGGCCGCCGCCGCTGACGCTGGAGACGGTGCCGCCGGCCTATCTCGCCCAGCTCGCGCTCTATCGCGCCCTGCTTCAGCCGCTTTATGCCGGCCGCGCCGTCGAGGCCGCCCTGTTGTTCACCGAAGCGCCCGCCCTCGTCCGGGTGCCGGCCGCCGCGCTGGACGAAGCCCTTGTCCGACTCACCGCGGCGTGAGACAAACGCCGCTTGACGCGCCCGCCGCCGAACCCCACATGGATCTGGAAACGATCGATCAAGGAGATCACGATGTCCCCTCTCACGACGGACAAGAACAGCTTTAAAACCGACGTGCTCGACTCGGCCGAACCGGTCGTGGTCGATTTCTGGGCCGAGTGGTGCGGCCCGTGCAAGATGATCGCGCCGTCGCTCGAGGAAATCTCCAAGGAAATGGCCGGCAAGGTGAAGGTCGCCAAGGTCAATATCGACGAGAACCCGGAACTGGCCGCCCAGTTCGGCGTGCGTTCGATCCCGACCTTGATGCTGTTCAAGGGCGGCGAAGTGGCCGACATCAAGGTCGGCGCCGCGCCGAAGACCGCACTGTCGGCCTGGATCGACAACGCGGTCGCGTAACCGGCTGCGCATCCAAGCAAAAAAGCCCGGCCGCCGCGCCGGGCTTTTTGTTGGCTGGCGGGAAAGCGGTTCCGCCGGGCCGGACACGGTCCGCCGCCGCGCACGCGCAAGCGCCGGGGGGCGCTGGCTTCGGCCGCGATCGCGAGGCGCGCCGATAGCGTTTGCGGGCGAAGCGGAAGCCGGTTCGCCGTTCAAAACCGCGTTAAAACAATGAGATGGAGCCGGTCTGCGAACCCGTGAAAAGCAGAACGGCCTATTGCGGCGGGGTGCCGTTTTCGGCCAGAACTTCGCCGATCAGATAAAGCGATCCGCAAATCAGGATGCGCGGCGGCGGCTCGGTCTCGTCCCATGTCGCGCGCAACAGCTTCAGCGCATCGGCCGGCGAGTGGATCGGCTCGGCCGACAAGCCGGCCTCGCTGGCCCGCACGGCGAGTTCGGCATTGGGCACACCGGCCTCGGTGTTGTTGACCGGCACGGCGAAAACATGGCGCGCCATACCCTCGAAGGCGCGGAAATAATTCACCTGGTCCTTGGTGTTGATCATGCCGCAAATCAGGAACAGCGGGCGCGAATGCCGGTCCTCCTGCTCGGCCAGCGTCTCGGCGATCGCCGCCGCCGCGCCGGGATTGTGGCCGCCGTCGATCCACAGTTCGGCGCCGTCGGGCGCCAGCGCCGCCATCAAGCCGTCGCCCAGGCGCTGCAGACGGCCCGGCCACTGCACGCCGGTCATGGCACGTTCGACGGCGTCGCCGGTCAGCGCGAATCCGGCCGCCTTGACCGCGGCGATGGCTGCGGCGGCGTTGGCGAGCTGATGCCGGCCGGCCAGTCGGGGCATCGGCAGATCCATCAAGCCATCCTCGTCCTGGTAGACCATGCGGCCATGCTCGGACGCGGCCAGAAAGTCCTGGCCGTAGACGGAACAAGGCGCGTCCAGCCTTTCGGCGGTCGACACGATCACCTCGCGCACCGTGTCGGAATCCTGCTGGCCGACCACCACCGGCACGCCCGGCTTGATGATCCCCGCCTTTTCCACCGCGATCAGTTCGACACGGTCGCCGAGATAGGATTCGTGGTCGAGCGAGATCGGCATGATGACCGATACCGCGGGCCGCTCGATCATGTTGGTGGCGTCGAAGCGGCCGCCGAGGCCGACCTCGAGGATCGCCGCGTCGGCGGGGTGTTCTGAAAACAGCAGGAAGGTGACGGCGGTCAGGATCTCGAAGACGGTGATCTTGTCGCCGCCATTGGCCTCCGCGACCCGCGCGACCGCATCGGCAAGCACGTCGTCGGCCACCAGGCGTCCGCCGCCCGGCGCTCCCAGCCGATAGCGCTCGTGCCAGTTGACGAGATGCGGCGAGGTGTGGACATGGGTCGTCAGCCCTGCGGCCTCGAGGAGCGCGCGCGCAAAGGCGGCGGCCGAGCCCTTGCCGTTGGTGCCGGCGATGTGGATCACCGGCGGCAGGCGGCGATGCGGGTTGCCGAGGCGCTCGAGCAGCCGCGCGATCCGGCCCAGCGACAGATCGAAGCCTTTCGGGTGAAGCGTGGACAGCCGCGCAATCTCACGGTCGGCCTTGCTGGTCAAAATCTGCATGTCCCTTCCAAGATCATGGCGGGATGGGGTTGAACCCGATCGTTATGCTGCCCGGACCGACGGTGCTCCGCGTCGAAGCCGGCAGCCGTTCGTGTCGGGCCCGTGCCGCAGCGCAGTTCGCACGCGCGGCGCTTGCCCGACATCGGCGAGTTAGGCTTGGGGCTGTTCGTCTTGCGTTTCCGCCAGCGGCGCGGCCGGTTCTTCCTGCGCCATCGCCTCCTCCTGCGGCGCGTGGACGAGGATCTTGAGCAGGCGCGCGATGGTGGGTTTGAGTTCCGTGCGCGGCACGACCATGTCGACCATGCCGTGCTCCATCAAATATTCGGCCCGCTGGAAACCCTCCGGCAGTTTCTCGCGGATGGTCTGCGCGATCACTCTCGGACCGGCAAAGCCGATCAGGGCGCCGGGCTCGGCGATATGGACATCGCCGATCATCGCGTAGGACGCGGTAACGCCGCCCGTCGTCGGGTTGGTGAGAACCACGAGATAGGGCAGGCCGGCCTCCTTCAACCGGTCGACGGCGACCGTGGTGCGCGGCAATTGCATCAGCGACAGGATGCCCTCCTGCATGCGCGCCCCGCCCGAGGCGGCGAACAGGACGAGCGGACGCTTCATCTCGAGCGCGGTCTCCAGAGCGTGGATGATCGCTTCGCCGGCGGCCATGCCCAGCGAACCGCCCATGAAGGCGAAGTCCTGGACAACGGCGACGATCGGCAGTCCCTCGATGGTTCCGGTCGCGCCGAGCACCGTGTCGTCCATGCCGGTCTTGGCGCGGTTTTCGCGCAGCCGGTCGGTATAACGCTTCTCGTCGCGGAATTTCAGCGGGTCGGTGGCGACCTTCGGGTTCTCGAGCGCGTCGAACCGGCCGTCGTCAAAGAAGAATTTCAGCCGCTGGCGCGCCGAAATCTTCATGTGATGGCCCGACGAGGGGATCACCCATTGATTGTCCTCGAGGTCCTTGTGAAAGACCATCTCGCCGGTTTCGGGACATTTGATCCACAAATTCTCCGGCATGTCGCGCCGGCCGAGCATGGAATTGATCTTGGGCCGGACGTAGTTGGTGATCCAGTTCATCGGTCGGGTCTCCGCATTCAGGAGAAGATGGGGCCGTCGGTCCGCCGTCGCAAGATATCGCCGCGACGGCGTTCTTCGGGGGCAAGGCCGGGGCGGGTCCGGCTTTCGGCGGGAATTGGGACGCGCTCAGCCGGCTTTTTCGGCCACAGCCTCAAGGAAAGCTTCGATCAAGGCAACATCCTTCTGGCCCGGCGCGCTCTCGACTCCGGACGACACGTCGATGCCCGGCGGAGAGAGCAGGCGCAGCGCCTCGCCGATATTGGCTTTGTTGAGGCCGCCTGAAAGCATGTAGTCGACGGACGGGTCAAGCCCGGCCAGCACCCGCCAGTCGAAGGCGACACCGTTGCCGCCGGGCAATGCGGAGCCTTTCGGCGGCTTGGCGTCGAACAGGAACCGGTCGGCAAGGCCGCGATAGGCCTCGACGGGGGCCAGATCGGCGGGCGCACTCACCGAAAACGCCTTCATCACCGGCAAGCCGTACCGCGCCCTGACGGCGGCCACCCGCTCGGGCGTTTCGCGTCCGTGCAACTGCAACATATCGGGCTCCATCGCCGCGACGATCGCGTCGAGCGTCGCGTCGTCGGCGTCGACGGTCACGGCGACGGCCAGGGCGCGGCCGCGCGCGGCACGGCGCAGGGCGCCCGCGCGCTGCGGGTCGACATGGCGCGGGCTCTTGTCGAAAAAGATGAAGCCGACATGGCTGGCGCCGCCCGCGAGCGCGGCGGCGACCGCCTCGGCCGTGCTCAATCCGCAAATCTTGATGTCCATGTCCCCGCAATACCCCCGGCCAATGCCGATGTCGAGACGCGCGGCCACCGGCGCCGCGACAGGCCGGGCGAACCTTTTGCGCCTGGATGTGTTATCGGAAGGGGAACAACGGAATTTTTCGATGAACATGTTCGAATGGGGCGTACACCGCCGCCCGGCGCCAAGGACGGTTTTGGATCCCGACACCCTGCTGACGCGCGGCGCGATGATCGCCGTGCTGCTGATCGGGCTTTTGGGCTTCGTCTTCATGCTGGTCGCCGGCGAATTCATCCTCGCCCCGCTGTCGCTGGCGATCGTCATCGGGCTGATGCTCGGACCGATCGCCACCCGGCTGGAAAAGCGCGGCCTGCCGTCATGGCTGTCGGCGGTGATCGTGTGCCTGCTGTTCGTGGCGCTGGTCGCGTTGTTCGCCGCCGCCCTGATCGGACCCTTGTCCTATTGGACCGGGGAATTGCCGCGCATCTGGCAGAAACTGCAGATCCAGCTCGCCCAGCTTCGCGAACCCATCAACACGCTTCGCGACGTGCAGAACGAGTTGCGCACGGTCACCGGCGGCTCCGGCGTCACGGTGGAGGTCGACGAGGGCGGCGACGTCACCGACATCGCCATCATGGCGCCGGCGCTCGGCGCCCAGGTCCTGCTTTTCCTGGCCAGCCTGTTCTTCTTCATGGCGACGCGCCACGACATTCGCACGGGCATCATGAAGATCGTCGTCGACCGCCGCCTGCGCTGGCGCATCGCGCATATTTTTCGGGATGTCGAGGCGCTGGTGTCGCGCTATCTGCTGTCGATCGCCGTCATCAATGTCGGGCTCGGGGTGGCGGTCTCGCTGGTGCTTTGGATCATCGGCGTGCCGTCGCCGGCGCTCTGGGGCATGCTCGCCATGTTGTTGAATTTCGTGGTCTATATCGGACCGGCGATCATGGCAGGGCTGTTGTTCGCGGTCGGGCTGGCGACGTTCGACACGCTTGCCGGCAGTTTCGTGCCGCCGCTGGCCTTCCTGGCCGTCAACCTGATGGAAGCGCAGTTCGTCACCCCGATGGTGCTCGGGCGGACCCTGACGCTGAACCCGTTCCTCGTGCTTCTGGCGCTGGCCTTCTGGATCTGGGTCTGGGGCCCGATCGGCGGCTTCATCGCCATCCCGGCGCTGCTGATCGCCTATGCCGTGTTGAGCAATCTCGTGCCGATCGGCCCGAAAGCGCCGCCACCGGGCGCGTGATCGCGGATCGCGCGTGAGAACCGGTATGGGGCGGCGACGGCCAGCGAACCATCAGGTGAAGCGGATCGCCTGCAGCGCGCCGCCATTGCGCTTGAGCCAGGTCTTGGCCTCGTCGGTGCGCGGACACAATGTGCGGCACAGGCTCCAGAATTTCGGCCCGTGGTTCATTTCCTTCAGATGCGCCACCTCGTGCGCGACCAGATAGTCGATGACGGCAGGCGGCGCCATCATGATGCGCCACGAAAACGACAGCACCCCGTCGGCGGTGCACGAGCCCCAGCGGCTCGTCGTATCGCGATAGCGGACCGCTCGCGCCGGGCGGCCGACCGCGCCGGCATGGCGGGCAACCAGCGCCTCGATGTCGCGGCGCGCCTCGCGCTTGAGGAAATCGGCCAGGCGCCGGGCCAGATGCGTGCGCTCGCCGTGGACGATCAGCGCCGGTTCGCCTTCGACGGCCGCCACCTCGACCGTGCCGCGGCGGCCGGGCTCGTGCACGATTAGATGCGGCACGCCGCGCAGCGGGATCTTGATCCCGGGCCGGACCTGCGGTCGGTCGGGAAATTTTTCCAGCCGCGCCTCGAGCCAGCCGCGATGGGTTTCCAGGAAACGGTCGATCTCGCGCGGCGGCAGGCCGGGCGGCACCGTCACCCGCAACCCCTGGCCGCCGGCGTCTATCCGCAGCGTCAGGCGCCGGGCGCGCGCGTTCTCCACGATCTTCAGCGGCAGGGCGCGTCCGGCGACATCGTGCACGCGCTCGATCGGAACGGCGCGCTTGGCACGGGCAGGCGGTTTTCTCAGTCCGGAGAACATGGCGCGACGTTAAGCGATTCGCCGGCCAAGCGGGAGATCGTCGTGACGGAGCGAGCCGACTCGCCGCGGGCGCGCAATTTTACTCGAACCTTTCTTCGTCCCGCCGCGACCAAGAAGCGGCGGCGGGATCGGCCCGTCGCGACAAGGGAAGGGAAAACCATGGTCAGGAAAATCGCCATGCTGACGGCCGTCATAGCGCTCGCCGCCTTCGCCACCTCGCTGGCGGCGGATGCCTATGCGCGCGACGGGGGCGGACCGCCGCCCCATGTCTACAAGCGTTCGAAGCCGGCCAAAACCACAAGACCCGCGGCCACCTCGTCGGTCGAAACCGACCGGCGGGGCGGCGAGAAGCCCGCCAAGCGCCGGCCCGCCGGCAAGACCTGCCCGGCTGCCGGGAACCCCGGCCTGTGCGACAATCGGGGCGGACGCTGAGCCGAGTGCGTCGCCCAAAGCGGCCAACAAAAACGGCGCCGTCGATGCGGCGCCGTTCACAATCGTTGCGGCTCTGCCTTCAGTCGTCGAGCAGGCCGCTCGCCTTGTCGTCGCTCGGCTTCTCGTTGCGCCGGCGTTCGCGGTCGGCCATGAAGCGGTCGAATTCTTCCTGGTCCTTGGCCCGACGCAATTCGCGCAGATAGTCGTCGAACTCCTGGCGCATTTCTTCCAGCTTGCGCCGCTCGGCCTCGATGCGCTCGAGCTCCTTGCTGCGCCAGTCGTCGAAAGCGACATTGCCGGTGCGGGCGTGGCGGCTGCGACGGCCGCCCTTGTGGGCGCGGCAGGAGGCAAAAAATCCGTCAGTCGCCTCGTTCACGTCGCGCTTGAAACCATCGAGCCGATCGCCCCACAAGATGTAAGCGAGCATGGCGAGGCCAAGCGGCCAGAACACGATGAAGCCAAGCACCATCAGCGCAATCGTCGCCGGCGTCCAGGCCGGGCGGATCAGTGCACTCGTGGTCATATTTTCCGGTTCCTTCCGTTCGAAGCAGCCCATCCGGCTGCATGAAATCGAGATGGGCACAAGACGGGGTCGTTTCAAGACAAACGCCAAGTAGAACCGGATAATCTCTTGATAATTCTTCCTTTTTTTCAGGCGCCTTCGGAAACCGGGCGGCGTTCCGGCGCCGGGCGGCCTGCCGTGCCGTCGCCGCCGGAACGGGCTTTGGCGGCGGGCGGGACGGGCTTAGCGCGCCTCAGCATTCACCGCCGCGCGCGGCGAGATCGGCGAGCGCGCGGCGCAGCAGGGCGATATCCTGCGGCCGCGACAGGCGGTGATCGCCATCGCGGATCAGCGTCAGCGTGACATCCTCGGCCGGCAGATGGTCGACCAGTTTCAGCGCATGCGCGTAGGGCACGTCCGGATCCTGCATGCCCTGAAGCACAGTCACCGGGCAATGGGTCTCGATCAGGCCGGTGAGCACGCAGTTGCGCGCGCCGTCCTCGAACAGGGCGCGGGTGTAAAGGTCGGGCTCCGGCCCGTATTCGGAGGGTTCCTCGAAATAGCCCTGCTGCTCCAGGTCGCGGCGATGGCGGTCCGTCAATTGCGGCTCCATCAGCTCGACCGTGAAGTCGGGCGCCGGCGCGATCAGCACCAGGCCGGCGACGCGATCGTCGGGTGCGCCGCGATTGAGTTCCTGCACCATGCGCAGCGCGATCCAGGCGCCCATCGAGGAGCCGACCAGGATCTGCGGGCCGTCGGTGAAATGGCGAAACACCGCCAGGCTTTCGGCCAGCCATCGCGAAATCGTGCCGTCGCGGAACGCGCCGCCGGATTCGCCGTGGCCGGAATAATCGTGACGGACACAGGCATGGCCGTTCTCGGCCGCCCACAAATCGAGTTGCTCGGCCTTGGTGCCCCGCATGTCGGAACGGTAGCCGCCGAGCCAGACCAGGCCGGGTGTCCGGCCCTGGCGACGCCGGACGGCGATCGGCACGCTGTCGACATCGAGCATTTCCACGGGGTGTTGTGCCATGCGTCATCCTCCGGGCGCCCTTTTGGCACAGGGCGCGCCGCGGGCAAAGGCCCGCCTTTCGCCGCAGTCGCCGCGCAAGCGGGAAGATGGTTTTTTTTGCGCTATCGTGCTATTGACATGGCCCCGAGCGCACCGACATAGACCGCTCGATGCCTTGGGCGGGCCGGATCGCCGTCCCCGAACGTCAACGGAACAAGGAGAATACGACCATTCGCAGACCTTACAAAGCCGCGGCGCCCGTCAAGGAAGGCCCGCGCGCCAATCGCGACATCCGGGCCCCCAGGGTCCAACTCATCGACCCCGACGGACAAAACCGGGGCGCGGTTTCCATACAGGAAGCGCTGGAAGCTGCCGAGGATCTCGGTCTCGACCTGGTCGAGATCGCGCCGAACTCCGATCCGCCGGTGTGCAAGATCATCGATCTCGGCAAGCTGAAATACCAGACCCAGAAAAAGGCGGCCGAAGCGCGGCGCAACCAGAAGGTCATCGAGATCAAAGAGATCAAGATGCGCCCCAATATCGACGACCACGATTACGAAACCAAGATGAAGGCCGTGCGCCGCTTCTTCGAGGAAGGCGACAAGGTCAAGCTGACGCTGCGCTTCCGTGGACGCGAGATGGCCCATCTGGAGCTCGGCATGCAGCTCTTGAACCGGGTGCGCGCCGAGGTGGAGGAAATCGCCAAGGTCGAGGCCGAACCCAAGCTGGAAGGCCGCCAGATGATGATGGTGCTTTCTCCGAGATAATTTCAGCGGCGGCCACGGGCGGCGGGGCCAGCGGCCCGTGGCGGTCGCGACCGGCGCATCACGCGGGCGCTTCGAAGAGGTGGCGGGTTGGATTTCGTGGTCGCCGTCGGGCTCCTGACCGGGTGACGTTCGCCGGTCTTCTTGCCCTCTTGCCCTTCGACGCCCCAATCGCTATAAGGCCGGCGTTCAAAGAGCCGCCCGGCAGGGCATGCCGTGGCGGTTTCTTATGCTTTCCGGATGCTGGTCCATCCGGAGCGATATGGCCTCGCGCGCGAGGCGAATAAGAAGAGGAAAGCAAAATGCCCAAGATGAAGACCAAATCGTCGGTCAAGAAGCGGTTCAAGGTGACCGCGACCGGTAAGGTGAAGGTTCAGGCCGCCGGCAAGCGCCACGGCATGATCAAGCGCTCCAACAAGTTCATCCGTAACGCACGCGGCACGACCGTTCTGTCCGATCCCGATACGAGGATCGTGAAGAAGTTCATGCCTTACGGCCTTTGAAACGCCGGACGCTGCAGGAAGCAATTTAAGGAGAGCATGTCATGGCCCGCGTGAAGAGGGGCGTCACCGCCCACGCCAAGCACAAGAAAGTTATGAAGGCCGCCAAGGGTTTCTACGGCCGCCGCAAGAACACGATCCGCATCGCCAAGCAGGCGGTGGAGAAGTCGCTGCAATACGCCTATCGCGACCGCAAGAACCGCAAGCGCAATTTCCGCGCCCTGTGGATCCAGCGCATCAATGCCGGCGCCCGCGAGCACGGCCTGACCTATGGCCGCCTGATCGACGGCCTCAACAAGGCCGGCATCGAGGTCGACCGCAAGGTGCTGGCCGACATGGCCGTGCACGAGCCGCAGGCCTTCGCCGCGCTGGTCGCCAAGGCGAAGACCGCGCTGGAATATCTGAAAGACACGACCCCGAACGCTTTTGAGCGCGCTGTAGCCTAACCAGCGCCTTCCCAAGCTTTCGAAAACTGGTATTTGGGAAACCCGCGCTGGCAGGGCCGGCGCGGGTTTTTCCGTGTGACGCTGAAGACACCGATCCGGCCGGCCGGATCGCGAAACGGTACCGACAAAGGCAAGCGAGCAACGCCGTGACCGAACAGATGACAGACTTGAAAACGCTTGAGGCGACAGTGCTGGCCGAGATCGCGGCCGCTTCCGACGAGGCGGCGCTCGAAGCCGTACGCGTGTCGGCCCTCGGCAAGAAGGGCTCCGTCTCCGAACGGCTGAAGATGCTGGGGACGATGACGCCGGAGGAACGCAAGCAGATGGGCCCGGCGCTGAACGGGCTGAAGACCAGCGTCGGCGAGGCGCTGGCCGCGCGCAAGGCCGAACTGCACCGGGAGGCGATCGCCGCGCGCCTGGCGGCCGAAACCGTCGACGTCACGCTGCCGGTGCGCCAGGCGCCGGCCGAGCGCGGCCGCATCCATCCGATCAGCCAGGTGATCGACGAGATCACCGCGATCTTCGGCGATCTCGGCTTCGCGATCGCCGAGGGGCCCGACATCGAGACCGACTATTACAATTTCACCGCGCTGAACTTCCCCGAAGGCCACCCGGCGCGCGAAATGCACGACACGTTCTTCTTCCCGCCCGGCGAGAACGGCGAGCGCAAGCTGTTGCGCACCCACACCTCGCCGGTGCAGATCCACACCATGGAGGCGCAAAAGCCGCCGATCCGCATCGTCATTCCGGGCAAGACCTACCGGCAGGATTCCGACGCCACCCATTCGCCGATGTTCCACCAGCTCGAAGGGCTGGTCGTCGACCGGACCTCGACCGTGGCCAACATGAAGTGGGTGCTGGAGGAGTTCTGCAAGGCGTTCTTCGAGGTGCCGTCGCTCAACATGCGCTTCCGGCCGTCCTTCTTCCCGTTCACCGAGCCGTCGCTGGAACTCGACATCCAGTGCGACCGGTCCAGGCCGGGCGAGGTGCGTTTCGGCGAGGGCTCCGACTGGATGGAGATCCTCGGCTGCGGCATGGTCCACCCCAACGTGCTGAGGATGTCGGGGCTGGATCCGGACGAATATCAGGGCTTTGCCTGGGGCATGGGCATCGACCGGATCGCGACGCTGAAATACGGCATGCCGGACCTGCGCGACTATTTCAACGCCGATACGCGCTGGCTGCAGCATTACGGTTTCCGCCCGCTCGACCTGCCGACCCTGTTTGGAGGGCTCAGCACATGACCGACACACTCCATAGCGGCGGCTGCCGCTGCGGGGCGGTGCGCTTTTCCGCCTCGGTCGCGCCGCACCACATCAGCTATTGCCATTGCCACGACTGCCGCCGCGCCAGCGGCGCGCCGGTCTCCGCCTTCGTCGGCTTCAAGAAGGAGCATGTGACGTTCGACGGCGACACGCTGAAAGCCTTCGAGAACGGCCCGGTGGCGCGCAGCTTCTGTGGCGTCTGCGGTTCGCCGGTCGCCTATGTCGACGACCGGCTGCCGGACGACGTGTGGATCGCACTCGGCGCCATGGACCAGCCGGCCGCCTACAAGCCCAGCCATCACGCCTATGTGCGCGAGCAGCTGCCGTTCGTGCACATGCCGGATTCGCTGCCGCGACACGTCAAATTCAGCGTACCGAGACCGACGGAAGACACGCAATGAAATTCACCCTTTCCTGGCTCAAGGACCATCTCGACACCGACGCCTCGCTCGACGAGATCGTCGAACGGCTGACCATGATCGGGCTCGAGGTCGAATCCGTCGACGACAAGGCGGCGCTGAAGCCGTTCGTGATCGCCAGGGTGCTGACGGCCGAAAAACACCCCGACGCCGACAAGCTCAAGGTGCTGTCGGTCGACACGGGCAGCGGCGCGCCGGTGCAGGTGGTGTGCGGCGCCCCCAACGCGCGCGCCGGGCTGGTCGGCGCCTTCGCCGCGCCCGGCGCCTATGTGCCGGGCATCGACGTCACGCTGTCGGTCGGCAAGATCCGCGGCGTGGAAAGCCACGGCATGATGTGCTCGGAGCGCGAATTGCAGCTTTCCGACGAGCATACCGGCATTATCGACCTGCCCGACAACGCGCCGGTGGGCGCGTCCTTCGCCGAATGGGCCAAGCTCGACGATCCGGTGATCGAGATCGGCCTGACGCCGAACCGCCCCGACGCCACCGGCGTTTACGGCATCGCCCGCGACCTCGCCGCCAGCGGGCTCGGCACGCTCAGGTCCGGCGCGGTCGAACCGGTCGAAGGCAAGGGCAAATGCCCGGTTTCCGTCACGCTCGAGGCGCCCGATCTATGCCCCGGCTTCGCGCTCAGGCTGGTGCGGGGGGTCAAGAACGGCCCGTCGCCGAAATGGCTGCAGCAGCGCCTGATCGCCATCGGGCTCAGGCCGATCAACGCGCTGGTCGACGTCACCAATTACGTCACCTTCGACCGCGGCCGGCCGCTGCATGTGTTCGACGCGGCCAAGGTGAAGGGCAACCTGGTGGTGCGCCGCGCGCGCGCCGGCGAAAAGGTGCTGGCGCTGGACGGCGCGGAATACACGCTGACGCCCGACATGTGCGTGATCGCCGACGACAACGGCGTGGAATCGATCGCCGGCATCATGGGCGGCGAGCTTTCGGGCTGCGAGGACGGCACCACCGACGTGCTGATCGAGTCCGCGCTCTGGGATCCGATGGCGACGGCGCGCACCGGCCGCGAACTCGGCATCATCACCGACGCACGCTACCGGTTCGAGCGCGGGGTCGACCCGGAATTCATGGGCGCCGGCCTGGATCTGGGCACGCGCATGGTGCTCGAATTCTGCGGCGGCACGCCGAGCGAACCGGAGATCGTGCTCGGCACGCCGACCGCCAGGGACGGCGAGATCGTCGGCGAAACCGGCCACCATTACCGCGAGGTCGACTTCCCGCTGTCGGAAACCAAGCGCCTGACCGGCCTGGACGTCGACCGGGCCGAAAGCATCGCCATCCTGAAGCGCCTCGGTTTCGTTCCGAAAGGCGCGACGGACGGCGCGGTCGTCCGTTTCGTCGTGCCGTCCTGGCGTCCCGACATCGACGGCAAGGCCGATCTGGTCGAGGAGGTGATGCGCATTCACGGCGTCAACCGGATCGCGCCGGCGCCGCTGCCCCAGACCACGGCCGTCGGCAGCCGCATCCTGACCACGCTGCAAAACCGCACCCGCGCCGCGCGCCGCGCGCTGGCCGTGCGCGGCATGATGGAGGCGGTCACCTGGTCGTTCATTCCCGAACGCCACGCCGCGCTGTTCGGCGGCGGCGCGCCGGCGCTGAAACTGTCGAACCCGATCGCCGCCGACATGTCGGACATGCGGCCCTCGCTGCTGCCGGGCCTGATCGCGGCGGCGCAGCGCAACGCCGATCGCGGTTTCGGCGACATCGCCCTGTTCGAGGTCTCGGGCACCTATCAGGGCGACCGGCCCGAGGACCAGCGCCGGGTCGCCGGCGGCGTGCGCCGCGGCACCGCCACGCTGGAGGGCGCGGGCCGGCACTGGGCCGGCAACGCGGCGACCGTGGGCGTGTTCGACGCCAAGGCCGACGCGCTCGCCGCGCTGGAGGCGGCCGGCGCGCCGATCGACAAGCTGACGATCGAGGCCGGCGGGCCGGACTGGTATCACCCCGGCCGTTCCGGCACGATCAAGCTCGGGCCGAAGAACCTGCTCGGCACGTTCGGCGAGTTCCATCCCGACACGCTGGAGGCGCTCGACGCGGCCGGGCCGATCTGCGGCTTCGAGGTCTATCTCGACGCCGTGCCCGAGCCCAAGGCCAAGGCGACCCGCACCAAGCCGCGCCTCGACCTGTCGCCATTCCAGGCGGTGAAGCGCGATTTCGCCTTCGTGGTCGACAAAGGTGTGGCTGCCGGCGTCCTCACGCGCGCGGTCGCGGCCGCCGACAAGAAGCTGATTGCCGGCGTGTCGGTGTTCGACGTGTTCGAGGGCGCTTCGATCGGGGCCGACAAGAAGTCGATCGCGATCGAGGTCGCCATCCAGCCGCAGGAGCGCACGCTGACCGACGAGGATTTCGAGGCGCTATCGGCCCGAATCGTTGCAAACGTGGAAAAGCAGACCGGCGGCGTCCTGCGCGGCTGAGGACACCACCGCCCCGCCCGTCGCGACGGCCGGGGCGCGCGCGGTCGCAGCCTCGCTGGTGGCCCGGCGGGGAGTGCGCGGCATCTTTTCATGTCACCCGGCGAGCGCTAGGCTGAACCCCTCGTTGCGAGGGAGATGGCCGTTGTTCCGCTGGGGTATCCTGTCCACCGCCAAGATCGCCCGCGATCATCTGCTGCCGGCCATGCAGGATGCAGAAAACGGCGTCGTCACCGCGATCGCCAGCCGCGACCTCGCCCGCGCCCGCGCGCTCGCCGACCGGTTCGGCGTCCCGCACGCCTTCGGCAGCTATGAGGACCTCCTCACCTCGCCCGATGTCGACGGCGTCTATATTCCCCTGCCGAGCGCGCAGCATGTCGAATGGGCGATCAGGGCGGCGGACGCCGGCAAGCATGTGCTGGTGGAAAAGCCGCTGGCGCTGGAGGCCGGCGACATTGCCCGGGTGATCGCGGCGCGCGAGCGCAACCGCGTCGTCGTCAGCGAGGCCTTCATGGTCTTTTATCACCCGCAATGGCAAAAGGTGCGCGATCTGGTGCGGCAGGGCGGCATCGGCCGCCTGCGCCACGTGCAGGGCGCGTTTTCCTATTTCAACGTCGATCCCGACAATATGCGCAACAAGCCCGAACTCGGCGGCGGCGCGCTGCCCGATATCGGCGTCTATCCGACCGTGACCACCCGCTTCGTCACCGGCGAGGAACCGCGACGGGTGCAGGCGGCCGTGGCGCGCGACACGCGGTTCGCAACCGACATCTATGCCAGCGTGAAAGCGGATTTCGGCGGGTTCGAACTCTCCTTCTACTGCTCCACCCAGATGGCGTTGCGCCAGTCGATGGTGTTCCACGGCGACACGGGTTTCATCGAGCTGCACGCGCCCTTCAATGCCGGCGACTACGACCATCATCGCGTCGAACTGCACGACCAGACCCATACCGAAGCGACCGTGTGGCGCTTTCCGGCCACCCGGCAATACCGGCTGCAAGTGGAAGCCTTCGCGCGGGCGGCGGCCGGCGAGGACGTGCCCGTCTTCACGCTCGAGGACTCGGTCAAGAACCAGAAGCTGATCGACGCGATCTACCGCGCCGGACGCCATGAGGGGTGGGAGCCCGTGTGAGCGTCGGGGCCCCGGCATGACCGAGGGCGGCCGCCTTGCTCCCGCCAAAAGCCCGCGCTTTGATGGAGCCGGGCATGGGTGGTGACGATGCGGATCGGCTGGCAGCGCAGAGCGGGACGTAACAAGCGTCGATGGGCAGGCGGGGTGCTGCTCGGCCTGTTCCTGGCGGGTGCGCCGGCTTTTTCCTATGCCGGTCCGGCCGAGGACGCCGAGGCGCAGGCAATGGAGGTCCAGCGACTGCTCGACGACGACCGGGCCGCCGATGGCGAGGCCCTGGCCCGCGCCGCGCTCGCCGCGGCGGAGACGGCGTTGGGCGCGGACGCGCTGGAGACGGCCAATCTCCACCGGCTGCTCGGCGACACGCTGTTCGAGCAGGGCCGCTTCGGCGAGGCCGAATCCCATTTCCGCAAGGCGCTCGCCGTGCGCAGGGCGCGGCTGGCGCCGGACGATCCGGAAATCGCCCGCTCCGCCAACGATCTCGCGGTGACGCTGAAATCCACCGGCGCCTATCGGGAAGCCGAAAAGCTCTACAACCTGGCGCTCGCCATCCGCCAAAGCGCGCTCGGCCCGGATCATGCCGACGTGGCGACGACCTTTTTCGGTCTCGCCCGGCTTTTCGGCGCCAGGGGCGACCATGCCGAGGCCGCCGCGGCGATCGAAAAGGCGATCGCGATCGGCGCGACCGCATTCGGTCCCGACCACAGGACCGTGGTCTTGTGGCGCGGCGAGCGGGCCTTCATGCTGCATTTCGCCGGCAGCTACGCGGTGGCGGAACCCGCCTATCGCGCCGCGATCGCAGCGGCCGAGGCGTCCTTCAAGGACGACGACGTTCATCTCGCCTCCTATCGGCAGGGGCTCGCCAATCTTTTGTTCGAGACGCGGCGACCCGGCGCGGCCGAACCGCTTTATCGCGCGGCCCTGGCCGCACGCGAAACCGCGCTCGGTCCCGACCATCCGGCGGTTGCCGCCTCGCTGGAGGGGCTCGGCCGCGCGCTCGAGAAACAGAAGAGGGCCGCCGAAGCCGTCACCGCCTACCGCCGCGCCCTGCCGATCCGCGAGGCGAGCGCGGGCAGGGCGGCGCCGGCCACCGACGCGGTGTTGATGCGTCTCGGCGTGGCGCTGATGGGCGACGAACGGGCCGACGAGGCCGAGCAGGTGTTTCGCCGGCTGCTCGCGTTGCGCGAGCGCGCCCAGGGGCCCGATGCGGCAGGCGTCGGCGAGGCGGCGCGCTGGATCGCCAATGCCGCCAATGCCGGCGACCGCGCCGCCGAAGCCGAAATCTTCGCCAAGCGGGCGCTGTCGATCAGCCTGGCGGCGCGCGGGGACGACGATCTCTTGACCGGGTTCGACTTTCTCGTGCTCGGGCTGGTCTATTCCGGCCAGCAGCGTTTTGCCGAGGCCGACCCGCTGCTGACACGGGCGCTGTCGATCATGGAAGGCCACGGCCAGGAAAGCGAGCAGATGGTCCTGGCGCGCACCGCGCTCGCCTACACCCGCTTCAGCCAGCGCCGGCTGGATGAGGCGGCGGCGCTGACCCGGCGCTCGCTGGACGCGGTGACGGCGGCGCGCGGCGCCAGCGATCCGACGGCGGGCGAGCTGATGCTGACGCTCGCCTATATCCGGCTCGAACAGGGCGATTTGGCCGCCGCCGAGCGCTTGAGCCAAGCCGCGCGCGCCATCTTCGCCACCCTTGCCTCCCGGCAGCGCTCGGCAATCCGCGCCGACAGCCTGATCGGCCGGATCCGCATGGCCGAGGGCCGGTTCGACGAGGCCGGCGAACAATTCGCCGCCGCGCTCGCCTGGCTGCGGGGGCGCTTCGGCACCGACAGCGCCGAGACGATCCCGGTGCTGGCCGATCTGGGGGAGGCCGCGTTCATGCGCGGCTCCTTTGCCGCCGCACGACGCGCACTCGAACGCGCGGCGACGCTGACCGAACGCCTGGCCGCGATCGACGCGCAAAACGCCTTCGCCAACCGCACCGGCAGGATCGAGGACCAGGCCGTCGCGCGCGGGGCGATCTTCGATCATCTGGTCAAGACCTATGAGCGCCTGTCGCAAGAACGGCCGCGGGAACGGACCGCCCTTGCCGAAAAGGCCTTTCTGACCGCGCAGCGCGTCATTGATTCGCGCGCCGCGGTCGCGCTTTCGCAGCTCGGCGCCCGCCACGCGGCCGGAAACGGCGACCTCGCCCGCCTGGTGCGCGAGCGGCAGGACCTGGTCGAGCGCTGGCAACGGGACGACCGCCGCCTGACGAGCCTGCATGGGCAGGACCGCTCGGGCGACGCCATGGCGAGCATCGCGACGCTCGAAGCCGCGCTGTCGCGGACCGACCGCCGCATCCGGGCCATCGATGCGCGGCTTGCCGAGGCGTTTCCCGATTTCGCCAGCCTGCGGCGGCCGGCGCCGGTCGGCTTCGCCGCCGCCCGGGCCGCGCTCGCCGAGGACGAGGTACTGTTGTTCTACGCCGACACCAGCCCGCTCGGCACGGTCGATTTCGAGACCTATCTGTGGGCGGTGCCCAAGCGCGGCGCGGCGCGCTGGATCAGGCTCGACAGGCCGAGCCGCGCGCTGGCGGCGGATGTGCGCCGGCTGCGCGGCATGCTGGGCGTCGGGCCGCTGACGCGCGGCGCGCAATCGCTGGTGGCCGACGGCGAGCCCGACCGAAAGGGCGCCGTGCTCGCCATCGCGGCCGGGCTTTATGAGACGATGCTGGCGCCGGTCGCCGACATGATCGCCGGCAGGACGCTGGTGGTGGTGCCGTCGAGGAGCCTTGCCAGCCTGCCCGTCCACCTTCTGGTGCGCGCGCGGCCGCGGACCGGCGGCGCGGCGGACTACAGCGAGGCCGGCTGGCTGTTGCGCGATCATGCGATCGCGGTGATGCCGTCCGTGGCCTCGCTCGCCGTCCTGGCCGCGGTCGGCCGCGCCGACGACGAGCGCGTCCCCTATCTCGGTTTCGCCAATCCGTTGTTGACCGGTCCGGGCGACGACGACCGGCGCGCCTTTACGCGCACCGAATGCGGTCCGGCGGCGGCCGGCGGCGGCGCGGCGGCGGCCGCGCCCATGCCGGCACTGTCGTCGCTGTTTCGCGGCGCCGTGGCTGATGTCGGCGCGGTGCGCCGGCTGGCGCCGCTGCCGGAAACGACCGACGAGGCCTGCGCGATCGCCCGGGCGCTGCGGGCCGGCGACGACGCCGTCTCTCTCGGCCGGGCGGCAAGCGAGGCCGGGGTCAAGCGTGCGTCGCAGGACGGCCGGCTCGCCCGGGCGCGCATCGTGCATTTCGCCACGCACGGGCTCGTCTCCGGCGATCTGTCGGGCCTCGCGGAACCGGCGATCGTGCTGACACCGCCGGCGACGGCGACGGCGCGCGACGACGGGTTGCTGACGGCCTCGGAAGTGGCGACACTGAAGCTCGATGCGGACTGGGTGATCCTGTCGGCCTGCAACACCGCCTCCGGCGACGGCGGCGGCGAGGCGCTTTCCGGCCTGGCGCGCGCCTTCTTTTATGCCGGCGCCCGCGCGCTGCTGGTGTCGCACTGGCCGGTCCAGTCGGATGCCGCCGTGCGGCTGGTGACCGGCGCGGTCGCGGCGCTTGCCGCCGATCCGCGCATCGACCGGGCCGAGGCGCTGCGCCGCGCCATGCTGGCCGAGATCGAGGCCGGCGGCGCGCGCGCCGATCCCGCCGCCTGGGCGCCGTTCATCCTGGTCGGCGCGACACGCTGAGGGGCCGCCGCACCCAAAAAAATACGGCGCCCCGTTGCCGGGACGCCGTCGTTTTGCGTCAGGCGCGCGCGCCCGTTTTTCAGTCCGGCTTGCGGAACAGCTGGATGCCCCAGGCCAGATGACCGGCATCGGCCGCCTTGACCCAGTTTTCGAGCCCGACCGCCATCTTGTCGAGATAGTCGCTCGAGGCGCCGCTCTCGCGCAGCTTGTCGTAATTGGCCAAAAGCTCCTCGCGAACCCGGAAATAATGGGTGCGCAGATCGCCGGTCAGGTCCTCCTGCGCCACGATCTCGAAGCCGAGCGCCTGCGCGGCCTCGCGGTAGAAGCGGAACGAGCCCAGGCTGTTCAACTGCAGGCGGTCGTAGACCGGCTGCAGCACGCCGTCGGGCACGTCGTCGGCCTGCATCGGGTCGGTGAAGACGAAATGGCCGCCGGGCTTGAGCACGCGCCAGACCTCCGCCAGCACCTTCTCGCGCTGGTCGGAATGCAGGATCGCGTCCTGGCTCCACACCACGTCCTGGCTGGCGTCGGCTTCGGGAATGTCCTCGAACACACCGTGCACGACGCGGATCTTGTCGGCGAGGCCGGCACGCCGGTTCTTGTGGCGGTTGGTGTCGTTCTGGGTCTCGGAGATGTTGAGGCAGGCCGCCTCGTTGCCGAACTTCTTGACCACATGGCGCATCGAGCCGCCGTAGCCGGCGCCGATGTCGAGGATCTTGGTATCGGAACCGATCTCCGGCAGGGCCGCGATCATGCGGTCGACGGTGACGACGGAGGCCTCGCGGATGTCCTTTGTGTCCTTGTAGATGCCGATATGGAGGTCCTCGCCGCCCCAGACCGTGGAGTAGAACGTGTCGGCGTCGTCGCCGTCGTAATAATCCTCGGTGACGTCGCGGATATCGGCCTGGCCCTCCGGGCGCGCCTCGCCGCCCCAGCGCACGACGTGCAGGGTCGACTTCTCGGCCACGTGGACGAAGAAATCCGGTTCGTTTTCGGCATAGGTCTCCTGGAAGTCGCCATAGGTGCGCACCCGCTGGAAACCGGCCTCCGACAGGAGCTTGCGCACGTAGTTCTTGCGGATCGGACACAAATTGAGCGTGTATTCGGCGCCGTCGGGGAAGCTGTATTTGAAGCGCACCAGGCTGTCGTCGATATGCTCGGGCTCGGCCGTGACCTTGTCGCCGCAATAGTAGAATTTGTGTTTCGACTTGAAGCCCTCGTCGAGCATGGTGTCGTAGTTGCGCTGGTCGAGGATCAGGATGCCGTCATGCTTGAGCGCGGCGTAGAATTCCGCCAGCGCGCGGCGGCGGTCGGCCTCGGTGTGCAGATGGGTGAAGGAATTGCCCAGGCAGATGATGGCGTCGTATTTGCCCTGGATGTCGCGGTTGAGCCAACGCCAGTCGGCCTGCACCGTCTTCAGGATCAGCCCGCGCGCCTGGCCGTTCTGGAACGCCTTGGCCAGCATCGCGGCCGAACCGTCGGCCGAGGTGACGTTGAAACCGGCCTCGTTGAGGCGCACGGAGTGGAAGCCGGTACCGCAGGCGACGTCGAGCACGGTTTCCTTGCCCCTGGCGCGCAGCACGTCGATGAAGAACTGGCCCTCGCTCTCGGCCCGCGCCGTCCAGTTGATGAGTTCGTCCCACTTCTCCACGAAGGTCATCACATATTCGCCGCGATAGAGATCGGTCTCGCGGTTGGCCAGCGGATCGTCGCCATAAAGCTGCTGGTCCATTTCCAGCTCGGCATTTGGCTGTTTGAGTGCTGCCTCGTTCATATCGCTCTCCGTTTCGCCTGTGGTTCGCATCGGCCGCAACCCGGCCGGCGCGGCGGGCAGCAGCGGCGCGGCCCGCTACGGACCACGCACAATGGATGGTGAACGCCTCGGACCCCCGACAGGGCGGCGCCTGCCCGCGCAGAAACGCGCCCGACGGGCGCGCGACAAAGGCTGCGAGAGCAGAGGTGGCCAAATTCAAGGCGCCGAAAGCGGCGCGGTTCCATCGACTGGAAAAGCCACCGTGATTGGTGGCCGCAGGATATCGTCCGAAAACGACATTGCAAGGTCCGATTACGACATTCTTGCCGGGAACGCGCGCAAGCCGGCGCAGGAGCCGCGTTTTGCCCGCGATCTCAGTGGCTTGGCCGAAACGAATTATGATCGCGGCGTGGCAGGGACGGGCTTACTACCACCACACGCCGCCGCGGCGGATGCGGATGCGCGGCCGCCCGGCCGGATCGGCCAGCGCGCCGGAACGGGCCGGACGCGCCGCCGCCTCCTCCGCCACGATGGACCCACTCGGCATCAGGCCGGCAAGACGCCGATAGGTCGCCGCGTCGGGCCGGCGACGGCCGATGGCGGGAATGAAGCTCGCGCGCCGCTGCCGCGCCCGGCCGCCCGCTTGACCGGGCAGATCCTCATGCGGCAGGTCGCCCGCGCCCTTCAGCGCCATCAGTCGCCGGACCCGCTCGTCGGTCGGCGGGTGGGTGCGCAGCACCGAGGGGTCGGGAATGCGCCCGCCCGGAAGCAGCAGGCTTTCCCACAACCGCCCCTGGGCACGCTCGAGCTTGACCAGCGCCGAGGCGAGTCCTTCGGGATCGCCGGTCAGCATGGCGGCGCCGAGATCGGCGTCGTATTCGCGCGTGCGCGACAGCGCCATCTGCAACAGGCCGCCGACGGTGGGCGCGGCCAGCAGCACCAGAACCGCCAGCCAGGGCACCTGCGCCTGATAGCCGCCGGCGAAGACGACCAGGTTCAACACCAGCGACAAAAGGCCGATCGTCGACATGACCGAGGTGAACCGCGAAACCATGTCGGCCAGGGCCATCACCTTCACGTCCTCATGGGCGATGTGGCTGACCTCGTGCGCCAGGATCGCGGTCAGTTCGCGCAGGCTCATGCGCCGGATGAGCGCGTCGGTGACCGCGATCGCCGAATCGTCGCGGCGGCCGACGGCAAACGCGTTCATCATGCGCGAGGGCACGACATGAAGAACCGGCGCGGCCGGCAGCCCGGCGCGCCGGGCGAGTTCTTCCAGAATGGCGATCCCTTCGGCGAGCTGCGCCCGCGAGACCGGCCTTGCCTTGTACATGGACAGGACCAGACGCGGGCTGACGCGGCGCATCGCCAGCATCGAGATCGTGCCGACCACCAGCGCGTAGACGAGCGCCACCAGGCCGCCGAACGCCCAGGCGCTGACGGCGAGGATCAACAGGCTGCCGGTGGCGAGCAGCCAGGTGTGCAGCGTGTTCAGCGCGCGGCTGCGGCGCTGCTGGACGAGGTCGAGATTGGATTGCCGGCTCATGCGCCCAATATGGGGAATGGATGGCGCTTTGCCGAGTCTCGACGATATCTCGGTCCGCGTGTCCCGCCGTCGGCCGAACCGGGCTTTTTTTGGTCGCGCCGGGGTTGGGAAGGTGCGGCGGACGGCATTTGCAGGCAAACGGCGCCGCACGACGCTTGCGCCCCGAAATCGCTGTTCTTATATACGCCGCAACGCTGCACGCGCATTCCCTCGGGAAGCTGTGGGGCGCTTTCTTGTGAACAGGGGCTGCCGCGCCGAACGCCGCAATGGGTCCTTGGCAGCCTGCTTAGCGGAGAAGAAGAATGGCAAAAGTAATTGGTATCGACCTGGGAACCACGAACTCGTGTGTCGCGGTCATGGACGGCAAGGAACCGAAGGTCGTCGAAAACGCCGAAGGCGCGCGCACGACGCCGTCGATCGTGGCTTTTTCCGACGGTGACGAGCGCCTCGTCGGCCAGCCTGCCAAGCGGCAGGCCGTGACCAATCCGGAAGGCACGATTTTCGCGGTCAAGCGCCTGATCGGACGGCGCTACGACGACCCGGTGACCGACAAGGACAAGAAGCTCGTTCCCTACAAGATCAGCAAGGCCGACAATGGCGATGCGTGGGTCGAGGTTCAGGACAAGAAATATTCGCCCTCGCAGATTTCCGCGATGGTCCTGCAGAAGATGAAGGAGACGGCGGAAAGCTATCTCGGCGAGAAGGTCGAGAAGGCCGTCATCACCGTTCCGGCCTATTTCAACGACGCCCAGCGTCAGGCCACCAAGGACGCCGGCAAGATCGCCGGGCTTGAGGTGCTGCGCATCATCAACGAGCCGACCGCGGCCGCGCTCGCCTACGGGCTCGACAAGAAGAAGTCCGGCACGATCGCCGTCTACGACCTCGGCGGCGGCACGTTCGACATCTCGATCCTGGAGATCGGCGACGGCGTGTTCGAGGTGAAGTCGACCAATGGCGACACCTTCCTGGGTGGCGAAGACTTCGACATGCGTCTGGTCAATTACCTCGCCGAGGAATTCAAGAAGGAGCAGGGCATCGATCTGAAGAACGACAAGCTCGCCCTGCAGCGGCTGAAGGAAGCCGCCGAGAAGGCCAAGATCGAGCTGTCGGCGACATCGCAGACCGAAATCAACCTGCCCTTCATCACCGCCGACCAGTCCGGCCCCAAACATTTGACGATGAAACTCACCCGGGCGAAGTTCGAAAGCCTGGTCGAGGATCTGGTCAGCCGCACCATCAACCCGTGCAAGGCGGCGTTGAAGGACGCCGGCGTGCAGGCCGGCGAGATCGACGAGGTGGTGCTGGTGGGCGGCATGACGCGCATGCCCAAGATCCAGGAGGCGGTCAAGCAGTTCTTCGGCAAGGAGCCGCACAAGGGCGTGAACCCCGACGAGGTGGTCGCCATGGGCGCGGCCATTCAGGCCGGCGTTCTGCAGGGCGACGTCAAGGACGTGCTGCTGCTCGACGTGACGCCGCTGTCGCTCGGCATCGAGACGCTGGGTGGCGTGTTCACCCGTCTGATCGACCGCAACACCACGATCCCGACCAAGAAGGGCCAGGTCTTCTCGACCGCCGAGGACAACCAGTCCGCGGTCACGATCCGGGTCTTCCAGGGCGAACGTGAAATGGCGGCCGACAACAAGATGCTCGGCCAGTTCGACCTGGTCGGCATTCCGCCCGCGCCGCGCGGCGTGCCGCAGATCGAGGTCACGTTCGACATCGACGCCAACGGCATCGTCAACGTCTCGGCCAAGGACAAGGGCACCGGCAAGGAGCACCAGATCCGCATCCAGGCGTCGGGCGGCTTGAGCGACGACGAGATCGAGAAGATGGTCAAGGACGCCGAGACCAATGCCGAGGGCGACAAGCAGCGCCGCGAGGCGGTCGAGGCCAAGAACCAGGCCGAGGCCCTGGTTCATTCCTCGGAGAAGTCGCTGGCCGAGTACGGCGAAAAGGTCTCCGAGGACGATCGCAACGCGATCTCCGAGGCGATCGCCGCGCTCAAGACCGCGGTCGAAGGCGACGATGTCGAGGACATCAAGACCAAGACCAACGCGCTCGCCGAAGCCTCGATGAAGCTCGGTCAGGCCATGTACGAGGCCTCGCAGGCCGAGGCGGCGGAAAGCGATGCCCAGGCCGACGCCGAAAAGAGCGGCGAGGACGTCGTCGATGCCGATTTCGAGGAGATCGACGACGACGACAAGAAGAAGTCCGCCTGAGCGGCCCCTTCGTTCGACTGAAGGCCCGGCGCACGGCGCCGGGTCCGCAGGCAGACGACGAACCCTCATTCGCGGCCGGGCCGCGGGTGAGGGTTTTTTGTTGCGCGGACGGCCACCGGACGCCGGGCGGCGGCGATGCCCGGTCACGGGAAACGCGTCGGGGACGGAGGCCCACAACCCAGCACACCCGAGGCGCACAGGATCTGTACATGACTACGTAAGCTTTACAAAAACAAGTCGTACGCCCCAATACAATCATTAGGTTTTTCTGAAGTATTTAATGTCATTGTCGGCTGGAATTTCTTGATGAAGCCGGCAGATGTTGCATGCATTACCGCATCTTCGAAACCTGGCGGCTCACCGCCGCGCTGACCATCATGATGTGGCATTTCCTGCGCTATGCGCCGCCGGGTCACGAGGAAGCCAGCGCGGCGCTCTACCGGCTGATGCCGCTGATGGAGATGTTCTTCATGATCTCCGGCTTCCTGATCATGGAGCGCTACGGCGACAGGCTCTTGAAGGAGCGCGGCAGTTTTGCCCGTTACTTGCTGCGGCGCATCGCGCGCTTCTACCCGCTCTACCTGGTTACGCTTTTGTTTTTCTGCGTCGTCGCGCTGGCGATCGATTTCGGCTTCGTGCAGACCGGCGATCCGGGCCGCTATGCCTGGTCGGCCTTGCCGGCCAATCTGCTGCTGCTGCAGGCCTGGGGCCTGACCGACACGCTGACCTTCAACTATGTCGCCTGGTCGATGTCGGCGGAATGGTTCTGCTATCTGCTCCTGCCGCTGATCATCCTGGCCTACCGGGTCGGCGGCAAGACCGGGCTGGCGGCGCTGGCGGCGCTGTGCATCCTGGCGCTGGAAGTCGCCGTGGCGGCCAGGATCATCCCGTTCGCGAGCTGGCTGGAAGCCAATACCTGGGGCGCCTATCGCGCCTTCGCCGATTTCGCGCTCGGCGCCTTCGTGGCGATGGCGGTGCGCGACAGCCGTTGGCGCCTTGAAAGCCACGCGCCGGCCTGGATCGTCTTCGCGCTGGCGATCGCGGCGATGGCGACCAATCAATATTCCTACGTGATCGTGCTGCTGCTCGGCCTGGCCATGTATTGCGCCGCGCTCGCCGAACGCAACCGGCCCGACTCCTCGCTCTACCTCGCCTTCCTGCACCCGCTCGGTAAGGTGTCGCTCGGCATCTACCTGATCCACCCGGTCATCGAGAGCGTGTTCCTGGCCATCGTCTGGCGCAAGCTGCTCGAGCCGCTCGGCGTGGTCAGCTTCTATACCTACTGGTTCGTGCCCGCCCTTGTGGTGATCGGCGTCGCCATGGTGTCCCACCGTTATTTCGAGCGCCCCGCGGGAGACTGGATCATGGGGCGGCTGCTGGGGGCAAAGCCGCGCCCGCGGCCGGCCGAGATCGTCGCGGCGCCGGCGAACCGGGTCGGCCGCTAGCGCGGTTCGCTTCGAGGAGCGTCACCCTTCGCTGAAGACGCCCGGGCCTGGACGGTCTCGCGGGGCGGTCGGGAACGGGCGCCGCGGCGTCAGGCCACGGCGCGGGCCAGCGCGCATTGCGACCACAGTTCCGAGAGCGCCTGCACCAGATGATCGATGTCGGCGTCGGTATGCAGCGGCGACGGCGTGATGCGCAGCCGCTCGGTCTTGCGCGGCACGGTCGGGTAGTTGATCGGCTGGACGTAGATGCCGTGATTGTCGAGCAACAGGTCCGAGATCCACTTGCACTTGGCGGCATCGCCCACCATCACCGGCACGATATGGCTCGGATTGGGCATGGTCGGGATGCCGATCGCCTCCAGGCGGGCGCGCACCTTGGCCACGCGGTCCTGATGACGGGCGCGCTCGAGCTGGCTCGACTTCAAATGGCGAATCGAGGTCAGCGCGCCGGCGGCCACGTGCGGCGGCAGGGCGGTGGTGAAGATGAAGCCGGAGGCGAAGGAGCGCACGAAGTCGCACAGCGCCGTCGAACCGGTGATGTAGCCGCCGACGACGCCAAACGCCTTGCCGAGCGTGCCTTCGATGATGGTGAGGCGGTCCATCAGCCCCTCGCGCTCGGCAACGCCGCCGCCGCGCGGGCCGTAGAGGCCGACCGCGTGCACCTCGTCGAGATAGGTCATGGCGCCGTGCTTTTCGGCGACGTCGAGGATTTCGCGGATCGGCGCGATGTCGCCGTCCATCGAATAGACGCTCTCGAAGGCGACGATCTTCGGCCGGTCGGGCCCGTATTCCGACAGGATGCGGTCGAGATCGCGCACGTCATTGTGCTTCCAGACGCGCTTTTCGGCCCGGGAATGACGAATGCCCTCGATCATCGAGGCGTGGTTGCCCTCGTCCGACACGATCACGCAGCCGGGAATGTTGGCGCCCAGCGTCGACAGCGTCGTCCAGTTGGAGACATAGCCGGAGGTGAAGATCAGCGCCGATTCCTTGCCGTGCAGATCGGCCAGCTCGCGCTCCAGCAACACGTGGTAGTGATTGGTGCCGGAAATGTTGCGCGTGCCGCCGGCGCCGGCGCCGCAGCGATCGAGCGCCTCGTGCATGGCCGCGATCACCTTGGGGTGCTGGCCCATGCCGAGATAGTCGTTCGAGCACCATACGGTGACCTCGCGGGTTTCGTCGCCGACAAAGCGCGTCGCGCGCGGAAACGAGCCCGCATGCCGCTCCAGTTCCGCGAAAACGCGATAGCGGCCCTCGTCGCGAAGGCCGTCGAGCTTCGTGGCAAAAAAGGCTTCGAAGTCCATCCGTGTTCTCCTTGGAACTTTTCTAACCTGCCGGACGGTTTTTGTCTTCCCTCGAAGACGCGGCAAAACGTTCCATTCAAAGATTTGCATATTTCAATGCAGACGGTCCAGCCCCGCGTGCCGCGGGGGCTCGTCCCCCCTTGGCCCGGTTGCCGCGGCGGCGCCTTGATCTGGCGCAAGCGCGGCGCCGGCACGACGCCGAAACCGGCGGCCCCGGTTTCGAGCCGCAGCGGCCCGGCGACAGCCCTGCGGGGCGAGGCCGAGAGGCTCAGATTTCCGTCACCATGCGGTGGCCGGGCGGGTGGACCATGCGCACGAAGGTGATCGGCTTGTCGGCAAGCCAGGTCATGCGCTCGGCCACGAACACGGCTTCGCCCTCGACCACCTGCAGCAGCGCGGCCTCGTCGCGGCCGGCGCGCGCGGCGCGAAAGGCGAACTCGGCGCGCGAGAACGGCGCGTTTTCGACCAGCCATTCGTTCGGCCCGATCTCTTCGAAAGCCTCGTGGCGGGCTTCCGGCACCGCATCGAGATTGATCCAGCGCTCCTCGAACTGGAACGGCGCCCGGTCGGCCAGATGCAGGCAGCGCAGATGCAGCACTTTGGCCGAAGCCGGCAGGGCGAGCCGCGCGCGCAGGAAATCGGGGGCGGCGACGACGGCGCGGCTCAGCCGCGAATAGGCGTAGACGGCGCCCTTGGCCTCGATCTCCTTGCGCACCAGCGGGATCGAAAGCCGCGCCTCGCGCACCGGATAAAGCGCGACCCGCGTGCCGGATTTGCGCTTGCGCTCGACGAGGCCGGACCGGGCGAGTTCCTGCACCGCGCGGTTGACGGTGGCGCGGGCGACGCCGAACTCGGCCGCCAGCGCCTCCTCGCCGGGGATCGTGGCGCCGGGCGGCCATTGCCGGCGCGCGATCCGGCGTTCCAGCTCGGATTTGATGTCGCGGAAGGTGGTGCGCCGATCGGTCGTCATAACCGTGCCATGACCGATTCCATGCAGCTTGCATAGCGCCGCACGATCGCGTCGCGGCCGCGATGCCGTCCGTCGCGAACCGCGTGGCGGCCTGCCGACCACAGATCGGTGACGGTCTCGTTGCCGCCGGCGAAGATCCAGCCGTCGAGCAGGCGGTCGCCGGCGAGACCGTAGAGCGCGGAACGGGCCGGATCGAGCGCGACCAGGTCGGCCCACCCCCCCGGCGCGAGCGCGCCGCTGTCGCGGCCGAGCGCGCGCGCGCCGCCCTTCAGCGCGGTCCGGTAGAGCACCCGGCCGCTCGATTCTCCGGCGTCGGCCAGCACGACGCGCAGCCGGTCGCGCAGCCGCTGCGAATATTCGAGCTGGCGCAACTCCCCGGCGACGCCGATGCGGATGTTGGAATCGGAACCGATGCCGAACACGCCGCCGGCGGCACGAAAGCGCGCGCCGTCGAAAATACCGTCGCCGAGATTGCCCTCGGTGACCGGGCACAATCCCGCCGTCGCCTCGGCGGCGGCGAGCCCGGCCGTCTCCTTTTCGCTCATGTGCGTACAATGGATCAGGCACCAGCGCCGGTCGACCGCGACCGTGTCGAGCAGCCATTCGACCGGCCGCGCGCCATGAACCGCCAGCATTTCGTCGATTTCCTGTTCCTGCTCGGCGATATGCATGTGGAACGGGCGGTCGCCGCGGATTCCCGCCAGCCGTTCGAGGTCGGCGGCGCCGACGGCGCGCAGCGAGTGCGGCGCATATCCCCAACCGGCATCGCCGGGCAGCGCCTTGATCGTCGCTTCGGCGCGCGCAACCAGCTCCAGATACCGGTCGAGATCGTTGCCGAACCGCAACTGGCCGCCCGCAAGCGGCCGCCCGTCGACGCCGCCCTGGGCGTAGTGCACCGGCAGCAAAGTGAGCCCGATGCCGGTTTCGGCCGCGGCGGCGGCGATGCGGGCGCCAAGCTCGCCGGGATCGGCATAGGCGGCGCCGCCGGGCTGGTGGTGCAGATAATGGAACTCCGCCACGGCGGCGAAGCCGGCCTCCTGCATCTCCATGAAGGCGAGCGCGGCAACGGCCTCGATCTCGTCGGGCTCAAGCACGTCGAGAAAGCGATACATGATCTCGCGCCAGGTCCAGAAGCTGTCGCGCGCGGCCGGCCCGCGCGCCTCCGCCAGCCCCGCCATGGCGCGCTGGAAGGTATGGCTGTGCAGGTTGGACGGCGCCGGCAGGAGCACGGCCACATTGTGGCTGTCTGCCGCCGGCGTCGCGTCGGCGCGCACGGCCGCGATGCGGCCGTCGGCGTCGATCTCGACCAGGACATTCGCCTGCCATCCGGCCCGGGTCAGCGCTTCGCGCGCAAAAATCGACGACATCGCACTCTTTCCAATTGACTCATTATGTCTAGACATAATAGCGTTATTCTTGAATTTGAAAACCGGAAATCGACCCATCGATGACGCGCAAGATCCTTGCCGACCTGCGTATCGCCACGCTTGAGGCGGACGGTGTTCCCTACGGGCTGATCGAGCGCGGCGCGATCGGCGTCGAGGCCGGGCGCATCGCCTGGGTGGCCCCGGCCGACGCCCAGCCCGCCGGCTGGGCCGACGCCCCGTCGCAGAGCTTTGGCGGGCGGCTGGCGACCCCGGCCCTGGTCGACTGCCACACCCATCTGGTTTTCGGCGGCAATCGCGCCCGCGAATTCGAGCTGCGGCTGGAAGGGGCGAGCTACGAGGAGATCGCGCGCGCCGGCGGCGGCATCGTCTCCACCGTCTCGGCCACGCGCGCGCTCAGCGAAGACGCGCTGGTCGAAGCAGCGTTGCCGCGGCTCGACCGGCTGATCGGCGAAGGCGTGGCGACCGTCGAGGTCAAGTCGGGTTACGGCCTGACCGTCGCCGACGAGCTGAAAATGCTGCGCGCGGCGCGCCGGCTCGAAAGACTGCGGCCGGTGCGCGTGCGCACCAGCTATCTCGGCGCGCATGCCGTGCCGCCCGAATACAAGGACCGCGCCGACGCCTATATCGACGAGGTCGCGATCCCGGGCCTGGAGGCGGCGCGGGCCGAGGGGCTGGCCGACGCGGTCGACGGGTTCTGCGAGGGCATCGCCTTTTCGCCGGCCCAGATCGCGCGCGTCTTCGACAGCGCCAAGGCGCTCGGCCTGCCGGTCAAGCTGCACGCCGAGCAATTGTCGGACCTGGGCGGGACCGGCCTGGCGGCGTCCTATGGCGCGCTGTCGGCCGACCATCTCGAATATCTTTCCGCCGACGGCATCGCCGCGATGGCGAAAGCCGGCAGCGTCGCCGTGCTTTTGCCGGGCGCGTTTTATTTCCTGCGCGAAACGCAACGGCCGCCGGTCGAGGCGCTGCGCGCGGCCGGGGTGCCGATCGCGGTCGCCACCGACTGCAACCCGGGCTCCTCGCCGATGACCTCGCTGCTGCTGGCGATCAACATGGCCTGCACCTTGTTTCGCCTGACGCCGGAAGAGGCGCTTGCCGGCGCGACGCGCGAGGCCGCGCTGGCACTCGGGCTCGACGGCGAGATCGGCACGATCGCGCCCGGCAAGCGGGCCGAACTGGCGATCTGGGACGTCGAGCACCCGGCCGAGCTCGCCTATCGAATCGGCGACAATCCGCTTTACCGCCGCATCGTGGAGGCGAAGGACTGACGATGATCATGCTGCATCCCGGCGCCGTACCGCTCGCAACGCTGGAAACCGTCTACCGCGGCAACGATGCCGTCATGCTCGACGATCGGTTCCGCCCCGCCATCGCTGGCGCCGCCGCGCGCATCGCCGCCATCGTCGGCGGCGACGCGGCCGTCTACGGCATCAATACCGGCTTCGGCAAGCTCGCCAGCGTGCGCATTCCTGCGGACGACGTGGCGACGCTGCAGCGCAATCTGATCCTGTCGCATTGCTGCGGCGTCGGCGCGCCGCTCGCCGGCGATATCGTTCGGCTGGTGATGGCATTGAAACTGATCTCGCTCGGGCGCGGCGCGTCGGGCGTGCGGCCGGAAACCGTGGCGCTGATCGAGGCGATGCTGGCGCGCGACGTCCTGCCGGTGATTCCGGAAAAGGGCTCGGTCGGCGCGTCGGGCGACCTGGCGCCGCTCGCCCATATGACGGCGGCGATGATCGGCGAGGGCGAGGCGGTGTTCGAGGGCCAGCGCATGCCGGCCGCCGACGCGCTCGACAAGGCGGAGCTCGAACCGATCGTGCTCGCGGCCAAGGAAGGGCTGGCGCTGATCAACGGCACCCAGGTGTCGACCGCGCTGGCGCTCGCCGGCCTGTTCCGCGCGCACAGGGCCGCGCGCGCGGCGCTGATCACCGGCGCGCTGTCGACGGACGCCGCCATGGGCTCGACCGCGCCGTTTCACCCGGAAATCCACACCCTGCGCGGCCATCGGGGCCAGATCGACACCGCCGCCGCGCTGCGCGCCCTGCTGGCCGGGTCGGAGATCCGCGACAGCCATATCGAGGGCGACCAGCGCGTGCAGGACCCCTATTGCATCCGCTGCCAGCCGCAAGTCGACGGCGCCTGTCTCGACCTGCTGCGCATGGCGGCGCGGACGCTGGAGATCGAGGCCAACGCCGTCACCGACAACCCGCTGGTGCTGTCGGACGACGTCGTCTCGGGCGGGAATTTCCACGCCGAGCCGGTGGCCTTCGCCGCCGACCAGATCGCGCTCGCGATTTGCGAGATCGGCGCGATCGCCCAGCGCCGCATCGCGCTGCTGGTCGATCCGGCGCTGTCCTTCGGCCTGCCGACCTTCCTGGCGAAGAAACCGGGGCTCAACTCGGGCCTGATGATCGCCGAGGTGACGTCCGCGGCGCTGATGTCGGAAAACAAGCAGATGGCGCATCCGGCCTCGGTCGATTCGACGCCGACCTCGGCCAATCAGGAAGACCACGTCTCCATGGCCTGCCACGGTGCGCGGCGCCTGCTCGCCATGAGCGACAACCTGGCCGGCATCGTCGGCATCGAGGCGGTGACGGCGGCCCAGGGCGTCGAGTTGCGCGCGCCGCTGAAGACCGGCCCGGAACTGATGCGCGCCCTGGAAACGATCCGCGGCGTCGTGCCGACGCTGGAGGTCGACCGCTTCATGGCCGACGATCTGGAGGCGGCGAGCGGGCTGGTGCGTTCCGGCGCGCTCAACGCCAGCGTCAGCGCCGGCATCCTGCCAAAGCTGGAGCCGGCCCCATGACCCCGGTCGACGTGCGCCAGGGCACCTCGCCCGTCATTCTCGGCCTGCCGCATACGGGCACTTTTCTGCCGGCCGAAATTTTCGAGCGGCTGAACGCACAAGGCAGGCTTCTGACCGACACCGACTGGCATGTCGACCGGCTCTATGACGGCCTCCTGCCCGGCGTCACCACCGTGCGCGCGACCTTCCACCGCTACGTCATCGACGCCAATCGCGACCCGTCCGGCAAAAGCCTCTATCCCGGCCAGAACACGACCGGGCTGGTGCCGGTAACCGATTTCGACGACCGGCCGATCTGGCGCGACGGCGCGGCGCCGACCGACGCGGACGTGGCCGAAAGGCTCGACGGCTTTCACCGGCCCTATCACGCCGCGCTTTCGGCCGAGATCGCCCGCGTCAGGACGCTGCACGGCGTCGCGGTGCTTTATGACTGCCACTCGATCCGCTCGGTCTGCCCGTTCCTGTTCGAGGGCCGCCTGCCCGACTTCAACATCGGCACCGATAACGGCCGAACCTGCGCGCCCGCGTTCGAAACCGCCGTCGCCGATCTCTGCGCGGCCGCCGACGGCTACAGCCACGTCGTCAACGGCCGCTTCCGCGGCGGCTGGACGACACGTCACTACGGAAAGCCCGCCGACAAGGTGCACGCGATCCAGATGGAACTGACGCAGGCCTCGCACCTGGCCTCGGAAGACCCGCCCTTCGACTATGCTCCCCAAAAGGCCGAGCGGCTGCGGGCCCATCTCGCAAAAATCCTGACGCGCATCGAGGCGATCGCGTCGTCCCTGACGCCCGGAGACCGGCCATGAGCAATCCCCGCCATAATATTCGCGACGTGCGCAGCCCGCGCGGCTCCGAACTCAACGCCCTGAGCTGGCAGACGGAAGCGCCGCTCAGGATGCTGATGAACAATCTCGACCCGGACGTGGCCGAGAACCCCAACGAGCTGGTCGTCTATGGCGGCATCGGCCGCGCCGCGCGCACCTGGGATGATTTCGATCGCATCGCGGCCACCTTGAAGACGCTCGCCGACGACGAGACCCTGCTCGTGCAGTCGGGCAAGCCGGTCGGCGTCTTCCGCACCCATGCCGACGCGCCGCGGGTGCTGATCGCCAATTCCAACCTCGTCCCGCACTGGGCCGACTGGAGCCATTTCAACGAGCTCGATCGCAAGGGACTGATGATGTACGGCCAGATGACGGCCGGGTCCTGGATCTATATCGGCTCGCAGGGCATCGTGCAGGGCACCTACGAGACCTTCGTGGAGGCCGGGCGCCAGCATTATGACGGCAATCTGACGGGCAAGTGGATCCTGACCGCCGGCCTCGGCGGCATGGGCGGCGCCCAGCCGCTGGCGGCGGTGATGGCCGGCGCCTGCTGCCTGGCGGTCGAATGCGACGAGAGCCGCATCGATTTCCGCATCCGCACCCGTTATGTCGACGAAAAGGCGACCTCGCTCGACGAGGCGCTGGCGATGATCGACCGCTGGACCCGGGCCGGCGAGGCCAAATCGGTCGGGCTGCTCGGCAACGCCGCCGAGATCGTGCCGGAACTGGTACGGCGCGGCGTGCGGCCGGACATGGTCACCGACCAGACCTCGGCGCACGATCCGATCAACGGCTATTTGCCGAAAGGCTGGTCGCTGGCCGAGTGGCGCGCCAAGCGCGAAAGCGACCCGCAAGCGGTGGAAAAGGCCGCCCGCGCCTCGATGCGCGAGCATGTCGAGGCGATGGTCGCCTTCTGGAACCAGGGCGTGCCCACGCTCGACTACGGCAACAATATCCGTCAGGTGGCGCTGGAAGAAGGGTTTGAAAACGCCTTCGCCTTTCCCGGCTTCGTGCCGGCCTATATCAGGCCTTTGTTTTGCCGCGGCGTCGGCCCGTTCCGCTGGGCCGCGCTCTCGGGCGACCCACAAGACATCTACCGCACCGACGAAAAGGTGAAGGAACTCCTGCCCGACAACGAGCCGCTGCATCGCTGGCTCGATATGGCGCGCGACCGCATCGCCTTCCAGGGCCTGCCGGCGCGCATCTGCTGGGTCGGGCTCGGCGACCGCCATCGGCTCGGCCTCGCCTTCAACGAGATGGTCGCCAAGGGCGAATTGAAGGCGCCGGTGGTGATCGGCCGCGACCATCTCGATTCGGGCTCGGTCGCCTCGCCCAACCGCGAGACCGAGGCGATGAAGGACGGTTCGGACGCGGTGTCCGACTGGCCGCTGCTCAACGCGCTTTTGAACTGCGCCTCGGGCGCGACCTGGGTGTCGCTGCATCACGGCGGCGGCGTCGGCATGGGCTTTTCGCAGCATGCCGGCATGGTGATCTGCGCCGACGGCAGCGCGGCGGCGGCGCGCCGGCTGGAGCGCGTCTTGTGGAACGACCCGGCGACCGGGGTCATGCGCCATGCCGATGCCGGCTACGACATCGCGCTCGACTGGGCGCGGGAAAAGGGCCTGAGACTGCCGGCGATTCTTGGGAATTAGCGCCGTTCACGGTCGCAAAAATGCATGAAAAAGCTCGGATTGCGGACGGAATCTGGGAAATTCAGTCGAAAAAGAGGGAGAAAAAAGATGAAACGCAGAGAGTTTTTGACAAAAACCGCGCTTGGCGGCGTGGCGGCCGGCGCGGCTTTGGCCACCCCGGCCATCGCGCAGGACAAGCGCGAATGGAAGATGGTCACCGCCTGGCCGAAGAACCTGCCCGGGCCGGGCGTGGCCGCGCAGATGCTGGCCGACCGCATCACCACGCTGTCGGGCGGGCGCATCGAGGTCAAGCTCTACGCCGCCGGCGAGCTGGTGCCGGGCAACGGCGTCTTCGACGCGGTCTCGGAAGGCACGGCCGAACTCTACCATGCGGTTCCCTCCTACTGGGGATCGAAGTCCAAGGGCATCCTGTTGTTCGGCTCGCAGCCGTTCGGCCTGAGGGCCGACGAGCAGTTCGGCTGGCTCGCCCATGGCGGCGGTCAGGCGCTCTACGACGAGATCTATGCCCGGTTCGGACTGAAGCCGTTCCTGTGCGGCAATTCCGGCCCGCAATGGCAAGGCTGGTTCCGCGGCGAGATCAACTCGGTCGACGACCTCAAGGGCCTGCGGTTCCGCACCACCGGCCTGGCCTCGGAAATGTGCGCCAAGATCGGCATGGCGGTGCAGGCGATGGGCGGACGCGACATGTTCCAGGCGCTGCAATCGGGCGCGCTCGACGCCGGCGAATTCATCGGCCCGTGGTCGGACAGCGCGCTCGGCTTCCATCAGGTCGCCAAGAACTATTACTGGCCGGGCGTCGGCGAGCCGTCCTCGGCGGAGGAGTGCGTGGTCAACGCCAAGGTCTTCGAGGACCTGCCCGACGATCTCAAGGCCGCCGTCGCGCTTGCCTGCGAGAGCCTCTACAATCCGGTGTGGACCGAATACACCACCAAGCACGCGCTGGCCCTGCAGAAGCTGGTCGCCGAGGAGGGCGTGCAGGTCAAGAAGCTGCCCGAAGAGGTTCTCGTGGCGCTGGGCAACGCCGCCGGCGAGGTGATCGCCGATCTGCGCGAGGACGACGACGAGCTGGTCAAGCGCATCGTCGAGAGCTTCCTGGCCTATCGCAGTTCGGTGGCCGACTATATGGTCTATGCCGATAACGGGCAGATGAACGCCCGCGCGCTCGACTACACATACTGACCGGGCTCCGCCGGCGCCACACCGCCGGCGGACCTTTTCAGACAAGGGGGGCAGCATGACCGCGCTTGCCGACTGGCTCGACGGCGTGAACCGGAATGTCGGCAATCTGGTGCGCTGGTGCGCGATCCTGATGGTGCTGGTGCAGTTCGGGATCGTGCTTTTGCGTTACGTCTTCGGCATCAGCTTCATCGCGCTCAACGAAAGCGTGCTTTACCTGCACGCGACGCTGTTCATGCTCGGCGCCGGCTACACGCTTCTGGTCGACGGTCACGTGCGCGTCGACATCTTCTACGCCAAGGCCGGCCGGCGGCGGCAATCGGCGATCGACCTATTCGGCCATCTCGCCCTGCTGATCCCGTCGATGACGGTGCTCCTTGTCTGGTCGTGGCCGTCGGTGCGCAATTCCTGGTCGATCCTGGAAGGCCCGATCTCGGTCGGCGGCATCCCGGCCTCCTTCCTGCTGAAATCGCTGATTCCGGGCTTCTGCGTGCTGCTCATCGTCCAATCCGTCGCCTGCCTGCTGCGCGACGTTGTGCGCCTGCGCGAGACGGCCGCATGATGCCGCTCGATTTGTTGATGTTCGCCGGCCTGATCGGCTGCATCCTGCTCGGCTTCCCGGTCTCGTTTTCGATCGCCGGGGTGGCGACCGTGTTCGCCTTCCTGGGCTGGGCCGCCGGCATGATGGATATCGCGCTGCTCGGCGCGCTCGGCCAGCGCGTCTTCGGCGTGCTCACCAACGACGTGCTGATCGCCATCCCGCTGTTCGTGCTGATGGGCGTGGTGCTGGAGCGCAGCCGGGTGGCGGAGGAACTGCTGGAAACCATGGGCCGGCTGTTCGGCGGCCTGCGCGGCGGGCTCGGCGTTTCGGTCGTGCTGGTCGGCGCGCTGCTGGCCGCCTCGACCGGCATCGTCGGCGCGACGGTGATCGCCATGGGCATGATCGCGCTGCCGACCATGCTCCGCAACGGCTACGACCCGCGGCTCGCCTCCGGCGTGGTCTGTACCGCCGGCACGCTCGGCCAGATCATCCCGCCCTCCACGCTGTTGATCATCCTGTCCGACGTGATGTCGAACGCCTATCAGCAAGCGCAGTTCGAACAGGGCAAGTTCACGGTCGAGACGATCTCGGTCGGCCAGACCTTCGCCGCCGCGCTGCTGCCCGGCCTAACGCTGGTCGGCATCTATATCGTCTACGTGCTGGCGCGCGCCTTCCTCGTGCCCGCCGACGCGCCGCCGGCCGATACGTCCGACCCCCGCCCGGATCTCGGCGCCATCGTCGGCGCGATCGTCCCGCCGATCCTGTTGATCGTCGCCGTGCTGGGCGCGATTCTCGGCGGCGTCGCCACCCCGTCGGAGGCCGCCTCCGTCGGCGCGGTCGGCGCGGTGCTGATGGCCGGCTACCGGAACGGCGTGCCGAAGGGCCTGATCCTGCTCGGCGCGGCGGCGCTGCTGCTGCTGGCCGTGGCGGCCGGGCTGGCGCCGGTGCGCCTGCAACGCAGCGACGTCACGCTGGTGGGCTGGATCCAGGGCGTGCTCTATGCCGGCCTGGCGCTCGCCGGCGTCGCCGCGATCCTGGCCTCGCTCGCCCACATGGCGCGTTCGGGCATGCTCAAGCCGGCGCTCACCGCGACCATGACGGTCACCGCGATGATCTTCGCCACCATTCTGACGGCCAGCATCTTTTCGCTGGTCTTCGTCGGGCTCGGCGGCGAGGAGCGCATCGAACAGATCCTCACCGCCATGCCCGGCGGCCCGACCGGGGCGCTGATCTTCTGCATGGCGCTGGTGTTCGTGCTCGGCTTCTTCCTCGATTTCGTCGAGATCACCGTCATCCTGTTGCCGCTGATCGTGCCGGTCTTGATCCTGATGGGCCACGACCCGGTGTGGCTGGCAATCCTGCTCGCCATCAATCTGCAGACGTCGTTCCTGACGCCGCCCTTCGGCTTTTCGCTGTTTTACCTGCGCGGCGCGGCGCCGCCGGAGATCACCACCGGGCACATCTATGCCGGCGTCGCGCCCTTCATCGCGCTGCAACTGGTCGGCATGGCCATCATCTGGCTGATGCCGGCAATCGCCACCTGGCTGCCGGCGGCGATCTTTTAGAGCCGTCCTGCCATTCACGGGATCGCGGGCCGGTTCCACCTTATTGTCTTAACGCGTTTGCGAGCGGCGAACCGGTATCCACTTCGCCTGGAAACGCTCTATTTGCGCGCCGGCCCCTCGCGCTCGGCCGACGCCGCCCAAAGATTGACGTTGGCGTCCCGGGCGTAGCGGTCGATCTCGGCCAGTTCGGCGTCGGTGAAATCGGGATTTTCCAGGGCGCCGACGCAGTCCTCGACCTGCTCGGGCCGGCTGGCCCCGATCAGCGCCGAGGTGACGCGGCCGCCGCGCAGCACCCAGCTCAACGCCATTTGCGCCAGCGTCTGGCCGCGCCGTTCGGCGATGGCGTTGAGCGCGCGAATGTTGGCGAGCGTCGCGTCGGAGAGGAAGGACGGCCGCAGCGACTTGCCGCGCGCGGCCCGGCTTTCGTCGGGGATGCCGCCAAGATATTTCGCCGTCAGCATGCCCTGCGCCAGCGGCGAGAACACGATAGACCCGATGCCGAGCTCGTCGAGCGTGTCGAGCAGACCGTCCTCCTCGACCCAGCGGTTGATCATCGAATAGCTCGGCTGGTGGATCAGGCAGGGCGTGCCGAGCTCGCGCAGGATCGCGGCCGCCTCGCGCGTGCGGCGCGCATTGTAGGAGGAGATGCCGGCGTAAAGCGCCTTGCCCGAGCGCACCGCCCGGTCGAGCGCCATCATCGTCTCCTCCAGCGGCGTGTCGGGATCGAAGCGATGCGCGTAGAAAATGTCGACATAGTCGAGCCCGAGCCGCTTGAGGCTCTGGTCGAGCGAGGCGAGCAGATATTTGCGGCTGCCCCATTCGCCATAGGGCCCCGGCCACATGTCGTAACCGGCCTTGGTCGACACGATCAACTGATCGCGGAACCCGGAAAAATCGCTGCGCAGAATTGCGCCGAAGGCGGCTTCCGCCGCGCCGGGCGGCGGGCCGTAATTGTTGGCGAGATCGAAATGGGTGATGCCGAGATCGAACGCCTTGCGGCAGATGGCCCGCTTGACCCCATGCGGGGTGTCGTCGCCGAAATTTTGCCACAGGCCGAGCGAGACGGCCGGCAGTTTCAGCCCGGAACGGCCGCAACGCCGGTAGTGCATGCGCTCGTAGCGGTTGTCGGCCGGCTGCCATCCCATCGGGGTTTTCCTTTCCGCGCGGGCGCGCCGCGCCGTTGTCGTCACCCCGACCAGGGGCCGTGATGGGTGCCGCCGGCGTCAATCCGCTCAAACCCGTGCGCGCCGAAATAGTCGCGCTGGGCCTGGATCAGATTGGCCGTGCCGCGCGCGGTCCTGTAGGTGTCGAAATAGGCCAGCGCGGCCGAAAGCGCCGGCACGGGAATGCCGGCCGCGGCCGCCCTGGTCACCGTGCGGCGCAGGGCCGGATGCGCGTCCTGCATCGCCGTCACGAAGCGCGGGGCGGCCAGCAGGTTGGCCGGCGCCTCCTCGTCATAGGCGCGGGCGATGTCGTCGAGGAACTGCGAGCGGATGATGCAGCCCGCCCGCCAGATACGCGCCACCGTCGCCAGCGGCAGACCCCAGGCGAATTCCCGCGAGGCGGCTTCCATCACCGCGAAGCCCTGCGCGTAAGCCGCGATCTTGCCGGCATAAAGGGCGCTTTCGAGATCGTCGATCACCGCGCGCTTTTCGGCTTTCGAAAACGCCGTGACCGGCGCGCCGTAAAGGGCTTCGGCGGCGACGCGTTCGTCCTTCATCGCCGACAGGCTGCGGGCGGCGACGGCGGCCTCGATCGCGGTGGCCGGCACCGCCATGTTCTGCGCCTCGATCGCCGCCCAGCGGCCGGTGCCCTTCTGGCCGGCGCGGTCGAGGATGACATCGACGACCGGGGCGCCGGTTTCGGAATCGCCGGCCGCCAGCACGCTGGCGGTGATCTCGACCAGATAGGATTCCAGCCGGCCGCCATTCCACGTTTCGAACAGCCGCGCCATCTCCCCGGTCTCGAGGCCGGCACCGTCGCGCAGCAGGCCGTAGACCTCGGCGATCATCTGCATGTCGGCATATTCGATGCCGTTGTGGATCGTCTTGACGAAATGACCGGCGCCATCCGGCCCCAAATGGGCCACGCAGGGCTCGTCGCGGTAGCGCGCGGCGATGGCGACCAGCACGTCCTTGACGCGCAGCCAGGACGACGGCGCGCCGCCGACCATGATCGATGGACCGTTGCGCGCGCCGTCCTCGCCGCCCGAGACCCCCATGCCGATGAAGGCGATGCCGCTGCCGTCGAGTTCGTCGAAGCGGCGCATCGTGTCGCGGAAATTGGCGTTGCCGGCGTCGATCAGGATGTCGTCGGCCGACAGCAGCGGCCGGAGCGCGTGGACCTGCTCGTCGACGACGGCGCCGGCCGGCACCATCAGGATGACCGGCCGCGGCGGCCGGATGGCGGCCGCCAGCTCGGCAAGCGTGTCGCAGGGCACGATCATGGCGCCGAGCGCGCCGGCCTGCTCGACGAAGCGGTGCGTGGTTTCGGTGGTCCGGTTCCACACCGCGATCCGGTGGCCCTTCTCGGCGATGTTGAGCGCCAGGTTGGAGCCCATCACGCCAAGTCCGATCAATCCGATTTCCGCCGTGCGCATGCCGTTCCCTTCCAAGGTTGCGCGCCTATTCACTAACTAGTTCGCCGTGCGCCGCAAGGCCGCCGCGCGCAAGGCGGCGCGTTTTTCGGGCCCGAGCCGTGCCCACATGCGCCGGCCGGCGTCGATCTCGGCATGGTTGACCAAGAGCAGCCGCAGCCAGGCCGAGTCCGGTTCGCGCCCCGTCTCGGCGGCGGCGGCAAGCCGCCCGTCGAGATCGGCGAGTCGGTTGACCAGGCGATCGAGAAGCCGGATCGCGCCAAGCTGCTTGGTCTGCCAGCCGACGGAAAACCGGGGATGCTTGGCATAAAACAGCGCCCCCATCGCCCCGCGATCGCGCTCGAGCCGGATCCGGTCGAAAAAGGCGCGCCGCGTCACGGCCGGCTTGTAGTGAAACACCGGCACGGCCGCGCAATACCGCCGCTTCAGGCCGCGCAAGGCCAGCCGTTCGAACATTTCGGGATCTTCCCAGCCATAGGCGGTAAACTCCTCGTCGAAGCCGCCGGCGGCCAGGATCGCGGCCCGGGCCACCGATACGTTGCCGGTGGGAAACGGATTGCGGTGCCAGCCCGCGAAGCGGCCGCGCGGCGGCGCCGGCGCGGCCGGCGGCTCCACGACCTCCACGATCGGACCGGTGACGGCAGAACCCGGCCAGCGCGCCTGGGCGGCGGCGTGGCGTTGCAGAAAATCCGGCTCGACCAGGCAGTCGTCGTCGAGGAAGACGAGCGTGTCGCCGCGGGCCAGCTCGAGCGCGCGGTTGCGCGCGGCGGCGGCCGCGCCGTGGACGGCGAGGCGGGTGGCGACCAGATTGTCGCGGGCGAAGCCACGCAGGACGGCCTGGGTGTCGTCGTCCGACGCATCGTCGACCACGATCACCTCATAGGCGTGGGGACCGAGCGTCTGCGCGAACAGGCGCGGCAGGGACAAGCGCAGCATGTCCGCGCGGTTGCGGGTCGGCACGACGACGCTGAGGATCGGGGTCCCGGTCACGGTCTCACCCCGCCGCCGGGCCGGGCTCGACATCGCGCATCTGCTCCCGGTAGAGCCGGCGATAGAGCCCGTCGCGCCGGAACAGCGTTTTGTGGTCGCCGTCCTCGACGATCCGGCCGCGGTCGAGCACGACGATCCTGTCGACGCCGCGCACGGTGCTGATCCTGTGCGCCACGATCAGCGTCGTGCGCCCGGCCGAGACGCGCTCGATCGCATCGCGCACGAGCTGCTCGGACACGGTGTCGAGCGCCGAGGTCGGCTCGTCGAGCATCAGGATCGGCGGGTCCTTCAGGAAGGCGCGGGCGATCGCGATGCGCTGCCTTTGACCGAGCGACAGGTTGAGACCGCGTACGGCGACGGGGGCGTCGTAGCCGCCCGGCAGGCGTTGGGCGAACTCGTCGACATGGGCCGACCGCGCGGCCTCCATGACCCTGTCCATCGGCGCGTGCGGGTCGCCGAGACGGATATTGTCGATCAGGCTGGTCTCGAAGATCGCCGGCTCCTGGAAGACGATGCCGATCGACGCGCGCAGCTCGGCCAGCCGCATGGCGGCGACGTCGGTGCCGTCGATCAGCACCCGCCCGGCCTCGGGCGCCAGAAAGCGCGGCAGAAGGTCGAGCAGGGTCGACTTGCCGGCGCCGCTCGGCCCGACGATGGCGACGCGCTGGCCGGCCGGAATGGTCAGGTCGAAATCCTCGAAGGCGAAGCCGCCCGGCTGGTGGAGAAAGCGCACCTTGTCGAAGCGGATCGCCCCGCGCAGCGGCGCGGCGGCCGGCGGCGCGGTGCCGTCGGCCTCGCGCGGCAGGCCCATGATGACCTCGAAGCGCTCGAGCACGGCGAAAAGCTGGATAAGCTGGCCGATCGAGTGGCTGCCCTCCTGCAGGGACGGGTAGGCCAGCCCGACAATGACCAGGAAGGCGGTCAGGTCCTCGAGCGAGATCAAGTCGCGCGACAGCATGAAGGCGCTGACGAACAGCATCGCCGACACGCCGAGCGCGGCAGCCATGGCGACCGCCGCGGGATGCAGCGATTCCATCATGTCGCGCTCGATCTGGACGGCGAGGGCGTCGCGGTTGAGCGCCTCGAACTGGCGGATCGACTGGTCTTCCAGACAGTAGGATTTGAGCTCCTTGGCGCCGCGCACCGTTTCCTCGAAGCGTCCGACCAGGGTCGCCAGCCGCCGCTGCGACAGATGGGCCTTGGCATGCAGCGTGCGGCCGAAGCGCGAGGTGATCCAGGCGAGCGGGCTGACGAGCACGATCGCGCAGAGGAAGAGCTGCCAGTTGGTCCAGGCCATCGCCACGGAAAAGCAGACCACGAGGATAATCGCCGGAATCAGCGATGCGACCACCCGGGTCATGGCGTGCTGGAAAACCTGCAGATCGTTGGAGAAGCTCGACACCAGCTCGCCGCCGCGCAGCGCGTGCAGGTTGCGGGGCGCGGTCGCCAGAATGTCGCCGAAGATGCGCAGGCGCACGGCGGCGGTGATGCGCTGGCTCAGCCGCGTCATCAGGTAGACCCGGGCGAAGGTGAACGCCGAGGCGGCGCCGAAAATCGCCAGGCCGAGCGCCAGGTGCCATGCCAGCGCCGCGGTTTCGCCGGCCGGGAACACCGACCGCACGAGCGTCGCCGCCCAGCCCGGCATCAACAGATAAAGGCCGGCCGAGACCGCGGTCGCGATCAGGGCGGCGACGAATTCGCCGCGACGGCGCCACAGCTCGCCGGCAAGCCAGGCCAGGTGCCGCCCGACCGCCATCAGGCCGCCTGTGCGGCGAGATCGGCCACCAGCGCCTCGGCGATGCGGCGGGCGGCGCCGGGCTCGCCCATGGCGGCGCGCAGCCCGGTTTCGATCGCGGCGAGATCGCCGCCAAGCATGTCGAGCATGGCGGCGGCGACCTGGGCCGCGGTCAGCCGGCCGACGATTTCCGGCGTCACCATCCTGCCCGCGCGCCGATTGGGATGGGCGGTGAAGGACAGGGTGCGCAGATAGGCATGGCCGAGCGCGCGCTTGATGTATTTTCCGGCCAGCGGAAGCCGGCCGATATGGCCGGCAAGTCCGGGCATCGGACTGGTTTCGGCCCAATAGGTCGGCAGCGTCACCAGCATCGGCAGCCCGAGCGCGGCCAGCTCGGCCGTGTTGGAGCCGGGCAGGGTCAGCGCCAGCCGCGCGCGCGCGGCCGCGTCGGCCGGCCGGACGATGTTGATGGCGTTGCCGCCGGGCGTGAGAAGGCGCGCGCCGTCGCCGTCCTTTTGCCAGTCGAGCCCGACCGCGTCGAGCGGGCGCCCGTCATCGATGTCGGGAAGCCGCGCCAGGAAATCCAGCGACAGATAGTCCGACTTCGCCAGCACCCATTCGATATCCGGGCGCTCGCGCGACACCAAGTCGGCGACCGCGCCGTAGAAGGGAAGGATGTATTTGGCGATATAGTCGCGGCTGCCGGGATAAAGCGCGATCACGGTCTTGTCCTGGCCATGGGCCGCACGGTGCGGACAGCGCAGCCTGGCCGCGTCGACCATCAATTCGCCGACCGCGGTCTCTTTCGGCGACGACGCACCGTTTTCGTGGCCGGCAAGGCCGGAATAGAAGATCCGCTCGAAACGCCACTCCAGGGCCGAGCGCGCCTCGAGATAGGCATAGCAGGGACGGCCGAGCCGCTTGGCGATCAGCCAGGTGAGATAGCGGTCGCCGCCGAGATGGAAGACCAGGCCCGGCAGGTCGCGCGCAATGCCGGGCGGCGTGCGGTTGCGGGTGATCAGGGCTTTCGACGCCGCGATCGTGCAGTGACCGTCGACAAAGGAAAACTGGCGGATGACGTCGCTTTCGGATCCGCTGGAAAACACGCACGGCACGACGGCGGCCGTGATCCTGACATCGGGGGCGATGTCCTTGAGCGCGGAGGCGAGCGGATAGAGCCAGCCGGACACCTCGCCCGGTCCGTTTACCGTGAAAACGATCTCCGCCCGAGCGCGAGACCCCATCAATTCCCCTTTTCGGCAGCAACCGAAGTTTCGGGACGCGATCCTGACGGGAGGAAAAGACGCGCCGCGGGACATGCCGCGTCCACATTTTCGCCCCCGCCCGTCAGATACGGAAGTCGCGCGCGATCCACAAGAGCCACATCCGGTAGGTTTCCAGCTTGATGCCCCAAACGCGATTGACCATCGGCTTTTCGACGCCGCGCACCCTGCGATGGAAGCTGGACGGGCGCTCGGCGTAATAGTCCATCAGGTCGTCGCGCTTGTAGCTGTTGACCATGTGCTGCCACGCCCCCCCGCTTGCCGGCTCCTCGACCTGGCCGTGCAGACCGGCAACCCCCAACGCCTTCAGGCGGTCGAGGAAGATGACCGCCATGGTGGAATAATAGCGGCCGCCATGCGCCTTGCGCAAAAGGTTGCAATGATAATGGGCCGGAAACCGCTCGACCGGCACGGGCGGGGCTTCCTTCCAGGAGCGAAACAGCAAATAGCGTATGGTGCGCCGTGTCACCGGCTCGCGGTAACGGCCGGTCGCAAGCCGCCACAGCATCTTGGCGATCAGCGGCGGCATGATGCGCCTCGACATCAGCCTGACGTGACGCCGCGCGTCGACGCAGCCGAACAGATAGCCGACGACCGCGCCGTCCTCCTCCACGACGAGGCAGGATTCGGGTTCGTAGTCGGTGTAGTAATTGCACCAATAGTCGGCGAAAAGCTCCTCATCCTCGAACACCGCCCGCGCACCGAGATTGCGGTAGGCGGTCTTGCAGCAGATGGCGCGCACCGCCGCGCGATCGCGCGGTTCGTAGGGGCGCACGGTTCCCGTTCTCGATCGCGCGGGGTTCATGGCGCTTTCACCGGACCCTTGCCGCGCTGGCGATAGATCTTCCCGCCCCATGCCACGCGCGGATCGACCGCGACGGCAGCAAGCACGCGCAGCCCGATCGCGATCGCCAACGGCTCGTAGAAAAGCGCCAACGGCAAAAGCCGGCGGAGCCCGCCGGCGAGAAGGTTGGCGGCGACGAAGGCGGCACCGGCAAGATAACGCACCGCGAAGGCGACCCAGAGCGCCGCCGATCCGCCGGCGAGCGCGACAATGGCGAGGAGCGGCAGCAGCGCCATCCAGGCGGCAAGCGCCACCGAAAGCGGCGCGACCGGGCCGGAGCCGACGCGCTTGGCGCGCGCGATCAGGCTTTGCCAGTCTGGAGCAGCGCGCACGCTCACCGTCGCGTCGTCATAGGCGATCCGGTAACCCGCCCTGGCGAGCGCACGCGCAAAGGCGAGGTCTTCGGTCAGTGTCGGCCCGATCGCGGCAAAGCCGCCGAGGGCCTGGTAGGCCGTGCGCAAGACGCAGAAATTGCCGAACAAGGCGCCGCGATCGACGCCGAGCCCGGACAGGAGCCGGCACACACCGAGATAAAAGGCGGCGTCGACGCTTTGCCAGGCCGCAAGCGCGCCGCCACCGCGAAACCGCACCCGCCCCGCCACCGCGTCGGCCCGGCCGTCGCGGATCGGCGCGGTGATGCGCCTCAGCCAGTCCGGCTCGACCAGCGCGTCGGCGTCGATCACCAGCACGATCTGCCCGCGGGCGGCGCGAAACCCCACATCGAGCGCATGCTGGCGCGCGGTCAAGGACGTGGCGGCCGCCTCGTCGATGCGGATGAGACGCAGCCCCTCGACGGCGCAGGCACGCGCGATCTCCGCCGTGCCATCGGTGCTGCGGTCGTCGACCAGGACGATTTCGAAACCCCCATCGGCAAGGGCGTCCTGGCGGGCGAGCGCGCGCAGGCAGGCGGCGATGGCGTCGCCTTCATTGTGCGCGGTGACGACGACCGAAAAGCGCGGGCTCATGCCGCCGCCCCCGGCGCGTCTTCCGACCCGGCACGGACGAGCCCGTGCAGGATGTGGCCGGCAATGGCGCGGCTGGCGCCGGGTTCGCCCATGCGCTCGCGGCCGGCCGCCTGCATGCGCGCCCGCGCCTGCGGATCGGCGAGCAGGCGCGACACCGCGCCGGCGATCGCCTCCGGCCGGCGCGCCACGGCGATGGCGGCCGGGCCGAAATACTCCATCTTCATGCGCACGTATTTTTCGCCCTGCGAGCCGGATCCGGGCACCGTGATCAGCGGCAGGCCGAGCCCGATCGCCTGTTCGTTGGCGGTGCCCGCCATGCCGACGGCCAACGTCGCCCTGTGCAGGATGTCGGCGAACGCGTCGGTTGCCAGCAAGGCGGAAGACGCCGCGGGTCCGCGATAAAAGATCGGCGCCGACCCGCCTTGAGGGGCGTCGGCAGACGGCCGCCATGCGGCCGCGCGCGGGTCCTCGGCGATCATCCGCCGGATCGCCTCGAGGTCGGCGTCGGGATGAAGCGCGAAGGCGAAGCATAACGGCGCCGCACCGTGCGCAACCGACGCGGCCGCCTGCAGAAGGGCGAGCAGGTTATCGCCCGCGTCGGCACGCGACCCGGGCAGCATGGCGACGACCGTCGTTTTGTCGGCGACACCCAGACCGCGCCCGCTCGCGTCGAGCTCGTCCATCATCGGATTGCCGAGATAGAGCGTCGGCACATGCGCACGCTCCAGCTCGCTCACCGTAAAGGCGTCGCGCGGGAAGGTCATCAGGCAATGCCGTCTCAAGAGCCTCTTTTCCAGGCCGGTATAGCCGTGCAGGGCGTCATAGTAGGAGGATTTGGCCGAACCGACAAAATAGAACGGGGTACGCGCCAGAACGGCGGCGGCGATCGGCACGATGTCGCCGACCGCCACCATCATGCGGTAACGGCCGGCCATGGCGCGCGCGGCGCGGACCTGGCGCCAGTGGGTCGCGATCCAACCGGCCTGCAGGTCGCGCCACATCATCGACCAGTCGAGCGTGGCGAACCCCTCGCTGGGCAGCGTGTTGAGCGCGCCGACCACCGGGACGCCGGCCTTGCGGTACGCCGCCCCTGTGCCGACCATCGGCCAGGCCTCGACGGAGAGCGCCTCCGGCCCGGCCTGCGCGCGCAGCGCACGCAACACCTTGACGGCGATCGTATCCTCGCCATGACCGTTGCCGAGAAACAGCACGTCCTTCATGGCGGCCCCGCCTTGCCGGGCGCAGCGGAGGCGCGCGTGCGCTTCCAGCGCGCGGCCGCCTCGCCGAGACCGAGCGGGCGCCAGCCATCATCGTCGAGCCTGCGCAGGAGCGTTTCGATCTCGGCCCGGATCGCGGGGCGGACCGCGTCGGCGGGATGCAGCGCCAAGCGGAACGGGGTCTGCGTGCGCAGCAGCCTGGCTGTGGCCGGCCGGCGGGTCAGGCCGGCGAGGGCCGCCTTGAGGCGGCGCTCGCCCTCGTCGAAATTCAACGCCGGACAGGGCACGAACTCGCCGTCAAGCATCAATCCGCGTGCCGTCTGGTGATGCGCTATCCCGACCCGGCCGAGCGCGGCGGCGACTGCCGGCGCCTGCTGCCAGCGCGGCGCGCAGAACCAGCGCGGCGCCGCGCCAAGCGTCTCGACCAGCGTCGCCCGGCCCTTGCGCAGCCGGTCGAGCGCCTGGTCGCCGCCGAGCCGGGCAAATTCGGAGCGGTTGTCGTGGCCGTAAACCAGCCAGTTCCAGAACTCGGGGCCGAGCGAATGGGTCCAGCCATGCAAAACCTTTTCGCCGCGATGGGCCCGCAGGCGCGCGACGAGCGCGCCGTCTCGCTCGAGCGGTTCCCGCCCTTGCCAATTCGGCACGACCAGCAGGGCGGCACGGTCCCGGGCGGCGGGCGGCAACAGGGCGAGAAGCCCTTCGAGCGACGCCTCCATCCCCGGATGGACGTCGTGAACCTCCGGTATGTAGAACCGGGACCATCCGTCTGGCTTCAAGCGCGGTTCCGACACCGATCGACTTTCCAGCTCGCAAAGACCATCACGCCACCGTGCCTGGCGCGCCAGGACGCATGGGCCATGACATCTTTCCTATCGCTCCACGCCGGCCGCCGCAATCACCAGCACGGCGCCCGCCAACGGCACCTCGGCAACGATTTCCAGCGTCGCGTCGTCCGCGAAATCGCGCCGCCAGCGCGGACGCGGCATGACGACCAGCGGCTTTTCCTGCGCCTCGATCCAGGCCCGAAGCGCGTCCCGGTCGCGAAATTCGGCGTAGGTCGCCTTGAGATCGTGGCCGAGCACACCGCGCACCAACCCGTAGGCGGCGAGGCGATGGCCGCCTTGCAGATAGGGCCGCAGCGCCGCGACGACCGGCTGCGGACTGAAGACGGCGTTGAGCGAGGGCATGACGGCAAGCACGACGGCGTTGATCCAAAGGGTCTGTCCGGCAAGCACGACCGCCAGCGTGACGACCGCCGCACGCTGGCGCGCCCGAAAAAGGGCGAGCGCGGTCGCGGCAGACAGCGCCGCGCACAGGACAAGACCGGGCAGCCAGAGCCGATAGGGCACGACGGCGGGCGCGACCACCAGCACGCCTGCGATCAGAACGAAAAACAGCGCCACCCCAGCCCAGAAACGCCCCCGGGAGGCCGGCGCCAGGCGCAGCAGCCGGTCGGCGGCCAGGATCGACAGCGGCAACAGCAGCGGCAGCAGGTAATATTCGTGCTTTTCCCCGACCAGGCTGACGATCACGAAACCCGAGAGCGCGGCCGACCAGGCATACCGAAACCCGTCGGCGGCCGGCGCGGCGCCGCGCGATGCATTTGTGCCGGCCGGCATGAGGAAAACCAGGCTCCAGGGCAAGAAGACCAGCGGCAGCGTGGCGACATAGCGCAGCATGCCGAGCACGCCGTCGCGGCCGTTTGCGACACGCTCGCCGATCTGGCCGGAAAAGATCGCCTCGACATAGGCCGGACCGCCGGCCAGGCCGATGCCGTAGACCCACAGGCCGACAAGTCCGAGCGCGAGCCCGAGCCCGAGCCCGACATCGACCGCGACAAGCCGTTTGAGATTCCGCCCGAGGATCAGGAACGATACCAGCGCGGCAAGCGGCAGCGCGGCCCCGAACGGCCCCTTGGTCAGGGTCGCCAGCGCCGCCAACAGAAATCCGCAGATCATGGCGGGCGAGACGGAGCGCGCGCGCGCGCCGACGAACAGGCAGGCCCAAGACAGGCCGATCAGCGCGGCGAACAAGAAATCCATGCGCGCGTAGTGGCTGAGCACCAGCACGTAGGTGCCGGTGGAGAAGATGACGGCCGCCGCCAGCCCGGCGCCGCGCCCGGCGCCGACGGCGCGCGCCAGCGCCAGGAGCGCCAACAGCGCGGCGGCCACGGTCAGGGCGTGCGCCGACATGATCAGCGGCGCGTCGACCGTCCCGCGCAGCCAGGCCAGGGGCGCCAGAAGCCAGAAATAAACCGGCGGCTTGTCGGGATAGAAGCCGTCGTTCAAACGCAGGGCCAGCCAGTCGCCGTTTTCGATCATGTGGCGCAGCACGTCGGCATGGCGCACCTCGTCGGCCCACCACAGATCGCGCGATCCCACAAGCAGCGCCTGCTGGGCGGCGACGATCAGGAGCGCCGCCAACCACGGCCTGCGCAGCAGCCAGCGCAGCCGGCGGATGATCTTCCGGTCGGTCATGGAAGCCCGGTCGCTCCGTTAGCCGCCATCGGCGGCGGCATTGGCGGGCCGATCGCCGCGCACCGCCGCCTTGCCGCCGCGGTAGGGCGACGAGCTGTTCCGCCGCCGGTCGCGACCGGGACGCAGCCGCAGGCCGCCGCCGAACGCGAGGACGGAAAACAGGGCGAAAGTGCAGACCGGAATCGCATAGGCGAATAGCGCGGCGAGCGTGCTTTGGCCCGATCCGTCGAGCGCCAGATAGCCGACGCCGCGCACCAGGAAGCCGGAAAGCGCGGCCCCCAGCAGCATGACGCGCTGCTGCGATCGTATCGAGCGCGCGCCGCCGCCGAACACGATCAGAAGCGGCGCGAAGGCGAGCGGGTAGAGCCAATCGGTGAAACGGCGGTTGATCTCCTTGGCGACCTTGTCGGGCGCAAATCCAGGCCCCGCGGTCGCGGGATCGAGCGCGAGCAGGTCGCCGGTGCGGTATTGCCGCGGCGAATAGTTGACGCCCATGCGGCCGCGATAGGTGAACAGGTCAAGCGACAGGGTCTGGAAACGGATCGAGCTGAGCTTGCCCGGTTCGGAGTCCGACTGCATCTCGCCATTGGTCAGCAGCAGGAAACCGCCACCCTTCACCGGGGCGAGCTGCCCGCTCCTGGCGTGGATATAGGATACACGCTCGCTGGTGCGCCGGTCGACGATGAACACGCCGAGCAAGTCGCCCTCGGCCCCGAACGAATCCACCGAGATGAACAGCCCATCCTCGATCTCCTTGAATTCGCCGGCGCTGACGGCGGCACGGATCAGGTCGGCATTGGCGGTGGCGGCGATGTCGCGGACCTTGCGGTTGGCCAGCGGCTCCACCCACACGCTGACGACGAAACACAAGGCCGCCGTCAGCGCGGCAAGCAGGAAGACGGGGCGGATATAGGTCGCCGGGCCGGCGCCGGCGGCCTCGATCACCGCGAGTTCGGAATCGGCGTTCATGGCATCCAGGATCACGATCGCGCCGACCAGGAAGGCGAAGGGGGCGATCGCGACCAGAACCGTCGGCACCAGCATCAGCGCCAGCGTCACCAGCGTCAGGAAGGACTGGCGCGACTCGACCAGGAAGCCGATGTGATTGAGCAATTGGGTGGTGAGAATGACGAGCGTCAGAATCGCCAGCGCGATGGCGGCGAATTCGAACATCCGCCGGAAGATGTAGCGCTCCACCAGGTTCATTCAGCCATTCCGCCACCGGCCGGGGTGCCGGGGCGCGCCCCGCTTGAAAAATACCAGCAGACGTTAGCAGTATTGCGCCGGGGAAGGAATGGCACGCATAAGACGCCATCCGGGCGGCCGCGGCGGCCGCCGGGCCCCCGGTCCGGAAAGGGATATGCGATTGCGCGGGTGCAGGGCGTTCGAGACAGGCGACGGGGCCGGCTTGTCGGCCTGGCGGAGGACGACCGGGCAGGCCGGCGCGCCCCGGAACCGCGGCCGCACGCGCCCCGCCGGCGGGGAATGCGGGCGCCGATGACAGAGGCCGTGCCGGAAACCCGCACGGGCGCCGTCGCGCGCTGGATCGGCCGGGCCAGCCGCCATCCGCATCTGGTGCTGTTGCTGATCCTGGCGGTCCAGACCCTGCCGACGCTGTGGGTCAAGGATGTGTGGTTCACCGACGAGACCCGCCACGCCGCCGCCTTCATGCAGATGGTGGAGAACGGCCATTGGCTGGTGCTTTACCTGTCCGACGTGCCCTATCCCGACAAGCCGCCGCTCTATTTCTGGATGGTGGCCGGCATGTCCTGGCTCGTCGGCAGCCGCGAACCGGTGCTCTTCAACCTGGCGGCCGCACTCTCGGCCGGGTTCTTGGTGTCGGTGACGGTGTTCGCGGCGCGCCAGTTCGGCCTCGGGCGGCGGGTCGCGCTCCTGGCCGGGCTCATCCTGTTGTCGAACCAGTTTTTCATCGAGCGCGCGCACATGCCGCGTATGGATCTCCTGTTCGCCGCCTTCATCGTGCTTGGCCATGTGTTTTTCTTCAAGGCCTATGACGGCAAGGGCCGGCGGACAAAGATGTGGGCGCTGGCGGGCTTCGCCGCGACGGCCGCCGCGCTGTTGACCAAGGGGCCGGTCGGCCTGTTGATGCCGCTTTTGTCGCTCACCGTGTGGCTGGCGCGCCAGCGGCGATGGACCGCGCTGCGCTCGAAAACGACGCTCGCCGGCCTCGGCCTGCTGCTTGCCGTCGGCGCGCTCTACCTCGGCGGCGTTTATCTGGTCGAAGGACCGGATTTCATCCGCGCGATCCTGATCGACCAGACCTTGAACCGGGCGGTCGACACGCCGCGCCTGTCGAATCCGGTCTATTTCTACCTGCACAAGCTGGCCGAAATCCTGCTGCCGTGGTCGCTGATCCTGTTCTTTCTGCCCTGGCGCCGGCTTGGCCAGCCCGCCCTGTGGCGCCGGCTCGTCCGCGCCGATCCGCATGCCGGCGCCCGGCAGCGCGGGCTCGGTTACGTGTGGTGCGCGCTGCTCGTCAGCCTGGGGCTGATCTCCAGCTTCGACTACAAGATCGCCTTTTTGCTCGTTCCGCTCTACCCGCTGTGCGCGCTGCTGATCGCCTCGGCGATCCTGGACATGGCGACGCGGACACGGCGAGCCTATTTCCTGTCGATCGGCCTGCTTCTGGCCGCCGTCGCGGCAGCGCTGCCGTTCGCGCACCACCTGACCTTGTGGCCCGAACGCGTGCAGGGCGGCACGATCGTCATGATCGCCACCCTGCCGCTGGTCGGCGCGGCGCTGGCCTTGCGCGGGAGCCGGCCGCTGGCGTTCGGCCTGGCGATGGCTGTCGGCATGACGCTTGCGGTCCTGCCCTATTATCTGATCACCATCCGGGGGCTGAACGACACCATGTCGCCCCGCGCCCAGGCGGAAATCCTGGCCGCGCGCGGCGATGCCGGCGACGCGCTCTATTTCTACCACCCCCATAGCGGCGGCATTTACGACTACCATGCCGGCCGCGCCATCGCGCATGTGTCGACCTGGCCGGCGCTGGCACGCGCCGTCGCCGCTAACGATTGCGGCACCGTGGCGATGCGCGAAAAGGACTGGCGGCAGCGCGCGGTGGACCTGCCGAACCCGGTCGCGGTCGACCGGCGCATCATCGACTACGACATCTACGTGGTGATGGCCTGGCGCGCGGATGGCGCTGCCTGCGCGGCAGCCTCCTGACGCCGCGCGCCGGCCTCACCCGGCCGCCCGCCAGCCGGCGCGGATATGGGCGATGCCCTCGCGGTAGACCGCTTCCGGGCTTTCGGCGAAGTCGCGCCAGACCTTGGTGGCGGCCGCCAGATCCTTCAGGCCGCGGCCGAAGGCCTCGATCGTCAGCCAGCGGTCGTAGCCGGAGCCGCGGATCGTCCGGAACGTCTCCGGCCAGGGAATGTTGCCGCGCCCGGGCGCGCCGCGGTCGTTCTCCGAGATATGGACGTGGACGATATGATGGCGATTGCGCTCGAACGCGGCGATCGGATCCTGCTCCTCGATATTGGCGTGGAAGGTGTCGTACATCGCCTTGATGCGCGGATGGTCGATCCGGTCGAGATGGTCGGCGAGCGCGTCCATGGTGTTGAGGAGATAACATTCGAAGCGGTTGAGCGCCTCGAGCCCGATGGTCACGCCCTTTTGCGCGGCATGGTCGCCGATCGCGCGCTGCGCGGCGACGGAACGCTGCAACTCGGCCGCCGACGGCCCCTCGCCGGAAAAATGGCCGAGCGTGGAATGGAGCGGGCCGGACAGCGTGTCGGCGCCGAGCGCGGCCGTGCAGTCGATCGCCCATTTCACGTAGTCGACACCGGCCGCGCGCGCGGCCGCGTCCGGCGAAATCAGGTTCATCGCCGGGTCGCCCATCGCAGAAACGGCGGTGCGTTCGAGCCCGATCGCGTCGAGCAGGGCGCCGAGCCGCGCATAGTCGTCCGGCACGCCCTCGAAGACGGGGATTTCGACGCCGTCGTAGCCGGCCCGTTTCAGGTCTCTGAGCAGCGCCTCGTGCGTCACCCCGACATGGGTCGTCCACAGAAACATGCAAAAGCCGATCTTCATCGACCGCTCCCCCCGGTTTTTCAGTGCCGCCCGCCCGGCGGTCAGCGCAGCGTACGGCCTTCGGCGTCGAACCGGCAAGTGCGCGCGGGATCGGGCGTGGCGAAAATGGTCTCGCCGGGCTCGGCCCTGAACTCCCCGAAGATGCGCGCGGTCAGCAGGCCCGCCTTTTCGGTGTCGATATAAAGATTGGTGTCGGCGCCGAGATGTTCGGCATGCATGACCGTGCCCTTCCAGTCGCCCTTGTCGCGATCGACGGCCAGATGCTCGGGCCGCACGCCGACGGTCCTGGCGGTTTCGCCCAGCCGCGCCCCGTCGATGAAGTTCATCTTCGGCGAGCCGATGAAACCGGCGACGAATTCGTTGGCGGGATTGTTGTAGAGCTCCATCGGCGCGCCGATCTGTTCGACGCGACCGGCGTTGAGAACGACGATCCGGTCGGCCAGCGTCATCGCCTCGACCTGGTCGTGGGTGACGTAGATCATCGTCGCAGAGAGCCGCTTGTGAAGCTGCGCGATCTCCAGCCTGGTGTTGACGCGCAGGGCGGCGTCGAGATTGGACAGCGGCTCGTCGAACAAAAACAGTTTGGGCTCGCGCACCACCGCGCGGCCGATCGCCACGCGCTGGCGCTGGCCGCCCGACAGTTCGGCCGGGCGCCGCGCCAGATAGGGTTCGAGCGACAGCATGGTCGAGGCGATCTCGATGCGCCGGGCGATCTCGGCCGCCGGCGCGCCGGACTGTTTCAGACCGAGACCCATATTGTCGCGCACGCTCAAATGCGGATAGAGCGCGTAGGTCTGGAACACCATGGCGATGCCGCGCTTGGCCGGCGGCACGGCGTTGACGCGCGCGCCCGCGATGGCGACCTCGCCGGCGGTCGCGTCCTCCAGCCCGGCGATGATCCGCAGCAGGGTCGACTTGCCGCAGCCGGACGGGCCGACAAAGACGACGAATTCGCCGTCGGCGACCTGCAGGTCGATGCCCTTGAGCACCTCCACCTGGCCGAAGGATTTGCGGATTTTCTCGAGTTTCAGCGCGTCCATGGGAAGCTCCCCCGCTTGCCGCAACCACCCGGCCGGACGCGCATCTGCGTCCCCTCGCCGCCTGTGCGCCCGCTCACAACCGCACCGCCTTGCGCGAGCGCACGCTTTCGTCGGCGACGAGAACGCGGACGGGATCGCTCCGGCTCATTTGACGGCTCCGGAGGTGATGCCGCGGATCAGTTGGCGCGAGAAGATCAGATAAAGGATCATCACCGGCAGGATGGCCAGCGACAGGGCGGCCAGCACCGCGTTCCAGTTGGTGACGAACTGACCGAGGAAGAGCTGGGCGCCGAGCGTGACCGTCTTGGTGGCCTCGGCCGGCGCCAGGATCAGCGGAAACCACAGATCGTTCCAGATCGGGATCATCGTGAAGACGGCGACGGTGGCCATGGGCGGACGCAGCAGCGGCAGCACCAGGCGGAAGAAGATGCGGTATTCCGACAGGCCGTCGATGCGGCCGGCATTCTTGAGATCGTCGGAGATCTGGCGGGTGAACTCGGTCAGGATGAAGATCGCGAGCGGCAGCCCCTGGGCGGAATAGACCAGCACCAGAGCGGTCAGCGTGTTGACCAGGCCGCTCGCCACCATCATCTCCAGGATCGCCACCGTGCCGAGGCGGATCGGGATCATGATGCCGAGCGCCAGATAAAGCCCCATCAGCGCGTTGCCGCGGAAGCGGTATTCGGCGAGCGCGAAGGCGGCCATGGCGCCGAAGACGAGCACGATCGCCAACGCCACCACCGTGACGACGACGCTGTTTTGGAAATAGAGCGGGAAATTGCCCTGCGCCAAAACAGTCTGGTAGCCGACCAGATCGAAGGTCTCGGCGCTCGGCGGCGACAGCGGCGAGCGAAAGATCGCCTTGCGCGACTTGAACGAGTTCATCACCACGATCAGCACCGGGAAAAGCGCGATCAGCGTGTAGACGATCAGGATCGCGTGGGCGGCTGCCGTACGGGCGGGGGAGGAGCGGGCCTGGCTCATGGTCGCCCCTTCAGAACTGGTAGCGCCTGAGGCGCGACTGGATGGCGAAGAGATACAGGCACACACCCGCCAGGATGATGAAGAACATGATCGAGGCGATGGTGGCGCCCATGTTGGGATCGCCGATCTGCAACTGGAAGCCGAAGAAGGTGCGGTAGAGGAAGGTGCCGAGAATGTCGGTGGCGTAGTTCGGACCGGCAAGCGCGCCCTGGGCGGAGTAGATCAGGTCGAAGGCGTTGAAATTGCCGACGAAGGTGAGGATGGAGATGATGCCGATCGCCGGCAGGATCAGCGGAAGCTGGATCTTCCAGAATTGGGCAAAGCCGGTGATGCCGTCGCATTCGGCCGCTTCGAGGATTTCTTCGGGGATGGACAACAGCGCCGCGTAGATCAGCATCATCGGGATGCCGACGAACTGCCACACCGAGATCAGGCCGAGCGTGGTCAGCGCGTAGTCCTCCTTGCCGAGCCAGGGGGTGAAGAGATGTTTCAGCCCGATCATGTCGAGCAGCTCCGGCGCCACGCCCCAGAGCGGGCTGAGGATCAGTTTCCAGGTGAAGCCGACGATCACGAAGGACAGGATGGTCGGCACGAAGATGGCCGTGCGGTAAAAGGCGGAAAAGCGCAGCCTGGGATGGCTCAACAGCGCGGCCAGCAGCACGCCGATCGGGTTTTGCACCACCATGTGGATGATGAAGAACCAGGTGTTGTTCCACAGCGCGTTCCAGAAACTCGCCGCCCAGCGCTCGTCGCCGAGCAGCGTGGCGAAATTTTTCAGGCCGACAAATACCTGCTGGTTGTCGACGGTGCTGAACAGGGAGAGCTGCAGCGTGCCGAACAGCGGAATGATCATCACCGCGGTGTAGATCAACACGGCCGGCGCCAGGAACACCGCGATGTGCCAGCGGATCGGTCTGCGGTCTGCGCGTTCGGCTGCCATGCGCCTGTTCCCCCGGAGCCGGGCCGCCGCGGCAGGCGGCCCGGACGTTCGGTTTCGGTCCGAGCCTATTTCTGCGGCTCGTACCAGCTCGCGAGCCCCTTCTGCAGCTCGGCGGCGGCGTCTTGCGGCGTGTCGGTGCCGTTGATCACATTGGCCGATTTCACCCAGGTCTCGTTCTCGAGATTGGGGGTGCCGCGCGACAGGATCTGGTAGGTCGAGCGGATCGTCGATTCGCACTCTTCACGCCAGGAGACGAACTCCCGGGCGAGCGGGTCCTCCATCTCGACCGGGGTCGAGGACAGGGCGAAAAAGCCGGGTAGGGCGTTGGCGTAGATGGTGGCGAATTCGGGCGAGGCCACCCATGACAGGAAGGTCCTGGCCGCCTCGGCGTTCGGGCTGTTGGCGTTGAGGCCGATGGCGATGTCGTTGTGATCGGAAATGTAGCACGTGTCGCCGGCGGCCTTCACCGGCGGGGCGAACGCGCCCATCTCGAAATCGGCCTGGGTGTTGAACAGCGATATCTCCCACGAGCCGGCGGGGTAGATCGCGGCGCGGCCGAGCGTGAACAGGTTCTGGCTGTCGGGATAGGACTGCGCCTCGAAACCGTCGCCGAGATAGTCCTTCCATCTGGCGAGCGTGGCGAACGGCTCGACCCATCCCGGGTCGGTCAGCTTCTGCTCGCCCTTGATCAGGGCCAGACGTCCCTCCTCGCCCTTCCAGTAATTGGGGCCGATATTCTGATAGCCCATGGTGGCGGCTTCCCACAGATCCTTGGTGCCCATCGCCATCGGGATATAGGTGCCGTCCTCCTTGAGCTTGTCGAGAGCGGCGAAGAACTCGTCCTCGGTCTCGGGCACCGCGACGCCGACTTCCTCGAACGCGTCCTTGTTGTAGATGAAGCCATGGATCACCGAGGCCATCGGCACGCAGAACGTGGCGCCGCCGTCGTCGGTCGACCAGGCCGATTTGGCGACGTCGGTGAAATTGTCCATGCCGGCCAGACCGGTGAGATCGGCGAGATGGCCCTTGTCGTAAAGTTCGAGCGAGGCATCGAACGGACGGCAGGTGATCAGATCGCCGGCCGAGCCGGCATCGAGCTTGGCGTTCAGCGCCGCGTTGTATTCGGTCGGCGCCGACGGCGAGAACACCACCTTGATACCGGGATTCTTGGCCTCGAAGGCTGGGATCAGCTTTTCCTGCCAGATGGCGAGGTCGTCGTTGCGCCAGCTCTCGATGGTGAGCGTGGTGTCCTGGGCCTGCGCCTGGCCGGCAAGGCCGAGAACGCCGGTGCCGAGCAGCAATGCCGTCAATGTCTCGCGTGTCATGATTTTTCCTCCCTATTGGCCCTGTCAGCTTGCCTGCGTGCGGGCGCGGGCGTCGCCCTTGAGCATCGAAAGCGCCGGCCTCAATCGCCAGCCGGCGTCCTGGAGCAGCGCCTCGGCGGCCGCGCGCGACACCGCACCCGCCGCCAGAAGCGTCGCGATCTTGACCGAGCCGCCGGCACGGTCGAGAAGCGTGTCGGCCTCGGCTTCGCCGCAACCGGCGATGGCGGCCACGATACCAACCGCGCGCGCTTTGAGTTTTTGATTGTCCGCCTTCAGATTGACCATGAACCCGTCATGCACATGACCGAGCCGGATCGCCATCAGCGTGGACAGCATGTTGAGCGCGATCTTCTGCGCCGTGCCCGCGCCCATGCGCGTCGAGCCGGCGACGATCTCCGGCGGCGTGGCGAGCACGACCGCAATGTCGGCGCGCTCCAGCACCGGCGCTCCGGCATTATTGGCGATGGCGATCGTGGGGACGGCGCGGGCGCGCGCCTCCTCAAGCGCGGCGAGCGCGTAGGGCGTCGAGCCGCTCGCGGTGACGGCGATCAGGCAGTCGGCCGGGCCGAGCCCGGCCTCGACGACAGCGCGCCTGGCCTCGTCCAGGTCGTCCTCGGGCGCGCCCGCCAGCGTGTGGAGAGCGGCCGCGCCGCCGGCGATCAACACGATGACCTGCTCCGGCGCGATGCCGAACGTGCCGGGCAATTCCAGCCCGTCGGCCAGCGCCATCAACGCGGAACTGCCGGCCGCGGCATAGGCGATCCGGCCGCCTTTCGCGACGGTGTCGGCAGCAAGGCGCGCGGCCCGGGCAAGCGACTCGCGCGCAGCGCGGACGCTCGCCGCCGCCTCGACCTGCGCGTCGGCGAGCCGCGCCAGAACGTCCTCGTCCGGCAGCAGGTCGATCCCGCCAGCTTCCGCGTGCCGCTCTTCCGTTCGGCGCAGCGCCATCCATTCCTCCCTTTGTCTCGACAATACCAAAAAAATACCACTTGTCCAGAACACGTTAACGATTTTTTGGGAATGGCCGATATTTTGCTTAAAAACACGAGATAAAACAATATTTTATGCTGATGTGCCGGTAATTTTGAATTCGGCGCTTGGATATTGGTATTTTATTGGTATTGTATCAACTCAGGAGGATGATGGCGTGAAATGGGTGTTGGGCATCGACGGCGGCGGCACGCAATGCCGGGCGGGGCTGGCAACGACCGCGGGCGAGATCGTCGGCCGCGGCGATAGCGGCGCGGCCAATGTGATGACCGACCTCGACGGCACCTGCGCCAGCATCGTGGAGGCCGCCCGGGCCGCGTTCGATGCCGCGGGACAGGAGCCCGATTTCGGCCGGACCGGCGCGGTCCTCGGCCTGGCCGGCGCCAATGTCGCCGACGTCCAGCAGCGCCTCGCCGCGCGGCTGCCCTTTGCCGAAAGCCGCGTCGAAAGCGACGCGCTGATCGCGCTGGAGGGCGCGCTCGGCGGCCATGACGGCGCGATCGGCATCATCGGCACCGGCTCCGCCTTCATGGCGCGGCATGGCGAGACGACCAGGTCGATCGGCGGATGGGGCTTCCAGATCGGCGATCTCGGCGGCGGCGCCCGCCTCGGCCGTCAACTGCTCGAGGAAAGCCTGCTCGCCCATGACTGGATCCGCGCGCAAACGGCGCTGACGGCGGCGGTTCTGGCCCGGTTCGACCAGGATCCGCGCCGGATGGTGACCTTCGCCGCCACCGCCAGGCCGCGCGATTTCGGCGCGTTCGTGCCGGTCGTGTTCGATTTCGCCGACCAGGGAGACCCGCTGGCCGCGCGCCTGCTGGACGAAGCGTCGGCGCATGTCGAGGCAGCCCTCGCCGCGCTCGATCTGCACCCGACGGATCGGCTTTGCCTGCTCGGCGGCCTCGGCGCGCGCATCGCGGCCAGGCTGGGGGCGCCGTTTTCGGCCATGCTGCGGGCGCCGATCGCCGATGCGCTGGGCGGCGCGGTGGCGATGGCGGCACGCCGCTTCGGCGCGGCGGCGGGGCATTGAGATGACGGTGCTGACCCGGCATATCCTGGCCGGCCTGCACGCGGGCGACGGCCACGGCACGCCGCTTTACCTGCGGCTGCGGCGCAGCATCGAGGACGCGCTGAGCCGCGGCGTCATCCGGCCCGGCGACGCGCTGCCGTCGGAACGCGAGATCGCCGCGCGCATCGCGGTGTCGCGCGTGACCGTGCGCAAGGCCGTCCAAGACCTGGTCGCCAGCGGGCTTTTGATCCAGCGCCACGGCTCGGGCACCTTCGTGGCGCCGCGGGTCGACCGGGTCGAGCAATCGCTGTCGCGGCTGACCTCCTTCACCGAAGACATGGCCCGGCGCGGCATGGCCGCGCGTTCGCAATGGATCGATCGCGGCATCTACCCGCCCTCGCCCGACGAGATGATGGTGCTGGGGCTGTCGTCGCGCGAACTGGTCGCCCGGCTGTCGCGGCTGCGGCTTGCCAACGACACGCCGCTGGCGATCGAACGCGCCACGCTGTCGAGCGACGTGCTGCCCGATCCCGGCGCGGTGACGCGTTCGCTCTACACGGTGCTGCAGAAAACCGGCAAACGGCCGGTGCGCGCCGTCCAGCGCATTTCCGCGACCAATCTCGAGGCGGACGACGCCGCGCTTCTGGGCGTGTCGGCCGGCGCAGCCGGGCTCAGCATCGAACGCATCTCCTATCTGGCCTCAGGGCGGGTGATCGAGTTCACACGCTCGATCTATCGCGGCGACACCTATGATTTCGTGGCCGAACTGCGACTGGGCGAGGCCGACGAGACCCCGAGCGCGGAGGCGTCATGAGCGGGCCGACCCATATGTGGCGGGAAATCCGCGAAATCCCGGACGCCGCGGCCGATTTGCTGCGCGACGGCGACAAGGCCCTGGCGGCGGCCGGTACCGCGCTCGCGGCGCGGGATCCGCGCGTTCTGGCCACCGTCGCGCGCGGCTCGTCGGATCATGCGGCGTCGTTCCTGAAATACGCCACCGAACTCACCGCCGGCGTCCCGGTCGCCTCGCTCGGCCCGTCGATCGCCTCGATCTACGGCGCAAGGCTGAAGCTCGCCGGCGCGGCCGCGATCGCGATTTCGCAATCGGGCAAAAGCCCCGACATCGTCGCCATGGCCGAGATGGCGCGCGCGGCGGGGGCGCTGACGATCGGCATCACCAATACGGCCGGCGCGCCGATCGGCCGTCATTGCGACCATGAGGTCGACATTCTGGCGGGCACGGAACGCAGCGTCGCCGCCACCAAGACCTTCGTCAATTCAGCGCTTGCCGGCCTGGCGATGCTCGCGCACTGGACCGGCTCGGATAGGCTTGCCGGCGCGCTGCGCGCCTTGCCGCCGGAGCTGGAAAAGGCGGTCGGCTGCGACTGGTCGCCGCTCGTGGCCGCGCTGCAGCAAAGCGAATCGCTCTACATTCTGGGGCGGGGCCCGGGCATGGCGATCGCCCAGGAGGCGGCGCTGAAATTCAAGGAAACCAGCGGCGTGCATGCCGAAGCCTATTCGGCCGCGGAAGTCATGCACGGGCCGATGGCGCTGGTGAAGCCCGGCTTTCCGATCCTGGCGCTGGCGGTGCGCGACCAGTCCGAACCCTCGATGCTGGCGGCGATCGAGAGCCTGGCCGCGCGCGGGGCCACCGTTTTTGCGACCAGCGACAAGGCGGGCCGCGAGGCGGCGCTGCCGGTCGCGGCGACGGGCCACGCGCTGACCGACCCGCTCGCCCTGATCGCCTCGTTCTACGGCTTCGTGGAAAGCTTCGCCCGCGCACGCGGGCTCGACCCCGACCGGCCGCCCAATCTGCGCAAAGTGACGGAAACCCTATGATGACCACGACCGCCTTTGTCGGGGCCGATATCTTCGACGGCGCGCGCCGCCGCCAGGGCATGGCTCTGATTGTCCGCGACGGCACAGTCGCCGACATCGTTGCGGACGGCGAGCTTCCAGCCGAGGCCGAAACCGTCCGGCTCGACGGCGGGCTATTGGCGCCGGGCTTCGTCGATCTGCAGGTCAATGGCGGCGGCGGCGTGATGCTCAACGACCGTCAGGATGTCGCCACCATCCGCACCATCTGCGCCGCCCATGCCGGATTCGGGACGACGGCCCTGCTGCCGACCCTGATCACCGATAGGCCGGCCGTGAGCCGGGCGGCGATCGAAGCGGCGGCCGAGGCGGCCGCCGACGGCGTGGCGGGCCTGATCGGGCTGCATCTGGAAGGACCGTACCTGTCGCCGGCGCGCAAGGGCGCGCACGACCCGGCCCTGATCCGCCCGATGGACGACGACGACGAGGCCTTCCTCCTCGCAGCGCGCAAGACGCTGCCGGCCCTGCTGGTGACGCTGGCGCCGGAGGCGGTGGCGCCCGAGCGGATCGCACGGCTGACCACGGCCGGGATCGTCGTCAGCCTGGGCCATTCCAACGCCAGCTACGCGGCGGCGGCCGAGGCGGCCGAGGCCGGGGCGTCGATGGTCACGCATCTGTTCAACGCCATGAGCCAGATCGCCAACCGCGAGCCGGGCCTGGTGGGCGCGGCGATCGATCTCGGCGCGCTGTCGGCTGGGCTGATCGCCGACGGCATCCATGTCGACGCCGCCAATATCCGCACCGCCCTCAAGGCCAAGTCGAGGCCGGGGCGCATCTTCCTGGTCACCGACGCCATGGCCACGATCGGCACGACGATGGAAAGCTTCACGCTGAACGGGCGTACCATTCGCCGCCGCGAGGGGCGACTGACGCTGGAGGACGGCACGCTTGCCGGCGCCGACCTCGACATGATCTCGGCGGTTCGCTTCATGCATCGCCGGATCGGGGTGCCGCTCGAGGAAGCCCTGCGCATGGCCTCGCTTTATCCCGCCCAGGCGATGGGCATCGACGCCCGCCATGGCCGGCTCGCCCCGGGCACGCGCGCCGATATGGTGCATCTCAGCGATGCGCTGGAAATCGCCGGCGTGTGGATCGGCGGGCGGGCAGCCGCGCGCTGAAGGCGCGAAAGCGGCCGTGCCCGGACCGGCGATGCCGGCCGGCAACGCCTCAACCAATGTGACCCGGCGATTCCCAACGTGATGGACCCCCGGTCCGCCGGGCCCAGCCGGCGCCACATTTCGGCCATAGCCGGCTTGCGACGGAAATTGCCCGGGGTTTTTCACACCAATGACATCACGCATCACTTCGCTCGCCGGCCGCCTGATCGCCGGCGGCATCGTCCTTGCCGCGTCGGCCGGCGCCGCCTCGGCCGATTGCGGCCGCGCCTCGTGGTACGCGCTCACCTCCAAGACCGCCTCGGGCGAGCGCATGAACCCCCAGGCGATGACCGCGGCGCATCGCACCTTGCCGTTCGGCACCAAGCTGAAAGTGGTCAACCAGCGCAACGGCCGCTCGGTGGTGGTGCGCATCAACGATCGCGGCCCCTTCATCCGCGGCCGGGTGCTCGATCTTTCCAAGGCGGCCGCCCAGCAGCTCGGTTTCGTGCGCGCCGGCCACACCAAGATCTGCATGAAACGCGTCGGCTGACCGCGCCCGCCGGCCGGATCAGGCGATCTTCACCCTGGGTTCGAAACGGCCGCGCACCGGCCTGTCGATCAGGAAGGTCTTGCCGGCATCGGGCTCGGCCTTGCGCTGGCGCTCGCTCCTGCCCTTCCAGGCCGAGGTGACGACGAGCCGCGACGCGTCGGGGCCGGCAAAGGCCGGGCAGGTCGCCTGCGCAGCGGGAACGGCGATCGTGCGCAGCCGGCGACCGTCCGGCGACCAGGCATCCACGGCCCCGCCGGCCCAACGCGCGTTCCACAGCACGCCATCGGCGTCGACCACGGACCCGTCGATGAAGCCGTCGCGGCCGCGCCAGTCGACGAAGACGGCCGGCTCGCCCACCGGCAGGCCGGTTTGGGGATCGCAGTCGACGCGGTAGAGCAGGCCGCGCGGCGTGTCGGTGAAATAGGCGGTGCGCCCATCGGGCGAAAAACAGATCGAATTGGGGATCGACAAGGGCCGGTAGAGCGGGCGCAGTTCGCCGCGGAAAAACCAGTAGATCGCGCCCCGGTCGCGGCTTTCGTCCTTGGCCATGGTGCCGATCCAGAACGCGCCGCACGGATGCACCCTGGAATCGTTGGCCCGGGTCAGCGCATTGTCGGCCTCGATCGGCTGCAGGAGCGTCAGCGCCCCGGTCGCGGCATCGCGCACATGCAGGCCGTTTTCGGCTGCGACAAGCTGGCGGCCGGTGTCGATCACGGCGATGGCGCTCGCCATGAAGGGCAGGGCGTGCACCACGGTGTCGCCGTCGGGAAACGATCTTTCCAGCAGTCTTTTGCCGGTGATGTCGAACCAGAACAGCCGGTTGGTTTGAGGATCGTAGGACGGCCCCTCGCCGAGTTCGCAGGCGATGTCGCACAGGATCGAAACTTCGTCGGTCATCGCTCGGCCCTTTCGGTTCCGCGTCGGCCTGCAAAATCGCTCCGGGGTCGGCCCCTAGAGCGAGCCCGCATCGACGATCAGCGTTTGGGCGGTCACCATGCGCGCGGCCGAGGAGGCGAGGAACAGGCACGGCCCGACCATGTCGGCCGGCGCGATCTCCCGCTTCAGGCATTGCCGGTCGATATGGGCCTTGAGGCCGGCTTCCGTCACCCACAGATCGCGCTGGCGTTTGGTCATCACCCATCCCGGCGCGATCGCGTTGACGCGGATGCCGAACGGGCCGAGCTCGCCGGCCAGCCCCTTCGTCAGCCCGACCACGCCGGCCTTGGCGGCGGTGTAGGAGGCGAAGCCGCCACCGTTGATCATGTAGGAGGTTGAGGAGAAATTGACGATCGCGCCGCGCCCTGCCGCCTTCATCGCCGGGACGACGGCCTGAATGGCGAAGAAGTGCGGCCGGAGATTGACCGCCTGGTTGGCGTCCCAGAATTCCGGCGTCACGTCCTCGACCGCGTGGCGGTCGTCGCGCGCGGCATTGTTGACGAGGACCCCGGCCGGCCCATGCGCGTCGGCGGCCTCGGCCACGGCGGCGCGCAACGCCGCGACATCGCGCAGATCGGCCGACAGAAAAAGCGGCCGCTTGCCGGTGTCCTTCTCCAGGCGCGCGCACAGGGCCAGGCTTTCGGCTTCGGCGATATCGAGGAAGGCGACCCGCGCGCCCTGGCGCGCGAAGCCCTCCGTCAGGCAAGCGCCGATCCCCGTTCCGCCGCCGGTAATGACGACGGCAGTATCGCGCAGATCCGGAAAGGTCGCATCGGTCATGGTCGCTTGTTTTCCTCTCCTGCGGTCCGAGCGGCAGACTTTCGGCAATCGCGCTCCACCTGGCAAGCCCCGCCGCCGGCCCGGCAGGACCGGCGGACCGGCCGGGTCGCACAATCGGCCAAGCCGCGCGAGGGGAAGGCGCGTTTGGGACGCGCGCGCTGAAACCGGGATCAGGACGCGGCCGGCAGCCTGGCGAAACCGGCCAGTTGGCGCATCGTGGCGGCGGCGCCGGCGGGTTTGCCGAACAGGTATCCCTGCCCGCCGCGGCAGCCGAACTCAACCAGGCGGGCAGCCTGTTGCTCGGTTTCGATGCCTTCGGCCACCACTTCGATATCGAGCCCCTCGCACATTGCCAGAATCGCCCGGATGATGTGCTCGGACGCGCGATCGTCGAGGATCGAGGCGACGAAGGCCTGATCGATCTTCAGCTTGTCGAAATGGAATTCGCGCAACCGGCCGAGGCTCGACTGCCCGGTGCCGAAATCGTCCAGCGAAATGCGCACCCCCTCCGCGCGCAGGTCCTGGACGATCTTTTCGGCCGAGACGGGATCACTCATCATGCCGGTTTCGGTGATCTCCACCTCCAGCCGGCGCGGGTCGAACGAGGCGCGGGACAGCGTGGTCAGGATGTGGTCGGCGGTGTTCTGGTCGACCAGTTGCGACGGCGACAGGTTGAAGGAGAGGAAAAGCTCGGCGGGCCAGTCCAGGGCGGCGCGGCTCGCCTTGCGCAACAGCAACTGCGACAGCGCGCCGATAATGCCGCGTTCCTCGGCGATGGGGATGAAGACGCCCGGCGACACCGAACCCAGATCGCGATCGGTCCAGCGCGCGAGCGCTTCGAAGCCGATGATCCGCCGCGTCGCCAGATCGACGATCGGCTGGAAATAGGGCTCCACCTCCTCGGCCGAAACCGCCCGCCGGAGCGCCTGCTCGATGCGTGTGTCGCGCTTGGCCGCGTCCTCCATCTCCTGGGTGTAGACGACCACGCCGCCGCGGCCGTTGCGCTTGGCGTGGTAGAGCGCGGTTTCGGCCTTGCGGACCATGTCCTCCGCGCTTTCGCTGCCGACATAATAAAGCGCGCAGCCGACGGAGGCCGAAAGCCGCGCGCTGCGTTCGCCCAGATCGTAGGGCGCCGACAGGATCTCGATCAGCATGCGCGCCTGCTCGCAGACCGCGACCTCGCTGAAGGTCATCGGGAACAGAAAGGCGAATTCGTCGGCCCCGATGCGGGTGATGGTGGAATGCCGGTCCATGGCCGCATGCAGCCGCAACGCCACCTGCATGAGGATTTCGTCGCCGGCGGCGCGTCCGAACAGGTCGTTGATCGGCTTGAACCCGTCGAGATCGATGATGCCGATCGCGAACGGCGCCGGATCGTCGGCGCGTTCGCAGATCAGGCGCCGGATCTTGGTGACGAAGCGCCGGTTGTTGCCGAGCCCGGTCAGGGGATCGGTATATGCCAAATCGCCGCCGTCCCTGTTTTCGTTGATGCCTGGCATCGGCCCGTTCATGGAATTTTCTAGCTTTAGACCTGTCTGATTGAGCGTATTCTTGCGTAAAACCGTTTAGGAAGCGTATCGCCTGCTCCAACCTGACGGCGAGCACCGGGCCGGCCGGCCGCGGGCGGCGGATTGGCTTTCGCGCCGGAATTGGATAGATGGCTTCACCCCCTTGTCGCCTCGGGGCCCAGACGCGGAGTTGTCGATGTCCTTGAAAATCGCCATCCAGATGGACCACGTTTCCACCGTCACCATCGCGGGGGATACGAGCTTCGCCCTGGCGCTGGAGGCGCAGCGGCGCGGCCACCAGCTTTTCCACTACACGCCCGACAGTCTGTCGATGCGCGACGGCACGGTGTTCGCCTGGGCCGAGACGATGACGGTGCGCGACGTCGCCGGCGACCATTTCGCGCTCGGCGAACCGCAGCGCCTCGACCTTTCCGATGTCGACGTGGTGCTCCTGCGCCAGGATCCGCCGTTCGACATGAACTACATCACCACCACCCATATTCTGGAGCGTATCCATCCCGCCACCCTGGTGGTCAACGATCCGGCCTGGGTGCGCAACAGCCCGGAAAAGATCTTCGTCACCGAATTCGCCGACCTGATGCCGGAAACGCTGATCACCAAGGATCCGCGCGAGGTCGCCGCGTTCCGGCGCGACTATGGCGACATCATCGTCAAACCGCTCTACGGCAATGGCGGCGCCGGCATCTTCCATCTGCACGAAGCCGACCGGAACCTCGCCGCGCTGCTGGAAATGTTCGGCCAGATGTTTCGCGAACCCTATATCGTCCAGCGCTACCTGAAGGCGGTGCGCGACGGCGACAAGCGCATCATCCTGATCGACGGCGAACCAGTCGGCGCCATCAACCGGGTGCCGGCCGAACACGATTCGCGCTCCAACATGCATGTCGGCGGCCGGGCCGAACATGCCGAGCTGAGCGAGCGCGAGCGCGAGATCTGCGCGCGGATCGGACCGGCGCTGAAGGAACGCGGCTTCATCCTCGTCGGCATCGACGTGATCGGCGGCCTGCTGACGGAAATCAACGTCACCTCGCCGACCGGCGTGCGCGAGGTCAAGAAATTCGGCGGCGCCGACATCGCGGCCCTGTTCTGGGACGCGGTCGAGGCACGGCGGACCTGAGCGGCGGCGTTGCCGTTCCGTTCACGGCAATGCAATCCCATGCAACCAATATGCACGTTAAACGCTAGATTGTTCTTGTAATGTTCTTGAGACTTACGCCTATCTGTGCTTAATTCGACCCGAGGGCGCGTGCGGGCGAACGCACCGGTTGCACGGCGCTCCCGTGGTCGGGGAGAAGCGGAGATGGTAGCGCGGGTCAGCACCGTCGCCTTCCAGGGCATCGAGGCGGTTCCGGTCGACGTTCAGGTGATGATCGCGCCGGGCAAGATCAACATGCAGATCGTCGGCCTGCCCGACAAGGCGGTGGCCGAGAGCCGGGAGCGGGTGCAGGCCGCGCTTCATGCCTCCGGCCTGTCGATGCCGCCCAAGCGGGTGACGGTCAATCTGGCGCCCGCCGACCTGCCGAAGGAGGGCAGCCATTACGACCTGCCGATCGCGCTCGGGCTGATGGCCGCCCTCGGCGCGGTGCCGGCCGACGCGCTGGAAGGGTTCGTCGTGCTCGGCGAATTGTCGCTCGATGGCACGATCACCCACGTGCACGGGGCGTTGCCGGCCGCGATCGGCGCCAACGGCCTCGGCAAGGGGCTGATCTGCCCCCACGCCGCCGGCGCGGAAGCCGCGTGGGCCGACGGCGAGATGGAGATCCTGGCGCCGCGCAGCCTGATCGCGATCGCCAATCATTTCCGCGGGACGCAGGTCCTGTCCCGCCCGGTCGCCGAAATCCGCTCCGCCTGCGGGACGCTGCCGGACCTCGCCGACATCAAGGGCCAGGAGACGGCAAAACGCGCGCTCGAGGTCGCCGCGGCCGGCGGCCATCATCTTTTGATGTGCGGTCCGCCCGGTGCCGGCAAGTCGATGCTGGCGCAGCGCCTGCCCTCGATCCTGCCGCCGCTGGCGCCGCGCGAATTGCTGGAGGTTTCGATGATCCAGTCGATCGCCGGCGAACTGGCCGAGGGGCGGCTGTCGGATCGCCGGCCGTTCCGGGCGCCGCACCATTCCGCCTCGATGGCGGCGATGGTCGGCGGCGGCCTGCGGGTGCGCCCGGGCGAGGTGTCGCTAGCGCATAATGGCGTGCTTTTCCTGGACGAACTGCCCGAATTCACCCCGGCCGTGCTGGACTCGCTGCGCCAGCCGATCGAATCGGGCGAGGCGGTGATCGCGCGCGCCAACAGCCATGTCTGCTATCCCGCGCGGGCCCAACTCGTGGCGGCGATGAATCCGTGCCGGTGCGGGCGCGCCGGCGAGCCGGGCTATCGCTGCGCACGCGGGCCGCGCTGCCGCAGCGACTACCAGGCCCGGATTTCCGGCCCGCTCCTCGACCGGATCGATCTGCGGATCGAGGTGCCGGCGGTGTCGCCGCAAGAGCTTTTCCACATTCGCGACGGCGAGGCGAGCCAGGCCGTGGCCGCCCGTGTCGCGGCCGCGCGCGCGATCCAGCGCGACCGGTTCGCCCGCCTCGGCGCGAAGGATGTCGCCACCAACGCCCTGTGCTCGACCCGGCTTGTGGAGGAGATCGCGCGGCCGGACGAGGCCGGTGCGGCGCTGTTGCGCGACGCGAGCGAAAAGCTCGGCTTTTCGGCGCGCGCCTATCACCGCGTCTTAAAGGTCGCGCGCACCCTGGCCGACCTCGACGGCAAGGACGCGGTCGGCCGCATCCATCTGGCGGAGGCGATCTCGTATCGGATGGGGAGCGAGGGCCTGGCCCAGGCGGCCTAGAGCCGCTCTGCTTTTCACGGATTGGCAGACCGGCTCCACCTTGTTGTCTTGACGCGTTTGCGAACGGCGAACCGGCTTCCACTTCGCCTGGAAACGCGTTGGGTCGCCGCCCTTTCCGCCACGGACGCGCGGCCGCCTTTTCTCCCTCGGACTGGCCGAAGCCCTCGGGCGAGCGGCGGGGAAGCGCTTTATGCGCGCGGCCGCCGTGGACGACCGAAATCGGGTCAGACGCGCGGCATCCCGGCCCGCCCACGCGAGGCACCCCCGGCACCGGCCACCGCGACCCGCGGCGATCCGGATTCGACCCGCGCGTGCACGAAACCGTCCCGCGGGCTGCAAACGTCCTTGCCGAAAAGGTCTTTCGGCCGGGCGGCGGCCGCGCTATCGCAGTCGGGTCGCCAAGCCGGTCAACACAGGTCATTCCCGGAGCGTTTCATGGCCCCCTTCGCAAACAGACTGCGTCTCGCCGTTTTGTTCGGCGGCCGTTCCGCCGAGCACGAGGTGTCGGTGCTTTCGGCGACCAATGTGATGCGCGCGCTGGCGCCGGCCCGCTACGAGGCGGTGCCGATCTTCATCACCCGCGCGGGGCGGTGGCTGCTCAGCAGCTACGAGAACGGGGCGCTGGCGCGGCCCTCGCGCGGCACGCAGATTTGCCCGGTGCCGGGCGGGGAAGGAGAGATGCTGGCGATCCCGGCCGAGGGCGCGCCCTTCGCCCTGCCCAAGATCGACATGATTTTTCCGGTGCTGCACGGGCTTCATGGCGAGGACGGCGCGGTGCAGGGGCTCGCGGCGGTGGCGCGGGTGCCGCTCGCCGGCTGCGATATTCTGGGCTCCGCGGTGGCACTCGACAAGGACATCGCCAAGCGCCTGCTCGCCGAGGCCGGGCTGCCGACGGCACGGTCGATCACGATCACGGCCAATGACGTCCCGTCATTCGACGCCCTCAGGCGCGCCGTCGGGCTTCCGTTCTTCGTCAAGCCGGCACGCCAAGGATCCTCGGTCGGGGTGAGCAAGGTGGCGAGCGAGGGAGACTACCAGGCCGCGCTCGCCGAGGGCTTCGACAACGACCGCAAGCTGCTTGCCGAAGAGTTCATCGACGGCCGCGAGATCGAGTGCAGCGTGCTGGAGGACGAAGACGGCAGCCTGTTCGTCTCGCGGCCCGGCGAGATCGCGACGGCGCAAAGTCACGGTTTCTACAGCTACGAGGCCAAATATGTCGACGAAGACGGCGCGACGCTGACCGTGCCGGCGACACTGCCGGAGGCGGTCGAAGGGGAGCTGCGCGCGATGGCGGCCAGGGCCTTCCGCGCCGTCGGCTGCGACGGCATGGCACGGGTGGATTTTTTCCTGACCGCAGACGAGCGCTTGTTGGTCAACGAACTCAACACGATTCCGGGCTTCACCGACATCAGCATGTATTCCAAGGCGATGGCGGCGAGCGGCGTGAGCTATCCCGAGATACTGGACCGGCTGGTGGCGCACGGGCTGGCGCGGGCCGGCCGCGCGACGTAGGCGTTCGAAACGCCGCATGAACCGGGGCGCCGGATAATCCAAACCCGGCACCGGCCCCATGGCCTCGATGCCCAAACAGCATGGCGTTCCGGAAGCGGGATCGAGCGCCCGACCTTCACGACATGCCGGCGGCTGACCGCCCGACCTGCGGGCCGACGCGGCGCGCCGGCCCGCAGCCCCGTCATTTACCGCTGGTGGAAAAAAGATATTTCACCAGCGCGGCGGCTCCCAGCACGAGCACCACGATGACCAGAAGCCACACCAGGCCCATGCCCCACATCGCCATTCCGCCCATGCCGTCCCACATATAGTCCCGACCGTTCATCATCGTTTCACTCCTTTGCCATTGCGATTGTCGACGCTTCGCCGGCACCGCCCATGCCCGGAAGAACCCCGCGGCATGCCGGGCAGGGTCAAGGCCTGGATGTCGGGACGTTCGCCGAGCAGTCGTCCGACCACCCCGGCCGGCACATGGCCGCTGACTGCATAGGTTCCGGTCGTCGACAGATTGTAGGGTTGACCGTTGCCGGCAAGACCGATCTCACGGGTCGCTTCCGCGGTCACCGTGAGGCCGCCACGCCGATAATCACGGCGGTCGCCGCCAAGGCGTGGATCGATCTGCGCATTCTTGCGTCTCCTTTCGGCTGGATCCGGCATCAGGCGACGCGAATGACGCCCATCATTCCCGACATCTGGTGTTCGAGAATGTGGCAATGGAACATCCAGTCGCCGGGGTTGTCGGCCACCAGGGCGATCTCCACCGTCTCGCGCGGCGCCATCAGCACCGTGTCCTGCCATTCCCGATAGGGCGTGGGGTCGCCGTTGCGGGAGACGACGCGGAAGGAATGTCCGTGCAGGTGGATAGGATGGGGCCAGGCGGTAGCGTTGGTCATCGCCAGGACATGGCTGCGGCCGCGCTTTAGCGTCAGCATCGGCTCGAGCACGGGCCCCTTTGCCGCCATGCCGTTGATCAGCCAGATGCCGTCGCCATGCATCATGCCCATCATCGAGCGCATCCGCCCCATCATGCCACCGCCGGACGCATCGCGCCCCAGACTGCCGGCCATCTCGTCCATCACCATGCGGCCCATCATGCCGCCGGTGAAGAGCACCTGATGACGGGTGGCGGCGCCGATATCGGGCTCGGCGAGCGGATTGGCGGCGAGCTCGAGCGGCCAATCGGGCGGGGCGTCGCGCAACGGCTCGGCACCGTAGGCGAGTTCGACCAGGCCGTATTCCAACCCCTCATAGAAGCGGTCGACGACCATGGCGCGGCTGTCGACCCGGCCGGTGCAGTCGAGCACGAGGTCGGCGCGCATGGCCGGGCCGAGCACGACGCGTCCGCCCGCGGGCCGATGCGGCGTCACCGGCTGGCCGTCCAGCGCGACGACGAGCGGCGCGTGGTCGGCGAAATCGAGCGCGAAAATCCTGGCGTTGGCGGCATTGATCAGCCGCAGCCTGATGCGCTCGCCCCTGCGGACCGCGAAACCGGTTGCCACGCGGCCGTTGATGGTGACGACGTTGCCGATCCGCCCGGCATGCATCATGTCGTGCCGGCCGCCGAAATCGCCGGCAATCGCCGCGTCCTCGCCAAGGCGCCAGTCGTCGAGAACCCAGGTGACGTCGCGGTCGACGCGCAGCGGTTCGGCCTCTTCGACGATCAAGGGACCGTAGAGACCCCGCCCCACCTGTTCGAAACTGCGCTGATGGGGATGGTACCAGAAGGTTCCGGCATCGACGGCGTCGAACTCATAGCGGAAGGTTTCGCCCGGCGCGATCGGCGGCTGGGTCAGATGGGGAACGCCGTCCATGGCGTTGGGCGTGCGCACGCCATGCCAATGGACCGTGGTTTCCTCATCGAGGCCGTTTTCGACCGCAATGCGCAGGCGCTCACCCTGCCGCACGCGGATTTCCGGACCGGGAACGGCATCGTTATAGCTCCATACCGGCGTTCGACCACGGGGGGCGGGCAGCAGCGCCGATCGGCCCGGGGCGGCGCGCAAGGCAAGGTCGCGAACGACCGGCGCCCCGGCCAGGCCGTGCCGGACCGGCAGGAGCGTCGCCGCGGCGGTTCCCGCCACGCCGGCGAGCAGGTTTCGACGCGTCAGCGTCGGCGGAAGGAAGATGGACATGGTTGTCATCCCGAAACGTGAATGAGATCGCGGACATGGCGGCGAAACGGCCGCCAATGCGCCTCGGCCACCGGCGGCACAACGCCGTGAACGGTCGCGTCGGCGGGGTCGGACCAGGTCCGGCCCGTCAGATCGGGATATTTATTGCGGGGGCTGTTGTTCGGGTGGACCAGAACGGCCGGCGATCGCCCGCGCGCGCGGCAAAGCAGGCTCGACGGTCGGGCCATCCCAGAGCGCGGCCCGCAGCGCGGGAAGGGCCGTCAGCGGCTGGCCGCAGGCCTGATCGCAATCCATGGCGGCGCCCTCCACGTCGACGCAGCAATCGGCCGCCATGTCGTCGATACCGGCCATCGACATGCCGACGGACATGCCGGTCGTCGCGGCCGCATTCGCGACACTGCCCGCCACGAAGGCGGCGAGCAGGAGAAGGGCGAGCATGCGCAGGAAGCTTGGCATCGCGACAACGCTAAACCGGTCGGCGGAAACTGTCTACGGCTCGATTGCCGCAGGCCCGCCTCATGCCTTCAACGGACGCCGGTAGAGCCACAATTGCGCCGGCGGCAGGTTGCGAACGATGAAATCCAGATGCTTCACCGTGTAGTTGCCGCGGCGCGGCGGCACCGGCGACAGCGGACCATAGGTGATTTGCACCATCGGCCGGCCCTCGGGAACCCTGTCCAGCACCTGCTCGACAAAGTCTATGCGCTGTTGGACAGGGAAATTCAAAAGAGGAACGCCGGAGACGACCGCGTCGAACATCATTCCCGGATAGGGCGACAGCACGGTGTCGAGATCGAAGGCGTCACCATGCAGGATGTTGACGGCGGGAAAGCGCGTGCGCAGATGCTCGACGAAATCGGCAGCGTATTCGACCGAGAACAGATCCTGCGGCTTGACGCCGTGATCGATGATCGCCTTGGTGATGACGCCGGTACCGGCGCCGAGTTCGAGAACCGGCAGCCCGGAACCGAGATCGATCACGGACGCCATCTTGCGCGCGGTGACGGAACTGGTGGGGACCACCGATCCCACGGCCTTCGGCTTGTCGATCCAGCCCTTGAAAAAGCGGATTTCCTCGTCGAACCGTTCCGTCAGCGCCCTGCGCTTGTCTGTGCCGCGCATCATCTCTCCAATTCCCGGGCACATCGGCCGCGCCCCAGCCATCACTAGACTACAATAAACCGAGACCGTAGTCGAAACCGTGCCTCAAATTCGGGCGAAGGACCGCCTGGCTGACGCCTAATCGCTGAAGGATTCGAAGAAATCCTTCATGCGCGCAAAAAAGCCGCTCGACTGCGGACTGTTGTCCTTGGAGGAAAGTTTTTCGAACTCCTCCAGCAGCTCGCGCTGTTTCTTGTTCAGGTTCTGCGGTGTCTCCACCGAGACCTGGATGATGAGATCGCCCATGGCGGGCTGACGCAGCACCGGCATGCCCTTGCCGCGCAGGCGGAAGCGGCGGCCGTTCTGGGTGCCTTCGGTGACCTTGACCCGGGCCTGCGACCCGTCGAGCGTGGTGACCTCGAAAGCCCCGCCGAGCGCGGCCGTCGTCATCGAGATCGGCACGCTGCAATAGAGGTTTTCGCCGTCGCGCTGGAAAAATTCGTGCGGCGTCACCGACAGGAAAATATAGAGATCGCCGGACGGGCCGCCACGCAGGCCGGCCTCGCCCTCTCCGGCAAGCCGGATGCGGGTTCCGTCCTCGATGCCGGCGGGGATGTTGACCGACAGCGAGCGCTCTTCCACCACGCGGCCCTGGCCCGAGCATTTCTTGCAGGGATCGGCGATGGTCTGGCCGCGGCCCTGGCAGGTCGGGCAGGTGCGTTCGATGGAAAAGAAGCCCTGCGCGGCACGCACCCGGCCCGATCCCGAGCACATGGTGCAGGTGACGGGCTGGGTTCCGGGCTCGGCGCCGGTGCCCGAACAGTCGTCGCAGGCCACCGAGGACGGCACGTGGATCTGGGCCGTCTTGCCGCCGAAGGCCTCCTCGAGCGAGATTTCCATATTGTAGCGCAGATCGGCGCCGCGATCGCGGCCGCCGGACGAACGCCGCTGACGTCCGCCCATCATCTCGCCGAAAATGTCCTCGAAAATATCCGAGAAGCCGCCGCCGCCGCCAAAGCCGCCGAAACCGGGCCCGCCGCCGGCGCCGCCATTTTCGAAGGCGGCATGGCCGAAACGGTCGTAGGCGGCGCGCTTTTGCGGATCCTTCAGGACCTCATAGGCCTCGTTGATCTCCTTGAAGCGCCGCTCGGCCTCGCTGTCGTCCGGATTGCGGTCGGGATGGCACTGCATGGCCAGCTTGCGAAAGGCCGCCTTGAGGTCCTTTTCGTTGGCCTCCTTGCTCACTCCGAGGGTCTCGTAAAAATCGGCCTTCATTTCGTCCCGCAATTGATCCTGCTGACAAACGTCGTGCGATGCTGCTGGTGTGACGGCATGCCCCCCGATTTAGGGAGGCCCGGCCGGCAGCGCCATAGCATGTCTGGCCTTGCATGCAAATTTTTCGCCGGTTCCGCGCCGTGCGGGCGCAGCAATGCGCCGGCGCCGGACAGGCAAAACCCCCGAACCGGCGGCCCGGGGGGGTCGTGACAAGACCGCCGGACGGCTCCTACTGCGCGCCCGTCTTCTGTGCCACCCAATCGCGGAACTCCGACAGGCGGGTGTAGACGCCATAGGCGTTTTCGTGACCGCAGGCGATGTTGGAGCTCAGCGGGCCTTCGCCCCAGCTCACGATGCCGACCTGGACCGGACCGTCATCGCCGGTGGTGAAAAGCGGGCCGCCGCTGTCGCCGTTGCAGGCGTCGCGGGCGCCGCTCGGCACACCGGCGCAGATCATGTTGCCGGTCAGCGGATCGGCCATGGTTTCGGCGATCAGCGAGGTCGCCCGCTCGATGCCGTCCTGGGAAATGCGCATGCGCCGACCGTAATCGCTCAAGACGAGCCTCAGGTCGCGCGCGTAGATGTCCTTGATGCCGGCATTGCAGGCATCGTTGGAAAACAACTCGACGTCGGCCTGCATCAGCGTATCGGGAAAGCCGCCATTTTCCATCTTGCCCCAGCCGATCACCCGCGCCGCGCCGGTTTCCAGATCCTCGCGCGTCATGCGGATCGGCGCCTGGGTCGCCGGCCGCGCCAAGCGGATCAAGCCGACATCATTGTCGAAGGCCTGTGGGTCGTAATTTTCATGGGCGATGATCTCGGCCACCTCGATGCGCTCGCCCTCAGCCAGATCGGTCGCGCCGACCAGAGCGGTGACGCTGTCGGGTTTGACGAGCTCGCCGAACTGGAACAGGCAGTGCGCCGCGGTCAAAACCCACTCAGGCGCGATCAGGCTGCCGCCGCAGAACTGGGCGTCGAGCTGGGTCAACGGGTCGGGGTCGAGCAGGCCGCTGCTCAGCAACGCGACCTGGAACGGATAGGCGTCCTTTTCGGCTGCGGTGCCGCCGATCACCCGCGAATCCTCGCCGCTTTCGCGCTGGGCCTTGCGCAGTTCCGGCACCCGGCCGAGCGGCGAGGTTTCGGCTTTCGCGCCCGCCCGCGCGCCGTCCTGTGCCAAAGCCGGCCCCGCCGACGACAATGCGGCCAGGCTCAGCACCGTGGCCGCTGCGAAAGCGAAAAATCCCTTGTCGCGCTTCATGGTTATCTCCCGAGACGATCCGGCGCGCGGCCGGCAAATTTCTTCCAAGCCCGACCACTTTTAATGCGCGGGCCGGGCCAAACAAAAGCGATTTCTTGGCCCGATCGGGGAAATATTGCGGCGACACGAACTCGCGCCATCGCCGCCCGGCGGATACGGAACGCCCGAGACCGGCAGCCTGCCGAGCGCGGCGCGCCGACCACGATATAGACATTTTTTGTCTGTTGTGTTCGATTTCTCATTGGGCTTGGGAGCTTACTCAACATGACAAAGAACCTTATCGCAATTCTTGCCGGAACCTTCCTGGTGTCGGCGGGTCTACCGGCCACCGCCTTTGCCGACAGCGTCTCCGGCGGCCAGGGCAGCGGCGAATCCGCCCGCGGCGCGCTGGACGAGATGCCGGATCTTTCCAGCCGCAGCATCGTCGACCTGAAACCGCCGCGCATCAAGACGGACGAGGCCAGCCGCGACTTCTCCATGCCGACGGAGGAGGAGCTGCAAAAGGCGTTCTCGACGCGCTCGCGCTCCGGCGACGGCAAGGTCACCCCGCCGAGTGAGGAGCTGAAGGAGATCATTCGCGGTCTCGTCAACGGCGACGGCGCGGATGCGGGCGACGCCCGCGAACCGGCGGACGATCCCGTGCTCGACGAAGCGTCGCGCCAGGTGATCGGCGAAGACGACCGCGTGCAGATCACCGAGACGAAGAAATATCCGTTCAACGTGATCGGCCAGATCTGGTCGCAGACCAAGGACGGCGACTGGGGCATCTGCACCGGCACGCTGATCGGCAAGCGGGCCGTCTTGACGGCCGCGCACTGCCTGTACAACCACGATGCCGGCGGCTGGCTCGCCAGATACGAGTTCTTTCCCGGCCTGAACGGCCAGAACGATGCGCCCTACGGGCGCTACAGCTTCGTCGACGCCTATATCCTGGAAGGCTACATCACCAATTATCAGGGCGTGTACGGCTCGGTCGTGCCGTGGGATCTGGGCATTCTGATCCTCGACAAACCGGCCGGCGAGGAAATCGGCTGGCTCGGCTACGCCACCTACGATCCGCCCTATCCGTTCACCGCCAACATTATCGGCTATCCGGGCGACAAGCCGCAAAGCACGATGTGGCAGGCCAGCTGCGACGTCGATCCGGGTACGGCGACACAGAACAATTTCTCCTATCTGTGCGATACCTATCCGGGCTCGAGCGGTAGTGCTGTCTACCACTATGACGGCAAGACGCAGGAGCGCTACATCGTCGGCGTCAACATTGCCGAGACCGAAAAGGAAAACATCGCCCTGAGGCTGAACGGCCCCTATTTCAACTGGGTGCGCAGCATCGCCCAGGAATAGCGCTTCTGCGCAAGGCGTCCTTCCAAGGCGGCGGCCGCACCAGAGCGGCCGCCGTTTTCTTTCGCCCGCCGCCGGGCCGCTCGACGCACAAGCCGGTTGCCTCCGATATCCGCAGCGGTCTTTAATAGGCCGCGACACGGCGTATCGGGGGAGCGTTTCATGATCCGTTTGCGGATGGCGGGGCTTGCCGCCTTTGTGGCCGTCCTGTGCACCGCCCCGCCGGCGGTGGCCGGGGCGCAGCAGGGGCGCTGGAGCGAGCGGGCACAGGTCTTTTTCGACACCGACGCCGGCACGGTGTTTCGGCGAACCGTCCGGGCCTGGGATGTCCATCCGCAAAAGAATCTCGATTTTCTCTGGCACCCCGCCGCCGGCACCGATGTCGCCCTGGGCGAGGACGGCGCCATAAACGGGCGCGGCAAGCTCGTGTGGCGGGTGCGCGGCGCAGCCAGCTACGATCCCGCGGCGGTGTTTGCCACCTATCAGGGCATGATGGCCGGGGGCCGGCCGCACGGCCGGGGACGGCTGGTCTATCGCAGCGGCGAACGTTTCGAAGGCGACTGGTCGAACGGCGCGCTCGACGGGCACGGCATGCATGTCGACGAACGGGGCAACCGCTACGAGGGCGAATTCCGCTCCGGCGTGCGCAACGGCCGCGGGCGTCTGCTTCTGGTGAACGGCGAAATCTACCAGGGGCCGTTCGTCGACGGCAAGCGCCATGGCGAGGGCCGCACCACCCTGCCCGGCGGCACCAGCTATACGTCACGCTGGCAACACGGTCGCGAAATCGGCGAGCGCCCGGACATGGTCGCCGACGCGGGAGCCGGCGGCCTGATCAAGGTGCAGACCGGCCAGGACGCGGCGGCGCGCACCGAGTTCGCGATCACGGTCGACGAACGCATGAACCAGCGCTCCGAGGCACGTTATGTCCACCTGATGCGCGACGACGATATCGCCATCTATCCCGAAGCGCAGGACATGAACGACGCCTGGAACGGGACCGGCGAAATCTCCGAGTTCGGCCATTCGTTTACCGTCGTCGACTGGGACGATGCGCCGGTCTTCGTGGAGGCCGAACTGGCCACCACCGACAAGTCGCGCGTGCGCGTCGACACGATCGCGCTGGAGGTGGCCGACAGCCTCGCCTATCGCAAGCCGATGCTGACGATCCAGAGCCATCGCGGCTGCGTCGGCTTCCGGCCGAGCTTCTCCTTCGTCAACCATGGCTGGGGCCGGGCCGAAAACGCCACGATCTCGGTGCGCTTCACCGAACAAAAAAGCTACGCGGAAAACCCGCCGCCGCAAAAGACGACGCGGGAATTCACCGGCGCGATCGCCGATTTCGACGAAGGGGTGGACGTATCGCTGCGCGCCATGCTGGCCGAGGCCGGGGTCGACGTGGAGGCACTGGAAACCAAGCGCTTTTCCTGCCCATCGATCGACAGCCTGGCCGTGTGCAAAAGCCAGGTGTTCAATGCGGTCGATTTCGGCGAGCTGACCGACGTGGTGTGGGGCGACCGGTTCCTGTCGACGCGGGCCGTCGGGACCGTCAGCTACGACTGGTCGGACGATCGCGGCAATCGGCAGCGGGCCGAAGAGGCGTTTTCGGCGGACGTGTCGCTGGCCGTCATCGAGATGGAGGAAAGCACGGCCGAATGCGGCGACGGCTTCGGCGGCTCGCCCGAAGCCTTGCGTTATATCGACGTCGAGCTGCCCGTCGAACGGCAGAACTACGCCATCGACATTCCCATGCGCGGCAACCGCAATCTGCGCAGCTACACCGCGCGGCTAAAAATGTCGGCCGCGATGTCGTCGCTGCACCAGTTCCGCGCCGTGGCGCGTTTTGCCGACGGCAGCGTGCGGCGCAGCAAGCCGGTGTCGCTGTTTTATTTCCGGCCGCGCCTCGTCGATTACATGCCGACGGTGCAAACGCCGGCCTGCTACCTGTCGGACGACGATCTGCCGTCCTGCTGAGCCCGGGCCTGCGTGCGCGCAAGCTCGAACAGGTTTGGCAACGGCATCAGCCGGGCAAAGACCGTGCCCTGGTCGAAGACGGTGAGTTCGACGAGCGCACCGGATGCCTTGTCCGCACCCTGGTCGAACAGGAAATTGCCGAGCGAATAAAGCTGCAGCGTGTCGCCGCCGGCCAGCGCCTGCATGGCAGGGCTGGCGACGTGCGAATGGCCTCCGAACAGGCCGGCGACCCCGCGCCGCGACAGCTCTTCGGCGAGATAACGCTCCCGCGCGCCGGGATCGGTCGCATATTCGCGGCCCCAATGAACCAGCGCGATCAACGGCCGCTCGGCCGGCCGGCCCGACAGCCGGGCGAGCATGTCGGGCGTGATCAGGTCGTTGCGGTAGGAGCCGTTGACGTCGAGATCGGTCAACGCCACCAGCTCGACGCCTTCGATCGCGGTCAATTCACCCTGGCCGAGGGCGACGATGCCGGCGGCTTCGAGCGCGCCTCTCGTTTCGGCAAGCCCGGTCTCGCCCAGATCGAGCGCGTGATTGTTGGCCAGGCTTACCGCCGCGACGTTCAGGCGCTTCAGCCAGGCAAGCGTCAGATCCTGCGGCATGGCGAGCGTCATGTGGCCAAGCCCCTCCGGCAGGTTGGGCAGGACGACGCCCTCCAGATTGACGACCAGCGGCCGACCCTCGGTACGCTGCAGGATTTCCGTCTCCAGGCGCGCGCTCGCACGCTCGTCAAGCAGCGCCTTCATCATCGCGCGGCCGAAACTGGTATCGCCGCCGAGATAAAGATGCCGCGCGCCGCGCCGGGCGGGGGCGGGTTCGTCCATCGGCATGGGGCCGAACAGCACCACCATGTAACTGGTGGTCTCGTGCGTCGGCAGCGGATCGTATTGCTGCGAGTTTTCGTTGGCCGCGACCAGCGTCACCGCGCCGTAGACCTCGCGCTGCAATTTGAGCTGGACATAAAGCGCGCCGAGCGAATCGACATGTTCCGGCTGGCGCAGCCGCGCGATCTGGTCGAACGTGCCGGCGGCGAGCAGCGCGAGCGTCTGCTGATCGTGGGCGCGCGCGGCATGGTGCGGCAGATAATGCGAAAAATCGGTCGACTGGACGATCAGCGTGTCGGCGTCGGCGAGCGGACCGAGGGCGGCGGCGAGACGCTCCCAGTCCTGGCGGCGGCTTGCGATCGAGACCGCGACCGGCACCACGCGCACACCGGGCAGGAAACGGCTGAGGAAGGGCAGGATCGCCTGCAGGCCATGGTCGCGGCCAAACAGGCACGAGCGCGCGTCGATCACCTCGCCGCCCCGCGCAAGCAGACCGGCAACCGCCTCGCCGTCGACGGAGAGCCGGCCGAAAACCGTGTCGAAATCGCGCCGGGTGGTCGCAAACATCGTGTCGGTTTGCCGGAAATGGTCGGGGAAGAGCACGACCACGCGCTTGTAGCGCTGGCCCGACGCCGCCTTGATGCCCTCGGCAATCAAATGGCCGGCCAGGAGATGGTGCGGAACCGTGACGCCGCTCAGCCGGCGAGGGGAGACGGGCGCGTTTTCGGCATCGGCAAGCGCGCGCCGGAAGAGGTCGTCGCGCTGGTAGAGCGAGGCGAAGGCCGGGCCGTCGCCGCCGCAATCTTCGCCTGCGGCATAGGCTGCCGGCGACAGCAGCGCGGCGAGCAGGACGGCAAGCAAGGTCAGGACGCCGCGCAAAAGCGCCGTCGCGCGCCCCACGGCGAGCCGGCGAACGGCGGCACTCACGGCTTGGCCACGACGAAATTGTCGATCTTGGCGATATAATATTCCGGCACCTGGCGGGCATTGGTGAGCCGGCGTACTTCCCGGTCGATATAGTCGGCCAGCGCCAGAAGCCGCACGCCCTCGCCGGTCGGGTCGGCGCCGCCCTTCAGGCCGGCGAGCAGCGAATGGGTGAAGACGCCATGGCCGAGTTCGGGCAGCTCGGCGGCGGTGTTGTTGGCCGCGGTCGCCGAAAACACGATGATGCGCGCGTCCTCGGCGTCCTTTTCCAGACGCGGGTTGAACGCATTGGCCGCGTGGCAGGTGTCGAGCAGCATGAAACGGCGCCCCTTGGCCCGCTCGACGCCGCGCTGGATCGTCTCCCAGTCGACCAGCGAGCTGCGGCGCCAGCGGTCGTCGCGCTTGCGGCCGTCGGTGGGGATGAAATAATAATCCTCGTCGATATTGATGCCGTGACCGGCCACGAACACGATGGTGGTGTCCTGCGGCCCGGCCTGATCGAGAAAATCCTCGATCTCGTCGAGAATGGTGTCGCTTTCCGGCTCCAGCACCCTGGTGCCGGCGGGCAAGGCCGAAAGGGCGGCGTCGAGCTCCGGGCTTTCCTCCAACACCGACCGGTTGACGAAGATCTGTGCCTTCATGCGCTCGTAAAGCGGGGCGGCCTTTTGCGCGACCAGGCGCGCGAACTGGACCGCATCGTCGACCGGATAGGCAAGGTCGCAGGCGCGCCCGCCGCAGGCCGTCGGCAGCAGCGGATAGGACTCGACCCCGATCGCCAGCAGGTAGAGCGTGCCGGCGCGCTCCCGTCCTCGCGCCTTGCGGCCGACCGCCTTGACCGAACGTTCGGTCAAATAGCCGTATTCGTTGACGCCCGAGATGACGATCTCGTTGTCGCCGTCCTCGACGGGAACCTCCACGACGATGGCGTCGCCGCCGCCCGCCGCCGAGCGGGTGGCGAAGGACGCGACCCGGCGCGCATTCGACAGGATCGCGAAATCGGCAACGCTGGTGCCGGCCCGCTCGGCGCCGCTGATTTCGATCGACACGAAACCCTCGCGCGCCTCGTCCTGGTTGTCGACCAGGCGGACCTGGAATTCCGGCGGCTTGCGCGCAAGCAGCCGGTCGAGCTCGGCGTCGGTGCCGCGCAGTTCCCTGACGGCGGCGGCCGAATCGGCAAGCACGATAGCGCGGCGCACGATTTCGGGACTGAACAGATATTGCTTGAGCTGGCGCGCCCTGACGAAGCGGGCCTCGCTGTCGGGACCCTGGTTGACGTGCCAGCCGACCAGGGCGTCGCCGCCCGGCGAGGAATAATAATAACCCTGCGGCACCCAGATGATCCATTCCGCCTCGGCGAAGAACATGCTGGCGATCAGCGTACGGGTCTTCAGGTTCCACAGGCGCACGGTCTGGTCGGCGCTGCCAGTCAGGAGAAGTTGGGCCTCGGCCGCCTCGGCGATGGCATGGATCTCGCCGGTATGGCCGTCCAGAAACTCGCCGCGATACCGGCCGGTCTGAAGCGCGTAGTCGATCAGCGTGCCGTCCGTGCCGCCGGTGACGAGCCCGGTTCCGTCGGCAAGCAACGAGAAGGCGGCATGGGCGAAACCGGTGGTGGCGTCGTTTTCGATCCCGTGCAGCGCCGCGCCGGCGCGCTCGATGTCGAGCACGGCGTTTGCAAGCCCGGCGTCGCCGCCGGCACTGGCGGAAAGCCGCCAGGCGCCGGCCTCGTGCACGGCGCGGGCAAACCGCGACAACGCCGCGCCGGCCGGCGCCGGCCGCTCGAAGAACCGCTCCCCGGTCGGCAAGAGGAGCCGGTCGGTCAGGTCGCCCTGCAGTTCGGGACAGGCGGTGCGATCGGGACAGGGGTTGGCGTTGCCCCAGGCGATCTCGCCGCCGTCGCCGGTGATGCCGACCGCGGTGACCGGGCGGCCGACACCCAGGAGCCGCGCCCTGGCCTCCCCGCCTTGCGGGTCCCAGACGTGGATTTCGTGGCGCGACCCGCCCGCGGTGGCGACCAGGCCGAGGGTCTTTGAGGCGGCGCTGGCATAGACGGTGCCGTCATGGCCGCGATAGTCGAACAGCGTCCGGCCGTCGGCGCGCGCGATCACCTGCTGGCCGTTGCGGCCGGCGCAACGATACCCGCAGGACGCGACCAGCCGGGCGCCGTCGGGCGAAAAGGCAAGCGCGGCGACCAGATAGTCGCGCCGCGGCAGGGCGCGCTCCAGACCGCCATCGGCCGCGCGCCATAGATGCAGGTCGCCCGCATCGCTGCCGGTGGCGAAGCTGTCGCCATCGGGGGAGACGGCAAGCGCGCGCAGCGGCACGTCGCGCAGTGCCTCGGCCTGCGTCGACGCAAGCGCGATCTCGGAGAGATCGCCCATGTCCCACAGCCGGATGCCGTTGTCGGCCGTCGCCGCGACCAGCCGCGCGCCGCCCATGGCGAAGGCGATTTTTTCGATGCGGAAGGAATCGGCGTCGAGACGTGTTTCCGGCAGCCAGTCGCCCGCCTCACCAGCCTTCCACAGATAGACGAACCCGTCCTGCCCGCCGGCGGCCAGACGTTTGCCGTCCGGGGAAAAATCGAGATCGTAGACGACATAGTCGTGGCCGGACAGAACCGCCGTCAGCGCGCCGCTGCGCAGGTCGAACAGGCGCACATCGCCGAAAGGCGGCTCGGCGCCGGTGCCATCGCCATACCAGCCCGCCACCGCCAGCGAGCCGCCGTCGGGCGAGATCGCCAGGGCGAAGTTCTTGCCGTCCTGCCCCGCGCCGATTCGACCGCGAATGGTGCGCACGGTCACGCCGGCGCGCCAGTCCCACACCCGCACGGTCTTGTCGTCGGACGCGCTGACCAGCAATTCGCCGTCGGGCGTAAACGCCAGATCCTTGACGAAGGCGCGATGACCGCCAGTGTCGAGATCGAGGAAGAATTCCGGCCGCTCCTGGGCCAGAAGCGGCGCGGCGGCCAGAAGCATGACCGCCAGGCCGAGCACGAGCACGGCCGGCAACGCCGCGCCCGGCCCGACGGCCGCGCGGGCCGAAAGGCGAAAAGCGACCCTTGCGGCCGCGTGCGCCATTGCGTTGTCACCCGCGTCCCTCACCGCGAGCCCCCCTATCGTTTGGCCGTCACGTAATCCTCGATGGCGCTGGCGAAATTCGGCGCGCCGCGCCTGCGCTGTTCGGCCACGAAGCCGCCGAAATAACCCCAGAACGACTTGGCGAAATCGAAGAAATAGGCATCGGCGACCGCCTGCGAGCACAGATTGCCCTCGACGCAGAACGACAGCCGGTTGAGAAAATAGACCAGCCGGTCGAAAGCCTCGCGGAAGTCCTCGACCGGCATCGCCCCGCCCTCCGGCTTCATCGCCTCCAGGCCGATGCGCTCGTAATAGATGGCGATCTCGGCTTCGCTCGGGCTCTTGCCGAGCAGACCGGCATGTTTTTCGTTCAACGCACTCAGCCGCTGCTTGAGCGCGCGCTGTGCCTCCTGATATTCGGACCGTTCCCACAGTTCGACCAGCTGCAGCGTGCGCTCGATGCGCTTTTCCTCACGCGCCTGCATATATTGATAGACCGAAAAGATCGCCGCGAGCACCAGAACGATACGCAGCGCGAAGCCGGTCCAGGCGTAGCCCAGCATGCGCCAGTCGGGATCGTTGAAGGGATTGGGCTCCTCCTTCAGCTCATGCGCCGGCACGTCGGGAAAGCCGGTCACCGTTTCCGGCAGTTTCCTGCGCTTCTTGCGGCCCGCGCCGTCCCCTCCGGCCTCGCTCATCCGCACGTGCCCAGATCGATCCGCGTGACGGGATCGCGCACCAGGCCGGGCTCTTCGAGGCGGCTCTTCAGGCAATCGAGCTGGGGACGCGACAAGATGAATTTCAGGTCCGGCTCGTCCGGTTCGCCGCCGACGGCGGGCAGTGCCTCGACGATGCCGCGCTCGGTTTCGCAATCGCTCAGGTCGACGGCGATCACGCCATTGCCGCTGGTGGCGAGCGTGGCGTAGCGGTCGAGCAGGCATTGCGCCAGCGGCGGGTTGATCGCGACGGCCACCGCGCACAGGCCGCACGGCTCGGCCGCCGGCGCGGGCGCGACCGCGAAAAGCCCGGCAAGCAGCGCCGCGGCCGGCCGCAGGCGCGGCACGACGCGTCCTGCGCCAGTCCGGTTCGACCTCTTGTCCATCATCGCGGCAAGCATCGCCTCATCCCTTGGGCACGGTCAGCACCGGGAAGAAGCGGACCGACCCTCTCGCCTTGCGGCTTTGCGTGCCGCCGACCGCCTTGGCCGCGCGGGTCGCACCGCCCATGCCCATCGCCCGGATCGCGTCGGCGATCGAGGCGGCGCCGCCGCGCATGGTCTGTTTCAGGCCGTCCTGGGCCAGGAAGCCGAGATCCTCGGTCTGACTGCCGTCGAACGCCTCGGTGAAAATGGCGACCATGGTCTCGCGACCGAAACTCTCGTCGGTGAATTCCAAAAACACCTCGTCATAGGTCGCCGACGGCTGCAGCCGCTCCTTGGCCATGTGGGTGATGGAATAGTCGCTGCCGATGTAGAGAATGTTCAGATCGACCAGATTGTCGGTGTTGTTGGTCGCCGTCACCCGCACGCGATCCTGCGGCACGGCACGCGGGGCGGCCGTCGCGCTGATCAGTTCCTCCTTGCCGCTCGCCATGCGCTGCAGGGTGAAATCGACCGTCACCTCGTCGGGGCCGTAGTCGGAGCCCTCGCTGATGCGGGCGAGATTGGTCGCGCGATAGATGCGCGACAGATAAAAGGCCAGGGCCTCGCCGACGGCGTCGTCGTCGCCGCTTTGCATGATGATCGAGGGCGGACGCCGGCCGTCCTCCAGCGTCATCGTGCCGGCCTCGGGCAGGAACCACAGGCCGGGTGCGGCGCTGGCGTCGAAAGCCGCGTCCGGCAGGCTCGCCTCCGAAAACACGGCCAGCCTCAGATCGGCCGGCTGGCCGGGATCGACGAGTTCGACGCTCATCTGCCGCGTGTCGTCGCCGGCGACCGCGTCGAGCAGCGCATTGACGCCGGCGACCGCATCGGGGAATTCGTCCGAAGGACCGGGACGGGCGACCCTGAGCACGAAATCGAACTGGGTCTCGACCAGCCGCGCGAAGGCGTTTTCGGGAATTTCGGAAACGGTCCCGATCAGGGCACGTCCGGTCTCGTCGGCGGGTTCGGCGGTCGCCGTCATGTCGCTGGTGTCGGCGGTTTCGGCCGCGTCGTCCGGGCCGGCGATGACAAGCCGGCTCTTGAACGTGTCGAGCGACGTCACCTCAAGGTAGCCGATCGCCTCCTCCTCGCTCGCGCCCGGCTTGTCGAGGATCGCCAGCCGCGCGCCCTCGCTCAGACCGTGGATGCGCCCGGCCGGTATCTCCACGCCGCGTTCGCCGATCGCGATCGGCCACTGCGGAATGAAGTCGTCGAGTTCGGTGCCGAACACCGGCGCGTCGAGGTCGCCTTCGAAAAGCGGCGTCGTCGAAGACCGGTTGATGGCCGCATAATGCTGCAGGATGCCCTGGGCGAGCTGGCGGTAACTGACATTGGGATTGGCGCCGAGCTGCGAAAACAGCGTGTGGGTGAACAGCCCGTATTTCGGCGCGCCCTTCGCCCCGCGCGGCAGCGGCATTTCGGGCGTGGTCTCGTCGGTCTGCGCGGCGAAGAAGGCGACCATGCCGCCCATCTCGGCCGTCTCGGACGGCGCCGTGTCGATCTCCATCGGCGCGGCCGCGGCCGCCTCGCCCGACAGGCTGCGCGCGCCGTCCGCCGGGATCAGGATTTCGGCCGGCATCCCGACCGCCTCGGGATCGATCTTGCGCTCCTGCACGTCGTCTCCGGGCGCGGCGCGGGTGGCGGTGCCGGAATGACAGGCGTCGAACACCACCCAGACGAAGGCGCCCTTGGCGCGAATCTTGGTCAGCGCCTTGCCGACCTCGTCGTCGACCAGCGCGTTGGGCATGCCCTTGGCCCGGTCGACCCAGCGACCGGTGTCCTTGGGCAGGAAGATCTCGTCGAGCCCGTCGGTCTCCGTGCTCGGGTCGGCCGCCGTCTGCTGAAACCCGTGGCCGGAAAACTGCAGATAGACGAAATCGTCGGGGCCGGCCTTTTCGGCGATCTCGTCGAGCGATCCCAAAATGCCGGCAAGCGTCGGCTCCCTGCCGCCCTCGACGTCGTCGGCCAGCACGAACACGTTTTGCGGCTCGAAGGGCACATGCGCCTGGGTGGTCAGGAAGTCGCGCACCAGAAGCGCGTCGTTGCGCGGCCCGACCAGCCAGTTTCGCTTCGGCAGGTTCGGATAGGCCGTCACGCCGACGACCATGGCATAGTTGGTGCGCGCCAGCGCCTGGCCGATGCCGGCCGTGAACACGGCCACCAAGGCCGCCGTGCCGGCGGCAAGCAGCGTTGCGCGATGCAATATCCGCTTCATCAAACTTCTCCCAAGCCCAGTCCCTCGCCCACAGAGGTCGCCCAACAATAGGGCCGTTTTTGGAAAACTACTCAAGCTGCGCCCAAGAACAAGCAAAACCCGCAAGAACGGGCCGCTGCCGGGGATGACGCACCTCCGACCGCGCCGGCCGTGTTGACACGGAGCGCGCGCCGCTGCAATCCGGTTCGCACCGTTGCAGCGGCCGCACGAAAGGATTCCGCGTCATGCCGATGAAGTCGATCATTGCCCCCTCGGTGCTGTCCGCCGATTTTGCGCGGCTCGGCGAAGAGGTGGAAGCCGTCGCCGCAGCCGGTGCCGACTGGATCCATCTCGACGTGATGGACGGCCATTTCGTGCCCAACATCACCTTCGGACCGCCTGTCATCAAGGCGGTGCGCGCGCGCACCGACAAGGTGTTCGACTGCCATTTGATGATCGCGCCCGCAGACGCCTATCTGGCCGCCTTCGCCGAGGCGGGCTGCGACATCATCACCGTCCACGCCGAGGCGGGCCCGCATCTCGACCGGTCGCTGCAGGCCATCAAGGCGCTCGGCAAGAAGGCGGGCGTCTCGCTCAACCCGTCGACGCCGGAAAGCGTGATCGAATATGTGCTCGACCGGCTCGACCTCATCCTTTTGATGACCGTCAATCCCGGGTTCGGCGGCCAGGCCTTCATCCCGGCCGTGGTCGAAAAGATCCGTCGGATCAAGGCGATGATCGGCGACCGGCCGATCGATATCGAGGTCGATGGCGGCGTGACGCCGCAAACGGCGCCGCTGGTGGCGGCGGCCGGCGCCACCGTGCTGGTCGCCGGCTCGGCGGTGTTCAAGGGCGGCACCCAGGCCGCCTATCGCGACAATATCGACGCCATCCGCACCGCCGCCGACGCCGCGCTTGCCAAGGCGGCGTGACAGGACGCGCCCGCCTGGGGCATGATCCACCCGAACTGGCGGCCGGGTCGCGCACGGGGACGGGCCGCAACGCGACAACGGATATGACGCGACCGCGCCCGGACGCGCCCCGACCCGGCTGAGGAGAGTGCCACATGGCTGCGATACCCCCCGTTTGCGAATTCGGCTGGCCGGCCGTCGATGCGATCCTGCCGGGAACGGACGGCAACAAGCATCAACTTTCCGACCTGGCCGGGCCTGGCGGTCTGGTGGTGGCCTTCATCTGCAACCATTGCCCCTACGTGAAGGCGGTGATCGGACGCATCGTGCGCGATGCCAGCGACCTGCGCGACAACGGCATCGGCTTCGTCGCCATCAACTCCAACGACGCCACGAGCCATCCCGACGATTCGTTCGAGAACATGAAGCGCTTCGCCGAAAAGCACCGGTTTTCCTTTCCCTATCTGCACGACGAGGACCAATCGGTCGCGCGTGCCTATGGCGCGGCCTGCACGCCGGATTTCTTCGGCTTCAACGCCGACCTGAAACTGCAATATCGCGGCCGGCTGGACGCCTCGCGGCGCGAAGAGGGACCGGCCGACCTGCGCCGCGACCTCTACGAAGCCATGCTGCAGGTCGCCCGCACCGGCGAGGGCCCGCGCGAGCAGATCGCCTCGATCGGCTGCTCGATCAAGTGGAAGGACGCCGCGTGAGGCACAACGGCAAGCCAGCCGGCAGTGTTGCCGTACTGTTCGATCTCGACGGCACGCTGATCGATTCGGTGGCCGACCTCGCCGCCGCGGTGAATACGGTGCTGGCCGCACACGGCACGCAGCCGCTCGATGTCGCCGCGGTGCGCGGCATGGTGGGCAACGGCGTCGCCAAGCTGGTGCAACGCGCCTTCGAGGCACGCGGCCGGCCGCTCGACGCCGCCGGCAGGGCCGCAGCCACCGACGCCATGATGGCGGCCTATCGCGACGGCCTGACCGCGCGGACCACGCTGATGGCCGGCACGGCGGCCGCCCTCGCGCAGCTACGCGCCAGGGGCGCCGCGCTCGCCGTCGTCACCAACAAGCCGCAGGACGCGACGGAGGCGATCCTCGATCATTTCGGCCTGTCACAGGCATTCGGCGCCGTGGTCGGCAGCCGGCCGGGCCTGGCGAGCAAGCCGGCGCCCGACATGCTGTTTGCCGCCTTGGACGCGATCGGCGCCACGGCGGACACGGCGGTGATGGTCGGCGACAGCGCCGTCGATGCCGAGGCGGCGCGCGCCGCCGGCCTGCCCTGCGTGCTGGTGCGCGGCGGGTATGCCAGACAGGCGCTGGAAACGCTCGGCGCCGACGCGGTCGTCGACGATCTTTCCGGCCTCGCAGACGCCATCGCGGCCGTGCAGAAAGCACCGGCCGCCGGCTGACGGGACGCCCGGCCGACGGTCGCACGGGCCGGATCTTTCCGGGAAGAGCAACGGCGATCGGCATGCAAGTCGCGGGCGCGGCACGCCTGCGACTTGCACCCGAGGCGCGGCTGGCGCACAAAGTGGGCCATACGGCAGGATATGAGATGAACGCCAAGGCAGAGCTTACCCGCAACCAGGCACTCGTTCTCGAAAAGCTCGAGGGCGCGGCAGGGCCGCTCAGTGCCTACGCGCTGCTCGATCTTTTGCGCGACGACGGCTTTCGCGCCCCGCTGCAGGTCTATCGTGCGCTCGACCGGCTGATGAAGGACGGGCTCGTGCACCGTCTCGAAAGCCTCAATTCCTTCGTCGCCTGCACCGGCGACCATGCCCATTTGCACGGCATCACCGCTTTCGCGATCTGCGAGAAATGCGGCCAGGTGGCCGAGTTCGCCGACCCGGTGGTCGGCAAGCGGCTGGAAAGCTGGGTGGCCGAAAGCGGCTTCCGGCCGAACAAGGCCGTGATCGAGTTTCGCGGCCTGTGCGCGGCCTGTGCCGCGGCCGAACCCGACGAACGCCTGCGCGGCAATGCCGGCTAGCGCCGTTCCGCCCCTCACGGCGCCGCAGACCGGCTCCACCTTGTTATTTTAAGACGTTTAGCGATCGGCGAACCGGTTTCCACGTCGCCTGCAAACGCGCTAGCGCGCAGTCGACCAGCCGAACCACAAGGCGACCAGCGCCAGCATCCCCGACAGGACCCGACGTGCCAGGCGTTCGCGCCGCGCATTGTTGAGCAATGGCTCGAGCGCGCCGGCCAGCGTCACGATCAGCACATGCACGAGCGTTGCCACAACAACATAGGTCGTCGTCAATGTCAGCGTTTGCGCCAGGGGCGGATGCCCCGCCTCCAGGAAGGTCGGCAAGACGGCGACGTAGAACACGGCCGCCTTGGGGTTGAGCAGGTTGGTGATCAGGCCGCGGGCGAAATATTTTTCCCTGGCGGCGGGCCGCACCGTCTCGGCGACAACGTCGACGCCGCCACGCCAGCCGTCCCAGGCCAGGTAGAGCAGGAACGCCACACCGGCCCAACGCAGCGCCTCATAGAGCAAGGGAGAGGCCTGGACGATCTCGGCAACGCCGAAGGCGGCGGCAAAGCCGATAACCGCCAGTCCGAGCGAGACGCCGGCGACCGTGGCGTAACCCGGCCGCCGCCCCTCCTGCGCGGCGACCAGCGCCAGATAGGTCATGTTGGGGCCGGGCGTGAGCTCGATCAGGAACGAGGCCAGCGAGAACGACAGCAACTTTCCGGCCGAGACCGGCAGAAAACCGTCCAATTAATGCGCCTCGTCCCAATTGTCGGCCGCGCGCGCATCGACATGCAGCGGCACCGCCATCGAAACCGCCGGCATGGCCGCGTTTTCCATGATGTCGCGGATGACCGGAATCGCGGCCTCGACCTCGTCGCGCGGCGCCTCGAAAATCAACTCGTCATGCACCTGCAACAGCATCTGCACGCTGTCGAGGCCGGCATCTGCCAGCGCCTTTTCCATGCGTACCATCGCGCGGCGAATGATGTCGGCGGCCGAGCCCTGGATCGGCGCGTTGATGGCCGCGCGTTCGTTGAAAGAGCGCTGGTGCGGGTTGGGAGAGCGGATTTCGGGATAATGCGCGCGCCGGCCGAAGATGGTCTCGACATAGCCGTTTTCGCGAACCTGTGCCTTGGTCTTGTCCATATAGTCGCGAATGCCGGGGAAGCGCTCGAAATATTTCTTGATATAGCTGCTCGCCTCCTCGCGCGGGATGGAGAGCTGGTTTGCCAGCCCGAAGGCGGAGATGCCGTAGATGATGCCGAAATTGATCGCCTTGGCGCGCCTGCGCACCTCGGCGGGCATGCCCTCGACCGGCACACCGAACATTTCCGACGCGGTCATGGCGTGAATGTCGATCCCGTCGGCGAAGGCCTGCCGGAGCTGGGGAATGTCGGCGATATGGGCCAGCACCCGCAGCTCGATCTGGCTGTAGTCGGCCGAGATCAGCTTGCGGCCGGGTTCGGCGATGAAGGCGGTGCGGATCTTGCGGCCCTCGACGGTGCGGATCGGGATGTTCTGCAGGTTCGGATCCGAGGACGACAGCCGCCCGGTCGAGGTCGAGGCGAGCGCGTAGGAGGTGTGGACGCGCTTGGTCTCGGGGTTGATGAAGCCGGGCAGCGCGTCGGTATAGGTCGATTTCAGCTTGGTGAGCTGACGCCAGCCGACGATCTTGCGCGGCAGTTCGTGCCCCTCCGCGGCCAGATCCTCCAGGATCTGGGCCGAGGTCGACCATTGGCCGGTGGCGGTCTTGCGCGCGCCCTCCAGTCCCATCTTGCCGAACAATATGTCGCCGAGCTGCTTGGGCGAGGCGATGTTGAAGCGTTCGCCGGCAAGCTCGTAGATCTCTTCCTCGACGCCGGCGGCCGCCTGCGAGAACTCGCCGGAAAGACGCGACAGGATCTGGCGGTCGACGGAAATGCCGCGCGCTTCCATGCGGCCGATGACGTCGATCAGCGGGCGCTCGAGGCGCTCGTAGACGCTGACCAGCCCATCGGTCGCCAGGCGCGGCTTCAAGACGCGCCACAGTCTCAAGGTGATGTCGGCATCCTCGGCGGCATAGGCGGTCGCCTTGTCGATGTCGACCAGGTCGAAGGTGACGGCGTTGCGCCCGGAACCGGCCACCTCCTTGTAGGGGATCGGCACGTGGCCGAGCCAGCGTTCCGACAGCGCGTCCATGCCCTGGCCGCCCTTGCCGGCGTCGAGGACGTAGGAAATCAGCATCGTGTCGTCGACCGGTGCCATGGCGATGCCGTGCTGGTAGAGCAGCAGCCAGTCATATTTGATGTTCTGGCCGATCTTGAGCACGGCCGGGTCGGTCAACAGCCCGCCGATCGCCTGCAGCGCCTCGTCGACCGGAATCTGACCCTCGGCCAGCCCGCCGCCCAGAAGGTCGCCCGCACCCTGTTTGTGGCCGACCGGCACATAGGCCGCCCGTCCGGGCGCGGTCGCGAGCGAAAAGCCGACCAGCTCGGCCTGCATCGGATCGAGCGAGGTGGTTTCGGTGTCGAACCCGACAATGCCGGCCTCCCGCGCCTCCGCGATCCAATCCCGCAAGGTCTCCATGTCGCGAATGACGACATAGGCGGAGCGGTCGATCGGTTCGGCGGCGGCCGCCTCGGCCCGCCTGGCGGCGAGCGCGGCGGGGGTCGGATCGTCGGCGCCCGAATCCTGCCGGCCGTCACCGGCTTCCGCCGGGCCGTCGCCCGCGTCGAGGTCCGGGCCGCGCGCGCGCCCGGCCGCATCCACCTCGACCGCCGCCGGCTCCACCTCGGCCGCGTCGGTGCCCGTGGCCTCCGCGACCCGGCGCGTCAGCGTGGTAAATTCCAGCGCCTTCAGGAAGGCGATCAGCCTGGGCCCGTCGGGCGGCTGCAGAACCAGCTCGTCGAGCGCCTCGCCGACCGGCACGTCGTCGCGCAGGCGCACCAGGTCGCGCGATATCCGGGCCTTGTCGGCATTGGCGATGATCGATTCGCGGCGCTTGTTCTGCTTGATCTCGGAGGCCCGCTCCAAAAGCGTGTCGAGATCGCCGTATTCTTCCAGCAACTGCGCCGCGGTCTTCGGCCCGATCCCCGGAACGCCCGGGACGTTGTCGACCGAATCGCCGGTCAGCGCCTGCAGGTCGATCATCTTTTCGGGCGGCACGCCCCATTTCTCGACCACTTCGGGAACGCGGATCTCCCGGTCCTTCATCGGGTCGTACATCGTCACCTTGTCGCCGACGAGCTGCATCAGGTCCTTGTCGGAGGAAATGATGGTGGCGTCGCCGCCGGCCTCGCGGGCGAGCCGGGCATAGGTGGCGATCAGATCGTCGGCCTCGAACCCCTCCATCTCGATGCAGGGCAGGTCGAACGCCTTCGTAGCCTGGCGGATCAGGCCGAATTGCGGCACCAGATCCTCCGGCGGCTCCGAGCGGTTGGCCTTGTATTCGGGATAGAGCTCGCTGCGGAAGGTTTTCGCCGAATGATCGAAAATCACCGCGAAATGGCTCGGGGTCACGCCGACGGAGGTGTCGCGGGCGCTTTGCATCAGCTTCCAAAGCATGTTGCAAAAGCCCGACACCGCGCCGACCGGCAGACCGTCGGATTTGCGCGTCAGCGGCGGCAAAGCGTGGTAGGCCCGAAAAATATAACCGGAGCCGTCGACAAGGAACAGATGATCGCCTTTTTTCATGGCGAGAAGGGATAGCGCGGGCGGACCGCGAAATCCATGTGAAAGACGCGCGGCAAACAAGCTGCTGCCATCGGCCTCGCCCTTCGGGCGCTTTCACGGGTTTGTTACAGACTTGTAATCTTTGTGCCCTTGAATCGCCATTTTCAAAAACCATCTTCAGACCATCGGCAGTTTTTGCCGAGTTCGGTCAAAGGCCCGTCCCCCGCCTCGCCGGACACTGCGGCAGCCGCATCCCCCCTCTCCGGGCTGCCGCACGCAACAGGCCACCGTGGTTCCCCCCTCCACCACGGTGGCCGTTTTCTTTCGTCGCGCGGTCTTCCCCCATCGATTTCACCGGACCAGAACCGTTCTGCTTTTCGCGGAATCGCAGACCGGCTCTAACTTATTGTTTTGACGCGTTTCCGAACGGCGAACCGGCTTCCACTTCGCCTGGAAACGCTCTAGGTTGCGCGGCGAACGCGTATCCAGGGAAAACCGATGTCCAATCTCGATTCCGTCCTCGGCGCCATCGACGCCGATCTCGACAACAGCCTGTCGCGGCTTTTCGAGCTGCTGCGCATCCGCTCGATCTCCACCGACCCGGCCTATAAGAAGGATTGCCGCCAGGCGGCGGACTGGCTGGCCAAAGATATGGAATCGTTCGGCTTTCAGGCCTCTGTGCGGGATACGGCCGGCCATCCTATGGTGGTCGCCCATCATGACGGCGCCAGCGCGGATGCGCCGCACGTGTTGTTTTACGGCCATTACGACGTGCAGCCGGTCGACCCGCTGGATCTGTGGCACGACGACCCGTTCGCCCCCGCGGTCAAGACCGGCGAGACCGGCCGCAAGATCATCACCGGGCGCGGCGCCGCCGACGACAAGGGCCAGTTGATGACCTTCGTGGAGGCATGCCGGGCCTGGAAGTCCGCCACTGGCGGCCTGCCGTGCAAGGTGACGATCCTGTTCGAGGGCGAGGAGGAGTCCGGCTCGCCGTCGCTGAAACCCTTTTTGACGGCCAATCAAGCGGAGCTGAAGGCCGATTTCGCACTGGTGTGCGACACCGGCATGTGGGACGTCGAGACCCCGGCGATCTCCACCGCCCTGCGCGGCCTGGTCGGCGACGAGATCACGGTCAGGGCGGCCGACCGCGACCTTCATTCCGGCCTCTATGGCGGCGCGGCGGCCAACCCGATCCACATCCTGTCCAAAATTCTGGCCGATCTGCACGACGACACCGGCCGCGTCACCATTCCCGGCTTTTACGACGGGGTGGAGGAAACGCCCGCCGACGTGCGCGCGACCTGGGAAAAGCTCGGCCGCGGCGCCGACACGTTCCTGTCGGATATCGGCCTGTCGATCCCGGCCGGCGAAAAGGGCCGCTCGGTGCTCGAACTGACCTGGGCGCGGCCGACGGCCGAGGTCAACGGCATTTCCGGCGGTTACGAGGGCGAGGGCTTCAAGACCGTGATCGCGGCCGAAGCCTCGGCCAAAGTGTCCTTCCGGCTCGTCCACAGCCAAGACCCGGCCAAGATCCGCGCCGCGTTCCGCGATTTCGTGCGCGCCCGCATCCCCGCCGACTGTTCGGTGGAATTCACCGAGCACGGCTCCTCGCCCGCGATCCACCTGCCCTACGATTCGCCGCTTCTGCAAAAGGCCAAGACCGCGCTGTCGGAGGAATGGCCGAACGAGGCGGTGATGATCGCCATGGGCGGCTCGATCCCGATCGTCGGCGATTTCCAGAAGATGCTGGGCATGGACTCGCTGCTGGTCGGCTTCGGCCTGCCGGACGACCGCGTGCATTCGCCGAACGAGAAATACGAGATGTCCTCGTTCCACGGCGGCCAGCGCTCCTGGGCGCGGATTCTCGACGCCCTCGCCCGCTGAAGCGCCGGAGACCATCATGACCATCCGTTTTCACCGCAACGACCTTGCCGACCTGTCCGACTACGATGTCGACGCGATCGCCATCGACACCGAGACGCTGGGCCTCAACCCGCATCGCGACCGGCTGTGCGTGGTGCAATTGTCGCCGGGCGACGGCAGCGCCGACGTGATCCAGATCGACAAGGGGCAGAAAAAGGCGCCGAATCTGGTCAGCCTGCTGAAAAACCGCAAGATCACCAAGATCTTCCACTATGCGCGCTTCGACCTGGCGGTGCTGTCGCACGCGCTCGGCGCGATGCCGCAACCGGTGTTCTGCACCAAGATCGCCTCGCGGCTGACCCGCACCTATACCGATCGCCACGGGCTGAAGGACATATGTTTTGAACTGCTCGGCGTGTCGCTGTCGAAGGCGCAGCAGAGCTCGGACTGGGCGGCCGAGACGCTGACGGCAGAGCAGCTCGAATACGCCGCCTCCGACGTGCTCTATCTGCATCGGCTGCGCGCGGTTCTGGCCGAGCGTCTGGAGCGCGAGGCCCGGACCCGGGAGGCCGAGGCCTGTTTCGCCTTCCTGCCGACACGGGCCAGGCTCGACCTGATGGGCTGGCCGGAGGCCGATATTTTCGCCCATAGCTGAGTCTATCGCGGCGGGCGGGTGCGGCGGACACAGGCCCGCCCGCCGCGCCCGCTTAACCCGGCCTTAAACCGCGCGTCCTACTTTTCCGCCCAACGCCCGAGGGACCGGGCGGCGCGGACATCTTATGGCCAGAACGAAGACCTCCAAACGGATCGAGCCGACCTTCGGCGAGACGAAGGCCAGATCCGGCACGTCCGGTTCCGGGACGCGCGGCAGCAAGGCGGCCAAGAAACCGGGGCCGCGGCCGAAAAAATCCACTCCGTCCAAATCCACCGCCCGGCGCAAGCCGGCGGCCGGCAGGGCGCGGCGGCGGCGGCGCGGCGCGCTGTTTTCGCTGCTGCGCGGCGGTGCCTACTGGTCGCTGGTGATCTCGATCTGGATCGGCATCGCCGGTGTCGGTCTGATCGCCTTTTACGGCGCGCGGCTTCCCAGCGCCACGACCTGGTCGATCCCCGACCGGCCGCCCAACGTCAAGATCCTGTCGGTCAAGGACGAACTGATCGCCAATCGCGGCATGACCGGCGGCGAGGCCGTCGGACTGCACGAAATGTCGCCCTATATCCCGCAGGCGGTGATCGCGATCGAGGACCGGCGCTTTTACTCCCATTTCGGCGTCGACCCGATCGGGCTGGCGCGCGCCATGCTGGCCAATCTGGTGCACGGACGGCTCGTCCAGGGCGGATCCACGCTGACCCAGCAGCTCGCCAAGAACCTGTTTCTGGAACCCGACCGCACCATCGAGCGCAAGGTCCAGGAAGTGCTTTTGGCGCTGTGGCTGGAACAGCGCCACACCAAGGCGCAGATCCTGGAAATGTATCTCAACCGGGTCTATTTCGGCTCCGGCTCCTATGGTGTCGAGGCCGCCTCGCGGCGCTATTTCGGCAAATCGGCGCGCCAGGTCACCCTGTCGGAAGCCGCCCTTCTGGCCGGCCTGCTGAAGGCGCCGTCGCGGCTTTCGCCGGCGCGCGATCCCAAGGCGGCCGAGGCGCGCGCGCAGATCGTGCTTTCGGCGATGAACGAACAGGGCATGATCAACGGCCGCGAAATGACGACGGCGATGAGCGCGCCGGCGACGCGGGCGGCCGCCTACTGGTCGGGCGCGGAGCACTACGTGGCCGACCGGGTCATGGAAGAGCTGCCCGGCCTGATCGGCGACGTGCGCGCCGACGTGGTCGTGGAAACGACGGTCGACCTCACGCTGCAGAAACTCGCCGAAGGCTCGATCCGGCGCCTGATCGGCGAAAACGGCGAAACGCTCCGGGTCAGCCAAGGCGCGCTGGTGTCGATCGACGGCACCGGCGCGGTGCGCGCCATGGTCGGCGGCTACGATTACGCCAACAGCCAGTTCGACCGCGCCTCCGAGGCGCGCCGCCAGCCGGGCTCGGCCTTCAAGCCGTTCGTCTTTCTGGCCGCGCTGGAGCAGGGCCGCACCCCCGAAAGCACGCGCAACGACGCGCCGGTGCGGATCGGAAAATGGGCGCCGGACAACTACAAGGGCAAATATTACGGGCAGGTGAGCCTGACGACGGCACTGGCGAAATCGCTGAACTCGGTCGCCGCGCAGCTTGCCATGGAGGTCGGGCCGCGCGCCGTGGTGGAAGCCGCCCACCGGCTCGGCGTGGAATCGCAGCTTTCCGCCAACACCTCGATCGCGCTCGGCACGTCGGAAGTCACGCCGCTGGAAATCACCGCCGCCTACGTGCCGTTCGCCAATGGCGGCTATCGCCCGCAAGTCCATATCGTGCGCCGCGTGCGCACTGTCGGCGGCAAGGTGCTTTACGAGCACAGGCCAGGCACGGTGCCGCGCGTGCTCAAACCCGACATCGTGGCGATGATGAACGCGATGATGGCCGAGACGGTGCGTTCGGGAACCGCACGCAAGGCCACTTTCGGCTGGCCGGCCGCGGGCAAGACCGGCACCAGCCAGAAGGCGCGCGACGCCTGGTTCATCGGCTACACGGCCAATCTGACCACCGGCGTTTGGTTCGGCAACGACGACGGCACGCCGACCAAAAACGTCACCGGCGGCACCCTGCCGGTGCTGGCCTGGCGCGAGTTCATGGAAGCCGCGCATCGCGGCGTGCCGGTCAAGGTGCTTCCCGGCGCCGGCTGGCGGCGCGCACCCGCGCCCGATCAGGCGCCGCGGCCGGCGCTGCCCGTGGCCACCAAACGAGACGACCCCGGCGCAGCCGCGGTGGAACGAACCAGCACGGCGTCGATCCCGCGGCCGAAAGCCGGGCTCGGGGCGTCGCCAGAGGACGCGCCGCGCTCGATCGTCGACATCATCCTGGGCCGCTGACCCGGCGCGGCGCTTTCGCGCTTGCTCCGCAGCGCGTCTGCCGGCGGGGCGGCGTTCAGTGCGGCATGCCGCTCAGGCCGGCGAGCAGTTCGGCCACGTTGGCGGCGTGGTATTTCTTCAACAACCGGGCGCGATGCGCCTCGACCGTGCGCGGCGAAAGCGACAACAGCCGAGCGATGTCCTTGCTGGTGCGACCCTCGCCCAGATGCATGACGATCTGGCGTTCGCGCGTCGTCAGCCGGGTGACGGGGCGCGAGGCCGACAGGTCGGCGAAGGTCCAGACCGCGCGCGCCAGCGGTTCGTCGCGGGTGAAGGAATGGCCGCGCACGCGACACCAGAACAAGGAGGAATCCTTGCGCGCCATGATGCGCTCGTCGGAATAGCGATTGGTCGCCCTGAGCGGCTCGACGCCGACATCGCGAATGCGCACGAACTCCTCGAAAGAGGGGTAGAGGATGGCGAAGGACTGGTCGACCAACTCGCCCCGGCCATAGCCGAACATGGCGGCGAAGGTGACGTTGCAGGCGCGGATGACGCGGTTTTCGGTCAACACGATCCCCACCGGCGCGTGCTCGAAGGCCAATTCCCGCAGCGTGTCTTCGCGATCGATCATGCGTATTTGTACGATATTGCACCAAATCCCGGCCAGTCGGATAGTACCAAGGCGCGCGGCTGCGCAACACTAGAATGGCATCGGGCCGTTTTTCGCGCGCACTTGGGAGGAAAACCGGCATGAACCTGGCCATCCGGCTGGTCAGAAGCGCTCGGACGCGCCCGGACCGGACCGCGTCGACGCGCGGCACCGCGCCGGCGGCGGATTGTCGTGTTTCCGCCGCTGCATCGAATATCCCGTCCGCCACCGTGACGACGGCCTCGCCGCGCACGCCACCGACCCGTCATGGCGCCCCAACCGGCTGCCGACACATCCCGAATCCATAGGAGGAACCCCGATGAAAAAAATACTGTCCGCCTTATCCCTCGCCACGGCGCTGGCCGTGGTCGGCGTGGCCAGCGCGCCCGCCCAGGAAGACCCGGTCAAGATCGCGCTCGTGCACGGCCTGTCGGGATCGCCGCTCGAGGCGTTTTCCAAACAGACCACCAACGGCTTCACTCTCGGTCTCGAATACGCCACCAACGGCACGATGGAGATCAAGGGCCGCAAGATCGAGGTGATCGAAAAGGACACCCAGTTCAAACCGGACGTCGCCCGCTCGGTGCTGGCCGAGGCCTATGGCGACGACGAGGTTCTGATCGCCGTCGGCGGCACCTCCTCGGGCGTGACCACCGCCATGCTGCCGATCGCGGCCGAATATGAGCGCCTCCTGCTCGTCGAGCCGGCGGTCGCCGATTCGCTGACCGGCCCGGACTCCAACCGCTACGTGTTCAAGACCTCGCGGAACTCGTCGATGGACATGCAGGCCCAGGCGCTGGCGCTGAAACCCGACGAGACGCTGTTCGTGGCGACGCTCGCCGAGGACTACGCGTTCGGCAAGGACGGCATCGCCGCCTTCAAGACGGCGCTCGACGGCACCGGTGCGACCGTGGTGGCGGAGGAATACGTGCCGCTGAAGACCACCGACTACACCGCCACCATCGAACGGCTGTTCAACGCGCTCAAGGACAAGGACGGGCGCAAGGTGGTGCTGATCTACGTCGCCGGCTCGGGCGATCCGATGGGAGCGCTGGTGTCGGCCGATCCGTCGCGCTACGGCATCGAGATTTCGACCGGCGGCCACATCCTGCCGGTGCTGCCGACCTACAAGCGCGTGCCCGGCATGGAAGGCGCGATCTATTATTATTACGAAAACCCGGACAACGCGATCAACGACTGGCTGGTCGCCGAACACAAGAAGCGCTTCGACGCGCCTCCGGACTTCTTCACCGCCGGCGGCATGGTGGCCGCGCTCGCCATCGCCAAGGCCCTGGAGACGGCAGAGGACTGGGAGACCGAAACGCTGATCGCCACCATGGAAGGCATGAGCTGGGACACGCCCAAGGGCCTGATGACCTTCCGTCCCGAAGACCATCAGGCGCTGCAGTCCATGTATCATTTCAAGATCAAGGTCGACGATGCCGTCGACTGGGCGATCCCGGAACTGGTGCGCGAGATCAAGCCGGAGGAAATGAACATTCCGATCGGCCGCAACAACCAGGAGTGACGGTTTTGCGCTCCCCGCGAACGGGGAGCGGCACCGACAGCCGGGATGCGGGCATGGCGACCACGACCTGCCCGCGTCCCTCCTCCTTCCCCGACCGGGCGGCCCACACGCTTGACGTCAGGACCCCTTGCCGATGTCTGACCGTTTTTCCCTGCGCACCGAAGACCTGACGATCCGGTTCGGCGGCCACGCCGCCGTCGACGGCGTGAGCTGCGCCTTTCGTCCCGGCGAGCTGACGGTGATCGTCGGCCCCAACGGCGCCGGCAAGACGACATGGTTCAACCTGGTTTCCGGCCAGCTTCGACCCACAGCCGGCCGTGTCTTCAAGGACGGGCGCGACATCACCGCGCTGTCGCCGTCGGCGCGCGCCAAGGCCGGGATCGGCCGCGCCTTCCAGCTCACCAACCTGTTTCCGCAGCTCTCCGTGCTGGAAAATGTCCGCCTGGCGGTGCAGGCGCGCCAGGGCGCTGGAGCGAGCATCTTCCGCCGGGCGGCGCGCCTTGACGATATCCGCGACGAAGCCGCGCGGCATCTGGAGAGCGCGCGGCTCGCCGGCGTCGCACATTATCCGGCAGCCGCCCTGCCGCATGGCGACCAGCGCAAGCTCGAGGTGGCGATGCTGATCGCCATGCAGCCCGACATCTACATGTTCGACGAACCGACCGCCGGCATGTCGGTCGACGAGGCGCCGGCGATCCTCGACCTGATTGCCGAGATCAAGAAGGACGCGGCGAAGACGGTGCTTCTGGTGGAGCACAAGATGGACGTGGTGCGCGCGCTCGCCGACCGCATCGTCGTGCTTCACAACGGCGAGCTGGTCGCCGACGGCGCGCCGGACACGGTGATGACGCTGCCGGTGGTGCGCGAGATCTATCTGGGCGTCGGCGCCGACGACGAAGAGGAGGTCGCCTGATGAGCGATGCCATCCTGCGCCTCGACGACGTGCACACCGATATCGGCCAGTATCATATTCTGCACGGCGTCTCCTTCGACGTCCCGGAAGGCGGCGTGCACGTGCTCCTGGGCCGCAACGGCGCCGGCAAGACGACGACGCTGCGCACCATCATGGGGCTGTGGCGCGCGCGCAAGGGCGCGATCGTATTTCGCCATCACGACATCACCGCCCTGCCGACGCCCGACATCGCGCGCCTCGGCATCGCCTACGTGCCGGAGAACATGGGCATTTTCGGCGGGCTGACGGTCGAGGAGAACATGCGGCTCGCGACCGGTTCGGGCCAGTTCGACAAGGACCGGCTCGACCGGGTCTTCGCGCTGTTTCCGGCGATGGAGAAATTCTGGACCAAACAGGCCTTCGCGCTGTCGGGCGGCCAGAAGCAGATGCTGGCGATCTCGCGCGCGATCATCGAGAAGCGGGCGATGATCCTGATCGACGAGCCGACCAAGGGCCTGGCGCCGGCCATCATCCGGGCGATGATCGCCGCTTTCCGCGAGATCGCCGCCGACACCACCATCCTGCTGGTCGAGCAGAATTTTCTGTTCGCCCGCGCGCTGGGGCGCGGCGTGACGGTGATCGACGACGGCCGCATCGTGCATGACGGCGACATGGCCGCGCTCGCCGCCGACGAGGGCCTGCAAACGAAACTCCTGTCGCTCAGCCTGGACGCGCAACACTAGGACGATCATGACCGAGATTTCCTCACATCTGAACCGGTTCGGCGGCGTCTACCTGCTACCGGTCGCCATCGCCGCGCTCGCCTTCGCGCTGATCGGCGTGCCGTCGACCTGGGTGACGCTGACGGTTGCGGGGCTCGCGATGGGCATGATGATCTTCCTGATGGCGTCGGGCCTGTCGCTGATCTTCGGGCTGATGGACGTGTTGAATTTCGGCCATTCGGCCTTCGTCTCCTTCGGCGCCTTCATCGCCGCCTCCACGCTGGCCGCGCTGGCCGGCTGGGTGGCCGGCGACAGCGCCATCCTCAACATCGCCGCGCTGCTGCTGGCGGTGGCGGCGGCCACCGCCTTCGGCGCGGCGGCCGGCTGGTTCTTCGAGCGCGTCATCGTCAAGCCGGTCTACAAGGACCATCTGCGCCAGATCCTGATCACCATCGGCGCGCTGATCGTGGCCGAGCAATTGCTGCTGGCGATCTGGGGCGGGGCGCCGGTGGCCGTGCCGCGCCCGAAAGTGCTCGAGGGCTCGCTGATCATCGGCGACGTGGCCATCGAGATCTATCGCATCTTCGCCTTCCTGCTCGGGCTCGCCGTCTATGTGGCGATGCATTTCGCGCTCAACCGGACCCGCATCGGCCTGTTGATCCGGGCCGGCGTGGAAAACCGCGAGATGGTCGAGGCGCTCGGTTTCCGCATCGACCGGCTGTTCATCGGCGTGTTCATGGCCGGCTCGGCGCTGGCGGCGATGGGCGGCGCGATGTGGGCCGGCTATCAGGGGCTGATCACGCCGGCGCTGGGCGGCGAACTGATGATTTTGGTGTTCATCGTCGTCATCATCGGCGGGCTGGGCTCGATCGAGGGCTCGCTGCTCGGCGCCATCCTGGTCGGGCTCCTGGCCAATTACGTCGCCTTCCTGTTTCCCAAACTGTCGCTCGCCTCCAACATGCTTTTGATGATGATCATCCTTCTGTGGCGTCCGTTCGGCCTCAAGCCGGCGATCAAGGGATAAGCGCGATGTCCGACCAGTCGATCACATCCCCGTCCGCGATCCCCGACACCCGCCGCCGCGTGCCGGCCGGCCGGCTGATCGTCTACGCCGTCGCGCTGGCGATCGCGCTCTGCCTCGCCTTCGCGCCGTTCCTGTTTCCCGACGTGCGCGCCCAGGAAGTCGCCGCGCGCATCTGCGTGTTCATCGTGCTGGTCGCCAGCTACGATCTCCTGATCGGCTATACCGGCATCGTCTCCTTCGCCCACACGATGTTTTTCGGGCTCGGCGCCTACGGCACGGCGATGATGCTGAAGGCCTGGGGGCCCGGTTTCGACGCGATCATGATCGGCGGCGGGCTCGGCGTCGCCGCCGCCCTGGTGCTGGCGGTGCTGATCGGGCTGCTGTCGCTCCGGGTCAAGGCGATCTTTTTCGCCATGGTGACGCTGGCCGCGGCCTCGGTGATGATGGTGCTCGCCAACCAGCTCTCCGACTTCACCGGCGGCGAGGACGGTTTCACCTATCAGGTCCCGCGCCTGTTCTCGCCGGCCTTCAAGCTCGTCACCGACGCCGACGGCAAGGTGCTCAGGCTGTTCGACGTGCCGCTGAACGGCAAGATCGCTGCCTATTATTTCGTTTTCCTGGGCTGCCTGGTGCTGTTTCTGGCGATGATGCGCATCGTCGCCTCGCCGATGGGCACCGTGCTGCAGGCGGTCCGCGAGAACGAATTGCGCGCCGAGGCGATCGGCTATCGCGTCGTCAGCTACCGCACGGCGATCTTCTGCATCTCGGCGGTGATCGCCGCGCTGGCCGGCGTGCTGCGGGCGGTGTGGCTGAAATATGTCGGCCCGGAAGTGGTGCTGTCGTTCGCGATCATGATCGACATCCTGTTGATGGTCGTCATCGGCGGCATGGGCACGCTGGTCGGGGCGCTGATCGGCGTCGTCCTGATGAGCCTGGCGCAGTTCTACCTGAAGGATGTGATGGAGATCGCGGCCGAGGCGACGGCCGGCGTGCCGCTCTTGCCGGATCTGCTCAATCCGGACCGCTGGCTCTTGTGGCTCGGACTGCTCTTCATCCTGCTCGTCTATTTCTTCCCCGCCGGGATCGCGGGAACCCTCATGAAAAAGGGACACCATCGATGACCAGCCCCCGCTCGACCTATGTCGCCGCCGGCGGCCACGAACTGCATGTGAGCGAATGGGGCGACCCCGACCGGCCGGCGCTCGTCATGTGGCACGGGCTGGCCCGCACGGGCCGCGATTTCGACGAGGCCGCCGAAGCGCTGAGCGACAGCTATTTCGTGCTCTGTCCCGACACGCTCGGGCGCGGGCTGTCGAGCTGGTCGCGGCCGGGCGGCGCCGATTATTCCTACAAGAGCTTCGGCGAGACCGCGCTTGCCATGCTCGACCACTACCAAATCGACAGGCTGCGCTGGGTCGGCACGTCGATGGGCGGGCTGATCGGCGTGACGCTGGCGGCCGGAGCGTTGAAGGAACGCATGAGCCACCTGGTCATCAACGATATCGGCCCCGACATTCCGCAGGCCGGCAGCGGCCGGATCGTCTCCTATGTCGGCAACCCGCCGGTCTACGACACGGTCGGCGAGCTCGAGGCCTGGCTGCGGACCAACTACGCCCCCTTCGGCCGCAACACGGACGCCTTCTGGCGGCGCATGGCCGATACCTCGATGCGCCGCACCGACGACGGCAAGGTGACCGTGCATTACGACCCGGCGATCGTCACCCAGTTCACCCTGCACAAGGGCGACCTCGACGTGTGGGACAAATACGACGCGGTCACCGCCAAGACCCTGCTTCTGCGCGGCGAAGCCTCCGACGTGCTGTCGCCGGAGGTGGCCGAGACGATGACCCGGCGCGGTCCGGCGCCCGAACTCGTCACCTTCGCCGATTGCGGCCACGCCCCGACCCTGGCAAGCGAGCGCGAAATCGCGCTGTTGCGCGATTTCCTCGCCGGGTAGCCGTTCAGTCCTCCATCAGCACCTTCTCGATGTCGTCGAGCGCGTGGTTGGTAAGCGTTTTGGCCACCTCCGCCGTGACGCGGGCGCTGACGTCCTTGTGCAAGCTCTTGCGGATTTCGCCCAGCACGTGCGGCTGCGCGACCAGGACGATCCGCTTGAACGCGTCCTTCTGTGCCAGCCGGTAAAGCTTGTCCGCGATATCGTCGGCAAAGCGGTCCTTGGCGATACGGTGCCAATCGGTGTCGGCGACCGCGCTGCGATGCCGATTCGGCCCGTCATTGAAGCGTCCCGGCCGGTCCGTGCCCTGGTCGCGGGTAGCCGGATTGTCCTGGCGGGCCTCGTCGACCACCACCAGCGCCGGCTCGAAGGCCGTGCCCTCATTGCGCAAGAACAACGCCTTCTCGCCGTCGGCGACCAGCACCCAGGTTCCGCGTTGCAGTTTCGTGAGGGTCATCGATATCTCCTATTTCGTGGTCTCCGGCATGCCCGGCCGAACCGCCGTCCGAAAAGGTCGCGATCGCAATCGGTGCCAGCCGAAAACAACGTATCGCGAAGCACTGCGTTCCCGATAGGGCGGTGACGGGCCGGACTGAGAGAATTTTATTCCGTGGCCGGTACCGGCCGTGAAAAAGCGATTGCGCGCCCTGGCTGCGCACGCGAGCCCATTTCTTCTGATCCGGCGTCGCCGCACCGACAATACCGGCCATGCAAAGGAGATTGGCCGCAATGGCTGCGCATGCCGGCACATTGAACGCTTTTCCCGTTTTCATGCGGGTCAAGGACAGGACCGTCGTGATCGTCGGCGGCGGCGAGGAAGCGCTCGCCAAGGCCCGGCTGATCGCGCAATGCGACACCGCGATCCGCATCGTCGCCGACGCCCCCGCGCCGGCGCTCGCCGCCTTCGCCGCCAAGCGGGGCGCGGAGTTGCTGCGCGCGCCCTACGAGGCGGCGCAGATCGACGGCGCCGTGCTGGTGTTCGCCGCCACCGGCGCGGAAGCGCAGGACGCACGCGTGATCGCCGACGCCCGGGTGCGCAGCATTCCCGCCAACGCCGTCGACCGGCCGCAGCTTTGCGACTTCCTGACGCCGGCAATCGTCAACCGCGCCCCGGTTACCGTGGCGATCGGCACCGAGGGCGCCGGCCCGGTGCTGGCGCAGATCATTCGTGCCCGGATCGACCGGATGCTCTCGCCTGCGCTCGGACCGCTGGCCCGGCTCGCGGCCGGGCTGCGCGATACGGTTGAGAACCTCGTGCCGCGCGGCAGCGCCAGGCGACGCTTTTGGACCGACTTTTTCGACGGCGAGCCGGCCCGGCTGATGGAGATCGGCCATATCTCGGAAGCGCGCGCAGCGGCCGAACGCCTGCTTGGCCAGGACGCGCCGACGCGCGGCCATGTCGCCCTGATCGGCGCCGGGCCGGGCGCGGAAGATCTTTTGACGCTGCGCGCCCAGCGCCTGTTGATGCAGGCCGACGCGATCCTGTTCGACGCGCTGGTGCCGACGGCGATCGTGGAGATGGGCCGCCGCGACGCCGAGCGGATCGCGGTCGGCAAGCGCAAGGGCTGCCATTCCAAGGCGCAGGGCGAGATCAACGCGCTGCTGGTCGAGCTGGCGGCGGCGGGCAAACGCGTCGTCAGGCTGAAAAGCGGCGACCCGCTGATCTTCGGCCGGGCCGGCGAGGAAATGCAGGCGCTGCGCGATGCCGGCATCGCCTACGAGATCGTGCCGGGCGTGACCGCCGCCTTCGCCGCCGCGGCCGATTTCGAACTGCCCTTGACGCTGCGCGGCGTGTCGTCGTCGATGGTGTTCACCACCGGCCACGACCTCAAGGGATCGACCCTGCCGGACTGGGCCCGGCTTGCCATCGGCGGGGCGACGGTCGCCGTCTATATGGGCCGCTCGGTGGCCGCGGAGGTGGCCGGACGCCTGATCGAGGCCGGACTGTCGCCGGAGACCGCGGTTGCGGTGGTCGAGAACGCCAGCCTGCCCGGCCGTCGGCTTTTGCACGGCACGCTCGCCGACCTGCCCGCGCTTCAGCGACGCGACGAACTGGCCGGACCGGTGATGACGATTATCGGCGATGCCGTCGCCGGCGCCAATTTCGACCGCTCGCAGCCGCTCGCAGCGGTCGCGGCGACGGCGCTTGCCGCGTAATGCACATGATCGGGACCCAGCCATGAAGATCTTGACCGCCAACCGCCTGCATGACGGCGAAGCCGTTTGGTTCGGAACCAACGGACACTGGAACGAGGCGATCGCCGGTGCCGCGATCGCTGTCGACGACGAGGCCGTGACCGCGCTCGAACGCATCGGCGTCGAGGCCTATGAAAACAACCAGGTGGTCGATGTCGAACTGATCGACGTCGCGCTCGCCGACGGAGAGATCCTGCCGAAAAGGCTGCGCGAACGCATCCGCGCCGCCGGCCCGACCAATCGCAGCGACCTGGGCAAGCAGGCGCGCCCGATGATTTCGCGCGCCGCCTGAGACGGGTCGCGCCGGCCAACGAGAACCGAAGCCATGTATCGCTACGACGAATTCGACCGCAGTTTCGTAAACGCCCGCGTGGCGCAGTTCAGCGACCAGGTCGAGCGCCGGCTGGCCGGCGAGATCACCGAAGACCAGTTCAAGCCGCTCAGGCTGATGAACGGCGTCTACCTGCAGCTTCATGCCTATATGCTGCGCATCGCGGTGCCCTACGGCACCTTGAACGGACGCCAGATGCGCAAGCTGGCCCATGTCGCGCGCACCTACGACAAGGGCTATGGCCATTTCACCACGCGGCAGAACATCCAGTTCAACTGGCCCGCCCTGTCGGACATTCCCGCGATCCTGGAAGAACTGGCGAGCGTGGAGATGCACGCCATCCAGACGTCCGGCAATTGCATCCGCAACGTCACGGCCGATCATTTCGCCGGCGCCGCGGCCGACGAGGTCGCCGACCCGCGCCCCTATGCCGAGATCCTCAGGCAATGGTCGTCCGTGCACCCGGAATTTTCCTACCTGCCGCGCAAATTCAAGATCGCGGTGACCGGCGCCGAACGCGACCGCGCCGCGATCCAGGTGCACGATATCGGCCTGCATCTGAAGAAGGATGCGGATGGCCGGCTCGGCTTCGCCGTCTATGTCGGCGGCGGCCAGGGCCGCACGCCGATGATCGCCAAGAAAATCCGCGACTTCCTACCCGAGGAGGATTTGCTGTCCTATACGACGGCGATCGTGCGCGTTTACAATCTTCACGGGCGTCGCGACAACAAGTTCAAGGCGCGCATCAAGATCCTGGTGCACGAGACCGGCACGGAGGAACTGACCAAGCAGATCGAGGCCGAATTCGCCGCGCTGCGGGACGGCGAACTCAAACTGCCGGATAAAGACATCCGCGCCATCGAAACCTATTTCGCGCCGCCGCCGCTGACGCCGCGCCCGGAGGGCGACGACGCCGTGCGCCAGGCGCGGCTGGACTCGAAGGATTTCGCCGACTGGCTGGGCCAGAACGTGACCACCCACAAACATGCCGACTACGCGGCGGTGACGATTTCGCTGAAGGCCATCGGCGAGGCGCCGGGCGACGCCACCGACCAGCAGATGGAAGCGGTCGCCGCCCTCGCCGAGCAATACGGTTTCGACGAGATCCGGGTGAGCCACGAACAGAACCTGGTGCTGCCGCATGTCGCGCGCGCCGACCTGAAAGCCGTCTACGACCGGCTGGTGGAGACCGGCCTGGCGACGGCGAACTCCAATTTGATCAGCGACATCATCGCCTGCCCCGGGCTCGACTATTGCGCGCTCGCCAATGCGCGCTCGATCCCGGTCGCGCAGGAGATTTCGCGCCGGTTCGCCTCGCTGGAGCGTCAGCGCGAGATCGGCGAGCTGAAGCTGAAGATCTCCGGCTGCATCAACGCCTGCGGCCATCACCATGTCGGCCATATCGGCATTCTGGGGGTCGAGAAGAAGGGCAGCGAGCTCTACCAGATCACGCTCGGAGGCTCGGGCGACGAGACGAGCTCGATCGGCGAGATCGTCGGCCGCGGATTCGCGCCCGACGCGATCACCGACGCCATCGAAACGGTGGTCGAGACCTATCTCGGCCTGCGCAGCGACCCGTCCGAACGCTTCATCGACGCCTATCGCCGGGTCGGGCCGGCGCCGTTCAAGGAGGCGCTTTATGGTCGCGAAGCCAGGGCGGCCTGAGGCCGAGGCGCGCGCCCGCGCCGCCGAGCTCGAGGCACGCCATGGCGGGCTTGCGCCGATGGCGGTCGTGGAAAAGGCGGCGCGCGCGCTTTTTGCCGGCGAGATCGCGGCGGTCTCCTCCTTCGGCGCCGATTCGGCGGTGCTCTTGCACATGCTGGCGGCGGTCGATCCCGCCGTTCCGGTGCTGTTTCTCGATACCGGCAAGCATTTTTCCGAGACGATCGCCTATCGCGATCTGTTGGCCGACGATCTCGGCCTCGCCGATCTCAGGGTGATTACGCCGCGCGACGATCTGCTTGCGGCCGGCGATCCGGACGGCACGCTGCACCGGCGCGACACGGATGCCTGCTGCGACATCCGCAAGGTCGAACCGATGGCGCGGGCGGTCGAGCCGTTCGCGGCCTGGCTGACCGGGCGCAAGCGCTTCCAGGCGAGCTCGCGCGCCGGCCTGCCGGTGTTCGAGGCGGTGGGAACGCGGATCCGCATCAACCCGCTCGCGTCGTGGACCACGCACGATCTCGCCGCCTATATGCGCGCCAACGACCTGCGGGAAAATCCGCTCACCGCCTACGGCTATCTGTCGATCGGCTGTTTCCCATGCACGCAGCCGGTCAAGCCCGGCGAAGACGCGCGCAGCGGACGCTGGGCCGGTTCGGCCAAGACCGAATGCGGCATCCATCTTGCCGGCATGAGCGCCGCCGATCCCCGAATTCGAGGCTGAGAATGAACGACCAGGCATCCGCTTCCAACTGCCGGCTGTGGACACCGGACGGGTTTCGCGACGATTTCTGGCGCCATTCAGACAGCGCCGAGGCGCTTGCCGGCCATGACAGCGTGATCCTGCCGCTGGCGGCGTGGCTGGCGCTCGACGCGACCACGCGCCGGGCCGAAAGCGGCCGCATCGGCGTCGCGCTCGCCCCCGGCGACGACATCGCCGCGATCGTCGGCGAGCTTGCCGACATTCCCCTCGTCGCGCTCGCCTTTCCCGGCTTCGCCGACGGCCGCTCCTATTCGAAGGCCGCGCTGCTGCGAGAGCGCCATGGCTATCGCGGGCGGCTGCGGGCGACGGGGCAGGTGCTGATCGACCAGATCGCCTTGATGCTGCGCACCGGCTTCGACGAGTTCGAGGTCTCGCATCCGACCGCGTTGGCGCGGCTTGCAGCCGGTCGGGTCGGCGGGCTGCCCGTGCACTACCAGCCGGCGGCAAAGGGCGCACCGGCCGCGGCCGGTTATGCCTGGCGGCGCCTGCCGGCGGCCTCGTAGCCGCCACGCCCCCGCTTTACAGCGCGCCATCGACTTGCTCATATCCTTCAAAGCCGGGAAACCGGCGCGCGGGAGGACGCGGGCATGGCTTACGACTATGTGATCGCCGGCGGCGGCTCGGCCGGCGCCACCCTGGCGGCGCGGCTTTCGCAAGACCCGGCCGTCTCGGTATGCCTGGTCGAAGCCGGCGGCGACGGGCGCGACCTCTTGATCCGCGCGCCGGCCGGGGTGGTCGCGCTCTTGCCGGGGCGGCCGAAACTCAACAACTGGGCGTTCGAGACCGTCCCGCAGGCGGGCCTCAACGGCCGGCGCGGATACCAGCCACGCGGCAAGGCGCTCGGCGGATCGAGCGCGATCAACGCCATGCTTTACGTGCGCGGCCACCCCGGCGACTATGACGACTGGGCCGAGGCGGGCTGCGCGGGCTGGTCGTGGGACGAGGTGCTACCCTATTTCCGGCGGGCGGAGGGCAATCAGCGCGGCGGCGACGCCCTGCATGGCGGCGACGGTCCGCTGAAGGTCGGCCAACAGCAAGAACCGCGTCCGATCAGCCATGCCTTCGTCGAGGCCTGCGCCCAGACCCAGATCCGCGGCAACGACGATTTCAACGGCCCCGAGCAGGAGGGCGCCGGGCTCTACCAGGTCACCCAGTTCTGGGACGGGCCGCGCACGGGCGAGCGCTGCTCGGCGGCGGCGGCCTATCTGCATCCGGCGATGGAGCGGGCGAACCTGACCGTGGTCACCAAGGCGCACGCGACGGGCATCGCCTTCGACGGCAAGCGGGCGACGGGCCTGCGCTACCGGCGCAAGGGCCGCGACGAGCTGGTCGAGGCCCGGCGCGAGGTCGTGCTGTGCGGCGGGGCGTTCGGGTCGCCGCATTTGCTGCTTCTGTCGGGCATTGGACCGAAGGACGAACTTTCCCGGCACGGCATCGCAACGCTGCACGAACTGCCGGGCGTCGGGAAAAACCTGCAGGACCATCTCGACTTCATCCAGTCCTGGAAATCGGACGAGACCGACCTGTTCGGCATCGGCCTGCGCGGAACGGCGAAGCTGGTGCGCCACATGCTGCGCTGGCGGCGCGACGGGTCGGGCATGATCGCGACCCCGTTCGCCGAGGCCGGCGCGTTTATCAAGTCCGACCCGGCGCTCGCCAGGCCCGACCTGCAGCTTCATTTCGTCATCTCGGTCGTCGACGACCATGCCCGCAAGCTGCATCTGGGATACGGATTTTCCTGCCATGTCTGCGTGCTGCGGCCGCATTCGCGCGGCACCGTCAGCCTGGCGAGCGCCGATCCGCTGGCGCCGCCGGCGATCGACCCGGCCTATCTCGCCGACGACCGCGACGCGGCCTTGCTCTTGAAAGGCGCCAAGACGATGCGCGCCATCCTGGACGCGCCGGCGCTGGCGCGCTATCGGCGCAAGCAGCTTTATCTCACCGGCGGCGAAACCGACGCCGAACTGATGCAGCATATCCGCGCCCGCGCCGACACCATCTATCACCCGGTCGGCACCTGCCGCATGGGCACCGACGCGATGGCGGTGGTGGATCCGCAATTGCGCGTTCACGGCGTGGACGGGCTCAGAGTGGTCGACGCCTCGGTGATGCCGACCCTGATCGGCGGCAACACCAACGCACCGACGATCATGATCGCGGAACGGGCGGCCGAGATGATGCGGGCCGCGCACGGCTGACGGCGCGCCCGCGCCTCAGCGCGCGGATCGTGCCGACAGGGCCTTGTGCAGATGGACCATCATCGCCGCCGCGAACAGCGGCGTCAGAAGGTTGAGGAGCGGCACCGCGAGGAATGCCGCAATCACCAAACCGGCCATGAACACCGTGCCGGCATGGCGCCGGCGCAGCGCGCGCGCGTCCTCTTCGGAACGGAAGCGCAAGGCGGCGAATTCGAAGAACTCACGGCCGAGCAGATAGCCGTTGACCAGGAAGAAGGCGGCGATGTTGACGCCGGGAACCAGCAGCAGCAAGAGCGCGACCAGATTGGCCAGGATCACGACAGCGAAGAATTTCAGCGACAGCCACAGCGCGCGCATGGCCGGAAGCGGCTGACCGGGCGGGTCCTGCGGATAGTCGGCGGCCTCGACGATCTCGGCGACGTCGTCGAGAAAAAGCGCGGCGATAAGCGCGGTGACCGGGGCAACCAGGAGCGCGAGCCCGATCGCCAGTCCGAGGCCGAACACCAGCGCGGCGACGAAGCCGAGCCAGCCGGCCCAGGCCGGGAAGCCGGGCAGCATCTGGTCGATCCACGGCATGGCGAGGATGTCGAAAAGCTGGCTCAGGCCGAACCACAACGCCACGAGGGCCAGAAGCGTCAAGCCGAGCGACTTCAGGAAGACCTGGCGGAATTCGGCGGTGAACAATTGCGCCGCCGCCGCGCGCGCCGCGTCAAGGATCATGGGCTGCTCCGTCGTGCCCGCCGCAGATAGGAACCCGCTCGCCGCTTGGCAAGCACAAGCGATGCGCGCCGGCAGGGGGGCTTGTCACGCTCGGCAGATGCTTTAAACCGGCAACGAATCCTCCCCGAAACAATCCAGCGGAACCTAAGGTGACCTCAGCCAAGCCATTCGACGTGTTGTGTATCGGTAATGCCATTGTGGACGTGTTCGCACGCTGCGATGATGATTTCCTTGTCGAAAACGGCATCGTCAAAGGAGCCATGAACCTGATCGATGCCGAACGCGCCGAGCTGCTCTACAGCCGCATGGGTCCGGCCATCGAGGCATCGGGCGGAAGCGCCGGCAACACCGCCGCCGGCATTGCGAGCTTCGGCGCGGCCGCGGCGTTTTTCGGCAAGGTGGCCGACGACCATCTCGGCAAGGTCTACGCCCACGACATCCGCGCCCAGGGCGTGGCCTTCGACACGCAGCCGCTCAATGGCCAGACGCCGACCGCCCGGTCGATGATCTTCGTCACACCGGACGGCGAGCGCTCGATGAACACCTATCTGGGCGCCTGCGTCGAGCTTGGCCCCGACGATGTCGAGCGCGACAAGGCCGAACGGAGCAAGCTCGTCTATTTCGAGGGCTATCTGTGGGATCCCCCGCTGGCTAAGGACGCCATCCGCCTGACCGCGCAGCACGCCCACGCGGCGGGCGGCGAGGTGTCGATGACCCTGTCGGATCCGTTCTGCGTCGACCGCTACCGCGACGAGTTCCTGGACCTGATGCGCTCCGGCACGGTCGACATCGTGTTCGCCAATGAGAGCGAGCTGAAATCGCTCTACCAGACCGCCTCGTTCGAAACGGCGCTGGAGGCGATCGGCAAGGATTGCAAGCTCGCCGCCGTGACCCGCTCCGAGCACGGCTCGGTGATCGTGCGCGGCGCCGAAACCATCACCATCGACGCGGTCGAGATCAACGAGCTGGTCGACACGACCGGCGCCGGCGACCTCTATGCGGCGGGCTTCCTCTACGGCTACGTCACCGGGCGCGATCTGGTCGATTGCGGCCGGCTCGGATCGCTTGCCGCCGGCATCGTCATCCAGCAGATCGGCCCGCGCCCGCAGAAGAACCTGCGCGAAGCCGCCCAGCAGTCCGGCCTTCTTTAGGCCGCTCGCCGGCGGTCGTCACAAAATGTCCTCCGGGCGGCGGCCCGGGCGGCTGCGGTAGCGCGGAAACGCCCAGCCGAAGCGCAGCGCCCCGCCGCGCACCGCAAAGGCCACGGCAAAGGCGGCGAACGCCGCCGCGGCCGGGCCGATGCCGGCAAGGTCGAGCGCCACGAAGGCGGCCGCGCCGCCCAGCGCGGCCGTGACATAGATTTCGGGACGAAGCAGCACCGACGGCTCGCCGGCAAGCAGGTCGCGCAGAATGCCGCCGAAGGTCGCCGTCATGATGCCGGTGACGATGGCGACCAACGGCGAGGCGGCAACCGCCAGCCCCTTGGCCGCCCCCATCACGCAATAGGCCGAAAGGCCGAGCGCATCGAGCCACAGAAGCAGCCGGTAGCGCGATTCGACCAGCGGCGCGGTGAAGAAAACCAGGACGGCGACCGCCCCGCAGACCAGCAGATAGGCCGGGTTCACCACCCAGAACACGGGCAGCTCGCCCAGCACGAGGTCGCGCAGCGTGCCGCCGCCGACCCCGGTCACGCCGGCCAGGAACAGGAAGCCGATAATGTCGAGTTCCTTGCGCGATGCCGCCAAGGCGCCGGTGGCGGCAAACACCGCCACGCCGGCATAATCGAGCAATAGAAGCGGGTTCATCGCAGCGTCCCAGCACTCCGGCCATGATCCCGAAGACCGGAGCTCGGTCTTCCGCAAAGGTCATGCCCCGACGGGACGATAGACCATGAAGGCGGCGCGGCGAACCGTCTTCACGATCCAGGCCGTGCCGGGGTCGTGTCCGGTCCGCCTCCGGGAGCGCGGACGCCGCCCTGCGGCTCAGGCGTCCTTTTCGGCCTGTTCGTTGACCGGGCCCGGTTCGGCCGCCTCGTCCTTCGCAGCAGCCTTGGGGCCGCCTTTGGCCACCCCCACCATGGCCGGGCGCAGGACGCGCTCGCCGATCACGTACCCGCTCTGCACAACCTGTACCACCGTGCTGGCGGGAACCTCCGGGTTCGGCACCTCGAACATGGCCTGATGAAAATTCGGATCGAATTTCTCGCCGTCGGGGTCGATCTTCTTCACGCCATGGCGCTCGAGCGCGGCATGCATGGAGCGCTCCGTCATCTCGACGCCGTCGATCAGCGCGACGAGACCCGCCTCGCCCCGCTCGCGCGCCTCGGCGGGCACGGCATCGATCGCCCGGCGCAGATCGTCGCAAACCGTCAGCATGTCGCGGGCGAAATTGGCGATCGCGTAGGCGCGGGCGTCCTGGACGTCGCGCGCCGTGCGCCGGCGCAGATTCTCCATTTCGGCGGCCAGACGCAGGGCGCGGTCCTTGAGTTCCTCGTTTTCCTTGGCGAGCTTCAAAAACGCTTCGCGCTCGGCCTCGAACCCGCCGTCCTGACCGGTTTCGGCCGTGTCCGCCTCGCCGCCCATTTCGGCATAGTGGCTTTTTGCCGCTTCCATGTCGGAGGTGGCGGCCCGGTCGTCCTTGCCGCGTTCGTTCTTCGGATGGTCGTTCATCGACTGATCCCGTGTGTCACAGAGTTCTCGGAGTTGTGCCCGATATCGATGCTTGCGACCGGAAAATCAAGAGGCCCGGTCGCGGGCGGCGTGTCGGCCGACCCGCGGCGCAACCGGGGCGGGCTCACTGCATCAGGCGCGAGAGAACCTGGGCGGTGTAGTCGACCATCGGCACGATACGGGCATAGTTGAGCCGCGTCGGCCCGATCACCCCGAGCGCACCGACCACGCGCGCCTCCTTGTCGCGATAGGGCGCGACCACCAGCGAGGAGCCGGACAGGGAAAACAGCTTGTTTTCCGAACCGATGAAGATGCGCACGCCGGAGCCTTCCTCGGCCAGGTTGAGGAGCTGGACCAGCCCCTCCTTGGTCTCCAGGTCGTCGAACAGATGCTTGAGCATCTCGATATCGTCGGGCGCGGTCAGGTTTTCCAGCAGATTGGCGCGGCCGCGCACGATCAGCCGCGCCGGCAGGCCGGCATCGGCCCCGGCCCACACCGCCAGGCCCTTTTCGACCAGGTCCTGGGACAGGGTGTCGAGCGCGGCGCGGGTCTCCTCGAGCAGGCGGGCGATGTCGGAGCGCGCCTCGGCCAGGGTTTTGCCGCGAATATGGGCGTTGAGGAAGTTGGAGGCCTCGTGCAACTGCGCCGCCGTCACGCCGGCGGGCAGGTCGACGATGCGGTTTTCGACGTCGCCGGATTGCGACACCAGCACCGCCAGCGCCTTGGTCGGCTCGAGCTGGATGAACTCGATATGTTTGAGCGCGGTTTCGTGCTTGGCGGCCAGCACCAGCCCGGCGCCGCGCGACATGCCCGAAAGCATCTGGCTCGCCTCGGTGAGCATGTGTTCCAGCGAGGCATCGCTGCCCGAGGCCTTGACCTGGGCCTCGATCACACGCCGCTCCTCCTCCGAGAGATCGCCGATCTCCATGAACGCGTCGACGAAGAAGCGCAGCCCTTTCTGGGTCGGAAGCCGGCCGGCCGAGACATGCGGCGCATAGACCAGGCCGAGATGTTCCAGATCGCTCATGACGTTGCGCACCGTGGCCGGCGACAGCGAGGACGGCAGCATGCGCGACAGATTGCGCGAGCCGACGGGCTCGCCGTCGCGCAGATAGGTGTCGACGATCAGCCGGAATATGTCGCGCGAGCGCGCGTCGAGATTCTGCAAGGTCTTGTCGATCAAGGGTTTGGTCATCTCCGCAGCACGATCCGCCATGCCTATGAGGACTGTCAACATATAGGCGCCCCCGCCGCCGGGGCAAAGTGCCGGCGGCACGTTGCCGACAAAACCCGGCCGAAGCCGGATTTTCTTTGCGTCGCGGGTTGGGGCTCGCTACAAGCCCTTTTCTTACATGAAAAAGGCGGAAAATAGAGTGATGCGTCCTTCCAAGCGGAAGCCCGACGAAATGCGCGCCGTGAGCTTCGAGCGCGGCGTCTCCAAACATGCCGAAGGCTCCTGCCTGGTCAAGTTCGGCGATACCCATGTGCTGTGCACGGCGAGCCTGGAGGAAAGGGTTCCGCCATGGCTGCGCAATGCGGGCCGGGGCTGGGTCACCGCCGAATACGGCATGCTGCCGCGCTCGACCGGCGAGCGCATGCGCCGCGAATCGACGGCCGGCAAACAGGGCGGGCGCACGTTGGAAATCCAGCGGCTGATCGGGCGCTCGCTGCGCGCGGTGGTCGATCTGGAGGCGCTCGGCGAGGTCCAGATTACCGTCGATTGCGACGTGCTGCAGGCCGATGGCGGCACCCGTACGGCGTCCATCACCGGCGGCTTCATCGCCCTGCACGACTGCCTTTCCTGGATGGAGGCGCGCAGCATGGTGTCGGTATCCAAGGTGCTGAAGGATCAGGTCGCGGCGATCTCCTGCGGCATTCACGACGGGCAACCGGTGCTCGATCTCGACTATGTCGAGGATTCGGCGGCGGGCACCGACGCCAATTTCGTCATGACCGGCAAGGGCGGCATCGTCGAGATTCAGGGCACGGCCGAGGGCGAGCCGTTCTCCGACGACCAGTTCCAGGAACTGATGCGGCTTGCCCGCAAGGGGATCGGCCGGCTCGTCGAATTGCAGAAGATGGCGATCGGATAGAAGGGACGGACGGTGCGACCGGCGGGCATTCTGGAATCCGCGCTCTATGTCGACGACCTCGAGGCCGCCGAGGCGTTTTACGGCGGACTGCTCGGTCTCGAGCGCATCGCCAAGGACGAGGGCCGGCACGTCTTTTTCCGCTGCGGTAGAGGCGTGGTGCTGCTGTTCAACGCCAAAGCCACCGAAGAGCCCCGCGCGCCGGGTTCCGGGCTGCCGGTGCCGCCGCATGGCGCGCATGGGCCTGGTCATCTCTGCTTTTCAGCCTCGGCGGTCGAAATCGAGCGCTGGAAAGCGCATCTCGAGGCCGCGGGCGTGGCGATCGAGGCCGATTTCGAATGGCCGCAGGGCGGCCGGTCGATCTATTTCCGCGACCCGGGCGGCAATTCGCTGGAATTCGCGGAACCGAGAATCTGGGGGTTGTGAATGAGGCGACTGGACGTCAGAAAAATCGTCGTGGCGACCCACAATAAGGGCAAGCTGGCCGAGATTTCGGAACTGATCGCGCCCTATGGGCTGGAAGCGCGCTCGGCCGGCGATTACGGCCTGCCGGAACCGCCGGAAACCGGGACCAGTTTCGAGGAAAACGCCCTGACCAAGGCGTTCGCCGCCGCCGCCGCGACGGGTCTGCCGGCGCTGTCGGACGATTCGGGCCTGGTGGTCGACGCGCTCGACGGCCAACCCGGCGTCTACACCGCCGACTGGGCGGAAAAGCCCGACGGCTCGGGCCGCGACTTCCTGATGGCGATGCAAAAGGTCGAAACGCTGCTGCAGGACAGGGGCGCGACCACGCCGGACCGGCGCACCGGCCGGTTCGTCGCCGTGTTGTGCCTGGCCTGGCCGGACGGGCACGCCGAATATTTCCGCGGCGAGGTCGAGGGCACGCTGGTGTGGCCGCCGCGCGGAGACCGGGGCTTCGGTTACGACCCCGTGTTCAAGCCCGACGGCTACGACCAGACCTTCGGCGAGATGACGGCGGGCGAGAAACATGCCTGGGAGGCCGGGCGCGGCGATCTCGGCCTGTCGCACCGGGCGCGCGCCTTCGCGCGCTTCGCCACCGCGATGCTGGAGCCCGCATGAACGACGCCGACCGCGCGCCGGGTTTCGGTGTCTATGTCCACTGGCCGTTCTGCGCGGCCAAATGCCCGTATTGCGACTTCAACAGCCATGTCCGCCATCAGCCCGTCGACCAGCGGCGCTTCGTGCGCGCCTTTGAGGCCGAACTGGCGCATATGCGCGCCCGCACCGGTCCGCGCGCCGTCACCAGCATCTTTTTCGGCGGCGGCACGCCGTCATTGATGGAGCCGGCGACCGTCGGCGCGATCCTCGAATCGATCAATCGCAATTGGAGCGTCGACGGCGAGGCCGAGATCACGCTCGAGGCCAACCCCTCCTCGGTCGAGGCGGAGCGCTTTCGCGGCTATCGCGACGCGGGCGTCAACCGGGTCTCGCTCGGCGTGCAGGCGCTCAACGATGCCGATCTTCGCTTTCTCGGCCGCCTGCACGACGTCGCCGAGGCCCGCCGGGCGATCGAGATCGCGCGCTCGACCTTCGCGCGGCTGTCCTTCGACCTGATCTATGCAAGGCCCGGCCAGACGCCGGAAGCCTGGGGCGCCGAGCTCGACGAGGCGATCGGGCTCGCAGCCGACCATTTGTCGCTCTATCAACTGACCATCGAACAGGGCACGCCGTTTTTCGCCCTGCATCAGGCGGGAAAGTTCGCGGTGCCGGAGCCGGGCCAGGCGGCCGCGCTCTATCGGCTGACGCAGGACGTGACGGCGGCGCGCGGCCTGCCGGCCTACGAGATTTCCAACCATGCCAGGCCCGGCGCCGAAAGCCGGCACAACCTCGTCTACTGGCGGTACGGCGAATATGTCGGGGTTGGGCCGGGCGCGCATGGCCGCTTCCTCGAAGAGGGCGCGCGCACGGTGACGATTGCCGAACGCCTGCCGGAGAAATGGTGCACGCTGGTCGAGGAAAACGGCCACGGCGTCGTCGACGGCGAGGTGCTGTCCCGATCGCAGGAAGCGGACGAATTCCTGCTGATGGGCTTGCGGCTGGCCGAAGGGATCGACCTTGCCCGCTACGAGGCGCTCGCCGGCAAACCGCTTTCGCAACAACGCATATCCGTGCTGCAAGGCGAACATCTGGTCGCGCCGATCGGCAATTCCAGGCTGCGCGCGACGCAGGCGGGCATGATCGTGCTCGACGCCGTGGTCGCCGATCTGGCACGGTAGGGCCGGCAGCGGACGGCCAGCGGGCCTCGCGGTCCACGACCGGCCGAGCGGACAGGCGGGAACGACGATGAACGAGCGAGCGCCAGAGCGTAGATTCGTGATCGGCCAGGCGGCGCTGACGGCGCGCGCGCCGGAGCCGGCGCTTTATCTGGTCGCCACGCCGATCGGCAATCTCGCCGACATCACCATCAGGGCGCTGGAAACGCTGGCCGCGGTCGATATCGTCGCCTGCGAGGACACGCGCATTACCCGGCGCCTGCTCGAGCGCTATGCGATCCGGCGCAAACCGGTCGCCTATCACGAACACAATGCCGCCGAGGCCGGCCCGAAGCTGCTCGCCGCGCTCGGCGAGGGCCGGTCGGTGGCGCTGGTCTCCGACGCCGGCACGCCGCTGGTGTCGGATCCGGGCTTTCGCCTCGCCCGCCAGGCCCTCGGCGAGGGCATCAAGGTCGTGCCGGTTCCCGGGGCCTCGGCGCCGCTGGCGGCGCTGGTCGCCTCGGGCCTGCCGTCGGATTCGTTTCTCTTCGCCGGTTTTTTGCCGGCTAAGGCCGGCCAACGACGTACACGGCTAGCCGCTCTCGCCCCGGTTGCGGCGACGCTGATTTTTTTCGAATCGCCGCGCCGCCTTGCCGACACGCTGGCCGCAATGGCCGAGACGCTGGGCGCGTCGCGGCAGGCGGCCGTATGCCGCGAACTCACCAAGGCCTATGAGGAGGTGCGGCGCGGTACGCTGGCCGAGCTCGCCCGCCACTATGCCGAGACCGGCGCGCCGAAGGGCGAGGTGGTGGTGTGCGTGGCGCCGCCCGACGCCGCCGCGCCGCCGGCCCCGGAGGAGATCGACGCGCTGTTGCTCGACCTCGCCGCCGAGATGCCGGCGGCCAAGGCCGCCGGCGAGGCCGCGCGCATGACCGGCGGCGCGAAGGCGGAGCTCTACCGGCGGCTGATTGCGCTCAAGGCCGAAACCGATGTCCGATGAGCCCTCCTCGCGGCGGCAGCGCGCCTATCGCCGGGGCCACCGCAGCGAGTGGCTGGCGGCGCTGGCCCTGACGCTCAAGGGCTACCGGGTCCTAGCGCGCCGCTACCGGACGCGGAACGGCGAGATCGACCTGATCGCCCGGCGCGGCGATCTCGTCGCCTTCGTCGAGGTCAAGGCGCGGCCGACGCTCGCCGCGGCGATGGAGGCGGTGGGCCCGCTCGCGCAACGGCGCATCGAGGCCGCCGCCGACACTTGGCTGTCGCGGCAGGCCGATTTTGGCCGGCTTTCGATCCGCTTCGATCTGGTGGCGGTGCTGCCGCGGCGCTGGCCGGTGCATGTCGAAAACGCGTTTTTCGGGCGCGGCCGGTAGAACCTGTCGTCGTGACCGCCGGTCCGGCCGGCAAAAGCTTCCCTTGCGTCAACCCGTGCGGCGGATCATGCTTGAGCGAATGCGGCGATTTCGTTCTCAAGGGAGGAATGACCATGTGCCACCATTGCGTGATCGACAGCGTCAAGGACCGCATGCTTTCCCGGCGCGACTTCTTCAAGGGCGGCGCGGTCGCCGGCGCGGCCGCGGCGGCCACGCTCGCGGCGCCGGCGCCGCTATTTGCGCAAAAGGCGATGCCGACCAAGGCCGAGGATCTGACCCACGATCTGTTCGAGGCGTTCCCGACCTTCTTCAACGAACAGCAATTGTTCAAGAAGGTGGTGTTCAATTACGCCGAGCACAAATTCAACATCAATGAGTGGCGCTTCAACGAGCATACCGGCACCCATCTGGACGCGCCGCTGCATTTTTCCGCCGACGGCAAATCGGTGGCCGAAATTCCCGTGGCGGACCTGGTCTGCCCGCTCGCCATCATCGATATCCGCCAGAAGGCGGCCGACAATGCCGACGCCCAGGTGACGCCGGACGACATCAAGGCCTGGACGGACGCCAATGGCGATCTGCCCGAAGGGGCGTGCGTGGCGATGCTGTCGGGCTGGGGCGCGCATCTGGAGACGGACACATTCCGCAATGTCGGCGAGGACGGCAAAACGATGCATTTCCCCGGCTTTCACGTCGAGGCCGCGCAGATGCTGATGGAGGCGCCTTCGGTCAAGGGCATCGCGGTCGACACGCTGTCGCTCGATCACGGACCTTCGACCGATTTCGCCGTGCATTACGCCTGGCTGCCGTCGGGGCGCTGGGGGCTGGAATGCGTCGCCAATCTGGAGACCCTGCCGGCGAGCGGCGCGACGCTGGTGGTCGGCGCGCCGAAGCTGCGCGGCGGCACGGGCGGCCCCTCGCGCGTCATCGCCATGGTGTAGCCGAGCATCGACAAACCCGGCCCTGGCGCCCGCGGGCGGCCGCGCGGCGTCAGCGCCGGGAAACCCGCATCGGCAACCCGCCCTCGGGCTGGGTGGTGAGTTTCTGCACCGGCCACGGCCTGGTTTCGGCGACCGTGTCGAAGCGGTAGCGCGACAACAGCACGCCGAGCGCGATCACCGCCTCCTGCATCGCGAAGCTGGCGCCGATGCACACGCGCGGTCCGGCGCCGAAGGGCAGATATTGATAGCGGTCGATGCGCTCGCGGTTCTGCGGCAGGAACCGCTCCGGCAAAAAGGCCTCGGGCTGGTCCCACAGCTTGCGGTGGCGGTGGATCGTCCACGGCATGACCTGGATCTGCGCGCCCTTGACGATCTCCAGATCCTCGAAGCGGTCCGGCTCGACCGCCTCACGGCTGATCGAGGCGGCCGGCGGGTAGAGCCGCATCGCCTCCTCGAAGGCGGCGCGGGTCGCCGGCATCCTGTCGAGCCAGGCGGCCGGATCCGGCTCGGCGGCAAGCACCGCGTCGATCTCCGCCTCGACCCTGTCGCGCTCCCAGGGCGCTTCGGCGAGGCAATAAAGCGTCCAGCCCAGCGCCCGGGCGGTGGTCTCGTGACCGGCGCCGATGAAGGTGATGATGTTGTCCTCGATCTCGGCCGCGCCGAGACCGTCCGGCCCCTCGGCGCGCAGCAGCAAGGTCAGGAAGTCGTTCGGCACGCCGTCGGGATCGTCGGCCATGCGCTGCTTGCGCATCGCCATCGTCTCGGCGACGATCTGGCGGAAAAAGGCCATGGTCTTGCGGCCGCGAATGCGGGTAAAGCGCGGCAGCCAATCGGGCGCGCCCAGAAGATCGAGCGGATCGACCCGGCCCATGGTCTCGAACAGATGATCGACCTGGCGCGCGAAATTGTCGGATTCGCCGGCGATCTCGCCGGAAAACAGCGTCTCGGCCAGAATATCGTAGGTCAGCATCGTCATGTCGCGGGCGATGTCGACCGACCCGGCAATGTCCTCGTAGCGGGTGGCGAAGGCTTCGCTCCTGGCCAGCATCGGCGCGGCGAAGCCATGGATGTGGCGCGGCGTGAAGACCGGCGCCATCGCCTTGCGCGAACGCCGCCAGACCTGGCCCTCGGCCGTCAGCAGGCCGTCGCGCAGGATCGGGCGCAGGATTTTCTGGCGCACCCGTGCCATCTTGTAGTTCTTGGCGTTGTCGACCAACACGTGGCGAATGAGGCGCGGATCGTTGGCGATCACCAGCGGCCCGCCAATACCGGTGGAAATCGAAATCCACTTCTCGTTGTAGGAGGGCTCGCCCCACAGTTCGAGCGGGTTCTTGTAGACGATGCGCATCATCTGCAGCGTCGAGGGCGGCTTGGTGCGCGGCTTCGGCGCGGGCGGGATGAAGGGAGCCGGCTTGATGTCCATGGTCTGGTGTCCGGTGAGCGCGCTATGCATTTTTAGGATTTAGCGCAGACTAGACCAAAGTCAGGCGGATTTACATCGATTCCGGGCCGCAGGCGCCAGCTCGGCGCCCGGGCGCGCCCAACAGCCTGTCGCGCGCGGCGCCGTAACGCGCAAGGGCCGGCATCAGCGCCGCGCGCCGGGCCGGGTCGGGCTCGAAGCGCCGGGCAAGGCCGGAAAAGGCGACGGACGCGGCATGGACGGTGGCGAAATCGCCGGCGGCGGTCGCGGCCAGCAGCGCCGCGCCGCGCGCGCCGAACTGCGATCCCCGCGGAACCTCGACCGGCCGCGCGACGAGATCGCAGATCATCTGCGCCCACAGCGGATTCTTGGCCCCGCCGCCGGTCAGAACCAGCCGCTCTCCGTCGAAGGACAGCGCCTCCAAGAGGTCGAGCATGGCGAAGGCCACACCCTCGACCACGGCGCGGAACAGACAGGCGCGGTCGTGGCGCGGGGTCAGGCCACTGAACTGGGCGCGGGCGGCGGCATCGACGCGCGGCGCGATGATGCCGCTGTCGGACAGATAGGGGAGATAGGTCAGGCCGTGCGCGCCGGGCGGCGTCGTCTCCAACATGCGGTCGAGCGCGGCGAAACGATCGGGGCTGGAGGTCAGGTCCGGCGCGAGTGTGGAAAAGGCCCAGTCGAGATTGAGCGTGCCGGCGACGTTGAGCATCGCCCGGTACCAGCGATCGCCGGGCAGGGTGAACAACAGCCCGATATCGGCCGGCTCGAACACCGGGCGGTCATGGGTGACGCCGACCATGCAGGCGGTGCCGAGCACGGCCGTGGCGGTGCCGGCGGCAAGCCCGCCCGCGCCGATCACCGTCGCCGCGACGTCGCCGGCGCCGACGGCGACCGGCAGGCCCGGGCGCAGACCGGTCAGGGCGGCGGCCTCGGCCGTCAGGCCGCCGAAAAAAGTCTCCGAATCGGCGACCGGCGGCAGCAAATGCGCGTGGTCGGCAAGGCCGAACAGGGCGATCATCGCCTCGGAACGGTTTCGCTCGCGTGCCGAGCCCGGCACCACCGCCGCCTCGCTGCGGTCGGTTGCGATCAGGCCCGTCATGCGCAGCCTGAGATAGTCCTTGAAGCTCAGCACATGGGCGGCGCGCGCCAGCACGGCCGGCTCGTGGCGGGCAAGCCAGGCCATCACCGGCAGGGTGCAGCCCTGCTGCATGACCGAGCCGGAAGAGGCGAAGATGCGGCTGAGAAAGGCCGGGTCCGCGGCGACGTGCTCGTCGATCAGCGCCTGCGCGCGGCTGTCTTCCCAGGTGATCGCCGGGCGCAGCGGGCGGCCGTGCCGGTCGAGCACCCAGGCGCCGACCATGGCGGCCGAAAGCCCGATGCCGCCGATCGAGCCGGGATCGACGCCGCTGTCGCGCACGACGCCGGCGACGACCTCGACAGCCGCCGCCCAGGCCTCGCCGGGGTCGATCTCGCTCCAACCCGGCCGCGGCCGCTGGACGGCGGTCGGCTTTTCGGCGACCGCCAGTTCGCGCCCGTCGAGATCGAAGATGGCCGCCTTGGTCAGCGACGTGCCGGCGTCGAGGCCGATATAAAGCCGGCTACGCACTTGTCGTTCCGGCATGCGCGCAAAACCGACGCCAAGCCGCGTCCATTGCGGCGCGATGGGCGGGCTCGGGCCGGTGGACGCGCTCGATACGCACCGACCGCGCCACGATCGCCGCGAGATCGGCCGCCTCGATCGCCGCGCGCGCCAGGATCGCGGCGCCGACCGCCGAGGTGTCGCGCTCGGCCACGACATGGACCTCGCGATCGAGCGCGTCGGCGATGATCTGGCACCAGGCGGGCGAGCTGGCGCCGCCCTCGGCGAGATGAATGCGCGAGAGGCCGACGCCCGCCGCCTCGAAGGCGTCGAGACAGGCGCGGATGTTGAAGGCGACACCTTCATAGACGGCACGCACCAGCTCGGCCGCACCGTGGGTGACGTTGAGGTTGGCAAGGCCGGCCAGGCGCTGGGGATCGTTCCACGGCGTGCCGGCGCCTTCCAGGAAAGGCAGGAACGTCGCACCGGCCGCCCCCGCGGGCGCGGCGGCGAGCAGACGCTCCAGCGCCTCGAAGCCGGTCGCCGCGCCGCCGAAACCGGCGGCCAGGTTGCGCAGCCAGGCGATCGACAGGCCACCGGCCGGAATCAGCCCGAGCCAGAGCTCGCGGTCGGCGCCGACATGGGCCATGCGCCAGAGCCCGTCGACGGCGCCGGGTCCGCGATTGGGCACGGCGGCCACGACATGGCCGGCGGTGCCCAGCGTGACGGCGGCGACACCGGCCTCATAGGCACCGCAGCCGACGGCGAGCGCGCCCGTGTCGCCGGAGCCCGGCACGACCGGTACGCCCGCCGGCAGGCCGGTCGCGCGCGCCGCGGCGTCATCAACGCGCCCGGCAACGGCGTCGGAAGGGCGGATCGGCGGAAGCTGCGCCGGCGCAAGCCCGGCCAGTTCAACCAGGTCGTCCGCCCACGCGCGGCGGCCGAGATCCATCAGCAGCGTGGCCGAGGCCTCGTTGGCCTCGGTCGCGGCCACGCCCGTCAGCCGCCACAAGATGTAATCCTTGACCTGGAAGACCCGCGCCGTCCGCCGCATGGTCCCGGGTTCGTGGCGGGCGAGCCATCGCAGCTTGGGCAGCACGGCGATCGGCGAGATCGGTGAGGACGCCGTCTGGGCAAGCCGGTCGGCATGGCGCAGCTCGAGTTCGGCCGTCTCCTCGGCGCAGCGCTGGTCGAGCCAGATCAGGCCCGGACGCAGCACCGCGCCCGCCTTGTCGACGAGCACGATGCCGTTCAACTGGCCCGACAGGCCGATCGCGCCGATCCTGGCCGAGCCGAGCGCGGCCATGACGGTGCGCGACACTTCGCCGAGCGCCCGCCACCAGTCCTGCGGGTCCTGCTCGGCACGGTCGGGCGCCGGCTTGGCCGTCTGGTAGGCGGCGCTGGCGAGCGCGCGGACGCCGCCCGCGGCATCGAGCGCGACCGCCTTGACGGCGGAGGTGCCGAAATCGATCCCGAGCGTGAGTGTTTCAGCCACCGCGCCGGCCCTGCTGGTAGATGACGGCGGCAACGGCGATCACCAGGCCCTGCACGATCAGCTTGCCGGGCTGGTCGACGCCGAAGACGGTGAGCAGGTTGAGCACCATCACCAGGAGCGCGGTGCCAAGCATGGTGCCAATGGCGCCGCCGGCGCCGCCGCCGAAGACCGCGCCGCCGAGAATGACGGCGGCGATCGAACTCAAGATATAGTCGGCGCCGAGATTGAGCGAGCCGACGCCGACGAGGCCGGACAGGAGCAACCCGCCGCTGGCGGCGAACAGTCCGCTCAACACATGCGAGATCAGCAGCGTGGTGTTGACCGGGATGCCGGAATAGGTGGCGGCCGAGGGGTTGTCGCCTGCGGCGAAGATGTAGCGGCCGAGGGTCAGCCGGCGCAGCAGGACGAAGGCGACGACGCCGAAGGCGGCCCAGACCAGGCCGGAGACCGGAACCATGCCGATGCGGCCGCGGCCGAGCCATTTGATCAGTTCGGGCATGGCGTTGCCGGGCGCGCCGCCCGAATAGAGGAAGCCGATGCCGGTGACGATCGCCGCCGTGCCGAGCGTGACCACCACGGCCGAGGCGCGCAGCACCGTGACAAGCACGCCGTTGACCAGCCCGATGACCAGCCCGGCCGACAAGGCGATCGCGATGACGACGGCCGGCGGATAGCCGTTCCACATGGCATGGGCGACGATCAGGTTGACGAAGGCGATGGTGGCCCCGACCGACAGGTCGAGCGAACGGTTGGCGACGACGAAGGTCTGGCCGAGCGCGACGATGCCGAGCGGCGCCGCCTGGCGCAACAGGATCATCAGGAAGGGCAGCGACAGGAATTGCGGCTGGGTGAAGGCCGCGAAGACGCAGACCGCGGCCAGGCCCCACAGGGCCGGCGGAAGGGCGGTGAGGACGCGTTTCAAAGCCCAGCCTCCTTGCGGCGGAACAGGCTGACGGCGAGCACCAGCATCGATCCCTTCACCACGAACTGGTAGTAGGGCGACACGCCGGCGAGATTGAGACCGTTGTTGAGGACGCCGATAATGAGCACGCCCGCGATGGTGCCGATCGGCCCGCCGACGCCGCCCGAAAGCAGCGTGCCGCCGAGCGCGGCGCCGAGCACGCTGTCGAGGCCGAGCGCGCTGCCGACATTGGGATCGCCGGAGGCGAGCCGGCCGGTGAGATAGGCGCCGGCAAGCGCGGCCATCAGCGACGAGATCACATAGGTCAGGATACGGATTCGCGGCGCCTCGATGCCGCTCATCCATGCCGCCTGCGGGTTCTGGCCGGTCGCGTAGAGGCCCACGCCGTAGGTCGTGCCGTGGACGAGCCAGATCGCGGCGGCCGTGCCGGCGACGATCCAGTAGAAGCCGGCGGGCAGGCCCATGAACGTGCCGGAGGCCAGGTGGACGAGCAGGCCGGGCGCGACGCCGCCGGGCGTCGGCAGCAGGATCAGCGCCAGCCCCTGCACGATCGAGCTGGTGGCCAGCGTCATGATGATCGGGTGAACCCGCAGATGGACGCAGCCCCAGCCGTTGACGAGGCCGACCGTTGCGGCGGCCGCGAAGGCGAGCGGGATCTTGACCGGATCGGCGAGGTCGAGCGTGAGGATCGCCGAGGACAGCGAGATCACCGCGCCGACGGACAGGTCGAACCCGGCCCCCAGCAGCACGAAGGTCTGGCCAAGCGAGACCAGAAAAAGCGGCGCGAGCTGGCCGGCGAGATTGGACAGGTTGGTCGCGGAATAGAAGGTTCCCGGAACGACGGCCGCCACGAGCACCAGCATCGCGGCAAGCACGGCGAAGGACAGGACCGCGCCGCGCTGGCGATACCAGAAGGCGTCCTGGCGGAACCGCGCCAGCAGGCCGGCGCGGCGGGGTTCGGCGGGCAGCGCGCTCATGCCGCCTCGCTTTCGGCGGCCGGCAGGGCGCTGCGCAGAAGGTCGTCCTCGGTTGCCTCGCGCGCCATCGTCTCGGCCACAAGTTCACCGTTGCGAATGACCAGCAGCCGGTCGCACAGGCCGATCAGCTCCGGCAATTCGCGCGAGGTAACGAGAACGCCGCGGCCCTGGCCGGCAAAATTGCGCAACTGGCGATAGATCTCGCGCTTGGCGCCGACATCGACGCCGCGGGTCGGCTCCTCGCACAACAGAACGCGCGCGCCGGCCATCAGCCAGCGTCCGAGCACCACTTTCTGCTGGTTTCCTCCGGAGAGATCGACCACCGGCGTGCGCGCGTTGGGCGCCTTGACGGCAAGCTGGCGCATGATCTCGGCGATGCGCGCGCCCATTCCCGGCACCCAGCCGAGGAGCCGGCGCCGCGCGATCTCGGCCGTGGCCATGTTGGCGCCGATATCGAGCGACAGAAAGAGGCCGTCATCCTTGCGGTTTTCCGGCACGAAACCGATGCCGGCTGCCATCCGGCGCCGGGCGGACAGGCCTTCGATGCGCCTGTCGGCGAGCGTCAAGGCGCCTGCGCGCGCCGGGGCGAAGCCTGCGATCAGCCGCATCAGCTCCTGCTGGCCCTGGCCCTCGAGGCCGGCAATGCCGACGATTTCGCCCGCGCGGATTTCGATCGAAAGCGGCTTCGGCGCCGCCTCGCCCACGAGAGACTCCGCCTTGAGCAGAACCGGACCGAGCGTCTCGGCGCGCGGCTCGAACAGTTCCTCGATCGGCCGGCCGACCATGCCCTGGATGACCTCGTCGACATCGGTTTCGGCCGTGGCGACGGTGCGCACGAAACGGCCGTCCTTCATGATCGTGATATCGTCGCAAATGGCGAAGATCTCGCTCAGGCGGTGCGAGATGTAGAAAATCACCTTGCCATTGCCGGCGAGCCGCCTGATCAGCGCAAACAATGTCTCGACCTCATGCGAGGCGAGCGCCGCCGTCGGCTCGTCGAAGATGAAGACCGAGGCGTCGGCGAGCACGCCCTTGGCGATCTCCACCATCTGCTGGTGGCCGACGCTTAGCGAGCCGACGCGCCGGTCCGGATCGATGCGCAGGTCGAGCGCGGCCAGCGCCTCGCGCGTGCGGCGGCGGATCTCGGCGACGCCAAGCCTGCGTCCGTCCTGGCGTTCCCGCCCCAGGAAGAGATTTTCCGCGACCGACAGGTTGGGCAGCAGGGAAAATTCCTGAAAAATCGTCGAGATTCCCGCCTTTTGGGCGTCACGCGGATGATGAAAGGCCATTTCGGCGCCACGCAGTCTGATCGAGCCGGTATCGGGCCGGAACACGCCCGACAGCAACTTCATCAGCGTCGACTTGCCGGCACCGTTCTCGCCCATGACGGCATGGACCTTGCCGGCATACCCGGCGAGCGCCATGTCCTGGAGCGCGCGCACGGCCCCGAAAGACTTGCTGAGAGATTCGACCTCGATCAGGGGTGCGGTGGCCGCCATGACGTCTTTCACGCATCCTCGCTGCATCGCCATTTCCCTGCCGGGGAACTGCGATCGACTTTCGGGACCCTAGGGCCTCTAGACAGACACTAACCCGTTTGCACTGCCCGCACATCCGGCCGCGCCGGACAGGATACAGGCCGGACGGTCGAGCGACCGTCCGGCCCGATAGCGCGTTGCGCGGCTCAGTTGCCGTAAAGCTCCTTGAGCTTGTCGTCGGGCAGGATCGAGCCGACCCAGTAGGAATCGTTCAGGTCCGGACGATAGAGCGTATCCAGATCCTTGGAGGTATAGGGCTCGGCGACCACCTTGTACTGGGTGTAGACCTCCTGGCCGTTCAGCACCGCCACCGCCGCGGCGACGCCCTCGGCGACCATCCAGGTCGGGTTTTGCGGGGCGATCGAATCGAAACCGGCCTCCTGGTTCTTTTTCCAGGCTCCGAAGAAGCCGTTATTGGCCTCGCCGGTCATCGGCACGAGGTCGCGGCCGAGCTCGTTGAAGACCTCGATGCAGGCCTGGGTCATGGCGCCGCCCGACGACCAGACGCCGTCGATCTGCGGATGGGCGAGCGCGAGGCTCTCGCAGGCCTGGCGACCCTGATCGTAGGCCCATTGCGCATAGACCTCGCCGACCACCTCGATGCCGGGATGCTTGGCGAAAACCTCCTCCGCGCCGGCCCAGCGGTCGGTATCGACGGAGATGCCGGCAATGCCGCGCAGCGCGATGACCTTGCCTTCGTTGCCCATCGCCTCGGCGAGGAATTCACCGCCGTCGCGGCCGAACTTGACCTGATCGGCCAGAATGCGAACGGTCGCCTTGTCGGTCTCGGCGTCGGCGGCGACGATGATCACGGCAACGCCGGCGTCATAGGCCTTTTCCAGAACCGGAACGATCGCCACCGGCGATGTCGGATTGATGACGATCGCGTCGACGCCCTGGGCGAGCATATCCTCGACGTCGGCCACCTGCTTGGAGGGGTCGAAATTGGCGTCGGTCACGATGTAGCGCTCGATCTCGGGGAACTGCTCGGCGCGCCAGGCCGCCTCTTCCAGAAGCTGCACCACCCAGCTGTTGCCGGTGAAGACGTTGGAAAAGCCGATCGTGTAGGCGCCGTCGCGCCGCGCTTCGTATTTCGACACGTCGACGAGCGTGGCGCCCTCGGCCGGGCCCAGGCCCGAATGCAGCGTCACCTCCGTCTCGGCCTGCGCGCTCGAGGCGAGAAGAAGCGCCGTGAAGGCCGTGCAGATACCCGAAATTCTCATTGCCGTTCCCCTTTGCATTGGTCGGCCGGGCCCTTCCTGAATCGCCCAGGACGGGCCGTGACCAGCTTCCATCGGGACCGACTCTAGCACCGCCTCCAGAAATGTAAAGATTTTCTTACAAGACAATCAAACAGATAATATATTGATTTTGCTGATAAAAAAATCTCGCAAATATTTTCATTATCCCAATTCGGTGCTTTGCCCTGGCGCGAGGCCGGCCTTGATCTTGGCCAACAGCGCATCCCGGTCGAGGTCGGACGACTGCCCGATATGAAACGCCAGCAGGCCGATGACGTAGTGATAGGCAAAATGCGAGATCGACGGCGTGTAGATGTCGATCTCCTCGAAGACGGACAGTTCGAGCAGAATGTCGGCCTTGCGCGACAGCGGCGTGTGGGGCGCGGTCAGCCCGACGACCTGGGCGCCTTGCCGGCGCGCCATGTCGGCGGCCTCGAGCACCTCCTGCGAGCGGCCGGTATGCGATATGCAGATCGCGACATCGCCGGCGCCGAGCAGGCTCGAGGCGATGCGCATGAAATGGGCGTCGCCGACATAGCTCGCCTCCAGCCCGAGCCGCATGAAGCGCATCGCGGTCTCGGACGCGATCAGGCCGGACACGGCCACGCCGAATGTGCGGATGCGGCGCGCGGAGCGGATCGCGCGGATCGCGTCGACCAGCGCCTCGGCGTCCAGCCGGGTGAAGGTTGAGTTGAGCGCGGCGACGATCTGCTGGAGATAGAGATATTCGAGCCGCCCCTCGGCGATCTCGATCTCGTTCAGCGCCTGTACCGACTGATGGTAATAGGGGCTCTGCGCGCTCTTGGCCTGCGCGATCGACAGCTTGAGCTCGCGAAACCCCTCGACCTCCAGATGGCGGCTGAAACGGGTCAGGGAGGAGGCGGACACGCCGGCCGCCTGCGCGACCTCGGTGATCGAGCCGCGCAGGAAGAAATCCGCGTCGGCCAGGATGAGATCGGCGATGCGCCGTTCCGCCTTCTTCAGGCTGGGATAGATCTTGGTGATGCGGCTGAAGACGTCATTCATGGTCCATCCCGGCGACTTCGTTTGGCGACGGATCCGGTATGAAGCAGGTCAGCCGTCCGCGCAAATCTCGCGTACGGCCTCGGCCATGTTCTCGATGAAGATCGCCAGCATCGCCTCGCCTTTTTCGGCCGTGGCGAGCGTGGCGTCGCCGAACACGCCGCTGCGGCTGAGCTCGCCCATCGGGCGCCCGCCCTGGAAATAGCCGCGGTCGCGCTCGGGATATTCGCGCACCGCCTTGGTCATGTCGACAAGGTCGGGCGCGACGGCCAGCATCAAAGACGTCTCGAACTCGCAGGCATGGACGATGCCCTGCCAGGTCGGGCTTTCGCAATGCTCGGCCATCACGGCGGCGAGATCGGGGTAAAACAGCCGCCAGACCTTCACGTCGGCGCGGTCCCAAAGCCGGCGCGAGGCGTATTTCATCGTCGCGCCGTTGGCCTCGTGGCCATTGACCAGGAAGACGTGGCGCACGCCATGGCGGGCGAGGCTTTCGGCCACCTGGCAGATCACGTCCTCGAGCGTGCGCGATTCGACGCTGACCGAGCCCGGATCGTCGCGCCACACCCAGGAATAGCCGAACGGCATGGCCGGCATCACCGTGGCGCCGGTCGCCTCGGCGATCCGTTTGGACAGCGCCTCGGCCAGGATGATGTCGACCCCGAGCGGCAGATGGTGGCCGTGCTGCTCGGTCGCGCCCAGCGGCAGGATGACCGCGGGCATTTTGGCGATGCGCTCGGCAAAGGCATCGCGGCTCAGATATTTCGCTTCGACGGTCATGGGATCTCGCGGATCAGGGTTTCGGGGCCGATCGGTCAGAACCGGGCGAGCCAGCGCACGGGATTGGCCGTGAAGATCGTGTCGATGACCGCGTCGTCGATGCCTTCGCCGCGCATGCGCGGAATGAATTTGGTGGCGATGAAGGCAAAGCCCGGCCCGCCGCCATAACCGGCCAGGTAGGAGGCGCGCCCCATATCGCCCGAAATCATCAGGCGCGACGCATGTCCGGCCTCGATCAGCGCCTTGGCGCAGGCGATGCGCGTGCTGTCGGGATGATATTTCACCTTGGCCACGCCGTCGAACTGGACGGTGGCGCCGCGATTGGCGATCGCGGCATGGTAATAGGGATCGGGGTTGCGGTCGGAATGGCCGACCACGACCGCCTCCAGGTCGACGCCTTCGTCCTCCAGCAGATCGAGCATTTCCAGGCCCATGGTACCGGCCTCGGTGTGCAGCCAGATCGGCGCGCCGGTCTCCTTGTGGGCCCGGGCGACCGCGCGGGTGGTCTTTTCCTCCAATGCGTGAATGAAATTATAGGAGCCGCCGGACTTCAGATGGCCGGCCTTGTGTGGGCCGCCATCCATGCCTTCGGTGACGTCGCGCACGAGCTTGTCGGCGATCCGGTTGAGCGGCGTCGTCTCCACCCAGAGCGGGAAATAGGCGGCCTTGTTGAAACCGCTGACCGCGACGACCGGCACGCCCGCCTCGGCCGACATGCGCGCCATGGCGGCCGGATCGCGCCCGTAATCCAGCGTGGTCGCCTCGACCAGAAGCGTGCCGCCGCATTCCTTGAAGATCGTCAACTCGCGCAGCGAGCATTCATAGCTCGACAGCTCGAGATCGCGGTCCTTCTGGACGGCGGGCGGACAGGTGATGAGATGCTCATGGGTATAGATCAGCCCGAGACCATCGGCCTCGATGTCGCCCAGCACCGTACGGATCAAAGCCATGCATGCCTCTTGCCGAAATGCGCCCGCAGCGGCGCGTCGCGCCTAAGGTAGCAAATGCGCATCTTATTGCAATTATTTTCGCAGAACTTTTTCTGACGTGCTTATACGTGATTTTCTTGATATAATCGCTATGAAAATCATTTTCATACGGAGCGACAAGATGGGTTTTGTGCGAACCGTGGACGGCGATATCGATCCGACCGAGATGGGCGTAACCTATGCCCACGACCATATTTACTGCATTCCGGCGCTGTGGAAGGAAAAGGGCGACGTCGACCTGTTGCTCGACAGTCCCGAAGCGTCGCAGGCCGAACTGGAACTCTTCGCCAAGGCGGGCGGGCGCACGATCTACGACGCGACCGCGATCGATTACGGCCGCGACGTCGGTACGGTCAAGCGCATCGCCAAGGCGGCCGGCGTGCAGGTGATCGCCACGGCGGGCTTCAACAAGGCGATCATGTGGCCCGGCACGATGCCCGGCACCGGCGCGACGTTTGCCCAATGGATCGCAGCAAAGAGCCGCGCCGAGCTCGCCCGCCATGTCGTCGCCGAGGTCACCGAGGGCATGGACGGCACCGACATCAAGGGCGGCGTGGTCAAGTTCGGCACCGGCTACAACACGATGAGCGAGGCCGAGACCAAGGTGCTGCTCGCCGTTCTCGACGCGCACAAGCAGACTGGCGCGCCGATCCATTCGCACACCGAGCTCGGCACGATGGCGCTCGAGCAGCTCGATCTCGTCAGGCAGGAAGGCGTCGATCCGGCCCGGCTGACGATCGCCCATCTCGACCGCAATCCCGACGCCTGGCTGCACCGCAAGGTCGCCGATAGCGGCGCCTTTTTCTCCTTCGACGGCATCACCCGGGTCAAATATTATCCCGAGGACGTGCGCACGCGCTGCATCCTCGACCTCGTCCGCCACGGCCATGCCGACCAGGTTCTCGTCGGCGGCGACATCGCCCGGCGCACCATGTTCGCCAGCTACGGGCAAGGCGGGCTCGGCATGGGCTACATCCTGGAGAAATGGGTGCCGCGTTTCATCGAGGAAGCCGGCGAGGCCGGCTTCGACGGCGAGGCGCTGGTGCACAAATTCCTGGTCGAGAATCCGCAGCGCGCCTTCGCCTTCAGCGGCTGAGGATCAGCGTAGCCGTTCAGTTGCCGGCATAGACCGCGTCGTAGGCCGCCACGGCCCGCCTGGCGCGGTCACGCACCGTATCGGCTGTGTCGCCCGGCCTGTAGAGGCCGGAGCCCAGCCCGAAGGCGCGCACGCCTATACGGGCATAATCGGCGAAACTCGCCTCCGAGACGCCGCCGACGGCGGCGACCAGCGCGTCGGCGGGCAAGATGGCCCTGATCGCGGCAATGCCCGACGGTCCGAGCGCGCCGGCGGGAAAGAACTTCAGGCCGGACGCGCCGGCGGCAAGCGCCTGCAGCGCCTCGGTGGGCGTGAAAACGCCCGGCATGGTGACCATGCCGCGCGCGCGGGCCGCACCGATGACGGCCGGGTCGACATTCGGGCTCACCATCAGCCGACCGCCGGCATCTGCGACGCGGCCGCAATCGGCCTTTGTCAGCACCGTGCCCGCCCCGATCAGGCAGCGCGCGCCGTGACGCGCGGCAAGCTTATCGATCGAGCGCAAGGGGTCGGGGGAATTGAGCGGCACCTCGATCGCCTCGAAGCCTTCCTCGACCAGCGCGTCGCCGATCGCCTCGACCTCGCCCGGGCCGACGCCGCGCAGGATGGCGACCAGATCGCGGGTGAGTTTCGGCCAGCTCGTTTCGGGATGCGCGTTCAAACCGGGGTCCTTTCGATAGAATCGCCGGCCGCCCGGATAGCACCGATGGCCGCCGTGACGCGATAGGCAATCGTCCGAGCCCGCGCCCCAGCGCCGGTCGCAGCCGCTCCGCTCCAGGCGTTCAATCGGCGCGCGCCAGGGCGCATGGGCGGGGCATCCAGAGCGCGCGGAGAGACCAAGCCGGGTCCTGCTCGTCGCGGACCGCGAGACGGCGAGCCTGCGTATCTGCCTGGCGATCGGGACCGCCGCCGCCTCGAGTGGGCGTAAGGCCCCCGCGTGATCAGAGGCTCCTACGCCGGCGTGCTCGCCGCCTGACGCTGCCCCTTCAGGCGCGGAATGGCCAGCATGATAAGGACGAAGGCGCCGGTCAGGAATTTGAGGTCGCTTGGTTCGAGACCGAGAGCGAGCGCGAGGCTGATGGCCTGATAATAGGCGATCGCGCCGACCGCCGGCGCCAGCAGTTGCCGGGCGAGCGAATCACGCCCGACCAGGGTTTCGCCGACAATCACCGCGGCCAATCCGTTGAGCAGCACGCCGAAACCCATATTGACGTCGGCGAAACTCTGGTTCTGCGCCAGCAGCGCGCCGCCGACAGCGCACAGGCCGCCGGCAAGGCCGATGCCGAGAATGGTATGGCGCCAGATCGAGATGCCCTGCGCGCGCGCCATCAGCGGATTGGCCCCGACCGCACGCATGGCCGTGCCGAACTCGGTCTTGAAAAACAGCAGCAGCAGGCCGGTCGTCGCGGCCAGCAGGACGGCGACCAAACCAATCTGAAGCGGGAGCACGCGGGCGTACTCGCCGAGCAGGATGTCGAACAGATTGTCCTGGGCGAAAATCGGCTGGTTGGGTTTGCCCATGATGCGGATGTTCACGCTGAACAGCATCGTCAGGACGATAATACCGCACAAGAGCGTGTTGAGCCGCAGCTTCAAGTGAATGAGCGCGGTCGCGCAACCGGCGAGAAAGCCGGCGGCCAGGGCCAGCAGCGTCGCCGTTATCGAATGCATCCCGGCGGCGATGGCCGCGGCCGCGACACTGCCGCCGAGCGGGAAGGAGCCTTCGGCGGTAAGGTCGGGAAAGGACAGCATCCGAAACGGGATCATGATGCCCAGCGCGACGAAGCCATAGATCACGCCCTGGAGCAGCGTGATCGGGACGAGGTTGAAGAAGACGTTGATGATGTCCATTGCCGGGGTCATGATTGGAGTTCGCAGGATCAGGCGAGCAGCATCTTGTCGTCGACGAGATGAAAGCGATCGACGAGCTGTTCGATGGTCAGGTTCTTCTTGTCGTCGCCGCGCGCCTCGAACACGATGCGGCCGTCCATCATCATGACCAGGCGATTGCCGTAGTCGATGGCGTGCTGCATGTTGTGGGTGACCATCAACGCGGTCAGGCGCTGGTTCTCCACCGCCGCGAGCGTCGCCTGCATCACCGTGTCCGCAGTCTTCGGATCGAGCGCGGCGCAATGTTCGTCGAGCAGGAGGAGCCGGGGCGTGGTGACGATGGCCATGGCCAGAGCGAGCGATTGCCGCTGGCCACCCGACAGGAGCTCGACCTTGTGGGTCAGCCGGTTTTCCAGACCCAGCCCGAAGACGCTCAGCATTTCGCGATAGGTTTCGCGCCGCTTGCCATCAAGCGCGAAGCGCAGCCGCGACGTCAGACCGCGACGCGCGGCGAGCGCCATGTTCTCTTCGATCGTCATCGAGCCGGCGCTGCCGGCCAGTGGATCCTGGAACACACGCGCGACGAGACCGGCGCGGCGATGCGTCGGCAGGGCGGTCACGTCCCGACCTGCAATCGACAACCTGCCTTCATCGACGCTCACCTCCCCGGCAACGGAGTTGAGAAACGTGCTCTTGCCCGCACCATTGCCGCCGATGATGACGGCGAAATCGCCTTGGTCGAGCGAGAGCGAGACGTTGTCGAGGGCGGTGCGGGCATTGATCGTGCCCGCGTTGAACGTCTTCCTGAGACCTGTGGTGATCAGCATGTGTCCGTCGATCCTGTCAGATACCGCTCAATCCACCACGCAGTTGCAATCGTTGAGCGCGGCCGGCAGTTCGAGCCCCGCATCCTTGAGCCTGCGCGCGCTGATGAAGGGGGTGTGGTCTTCCTCGGTCGGGCGGTAGTTTGACAATTCGGACGGCTTGGCACCTTCCAGAATCTGGACGGCGCGCAAGCCGGCATTATAGCCCACCTTCTCCCATGAGATCGAGAAAGCGCCGAGGATGACATGCTCCAGAACGCCGTCCGGCGTGGCGCTGATGACCGGTATTTCCATGCGATCGGCGGCGGAAGCAAGCGCGGGGACCGTCGGCTGCAACATGCTGGAGGGGATGACGTAGATGAAGTCCACCCCGTCGAGCGCCATCGTGCGCTGCTGAATGTCGTTCGGCGATTCCACGCTTTCGGAGCGGAATTCCAGACCCATTTCCTCGGCGACCGATGCCGCGTAGTCGCGCAGGATCACGTCGTTCACGTCGCCGGAATTGTAGAGCATGCCGAAGGATTTCACGTCGCCGAGCAAAGCGCGCGCAAATCCGATCACCGCCTTCATGGACGGCAGATTGGAAGCGCCGACATACCGATCGGAGCCCTTGTCCCAGGAGGGGACGACGCCAGCGGCGACCGGCTGGGTGACGACGCCGAAGACGATCGGCAGAGACTTGTCGCCGATCAGATCGATGGAGGCCAGCGTCACCGGGGTGGTAATGGTCATCAGGAGGTCTGGCGAGGTCGCCTCGAGGCTGCGCAATATTTGCGGGATCAGTGACGGATCGAAATTGCCGTGGCTGTATTCGTAGACGACGCCGTCGTCCTCCTTGTAGCCCTTCTCCGTCAGTGCCTGCTTGAAGCCGTCAACGACCTGTTCGAGCGTGCCGTGCGGGCCGAAATTGGCGATCGCAATCTTCTTGGGTTCGTCGGCCGCGGCCGTTTGCACCATCGCCGGCGCGGCAAAGGTCGATACCAGCAATGCGGTTGCCGCAAGAAGCGTCCTCCGAGAAAAAACGTCCATCAGTACCCCTCCATTATCATGCCCGCGTCGGGCCTTCGTTCTTGGCTCCAAGGCGATAGGACCACGGAACCATAATCCGGTCAATACCATCTGGTATGGTATTGAATGAGGCCTCTATGCTTCCAGGAATTCCGCCAGGATGGCGTTGAACACCTCCGGACGCTCCATATTGGCCAGATGACCCGCGCCGGCCGCGCAGGCATAGCGCGCGTCGGGGATCTTCTCCGCCATGCGCTCCATCACCTTGGCGGGGGCGGCCTTGTCGTGCTCGCCGGCGACCAGCAAGGTCGGAACGCCGATCGAGGCGAGCCAGTCGCGCAGATCGAAGCGGACCAGAGCCTGCATGGCGTCGCGATAGGTTTGCGGGGCGACACGCGACATGGTGGAGACCGCGTTGCGGATACCCTCCGGGTCGGCATCCGCGCCCACCAGACCCGGAATGAACTGCGCGGCCAGATCGCTCATCGTCTTGCCGTCGTCGAGCGGCCCGATCCGGCTGCGGATGAAGTCGCGCTGGAAGTCGCCGTCGAGACGGCCGAAGGCCGGGCTTGTCGCCGACAGGACCAGCCGGGTGACCCGGTGCGCATGGCACGTCATGAATTGCTGAGCGATCATGCCGCCTATGGAATGGCCGACTAGAACGCAGCGCTCGACATCGATCTCGTCGAGCCAGGCAGCCAGCGCCTCCGCCCATTGCGGAAAATCCGCAGGCGCCGCCGGCGCCGAGCCGCCGTAACCCGGCATGTCCCATGCCAGCGCGCGGAAACGATCGCCGAAAAAGGCGAGCTGCGCGTCCCAGCTCTCCGCACCGCCTCCGACCCCGTGCAGAAAGACCAGCGCCGGGCCGACGCCCCTGGACTTGTAGGCGATGCCCGAACTCATGCGAATTCTCCCGTCAGTTCTCCGCGGTCGACCACCACCGTGCCGTCGATCGCAATCGTGCAGCGGCCGACGGGGATGTCGAAATGACCAAGCGTGTAGCGGCCAGCGAACTCGTTCGCGCCGGTCGAAAACAGGAAGTTGCCGGCATAGGCGCGCACTTCCGTGCCATTGAAATCGCGCTGGTCGTACATGGCGAGCGCCTCGTAGCGCGCGGTCTTGTTGAGCCCGAAGCCGACATGGGAGGTGGCATAGGCCTCGCGGTCTCCCCAGGCCGCGATATAGCGTCGGGTCAACTCGGCATCGGTGCCGCTGCCCTCGATGGCGGTGACGTAATCGTCTTCGATATCGAGAACCACCCGGCTTTCGATATAGCGCTTGAAGGTTAGATTGATGTCGCCCGCATCGAGCACCAGGCGACCGTTGACGGCGCCCGCCTTAGGAAAGGCAAGTGCGATGCCGCCCGGAAAGTGGGCCAGCGTGCCCGGTTTGTCGGTGTAGCCGTGAATGCCAACGGCGGCGGCGCCATCCAGGTCGGCCGTCATGTCGGTCCCGGCGTCGGAGGTGATGCGCATGCGCCGCCCCGCCTTCAAGAGGCGTCGGGCGCTCTGGGTCTTGTGCTTCAGCGCCTCGTCGGGAAGCAGTCGTTCCAGCGCGTCGGGATGTTCGTTGGAGATATTGATGATGCGGGCTCCGCCCTTGAGGATTTCCGGCGTTTCGGGCGCATGCATCAGACCCTCGACCGTCAGGTCGACGACCACGGCGGCCCGCGCCAGCGAACCGACGGCCACGCCGTTCCTTTGCAGGGCGAAAGACGCGCCGGTGGAGCGGATCGGCAGCTTGACCGGCAGCGGCGGGGTGGGCATCACCAGATGGAAGGCACGCGCCTTGAGCCGCAGCAAAGCGAGTTCGGCGAGATGGACATTGAGCTGCCGAGACTGGGTTTCGGACAGAATGACGACATCGTCGCCCGGTTTGATCCCGCACATGCCGAACAGCGCGACAAATACGTCGATCCATTTTTCCTCGATACGATCGGCCAGCATTCAGGCAGCACCTTTCTTTTCGGGTCTCGCGGCGGAATGTCCCGACGGCGTCGCAGCACGGGGCTCGCGCAGGGCTTTGCGGTAAAGCTTTCCGGTCGGTCCGGTCGGCAACGCGTCGAGAATGTGGATCGCTTTGGGCCGCATGGCCTTCGGCAGCACCTCGGCCCGGGCCACGGCATCGGCGATCTGTGCCGCCGTCGTCGCGGGATCGGCCGGCACGACATGGGCCTCGATGCGCTCGCCCCAGCGTTCGTCCGGCATGCCGACAACGGCAACGGCCCGCACCTCGGCCAGGCTCAACAGCGCCGCCTCGACCTCTTCGGCATAAATCTTGATTCCACCGCTATTGATGCGATTGTCGAGCCGACCCTTGAGGTGCAGGACGCCGGACTCGTCCACAAAACCCAGGTCGCCGGTGCGCCACCATCCCGCCCGGAAGGCCTCAGCCGTCAAATCTTCCTGGCCGACATAACCCGGCGACAGGGAGGGGCCGCGAATTGCGACTTCGCCGATGGCGCCGGGCGGCAGCGGCGTCATATCGCTGGAAACCGCATCGACGACCCGCAGCGCCCCGCCTTCAACGGCGCAGCCGGCTGCACCCGCCATGCCGGGCCGGCCCAGCAAGTCCTCATCGGCGACGATGCCGCAGGCGCACCCTCCTTCGGAGGAAAGGTAGACGCTGCGCAGGCGCGGGGCGAGCTGCTTGAGCGCCGCGACCAGATCCGGCGTTCCCGGCTCGCCGGAAAATATCGCCACCTTGAGCCGACGCGGCGTGCGGGCGCTGAGCGCCGGCAATGCCGCGCGCCACAGTGTCGGCACCATGGCTGCAACGGTCAGGTCCTCGCGATCCATGATGTCGGCATAACGCGCGGCGTCGAAGGCCTTTTCGAAATAGAGTTTCGCGCCGATCGCAAGAAACGGCAACACGGTGTGCAGCCAGGCGGCAAAGGAGGGTGCCATGGGAATGACGACACCGTCGTCGGGTCCCTCCGCGCCATAGACCGGCGCGGCCATCGCGGCGGTGGCGAGCACGGTTCGCTGCGTGTGCAGCACCTGCTTGGGAGCGCCTGTCGTGCCCGAGGACAGAAGAATGACCGCGGGGTCGGCATCGCGACGCGACGCGGCTTGGGTCTGCTTGGAACCGACAGCCGACCCGAGCAGTTCGCCCGCGACAAGCACGGGTGCGGCGATATTGGTTTGCGCAAGCAGCGCGCGTAGGCGCTCGGCCTGGTCGGCGTCGCACACGATCAGGCGCGGCCCGACCGCGCTCAGCGTGCCTGCCATACGCTGATCGCTTTCCTTGACGTGCAGACAGCAGCAAACCGCGCCAAGATGCTGCGCGGCGAAAAACGACACCGTATGCGCGACGGACGGCCCGCAGACAAATGCGACCGTGTCGCCGGGCCCGACCGCTTTCGCAGACAGGGCAGCGGCCGCACTGGCGCGGGCGCGTGTTGCCTCACGCCCGGTCAGGCGCAGGCCGTCTTCGAGCAGAAACGCCCGTTCGCCGTTCAACCGGCAGGCCCGCTCGAAAAGCGAACCGACCGTTCTTGTCTCCTCCACGCCAAACTCCTCCAGGCGCAAGGCGGCCAGATCGACGGGGTTCGACCCTAGAGCTGGCGACCGATTATGTATTTCATGATCTCGTTCGTGCCTGCGTAGATGCGGTGGACCCGCGCATCGGCCCAGGCCCTGGCGATGGGGAACTCCCATACATAGCCATACCCGCCATGCAACTGCAGGCAATCATCGAGCACGCGATCGGCGAGTTCGGTTGTCCACAGCTTCGCCTTGGCCGCCGTCACCATGTCGAGTTCGCCGCGCGCATGAAGCGTGATGCAACGATCGACGAAGGGGCGGGCCACCTCGACGTCGGAGGCCATTTCGGCCAGCTTGAACTGGGTGTTTTGAAAATCGAAGACCGTGTTGCCGAACGCCTTGCGCTGCTTGACGTGTTCGACGGTCTGATCGACGGCGGCCTCCGCGATGACGGCGGAGCGAACCGCCACGACGAGGCGTTCCTGGACGAGGCCGTGCATCAGCACGCGCCAACCTTCGTTCTCGCCGCCGATGACGCAGTCGGCCGACACCTCGACATTGTCGAAGAACAACTCCGCCGTGTCCTGCGCTTTGTTGCCGATTTTTTTCAGGTTCTTGCCACGGGTGATGCCGGGACTGTTGAGATCGACCCACAGCATCGTCACGCCTTTGGCGCCGGCTTCCGGCGCGGTCTTGGTGGCGAGCAGAACCCGGTCGGCGATATGGCCGTTGGTGATGAAGGTCTTGGCGCCGTTCACGACATAGGTGTCGCCGCGCCGCACCGCGGAGGTGCGCAATTCCTTCAGGTCGCTGCCGCCGCCAGGTTCGGTCAGGCCGATCGAGGCGATCATCGTGCCGTCGGCCATCCTAGGCAGCCATTCCTGTTTCTGGGCCTCGGTCCCGAAATGGGTAATGAAGGGGGCGATGATATAGGCGTGCATGTCCCAGGCCGGCGCGGCGACGCCGAAACGACCCAGTTCCTCCAGCACGATGGCGTCGAACAGGAAGTCGCCGCCCATGCCGCCATAGGACTCCGGGACACTCGTGCCCAGAATGCCGATCTCACCGGCGCGCTTCCAGATCTCGCGTGGCGTGCGGCCGGCGTCCTCCCACGACTCGTAATGCGGCAAGACTTCCGCCTGGATAAAGCGCACTACCGTATCGCGGAATTGCTCATGAACGTCGTCATAAAGCGTTCTTGGAATTCCGAATTTCATGCCGGAATCGTGCCTCCATGCCTCATTGTCGATGCATGAATGCCGTCGAGATATCGTTCTGTCAATACCATTTCGTATAGTATGGAATTGACACTTGCGCAGCGGTGGATTTTGATAGAACAAGTTTCACGATGCCGCAGAGCCGGTGGTGGCCGGCATGAGCGACCGGGCGCCAGGCAGACGCGCACGAACGGCGCGCGGAGGTTGAGATGGCCTTGAAGGACAAGCACGACAACACGACCGCAGAGCGCGATCCGGGCGGCGGCGATCCTGGCAGCCGCTATCTGCGCCGACGAAAAAGCAACGCCGGACGCAAACCCGACGTCACACCGGAAAACTGGCTGGACATCGGGCTGAGGGAACTCGGCCGCAAGGGACCCGGCTCGCTCAGACTCGATGCGCTGTGCAAGAAGCTCGGCATCACCAAGGGAAGCTTCTACTGGTACTTTTCCGGACGCGACGACTTCATGCGCAAGCTCCTGCAGACCTGGGAGGAGCGCGAGACGCTGGCCCTGATCGAGCATGTCGAAAAGCTCGGCGGCACCCCGTCGGAGAAGCTGCACAAGCTGTTCCTGGAGGCGAATTCGGGTCGGGTGAATTTCCGCACCGAACAGGCGATCCGCCACTGGGGCCACAGCGAGCCGGCGATTCGCGCCATGCTGCATAAGGTCGACCACGAACGGATCGAGTATCTGCGCCGGCAGTTGACCGCGCTCACCACGGACGCCGCGATCGCGGAGGCGCAGGCGACGCTGCTTTATTCGCTGATTTTCGGCGAGGCGATGATCTACCGGCGCGAAGAACGCGATCGCCGCCGGCAGCGACAGGACGCCGCCTTCCGCGCCATCATGCGGATGAGCGCTGAAAGCGGCGACCGATAGGCAGCAGCCGTCCGCGAGACGGTCGGTCAGGCGACCTCGAGGACGATCTTGCCGAAATGGGCGCCGCTTTCCATGCGGGCATGGGCTTGCGCCGCCGCCTCCAGCGGAAACACCTTGTCGATCACAGGGCGAATCGCGCCGCGCTCGACATGCGGCCACGCCCACGCCTCGACCGCGCGCGCGATCGCCGCCTTGTCATCGTCGGAGCGGGAGCGCAGCATGGATCCAGTGAGACTGGCGCGCTTGCGCATCAACAACCCCAGATCGACAACCGGCTTCATGCCTTCCAGAAAGGCGATCTGGACGATCCGCCCCTCGACCGCGACGGCGGCGAGGTTGCGTTCGAGATAGTCGCCGCCCACCATGTCGACGATCACGTCGGCGCCGCGGCCGTCGGTAAAACGTTCGACCGCCTCGACAAAATCCTCGCTCTTGTAGTTGACGGCATGGTCGGCACCGAGTGCCAGGCAATCGCCGCATTTCTGGTCCGAGCCGGCGGTCACGATCACCCGGGCGCCCAGACACTTGGCCATCATGATCGCCATCGTGCCGATGCCGCTTGCGCCACCGTGGACCAGAAGGGTTTCTGCAGCCTGCAAACGGCCGCGCTCGAACGCGTTGTGCCACACCGTGAACATGGTTTCGGGGATTGCCGCGGCGGTGAGCAGATCGATATCGCCGGGCACCGGCAAGGCGGCACGTTCCGGCACGACACAATATTCAGCGTAGCCTCCGCCGTTAGCGAGGGCGGTGACAGCATCGCCGACGGCATGACGCGACGTGCCGGGTCCGACGGCGACCACGTGCCCCGCCACTTCCAGGCCTGGCAGGTCCGTCGCGCCGGGCGGCGGCGGATAGACACCCTGGCGCTGGGCGACGTCGGGCCGATTGACGCCTGCGCCAACGACCCGGACGAGGAGATCGCCCCGCTCCGGTGTCGGAACCGGCCTCTCGGCCGGTCGCAACATGTCCGGACCGCCGAAACCCGCGATCTCGACCACCCTCATCGTTTTCGGTACCTGCAAGAATAACCTCCCTTTCTCACCGACGCGCCCGGAGCGCATTCATTCAATAATATACAATATAGTATTGAATTTTGAATGCACTTCAATCACGATTGCCTGCGTCATCCCGCCTCCTCTCCGCTGGCGGCCATCACGGATTCCGACGATGAACCTGACCAATCTGCGCTATCTTCTGGCCACCATCATGAACGGCCGCGCCTCCGGCCGCAGGCGCCGCGTGACGGCCGGAGGCGCGCAAGCCCTGGTCGCACGGTGCGTCACGCTGGCATCCAGTCAGCGCGATGCCGTGGACGGCTCGGAGGCCGAGGACATACTTGCCGGTTATCGCAGTCTCGATGAGGCGGCAAAGCTCGATTTCCTGTGCCAGCTGGCGACCGTTCTGGAACCCGCCCTGCCGAAGCTTGAGGAGACCATTGCGCTGTTCCTGCGCCAACCAGGACCGGAGGCGGCACGCGCCGTGCACGCGGCAGCGACGCCGCCGCGCCATCTGCTTTTCAGCCGCCTGAACGAGGCGGAGGACGGAACCGCAGAACTGGCCGCAATGCGCGCCACCGTGCTGTCGTCGCTCGACGACCATGCGGTGCTGGCGCCGCTGGAGGCGGATCTGGCACACCTGCTCTCAGGCTGGTTCAACCGCGCCTTTCTCGTTCTGCAACGCATCGACTGGTCGAGCCCGGCCAACGTGCTGATGCACATCATCAATTACGAGGCTGTGCACGAAATCAAGGACTGGGACGATTTGCGCCGGCGGATCGATCCGCCTGACAGGGCCTGCTTCGCCTTCTTTCATCCCTTGCTCGCCGACGATCCGCTGATCTTCGTCGAGGTCGCGCTCACACGGGACATCCCGACCGCCGTCGACGATCTGTTGGACGAGTCGCGCACCGTGCTCGACCGGGAAGATGCGAACTGCGCGGTGTTTTATTCGATTTCCAACTGCCAGCCGGGTCTGCGCGGCATTTCGTTCGGCGATACCCTGATCAAACGCGTGATCGCCGAAATCGCCCGCAGTGCGCCGCACATCGACACATTCGTCACACTCTCGCCGATGCCGGGTTTTCGGCAATGGCTACGCGCGCGGGCCGAAACGAACGACCAAGCGGCCGCGGCGGTCGTCGGCGCGCTCGAGACCGCTGCCGAGCGCGGTCCGTCAGCGGATGACGGCGACGGCATAAAGAACGCGATCCTGAGTTGCGGCGCGCGCTACCTGCTCGAAGCGCGGCGCGATGACGGCCAGCCCGTCGACAGCGTCGCGCGCTTCCACCTCGGCAACGGTGCGCGGATCGAACAGCTTCACTGGCCGGCCGATCGCTCCCGGAAGGGCTGGTCGCGCAGCTTCGGCCTGATGGTCAGCTACCGCTACGAACCGAACGAAATCGAGACCAACCTGCTGCGGTACCGCAAACAGGGGATCGTCGCGTCCACCGCCGCGATAAGTCGGCTTGCGGGCCACAAGATCCAGAGACGGTCGGCCTGACGCGGCCGCACTGCCGGAGCCGACCACGCCAGACGAAACAGGAGATCCGATTGCAAAACGCCGTTGAAGCCCCACGCATCGGCATAGCCGGCTTCGGTTATGTCGGAAAACAGCTCTATGACGTTCTGACCGACACGGCCGGGCAAACGCTCGGGCTCGAACCGGCCTTTGTCTGGGCACGCCGCGCCGAACGCCTCTCCGGCGTCGATGCATCGCATCGCCTTGACGACCTGTCCGGCTTCGCCATCCGTCGACCGACCCTGATCGTGGAAGCCGCCCACCCCGACGTCACCCGCAGGCACGGCGCGAATTTTCTGGCCTTTGCCGACTATATGCCGCTATCGGTGTCGGCGCTGGCCGATGCGGAGCTCCACGAAGCGCTGGCAGAGGCTGCGCGGCGCAACGGCACCCGGCTGCTCCTGCCCGCCGGCGCCCTTGTCGGCGCGGCAAGCCTGGTCGCATCGCGGTCGATGTGGCGCGACGTGACCATCACCTTCCGCAAGAACCCGCTCAACATCGACTTTTCCGAAAGCGGGATAAGGCCCGAGACGATCGCGCGGGCGCAAACGGTGTTCGAGGGCCCCGTTCGCGAGATCGCCCTCCTGTTTCCGCGCAATGTCAACACGATGGTGACCTGCGCGCTGGCGACCGTCGGGCTCGACCGCTGCATCGGCAGGCTGGTCGCCGCCCCGGATCTGGATTGCGCCATCGCCGAAGTCGAGGCTGTCGGTCGCGACGGATCGGTGGTGCGCACCCAAAAACACCAACCCGCGATCGGCGTCTCGGGCACGGAGATGTTCGCTTCCCTGCTCCATTCCATCAAAACCGGGCTCGGGCGCTTCGACGCCATCGACGTCGTGTGAGGCTCCTAGGCCGATTGTCTCGTCGCGCTTCCTGTCGCGAATCGCACGAACCTATCCGGCTTGTGGAAGGGAGGCGACCAAAGCGCCCGGCGTGAAACCGATGCCGCATCTCGAGCTTTCACCGGCCTTCGCGGAGGCGTCGAACGACGTCCGCTGCCTTGAAACATGTGAAGACTGCTACATACGATTTCCGTTTTTGGACAGGAAAACACGGCAAAATCAATGCGAGGGAAGCCCGCAACGCGATGATCCTTCCATGTTGGCCACATATGTCTTTCATGCCACCGGTGCCGCCCTTCGCTACACGACGCGGGACGGGCGGCTGTGTAGGACAAGGCTGCCATCCCACCAATGTCGGTTCAGAGAACGAGGAGCCTTGTTCTACGGCTCCCCAAACGCTTCGCGGTTTCCGTCTCCGCTTCCTCATGTCCATGTCCTGGAGGAGGTGCGGGCTCGTTAAGAGCCGTTCTTCCAAGTCCTCGCGGCGGCGTGTCCTTTCTTTCTAGACACGCGCTCTCGAGAAGGGATCTGGTCGCGACTTGCCATGCTTCCCGCACCGAGAACCGCGGCAGTCACGGCGAACGCGGCGGTGAGTGCGAACATGAGCTGCCAGGAAATACCCGCCGCCATCCCGGCCAACACCGCCCCAAAGGCTCCAACCCCATCCATGAGAACAAAGGCGAGGCCCAGGGTCTTGCCTTCGCTCCGCTCTGAGTGATCGACGGCGGCGGCCAACATCGCCGCGCGGATCGCATCGAGTGCGGCAACGGCGACTGCCATCAACGGGATCATGAGCCAGAAGGGCGGTCCGAATGCCAAGCCGGCGACGGCGAAAGCAGCGGTTCCATTGCCAAGAACGAGGACCGGACCGCGCCCCGCTCGGTCGGACAGCGATCCCGCCCACGGCTGCGCCAGCGCCCCGGTGATAAGCAGCGCCGCCAAGATGATGCCAATGCTGGCCGACGCGAGGTCGTGGACCGCCGCGAGGTAGAGCGGGATCATGCTGAGAAGCGCGATCAATGCCATGTTGTAGAGGCAGATCATCGCAACGATGCGCAGGCCGCGACCCGTCCGCCACGTCCGGATAAGGCCGGCGAGGTCCTCGCGAAGGGCCGTCCTGCTCTCGACCGCCGGAACAGCTCGCGCCACCCTGAGAAAACATAGCCCGCACAGGACGGTGGGAACCGCTGAGATGACCAATGCAGCGCGCCAATCGACGACCGACAAAAGAAACCCGACCGACAATGGGGCCAGCACCTCGGCGAAAGACCCGCCTATGGCGTGAATGCCCAAGGCCTTCGCCCGACCGTCCTTGCTGTCGCGCGTCAGCACGCCGGTCGCGATCGGATGCCAGGCCGCGTTGCCCATCCCGGCGACCGCGAGCAACACGGCGAGGCTCCAGAACCCCGGTGCAAGGGCGGCCACGCCATACCCGATCGCAACCCACCAGAACGTCACGACCAGCAGACGGCCACGGTTGGAGACATGATCCGCCAGACAGCCGGCCGGAATGTAGGCCAGCGCACCGCCCAGGTTGAACAGCGTGAAGAGCAGGCCGACCTCGACGGGCGACAACCCCATGGACAGTCCGGCGGCAGGCACGATCAGCCAAAGGGCGGCAATCGGCCAGTCGTTGGCGAGGTGGCCCAGGGCGAACCATGTCATGAATGCGCGATTGTTCATCTGGCACTGCCGTCCGATGCGAAAGGCTGCACGCCCTGTCCGGTTTCCTGGCGAAGCCTACCCCTTCGCGCTATGTCTTTCTGTCGAGGATTGGCCTTCTAGCATCGAGGATTCGTCATTGATGAACAGTGAGCCGCTTGGAACGGATAGACCATCCTATCTCGGTGAAACGAACACGCAGGATGCAGGGGCGAATTCCGATTGGCATTCGCATGAGTTCGGCCAGCTCATCTCGGCCGATTCAGGTTCGATGTATGTGGGAACATCGGACCGCGTTCTGCTCTTAAGCCCCGCCATGGCGGTCTGGATACCGCCAGACGCTCAGCACTGGTTGCGCTTTGGGTCCGAGAACGTGATGCGCTATGTCGATGTCAATCGCGATGAGGCCGAAAGGCTCGGCAGCGCTTGCCGCGTCTTCGCGATGACGCCGCTTCTGGGAACGTTGTTTAGGGCGACCATGCCCGACGGCATCAAGGCCAGGACGGCCAAACACATCCGTGCCCTTTATGGGCTTCTTCGGCACGAAATACTGTCGGCGCGGGATGTGCCGCTTTCCCTGGTGATGCCGCAAGACAATCGCATTCGCGGCTTCGCCGAGGCGGCGCTTGACGATCCGGGAAAGGTTCGGTCGGTCGAGGCATGGCTCGCTGACGCACCCGCGAGCCGCAAGACCATCGAACGTCTCTTCGTCTCCGAGACCGGGATGCCGCCGTCGCGGTGGCTGCGGCATGCCCGCGTCTTGCATGCGGTCTCGCTTTTGGCCAGCGGTCAGAAGGTGACAACGGTTGCCTTGGACATGGGATACGACTCGTCCAGTGCGTTCAGCTATATGTTTCGACGGACCCTCGGCGTCAGCCCGCGCGAGTTTGTCGCAAAGCCGCCATTCGCTGCGCTTTAACGCATGTGCAAATTGGTCAATTCGGCCAAGCGCGGCGCGGCGCGCAAAGGCCCGCCGACGGCCCCGGCGCTGGCCGCAGGTTGCAAGAAAACGACAAAACCATTGTCGAAAACGGGAGACCTATGTCTCCGGGCTGTACAGCGTGAAATTGGTGGACCTCAAGGGAGCTCAATCGAACCAACTTACGGCTCTTTTCGATGAGCTGGAAGGCTGGAATCGCGCCCTGAAAGGTTCGTGCCTGGACAGGTCGACGCCGAAGCCATAGGCGGCGTCGGCTTCGCCATTTTTCGTATTTCCTGAATCTCAATCCGCGACCGAACGCGCCCGGCATCGACCGGGCAGGCAGCGTTCGTCGTCGCACGATTTTCAGAAGCTCACCACCATGACAAAAAGGAACTCAAGGCACGGCAAGTCGCCGGCGCCGATCTCGCTACGCGTGACGCCCGAAGAGCGCCAGGCGCTGGTGACGGCAGCCAAGGGGCAGACCCTGAGCGCCTATATCCGGACCAGGCTGTTTTCCGATTCTGCCCAAGGTATCCGGGAAACCGGTAGATTATCGGAGTCTGCACGGCAGCAACTGCTAGCCCGCATTCTGGCCGAACTCGGCCGATCGGCCCTGTCACGGTCCATGGCAGAATTTGCAGAAGCCGCGCGGCTGGGCGTGCTGCCGCTGACACCCGAGGTACTCGCCGAAATCCGAAGCGCCCGTGACCACATCCGCGATCTGCGCCGCATGCTCATCCGCGCCCTCGGACTGCAAGCGGAGGACTGACCCATGATCCTCAAAGGCAATCAAAGAGGCGGGGCGAAGCAGCTTGCCCTGCACCTGCTCAATGATCGGGACAACGACCATGTGGAACTTCACGCGATCGACGGGTTCGTCGCAGACGACCTAACCGGGGCATTGAGGGAGATGTACGCGATCAGCCGGGCGACGAAGTGCAAGCAGTTCATGTTCTCGCTGTCCTTGTCACCGCCGAAAGACGCCAGCGCCACCATTCGGGATTTCGAGGACGCTATCGACCAGGCGATGGAGAAGCTCGAATTGGCTGGACAGCCACGGGTCGTGCTGTTCCATGAGAAGAACGCCCGGCGTCACTGCCACGTCGTGATCAGCCGCATCGATGTGGACGAGATGAAGGGTATCAATCTCCCCTTCTTTAAGACCCGGCTAGCGGAACTCTCACGCGAGCTATACCTGTCTCACGGTTGGGATTTGCCGAAAGGGCTTTCGGACAAGTCGCTGGCCAATCCGACGAACTTTACCCTGACAGAATGGCAGGAAGCACAGCGGGCCAAACGCGATCCGCGCGAGATCAAAGCCGTTCTCCAACATTGCTGGGCGCAATCGGACGGAGGCCAGGCTTTCGAGGCTGCCCTGAAGCAAAGAGGCTTCTGGCTGTGCCGCGGCGACCGGCGCGGCTTTGTCGTGCTGGACTGGAAGGGCAATGTCTGTTCGCTCTCTCGCTGGCTCAACGTGAAACCAAAGGAACTGATGGCCAGGCTGGGCGACCCGGAAAGCCATCGATCCATCGAAGAGGCGAAGGCGGATATCGCCACCGCGCTGACGGATAGACACAAGGCCCTGATTGCCGAGATCGACGTGGAGTTCGTGCGCCGGATGGAACCGCTGGAAGCGCAGCGTCGGCGTATCCGGGATCGGCACCGGCGTGAGCGTGACGACCTGCGTACGAGGCAGCAGGTACGGCGGCAGCAAGAAGCCAAGGAGCGGTCAGATCGCCTGCGCAAAGGATTGCTCGGCGTTTGGGACTGGATGACAGGCCGGCGCAAGGAAACGTTGTCTCGCAATCGGGCAGAACTGGAAGCAGCCAATGAACGCGACCAACGCGAACGGCTGCGGCTGATCACCGAACAGCGCCGCGCCGATGCACCGCTTCAGGAGAAGCGCGACAAGGCCAAAGGCTGGCGAGAGCGGGAGTTTGCTACTTTGAGAACGTTGTCGACGAAACAGCCGTCTTTCGACTTACAATCAACGCATTCCGCACATGCGCAGCCTGGCTTTGGTAGAGATGCATGCGAACATAGTCGCGATGCATAGGAAGATTGGATTTTGACCATGGTCATTATAGCTATGTGCCGGGATGGCAGCAGATCAACTCTAGCCCGGCACACGGCGGAACCGGAACACGCCTTCGAATCCCTCCTCGTAAAAGGGCAAGTTGTCGGCAATGGGTGTGTTGTCTAGAGGCTCCACAATTTTTATTCGCCCGCCGCGAAGAACCTTCAAGTAAGTGCTGAAAAGTTTGTCAGCGTATTTGATCGTAGCGGAAAAGATGAATGGCACTTTTGCTTCTTTATCCAGGCGGAACGGGATGATTTTTTTGGAGAGATCGTGCAGAATAGGCCGTTGCAACTCATGATAAAACATCGACGAATGTACATTGTCGACGATGCAAAAATGACCTCCCCTGCCACATACCGCCATGCAGAAAAATCTTGCATAGTCTCCTACTACGGTCGGGTCGATAAGCGAAAGATGCCCAAGCGCGTTTAGGTAGTGGACCACGTCACTTTTGCCGTTGAGCAGGAGCTCAATATCGTTGCCCGCAAGCAGGCAGACAATTTTCAGTTCTCCGTCATGTTCGAGCAATGCCTCGCTCAATTGCAAATTCGGATAGAACGATAGCGGGATGGATCGCAAGCCCTGCACTATCGCTCCGTCCTTGATGCGCAGATGCGAAAAGCGGGTCAGTGCGCGCAACAACGCAAGGCGGTGCCTGAACTTTGGTTTGCTCCAATCACCTGGGAGCAAAGGCTGCATTGGCCAGGTCGGTTGGCCCATCTTTTCGGCCCATTTCTGCAGCAGCAAGTCATCAAGAGGCAGGCCAGGACGGTCAGGGTGAGATTGAATAATCGTTTTTGCCGCTTCGTGACCGGCCTCGGCCGCTTTGCGGTACCACTTCACTGCCTGCTTCGCGTCAGTCGCCACGCCCGTGCCGTTCAAATAGCAGACGCCGAGGTTGGCCATGGCCCTGCTGTTGCCGGCCTCGGCCGCTTTGCGGTACCACTTCACTGCCTGCTTCGCGTCGATCGCCACGCCGGTGCCGTTCGAATAGCAGACGCCGAGGTTGGCCATGGCCCTGCTGTTGCCGGCCTCGGCCGCTTTGCGGTACCACTTCACTGCCTGCTTCGCGTCGATCGCCACGCCGGTGCCGTTCGAATAGCAGACGCCGAGGTTGGCCATGGCCCTGCTGTTGCCGGCCTCGGCCGCTTTGCGGTACCACTTCACTGCCTGCTTCGCGTCGATCGCCACGCCGGTGCCGTTCGAATAGCAGACGCCGAGGTTGGCCATGGCCCTGCTGTTGCCGGCCTCGGCCGCTTTGCGGTACCACTTCACTGCCTGCTTCGCGTCGGTCACCACGCCCGTGCCGTTCGAATAGCAGACGCCGAGGTTCAACATTGCATTGTTGTTGCCGGCCTCGGCCGCTTTGCGGTACCACATCACCGCCTGCTTCGCGTCGGCCGCCACGCCCGTGCCGTTCGAATAGCATACGCCGAGATTGAACATGGCGTCGCTGTTGCCGGCCTCGGCCGCTTTGCGGTACCACATCACCGCCTGCTTCGCGTCGGCCGCCACGCCCATGCCGTTGTCATAACAGACGCCGAGATTGAACATGGCGTCGCTGTTGCCGGCCTCGGCCGCTTTGCGGTACCACATCACCGCCTGCTTCGCGTCGGCCGCCACGCCCGTGCCGTTCTCATAGCAGACGCCGAGATTGACCATGGCGCTGCTGTTGCCGGCCTCGGCCGCTTTGCGGTACCACATCACCGCCTGCTTCGCGTCGGCCGCCACGCCCGTGCCGTTCGAATAGCATACGCCGAGATTGAACATGGCGTCGCTGTTGCCGGCCTCGGCCGCTTTGCGGTACCACATCACCGCCTGCTTCGCGTCGGCCGCCACGCCCATGCCGTTGTCATAACAGACGCCGAGATTGAACATGGCGTCGCTGTTGCCGGCCTCGGCCGCTTTGCGGTACCACATCACCGCCTGCTTCGCGTCGGCCGCCACGCCCATGCCGTTGTCATAACAGACGCCGAGATTGAACATGGCGTCGCTGTTGCCGGCCTCGGCCGCTTTGCGGTACCACATCACCGCCTGCTTCGCGTCGGCCGCCACGCCCATGCCGTTGTCATAACAGACGCCGAGATTGAACATGGCGTCGCTGTTGCCGGCCTCGGCCGCTTTGCGGTACCACATCACCGCCTGCTTCGCGTCGGCCGCCACGCCCATGCCGTTGTCATAACAGACGCCGAGATTGAACATGGCGTCGCTGTTGCCGGCCTCGGCCGCTTTGCGGTACCACATCACCGCCTGCTTCGCGTCGGCCGCCACGCCCATGCCGTTGTCATAACAGACGCCGAGATTGAACATGGCGTCGCTGTTGCCGGCCTCGGCCGCTTTGCGGTACCACATCACCGCCTGCTTCGCGTCGGCCGCCACGCCCGTGCCGTTCTCATAGCAGACGCCGAGGTTGAACATAGCACTGTTGTTGCCGGCCTCAGCCGCCGCCATGGTCAAGCGGAGTCCTTCATCATTGTTCTTTTCGAACGCCACGCCCGTCAGCATGCAGAACCCTAAGGCAGTCATTGCCTTCGGTTCTTTGGACTCAGTCGCTACGATCTCGAGCCGTTTTAGTATTTCCTTCGGGAAATCCTCAATGCCAGCCTTGTAGAGATTGGCGAAGAGCGACGCACAGACGGAGCCATAGGCCTTTCTCGCATCATCATCCGGCGGTGCCACGTCCAGCAGGCGATACGTCTCCGGCCTATTCAGTTTGCTCGGAAAGTCTTGACTGCACCGCTCAAGAAACACCGCCGTTTTGTGCGGTGCCAGTTTCCATGCTGATCGCGTCATCGATTGGTAGTCGATGACACCGCTCGCAAAGGCCCACAGCACAAACCATTCGCCCAGAATATCCGGCTGCATGGGAGGAATATATCCAGCAAAATGAGACCCGCTGCCGCGCGCGCCATCGACCAGAACAAGCGCTTCCTCCAATACCCTCTTCTTGCCTAATCGCGGCCAGTCCTCCTCGGGCAGAGTGTTCGCGGCAGTCACGTTTTCGAGCCCCTCAATCATGGTCGCGATGCGCGCAATGCGCATGGAATCGCTGTTTTCGTCGAGATCGGGGCATGGTCGCCCTTCTGCCCCGAAAGCCTGTTTCCAGCGCTTGTTCTGTTCGCGTTGGAGCGAGTGAGTCAGAAGGTCTTCCCGGCCCCAGCCCTCGTCGAACCGACCGTCTGCCAAGCTGTAGGCCAGCAAATAGGCAAAGAGTGGTCGGCCAGATTTGTCGATGTGCTCAAGCGTCGTCTTGATCTCGTGGTTGGATAGCGAAATCTCGTGCCCGCGCTCTTCGGCGATTTCGCGCGTGAGCGAAACCAACTCATCCGGCTCCAGCGGAGCCAGTTCGATCACGCCGGTTGGGCAAATCAACTCATCCTTGAAACAGGTTCCGGTGATGCGCGCATCCTCGGGAGATATGTCCGCGTCGTCGGGAGAAGGCTTCTCACAAATGTTCAGAAACCATTGCGCCTTGCCGCCTTCGGTGGGCTGGAATTCAACGGACGGTTTGCCGGTCGCGCCTCGCGCTTGCCGTCTTTCGAGCCCGCCGCGATCCCAGCGCTGGCGCTCCACCAAAAGGAGGCGCACGGACTTCTCGAATTCCTTGCTACGCCGCAATAGATCCTGAAAAGCCGGGGCGATCTCACGTTCGCGACCGAGAACGTAGTCGACGACAATGAGCGTGTTTTTTGTGGGACGCCAATTCGGCCAGTGATCCCTGAAGGCGATCAGGCCACTTTCTGTCAGAAAGCCGGCATCCCACTCTCCGCTTTTCCTTGCTTCGCAAACCAAATCGAATGCAAGGCGGCTCTTGCCCTGTCCGCCCACACCAGCAAGCTGAAGCCAATAGAAATTGCGACCAGGCCCTAGGAAGTCGTGCAGGACACGCTGTTCGCGTTGGCGGCCATGCACATCGACCACATGCTTCGAGTAATGCAGGTCGTTGTCGATCCTCTCGTCGCTGAACAGAGTCGCAAGGTTGGGAGTGACGGCAGATAGCGGTTCTAATTCCTCATGCTGCGCCTGTTGTATCGTCGCGCCTGGCTTATCGGGTTCCTGCGCGACTGTCTTTCCGCCGTACTTTTTGGAATTGAGATCGATCTCCAGAGCAAACTCGCACTCATCCAGCGAATGGCCGGACAGTTGGGCCTGCTCGCTGAGCTTAACTAGGTCGTTCAGAGCGTCCCCGTATTCCTTGAATCGCTGATCATGGCGGCTAGCGCACAGAAAAAGGAAATGAAACGCTGCCGCCTTCTTGAATTTTCCCTTGTTGCTGGCGAAGCTCTTCAACAGATCCTTGTTGTTTTGATCGAGTGTTTCGGGAGCGCGCCCGGCGCGTGCACTAGCTTCTGCATTGTCAAACGCGGCAAAGCGCAACAGCTCGAAAGCTTCCGGGGACTTGTGCTCTTGGCGTATGAGGTCGGAAAGTCGCCGCCGAACTTTAATGTCTTTGTCTGCGTAGGCTGCCTCAACCCATCTGCAAAAGCTCGGGAAATAGATCGGCGTCATGCAACAAGGCCTTGCTTGCGACTGCAGTCGCGAGAAAGGCTAGTTCAGGGGCACGGAGGACTCAAGACGTCAGAACAGTCTTGGCATTGCGCAATCGGGTAACCATTTTTCGTCAAATCCCTCAAATTCGACTGGGTCATCGTTATCGTCCACGGGCGTGCCGTCGAGGTGGAAGTTAAAAAGAGGGTTTTGACCGGCGCGGCGGAAAAGCTGTCCGTTCTTGCAGAACGCAAGCTCCTCCAACTGCTCGCTACCTTGACGAAAAATGATACGCGACGGTCGATCGCCTTCACGATGTTCGAGGTCGTCCTTGTCCCAAAGGAATGCATATGGCTTTCCGGTGTCCGCCGCATAGTAGATGCGCGTCGGCAGATCGCCCGGTCTGTTGAGCTTCCCGCCCCTTCGCCAAAAAGCGCATTCCAAGACACCCTTCTCGCTGAACAGCATTTCGGACGGGAGATCGCCAGGCGCATCCTGCTGGCCTTGCGCATTCTCCCAGACCATAGAAGTCGGCATCCCGGTCGACTGGTTGAATTCCGTTCTTACTGAATACTTCTCCTGATAGGACTCGTTCATATGGAAACAGTAACATATCTATATATCCAGATACAAAGATATTTTGAATAGCTGCGCTATCTCAATGCGTTAGAGCCTTCGGAGCTTCTGAGGCTCCCCGAACATTCCCCGGTTCTCCCCTGAAGCTCCCCACAATTCCCCCTGCGAAACGTTCACAATCCCCTCCATCGCAGCGCGCAATTTCGGAGCTTTCGCCTCCGGTTGCGCCAATATTGGAGGTATCAAATGTCTCATGAACCATCTCCTTGCCCTGCCTGCCGCGAGCCATGGGTCTCGGCGGACGGTGAATTCGCGGTCTGCCGCGACTGTCCCTATCGTATCGCGCCGGTTGCCACCGGCGGCAATGGCTGCTGCGTTGCCGAAGCGCTGGTCCGGGCGATGCTCGAACTGACTGCCGAAGTCAACGAGCTGAAGGCCGCGCGGGCGGCGGACGCGAAGCTCTGGGCCGAGACCGTGTTTTCGAAGGAGGCGGGCCGATGAACGCCTGCTTCGACCACGGCCGCGAGCGCGACGCCGGGGCGGCTTCGGCCGCCCCGGCCTGGGACACCACTTTGCCGCTGACGACCTTCGCGGCGGCGAACCTGCATACGGGGCTGACGATCCGCGGCTTTCGCCCGCTCGCCGACGCTGACGCCCTGCGCGAGACAGCGGCATGCGAGGACCTGTTCAACCGGGTGCTCAATAGCGAGGCGGGTCGGCCCTATCTGTTCCGGTTCGGTCCGGTCGATCTTTGGGAGCGGAACGCGCATCTGATATCGGTGCGCGACGGCGCGCGTGTCGTCGGCACGATGCATTTCCACCGCGATCAGCCGGGACGGACGATCTTTCGCGGCGCGGTTGTCGATCCGGCCTACTCGGGCCAGAGGATTTGCAGCGCGATGGGCGCACACGGCCTGCTGCACGATTTCGTGGCGAACGGCGACGCCGAGGAGGTCCATTGTGCCGTGAGGGTGGTCAACGGAATGCCGAACGAAGGCTCGCGGGTCTCGTTCTCGCGGCTCGGTTTCCTCCTTGAAACCGATTGCGGCGCTACCTACCTCGATGGGAGTTTCCGTAGCCGGCATCTGTTCGAATCTGCCGAGCGAGACGAGTTCGGGAACGCTTTCATCCGATATCGCCGCATGACAGCCGGGCCAGACGTCATTCCGCGTGCGCGAGCATTTCTCGCCGCGTGGTCGCAGGCCCTGCTTCCCTTCCCGACCACGAGCCTCTCGTCGTAGCGTAGCGCGCCTGCCGCACCGTTGGCGGCGGGCGCGCCACCCGTCCCGGGAAAACCGGCTCCTTAGTTAAGCCTCTGCCGGCGATCTTCGTCGAAAATCTCTTCCAGCATACGTGCCTGTTCGCCGAGTATCTCTGCGGTTTTCGCGCACCATTCGGCCGTGATTTGCGGTGGTTGCGTTCGGCACACATGGCCAAGCAGCGCCTTGGTGACAGCGTAGGCAAGCTCCAGACGCTCGGTCCCGTATTGCTCGGACCAGTCGGCCAGGCATCCAAGAATCTCGCCCTCAAGGCGAGCATCGGGGTCATGAGATGCGCCCCGTCCAAAATCCTGCATCTCGAAACTCCTTCCTTCAAAATCGTGAGGTAATGACAATGGCCGATGATAGCACGTCCGGTGGCTCGAATGCGAATAACGGACAGTCCGAGACCACCAGCGAGGCGTTCAACCGCCAGAACACACTGGAAGCCGAAATCGCCGCACTCTCGCCCCAGGCGCAGGAGCGGGCCCGGTTCGTCCAGGAGCTCGGCAAGGACCAACTCGAAGCGGAGAAGAAGGCGCAGCAACGCTCGCACGCCCATCGGGTGATGAAGGTCCAGATCGGGCTTCTCGAAAACTACGTACGAGACCGCTCCGCGCGTCCGGAAGAAATCAGGGCCGATCCGGAGCCCGATCTTCAGGTGATCAGGGACCAGGCAGAGCGCATGGTCCAGCAGCGTGAAGCCTTTTATCGCGAGCAAACCCAGCGCGTGACCGAGCAGAACCTGCGCCAGATCATCGCGATGGACAGGCGCGGGCAGTTCCAGTCCGAACCGGAACAGGAGCACGACCAAGAGCACGACTGATGGGCTCCCACGCCGGCGGGCAGGCCCTCGCGGGCCTGCTCGTCTTTCTATTCTGCCGCTTTCTCGATTCTGTCGGGGCTTCGGCTGCCTTGGTCTGGGCTTTCGGTGGCCTTTCCGCCCTGTTCTTCCTTTCGGCGCTGTGGGCCCTTTACGGCGCGTTCCAGTGGGACCGGCTGCTCCGGTCGATGAAGACGCCGACGGGTCTCTATGGCCGGACTTCGTTTCCGACCGCCGCGCACGCTGAGGAATTCGGGCTGAGCTTTGCCAATGACGGCGGCAACGGAATCCCGGTCGCCGCCGTGGGTGACCGGATCATCTACTACCCCGGTCCCGGCCATCTCAGTATTCGCGCCCCGACCAACGCCGGCAAAACGGAGAGCAGTGCCGCCAATATCTGTTTCGCGCTTGGGGCGCATCGCAACATCATCGCCACAGCGAAGGGGCCGGAACTAGCATGGCTCTGCGCACGCTACCGCAAGGACGTGCTGAAGCAGAACGTGCACATCGTCGGGCCCTGGCAATTGATGCAGCGTCACGGCCTGACCTACAGTGACTTCAATCCGGTCGGCCATCTCGTCGGCTATGCCGAGCGCAAGGACCCGGCGCTGATCGACAAGGCGCGTCAGGTGGCGCAGATTCTGCTCGCCGAACCGGAGAACGGGTCGGGCGAGAACAAGTTCTTCCGCTCGCTCGGCCGCGATCTGCTGGCGTGGTGCCTGGTCTTTCTGGCGATACAGGAAGCCGATACCGGCGAGCTGTGCTGCAACCTCTCCTATCTCTACAAGATGATCTGCGGCTCGGATGAAGAGCTGCGCAGATTCCTCGAAGCGATGCGCGCCTGCGCCGAATTCGACGGCTCTGTCCGACGCGCCGCCGACCGGTTTCTGGGCAAGCTGACCCGTTCACCGAAGCTTGGTGAATCGATCCTCAGCGAGGCTGCCGACGCGATCCAGATCTACGAGCCCGGCGGCGTGCTGGCGCGGCGGTCAGAATACAGCGACTTCAACCCGCGCGATCTGAAGAGCCCCGACACGCCGACATCCATTTTTTTCGAGATACCGCCGGACTATATCGCAACCCACGGCAAGCATTTTGGGCTCTGCCTCAACACGCTGATCGACCTCTGTATCGAGGCGGACCGGTTCGAGCCTCGCGTGACCGTCGTCGCCGACGAGTTCGCCAACATCTGCGATGGGGCTCTCCCGGCCGCGCTGCCGACGCTTTTCCTTGGAAGATCGAGAGGCGTGCAGCTGGTCACCTATGTCCAGGAGACCGAGAGCTATTCGCGCTATGGTCGCGAAGCCTCCGCCTTCACCACGCAGTGCGAGGTGGTGATGGCCTGGGGCATCCGCAGCACCAAGGACGCGAAAGAGTATTCCGAGCGTTCGGGCGTGCTCAGCACGATGACGGAATCGGGCTCACTGCCGGTGTCTCTGCAAGAGAGCGGCGGCAAATATTCGATCGGCCTTTCCGAAAAGGGCGTGCCGAACTTTCGGGCCGACGAGTTCCTGCATCTGCCCGACTACACGGCGGTGCTGTTCTACCGCCAGAACCCGCCGGTGATCGTCGATCTCGTCTCCTATCGCATGGTCGAGCCGTGGCGCAGCCACGCGACGCCGATGCCGGGGGCGCCTGCCCTGGGTGAAATCCCGGTGAAGTTCAAGGCCTGACCGCGTTTTCATCATCCTGATCGGAGTAACCCGATGACACCGAGAAAACCGGCTCGCAGGCCCGCGAGCACGACGCCGATCTATGACCGCAGCGCCAACCGCTCCCTGCGCGCCGGCCTTTTCAAGCTCGTCCTTCTGGTCGGCGTGCCGCTCCTGCTGCTGTCGCTCTACGGGCAGCCGGCACTACGCTTCGAATATACGTGGTACGGCAATGAGAACGCCCGCACTCACACGCGCTGCGTCTACCTCGCCCTCGATGGCTGGCACGTGATCCGGCCGCCCTACGGCTTCAACCAGTGCCCGATCATCAAGCTGCTGCCCATCGATCTGATGAACTTCCTGCTCGGATAGCATCTTCGCTCTAGCACCGCAGCCTGCTGTGCCTTCCCCGTCGCAGTGTAGCCTCCTGAGGCTCCCGGCGTCGCCGACCGTCCAGCACCTCTCTTTACCCCTCCCACCGCGTTTTTCTCTCACCCGAAGGAATCGCCTGCCATGTCTGTTGAACTCAGAAACAAGGTCCTCTTCTTCCTCGCACTCGTCTCCGTTGCGGCCAGCTATGTCGGCTTATCTGACAGTGTGCCCGATACGCTGTGGTACAAGCTGTTCGCGCTCATCATTGCCGCCGGCGTCGGCTTTGCCCTGTACACGTTCTGGTCCGGCGCTTTCGAGGCGGCGGTCAAGCCGCATCAACTTCACAATCGCACCGCCGGATGGCTCGCGACGCTTGTCGGGGCGATCTTCGTCCTGGGCATCAGCTCCTGGTGGAACGCCGCCGCGATCGGTGGCCCGGAGGCCCTGCGCGCGGCTCTCTATACAACCCTGCCGCAGTTGTCCGAACGCCTTTCGGCAGCCGTCGCGACGGCGACGCGCCATCGCACCTACCGATCGCGGATTGAGGCGCTGGCTGCAGAGATCGACGCCCTGATGACGAGCGAACGGACCTACGGCACGACGTCCGGAAAGGCCGGTGCCGGCGGCGTGGTTGCCACGCTTGACCTCCTGAGATCCAAGGCTGGCGAAACGGCGCAATCCATTGCGGCGCTCGATGAGGCATTGGAGGAGAAACGCGCCAAAGCTGAATCGTGCATAGCAGACTATCGCGGCGGGCTATCGAGCGACCACCCGATGGACAAGGCTGCCTCGGCCACCGATTGCTTCAATGCAGCCCTTGCCGATATCAGCAACAACGGACAGCTTGAGCGCATCGCCGAAGACATGGACGGCTTTACTGCCGGGATTGTCCTGCCCGCCGGGGTGCGCACCGAGGTCCAGCGTGATGCCGTTGCAAGGGTGTTTGCCAGCCTGCAAGAGCGCGCGGGCCTGATCGCCACAGATGCTCGATCTGCCGCGGCGGCGATGCCGGCTATCGATCCGGTATCGGTCCCGCGCATGAGCAAGATGAAGGCCGTTGTCGTCTATTTCGATAGCGTCGTTCCCGCCTGGGTAACGGGCATTGCGCTCGACCTGCTGCCGCTGATCCTGCTTTCGTTTTCGTCGACCATGGCCGCCTCCCGGCGTGAGCAGCCAGACATGCCCGGCGATCTCACCATCGCCGATACACTGCGCACCATCGATGCGTTGCGCGTCCTCGACGAAGTCCGGACGCCGAAGCACGAGCAGGTTACGTCGCCGGCCCCTTCGACGAACCCCGTCCGCCGCATCGGCTATCAATTCGACGATGATCAAGAGCCGGATTATTGGGACGAGTTTATCGAGATTGGCGAGGACGACGATCCCCATGATCGGCGCTCATGATGAGGGGCAAGCTGCGATCTCTACGAGGCCGGATCGGCTGGTACTTCGGTCGTGATCGGCTGATATCTGCAGCCGGCATTGCCCTTATCGCCAGCCTCATCGGCGCCGACCTGATCGTCGCCTCCGGTGGGGACTGGCGAGGATGGCTGCGCACGCTCTGGTATGGCGAGCGTGCCAGCGCTTCCGGCCAGCCAGACATCGTCAACTATGTCGAGTTCACGACCGTCACGGCGGAAACGCTGGAGTTCACCACCGGCGTGCGCTTCGCCTCCTCGAGTGACCGGCGCATCGTTCGGCAGTGGTGCTATGTGCGTGAAGCCAATGCGCTGCCCGGCGCTGCAACCCACATGCTGGAGCTTGCCGCGCGCGATGAAACCGGCACGCACAGCCCCAACCTCTTCACGACTTTCAACCTCGGCCCCTTCGGCCTGACTGAGGCCGAAGCCCTTGACCTCACCCGGCGGCATTGCCGGTTTCGCGACTGATGGAGACCGCATCATGTGGGATACACTCTTCAAACTTTTGCCACCCCCCGTATTGCTTGGGCTGGTCATCTATTCCGCCGTCACCTTCTTGTGGCTCCAGCCCTTGATCGAACGCCGGATGGCCGACCTGATCTACATCCCGCAATGCGAGCGCGGGGACTTGCCAAAGATCGTCTCGCGCCGCCCCGATCCGGCCCCTCCGGTGATCCAGGGCCCGCTACCGGACGGCTCTGTCATTCCCATGCCGCCAGCGCCGCCCGTCGAACCTCCGCTCGGTGTACAGATCATCTCCGGCCTCAAAGACCTCCTGCGCGGGGATGACAATCCGTACTCCGTGCCAGCCGGTGCCGCAGGCAGCATCTGTGGCTGCAGCGTGGCGCTTGCTTTTGATTCCGTGTTCTGGCGCAGCCACATCCACGTCATGAGCCTGCGGACCTACACCCCGCGCGCAATCCGGCACTTCGATGAACGTGTTGCCCAGGCCAGAGCTACTGGCCTGTGCGGCTAGACAGGTTGACGCCCAAAACCCGGAAGGAGCTATCCCGTGCAGCGCATCAAGGTTTTTTTCGACAACAAACGCGGCGTGCGCGTCACCGAGCGAGTGTTTTCCACGCGCATGCGCGACCATGACCTCGCTTGCATCGTATTCGTCAAGATCGGGCGCGATCCGCTGATGATTGCCGGCGTGACCGGCCTCGCCCTGGCCTTGTTCGCATTCCAGTTCGGCGATCTCCTCTACCCAGGGGAGCAAATGTCCTTGTTGGCCATCGGTGCCTGCCTGCTCGGCGGAGGCTACGCGCTCGCCTCGCTCACCGTGGGCACGATTTTCAATGAGAAGACCGTCTGGCACCACGATCTGTGGACCGTCAAGAAAGTCCGTGATGCGATCCGCAATGCTCAGCATGTGCGCAAACATAAGCGCCGCGCAACCGGTGAACGCAGGCCGACCGCAACGTTGCGGCTGCCTGAACGCTGAGTGCGCGTACGTCTTTACCCTGACTTCGGCGTCAATTCTAACGATTGCCCTTACTCGTCTTTAGCGAGAAGCATGCGATCATCGCCACATGCTGCGCATGCGTGCTTACAGTGTCCCTGTCCTACTACTGGTCGGCGGTGCCGCCGGCGCCACCTATTTGTCAGTCGCAGACTTAGGGTCAATGGCTGGAGCGTCGCCCAAAGCCTGCAATATCAAGGGCAACATCAGCATCGGCACAGAGGAGCGTATCGTAAGCGCTGTTTTCAGGCCACGGCCTTGAGTTCGGGAGCGGCAATGTAGGCCCAGGGCAGGAGGTCGTCGATCTGGCTGTTGGGATGGCCATTGACGATCCTGGAGAGCACGTCGGCAAGATAGCCGAGCGGCTCGACATCGTTCAGCTTGCACGTCTCGATCAGCGAGGCGATGACGGCCCAATGCTCGGCGCCGCCGTCGGATCCGGCGAAGAGGGCGTTCTTGCGGTTGAGCGCGATCGGACGGATCGAGCGCTCAACCACATTGGAGTCGATCTCGACGCGTCCATCGTCGAGGAAGCGGGTAAGCCCCTCACAGCGCGAGAGCGTATAACGGATCGCCTCGGCGAGTTTGGTCTTCTGGCTGATCAGGCCGAGCTTCTCGCGCAGCCATGGTTCGAGCGCGGCGACGATCGGCCGGCTCCTTTCCTGGCGTGCGCCACGGCGTGTCTCCGCCGGCTGGCCGCGGATATCGTCCTCGATCTTGTAAAGTTCTGCGATACGCAGGAGCGCCTCGCTGGCGATCGGCGCCGGGCCGGCCACGGCGAGCTCATAGAAGCGTCGGCGCACATGTGCCCAGCAGAAGGCGAGCGTGACGCTGCTCTTCTCCGCCAGTGTGCGATAGCCACCGTAGCCGTCGACCTGCAGGATACCGCTGAAGCCGGGCGAGATGGGCGATCGGTCGCTCCGCCTTGCGGTCCGGTGCATAGACATAAGCAACACCCGGCGGATCAGCTCCGTCCCATGGCCGGTCGTCGCGGGCGTAGGCCCATAGCTGACCTGTCTTGGTCTTTCCGCGGCCGGGGTCGAGCACCGGTGCGGTGGTCTCGTCGGCAAAGAGCTTGGGAGACCCCTTCAGCTTCTCTAGGAGCCGTTCATGCACCGGACGCAAATGCCAGGCCGCGCGGCCGACCCAGTCGGCCAACGTGGAGCGGTCGAGATCGATGCCCTGCCGGGCGTAGATCTGCGCCTGACGATAGAGCGGCAGATGGTCGGCATATTTGGAGACCAGAACCTGGGCGACAGTCGCTTCGGTCGGCAGCCCGCCTTCGATCAGCCGGGCGGGCGCGGGAGCCTGAACGACAACGTCCTCGCAGGCGCGACAGGCGTATTTGGGCCGGCGCACCACGATCACGCGCAGCTGCGCCGGCACGATGTCGAGCCGCTCGCTGACGTCTTCTCCGATACGATGAAGGCCGTTGCGGCAGCATGGGCAGGCATGGTCTTCGATGTCGACGACCATCTCCATGCGCGGCAGGTGCGCCGGCAGCGAACCACGGTTCGTGCGCCGCTTTGCAGTGCGCTCTCTGCGTTTTGTGGAGTCGGCGCTTTCGGCCTCTTCCGCACCGGCCGCCTCGATCTGCTCGGCCTCTTCGAGCCCCAGCAGCAGCTGATCTTCAGGCAGGCTCTCGGCGCGGCGGCCGAACCGGTTGCGCTGCAGTTCCTTGATGATCTGGCGCAGCCGTTCGTTCTCAGCCTCACGGGCCAACACCAGCGCCTTCAGCGCAATCGGATCGTTGGGAAGCTGGTCCGCCGTGATCGCCATGATGGGCAGGACCACAGCACATTCCCCACCCTGCGGCGAGGCCGGAATGCCGCCTGATTCACTTGGTCGCGGCTATCCGGCCTCGGCCGGAACCCGCGTCCTGCGCATCTGATGGACCCGCCGCCAATCGAGCCCTTCGAGCAGTGCCGACAGCTGTGCCGCCGTCAGCCGCATCACCCCGTCCTGCACCTTAGGCCAGCGGAACTCGCCATCCTCCAGCCGCTTGGCGAACAGGCATATGCCGGTCCCGTCCCAGAAGATCAGCTTGACCCGGTCCGTGCGCTTGGCGCGGAAGACGAAGACCGTGCCGCCGAACGGATCGGCGCCTATCTGTTCGCGCACCAGTGCCGCCAGCCCCTCCGCACCCTTGCGGAAGTCGACCGGCTTCGTCGCCACCATCACCTTGACCGTCCCGGTCGGCCCGATCACGTCGTCGCCTTCAGGGCGCGGATGACGGCGGTGATCGTCTTGGCATCTGCACCGCGGCCAACCCGCAGGGCGACGCCGTCGATCTCCAGCTCGATCATACCGGCCTCGCGGGAGGCTTTCTTCCTGCGCGGCCGTGACGGGCGCTTCATCACAGGCTGCGGCGGCGGTGCATCGACGAGTGCCGGCACGAACATGGATTCCGATGGTGCTGCATCGGCGACAGCTTTGCGCGCCGCGCGGCGCCAGGCAAACAGCTGCTGCGGGGACAAGGCGTAACGGCGCGCCACCGCGCTCACGCTCTCGCCTGCCTCGTAGCTCTCCGCCACGATCCGCGCCTTATCCTCAATCGGCCATTCCCGCCGTCGCCCGGTGCCGGTGAACACCTCGAACCGGCGCACCGGCTCCACCTCACTCGATTTAAGCGTAAGCTCTGAAATCGTCATGTGTCGAAGCCCTCAATGGCTCCGAACATCGCCCCTCAAGCCGCCGCCCGAAAGGTGCCGCCGTAACAGCGCTTACAGCGTATCTACCACGTGCCTGGCCAGCGTTATTACGATTCAACGCGGATATCGCCTTGGTACGGCGAACGCTGGTTTTGTAGTGAGCATGAAGCGCGACGGGCTGGTTGGCGCCGATCACGGGTGTGACAGGGGCGGCGCTAACCAGACCAAGGACACTTGGCCACCGAAATTGCAGTAGGCCAGGCTAGCCGCCGTCAGATGTTTTGGTTGGTAATCGAAAGAGCCCTTTCTTCGATTTCCTTATGGTCTAGGTGCTGTCCGTATCGCTCAACCAAAGCGTCGACACCGGCCCGATCACCCAGTAGCCTTTCTGCAACAGCGAGCCACATCGCATTCGCTATCAGCACTGGATGCGCGTAATTGCCACGGTACGCATCTTCTCTTATGGCAATTGCGGCCCCAAGGTGCTCTTTCCCTTCAAGTGCCCTGTTCGCCTTCACCTCAACTCTTCCGAGATTGGATATCCGCGTAACGAACTCCATTTGCTTTTCACCACTTGCGTCGGGCGTACGTTTCACAGCAAGGGCGAACATTAGACGCGCTGCACCGAGTCTACACAAGCTCTCATGAACTAGCCCGAGTGCGTTCATGACCAAGCCAGTGTTTATATCGTGTTTGTTGCCGGACGCACGAATAATGCGAATTGCTTCGTGTAGGACCAGGCGCGCTTCGGAGAGCAAAGGATGCTTTTGCTCCGGCGCATACGTATTGGCACGATTTCTGATTCTGTGACCGAGATTTGCAAGCCACCGGACACGACGGCTGTCTGGAACGTCGACATTCAATCTTAGAATCTCGACCGCCCGCCTAGCACTCGCTTCTGCCCAAACAGCGCGGCCTAGAGGGGTGAAGCGATAAGAAAGATTGTGGTAGCCCCGCCCGATCTCGATATGGCCGCGTGGCAGCCTCGCTTTCTTCCGTCTGAGATACTCTATCGAATACCTTAGTGCGATATTCGACAAACGGTTATATCCGAGATAAATTCCTGCCTGATTTATTATGTACTCGAATGGAATACTTGTACGATGGCGTACCCTGTGCATGAACAAATGTTCGACATGCGGGTTTATTTTTCTACATTGCGGCCAAACGTGCCTATTGTCTACGCGCGCTCCAATAGACCCGTCCGGCTCTTTTCCTGGATAAGATGCGGAAACCAAGCCAGCAGTTGAATTCCACGCGTCGGCCGGATTTGGCATGGTCATACGAAACACCGACTGGGTCAAGCGGTGAACGCGGTATGATCTAGACTGGCGTGATATCAGGCTCTTTTCTTCCAATTCAGTGATAGCAGTCTCAATAACCGCAGGTGCTTTTTCAGCTTCCCACAGCATGTCGTGAACATCGCTGTATCGATCACTTCCTCTGTCTTTCCCGGCCAGGCCAAAGAAAATCTCCGGTGCTATGTGGTCTGGTGCCAAGAACGATATGTATTCCATAAGACGCTTTGCTGAAGGCGAAAGCGTCTCAAAGGACAGCGATAATGAACCGAAAACGGAAAGCGGATAGCCGTTTGCCAAAGTAGGAGCCTCGCGAATCCGGGTATCGAGCTCTCGCAGATATTCTTCGAAGGACGTTTTGGGCGTTCTGCGGAGCCACGAGCCCGCTGTGACAATGGCTAACGGAAGGCCATCAAGCGCTTCGCTTAATCGCCTCGCCGGTTCGATGTCCGTTCGGTTGGACGTATCCAGTAGCAATTTCAGAGCGTCCTCGCTGGCCAAGCGTTCAACTTCGATCAAAACGAAGTTGTCTGGCCATGAGGCCTCGCGACTAGTGAACAGTAAGCGGACATGATTTCCACTCGGGACCCAGCGACGAAGCATTTCGTAGTTGTACGCGTTGTCATAGACAATTAGCCAATTTCGGGTGTTTGATTGAAGAAACACAAGAACCGATCGGGCGAATGCATCGGGTCCGTTGCCACGATCACTCATCCCCAACGTTTGTCCGAGCTCACAGAGGTCCGCTACCAAGGTCCGCTCGGTTTCGGATCTGAGCCACCAAACGCCATCGAAGTGACCCGAGTAGAGACTAATGAAATAGCGACCGAGTGTGGACTTTCCTATCCCACCTTGTCCTTTCAGGACGATCCGTGTGCCGTCTCGTTTGGCTAGACGCGAGAACATCATATCGTGAACGATCTTCGCGTCGTCGTCTCGCCCAACTGTCGCGCGGTCTTCGTTCAAGCCCGGAGGCATTATTGGTATCGAGCCAGACGTAGGATTGACGTCACCCATTTTCTGTTTGGGCGGCGTTCGTATGTCCGGCAAAGACGGTGGGACGTCGGGAACTGGCCTTGATCCGCGTTGAAGGTGCTCGTCAATGCGGCTTATTTCGGCCTTGTTGCGGAGATCGATCTCGAATCCGAACAAATTGCTGAACGATGCTCCGAGGGCAATCGCCAGATCGTGTGACACTTGGTCGTTGCGTTCAGAACGGACTATTGTTGACAGGCTTGTTTCAACTTCCTCTGCAAGTTCTACCTGGGTGAGGTCGGCGGATACCCTGAGGCGCGCAAGAAACCCCCTGGGTATCTCGACTGGCGCTTTGGGGCCGCGGCGGATCGTCATCTTGGTAGGTCTTCCTTTGTGCGTTGTCCTTGTCGTGTACCTCGGCAACTTGTCCAAAGTTACCATTATCACATCGTCATAGTGTCGTGACCAGTTGGTGACAACTTGATGCCCTCAGGAAATCGACCGGGTGATCGTACAAGATTTTGCACCAGAACGATGAGGTTCCCATGCAAAAGCTTTACGAAACATGGCGCGCGGCAGATCCGATCAAGCGTTTTGAGGTTGGCCTGGCGTCGGTTCGGACAACGGTCGGCGTCGCGATGCTGTTGTTTGTAGTCGCTACCTGGTTGTACGCACAATAACGTGCGTGCGACCCCAACCTTAGAAACTTCGATGACTTGCGAAGTGTTATCCGGGCGTCGGTCCGGCGGGTGACGATGAAGGCACCATTTCGTCGGTGATGTCGAGGTCGATACCTGCGGTGACGGAGCTCGGCGCTGCTTCCGCGTCATGGTCGCGCGCGAGATCGGGAATCTGCGCGCGCACGGCACCTGGCATTTCGGCCTTTAGGTCTTCGCGCAGCTGCTCGTATTCGCCCCGGGTCAGACCGCCTTCGTCCAGACGCTCCCGCGCGTCGTCGAGCTTTTGCTGGTAGTCGAGAATGTCGGTGCGTTCGTGCTCCAGCGTTTCGAGCCGTTGCCACTGCGTCTCGAACTTCTCCCAGCGGGGCCGTTTGTCATCGATTTCCTGCGGTGCAATCACGTCGTCAAACAACTCATTGCCGTGCTCGTCGAAGACCCGCAGGCCATCCTCGGTCTTGAAGACGCGGCGACCATCCGGGAGCACGTGCGCCTTGGCCAATAGCCTGTCCATCTCCTCGCGGGTCTCGATCAGCTGGCGTTCGTTTTCTTGCAAGGCCGCGATGGTGGCGGCATCGTAGGTGTCGAGCTCGATGCGGAACTCGATGGCCTCGTCGATGGTGATCATCGCCATGGCGAAGTCCATGAACTCGGCAGCCTCGCCCTCCATCTGCTCCTTGCGTTCGCGGCGCTCTTTCTCTGCGATCTTGTGCTGGCGTGCGGCAAGGCGATAGGCCTCGCCACTGCTTTGGCGGAAGGTGCGTCGGAGATCGATGGGAGGCGCGATGACCATCATTCACCGCACTTCTTCTTGATGAGCGCAGCGACGATAACCGGTGGGCCGTGTTCGGGATATTTGCGGAACGCGGCGGTGATGTCCGCGTACGACCTGCCGTTCCCGGAGAAGAACCAGTCGTAGATGCAGGTCATTCCAGATTCGGTCTTGGCACCTGCTGCAACGGTGTCTTTTCGGAACCGTGCATAGGCCATGCCTTCCACGATGCCGTAGACATAGGAATAGAGTTCCTTGGGTTTCATCTTCTCCATGACGACGCCAGCCGTCATCGGCGTATCGGCGTCCGCCGTGGGTGAATACATGCCCGCTGCCAGGCAAACGGCGAAAGCCGCCGCTCCATTCCTTGAGAAACCTGTTCTCGAAATCGCCCTCATATCCGACCGGTTTGGTGGATATTTGAAGTGCGGGCTGTTGATTGCCACTGAGAACTGACCCGGCGTGGCCTGATAT
>NZ_RBVY01000007.1 GCF_004000215.1 Nitratireductor alexandrii | reverse complement strand
GCCGGCGACCGCCGGCCGCCCGCGTTGTCGGGCGCGCCCGCAGAGGGCCCAGAGCGGAGCGACGGAACGGCCCGCGAGCGAAAACAAGCGCCCAACGGCCGAGCCGGCGACCGCCGGCCGCCCGGTTTTCCGGGCGCGCCTGCAGAGGGCCCGGCGCGCAGCGACGGAACGGCCCGTGAGCGAAAACCATCACCCGATTCCCGCAAAATCCCGCCATTCCCGCGGCCCTGGCCGGTGTTCAAGGTGCCGGAAATCCCGCGCGGCGTCGGCACCGACGCGCAATGGGAACTGGGCGAGCGCGAGCGCGCTGATTACTACAGGAACATGGGCATCATCCTCGGCCTGATGCAGTGGGTGTGCACCAGGCTCGGCAACCACCGGCGCTGCCGCCTGCGCGTGTGCCGGCGCAAGCGCCGCTGCGCCGGCCGCCGGCCGGAAGACCGCTGGAACGACGGGTTTCTGTTTCCGCTGGTGCCGCCCTGCGAGCCGATCGAGGAGGAGCGCATCTACCAGCTCCGCGACGAGGTCAACCAGGTGCTCTGGCAGGCCGAATGCCGCGGCGCGCAGACCCCGTCGCCGCCGCCGGTGCGGTGTGCCAGCCAGCCGCTGGTGTTCGACGACGGCGAAACCCCGGTTCGCAACGCGGGCCGCGCCGAGACGGCGGACGGCGCGACGGGGCGCCCCGGGCGCGCCGACGAATGACCCGGCTAGTCGAACAGGCCCTTCGGCGTCTCGCCCTTCAGGAACGGCTCGATGAAGGCGGCAAGCAGGGATGCCTGGGTAATCACCGCGGTGTGCGACGTCGCCGGCATCACCGCCAGCCGCGATTGCGGCAGCGGCTTGCCCATGTCGCCCATCCCCCCGCCGCCGAGAAGCCGCAGCATCGAGACGGCGTGCTCCAGCGTGTTGACGTCGGCGTCGCCCGAAATGATCAGCACCGGCATCGTCAGCGCCTTGACGTCGTCGGCCCATTGCATCGGTTCGTGTTCGAGCCGGATCAGCTTTTCCACCAGTGCGGGAAAGCCGTCCGGGTCGGCGGCGAGCCGCTTGTAGTCGGCCGCGAACGGCATCTCGACGAACATCTCGACAGTCATCTGCGGGATGAAGGCCTTGAACTCCGGCTGCCAGCCCTGCGCGTCGTAGGCGACCGAGGCCGCGACCAGCCGGCCGACCTTGTCGGGATGGCGGATGGCGAGCTGCAGGCCGGCCGCCGCGCCCATCGAATAGCCGAACACGTCGGCGCGCGCGAGCCCGACCGCGTCCATGAAGGCGGCCACGTCGTCGGCGAGGTTTGGATAGGTGATCGGCCGGTCGATGTCGGTGGTGCGGCCGTGGCCCTGGAACTCCAGCGCGTAGACGGTATGGTTTTCGGCCAGGATCGGGATGATCTCGCCCATCGTCTCGATGTTCATATAGGCTCCGTGCAGCACCACCAGCGGGTCGCCGGCGCCCGATTTTTCATAATAGACCTGCATGCCGTTGACCGCGACCCGGTCGCCGGCGGGCGCGTCGTCGGCAAGCGCGGGGCCGGCGAGCATCGGCATGAGCAGGCCGGCAAGGCCGGCGAAGAGTGTGGCGCGGGACATCGTTTCCTCCTGATTGATCCTGCGGCCGCGGCCGCTTGCGACCTCACGACGAACCGGGCGCCGGCATTTCGACACCGCCGATCCCTTTTCCTTGAAAAACCGGCCGTGTCGGGTCTGCGCCAAGGGCCGTCCGGCCGGCCCTGCCGCATCGCCGCCGCATTCGCGCGCGAGGCTTTTCGGGCCGCGGCGCGTTTCGCCGCCGGCCGAGACAGGGGAGCGGCCATGATCAGGATTTTGGTGCTGACCTCGCTTGTCGCGCTGGCCGCCACGCCGGCCGCCGCGATCGCGCGCTACCAGTCCGAGACGCTCGACTGCGGCCAGGCGCAGGCGATCCTGGAGCGCGAGGGCGCGGCGATCTTCCGCTACGGATCGAAACGCAACCCCTCGCTGACGCTGTACGACCGCTACGTGCTGCATGGCGGTTTTTGCGGCTGGGACGAGTATGCCGCCAATGGCTGGATCCCGACCCGCGACGACCCGCGCTGTTTCGTGCGCGTGTGCAAGCCGAAAGTCTTTCACGAAGACCCGTTCTGAGCCGCGCGCCGGCTCAGCCCGGCCCGGTCGCGGCGGTGCCGGCCATCAGTCGAGATGCTTGCTGATGAAGGCGCCGGTCGCGCCGATCAGCTCGTCGACCGTCTCGGTGCCGGCAAAGGCGTTGAAGACGTGGTCCATCGGCCGCACGAACAGCTCCCCCTCGCCGTCGTGATAGTCGAGCAGCACCTGGCCCGAGGCCGGCTGCGGAAACACCACGTCGTCCTTGGTGCCGACCGCCACGAACAGCGGCTCGTCATATTCGGCGATCTCCGCCACCGGATCGATCAGGTAGAGCTGTTCGAAAAAACCGGGCTTAAGCGCGATCTCCGCGCCCCACGGCAAGGTCACCTTCACCGCCGCGCCGCTGCTGGCGAAACCGGCCTTCATGGTATCGGGGCCGAGCACGAAGGTCATCGCCGCGGCGAGGTTGCTGCCCGGCGCCCACAGCGCCACGGCGTCGAGATCGTGATCGGTGCGGCCTGCGACCGCCGCCCCCACCGTGCCGCCCATGCTCCAGCCGACCAGCGCCATGCGGTCCTCGTCGACCTCGCCGGAGGCGGCGAGAAAGTCGAGCGCGGCCAGTCCGTCCTCGACCTGGCGCGCCACGGTGGTGTCGGCGAACGCGCCGTCGCTGTCGCCGGAATTGCGGAAGTCAATCCTGAGGCTGGCGATCCCGTTTTCGGCCCACATGCGCGCCGCGCGTGCGAAAACGCCTTCCTTGGCGGCCGGGATCTCGAGCTCGTCGCGGTTGCCGGTAAACCCGTGCAGAAGCAGGATCACCGGCGGGTTCTCCACGCCGTCGGGCAGGTTCATCGTGCCGACCACCTTTTCGCCGCCGACCTCGAAACTGACGGTCTTTTCGGCGGCCAGGGCCGCGCCCGGCGCGACGGCCAGCGCGATGGCGGTAAAGGATAGAAGGCGTGCAAGCGGCAATCGAAGCGTCATGGCGGTGTCCTCCCGGGGCTGATGCGCAACCCCTTAGCCATAACACGTGCCGGGTCGGACGCAATCCGCGTCCCGGACCGGGCGTCCGCCATGGCGGTCACGAGGGCGGCCAGGGCGGGTTTGTGGAGACCTGCCGCGCGCCAACGGCCCGCGGCAGGCTTTCGACCGTCGCGGCGCGATCAGTCGGCGACGATCGAGATCACGGTGTCGCTGTCGTCGGTGGTCACGACGACGCTGGTGCCCGGCTCGATGCCCTCGAGGCTGACGCCGTCGGCGACGGCGAGCTCGGCGCCATCCTCCATCACGATGACCATGGCCTCGGCGTCGACGGCCGACACCACGCCCTGCATTTCACCGGCGAGCGCGACAGTCACGAAGGAAGCCGCGGCGAGCACGGCGGCGAGAAGCGTCTTCATCGGAATTACTCCATTCCATAATGAGGGGTCATAGACGCCGCTTCGGCGCGTTTCGGGCAGGCCCGTTTCATCCACGCCGCAGCGGACGGCAGGCATCTATTCCTGTCCGCCGATGCACGCAATCGGCTGAAAAATATATTTTTTTCCCGGATATTCGATCCGAATTCCGCCGCAATTCAGCGCCTGCGCGCGGCCAGGTTCCAGTCCCGCGCCGCCCGCCCCGACCGGCCATGTGGCGCCGCCGCGACGCCGGATCGCCGCGCGCGGCGGGCCTTGACCCTCGGCGGCGCGCGCACCGTTGTTCTTGCCAGCGGGCCCGCACACCTTTATATGGTCAACATTGATATTTCGGCCGATCGATACGGCAGGTTGCGATCTTCCTCGCATTTGCTGACGTCAATCTCCAAAATCTCGATACCACCGGCCACGAAGGGTCGTGGCCACATGACGTTGCAAATCTGAAGGAACTCACCATGGCAACCGGAACAGTGAAGTGGTTCAATTCGACCAAAGGCTTCGGTTTCATCCAGCCTGACGAAGGCGGCTCGGACGTGTTCGTCCACATCTCCGCCGTCGAGCGCTCGGGCATGGGCAATCTCGTGGAAGGCCAGAAGGTCAACTACGAGATCCAGCAGGACCGCCGCACCGGCCGCTCCTCGGCCGGCAATCTGACGGCTGCCGACTGAACCATTTGCGGGCGGCGCCCGGCGCCGCGGCACGTGATCGTTTTGGAAGAGGCGGGGTGCCGACCCCGCCTTTTTCATGCCCGGGCGACAGATTTTGGACCCGCGCTCACGGCCGCCAGTCGATCGGCACGTGACCGGGATCGGCCTCGACGCGTTTCAGCCATGCCGAAACCGCCGGAAAAAGCCCGAGGTCGAACCCGCCGCGCCCGGCCTGATGGGTATAGGCGTAAAGCGCGATATCGGCGACCGACATCGCCTCGCCGGCGAAAAAGCGGGCCGTATCCAACCGATCTTCCATCACCGCGAGCGCCCTGTTGCCGGCCTCCAGCGTTTCGGCGAGCCGGGCCGGCGTGCGCTGCGGCGCGCGTTCGGGATAGACCAACAGCGCCCGGCGCACCGCCACGGCGGGTTCGTGGCTATATTGCTCGAAAAACAGCCATTGATAGGCAAGCGCCCGCTCGAACCGGTCCTGCGGCAGGAAGCGGGTCCCCTCGGCCAGATAAAGCAGCATGGCGTTGGATTCGGCCAGATGACGCCCGTCCTCGGTCTCCAGCAGCGGCACCTTGCCGTTCGGGTTTTTGGCGAGGAAGTCCGGCGCGCGGGTCGACCCGTCGAGCGCGTCGACCTCGACGTGGCGAAAGCCAATCCCGAGCTTGGCCAGCAGCAGCCGCGGCTTGTAGCAATTGCCGCTGTCTCCCATGCCGTAGATCGTGATCATCGCCCGCCACCTTGCCGATCCGGAAACGCGCAAACCGCGCCGCGCCCACTATCGGCCGCGCGGGAGCGCTTGACCAATCAATCGTTTTGGTGGACCGATCGACAATCTTGACCTGTCAGCGCGAGGTCGCCTGCGCTCCCGGCGCGGCCTCGGCCGAAAGCGCTGCCACCGACAAGGCGGCATCGTCGAATATCGTGCCGGCGAGCGCCGGGCGGGCCAGCAAAAACCCCTGCAGATGGTCGGCACCGGCCGCGATCGCGACACGCAGTTGCTCGGGCGTCTCGATCCCCTCCACCAGCACCTGGGTGCCCAGTTCGTGAAAGCGCGCGAAAAGCGTGGGCAGGAAATCGCGCGCGGCCTCGTCGGCGACGATCTTTTGAAACCAGGCCGCATCGAGCTTGACGATATCCGGCCTGATCAGCCGCAGCCGGGCCGGCGTCGAATGGCCCGCCCCGAAATCGTCGACCGCCACCCGCATGCCCGAGCGGCGGATATTTTGGGTCAGCGCCGTCACCCGCTCCGTTCCCGCGCCGAGGGCTTCGGTGATCTCGCACACCACCATCCCCGGCGCGATTTCGTTTTCCGCAAACAGCCAGTCCAGATGCTCGACGTCCTCATCGGGCATGGCCGGGTCGACATTGAAGAACAGTTCCAGCCCGTCCACGCCGATATTGTGGTAGTTGCGCATGTGCAGCACCCGGCACAGGCGCTCGAGCGCGGCCCGCTCCTCGGCCGCGGCGCGCTCGAAAAGCTTGGCCGCCGGCACGGCCCTGCCGCCGGTAAAGGCGATCACCAGCGCCTCGACCGCGAACGGCATCAACAGGTCGTCCTCGACCCGGAAAAGCGGCTGATAGCAGCTTTTCAACCGCAATTCCTGAAAGCGGCCATAGGCGATGCCGACCTCGTCGACATTGAAGGCGAAGGCGTCGCTCACCCTCGCCCCCCCGGCCGCGCCGTCGCACGGCAGCGACACGAAAGCGGCGCGCGCAGGCGATTTGCTGCGATGGCCGGGAGCGCGGCGTGGGCCATGGCAGCGGTCAACGGCCGGACTGACGGCGGCCGAATGTCGGGCGCCTCGCAGCCTGTTGATGACGGCTCTGCGGCGGCGCGTCGTCGGTTTCCCGCACAGGCATCGCGCCGCCCCCCGACCATGACGGGTCCGGCCCGCCGGGCGCGTGCGCGGCGGAGAAAATCGAAAAGCTCGTCGGGGCCAGTTCCGGCCGGGCCAGCACAAAACCCTGCACCATCGACGCGCCGCTTTCCTCGGCGAGTTCCAACTGCCACATCTCCTCGATCCCCTCGAACACGGTTTCGATGCCGTTGTCGGCGAAACGCGACACCATCACCTTCAAAAGTCCGAATCCGGCTCCCGAATCCATCAGCCGCGTGATCCACTGCGCGTCGAATTTGACGATATCGGGCTTCAACTCGTCAATACGCTGAATATCGGAATCGTCCGCCCCGTAATCGTCGACGGCGATCTTGAACCCGCTGGCCCGCAAGGCGTCGACAAAACGATGCAGCGCGCCGGAGGAGGCGGATTTCTGTTCGGTCACCTCGCATACGATCCGGCCGGGATGCATGCCCGCCTCGTGCAGCACCAGCCGCATGTCGCGGATCGCCACGTCCACGACCTCGGCGTCGGTGAACAGGGACGGATCGAAATTGACGAAGATCGACACTTTCGGGTCGAGACACGCCGCCGCGTTGAGCAGATGCAGCGTGCGCATCAAGGTTTCGACATGGAAGCGGTCGATCGGCGGGATGCTGCGAAAGAACGCATAGGGCGACAGGCCGGTCCCGTCGCGAAACGGCCGCACCAGCCCCTCGAACGCCGCGATGGAAAGCTTGCCCTCGCCGAAGGCGAACACCGGCTGAAAGGCGCTCTTGATCGTGTAGACGCCCCACACGCCGGTCGAGGTGCCGTCATTCTGGCGAACGATATGGGCAAGGCCTGCGCTGCGCGACACGAAACCGGCTCTCCGCATTGAACCCGACCGGCGACGATGATCCGCCGCACCGCGATCCGCCGGCCGCACCGATACGAAACCGGCCGGATCCGCGCCATTATCGGCGAACCGGTTTTGATCAAGGTTAACGACGCCGATTTTTTTGCGTCGACGGCGGACGCCGGCAAGTCTTGCGCTCGTGCCCGCATTCGGACATTACAAGCCGCTGCCCGATGCAGCGACACCCTGGCCGAAAGGAGACGATCACCATGGCCTTCCTCGCCGACGCCCTGTCCCGCGTAAAGCCCTCCGCGACCATCGCGGTCAGCCAGAAAGCGCGCGAGCTCAAAGCGAACGGCCGCGACGTGATCGGCCTGGGAGCCGGCGAGCCGGATTTCGACACGCCCGACAACGTCAAGCACGCGGCGATCGAGGCGATCCGGCGCGGCGAGACCAAATACACGCCCGTATCCGGCATCGTGCCGCTGCGCGAGGCGATCGCGGCGAAGTTCAAGCGCGAGAACAATCTCGACTACAAGCCGGAGCAGACCATCGTCGGCACCGGCGGCAAGCAGATCCTGTTCAACGCCTTCATGGCCACGCTCAACCCGGGCGACGAGGTCGTCATCCCCGCGCCCTACTGGGTCAGCTATCCGGAAATGGTGGCGATCTGCGGCGGCACGGCGGTGTTTGCCGAAACCAGCATCGAGGACGGCTTCAAGCTGACGCCGGCCGCACTGGAAAAGGCGATCACGCCCAAGACCAAATGGCTGGTGATGAACTCGCCCTCCAACCCGTCGGGCGCGGCCTATACCGAGGCCGAGCTGAAGGCGCTCGCCGACGTGCTGTTGAAAAACGAGCATGTGTGGACGCTCACCGACGACATGTACGAGCACCTGACCTATGGCGATTTCGCCTTCCGCACCATCGCCGAGGTCGAACCGGCGCTGTACGGACGCACGCTGACCATGAACGGCGTGTCGAAGGCCTATGCCATGACCGGCTGGCGCATCGGCTACGCGGCCGGGCCGGTCGAACTCATCAAGGCGATGGACATGATCCAGGGCCAGCAGACCTCGGGCGCCTGCTCGATCGCGCAATGGGCCGCGGTCGAGGCGCTCAACGGGCCGCAGGATTTCATCGCCCGCAACAAGGCGATCTTCCAGGGGCGCCGCGATCTCGTCGTGTCGATGCTCAACCAGGCCCGCGGCATCTCCTGCCCGGTGCCGGAGGGCGCCTTCTACGTCTACCCGTCCTGCGCGGCGCTGATCGGCAAAAAGACGCCGTCGGGCAAGGTGATCGAAACCGACCAGGACTTCGTCACCGAACTGCTGGAGGCCGAGGGCGTGGCCGTGGTGCAGGGGTCCGCCTTCGGGCTCGGCCCGAATTTCCGCATTTCCTACGCGACTTCGGAGGAACTGCTGGAAGAGGCCTGTACCCGCATCCAGCGTTTTACCGGCTCGCTGAGCTGACGCTTTTCGGCACGGGCATAGCCCACAACAAGACCGACCCGGCCCCCGCGGCCGGGTTTTTGCTTTCCGGCGGTCAGGGCCGTTCTGCTTTTCACGGAATCGCAGACCGGTTTAACTTATTGTTTTGACGTGTTTTTGAACGGCGAACCGGCTTCCACTTCGCCTGGAAACGCTTTAGTGAGCCAGACGCCGCCAGGCGCCCGGCGGCGCGCCGTAGCGGGCGCGAAACGACCTGGAAAAATGCGACAGGTCGGAAAAGCCGCACGCATAGGCGATCGACGTCACCGGAACGGCAGCCTTCGCCGGCGCGCGCAGCGCGGCCGCGGCCTCGCGCAGCCGCACCTCCATCACAAAAGCACCGAGCGTGGTTCCGGCCCGCGCAAAGAGCTTGTGCACATAGCGTGGCGAGATGCCGATGGCCCGGGCACACCGCGCCGCGTTGAGACGCGGATCGGCGAAACAGCGCTCAACATAGCGACGCAGGGCCACAAACTGCGCGTCCGCCCGCGACCCGGGCGCCACCGCGACGCCCTCACCGCCCAGGGCCATCGCCGTCAGGTCGAGCAGCATGGAAAAAAGCCGCGCCGACGCGGCTTCGGGCAGATAACCGGCAGTCTCGTCGATCGAGCGCGCGGTCTCCGCAATCAGCCGCCCGAGCGCGGGCACCGTCGACAAAAGACGGGGCCGCTCCGGCAAATGGCCGCCGAGGCGGGAAGCCAGCGCTTCGCGCGGCACCCAGAACGAGGATACCGCCAGCGACGACAGCCGGCGATGCTCGAGCGAAAACGGCCGCCCCGAATCGAAAATCCCGACATCGCCGGCGCGCAGGGCGATCTCCGTCCCCGCCTGATCGATGCGGCACTCTCCGCCCCGCTGCAGATTGAGATAGTAGCATTCGCGCGGCGAGCGGGCGATCTCGCGGCCAGTCCGCAAGACAAGATGGGCTGTCGCATCGACCCGGTTGACGGCGCCCTCGCCCAGCCGGTGCGATTCCACCCGCGCCTTGAACCGCCGCCGCCGCGCCGCCTCCAACTCGGGCAGGAGCTCCATGAAGGACTGGCAGATGCCGTCTCGATAATAATCGAAGGCCTCGACATCCCCGACATCGCGCGTGTCCCACACGCTGCCCCAATGCAAAGACGGCCCGGCAACAATATGCCTCCCCCCCGGCGTGGTCGTCATCGCCTGCCCCCTTGCGTTCGCTCCGGTCCATCATCGGTGCGCGCCCGGCCAAGTCCGCCGCGACCGTTTGCGCCAACATCGTATGCCCGACAACAAAAGCGCAGGGAGAAAAAAATGGCAACTTACGTGCTCGTTCACGGCGCCTGGCATACCGGCGAACTGATGGAGGCGGTCGCCCGGCCGATCCGCGACCAGGGTCACGATGTCCACACGCCGACCATCGCCGGCAACCGGCCGCACGACGATCGGCGCACCGGACTCGAGGCGGCGATCGGCTCGATCGTCGCCTTTATCGAGGACCGCGATCTGACCGACATCATCCTTGTCGGCCACTCCTATGGCGGCATGATCATCACCGGCACCGCCGACCGGCTGCCCGGCCGCATCCGCCGCCTGGTGTACTGGAACGCCTTCGTGCCGAACGACGGCGAGTGCCTCAACGACATGGTGCCGCCCCACTATGTGGCGTTGTTCGATAGCATCAGCGCCGCGAGCCCGGACAATGCCGTCATGCTGCCGCCGCCGGTCTGGCGCGAGGCGTTCATGAACGATGCCGATGGCGCGATGGCGCAGGCGAGCTACGAAAAGCTCAATCCGCATCCCTACGCGACCTTCACCGACGCGATCGCGCTGTCGGCGAACCCGGCCGACATGGAGGTTGCCAAATCCTACATCAACTTCACCGAAGACACCGCCCTGCCCCAGTCGCTCGGCTGGCATCCGCGCCTGTCCGAAAAGCTCGGCCTGTTCCGGCTGGTCCAGGCGCCCGGCGGGCATGAGGTCTGCTTCACCAATCCGGCGCTGCTCGCCCAAAAGATCATCGAGGCCGGTCGCGACTGAACCGGTGCGGGCATTGCGGGGGCGCGGCCGACACGGCCGCGTTCTGCGCCCTCACCAGACCGACAATTCGTGCGCGGCGGCGATGACACCCAGCGCGCGCCAGTGCTCCTGCGGAATATTGGCCAGGGTCTTTTCGTCGAGCACGTCGCGGGTCTCGAGATAGCGCATCTTGTTGTAGAACTGCGCCTTGTCCCGTTCGATCAGCTCGTGTTTCTGCAAAAAATCATTCAGGTCGGCGGCGAGCCTGTCGAATACGCCGGGCTCGACCCCCCTCAGCATCTCGTCCACCCTGAGCTCCAGGTCGGAGGGGCCGGCCGCCTGGTAGAGATGGTAGAGCCGCGCCAGATGGTACGTGCTGACGAAGCGGGATTTGACGGCGACCGTCCTGACGCTCGGCGACCGGCGGCTTTCGATCATGGCCACCCCGCCGCTGACCGAAACGCCGATCCGCGGCGTATCGCCCAGAAGCGCCTGCAGCCGTTTCTGGGTCAGCCCGGCCTCCAGCGACGCGCCGCCGGCAGCCATCATCCGCGTCCGCGCCTTGACCTGCCCCCTGATGATGTCGCTGACCATGAGATAGGCCGTCTCGCGCCCGTCGATGACGAACCGCACGAGGTCGCATTTTTTGTCGTTCGAAACGCGCTCCGTCGACGGCTCGTGCTCGGTGTGTTCGCGCGAGGCCGGGTCGATCGCGATCCTGGCGATGCCCGAGATCGCCAGATCGAGATCGGCCTCGATCTGCGCCAGCCCTTGAACGGAGATGCCGGCGCCGACACCGAACGACACCTCGTTGGCGAGCGTGATGTCCAGCGCATCGACGTCGCGAAAAGCCGACGCGCCGAGATCGAGGCAGTTTTTCCGCGGCACCACCCGTCCCTCGTCGGGATATTGGATGATGTCGCCCTTGCGGATGTTTCCGTTGGTGAAAATCGGAACAGCATAGTGGTTGGCGAGGAAATAACGCGCCATGACGGCCTTGTACTGGTCCTGGTACATATCCGCCAAAGCCGGCGACGACATCAGTGCAAAGGCAAGAATAAGAAACAAGCGACGCACAGGACCCTCCCTCATTTTCAATGGAACGCCGTATCTTTCCAAGTAAAATGACAAATCTTGCCCAATACAACAAAAAACCGACAAGCGGCACCGGGCTTTGGGGGTTCCGCCCCGACGAAGCGGTGCGGATCCGGACGGCGACACCAGGCGGCGGGGCGTGTGCCGGACGGCGGCGTCAGGCCCGGTCGCCCCCGCCGCAAGAGCCGCGCCGACCGGTTTGCCGCCGCCGAAATCCGGCGGGCGCCGCGCGGGCGCATCTCTTGCCACATTGCCAAAGCCGTGTGACGATATCCGTGCCGGGTGCCCGAAGCCCGGCGCGCGACGGCCGCGGGCCGGCCGCCGCTCGCGAGCAAGCGTGAGGAGGAGGTCGTTGACATGGGCAATCGCGCCGGAGGAAGACGCACGGGACCGAAATGCATCGCCATTGTCGGTCCCTTCGCCAGCGGCAAGACATCGTTGCTGGAAGCCATTCTGGCCCGCACCGGCGCCATCGCGCGCCAGGCCACCGTCGCCTCGGGCGCCACGGTCGGCGACGACAATCCGGAGGCGCGCGCGCATCTGATGAGCGTGGAGGCGAGCCTTGCCACCACCGGCTTCATGGACGACGACCTGACCTTCATCGACTGCCCGGGCTCGATCGAGTTCGCCTACGAGGCCGAACCGGTTCTGGCCGCCTGCGACCTGGCGATCGTGGTCGCGGAGGCCGACGAGAAGAAAATCCCGGCCCTGCAGCTGATCATGCGCACGCTGGAAGAACACGGCATTCCGCGCGTTCTGTTCCTCAACAAGGTCGACAAGGCCGCAATCGGCGTGCGCGCCACGCTGAAGCTGTTGCAGCCGGCGAGCGCGGTGCCGCTGGTTCTGCGCCAGATTCCGCTGCGCAAGGACGGCATCGTCATCGGTTCGATCGATCTGGCGCTGGAACGCGCCCACATCTATCGCGAACACGCCGAAAGCGAGATCGCGCCGATCCCCGACGACGAAAAGGCCCGCGAGGTTGAGGCGCGCTTTTCCATGCTGGAAACGCTGGCCGACCACGACGACGCGCTGATGGAGCAATTGCTGGAGGAAATCGAGCCGCCGCGCGACGCGGTGTTCGACGACCTGGCCGCCGACCTGCGCGCGGGCTCCGTCATTCCGGTGCTGATCGGCTCGGCCGAGCATGGCAACGGCGTGCTGCGGCTCTTAAAGACGATACGACACGACGCGCCCGACATCGCCCAGACCCGCGAACGGCTCGGGCTCGGCGAGACCGACGAAACGATCCTCCAAGTCGTCAAGACCGTACACACGCCGCATGGCGGCAAGCTTTCCTATGCCCGGGTGCTGGCCGGCTCGATCGCCGACGGCGCCGAAATCGTCACGCATGACGGCCGCACCGGACGCGTTTCCGGCCTTTACCGCATGCTCGGCCGCAACCAGACCAAGCTGCAGAATGCCGGCGAGGGCGAAACGGTCGCGCTCGGCAAGCTCGAGGAGGTGCGCACCTGCGACACGCTCGCCGTCGGCAAGACGCCGCCGCCGGCCCTGGCCACGCCCGAGCCGCCGCAGCCGGTCAACGCCGTCGCCCTGCGGCCGCACGAGCGCAAGGACGAGGTCAAGCTGTCGGCCTCCCTGCAGAAACTGGCCGAGGAAGACCCCTCGATCGCGATCGAGCACCAAGACAGCGGCGAGACGGTGATTTCGGGCCACGGCGAAATGCATCTGCGCGTGACCACGGAGCGGCTCGGCAGCAAGTTCCAGATCGAGGTCGATTCCAGCCGGCCCGGCGTTCCCTATCGCGAAACCATCCGCAAGGGCACCACCCAGCGCGGCCGTCACAAGAAGCAGTCCGGCGGCCATGGCCAGTTCGGCGACGTCGTGCTGGAGATCAGGCCGCTGCCGCGCGGCAGCGGCTTCGAGTTCACCGACACCATCACCGGCGGCGTCGTGCCCAAGCAATATATCCCCTCCGTCGAGGCCGGCGTGCGCGACTATCTCAAGGCGGGCCTGTTCGGCTTTCCGGTGGTCGACATCGCGGTCAATCTCGCCGACGGTTCGTTCCATTCGGTCGATTCCTCCGACATGGCCTTCCAGATGGCGGCGAAGCTGGCCATGCGCGAGGCGATGCCGGCCTGTTCGCCGGCGATCCTGGAGCCGGTCATGAAGATCGAGGTCTTCACCCCCTCCGACGCCACGGCCAAGGTGACCGCCATCCTGCCGCAGCGCCGCGGCCAGATTCTGGGGTTCGACGCCAGGCCCGGCTGGCCGGGGTGGGACGTGGTGGAGGCGATGATGCCGCAGGCCGAGATCGGCGACCTGATCGTGGAGCTGCGCTCGGCGACCGCCGGCGTCGCCACGTTCCGGGCGAGCTTCGATCACATGGCCGAACTGACCGGACGCCTTGCCGACGAGGTGGCCAACGCCCACGGCAAGGCGGCCTGACGTTGCCGGGCACGGCGGCCGTGCCCGGCCCACGCAGATGTGATGGCGATTGAGTTGCCCGCCCGTTCACGCGCGCTAGGTTTTGCGCCACACGGATTCGGGAGGACGTCATGGTTGCCATCCACCGCCGGCCGTCCTGGGCGCTCGCCGAGCGCCTGGCGACGCCCGAGGCCGCCTTCATCAATCGCCGCGCCCTGCTCGCGGGCCTGGGCGCCGGTGCCGCCGCGCTGGCCGCGCCCGCCCTGGTCGGCACGGCGCGGGCGGCGGCCGATCCCACCGCCGACCTCTACCCCGCGACCCGTAACCCGGCCTTCACCGTCGCCCGCCCTCTCACCCCGGAGGAAACGTCGAGCCAGTACAACAATTTCTACGAATTCGGCTCGCACAAGCAGATCGCCAACGCGGCCCAGGCGCTCCAGACACGGCCATGGGACATCGAAATCGCCGGCCTTGTCGACAAGCCGCAAAAGCTCGCCTTCGACGAGCTGATCCGCAAAATGCCGCTGGAGGAGCGGCTCTATCGCCATCGCTGCGTCGAGGCCTGGTCGATGACGGTCCCGTGGACGGGTTTCGCGCTGTCGCGCCTGGTCGCGCTGGCCGAACCGCAGGCCGAGGCCAAATATCTGCGGCTCGAAACGTTCCTCGACCCGAAAATGGCCTCCGGCCAGAGACAGGTCTGGTATCCCTGGCCCTATGTGGAGGGCCTGACCCTTGACGAAGCGCGCAACGAGCTCGCCTTCATGGTGACCGGCGCCTACGGCAAGCCGCTCGCCAAACAGTTCGGCGCGCCGCTGCGGCTCGCCTTGCCGTGGAAATACGGGTTCAAATCGATCAAGTCGATCGTCAAGATCACCGTCACCGCCGAACGGCCGGTCAATTTCTGGCAGGAGATCGCACCCGGCGAATACGGGTTCTGGGCCAATGTGAACCCGCAGGTTCCGCATCCGCGCTGGAGCCAGGCCGAGGAGCGCGTCCTGCACACCGGCGAGACCGTGCCGACCGTGATCTACAATGGCTATGGCGAACAGGTGGCCGGGCTTTACCAGGGCATGGACGGGGAAAAACTGTTCATGTGACGCCGTCCGGAGATCGATGCCGGCCATCCGGACGCCGCGCCGCCAGCAAACCACCGGCCGCGCCGGCCGATAGACAAAAAAAAGGCCGGTACCTGAAAGGACCGGCCTAGCTAATGGAAGTGCCGTAAAACGGCGAAACCTCCAGAGGGGAACACTCGCGGGCGCTAATGGGAGGAGGAACGCGCCCGGGAGTGATTGTTATATGTGCCGGCTCTGCCCTTTTCGCAAGCAGATGAATTGCATCGCACCCATGCAATTATGCATGGTTTGTGCAACTGATTGAAAACCGGGCAGAATTGCCTGTCCAACGGGCAAATTTCGGGCCTCGAAAACCCGTTTGAGCCGTCAATAGGCCCAGCTGCGCGCCTTGGAAAAGATGAAATCGCGAAACGCCTTGAGTTTCGCCTGGTTCTTCATCGCCTCGGGATAGCAGAAATAGGTGTCGAAGGCCGGCACCGCCATGTCCGTCAGCACCTGCACGAGCCCCGAGCCCGGATCGGCCATGTAGTCGGGCAGCATGGCGATGCCGGCGCCGCGTCGCACGACCCGGCGCATCGACATCAAATCGTTGATCTGCAGCGTCGCCGGTCTCTTTTCGCCTTCCGGCATGCCCAGGCTCTGCAGCGTGTTCAAATCCTTGAGATAGGCCGGCACCGGCTCGCCGAAGGTGATCAGGCGATGCTTGTCGAGCTCGGCCGCGCTTTCGGGTTCGCCGAACCTGTTGATGTAGGACGGCGCGGCAAACACGTGCAGGTGCACGGTGAACAGCCGCCGCTGGATCAAGTCCGGCTGTTGCGGCTGGCGCAGGCGTATGGCGCAGTCGGCCTGGCGCATCGTCAGGTCCAACTCCTCATTGGCCAGGATGAGCTGGATCTGGATATCGGGATAAAGGTCGAGAAATTCCTGCACGCGCTGGGACAGCCATCCCGACCCCAGCCCGACCGTGGTGGTGACGCGCAGCAGGCCGGACGGCTTTTCCGTCGTTTCCATCAGCCGGCTGCGGACCGATTCCAGCTTCACGAACACTTCGTGCGCCGTGTTGAACAAAAGTTCGCCCTGCTCGGTCAGCACCAGCCCGCGGGCATGGCGGTTGAACAGGGACACGCCGATTTCCTGCTCAAGCGCGCTGACCTGGCGCGAGATCGCCGATTGCGACAGATTCAGCTTCTCCGCCGCGTGGGTGAACGACCCAGCCTCGGCGGCGGCGTGAAACACACGCAGCTTATCCCAGTCGAGTGACATCAGCCCTCCTCCCGGACCGGCGATCCGCTATTCTGCGGCTTCGCGGTGGGCTTCCTGTTCGGCCAGGTATTTTTCCGCTTCCAATGCCGCCATGCAGCCGAGACCGGCGGCCGTGACGGCCTGGCGGTAGATGTCGTCGGTGACGTCGCCGGCGGCGAAAACACCGGGAATGTCGGTCCGGGTCGAATCCGGCTCCGTCCACAGATAGCCGTTCGGCTTCTGCTTGACCTTGCCTGCGAACAACTCCACCGCCGGCGCGTGGCCGATCGCCACGAACACGCCGTCGATCGCCATTTCGGTGATCTCGCCGGTCTTGTTGTTGCGCAGACTGATCGCGTTGACGGAGGCCGGCAGCGGCGGCTTTCCGGCTTCGCCCTTGATCTCGTCCACCACGGTGTCCCACAGCACCTTGATGTTGTCCTTCTTAAACAACCGATCCTGGAGGATGCGCTCGGCCCTGAATTCGTCGCGGCGGTGGACCACCGTGACGGTTTTCGCCAGGTTGGACAGGTAAAGCGCCTCCTCGACGGCGGTGTTGCCGCCGCCGACCACCACGACCTCCTTGCCGCGATAGAAGAACCCGTCGCAGGTCGCGCAGGCCGACACGCCGAAGCCCATGAATTTTTCCTCGCTCGGCAGGCCCAGCCATTTGGCCTTGGCGCCGGTCGCGATCACCAGCGCGTCGCAGGTATAGTCCGTGCCCGAATCGCTCTTCAAGCGGAACGGGCGCACGTCGAGGTCGACCTCCGTAATCAGGTCGGAGACGATTTCGGTGCCGACATTCTCGGCCTGCTTGAGCATCTGCTCCATCAGCCACGGCCCCTGGATCGGCTCGGCGAAACCCGGATAGTTTTCCACCTCGGTGGTGATCATCAACTGGCCGCCCTGCTCGAGCCCGGCGATCAGCATCGGCTTGAGCATCGCGCGCGCGGCATAGATCGCGGCCGTGTAGCCGGCCGGACCGGAGCCGATAATGATGACGGGGGCGTGTGTTGCGCTCATATCCGGGTTCCTTTCGCACGTCCGCGCCGCCGCCAACGGCAAGCGGGCGGGCAAGGCCACGTTGATCTAAGGAATGGGGCCCCCATTGTGCAAGGGCGCGGCCGGCTTTTCGCACAACTCCGGCGGCCGCGGCGCGCGGATAGTCGCCGGTTGCGGCCGGCGGGCCGGGCGCTTGGCTCCATCGCGGCTTTGCCGTATGAGTTCTGCCTGAGCGACCGATTCTTTCGCCAAGAACGCCAAATGGGTAACAAATGACCTTCAGGGCCGAACTCGACGCGACGGATTGGAAGATCCTGCGTGAACTGCAAAATGACGGCCGCATGACCAATGTCGAGCTGTCGCGCCGGGTCGGCATTTCGGCGCCGCCCTGCCTGCGCAGGGTCAAGCGCCTCGAGGACAATGGCGTCATCCGCGGCTACCGGGCGCTTTTGAACGCGCCGGCGCTGGGGTTCGACGTGGTCGCCTTCTGCCTGATCGGCCTGCAGCATCAGGCCGAGAGCGAGCTGAAGGCGTTCTCCGACCTCACCCGCACATGGCCGATCGTGCGCCGCGCCTGGATGGTGTCCGGCGATTCCGACTTCCTGCTTCACTGCGTGGCGACCGATCTGACGACGTTTCAGAACTTCGTCATCGAGAAGCTGACCTCGGCGCCGAATGTCGACACGGTCCGCACCGCGCTGACCATTCGCCAGGTCAAGGATGACGGGCTGGTCGACATCGCCTGAGCGGTCGCCTCAGACCCATTTCAGCTTGACGATCTCGTAGCCGCGCGCCCCGCCGGGCGCATTGACCTCGATCGCCTCGCCCACGCCCTTGCCGATCAGCGCGCGTGCGATCGGCGAGGAAATCGAGATACGGCCGGATTTCACGTCGGCCTCCTGATCGCCGACAATCTGGTAGACGCGCGTCTCCTCGGTATCCTCGTCGACGAGTTCCACCGTGGCGCCGAACTTGACCGTGTCGCCGGACAGCTTCGACACGTCGATCACCTCGGCGCGCGCGATCATGTCCTCGAGCTCGCCGACGCGGCCCTCGTTCAGGCTCTGCGATTCCTTGGCGGCGTGATATTCCGCGTTTTCGGAAAGGTCGCCATGCGCGCGCGCTTCCGAGATCGCCTCGATGATCCGCGGACGCTCTTCCTGCTGGCGCCAGCGCAGTTCTTCCTTCAGCGCTTCGAATCCACGTACGGTCATCGGGACCTTGTTCATCGTCACACCTTTCTCGTCTGTCGCGCCAGACACTGTCCGGCGGCGCAAAGCGCAAAAAGAAAACGGTCCGCAGGCGCATGCCACGGAACCGCAACAAATCGTTCCCGTCCTATATAGCAACCGTCGCGGGCGTTTTCACGCCCAAAAATTTGCCGGACCATCATCGCGCCGAGGCAAAAGGCCGCGACGGCTCCGGCTTTGTCTCCGGCGAATCGGGCGCCGGACGCGCCTCGTCCGGCATCTGCCGGACGATCGCGGCCCGGGCCTGATGCGGGTGCTTGAGGTCGCCGACGACGATCCGCCGGCCGCCCAGAAGCGTGACGACGAGCGCGCCGCCACCCGAAATCCGCCCCGCCAATCCGCGCCGGACCGCGACGCGATCGATCAGCCGGTAGGGAATGTCCTGCGCTTCGCTGGAGGGGAAGCCGCGGTGCATGTAAAGCGCGCGCGGCATGACGGCGACCCGTATGGTGAAAAACCGCAAGGTGGCATGCGCGATCAGGAACGGGCCGCCGAGCGCCAGCACCACGATGCACAGCCTTGCCAGCGCGCCGTCGCCGCGCCCGGCCACGACGAGCCCGGCCAGCGCCAGGCCATATCCCGAAAGGATCACCAGGCTCGGCAGGAACAGAGACAGCGCCGACGGCAGGAACGGGCCGCCATATCCGGGCTGGGGATTGTCGTTGACCCCACGCATGCCGTGCCTCGTGATTCGTGTTCAACCGCTTGTGAACAGGATACATCGCTTTTGGCCGCTGTCACGGCGGCGAATGCTTGCAAAGCAGGCAAACGCCACTACCTCGACTGCAGGACCAAACCGTACCGGAGGGGACCGTGAACAGACTGACCCTGGCCATAGCGAGCCTGACCATCGGCCTGTCGGCGGCGCTGACGATCGCCCGCACCGCATCCGCGCAGAGTTTCGAGACCGAGGAGGCGGTGATCCAGGCCGACATCCTGGCCGACGGTCTCGACCACCCTTGGGGCCTGGATTTCCTGCCGAACGGCGACGCGCTCATCACCGAGCGGCCGGGAACCATGCGCATCTTCTCGCAAGGAAGGCTGTCGCCCCCGATCGAGGACCTGCCGCCGGTCGCCGCGCGCGGCCAGGGCGGCCTGCTCGACGTTGCCGTCGCGCCCGATTTCGACAGCACCGAGCTGATCTATTTCACCTATTCGGAGCCGGGCAGCGAGGGCGCCGGCACCGCGCTGGCGCGCGCGCGGCTGGTGCGCGGCGACGCAGCCGCCAGGCTCGCCGAGGTCGAGACCTTGTTTTCGATGGCCAGGAAAACCGCCGCCGGCCAGCATTTCGGCTCGCGCATCGTCTTCAATCCCGACGGCACGCTGTTCGTGACCACCGGCGACCGCGGCGACGGCCGGCGCGCCCAGGACATGGACGACCATGCCGGCGCCGTCCTGCGCCTCAATCGCGACGGTTCGGTGCCCGCCGACAATCCCTACGCCGACACGCCCGGCCACCGCCCGGAAATCTGGTCCAAGGGCCATCGCAACCCGCAAGGCGCCGTCTGGGACCCGGTGACCGGGGCGCTGTGGACGATCGAACACGGCGCGCGCGGCGGCGACGAGTTGAACAGGCCCGAGGCCGGGCGGAACTATGGCTGGCCGGTGATTTCCTACGGCCGCCATTATTCGGGCGACCAGATCGGCGTCGGCACCGACGCCGAGGGGTACGAGCAGCCGGTCTATTACTGGGATCCCTCGATCGCGCCGTCGGGGCTCGACGTCTATGACGGGGACATGTTCCCGGCCTGGAAGGGCGATCTTCTGGCCGGCGCGCTTAAATTCGCGCTGGTGAGCCGCATCAAGCGCGATGCGCAAGGAAACGTCACCGGCGAGGAGCGCATGTTCGAAGGCGCGTTCGGCCGCATCCGCGACGTCGACGTCGCGCCCGACGGGTCGGTGTGGCTGATCACCGACGACAGCGACGGGGCGATCGTGCGCCTGTCGCGCGGCGACTGACGCGGACCGCTCCGCTTCGCAAAAAAGAGGGCACGACTCGGCGAGTCGCGCCCTTTTTTCGGCGATTGCCGCCCGTCAGCCGTTGTCGCGCTCGTAGGCGGCAATATGCCGGTCGAGTTCGGCATATTCGGGACAGCCCGTGCCGCAGCGTCTGGCGATCTCGTCCAATTGCTCCCGCGCCGCGGCGACGTCGCCCATCTGCAGATGCGCCTCGCCGAGATATTCGCGCGTCAAGACGTGGTCGGGATCGAGCCGCAGCGCCTCCTCGTAATAACCGAGCGCGACCAGCAGCCTGCCCTTTTTGCGGTGCGCATAACCGAGCATGTTGTAGATGCCCGGCTGCTTGCGTCCCTCGGCGAGCCGCAGGACGGAGATCGCCTCGTCATACTGGCCGGCATAGGCGAGCGCGCGCCCGGCCTCAAACAGCGTCTCGGTCTCGAGCGCGCTCGATTTCGCGACGCATTTCTTGGTCGACTTGTCGTAGACCTGGCCGGCCGGGCAGTCCATCGTGTCGCTGCCACCACCGCCGCCGCCGCCGGCGGCCAGCGCGGCACCGCCCGAAAGCGGCAACCCGACCATCAACGCGGCGGCAAGGCTCGTCAGATATCTCGGCATAGGCTCCTCCTGCATGACCGTTCCCGAATACGGCGCGGGCGGTCGACTGGTTTGTTCCTTCATGAAGAACAATAAGACCGAAACACGCCGTGCCCTCCTCACATTGCCGTGACGAGGCGTTGGCGCATGCGGCCTTTCCGGGCTTTGCCGCACCGTTTCGGCTTGCTAAACCAAAGCATCGTCGCTCCCGAAACGGTTTTTTATGTCCCGCTCCGTCGCCAATCTGGTCCTTCTGCTTGCCGGCGCGCTGTGGGGCATGGGTTTCGTCGCCCAGTCGACCGCCATGGACGCGCTCGGCCCGTTCCTGTTCGTCGGCCTGCGCTTCCTGGTCGCCACCCTCGCCATGCTGCCCTTCGCGCTCAGAGAGCGGGCGGCGGCCGAAACCGCGCTGGCGCCGGCCGACTGGCGCGCCTTCGGCCTGATCGGCATCCTGCTGTTCGGCGGCATGGCCTCCCAGCAGGCCGGCCTGCTGACCACGACCGTCACCAATTCCGGCTTTCTGACCGGGCTCTATGTCGTGATGGTGCCGTTTCTGGTCGTTGTCCTCTACCGGCAATGGCCGCATCCGGTGGTGTGGCCCGCCGCCTTCGCCGCGCTCGCCGGCATCTGGCTTTTGTCGGGCGGCGCACTCGCCGGACTGACCGTCGGCGACTGGCTGACTATTTTGTGCGCGCTGTTCTGGGCCCTGCAGATGATCTTCATCGCCCGCCACGCCGCCGGCAGCGGACGGCCGATCACGCTGGCGGTCACCCAGTTCGCGGTCTGCGCCGGGCTGGGGCTCGCCACCGCGCTGGCGCTGGAACCGATCCGGCTTTCCGGCATCGTCGCCGCCGCGCCCGAAATCCTCTATGCCGGCATTTTCTCCGGCGGCATCGCCTTTACGCTGCAGGCGGTCGGCCAGCGCTACACCACCGCCTCGCAGGCCGCGATCTTCCTGTCGTCGGAATCCGTCTTCGCCGCCCTGTTCGGCGCGATCTTCCTCGGCGAACGGCTGCCGGCCGCCGGGCTCGTCGGGTGCGCGCTGATCTTTTTCGCCATCCTCGCCGTCGAAATCCTGCCGCCGCTTCTACTGCGCCGGCGCGGCCCGGCCTGAACCGCCGACTTCATTTGCATCGGCCCGGCGTTGAATTCATTATGCGACGACGGGCGCGCATGGAGCGGCACGGTGCACAAACCGATCGAACACGACTGGGATCTGACCATCGACCCTGACACGGTGCGCGTCTTCATCCTCAAGGCGAAGGCGATCAGCGCCGCGCTCAACGACGATTACAATGACGGCGCCGAACACGAGATCGAGTTCGACGGCGACATGCGCGACGGCCATCATCACGACGGGCTCGCCGAGGAAGAATCCGAAAACCTGACCGAGAAGGAGCTGCGCGCCCTGATCGGCGACCTGAACGTCGACGAGGCGGCCGAACTCGTCGCCCTCGCCTGGATCGGCCGCGGCGACTACGAGGCATCGGAATGGGACGCAGCCGTCGCCGAGGCGCGCCAGCGCGGCCGCCGCCGCACCGCCAAATATCTGCTCGGCATGCCGATGCTGGGCGATTGGCTGGAGGAAGGCCTGGAAGCGATCGGCGCGTGACGGCTTAGGCGGTGCGCCTTGAGGCCGCCCATCCGGGCTCCAGAGCCTATGTTTCATCAACGAAACGCGATGTGACCGAACCGGTCACGCCACGGTCGCCACCGCTGTGTATGGCACGGCGACAGGAACGTTGAACCGGTTCGAAAACACGTTGACTCACAACCACAACCCGATGAATCACCGCGTCACCAAACCAGGGCAAGTTTTTGTTTTGGCTTTTATCTTGAGCGCAGCATCGGCAAGCGGGATCGCCGCCGCCCCGCTGCCGGAAACCGCGCCCGCGCCCGCATTGCGGCCGGTCCCGGAAACGCGGACGGCTGCGCCCATTCCCGCGCCGGCACCACGCCGCGCGACCGGCGACGACGCGCAACCGGCCCCGCCGCCGGCCGAGGCGGACGCGACCGAACGGGACTGCCGCAAGCGCCTGCGCACGCTCGGCGTCTCGTTTCGAGACGCCGCGCCGGTGCGCGATCCGGCGGGCTGCCGCATCGATCATCCCGTGCTGGTGCGAACGCTTTCCCCGCAGGTCGGCCTGCGTCCGCCGGCGCTGTTGAATTGCGCCATCGCCGAAACCGCCGCCCGTTTCGTGCGCGACGTGGCCGCGCCGGTCGCCGCGCGCCGCTTCGCGCAGCCGCTCGCCGCGCTGCATCAGGTATCGGGTTACGTGTGCCGGCCGCGCAACGGCTCGGCGAAACTCTCCGAACACGCGTTCGGCAACGCAATCGACCTGTCGGCCTTCGAACTGGCCGACGGCACCCGCATCGAGGTCGGCAAGCCTGCCGGGGATGGAGAGCGCCAGTTTCTGCGTGGCGTGCGCGACCGCGCCTGCGGACCGTTCAAGACCGTGCTCGGTCCGGGCGCGGATGCCGACCATGCCACCCATTTCCATTTCGACCTGGCCGAACGGCGCGGCGGGGCGACTTTTTGCCAGTAAGCCCGGGTCGCCAGTGAGCCCGGACTGCCAGTGAACCGGGGCGGCTCGCCCGGATTTGGCCCAAATCGTAAATGCCGGCGCTGAACTTTCCTTTACGCTTCGCCGCTAATTTGGCGTGAAACGGACGGGAAAATGTTCATGCGTCTATCGTTCCGCCGCTCTCCACGGCCGGCTCCGCGCCGGTCGCGCCGCCTAACCGCCGCACCGGTCGCCGTGCTTGCCGTCGGGATGCTGGCGCTATCGGCCTGCTCCGTCTCCGAGGTGATGCGGCCGGACGTCGATGTCGGCGCCAGGACCAGCGCCGTGCCGGCGCGCGGACTGGCGCGCCTGGTGCCGTCCAACCCGTTCATGGCCGGTTTCCCGCGCCTAAACAGCCCGGCCTCGCCATTCCAGACGCTATCTGCCGAGGAACGCCAGTGCCGATCCGCGCTGAAACGGCTCGGCGTTACCTATCGCGACATCGCGCCGATCCACGACAGCGCGTCGTGCCGCATCGACCATCCGGTCGAAATCTCCGGCTTTTCGGGAAACATCGCGCTGAAGCCGGCCGCCACGCTCAACTGCCAGATGGCGCTCGCTTTCGCCCGCTGGACCAAGGACGAACTCGCCCCGGCCGCGCGCTGGCGCTACATGTCGGGCATCCGCACCATTCACCAGGGCTCGAGCTATTCGTGCCGGCGCATCAACGGCAGCGCCAAGATGTCGGAACATTCGCGCGGCAACGCGCTCGACGTCATGCAGATCGACCTGAAGAACGGCAAGAAGATCGACGTGCGCAAGCCGGGCTGGTTCTCCTTCCGCGAGCGCGGGCTCCTGAACACCGTGCGCTCGGACGCCTGCGGCTATTTCACCACCGTGCTCGGGCCCGGCTACGACCGCGACCACGCCGACCATTTCCACTTCGACATCAAGCCGCGCCGCAACGGCTACCGCGCCTGCAAATAGGCCCGGCCGCGCCGTCAGCCGTCTGCCGGCACCGGGCTCGGCTTGCCGTCTTTGTCGAGCGCCACCATGATGAAATCGGCGTCGGTCACCTTTTCCATCAGGTCGGACAGGTAGCGCTGCGCCCAGGCCTCGACCTTGAGCACCATGGAGGTGCGGCCGACGCGGGTGATCTCGGTATAGACGCACAGCGTGTCGCCGATCTTCATCGGCTTGGCGAACGACATCTCCTTGACCGCGGCCGTCACCACGCGCCCCCTGGCGCGCTCTGCCGCGCGGATGCCGCAGGCGAGATCCATCTGCGCCATCACCCAGCCGCCGAAAATATCGCCGGCGGCGTTGGCGTCGCCGGGCATGGCCAGCGTGCGCAAGGTCAGCTCGCCGCATGGCGGGATCCGGTTTTCGCCCATGGTTCGCCTTTCAAGATCGTGTCGCGCAAACCCCGCTGGTAGCGGCGGGACTGTCCGGCGTCAACGACGGCCGGCACCTGGACAGACCCGTGCGGCTACGAAAATCCCGACCTGCCATGTCGCCCTGGCGGCGCGCAATCGTCGCGCCCCTCGCCTAGTCTTGGCCGCACGAAATCGCCAGAAAGGCCGAAACCCGATGCCGAAAGCCCGCGCCGCCGTGTGCCACGCCTTTGGACAAGAGCTGGCGATCGAGGAGATCACGCTCGCCGACCCCGGCCCGGGCGAGGTGCTGGTCGACGTCAAGGCCTGCGCCATCTGCCATTCCGACATTTCCTATGCCGACGGCGCCTGGGGCGGGACGCTGCCGGCGGTCTACGGCCACGAGGCGGCCGGCGTGGTGGCCGCGACCGGGGCGGGCGTGACCGGCCTCGCGCCCGGCGACCATGTCGTCGTCACCCTGATCCGCTCCTGCGGCGCGTGTCATTATTGCCGCCGGCAAAGCCGGGTGATGTGCGAGGAGGTGTTCGCGCTCGACCGCGAGGGCGCGCTTACGGGCGCCGACGGAAGCCGCTACGAGCAGGCCCTGCGCACCGGCGCCTTCGCCGACAAGGTGGTGGTGCATCAAAGCCAGCTCGTGGCGATCCCCGCCGACATACCGTTCGACAGCGCCTCGCTGTTGGCCTGCGGGGTGATCACCGGCTTCGGCGCCGTGGTCAATTCCGCCCGCGTCGGGCCCGGCGAGGCGGTCGCCGTCATCGGCTGCGGCGGCGTCGGGCTCAACAGCATCCAGGGCGCGGCGATCGCCGGCGCGGCGCCAGTCGTGGCGATCGACCTTCACGACGACAAGCTGGAGGCGGCCAAACGGTTCGGCGCCACCGACGGCGTCAACCCGGCCCGCGAGGACGCCGCGGCCCGCGTCAAGGCGCTGACCAACGGGCGCGGCGTCGACCATGTCTTCGTCACCGTCGGCCAGAAGACCGCCTTCAACGGGGCCTTCGACTACATCACCAAGAACGGGACGGTCGTCGTCGTCGGCATGCCGCCATCGGGCGTGCTTGCCCACTACGATCCCGGCACCCTTGCCGCCTGGAACCAGAAGATCATCGGTTCCAAGATGGGCGAGGCCGACATAGCGACCGACATCCCCGCCCTTGTCGAGCATTATCGCGGCGGCCGGCTCAAGCTCGACGAGCTGGTCAGCGCGCGCTACCCGTTGGAGGCGATCAACCAGGCGATCGCGGCGGTGAAGACCGGCCACGCGCTGCGCAACGTAATCGTGTTCGACTGACACCCGGCGGCTGAGAAGGAGCGGCAGACGATGAAGATCACCGACGTGAAGACCTGGGTGGTCGGCAATCCGCCGCCCGGCATTGGCGGCAAATATTTCATCTTCGTGCGCCTGACGACCGATGGCGGCGTGACCGGCTACGGCGAGGCCTACAACGCCACCTTCGGCCCGCACGTGACCGCCCGGATGATCGAGGATCTGGCGGCGCGCTATCTGGTCGGCCGCGACCCGCACGACATCGAGGCGTTTTTCCGCCGCGCCTACTCCTCCGGCTTCACCCAGCGTCCGGACGTCTCGGTGATGGGTTGTTTTTCCGCGCTCGAGATCGCCTGCTGGGACATTATCGGCAAGGAGGCCGGCAAGCCGGTCTACATGCTTCTGGGCGGCCGCGTGCACGAGAGCCTGCGCTCCTACACCTATCTCTACCCGCAGGAAGGATCGGTGCATTCGGAAGACGCGCCCGAGGGCCGCAACGTCTACAACGACCCCGATCTCGCCGCCCAATGCGCGGCCGACTATGTCAGCCAGGGTTTTACCGCCGTCAAGCTCGATCCGGCCGGCCCCTACACCGCCTTCGACGGCCACCAGCCGCGGCTCGTCGACATCGACACCTCGGCCGGCATGCTGAAGGCGATCCGCGCCGCCGTCGGCAGCAAGGCCGACATCCTGTTCGGCACCCATGGCCAGTTCACCGCCGCCGGCGCGCTGCGGCTGGCGCGCGCCATCGAGCCCTACGACCCGCTCTGGTTCGAGGAACCGGTGCCGCCCGACATGCCCGAAGTGATGGCGCAGGTGGCCCGCGCCACCTCTATTCCGGTCGCGACCGGCGAGCGGCTGACCACCAAGGCCGAATTCGCCCGGGTGATCGAGCACCGCGCCGCCGCCATCCTGCAGCCCGATCTCGGCCGCTCCGGCGGCATTCTGGAAACCAAGAAGATCGCGGCGATGGCCGAGGCCTACCATATCCAGATCGCGCCGCACTGCTATTGCGGACCGATCGTCGGCGCGGCCAACATCCAGCTCGCCGTCACCCTGCCCAATTTCCTGATCCTGGAATCGCTCAAGCAGTGGGACGGGTTTCACGCCCGGCTGTTGAAGAAAAAAATCGCATGGCAGGACGGCGACGTCATTCCCCCGACCGGGCCCGGCCTCGGCGTCGAACTCGACGAGGCGGTCTGCGAGGCCCACCCCTATGACGGCGACGACCTGCATCTGCAGATGATGCAGACCCCGCTGATGCCCTGAGGAGGCCGCCATGACGGACAAGCCCGACTACGCCTTCATCGGCCTCGGCCATCTCGGCCACCATCTCGCCGCCCGCCTGCTTGCGGCCGGCTACGCCGTTTTCGTCCACGACCGCGACCGGGAGGCCGTCGCCCGGCTTGTCGACAAGGGCGCGGTCGCCTGCGCCGGCCCGGCAGAAGCCGCCAAAAGCGCCGGCAACGCCATCACCTGCCTGCCCTCGCCGGCGGTCAGCGAGGCGGTGCTGGCAGGGCCGGGCGGCCTGCTCGACGGCCTGCCGGCGGGCGGGACCTGGATCGAAATGTCGACCAACGGCCGCGACGAGATGCTGCGGCTGGCCGGCCTCGCCGCCGAGCGCGGCGTCGCGGTGCTCGAATGCCCGGTCACCGGCGGCGTGCATCTGGCCGCCGAGGGCCGCATCACCGCGCTGGTCGGCGGCGACGCGGCGCTTTACGACAGCCACGCCCCGGCGATCGCGGCGATGTGCCACAAGCATTTTCTGATGGGCCCGCTCGGCGCGGCGGCGGTGATCAAGGTGATCACCAACATGCTCGCCTTCATCCATCTGGTCGCCGCCGGCGAGGCCTTGATGCTGGCCCGGCGCGGCGGGCTCGACCTGGCCCAGGCCTATCACGCCATCGCCGCCTCGTCGGGCACCAGCTTCGTGCACGAGACCGAGGGCCAGCTGGTCTTGAACGGTTCCTACGATATCGGCTTCACGATGGACCTGGCGCTCAAGGACCTCGGTTTCGCGCGCGCCATGGCCGCAGAATTCGGCGCGCCGCTCGATCTGGCCGCGCGTGTCGAGGCGATCTTCGAAAACGGCAGGGCGGCCTATGGCGGCGAGGCCTGGTCGACCATGATCGTCAAGCTGCTGGAGGACAAGACCGGCACCGATCTGCGCGCCCCGGGTTTCCCCGCCCGGCTCCAAACCTGAGGCGCGCCGGCGCGGACGGCGTTGGGGACCGCGGGCGCACAAAGCCGGTGCGCCCGGCCCCGGCCGCCGCGGCGCCGCGACAGGCGATCACCGTGTCGCCGGCCAAGAGCTTGTCGGAGCCCGTGCCGACCTCGGCCGCGATCTCGTAGGCCAGCGCGTAGAAGCCGGCGTCCTGCCAACCAGCCAGGTCGGTTCCACTTGGACGGGCTAATATTCTGGCATTTCCGACATAGCCCGTCTCACCCAGGCCGTCGAGATCGCCCACACCGGTGTCACCCAGTCCAGCACTGCAGCCGCGATTATACGCATCCATAGAGAGGATTGAGAGGAAGAGATCTTTAGAAATTGCCATTGGTCAAATCCTGGTGAAATGGATCGAGTAAAGCGTTTCCTCAATCGTCAGTTCATCCGCATATCTCTTGGAGGTAGGTTTGAGTCTGCCACTGATTGAATCCAGCCACCCCAGCACCGCCTCCACCCGTCCCTCCGTCACGGCCTCGTCGGTGATCTCCAGCGTGACGCGTTTCAGCGCCACGCCCGGGCCGAACGTTGCCGCCAGATCGTCGGGATCGACGCGCCTGACGGTCGCCGGGTCCGCAATGTCGGTGAAAGTGACCAGCAGCGGGTAATGCTTCGGCGGGACGTCGTGCGTCTCCCCGTTGAAGCGACGCATGCGGCTGGCGGGCACCAGATAGGGATCGCCCTGCTTCGGCAGCGGATCGAACAGCACCGCACGCGCGACGAGATGCGCGGAGCCCACCAGCGCGAACAGATATTGCCCGTCCGGCAGCCGCAGCACCACCGCCTCGGCCCTGACCGACCAGTCGCGCGGCGATGCCTCGGGCAGGATTTTCGGCGTCGCCCACCACGCAACCTCGGCCACGCTCGATGCGCTGACCGGCCCGTCCGGCGTGTCGATTTCGATTGTGAGCTTCTGCCGCCATTCGTAACCGGGATAGGTGATGCGCCAGCCGAGATAGGCCGCCGCGACCAGCGCCGCCAGAACGGCGAGAACCTTGCGCGAGCGGCTCATGTGTGGACCGCGTGCGAGAAGGCGGAACGTCCCCGGTTGGACGGGTGCGTAACAAAGAGCGAAGGTGCCTTCGAGATCGGCATTTTATCTCCGGACAAAGTTGCCGTTGTTGACCGTCGCGGCGAAGACTGGGGCGAAAGAATCGGGTGACCGACCTAAGGGCGTTTCCGGGTACTCCCCCAGCCACCGCAGCACCGCCTCCACTTCTCCCTCCGTCACGGCCTCGTCGGTGATCTCCAGCGTGACGCGTTTCAGCGCCACGCCGGGGCCGAAGGTGTCGACGAGATCGTCGGGATCGACGCGCCTGACCGTCGCCGGGTCCGCAATGTCGGTGAAAGTGACCAGCAGCGGGTAGGCCTCGCGGGCAACCTCGCGCACGCCGCGAAAGCTTGCGATCTTCGGATAAAGCGTCTCGTAGTCGGAGCGGCGCTCGCCCAGTTCCTCGTGCAGCGTATAGCCGGCGATGTACTTCGTCGGCTCGCCGATCAGCGCGAACAGCAAACCGCGTTCGCCGAGGTCGACCACCGTCGCCTCGCCGCGATAGGCGGTGGGGTAGTGGTCGAGCGCGTTGGCTTCCTGCCAGCGCACATACGAAACCGCCGCGCCGGAAACGGTCTCGCCGTCGACCAGCACCTCGACGGTCAGCTTCTGGTTCCACTCCCAACGCTCGGCGAACCACCCGCAACCGGCGAGCGCCAGCAGCGCCGCGACCAGCGCGACCTTCGCCAAAAAATCCCGCCGGCTCACGCCGCACGCCCCGCGCCGTGCGCGGCGAAAGCGGCGGCCGAGTACGCTGCCGCCGATCTGCTTGCGTCGTTCGAAAGGACCATGCCGAGGCTCCCGCTACGGCGTCGTCCGCCGCGCTTTCTCCAAAGCCGCCGCCCGAAGGCCGCGCCGTCACCCCGCCCACCACATTAGCGATGGCTTGTTAAAAAATCATGCCACGATATCCCAGCCGCGATGCGCCCCGCGCCTGCCGGCCCCGCACGGATCTCGCCGTGCCGGTGCGCCGGCTGCATGCGACCCCGCCGGAGCCGGGCTGTAGACGTCTGAGATTATTGACCGGCGCGCCCGGCCTCGGTGACGATGAAGTCCATCGCGATGTCGTGGGGCTGCGGATAGATGGTGGCGATGGCGGCCGCGGCGTAACCGACGCCGATCACCGTCGGCCGGGCCGGCAGCGCCGCCAGCGTGCGGTCGAAGAACCCGCCGCCGTAACCCAGCCTGTAATTGGCCGGATCGAAGCCGACGACCGGCGAAATCACGATGTCGGGGATCACGGCCGGCGCCGCCGGCGGAACCGGAATGTTCCACACGCCCTTTTCCAGCTTCATGCCCGGCCGCCAGTCGCGAAACACCAGCGGCGCGGCCTTTTCCACCACCACCGGCAGGGCGAGCGTGCCGCCGCGCCGCATGAAGTCGGCGGCGAAGGCGCGCAGATCCGGCTCGCCGCGAAACGGCCAGTAGAGGCTGAGCCGCCGACCGGCCGGATCGCCGATCGCCGCGTCAAGATGGGTCGCGATCGCGCCGGCCATGGCGCTGCGTTCGGCGGCCGGCACGGCCAACCGCGCCTCGATCAGCCGCTGGCGTTCGGCCTTGCGCCAGCGCATGATGTCGGCGCGCGCCCGCGGATCGCTGTCGGGCGCGGCAAAGCCCGGCTGCAATTCGTGCATGAAACAGGGCGGCGAGGCATAGGCCCCGCCGGCCGGCCGGTCGTCCTCGTCCGCCATCGCACACCTCGCATTCTTGCGGCACCGCGGCGGCAAAACCCGCCATGTCCCGATCGGTAACCGAGCCGATCCTAGACCGCCACGCAAGGCCGCCCCTGCCACGCAAGCGACATCGCGGCGTCGCATCGCCGACCCTCACCGCCTTGCGCACATCTCGCGCACGGTGCGCTCAAGAAGCGCCATGCCGCCCGGCCGCCAGCCGAGCGCGCGCAGTTTGCGCGTGTCCATCAGGTTGAGAGGGGCCGGGTCGGCGCGCGCCGGCAGGGGGCCGCCCGCGCCGGCCGCCTCGCCCACAAGCGCCAGAAGGTCGTGCCGGTCGAGCAAGATATCGGCGACGTTGAAGAGCTCGCCGCACACCGCCCCCGGCGCGGCCGCGAGCACATGCCGCACCGCCTGGCCGACATCGGCGCCGTGCACCTCGCCGGCCACGCGCGGCGCGACCGGCCGGCCGGCGAGGAAATCGTCAAACAGCGGCTGCCATTTGTGCGCCCGGTTCGCCGCGGCCGGCCCGTAGACGCCGGTGATGCGCAGCGCGGCGGCGCAAAACCCGGCATCGCCCAGCCCCATAAGCCCTTGTTCGGCGGCGTGCTTCACCGTGCCGTAAAGCGTGTCGGGATGACACGGCGTGTCTTCAAAAAGCACAGCACCCTGCGGCTGCCGGCCGTAGACGGCGCGGCTCGACAAAAACACCACGCGTCTCACGCCGGCACGTTTGGCCTGGTCGAACAGGGCCAGGCTGCCGTCGAGATTGCGGCGGCGAAACCCGCCCGGATCGTCGCCCTCCCCGCCCCGGTAACGGCCGGGCAGATGGTCGAAGGCGGCGTGAACGAAAAAATCGATGCCCGCAAAGGCCGCGCTTCGGTCGCGGCCGGGATCGAGCGCGGCTTCGACGAAGCCGGTGGCACGCGGAAAAAAACCGGCCGGCGGCGCTGTGCGGCCCAAAAGGGTAACGTCGTGGCCTGCGGCAAGCAGGGCCTCGACGACGAACCGGCCGACAAGGCCGGTGCCTCCCGAAACCAGCGTCGCCGGCACGGCCCTAACCCCGCGCCGTCGGCGCGGGCGGCGGCAGGGCAGCGATAGCGGGGATCGCGCCGCCCTGGTGGAAGGCCCGCCACAGCTCGATCAGCGGCCGCAGCCTGTCGGCCTTGGCATGGTCGCCCTGCCAGGGTTTTTCGTACTGGTAATGCACGACCGCGACGGAATTCCAGTCCCACAGTTCCGGCAGGTTGAACCAGACATATTGCAGCATGTTGCAGAACACCGGCAGGCCGTGCCAGTCGGGAAAGTAGCTTTGCAGAAAGGTCTGGTCGGTGCGGGGCCAGAAGGCGCCGGGCGCATCGAGCACGGCGAGCATTTTTTCAAACGTCCGTTGCGAGGGCCTGGCGACGAACACGCCCGAATTCATGCGGTGGAAGTCGGCAAGCCGCTCGTAGACATTGGGCGCGGCGGAAAACTCCGGATAGGCAAACAGCCGGTCGATATTGCGCAGGACCAGCGTGTCGGCGTCGAGGAAGACGACGCTGTCATACTCCTCCAACTGCCACAGCCTCAGCTTGGCGAAATTGTCGAGCGGGGTGTGGAAGGCCGGCTTTTCGCCCCTGGTGAAAGGATTGCGGCCGTGGATTTCCTGTTTGGCATGGCGCGCGTTGAACGCATCCGAGGTCGCCAGCATCGCGACCGGCCGCAGCCGCGCGCCGAGCGCGGCGGCCGGCGCCAGCGCCGCCGGCGCAACACCGCCCGTGTGCATGACCACGATATCGGCGCTCGTCCCCGTCAGCCGCAGCGAGCGCACCAGCGCCGTCGCACCGAGCGCGAAATCGGCATTGGTGACCAGCGTGACATAGGCGCGCGCATCGCTCACCGGGAAAATCTCGTCATTCGCCTGCCCACGGGCCTAGGAAACGCTCTTCAGCCGCCGGCCCTCGGGATCGCGTTCGACCGTCGGCGCGATGTCCCTGGTCCAGGCCGAGACGGCGGGGATGCGCGACCGGTCGACGCGATAGGCGAACTTTTTCGCCACGTCGATCACTTCCGACAACAGGCCGGCCTCCAGCGTGGTCGGATCGAGGCCGAGCGCCATGAACTGCTCGTTGTCGACCACCAGGTCGTTCTCGGCCGCTTCCTTGCGCGGATTGGGCAGATAGGCGACCTCGGCTCCGGCGATGCGCGCGACCATCTCGGCCAGGTCGCGCACGCGGTGGGTTTCCGTCATCTGGTTGAAGATCTTCACCCGCTCGCCCGATTTCGGCGGGTTGTTCAGCGCCAGTTCGATGCAGCGCACCGAATCCTGGATATGGATGAAGGCGCGGGTCTGGCCGCCAGTGCCGTGCACGGTCAGCGGGTAGCCGATCGCCGCCTGAATCAGGAAGCGGTTCAACACCGTGCCGTAGTCGCCGTCATAATCGAAACGGTTGACGAGCTGGTCGTGACGGCGGGTCTGGTCGGTGTGCGTGCCCCAGACGATGCCCTGATGCAGATCGGTGATCCTGACCCCGTCATTCTTGGCGTAAAACTGGAACAGGAGCTGATCCAGGCATTTGGTCATGTGGTAGATCGAGCCGGGATTGGCCGGGTAGAGAATTTCCTGGCTGACCGTCTCGCCGGCCAGGGTCTCGACACCGACCGGCAGATAGCCTTCCGGGATCGCCGCGCCGACGCTCGAATAGCCGTAGACGCCCATCGTGCCCAGATGCACCAGATGCGCGTCGAGCCCGGCTTCCACCACCGCGTTAAGCAGATTGTGCGTGGCGCTGACATTGTTGTTGACGGTGTAGTTCTTGTGCCGATCGCTCTTCATCGAATAGGGCGCGGCGCGCTGCTCGGCGAAATGCACGATCGCGTCGGGCCGCTCCTCGGCGAGCCAGCGCTTCAACACCTCGTAGTCGCGCGCCAGGTCGATCAGATGGAAATGGATGCGCCGCCCGGTCTCCTGATGCCAGATACGGGTGCGCTCCTGGATCGAATCCATCGGGGTGAGCGACTGCACGCCCAGTTCGGTGTCGATCCAGCGCCGCGAGAGATTGTCGACGATATGGACGTCGTGACCGCGGTCGGACAGATGCAACGAGGTGGGCCAGCCGACGAATCCGTCACCGCCGAGAACCGCTATTTTCATCGAATTGATCCCTCTCACAAAAACCTGCCGCGTGGTAGCCGGCATTTATGACAGGAATGGTACGCCGCCGAAACGGCCTCGCCCGGCACGCCGCGAAGCCGGCCGGGCCAACCGAGAAAGGCCGGCCCCTTGCGGGACCGGCCGGGAGAGGAATCGGGTCCGCCGCGCCTACTCCTGCTTTTCGACCTCGACGGCGCTGGTGGTGGCGTCGTCCACGGTGATCATCACCTTGTCGCCCGCCGCGAGCGCATCGAGATCGACGGCGGCATCGGCGACGTAGCTGGTGCCGTCATCGAGCATGATGGTGCGGCTGGCCGGATCGACCGATTGGACCGTGCCCTGTACCTCCGCCGCATGGGCGGCAACGGCGAAAAATGCGGTAGCGGCGAGGGCAGTAAGCAATTTGGTCATCACATGACTCCGTTATTTCCGTTTCGCCGGCCGGAATCTCCGTTGCCTGAGACCCGTTTGAGTCAATCCCGGCCGACGGGGCTTATCTAGGCCCCTCCGGATGCTGTCCGCAAATCAACTCGTGTAAAAGAATCAAACGATTTCAATGACTTGTTTTTGCCACAATCCGAGGCTTGCGCGCCGGGAAACGGCATCGGCCGACCGGCGCCGAGCCGCGCGGCGGCGCTGTGCCGGCCTTCATCGCGACGGCTGTGGACGCAACTTTGCCGAAATTGGCGCGCGTCCCGTTCACGGACGGCGCCGGGCACGCGCCGCGGTCGCCTCGCCCAATAAATTCGCGTTACGTAATATAAATAATGTGAGTGTCGCGACCCTGCCGGGGCACGGCCCGCAACGCCGGCGGCAAGCTCCGTTCGGGAGCGTATCGCGCAGGCGACGCGGTTCAGGCCGGCGCCGGCAACGGGATGTCGGCCGCCATCGCCTTCAACACCCGATAGAAGGTCGAGCTCAACAGCTCGTCCGGATCATAGGCGCGCTTGTTGGCCAGGAAACGCGGCAACTCGGGATAGCTGGCGATCAGTTGCGCGCCCGTATAGTGGAGCTGATAGGGCAGGAAGAAGCGTCCGCCATGTTTGAGGGCGATGTCGATCAAGGCCCGCGTCAACGCGCGCATCGCCGTGGAGCCGGCCTCGTCGGCCGGCTGGTTGATGTAAAGCACCAGCGAGAAGGCGGGCGCGCGCGCATAGGAAAGCGCGATGTCTTCGGCATGCACCACCCGTACCGAGGCGTTGAGCACCGGCAGGGACTGAGCGGCCAGCACGCGGCGCATGTCGGCGATGAAGGCGTTGTAGGCGGCGCGCGGCACGAAATATTCGTGCAGGATATCGGTATCGCCCGCCAGATCGTTGAACAGGTACGGCACGGAATCGTGCATGGGATCGTTGCGCGAGACCAGGCACGCCTCGCCCTCGCCGAGCGCGTCGGTGCGCGCCACGGTGCAGTTTTCGAACTCCGGCTCGAGTTTCTTTTCCGCGTACCATTTCAGCCGCTGGAACAGCGCCCCGTGCTTGGCCAGGTTCATGATCAGCCGCTTGAGCTTGACCGCGCCGGGCGCGCCGAGCCGGGGCATGTCGAGCGGCGCGCGCTCGGCCACCTTGTCGTAGCGATAGACGATCATCTCTTCGAGCAGGCTGCCGGGCGCCGTCGACAGATGGCCGTAGAACAGGCCCGGGCCGCCCTCGCCCGCCAGGTCGCGCTCGAAATAGCCGGGGAAATCCTCGGAGCGGATGACCGCCCGCGCGGTGCGGTAGACGGCGTTGGCGACGATGTCGAGCGTGGCCGACACGATCACGCCGAACAGGCCGTAGCCGCCCAGGACGTGGCGGAAGAGCTCGGCGTTTTCCTTGCGCGAGCAGGTCAGCACCGTGCCGGAGGGCAGCATGACCCGCATCGCGCGCACACTGCCCGCCAGCGCGCCGGCATGATGGTCCATGCCATGCGCGTTGACGGAGATCGACCCGCCGACGGAGAAGATGTCGGTCGACTGCATCGCCTTGACCGCGAACAGCGGATGCAAAACGTTCTGGATGTCGTGCCAGGTCGCGCCCGGCTCGACGGTCACCGTGCGTTCGGCCGCGTCGACCGCGATGGCGTTGAAGGCGCGCATGTCGAGCACCAACGCGTGATCGTCGAACGCATGCCCGCCCATGGAATGGCGCACCGCCGCGACCGACACTTTCAGGCCGTTGGCGCGGGCGAAGGCGAGCGCTGTGGCCACATCCTGTTCGCCGCGCACGCCGACGACGCCGTAGACCGGCGTTCGAGACAGGGCGCTGGCATCGTTGAGATTGCCGCCTTTCGCGATCCATGGCAGTGCGGGGTCGTGCGGCGGCGCCGGCGGCGGGTCGACGGCAAGGCTCAGCCCATCCGCATCCGCGACCCGGCCGGCATCCTTGGGCCCGGACGGCGCGCGCGCCAGCCGGGCGAGCGTCACCCCGCTCCAGCCGATGGCGCCGACGCCCACGGCAGCCCCCAGAACGGCGCGCCGAGACACCCAGTACCGTTTGCGCCGCACCGCCAAATCCGCCTCCCGATCCGCCCCGGCCGGCCCGCTTAGACCGGCTTTCGCGGCGCGGCGCAACCGTCTCCAGTTCCGGACGCGCCGCGGTCCGGCGGCTGTCCGGCTTCACCTGGCCGAAAAATCGCCGCCGTCGACGAGACCGGCGCCGCTTGCGCGCGAACTTGGCCGAAAACCGGCATTCGGCGTCCGCCGCACCAGCAAGCCTTTCGCTTGCGGCGGGAGGCCGGCCCGCGGCTCCGACACGGTCGCCGGTTGCAGATCGTCACATAAATTATCAACTATTTTGGCAATAATCGCGATCAATTGGGGAAAAATTGGATAATCCGGATGCGGTTTTCTCGCCGAACCACTAGGTTCGCACCATAAACGCGCACGTCACACAGGGTGTCACCGATTATCGGCGGCGACGCAAAACGAACAAGAAAAATGAGGCGCGATCAAACAGCATGTCGTCGAATTTCCTTACCGCCCAGTCGCTTACCGACCTCATCGAGAAAATGGCGGCGATCCGCAACCGCTACGACGGCTACGATGTGCTGCTGGAGATGTGCGGCCAGGCCGGCTATCTGCACGGCGTGATGCTCGACCTACCGGTCGAAGCCAGCCAGCACCTAGCCGACCACATCCTGATCAGCAACTGGCCCGACCGGTTTTTGCGCGACTACGACGCGTTCGGCCTGATGGCGACGAGCCCCGTGATCGCGCGGGCGCGCGACGCCGTCGCGCCGTTTCACTGGTCGTCCAAGGCGAACATGGCCCGCCGCAACCAGACGGAGGCGGAACGCGCCGCCGCGCTTTTCGCCGAACACGGGTTCGTCACCGGCGTGGCGGTGCCGACCGCCGGGCGCCCCGGCAAACGACGACTGCTTTTTCTCGCAGGCGACCGGGCCGAACCGGATGTCGTCGAACTGTCCTATCTTATGATGCTTGCCGCCCATCTCAGCGAACGCCTGCTGGACGTGCTGGACACGCCCTGTCGCAACGAACCCGCGGCGCGGCTGTCGGACCGGGAGCGCCAATGCCTGATCTGGACCTCGGCCGGCAAGACCAGTCTCGAGATCGGCACGATCCTCGGCCTGTCCGAACACACGGTCAATCAGTACATCGCCTCAAGCAGCCAGAAGCTGGGCGCCGTCAACCGCGCCCACGCGGTCGCCAAGGCGGTGCGGCGGGGCCTGATCGAGTAGCGCCGCGCCGCACAGCCGATATGCGCCGATCGTAGCACCGTTTCCGACCGGTGCCGCGCACGGCTCGCAACAATCTTCGAACGAGAAATCCGATCGACGGGATCGAATATTCCGCGGATCCTTGGCCGCGCGGCACGATGTTTCGCCGCAACAAATCGCCACCACTGCCGCGCAAGACGCTTGTTTTTTGCGCAAAAAGACCTATCTGCGGCCTTATTCCCATAAAGTCGACCGGCAGAACGGCTCAGTCCAGCCGGTCGAGCGCCGGCGTTCCGGCACGCGAGCAAGACACGTGACACAAGCCGCATTGATTTCGGCCAGCATGGGCTGGACGGCGTTCCGCGCACGCATGGAACGCGTCGTCGGGCCGATGGAAGCCTATGACCTGCTCATGGAGCTGACACGCGATGCCGGCTATCGCCATTTTGCCGTTTTGACGGCCCGATCGGGAGCGGATACGGCCTTGCCGTACCAGGTCGTTCTGACGAGCCTGTCGCACAGTTCGGTGCGGGAATATCAGGAGCTGGACGCAGCCTTCGGCGACAAGACGCTGGTCGAGGCGCTGCGCGGCGGCCGGCCCTTCTTCTGGGATCGTCGCACGCCGGCGCCTTTATCCGCGCGCGCCGCCGATGCCGGCAACGACAATCGCGCGACCGACGGGCTCCTGTCCCGGCTCGGCATTCGCACCGGGCTCGGCCTGCCGGTCTTCCGCGCCCGCGCACCGCATGGCTTCGCGCTGTTCGGCGGCGAACGCCCGGTCCCCGACATCGGCCAGGCCGCCCATCTGTCGTTTTGGTGCAACGGGATTTACGAACGCATGGCCAGGTTCGAACAGTCGCAACGGGACCGACCGCGGTCCCGGTTGACCGCACGCGAACTGCAATGCCTGAACTGGACCAGCGCCGGCAAGACCAGCGTCGAGATCGCGGCGATACTCGGCCTGTCCGAACACACGGTCAATCAGTATATTGCCACCAGCAGCCAGAAACTCGGCACGGTCAACCGCACCCAGGCCGTCGCCGAGGCGATCCGGCTCCGGCTGATCGACTAGCGCCGTTAGACTCCAACGCCTTGTTTGAACACGCGTCCGGGCGGCAAACCGGCCCCCGCCTCGCCTGTTAACGCTCTGATGCCGTGCATTTTTTGGGAAAAGGGCGTGCCGTTCCGCCATGCCAAACCGGCCCCTGCCCTTCAAGTCGCACGCCAAAGTTCCGGACGGGATCGAATTCCGGGCTGGATCGGCAAGCCGGCGCCATGCCCGAACCGGATGCGCAAGGGCTCGCGCGGCCAGCGACCATAGGGGTGGGGTTGAGCGCTGGCCGCGCACCGCGGAAACAGGGAAGAGCTCTCGATCCCGCTCCCGTGGATTTATGGGCGGCCATCCGTGGGGAGGATGGCCTGACCCTGTCTTGACTATGGGATAGAACCGGAACCGGCGCGATTACGTCATAACACCATATGGGCTTGTTCGGTGTCTCGCACACGCAGCGCGGGAGCGTCTTGATGGTCGCCCGGCGCCGCCGTTTTCCGCTTCTCCTCCCAAAGATAGACACATTCTAGCGCGGTTGTGGCGGCGTCGATATTCGCCTTATTTCGGATACGAAAACTGGGGGTCCCGGTTTAGCGCGATCTTAACCGCTGCCTGCCACATGCGGGGCCGCGCCCAACCGTCAAAGCCCGGCCCCGTCAGCCGACCGCCTCGCTTTCGGCCTCCGCGCGCATGCGCTGCAGATAATTGTCGGCGAAATCGATCTTCAGTTCGACGAACAGCGGAAAATGATCGCTGATCTGAAACGTACGCCAGTCGTCGAGATAATAGGCCTCGCGCGCGTCCCGGTCGGCAAGCAGGAGATCTTCGGCCTCGATCGACCGCACCGCAATGTCACGATCCTTTTGCGCACGCTCGCGCGCAGTATCCGTCGTCGCAGCGGAAATCCGCGCCTCGGCCTTCACGCGCCGGGCTTCGGCCGCGTCGCGCCGCCCGCGGATGATCGCCGACATCGCCGGGTCGTGCAGATCGAAATCCTGATCGCGGAAGACGACCGAAAACATGTCGAACACCCCGTGCGCCTTGCCGCTTTCGGGATTGGCGAGCGCGACCTGCTTGTGTTTGGGCAAGAAGGAGATCTGGTCGTAGAATTTCGTCTTCTTGGCGTTGCTGCCGATCTTGTTGCGGAACACCTCGAAGCCGTGCCGGGCCAGCGCGTCGAAGGTCTCGCCCTCGAAATCCTCGATATTGAAATCGCCGACGAGAATATGGTTGTAGACCGGGTCCCGCCTTGCCCGACCGGCAATGAATTTGGCGACCGCGTCGATTTCCTTCACCCGGCGCTTGAACTTGTCAGACCCCGGCGAACTGCTGCCGTAATATATGTGCACGGTGGCGAAGGCGAATTTGAACCATCCCGACTGGAAGGTGCACGAGAACGGCGTGCGGGCGAACTGCCTCTCCTTGGTCACGTCGGAAATCTGCCGCGAGAACGGCAGCACGATCTCGCCGGCCACGCCCTTGAAGGAAATCTTGCTGCGGTCGTAGAGGAAACCGAGCCGCTCCCGGTTGCCGCCCGGCCCCTCGGTGACGTCGGTCATGATGAAATCGTAGCCGGGGCCGAGCACGTTCATCAGTTCCTGGAACGGCCCGAGATCGTCGCAGAGTTCCTGAACGGCGACGATATCGAAGGCCGAGATCATCTCCGCCAGATAGAAGAAACTCTCCTCCAGCCGCGGTCCGTGGCCGAACCGGTTGTCGTCGAAATTGCGAATATTCCAGGTGCCGAGCAAAAGCGTCGAGGACGCGGTCCGGTCGGGCATCCGCTCGGCGATCGCCTGCCGCAGGCGGGCCAGCCCGTCGATGGTGCGAATCCGCGCGGCCCTGCGCGCGGGCTTGTCGAGGCGTTTGAAGGCATAGCGCAACTTCCAGTAGGCAACCATGGCGAAACCCCGATCGTTTTCACGCTATGATGGCATCGATCATGCAACGCCGCTGTGGCCGACTTCACACAAGACGATCACGGCATCTCGTCGAGGCGTCGCCGCGGGACGCGTCCTCGATCCGGCTGCGACGATCTCTCGCGCGCGCCGGCCGCCGCCCGGACTTGCAAGCCGGCCGATCTCGCGCAAACTGGCGGGCATGAAACCGTCCTGGCTTATGACCGCCCTTCTCCTCGCCGCGACCGGCACCGCCGCGCACGCCCAATGGCGGGTGCAGGCGCAACAGGCGGTGGCCGCGCCGCAGAGCACGAACAGCACCGTGGCGGCATTGACGGTGGGATGCGGCGATCCGTTTCAGGTCGAACTCCACGCCGCCGACGGCGCGCCCGTGCTGCCGCAGGCCGGCGGCAGCGCCGACTATCTTTACCGGCCCGGCAAAATCATCGCCAGCGTCGACGATCATGACTGGCCGCTGGTGGCGGCCGCCTCGGACATGGCGATGGTGCTGTTTTCGGAAGGAACGGTGGCCGAAAACCATCTGGCCCCGCTCGACCGCCGGCTGATCGACGCGCTGCGGCAAGGACGGCGGCTGGTGCTTTATTTCGACATCACCGGCGCCAACGCCGCCGACGGCTCGCCCTTCGAGACCTTCGCCGCCTTTTCGCTCGACGGCGCCGCCGAAACGCTGGCCGCCGCCCTGGACGGCTGTCCGTAGGCTGACCAGATGCGCGAACTCCTGCTGCTGCGCCATGCCAAGTCGAGCTGGGACGATGCCACGCTCGACGATGCCGACCGGCCGCTCGCCGCGCGCGGCCGCAAGGCGGCGCCGGTCATGGCGCACGCGATGGCCCGGCACGGCTGGGTGCCCGAACTGGCGCTGGTTTCGCCCGCCCTGCGCACCCGGCAGACCTGGGCACTGGTCGCAGCCGAATTGCCGCGTCCGGTCGAGACCCGGCTCGCCCCCGAGATTTACGAAGCCGAACCCGAGATCATTCTGGAGACGATCCGGTCCGTGCCGCCCGCGATCCGTCGGCTTGTCGTCGTCGGCCACAATCCGGGACTGGAGCGCCTGGCCGAAACCCTCGCCGGGCCGGGCTCCGACGCGGCCGCGCTGGCGCGGCTGCGAACGAAATTCCCGACCGCGGCCCTGGCCCGGTTCGAGGTGGCAACGCACTGGTCCACGTTGACATCGGGCGCCGCCCGGCTCGTCGGCTTCCTGAAGCCGCGCGATTTCGGCTAGCTGCGTTCGCGACCGGCGCTGCGATAGACGTCCGCGGAGCCGGGACAGTCGGCGGACGCAGCGGCGAACACGAACTTGCGCGTCCTTGCAATCCGCGCTAGCAGCTCGGCGAATGATCGGAGGTTTTATGTCCCGGTAAAGGAGGGGCGGCAACGTCCCGCAAACGGACGAGGCCCGCAGGAAGTCGGGCCCCCTGTTCGTTTGGCTTACCAATATCGTGAATAGGCAGCCTGCCGCGCCGGTTTCCGGGGCGTGTTTGTGGTTGCCCGAACCGGACATGAGCGAACCATGATCAAGACCTACCGCCCCGGCGTCGATGACGACGCCATCGTCGATATCTGGCTCAAGGCCAGCCGCCTCGCCCATCCCTTCCTCGGCGAGGATTTTTTGCGGCGCGAGGCCGACACAATCCGCCATACCTACCTGCCGGCGGCCGATACCCGCACGGTCTGGGCAGACGGGCGGCCGGTCGGCTTCCTGTCGCTGCTCGGCGATCAGGTCGGCGGCCTGTTCCTCGACCCCGCCTTTCACGGCCGCGGCCTTGGCCGCGCGCTGGTGGACGACGCCGTTGCCCGTCGCGGCAGCCTCGAACTCGACGTGTTCGTGGACAATGCCGTCGGCCGGCGTTTCTATGCCGGTTACGGGTTCGTGGAAACCGGGCGGCATGTCGACGAGCCGACCGGCCATCCGGTGATCCGCCTGCGCTATCCGGCCTGACCGCGACCGGCGCGTCGCCGTCCTGACACCGGCCTGTCAGGAGGCGCGACGCGCCGGCTTAAGCGCACCGGCCCGAACCCTTCCCTTTCGGCCGGACTCTCTCCATATTCCCGGCATGGCTTCCAAATCCGACAACAAGGCGCCGCGCCCGGCCAAGGACGACAAAGCGCCCGGCACGCGCAAGCGGCGCAGCCCGCTGACCGATTTTCACGACGCCGCCGAACCGCTCGATCGCGGCGACGGCGGTTTTGCGGAAGCGCCGCAAAAGGATATGTCCGGCGCGCCGCTGTCGGGATCGGTATCGGACTGGGCCCGCGAGATGGAACGCGCCGCCGAGGCGGACGCCCGCGCGGCGGAGATGCGCGCCATTCGCTCGGCCGCCGGCAAGCACCGCGTCAAGGCCGCCGGAGAACCAGCGGCGCGGCCGTCGAAAAAAGTGCCCGAACGCTCCGGCGCCCCGACCAAGACGGCGCGCGGCACCTCGATGGGCGGAGCGGCCTCCGCCAAGGACCGCGCGGCCGCCGGCCTGAACCCGGTCGCCGGCCTCGACATCTCGCTCGAGGACGCCGGCACGCTCGCCAGTTCCAGCGTCACCGCGACGGTGGAGGCGCTGTCGAAGCTGATCGAAAGCGGCAACCCGCTGCACAAGAACGGCAAGCTGTGGACGCCGCACCGGCCCGAACGGCCCGAAAAGTCGGAAGGCGGCGTGCCGATCCGCATGGTGACGGAGTACCAGCCCTCCGGCGACCAGCCGACCGCCATTCGCGACCTGGTGGAAGGCGTCGATACCGGCGAGCGCACCCAGGTTCTGCTCGGCGTCACCGGCTCGGGCAAGACCTTCACCATGGCCAAGGTGATCGAGGCGACGCAGCGTCCGGCGCTGATCCTGGCGCCGAACAAGACGCTCGCCGCCCAGCTCTACGGCGAGTTCAAGCAGTTTTTTCCCGAAAACGCGGTCGAATATTTCGTTTCCTACTACGATTATTACCAGCCGGAGGCCTACGTCCCGCGCACCGACACCTATATCGAGAAGGAATCCTCGATCAACGAGCAGATCGACCGCATGCGCCACGCCGCGACGCGTTCGCTGCTGGAGCGCGACGACGTCATCATCGTCGCCTCGGTGTCGTGCATCTACGGTATCGGCTCGGTCGAGACCTACACGGCGATGACCTTCCAGATGCAGGTCGGCGACCGGCTCGACCAGCGCCAGCTTCTCGCCGACCTCGTCGCCCAGCAATATAAGCGCCAGGACGTGAATTTCGTGCGCGGCTCGTTCCGGGTGCGCGGCGACACGATCGAGATCTTCCCGGCCCACCTGGAGGACCGCGCCTGGCGCATATCGCTGTTCGGCGACGAGATCGAGACGATCACCGAATTCGATCCCCTGACCGGCCACAAGACCGGCGACATGAAATCGGTGAAGATCTACGCCAATTCGCACTATGTGACGCCGCGGCCGACGCTGAACCAGGCGACCCGGTCGATCAAGCAAGAGCTCGCCCACCGCCTCGACGAGTTGGAGAAGGCAGGCCGGCTCTTGGAGGCGCAGCGGCTCGAACAGCGCACCCGCTTCGACCTGGAAATGCTGGACGCGACCGGCTCGTGCGCCGGCATCGAGAATTATTCGCGTTACCTGACCGGCCGCGCGCCGGGCGAGCCGCCGCCGACGCTGTTCGAGTACGTGCCCGACAACGCGCTGGTGTTCGTCGACGAAAGCCATGTGACGATCCCGCAGATCGGCGGCATGTATCGCGGCGACTTCCGCCGCAAGGCGACGCTGGCCGAATACGGCTTCCGCCTGCCCTCTTGCATGGACAACCGGCCGCTGCGCTTCGAGGAGTGGGACGCGATGCGGCCGCTGACCGTCGCGGTGTCGGCGACGCCGGGCGGCTGGGAGATGGAGCAGTCCGGCGGCGTGTTCGCCGAACAGGTGATCCGCCCGACCGGGCTTATCGACCCGCCGGTCGAGGTGCGCCCGGCCAAGACCCAGGTCGACGACGTCCTGGGCGAGATCCGCGACACCGCGCGCCGCGGCTACCGCACGCTGTGCACCGTCTTGACCAAGCGCATGGCCGAGGACCTGACCGAATATCTGCACGAACAGGGCATCCGCGTGCGCTACATGCACTCCGACATCGACACGCTGGAGCGCATCGAGATCATCCGAGACCTGCGCCTCGGCGCCTTCGACTGCCTGGTCGGCATCAACCTGCTGCGCGAAGGGCTCGACATTCCCGAATGCGGCTTCGTCGCCATTCTCGACGCCGACAAGGAAGGGTTCCTGCGCTCCGAGACCTCGCTGGTGCAGACGATCGGCCGCGCGGCGCGCAATGTCGACGGCCGCGTCATTCTTTACGCCGACACGGTGACCGGCTCGATGGAACGCGCCATGGCCGAGACCGCGCGCCGGCGCGAAAAGCAGCTCGCCTGGAACGCCGAAAACGGCATCACGCCGGAGAGCGTGAAATCGCGCATCGCCGACATTCTCGATTCGGTCTACGAGCGCGACCATGTGCGCGCCGACATTTCGCGCCACACCGAGGAAGGCGCGCTGGTCGGCCACAATCTCAAATCGCATGTCGAGCATCTGGAAAAGAAGATGCGCGACGCCGCCGCCGATCTCGATTTCGAGGAGGCGGCCCGCCTGCGCGACGAGATCAAGCGCCTGCAGGAGACCGAGCTGGCGGTCATGGACGACCCGATGGCCCGCGATACCGGCGTGGAGAACACGCAAAGGAGCCGGCGCGACAAGGCCAGGGGCAAAGCGGCGAAACCGCGCGGCGCCGGCGGCGCGGCGGCGGGCGGCGACAGCCTGTTTTCCAAGCCGGCGCTCGACGACATGGGCGGTTCGGGCGACCACGCCACCCCGGCCGGCGCGGTGCCGCGCTCGCTGTTCAAAAAGCAGTCGCACCGCCAGGCGCACGGTCCCGATTACGGCACGCCGGGCGAAGAGCGGCCGGGCGGGGAACAATCCCTGTTCCGCAAGAACACGCTCGACGAGATGACGGTCGGACGCACCGAAAAGCCGCTCGGCGGCGAGCCGCCGGCGCCGCCCGAGGAGGCCAAGCCGGTCAAGCGTCACCGCGCCGGCGCCGGCTCCTACGAGGACCCGGCCGACGAACGCCGCGCGCGGCGGCCGAAAAAGAGCGGCCGGCCGGGCCGGTAGGCGCAGTCATAGGGCTGCGCGATCAGCCCTCCAGCCCGGCGCGGACGAGGTCGAGCGGCTGGCGCGGACCGTGGTGGTAGGCGACCGTGATCCTTTGTTCGATCGCGGCGCGCCGCGCGCGCTGGCGGGCGGACACGCCAAGTTCACAGCACACCGCCTCCACCACCTGTCGGATCGCCTCGCGCGCCTCCTTGGGGCGCGGCGGCGCCGGGACGGGCTTGCGGCGGGGGGATTGCGTGGGGCGGGTCATCTCCTTGGCCTCCTGTCGGGCCGGCTCCATTGACGATCGTTTCTCGGCCAACCTTTAAATCTAACGCATGAAATGCGGACATGGATCGGCAGGCGCAATCACAGTTTGTGCCGTTCGGTAACCCAACGGCACCGGAAACCGCATGGCAGCCCACACGATGCGCCATCCGCACCGCCCGTTGCGCGCCAGCGCCGGGTTTGCGGCCTGCTTCACCTTTCGTTAAGGCAAAACCCCGTTTGTCGAAGCGCCCGTTGGATCGACGGCCTCTCAGGCCCCAGATTGAGCAGTGGACCACCAGACCGGGAGACGGACCTTGACGCTTCATAGCACCGCCGCATGCCTGTTCCTGTCCGCAGCCCTCGGCCTGGCTGCCCTGTCCGGCGCCGCGGCCGCGCCATTATTTGCGGCAGCGCCGTCGACGCCGCCCGGTACGGCGGCCGCGATCCCGGCCGGCGGCTGCCACCAGGACACGCGCCGCCATTTCGTGCCGGAGTTCGGCAAGACGCTGCGCCATCACCACCGCCGGCGCGACTGCCGGCCGGTCGCCGACGAAACGGCTGAGCGCCGCAGGCCGGCGGACTGCCACCGCGCCCCGCGGCTTCATCGCGTGCCGGGCGCAGGCCGCATCTATCATCGCCATGTCGGCGATGATTGCCGCATCCGCATCATCCGCCGCTCGAGCGAACCGGCGATCGGCAACTGAGGCCGACCGGCAAATCCGCGCTTGCCGCCAACGAAAAAATAGGGGACAAATTCCGCATTCGGGCATTTGCCGGCCCGGAGACTGGAATGGCATGCCCCGGCTTTGGACTGCCCCTCGTGGCGCCCGGGTGGATCGCGAAACGAGAGGGCCCCTGGCACCGCCCCGGCGTCGATCCGACTGTTTCTTCTCCCCCAGTGAACGACCGATGACATGCGGCATGCCCGCAAACCGAGCAACCTGACGGGAGAAAGGAGATTCCGATGGGTCAGATGACCGGAACCGTCAAGTTCTTCAACCATGCCAAGGGTTATGGCTTCATCACGCCCGACGACGGCGCCAAGGACATTTTCGTCCATATTTCGGCGGTCCAGGCATCCGGCCTGACCGGACTGGAAGACGGACAAAAGGTCACCTTCGACACCGAACCCGACCGACGCGGCAAGGGCCCCAAGGCGGTCAACCTGATGCTCGCCTGAGACATACGCACGCTTTCGCGTCGCGGGACCGCCGGTCCCGCGCTCAAACCCGGCCACGCGGCCGGGCCTCGTCCGCGCCGGCCATCCGCCGGCGGCGACCCTGCCGGACCGCCCTGTCACACGACCGTACAGCCGGCACGTCCCCGTTTCGCGCCACCGCCGCCGCCCGATCGCGTCGACAACCAGCCCGTTGTTTCAAAACCCTATTCTTGCTGAACGCGCCGTTCAGCCAGCGTTCAGTCGCGCCCTTCTAAAACAGCGCCAATTCCGGCCCGCCTTTCGCGCCGGCGCTTTCATGGAGAGCTTGATGAACCGTTTTCTCAAATCCCTGCTTCTCACCACCGCGGTCGCCGCGACCACACTCGTACCGGTGTTGGAAGCCAGTGCCGGGCAGCGCTGGCGCGAGCATCGTCCGCGCCATCCCGAGGTCAATCATCGCCAGAACACCCAGGAGGACCTGCTCGCCGCCGGCATTCTCGGCCTGGTGGTCGGCGGCCTGATCGTCGGCGCCGTCAGCAGCGCGGACCGGGAACCGGCCTATGTCGACGACTACCGCGATGCCGGCTTCGACGATTTCCCGCCGGCGCCCCAGCCGCGCCCGTATCGCCGGCGCGTCGTCAATGCCGATCCCTATGCCGGCAGCGACTATCAGCCCTGGAGCCGCGAATGGATGCGCTATTGCCAGCAGCGCTATCGCTCCTTCAACGTCAGCACCGGCACCTATCGCGGCTATGACGGCAGGGACCATTTCTGCGTCGCCGACTGACCTCCAGCCAAGACGCGCACGCTGCCCCGTCCGCTTCGCGGGCGGGGTTTTTCGTGTCGGGATACCCTAGACCAGGAACGGATTGCTGCGCCGCTCGTCGCCGAAGCGGCCGCCCGGCCCGTGGCCGCAAATAAACCCGACCTCGTCGCCGAGCGGCAGCAATTTTTCCTTGATCGAGCGGATCAGCGTCTCGTGGTCGCCGCCCGGCAAGTCGGTGCGCCCGATCGAACCGTTGAACAGGACGTCGCCGACATGGGCGAACTGGGCCGCGCGGTTGAAGAACACGACATGGCCCGGCGCATGTCCGGGACAATGCAGGACCTCGAAATCGTGAGCGCCGAAACGCACCGTTTCGCCCTCGGCCAGAAACCGGTCCGGCACGCAATTGCGCACCGGATCGGCAAGGCCGAACATTTTTGCCTGCTCCTCGAGATTGAGCAGCATCTGCCGGTCGGCCTCGTGCGGGCCGACAATATCGACGCCGAGCGCCTCCTTCAGGTCCATCGCGCCGCCGGCATGGTCGATATGGCCATGCGTCAGCCAGATAGCCTCGATCGACAGCCCATTCTCCTCGACGGCCGCGCGGATGCGTTCGACCTCGCCGCCCGGATCGACGACCACACCGTGCTTGGTGTCGGTATCGAACAGGATCGTGCAGTTCTGCTGGAACGGCGTGACTGGAATGATGCCGGCGTTGAGCTGTCCCATGGCGCTTTCCTCGTTGGTCGCCCCTCCCATAACGGCCGGGTGCGGGAGCGTCCACCCGTCCCGGGGGCGAGGACTCTACGCGGCGAACGAAAAAGGGCGGCCCACGCGGCCGCCCTTGCCCACCGGCCGGACAGGCCGGCTCAGCTCTTTTTCATCGACTGCATCACCGCGCCGACAATGCCGGTCAGGATGCCACCGCCGGCGGCCCCGCCAACCGCATCGCCGAGCATGCCGCCAAGCGCGCCGGCGGTCGCCGGATCCCCCAGCAGCGAACCGATGATCGTGCCGCCGCCGACGCCGCCGATCGCGCCGACGACGGTGCGCAGGATCGCGCTGACCGCCTGCTGCTTGAGCGCGCCCGAAACCGCGTGCCCGCCAATGGCGCCGGTCACCAACTGAACAATGATGGGAAGTAGCGCTTCCATGTCGTTTTACCCTCCGTGGCCAAGCCGGTCCCGCTGCCGGCATAGCCATCGAAAAGGCAATGCGCCCCGGAGTCAAACCTATAGCGGCGGGGTTTCACGCATTTTCTTAAATCGCGGCCGCAACCCCTTCGCCACGGTCATAAACGACCGCTATCTATTCCGCAGCGGCCACCGCGCGCCTGGGATGGACCTCGGCCGAGTAGTCGGCCATCAGATTGCGGGAGAACTCGCCGGGCTGGAAACGGTAGGGTCCGATTTCCGACACCGGCGTCACCTCGGCGGCCGTTCCGGTCAGGAAACATTCCTGGAAACCGTCCATCTCCTCGGGCAGGATGGTCCGCTCGACGACCTCGTAGCCGCGCCGGCGCGCAAGCTCGATCACCGTGCGGCGGGTGATGCCGTCGAGGAAACAGTCCGGCTTCGGCGTATGGATGACGCCGTCCTTGACGAAGAACACGTTGGCGCCGGTGGCTTCGGCGACGTGGCCACGCCAGTCGAACATCAGCGCGTCGGCATAGCCCTTGGCCTCGGCGGCGTGTTTGGACAGCGTGCAGATCATATAGAGACCGGCCGCCTTGGACTTGCAGGGCGCGGTGCGCGGATCGGGCCGGCGATATTCGGCGATGTCGAGGCGGATGCCTTTCAGCTTCTGCTCGGGATCGAAATAGCTCGGCCACTGCCAGATCGCTATGGCGCAGTTGATGCGGTTATTCTGGGCCGAAACGCCCATCTGCTCGCTGCCGCGCCAGGCGATCGGGCGCACATAGGCGTCGCTGAAACCCTGCATCGTGAGAAGCTGGCGACTGGCCTGGTCGATCTCGGCGACCGACCAGGGTATCGTGAAGCCGAGGATGCGCGCCGATTCGTGCAGCCGTTCGCTGTGCTCGGTGAGCTTGAAAATCTCGCCGCCATAGGCGCGCTCGCCTTCGAACACCGCACTGGCATAGTGAAGACCGTGCGTCAGCACATGCACCTTGGCATCGCCCCACGCCACGAACTCACCGTTCATCCAGATGTGACCGTCGAGCTGATCGAATGGAACGGATGCCATGTTTACCTCCTGCGGACCAGCGCCGCATGTGTGACAACGTACCGGAATTTCACGCCGGTTCCCGTGTTGAATTGAAAGTGTCGCCAATCATGGTGCGAAATGCAAAGGGAAGGATCCATCCCCAATCCGGAAACGCCTTGCCTTTTCGTTCGCAATCTGCCGAAAAGCTTGTCGAAAATTACCAGTCGGCTCGATATATGTCAACAAGGCTGACATATTTTTTACCAACGGAACCATGATGCCAGGCAAGGACGAACACGAACCGGTACCGATCCGCACGGCGCTGTCGCGCGCCGACGGGATCGATCTGGACATTATCGAGCTGCTTTTCTTCGCCTATCGCGATTTCACCTCCGACCCGGACCAGATTCTCGCCGCCGACGGTTTCGGCCGCGCGCATCATCGCGTGCTGCACTTCGTCAACCGCATGCCCGGTCTGACGGTGGCCGAACTGCTCGACGTGCTGAAAATCACCAAGCAAAGCCTGGCGCGCGTGCTCAAGCAACTGATCGACACCGGCCATATCGTGCAGCTTCCCGGACCGAAGGACCGCCGCCAGCGCGAGCTTTACCCCACCCAGCGCGGCCGCGCGCTCGCCCTTGCCCTCGCGCGGCCACAGTCTCGGCGCATCGATGCGGCGCTGAAGGAGACGGGCCGCGACAAGCGCGATGTGATAGAAGGTTTCCTCAAGGCGATGGTGAACCCCGATCTGCGCGCGCAGATCGACAATCTGCCGGGCAGGCCGGGCACTTTGGGATCCGACGATGGCTGACGAAATGATCATTCCCGCCGACGACGCGCCGCATCTTCTCGTGGTCGACGACGACACCCGCATCCGCACCCTGCTCAGCCAGTTCCTGACCACCAACGGTTTTCGCGTCACCGTGGCCGAGACGGCGGACGCGGCGCGGCGCCACCTTGCCGGGCTTGATTTCGACCTGATCGTGCTCGACGTCATGATGCCGGGCGAAAGCGGCGTCGACTTGACCAAGGCGCTGCGCGAAAGCCGCGATGTCCCCATCCTGATGCTGACCGCGCTGTCGGAAACCGACAACCGCATCACCGGGCTCGAGGCCGGCGCCGACGACTATCTGCCCAAACCGTTCGATCCGCGCGAACTGATCCTGCGCATCAACAACATTCTGCGCCGCGGCGGCCCGCCCCAATCGCCGAAGGTCGAACAGATCGTGTTCGGCCCCTATACGTTCCAGATCGCCCGCCGGGAGCTGAAAAAGGCCGGCAAAGGCATCAAGCTCACCGATCGCGAGCAGGAAATCCTGGCGATCTTCGCCGAACGGCCGGGCGAGACCATACCGCGCCACGAGCTGGTCAGCGGCGACACCGAAGTGGGCGAACGCACGATCGACGTCCAGATCAACCGCCTGCGGCGCAAGATCGAGCGCGATCCGGCCAATCCGGTCTGGCTTCAGACGGTGCGCGGTGTTGGTTACAGGCTGAGCGTGGAATAGACTGTTCCGGCCCGCGCGTTGCGCGACGGGCGAAACGGCAGCACTCCACGGGCGCTCCAGATGGCAACCACGAACGGAACTTCCGCGACCGAGCGGCCCGGCCTGGGCCGCAGGCTGGCGCGTGTCGTCAGCCCCGTTCCCAATATCTGGCGGCGTTTCTGGCGCAAGGTATCGCGCCGCATGCCCAAGCGGCTCTACGCGCGCTCGCTGATCATCGTGATCGCGCCGATGATCCTGCTGCAGTCGGTGGTGGCGTTCGTGTTCATGGAGCGGCACTGGCAGACGGTGACCCAGCGCCTGTCGACGGCGGTGACGCGCGACATCGCCGCCATCATCGACCTGATCGAGACCTATCCCGACGAGCGCGGCAAGCAAAACGCGGTGCGCATCGCCCAGGAGCGGCTGTCGCTGCGGGTCGACATCATGCCGCCCGACCCGCTGCCGGCGCCGGGGCCGAAACCGTTCTTTTCCATCCTCGACCAGATTTTGAGCGCGGAAATCACCAGCCAGATCAACCGGCCGTTCTGGATCGACACGGTCGGCAATTCCAACGTCGTGGAAATCCGCATCCAGCTCGACGAGCAGGTTCTGCGGGTGTTTGCCCGGCGCAGCCAGGCCTACGCCTCCAACACGCATATTTTCCTGTTGTGGATGGGCGGCACCTCGCTGGTGCTTATCATCATCGCGGTGTTGTTCCTGCGCAACCAGATCCGCCCGATCCAGCAACTGGCCGAGGCGGCCGAGAGTTTCGGCAAGGGACGGCCGACGCCGGAGGATTTCCGCCCGCGCGGGGCCGAGGAAGTGCGCCGCGCCGGGCTCGCCTTCCTGCAGATGCGCGAACGCATCGAACGCCAGATCGAGCAGCGTACCGCCATGCTGACCGGCGTCAGCCACGACCTGCGCACCATCCTGACCCGCTTCCGCCTGCAACTGGCCGTGTCCGGCGGCAAGACCGACGTGGCCGCGCTCGACAACGACATCGAGGACATGCAGTCCATGCTGGAAGGCTACCTGTCCTTCGCGCGCGGCGAGGCGCTGGAAGACACCGGCCGCATCAATCTGGAAACGCTGTTTGCCAAGCTGACCGAGGAAGCCAAATTGCGCGGCCGGACGCTGACGGTGCAATTGTCGGGCGATCCGGAGGTACACGTCCGGCCGACCGCCTTCTCCCGACTGGTGACCAACCTGGTCGGCAATTCCTTCCGCTACGCCAAATCCGTCCACATCACCGCGATCCACGGGCCCGGCTCGCTGATCGTCACCGTGGACGACGACGGTCCGGGCATTCCGGCGCAGGAGCGCGAGCACGTGTTCCGTCCCTTCGTGCGCCTCGACGAGGCGCGCAACCAGGATTCGGGCGGCACCGGGCTCGGGCTCTCGATCGCCCGCGATATCGCGCGCAGCCATGGCGGCGACATAACCCTCGACGACAGCCCGCTCGGCGGCCTGCGCTGTGTCGTGCGCGTTCCGGCCTGAGCAGCGGCCGCGCCATCGCGTGATTTGATATTTCTGCCAAGTGGCCTTATATTCAATGCCAGATGGCAAATATGAAATCCAGATCGAACGCGCCAAACGCACGGCGGACCCCGGAAGGCGCCGCGCCGGTCGACCGGGCCGCGGTCGCGGCCAAGGCCTGCGCGCGCATCGCCGACGCCTGGCGGTTGCGCAACGAGGAGGCTGCCGGCCTGCTCGACGTTTCGGCCCGCACCTGGGCGCGGGTGAAGACCGGATCGTGGACCGGCCGCCTGTCGCAGGATCAATTGCTGCGGGCGAGCGGACTGATCGGCCTTTACAAGGGCTTGCATCTTTATTTCAGCGACCCGCTCGCCGACGAATGGGTCCGGCTTGCCAATACCGGTCCCGCCTTCGGCGGCCGCCGGCCGGTCGACGTGATGATCGCGGGCGGCCTGCCGGCGATCCTGCAGGCGCGCGACCATGTCGATGCACTGAGGGGCGGCGCTTGACCCCTTCCATCACCGCGATCGCCGAACCGGCGACGGTACGGCTGATCTCGACGGCCTATTTCAAGCCGCCGGTGCTGCGCCCGCTCGTCGACACGGACGAGGAACTGGCGCTGCTGGCCGAGATCGAGGGACTGACCAGCCGGCGGCTGCGCGCCGAAAGGGGCGAGGTCGGCGGGCTCGACGCGCGCGAATTGCTGTACCGCGCCTGGGGGCACACCCATGTCAACGCCGCCTTCGCCTATACGAGGCCGGAGGGAAACCGCTTCAATGACGGGACGCGCGGCGCCTGGTACGCCGCCTTCGAGGATCTGACCGCGCTGGCCGAGATCGGCTATCACCGCACCCGCGAACTCGCCCGTATCGGCCGTTATCACGACGAAGGCGTCTACCAGGCGCTGCTGGCCGGCTTCATCGGCGACTATCACGACCTGCGCGGCCTCGATGGCGCCCTCGCCTGTCTCGATCCCGACCCCGCCGTCGGCTATCCGGCCGGACAGGCCCTTGCCCGCGCGCTGCGCGAGGATGGCGCGCGCGGGCTGATCTACCCCTCGACGCGCCGGCCGGGCGGCACCTGCCTGGTCGCCTTCGAGCCGCATTGCGTGCAGAACGTGCGCCCCGGCGCGCGCTGGAAATTGCAGTGGAGCGGAACGCCCGACTATACCGTCACCACCGACTGAGCGGGCACCGCCGCCCGGCCTCAGTCATCGCGATCGGCGGTCGGCTGTTCGGTAAAGCCTTCCATGTCGGAAATCTCCTCCACGTCGCGCTGGATCTCCAGCGGACTGGTGACGTAGGCCGTCAAAAGCCGCGCGATCGAATGCAGCGCGTGTTCGTGGACACGCTCGTAGCCGTGCGAGGCATCCACCCCGAAGGCGACCAGCGCGGTGCGCACGTCGTGCCCGGCCTCCACCGCCGACGCCGAATCGGAACGGTAGAAACGGAATACGTCCTTCTGGAAGTCGATCTCGTTCTCGCGACAAAGCTCGACCAGCTTCTTGGTCAAATGATAGTCGAACGGTCCGGTCTGGTCGGCCATGGCGACGGTGACGCCGAATTCCGACGAATTCTGCCCGGGGGCGCTGGTGCCGTTGTCGACCGTCACCATCGAGGCGACCTCCGGCGCGACGATTGCCGTGGCGCCGGTGCCGACCTCCTCGGCGATCGTGAACAGGAAATGGATGTCGACCGGCGTGCGCGCGCCAGTGCGTTCCAGCGCCTCGATCGTGGCCAGCGTGATCGCCGCGCCGGCCTTGTCGTCGAGATGGCGCGACACGATGAAGCCGCTGTCGAGGAATTCCGGCTGCGGGTCGATGGCGACGATGTCGCCGACATCGATCCCCAGGGCCCGGGTCTCCTCGTAGGAGGTCGTGCGCTCGTCGACCCTCAGCTCCAGATTGGTCCAGCCGACCGGCTGGGTGTCGATCTCGTCATTGTAGGTGTGGCCGGACGCCTTGAGCGGCAGGATCCCGCCACGGAAATGTCGGTCTTCGGAATAGATGTTGGCGCGCGCGCCCTCGGCGAAACGCGCCGACCAGTTGCCGATCGGCACCAGATCGAGGCGCCCGTTCGGCTTGACCAGCTTCACCTGGGCGCCGAGCGTGTCGAGATGGGCCACGACCGAGCGCGCACCCTCGCGCCGGCTGCCCTGGCGCACCGCCCGGATCGCCCCGCGCCGTGTCAGTTCCGGCGTCAGGCCCAGCCGTTCCAGCTCCTCGGTGCAATGGCGCACGACCGTGTCGGTGAAGCCGGTCGGGCTGTCGATTGCCAGAAGCGCCTTGAGTTGCTCGACCAAATAGGCGGTGTCGATCGCAATCCCGCCGCTCATGGAGCCACCTCCGCCCCTTCGGAGCCCGAAATCTCCGCCCAGGGCATGCGCGCGTGGGGAAACAGAAGGTCGATGAAACGCTCGGCCGTCGGCTGCGGTTCGTGATTGGCCAGGCCCGGGCGCTCATTGGCCTCGATGAAGACATAGTCGGGCTCGGTCGGCGACTTGACCATCAGATCGATCCCGACGACGGGGATGCGGATTGCCCTGGCCGCCGCGCAGCCGGCCTCGACCAGGCGCGGATGCACGATGCCGGTGACGTCGTGGATCGAGCCGCCGGTGTGCAGATTGGCGGTCTTGCGCACCACGATCTCGCGACCGGCCGCAAGCACCTGGTCGAGCGCGATCGACTGGGCGCCGAGGCAGCGCACGGTTTCGTCGTCGATCGGGATCCTGCTTTCGCCGCCAGTGGCCGCGGCGCGGCGGCGCGACTGGTGCTCGATCAGCGTGCGCACGTCGTGCTCGCCATCGCCGACGACCAGCGGCGGGCGGCGCACGGCGGCGGCGACCAGCTTGCCGTCGATCACCACCAGGCGCAGATCCTCGCCGTCGAAACAGGATTCGACCAGAACCCGGTCCGACACGCTTCTGGCCTCGGCGACCGCCTTGACGACCTCGTCCATGGTCTGGAGCCCGACCGCGACGCCGCGCCCCTGCTCGCCGCGCGCCGGCTTCACCACCACGCTGGCGTGGCGTTTCAGGAACGGGGCCACATTGCCGGCATCCGCGTCGGCCGCGATCTGCTCGGGCACGGCAAGTCCGGCGCGCGCGACCACGCGGCGCGTCACCGCCTTGTCGTCGCAGATCGACACCGCCACGCCCGAGGTCATTTCCGAGAGGCTTTCGCGGCAATGGACGGAGCGCCCGCCATAGGTCAGCCGGAAGAAGCCGCCCTCCGCATCCGTCACCTCGACCTTGATACCGCGCCGGCGGGCTTCGTCGACGATGATGCGCGCATAGGGATTGAGCGCGTCGTGCTCCTGGATCGGCGTGGCGAACAGTTTTTCGTTGATGGAGTTCTTGCGCTTGACGGCGAAGATCGGAATGCGGCGGAACCCGAGCTTTTCGTAAAGCGCGATCGCCTGTTCGTTGTCGTGGATCACCGACAGGTCCAGGAAGGCGGCGCCGCGGGCCTGAAAATGCTCGGCCAGCCGGCGCACCAGCATCTCGCCGATGCCGGGATGGCGCGACTGGGGATGGACGGCCAGACACCACAGCGACGAGCCCCGTTCGGGATCGCCGAAAAGCCGCTGGTGATCGATGCCGGTCACCGTGCCGATCACCTCGCCGGTCGCCTCCTCCTCGGCCACGAAATAGGTGATCGAGCGGCTGTCGCGCTGGGCCCAGAAGAAGTCCGGATCGACCGTGACCATGCCGCGCGCGGCATAGATCGCGTTGACGGCCTCGGCATCGTCGCGCGAGGACAGACGGCGCACGAAGTAGCTGCGCGGCTTGCGCCGGCTCGGCCGGTAGGTCGACAGGTCGAGCCGGTAGGTGTGCGAGGGATCGAGAAACGTCTCCTGCGGCGCGAGCGCCAGGACCACGTGCGGGTCGCGGATATAGAACGCGATGTCGCGGCGCTTGTCGCCCTCCTCCTCCAGCGCGGCGATGATGCTCTCATTGTCGGGAAAGGTCTGCGCGAACAAAAGCCGCCCCCAGCCGCAATCGAGCGCCACCGCCTCGCGCATGGCCTCGTGCTCGCCCTCGCCGTGCGCGATCGGCGGTTTCAGCGAATCCGCGCGCAGCCGCTTGAGCCGGTGGCCGAGCGCCTTGTCCGCGCGGATGGGGTGGGATTTGGATTCCGCGCCGCGATCCTTGGTCATTGGGCTAGATCCCATGCGTCTGGAGCCACATCTCGAGCAGGCCCACCTGCCACAATTCGGACCCGCGCAGCGGCGTGATGTGATCCGAGGGCGCGGCAAACAGCGTCTCGAGATAGTCCTTGCGGAACAGACCGCGCTCGCGCGCCGCCTGCGAGGTCAGCGCGTCGCGCACCATGTCCAGATAGGGGCCGTCGACATATTTGAGCTGGGGAACGGGAAAATATCCCTTCTTGCGGTCGATCACCTCGCTCGGCACGATCTGGCGGGCGACGTCCTTGAGCACACCCTTGCCACCGTCGCGGATTTTTTCCTCCGGCGGAATGCGCGCGGCGAGTTCCACCAATTCGTGGTCGAGGAACGGCACACGCGCCTCCAGCCCCCAGGCCATGGTCATGTTGTCGACCCGCTTGACCGGATCGTCGACCAGCATGACGGTCGAATCGAGCCTCAGCGCCCGGTCGACCGGCGTGTCGGCGCCCGAACGGGTCAGATGGGCCTCGACCAGTTCGCGGCTGGGGTCGACGCCGTCGATCCAGTCCGCCCCGAGCTGCGTCTTCAGCTTTTCATGCGTGCGGTCGAAGAAAACCTTGGCGTAGTCGCCGACCACGTCGTTGGAGTTCATCAGCGGCGGATACCAGTGATAGCCGGCAAAAATCTCGTCCGCGCCCTGGCCCGACTGCACCACCTTGATATGCTTGGAAACCTCCTGGCTGAGCAGGTAGAAGCCGACATTGTCGTAGGACACCATCGGCTCCGACATGGCCGCGATCGTGCCGGGCAGCGCGTCCATGAGATTGTCTGAGGGCACGAAGATCTTGTGGTGGTCGGTGCCAAAAGTCTTGGCGATCAGGTCGGAATAGACGAATTCGTCGCCCTTTTCGCCGTTCGCCTCCTCGAAACCGACCGAAAAACTCATCAGCCCGGTCTGGCCGGCCTCGGCCAGCAGGCCGACGATCAGGCTGGAATCGACGCCGCCCGACAGCAACACGCCGACGGGAACGTCGGCCACCATGCGCCGCTTGACGGCGAGCCTGAGCGCCTCGAGAACCCGCTCGCGCCATTCCTCCGACGACACGCCGCTGTCGGCCGGATCGCGGGCGAAGGGCGGATCCCAGTAGATGCTCTGACGGCTGCTGCCGTCGGCTTCGATGACGCGGATCGTCGCCGGCGGCAATTTGCGCACGCCGGCAAGGATGGTGCGCGGCGGCGGCACCACGGCATGAAACGACATGTAATTATGCAGGGCCGCCGCATCGATGCCGGTGTCGACGTCGCCCGCCGCCAAGAGCGCCGGCAGCGACGAGGCGAACCGCAGCCGCTCGGGATTTTCGCTCAGATAGAGCGGCTTGATGCCGAAGCGGTCGCGCGCCATGACGATGCGGCCGGTCTCGCGCTCCTGGAGCACGAAGGCGAACATGCCGTGAAAACGTTCCACGCAGCGCTCGCCCCAGGCATGCCAGGCCTTCAGGATCACTTCCGTGTCGCCGGTGGAAAAGAAGCGGTAGCCTTTTGCCTCCAGTTCGGCGCGCAATTCGGGATAATTGTAGATGCAGCCGTTGAAGGCGATGGTCAGACCGAGTTCCGGGTCGCTCATCGGCTGGCGCGCGCGCTCGGACAGATCGATGATCTTCAGCCGGCGATGGCCGAAGCCGGCATTGCCGTGGATGACGATACCCGAACCGTCCGGCCCGCGCGGCGCCAGCGCATCAGCCATTTTTGAAATTGCGATGGCGGAAGGCTCCGCCCTGTCGAATCTGATTTCACCACAAATGCCGCACATAGGCGCGCGTTCAAACCTCCAGTGTCTTAAGGGATGCCATTGCTTTCGTCGCCGGTTTATTATAGTTCGAATGATTAGAAGTCAAATGATTGCCGGCTGTCGATGGACGAACAACAGACCCTGAACGCGCGACGCGACGAAACGTTCCCGACCGGGGAGCTGCGCGGCCTGATGAAATCGATCCGCCGGGTCGTGCGCGCGACCGACCTGCAGTCGCGTGCGCTCGCCCGCGCCAGCGGGCTGACGACGCCGCAGCTCGTTGTCCTGATGGGGGTCGCCGAACTGGGCGAAGTGACCACCAACGCCCTTTCCCACTACGCCGATCTCAGCCCGGCGACGGTCGTCACCATCCTCGACAATCTGGAAAGCCGCGCCATCGTCGAGCGCTATCGCTCGACCACCGACCGGCGCATCGTCTACACAAGGCTGACCGAAAAGGGCCGCGACATGGTCACCAACACGCCGGGTTTTTTCGGCGTCGACTTCGTCACCCGCTTTGCCGCCCTGCCCGAAAAGCGGCGCCGGGCGATCCTCGCCGGGCTGGAGGAACTGGCCGGGCTGATGGGCAGGGCCTAGGCGCCGCCGGACGCCGAAAAATGGCCGCCGCGCTCAAGCCGGGCGGTGTGCATGAAAGCGACGGCGGCGACCCGCTACGGAAGATCGACTGAGACTGAGGCGCTGAAGCGCACGCGCCGGTGCTCATTGCCGGCGCCGGACCGGCAAGGTGCAAACAGCGGCCGCTCTCCTGAGGAAAGGCGATATCCGGACCGGGGTTAAAACAGGCGGCCGCCGTCCGGGACGTTTTTGTCGACCGTCGCCAGCACCACGGCCCCCTCCTCGTCCGGAAAGCCCAGGGTCAGCACTTCCGACAGGAATTTCCCGATCTGGCGCGGCGGAAAATTCACCACCGCCATCACCTGGCGGCCGACCAGTTCGTCGGGCCGGTAGTGCTTGGTGATCTGCGCGGAGGATTTCTTGATGCCGATCGCGGGGCCGAGATCGATCCGTAGCTTGATCGCCGGCTTGCGGGCCTCGGGATAGGGCTCGGCGGCCACGATCGTGCCGATGCGGATATCGACCTTGTCGAAATCGGCAAAGCCGATCTCGGGCTTGCGCTCGGTCTCCTGGCTCATGGTCGCGATCCGCTTCTTCAAACAGCGCCAGGCAGGCGCGTCAGGCGTTGCCCTGGGTCTCGAACAGAGTGCCCGACAGCGCGTCGCGCGCCGAAACCCCCGACCAGACGACGAACTGGAAGGCCTGGAAATAGCACTCGCAGGCCTCGAGCGCGCTCGCCAGCAGCATCTCGACCTGCTGCGCGGTCGGCTCGGCACCGCCGGCCAGCAGCAGCGCCTGGCGGAACATGATCGCCCCCTCCTGCTCCCACAGATCGAAATGGCCGATCAGCATCTGTTCGTTGATCAGCGCCAACAGCCGCATGACCTCCATCACCCGGGCATCGGTGACCTTGATGTCGAAGGCGCAGGCCAGATGCAGCGCCTCGTATTCCTCCATCCACGAAAAGGAGATGTGATAGTCGGTCCAGTTGCCGGCGACCGAAATCGCGATCTCGTCGTCTCCGGCGCGTTCGAAGGCCCAGTCATTCGCGTGCGCGACCTGCTCGATGACATCGACGGGATGCGCGGTACGCGCGATGTCGAGTTCCAGAAGGCTCATCAAAAATTCCCTGTGATTGTGGGCGCGCCCCCGCGCGCTCCGCCTAAAATGCCTACGCGCGACAAACCGAACTGCCAGGTTACGAAATGCCGGCCAAATGGCTCCTGGCCGGAACACCCCCTCCCCGGCGCATGACCCAAAAACGAATCATGCAGTAAATTCAGTGTATTGATGCAGAGTCCGAGTTCCAGCGCTTTTTTCCCGCATGCGGCACCGGCATGTGGATAGATTATTTGCCGGCTGCGGCCCGCACCGCGTAAGGGATTCTGCGTGAAGCTTTTTTCGCGACAGGGGGCTGTGGACAAGCGCCCGAAAAAAATCCCGACCTAGGAGTCGGAGCCGGTCTTTTTGGGCGTTTTCTTGCCGGACTGGGCCAAGCTGGCCTCGATCTCGGCCAGCCGCGCGGCAAGCGCCTTGTTTTCCGCCCGCGCCTTGATCGCCATCTCGCGAACCGCCTCGAACTCCTCGCGCTGGACCACGTCCATCGAGTTCAAGATACGTTCGGCCTGAGCGCGGAACGCCGTTTCGACCTCATTGCGCACGCCCTGCGCGGCCCCGGCCGCATCGGTGAGCAACTTGGCGAAATCGTCGAGAATGCGGTTCGGTCCGTTGCTCATGGGCGCTGCCTCGCAAACTTCGGCGCGCCGGCCCGAAAGCTGGCCGCCGACACGCGCAAACCGCAATTAGGGGCCCCGCGAAGCGATTGCAAGGGCGTTGGTCCAATCGGCGCGCGCATGCGTCGACTTGACCTTGCCGCGGCGCGCGCCCATTTTCGCGCCGACTCGCCCCGTTAAAGCGGATTTCGCCGTGCCAGACCTGCTGATCCTGCCTCTCGCGGCGCTGCCCTTTCCGCAGATCGATCCGGTATTGATCGAAATCGGTCCGCTGGCGATCCGCTGGTACGGGCTGGGCTACGTCATCGGCATCCTGTTTGCCTGGTGGTACGGCAAGCGCCTCATCGCCAATCAGCGTCTTTGGGGCTCCGACGGGCCGCCGATGCGGGCCGCGGATCTCGATGATTTCGTGGTCTGGGCGGCGGCCGGCGTCGTCCTCGGCGGGCGCATCGGTTATATTCTCTTCTACGATTTCGCCCGCTATCTCGACAATCCGCTGGCGATCCTGGCCGTCTGGCAGGGCGGCATGTCGTTTCACGGCGGGTTTTTGGGCACCACGCTGGCGATGATCCTGTTCGCGCGCTCGCGCGGCATCGCCCCATGGCGGCTTTTCGACGTGATCTCGGCCGGCGTCCCGGTGGGGCTCGGCCTGGTCAGGGTCACCAATTTCATCAATTCCGAATTGTGGGGCCGCACCAGCGACGTCCCCTGGGCCTTCGTGTTTCCCAATGGCGGGCCGGAGCCGCGCCATCCGAGCCAGCTCTACGAGGCCGCGCTCGAGGGGCTGATCCTGTTTTTTGTCCTGCGCGTGCTCACCCACCGTTTCGGCGCGCTGCGCGCGCCGGGCCGGGTCGCCGGCGCTTTCGTCGCGGGCTACGGCGTCTCGCGCATCATCGTCGAATTCTTCCGCGAGCCGGACGCCCATATCGGCTATCTCGCCGGCGGCTGGCTGACCATGGGCATGGTCTTGTCCGTACCGATGGTGCTGGTGGGGCTTTGGGTCTTTGCCCGCGCGCGGCCGCGGGTGCCCGATAAAGAGGCGGCATGAACCGGCTGGCCGAAACCATCGCCGGACTGATCCGTCAGACCGGACCGATCAGCGTGTCCGACTATATGGCGCTGTGCCTGTTCGATCCCGAGCACGGTTATTACACGAGCCGCGAACCGTTCGGCGCCAAGGGCGACTTCATCACCGCCCCGGAGATCAGCCAGATGTTCGGCGAACTCGTTGCGGTCTGGCTCTATTCGGCCTGGTGCGCGAGCGGCATGGACAAGCCCGCCACCTTCGCCGAGATCGGCCCCGGTCGCGGCACGCTTGCCGCCGACATCGCCCGCACGCTGGGCAAGCTCGATCCGCAATGCGCCACCGCCTGCGACCTAGCCCTGATCGAGGCGAGCCCCAGGCTGGCGCAGGTGCAGCAGCAGGCGCTGGCCGAGGCCGGCATGCAAACAGCCTGGCCGGCTTCCGTCGAAGCCTTGCCCGACCGGCCGGTGTTCTTCATCGGCAACGAGATTTTCGACGCGATCCCGACACGCCAGTTCGTCAAGTCGGGCAATGCCTGGCGCGAACGCGTCGTCTCGCTCGACGAGAGCGGCGGCTTTCGCTTCGCGGCCGGGGTCGACACGCTCGACGAAGCGCTTTTGCCGCACGGGGCCGACAGGGCCGCCGACGGCGTCGTGTTCGAGATCGCGCCGGCGCGCACCGCCCTGCTCGACACCGTCGCCGACCGGATCGCCCGCCATGGCGGGGCGGCGCTGTTTTTCGATTACGGCCATCTGGAACCGGGCCTCGGCGACACGCTGCAGGCCGTGCGCGGCCACGCCCCCCATGACGTCTTCGACACGCCGGGCGAGGCCGACCTGACCAGCCATGTCGACTTCGCCGCGCTGGCAGCCGCCGCGCGGGCGCACGGCCTGGCGGCCCACACGATGACGCAGGGCGCCTTCCTCCGCGCCATGGGTCTTGGCGAACGGGCCGGGCAGCTTGGCGCAAGCGGCAACGCGGCGCTGCGCGACACGCTCGCCGATCAGGTCGAGAGGCTCGCCGGCGCCGAGCAGATGGGCGAACTGTTTAAGGTGTTGGCGCTGTTGCCCCACCACCTGGAGGTGTATCCGTTCCCGGACGGCGGATTGACTTGACCATGTCCCTGCCCCACGATCCGCGCCGCCGCGGCAACCAATGGCAAGATGCACGATGCTGAACGAATCGAGGCCGGAGCCTCTGCGATCCCCGGCGCTTGACGGGCTCGAAGGAGTCCGCCACGGTTTTTTCACGCGCGCGGGCGGCGCCTCGAAAGGGCTCTATCGGGGTCTGAATGTCGGGCTCGGCTCGCAGGACGACCGCCAGACCGTGCTCGAAAACCGTAGCCGGGTGACGGCGTGGCTTGGCGTGCCGGCCGCGAATCTGTGCACGCCGCATCAAATCCACTCGCCCGACATCGTGGTTGCCGACGCATCGTTCGGCGCGCAGCGGCCGCGCGCCGACGGCGTGGTCACGGCCCGGCCGGGCCTGGCGATCGGCATCCTGACGGCCGATTGCGGCCCCGTGCTTTTCGCCGACCGCGACGCCGGCGTGATCGGCGCCGCCCATGCCGGCTGGCAGGGCGCGTTGAACGGCGTGCTGGAAGCCACGATTGCGGCGATGGTGGAGCTTGGCGCGCGCGCCGAACGCATCGTCGCGGTGCTGGGGCCGGCGATCAGCCAGGCCAATTACGAGGTCGGTCCCGAATTCGTTGCGCGTTTCGCGCTTGCCGATCCGGCCAACGCCCGGTATTTCACCGCGTCCGCGCGTCCCGATCATGCCATGTTCGATCTCAACGCCTACACGCTCGACCGGATCGGCATGACCGGCGCACAGGCATCGCAGCTGACACGCTGCACCTATGCGGAGGAGGATCTTTTCTTCTCCTACCGCCGCACCACGCATCGCCAAGAAGCCGATTACGGCCGCCAGATCTCGGCAATCGTCCTGGAGGAGAAGTGATGGCATTGCATTTCGAGCGCTCGGAGTTCGACGCGCGCAAAGACCGCCTGTTGATCGAGATGGCCGATCGCAAGCTCGACGCCATGCTGCTCTTCGCTCAGGAGAGCATGTACTGGCTGACCGGCTACGACACGTTCGGCTTCTGCTTCTTCCAGTGCCTGGTGGTGAAGGCGGACGGGCAGATGGTGCTTCTGACCCGCTCGGCCGATTTGCGCCAGGCGCGCCACACCTCGATCCTCGAGGATGTGCGCGTGTGGACGGATCGCGACGGCGCCGACCCGACCGTCGATCTGCGCAACCTGTTGAACGACCTCGACCTGCTGGGGTGCCAGATCGGTGTCGAATACGACACGCACGGCCTGACCGCCTTCGAGGGCCGGCGGCTGGACGAGCAATTGCGCACATTCGGCAAGATCTCGGACGCGTCCGGCCTTGTCGGCCGCCTGCGCCTGTTCAAGAGCCCGGCCGAGATCGTCAAGGCGACCAAGGCCGCCCAGCTTGCCGACGACGCTCTCGACGCGGCCCTGCCGCTGATCAAGCAGGGCGGCGACGAAGGCAAGATCCTGGCCGCCATGCAGGGCGCGATCTTTGCCGGCGGCGGCGACTACCCGGCCAACGAGTTCATCATCGGTTCGGGACCGGACGCGCTTTTGTGCCGCTACAAGGCCGGCCGGCGCAAGCTGCGCAAGAACGACCAGCTCACCCTGGAATGGGCCGGCGTTTTCCATCATTACCACGCCGCGATGATGCGCACGGTCGTGCTCGGCAAGGTCTCCAAGCGCCAGCAGGAATTGTTCGAGGCCGCGCGCGCGGCCATGACCGCCGTCGAGGAAGCGATGGTCCCCGGCAAGACTTTCGGCGACGTGTTCGACGCGCATGCGCGGGTGATGGAAAGCCACGGCCTGACCCGCCACAGGCTCAATGCCTGCGGCTATTCGCTCGGTGCGCGCTTCACGCCGTCGTGGATGGACAAACCGATGTTCTACGCCGCCAATCCCGAACCGATCGCCCCCGACATGACGCTGTTTGCCCACATGATCATCATGGATTCCGACACCGAAACCGCGATGACCCTGGGCCGGACCTATCTGACCACCGACGGCGCGCCCAGCTCGCTGTCACGCCACGATCTCGACTTGATCGTGCGTTGAATGCGGCCTGTGGCCGGCCGCTTTCGCTGTTCAATCGAACCGCGAAAGCCGTTAGACTTGCAACGAAGCCAACAGCACGGGGAGAGCCGGGGAAATGCGCCAGACGACGCCGCGCGTTGGATGCAGCCTGCTTCTGTGCGCCGTCCTGGCCGCCTGCAACAGCACCGAGGCAACGCTCGACCCGGCCTCGGTCGGGACGGACAAGCGCGCCAGCACGGTGAGCGCGCTCGCCCCGCAGGAGACGGCCAACGGTGTCGCCGCGCCGGGCGCGGCCGGCGCCATCCCGCCGCAGACCGCCAATCTGACGCAGGCCGACGTGCGGCTGCAATTCGCCCCGGTTGTCGGGGCGACCGTTCAGGCGGCGACGCCGCTGGCGCAGCGTATTTCCGCGCGGGCCAGCCAGCGCGGCCTGGCGATCACCGCCGGCGGCGCCAACCCGCCCACCCATCTGGTAAAGGGCTATTTCTCCGCCATCACCGAAGGGCGCGAAACCATGGTCATCTTCGTGTGGGACGTGCTCGATCCGGCCGGCAACCGCCTGCATCGCATCCAGGGTCAGGAAACGGTCGGCTCGGTGGCGCCCGATCCCTGGTCGGCCGTTCCGGCGGCGACGATGGAAACCATCGCAGAGCGCACGATCGACGAATTGTCGGGCTGGCTTTCGAGCCGCAGCGGGTAGCCTCGTTCCGGCGCGCGCACCGCGCATGGAAACCCTTTCTTTGGATTAGCCCGAGAATCCTGCCGCGCGCGCTTGCAATAGCGCGGCTGATCGCTAAAAGCCGCCTACATACCTTGCCGACCGCCGGGGACGCTGCATGAAACTTTTCGCGGGCAATTCCAATCGGGTGCTGGCCGAGGCCGTCGCCCGGTACCTGAACACGCCGCTGGGAAAAGCAAGCGTCAGGCGCTTCGCGGATCAGGAAATCTTCGTCGAGATTCAGGAAAACGTGCGCGGCGAGGATGTCTTCGCGCTGCAATCGACCTCCTATCCGGCCAACGATCACCTGATGGAAATGCTGATCATGATCGATGCGTTCCGCCGCTCCTCGGCGCGACGCATAACGGCAGTAATTCCCTATTTCGGCTATGCCAGGCAGGACCGTCGCGCGTCGGGCCGCACGCCGATCTCAGCCAAGCTGGTCGCCAATCTCATCACCCAGGCCGGTGCCGACAGGGTGCTGACCCTCGACCTGCATGCCGGCCAGATCCAGGGTTTTTTCGACATTCCGACCGACAACCTGTTCGCCGTGCCGGTGCTGGCGCGTGACGTGAAGGCGCATTACGACCTTGCCAACGTCATGGTGGTGTCGCCCGATGTCGGCGGCGTGGTGCGCGCCCGGGCACTGGCCAAGCGCATCGACGCGCCGCTTGCCATCGTCGACAAGCGCCGCGAGCGGCCCGGCGAATCGGAAGTGATGAACGTGATCGGCGACGTGCGCGGCAAGGACTGCCTGCTGATCGACGACATCGTCGATTCGGGCGGCACCTTGTGCAACGCCGCCGACGCGCTGTTGGGCAACGGCGCCACCAGCGTCACCGCCTACATCACCCATGGCGTGCTTTCGGGCGGGGCGGTGGCGCGCATCGCCGGCTCCAGGCTCAAGGAGCTGGTGATTACCGATTCGATCCAGCCCACCTCCGGCGTCCAGGCGGCGCACAATGTCCGCGTCGTGACGATCGCCGACCTGATCGGCGAAGCGATCTCGCGCACGGCCAGCGAGGAATCGGTCTCCAGCCTGTTCGACTGAACAAGCTCATGCGCTAACCGGCAACAAGCCGAACCGCCATCCCCGCCAGCGCGGCCAATCCCAGAACGACGACCATGTTGGCCTTGAGCCCGATCAGCGCCAGGGCAGCGGCAAGCGCGATCGCGGCCGCCATGGGGTCGAAACTCGCCGGATCGGGCACCGGCCATTCGAACGGACCGAACCGCGCCTGCCCGACCGTGGCGAACACCACGTGCAGCGAAAACCACAGCGCGAGATTGGCGATGACGCCGACCACGGCGGCCGTCACCGCCTCGAGCGCCCGTGCCAGCCAACGCACGGCGCGGACCCTTTCCACATAGGGCGCACCGGCGAATATCCACAAGAAGCACGGCACGAAGGTGAACCACAGCGTTACCAGCGCACCGCCGAGCCCGCCCACCAGCGGCTCCACCCCCGCAAGCCGCGCCCCGCCGAGAAAACCGACGAAGACCAGCACCAGGATCAACGGTCCCGGCGTGGTTTCGGCCAGGCCGAGACCGGTCAGCATTTCGTCCGGCCGCAGCCAGCCATGCACCTCGACCGCCTGCTGGGCGACATAGGCAAGCACGGCATAGGCGCCGCCGAACGTGACCGTGGCCATCTTGGAAAAGAAACCGGCCTCCTGGGCATAGACATGCCCACCGCCGGCCACGGCCGCGATCGCAAGCAGCGGGCCGAACCAGATCGCCAGCCAGGTGACGGTCGTGACGAGGAAGCGGCGCGCGCTCGGCCGCGCCCAGTCCGGAACGGAAGCGGCCGGCGCCGGCGAAACTGCCATGCCGTGGCCGCCGCCCCGGTCGCCGAGCCGATGCAGGAGCACCCCGGCCACCGCGGCAAGGGCGATGATCAGCGGGAACGGGATCTTCAAGAATGCGATCCCGACGAAGGCGGCGAGCGCGATCAGCGCCATAAGCGGCCCCTTGACGGCGCGTCTCGACACTTTGATCAGCGCTTCCAAAACCACGGCGAGCACCGCCGCCTTGAGGCCGAACAGCAATCCCTGGACGAGCGGCACGTCGCCGGCGACCAAATAGGCCGCCGACAAGCCGGTGATGACCAGCGCACCGGGCAGAACGAACAACAGCCCGGCGATCAGCCCGCCGCGCACCCCGTGCCCAAGCCAGCCGGCATAGGTGGCAAGCTGCATGGCCTCCGGCCCCGGCAGCAGCATGCAATAGTTGAGCGCGTGCAGGAACCGCGCCTCGTCGAGCCATTTCTTCTCCTCGACCAGGATGCGATGCATCAGCGCGATCTGGCCTGCCGGCCCGCCGAAGGACAACAGGCCGATGCGCGCGAAGGTCGCGGCCGCCTCCGGCAAAGACGGCGCATCGGCCGGGCTTTTCGCGGTCTGCGTGGTCATGCCGAGGTCGCCGGCCGATGGCGAGGTTCGGCACCGGCATGGCGACACCGGCCGCCAAGCGCATCGTAGGGGATCATGCTCTTTTCCACTCGCGAATGCTCATCGCCCTCGAGCGCCGAAAGGCCGGACGGCAGGGGCGCCCCGCACAATGGCCGCGGGGTGTGACAGAGCCAAGTCATCGATCGGGAAAATCCGCAACCGGAACGAGCGGCACGCCAGCCCCGCCGGGCGGATGAGGTGCCGGGCTGCGGTCCGAAACACGTCAGAAGACCGGCTCCACATCCCGGAACGCCTCGCGCACCGCATCCACCATGCCGTCGACCACCGCCCCGTTGGAGCGCGGATTGCGGTAAAGCACAACGCGCGACGTATCGATGTCGCCGAACCCCTCGGCGGGAGCGAGTTCGCGGCATCCCTGCGGAATGTTGCTGCGCGAGATCGGCGCGATGGCCAGCCCGGAGGCGACGGCGAGTTTCAGCCCGCCGCTGGTGTCGCTGCGATAGGCGATGCGATAGTCGCACCGCTGTTGCTGGAGCGAGCGCATGGCGAATTCGGTGCACCAGCCGGTCGTCTCGTAAAGCGCGATCGGCAGCGGCCGTTCCAGATGCTGGTTGTGTTCGTCCGACGTCACCCACACCGTCGGATCGATGCGCAACGTCTCGCCGCTCGGATTGTCCTCCCATTCGAAAACGATGGCGAGATCGAGCTGATTGGTCTTGAGCGCGGTCAGATGACGCACGGACGGTCCGTAGTGGGCGGTGATGTCGACCTTCGGGTGGAAGCGCGCAAAATTTCCAAGTGCCTGCGACAGCACCGAATATCCGTACTCTTCCGGGACGCCGATACGCACCCGCCCGCTCAGCGACGGTGCGCGGAACGAGGCCTCGGTCTCCTCCAGCAAGGCGACGACACGGCGCGCATAGGACAGAAGCTGCTCGCCCTTGCGGGTCATCGTGACACCGCGCGAGCCGCGTTCGAACAATTGCTCGCCGAGCGTGTCTTCGAGCCGTTTGACCTGCATGCTCACCGCCGACTGGGTGCGGCCGATACGGTCGGCCGCGTAAGTGAAATTGCCGGCCTCGGCCACGGCCACGAATGTGCGCAACTGATCGCTGTCGAGTTGAATCGGCCCGCCTCCCCCATCAGATTTTCTAATGCCAGACATCACTGCAATTCGTTTGAAACATGTCAAGGCTGGACCTATCTCATGGACAATCCAATGCATGAGGTGGTCGCCATGGCCCTCGCACTCGACTTTCAGACAGGAACCGGCTGGTTCGCCCGGCTGAGGAAAACCGCGGCCGCCCCGGCCAAGCCCGAGCTCGACGCGCCCACGCGCGATCTTTTGGCAAAACGCGACGATCGGCTGCTGCGCGATATCGGCATCAGCCGCGCCGCGCTGCAGGGCCGCGACGCGGTCGTGTTCGAGGATCTGGCACGGCAGCGCCGGCTCTGGCAGCTTTGAGACCCGTCCGACAGAAGCCGGTACCGGCGCTCGGACAGGATCAAGCCGCGGCGTAAGCCGAAGGCTCGAGCCGGCCCGACGCAGAGCCGGCGGGGTCCCGCCCCAGGACAGTTTCAGGAGACCTCACTCTCCTCACTCCCGCCGGTCTTCGGACCGGCGTTTTTTTTGTCCGCTCACGGATCGTAGTCGGCATCGGCCACCGGCTCCTGCCAGGCCACCGTCTCGCCATCGAGCGCTTCCTGCATGGCGATATGCGTCATGCCGGTACGCGGAGAGGCGCCATGCCAATGCCGCTCGCCGGGCGGAATCCACAACGTGTCGCCGGGCCGCAGCTCCACCATCGGGCCGCCCTGGCTCTGCGCGCGCCCGAACCCCGACACGACGTAGAGCGTCTGGCCGAGCGGATGGGTGTGCCAGTTGGTGCGCGCCCCGGGCTCGAAATGCACGACAAGCGCGCGCAGGCGCGCGGGCGCGTCCGCCTCCACGATCGGATCCTGCCACACCGTGCCGGTGAACCAGTCGCCGGGGGCGCGTCGTGACGGCCGCGTGCCGCCGGAAAAATGTTTCATCGCCGCTCTCTTTCTCATCGCGTTCGGTTCCGTCGGATTTGGACCCTCAAGCACGGTGCGCGTCAAGCCGCGCCGTCTCCGCGAGGGCCCGGCCGGTCGAGACCGCGCCGGACGACGTCCTGCGACGGCTGCGGGCTTCTTGCCTTTTCCGGCATGTTCGCCTATAGCACCGCCACCCGCGTAGACACCCTTGGAGGCAACGCGGCGGAAGGCCGCCCGACTGGCGGCTTTCGACGTTTACGGGACTGGCCCAGCCAGCCGTGAACGCTCCAGCAACGCGAAAGGAAAAGCCATGAGCGAGAGCTACGAGCTCACGGCCGAGGCGCGCGAACGGGTCGGTAAGGGGTCCGCCCGCGAAATTCGGCGCAACGGTAAAATTCCCGCCGTCATCTACGGCGAAAAGCAGCCCCCGCTGCCCATCATCCTGCCCTATAAGGACGTGCATCTGCGCATCACCGCCGGCGGGTTCATGACCACGCTGGTCACGATCAATGTCGACGGCAAGAAGATCCAGGTCCTGCCAAAAGACTACCAGCTCGACCCGGTGCGCGATTTCACCATGCATGTCGACTTCCTGCGCGTCGGCAAGGGCACGATCGTCACCGTCAACATTCCCGTTCACTTCGAGAACGAGGACGAGTGCCCGGGCATCCGCCGCGGCGGCGTGCTCAACATCGTGCGGCACGACATCGAGTTCACCTGCCCGGCGAACGCGATCCCCGACGCCATCACCGTCGACCTGACCGGCCTCGATCTCGGCGATTCGGTCCACATTTCGGCCGTCGCCCTGCCGGACGGCGTTAAGCCGACGATCACCGATCGCGATTTCACCATCGCCACGATCGCGGCTCCGGCCGGCCTGAAGTCGGAAGAGGACGCCGAAGCGCCCGAGGCGCCGGAGACCGAGATCGTCGGCGAAGAGAGCACCGACGGCGAAGGCGAGAACGAGGCGGAATAGGCCCGGCCTGCCGGGAGTGTGCGAGCAGTGCTGATCTTTGCTGGTCTCGGCAATCCCGGCCCGAAATACGAGAACCAACGGCACAATGTCGGGTTCATGGCGGCGGACGCGATCGCCCGCCGCCATTCCTTTTCGCCCTGGTCGAAGAAGTTCAAGGCCGAGATCGCCGAGGGCCGGCTGGCCGGCGAAAAGGTGCTGCTGGTCAAGCCGCAGACCTTCATGAACCTGTCGGGACAGGCGATCGGCGACGCGCTGCGCTTCTACAAGCTTTCGACCGCCGATCTGGTCGTGTTTTACGACGAGCTCGATCTCGCCCCCGGCAAGGTCAGGATCAAGACCGGCGGCGGCTCCGGCGGCCATAATGGCATCAAGTCGATCGACGCCCATTGCGGCAAGGACTACCGGCGCGTGCGCATCGGCATCGGCCACCCCGGCGACAAGGCGCTGGTCCACAATCACGTGCTCGGCGATTTCGCAAAGGCCGACCGGACCTGGCTCGAGCCGCTGCTCGACGCCACCGCCGACAGCGCCGTCCTGCTCGCCAAGGGCGACGACAACGGCTTCATGAACAAGCTGAGCCTGGCGGTGCCCGGCGCGGCGAAACCGGGCCGCCCGGCGGCCGCGACGGACACCAAGCCCCCGGCCAAGGGCCAAAGCCATATCCGCCAGGCCCGTCCCCAGGCCCCGTCTGTGCCGGTGCCCGAAAGCGGGCCAATGGCGGCGATGCTGAAAAAACTGCTCGGAAAATAGACCGGCCGGCGCGCAGCCGGCGCAGGGGCGGTTCCGCCCCGCCGGCGGATGGCGGCGCGCCAGGCGGAAAGACCTTGACGATCATCAATCCTTTCGCCCATACGCCGGGGCGATTTCTTGCATAGGACCTCTGCATCATGGGTTTCAAATGCGGCATTGTCGGCCTGCCCAACGTGGGCAAGTCGACGCTTTTCAACGCCCTGACCAAGACCGCGGCCGCGCAGGCGGCGAACTATCCGTTCTGCACGATCGAGCCGAACACCGGCGAGGTTGCGGTGCCCGATCCGCGCATGGCCCCGATCGCCCGCGTGGCCGGTTCCAAGGAACTGATCCCGACCCGGATCTCCTTCGTCGACATTGCCGGCCTGGTGCGCGGCGCGTCGAAGGGCGAAGGGCTCGGCAACCAGTTTCTGGCCAATATTCGCGAGGTCGACGCCATCGTCCACGTGCTGCGCTGCTTCGAGGATGACGACATCACCCATGTCGAGGGCCGTATCGATCCCGTCGCCGATGCCGAGACGGTCGAAACGGAACTGATGCTTGCCGACCTGGACAGCCTGGAGCGGCGTATCGTCCAGACCCGCAAACGCGCCACCGGCAAGGAAAAGGAGGCCGTCGCGGCCTTGCCGATGATGGAAAAGGCGCTTGCGCTCTTGCAGGACGGCAAGCCGGCGCGGCTGCTCTTGTCGGGCATCGCGGCGGAGGATCTGCGCAATCTGCAGGCGCTGAACCTCCTGACCTCGAAACCCGTTCTATATGTGTGCAACGTCGCCGAGGCCGACGCGGCGACCGGCAACGCGGCCAGCGCGGCGGTCGAGGCGATGGCGGCGGCGCAGGGCGCCCGCACCGTCGTCATCTCGGCTGCGATCGAGGCCGAAGTCGCCCAGTTGCCGGACGAGGAGGCGGCGGAATATCTCCAGGCGATGGGGCTCGAGGAACCCGGCCTCGACCGCCTGATCCGCGAGGGTTACGCCCTGCTCGACCTGATCACCTTCTTCACCGCCGGCCCGAAGGAAACCCGAGCCTGGACCGTGATGAAGGGCGCGAAGGCGCCGCAGGCCGCAGGCGTCATCCACACCGATTTCGAGCGCGGTTTCATCCGCGCCCAGACAATCGCCTATGACGACTATGTCGGCCTCGGCGGCGAGACCGCCGCCAAGGAAGCCGGCAAGGCCCGCGACGAGGGCAAGGAGTATGTCGTCCAGGACGGCGACGTGATGCTGTTCAAATTCAACACGTAAGCGGTCGCACACTTTACGGCGCCCGGCCGCCGGTTCACTTTGACCGGCCATGAACACCCAGTCCCACGTCCTGATGGGCGCCGCCTTTTTCGGCCGCCCCCTGCCGCGCCTGGCCTGGGCGGGGGCCGCCGGCGGCATCCTGCCCGACCTGCCGATGTACACGATCGTCGCCGCGCTCGGCCTGCTCGGCTATTCCGTCTCCGACATTTTCGATCGCCTTTATTGGGAACCGTGGTGGCAGATCGCCAATGCGATCGGCCACAATTTCCTGCTCTGGGGCACGCTCACGATCGTCGCCGCACTTGCGATCGCCCGGTCGCGGACCGGCCCGCCCCAGGCGTCCTCTCCCGCGCCCGGTAGCGAAACGGCTGGCGTCGCGGCGCTCGTCTTCGCGTTTTCGGCCTCCGCCCTGCTGCATTCGCTGATCGATTTCCTCACCCATCGCGCCGACGCGCACATGCATTTCTGGCCGCTGTCGGACTGGCGCTTCCGCTCGCCGGTGTCGTATTGGGATCCGGACCATTACGGCAACTGGTTCGGCCTGTTCGAGGCCGCGCTCGGCATTGCGCTGATCCTCGTGCTTTTCCGCCGCTACCGCGCGCTGCCGCTGCGCGCCGGTCTTCTGGTCGCGCTCGGACTTTACGTCGCCGTGCCGGCCTTCTTCTTCTTCACCCACCACGGATGACGCCGGCGCCGACCCTGGCCCCACCAAAGGCGCAGCGATAGCGCTTGCGCAGCGGCCGCAAACCGGCGAAAACCCGTTCGCACTTGAACAGGTTATGCGATGACGGACACAAAGATCGCCTATGAGGATTTCGAGGTCGGCGGCACGATCGAGTTCGGGCCGCGCGCCGTGCCTGCCGACGAGATGATCGATTTCGCCATGCGGTACGATCCCCAGCCCATGCATCTCGACCAGGCTGCCGGCGAGACAAGCCTGCTCGGCGGGCTCGCCGCGTCAGGCCTGTTCACCGCCTCGATCTTCATGCGCATGATGTGCGACGGCTACCTGCTCAATTCCACCTCGCAGGGGTCGCCGGGGCTCGACTACGTCAATTTTCGCCGCCCGCTGATGGCCGGCGACACGGTGCGCGGCCGCACGACGGTTCTGGCCAAGCGCGAATCGGCCTCCCGGCCCGGCCTGGGTTTCGTGTCCGTCAAACACGAGCTGTTCAACCAGAACGACGAGCTGGTCTGCGAGATGGCCAATACCGGCATGTTCTTGATGCGCAACGGCGGAGCGGCGGCATGACACTCGACGCGGCACTGGCCATCGGCGACACGGTCACGCTCGGCCGTCACACGTTCGAAGCCGACGAAATCAAGGCGTTCGCGTCGAAATACGACCCGCAGCGCTTTCACGTCGACGAGGAGGCGGCCAAGGCGAGCGTGTTCGGCAAATTATGCGCCTCGGGCTGGCATACGGCCGCCATGTGGATGAAACACAACGTCGCCTCCTTTCCGGCCACCGCCGAACGGGCACGGGCACGCGGCGCCACCCTCACCTTCGGTCCGGCCGCCGGCCTGCGCGACCTGAAATGGCTGAAGCCGGTCTATGTCGGCGACACCATCTCCTTTACCCGTACCGCCGAAAGCCACCGCGCGCTGGTGTCGAGACCCGGCTGGCGGCTGCTGTCGAGCCGCTGCGAGGCGCACAACCAGAACGGCGAGCCGGTGATGCGTTTCGTGTCGCTGACGCTGGTGAAGGCCGAGTAGGCTCAGCCCCCGTCGACGCGGCGGCGCGTTTCGGCGTCGACCAGGGCGCGCAACCGGCTGAGCAGCGGATCGCGGCTGGTCTGCGCCACGCCGTAATCGAGATTGAACGCGTAATCGAAATCCGGCGCGTTGCGACCGATCACATGCTGCAGCATGGTTTCCAGCTTGTCGAAGCCCTTGGCCAAGACCGCCTCCGGCGTGAGGGCGGCATTGTATTCGTCCCAAAGCGCCAGCATCTCGGCGCGCAGATCGTCCGGCAGCGGCGCGCACAACGTTTCCAGATCGGCGCGTTCGCGCTCGGCCCGACCGTCGTCGCCGGCCTGGTGGATGGCCGGCACGTCACCGGAAATCGCCTCGCCGAGATCGTGGACGATGCACAGCTTGAGCAGCCGCAGCAGGTCGCGACCGGCCAGCTCGCGCTCGAACAGAAGTGCCAGCAGGCACAGCCGCCAACTGTGCTCTGCCGTGCTTTCGGCACGCCCCTTGCTGGTGACGCCGCTGCGCAGCGTATCCTTCAGCCGCTCCGCCGCCTGGACGAAGGCGATGATCCCGGCAAGGCGTTCGGTGTCGGCGGGCGCAGGTGATTCCATCGCTTCAGGCTAAAACCGTTCGCCGCGGAAGGAAATCGCCGGCTCGCGAGAAGATGTCGTGGTTCGGCTGCCAATGCAGGCGCTGGGCGCGGCTACCGGTTCAATGCCCTTCGTACGAAATCAACGTGCGGACGGGAACGTCGAGCGACTCGAGCTTGGCCCGGCCGCCGAGTTCCGGCAGGTCGATGACGAAGCAGGCCGCCACGATGTCCGCCCCCATCTGCCGCAACAGCTTGGTCGCGCCCTCGGCCGTGCCGCCGGTCGCGATCAGGTCGTCGACCAGGATCACCTTTTCCCCCGCCTCGACCGCGTCGCGATGCATCTCCATCTCGTCGATGCCGTATTCGAGGCTGTAGGCGACCCGCACGGTCTCGTGCGGCAGCTTGCCCTTCTTGCGGATTGGAATGAAGCCGGCCGAAAGCTGGTGCGCGATCGCGCCGCCGAGGATGAACCCCCGCGCCTCGATGCCGGCGATCTTGTCGATCTTCGTGCCGGCATAGGGATGGACGAGTTCGTCGACGGCGCGGCGGAAGGCGCGCGCATTGCCGAGCAGTGTGGTGATGTCGCGAAACTTGATGCCCGGCTTCGGATAATCGGGAATCGTGCGGATCGCGTCGCGAAGCGTATTTTCCAAACTGGTCTTCATGGCCCCTGCCCCGTTGCAGGACAGTTTTGACCGCAGCGGCGGCAAAAGAAAAGGGCGCACGCGGCGCCCTTTTCTGAAATCAACGGATAAGTCGCCCGCTCAATGCTCGATCTGCGACCAGATCTTGCGCTTGGTGAGATAGACCAGGCCGGCGAACAAGAGCAGAAAGACCATCACCCGGAAGCCGGTCTTCTTGCGCTCCTCCATATGCGGCTCGGCCGCCCACATCAGGAAAGCCGATACGTCCTTGGCATACTGATCGACGGTCTGCGGCGAGCCGTCGTCATAGGTCACCATGTCGTCGAACAGCGGCTGCGCCATGGCCAGCGACGCACCGCCGAGGAAATAGGGATTGTAGTAGGTGCCTTCCGCCACGTTCAAACCCTCCGGCGGGGTCTCTTCGTAACCGATCAGCAGGGCATGGATATAGTCAGGGCCGGCCTCGGCGTACTGGGTGAAGACGTCGAACACGAAGGTCGGGAAACCGCGTTCCACAGCCCGCGCCTTGGCGATCAGCGAAAAGTCGGGCGGGGCCGCCCCGCCATTGGAGGCCGCGGCGGCTTCCGCGTTCGGGAACGGCGCGGGAAAATAATCGGCGGGAATGGCCGGGCGGTCGAACATATCGCCGTTTGAATCCGGGCCGGCCTGTACGGTGTACTCGGCCGCGAAAGCCTTCACCTGCGCTTCGGAATAACCGAGATCTTGCAGCGTGCGGAACGAGACCAGATCAAGCGAATGACAGGCCGCGCAGACTTCCTTGTAGACTTTCAGGCCGCGCTGGAGCTGCGCCTTGTCGTAGGTGCCGAACGGGCCGGCAAACGACCAGTCGAGCTCTTTCGGCTTCTTGATCGGGTAATGGGCCGGCTCCGCCTCGTTGCCGGCGTCCTCGGCCGCGAACGTCGGCCCGGCCAGTCCGGCGAAGACGAAGGCGAGCGCCGCGAAACCGCTCAGGATGGTCTTCATGCGGGAATTCCTTTCAAGCTTCACGGTCCTCGCCTCAGGCATTCTTGTCCGGCGCCGCATTGGCGCCTTCCGGCAGCGCGGCCGCGCTTCCGGCATTGCGCGCCAGTACGGCCTCGGTGATCGATCCGGGCAGCTTGCGCGGCGTTTCAAGCAGGCCGAGCACCGGCATGATGACGATGAAGAAGGCGAAGTAGTAGAGCGTCGCCAACTGCGCCATCACGACATAGGCCCCTTCGGCCGGACGCGAGCCGAGCCAGCCCAGGAAGATCGAGTCGAGCACGAACACCCAGAAAAACAGCCGGTACCAGGGCCGGTAAGCGGCCGAACGCACCTTCGAGGTATCGAGCCACGGCACCACGAACAAGACCGCGATCGCGCCGAACATGGCCAGCACGCCACCGAGCTTGGAATCGATCGGGCCGATATTGAAGGTGATCGCCCTGAGGATGGCGTAGAACGGCAGGAAATACCATTCCGGCACGATATGGGCCGGCGTCTTCAGCGGGTCGGCCTGGATGTAGTTGTCCGGATGGCCCAGGAAGTTGGGAATGTAGAAGACGAAATAGGCGAACACGATGAAGAACACCACCATCGCGAACGAATCCTTGATGGTCGCGTAGGGCGTGAAGGCCACCGTGTCCGTCTTCGACTTGACCTCGATGCCGGTCGGGTTGGTCTGGCCGGTCACGTGCAGAGCCCACACATGCAAAACGACCACGCCGGCGATCATGAAGGGCAGCAGGTAATGCAGCGAGAAGAAGCGGTTGAGCGTCGGGTTGTCGACCGCGAAACCGCCCAGCAGAAGCTGCTGGATCCACTCGCCGACCAGCGGGATGGCGGTGAAGAAGCCGGTGATGACGGTCGCGCCCCAGAAGCTCATCTGGCCCCACGGCAGCACGTAGCCCATGAAGGCGGTCGCCATCATCAAGAGATAGATGATGCAGCCCAGGATCCACAGCAACTCGCGCGGCGCCTTGTAGGAGCCGTAATAGAGCCCGCGGAAAATATGGATATAGACGGCGACGAAGAACATCGACGCGCCGTTGGCGTGCAGATAGCGCAAGAGCCAGCCGGAATTGACGTCGCGCATGATCTTCTCGACCGACTCGAAGGCGAGCCCGGTGTCCGACGCATAGTGCATGGCCAGCACGACGCCGGTCAGGATCTGCGCGACCAGCATGATCGAGAGAATGCCGCCAAACGTGTAGGCGTAATTCAGGTTGCGCGGCACCGGATAGGCGACGAAGGAATCGTACATCAGCCGCGGCAGCGGCAGACGCTTGTCGATCCAGCGTTCGAATGCGGTGTTGGGTTTGTAGGTGGAATGTCCGCCGGCCATAATGCTCTTCCCCAGGTCCTCAGCCGATCCGAATGGTGGTGTCGGAAATGAATTCGAAGATCGGCACGGCCAGGTTTTCCGGCGCCGGGCCTTTGCGGATACGTCCGGCCGTATCGTAGTGCGACCCGTGGCACGGGCAGAACCAGCCCCCGAACTCGCCGGCCTGGCCGAGCGGCACGCAGCCGAGATGGGTGCACACGCCGACCATGACGATCCAGTTCTCCTTGCCCTCGCCGGCGGAGCGGTCGATATCCGTCGCCGGCGCGTCAGCCGAGATGTTTGCGTTGCGGGCGACGGGATCCTTGAGATCCTCAAGCGCAACGCCCCTGGCGGCCTCGACCTCTTCGGCCGTGCGGTTGCGGATGAAGACCGGCCTGCCGCGCCATTTGGCGGCAACCGACATGCCCGGCTCGATCGCCGACACGTCGACCTCAATCGTCGACAGGGCAAGGGTGGAGGCGTCCGGACGCATCTGGTCGATAAACGGCCAGGCCACGGCACCGGCGCCGATCACGGCCGCCGTTCCGGTCGCCACATAAAGAAAATCCCTGCGATTGGGATCGTGGGTTTCGTTGACGCTCACAGGTCCTGTTCCTCTCGCGATTGTGAGCCGCACCCCGCACCCCGGCATCCCGGATCGGGGTTGCCCGTGCGCATGCGCACGGACGGGCTGGAATCCCGGCAATTGGCGATGGTTTCTAGGCGCGATGGTTTCGCTTGTCCATATGATTGCCGAACAGGTGGGCAGTTTGTCGCGGGCTTTTTTGGCGCAAGCCGAACGATCGCCGGCGTGACGCCGGACCGCGCGCGCCCGCGCGGCTTTTTCCACAGCGGCAACCGGCTATCGCGCACCAAGTCGCGCCAGCACCTCGCGCGGAATGGCGTATTCGCGGATCACGTCCTCATGCCGGCGCAGGCCGCACAATTCGCGCTGGATGAAATAGCCGTGGACGGCATCGGCCGCCGCCTTCAAGGCCTGCCGGCGCTCGGGCGCCGTCCCGCCGACGCCGCGCAGCCTTTCGAGCGCCTTTTCCACCTTGTCGCCGGCTCGACCGAGCGCGGAGGCCTTTTCGGCCAGAATATCGACGTCGAGCGCAAGCAGCGGCGTCACGCCGGCGACCAGGTGGCCATCGGGGGAGCGCCAAACCAAGCCCGCCTACTCCGCCGCGATACGGCCGGGCAGGAAGCCGCCCGACTGGCGTTTCCACAACTGCGCGTAAAGGCCGCCTTTATCGACGAGTTCGGCATGGCTGCCGTCTTCCACGATGCGGCCCTCGTCGAGCACGACCAGCCGGTCGAGCGTGGCGATGGTCGACAGCCGGTGCGCGACCGCGATCACCGTCTTGCCCTCCATCATGCGCTCCAGATTGTCCTGGATCGCCGCCTCGACCTCCGAATCGAGCGCCGACGTCGCCTCGTCGAGGATCAGGATCGGCGCGTCCTTCAACATCATCCGCGCGATCGCGATTCGCTGGCGCTGGCCGCCCGACAGCTTCACCCCGCGCTCGCCGACATGGGCGTCGTAGCCCGTGCGCCCCTTCTGGTCGGCGACCTCGACGATGAAGTCGTGCGCGGCAGCGCGTTTGGCCGCCTCGACGATCTCGGCCTCGCTGGCGCCCGGCCGGCCATAGGCGATGTTGTCGCGGATCGAGCGGTGCATCAGCATCGGCTCCTGGCTGACCACCCCGAACTGGGCCCTGAGCGAACCCTGGGTCAGCATGCGTATGTCCTGGCCGTCGAGCAGGATGCGCCCGCCCTCGACGTCGAACAGCCGCAGCATCAAATTGACGATGGTCGTCTTGCCCGCGCCCGACGGCCCGACCAGCGCCATGCGCTCGCCCGGCCTGACATGCAGATTGAAGCCGTCGATCACGCCCGCGCCCTTGCCGTAGTGGAAAGTGACGTTTTCGAAGCGGATATCGCCCTTTGCGCGCGCCATCGTCGCCGCGTCGTCGGCGTCGCGGATCGCCGGCAGCACGGAAATCGTGCCGGTCGCGTCCTGGATGGTGGCGTAGGAGCGGATCAGGCCGTTGATGTTGAACATCATCCAGCCCGACATGTTGTTGAGCCGGAAGACGAGCCCGAGCGCCGCGGCGATCGCGCCGGTCGAGATCGTGCCTTGGGTCCAGTTCCAGACCGCGATCGTGCCGACCGAGGCCATCATCGCGCCGTTGAGGAAATTCACCGCGGCGCGCACCGTGGTGATGGCGCGGGTGAGCCGCACCACCGCATTGAAGAACCCCTCCAGCCCGTCGCGCACGAAGGCGTGCTCGCGTCGTCCCGAATCGAACAGCTTGACCGCCACGATGTTGGTGAAGGCGTCGACCAGCCTGCCGTTGAAGATCGAGCGCTGGTCGGCCGTCGCCCGTCCGGCGCGCCGCAACCGGGGCAGCAGATAGCGGATGATCAGCAGATAGCCGCAAAACCACAGCGCCACCACCAGCCCCATCAGCGGATCGAGCGCGACCAGCAGCGACGTGGCCAGGATGACGAAGGTGAGGAACGACCAGATCGACTGCAGCACCGACACGATGAAGTCGCCGACCGCCTCGCCGCCCTGCATGATCTTGGTGGCGATGCGGCCGGCGAAATCGTTCTGGTAGAACTCGTAGGGCTGCTCGATCACGCGGCGGAAGGCCTGCCAGCGGACCATGGCGAAAAAACCGGGAACGATGATTTGCTGTTCCACGAGTGCTGCGCCGACCATCACCGAGGCGCGAATGACGAAGACGAGCACAAGCAGCCCGACCAGTTCGGGCCAATGCTCGGCGAACAATGTGGCCGGCTCCGCCCTGTCGAGCAGGTCGACGAGCCAGCCGATCGACCAGTAGAGCCCGGCATCGACCGCGCCGACCAGCCCGCCGGTGATCAAAAGCAGCACGAACGGCCCCTTCGCCTGGCGGGCGAAATACAGGATGAAGCGCCAGGCATCCTTGGGCAGGACCTCCTGCTCGGTGTCGTGGAACGGATCGATAACGCCTTCGATCCGACGCCAGAAGCGGTCGGGCTTGTCGTCCCGCGCAGTCGAATGCCTATCCGTCGATACCGTCATGACCCGTGTCTATCCGATTTCATCTCCGTCCGTCCCCACCTGGCGAGGCGGCAACGGACGGTTTTCAAGCATGCCTACTCCGCGGCCTGCGCGGCTTCCAGGTCGAGGAAACCGCCGGACTGCCGTTCCCACAATTGGGCGTAGAGCCCGCCCCGCGCAAGCAGCTCCTCATGCGTGCCCTCCTCGATCACCCGCCCCTTGTCCATCACCACCAGACGGTCCATGGCCGCGATGGTGGAAAGCCTGTGGGCGATCGCGATCACCGTCTTGCCCTCCATCAGCCGATAGAGGTTTTCCTGGATCGCGGCCTCGACCTCCGAATCGAGCGCCGAGGTCGCCTCGTCGAGAATCAGGATCGGCGCGTCCTTCAGCATGACGCGCGCGATCGCGATGCGCTGGCGCTGGCCGCCCGACAGTTTCACGCCGCGCTCGCCGACATGGGCGTCGAAGCCTTTGCGCCCTTTCGGGTCGGTCAGCTCGGCGACGAAGGACAGCGTCTCCGCCTTCGCCGCCGCGTCCAGCATCATTTCCTCGGTCGCGTCCGGCCGGCCGTAAAGGATGTTGTCGCGCACCGAGCGGTGCAGCAGCGAGGTGTCCTGCGTGACCATACCGATATTGGCCCTGAGCGAATCCTGGGTGACCTCGGCGATATCCTGGCCGTCGATCAGGATACGGCCGGCCTCGATGTCGTAGAAACGCAGCACGAGATTGACCAGGGTCGACTTGCCCGCGCCCGAGCGACCGACCACGCCGACCTTCTCGCCGGGTCGGATCGTCAGCGACAACTGCTCGATGACGCCCTTTTCCTTGCCGTAATGGAAGCGGACATTGTCGAACACGATGCCGCCCTGCGAAACCTCGAGCGGGCCGGCATCCGGCTTGTCCTCCACCAGCCGCGGCAGCGAGATCGAGTTGATGCCGTCGCGCACCGTGCCGATATTTTCAAACAGCGCCGACAATTCCCACATGATCCATTGCGACATGCCCCACAGCCTGAGCACCAGGCCGAGCGCCACGGCGATCGCGCCGACCGTCACCGCCTCGGCGAGCCACAGCCAGATGCCGAGCGCGCCGACCGCAAACAGGCACAGCGAGTTCAAAACGTAGAGCACGCCGTAAAGCCCGGTCACCAGCCGCATCTGCCGATAGACCGCATCGAGGAAACTGGCCATGCCGTCGCGGGCGTAACGCGCCTCGCGGTTGGCGTGCGAAAACAGTTTTACCGTCTGGATATTGGTGTAGCTGTCGACGACCCGGCCGGTCATCAGCGAACGCGCATCGGCCTGCACCTCCGCGACGCGACCGAGCCGCGGCACGAAATAGCGCATCAGGAAAATATAGGCCACCAGCCACGCCGCGATCGGCGTCGCCAGCCGCCAGTCCGCCGCGGCCACGATGAACAGCATGCCGGCGAAATAGACCGTGACATAGTTCATCACGTCGAACAGCTTGATCACGCATTCGCGCACGGCGAGCGCGGTCTGCATCAGCTTGGTCGCGATACGGCCGGCAAATTCGTCCTGGTAGAAGGTCATCGACTGCTTGAGCAGATAGCGATGGACCTGCCAGCGGATGCGCATGGGATAGTTGCCCATCAGCGTTTGCTGGCTGACGAGCGAATGAAACCACACCATGATCGGCAGGGCGAACAGCACGACGGCGCCCATGCCGGCGAGCTTCAGGCCTTCTTCCTCGAGAAAGGTGGCGCGGTCCCTCTCCGCCAGCCAGTCGACGATGTTGCCGAGAAAGGAAAACAGCCACACCTCGACGATCGCGATCAGCGCCATCAGGATGGCGGCCGGCACGAGAGACGGCCAGGCGCCGCGCGTATAATGCAGACAGAACGCCAGCAGCGTGCGCGGCGGCTCTTCCGGCTCGTCGGGCGGAAACGGGTTCAGTCTTTGTTCAAACCAGTGAAACATGAGTGGCCTCGAAAACATCAATATAGGTCAAAGGAGCGCGGACAGGAGTAAGCGACGGGCCGGTGCTGCCAGCCCGTGTCAGCAGACCCATCGCCGCATGCGGCAAGCCGTGTTCTTGCGATGGCGTCCGGCGCGGGAGAGTGCGGGGCAAGAGCCGCGGTCAGCACCGCGATCGCTGCTAGCCCCAGAGCGACGACAATGCCCGACGTCAGGCAGGTGTCGGGATGTTCAGGGCGCGCTCGCGCAGCGGGGTAAGGGCAAAACAGACAGAGCACGGTTCGAATCCTCGGCTATCGGGTCAAAAGGCCCGGCGGAATTCGAAACGGAAATGCCTGTCAAAAGAGGAAGCGTCGAGCCGAATACCGCCGTCAGGAACGGGGTCTGCCGATGAGGCAGAAGGATGATGCGAACATCATGATTGTCATGTCTGCCTCCGCGGTTCGGGTTGACGAGGGCCGTTATATAGCCTCTTGGCGGCGGTGAGGCCAGCCCGCGCACTTTAGCGGAGGCTGATCTTGCAGCGACTGTGGCCGATGGGCCACGCCAATTGGGGAGCTACTTCGTGAACGAACGTCCGCGCCTGGCGCTCTACCAGCCCGACATTCCCGGCAATACCGGCGCGATCCTGCGGCTCGGCGCCTGCATGGGCATGACCGTCGACGTGATCGGCCCGGTCGGCTTCGACCTCTCCGACCGGGCTTTGAAGCGCGCCGGCATGGACTATCTGGCCACGGCCGCCCTTGCCCGGCACGCCGATTGGGCGGCGTTCGCGGCCTGGCGCGAGGCCGAGGGCCGGCGCCTGGTGCTGTTCACCACCCGCGCCACCCTGCCCTATACCGAATTGGCGTTTCGACCCGACGATATCGTGCTGTTCGGGCGCGAATCGGCCGGCGTGCCCGACACCGTGCACGAGGCCGCCGACGAGCGCGTGCTTGTTCCCATGCCCGGCGGCGGCCGCAGCCTCAACCTGGCCATGACGGCGGCGATGGCGGCGGGCGAGGTCATGCGGCAACTGACGGCAGGCTAAAAAAAACGGAACGCGCCGCCTGGCGATCGCGACGCTAATCCGCCGTCGGCAGGCGGCGCATGGTGAACTCGATCACGTCGCGCGGACGCTCGCACCAGCTTTCGATCGCGGTCCAGTAGGCCTGTTTCGGCCAGCGGTCGAACCATTCGCGCGCTTTGGCCCGCGCATCCGCGCGCGGCAGCACGAAGGTCTCGCGCAAAAACCCGTCGCGCGGCAGGCGTTCGCCCTGGCTGCGATGTCTGTCGAGCCTCTTCTTAAGCCCGTCGAGGGGCGGTCTCGGCGGTGTCCGCACGCAAAGCCTCTCCCAAGATCGGCCTCAAGACTAGGATCGAATCGGCGCCAAGGCGAGTCTTTTGTGCCGCCGGGCACATGCGGCGATCGGCGGGCTGGCCTCCGGGCGCGCTTGGCTCTAAGGGCTTGGGAGGATCGAGCAGCAGCGAGGACGCGCCATGCAACGCCCGGACATTCCCGCCGACATGCCCGCCGGCATCGAAGACAAGAAGGAGACGGCCAGAAACTGGTTCGAAAGCCTGCGCGACCGTATCTGCGCCGATTTCGAGGCGCTGGAGGACGCGCTGACGGGTCCGCTTCGCGAGCGCCCGGCCGGCCGTTTCGAACGCAAGCCCTGGCATCGCGACGGCGGCAAGGGCGGCGGCGGCGTGATGTCGATGATGCACGGGCGTGTCTTCGAAAAGGTCGGCGTGCACACCTCGACCGTCCATGGCGAGTTCTCGCCGGAATTCCGCAAGCAGATCCCCGGAAGCGAGGAGGATCCGCGCTTCTGGGCCTCCGGCATTTCGCTGATCGCGCATCCGCACAATCCCAACGTGCCGGCCGTGCACATGAACACCCGCATGGTGGTGACGGCCCGGCAATGGTTCGGCGGCGGCGCCGACCTGACCCCGGTGCTCGACCGGCGCCGCAACCAGGAAGATGCCGACGCGCGCGATTTCCACGCGGCCATGCAGGCCGCCTGCGCCCGCCACGAGGTCGCGGACTATCCACGCTACAAGAAATGGTGCGACGACTATTTCTTCCTGCCGCATCGCGACGAGCCGCGCGGCATCGGCGGGATTTTTTTCGACTGGCTGCATTCCTCCAGCCAGGCCGGCGGCTGGGAGGCCGATTTCGCCTTCACCCGCGAGGTCGGTTCCGCCTTCGCGACGATCTATCCCAAGCTCGTGGCGCGCAATGTCGACACGCCCTGGAGCGAGGCCGACCGCGAGGAACAGCTTGTCCGGCGCGGCCGCTATGTCGAGTTCAACCTGCTTTACGACCGCGGCACCACGTTCGGCCTGAAGACCGGCGGCAATGTGGAGTCGATCCTGTCCTCCATGCCGCCACTGGTGAAATGGCCCTGAGATCGGCGTTCGCCGCCAATCGTGATCGCGTCGGGGGCAACGATTTGCCCGATTTCGTGTTATCCTGGACGAACCCGCAAGCAGAACGGATCCAGGAGGAAAGACCATGAAGGAATATCACTGCGGATCGCTCGTTCCGGGCTGCGAATGGCATACCAGGCACGAGGACGAGGCCGAGATCATGCGCCGCGTCGTCGAGCATATGCGGCTCGACCATGGCGAGGACGTCATTCGCGAATCGATGGTCGAGGCCATCCGCTCGCGCATCGAAAAGACGCGCAACGCCGCCTGACGGCAGCCGCGTCCTCCGCCGCGCCCGGCAACACCGTCGCCGGGCGCCGGCCGGAAAACATCAAAACCGCCAAGTCTTTCAGGGCAGGCAAGTCTGTCAGGACAGGATGGTTCGCTTCAGCTCTTCCGCGCGGGCGAGCAGGGCATCGCGTTCCAGCACAAAGCCCGAATCGATCCAGATTTCCTCAAGATCGCGCAGCGCATTGCCCATTTTCGGGCCGGCGGGAATGCCGATCGCGATCAGATCGGCGCCGCCGATCGGAAATTCCGGCATCGTCCAGCCGTCGAGGAATTTTTTCAGCCGGTAGTAGCCGCCGGCCTCGATCATCGCCGTGTCGTCGGCGACGGCGCGCGCCCGCGCCGAGGCCAGCGCCAGCCGCAGCCGATCATCGAACCCGGCGCGACCGGTCCTGTAGGCGAGTCGCGCCAGCTCGGTTTCGCTCGCCGTGGGGCCGATTTGCGGCGTCGCCGCCCAGGCAACCAGCCTGTCGCGCTCGGCGTTGGCGAGTTTCAGCCGCCGCGCCAGGGCGGCAATGCGCGGGGCGTCCGGCGGAACGATCGCGGCGAGCCGCACAAGCGGATCGGGCGGCCAGTCAAGGTCGCGTTCGGCCCGCACGAGGCCGTGAATGGCGTCGATGCCCCATTTCTCGCTCTCGGGAAGGATGGCGGTCAGCACACCCGCCTGGCGCATCCACAACAGCGCGCGGGACGGATCGTCGGCCGCAAGCAGCCGCTTGAGCTCCGACCACACCCGCTCGGCCGACAGCGTGTCGAGGCCGCGTTTGAGCCGCGCGCAAGCCTTGAGCCCGGCCGCGTCGGGCCGGCCCGAGCCGTAACGGGCGAAAAAGCGGAAAAACCGCAGGATGCGCAGATAGTCCTCACGGATGCGGGCCTCTGCATCGCCGATGAAGCGCACCGTGCGGCTGTCGATGTCGGTGAGCCCGCCGACCAGGTCGACGACGCGACCGGCCGCGTCGGCGTAAAGCGCGTTGATGGTGAAATCGCGCCGCTCGGCATCGGCCTGCCAGTCGCGCCCGAAGCGCACCTTGGCGCGCCGCCCGTCGGTCTCGATGTCGGCCCGGAGCGTGGTGACCTCGTAGGCGACGCCGTCGGCGATGACGGTGATCGTGCCGTGTTCGTAACCGGTCGGCACGGCCTTGAAACCGCCGCGCTCGGCGCGCGCGACGGTTTCGTCGGGCAGGCAGGTGGTGGCGATGTCGATATCGCCGGCCGCCTCGCCCAAAAGCGTGTTGCGGATCGCGCCGCCGGCAATCCGCCCCTCCTCGCCGTCCTCCGACAACAGGGCCAAAAGACGCTGCAGCGCCGGCGCGGCAAGCCAGGGCGCCCTGTCCGCGATCGAAACCGGCGTCACGCGTAGAGCCTTTCGTAAACGGTACGGATGATGCCGGCGGTGATGCCCCAGATATACCGCTCGCCATGCGGCATGGTGTAGAAAAACCGTTCGCGGCCGTTCCACAACCGGCTTTCGCGGCGATGATTGGCCGGGTCCATCAGGAAGCGCAGCGGCACCTCGAAGGCGTCGTCGACCTCGGCGGGATTGATGGTCATGTCGAAGCCGGGGCTGACCGTGGCCAGCACCGGCGCGATCCGGTAGCCGCTGCCGGTGACGTAGTCGGGCAGACGCCCGACAATGTCGACATGGCCGGGATCCAGGCCGATCTCCTCGCGCGCCTCGCGCAGGGCGGCAAACTCCGCCGTCGCGTCATCGGGATCGATGCGGCCGCCCGGAAAGGCGATCTGGCCCGAATGGTTGCGCAGCGCGGCCGTGCGCGTGGTCAACAGCAATGTCGCCTCCGCGCCGCGATCGACCACCGGCACCAGAACCGCCGCATCGCGCAGCCTGTTGCCCAGGATCAGCTCCTTCAGCGACGGGTTGAGCACGTGATCGCCCAGCTCGACCGCGTGCGGCGCCTTCTCGCGAACCGCGCGCCGGCCGAATTCGGCCGCCGTGTATGCGGTGGGGTGGCACAGCTCCATCTACGCGCTCAGCCGTTCGAGCTCGGCCGCCGGCATGATGGGGAAGACGACGCCACCGGAACGCACCGCAAACATCGTCTCGCCGTCGAGCTCGATGTTCTCGCCGAGCTCCACCAGTTCGTACATCACCGCCCGCGCCACCAGCGCTTCCAGCCGCCCGCGCACCAGAAGATAGGGTTTCAGCCCTTCGGTCTCGTCTTCCAGCACGAAACGCAGCGGGTGGGCGTCGCCGGCCTCCACGACATCGCCGACATTGGTGCGGAAGGTGAGCGTGCGGTCGTCGCCAGTGCCCGACACGGCCAGCTCGACCGCCAGGAACGGCGCGTCCTCGACCCTGATCTCGACCTTTTCCACCGGGGTGACGAGATAGGTCTTGCCGTCTTCGTCCTTGCGCAGAACGGTGGAAAAGAGCTGCACCAGCGGCATGCGGCCGATCGGCGTGCCCATATAGAACCAGGTGCCGTCGGCGCGGATCTCCATGTCGATGTCGCCGCAATGGTCCGGATTCCAGCGCTCGACCGGCGCCGCGCCCTTTCCGGCCCGCGTGGCGCGCGACACCAGCGCGGCGAGCGACGCGGCGTCGCCGGCTTCGTTCAAGCCCTTGCCTTTTGTCTCGGATTGATCGGTCATGGTCACGAAATAGTCACTGTCGTTCCGCTTGTCAGCCACTTTGGGCGTTTTAAGTTTAAGGTGCATATACCGGAATGGCGCGAATCGGGGGATCATGTCGCCGGTGGCGGTCGATCAGCGAAGGAAAAACGGCATGGGCGTCACGGTGAAGCAACAGGCGGTCGACGAAAAACAGATGATCGCCGCGGCCGAAGGCGCGCTGGCCGACATCTCGCGCACCCGCGAGGCGGTCGGCAAGGTGGTTTTCGGCCAGGAAGCGGTGGTCGAGCGCACCATGGTCGCCATCCTGGCGGGCGGACACGCCCTGCTCGTCGGCGTGCCCGGGCTTGCAAAGACCAAGCTGGTCGACACGCTGGGCACGGTGCTGGGGCTCGATTCCCGCCGCATCCAGTTCACTCCCGACCTGATGCCGTCCGACATTCTCGGCTCCGAGGTGATGGAGCAGGACGACAACGGCAAACGTTATTTCCGCTTCCTCCCCGGCCCGGTCTTCTCCCAGCTCCTGATGGCCGACGAGATCAACCGCGCCAGCCCGCGCACCCAGTCGGCGCTGTTGCAGTCGATGCAGGAATATCACGTCACCGTGGCCGGCGCGCGTCACGACCTGCCGGCCCCGTTCCACGTGCTCGCGACCCAGAACCCGCTCGAGCAGGAAGGCACCTACCCGCTTCCCGAAGCCCAGCTCGACCGTTTCCTGATGCAGGTCGACATTCTCTATCCCGATATCGAGGCCGAACGCCGCATTCTGCTGGAAACCACCGGCGCCGAGGAGGCGAAGGCCGAAAACGTGCTGTCGTCGCAGCGTTTGCGCGAGATCCAGGCGCTCATCCGACGCATGCCGGTGCCCGAAAGCGTCGTCGAGGCGATTCTCGATCTGGTGCGCTCCGCGCGCCCCGGCAACGGCAATGCCGAGACCGACAAGCATGTCGCCTGGGGGCCCGGGCCGCGCGCCAGCCAGGCACTGACCTTGTGCGCGCGGGCGCGCGCGCTCTACGACGGACGTCTGGCCCCGTCGGTCGACGACGTGCATGCGCTGGCCGAACCGGTGCTGCAGCACCGCATGGCGCTGACCTTCTCGGCCCGCGCCGAGGGCATGAACGTGCGCGACGTGATCGCGAGGCTGGTGAAAGAAGGCGGTTGATGGTGGCGCCGATAGGCCAGGCGGCCACCCCGGTCGCACCGAGCGATGCCCTGGCCAGGGGACGGTCGCGCGCCGCCTTGATCCCGGATCTGCTGGTCGATGCGCGCCGTATCGTCAACACGGTGATCGCCGGCTGGCACGGACGGCGCCGGCGCGGCATCGGCGAAAATTTCTGGCAGTTCCGGCCTTATGTGGAGGGCGAGGCGACCGCCCGCATCGACTGGCGCCGCTCGGCGCGCGACGATCAGCACATCTTCGTGCGCGACCGCGAATGGGAAGCCGCCCATACGGTGTGGCTGTGGGCCGATCCCTCGCCCTCGATGCTCTACCGCTCCGCCAATGCCTCGGTGTCGAAGGAATCGCGCGCGCTGGTCCTGGTGCTGGCGCTGGCCGAATTGCTGTCGCGCGGCGGCGAGCGCATCGCCTGGCCCGGCCTGTCCGATCCGTTCGTGGCCCGAAACGGCGCCGAGCGTCTGGCCTCGAGCCTGCTACAGGCCAAAACCGTGCCCGACCAGCCCGAACTGGCCGCGATCCGCCGCTTTTCCGACATCGTCATCGTCAGCGATTTCCTCGATCCCGTCGAGGAGACCATGGCCTGGCTCGACGTGCTGGCGCGCCACGGCGTACGCGCCCATCTGATCGAGATTGCCGATCCGGCCGAGGAAAGCTTTCCTTATGCCGGCCGCACCGAGTTTCGCGATCCCGAAACCGGCGCGAAACTGACCGCCGGCCGGGCCGAAACCCTGGCTGAGGATTATCGCCAGGCCTATCTGGCGCGCCGCGAGGCGCTGGCCGCCTGGTGCAAGCGCCTGTCGTGGAGCTACACGGTCAATCACACCGACAGGCTGGCCTCGGAGGCGCTGGTGCAGGTCCACCTGGCGCTGAGCGCCGCTTTCGCCCGCACGGCGGGAGGGCCGCGATGAGTTTCCTGGCTTTCGGCCAGCCTCTGGTGCTGCTCGGCCTGCTCGCGCTGCCCGTCATCTGGTGGCTGCTGCGGCTGACGCCGCCCAAGCCCCAGTCCGAGCTGTTTCCGCCGCTGCGCATCCTGGCGCGCGTGCTGAAAAAGGAGGAAACGCCGCATCAAAGCCCGTGGTGGCTAACCTTGTTGCGGCTCGTGATGGCCGCGCTGGTGATCCTCGCGCTCGCCGAGCCGATCTTCCGCCCGCGCGAAAAGCTCCAGACGGCCGGCGAGGCGCTGGCGCTGGTCATCGACAATGGCTGGGCGGCGGCGACGGACTGGGACCTGCGCGTCGCCACCGCCGAACGGCTGATTGCCGACGCCGCCGAAAGCGGCGCGCCGGTCGTGCTGGCGCTGACGGCCGAGAAGCCGAATGCCGAGATCGGTCCCTTCGATGCCGAGGAAGCCCGCAACCGCTTGCGCGCGGCCGAACCGCGGCCTGTCCCGGTCGACCGCGCCGCGATATTCGGCCGCGTGGCCGGCGCTCTCGACGCCCTGCCGACGGCGACGGTCGCCGTGCTGTCCGACGGGCTGGCCAGCGCCGGCGACGAGGCTGCCTTCGCGCAATTGCTGGGCGGAACGGCCGGCGAAGTCGTCTGGATCACGCCGGAGCGGCTGGCCATGATCGGCCTGACCGCCACGGAAAACCGCCCCGACCATTTCGCGGTCACCGCGATACGGGCGGCGGCCGATACCGGTCCGCGCCAGGTAACGGCCGGCGCCTTCGACGATCGCGGACGCCGCATCGCCGACACCGTGTTCGCTTTCGCTCCGGGCGAGACCGCGGCAACGGCGGAATTGCGGGTACCGTTCGAGCTGCGCAACGACTTCGCCACCATCCGCGTCGACGGCGAGAACCAGGCTGCCGCCGTCAGGGTTCTGGACGAAAACGCCAAACGCCGCCGCGTCGGTCTGGTCTCGCAAGCCGAGGGCGACCAGGCTCAACCGCTGCTGTCGCCGCTCTATTATATCGAGCGCGCGCTGGCGCCGTTCGCCGACCTGGTCGAGGCGCCGACCTTCGACCTCGCCGAGGCGATCCCCGACCTGCTCGATCAAAAGCCGGCGCTGATCGTCATGGCCGATGTCGGCACATTGCCGGACACCGCCCGCCAGGCACTGATCGAATGGGTCGAGGGCGGCGGCACGCTGGTGCGTTTTGCCGGATCGCGGCTGGCCGCGGCCGACAATGACGACGCGTTGCTTCCGGTGCGTCTGCGGCTCGGCGAACGTGCGCTCGGCGGCTCGTTGACGTGGACCGAACCGCAGCCGGTGGCCGAGTTTCCGCCCACCGGTCCCTTCGCCGACCTGACGCCGCCGCGCGACGTCACCGTCACGCGCCAGGTGCTGGCCGAGCCGACGCCGGATCTTTTCGAGCGGACCTGGGCCAACCTCGCCGATGGCACGCCGCTGGTTACCGGCGCGGCGCGCGGCGAGGGAACGATCGTGCTGTTTCACGTTACCCCCGAGGCGACCTGGTCCAGCCTGCCGATCTCCGGCAGCTTCGTCGACGTGCTGCGGCGGCTGGTGCAGATGTCGCGCAACCAAGGCGCGATCGAGGCCGTTGCCAGCGGCAATCTCCAGACGCTGGCGCCGTTTCGCATGATCGCCGCCAACGGCATGCTGGCACCGCCGTCCCCCGACGCCAGGCCGCTTGCCACCGGCGGCCCGCAAACGGTGACGATCGAAAACCCGCCCGGCCTCTACGGCACCGAGGAAGGGCTTGTGGCTCACAATCTGCTCGGTGCCGAGGCCACGCTCGCCACCATCGAGCGCCCGGCGACCGACTTGCCGGTTTCCACGGCCGCCTATGCGCTCGACCAGTCGCGCGACCTGCGCGGCCCGCTGATCGGGCTGGCCCTGGCGCTGATGGTGCTGGACACGCTGGCCGTGTTCTGGATCGGCGGCGTGTTTGCCCGCAGACGCCGCGCCGCGCCCAGGGCGGCGGGTGCCGCATTTGTGGCCATTGCGCTCGGCGCGGGACTTTTGGCCGGCGGCGTCAACGAGGCCGCCGGCCAGGACACCAAGCCGGGCGACGCCGAGGCAATCGCCGCGATCGCGACCACCCGCATCGCCTACGTGCTGACCGGCGACGCTTCGATCGACGCCGTCAGCCGTGCCGGCATCGCCGGGCTCACCCGCTTCCTGATCGACAAGACCGCGCTCGAGCCGGGTCCGCCGGCCGGCGTCGACATCGCCAATGACGAGTTGGCGTTTTATCCGCTGATCTACTGGCCGGTCGATCCGGCAGCGCCCATGCCCTCGCAGGCCGCCATCGCCCGCGTCGACGCCTATATGCGCCAGGGCGGTTCGGTTCTGTTCGACACGCGCGACCAATATGCGACCGGCTTCGACCTGTCGGGCGCCGCAAGCCCGGCCACGCGGCGGCTGCGCGATATTCTTTCCGACCTGAACGTGCCGCCGCTCGAGCCGGTGCCGGAGGACCACGTGCTGACCAAGTCCTTCTACATCCTACGCGATTTCCCCGGTCGCTACGCCGGCGGCCCGTTGTGGGTGGAGGCCGCGCTCAACGCGCAAAGCAGCGACGGCCGGCCGGTGAGGACCGGCGACGGCGTCTCGCCGATCATGATCACCGCCAACGATCTCGCCGGCGCCTGGGCGATCGACGCCAACGGCGATCCGCTGTTGCCGACGGTGCCGGCCGATCCGATGCAGCGCATCTACGCGCTTCGCACCGGCGTCAACATCATGATGTACATGCTGACGGGCAACTACAAATCGGACCAGGTGCACGTGCCGGTCCTGCTCGAACGGCTCGGGCAATAGGAGCGGCTGATGAACTGGTCGCTCGCCTTCGAACCGCTCCTGTCCTGGCCGCTTATGGCGGCCCTCGCCGTGCCGATGGCACTGCTTGCTCTTGCCGCGCTCTATTTTCGCCAGCGCGGCGCGCTGTTGCGCGTCGCCGCCTTTGCCGCCCTGGCGCTCGCGCTCCTCAATCCGGTCCTGCTCGACGAGGAACGCGACCCGCTGCAAAGCGTGGTCGCCGTCGTCGTCGACCGCAGCCAGAGCCAGGATATCGGCGCGCGCCAGGCCACGACCGAGCAGGCGGTCGAGGAGCTGAAGGCCCGCCTCGGCCGCTTCAACCAGTTCGACGTGCGCGTGGTCGAGGCCGGTCGCGCCAGCGACACCGACGATCGCACCCAGACCCGCTTGTTCGCGGCGCTGGAAAGCGTGTTCCGCGACGTGCCGCCCTCGCGTATCGGCGGCGCGGTGATGGTCACCGACGGCCAGGTCCACGACATGCCGGCCGTCTTCGACGGTCTGCCGGGCCCACTGCATGCGCTGGTCACCGGCGACGACGGCGAGCGCGACCGCCGCGTGCGCTTCGTCAACGCGCCGCGTTTCGGCATTGTCGGCAAGCCGCTGTCGATGTCCTACCGCGTCATCGGCACCGGCGAGGAAGGCCGGCCCGTCGACGTGCGGGTGTCGATCAACGGCGAACAGGTCGCCCTTGAGCGCGCCATCTTCGGCTCGGAAATGCCGCTCGAGATCACCGTGCCGGGCGCCGGACGCAACATCGTGGAATTGTCGGTCAAACGCGCCGAGGGCGAGATCACCGACACCAACAACCGCGCGATCGCGATCGTCGACGGCATTCGCGAAAATTTGCGCGTGCTGCTGGTATCGGGCGAACCGCATGCCGGCGAGCGCACCTGGCGCAACCTTTTGAAATCGGACGCGGCGGTGGATCTGGTGCACTTCACCATTCTGCGCCCCCCCGAAAAACAGGATGGCACGCCGATCAACGACCTGTCGCTGATCGCCTTTCCCACCCGCGAACTGTTCGTGGAGAAGATCAACGATTTCGACCTGATCATCTTCGACCGCTACCAGCACCGCGACGTGCTGCCGATCCTGTATTACGACTACATCGCCGAATATGTCGAACGCGGCGGCGCGCTTTTGATCGCCGCCGGCCCCGAATATGCGGGCGAGCAGTCGATCTCGCGCACGCCGCTGATGTCGGCCCTGCCGGCCCTGCCGACGGGGACCGTGATCGAGGAGGCGTTTTACCCGCGCCTGACGGAAACCGGCGCCCGCCACCCGGTGACGCGCGGGCTGGAAGGATCCGGACAGGAACCGCCGAACTGGAGCCGCTGGTTCCGTCTGGTGGGCATTTCGCGGCCCCTGGGCGACGTTGTCATGAAGGGGCCCGGCGAGGAACCGCTGCTTCTGCTCAACCGCAACGGCGAGGGCCGGGTCGGCATGTTCCTGTCCGACCAGGGCTGGCTGTGGGCGCGCGGCTTCGAGGGCGGCGGGCCGCATGTCTCGCTCTACCGCCGCATCGCCCACTGGCTGATGAAGGAACCGGAACTCGAGGAAGAGCGCCTGACGGCCTCCGGCCGCGGCATGACGCTCGAAGTCAGCCGGCAGACGATGAGCGAGGAGGCAGGCCCGGCGCGGATCATCACCCCGTCCGGCGCGACGATGGATCTGCCGCTGGTCGCCGGCAAGCCGGGGCTTTTCTCCGGCAGCGCCACGGTCGAGGAAATCGGCCTTTACCAGGTCGCCAATGGCGATCTGACCGCGCTCGCCCATGTCGGCCCGGTCAACGCGCCGGAATTCGCCGAGACCGTATCGACCCTGGACGTGCTGCGTCCGGCGGCCGAGGCGACCGGCGGCAGCGTCCGTCGCCTCGCCGGCCTGGGCGGGGGGCTGGCGATGCCCGGCATCGTGCCCGTGCGCGCCGCCGGCACCGAAGCGTCGGGGCGCGACTGGATCGGCCTGCGCACGACCCGCGACAGCGTGCTCAAATCGGTCAATCGGGTGCCGTTGTTCGCCGGCTTTTTCGGCCTGGCGCTGCTGCTGTTCGCCTTTTGCGCCATGTGGTATCGCGAGGGGCGCTGAGCCCACGACACCGGATCAGCCCCGGCGCGGATCGCGCCCAGACACGCTACGCCGGAACCGCGTGATCGGCGTGAACCATCACGCCCTGCAGCGCATCGAGCGCGCCCTCGGAAATCTCGTGGATCAAAAGCCGGTTCGGATCGACCGGACGCGGCATGACGATGCGCCGGGCCGGAATGCGCCGGAAACCGAGCGGACCGTAATAAGGTTCGTCACCGACCAGAATCACCGCCGGTGCGCCCGCCGCGCGGGCCGCCTCGATGGCGACGCGCACGAGCGCGCGCCCGATCCCCCTGTCCTTGAAGGCCGGCTTCACGGCCAGCGGACCGAGCAGCAGCGCCCGCCCCGAACCGGCCGCCACCCGGGTCAGCCGAACGGTGGCAACCACCTGGCCGTCGTGCATGGCAACGAAGGACAGCGCGCGCTCATGCGGGCCGCCTTCGCGGATCTTGTAGGCCGCGCGGGCATAGCGGCCGGGCCCGAAGGCTTCCGCGTTGATGTCTTCGATGGCGTGATCGTGTTCGGCCGTCTCGGCCAGATAGGCAATGTCGAGCATGATAATCCGTATCGCAAAGCGGTGACGACAGCCGCCCGTGGGCGGAAGGCGAACGCGGCTAGCCGCGCGGGCGTGGTCGTCGTCGCTGGATACGGTTCATGGCTGATTTTTGCCCCCTTGGAAAAATCCAGCTAGCACCAATTCGCCCACCCGTCCACGCGAAAATCGGCCCGTTGCGGGCGACGTCGCCGCTGCGGTGACGATCCGTTCAAGCCCGAACGGGCTGTGAAATCCGGAACCGATGCCTAAATTGGTCTCCAACAAGGGAGTTGCGACATGGGTTTGCTCGTCGACGGACAATGGTTCGACAAGGGATACGACACCAAGAAATCGGGCGGACGGTTCGTGCGTTCCCAATCCCGGTTTCGCGACTGGGTGACGCCGGATGGCGCACCGGCCGAGGGACGCGAGCGCGGTTTCAAGGCCGAGGCGGGACGCTACCATCTCTACGTGTCGCTGGCCTGCCCCTGGGCGCACCGCACCTTGATCGTGCGCGCGCTCAAGAAGCTCGACGACGTGATCTCGGTCGCCGTCGTCGACCACTTCATGGGCGAGAACGGCTGGACCTTCCGCGAGCGCGACGGCGCCACCGGCGATCCGCTTTACGGCGCAAATTTCCTGCACCAGATCTACACCAGGGCCGATCCCGCCTATTCGGGGCGGGTGACCGTTCCGGTGTTGTGGGACCGGAAGGAAGAGACCATCGTCTCGAACGAATCCTCCGAGATCATCCGCATGCTCAACGCCGCCTTCGACGCTTGGGGCGACGCCAGCGTCGATCTCTACCCGGCCCGACTGCGCGCCGAAATCGACCGGTGGAACGAACGCATTTACGAGCCGGTCAACAATGGCGTCTATCGCTGCGGCTTCGCGACCACGCAGAAAGCCTACGAAGAAGCCTTCGCCGAGCTTTTTTCAGCACTCGACGAGATCGAGGCGCATCTGCAGCACCATCGCTACCTGGCCGGCGAGCGCCTGACCGAGGCCGACTGGCGGCTTTTCACCACGCTGGTGCGGTTCGACCCGGTCTATGTGGGGCACTTCAAGTGCAATCTGCGGCGGATCGCCGACTATCCCAACCTGTCGAACTATCTGCGCGAACTCTACCAATTGCCGGGCATTGCCGACACGGTCGATCTCTTCCATATCAAGCAGCATTATTATTCCAGCCACGAGAGCGTGAACCCGACCCGCATCGTGCCGGTCGGCCCCGCGCTCGACTACGAGGCCCCGCACGACCGCGCCCGGCTGCGCGCCGCCGCCTGAGTGCCCCTGCGGCCGCTACCAGTAGGGCGAAATGGGCGCATCGCCGAAAATTTCCCCGATCCGCCGGCGCGTGGCCGGCGTCGTGGCCGCCGGCAGCGCATCGAGGCCGAAAAAGCGCGCTTCGACGATCTCGCGGTCGGGCGCCTTGTCCGCCGTCTGGCGAAAAGCGGTGACGAGATAAAGCGCGACGTGATCGCGCCGGCTGGCGTTGCGGTTGAAATAGACCGCCTTCAACGCCGGCGGCGCGTCGAGTTCGACATTGGCCTCCTCGCGCAATTCGCGCGTCAGGGCTTCCTCCAGCGCCTCGCCCGGCTCGACGCCGCCGCCGGGAAGCTGCCAGCCCGGGACGTAGCTGTGCCGGACCAGCAGCACCGAGCGGTCCGGGTCGCGAAAGACGATCGCGCGGGCGCCGAGCGTCATCGGCCGGCCGAGCAGAAAGACGACATGCATCAACCGGGTGCGCAGCCGCGACCAGCCCGCCGATGACGCGCCGACCGCACTCACGGGCGCACCGACACCGAGCGGCAAACGAACGCAGGCCGTTTCATTCGCAGCCGAACCACTTTAGGTTCGGCCCCACAACAGCAGCTTCAGAACGAACCGCATGTTTCGCCTCGCGCATATTTCCGACATCCATCTCGGCCCCCTGCCCGATCTATCCTACCGCGAGCTCGCCTCCAAGCGCATCACCGGCTACGTCAACTGGAAACGCAACCGCAAGCACCTGCTGAACCCGGGCGTGACCGAGGCGCTGATGGCCGGCCTCGCCCAGGCCGAGGCCGATCATCTGGCGGTGACCGGCGACCTGGTCAACCTGGCGCTCGACGCCGAGATCGAACTGGCGCGCGAATGGCTGACAGCCCTGGGCCGGCCGGACGACGTCTCGGTCGTGCCGGGCAATCACGACGCCTATGTGCCGGGCGCGCTCGTCAAGAGCTGCCGGGCCTGGCGCCCCTGGATCACCGGCGAGAAAACCGGGGTGGGGCTATCCGAATACGGTTTTCCCTATCTGCGGGTGCGCGGCGACGTGGCGCTGATCGGCGTGTCGTCGGCCCGCGCCACCGGCCCGTTCATGGCGCTCGGCCATTTCGGCGCGACCCAGGCCGCGCGCCTCGGCCATCTGCTGCGCCTTGCCGAACAGCGCGGCCTGTTCCGGGTGATCATGATCCATCACCCGCCCGTGCGCGGGGCAACGTCCGCCCACAAGCGGCTCTACGGCATCGGCCTGTTCCAGCGCATCGTGCGCCGGCACGGCGTCGAACTGGTGCTGCACGGCCATACCCACCTGCCGACGCTCCATCACATTCCCGCGCGCGACGGTCCCGCCCCGGTGGTGGGCGTCACCTCGGCCAGTCAGGGTCTGGGCGGCAAGAAGCCCGCGGCCCAGTTCAACCTGTTCGAAATCGGCGGCCGGCCGGGCGCCTGGACGCTCGACCTGACGCGCAAGGGCGTCACGGGCGCGGCCCTGGCGCTGCGCGAGATCGAACGGACCGCGCTGCTCAAGCCGCTTCAGCCGGCGGCGAAATAGGCCGCCAGACGCTCCCAGTAGATCGCCGCGGCGATCGCGAAGGCGACCGCCGCCCCGGCAAGCACAATCACCAGCCCAGACAGGAACGCCCTGAGACCCTGGCCGGCCTTGCGCGCCCGGCGGGCCCGTGCCTCTCCATTGGCCAAAGACGGCGCCTCGGCGGGCTCGTCGACGCCATCATCCCCGGCCTCCCGGCCGGTGGCCACGGCGGTTTCAGCGCTTGCCGGCCGCAGAGGCTCGACCGTGCCGTCGAGCCAGCGCTGTCGCTCGATCATACGCTCGGCGATATAACGGGTGACCTGGTCGGCCACCGGCTTGATCTCGGTCGATTCGGCAAGCACCGTGCGCCCCAGCCGGGTGTCGCGGACAAATCGATAGGTGCGCCGGTCGCGTCCGAGCGCGACATGGGTGACGGCGTCGATCCAGAGCCGCGGCTGGACGCCGGAGGAGATGGCAAAGTCGAACTGGATCTCCTCGGGCGGCACGTCGGCGAAAACCGGCTCCAGCTCCTGCGCTAGAAGCTCGAGGCGCATGCGCGCCGCCTCGCGCAGTTCCACCACCACGTCCTCGCGTTCGGCCGATGCCGTCCTGACTTCGCGCAGCGCCTGCGCGAGTTTGCCCTGCGACTGTTCCGCCGCGATCTTCTGTCCGTCGTTCATGACCGATCCCCGTGCCGATCGTGTGGGTTAACACTTCTTTAACACAGTGTTCGTCCCGGTCACAAAGAGTATCGGCCCGAATGCGGCGGGCGCACCGGCGGAAATCGCGCCGCCCTTTGGTAATCCCCGTCCGGTCAATTATGTGTGGGACGCTAGATTCGCGCGGGATGAACGACATGGCGGTTGCGGAACGGTTCGGATCGACAATGCGGAACCGCTCCCGGCGCAAGCCGAGATCGTTTCCAACGCTTCTCAACGAGACATTCGACCGGCACGAGCGCGAGGGGCGGCGACTGCAGTTGCGCGGGCGCGTCGCGGCGCTGGTGGCAATCTATATCCTGGTCGCCGTCATCGCGCCTTATCCCGAATCCTTCTATTATCAGTCGCTCGTCATCGTCTTTCTGCTGACGGGCTTCATTCCGGCAATGATCGACCGGTTGGGCTGGCTCCGGAACTGGCATCTTTACGTATTCGTCACGCTCGATTTCGCGCTGATCACGGTGATGATGCTGTATCCGAATCCGTTTTCGCCCGCCGACTATCCGCCGCAACTGGCATTGCGGTTCGAGACTTTCGGTTATTTCTTCGTGCTGATCGCCGGCCTTGCCTTTTCCGACCAGCCCAGGCTGGTGTTGTGGGGCGGGTTTGTCGGCATCGTCAGCTGGGTTGTCGGCCTGACCTGGCTCGCCTCCTTGCCGGACAGCGTCATCTATTCCCCCTTCGCGCCGGGATCGTCGTCGCTGGACCTGTCGGAGCGCATCACCCTGATCGCGAATCCGGCTCTGATCGACCTGTCGGTCGAGGCGCAGAAGATCGTCGTGTTCGGCATCGTCGCCACGATCCTGGCCGGCGGCGTGGCGCGTTCGCGCCGGCTGGTGTGGCGCTACGCGGCGATCGAGCGCCAGCGGCTCAATCTCGCGCGCTATTTTCCGCCGGCAACGGTCGACGAACTGGCGCGCGACGACCTGCCCTTCGCCGAGATCCGTGAACTCGACGCCGCGATCCTGTTTGCCGACGTCGTCGGCTTCACCCGTTGGTCGGAGCGCCACACCCCGGTCGAAACCATCAGTCTGCTGCGCGAGGTGCACGGATTGCTGGAAGAAGCGATCTTCCGGCATGGCGGCACGCTCGACAAGTTCATCGGCGACGGCGTGATGGCCACGTTCGGCACGCCCGAGCCTGTGCCCCAGGATCCGCTGAACGGCGTCGCCTGCGTCAACGCGATCCTGACGGATGTCGCCGCGCTCAACGAGCGGCGCCGCGCCCGCGGCGCCGAGCCGGTCCAAATCGCCATCGGCCTGCATTACGGTCCGGTCGTGGTCGGCAATATCGGCACCGAAAGACGGCTCGAACTCGCCGTCATCGGCGACACGGTCAACGCGGCAAGCCGTCTGGAGGAACTGACCCGCCTGGTCGGCCGCGCCGCCGTCATCAGCGACGACGTCGTCGCCGACATCCGCCGGCGCGATCCCGAGGCCGCCGACAGGCTTCTGGCGGATTTCGAGTATCTCGGCGACAACCAGCTCGAGGGACGCCGCCAGGAACTTGCCGTCTGGGCGAGCCGGGCCACGCTCGCCGCGCACGAGAGCCGCCTCCCCAAGCGGCCGCTGCGCCCCTGAGCCCTCTGCGCGGCCGTCAGCGAATGTTCTGTCGGATCAGATGGATGACGTCGGCCGCGCACTCGTCGGCCAGCATATGGCCGGCGCCTGCGAAGGCGTGCAGCGCCATGCGCGGCGGCAGCCCCTCGGTGTGGGAGAACGGCAGGATACGGTCCTCGCGGCCCCACAGCACCTTGACCGGCATCGCCAGGCCGGCCCGCAAGGCGTAGGGAATCACACCCTGGCGCTCGCCGCGAAACAGCAAGGCGGCGATCTCGACCAGCCTGTCCGTCTGGCCCGGCCGGGCGACCGCCTCGGCGTAGGGCGCCACCAGGGCCGGCGCAAGCGCGAAATCCGGCCCGTACATGACACGAAGGGCCGCGCTGAGGGCCGCGGGCGTATCGGCCGCGGCGTAGCGGCGAAGATGCGCGGCATCGATGGTTTCGCCATAACCGCCGGGCGCCAGCGCCATCAGCGAAGCGACCCGCTCCGGGGCGCCGGCCGCGATCAGGGTCGCGATCGCCCCGCCCATCGAATGGCCGACGAGGTGAAACCGGCCGACCCCGCGCGCGTCGAGATCGGCGAGCACGGCCTTTGCCGCCACCTTGGGCGGGCCCGCCTCGGCGAAGGCCAGCGATCCGCCATGCCCGGGCAGGTCATAGGCGATGGTGGAACGGAACGCGGCGATGACGGGCTGAATGTCGCGCCAGACGAAATGTCCGGCGCCGAAACCGTGCAAAAACACCACCGGCTCGCCTCCGGTCCCGATTTCGTGGGCAAAAAGACTATCCGACACGCAACCTCCTCCGCTCCTGGCACCACATTCCGGTCAGGCAGGACCGGGATCATCCGCGGCGGGGCCGACCGGCCGCGGATGCGCCTTGCTCGGTTCCCGGCCGCCCTTACCGTCCCAAAATGCGGTTGGCCGCCGACACCACCGCCTCGAGCGAGGCGGCGACGATATTGGTGTTGATACCGACGCCGAACAGACGGCCTTTGGGGTATTCAACCTCGACATAGCTGATCGCCGCGGCGTTGGAGCCCTGCTGCAGGGAGTGCTCGGAATAGTCCAGCACCGACAACTCGACCCCGATATGGCGCGAAAGCGCGTCGACGAACCCGTCGATCGGCCCGGTCCCGGTACCCCGGATCGTTATTTCCTGGCCCTTGTCGAGGATCACCGCCTCCACCACGCGCCGGCCCTTGGCCTCGCTGTCGGGATAGGTGTGGTGATCGACATATTTGAGCCGCGCGTCCGGCTGATCGACATAGGTCTCCATAAAACTGTCGTGAATGCGCGTCGACGGCAGTTCCTTGCCTTCGGCATCGGTGATCTGCTGGACGTGGCGGGAGAACTCGACCTGCAGGTTGCGCGGCAGATTGATGCCGTAGTCGGCCTGCAAGACATAGGCGATGCCGCCCTTGCCGGACTGCGAGTTGATGCGGATGATCGCCTCGTAGGTGCGGCCGACATCGGCCGGGTCGATCGGCAGATAGGGCACTTCCCACAATTCTTTGTTGGCCTTCTTGATCGCCTTCATGCCCTTGTTGATGGCGTCCTGATGCGATCCGGAAAAGGCGGTGTAGACCAGCTCGCCGACATAGGGGTGGCGCTCGGGTATCTTCATCTGGTTCGAATATTCGAACACGTCGCGCATGCGCGTGATGTCGCGGCAGTCGAGCATCGGATCGACGCCCTGGGTATACATGTTGAGCGCCAGCGTGACGAGATCGACATTGCCGGTGCGCTCGCCATTGCCGAACAAGGTGCCCTCGACCCGGTCGGCGCCGGCCATCAGGCCGAGCTCGGTCGCCGCGATCCCGGTGCCGCGGTCGTTGTGGGGGTGCAGCGAAATGATGACGCTGTCGCGCCGGTCGATATTGCGGCACATCCATTCGATCTGATCGGCATGGATATTGGGCGTCGACATCTCCACCGTCGCCGGCAGGTTGATGATCAGACGATCCTGCGGCGTGGGATCGACGATCTCGATCACCGCGTTGCAGATCTCCAGCGCCACCTCGAGCTCGGTGCCGGTAAAACTTTCGGGCGAATACTGGAAGCGGTAGCCGCCGCCCGCCTTGGCCGCCATGTCGGTGATCATCTTGGCCGCGTCGGTGGCGATGCGCTTGATGCCGGCGACGTCCTTCTCGAACACCACCCGGCGCTGCAACTCGCTGGTCGAGTTGTAAAAATGCACGATCGGCGTGTGGGCGCCCTCGAGGGCCTCGAAGGTGCGGGCGATCAGTTCGGGCCGGCACTGCACCAGGACCTGCAGGTCGACGTCGTCGGGCACGCCGGCTTCCTCGATTGCCCAGCGGGCGAAGTCGAAATCGGTCTGCGAGGCCGACGGAAAGCCGATCTCGATTTCCTTGAACCCCATGTCGAGCAGGAGCCGGAACATGCGGGCCTTGCGCTCGTGGCCCATCGGGTCGACCAGCGCCTGGTTGCCGTCGCGCAGGTCGACCGAGCACCAGATCGGCGCTCGTTCGATCCGTTTTTCGGGCCAGGTCCGGTCGTGCAGCCCGACGGCGGGGTAAGGCTGATATTTCCTGGCCGCGTCCGGCATGCCGGCCGGCGTGGTCTTGATCGGGGATTGTTCGTTCATCGTCTTGTCTCCGGCGTCTCCACCAATCGGGCCCAGGCCCGAACGGGAACGCAATCGTCGCTATCACGGTATTGGTTGTGCGAGGAGCAGCAGGCCCGGTCAGGCATATCGACCGCCGGGCGCTCCTTCAGCGGACCCGGCGATCGCCGATAAGACCGAGCAGAAGACGGGTCGAGGAAAGCGCACGCGCGGCTGCCGGCGCGCAGAACGGGCGCAAGGCTGAACGCGTATATGGGCGTGCGATCGACATAGTCGTCCTATACCGGCCTTGCCGCGCCCTGGCAAGCATGCTTCGCCCGGCGCCGCTATCTGCTTGCACCATACCGGCAAAGCGCTTGCATTCGGGGCCCAAGAATCCGATTCAGGCCCAATTGACCGGTTGAAAAACGCGCAACATACTCGGTAGTATGTCGCGGAGATGGAGAGGAGACCGCATGGCGTTCGTCCGTGCCAACGGCATTGTTCTGCATTACGAGGACCGGGGCGACCCGGCCAAACCCACGCTGGTTTTCGCCAATTCGCTCGGCACCGATTTCCGCATCTGGGATGCGGTGATGGCGCGCCTGGGAGACGGCTTTCGCTTTATCCGCTACGACAAGCGCGGCCACGGCCTGTCCGAGGCACCGCCGCCGCCCTACCGGCTCGACGATCATATCGGCGATCTGGAGGCGCTGCTTGCCCATTGCGGCGTCGGATCGTGCGCCCTTGTCGGCCTGTCGGTCGGCGGCATGATCGCGCAGGGCCTGGCGGCCAGACGGCCGGATCTGGCCGAGGCGCTGGTGCTGATGGACACCGCCCACAAGATCGGCACCGCCGAGATGTGGAACCAACGCATCGACGGCGTGACTAAAAACGGCATCGCCTCGCTGGCCGACGCGATCATGGAACGCTGGTTCACCCCGGCCTATCGCAGCCCCGACAATCCCGACTATGCCGGCTATGTCGCCATGCTCACGCGCACCCCGGCGGACGGCTACGCCGGCACCTGCGCCGCACTCCGCGACGCCGACCTGACCGCCGGCACAGCGGCGCTGACACTGCCCACCCTGTGCGTGGTCGGCGACCAGGACGGCTCGACGCCGCCCGATCTGGTGCGGTCGACGGCGGCTCTGATCGCCGGCGCCCGTTTCGAGATCGTCCGGGACGCCGGACATCTGCCGTGCATCGAACAACCGGACGCAGTCGCAGCGCTGCTTTCCGATTTCCTGAAACAGGCCCGCCTGCCATAATTGCGCGATAGTGGTGCCGCGTGATCGGCGCCCGCCAAGGGAGAGAATTGATGACAGAAGCCGTGACCGTCACCCGAGACGGCGACATTGCGATCGTGACGCTCGACAATCCGCCCGTCAACGCGCTCAGCCTGCATTTGCGCAAGCCGTTGCACGAGGCGCTCGAGGCCCTGCGCGACGACGATGGCGTACGCGGCCTGGTGCTGGCCTGCGCCGGCCGCACCTTCGTCTCCGGCGCCGACATCACGGAATTCGGCACCCCGAAGGCGCTGGAGCGCCCCAACCTTCCCGACCTGATCGCCGCGCTGGAATCGTTTGCCAAGCCGACCGTGGCCGCCATTCACGGCACCGCGCTCGGCGGCGGGCTTGAGCTGGCGATGGGCTGTCACTTCCGCGTCGCGGATGCCGGCGCCAGATTCGGCCTGCCCGAGGTCAAGCTCGGCATCCTGCCCGGCGCCGGCGGCACGCAGCGGCTGCCGAGGCTGATCGGCCCCATGCAGGCGCTGACCTTGATCGTATCGGGCAATCCGATCGGCTCCGGCGATGCGCTTGCCGCCGGGCTGGTCGAGGCGGTCCACGATGACGCGCTGCTTGCCAACGCGATCGCCTTCGCACGCGCCAGGGCCGACGAGGGTGCGGCCCTCGTGCCGGTGAGCCGGCGCGAGGACAAGCTGGCGGAGGCCAAGAACGATCTCGACGGCTTCGACGCCGCCGTCGCCGCTCTTTTGAAGAAGAAGCGCGGCCTCGACGCGCCGGTACGTTGCGCGCAATCGGTCCGCAACAGCCTGACGATGCCGTTCGAGGACGCGCTCGCCGCCGAACGGAATTATTTCGTCGAGCTCGTTCAGGGCGAGCAGTCGCGCGCCCAGCGCCATTTGTTCTTCGCCGAACGCGAGGCGACCAAAATCGACGGCGTCGGCAAGGATGTCGCCCCGCGCGCCGTCAAGCGCGTCGGCGTGATCGGCGCGGGCACGATGGGCGGCGGCATCGCCATGTCCTTCCTCAATGGCGGCGTTCCCGTCACGATCCTGGAATTGAGCCGGGAGGCGCTCGATCGCGGCCTCGCCACCATCGGCAAGAACTACGATATTTCGGTCAAGCGCGGCTCGCTGACCGAGGAGGCCCGCGACGCGCGCCTGGAACGTCTCGGCGGCACCACCGACTATGCCGACCTCGCCGAATGCGACCTGATCATCGAAGCCGTCTTCGAGGAGATGGCGATCAAGAAGGAGGTGTTCGCCAAGATCGAGGCGGTCGCCCGGCCGGGCACGGTGCTCGCCTCCAACACCTCCTATCTCGACATCGACGAGATCGCCGCCGCCACCGGCCGCCCGCAGGACGTGGTCGGGCTGCATTTCTTCTCGCCCGCCAACATCATGCGGCTGCTGGAGATCGTACGCGGCGCCAAGACGGCGCCCGACGTGCTCGCCACCGCCGTGTCGCTGGCGCGCCGGATCGGCAAGGTGCCGGTCGTGGTCGGGGTCTGCCACGGCTTCGTCGGCAACCGCATGCTCGCCGCCCGTTCGGCCGAGCTCGAGGACCTGCTGCTGGAGGGCGCCACCCCGCAGCAGGTCGACAAGGTTTTCACCGATTTCGGCTGGCCGATGGGACCGTTCGCGATGGGCGACCTCGCCGGCCTCGACATCGGCTGGCGCAACCGCAAGGCACTCGGCAAGACCGCCGCGATCGCCGACGCGCTGTGCGAACAGGGCCGCTTCGGCCAAAAGACCGGCAAGGGGTTTTACATCTACGAGGCCGGTGCGCGCACGCCCACGCCCGACCCCGAGGTCGAGGCCCTGATCGCGGAAAAGGCGGCCGAGCGCGGCATCGAACGCCGGGACATTCCGGCCGACGAAATCACCGAACGCACGCTCTACCCGCTGATCAACGAGGGCGCGAAGATCCTGCAGGAAGGCATCGCCGCCCGGGCCTCCGACATCGACCTGGTCTGGGTCAACGGCTACGGCTTTCCGGTCGGCAAGGGCGGGCCGATGTTCTGGGCCGAAAGCCACGGCGTGGGCGGCATCGTCGAGCGCCTGGAGTTCTGGCACGCGCGCACCGGCAAGGACGTGTTCGAACCCGCCGCCCTTTTGAAGGAGGCGGCGGCCTCCGGCACCCGGCTCGCCGCACTGCGCAAGGGCAAGGCGGCCTGACCATGGATCTCGCCTCCGCTCCCTGGAAGGCGATCTATCCGCCGGGCCTGGCGCCCGACACGACACTTGCAGCCTGGCCGGTCCACACCATCGTCGACCGCGCCGCCGCGCGCTGGCCCGACAAGCAGGCGGTGTGTTTTCGCAACGCGCGGCTGAGCTTCTCGGCGCTCAGCCGCGAGACCGATCGGGCCGCACGCGCCTTCCGGGCCGCCGGCGCCGGCCCGGGCGTCAAGATTGCACTGCTGCTGCCCAACACGATCTACCATCTGCTGGCCTTTTTCGGTGCGCTCAAGGCCGGCGCCACCGTGGTGCATCTCAGCCCCCTCGACAGCCGGCGCGTTCTTTGCCACAAGCTCGCCGACTCGGGCGCACGGCTGCTCGTGACCACCAATATCGGCGAGCTGGCGGCACGCGCCGGCGAACTCGTCGCAGACGGTCTGGTCGATCTCCTCGTCATCGGCGAGGACGCGAAATTCGGCCCCTCCCCGCTCACGGGACCGCTGCCGGAAACGAACGATTTCAAGACGTTCGACGAATTTCTGGACTCAGGTCGGCAACATGCTGACTCAAGTTCTGAAGGCGTTGAATCACTGCCCGAAGTCGAACTCGGCGACCTGGCGCTGGTGCAATATACCGGCGGCACGACGGGCATGCCCAAGGGCGCACTGCTGACGCATGAAAATCTGTCGACGGCGGTCGAAAGCTACGATCTGTGGTTCGACGCCTGGGGACTGATGCGCCCCGCCCAGGAGCGGGTGCTGCTGTTCCTGCCGCTGTTTCACATCTACGCGCTGACCGCGGTGATGCTGCGCAGCGTGAAGAACGGCCACACGCTGCTCGTTCACACCCGTTTCGACCCGCTGACCGCGCTCGACGAAATCGAGGCCGGCGCGACCAGCTTTCCCGGCGTGCCGACGATGTGGATCGCGATCTGCTCCACCCCCGGCTTCGAAAGGCGCGACTTCTCCTCGCTGCATTACTGCGCCTCCGGCGGCGCGCCGCTGCCGGTCGAAATCGCGCGGCGGCTGAAGGTCGCGACCGGGCACGACCTGCTCGGCGGCTGGGGCATGACCGAGACCGCACCGGCCGGCACCAACATCCCCCTCGACCGGCCGGACAAGGTCGGCACGATCGGCGTGCCGCTGCCGGGCATCTGGATGGACGTGGTCGCGCTCGACGAGCCCGAACGCGTGTTGCGCCCCGGCGAGACCGGCGAGTTGCGCATTTTCGGGCCGAACGTGACCGCCGGCTACCTCAACCGCCCCGAAGAGACGGCGGCCGCCTTCGCCGGCGGCGGCTTCCTGACCGGCGATATCGGCTTCATGGACGCGGACGGTTTCTTCACCATCGTCGACCGCAAGAAGGACATGATCCTGTCCGGCGGTTACAACGTCTACCCGCAACTGATCGAGCAGATGATCTACGAGCACCCGGATGTCGAGGAGGTGCTGGTGATCGGTGTGGCAGACGCCTATCGCGGCGAGGCCGCCAAGGCCTTCGTCAAGCTGCGGCCCGGCGCGCCCGTGCTGACGCTGGAGGACTTGCGCACCTTCCTCAAGACCCGGCTCGGCCGGCACGAAATGCCAAGCGCGCTCGAACTGCGCGACGCGCTGCCGCGCACGCCGGTCGGCAAGCTGTCGAAACTGGAACTCAAGCACGAAGAGGCTGCGCGGCGCGAGACCGCCCACGCCTCGTAGGAACAGGTTCAAGGAGAACTGCCATGGCCGAAGCCGTCATCGTTTCCACCGCGCGCACGCCGATCGGCAAGGCCTATCGCGGCGCGCTCAACGACACGCCCGGTGCCACGCTCGGCGGCCACGCCATCGAGCACGCGCTCAAGCGCTCCGGGCTGGAGGGCGGCGAGATCGAGGATGTGGTCATGGGCTGCGCCATGCAGGAGGGCGCGACCGGCCTCAACGTTGCCCGGCGGGCGCTGTTGACGGCGGGCCTGCCGGTCTCAGTCGCCGGCACCACGATCGACCGGCAATGCTCGTCCGGCCTGCAGTCGATGGCGCTTCTGGCCAACGCCATCCGCAATGACGGGGTGAAGGCCGGGATCGCCGGCGGGCTGGAATCGATCAGCCTGGTGCAGAACGACCATCGCAACACGTTCCGGCTGATGGACGACAAGCTGATGGCGATCAAGCCGGAGGTCTACCTGCCGATGATCGACACCGCCGAGATCGTCGCCAAACGCTACGACATCTCGCGCGAGCGCCAGGACGCATACGGGCTGGAATCGCAACAACGCGTCGCGGCGGCGCGCGAGGCCGGCCGCTTCGACGCCGAGATCGCACCGATCGCCGTGCGCATGGCGGTCGTCGACAAGCAGACCAAGGAGGTCTCGCACAAACAGGTCACGCTGGAACATGACGAGGGGCCGCGCCCCGATACGTCCGCCGAGGGGCTGGCGGGGCTGAAGCCGGTGCGCGAGAACGGCGTCATCACCGCCGGCAACGCCAGCCAGCTCTCAGACGGGGCGGCGGCCTGCGTGATGATGGAGGCCAAGGAAGCCGAGCGGCGCGGCCTTGCCCCGCTCGGGATCTTCCGCGGCTTCGCCGTCGCCGGCTGCGAGCCCGACGAAATGGGCATCGGCCCGGTCTTCGCCGTGCCCCGCCTGCTCGAACGGCACGGGCTCAAGGTCGACGACATCGGTTTGTGGGAACTGAACGAGGCCTTCGCCGTGCAGGTGATTTATTGCCGCGACAGGCTCGGCATCGATCCCGAAAAGCTCAATGTCGACGGCGGCGCGATCGCGGTCGGCCACCCCTACGGCATGTCGGGCACCCGGCTCGCCGGCCACGCCCTGATCGAGGGCAAGCGCCGCGGCGTCAAATACGCCGTCGTCACCATGTGCATCGGCGGCGGCATGGGCGCGGCGGGATTGCTGGAAATCAACTGAACACGGCCCGCGCCGGTTCGCTCGCCAGCAGCCTGCCCGGCCTCGGGCAAGACGGCGGCCAGGCGGCCGGGGCGGCGCCATCGAGCAGGGAGCTTCACATGGACCTTCGCTACACCGATGAGGAACTCGCCTTTCGCGAAGAGGTACGCGCCTTCTTCCGCGACACGCTGCCCGCCGACATCCGCGAAAAGATGGTCGACGCCGAACATGTCGGCAAGGACGACTTCGTGCGCTGGACCCGCATCCTCAACGAAAAGGGGTGGGCGGTGCCGCACTGGCCGGTCGAGCACGGCGGCACCGGCTGGGGACCGATGAAGCAATATATCTTTCTGGAGGAGCTGCAGAAATTCCCGGCCCCGCAGCCGCTCGCCTTCGGCGTCAACATGGTCGGGCCGGTGATCTATACGTTCGGCAACGACGACCAGAAGGCCCGCTTCCTGCCGCGCATCGCCAATCTCGACGACTGGTGGTGCCAGGGTTTTTCCGAACCCGGCTCCGGCTCCGATCTCGCCTCGCTGAAGACCCGCGCCGTGCGCGAGGGCGATCATTACGTCGTCAACGGTCAGAAGACCTGGACGACGCTGGCCCAATATGCCGACTGGATCTTCTGTCTGGTGCGCACCGACCCGGCGGCGAAGAAGCAGCAGGGCATCTCCTTCCTGCTGATCGACATGACGTCGCCCGGCATCGAGGTCCGCCCGATCGTCACCATCGACGGCGGCCGCGAGATCAACGAGGTGTTTTTGACCGACGTCAAGGTGCCGGTCGAGAATCTGGTCGGCGAGGAAAACAAGGGCTGGGACTACGCGAAATTCCTGCTCGGCAACGAGCGCACCAACATCGCGCGCATCGGCGTCTCCAAGCAGCGCGTGGCGCGCATTCGCGAGCTGGCGGCCAAGCAAATGTCGTCGGGACGGCCGTTGATCGAGGACGAGCGCTTCCGCGAGAAGCTGGCCTCGATCGAGATCGACCTGAAGGCACTGGAGATGACGCAGCTGCGCGTGGTCGCCGCCGACGCCAAACGCGGCAGCACCGGCCGCCCCGACCCCGCCTCCTCGATCCTGAAGATCAAGGGATCGGAGATCCAGCAGGCGACGACCCATCTGCTGATGGAGGTCATGGGGCCCTACGCCGCGCCCTACCTGCCCGAGGGCGACGATCGCTGGAACGAACCCTCCAACGTGCCCGACTACGCGCACTTCGCCGCGCCGTCCTATTTCAACAACCGCAAGGTGTCGATTTACGGCGGCTCGAACGAGATCCAGAAAAACATCATCGCCAAGGCGGTACTGGGGTTGTGATGTCAAGGGTAAGCAATGACAGCGGTTTCTAGAAATACCTACTGCAAATGGGTCGTGAATGCGCTTCGAGCACTCGGTCCCTCGCGTCCCGAAAACGTCTACCGATGGATCAAAGCCAACGAGCCTGTTCCGGCCTCCGAACTGAACGGTACGACTAGTGACGGTGAGAACCTTTTCAAGAAGAACGTGAGGTGGGCGCGGTTCACGCTCTACAAGGATGGCACCGTCACCAGTCCCTCGCGTGGCGTTTGGGCACTCAAATAGAGGAACTCTATGGACTTTGACCTTTCCGAGGAACAATCGATCCTGAAGGACTCGCTCGACCGGCTTCTGGCCGACAAATACGGGTTCGAGGAGCGCAACCGCATCCTGAAGTCGGACGCGGGCTGGAGCACGGCCATGTGGGGCCACTATGCCGAGATGGGCCTGATGGCGCTGCCGTTTGCCGAGGAAGACGGCGGCATTGGCGGCGGGGCCGTCGAGACGATGATCGTGATGGAAGCGCTCGGCCGGGTGCTGGCGCTGGAACCCTATTTCGCCACCGTCATTCTGGGCGGCGGCTTCCTGCGGCTCGGCGCCTCGGCCGAGCAGCGCGCCGAATGGGTGCCGCAGGTCGCCGAGGGAGCGCTCAAGCTCGCCTTCGCCCACACCGAGCGCGATGCGCGTTTCGATCTCAACCATGTCGAGACGACGGCCCGCAAGGACGGCGGCTCATACGTGCTTTCGGGCGCAAAGAGCGTCGTGCTGCACGGCGATTGCGCCGATCGCCTCGTGGTCACCGCCCGCACGGCCGGCGGCCCGCGCGAGGAAGGCGGCGTCGGCGTCTTTCTGGTCGATGCCAACGCCGACGGCGTCTCACGCCGCGGCTATGCCACCCAGGACGGGCTGCGCGCGGCCGAAATCGCCCTCGACGGCGTGACGGTTCCGGTGGACGCCGTTCTGGGCGACCCCGAAAACGGCCTGCCGCTGGTGCGCCATGTCGTCGACCAGGCGATCGCCGCGCTGTGCGCGGAGGCGGTCGGCGTGATGGCGGCCATGCATGGGCTGACCGTGGACTACATGAAGGTCCGGAAACAGTTCGGCGTGCCGATCGGCTCCTTCCAGGCGCTGCAGCACAAGGCCGTCGACATGTTCGTGGCGCTGGAACAGGCACGCTCGATCACCATGTTCGCCACCATGATGGCGAACGAAACCGACGCCGCAGAGCGCGCCCGCGCCATGCACGCGGCCAAGGCCGAGATCGGGCGTGGCGGACGCTTGACCGGCGAGAACGCCGTCCAGATCCACGGCGGCGTCGGCATGACGATGGAATATGCGGTCGGACATTATTTCAAGCGCATGACCATGATCGACGTCGCCTGTGGCAATGCCGACCACCATCTGCGCCAACTCGCGCGCGCGGGCGGGCTGTTCGCCGACGCGGCCGCATAAGACGCGTCGCGACCGGGACCGGCTGGGCTTTCGGCGACGAACGCACAGACCGCGACGACAGATCAAGAAGGCCCGCCGCCGATCCGGGCGCCCTGTGGCGCCCGGATCACGCGCCGACGGCCACCGCGTTGTGGCCCGAGGCCTCCTGCATCGGCTCGCAATAGAGGCGGTAAAGCGTCGCCAACACTTCGGCGACCTGCGGCGAGGCGACCCGATAATAGACCTCCCGCCCGGCGCGGCGCGTGGCCACGAGATGCTGAAGGCGTAGTTTGGCGAGCTGCTGGGACAGCGCCGACTGGCTCATGCCGACGGCCTCGGCCAGGGGCTGGACCGCCATTTCGCCATTCAGCAGATTGCACAGGATCATGAGCCTGTTCTTGTTGGCGAGCGCGGACAGGAGTTCGGCCGCGCTCTCGGCGGAACGATCGAGCAGATCGATATCCATGCGCATATTTTTTTCCTTGAACATATGAATACGTAATCATATATGGCGAGAAACCAGCAACCGCAAGCCCAACCTCCAACCTCTCCGGTAACCTTCCCATGACAGAATTCACACCGTACCTTTCTTTGTTCGGCGGCGTCCTGATCGGACTGGCGGCCGTCGCGCTGATGGCCGTGCACGGCCGCGTGGCCGGCATGACCGGCATTCTGGCCGGCGTCATCCCTCCCCTGGCGACCGATTGGGCCTGGCGGGCTGCGTTTTTGGCCGGCGCGGTCGCGGCGCCGCTCGTTTTCCTCGCGGCGGGCGGCAGCGTTGCCTTTTCCGTGCCCGTGTCGACGGTCGCGCTCGTCGTCGGTGGCTTGATCGTCGGCTTCGGCGCCAGCTACGGCGCCGGCTGCACCAGCGGCCACGGCGTCTGCGGAATGGCCCGGCTGTCGCCGCGTTCGATTGTTGCCACCGTTGTTTTCATGATCGCGTCCTTCGTGACCGTTTATATTGTCCGTCATGTGATCGGAGCCTGAAGATGAAAATCGTTTCCGCCTTTCTGATCGGTGGCCTGTTCGGCATCGGCATCGCCCTTTCCGGCATGGCCAACCCGGCCAAGGTTCTGAACTTCTTCGACATCGCCGGCACTTGGGATCCCAGCCTGATCTTCGTCATGGGTGGCGCGCTCGTCACCACCGCGATCGGCTACCGCCTGGTCTTCGGCGCCCGCGAACGCCCGCTTTTCGACGCGCGGTACTCCTTGCCGACCACCCGCGACATCGACATGCCGCTTGTCAGCGGCTCGGCCTTGTTCGGCATCGGCTGGGGCATTGCGGGCTTCTGCCCGGGCGGCGCGGTTCCCGCACTCGGCCTCGGCCATCCGCAGACGCCGATCTTCCTCGCCGCGATGATCGCCGGCATTATCCTGGCGCGCTGGCTCAAGGCCCGCACGACCCGCGCCGCAATCGCCTGAACCCATGTTCGACAAAGGAGCGCAGACATGACGTCCCCCCTGCCCTTTACACCCGACCTGTCGGTCAAGCCGGAAATCACGGCGTTTTTCGACGAGGCCACCAACACCGTCACCTATGTGGTCAAAGATCCGAACTCGAAGGCCTGCGCGGTGGTCGATTCGGTGATGGATATCGATTACGCGGCCGGCCGCATCACCTATGATCACGCCGACCAGATCATCGACTTCATCCGCAAGAACGACCTGGCCCTGGAGTGGATCATCGAGACCCATGTCCATGCCGATCATCTGTCGGCCGCGCCCTATATCCAGGAGAAGCTCGGCGGCAAGCTCGGCATCGGCGACCGGATCACCATCGTGCAGGACACGTTCGGCAAGGTCTTCAACGAGGGCACCGAGTTCCAGCGCGACGGCTCGCAGTTCGACCGGCTGTTCAAGGACGGCGACAGCTACACGATCGGCTCCATGACCGCCTATGCCATGCACACGCCCGGCCATACGCCGGCCTGCATGACGCATGTGATCGGCGATGCCGCCTTCGTCGGCGACACGCTGTTCATGCCCGATGGCGGGTCGGCCCGCGCTGACTTTCCCGGCGGCGACGCCCGCGAACTCTATCGCTCGATCAAGCGGGTGCTGGCACTGCCCGACGAGACGCGGCTCTTCATCTGCCACGACTACGGCCCGAACGGCCGCGACATCAAATGGGAAACCACGGTCGCGGAGGAGCGTCAGCACAATATCCATGTGCGTGACGGCATCACCGAGGACGAATTCGTTGCCATGCGCGAAGCGCGCGACGCCACGCTCGACATGCCGAAGCTGATCATTCCCTCGCTGCAGGTCAATATGCGCGCCGGACACTTGCCACCCGAGGAAGAAGACGGCAAAACCTATCTGAAGGTGCCGGTAAACGGACTTTGAGGGGCCTGCGCGCCCACCTTCACCACGCAGCACCGCAAGAGGTTCAAGACATGGAAATCCGCCAGATCAACCAGGATTTCGCCGTGGCCGGCCAGATCGGCGCCGAGCACGTTCAGGCCATCGCCGATGCGGGCTTCAAAAGCGTGGTTTGCAACCGGCCCGACAGCGAGGAAGGCGCGGTTCCGCATGACGAGGTCGAGGCCGCGGTTCGCGCGGCGGGGCTGGAGTTCCGCTTCATTCCCGTCGTGTCCGGCGCCGTGACCCAAGACAACGTCTCGGAGATGGCGGCGGCGCTTTCCGCGCTGCCCCGGCCCGTACTCGCCTACTGCCGCACCGGCGGGCGCTGCATGAACCTTTACGGCCTGGTGCAGCAAACGGCCGGCTAAGCGGCACCGAGAACGCTTCCAGGCGAAGCGGAAGCCGGTTCGCCGTTCGCAAACGCCGTAAAAAGTTAGAGCCGATCTGCGCTTGCGTGAAAGGCAGAACGGCTTAAGGGCGGCGCACGCCGGCCGCCCCGCGACCTGCAACAAGACTGGACCACGCGCCGGCGCCTGCCGCCGGCCGCCCGTGGCGTGCGCGCTGAAGGAACCTGCGGCATGAACAACAATAGCGCCGACAAGACCGGCCTCCTGCGCCGATATCTGCCGGTTCTCGACTGGGGACGGGACTATGGCCGCGGCGTGCTCGCCGACGATCTGCTCGCCGCCGTGATCGTCACCATCATGCTGATCCCGCAATCGCTCGCTTATGCGCTGTTGGCCGGCCTTCCGCCGGAGATGGGCCTTTACGCCTCCATCCTGCCGCTGCTCGCCTACGCGCTGTTCGGCACCAGCCGCGCGCTGGCGGTCGGACCGGTCGCGGTCGTGTCCTTGATGACGGCGACCGCGGTCGGAAGGATCGCCGAACAGGGCAGCACCGATTATGTGACGGCGGCGATCGCGCTCGCCTTCATGTCGGGCGTCATCCTTTTGGCGATGGGCCTGTTCAGGCTCGGTTTCCTCGCCAATCTGCTGTCGCACCCGATCGTGTCCGGCTTCATCACCGCCTCCGGTCTGCTGATCGCCGCCAGCCAGCTCAAACATGTGTTCGGCATCGACGCCGGCGGTCACAATCTTCTTGAAATCCTTGGATCGCTGGCGCGCAACCTGTCCGAGATCAACCCGATCACCGCCACCATCGGCGTCTTGTCGGCCGCCTTCCTGTTCTGGGTGCGCAAGGGCCTGAAACCGCTTCTCATGCGCGCCGGCCTCGGCGCGCGATCGGCCGACGTGATCGCCAAGGCCGGCCCGGTCGCCGCCGTCGCCGCCACCACGGTCGCGGCCTGGGGCTTCGGGCTCGCAGAGGCCGGCGTCAAGCTCGTCGGCGCGGTCCCGCAGGGCCTGCCGCCGCTCACCATGCCCGACCTGTCGCCCGATCTGTGGGCAAGCCTGTTCGGCTCGGCAGCACTGATCTCCATTATCGGCTTCGTGGAATCGGTTTCCGTGGCGCAGACGCTGGCGGCCAAGAAGCGCCAGCACATCGAGCCCGACCAGGAACTGATCGGGCTCGGCGCCGCCAACGTGGCGGCCAGCGTCACCGGCGGCTATCCCGTCACCGGCGGCTTCGCCCGTTCGGTCGTCAATTTCGACGCCGGCGCCAGAACGCCGGCGGCCGGTGCCTTCGCCGCCGTCGGCCTGGCGCTCGCAACGCTGTTCTTGACGCCGCTTTTGTTCTTCCTGCCGCAGGCAACGCTCGCCGCGACCATCATCGTGGCCGTGCTCTCCCTGGTCGATTTCTCGATCCTGCGCCGCGCCTGGACCTATTCGAAAGCCGATTTCGCCGCCGTTTCCGTAACGATCCTGGCAACATTGCTGGTCGGTGTCGAGGCCGGCATTTCCGCCGGCGTGGCGCTGTCAGTGCTGATTTATCTCTACAACACCTCGAAGCCGCATATGGCCGTCGTCGGCCGCGTGCCCGGCACCGAGCATTTCCGCAATGTCTGCCGCCACACGGTCGAAACCCAGCCCGGCATCCTGTCCTTGCGCGTCGACGAAAGCCTCTATTTCGCCAATGCGCGCTACCTCGAAGACAGGGTCTACGATCTCGTCGCCCAGACGCCCGACATCCGCCACGTCGTGTTGATGTGTCCGGCCGTCAACCATATCGACATGAGCGCGCTGGAATCGCTCGAGGCGATCAACCACCGCCTGGCCGACATGAACGTCACGCTGCATCTTTCGGAGGTCAAGGGCCCGGTCATGGACCGGCTCGAGCGCACCGATTTCCTCGACCACATGACCGGCGAGGTCTTCCTGTCCCAGCACATGGCGATCGCCAAGCTGGCGCCGGCCGCGACGGCTCAGTAAAGCCAGCGCAGCAGGAACAGCGAGATCGACGGAAACAGCACCAGGATCGCTGTGCGGGTCAGGTCCGCCGCCACGAAGGGCGCCACACCGCGATAGGTGTGCGAGATCGGCGTGTCCTTGGCCATCGAGTTGATGACGAACAGGTTCATGCCGACCGGCGGCGTGATCAGCCCCACCTCCACCACGATCAGCACCAGGATGCCGAACCAGATGGCGAATTCCTCCGCCGTCAGCCCGTAATCGAGCGCCGTCACGATCGGAAAGAAGATCGGAATGGTGAGCAGGATCATCGACAGCGAATCCATCACGCAGCCGAGGATCAGGTAGAGCAGCAGGATGAAGACGAGCACGACCCACGGATTGAAACCCTGGCCCGAAATATAGGCGGCGATTTCCTGCGGCACCTGCGACAGCGCCAGAAAGCCGTTATAGATCGAGGCGCCGAACACGATGAAGAAGATCATCGCCGTGGCGGTCGCCGTCGCCAGCACCGAATCGATGAAGGTCTTGCGCGTCAGCCCGCCATTGGCGAAGGCGATCAGACCCGTGCCGGCCGCGCCGACCGCCGCCCCTTCCGTCGGCGTGAACCAGCCGAAATAGATGCCGCCGACCACGGCGAAGAACACCATCAGCACCGGCCACACGTCGACGAGCGCGCGGAAGCGTTCCTTGTAGGGCGCGCGCGGGCTGGCGCCGGCGGAATCCGGAAACACGCGCACATAGATCGAGATCGCGATCATGTAGCCGATCGCGGCCAGGACGCCGGGCACGAAGGCCGACAAGAACAGCTTGGCGATGTTCTGCTCGGCCAGGATGGCGTAAATCACCAGCACGATCGACGGCGGGATCAGGATGCCGAGCGTGCCGCCGGCAGCCAGCGTGCCGGTGGCCAGCGCACCGGAATAACCGTAGCGGCGCAGTTCCGGCAGGGCCACCTGGGCCATGGTCGCGGCCGTGGCCAGCGACGAGCCGCAGATCGCGCCGAACCCCGCGCAGGCGCCGATCGCCGCCATCGCCACCCCGCCGCGGCGATGGCCGAGCCAGGTCTCGGCCGATTTGAACAGGGCCCGCGACATGCCGCCCAGGCCCGCGAACTGGCCCATCAGCAGGAACAGCGGGATGATGGACAGGGAATGGCTGGAAAAGGTCGAATAGGTTTCCAGTTTCAGCTTGCCCAGCATCGGCTTCCAGGTGCCGGTGACCAGATAGGTGCCGACGATGCCGCACAACAGCATCGACAGGCCGATCGGCAGCCGCAGGAAGATCATGAGCAGCAGGACCGGAAAGGACCAGACGCCGATTTCGAGATTGCTCAATGCCCGCCCCCATGGCGCTGCGCGAAAAGCGTCCTGCCCGTCGCCACTTCCCGCACCCGCATGGCCGTCATGTAGAGCGAGATGATCACGGCGACCACCGCCCCGACCATCGCGGCCGCAAAACCCCACCAGACCGGAAACTGCAGGATGAAGGTCGTCTCGCCATAGCGAAGCTTGTCGGCCATCCCGTAGGCCAGCCGCCAGGTCAACACGATGAGCGTGAGCGTCATCAGAATTTCGGCGACCAGGTCGATCCATCGATTAGCGCCGGCCGAAAGATAGCTGGTGAACAGGTCTACCGTCGCATGACCGCGGTTGAGTTGGCACCAGGGCAGAAAGGCGAAGACGGCAAACGCCGTTCCCGCCTCGACCAGTTCGAAATCGCCCGGCACAGGCGCCAGGCCGATCGGCACCAGCGAACGCCCGGTAACGCTGATCACGGTCAACACGGTGATCGCGGCCAGGACGATGCCTCCGACAATGGCCATCATCCGGGCAAGCGCGTAAATGACGCCGGAAATCCTCTCCATGATCCTCCCCGCTCGCAGGCTCGCGGCCGCGCTGGTCCCTTGATCGGCACCGATTTTTGCTATGCCCTATAACAATTAAAAGTCGCCGACAAGCCTTGATGCCATGGCATCGTTTGATGCGCAACGATCTGTGCCGCACGCACCGATCCCGACATATCACCTGCACATCGGCCTATGTGCGCCACGGACTGGAACGGGATGCGGGGCGCGCTGCAAAGCCCGCCCCGCCACCGGCATGCCGGATCACATATTGGTGTATTTCTCAATGAGGGCGCGGGCTTCGTCGATCAGCGCCTGGCCGTCGATGCCCTTGGCCTCCATCTCCTCGACCCACTTGTCGTAGACCGGCTGGGCGGCCTCCTTCCAGCGGGCGACCTCGTCCTCGTCAAGCGTGATGATATTGTTGCCGCGGTCGACCGCGGCCTGCTTGCTCGGTCCGTCAGCCGAGGCCTGGGTCCGTCCGGCGAAGGCGGAGAACTCGCGGCCCGAATTGTCGTCGATCGCCTTTTTCAGATCGTCCGGCAGGCTTTCGTAGCGCTCCTTGTTCATCGCCAGAACGAAGGCGGTGGTGTAGAGGGCATGGTCGCCGCCGAACTCGGTATGGTTGCTGACCAGTTCCGGCACTTTCAGCGCCGCCGTCACTTCCCAGGGAATGACCGCCCCGTCGATGACGCCTTTCGACAGCGCCTCGGTGACCGCGGGCACCGGCATGCCGACCGCCGTCGCGCCGAGTTCGCCGAGCAGACCGGTGATGATGCGCGTCGGCGCGCGCAGCTTCAGGCCCTTCATGTCGGCGAGCCCGTTGACCGGCTTGCTGGAATGGATCATGCCCGGTCCGTGCACCCAGGTGCCGATGATGTGGACATCCTTGAAGTCGGTGTCCTTCATCTCCTTGTCGAACAGATCCCAATAGGCGCGCGACGTCGCATCGGCATTCGTCATCATAAAGGGCAGTTCGAACACTTCCACGCGCGGGAAACGGCCGGGCGTGTAGCCGACCACGGTCCAGATCACGTCGACCGTCCCGTCGATCGCCTGGTCCATGAGCTGCGGCGGCGTGCCGCCAAGCTGCATCGACGGATAGTGCTCGACCTTGATGCGGCCGCCCGAGGCCTCCTCGACATCCTTGGCCCACACATCGAGCACCAGCTTGGGCACGTTCGCCTGCGCGGGCAGGAACTGATGCATCCTCAGCGTGACGTCCTGCGCGAAGGCCACGCTTCCCGCCAGGAACGTGGAGGCGGTGACCGCGCCGGCGAGTGCCAGCATCTTCAAGCAATTCATTTTCATTCTGTTCCTCCCATTTGATCCTAAGCCGGAGCTTGGCGACTGACGGCCACGACCAGCGTCCGGTCGGAATCTATCCTTAGCGGAAAAAGTGTAACAATAAAGCGGGCCGCGGCGATTTTATCGTAACATTGTTGCGCGCGATTACGCGCATGACCGGGTTGCTGGCCGGAATTCGGCGCCTGGCGGCCACCGGCGTTTAGCGCACCGGCAACCCGCCGGCTTCCTTGAGCGTTTCGAGCACGATCGCGGTTTTGACGTGCTGCACCGATTCGTGCGGCAACAGCACGCCGTTGACGAATTCCGACAGCGAGCGAAGATCGGGCGTGACGACTTTGAGCACATAGTCCATTTCGCCGGTCAAAGCGTGCGCCTCCTGCACCTCCGGCAGGCGCGACAAAAGCTCGGCGAAGCGGCGCGCATTGTCGCGATTATGGGTGGCAAGCGTGACGGATATGATGTTGACCAGCGAATAGCCGAGCTTCTCGCGGTCGAGCACGGCGCGATAGCCGCGTATGTAACCGTCCTCCTCCAGCCGCTGCCGGCGCCGGGAACATTGCGACGGCGACAGGTTCACCCGCTCGGCGATATCGTTGTTCGTCAGGCGCGCATCCTCCTGCAAATGCGCGAGTATCTTGCGGTCGAATTGATCGATCTGCGTCACGCTTCCCTCATAAGGCCTATATCGTGCATGATTTGTGCGAAAAAAGACCATTTTGCCGCCCAGATTGCAAGCCCCGTGCGGCGCCGTCGCGTTACACTGTTAAAAATCGCAAACGCGCCTTTCCCGCGCCGCCGACACCGAGGAGGACAGCATGGGACCGTTCCCGCACGACGCGCCACCGGCTAAAATCACCGAAAACAATCCGGCCGGAACGGACGGCTTCGAGTTCGTCGAATTCGCCCACCCCGAACCGGAAAAGCTCGGCGAGCTGTTTGCCCGGATGGGCTACAGCGCCGTTGCCCGGCACAAGACCAAGGCGATCACGGTCTGGCGCCAGGGCGACATCAACTACATCGTCAATGCCGAACCGGGCTCGCACGCGATGCGCTTCGTCGACCAGCACGGTCCCTGCGCCCCCGCAATGGCCTGGCGGGTCGTCGATGCCAGGCATGCTTTTGAACACGCCGTGTCGAAGGGCGCCACGCCCTATGAAGGCGACGACAAGACGCTCGACGTGCCGGCGATCGTCGGCATCGGCGGTTCGCTGCTTTATTTCGTCGAAAAATACGGCGACAAGGGCTCCGCCTACGAGGCCGAATTCGAATGGATCGGCAAGCGCGACCCGAAACCCGAAGGGGTCGGATTCTATTATCTCGACCACCTCACCCACAATGTCTATCGCGGCAATATGGACAAATGGTGGGACTTCTACCGCGAACTGTTCGGGTTTTCGCAGATCCATTTCTTCGACATTGACGGCCGCATCACCGGGCTGGTCAGCCGCGCCATCACCTCGCCCTGCGGCAAGATCCGCATTCCGCTGAACGAGTCCAAGGACGACACCAGCCAGATCGAGGAATATCTGAAAAAATACCGCGGCGAAGGCATCCAGCATATCGCCGTCGGCACGGACGCCATCTACGACGCCACCGACAGGCTGGCCGCAAACGGTCTGAAATTCATGCCCGGCCCGCCGCCGACCTATTACGAGCGCAGCCACGAGCGCGTCAGCGGCCACGACGAGCCGATCGAACGCATGAAAAAGCACGGTATTCTGATCGACGGCGAAGGCGTGGTGAACGGCGGCATGACCAAGATCCTGCTGCAGATCTTCTCCAAGACCGTGATCGGCCCGATCTTCTTCGAGTTCATCCAGAGGAAGGGCGACGAAGGTTTTGGCGAGGGCAATTTCCGCGCCTTGTTCGAATCGATCGAGGAAGACCAGCTTCGCCGCGGCGTGATCAAGACCGAAGCTGCCGAGTAGGCCGCGCCTTCAACTCGAAACGACGGAAAAAGCGGCGGGTTTCCGCCGCTTTTTCTTTGGCGATTTCGGCGGCCCGTGCATCAGGCGGCGTTCTTGCCGGCCAGCCACGCGGGCAGGCAGCGCAACGCCCTCAGGGTGGACTACGCCGGCTCTTGCCGGCAAGGTGGCGATGCGCCCGGCGCCAAGGTCGCGCCGTGAGTGCTTCCCCCGTGTAGCAACGCATCGAAGGATGACACGGTGACAGCAGACCAGATTCTTGCGGCCGTCGCCGCGCTCATTGCCGGAACGGAAAATCCCGACTTCGACCAGTTGCGCTCCGGCGGCCACGACGATCGCTATCCGGTCGAGGTCCATGCCTGCGATTTTCCGCCTGCGCCGTTCGAGGTCGAGGGCTCGACGATCCTCTGCGGCACGGTCAGCGTGCCCGAGGATTACGACAAGCCAGAAGGGCGTCGCGTCGGGCTGAAATTCGCGCTGTTCGATGCGCTCACCCAGTCGCCCGCCCCCGACCCGCTGGTCTATCTGCATGGCGGCCCGGCTGGAGGCACGCTGCACATGATCGATGCCGTCGCGACCGCCGCCTTCCCCAAACACCGGCTGACGCGCGACATCCTCACCTTCGATCAGCGCGGTGCCGCCCTTTCCGCCGGTTCGGTGGCCTGCACGACGGGCCTGGCGGATCACATGCTGGAGCTTGCGGTGGCGACGAAGGACTCGCCCGCTCGGGAAGCGGCCTATCTGTCCGAACTGGTCGCCCCTTGCGTCGAGGAGATCAAGGCCTCGGGCGCTGATCTGTCGGCCTACAATACCGAGAACAACGCCCGCGACGTTCGCGCCCTGGTGTCGGCGCTCGGCTATGGCGAATACAATGTCTATGGCATCTCCTATGGCACGCGCCTGGCGCTGGAAGTCATGCGCACAGCGCCCGAGGGCGTGCGTTCGGTCGTGATCGACGGAGTCGCGCCCGCCTTTGTCCCGATTCTCGACACCTTCAACACCCCCTTCGCAGACGCGCTGGACAAGCTTGCCGACCAGTGCGCGGCAGACGCCGCCTGTCACGCGGCCTACCCGGATATCAGCGCCTCGTTCAATGCGGCGTTCGAAAAGCTCCAGACCGACCCCATTGCCGGCGGCCCGCGAGACCAGTCCCTGGATGCGGGCGCGCTTTATCACGCGACCTTCGAGCTGCGGAACAAGTGGCGCCTGCAATACACCATCACCCCCTACTTGCCGCGCATCTTCGCCGAGGCGGTCGAGGGCAAGCGCGATGCCTTCGACGCGATGGTGGCCGGGTTCGGCAAGGCGCCGGATCCGAAGGCCGGTCTGGGAAGCGCCGAGCTGACGGAGGACGCGCGCGCGCTTGCCGCCGCCGCGCTGGACATGGCGGCCGCCATGCGCACCCTCGGCGCCTCGGCCGATGCGGTGGTCAGACAGTTGCGCGGAGACCTCAATGCCACGCTGCGATCGGTCAGCGTCGCCGAGGCCTTCGACCGGCGCGCCAGCGAAGCGCTGCGCGAGATGACCGACCGCGAAGCGGCGGCAAGGTTCATGACCGACTATACGGTGATGCGGTCGGGCCCGCCGTCGCGCGAGGCTCTGGAAAGCTTTGTTCGGGAGCATTTCACGGGACAGGATCGGGCCGACCTTCTGGCCCTCGTCGCCGCCATGGGCCCGGCGGATATCGAGCGCACCTTCGCCATCGCTGCGGAAACCACGAAACCCTACGAGATCGCAGTCGCCAAGGCGATCGGGTTCGATATCTATATCTGCCAGGAATCCGACAACAGCCTCGAAGGTTACGACCGTGTGACGAAGGAGATTGCCGCGCGCTACCCGATCTTCGGCGACGAGGATCTCCGCAAGATCGCCACTGGCGCGATCGACCAATGCGCCTATTTTGAGAAACACCGCCGCGAAGGGTTCCTGGACGCCGTCGTCTCGGACATCCCGACCCTGGCGCTGAACGGCACGCTCGACACCCAGACCTCGATGCACTGGGGCGCACTGGCCGCCGAGACGCTGGGCAATGCGCGCAACTACATCATCCCCGAGGCCGGGCACGGCACGATCATCTACCAAAGCTGCGCACGGGATATTGCGGCCGCCTTCACCAACGACCCGACGGCGGAACTGGACGTCTCCTGCATCGAAACGCTGCAGCCGAGATTCGTCCTGCCCGACGACCCGCTGCCTTAGCCTTGGAGCCGGAGGCATGCGCCGGGGCTACCCTCCCGGCGAGCTTTCGGCTCAAGACCCGCCCGTCGCCAGCCATCCCGCCATCAGCACGAAGCCAATCGCAACCAGTGCCAGATAGGCAAGCATGCGCCGCCGCAGCGCCTGGGTCTCGGCATCGCGCGCCACCTTGTAATTCGTCGCCGTGAACGGCATCGCGGCATAGCGCGGCAATCCGCTGCGATTGCGCAGGCCATCGGAACGGGCCTCGATGCGATAGCTAAGGCGGATCGCCTGAACGAAAAGCACCAGCATCGCCACCGCCCACAAGCCGCTGACCACGAAAAACAGGCCGTTCATTCCCCACGCACTCCCCGGCAGACGGATACACGATCACATAGCCTGACGCGGCCGCGACTGGCCGAAAAGGTCGCGATCCGCGTGCAAGCCGGCACGATAGCCGAAGCCGCCGCCATTACAATCTCTCGCTCACCGACCGAGATCAGGGCCGGTATTTCTCCACCGTCTGTTCGATCGCGCCGAAAATCGAATGGCCGGACGCGTCCTTCATCTCGATGCGCACCGTGTCGCCGAAGCGCATGAAGGGCGTTTTCGGCGCGCCGGTCTCGATGGTTTCGATCATGCGGATCTCCGCGATGCAGGAATAGCCGACGCCGCCCGCCTCAACCGGCTTGCCCGGCCCGTCGTCGAGCTTGTTGGAGACGGTGCCCGACCCGATGATCGCGCCGGCCGAAAGCGGCCGCGTCTTGGCCGCATGCGCAATCAGGGTCGGAAAGTCGAACGTCATGTCGGTGCCGGCATCCGCGCGCCCGAACGGCTTGCCGTTCAGGTCCACCCACAGCGGCAGCGCGAGCTTGCCGCCGTCCCAGGCCGCGCCGAGCTCGTCTGGCGTGACCGCGACCGGCGAAAAGGCGGAGGACGGTTTCGACTGAAAAAAACCGAACCCCTTGCCGAGCTCGGCCGGGATCAGGCCGCGCAGCGACACGTCGTTGACCAGCATGACGAGCCGGATCGCCGCGCGCGCCTCATCCAGGCTGGCGCCCATCGGCACATCGTCGACGATGACGGCGACCTCGCCCTCCATGTCGATGCCCCAGGCCTCGTCGGCCATCAGGATCGGGTCGCGCGGCGCCAGAAAGGCATCGGAGCCACCCTGATACATCAAGGGGTCCGTCCAGAACGAGGCCGGCATCTCCGCGTTGCGCGCCTTGCGCACCAGTTCGACGTGGTTGACATAGGCGGACCCGTCCGCCCACTGAAAGGCGCGCGGCAGCGGCGAATGCGCGTCGTGCTCGTGAAAGCGCTCCGCCGGCACGGAGCCGTGCTCCAGGCTTTCGGCCAGCGCCTCCAGATGCGGCGCGATCCGCTTCCAGTCGTCGAGGGCACCCTGCAATGTCGGCGCCAGGAACGAGGCGTCGGCATAACGTGTCAGGTCGCGCGAAACGACCGCCAGCCTGCCGTCGCGGGTTCCGTCTTTCAGCGTCGCGAGTTTCAAGTCCGCCTGCTCCCATGCTTTTGGCCGGCCCCGGCCCGGTCACGAAGGCCGGCCGGGTTTGACCCGTTGCGAAATTTGTTGCACCCGTAACGATCAAAAGTGCAACCATCAACGATTCTCGCCATGTCCTCTTCCCGCCATGAGACCATGGATGCGGCCGCGCTGGAACTGGAAAACTTCCTGCCCTACCGCTTCAACCGGCTGGCCGATGCGGTCAGCCGCGACTTCGCCCGCATCTACAAGGAACGCCACGGGCTGACCCGGCCCGAATGGCGGCTCTTGGCCACGCTCGGCCAGTACGGCACCATGACGGCGACCGCCGTGGGGCGCCATTCGGCCATGCACAAGACCAAGGTCTCGCGCGCCGTCACCGCGCTGGAAAAACGCCATTGGCTGACCCGCCTGCCCGACGGGGCCGACCGGCGGGTGGACAATCTCGCGCTGACGAAGGCCGGTGCGCGCGTCTATCGCGAACTCGTCCCGATCGCGCGCGATTTCGAGCAAAAACTTCTCGCCCGCATCAGCCCGCAGGATCGCGCCGCGCTTCTGGCCGGCCTGCGCGCGCTCGAACGCGCATTCGGTTGAGCGTCGCCCCAGCTCGTCCGGCGTGCGGCACACGCCCTACCAGTCCATCACCACCTTGCCGGCGCTGCCGTCGCGCATCGCCTCGAAGCCGGTCCGGTAGTCGTCGATGCCGATCCGGTGGGTGATCAGGCCCGACACGTCGAGCGGCCCCTGCACCAGGGCGATCATCTTGTACCAGGTCTCGAACATTTCCCGGCCGTAGATGCCCTTCAGGGTCAGCATCTTGAAGATGACCTTGTTCCAGTCGATCTCGAAGGCGGTCGGCGCGATGCCCAAAATGGCGATCTTGCCGCCATTGTTCATCACATCGATCATGTCGCGAAAGGCGATCGCCGAGCCCGACATTTCCAGCCCGACGTCGAAACCCTCCTTCATGCGCTCCTCCTCCATCACGTCGGCGAGCTTTTCCGCCGACGCATCGACCACGTGATGGACGCCGAGCTTGCGCGCCAGCGCGAGCCGCACCGGGTTGATGTCGGTGATGACCACCTTGCGCGCACCGACCGCCTGGGCCACCAGCGCCCCCATGATGCCGATCGGTCCGGCGCCGGTGACCAGCACGTCTTCGCCCACCAGATCGAACGACAAGGCGGTATGGACGGCGTTGCCGAGCGGATCGAAGATCGCGGCGATCTCGTCGGGCACGTCGTCGGGGATGGCGACCACATTGTGCTGCGGCAGGCTGAGATATTCGGCGAAACTGCCCGGCCGGTTGACGCCGACGCCGAGCGTGTTGCGGCACAGATGGCCGCGGCCGGCACGACAGTTGCGGCAATGGCCGCACACGATATGCCCCTCGCCCGACACGCGCTGGCCGACCCGGTACTCGCTGACGGCCTGGCCGACATCGACGACCTCGCCGACGAATTCGTGCCCCGTCACCATCGGCACCGGCACGGTCTTTTGCGCCCATTCGTCCCAATTGTAGATGTGGACGTCGGTGCCGCAGATCGCCGACTTCCCGACCTTGATCAGGACGTCGTTGGGGCCGATCTCGGGCACCGGCACCCGTTCCATCCAAATCCCCGGCTCGGCTTTCGCCTTCACCAGCGCCCGCATCATGTTGGACATGGCTCAAATTCCCAAACGTAACGAAAAACCGCCTCGCAAACCGCGCCTCGACGCCGCCTGCCGTTCGTCGAAACCGAAACAGTCAGGATTGCTCCAGTTCGATCACATTGCCCTCCGGATCCCTCATATAGACCGCCAAGAAGGCTGACTTGGACGTTCCAAGTTCAGTAATTTTCCCCTGATCCGTTCCGCCCAACCGAATGATTTCGCTTCTCATCGCTCGAATATTTTCCACCTCGAAGGCAATGTGAGCAAAGCCCGGGTCATTGACGTGTGGTGGTGGGCGCTTTCTGGTTTCCTTGTCTTGGTGAATTTCCAGAAATGGCTTCTCACCGCCGGGCACCGCGACGTTCAGCGGTCACCGACAGCCTCACGCAATCTGCGGGCCATGTCCATGCGCTGATGGAGAATCGCGACGATCGCGACTTGATTGTCGGACCGCAATTTCCAGAACACGAAATGACTTTCGTATCGCGCAAAAAAACCGTCAACGTCGAAATCGCTTGGGATGCGCTGCCACGCGACCCGCCGTTCGGCGATGTCCTCGAACAGGGCAAAGGCGCCATCCAGATATTCGTCTGCCTGAACCGGGCCAAAGCGATCGAGCGTATAAAGAAATATCTCCTCCAGCCGTGCCGACGCGGCCGGCTGGAGGAAGTATTTTTTCATCGTCGTGCTCGCGCCAGCGCCCTTCGCCGGATATCGTCCGCCGAAAGATGTTCGTACTCGCTGTCAGGCGTGGCAAATCCATCCTGCAATCGCAGCTTCATGGCCTCGAACGCTTCCCGCTCGGCCCGCTCCTTGTCGTGTCGAATGAGGGCGCGGACATATTCGCTGACATTTTCGTAGTCGCCGCCAGAAATCGTTTCGGTCACAAAGTCGCGAAGCGAACCGCTGACTCGCACATTGAGGTTCATCGTTTCCGACATTGGTCATCTCCCGAACCGCTTTGCGACAATATCTTTAATATTGTCGCTGATCAAGCAATGATGCCCAGTTCCCTGCCGACCGCGCCGAACGCGTCGACGGCCCGGTCGATATCGTCAGGCGTGTGCGCCGCCGACATCTGGGTGCGGATGCGCGCCTGGCCCTTGGGTACGACCGGGAAGGAAAAGCCGATCACGTAGATGCCGCGTTCCAGCAGCCTGTCGGCCATGGCGCCTGCCAGCCCGGCGTCGCCGATCATCACCGGGATGATCGGATGGTCGGCACCGGCAAGCGTGAACCCGAGCTTGCTCATCCCGGCCCGGAAGCGCGCCGCGTTGGCGTAAAGCCGCTCGCGCAGCGCGCCGCCGCCTTCGATCAGGTCGAACACTTTCAGCGACGCACCCGCGATCGCCGGCATCAGCGTGTTGGAAAACAGATAGGGCCGCGAGCGCTGGCGCAGCCAGTCGACCACCTCGCGCCGGCCGGCCGTGTAACCGCCGGACGCCCCGCCGAGCGCCTTGCCGAGCGTGCCGGTGATCAGGTCGATACGGCCTTCCACGCCGCAATGTTCGGGCGAACCGCGCCCGCCGGCGCCGACGAACCCGACCGCGTGGCTGTCGTCGACCATCACCATGGCGTCGTGTTTTTCGGCCAGATCGCACACGCCCTCGAGATTGGCGACGATGCCGTCCATGGAAAACACGCCGTCGGTCGCCACCAGCCGGAAGCGCGCGTCGGCCGCCTCTTTCAGACAGCGCTCCAGGTCGGCCATGTCGTTGTTGGCGTAGCGATAGCGCCTGGCCTTCGACAGTCGCACCCCGTCGATGATCGAGGCATGGTTGAGCGCGTCGGAGATGATCGCGTCCTCCTGCGACAGCAAGGTCTCGAACAGGCCGGTATTGGCGTCGAAACAGGAAGAATAAAGGATCGCGTCTTCCATGCCGAGGAAGCCGGCGATGCGCGCTTCGAGCTGCTTGTGCTCCTCCTGCGTGCCGCAGATGAAGCGCACCGAGGCCATGCCGTAGCCGTAGCGGTCGAGCGCTGCCTTCGCCGCCTCGCGCAATTCTTCGCTGTCGGCAAGGCCGAGATAGTTGTTGGCGCAGAAATTGAGCACTTTGCCGCCGCCGGCGACCGCGATCTCGGCCGACTGGGTGGACGTGATCACGCGTTCGGATTTGTAGAGCCCGGCCCCCCGCAGTTCGGAAAGCTCGCTCTGCAGATGGGTGAGAAATGTCGTCGTCATCAAGAACCTCCTCGGTTCTTGTCGCGCATTCGGCGCATGCAAACAATGGTCGCCGAGCGCGCTCCGCGATATTCGCGCCGGATTGCCGCGCCAGGGCCGGCCGCGTCGCGAAAGCAAATGTTAGGACTGCCCAACTAGCGTGAAGGCACTGCCGGGAAGGAGAAACGGTACCGTGACCGGAGAGCTGGCCGACCACGAGGAACGCGACCTCATTTTGTCGATGCGCATGGACGCGATGCTCAATTCATCGCCCGCATCGTTTCTCAGCATTGTCGGCGGGTTGGTCGCGGTCTACGTCTACTGGGCACCATCGGTTGCATTTGGCCTGATCGCCTGGCTGGCCTGCATCGTGGCCGTCGCTCTCACCAATTTGCTGTCCACGCTCCTTTACGCCCGCGGCCTTCCGTCGGGCTGGAACGCCCGCTCCTGGGCCCGCTTCGTTAGCGTCATGCATCTGTTGTCCGGCCTGGCATGGGGCGTCGGCGGCGGCTGGATGCTCAGTTTCGCGAACGAGCATCAGGCGCTCGTGACCGTATCGATCGGCCTGGCCGCCGTCACCGTATCGATCCCGTCGGTCGTGCACCTGCCCGCCTACAATCTGTTCCAGTTGCCGATCTTCTGGTCCTACGCCGTCGGCGCGTTGTTCAGTTCGCTGCAATACAGCTGGCCGATCGCGATCGGCTTCTTTCTTCTCGGCGCCTTTGCCATCGTCATCGGCCGGGTGCTCGGCTACCAGCTTTCGACCGCGCTGCGTCTGTCGATCGAGAACAAGCGCCTGGCCCAGCATCTGGAGGAGCGCAGCGCCGCGCTCGAGGCCGCCAACCGCGAGCTCGAGATCGAAAGCCACACCGATCCGCTGACCGGCCTGGCCAACCGGCGCCGGCTGATGAGTTTCGCCCGCGCGGTGCGCGGCCGTTGCGCGATGATGATCGTCGATATCGACCACTTCAAATCGTACAACGACACCTATGGACATGTCGAAGGCGATACCTGTCTGGTGAGCGTGGCCAAAGCGCTGCTCGGCAGTGTCCGCCCGGAACACGATCTCGTCGCGCGCCTCGGCGGCGAGGAATTCGCGATCGTGCTGAGCGATGTCGGGGCTGAAGAGGCACGGGCACGCGCCGAGGCGATCCGCGCCAATGTCCAGGCGCTGCCAATGTCGGGCCCACACCGCGTCAGGTGCCGTGTTACCGTCAGCATCGGCGTCTCGACGCGCGCGGCGGATCGGCCGAAATCCCTGTCCGATCTGATGGAGGAGGCCGACGCCGCCGTCTATCGCGCCAAGTCGGAGGGCCGCAACCGGGTCTGCTTCGACAACCGCCCGCGCGCCCAGGACGTGGCCTGAGCGGGTTTTCCGCCCGAATTCCGGATCGCTCGACGTTCAGACAGGCACCGCGCGTGCTCCGCACTTACGCATGCCGCCACCCAACGCCCCTAAGGATGAAACTAATCCGGCGCAGTCTCCGTGGCTATGGGGCGATCTCAACACAGGAGACTTGTTATGCGCCAATTTCCAACTGCCGCTTTTGCCCTTGCCCTGTCGGGCTCCGCCGCGCTCGCGATGTCGAATGACGCGGTCATGGTCACCGACCAGGACGTTTCGTCCGGCGTCGTGACCGCCGACAAGATCACTGCCGAAGCCAATGGCTGGCTGGTCGTGCATCGCACCGATACGCAGATGAAACCTGGACCCGTCATCGGCTATGCCCCGCTCAAGGCCGGCGACAACATGGATGTCAGCGCGATCCTCCAAGAGGAGGTAAAATCGGGCGAGATGCTGATGCTTATGGTCCACGGCGAGGCCGGCGGCATGAAGACCGGCGTGTTCGAATACACGCTTGGCGCCAAGGAGGACGGTCCCGTCCGGGTTGACGACAAGCTGGTCATGACCGTGATTTCGGCGAAATAGACGGACCGGTCTTCGCGATAGTTCCGAAAATGCCCGAAGGGGGCGACGAACGGGCCTTCCCCGCGCTGTGGGAAGGCCCGTCCCGTCAGAAGAACGCCTGCAGGCCGGTCTGGGCGCGGCCCAGGATGAGCGCGTGCACGTCGTGCGCGCCCTCATAGGTGTTGACCGTTTCCAGGTTCTGCGCGTGACGCATGACGTGGTACTCGATCTGGATGCCGTTGCCGCCATGCATGTCGCGGGCAAGCCGGGCGATGTCGAGCGCCTTGCCGCAATTGTTGCGCTTGACGATCGAGATCATCTCCGGCGCCATGCGCCCTTCATCCATCAGCCGGCCGACGCGCAGCGAGCCCAACAGCCCGAGCGAAATGTCGGTCTGCATGTCGGCGAGCTTCTTCTGGTAAAGCTGCATGCCGGCGAGCGGCTTGCCGAACTGCTTGCGCTCCAGCCCATATTGCCGGGCGCGGAACCAGCAATCCTCGGCCGCTCCCATCGCGCCCCAGGAAATGCCGTAGCGCGCCCGGTTGAGGCAGCCGAACGGCCCTTTCAGGCCGGATACGTTCGGCAACAGCGCATCCTCGCCGACTTCGACGCCGTCCATGACGATTTCGCCGGTAATGGAGGCCCGAAGCGAAAGCTTGCCGCCGATCTTCGGTGCCGACAGCCCCTTCATGCCTTTTTCCAGCACGAAACCACGGATCTGGTTGTCGTGCGCGGCCGACTTGGCCCAAACGACGAAGACATCGGCGATCGGCGCGTTGGAGATCCACATCTTGGAGCCGGAAATCCGGTAGCCGCCGTCGATCTTTTCCGCCCGCGTCTTCATCCCGCCGGGATCGGACCCCGCATCGGGCTCGGTCAGGCCGAAGCAGCCAATATACTCGCCGGACGCCAGTTTGGGCAGGTATTTCTTGTGCTGCTCGGGCGTGCCATAGACGTGAATGGGATACATTACCAGCGAGGACTGGACGCTCATCATCGAGCGATAGCCCGAATCGATACGCTCGATCTCGCGCGCCACCAGCCCGTAGGTGACATAGTTGGCGCCGAGACCGCCGAGATCCTCGGGGATGGTGATGCCGAGCAGGCCCGCCTCGCCCATCTCGCGGAAGATCGCCGGGTCGGTCTTTTCTTCCATATAGGCGTCCTGCACGCGCGGCGCGAGCTTGTCGGCGGCGAACGCGGCCGCCGCATCGCGCATCATGCGCTCGTCTTCGGTCAACTGGTCTTCAATCAGGAACGGATCGTTCCACACGAAGCTCGCCGGCTTTTGAGCGGACATAGTCAAACAACCTCCCGGTCTGTTCTGCTGGACAGGGCCGCGACCATGGCTGGCACGAAAACCCTGCAAACGAAAAAGCCGCCTTTTCCAGCGGCATCGTCGACCATTGTAGACGCTCGGGCGATTTCGCGCTAACAACTATTTCGGACCGGATGATGCATTTTTTCGATAGATGACAGGCATAAGAACTCGATGCGCCGCGCCTTTATCCCGACGGTTTCGGAGCTTCAGGCGTTTCGCGCCTGTGTTCGCTTCGGCACCACGATGCGCGCGGCCGATCATCTTGGATTGACGCAAAGTTCGGTCAGCCGCTCGGTCGGGCAGTTGGAAGACCGGCTCGGCGTCCATCTGTTCCACCGCGTGCGCCAGCGCCTGGTGCTGTCGGATGCCGGCCGGCGCTTCCTGCGCGATGCCGACGCCATTCTCGACGACCTGCACGAGGCGGCGGTGCGCGTGATGGCCTTCGGCGGCCAGGCCGACGTGCTGAGCCTGGCCGTGCTGCCGACCTTCGCCGACCGCTGGCTGATCCCGCGCCTCGGCCGCTTCCACAAGCTCGCCCCGCACGTCACCGTCGACATCGCCGTCCGGCTCGACCCGGTCGATCTGGAGGCCGAGCCCTTCGACGCGGCCATCCAGCGCGGGCCGGTCGACCAGGCGACCACCGGCATCGTGCCGCTGTTCGACGAGGAGCTGATCGTGGTCGCCGCGCCCGCCCTGCTCGCCGGCCGCCAATTTCTCGACGACGCCGAACTCGCCGCGCTGCCGCTATTGCAGCAATCGACGCGGCCGACCCTGTGGCTGGAATGGTTCCAGGCCGCCGGCATCGACCCGCGCACCACCCTGCGCGGCCACCGCTTCGAGCAGTTTTCGATGTTGATCGAGGCCGCCGCCGCGGGGCTCGGCGTGGCGCTGGTGCCGCGCCTGCTGGTCGAAGCCGAACTCGAAAACGACCGCCTGGCGCTCGCCTCGCACAACGCGATCGCCGGCCAGCATCCCTACCGCCTCGCCTACCGGCCCGGCGGCGAGGAGCAGCCGGGCCTGCGCGAATTCCTGTCCTGGATCGAGACCGAGACGCGCGAGACGGGCTGAGCCGGCCTAGATCCGCAGCGCGTAGCGAATACCGTCATAGATCGCGGCGTGCACGTTGCGCGCGGCGACCGCATCGCCGATCCGCGCCAGGTCGAACGGCGCGGCCGCGTCTTGCGACGGAAACACCGCCCCGCCGCTGACAAGCCGTTCGTAGTCGACCGCGCCGCGATTGCGCGACAACGGCTTGAGCGCCAGGTAAAGCTCGTCGAGCGGCGCGGTGCCGTGCTCGGCCACCACCTGGTCGACCAGCCGCTCCTCGCGCCACTCGGGCGCGAAGTCCGAGCCGAGCACGGCGGCAAGCTGGTTGCCCTCGCGGCGCACGGCCAGAAGCCTGGTGTTGATCGTCACACGCACGCCATGCCGGTGGAAGGCGCGCATGTAGGGCACGTGGTTCATGCCGCCCATTTCCGGCGCGAAAAACCGTTCGGGCGAGACCAGTTCGACCGCCGCCCCCGACGACGCGGCGATTTCGGCGGCACCCATGCCCTGGTGGCCGCCATTGTCGTCATAGACAAGCACCGAACCGGCCGGCTTGGCCGCACCGGAAAGAATGTCCCAGCTCGTCGTCACCAGTTCCTCGCCCGCATCCAGCGGCGGCGGCTGCGGCAGGCCGCCGGTCGCGATCAGCACCATCTGCGGTGAAAGCGCGGTGACGTCGTCTGCCTCGGCCCAGCAATCGTAACGGATGTCAACGCCAAGCCGCTCGAGTTCGGCAAGCCGCCAGTCGACGATGCCGATCAGTTCGCGCCGGCGCGGGTTCTGCGCGGCAAGCCGCACCTGGCCGCCGGCCAAAGGCGCGGCTTCAAGCACCGTCACCGTGTGGCCGCGTTCGGCCGCCACCCGCGCCGCCTCCAGGCCCGCCGGTCCGGCGCCGACCACCACGACCCGTTTCAACGGCCCGTCGCTGCGCGTAATCACGTGCGGGATCGTCGCCTCGCGCCCGGTCGCGGCATTGTGGATGCACAACGCCTCCCCGCCCTCGTAGATGCGGTCGAGGCAATAGGTGGCGCCGACGCAGGGGCGGATGCGGTCCTCCTCGCCGGCCAGCACTTTTTTGACGATATGCGGATCGGCGATATGCGGCCGGGTCATGCCGACCATGTCGAGCTTACCGGCCGCGATCGCGTGGCGCGCGGTGGCAACGTCGGCAATGCGGGCGGCATGAAAGACCGGAAATTTCGTCTCCGCCCGGACAGCGCCGGCGAAGTCGAGATGCGGCGCCGACGCCATGCCGCTGATCGGGATCACCCCGGTCAGCGCGGCGTCGGTCTCGATATGGCCGCGGATGATGTTGAGGAAATCGACCTTGCCGCAACCGGCGAGCCGGCGCGCGATCTCCATCCCCTCCTCGCGCGACAGCCCCTTTTGCCAGTCCTCGTCGGCGACCAGGCGCACGCCGACGACGAAATCCGGGCCGACGGCCGCGCGCACGGCCTCGATCACCTGAAAGGCGAAGCGCAGCCGGTTGTCGAGCGTCCCGCCGAACGCGTCTTCGCGCCGGTTCGTCGCCGGCGACCAGAACGAATCCATCAAATGGCCGTAGGCCTCGAACTCGATGCCGTCGAGGCCGGCCGCCTGCATCCTTTGCGCCGCGGCCGCGTAGTCGGCGACGATGCGCTCGATGTCCCAGTCCTCGGCCTGTTTGGGAAAGGCGCGATGGGCCGGCTCGCGCACCGGCGAGGCCGACAGGACCGGCAGCCAGTCGCCCGTGTTCCAGCCCGTGCGCCGGCCGAGATGGGTGAGCTGGATCATCACCTTGCAGTCGTGTTCGTGGCAGGCGTCGGTCAGTTCGGCCAGCCACGGCACGATCTCGTCGCGGAAGGCGTGCAGATTGCCGAAGGCGGCCGGGCTGTCGCGCGACACCAGCGCCGATCCGGCCGTCATGGTCAGCGCCATGCCGCCCTTGGCCTTTTCGGCATGGTAGAGCCGGTAGCGCGCCTTCGGCAGGCCATCCTCGGAATAGGCCGGTTCGTGCGCGGTCGACATGACGCGGTTCTTCAGCGTCAGATGCTTGAGCCGATAGGGCTGGAGCAGCGGATCGTTGGTCATGGCATCACCGGGAGGTCAGTGTAGCGGCAGGCGGCGATAGCGGCCAGGCCGCGCCGGGTCGTCGAAATGACTCATCGGACCGTTTTCGGAAAAATGCGCCGCCCAGCGTTTCATCGCCGCCGGGTCGAGCTCCACGCCGAGCCCCGGCCCTTCGGGAACCCGGACCGTATCGTTCTTTTGCCGGAACGGCCCGTCACGAATGACGTCGCCGACCTGCCAGCGAAACAGCGATTGCGAGGCTTCGGTGATCCACGGCGTGGCCGCCACCACGTGCAGATAGGCCGCCGTCATGATGCCGAGATCGTTGGAGTAGCACCAGAACCCCTTGCCCATCGCCTCGCAGGCGGCGATGAATTTCAGCGTTTTTGACAGCCCGCCCAGGGCGGCGAAATTGCACACGAACGTGTCGGGCGCACCGAGCGCCACGGCGCGGCGAAGGTCGGGCACATGGGTGGAAAAAGGGATGGCCGAATGCTGGCGCAGCGCCGCCATGTCCTCGAACGTCGCGACCGGGTCCTCGTAATTGCGGATATTGAAAGGCTCGATCTCGCGCAGCACCCAGCGCGCGGTCGTCAGCGACCACTGCATGTTGGAATCGAGTTTGAGCTGGACCTCCTCGCCGAGCGCCTCGCGCAGCATGCGCACGGTGCGGATTTCGAGCTGCGGATCGCCGAGGATCAGCTTGCCCTCGAAGATCGAGGCACCGTGCTCGGCCCGCATCCTCAGGCAATAGTCGACGATCGCCTCCGGGCTCATCTCGCCGCCGGCGCCGTTCTGCGACGGGCGGAAGGCGAAATATTCCGAAAACGGGATGTCCTTCCTGACCGCACCGCCGAGGAGCTTGTAGAGCGGCAGGCCGAACGCCTTGCCGCGAATGTCCCACAGCGCGAGTTCGACCGCGCCGAAGGCGACGGAGGCGGCGTTTTCGCCGGTATTGGCGGTGATCTGCCAGGGCGGCACGCAGCGCGCCTCGCAATCGGCCAGGTCGAGCGGGTCGGCGCCGATCAGCGCCGGCGCGATCTCGGCCTTGATCACCTCGCCGAAATGCCACCACGGCGCCTCGCCGAGCCCGACCAGCCCCTGGTCGGTTTCCACCTCGACGATCGATTTCGACGCCCCGCCATAAAGCCCGGCCGTCCACCAGAACGGCGCATCGAACGGCACGTTGACGTGGGTGACGCGGATCTTGGTGATCTTCATTGGTCCGACCGTTCGATCGTTTTCATCGCAGCATTGCCCCTCGACGAAGCGCGCGATCTTGCCCCGATTATCCGGGCGGCAGGCTGCATCCTCAATACCACGCGTCCTCCATCGCCGCGTCCTTGCGCGCGATAAAATCCCTGAGCGCCTCGTCCACACCCGCATCGAGGGGCGGCGCCTCGAACTCGGCCAGCCGCGTCTTCCACAGACGGTTGGCCCGCGTCGCGGTATCGTCGGCGCCGGCCGCCTCCCATTTCTCGAACGGATCGTTGTCGGCCGTCTCGCTGTCCCAGAACGCCGTCTGGTAGTTGGCCATGGTGTGCTGGCAGCCGAAGAAATGGCTGCCGGGCCCGACCTCGCGAAACGCGTCGAGGGCAAGCTGGTTGTCGTCGATCACGACACCGTCGAGATAGCGGTGCAGCGCGCCGCACAGATCGGTGTCCATGACGAATTTTTCATACGACATCGACAACAGCCCGTCGAGGAAGCCGGCCGAATGCAGGATGAAATTCGCCCCGCAATAGATCGCGGCCAGCATCGACATGGTCGATTCCGTCATCGCCTGCGCGTCGGGCAGCTTCGAGGTGGTGAAATTGCCCGAGCATCTGAGCGGCAGGCCGAGCCGGCGGGCGAGCTGGCCGACCACCATCGAGCCGATCGCCGGCTCCGGCGTGCCGAAGGTCGGCGAGCCCGAGCGCAGCGACATCGACGACAGGAAATTGCCGAAGATCACCGGCGCGCCCGGCCGTTCGAGCTGGGCGAGCGCGCAACCGGCCATCGTCTCGGCCAGAGACTGGGCGATGGCGCCGGCATTGGTGACCGGTCCCATCGCGCCGCCGAGGATGAACGGCACGATCACCGTGCCCTGGTTGGCGCGCGCATAGGCGCGCAGCACCCTGGTCATCGTGCCGTCCCAGACCAGCGGCGAATTGACGTTTAGATTGCCGAGGATGACGCAATTGTCCTCGACGAACGGCGCGCCGAACAGCAGGCGGCACATCGCGATCGAATCCTCGGCCCGCTCCTCCGCCGTGACCGAGCCCATGAAGGGACGGTCGGAATAGCGGATATGGCTGTAGACCATGTTCAGATGGCGCTTGTTGACCGGCAGGTCGACCGGCTCGCAGATCGTGCCGCCGGAATGGTGCAGCCACGGCGAGGCCTGGCCGAGTTTGATGAAATTGCGGAAATCCTCGATGGTGCCGTAACGCCGCCCCTGGTCGAGATCCATCACGAAGGGCGAGCCGTAAGACGGCGCGAACACCACCGCGTCGCCGCCGATCCGCACGGTCTTGTCCGGGTTTCTGGCATGCTGGGTAAAGCTCGACGGCGCGGTTTTCAGCAATTCGCGCAACAGGCCGGGCTCGAAGGTCACCCGCACGCCGTCGACACGCGCTCCCGCGCGCCGCCAATGGTCGAGCGCGGCCGGATCGTCGCGGAACTCGATGCCGATCTCGGCCAGGATCCGGTCGGCCGTGGCCTCGATGCGCGCGAGGTTTTCGTCCGACAGGATGTCGTAGGTGGGAATGTTGCGGGTGATATAGGGCCGCCCGGGCCCCTGCCCGCCATGCGCGCGCTGTTCGCGACGCGCGCTGCGTCCGCCCCGTTCGCGGCGCGTCCCGTCCGTCGTGGCCTGAGTTGCCGCCGCTTCCATGGGACCTCCCGAACACAAGCAAGCAAAAGCAGGATCGAGGCTAACCGTGTCGCGATCTTTTGTGACGCTGGAAAATCTTCAGTCTTTCTATAAGCTCCGATTATGCAAAGCCTGCGTCACCTGCTGCCGTCGGCCGGCAGCCTGATCGTCTTCGAGGCCGCGGGACGGCTGCAAAGCTTCACCGCCGCCGGGCGCGAGCTCGGTATGAGCCAGGCCGCCGTCTCCTACGCCGTTCGCGGCCTGGAAGAACGGCTCGGCCTGCCGCTGTTCGAGCGCCGCCACCGGCAGGTTCGTCTCACCGAGGCGGGCAGCCATTTCTTCGCCGACGTGTCGCTGGGGCTTTCCCATATCCGCAAATCGGCCGAGGACCTGCGCCTGGCCGCCAGCGGCGGCCACGTCACGCTGTCGGCTTCGACCGCCTTCGCCTCGTTCTGGATGATGCCGCGGTTGCAGCTTTTTCGCGAGCAGGTGCCCGGTATCGATCTGCGCATCCAGACAGCCGAGCGCGACCTCGACATCGTCGCCGAGAATATTCCGCTCGGCATTCGCGGCGGCGACCCGAAGCAATGGCCGCGCTACGAAGCGCTGCCGCTGGCAAAAGAGGTGATCTTTCCCGTCGCAAGCCCGGCCTACGCCGCCCGTTTCGGCGTGCCGGAGACGGTGGCCGAACTGCACGCGCATCGCCTGATCCACCTGGAGGAGCCCTATCGCGAGGCGGCGAGCTGGGCCGACTGGTTCCGATCGGCCGGCCTCACGGGCCAGGTAGCGAGCCGCAGCCTTTTGATCAACGACTACGCGCTGGTCATTCAGGCCGTGATGGAGGGCCAGGGCATCGCGCTGGGATGGCAGCACCTGGCCGGCCGGCTGCTTGGCAGCGGGCTTTTGGTCCGCGTTACCGACCACGCCATGACGACCGGCAAGCGGTTTTTCGTCGTCTGGCCGCGCGACCGCGAGCTCACCGAAAACGCCCGCACCGTCCGCGACTGGCTTTTGAGCCAGGCCTGACCCCGGTCGGCAGCGGCAAGATCGGCTCGCCGCCCCCGCTGTCCTTGCCGGCGAATCCGGCTATAAGCGCGCCATGCCCATTCGCCAGCTGACCGACACGATGATCAACCAGATCGCCGCCGGCGAGGTCATCGAGCGTCCCGCCAGCGTCGTCAAGGAACTGGTCGAGAACGCGCTGGACGCCGGCGCCGGGCGTATCGAGGTGACGACCGCCGGCGGCGGGCTCAACCTGATCCGCGTCCTCGACGATGGCGGCGGCATCGCCGAGGACGAATTGCCGCTTGCCGTGGCGCGCCATTGCACCTCCAAACTCTCCGACGACATCCACGACATCCGCTCGCTCGGCTTTCGCGGCGAGGCGCTGCCCTCGATCGGCGCCGTCGCCCGGCTCGTCATCCGATCGCGCGTCAGGGGCGCGGGCAGCGGCAGCGAAATCCGTGTCGAGGGCGGGGTTCTCAACGGCCCCCAACCGGCGCCGGCCAATCCGGGCACGATGGTGGAGGTGCGCGACCTCTTCTTCGCCACCCCGGCGCGGCTGAAATTCATGAAGGGCGAGCGCGCCGAAACCAGCGCCGTCACCGATATGGTCAAGCGCATCGCGGTCGCTTTTCCGCAGGTCCGCTTCACGCTCACCAGCGGCGACCGCACGCGTCTCGACCTGCCCGCCGAGGCGCCCGGCCCCAATGGCATGCTCGCCCGGCTCGCCCGCGTGCTGGGCGACGAATTCGCCGAAAACGCGCTTGCCGTGGAAGCCGAGCGCGAAGGGGTGAAACTGTCGGCGCGGATTTCCATCCCCTCCTTCAGCCGCGCCAACGCGCTGCACCAATATGCCTATGTCAACGGCCGGCCGGTGCGCGACCGCCAGGTCGCCGCGGCGATCCGCGCCGCCTATGCCGACGTTTTGCCGCGCGACCGGCACGCGGTCGCCGCCCTGTTCTTGACCCTCGACCCCGCCCTTGTCGACGTCAATGTCCATCCGGCCAAGGCCGACGTCCGTTTCCGCGACCCCGGTCTGGTGCGCGGTCTGATCATCGGCGCCATCCGCCAGAGCCTCGCCGAGGCCGGCATCCGCCCCGCCACCAGCGCCGCGAGCGAACTGGTCGAGGCCTTTCGCCCGGGCGCGGCCGCCGGCCGGCCGGCCGGCCCCGGCCACGGCGCGCCCGCCTCCTGGCCGCGCCCCTTCGCCGGGCCGGGTTTCGACCCGGCGCGCTCGCCGCACCGTCCGCTCGTCGACGGCTTCGCCGAGCCAGGCCAGGCCGCCTTCTTTGCCGCCGCAGAACCGAGCGCCGACGCGCGGGCGGCCGCGCCCGACGTCCCGGCCGAATTGTTGCGTGCGCCGCTGGGGGCCGCCCGCGCGCAGGTGCACGAAAACTACATCGTCGCCCAGACCGCCGATTCGCTGGTCATCGTCGACCAGCACGCCGCGCATGAGCGCCTGGTCTACGAGGCGCTGAAGACCGCGATCCACGCCCGTCCCCTGCCCGCCCAGCTCCTGCTTCTGCCGGAGATCGTCGACATGGCCGAGGACGACGCCGACCGGCTGGCGCGCCATGCCGATACGTTGCGCCATTTCGGGCTCGGCCTGGAACGTTTCGGCCCCGGCGCGGTGGCGGTGCGCGAGACGCCGGCCATGCTGGGAAAAACCGACGCCGCCGCCCTGGTGCGCGACCTCGCCGACGAGATCGCCGAAAGCGACACCGCCGACACGCTGAAGGAGCGGCTCGACCGCATCGCCGCGACCATGGCCTGCCACGGCTCGGTACGCTCCGGCCGCCGACTGAAGGCCGAGGAGATGAACGCGCTCCTGCGCCAGATGGAAGCGACCCCCGGTTCGGCCACGTGCAATCACGGCCGGCCGACCTATATCGAATTGAAACTGGCCGACATCGAGCGCCTGTTCGGTCGCCGCTGACGCGCTTTTGACCGCGCGGGCGGCACGCGGTGCCCGGGCCGGCTTGACCCGGCGGGCGAAATATGGCGCTTAGGTCGCACATCGCAACCATGGAAAGCGGACGATGAACCGGTTCGAAGGACCAGGCGCCAAGGAAGCGCGATTGCGTTATCTGGACGGAGACTTTCAGGTCACCAGCCCGGGATCCTTCGTGCGCTGCGCGGTGACCGGCGAGCCGATCCCGCTCGACGAGTTGCGTTACTGGAGCGTGGCGCGCCAGGAAGCCTATGTCAGCGCCACCGTGTCGCTCGACCGCGAGATCGACCTCGACCCGGATTTGCGCCGCCGCGACTGACCGTGCCCGGCCTCGCCCGGCCGCTGCGTCGATGACGGCCGGCAGCCGATGCCGGTGGTGCGCCCTTCAGCCGTGTCGCGACACGCCATGGCGCCGGGTCTCGTAGGCTTCAAGCGTTGCGGCGATGATGCGCTGCGGCGCGTCGGCCGGCTCGAAGGCGAGCCCGATCTCCAGAACCGTGGCGGTTTGCGCCAGCGCCCGCGCGGCATCCGAGCCGGTGGCAAGCCGCACCGCGTCCTTTTCGGTCGTGATCAGGTCGAGATCCTGCGCCGCCGCCTCGGCCGCGAGATCGGCGATCTCGTCCTCCGCGAACACGTGATGATCGCCGAAGCCGCGGCGAACGACAACGGTGCCGCCCACGGCCTCGACGGTCAGGAAGAATTTTTCAGGGTCGCCGATGCCGGCAAACGCCAAAAACCGCCGGCCACGCAGGGCACGGGCCTTTTTCGGCTTGACCGTCGCCGCATAGACCGGCTTGCCGGCGCGCGAGGCGCGCCGGATCACCCCGGCGGCGCCGGCGCCGTCGCCGACCGCGAGCACGGCGTCGGCGAACGCCATCTGCCGCACCACCGGCGCGCGCACCGGACCGCCGGGAATGGTGTGACCGTTGCCGAGCCCGCGCCGCGCGTCGATGACGATCAGCGCGCAATCGATATGGATGTGGGCGCTCTGGAAACCGTCATCCATGATCACAAAATCGCAGCCTTTGGCGATCAGCGCCCGCGCGCCCTCGGCCCGTTTCGGCGTCACGACGACCGGCGCGTGTCTGGCCAGAAGCAACGGCTCGTCGCCGACATGGCGCGCGGCGTCGCGCTTGGCGTCGACGACATGCGTGCGCATATTGGTTCCGCCATGGCCGCGCGACAGGATGCCGGGCTTGTAACCGGCGCGCCGGGCGGCCCGCGCCATCGCGATCGCGGTCGGCGTCTTGCCGGCGCCGCCGACGGTCAGATTGCCGACGCACAGCACCGGCGCGGCCACCTTCTCGCGCGGCGCGTGCGCCATCCGCCGGCCGGCGACGAGGCCGTAGACCCAGGACAACGGGAAAAGGGCGCGCGCGCGCCAATCCGCTTTCTCCCACCAGAAAAGGGGGGCCTCGCTCGCCACTGTCAGCGCCTCCTGGCGCTCGCATCCTCGAGCCGGGCCTTGACGATCAGCGGCTGGATATAGGGCTCGAGGGCGCGCAGGGTGGTGGAAAGCGCGCCGCGCATGTCTTCGACGGCCGCGCGCCCGGCAACGATCATCTCGCGGCGCTTGGCTTCATTGTTGAGCAGGAAATTGACGGCCCCGGCCAGCATGTCGCGATCGTGGACCAGCCGCGCGCCGCCGCGTTCGATCAGTTGCTGATAGGCGTCGCGGAAATTCTGGACGTTCTTGCCCGAAAGCACCGCCGTGTCGAGCATTGCCGGCTCGAGCGGGTTTTGCCCGCCCTGGGCCACCAGAGAACGCCCGACGAAGGCGATTTCGGTCAGGCGCAGATAAAGCCCCATCTCGCCGATCGTGTCGCCCAACAGAATGTCGGTGTCGGGCGTCACCGGCTCGCCGCGGCTGCGGCGGGCGACCTTCAGTCCCTTTTCGGCGAACAACGCCAGCAAGGCGTCGGCGCGCTCGGGGTGGCGCGGCACGATGATCGTCAGGATATCAGGATGGCGCGACTTCAAAAGCGCGTGGACGTCGGCGGCGATCGCCTCCTCGCCGTCATGGGTGGAAACCGCCGCCCAGCTCGGACGCGCGCCGATATCGGCGCTCAGTTGCGCCAGGCATGCCTGATCGACCAGCGGCGGGTCGGTATCGACCTTCAGATTGCCCGACACCGTCACCGGACGGGCGCCGAGCGCAGTGAAACGCTCGCCGTCGGTTTCCGACTGCGCCACGACATGGGCGAGATTTTCCAACAGCGCCTCGGCCAGGTGATTGCGCTTTTTCCAGGCCGCGAAAGACCGGTCCGAAAGACGGCCATTGACCAGGACCTGCGGAACCCGGCGCGCGCCCAGTTCCAGAATGGTCATCGGCCAGATCTCCGATTCGGCGATGATGGCCAGATCGGGCGACCAGTGCGACAGGAACCGGCTGACCGCCGGCTTCAGGTCGAGAGGCACATATTGATGGATGACCCGGTCGCCGAGTCGCTCCCTGACGACGCGCGCCGAGGTGACCGTCCCGGTGGTCATGACGACGCCGATACCGTACCCCACGATGCGCTCGATCAGCGGCACCACGGCGTTGGTTTCACCGACGCTGGCCGCATGCATCCACACGATCGGCCCGCGCGGGCGCGCCACGGTGGTGAAGCCGTATCGCTCGCGCCGGCGGCCGGCCTCTTCCTTGCCCCGGGTCGAGCGCCACGCCACGTAGCCGCCGATCAGCGGATAGGCCGCCGCTCCGGCCAGCCGGTAGGCCGACAGCAAGGTGCGCGCCCAGCGTTCGCTCATTGCCGCGCGCTAACCAGGCGATAGGCCTCGGCGGTGGCCGCGTTCAGCCCGGCGGTGATTTCGCGGCGCTTGCGCTCGAGCTCGGCATCGTCGGCATCCGCCGGCACATGGATCGGATCGCCGAAAACCACCGCCTTGCGCCCGAACGGCAGATTGATCGTCGTCTTGTCCCAGCTGCTTTCGATCACCTTGCGCCGGCTGGTGGCAAACGCGACCGGCACGATCGGGCGGCCGGAAATCCGCCCCAGCATGGCTATCCCCAGACCTGCCTCGCGCGGGGTTCCGTGCGGAATATCGGCGATCATGGCGACCGCCTTGCCGCCGTCGAGGGCTTTTTTCAGGCTCAGGAGTGCGCGAATACCGCCCTTTTCGAGCGTGCGCGCGCGGTCGCGTCCGCCCGAACCGCGCACGATCTCGAACCCGAACCGTTCGGCGACCCGCGCATTGAGCTCGGCGTCGCGACTGCGCGAAAACAATGCCGCCATCTCCGCGCCTTTCGGCTTCACGCAAGGGGCCAGGATGTGCTGGCCGTGCCAGAAGGCGGCGATGCCGGGCGCATGGGCGTCGAAGGCGGCGGTGGCGTCGTGCGACCCCTTGACGGCCCTGTTGGTGGCGTAGATGAAGCGCAACGCCGCGCCGATTGCCACCGCAATGCCGTCGAGCACAAAGGTGGATTCGGCGAGCGGAGCCCGCACCTTGCGCCAAAGCCTCTTGGTCATGGCCGGTCGCTTTCTCGCGCGCGGGGCCGGCGCATCGTCAAGGCGGCCCAGATGCTCATCCGTCATCGGATCCGTCCCGCTAACCGTCCGTCTCTGGATCGAGAAGACGATGCAGGTGGACAATGAAATAGCGCATATGCGCGTTGTCGACGGTGGCTTGCGCCTTGGCCCGCCAGGCCGCTTCCGCCGCCTTGTAGTTCGGATAGACCCCGACGATGTCGAGCGCCTCGAGATCGCGGAAATTGACGCCGTCGAGGGAATCGAGCTCGCCGCCGAAAACCAGGTGCAAAAGCTGCTTCTCGCCGGTGTCCTCAGCCATTTCCTTGCCCGCCATCATGTTCGAAATTCCGAATCTGCTTAAATCATTCATGCGCGGATGGAAACACACGCTTTTCCGTTTACGTAAACCGCCGGGTCCGTTTCACGCGTTCGCCGCCACATCAGCGATTCGGACGCGCATCCTCTCACGCCGCCTGCGGATCGATGGTTTTCGCCAGCGCCCGCACCAGATCGCCGCTGCCGGCCACCAGCGCGCCGTGGCGCACCTCCGGCCTGCCATAGATCGGTGCTTGCCCGAATTCGTTCAAGATAAGCCCGCCCGCCTCCCTCAAGATGAGATCGGCGGCGGCAAGGTCCCAATCGTGCGAATTGGGACTGACGAACGTGGCGTCGAGCCGGCCGCAGGCCAGGAGCGCGAGACGGTAGGCCAGCGACGGCACGTAGGCGGCACGCTTGATGCCGGAGCGGAGCGGCTCGGCCACCGCGCCCACGAGCCCTTTCGGACCGCCGACAAGCGCCGGCTCGCCGGGCTGCCTGACGGCAATACCGCGCCCGTCCAGAAACGCGCCCTGCGCCGGCGTCGCCCAAAAGGTCTCCGACGTGGCCGGACATTCGAGGACGCCTGCCAAAGGCTTGCCGTCCTCGATGACGGCGATACTGACGCACCACGTGTCGCGGCCCTCAAGAAAACCGCGTGTTCCGTCGATCGGATCGACGACGAAGGTTCGCCGCGCCGTCAGCCGTGCGGGCGAATCCTGGGTTTCTTCAGAAAGCCAGCCATAGTCCGGCCGCGCCGCGGTCAGGGATTTGCGCAGGAAGCGGTCGACCTTGAGATCGGCCTCGCTGACCGGCGAACGGCCGCCCTTGAGCCAGACCTCCGGATTCTTGCCGAAATAGCCGAGCGCGATCCGGCCCGCCTCGGCCGCCGCCTCGCGGATCAGATCGAGATCAGCCTCGTGAAGCCGGGTGGGGTCAGTCTCCCGCAAGCGTCATTCCTTCGATCAAAAGGGTCGGCGCCGCGGTGCCGAAGCTGCGGTCGATGTCGTTCGCCGGAACCATGCGCATGAACATGTCCTGGAGATTGGACGCGATCGTGACTTCCGAAACCGGCCGCGTCAGTTCGCCGTTTTCGATCAGAAACCCCGACGCACCACGACTATATTCACCCGTCACCATGTTGACGCCCTGACCGAACACCTCGGTGACGTAAAACCCGGATTGCACCGAGGCGATCAGCTCCTGCGGCGACGCCTCGCCGGGCTCGATCGCCAGATTGGTGGAGGCCGGCGTGACGGAGGAGCCCGAGCGCACGCCGCGGCCATTGGTGCGCAGGCCGAGTTCGCGCGCGACCGAGGTCGACAAGAACCAGTGCCCGAGCACGCCCTTGTCGATCATCACCAGCGCCTCGCCGGCAACCCCTTCGCCGTCGAAGGGCCGTGACGAGGGGCCGCGCACGCGACGCGGCGCGTCGGTTACCGTAATCGCGGCCGCGGCCACGGACTTGCCCATGCGGTCGCGCAAAAAACTGGTCTTGCGGGCCACCGCCGCGCCGTTGATGGCGCTCGCCAGATGCCCGGCGATGCCGCGCGCCACACGCGGATCGCATATCACGGTGATCGGCCCGCTTCCGGCCTTGCGTGCGCCGAGCCGGCGCACCGCGCGTTCGCCCGCCCTGCGTCCGATCTCCTCGGGAGCGTCGAGTTCGGAAAAATGCAGCCGCGAGGAAAAATCGTAATCGCGCTCCATCGCCGTGCCCTCGCCGGCAATCACGCTTGCCGCGCGCGAAAACCGGGTTTTGGTATAGTGTCCGAAAAATCCGTTCGAGGTCGCCAGCACCAGTCCGCCGAGACCGGCACTGGCCGAACTCCCGCCAGAATTGGTGACGCCCTCGACCGCGAGCGCGGCCTCCTCGGCCGCCAGCGCGTCGGCGCGCAGCCGCTCGCTGGTCAACTCCGTGGGATCGAACAAGTCCAGATCGGGAAAGTCGGCCGCCAGCAGGGCCGGCTCGGCCAACCCCTGAAACGGGTCTTCCGGCGAGGCATTGGCCATGGCGACGGCGCGCTCGGCGAGTGCGGGAATATCCGCGCCGTTGGTGGCCGAAACGCTCGCCACGCGCCGACCGACGAAAACCCGCAGCGCGACCGAATCGCTTTCCGACGAATCGGTCGATTCCACCTTGCCGAGCCGCACCGAGACACTGGACAAGCGGCTGCGCATGACGACGGCGTCGGCTGCATCGGCCCCGGCGCGCGTGCCCGCCTCGACCAGTGCCGTGACAAGGTCGCCAAGCTTTTCGGTATTCATGCGGTCTGACATACGTTATTTCCGGTGGAAAGCCTCGCCATGCGGGCAGGAGCGGCCGCGACGCGGACAGGTTCCATCTATTGCGCCGCAGGCTCATGTGCAATGGCGCGCATCGCCGCGCTCGAACGATTACCGGGGAGGTCCATGGCTGCCGAAGGCGCGACATATTTCTCGCAGGCGCTTCTGCTTCTCGGCGGGGCCGTGATCGCGGCGCCGCTTTTCAAGCGGATCGGCCTGGCGACGGTGCTTGGTTATCTAGCCGCCGGCGTGGCGATCGGCCCGGTCGCGACCCTGATCGCCGACGGCGAGGAATTGCTGCACGTCGCCGAGCTCGGCGTGGTGTTGTTGCTGTTCGTCATCGGGCTGGAACTCAAACCCTCGCGCCTGTGGGCGATGCGCCGCGACATTTTCGGCCTCGGACTGAGCCAGGTGATGGTCACCGGCCTTGTCCTGACCGCGGTCACGCTGGCTTTCACCGATCTGGTCTGGCAGTCCGCCATGATCGTCGGGTTCGCGCTCGCGCTGTCCTCGACCGCCTTTGCCATGCAGCTTCTGGAGGAACGCGGCGACACCAACCGCCATTACGGCCAGACGTCGTTTTCGATCCTGCTGTTTCAGGATCTGGCGATCGTGCCGCTTTTGGCACTGGTGCCCTTGTTTGCGCCCGGCGGCGGCGAGAGCGAACGCACCGGTCTCGAGCAGTTCGCGATCGCGGTCGTGGCGGTCGTCGCCCTGCTCGCCGCCGGCCGCTATCTGCTCAACCCCTTGTTTCGCATCATCGCCAATACCGGCGCCAAGGAAGCGATGATCGCGGCCGCCCTGTTCGTCGTGCTGGGCGCCGCCGCGCTGATGCAGTTTGCCGGCCTGTCGATGGCGATGGGCGCCTTCATCGCCGGGGTGATGCTGGCCGAATCGTCCTACCGCCACGAGCTGGAGGCCGATATCGAGCCGTTTCGCGGCATCCTGATCGCGCTGTTCTTCATGGCCGTCGGCCTGTCGCTGCAGCTCGACGTTATTTTGGAGAACTGGCTGACGATCGTGGTATCCGTGCCGATCCTGATGGCGATCAAGGCCGCCTGTATCTATGCGCTGTGCCGCCTGTTCGGCTCGCCGCATGCCCCCTCGGTGCGCGTCAGCCTGCTGCTGCCGCAGGGCGGCGAGTTCGGGTTCGTCATTTTCTCGGCCGCCGCCTCGGCTTCGATCTTCCCCGAGACCACCGCCTCGCTGCTGATCTCGATCGTGACGCTGTCCATGGTGCTGACGCCGATCGGCGCCGGACTGTCGCGTTGGCTCATCCCCGCCGAGGAGGCCGAAACCATGGAAGAGGATTTCGACGGCGCCGGCTCCGACGTGCTGATGATCGGCTTTTCGCGCTTCGGCCAGATCGCCGCCCAGATCCTGCTGTCGGGCGGCCGCGACGTCACCATCATCGACCATTCCGCCAACCGGGTGCGCGCGGTGGAGAAATTCGGCTTCCGCATCTATTTCGGCGACGGCTGCCGCAAGGACGTGCTGGAGGCCGCCGGCATTCGCCACACCAAGATCGTCGCAATCTGCACCAGGGAGAAGGAGACGACCGACCGCATCGTCGACCTGATCCAGATGGAATATCCGCACGCCAAGCTCTATGTGCGCTCTTACGACCGCACGCACGCGCTCGAACTGCGCGCCAAGGGTGTCGATTACGAACTGCGCGAAACCTTCGAATCCGGGCTTTTGTTCGGCCGCCGGACTCTGGAGGCCCTGGGCTTCGACGAGGAAACCGTCGCCGGGATCGGCGAGGACGTGCGGCGGCGCGACGAGGAACGCCTGGCGATCCAGGCGGTCGAGGGGCTTTACGCCGGCACCGACATGTTGAAGACCCGGCCCATGACACCCGAACCGCTGGTCAAGCCGAGCCGGGAGGCGCGGCGCATCGACAAGGACGCCGAGGCGTCCGGCAACACCGAACCCGCCCGATAAACGCCTCGTGCCCGCATTCTTTCTGGAACCCGACCGGATGACCGCATTTTCACCAGCACGCGCCCGTGCCCGGACGAGCCCCGTCGAGCGGGTGGTTGCGGCATGACCGCCGAACCGGAAACCGGCACGCCGCCGCCCGCGCAGGCCAAGTTCACCACCGGGTCGACGATGCGCCACGTCGTGGTGATGACGGCCACCGGCTCGGTCGGTCTGGTATCGATCTTCATCGTCGACGCGCTCAACCTGTTCTACATCTCGCTGCTCGGCGTCCAGGAACTCGCCGCGGCGATCGGCTTTGCAACCACGCTGATGTTCTTCACCGTTTCGGTGGGCATCGGGCTGACGATCGCGACCTCGGCGCTGGTGTCGCGCGCTCTTGGGCGCGGCTCGCGCGACGACGCCGCCGCCGCCGGTGGCGCCGCGCTCGTCTACATGGCCGCCACGCTCGGGCTGATGACGGCGATCGCCTGGCCGTTCCTGCGCGAACTCGTCGCCCTTCTCGGCGCGGAGGGCAGAACCCTCGACATGGCGACGCGCTTCCTGCAGATCGTGCTGCCGTCGGCGCCGATCGTGGGCGTCGGCATGGCATTAACCGGCGTTCTGCGCGGCACCGGCGACGCCCGCCGCGCCATGTACGTGACCTTGACCAGCGGCTTCGCCGCCGCGATCCTCGATCCGCTGCTGATCTTCGGCTTCGGTCTCGGCCTCGACGGCGCCGCCATTTCCACGGTTTTGTCGCGCATGGTGATGATCGTGGTCGGCCTGCACGGCGCCCAGATCGTGCATGGGCTTATCCGCTGGCCGGACCGCACGCGCTTCATGGCGACGGCGCGCCCGTTCTTCTCAATCGGCATTCCGGCCGTGCTCACCCAAATCGCGACGCCGGTCGGCAACGCCTATGTCACCAGCGTCATTTCCCGTTTCGGCGACGAGGCGGTGGCCGGCTGGGCCATTATCGGCCGCCTGATTCCCGTCGCTTTTGGCGCGATTTTCTCGCTTTCCGGCGCGGTCGGCCCGATTCTTGGCCAAAATTACGGTGCCCGGCGTTTCGATCGGCTCTACGACACGATGCGCAGCAGCCTTATCGTCACGGTGGTCTATGTGCTGTTTGCCTGGGCGTTGCTTGCGCTGTTAAGCGAGCAGATCGCCGCCCTGTTCAACGCCCATGGCGGCGCACGCGACCTGGTGGTGTTCTTCTGCCTGTTCGCGGCCGGCAGTTTTCTGTTCAACGGCGCCCTGTTCGTGGCCAACGCCGCCTTCAACAATCTCGGCTATCCGACCTATTCGACCGCCTTCAACTGGGGGCGCTCGACGCTCGGCGTCATCCCGTTCGTGTGGGCCGGCGCCCATTTCTACGGCGCCGAGGGCGTGATCGCCGGCTGGGGCCTGGGCGCGGTGATGTTCGGCCTGGCGGCGGTCGTCGTCTGTTTCAGGGTGGTGCGCCGGATCGCGGACGATCCACCCGCCGAACCGCCCCTGCCCGGGCCGCCGCCGGCCGGCCAGTCGCCGTTTTCCACCGGCAAGGCCGCGACCGCCGGATAGGCCGGTTCCGGAACGGCAAGGCCTATTCGGCGGGAATTTTCGCGTGTTTCGCCACCGCAACGTCGACGGCGCGCTTGAGTTCGTCCTTGATCGACACCGTGTCGGCCATCACGGCGTCGATCTTCAGGAAATCGAGCACCCGGAACCGCGAGACCGGCGGCCGCAGCAGGATCGCCGGCCGGGACGACTGCAGCTTCAGCGCGATGATCGACTGCATCATCAATTGCGTGGCGCCGAACATCAGGTCGATCGAATTGGGCATCTTGGTGGCTTCGGGCGCCGGCGCGCCGACGACGTCGATGCCGATCACGATATCGGCCAGGCCCTCGACCAGATCGAACGGCACGGGATTGTAGATGCCGCCGTCGATCAGGATGCGTCCGTCGCGCCGCACCGGCCGGAACACGGCCGGTATCGCCGCCGACGCGGCAAGCGCGGAATTGAGCTCGCCGCTGTCGAACACCGCCAGGTCGTGGCGGTAATAGTCGGTGGCGGTCACCTTGAGCGGTATCGACAACTCCTCGAACGTGTCCGGTATCGCGTCGGGCAGGAAGGATTTCAGGATGCGTTCGACATTGAATTGGCTGACGCGGACGCCCCCCGACACGAATTCGGCGAAACTGCCCGGCCGCGCGCGCCACATCCGCGTCGCGACCTCGGAGCGGCGCCCGAGAATGGAGCGCGCATAGGCGTGAATGTCGCGCCCGCTCATGCCGGCCGCCATGCCCGCGCCCATGATCGCGCCGATTGAGGAGCCGCTGATCGCGCGCGGCCGGATGCCGAGTTCGTCGAGCGCCTCGATCACGTGGATATGCGCAAGGCCGCGCGCGCCGCCGCCGCCGAAGGCGACCGCGAATGTCGGCCCGCCGCCGGTGCCGCCGCCCCGCCCCGCTTCATCCCGCACCGCTCAGTCCTCCTTGTTGGCACCGGTCGCCGGTCCGACGATCATCACCGCCGGTTCGGCCGAGAGCAAGCGTTTGGCCGCTTTTTTTACCGCGTCCAGGCTGACGGCGTCGATCAGCGCCTCGCGCCGTTCGATATAGTCGATGCCGAGATCCTCCACCTGCAAATCGACCAGCGTGCGCGCGATCGCCATCGAGGTGTCGAGATTGCCGATCGCGTAGGCGCCTTTGACATAGGCCTTGGCGTCCGCCAGTTCCTGCGCGGTCGGCCCGTTCTCGGCCATGTCCGCGACCACGTCTCGGATGACGGCCAGCGTCTCGGCCGCGCGGTCGGCGCGGGTCGACGTCCCGATCATCAACGCGGAGGAATAGTCGCGGTTCACGATTCCCGAGCCGATACCGTAGGCCAGGCCGCGCTTTTCGCGCACTTCGGTGAACAATCTCGAGGAAAACGTGCCCCCGCCCAGAACGTGGTTCATCAGATAGGCGGCGAAGAATTCAGGATCGTCGCGCGCCATGCCGGGATAGGCCAGACGCAACGAGGCCTGCGGCACGTCGAAATCGAGCGCGATGCGCTGATCAAGCTTCGGCTCGACCTGGTTGACGGGCGCAAGCCGCGGCGCGGCCGGCAGCGTGCCGAACACGCGGTCGAGTTCGCCCTTGAGCGTTTCGGCATCGATCGCTCCGACCACGCCGACGACCAGATTGCCGCGCGCGAATAGGCGGGAGTGAAACGCCGCCAGATCGTCGGCCGTCAATCCGGCCAGGGTTTCGGCCGTGCCCTCGCTGCGGCGCGCATAGGGATGTTCGCCGTAGATCGCGCTGGTCCAGGCGATATCCGCGCGGGTTGCCGGGTCGCGCTCGCGCGCCTTGAGCCGCGCGATCAATTGGGCGCGGATGCGCGCCAGCGGCTCCGCGTCGAAGCGTGGTTTGTTGACGGCGAGCGCCAACAGTTCGAAGGCCGCGGCCCGTTCCTCGGCGAGCATGCGCATCGACCCGTAAAACGCGTCGGCGCCCGAGCTGAACGACATTTCCGCGCCGCTGGCGTCGAGACGCTCCTGAAACGCCTTGCGCTCGAGATCGCCGGCGCCTTCGTCGAACAGGCCGCCCATGAGCTTCGCCAGGCCTTCCTTGCCGGCCGGCTCCTGGGTGCTGCCGCCCTCGAAGGCGAAACGGATCGAGATCAGCGGCACCGAATAGTCTTCCACCAGCCAGGCGGTGATGCCCTTGTCGCTGACCACTTTCTGGATTTCGACCGCCGCCCGGGCCGGCGCGATCGCGATCAAGGCGCTCGCCAGGACGGCGACGCAGGCGGCAAGGATGACGGCCGGGCGCAACGGTGCCGCGGCAAGGATCGGTTTCTGCATCGGACGGAAAAGCATCACGGGCGGGCCTCCTCGAGCGGCAACAGATAACCGGCCACCGACCGGTCGAGCACCAGATAGCGTCGCGCGACGTCCCGGAGCTGTTCAGCGGTGACGGCCTCGATGCGCTCAGGCCATTTTTCGATGTCTTCGATCGTGCCGCCCGTCGTCAGGGTCGCGCCGTAAATATGCGCCATGCCGCGCTGGCTGTCGCGCGCGAAGATCAGCGAGCGGACATAACGCTTCTTGGCGGCGGCAAGCTCGTCTTCGCTCACCCCGTCCGTGACGATCCGGTCGATTTCGGCGTCCAGCGCCTCCTCGACCTCAGCGATCGTCGCGCCGCCGCGCGGCCGGCCGTAAATCTCGAAGCTGGTATCGTCGAGGGCGTCGGACTGGTAATATGCGCCCACCGACGAGGCGATGCCTTGTTCGACCACCAGCGCCTCATAGGCGCGGCTGCGTACGCCGCCGCCGAGAATTTCCGACAGAAGGTCGAGCGCCTCGGCCTCCCCGGAGGCGCCGGTCGCGTAGGACGGCACCACCCAGGCCTTGCGGAAGGAGGGCTGCGACACGCGCGCATCGTTCAGCGTCACCGTACGCCGGGTATTCTGCTCCGGCTCGCGCGGCCGCAGCCGCGGCGGCAGCGCCGGACCGCGCGCCACCTTGCCGTAAGTCCGTTCGGCAAGCGTGCGCACCCGCTCGGCCGAGACGTCGCCGGCCACCACCAGCACCGCATTGTTGGGCGCGTAATAACGCTCGTAAAAAGCGATCGCGTCGGTCCGGTTGAGGGCCTCGATCTCGTGCATCCAGCCGATCACCGGCACGCCGTAGGGATGGTTCTGGTAGAGCGTGGCGTTGACCTCCTCGCCCAGCAGGCCGCCCGGTTCGTTTTCCACCCGCGAGCCGCGCTCTTCCAGAATGACGTCGCGCTCCGGCCCGATCACCGCCTCGGTCAGGACGAGATTGCGCATGCGGTCGGCCTCGTAGGCCATCATCGTCTCAAGCGCCTCGGGCGTCACCTGCTGGAAATAGGCGGTATAATCATACGAGGTGAAGGCGTTTTCCTGGCCGCCGATCTCCGCGACACGGCGCGAAAACTCGCCCGGTGCGTGGTTGGTGGTGCCCTTGAACATCAGATGCTCGAAGAAATGGGCGATGCCGGACTTGCCCGGCGCCTCGTCGGCGCTGCCGACCTTGTACCACAACATATGGGTGACGATCGGCGCGCGGCGGTCGGGTATGACGACGATTTCGAGCCCGTTGTCGAGCACGAAGCGGCTGACCGCCGATTGCCCGTCCGGTTTGGGAGCCGGCGCCGGCGGTGCGGCGCTGGCGGCGGAAAGCATGACCGCACCCGACATGACGGCGGCGGCCGCCAGTCGAAAACGGTATCGGGCCTGTGGCATGATGAATCACCTCGATCGTGGATCTGTCCCGCGCAGCCTAGCGCAACGCGGCCGTTGCCTGAACGGCGCGCCGATGAACTCTTCGGCACCGCCTTGCGCGGAGGGCTCAGGTCGCTTGCATGAAGCGAAGGATCGTGTCGCCAAAATGGCGCTCTTCGACAATCTGCGTGCCGGCAGGCGATGCGAAGGCGGCCGACGCGGCCTCTTCCAGCACGATCAGCGCATCGGGCTTGAGCCAGCCGCCAGCCAGCGCGGCCGCGATCGCGCGCTCGCCCAGCCCCTTGCCGTAGGGCGGATCGACAAAGACCAGGTCGAAGGGCATGATCGTGCCCGCCTCGCCCAGGCGCGCGGCGTCGCGGCGGAAAATCTTGGTGCGTCCCTGCAGGCCGAAACTTTCGACATTGGCGCGGATCAGGGCGCGCGCCGGGGCCGCCTCCTCCACGAACAGGCAGAACTCCGCCCCCCGCGACAGCGCCTCCAGGCCGAGCGCGCCGGTACCGGCGAAAAGATCGAGCACGCGCGCGCCCTCGGGCCGGCCGGAAAAACGGTGTGCGAGAATGTTGAACAACGCCTCGCGGGCGCGGTCGCTCGTCGGCCGGATGGCGTCCGAGCGCGGCGCGCTCAGCGGCCGGCCGCGCAGTGCACCGCCCACAATCCGCATCAGCGTGCCTTCGGCTTCACCCGCGGACCGCTCTTGCGCGGACCGCCGCCGGGTTTGCCGGCAAAACCGCCGGGCTTGCCGCCCTTGCCGGCCGCGTCAGCCGGTTTTGCGCCGGGCCTGCCTGTCGGCTTGCCCCCTGCGCCGGCCCGACCCGGCGGACGGGGCTTGCCGCTATTGCCCTTGCCGGTGAAATCCTTGCGCGGGCCGGCCGGCTTGCCGTCATGGCGGACGCCTTCGGCCTTACCCCGCTCTTCGCCCTTGTCGCGCTCGGGCCGCGCGTAAGGCTTGCGCGGGCCGTCGCCGCGTCCCTCGGTCCTGTCGCGCTCAGGCCGCGCATAAGGTTTGCGCGGGGCCTCGCCGCGTCCCTCGCCCTTGTCGCGCTCGGACCGCGCATAAGGCTTGCGCGGGCCGTCGCCGCGTCCCTCGGTCCTGTCGCGGTCGGGCCGCGCGTAAGGCTTGCGCGGGCCGTCGCCGCGTCCCTCGGTCCTGTCGCGCTCGGGCCGCGCATAAGGCTTGCGCGGGCCGTCGCCGCGTCCCTCGGTCCTGTCGCGCTCGGGCCGCGCATAAGGCTTGCGCGGGCCGTCGCCGCGTCCCTCGGCCCTGTCCCGATCGGGCCGCGCATAAGGTTTGCGCGGGGCCTCGCCGCGCGTGCCCTTCCGCTGCCGCTCCGCTTCGGCCGGCTCGTCCGCCTTCGCCTTGCCCGGCGGTCTGGCTCCGGGCGCCATCCACACATTGGCCGAGCGGGCGCGACGCGGTTCGGCCGTTTTCTTGGCCCCGAAATCCTTCCGTTGCGGCTTGGTGTCGAGCCGCGACAGCGCGCCCTCCCGGCGATCGTCGCGCGACCGGCGCTTCGACTTGATCAGCCCGCCCTCGCCTGCCTCCAGCGGCTCGCGGCGCCGGCGCTCGCCCGGCCCGGCCGGTTCGCGCGCCGGCCGGGCCGGCGACGCGACGACGGGACTGTTGGAAAAAGCCGTGACGACCGGCGCGTCGAAATTGGCGCCGGCCTCCTCGATCAGCCGTTCGCCGAGCTGGTCGCGCAGGGTCTTGCCCTTGACCTCCAGCACGGCGCCTTCGGCGAGGTCGGCCAGTTGGAAGGGACCGAAGGAAATGCGAATGAGCCGCGTCACCTCCAGGCCGAGCGACCCGAGCACGTTCTTGACCTCGCGATTCTTGCCCTCGCGCAGGCCGATGCTCAGCCAGGCATTGCTGCCCTGCTGGCGTTCCAGCGTCGCCTCGATGGAGCCGTAGAAAACCCCGTCAACGGCGATGCCGTCGGCAAGCGCCTTCAGACGCGCCTCGTCGACGGCGCCATGCGCGCGCACACGGTAGCGCCGCAACCAGCCCGTCGACGGCAGTTCCAACGTCCGCGCCAAGCCGCCATCATTGGTCAGAAGCAAAAGCCCCTCGGTGTTGATGTCGAGCCGGCCGACCGTGATCAGGCGCGGCAGGTCCTTGGGCAGGGCATCGAAAATCGTCGTGCGGCCTTCCGGGTCGCGATTCGTGGTGACCAGACCGGCCGGCTTGTGAAACAGAAAAAGCCGCGTGCGCTCCACCGCCGGGATTGGCTTGCCGTCGAGTTCGATCCGGTCGGCCGGCCCGACATTGATCGCGGGACTGTCGAGCACCCGGCCATTGACGGCCACGCGCCCGGCCGCGATCAGCGTTTCCGCCTCGCGACGCGACGCGATGCCGGCCCGCGCCAGACGTTTGGCAATCCGCTCGCCGGTCTCGCGCTCTGCGTCCGGCGCCCCGCGGCCGCCCATTTTCGCGCGCTTGGCAAAGCCTGGCTTGGAGCCCGCGCCGCCGCCCGGCTTGCGATCCTGGTCGCGCCGGCCGCGACCCGCCTTGTCATCCTTCGACATCGTCTCGTCTTGCTTTCTCGTTGCGTGCCCGCGACCGGTAACGGGCATGGCGCCGTCTCGTCCAAACGCGATCACGCCCTGTCATCGCCGGGTCGTGCCTGATCTGCGGGATGGCCGCCCGTGCCTCCATTGGCTCTGGTCTCAGCCGTCCCGCGCGGCTAACTATCAGCAAGCCCGAAGGCATGCGAGAGAATTATCCAATGGAGACGCCGTGAAACGTCCCGATTTCATGGGCGAGGCGCTGGCCGAGGCGCGCGCCGCCGCCGCGCGCGCCGAAGTGCCGGTCGGCGCCGTCATCGTCGCCGACGGAAAGATCGTCGCGCGGGCCGGAAACCGCACCCGCGAACTGAACGACCCGACCGCGCATGCCGAGATACTCGCGATCCGTCAGGCCTGCCGCGCCGCCGGCTCGCAGCGCCTCGACGGGGCCGATCTCTACGTAACCCTGGAACCCTGCGCCATGTGCGCGGCGGCGATCTCCTTCGCCCGCATCCGCCGGCTTTATTTCGCCGCCGCCGACGTCAAGGGCGGCGCGGTCGACCATGGCGGCCGATTCTTCGCCTCGGCCACCTGCCACCACGCGCCGGAAATCTATTCAGGCTTCGCAGAACGCGAAGCCGCCGCGCTGTTGAAGGATTTTTTTCGCGACCGTCGCGATTAGCGCCGTTCTGCCTTTCACGGTTCCGCAGACCGGCTCTGACTTATTGACCTAACGCGCTTCCGAACGGCGAGCGGGTTTCCACTTGGCCTGGAAACGCGGTCGCGGGTCACGATCATGTGAGCCCCGGCGCGTCAGGCACGCGCGCTCACCAGGGCACGAGATCGCGCAGGCTCCAGCTTCCCTTGGTGCTGCCCTGCTCGCGGCGCTTCTTCTTGCGCCATTCGTCCTCGCCGACATCCCCGGCGGGAGCCGAGGCGGCCGGCGCGCGGTAATCGAGCGGCGGTTCGGACAGATATTTGCGGTTGGTGGGGCTGCCCTGATTGTTCTCCGCCAGCCGGCGGTTGAATTCCTTGCGACCGCTTCCCGTGTTTTCGAGGATCGAATTGCCGTTGATGTCGACCGGATCGCCTTTCGTATGTCTTAAAGGCATACGCTGCCTTCTGGTCGCGGCACCGTCGACCACTTCCGGTTCGAAATTATAGGCTTCGCTGCCGATCGAGGCTTCGGCGCGAATGCGCTCGCGGCGCTGCTCGGGCGATTCCGGCCAGGCCGGGTTCGACGCGGTCACGACATCGTCCTGCGGCGCCGGCAGGCTCGCGGTCGAGGCCGGTTTGACCAGTTCGGGACGCGGCTTGTATTGGATCGTCTTCTTGTCCTTCGGCCCCAGCGACAGAACGCCGGTCAGATCCTCCAGCAATTGCTGGTCGGCGGGCTTGTCGGTGCCGTAGGTCGGTGCGCCCATGCAGGCCGTCAGCGAAACGGCCGCCGCGGCAAGCATCAGCACTTTCGCCCCGGCGGGACCGCCTGTGCGTAAAACGCCAGTTGTTTTCACTTCAAACCGCCTCTTGGTCTTGCAAATCTGCCCGTCCGCACCGTCTTGAGCCGAAAATCCGGCAACAAATTGACGGGACATCGGCCCGCCTTTTACCTGAAGCCCGAAACAAGAGCAACGCGCCCGCCCCCGGCAGGCGCGTCTGCCCGATCACAATCGTCCCGCCGCCTGTAACTCGCGCAGCGCCGCGGCGTCGCGCGCCGACACGTCGGGAAAGTCCGGATCGGAGCCGACATCGTCGGTGAACCGCCAGGAGCGCGCGCATTTTGTGCCCGCCGCGCGGGCAAAGACGACGCCGACGCCATCGACCTCGGCAAGGGCGAACGCGCCGTCGGGTGCCGCACCGGCCACCAGTTCGGCACCGCTGGTGATCGCGATCTCGGCGAGATCCACGCCGTCGAGCGCGGCCAGAAGCTCGGCGTCGGCGACGTGGACGACCGGGGCCGCCTCCAGCGACGAGCCGATCGTCTTGCGGGCCCGCTCCAGTTCCAGCGCCCCGGTGACGACCCGACGCACCTGCCTGATCTTGCGCCATTTGGCCGCGAGCGCCTCGTCGCGCCAGTCGGCGGGGATCTCGGAAAACTGTTCCAGATGCACTGAAACCGCATTCGTGTAGCGCGCGAGCCAGGCTTCCTCCATGGTGAAGGGCAGCATCGGCGCCAGCCATTTCACCACCGCGTCGAACAGCCGGCGCACGACCACGATCGCCGCCTTTCGCCGGACGCTCGACGGCGCGTCGCAGTAGAGCGCGTCCTTGCGGATGTCGAAATAGAACGCCGACAGGTCGACGACCATGAAATCGACCAGCGCGCGGGCGATGCGCTTGAAGTCGAAATTGTCGTAGCCGGTGCGCACCAGCCCGTCGAGCTCGGCCAGCCGGTGCAGCATCAGCCGCTCCAGTTCCGGCATGTCGGCGAGCGCCACCTCCGCGCCGTCGTCATGCGCGAGCGTGCCGAGCATCCAGCGGATCGTGTTGCGCAGCTTGCGATAGGCGTCGACATTGGTCTGGATGACGTTCTTGCCGAGGCGCTGGTCCTCCCAATAGTCGGTGGTCGACACCCACAACCGCAGGATGTCGGCGCCCGACTTGGCCATTACGTCCTGCGGAAAGACCTGGTTGCCGAGCGATTTCGACATCTTGCGCCCGTCCTCGGCCATGGTGAAGCCATGGGTGATGACGGTGTCGTAGGGCGCCCGGCCGCGCGTGCCGCAGCTTTCCAGCAGCGAGGAATGGAACCAGCCGCGATGCTGGTCGGAGCCTTCCAGATAGACGTCGGCCGGCCATTTCAGATCGGGCCGGTCCTCCAGCGTGAACGTATGGGTGGAGCCGGAATCGAACCACACGTCGAGGATGTCGGTAACCTGGTTCCACTTTGCCGGATCGTGTTCGTTGCCGAGAAAGCGTTCCTTGGCGCCCTCGGCGAACCAGGCGTCGGCGCCCTCGTTTTCGAACGCCTTGAGGATGCGGGCATTGACGGCCTCGTCCTTCAGCACGGTGCCGTTTTCGTCGGCGAAGACGCAGATCGGCACGCCCCAGGCGCGCTGGCGCGACAACACCCAGTCGGGGCGCTCCTCGATCATCGAGCGCAGCCGGGTCTGGCCGGCGGCCGGCACGAAACGGGTGGCGTCGATGGCGTTCAGCGCCCGCGAGCGCAGCGTGGTGGCATCGCCGAGATCCTTGTCCATATGGACGAACCATTGCGGCGTGTTGCGGAAGATCACCGGTTTCTTCGAGCGCCAGGAATGCGGGTAGGAATGTTTCAGCCGCCCGCGCGCGAACAGCATGTCCTTTTCGATCAGCGCTTCGATGACGGCCTTGTTGGCGTCGCCCTTCTTGCCGTTATCGTCGATGACGCGCGCCGCCCCGCCCTCGCGGTCCGGACCGAGGCCCGGCGCGTCCCTGGTGAAGAAACCGGCATCGTCGACGGTGAACGGGATCGCGGTGTCGATGCCGCGCGCGCGCAGATCCTTGCCCGCGTCCATCCAGGCGTCGAAATCCTCGCGGCCATGACCGGGCGCGGTATGCACGAATCCCGTGCCGGCGTCGTCGGTGACGTGCTCGCCGGCGATCAGCGGGACGAAAAAGTCATAGCCGCCGCCGAGACCCTTCAACGGGTGGGCGCAGGTGATGGCGCCCAGTTCTTCAGGGGAGACATCGCGCAGGCGCTTATAGTCCAGCTTCGCCTTGGTGAAGGATTCTTCGGCCAGCGCGTCGGCGAAGATCAGCTTTTCGCCGGCCCGCGGCCCGAAATCGTTCTCGGCGGCGGTGACCTCGTAGAGACCGTAGGCGATGCGCGGCGAAAACGACACGGCACGGTTGCCGGGGATCGTCCAGGGCGTGGTCGTCCAGATGACGACAAAGGCGCCAAGCAGCTCATCGGCGCCTTCTGCCACCGGAAACTTCACCCAAACCGTGTCGGATTCGTAGTCGTGATATTCGACTTCGGCCTCGGCCAGCGCGGTGCGTTCGACCACCGACCACATCACCGGCTTGGAGCCGCGATAGAGCTGGTCCGACATGGCGAATTTCAGCAATTCGCCGGCGATCCGCGCCTCGGCGTGGAAATTCATCGTCGTGTAGGGCCGTTCGAAATCGCCCTCGATGCCGAGCCGCTTGAACTCCTCGGTCTGCACCTCGATCCAGTGCTGGGCGAAGTCGCGGCACTCCCGGCGGAACTCGTTGACCGGCACCTCGTCCTTGTTCTTGCCCTTGGCGCGGTACTGCTCCTCGATCTTCCATTCGATCGGCAGGCCGTGGCAGTCCCAGCCGGGAACGTAGTTGGAATCGTAGCCGCGCATCTGGAAGGAGCGGGTGATCATGTCCTTGAGGATCTTGTTGAGCGCGTGGCCGATATGGATGTTGCCGTTGGCATAGGGCGGCCCGTCATGCAGCACGAAGCGCGGCCTGCCGGCCGCCGCCTCGCGCAGCGTCTTGTAAAGCCGCATCTCCTGCCAGCGCGCCACGAGTTCTGGCTCCTTCTGCGGCAGGCCGGCGCGCATGGGAAAATCGGTCTTCGGCAGATAAAGGGTCTTGGAATAGTCGAGCTTGTCGGACGTGTCGGTCATGGTCTCGCCGTGTCGGTGGCCGCGGGGCTGTGGCGCCCGGGCCGGGCTGAAAAGAACGAAGGGGATGCGCGAGGCGCAGAACTACCCGGACCTTCCGGCAGCCTCAGGCCGCCCGCAGGGCCGGGCCCGTAATTCGTATCGCAATCCGGCGAAGGCGAGCGCTTTTCCACATGATGGCGTTCTTTAGCCGAGCCGGCGGCGAGAATAAAGAGCGCAATTCACCACACCGCGCGCCCGAGCCGCTCGAACACCAGACGCCGCATCCAGCGTGTGACGGCCTGCGGTCGCAGGCGCCCGGCGAGCGCGACCAGCCGCGCCCTGCGTCCGGGAACCACCAGGCGCCGGCCGCTGATCGCCGCGTCGAGGATGACCCGCGCCGCCATGGCCGGTTCCAGGCGCATGGTTTCGTCCGCGCCGTCGGGCGCGTGCCGGGCCGCATGCTCGGTCTTGAGCGGCCCCGGGCAGGCGAGCGTGACCGAAACGCCCCTGCGGGCGAAGGGTTTTCGGACGCTTCTGGCATAGACGGCGAGCGCGTCCTTGGAGGCGGCGTAGGCGGCCGCGCCGGGATAACCGGTGAAATGCGACAGCGACGACACGAAGCACAGCCCGCCGCGCACCGCGCCGGCCTTCATCAACGCGGCAGCCATCACCATCGGCGTTTCGGCGTTCACGGTCAAAAGCCGGCGATAGGCCGCAGCCGGAATCTCCTCGAACCGGCCGGTGGCGCTGACGCCCGCATTGAAGAACGCGAGATCGAACGGGCCGGCCTCTATCAGGCCCGGCAGCATCCGGTCGACGGCGTCGCGATCGGCAAGGTCGCACACAAGATCGGTCACGCCGGCCCGGCCCGCGCCCGCCACGCGGTCGACCGCAACCACCGCATAGCCGCGTTCGACCAGCAGCGCGGCCAAGGCGCGACCGAGCCCGTGCGTTGCTCCCGTGACCAGGGCGCGTTTCATCGCGGCTTCGGCGCCCGTCGCCAGGCAAAGCGAGCAAACGACACCGTCGTTGCCGGCCGGGCCGAACCGGCTGCACGCTCGATCAGCATCGCCATCGTCTCCGGGGAGGCGAACAGGCGCGCAAACCGGCCGGGATCGTGGCCGGCCTTGGCGTGCATCGCGGTCGCCGTCGGGCCGGGATGGACGATTTTGACCGCGACCCGACCGCGCCATTCCTCGGCGAGCGCGCGCGCCAATCCGTGCAGGCCGGCCTTCGAGGCGGCATAGCCGGCGAAATCCGCCGCGCCGCGCCGTGCCGTCGAACCGACGAGCACCAGCCGTCCCCGGCCGAAGGCAAGACGCGGGTAGAGCGCACGGCTGATCAGCACGGCCGCGACCAGATTGGCATCGAGCGTGGCGCGCAGGCGCGCGGCCGGCTCGTCTGCCGGATCGCCGACGAAGCCGATGCCGGCATTGAGCACCGCCAGGTCGAGCCCGTCCCAGCCGAGCCGGGCAAGCGCGGCCTCGATCTCGGCCACCGCCGCCTCGGGAGCGGACTGGTCCGCCCGCGCATAGGCGGCATCGGCCGGCAACACCGACCGCACCGCCTCATCGGGGCTCCGCCCGGTCAAAAGCAGCCGCCCGCGCTGCGAAAGCCGGTTGGCGAGCGCAAGCCCGATGCCCGACGTGGCGCCGGTGATCAGCACGCGATCGGCCATGCCGGGCGGGCGCAGCCCCGGTTCGGCTTGGGCTTGGTGCGTGGCCGGCGCGCGTCGTGTCATGGCCGCGTGTCTTAGTCGGTTTCGCGGACGGGTGAAATCACGCTGCCGTGACGGAGGGCCCCGGCACGGCGGCCGAGGCCTACATGGAAAAGTCGAAACGATAGGTGGCCGAGGCGCCGACCAACACCTGATCGGCCGAGCCGGTCTGGCGCACGATGCTGGAATCGGCGGCCGGGCCGAGCAGGCGCGTATATTCGGCAAACACGCTGGTGGTTATCTTCTCGGTCGTCTTCCAGGTGACCGCGCCGCCAACGCCAGCCGATTTGAGGCCGCCGTCCGGATCGTAGACGGCCAGCCCGGTTGCCGCGGATTCGACCGCGTTGACGCCGTAATAGGCGTCGAAATAACCGCCGGTGGCAAAGGAAAGCCGCGGGCCGCCCGACAGCCGCACGGCCGGCGTGATATCCACGAAGGCGTCGGCGGCAAGATCGGCGACCACGCCGCTATGGGAGCGGATGCCGTGGCGCACCTCGCCGCGAATGCGCAGCCAATCGAGCGGGTAGGCTTCCGCGAACAGGCCGGCCTCGCCGCCCCAGCGCACGTCGCTGAGCCCGACAAGCGGCGCATAGTCGGCGGAATCGCGGCCGAACAGGATTTTGCCGGTCGCGCCGGCGCGGAAATCGCCGGTATCGATGAACGCCAGCGAAATATTGTCGTTGCGCGAGGAAAAGCGGGTTTCACTGCCGGCCCGGCCGAGCGAGATCAGCGGCGAGGCCGAAAACAGATAATCCTTGGCGCCTTCGAAATCCGGAGCGGTGAACAGCGCCACGCCGACGGTCAAATGCCAGTCGCCCGACCACCAGGCCTCCGCCTTCGCCTCGGAGGCTGCGAGCACCAGTCCCGCGGCCAGCATCGTGCCAAAAATCCTGTATGTCATAACGGTATTTGCCCCATTTCGCCGTTCGGCCGCACTATCTCAATCCCAATAGGCTGAAACATCTCTTAATCGCCACTCACATACGCGTGTCGGCGCGTCCTGGATCAGGTCCAGGCACCTCAAAAGGCGATCCCGCCGTCAAGCTCGGAAAGCGGGCGCACGCCCGACAGCAACGCCCTCGCCTCGGCCTCGTCGCGGCGCATCTGCTCGCACAACGCCTCGAGATCGGCGAATTTCTCCTCGCCGCGCAGGAAACCGAACAGCGACACCCGGCAGGTCTCCCCGTATAGGTCGCCGTCGAAATCGAAAATGAAGGTCTCCAGCAGCGGCGCGCCATTGTCATCGACCGTGGGACGCCGGCCGAAGCTCGCCACGCCGTCGTGCAGGCTGCCGTCGGCGCGGCGCAGGCGCACCGCGTAGATGCCGTGCCGCAGCGCGGTCTGCGGCGGCAGCGCCATATTGGCGGTGGGAAAGCCGAGCGTGCGGCCGAGCTGCTTGCCGCGCACCACCTCGGCCTCGACCGTATGGCGATAGCCGAGCAGGCCGGCGGCGGCCGCCACCTCGCCCTCGACCAAAAGCCCGCGGATGCGGCTCGACGAGATGATCTCGCCACCCTCGTCGCCGAAGGCGTCGACCAGCGTGACCGCGAAGCCGTGGCGCGCGCCCGACGCCTTCAGATAGGCCGGATCGCCCTGGCGGTTGCGGCCGAAATGAAAGTCGAAACCGGTCACGGCATGGGCGATGCCCAGGCCGCCGACCAGCACATGCTGGACGAATTGCTCGGCATCCTGGTCGGCGAAGGCGCGGTCAAAGCGTTGCTCGACGACCGCGTCGAAACCGATGGCGGCCAGAAGCCCGGCCTTGAGCGGCGCCGGCGTCAGCCGGAAGACCGGCTCCTCGGGGCGGAACAGCGTGCGCGGATGCGGCTCGAAGGTCAGCGCCAGAGCCGGAGCGTCGCGCTGCTTCGCTTCGGCCAATGCCCTGCCCAGAACGACCTGGTGACCGCGATGGACGCCGTCGAAATTGCCGATCGCAACCACGCCGCCGCGCCAGCCGGACGGCAAGTCGGCGACATCGGCAAGGCGGGCGAAACCGGTCTGGTTCATGTGCGGCATCCGTGCCCGACACCCCTCAGCGCAAATGCGGCATGACCGCGACCGGGTCGTGGCCATGCTTGGCGAGAAAGGCTGCGAGCCGCTCCGGGTCGGGCCGGCCGGGCTCGCCGTAATCGCGCGCATGAATGCCGCCGGAAATGTAAAGCGCGTCGATATCGTTCTGCGCGGCGCCCTTGATGTCGGTCAGGATGCCGTCGCCAATCGCGAGCGCCCGGTCGGCGCCGATCGGTTCTCCGGCGATCTCGCTCGCCTCGGCCAGCGCCAGTTCGTAGATCGGGCGGTGCGGCTTGCCGGCGATCAGGGTCCGGCCGCCGCGCAGCCCGTAGTCGCGCGCCAGCGCGCCCGCGCACCACACGAGCCGGTCGCCGCGTTCCACCACGATGTCGGGATTGGCGCACACCATCGGCAGGTCGCGGGCGCGAAAGCGCATCAGCATCTCGGCATAATCGTCCGGGCCTTCGGTTTCGTCGTCGACGAAGCCGGTGCATATCACCGCGGACGCCTCCGGCTCCTCGACGAGTTCGACATCGATCCCGTCAAACAGCGGCAGGTCGCGCTCCGCGCCGAGATGGAACACCCGCCGCGGACCGGAGCGGATCAGGTCGCGGGTGGCATCGCCCGAGGTGACCAGCCGGTCATAGGCGTCGGCCGGAACGCCGAGCGCGCGCAACTGCACCTCCACCTCCCGTCGCGGACGCGGCGCGTTGGTCACCAGCACGACGATCTTTCCGGCATGGCGTGCGCGCTGCAACGCGGCAACCGCGTCGGCGAAAACATGGACGCCGTTGTGAACCACGCCCCATACATCGCACAGGATCACGCGGTAGCGCCCGCTAATATCGTCGAGCCTGTCGAGCGTGATCGGTAAGTTGGACATGAAACTCCGCCTGCGGATCGGGGACACCCGCCCGGACGGGCGCGCTCGGCACCGGGAATTAACCGAACCGGTTCACCGTGTCATCAGGTTTCGCTTAACCTGGCGCGCCGCTCATGGGAAACTGCAGCCTGTGGACGGAGTGGAGACGGGTTTGGCCGTGACGCGCCTGTGCGGGAAAAATGATCGGGGCAAAAGCCGCGTCCGGGTGGCTGCCGGCCTGCTCGCGGCAGCCTTGACGGCCGGACCGACGCCCGCTCACGCCGCCGAGGGCGCGGTCTCGACCGCCGTCCTGCTCGCCGGCGCCGCGCTCGCGGCCTCGCTTCTTGCCCTGGTGTTGGCGCTTGTCGCCCATTTGCGCGCCAAACGCATCGCCGACCAGTTCGAAATCCTGCTGCGCTCCGTCGACCACGCCCTGAGGCAGGTGGCCTCGACGAGCAGTTCCAGCGCCGGCACGATCGCGCAGATGCAGGAAACCATTCGCGGCGAAATCGAAACGCTGTCGCAACGGGTCGCCGAACGCGACGAGCGCGAGGCGGACACGCCCAACGTTGTGTCCATCACCGCCGTCCGGCCGAAACCGGCGCAAACCGAGCCCGCCGGTCAAACCAACCAGGACGACCGCGCCGTCGAGCTTGCCCTGTCGCGCGCGCTGACCCAGGAGCGCCTGGAGCTCAGCCTGCAACCGATCGTTTCCGTCAGCGCCAACGCGGCCGCCGGTTTCGACGTCTTCGTGTTGATCGCGCTGGAAAACGGCGAAACGGTCAATGTCGGCCGGATCGCCGACAACGCCGATCTGCCGCGCGCCAGGCTGGAACGTCTCCTGATAAGCCGCGCCGCGGAAGCCGCGCGCCGCCTTTTGGGAACAGACGGCGAGGCGACGCCGCTGCACTGTCCGATCTCCGAAAGCCTTTTGCAGGACGGCGACGAGCTGCGTCGGGCGATCGAGTTCCTGACCTTGCATCCGCCGCTGAGCCGGCTTGTGGTGTTGTCGGTGCCGTCCGCCGTACTGACCGATGCGGCTGCGCCTTTGCGCGAGGCACTGGAGACGTTGCTGGAAACCGGCGTGGCACTCGCCGCCGAGGGCTGGGACGGGTCGACGAAGGCGCTGCCCGCCCTGCGCGGGCTGCAGGTCGGTCATCTGAAGCTGGAGGCGGACCGGCTGCTCGACCGCACCAAAAAGCGCCGCCGAGACCCGGCCGGGCTCGACATTATCAACGCCGCCGCCGAGAGCGGGATCCAGGTGATCGCGACCGGCGTGTCGAATGACGAGGACGCGGTCAACCTGCTCGATCTGGGCATCGATCTCATGGTCGGCGACCGCTTCTCGCCGCCGCGGCGCGTGCGGTCCGGCATAGGGCGGGTCGCCTGACGGCGCAGGGTTAACGGCGCCTGAACCTCTATTCGACAATTCGAGCCTTTGCACAAACCGCATTTTAGCGGGCTTCTGTCATTCTCCCTCAGTCATAGGATTGCAGGGGTGCAAAGACGATGCTTCGGAAGTTCCTTCGCGACAGACGCGGCGACTACATGATCGCCACAGCCATCGCCATCGTGCCGATCATGGGCGGGCTGGCGCTGGCGATCGACTATGCCGAGATCACCCGTCAGCGCGCCACCACCTTGAACGCGCTCGACGCGGCCGGGATCGCCACGGCCCGCCGCATCGTGGAAGGCGCCGACGAGGACGAGGCCAAACGATACGCGCTCGCCTTCTTCAAGGCCAATATGCCCGACGCCGACACCTCAAAGACCAAGTTCAACGTCATCCTGCCCGCGAGCAAGCAGGGCGGCGGTCTTTTGACCATCGAGGCCGAACACCCCTACGAGCCCTATTTCCTGTCGGCCTTCGGCAATCTGCTGGGCGCCGAAATCGGCGAGATCAATTTTGCCGCCAAGACCCAGGTCAGGCTGAAGAACACGCTCGAGGTGGCTCTGGTGCTCGATAATTCGGGCTCGATGGACTATAAGGGTTCGGGATCCGGCAAGAAGCGCATCTCGCTGCTCAAGGACGCCGCCAAACAGCTCGTCAAGAAGCTCGCCGACGAAGCCGAACAGATGAAACAGGTGGCCAAGCCGGTTCAGTTCGGACTGGTGCCGTTCGCCGCCTCCGTCAATGTCGGGCCGGGCAATGCCGGCGCGGACTGGATGGATACCGAGGGCCGCTCGCCGATCCACCACGAGAATTTCGACTGGTCGACGATGCCGAACGACAAGAAGGTCGTGCCGGCGGGCGGGGTCTACGTCAAGAGCGGCGACGGCTGGCAGGACGAAGACGGTGCCGTCGTCACCCGGTTCACCCTCCTCGACGAGATGCAGCGCATCACGGGCAGCACCTGGGAAAGCAACTGGGAATATGTTTGTACCCGCTATAGGAGGGGCAGGTGTAAGAGATACGGCTGGGTCGACAACGGCGAATACACATACACCTATGGTTCCTACGCCAACTGGCAAGGCTGTGTGGAAGCCCGCCCCTATCCGTACAACACCAACGATGCGGCGCCGAACAAGAGCACCCCGGCGACGCTGTTCGTGCCCATGTTCGCGCCCGACGAGACCGACCTGACCTATGGCGGGCGGGCGTCGAACAGCTACTGGTCGGACGCGACGTCGGGCAACTCGGCCTACCGGCAGGGCTTCATGTGGAAATATTTCACGCCCTCTTCGTCCTCCAGCGCGGCCGGCAACGGCGAAGGCCCCAACTATTCGTGCACGACCAAGCCGATCACGCCGCTGGTCGACGTAACCACGACCGCGGGCCTCGACGAGATCAACGATGCGATCGACGACATGAGCCCCAACGGAGGCACCAATGTACCCGAAGGCCTGGCCTGGGGCTGGCGCGTCGTTTCCGGCGCCGCCCCCTTCAGCGAAGGTCGGCCCGATTCCGAAAACGGCAACGACAAGGTGGTGATCGTGCTGACCGACGGGGAAAACACCTACTACACCCCCGGCTCGCTCGGTCATTCCGACGATGCCGACAACAAATCGATCTATTCCGCCTACGGCTACACCGCAAAGTCCCAACCCGGCGCCTCCTTCACCCGGCTGTTCATGGGAACCGGCACCGGCATCAACAAGTCCGGCTATTATAACGACAACTACACGGCGGCCATGAACGACCACATGCAGCAGCTCTGCGACAACGCCAAGTCCGAGGGGCTGATCCTGATGACCGTGTCGCTCGACCTGAGCGAAAGCAAGTCGGGCGAAAGGGACGCCATCCAGGCGCTGAAGGAATGCGCATCGGAATCCCGCTTCCGCAAGGATCCGGACAATCCGTCCAAGGCGGCGAAGCTGTACTGGAACGCTACCGGCGGCAATCTCGCGGAAAAATTCGAGGAAATCGCCGACGAATTGTCCAATCTGCGCATCGTGGGATAGGCGACGCGCCGGGACCGGTGCGGGCGGCAAACCGCAAACCTTGCCGCCCGCTTCCAGCGCCGCCGGGCACATACCGCCGCAAACGACCGGCCGCCCCGCCAGTCCCGACCGCCGAAACCGGCAGCCACCGCTCCACACCATACCGCACCGCGCATCATCGGCTGCCCCGGCAAAGCCGCGCGCCCGCCCCTTGCAGAGCGCTGCCGTTAACCCCAAATGCGGGTCGTGGTTGACGCGGCCCCCGCACCGATGTCACCCAGCGCCCGGCGATCCGGCTCTTCAGCCCGTCAAAATCGCCCCCTTCCCATCCTTGACACGATCCGGCCGACCAACTATCTCAGCGCTCGTTAGCACTCTCCTTTGACGAGTGCTAACGCCTTCCGGGTCCGCCGGAACATATTTCCAGTCACACCGTCCGCATTGAGGATATGCACATGGCTAAGTCGAAGTTTCGCCCGCTTCATGACCGCGTGGTCGTTCGCCGGGTCGAATCCGAGGAAAAGACGAAAGGCGGAATCATCATTCCCGACACCGCCAAGGAAAAGCCGCAGGAAGGCGAGATCATCGCCGTCGGCTCCGGCGCGCGCGACGAGAGCGGCAAGCTTGTTCCGCTCGACGTCAAGGTTGGCGACCGGGTTCTGTTCGGCAAATGGTCGGGCACCGAGGTGAAGCTCGATGGTGAAGATCTCCTGATCATGAAGGAGTCTGACATCATGGGCGTGATCGCCTGACCCATCCCCGTTTCAACACCATTCAACCGGACATTCGGGCGCAAGCCCAGGAGTTAGGATATGGCCGCTAAAGAAGTGAAGTTCTCCCGAGACGCGCGCGAACGCATGCTGCGCGGCGTCGACATTCTCGCCAACGCCGTCAAGGTGACGCTCGGTCCCAAGGGCCGCAACGTCGTCATCGACAAGTCGTTCGGCGCGCCGCGCATCACCAAGGACGGCGTCACCGTCGCCAAGGAAATCGAGCTTGAGGACAAGTTCGAGAACATGGGCGCGCAGATGGTGCGTGAAGTCGCCTCCAAGACCAACGACATCGCCGGCGACGGCACCACCACCGCGACCGTTCTGGCCCAGTCGATCGTGCGCGAGGGCGCCAAGGCGGTTGCCGCCGGCATGAACCCGATGGATCTGAAGCGCGGCATCGATCTGGCCGTGGCCGAAATCGCCGCGGACCTCGTCAAGAAGGCTAAGAAGATCAAGACCTCCGAGGAAGTCGCCCAGGTCGGCACCATCTCCGCCAATGGCGAGAAGGAAATCGGCGCGATGATCGCCGAAGCCATGCAGAAGGTCGGCAATGAGGGCGTGATCACGGTCGAGGAAGCCAAGACCGCCGAGACCGAGCTCGAAGTCGTCGAAGGCATGCAGTTCGACCGCGGTTATCTCTCGCCCTACTTCGTCACCAATCCGGACAAGATGGTGGCCGAGCTCGAGGATGCCTACATCCTCCTGCACGAGAAGAAGCTGTCCAACCTGCAGGCCATGCTCCCGGTTCTGGAATCGGTTGTGCAGTCGTCCAAGCCGCTGCTGATCATCGCCGAGGACGTGGAAGGCGAGGCGCTGGCGACCCTGGTCGTCAACAAGCTGCGCGGCGGCCTGAAGGTCGCGGCCGTCAAGGCGCCGGGCTTCGGCGATCGCCGCAAGGCCATGCTGGAGGACATCGCGATCCTCACCGGCGGCCAGGTGATCTCGGAAGATCTCGGCATCAAGCTTGAGAACGTCAACTTGAACATGCTCGGCCGCGCCAAGCGCGTGCGCATCGACAAGGAGAACACCACCATCGTCGACGGCGCCGGCAAGAAGGGCGAGATCCAGGGCCGCGTCGCCCAGATCAAGCAGCAGATCGAGGAGACCTCTTCGGACTACGACCGCGAAAAGCTGCAGGAGCGTCTGGCCAAGCTCGCCGGCGGCGTTGCCGTCATCCGCGTCGGCGGTGCGACCGAGGTCGAGGTCAAGGAAAAGAAGGACCGCGTTGACGACGCCCTCAACGCGACCCGCGCGGCCGTCGAGGAAGGCATCGTTCCGGGCGGCGGCGTGGCGCTGCTGCGCGCTTCGGCCTCCATCAAGGCCAAGGGCGAAAACGCCGACCAGGACGCCGGCATCAACATCGTGCGCCGTGCGCTCCAGTCTCCGGCCCGCCAGATCGCCGAGAACGCAGGCGACGAAGCCTCCATCGTCGCCGGCAAGATCCTCGAGAACAAGTCGGTGACCTTCGGCTACAACGCCCAGACCGGCGAGTATGGCGACCTGATCGCCATGGGCATCGTCGATCCGGTCAAGGTGGTGCGCACGGCCCTGCAGGACGCGGCCTCCGTCGCCGGCCTGCTGGTCACCACCGAAGCCATGATCGCCGAGAAGCCGCAGAAGGAAGCGGCCGCTCCGGCCATGCCCGGCGGCGGCATGGGTGGCATGGGCGGCATGGGTGGCATGGACTTCTAAGTCCGGCCCAACGCCGAAACAGTCTGAAAGGGCGGCAGCGATGCCGCCCTTTTTGTTGCTTCAGCCTTCGTTGCCAGACCGCAGCTTGCCCAGCAAATCCACTGCAGCCTTATAGTGACGATGGTTCTCGCCGCGCTTGGCGAGGATGAGCGGCGCAATGTCTTCCAATTCAGAGACTGCGCCTTCCTTGTCGACGTGCGCACATATCTTGGCCCTTAGCAACCGCGCACGAAGAGTATCCGGATGCTTTGATCCATTGACGCGCTCCAGGATGGCCAACAGCATCTCGACTTCTTGGAGGGCCGCGGCGGTGTCGCCCAAATCGTGACGCAACGACGCGCGCAATTGTCGCGACGCCAGCGTGCTGGGATGTTCGGGACCGTTGAGACGCTCCAGGATCGGCAGAATTGCCGCGACTTCCGCGAGCGCTTTCTTGGGCTCGCCGCTATCTTTCAGCAGCCAAGCGTGCAGTTGGCGCGTCGCCAGCGTGTCGGGGCGATCTTTTCCCTCGACACGTTCCGTAGCGGGCAACAGCACCGCGATCTCCGACAGCGCCTTCTCCGTCTCGCCAATCTCGCTCAGCAAAAGCGTACGCAGATGGCGATTGGCCAGGGTTTCGCGATCATCGCTCCCCCGCAATCGCGTCCATGCCTCGATATTCAGGTTGACGATCTCGAGCGCTTCGGAAAAGCGCCCGAGCGAATGCAGCGCCCGCGCTCGGTAAAAGTCTGCGGCGGCCCTCAAGACCGTCCCCGCCTGCAACCGACGGGAGAGGCTCGTGCTGAGGTCCAAGGTCTGATTGGCGAGATTCAAGACATCGAGGGCCTGCAGCCACGGCCAGGCAGCGCGAAGTGTTCGTTCGTCAAGTTCACCGTAGAGCCTCGCCCCGATCCGGCAGGCCCGTCTCAAGATGCGCTCGCCGCGCCGATGGTGGCCCGCCTCGTTGGCGGCAATCCCCTTAGCCAGCAATGCCTCGAAAACCGGGGCCGCTTCGTCCGTGGACCCTGAATACATAAAAAATCGCGCATCGTCCCATTTGGGATCGAGCGGGTCATACGCGCCGGCATTTTGTGCGGTTTCAGCATCGATTTCGACAAGTTGGTCGCGAATGTCGGCCGCTTCCGCATCACCGGGCGTAAGCAGCAGTGCGATGTCGGCCAGGCGGACGGCCTCGGCAAGATGATGATTGCCGAAATCTGCCGCAATCGACGCGTGGTGAAGGGAGAGATCCGCGCACACGCGTGTGAGGTCCGGTCGAACGGTCTCGAAGCTGTCGCGCAGCTTGGCTATCGCGCGCTCCTCGTTGCCGTCTCTGCGCTCTGCTTCGGCAAGCTTGCGCGCTTCCGACAGGACCGCAAAGGACAGCTCACGCAGCCTGGCGTCTCGTTCGGCTATTTCGGCCTTGTCCCGCTTGTTGGCAGATTCAAGCGCAAGATTTTGTATCTTCAATCCTTCTATCTGTTCTTCCAGATCCTGCTTCGCGCTTCGTAGGAACCGCCGCACGGTAAAGCCCCAGAGGACGGACACCGGCGCGAGAAGAGCCAATGCGTTGGTCAATTTCTCGACATCTGAAAGCTGCCAGAAACTTGCCCATACGCCTGGCCAGAAGCCGAAAAATTCAGACAGAAAGCTTGCCGAATCCTCCAAATGCCCTCCCCCCATAAGTCGAGACGACGTCATGTCCTTCGCCTACGCATGATAGGCCAGACCCAAACCAATACAACTGCTGGGAGAGATTTGCCCTTCGGGCCACCGGGCAAGAATTCGTCGAGGCAAGAAAGCATACCGCATGCCCAACGATACGCTGCAGTTAGACAGCGGCAGGGTTGCGCGACATGGCGCAAGCCGTAGCCCCCCCTACGTCCCGCTAGGCCTCGCGACTGGCCAACACCTTGTCGATGCGGCGGCCGTCGAGGTCCACGACCTCGAAGCGCCAGCCCTGAAGCTCCATGATCTCGCCGACCTCGGGAATCCGCTTCAGCCCGTGGAGTATGAATCCCGCCACGGTGTCGTAACCCGGCCGTTCCGGCAGTTCGAGATAAAGCAGTGCGGCCATTTCGTCGGCCGGCATTGCCCCGCTCAGCAGCCAGGAGCCATCCGCTCTTTGCTTTGCCTCCGGCTCGCCGCTGTCGAGGTCGGAGCGGAAGGCACCCGCAATGGCGTCGAGAATGTCGGCCGGCGTGACGACGCCCTCGAAATGACCGAACTCGTCATGCACCAACGCCATCGGCACATCGGCGTCGCGTAGGACGCGCAGGACGCCGAGCGCGCCGAGCGTGTCGGGGATCACCGGCGCGGCGAGCATGTGTTTTTTCAGGTCGAACTTGCGCTTCGAACTGATCGGTCCGACCAGGTCGCGCAGCCGAACCACGCCGACAGGCTGGTCGGTATCGCCTTCGTGAACCGGCATGATCGAGTGGGTCGCCGCCGAGGCCACAGCCTTGCGCAGCGCCGCTTCGCCCATCGCAACATTCAGCATCTCGACCTCGGTGCGCGGCGTCATCAGGGCGCGCACATTGCGGTCGCCGAGCCGCATCACGCCGGCGATCATCGCCTGCTCGGCGCTGTCGATCACGCCGGCGCTCTCGGCCTCCGCGACCAAGGTCTGGATTTCCTCGTCGGTGATGGCGCTCTGGGTCTCCGCCGACATGCCGAGCACGAACAGCACCCCCTTGGTGCATTTGTCGAGCAGCCATACCAGCGGCGCCGCGATCTTGGACAGAAGCGTCATCGCCGGCGCCATCGTGCAGGCGAAAGCCTCGGCATTCTTGAGCGCGAGATGCTTGGGAACGAGTTCGCCGATCAACAGCGAAAAGAAGGTGATGGCGGCGATCACGATCGCGTAGCCGGCAAGCCCCGCGCTGCTGGCCGGAACCCCCGCCTCCACCAGGATGACGCTCAGCCGCTCGCCGAGTGCGGCGCCGGAAAACGCGCCCGCAAGAATGCCGACCAGGGTGATGCCGATCTGGACGGTCGACAAGAACTTGCCCGGATCCTGCGAAAGCCTGAGCGCCGCCTTGGCGCCGCGCCGCCCCCGTGCCTCCAGGAGCTGCAGACGCGGCCGGCGCGCCGACACCACGGCCAGTTCCGACAGGGCGAAGACACCGTTGAGGACGATCAGGACGGCGGCGATGACGAGCTCGAGCATGCGGTCTCGACTAGCCCGGCATCGACGCACGGTCAATGTAAATGCCGCCCGGCACGCGCCGGCGGCGTTGACAGCGGCCCGGCAAGCCGCTACCTGCGCCGTCGGTCGAGGCACCTGCCGCTCGCTGGCCACTGGCCACGGTGAAGCCTCCTTCGGGCATGTGATCGATTTCCGACGCGCCGCCGACATGGCAATGCGAGCCCCATTCGTCGTCCTCCGGCGCCAGGAGACCGACTTATGACCACGCCCCCGACGTCCCAAAGCAATATGTTCCTGGACGGACCGCTGCCGGCGCTGTTCGTTCGCACCACGGCGCCGATCGTGCTGATCATGGCGATGAACGGCCTGCAGACGGTGATCGACGCCTATTTCTTGGGCGAATTCGTCGGCGCCGCCGCGCTATCGGCCGTCACGCTGATGTTTCCCGTCTATATGCTGCTCGTCGCGCTGGCCACGCTTGTCGCCGGCGGCATGGCGAGCGTTCTCGCGCGCCGCCTCGGCGCGGCCGATTTCGACGGCGCGCGCGCCGCCTTCGTCGGTGCGCACGCGCTCGCGCTGTTGGTCTGTGCGGGGCTCGTTGCCGGCTTCGCAGCCGGCGGCGCCGCCCTGGCCGGCTGGCTCGCCAACGGTTCGGCCGACCTGGCGCGCGACGGCTATCGCTACATCTCCATCCTGATCTGGTTCTCTCCGGTGCTGTTCGTGTTGTCGATCAATTCCGACGCGCTGCGCTGCGAGGGGCGCATGGGTCTGATGGCGGCGGTCAGCCTGGTGACCTCGAGCGCCAATATCGTCTTCAACTACCTGCTGATCGTCGTTTTCGAGTTCGGCGTCGCCGGCTCGGCCGCCGGCACGGTCGCGGCCATGGTGCTGGCCTTCGCCGCCGTGCTCGTCTTCCGGCTGCGCGCGGCAACGCCGCTGAAGCTGTCGCTTCTCCCGCTCGGGGCCTGGCGCCATGGCTGGCGTGCGTTCCTGGCGCTGGGCACGCCGCAGAGCCTGACATTTCTCGGCATTTCGCTGGGCTCCGGCGCGACGATCGCCATGATCCAGGCCTGGGGCGGCAACGGGTATGCCGAGACAGTCGCCGCCTACGGCATCGCCACCCGCGTGCTCACCTTCACCTATCTGCCGCTGCTCGGGTTGAGCATGGCCCTGCAGACGGTCGCCGGCAACAATTTCGGCGCCGGGCTGTGGCAGCGCTCCGACACGAGCCTGCGGCTGGCGGTGGTCGTGGCCTTCGCCTATTGCGCGAGCGTGCAGGTGAGCCTGCTCTTGGCACGCAGCACGATCGGCACGGTCTTCGTCGACGATCCGGCAACGGTGGCCGAACTGGCCCGTATCCTGCCGGTCGTCACCGCGGCCTATGCCGTCGCCGGCCCGCTGATGATGCTGGCGGGCTATTTCCAGGCGATCGGCGACGCGACCAGGACGGCGGTGCTCAACCTGTCGCGCACCTATCTGTTCGCGATCCCGCTGACCCTCGCCCTGCCGCCGCTGCTCGGCGAACCGGGCATATGGCTCGGCGCGCCGCTATCGGAACTGTTGGCATTGAGCCTGGCCGTCATGGTGCTCGCGCATCGCCAGGCCACGACGGGTCGGCGCTGGGGCGTCTTCCACCAGCAGGCCTGACGGAGGCGGCGCTCGCCCCTGTCGCACCTGGCTTTCAAAGCCGCGCGACGGGGGCAGCGCGCACCCGAACCCCGCCGCCGGCGGGACTACGCTACGCGCCGGAACGTGCTGAACTGGAATTTCTGCACCGCGCCCCAGGGCGTCTTGTGCGCGTGGCGACGGCTGTCGACCACGACATAGCCGGGACCGAAAAGGCGCGACAGGCTGTCGGCGTCGTGCCGGACGACCGGCAGTCCGCTGCATTTTTCCGGACCGTCGGGCGCAAATGTGCCGACGATCGCGTGGCCTCCGACTGCAAGGCCGCGATTGAGCCGCTCGACATAGGCCTGCTGATCGCCCGCGTCGGTCAGGAAATGGAAAGCGGCCCGGTCGTGCCAGATATCGTAGCTCTCGGGCGGCTCCCAGCTTCGCGCGTCGGCCGCGATCCAGTTTGCCGCCTTGGCCCGTTCGCCCAGGCGTGCCTGGGCGGCCGCCAGGGCCGCAGCCGACAGGTCGAGCACGCTGACACGGGTGAACCCCTTGTCCAGCAGACAATCGACCAGTCGCGACGCGCCGCCGCCAATATCAACGATCGCATCGTCGGGACGAGCGCCGACAAGTTCGAGCAGAGACAACGAGACCTCCGGTTCCTCCTGGAACCAGCTCACCTCGGCCTCGGCCTTACTGGTATAAACGTCGTCCCAATGCGTCTGGTCGCTGCCGCTCACGCCTGTCTCCATGGCTCGGAAATCTTGACCCCCATATCGGGTGCCGCGCTCGCGCCTGCAAGGTCTGCAAAACCATCCGCTCGGCCGCTACGGGTCGATGCCTCAGCGCGCCGGGCGCTCGCCGCGGGCGCAGGCTTGCGCGCGTTCGGTGAGAAGCGCCTTTTCCCGTTGATTGCGCGTCAGCGCGGCAGCCTGCTCGAATTCGGCCCGCGCCTCGGCGAAACGGTCGAGCTTGGCCAGAAAATCCCCGCGCACGCTCGGCAGAAGATGATAGGTCTTGAGCGCGTTTTCCGCGACCAGGCGGTCGACGATCTCCAGGCCCGCCGCCGGCCCCTGCGCCATCGACACCGCCACGGCCCGGTTGAGTTCGACCACCGGCGAGGGCGCCAACCGGGCGAGGTCGGCGTAAAGCCCGGCGATGCGGTCCCAATCGGTCTCGTCCGCTATCGCCGCGCGCGCGTGGCAGGCCGCGATCGCCGCCTGCAGCACATAGGCACCGCGCCCGCCGAGCGCCTCGGCGCGGTCGAGCCCGGCAAGGCCGCGCCGGATCAACAGCCGGTTCCAGCGGCCGCGATCCTGGTCGAGCAGCAGCACCGGCTCGCCCTTGTCGTCGGTGCGCGCGCCGATGCGCGAGGCCTGGATTTCCATCAGCGCCACCAGCCCGTGGACTTCCGGCTCGTCCGGCGCCAGTTCCGCCAGGATGCGTCCAAGCCGCATCGCCTCCTCGCAAAGCTGCGGCCGGGTCCAGTCATTGCCGGCGGTCGCCGAGTACCCTTCGTTGAAGATCAGATAGATCACCGCCAGCACCGAACCCAGCCGTTCCGCCATCTGCGCGCCGCGCGGCACCTCGAAGGCGACATCGGCTTCGGCCAGCGCCTTCTTGGCGCGCACGATGCGCTGCGCGACCGTCGGTTCGGGAACCAGAAAGGCGCGTGCGATCTCGGCGGTGGTCAGCCCGCCCACCAGCCGCAAGGTGAGCGCCGCGCGCGCCTCGGCCGACAGAACCGGATGGCACGCGACGAAGATCAGGCTCAGGAGATCGTCGCCGACCGGATCGTCCATCGTCGCCTCGATGTCGGCCGACGGGTCAAGCCCAACCTCCAGGTCACGGCCGATTTCGGCATGTTTGCGCGCGATCAGCTTGTTGCGACGAAAATGATCGATGGCACGGCGCTTGGCGGTGGCCATCAGCCAGGCCCCGGGCCGGTCGGGCACACCCATCTGCGGCCAGCTCTTCAGAGCGGCGACCAGCGCTTCCTGCGCGAACTCCTCCGCCAGGCCGACATCGCGCACCTGCCTTGTAAGGCCGGCGATCAGCTTGGCCTGTTCGATCCGCCAGACCGCCTCGATGGCGCGATGTGTGTCCGTGGCCGTCACGCTTCCCGAATAGATCGAGGGTCCCGACGACGCAAGTCACGCTTTGCACCCACGCCGACTGGTTTGCCGCCGACCGCTGAACGAACCACGATCCAATACCTTGGGGGTAATCGCAGCCGTAACGAACGCGGGCTCAGCGGTTCTGCATGTCGGCGAAGTCGGTGAGCGAACCCTGCATGTCTTCGGGAAAATCGTCCGTTTCCATCACCTGCCTGACCTCGATCATCTCGTCGGGCGCACCTGGGCAGCGCCTGGCCCATTCGATCGCCGCATCGCGCGAGGCGACGTCGATCACCCAGTAACCGCCCAGCACCTCCTTGGCCTCGGTGAAAGGTCCATCGGTAACCACCGGACGTCCGGTGTCGAAGCGCACCCGCGCGCCCATCGAGGGCGGATGAAGACCGTCGCATGCGACCAGCACGCCGGCCTGCTGCATCGCGCGATTATAGTTCATCATCGCGTCGAGCTGGTCCTTGTTGTCGGGCATGGTTCCCGGCGCGGCACTCTCGTAGCCGGCCGGGATCATCAGCATCATAAATCTCATCTGGTTCTCCTCAGGCGGTGAAGACGTACAAGTCGCTTTCGCCCTAAAATCAATTCCGACCCTCGATCCGCTCGCGCAGGCGCTGCTCGCGCTCGCGAACCTCCGGCGTGGCGGCGTCGCCGAAATCCTCCAGCTCGAAGATCGGCCTGATCTCGACCTGGCCGTCCCGGAACGGGGACCGCTTCAGCCATTCGACCGCCTCCTCCAGCGATTTGACCTGCAGGATCCAGAAACCGGCGACCAGTTCCTTCGTCTCGGCAAACGGCCCGTCGACGACCATGCGCTGTTCGCCGGAAAAGTCGATCCGCACCGCCTTTTTGGACGGATGCAGCCCCTCGCCGGCGAGCAGCACGCCCGCCTTCACCAATTCCTCGTTGAACCGGCCCATCTCGGTCAAAAGCTCCGTGCTCGGCATCGCGCCGGCTTCCGACTCCGCCGACGCCTTGACCAGAACCATCACGCGCATCGCGTTCTCCTTCGTTTCCCAGCCTTACCGGCCCGCTGTGGGACGGTTTCGTCAACACGACGTACGACCCCGCGCAAGATCGACACGGGGAGCGTTATTTCCTGCGGAAAAGTCCTGCATGGTGGCGAGGGCGGCCGCGCGCGCCTATCTTCGCCGGCATGCAGCAGCCAGGACGAGACGCCATGACCGACACACGCACCGAAACCGACACGTTCGGCCCGACCGAGGTTCCCGCAGACCGCTACTGGGGCGCGCAGGCACAACGCTCGCTGGAGAATTTCGCCATCGGTTGGGAAAAGCAGCCTTTGTCGATCGTGCGCGCGCTCGGCATCGTCAAGCGCGCCGCCGCCGAGACCAATCAGGCGCTCGGGCGCCTCGACGCCGAACGCGCCGACGCAATCGCGGCCGCCGCGCAGGAAGTGATCGACGGCCGCCTCGACGACCATTTTCCGCTTTCCGTGTGGCAGACCGGGTCCGGCACCCAGTCCAACATGAACGCCAACGAGGTGATCGCCAATCGGGCGATCGAGATACTCGGCGGCACCGTCGGATCGAAGGACCCGGTCCATCCCAACGACCACGTCAATATGAGCCAGTCGTCCAACGACACCTATCCCACCGCCATGCACATCGCCTGCGCGGAGCGTATCGTGCACGACCTTTTGCCGGCGCTCGCCCGTCTGCACACGGCGCTCGACGCCAAGGCAAAAACGTTCGCAGACATCGTCAAGATCGGCCGCACCCACACCCAGGACGCCACGCCCCTGACGCTCGGCCAGGAATTTTCGGGCTACGCCGCGCAGGTCGCCTCGGCGATCGCCCGCATCGAAACCACCCTGCCCGGCCTGATGGAACTCGCCCAGGGCGGCACCGCGGTCGGCACCGGGCTCAACGCGCCGGTCGGTTTCGCAGAAAAGATCGCCGAGCGGATCGCGGCCCTCACCGGCCTGCCCTTTACCACCGCGCCGAACAAGTTCGAAGCGCTCGCCGCGCACGACGCGATGGTGTTCGCGCACGGCGCGATCAACGCCGCCGCCGCCGCGCTCTACAAGATCGCCAACGACATACGCTTTCTCGGCTCGGGCCCGCGTTCCGGCCTCGGCGAACTTGCCCTGCCGGAAAACGAACCCGGGTCCTCGATCATGCCCGGCAAGGTCAACCCGACCCAGTGCGAGGCGCTGACCCAGGTCTGCGTCCAGGTTTTCGGCAACAACGGAGCACTGACCTTCGCCGGCAGCCAGGGCCATTTCGAGCTCAATGTCTACAACCCGGTGATGGCCTATAATTTCCTGCAATCGGTGCAATTGATGGCCGACGCGGCGCGCTCCTTCACCGACCGCTGCGTGGTCGGCATCGAGGCGCGCGAGGACAATATCAAGGCCGCGCTGGAACGCTCGCTGATGCTGGTCACCGCGCTCGCGCCGACGATCGGCTACGACAACGCCGCCAAGATCGCCAAGAGCGCCCACAAGAACGGCACCACCTTGCGCGAGGAGGCACTGGCGACGGGGCTGGTGGATGAAAAGGACTACGACCGTCTCGTGCGGCCCCGGGAAATGACGAAGCCGGGATAGGATGGAGGCGTTACCGTCTGCCGTTCAACGATTGTGAACGAACAGTCCCGCGACAGATGTCTTTTTGTCGTGAAGACATGGCCTTAACTGTGCGCCATTGAAAAACCCTGCGGAGAACACCCTTATGTCCACCAGCGTCATCCTGCTCATCGCGCGCATTCTGCTCTCGGTGATGTTCATCATGGCCGGCCTGCAGAAATTCGGCACGATCGACGGCACCGCCGGCTACATCACCTCGGTCGGCCTGCCGGCCGGCACGCTTCTGGCCTGGCTCGCCGCCATTTTCGAAACGCTGGCCGGCATCGCCCTTCTGGTCGGCTTCCAGACCGGGCTGACGGCGCTCGCGCTCGCCGCCTTCTGCGTCTTCACCGGCTTCGTCTTCCACTACGCGCCGGCCGACCAGATGCAGATGATCCTGTTCATGAAGAACGTCACAATCGCCGGCGGCATGCTCGCCCTGTTCGTGGCCGGCCCCGGCGCGCTGTCGATCGATGCCCGCACGGGCAAGACGGTCAACGCCTGACCGATACGCAACGGTCGCACTGCAGGCGGCCCGGGCAGCGCCCGGGCCGTCGCCACGTCGAGATGCGTCTATGCCGTCTCGTCGACCGCCAGGCCGAGTTCCGCGACCATCGCCTCGCGCATGATGAATTTCTGCGGCTTGCCGGTAACCGTCATCGGCAGGTCTTCCTTGACCCGCACATAGCGCGGGATCTTGAAATGGGCGATCTGTCCCTGGCAGAAGGCGCGGATCTCGTCCTCGCTCGGCGCCTCGCCCGCCGCCACCACCCAGGCGCAGATCTCCTCGCCGTAGCGCGGATCCGGCACGCCGAACACCTGGACCTCGCGCACCTTGGGATGACGGTATAAAAACTCCTCGATCTCGCGCGGATAGACGTTCTCGCCGCCGCGGATGATCATGTCCTTCACCCGCCCGACAATGTTGCAATAGCCTTGCGCGTCGATCGTGGCGAGATCGCCCGTATGCATCCAGCCGTCGGCGTCGATGGCCTCGGCGGTTCTTTCCGGCTCGTCCCAATAGCCCTTCATCACCGAATAGCCGCGCGTGCACAACTCGCCCGAGACCCCCACCGGCACCGTCGCGCCATCCGCGTCGACAACCTTGACCTCGACATGCGGATGTACCCGCCCCACCGTCGAGACGCGTTTTTCCAGCGGATCGTCCACATGGCTTTGGAAGGAGACCGGGCTGGTCTCCGTCATGCCGTAGGCGATCGTCACCTCGCTCATGTTCATGTCGCGCTGCACCCGCTTCATCACCTCGACCGGACAGGGCGCGCCGGCCATGATGCCGGTGCGCAGGCTGGACAGGTCGAAGCCGGCGAAACCGGGATGATCGAGCATGGCCACGAACATGGTCGGTACGCCGTAAAGACCCGTGCAGCGTTCGCCGGCCACCGCCGCCAGCGTCGCCTCCGGGTCGAAACCCTCGCCGGGAAAGATCATCGCCGCGCCCTTGGTGACGCAGCCCAGCGTGCCCATGACCATGCCGAAGCAATGGTAGAGCGGCACCGGGATCGCCAGCCGGTCGGCCTCGGTGAAATTCATCGTCTGGGTGACGAAATGGGCATTGTTGAGGATGTTGCGATGGCTGAGCGTCGCGCCTTTCGGCGCGCCGGTGGTACCGCTGGTGAATTGGATATTGATCGCGTCGTCCGGATCGAGGCCGGCGCTCACCGCATCGAGCCGCGCGCGCTCCTCGGCCCCGCCGAGTTCCATCACCTCCTGGAAGCCGAACATGCCGGGCGAGCGCCCGTCTCCCATGCGGATGACGGTGGTGAGCGCGGGCAGGCGCGCCGCCTTCAGGCCACCCGGCATGGCCTCGTCCAGTTCCGGGGCAAGCTCGCGGATCATGCCGAGATAGTCGGACGATTTGAACACGGCCGCGGTGATCAGCGCCCGGCAGCCCACCTTGTTGAGCGCGTATTCCAGCTCGTAGAGCCGGTAGGACGGATTGATGTTGACCAGCACGACACCGATGCGGGCGGTCGCGAACTGCGTCAGCAGCCATTCGCGCCGGTTGGGCGACCAGATGCCGACCCGGTCGCCGCGCCCGATGCCAAGCGCCAGCAGCCCCGCGGCGAGCCGGTCGATCTCGTCGGCAAATTCCCGCCAGGTCAGCCGGGTCCCCTCGGCGCAGAACACGGCGGCCTCGCGCGCACCGAAGCGCGCCACCGTCTCAGCGAGGCGGGCGGGTATGGTCTGCTCCAGCAGAGGTCGCGTGCGATCCCCCACAACATGCGAAAGCCCGTCGACCGGCGTCAATACCGGTTCCCCGGCCGGGTGAATGGTCATGTCTGTCCTCCCTGACGCCGCCGACCTGCCATGCGCGGCTTTGGGAGGAGTTTAGCACCCGGCATTGCGGCCGCAATGCGCCGGCGTCGCTTCGAGGCGACGGGTCAAAGAGCTGGGAACCGGCGGCTCCGGCAAAGCGATGGAAAACCAGCGGACAATGGGAGGTTGAAGCCGAGTTCGACCCGGTGCCTAAAGCGCCCGTGCAACCTTGTCGCCGATCTCGGCAACCAGCGCCGCGTCGGCTGCCGGGCGCGCCTTCAGCGCCGTCACCAGGCACGCCTGCGATTTCAGGATGATGCCGTCGTCGAGCACGCGCAGATGATTGGCCTTCAAGGTCGAGCCAGTGGAGGTGATGTCGACGATCACGTCGGCCTGGCCGGCCGCCGGCGCGCCTTCCGTTGCGCCGAGGCTTTCCACGATCCGGTAGACCTGGATGCCGTGCATCTGGGAAAAGAACTGCTGCGTCAGTCGCCAGTACTTGGTCGCGATCCTGAGCCGGCGACCGTGACGCTGGCGGAAATCCGCCGCCACGTCGTCGAGATCGGCCATGGTGGCCACGTCGAGCCAGATATCGGGCACCGCGACCACGACGTCGGCACGGCCGAAGCCCAGCCGCGCGGCGATCGCGACCCGGGCCTGCCAGTCGGCCAGGCTCTCGCGCACCAGATCCTCGCCGGTCACGCCCAGATCGACGGCGCCGCGCCCGAGCTCGCTGGCAATCTCCGAGGCCGACAGGAAGGCGACCTCGATGTCGTCGCGGCCGTCGATACGGGCGCGGTAGCGACGCGTATCTTCCGGTTCGACGACCGGCAGGCCGGCGCGCGCGAACACCGCCATCGCCTCCTCGCGCAGGCGCCCCTTGGACGGCAGGGCGAGCGTGACGGTCATGGCGCGGCCTCCCGCAGGCTCTCGATCCGGTCGAGCCAGACCGAAAAGCCGACGCCGGGTATCGGGTCTTGCGCGCCCAGAAGCGTCAGCAGCCGGTCGTAACGGCCGCCGCCGACAAGCGGCCGCTCGCCGCCTGCGGCCGAGATCTCGAAGACGAGCCCGGTATAATAGTCGAGCGGCCGGCCGAAGGCGGCGTCGTAATGGACACTCGCGCCGGTCAGGCCGTAACCCGCGATCGCCTCGGCGCGGGCGGAGAAATTGTCGAGCGCGGTTCCCAGGGAGATGCCGGCATCGCCACCGAACGCCTCGAGCGCGGCGGCCGCGTCGCCAAGTGGCACGTGGATCGCCAGAAAACGCTTCAGCGCCGCGAACGCCTCGGCCGACAGCCTGACGCTTCTCAGTTCGGCTTTTTCGATCAGCCGGCGCGCGATCTCGCCCGGCGTGCGCCCGAGCGCCGCCGACAGGTCGGCCTCCTCCATCCCGGCTGCGATATGCGCCGCCAGCCCGTCATGGTCGCCATCGGCGACGAAGGCGGCGACCGGCGCCGGCAGGGCGACGTTTTTCGGCGGATCGGCGAGGTCGGCGAGTGCCGCCTCGAGCTGGTCCGGCGCGCCGAAGGCGCGGGCAAGCCGCATGCGCCAGCCGCGCGGCAGGCCGAGCGCGGCGAGCACGGCCTCGAAGATCGTCTGGTCGCCGAGCGTGACCGAAAGCGCATGTCCGGGCAGCGTTCGCTCAAGCAGCGCATGCGCGTCGGCCAGCGAACGCGCGTCGGCGGTTGCCATGTCGGCCTCGCCCAGATCCTCGATGCCGGCCTGGAAGAACTCGCTGCCGCCCTCGCGGCGCTGGCGGAAAACCTCGCCGAGATAGGCATAGCGGCGCGGCGTGCCGGCGCGGCTTTCGATATGGTCGAGACAGACGGGAATGGTGAATTCGGGCCTGAGGCACAGCGTCTCGCCGGTTTCGCTCTCCGTCAGGTAGATGCGCCGGCGCAGATCCTCGCCGGCCATGTCCAGAAACGGCTCGGCCGGCTGCAGCATCGCCACCTCGACCATCGCCGCGCCGCGCTCGGCAAACACGGCCGAAATATCCTCGGCAAAGGGCGGACGCGCCGTCATGACCGCCCGGCTCCGGCCGCGCGCGAAAAGACACAAGCCCGCATCACCGGCCGTCCCGCTCCTTGGCCTGTGCGTCGAGAATGCGCGCAACCGTGGCGACAAGCTCGGCTTCGGGCACCGAGACCTGCGCCACGCGCGCCTCGCGCCATTCCTCGTTGCTGTCGATTTCGGCCGAAAGCCGGGCGCCCTCGAGCAGGTCCTTGACCTGCACCTCGCCCCGGTCGCGCTCGTCCGCGCCCTGGATGACGGCGACCGGACAACCGCGCCGGTCGGCATATTTGAGCTGGTTGCCGAATTTCTTCCAGTTGCCCTGATACATCTCCGCGCGGATGCCGGCGGCGCGCAGCGCCTGGGTGAATTGCTGGTATTTCGCCATCGCCGCCGTGTCGCCGTCCATGACGGTGACCAGAACCGGCGGCCGCACCGGATCCTGGCCGAGCTTGCCCAGATTCTTCAGCGCGGTGGCGAGCCGCGACACGCCGATCGAAAACCCGGTCGCCGGCACCGGCTGGCCGCGAAACCGCGACACCAGCCCGTCATAACGCCCGCCGCCGCCGACCGAGCCGAAGCGTACGATCTCGCCCTTTTCGTTGGGGATCTCGGCGGTGAGCTCGGCCTCGTAGACCGGACCGGTGTAATATTCGAGCCCGCGCACGACCGAGGGGTCGATGCGAATCCGATCCGGGCCGTAGCCGGCGGCTTCCACAAGAGATGCTATCTGCTCCAGTTCGGAAGCACCCTCGCGCGTCATCGCTTGCAGCGCTTCGAAATTGACCGGCGTGCGATCGGGGTTTTCGCTTCTCAACGGACTGCGATAGCGGCCTTCTCTGACTTCCTGGAGAAAGCCCTCCTTCCCGACGAAATCGATGATGATCGCGGCCTGCGTCTCATCCAGCCCGGCGCCTTTGGTGAAATCGCCCTCGCCCTCGCGCCCGCCGTCCCAGCGGCCGGGACCGAGCAGAAGCTTGACGCCTTCCGGTCCGAATTTGTCGAGCTTATCGATCGCCCGCAGCACGGTCAGCCGGCGGCTGGCATTTTCCGCGCCGCCGAGCCCGATCGCCTCCATAACCCCGTCGAGCACCTTGCGGTTGTTGACGCGGATGACGTAGTCGCCGCGGGCGATGCCGAGCGCCTCCATCACGTCGGCCATCATCATCGCCATTTCGGCGTCCGCCGCCACCGAGGGCGCGCCGACCGTGTCGGCGTCGAACTGCATGAACTGGCGGAAGCGGCCCGGGCCTGGCTTTTCGTTGCGAAACACCCAGCCGGCGCGATAGGTGCGGTAGGGAAGCTGGATGTCGTTGAAATTCTCCGCCACGTGGCGCGCCAGCGGCGCGGTCAGGTCGTAGCGCAGCGACAGCCACTGCTCGTCGTCGTCCTGAAACGAAAACACGCCCTCATTCGGCCGGTCCTGGTCGGGCAGGAACTTGCCGAGCGCGTCGGTATATTCGATCAGCGGCGTTTCCACCGGCTCGAAGCCGTAGAGCTCGTAGACTTCGCGGATCCTGCCGCACATTTCCTCCACCGCGCGGATATCGGCCGGTGCGCGGTCGACGAGGCCGCGCGGCAGCCGCGCTTTCATTTTCTGGGGTTTGCCGCTCATGTCGTGCTGCGTCCAGGCGATGGAGTGAACCGTATGGCGTGAAATGTTTCTTCAACAAAGAAACGACAGCCGGCGTGTAACCGATGCGGCAGGGAGCGGCAAGGGTCGGGCCGGTCAGCCCGGCCGGGCGAACTGCTCGCGTTCGAGCTCCACCACCTTCCGGCACACGCAGCCTTCGATATGGTCGTTGACCAGCCCCATCGCCTGCATGAAGGCGTAGACCGTGGTCGGGCCGACAAACGACCAGCCGCGCCGCTTCAGCTCCTTGGAGATGCGCGTCGAGGTCGCCGTCTTCGGATTGGCGAGAAGCGTGGCATAGTCGACGACGGCCGGCCGCTCCTCCGCTCCCGGCTCGAACGACCAGAACCAGGCCGCGAGCGAGCCGGCCTCGTCGGCCAGTTCGCGCGCCCGGCGGGCATTGTTGATGGTGGATTCGATCTTGCCGCGGTGGCGCACGATGCCGGCATTGGTCAACAGCCGCTCCACGTCGCGCTCGGTATAGAGCGCCAGCCGGTCGATGTGGAAATTCTCGAAAGCCTCGCGAAAATTCTCCCGTTTTCTCAAGATGGTGATCCAGGAAAGCCCGGCCTGAAATCCTTCCAGGCAGATTTTTTCGAACAGGCGCCGGTCGTCGGCGACCGGGCGCCCCCATTCATGGTCGTGATAGTGCTGGTAGAACGGGTCGTTGCCGTGCCAGAAACAGCGCAGCGCCCCGTCCTCACCCGCGATCAATCCGCTTTTCTGCTCGTCCATGCACTCGAAATCCGTCCGTTAACGCGCCTGGGGCCGGCTTTAAGCGCGCCTTTACCAGATTCCTGAACCGGCCGGTAACCACACCGGACTCTTTCCTGACAGATCGGCATTTTAACGAACCGGATTCACCATTCCGACTCTCCGCGCCGCCACAATCGCCGTTGCTTCCGGGCGTCCCCTCGTTACGCGCCCGGTCATCAGACGAAATGTGGAGAGTACGTCCGATGCGAATCCTGTCCTTGTTTGCCGGCGCCGCCGCCGTCGCCCTTTTGGTTTCGGGTGCGGCGGCCGGCGAGCGCTACGGAAAACGCCCGCCGCTGACGGTCAGTCCCGATCTGAGCGCGCCCTGGGTGATGCAGTTGCAGAGAAAACCGACCCTCGACCGGTCGAACACGGCACGCCGCATCGGCAATGCCGAGGCGATTGCGCGCGCCCGCCGGACGATGGACCAGCAGCGCCCGGCCTATGTGCGGCGCGGCGGGGTCGTTTACGACCGCGGCGCGCAGGTCCGTTTCGCCGAGCCGCGCGCGACGCGCGCCCATCGCAATCGGCCGCTGGAGACGGCTGCCGTCGCCCGGCCGGCGCAAAAGCCGGCGCAGCCGCAGATGAACCCGATCTATCTGCCGCAGACGGTCGATTATGGCGGGCCGGAAAAACCCGGCACCATCGTCATCGATACCACCCAGAACTTTCTCTATCTCGTCCAGCCGAACGGCAAGGCACGCCGCTACGGCGTCGGCACCGGCAAGCCCGGCTTCGAATGGGCGGGCACGCACAAGGTTACCCGCAAGCGCGAATGGCCGGACTGGCGCCCGCCGGCCGAGATGATCGCCCGCGAGCGCAAGAAGGGCCGCGTCCTGCCCGCGCACATGAAGGGCGGGCCGGCCAATCCGCTTGGCGCGCGCGCGCTTTATCTCGGCTCCACGCTCTACCGCATCCACGGCACCAACCAGCCCTGGACGATCGGCCAGGCGGTGTCCTCGGGCTGCATCCGCATGCGCAACCAGGATGTGATCGAGCTTTACGAGCGCGTCGGCGTCGGCACCCAGGTCAAGGTGATCTGACACCGACATAACGAGACTCGATTTTCGCGGCGGGGGCAGCCGGTCGCAGCGCGACCGGCGACGACGCGGCGAAGGGGCGGTGTGCCGAGGGGGCGCACCGCCCCTGTTTTTTGGCCTGGCGCCTCTCTTCAAATATTAGCTTTCCCTCATTCAGAAATCTGATGTAGGCAGGTCGCGGGAGAGAAACGGCGACGATTCGCCGGCCCGCGCATGGCTAGGCCCAGGCGCGGGGATGTTGAACAGGCATGCGATGCCCGACCGCCGGGCGGGCGCGTGCCGCAGGGAGGGAACCCATGGACATCATCCTGTCCGTCTTCTTGCCGTTGGCGCTCGCCATCATCATGTTTTCGCTCGGGCTCGGCCTCACGCTCGCGGATTTCGCGCGCGTGGCGCGCGAGCCGAAAGCGTTCGCGCTCGGCGCCGTCGCACAGCTTTTGCTGCTGCCGCTGATCGCCTACCTGACCGTGATCGGCTTCGGGATTTCGGGCGAGCTGGCGGTCGGCCTGATGATCCTCTCCTTCTGCCCGGGCGGCGTGACGTCCAACATCCTGACCCGCTTCGCCAAAGGCGACCTCGCCCTGTCGATCTCGCTGACCGGTGTCATCAGCCTGGTCTCGGTGGTCACCGTGCCGGTGCTCGTCGGCCTGACGGCCGGCCATTTCCTGGGTGTCGACGCCCCGCCGGTCGATGTCACCGCGCTCGGCGTCGCCATGTTCGCCATCACCGCCGTGCCGGTGGCGATCGGCATGCTGGTCCGGCGCTTCGCCGCCGGCTTCGCCGATGCCGTCGAAACGCCGGTCTCTCACCTTGCGACGGGGTTATTTTGCATCGTCGTCGTGGGCGCGCTGGCCTCCAACTGGACGGTGTTCGTCGACAATCTGCCGGTGCTCGGCCCCGCCGTCGTCGCCCTCAACGTGGTCATGCTGGCCATCGGCACGGCGCTGGCGCGCGGCGGCGGGCTCAATCGCGGCCAGTCCTCGGCGATCGCCATCGAGACCGGCATCCAGAACGCCACGCTCGGCATCACCGTCGGCTCGCTGATCAGCGAGCAGGCGACCGGCCTGCCGCCCTTTTCGCTGCCGTCCGGCGTCTACGGCATCACCATGTATCTGGTGTCGATCCCGTTCGTGCTGTGGCGGCGGCGGCTCGCCCCGGCCTGAAGCCGGTCAGGCGGCCGGCAGGCCGGCGGGTTTCGGCCCGCCATAGGCCCAGTCGAGCAGTTCGACCGTGTGCACCACCGGCAGGTCGGACCCGGCCCCGATCTGGGTCATGCAGCCAATATTGCCGGTCGCCACCAGCGCCGCGCCCGTCGCCTCGATGTTTTTCACCTTGCGCTCGCCCAGCCGGGCCGCGATCTCGGGCTGGAGGATGTTGTAGGTGCCGGCCGAGCCGCAGCACAAATGGCCCTCGCGCGGCTCCTTCACGGCGAAGCCGGCCCGGCTTAGGAGCGCCTTCGGCTCCCTAACGATCTTCTGGCCGTGCTGCATCGAGCAGGCCGCATGATAGGCGACCGTCAGGCCGCACGGCGCGTCGGGTTCGGGCAGGTCGAGGCTCGCCAGATATTCGGTGACGTCCTTGGCCAGAGCCGACACGCGCGCCGCCTTATCCGCATAGGCCGGGTCGAGCCGCAGCATGAACCCGTAATCCTTGATCGTCGTGCCGCAGCCCGACGCGGTGATGACGATCGCGTCGAGGCCGCCTTTGTCGAGTTCGGCCGTCCAGGCGTCGACATTGCGCCGGGCCGCGTCCAGCGCGTCCGCCTCGCGGCCCATATGGTGCACCAGCGCGCCGCAACATCCCTCGCCTGCGGTGACCACCACCTCGACCCCGAGCCGCGTCAGAAGCCGGATCGCCGCATCGTTGATGCCGGGATCGAGCACCGGCTGCGCGCAGCCCGAAAGCAGCGCCACCCGCCCCTTGCGCTCTCCCCGCGCGCCGCGCACGCCCGGCTTCGCCGAGGCGGACTTTTTCGGCACGCGTGCCGGGGCGAGCGCCAGCATGGCGCCGAGCGGCTTCAACGGCCCGATCCGCCGGAAAAACCCGGCGAACGGGCGGCCGAGGCCGGCCAGCGACAGCGCGGCGCGAAACCGCGCCGGATAGGGCAGCACCATGGCGAGCAGGCGCCGCGTCAGGCGGTCGGTCAACGGCCGGCGATAGGTCTTTTCGATATGGGCGCGGGCGTGATCGACAAGGTGCATGTAATTGACGCCGGACGGACAGGTCGTCATGCAGGCCAGGCACGACAGGCAGCGATCGACATGGGTGACGATCTCCTTGTCCGCCGGACGGCCGTTTTCCAGCATGTCCTTGATCAGGTAGATGCGCCCGCGCGGACTGTCGAGTTCGTTGCCGAGCGTCACATAGGTCGGGCATGTCGCGGTGCAGAAGCCGCAATGCACGCATTTGCGCAAAATGGCCTCGGATTCGGCGATATGGGGGTCGGCGAGCTGTTCGGGGGTGAAGGCGGTCTGCACGTCAGGTCCTGGATCGGGGAAGAAAAATAGCGGCGGCGGGCACGGCGACATCCGTCTCGCCCGGCGGCGGCGATGCCGCCGATGCGGGCAGGTCCGCGCCCCTTCCCCCGACGGCCATCAAATCAACCAGCTTTCCGGATTGTCGATCGGCTCCTCGCGGGCGGATTTCTGCAGGCCGATGACGATGCGCACGATCGCCCACACCGCGACCGCGATCATCAAGAGGAAGCCGATGCCGATCACCGCCAGCACCACGCAGATCACGCCGTAAAGCACGCCGATCCAGAAGGTGCGGATCGCCCAGGTATAGTGCGTTTCCACCCAGCCGCCGGCCTTGCCGCGGTTCATGTGGGCGAGCACGATGCCGATCAGCGCCGTCACGCCGATGGCCAGGCTGACCAGGTAAAGCACGTAGATGATCTGGATGTTGGTCTTGCCGGCCTCGAGCCAGCGATCGGTCTGCCGCGGCTCGTTCGGACCGGAATTCATGTCGCTCATCGTTTGTCTCCTCAATCTTGCGCTTCGAGGCTAGCAGAACTGCCGGCGGGATACATCCGCCCCGGATTGAGAACGTTGTGCGGATCGAATTGGTTCTTCAACCGCGACGAAAGCGCGGCCAACGGCGCCGGCTGCGGCTGAAACACGGGCACGGACGACCGCCAGGCCGGCCCCGCCCGCACCAGGGTGGCGTGGCCGCCGCCATGCGCGGCAACCAGCGCGCGCACGATGTCGGCCTCGGGCTCGCTGTCCATGCGCAGCCATACCAGCCCACCCTGCCAGTCGTAGAACGCATCGGCCGCCGCCTGCATCCGGAGCGCCATCACCAGCGCGTGCCCGCGCGTCGGCGGCACGGAAACGCGCCAGACCGGACGCTCGGTGCCGTCGCAAAACGGCGCCGCATCGCGGATTTCGCGCCAGAGCGTCCGCGAGACCTGATCCTCGAGCGTCTCGATCTCGCCGCCCTCGAACAGGCTCGCCAGCACGTCGCGGCGATAGGCGACCGACGGGCCGAACCCTTCCAGGCGCAGCAGCGTCGATGCCGCGCCGGCAAGCGCGCCGGCGATCACGGATCCGGTCACGCTCTCGGGCAGATGCGCGGCGCCGGACACCTCGCCGGCCGAGCCCATGGCCGCCGCCATCGCCATCGCCGCGTCCGCATCGCTCAACCCGCGCAGGACAAGCGTGGTCTCGGTCTCGGCCGCCGGCAACACCTTGAAGGTGACGTCGGTAACGACGGCGAGCGTGCCCCAGGACCCGGCCATCGCCTTGGACAAATCGTAGCCGGTGACGTTCTTGACCACGCGCCCGCCCGATTTAAAAGCCTCGCCGCGTCCCGACACGGCATGAATGCCGAGCACGTGGTCGCGCGCCGCCCCGGCCTTGATGCGGCGCGGGCCGGCAAGATTGCCGGCCAGCACGCCGCCGATCGTGCCGCGCCCGGCCGGGGCGCCGAAAAGCGGCCCGTAATCGAGCGGTTCGAAGGCAAGTTGCTGGCGCTTTTCGGCCAGCAAGGCCTCGATCTCGGCAACCGGCGTTCCGGCCCTGGCCGACAGGACCAGTTCCTCGGGCTCGTAGAGGGTGACGCCCGACAGGGCTGACAGGTCGAGCGCGTGCTCGGTCTGCGCCGGCCGGCCGATGCCGCGCTTTGTGCCGTGGCCGAGGATTTCCAATGGCGCGTCCTCGCCGACGGCCCATTGCACGGCGGCAAGGACGTCCTCGGCGCGGGAGGGGGAAAATACGGTCATCGGATCGCGTCCACCAATCGTGCATCGATTCCAGATCTTGCCAACAAGCTTACGGCCTTCCGGTCGAACGACACGAACGTCTCCCCACCCATCGATGCGCCAGCCAGCGCGATCGCGCCATCGGCGAAATCGCCACCGGCCTCGAGCAACACCAGCCCGGCGGCCACAGCCGCATCATCGACCGAAACATTGGCCCGGTCGCAAACCATCCGGATCGACCGCGCGACCTTGTTCGGCGGGATGGCATATGTCGCCAGGAGAACCCACGCGAATTCGCACAGACAGGGCAACGGGATCACAACTGTTTCCGCCGCCTCGAGCAATTCTAGCGCCCTGTCTGCCTGAGAGACGTCGTCCCGAACGACAAGCCGCACCAGAATATTGGTGTCGACCGTGATCCTCACTTCGACAGTCCCGCCCAGCCCTTCGCGATTGCCTCATTCATCTCTTCGATCGTTGCGACGTTCCCGGTCTCCTCGGCCAGCATTCCATAGATATCAGCCCACGGGCCTTTCGGCCGCGCAGCCCTGATCGACAGCGCGCCATCGGGCAATTGATAAACCTCGATTTTCTGCCCCGGTGCGACACCGAGATGTTTCAACAGTTCCTTTTTCAAAGTCACTTGGCCCTTGGCGGTCACCGTAAGCATCGTCATCGCATCACCTCTCGGCTAAAGTAAGGCGAAATTGCCTTACTTTCAAGCAAGAGCCAGTGCCCGGCCCTTTGCCGGATATTTTGCTTGAGCAGCATCGCTGTCAAAACCGCGGAATGTCGGGAAACGGGATTTGGCCGCGATGGATGTGCATGCGACCGAGTTCGGCGCAGCGCCGCAATTGTGGAAACACCTTTCCCGGATTGAGCAGGTGCTGCGGGTCGAAGGCGCATTTGACGCGCATCTGCTGGTCGAGATCGATTTTGGAGAACATTTCGCCCATCAGGTCGCGTTTTTCCACGCCGACGCCGTGCTCGCCGGTCAGGACGCCGCCGACCTTCACGCACAGCCGCAAAATGTCGGCACCGAACTCCTCCGCCTTTTCCAGCTCGCCCGGATTGTTGGCGTCGTAGAGAATCAGCGGATGCAGATTGCCGTCGCCGGCATGAAACACGTTGGCGACGCCGAGCCCGTATTTTTGCGACAGCGCGCGCATGCCGGCCAGCACCGTCGGCAGCGCCTTGCGCGGAATGGTGCCGTCCATGCAGTAATAGTCGGGCGAGATGCGCCCGACGGCCGGAAACGCCGCCTTGCGTCCGGCCCAGAACGACAGCCGCTCCTCCTCCGAGGTCGAGATGCGGCTGGTCACCGCGCCGTTCTTGGCCGCGATCGCCTCCACCTGGTCGATCAGATGGTCGATCTCGGGGCCCGGCCCGTCGAGCTCGACGATCAGCAGCGCCTCCACGTCGAGGGGATAGCCGGCCTGGACGAAATCCTCCGCCGCGCGGATCGCCGGCCCGTCCATCATTTCCATGCCGCCCGGCACGATACCCGCGCCGATAATGTCGGCCACGCACTGCCCGGCCGCCTCGCTGGAGGAAAAGCCGACCAGCATGGCGCGCGCGGCCTCCGGCTTTTTCAGGATGCGCACGGTGATCTCGGTGACGACGCCGAGCAGCCCTTCGGATCCGGTCATCAGGCCGAGCAGGTCGTAGCCCTCCGCGTCGAGATGGCTGCCGCCGAGCCGCACCACCTCGCCCGACATCAGCACCATTTCGACACCCAGCACATTGTTGGCCGTCAGGCCGTATTTCAGGCAGTGGACGCCGCCGGCGTTCTCCGCGACATTGCCGCCGATCGAACAGGCGATCTGCGAAGACGGGTCCGGCGCGTAATAAAACCCGTCCTGTTCGACGGCATGGGTGATGGCGAGATTGGTCACTCCCGGCTGCGCGGTGACCGCACGGTTGGCGTAATCGATGTCGAGAACACGGTTGAAACGGCTCATCACCAAAAGCACCGCGTCTTCCAAAGGCAGCGCCCCGCCCGACAGCGACGTGCCGGAGCCGCGCGGCACCACGCGGATGTTGCGTTCATCGCAATATTTGAGGATCCGCGCCACCTGCGCCGTGGTCTCCGGCAGCACAACCACCAGGGGAAGCTGGCGGTAGGCCGTCAACCCGTCGGTCTCGAAGGCGCGCATCGCGTTGACCGTGTCGACGACCCCCTCGCCGGGAACGATGATTCGCATGTCGGCAACGATTTCGGCGCGCCGCGCCAGCGTCGCGGCGTCCGCTTCGGGCATCACAAGGCCGGACATGATCTCACCTCCAACTGGTCAAAAGTGTTTACCAGTTTTGCGGAGCGACGCAAACCATCTGTCTAAATCTCGCCTGGAAATGAGTTTGTTCACAGACGGTTCATGTCACAACCGCTCTTGATAACGGTTCAACGCCGGTCGCCACCATGGGTCCGGCAAGCGAAATACGGTGTGGCAGGACAAAACACCCAAAACACGGGATCGTGAACCACTGATCGATTTCACCGTATTAGCATCAGTCAGACAAACCATGATGTTCCATGACAAATATTGCCGATCTTGAGATTTTTTCACGTGTGGTTTCAGCCGGCAGCCTGTCGGGAGCGGGACGCGAACTGGGGCTGTCGCCGGCGGTCGTGTCCAAAAGACTGCGCAAGCTGGAAGACCGGCTTGGCACAAGGCTCTTGCAGCGCACCACGCGCCAGGTCGCGCTGACGGAGGCCGGCCAGGGGTTTTACGAGCGCGTCGTCGCCATCATTGCCGGCATCGAGGAGGCAGAGGCGTTCGTGACGCGACGTTCCACGCAGCCGCGCGGCACCTTGAAGATTTCCGCACCGACCTCGTTCGCACGCATGCACATCGCTCCGCATCTCGGCGCCTTCATGCGCGAAAATCCCGACCTGTCGATCAATCTCGTCTTGTCGGACGATTTCGTCGACATTGTCGGCGACGGCTTCGACCTTGCCATCCGCATCGCCGAACTGTCGGATTCCAGCCTCGTGGCGCGCCGGCTCGCGCCGGTCGAGCGGGTGCTGGTCGCCGCCCCGTCCTACCTGTCGGAGCATGGGTTGCCGCAATCGATCGAGGATCTGGAACGGCATGTCTGCCTGCCCCAGCACAACAACGAGGCCTGGCGGCTCGAAGGTCCGCACGGTCCGGTCGTCTACCGGGCCGAAGGGCCGCTGCAGACCAATTCCAGCGAAGTCCTGCGCGAAGCGGTGATCGCGGGAATGGGCCTCGCCCTGCGCTCGACCTGGGATATCGGCGCCGAGATCGCCTCGGGCCGGCTGGTGCGGGTCATGCCGGAATTCGCCGCCTCCAAGAGCGTGGCCATCCACGCCGTCTATCCCTCGCGCCGCTTCCTGCCGGCCAAGGTGCGGCTTTTCATCGACTATCTGGCCGGCCTCTACGGCCCCGTGCCCTATTGGGAAACGACCCCGGACGGCGCCGGGTCGACGCCGGTCGACGGCGAAGCCCTCGCGCACACGCCGAGGCCGAACGGCAGCGCAGGACGCCCCAACGGCGCGCGGCCCTGATCGCGGAACCCTCAAGAACACCGGTTCCAGGCCGACCGGCCTGAAGATGTCTTGTCGAAACCGAGCGTCGGTCTCGCAGTTCAAAAACGCGTCAAAACAATAAGGTGGAGCCGGTCTGCGAGTCCGCGAAAAGCAAAACGGCTCTAGTCGACGTGACGGCGGCGGATACGCCGCACCAGCCACCACACCGCAAGCACCACCGGCACGACGGCGAGCGCGGTCGTCTGCTCGGGCTTGAGCGGCAGGCCGAGATCGACCGCGCCCTTGGCCAGGTAGCCGGCAAGCCCGACCACGTAATAGGACACGGCCGCCACCGACAGTCCCTCCACGGTCTGCTGCAATCTGAGCTGGAGCTTGGCGCGTCGGTTCATCGAGCCGAGAAGATCCCGGTTCTGGCGTTCCACCTCGACGTCGACCCAGGTTCTGAGCAAATTCGCCGCGCGCGCCAGCTTGCGCGACAGATTGGCCTGCCGTTCCTCGATCGAACGACACGTGCGCATCGCCGGCGCAACCCGTCTTTGCAGAAACCCCGACCAGGTGTCGTAGCCGGGCACGGCCTCCTCGGCGAGCGCGGCCAGCCGCTCCTCCACAATGCCGTGATAGGCGCGGCTGGCGCCGAACCGGTAGAGGCTGGCCGCCGCGTCCGCCTCCAGCTCGGCGGCAAGCTCGGTCAGTTCGTTCAACTGTCCCTCGCTGTCGCGGCGTTCGCCCGAGCGCATTTCGCCTGTGAGTTGCGCCAGCCTGTCCTCGATACGGCGTATGCGCGGCGACAGCGACTGTGCCAGCGGCAGGCCGAGCATGGCCAGCGTGCGATAGGTCTCGATGTCGAGAAGCCGTTGCGCCAGCGCCCCCACCCGCGCCGAGGTCAGCCCGCCGTCGAGCAGCAGGATACGCGTCAGGCCGTCGCCGTCCTGACGGAAATCGGTGGCGACCGCCGCCTTGCCGCCCTCGACGAGCGAATAGCACAGGCTCGCCGGATCGAAGTTTTCGATCAACCGCTCGGCGCGCGCGTCCCAGGGGCGAATATCGATCCGCACGCCCGAAATCACCGTTCCCGGCGCCGAAAATCCGTGTCCGAACGGTCCGGCGTCCCCCTGGTCATCGCCGCCGTTCGGCGGCCCCTCCCAGAAATAGGTGGAGAACTCGGTATGGCGCTCCCAGCGCAGCGTGCCACGGCCCCATTTCATCGCATGGTGGCGGGCCTGGCGATCCGGCGGCGCGACGCCGAGCCGCCGCGACAGCTCGGCAAGGACGGCTTGGTCGAGCGTGCTGCCGCCCTCTGTCATGAAGGCGAGCTGGACAAGCCGGCGCGGCGTTTCGATCGGCGGATGCGGGCGCGCATGCACCTCGCCGAGCGCCCCGGCCCGGCCGCCATAGGCCGGCAATCCCATCACGCTGCCGGAAAGCGAGCTCTCTTGCTGGGTTCCGGTCTCGTCGTCACGCATCGGTGTTTCCGCCTCCCAACGGCAAGACCAGCTTAATCGATTGACACCACCCGTCCATGCGGCATGGCGCCTCCGCCGCGCCTGCTTGTCCCGCAAAGTGGATAAAAAAATTGACCAGTGCGGCGAGTGTTTCTAAGACTGGGGCGATTGTCACTTGCCGGACGGTACTCTTGCACGAGGTCTACACCCGAATCCAGCATGCCCGCACCGCCGACGAGGTCGTGCGCCGCATCGAGGATCTCATCCTCGAGGGCGTCCTGCGGCCGGGCGACCGTCTGCCGGGCGAACGCGATCTGTCGAGCCGGCTCGATGTCTCGCGGCCGATCCTGCGCGATGCGCTCAAACAACTCGAGACGCGCGGGCTGGTCGTCTCGCGCCACGGCGACGGCACCCGGGTCGCGGACCTCATCGGCGAAGTGTTCACGGCGCCGGTGATGGATCTCGTCGCCACCCACGGCAAGGCGATCGCCGACTATCTGGAATATCGACGCGAGATCGAGGGCATCGCCGCCGGCTTCGCCGCCGCCCGCGCCACCGAAGACGACCGCGCCCTCTTGTCCGACATTCTTGCGCGCATGCGCCAAGCGCACGGTCACGCCGATTTCGAGCGGGAGGCGGCACTCGACGTCGAGTTCCACAACACCGTCGGCGAATGCGCCCACAACATCATCCTCCTGCACACGCTGCGTTCGTGCTACCGGCTCCTGGCCGACGGGGTCTTTTTTAACCGCGGGCTGATCTATGCGCTGCCCGACGCGCGCGATACGCTGCTTCAACAACATGTCGCCATCGGAGAGGCGGTCCTAGTGGGCGACCCGGACAGGGCCGGCCGGGCCGCGCGCGACCATATCGATTTCGTGGAGAAGGCGATGAGCGAAGCCGAACGCACCCAAAACTGGCAGAAAATCTCGCGTCTGCGCTCGTTGCAGCGCGCGGCCGGGCAGAAGCCCGCGCAAGGAGGCGAGCGTTGAGCGATTCTGGTCAAGCACGGCCGAAGGTCGGCCTGTTCGTCACCTGTCTGGTCGACCTGTTCCGACCCCAGGTCGGCTTCGCCGCCGTCAAACTGATCGAGGAGGCGGGCTGCGACGTCGACGTGCCGATGGCCCAGACCTGCTGCGGACAGCCGGCCTATAATTCCGGCGACAGCGCGGACGCGCGCGACATCGCGCAAGCCACCATCCGCGCCTTCGAGGGGTTCGACTATGTCGTGGCGCCGTCCGGCTCCTGCGCCGGCATGCTGAAAAAGCACTATCCGCAGCTTTTCGCCGACGACCCGGACTGGCGCGCGCGCGCCGAGGCGTTTTCTGTCCGGGTGCACGAGCTGGTGAGCTTCCTGACCGACATCATGGGCCTGGACGCGGTCGCGGCCGCCCACCCGGCCACCGCCACCTATCACGATTCCTGCTCGGGCCTGCGCGAACTCGGCATCGCCGCCCAGCCGCGCGCGCTGCTCGCCTCGGTCGAGGGGCTGACGCTGAAGGAAATGCGCGATCCCGACGTGTGCTGCGGTTTCGGCGGCACGTTCTGCGTCAAATATTCCGACATCTCCAACGCGATCGTGGAGAAAAAAACCCAGACCATCGAGGCGAGCGGGGCCGAGCTGCTTCTGGCCGGCGATCTCGGCTGCCTGATGAACATGGCCGGCAAGCTGAAACGGCAAGGCTCGGCGATCGAGGCGCGCCATGTCGCCGAGGTCCTCGCCGGCATGACGGACACCGCACCGATCGGCGGCAAAGGTTAATCCATCCACGGGGCCGAACGCCATGGAAGTCACTTCACCGACATTCAAGCAGAACGCGGTCCACGCGCTCCACGACGCCCAGCTTCAAAAGGCGCTCGGCAATGTGCGCGCCGGCTTCATCGACAAACGCCGCAAAGCCGCCGATGCGCTGCCCGAGTTCGACGCGCTGCGCGACGCCGCACGCGACATCAAGGACCACACGCTCGCCCATCTCGACCTCTATCTGGAGGCCTACGAACAGAAGGTGACGGACTCGGGCGGCCATGTGCACTGGGCCGAAACGGCGGAGGACGCGCGCCGCATCGTTCTCGACATCTGCCGCATGCAAAACGCCCGCACGGTCACCAAGGGCAAATCGATGATCACCGAGGAGATCGCGCTCAACGATTTCCTGCAGCTCGCCGGCATCAAGGCGGTGGAAACCGATCTCGGCGAATACATCATTCAGTTGCGCAACGAGCATCCCAGCCACATCATCGCCCCGGCCGTGCATGTGAACAAGGATCAGGTGGAAGCCGATTTCCGCCGCGTCCACGACTACCTGCCCGACGATCGCGACCTGACCGAACCCGAAACCCTGCTCGACGAGGCGCGCCGCGTACTGCGCGCCCAATATTTCGAGGCCGAGGTCGGCATTACCGGCGCCAATTTCCTCGTCGCCGAAACCGGCAGCTCGGTGATCGTCACCAATGAGGGCAATGGCGACCTGACCCAATTGCTGCCGCGCGTGCACATCGTAATCGCCTCGATCGAGAAAATCGTGCCGACGCTCAACGATGTCAGCCAGATCCTGCGCGTGCTGGCGCGTTCGGCGACCGGCCAGGACATGAGCGTCTACACCACCTTGTCGACCGGACCGCGCCGCAAGGGCGATCCGGACGGACCGGAGCAATATCACGTAATCCTGCTCGACAATGGCCGCACCTCGATGCTCGGCACCGAGTTCCAGGACATGCTGCGCTGCATACGCTGCGGCGCCTGCATGAACCATTGCCCAGTCTACCACGCCGTCGGCGGCCACGCCTATGGCTGGGTCTATCCCGGTCCGATGGGCGCGGTTCTCACCCCCTCGCTGATCGGCGTCGACAAGGGCGGACATCTGCCCAACGCCTCGACCTTCTGCGGCCGCTGCGAAAGCGTGTGCCCGATGCGCATCCCCCTGCCCAAGATGATGCGGCATTGGCGCGAGCGCGAATTCGAGCGCGGCCTCAACCCGGCCACCCAGCGCTACGGCCTGAAAATCTGGGCCGCCTTCGCCAAGCGTCCGCGGCTCTATAATTTTGTCACCTCGATGGCGATCCCGCTGCTTGCCTTGTTCGGCGGGCGCAAGAAGCGGTTCTCGTTTCTGCCTCTGGCCGGCGGCTGGACCAGGCACCGCGACCTGCCAGCTCCGGAGTCGCGAACCTTCATGCAGCAATGGCGCGAACGCGAAAGCGGCAAGCAGAGGGCGGCGGCATGAGTGCGCGCGATGCGATCATGGGCAAGCTGCGCAAGACGCTCGGCGCCGGGGCCGACGATGCAACCCGGCGCGAGACGGTCGCGAAGCGGCTGGCGAAACCGCCGAAAGGCATCGTGCCCGAGCGCGGCCAGGGCAGCGACGCCCACAAGGTCAAGCTGTTCTGCCAGATGGCCGAGGCGGTGGCGGCCAGCGTGACGCGCGTACGCTCGCCCGAGCGCGTGCCGAAAACGGTCTCGGACTATCTGCGCGCCAAAAACCTGCCCGCCTCCGTGCGCATGGGCGCCGACCGCCGGCTGAAGGCGATGCCTTGGGACAAGCTGAAATCGTTGGAGCTGAAATATGGACCGTCGGACGGTTTCGACGAGGTCGGCGTCAGCCATGCCTTCGCCGGCATCGCGGAAACCGGAACGGTGGCGCTGCTGTCGGGCAAAGACAATCCGTCCACGGTGAATTTCCTGCCCGAGCATCATATCGTGGTGGTGGACGCCAAGGACATTGCCGGCGACCTGGAAACCGTGCTTTCCGGCCTGCGGCGCAAATTCGGCAAGGGCGGCATGCCGCGCACCCTCAATTTCGTCACCGGCCCGTCACGCTCCGGCGACATCGAGCAGAAGATCATTCTCGGCGCGCACGGCCCGCGCGCGCTGCACCTGATCGTCGTCGGCTGAGGCCGCCGTCGTGACCGGCGTGCATTTCCTCGACGCCGCCGCGCCGGACGGCATCCGGCTCTACGCGATCGGCGACGTGCACGGCCGGCTCGACCTGCTGCGCGCCATGCACGGCCAGATCCGCGCCGAACTGATGCGCGACAAGCCGGCCGACTGGCGCATCGTCCATCTCGGCGACTATGTCGACAGGGGCCCCGACTCCAAGGGCGTTCTCGCCTTTCTCGCCGAGCGCATGGCGGAGGACCCGCGTATCGTCGCCCTCGCCGGCAATCACGACACGAATTTCCGCACGTTTCTCGACGATGGCGACACGAGCGGCCTGTTTAGTCGCTATGGCGGCATCGACACGGCGCGCTCCTACGGGATCGCAGCCGATTTCTCGAACCCGGCCGCGGCCGAGAAAAGCCGCGCTGCGCTCGCAGTCGCGGTCCCGTCAGCCCACAGGAACTTTGTCGACGGCCTGCCGCGCTCGGTCGCGTTCGGCGACTTCTTTTTCTGCCATGCCGGCATCAGGCCCGGGGTGTCGCTTGCCGACCAGGATCCGCATGACCTGATCTGGATCCGCGAGCCGTTCCTGAGCCATGCCGGCCTGCACGAAAAAGTGGTGGTGCACGGCCACACGCCGCAGGACGAGGCCGAAATCATGCCCAACCGCGTCAATGTCGACACGCTCGCCTATGCCAGCGGGCGCCTGACGGCCTTTGTCGTGGACGGGCACGAAAAGCGCCTTCTGGAAGCCCGCACGGATTAAAAGATCAGTTCCGGCCAGCGCCGACGCCGTAGCCGTCGGTGACGAGATGGCCCGAATGGGCGTCGGCCGAATAGATGCCGATCCCCCAGATCGCGATTCCGGAGAGCATGAGGAAGGAAAGGAGCGCAGCTTTCACGGGCGTCATCGTCTCTGTTGTCTTTCTTCGTATTAAAAATGATCGTGGTTACGATTCGGTTGCAGAAAATCAGAAATATGTAACAGGCCTTTGTCTCCACCCTCGCGACGCCGCCCTCCGGCGGGGTCCCGGCAGGAGAGCCATGCCCTTAATGCGCTAACCCGTCCGGGGCTAGTCTTCTGTGAAGCGTTCCACATGCGGGTGAAGAAGGCGTATCAAAAATGCCACGCAACGCGTCCGCCCAGCGGCAGCTTCGATGACGTGTCAGATCACGCTCGCCCAGGCCCGTGCCAGGGCAAGCCCCGCCGCGTCGGCCGCCGGCCCATGGCGTTCGGCTTCGCGCTCGAACCGGGCCGGCCAGTCCGGTTGCCTTTCGGCGAGATCCTCGCGAAACACCGCGTTCCAGCGCCGCACCAGCGCCCTGTCGGCCTCGAAATGAAACTGGATGCCGTAGCCGGCGCGACCGACGCGGAAGGCCTGGTTTTCGGCCGCGCTGTTCCTGGCCAGCCTGAGCGCACCCGGCGGCAGGGTGAACGTGTCGTCGTGCCATTCGAAGACCGGGAACCGGACCGGCGCGACACGCAACACGGGGTCGCTGTCGCCATCCCGCGTCCGGTCCACAACCCGCCAGCCAAATTCGGTCGCCGCACCAATCAGGTTGCGCCCGCCCATCGCCCGGGCAAGCACCTGCGCCCCAAGGCAGATGCCGAGCACGGCCCGATCGGCAACCACGAAATCGTGCATCAGACGGGCAAGCTGCGGCAGATAGGGATGGTTTTCATCGTCGAGCGCGTTCTGGGCACCGCCGAGAACGACGAGCCCGTCATGCCCGCGTTCCGTTCCGGGCAGGCGGTCGCCGGCGAAGGTTCGGCAAACCTCGATTTCCGCCCCGGCTTCCGCGAGGGCGCGCGCGACCAGTCCCAGGCTGGTTTCATCGAAATTCTGGACGACGAGAACGCGCATCGGACGGGATAGAACCGAATTCGGGTGGCAGCGACGTCGCCCAGCGATACCATGCCCCGGCTCAGACGCAAACGCCGGATCGCGATCGGGGAAACGAAGACATGCCGCTGCAGAACCGCGTCGATCCTTTCGGCCAAATCCGGGCCACGGCCGCGCGCGGGCTTTTTACCGGCAATCGCGGCATCCTGCACGACCCCGAGACCAGGACGCTGACGGCCAAACGCTGGACCACCAAGGCTTGGATCGTGTGTTCATGCGCGTTTGGCGGCCGCCGGCGCGTGGTGATGGGGCGCAACGCGCCGTCCGGCAATGCCGGCTGGACCGAACTGTTTTTTCTCGACGAGGCGACCGCGCTGGCCGCCGGCCACCGACCGTGCTTCTTTTGCCGCCGCGAGGAGGCCACAACGTTCGCTTCCTGCTTCGCCGCCGGAAACGGCCTCGACGCGGCGCGTGCGCCGGCAATCGACGCCCTCCTCCACCGCGAGCGCCTGACCCCGCCGCACGAACGTCTATCCGTCTGGGGCGACGCCGTCCGCACCCTGCCCGACGGCGCCATGGTGGCGCACGACAAGCAGGCCCTGCTGGTTGTCGGCGGCGCGTTGCGGCGCTGGAGCTTCACCGGATATGGCCCCGCGCCGGCTTTTTCGAGCCGTCCGGATACACGGCTGCGCCTGGTAACGCCGCCGGCCACGCTCGCCGCGCTCAAGGCCGGCTACAAACCGGTCCTGCACGAAACCGCCCGCACGGGGTCTTCGGCAGCACCCACCGCTTAACGGCCGCGAAACCATGCCGCGTAACGTGACGGTAGGGCGGACCGCGTAAATCTGCTGCATCCGGACGAACAGATACGCATTTTACGGAGGGCATGGTGGGGCTGGACAGTTTTACGCTTTTCGCCGCCAATGCCGTCGTGCTCGCCTTGATGGCTGTCGCCTTCCATTTCGCCAGGCGCAGCAATCCCGACCAGGCCTATTGGCACTCCTGGTGTGCCGGCAATCTGCTGCTGGCCGCGGCGCTGGTGTTCTTCATGATCCCCGCGCGCCTGCCCGAGACACTGTCGATGATCGTACCCAACGGGCTGCTGCTTGCCGGCTTCGGCCTGCGCTGGCGCGCCGCGCGCGAGTTCAGCGGGCGCGCCAGCCCCGCGCGCAGCACCTGGGCGCCGACCGTCCTGTTCCTGGTCCTGTGCGCCATTCCGCCGGTCGCCGGTTCCTATGCCACCATCTACAGCATCGTGAACATCCTTCTGGCCACGCTCGCCGGCGCGGCCGCCTGGGAGTTCTGGCGCGACCGCGCCGACCAGCTGCCGTCGCGCTACGGGCTGGTCGCCGCCTACGCGCTCTTGTCCTTGTCCTTCGCCGCACGGGTGGTGCAGGGCCTGTTCGTGGGCGACGGTTTCGACGCCTATCTTCCCTACGACGCCATGCTCACGCTGCACCTGATGATCGCGCTGCTGCACACGCCGGCAAGCGGCGCCTTCGCCCTGTCGATCGCCTATGAACGGACCACGGCGAAACTGCGTCACGCCGCCGCGCATGATTCGCTGACCGAACTGCTCAATCGCGGCGCCTTCGAGCGCGAAGTCGCCGCGCGGATGCGCCGCGACGGCAATGCCGGCCAGGCCGTGCTCCTGCTCGACATCGACCGCTTCAAGCGCGTCAACGACCGCTACGGCCATGCCGCCGGCGACGCCGTCCTGCGCGCCTGCGCCCGCGTGGTGGAGGAGGTGGCGGGTCGGAACGCGCTGGTGGCGCGCATCGGCGGCGAGGAATTCGCGGTTCATCTGCACGGCGCCACCGCGCACGAGGCCGAGCAGGCGGCCGAGCGCGTTCGCATCGCCGTCCAGGCGGAACCCGTCACCACCGGCGAGCACACGCTCACCATCACCGTGAGCGTCGGCTGGTTCTGGCACGACGATGCCGGGCTCGGCCTGGAGACGATGCTGCGCCGGGCCGACGTCGCGCTCTATCGCGCCAAGCAGACCGGCCGCAACCGCGTCGAGCGCCTCGCCGCGTAGCCGGTCGCAGCCGCAGCGCGCGCGTCTTTACCGGGCAGAACCGCTCTTGACCGCCGCGGCCGGCACGCGCATTGCTCGCCCATGCGTGCCAACTATACGATGCAGCGGCTGTTCCTCGACGCCGATCTGACGCCTGAGGCGACCGTCGCGGTGAGCCCGAACCAGGCCCATTATCTGCTCAATGTTCTGCGCATGCGCGAGGGCGCCGAACTGCTGGTCTTCAACGGACGCGACGGCGAATGGCGGGGCCGGCTTGCCGCAAGCGGCAAGAAATCCGCCAGCCTGTCCCTGATCGAGCAGACGCGGCCGCAACCCGCGCCTACAGATCTCCTTTATTGTTTCGCGCCGCTGAAAAAGGGCCGGCTCGACTACCTGGTGCAAAAGGCGGTGGAAATGGGCGCCGGCGCGCTCGCCCCGGTCATCACCCAGCACTGCCAGATGCACAAGCCGGGTATCGAGCGGCTCAGGGCCAACGCGCTCGAAGCGGCCGAGCAATGCGGCATCCTTGCCGTGCCCCCCGTTCACGCCCCCGTCAAGTTCGACCGGCTTATTGCCGACTGGGACCCCGGACGGCGGCTGATCTTCTGCGACGAGAGCGCTGAAACCAACAACCCGCTGACCGCCCTGCAGGCGCTTGAGACCGAGCGGATTGGGCTGATCGTGGGTCCCGAAGGCGGTTTTTCCGACGCCGAACGCCGCACCCTGCACGCCCTGCCTTTCGTTACCGCCATCCCGCTCGGTCCGCGCATCCTGCGCGCCGACACCGCCGCCGTGGCGGCGCTGGCCGTCATTCAGGCAACGATCGGCGACTGGCGCTAAGCCATGGCCTGCCGAAGGGGCGCTCGGCCTGGCGATCGGCACATGCCCACCGCCGCAAAGCTGACGCGCCCCGACGCAATCTGAGCGGACGCGACAGCCGGACGGCAGGTTCAGCAAGCCGGAATTCTCCTCCGGCACGCTTGCCAACCGCCCGCCGGCCGTGCGACCAGAACCCTCTCCTGGCAGGTGGGCGCGCATCGTGTCCGCCGCGTCGCTTCAACCTCACTCCAGACAGGACTGACGCCGGCCATGGCACGCGCGCTCGGGCTCGATTTCGGCACGACCAACTCCGTCCTTGCGGTCGCAGACCCGTCCGGCACCGCCACGCACTCGCTGCCGTTTCGCTCCAGCGCCGGCACGACCGACGCCATGCGCACCGCGCTTGCCTTCATGAAGGAGGGGCGCAGCACGCAGTCGCTGCGCATCGAGGCGGGCGAGGCCGCGATCGGGCTGTTCATCGAACATCCGGGCGACTGCCGCTTCCTGCAATCGATCAAGACATTCGCGGCCAGTACGGTCTTTCAGGCCACCACCATCTTCGCCAAGCGCCATTCCTTCGAGGATTTGATGGAGGCTTTCCTGCGTCGGCTGGAAGCCTATGCGGGCGACGCCTGGCCCGCCGAGATTGCCCGGCTGGTGGTCGGCCGGCCGGTGCGTTTTGCCGGTTCGAACCCTGACGAGCGCCTGGCTCTCGAGCGTTATCAGGCCGCCCTCGCCCGGTTCGGCTTTCCCGATATCCACTTTATCTACGAGCCGGTCGCCGCCGCCTACTGGTTCGCCCAGCAGCTAACGCGCGATGCCACCGTGCTGGTCGCCGATTTCGGCGGCGGCACGACCGACTATTCGCTGATCCGCTTCGAACATCATGCCGGCGCCGTGCGCGCCGTGCCGCTCGGTCATGCCGGGGTCGGCGTTGCGGGCGATCATTTCGACTACCGCCTGATCGACAGGCTGGTCGCCCCGGAAATCGGCAAAGGCAGCCAGTTTCGCAGTTTCGGCAAATTGCTCGACCTGCCGGCCAGCTATTTCGCCAATTTCGGGCGCTGGAACCAGCTCTCGATCTTCAAGACCACGCGCGAATTCGCCGAGTTGAAATCGTTGCTGCGCCACGCGACCGAACCGGAAAAACTCCAGCTTTTCGTCGACCTGATCGATTATGACGAAGGCTATCCGCTCTACCAGGCGATCGCGGCAACCAAGATGGCGCTGTCGGAGGCGACGGAGGCCGAATTCCATTTCCCCCCGCTCGGCCCGGCCGGCCGCAAGACCGTCCGTCGCGCCGACTTCGAGACCTGGATCGCCGACGACCTGGCGCGCATGGAAGGTGCGCTCGACGACGTGCTGACTGCCACCAACACCCCGGCCGACGCGGTCGACAAGGTCTTCCTCACCGGCGGCAGCTCCTTCGTCCCGGCCGTGCGCGCCATTTTTTCGCGCCGCTTCGACGCCGCGCGCGTCGAAAGCGGGGGCGAGTTGCTCTCGATCGCCCACGGTCTGGCGCTGATCGGCGAAAGCGACGATATCGGGCAATGGACGCGCTAAGCGTCCCGACGATCAAGCGCCTTTGAACCACCGGTCAGGTTTTTTTGCTTGATTGCGCCTGCCGGCTCGGCCATCACTCGCCCGCCGGCGCGAATTCGGCCACATCCTTGCCTGGGAAGCTTTCATGGCGCGTGACACGACCGATATTCGCTCGATCGAAACCGTCGACGAGCTCGTCGACTACCTTGCCGCGGGCAACAAGCCGCGCGCCGACTGGCGCATCGGCACCGAACACGAGAAATTTCCCTTCTACGCCGACGGCAACAGCCCGGTGCCCTATGGCGGCGAGAACGGCATCAAGGCGCTTCTGGAAGGCATGCAGCGGGTGCTCGGCTGGGAGCCGATCGTCGACGCCGGCAATATTATCGGCCTGGTGGAGCCGACCGGCAGCGGCGCGATCTCGCTCGAGCCCGGAGGCCAGTTCGAACTCTCCGGCGCACCGCTGGAGACGCTGCACCAGACCTGCCGGGAAGGAAACGCCCACCTGGCCCAGCTGCGCCAGATCGCCGAGCCGCTCGGCATCCGCTTCCTCGGTCTCGGCGGCAGCCCGAAATGGACGCTGGCCGAAACGCCGAAAATGCCGAAATCGCGCTACGACATCATGACGGCCTACATGCCCAAGGTCGGCCGCCACGGCCTCGACATGATGTACCGGACCTGCACCATCCAGGTGAATCTCGATTTTTCCAGCGAAGCCGATATGCGCCGCAAGATGCAGGTGTCGCTGAAGCTGCAGCCGCTGTCGACGGCGCTGTTTGCCAACTCGCCCTTCACCGAAGGCAAGCCCAACGGGCTTAAATCCTGGCGCGGCGAGATCTGGCGCGACACCGACAATCAGCGCTCCGGCCTGCTGCCGTTCTGTTTTTCGCCCGAGTTCGGTTTTGCCGACTATGTCGAATGGGCGCTCGACGTGCCGATGTATTTCATCATCCGCGACGGCCGCTACCACGACTGCACCCACGTCACCTTCCGCCAGTTCATGGACGGCGCGCTCAGGAATTCCGTTCCCGACGGCGTGCCCACCATGGGCGACTGGGCCAACCATTTGTCGACGCTTTTTCCCGATGTGCGCCTGAAGCGTTTTCTGGAAATGCGCGGCGCCGATGGCGGACCGTGGCGACGCATCTGCGCACTGCCCGCCTTCTGGGTGGGCCTGCTCTACGACGAGGCGGCGCTGGACGCCGCCGAGGCGCTCACCGCGAACTGGTCGTTCGAGGAGGTCGGCGCGATGCGGGACGCCGTCCCGCGCGAGGGGATCGACGCCAGTTTCCGCGGCCACAGCCTGCGCGAGATGGCGCGCGAAGTGCTGGCGATCGCGCATATGGGGCTGAAAAACCGCAATCTGCGCAACCATGACGGCTATGACGAGACCAGCTTCCTGTCGCCGCTCGACGAGGTGGTGGCGCGCGGCACCACGTCCGCCGACGAAATGATCGACGCCTTCCACACCCGCTGGGGCGGCTCGATCGAGCCGGTCTTCCTCGAATACGCTTACTGAGCGCCGGTCGCCCGCGCCGGCCCTTGATCGGCCCGCCGCCGAGACCGTTTGCGCGTCACCCATATTGGGATAGGCTCCGAGGGCCAAGAACGCTCCGGAGACCGCCATGCTGCCGCTCTACGACATGATCGCCAACGCCCAGAACGGGCGGGCCATGGATCTGCTGGCCCGTCAGTTCAACTTGAGCCAGCAGCAGACCCAACTTGCGCTCGAGGCGCTGCTGCCGGCCTTCAGCCAGGGCCTGAAGCGCAACGCCGCCGATCCCTACGGCGTCGGCGCGTTTTTGTCCGCGCTCTCCTCCGGTCGCCACGCGCCTTATTTCGACGACGCCGCCAACGCCTTCTCCGCGCAGGGCGTCGCGGAAGGAAACGGCATTCTCGGCCATCTGTTCGGCTCCAAGGAGCTGTCGCGCGCCGTCGCCGCCCAGGCCGCCCAGGCGACCGGCCTCGGCCAGGACGTTCTCAGGCAGATGTTGCCCGTCATCGCCGCCATGGTGATGGGGGGCCTGTTCAAGCAGTCGACCGGCCAGTTGGACGGCGACGTCCGCGCCCAGTCGGTGCAGCCCAATTTCGGCGCCGCCGGGTTCGGCGGTTCCGGCAATCCGCTCGGCGAGATCATCGCCGAAATGATGCGCCAGGGCGCCGGCAACGGCGGCACCGCCCCCCGCCAGCCGCCGCACCCGCAGGCCGCGCCCTCTCCCTTCGACAACCCGTTCGGCAAGGTGCTGCAAGACATGTTCGGCGGCGCCATGCAGCAACAGCCCCCGTCTCGACCGCAGACGCGCGAAGACGGGCGGGAGGCACAGGCCGACAATCCGCTCGGGCGCATCTTCGAGGAGATGATGCGCGGTGCGCAGCCGCGCAGGACCGAGGCGCCGGAGCCGGCCAGGCGCCGCCCGCGCGCCAATCCGAGCGGCCGGCCGCGCACGCCCTATGACGATCTTTTCGGCGACATGTTCGAAACCGGCCGTCAGACGCGCGACGACTATCAAAAAAGCATGGAATCGGTATTCGACCAGTTCCTGCGCGGCATGGACCGGCATCGCTGAGGCCGGCGCGCCGCCCCGCCTGCCCGCAACCGGCCTGCGGGAGGGCAAGAAAAAGCCCGGCCTCCGCGGGGTGAGAGGCCGGGCAGTGGGCAGGCAAGGGCCGGGGGGAAAGCCGGCGGGAGTGTCTAGCCTGCGGGAAACGGTTCGAGTCGGTCAGGAAACCAGCCGCGCACCGCGTTCGATCTCGCGGCGGCGCGCCTGCGCCATGGTGCCGAGAACCGAGGTCGGATCGACGCCGCCCGACACCTGATAGGCGACGTGAAGATCGCCGCGCACCAGGCCGATATCGGCAAGCTGGGCATCCGTCATCTCGCCGAGACGGTAGATTTCGCGACGGTTCTTCCAGGCGCGGAACTGCCGTCCTACCCAACCGGCAAAACGATTGAGCGCTGCCGCCACGACCCGCGGTCGGGTGGTGGCTGAGGCAAAGGACATCGTCTCGTGGTCGGTCGTGGTCATGGCGGTTCTCCTGCGCGCCGAACGTGCGCATCCGCTCGCGCGGTGATCGTTCACCGCCACTTGCAAAAGCGTCGCACCGTTCAACGGGACGCGGCATGTCTCGCACGCGGCAATTGATTAGTCGAACGAATGTTTCTAATCTTTAGGATCAAAACATCTGATGGGTAACATCATGGCCGCCCCGCTCGACCTCGACCAGCTTCAGACCTTCATCGCCATTGCCGACACCGGCAGCTTCACCCGCGCCGCCGAGGAGGTCCACCGCACCCAGTCGGCGGTGTCGATGCAGATGCGGCGCCTCGAGGAGCGGATCGGCAGGCCGCTGTTCGAAAAGAACGGTCGCGTCAACCGACTTTCGGAAGACGGCGAAAGGCTGCTGGCCTATGCCCGGCGCATGCTGCGCCTCAGCCGCGAGACGATCGCCGCCTTCGACGAGCGCAGCCTTGAAGGCCAAGTGCGCATCGGCACGCCGGACGACTACGCCGATCGCTTCCTGCCCGAGATCATGGCCCGCTTCGCCCGCTCCAACCCGCGCGTGGAGCTGTCGGTCGTCTGCGAACCGACGGTCAATCTGATCGAACAGGTCAGGCGCGGCACGCTCGACATCGCCCTGGTAACGCACGACGATGAAAAGGGCGTCGGCCAGGTCGTGCGGCGCGAGCCGCTTTTGTGGGTCGCTTCATCGAACCATTGCGTGCACGAACAGGATATTTTGCCGCTGGCGGTCGGACGGCCGTCCTGCCTGTGGCGCCGCGCCGCCATCGACGTGCTCGACCGCATGGAGCGCGACTACCGCATCCTGTTCACGAGCTGGTCCGCGACCGTCATCATCGCCTCCGTGCTGAGCGGACTGGCGGTGTCGGTGCTGCCCGAATGCGCGCTGCGGCCGGGTATGCGGATTCTGAGCGAAAATGACGGGTTCGGCGCCCTGCCCGACTGCCGCATCGGCCTGATTCGCGGCCAGACCGCGCAACCGGCGATCGTTGAGGCGCTGGCTCGCCACGTCTCCGAAAGCCTCGACAACATCTCGCTGCCGGCCGCCGGGGACGACGCGGGCTTCGATTTCGCCGCGCCGGCGCCCGGTCGCACGCGCCGCCAACGGCCCGGCGCACTGCCGGTCTGGTAAGACCGGAGCGCTATTTTTCCTGGTCGACCAGACCGCGCACGAACCAGCGCTGCAAAAGCACCACCACCAAAACGGGAGGCGCCATAGCCAGCAGCGTCGTCGCCATGGTCAAATTCCAGCGCGTGTCGGCATTGTCGGTCGGCAGGGTACGCGCGACCCCGATCACCACCGTGGTCATGTCGGCCTGCGTCGTCACCAGCAGCGGCCACAAATACTGGTTCCAGCCATAGATGAACAGGATCACGAACAGCGCCGCGATCGAGGTGATCGACATCGGCAGCAGGATGTCGAAGAAGAACCGCATCGGGCTCGCCCCGTCGACCTTCGCCGCCTCGCACAGCCCGTCGGGCACGACCAGAAAGAACTGGCGAAACAGGAAAGTGGCCGTCGCCGAGGCGATCAGCGGCAGGATCAGGCCGGAATAGGTGTCGAGCATGGAAAAGTTGAGCCCGATATCGATGCCCGCCAGCGAGATGATCGACGTCAACGGCCGGGCGACATTGGCCACCACCTCGAAGGTCGGTACGATCCGCACCTCCACCGGCAGCATCAGCGTGATGAAGATCGCCCAGAACGCGACCATGCGGAAGCGAAAGCGGAAATAGGTGATGGCGAAGGCCGAAAGCAGCGAGATCGCCAGCTTGCCGGCGGTGATGCCGAGCGCCATCACCGTCGAGTTCAGCAATTGGCGCTGCAGATCGTCCTTGGTCCAGGCCGCGCGCAGATTCTCCCACAAATAGCCGCCCGGCGGGGTCATGAGGTCGAGGCTTTGCGCGCTGTCGGGCTGCGACGCGATGACGAAGGCGTAGTAGACCGGCAAGAAGATCGCCACCAACCCGATCGCGAGGATCAGCCAGCAGACGGCGTCGAAACGGGGTGTATGTTCGATCATGATCCCATCAGGCGTAGTTGACGCGACGTTCGACGTAGCGGAATTGCAGGAATGTCAGCACGATTACGATCGCCATCAGCACGATGGACTGCGCGGCCGACGAGCCGTAGTCCTGGGCCTGAAAACCGTCCTTGTAGACCTTGTAGACCAGGATGCGGGTGGCGCCGCCGGGACCGCCCTCGGTGACCGCGTCGACGATGCCGAACGTGTCGAAAAAGGCGTAGATCACGTTCATGACCAGCAGGAAGAAGGTGGTCGCGCTCAACAGCGGCAGCACGATATCGCGCAGCCGCCGCATCGGCCCGGCGCCGTCGATCGCCGCCGCCTCGATCAGGCTGCGCGGGATCATCTGCAGGCCCGCGAAGAAGAAGACGAAATTGTAGGAAACCTGTTTCCAGGCTGCCGCGGCGACGATCAGGACCATCGCGTCGGTGCCGTCGAGCAACGGATCCCAGTCGATGCCGAGCCCCCTGAGCGCCAGGGCGAGCACGCCGAACGCCGGGTGAAACAGAAACAGCCACAGCATGCCGGCGATCGCCGGCGCCACCGCATACGGCCAGATGACCAGCGAGCGCAGCACCATCGAGCCGTGCAAAACACGGTCGGCCGCGACCGCCAGCGCGAACGCCATGATCATCGCGGTTGCGGTTGTGGCGAGCGAAAAGACCAGCGTGACGCGGATGGAATCCCAGTATTCCGGCGATGTCAGAAGATCGCGGAAATTGTCGAACCCGACGAAAATCATCGTGTTGAAGAACGGATCGGACAGGAAAAACGCCTGCACGATCCCCTCGCCCGCCGGCCAGAAGAAAAACACCGCAAGCACCACAAGCTGCGGCGCCAGCAGCAGCCAGGGCAGCACGCGTCCCTTGAAGACGACCTTTTTGTCACGACCCGACATGGATATTTCCAAATACAAAGGAGGAACCGCCGCCGGCCGGAAGCGGCGCGGCGGCGGCGTGAGGACGGCGAGGCCGCTGTGGTTATTCGATGGTCTTGGCGAACCGGTTGAGCAGCGGATTGCCGCGGCGCACCATGTCGTCGGCGGCCTCCTGGGCGCTCTTCTTCATCGACCAGACGTTTTCGAGTTCTTCGTTGATGATCTCGTCGACCTGGACCATGTAGCCGAGACGAATGCCGCGCGTATTGTCGCTCGGCTCGCGCATCAGCTGCTTGATGGCGAGTTCCTGATGCGGAAACTCGTCATAATAGCCCTTCTCCTTGGCCAGTTCGTAGGCGTCGACGGTGATCGGCACGTAACCGGAATTCCGGTGCCAGTCGAATTGCATCTCGGGGCTGGCGAGGAAGTTGAAGAAGGCGGCCGCGCCGTCGTAGACGGGCTTGTCGAGCCCTTTCATCAAGAACAGGCCGGCACCGCCGATGAAGGAGTTGCGCGGCGTGTCGTTGTCGGCTTCGACCGGCAGCAGCGTGGCGGAAAAATCGAACTTGGCGTTCTGCGAGATGCCGCCATACCCGGCCGAGCTTTCCAGAAGCACCGCGCAGCGCTGATTGTAGAAAGCCTGGTGCGCGCCGGTCCACTGACGGCCCTGATATTCGTAGAGCCCGTCCTTGATCCAGCCCTGGATACGGTCCAGGTGATCGACGAAACGGGTCTTGTTGAAGGTGAGTTCGGCGTCGGGGCCCTGCATGCCGTTGGCCTTGCTGGCGAACGGCTGGTCTTCGATGAACGTATAGTTTTTCAGGACGATCCATTCCTGCCACGACGAGGTCACCGGGCACTCGTAGCCGGCATCCTTGAGCTTGCGCGCGGCAGCATCCAGATCGTCCCAGCTCGCCGGCACCTCGGCGATGCCGGCCTTCTCGAACGCGTCGGCATTGTACCACATCAGCGGCGTGGACGTGTTGAAGGGCATCGCCATCTGGTTGCCCTCGAACTGGTACATCGCCATCACCGGTTCGATGAAGCGTTCCCAATCGATCGTGTAGCCGGCATCGGCCATCACGGTGTCGACCGGCACCACCGCGTCGGAGAAGATAAGCGTCGGCACGGCCGGGCCATGGACCTGGGCGATGGCGGGCTGCTTGCCCGCACGCACGGCCGCGATGGTGGCGTTGATGGTATCGTCATAGGTGCCCTTGTAGGTCAGCACGATCTCGTAATCGTCCTGGCTGGCGTTGAATTCCTGGGCATAGCGCGCAAGCACCTTGCCGAGTTTGATGTCGGGCGAGAACGCGTGCCAGAAATGCACCTGGGTGGTGGCGAGCGCCGTGGTGGACGACAGCGCGACCATCGCACCGGCGGCGAAAAGGCCGATAAATCCGTTTTTCATGATTGGCTTGCTCCAGTTGAGAGGACAAAGGCGCGGGTCGCGCGCTCCTGTCGAAAAAGGCACCTTGCGGGGAAGGCGTGATAATGGTTAGTAAATTGCGATGACCGTTTTATGAAATTCGTTTATGACAAACAGGTAACGGCCCCGATGAATTTCACCCAGTTGCGCGCCTTCCATGCCGTCGCCCAGACCGGCAGCTTTTCCCAGGCCGCCCAGCACCTGGGCGTCAGCCAGCCGGCCGTCACGGTGCAGATCAAGGGGCTTGAGGAGGCGCTGGGGGCGCTGTTGTTCCTGCGCGGCGGCACGCGCGTGGAATTGACGGCGGAAGGCCAGCACCTGCTCGGCCTGGTGCCGCGCGTCCTGCATCTGCTCGAAGAGATGCAGCACAGCGTCGCCGCCACCCGCACCTTGATGCGCGGCCAGTTGCGGGTCGGCGTTTCGACGCCGGCGACGATCCTCGGCCTGCTTGCGCTCTATTCAAGCCGCTATCCGGGCATCGACCTGACGCTGCAGGACGGCAACACCAGTGAATTGATGGACGATCTCGACGGCAACCGGGTCGACGTCATCGTCACCTCGCAGCTCGCCTGCCGCAAACAGCTTTTCAATCTGCCGCTCGGACGCCAGGACCTCGTCCTCGTCGCCCGCTCCGATCACCCTCTGGCCGGAGAGGGCGAAATCGAGCCGCGAATGCTCGAGCGATGGCCGGTTTTGGTTCGCGAGGAACGGTCGGTCACCCGCGCCGTCTTCATGAACGCCATGCGCAAGGCCGGTATCAAGCCGCGCATTGCCGCCAGCCTCGGCAGCCGCGAAATGGTCAAGGAGGCGGCCGCGGCCGGCCTTGGCCTCGGCGTGGTCTTCGATGGAGAGGTCGGCCGGGACACCCGGCTGTCGACCCTGCGCCTGAAGGTCGACGCCGATCTCGGAGCCGAGGTCTATCTGAGCTGCCGTCCCGAACTCGCGGAGCTGGGATCGGTCGGCGCGCTCGTCCAACTCGCCCGCGATGAGGATGCCGGCAAGGCGTGACGCGACCTCACGACCCGCGCGCGAACAATTTGTGCGCCATCACGCCGACGCCCGCCTCGACCGCCTCGCAGGCGTCCAGCACCATATCCTCGCGGAAGCGCCGCCCGACGATCTGCACGCCGATGGGCAGGCCGTCATGGAAGCCGGCGGCGATATTACCGGCCGGCAGGCCCATGAAATTCATCGCGAAGGAATAATGCGCCTTGCCGAGCACCTCCATCGCGCCGTCGACGCCTTCGGCGTCGCGGTTCCAGCCGAACACCGGCCCGGTCAGGAACGGGGTCAGCACCAGCGGATAATCTTGCATGAACACCAGCCATTCGCGCGTGAAATGGGCCCGCTTGGCCATCGCCGCCAGCAGTTCCGTGCCTTCGAACGGCGCAAACAACGAAAAATAGTCCTCGAAGATGCGTTTGATCGTGTCGCTGCCATATTTGTCGATATCCGGCCCCAACAACGCGCGCACCTCGCCCATCAGCGCGCGGTAGCCGATTTCGCCGCATTCGCGCACCAGCGGCGGGTCGATCTCCACGATCTCGTAGCCGGCATCGGCCAGGCAGTCGGCCGCCTTGGTGATGGCCTGTTCGACGGCGGGATGCAGATCGAACTCGAACGTGTCGCGTGTGACCGCCACGCGCAGCGGGCCGGTCTCGACCGGCCCCTCGAACGGCATTGGCACCATCCACGGATCGTGCGGATCGTAGGCGATCAGCGCCTTCAGCCCGGCGCGCACGTCGCGCACTTCGCGCGCGATCACGCCCTGCACGGACATGATCTGCGCCAGAAGCCCGCGCTCGGCCTTGGCCGACGGATTGTAGGCCGGCACCCGGCCGAGACCGGGCTTGACCGTGGTCGCGCCGGTGGCCGCGCTGGGGAACCGCAGCGATCCGCCAATATCGTTGCCATGGGCGAGCGCGCCCATGCCCGACATCACCGCCGCCGAGGCGCCGCCGGACGAACCGCCCGGCGAGGCCCAGTCCGCCCAGGGGTTGAGCGTCCGCCCGTGCAGCTCGTTGTCGGTGGTGGCGCGGAAGGAGAATTCGGGCGTGTTGGTGCGCCCGATCACGATCGCGCCCGCCTTTTTCAGGTTTTTGACCACCGGCGCGTCGTCCGGCGCAATGATGTTCCTGAACGCGGTCACCCCGTTCGGGGTCGCGCGGCCCTTCTGGTCGACGTTTTCCTTGATCGTCACCGGCACGCCGTGCAGCGGGCCGACCGGCGCGCCCGACGCCGCCATCGTCGCATCGAGCCGGCGCGCCTCGTCGATCGCCGCCTCGCCGAGATCGTCGACCACGGCATTGATCGCGCCGTTGCGCGCGCGCATGCGTTCGACATTGGCGGTCACGGCTTCCTCGGCCGAAATCCGCCTGGCCGCGATTTCTTCGGCCAGTTCACAGGCGCTCAACTGCCACAGGGCGCGTTCGCTCATGCCGGTGCCCTCCTTTGCTCGGTGACGGCCGCGTCGGCGCGGCCCCTCCACCACCGGTAACGCGCGGTTGTCGGCTGGGCAAGCAGCACCGGCAAGGACCAGCAAAACCCCGGCAATGCGGCCAGCCGCGGCCGTTCGACCACACCGCACCGCTCACACGGTCTTGACTTGGCCACGGCCGATCCCGCGAATGGGGTCATGAACGATTCCCCGACCAATGCGGCCGAATTCACTGTTTCGGAGATTTCCGTCGCGCTGAAGCGCACCGTCGAAGACGCTTTCGGCCATGTGCGCGTGCGCGGCGAGATTTCCGGCTATCGCGGCCCGCATTCCTCCGGCCACGCCTATTTCGCGCTCAAGGACGAGCGCGCCCGCATCGAGGCCGTTGTCTGGCGCGGCACGTTCTCGCGCCTCAAGATCAAGCCCGAAGAAGGCATGGAGGTGATCGCCCAGGGCAAGCTCACCACCTATCCAGGCTCGTCCAAATACCAGATCGTCATCGACAGTCTCGAACCGGCCGGCGCCGGCGCGCTGATGGCGCTTCTGGAGGAACGCAAGCGCAAACTCGCCGCCGAGGGCCTGTTCGACGAAATGCGCAAGGCGCCGCTGCCCTATCTGCCGCGCGTCATCGGCGTCGTCACCTCGCCAACCGGTGCGGTGATCCGCGACATCCTGCATCGCATTTCCGATCGCTATCCGCTCCATATCGTCGTCTGGCCGGTGCGCGTGCAGGGCGAAACCGCCGGACCCGAGGTCGCGAACGCCGTTTCCGGCTTCAATGGGCTCCCGCCCGGGGCCGGCCGGCCCGACATCATCATCGTGGCGCGCGGCGGCGGCAGCCTGGAAGATCTTTGGGGCTTCAACGACGAGGCGGTGGTGCGCGCGGTCGCCGCCTCGCAGATCCCGGTCATCTCGGCCGTGGGCCACGAAACCGACTGGACCCTGATCGACCTCGCCGCGGACCGGCGCGCGCCCACCCCGACGGGGGCGGCCGAGATGGCGGTGCCGGTCAAGGCCGAGCTGGAAGCCACGCTCGCCAGCCTGGCCGCCCGGCATGCCGGTGCGATCTCGCGCGCGGGCGAGCGCAAGCGCCAGGCGCTCAGGGCCGCCGCCCGCGCCCTGCCCTCGGCCGACCAGCTTCTCGCCCTGCCGCGGCGACGCTTCGACGAGGCGGCCGCCAGGCTGGGGCGCGGCCTTCAGGTCAATGTCGACAGCAAGCGGCTACGCCTGCGCGGACTGCGCCTGACGACGGTCGCGCTCGAAAGGCGGCTTGGCGAGGCCCGCCGGGCCGTGGCGCTGGCCGCCACGCGCATGCCAGGTGCCCAGGACGCGCTGTTGCGCGAACGCCGCACAGGGCTGGCCGCCGCCTTTGCCCGGCTCGGGCTCGATCCGCTTCTGCGCCGGGTCAAAACCGCCCGCGAGAACCTGTCGGGCCTTGCGCGCCGCCGCGACCGTGCGCTGGCGCTGACCATCGAGCAGCGCAGGAACAGCCTCGCCCACACCGAGCGCCTGCTGGTGAGCATGTCCTACAAATCCGTGCTCGATCGCGGTTTCGCCCTGGTCAGCGACGCGAAGGGCCGGCCGGTCAAACGCGCCGCCGGGCTTGCGTCGGGCGATCAGGTGTCGCTGCGCTTCGCCGATGCAGCCGCCGACGCCGTGATCGTCGGCGGCGAGCGGCCGAAAGCCCGCAAGCCGCACCCGCCGCGTGAAAAACCGGGCCCGGCCGGCCAGGGGTCTCTGTTCGAATAGAGCCGACAAAACCTGCCGCGCCAACGCCGGCACCGGTCCATGTGCCAGGCGCGATATTTTGCACGGCAAGTCCGGCTTGCACGGCGCGCAATCCTGCCATGCACAAACGGGGCTTTTGTTTGTGCAGCGCACACCTATCTCCCGGCTATCAGATTTGAGACGCAGAAAGGTCAATCGCCGTGAGCCTGATCCACAATTATCGCAATTGGCGCCGTTACCGGCATGCGGTGAACGAGCTCAATCGCCTCAGCGACCGCGAACTGCACGATATCGGCCTCAACCGCGCCGAGATCCCGGTGGTGGCGCGCAGAACCCTTTAGATCCGAAATTCCGGTGGGCCTCCTCCTCCCTGCCCGCCGGTAGCGGACGGCGCGATCCTCCTCCTCCCATACCGCGCCGTCCGACGTTAGAAGGCCCGCCGATCCTCCCCGGCGGGCCTTTTCTTTATGGCGGCGCCGAATACGGGCGCGCGCCGAAGCCCGGGAGACGGCGCGCCGGACCGGTCAGGCCAAAAATCCTTTCGGCCTGAAAGTGTTAGCAATGTCGTCGCGATGAAATGGACCCCCATGCGTCCGGAACGGACCGGGGAAAAATGGTACGGTTGGGTGGATTCGAACCACCGACCTCAGGAGCCACAATCCTGCGCTCTAACCAACTGAGCTACAACCGCACGGCGCCTCTTGCGAAAGGCTGGTGTGCAATACGGTCAAATTCCGGCGAATGCAAGGGCGGGCATGCCGTTTGGACGCATGAAAAAGGCCGGCTGAACCGGCCTTTTTCGACAATGCGCCCGCAAAGGGATCTGCGGCGCGGCGCGCCGGCCGGTTTTCCCGGTCAGGCCGCCTTGATGTCCTTCATGGTCTTCTCAAACGCGGTCTTGACCGGCTTGGCGATATCCTCGGCGGCCTTGGACGACACGGCCTGCATGTCCTTGGCCTGATCGACCATCATCTCGACATTTTTGCGCATGAAACTGGTCTGCAGTTCGACAAGCTCCGAGATGGTCTTGGCGCCGACCAGCGCCTCCAGATGACCGAACCCGGCCTCGGCATTGGCGCGCATGGCGGAGATCGCCTTCAGCGACACTTCGTCGCCGGCCTGCTTCATGGTCTCGAAGCTGGTTTCCAGCGTCTTCTGCGCGTCTTCGGCGCCGGCCTTGAACTTGGCATAGGCTTCCTTCGACTGCTCGAGGCTCTTTTCGGCGAACGAGCGGAGTTGATCGGTCGCCTTCTCGGCGTCGAAGGTGGGGAATTCGATGGTTTCTGCGGTTTTCGCGGCTTTCGACATGAGGGACTCCTCTTCGATTGATTGCGGCCCACGACAAACCGAGCGACCGCTTGCGATCCACATAACAATTTTCATTGTGCATTGCAACATAATTGCTGCGACGCAATATGAAACTATTTCGGGTTAACCAACCAGCCAGATTCCGCTCGCCACCGGCCCCCGAATTGTGGACCTTCGCGAAGGTCTCTTTTATTAACGAACTCTTAACACCGGGGCGGGTTCCAGCGAATTCGGATTGATGCGTATGGCGTCCAGCGACTACTCGTTCATCGACATTGCAGTATTGGACGAGGTCCGTTCCCGTTTCGCCGCCGGCGACGCGCTGGCTATTCTTTCCGCCGATATCGGCGAGGTGATCTGGGCCAACGGTCCCGGCGCGAAACTGTTCGGCTATCCCGACATCGAAGCGATCATGGGCGCCGAAACCGGGCTGACGGTCGCGCAGCGTCGCCAGATCGCGGCCACGCCCGGCTTTCCCGAGATCGGCCGCGACCGGCCGCTTGCGCTGCGCCTGTCGAGCGGCAGCACGAGCCGGGCGGTCACATTCCTGGCGACCGGCCTCGACCTGCCGGACGGCGAACTGGCGATTCTGCTTGCCGCCGCCGCGCCGGTCGCCGCCGCACACGACTCCGAGACGCTGCAGCGGCGTGCCATATCGGGCTTCACCGAAGCGGGCTATTTCGCCGCCCTGCTCGATCAGAGCGGCACCGTGCTCGCCGCCGCGCCCGGTTTCGACACGCTGGGAATAACCCCGGCAACGCTTTCGGACCTGGTGCGCGAGGTCGCCGATGAGCGGGACCGGCTCGTCAAGCGCCGGGTCGCCGCACGGAACGGCAATATTCCAGCCGGTATCGCCCGGCTGACGGACGCGCCCGCTTTGCATCTGCTGATCGCCGTCGACGACGCCGAACCGCAGGCCGGCGATCCGCCGGCGCTGGCAGAGCGGGAGCCCGACGGCCCACGCGAAGCTCCGCCCGCCGACGCGCCAAGGGCTGGAGCGCCCGTCACCGCCACACCGCCGTCGGGCGACGACGGCCCCGGAGACCTTTTCGCCGCAACCGGCGACACCGGCGCAGTCGACGCGGCCGCGGCAACGGACGGGAGCGCGATGTCGGAAGATCGGCGCGGCGGCAGCAACGGCCGCGGCCAGGTCGACCGGTGGTATTTCGACGCGGATCGCCCCGCGCAAACGCCGGGCGAAACCGGCGAAAACAGCGAACCCGACACGCCGGACGACCCCGAACCGCCGCAAGCGGCGGCCGATCACGACATGGCCGAACTGTCGCCGTCCGAGACCACCGCATTGCTGGATACGCTGCACGCGTCCGCTCCGCTGCGCTTCGTCTGGCGCACCGACGCCGAGGGGCGCATCAGCGTGATCGCCGAGGAATTCGCCAAGGCCGTGCGCATGCCCGTCGACACCATAACGGGCCGCAGCTTCTCCGAGCTGACCGAACGCTACGGGCTCGACCCCGACGGCGAGATCGCCGGCCTGTTGGCGCGGCGCGACACCTGGTCCGGCAAGACGGTGCTGTGGCCGGTCGATGGCGCGGCGCTGCACATTCCCGTCGATCTGGCGGCCTTGCCGATCTACGGACGCGAGCGCCAATTCGAGGGATTTCGCGGCTTCGGCATCGCCCGCACGGCCGACGCGGCGGTCGATCCGCAGGCGCGCGGTCTCGCACCCGCAGACCCGGCGCCCGCCGAAGACGAGCCGCAGCAGCAGGCCGGCCCACCCGACACCGCTTTCGACGCCGACAAGGCGGACCGACCGGCGGCCGAGACCGGCACGGAGGTGCCCGCATCCGACGGCCAGGAAAAGGTCGTTCATCTTGAAACGCGGCGCGCCGGTCCGCCAGCGCGCGCCCTGTCGTCGAGCGAGCACGACGCATTCCGCGAGATCGGCAACCGCCTCAAGGACGTGACCGGCGAGAGCGCGGCAACGGAGACCGACGACGACGGTCTTGCGGCCGAAGCCAGACCTCCCGCCGACAATGACGATCGCAAGACAGCCGAGGAACGGCCTCAGGACGACAGCACGCGAACGGACGATCCGCGTCGCGACGACCGGGCCGGCGATGCGACCGCGTCCGGCTCGCAGACGACGGCTGCCGGGCCGGAAACCGCCGGCGAAACCGCGCCCGCTGACCACGAAACCCTTGCGCCCGACGACGCCGGAACCGCGCCGCCGGCAGACGATGCGGTCAGGCTCGAGCATCAGGATGCGCCCGCAGGCGTCGATAAGGTCCCTTCCGACGGTTCCCTCCCCCACGACGCCGACAGCCCGGCCGCCGACGAGGCCGCTTCGCCCGAGGACGGGCCGGCACACGCGGCCTCGGCGACGGAACCGGCAAACGAGGCGGCCGGCGACCGGCCGGCGACCGTAATCCTGCCGTCCGCTTTCGCCGCGGCCGACACCGGCGGCCAAGGGCGCCAGTTCGGCGTGTCGGTGTTTGCCAAGTTGCCGATCGCGCTGCTGGTCCATTCCGGCGACGTTCTGCATTTCGGCAATCCGGCCTTCTGGGACATGACCGGCTACGCCTCGCTGGACGATCTCGACGAGGCCGGCGGCCTCGGCGCGCTGTTCGTCGAGCCCTACGAGACGCAGGACGGTGACAAGGACGGCGCCGCCATGCTGCGCGCCAAGGACGGCCGCGAGTTTCCCGTCCGGGCGCATCTCCAGTCGGTGCCCTGGCACGAGCGCAAGGCGCTGCTTTTGGCGATTACGCCGCTCGCGCCGCCGGCCGAGCGGGATCCGGCAGCGGATATCGCGCTGTCCGACGCGCGCGTCGCCGAAATGGGCACAATCCTCGATACGGCGACCGACGGCATCGTCTTGATCGACGACGACGGCACGATCCGCTCGCTCAACCGCCCGGCCGAAGCGCTGTTCGGCTACGATGCCGCCGACATGACGGGAAAACCCTTCGTGTCGCTGTTCGCCGTCGAGAGCCAGAAGGCGGCCCGCGACTATCTGCAGGGCCTGTCGGACAACGGCGTGGCCAGCGTCCTCAATGACGGCCGCGAAGTGATCGGCCGCGAGGCGCAGGGCCGTTTCATTCCGCTGTTCATGACCATCGGCCGGCTCCCCGCCGGCGGCTTCTGCGCCGTGATGCGCGACATCACGCAATGGAAACGCGCCGAGGAAGAGTTGACCAAGGCGCGCGCGCTGGCCGAAACGGCATCCTCCCAGAAGACCGACTTTCTGGCGCGCGTCAGCCACGAGATCCGTACGCCGCTCAACGCCATTATCGGCTTTTCGGAACTGATTCTCGATGAAAAATTCGGGCCGATCGGCAATGAGCGCTATCGAGACTATCTGCGCGACATCAACCGGTCCGGCAATCACGTCCTCGACCTGGTCAACGACCTGCTCGACATCTCCAAGATCGAGGCGGGCGAGCAGGAGCTCGCCTACGAGGCCGTAGCGCTCAACGAGACGCTCGCCGAGGTCGTGGCGATGATGCAGCCGCAGGCCAATCGCGAACGCGTCATCATCCGCTCCAGCTATCCCGCCCACCTTCCCGACGTCGTGGCCGACCTGCGCAGCATTCGCCAGATCGCGCTCAACCTTCTGTCGAACGCGGTCCGCTTCACCCCGCCCGGAGGCCAGGTGATCGTCTCCACCGCCTACGAGGCGACCGGCGACGTCGTCATGCGCGTGCGCGATACCGGCGTGGGCATGTCGCGCGCCGAGATCGATCAGGCGCTCAAGCCCTTCAAGCAGATCAATTCGCTGAAGCGCAAACGCAGCGACGGCACCGGGCTGGGCCTGCCGCTGACCAAGGCGATGGTGGAGGCCAACCGGGCCCATTTCTCCATCCACTCGACCCCGGGCGACGGCACGCTTGTCGAGGTCAGCTTCCCCTCCACCCGCGTCCTGGCCGACTGAGCCCGAGACGCTTTCGGCTGCAACCGCCCGCGCCTGCGATGCCAGGCGCGGGTTTTTTGTCGGCGCCGTAAAGACGGATGCAGGAACGCCACGATTCCCAATACTTGACAATTCCAGTTTAGAATAATTCTAAAGTATTGATTTTTATTGGTTTTTTCTTGACGGCGCCGTCTCTTTGTCTCAAGAGAGGGAAACTGGCGGTTGGACTGCGCTGTCTTGCCGTGCCACCGAACAATCCACCATCAGGAGGAGCCTGATTTCGATGACCCATGCGATCGACCGTTTTCGCCGCGCCGGCATCGCCGCGTTCTCCCTGACCTTCCTGGCCGGCCCGGCGCTGGCGGAGGGTGAGGTCAACATCTATTCCTATCGCCAGCCGGACCTGATCGAGCCGCTGCTCGACGCCTTCACCGAACAGACCGGGATCGCCACCAACGTGCTGTTCCTGAACAAGGGTCTGGAGGAAAAGATCGAGGCCGAGGGGGTCAACTCGCCGGCCGATCTGATCTTCACCGTCGATATCGGCCGCCTGTCCAACGCCAAGGCCAAGGGCATCACCCAGCCGGTCTCCGAGGAGGCGATCAACGCCAACATCCCCGAGCAGTTTCGCGATCCCGACGGCCACTGGTTCGGTCTGACGACGCGCGGCCGCGTGGTCTACGCCTCCAAGGAACGCGTCGGGCAGGACACCATCACCTACGAGGAACTCGCCGATCCGAAATGGAAGGGCAAGATCTGCATTCGCAGCGGCCAGCACGCTTACAATCTGGCGCTGTTCGCCTCCATGATCGCCCATCACGGTGAGGACTATACCAAGACCTGGCTGACGGGCCTGAAGAACAACCTCGCCCGCAAGCCGGACGGCAATGACCGGGCCCAGGCCAAGGCGATCTATGCCGGCGAATGCGATCTCGGCATCGGCAACACCTATTATGTCGGCCTGATGCAGACCAATGAGAAAGAGCCGGAACAGAAGGACTGGGCCGAATCGATCAAGGTCCTGTTTCCGAACGCCGAGGATCGCGGCACCCATGTCAACATTTCCGGCATGGCGCTGGCCAAGCATGCGCCCAACAAGGACAACGCCGTGAAGCTTATGGAATTCCTGGCGAGCCCCCAGGGCCAGGAGATCTATGCCGAACAGGTCTTCGAATATCCGATCGGCCCCGACACGGAGCCCTCCGACATCGTCAAGGGGTTCGGCGACATCAAGCCCGACTCGCTGCCGCTCGACGAGATCGCCAACAACCGCAAGACCGCTTCCGAACTGGTCGACACGACCGGATTTCAGGATGGACCGGCAAGCTGAGCGCCACAACGCCCCTGACGCGGCAGGGCCGGATCGCCGATCCGGCCCTTTCTGCGTGACATTTGGGACCGGCCGCGGGAGACGAGGCGAACCATGACGGCGCAAACGGTCCCGCAGGATGTGGTCGCCGCCGCCCCGGTCGCCCGCCGCGACAGGCATATCGGCGCGCTTTTGCCCGCCATCGTCATAGCCGGGCTCGCCGTCCTGCCGATCGCGATCGTGGTCGCGATCGCGCTGACAGGCTCCGGCGAGGACTGGCCGCACCTGGTCAGGAACGTGCTGCCGGGCGCCACGGCGACCACGTTGGCGCTGCTCGCCATGGTCGCCGCCGGCACCGCGACGATCGGCGTCGCCTGCGCCTGGCTGGTCATCGCCTACGACTTTCCCCTGCGCCGGCTGCTGGCCTGGGCCCTCGTTCTCCCGCTTGCCGTGCCGCCCTATCTCGCCGCCTATGCCTTCGGCGAGTTTTTCCTGTTCACCGGTCCGATACAGACGGCCCTGCGCGCCCTGTTCGGCTTCCAGTCGGCGCGCGACTACTGGTTTCCCGACATCCGTTCCACGACCGGCACCGCGATCGTCCTGTCGTCGGTGCTGTTTCCTTATGTCTACCTCACCGTTCGCGTGGTCTTTCTCATGCAGGGCCGCAACATCGCCGACGTCGCCCGCACATTGGGCGCAGCGCCGGCGCGCGTGTTCTTCCGCATTCTCCTGCCCGTCGCCCGGCCGGCCATCATCGCCGGCTGCGCGCTGGTCCTGATGGAAACGCTCAACGATATCGGCGCGGCCGAATATCTCGGCGCCGACACGCTGACCATCGCCGTCTTCACCACCTGGCTCAACCGCGGCAGCCTCGAGGGAGCGGCCCAGATATCGACCGTCATGCTGTTCCTGGTACTGGCGCTGCTTTATGCTGAGCGCGTGGCGCGGCGCAATCAGCGCTTTCACGGCGCAAGGGCGACACACATGAAGGCCCGACCGCCCCGGGTGCAACTGCGCGGCGCACGCAAATGGTTCGCCACCATGGCGGTGCTTTTTCCCGTCCTGTCCGGTTTCGGCATCCCGACCTATGTGTTTTGCGGCTATGCGGCCCGGCGCCTGGACCAACTCGCCGATCCCGCGCTCCAGCAGGCCTTCGTCACCAGCGTGTTCACCGCCGGTTGCACCGCGCTGGTCACGGTCGCCATCGCACTGGTTCTGGTCAATGCGACGCGGCTGTCGCGAACCGTCGCCGTGGGCGCGGTGGCGCGCCTGGCGGCCAGCGGCTACGCGCTTCCGGGAACCGTGCTCGCCTTGGGCCTGCTGTTCGCGCTGACCCGGCTCGACAACGCTGTCGACGCCTTCGCACGCACCCATCTCGGCGTGTCGACCGGGCTGTTGCTGAGCGGCACGGCGGCCGCCGTGATCATCGCTTGCAGCGTCCGTTTCCTGGCTCTGGCCGAAGGCGCGATCCGCTCCGGGCTGGAAAAATTGCCGCCCCATCTCGACGAGGCGGCGCGCAGCTTGGGGCATACGCCGGCCGCCAGCGCCCGCAAGGTGCTGTTTCCGCTCTTGAAGCCGGCGCTCGCAACCGCGGCCGTTCTCGTCTTCGTCGACACGATGAAGGAGCTTTCCGCGACCATTTTACTGCGCCCGTTCGGGTTTTCGACGCTCGCCACCCATGTCTACGAAAACGCCTCGCGCGGTGTCGTGGAGGACGGCGCTGTGGCCGCCCTGCTCATCATCCTCACTGCGCTGGTGCCGGTGGTGCTTTTGTCGCGCGCCCTGATGCGCGATGCCGACGCGACGATGTGATCCTGTCCCGGCATCCGGGACCCGCGGACCGATCGGCCAAAAAAAGAAGGCGCCCAAAAGGACGCCTTTGATGGAATTCGGGCTGTCACGCGAGGACTTGAGCAAATGCGGGCGCCTGCCGATCGGCCTGGAACAACACCCTCAAGTTACGCACGACTATCGGCGCTACCCCTTAACAAAACCTTACCGGGGCGTTTCGATGTTTACGGAAGTGTACCACTTCTTCCACTTAGGTAAATATCGGTTTCATCGTTCGTTTACCATGGACCGCTCAATTTTGAAGCTGCGAGAGACCGGCGAAATAGGCGAGCGCCTCCGGGTTGGCGAGCGCCTCCTTGTTCTTCACCGTGCGGCCATGCACCACGTCGCGCACCGCCAGTTCGGTGATCTTGCCCGACTTGGTGCGCGGAATATCCTTGACCGCCACGATGCGGGCCGGCACGTGCCGCGGGCTGGCGCCGGTGCGGATCTTGGTCCGGATGCGCTTTTCCAGCGCCTCGTCGAGGACAACCCCGTCGGCTAGCCGCACGAACAGCACGACACGCACATCGTCCTCCCAGTCCTGGCCGATGCAGATCGCCTCGATCACCTCGTCCATCTGCTCGACCTGGTTGTAGATCTCCGCGGTCCCGATCCGCACTCCGCCCGGATTGAGGGTGGCGTCGGAGCGGCCATGGATGACGAACCCGTCATGCTCGGTGCGTTCGGCGAAGTCGCCGTGACACCACACATTGTCGAAGCGGTCGAAATAGGCGGCATGATATTTGGCGCCGTCGGTATCGTTCCAGAACATCACAGGCATTGACGGAAATGCTCGCGAACACACCAGTTCGCCCTTTTCGCCGCGCACCGGCCGCCCGGCATCGTCCCACACGTCGACCGCCATGCCGAGGCCCGCGCCCTGGATTTCGCCGCTCCATACCGGCCGCGTCGGCACGCCCAAGACGAAGCACGACACGATGTCGGTGCCGCCCGAGATCGAGGCCAGATGCACGTCGGCCTTGATGCCCGAATAGACGAAGTCGAACCCTTCCGGCGACAGCGGCGAACCGGTCGAGGATATCACCCGCACGGTGGAAAGGTCGTGCGTGTCGATCGGCTGCAGCCCCGCCTTGCGCACCGAATCGATGAACTTCGCCGACGTGCCGAAATAGGTCATCTTCTCGGCCTGGGCGAAATCGAAAAGCGTGTTGCCGTCGGGGTGGAACGGCGAGCCGTCATAGAGCAGCAGCGTGGCGCCGAGTCCCAGGCCCGACACAAGCCAGTTCCACATCATCCAACCGCAAGTGGTGAAGTAGAAGAACCGGTCGCCCTCGCCGATGCCGGCATGCAGGCGCTGCTCCTTGAAATGCTGCAAGAGCGTGCCGCCGGCCGAATGCACGATGCATTTGGGAATGCCGGTCGTGCCGGAGGAAAACAGGATATAGAGCGGATGCGAGAAGGCCAGCGGCTCGAAATGAAGCGGTTTCGGCGCATAAGGCCGCAACGCCGCCTCCAGCGCCGTCGCTCGGTCGAGACCGGCCGCGATCTGCGCGGCGTCGCCGAGATAGTCGACAACCAGCGCCATGCGCACGCTCGGCAGCTTGTCCAACACCTTGCCGATCTTTTCGCCGACCTCGATGCGCTTTCCCGCGTACCAGTAGCCGTCGCAGGCAACGAACACGACCGGCTCGATCTGGCCGAAACGGTCGAGAACGCCCTGTTCGCCGAAATCGGGCGAGCAGGACGACCAGATCGCGCCGATCGAGGCCGCCGCCAGCATGCAGGCCACCGTCTCGGGCATGTTGGGCATCATCGCGGCCACCCGGTCGCCCGCCTTCACGCCGGCGTCGACGAAGGCCTGCTGGAGTCGGGATACCAGGGCGCGCAGATCGTCCCACGACATGCGGCGCTCCACCTTGTCCTCGCCGCGAAACACGATCGCGTCCCCCGCCCCGCTCCTGACGAGCAGGTTTTCGGCAAAGTTCAGCCGCGCATCGGGAAAGAACGCCGCGCCCGGCATGCGTTCGCCATTGACGAGCACCCGTTCGCCCTTTTCGCCGACCACCCCGCAAAAGTCCCAGACCAAAGACCAGAACGCCTCGCGGTCCTCGACCGACCAGGCATGCAAGGCCTCATAAGTGTTGAAGACCCGGCCGGCACGCTTGGATGCGTCGGCCATGAATGCCATGATGGGTGCCCTGCGGACAGCGTCGGGCGATGGGGTCCAAAGCGGGTCTGTCCGAGACATCGAGATCCTCCAATTGTCATCGTGCGGTTATGCATTGGGCACCGCAGGAGGGCAAGGCGTCGTGAGCGCCATCCCGGGTCGCGCCATCGCCCGGCCACAATGGCTTGAAAAGGCTTGGAGCCTCGTGCAAAGCGGGCGGTGCGCGAACGGCTGACGGCGCGAGAGCAGGAGTTAAGCGACGAGAATGCGATCGCGACGGGCACGAAGAAGCATCTGGATCGTCGTCACCGGCATCGTGGCCGTGCTCGTCGTCCTGGCTGCGTTGCCCTATGTCGCCTCGACGCAGATCGTACGCAATCGCATCGCCCAGGAAATCGGCAGTTGGACCGGCTACCGCGTCGTCCTGCGCGGCACGCCGCGTATCGATGTGTGGCCGGTTTTGCGGGCCGATCTCGCCGACGTCACCTTCCAGGAATGGGGCAGGCCCGACGCGCCGCCCATCCTCCAGGCGGAACGGGTCGAGCTCGACCTCTCCGCGATCGCCGCCCTTGGCGGCGACGTCTCCTTCTCCAAAATGGTGCTGGTGCGCCCGCGACTGCGGCTTGAGCGCACGCAGGGCCCGGTTCCGCTGCCGGCCGGCACCCGCGGCGGTCGGATCTCCCGGGCGATCAACGCCGCGCGGGCGCTCGTGGAAGCCAATCCGGCCGCCCCCGATACCGGTCTGATGCCAAAGGACGCGCTCGGCACGGTCGAATTCGTCGACGGCCAGATCGTCGTCGCCGATGAGGACGGCAAACAGGAAAAACTGCTCGTCTCCGACCTGTCGGGCCGTCTCGGCTGGCCGTCGCTAGACCGGGCGATGACCCTGGCGGCCAAAGGCGTGTGGCGCGGCGAGAACGTCGCCGTCGAATTCACCGCCGGCCAGCCGCTGGCGCTGTTTGCGGGCGGCAATACCAGCGTCGATTTTTCCCTCGCCTCCGCGCCGCTCGCCCTCGACTATGACGGTCTCGTCACCTTTTCCAACAGCGGCTTCATCGATGGTGCCGCGACGTTGTCCTCACCATCGTTGCGCCGGGTTCTGGAATGGTCGCAAACCGAAATATCCCCGGGCAGCGCCGTCGGCGCAGCCTCGGTTTCGGGCCGCGTCATCGGCGATATGAGCCGGCTCAAGGTCGAGGACGCCAAGATCGTCTTCGGCGGCAATCCCGGCATGGGGGCGATCGATTTGTCCTTCACCGGCCCGGTACCCGCAATCACCGGCACGCTCGCCTTTGAGACGCTCGACATCTACACGTTTCTATCGGCTTTTTCCCCGAGCCCGGCCGGAGTGATCGTCTGGGACGAACAGATCGACCTCTCCTTCGCTCACGAACTCGGGCTCGATCTGCGCCTGTCGGCCAACAGGGCCACGGCCGGCGCGCTGTCGATGACCAAGGTCGCCGCCGCGGTCCAGGTCAAAGACGGGCTGGCCGCTTTCGACATCTCCGACGCGACCGCCTTCGGCGGCACCGTGCAGGCGGGTTTGCGTATCGAGCCGAGCGCGGGCGGCAAGGCCGCGCAACTGCGCATTCTCGCCACCGACATCGACACCACACAAGTGGAAACCGCCATGCGGCTGACCCCGCCCGTGCCGCGGGCCAGGGGAACCGTCTCCATCATTCTCGACAGCACCGTGACGGCTTGGAAGGACTTCCTGTCCAAGGCCGGCGGCTCCGTTTCGGTCAAGCTCGGCTCCGGCACCATCGCCGGCCTGGACCTGCCGGGGTTCCTCGCACGCGCCAAGCAAAGCGGCTTCTTCCCTCTGGACGAGGTCTCGAATGGAAACCTGCCGATCGAAAGCGCGGAACTGAAGGCGACGGTCGCCGACGGCGTTGCCCGCCTCGATGTCGCCAAGGCGATCTCGGGGGAACAGGCCATCTCGCTCACCGGGATCGTGCCTTATGTCGGCCGCGGCCTGGCTCTGTCGGGCATGGTCGCGCCGCGACAGCTCACCGGCAACGCCGGCCCGCCCGGCGAAGTGTCGGCCTTTTTCGTCGGCGGGTCCTGGAATGCGCCTTTCGTGTCGCCGATGCTGCCGCCGGTTGAGACGATCGAATAGCAGCGCCGTTTCTTGACAGCGCCGAATCGCGCTAGACTCGCGCCGGCATTGACCGGCTGAAAGGCTGGCGGCGCGGCTGCGGCGACGGGCGCGCAGGGTTTAGGCGCGGGGGAACCGGGTTCAAGCGCGGGGGAAAATGTGTTTCGCTTGCTGTCCGGCCTGTTCAAGATCGCGCTGGTCTCGCTGATCACCGGGGCGGGACTGTCCGCTTTCGACATCACCGCCGCCGACATCCTCGCCGATCTGGGCCTGACGCCCGAATCCGTGCTCGCCTTGATCGAGCGCGGCGTCGCCTGGGCGATTCCCAACATCGTTTTGGGTTCTATGGTGATCGTGCCGATCTGGCTCGTCATCTATCTGCTGCGCCCGCCACGCAGTTAGAACGTGTCGATCCCGCGCCGCGGCGGCATGCTTGCCGGCGCGGTTATGACCGCATCGCGGCCTGCGCGTCGCGCTGGCGCTGGACTTCGCGGCGCTTGTTGAGGATCGAGGCGGCGACCACGCCGACGGTGACAATCGCGATCAGGATGGTGCAGACCGCGTTGATTTCCGGCGTGACGCCGAGCCGGACCTGGCTGTAGATCTTCATCGGCAGGGTGGTGGCCCCCGGCCCCGATGTGAAGCTGGCGATCACCAGATCGTCGAGCGAGAGCGTGAAGGCGAGCATCCAGCCCGATACGATCGCCGGCATGATCACCGGCAAGGTGATGGCGAAGAAGGTCTTGACCGGCGGCGCGCCGAGATCCATCGCCGCCTCCTCCAGCGAGCGGTCGAAACTCAGCAGGCGCGATTGCACCACCACCGCGACGAAACACATGGAAAAAGTGATGTGGGCGAGCGTCACGGTCACGAAACCGCGATCCAGGCCGATCGCCACGAAAAGCAGAAGCAGCGACAGCCCGGTGATCACCTCCGGCATCACCAGCGGCGCGAACACCATGCCGGAAAACAGCACGCGACCATGAAACCGGGTGTAGCGGGTCAAAGTCAGCGCCGCCAGCGTGCCGAGCACCGTGGCGACCGTGGCCGAAACGAGCGCGACCCGCGCCGTCACCCAGGCCGCGTCCAGCAGCCCGCGATTGTTGAACAGCTCGAAATACCATTTGGTCGAGAACCCGGCCCAGACGGTGACCAGCTTGGATTCGTTGAACGAATAGACCACAAGAAGCACGATCGGCAGATAGAGGAAGGCGAATCCGGCGACGATCGAGACGATATTGAACCGTGTCCACGAGCCCGTCACCGATCCTGCTCCTGCGTGCGCGCCTGGACCTGCTGGAAATACATGATCGGCACCACCAGGATCAAAAGCAGCACCACCGCCACCGCCGAGGAGACCGGCCAGTCGCGATTGTTGAAGAATTCGCTCCACAGCGTCTTGCCGATCATCAGCGTACGCGATCCGCCCAGAAGGTCGGGGATGACGAATTCGCCCACCGCAGGAATGAAGACCAGCAGACAGCCGGCCACCACGCCGGGTATCGCCAGCGGAAAGGTGATCTTCCAGAAAGCGGCGATCGGCGGGCAGCCGAGGTCCTGCGCCGCCTCGATCAGCGAATAGTCCATCTTTTCCAACGAGGCGTAGAGCGGCAGCACCATGAACGGCAGATAGGAATAGACGATGCCGATGAAGATCGCCGTATGGGTGTTGAGAATGATCAGCGGCTCGTCGATCATGCCCAGCCACAGCAGGAACTGATTGAGCAGGCCCTCCGGTTTCAAGATGCCGATCCAGGCGTAGACCCTGATCAGAAAACTGGTCCAGAACGGCAGGATGACGAGCATCAAAAGTGTCGGCCTGAGTGCGGCCGGCGCCCGTGCCATGCCGTAGGCGATCGGAAAGCCGACCAGCAGCGTGATCGCGGTCGACACAGCCGCGATCACGATGCTGGAAATATAGGCGTTGACGTAGAGCGCGTCCTCCGTCAACCAAAGGTAATTGTCGATGCCGAGTTGCGCCAGATTGGCGAAAAAACCCGATACGCCGTCGGAAAACGAAAAGACCGGCGTGTAGGGCGGCATCGCGATCACCGTGCCCGAAAGCGAGATCTTGAAGACGATCAGGAACGGGATCAGGAAGAAGACCAGCAGCCACAGATAGGGGATGAGGATGACCAGGCGGCTCGCGACGGCGGTGGCTAGGCGTTTCATCGACATCTCCTAGCGCGTCAGCACCACACCGGAATCGGGCCTGAAGGATATCCACGCCCGGTCGTGCCAGGTCAGCAGTTCCTGCGAAACGCGGGCGCTGTTCATGGTGCTCGCCTTGACGATGCGGCCGTCGTCGAGCCGGATGTGAAAGATGGTCATATCGCCGAGATAGGCGATGTCGTAGATCTCGCCCTCGGCCGCGTTGCTGTCGGTCTTGTCCGGCTTGGCCGCGCTCACCTTGATCTTTTCCGGCCGGATGGCGAACCAGACCCGGTTGCCGGGCGCCGCGTCCCCGGCATCCTCGGCCAGGATCGTCAGCCCCTGGCCGTCCTCGATCCGCGCGACGCCGTTTTCGCGTCCCTTCAGCTCGCCCTCGATCAGATTCACCGTGCCGACGAAATCGGCCACGAAGCGCGAACCGGGCGCCTCGTAGATCTCGGCCGGCGTGGCCACCTGCACCACCTCGCCCTTGTCGAGAATGGCGATGCGGTCGGCCATGGTCATCGCCTCCTCCTGGTCGTGGGTGACGACGATGAAGGTCAGGCCGAGATCGTACTGCAGGTCGACCAGCTCGAACTGCGTCTCCTCGCGCAGTTTCTTGTCGAGCGCGCCCAGCGGCTCGTCGAGCAGCAGAACCTTGGGGCGCTTGGCCACCGAGCGCGCCAGCGCCACGCGCTGACGCTGGCCGCCCGAGAGCTGGTGCGGCTTGCGTTTGGCGAACTGTTCGAGCTTGACCAGCTTGAGCATCTCGCCGACCCGTTTTTCGATATCGGCTTTCGCCATGCCGTCCTGCTTGAGGCCGAAAGCGATGTTCTGCTCCACGCTCATATGGGGAAACAGCGCATAGGACTGGAACATCATGTTGACCGGCCGGCGATAGGGCGGAATGCCGGCAAGGTCCTGTCCGTCGAGCAGGATGCGCCCGGAGGTCGGCGCCTCGAACCCGGCCAGCATGCGCAACAGGGTCGACTTGCCGCAGCCGGAAGCCCCCAGAAGCGCAAAGAACTCGCGCTCGTAAATGTCGAGCGAAAGCGAGTCGACGGCGGTGAAGTCGCCGAATTTCTTGGTGATGTTGTCGAACGAGATATAGGGCTTGGCCGAGGCGTCGGCCCAGGGCGCGAAACTTCTGCGTATGCTGCCTAGTGACTTCATGATGCCCCCGCCGGACCAGGCCCTGCGGCCCCGGTGCCCGGCACCGGGGCCGTGAGCGGATTATTGTCCGGTGACGACCCGCGTCCACAGGCGGGTGATGCGCCGCTGTTCCTTCGAATCGTAAGGCATGGTCGTGTAGAGATTGGCCAGCGTCTCGTCGTCGGGATAGACCGCCGGATCGCCGATCACGTCCTCCTCCAGCAGCTCCTGCGAGGCCTTGTTGCCGTTGGCGTAGTAGACATAGTTCGACGCCTTGGCGATCACTTCGGGACGCATGATGTAGTTGAGGAACTCATGCGCTTCCTCGCTGTTGCTGGCGTCGGCCGGGATCGCCATCTGATCGAACCACATCTGCGCGCCCTGTTTGGGGATCGCGTAGTCGACGACCACGCCCTGGTCGGCCTCCGCGGCGCGGTCGCGCGCCTGGAAAACATCGCCCGACCAGCCGATCGCCATGCAGATATCGCCGTTGGCGAGCGCGTTGATATATTCGGAGGAATGGAATTTGCGGATGCTCGGGCGGATCGACAGAAGCAGCTCCTCAGCCTTGGCCAGGTCGTCGGCGTCGGTGCTGGTCGGCTCCAGACCGAGATATTTCAGCGCCGCCGGCACCATCTCGGCGGGCGCGTCGAGCATGTGGACACCACATTCGGCAAGTTTGGCGATCATCTCGGGCTTGAACACCACGTCCCAGCTGTCGATGCGCTCGATGCCGAGCGTGTCCTGCACCTTCTTGACGTTGTAGCCGATGCCGGTGGTGCCCCACATGTAATTGATCGAATAGGCATTGTCGGGATCGTATTTTTGCGTCCTGTCCGCGATCATGTCCCACATATTGGACAGGTTCGGCAGCTTCGACTTGTCGAGCTTCTGGAACACGCCGGCCTGGATCTGCCGGGCCAGGAACGTGCCCGTCGGCACCACCACGTCGTAGCCGGTTCCGCCGGCGAGCAGCTTCGTCTCCAGGATCTCGTTGGAATCGAACACGTCGTAGACGACCTTGATGCCGGTTTCCTTGGTGAAGTCCTCCAGGATCGATTCATCGATATAATCGGACCAGTTGTAGACATTCACGGTCCGCTCCTGGGCGGCCGCGCCGAAGGACAGGATGGCCGCAAGCGAGGTGGCGGCGAGCAACGCGATGCTGCGTGACATGAAAACGTCTCCTCTGTCTGATCCCCTGCCGGCCCTGGCTTGTTTTTTATCGAGCCGGATTTTCTCAAAGCCTATTGGCGAAATTTCACCGCGACAAGCGGGAAATTCCGCTGTCGATCAAAGATAGGTTGTACGTTCCAACGGTGTGATCTCGCCCCAGAAGGCGATAATTTCGGCACGCTTGAGATCCTTGTAGACCTTGGACAGGAGCGGGCCGAGGGCGCGGTCGACAAAGGCGCTTTTTTCCATCAGCTGCAGGGCGTCGTCCATGTCGTCGGGCAAAAACAACCCGTCGTCGTCATAGGCGTTGCCTTCCACCGGCGGCGGCGGCACGAGACCGCCCTCGATGCCCTCGATCATGCCCTGGATCAGGGCGGCCAGCACCAGATAGGGATTGGCGTCCGCACCGGCGATGCGGTGCTCCACCCGGCGATTGTCCTCGTTGGAAACGGGAATGCGCAGCGCCACCGAGCGGTTGTTCTCCGCCCAGACCGCCCGCGTCGGCGCATAGGAGCCCGGCGTGATGCGGCGGAACCCGTTCCAGGTGTTGATGAACAAGAGCAGCGATTCCGGCATCGTCTTCAGCAGGCCGGCGACCGACGATTCAAGCCGCGCCCGGCCGCCCTCGCCGCCAAAGATGTTGTGGCCGTCGCGGTCGAGCATCGAGGCGTGCACATGCATGCCGTTGCCGGCATATTCCAGGAAGGGTTTGGCCATGAACGTGGCGGTGAGCCCGTGGGCGCGCGCGCAGCCAATCACGATGCGGCGCAACAAGATCACGTCGTCGGCCGCCTTCAGCGGGTCGGCGCGATGTTTGAGATTGACCTCGAACTGGCCGGGTGCGGCCTCCTTGATGATCGTGTCGATCGGCAGGTCCATTTCCTGCGCGGCGTCGCGGATCATGTCGAACAGGTCGGCGTGCTCGGCCAGGTCGTCGAGCCCGTACATCCGCAACCGGTCCGGCCCGGCGGTCGCTCCCACCGGCGCCGGCATGCCGTCGTCCCAGTCCGTATCGGGATCGAGCAGATAGAATTCGAGCTCGAAGGCGACGACAGGGAAAAACCCCTTCTCGTTGACTTCGGCGATCTTCTTCTTCAGCACCTGGCGCGGATCGGCCAGGAAGGGTTCGCCCTCCGGCGTGAAGGTCTGCAACAGCACCTGCGCGGTCTTGCGCTTGGCCCAGGGCACGATCGACAGCGTGCCGCGCGTGGCCCGGCAATAGCCGTCCTTGTCGCCGGTCTCGATATGCAGCCCGGTCTCGTTGACCTCGCGCCCCCAAACGTCGAGCCCGTGCAGCGACATGGGAAAGTTGACCCCGCCGAGATAGGCCTTCTTCAACGCATCGCCGGGCGCCCATTTGCCCCGCATGACGCCGTTGGGATCGACCAGCAGGAACTCGACCGCCTCCAGATCGGGATGCTTTTCCACGAAAGCGCGATATTCGGCTTCGTGTTCGGCCGAGGCAAAGCCTTCGCCGTCATCGACGGCGCTGGAGGCGGAGCGAGGTTCTGCGGCCGTGATGGCCTGGGCTGGCGCTGCTTTGGAACCGGCGGGGGCCGTACCGGATGCGGAAAAGGGCAAGACTGGCCTGTGTGGCTGTTGCTAGTCGCCTAAGCTGCCAGCGCGACTGCGAATTTGTCAATCGCGTTTGCGCCGATCCGCAACCGCCGCGCCGGCGCCAAACGCGGATCGCCCGCGCATGCGCGCGTCAGCCCAAAATCGCAAACCCCTCGTCCATGCCGCCGGGATCGGCATTCTCGACCGCAACGCGCGCCACCGACGCATGGCGCGGGCCCTGCCGCAGTCGCGCCAGCATCGCCTCGACACGCGTCGGCGCGCCGGCGATCAGCGCGGTGACCGAGCCGTCGGCCTCGTTGCGCACCCAGCCGGACAGGTCGAGCGCCTCGGCCTCGGACCGGGTCCAGGCACGATAGCCCACACCCTGCACCCGCCCCGTTATCCGCGCCACCACGGCCTTGTGCTTGTCGTTCATGGCGCCCTCTTGTGCTTCGCCGCCGAAGTGTGGAGGCTGTTCGCCGCCGAAACAAGCGTAGGCAGCCAAAGCAGGCAGGGACAGGTTCGGAGAAATGCGGTGAAAGCGGTCTGGTACGAGAAAAACGGTACGGCGCGAGATGTGCTGGTCGTCGGCGAGATGGAGACGCCGAAACCCGGTCCCGGCGAGGTTCTGGTGCGGCTCGCCGCGTCCGGCGTCAACCCGTCCGACGTCAAGAGCCGGGCCGGACGGCCGCTGATCGCCCCGCGCATCGTTCCCCATTCAGACGGCGCCGGCGTGATCGAGTCCGTCGGCCAGGGCGTTGCGCAAAGCCGTCTGGGCGAACGCGTGTGGGTCTGGAACGGACAATGGAAACGCCCATTCGGCACCGCGGCCGAGTTCATCGCCGTGCCCGACAGGCAGGCGGTAGCCCTGCCCGACGCGGTCGACTTTCCCGCCGGCGCCTGTCTCGGCATTCCCGCGCTCACGGCCCTGCGCGCCGTCGACCTCAACGGCGATATCGCCGGTCGGACGCTGCTGGTCACCGGCGCGGCCAACGCCGTCGGCCACTACGCCGTGCAGATCGCCAAACGCCGCGGCGCCCGTGTCATCGGCACCGCCTCCGCTGCCCGCCGCGATCATGCGCTCGATGCCGGCGCCGACGCGGTGATCGACTATCGCGCAGAAGACGTCGCGGCGCGGGTGCAGGAGCTGACGGATGGAAGGGGCGCCGACGGCATCGTCGACATGGATCTGTCGGCGACGGCCGCCCTGCTGCCGCACGGCGTGTTGGCCGCCCACGGCAAGCTCGTCTGCTATGGGTCCAACATCGCCGCCGAGATCCCGGTTTCGTTTCCCGCCATGCTCTGGAACAGTCTGACGCTGCAGGTGTTCGTCGTCTACGAACTGCCGCCCGAGGTCAGGAGGGACGCGATCGGCGAATTGACCCGCATGCTGGCGGCCGGCGAATTGCGCCACGCGATCGGCGCGACCTTCGCGCTGGAGGAAACCGCCGCCGCGCACGAGGCGGTCGAAAGCGGCGACACTGTCGGCAATGTGATCCTGTCGGTCGGATGAGCGTTCGGCTCGCGGCTACTCCGCCGCGACCGGCATGTCCGCGCTGCCGCTTTGGGCCTGCCGATTGCCGATCACCAACCAGCCGAAAAACAGCATGTCGGCCAAAGGCGCAGATCGAGCAGGCGCTTGCCGGCGACGCGTCTTTCGACCCGTCCAAGGCCGAGCGGCTTTTCACGCTCTATGGCGCCGATTTCTTTTCCTCGCTGACGATGCCACCGCTGTTTGCCCGGATCGCGGCGCGCGCGCCCGGCATTGCGCTGCGGCTTTTGGACAGCGCGACCGGCGAAGTCGAGCGGCTGCTGCGCGACAACGCCATCGACGCGGCGCTGGAACGGCGCATGGCGATGCCGGACTGGGTGTCGAGCCGGCCGGTGCTGTTGTCGAGTTTCGTCGCCGTGGCCGCGCGCGATCATGCCGAGATCGGCAGGGCCGGCGTCAAGCCGGGCGACATGTTGCCGTTGGCGCTTTTTTGCCGATTGCCGCACGCGCTGCGCTCCGTCGACGGGACGATGTCGGGCATGGTGGACGACGCCCTGGCCGAGATCGGCGCCAGCCGGCGCGTGATGCTGGCCCTGCCGCATTTTCACAGCGTCGCCGTCGCGGTTGCCCGCAGCGACCTGATCGCCGCCCTGCCGCGCCAGATGGCCGCGGCGATCGCCGATCACCTGGATCTTGCGCTCCACCCCCTGCCGGTCGACGTCCCCGCCCAGGAACTGCGCCTTTACTGGCATCGGCGACACGACCGGCACCCGGCCCATTGCTGGCTGCGCGAACAGATCGTGGATATCGTCGGCACGATATCCGAACAGCCGGCCTGATCGCGCCCGCACTGGCCGGCACGCGGCCCGTAACGGCGTCGCGGACCCGGCCGGTCCTCAACGGAAATCGAACGCCGAAAGCCCCGTCACCATCTCGTCGAGCCCGAGCGGACGCGTCACCGGCGGTTCGGCGCGCGCCAGGCATCCGCTGCGCTCGCACAGCCGACATGCCGGCCCGACCGGGATGGCCGCGACATCGCCCGGTTTGCCCGCGCTTGCCGGCGCGGCCGCCGGCAATGCCGCCGAATAGACGATCTCCTCGCGAAAGCCGATATCGCAGCCGAGCAGCAGCGCCGTGCGGCGCGGACGTTCGTTGAACGCGCCCTGCGGGCCTTCCAGCGTGCGCGCGATCGTCAGGAACTCCGCCCCGTCGGGCATCTCGACCGCCTCGACCAGGATACGCCCCGGCTGCTCGAAGGCGGCGTGAACCGGCAGTTTCGGACAGCCGCCGCCGAAGCGGCTTTGCGGAAAACCCTGCGCGCCCGCCTTGCGGAAGCGATGGCCGGCATTGTCGACCTCCAGCATGAAGAACGGCACGCCGGCAGCACCCGGCCGCTGCAGCATGGTCAACCGGTTCGCCGCCTGCTCGAAGGAAACCCCGAAGCGCGATTTCAGCACGTCGATATCGTAGCGTGCGCGCACCGCCGCCGACTGGAACGCGGCATAGGGCATCATCACCGCATGCGCGGCGTAGCGCCCGAGCTCGAAACGGGCCAGCCGCCTTGCCTCGTCGCCGGACAGTTTCAGCGCCTCGATTTCCGCGCCGATCGCAACGCTCATGCGCATCGCGCAGGCCTCGACCGCGATTTCGCGCAATTGGTCGAAAGGCGACAGGCGCTCGGAAATGAACAGCCGCTGCGAGTGACGGTCGTAGCGCCGGCGCCAATTGGGCATGGTCGCCACCGGCAGCACGCGCACGCCGATGCCGTGCTCGCGCTTGAGCCATCCTTTCAGCGCACCGGCAAGATCGTCGCCGGCGTCGAGCACGGCCAGAAACGCCTCCGCCTCCTCCTCGATCCGCAAGAAATGGTTCGCCCGGCGCTCGAAGACCTCGTGAACCTCGTCGATCGGCAGCCGCGCGGCCGACAGCGCGGTCGCGTGTCCCTCGCGCGCCAGCAGCTCGGACAGGTCCGAAAGCCGGCCGGCCTGCTCGCGGTAGGCCCGGTAGAGCTTGACGACGGCGGCCGACACGTTCGGCGCCGCCTCGGCGATCTCCACCAGCTCCTGCTCGCCGGGCAGTTCGTCCGACAACAGCGGATCGGCGAACACCTCGCGCAGCGCCGCGATCGAACCGCCGGCGCCGGCCTGCAGCTCTTCCGGCTCGACCTTGTAGACCGAGGCCAGCTTGAGGATCAGTTGGACGGTCAGCGGGCGCTGATTGCGCTCGATCAGATTGAGATAGGACGGCGAGATGCCGAGCCCGCTCGCCATCGCCGTCTGGGTCAGGCCCTTGGCGTTGCGGATACGCCGGATACGCGGGCCGGCAAAGATTTTTTGTTCCGCCATGCGATGCCTTTTGTAATGATTTTACAGACCCGACACGATCATACGCCGCAAACGGATTTTACATTTTTTACAATTTTACGAGCCCGCTCTGTCAAACGCAAGACAGGTTTTCCCGATTTTCGGCCGATAAATCAATGAATTTCTGGCGCCTTTTGCGCTGCAATGTAAAGGAAGTCACATGCGAAAGCGGACGCAGCCTCCCAAAACCGCTTTCAATACAACGCCAAATGCCGGCAGGAGATTTGTCATGACTGATTTTTACAACCTCGTCCCCTCCGCCCCCGAAGGCCGCTATGACGGCATCGAGCGGCCCTATTCACCCGAAGACGTCAAGAAGCTGCGCGGTTCGGTTCAAATCCGCCACTCGCTGGCCGAGATGGGCGCCAACCGGCTGTGGAAGCTCATCCACGAGGACGATTTCGTCAACGCGCTCGGCGCGCTGTCCGGCAACCAGGCCATGCAGATGGTGCGCGCCGGGCTGAAGGCGATCTACCTGTCCGGCTGGCAGGTTGCCGCCGACGCCAACACGGCCTCGGCCATGTATCCCGACCAGTCGCTCTATCCGGCCAATGCCGGCCCGGAACTCGCCAAGCGCATCAACAAGACCCTGCAGCGCGCCGATCAGATCGAGACGGCGGAGGGCAAAGGCCTGTCGGTGGATACCTGGTTCGCGCCGATCGTCGCCGACGCCGAGGCCGGTTTCGGCGGGCCGCTCAATGCCTTCGAGTTGATGAAGGCCTATATCGAGGCAGGCGCGGCCGGCGTTCACTACGAGGACCAGCTTGCCTCGGAAAAGAAATGCGGCCATCTCGGCGGCAAGGTCCTGATCCCGACCGCGGCTCATATCCGCAACCTGAACGCGGCACGCCTGGCCGCCGACGTGATGGGCGTGCCGACCCTGGTGATCGCGCGCACCGACGCCGAGGCCGCCACGCTGTTGACCTCGGACATCGACGAGCGCGACCGGCCTTTCGTGAATTACGACGAGGGCCGCACGATCGAAGGGTTCTACAAGGTCAAGAACGGGCTGGAGCCGTGCATTGCGCGCGCCGTCGCCTACGCGCCTTATACCGACCTGATCTGGTGCGAGACCTCCAAGCCCGACCTGGACCAGGCCAAGCGCTTCGCCGAGGGCGTACGCAAGCACCATCCCGACAAGCTGCTGGCCTATAATTGCTCGCCGTCCTTCAACTGGAAGAAGAACCTGGACGAGGCCACGATCGCGAAATTCCAGCGCGAGCTGGGCGCGATGGGCTACAAGTTCCAGTTCATCACCCTGGCAGGCTTCCATCAGCTCAATTTCGGCATGTACGAGCTCGCCCGCGGCTACAAGGACCGCCAGATGGCCGCCTATTCCGAGCTGCAGGATGCCGAGTTCGCCGCCGAGGCGAACGGCTACACCGCCACCAAGCACCAGCGCGAGGTCGGCACCGGCTATTTCGACGCGGTATCGATGGCCATCACCGGCGGCCAGTCGTCTACGACGGCGATGAAGGACTCGACCGAACAGGCGCAGTTCAAGCCGGCCGCCGAATAGGCCGCAACGACAAGGCTTGCGGGGCCCGCGCCCCGCAAGCCCCAACGGCAAACGAGGCCAGGATACAAAAGGAGTGTGCAGATGGCCCCGAGAACACGTGTCAAGGAACGCGCCGAGGAACAGGCTTCCAGCATGAACACAGACCAGCAGGCGGCGATCCGCATGGTGGCCAACGATCTCCACCGCCTGAACCAGTCGGTGATGAAGGCCGTCGAGGCCGGCGTTTCGGTGGAGCTCGTCCGCTCCGCGCGCCATCATGGCGGCGCCGGCAATTGGGGCGATTTGCTGATTCCGGTGATCGTGACCCAGGGACAGGGCTGAGCCCCTCGCGGTCAGGCCCGCACCCGGCCGGACCGCATCGAAACCAACCAAGCCGCGCGTCCGATGGCGCGCGGCTTCGCCGTTTTGGCGGTTCCGGTTAAAAATACCGCGACCATCAAGAAAAGCCTTGCCTACCGGCGCACAGTTTCCTTATGAAGCTGGCGATCGAAAATACAACCCTACATTGAATTTACCTCCGTTCCGCCGGCGGTGACGCGAATGCGCTCGGACGACTGAAAAGACGGAAGTGGCAGCATGGCAGGCAGTGCGAACAAGACCCCGGCGGTCCTGGTAATCGGAAGATCGACGATCAACGGCGTCGTCGTCTCCAGGATTGTGGAACGGGCCGGGCTGAAGGCACGAACCGCACCGCCGGAACTGGCCGCCCACGCCCTGGAAACCGACCTGCCCTCGATCGTCATTCTCGATTTGCCGGCCGACGACCCGGCGGGCGGCGCCCTGTTCGAGCGGCTTGCCGCGCAGCGTGCGGCCCATGCCCGCGCGCTGCCGGCCGTCATCGTGCTGTCGGCCACGACCGACCCCGCCCAGGCCCCGAACGGCGCTGCCGTCGTCGACATCGTGGTGGCCCGCCCGATCACCGTCGACCGGCTCCAGCCGGCGATCGAGGCGGTGCGGGCGCGCAATGGCGACTATAGCTGACTGCGCCGAGCCGGGGCCCTTCCCTAGCGGCCCGCCCGGCGTCTATAGTCGCCCCGTTCAAGCAATAATTGGTGATCGATGCCCCCCCAAAAAAAGGACGTCCGGGCAGCGGGGCGCGCGAGCAAGAAGCGCCCTCCCGCCTTTCTGAAGAATCTCCGCGGCGTAAAGAACTGGAAAGAGGCCGGCGCCTGGCTGGACTGGCGCGACATCGAGGACATCGAGTGCATCACGCCCGATCAGGCCGGCGTGGCCCGTGGCAAGATGATGCCGTCGAGCAAGTTCACCTCCAACACCTCGCTGGCCCTGCCGTCGGCTGTCTTCATGACCACGATTTCGGGCGGCTATCCACAGGATGGCGGCGACTTCACCTACCCGGCCGATGACGGCGACCTCAAACTGTTGCCGGACCTGTCGACGCTTTCGGCGGTACCGTGGGAATCGGATCCCACCGCCCAGGTGATCTGCGATCTCGTCCATCAGGACGGCCGCTCGGTCGAATTCACACCGCGCAACCTGCTCAAACGTGTGGTCAAGGCTTATGGCGAGCGTGGCCTGCGCCCGGTTGTGGCGCCCGAGATCGAGTTCTACCTGGTTCACAAGAATCCCGATCCCGACTATCCGCTGACCCCGCCGGTGGGGCGTTCGGGCCGACCGATCGGCGGCGGCCAGGGCTATTCGATCGCCGGTGTCAACGAATTCGACGAGTTGATCGACGATATCTACCATTTTTCCGAGATGCAGGGCCTGGAGATCGACACGCTGATCCACGAGGAAGGCGCCGGCCAGCTCGAAATCAACCTGCGCCACGGCGATCCGGTCGAGCTTGCCGACCAGGTGTTCTTGTTCAAGCGCACCATCCGCGAGGCGGCTCTCAAGCACGACACCTACGCGACCTTCATGGCCAAGCCGATCCAGGGGCAGCCGGGATCGGCCATGCACATCCATCAGTCGGTCGTCGACCTGTCCAGCGGTCGCAACATCTTCTCCGACGACAACGGCGAGGAGACGGAGGCGTTCCGCCATTTCGTCGGCGGAATGCAGCGCCACATGCCCAGCGCGCTGGTGATGATGGCACCTTATGTCAATTCCTACCGGCGGCTGACCAAGGCGGCCTCGGCCCCCGTCAACACGGACTGGGGCTACGACAACCGCACCACCGCTTTCCGCATTCCGCGCTCCGACCCTTCGGCGCGCCGGGTGGAAAACCGCATTCCCTCCTCCGACGCCAATCCCTATCTGGCGCTCGCCGGCTCGCTCGCCTGCGGTCTGATCGGCATCGCCGAGCGGATCGAGCCCGAGGCGCCGGTCGGCAAGGCCGCCAACGAGGAGGAGATCGACCTGCCGCGCGGCCTGCTCGAGGCGGTTGGCCTGCTTGAGGCCGACGACGCCTTGCGGACCATGCTCGGGGCGTCCTTCATTTCCACCTACGGCGCGATCAAGAAAGCCGAATTCGAGACCTTCATGGAGGTGATCAGCCCGTGGGAGCGTGAATATCTGCTTTTAAACGTGTAGTCGCCGTGCGAGCCGTGACGATGAAAGGCGCAAGGATAAGATGAGGGCACGATGTCGCACGGGACCGCGCCCAAAAGACCGCCCGCCGCGCGGCGGCCGCGCGTCCGCTCGCCCGAAGGTGCATCGATGAACGACCCCTCACCCATCGCGCCCGGCTCGTCCTGGTACGAGGCGACCGTTGGCGAACGGCCGCGCTACGCCCCGCTTGCGGGCGACTGCCGGGCCGACGTGGCCATTGTCGGCGGCGGTTTTACCGGGCTTTCGGCCGCCGCGCATCTCGCACAGGCCGGCGTCGACGTCGTCCTGATCGAGGCGCACCGCTTCGGCGACGGCGCCTCGGGGCGCAATGGCGGCCAACTCGGCACCGGCCAGCGCACCTGGGCCGAGGAGCTGGAAGCCGAGCTCGGCCTGTCGCGGGCCAAGGCGCTGTTCGATCTCGCCGAGGAGGCCAAGGCGCATCTGCTCGACTTCGCCGCCACACACGCAATCGACATCGACTACCGGCCGGGGCAGCTCTCCGTCGCCCACAAGAAGCGCTATGTCGACGACTACCGCGCCCATGCAGACCTGATGGCCGCGCGGTTCGGCTACGAGCATCTGACCTATATGGACGCCGGCGAAACCGCCCGGCGGGTCGGCTCGACACGCTATTTCGGCGGCGTGCGCGATACCGGAACCGGCCATATCCACCCGCTGAAGCTCGTCGTCGGCACCGCGCGCGTCGCCAGCCGGGCCGGCGCGCGCCTGCATGAACACACACGGGCCACCGGCATCCGGACGGCCGGCGGCAAGGTCACCATCAGCACCGACAACGGCACCGTCAGCGCCGACAAATGCCTGATCGCCGTCAACGCCTATGGCGGCGATCTCGAGCCGGTCAGCGCCGCCCATGTCATGCCCATCGGCTCCTTCATCGGCGCCACGCCCCCCCTCGGCAACGACAGCCCGGTGATACCGGGCGGCGAGGCGATCGACGATTCGCGTTTCGTGGTGCGTTATTTCCGTCGCTCCGCCGACGGGCGGCTTCTGTTTGGAGGCCGGGAAGTCTATTCCACCGACGATCCCAAGGATATCGGCGCGCAGATCCGCCGCCAGATCGCCGAGGTCTACCCCGCCCTGCGCGATGTCGAGATCACCCATGCCTGGGGCGGTTTTGTCGGCATCACCATGCCGCGCAAGCCGTTCGTGCGCGAGGTGATGCCGAACGTGATCGCGGCGGGCGGTTATTCGGGTCACGGGGTGATGTTGTCCAATTTCACCGGCAAGCTCTATGCCGAGACGGTTGCCGGCAATCGCGACCGGCTGAGACTACTCGAGGAATTGAAGGTACCGCCCTTCCCGGGCGGGCGGCGCATGCGCGCGCCGCTGTTGTTCCTGGCGCTGAACTGGTACGCGCTGCGCGACCGCATCTGAGGCCGGCGACACGAAAGCGCCGACCGGCTTGATCCTGGTCAAAGCCGGTTGCCGGCCTCTTCGTCATAAGCGACAGTGGGAGAGAAGAAGCTGGCGCGTCGGGCGATGCGGGCCTGGGCGACAGGGGCTTTTCGGGAGGAGACGATGGCCAGTCCGAACGATGGCGCGAAGCCGGCAATGCCCGTGGTGGCGGCGATCACCGGTGCGGATATTCGCGCGGCAATGATGCAGGGGCTGAACGATTTCGCGCGCGCGCCGCTGTTCGGGCTTTTCTTCGGCGGTGTGTTCGCGCTCGGCGGCATGGTCATCGTACTCGGCCTGACGATCTGGCGCGTGCCGTGGATGATCTACCCCTTCGCCATCGGCTTTCCGCTGATCGGACCGTTCGCCGCCGTCGGTCTTTACGAGGTCAGCCGCCGGCTCGAGGCCGGCCAGCCGCTCGACTGGAAGGCGATCCTGGCGGTGGTCTGGCACCAGCGCACCCGCGAATTGTCATGGATGGCGTTCGTGATGCTGTTCGTGTTCTGGATCTGGATGTATCAGATCCGCCTCTTGGTCGCGCTCGTCCTGGGACGGATGTCGTTCGCCACGCTGGAGCGGTTCCTCGACGTGGTCTTCACCACGCCGCAAGGCTGGACCTTCCTGGCGGTCGGCCATGTGGTCGGCGCGGTTCTGGCGATGGTGCTGTTTTCGATCACCGTCATCTCGATCCCGCTACTGCTGGAGCGCGAACTCGATTTCGTCACCGCGATGATCACCAGCGTCAAGACGGTGCTGGCAAGCCCGGTGACGATGATCGGCTGGGGCGTCACCGTGACCGTGCTGGTGCTTTTGTCCTGCGTGCCGTTCTTCCTCGGCCTGTTCGTCACGCTGCCCGTGCTCGGCCACGCAACCTGGCATCTGTACCGGCGCGCGGTCGTGGCCTGAGGCGAACCGGCGCCGCCGCACCACCAACCGATTCCGGGAGCGTTTGGTCCTATGCCAGCCCGCGCGACGTCGCCAGCAGCCGGCCGCTGATCCAGATCAGATAGGCCAGCATCAACAGCGAGATCAAAAACTCGCGAACCTCCGACAATTCGTGCCCCTCGCTCATCCGCCCGCCGAAAACCAGAAACACGGCCTGCGAAGCGATCATCGTCACCGCCCACAGCCCCGCGAAGGCGCGCGCGCCGGGCGTTCCGCGGCTGCGGTCAAAAGCGCAGTCGACAAGCAGGATCACGCCGAGCGCGAAGGCGACCTGCATCGGCACCACGTTCCAATACTCGTAAAACAGGCCCGAAATCGGCGCCGCGATCAGCACGAACCCTGCTGGCGGGACGAAAAACGCGAAAGGCTTCAACCACCGCCCCGGCACCTTCGGCCATGCATAGGGCAGAACAAAAAACAGCACCAAAGCCGACAGATAATAGGCCGTCTCGAAGCGATACGTGTAGAAATTGTGCAGGTTGGTTTCGTTCTGGATGTTTCCGGCAAAGGTGTCGGGCGTCTGCCAGCCGATCAAATGCTGGCCCCAGGACATCTCCTCGCCAAGGATCAGAAAGGTCACCAGCGCCATGGCGGCAAACACCAGCGGCGCGGGAACGATGCCGATCCGTGCCGCAGCCACCGTGCGCGAACGCACCGCCGCAAACAGCGCCAGCCCGATCGCGATGGCCAAAAACAGTTCGGAAATGGTCTGCACCACGGCCCCGTCCGTCACCAGCGGATAAAGCCTCTGCGGGATAAGCACGACTCCGGCCATCGTCGCCGCCACGGTCAAAAGGCTCACCCACGCATACAGCTTTCCAACCCGCGTGCTGGTACAATCAGTCAGGAAGGGGCGCGTCTGATGCCGGGCCGGTCTGAGCGCCAGATAGATCAGAAAGGCGGCGATCGCCGAACCGCCAAAGCGCATCCAGCCGACGGTCGAGAAGTCGGGCGGAAACTTTTCCAGAAACCGATAACCCTGCCCCAGCGTGCCGAGGCGGATCACCATGATCGCGGCGGCCAGACCAATGAGAAGCCCGGTCGCACGCACGAAATGCGGCTGCCGAATTATCGCGATCATGACCGTCCCCCTGTACGCCGACTATTCAAGCGATTGCCGACATATCTAATACAAGCACCGCCCCTGGCGGGAAAATTGTTAAGATATCGTTAACCGACAAACGGCCGGACCGGCCACCGCCGGCCCGGCTCTCGTCGCGGATGCAATCTTGCCGCTGCCCGCATAAGCCAATAACGTGGCCTGCCGCCTCGGGAGGAAGGCCGGCCAGAGCGAGGCATCCGAAAGACCCCTGATGTCGGAAACGCAGCTTCGGTTCTCCGCCTTTCTGGCGGCGGTGTTCGCGCTCTATTTCGCCGCGGCGATGCTCGTGCCGGCGGCCGTCGACTATTTCCTCGACAATCCCGACTGGCGGGTCTTCGTCTCCTCGGCGCTGCTTGTCGGCGCGCCGGCAGCCGCCTGCGCACTGGCCACCCGGGCGAGCCCTCCCAGCGTCAACGCCCGGTTCGGCTTCCTTCTGGTCAATCTGTTGTGGGTCACCTCGGCGCTCATCGGCGCCATCCCCTTCATGCTCGCCTCGATCCGTCTCGACTTGACCGATGCCGTGTTCGAATCCGTATCCGCGTTGACGACGACGGGATCGACCGTGATTTCAGGCCTCGACGCGCTGCCGCCGGGGCTGCTTTTGTGGCGCTCGCTGCTGCAATGGATGGGCGGGCTCGGCGTGGTGGCCTTGGGGCTGTTCGTATTGCCGTTTCTGCGCATAGGCGGCCTGTCGTTTTTCCGCATCGAATCCTCCGATACCGCGGACCGGCCCTTTGCGCGGTTTTCGACCTTCACCCTGGCCCTGGTCGGCATCTACAGCGTGCTCACGCTGCTATGCGCGCTCTCGTATGCCGCGGCCGGCATGACCGGCTTCGACGCCGTCAATCACGCCATGACGACGCTGGCGACGGGCGGGTTTTCGACCCATGATGCCTCGCTCGGCTATTACGGCGACAACGGCGCCGTGATCTGGGTGGGAACGGTCTTCATGTTCGTCGCCGGCCTGCCGTTCTCGATCCTGATGCTGCTCGTCCTGCGCGGGCGTCTGGAGGCGCTGGGCGACCGCCAGATCTACGTCTATGTCGGGTTTTGCGTGATCTTCACCCTGGCGGTCGCGGTCTATCTTCGGCTTCACTCCGACTATACGCCCTTCGAGGCGTTGACCCATTCCGCCTTCAATTTCGTCTCGCTGATCACCACCACCGGCTTTGCCAGCGCCGACTATTCGCTGTGGGGCGCCTTTCCCGTCGCGTGTGCGTTCCTGGCCACGATCCTTGGCGGTTGCTCCGGCTCCACCGCCGGCGGCATCAAGGCCTACCGTTTCCTGATCCTGTTCGAAACCGTGCGCGCCGGCCTGAGGCATCTCGTCTACCCGAGCAGCGTCGCGACCGTTCGCTACGGCGACCGGCGCGTCGATACCGACATGCAAGACACCGCCGTGTTGTTCATCTGCGCCTTCGTGGTGACCTGGGCCATAACCCTTATCCTGCTCGCCGCAACGGGGCTGGATTTCATGACCGCCGCCACCGGCGCCCTCACCGCCTTGACCAATGTCGGACCGGGCCTGGGCGAGATTGTCGGCCCCGCCGGCAATTTCTCCCCGCTTCCCGGCGCGGCGAAATGGGTTCTCGACGCCGCCATGATCCTCGGCCGGCTGGAAATACTCGCGGTGCTGGTGCTGCTTTCGCCGGCATTCTGGTCGTAGCGGCGTCTGACGCCCGGTTCGCGTCGGCTGCTCTATAGCCGCCGGACGATCACGCTGCCGGCCGAATAGCCCGCACCGAAGGAGCAGATCACGCCGAGACTGCCCGACGGCAGGTCGTCCGAATAGTGCGAAAAGGCGATGATCGAGCCGGCCGAGGAGGTGTTGGCATAATCCTGCAGCACGTTGGGCTGCTCGGTCCGGCTCGGCGTCCGCCCGAGCACCTTTTCGCCGATCAAATCGTTCATGTTCTTGTTGGCTTGGTGGAGCCAAAGCCGCGCCAAGTCAGACGGCTCCACGCCCTCGTCGGCCAAGTGCCCGCGCATCAGGTCGACCACGACCGGCACCACCTGTTTGAAAACCTTCCGGCCCTCCTGGTAAAACTGCATGTCGCGTCGGTCTTCCATGTGGCCGACGCGGGTCCGGCGCAGAAAACCGTTATTGTTGCGGATCGTATTGGAATAGAGCGTCAGGCACCGCGTCGACAGCACCTCCCAGGCATTGCCCGAGGCCAGGTCGTCGGCTCGCTCCACCACCACCGCCGTGCATACGTCGCCGAAGATGAAATGACAGTCGCGGTCGCGCCATTCGTGATGGCCGGACGTGATTTCGGGATTGACCATCAAAATCGCCCGCGCCGTGCCGCAACGGATCATGTCCGCGGCGGCCTGGATGCCGAACGTCGCCGAGGAACAGGCGACATTCATGTCGAAGGCGAACCCCTCGATGCCGAGTGCCTGCTGGATTTCGATGGCGACCGCCGGGTAGGCGCGCTCGTGGTTCGAGGCCGCGCAGATCACCGCATCGATGTCGGCGGCGGTTCGTCCCGCGCGCGCAAGCGCCTTTTTTGCCGCGGCGACGGCGATCTCCGCCATCATCGACAATTCGTCATCGGCCCGTTCGGAAAAGATCGGGTGCATGACCTGCGGGTCGAGCACGCCGGTCTTGTCGATCACGTGGCGACGCTCGATGCCCGACGCCTTGACGATGAACGCCTCGCTCGACATCGGTTTGGGCTCGATCTCGCCCGCCTCGATCGCCGCGCCGTTGGCCTGGTTCCAGCCTGTCGCATACGCATTGTAGGAGGCGACGAGCTCGGCATTGGTGATGACCTGATCCGGCGTGAAGATGCCGGTGCCGCTGATGGCGACCTTGTGCATGATTTTCCCGACCCCACGTTTTTTTCGAGGATCGGGCCGGGTTCGCCTGCGGTCAAGCCAAAAGGCGTCCCGGCCCGCGCCTAAAGCGGCCAGAAGAACAGGATCGCCGGAACGGCGACCACGATGATCAGGATTTCCAGCGGCAGGCCCATGCGCCAGTAATCGCCGAAATGATAGCCGCCCGGCCCCATGATGATGGTGTTGTTCTTGTGACCGATCGGGGTCAGGAAGGCACACGAGGCCGCGACCGCCACGCCCATCAGGAACGGATCGGGCGACACGCCGAGCGAGTTGGCGATGCCGACGGCGATCGGCGCCGCGATCAGCGCGGTGGCGACATTGTTGAGGAAGTCGGACAGGGTCATGGTGACGACCATCAGCACGGCGAGAATGCCCCAGGCCGGCAGGAACGAGGTCTGGGCGACGATCGCGTTGGCGATCAGTTCGGTGCCGCCCGATTCCTCCAGCGCCAGCCCGAGCGGGATCAGCGAGCCGAGCAGCACGATGACCGGCCACTCGACCGTTTCGTAGACCTCGCGCGCGTTGACGATGTTGAACAAAGCATAAAGCGCCACCGCGGCCGCGAGCGCGATCGGCAGGCTGATCAGCCCGATCACCGAGGCGGCGATCGCGGCTGCGAAGATCCCGATCGCCAGCAGCGCCTTGCTGCGCTGGATCACCGCGTGGCTGCGGTCGGCCAGCGCCATGGCACCCATCCACTCGACTGCGTCGGCGACCCGGTTTTCCGGTCCGAGCAGCAGCAGCACATCGCCAGCCTGGATGGTGAGATTGCGCACCCGTTCGCGAAAACGGGTGCCCTGGCGCGACACGCCGATCAAGGTCACGCCGCGCCTGGCCAGAAGCCGCATGTCGAGCCCGGTGCGGCCGACGGCGCGCGCGCCCTGCGGCACGATCACCTCGCTCAGCGTCATCGACCGGCCGATCAGCCCCTCCTCCTTAGGTTTGACGGCGATGTCGAGCTTGGCCGCGCCGGTGAAGGCTTCGATCGATTTCGGGTCGCCCTCGACCACCAGTCGATCGCTCTTGCGGATTTCCTCGCCCATGGCGAAACCCGGCAGACGCTTGCCACGGCGCACGAGGCCGAGAATGGCGACATCGAGCTCGTCGGCCTTTTCGACCAGATCGCGCGGCGTTTGCCCGACCCATTCGGACCCCTCGGGAAATCCGGCCTCGGCGACGAACAGCCCGCTTTCCGTTTCGCCCGCCTTTTGCGGCGCGATGCGCTGCGGGATCAGCCGCCAGCCGATACCGGCCACGAAGGCGATGCCGGCAATGGCGCACACCAGGCCGACCGGGGAAAAGTCGAACATGGAAAACGGCTCGCCCAGCGCCCGGTCGCGAAACTGCGCGATCACGATATTGGGCGGCGTTCCGATCATCGTGACCATGCCGCCGAGGATCGTGGCGAAAGACAACGGCATCAGCGACAGCGACACCGAGCGGCCCGCCTTCTTCGCCGTTTCCATGTCGAGCGTCATCAAGATGACCAGCGCCGCGACATTGTTGATGATCGCCGACAGCGCGGCGCCGGCCACCGACATCACCCCGATATGGCTGGAGAGCGAACGCCCGGCATCGACGACATATTGCGCGATCAGCTCGACCGCGCCGGAATTCATCATCGCGCGCGAGGCGATCAGCACCAGGGCGATGATGACGACGGCCTCGTGGCCGAAACCGGCAAACGCGTGCTCGGCCGGGATGGCGCCGCCGGCAACGCCGATGATCAGCGCCGCGAAGGCGACCAGATCGTAGCGGATACGGCCCCACACCAGAAAGGCGAACACGCCGCCCAGCAGGCAGAAGATGAAAATCTGTTGCCCGGTCATGAAATCGCTGTGCTCCTGCCGTTGGGGCCTTGCTGAAACGTTTCGGGAAAGGTCCGGTTCCGCGCGCGGGGCACGCGATCAGATGCAGCGGCCGCCATCGACCTCGAGCGCGACACCGGTGATGAAGGCGGCCTCGTCGGAGGCCAGCCACAGGGCGGCGTTGGCGATGTCGAGCGGTGTCGAAAGCCGCCCGAGCGGGATCGAGGCGCGGAACTGCGCGCGCTTTTCGGGCGTATCCTCGCCCATGAACTGGGCCAGCATGCCGGTTTCGCCGGCCACCGGGCACAGGCAGTTGACGCGGATGTTTTTCGGCGCGAGCTCGACGGCCATCGATTTCGTCGCCGTCACTGCCCAGCCCTTGGAGGCGTTGTACCACGTCAGCCCCGGTCGCGGCCTGAGCCCCGCCGTCGAGGCCGTGGTGATGATGGAGCCGCCGCCCTGCTTTTCCATAATCGGCACGACGGCCCGCGCGGCGAAATAGATCGCCTTCATGTTCACCGCCGCGATCAGGTCGAACGTCGCCTCGTCGACATCCAGCATGCTCTGATTGGTGTGGGTGAAGCCGGCATTGTTGACCACGATGTCGATACGGCCATGGGCATCCATCGCCGCGGCCACCATGGCGTCGATGTCGGATTTCAGCGACACGTCGACCGTCACCGGCAGCGCCGCCTGGCCGATCTCCCCGGCCACGCGCTCCGCGCCCTTGGCGTTGAGGTCGGCCACGACCACCTGCGCGCCCTCCTCGGCAAAGCGTTTGGCCATGCCTTCGCCGAAGCCGGACGCCGCGCCGGTGATCACCGCAACCTTATCTTTCAGACGTGCCATTGCCGTTCCTAACTTGCGTCCCTTGCCGTGTCGCGGGCGATGCCGCCCCGCTTTGCGCGGCATTTATCCCATCCTTAGCCGTGATTGAACACAACCGTCTTGGTGGCGCTCATGTCGTAAAGCGCTTCAAAGCCCTTTTCACGGCCATGGCCCGATTTCTTGAAACCGCCGAACGGCAGCTCGATGCCGCCGCCCGCGCCATACCCGTTGACGAACACCTGGCCGGCCCGCACCCGCTTGGCGACCCGATGCTGGCGCGCGCCGTCGCGGGTCCATATGCCGGCGACCAGGCCGTAATCGGTGCCGTTGGCAAGCCGCACCGCGTCGGCCTCGTCCTCGAACGGCATCACCGCCAGCACCGGCCCGAACACTTCCTCGCGCGCGATCGCGTGGTCCGGGTCCGCCGAACCGAACAGAACCGGTGCGAAATAAAAACCGGCCGACGGCGCATCGGCATGGACGGAGCCGCGGGCCAGAATAGGCACACCCGCCTCCTCGGCCGCCGCCACCAGGCCGGCGACGCGTTCCTTCTGGCGCGGGTTGATCAACGCGCCGAGGTCCAGGTCGGCATCGTGCGGGCCGGCCGTCAGCTTGGAAAAGCGCTCCGCCAGGGCGCGCGACACGGCCTCGTAGACCGGGCGCTGCACCAGGACCCGGCTGCCGGCGGAGCAGGTCTGGCCGCCGTTCTGGATGATGGCGTTGACGAGCACCGGCAGCGCGGCCTCCAGATCGGCGTCGTCGAACACGATTTGCGGCGACTTGCCGCCGAGCTCCATCGTCACGCCGCGATTGTTGACTGCCGCGGCCTGCTGGATCGCGGTTCCCGTCAAGGTCGAGCCGGTGAAGGTGACGTAGTCGACCAGCGGATGGCCTGACAGCGCGGCTCCCGCCTCGCGCCCATAGCCGGTGACGACGTTGAAGACGCCTTCGGGCACGCCGGCCTCATGCGCGAGTTCGGCGATGCGGATCGCCGTCAGCGACGCGTCCTCGGCCGGCTTGACGACCAGCGTGTTGCCCATGGCGAGCGCCGCGCCGGCCACGCGGGCCAGGATCTGCAGCGGATAGTTCCAGGGAATGATGCCGGCAACCACGCCATGCGGCTCGCGCAGGGTGAGCGCGGTATACCCGTCAAGGAACGGGATGGTGTCGCCATGCACCTTGTCGGCCGCGCCGCCGTAGAACTCGTAATAGCGCATCGTCGCCGTCACATCGGCCTTGCCCTGGCGCACCGGTTTGCCCGTATCGCGCGATTCCAGCGCGGCCAGTTCCTCGCCGTTTTGCTCGACCAGGCGGAAAAGCCGTGTCAGGCAGCGTCCGCGCTCCACCGCCGGCATCCGGCTCCACGGTCCGTCGTGGAAGGCACGATGGGCAGCGCGCACGGCCAAGTCGACATCCTCCTTGCCGCTTTCGGGGATCGAGGCGAACACCTTGCCGTCGGACGGCGACACGACCTCGATGCGCCGGCCCGACGCGGCCTCGTGCGATCTGCCGTCGATGAAGTTCGCGAAGGCCAGGCCTTCGGCGACGCTGCGCGAGAAATGCGTGTTCATCGGCTCGGCTCCCTCTTTGCGGCGCGCGCGCTTTGTGATGCACTGGCTCGCATGCGCCGTCGCCCGAAGGTGAAACCCGCCTGCTCCCGCACTGTCAAGCGCCAAGCGGCGCCGGGCGGGGGCTGGCCTTCTTAAATCGATTAGATTATAGCGACCGCATCCGTCGCCACAGCATGCGAGAGGCCATTACGACGCATGACCAGCCAGATCATACCGGTCGACCCGTTCGACTTCATCGCCTTCGGCGGAACCGGCGACCTTGCCGAGCGCAAATTGCTGCCGGCGCTGTTCCAGCGCCAGCAGGCGGGACAGTTTTTGGAACCCACGCGCATCATCGGCGCGTCGCGCTCGAAGCTCAGCACTGAAGAATACCGGGATTTCGCCCGTACGGCGATCACCGAGCATGTCCGGGCCGAGGAGATCGAGCCGGACGAACTCGCCCGTTTCCTCGACCGGCTGAGTTACGTCTCCGTCGATGCCAAGAGCGGCGACGGCTTTGCGGAGCTGGAGCGCGAGATCGGCGACAGCGACAGGATTCGCGTGTTTTACATGGCGGTCGGACCGGCGCTGTTCGGCCCGATCTGCGCCAAGCTGAAGGAGCATGATCTGGTAAGCGCGGATGCGCGCATCGTGGTCGAAAAGCCGATCGGCCGCGACCTGGCGAGCGCCCGCGCCCTCAACGACCAGATCGGCGGCGTGTTCGACGAGCACCAGATTTTCCGCATCGACCATTATCTCGGCAAGGAAACGGTGCAGAATCTGATGGCGCTGCGTTTCGCCAACGCGCTCTACGAGCCGTTGTGGAACTCCGCCCATATCGACCATGTCCAGATCACCGTCGCCGAAACGGTCGGGCTGGAGGACCGGGTCAGCTATTACGACCGGGCCGGCGCGCTGCGCGACATGGTGCAGAATCACATCCTGCAGCTCCTCTGCCTGGCGGCGATGGAGCCGCCGGCATCGATGGACGCCGACGCCGTGCGCGACGAAAAGCTGAAAATCCTGCGCTCGCTGGCGCCGATCGACGCCGACAATGCCGCCAGGCTGACGGTGCGCGGCCAGTACCGGGCCGGCGCCTCGGCCGGCGGCGCGGTCAAGGGGTACCAGGAAGAGCTCGGCAATGGCCAAAGCACGACGGAGACCTTCGTGGCCATTAAGGCCGACATCGCCAACTGGCGCTGGGCCGGCGTGCCGTTCTACCTGCGTACCGGCAAGCGACTGAGCGCGCGCGCCTCCGAAATCGTCATCGCCTTCAAGCCGATCCCGCATTCGATTTTCGAATCCGGTGCCGGGCGCGTGCACGCCAACCAGCTGGTCATCCGCCTGCAACCCGACGAAGGCGTCAAGCAGTGGATCATGATCAAGGATCCGGGTCCCGGCGGCATGCGCCTGCGCCATGTGCCGCTCGACATGAGTTTTGCGGAAGCCTTCAGCGTACGCAATCCGGATGCTTACGAGCGCCTGCTGATGGACGTCGTGCGCGGCAACCAGACCCTGTTCATGCGCCGCGACGAGGTCGAGGCGGCTTGGGCCTGGATCGATCCGATCCTGGCCGCCTGGGAGGATTCCGGCCGCGAGCCCCAGGCCTATACCGCCGGCACCTGGGGCCCGTCCGGTTCGGTGGCGCTGATCGAGCGCGACGGCCGTACCTGGCACGACCCGAACTGATGCGCCCGGCATCCCCCTATGGCTTCCATGCCTTCGAAGACGCCGACGCGCTCGCCGAAACGTTGGCCGAAACGGTCGCCGGCCATCTGGACGCGGGCCTGCGCCGCGACGGGCGGGCCACGCTCGCGGTCTCCGGCGGCACCACGCCTGCACGGTTTTTCCGGCAGTTGTCGCAACGGCCGATAGACTGGGAGCGCGTCACGGTCACGCTGGTCGACGAGCGGCTTGTACCGCCGACCGCGGCACGCTCCAACGAGCGACTTGTGCGCGAAACCCTGCTTCGCGATCGGGCGGAACAGGCCCGCTTTGTCGGGCTCTGGTCCGGCACGGCCGACCCGGCCGCAGCCGCGACCGCCGCCGACAAGCGGCTTGCCAACTGTCCGCTGCCGCTCGACGCCGTCGTGCTCGGCATGGGGCTCGACGGCCATACCGCGTCCTATTTTCCCGATGCCGAAAATCTCGACGCACTGCTCGACCCCGCCGCGAGCGCGCGCGTGCTGCCAGTGCGCGCGCCCAGTGCCGGCGAAGACCGGCTGACGCTTACCCTGCCGCTCGTCGCCGGGGCGCGGCTCGTGGCTCTGCATATCGAGGGCGAGGCCAAGCGTTCGGTTTTCGAACAAGCCATGCAGGCCGGCGCCCCGTCGCCCGCCCCGATCCGCGCCGTCTTCGAGCGCGCCACCACCCCGCCATCCGTCTATTGGGCACCCAGCGAGGACAAGAAGCCATGACCGCCGCACGGGCCATCGAAACGATCACCGACCGCATTCGCGAACGCTCCAGGCCGACGCGCGAGCTTTATCTCGCCCGTCTCGACGAGGCCGCCGGCCAGCGGCCGAACCGGTCGGTGCTGTCATGCGGCAACCTCGCCCACGGTTTCGCCGCCTGCGCCGCCGGCGACAAGGCCGATCTTTCAGGCGACCGGGTCCCCAATCTCGGCATCATCACCGCCTATAACGACATGCTGTCGGCGCATCAGCCCTTCGAGAGCTTTCCCGCCTTGATCAAGCAGGCCGCGCGCGAAGCCGGCGGCGTTGCCCAGGTCGCCGGCGGCGTGCCGGCGATGTGCGACGGCGTCACCCAGGGCCAGCCCGGCATGGAACTGTCGCTGTTTTCGCGCGACGTGATCGCCATGGCAGCGGCGATCGGCCTGTCGCACAACATGTTCGACGCCGCCGTCTATCTCGGCGTCTGCGACAAGATCGTGCCCGGGCTTTTGATCGCGGCGCTCAGCTTTGGCCACCTGCCGGCGGTCTTCATCCCGGCCGGGCCGATGACTTCGGGCCTGCCCAACGACGAGAAGGCGCGCGTGCGCCAGCTTTTCGCCGAAGGCAAGATCGGCCGCGACGAATTGCTGGAAGCGGAATCGAAATCCTATCACGCTCCGGGCACCTGCACTTTCTACGGCACGGCCAACTCCAACCAGATGCTGATGGAGATCATGGGCCTGCATTTGCCCGGCGCCTCCTTCGTCAATCCCGGCACGCCGCTACGCGACGCGCTCACCCGCGAGGCGACGCAGCGCGCCCTCGCCATCACCGCGCTCGGCAACGACTACCGGCCGGTCGGGCGCATGATCGACGAACGCTCGATCGTCAACGGCGTCGTCGGCCTGCACGCCACCGGCGGCTCGACCAATCACACCATCCACCTGATCGCGATGGCAGCGGCCGCCGGCATCCGGCTCACCTGGCAGGACATTTGCGACCTCTCCGACCACGTGCCCCTGCTCGCCCGCGTCTATCCGAACGGGCTTGCCGACGTGAACCATTTCGCCGCCGCCGGCGGTCTCGGCTTCCTGATCCGCGAGCTGCTCGACGCCGGCCTGTTGCACGAAGACGCCGAGACCGTATGGGGCAGCGGCCTGCGGGCCTACACAATCGAGGCCGGCCTGGGCGCCGACGGCACGGTCGCGCGGCAGCCGGCGCCCAAAGACAGCGGCGACGACAAGGTGCTTGCCCGGCATGAAAAGCCGTTTCAGGTCAGCGGTGGCCTGACGGTGCTCTCGGGCAATCTCGGCCACGCAATCATCAAGACCTCGGCCGTCAAGCCCGAGCGCCGCGTGATCGAGGCGCCGGCACGGGTGTTCGAGAGCCAGGAGGCGCTCAATGCAGCCTTCAAGGCCGGAACGCTTCAGGGCGATTTCGTCGCCGTGGTCCGCTTCCAGGGGCCGAAGGCAAACGGCATGCCCGAACTGCACCGGCTGACCACCGTGCTCGGCGTGCTTCAGGACCGGGGTCAACGGGTCGCGCTCGTCACCGACGGGCGCATGTCGGGCGCGTCCGGCAAGGTGCCGGCGGCCATCCACGTCACGCCCGAAGCGCTTGCCGGCGGCGCGATCGGCAGGATTGTCGACGGCGACATGATCCGCGTCGACGCCGAGCGCGGCGTGCTGGAGCTGTTGGTCGACGAGGCCGAACTGGCGCGCCGCCCCATGTCCGAGCCCGACCTTTCCGGCAATCAGCACGGGCTTGGCCGCGAGCTTTTTGCGCAGTTCCGTCAGATGGCGACGCGCGCCGACGAGGGCGCCGCCGTGTTCTGAGCGCGGCGGGCGGCAAACACGCTGCCCGCCAGCGCGGTTCGGGACGCCTATCGCACCGTGATCGGCAGACGGGCGAGAACGTGCCGCCCGTCGCTGGCTTCCATCACGTAGCGGAGTTCGTAGTCGCCGGCTTGGTCCGGCGCGGTGATTTCGCTCACCCGCTTGCCGTCCTCGTCGCCGGCCGCGTCCGTGTAGGCGTAGGCGAGTTCGCCCGACGTCTCCTTGTAGCCGGCCGGCACCAGGTCGACGTAGTCACCGCTTCGGGCCGGTCCCGTCCACGTCACGGCAAAGCCGCTGCCGGCATCCGCCGTCCCAGGCGCCTCCAGCCGGGCCTCGACGCCGGTCACGGCGAGCGCCTGGCGCGCCAGCACCTTGCGCCCGTCCGGCGCCTGAAGCACGTAGCGCACCTGATAACGGCCCGGCTTGCCGGGTACGACCAGTTCCCCGGTTTCCCCATCTTGGGAAGACTCGATATAAAAATAGGCGATTTCGCCGCTTGTCCGCTCATACCCTTCCGGCACCAGGTCGACATAGTCGCCGTCGGCGGCCGGTCCGCTCCAGGAAACCGAAAGCACCGAGCCGGCCTCGACTTCGGCCGGGAAGGCCACGCTTGCCACCGCCTCCGTCACCTCGAGCGGCACGGCAAGCAGCACCTGGCGGCCCTCCGGCGCTTGCAGCACGTAGCGCAGCTCGAAACGCCCCGGATTGCCCGGCGCCTTCAGACGGGCCGGATTGCCGGTTTCCGTATAGGCGTAGGAGAGTTCGCCGCCGGTCTTGTCATACCCATCGGGCACGATGTCGACATAGTCGCCCGCCGTACCGGGGCCCTTCCACTCCACCGTGAAGGCTTTCCCGGCCATCACCCGCGCCGGCGCGATCAGCGCCACGGCGCTGTCGACCACTTTCAGTGGCGCCCGTGCCAGCACGTGGCGCTTGTCCGGCCCTTCCCAGACATACCGCACGACATAATCGCCGACCGTGCCGGGCGCGCGCAAAACGGCCGCCTCCTCCGCCTTGACATAAGCGTAGGAGAGTTCGCCGCGCGTTTCCTCGTAGCCCACCGGCACGATGTCGAGATAATCGTTCTTGTCCGCCGGCCCGCTCCATTCGACCGTGAGCCCGGAGCCGATCGGCGCCTCGTCGGGGGCCTTGACGCTCGCCGCCCGCAACGCGACCGGCGGCGCCTCGGCCTTCTCGCCCTCGTCCGGGCGCGCGCTCACCGTCTCGGTCAGCGCCTCCTTCAGCTCGGCGGCGTCGCCGGCCCGGATATATTTCCCGCCGGTGTTTTCCGCCAGACAGGCGACCTGGCGCCCTTCCTCGCGCGACAGGCCGAAACCCACGACATGGGCGGTAAAGTCCACCCCCGACTGATCGAGACTGGTCGCCAGTGCGCACGGATCGGCGTTGCAGGTCTCGATCCCATCGGTGATCAGAACCACGGTCGCCTTGTCCTCGGTATAACGCAGCGCCTCGGCGGCGCGCTCGACGGCGGCCGAAAGCGGCGTCTTGCCGAGGAAGCGCAGCCCTCCGGCGGCCTCGGCGATCCGCGGTGCCGCGCCCGCCGCTGGTTCCACGATCAGCTCGATATCCGCGCAATTGCCCTTCTCGCGATGGCCATAGGCCATCAACCCGAGTTCGAGCTCGGCCGGCAGCGTCGCCAGGACGTCGGACAGCGTCTCGCGCGCGATCTCCAGCTTGGGCTTACCGTCGATCTGGCCCCACATCGAGCCCGACGCATCGAGGACGATGACGGCGCGTTCCGCCGCCCCGGCGGCTGTGGCGGCCAGCACGCACCCAGCGGCGGCAACCAGCAATTTCAATGTCTTCATGAACGGGAATCCAATATTGTTGATACCGCGACGCTAGAAAGAAGCCGGACCGTTAGCAAGCCGTTACTGGCCGCGCGCGTCGTGCGAGCGCGGGCTCGCCCGAACACGGGGCCATTGGATAAATTGCCGTTGTCGAAGCCGCCGGCAGGCGATAGTGTCCCGCGCCATGACAAGACGCCTGATGCTTTTTCTTCTTCTGACCCCGTTCGCGCTGGCCGGCTGTGCCGGCTCTCCCTACGGCGTGGAAACCCGCGCCCCGAGCACGGCCGATCTCGAACGGCAGACGCTTGAGGAAAAGATCTGGGAACAAAAGCGCATCCAGCGCGCCCAGGGCCGGTCCGAAGCGTCGCTGTAACGATCCGCACGCCGCTCGGCGCCGCCGAACACGGGCCGGACAGGCCGGCTCAGTATGCCGTGCGGCGTTCCTCGCTCGGCGGCCGGCCGAACTGCAGCCGGTAGCTCTGCGCGAAATAGGAGTGCGAGGTAAAGCCGGTCGCGATCGCCACGTCGAGGATCGGCAGATTGGTCTGGCGCAGCAATTCGCGCGCGCGCTCAAGCCGCAGGCGCATATAGTACCGCCCCGGCGTCATGTTGAGATGGCGCAGGAAAAGCCGCTCGACCTGGCGCACCGACAGTCCCGCTCCTTTGGCCAGCTCGACCGCCGAAAACGGCTCGTCGAGATTTTCCGCCATCATGGCGACGATTTTCTTCAGCTTTTCCGACTTGCCGGTCAGGTCGCGCTCGGGCCCGATGCGCTGCCGGTCGGTGTCGCCGCGAATGCGCTCGTGATGGAACTGGTTGGCGACCTCGTTCGAAAGGCTCGAGCCGAATTCGGCCCGCACGATCTCCAGCATCAGATCGATCGAGGTGGTGCCGCCGGCGCAGGTGTAACGCTTGCGGTCGATCTCGAACACATTGCCCGTGCATTCGATGTCGCGAAACCGCTCCTGGAAACCGGCCCGGTTTTCCCAGTGGATCGTGCAGCGATAACCGTCGAGCTGGCCGGCCTCGGCCAGAAGATGCGAACCGACCGACAGGGCGCCGAGCGCGCCGCCGCGCCGCCCCCAAGAGCGCAACGCGCCCAGCACCTTGCTCTTGCCGGGGAAATCGAGCGCCAGCCCCACGCATACGAACAGGATTTCCGACCGCGGCATGTCGACCACGGAATAGTCGACCTTCAGTGGCAACCCGTTGGATGCAATCACGGATTCGCCGTCCGGCGACACGGTGACCCAGCCGTAATGATCGCGGCCGATGGTCCGGTTGGCCGAACGGAACGTGTCGATCGCCGCGGCCAGCGAAAACATCGAGAACTTGTCGACGAGCAGAAAGGCGAATTGCCGGACTGGCTGAGCGAAATCGGACATCACAGCGCTTCTACAGCAAGTCGCGACCCCGGCAAAGAGGCCTTGCGAGGCAGCCCGAGCGGCGTGCGAACCTGCGCGCCGGCAAGGGAAATCCGCCGGTGTCGCGCCCTTGTCCGAACCGGGTTCGCAACCGTGCCCCGGTCTGTTCGCCCGGACCGATCCGCAGGCACGACGATCGGAAGGCAGATGAAATACCAAACGATTGACAATTGTATACCATCGTGATTGGAGCGCACCATGAAAGGCTCCGGCAATATCGACAGGAACCCGGCCACGCTGAAGCAGACGGCGTTCGACCGCGTGCGCGCCATGATCCTCAGGGGCGAGGTGCGACCCGGCGAGCCGCTGCGCGAACGCGAGCTGTCGGACAAGCTCGGCCTCAGCCGCACGCCGCTGCGCGAGGCGCTCAACAAGCTCGAGATCGAGGGGCTGGTGGAAAACCAGCCGCATCGCGGCTACACGGTAACCGTCGTCGACCTGAAGACGGCCGGCGAGCTTCTCGATCTGCGCATGCTTCTGGACGCCCACGCCGCCGCCCTGGCCGCCGACTCGATCACCGAGAAGGGCATCGCGGAGCTCGACGCGGTGATGCGGCGGCTCGCCGCCTTCGAGGCACACGAACACCTGTCGCTCGACGATCTCGCCGAGGAGGTGCGCACCGGCATGCGCATCCACGAGATCATCGTTCGCGAAACCGGCCAACGCTTCCTGATCGACACGCTGAACGCCCTTTACGGGCGCCTGTCGCTGCTGATCTGGGTTGACGTTTTGTGGATCGACCGTTGGGATTTGACACGCGCCGAGCACAAGGAGATCGTCGCCGCCGTCACCGCGCGCGACGGGAAACGCGCCGCCCGCGCCGCCAAGCTGCACGTGCAGCGTTCGCGTGACGACCTGCAACGGGTCGTCGACGCGCAATCGCTGCTGCACGGGACACACCGGCCACTCGCGGAAGGGCGCCGATGACGAGCGCAACACACCCATTTTCCGGCTGGAAGAGGCCGCACTGAAGGACAGGATCGATGCGTGATTTCGAGAATCCGGGCCGCTCGCTTGCGGCGAGCCGCAACGCCATGGCGGCAAGCTCGCACCCGCTGGCCACAGTGGCCGCGCTCGACATTTTGAAGGCGGGCGGACACGCCATCGACGCCGCCGTCGCCGCTTGCGCGGTACAGTGCGTGGTGGAGCCCGGATCGACCGGTATCGGCGGCGACTGTTTCGTGCTGATGACGCCGGCAGGCAGCGCCGAACCCCTCGCCTATAACGGTTCGGGGCGCACCCCGGCGGCCGCCACGCTCGACTGGTACGAAAACGCCGGCATCGCCGCCATCGACCGCGCCAGCCCGCATGCCGTCACCATTCCCGGCGCGGTCGAGGCCTGGGCGCGGCTGGTCGCCGACCACGGTCGCATGCCGCTTGCCGAAATCCTCGCCCCGGCGATCGACCTCGCCCGCGACGGCTATGCGATCACGCCGCGCGTTGCCCGCGACACCGAGCTGCAGCAGGCCCTGATCGCCGCCGACCCGGCGGCAAGCGCCACCTTCCTGGTCGACGGCGAGCCGCCGGCCATCGGCGCCGTCCAGCGCCAGCCGGCCCTCGCCGACACGCTGGCCGCGATCGGGCGCGAGGGCCCCGACGCTTTTTATCGCGGCGCGGTAGCCGAGGAGATGGTCGAATTTCTGCGCGCGCGCGGCGGCCTGCACACGCGCGACGATTTTGCGGCCGCCGCCGGCGAATATGTCACCCCGATCAAGACCGACTATCGCGGCTGGACGGTGCATGAATGCCCGCCCAACGGCCAGGGCGTGGTCGCGCTCATGATCCTGAATATCCTGGAACGGATCGCCCCGTCGGGTGCCCCGCAGGGGATCGACAACCTGCATGTGCTGGTCGAGGCGACCCGCCTCGCCTACGCCGCCCGCGACCTTTACGTGGCCGATATGGGCACCGCCGCGGTGCCGCTCGACGACCTCCTGTCCGACGCCTTCGCCGACCGGCTGGCGCGCCGGATCGACCGCAACCGGGCCATGACCCCGCAGGCCGCCGGCGACACGGTCGAGCATAAAGACACGGTCTATATTTGCGTCGTCGACAAGGACCGGAATGCCGTCAGCTTCATCAATTCGATCTTCCACCCCTATGGATCCGGACTCATGACGCCGCGATCGGGCGTGCTGTTCCACAACCGGGGCCAGAGCTTCAGCCTTCAGCGTGGCCACCGCAACGCGATCGCGCCCGGCAAGCGGCCGATGCACACCATCATCCCCGGCATGCTGTCGCGCGACGGCCGCGCCGTCATGCCGTTCGGCGTGATGGGCGGTCACTATCAGGCCATGGGCCACGCCCAGTTTCTCAGCCTGATGATCGACCACGGTCTCGACGTCCAGGCCGCGATCGACGCCCCGCGCTTGTTCCCGCTGCCGGGCACCGCGACCGTCGAGGCCGAGACGCGCCTGCGCCAGGCGGTCGGACCGGACCTGGAACGACGCGGCTTCACCGTGCAGCCGCCGAGCTGGCCGATCGGCGGCGCCCAGGCGATCTGGATCGACTGGGAACGCGGCACGCTGCTCGGTGGCTCCGACCCGCGCAAGGACGGCTGCGCGCTCGGCTACTGAGGCCCGGTCGCAAAGCGCCGGGACCCGACTGTCCCGGCGTCCGGCCTTGCATCGACACGCGAGGGCCGGCCGCGGCAAGCCGCATCCGCACGCCGGGCGGCAGCGCGTCGCGCCGCCGATGCAAGACCCCGGTCCCCGGAGAGCGGTTTAAAGATCCGACGTCGCCATTTGCGCGTTGGCCCGCACGCCGCCCAGATGGCGGCGGAGCGCGTTGCGGGCGCTCTCGGCGTTGCGGTCGAGCAGCGCCGCCACGATCACCTCGTGCTCCTGCTGGTAGATTTGCCACTTCTCCAGCGAGAAACTGCCCTCCTTCAGCCGCATCCAGCTTCGACTGTCGCGCATCGCGCTCAGCCGTTGGCCGAGATCGGAAAAGATGCGGTTGTCGGTGGCGTCGAACAGGCCGCGATGAAAGGCCCGGTCGGCCTCCTCCGCCTCCTGCCATAGCCGCACGTCGCGCCCGCCGCGCACCAGTGCGGACAGGGCATCCAGCCGCGCGTCGGTGGCCGTGACCACGATCAGTTCGACCAGCGAGGGCTCCACCATCAGACGGAATTCCATCAGTTCGGCCGGCCTGAAATCCCCTCCCTCGGCGCTCGGCGCGGCCTTGGCCGCATCCTCCGCCACATAGGTTCCCCGCCCGACATGGCGCACGATCAGCCCTTCCCGTTCCAACAGGTCGAAGGCCGCGCGCACCGTCGAGCGCGACAGGCCGGACATTTCCGCCACCCGGCGTTCATTGGGCAGCCGCTGGCCCGGCTGCAGGCTTCCGTCGCCGAGCGCCTGCCGGCACTGCTCGAGAAGATTGTCGCGCGAATGCGCGCGAGCGATGCTCCAGCCTTGCGTCACGCCGCCCTGTGCTCCGTATGGTTGTCCATCTTTCAACATACCAATCATACCTATTTACACAAATCAAGCGAACCATTCCCTCGTTTTTCCTCTTTACAAGCCTGTTTTATGATGTTTACCCTCAAATTGGTCTACATGGTACTTACCAATTCCAAGCCAAAGGAGGCTGGCAGACATGACCCGCAATCCGAAATCGTTCACCCCCACCCGCCGCGACGTTCTCAAACTCGGCGGCGCCGGTGTCGCGCTGCTGGCCGCGCCCGCGGTGCTGCGCGCGCAGCAGAACGGCGAGATCGTCTTTTCGTCCTGGGGCGGCTCCTGGGAAGCCGCGATGCGCGAGGCCTGGTTCGACCCGTTCACCGAAAAGACCGGGATTGCCGTGCGCTCCGTGCCCGGCAACAGCTACGGCCGCATCCAGGCCATGGTGGAATCCGGCAACACGGAATGGGACATCGTCGAGGTGCTGCCCGACTTCCAGTGGATCGGGGCGGAAAAGAACCTGCTCGAGCCCATCGATTTCGGCGTCGTCGACAAAAGCCCGATCATGGAAGGCCAGGATCTCATCACCGATTATTCGGTGCCGCAGGTGCTGTTTTCCCGGCTGATCGCCTACAACAAGGATCTGGCCCCCGGCCCCAAGACCTTCGCCGACGTGTTCGACGTTGAGAAATTCCCAGGCAAGCGCGCCTTCTACACCAAGGCCAACGGCGCCTATCTGGAAGCCGCGCTGCTTGCCGACGGCGTCGCGCCGGCCGATCTCTATCCGCTCGACATCGACCGCGCGCTGGCCAAGCTCGGCACGATCCGCGACCACATCCTGTTCTACGAGACCAATGCCCAGGGCGAGCAGTACCTGTCTGACGGCCAGGCCGCGATCGGGCTCGTGCCCGACGGCCGCGCGCTCAATGCGCGCAACAATGGCGCGCCGATCGAGATCGAATACGGGCTGAGCTTCCTCACTTGGTCGGCGATGGTGGTGCCCAAAGGCGCCCCCAACAAGGACGCCGCCATGCGCTTCCTGGCCTACGCACTGACCCCGGACGCCCAGGCCGCCATTGCCGAGGCCTACACCTATGGCCCGGTGGTGCCGGAAGCCTTCGACATGATCCCGCAGGAGCGCGCCGAGACCCTATCCGGCGGACCGCAAATGCGCGACAAGGCCGTGATTCTGGGCGAGAAATGGTGGGGCGAAAACCTTGCCGCCGTGACCGACAAGGTCAACGCCTGGAAACTTTCGTAAACGACCGCGCCCGACGCGACGGAAATGGACGCAATGCCCGGCAAATCGATGAACTGGCGCTCCGGCGCGCTGCTGCTGCCCGGTCTCGCCTTCCTGGCGATCCTCTTCGCTTGGCCGGTCGCCCGCCTGGTGGCCACCAGCTTCAGCGATTCGGCCGGTGCATTCGTCCATTACCAGCGTGTCTTTCTCGACCCGATCTATGTCCGGGTTATCGGGCGCACGCTGCTGCTCAGCACCCAGGTGGCGGTGCTGTGCCTGTTGCTCGGCTACCCACTCGCCTATCAGCTCAACCGGTCTGGTCCGCTCGGCAAGGCGGTCATTCTCCTCTGCGTGCTGATCCCGTTTTGGACCAACCTGCTGGTGCGGTCCTATGGCTGGATCGTGCTGTTGAACCCGCAAGGCATCATCAACGGCCTGCTGCGTGAGATCGGCCTGATCGACGGCGCGATTCCGCTGGTCCACAACACCACGGGCGTGCTGATCGGCATGACCCAGATCATGCTGCCTTACATGGTGCTGCCGCTGGCCGCGGTAATGAGCCGTCTCGACCCGACCCTGCCGAGCGCGGCGCGCTCGCTCGGCGCCAGCCCGCTGGCCGCCTTCACACGTGTCTATCTTCCCCTCACCATGCCCGGCGTGCTCGCCGGCCTGCTACTGGTCTTCATGCTCAGTCTCGGTTTCTTCGTCGTGCCCGCGCTCTTGGGCGGCCCGCGCGACATCCTTCTCGCCCAGCTCATCGAGTTCAACATCAACAGCACGCTGAACTGGCCTTTCGCCGCCGCCTTGTCGACGGTGCTGCTCGTGGCCACGATCACGCTTTACTGGATCGGCGACCGTTTCTTCGACCTCGGCCGCCTGTGGGGCACACGATGACCGGACGTCTGTCGAGTGCTGTGCTGACGGCCTTTGCCGCGGCGGTCTGCGTGTTCCTGGTGCTGCCGACACTGGCGGTGGCGCCGATCTCCTTCACCGAGACCAATTTCATCACCTTCCCGCCGCGCGGCTTCACGCTGCACTGGTATCGCGAATTCTTCGAACGGCCGGAATGGATCGGCTCGCTGGGAACCAGCGCGGTGGTCGCGGTGCTGACGGCGGCCCTGTCGACGACGCTCGGCACCATGATCGCCCTCGGTCTCGGCCAGCTGCCGCGCCGGACCGGCCGCGCCGTCACCTTCTTCTTCATCATGCCGATGGTGGTCCCGACCATCATCACCGCCGCCGCGCTCTATACGCCGTTCGCGCGCGCCGGGCTGGTGGCGAGCATCCCCGGACTGGTGCTCGCACACACCGTGCTCGCATTGCCCTTCGTCATCATCAATGTTTCCGCCATCCTGCAAAAGCTCGATCGTCGCGTGGTCGACGCCGCGCGCAGCCTTGGCGCGACGCCGACAACCGCCTTCGTGCGCGTGACCCTGCCCATCCTTGCGCCCGGCATCACCGCCGGCGCGGTCTTCGCCTTCATCACCAGCTTCGACGAGGTGGTGGTGGCGCTGTTCATCGCCGGCGCCGACGCCACCACCTTGCCGGTCCAGATGTGGAGCGGCATCCGTTTCGAAATCAGTCCGATCGTCGCGGCGGCCTCATGCCTGCTTTTGATCGTCTCCTGCGTCGTCCTGACACTGTTCTGGCTCGTCCAGCGCAGATAGCCCCCTCCGCCAACCTGGACATCCGGCACCGACCATGACCCCAACCATTTCGGCCGAAGAATTCAGCGCCCGCCGGCAGCGCGCCAAGGCAGAAGCCAAAGCACGAGGGCTCGACGCGTTGCTGGTGTGTTCGCGCGGCGGCGGCACGCTCGACCGCTATGCCGACGTGTTCTACCTGACCAATTTTTACACCCATTTTCCCTTCATTCCCGACTTCGCGGACAATTGGTCGGGACGTGCCCACACCTTCCTGGTGCTGCCGGTCGACGGCGACCCGCAACTGGTGATCGACGTTCCCGACGATGGCCGCATCCGGCTCGACGACGGCACGGTCGACTACACCGACTTCGTCGTCGAAGGCGCCATCGAGGCCTTGCGGCGCGCCGGGCTCGGCAAGGCGCGGGTCGGGCTGGTCGGCGGCGACGTGCTGTCGTTCGCCATGGCCGGCAGACTTGCCGAGGCGCTGCCGGACATGAGCCTGCTGGCCGCCGACGATGTCGTCGGCGAGCTGCGCGCCATCAAGTCGCCGGCCGAGATCGCGCTGCTGCGCCGGGCGTCCAGCCTCGGCTCGCGCATGATCGAGGCGATGATGGAGGCCGCGCGCCCCGGCACCTCGCACGGCGAGGTCGTGGCCGCCGGGCTCGACGTGCTGGTTCCGGCCGGCGGCGTTCTCTACAATTCCTTCATGGCCTCCGGCGTCGGCGGCGATCCGTCGCGGTTTGCCCGCAACAATTTCCCGACCTGGGGCTCCGACAAGAAGCTCGAGGAGGGCGGCTGGATCAGGCTCGGCATTTCCGGCGCCCTTAACGGCTATGTCTTCGATCTTGCCCGCGCCAAGGCGATCGGCCCCGTGTCGAAGCGGCAGGTGGAGTTTCTGGAGGCGGCCAAGGCCTGCGTGGACGCCACCATCGCCGCGGTACGCCCAGGCGCGACCGCCGGCGATCTCGGCGCCGCCGGCCTCGGCAAGCAGGAAGCGATGGGCTTTCCCGTCACCGGCGTGTTTTCCGCCATGGGCCACGGTGTCGGCCTCGGCTGGGACGCCCCCTGGCTCGCCCGCGGCGTCAGCCGCGAGATCGTGCCCAACATGGTGCTCTCGGTCGAGCGCACCATTTCGCAAGACGGCTATCTCGGCGATTTCGAGGAGACCATCCTGGTCACCGAGAACGGGCCCGAGCTTCTGACCGACGCAACGCAACGCTACTGGTAGAACGACGGAGAAACGCTATGCCCGGTGCAGCCGTTGAGATCGCGGGACTGAACAAGCGCTACGGCGAATTCGTCGCCGTCGACGACGTGTCGCTGTCGATCGAACCTGGTGAATTCGTCACCCTTCTGGGTCTGAGCGGGTCCGGCAAGACGACCACGCTGATGGCGGTTGCCGGGCTGACGGAGCCCGATTCCGGTACCATCAGCATCGACGGGCGCGACATTCTTTCCCTGCCGCCCGAAAAACGCGGCCTCGGTGTCGTGTTCCAGAACTATGCGCTGTTTCCTCATCTCGACGTGTTCGACAACATCGCGTTTCCGCTGCGCATGCGCAAATGGGCCGAAGCGGACATCAGCAAGGCCGTCGAGCGCGTTTTGAAAGTCGTGTCGCTGGAGCAGTTTTCCGACCGGCGCATCAGCGCGCTGTCGGGCGGCCAGCAGCAGCGCGTCGCACTCGCGCGCGCGCTCGTCTTCGAGCCGCCCGTCTTGTTGATGGACGAGCCGCTGGGGGCGCTCGACCGCAGCCTGCGCGACCAGTTGCAGACCGAGATCAAACGCATCCAGCGCGAATTCGGCGTCACCGTCATCTACGTGACCCACGATCAGGAAGAGGCGCTGGCGCTGTCGGACCGCATCGCGGTGATGGCGAACGGCAAGATCTGCCAGCTCGGTTCGCCCGACGAGATCTATGAGCGGCCGAACACCGGTTTCGTCGCCGGCTTCGTCGGCGATTCCAACCGTATCACGGTGTCGCTGGGCGCGACCGAAGACCGCTTCCGCAGGGTCAGCGCGCGCACGGCGCCGGAATTGGAGCTGCTCGCCCTGGACAGGACCGACGGCGCGCTGGAACAGGCGGTGCTGATGGTGCGCCCGGAAGCGATCGAGATGTCCGGCGAGCGACCGGACACCGATGTCAATCTCCTCCAAGCCCGCATCGAGCTGCGCGAATTTCTCGGAGCCAGCATCCGGTTCACCTTGGACACGCCGCTCGGCCCCATCCATGTGCGCAAGGGACGCTCGGGCCCCGCCGCCGCCTTCAAGCCGGGCAATGATATCTGGATTTCCTGGTCGCCGACCGAAGGTGCCCTGTTCCCGCCGGCGTCCTGAACGCCGGCCGTCCCAACACCGTCAGAAGTACTGCCCGCATGAACAAGCACATTATCGATTTCGACCGCGCCGAAACCGAGCCGCGCGAAACCAGGCCCGCTGCCGAGCGCATTCTTCACGGCGACCCGCAATGGCGGAGCTGGATCTTCTTCACCGACGGCGGCATGACCAGCGGTCGCTGGGAATCGACGCCCGGCTGCTGGACCATCGCCTACGACAAATGGGAATTTCTCAACGTGCTCGAGGGGCGCGGCCGCATTCGCGGCGACGACGGCACCGATATCGCACTGGAACCGGGGGCGACCGCGCTGATCGCGCCGGGATTTCGCGGCACCTGGGAGGTCGAGGAGACCATGAGCAAACATTTCTTCGTGCGGCAGGGCTAGGGCCGTGCCCGGCGCCCCAGCCCGGCCGGCGGCCCAGGGACTATGGGCTGCCGCGGCGGCCACCCCGCCGTTCGAGGCGCCCGCGCTCGAAGGCGAGCGCGAGGTCGACGTCGCCATTGTCGGCGGCGGCTTCACCGGCCTGTCGATCGCCCTGCATCTGGCCGAGCGCGGCGTGGCGACGGCGCTGCTTGAGGCGCACGAAATCGGCCACGGCGCCAGCGGCCGCAATGGCGGTCAGGTCAATCCGGGCATCAAGCTCGACGAAAAGGCGCTGGCCGCGCGGTTCGGCGAGGCTGGGCGCGCACTGCATCGTTTCGGCCAGGAGGCACCCGACTTTCTCGGCGCGCTGATCGCGCGCAAGGCGCTCGATTGCGGTTGGCGCCAGCCCGGTCTCTTCCGCCTCGCCCACAACGCCACCGCGCACGCCACCCTGAAGCAGGCCACCAAAACCCTGAAACGGGAAGGCGTCGCGGTCGAGGAACTCGGGCCGGACGACGTCGCCCGCCGGGTCGGAACGACGCGCTATCCGGGCGGCCTTTACGATCCGCGCGGCGCCAGCGTGCAGCCGCTCGACCTTGCCCGCGAAATGGCGCGCGCCGCCCGCGAGGCCGGCGCCGCGATCCATCCCCATTCCCCGGCCACAGCCTTGGCGCGCGCGCGCGGCCTGTGGCGCCTCGACACCGCGCATGGTCGGCTATGGGCCCGCAAGGTGGCGGTCGCGACCAACGCCTACAGCGACGCGCTCGTTCCCGGCCTCGCCCGCTCGCTGCTGCCGGTCAACAGTTTCCAGATCGCCACCGCCCCTATCGGAGCCGCGCACGACCATATTCTGGCCGGGGGCGAGACGGTCTATGACAGCCGCCGGCTGGTGCTTTATTTCCGCCGCAGCCCCGACGGACGTCTGGTCATAGGCGGCCGCGCGTCGTTTTCCTCCGCGCAGGCGCAAAGCCCTCACGCGCCGGACTATGCGGTGCTGGAACAGGTCCTGCACGGCGTCTTTCCCGATCTCGCCGGCCTGCCGATCGAGCAGCGCTGGACCGGGCTGGTCGGCATCACCTTCGATTACCTCCCGCACTATCACCGGCTCGCCGACGAGCTCCACGTGCTTGCCGGCTTCAACGGCCGCGGCGTGGCGCTGTCGCATCGCCTCGGCGCCTGGCTGGCCGCGCGCCTGGCCGGCACGCCGGAAGAGCATTCAATGCCCGAGACGCCGTTGCGTCCGTTCCCGCTGCATCGCCTGCGCGCGCCGATGCTCAATCTCGGCATGCGCTGGAACCGGTTTCTCGACATTCTCGGCTACTGAGAGCCCGAGGCGCCGCGATCCGCGCCCTTAGGCGCCTCAGTTCGCGGGCCGGAACGGCTTGGCCAGCGAGGCCGGGAAATGCAGCGCCAGCATCTGGCGGTTCTGCGAGATGATCACCAGCACCACGATGGTGGCGGCGTAAGGCAGCGCCGACAGAAGCTCAGACGGGACGCCGAGCCCGAGCGCCTGGCCCTGCAATTGCAGGATGGTCATGCCGCCGAACAGCCAGGCCCCCAGCAGCACCCGGAGCGGACGCCAGGTCGCGAACACCACCAGCGCCAGCGCGATCCAGCCGCGTCCGGCGGTCATGTTCTCCACCCATAGCGGGGTATAGGCGACCGACAGATAGGCGCCGCCCAGGCCCGCCATCAATCCACCGAACAGCACGGCGAGATAGCGTATTCCGATCACCGGAAAACCGATCGCGTGCGCGGTCTCCGGCGATTCGCCGATCGTGCGCAGCACCAGCCCCGCCTTGGTGCGGTAGAGAAACCAGCTGATGAGAACGAACATCGCCAGCGCCAGATAGACCAGCGGGTCGAACCGCAGCAGAAGCGGCCCGACCAGCGGAATGTCGGACAGCACCGGCAGGTGGATCGCATCGAGCGCATCGATCGGCGCGCTGCCGAACCCCCTCCCGATAAAGGCCGACAGGCCCGAACCGAAGATCGCCAGCGCCAACCCGGCGGCGTACTGATTGGTCAGGAAGGTGAGCGCCAGAACGCCGAACAGCAGCGAGGAGGCCGCGCCGGCAAGCGCGCCGGCAAGGATGGCGAGCGGCATCGGCAGGCCGGCGATCACCCCCCAGAAGGCAAACGCAGCCCCGACCAGCATCATGCCCTCGATGCCGAGATTGAGCACGCCGGACTTTTCCACCACCAGTTCGCCGAGCGCGGCGAAGATCAGCGGCGTGGCGGCAATGATCGTACCGGTGAAGATCGCGATGAAAAGGTCCATCAGGCGTGCTCCCGTAGCGGGCGGATGCGATAGAAGATGAAGAAATCGGCGGCCAGCAGGAAAAACAGCAGGATGCCCTGGAAGATGCGCGTCAGCGCCGACGGAAGGCCGAGCGTCATCTGCACGGAATCGCCGCCGAGAAACAGCAGCGACATCAGCAGACCGCCCAAAACGATGCCGAAGGCGTTGAGCCGGCCGATAAAGGCGACGATGATCGCCGCGAAGCCGTAGCCGGGCGAAATCTGCGGCGAAAGCTGGCCGAGCGGCCCCGCCGCCTCGGCCATGCCGGCCATGCCGGCCGCCGCCCCTCCGGCCAGGAGCCCCGTCCACACCGCCGCGGATTCGCGAAATCCGGCATAGCGCGCGGCGAGCGGCGCCGCGCCGCTGACCGACATCTTGTAGCCGAGGAAGCTGCGGTCGGTAAAAAGCCACATCGCAACCACCGCGACCACGGTGATGAAGACCGAGCCGTTGAGCCGATAGGCATAGTCGAACGGCTCGAACATCGCCGCCGGCGGCAAGAGCGCGGTCTGGGGATAGTTGAAGCCGGCCGGGTCGCGCCAGGGGCCATGCACGAGCCACGACAACAGCAGCACCGCGATATAGGTCAGCATCAGCGTGACCAGGATCTCGTTGGTGTTCATGCGTGCGCGCAGGAAGGCCGGGATCGCAGCCCAGCCCATGCCGGCGAGCGCGCCCGCCACGAACATCAGCGGCAGCAAGAGGACGCTTTCCGGGCTGGGGTAGAAGAGCCCGACGCCGCTGGCTGCGATCGCACCGATGATCAACTGCCCCTCGGCGCCGATATTCCACACATTGGCGCGAAACCCGACCGCCAGGCCGCAGGCGATCAGGATCAGCGGCGAGGCCTTCAACAGCCACTCCGAAAGCCCGTTCATGGAACTGAGCGGCGCAATGAAAAACGCGTGCAGCGTGGCAAGCGGGCTGTGCCCCAGCGCGGCGAAGACGATCGAGCCGACCAACAGCGTCAGCGCGGTCGCCACGATCGGCGCGGCGACGCGCATGCGCGCCGACGGTTCGGGCCGTTGTTCAATCCTGAAGTGCAAGCTCGCCGCTCCTCTTGTCGCCGTCCTGTCCACCGAGCCGTGTCATCAACAGGCCCACCTCTTCGCGATCCGTTTCGGCGGTGCGCAGCGGCGCCGAAACCTGGCCCTGGCAGATCACCAGCAGCCGGTCGCAGATCTCGAACAGCTCGTCGAGTTCCTCCGAAACCACCAGCACGGCGGCCCCGGCGCGACTGAGATCGATCAGGGTCTGGCGCAGAAAGGCCGCCGCCCCCACGTCGACACCCCAGGTCGGTTGCGAGACCAGAAACAGTTTTGGCGCCAGCTCGATCTCGCGGCCGACGATGAATTTCTGCAGATTGCCGCCCGAAAGGCTCTGCGCGCTCGCTCCCGGCCCGTTGGCCTTGACGTTGAAGCGGTCGATGATCGCCCGCGCGAAGTCCCGCGCCTTCGGCCGGTTGACGAGCCCGTTGCGCACCAGCCCCGTGCGATGACCGGTCAGGATCCCGTTTTCCCACAAGGCATGCGGCGGCACCGCGCCGCGGCCGAGCCGCTCTTCGGGCACGAACGCCGTACCGATCCGCCGTCGCCCCGCCGCGTCGAGACGGCCGACCGGCTGCCCGTTGATGCGGATCGTGTCGGCCTGGGCGTGGAGTCGCTCGCCGCTCAGCAGGGAAATCAGCTCCGCCTGGCCGTTGCCGGACACGCCGGCAAGGCCGACGATCTCGCCGCCATGGACACAAAACGACACGTCCTTCAGGCCGACGCCGTAGCGGTCCTTCGGCGACGCCGACAGGTTGCGAACCTCCAGAACCGGCTCCGGGCTCGGCGTCGCCGGCTCGAGCCGCATTTCCGGCAGGTCGGAGCCGACCATCATGCGCGCGAGCTCGACGGAGGTGGATTCGCGCGGCCGCGCCGTGCCGGTCACCCGGCCGTTGCGCAACACGGTCGCCGAATCGCACAGTTCCTGCACCTCGTCGAGCTTGTGGCTGATATAAAGAATGCTGCAGCCCTCGGCAGCGAGTTGGCGCAGCGTCTCGAACAGCTTCACCACCGCCTGCGGCGTCAGCACCGAGGTCGGTTCGTCCAGGATCAACAGCTTCGGCGCCTGCAACAGGCAGCGCACGATCTCCACGCGCTGGCGTTCGCCGACCGACAGGTCGTGCACCCGCCGATAGGGGTCGATCGGCATGCCGTAGCGCTGCGACAGTTCCGTGATCTTTACGGCGAGGCTTTCCAGGTGAAAGGTGCTGCTGACCGAAAGCGCGATGTTTTCGACCACCGTGACGGACTCAAACAGCGCAAAATGCTGGTAGACCATCTCGATGCCGAGCGCGCGCGAACTCGCGGGGTTGTGCGTCTCGACCAGTTTGCCGTCGCAATGGATGGTCCCGGAATCGGCCTGTGCGGCGCCGTAGATGATTTTCATCAGGGTCGATTTGCCGGCGCCGTTCTCGCCGAGAACGGCATGGATCTCGCCCGGCGCGATCAACATCGAGATATCGTCATTGGCGACGACGCCCGGATAGGTCTTGCAGATATTGCGCAGTTCAAGGCGTGGGGTCATTGCGGGTTTGCCTGGCTAGGATCTTTTGCGGTCCGCACGAACCGCAAAAAGGTCGCGTTCACTGGGGCGCGCGGCGTCCGCCCGGGAGGCATCGCCTCCAGGCGGACGCGCCGTGATTGCAGTCCTCAGCCGAGTTGGCCGATCATGCCCTTGACGAACCAGTTCATGCTGCGGATGTCGGCGTCGGACAGCACCGAGCCGGCCGCCGCCTTCACGTTCCCATCCTGGTCCTGCAGCTCGCCGGCATAGGGGTGCACGGCGCCGCTGCCGATATCGGCCTCGAGTTGCTTGAGTTCGGCCTGCACCTCGGCCGGGATCGCTTCGTTAAAGGGCGCCATCTTGACGAAGCCGCCGTTAAGCCCCTGCCAGCGCTCCTCCGCCTTCCAGGTACCGGCAGCGACGGCCTTGGCCGCGCCGACATATTCGCTCGACCAGTCGAGCACGAAGGCGGTCAGGTGCTTGCCGTTGCCGAACGGGCTCATGTCGCTGGCATAGCCGATCGACCAGGCGCCCTTCTCGCCGGCCACCTGCACGCCGGTCGCCGTGTCCGTCATCGAGCAGATGACGTCGCAACCCTGCGAAACCAGCGTGTTGGCCGCTTCCTTCTCCTTGCCCGGATCGAACCAGGAATTGAGGAAGATGGTGTTGCAGGTCACGTCCGGATTGACGCTCTGCGCGCCGAGCAGCAGCGCGTTGGCCGGGCCGACAATGTCGGGAATCGGGAAGCCGCCGATAAAGCCGATCTTGCCGGATTCGGTCATATGGCCGGCGGCCGCGCCGGCGACATAGGTGCCTTCGTAATATTTGGCCTCGAACGTGCCCAGATTCTTCAGGTGCACGATGCCCGAGCAGTGCTCGAACGCCACGTCTGGAAAACGCGGCGCGACCTTCTGCAGCGGCGTACCGTGCGAGAAGCTGGTGCCGAAGACGAGCTTGTTGCCGCTGGCTGCCAACTCGCGGAACACCCGCTCGGCGTCCTGCGGATTGAAGATATTGTCGATCACGGTCAGCTCGACCTCGTCGCCGAACTCGGCCCTGATCGCCTCGACGCCGAGACTGTGCTGTTTGGTCCAGCCGATTTCGGCCACCGGCGAAACGTAGACGACGCCGATCTTCAGCTTTTCCTGCGCGCGCGCCAACCCCGCAAGGCCGGGGGTGCCCAGCGCCAGGCCCGCCGCGCCCGCGCTTTTTAGAAAGGTTCGTCTGGAAAATCCGTTCATCATCGTTCCCTCTGTTGGTTACGGATCGCCGGCTTGGTTGCGCCGGAGATTGGCTGGCGGAATCGCATAGATCTGTGCGCCCTTATGCTCGGAGCCCGCCTCGTCGTTGGCCGCTTCGGTGTTTGCCGCCCCATCCGCGAGATAGGGCGCAAGCGCCTCGCGCGGGCTGAGTTCGGGAAAAACGGCCCGGTCCATGATGTAGCCGCGTACCACCGAGCGGTGATGCGTGTCGATCAGTTCCATCGCCTTCTTCAACCGCCCCTTTTCCAGAAGGTCGATGACACGCGAATGGTCGTCGAGAAGATTGCAATAGTCGAAATCCGCCGTGATCAGCGAGCGCAGCAAGGTCGTGCGCCGCACGAGCTGGGCGTGGATGTCCTGCATGACCTTGTTGCGGCTCAGCCGCACGAACACGGAATGGAACTCCTGGCCGAGCACGTCGGCGAGCGCGTCGTTGCCGGCGGCCACGGCCTGGCGCTGGCGTTCCACGTGCTGGCGCAATTCGGCCCATCCGCCGGGACCGAGCCGCTCGCTCAACTGCGCCGCCACGCCCTGTTCGACGAGCGTCAGCGCGTCGTAGATCTCCATCGCCTCCTGCATGCTCGGCTTGGCGACGAAGGCACCGCGATTGCGCTCGATCTGGGCAAGCCCGTCATCGGCCAGCCTGATTACGGCCTGGCGCACGACGATCCGGCTGACGCCGAAGATCTCGGCGAGCTCGCGCTCCCCCAGCTTGCAGCCGGGCACGAGACGATGATCGATGATCGCCCGCGTCAGAATGTCGGCAATGGCCTGCGAGCGGCTGCTCATGACAGGGTCTCCTCCCGGCCGCGGTCTCCCATCCCGACAGCCGGGCGCACCCCGTCCGGGGTAAGCCACATCGCGGGAACCTGCAGCACGCGCCGATTGGAGGGCAATGGATAGGGTTTCACAATCAATAAATGCCGAAAGGACTTTCAAAAAAACAGGAATTGCTATCCAATTTCACATCGAACAGGCTTCGCTCCAACGCAAAATGAGCCAAAAAACGGCCGCCCGGGAGGTTTTTTCGTGAGCCAAGACCGCAGTTGCAACGACCCCGTGCTGGTCAATGACTGGCATATCATTGCCGACCTCGCCACCCTGCCGCAAGGCCAAACCCATAGGGCGCGCCTGCTCGGCGTCGATTTGGCCGCGCGGGAGAGCCGGACCGGCTATGCGGTGACACGCCTGGACACGAACGAGCCGGTCGCCGCGACCGAACGCTACGGCTTTTTGTGGGCCTGTCTCGGCACCCCCGAGCGCGACATCGTGGCGATACCCGAAACCGACGAACCCGACCGTCACATCATCACTGGCGGTTCGATCGGGGTCCGGGTTTCCGGCCTGCGGGCAGTGGAAAACTTCCTCGACATGGGCCATTTCCCCTTCGTGCACACGGGCTGGCTCGGCGAGGAGCCCCATACCGAGGTGCAGCCGTATCAGGTCCGTCTCACCGAGGGCGGCGAGGTGCTGGCCACCGAATGCCGCTTCTTCCAGCCCGCCGCCTCGCCGACAGCCAGCGGCGGCATGATGGTCGACTATATCTACAAGGTCGTGCGGCCCTACACCGTCGCGCTCTATAAGAGCAATCCCGTCCAGACCGACCGGCTCGACGTGATCTTTCTGTTCGTGCAGCCGGTCGACGAGGAAAACTGCGTCGCCCACCCGCTGCTGTGCTATCTGAAGGACGGGATCGACGCGGCCGGCGTGCGCGCCTTCATGCAGTTGATCTTCGGCCAGGACAAGCCGATCCTGGAAAACCAGTACCCCAAGCGGCTGCCGCTCGACCCGCGCGCCGAAACCCCGATCCGCGCCGACGCCGTGTCGGTCTATTACCGTCGCTGGCTGCGCGACCACAATGTACGCTACGGCGCGATTCCCGCCCATCACTGATGCGCCGCCCAGACCACAACGAAAGACCCGCCATGACCGAGCCGAAATGCACCGATCACGTGACCCTCAATCAATGGTACCCGCTTGGCGCCATCGACGAGGCGCCGCGCGCCCGCGCGATCGACACCGTCCTGCTTGAGGAAAACCTGTCCTACGCCGTCGCCGGAGACGGCACCGTGGCGGCCTGGCGCAGACGCGAGGACCTGAAGCCCGGCATGCCGGTCGATGTCGCGGCGCTGACCGACACGCTGCCGGCAATCAGCGCCTACGGTTATGTATGGGCCTCGCTCGGCAGGCCGCCGGCCGCGCTTTTCCCGATTCCCGAATATGCCGAGCCCGACCGCCGCAAGCTCAATGCGGCGACCATCGGGGTCAATGTCTCCGCCCCGCGCGCGATCGAGAATTTCCTCGACATGGGCCATTTTCCCTATGTCCACACCGACATTCTGGGTGCCGAACCCCATACCGAGGTCAAGGAATACGATGTCGAGATCTCGACCGATCGCGACGAGATCCTCGCCACGCGCTGCCGCTTCTTCCAGCCGATGGCCTCCACCGCGTCCGATGGCGGTGCCGATGTCGACTATATCTATCGCGTGCCGCACCCGTTCTGCTCGGTGCTCTACAAATCCAGCCCGCTCGACGAGACCCGGCTGGACGTGATCGCGGTCTTCCTCCAGCCCCTCGACCAGGAGCATATCCGCGCCCACATGATGCTGTGCGTCCTGGATGATGAAAACGAGGACAAGGTCATCAAGCGTTTCCAGCAGACGATCTTCGGCCAGGACAAGCCGATCCTGGAAAACCAGTACCCCAAGCGGCTGCCGCTCGACCCGCGTGCCGAAACCCCGATCCGCGCCGACAAATCGGCCATCGCCTATCGCCGCTGGCTGAGCCAGAAGGGCGTCACCTACGGCGTCATCCCGGCCGCCGCCTGATCCCCTCATCCGGAGCGCACCATGCTGGACCAATCCAGGAACCGCTGGCACCCGATTGCCGCATCGCACGACCTCGCCTATCGCCACGTCTTCCACGGGCAGCTGCTCGGGCGCGAATTCGCCGTCTGGCGCGCCGACGACGATTTCGTCAACATCTGGGAGAACCGCTGCCTGCATCGCGGCGTGCGCCTGTCGATCGGCATCAATGACGGTCGCGAGCTCAAATGCCAGTATCATGGCTGGCGCTATTCCAACCGCACCGCCGGCTGCACCTATATCCCCGCCCACCCAGCCGACGCGCCGGCCCGCACCATCACCAACCGCACCTTTTCCGCCGTCGAGCGCTACGGCTTCGTGTGGACGGCCGAAGAACCGGTCGGCGAGGTGCCCGGCATCGCCGGACTGGCGGAGGGCGACCTGCTGGTGCTGCGCGGCATTCCCGTCAATGCCGCCGCCGACCGGGTTGTCGAGCATCTGCAAACCCATCGTTTCCAGCCGGTCGGCGCACTCGATGCCGACGGCGCCGAAATGGTCGTCGAGACCGCCGACGCGTTCTCGCTGGCGCTGCTGGCTCGCCAAGGAACGGCCGAGACACGCTGCGTGTTCTTCGTCCAGCCGGTCGACGCGGCGCGTTCCGTGATCCGCGGCGTGCTCGACCGGCAGCCGGAAGCCGCTCAACGGATGGCGGTGCTGCGCCACCACAATGAGCGCCTGTCGGCCCTGCGCGAGCGGATCGAGGACGCCGTGCGCGGCGAGCCCGCGCCCGCCCCGATCGAACCGGTCTTCGATCCGGTGCCGGCCGAGCTCGCCGAGATGCCGCAGCCGACGCCGCACGGCCGCAAGGCGACCTTGCGGGTCGAGGTCGCACGCAAATGGGCCGCAGCCGACGGCATCGCCGGCTTCGAGCTTACGCCGCTGGGCGGCGGCCTGCCGACCTTCCAGCCCGGCGCGCATATCGACGTGCACATGCCGAACGGCGAAATCCGCCAATATTCGGTCGTCAACGGCCCCGGCGAAAGCGACCGCTTCACCATCGGCGTCAAGCGCGAGCCCGAATCCGCCGGCGGGTCTTCGTGCATGCACGACACCGTGCGCGAGGGCGACGTGCTGGCGATCTCCGAGCCGCGCAACAATTTCCCGCTGCGCCGCGACGCCTCCAAAACGCTGCTGGTCGCCGGCGGCATCGGCATCACGCCCTTGCTCGCCATGGCCCAGGCCCTGCACAATCAGGACCTTGCCTTCGAGCTGCATTATTTCGCCCGCGACGAGGCGCAGATGGCGTTTCGCGAGCGGCTCGACGGATTGGGCGCAACCTTGCATCCGCATCTCGGCCTCGATCCGCAAGCCACCGGCGACACGCTGTCGAGCCTGTTTTCGACCTATCAGGATGGCATGCACCTCTATCTGTGCGGTCCCGGACCGATGCTCGAGGCCGCGCGCCGCGTCGCCGCCGAACGGGGTTGGCCCGAACAGGCGATCCATTTCGAGTATTTCAAGAACACCAACGAGATCGACGACAGCTCCACCTTCGAGGTCGCGCTGGCGCGGTCCTGCCTCACCTTCCAGGTTCCGGCCGGCCGCACCATTCTCGACATGGTCCGCGAAAACGGCGTCGACATGCCGTCCTCGTGCGAACAGGGCGCGTGCGGCACCTGCCTTGCGACCGTCATCGAAGGCGAGCCGGACCATCAGGACGTCTATCTGAACGACACCGAAAAGCGCAGTGGCACCAAGATCATGACCTGCGTGTCGCGCGCCCGTTCGGCGCGGCTGGTGCTGGATTTGTGAGGCAAGGCGGATGATCAAGCTCTACGATTACGAACTTTCCGGCAATTGCTACAAGCTGCGGCTCTTGATGAGCATTCTTGGCGTCGACTACGAGACCGTGCCGGTCGATTTCTATCCCGGCCGCGAACACAAATCGGACTGGTTCCTGCGCCTGAACCCGCTCGGCCAGCTTCCGGTTGTCGACGATGACGGACTGGTGCTGCGCGATGCCCAGGCGATCCTGGTCTATCTGGCCGCGCGTTACGACCCCTCCGGCACCTGGTATCCGCGCGACGATCCCAGGCTTCTGGGCGAAGTCAGCCAATGGTTGGCGTTCGCCGACGGCATCACCGCCACCGCTTCGGCCGCCAGGTTGCATGACGGCCTGTTCTACGATGTCGATATCGACGCCTGCCGTGCCGGCGCACACCGCCTGTTTCGCATCCTGGACGAGCATTTGTGGTTCGGCGAACAGGAAGGCCGCGACTGGCTGTGCGCCGCCGCCGCTCCCACTATCGCTGATATCGCCTGTTTTCCCTATGTGATGCTGTCGGAGGAAGGCGGCATATCGCGCCAGGACTATCCGGCGATCCGCCGCTGGTGCGACCGGCTCAAGCGGGTTGACGGCTTCATCGTCATGTCGGGCATCTTCCCGGCCAGCCGGGCACGTGCGGCTTAAGGTATCGGCACCACGGACGGGAATCGATTTTCCGACCGTTCCGCGCTTTAAAGGATGACGCGGGTCGCGCAGCGCCGCGCCATCCCCAAACCCCTAATGATGTGATCGAAGAGGACTATTGCCATGAAGACACGTGCGGCTGTTGCGGTTGGGGCGGGCCAGCCGCTCGAGGTTATGGAGGTCGATCTTGAGGGGCCGCGCGCCGGCGAGGTTCTGGTCGAGATCAAGGCGACGGGCATCTGCCACACCGACGAGTTCACGCTGTCGGGCGCCGATCCGGAAGGGATTTTTCCGGCGATCCTGGGCCATGAGGGCGCCGGCGTGGTGGTCGATGTCGGTCCGGGCGTGGAAAGCCTGAAAAAGGGCGACCACGTCATCCCGCTTTATACGCCCGAATGCCGCCAGTGCCCGTCCTGCCTGTCGCAGAAGACCAATCTGTGCACGGCGATCCGCGCCACGCAAGGCCAGGGCCTGATGCCCGACGGCACCAGCCGGTTCTCGATCGGCAAGGACAAGCTCCACCACTATATGGGCTGCTCGACCTTTTCCAACTTCACCGTGCTGCCCGAGATCGCGCTGGCCAAAGTCCATCCGGACGCCCCGTTCGACAAGATCTGCTATATTGGCTGCGGGGTCACCACCGGCATCGGCGCCGTCCTCAACAC
>NZ_RBVY01000006.1 GCF_004000215.1 Nitratireductor alexandrii | reverse complement strand
TACGGCCTCGTCCAAGACCTCTTCACAGCAATCCCAGAGCTCTCAAGCGCCGTCTGATCGACAGTCCATGCCACAGATTCACATTCTCACCCTGACTTGCGACGACCGCCCGTCGATCGTCGCGGCCGTGACGACGGAACTCGCCGCGCTCGGCGCCAACATCACCGAAAGCAGCCAGTTCTGGGACCGCGCCAGCAACCGTTTCTTCATGCGTCTCGCCGTCGAGAGCGAGGACGGGCTCACCGCCGCGCATGTCGAGCACGCGCTGAAACCGCCGATCGAGCGTTTCGGCCTTCGGGTCGGCATCGCCGACGCGCAGCGCCGGCCGAAGATCGTCATCATGGTGTCGAAATTCGACCACGCGATGCTCCACCTGCTCTACCAGATCAAGGTCGGCTGGCTGAACGCGGACGTCGTCGCGATCGTGTCCAACCACGAGGACAGCCGCGTCACCGCCGAGCGGGAGGGGATCGCCTATCATTGCTGGCCGGTGGACAAGCACAACAAGGCCGAACAGGAACAAAAACTGCTCGACCTGGTGCGCGGCTCCGGCGCCGACCTGGTGATCCTGGCGCGCTATATGCAGGTCCTGTCCGACGAAGTGTCGACCCGGCTGTTCGGCAAGGTGATCAACATCCATCATTCCTTCCTGCCGTCGTTCAAGGGCGCCAAACCCTACCACCAGGCGTTCGAGCGCGGGGTGAAGCTGATCGGCGCGACGGCCCATTACGTGACGCCCGACCTCGACGAGGGACCGATCATCGAGCAGGAAACCGAGCGCGTCACGCACGCGATGAGCGCGGAGGATTTCGTGGCCACCGGCCGCGACATCGAAAGCCGCGTGCTCGCCCGCGCGGTGAAGCTGCATCTGGAAAAGCGCATCATGCTCAACGGCAACCGGACGATCGTGTTTTCCGGCTGAGGCGCCGCCACGAATGCGGGTCGGCCGCCCGGCGGCCGGCTGCAAGTGCCGGATCGGCGCGCCTTTTCCGCGTTCTCCCGTCCGCGCGAACGCGCCGGCAAACCCGTTTCACGCTTTATTCTGGCGCCGCCCGCTGCCGTGCCACGTCCGCCCGCGACCGCGGGCGGGCCGCCGTCGCGCGCGAAGTTCGGGCGCCGGCGGCCCGCCTTGCGAAGCTTTTTGGCCCGATTTCGAAGCAAGGGGGTTGCTTCCCATCTAATTTGTAGTAACAAATTAATATGGATTGCAGCGCGACGGGAGGATCGATGGTGCGGGGTTGGGGCGAGCTGTCGCGAAGCGAGCGCGCCTATGTCCTGCGTCATGCCGTGGCGCAGCTTCTTTTATGGTCGGCCTTCTTCTACCTGTTCGCGGCGCTTTTGCCGCGGATCGGGACTGCCCTCGGCGAAACCCCGATCCTCATGTCGGCGGCGCTGACCGGAGGGCTGTTGGTGTGGGCGCTGGCCGCCCCGTTCTGCGGGCGGCTGATCGACCGGGGGCACGGCCGGGGACTGCTTGCCGGCGGGGCGCTCTGCGGCGCCGCGGCGCTGGTTCTGATCGCCGCGGCCCCCGGCTTTCCGGTGTTTGCGGCGGGCATGCTGCTGCTCGGTCCGGCCATGGCTGCGACCCTCTACGATCCCTGTTTCGCGCTGGTCGTGCGCCGGTTTCCCAACCGCGCGCGGGCGCCGATCGCCGCCGTGACGCTGGTGGCGGGTCTGGCCTCGCTGGTCACCTTCCCGCTGGCCGCCGTGCTGGGCGCGGTCTTGGACTGGCGCGGCATCGTGCTTGTCTTCGCGACCGCAGCGGTCCTGGCGGCGCTTGTCCTGCCGGGCGAGGCGGAGGGCGTCGAGGCGCGCGAGCGCGCGGCCGCTCCGCCGCTCGCTGCCGGTCTGCGCGCACGCACGCTTCTGATCGGAGCCAGTTTCGCGGCGTTGATCCTGTCGCACAGCATGCTTCTGTTCCACCTGCCGGCCGCGCTCGCCGCCCGGCCCGCCTTCGGCGCGTCCGCCCTCTTGATTCTGGCGCTGATCGGCCCGGCGCAGATATTCGGCCGGCTGGCGCTCGGCGCGATGCCGGGCGTGTCGAGCGCGCTTTTGTGCCGGGTCGTGTTCGTCTTCATGCTGGTACCGCCGCTGCTCCTGCTGGCGGCGCCGGAATTTCCCGCGCTCGTGCTTGTCGCGGTGCTTTTGCAGGGCGCGGGTTTCGGCATCCACACCGTGCTGCGCCCGGAGGCGGCCGAACGCCATCTCGGTAGCCGCGCCATCGGCGGCGCGCTCGGCGTGATCGCGATGATCGGCCTGTTGATGATGGCGCTCGGCCCGGCGCTCGGCGCGCTAGCGCAGGCCCGGTTCGGCTTTTCCGGGCTGTTGTGGCTGGCGCTCGCCGTCAATGCGGTCGGCCTCGTCCTGTTGTTGAGGCTCGACCCGCCCGGCATCGAAAACACCGTGACGAGGCGCTCATGAGCGGGGTGGTGGTGGCCGGCGGCGCGATGACGCCGTTCAACCGGCGCAAGGACGGCAGCGGGATGCGCGACTGGGCGCGCGCCGCCTTCTTCGACGCCGTGTCCGATGCGCGGCTTGAAGCGCGCGACATCGATGCGCTGGTGGTGGCGTCGGAAAGCGACTTCTTCACCCTGCAGCTCAATCCGGCCGCGCTGATCGCCGACGAGTTGGGCCTTTTCGGCATCGCAGCGCAACGGGTCGAGGGCGGCGGCGCGTCGGGGCATCTGGCGGTTCACGCCGGCGCGGCCATGGTGATGGCGGGGCGCGCGCGGCGTGTCGCCGTGCTTGGCCTGGAACCGTCGGCCTCGCATCTGCCGGGGGCAGCGGTCGGGGCGCTTTACGGCCTGTCCTTCGACGCCTGGACCGACGGCATGACCGGTGTGGACGCGACCAGCCTCTATGCGCTGTCGGTGCAGGCCTTCATGGAGGAAACCGGCGCCGGACAGGATGATTTCGCCGCGATCGCGGTGCGCAATCGGGGCAATGCGCGCGCCAATCCCAACGCCCATCTGCCGCTCGACATCGCGGCGGCCGACGTGGCCGCCTCGCCGGTCATCGCCCAGCCCTATCGCCGGCTCGACTGCTCGCCGCTCAGCGACGGCGCGGCCTGCGTGATCCTGGCCGGGGCGGCGGGGCTGCCGGATGGCGGCGCGGGGCGGGCGCGGATTGCCGGCATGGGGGTCGCCAACGACCGGGTGCGGCTCGGCGAGCGGGCCCGGCCCGGCCGCTTCGAGGCCAAGGGCGTGGCGATGCGGCGGGCGCTCGCGGAGGCCGGTGCCACCGTGAGCGAGATCGGGCTTGCCGAGATCTATGACAGCTATTCCGGCGCGCAGCTTCAGGCGCTCGACGGTCTCGGGCTGCGCGAGGACGTCGTCAGGGCCGAGCGCGAGGGTGTTTTTGCCGCCGATGGCGCGCTGCCGGTCAATCTGTCCGGCGGCCTGCTCGGCCAGGGGGCGCCGGTCGGCGCAACCGGGGTGGCGCAGGTGCTGGCCTGCGCGTTGCAGCTCGAGGACCGTTATTTCGGGCGCCGGGTGGCAACGCCCCCGCGCTATGCGCTTGCCGACACGCATGGCGGCGTGGCGACGCTGAACGCGGTCAGCCTTCTGGAGGGCGCGCGATGAAATATCGGCTGACTCTCGACTATACGGTGCCGGAAGGGACGCTGGCGCCCTATTTCGACGCGCTTCGACAGGGGCGGGCGCTCGCCGCGCGCTGCGCTTCGTGTGGCACGACCAGCTTTCCGCCGCGGCCGGTCTGCGGTGCCTGCGGCGGGCGCGAGATGGCCTGGCAGGCCTTGACGGGCCGGGCGCGGGTCGTGCGGCGCGCCGATAGCGAAAACGGCGCCTTCGCGCTCGCCCGTTTCGACGGGGCGGACGAGCTGGCGACCGTGGCGCTCGCCAATCCCGCCGAACGACAAGCCGCCGGGCGGCTGGTGGCGCCGCCCGACGCGCGGCCCGGCCTTTGGCTTCATCTGGAAAACGAGGACGACGATCATGCTTGACCAGTGGAGCGCCGAGGCGCTGGCCGGGATCGGCCTGAAGCGTGAGGCCGACGGGCTGGCGATCGACATTCCGGCCGACGCCAATATTTTCGCCATGACGGTCGGGCGCCATCTCGGCGACGGCGCTCGGTCGCGCACGGCGATGGTGTTCGAACAGGCCGACGGCGAGACCGTCTCCTACAGTTTCGGCGACATCGACCGCGCGGCGACGGCGCTGGCCGCGCATCTGCGCGCGCTCGGCTACGGGCGCGGCGACCTGATCGGCATCCATACCGGCATGCGGCCCGACACCGCGATCGCGCATATGGCGGTCTGCAAGCTCGGCGGCACGGCAGTGACCCTGTCGCAGCTCTACGGTCCGGACGCTTTGGCGCATGCGCTGAACCATTGCGCGGCGCGCTGCCTGTTGACCACCGAGGCGGCCTGGGCGCCGTTGCGACAGGCGGCGGCGGAGCTTTTTCCGCATCTCAACGATGTGCTGGTCAGCGGCGCCACCGGCGGCGAGCCGGACCTCGCCGCCATCCTGGCCGCGCCGGCGCCCGGGGATTTCGAGCCCGCCTATACCGGCGCCGACGATCCGGCGCTGTTGATGTACACGTCCGGGTCAACCGGCATGCCGAAGGGCATTCTGCACGGCCACCGGGTGCTGGCCTCCTATCGGCCGTCGATCAATCTGTTCTTCGATCTGTCGCTGGACGACGAGGACGCCGTCTTCTGGTCGCCTTCGGACTGGGCCTGGGTCGGGGGGCTGCTCGACATGCTGTTTCCGGCCTGGCTCGCCGGCCGGCCGGTGGTCACGTCGGAGGCGCGGTTTTCGGCCGACTGGGCCTATCGGTTCATGGCGCGTCACAAGGTGACCCACACCTTCCTGGCGCCGACGGCGATCAAGCGCCTGGCGCAGACGGCCAAGCCGCGCGCCGAATACGATCTGGCGCTACGGGTGATCTGCACCGGCGGCGAGGCGCTGGCGGCCGATACGCTCAACTGGGCCGAGACCCGGCTCGGCGTGGTCTGCAACGAGTTCTACGGCATGACCGAGGTCAATCATCTGATCGGCAATTGCGCGGCGCTTTATCCGCGCAAACCCGGCTCGATGGGCGTCGCCTATCCCGGTCATATTGTGCGCCTGGTCGACGCGGAGGGCAACGAGGTGGAAGACGGCGAGCCCGGCGAGATCGTCACGCCTGCAAGCGCGCCGACCCGTTATCTCGGCTATCTGAACAACCCGGACAAGCAGGCCGAGTTGCGGCTCGGCCCGTGGATGCGCACGCACGATCTCGCGGTGCGCGATGCCGACGGCTATTTCTGGTACAAGGGCCGCTCCGACGATTTGATCAAGTCGTCGGGTTTCCGCATCGGTCCGGCCGAGATCGAGGAATGCCTGCTTGCCCATCCGGCGGTCGCCGAGGCGGCGGTGATCGGCAAACCGGACGCCGAGCGCGGCGCGATCGTCAAGGCCTTCGTCAGGCTGGCGGCCGGTTATGCCGGCGATGCCGTACTCGGCGAGCATCTGCGCGCGCATGTGCGCGAACGTCTGGCGCCCTACAAGGCGCCGCGCGAGATCGCCTATGTGGAGGCGTTCGAGATGACCTCGTCGGGCAAGATCAACCGCAAGGCACTGCGCGCGGCCGAAGGTGGTTGACGTAACAAATTTGTTCATACTAATCTGTTCGTACATTCAGCCTCGGGACATGTCGGAATGAAATTCGGAATCCACGCCGGACTTTGGATGCGGAGCTGGTCGGACGACCTGGCGCCGATCCTGCGGACCGCGGCCGATATCGGCTTCGACGGTGTCGAGCTGTCGCTTTTGGGCATCGGGCTCGATCGGGCCGCGGACCTGCGGCGCCAGGCGCAAGCGCTCGGCCTCGAACTGACCTGCTCCACCGGGTTGGCCGCCGATGCCGATCCGACCTCCGACGATCCGGCTATGCGCGCGCGGGCCGAGGCGGTTCTGGCCGAGGCGATCGCCACCACCCAGGCGCTCGGCGCGCGAAGCCTGGCCGGCGTGGTGGCGGCGCCGTGGGGCGTCTTCGAGCCGGCCCGCAAGGCCGACCGCGCCGCGCGCGCGGCCGAAACGCTCGGCCGTCTCGACGGCCGGCTGCGCGATGGCGGGGTGCGGCTCGGCATCGAGGCGATCAACCGCTTCGAAACCGACCTGACCAACACCGCCGCCGAAGCTGTCGCAATCGCCGAAGCGACCGGCTCGGCCCAGATCGGGGTGCTGCTCGACACGTTTCACATGAATGTCGAGGAAAAGGACCCGCCTGCCGCGATCGCCACGGCGGGCGAGCGGCTTTACCACTTCCACGTCTCCGACAATGACCGCGGCGTGCCCGGATCGGGTCGCTACGATTTCGCCGCCAGCGCTGCGGCGCTGCGCGCCATCGGCTACGATGGCTGGGTGACGGCGGAGATGTTCGTGGTGCCGGGCCATTCCACCAGCGCCGATCTCAACATCTGGCGCGCGATCGAGGCCGATCCGACGGAGGCCGCGCGGGCGGCGCTTTCCTTCATGAAGCGCGTGTTTGCATGAGCGCCGGGGCCTATTTCACGGCACTTGCCGCCCGTTTCGACGGGCTGGTCGAGCCGCTCAACACGCTCGACGCGGCGCTTGGCGACGGCGATCACGGCACCACCATGCGGCGCGGCCTGGTCAAGGCGGCGGCGGCCGGGCCCGGCCTGCGGGCCAAGGCGTTCATGCGGGCTTCCGGCGGCGCGTCCGGCACGCTGTTCGGGCTGATCCTGCACGAGATCGAACGCCATCTCGACGCGGGCGCGCCGCTCGCCGACGGGCTGGCGCGGGCCGAGGCGCGCATCCGCGATCTCGGCCATGTGGCCGAGGGCGACAAGAGCATGGTCGACGCGCTGGCGCCGGCGGTGCGTGCGCTTGCCGGCCGCGGTTCGCTGCCGCAGGCGGTGACTGCTGCGGCGGCCGGGCGCGAGGCCACGCGCGAACTCGCCGCGCGGCGCGGGCGGGCGCAATATGTCGAGGGCGGCGGTGTCGGCCATGTCGACCCCGGCGCGACCTCCGTCGTCCATCTTCTCGAGACGCTGGCCGACATCGGAGACGCGTCGTGAAAAAACTCTTCAACAGCGCCGAGCGCATGGTCGACGACATGATCGACGGGTATGTCGCCGCCTACCCGCAGGTCCGGCGCGGCGCCCAGGATCCGCGGATCGTGGTTCGGGCGCGGCAGGTCAAGGACCCCGCCCGCAAGGTGGCGCTCCTGATCGGCAACGGGTCCGGCCACGAGCCGATCGCGATGGGCTTCGTCGGCGCGGGCCTGCTCGACGCCAATGTGGTCGGCGACGTCTTCGCCGCGCCGTCGGCCGATCTGATCCTCGACGGCATTCGCGAGATCGCCGGACCGGCCGGCGCCCTGCTTTTGATCTCGCAGCATTCGGGCGACATGATCAACGGCCGCGCGGCGGTGATGCTGGCTGAGGAGGAGGGGCTGAAGGTCCGCGCGCTGCCGATGTATGACGACATTTCCTCGGCGCCGCGCGCGCGGCTGCACGACCGGCGCGGCGCGCCGGGCACGATGTTCGTCTACAAGATCCTGGGCGCGGCGGCCGAACGGGGCATGGGTCTCGACGATTTGATGGCGCTCGGCGAAGCCGTGCGCGCCCGCACCACGACCCTGGCCGCGGCGGCCAGCGCGGGCATCTCGCCCTTGACCGGCAAGCCGATGTTTTGCCTGCCCGACGACGAAATCTATCTCGGCATGGGTGTGCACGGCGAACCCGGCATCGGCCGGGTCAAGGTCGGCCCGGTGGACGAACTCGTCGAGCGCATGGTGGCCGCATTGCTCGCCGACCGGCCGATCGCCGAGGGCGCGAGCGCGGCGGTGATCGTCAACGGCATGGGCGGCACCACCTTGATGGAGCTCTTGACCGTCTACCGCGAGACCCGCGCCGCGCTTGCCAGGCGCGGCATCGACGCGGTCGCGCCGATGATCGGCTCCTACGTCACCACCCAGGAGATGGGCGGGTTTTCGATTTCGCTGCTGGAGCCCGATCCGCGCATGCTCGATTTGTGGTGCGCGCCTTCCGACAGCCCGTTCTTTCCACGCATCGAGGACCACCGCGCATGACCGCAAACGGATCTTTCCTGAAAAAGCCGATCTGCGGCGTGGCGGTCGACCAGGGCAGCGGGCTGGAAAAGGCGTTGCGCGAGGCGCGCGGTCCGGCGGCGGCGCCGGACGATCTGTTCCGCTTCAAGCGGCTCGTGGTCGAGGCGCTCAGCGGCCAGGCGACGACCTTGCTGGTCGACGCCGTCCATGGGCGCGAATTGTTGCCGTATTTCGCGCCGGGCTGCGAGAAAATGCTGGCCTTCGAGGCCGACGTCTACCGGATCTCCAACGAGGACCGGATCACGGTCCTGCCGGACAATCTAAGCGTTTCCGACTATCCCGGCCTCGGTGTGCGGGTGCTGAAGTTCTTTCTCTATTTCGGGCCGCGCGACCCGGCTGAAATCAACGAGAGGAAATTCGCGCTCGTCGCCGATATCGGCCGGCAATGCAGCGCGGCCGGGGTGACGTTCCTGTTCGAGCCGATCGTCTACGACCGGGCGGTGCCGGACGGCGCCTCGTCGGATTTTGCCACCCTAAAACCTCAACTTGTGACCGAGGCGACACGTATTTTTGCCGATTCTCGCTTCGAAATCGACGTTTTGAAGGTCGAAGTGCCGGTAAATTTGAATTTTGTCGAGGGTTTTGGCGAACCGGCGATGAGTCGGGAGGACGCCGAGGCCGCGTTTCGCCGCGCCGCAGACGCCGCCGGCGACATTCCGATCGTCTATCTGAGCGCCGGCGTCACGTTCGAGCAGTTCGAGGGCGCGCTCGGCCTGGCGCGGGCGGCGGGCGTCGACATGGCCGGCTTCATGTGTGGGCGCGCGATCTGGAGCGACGCGATCGCCGTCTACGGCGCCGAGGGGCCGGAAGCGGCCGAAGCGTGGATGCGCGGACCGGGCCGCGAGCGGCTCGCGCGGCTGGCCGCCGTGGTGTCATGAGCGCAAGCCTGTCCCTTCTGCCTCAGGTCGAGGCGTTCCTGGCGACGCCGCAGGGGGCGCGGATCGGCGACGCCCGCGTCGCGGCCGCGTCGCGGCTCGCGGTGGTCGACCCGTCGACGGAAGCGGTGATCGCGGAGGTCGCGGCCGGCGGCGTGGCCGAGATCGACGCCGCGGTCGAAGCCGCGCGCGCGGCCATGGCCGGCCCCTGGGGGCGGATGACGCCGCACGATCGCGGCCAGCTTCTGTGGCGGCTCGCCGAGGCGGTCGAGGCACGCAAGGCGGTGTTCGGCCAGCTCGACGCGCTCGACAACGGCAAGCCGTTTGCGGTGGCGCGCGATGTCGACGCGGTCTATTCGGCCCGGCATTTTCGCTATTTCGCCGGCTGGCCGTCGAAGATCGAGGGTGCGACGGTTCCGGTCTCCGTGCCGGATCGTTTCAACTATACGCGCGTCGAGCCGGTTGGCGTTTGCGGGCTGATCACGCCATGGAACTATCCGCTGCTGATGGCGGCGTGGAAGCTGGCGCCGGCGCTCGCCGCCGGCAATGCGGTGGTTCTGAAACCGGCCGAGCAGACGCCGCTCAGCGTGCTCTACCTCGCCGACCTGGCGCTGGAGATCGGGTTTCCGCCGGGCGTGCTCAATGTCGTGCCGGGCCTCGGCCACGAGGCCGGCGCCGCCCTTGCCGCCCATCCAGGCGTTGACAAGGTCGGTTTCACCGGCTCGACGCAGACTGGCCGGCGGATCGTCGAAGCGTCGGCGGGGAACCTGAAGAAGGTCTCGCTCGAGCTCGGCGGCAAGGCGGCGAACATCCTGTTTGCCGACGCGGATCTGGAGCGCGCGATTCCCGGCGCTTTTTGGGCGCTGTTCGGCAATAACGGCCAGTCGTGCACCGCCGGCGCCCGGCTTTATGTCCATCGCAACATCCACGACAGGGTGGTGGATGGCCTGACCAAGCTGGCGAATGCGCTGTCTGTGGGACCGGGCATGGCAGAGCCCGGCCACGATCTGGGGCCGGTCATCTCGCGCAAGCAGATGGACACGGTGCTCTCCTATGTCGGGGATGGCGTCGCCGCCGGGGCCGCGTGCGCGGCCGGTGGGGCGCGGCTCGATCGCCCCGGCTATTTCGTCGCGCCGACCATTTTGACGGGGGTCGCGGACGACATGCGGGTCGCGCGCGAGGAGATTTTCGGCCCGGTCCTGTGCGTGCTGCCGTTTTCGGAGGAAGACGAGGTGCTGGCGCGTGCCAACGACACGATCTACGGGCTCGCCTCCGGACTGTGGACGCGCGATCTCGGGCGCGCCAACCGGATGGCGGCGCGGCTGAAAGCCGGCACGATCTGGACCAATTGCTGGGGCGAAACCGATCCGGCCTCGCCGTTCGGCGGCATGGGACAGAGCGGCTATGGCCGCGAGATGGGACGCGAGGCCATCGCGCTCTACAGTCAGACAAAGAGCGTTTGGCAATCCACGCTATGATCAATAGAGTCGGACAAATTGATCCTGTTGCGGGTGGGCGCACCATGAACGACAAGCCGGGTCCGAAATACAAGCGCGTTTACGACACGCTGCGCAAACGCCTGCAGGACGGTTATTATTCGGTCGGCACACGCCTGCCGACCGAGGACGCGCTGGCCACCACGTTCGAGGTCAGCCGGGTCACGGTGCGCCGCTCGCTCGACATGCTGGTGAGCGAGGGCTATCTCGTCGCACGCCAGGGCAGCGGCTATCTGGTCGACACCTTGTCGCCGCCGTCGAGCACGTGCCTGACCTCGTTCACGGATTCGGTGCTGAAGGAGGGGCGCGAACCCGGCGCCCGGCTGATCGACATCACCTTTTTCGACGGCGATGCGCCCGAGGCGGTCCACGACATGCTGGGCAAGTCGCTGGTGCGTATCCGCAGGCTGCGCACGGTCGACGGCGAACCGAAAATGCTGGTCAATACCTGGCTGCCCACCGCGCGGGTGGCGGGAATTACGGCGGAGGATTTCCCTGAGACCGGCCAGGACCAGTCGATCCTGCGGGTTCTGTCCGGCCGTTTCGGCCTGGAGTGGAGCCGCGCCTGCGAGACGATCCGCTCCTGTGTCGCGTCCGACGAAATCGGCACCTTCCTGCAGGTGCCGGTGCAGACGCCGCTTTTGGTCCAGGCCTGCACCGCCTTCGACGACGAGCAGGGCACGGTGTTTTTCGAAGAGGTTTTCCGCAACACGCCGATCACCTTCAACCTGGGCGGCAGCCGGCGCCAGGAACAGCTCAGCTAACGCGGTTTTGATTTCATGGTTTCGGCGATGCCGCTCACTCTGCCCGTTTCATCGCCGCCTGGCCTGCGGCACCGGCGCGCGGTCATGAGGCCGTTCCACAGGGAAGCTCGTTTGCAATGCCCATAACCGTTGGTCTGATCCGGGCCTCGCTGCCCAGCTATTTTCCGGACCGGCACGGCGTCTTCACCGATGCCGTCGCCATGCTGGAGCCGTTTGTCGACGCGCTTGGCGCCCGCCTGGTCGTCGCGCCGGAAATCCCGATGGACGGCTGCGCCGCCCAGGCGGCGGTCGACCACTGCCTGGCGGAAGGGGCCGAGTTCCTGCTCCTGCTGCATGGCGGGTTCACGATGGGCGACGTCGCGCGCCAGATCGCCGTCGCGGGCGTGCCGATGGGCGTGTGGGCGACGCCGGAGCCGGGCCATGAAGGCGACATCCAACTCAACAATTTCGTGTCGCTCAACATGAGCATGTCGATCGCGCGCGGGGTGCGCGACCTCGCCCGCGCTCCGGTGCAGTGGTATTTCGGCGCGCCCGGCGATCCTGCCCTCCAGTCCCGGCTCGGCCAGACGATCAGGGCGCTGGCGGCGCGCGCGGCGCTGCGGACGGCGCGCATCGGCGTCGTCGGCGGGCTGGCGCCGACCTTCTACAATATGGACGTATCCAGCAACGCTCTGAAAGCAGGGCTCGGGGTGGATGTCGACCATATCGACATCCATCGCATGACGGCGGGCATGGCCGCTGCCAGCGACGACACCGTCGCCGAGGAAGTCGCGCGCATGGCGGCAGCGGCCGACATTCGCGGCGTGTCTGATAAACAGATGACGCTCACCGCGCGCGCCGCGCTGGCGCTGCGGGCGATCGCCCGCGAGGGAGACTACGATGCGCTGGCAGTGTCGGACTGGCCGGCCCTGCAGGAGGAGCCGGGCATGCATCCCGGCGCGGCCTTCAGCTGGCTGGAAGAGGTCGACAATCTGCCGGTCGCGTCCGAGGGCGACGTGCTCGGCGCGGTGACGCAGATCGCGGTTTCCGCCATGACGGGGCGGGTGGGCTGCCTGCTCGATATGACCTCGCCCGATCTCGATGCCGACCGCATCCTGATGTGGCATGGCGGCGGCGGGCCGCTTTACATGGCCAAACAACGTCCGGCCTGGATCAACCATCCGATGATCGGGCGCGGCACCGAGGCGGGGCCGTGTTTCGGCGCCATCGCCGATTACGAGTTCGCAGAGGGCCCGATGACGATCCTGCGCGTGGCGCGCGACGGCCAGGCCATTTTCGCGCTCGAAGCCGCGGTGCACAAGGCGCCGGAGAGCGGCTTTACCGGCTGTCGCGGGTGGGTGGGCGCTTTTACCGCGCCCGCGTCTGGCAGCGGGCTCACGGCGCGCGACGTGGTCACGACGGTGATGGAACACGGGCTCGAGCATCATTTCGTGCTCGTTCCGGGACATTGGGCGCGGACGTTCGAGGAATTCGCCGCCTGGAGTGCGCTCGAGCGGCTCGGGCCGATCCGCGCGCATGACGGTTTGCCGCACTGAAAACGGGTGCTCAGCGACCGCGGGAAATGCCCGGACCCGGTTGACATAGTCGCTTGATTAGAATTAATTTGTATTAACAAATTGGTTGGATACGATAGGCCAAGGGAGGAGACCGGCGCTTGACGAAGGTGCAGCTCAGCGGTGTGCGCAAGGTCTTTGGCACGTTTACCGCCATCGAGAATATCGATCTGACGATCGAGTCCGGTGAGTTGGTCGCGCTGCTGGGCCCTTCGGGCTGCGGCAAGACCACCACTTTGCGTATGGTCGCGGGGCTGGAGGCGCCGACCAGCGGCGAGATCATGTTCGACGACAAGGACGTGTCGCATCTGCCGGTGCAGGACCGCAATGTCGGCATGGTGTTTCAGCGCTATGCGCTGTTTCCGCACATGACGGTGGAAAAAAACGTCGCCTTCGGACTGAGCGTGCGCAAGGTGCCCAAGGCGGAAATCGAAGAACGGCTCGCCGAGATCCTCGACGTCGTTCAGCTGAGCGGATTTCGGCACCGGTTTCCCGCCCAGCTTTCCGGCGGCCAGATGCAGCGCGTGGCGATCGCGCGCACGCTGATCACCAAGCCGTCGGTGCTGATGATGGACGAGCCGCTCGCCAATCTCGACACCAAGCTCAGGGGCGAGATGCGGCGCTTCATTCGCAACCTCCAGCAGCGCTTCGGCATTACCACGATTTTCGTCACCCACGACCAGGTCGAGGCGATGGAGCTGGCCGACAGGGTGGCGGTGATTTTCGACGGGCATCTCGCCCAATACGACACGCCCGACACGCTTTACCGGCGGCCGCGCACGACCGATGTCGCCGATTTCATGGGGGCAAGCAATTTGTTTGCCGCCCGGCTTGCCGCGCCCGACCGCGCGGAAACCGCCTTCGGCACGCTCAAGGTCTCGCCGCGAGCGGATTTGCGGACCGGCGAGGAGATCGACGTGGTGCTGCGCGAGGAGGCGATCGACATGCTCGAGCGGCCCGACGCGGCGACCCACCAGGCGCTGTCCGGCGAGATCGTGGCGCGCGACTTCTTCGGCGCCAACGTGAACTACACGGTGGCGTGCGGCGAGGCGCGGCTGTCCGTCAGCGAACAGTCGCGCCGGCTTGTCGATGTCGGCAGCACCGTGTGGCTCGACATTGCGCCGGACCGAATCTGGCTGATGCCCAGGCGAACGATCCAAACCGAGATTTGACTGCACCAACGGGAGGAAACAATGCGATCGACCCCAAAATATCTCGCCGCCGCACTCGTGATGTACGGCACCGCCGCCTTCGCCGATGAACAGGCCCAGCAGTTCCGCGACGCGTTCCTGGACGGATCGGCCGGCTGGGACACAGTCCAGGCCCGGGCCAAGGAGGAAGGGACCGTCAATCTCTATTATTGGGGCGGCAACGATGTCTTGAACGTGTGGATGGACCGCGTGGTCGCGCCGGCGCTCGAGGCGGAGGGCGTCAAGCTCAACCCCGTGCGCATCACCAGCACCAAGGACGCCATCGACCTGGTGCTGGCAGAGAAAAATTCCGGCAAGGGCGTCGGAGAGGGCAGCGTCGACGCGATCTGGCTGAACGGCGAGAATTTCGCCACCCTGAAGCGCCAGGACGCGCTGTTCGGCAGCTTCGCGCAATTGCTGCCGAACGCGGTCAACATCGAATGGGACCAGTCCGACAGCCGCTCGCTGCTCAATTTCCGGGATTTCGGCGTCGAGACCGAGGGCAAGGAAATGCCGTGGTCGGGCGAGCAATATGTGTGCGCGGTCAACGCCGCGCGCGTAGAGGCCGGCGACGTGCCGTCGACCTTCGAGGAACTGCGCGCCTATCTGGAGAAGAATCCGGGCAAGTTCACCTATATCAAGCCGCCGCATTATCTCGGCAACACGTTCGTCCAGGCCGCGATCTACGCGCATAATCCGGACGGCAACGGCGCGGAGGCCTTCCAGGCCTCGCTCGACGAGATCGGAGCTGCCGAACTCGCGCGCCTGATCACGCCGGGTCTAGAATACCTCAAGGAACTGGAGCCGCTGCTTCTGGACGCCAATGGCGGCAAGCCGCGTTATCCCGAAGACAATGCCGCACTCGACGGGCTGTTCCTCAACGGCGAGGTGAACTTCAACTGCAAGTTCGGCCTCTACGCCGTGGCGACCGGCCTTGCGACCGGGACCTATCCCGAACAAGCCCAGGAATTCATCTTTCCCAAGGGCAACATGATCAAGAACAAGAACTATCTGGCGATCCCGGCCAACGCGCCGAACCCGGCCGCCGCGCTGGTGCTGGTCAACTACATGACCTCGGTCGATTCGCAGGTGTCCAAGCTGAAGAATGTCGGCATGCCGGCCGGCATCGATCCCTGGAAACTGTCGGATGAAGACGTGGCCGCGCTCGCCGAGGCCTCGCCCGGCCATGTCGGCGTGGACCCGGCCGAACTCGACGCCAACACCGCCCCCGACACCAACGCCACGCTGGTCGACGTGATCGAGGCGACCTGGCTGGACTATATCGAGCGCGGTAGCGACGCGCCGATCGCCGACATCGTCGCGCGCGCGGCGGAGAACCTGAACAAGTAACGCCAACGCCGCCGCCGCCTTGGGCGGCGGCGGAAGCTCCGCCCGGAGGCCACGGTGACACAGGCACGACACGACACGATGCGCAGACGGGAGCGGCTGCGCGTCATCCTGCAACTGACGCCGATCCTGGCGGTGCTGTTCGTGCTGTTCGGCGGGGCGCTGGTGCTGGCGGTTCTGCAGTCGCTCGGCTTCGCGCCCTGGTTCGGCGTCAACACCTTTCCCGATTTTTCCTATTTCGGGGCGCTGTGGTCGTCGACCTCGTTCTGGTGGTCGCTCGGGCTGACGCTTTATTACGCCACCGTGTCGACGGTGATCGCGCTGGTGCTGGCGGTTCTTCTCGCGCTGGCGCTGATCAAGGCGTTTCCCGGCAAGACCTTCTACAAATATCTCTACAAGCTGCCGCTGATGATCCCCTACACGGTCGGCATCGCACTCGCCGTGTTGATGCTGAGCAATGGCGGCATGTTGTCGAGACTCGCCGCCTTTGCCGGGCTGATCGACGATCCGGGCCAGTTTCCGCAGATCCTGAAGACCCATTACGGCTGGGGTATCATCGCCGTTTATGTGTGGAAACAGGTGCCCTTCATCACGCTCGCCGTCTACGCGGTCCTGTTGGGGATCGGGCGCGAGACGGAGGAGGCGGCCGCGATCCTGGGGGCCGACCGCAAGACGATCTTTTTCCGCGTGACCCTGCCGCAAATCCTGCCCGGCATCGTGTCCTCGACGCTGATCTGCTTCGCCTTCAATGTCGGGGCCTTCGAGGCGCCCTTCATCCTCGGCGGCGGCTTTCCCGACACATTGCCGGTGGTGGCGTGGCGCTATTTCAACGACGCCGACTACACGCTGCAGCTACAGGGCATGGCGACGGTGGTGTCGATCGGCCTCGTCTCCGGGGTCATCCTTTTCGCCTATCTGGCCGCCTATCGGCGCTACGAGATGAATATGGGGCGGAACTGAGATGGCCTTCAAACACGTGCAGAGCCTGTCGGAGCGCCTGTCGCCGTTTCAGAAATTCTATCTGATCGTGATCGCCGGCTTCATTCTGGGGCCGTTCATTCCGCTGCTGATCCAGAGTTTCGCGTTCCGCTGGGCCTGGCCGGACCTGCTGCCGTCGACCTGGTGGCTGGAGCAGCGCGACAAGTCGATGCTGCCGCTCGCCTGGGACTACGTGTTCTCGCCCTATTCGCGGGTCTGGGAGGCGACGGTCAATACCGTTTTCATCGGCAGCGTCGTCACGGTGATCTGCCTGGCGATCTGCCTGCCCGCGGCCAGGGTTCTGGCGCGCGAGCGCTTTCGCGGCAAGAGCGCGTTCGAGTTCTTCCTGTCCCTGCCGCTAATCGTGCCGGAGGCGGCCATCGGCATCGCGCTGTTGATGATCTTCATCCGGCTCGGCCTGGCCGGCAGCTATGTCGGCATCATCATCGCCCATCTGATCCCGACCATTCCCTACATGGTGCGCATGCTGACGGCGGTCTATCAGGGGCTGGGCCGGGATTTCGAGGAACAGGCGATGATCCTGGGCGCCAACCGCCGGCAGATCCTGTGGCGCGTGACGCTGCCGATGCTGCTGCCGGGCGTGGTGGCGGGAGCGCTGTTCACCTTCCTGGTATCGACCAACATCTTCCTTTTGACCTTTTTCCTCGGCCAGGGCCAGATCGTCACGCTGCCGACGCTGCTGTTTTCCAAGATTTCCGGCGGCACGCTCGACGCCTCGGCCGCCGGCATCACGCTGATCGTCACCCTGCCGGGGATCATCCTGCTCATCCTGTCGGAACGCTTCATCAAGGAAGAGGCGTTCGGCAAGGGTTTCGGAAATTGAGGACACGACCATCATGACGACACCGGCTTCGATCCTGGAGCGCTTCCCCACACTTCCTCCCGAACTGGTGAGAAAGCGCCTGGGGCGACCGGCGGCGCGGCCGCGGGTCATCATCGACACCGACGCGGCCAACGAGATCGACGACCAGTACGCGCTGGCCTGGGCGCTGCTTTGTCCCGAGCGGCTCGATCTGGAAGGGGTGACCGCGGTGCCGTTTTCCTTCGCGCATCATCGCGACGGGCTGATCCGCAGCACCGAGATCGTGCGCGCCGGCGGGCCCAAGGACGCCGAGGAGGAGCGCTTCATGGGCGGGCTCGGCGGCTGGGCCGAACGAGTGGTCGCGGCCGGGCGGCGGGCCGAGGACATCCGCTTCGTCGGACCGGAGGAGGGCGCGGAGCTCTCCTATCAGGAAATTTTGCGCGTGTTCGACAAATGCCATCTGCCGGCCGACGGCAAGGCGTTTCGCGGCTCGCCCGGCTATCTGACCAGCCTTGAGGAGCCGCTCGACACGCCGGCGGCGCGGTTCATCATCGAACGCGCGCGCGCCAAGGGCGACGGCCCGCTCTACATCGCCGCGATGGGGGCGTTGACCAATGTCGCCTCGGCCCTGCTGATGGCACCCGACATCATCGAAAACATCGTCGTGGTGTGGACCTCGGGCTTTCCCTCCCATGCGCCGTTTTCCAACAAGCCGTCGCTCAATCTGGTGCAGGACCGGCTGGCCTCGCGGCTGTTGTTCGATTGCGGCGTGCCGCATGTCTACCTGCCGGGCTACCATGTCGGCGCGCAGCTGAAGATATCGCTGCCGGAGATGGAGCGCTTCGTCAAAGGCCGCGGCGCCATCGGCGATTATCTGTTCCATCTCTACACGCACAATCCGCTGCACGAGATGTTCGCGATCAGCGAGGCGCAGACCAAGACCTGGGTGATCTGGGACGTGATCAACATCGCCTGGCTGTTCGACCCAAGCTACGTCGCCACCACGCTGACCACCTCCCCGGTTCTCGACGAGGAACTTTACTGGCGCCATCCCGGCGGGCGCCACGCGATGCTGGAAGCCTTCGACATCAATCGCGACGCAATCTTCGAGGATTTTTACGCCGTGCTCGAGCGCCAGGCGCCGCGCTGAGGCATTTGACGGCCACGATATTGCCAAACGCGGCTTTGTCGGATAAGCGCCGCACCATCAGCTGTTTTCCGGTGGCAGGTATGGGAAGCGTCGTTTCAACAGACAGATAGGCCGCAGCAACTCTCCTTGTTGCTGCGGCGTTCCGTTCGTCTCGTTCCAGCCGGTCCCTGACGCGTGGACGCCGTTCGTTTTCCTTTCGAGCGGACGTTTCGTCATGACCACACCGCGCCCCAAATGGGCCTATACGCTGCCGTCGACCCTGCTTCTGATGGCGCCCTTCGATGTCCTGGCGTCGCTGGCAATGGACATCTATCTTCCCGTCGTTCCGGCGATGCCCGGCGTGCTGAACACCACGCCGCTGGTGATTCAACTGACGCTCAGCCTCTACATGGTGATGCTTGGCGTCGGGCAGGTGGTCTTCGGGCCCTTGTCGGACCGCGTCGGGCGTCGTCCGGTCCTGCTGTGCGGGGCAGGGCTGTTCCTCGCCGCTTCCGTCGGGATGGCCTCGGTCTCCACCGCGACGCTTTTCGTCACGTTTCGGGTCCTCCAGGCGATCGGCGCGTCGGCCATGCTGGTCGCGACCTTCGCGACGATCCGCGACATCTATGCCGAACGCCCCGAAGGCGCGGTCATATACGGCCTGTTCGGTTCGATCCTCGCATTCGTTCCGGCGCTGGGCCCGATCGTCGGCGCGTCGATCGCCGGCATTTTCGGATGGCGGGCGATTTTCGTCGCGCTAGCGGCGATGGCCGCGATCGCGGTTGCGAACGCCAGCCTGAAATGGCCGGAAACGCGGCCCCTGGACCGGGCGCAAAGCCGCAGATCGGTGCTGCCGATTTTCCGAAGTCCGGCCTTTTGGGTCTACACGACCGCATTCGGCGCGGCGATGGGCACGTTTTTCGTGTTTTTCTCGACGGCGCCGCGCGTGCTGATAGGGCCGGCCGGCTATTCGCAGATCGGCTTCAGCCTCGCCTTCGCAAGTGTCGCGGCGGTGATGATCGCGACCACCCGCTTTACCAAGGCGTTCGTTACCAGATGGGGCGTCGCCGGGTGCGTGGCCCGCGGAATGGCCCTGCTCCTGTGCGGGGCGACGCTATTGGGGCTTGCCCAACTCTTCGGCACGGCGTCCTTTGCGACGTTCATCCTGCCGATGTGGGTCGCGGCGGTCGGTATCGTCTTGACGGTATCGGTCACCGCGAATGGCGCTCTGTCGCAGTTCGACCACATCGCAGGCGCGGCGGTCGCCTTCTATTTCTGCCTGCAAAGCCTGATCGTAAGCGTCGTCGGAACGGCCTGGATCACGCTGCTGGACGGCGACACGGCCTGGCCGCTGGCCGGCTATTCGGCAACCATGGCAGTGCTGGTATGGCTGGGTCTGCTGCTGCTTCGCTCACGGGAGAAGGTGCTCGACAGTCGCCGGTGACCCTTTCGATGTCACGCACGCGGTCGCCGGCTCGAATGGCGGGCTTGTGACGGTCGCCCGCCGTTGCGCCAAGATCAGGTGATCCAGGTCACGGCGGTCGGTCCTTGGCAGGTACGGATGGCGCTTGATTAAACTAGAAAATTAGTTATATAGTTTTTAAACAGATACGTCGCAGGGCGGACGAGCGCCTGTGCGCTGTCGATATATCGGTGTCGTGCCGTCACAGGGCGGGGCCGTCTGCCCCGCTCCCGGAAACCAACAGCCGGACAGGTCGAGATGACGGAAGCTTTTTTGCGGATCGGAAATCGGGGAACGGGCCTTGTCCGCGAGGCGTGGCGCGGCGGCGGCGTCTGGCTGGTTACCGCCCTGATCCTGGCTCTCCTCGCCGCGCTGGCCCCGGCCCAGGCGCGGCTCAGCCTGTGGTTCGTGATTGGCTCGCTGGCGGAGACCGCGCCCTATCTCGTGCTTTCGATCGCGGTCGCGGCCTATGCGACGGCGAGCGGGGCCGACAATTTGATCGCCCGTGTCTTTGCCGGTTCGCCGCTGGTCATGATCGCGATCGCCGCCGCATTCGGCGGTCTGTCGCCGTTCTGCTCGTGCGGGGTTATCCCGCTGATTGCCGCGCTCCTGGCCATGGGGGTGCCGCTGTCCGGCGTGATGGCGTTCTGGCTCGCCTCGCCGGTGATCGACCCGTCGATGTTCGTCCTGACATCGGGGCTTCTCGGGTTCGAGTTCGCGCTCGCCAAGACGTTCGCGGCCGTGGGGCTCGGACTGTTCGGCGGCTACGCGACCCATCTGTTGATGCAGATGGGACTGCTTGGCGATCCGCTGCGGCCGGGCGTCGGCAATGGCGGCTGCGGCGCGTCGGCGGTCCGCGCTCCAGGCCCGGTCGCCTGGTCGTTCTGGTCCGAGCCCGAGCGGCGCACCCGCTTCGCGCGCGCGGCCGGCTCGGCGACGCTGTTTCTGCTCAAATGGCTCAGCCTCGCCTTCCTGCTGGAAAGCTTGATGCTGGCCTATGTTCCGCAGGAATGGATCGCCTCCGGCCTTGGCGGCGCGGGAATCGCGCCGATCGTCACCGCGACCCTGGTCGGCGTCCCCGCCTATCTCAACGGCTACGCGGCGCTGCCGCTGGTGTCGGGCTTGATCGAGCAGGGCATGGCGCCGGGTGCCGGGCTTGCCTTTCTCGTGGCCGGCGGCGTGACGTCGTTGCCCGCCGCGATCGCCGTCTTCGCCCTGGTGCGGCGCCCGGTGTTCGTGCTTTATATCGTGCTTGCCCTGGTCGGATCGCTGGCGAGCGGGCTCCTTTACCAAGCGTGGCTATGACCGGCTGCGGCGGCGGACGGTCATCCGGCTCCGCCGCCGTCCCGGCTTTTGCGCCGCCGACACGCCGGAGCCGCCCGCCGCGGCCTTGGAGCCGTTCTGCTTTTCACGGACGCGCAGACCGGCCCCATTTGTTATTTTGACGCGTTTGCGAACGGCGAACCGGTTTCCGCTTTGCCTGCAACTCTAGTCCGCGACCAGAGGCGTGTCGAACGTCCCCTCCACATCGATGCAGGCGTCGGCATCGGGTTCGGAAAACATGTCCTGCTTGCGGCAGAGCCGCGCGACGAAGCTGCCGGAGGTCTCCGGTTCGCCGCCAAGGGTCAGCGTGTCGAGGGTCAGTTCGACCGAGCCGCCCTCGTCGCCGGCAACATAAAACGGCGCGCCCATGCCTTCGGGCCACCAGGATATGCTCGGGTCGGAAGCCGGCGCGTCCGGCCCGGCTCCCATCAGCGAGAATTCCACGACCAGGACGTTTTTCATCCGGCTCTTGCCGTCCACGGCGTGTGCCTGAACGGAGACGCGGCTGAGCGGGCCGAAATTACTCAGCGTCGCCGTCGCCGTGCCCTCGCTGGGCACGCGCAGCGTTTCGCCCTGATAGGCCTGCGCGTCGATGACCGCGGTGACGGTTCCGAGCCGGACGGTTTCCACTGCAACGGCCTTTCCGGCTGTCAGGAACAGGATGCTTGTCAGCGCCAGCGCGGCGATGCGGTGAACGAAAGGGTGCATGATCTGGGTTTCCTCGTGTGGTCGGGATGGGGAGCGAGGCAGCGCCGGGCGCGGCCGAAGTCAGGGGAAGGAGATCAAGGGAAAAGGTTAGGGGAAGGACCAGCCGTCATGGTCGATGCGGAAAATCCGCAAGGGGGCGCCCGCCTGGTCGGGATCGGCCCGCAGGCTGTAGGTCGCGCGTTGCGGCCGGCCGAAATTGACGCAGTCGACATGGACGGTGATCATGCCGCGAAACATCGGCCTGTCGGCGTCCCGCCGGGGTTCCTCGCAATGGCCGTCGAAATCCTGCGCGCCATAGATCGGATCGGCGCCCGCCTGCCCCGACACCAACGCCCTGGCGACCTCGAGATGGAAATAGCGTTTTGCGCCCTGAAGACGATAGAGCCCGGTGTTGCCGCCCGCATCCTCGATCGAGCGCATCTCGTAAAGGGTCCTGACCAGTTCCTCCCCCGCGACGATGAGATCGTCGCCCGGTTCGCGGCTGAGATCGCCGCCGCCTGCCGGCCCGCCATAATCGGGTTCGAGATAGTCGGCGTTGACCCAGCCGGCCCTGGCCAGGTCCGCGCTGCGCATCAGGCACCAGCGCGGCGGCAGGGCGGCGATCTCGGCCCGCGACATCGCGGCGCGGTGGGCGGGGGTGTAATAAGGCACACAGGTGACCTGCTGCATGCCGCGCTCGTCATGGGCAAAACGCGTCAGCACCGAGTAGGCCGTGCCCGGTCCCATGCGGGCGTTGAGCGCGTCGCGGGGGGAAACGCCGGTCACACGCCAGGCGTCGGGGCCGTGGCCGTCGATTTCCGCCAGGGTCGGCGTGCCGGCAATGGCGAGCATCGCCGTGCTCAGAACCGCGACCACCCATCCAGCCAGGGTTCTTTTGCCGCCATTGCGTGTTTGTGCCATCTCGTCATCCTCGCGCCGCGCCGCCAAGGCCGGGGCGTCATCGCCGTTTCCGTTCAGCGCGCGGCCATCGGCGAGCCGCTCGCAGCATGGCAGGAAGCTTACCAAGGTCGCACGGTCGGCGTGAATGAGACATATGCCCTACCGGCAACGGCGTGAAGACGGGCAGGCTGCCCGGTCGTCTCGCCGCAGAGCCGAAACGTGCTTCACCCGCTGTGCGGCACACCGGGGCGCGGCGCGGCGTCCGCTTCCCGGCCGCAAAGCCGCGCCAGTTCGATCTTGCTGGCGATGTCGAGCTTGCCGTAGAGATTGAAGATATGGTTGCGCACCGTCGACGGGGCGATGCGGAGGGCTGTGGCGATCTCGCGATAGGTCAGGCCGTCGACATAATGCTGCGCGATCTCGCGCTCCCGGCCGGTCAGGCGCGCGAGCGGCCCGAGATGGCGCAGGCGCAGCAGGTAGTGCTCGCCGAGCCTTTCTGCGATCGCGGCCACAGTTCGACCTTGCCAGGGCGAACCGGTCGGCAGGGCGGCGCGCAGCGCGGCCGGCAGCCGGTCCGGCCGGTCGGACTCCCCTCGCAGCAATTCGGTGAAACATCCATGCGAGGCCAGAACCCAGCCGTCGCGGCCGATCAGGCCGACAGCCTCGTCGCGGTCGGCGTGACGGCAAAGCGTCGTTTGCCGATTGATGCGGAGCGCTGCCGACAGATGCGGCATCAGCGCGTGTTTGAGCCTGCGCGCGGCATCGCAAAAGACCGCCGTTTCGGTGTCGGCACAGAGCCCGACGAAGCTGACATAACCGTCCTGCGGCTCGGCCGCGATCGTGGCCATCATCTGCCGGGCACCAAAACGCTTCCAGTGCTCGTTGTAGGCGGGGGTGCGGCGATAATTCTCGACATCGTCGAAACGCGCGGTCTGTCCGATCCGGTTCAGCGCGATGTCGCAAAAGGCGTCCGTATCCGCCACCGCCGACCAGTCCTCGATCACGCGCGGCGTTTGACCGAGCGCGGTCAGGTCGCTCACCCGGCGGTCTTCGGCGCGGCCCCCGCCCCAGAGCGCGAAATCGAATGCGATCAGCCCGCCGAGCCGCCGCAAGGTCTGTCGGCGGAATTCGTCCGGAGACGCTTCGGCGGCATTGGCATAAAGGCCGAGAAGAAATTCCGAAATATTTTCAGCTTTTTCCCGCATCAGCCGCTTGGTCTTTCATTCCGGTGCCCGTGCCGCGCCACATGTCGAGCGTCGCGACGGCGAAGCCGCTACAGCTCATCTTTAGCGGGTGCGACGCTTGGCCGAAAGACCCGGGTATGCCGACAAGACTGGCGGCAATCCCGAGCCCGCGCTTGCGGTTTGCATCGTCGTGGCGGCCGCCTGTCCGGGCCGGTCTCAGACCCAGGCGTTGACGTGCCAGGGCAGGAACTCGTGCTCGCCGTAACCGAGCAACTCGCTTTTTGTCGGCGCGCCGGAGGCGGTGCGCACCATTGCCTCGAAAATCGCCTGGCCGGCTTCCTCCAGCGACGCCTCGCCGTCGAGCACGGTGCCGCAATTGACATCCATGTCGTCCTGCATGCGCCGATACATGGCGCTGTTGGTCGCGATCTTCAGCGAGGGAGAGGGCCGGCAGCCGAAACAGGAGCCGCGCCCGGTGGTGAAGCAGATCAGATTGGCACCGCCGGCGATTTGGCCGGTGACCGAGATCGGGTCGTAGCCGGGCGAATCCATGAACACCAGGCCGCGCTTGCGCACGGCTTCGGCATAGGGGTAGACCTCCATAAGCGTCGTCGAACCGCCCTTGGACAGGGCACCCAGGGATTTTTCCAGGATCGTCGTCAAGCCGCCCGCGCGGTTGCCGGGGGAGGGGTTGTTGTCGAAACCCTTAGGCTCGTGCGCGGTGTAGTCCTTCCACCAGTCGAGCAGTTCGATCAGCCGGCGGCCAACATCCTCGCTTGCGACCCGCTGCAGGAGCAGGTTCTCCGCGCCGTAGATCTCCGGCGTTTCGGACAGGATCGCGGTTCCGCCGTGACCGACCAGGATGTCGGCGGCGACGCCGAGCGCCGGATTGGCGCTGATGCCGGAAAAACTGTCGGAGCCGCCGCATTGCAGGCCGACACAGAGCTCCGAAACCGGAAGGGGTTCGCGGCCCTGGTTGCCAGTCTCGGCCATGATCTCGCGCACGATCGCGGCGCCGGTATCGGCCGTCGCGCGAGTGCCGCCGACTTGCTGGATGGTGAGACTGCGCACGGTGCCGCCGAGCTCAAGTCCCTCCTGCTCGCACAAAAGCTCGATCAGATTGTCCTCGCAGCCGAGGCCGACGATCAGCACGCCAGCGAAATTGGGGTGGCGGGCATACCCGGCGAGCACCCGGCGCAGCATGTCCATCGAGGGGCTGCCGTCGGAGACGCTGCAGCCGCTGCCGTGGCTCAGCGCCACCACGCCGTCGATATGGGGATGCTCGTTGCGCCAGGCCGGATCGGCAAAGCGATTGGCGATCAGGTGGGCGACCCCGGCAGCGCAGTTCACCGTCGTCAGGACGCCGATATAGTTGCGCGTGCCGACCCGGCCATCGTCGCGGCGATAGCCGAGAAAGGTCGGCGGCTCACGGTTGGTCAAGGCCGGCGGCGGCGTCACGGTGATGGTGTGGCCGGCGAGCGAGCCCGGATAGTCGAGATTGTGCATGTGGACATGCTCGCCCGCCGCGATGGGCCTGGCGGCGATGCCGATCGGCTGGCCGAGGCGCAGAACCTGCTCGCCCGTCCCGACCGAACGCAGCGCCACCTTGTGTCCGGCCGGCACCGGCCCGCGAACCGTGGCGTCTGAAAAGGGCGACAGCGCCTCGCCCGGTTCCAGCGCCGTCAGCGCGACGGCGACATGGTCGTTCGGCGATAGCCGCAGCAAACGGTCGGGCATCTCTCACTCCTCAAAATGTCGACATTATGCATCTTGAGCACATTTAAACGCCGCCGTCGAGGGGCGATGCGCAGACGGCGCGCGAGCGCCCGCCGGCGCCCCCTGCATCGACGTGCAAAGTTTCGCAGGCGCGGGCCTAGCTCGCGCCGCGCGAGGAGCGCGCCGCAGCCAGAATGTGGCTGCGCAGCATTGCCGTGGCCAGTTCCGTGTCGCGATCACGGCAGGCCTGCAGGATCGCCTGATGTTCCTCATGCGCTTTTTCACGGCCGTCGGTCAGCGTCACCTGAACGCGCAGATAGCGGTCGATCGTCTGGTGGATCCGTTCGAGCTTGCCAAGTGTCGTCGGCCGCTGGGCAGGCTGGTAGAGCTGCAGGTGAAGCTGCCAGTTCAGCTTGCTCCATTGCGACATATCGGCGTTTTTCATCTCAGAAATGGTCTTTTCGGCCGCTTCGAAGTCCGATTCGGTGCTGGCGGGGATCGCCAGGGCGAGAAGATGCGGCTCGATTAGCAGCCTGAGTTCGAAGAGTTCGGTGATCTCCTCGGCGAGAATCGGCGCGACCTTGGCGCCCTTTTGCGAGGTGAGCGTGACCAGCCCCTCGGCCTCGAGCTGACGCAGCGCCTCGCGCACGGGGCTCCGGCTGATGCCGAGCTCGGCGGCGATCTCTTCCTGCCGCAGCCTCATGCCGCTTTCGTACTCGCCGGCAACGATGCGACGCCTGAGCTCGACGCAGACCTGGTCGGCAACCGTGTTCTTTTCGATCAGGGGCTTGTTCATGGAGCGGGAATCCATCTGGTGACAAATATTGCTATGCGTTTCGTTTCCCTCTTGCAAGGTCGAATGAAGAATGTATACATTCGGCAAATAGCCGGCGATGCCCGGTCTGCAGAGTGAGAGGGACGACCAATGATCAACTGGACCGGGGTGTTCCCAGCCGTAACGACGAAACTCAAGGCGGATGGGAGCCTGGATCTCGACGCCACGCGCAGAAGCGTCGACCGGCTGGTGGTCAATGGGGTTTCGGCGGTGATCATGCTGCCGATGCTGGGTGAAAACGCGTCGCTGCGCGCCGATGAGCGGGAAGCCGTCATCGAGGCGGCGCGCGACGTCGTGGCGGGTCGCGTGCCGGTCCTGACCGGCCTGGCCGATCTTTCCGAGGACGCCGCGGCGGCGGCGGCGCGCGACTATCGGCGCATGGGCGTCGACGGGCTGATGCTGTTTCCCAGCCTCGCCTATCGCACCGACCCGCGCGAGACGGTCGCATGGTATCGCGCCGTCGGCGCGGCGAGCGACCTGCCGATCATGATCTACAACAATCCGCTCGCCTACCGGGTCGATGTCGGGCCCGACGAGCTGGAAGCGCTCGCCGATGTCGACACGATCATGTGCGTCAAGGAAGAGTGCGGCGACCCGCGCCGCATTACCGACATCTACAACCGGGTCGGGGATCGCTACGCGGTTTTCTGCGGCATCGACGACCTGATCGTGGAGAGCGTCGCCGTCGGTGCAGTCGGCTGGGTATCGGGCATGACCAATGTGTGGCCGGCCGAGTGCGTGGCCCTGTTCGAGATGTGCAAGGCCGACCGCTACGCCGAGGCGCGCGCCCTCTATCGGCTGCTGATGCCGGCGTTCCATCTGGATACCAGCGTCAAGCTCGTCCAGTACATCAAGTTTGCCGAGCATCTCGTCTACGGCGCGCCCGAACATGTCCGTCGCCCGCGTCTCGATCTTGTGGGTGAGGAGCGGGCCGAGGTCGGGGCGGTGGTCAAGGCGGCGATCGCCGCGCTGAAGCAGCGGGCCGCAAAGGCGGCCTGACGCGGCCGGCGCCCGGTCGGAGGCGGTTGGGCGCCCGGCGTCCCCGTTTCGGCGGAGGGCGCGTCGCGTGACGAAGACGAATGATAAGGGCGCGTTTACCGCTGTCCCGCATGAACCAGTCGCCTGGCGCCGGACGGGAGGAGAACCGTTCGCGCGGCGATGACCGATCCGGTCGGCCCTGACATCGCGTCAGTCCGCGTCCGGACCCAGTGTCCGGACGCGGCAGGCGACCGGGCCGACTGACGAGAGACGGTCGCGGTTCCACCCGGAGCCGGGACATGTCCGAAAGCCCGGTCATGGGGCCGGGCAACAAAGGGAGAGAGGACCATGCTGAAAACCAGAAGCCTGATCGCGGCGGCGATCATCGGGCTTGCGGCGCACGCCGCAACGCCGACGACTGCTGCCGCAGAAGGCACGATCCCGGTGATCGTGAAAAATACCTCGACCTATTATTGGCGCGTGCTTCTGGCGGGTGCCCGCAAGGCCGGCGACGAACTCGGCATCGAGATCGCCGAACTCGGTCCCCAGACCGATTCCGACATCAACGGACAGATTTCGGTTCTCGAAAACGCCGTGGCCAACAATCCGCTCGCGGTCGTCATCGCTGCGTCGCAATACGAGGCGCTCGGCAAGCCAATCGACGAGGCGGCAACCAAGACCATCGTGGTGGGTGTCGATTCGGGCGCCAACAGCGATGCCTACGCCTCCTTCGTCACCACCAACAATGTCGAAGGCGGCCGCGCGGCTGGCGAGGCGCTGGCCGCGGCGATCGCAAAGGCTCATGGCGACGCCGAGGGCGACGTCATGCTCATCACCTCGGTGCCGGGCGCGGAATCGCTCGATCAGCGGGCAGAGGGTTTCAAAGCCGTTCTGGCCGACAAATATCCCGATATCCGCATTGTGGCCGACAAGGTCGCGGACGGCCAGATCGTGACCGGGCTTAACATCGCCAACGATGTCATCCTGGCCAATCCCAAGCTGCGTGGCATCTTTGCGAGCAGCGAAAAGATGGCGGTCGCCGTCAGCCAGGCCGTGGCGGAGAACAATCTTCAGGACCAGATCAAGATCGTGGCTTTCGACAGCAACGAGCAGCTGGTTCAGCATCTTGCCGACGGCATCGTCGCCGCGCTCATCATCCAGGATCCGATGCGGATGGGTTATGACGGGGTGAAGATTGCCTATGCGGCCTCGAAGGGCGAAAAGGTGCCCGAGATGGTCGACACCGGGGTCAACGTGATCACCCAGGAGAATATGGACAGCGAGCGTTCGCAGGAACTGCTCAACCCGAAAATCGACTGAGAGTCCGCGCAAGAACCAACCCGGTGGGAGACGATGACCTTACTTGATCAACCACGCGGAACCGCTGAAACCAGCCAGCAAGGGCGGTTTCTCGTCGAACTCAAGGACGTTCATAAGCGCTTTCCGGGGACGTACGCGCTCAAGGGCGTGGATCTCGCCATGCGACACGGCGAGATCCACGCCATCATCGGCGAGAACGGGGCCGGCAAATCGACCCTGATCAAGATCCTGACCGGCGCTCACAAGCGCAGTTCGGGAAGCATTCTGTGGCAGGGGCAGGAGGTTGCGCTCGCCGCTCCGCAGGAAGCGCTCGATCTCGGCATCAACGCCGTGCACCAGGAAGTCGTTCTGTGCGAGCACCTGACGGTGGCCGCCAATATGTTCCTGGGAATGGAACAGCAGCGGCTCGGCCTGCTGAACGAGCGCGCCATGGTGCGGCGCTCGCAGGAAATTCTCGACGATCTCGGTTTTCGCCTGTCGGCCGCCGCGCCGCTGTCGGCGCTGACCATCGGCCAGCAGCAGCTGGTCGCCACCGCCAGGGCGGCAATCCGCGGCACCAAGCTCCTGATCCTCGACGAGCCAACGGCCTATCTCACACGGGCGGAGACGGACCAGCTCTTCGCGCTGGTCAGGCGGCTGCACAGCCAAGGCGTCACCATCGCCTATATCAGTCACAGGATGGAAGAGATTTTCGAACTGGCCGACCGCGTTTCCGTCCTCAGGGACGGTGAACTGGTCGCCAGTCGGGTGGTCGCCGAAACCACGCCGGAACAATTGATCCGCGACATGGTCGCCCGTTCCCTCGGCGAGATCCATCATAAGGAAGACATCCCATTCGGCGAGACGCTTTTGAGCGTCGAGGGCCTGTCCGGTCCCGGATTTTCGGACGTCTCGCTGTCGGTACGACGCGGCGAGATCGTCGGGCTCTACGGGCTGATCGGCGCCGGCCGCAGCGAATTCGTCGAGTGCGTGTTCGGCAGGCGCCGCCGCACCGCGGGCCAGGTGACGATCGGCGGCCGCGCGTTGAAGGGTGTCAACGAGGCCGAGGCGATCGCGGCCGGAATCGTGCTGTTGCCGGAAAGCCGGCGCGATCAGGGCCTGTGCCTCAATCTCGACGTCGGTTTCAACCTGACGCTGCCGATCTTCCGGCGTCTCAGTCCGCGCGGCCTGATCGACCGACGGCGCGAGGCCGAGGCGATCGGGACGCAGATGCGCGCGCTCGACATTTCCGCCGCCGGCCAACAGGCGCCGACCTGGACGCTTTCGGGCGGCAACCAGCAGAAGATCGTTCTGGGAAAGTGGCTTAATCACGGGGCCGATTTGTTCATCGTCGACGAGCCGACGGTGGGCGTGGATGTCGGCACCAAGCTTCAAATCTATCGTCTCTTCGCCGAATTGCTGCGCAAGGGCGCCGGCATCATCATGATCTCCTCCTACCTGCCGGAGGTCTACGATCTGTCCGACACGCTGCATGTCTTCCGCCAGGGGCGGCAGGTCAGCAGCTACGGTGCGCGCGGCGTCGATCACGAGACCATTCTGGCCGACGCGATGGGGACGGCCAACAAGACGTCCAACGGGGGAAAAGCCGCATGAAAGACGCCGCACCGGAAACGCAGGAAGCCGGGCTGTCCAGGGCTGAGCAGCGCCAATCGCGTTTCGCGTTCGTCAGAAGCCTGACCCTTCTGGGGCTGGTGCTGCTCGTCTGGCTCGGCCTGAGCCTGATGACGGAAAGCTTCATGACCTCGGCGAACCTGTCCAATCTGGCGCGTCAGGCGTCGCTGTGGGCGATTATCGCCGTCGGCCAGACCTTCGTCATCATCACCGGCGGCATCGACCTTTCGGTGGGTGCGATCGTCGGCCTGTCGAGCACCGTCGTTGCGGTGCTGCTGAAAGCGGGCCTGCCGATCTGGCTGGCTGTCTTCATCACCATGGGCATCGGCCCAGTGGTGGGCGCGTTCCACGCCTTCGGCATCCTCAGGATGGGTCTGCCGCCGTTCATCATGACGCTGGCGACCATGACCGGTCTGCGCGGTATCGGCCTTTTGCTCACCGACGGCCAGACGATCGCGGGCCTGCCCAACGCCTTTACCGCCTTCTCGCGGCAGAGCTTTCTCGGCATCCCGTCGCTGGCGTGGATGGTGGTGCTGGTCGCCGTTCCGGCCTATGTGCTTCTCAGCCACAGCCGCTGGGGACGCCACCTCTTCGCCGTCGGCAGCAATTCGGAGGCGGCGCGGTTGTCTGGCATCAGCATCTCGCGCACCATCTATCTGGCCTATATCCTGTCGGCCAGCTGTGCGGCCTTCGTCGGCATTCTGACGGCCAGCCGCATCTCGATCGGGGTGGCGACCACGGGCGAGGCCTGGGAGCTGCAATCGATCGCGGCGGCGGTGATCGGCGGGGCCAGTCTGTTCGGCGCGGTGGGCAGTGTGCCTGGACCCCTGCTCGGGTCGCTGCTTTTGACCACCATCAACAACGGCGCCAATCTCTTGAACGTAAACCCGTTCTGGCAGCGGATCATCACCGGCGCCCTGATCATCGTGATCGTTTGGCTCGATCAGTTGCGGCGCGCCAAGCGCTGACAACGTCGCGCCTCTCAGACCCAAACCGTGACGCGCCGACCGGCGCGCACAAGCATTGTCGCGGGAAAACCGAATGAGTCTGCACCTTGGAATCGACACCGGTGGAACGTTCACCGACTTCATGCTCTACGACGAGGAGCAGCGCAGCCTGAAGGCCTGGAAGGTCCTGTCGACGCCGGGCGATCCGACCGCCGCTGTCATCACCGGATTGCAGCAGGTGGCCGATCCGGGGCAGATCAGCTCGGTGCGTCTCGGCACTACGGTGGCCACCAACGCGCTTCTGGAACGCCGGGGCGCGCGCGTCGCCTATCTTGCGACACGCGGCTTTCGAGACGTGCCCTTTATCCAGCGCGGCAACCGGCGCTCGCACTACGACCTGTCGTGGGTGAAGCCGAAACCGTTCTGCCTGCGTCGCCACGCCTTCGAGGTGACCGAGCGTGTCGACCACACCGGCGCGGTGATCGTGCCGCTCGACGTAGAGGCCGTGCGCCGGCTCGCCCGCCATCTGGCGGAGACCGGCGAGGTCGAGGCGGTCGCCGTCAACTTGTTGTTTTCCTTCCTGAGGCCCGACCACGAACTGGCAATCCGCGATATTTTCGCGAAGGAGGCGCCGGACCTGCCGGTGTCACTGTCCTACGAGATCGATCCGCGCTGGAAAGAGGATCAAAGGGCGATGACGACGCTGGCGGATGCGTATGTAAAGCCGCTGGTCGGCCAGCAGGTTCGCAGTTTCCGCGCGCGGGTGGTGGAGGCCGGCGTCACCGGCCGGATCGCGCTGATGAAATCCAACGGCAGCGAGATGTCGACAAAGGTCGCGGAGGCGCAACCGGTCAACCTGGCCGTGTCCGGACCCACGGGCGGGGTGACGGCGGCCAAGCATCTTGCCGCGGTCAAGAACATCGACAATCTGGTCACGCTCGATATTGGCGGAACCTCGACCGATGTCTCCGTGGTGGTCGAGGGACGGGAACGCTTCACCGACGATTACGAGCTCGAATTCGGCATTCCGCTCCGCGTTCCCATGATCGACATCCGCACGATCGGAGCCGGCGGCGGCTCGATCGCATGGATCGACAAGGTGGGCGGCCTGCATGTCGGTCCCGAGAGCGCCGGCGCCAATCCGGGGCCGGCCTGCTACGGTTTCGGCGGCACACGGCCGACGGTCACGGACGCGAATCTCGTTCTGGGCCGGATCGATCCGCAGTCGTTTCTTGGCGGCAAGATGACGCTGGACGCGGCGGCCGCGCGCGCGGCGATCGAAACCGTGGCGGCGCCGCATGGCTGGAGCGTGGAGCAGGCGGCGCTGGCGATCCTGCGCATCATGAACAACAACATGGTGGGCGCCCTGCGGGCGGTGCTGATCGAGCAGGGGTTCGACCCGCGCCAGTTCACGCTGATGACGTTTGGCGGTGCCGGGTCGCTGCATGTGTGCGATCTGATGCATGAGGCGAATATCCCGCTTGGCATCGTGCCCAACCATCCCGGCCAGTTCTCCGCCTACGGGTTCACGATGGCGGATGCGCGCAGCGACCGCCGCCGCTCGACGCTGCTATCGTCGCGGGATTTCGACCTGGCGCGCGCCAACGCGGTTTTGGCCGATCTTTCGCGCGAGGTGCTGGAGGACCTGCACAAGCAGGGCCATGACGGCGGCATCGAACTGCGGCGCTCGATGCAGATGCGCTATCTCGGCCAGAACTACGAGCTCGAGGTGCCGCTGACGGTCGATCGTTTCATGGCCGAGGGAATGGAAGCGATCTGGCGCGACTTTCACGACCGGTTCGAGGAGCGCTACCGTTTCCATCTGCCGGACGAGCCGATCGAGATGGTGGACATGGGCTGTACCGCGATCGCCCACATGCCGAAGCCGGAACTTCCCCGGCTGCCCGTCGCCGCCGGGCCGGCCGAGCCCGATGCGACGCGGATGGTGACGTTCGAGGAGGGGTGCCTGCCGACGCCGGTGTTCAAACGCCAAGCGCTGGCCGCGGGCCATGGTTTCGACGGCCCCGCGCTGGTGGAGGAGGACGTTTCGGTGACGGTGGTGCGGCCGGGATTCCGGCTGGAGGTCGACGTGTACGGCAATCTGGTGATCTCCGCCGGCAAGACAGCGAACAAGGGAGCCTGACCATGCGTTTTGCCGCCAACGGGTTTTATGTCGAATCCTACGACAAATGCTGCAATTGCGGCGTTCTGTTGTATCGACGGGACGCGGCGATCGAGCGCGACAAGGGCGGTCTCGTGTGCGGCGAATGGTGCCTGCAATGGGCCGAAAACGGCGCGCAGGACGTGGCCGCGTCGTCCGGCGCTGTCGATCGCGCCACCTATCGCGGCAAGACGGACGTCGTCGACCTGAAGATCCTGGACGGCAATCTGGCCTCGATCTGCCGCGATATGGGCGTCACCGTCATGCGCACCGCCTATTCGCCGATCTTCAGCGAATCGCTCGACTTCACCTGCGGCCTGTTCGACGCCTCCGGCGCGATGATCGCGGTCGGCGATTTCTGCCCCTCGATGATCGGCGGTATGCCGCTGATCGTCCAGGCGATCGTCGATGAATATCCCGTCGAGACGCTGGAAGAGGGCGACGTGATCGTCCACAACGACCCGTATCGGGGCGGCATGCACACGCCCGAGCACACGTTCTTGAAACCGATTTTCCGCCAGGGCGCGCTGGTTGGCTTTGCCGGCGCGATCGGCCATATCGGCGAGATCGGCGGCATGGTGCCAGGCAGCTTCTTCGCCGAGGCGACGGAGGCGTTTTCCGAGGGGCTGCGGATCCCGCCGGTGCGCATCAAGCGTGCCGGGCAGGACTGTCCCGACGTGTGGAAGATGATGCTGGCCAATGTGCGCACGCCGCGCGCCAATTACGGCGACTACCGGGCGCTGATCGCCGCCGTCGATCTCGGCGAACGACGGCTTCTGGAACTCGTCGAACGCTACGGCGCAACCGGTTTCGCGGGTGCCGCGGCCGATCTGCTGGACTATTCGGAGGCGCGCATGCGCGCTGAGATTGCCGACATCCCGGACGGCCGCTACGCGTTCGAAGACATGATGGAGGATGACGGGGTTGAGGCGCGCGCGCTGCCGATAAGAACTGCTGTTCATGTCGGCGGCAATGAGGCGGTGGTCGATTTCAACGGCACCGCCCCGCAGGCGCGCGGGCCGATGAACACGCCGCTCAGCGTGCCGCAGGCGGCGGCCTTCAACGCCTTCCTGCAGATCACCGACTTCACCATTCCCAAGAATGCCGGCTGCTTCCGGCCGATCCGCGTGCTGGTTCCGCCTGGCTGCCTGCTCAATGTGGAGTTTCCCGCCCCGTCGGTCGGAGGCAATACGGAGTGTCATCCGCGGATCGTCTATACGGTGCTGGGAGCGCTGGCGCAGGCGGTGCCGGACAGGGTGCCGGCCGCCGACGGCGGCACCTGGTCGAACTTCCTGTTCGGCGGGACCGATCCGCGTAGCGGCGAATATTACACCTCCTACGATCTGCACACGGTGGGCTGGGGCGGACGCAACGGCGCCGACGGCAACGATGCTGTCTCCAGCATGAACGGCAATTGCCGTACCATTCCCGTCGAGGTTTACGAGACGCGCTATCCGTGGCTGGTCGAGGACTGGTCGCTGGTGCCCGATTCGGGCGGGGCGGGCGAGTTTCGCGGTGGGCTCGGGATGCAAAAGACCATCTTGTGCCGCGCCGACGAGGTCGTCGTCAGCCATGTCGGCGACCGGCAGCAGGTGGCGCCGTGGGGGCTTAATGGCGGCGGGGTGGCCGCGCTGGCGGCGACCCGGTTCAAACTGGCCGGGCGCGAGGACTGGAACGACGCCCGTGAAACCTACGGCAAGGTCTCGCCGAGCAAATTCGCCAATGTCGTCGTGCGCGCGGGCGACCGGGTTCACATCGCCATGCCCGGCGGCGGCGGCTGGGGCGACCCCGCGCGACGAGCGCCCGAAACGGTCGTCGACGACGTGCTCGACGGCTATCTGTCGCGCGAGGCCGCGCAGAGCGCCTATGGCGTGGCGGTGGCCGTTCCTGAAAAGTCCGGTTCGGCCTGAAACGGGGCCGTTAGCCCGAACGCGCCTGCGCGATCGCGTCGACGATCGCCTGCCGGCTCATGGCGCCGTAATGGATGGCGGTGTTGAACAGGAAGGACGGCGTGCCGCGGAAGCCGAAGGCGTTGGCCTGGTCCATGTTGCGGGCCAAAATGCCGTCGATGCGCGCCGCATCCTGCCTCGAGCGCGCCAGCAGGCGTTCGGGGTCGTGGCCGGCGTCTTGGAGCGTGCGGTCGATCTCCTCCCTGCTCAGCCGGGCTTTTGTCGCCATCAGGGCCATGTGCGCGCTTTGATAGGCCTCGCCGGCGGCCAGAACGAGGCTGGCGGCGTGGACGGAGGGCGCGCCGAAGATCGGCCAGTCCTTCATTACCAGCCGCACCTTTGTGTCCGCGCGCACCACCTCGACGAGATCGGGATGGCCGCGTTTGCAATAGGGGCACTGGTAGTCGAAGAATTCGACGATTGTCACGTCGCCCTGCGGGTTGCCGATCACCGGTATTTGCGGGTCGAACAGCACTTCCTCCACCGAGGGATAGTTTTGCGCCTTTGCCGCGCGCACCGGCAGGATGAGAGCGGTGGCGGCGGCCGCGCCCGCTGCGAGCAGGTTTCGACGGTCGATCATTTCGGAGTTCTCCTGTTTGGCCTCATCGGGTGGCGAGGCGGTCGATGTTGGACTGGAGGACCTCGCGCGAAATCTCGCCGAGATGGGCGTGGCGAAGAATGCCCTCAGCGTCGATGAACAGAGTGGCCGGCAGTCCCGGCGCATCATAAAAGCGCGACAGCTCGCTGAACGGGTCGATCAGGATCGTTTCCAGCGACAGGCCGGCCGATTCCAGATAGCGCCGGACGGCCTGCTTGCCTTCGCCCTGGTTGGCGAAGACGAACGCCACGCCCTCGGTGGCGGCGGCGAGTTCAGCCATCATCGGCATCTCGCGGCGACAGGGCGGGCACCATGTCGCCCACAGATTGACCACGCGCGGCATACCGTCGCGTTCGCCGAGCCGATAGGAGGCGCCGGCCAGCGTCTCGAAGGCGCGCTCGGGGACGGCGAGCGGCCTGGTGCCGCCGGTGAGCTGCCAGCTCGTGTTCCAGACCACGACGGCGAGCGCCAGCGGCAGCAGCGCCCACAGGCGCTGCCTGGCGCTGCTGAGGACGAGGAACAGGCTGACCGCGACGGCGGCGGCGCCGGTCGGCCAGTAGAACCCGCCCTGCCAGAGAGCGAAGACGCGCAGCGGTTCGGCCTGGAAGCTTTGCAGATGCAGGAGAACGTGGCCGAGGCGGGCGGCGGCGAGGCCGCCGAGAAACGCCCACCACGACCAGGCATTGAAGCGCGGATCGACGCGCCGGCTGATGATGCCGGTGACGATCATGAACACGAACAGGCCGAGCACCACGGCAAAGCGATCGGCCGCCAGCACGAGCGGCCCGAGCGAGACGGCGTTCATGTCACAGCTCCCGCGCCGCGGCGGCCGACCGCGTCAGGCTGTCGACGGTGACGGAGCCGATCAGGCGGGTTTTGGCGACCTCGCTTCCGGCGGCGTCGAAAAACACCATGGTCGGCGGCCCGGCGACGCGCATCGCCCGCATCAGGGCCGCGTTGTCGTCGTTGAACTCCGACAGGTCCGCCTTGACGAGCTGGAAGTTTGCAAGCCCGTCGGCCACGGCCGGGTCGGGCAGGACCGAGCGTTCGATGACGCGGCAGGTCACGCACCAGTCGGCGGTGAAGTAGACCAGGGTGGGCCGGCCGCCGGCGGCGCCGAGCCTGGCCTTGAGTTCGGTCGCAGAGCCGACGCTGGCGAAGGCGAGTTCGCGGCCGGGTCCGACCTGCGTGCCCCGCTGGGCGAACTGCGCCAGCGGCCTGAGCGGGTCCGTGCCGCCGGATGCGGCGCCCAGCATCAAGATGACGCCGCACACGAGGGCGATGGCGCCGAGCGCGCGCGCGGCGGCAAGCGGGGTTGGCGCGGGCAGCCTGGCGGTCAAGGCGAAACTGGCGATCGCGATCAGCAGCGCCGCCCACAGTGCCAGGTCGATTCCTGCCGGCAGGAGCGGGGTGGCGGTCCAGATCGCCGTGGCCAGGAAACCGAAGCCGAAGACGCGCTTGACACTGTCCATCCACGCGCCGGCGCGCGGCAGTGCCCGCCCGCCCAGCGTGCCGAGCACGATCAGCGGCAGGCCCTTGCCGATGCCGAGGCCGAACAGGGCCGCCGCGCCGAGCGCGACGTCGGCGGTCTGGGCGATGTAGAGCAGCGCGCCGGCGAGCGGAACCGTCACGCAGGGCCCGACAATCAGCACCGAGGAAAAGCCGAGCAGCGCGGCCGAGCGTTTCGACCCGCCGAGACCGCCGGTGCGGCGGGCGATCCAGCTTGTCCACGCGCCTGGCAGTTGCAACTCGTAAAGCCCGAACATCGACAACGCCAGCACGGCGAACAGGATCGCCAGCAGGCCGATGGTGACGGGCGACTGCAGCACGAGCTGCAGGTTCTGCCCCGACCAGCCCGCCGCCGCGCCCAGAAACGCGAAGGCCAGGGCGAGCGACAGGACGTAGATCGTCGACAGCACGAAGCCGCGCCGTGCGGTGAGCTTGTCGCCTTCGCGCGCCAGAGCGCCGGCGAGGATGGGATACATGGGAAAGACGCACGGGGTGAAGGCGAGCAGGAGGCCGAACAGCGGGAAGCTCAGGACCACCAGCAGGACGCCGCCCTGGCCGAGCAGCGTGTCGATCAGCCCGTCATCGGCGGCGAGCGCGAAACCGGCCCCGTCCGGCAGTGCGCCATCGCCTGTGCTCGCCTCTTCCGTCAGCCAGGCCACGCCCGCGCCCGGTGCGGGGCGCGGCGGCGCGGACACAGCGAGCGTCAGCGCGTCGACCCGGCGTTTTTCCGGAGCATAGCAGATGCCGCCGTCCTGGCAGCCCTGATAGGTGACCTCGATCGTGCCGAAAACCGGCTCGGCGAGGCGGGCGGTGGCCTGGCCGTAATAGACCTCGGACGGACCGAATGTGGGGTCGTCTTTGCGGGTGCCGGGCGATGTGTCGACGGCGACGGCCTGGCCGGTGGCAGTGCTGACGGCGATCTGCTCGCGATAGAGATAATAACCCGGCGCGATCTCCCATTTGAGGGTCAACCGACCGTCCGGCGCGCGTGCCACGTCGAGGCCGAACGCCGCGTCGACCGGCAGCGGGGTGCCGGGCTGGGCCGCAGCGGGCGCGGGCATGGCCGCCGTGAACATTGCCAACAAGGCGAAAACGATCGTCTTCATTACGCGCGGGTCCTTTGCGCCCGCCGATGCGGCGGGCCGGTTCGACATTCGAGGTGTCGGGCCCAACTTAAGGCAGCCTTAAGCTGGGTGCGGTTTTGGGCGGCCATCGAGACAGAAGGAGTTTTAAGATGGCGCATAGCCGCATGGATAAACGCGTCGTGGCGGCGGCAGACGAAGACGGAGCGCAGCACCGCACGGCCACGGGCCCGATGGGGCGGCGGGCCTTTCTCGCCGGCTTGAGCGGGCTTGTCGTTTCAGGCTGTGTCAGCACGCCCGAGCCGGCAGCGCCGAAACGCGTCGAGGCCGCGCCGAAGCCGGCCGTGCCGCCGATGTATTACGCGATGCCCGACGAGCAGTTTCCGATTCCGGAGGTGGATATCACCCAGCTCGAGCGTCGCTTCTGGCGCCAGGAGGTCGACTATCCGAGCGCGGAAAAGCCCGGCACGCTGATCGTCGATACGCCCGGCAAATATCTCTATCACGTCAAGGCGGGCAATCGCGCCATGCGCTACGGGATAGGTGTGGGACGCGACGGGTTCTCCTGGGCTGGCCGCGCTATCATGGCCTATCGCCGCAAATGGCCGCGCTGGACGCCCCCCGACGAGATGGTGGCGCGCAAGCCGTCGCTCGAACCCTACAGCATCGCCAATGGCGGCATGGATCCCGGCCTGCTCAACCCGCTCGGCGCCCGTTCGCTTTATATTCACCTGAACGGCAAGGATACGTTGTACAGGATACACGGCACGCCGGAGACCTGGAGCATCGGCAAGGCGGTGTCGTCGGGCTGCATTCGCCTGATCAACCAGGATGTCATCCATCTTCACGATCAGGTAAGGGACGGCAGCCCGATCGTGGTGATCCCCGATCCTAAAATGAAACATCTTTTGGTGGCTTAAAGCCGCTCATCTTGAGCTGAAAACGGACCGCGCCGCAGAACGGGCGGCCGACGACATGGACCAAGGCGATGCGTATTCTGGTGGTCGAGGACGATCCGCTGCTGCTGGACGGGTTGACGGTGGGGCTCGGGCTCGCCGGTTTCACGGTCGACGCGGTGGGTACGCGCGAGGATGCCTGCGCGGCCGTCAGGGCGCAGCGCTACGACTGCGTCGTGCTCGACCTGATGCTGCCGGACGGGTCCGGGCTCGACGTGCTGGCCGATCTGCGCCGGCGCGACGATGCCACGCCGGTGGTGCTCCTGACGGCGCGCGACCAGGTTGCGGACCGGATCGCCGGGCTCGATGCCGGCGCCGACGACTATGTCGGCAAGCCGTTCGATCTCGACGAACTGGCCGCGCGGGTGCGCGCGGCGGTGCGCCGGGGCAAGGGGCGGCCCAGCCCGACCCTGAACTGGTGCGGGGTGGTGCTCGATCCCGCCAGCCGCACGGCGCGCCGCGACGGCACGCCGGTGAGCCTGACGCGTCGTGAATTTGCCGTGCTGGAGGCGCTGATGGAGCGGCCGGAAAGCATCCTGTCCAAATCGGCCCTGGAGGAGACGATCTATGGCTGGCAGGAGGAGCTCGAGAGCAACGCGGTGGAGGTGCATATCCATAAATTGCGCGCCAAACTGGGCGCGGATTTCATCAAGACGGTTCGCGGCGTCGGTTATCGGCTGATGGAGGACGCGGGATGAACTCGATTCGCGCGCGGCTGATCGCCGTTCTGATCGGGTCGACCGGCCTGGTCTGGCTGCTGGCGGTGGGCTGGATCTATCTGAGCACCCAGGCCGAGGTCGAGCGGGTGCTGGACGCACGGTTGATGGAGGCCGCGCGGATGGTGAATTCGCTGTTGTCCGATCACCGCATCGAGGCGGGGCTCGATAAGGCGGCGACAAGCCAGGCCCTGGGCGCGTTCGAGGTGGATCGCAGTTCCTACGAGCGCCAGCTTTCGTGCCAGATCTGGTCGCTGGAGGGCACGCTCGTCGGCCGGTCGCAAAATGCGCCCGACACGCGCCTGACCGGGGCCGGGGTGGGGTTTTCGGACGCCGAGGTGGGTGGCGAGCAATGGCGGGTGTTCACGGTCGAAAACCAGGCGCTTGGCGTGCGCGTGATGGTCGGCGACAGCCTCCATATCCGCGATCGGCTGGTCGGCGACGTCATCAAGGGGCTGGTGGTGCCGGCTCTGTTGATCCTGCCTTTCCTGGCCGGGGTGATCCTGATCAGCGTGAGGCGCGGCCTGTCGCCGTTGAGCGACATGGCGCAAACCCTGTCCGCGCGGCCGGCGAACGATCTGCGGCCGCTGGTCAGCGTCGACCTGCCGCGCGAGATCGCACCGACGGTCGGGGCGCTGAACGGGCTGTTCCGCCGCGTGCAGGAGGCGCGCGAGCGCGAACGCAGCTTCACCGCCTTTGCCGCGCACGAATTGAAGACGCCGCTTGCCGGGGTGAAGACCCAGGCGCAGATCGCGCTGGCGAGCGACGATCCGGCCGTGCATGCCAACGCGTTGCGGCAGATCACGCTGGGTGTCGACCGCACCGCCCGGCTGGTGAAGCAGCTTCTGGATCTTGCCGCGCTTGAGGCCAACGACGCCGAGCCGGCGTTGGTGGAGGCGCGCGCTGCAGAGCTTCTGGAGGCAGCGGTGGCCGAGTTGTCGCTGCCCGCCGGCGATGGCCGCGTGGTGGTGGACGCCGACGCCGGGGTCCAGCGCAGCGTCCGCGTGGAGCCGCAATTCCTGGCGCTGGCGCTCAGAAACCTGATCGAGAACGCGCTCAACCATGCGCCCGCCGACACGCCGGTGACCTGCCGGATCGAGGCGGGCGGCGACCGGACGGTGCGTTTCGTCGTCGAGGATGAAGGGCCCGGTATTCCGGAAGCGGAGATGGCGCTGGTGGTGCGAAAATTCGTGCGTGGGCGAAACCGGTCCGCCACCGGCAGCGGCCTCGGACTGGCGATCGCCCAGGCAGCAATGGCGCGGATCGACGGCGTGCTGATGCTTGAAAACCGGGACGCGGGCGGCCTGCGGGCGAGCCTGTCGGTGCCGGGCGTGGAGGCCAGGCGATGATGTCGCGGCGAAGCCTGCTTGCCGGCGCCGCAGCCGCGTCTTTCGGGCCGCTTCAGCCAGGTTTCGCGGCGCCGAGTCTCGACGAGGTGGTGTTCGATCCGGCCCTGCCGGTGCTGGGCAATGACGCGGGCGACGTGACGATTGCCGAGTTCTTCGATTATCTGTGCCCGTCCTGCAAGGCGCTTCATCCGCAGTTGAAGGAGATCGTGCGCGGCGACGGCGCCATCCGGCTGGTGATGAAGGACTGGCCGATCAACGGCGACATCGCCTGGTATGCCTCGCGCATGGTGCACGCTTCCGCGGCGCTCGGTTTTTACCCGGCCGCACATGACGCGGTGATGGCGCTCGAAGGCGCGCTGACGCATGGCCGGGTCGACGATGCGCTGCGCAGCGTCGGCGCCGATGCCGGCGCTGTACGCGACAGGCTCGACCAGCGCCTGAAGGCGATCGATGCGCTGATTGCCCGCAACGGCGCGCATGCCGAGGCTTTCGCGCTCGCCGGGACGCCGGCCTTCCTGATCGGCAGGCGGCTTTATCGGCGTGCGCTTGCCGCCGACGAGATCGTCGCGGCCGTCGCGCTGGCGCGCAAGGACCAAGCCGGCTGATCCGGCCGGCGGCGGTCGTGGGGTCGCTTGCGACGGCGGGTGTTATACGCCGGTGTCGAGCCGGCTTCCGTCGTCTGCGTTAAACAGATGGATATCGCCCGCTGCGACGTGCAGGGATATTTCCTCGCCCGGCCGCACGGCGGCGCGGGTGCGCAAAAGCACGATCAGCGGTTCGCCGGCCAGTCGGACGAGCAACTGCGTGTCCGGGCCGGTCGGTTCCACCACCTCAACCGTGCCGCGCAGACCGTCGGCGCCGGGCACGATCGATTCCGGTCGCGCGCCCCACAACAGCGTCTTGCCGTCGTCGGCGACACGCGTGCCGGGCGCGGGCAGGCGGGTTCCGTCCCGGGTCACGACCGCACCGTCCTGCAGGCGCCCTTTGATAAAATTCATCGGCGGAGAGCCGAGGAACCCTGCGACGAAGGCGTTGGCCGGCCGGTCGTAAAGGTCGAGCGGCGCGCCTTCCTGCTCGATCCGCCCGGCCTGCATCACCACGATGCGGTCGGCCAGCGTCATCGCCTCGATCTGATCGTGGGTGACGTAGATCATCGTGCTGCGCAGTCTTTGATGAAGCGCCTTGATCTCGGTGCGCATCTGCACGCGCAGCTTGGCGTCGAGATTGGACAAGGGTTCGTCGAACAGGAACAGCTTAGGGTCGCGCACGATCGCCCGACCGGTGGCGACCCGCTGGCGCTGGCCGCCGGAAAGCTGGCCCGGATAGCGGTCGAGCAGGGCGTCCAGGCCGAGAATGGCGGCGGCGCCCGCGACCTTGTCCTCGATTTCGGCCTTTGCGGCCCCGCGCAGCTTCAGCGAGAAACCCATATTGGCCCTGACCGTGAGGTGAGGATAGAGCGCGTAGTTCTGGAACACCATCGCCACGTCGCGCTGCTTGGGCGGAAGCCGGGTGACGTCCTGGCCGTCGATGGCGATGCGCCCCGATGTCGCCTCGTCCAGACCGGCGATCAGGCGCAGCAGGGTCGACTTGCCGCAACCTGACGGCCCCACCAGGGCGATGAATTCCTCGTCCCTGACGTCGAGGCTGATGCCGCGCAAGATCTCGGTCTCGCCGAAGGCCTTGCGGAGATTTTCAACGTTCATGGTCGACATGGCGCTTTTCCGTGAGAGTCCCTAGGGTCACTTGATGCCGCTGGAGATCAGGCTGCGGACATAGAAGCGCTGCATCAGCAGGAAGGGGATGGTGCCGAGCAGGATGGCGAGGTTGGTGGACGCAAACAGGCCGCCCCAATCGTTCTGCTCGAAATTGATGTTGCGGGCGATCGCCACCTGGATCACGGCGTAATCGGGCGCGCTCGCCGCCACGATCGGCCAGAAGAAGGAATCCCACTGGGCGAGGAACAGCATCAGGCTCGACGTGGCCACCGTCGGCCAGGACAGCGGTGCCGCGATGCGCACGAAGATGTAGAGCCAGGACGCGCCGTCGACCCGTGCGGCCTCGTAGAAATCGCGCGGGATGGAAGCGAAGAACTGGCGAAACAGGAATATGACCATGCCGTTGGCGATCTCGGGCACGATCAGGGCCTGATAGCTGTTCGTCCAGCCGAAGGCGCGGATCATCACGTAAAGCGGCAGGACGATCGCCTCGAACGGCATCATGAAGCTGGCGATGACGAGCAGGAACAAGAGGTTCTTGCCACGGAAGTCGAAGGCCGCGAAGGCGAAGCCGGCCAGCGCGTTGACCGTCACGCCGAAGACCACCGTCGTCAGCGCGACGATGGTGGAGTTCTTGACGGCGAGCGGGAAGTCGCCCTCCCACAGCGTGCGGTAGTTGTCGAGCGTCAGCACCGAGGGGATGAACGTGTTCCAGCCGAACTCGGAGATCGGCTGGAAGATCTCGGCCTGCGGGCGCAGCGAGGCCAGGGCGAGCCAGGCCAGCGGGCAGACGACGATGAAGGCCAGAACCGAAAGGAGGCCGTAGCGCAGCATCAGGGCGTGGGGGCTTGCGGTCATGACCGTTCTTCCTCGGGCGCGCGGAGCAGGCGGAATTCGAGCACGACGATGACCACGAGGATCGCGAGGAGAATGGTCGAGATCGCCAGCGAACGACCGATGTCGGAGAAGGTGAAGGCGGCGCGGTAGGCCTGGAACATCAGCACCGACGTCGCGCCGCTCGGGCCGCCGGAGGTCAGGATGTAGACCGGTGCGAAGAACAGGAAATTGATGGCGGTGTCGGCGACCAGCACGAAGGCCATCGGCTTGCGCATCATCGGCAGGGTCACATAGCGGAAACGCTGCCATGCCGAAGCGCCGTCGATCCGGGCGGCCTCGTGCACGGAGGCCGGTATCGAGTAGAGGCCCGCCAGCAGGAACAGCATCCAGTACCCCGCGCCTTTCCAGGTCGCGATGCCGATCAGGGTGGCCAGCGCCTGTTCCTGGCTGCGATGGAAGGGTTGCGCGCCGATGCCGATCCATTCCAGGAAACCGTTCAGGGGCCCGAGATTGCCGTCGAGGAAAAGCCCGAACAGCACCGCGCTGATGCCGGTGGAAACCGCCATCGGCAAAACCAGCAAGGTGCGGAAGAACCACAGGCCGGGCATCGGCTGGAACACCAGCAGCGCGAGCGCGAAAGCCACCGCGAGCTGCAACGGATTGATGATCAGGTTGAAGAGCAGAGTGATCTTCAGCGAAGACCAGAATTCGGGATCGGTGAACAGATATTCGAAATTTTCAAGCCCGGCGAAGCGCAGGTCGCCCATCAGCGACATGCCCGTCAGGCTGCCGCCGACCGCGACCGCGATCGGCACCAGCTTGAAGACGAGCAGACCGGCAAGAGCCGGCGCGAGAAAGAGATAGGGCGTCCAGCGCGACGAGATCATGGGAGCCACTCAAAACGGGAGCGGGACGGAAAACATGTCCGTCCCGCTCCGCGCGGTCGGGGGAGGATAGGGTTTGCAGGTCAGCGATATTTACGCATTTCCCGATCGATATTCTGCGCCGCGCGGGCGAGGGTGTCGCGCACATCGGCGCCGGTCTGGATATCCTGCATCGCGGTGCGGAGGAACTCCTCGTATTCGCGATAACCCGGCGTGGCCGGCCGCGGCGTCGCCGTCTCGGCGAGCTCGTGGCGCACGATCGCCCAGGCGGGGTCGACGAAGGTCGTGTCGGCGCGTTCTTCCCAGATCTGCTTGAGGGCCGGCGGGTACTGGCGCAGCTCAAACCACAGATCCATGGCGTCGCGGGTCGACAGCCACTTCACGAATGCGGTCGCCTCGTCCATGTGCGCGGTGCGTGGATTGATGCCGACATGCCAGCTTCCGGTCGGCGTGACCGGCTTGCCCTTGGCGAAATAGGGGTGCGGGGCGACGCCAAAATCCAGGTCCTGGAACTTGTTCAGTCCGACGAGATTCCAGGTGCCGCCGACCATCATCGCCAGCTTGCCGGAGCCGAACATCTCCTGGGTAACGCCGGTCTGGAACGTGCCGACAGGCCCGACCTTGTGCGTCTGGAACAGCGCCTGATACCAGCTCATGGCCTCGACCATGGCCTCGCCGTCGACATAACCGGCCGCCGTCAGGCCATCCGGCCCGATCACTTCCGCGCCCCAGCTCTGCGGCACGGCCAGCAACTGGTAGGGGTTGATGTTTTCGAAGGCGAAGCCGAACTGCGAGCTGTCCGGCCGGGTCAGGTCCCGGGCGAGCGGCACCAGGTCTTCCCAGGTCATCCGCGCGGCGGGATCGGCCGACGGCTCGGGCAGACCCGCTTCGGCGAACAGCTTCTTGTTGTAGAACAGCAATTGCGAGGAGGTGCCGAGCGGCATCGCGTAAAGCGTGTCGTTGTAGGTGCCCTGAACCAGCGTGGTCGGCACGAAGCGGTCGCGCTCGCCCGCCATCAGCTCGCCGAGGTCCAGCAGATGACCGCGCGCGGCGTAGGAGGCGGTCAGGGGACCGTCGACCAGATAGACGTCGGGCGTTTCGTTGCGGGCCTGAAGCCGGACCTCAAGGGTCTTGAACAGCTCGACGATCGGCAGGCGTTCTTCCGCGATCGCCACGCCGCTCTCGTTTTCGAAGGCGGCCATGAGCGGGCGGACCTGTTCCTCGGGCCAGCCCATCCACGGCACCGACAGCGATACCGACTGGGCGTTCAGGCGGCCGAGCGAGCCGATAAAGGCCGTGCCGGCGAGGCCGGCCATGAATTGACGTCTTCCAATATGCATCGTGATCCCCGTTGTTCTTCCAGGCCTAGGGCTTTTGGACTTGCTTCCTCGCGACAACCCGTGCTCTAGGTTGTGCACACGTGTGCATAGATCATAGCAACCGAAAGCGCTAGTCAAGAGGTAGATTTCGCGGCACCCATCGGGTGCTCAGGCACAGCGGAAGGGATTCGACCTTGCAAAAGGATGGCAAGAAAGTCCGGTCGATCGAGGTCGCCGAGCTCGCTCAGATCTCGCGCTCGACCGTGTCGCGGGCGCTGGCCGGCGACGCGCGCATTTCCGAGGCGACCCGCGATCGCGTGCTGGCCGCAGCGCGCCAGCTCGGATATCGGCCCAATCTGATCGCGCGCGGCCTCAAGAACCAGAGCACCGGCATCGTCGGCGTGGTGGTGACCGATCTGGAAAACGCCTATCACGCGCACGCCTTGCAGCTTCTTGTCGAAAAGCTCGGCGCCGGGCGGCTGGCGCCTCTCGTGTTTGCCTGCAACACGGTCGAGGGGGCCGAAAACGCCATCGCGCGGCTGATGAGCTACCAGGTCGACGCAGTCGTTGCGCTGGCCGCGCCGTTTAGCGACGAGATCGTAAAAAGCTGCGTGGCGGGCGAAAAACCGCTCGTCTTGATGAACCGCCATGACGGCGACGAGAATGTCGGCGTTGTCGCCGGCGACGGGCTAGCGGCCGGCGCGATGGTGGCCGACCATCTGGTCGCGCGCGGCGCGCGGCGCTTCGCCTTTCTCGGCGGCGAGGACAACAGCTTCATCAGCAAGGAGCGCGAACGGGGTTTCACCGACCGTCTCGTCTCACACGGCTTCGATCTCGCCGTGAGCCTGTCGAGCCGCTACAGCTATGCCGAGGCGCGTGTGGTGGCGGCCGATATTCTGCGCGCCGCGCCTGACGCGGTTTTCTGTGCCAACGACACGCTCGCCTTCGCCCTGCTCGACGCTGCTCGCGCAGCGGACGCGCCGGAGGGTGAGCGGCCGATGGTGGTCGGCTACGACAATTCCGCGCTGGCGGGCTGGCCTTCCTACGACCTGACCTCGGTGGATCAAAATCTCGAGGCGATGACGTCGCGCACGGTCGAGGCGGCGTTCGCGATGATTGCCGCGCCGGACGCGGTCGCCGAACGCCAGACGATCGCCCCGTTCCTGGTCGAGCGCGGCTCCACCAGCTCCCGAAACAGTTCTAGGACACGATGATGCACAAGGTACTGATCGACTGCGACCCCGGCCACGACGATGCGACGGCGATCCTTTATGCGGCGCGCCATCTCGATCTGGTGGGCGTGACCACGGTCTACGGCAACCAGTCGGTCGACAAGACGACAGCCAACGCCTTGTCCATTCTCACCCTGCTGGGGCTCGACATACCGGTGGCGCGCGGCTGCGACCGTCCGCTCAACGGCATTTTCCGGCATGGCGGCGACGTTCACGGCAAGACGGGCATAGACGGGGCCGAACTGCCCGCGCCGGCGCGCGGTCCCGTCGACGCCCACGCGGTCGACTTCATCATCGACACGGCCAAGCAGCATCGCGGCGAACTCGTCCTGTGTCCCATCGGGCCGTTCACCAATGTCGCCCTCGCCCTGCGCAAGGAGCCGCAGCTCGCCCGTTGGCTGCGGGGCATCAGCGTCATGGGCGGCACGACCCAGATCGGCAACACGACCCCGGTGGCCGAGTTCAACGTGTGGAGCGACCCCGAGGCGGCCGACATCGTGTTCCGCAGCGATATTCCGCTGTGGATGGTCGGTCTCAACGTGACCCGCCAGGTCGGCCTGTGCGAACAGGATGTCGCCCGGCTATCGGAAGGCGGGCGCGTGGCGCGCGTCTTCGGCGGACTGTTCGGGTTTTTCCGCAACCAGTTGCGCGAGATACACGGGCTCGACACCGCCTCGCTGCACGATCCCTGCGCGCTGGTGCCCTTCATCGCTCCCGACCTGATCACCTATCGGCAAGCGCCGGTGGAGATCGAGCTCGGACAGGGGCCGGCGCGCGGCATGACCGTGTGCGATTTCCGCAATCTGACGACACGCAAGCTCGAAAACATCAAGCCGCGCGCGCCGGCGAACTGCAGCGTCGCGGTGGAGGTCGAGGGCCGCGCGCTGGTCGAGCATATTCTCGCAGCCATCCTCGGCTGGCCGGACCATGCGCCGGCGGCCGCTGCCGTGCCCAGCCCGGTCTAACGCGGTCGCCCGGCCGCAATTGTATCCCCGACACAACAACAGCACCGGCATTTCATTCCGCTGGTCAATAGTTTTCGGGCACCCTTTGCATAGGATCGAACGAGACCGGCCGGATACGGAGGTGTCCGGCCGTATGGTCCTTACGAGCAATTTTCGATCCGGGAGGGGTAAATGATCTGGAGAAAAACGTTCCACGCCTGTGTGGCCGCGGCGGCGATGCTGTTGGCGACCGGCGCGCAAGCCGAGACCGTGCTGCGGTTCGGCCATCCCAATGTCGCCGGCGAGATGTCGAGCAAACTCTACGATGAGTTCGTCGCGCGGATCGCAGAACGCACGAATGGCGAGATCACCATCCAGGTCTTCCCGGGCGAGCAGCTCGGCAAGGAAACCGAGATGGTGCAGCAATTGCGCGACGGCGTGCTCGACATGACCGCCGCCTCGATGGCCGCCACGAGCACGCTGGTTCCGGCGATGGAAATCCCGAGCGCGCCGTTCCTGTGGCAGAACTGGCTCGAGGCCGAGGCGGTGATTTCCGGCGCCGCGATGCAGCCGGCCTTCGACGAGCTGGAGGAAAAGCACAATATCATCCCGCTGACCAAGATCTGGTACTGGGGCTGGCGCAATTTCACGCTTTCGGACAAGCCGGTGCGCACGCCCGACGACATGGCGGGCCTGAAGATCCGGGTGCCGGAATCGCCGGTCTGGGTCGAGATGATCCGCGGCATCGGCGCGGCGCCGACGCCGATCCCGTTCAGTGACGTCTATACCGCGTTGCAGCAGGGCACAGTCGACGGCCAGGAAAACCCGATTCCGACCATCTATGCCCGCAAGTTCTACGAGGTGCAGGGTTATATCGTGATGTCGCGACACATGCTGCAGAACAATATGATCCTGATGAACAAGGAGACGATGGCCCGCCTCGACCCGCGCCATCAGCGCATCATTCTGGAAGAGGTCGGCGCGGCCTCGGCGAAGATGACGCTGCTTCAGCAGCGGGCCGAGGAAAACATGCTGAAGGAGATCGCCGCCACGACCGAAATCGCCATCATCGACGATCCCGACAGGGCCGCCTTCGCCGAAAGGTCGACGGAAGCCGTCTTTGCCGCGCTCGCCGAACGGTGGGGCGAAGACCGGATCGCCGCTGTGCGCGAAACCATCGCGACGATCCGCGGACAGTAAGCCGCCTTCGACGCCGGACCGCGTAGGCGGTCCGGCATTCCTCGCCTATCCGCGGAGGTCCGGTTGAAAACGCTGGTTCTGTGGCTCGACGACCGGGTCAGGGAGATCGAGTATCATGCGCTGTGGCTGTTGCTGGCCGCGATTTTCATCATCCTGACCGCCACCGTCTTCTTCCGCTATGTGCTTGGCGCGCCGATCACCTGGACGGAAGAGTTTTTGACCATGCTGTTTACCTGGATGGTCTTCATCGGCGCCAGTTCCGCGCTGTCGACCCACCAGCATATCCGCATCGACATCGTGCTGCGGGTGTTGCCGCCGCGCTACGCGCTGGTCGCGTCGGTCGTGGCGGTGCTGACCTGCCTGGCCGTGTTTTGGGTGACCATTCATTACGGTCTCAAATATGCGCGCACGACCTGGGGCGACCTGACGCCGATGATGGGTGTCACCTTCGGTTTCTATACGCTCGCCCTGCCCGTCACCAGCATATGCGCGGCGCTGCACGTGATCCGCGCCTGTATTGACGGTGGGGTTCGCACGGCCTTGATGAGCACCATCGAGGCCCAGGCCGGCGAGGGGGATGGGGCATGATCGCGACGTTGCTGCTTGTGCTTCTGTTGCTGCTGCTGGTCGGCGTGCCGACGGCCTATGCGCTCGCCGCCTCGGCGATCGCGGTGATCTGGCTGGAAGGCATTCCGCTGACGATCGCCGTGCAACGCATGACGGCCGGCGTCCAGTCCTTTCCGCTGCTCGCCATTCCGCTTTTCATCCTCGCCGGCACCTTGATGAACGCGTCGGGCATTTCGGAGCGGCTGTTCGCCCTGACCGGCGCGCTGGTTGGCCATATTCGCGGGGGCATGGCCTATGTGAACGTGCTGACCAACGTCTTCATGTCGGGGATTTCGGGATCGTCGCTCGCCGATTGTGCCGCCACCACCCGCGTGTTCGTGCCGCAGATGATCAAGCACGGCTACGACAAGGGGTTCAGCGTCGGGCTGACGGCGTCGGCGGCCGTGCTGGCGCCGATCATTCCGCCGTCGATCCTGCTGGTCATCTATGGCTGGCAGGCCAATGTGTCGATCGGCGACCTGTTCGTCGCCGGCATCGTGCCGGGGCTGGTGATCGCGACCGCGCTGGTCGTGACCGTGGCGGTGATGACCCGGCTGCGCGGGTTTGGGCGCGGCGCGGCCTTTTCGGCCGGCACGTTGCGGAGCGCCTTTTTCGACGCGTCGTGGGCGTTGCTGATGCCGGTGATCATCATCGTCGGCTTCCGCATGGGCATTTTTACCGCGACCGAGGTCGCGGCGATCGCCGCCGCCTATGCCTTTCTGGTCGGCCTGCTCGTCTATCGCACGCTGAAGGTTCTGGAACTGCCGCGCGTTTTCGCCAACGCGGCCCGCGACACCTCGTCGATCCTGGTGATCGCGGCCACGGCGGCGCCGTTCGGCTGGATCCTCTCGATCGGCCAGGCGCCGCAGCAACTCCTGTCGTTCCTGTCCGGCGTTTCGGACAATCCGATGCTCATCCTGCTTTTGATCAACATCATCCTGCTCGTGCTCGGCACGTTCATGGAGACGCTGGTGCTGATCATCATTCTGGTGCCGATCCTGCTGCCGCTGATCGAGACCCTGGGCATCGACCCCGTCCATTTCGGCATCGTGATGATCATCAACCTGGTCATCGGCCAGCTGACGCCGCCGCTGGGGGTGCTGATGTATGTGACCTGCGGCATATCGGGAACCAGCATCGGCCAGTTCATGCGGGCGATAAAGCCGTTCCTGATCGCCCTCATCATCGCGCTTCTGGCGATCAGCTACATCCCCGCGCTCGCGCTCTACCCGACCGCCTTGCTGCGATAGGCCGGCTGCCGGCGACTCGTGGCGGGCAAAAAAAACGCCCCGCAGGCGGCGGGGCGTCGAGAAGGGGGCTCGCTGACCTGAGGCGCGGGAAGCCCGACACCCCCGGCGCTTATGACGCCTGCTCAGGCGACGGTGTTGCGCAGCCGGCCGATCTTGTCGATTTCGACGACGATCTCGTCGCCGGACGCCATCGGTCCGACACCGGAGGGCGTGCCGGTGATGATCAGGTCGCCCGGGAACAGGGTCATGATGCCCGACACGAATTCGAAGATCCGCCCGATCGGGAAAATCATGTCGTTGGTGTTGGACGACTGGCGCAACTCGCCGTTCTGCCACAGCTTGATGTCGACATTGTCCGGGTCGAGATCGGTGGCAATGCAGGGGCCGACCGGCTTGTAGGTGTCGAAGGACTTGGCGCGCGTGAACTGGCCGTCCTTCTTCTGCAGGACGCGGTTCGACACGTCGTTGGCGCAAGTATAGCCGAGAATGTGCTTTGCAGCGTCGCCGGCCGCGACGTTGCGGGCCTTCGTGCCGACGACGATGCCGATCTCGGCCTCGAAATCGATCCGGTCGCCGGCGTTGTCGAGCCGGATCTCCTCACCGTCGGCGATGATCGCGGACGGCGCACACATGAACAGCATCGGTTCTTCGGGAACCGGCACGCCCGACTCCTCGGCGTGCAGCGTGTAATTGAGGCCCACACAGACGAGCTTGCTCGGCGTCACCGGCGCCAGCAGGCGTACCGCTTCGAGCGGCAGCACCTGGCCGGTCCTGTCGATGCCGTCGAAGGGCGGTTTTGACAGGACGGCGACCGAATCGCCTTCAAGCAGCCCGTAGGACGCGCTGCCCTGGTGGGAAAAACGAACGATCTTCATGAAGTCACCTCTTTAGGGGTCGCGTCAGGCGCGAGCGGGAAAATAGGGGCGCATCGCCTCGAAACTGGCCGCGATCGCATGCGCGGCATCGGGCACCTGGAAGGTCTCGACCGTCACGTAGCCGTCGAAGCCACTGTCGATCACGGCCCGCATCGCGGCCTCGATGTCGTAGGCGCCGTCGCCGACCGGGAGCCGGTCGGAATCGGTGATGTGGAAATGCCGGAACAGGGCGCCCGCCTCGCGGATCGCGTCGGCCACCGTTTCCCGCTCGGTCAGGATATGGGCGGTGTCGAGCATCACGGCGAGGCTCGGCACGCCAAGCGCGCGCACGAAGTCGCAGGTCTCGCGCGTGGTCAAGAGGCAGTTGGCGTAGTGGCGGTTCACCGGCTCCAGCACGATCGGCACGTCGGCGAAGGCGGCGGCGCATTGTTCGACCGCGCTGCCGATCCATTCCAGGGTCTGGCGCGGCTCGACATCGTCCGTGCAGCGCCCGCGCAGCCGGCCGACATTGACCATGGCGCCATATTCGGCGGCAAGATCCATCGACGCCTTCATGCGCTCGATCGCCTCCCGGCGGCGGAGCGGGTCGGGGTCGGCGAAGGAGAGACCGTCCTGGCCGTAGACCTCGCCGGTGCACACGGCCGGCATGTCGAGACCGGCGGCGCGGATCGCGGCGGCGAGCGCGCGCCGGTCGATCCGGCCGGGATCGCACACCAAAAGCTCGACGCCGGTATAGCCGGTTGCGGCGATGGTGTGCATCGTCGCCTCGACCGGGCCCTGGACGGCGGTCACTTTGGCGGGCGCCACGTCGGGCGTGGCGTACATGTAGGCAAGCTTCATGGCTGCTGGAACCGGAAGTCGTTCTGTTCGGCCAGCTTCTGGTGGATCACTTCCTTGCGTACCACGCTGACATTGGGGATGGCGAATTCCTGGATGTTGAAATACTCCGCCTTCGCCTCCTTGCCGTTGGCGACGTCGAGCACCAGCTCGACGATTTCCTCGCCGACCTGCTTGAGCGACTTGGTGCCTTCGAGCACGTCGCCGGCGCTGAGGTCGATGTCCTCGCGTAGGGCCTTGTAGGTGTCGTTGTTGGAGCTGATCTTGAGCACCGGCGCGATGCACGATCCGGTCGGCGTGCCCTTGCCGGTGGTGAACAGCACCATATGGGCGCCGCCGGCAACCTTGCCGGTCACCGAGGCGATGTCGAAACCGGGCGTGTCCATGATGACCACGCCTTTTTCGGTCGGCCGTTCGCCATATTTGACGATCTGGACGATCGGCTGGGTGCCGGCCTTGTAGATGCAGCCGAGCGATTTCTCCTCGATCGTGGTCAGGCCACCCTCGATATTGCCCGGGGAGATGAAGACGCCGCTGTCGTCCTGCGTGGTCATCGACAGCTCGATCTCGTATTCCTTGATCAGCGCCATCAGGTCCTGCTTGATCCTGTCGGTCTTGCCGCGTCGCCACAGGACCCGTTCGGCGCCGACCATCTCGGTGATTTCCGACAGCACCACCGTGCCGCCGGCGCCGACCAGGATGTCGGCGGCCTCGCCGACGGCGGGATTGGCCGTGAGCCCGGAAAACGCGTCCGAGGAGCCGCATTCCAGCGCCACGATCAATTCGCTGACATCGCCCTCGTCGCGGGGTTCTGCGGCGATCTCGCCCTTAAGACGCTCGACGATCTCGATGCCGGTGTCGCGCGTGGAGCGCGCGCCGCCCTGCTTCTGGACGATCAGCATCTCGACCGGCTTGCCGGTCGATGCGATCGCGTCGGCGATGCGCCGGGCGGAGGCGGTTTCGCAGCCAAGGCTGACCACCAGCACGGCGCCGACATTCTGGTGGCGGCCATGGCCGATGAACGTGTCCTCGGTGGTGGTGTTTTCCTCCGCGTCGAAGGTGCAGCCATAGGGATGCATGAAGGTCACCGCCCCGGTCTTGGAGGCGATGTCGAGCGCGACCCGGTTGACGCAGGAGACGGTCGGGATGACGAGGATGTGGTTGCGGATGCCGATCGAGCCGTCGGCGCGGCGATAGCCCTTGAATTTCATGTCAGTCACCTTGCTGTTGCGCATGGTTTGTGTCGAATCGGCGACCTTTGGCGCCGCGGCAATTGTGCACATGCACCCAATGGCCGGCGGAGATCGGCTTTGTGGCGATGCCGATGACTTCGCCGTATTTGTGGATTTCCTCCTGGGCGGCGATGTCGCGCAGCGCGATCTTGTGGCCGCGCGGAATGCGCTCCTCCACCTTCAGCGGCCGGCCGTTGCCGATGCCCGACACGATCACCGTCTCTGACGGCAAAAGCTCGACCGTGGCGGTCGCGACATGGTCGCTTTCCTTGATCTGGATGGCTGTCTTTTCCAACATCACACTCCTGGATGGCTCGCCGGCCCGACCTAGAGGAAGAGGCTCGGCAGGAAGGTCGACAATTGCGGGAACAGGATCGTCAGGATCAGTACCACGATCATCGCCGCAAGGAACGGGAGCACGGCGCGCGAGGCCTCGGCGAAGCGGACTTCGGCGATCTTGGCCGCCGTCATCAGTGTGACCCCCAGCGGCGGCGTGTTGGCGCCGATGCACAGATTGACCACGAACATGACGCCGAAATGCAGCGGGTCGATGCCGTATTGCTGGACCACCGGCATCAGAATCGGAATCAGGATGATGATCAGCGCGTTGCTTTCCATGAACGTGCCCAGCAACAAAAGCAGGAAGTTGAGCATGATCAGGAAGGTGAGCGGATCGGGCGCGACCGCGGCGAAGAAGGCGGTCAATTGCTGCGGGATCTGCTCCGTGGTCACGATCCAGGCGAACAGGTGCGAGATCGCGACGATGAGCTGCACCGGCACCGCGATGCGCAGCACCTGCATGCTGATTTCGGGCAGATCGGTGAGCTTGACCTCGCGATAGACCACCGCCGAGAGGAAAAACGCATAGACGACCGCGAGTACGGCGGCCTCGGTGACGGTGACGATGCCGCCGAGGATGCCGCCGAGTATGATCACCGGTAGGAGCAGCGGCAGGACGGAGTCCGAAACCGCGGCGACGAATTCGCGCCAGGTGGCGCGCTCGCCCTTGCCGTAGCCGCGGCGGCGGCTGATGAGCAGCGAGACCATGATCAGCAGGAACGCCATCAGCAGGCCGGGAACCAGCCCGCCGATCAGCAGGCCGGCGATCGAGATATTGCCGGTCGCGCCGAGGATGACCATGGTCAGGCTCGGCGGAATGAGCGAGGCGAGCACGCCGCTGCAGCCCTGAAGCGCGGCGGCGAAGCCGGCCGCATAGCGCTTGGCCTTCATGGCCGGGATCATGATCGAGCCGATCGCGGCGGTGTCGCCGATCGCCGAACCGGACAGGGCGCCGAACAGCGCGCTGCCGGCGACCGTGACCGCGGCGAGCCCGCCCGAAATATGTCCGATGACGGCGTTGGCGAGCCGCATCATGCGCTGGGTGATGCCGCCGTGCTCCATCAGCACGCCGGCGAACACGAACATGGGAAGCGCCAGGAACGGGTACGAATAGATGCCGGTTGCCGCGCGCTGCGCGACCAGGGCGATGTTGATGTCCTTGACCAGGATATAGCTCAGGCAGGCGAAGCCGATCGCAAAGGCGATCGGGACGTTGATGACGATCAGTCCGAGAAGGAGGACGAACAGGACGATGCTCATGATTGCTTCTCCCGCACCGTGCTGCCGCGCAGCGCTTGCACCAGGGCCTCGAGAGAGACCAGCACGAGCAGGCCGCCGCCGATCAGGACGCCGATATATTGCCATGCGCTGGAAATCTTCAGACCTGGCATGATCGATTCTCTGGCCGTCTCGGCGATCACGAAGGCGCCGTAGGTCAGCGCGCAATTGAAGGCCAGGACCACCACCGCGCCAACGATCTGCGCCAGGCGATTGAGAGCCGGCGGCAGCCATTCAACGAACTGGTCGATGGCGACGTGTTCCCGGCGCTCCAGCATCAGCGCCGAGCCCAGGAACGTCATCCACACCATCAACAGCAGGGCCAGTTCCTCCGACCAGACCAGAGGCGACTGCAAAAGATAGCGCCAGATGACCTGGGCGAACATCACGCCCGTGATCGCCAACAGCATCAGCATAAGCAGCCATTGGACGATCCTGACGAGAAGCCGCTTTGCGGCATGCAAGGCTTGCGTCATTGCCGATATCACCCCGATGCTCGCGGGCCGGCCCGACGCCGGCCCGCGAGATGTTCAACTAGTTGGAGTATTTGCGGACGATCGCGAGCAGGTCTTCACCGAAGACACTCTCGTATTTCTCCCACACCGGCTGGACCATTTCCTGGAACGCGGCGGGGTCGGGCCGCGTGACCTTCATGCCTTCGGCTTCGAGCTTGGCGAGAACCTCCTCGTCGCTCTTGCGGATCATCTCGCGTTCCTTCTCCTTCCAGATCTCCGCCTTCTCACGCAGGATGGTCTGCTGCTCGTCGGTGAGCTTGTCCCAGGCCTGCTTGGAAATCGTCAGGATCGCCGAGCCCCAGATATGGCCCGACAGCGCCAGGTTTTCCTGCACCTCGTAGAATTTGGAGGCGTAGATCGTCGCCAGCGGATTTTCCTGACCGTCGACGACGTTCTGCTGCAGGGAGGTGAACACTTCCGAAAACGCCATCGGCGTCGGCAGCGCGCCGAGCTCGCGGAAGGTATCGAGGCGCAGTTCGGCTTCGGGCACGCGCAGCTTGATGCCCTTCAGATCCTCCGGCGTTTCGATCGGACGGGCCGAATTGGTGATGTGGCGGTAGCCGCTTTCCCACCAGCTGAGCGTGTTGATGTTCTTGGCGGCCAGGATCTCGGCCAGCGCGTCGCCGAGCTCGCCGTCGACGGCGGCATAGGCCTTCTCGCGGGTCGGCCAGGCATAAGGCAGTTCCTCGATGATCAGCCGTTTGTCGAGCACCTGCAGGGCGCCGGTGCCGAACAAGCCCATCTCGACGGTGCCGAGCTGGAGCCCTTCGGCGACTTCACGGTCGCCGCCAAGCTGCGAACTCGGATAGACTTGGATGACGACTTCGCCGTCGGTCGCCGCGGCCACGTCCTTGGACAGGCCCTCGAGCGCGATCTGCCAGGGATGGTCGGCGGCGAAAACATGCCCCACCTTCAAGGTGGTTTCGGCCTGGGCGATGCCGGTTCCGAGCACGGTTCCGGCCCCCAGCAATGCAGCCGCGAGCGCGGCCTTGGTCTTTGCGATACAGATCATGATCTCCCTTTCCTCCTGTTAGCTTCTGCTCAAAAACCGCCCGATGATCCGGCGGTAGATCTCGATCGCGCCGAAATAGGCGTCGATGGCGAGGTGTTCGTCGGTCTGATGCGCCTGTTCCGGCGCGCCGGGTCCGAGAATGACGATGTCGCCGCCATGGGCGGCGAAGGCCGAGGCGTCGGTGAAATATTGCGCGCCGCGCACCGTGTCCGTGCCGGGCGCCCGTTCGGCCAACACCGACCGGCAGTCGGCGACGATTCTGGAGGCCTCGTCGGTCAGTAGGCCGGGCAGATCGAGCGTGGTTTCGATTTCGAAACGCGCGTCCGGGTCCTCCATGGCAAGCGCGGCGGCCATCGCCTCGATGCGGGCGACGATGGCGCGGTGGTCCTGTCCTGGCACGGTGCGGATGTCGATGGTCATCCGGCACAGGTCGGGAATGACATTGGTGTTGCTGCCGCCGTTGAAGGTGGTGACGGCAAAGGTCGGATCCGACAGAAGCGGCGTGGTGGAGCCGCCGAGATCGAGCGATTTGAGGCGCTCGTAAAACAGATGCAGCTTGTCGACGGCATTGGTGCCGGCCGTCGGCATCGAGCCGTGCGCGGTCCTGCCGAAGCTGGTCACGCGCAGCCACAAAACGCCCTTGTGCGCGATCACCAGGCCGTTGCTTGTCGGCTCGGCGATGATCATGGCGTCGAATTCGGGAATCTGCCGCTCGCGCACCATGGTGGCCGCGCCGAGCGCGCCGACCTCCTCGGCATAGGTGGCGGCGAACACCAATTCGCCGCACCACCGGTCGGGCGCGATTTCCTTCTGCCGCATGAAGGCGTAGAGCAACGCCAGCAGGCCGCCTTTCATGTCGGCCGTGCCGCGGCCGTAGACATGGCCGTCGTCGACGGCCCCCGAAAAGGGGTCGTGTTTCCAAGGCGCGTCGCCGATCGGCACGGTGTCGAGATGTCCACTCAGAACAAGTCGCGGACCGGGCGCGCCGCCCTTCAAGGTCGCGATCAGGTTCGCCTGGTGTTCGTTCTCCCGGAAAATCTGCGCCGCAATGCCCGCCTCGGCCAGTCGCGCCTCGATGATGCGGGCCAGAACGATCTCGTTGCCGGGCGGCGAAACGGTGTTGCAGCCAACGACCTGCTGAAGAAAGGCAAGCGCGTCGCACGGCGCCTCCGCCACCGCGAGGTCGTTGTTCTTCACCAGTCCACTCTCCCTTAAACCGACGGCAACCCTATCGGCTCGAGGGCGAAAAACTATTGACCACGGGCATGAATCGATGGCTAATTTTTTTGTATCTAAAATACAAATATAAGCCGACAAGAGTCCCCGCATCGATACGGGGGCAAGGAAAGGGAGCGCAGGTCATGGCGTTGACCGTCGGGCAAATTCTCACGTTGCCCGCAATGCAGAACGGATCGTTGCTGGCCGGCCGGAAAGGGCTCGACCGCGTCGTCGAAACCGCGACGGTGCTTGACGCGCCCGACGCCGTGCGGTGGCTGCGCGGACAGGAACTGGCCCTGACCTCGACCTATCCGCTGCTTCAATTGCGCCACCGGCTCGACCGGTTCGTCCACGAGCTGGTCGAGCATGGCGCGTCGGGGCTCGGCCTCAAGCTGAACCGCTACATGAAGCGCGTGCCGCAAAAGATGATCGACAGCGCCGACGCGCTCGATTTTCCCATCATCGTGGTTCCCGAAGACGTTGCCTGGGTGGAGATCATCACGCCGGTGATGTCGAAGTTCTTCGAAGCCAAGGCCGGCAAGGTCGCGCAGCCCGAACTGCTCGGTGGCCGCTTCAGCCAGACGATGCTGGCGGATTCGGCCCTGCAGGATCTGCTCGGCGACCTCAACGCGCTGCTGGCCAACCCGGTGATGGTGATCAGTCCGATGGACGGCCTGGCGCTGAGCGCGCCGACCAATCCCGAGCCGGATATGCAGGACGCGCTGGCGCTTCTGGAGGAGGAGGGCTGGGCGAGCGAGACGATCGACGCCAAGAACGCGCTCACTCGCCGCACGGGGCGTCGCACGAGCATCGTCTTTACGCCTTACGAACAGGCGAACGGCATGACCGGCACGCTGGTCGTCGTGGAACGCAACCGCAGGCTGAGCGATAAGGAGCTGGACCATCTGAGCTACGCGAAAGTTCTGATATCGCTTAAAATTCGTCAGATCCGGGCCGACCAGAGCGTCATCTTCGAACGGCAGAACGAATTCGTCCTGTCGTTGATCGACCGCGGCACGGGCAGCCAGACCCGGGCGGCGCTAGCGGCGCGCTACAGCGCCATGGGCAAGCACTTGCACGCGCGTTACATCGGCGTGGTGGTCGCCTTCCACGATATCGGGACCGACCGCTTTCGCGCGCTTTCCAACGCCTTGCGGGTGCATTTCTCCAAGCACAGCGAGACCATCACCGGTGTCATCCGCAACGATCGCGTCGTCATACTGGTTCCCGAGGACGACGAGCGGCTGTGCCAGCCAGACGTCTTCAAGGAACAGATCGACACCAGACTGTTGAAGATCGGCGCGCAGGAAGTGGTCTGGTCGGCGGGTGTCAGCCAGGTCACCGCGGTGGAGCATTTCTACCGCGCCTACGAGCAGGCCGAACAGGCGCTCGAGCACGGCCGAAACACCAGCAAGGCCGGCGCGGTGCATCTTTACGACGAGACCGGGTTTTATCGGCTGTTTTCCAAAAGCGCGATGCAACCGGACGTGCATCGCTTCGTCCATGAGTGGCTGGGCATGCTGATCGATCACGACGAGACGCACCGGATCGACCTGATCGAAACGTTCCGGGTCTTCCTGGATTGCAACGGCAATTACCGCGAGACGGCGCGGCTGCTCAACATCCACCACAACACGGTGCGCTATCGGATCTCGCAGATCAACGAGCTGACCGGTGAAAAGGCCCTGCAACCGAAAATGCGGCTGCACTATCACCTGGCGCTGAAATTGCTGCCTCTGGTCTCCTGAGCAGGCTGCGGGGTGGCCGCGTGTCGGTCGGCGTCGCCGGGTGCTCTTGTAAATGTTCTTGTTTTGTTTCAGGCTTGCGCAACGATCGAATGGGGCGAGCCGGCGCGTGCGGCTTGAAAGCGGAAGCGGGCGGGTGTGGAGGCAAGGCCCGTGCCGTACGTTCCCGAACAAACCCTTCCCATTCAGGGCGTATTCGATTTCGTTCGGGATTTTCCCGTCAGGCCGAAACGGCCGGAGCGGCTGTTTTTCGCGATCTTTCCGGATCCGCAGTCGGCTGCACAGGCTTGGCGCCTGGCGGATCGACTCGTCGCCGAAAACCGGCTGCGGCAAGACCGGCTCGGCGCGCAGCGTCTGCACATTTCCCTGCATCATGTCGGCGATTATGGGCGCTTGCGCGAGAAATTCGTCTATGCCGCGCGCCAGGCGGGAAACGCCGTCGCGATGCCGCCGTTCGAGGTGAGCCTGCGTTTCGCCGCCACCTTCGAGGCTCCACGTCGTCGGCCGCTCGTTCTGCTTGGCGACGATCCTCCGCTGTTTGCGCTTTATGAGCGGCTCGGGGATGCCATGCGGGCAAACGGCTTGCGGGCGGGGCGCCAATTCGTTCCGCATATGACGCTGTCCTATGGCGATGCAGCGGTCGCCAGGCGCGCGATCGCGCCGGTCCGGTTTTGGGTGCGCGGCTTCGCGCTCGTTCACAGTAAGCTATGGCTTACGCAATATACGGTGCTGGCGCGTTGGAACCTGTGCGGTTGACACGGTTGCGGCCCGGACCCGGTGATTCTCCACAGGGATGACATTTTGACGCAGGTCCAATTGCCGCGCCGCGATGCCGATGAGTTCGTCATTGCCAATCAATCACTTGACGTAACGTCATCGTGTCCGTTCCGCCGGGAAGCGGTGCCGCGCGGGACCGGTTACGTGCGCGCGACCGGCGATGGTGTGGCGTCGCCTCGGAACATCAGGTTATGGTGAGGCGACATCCGGTTTCGGCGCGTCAACGCCGACGGGATGCCGGGAGGAACGGAGAATGGCGGTTGCGCTGGTACTCGTTCTTATTGTCGCCGGCTCGGTCCTGTTTCACATTCTGAGCCCGTGGTGGTGGACCCCGATTGCCTCGAATTGGGGGTATATCGACACCACGCTCGTCATCACGTTCTGGATCACCGGCGTGGTCTTTGCGGCCGTGGTGCTGTTCATGGCCTATTGCGTGTTCCGGTTCCGCCACAAGGAAGGACGCAAGGCGGACTACGAGCCCGAAAGCAGGAAGCTGGAGACCTGGCTGACGGTCGCCACGGCCCTGGGCGTGGCGGTGATGCTCGCGCCCGGCCTGTTCGTCTGGTACCAGTTCGTCACCGTGCCCGACGACGCTGCCGAGGTCGAGGTCGTCGGCCAGCAATGGCAGTGGAGTTTCCGCCTGCCAGGTGCCGACGGCAAGCTCGGCACGTCGAACAGCCGCCTCGTCTCCTTCGACAATCCGCTGGGCGTCAATCCCGACGACCCGAACGGCCAGGACGATGTCGTGGTCGAGGCCGGCGATCTGCACCTGCCGATCGGCAAGCCGGTCAAGATGCTCTTGCGCTCGATCGACGTGCTGCACGATTTCTACGTGCCGGAATTCCGCGCCAAGATGGACATGGTGCCGGGCACGGTCACCTATTTCTGGTTCACGCCGACCCGCACGGGAACGTTCGACGTGCTGTGCGCGGAGCTGTGCGGCACCGGGCACGGCTATATGCGCGGCACCGTCATCATCGACACGCAGGAAGATTACCAGGTCTGGCTGCAGGAGCAGTCGACTTTCGCGCAGCTGACGGCGCCAGAACAGGTCAGCGTCGCCGGAGATGCACGGCGATGAGCGGGGAGGCGACCGCATAGCAGCGCGCGGCGATCCCGCCGGAAGCGGGCGCCGCACCGACGGGAGGTGGATGAATGGTCGAGGTCACGCCGCATGCCAACAATGCCGTCCCGGCCGCGGAAGTCGCCGATGTCGAACTCTACCATCCGAAAAGCTGGTGGACGACCTATGTATTCTCGCAGGACGCCAAGGTCATCGCCATTCAGTATTCCGGCACCGCGATCGCGATCGGCATGGTCGCGCTGGTCTTGTCGTGGCTGATGCGCCTGCAGCTCGGCTTTCCCGGCACGTTCGATTTCATCACCCCGGAAGCCTATTACCAGTTCATCACCATGCACGGCATGATCATGGTGATCTATCTTTTGACGGCGCTGTTTCTCGGCGGGTTCGGCAATTACCTGATCCCGCTGATGGTCGGCGCGCGCGACATGGTGTTTCCCTACGCCAACATGCTGTCTTACTGGATTTACCTGCTGGCAGTGCTGGTCCTGATCGCGAGTTTCTTCGCGCCGGGCGGGCCGACCGGCGCCGGCTGGACGCTCTACCCGCCGCAGGCGATCCTGTCGGGCACGCCGGGCGGCCAGGCCTGGGGCATCGTCTTGATGCTGGTCTCGCTGATCCTGTTCATCATCGGCTTCACCATGGGCGGGCTCAACTATGTCGTGACCGTGCTGCAGGGCCGTGCGCGCGGCATGACGCTGATGCGCATGCCGCTGACGGTGTGGGGCATCTTCACCGCCACCGTGATGGCGCTGCTGGCCTTTCCGGCGCTGTTCGTGGCCTGCGTGATGATGCTGTTCGACCGGCTCCTGGGCACCAGCTTCTTCATGCCGGCGCTGGTCGAGCTCGGCCAGCAGCTCGAGTATGGCGGCGGCAGCCCGATCCTGTTCCAGCACCTGTTCTGGTTCTTCGGCCATCCGGAAGTCTATATCGTCGCGCTGCCGGCCTTCGGCATCGTCTCCGACCTGATCAGCACCCATGCACGGAAGAATATTTTCGGCTACCGGATGATGGTGTGGGCGATCGTCATTATCGGCGCCCTGTCCTTCGTCGTGTGGGCGCACCACATGTACGTGTCGGGCATGCATCCCTGGTTCGGTTTCTTCTTTGCCACCACCACGCTGATCATCGCCGTTCCGACTGCGCTCAAGGTCTATAATTGGGTGCTGACCTTGTGGCGCGGCGACATCCATCTCACCCTTCCCATGCTGTTCGCGCTCGCGTTCATCGTCACCTTCGTCAATGGTGGGCTGACCGGCCTGTTCCTCGGCAACGTGGTCGTCGACGTGCCCCTGTCCGACACGATGTTCGTGGTCGCGCATTTCCACATGGTGATGGGCGTGGCGCCGATCCTGGTGATTTTCGGCGCGATCTATCACTGGTATCCGAAAATCACCGGCCGGATGCTCAACGAGGCGATGGGCCAGTTCCATTTCTGGGTCACGTTTCTGGGCGCCTACGCGATCTTCTTTCCGATGCATTATGTCGGGCTGGTCGGCGTGCCGCGGCGCTATCCCGATATCGGCGGCACGAGCTTCATTCCCGACTCCGTGCACACGCTGAATGCCTTCATCACCGTCGCCGCGCTGGTCGTCGGCTTTGCCCAACTCGTCTTCCTGTTCAACCTGTTCTGGAGCCTGAAATTCGGCCGCGACGCCGGCGGCAATCCGTGGCGGGCGACGTCGCTGGAATGGCAGACGCCGACCACGCCGCCGCCGCACGGCAATTGGGGCGACACGCTGCCGGTGGTCTATCGCTGGGCCTATGACTATTCCGTGCCCGGCGCGCCGGAGGATTTCATCGCCCAGAACGATCCCGGGCCGCAGACCGGGCACGTGGCGGGGCCGGCATGAGCGTCATCCTAGTCTTCCTGCTCGTGGTTCTCGGGGTGGCCGGCTGGTGGCTGTCGCACCAGCGGCTGATGTCGAAACCCTGGCTGGAGCAGGGCGTGCCGGCGGCGTTTCCCGACACCGACGTGACCGGGATGCCGACGGCGAAGATCGCGCTCGGCATCTTCCTAGCCGTGGTCGGCGCGCTGTTTGCGCTGTTTGCCAGCGCCTATTTCATGCGCATGGACTATGCCGACTGGCAGGCCACGCCTCTGCCCTCGATCCTGTGGCTCAACACCGCGATCCTGGTTTTGGCGAGCGTGGCGCTGCAGATCGCAGTGATCGCTTCGCGCAAGGGCCACGACGACACGGTGCGGCTGGCGCTGGTCACCGCCGGTCTGACCACGCTCGCGTTTCTCGCCGGCCAGTGGATGGCCTGGCGCGACCTGACGGCGGACGGCTACCTGCTCGACGGCAATCCCGCGAGCAGCTTCTTCTACCTGATCACCGGCATGCACGGTCTGCACATCGTCGGCGGCATTGTCGGCCTCGTGCGCGTCGGCGCGCGCGGCATGGGCGGCCGCAACGACGAAAACACCCGCCTGGGCATCGAACTGTGCGCCATGTACTGGCACTTCCTGCTTTTGGTCTGGCTCGGCGTGTTCGTGCTGCTTGCCGGATGGGCGAACGATTTCATCGCCGTGTGCCGTCAGTTCCTGATCTGAGGGGTGGACAATGGCCGATATCGCGCAAACCGCACCCGACCGGCCCGACGGTCTCAAGGGAATCGCCGCGGACTGGGCCTCCGACCAGCGCGCCTTCAAGAGCGTGAGCTGGGGCAAGGCGATGATGTGGATATTCCTGTTGTCCGACACGTTCGTCTTCGGCTGCTTCCTGCTGTCCTACATGACGGCGCGCATGTCGACGACGGTGTCCTGGCCGAACTCGAGCGAGGTGTTCGCGCTGCACATGTTCGGCGCCGATATCCCGCTGATCCTGATCGCGATCATGACCTTTGTGCTGATCTCGTCGAGCGGCACGATGGCGATGGCCGTCAATTTCGCCTATCGGCGCAATCGGCGCATGACCGTGATCTTGATGCTTTTTACCGCGCTGATGGGCGCGACCTTCGTCGGCATGCAGGCCTTCGAGTGGACCAAGCTGATCCAGGAAGGCGTGCGGCCGTGGGGCAATCCGTGGGGGGCGGCGCAGTTCGGTTCGTCGTTTTTCATGATCACCGGCTTTCACGGCACCCATGTCACGATCGGCGTCATCTTCCTGTTGATCGTCGCCAGAAAGGTGTGGCGCGGCGATTACGATCGCGGCCAGCGCGGCTTCTTCACCAGTCGGCGCGGCGATTACGAGCACGTCGAGATCATGGGCCTTTACTGGCACTTCGTCGATCTGGTCTGGGTCTTCATTTTCGCGTTTTTCTATCTGTGGTGAGGCACGCTCATGTCTTCGTCATCCGCGCATACGCATCAATCGCAACCGGGCGAGGCGGCCGCCGCCGCCGGCCACGGCGAAGGCCAGCAGCATCCCATCCGTCTTTATCTGATCGTCTGGGGCTGGCTGTTCGTGTTGAGCGCCTGTTCCTACATGGTCGACTATATCCACCTCGAAGGCCTGTTGCGCTGGAGCCTGATCCTGATCTTCATGGTTTTGAAGGCGGGGCTGATCATGGCCGTGTTCATGCATATGATGTGGGAACGGGCGGCGCTGTCCTGGGCGATCATCCTGCCGCCGATCGCTGTGCTGGTGTTCGTGGCGATCATGGTGATCGAATCCGACCACACCGTCTTCACCAGAATGACTTTCTTCGGCGGCGGTTAACGCGCCGCAGAGTGCGGAAACCGGACCTTTGGAAGCCCTCCGCTGCCGCGGGGGGCTCAGAAAGAGGGCGGGCGCAAGAGCCCGGTAGGCGTGCCGCGACCGGCAGCGCTGCGGCCCTGCCGGTCCTGTCGTGGCGAAGCCAGGGGTGGGCGCCGGCGCGCGGGGGACGGCCCGGCGAGGCAGGGCTTCGAACCTCGCGCTACTGCGTCGCCGACGCCGCGGCTCGGCGCGTGCCGGCCGGCACGATCGCCTTGCGGTAGATGTGCCAGGTGGCGTGGCCGAGCACGGGAATGGTGACCGCCAGGCCGGCAAGAAACGGTAGTGAGCCGGCGAGCAGTCCGATCGATACGATGAGCCCCCACAGCATCATCGGAACCGGGTTGGCCAGTACCGCGCGCGCGGAGGTTTCGATTGCCACATAGGCCCCGACGTCGCGGTCGAGCAGGAGCGGGAAGGCGACCACCGTGGTGCTCAGCACCACCAGGGCGAACAGCAATCCGACGAGGTTGCCGACGATGATCAGCGTCCAGCCCTGCTGGGTGCCGAACAGACCGGCCAAAAATGCTGAAAGGGAGCCCGGTTCGGCCGTGCCGAACAGCCACACATAAAGTGCCTGGGCGGTATAGAGCCAGGCCAGGAACAGGACCACGAGCAACGCGCCGACGGCGACGATGGCCGGTATGGCGGGCGATTTGCGTACTTCCAGCGCATGCGACCACGACGTGTCGAGCTCAAGCTCGCGGCGCCGGCTGATTTCGTAAAGTCCGATCGCGGCGAAGGGCCCCAAAAGCGCGAAGCCGGACATCAGCGGAAACAGCAATTGCAGCGCGTTGCCGCCCGATGCCCAGGTCAGCAGGACGATGCCGGTGACGGGGTAGATCAGGCACAGAAAAACATAATGCGAGGGCTTTTCCCAAAAATCCTCGAACCCGAGACGCAAGGCGTCGAACACGTCCCCCACGCTCATATGCCGCACCTTGGGATGCGCGATCGTTTTCTGGGATCCTGCAAAGACGTGAAAGCTCGCCATGACCACTCCTCCTGGATCGTGTCCTGGGGGGTGCGGTTCGCTGTGCCGCCTTCTGGCGGGTCCGGTCACGCGAAATCCGCGACCTGCCTTAGTCACCATACCCCGATGCAGGCATTTTGTCGCTGATTTTTGTGCGGTCGGGCGCATGGCTGCGCTGGCGTGCTCCGTCGATCTTGGCTAACCTTGCAGAACGCAACGGCGGCTCGGGAGGTCGGCGATGGATCGCAGTCAATTGCTGTTGATCGGGATCGGTCTGGCAATCCTCCTCCTGATCGGGTTTGCTATGGGGGGACTGTGACCCGCCTCGTCGTGCGTCGTGTGGCGTGTTCGCGCCATCGTGCAGACCCGGTCGGTGGCCTTGGTGCCGGACGCTGTCGAGCGCCGGTGCGGTGCTGGTTCCGGCCGAAACGATAACCAAATCTGGAGGACTGCCCGCCATGACCTTGAAGATTCTGCTCACCGGGACGTGTCTCGGCCTTGCCATGACGATGTCGCCGGCCGCGTTCGCCGCCGACGCTGCGGCCGGAAAGAAAGTGTTCAACAAATGCAGGGCCTGCCACGACGCGGAGAACGAGAAGAACAAGGTCGGGCCGCATCTCGTGGGGGTCGTCGGCCGGACCGCCGGTTCGCTGGAGGATTTCCAGCCGCGCTATTCGGCCAACATCAAGGAAGCCGGCGCCGACGGCCTGGTCTGGGACGAGGAGAACCTCACCGCCTATCTGCGCGATCCGAAGGCTGTGCTTCCCAAGGGCAAGATGGCGTTTCCCGGCCTGAAGAAGGACGAGGACATCGCCAATGTGATCGCCTATCTGGAGGCCGACCCGAAACCCTGACGGATAGATAGGGCCGATCCTGTCCCGGCCGGGCGCAACCGCCTGGCCGGGTTTTGTGGACGATGCCCGCACGCCGCCGGTCTCAACCGGCAATCAGCGCGCGCGTGGCGACCGTGTCGGTCAAAAGCAGCGCAAATAGCGCGAAAAGATAGATAATCGAGTAGGCGAACAGCCGGCGTTCGGCGCGCGCCGGGCCCGATGTGCGCGGCGGCTTGAGTGTCAACCACGCCTTGCCGATGAGGCCGGCGCCGAGTGCGACCGCGCCCAGCCCGAACACGGGTCCGGCGAAACCCAGCGGCCAGGGCAGAACGCCGGTGAACGCGGTTGCGAGCGCATAGGCAAATATTTGCCGGCGGGTGGATGCCGATCCGGCCACGTTGGGCATCATCGGGATGCTGGCCCGCTTATAGTCGTGCTCGCGCAGCAGCGCCAGCGCCCAGAAGTGCGGCGGTGTCCACAGGAAGACGATCAGGAACAGCACCGCCGCTTCCGCTCCCAGCGAGCCGGCGGAAGCGGCCCAGCCGATCACCGGCGGCAGGGCGCCGGCGGCGCCGCCGATGACAATGTTCTGCGGCGTTCGGCGCTTGAGCCAGATTGTGTAGACGACGGCGTAGAAAAAGATGGTGAAGGCAAGCAGCATTGCTGCGAGCCCGTTGGCGGCCGCAACCAGAAGCACGGTTCCACAGACCGACAGGGTCAGGCCGAAGATCAGCGCGGCCGTTGGCGTGACCCGTCCGCGCGGTAGGGGACGCTGACGCGTGCGCGCCATGGCCGCGTCGATGTCGGCGTCGTACCACATGTTGAGCGCTCCCGCGCCGCCGGCGCCGATCGCGATGGCGCCAATCGCCACCAGCGCCTGGATGGGAGGCAGCGCCCCCGGCGCCACGACAAGCCCGACAAGAGCGGTAAAAACGGCAAGTACCATGACGCGCGGCTTGACCAGCGCCAAAAGGTCTATCAGCGTCGTCCGCCCGAACAGCAGGCGTTGACCGCCAAGGGGTTCGTGGGTCACCGGCATGCGCGATGCCTTTCATGGACGCGGGTCAGCGTAGCCAGCTCCGGTTGCAATTGCAACGCGCAGCCGGCCTCGCGCGCCCCGCTAGTGGGCGGTATCGGCCGGTCCGGCCTCGGCCAGAATCTCCAGCACTTCGCGGTCCGTAAGCTGCGGGAAATCGCGATAATGCAGGCTCAAGGCCCGGAAGCGGTCGGGCTGGCGCGGGCACACCACCAGATCCGCCTCGCGCGTCAATGCCGCGATCACCTCCGGTGGGGCGACCGGAACGGCGAGGATCACACGCGCCGGGCGGCGGCGGGCCAGGGCGCGGAGCGCAGCCTTTACCGTGGTGCCGGTGGCCACGCCGTCGTCGACGAGGATCACCGTGCGGCCGGCGACGTCGACCGGCTTGCGGGTGCCGCGATAGGTTTGCCGCCGGCGCTCAAGTTCCGGCCGTTCGTGCCGGGCAAGCGCCTCGAGGCCGGCCGGGTCGAGCCCGTAGGCCGCGACAATCTCGTCATTGGCCACGAGGTCGGGCGGATCGCCGTCGACCAGCGCGGCGAGCGCCAGCTCCGGATTGTCGGGAGCGCCGACCTTGCGGACGACGAGAATGTCGAGCGGGGCTTTCAGGGCGCGGGCGATTTCCGCCGCGACGGGGAGGCCGCCGCGCGGCAGGGCCAGCACCACCGGCCGATCCGGCGCTGTCATCGCGATTTCGGCGGCGAGCACACGGCCCGCCTCGCGCCGATCCCGGAACATCGTCGTTCCCTCCCGTGATCGCGCCTAGGGTGAGCGAAATGAGGCGCGCTGCCAAGCCCCGTCGGGGACGGCCTGGCGACCGAAAGCGGCGCGGGATGAAAGGCGTTGCTGAAAAAATGGCCGGATCTCGCGATCCGGCCCGAAGCTTGGAAGTGCCTTTCCGGGCAAGACCTCCAGAGGAGAACACCCACGGGGTCAAAACGGGAGGTAAAGACCCGATGAGCGACTTCTAATATGCTTGGGATCCGATCGACCAACAAGTGCCGGGCGCCAAAATCGGGTGGTCCAGAGGCGGCGACGTGTTGGGACATTCGCAGGCGCGGTCCCCCGTGCTAGGGCTGGTCCGGTAGCCGGTCGCCTCAAAGCGGCGCACGGCCCTTTACAGTCGCGCCGCGCCGTGAATTGCTGTCGTCAGCACAGGAGCAAACAGTGGTCTTCGAAACATGGCTTGCCTTTGCGGCCGCTTCGGCGGTTCTGCTTATCATTCCCGGGCCGACCATCCTGCTGGTGGTGTCCTATGCACTCGGCCAGGGGTGGCGTGCGGCGCTGCCGATGGCGTTCGGCGTGGCGCTCGGCGATTTCACGGCGATGACGCTGTCGATGCTGGGCATCGGCGCGCTGCTGATGACGTCGGCCACAATCTTCACGATCGTGAAATGGGCCGGCGCGGCCTATCTGATCTATCTCGGCGTCAAGCTGTTTCGCGCCGGTGCCAATCTCGATGCGCAGCCGCGCAAGGATGCGGCGGCGGCGGGCAAGATGCTTGGCCATGCCTGGCTGGTGACGGCGCTCAATCCCAAGAGTATTACATTTTTTGTCGCTTTCCTGCCGCAGTTTCTCGACCGGCAGGGCGATTTCTGGCTGCAAATGGCGATTTTCGAGGCGACTTTCCTGGCGCTGGCCTTCGCCAATGCGCTTGGTTATGCGCTGGCTGCCTCGCGGGCGCGTGCCGCGGTCAGAAACCCGCGCATCGTGTCGATCTTCAATCGCACCGGCGGTACGCTGCTCGTCGGCGCCGGCATCGCCACGGCGGTGACACGCTCGGGCCAGTAGGGCGATGACGGTGCACGACCGGCTCGGCTTCGCGCTATCGGGTGCGAGTGCCGACAGTGCCGAGGATTACGAGACCGGACTTGCGGCACTGCAGCGCTTCGCCGGCGATCCGGTCGACGCGGTCGAACGTGCCTTGGCCGCCAGCCCGGCTTTCGTCATGGCGCATGTGCTGAAGGGCTGGCTCTACGGGCTGGCCACCGAGCCGGAAGCCACCAAGGTCGCGCGGCGCTGTTTCGAGGCGGCCCGCGCCCTGCCGATGACGGCACGCGAGGCCGGTCACGTCGCAGCGCTGGGCGCCCTGGCGCAAGGCCAGTGGCACCGGGCGGGACTCTTGCTGGAAGATCTGACCATCGAAATGCCGCGCGACGCGCTGGCGCTCCAGGCCGGTCATCAGATCGACTTCTTCACCGGAAACGCGCGCATGCTGCGCGACCGCATCGCCCGCGCCCTGCCGGCCTGGGATGCGGCGATGCCCGGCTATCACGCCCTGTTGAGCGCGCATGCGTTTGGGCTTGAGGAAACCGGCGATTATGCGCGCGCGGAAGCGAGCGGGCGCCAAGCGGTGGAACTGGAACCGCGCGACGGCTGGGGCCAGCATGCGGTGGCGCATGTCATGGAGATGCAAAGCCGCCAGGCCGACGGAATCGCCTGGATGCGGGCCAATCCCGACAACTGGACGGCGGAGAGCTTTTTCCAGGTCCACAATTGGTGGCATCTGGCGCTGTTTCATTTCGATCTCGGCGAAACTGACGAGGTGCTGGCGCTTTATGACGGACCGATCCGCGGCGGCGAAAGCGCGGTCGCGCTCAACATGGTCGACGCCTCGGCGATCCTGTGGCGGCTTTTCCTGCGCGGCGTCGATACCGGCGGACGCTGGGAACAGTTGGCCGAATTGTGGGCGCCGTTCGCCGGCGCGGCCAATTACGCCTTCAACGACGTGCACGCGATGATGGCCTTTGCCGGCGCCGGGCGCGGCGACCTGGCCGCAAACCTGCTCGAGGCGCAGCGCGCGGCGATCGAAAGCGGCGGCGACAACGCCGCCTTCACGCGCGATGTCGGCCATCCCGCCAGCCTGGCGATCCGGGCCTTCGCCGACGGCGACCACCGCACGGCGATCGAACTCCTGAAACCGATCCGGGCGATCGCACACCGCTTCGGCGGCAGCCATGCCCAGCGCGACGTGCTCGACCTGACGCTGATGGAGGCGGCCTTGCGCGCCGGCGAGCGTCCGCTCGCTTTTGCGCTCGCGGCCGAACGGCACGCACTCAGGCCGCAAAGCCCGTTTTCCGATCTTCTGCTGCGCCGCGCCCAGGCTTTGCCGGCGATGGCCCCTTGATTTTTTCCGAGACACGAAAAAAATAGCGCGAATTGGCATTCGACCGGTTCTCATCGCCGGCAGATTTGCTATGACTGTGCGCGGCGTAAACTGGTCTGACCAGATTGGGGCGCGAAAACGACGTTTGTGCGCCGGGGCGCGGCGTCGATGGGAGGACGGAGACATGTATCTGGGGCTCGACCTCGGCACGTCGGGGGTTAAGGCGCTGCTGGTCGATGAGAGCCAGGCCGTCATTGCGTCGGCGACGGGCGCGCTTCAGGTGTCGCGGCTGCATCCCGGCTGGTCGGAGCAGGAACCGGACTGGTGGATCGCGGCGACGCGAGCGGCGCTGGACGGGCTCAAATCGGACCATGCGGCCGCGCTTGCCGCCGTGCGCGGCATCGGCCTTTCGGGCCAGATGCACGGGGCAACCGCGCTCGGCGCGGACGATCGGCCGCTGCGGCCGGCGATTCTTTGGAACGACACGCGCAGCCACCGGCAGGCGGCGCTGCTCGACGCCAATCCGCGCTTTCGCAAGATCACCGGCAACATCGTCTTTCCCGGATTCACCGCGCCGAAGCTCGCCTGGATGCGTGACAACGAGCCGGCGCTGTTCGAGCGCGTGCGCAAGGTGTTGTTGCCGAAGGACTATTTGCGACTGTGGCTGACCGGCACGCATTGTTCCGAGATGTCGGACGCGGCCGGCACTGCGTGGCTCGACGTCGGGAACAGGCGCTGGTCGGATACGTTACTGGCGGCCACCGGGCTTGGCGTCGACCACATGCCGGCGCTGGTCGAGGGCACCGAACGCAGCGGAACGCTGCGCGCGGAACTGGCGGCGGAATGGGGCATGGGCGCGGACGTGATCGTTGCCGGCGGGGCGGGCGACAACGCTGCCTCGGCCTGCGGCATGGGTGCGGTACGGGCGGGACAGGCCTTCGTCTCGCTGGGCACGTCGGGCGTCCTGTTCGCGGCCAATGCGCGGTATCTGCCCAACCCCGAAGGGGCGGTCCACACATTCTGCCACGCGTTGCCCGCGTCCTGGCACCAGATGGGCGTGATCCTATCGGCGACGGATTCGCTCAACTGGCTGGCCGGTATTACCGGCCGGACGGCCAGCGATCTGACGGGCGAACTCGGCGAAGCGCTGCAGGCGCCGGGCAGCGTGTCCTTCCTGCCCTATCTGTCGGGCGAGCGCACGCCGCATAACGATGCCGTCATCCGCGGCGTCTTTTCCGGCCTCGGCCACGAGAGCGACCGCCCGGCGCTGACGCGGGCCGTGCTGGAGGGCGTGGCGTTCGCGCTGCGCGACAGTCTCGAAGCTCTCGAGGCGGCCGGTACGCATCTGTCCCGGGTGACGGCGATCGGCGGCGGATCGCGCTCGGTCTATTGGCTGAAGGCGATCGCGACCGCGCTCGGCCTGCCGGTCGACCTGCCCGCCGAGGGCGATTTCGGGGCTGCGTTCGGCGCCGCGCGGCTGGGACTGATCGCGGCCGAGGGGGCCGATCCCCATGCGGTGTGCGCGCCCCCGCCGACCGCGGCGACGGTCGAGCCGGAAAGCCGGCTGCGCGGCGCCTTCGACGAGGCCTATGCGCGCTTCCGGGCGCTTTATCCGGCGATCCGGGGGACGATGTGAACCGCGCCAGCGTCCAATCGAAAGGAGCAACGACATGAGCACCGGGTTTTTCGGCGATATCGGCAAGGTCGGGTACGAGGGGCCGGACAGCACCAATCCGCTCGCCTATCGGTTCTACGATCCCGACCGGGTGGTGATGGGCAAGCGGCTGGAGGACCATCTGCGCTTCGCGGTCTGCTACTGGCATAATTTCGTCTGGCCGGGCAACGACCCGTTCGGCGGCGAAACCTTCGAGCGGCCCTGGTTCCCGGCAGATTCGATGGCGCAGGCGCGGCTCAAGGCCGACGTCGCCTTCGAGATGTTCTCCATTCTCGGCGCGCCCTATTTCTGCTTCCACGATCACGATTTGCGGCCGGAAGGCGCCACGCTTGGCGAAAGCGTGGCGCGGCTCGACGAAATCACCGACTACCTGGCCGGCAAGATGAACGAGACCGGGGTGAAGCTGCTCTGGGGTACGGCCAATCTGTTTTCCAACCGGCGCTACATGGCCGGCGCGGCCACCAATCCCGATCCGGACGTGTTCGCCTACGCGGCGGCGACGGTGAAGGCCTGCATCGACGCGACCTTCAAGCTCGGCGGGGAAAACTATGTGCTGTGGGGCGGGCGCGAAGGCTACGAGACGCTGCTCAACACCGACATGCGGCGCGAGCTCGACCAGCTCGGGCGTTTTCTGGCGATGGTCGTCGACTACAAGCACCGGATCGGTTTCAAGGGTGCGATCCTGATCGAGCCGAAGCCGCAGGAGCCGACCAAGCATCAATACGACTACGATGTCGCCACCGTCTACGGGTTCCTGAAACGCTACGGGCTGGAGAACGAGGTCAAGGTCAATATCGAACAGGGCCACGCCATCCTGGCCGGCCACTCCTTCGAACACGAGCTGGCGCTCGCCAACGTGCTCGGCATTTTCGGCTCGATCGACATGAACCGCAACGACTACCAGTCGGGTTGGGACACCGACCAATTCCCCAACAACGTGCCGGAAATGGCGCTCGCCTATTACCAGATCCTGCGCGGCGGCGGGTTTACCAGCGGCGGCACCAATTTCGACGCCAAGCTCCGGCGCCAGTCGCTCGATCCGGCCGACCTGCTTTATGCCCATATTGGCGGGATGGATTGCTGCGCGCGCGGGCTTATGGCAGCGGCGGCGATGATCGAGGACGAGGCGCTCGCCGGGCCCCTGGAAGAGCGTTATGCCGGCTGGAGCCAGGCCGAGGCCCGCGCGATGTTTGCCGGCGAGCGCACGCTGGAGGCGATCGCCGCGCGAGTGGAGGCTGAGGGCATCGAACCGGCCCCCTGCTCTGGACGCCAGGAATATCTGGAAAACGTCGTCAATCGTTACGTGTGAGCACGGGTGTTGCGGCGGCACCGGCCGCCAGCGCGAGATCGAAGGCCGTTTCGGCGAGCGTCCGGCCGTTGACCAGCAATTCGATGCGGTGGCGGCCGGCATGGTGTTTGCGGGTGGTGAAGTCGCGCACCGTTTGGGTGGTCGTCAGCGTGGCGCCGAGGCCCGCTTCAAGCTCGATTTCCCTGAACTTGAAAACCTTTCGCGATGTCGCGCCATTCTTTTTGACATAGTGGATGGCGTAGTCGACGACGAGGCGCTGGCTGGTGTCGGCGCGCGATACCAGCCGGGCTTCGATCGCGACGGGCGCGCCAAGCACGATCGCGGCCGGGATGACGGCGAAGCGCTCGACAGCGATTACAGGCGCGGCGCCGGCGCCGATCAGGGTCAGGGCGCGCTTGTCACCTTGCTTGATCAGTGTGCGCAGGCCGTGCTTGACGATCCAGGCGGTGCGGGGATTCTCGCGTGGCCATGCCGCGAGAAGGTTCAGCACCCAGCCAGGATGGTCCTTGGCGATGTCGTTTAAATGGTTGGCGACGGATTTGCGTACGTAAGGGCTCGGATCGGCTTTCAGCGTGGCGAGGATCGTGGCGACGGGCGCCGGATCGGCCGTCAGCGCCTTGAGCCGGAACGACCAGGGCAGGCGCGGCCGGCAGCCCTCGCTGGCGAGGCGGCGCACATGCTCGTCCGGATCACGCGCCCATATTTCCATCACCGCGAGGGTGCGGTGCAAATCGCGGTCGAGGAACGGCCGGATGGCGAATTCGGACGAGCCGTAGCGGGTCAGTTGCTTCAGCGCCGCCATCGATTGCTCGAAGCGGTCCGCGCCGTGGAGTGCGACATAATCCGACAGGGCGATGGCGACGAAGGGATGACCGGCCTCGGGCGCGAAGGCCAGAAGAAGCCTGACATTGTTCTCGAAGTCGCCGGGCAGGGCGGCGTGCAGGCCGGTCGCGATCCGCCGCACGCGCTGCATGATGCCGCGCTGGTCGAGCCCGTCCGTGACATGGGCGATGAAGCGGTCGGTCGCGAAATCCGGACAAAGCGCCGCCATGCGCCGCGCGATCCCATGCATGCGGTCGCGGTCGAGACTATCCTTGAGCAGCGGCGGGCTGGGTTCGGTCATCGGTGTCGGCATGTCCTTGGGGTGGGGATCGCCCCTCCTAGCATGCATGCCTGACAAGGATCTGTCAGGAGAAATCCAGCCTGTACGGATCCGGCCGAATCGCCGCTTGATCCTTGGGCAATAAACTGGGATACTAGTGTACAAAACAGGGAGGCAGGCGCGTGCGTCAAGCGTGGCGCTGGTTTGGTCCAAGGGACAAGGTTTCGCTGGCGGATGCGCGCCAGGCTGGGGCGTCGTGCGTCGTTACGGCGCTGCACCATGTCCCCGCCGGAGCGATATGGCATGCCGAGGAGATCGAGGCGCGCCAGCGCGAGGTGGCGTTCCACCCCGACGGCAGCATGACCCACCTCGCCTGGGAGGTGGTCGAGAGCCTGCCGGTTTCGGAGGCGATCAAGACGCAGACGGGAGACTGGCGCGCCGATCTCGTCCATTACAAGCGCAGCCTGGAAAACCTGGCCCGGGCCGGTATCGAGACGATCTGCTACAATTTCATGCCGGTGCTCGACTGGACCCGCACCGAGCTCGCCTGGCCGCTCGGCCATGGCGGCACGGCAATGCGCTTCGACCTTGCCGATTTCGCCGCCTTCGACATCCATGTGCTGAAACGCCGGCACGCTTCCGCCGACTATGAGGCGCCCATCTTGGAGACGGCGAAGGAGCGGTTCGACGCGCTCGACGAGGCGGGCAAGAAACGTCTGGCGGCCAACATCACCGCCGGGCTTCCCGGCGCCGCCGAGCACTGGTCGCTGGAAGGGCTGTCGCGCCAACTTGCGCTTTACGCGGGTATCGACGCCGCGCGGCTGCGGCAGAACCTGATCGATTTTCTGTCGGAGGTGGTGCCGCTGGCGCAGCGGCTCGGGCTACGGCTGTGCTGTCATCCCGACGACCCGCCTTTTGCCCTGCTCGGCCTGCCTCGGGTGATGTCGACCGAAGAGGATTATCGCGCCGTTCTCGATGCGGTCGACCTGTCCGCCAACGGTGTCACTTTCTGCACGGGATCGCTGGGGGTACGGCCCGACAACGACCTGCCGGCGATGGCGGCCCGGCTCGGCCCCCGCATCCATTTCGTCCACCTGCGCAATGTGCGTCGCGACGCCGAGACGGTGCCGTGCTCGTTCTTTGAGGACGAACATCTCGCCGGCCAGACCGACATGGTGGCGGTCGTTGCAGCGTTGCTCGCCGAGGAGAGCCGACGTCGCAAGGAGGGGCGGGCGGACGCCGAGATTCCGATGCGGCCCGATCACGGCCAGGAAATCCTCGACGACCTTACGCGCGGCGCGCAGCCGGGCTATCCGGCAATCGGGCGTCTCAAGGGGCTGGCGGAACTGCGCGGCGTGATGGCGGTTCTCGGTCGTCACCGGCAACGTATATGAGCGCGCGGCTGACCACGCTTGACGGATTGCCGGCGGGGATCCGCACGCCGGGTTTCGAACGCCGGGGACGCGGCGCCGGTATCGTCCATCTCGGCGTCGGCGCCTTTCACCGCGCCCACCAGGCGGTCTATACCGACGACGCGCTGGCCCGCTCGGGCGGCGACTGGATGATCATCGGCGTCAGCCTGCGGTCGTGCGATGTCGCGGAGGCCCTCAACCCGCAAGCGGGGCTCTACACCGTGCAGGTACGCGGCGGCGAAAAAATTTCGGCGCGCGTCGTCGGGTCGATCGCCAAGGTGCTGGCGGTGCCGCGCGAACCCGCCGCCGTGCTCGACGCACTGGCCGCGCCGTCGACCCGCATCGTCAGCCTGACCGTCACCGAAAAGGGTTATGGCTTCGATCCCGCGACCGGAGCGCTCGACCGGAGCCGGCCCGACATCGCCGCCGATCTTGCCGAACCCGACAGGCCGAGAAGCGTCGTCGGCCATCTGGTTGCCGCGTTCGCGCAGCGCCGGGCGCGCGGCGCGACGGGCCTGACGGTGCTGTCTTGCGACAATTTGCCGGGCAATGGCGAACTGGTGCGGCGGCTGGTGCTCGATTTCGCGCGGGAGGTCGATCGCGACCTGGCCTGCTGGATCGCCGAGACGGCGCGGTTTCCCTCGACCATGGTCGACCGCATCACGCCGGCCACCAGCGACGAAACCCTGGCCGAAGCGGAGCGGGCGACGGGGCGCGTGGACATGGCCGCAGTGGAAACCGAAGCGTTCTCGCAATGGGTGATCGAGGACGATTTCGCCGCCGGCCGCCCCGACTGGGAAGCCGGCGGGGCGTTGTTCGTGGCCTCGGTCGCGCCCTACGAGAAGATGAAGCTGCGCATGCTCAACGGCGCGCATTCGATGATCGCCTATGCCGGTTTTCTCGCCGGACACGAGCATGTGCGCGACGTGATGGCGCACGAGGCGATGCGCTTGCTGGTCGAACGGCATTTGCGCGATGCCGCGCGCACGCTGGACCCGGTTCCCGGGATCGCGCTGCCCGACTATGCCGCGCGCCTGATGGAACGTTTCGCCAATCCCGCGATCGCGCACCGCACCGAGCAGATCGCGATCGACGGCACGCAGAAACTGCCGCAGCGCGTGTTCGAGCCGGCGCTGGCGGCGTTCGAGGCAGGCTGGTCGCTCGACAGCTACGCGTTCGCCACGGCGATGTGGATCCGCTTCGTGCTCGGCCGCACCGAGGATGGCCGGGCCTATACGCTGCACGATCCGCGCGCGGCGGCGCTGGCGGCGGCGACCGACGGACACGGGGACGACGCCGGCGCGCTCGCCAATGCCGTTTTCGGGCTCGACGGGCTCATGCCGGCGCGGCTGGCGCAGGCCCGCGCCTTTCGCGACGCGGTTGAGACAAGGCTGGCGCGCATCCTCAAAGATGGGGTCGCCGCGGCGATCACGCGGGAGGCGATGCCATGCCGCGTGTGAAACATGTCCCGGAAGGCTTCGAACTCGGCGAAGCGCTGGACGGCATCACCATCGACCGCGCGCAGCCGATCGCCCGGCAGCTCTATCTGGCGCTGCGCCAGCGCATCGTCGACAGCCGGCTTCCCGCCGGAACACCGATCCATGAGAGCGAGATCGCCGCGTTTTGCCTGGTCTCGCGCACACCCTTGCGCGCCGCCCTGCAACAGCTCGCCAGCGAAGGGCTGGTGGTGACCCGGCCGCAGGTCGGCTCGATCGTGGCCGAGCGCGACCGGGCCCGGTTTTTGGAGGCGCTTTTCGTCCGCGCGGCCATCGAAGGCCGGATTGCGCGCCGGCTGGCGCAGACCGGTCTCGACGAAAAACGGCTGGCCCCGATCCTGGCCCGCCAGGAAGCGGCGGCACGCATCGACGACTATGCCTCCTTCTTCGAAGTCGATGAAACATTTCACGAATTGCTGGCCGACATGGCCGGAGTGCCCGGTGCCTGGCAACTCGCCCAGACGGTCAAGGCGCATGTCGATCGTGAGCGTTTCATCTTGATGTCATCCATCCACGGCCGCTCGCAGCGCGCCTTCGACGATCATATGCGTATACTGGCGGCGATCCGCTCCCAGGACGCCGATCGCGCGGAGGCCGAAATGGTCGGCCATATCGAGACGGTCCTGAACGCGTCGGGGCCTTGACAGCGGCACGGGGAAGGTGCTCAGATCGTATCTTATATAAGATATAAGACTACAATCTTGATGCATCGCAACATGCGACCTCGACCGTCCAAACCAGCGTGCACCGATCAGGGAGGAAATCATGAAATCGAGACATCTGCTTTCCGGAATTGCCTTCGCCGCGATCGTCGCGGCCTCGTCGGCCTCGTCGGCCTCGGCGGCCGAATTGCGCTTCGCCTGTTACCAGGACGGCGTGGAATGCGACGCCTGGGCCGAACAGTTCAAAGCGTTCGAGGCCGAGAATCCCGGCACCACCGTCGCGGTCGACATCGTGCCCTACAAGTCGATCGTGGAGAGCCTGCCGCTGCAGCTCGCCTCGGGCGAGGGCCCCGATCTCGCCCGCGTGACCGACCTCGGCGGACTGGCCACATATATGCTCGACGTGACGCCCTATGTCGCCGACGCCGCCAAGCTGGAGGAGCAATACGGCAAGACGCTCGCCTGGACCCGGGTCAACGGGCCGGACGACAAGGGCATCTACGCCATCATGGACCAGCAGACCGCCACCGGCCCCTTCGTCAACAAGACGCTGTTCGAACAGGCCGGCGTCGACATGCCGGGCGCCGGCGCGACCTATGAGGAGTGGGCGGCGGCGGCCAAAAAGGTGGCCGAGGCGACCCAGACGCCTTATCCGATGGCGCTCGACCGCTCGGGCCACCGCTACGCCGGGCCGGCGATCTCCTATGGGGCGAAGCTGTTCGACGACAAGGGCGATCCGATCACGGTTGATGAAGGCTTCCGCGCGTTTTCGGAGCAGTTCGTGGCCTGGAACGAGGACGGCACGATAGCCAAGGAGGTGTGGGCCGGCGCGGGCGGCGCGACCTATCAGGATGCCGCCAAGGAATTCACCAACGGCTCGCTCGTGATGTATATGTCGGGCTCCTGGCAGATCGGGCGCTTCGGGCGCGATATTGGCGACGCCTTCGACTGGGTCGCGGTGCCGGCGCCGTGCGGTCCCGGCGGTTGCACCGGCATTCCCGGCGGCGCGGCGATCGCCGCCTTCAAGCACACGAAAGCGCCGGAGGAAGTGGGCAAGCTGCTCGACTTCATCGCGCGCGAGGACGTGCAGGCCAAGGTGCTGGCCAAGACCAAGAACATCCCCGCCAACCAGGCGCTGCAGGTCAAGGGCATCGACTACGAAAACGCCACCGACGCCGAAAAGGCGGCCCTGACCGCGTTCGGCAACGCGCTCGCCGGGTTTTCGCCGGTCGCCTTCCAGTTCCAGGGCTACAAGAACAACCGCGCGATCATGAACGCCACGGTGACCCGCATCACCCAGGCGATCGTCGGTGAACTGTCGCTGGACGAGGCGCTCGACCGCATCGACGCCGATGTCGAGGAAGCCGTCGCGGCGGCGCAGTAACGGGATCGTCCCGACCCTGTCGCCGAAACCTCTCCCCGGTTTGCCGGGGGAGGCCGGCGACGGGACGTCTTCTCCGCACGACAAGCGGGGCGGGCGGTGAGGACAAGGGCCCATGTCATGAGGCACACGCGATGTTCGCACCCGTGACGACGGCGATATCCTACCTCTACCGGGCAGCCTTCGAGCTGTTCGAGCGACCGATGCTGGCCGTTCAGAAAATGACCGGTGCGCAGAAGATTGCCTGGGTGTTCCTGCTGCCCAATCTCCTGATTTTCGGCCTGTTCACCTTTCTGCCGATCTTCCTGAACTTCTTCTACGCCACCTCCGGCAGCGACCGTATCCTCTTGTCGGAGCGGCCCTATGTCGGGCTGGAGAACTTTTCCTCGCTGCTGGCCTGCGAAAACTATCTCGATCCCAATAGCTGCCAGCGCGATATCTTCTGGCGCGCCGTGCACAATACGAGCTGGTTCGTGGTGCTGCAGGTCGGGTTCATGATCCTGTTTTCGCTGGTCACGGCATTGGTGCTGAACCGCAACATCCCGCTGCGCGGTTTCTTCCGCAGCGTGTTCTTCTATCCGGTGCTGTTGTCGCCGGTCGTGGTGGCGCTGATATGGAAATGGGTGCTGCAGCGCTACGGTGTGCTCAATGCCGGGCTGGAGACGCAGGGGCTGCCGATCGTCAACTGGCTGGTCGAGGCCGACTGGGCCTTTTTCTGGATCGTGTTCGTGTCGATCTGGGCGCATATGGGTTTCTACACGCTGATCCTGCTTGCCGGGCTGCAGGCGATACCGGCCGATGTCTACGAGGCAGCGGAAATGGACGGCGCGTCGAAATGGCGGGTGTTTTCGAAGATCACCATGCCGCTTTTGATGCCGACCATGGTTGTGGTGCTGGTGCTGTCGCTGATCCGCGCCGTGCAGGCCTTCGACGAGATTTTCGTTTTGACCGGCGGCGGTCCCGGCTCGGCGACGCTATTGCTTTTGCAGTTCATCTACGAGACCGGCTTCGCCTTCCGACCGCAGCTCTACGGCCTGGCGGCGGCGGCCTCGCTTTTGATGGCGGCGGTGCTGATGGTGCTGACGCTTTTGCAACTGCGCGCCGCGCGCGGCCGCGGGGAGGGCTAGGCGATGCTGCGCTCCTTCCTGACGCGAACCCGCGGCCGCGGCCGGCTCGACCTCACGGACTGGCTGACTTTTGGCTACCTGGCGCTCGCCGTCGTCTTGATGTTCGGGCCGGTCGCCTGGATGGCGCTGTCGTCGTTCAAGACCGAATCCGCGCTGCAGGAATACCCGCCCTCGCTGTTGCCGCTGGCGCCGATCCATGTCGAGGTCGAAGGGTACGAGGAGCCGTTGCAGCTTTTTCGGGTGACGGGTGGCGAGCACGAGGGCCGGCTTCTGGCGCAGGTGCGCCGCATCGGGCTGATGAGCCAGATGGTCGACCCGCAAAATCCGGGCGAGCGGCTGCAGGTCAACATCAACGACCGCGTGCCGGAACGCGAATTCGCGCTCGCGGTGGAAAACTATTCCGCGCTGTTCGAGCGGTTCAATTTCGCGCTCTATTTCTGGAACTCGGTCTTCATAACCGTCATCGCGACGGTCATCACCATCCTGTTCAATTCGATGGCGGCGTTCGCGTTGTCGAAATATCGCTTCCGGGGCCAGACCTTCGTCTTTATCCTGATCATTGCCACGCTGATGATCCCGCCGACGATCAATCTGGTGCCGATCTATCTCGTGGTTTCGGAACTGGGCATGGTCAATTCGCCGTGGGGGGTGATCTGGCCAGCGGTGGCAACGCCGACCGGGGTTTTCCTGCTGCGGCAATATATGCTGACCATTCCCGACGATCTCTTGGATGCCGCGCGCATGGACCACGCGTCGGAATGGCGGGTCTATTGGCGCATCGTGCTGCCCTTGTCGGCGCCGGCGCTGGCCGTGCTGGTGATTTTTTCGGTGATGTGGCGCTGGAACGATTTTCTGTGGCCGCTGATCGTGTTGACCCGCTCCGAGCAATTCACGCTGCAGCTTGCGCTGAATTCCTTCCAGGGCGACCTGCAGACCAGTTGGTCGAACCTCCTGGCGATGACCGTGCTGACCCTGCTGCCGATCACGATCGTGTTCGCCTTTTTGCAGAAATACATCACGACCGGCATCGCCCAGACCGGGGTGAAATGATTATGGCGCTCGGGAAAGAGGGGTGAAGGATGGCGGTCCTCGAACTTGACGGGCTGATCAAGGATTATGGCGATGTCCGTGCCATTCACGGTGTCGATCTGACGATCGACAATGGCGAGTTCTGTGTGTTTGTCGGCCCGTCGGGGTGCGGGAAATCCACGCTGTTGCGCATGATTGCGGGACTGGAGGAGATTTCCGGCGGCGAGCTGCGCATCGACGGGGTGCGCGTCAACGAGCAGCGGGCGTCGGAACGCGGGCTGGCGATGGTGTTTCAGACCTACGCGCTCTACCCGCATATGACGGTGCGCCAGAACCTGGCCTTCGGGCTGGAGAATATCCGTACGCCCAAGCCGGAGATCGTCCGTCGCGTCGAGGCGGCGGCGACCATGCTGCAGATCGGCCCTTATCTCGACCGACGGCCGAAACAGCTTTCCGGCGGGCAAAGGCAACGCGTCGCGATCGGGCGGGCGGTGGTGCGCGAGCCGCGCGTGTTCCTGTTCGACGAGCCGCTGTCGAATCTCGACGCCGAATTGCGGGTTACCATGCGCGGCGAGATCGCCGGGCTGCACCGCCGGCTCGGCAACACGATGATTTATGTCACCCACGACCAGGTTGAGGCGATGACGATGGCCGACAAGATCGTGGTTTTGCGCGACGGGCGCATCGAACAGGCCGGCACGCCGCTGGAGCTCTACAACCAGCCGGCCAACAGCTTCGTCGCCGGCTTTATCGGCTCGCCGCGGATGAACTTTGTCGACGTGACCGTGCGCGAGGCCGAGGCCGGCGGTGTGGTGGTGTCGGATGCGGCCGGCAACGACTACCGGGCCGCCGTTGCGCCAGACGGGCTGGAACCGGGGGACGCGGCCGAACTCGGCATCCGGCCCGATCATTTGATCGTCGGCGACGCGGCCGGTCACGCGGTGACCGTCCAGTCGGTCGAGCAGCTCGGCGGCGAGTCCTATCTCTACTGCGAAACCGGGGCGGGGACGCCGCTGACCGTGCATCTGGCCGGCCAGACCGGGATCCGGCGCGGCGAGACCACCCATGTCGTGTTCAGGCCGGACTATACCCATCTGTTTCGCAAGTCGGACGGCCTCGGCATGAAGCGGCTGGTGGTCGGAGAAGCGGTGTGATGGGCAGCGTTGCGCCCTATCGCGCAGGCGGGGCGATGCCGGCGCGCCGCCAAAGCGGATAGGCCGGCAAGCCCCGTCGCCGCTGCCCGTAGCCCCCCCGTTCGGGCTTTCCTTCACCCAGGATGGTTCTGCCATGAGTTTTCTCGCCACGACGGGTCCCGTCGTTCCAGCCGCCTCGAGCCTCACCGCGCCGCTCGATGCCGGGTTTTCGTTGCGTGTGGAAGCGTTGTCGGACTGGCTTGTGCGGATCGCGATCCTGCCCGAGGAAGGACTTTGCGTCGACCGCACCTGGATGATCGCGCCCGGTGGCGACGTGCCCTGGCCGGGGCGGGACCGTGTGTCGAGCGAAGGTTTCGCGCCGCTCGAAGCGCGCCATGACCGGCAAAGCGAAACGACGTATTTCGGGCGGGACTGGCGTGTCGTCGTCCAGCCGGCACCGCTTGCGCTGACGGTCGAACGGCGCGTGTCCGATGGGTGGCAGCGCGTCGTTGCCGATCGCCCGACCGGCGCCTATCAATGGTTTGCCGGGCGCGGCGTGTTTCGCCATTTCCAGGCCCGCGCGCTCGACGACAGCCATTACGGTCTCGGCGACAAGTCCGGACCGCTCGACCGGACGGGCCGGCGACTCAGATGTCTGCAGACGGATTCGCTCGGCTATAATGCCGAGACCTCCGACCCGCTCTACAAACATGTTCCGTTCGTGATCGCCGGGCGTGCGGACGAGGCGGCGGGACTGCTCTACGACACATTCGCCGAGGCGACCTTCGATCTGGGCGCGGAACACTCCAATTACCATCCGCACTACCGTCATGTGGACCTGCAGGAAAAGGGCTTGGTGCTTTATGTCGTCGCCGGCCCGAAAGTGCGCGACATCGTGCCCAGGCTGATGGCGCTGACCGGCCGGCCGCATTTTCCGCCGCGCTGGTCGATGGGCTTCGCCTTCACCACCATGCACCACGCCGACGCGCCCGACGCGCAGGCGGTCATCACCGGCTTCGCCGAACGCTGCCGCGCCAACGCGATCCCGATCAGCGCCATCCATTCCGGCTCCGGCTACACGACACGCGCCGACGGGCGGCGCTACGTCTTCACCTGGAACGCGCAGAAATTTCCCGACCGCGACGGTTTCTTCGCGCGGCTTGGGGCGTTGGGGTTCCGCACGGCGGCCAATGTGAAGCCGGTGCTGCTGACCGAGCATCCGGCCTATCCAAGGGCGGCGGGCGAGGGCTGGTTCGTGCGGCGGGCCGACGGACAGCCCGCAGTGGAAATGTTCTGGGGCGGCGACGGCTCGAGCCTCGACTTCACCAATCCCGCGACGGTCGACTGGTGGAAGGCCGGCATCACGACAAACGTTCTGGAAGCCGGCTTCGGCGCCGGCTGGAACGACAACAACGAGTGCGAATTGTGGGACGAGACCGCCACGGTCGACGGCTTCGGGCGCCGCCTGCCGGCGATCGCGATGCGCCCGGTGCATGCGCTGTTGATGACACGGGCGACCTTCGAGGCGACGCGCGCGCACCGGCCGGACGAACGCCCCTACACGATCAGCCGGGCCGGGCCGATCGGGATCGCGCGCTACGGCGAAACCTGGACCGGCGACAACCGCACGAGCTGGCACACGCTGAAATGGAATCTGCGCCAGGGCCTGTCGATGAGCCTGTCGGGCATGCCATTCACCGGCCACGATATCGGTGGTTTCGACGGGCCGCGGCCCGGTCCCGAGCTTCTGGTGCGTTTCGTGGAAATGATGTCGCTGCATCCGCGCGCGGTGATGAACTCCTGGAAGCCGCAGCTCGACGAGCCGACCACGCTGCCGTGGATGCACCCGGAAGCGACCGACGCGGTGCGCGAGGCGCTGACGCTGCGCTATCGCTTCCTGCCTTATCTCTACCACCTCGCCCACGCCGCCCATCGCGACGGCGCGCCGTTGATAACGCCGCTGTTTTATCATTTCGACGAGCCGGAATGCCGGGACGAGACGGATTGCTTCATGCTCGGCGCCGACGTCCTGGTCGCACCGGCGGTCGAGGAAGGGGCGCGGGCGGTGGATGTCTACCTGCCGGAGGTCGAGGGCGGCTGGCACACGCTGCACGGCGAGACGGTTCATGCCGGCGGTCGGCAAGTCTCTATCGATGCGCCGCTCGGCCGGCTGCCGGTGCTGGTGCGCTCGGGCGCGGTCCTGCCGCTTGCAACCGACTGGCCGGACCGGGCGCCGCACGATTTCACCCGGGTCGAGCTGATCTTGTTCGCCGGACCCGGCGAGGGTGCTACGGAACGGGCGCTGTTCTTCGACGACGGGCTCGGCTGGGGCTATCGCGACCGTGACGCCTCGCTGTTGTCGTGCCGGGGCATCTGGGATCGCGACCGCGTCCGCCTGGCAGTCGAGGAACGATGGAGCGGCAGGGGCCGGCCGGAACTCGGCCTTGTCGGTCGCGGATTGGACAGGCGGCGCCTGGAGGTCGAGACCGCGCTCTGAACGCCGGTGTGCGGCAAGTGGCCTACTGAACCGCGAAAAAGTCGCGGATCTTCGCCGTCGCGTCGTTGAGCGCAGGCAGAACCTGGTCTTTCAGGTCGGCGACCGAAAGCCGGGCGGTCTGGGTGGAGACGTTGATCGCGGCGACGATCGCGCCGCTGCCGTCGCGCACGGGAACGGCGATCGAGCGCAGGCCCGGCTCGAGTTCCTCGTCGATGAGCGCATAACCCTCGTCTCCCGCGGCACGGATCAACGCGGCCAGCGCCTTCGGGTCGGTGCGGGTTTTCGGCGTCAGCGGTTTGAGCTCGGCGCCGGCCAGGAACCGGTCCAGTTCGTCGTCGGGCAGGCTGGACAGCAGGACCCGGCCCATCGAGGTGCAAAAGGCGGGCAGGCGGGTGCCGACCTGCAGGCCGACGCTGAGAATATGGCGGCCGGGCACGCGCGCGACGTAGACCACGTTTTCGCCAGACAGCACAGCGGCCGAGCAGGCCTCGCCAAAACGGTGCGAGACGGCGCGCATGAAGGGCTCGGCGAAGGACCACAGCGATGCGTTGCCAAGCCAGGTGCGCGCGACGGAGATCAGCCGAGAAGAGAGCCGGAACGTGCGGCCATCCTGGGTGGCGTAACCGGTTGCCACCAGCGTGTGCAGGAAGCGGCGCGCGCCGGCACGGGTTATGCCGGCCTTTTCGGCCATCTCGGTCAGGGTCATTCCGGCCGGGTGTGCGGCCAGGATTTCCATGACCGCCAGACCGCGCCCCAGCGAGCCGACGAGGTCGCGCGACTGGGGGTCCGAGAGCATTGACTCAGGCGAGGCATCCATATAACCAGTATCGCATATAAAACTAAGGTTCGCAATACGAACTTTACTAAGGATGCGACATGGCGACTTTTATGCCTTTGAAGCAGGCGGTGGCCGACAATCTGCGTGACGGTGATATTGCCGCATTTGAAGGCTTTACGCACCTTATTCCGACCGCTGCCGCGCACGAGGCGATCCGGCAGGGGGTCAAGGACCTGACATTGGTGCGCATGACGCCAGACGTCGTCTACGACCAGATGATCGGAATGGGTTTGGCCAAGAAGCTGGTGTTTTCCTATGCCGGGAATCCGGGCGTCGGCCTGCTGCGGCGCCTGCGCGATGCAGTCGAGAACGCCTATCCGCGTCCGATCGAGCTGGAGGAGCATTCGCACGCGGCGATGGCCAATGCCTACGAGGCCGGCGCGGCTGGGCTGCCTTGCGCGATCTTTCGCGGATATCTCGGTGCCGAGCTTGCCCGCGTCAACGCCAATATCAAGCAGGTGACCTGTCCGTTTTCCGGCGAGACGCTGGCCGCGGTTCCCGCCGTGCGGCCCGACGTCACCTTCATCCACGCCCAAAAGGCAGACCGCAAAGGCAACGTGCTGATCGAAGGCATTATCGGCATCCAGAAGGAGGCCGTGCTGGCGGCCAAGCGCGCGGTGGTCACGGTCGAGGAGGTGGTCGAGGACTTTGCCGACCTGCATCCAAACCTGACCATCCTGCCCCATTGGACGGTGACGGCGATCGCGGTCGTGCCGGGCGGCGCGCACCCGTCCTATGCGCACGGCTATTATCCGCGCGACAACGCCGCCTATCTGGAATGGGACAAGATCGCCGCCGACCGCGCGCTGTTTCGCGCGTGGATGGACGAAAACGTGATCGAGGCGACGGCGGAGGATTTCGCTGCCCGCGTCGCAACTTTGGGGGCGATGTGATGAGCGACCGAGACTTCACCCCCAACGAGATGATGACGATCGCGGCGAGCCGCGCCCTGAAGGGCGACGACGTTTGCTTCGTGGGCATCGGCGCGCCGTCGGCCGCTTGCAACGTGGCGCGTCTCACCCACGCGCCGGACATCACGCTGATCTATGAATCAGGAACCATCGGAACCGCGCCCGACGTCTTGCCGCTGTCGATCGGCGACGGGGAATTGTGCGAGACGGCGGTGACGACGGTCTCGGTGCCGGAGATGTTCCGCTACTGGCTGCAGGGCGGGCGCATCAGCATCGGCTTCCTGGGCGCGGCCCAGCTCGACCGGTTCGGCAATATCAACACCACGGTGATCGGCGACTACGACCATCCCAAGACCCGGCTTCCCGGCGGCGGCGGGGCGCCGGAGATCGCGAGCGCGGCGCAGAAAATCTACATCACCATGGTGCAGTCGAAGCGCGGCATGGTCGACAAGATCGATTTCTACACCTCCTTCGGCCATGGCGAAGGCGGCGATCATCGCCGCCGCATCGGCATCGAGACGGAAGGCCCGGCACTGCTGATCACCGATCTGGCGATCTGGGAACCCGACCCGGAGACCAAGGAGTTCACCGTCGTTTCGCTGCATCCAGGCGTTACCCGCGATCAGGTGCAGGAGACCTGCGGCTGGACGGTAAAATTCGCCGACAGGGTTGACGAGACGCCCGCGCCGACCGCACTGGAACTGAAGACGTTGCGCGACTTGAAAGCGCGCACCGAGGCGGCCCACAGGGGCGCGGCCGGTTCCGGCGCGAAGAAAGGATCGAAAGATGGCTGAAGCCTTTATCTGCGACTATGTCCGCACGCCCATCGGCCGCTTCGGCGGTGCACTTTCGCCCGTGCGTGCCGACGATCTCGGCGCGGCTCCGATTCGCGCGCTGATCGAGCGCAATGGCGGGGTCGACTGGCAGGCGGTCGACGACGTGTTTTACGGTTGCGCCAACCAGGCCGGCGAGGACAACCGCAACGTGGCGCGCATGGCCGCGCTGCTGGCCGGGCTACCGATCGATGTGCCCGGCTCGACCGTCAACCGACTGTGCGGCTCGGGCATGGACGCCGTCACCATCGCGGCGCGCGCCATCAAGGCCGGCGAAGCGGAGATCATGATCGCGGGCGGTGTGGAATCGATGTCGCGCGCGCCCTTCGTCATGCCGAAGGCGGCGAGTGCTTTTTCGCGCAACGCGGAAATCTACGACACCACCATCGGCTGGCGCTTCGTCAACCCGCTGATGAAAAAGCAGTACGGGATCGATTCGATGCCGGAGACCGGCGAGAACGTCGCCGAGGCGTTCAACGTGTCGCGCGCCGATCAGGATGCGTTCGCCGTGCGCAGTCAGGCCAAGGCCGTCGCCGCGCAGGAAAACGGCCGGCTGGCCAAGGAGATCGTTCCCGTGACGATTCCCCAGCGCAAGGGCGACCCGGTGGTGGTCGACAAGGACGAGCATCCGCGCGCCGGCACCACGGTGGAGGCTTTGGCCAAGCTCGGCACACCGTTCAAGAAGGAAGGCGGCACGGTGACGGCCGGCAACGCTTCCGGCGTCAATGACGGCGCTGCGGCGCTGATCGTGGCCTCGGAAGCGGCGGCGAAGAAACACGGCCTGACCCCGATCGCCCGTATTCTGGCGGGGGCGACCGCCGGCGTGCCGCCGCGCATCATGGGCATCGGCCCGGCACCCGCGACCAAGAAGCTGTGCGCGCGGCTCGGCCTCGAGCCCGCCGGTTTCGACGTGATCGAACTCAACGAAGCCTTTGCCTCCCAAGGCATCGCCGTGCTCCGCGATCTCGGCATTCCCGAGGACGCGGAGCACGTCAACCCGAACGGGGGGGCGATCGCGCTCGGCCACCCGCTCGGCATGTCCGGGGCCCGGATCACCGGCACGGCCGTGCTGGAGCTTCGCGAGCGCCAGGCCAAGCTGGCTCTCGCAACGATGTGCATTGGCGTTGGCCAGGGTATCGCGATCGCGCTCGAGCGGGTCTGACCGCGCGGCCCGAGCGTCACGCCTCCTCGGCCTGGCGAGTTCCGATCGGCCGGGCGAAATAACGTACCGATTTCGCGCCGCCAGGCAGGGTGGCCCTTCCGATCGCCTCAAATCCCATCGCGGCGTGAAAGGCATCGGAGGCCGGGTTGGGCGGTTGTTCGTTCACCTCGCAGGTGACCAGCGGATAGCCGCCGGCCGCGGCCTTGTCGAACACATGGCGATAAAGTCGCCGGGCGTGGCCTCTGCCGCGCGCGGCCGGATCGACGACCACCCGGTCGACATAGACGAAGCGCGGGTAGCGCGCCTTGAACCACTGGAAATTGGAACTGTCATAATCGGCATCCTGGTCGAAGGCGATCAGGAAGGCCTCGATCTGGCCGATCCGTCGAGCGCAGAATGCGGCGTCGATCAGACGGGCAAGCTCGTCCGGCTCGAGGAAAGACAATTCCAGGGCGTGGCGGTTGTTAAGCTCGAGGACGGCCGCCTCGACCTTGGCGCCGACCGGCAGGATGGGCAGAGCTTCGCTGTTCATAAGCACCGGTTTAGAACGGGCCCGGGTTCCGGTGAAGCCCTGTGCCTCAATAAGGCCATTCGCCTCTCCCGAGCGCCTTGAGGGCATCGACGATGCGCGAGAAACTCCGCCGCGCCCGGTCGACGATGTGGCGGCCGCGCAGATAGCCGTGCACCAAGCCCTTTTCCTCGCGGCAATAGGCCTTGCCGCCGGCCTCGATAATCCGGTCGCGGTAGTCGGGGCCGTCGGAGGCCAGCGGGTCGCACTCGGCGGTCACGATCACGGTCGGTGGCAGGTCGGCAAAGTCGGTGTCGCGCAGCGGCGCGAAACCGGCATCGCGCGAGACGTCGGCGCCGCCGGTGCGCATCTGCTGATAGAACGCCATGTCGCGCGTCGACAGCATCGGCGCGTTTGCGTGGGCGATATAGGAGCCCTTGGTGTGGTCGCCGCCGAAGCCGGGATAGATCAGCACCTGCCCGGCCGGCGCGCGCGGGTGACGGCGGTAACGCCCAGCGACGGCGGCGGCGATGTTGCCGCCGGCCGAATCGCCGGCGAGCAGGATCGGGCAACGATAGGTTCGCGCGGCCCACTCGAACGCGGAATAACCGTCCTCGTGCGAGGCGGGGTAGAGATGTTCAGGTGAAAGCCGGTAGTCGACCGAGACGACGTCGTAACCGGTGCGATGGCACAGTTCGGCGCAGATATCGTCATGGCTTTCCAGCCCGCCGAGGATAAAGCCGCCGCCGTGAAAATAGAGCACCATCGCCGATGGGTCGGGCGTGGCGGCGCGATAGAGGCGGGCCGGGATCGCATGGGCCGACGTCTCGATCGCCATCGTCTGCGCGCTCACGCCTTCGGGATGGTCGGCATGGAACTCACGGCACATGCGGTCGTAGATCTGGCGCTGCTGGTCGACCGTGTAGTCGACCGTGTCGGGTGGATAGAACGCATTGGTACGCTCGATAAAGGCCCAAGTCTGCGCGTCGATGAGTTCGGCGTAGTCGGTCATGACCTATTCCCGTCTATCGTCCTTTCCATACCGGGTCGCGCTTTTCGGCGAAGGCGCGGAAGCCTTCCATATTGTCGTCGGATGCGTAAAGCGTGTCGACCGTGCGGAATTTGCGCTTGGTGACCCGGTTCATCGCGTCCTGGAAATTCATCGCCTCGGCCGCGCGCGCCACTTCCTTGATGGCGGCGAAGACCAGCGGCGGGCCGGAGGCAAGCAGGCGCGCCACCTCCCAGACCCGTTCCTCCAGCCGGTCGGCCGCCAGCACCTCGTTGACCAGGCCCCAGCGACGCGCCTCCTCGGCATCCATCCAGCGGCCGGTCAAAAGCATGTCCATCGCCACGTGATAGGGGATGCGCTTCGGCAGCTTGATCGTGGCGGCGTCGGCAAGCGTGCCGGCACGGATTTCGGGCAGGGCGAAGGCGGAATGGTCCGCAGCGTAGATCAGGTCGCAGGACAGCGCCAGTTCGAAGCCGCCGCCGACCGCCATGCCGTTGACGCAGGCAAGCACCGGCTTGTTCATGTCCAGAAGTTCCTGCAGGCCGCCGAACCCGCCGACGCCATAATCGCCGTCGACCGCGTCGCCGCTCGCGGCCGCTTTCAGATCCCAGCCGGCGGAGAAGAATTTGTCGCCCGCCGTCTTCACGATCGCGACGCGCAGCGCGTCGTCGTCGCGGAACGCTTTGAAGGTTTCGCCCATCAGCCGCGAGGTGGCCAGGTCGATGGCGTTGGCCTTGGGGCGGTCTAGCGTGATTTCCAGGATCGCGCTTTCGGCTCGGGTCTTGACGATATCGGACATGGCTGTCTCCGGCTTCAGTCTTCCCCTTGAGGGGCGGGCGGGGTGAACACGATCAGCGCGTCGGCGATCCAGGCTCCGTCGCCCTTCGCGCACACGATCAGCGGATTGATGTCGAGCTCGTCGAGGGTGCCGGCATGGGCGCCGGCAAAGTCCGCGACGTCGGCGATGACGTCGATGGCCGCGTCAAGATCGGCCCTGGGCCGGCCGCGATAGCCGTCGAGCAGCGGAAAAAGCTCCAGCCCGCGCAGCGCCGTTTCGATCTCGGCGCGTGTCGGCGGCAGCAGAAGCGTGGCGGTATCGCGCAAGAGCTCGACCAGCACGCCGCCGGAACCGACCGTCATCACCGGACCGAACAGCGGGTCGCGGGTGACGCCGACAATCAGTTCGGCGACGCCGCTTTCCACCATGCGCTCGACATAGAGTCGGTCGGAAAGCGCCAGCAGCGCGGTCGCGGCTTCATGCACGGCGGCGCCGTCCCGCAGCCCGAGGCGCACGGCGCCGCGTTCGGATTTGTGGGCGATGCCGAGCGTCTTGAGCGCCACGGGAAAGCCGATCCCGGTGGCGGCGAAGGAAGCTTCCTCGGCACTCGCCACCACGCGGCCGGCCGGTATCGGCAGGCGGTGCGCGGCCAGCATCGCCTTGGCCGCAGCCTCGTCGGGGGCGTGTGTTTCCTCGGCCCGATCCGCATCGCCATCGTCGCGATATTCGGTGCGACCCGCCCACAAAGGGGCGCCTGGGGTGCGTTGCCAGGCCTCGCCGATGGCGGTCGCGGCTTCGGCAGCGTCAAGCGCCTCGGCCATGCCGCATAGTGGCGCGATGCCACGCGCCAAAAGGCTTGCGCAATAATCCTCGGGCAGGTTCTCCGGCATGGAGGCGACGATCGCGCCGCTGGCCGCGTTGGCGGCGAGGGCGGCGGCAAAGGCGTCGACAGTCGGCCACCAGTCGTCGTCGGTGCAACGGTCGCGGCGCGGAAAGTCGAGCACCAGCATGTTGAGATCGAATCCGCCGGCGATCATCGCCGAAAACGTTGTCGTCATCGCCTCGCGGTCGTTCCAGATGAAGGTGTGATAGTCGAGCGGATTGGCGACCGTGACCAACGGCCCAAGCGTCTGCTTGACGCGCTTGCGATGCGGTTCGGAAAGCAGCGGGAAGCCCACCGACCGGCCTTCGGCGGCATCGGCCATCACCGAGGCCTCGCCGCCCGAACAACTCATCGACGACAGGCGCGGGCCGGAAAGCGGCCCCACCGCGTGCAGCAACTTGAGCGTTTCGACAAAGGCCGGGATCGAATGGACGCGGGCGATGCCGATCCGCGCAAAAAATGCCTCGGCGGCCGCGTCGGAGCCGGCGAGCGAGGCCGTATGCGAGACGGTCGCCACGCGGGCGGCGGCCGAGCGGCCGACCTTCATCGCCACGACCGGTTTGCCGAGCTCGCGCGCCCGCGCCGCCAGCCGCTCGAACCCGGCCACCGCATCGAAGCCTTCGACATGCAGCCCGAGACAGGACACGCGCTCGTCCTCGATCAGGCCGAGGCCGATCTCCGACAGGCCGGTCTGGGCCTGGTTGCCGGCGGTCATGACATAGGCGAGCGGCAGGCCGCGTCGCTGCATCGTCATGTTGATGGCGATGTTGGAGGACTGGGTGACGATCGCCGCTCCGCGCTCGCCCTCGGCGAGCCGGGCGCCGCCATGCTGGTCGGGCCACAGCAGGGCGCCGTCGGCATAGTTGATCAGGCCGTAGCAGTTCGGCCCGACGATCGGCATCGCGCCGGCGGCGACGATGAGGGCCTTTTGCAGGCGCGCGCCGTCGGTGTCCTCTTCGCCGGCTTCCAGAAAACCCGATGCGAAACAGACCGCGCCGCCGGCGCCGCGCGCGGCGAGTGCGCCGACCATGTCGACGGTCAGGTGGCGGTTCACGCCGATAAAGGCGGCGTCGGGGGCGCCCGGCAGGTCGGCGACGCTGGCGAAGGCGGGAACGCCCTCCACCGCCTTCTTGACCGGATGCACAGGCCAGATGTCGCCGGCAAACCCCATCTTGAGCGACTGGCGCAAAACGTTGGAGCCGAAGAAGCCGCCGCCAATGACGGCGATCGAGCGCGGGCGCAGCAGGCGCGAGAAGTCGCGGCGTGCGCTCATGACGAGGGCGCTCGGCCGCAATCCCCGGCCGTCTCCGGCTGTCGCGCGGCGATCCTGCCGATCTCGTCGGCATAATCGCCAAGCGCGGCGCGGCCCTTCGGGCTCAGATCGTAGATGCCGGTGCGGATGCGGTCGAACCAGCCATAATGGTCGTCGGCCATCAGCCGCCGCGCCTGCTCGACACCGGCGCGCCTGGCGACCTCGGAGGCCTTTGTCGGCCCGTTTTCGGCCAGGACGCGCAGGCAGCGCAGCGCGTCCTGGCGGTAGGCCGTCACCAGATTGCGGCGGATCGTGCCGCCGGTATTGGGATCGCCGACGCGGCGGTGATATTCGCGCAGAAGCCGCGCGCGCCGCGGCGCCGATTGCCGGGGCCGGTAGGGCTCGGGATCGCAGTGGACCTCGACGAAGCCGTCCTTCAGCCGCACAGTAATCAGTCCGAGCCCCAGGCGCCGGCACAGTTTGGTATTGGCGGCGAGCGCGCGCAGAAAGGCGCGGCCGGGTCCGCGCGCAATGGCGACGTAGACAGCGTCAGTGATCGCCTGGCGGTCGATCGCCTGATGAAACAGGGACAGCGAAAACCCGGCCTTGAGCTCGACGATCACCGGAGGCTCGTCGCCGCGCACCGCAACCACGTCGGCCGCGCCGATCTCGCCCTTGACGGCGTAGCCCTGGGCCTCCAGGAGCCGTTTGACCGGCGCATAGAGGTCGGCCTCGCGAATCCTCGAGCCGGTCATCGTGTCGTCCTATCCTCCCACCGCCCGCAGCAGCGCGCGCGAAATAATGTGGCGTTGAATCTCGCTGGTGCCTTCCCAGATACGCTCGACGCGGGCGTCGCGCCAGATGCGCTCGAGCGGCAGGTCGTCCATCAGTCCCATGCCGCCATGGATCTGGATCGCCTCGTCGGCGACGAAGGCGAGCATCTCGGTGGCCTTGAGTTTGGCCATCGCCATATCCTGGTCGGTGACCGTGCCGGCGTCGTATTTCCAGCCAGCTTCCATGACCATCAGTTCGGCCGCCTTCAGTTCGGTCGCCATGTCGGCGAGCTTGAAGGAAACGCCCTGGAACTTGCCGATCCGCTGGCCGAACTGCTCGCGCTGGGCGGCGTAGTCGATGGCGTGGGCGAGCGCCCTGTCGGCCCGACCGAGGCAGGTCGCCCCGACCTGGAGCCGGGTCGCGCCGAGCCAGGAATTGGCGACCTCGAAACCGCGATGCACCTCGCCCAGCACCTGGTCCTTCGGCAGGCGGCAATCGTCGAATTCCAGCACCGAATTGGTGTAGCCGCGATGCGAGACGTTGCGGTAGCCGTCGCGCACGGTAAAGCCCGGCGTGCCCTTGTCGACGAAAAAGGCGGTGATTTTCTTGCGCTTGCCGCGCGGGGTCTCCTCCTCGCCGGTCGCCATGAAGACGATGGCGAAGCCGGCGATGTCGGCATGGGAAATAAAGTGCTTGGTGCCGTTCAAGACCCAGTCGCCGCCCTTCTCGACGGCGCTCGCCTTCATGCCGCGCAGGTCGGAGCCGGCGCCGGGCTCGGTCATGGCCAGACAATCCCAGGTTTCGCCCCGGATGCAGGGGTAGAGGTATTTTTTCTTCTGCGCGTCGGTGCCTGCGAGCAGGATGTTTGAGGGCCTGGCGACGCAGGTCCAGTGCAGCGCGTAATTGGCCCGGCCGAGTTCCTTTTCGTAAAGCAGCCATGTCGGCGTATCGAGACCGGCGCCACCGACCTCGGCCGGCATGTTTGCCGCGTAAAGCCCGGCGGCGATCGCCTTTTTCTGCACCTCGCGGATCAGTTCCATCGGCAGGTGGCCGCTGCGCTCTACCGTCTGCTCGTGCGGGTAAAGCTCGTTCTCGACGAAGGCGCGGGTTGTCTCGACGATCAGCGCCTGTTCCTCGCTCAAGCCGAAATTCATGCGTTCACCTCAGCTTCGGGCATGGTGGGATCGAGCCTTTTCATGTCTCGCTCCCGTTGCCGTCACCCGCATCCTTGTCCGGCCGTGCGGTTTCGGCGAGGCGTGCAAGATAGTCCTTGTGCAGCGCGCCCGCGCCCCAGCCCTTGCCCTTGTTCTGGCGCGACAGCGCCTGCATCACCGCGACCAGATTGTCGTCGCGGATCCGTTCGAGGTCGCGGATCGACCATTGTCCCGACTGGGCGTCGGACTGGTCAGCGATCAGATCGACGAGCTCGTCGTTGAACTCCGGCACGTCCATCAGCCTGGTCCACGGCCACGTGAGGCAGGGTCCGAACTGGGCCATGAAATGGCGCATGCCGGCCTCGCCACCGGCGATCCGATAGGTCTCGAACACGCCCATCTGGGCGTAGCGCAGGCCAAAACCGTAGCGCACGATGTCGTCCAGCTCCTCGGTGGTGCAGATGCCGTCCTTGATCAGCCACAACGATTCGCGCCAGATCGCTTCCAGAAGCCGGTCGGCGACGAAGGCCTCGATTTCCTTGCGTACGACGACCGGCTTCATGCCGATCGAGGCATAGAGCGCGCGCGCGCGCTCGACATGTTCGCCCGCGGTCTTTTCACCGCCGACGATTTCCACCAGCGGCAGCAGATAGACCGGGTTGAAGGGATGGGCGACGACGAGGCGCTCGGGACGCCGCATCGCCGTCTGCATGTCGCTCGGCTTGATGCCGGAAGTGGAGGAGCCGACGATGGCGTTGGCGGCGGCATGGGCGTCGATCTCGGCCAGGACCGCGTGTTTGAGCTCCAGCCGTTCGGACACGCTTTCCTGGATCAGCGTCGTGCCTTCGACAGCGTCGGCGATGCTTGCCGCGTAGCGGATCCCGCCTTCCTTCGGCAGATATTGTCCGGCCATGCGCTGATAGGCCCGGCGCGCGCCGGCCAGCACCGCGCCGACCTTGCGCTCGGCCTGCGGGTCGGGATCGAAAATGGCAACGTCGATGCCGTTGAGGACAAGCCGGGCCACCCAGCCGGCGCCGATAACGCCCCCGCCGATACATGCGGCTCTTGTGATGGTCATGATAACGTCTCCGGTCCACACGGGTTGCGCGCTACGTTGTCCATCTTCTTGAGCCTCAGCACTAGGCCGCCAGCGGCGCGCGTTTCTCCAGGCCGAGCTTTTTTCGCACCTCTTCGGGCCCCAGAACGCGCGCCCCCATCGCCTCGACGATCGATACCGCGCGCTCGACCAGTTGCGCGTTCGTCGCCAAGACGCCTTTTTCGAGCCAGAGATTGTCCTCGAGCCCGACGCGCACATGGCCGCCGGCGAGCACCGAGGCGGCGACATAGGCCATCTGGTTGCGGCCGAGCGCAAAGGCGGAAAAGGTCCAGTCCCGGGGCACGTTGTTGACCATCGCCATGAAGGTATTGAGATCGTCGGGCGCGCCCCACGGCACACCCATGCACAATTGCACCAACGCGTCGGGCTTCAAAATACCCTCTTCGACAAGCTGTTTGGCGAACCACAGATGGCCGGTGTCGAACGCCTCGATCTCCGGCTTGACGCCGATCTCGGTCATCAGGCCGCCCATGGCGCGCAGCATGCCGGGCGTATTGGTCATGACGTAGTCGGCCTCGGCGAAATTCATCGTGCCGCAGTCGAGTGTGCAGATCTCCGGCAGGCACTGGCGCACATGTTCGATCCGCTCGGCCGCGCCGGCCATGTCGGTGCCGTTTTCCTTGAGCGGCAGCGGCTTGTCGGTCGGGCCGAACACTATGTCGCCGCCCATGCCGGCGGTCAGATTGAGGACGACGTCCACTTCGGCGTCGCGGATGCGTTCGGTCACTTCGCGGTAGAGTTCGACGTCGCGGCGCGGCGCGCCGGTTTCGGGATCGCGCACGTGGCAATGGACGATCGCGGCGCCGGCCTTGGCCGCTGCGATCGCCGATTCGGCGATCGCCTTGGGCGACCGCGGCACGTGCGGGCTGCGATCCTGCGTGCCTCCCGAGCCGGTGACGGCACAGGTGACGAAGACCTCGCGGTTCATCGTAAGGGGCATGGCGATCCTCCGGTTCGCGTCCGATCCGGATCGCAGGATCGCGCGGCTTGCAGGAGGATGCTTTACAATTTACGAATTGTTCTTGATGAAAAACGAAGCCGCTTCGATCTTCCGGCCCGAACGCGACCCGCTTGCGCTGACCTTCCTGGTTTTTTCCGGCGCCTCGATCATGTGCGTGGCCTCGGCGGTCGATCCGCTGCGGGCGGCAAACCGCATCGCCGGCAAGACGCTGTTCGACTGGACCATCGTATCGGCCGGCGGGGAGGCGCCGGTCACGACCTGCGGCCTACCGGTCGCCGTCGCCGGCCGTTTCGATCCGGCGCGCCGCAGCGACGTCCTGATCGTGGTCGGCGGCTTCGGCACGCGGCTTGCCGCCACGCCGGGGCTGATCGCAGGCGTGCGGCGTGCCGCTCGGCAGGCACGCGCGGTGGGCGGGATCGAGGCGGGATCGTGGCTGCTCGGCGCGGCGGGCCTGCTGGAGGGACGGGCGGCGACCACCCATTGGGAGGACCTGGAGGATTTTTCCGCGCGTTTTCCCGGCTGCGAGGTGCGTCCCGACCGGTATGTGATCGACGGGCCGGTGTTCACTGCCGGCGGCGCCTCGCCGACCTTCGACCTGATGCTGCACATGGTGCGCTCGCGGCTCGGCATGGCGGTCGCGCTCGACGTGGCGAGCGTGTTTATCTACGATCAGGCGCGGGCGGCGACCGATGCCCAGCCGTTGGTCTCGCTCGGCAGGCTCGACGGTTACGATGCGCGCGTGGCCCAGGCGATCCGGCTGATGGAAAGCCATATCGACCGGCCCTTGCCGGTCTCGGCGCTGGCGCGGCGTTGCGGCGTCAGCGCGCGCCGGCTGGAAACGCTGTTCGCCGACGCGGTCGGCGAAACGCCCGGCGCCTATTATCTGCGGCTGCGTCTGGCGGCGGCGCGGCGGCTGGTGCTCGACACGACCGAGCCGATGGCCGACATCGCCGCGCGAACCGGTTTTTCCTCCGCCTCCGCCTTCAGCCGGGCCTTTGCGGCAGCGTTTGCACGCGCGCCCTCGGCGATGCGCGGCGGGCGCTGACCATCAGCCGGCGCGCAGGAACGGCCGGGCGCTCATCGTTGCGGGAACCGGCACGCCGAGCCGTGTCAGGATGGTCGGCGCGAGCTGGAGCTGGTCGAGCAGCATGTCGTCGTCGGGTCCGGCGGCCGGTCCGAAATAATAAAGCGCGAAATCCTGCTGCAGATCCTCGCGCCCGCCATGATGGCCACGATCGGTCTGGCCGTGATCGGCTGTGACGATCACCTCGTAGCCGGCTTCCAGCCAGCGCGGCAGGAATGCGGCCAGCATGCCGTCCATGACCGCGCAGGCGTGGTCCATCGGGGTGTTGTCGTGGCCGAAACGATGGCCCATAGAATCCAGCGTGCAGGTATGCAGAATGCCGTAGTCGATGCCGTGACGGGCGGCGAGCATCGACAGCGTCGCGAACAAATCGACGTCGGACGGCGTCATCTGGTTGTCGTGACCGTAGCCGGTCATGGTGTGGAAACGGCCGTGGGCGATCGGCCCGGCCGGCTCGTCATATTCGATGTCGCCGACGAAATCGAAGGGATGGCGGTTGAAGAACTCCGACCAGTAGGAATGGGTGACCGCGCCGGTCTTGCCGCCGGCCTTGGTCACCTCGGAAAAGATGTCGGGCTGGGCGACGCGGAAGCGCACCTCGTTGGACAGGATGCCGTGCACCTGCGGCGGCACGCCGGTGTGGATGGAGGCGTAGCAACAGGCCGATATCGACGGCAGCACGGCACGCATCTTCCACACCCGCGCCTCGCCGGACTGCACCCATCCCTCGAGATTGCCGAACAGGCGCCGCCAATTGCGCCACGGCACGCCGTCGAGAACAATCAGCAGAAGTTTCGATGAAACAGGCATGGTTGCGCTTTCGTGGTTGTGTTGGCGGAGCCGGTGGCAGAGCGCGCCGGAACGCAACCCGGCTGTCGCCGTCACGTTTCTGTCGGGCCGGCTTGGCCGGTGGTGTCAGTTGCCCGCGCTCTCCATCTTGCGGCCGGCGATCGCCTTTTCCAGCCAGCCGACCTCCATCTCGGGCACCGAGGACAAAAGCAGGTCGGTATAGTCGTCGAAGGGCGGCGCGAGCACCTCGGATTTCGGGCCGTAGCGCACCACCTCGCCGCGATACATCACCGCGATCGAATCGGCGATCGACTTCACCGTCGCCAGATCGTGGGTGATGAACAGGTAGGCGACATGCTCGATCTCCTGCAGGTTCAACAGCAGTTTGAGGATGCCGTTGGCCACCAGCGGGTCGAGCGCGCTCGTCACTTCGTCGCAGATGATGAGTTTCGGCTTCGCCGCCAGCGCCCGCGCGATGCACACGCGCTGCTTCTGGCCGCCGGAAAGCTCGGCCGGATAGCGGTCGAGGAAGCCGCTGCCCATCTCGATCTCCTCCAGGAGCTCGCCGACGCGCTTGTCGCGTTCGGCGCCGCGCATGCCGAAATAGAATTCCAGCGGCCGGCCGATGATCGTACCGACCGTCTGGCGCGGGTTCATCGCCACGTCGGCCATCTGGTAGATCATCTGCAATTCGCGCAGATCGTCGCGGGTGCGGCTGGCAAGCCTCGCCGGCAGTTCGCGGTCGTCGAAGGTGATCGAGCCCTGCCGCGGCGGCAGCAGGCCGGTGATGGCGCGCGCCAGCGTCGACTTGCCGGATCCCGATTCGCCGACCACGGCTAGCGTCTGGCCGGGCCTGATCTCGACCGACACGTTCTTCAACACGTCCACCATGCCGCCGCCATAGGCGGCGGTGACGTTTTCGACCTTCAAAAGCGGCGCGCCGACCGCTTCCTTTTCCTGATGCGCGATCTGGTGCACGGAGACGAGCTGGTTGGTGTACTCGCGTCGCGGCTCGGTGATGATCTGCTGAGTGTCGCCCCATTCGACCAGCTTGCCGTTGCGCAGCACCATGATTTCGTCGGAGACCTGGGCGACGACCGCCAGGTCGTGGGTGATGTAGAGCGCGGCGACCCCGGTATCCTGGATCGCGTCCTTGATGGCGGCCAGCACGTCGATCTGGGTGGTGACGTCGAGCGCGGTCGTCGGCTCGTCGAAGACGATCAGGTCCGGCTCCGGGCATAGCGCCATCGCCGTCATCACGCGCTGGAGCTGGCCGCCCGAGACCTGATGCGGATAGCGCTCGCCGATCGTCTCGGGATTGGGCAAGGAGAGCTTCCGGAACAGATTGATCGCACGCTTCTCGGCTTCCGCGCGCGAGGCGGTACCGTGCAGCAGCGCCGCCTCCACCACCTGGTCCATCAGCTTGTGGGCCGGGTTGAAGGCGGCGGCGGCCGACTGGGCGACATAACACACCTCGCGCCCGCGCAGCCGGCGCAGCCCGCCGAGACCGCCCTTGAGGATGTCGCGTCCGTTGAGGATCACTTCGCCGCCGGTGATCCTGACGCCGCCGCGACCGTAACCCATGGCCGACAGGCCGATGGTCGACTTGCCGGCCCCCGATTCGCCGATCAGCCCGAGCACCTTGCCCTTTTCGAGCTTCAGCGACACGTCGTCGACGATGGTGATGTCGTGCGGGGCCTCGCCGGGCGGATAGACCGTCGCTTCGATGCGCAGATTGCGGATCTGAAGCAGCGGCCCGTCCGTGGTCGGTTTTGCCTGCGTGCGGGCCATCAGCCACGTCCTCCCTTGAGGCTCGTCGTCCGGTTCAGCACCCAGTCGGCGACCAGGTTGACGGAGATTGCCAGCACGGCGATCGCCGCCGCCGGGATCAATGCCGCGGGAATGCCGAACACGATACCTTCCTTGTTCTCCTTGACCATGCCGCCCCAGTCCGCCTCGGGCGGTTGCACGCCCAGGCCGAGGAAGGACAGCGCCGACAGGAAGAGCACGGCATAGATGAAACGCAGGCCGAGCTCGGAAACGAGCGGCGAAAGCGCGTTGGGCAGAATCTCGCGAAAGATGATCCAACCCATGCGTTCGCCGCGCAGTTTGGCAGCCTCGACGAAATCCATCACGTTGATGTCGACGGCGACCGCGCGCGACAGCCGGTAGACCCGCGTGGAGTCCAGTATACCCATCACCAGCACGAGCGTGAGGATGGTTGAGGGCAGGACCGACAAGACGACGAGGCCGAAGATCAGCGTCGGAATCGACATCAAAAGATCGACGAAGCGCGACATGATCGTGTCGAACCAGCCGCCGACGACGGCGGCGGTGAAGCCGAGCACGGAGCCGGTGATGAAGGAGACCGCCGTCGCCATCACAGCGATGAAGATGGTCGTGCGCGCGCCGAAGATCATGCGCGACAACAGATCGCGGCCGAGATTGTCGGTTCCCAGCAGGTGGGTGGACGACATCGGTTCCCATACGTCGCCGACGATTTCCGACAGCGGGTAGGGTGCGATCAGCGGCGCGAAGATCGCGACGAACACGAACAGCAGCGTGAATACCAGCCCGAGGGCGGCGGCGAAGGGGATGCGTGTCAGCGTGACCATGCAGCCGCCCTCACTTCGGATGCCTGAGGCGCGGATTGGCGAGGATCGCCGTGATGTCCGCGATGATGTTCAAGCTGATATAGACGGCGGCGAAGATCAGCCCGACCGCCTGCACCACCGGCACGTCGCGCTTGGCGACATGGTCGACGAGATACTGGCCGAGACCGGGATAGACGAAGATCACCTCGACCACGACCACGCCGACCACCAGGAAGGCGAGGTTGAGCATGACCACGTTGACGATCGGGGCGATCGCGTTGGGAAAGGCATGTTTGCGGATGATGTCGAAGGCCGACAGCCCCTTCAGTTCGGCGGTCTCGATATAGGCCGACTGCATGACGTTGAGGATCGCAGCACGCGTCATGCGCATCATGTGGGCGAGCACGACCAGAACCAGAACGGTCGCCGGTAGCACGATCGCCTGCAGCTTGGTCAGCAGGGGCATCCCGTCATAGACGGTCGAGATCGAGGGAAACCATTGCAGCTTGACCGCGACGAAGAAGATCAGCAAATAGCCGACGAAAAATTCCGGCAGCGAGGTCGAAGCGAGCGCGAAGCCGGAAATCGCCTTGTCGATCGGGCCGTTGCGATAGCGCACCGCCAGCAGGCCGAGAATGATGGCGAGCGGGACCGAGACGACCGCCGCCCAAAAAGCGAGAAATAGTGTGTTCCACAGCCGCGGCATCAGTGTGGTGGCGATATCCTGACGCGTGGTGAGCGCGGTGCCGAGATCGCCGGTCACGACGCCGCCGAGCCAGGCGAAATATCGCACGATGGCGGGATCGTTGAGGCCCAGTTCCTCGCGCAGATTGGCGAGCGCCTGGGGGGTCGCCTGATTGCCGAGAATCGACTGCGCCACGTCGCCGGGAAGAATCTGCGTGCCGACGAAGATGAGGACCGAGACGGCCAACAGGAGGAGGACGCCCAGCGCGATGCGCTGGGCGATGAGGCTTGCGATGGATGAACCCATTGGTCAACGGCCCTCTCAGGCCGTCAGCCAACACTTTGCAAGGGCGTAGCCGTCCATCAGTTCGGCCGCCGGGTGGGGTTCCCAGCCGTCGATCTTGTCGGTCGAGGCGTCGATGAAATCGTTGAACATCGGCAGGATCAGACCGCCATCATCGCGCACCATGAGCGCGGCGTCGCGATACATCGCCTTGCGCTTGGCCTCGTCGAGCTCCGCCCTGGCCGCAATGATCAGCTTGTCGAAATCCTCGCGGAAGAAGCGGGTGTCGTTCCAGTCCGCCGTCGAGATGTAGGCGGTGGAATACATCTGGTCCTGCGTCGGCCGGCCGCCCCAGTAAGAGGTCGAGAACGGCTGCTTGTTCCATACTTCCGACCAATAGCCGTCGCCGGGCTCGCGCTTGACGTCGATGGTGATGCCGGCCTTGGCGCAGCTCTGCTGATAGAGCTGGGCGGCGTCGACCGCGCCGGGGAAGGCGACGTCGGAGGTGCGCAGCAAGACCGGTCCGTCATGGCCGGATTTCTTGAAATGGAACGCGGCTTTGTCGGGATCGTAGGGGCGCTGCTCGACATCGTCGGAAAACAGCGGATAGGCCCCGTTGATCGGGAAGTCGTTGCCGACCGAGCCGTAGCCGCGCAAGATCTTTTCGACCATGTCCTCGCGGTTCATCGCGTATTTCAGCGCCATTCTGAGATCGGCGTTGTCGAACGGGGCGGTGTTGCAATGCATGATGAAGACGTAATGGCCACGTCCCGATACGTTGCGGATCGTCACGCCCGGCACGCGCTTGACCAGATCGACGATCTTCGGCTCGACCCGATTGATCAACTGCACCTGGCCACCCTGCAAGGCGGCGGTGCGCGCCGTTGCATCGTTGATGACGATGATCTCGATCTGGTCGGCGAAGCCCATCTTGTCGCCCTGCCAGTAATTGGCGAAGCGCTCCCCGCCATGGCGCACGCCGGGCTCGTTAACGGTGACCTTGTAGGGGCCGGCCGAGATGCCGGCGTCAGGCGCATCCTTGCCGCCGTTCGGCTGGATGATCAAATGATAGTCCGCCATCAGGTAGGGCAGGTCGGCATTGGCCTCCTTGAGTGTGACGACGACATTCTTGCCGTCGACCTTCATGGATTCGATGCCCTTCATGATGCCGAGCGCGCCGGACTTGGAATCCTCGTTGGAATGGCGCTCGAGCGTGGCCAGAACGTCGTCCGCGGTGACGGTCTTGCCGTTGTGAAACTCGACGCCGTCGCGGATCTTGAATGTCCACACCTTGGCGTCGTCGGAGGCGCCGATTTCCTCGGCGATGCGGTTTTCGAGCCCGCCTGCAGGCGTCAGCGCGACGAGATATTCGCCCCAGCTCTTGCCGAAGGTGAACGGCACCTGCGACAGGAAGCTCGCCGGATCGAGGCTGTTGGTCGCCTCGCCACCCTGCATGCCGGCCTTGATGATGCCGCCCTTCTGCGGACCGGCGGCCCTGGCTGCGCTTCCCAGAAGCGTGTTGGCAAAGGAGGCCGTGACGCCGAGTGCCGCGGCCCTGCCCAGAAAGTCACGCCGGCTGAGCTTGCCGACAGCGACGCGATGGCTCAAATATTCAAGTTCTTGCGACATGGGATGTTCCTCACTCTTTTTGGTTGCCCGCGGACCGATTATCCGGCCTCTATTTGACGGGAATATTGGCGCCATAGCTGTGCATATCGCAAGACCGAATGCGACATTCCCTGGCGTAAATGGCGAGAGGCCATTTGTAGGCGACTAATCCGCTAGATGAAGTTGCGGTTGATTTTATTGGCAAATCTTCGTGTAAAGCGCAATTTCTCATTCTCATAGGCCTCAATGCGCCCTGACAAAAAGAAATGCTTGCGGTCGGCGTGCATCGTCGTGAACGTCTCTGTGCGCACCGACCAGTCGCCGCGCCGCAGCGTCTCGGTCCAGTGGGTTTCGCCGCGCGCCGACAGCGGGTCACCGGGATGGATCGACCATTTTTCACGCGCCACGCTTCCCGTCTCCAGGCCGTGATCGCAATCGCGAAAGGCGCCGAAATCGTCCTCGATGACCAGGGTCGCGGTCCCTGTGTGCGGATCGCGCTCGACCCGACGGCTGTTGGACGGTGTGCGCACGGTCTCGGCCGCCCAGGCTGGCGCGCCTTCGGGGCCGGAAAAGTCGACCTCGTTGCCGGTGCCTGGGGCACGCACCGGCAGGGTGAGCCTGCCCTCATACACGGTGAGTTCGACCGGCTCGGGCGACGGCCAGACGAGCGGCCAATAGGCGCTGGAGATCGCCAGGCGCAGCCGGTGGCCGGGTTTGAGCGCATAGGCGACGTCGTCGAGGCGCAACGTGATCGCCATTTTCGCGCCGGGAGTGACGTCCTCGGGATATTCGTGCGAGGCGTGGTGGCACAGATTGAGCACGCCATAGGTGATGCGGGTCGATGCCCCGTCGGGCTGAACGTCGCACAGCCTGACCGCGATCATGGCCCGCGGCCGATCGGCCGAAAGGGACAGCGAGACGACCGGCGCGCCGACGATGTCGATGGCGGTATCGGCCGGCTGGCCGTCGAAACAGAGCGATCGCGCATCGTCCTCGCGCTGGTCGCCCGGCAGGTCGGGACCGAGCCAGATCGCGCAATACTCGCCGCCGAACAATCCGCAATCCTGTGGTGAGGCGATGGTCGCCTCGAAGCCGGGCCGGGCGCCGTCCGCGAGCCCGCCCGACCCGTCGAGAAACAGATCGCGGGTCGCGATCGCCGGCGACGGCCAGTCCGGCTCCGCGATCCAGCGCCCCGGCCGCTCGTCGTACCAGTCGCGCGGCGGCACGGAGTCCATCAGGTATAGCCGCATCGCCGGATCGTCCTCCACGCCGGTGGCGCGTCCTTTCAGCCAGCGGTCCCACCAGCGCAACGCCTCCTGCAAAAAGCCGATGGCGGGTTCGGGGACGGCGAAATGCGGGTATTTGTGGATCCACGGGCCGATAATACCCTTTGCAGGGGCGTTCTGGATGCCGCGGACGAGCCGGGAGACGGCGTTCTTGTAGGCATCGCCCCAGCCGCCGACGGCGAGGGTGGCAGCCTTGATGGCAGAATAATCCTCGCAGACCGAGCCATGTTTCCAATAGGCGTCGCGGGTCTGGTGCTCAAGCCAGAGCGCGGGCAGGAACGGTTCGTTGTCGAGCCGAGCGAGCCACATCGAACGCCAGTTTTCGCCGACGAGGGCGGGATCGGGCGGTCGCGACGAATAAGACAGCATGGTCGCGCCCCAACCCTGGTTCTCGTTCAGAAGCAGACCGCCCTTGTAGTGGATGTCGTCGGCATAGCGGTCGTCGGTCGAACACAGCGTGATGATCGCTTTGAGCGCCGGCGGCTGGAGCGCGGCGACCTGCAGGGCATTGAATCCGCCCCAGGAGATGCCCATCATGCCGACATCGCCGCTGCACCAGGGCTGCGCCGCCGCCCAGGCGATCACCGCGCAGGCGTCGCTGAGCTCCTGTTGGGTGTATTCGTCCGCCATCAGGCCCTCGGAATCGCCATTGCCACGCATGTCGACGCGCAGGCAGGCATAGCCGTGTCCGGCGAGATAGGGATGGGTCAGGCTGTCGCGCGCCGTGGTGCCGTCGCGCTTGCGATAGGGCAGGTGCTCCAAGATTGCCGGAACGGGTTCCGCCTCTGCGTCCTTTGGCATCCACACACGCGCCGACAGCCGACAGCCGTCGGGCATGACGATGCCGATATCGGGGAACTCGACGACCTTCCGGGGAAAATCGGTGACTGTCTTCATGTCCGCTCCCTTCCGCGCCTGACTTTCCAGAAAGATCGCCAAGCAAGCCATGCGCCCGCGGTCCGGCGCAAGCCCGGCATTGTGGATTGATATGACGGGGCGCCCGAACGGAGACGGGACAGGGTCAATTCAGCGGAATGTCGTTGCCGGCCTTGCTCGACTGATAGGCCGCCGAGAGCGCGTCATAACCGGCGGCGATCGTGGCGATGCGGTTTTGCGAACCAGCGCGTTCGGCCTCGGGCAAGGCCTCGACCAGCCTGCGGATCGCATAGCCGGTCCAGTATGCGTTTTTGGCGTTGTAGCCGCCGGGATCGAGCCTGAAGACCTCCTTCAGGATTTTTAGATCGTGCGGAATGGCGAAGGAATCGCGGGAATCCTCGTGGCTGAACAGGAAGTAGAAATTGTCGAAACCGGTCCAGGTGATCGCCGACAGGCACAGGGAGCAGGGTTCGTGCGTGGCCACGAAGATGCAGTCGCCCGTGTCCGGACGCCGCTCATGCGGCAATTCGTAAAACCGTTTCAGCGCGTGCACCTCACCGTGCCAAAGCGGATTCTCGATCTCGTTGTTGGTTTCGGCGACGACCACGGAGAGGTCGGACTTTTTGAGGATCGCCGCGCCGAAAAGCTTGTTGCCGGCCTCCACGCCCGCGGCCGTTTTCGGCATGATGTCTTGTTCGATCACGTCGAGCAGACGCTCGATCAACGCGGCATCAGTCATCGGTTTTGGTCTCCGGCAGTCGCACCTGCCATGGCGCGTCGAAGAAAAATTCCTCAAGGTTCGAACCGTCGCCGCCACGGTCGACGACGAGGAAGTCCTGCGGTGCGCCGATCGGCGTCAGCACGCCGTGCCAGGTGTTGCGGCGGTAATTGACGCCCTGGCCGGGGGCAGTCACGAAGGCATGCGGCGCGCCGGGTCCCTCGGGCCCATCGGCACAGACCACGACGAGAAACGGCGCCGGCGACAGCGGCATGAAGGCCTGGCTGCCGAAAGGATGGCGCTCGACCATGCCGAGCGCGAGCGGAAATTCGTAGGGCGTGGCCTTGAACAGCGAGACAAGCACGCGCGCGTTCGGGCCGGCGGCCTCGACCCGGGCGAGATCGTGATAGCGCTCGCATTTGCCGTTGTTGATCGAAAAATGGTCCGGCCAGTCGGTGTCGAGCACGTCGCCGAAGGCGGCGAAGGCCTCACGTGTGAGTTTCCGGGCGGTGACGGTGCGCGTCATCGCGGCGCGATCCCGCCAAGCGCCATGTGGCGGTTGACGTCCTTGTAGAGCAGGTAACGGAACTTTCCGGGCCCGCCCGCATAACAGGCCTGGGGGCAGAAGGCGCGCAGCCACATGAAGTCGCCCGCCTCGACCTCGACCCAGTCCTGGTTCAGCCGATAGACCGCCTTGCCCTCCAGCACGTAGAGCCCGTGCTCCATGACATGGGTTTCGGCGAAGGGAATGACCCCGCCTGGCTCGAGCGTGACAATGGTGACGTGCATGTCGTGGCGCATGTCGGCGGGATCGACGAAACGCGTGGTGGCCCACACCCCGTTGGTATCGGGCATCGGCGTGGGAGCGATCGCGGCCTCGTTGGCGAAGAACGCCTCGGGCGCGTCGATCCCCTCGACACGCTCATAGGCCTTGCGGATCCAGTGGAAGCGCGCCGTCGTCCCGCTCTGGTTGCGCGCGCTCCAGCCGCAGTCGGGCGGCAGGTAGCCGAACCAGCCGGGGCTAAGCGTGTGGCGGGTGCCGCCGACGGTGACGGTCAGTTCGCCCTCGACGACGAACAGGGCGCCCTCGGCGCTGGCGTCGGGCTCGGGGCGGTCGCTGCCGCCGCCAGGCGCGACCTCGACGATATATTGCGAAAACGTTTCCGAAAAACCCGACATCGGCCGCGACAACACCCAGCAGCGCGTTTCGTCCCAGAACGGCAGCAGGCTGGTGACGATGTCGCTCATCACGCCTTTGGGGATCACCGCATAGGCCTCGGTAAACACTGCCCGGCCGGTCAGCAACTGTGTCTGCGGAGGCAGGCCGCCATGCGGGGCATAATAGGGGCGGTTCTTCATCGTGACGTCTCTCATAGCGGCAGAAGGTCCCTGAGCCTCAGCAGCGCGATGCGTTCCACCTGTGTGCAGGCGGTGTCGAATTCGGTGTCGCGGTCATTGTCGATGCGCGTCTCGAAGGCAGCGAGGATCCTCTCTTTGGTGAGCCCCTTGACCGCGATGATGAAGGGGAAGCCGAACTTCTCGACATAGACGGTGTTGAGCTCAGTGAAACGGGCGCGCTCGGCGTCGGTCAGCGCGTCGAGCCCGGCCGAGGCCTGTTCCTTGCTGGATTCGGCGGTCAGCCGCTTTGCCTGGGCGAGCTTGCCGGCAAGGTCGGGATGCGCGGTCAAAACGCCGAGGCGTTCGTCCTTGCCGGCGGAACGGAACACCCGGCAGAGCGCGTTGTGCAGGCCGCCGGCCGTGTCGTGCGCCGGGCCGAGCTCGAGCATGAAGGCGCGCTCGGCTACCCAGGGCGAGTGCTCGAAAATCGAGCCGAACCGCTCGACGAACTCGGCACCGCCCATGCGCGAGGGCCGCAGCGCCGGCGCCTGGTAGGGGTGGTGCTCGGCCCAGTGACGGGCAATGTCGATGCGGCGCGCGATCCAGACCCGCTCGTGATTGGTGACGTAGTCGACGAAGCGCTTCAGCGCCGCGGCGCGGCCGGGTCGGCCGACGAGCCGGCAGTGCAGGCCGATATTGAGCATGCCTGGGCGGCCATTGCGACCTTCCTCGTAGAGCGTGTCGAACGCATCCTTGAGGTAGGCGAAGAACTGGTCGCCGGAATTGAAGCCCTGCGGCGTGGCGAAGCGCATGTCGTTGGCGTCGAGCGTATAGGGGATGACGAGTTGCGGCGCGATCGCATTGCCCTGGCCGTCATGGTCGAGCCAATAGGGCAGATCGTCGTCATAAGTGTCGGAAATATAGGCAAAGCCGCCTTCCTCGGCCGCGAGCCTGACCGAATTGACCGAGGTGCGGCCGAGATAGATGCCGTCGGGGCGCGCGCCGACCACCTCGGTGTGCAGCCTGATCGCCTCGTCGAGATCAGCCCGTTCGTCGGCCGGCGCGTGGTCGCGATAGTCGATCCAGCGCAGCCCGTGCGTGGCGATCTCCCAGTCGGCCTCGCGCATGGCAGAGACTTGGTCGGGGGCTCGCGCGAGCGCGGAGGCGACGCCGTAGACGGTCACGGGCACATTGGCCTGCGTGAACAGGCGGTGCAGGCGCCAGAAGCCGGCCCGCGCGCCATATTCGTAAATCGATTCCATATTCCAGTGGCGCATGCCGGGCCACGGGGCCGCGCCGACGATCTCCGACAAAAAGGCTTCCGAAGCCGCGTCGCCGTGGAGGACGCAGTTTTCGCCGCCCTCTTCGTAATTGACCACGAACTGGACGCAGATATGGGCGCCGCCCGGCCATTTCGGGTCGGGCGGGTTCGCGCCGTAGCCGCGCATGTCGCGAGGATATCGTGTCGGCCGCATCGCTTTGCCGTCGTCCTTCCGGTCGGAAATTTCAGCTCTTCGCAATTAGAGTATCAAAGGGCCGTGGCGTCATTGCCCCAAAAAATTTTGAAAGTCTTTTCAAGGCGCTTCTGCCGGTTGAACCTTATGCGCGACCGCGATTTGCTGCACAATCGCAACGCTGGGGTGAAGGCTCCGGCCAATTCGCGACGATGGGAGAGGACGGCGAGGAATGGCGGCAAGTGAAGGACGTTTGACAACGCATGTGCTCGACACGGCGACCGGCAAGCCGGCGGCCGGCCTGTCGATCGCCCTCTATCGCATCGAGGGCGAACGCCGCACCCATCTCAAGACCGTCTCGACCAATGCTGACGGGCGCTGCGACGCGCCGATGCTGGCCGGCGACGCGTTCGCGACCGGTCGGTACGAACTGGTTTTCTTCGCCGGGGACTATCTGCGGGCCAACGGTGCGGAGCTGCCGGAGCCGGCCTTTCTCGACGAGATCCCGTTGCGTTTCGGCATGGCCGAACCGAGCCATTATCACGTGCCGTTGCTGCTGTCGCCCTACGGCTACTCGACCTACAGGGGCAGTTGACCGATGACTGAGATCCGCTCCGAAATCCGCTTCATGCTGAACGGCGTCGAAACCGCGCTGTCGGATGTGCGCGCCGACGAAACCCTGCTCGATTACCTGCGCCTCAGGCGCGCGCTCCGAGGCACCAAGGAGGGCTGCGCGGAAGGCGATTGCGGCGCCTGCACGGTTCTGGTCGGCCGCCTGACCCCGGACGGCCTGATCTATGAAAGCGTCAATGCCTGCATCCGCTTCCTCGGCTCCGTCAACGGATGCCACGTCGTCACGGTGGAACACCTGAAGGGACAGGATGGCGGGCTGCACCCCGTGCAGCAGGCGATGGTCGATTTCCATGGCTCGCAATGCGGTTTCTGCACGCCGGGCTTCGTCATGTCGCTCTACGCTCTTTGGATGCGCCGCACCGATCCGACCGAGGCCGATATCGAGAAGGCGCTGCAGGGCAATCTGTGCCGCTGCACGGGCTACCAGCCGATCGTCAAGGCCGCGCGCGCGATCTCCAGTTATGGCCGCGTCGAGACCGATGTGCTGGCCAGCGAGCGTGCGCGCGTGGAAGCCACGCTCAACGCGCTCAAGGACGGGGCGCGCGTGGAAATCGGCCAAGACGGGCAGCGTCTCGTCATTCCGGCCAGCGTCGAGGATCTGGCCGCGGTTCTAGAGGCCGAACCCGAGGCGACCATCGTCGCCGGCTCGACCGATGTCGGGCTTTGGGTGACCAAATTCATGCGCGAGATCACGCCGGTGGTGTTCATCGCCCATCTGGACGAGTTGCACACCGTCACCGAAACAGACGGCGCCGTCTCGGTCGGCGCCTGCGTGTCCTACACCGAAGCGTTCTCGGCCCTGTCGCGCCGCATCCCGGCCTTCGGTCCGCTGATCGATCGGATCGGCGGCGAGCAGGTGCGCAATATGGGCACGATCGGCGGCAACATCGCCAACGGCTCGCCGATCGGCGACACGCCGCCGCCGCTGATCGCGCTCGGCGCTACCGTGACCCTGCGCAAGGGCGAAAGCCGGCGCACCATCGCGCTCGAGGATTTCTTCATCGATTACGGCAAGCAGGACCGGCGGCCGGGCGAGTTCGTCGAGCGTATCGATGTGCCGGTGCCCGGCGAGGGCACGCATTACGCCGTCTACAAGCTGACCAAGCGCCGCGACGAGGACATTACCGCCGCGCTCGGCGCGTTCCATCTGACGCTCGCCGCCGACGGCACGGTGGCGGCGGTGCGAATTGCTTATGGCGGCATGGCGGCGACGCCCAAACGCGCCACCGCGGTGGAGGCCGCGCTCGCCGGAAAGCCGTGGTCGAGCGAGACGGTGGAGGCCGCGCTCGACGCCTATGGGAAGGACTTCGCGCCGATCAGCGACATGCGCGCCTCGGCCGACTATCGGATGCTGGCCGCCCGCAACCTGCTGCGCCGGTTCCATCTGGAGACGACGAGCGGCTTGCCAGTGCAGGTGTCGCGTTACGAGGCGGCCTAGGCCAAGGGAGAGACCGATGAACAAGCACGCCACGGCCGACCTCAAAGCGACCCGCATTCTGGGCGGCGTCGCCACCGACCAGCGCCACGATTCCGCCCACAAGCACGTCACCGGCACGGCAATCTATATCGATGACATGCCCGAGCCGGCAGGGCTGTTGCACGCCTGCCTCGGCCTGTCGACCGTGGCGCACGGCACGATCCGTTCGATCGACCTGTCCGCCGTGCGCGCCGCGCCCGGCGTGATCGACGTGTTGACCGGGCACGACATGCCCGGCTCCAACGATATCAGCCCGACGGGCCGCGCCGACGAACCGGTGCTCGCCACCGATACCGTGCATTTTTTCGGCCAGCCGCTATTCGCGGTGATTGCCGAGAGCCGCGAGCAGGCCCGGCGCGCCTGCCGGCTGGCGAAGATCGACTATGACGAGAAACCCTTCGTCACCGATATCTGGGACATAGATCGCCGGGCGGGCAAGCTGGTCACCGATCCGCTGACGCTCAAGCGCGGCGACGCCGCGGCCGCGATCGAGACCGCGCCGCGGCGCATCAAGGGCACGATGCGGCTTGGCGGCCAGGACCATTTCTATCTCGAGGGCCAGATCGCCCTGGCCGTACCGGGCGAGGACACGGACGTCACCGTCTTTTCCTCGACCCAGCATCCGAGCGAGGTCCAGCACATGGTGGCGCATGTGCTGGGCGTGCCCTCGCATGCCGTCACCGTCGAAATCCGGCGCATGGGCGGCGGTTTCGGCGGCAAGGAGACGCAAGGCAACCAGTTCGCCGCGATCGCAGCCGCGGCGGCCAAGAGGCTCGGCAGGGCGGTCAAGATCCGGCCCGACCGCGACGACGATATGGCTGCGACCGGCAAGCGGCACGATTTCGTCATCGACTACGAGGTCGGTTTCGACGACGAGGGCACCATCCTGGGCGTCGACTATTTTTACGCCGCCCGTTGCGGGTTTTCCTCCGACCTGTCCGGCCCGGTGACGGACCGGGCGCTGTTTCACTGCGACAACACCTATTATTATCCGGCCGTACGCGCCCAGTCGGCGCCGCTCTACACCAACACCGTCTCCAACACGGCGTTTCGCGGTTTCGGCGGCCCGCAGGGCATGATCGGTTGCGAGCGTGTGGTCGACGAGATCGCTTTCGCGCTCGGCAAGGACCCGCTGGAGATCCGCAGGAAGAATTTCTACGGCACCAGCGATCGCAACGTCACGCCCTACCATCAGACGGTGGAGGACAACATCATCCACCGGCTCGTCGACGAGCTCGAGAAGAGCGCCGACTATCAGGCCCGGCGGCGCGCGATCGCCGATTTCAACGCCGGCTCGCCGGTGATCAAGCGCGGACTGGCGCTGACGCCGCTGAAATTCGGCATCTCCTTCACCGCGACCCATTTCAACCAGGCGGGCGCGCTGGTGCATGTCTATGCCGACGGATCGGTGCATCTCAACCATGGCGGCACCGAGATGGGGCAGGGGCTCTATGTCAAGATCGCGCAGATCGTGGCCGAGGAGTTCCAGATCGACATCGATCACGTCAAGATCACCGCGACCACGACCGGCAAAGTGCCCAACACCTCGGCGACGGCGGCCTCTTCGGGCTCCGACCTCAACGGTATGGCCGCGCAGGCCGCCGCGCGCACGATCCGCGACCGGTTGTGCGATTTCGCCGCCGAGAAATACGGTGTGCCGCGCGAGCAGATCGAGTTCCTGCCCAACCGGGTCAGGGTCGGCAACCAGGAGATCGCGTTCGGCGAGTTGACCCAACAAGCCTATATGGCCCGCGTCCAGCTTTCCGCGACCGGCTTTTACAAGACGCCGAAGGTGCGCTGGGACCGCGACAAGGGTGAAGGCCATCCGTTCTATTATTTCGCCTATGGCGCGGCCTGCGCGGAAGTCTCGATCGACACGCTGACCGGCGAATACGTCGTCGAGCGCGCCGACATCCTGCACGAGACCGGACGGTCGCTGAACCGGGCGATCGACATCGGCCAGATCGAGGGTGGTTTCATCCAGGGCATGGGCTGGCTGACGACGGAGGAACTCGTCTGGGACGACAAGGGCCGGCTGCGCACGCACGCACCCTCGACCTACAAGATCCCGCTCGCCTCGGACCGGCCCAAGGTGTTCAACGTCACGCTGGCCGACTGGCCGGAGGCGCATGAGCCGACCGTGCACCGGTCCAAGGCGGTCGGCGAGCCGCCTTTCATGCTGGCGATGAGCGTTTTCCACGCGCTGTCGGATGCGGTGGCGAGTGTGGGCGAACACACGGTCTGTCCGCGTCTCGACGCGCCAGCGACACCCGAACGGGTGCTGATGGCGGTCGAGCGCGTGCGTGCCCAAACCGCGGCCTAGCCGGGGATCGCCGACAGGGGCATCTCGGGTTAGAATTACGACCATGACGAAGACGGCCACCAGCCTGAAAGCCTTTCTCGACGCCCATCCGGCGGCGGCGAAGGTCGAGGTGAGCGCGGCGAAGGGGTCGACGCCGCGCGAGGCGGGAGCATGGATGCTGGTCGCGCCGGAAAGGATTTTTGGCACGATCGGCGGCGGCCAGCTCGAATTCATGGCGATCGACGAGGCGCGGGCCCTGCTGCGCGCGGCGCCGGCAGCGGAGGCTGAACGGGAGAAGGCGCTCGACATTCCGCTCGGTCCCGAAATCGGGCAATGCTGCGGCGGCCGGGTCGGCCTGTCGATCGAGCGGGTCGACCAGGGCTTGCGCGACCGGCTTCTCGCGCGTGCCCGGGCCGAGGATGACCGCTTGCCGCGCGTGCTCGTTTTCGGCGGCGGCCATGTCGGCCGGGCGCTGGCGGAAACGCTCGTGTTGTTGCCGGTGCGCGCGACGGTGGTGGAGACCCGCGCCGAGGCCATCGCCGGTTTTCCTGCCGATGTCGAAACCCGCCTGAGCGCCGTGCCGGAGGAGCTCGTGCGTGCGGCGTCCGCCGGAACCGCCTTCGTCGTTCTGACGCACGACCACGCGCTCGATTTCCTGATCGTGTCAGAGGCGCTAAAGCGCGGCGACGCCGCTTATGTCGGCATGATCGGTTCGGCGACAAAAAAGGCGACCTTCAGGAGCTGGTTCCTGAAAACCGCTGGCGGCAGCGCGGCCGCGTTGTCGCGGCTGGTAACGCCGATTGGCGGCGACGGCGTGCGCGACAAGCGCCCTGCCGTGATCGCGGCCCTGGCTGCGGCGGAGATCATGACGGCTCTCGTGGCCGCGTTTCAGCCTTCCTCCTCCGCCTCACGCTGATCAGCAGCGAAACCAGGAAAAACAGCATGAAGCCGGGGATCGCCGAGGCGATGGCCGAGGCGGCTGCCCCCATTTCGCAGCCGCCCGATGCGCCCGGCGTGGCGCAGGCGGGATCGAACGCATAACCAAGCGCGAGCACGCCGAGGAAAATCACCACGGGCAGGACGAGAAACCCGACAAGGCCGGTGAGGGCGGCTTTGGCGATGATACGGGCCATGGGGTTCCTCCCGTGCCGCCGGCAGGCGCTCAGCGACCGTCGAGAATGTCGCGGATCATGCGCTGGCAGCGCTCGGCCATGAAATCGAGCAGCAGGCGGACCTTGGGGTCCTGGTATTTCTTGTGCGGATAGACGGCGGCGAGCTGAACCGGGATCGGCGGCGTGTCGGTCATAATGGTCGTCAGCCGTCCATCGCGCAGAAAGGGCTCGACCTCGAAGCGCGGCTTCATGACGATGCCGTGGCCGGCGAGCGCCCAGCCGGTCAGCACGTCGCCGTCATCGGAATCGTAAGGGCCGCGCACGTCCAGCTTGCGCGGGCCGTCGGGCGTGCGCACGGTCCAGAAATGCTCGCGTGCGCCGGGATAGCGCAACATCAGGCAATCATGCGCCAGAAGGTCGTCCGGGCTTTGCGGCTCACCGCGCTTGGCCAGATAGGACGGGGCAGCGACCAGCACCCGCTCGCATTCCAGGACGCCGCGCATGCGCAGGCTGGAATCTTCCAGCACGCCGAGCCGGAAGGCGACGTCGATGCCCTCGCGCATCATGTCGACATCGTGATCGGACAGTCTGAGCCGCACCTCGATGTCGGGATAGCGCTCGCGGAATTCGGGAATGCCGGAGGCGAGCAGCCGGCGGCCGAGGCCGAGCGGCGCGGTGACGCGAATCGTGCCGCGCGGCTGGCCCGACAAGGCGCTGACGGCGGCCTCGGCGTCGGCGACCGCGTCGAGCACCTTCTTGGCGCCGTCGTAAAAGACCCGGCCCTGCTCGGTCGGGGTGAGTTGGCGCGTGGTGCGATTGAACAGGCGCACGCCCAGATGTTTTTCCAGCTCCTTGATGCGGTTGGAGGCGACGGCCGGAGAAATGCGCATGTCGCGCCCCGCGGCCGACAGATTGCCGAGCTCCACCACGCGAACGAAAACGGCGACATTGTCGAGATAGGCCATGACGTGCCCCGATGCGATCTGGATGACAGGAGCGGAGACTATTATTATCCAGATTTTTTTGAAAGTGCTCGGTGACTGTGCCTCTTTTCGTTTGCGGCCGAGCCCGTAAAGTCGCCCGGACGAGGAGGGCATGCGCCGATGTACGATCTTGCGGTTTTCTGGGATTGGCTGAGCTTCGCGATGCGATGGCTGCACGTGGTCACGGGCATCGCGTGGATCGGCTCGTCATTCTATTTCGTCGCGCTCGATCTCGGCCTGCGGCAACGGCCGAACCTGCCGGAAGGCGCTTTCGGCGAGGAATGGCAGGTCCACGGCGGCGGCTTCTACCATATCCAGAAATATCTGGTCGCGCCGGCCGAGATGCCCGAGCATCTGACATGGTTCAAATGGGAGGCCTATGCCACCTGGCTCACCGGTTTCGCCATGCTCGCCATCGTCTACTACGTCGGCGCCGACCTTTATCTGGTCGACCGCAACGTGCTCGACGTGTCGGCGGGCACCGCGATCCTGATCTCGCTCGCCTCGCTGACGGTGGGCTGGGTCCTCTACGACCAGCTCTGCAAGTCGCCGCTGGCCAACAACGACACCACCTTGATGCTGGTTCTGTTCGTTATCCTGGTGGCGATGAGCTGGGGCTACACGCAGCTTTTCACCGGCCGTGCGGCTTTTTTGCATCTGGGCGCCTTCACCGCCACGATCATGTCGGCCAACGTGTTCATGATCATCATTCCCAACCAGAAGATCGTGGTCGCCGACCTGATCGCCGGCCGCAAACCGGACCCGAAATACGGCAAGATCGCCAAGACGCGTTCGCTGCACAACAACTACCTGACCCTGCCGGTCCTGTTCTTGATGCTGTCGAATCACTATCCGCTGGCGTTTGCGACCGAATTCAACTGGATCATCGCATCGCTGATTTTCCTGATCGGCGTCCTGATCCGGCATTATTTCAACACCGTGCACGCCAGAAAGGGCAATCCGACCTGGACCTGGGCTGCGGCGACGATCCTGTTCATCATCATCATGTGGCTGTCGACCGTTCCCAAAGTCCTGACCGGCGAGGACAAGGCTGCGGCCGCGGCGGAACCCTTCATCGCTTCGGCGCATTTTCCCGCCGTGCGCGACACCGTTCTTGGCCGCTGCTCGATGTGCCATACGGCGGAGCCGGTCTATGAAGGCGTCTATATCACGCCGAAGAATGTCCGGCTCGACACCGATGCCACGATCGCGGATCGGGCGCGCGAGATCTATCTGCAGGCCGGGCGCAGCCACGCCATGCCGCCCGGGAACGTCACCTACATGACCGAAGAGGAGCGAGCCTTGATCGTTTCGTGGTTCGAAGGGGCGCGCGGATCAGGACAATGAGCGAGATTCTGATCAGAGGGCGGGTGCTCTCCTTCCTGCGCGAGCCGGTGGCGGCCGACGATCTGGCGGCCTGCCGGTACGAGGAAGACGGAGCGGTGTTCGTCAAGCGCGGCGCCATTGTCGCGGTCGGCGATTTTGCGACCGTGTCGGCCGTGGCCGGCGACGCGCCGGTTGCCGATCACCGGCCTCATCTGGTGCTGCCGGGCTTCATCGACGCCCATGCGCATTTTCCGCAGATGCAGATCATCGCCTCCTACGGGGCGGAATTGCTCGACTGGCTGAACAATTACACTTTTCCCGAGGAGACGAAATTTTCCGACGCCCAGCACGGGCGCCGGATCGCGCGGCTGTTCCTCGACGACATGATCCGCCACGGCACGACGACGGTGGCCGCCTATTGTTCGGTGCATGCAGCCTCCGCGGAGGCGTTTTTCGAGGAAAGCCATTCCCGCGACATGCTCAACATCGCCGGCAAGGTGATGATGGATCGTAACGCGCCCGAAGCCCTGACAGACACGCCGCAATCGAGCTATGACGATACCAAGGCGCTGATTGCGCATTGGCACGGCAAGGGCCGACAGCTTTATGCAATCACGCCGCGCTTTGCGATCACCTCGTCGCCGGAACAGATGGAGATGGCCCAGGCGCTGGCAGCGGAACATCCCGGCTGCCATGTCCAGTCGCATCTGTCGGAAAACCACGCTGAGATCCGCTGGACCGAACAGCTCTACCCGCAGGCGAAGGACTACACCGACGTCTATGCCCGCTACGGGCTGTTGGGACGCAAGAGCCTGTTCGGCCATTGCATCCACCTGACCGATCGCGAGGCCGACGCAATGTCGGAAACCGGCTCGGTGGCGGTGTTCTGCCCGACCTCCAATCTCTTTCTCGGCTCGGGTCTGTTCGACTATCAGCGCTACCGCAAGCGCGAACGGCCGCTGCACGTGGCGGTGGCGACCGATGTCGGCGGCGGCACCAACTATTCCATGCTCAGGACGCTGGACGAGGGCTACAAGGTGATCGCGCTCCAAGGCGAGAAACTCAATCCTCTGGCCTCCTTTTGGCAGATGACGCGCGGCAATGCCGAGGCGTTGTCGATCGCCGAGCGGGCCGGCACGCTCGACGCGGGCACCGACGCAGATATCGTCGTGCTCGACGCCTGGGCGACGCCGACGATGCGTACCCGCATGGAAACGATCGAAACATTGTCGGAGGAACTGTTTCTCTTGCAGACGCTCGGAGACGACCGCGCCGTACGCGAGGTCTATATCGCCGGCCGGGCCGCCAAGCTCGGCGGCTAAGGCCGGCCCGCAGTCAGGCCGAGGCGTGGATCGCGGGCGCGGCGGTGGCTTTACCGGGACAGGCACCTTGCCGCGTGCGGACGAACCCTTCATAGCGCGCATTGGAGGGAGAATGCCCAGACTTGCCGCGAATCTGACGATGCTGTTCACCGAGGTACCGTTTCTGGACCGGTTCGAGCGCGCCGCGCGTGCCGGCTTCACTGCGGTCGAATTCCTGTTTCCCTACGAGCATGACGCTCGGGCGATCGCCGTAGCGCTCGACCGCAACGGGCTCGACCTGGCGCTGTTCAACACGCCGCCCGGCGACTGGGCGGCGGGCGAACGCGGGCTCGCGGTCGACCCGCGCGAACGTTCGCGGTTTCGCGAGGCTCTTTCCCTGGCGCTCGATTATGCCGCCGTGCTCGGCGCGCCGCTGATCCACTGCATGGCCGGCGTGGCGCCCAAGGAGATCGACCGCCGCGAACTGGAGGATAATTTCGTCGACAATCTCGTCCATGCCGCCGCCGAGGCCGCCCGGCGCGGTGTGCGGATCGTGATCGAGCCGCTCAACCGGTTCGACATGCCTGGCTATTTTCTGGAAACCATGGCCGAAGCGGCCGCGATCCTCGACCGGGTCGGTTCGGACAATCTTTTCCTGCAATACGACATCTACCACCAAAGCCGCACCGGCGGCGAGATCGTGGCGACGTTCGAGCGCCATCGTGCGCGGATCGCCCATGTCCAGATCGCCGGCAATCCGGGGCGCCACGAACCCGATCGCGGCGAACTTGACTATCGCGCCGTTCTGGCGGCGCTCGACGCGCGCGGTTATTCGGGTTTCGTCGGCTGCGAATACCGGCCGGCGGGACGGACCGAGGACGGGCTCGGCTGGGCGCGGGACTATCTCGAAAAGCAGGGCTGAACCGGTACGCGCCGGTTTCGACCCGACCTAACCGGCGACGTCGATGACGCCGCAATCGCCGGCCTCCGAGCCGAAGGCGACGCGGCGGCCTTCACCGTCCCAGTCCAGTGCGGTGATCGCGCCTTTGCCCGGCCGCCGCAGCAGCACTTCCTTCTGATCGGCGATGCGCCCGGCCAGCACCATGCCGTCGCTGAAGCCGATGGCGACGAATTCGTCGGTTGGATGGCAGGCGACCGCAGTGACCATGGTATCGGCGCGCGTGCCGAGTTCGACCGGCGCCTTGCCCATCGGCCCGTCCTTGCCGGAAAACGGCCACACGATCGCGGCCGGCGCGCCGGAGGTGGCCAGCCAGCGACCCTTCGCGGCCCAGGACCAGGATTTCACTTTGGCTGGATAGCCGCTCATGCGCATGTGCTTGCCGTCGGCGAGTTTCCAGCCATGCAGCGCGTTTTCCTGCATGGTGGTGACGACAAAATTGCCGTCCGGGGAAAAGGTGATACCGGTGTGAGCGCCGTCCCAGGTCAGGTCCACCGGCGTGCCGTCGGCGGCGGGAAAATGCAGCGTCGCGCCGTTGTAGCGGGCGACGCCGATGCGCATGCCTTTCGGCGCAAAGGCGACGCCTTCCACCGAGCGGGGGTGGGCGAAGTCGCGCAGGCGCCCGTCGGCGAAACGCACATAGGCGGTGCGGCCGGAGGCAAACGCCACCGCGCCCTGGGGGCCGCCGGCCAGTGCGGTAACCCATTTGCGGCCGATCGAGGCGAGTTCGCGTAGATCGCCCTCAGGCGTCACGGCGCAGACGCGTCCGTCCTCGCCGGCGGTCAGAAGCATCTTGCCGTCGCCGGCCGGCGCGGCCGCCAATAGCCCGTCATGCGCCTCGACCGCCTTGTGTCCGTCGTCGAGCCGGTGGACGGTCCCGTCGGCGAGCGCGAAATGGGGTATGCCGGCGATCCAGCGGGCGGCCACGCAATGGCCGTTGAGGTCGAGAGGGGCGACAGTGGGCATAAGGTGTCGGGGGTCCTGGGTCTGTGCGGTCTGCGGCGCCCCGGTCCGGGAGGCGCCGGCGCCAAAGCGAGGTCGGGCGTCAGGCCTGGCACGCCTCGAAGGTGCGCTTCAGCCGTTCGGCGTCGAGGTCGCGGCCGATGAAGACGAGCCGGCTTTCGCGTTTTTCGTCGTCGCGCCAGGCACGCTGGTGGTCGCCCTCCACGATCATGTGCACGCCCTGCACCACGTAGCGCTCGTCGTCGCCGGCAAGCGCGATAATGCCCTTCAGCCGCAAGATGTTCGGGCCGTCGATCTGGGTCGTCTTCTCGATCCAGGGAAAGAATTTCTTCGGATCGAGCGCGCCGCCGCGCAGGGAGATCGACCGCACCGAGACGTCGTGGATTGGCGACGCGTCGTGATGGTGATGATGATCGTGGCCGGCATGGTCGCCATGATCGTGATCGCAATCGGGTCCGCAGGCGTGGTCGGGGTGGCCGTGATCGAGAAAATGCGGGTCGTTGTCGAGCGCGCGCGTCAGGTCGAAGGCGCCCCGATCGAGCACCTCGGAAAGCGGCAGTCCGGCGCGGGTCGCGCGGTGGATGCGCGCCGACGGGTTGATCGCGCGGATGGTCGCCTCGACCGCTGCCAGTTCGTCCTCGTCGACCAGGTCGGTCTTGTTGACAACGACCACGTCGGCGAAGGCGATCTGGTCCTCGGCCTCGCGGCTGTCCTTCAGCCTGAGCGGCAGGTGCTTGGCGTCGACCAGCGCCACAACGGCATCGAGCCGGGTCTTGGCGCGCACGTCGTCGTCCATGAAAAAAGTCTGCGCCACCGGCACGGGATCGGCCAACCCGGTGGTTTCGACCACGATGGCGTCGAACCGCCCGGGCCGGCGCATCAGCCCTTCGACGACGCGGATCAGATCGCCGCGCACCGTGCAGCACACGCAGCCATTGTTCATCTCGTAGATTTCCTCGTCGGATTCCACGATCAGTTCGTTGTCGATCCCGATCTCGCCGAATTCGTTGACGATGACGGCGTAACGCTTGCCGTGGTTTTCGGTGAGGATGCGGTTGAGCAGCGTGGTCTTGCCGGAACCGAGATAGCCGGTCAGCACGGTGACTGGAAGTTGGGTTTGCGTATCGGACATCAAGTCCCCCGGGGAGCGAATTGCGGATCGGTTTCCATATAGGATGGCGGCCGATCCAATGCACGCCGGCAGCGGCGAAACAAGGTCCGAATCTCGCCGGCCTTTCCGTTGTCAGGCAAGATCGGCGAGATCGAAGCGGTCGACATCCGCAAGCAGGTCGACAAATCCGCGCGCGGCGTGATCGAGCAGGCGTTCGCCGGCCGCCGCGCTGGCAGCGGCGGCATCGCCGACCACGCCGTGCGGCGAGAGGTCCCGCATCGTCCAGCCGAACGCGTGCGGACCGTAGGCGCGCAAATGGGTGAAACGGGCGGCGAACCTCTCCTGCGCGGACGCGAATGTCGCGGCCTTTTCCATGTCGACCAGATCGGGCCGCAGCGCCAGCATCACCGATGTCTCGACAAAGCCGCCGTGAATGCCTGAGGCCCGTTCCGTCTCGCCGACCAGGCCCTCGGGATATCCGAAACGCGTCCAGCTCGTGGCGACCGCCAGCATCGTTTCGCGCACCCGCAATTCGGTGGCGACGATCGTCATCAGCGGCGAGTTGCCGCCATGCGCGTTGAGCATGACGAATTTCCGGCAGCCGCGCGCGGCCTGTTCGGCGCCGATCGCGATCCAGCGTTCCACCGCCTCGCCATAGGTCAGGCTTTCGGTGCGGCCGAGGTCGAGATGTTCGATCGAATACCCGACCGGCTCGACCGGCAGCCACGTCACGTCGATGTTTTCCGGCAGCATTTGGGCGGCGCGGACCGCGACCGCCTCGGCGATGATCGTGTCGGTTTCGGGGGGCAGATGGGGGCCGTGCTGCTCGCTCGCGCCGAGCGGCAGGACCGCGATGGTTTTGCCGGTGCGGGCGCGTGCAGGCTCGACTTTGCCGGCTTCACTGTTTGTCATGGAACTGCAATCAACCTCTGCCATAAGTTCGTCGGCGAATTAGTCGGCCGGTTTTCATGCTGCCTTTTCGCGTGTCGAAAACCAGACGCCCGGGCCCGTCGCGACCGGTGTCGGACACTAGATCGATTGCGGCGAACTTGGGAGGGGCGAATGGCCAAAACGGAAAAGGGCGTGGCGATCAGCCGCCTGCAATCGACGGCGCGGCTGGTTCGCACCTCGCTCGCCGCGCGCCTGCTCGATCACGGCTTTTATGCCGGCCAGGACCAGATCATGCTCGCGCTCGCGCACGAGGACGGCCAGACGCCGGGCCAACTCGCCAACCGGCTCGGCGTGCGTCCGCCGACCATAACCAAGACCATCAACCGGCTCCAGGCGCAGGATTTCCTATTCAAACGCCCGTCCGACCACGACGCCAGACAGGCCCATATCTTCCTCACCGAGACTGGGCGCGATGCGATCAAGGCGATCGAGAAATCGGTGCGCAAGACCCAGAAGATCGCGCTCAAGGGGCTCGACAAGAAGGAGCAGAAGGCCTTCTTGAAAATGCTCGCGCGTATTGAAGACAATCTCTCCGGCACGGCACGGATTTCGGGTGCTGAACGGGGCGAGTTTGGGGAAGAGGCGGTCGAGGATCTATAAGCCGCTTGACCTGTCGCGGTCCCGCGCAAGGCACTCGAAAAGCGGTCCTTCGGAGCGCGTCGCCCTCATCCCGCGGCCTCGCTGCGCTGCGTTCCGGTCGCCAGCGCGGGCGGCGGGTGCGGCTGTACTCGGCCTCGGCGCCGACCGCGGGACCTGGCTCGCTGTCGAAAAGGCTTTGAAATGCCGTGGGGCGATGGCATAAGCGCGATTAAACGGTTTAAACGACCCGGGCGGATCGTCGGGAGGGGCGTTCTGGCGCAGAAAATCAAGCTTTCGACCATCGCCGAGGCACTCGGCGTGTCCACGGCGACGGTGTCGCTGGCGCTGCGGGACAGTCCGCTGGTCGCCGACGCCACACGCGAACGCATCAAGGACCATGCGCGCGCGATCGGCTACATCTACAATCGTCGCGCGGCCAGCCTGCGGACCTCGCGATCCGGTATTGTCGGCGTTGTCGTGCACGACATCATGAACCCGTTCTTCGCCGAAATCCTGCGTTCGATCGAGAGCGAACTCGACCGCAGCCGGCAGACATTTTTGTTGTCCAACCACTACGACCAGCTCGAAAAGCAGCGGACCTTCGTCGATACGCTGCTTCAGCTCGGTGCCGACGGCGTCATCATGTCGCCGGCGATCGGCACGCCGCGCGAGGATATCCGGCTGATCGAGGAAAACGGCCTTCCAGCCGTGCTGATCGCCCGCTCGGTCGAGGGTGCGGAGGTGCCTGTGTTTCGCGGCGACGACGCCTACGGAATCGGGCTCGCCACCAATCATCTGATCTCGCTCGGCCATCGTCGCATCGCCATGATCGGCGGCACGGATCAGACCTCGACTGGCCGCGACCGCTACCAGGGTTACGTCGCGGCGATGGAAAAGGCCGGTCTCGTCGTCGCGCCGCACTGGCGCATTCCGGGGCCGCGCACTAAGCAGAGCGGTTTCGAGGTGGCCGGGCAGTTTCTGGCCCTGCCGGACAAGCCGACCGCGGCCGTCTGCTGGAACGACCTGGTGGCGATCGGGCTGATGAACGGCATTGCGCGTGCCGGGCTGGTGCCGGGCGTCGACATCTCGGTCACCGGCTACGACGACCTTGAGGAGGCGGCGATCGCGACGCCGGCCCTGACCACGGTGTGGAACGGCCAGCGCGATGTCGGCCGCCGCGCGGCGCGGGCCTTGCTCGACAGGTTGAACGGGGTTCCTGTCAGCGCGTCGCAAGAACTGATTAAGCCGGAGCTGCATGTGCGGCAATCGACCGGCAAACCTGTCGAGCGAGACTGAGATCACAACGCTCGCGCTGCCTGTCGGGCAGCGCGGTTTTACGGCAAATCGACATAATTACGGCCCCCGCCGTGAGGCGGGAGCCGGGCATTGCTAACGGTTTTGGGCGAAGCCGCCCATCCCGTACCGCGCGCCGCAGGCGCTACATGGTGTCGACCCGATCGCACAGGGCGACGGTCACCGTGCCGTAGGAGCCGCGGCTTTCCATCGCGCGCTCGCAGGCCGCCTTGATCTCGTCGCGGTCCTCCTTGCCGAGCGCGGCGAAGATTTCCCTCACCTCGTCGTCCGACCGGATTTCGGCCATCGTGTCGTCGGTGAAGAAACCGCCCATCACGTCGGCGTTTTCCTCATACATCATGCGCTCGTCTTCGGATTTGAAGTTCGGTCCCGAACCGGCCTTCGACGTGGCGCTGGTGGTCTGGGCGAGCGCGCCGCCGGCTGCGAGTCCGATGGCAAGCGCGGTGGCGGTGATGATCTTAAAGGTCATATCAGTCCTCCTTTCATCGTGTTGGACTGCCCGGTCAACGTGGGCGACCGGCGGGTCGTTCCTGAATTTTCCGATCACGGTTTCGCGAGCGGGAGCGGCAGGCGATGCTTGCCGGGCGCGTGCGCTATGCCTACGGTGTCGGCGCAACTTCAACGAGAAGACGGGTCGTGATTTCATGCGCGATATTTCCATCCTGGTGCCGGGCAAGCTGCACGACCATGCCGTCAAGCGGATCTCGGACGCGTTCCGGCTGGTGCCTCTCGAGACCTCCGATCCTGGCCTGTTGAGCGGGCGCTCGGCCGACGCCGTTCGCGGCATCGCGGCGATGACCACGATCGACGCGGCGTTCATCGACGCGCTGCCGAACCTGGAGATCATCGCCAATTTCGGCGTCGGCTACGATGCCGTGGACGCGGGCCACGCCGCGTCGAAAAAGATCATGGTGACCAACACGCCGGACGTCCTCAATGAGGAGGTCGCCGACACCGCGGTCGGATTGCTGCTCAACACGGTGCGCGAATTCACGAAGGCCGAGGCCTATCTGCGCGCCGGCCGGTGGGCGCGGGAAGGGGGCTATCCGCTGACGGCATCGACCCTGCGCGGCCGTCGGGTCGGCATATTCGGCCTAGGACGCATTGGCCAGGCGATCGCGCGCCGGCTGGAGGCCTTCGGCCTGCCGATCGCCTACCACAACCGGCGACCGGTCGCCGGCGTCTCCTACACCTATCACGACACGTTGCGTGGTCTCGCCGAGGCGGTCGACGTGCTCGTCTCGGTGGCTCCAGGCGGGGCGCAGACGCACAAGATCGTCAACGCCGAGATTTTCGAGGCGCTCGGTCCCGACGGCGTCTTCATCAATATCGGGCGCGGCAGCACGGTAGACGAGCAGGCGCTGATCGCGGCGCTTGCGGCCGGTACCATACGGGCCGCCGGTCTCGATGTCTTTGCCGACGAACCGCATGTGCCGCAGGCTCTGCTCGACCTCGACAACGCGACGCTGCTGCCGCATGTGGGCTCGGCCTCGCGGGCAACGCGGCAGGCCATGGCCGACCTGGTGGTCGACAATCTGCTTGCCTGGTTCGACGAGGGGCGCGTTCTGACCCCGGTTCCCGAAACCGCCGGGCTTGCCGCGACGCGAAGGGGTTAACCTTTCGTTAACCCCTTCGCACCACCTTCGATGGCGGGGGTACAAGCAAGGATGATTCGCGGTGAAGCTGTTTTCCGTGCTCGTCATGGCGCTTGCCGCCACGGCCGGTCTTTATGTCACGTCGCAAAGGGCGCCGGACAGCGCGGCGCAAGAAGTCACCGACGCGCCTGACGGCCACTATTCGCTCTATCGGGTCGGCGGCGCCGAGCGGTGCCTGGTCGAACGGGCGGGCGCTGCGGCGCAGGGTCGGTTCCGCCTCGTCCTCGAACCCGGTTGCGGCAAACTCGACAAACGGTTCGCACAGGTTCGTTTCGGCCGCGACGAGGGCAACGGGCTTTTGAGCTTCTTGTCGGAGGATGGCACGCCGGTGGTCGAGTTCGCGGTCGCCGACGGGATCGCCTACGAATCCGTTCGGCCGGAAGCGCCGATCTTTCAGCTTCTTTCCCGGTTCTGACCACAGCGTCATAGGACGCTGTGGCCGCAGGAGCCTATTCGGCGGCCGTTCGCGCATGGCCGCGCTTGGCCACATAGGTGCGCACGGCCGCGCCGAACGCCTCGAAGATGCGGCGTGAGGCGCCGTCGGTCCCGACCCAGTATTCGGGATGCCATTGCACGCCGACCGCGAAGCCCTTGGCACCCAGAACCGAAACGGCCTCGACCGTGCCGTCCTCGGCCACCGCCTCGATCCCGAGCCGCGGCGCAAGCCGGCCGACTGCTTGCCGGTGAACCGAATTGACCTCGATCGCGCCGGCTTCGAACAGATCGGCCAGGCACGACCCTTCTGTGAAGCTGACGCGGTGGCGAATGGCGAAGCGATCGTCCTGGAACTCGCTCGGCGGGGCGCGGTGGTCCATGATGCCGGGGCGTTCCTGGATCTCGGTCGCCAGCGTTCCGCCAAGCGCGACGTTCAATTCCTGGATGCCGCGGCATATGGCGAGCAGCGGCACGGCGCGTTCGATCGCCTTGCGGATCAGCGGCAGCGTGGTGGCGTCGCGGGCCTCGTCGTAGGGGCCGTTGCGCTCGCTGGCGTCGCCGCCGTAGAGCGCGGGGTGCACATTGGTCTTGGACCCGGTGATCAGCACGCCGCCGACCTGGTCGAGCAAGGCGTCGAAATCGATGCGCTCCCCGAAGCAGGGCAGAAGCATCGGCAAGACGCCGGCTCCCGACAGGGCGGCCTCGATGTATTGCTGCGGCGTGGCGTGCCATGTGTAGCGGTCGAAGACGCGCACATCGGTTGAGACGGCGACGAGAGCCGGGTGCATTTCATCCATCCTATGCCGGTCGCCCCAGGGCGGTGTCAGACGCCGCCCGGAGCAGGTTGCGTATCGCCCCAGGGTCCGGCTGAGCCACGCGAATGAGCCGGAATCTAACCGTCTTTGCCATCACTTCCAACCGCTCTGTGGCGCAATTGCGGCGAATGCGCTGCGTGTATTGATACGGGTCGGAGTCGGGTGTAACGGGGCCTTGTCGGCACCGTCCGGTAGCCGTTTTGCAACATGACCGGCATATTGGGAGGTTTTTTTATGGATCGTCGTTCGTTTATCAAGGCCGCGGGGCTGGCTGGCGGCACGGCCGCGCTCGCCGCGCCGGCCATCGCGCAGGGCAACATGACGTGGCGCATGGTCACGACGTGGCCGAAAAATTTCCCCGGCCTCGGTGTCGGCGCCCAGCGCCTTGCCGACCGTATCACCGCCGCCTCGAACGGCAGGCTGACTGTGCAGGTCTATTCGGCCGGTGAATTGGTGCCGCCGCTGCAGTCGCTCGACGCGGTCATCGACGGATCGGCCGAGATGAGCCATGGCGCGGCCTATTACTGGCAGAACAAGAGCCAGGGCCTCGCCTTCTTCACCGGTGTTCCCTACGGCATGACCTCGCGCGAGCTCGCCGCCTGGGTGCGCTATATGGGCGGCCAGGAAGTGTGGGACGAAATCTACGACCAGTTCGGCGTCCAGGGGTTCCTGTCCGGCGACACCGGCACGCAGGCCGGCGGCTGGTTCCGCGACGAATTGAGCGGGCTCGACAGCGTCGAGGGGCTGCGCTTCCGCACGCCGGGGCTCGGCGGCCGGGTCTGGGAAAAGCTTGGCGCGACGGTGACCAACATGGCGGCCGGGGAAATCTTCCAGGCCCTGCAGTCGGGTACGCTCGACGCAGCCGAATTCGTCGGTCCCTACAACGATTTGGCGTTGGGCTTCTACCAGGTCTGCAAGAACTACTATTTCCCCAGCTTCGTCGAGCCGGGGCTGGCGACCGAGCTTGTCGTGTCGAAGGCCAAGTATCAGGAACTGCCATCGGACCTGCAGGCCATCATCAAGGATGTGTGCCAGGCCGAATACGATCAGGTCGCGTCGGATTTCTATGCAAACGACCCGCGCGCCCTGCAGACTCTGGTCAACGATCACGGCGTCAATGTGCGTACGTTCCCCGATGACATTCTGGAGGCCGGTGCCAAGGCCGCGGCCGAGATCATGGGTGAATTGCGCGATTCCGGTGATGCGCTGACGAAGAAGACCACGGAAAGCTTCATCGAGGCGCTCAATATCCTGCGGACCCGGACGGAGGGCACCGACGGCGCCTTCGTCGCAGCTCGCGAGAAGTTTTTCTCCATCTGACGATCGCGCCTCCGGCGCTGACCCTGAAGAGCCCCGGACGGCGACGTCCGGGGCTCTTTCGTTTCGGTGCGGCGCGGTTGGTGGGGATCAGTTGTACAAAAGCCGCGGCAGCCACGTGGCGATGCCGGGGAAGGCGAACATGATCGCGATCGCCAGGATCTGCAGGATCACATAGGGGAAGACGCCGCGGTAGATCATAGAGGTCGCGACCTCGCCCGGTGCGACGCCGCGCAGATAAAACAGGGCGAAGCCGAATGGCGGCGTCAGGAAGCTGGTCTGCAGGTTCACGCCGACCAGCACCCCAAGCCAGACCGGATCGACGTCCAGTGCCAGCAAAATCGGCGCGGTGATCGGGATGACGATGAAGATGATTTCGAACGTGTCGAGGATGAAGCCGAGCAGGAACATGATCGCCATCACCATCGCCACGGCGGTGAGCGTGCCGCCGGGCAGCCCGGTCAGGAATTCATGCACGAGGTTGTCGCCGCCCATCAGGCGAAAGACGATCGAAAACACCGATGCCCCGAACAGGATGATGAACACCATGCAGGTGATGGTCGCCGTCGCCACGACCGTTTCGCGCAGCACAGTGAAGGACAGTCGCAGGCGCAGCGCGGCAAGCAGCATCGCGCCGACGGCGCCGACCGAGGCCGCCTCGGTGGGGGTTGCGATGCCGCCGAGGATCGAGCCGAGGACGGCGAGCACAAGCAGCAGCGGCGGCAGCAGCGCCACCAGCACTTCGCGGCCGAGCGCGCCGCGGTCTTCCGCGGCCACCGGCATCGCCGGGCAGGAGGCGGGCTCTATGAGCGCCTTGATGGCGACCCAGCCCATATACAGGCTGACCAGCAGCAGACCGGGCAGCAGCGCACCCGCGAACAGGTCGCCGACGGAGACGGGCACCGGGGCGAAATTGCCCTTGGCCATCTGCACCTGGGCGTTGATGCCCGACAGCATGTCGCCCATGAAGATCAGCACTGTGGACGGCGGGATGATCTGGCCCAGCGTGCCGGAGGCGCAGATCACCCCGCTTGCCAGCTTGGGATCGTAGCCGGCGCGCAGCATGGCGGGCAGCGAGATCAGGCCCATCGTGACCACCGTCGCGCCGACCACGCCGGTCGAGGCCGCCAGCATGGCGCCCACCAGCACCACCGACATGGCAAGCCCGCCGCGCAGATTGCCGAACAGCTTGCCCATGGTCAAAAGCAGTTGCTCGGCGATCTTGGAGCGTTCCAGCACCACGCCCATGAAGATGAACAGCGGCACGGCCACGAGGACCTCGTTGGTCATGTAGCCGATATAACGGTTGGCCAGGCTGCCGAGATTGGACGGGTCGAAGACGCCGAATCCCATTCCCGCCAGGCCGAACAGAAGCGACACCCCGGCCAGGGTGAAGGCGACCGGGAAACCCAAAAGCAGAAAGCCGATAATGCCGACGAACATCAGCCCCGACAGGAGCTCGCCGAGAAAAACGGGATCCATCAGCCGCTGACCTCCGGCACGGGCGCGGCGGCGTTTTCGTAACGCAGATGCGCGGGCAGCAGATGCTCGTTGCCGGTCAGGACCAGGACGGAGCGCAGGGCCATGGCGACGCCCTGCAACGCGATGACGACGGCGAAGCCGAGAATGAACGTTTTTAGGACGAACAAGCCCGGCATCCCACCGACATTGGCCGAGCCCTCACCCAGCCGCCACGCGCGCGCCACGAAGGTCCAGCCATAGGCGAACACGATATAGGCGAAGGGCAATAGGAAAAGCATGACCCCGATCAGGTCGACGGTCGCCTTCGCCCGCCGTCCCGCCGGCCGGTAGAAGATGTCGACGCGCACATGATCGTTGCGCAGCAGCGCGAAGCCGGCCACGGCGGTGAACATGGCGCCGTTTAGCCAGATATAAAGGTCCTGCATCCACACATAGCTGACCGCGAAGACGTAGCGCTGCACCACCACGGTGAAGCAGACCAGGACGATCGCCAGGGAAAGCCAGGAAAAGACATTGCCAATGAAGCGGTTGAAGGCGCTGATGGCGCGTACGACAAGAGCGATCGCCTGCACCGGCTATGTCTCCGATGCACCACGAGCAGATGGCGCTGCAGCCGACGCTGTCATGTGACCTCCCGTTTCCCCCTCGAACCGTCCGGCACGAGCCAGGCGGTTTATCGTTGGCCGCGGACTTTGTCCGGCCGGCCGATTTTGCTTAGCAGCTTTGTCCGGGTGGCAAAAGTAACAGCAAGCGAAAAATGCGCCTCCACAACGCCCGGTGGCGGGCCGGCGGTTGGATTGCCGTACAAACGGGCGGGTGACGGCGCGGAATATCCAGCTGGCCACGTCGTGCTCGCCACGGCGAGAGCGCAAGATCGATTGTGCCGAAAGCGTCGCAAACGAAGCGGTTTGTCCGCCTCGCCTTGGCGGAAAGGTGGATATCCGAATGCTGGACACACTTCTTCGAGCGTGTATTGTCGCAGGCTGAAACCGTTGGATAGCCCTCTCGGCTGGAGGCGGATTTCGATAGATCCACGAATGGGAGGAAACGGAATGGATCGTCGTTCATTTATCAAGAAGGCGGGCGTCGCCGGCGCGGGCGCCGCGGCAGCAACGACGCTGGCCGCACCCGCAATCGCGCAGTCGATGCCAAAAGTCACCTGGCGCTGCACCTCTTCGTTCCCAAAGGCGCTCGATACGATCTACGGCGCGGCCGAAACGATGGCGAAATTCGTCAATGAGGCCACGGACGGCAATTTCCAGGTTCAGGTCTTCGCGGCCGGCGAGATCGTACCCGGCCTTCAGGCGGCCGACGCGGCCTCGGCCGGCACGGTCGAACTGGCGCATACCGCGTCCTATTATTATTGGGGCAAGGACCCGACCTACGCGCTCGGCACCGCGATTCCGTTCGGCCTCAACTATCGCCAGCAGAACGCCTGGTTCTACTATGGCGACGGCAACACGCTGATGAACGAGTTTTACGCCACCCAGGGACTGTACGGCATGCCGTGCGGCAATACCGGTGCGCAGATGGGTGGCTGGTTCCGCAAGGAAATCAACACCGTGGCCGATATGCAAGGCCTGAAGATGCGCATCGGCGGCATGGGCGGCAAGATCATCGAGAAGGTCGGTGTCGTTCCGCAGCAGATCGCCGGCGGCGACATCTATCCGGCGCTGGAAAAGGGCACGATCGACGCCACCGAATGGGTCGGACCCTATGACGACGAGAAGCTCGGCTTCAACAAGGTCGCCCAGTACTACTATTATCCGGGCTGGTGGGAAGGCGGGCCGGTTCTGCACACGCTCGCAAATCTGGAAAAGTGGAACGAGTTGCCGAAGCCGTATCAGGCCATCCTGGAAACTGCGTGCCGCGCGGCCAATGCCGACATGATGGCCAATTACGACTACAAGAACCCGGCCGCGCTAAAGCGGCTCGTTCAGGGCGGCGCGCAATTGCGTCCCTTTAGCCAGGAGATTCTCGAGGCCTGCTACAACGCGGCGTTGGAGACCTATGAAGAGATCAACGCCCAGAACGCCACCTTCAAGAAGATCTACGACAACCAGCTGGCGTTCAAGAAGGATGCGTATCTGTGGGCTCAGCTCACCGAATACAATTTCGACACCTTCATGATGATCCAGCAGCGCGCCGGCAAGCTCTGACGCGCGAGCCGATACCGGTCCAGGACACGAAACCCCGGGGCAGCGGCCCCGGGGTTTTTCTTATGGCGATCGGCGCGGACATTGCGGCCGCATGAACAGAACCGACTGTCCGCCTATTCGATCTTCGGCGGTTGGCTGAGATCTGTCGCCGGGCCCGGCTTCGGCGGCGTGTCCTCGGGCTGCAGGTTGAGCGGCGGCAGGCCAAACGGCGCAGGTTGTTCGCCGCCGCTGCTGTTGTCGGGCATACCAAGCGGCGGCAAGCCGAACGGAGCGGGCTGGTCGCCGTCGCCGCCATCGGCCGGAGGCGGGCCGAGCGGAGGCAGCTTGATTTCGACGTCGCCGCCGCCGACGCCCGGCGCCGACTTGTAGTGCGTGACGAGTTGCGGGAACGAGATCACGATCAGGATCATGATGAACTGGATTACGATATAGGGCAGGGCGCCCTTGTAGATCTCGAAGGTCTTGATTCCAGGCAGGACCCGGCCCGACACGGTGTCGGTCCAGTCGCGCATCGGTGCGATCGAGCGCAGGTAGAACAGCGAGAAGCCGAAGGGCGGCGTCAGGAACGAGGTCTGCAGGTTGATGCCCAGGATGACGCCGAACCAGATCAGGTCGATCCCGAGGGCTTCGGCCGCCGGCGCCAGCAGCGGCACGGCAATGAAGGCGATCTCGAAGAAATCGAGAAAGCAGCCCAGGATGAAAATGATGATGGTAACGAAGATGAGGAAGCCGTATTCGCCGCCGGGCAGGGACAACAGCAGTTCCTCGATCCAGATATTGCCGTTGATGCCGTAGAAGGTCAGGCCGAACACGCGCGCGCCGATCAGGATGAACATGACGAAGGCGGCGAGCTTGGTAGTCGAATCGAGTGCCTGCTTGAGGACGGTGAGGTTGAGCCGCCCTTTCGCCAGCGCCAGGATCAGCGCCCCGGTCGCCCCCATCGCGCCGCCCTCCGTGGGTGTGGCGATGCCGAGGAAGATCGTACCCAGAACGAGGAAGATCAGCGCCAGCGGCGGGATCAGCACGATCACCACCTGTTCGGCAAGGCGCGACAAGATGCCGAGCTTGAACTGCCGGTTGATCAGGCTGAACAGATAGGCGGCAAGCGTTGCCACGGTCGCCGCCCAGACCAGGCGGACCTCGTAGCGCATGTCGGCGAAGACGGTGTTGTAGGTGATCATGTAGATCGCCACCGCCGCCGCCAGGACCGCCACCAGCGAGGTCACGCCGCCGCCCAGCGTGCGCGCTTCCGGTGGCAGGGCCGGCACCCATTCCGGCCGGAACAGGCTGAGAATCAGCACGTAGAGACAGTAGAACGCGACGATGATTAGCGCCGGCAGCAGGGCGCCGACATACATGTCGCCCACCGAGCGGCCGAGCTGGTCGGCCATGACGATCAACACCAGCGAGGGCGGCACGATCTGTGCCAGCGTGCCCGAGGCGGCGATCGTCCCGGTCGCCACGCTTCTGTTGTAGCCGTAGCGCATCATGATCGGCAGCGAGATCAGCCCCATCGCGATCACCGAGGCCGCGACCACGCCGGTCGTGGCGGCCAAAAGCGCGCCGACGAGCACGGCCGCGAAGGCGAGGCCGCCGCGCACCGGGCCGAACAACTGGCCGATCGTCTCCAACAGATCTTCGGCCATGCGCGAGCGTTCCAGGATCAGCCCCATAAAGGTGAAGAACGGCACCGCCAGCAGCGTGTCGTTGTACATGATGCCGTAGACCCGTTCGGGATGGGATTGCAGCAGCGGCCAGAACAATCGGATTTCGCTCGAGATGGCCGACATCTCGACGCCGATGGCAAAGAAGAACAGCCCGCCGGCGGCGAGCGTGAAAGCGACCGGATAGCCGATCAGCAACATGGCCATCACGCACACGAACATGATGGGTGCGAGATTGTGGGCGACGAAGTCAATCACGGGCCTTCGTCTCCATCTCGATCGCGGCCTCGGCGGCAGGCGGCATGTCATGCGAGGGGGTGGGGTCGTCGATGTCGCCGCGGAGGACGGCGATACGCTTGACGATCTCCGAGAGCGCCTGCGCCGTCAGGAGAATGAAGCCGGCCAGCACCATCATCTTCGCCGGCCAGATCACCAGGCCGCCGGCATTGGCCGAAATCTCGCCGCTGCGATAGGACAACCAGAACCAGGGCCAGCACAACCACACCATCAGCACCACGAAGGGCAGCAGGAAGGTGATGTGGCAGATCAGGTCGACCCAGTCGCGGGTGCGCTTGGACAGGCGGCTGGACAGGATGTCGATGCGCACGTGTTCGTTGCGCTGCAGTGTATAGGCGGCGGCGAGCATGAACACCGTGCCGTAGAGATACCATTGCAGTTCCAGCCAGGCATTCGACGAAATGTCGAACGCCTTGCGGATGCTTGCATTGCCGGCGCTGATCAGGACAGCGACGAGGATGAGCCACGACACCTGGCGGCCGACAAATTCGTTGATCGTGTCGACAAGCCGTGAGAGCGCGAGCAGACCCGCCATGCACTTCCTCCCGTTTTATGCGCCCGCCAGGCGGGCGTTTCCCCGAAGTCGGGCAGCGGCCATTCTTGGCTCTTGTGTCGATTGCCGCCCGGCTGGTCGCCGGAATTTTCCCAGCTGACCCGGCCGTGATTATCAGCTTTGACCGTTCAATCAAAGACGATTGGTGTTCAAACCTACTCCCCAATTCGGCTTAGGGGTTTTTATCGCGGGGCGGTCGCGTTGCGGCTTTTCGGCCGGCTTGCGCGCGGATAAGGAAAATACGCCGCCGGCCCGTCTGCGGTTACGATCTTCCATCGGCGCGTTGGTGCCGGTAGCGATGTTGCGCCGTGTCAGGTTTTGCGAAATTTGTTTGACGCGGAGGCTCTGGAATTGAACACTCCTGCGGGAAAGCGATGTTCGCGCGGCAGCGGGCATCGCGGAGGAACCGATGACCCTTCACGACGTTTCGCTCGACGACAAATACGACCTGGCAAAGCGGCGCATCTATGTGTCCGGCGCGCAGGCGATCATCCGCATGCTGCTGATGCAGCGCGAGTGCGACCGGCGCGCCGGCCTGGACACGGCCGGTTTCGTCTCCGGCTATCGCGGCTCGCCGCTCGGCGGGCTCGACCAGCAATTGTGGCGGGCCAAGGCCGAACTCCAGCAGTCCAACATCGTCTTTCAGCCGGGTCTCAACGAGGAACTGGCCGCGACCGCGTGCTGGGGCGCGCAGCAGACCGAACTGCTCGGCGAAGGCAAGCATGACGGCGTGTTTTCGCTCTGGTACGGCAAAGGGCCGGGGGTCGACCGGTCCGGCGACGTGTTCCGGCACGCCAATCTGGCCGGCTCGTCCAGGCACGGCGGCGTGCTGGCCCTGATGGGCGACGACCACACGGCCGAATCCTCCACCAACGCGCACGCGACCGAGTTCCTGTTCGTCGACACGATGATCCCGATCTTCAATCCGGCCGGGGTCCAGGAACTGGTCGATTACGGGCTCTACGGCTTCGCGCTGTCGCGTTTCGCCGGCACATGGTCGGCGATGAAATGCGTGAAGGACAATATCGAATCGACCGGTTCGGTCGATGTCGCGCTCGACCGGCTGAACGTCGTCCTGCCCGAGTTCGACATGCCGCCCGGCGGGCTCAATATCCGCCACGAACTCGACCAGATGGGGCAGGAAGCCCGGTTGCACGAATATAAGCGGGCTGCGGCGGCGGCCTTCATCCGCGTCAACAATCTCAACAAGATCGTCTATTCGGGGGGACGCACACCCAAGATCGGCATCATCACCGTCGGCAAGAGCTATCTCGACGTGCGTCAGGCGCTGGAGGATATCGGCATCGACGAGGCCGGGGCGGAACGCATCGGTCTGCGCCTGTTTAAGGTCGCCTGTCCGTGGCCGCTCGACCTCGAGCACATACGCGATTTCGCGCGTGGCCTGGAGATGATCATCGTCGTGGAGGAAAAGCGGTCGCTGATCGAGGTTCAGGTGCGCGAGGACCTCTACGGAACCGCCATGCAGCCGGTGGTCGTCGGCAAGAAGGACGAGCGCGGCGATTGGCTGTTTCCTGCCAAGGGGGCGCTCGATCCCAACGACATCGCCATCGCCATCGGCGAGCGGATCCTCAAGGTGATCGGGCCCTCGGAGGAGATCGCGGCCCGGGTCAACCGTCTCAAACAGTTCCAGGCCATGCTGGCCGAGAGCACAGACGTGGCCAGTCGCACGCCCTATTTTTGTTCCGGTTGCCCGCACAACTCCTCCACCAAGGTGCCCGACGGCTCGATCGCCGGCGCGGGCATCGGCTGCCATTTCATGGCGCTTTGGATGGACCGCAACACGGTCGGCTTCACCGCGATGGGCGGGGAGGGCGCGCAATGGGTCGGCCAGGCGCCGTTTTCCAAGCGCGCGCACATCTTCCAGAATCTCGGCGACGGCACTTACAATCACTCCGGATCGCTGGCGGTGCGCTTCGCGATCGCTTCGGGCGCCAACATTACCTACAAGATTCTGTACAACGACGCCGTTGCCATGACCGGTGGGCAGCCGCACGAGGGCCCGCTGAGTGTGGAAATGATCGCCAACCAGATGCGCGCCGAAGGGGTGGCGCGCATCGCGATCGTCACCGACGAACCCGACAAATATGCAGGCGCGGCACGCTTTCCCAGCGGAGCGACGATCCATCATCGCGACGATCTCGACCCAGTGCAGCGCGAATTGCGCGAGGTCAAGGGCGTGTCGGTGCTGCTTTACGACCAGACCTGCGCGGCGGAAAAACGGCGCCGGCGCAAGCGTGGCACCTATCCCGATCCCGACAAGCGCGTCATCATCAACGAACTCGTGTGCGAGGGCTGCGGCGATTGCGGCGTCCAGTCCAACTGCGTGTCAATCCAGCCGGTGGAGACAGAATACGGGCGCAAACGGCGCATCGACCAGTCGAGCTGCAACAAGGATTTCTCCTGCGTCAACGGTTTTTGCCCGTCCTTCGTCACGGTGCACGGGGCAAAAATCCGCAAATCGCAGGGCATTGCCGGTTCGGTCGATCCGCTGGAGGGCGTGCCCGCACCCGCGTTGTCGTCGCTTTCCGGCGGCTGGTCGGGGATCATCGACGGCATCGGTGGTACCGGCGTCGTGACTGTCGGGGCGGTTCTCGGCATGGCCGCGCATCTGGAAGGGCGGGGCTGCGGCCTGATCGACATGGCCGGCCTGGCCCAGAAGGGCGGGGCGGTGTTTACCCATGTGCGCATCGCCGAGACGCCCGAGGCGGTCCACGCCATCCGGGTCTCGGCCGGCAAGGCAAACATGGTGCTGGGCTGCGACCTGGTCGTCTCGGGCTCCAAGAAGGTGCTGTCGGCCGTGCGCGAGAACGAGACCGTGTTCATCGCCAACACGGCCGAGATCATGCCAGGCGACTTCGCCCGATCGCCGGGATTTTCGCTGCCGGCCGAGAGGCTGAAAAAGGCGATCCGGGCGGCCGCGGGCGCAGACAAGGCTCATTTCTTCGACGCCACGCGTGCGGCCGCGGCCCTGTTCGGCAATTCGCTCGGCGCCAATATGTTCATGCTCGGCATGGCCTATCAGCATGGCGGACTGCCGGTCTCGGCCGAGGCGATCGAACAAGCGATCGCGCTCAACGGCCAGGCGGTGGCCATGAATGTCGATGCGTTCCGCTGGGGGCGACGGGCCGCGCACGAGCCGGCATTCGTGCGCGAGCTGATCGGGCGGGCCGGCGCCGCCGCGAGTGCCGAAAAACCGGCCGACACGCTGGACGAGATCGTTTCGCGCCGCGCCGCGTTTCTTGCCGCCTACCAGGACCGGGCCTATGGCGAGCGTTACCGCAGGCGGGTCGCGGCTGTGCAGGCGAAGGAGGCCGAAACAGTTCCCGGCTCGAGCGTTGTCACGGAGGCGGTGGCGCGCAACCTGTTCAAGCTGATGGCGGTCAAGGACGAATACGAGGTCGCCCGGCTTTATACGGACGGGTCGTTCGCCAGGCAGCTCTCGGCGGAGTTCGAAAGCTACGACCGGCTCGAATTCCATCTGGCACCGCCGATCATGGGCAGAAAGGGCGCCGACGGCCGGCCGAAAAAGACCGTTTTCGGACCCTGGATGATGCGTGCGTTTCGCCTGCTCGCCGCCATGAAGGGGCTGCGTGGCACCCGGCTCGACCTGTTCGGCTATTCGCAGGAGCGGCGCATGGAACGTCGTCTCCTGGCCGAGTACGAAGCCGATCTCGACATGGTGCTATCCGGTCTGACGCCCGAGCGCGCCGAGGCCGCAGCCGCCCTTGCCAGCCTGCCGCAGATCGTCAAGGGATATGGCCACGTCAAGGATGCCAATGCGCGCAAGGCGGCGGAGGAAAGGACGCGGCTGCTTGCCCGTTTCAAGGCCGGTGACGCGGCCGCAACGCTGGAAGCGGCGGAATAGCGGTCGCCTCGGCACCCCGGTGAGACAGGTATTGGACCGAGACCGTCGCAGCCGGTGCAACTTTGGACGGCGCGCGCGGCCACACGCGCGGGAAGCGTTTTATTAACAGGACCGTGCCATAGTCCGGCTTCCTGAGCGGACCACGGCATGGACAGGATCAAGAAGCGCGACATCCCGGTCGATATTTACATCCCGTTCGTGGAAACGCTTTTCCGCGACGGGCTGACGCTGTCGATCGGTCTCGTCGCCCAGACCCTGCTCGTCGTCCTATGCTATTGGAAAACCGGGGATCCGCTCTATCTTCTGGTCGCCGTCGCCATGGTCATGGTCGGTATTCTGCGGTTGCGCAATATCCGCAAATACAGCAACCGCCCTCCGCCGGCGAGCGCCGCCGAGGCCAAGGCACGCGAGAGAGACTATATCGTGTTCGGGTCCATGCATGGTTTCATGCTGGGCTTTTTCTGCTTTGTGGGCATCTATCTGGCCCATGACAGTTTTGCCGAAATCGCCTCCGTGGCGGTGACGCTGGCCTCCGCGACGTCGATCGCCGGACGCAATTACGGGTCGCCGCGCATGGTGATGATCTTCATCATGACCATGACGTGGCCGATCTCGATCGGTTTCATTCTGCGCGGCGACATCTATCACATCATTCTGGGCTGCATGGCCTTTCCCTTCTTCTTCGCCATCCGGCGCTTCGCCGACACGGTGCGCGAAGTGCTGTTTTCGGCGCTTTCGGAAGAGAAGAAGGCAAACCGGCTCGCGCAGCGCTTCAACCGGGCGCTCAACACCATGTCGCATGGGCTGGTGATGCTGGGCCCCGACAGCCGCGTCGTCGTGGCCAATGCCGAGGCCGCACAACTGATGTCGGTTGCCACGCCCGACCATCTGGTCGGACGCTCGCTCAAGGCGCTGTTGATGCGGGGCGCGGCGGGGGGACTGATCTCCTACAAGGATTGCGGTTTCGTCGAAGGCCAGCTCACCCGCGCCCTGCGCGAAGGCCGCACCCGAAAGCTGCTGGTCAGCCTGTCCGACGGACGCTATCTGGAATTCTCGGCGCGCGAGGGGCACGACGAACTCGGGGTGATCACGTTCGAGGACGTGACCCAGCGGGTTCAGGCGGACGAGAAGATCCGTCACATGGCGCGTTACGACACGCTGACCGGACTGCCCAACCGCGCCTATTTCCAGGAGATCGTTGCCGAGCAGATGGCCGGTGGCGACCGCGAACGCAACTGCGCGCTCGCCGTGTTCGACATGGACGATTTCAAGACGGTCAACGACACGCTCGGCCATCCCGTCGGCGATGGGCTGATCTACGCGATCGCCGAGAAGCTCGGCTGCTTCGCCGACGAGGACGTCAAGGTCAGTCGGTTCGGGGGCGACGAATTCGTCGTCTATTTCGACCGCGTTCACGACGAACTTCATCTCGGCCAGATTCTCGACGGAATTTTCGAGGGGCTTGCCGACGAGGTCGACGTGGCCGGTCACCTGCTGCGTGTGCAGATGAGCGCGGGCGCGGTGCTGCTGCCGGTCGCGTTCGGCGACGTCGACGGCATGGTGGTGAAGGCCGATCTCGCGCTCTATCGGGCCAAGGAAACCGGCAAGAACGGCTGGCAGCTCTTCGAGACGTCGATGGATGCCGCCTTCCGCGAAAAGCAGATGCTGAAATCGGATTTGCGCAATGCGGTCGAGGCGAATGCGCTGCGCGTAGTCTACCAGCCGATCGTGGGCATGGATTCCATGCGCATCGAAAGCTGCGAGGCGTTGTGCCGCTGGCAGCATCCCGAACTCGGCGCGGTTTCGCCGGGGGTTTTCATTCCACTGGCCGAAGAAATGGGCATTATCTCCGATATCAGCGTCCAGGTTTTGAAGGCCGCCTGCCGAGAATGTGCCAAATGGCCCGAACCGATCGGCGTCTCGGTCAATCTGTCGGCGCGCGATTTTCGCGATTCCGATATCATCGCCACCGTCGCCGATGCGCTCGCCGAGAGCGGCCTGGCGCCGGAGCGGCTGGAGATCGAAGTCACCGAAACGGCGATCCTCGACGACAAACTGTCGACGCGCAAATATCTGCAGGAGATCCGCGATCTCGGGGTGCGGATCGCGCTCGACGATTTCGGCACCGGCTATTCCAGCCTGAGCTATCTCCACACCCTGCCGCTCGACAAGGTCAAGATCGACCGCAGTTTCCTCAAGGACGTCACCGAAGACGGGCGTTCGCGCGAACTGTTGAAGGGCGTCGTCCATCTGTCGCGACAGGTCGGGCTCAGGGTCACGATGGAGGGTGTGGAGACCTTCGACCAACTTCGGCTGCTGTCGCAAGAGGTCAAGCCCGATCTCCTGCAGGGGTTCCTGTTCGGCGCGGCGCTGTCGGCCTCCGGCATCGAAACCATGTCCAACACGGTGTGGCCGTTCGCCGAGGATCTGCGCAGCGCCCAGGTCGCGGCGCGATAGGTTCCGGACCGCCCGGCAAGGTGGCCCGGGCCGCATGCCGAAACCTTCTGCAACACGTCCATGACGGCTTTTCCAGCCCTTCGTTCCCGGCACTTGCGTGGGTGACGCCGCGTCATGGTGCGATCGCGCCATAGGCCATCATCGCGTTAACGTTAACGCTAAGTAAACGCCGCCATGAGAAGTTTCAGCTTTACTTGACCGGCGCTTGGTCTACCGTCGAATGTACGAGGTACGGGGAATTGAGTGACATGAACGCGAATCCGGCACTACCGGGCGCTGAGTTGCGTGCGGTGGCTCAGAAAAGTCATTCGGAAATCTCCGCATTCGCCAGGAACGTGCTGGCCGTGCTCGAGCGCACCGAATATCGGCGCGTGGAGGGTGGCGAGGATCTGGAGGACATCTACCGGCTGCGCTACAAATCCTACCGCGCCGCCGACATGGTGCCGGAACTGCCCGATCAGGCGGTGCACGATTCCCTCGACGATCTCGACAATTGCTACCGTTTCGGCATCTATATCGACGGCAATCTGGTTTCTACGATCCGCATTCATCATGTGAACAAGAAGCACCCGGTCTCTCCGTCGGTGACGGTTTACGGCGATATTCTTAATCCGCGCATTCGGGCCGGCGACACCTTCATCGATCCGAGCCGCTTTGCCGCCGATCCGGACTGGTCGCAGATCTATCCGCAGATCCCGTATCTGACGCTGCGCATCGCCGGCATGGCGTGTTTCCATTTCAACGCGCCCTACTGCTTGTCGACCATTCAGGAAGACCATACCGGCTTCTACCGGCGCATCTATATGTCGGAACAGATCGGCGGGCTGCGCGACTATCCGGGCCTCAATTACCCGGTGGTGCTGTTCCAGGCCAACGTGCATGCCATAGAGGAGCGGTCCTTCGCCCGGTTTCCGTTCTTCAAGTCGACCCGCATGGAGCAGAGACTGCTATTCGACCGGCCGGTCACCGGCGCGCGCGCACCGCTGACGGTGCTGCCGACCGCGCGCCGGTCGGAGCGGGCCGCCTGAGCCGTCCCACCCTGCTTGTCTTAGGACGCGCACGCGTTCATAACGGCACCGTCGCACGGTAGTCCGGAAAGACATGGGCACGAAGGAAGACATCGTCGGCACCGCGATCTGGGCCGAAGAACTTACCGCCGAGGAACTTGAGCGCGCGCGCCGCGGCACCATCGAGAAAAACTACGCCAAGGGCAGCTATATCTGTCATCGGGGCGACAGGCTCGACTATTGGACCGGTGTCGTCGACGGCCTGGCCAAGATTTCGGCCGTGTCGAGCGACGGCAAGGCGATGACGTTTGCCGGGGCGACCTCGGGAAGCTGGTTCGGCGAGGGTTCGGTGCTGAAAGGCGAGCCGCGCCAATACGATCTGGTCGTGCTGCGCGACACCCGTCTGGCGATGATGCACCGCGCGACCTTCATGTGGCTCTACGAAAACAGCCGCGGCTTCAGCCGTTTTCTTGTTCGCCAGCTCAACGAACGCATGGGCCAGTTCATCGCCACGATCGAATATGATCGTATTCTCAGCCCGCGCGCCCGTGTCGCCCGCAACCTGTCCTGGTTCTTCAACCCGGTGCTTTACCCGACGGTCAAGGACGAGATCGAGATTTCCCAGGAGGAGCTCGGCCTGCTTGCAGGCGTGTCGCGGGCCGTCGCCAACCGCGCCCTGCAGGATCTGGAGGAAGAGGGGTTGCTGCGGTGCGAGCACGGCCGCATCCGGGTGGTCAAGCTGGAAAAGCTGAAACGCTACGAACCCTGACCGCCGCGCGTCACCACCCTGGGGCACAGCGGGAGCAAGGGCGGACCGGATTATGTATCTCGGAAATCAAAAGCTCGGCACCGATAGCAGACCATCGCCTCCCTTGTCTGTCAATCGTGAAATTGAATCTCTGCCATCCTTCGTGTGATTTTACCTTTAAGGCGCTGACGACGGACCGGATGCGCAAAAAGCCGGCCGGGTTAGCCGAACGGACAAGATGGGTGAACTTGCGCGCTGGGCCAAGCCGCGCGATAAATGTGGACCAACCGCAGAGACAAGGCGGGGTTCGGGAGGATGATGGGAGATGGTTGCTGCGGCCGACGCCGACAGAACTCTTGATACGTTTCCGAAGTATCTGCTGCTGAACGCCGACCGGTACGGCAATCGCCCGGCCATGCGGCACAAGGATTACGGCATCTGGCAAAGCTGGACCTGGGCGCAGCAGCTCGCCGAGGTGCGAGCCTTCGCCCTCGGTCTGGAAACATTGGGGATCGCGCGCGGCGACAAGGTCGCCGTGGTCGGGGCGAACCGGCCGCGGCTCTACTGGTCGTTCGCTTCCATCCAGTCGCTTGGCGGGGTGCCGGTGCCGGTCTATGCCGATTCGGTCGCTGACGAGATGGCTTACGTGCTCGACCATGCGGAGGTGAAGTTCGCCGTCGCGCAGGACCAGGAACAGGTCGACAAGCTGCTTTCGGTTTCCGACAGCGTGCCGAGTTTGAAGCACATCGTCTACGACGAGCCGCGCGGCCTGCGCGACTACGATCATACCCACCTGCATTCCTATGCCGATCTGCGTGACGCCGGGCTTGCCGCGGTCTCGGCCTCGTCCGACGCCTTGCCACGCTGGGAGACGTCGCTGAAGGCCGGTACGGGCGACGATCTCGGCATCATCCTCTATACGTCCGGCACCACCGGCCGCCCGAAGGGGGTGATGCTGTCCAACGACAATCTGGTGAAGTCCGCCCTGCACGGCAACGCCTTCGACAATCTCGGCGTCGATGAGACGACGATCGCCTATCTGCCGCTGGCCTGGGTCGGCGATCACGTGTTCTCCTATTCGCAGTCCTACACGGCCGGCTATTGCGTGAGCTGTCCGGAAAGTCCTGAAACGGTGACGGAGGATCGTCGGGAGATCGCTCCGACCTATTTCTTCGCGCCGCCGCGGGTGTTCGAGGGCCTGCTGACGGCGATCATGGTGCGCATGGAGGATGCGGGACCGCTGAAGAAGCGCATGTTCGATTATTTCATCGCCCATGCGCGCAAGGTCGGCGAGCCGATCCTCAACGGCGAAAGCGTCGGGGTGTGGGACCGGGTGAAATACCGGCTCGGCGATCTGATGGTCTACGGGCCGCTCAAGAACCGGATGGGCCTGTCGCGCATGCGGGTCGGCTACACGGCGGGCGAGGCGATCGGGCCGGAACTGTTCCGTTTCTACCGCGCCCTCGGACTGAACCTGAAGCAGCTTTACGGTCAGACGGAGGCCTGCGTCTACATCACCGCGCAGCCCGACGGCAAGATCAGGGCCGATACGGTCGGCCTGCCGTCGCCCGGCGTGGAGGTCAAGATCGCCGAAAACGGCGAGGTGCTCTATCGCTCGGATGGCGTCTTCGTCGGTTACTACAAAAATGAGGAGGCGACCCGCGCGACCAAGACCGAGGACGGCTGGGTGCACACCGGCGATGCCGGGCTGTTCGATGCCGAGGGCCATCTCAAGATCATCGACCGGGCCAAGGATGTCGGCAAGCTGCGCTCGGGGGCGCTGTTTGCGCCGAAATACATCGAGAACAAGCTGAAATTTTATCCGGACGTCAAAGAGGTAGTCGCCTTCGGCGACGGGCGCGATTTCTGCGCGGTGTTCATCAATATCGACCTGGAAGCGGTCGGAAGCTGGGCCGAACGCAACAACGTCTCCTACGGCTCCTATCAGGAGCTGGCCGGCCATCCCGACGTCTACAAGAACATGGCCGCCCATGTCGACGCGGTGAACCGTTCGCTGGCCGAAGAGGAACTGATGGCCGCCTCGCAGATCCGCCGCTTTCTGGTCCTGCACAAGGAACTCGACGCCGATGACGGCGAACTGACCCGCACCCAGAAAGTGCGCCGTTCGTTCATCGCCGAGCGCTACGGCGAGCTGATCGAGGCGCTCTACGACGGCACGAGCGAAAAACATGTCGAGACCGAGGTGACGTTCGAGGACGGCCGCAAGGGCAGTCTCAAGGCTCTGGTGCGGATCGCTGATGCGCCCGTCTACGGCCTCGATCCCAAGCCGATGAGGGAGGCGGCCGAATGAACCGGGCTGTCGATCCACGCGAGTTGAAGGTTCACCGCGACGACGGTGTTGCCAAGGGCGACGTGCTGCTCGAGGTCAAGGACGTGTCGCTGCGCTTCGGCGGGGTCAAGGCGATCACCAAGATCTCCTTCGATGTCCGCAAGGGCGAGATCCGCGCCATTATCGGTCCGAACGGCGCCGGCAAGACCTCGATGCTGAACGTCATCAACGGGTTCTACACGCCGCAGGAAGGCACGATCACCTTTCGCGGCGTGGAGCGTCGCGCTATGCGCACCACGGACGCGGCCCGGCAGGGGATCGCGCGCACCTTCCAGAACATCGCTCTGTTCAAGGGCATGACGACGCTCGACAACATCATGACGGGCCGCATCACGCTGCAAAAGAGCAATCTCTTCGCCCAGGCCGTCTGGCGCGGCCCGGCGCTGCGCGAGGAGCTGGAGCACCGCCATCGCGTGGAGGAGATCATCGATTTCCTTGAAATCCAGCACATCCGCAAGGTGCCGGTCGGGCGTCTGCCCTACGGCCTGCAAAAGCGGGTCGAACTGGGCCGGGCGCTGGCGGCCGAGCCGGCGCTGCTTCTGCTCGACGAGCCGATGGCCGGCATGAATCTGGAGGAGAAGGAGGACATGAGCCGCTTCATCCTCGACGTCAACAGCCAGTTCGGGACCACGATCGCGCTGATCGAGCACGATATGGGCGTCGTCATGGACATTTCCGACCGCGTGGTCGTTCTCGATTACGGTCGCAAGATCGGCGACGGATCGCCCGAGGAGGTGTCGAAGAACCAGGATGTCATCGACGCCTATCTCGGCGTTCCGCACGAATAACGGCTCCAGGAGAACGCTGTCACATGAGCCCGGGCTTTCTGTATTTCCTCGAAACGGTCCTGAACGGGCTGATGACCGGTGTTATGTACTCGCTGGTCGCGCTCGGCTTCGTGCTGATCTTCAAGGCGTCGGGCATCTTCAATTTCGCGCAGGGCGTGATGGCGCTGTTTGCGGCGCTGACGCTGGTCGGGCTGCAGACCGGACAGGTGCCGTTTTCGCATCTGATCAATGCGATCTTCGGGACCGAATTCCACCATTTCGGCTGGACGCTTCCGGCTTTCGTGGCGGTCGTCGGCACACTCGTGGTCATGGTCGCCTTCGCCTATCTGTTTGAAAAACTGGTGCTCAAGCATCTCGTCAACCAGGAACCGATCATCCTGTTCATGGCCACGATCGGCCTGGCCTATTTCCTTGAAGGGTTCGGCGATCTGATGTGGGGCGCCGACATCAAGGCGCTCGACATCGGCATTCCCTCCGGCGGCTCGTTCTGGCTCGAGGACGTGACCCGGGAATGGGCGACTGAAGGATCCGACTATTTCGGCATGTATATCGACAAGCTCGACGTGGTGGCGGCGCTGGTGGCGGTGGCGCTGGTGCTGGTGCTGACGCTGTTTTCGCAATACACGGCCACCGGCCGGGCGCTGCGCGCCGTCGCCGACGATCACCAGGCCGCCATGTCGGTCGGTATCTCGCTGCGCAATATCTGGGTGATCGTGTGGTCGATCGCCGGCTTCGTCGCGCTGGTCGCCGGCATCATGTGGGGCGCGAAATCCGGGGTCCAGTTCTCGCTGTCGCTGATTGCGCTCAAGGCGCTGCCGGTGCTCATTCTCGGTGGCTTCACCTCCATTCCCGGCGCGATCGTCGGCGGCCTGATCATCGGGGTCGGCGAAAAACTGGCCGAGCTCTATGTCGGCCCGTTCGTCGGCGGCGCGATCGAAAACTGGTTCGCCTATGTCGTCGCCCTCGTCTTCCTTCTGTTCAGACCGCAGGGCCTGTTCGGCGAAAAGATCATCGAGAGGGTTTAATGACACACAGGAGCAGGCCCGGCGTGTTCGTGATCGATTGTCAGACGGGCGATCTGTCGGAGGCCGCGGCGTTCTGGAGCACGGCGCTCGGCGAACGGGTGATCGTCGACGATGACGGAAAATATGCCCGTGTGGGGGATTATGACCGCTCGCCGCGCCTGCTTTTGCAGGCCGTCGAACACACGCCCCGCATTCACATGGATATCGAAACAGACGACCGCGAGGCCGAGGCCGACAGGCTGGAGGCCGCCGGCGCGCGCCGGATCGAAACGCGCGAACGTTGGATCATCATGCAAGCCCCGAGCGGACATCGTTTTTGCCTGGTCGGGCCGCAGGGCGAGGATTTCGCCGAGGGCACCAAGATCTGGGGGGACGCCTGATGCTCTATCGCGAAGCCGGCGATTTCAAGACCACCTATGTCGCCGACATGCAGACCTTTCCCATTCGCGGCGAACGCATCCTGTTCTGGCTGTTCGTGGCGTTCTGTTTCGCTGTCGTACCGTTCTTCATCACCGGTTATTGGGAAAAGTCTATCCTCGTGCCGTTCCTGGTGTGGTCGATGATCGCGCTCGGGCTCAACATCCTGACCGGCTATTGCGGGCAGGTCTCGCTGGGTACGGGCGGCTTCATGGCTGTCGGCGCCTTCGCCTGCTACAAGCTGACGACCGCGTTTCCCGAACTCAACATCGTGCTGGTCATCATCCTGTCCGGTGCGGTCACGGCCGGGGTGGGCATGTTGTTCGGGCTGCCTTCGCTGCGCATCAAGGGTTTTTACCTGGCCGTCGCCACGCTCGCGGCGCAGTTTTTCCTGGTCTGGTGCTTCAACAAGTTCGGCTGGTTCTACAACTACTCCGCCTCGGGCCAGATCAGCATGCCGACGCGTACGCTGTTCGGTGTGGCGGTGACCGGTCCCGACGCGCCGCCATGGGCGACCTATCTGGTCTCGCTGACCTTCGTCTTCGTGTTCGCCTGGGTGGCGCGCAATCTCACGCGCGGCCGGCTCGGACGCAGCTGGATGGCGATGCGCGACATGGACATCGCCGCGCAGATCATGGGCATCTCGCCCTTCAACGCCAAGCTGTCGGCCTTCGCCATCTCCTCCTTCTATGTCGGCATGGGCGGGGCGATGTTCTTTGCCATCTATCTGGGGGCGGCCGAAGTGACCGAGGCGTTCGGCATCGACAAATCCTTCGACGCGCTGTTCATGATCATCATCGGCGGACTCGGCTCGATCCTGGGGTCCTTCCTGGGCGCGGCCTTCATCGTTGTGTTCCCGGTGTTCCTGAAAAACGTAATGGTCGGCGGACTTGGATGGTCGACGGATCTGGCGGCTCATGTCGAGATCATGACCGTCGGTGCGCTGATCATCTTTTTCCTGATCGTCGAGCCGCACGGGCTGGCCCAGATCTGGCGCCTGACAAAAGAAAAGTTGAGGCTTTGGCCATTCCCCTACTAGCGCGATACAATGAAACCAACCGGTCGAACCAGGCCGGGGCCAAAAAAGAAAGTCTCACCATGGGAGGATTTCAAATGAGACTGAAAACGTTTCTTACAACTGCTGCACTCGTGATGGCGGTGGGAGCAGGACCGGCGATGGCCGATCTGGTCTTTCCTTCGCTGAGCTATCGCACCGGCCCCTATGCGCCGAACGGCATTCCGTTTGCCGACGGCTATGCCGACTATCTGACGCTGCTGAACGAACGCGACGGCGGTATCGAGGGCGAGACGATCCGCATGATCGAATGCGAGACCGGCTACAACACCGAAAAGGGTGTGGAATGTTATGAATCGACCAAGGGCGAGGGGTCGCTGATCTATCAGCCGCTGTCGACGGGCATCACCTACCAGCTGATCCCCAAGGCCACGGCCGACAAGATCCCCGTCCATTCGATGGGATACGGGCGGACATCGGCGGCCAACGGTGCCGTGTTCCCCTATATCTTCAACTATCCCGGCACCTATTGGGACGCCGCTTCCATCATCGTCAAGCACATCATGAACGAGGAAGGCGGGGACATCTCGGGCAAGAAGATCTCGCTCGTCTATCATAATTCCGCCTACGGCAAGGAGCCGATCCGCACACTCGAGGAACTGTCGAAGAAACACGGTTTCGAGCTGTCGCTCTATCCGGTCGACCATCCCGGGCAGGAACAGAAGGCCACCTGGCTGCAGATTCGCCGCGACCGTCCGGACTATGTCACCATGTGGGGCTGGGGCGTGATGAACCAGGTCGCGATCCAGGAAGCGGCGAATATCCGCTTCCCGATGGATCATTTCATCGGCGTGTGGTGGTCCGGTTCCGAAAACGACGTGCTGCCGGCGGGCGCCGGCGCCAACGGCTACAAGGCGGTCACCTTCCACGGCGTGGGGACGGACTTCCCAGTGTTCGAGGACCTCAAGAAACACGTCACCGACGCGGGCAAGGCGGCCGGCGACGGCAGCCATGTCGGCGAGGTGCTCTATAATCGCGGTCTCTACGCGGCGATGCTCGCCACCGAAGCGGCGCGCACGGCCATGAAGATGCATGACACCAAGGACCTCACGGCGGATATGGTGCGTGACGGCATGGAAGCGCTCAAGGTCGACGAGGCGCGCATGACGGAACTGGGCCTGCCGGGGTTCGCTCCCGAAATCGCCGTCACCTGCGCCAATCATGGCGGACCCGGCCTGGGTGCCATCCAGCAATGGGACGCCGAGGCCAAGAGCTGGTCGCTGGTCACCGACTTCATGGGGGCCGACCGCGAGGTCGTCGACGCTCTGATCAAGGAGGATTCGGAGGCCTACGCCAAGGAGAACAACATCACGCCGCGCGACTGCGGCAGCTGATCTTGATCCTGTGTTGCCCCGGCGGTTCGCCGCCGGGGTCCTTTCCGCCAGCTTGACGGGATTTGCGCATGACGGACGCGGCACTGGCCAAAAACGAGGCCGAAACGATCCTTTCGGTCAGCAATATCGAGGTGATCTACAATCACGTCATTCTCGTCTTGAAGGGTGTGTCGCTGTCGGTGCCGCGCGGCGGTATCGTAGCGCTCTTGGGCGCCAACGGCGCCGGCAAGACGACGACATTGAAGGCAATCTCCAATCTTTTGCGCGCCGAACGCGGCGAGGTGACCAAGGGCAGTATCGAATTCGACGGCGAGCGGATCGAGTCGTCCTCGCCCAGCGATCTGGTGCGGCGCGGCTGCATCCAAGTGATGGAAGGCCGCCACTGCTTCGGCCATCTCACGATCGAGGAAAACCTGATGACCGGCGCCTTCACCCGGCGCGACGGTGCGGCCAATGTGCGCCGGGACCTGGAGATGGTCTACGATTATTTTCCGCGTCTGAAGGAACGGCGCGGCTCGATGGCCGGCTACACGTCGGGCGGCGAGCAGCAGATGACAGCGATCGGCCGCGCGCTGATGTCGCGCCCGAAAATGGTGCTGCTCGACGAGCCCTCGATGGGGCTCGCCCCGCAACTTGTGGAGGAAATCTTCGAGATCGTAAAAAAACTCAACGAGGAACAGGGCGTTTCGCTGCTTCTGGCCGAGCAAAACACCAATATTGCGCTGCGCTACGCCAAATACGGCTATATTCTGGAGTCTGGCCGGGTGGTCATGGACGGCGAGGCGAAATCGCTGCGCGAGAACGAGGACGTCAAGGAATTCTATCTCGGGATAGGCGGTGAGGGACGCCGCTCGTTCAAGAACGTCAAACACTACAAGCGCCGCAAGCGTTGGCTTGCCTGACGCGTGTCGTGGCGGGGCCATGGCAGAAGCCGATGTCTCGCATGGAGCATGCGCCGGATGAATCGACCTCCGGTTTGAACGCCGGTACGGCTTGACCCTGCGGAAGGCGATGGCTTGTATGACGCGAATCGACATCGCGCATCCGGAGATCGCACCATGACCCTTCGCACGTTGACACAGAGCGCGTCGCGCCTGTTTGCCCTGGCTATGGCGGGTCTTGCCTTTGGCGCGGCGCCGTCCCTGGCGGCCGAGCGCGCGATGATCGTGCTCGACGCGTCCGGTTCGATGTGGGGCCGGATCGACCAGGAGCCCAAGATCGGCATCGCGCGCGCGGTGTTGAAGGACGTGCTGGCCGATCTGCCGTCCGAGGTCGAGCTTGGGCTGATCGCCTACGGCCACCGGCGCAAGGGTCAGTGCGACGATATCGAACTGCTCGTTGCGCCCGGCACCGACAGCGCGGCCGAGATCGGCGCGGTCGCCGACGGTCTCAATCCGCTCGGCAAGACGCCGCTGTCGGCATCCGTGAGGCTGGCGGCCGAGACGCTGAAATTCACCGAAGACAAGGCAACCGTCGTGCTGATCACCGACGGTATCGAGACCTGCAACGCCGATCCGTGCGCGCTGGGACGCGAACTGGAGGCGACCGGCGTCGACTTCACCGCCCATGTCGTGGGGTTCGGCCTGTCGGCCGAAGAGGGGCGACAGGTCGCCTGCCTGGCCGAGGAAACCGGCGGGCTCTATTTGCCCGCCCAGGACGCCGGCCAACTTGGCGAGGCGCTCGACCAGCCGCTGACCGAGATCGCCGAAGCCGAGACCGCTGGAGCCGATCCGGCCTCCGAGGCCGACCCCACGCCGGCGCCCGCCGACCTGCCCGCTGCCGCGCTCGAGGCGCCGGACGGTGTCGAGATCGGCAGGCCGTTGACGGTTGTTTGGGACGGGCCGGGAGAGCGTCGTGACGCGATCCAGATTTTTGATCCGGCGGCGCGCAACGGCGAGGGCCGGGTGGTGGCCTCGCGCCGGGTCGTCAACGGCGACGTCGCGGCGCAGGCGGTCACGCTGCTGGCGCCGGTGCGTCCGGGCGCCTATCAGGTGCGCTATTGGCGGGGCGACGGACGCGCCGTGCTTGCCACACGGCCGTTGGAAGTGGCCGAGGCGCCCGTCTCGCTCGACGCGCCGGCCACGGTCGGTCTGTCGAAAACCTTCACCGTCGCCTGGGTCGGTCCCGGCGCGCGTCGCGATGCGATCCGGATCGTGGATCCGCGCAAGCCCGATGGCAGCAATGCGGTTCTGCGTTCGCGTCGACTGGTCAACGGTGAGTTCGACAATCGCACGGTGGCGCTGGTGGCGCCGGCCGATCCGGGCTTTTATCAACTGCATTATTACAGCGGCGACGGCAGCGCCGTTCTCGCCACGCGCGAGATCGAGGTGCTCGACGCCGAGGTTGCGCTGGAGGCCCCGGACGAGGTGGCGATCGCGACGCGTCTCACCGTCACCTGGACCGGGCCGGGCGCGCGCCGCGACGCGATCCAGATATTCGATCCGCAAGCTGGCAACGGCGCGGGCAAGGTGGTCGAGTCGCGCCGTATCGTGAATGGCGACATGGACGCCCGCAGCGTCGATCTTCATGCCCCGGCAAAACCGGGCAGCTACGAACTGCGCTATTACAACGGCGACAACCGCACCGTGCTGGCAACGCGCGCCCTCGTTGTGGCGGCGGCGGAGGTCGCGCTCGCGGCGCCCGACGCCGTGCCGATGGGACGTCGTTTCTCCGTTGAATGGACCGGACCGGGGGCCCGGCGCGATGCCGTCCAGATCTTCGACCCGCAGGCGCGCGCCGGCGAAGGAAAGGTGCTGACCTCGATGCGCATCGTCAGCGGCGATATGGACAAGCGCACCGTCGCCCTCAACGCGCCGGCGACGGCGGGCGACTATCTGCTGCGTTATTATAACGGCGACAATTCCACCGTCCTCGCCACGCGCCCGATCGCCGTCGAGGAGATCGCGGTCGCGCTGGAGGCGCCCGACACGGCGCTGATCGGGCACACCGTCGAGATCAAATGGCAGGGGCCGGGCGCTCGCCGTGACGCCGTCCAGATCTTCGACCCGAACGCCAAAGCCGGTCAGGGTGCGGTCGAGACCAGCCAGCGCATCGTAGGCGGCGACATGGATGCGCAGTCCGTGCGTCTCGTGGTGCCGGCGATCGCCGGCGACTACGTATTGCGCTATTTCAGCGGCGACGGTCGCAAGGTGCTTGCCGAGCGCCCGATCGTCGTTGAGGCGATGGAGGTCGCGCTTGACGCGCCGGCTTCCGTGCCGGCGGCGCAGTTCTTCGAGGTCGCCTGGGTGGGGCCGGGTGCCGCGCGCGACGCCGTGCAGCTATTCGATCCGGCGGCCAAGGCCGGCAAGGGCAAGGTACTCGCTTCCGCGCGGCTGATCGGCGGCGACTATGACGGCAAGACCGTCCGCATCAAGGCGCCGGCCGAGCCGGGCACTTATCAGCTGCGCTACCATAGCGGCCACAGCCGCGTGGTGCTCTACGAGACCGAGCTGGTCGTTGAATAGGAGCGGGCGGGCGCGCGATCCTGCCTGCGACGATCCGCAAGGGGCGCGCGCCATTGCTCTTGGCACGGCTTTTCGCTATGTGCGCAGCGGAAGGTCTCTAACGGGGTTTGCACATGGCCGAGAATATGCCGACCGGTCCGGTCGAAACAGGCGCGGATATGGATTACAGTGAGCACGAAAAGACCTATGGGATGTTCGTGTCGCTGACGAAATACGGCTCCATCGTTTGTGCTGCGATCCTGATTGCGATGGCTTTCGGCTTTTTCGCCGGCGGCGGGTTCATCGCGTCCACGATCCTTTTCCTGATCGTGGTTGCCCTGGCGGCATATATCCTGCGCTGACACGACGGCACGGCGGACCCCGGGGAGGGCCCCGCCGCAGCGGATGGCAGGCGCATTCCAACCGGAAGGGAGTAGGCGGTGGGACAGACAGTTTTCGTGCCACGCGAACTTGAGGCCGGCGAGGACCGTATCGCCGCTTCCCCCGATACGGCCAAGCGGCTTTGCGGGCTTGGCTTCACGGTGGTGGTGGAAAAGGGCGCCGGCACAGGGTCGCGCATTCCCGATGAAGATTTCATCAAGGCCGGTGCCTCGATCGGCAAGGCCGGCGATGCCGGCAAGGCTGACATCGTCCTGAAGGTCCGTCGGCCGGGCGCGGCCGAGCTCAAAACCTACAAGAAGGGAGCTGTGGTGCTTGCCACCATGGACCCTTACGGCAACGAGGCCGCTGTCGAGGCGATGGCCAAGGCGGGCGTGTCGGCGCTGGCGATGGAATTCATGCCGCGCATCACGCGCGCGCAGTCGATGGACGTTTTGTCCTCGCAGGCCAACCTTGCCGGCTATCAGGCTGTGATCGACGCGGCCGGCGAATATGACCGCGCGCTGCCGATGATGATGACGGCGGCCGGGACCGTGCCCGCGGCCAAGGTGTTCGTGATGGGCGCCGGCGTTGCCGGCCTGCAGGCGATCGCCACCGCGCGCCGGTTGGGTGCGGTGGTGACGGCGACCGACGTGCGCGCGGCGGCCGGCGAACAGGTCGCCTCGCTCGGCGCCAAGTTCATCATGACCGACGCCCTCAAGGACGCATCCGGCGAGGGCGGCTATGCGCGCGAACTGACGGACGCGGAGAAGAAGGCGCAGGCCGAGCTGGTCGCAGAGCATATCGCCAAGCAGGACATCGTCATCACCACCGCGCTGATTCCGGGCCGCCCGGCGCCGAGACTGGTGTCGGGCGAGATGGTGAAGTCGATGCGTCCGGGTTCGGTGATCGTCGATCTGGCAGTCGAGCGCGGCGGCAATGTCGAGGGCGCCAAGGCGGGCGAGGTCGTCACCACCGCGAACGGCGTCAAGATCGTGGGCCACCTCAACGTGCCCGGCCGGGTGGCTGCTTCGGCGTCGCTGCTTTATGCGAAAAACCTGTTCGCCTTCCTGGAAACGATGATCGATAAGGACAAGCAGGCGCTGTCGCTCAATCGCGAGGACGAATTGGTCAAGGCGACGCTTTTGACCCATGACGGCGCGGTCGTGCATGCGAATTTCGCCGGTGCCCAAACCGCGCCGGCGACGAAAAAGCCCGCCGCCAAGAAGCCTGCCTCGACCAAGCAAGCCACCAAGGCACCGGCGGCCAAGAAGCCGGCTGCCGGCAAAACGCCGCCGAAAAAGGCGCCGGCGAAGAAACCCGCTGCAGCGCAGCCGGTCAGCGACGCAAAGCCGAAGGGAGATGCCTGATGGAAAAATCCGCTTTGGAACAGGCGCTCGACCAGCTTGACCAGGCCTCGGCCGCGGCGCGGCTGGCGCTTCAGGAGGCCGATACGGCGGCCGATGCGGCTGGCGGGATCGCCCATGCGGCGACCGGCGGAGCGATCGACCCGTTCGTGTTCCGTTTCGCCATTTTCGTGCTCGCGATCTTCGTCGGCTACTACGTGGTGTGGTCGGTGACGCCGGCGCTGCATACGCCGCTGATGTCGGTCACCAACGCGATCTCCTCGGTGATCGTGGTCGGCGCGCTGCTGGCGGTCGGCATCTCGGCCTCGGGACTGGCAACCGGGTTCGGCTTCATCGCCCTGGTGCTCGCCTCGGTGAATATTTTCGGCGGTTTCCTGGTCACCCAGCGCATGCTGGCCATGTACAAGAAAAAAGAGAAGTGAGGCCAAGTCGATGAGCGTGAACCTCGCTTCCTTCCTCTATCTCGTTTCCGGCGTGCTGTTCATCATGGCGCTCCGTGGCCTGTCGCACCCGACCACCAGCCGGCAGGGCAATCTCTACGGCATGATCGGCATGGCGATCGCCATCATAACGACGCTGGCTCTGGCCACGCCCTCCTTTGGCGGGTTCGTGCTTATCGTCGCCGGCATCGCGATCGGCGGCGGTCTCGGCGCGGTGATCGCCAAGCGCATCGCGATGACGGCGATGCCGCAGCTTGTCGCCGCCTTCCACTCGCTCGTTGGCCTGGCGGCGGTGATGGTCGCTGCGGCGGCGCTTTACGCGCCCGAGAGTTTCGGGATCGGCGAGGTCGGGGCCATCCATGCCCAGGCTCTGGTGGAGATGAGCCTGGGAGTCGCCATCGGCGCGATCACCTTTACCGGCTCGATCATCGCCTTCCTCAAGCTCGACGGGCGCATGTCGGGCAAGCCGATCATGCTGCCGATGCGGCACGTGGTGAACGCGGCGCTGGCCATCGGCCTGGTGGTGCTGATCATCATGCTGGTGACGACGCAGTCGACGACCGTCTTCTGGCTGATCGTGGTGCTGTCGCTGGCGCTCGGCGTGCTGATCATCATCCCGATCGGCGGCGCCGACATGCCGGTGGTCGTATCGATGCTCAACTCCTATTCGGGCTGGGCGGCGGCCGGCATTGGCTTTACGCTCGGCAATCTGGCGCTGATCATCACCGGTGCGCTGGTCGGCTCGTCGGGCGCGATCCTGTCCTACATCATGTGCAAGGGCATGAACCGCTCCTTCATCTCCGTCATTCTCGGCGGTTTCGGCGGCGAGACCGCTGCGGCGGCGGACGATGGCATCGAGCGCACGGTCAAGCAGGGCTCGGCCGACGACGCGGCCTATCTGATGGCGAATGCGCAAAAGGTCATCATCGTGCCGGGCTACGGCATGGCGGTCGCCCAGGCGCAGCACGCGCTGCGCGAGATGGCCGACAAGCTCAAGGAAGCCGGCGTGGAGGTCAAGTACGCCATTCATCCGGTCGCCGGCCGCATGCCGGGCCACATGAACGTGCTCCTGGCCGAGGCCAACGTGCCCTATGACGAGGTGTTCGAACTGGAGGACATCAACTCCGAGTTCGCCCAGGCCGACGTTGCCTACGTGATCGGGGCGAACGACGTCACCAACCCGGCGGCGCGCGACGACAAATCCTCGCCGATCTACGGCATGCCGATCCTCGACGTCGACAAGGCGCGCACCTGCCTGTTCGTCAAGCGTTCGCTCGGCTCGGGCTATGCCGGCATCGACAACACCCTGTTCTACAAGGACGGCACGATGATGCTTCTGGGCGATGCCAAGAAGATGACCGAGGACATCGTCAAGGCGATGGATCACTGAGCGATCCTCGCCGTTTCGGCCGTATCGCAATTTTCTCCATCACATGACACGGGCCGGTGCGCGCGCACCGGCCCGTCGTCGTTTGCATGACTGTTCGGCGCCGGCCGGCGCCGAGCGACTTCAGTCGGCCGCCGAACGCAGTTCGAAGCGGCTGACGCCGAGCGCGACATTGACGCCGGTCTGCGTCTGGACGCTCACAGGTTGCAGCGAAAAGCTCTCGCCGGATCCGCCAATCAGAACGTTGGCCCCAGCGCCGACACCAGCGCTGGCCTCGGCGCTGGCGCCGACATAGTCGCCAGCCAGGGCGCCCGGCTCGTAAACGTTGGCGGCCGGTGCAAGCACCACCCATTGCATCACCGACTGGCCGGTTACGCCGACATCGAGGCCGAATTTGCGGATGACGCCGAAATAGGCTTCCGTCGGTTTGGTGTCGTCAGCCGGTTTGTAAGTGCAGCTCACATCCTTGGTCGAGCCGACGATAAAACCAGCGCCGCCTTCAACGACGCAATCGAGTAGGCCGAGTTTGACGCCTTCCTGGGCGGAGGCGGGTGCTGCGACAAACAGGCCGGCCATGGCGGCGATCACAAAAGTCTTCATCCATTGGTCTCCTTGTTCGGGACTTAAACGGATGAGGCGCGATAGCGTTCCGTGCGGCGTGACGGTTTGACGGGCGCAAGGAGCAGGCCGCCGGACGTAGGCTCAGCCTTGAACGCGTGCGAGGCCGGCCTTGGCGGGACCGTATTCGGGATCGAGCTTCAAGGCCTGGCGGTAGGAACGCATCGCCTTTTGCTTTTCGCCGCGCCGTTCATAAACCAGGGCCTGGTTGGCCCATCCTTCCGCGATCTCGCCGTCGAGCTTGATGGCGGTGTTGAAGTCGGCGAAGGCGTTTTCCTCGTCGCCGAGGGCGAGATAGGACACGCCGCGGCCATTATAGGGCTCGGCCGAACTGGGCGCGAGCGAGACGGCGGTGGAAAAGTCCTCGAGCGCCAGATTGTGCTGGCCCTGCGCCTGATAGAGCAGGCCACGATTGTGATAGGCGCGCGGATCGGTGGTGTCGAGCTGGATGGCGCGCTGGAAATCGTCGAAAGCCTCGCGCGTCCTGCCGGCCAGGCGATAGAGATTGCCGCGCCCGATATAGGCCGCATCATAGCTCGGGTTGAGCTGCAGCGCCTTGTTGTAGTCTGCCACGGCCTTGCCGTCGTCGCCCTTGAAACGGTGGATGAGGGCGCGGTTGGCATAGGCTTGGTAGTAGGACGGGTTCAGCCGGATAGCGGTGTCGAAATCCTCCAGCGCCTCGCGATAGCGGCCCGCCCGCCCGAAGGCGGAGCCGCGCACATTATAGGCCTGGGCATCGCGCGGACTGCGCTCGATGACCGCCGTCAGCGAGGCGATGTTTTCCGCGGACCCCTGGGCGGTATCGATCGCGGCGATTTCGGCGCCCGGCCCCGACGACTGGCAACCCGCAAGCACCAGGCACAATAAAGCCGCGAAGGGTGTAGCCGACCTCCGCCCTTCGCGTGTTTTGCCCGAATATGCCTGCATGCTTCCCCGTTCCCCGTCCGGCCCCAAGGACCGTTGTGCTGTTTCTCGAAAAATGCCTGCCGCCAAACGCAAAAAGGCGGCGGCGATTCTCATCGCCCCACCCTTGCTAACGCCCGAAATCGACGAAATAGCGGCGCGATCAACGCGCCACGGCACCGCGCGGACCAGACAACAATCCTTCGCGCTGAGCGCGCTTGCGGGCAAGCTTGCGCGCGCGGCGAACCGCCTCGGCCTTCTCGCGTGCACGCTTCTGTGAAGGCTTCTCGTAGTGTCCGCGCATTTTCATCTCGCGGAAAATACCCTCGCGTTGCATCTTCTTCTTCAATGCACGAAGAGCCTGGTCGACATTGTTGTCGCGGACAAGTACCTGCACGGGCGTTCCTGTTTGTCGGTTGCGATCCTTGAGGCGTGATCAGCAAAAAACGCCTCCGCAGCGACATCGCTGCAAAACGGAGCGGCTGATAGCAGAATCGCCAAGTCTTGTCCAGCGTCAAAGGCATTCGGTTGCAGGGTTAAGCTGTTGCCAGCAAGGCCATCGGCGCGTCGCGGGAGCAACGTTGCTTTGGTGTCTTGACCGAGCGCTGTCTGTCCCGCCTGGCCGACGGCATGACAGACCGGGGGAGGGGCGTCGGCGCAGGGATTGGTGGCTGCCGTGGCGGCTTGCGTCGGCGGGCTTGACGCAAAACGGCAAATGCCGTCGCATTTGGCGCAAAAACTTGGCGTCGAAGTCGATAGGGATACGCTTGCGACGATCGTCGCGGACGGTGGTCGGACAGGTTTCGAGGCGGACAGCCGATGCGCAATTATTCCGTTTTCGCCATCGCACGCGAGGCGCTTCGCGGCCACAAGGGCTGGCCGGCACAGTGGTCGTCGCCCGAGCCGAAAAAATCCTACGACGTCGTCATCGTCGGCGCCGGCGGGCACGGGTTGGCGACGGCCTATTATCTGGCCAGCGAGCACGGCATCACCAATATCGCCGTGCTGGACAAGGGCTGGCTCGGCGGCGGCAATACCGGCCGCAACACGACGATCATCCGGTCCAACTATCTCTACGACGAATCCGCCGGCATCTATAACCACGCCATCAAGCTGTGGGACGGGCTCTCGCAGGAGCTCAACTACAATGTCATGTATTCGCCGCGCGGCGTGATGATGCTGGCGCACAACGTCCACGACGTGCAGGTTTTCAAGCGCCATATCCACGCCAACCGGCTGAACGGCGTGGACAATGAATGGCTGTCACCCGAAGCCGCCAAGGCGTTCTGTCCGCCGCTCAACATCGCCGGCAATGCGCGATATCCGATAATGGGCGCGGCGCTGCAGCGGCGCGGCGGCACCGCACGCCACGATGCCGTCGCCTGGGGGTATGCGCGCGGCGCGGCGGCGCGGGGCGTCGACATCATCCAAAACTGCGCGGTCACCGGCATTCGCCGCGGCGCGGACGGCGCGGTCGTCGGGGTGGAGACCGCGCGCGGGTTTATCGGCGCCAACAAGGTTGGCGTGGTCGCGGCCGGCCACTCCACCGTGCTGATGGACATGGCCGGCGTCAGGATGCCGCTCGAAAGCTATCCGCTGCAGGCGCTGGTCTCTGAGCCGGTCAAGCCGTGCTTTCCCTGCGTGGTGATGTCGAACACGGTGCACGCTTATATCTCGCAGTCCGACAAGGGCGAACTGGTGATCGGTGCGGGCACCGATCAGTACACCTCTTATTCGCAGACCGGGGGGCTGCACATCATCCAGCACACGCTCGACGCGATCTGCGAGATGTTCCCGATGTTCACGCGCATGAAGATGCTGCGCTCGTGGGGCGGCATCGTCGACGTGACCCCCGACCGCTCGCCGATCCTGGCCAAGACGCCGGTCAAGGGGCTTTACGTCAATTGCGGCTGGGGCACGGGTGGGTTCAAGGCGACGCCGGGCTCGGGACATGTTTTCGCCCATACCATCGCCCGCGACGAGCCGCACGCAATCAACGCGCCGTTCACGCTCGAGCGCTTCCGCACCGGACGGCTGATCGACGAGGCGGCCGCGGCCGCCGTGGCGCACTGACCATGCTGCGCCTGGCCGATGTCGTGGTGGCCATGCCGCTCCTTTTCGCCTCGGAGCAGGACTTCTTCCACCTTCCGAACGAGCACGAGGTGCGCGTCCAGCCGATCGCGCGTACCGACGGGGAACGTGGTTGGCCGTTCTCGGTGACATCCGGACATATCGCCTGCATCTGGTCGGCCGGCCGGCCGCTGGCGATTTTTGTCGAGGACATCGACGGGGCCGATACCGAGGAGGAGGCCGCTCGACATGTGATCCTCTCGGTCGACCCGATCGAACTGACCGTGCTCAACATCGCCAACCGGACGCTGTTTGCGCCGGCCGGCAGCATCGAGACCCTGATCGAACGCGTCGCTCCCTATGTGGTGATCGGCGAACGTCTCTGCGACCAGCCGCCCGGGACCGTGCTCGGTCCGGGAGAATTGTGAGGATCGGCAAGCGATGCTTCTCATTCACTGCCCCTATTGTGAGGAAGAGCGCGCGGAACTGGAGTTCCGCCATGCCGGTGAGGCGCATGTCGCGCGGCCGGCCGAGATCAGCGCCGAAAGCGACGAGGCGTTCGAGGGCTATTTCTTCATCCGCACCAATCCGCGCGGGATCGCCTATGAGCGCTGGCGCCACATCCATGGCTGCGGGCGTTTCTTCAACGCCGTGCGCGACACGGTGAGCGACCGGTTCTTCACCACCTACAAGGCGGGCGGCAAGAAGCCGGACGCAGCCAAATTCGCCGGCGCGGCGACGGACGGAAAGGACAAAGGCTGATGGTCGGAGCCAATCGCATCGCCGGCTCCGGGCGGCTTTCGGCAGCCGGGCGGCTTGCCTTCTCCTTCGACGGGCGTCCCTATCAGGGGCTGGAGGGCGATACGCTTGCCTCCGCGCTGCTTGCCAACGATGTCCATCTGGTCGGGCGGTCGTTCAAATATCATCGCCCGCGCGGCATCCTGTCGGCGGGCGCGGAGGAGCCGAACGCGCTGGTGGGCGTTCACCGCGACGCCGCGCGCCGTACACCGAACGTACGCGCCACCGTCCAGGAGGTTTATGACGGGTTGGCGGCGGTGTCGCAAAACCGCTGGCCGTCGCTCGCCTTCGACGTCGGCGCGGTCAACGACCTGTTCTCGCCCTTCTTCTCGGCCGGCTTCTACTACAAGACCTTCATGTGGCCGAAGGCGGCGTGGGCGGCGCTCTACGAACCCGGGATCCGTGCCGCGGCGGGGCTGGGCGTGGCGCCCGACCAACCCGATCCCGACCGTTATGCCGCGCGCTACGCCCATTGCGAAGTGCTGGTCGTGGGTGGCGGCGCGGCCGGGCTTGCGGCCGCGCTTGCCGCGGCAGAGACCGGCGTGCGGGTCATACTCTGCGACGAGCAGGCCGCGTCCGGCGGGGCGATGCGGTTTGAAAGCGGCGCGCGCATCGACGGCGAGGAGGGCTGGAACTGGGCGCAAAAGGCCGCGGCGCGGCTCGCCGGCATGGACAATGTGCGCGTGCTGACGCGTACGACCGCCTTCGGTTATTATGCGCAGAATTTCGTCGCGCTCGCCGAACGCGTCAGCGATCATCTGGCCGACCCGGCTGACCGGCCGCGCGAGCGCCTGTGGCAGGTGCGGGCCAAGCGGGTGGTGCTGGCGACCGGCGCGATCGAGCGGCACATGGTGTTCGCCGACAATGACCGGCCCGGCATCATGCTGGCCTCGGCCGCGCGTACCTATCTCAATCATTACGGGGTCTGCGTGGGCCGCAATGTCGGCGTCTACGCGGGCAACGATTCCGCTTATGCGGCGGCGATCGACCTGAAACGGGCCGGGGTTGCGATCGCGGCGATCGTCGATCTGCGCGAAAAACCCAAGGGCGCGCTCTACGAGGAGGCGCGCGGGCTCGGCATTGACGTGCTGCCGGGCCGGGCCGTTACCGGCGTCGGCGGACGGACGCGGGTCAGTTCCATGACGGTTGCGCCGCGCACCGGCGGGCCGTCGCGCCGGATCGCGATCGACGCGCTCTTGACCTCCTCCGGCTGGACGCCGTCGGTTCACCTTTATTCGCAGTCGCGCGGCAAGGTCGCCTTCGATCCTGCTTCGCAGCGTTTCCTGCCGGATACCTATCCGCAACATTGCGTGTCGGTCGGGGCCTGCAACGGCACCGACGATCTCGCCGCCGCGCTCAAGGAGGCGGCCGCGGCGGGCGAACGGGTCGGTCGGGCGGTGGGCGCTAAGGGCAAGACGGCCAAGGCGCCGGCCGTGGAGACCTCGGAGGGCTGGGCGGGCGGCATGCCCGGCGCTGCGCCAGGCGCGGGTGCGGAGGCGGCGGTCAAGGCGTTCGTCGATTTCCAGAACGACGTCACGGCCAAGGATATCCGCCAGGCGGTGCGCGAAGGCATGCGTTCGATCGAGCACGTCAAGCGCTTCACCACCAACGGCATGGCCACCGACCAGGGCAAGACGTCCAATTTGCACGGGCTGGCGATCGCGGCCGAGGCGCTGGGCAAAGAGATGCCCGAGGTCGGGCTGACCACGTTTCGCCCGCCCTATACGCCGGTCACTTTCGGCGCGATCGTCAATCAGGCGCGCGGGGCGCTGTTCGACCCGACGCGCAAGACCGCCATGCATCGCTGGCACGAAAAGCAGCGGGCGGTGTTCGAGGATGTCGGTCAGTGGAAACGACCCTGGTACTATCCACGCCCGGGCGAGGACATGCACGAGGCGGTGAACCGCGAATGTGCCACCGTGCGCCGGACCGCCGGCCTGTTCGACGCCTCCACGCTCGGCAAGATCGAGGTGGTGGGGCCGGACGCGGCGGCCTTCATGGAGCTGCTTTACACCAATCCCTGGCAGAAGCTGGAGCCGGGCCGCTGCCGCTACGGCGTGATGCTGCGCGAGGACGGTTTTGTCTACGACGACGGCGTCGTCGGCCGGCTGGCGCCCGACCGGTTCCACGTCACCACCACGACCGGCGGCGCGGCGCGGGTTCTCAATCACATGGAAGACTATCTCCAGACCGAGTTCCCGCAGCTAAAGGTGTGGCTGACCTCTGTGTCGGAACAATGGGCGGTGATCGCCGTCCAGGGTCCGAGATCGCGCGACATCATCGCGCCGTTCGTTGAGGGCGTCGACCTCGACGCCGCCGCTATGCCGCATATGTCGGTGCGCGAGGGGCGGGTCTGCGGCGTGCCGGCCAGACTCTTTCGCATGTCGTTTTCCGGCGAGCGGGGTTTCGAGGTCAATGTCCCGGCCGATTACGGCGAGGCGGTGTGGGAGGCGCTGTGGGCGGAAGCCGAAAAGCACGGCGCCTGCGCCTACGGCACCGAAACCATGCATGTGTTGCGTGCCGAAAAGGGTTTCATCATCGTCGGTCAGGATACCGACGGCACGGTGACGCCCGACGATGCCGGCCTTGCCTGGGCGATCGGCAAGAAGAAGACCGATTTCGTCGGCATACGCGGTCTGAAGCGGCCCGACCTGATGGCCGCCGGGCGCAAGCAACTCGTCGGCCTGAGAACCCGGGACCCGAACATCGTATTGGAGGAGGGCGCGCAGATCGTCGCCGACCCAAACCAGACGGTGCCGATGACGATGATCGGCCACGTCACCTCGTCCTACTGGTCGCAGAATTGCGGCCGTTCGATCGCGCTCGCCCTAATCGCGGGCGGCCGCGAGCGGATCGGCGAAACCGTTTATGTGCCGATGCCCGACGGGGCGATCGAGGCGGAGATCGGATCGACTGTCTTCTTCGACGAACAAGGGGAGCGCGTGCATGGCTGACGCGGCGAGCAAGGAACCGGCGGTGCGCCGCGAAAGGCTGGCCGGGCTGTCGACGACCCGCGAGCACGTCAGTGTCACGCCTGGACCGCCGGCGGCGCGGCTTGCGCTGCGCGCGGGCGAGGACGCTCTCAACTCGGTCTCGCGGGCGCTCGGCGTCAGTGTTCCGCGCAAGCCCAAGACATCGGCACGGGCGAAATCGGGCGGCCGGGTCGCATTGTGGCTGGGGCCGGACGAATGGTTGGTGATCGACGATGACGGCGCCGATCTGCCGGCCGCCGCCGGCCGGGCGAAGGCGCTCCATTCGGCCGTCGACGTGTCGCATCGCAATGTCGCGATCCTGGTCGCCGGCGAAGGCGCGGAAGCCTGTCTTGCCGCCGGCTGCCCGCAGGATTTGTCGCTTGCCGCCTTTCCGGTCGGGGCTTGCTCGCGCACGGTTCTGGGTAAGGTCGAGATCGTGCTGTGGCGCACCGGCGAACAGACCTTCCACGTCGAGGTGTGGCGTTCCTTCGCCGAGTACGCCTACGCGTTTCTGGCCGAGGCGGCGCGCGACGTGTAGGCTTGGCCGTCGAACGGACCGGTCTCATGCACGACGCCCGCCTCGACCATCGACACTTGCTCGCCGCGCTGTCGCGCGAGCAACGTCGCGCGCTCACCGAAAAATCCGACCGGCCGGGGATCGTGCGGCTTTGTGTGCATTTCGGGTCGATCGCAGGTCTCGGCCTGCTGATTGCGGTGCGGGCGCCGTTGTGGCCGCTGCTGGTGCCGATCCAGGGCATCCTGATCGTGTTCCTGTTCACGCTCGAGCACGAAACCATCCACGGCACCGCCTTTCGCACCGGCTGGCTCAACCAGCGGGTCGCGCAGATTTGCGGCTTCCTGATCGCGATCCCGGCCACCTGGTTTCGCTATTTCCATTTCGCCCATCATCGCCACACGCAGGACCCGAGACGCGACCCCGAGCTTGCCGCGCCGAAACCCGAAAGCCTAGGCGGGTATGGGCTGCATGTGTCGGGTCTGCCGCTGTGGTGGTCGCTGGCGATCACCCTGGCGCGCAACGCGGCCAGCCGCGTCGACGGCGATTTCGTGCCCGGCAATGCCAGGGGCCGGGTGGTGCGCGAGGCGCGCGTTACGCTCGCGCTCTATGGCTTGCTGGCCGGGCTGTCGATTGCCGCCGGGTCGGACGTCCTCCTGTTTATCTGGGTGATTCCGGCTGTGGTCGGCCAGCCCTTTCTGCGGCTTTACCTGCTCGCCGAGCACGGGCGCTGCCCGTTCGTGGCCAACATGCTGGAAAACACCCGCACCACCTACACCAACCGCCTGGTGCGCTGGATCGCCTGGAACATGCCCTATCATGCCGAGCACCACGCCTATCCCATGGTGCCGTTCCACAAGTTGCCGGAATTCCACGCCCTGGCCCGTGGCAACCTCCAGGTGACGGAAAACGGCTATCGCCGCTTTCACGCCCGCTATCTCGCCCACTTGCGCGGCTGAGCCGGCCAAAAAATCAGGGATTGAAGGCGAGCAGCGGGCGTACCTCGATCCCGCCGACTTCGCGCTCGCGCGCCAGATGCTTGCCGGCCTCGATCGCCTCGTCGAGCGTGTCGCATTCGATGATCCAGAAGCCGAGCAGTTGTTCCTTGGTCTCGGCATAGGGACCGTCGATCACCATCGGGTCGTCGCCCGCCTTGACGAAACGTGCCGCCGTTGTCGGCTTGAGGCGCAGGCTCGGGCCGATGTTGGCCTTGGTGCGGATCTTGTCCTCGGCCGCGCGCACCCGCGCCATCATCGCGGCCTCCTCGTCGGCGCTCAGGCTACTGGTTTGGGCCTGAGAGTGGTAGCAAAGCAGGGCAAACTGCATCTTATCCTCCTATCGCCGCCCGTTAGGGCGAACAATGGCCGTTGCTACGGGTGCGCTCGGGCGGCTCTTTACGGCGTCGCCGACAACAAGATCACAACGCGGCGATGCCGCCGTCGACGGACAGCGTGTGGCCGGTCATGAAGCTGTTTTTCGGATCGGCGGCAAACAGGATCACCTCCACCACCTCGTCGATCTCCGCGACGCGCTTCATCGGCACGCCCCGGGTCAGTTGCTCGATCGCCTCGTCCTCGCCGAGCCCGGTCATCCTGACGAAATCCTGCACCATGTTGGTGCGGGCATAGGAGGGGCAGACCGCGTTGACGCGGATGCCCTTGGCGGCATATTCGGCAGCGCCCGAGCGGGTGAGACCGACAACGCCGTGCTTGGCAGCGGCATAGACGGAAAGGCGCGGGGCGCCGGCGACGCCGGCGACCGAGGCGATGTTGACGATCGCACCAGCCCGGCCCGTGGCGCGTCGCTGTCGTTCCATCTGCGGCAATTGGTGCTTCATGGCGAAAAACACGCCCATCAGGTCAATGTCGATGATGCGCCGCGCTTCCTCGCTCGGCACGCTCGCAAGCTTGACATAGCTTTGGGCGATGCCGGCATTGTTGATGGCGATGTCGAGCCGGCCGAAGCGCTCGACGGCGAGCGCCACCAATCGTTCCGACAGGCTTTCCTCGGCAATGTCGCCCGCCAGAACGGCTGTCTGGCAGGAGAGCGAGCCGGCGAAGTCGATGAGGTTGGCTTCGTCGACATCCGACAGCACCAGCGTGGCGCCGTCTTCGGCCAGGCGTTCGGCGGTGCGGCGGCCGAACCCGCCTGTGGCGCCGGTGACGAGCACGACCTGATCGGAAAACCGCGCCATCATTTTCCTCCGTCGATCCGCTTCATCGCGAGATCGGCCAACAGCCGCACGGCTTCGCCATACATGCGTGCCTTTTCCGGGTTCGAGGCATTGCCGTCGAGCGAGCGTTTGTAGACGCCCTGACAGATCGCGGCCAGCCGGAAGAAGGAAAAGGCCAGGTAATAGGTCCAATTGTCGATCGCGCCGATGCCGCGGTGCTCGCAATAGCACGCGACATAGTCCTCCTCGCTCGGGATTCCGAGAGCGGCACGGTCGATGCCGCCCAGGCCGCGAAAGCCGGAACGGTGCGGCAGGCGCCACTGCATGCATTGATAGGCGAGGTCGGCCAGCGGATGGCCGAGGGTGGAAAGCTCCCAGTCCAGCACGGCAAGCACGACCGGGCGCTCCGGCGCGAACATCATATTGTCGAGCCGGAAGTCGCCATGCACGAGCGAGACCTGGCCGTCATCCTCGGGCTGGGCCTCGCCGAGCCAGGCGATCAGCCGCTCCATCGGTTCCACGGTTTCGGTCGCCGATGCCCGATACTGGCTGCTCCAGCGCCCGAACTGGCGCTCGAAATAGCTGCCGGGACGGCCGAAATCTGCAAGCCCGGCCTTTTCGATATCGATGTCGTGGAGTGCTGCGAGCGTGGCGTTCATCGCATCGTAGATCGCCGTGCGCTCCCCGTTATCCGCGGCTTCCGGCAAGGCCGGATCCCAGAAAATCCGGCCCTCGATGAACCCCATCACGTAGAACATGCGCCCGATCGGGGAATCTTCCGGCGCCAAGTGAAGCACTTTCGGAACCGGGAATCCGGCCTTGCCCAGCGCGGCCATGACCCGGAATTCGCGGTCGACCTGGTGCGCCGATTTCAGCAGCTTGCCAGGCGGCTTGGCTCGCAGCACGTAGCGGCCGGAGCTGGCATTGATCAAATAGGTCGGATTCGACTGTCCGGTCTGGAACTTCTCGATCTCCCCGAGCCCCCTGAAACCGGGAACGTGCGTTTCGAGATAGGGCGTGAGCGTGGCGGGATCGAGAAGGTTCGGGTCGGTCACGATGCTTTGTCCAGTCGTTGAAGCTGGGAAAGGGTGAGCCAGCGCGCCGTCAGGGCCGGTTTCCTCGCGTTTTCGATCTCGATCGTCACGTCATAGGCGATCTCGACCCAACCGGAGGGGCGGATATTGGCATTGGCGAGGAAAAACCGCGCCCGCACGCGCGCGCCGGCCTTGACCGGCGCCTTGAAGCGGACCTGATCGAAGCCGTAATTGATGCCGATCACGGTGTTCTTGAGCGGGGGAAGCGTCTCGTAGGCGAGCGCGGACAGCAGCGACAACGACAGAAAGCCGTGCGCGATGGTGCCGCCATAGGGCGTCTCGCTCGCCGCCCGCTCGGGATCGACGTGGATGAACTGGTGATCGTCGGTCGCGTCGGCGAACTGGTCGATCATGCGTTGCGAGACCGTTCGCCAGGGCGAAATGCCGATCTCGGTCCCGATCGCGGCGGTCAGATGATCGGTGTCGACGGGTTCCAGCGGTTCCTTGCTCATCAGTAGCGTATCAATCCGGTTCCTTGAACAGAGACATGCCATGCTGAACGGACTGCCCACCGTCAATCGGCAGGATCGCGCCGGTGACATAACTCCCAGCCTTTGCACACAGATAAAGCGTTGCGCCGGCAATGTCATCCGGGTTGCCGATTCTTCCCATCGGCACGCGGCTTCCGACCCTGGCGGCCTTTTCGTCGGTGTCGGTGGCGAAGGCCGTCATGCGGCTCTGGAAAGGACCGGGGGCGAAGGCGTTGACGGTAATACGCCGCCCGGCGAGTTCGCAGGCCAGCGTCCGCGTCAGATGATGCACGGCGGCCTTGGAGGCGGTGTAGGAATAGGCGCCGTCGGCGATCGGCTGGGTGCCCATCACCGACCCCAGATTGATGATGCGGGCCGGATCGTCGTCACGTGCCGCGTTTTCGAGCAGCGGCAAAAGGGTGCGGGTCAGGTGAAACAGACCGGTCACGTTCACGTTTAAGACCCGCGCCCAGGCATGATAGGGAAAGGTGTCCAGCGGCTCCCCCCAGCTCAGCCCGGCATTGTTGATCAGGATGTGCAACTGGTCGGTGCGCGCCCGCACCGCCTCGGCAAGCGCGTCCACCCCGTCTTCGCTGCCGACGTCGCCGGCGAAGCCTTGTGCCTTGCCCGCCGCGCCGATCGCGTTCAGTTCGCCGGCCACCTTCTCGCATTCCTCCGGCCGGCGCGACGCGATATAGACTTCGGCGCCCGCGCGCACCAGCGCGGTCGCCGCCATGCGGCCGATGCCGCTCGCCGCGCCGGTGATCAGGGCGCGCTTGCCGGCAACCGAAAACAGTTCGTCGAGATAAGCCATCTTCCTCCCCTCGCGGCCCGTCCACGCGAGTCCGCATTGACAACATACTCGGTAGTATGTTCATCATTGCCCTGCCAGTAAAGAGCCCATCGGCCATGAGCCGAACCGATAACAGGGCGGACAGGGAGGTCGTGGCGGCGATGTCGCTTGGCGTTCGCGAACAAGTTGTCGACAGCTCGCGTGCCGACATTTTGCGCGCCGCGGCGACCTGCTTCATGGAACGCGGCTACGCCAGCACCTCGATCGACGACGTGGCACGCAGCCTCGGCGCCACGAAGGGTCGGATCTATCACCATTTCCCGTCCAAGGCGGATCTGTTCGCCGAGGTTTTCCGCGCCGGCATGGACATGAACTATCAGGCCGTCGAGCCCTACCGGCACTTGCCGGGCCCGGCATTGCCGCGCTGGCGCAAGATGGCGATGGTGCACGTGGTCCAGATGATCGACACCAAGCCGTTCCAGCGTGCGGTGTGGATCGGGGTCGAAATGCATCTGCGCGGCGCCACAACGCCAGCCCAGCGCGAGGTTTTCAACGAGTTGCTGGAATATCGCAGCACCTATGGCAAGCTGTTTCGCGAGACCCTGCTGCAGGGGCGCGAGGAGGGGGTATTCCGGTTCGACGACATGAGCATCGCCAATCAGCTGATGTTCATGACGCTCAATTCGCCTATCTTCTGGTACTCGCCGCGTGTCGGCGAAACCCGCTCCGATATCGAGGCCATCGCCCGCCAGGTCGTGGATTTTGCCCAGGGCGGGCTGCGAGGAACACAGGAAAACCCGACATGAGCACCATGGATCTCGGCATGACCGAGCGGCTGAAGCCGATCCACGACAAGGTCGCGCGCATGGTCCGCGAGGAGATCATGCCGCTCGACGAGGAATTTCTGGCCGAAATCGGCAAGGACGGCGATCGCTGGGCCTACACGGCGCGCCAGACCGAAATCCTGGAAGGTCTCAAATCCAGGGCGCGCGAGCGCGGCCTGTGGAATTTCTGGCTGACCGATTCCAGCCGCGGCTACGGGCTGACGACGGTGGAATACGCCTATCTGGCCGAGGAGATGGGCAAGGCCCATCTGGGTGCGGAGACGTTCAACTGCTCGGCGCCCGATACCGGCAATATGGAGGTTTTGGAGCGCTACGGCTCCGAGGCGCACAAGCGCGCATGGCTCGCGCCGCTCCTGGAGGGCCGCATCCGCTCCGCCTATTTGATGACCGAGCCCGACGTCGCGTCCTCGGACGCGACCAACATCGCCATGCGCTGCGAGCGGGACGGCGCCGACTACGTGCTCAACGGCGAGAAATGGTGGTCGTCGGGTGCTGGCGATCCGCGTTGCGCGATCTATGTGGTGATGGTCAAGACCGCCGAGGACGCGCCGAAACATCAGCGCCATTCCATGATCCTGGTGCCGGCCGACACGCCCGGCATCACCAAGCTCAGGGCGATGCATGTCTATGGCGAGGACGACGCGCCGCACGGCCATCTCCATCTCAAATTCGAGAATGTGCGGGTTCCGGCCGACAATCTCATTCTCGGCGAGGGGCGCGGCTTCGAGATCGCCCAGGGCCGGCTCGGACCCGGCCGCATCCACCATTGCATGCGCGCCATCGGCCAGGCCGAGATGGCGTTGGAGCAGATGTGCCGGCGCTCCATGCGGCGCGAGGCCTTCGGCAAGCCGCTGGCCCAACTCGGCGCCAACTACGACATCATCGCCGAATGCCGGATGGAGATCGAGATGGCGCGGCTCTTGTGCCTCAAGGCCGCCTGGATGATGGATCAGGGCGACCCGCGTGCCGCCGCGCCCTGGATCAGCCAGATCAAGGTGGTCGCGCCGAGGGTGGCGCTGAAGGTGACCGACGAGGCGATCCAGATGTTCGGCGGCCAGGGCATCAGCCAGGATACGCCGCTCGCGCGCTCGTGGACGCATCTGCGTACGCTGCGTCTGGCCGACGGACCCGACGCGGTGCACCGCCGGCAGGTGGCGCGGGTCGAGTTGAAAAAATACACGCAGGAAAAGGTGTGACGGCGTCATGAAAGCGATCGTTGCCCGCGATTTCGCCCCGCTCGACCGGCTGGAATATGCCGACTGGCCGGAACCGGAGGCGACCGGCCACATGGTGGTGATCGAGGCCGAGGCGATCGGCGTCAACTATCCCGACGGGCTGCTCGTGCAGGGGCTTTATCAGATGAAGCCGCCAGTGCCGTTCGTGCCGGGCATGGAAGTGGCCGGCACGGTGGTGGCGGTCGGCGATGCGGTGAGCCGCGTCAAGGTCGGCGATCGGGTCGCGTCCGTCTCGTCGCTCGGCGCCTATGCCGAAAGGGTCGCCGCCCACGAGGACACGGTGATGGCCCTGCCCGATGAGATGGGCAACGCCGATGCCTGCGCGCTGCTGTGCGGCTTCGGGACGTCGCACCACGCGCTCAAGCAGCGCGGCAAGCTGGCTGCGGGCGAGACCCTGTGCGTGCTCGGCGCGGCCGGTGCGACCGGGCTAGCGGCCGTCCAGATCGGCAAGGCGATGGGCGCGCGGGTGATCGCCGTCGCCTCCAGCGCCGAAAAACGCCGGATCGCGGGCGAGGCCGGTGCCGATGTCGTGCTCGGCTACGACAATCTGAAAGAGGCGTTGAAGGAGGCGACAGGCGGCAAGGGGGTCGATGTCGGCTATGACCCGGTCGGCGGCGAGGCCTTCGACGCGCTGGCCCGCGCCATGGGTTGGGGCGGCCGGCTGTTGGTGATCGGCTTCGCCTCCGGCACGATCCCGAAATTTCCCGTCAATCTGGCCCTGGTCAAGGGGTTCAGCGTGGTCGGCGTCTTCTGGGGCGCGTTCACGCGCAAGGAGCCCGCCACTTATGCCGCCAACATGCGCGAACTGGTCGGCTGGTATCTGGACGGCAAGCTCAAGCCGGTGATCGAGGGCGAGTACCGGCTTGCCGACGCACCGGCGGTGCTGGCGCGGGTGATGAACCGCGGCGCAGCCGGCAAGCTGATTCTCAAACCCGAGAAGGATATTGCATGACGATACCGCCCACCATGAAGGCGCTTCTTTTGAAGCATGATGGCTATTCGGCCGAGTCGTCGGACGCTTCGCTCGCCGATATGGGCTCTTTCGTCGAACTGGGCGAGATCGGCGTGCCCATGCCCGGCGCCAGCCAGGTGCTGGTGAAGGTCCGAACGGCGGCGATCAACCCGTCGGATGTCATGTTCGTCAAGGGGCTCTATGGCCAGCCACGCCACAAGGGCCAGCCGGCCGGGTTCGAAGGGGTCGGCGAGGTGGTGGCGGCCGGTGAGGACGCCGCCGCCCAGAAGCTTGTGGGCGCGCGCGTCGCCTTTCCCACTGGGCTGTCGAACTGGGGCGCGTGGGCCGAATACGCGGTCGCCGAGGCGGCAGCCTGCATTCCGCTGATCGACGGCGTCAACGACGTCGACGGCGCGGCGATGATCGTCAATCCGCTGACCGCGCTCGCCATGTTCGGGATCGTCAAGGAGGAAGGCGAAAAGGCCTTCGTGCTGACGGCAGCGGCGAGCCAGTTGTGCAAGCTGATCATGGGCGTGGCGGCCGAGGACGGTTATCGGCCGATCGCCATCGTGCGCCGCGACGACCAGACCCCGCTGCTCGAGAAGGCCGGCGCCGCACATGTGCTCAACGCCTCCGCACCCGATTTCGAGACGACTTTGAAGACGGTGATGAAGCAGGAGCAACCGCGGATCCTGCTCGACGCGGTGACGGGGCCGCTCGCCGGCCAGATCTTCAACGCAATGCCGAAACGGGCGCGCTGGATCGTTTATGGTCGGCTCGACACGCAGACGACGCCGATCCCTGAGCCCGGTCAATTGATCTTCATGCGCAAGCGCATCGAAGGCTTCTGGCTGACGGACTGGTTGCGCAACGCCGCGCCGGAACGCAGGGTCGCGGTGGTGATGGAGGCGCAAAAACGCTTCGCAGACGGACGTTGGTCGACCGATGTGACGGCGATCGTGCCGCTTGACGAGGCGATCGACCGTGTGCCGGGCGAGCTCGCCAAACCGAACGGCAAGGTGTTTATCGAGCCCTGAGGAAAGAGTTGGCGAGTTTGCTTGCGGGGACAGGCAAGTCGCTGTTACGGTTTAAAAAAACACGGCAAAGACCGTGGCAATGATGGGAGGAGAACGTCTTGGACGTCTTGCAGCTTGTTGTAAGCGGCCTCGCCAATGGGTGCGTCTACGGCCTGATCGCGTTGGGGTTCGTCCTGATCTACAAGGCGACCGAAGCCGTGAACTTCGCCCAGGGCGACTTCATGATGCTCGGTGCCTTCATCGCGCTCGGCCTGACCAACCAGGAATTTCTGGGCTGGCCGTTTTGGCTGTCGGTGCCGATCGCGATCGTGGTGATGGGCGCCTTCGGCTATCTGCTCGACCTGTTCGTGCTCAGGCGCATGTTCGGCCAGTCGCAGATCGCGATCGTCATCCTCACCATCGCGCTCGGCTTCGTGCTGCGCTTTTTCGCCGGGCTGATCTGGGGCCATGAGCCGATCTCGCTGGAATCGCCGATCGCCGGCAAGGACGTGCGCTTCGGCGGGCTGGTGCTCGGCCTCGACGAGGTGATGATCATCGCCGTCACGCTGATCCTCACCGTCGCGCTCTATTTCTACTTCAACCGCACCAAGCTCGGCGTCGCCATGCAGGCCGCCTCCCAGAACCAGCTCGCGGCCTATTATATGGGCATACCGGTGATGCGCGTTCATTCGCTGATCTGGGCGCTCGCCGGCGCGGTCGCCGCCATCGCCGGCATCCTGTTCGCCTCGAAGGGGTCGATCGATCCCTCGATCGGCCTACTCGGCATCAAGGCCTTCGCCGCGGCGGTGATCGGCGGGTTCGGCTCGCTGCCTGGTGCGCTGCTCGGCGGGCTGATCGTCGGGCTGATCGAGCCGTTCTCGTCCTATTACATCGCGGCTGGCTACTCGCAGATCATGCCTTACCTGCTGCTGTTCCTGATCCTGATCTTCCGACCGCACGGCATTCTCGCCCAGGTCCACCGGAAGAAGGTGTAGCGCGGCCATGAGAATCGTCTTCAAGACATCCTACGACGCCGACATCAATTATTTCCGGCATGGCGTCCAGGCGGCGTGGTATCTGCTCCTGGCCGCGCTGGCGATCCTGTTGCCGTTGTTTTTCGACACGTTCTGGCTCGGCGAGATGACCAATCTTTTGATCTGGGCGATCGCCGGCATGGGGCTGATGATCCTGGTCGGCCAGACCGGTCAGGCGAGCCTCGGCCATGCGGCCTTCCTCGCGGTGGGCTGCTATGCCAATGTGCTGTTGCAGGAAAGGCTGGGCCTGCCCTTCATCCTGTCCTTTCCGCTGGCCGGCGTGATCGCCGGGCTGGCCGGCGTGCTGATCGCCATCCCCACCACCAAGCTGCACGGCATCTATCTCGCCATCGGCACCTTGGCGATCTCCATCTTGACCGACGATTTGATCGTCATCGCCGAGCCGCTGACCAACGGCGTGGTCGGCCTGTTCGCGCCGACGATCAGCATTTTCGGACTGGAGATCGATCGTTACGGCAACCCGGAGCGGTTCTACTGGCTGGTGCTGATCGTCACGATCCTGGTCGTGCTGGCCTATCGCAACCTGTTGCGCTCGCCGCTCGGCCGTTCCTTCGCCGCGGTGCGCGATTCGGAAGTGTCGGCCCAGGCGATGGGGGTCAACATCGCCCGCACCAAGGCGGTTTCCTTCGGCATATCGACGGCGATCACCGGCCTGGCCGGGGCCCTGATGGGCCATTTCGCCGGCATCTTCAACAACGAGACCTTCAACATCATCATCTCGATCCAGCTTCTGATGATGATCGTCATCGGCGGGCTCGGTTCCATCCACGGCGCCTTTTTCGGTGCTGTCGTCGTGGCGTTGATGCCGCAGGCGATCGCGATGGGACGCGATTTCGTCGCCGGCCTGATCGGCAGCGGCTCGATCGCGATACCGGGGCTGGAAGCGGCGATCTTCGGCGCCATCCTGATCGGTTTCATCCTGTTCGAACCGATGGGCATTTACGGCCGCTGGGTTAAGATCAGAACCTATTTCGAGCTGTTTCCGTTCTATCGCCGCGACATGTTCAGGCGCCAGAAGAGCTATCTCAAGACGGAGCGCATGCGATGAGCCTGCTTGAAATCGACAATGTCACGCTTCGCTTCGGCGGCGTGGTGGCGGTCAATCAGGTCTCGTTTTCGGTCGAGGCGGGAGAGGTTTTCGCGCTGGTGGGGCCCAACGGCGCCGGCAAGTCGACGATCTTCAACCTGATCTCGCGCTTCTACGAGCCGGCCGAGGGCGACATCCGCTTCGACGGTAAGAGCATCCTAACGCGCCAGCCGCACGAGATCGCCGGGCTGGGCATTGCGCGCACCTTCCAGAACATCGAGCTGTTCGAGCAGGCCACCGTGCTGCAGAACCTGCTCGTCGGTCGGCATCGCCACCGCCATTCCAATTTCGTCTCCGAACTGCTGTTCACGCCCTTCGTACGCGAAGAGGAGCGGCGTCACCGCACGGCTGTGGAGAAGGTGATCGATTTTCTCGACCTGCAGCCCTATCGCGAGAAGATGATCGCCGGCCTGCCCTACGGGGTGCGCAAGGTGGTCGAGATGGGGCGGGCGCTCGCCATCGAACCGAAATTGCTGCTGCTCGACGAGCCGGCCTCCGGTCTTTCGGTTGAGGAGACCCAGGACGTCGCCTTCTGGATCGAGGACATCAAGACTCAGATGGGCATCACTGTCTTGATGGTCGAGCACGACATGCATCTCGTTTCCTCGGTTTGCGACCGCGTGCTTGCACTGGCCGATGGCATGATGCTGGCCCTTGGCACGCCGGCGGAAGTCCAGAACGATCCAAAGGTGATCGAGGCCTATATCGGCTCGGCCGATGAGGCGGCGGAAAGGGAGGTCGCATGAGCGGCGCCACGGCAGCACAGGCACATCCCGACCAGGCGCCACAGGCCTTGCTGACGGTGCGCAACCTGGAAAGCTATTACGGGCCGATCATGGCGATCCGCGGTTGCAGCCTCGAGGTCCGCGAGGGCCAGATCGCGACGGTGCTCGGCGCCAACGGTGCCGGCAAGACGACGCTGATGAAGACCATTTCGGGCGTCATGGACCCGGAGAAGGGGCAGATCGTCTACCGCGGCGAGGACATCGCCGGCGCCAGCCCCGACAGCATCGTGCGCAAGGGTATCGTCCACGTGCCGGAAGGGCGCGAGGTTTTCCCGCTGCTCACCGTCGAGGAAAATCTGAGGATGGGGGCCTTCACCCGCAACGACACGGGCGAGGTGCACCGCGACGAGGAGATGGTGTTTTCCTATTTTCCGATCCTGGCCGAGCGGCGCCGACAGGCCGCCGGCACGCTGTCGGGCGGCCAGCAGCAGATGCTGGCGATCGGCCGCGGCCTGATGGCCCGTCCGACCCTGATGCTGCTCGACGAACCGAGTCTCGGCTTGTCGCCGCTGTTGGTGAAGGAGATCTTCAAGATCATCCGCCGCCTCAACCGCGAGCAGAAGGTGACGATGCTGCTTGTCGAGCAGAACGCCAAGGTTGCCCTGGAGGTGGCCGATTACGGCTACGTGATGGAATTGGGGCGCATCGTCATGGCCGACGACGCCAAGCGCCTGCTGCAGTCGAAGGACGTGCAGGAATTCTATCTCGGCGTCCAGCAGGAGACGCAGCGCGGCCAGAAGCGCTGGAAACAGAAAAAGACCTGGCGCTGAGGCGCGCCGTGACGGGAGGAAGCAATGACGATTGCCGAAAAACTGCCTCCGCAACAGACGGTTAACGGACACAGTTTCAATGCGGACCTGTCAAAGGGTCCCTATGTGTTCGACGGTTGCGACACGCTGGTGAAGCTGTTTCGTCAGCGCTGCCAGGAACTGGGCAACCGCGTCGCGCATCGCGAAAAACAGTACGGCATCTGGCTGTCCTATACGTGGGAGGATTTTTACGAACACGCCCGCCTGATCGGACTGGGCCTGCTCTCGCTCGGGCTGAAACGCGGCGAAGTGGTCTCGATCCTGTCGGAGGACAACAAGGAATGGATCTACACCGACCTTGCGGTCCAGTCGGTGGGTGGCATCGCGTCAGGCGTCTACACGACCGATTCGGCCAAGCAACTGCAATATTTGGTCAACGATTCCGACAGCCGCTTCCTGTTCGTGGAAAATGACGAGCAGCTCGACAAGTTCTTGTCGGTCAAGGACGAGATGCCGGGGCTTGCCAAGGTCATCGTCTACGATGCCGACGGTCTGCATGGGTTTTCCGACGACCGGGTCATTTTCCTCGACGAGCTTTACCGGCTCGGGCGGGATTTCCTGAAACAGAATCCGAACCGTTTCGAGGAAGAGATCGCTACCTCGAAACCCGACGACACCGCGATCCTGGTCTACACGTCCGGGACCACGGGCCCGCCGAAAGGCGCGATGATCAGCCACGAGAACATCGTCGTGTCGATTGCTGGCGCGGTGCTGACCCTGCCGGTCGACGAAAGCGACGAGCAGGTCTGCTTCCTGCCGTTGTGCCATATCCTGGAACGGCTGATCAGCGTCTTCACGCCGATCGGGCTGCGCTCGACGGTTAATTTCGCCGAGAGCCCCGAAACCGTGTTCGACAATCTGCGCGAGGTTTCGCCGCATGTGTTCACGGCGGTGCCACGCGTGTGGGAGAAAATCTACTCCCGCGTCACCATTATGGCCAACGAAGCCACGCCGCTCGGCAAATGGGCCTTCCGTCGCGCATTGGCGTCCGGTATGGCGCGCGCCGAGGCGCTGGAGGCCGGTGAGACGGTTTCCGCTATGAACCGGCTTTCCTACGCGATCTGGGATTTCCTGGTGCTCAAGAATCTGCGCCGCATGCTCGGGTTCGACCGGCTGCGGCGCGGGACGACAGGCGCGGCGCCGATCTCGCCGGCGCTTTTGAAATGGTATCGGGCCGTCGGCATCACCGTTTTGGAAGGCTACGGGATGACCGAAAGCGCCGGTGTGATCTCGGTCAATCTGATCGAGCGCAACAAGACCGGCACGGTCGGCCAGCCGGTGCCGGGCGGCGAAATCCGGCTCTCGCCCGAAGGCGAGATCCAATATCGCGGCGCCAATGTCTTCAAGGGATATTGGAACAAGCCCGACAAGACCGCCGAGACCGTCACCGAGGATGGCTGGCTCAAGACCGGTGATGTCGGACGCCTCGACAATGAGGGGTTCCTGACGATCACCGGCCGGGTCAAGGACATCATCATCACCGCCGGTGGCAAGAACATTACGCCGGCGGAGGTCGAGAACCGGCTGAAATTCTCGCCCTTCATCGCCGATGCGGTGATCATCGGCGACAAGCGCAAATATCTGACCAGCCTGATCATGATCGATCAGGAGAATGTCGAGAAATTCGCGCAGAAAAGGCGCGTGCCGTTCAACGATTTCAAGTCGCTGTGCGCGGCGCAGGAAGTGCGCGATCTCATCGCCGGTATCGTCGCGGAGACGAACGCCGAATTCGCCCGTGTCGAGCAGATCAAGGATTTCCGCTTGATCGACGTGCTGCTGACGGCGGAGGATGAGGAATTGACCGCGACGATGAAGTTGAAGCGCAGTTTCGTCGAACAAAAACACAAGAAACTGATCGACGACATGTATGGCCAGCCCGGCCATGCCGAAACCTGAATATCATAGCCAAGGAGGAAATACCCATGAGGAAGACACTGACCAGATCCATCCTCGCCGCCGCGTTGGCGGCCGGGATGGCCTCGGCCGCCAACGCCACCCAGGGCGTCAGCGACGACGAGATCGTGCTCGGCTCCAACGGTGATTTGTCCGGCGTGTTCGCCGCCTTCAATGTCGGCGCCATCAAGGCGGCGCAGCAGGTGTTCGACGAAGTCAACGAACAGGGCGGAATTCACGGACGCAAGATCCGCTTCGTGGTCGAGGATCACGGCTATCAGGTGCCCAAGGCGGTGCAGAACTTCAACAAGCTGGTGAATTCCGACAAGGTGTTCGCCATGCTGCTGAATCTGGGCACGCCGCACAACATCGCCGGCTTCAAGATCATGGAAGCGAAAGAAGTGGCCAACGTGTCGCCGCTGACGGCCGCGCGCCAGATGATCGAAGGCGACATCGCCTATAAATATACCGGTTTCTCGTCCTATTATGATCAGATCCGGGCGGGCGTGGAGTTCCTGGTGAAGCAGGACGACGCCAAGGAAGTGTGCGCAATGTACATCCCGTCCGATTTCGGCAAGGAAATCGAGGAGGGCGCCAAGAGCAAGACCGAGGAGCTGGGGCTGACCTGGGCGGCCGAGACCACCCACAAGCCCGACGAGCAGGATTTCGTCGGCTCGATCCAGAAGCTGAAGGATGCGGGCTGCGATATCGTCGCCACGGCGCTCGGCGTGCGTCAGACCATCGTCGCTTTCGGCACGGCCAAGAAGCTTGGCTGGACCGATGTCGCCTTCATCGGTTCGTCGGCAGGCTTCAACACCGCCGTTGCCAAGGTGCCCGGCGGAGTGACGGAAGGCTACTACGCGGCGGCCGGCTGGGTCGATTTCGAGGCCAGGCTCGATGTTCCCGAGGTCAAGGAGTGGGCGGAAAGCTACGAGGCCTATACCGGTAATGCGCCGGACACGGCCGCGCAGCTCGGCTACGGAGCGGCCAAGACGCTGGTCATGGCGCTTGAGGCTGCAGGTCCGGACCTGACGTCGGAGAGTTTCCGTACGGCCATGGAAGGCGTGAAGTTCGAGGATGTGATCAACGACGTTCCCGTCGATGTCGGCCCCGACCACCAGGGCGGCGAGCTGATCATCATCTCCAAGATCGTGGGCGACAAATGGGTTGAGGTCGGCCGTATCGATCCGTCCACCTCGAACTGATCGACAGAAACCAGACGACGAAGGCCGCGCGATAATCTTCGCGCGGCCTCTTTTATGTGAGCGTTTCCAGGCGAAGCGGAAGCCGGTTCGCCGTCCGGAAAAGCGTTAAAGCAACATGTTCGAGCGCCGATCCGCGCTTCGGTAAAACGCAGAACGGCGCCGCTGGATCCGAAGGGCTTATTCGCCTGGCGTCGCTGCCGGACGCTGCGCCTGCTCGATTTCCCTGTGCAACCGGGCCTCTTCCTGGGCCTTGGGCGTGACGAAGCGGCCAAGCACCAGATAGGCGACAGGCGTCAGAAACAGGGTCGAAACCGTCGCCAGCCCGAGGCCGCCGACAATCACCCAGCCCAGCGCCACGCGCGCTTCGGCGCCCGCGCCGCTGGCCATCACCAGCGGCACGCCGCCGACGATGGTGCAGATCATGGTCATCATCACCGGGCGCAGCCTGACATTGGCGGCGTTTTCAATCGCCTCGCGCACGTTTTGGCCGCGGTCGCGAAGCTGATTGGCGAACTCGACGATCAAAATGCCGTTCTTGGCCATGATGCCGACCAGCAGCACCAGGCCGATCTGGCTGTAGACGTTGAGCGTTGTGCCGGTCAAAAGCATGGCGAAGACCGCGCAGGCGAGTCCCAGAGGCACCGTCGCCATGATAATAACGGCGCTGACGAAGCTTTCGAACTGCGCCGCCAGCACCAGGAGGATGATGACGATCGCGAAGCCGAAGGTTGTCATCATGCTTTCCGACTGCTCGCCGAGCGTGGCGGTTTCGGCCAGCGGGATGATACGGTAGCCGGGTGGCAGCAGCGGCTCGGCGATCTTCAAGGCGCGTTCATAGGCCGATCCGAGCGCGAAATCGGCGTCGAGCGCCGAGGTGACGGAAACGGCGCGCATCTGCTGCTCGCGCGACAGCGACGGCGGTACCGCCATTTCGGTCAGCGTGGCGATGGTGGAGACCGGCACGAAGCGATTGTCGCGCGTCTTCAAAAAGATGTTTTCCAGATCGGTGGGATCGTTGATCGGATTGATGGTGGAAACCAGCTTCACGTCGAAGCTGCGGTCGTCGATGAACACGGTGCCGATCTTACGCCCGTCGAGCATGGCCTGCAGGGCCTCGCCCATGCCGGCGATCTCGATGCCGAGATCGCTCGCCCGCTCGCGGTCGATCCTGACGGCGAGTTGGGGCTGGGTGGTGTCGCTGGACAGGCGCGCCTGGCGGAAGCGCGGATCCTTTTCCATCTCGGCCACGATCGCGGCGGCGGTTTCGTTCAGCACGGCGTAATTGGCGCCCGCGACGGCGAATTGCAGGCCGCTGCCGGCGCCCCGTATGCCCAGGCTGTTGGGCTGGAAGGCGAAGGCGCGCACGCCCGGCACCTGAGCGACCAGCGCGTTTGCCTCGTCGAGAATTTCCTGCTGGGAGCGCTGGCGCGCGTCCCACGGCGCCAGGCGCATCACCAGAAAGCCGCCGTTGGACGACCCGCCGGAGCCCGCGATGGAAAACGTGCTTTCGATCTCGCCGCGCTCCTGCATCGGCGCGAGCAGGGCCTCGATCCGCAGCATCTGGTCAGCGAAATAGTCGAGGCTGACGCCCTGCGGCGCGGACACCCGCATGAAGGCGAGAGAACGGTCCTCGCGCGGCGTCAGTTCGGACTTGATGGTCGGATAGAGCAGGGCCGCCGACCCGGCGATCAGGGCGGAAACGACGACGACGACGAGCGGCGCGTCGAGGCACACGCGCAACATCCGTGCATACAGTTTGGATAGGCCGCGGCCCAGCGATCCCATCGCGCCTTGGCTTTGCGCCTCCTCGCCGGTGCGCAGAAAGCGCGAGGCGAGCATCGGACACAGCGACAACGCCACCAGCGACGACAGAAAAACGGAGATCGCCAGCACGAAGCCGAACTCGCGGAACAGGCCGCCGGTCTGGCCGGGCAGGAAGGACAGCGGCACGAACACCGCGATCAACGTGGCGGTGGTCGCCAGGACGGCGAAAAACACTTCCTCTGTGCCCAGTACGGCCGCAGCGCGCGGGCCGAGACCCTGATTGCGCCGCCGGACGATGTTTTCCAGCACCACGATGGCGTCGTCGACCACGAGGCCGGTCGCCAGAACGAGCGCGAGCAGTGTTAGGATATTGATCGAAAAGCCGACCAGATAGATGGCGGCCACCGTTCCGACCAGCGCGACCGGGATCGCCACGGCGGGAATGATCGTGGCGCGAAAATCCCAAAGGAACAGGAAGATAATCAAAAGCACCACCGAAACGGCGATGCCGAGCGCGATCTCGACCTCATGGATGGCGCCGGTGATGAAGGTTGCGTCGTCGCTGGTTACGTCGATCGAGACACCCTCCGGGAGGTTCTCGCGAATGCGCTCAGCCGCCTCGCGGATGCCGGCCGATATCTCGAGCGTGTTCGACTGGGCCGCGCGGATCACGCCCATGCCGATGCCGGTCTTGCCGTTGGCGCGCAACTGGGTCTCGCCGAGATCCTTGCCCAGGGTCACGGAGGCGAAATCCCCGAGGCGCGTATTGCCCTTAACCACGATCTTCTCGAACGCTTCGGGCGTGGCGACCGTGGCGGAGGCGCGCACGATCAGGTCTTGGGTGTTGCTGGTCAGCGAGCCAGCCGGGGCGTCGAAGGCCATCGACGACAATGCGCTGCGGATGTCGCCGACGGTCAGGCCGAGACTGGCCAGCCGGGCGGGATCGATGTCGATGCGGAAGATCTTGTCGCGTTCGCCATAGATCTGGACATCGGCCACGCCGGCAACAGAGGCCAGTTGGTCGGCGATCTCGTCCTCCACCAGCACGGTCATGTCCTGGACAGACATGGTGGCGGAGGTGACGGCGAGCCTCATGACCGGCTGGGCGTTGGAATCCGCCTTGATAATGCGTGAGGCGTCGGCGTCCTCGGGCAGTTCGTGCGCGATCCGGCCGAGGGCATCGCGCATGTCGGAGGCGGCGGTGTCGATATTGGCGCTGTCGTTGAACTCGACCGTCACCGTGCTGCGGCCGAAAGAGGACGAGGACGAAATCCATTTCACGCCGGCGATGCGCGACACGGCGCCCTCGATCAGGCCGGTTAATTCGCGATCGATGGTTTCGGCCGAGGCGCCCGGATATTCGGTTCGGATGGTGATCACTGGCCGGTCGACTTCCGGCAGTTCCCGGATCTCCACGCCTAGCAGGGCGGCGAGGCCGGCCACCGCGATCAGCGTGTTCATCACGAAGGCGAGAACCGGCCGGCGGACGAAGAGCGCCGTCAGGCCGAGTTCGGGATCGGTTTTTGTACTCATTGCCCGTGACCCGCCCTACGACCCGCTGGCGGGGCGCGAAGTCCCGGTCTGAGGCGCCGCGGCTTCACCGTCGCGGCTTGCCAGACGCACTTCCGCGCCCTCGCGTACGGCATGGATACCTTGCGTGACGACGGCGTCGGACAGCGCCAGCGGCGCGTCGACCAGGATGCTGTCGGCATTGCGTTGGACGATCCGTACCGCTACGCGCTCTGCGCGGCCGTTGCGCACCGCCCACACGAATGCGCCGTCGGCGCCCCATTGCACGGCCAGCGGGTCGACGGCGGGATAGGTGTCGCCGGGAAAACGCATGGAAACGTGGAACGACATGCCGGCGCGCAGCCTGTCGGCGCTGTTGTCGAGGCGGGCCTGGACATGCAGCGTGCGGCTTTCGGCGTCGATGCGGTTGTCGACCGCGCTGACGCTGCCTTGAATGGTTTCGCCCGGACGCGCAATGGCGGCGGCCGTCAGCGGCGAGCCGACCGTGACGGTGCCGGCATAGCGTTCGGGAATCCAGAAATCGACCAGGATTTCCGAGCGGTCGTCGATCGAGGCGATCTCGCTTTGCGCGGTGACATAATTGCCGGCGGCGATCGGCAGGATGCCGACAGTGCCGCCGATCGGCGCGGCGATGGAGCGCCGCGACAGTTCCAGTTCGGCGTCGCGCAGCGCCAGACGCGCATTGTCGACGGCGAGCTCGGCATCGGTCACCTGGACCGCGCTGGCGGTGTTGGAGGCACGAAGCGCGCGCACGCGCTCGAGGCGGGCTTCGGCATCGCGCAACGCGATGCGGGCCCGGTCAAACGCGATCTGCTCGGCTTCGGCGTCGAGCCGGGCGATCACGTCGCCGGCGTCGACGATCGATCCCGATTCGACCAGCAATTCGGTCATGCGGCCGCTGGCGAAGGGCGTCACGGTAACCGACCGCGCTGCCCGCCCGGTGCCGATGGCGACGAGACGGTCGTTGATGGTGCTTTCGAGCACGGCCACGGTCACGACGCCGCCTTGCGGCGGGCGGCCGCCGCGGCCGCTGGCCGGACCGCTGTCGCGCCCGCTCCCGCCGTCGGTCGCCGCGCCGGGGCCCCAGTCGAGACCCCAGCGTGCGAGCTGCTGGTCGGCGCCGGGGAAAAAACGCGCCCAGATCGCCGCCGCGACAAGCAGCACCAGCAGGGTTAGCGCGATTTGCTTCCAGATCGACATCCATCACTCCGGGACCGCCGGACATGTGCCATTGTGGCTTGCCCTCGCTCTCATGTCGCCGCCAAAAAAGCGCGCGCAAGCGAGACCGGCCTCGCAAACGGTCAATAGGCTGTCTTTATGACAATTCTCCGGCGTGCCTGCACGCCGAAAAATGTTAAATCTTGTCCATGTTTATCGCCTTTGCGGCGCCGATCTCAGCCGCCGCGCAGCGCTTCCATCTCGCGGATGCGCCCTCGGCTCTCGGTCTCCAAGGCGCGGGTGAGTTCGCCGATCAGGATTTCGGCGATCACGAACAAGGCGGCCGAAGAGTCCCAGGCTGACGGCACCGCCGTGCGCCCGGCAATGACGTGGCGCGAGAAGCGGGCGATGGGTGACAGCCATTGATCCGTGACCAGGACGATGTGAATGCCGCGCTTGGCCGCCATTTCGGCGAAGCGCAGCAGGCTGTCCTGATAGCGGCGGATGTCGAAGACGACCAGCACGTCGCGCTTGCCCATGTCGATCAGCCGGTCGCGCCAATTGCTTTCCTGACCGGCGAGATGGGACACGTTTGAGCGGACGATGGTCAGGTGGGCTGCCATATAGCGGGCGATCGGGTCGGTGAAGCGACCGCCGACCAAATGGATGCCGCAGCGCCGGTTCGACAACAGTGCGACGATGTCGCGGATCTGGCGGTCGGAGACGTGTTGGAACGTTCCGCGGATGTTTTCCAGCGTCGCGTCCACTGTCTGCGCCGTCCTGCCGCGCGCGGGCGAGGGCTGTGTCGTGCGCGTGAGCGGGGACTGGAGCTGTGCGGCGAGCTCGTCCTGCAGGGCGGACTGGAACTCGGCGTAATTGTGGAACCCGAGCCTGGCAATGAAGCGCAGAATGGTCGGTGAACTGACGCCGGCTTGGTGCGAGAAGTCGGCGACGGTCTTCAGCCCGATCAGCGGATAATTGGCGATCAGCGTCTGCGCGGCGCGCTTTTCGCCGGTCGGCATGGCATCCATCCGATCCGCGATCAGCTCTGCAATGCTTGTGGCCAAGACGCCCTCCTGTTTGCGGCGCGCCGCCTTGCCGCCGACGGAAAAGCCATTTGACACGTCCGCGAAATATGTATGAAATCATTCACCAACGCGCAACATCATAAAAACGTACGATACGTTACGAAAAAAGGGGATCTGCGCAAACAATGGGAGCGGCGCCGTCGCAGCTTGCGGAGACGTTCGATCCGGTCCGCCTTAGCGGGCGTTCGGCACCGGGTCCGCTCGTGCTTTTGTGCGAGCACGCCTCCAACCGCGTTCCAGCCGAACTGGCCGGTCTCGGCCTGTCCGCCGACATCTTGCAAAGCCACATCGCCTGGGATCCGGGCGCGGCCGCGGTCGCGCGCGCCATGGCGGCGCGGCTGGATGCCGCGCTGATCGAATCGACCGTGTCGCGGCTGGTAGCCGACTGCAATCGCCTGCCCGACGCGGCCGACCTCGTGCCCGAGATCAGCGAAACGACGCCGGTGCCCGGCAATCGCGGCCTGGATGCCAGGGGTCGCGCGCGGCGCATCGCGATGGCGCACGCGCCGTTTCATGCCGCCGTCGCCGGGCTGATCGAGGAGCGGCTTGCGGCCGGCCGGACGATTGCCGTGGTGTCTGTCCACTCGTTCACGCCGGTCTATCGTGGCGTTGCCAGACCCTGGCATGTCGGCATCGTGCACGATGCCGACCGGCGCATGGCGCAACCGATGCTGGCCGGTCTGGGGCGGCTGCCGAACGTCGCGGTCGGCGACAATCGGCCTTATGCACCGTCGGACGGCGTCTATTATTCGCTTGCACGGCATGCTGGTACGCGAAACCTGCCTTGTGCGATGATTGAAATCCGCAATGATGAGATCGCGACCGAGGAGGGGCAGCGCCTGTGGGCCGGGCGGTTTTACGACATACTGGCCGGCATGGGCTACGCAGCGCGCAAGGGGGCGTACCGGCAATGATCGGACCGGCCAAGGCGGAGGCCCGCAATGCCTGAGCCGGTGAAGCGGTTCGTGCGCGTCGTCGACGCGGTCAACCGGGTCGTCGGCCTGTTTGCGATGTATCTGATCTTCGCGATCATGGGCGTGCTTTTGTATTCCTCCATCATGAAGGCGGTGGCGATCCCGCCGCTGTGGACGCTGGAAATGGCCCAGTTCCTGATGGTCGGCTATTATATGCTCGGCGGCGGCTGGTCGTTGCAGAACGACGCCCATGTGCGCATGGACCTGATCTATGGCCGCTGGAGCCTGCGGCGGCGCGCCGCGATCGACGCCGTCACCATCCTGTTTTTGATCTTTTATCTCGCCATGCTGCTTTATGGCGGGTTTTCCAGCACCAGCTACGCGCTGCACTATGGCGAGAAGAGCTATTCGGCCTGGGCCCCCTATATGGCGCCGATCAAGATCGTGATGTGTGTCGGCATCGTTTTCATGATCCTGCAGGCGCTGGCCCAGTTCTTCCGCGATGTCGCGCGGCTTCGCGGCGAGGAGTTCTGATGGGCTACGAACTGATCGCCGTCACCATGTTCTCCTCCATGATGGTGCTGCTTCTGACCGGGCAGCGCGTCTTCGGGGCGATCGGTTTCGTCGCGGTGATCTTCGCGCTTCTTCTGTGGGGGACAGGAGGCTCCGAACTCGGCTTCTCGGCGGCGATGAAGCTGATGAAATGGTATCCGCTGCTGACATTGCCGCTTTTTATCTACATGGGCTACATGCTGTCGGAATCCGGCATCGCCGACGATCTCTACAAGATGTTCCATGTCTGGTTCGGGCCGGTGCGCGGCGGGCTGGCGATCGGCACGATCGGCTTGATGGTGGTGATCTCGGCCATGAACGGCCTGTCGGTCGCCGGCATGGCGATCGGGGCGACAATCGCGCTGCCCGAACTGCTCAGGCGCGGCTACGACAAGGTGATGGTGACCGGCGTCATCCAGGCCGGGTCCTCGCTCGGCATCCTGGTGCCGCCGAGCGTGGTGCTGGTGCTTTACGGCATGATCGCGCGCCAGCCGGTCGGCCAGCTCTGGCTGGCCGGTGTCTTTCCCGGCCTTTTGATGGCGAGTCTGTTCATCGTCTATATCGCCGTGCGCTGCTGGCTGCAGCCCAATCTCGGTCCGGTTCTGCCGGCCGACGAGCGCAATGTCTCGCTGCGCGAGAAGCTGCGGCTCTTGCAGGCCGGCATCCTGCCGTTCTTCATCTTCTTCATGATGACCGGGCTTTTCCTGATGGGCTATACCAGCCTGGTTGAAAGCTCCGCCGTCGGCGCGGTGGCGGCGACGCTGGCCGCGCTGGTCAAGGGCCGGCTGACGCGCACGGTCTTGCACGACACGGTGCGCAAGTCACTGGCGGTTTCGTGCATGTTCATGTGGATCATCGTCGCCGCCTTGTGCTTCGGCGCGGTCTTCGACGGACTCGGTGCGGTCAAGGCAATCGAGCATTTCTTCGTCGACAGGCTCGGCCTGACGCCCTGGGAAGTGCTGATATTGATGCAGCTTTCCTACCTGATCATGGGTATGTTTCTCGACGATACGGCGATGCTGGTGATCGTCGCGCCGCTTTACGTGCCCCTGGTCAAGCTGCTCGGCTTCGATCTGATCTGGTACGGCGTCCTCTACACGATCACCTGCCAGATCGCCTACATGACCCCGCCCTTCGGCTACAATCTGTTTTTGATGCGCGCCATGGCGCCGCCGGAAATCAGTCTGGGCGACATCTATCGGTCCATTATTCCGTTCGTCGCGGTGATGGTCTTCGGCCTCGTCGTGGTGATGGCGTTTCCGCAGATCGCGCTGTGGCTGCCGCAGCATGTCTATCTTCGCTAAAGACGGAGGTCTTCGAGCGTGAAGCCGATGCGAAAGGAGGTGAGGTCCGAAAACCGCGAGCCAACGGGGCGCCCAACGCGGGCGGCCTGAAGAGGGTGAACGAACAGGAGGAAGAGACGATGCACAACAGACGCCAATTCATCAAGAAGGCCGGGCTTGCCGGTGTCACCGCCGCCGGTGCGACGACGCTGGCCACGCCGTATGTGCGTGCCCAAAGCCCGATCCGCTGGCGCATGCAGACCTATGCCGGCGTCGCGCTCGCCGAACATGTCATCAAGCCGGCGATCGACGCCTTTAACACCGTCGCCGACGGCGAAATGGTGATCGAGCTCTATACCGCCGACCAGATCGTGCCGACCGGCGAACTGTTCCGGGCCATGCAGGCGGGCACGATCGACGCGGTGCAGAGCGACGAGGATTCCATGGCGGCGCCGGTCGACGTGTCGGTGTTCGGTGGCTATTTCCCTTCGGCGACGCGCTATTCGCTCGACGTGCCGGTGCTGTTCAACCAGTACGGGCTCAAGGAGATCTGGGAAGAAGCCTATTCCGAGGTCGAGAACGTCACCTGGCTCAGCGCTGGTTCCTGGGACCCGTGCCACTTCAACACCACCAAGCCGATCCGCAGCCTGGAGGATCTGAAGGGGTTGCGTGTCTACACCTTCCCGACCGCCGGGCGGTTTCTCAGCCAGTTCGGGGTGGTACCTGTCAACATCCCCTACGAGGACGCCGAGGTTGCGGTGCAGACCGGCGAGCTCGACGGCATGGCCTGGTCGGGCATCACCGAGGACTACACGGTCGGCTGGGCCGACGTCACCAACTACTTCCTGACCAACAACATCACCGGTGCCTGGATTGGCTCGTTCTTCGCGAATTCTGAACGCTGGAACGCGATCCCCGAACGGCTGCAGACGCTGTTCAGGCTGTGCATGGATTCCTCGCACTATTATCGCCAGCACTGGTATTGGGGCGGCGAGGCCAAGCTGAGGACCGGCGGCACCAAGCTGGAGCTGACCACGATTCCCGAATCCGAATGGCAGCAGGTCGAGGACGCGGCCGAAAAATTGTGGGAGGAGATCGCCGCCGAAAGCGATCGCAGCGCGCGCGTGGTCAATATCTTGAAGGAATACCGCGACACCATGCGCAAGGCGGGCCCGCCCTACCGCTACGGCTAGGCGCCGCTGCGGCCGGCCGGACCGAATTTTCGGCCCGGCCGGCGCACCCGCAAGGGCCCGCCGAGAAGGCTAGGGCCCGGCAGAACGAAACGGGCCGGGCGACCGGCGGGGAGCTTCATGTCGGCAATGATGACTTTCGAGGAACTGAAACGGGCGGTCGCGGCCGGCGAGATCGACACGGTGCTGGCTGCTGCCGTCGACATGCAGGGCCGGCTGATCGGCAAACGCTTCATCGGCAGCTATTTTGTCGAGAGCGCCCACGGCGAGACTCATGGCTGCAACTATCTGCTGGCCAATGACATCGATATGGAGCCGGTGCCGGGTTACAAGGCGGCGAGCTGGACCAAGGGCTACGGCGATTTCGTTCTCAAGCCCGACCTCGCCACCATCCGGCCCCTGCCGTGGCTGGAAAAGACGGCGCTGGTGATCTGCGACATCCAGGATCACGCCACGCATGGCGACCTGCCGCACTCGCCGCGCGGCATTCTCAAGCGCCAGGCGGCGCGGCTGCGGGAGCGCGGATGGCTGGCCTATTTCGCCTCCGAGCTGGAATTCTACCTGTTCGAGGAGACCTATCGCAGCGCGCGCGAAAAGAATTGGCGCGATCTCGACACGACCTCGCCCTATATCGAGGACTACGTCATCCATCTCACCACCAAGGAAGAGGCGGTGATGCGGGCGATCCGCAACGGGCTCCAGGGGGCGGGCATTGCGGTGGAGAACTCGAAGGGCGAATGGGGACCGGGGCAGGAGGAGATCAATGTCCGTTATGCCGAGGTCCTGGAGATGGCCGACCGGCACGCGATCTTGAAGACCGGCTGTAGGGATATCGCCACGGCGATGGGCAAGTCGGTCACCTTCATGGCCAAATACGACTATGCGCTCGCCGGCAATTCGAGCCACATCCACAATTCGCTGTGGAGCGCGGATGGCGAGACGCCGTTGTTTTTCGACAAGTCCGCCCGCCATACGATGACGCCGCTGATGTGCGCCTGGGTCGCCGGGCAGCTCAAATATGCCCGCGAAATTACCTGGTTCCTGGCGCCCTACATCAATTCCTACAAGCGCTTCCAGGTCGGCACCTTCGCGCCGACCAAGATCGTGTGGAGCCGCGACAATCGCACGGCCGGCTTTCGCTTGTGCGGGGAGGGAACCAAGGGCATTCGCATCGAGTGCCGGATCGGCGGCGCCGATCTCAATCCCCATCTCGCTTTCGCCGCGCTGATCGCCGCCGGTCTGGCGGGCGTGGAGGAAAATCTCGAGCTCGCCGACCCCTTCGAGGGCGACGCCTATCATGGCGCGCGGCTCAAGGAGATCCCGAAAACTCTGCGCGAGGCGACCGAGACGATGGCGAAGTCGAAAATGCTCAAGCGGGCTCTCGGCGAGGAGGTGATCGAGCACTACGTCCACACAGCCCGGTGGGAGCAGCTCGAGTATGACCGCCGGGTGACGGACTGGGAACTGCACCGGGGGTTCGAGAGATATTGAAGGTCGACACACTTACAAACACACTAAATATATGTGTGGTTGAATTGTTGTGATCGTCGACCTGGGAGAAACGCAATGAGCAAGTACGAGCCTTTGCAGACATTCCTAAAGAGTCAGGGTCGCGACTATATCCCGATGAGGTTCGCGGATATCGAGCGCGTGCTGAACGGCAAATTACCGCCATCTAAGTCTCGCCGGGCATGGTGGAGCAACAATTTCAGAAACAACGTCATGACCAAGGAATGGCTTTCTGCGCGTTCCGAGACGGAATCTGTAGATGTCGTGGGCGAGAAGCTCGTGTTCCGCCGTGTTCGCAAAGCGCGAAGCAGAAGCGGTTCTTCCAATGGATCGCCGACGTCCCCGCGTCCGCGGCATCGGTGTTTTGGCTTCATGAAGGGCATGATCAAGGTCCAAGAGGGGTTCGACGTCACTCAGCCATTTAGCGACGAGCCTTGGGATCAAGGTTATCTTGGCGAGGACCGGCTGAAATGATTGAGGCGGCCGACCTTCTTCTGGATACCTGCGCGATGATATTCGTGGCCAACGACACGCGCCTTGATCCTGAAGCCGATCGCGCAATTTCAGAGGCGGCTCACGATGGCCGCCTCTACGTCTCTCCAATTTCCGCTTGGGAGATGGGCGTGGGAGTGGCGAAAGGACAATTGAGCTTGCCGTTGGCGCCACTCGATTTTTTCGACAGATTCATCGAACAGATGCAGGCCAAGCTGAGCCCGGTTTCGCCACCGATCATGATCGCCTCTTCCTTCCTGCCGGGAGAGATTCTCGGGGACCCCATGGACCGGATGCTGGTTTCGACGGCGTGGTCCCATGATTTCGTCCTGGTGACCAGTGATCGGCCGATCCTCGCATATGGGCGCGAGGGCCATGTTCGAACGCTCGCTTGCTAAAGATAGTAGGGAAAAAAACCTTGGAAACCGTGAAGCTGAAATCCCCCGTCGACGGCTCGGTTTACGCAGAGCGGCCAGTCGCTTCCGACCAGGCAATCAATGCTGCGGCGGAGCGAGCGCGCGCTGCGCAGGCGGATTGGGCGCAGACGCCGCTTGCCGAACGCGCGAAATACCTGCTCGGCTTCCTCGACGCGCTTTTGGCCATGAATGACGAGATCGTGCCGGAACTTGCCTGGCAGATGGGCCGGCCGGTGCGTTACGGTGGCGAAAAGGGCGGCGTGGAGGAACGCACCCGCTATATGGTGGAACTGGCCGAGACCGCGCTCAAGCCGTTCGTCCCGCCGGACGACAGGCCCGGTTTCCGACGCTATCTCAAACGCGCGCCGCTGGGCGTCGTCTTCACCATCGCGCCGTGGAACTATCCCTATCTGACCGCGGTCAATTCGATCGTGCCCGCGCTGATGGCCGGCAATTCGGTGATCCTGAAACATGCCGCGCAGACCCTTCTGGTCGGCGAGCGTTTCCAGGCCGCGTTCGACGGGGCTGACCTGCCGCAAGGTCTGTTCCAGAACCTGGTGATGAACCATGGCCAGACGGAGCGGCTTCTGGCGTCCGGCAAGGTCGACCATTGCAATTTCACCGGCTCGGTCGGCGGCGGGCGCGCGATCGAAAAGGCGGCGGCCGGCACCTTCACCACGCTCGGCCTCGAGCTCGGCGGCAAGGATCCCGCCTACGTTTTGCCCGACGCCAAGCTCGACCACGCCATCGCCAATCTGGTCGACGGGGCCTTTTACAATACCGGCCAGTGCTGTTGCGGCATCGAGCGGGTCTACGTGCATGCCGACATCTATGACGATTTCGTCGACGGTTTCGTGGCCGAAACGAAAAACTACGTTGTCGGCGATCCGCTCGATCCGGCGACCACGATGGGGCCGATGGCGCAGGCGCGCTTCGCCGATTTCATCCGCGAGCAGAAAGCCGAGGCGCTGCGCAAGGGCGCGCGGGCGCATATCGGCATGCGCGTGGAACGGGACCTGCCGGGCTCGCCCTATATCGCGCCGGAGGTGCTGACCGAGGTCGACCACCAGATGAGCGTGATGCGCGAGGAGAGCTTCGGGCCTGTCGTCGGCATCATGAAGGTGCGAAACGACGAGGAGGCGATCGCGCTGATGAACGACAGTCCCTACGGGCTCACCGCCTCGATCTGGACGCGCGACACCGACCATGCCGCCGCGATAGGCGACCGGGTCGAGACGGGTACGGTGTTCATGAATCGCTGCGACTATGTCGATCCGGGCCTCGTTTGGACCGGCGTCAAGGATACCGGCAAGGGTGGGGCGATGTCGGTGGTCGGCTATGAGAACCTGACCCGGCCGAAGAGCTATCATCTGCGGGAGGTGTCGTGACCTTTCGCATGTCCGTTGCTCGGCCCCGCCGCGTGCGGATCGCGAGATTTCCTTTTCCGTCCAATCCAGCGAACCGACAGCCATGACCAGATTGACCGCCAATTGGAGTTTTCCCACCGCGATCCGCTTCGGTCCGGGCCGCATCGCGGAGTTGCCCGAGGCGCTGCGCATGGCCGGCATTGCCCGCCCGCTCTTCGTCACCGATCCCGGCCTGGCCAGGCTGCCGGTGGTTGGCCGGGCGCTGGCGATTTTGACGGAGGCCAACATCGCTCACGGCGTCTTTTCCGAGGTCAAGCCCAACCCGGTCGAGGCCAATCTGACGGCCGGCGTTTCGGCCTTTGCGACGGGCGGCCATGACGGTGTGATCGCCTTTGGCGGCGGGTCGGCGCTCGATCTCGGCAAGCTGATCGCCTTCCAGGCCGGCCAGACTCGCCCGGTCTGGGATTTCGAGGATGTCGGCGACTGGTGGACCCGTGCCGACGCGGAGGCCGTCGCGCCGATCGTGGCGGTGCCGACGACGGCGGGAACCGGCTCGGAGGTCGGGCGGGCCGGCGTGCTCACCAACGAGGCCACACACACCAAGAAGGTGATCTTTCATCCCAAAATGCTGCCGGCGGTCGTCATTGCCGATCCGGAGCTTACCGTCGGCATGCCACCCTTCATTACCGCGGGAACCGGCATGGACGCGTTGGCGCATTGTCTGGAGGCCTATTGCGCGCCGGGCTTCCATCCGATGGCGGACGGGATCGCGGCCGAGGGCGTACGCCTGGTGCTGGAAAACCTGCCCAAGGCGTTTTTGGATGGCAGCGACATTGCCGCGCGCGCGCGGATGATGGCGGCCGCGGCGATGGGGGCGACAGCCTTCCAGAAGGGGCTCGGCGCGATCCACGCGCTCTCGCACCCGGTCGGGGCGCTCTACGACACCCATCACGGCATGACCAACGCGGTGTTCATGCCCTATGTGCTGGCGGCGAACCGCCCGGCGATCGACGAACGCATCGCCCGGCTCGCGGCCTATTGCGGCATTTCCGGCGGTTTTGACGGTTTTTTTCGTACGGTCCTCGCCCTGCGCGACTGTCTCGAGGTGCCGCATCGGCTCGGCGATCTGATCGCGGGGCTCGACATGGATGCGGACCGCAAGGAGCTGATCGCGCAAATGGCAATCGTCGACCCGACCGCCGGCGGTAATCCGGTGGCGCTGACGACGGAGGGCGCGCGCAGCATCCTGGAGGCGGCGATCGAGGGCGCCGTTTCTTGACGGTTGCCTCGTCTTAGCTGCTTCAGCGCGGGGTGCTGCGTTTAGCGGCCGATGCCTGCGCCGCGTCGTCGGCCAGGACCTTGCGCAACACCGACAGGGCGGCGCCGATCTGGGGGCGTTGGTCGACGTCCTCGGGATAGACCGCATAGGCCGGATAGGTGAAGCGCGGCGCGTTCTCGACCAGTTCGAGCTGTCCGGCATTGATCAGCGGCGCGACCATGCCGCGCCGGAAATAACCGCTGCCGCCGACCTTGAGAAGATAGGCCAGGCCGAGCGGGCCGAAGCCGACATAGGTGCCGGGCTCGCCGAAAGCCGGAGAATGGGCGCCGTGCTGGGCCGAGAAGGCGGCCCCCCAGTCCACATAGATATAGTCCTCGGACGGGGCGGGCTCGTCGTTCCGGCCGACGGCACGCACCAGAACGAGATGCTCTTCGCGCAGGAGTTCCACCTTGAAGCCGGGCAGCAATTGGGGGGCATAGAGCAGGGCCACGTCGAGTGCGCCCGTTCGCAGATCCTCGATCAGCCGGTCGGGAATTCCGACATGCGCGCGCACCGCAAGCCGGGGCTGACGGCGGCGCATCTCGGCCATCCATTCGACCAGCAGCGGGCTCCACAGGCTGAGTTCGGCGCCGAGGCTGACCACGCCGTCGCGGCCGCTCGGAACGGCGAGCTGCTGCCTGGCCCCTTCCCACACCTGGACGAACATCTGGGCGAAGCGCTCGAACTCGCTTCCGGCGGCGGTTAGTCTCGCTCCGTTGCGATTGCGCACGAAAAGGCGGCGGCCGAGCTCGTCCTCCAGCGTCCTGATACGCGCGCTCACGGTGGTCTGCGTGACGTGCAGCCGTTCGGCGGCACGCAGAAAACTGCCCGTATGCACGATTGCCAGAAAAGTGCGCGCCCGATCGATGTCCATACCTGTATTTAATGCAATATTTTTGCATTTAACCAGCATTTAATTCCGCTTGTCTTTCGGATAGGTCGGGCTAGGCTCATCATGTTCCGTTCGCGACCTTCACCAGCTCCAACCGGATAGCGAACGGGTGAATGCCGGGACGACCGGCATCAACAGCAAGGCGTGGCCGAACGGGCAGGGTCCACACGGGAGGAACGTCACTCCCCCCGTTCGGTCACGCGCTCGGGGGCATTGGCGCGCGGCCGGTTCGCCGGACCAGGACCGCTTGCGGAGACGATGCCGACGTCGATGCGCAGCGGAAGAACGACAGGAGCCCGAGATGTCCGAATATGCGACCGGCCAGGCACACGATCGTCCGCGGGGAGCGCGCCGTTGGCTTTTCTCGACCAACCATAAGGATATCGGCACGCTCTATCTCGGCTTCGCGATGCTGGCCGGGGTGCTGGGAACCGCGCTCTCGGTCGGCATCCGGATGGAACTGCAGCAGCCGGGCCTGCAGTTCTTTGCCGATCCCGCGCTCTTCAACGTGTTCGTGAGCTCCCACGGGCTGGTGATGATTTTTTTCGTCATCATGCCCGCCTTGATCGGCGGTTTCGGCAATTGGTTCGTGCCGATCATGATCGGTGCGCCGGACATGGCCTTCCCGCGCATGAACAATATTTCGTTCTGGCTGCTGGTGGTTTCGTTTCTCCTGTTTGCGTTGTCGCTGTTCGTACCGGGCAGCCCCGGCACCAACGGCCATGGCGGCGGGTGGACGCTCTATCCGCCCTATGCGATTTCCGGCCAGCCAGGCCCCGCGGTCGACCTGGTCATCCTGTCCATACATTTGTCGGGCGCGTCATCGATCCTCGGCGCGATCAATTTCATCACCACTATCTTCAACATGCGCGCGCCGGGCATGACGCTGCACAAGATGCCGCTTTTCGCCTGGTCGATGCTGGTGACGGCGTTCATGCTGCTGCTGTCGCTGCCGGTGCTTGCCGGTGCGATCACCATGCTTCTGACCGACCGCAATTTCGGCACCACCTTCTTCCTTCCTTCCGGCGGCGGCGACCCGGTACTCTATCAGCACCTGTTCTGGTTCTTCGGTCATCCGGAAGTCTACATCATGGTCCTGCCAGCCTTCGGCATCGTCAGTCATGTGATCTCGACCTTCTCCAGGAAGCCGATCTTCGGGTATCTCGGTATGGCCTACGCCATGGTCGCCATCGGCATGATCGGTTTCGTGGTTTGGGCGCACCACATGTACACTTCCGGTGTTTCGCTTTCCTCGCAGCGCTATTTCGCTTTCGCGTCGATGGTCATCGCCGTGCCGACGGGGGTCAAGGTGTTCTCGTGGCTCGCTACGATGTGGGGCGGCTCGATCAGCTTTCGCGCGCCGATGCTGTGGGCGCTCGGTTTCGTGATGCTGTTCACGATCGGCGGGGTGACCGGGGTGGTCCTGGCCAATCCGGGCGTCGATCGCGCCCTGCACGACACCTACTACGTCGTCGCCCATTTCCACTATGTCTTGTCGCTGGGCGCGGCGTTCGCGATCTTCGCCGGCTTCTACTATTGGCTGCCGAAAATGACGGGCTATCTCTACAGCGAGCCGCTGGCCCGGCTACATTTCTGGCTGACGTTCGTCGGTGTGAACCTGGTGTTTTTTCCGCAGCATTTCCTGGGGCTTGCGGGAATGCCGCGCCGCTATGTCGACTTTCCCGACGCTTTCGCCGGCTGGAACCTGGTCTCCTCGCTCGGGTCCTACATTTCCGCGCTCGGATTGTTGGTGTTCTTCGTCACGGTCGCAGATGCCTTCTTGCGCAAACGGCTGGCGGCCTCGAACCCGTGGGGCGGGGGCGCGACCACACTCGAGTGGACGCTGCCGTCGCCGCCGCCGTTCCACCAGTTCGAGCGCTTGCCGAAGATTGGCTGAGACGGGGACGCGCGGCGGATGCGGGCCGTTCACACAGCCCGAGGAACCCGTCGCTTGAAGGAGTGGTGTCATGACCGAGACGACCGAGACCGGCGTCAGCCTTGCCCCGGTGATCTTTCTGGCCGTCTATTGGGCCTATCTGCTTGTCTGGCACGAATGGCACAAGCAGCATGGCCGGGAAACGCTGTTGAGTTCCGGCCTGCCGCCGCCGGTGGCGCCGTCGCAGGCGATGTCGCCTGCGTGCAACGCGGCGGCGGGCGCGGCTTTCAACGAAGCCCAGTTCCTGGGCGGAGCAAGGCGCGCCTACGAGTTCATCCTCAAGAGCTACGCGGCCGGCAGGATCGACGACCTCGCGCCTTTGCTTGATCCACCCGTGCTGGAGGTGTTCGCCAGGGAGATCGAACGGCGCGAGGCGAATGGCCGGCATTTGTGGCTGACATTCGTCGCGTTGCAGCAGGCGGAAATCGTCGACACCGCCTTCGATGAGCTGGCGGCGATCGTCAAGGTGCGGTTCGGTTCGGAGATTTTCGTCTCGGAACGCTCCAATGCCGCGGACATGCCGTGGCAAGAGGCTGCCCGCCTGCTGCAGGCGGTGGATCTGTGGACTTTTCGCAGGGAGCACAGATCGCGCGCCGCCACCTGGCTGCTCGTCGCGACCGACACGGAGTAGTCTTTCGAGCCGGCAATCCGGTTGCGCTCAGCCGGCCGGCGTCGAAAGCCGCGACGTCCAGTCTTCGACCGCGCGGCGGGCGAGCCGTCGACGTGCGAGATCGCGCCAGGAGGTCGACAAAACGGCCAGTTCGGCCATCTCGGCAAGCGCGTCGTGGTTCAGCGTGTCGCGGTAGAGCGTGTGCGCCAGCCGGGCCAGGGGCCAGGCCCCGGCCGGTCTGTCGATCAGCTCGGCCGTCATGCCGGCCTCGATGTCGCCTTCCTCGATCACCCGGTAATACCAGCCGGTCCGGCCGCTTTCTTGAACCCGGCGCGCCATATGCGGCTCGCCGAAACGCTCGTTGAGGCGCCAGCAGGGCTGCCGCCCCTGCGAGACCTGAACCGTCGCTCCGCCGAGGCGAAAGATGTCGCCGATGCAGATATCGGCCTCGGTGACGCCGCGCGAAGACAGGTTTTCGCCGAAGGCGCCGATCGTAGCCAAGGTGGCGACGGTGTCGGGATGGTGTTCGCGCCAGGTCGGGTAGTGGTCGGTCGGATAGTGGTGAAGCGCCTTTTCCGGGCCGCCGTGGTGCTTGCGGTCGCCCTGCTGGTCGCCGACCAGCCCCTCGCGGGTCAGCCGCACGGGACCGGCCACCGGCGCCTTGCGGATGCCGCTGGCAATCCGCCTCGGTCCGAGCGGCGCGACCTGGCCGACCAGTACAGCTTCGGCCACGAAACCCGACGTCGCGCCTTTGCTCTTTGCCGTTTCTATCACTGGCTTTGCCCCAGCCGCTCGATCACCTTGTCGGCCATATGGGCGCATCTGTCGCCGTCGAACGGAAACAGATCGGCAAAGCTGGCCGAAAGCTCCTTCTCGATCGCTCTTTTCAACAGGCGCCGGGCGCGATGCAGACGGGTCTTGGCTGTCTCGGGCCGGATCGACAGATGGGCGGCGGTCTCTTCGGTGCTCATGCCTTCGACGTCGCGTAGGATGAACACGGTGCGGAAGGCGGGCGGCAGCATGTCGACCGCCCGTTCCAGGGTCGCCCTGATCTGTTCGCGGGCGGTCTCGGTTTCCGGGTCGGGTGCGCTCGGGACTATCGGGAACATGACGACATTGTCTCCAGCCGGGCCCGCCGCGCCGGTCTCCAACTCGGCGAGATCGGCCATGGGCCGGCGTTTTCTAAGGCGGCCGACCGCCTCGTTGATGGCGATCCTGGACAGCCAGGTCGAGACCGCGGCCTCACCGCGAAATCCGTCGAGCCGGCTGAAGGCGCGCACATAGGTTTCCTGCACGACGTCCTCGGCTTCGGCGTCGTCGTGCACGAAACCGCGCGCGAGACGAAACAGGAGCCGGTTGTTTTTTCTAACCAGCAGGCGAACCGCCTCCTCGCTGCCGCTCCTGGCGCGGGCGACAAGGTCTGCGTCGTCGGCGGGGGCCGGTTCGGTGCGGGTAAAAAGACGCTGTTCCATCACAACCTCGTTTCGTTGCCTTTTGCCGTCACGAGCGCCGCACGATGCCGCGCGCCATGATCTCGTCGACGCGCGGAAAGGCGCGCAGCGCAACCTCGGGCAGGTCGCCGGCCCTGTCGTCTTCGGTCCATCCGCCCTTGACCGGAGCACCGACGACGATGCGCCCGACCATGCCCGCATGTTCGTGCGGAATGCAATAATAGTCGTAGACGCCCGGTTGCGTGAGGGTGAGCGAATAGGATTCTTCCGGCAACAGGAAATCGGAATTCCAGGGCGCCGCGTTCTGAGGCATGCGTTGTGGCCGATCGTCGTTTCGCGGGTGGTAGGCAGTGGCGGTGTGCGAGTTTCCCGGGTCGCGATTGGTCCAACGGATGGTCTGGCCGGGCTCGACCAGAACGCCTATCGGGTCGAACCAGACATGGGCGCCATTGTCGCGGCCGCCCATGGTGATCTCGACGATGCCGGCCGACAGGGCCGGCCGTTTGAGTGCGGGCAGGAGGGCGGCCAAGCCGCCCCCCGCCCACAGCAATCGACGCCTGCTGATCGTCATTGTCCGACCCGCGCCTCCTCGCCGGCCGCGACATGCCACAACACGATATGCGCGTGCGGCACCTCAACGCCGGGATGACCGGCATTATAGTAGATATCGACATGGTCGACCGTACCGCCGGGCACGGCCAGGTCGTCGAAGGTGGTGTCCGGGTTCAGATCGGCGACTGGGATCATGTAGATGGTGCTGACCAGCGCGCCGTCGCGATCATAGGCCAGGAAGGGGCCCGCGGGCAGGCTGGCCGGATCGACGAAAAGCTGGCCGAGGCCGGGGATGAAGTCGGGCAGTTTCACCAGCTTCGACACCTGCTGGTAGGGCGCGGCCGGCGGCGATTTCGCGACCGCCTCGTCGGGACCGTGCGCCAGGGCCGGCGCGGCAGGGGCGAGAAGGAGGGCGAGCGCAACCGCGCCCGAAAGGATTGTTCTCATCGGTCTGTCCTTTTCATCTTCCGCCCCGTCGCGGGGCGATGCCGATTGGATGCGTGCGGGCCGAAAAGGTTCCCGGCGCTTTCAGCGTGACTGAAGCGAGGCCAGGAATTCGCCGCGCAGAGCCGCATTCTCGCGGTAGGCGCCGGACATGGCTTTCGTCATCAAGCTGGTCCCGCAGGCCCGTATGCCGCGCGAGCGCATGCAGTCGTGCTGCGCTTCTATGACGACGGCCACGCCGGCCGGTTGCAGCACCCGCTGGATCGCCGCGGCGATCTGATCGGTCATGCGTTCCTGGATCTGGAGCCGGCGTGCGAAGGCATCGACCAGCCGGGCGAGCTTGGAGATACCGACAACCCTTTGATCGGGCAGATAGGCGATATGCGCCTTGCCGCGGATCGGCGCCATGTGGTGTTCGCACCACGAAAAGAAGGCAATGTCGCGCAGCTCGACGGGGTCCGCGTAGCCGCCGATCTCGTCGAACGTGGTGCCCAGAATATTGTCGGGCACCAGGCCGTAGCCGCCAAACCAGTCTTCGAACGCGCGCGCCACGCGCGCCGGGGTGTCGACCAGGCCGGGCCGGGCCGGATCGTCGCCGGCCCAGCGTATCAGCGCCGCCACGGCGGCCTCGGTTTCGCTGCGCGTCGGAACAGGGGTGTCGCTTCGGCGCGGCTGCGCTTTGGCGGCCGCGTAATCGCGGTCTTCAGGCAGGGTCGTGGCGCGTGTCGGGCGCTGCAGATGGTCGGCTGTGATATTCATATCCGGTTCTCCGTGTCGGTTGCATTCAACCGTTCGATGCGGGATGCGGCCGCAGGTTCCCGGTAAACCGCGCCCGTCCGACGCGGCGGTTTTCCGGTCCGTCTGCGAAGCGCGGCGGGCGCGCCGTCGCCAGCGGGTGCGACATGCACGCCCTTGCGGCGCAGCCTCGGGGGCGTTAAAAGCTATATTTGAAATATCTCTTTTAGAGGCACCATGTCCGATCGCTTTTCATTGCGCGCCCGGCCGGTTCAGCCGCGCGAGCCTGCGGTTCCCGACAGCGTCGACCGGGCCTTCATCGGCCAGCTGGTGCGCGATTTTTACGGTCGGGTTCGCGCCGATCCGCGCCTGGGGCCGATCTTTGCCGGCGAGATCGGCCAGGCCTGGGAACCGCATCTGGAGAAGATGACCGATTTCTGGTGTTCGGTGATCCTGCGCAACGGAGCCTATCACGGCCGCCCCGTGCCGGCCCACATCAAGCTGAAACAGGTGCGCCCGGAGGATTTCGATATCTGGCTCGACCTTTTTCGGCAGACGGTTTCCCAGCGTTGCGAACCGGCGCTCGCGGCCGTGTTCGTCGAACGGGCCGAGCGGATCGCCACCAGCCTGAAACTTGCGATGTTTTACCGCCTGCCGGCGGCAGGGGTCGCGGCGGGCACCGATCCGACGCCGCCGGGCGAGGGCTGAGATGGCTGCGCGAGTGCCTGCCCGACTGCCCCTGGCCCTGACCGCGTTGGTTGCCGCCGTGTGGCTCGGCATGGTCGTCGGCGTCTCCTTCCTGGCCACGCCGGTCAAGTTCGAAGCGCCATCGCTCGACCTGCCGGTCGCACTCGAGGTCGGCCGGGTTACCTTTGGTCTGTTTTCGCGGGTCGAATGGGGTATGGCCGTGCTGCTCGCGGTCGCGGTCGGCCTGCCAGGCATCGGACGCGGCTTGAGGCTGCTGGCCGCGTTTGTGCTCGCGCTCGTCGCGGTGGAGGCGATCTGGCTGCTGCCAGCCCTCGACGCGCGGGTCGAAGCCGTCATCCAGGGGCAGCCGGAACCGGCAAGCTGGCACCACCTGCTTTACGCGGTGGCTGAAACCGGCAAGGCGGTCTTGCTCGCCGCTCTCGCTCTATCCGGATTGCGGCGTCTCGGCGCGAATGCCAGCCTGGACAGACCGGTGGACCAAGTCCCGGGACGTTGACTGGTCGCCATCGGGCAACATCGAGGCGTTGCCATATCCCGTTCGTGTTGTATGACGGAATCCCAACCGAGAACTGCGACCCTGCCAGTGGACGGGGCGGTGCGGCCGCGCCTTTTCGCGTGCTCGTGGCCGAAACGGTCGCATATGCGGCCTCCTACTCTGCACATGTCAATTTGCCTAAAGTGCAAGGTCAGTGATAGAAGGAAGCATGAATCGAAGCCTCGACAGGAGACCGACAGACTTATGAACACGTCCGACGCGCTGCCGCGGATCGGCTTGAGCGAACAGGCCTACGCGAAGATAAAGGACGACATCGTCTGGTGCCGGCTTCGTCCCGGTGAGGAGGTCAGCGAAACCAAGCTCTGCGGTCTCTACGGTTTCGGAAAAGCTCCGATCCGTGCGGCGCTCTCGCGCCTGTCTCAGGAATCCTATGTCGTGCCGCAGCCGCGGCGGGGCCATGTGATCGCGCCGGTCACGCTGAAGGCGATGCGCGAATTGTTCGAGCTGCGCCGCATCGTCGAGCCGGCAATCAGCGAGATGGCCTGCGGCCGGGTCGACCGCGACCGGTTGCTGGAACTCGACGCACGCTGCGCGCATGGCTACGTGCCGGGAGAGGTGGAGAGCGAGGCCCGCTTCATCGCCGCCAACAAGGCGTTTCATCTCGAGATCGCGCGCGCGGCCAACAATTCGCGGCTGACGACATTGCTCGAGCAGATTCTCGACGAGATGACACGGCTTCTGCATCTGGGTTACGTGCTGCGCGAACGCCCCACCGAGGTGCGCGCCGAGCACCACACCTTGATCGAGGCGCTGGCACAGGGCGACAAGGCGACGGCGCGCGCAACCACGATCGCGCATATCGACAGTGTGCGCCAGATGGTCATGGACGGCATCACCCAGTATTCGAGCCTGAGCGAGGCAAACATCGCCCCGGCCATGGCAGCCGGCAGCGGGCGTTGAAGCCGTTGCGTCGATCGGCCGGGTTCGGTCGGCCAATGCACGGACGGTCATAACGGGTGCTGTCTCGCGGGCCACCGCAACGGTCGCGACACGGTTGTCGCTGCCGCCATCCGCCCCGCACTTCCAGTTCACCCAGCCCGGGCTTTCGTGTCGACGAGGGCCCGGCTCAACCACGGAGAAAGTCGAATGAAGCCAGTTTCCACCGCCGCCGCGCCCGCCGCGATCGGTCCCTATTCGCAGGCCGTCCGCACCGGCTCGCTGCTGTTCGTTTCCGGACAGTTGCCGATCGACCCGAAGACGGGCGAATTCGCGGCCTCGGATGCGGTTGGCCAGATGCGCCAGTGCCTGGCCAACATCGCGGCGATCGCCAAGGAAGCCGGCAGCGACATCTCGCGTACGGTCAAGACCACCATCCTTCTGACCGATTTGGGAGGATTTGCCGCCATCAACGAGGAATACGGCAAGGCTTTCGCGCAACCCTATCCGGCTCGCGCCTGTTACGAGGTCTCGGCCTTGCCGAAAGGCGCGCTGGTCGAAGTCGAAGCCGTGATCGAGCTCGACTGACCGGTCTCGCGCTCGCGCGCACAAGAAAAGCCCGGCCGCCGCGCCGGGCCTTTTTCGTTGGCGGTCGGAAACCGCTCAGCCGGTCTTGGTCAGCAACTCGTCGATCGACTTCTTGGCGTCGCCATAAAGCATGCGGGCGTTGTCCTTGAAGAACAGCGGGTTCTCGATGCCGGAATAGCCGGTTCCCTGGCCGCGCTTGCACACGATGACGGTACCGGCCTTCCAAACCTCCAGGACCGGCATGCCGGCAATCGGCGAGTTCGGATCGTCCTGGGCTGCCGGGTTCACGATGTCGTTCGAGCCGATGACGATCGCGACGTCGGTGTCGGAAAAATCGTCGTTGATCTCGTCCATCTCCAGAACGATGTCGTAGGGTACCTTGGCCTCGGCCAGAAGCACGTTCATGTGCCCGGGCAGCCGGCCGGCGACCGGGTGGATGGCGAAGCGCACCTCTTTGCCCTTGGCGCGAAGCCTGCGGGTGAGTTCGGAGACCGCGCCTTGCGCCTGGGCGACCGCCATGCCGTAACCCGGCACGATGACCACGCTGTCGGCGTCGTCCAGCGCGACGGCGACCTCGTCGGCGGTGGTGGCGACCATTTCGCCCTCGACCGTCATTTGCGGGCCGCTGGCGCCGCCGAAGCCGCCGAGGATGACCGACACAAAGGCCCGGTTCATGGCCTTGCACATGATGTAGGACAGGATCGCGCCCGAGGAGCCGACCAGCGCGCCGGTGACGATCAGCAGGTCGTTGGATAGCGTGAAGCCGATCGCGGCCGCGGCCCAGCCCGAATAGGAGTTGAGCATCGAGACGACCACCGGCATGTCGGCGCCGCCGATCCCCATGATCAGATGATAGCCGATGAACAGTGCCAGCACGGTGATGGCGATCAGGGGCAGCATGCCGCCGAACGCCAGATAATACACCGCCAGCACCACGCAGGCGAGTGCGGCGGCGGCGTTGAGCAGATGTCCGCCCGGCAGTTGCGCGGGCTTGCCGTCCAGTTTGCCGGCGAGCTTACCGAAGGCGACCACCGACCCGGTGAAGGTGATCGCTCCGATGAAGACGCCGAGCACGACTTCAACCTGAAGAAAGGCGATCTCGGTCGGCGTCTTGGTGGCGAGCCTGGCGGCGAAGGCGGCCAGGTCGTCGAGGCTCTCGCCCGCCGCGCGCAAGCCGGCGACGCGCAGCCGCTCCATCTCGGCGTTGAGCCCGACGAACACGGCGGCGAGGCCGACGAAGGAGTGCAGCGCGGCGACCAGTTGCGGCATCTGCGTCATTTCCACCCGCCTGGCGACGACCGTGCCGATCGCGGCGCCAACGAGCACCATGGCCAGCATCAGCCCGTAATTGCTGACACCTGGCCCGAGCGCGGTGAAGACCACGGCGAGCGCCATGCCGGCGATGCCGTACCAGACCGCGCGCTTGGCGCTTTCCTGGTTGGAGAGCCCGCCGAGCGACAGGATGAAAAGTACGCTCGCCGCGACGGCGGCGGAGGTAACCAATGGTTGTGCGAACATGTGCTGCCTCCGCCTCAGGATTTCTGGAACATGGCGAGCATGCGGCGCGTGACCAGAAAGCCGCCGACGATGTTGATGCTGGCGATCAGCATCGAAATCGCCGCGAGTGTCACGACGAGCCAATCGCCGGAGCCGATCTGCAGAAGCGCCCCGAGCACGACGATGCCCGAGATGGCGTTGGTCACCGCCATCAGCGGCGTGTGCAGCGCGTGGCTGACGTTCCAGATCACCTGGAAGCCGATGAAGCAGGCGAGCACGAAGACGATGAAATGCTGCATGAAGGAGGCCGGCGCGACCGCGCCGACAAGGGCGATCAGGACCGCCCCGGCGACGAGCAGGCCGGCCTGGCGCCGCGTCTGGGCGCGGAAGGCGGCAACTTCGAGCGCCCGCTTCTCTTCCGGGCTCGGCTCCTTCGGCTTGTCCTTGCGCGGTGCTGCCGCGATCGCCCGTACTTTCGGCGGCGGCGGCGGATAGGTCACGGCGCCCTGATGGGCGACGGTCGATCCGCGGATGACGTCGTCGTGCATGTCGTGAACCAGCGTGCCGTCCTTGGTCGGCGCGAGTTCGCACACGAACTGGCGGACATTGTTAGCATAAAGCGTCGAGGCCTGGGTTGCCATGCGGCTTGGAAAGTCGGTGTAGCCGATGATCGTCACCTTGTTGTCGGTGACGATCTTGTCCTCCTTGACCGTCAGTTCGCAATTGCCGCCGCGTTCGGCGGCTAGGTCGACGATGACGGAGCCGGGCTTCATCGCCGCGACCATGTCTTTGGTCCACAGCACCGGCGCATCGCGGTTGGGAATCAGCGCGGTGGTGATGACGATGTCGATCTCAGGCGCGAGCGCGCGAAATTTCTCGAGCTGCTTGGCCTGGAATTCGGGCGAGGACGGCGCGGCGTAACCGCCGCTGGCGGATCCGTCCTGCTGGTCGCTGTTGAAATCGAGATAGACGAATTCCGCGCCCATCGATTCGATCTGTTCGGCGACTTCGGGGCGGACGTCGAAGGCGTAGGTGATCGCGCCGAGCGCGGTGGAGGTGCCGATCGCGGCGAGGCCGGCGACGCCGGCGCCGACCACCAGTACCCTGGCCGGCGGCACCTTGCCGGCGGCCGTCACCTGGCCGGTGAAGAAACGGCCGAAATTGTTGCCGGCCTCGATCACCGCGCGATAGCCGGCGATGTTGGCCATCGACGACAGCGCGTCGAGCTTCTGGGCGCGGCTGATGCGCGGCACCATGTCCATCGCCACCACGGTCGCGCCCGTGTCGGCGGCCTGGCGCATCAGCGCCTCGTTCTGGGCCGGATGAAAGAAGGAAATCAGCACCTTGCCCGTGCTCAGCAGGGCGACCTCGGTCCCGGTGGGCGGACGCACCTTGGCGACGAGGTCGGCATCCGCCCACAGGCGCTCGGCCGATTTGACGATCTCGACGCCGGCTTCTTCATAGGCAGCGTCGCTGAAGCCGGCGTTCTCGCCGGCGCCGGTCTCGATGGCGCAGACGAAGCCGAGCTTCTGCAGCATCCTGGCGCTGTCCGGCGTCATTGCGACGCGCGCCTCGCCGTCAAGTACCTCCCTTGGCGTTCCGATTTTCATTTTTTGTCCTCTTATTGTTGGTGGAGGCGGCGAAGATCACGACACTCCGACAGGCCCGCGGCCGTGGTTTGGAGCGGTTTGTGCGCCGGCCGTAGGCCGGTGCGGCCGGAAAGAGCGCCGTTCAGCCAGCCATCTCGGCTTCGGCCAGGGCGTGCCGGCTGCCGATGCGGGCACGTTTGAGCGCCGGCGCCTGGACGCGCTCGGCCAGCGGCGGCGCCTGACGCGACCGGCGCTGCTGCACCTCGTTCGGGGTGCCGTAGAGCGTCGTGCGTTGGCGCGGGTTGCGGCCGGCGGCGCGGATCGTCTCTTCCATGCGGTGCGGCGGGAACTCCTGCCCGTGGCGGGTGCCGGCGGCGCGGCTGATCGATTCGTCCATCAGCACGCCGCCGAGATCGTTTGCGCCCGCCCGCAGCGCGGCGGCGATTCCGGCCTCGCCCATCTTCACCCAGGAGACCTGGATATTGGCGATCACCGGGTTCAGGGCCAGGCGCGACACGGCATGCATCATCACCGCTTCGCGGAAGCTGGGCCCCTGGCGGGCGTCGCCCTTGAGATAGATCGGCGCCTCCATGTGCACGAAGGGCAGCGGCACGAATTCGGTGAAGCCGCCGGTGCGTTCCTGCAGGGCGCGGATGCGCAGAATGTGCCGTGCCCAGTGCCGATAGCGCTCGACATGGCCGAACATGATGGTGGCCGTGGTGCGCAGGCCGGTTTCGTGCGCGGCCTCGATTACGCCGAGCCAGTCCTCCGTCGATAGTTTTTGTGCGCAGAGCGCCGCGCGTATCTCGTCGTCGAGGATTTCCGCCGCCGTGCCCGGCAGGCTGCCGAGGCCGACCTCCTTCAGCCGTTCGAGGAATTCGCGTACCGGAATGTTGAGCGATTGCGCGCCGTGGCTGACCTCGAGTGGCGAGAAAGCGTGAACGTGGATGCCGGGGGCAGCGCTTTTGGCGGCGCGGCAGATTTCCAGATAGGTCTCGCCGGTATAGTCGGGGTGGATGCCGCCCTGCATGCAGACCTCGACGCCACCGCGCTCCCAGGCTTCGCCGACCCGCCGGGTGATTTCCGATAAGTCCAGATCGTAGGGACTGCCGCGCAGATGCGCGGCCGTCCGGCCCTTGGAAAAGGCACAGAACCGGCAGCCATAGGTGCACACATTCGTGTAGTTGATGTTGCGCGTCACCACGTAGCCAACCGTGTCGCCCACCGTCTCGCGGCGCAGCGCGTCGGCGGCGTCGATGACAGCATCGGCCATCGATCCACGCGCCTCGAAAAGCGACACGATCGCCTCTTCGCCGAGCGGCCGGCCGGCGACGGCCAGATCGATCGCGCGTATGGCGGCGGCGGTATTTGAAGGTACGGTGGCGGCGGCCGGGAAATCATGGCCGCGTTCGCTCCGGCCGACGCGCCAGCCGCTTTCATGGGCGAGGCCCGACGTGTCCTGACGGCGCAAAGCGGCCTTGCGCGGTTCCGGCGCCAACCAAGTGCCGGACGCGTCCAGCCAGGCCGGGTAGACGGCCAGTCGCGGCGCGAGTGTCTTGCCGGCGCGGGCGGTCTCGGCGGCGAGCCGTTCGAGCTCCGGCCAAGGCGCTTCCGGATTGACATGATCGGGGGTGACCGGCGAGACGCCGCCCCAATCGTTGATGCCAGCGTCGATCAGCGGCTTCAGCCCCTCGGCGCGCAGATTGGGTGGCGACTGGATCGCCATGTCGGGCCCGAAGATCATCCTGGCGACGGCGATGGTCCAGAGCTGGTCGTCGAGGCTCGGCTCGGGCGCATCGGCCATTTTGGTGCCGGGCTTGGCGCGGAAGTTCTGGACGATGATTTCCTGGATGTGGCCGTGTTCAGCGTGGAGCGCGCGCAGGGCGAGCAGCGCCTCGACGCGCTCGCGCCTCGTCTCGCCGATGCCGATCAGGATGCCGCTGGTAAACGGCACCTTGGCGCGGCCGGCCGCTGCGATCGTGGCCAGCCTTGCGGCGGGTTTTTTGTCGGGTGAGCCGAAATGCGGCCCGCCGCGTTCGCTCAGCCGCTCGGACGCGGTTTCCAGCATGATGCCCTGCGATACCGAAACCGCGCGCAGTGCGCGGATTTCGTCCTCGCTCATCACACCGGCATTGATATGGGGCAGCAGGCCGGTTTTGCGCAGCACCATGTCGGCCATCGCGGCGAGATAGTCGACAGTGGTTTCGTAGCCGAGCGCGGCCAGTTCATCGCGGGCGATCCGGTAGCGCAGCTCGGGTTTGTCGCCGAGCGTGAACAGGGCCTCGTCGCAGCCTGTCTTGACGCCGTCTTCGGCGATCGCCAGCACCTCATCGGGCGTCAGGAAGGCCGCGCCGCAGTTTCGCGGTGCCTGCGCGAAGGTGCAGTAATGACATACGTCCCGGCAGAGCTGGGTGAGCGGAATGAACACCTTGCGCGAGACCGTGACGACGTCGCCGTGACCGGCATCGCGGATGGCGCTGGCCGCTTCTGTCAGGCCTTCGAGGTCGCCGCACGCGGCAAGCAGCAGGGCTTCGTCGTCGTCGAGCATGCCCCCCTTGATGATACGCTCGCTCCACTGTGCGATTGGCGGCGTGGTCATTGCGCAATCTCCTTTGTCGGGCTTTGGGCCTGGCTTTTTTGTTGCACGGCGCGTGCCAGGGCGCGTGACCGGTGGCCTCTGTCGCCGGATGGCGTGGCGCGCAACCGCTCAAAGTCGTCTGGCAGGTCGATGTCGCAGGCCAGCGAGGCGAGGCGAAGCCCGTGCCTGGGCGGTATGCGCCGGTCGTCGGGGCGGCCGAGATGGCGACGGAAACTGTCGGGGCCGAAGCGAAATTCGGGCGGCGTCGATGCCGGAAAAACGAGACCGTTGGTGCCGGTGCAGCGCCGGTCCGGCACGACCGCGCAGGCGCCTGAGAGCGCGGCGGCTGTTATGGCGAGATCCAGTTCCGCGCCGTCCAGGAGCGGCAGGTCGGCGGGCAGTACGGCCACGATTCGCGCGCCGCTGCGCGCCAGGGCGCGGGTGGCGAAGGCGACGGCGGCGTTGAGCCCGTCCGTGCCGGCGGGCTGATGGATGAAGGTGTGACCGGATCGCGCGGCCAGCGTCGCCGTCGCGGGATCGGGACCGCAGAGCGCGATGCCGGACAGAAGCTGGGACGCGCGCAGCCCGTCGAGCAGGTCGAGCAGCATGGCCTGCTGCAGGTCGGCGCGCTGCGGCGGCGTCAGGATGCCGGCGAGCCGGGACTTCGCCCGCGCGCCCTCCTTGACGGGTAACAGGGCCCAGGCGCCGCGGCTCATGATTGCGCGTCCGCTGCGTGGGCGCCGGCTGCCGCGAGCACCGTGCGGGCCAGCGCGACGGACTCCTCGAGGCCATGCATGAGCGTTGGCGCGAACAGGGTTTTCGGGCCGGTCACCGCGGCGCCGCTGTCGGCCTCGTCGGCGATCAGGATATCGAGGAAGTCGGCATAATGATCGGCGATCGTCTGCAGCGCTGCTGCGTGACCGAGTTCGCCGATCATCTTGGCAAGCGGACCCTTGACGGCTTTGCCGCCGACCAGCGGCGACACCGCCACAACCGGTGCGCGGACGGCGCGGATCGCGTCGCGCAGGCCGGGGATGGCCAGCATCGGATCGATCGACAGATAGGGGTTGGACGGGCAGATCACCAGCGCGGCCAGCGGCTCGGCGCCTAACGCGGCCAGCGCCTCCCGGGTCGGACGCGCCCGCTCGGCGCCTTCGAACCGCAGGCCGCGAATCCGTGGCTGCCAGCGCTGGCCGACGAAGTAGTGCTGGAAGGGCAGGGCGCCCTCCTCGGTGTCGATGATCGTGGCCACGGCGTCGTCCGTCGCCGGCAGGATCGTGCAGCCGACGCCGAGGGCGCGGGCGATCTCGCCGGTGATTTCGGTCAGCCGCGCGCCCTGTGCCAGACGCTGGGTACGCACGGCCTTGGTGGCGAGATCGGTGTCGCCGAGCGCGAACCAGCTTTCGCCGCCCAGTTCCTTGACGGCCTCCATGAAACGCCAGCTCTCGCCGTCGCGGCCCCAGCCGTTGTCGCGGTTGGAGCGGCCTGCGAGCGTATAGGTGACGGTATCGATGTCGGGGCTGACATGCAGGCCGAAATGGCGGAAATCGTCGCCGGTATTGACGATGATGGTCAGCCTGTCGGCCGGCACCACGTGCGACAGGCCGAGCGCCAGCTTGGCGCCGCCGATGCCACCGCACAGCGCGACGACGCGGCCGGTGACAGTGGGTGAGGAAACGGTGCGGCTCATCGGAAGAGGTCCCTTTCCGGATCGCGCAGCCCGTCGCTGGCGTTGCACGTGCCGGCGTGCCAGTCGAGCCCGCGAACGATCGCGGCCGGGATCGCTTCCGCGCCTTCGCCCATTGCCAGGCACGCGGCGGCGGCAACCGCGTCGGCGAAGCCGACTTCCGTCACCTGCATCACCCGGCCGAACATGTCTTTTTCGCCGCGCCGGTCGATGACGGCCGGCACGCCAGCGACGCCGATCGCAACGCCCGTCGTGCCGATCCGCCAGGGCCGGCCGAAACTGTCGGAGATGACCACGCCGATGCGCTCGACGCCGTGCGGGCGAAGCCGGTCGCGCAGCGCGCAGGCGGAGGCGTCGGGATCCTCGGGCAGGAGCAGGATCGTCTCGCCGTCTGCGCTGTCTGTTTCGACATTGGATTGGTCGATGCCGGCATTGGCCATGATGTGCCCGAGCCTGTGCTCGACGATCAGCACGTTCGGGACGGCGCGGATGACGGCGCGGCTTTCCGACAGGACGGCCTCGACCAGTCTGGCATCCTTGTTCACCGTGCCGGCGAGGTCGCGCGCGGCCGGCGAGGGAACGTAGTCGCTCAAGGCTCGCTTGCGGCCCTCCGCCTTGCTGACGATCTTCTGCGCCACCACGACGATGTCGCCGTCCTGCAAGGCGATCGCGCTGCGCTCCATCGCACCCGCGATTTCCGCGCAGAGATCGCTGTCCGGCCCGATTATCGGCAGGCCGGCCAGCTTCAGGATCTCGATCGGGGCCATCCCGGTCATCACGCCCGTTCGGCGGCCTTGTCCCGGATTCCGGTGACGACGATGCCGGCGCCTTCGGGAATGTTGTAGCGCTTGTTGATGCCGATCAGCACAGACGTCAGCGCCTCTGCGGCGACCGAGTTGGCGAGCGGCCCGGCATGGACGCCGCGCAGGCCGATCCGGTCCGCCAACGCCACGATCGTCTCGCGGGCAGCCACATCGTCGGAAAACAGCAACACGTCGCCTTCGATCTTTTCGCCCTTGCGCAGCTTCTGGGCCGAGACGCTGTGGAAACCGGTTACCAGCCGCGCTTGCGGGCCGAGCGTGGCGGCTGCCCGGTTGGCCGCGCAGCCCTCCGCCGGCATCTGGACGCGCGCAACTTTCGGCGGCACCAGCGGCACGGTGGTGTCGAGCACGATCTTGCCGGCGACCTTGTCGGCGATGGTCTCGAGCGTGCTGACATGGTTGGCCGAGGGCACGGTGATGGCCACGATCTCGCCGGCCTCCGCGCAAGCGACATTGTCGAGCCCGACGACTTTCGCACCTGTGTTTTCGGCGATCTCGGCGGCGGCCGCCTCGGCCCGCGCTACGTCGCGCGACCCGATGAAGACGGCAAGCCCGGCGCGGGCGCAAGCCATGGCCAGCCCGCCGCCCAGCGCGCCGGTGCCGCCCACGATAGCGATGTTCTTTATCTCACTCATGTCTTGAATGTCCTTGCCTTGCGCGGGAAGTGGGAGGTCGCCTCAGATGTGCGGCACGACTTCCTTGGCGAAGATTTCCATCTGGTCGTAGAGCTCCGGCAGGGTGTTGACGGCGAAGTACAGCCCGAGCAGGTGGGTTGCGCCGGCCGCCTTGAGCGCCTGCGCCTTCTCGATCACCTGCTCGGGCGTGCCGATCAGGTTGATGTCCTCGTGCCGGACTTCGCCCTGGTCCTTCAGCGTCGATTGCGAGAGTGAGACCAGATGTTTGTGCATCTGGCTTTCCTGGTAACGGGCGACGGCCTGTTCGCGGGTGCGGCCGACATAGACGACATATTGCGGCGCCACCTCGATCTGCTTGGGGTCGCGGTTTTTCTGTTCGGCCAGGGCGTGGAGTTTCTCGACGTTCTGGCGCAGCTTCTCGACCTCCAGACAGGCCGGCAGCCAGCCGGTCGCGTAGTCGACCGTGCGCTGCAGGGCGTTGACGTTGTTGCCGCCGACATAGGTCGGCAGGACGGGCTGGAACGTCTTGGGGTACATCTCGATGTCGTTGAACTTGTAGAACTCGCCGTTGAAACTGGCGGAGCGCTGGTTGTAGAGAAGATCGAGCGCCTGGAACGCCTCCTCGACCATACGGCCGCGATGAACCTTCCAGCCGGGATGCAGCGCCTCGAACTCCTCGCGGTAGGCGCCGATGCCGATCCCGATTTCCAGCCGGCCGCGGCTTAGATGATCGATCGTGGCGATCTGCTTGGCCGCCACCACGATGTCGCGCCGCATCGGCAGGACCAGCATGCCGGTGCCCAACCGCAGCGACGTCGTTTCGGCGGCGATATAGGCGTAGGTCGACAGGATCTCCCAGAAATTGGGGGCCTGGGAAAATTCCTCGCGGACATATTGCTGGGTCGTCATGTGGTCGTTGCCCCACACGGAATCGTAGCCCAAGGCTTCTGCCCGCTTGGCCATGTCCACCAGGTCATGAACTCCGGCAAACGGCACCGGGTACATCATGCCTTCCATGCCGGTCGGCAGGCCTACGCTTACTTTCATGGCTTCGCTTCCTTATTTCCGCAGATAATTCGATAATCGGAACGTTGTTGCGAAAATCATCAGGTGCGGAATTTCCTTTGTCAAGCTTGTGTAGGTCAATTTTGCAAAACTGAAGTTCGTGATAACAGATGTTGACATGTCAGGATAGCGTCCTCTAACCTAAAAATATCGAAATGGCGTTCCGAAAATCGGTACGCTCGATCGGTTGGAGAAAATGCATGCTGTTGAACCGCGAACGTCTGGACCGCGCTCTGGCGGAAAACAAAGTCGACGCGGTTGTCGCTGCCACGTTCGAGAACGTCCGCTACTTCACGGGGATCGGCAGCGTCTCCCTGAAGATCCATCCTTATTTCGGCAATTGCTTCGCCTTCGTGACCGCCGGCGCGACCGGCGGCGCGAAGCTCGTTTCGAGCGTCGGCGAGGTTGATCAGGTGCTCGATTCCTTCAGCGGGGTCGAGGTCGCGGCGACCTTCGGCACCTTTTATCGCGAAATGCGGGACGACGGGCCGCTGCAGTTGACGGAGGCGGAGACGCGGCTCAAGGCGGCGTCGGTCGAGCTTGCGTCTTCGGGTGCACCGGCGGCTGCTTTGGCCTCCGCGCTGGAGGCGGCCGGCCTTGCGCGCGCGCATATCGGTCTCGACGAGGACGGCATGAAGCCCGGCATCGGCGAGGAACTCCGGCGCTTGTTGCCGGAGGCGCGGTTTTCAAACGCTTCCGACCTTCTGTCCTGGACCCGCCGGGTCAAGACGGCGGAGGAGGTCCGCCGCCTGCGCCGCGCCGCGGCGGCCACCGAGCAGGCGATCCGTGCGGTTGCAGCGGTGCTCGAGGAGGGCGTGACAGAACGCGAGATGATGCTCGAGTTCAACCGGGCGATCGCCTCGCAGGAGGCGACCCCGCAACTGACCATGATCCGGTTCGGACGCAACGGCGTCGGCGGGCAGGTGCTGCCCGACCTGACTCGGTTGCGCAAGGGCGACACGATCTGGTTCGACGTCGCTTGTACGCGCGACGGCTACTGGTCCGATATCGCGCGCAACGTTTCCTTCGGCGAGCCCGATCCGCGGGTGGCCTCCTATTATGCCGCGCTCAAGCACGGCGAGGATGTGGCGATTGAGTCGGCCCGCCCCGGCATGACCGCCGGCGCGCTTTTCGACCTGATGGTCGACGGCGTCCGGCAGGCGGGCATTCCGCATTATCGGCGTCACCATGTCGGGCACGGCATCGGTGCGGAGATCTATGAAAAGCCGGTCCTCACGCCCGGCAACGATCTCGTGCTGGAAGCCGGCATGGTGCTGAATGTCGAGACGCCCTACTACGAGTTCGGCACCGGCGGCATCCATGTCGAGGATCCCTTCGTGCTGGGCGAGGGCGGCGAGAACACGCTTTTGACCGGGTTGACCCGTGAATTGATGGTGGTGGCGCCGTGAACGCCGCCATCAAGTCTCGCGGTGATTTCCTGTCGTCAGGGCAGCCGGCCGTCGATCCGGTAGGTGATTCCCGCCGACAGCGTCTGCGCGAGCTTAACGAGCGCGGTGATCTCGAGGCGGCCGGTCGTCAGCAGATGCAGCGGAAAGCCGAGCGAAAGGCCCGCGACGACGCCGCCCTGGGCGTCGTAGAGCGGCACGCCGACCGCGCCGATATCTTCGAAATTCTCCCCGAGACTGACGGCGAAGCCCGACCGGCGCACTTCCTCGATATCTTCCTGCAACGCCTCGGGCGTGGTCTTGGTCTTGTCGGTGCGCCGGGTCAGCGGCGCAGCGGCGATGAAGCGTTCGAAGAAGGCGCCGTCCTGCGCGGCCAGCAGCACCTTGCCGATCGCCGTGGTGTGCAAAGGGATGCGCTCGCCGACATGGGTGGAGATCTTGAGCGCGCCGCGTCCTTCGACAACCGCCGTGTAGACGACCTCGAAATTGCTCAGGACACCAAGATAGAAACTGTGTTCGAACTCTCCCGACAATTCCTCGAACACGCGGCGCGCCACGTCCTGCACCGGGTTTTGTTCCGCATAGCGGCTGGCCAGGCGCATGACCTTGGCGCTCAGCCGATAACGCTGCGAGTTCCTGGAGTGTTCGACATAGCCGAAATTCTCGAGCGTGGTCAGAAGCCGGTGGATCGTCGTCGGATTGGCGTCGAGCGCGCGCGACAAGTCCCGAACGCCCCATTCGGGATGTTCGCTGTCGAACGCCTCCAGGATGAGCAGCCCGCGCGCCAGGTTCAGATTGGGTTGCGTTCGCGGATCGATCCCGTCGGTCCGGGACATGTTCGATGGCGGCATTTCGACCTCGGTTGGCTGTCGGCCAAGCCGGCGACGGTGCCGCTTACTTGACCCAAGATGTGAATACATTCCAGTAATCGAAACGGTCAATCAAAAACAGAAACACTTACAGGCGATTGGATTTCCTGACCTCATGCAGACGACGCACACCAACTCCCTGGCGCTTCGGCAAACCGCGATGGGCGATCCCTCCGTGGACCTTCCGCTGTTTCCGCCGCAGGTCGGTGAGTTTCGCCGGGACGCCGATCCGTCTCTGCCATGGCCGCTGGAGCTGGATTTCGACTATTCCGCTTTGGATAAGAGCCTGTTTCTCGCGCCGCGATCCGGTCCCAGTCTCGGGCTTGGCGCGTGGGCCCCGCTGATGCCGCCGCTGACGCCGCAAACCAATCTGGGTGAGGGCGAAACGCCGTTTTTCGAAATGGCGACGCTTGCCGATTGGGCCGGGATAGACCGCCCCGTCTTCGTCAAGGACGAGGGCCGCAATCCGACCTGGAGCCACAAAGACCGCCTCAACCGCTGCACCGTCAGCGCCGCGCAACTCGCCGGCGCCCCGGGCGTCATCGTCGCCTCTTCGGGCAATCATGGCGCGTCGGCGTCGGCCTACGCGGCGGCTGCTGGCCTGCTGTGCATCGTGCTGGCGAGTTCCACCGCACCGCTCGCCATGCAGCGTTTCGTCGCCGCCTATGGTGCGGCCGCGCTCGCCGTACCGTCCGACCGGCGCTGGGAGCTGATGGCCCGATTGCGGGACAAGACGGGTTTCCATCCGGTCAGCAACCTGACCCCGCAAGCCCATACCGGGCACCCCTTCGCGATCGAGGGCTACAAGTCGATCGCCTACGAGATTTTTCGCGATCTCGGCGGCACCGCGCCCGGGTCGGTTTTCGTGCCGACCGGTTACGGCGAACTGCTCTACGGTGTGTGGAAAGGCTTTGCCGAACTCAAGGCGCTCGGCCTGACGGACCGGGTTCCGCAGCTCTATTCGTGCGAATCGACTGTCTACGGTCCACTCCACCGCGCCATGCGTGACGATCAGCCCGTCGCGAGCGTGCCGTCGCCCAACGGCAGCACAAGGGCACTGTCGATCGCCACGCCGGTCGGCGGCCTGCGCGGCCGCCGCGCAATCCTGGAAAGCGGGGGCAAAGCGCTGGCGATGGACGATGAGGAGATCGAGGCGGCGCGCGCCAGGCTCGCACAGTCGGGGCTTTGGGTTGAGTTTTCCGCCGCGGCCGGACTTGCGGGCCTGCGCCAACAGGCGGGGCACGCCGAGCTTGCCGCGGGCGCGGTGGTCTGTCTGGCGACCGCGAGCGGAATGAAGGATGTCGACGGGGCGGGCGAGGGCCTGCCGGAAACGGACGGATCCTTCGAGGACGCTTCACGCGTGCTCCGCGAAAACTACGGACTGGAAATCTGATCGGTGTGGAGGGTACCAGCAGAGCAAGCATTTTTTGGACGCAGATGAAAAAGAACCAATGGCCTCCGAAAAACCAATCGGAGGGGATCAACAGGAGAACCAACACATGAAACGGTGGACAAAGGCGGCCCTTGTGGCGGTCGCAACTCTTGCCGGTACGCTCCCGGCCCTGGCGCAGGACGAACCGATCACCTGGCGGATGTCGAGCTATGCTGGCGAGACCTGGGGTCTGTGGAAGAACATCGTCATGCCCTTCACCAAGCGCGTGAACGAGCTCTCCGAGGGCCGGCTGGTGATCGAACCCTATCCGGTCGACGTGCTCGCGCCGGCCACCAAGAATTACGAGGCGGTGCTCGACGGGACCGCCGATGCGGCCATGATCACGCCGCTCTACGCGGTCAACGCCGATCCGGCCAACAGCTTCTATGCCGGCCATCCCGGCGGCATGGGGCCGGAAACCATGCTCTATTGGCTTTACGAGGGCGGCGGGCAGGACCTGCTGACCCAGTTCAAGCGCGACACGCTCGGTCTGCATTCGCTGGTCGGCGGCGTTGTCGGCACGGAGCTTTGGCATTCGCACAAGCCGATCGAAGGCGTCGCGGATCTGAAGGGGTTGAAGTTCCGCGCCGCGGGCTCGTGGGCTTCCATCCTGTCGGAGGAATTCGAAGCCGCGCCGGTCTTCGTGACCGGCAGCGAAGTCTACCAGATGCTCGATCGTGGCGGGGTGGACATTGCCGAATGGTCCGGGCCGGCCGACAATCAGATCGCGGGACTGGAGAATGCGGCCGAGTACATCATCACGCCGGGTCTTCATTTTCCCGCCGGGATCAACGAATTCATCGTCACGGCGGAAAAATGGGACGCACTGCCCGACGATCTCAAGGAAATCGTGACCGCGGCGGCCAAACTCGCCGTGTTCGAAAGCTACCTGCAGTCGGGCATGGCCGACCTGGTCGCGATGAAGGAGCTGCGCTCGGGCAACAACAAGCTTCAGGAACTGCCGGCGGAAGTCACCGAGGCGATCACCGCAGCGGGCCGCAAATGGGCCGCAGCCAAGGCCGAGGAGCAGACGGCGGGCGGCAATGCGTGGATGAAGAAGATCGGCGACAGCTACTTCGCCTATCAGGATCTCTACGCCGACGGCGCTTCCTACAAGCACCTGGATCGGAAATGACCGGACCGGGCCCAGGTCGCGCTATGCGGCTTCGGGCCCGGCCTTCCAGCAGGAAGTCACAATGAAACTCATCGACAGACTATCGGCCGGCTTCGCCTTCCTCGCGGGCATCATGGTCTTTCTGCTGATCGCGGTGATGATCTTCGAGGTCGCCAGCCGCTACGTGTTCGGCAGTCCGACCCTGTGGGCGGGCGACCTGACCTATATGCTGGGTGGCGCGCTGTTCTTGTGCGCGGCCGCCTTCTGCCTGAAGGAGGACGGTCACGTCAGTATCGACTTCCTCGTGCTGATGCTGCCCGATCGCCTGCGCTCCGGCATCGGTGCCGTACTGCTTCTCACACTCGCTTTGCCGACTTTTTCGGCGATCAGTTATGTCGCGGTGACCAAAGCGTTGCGCGCTTATGAAAAGGGCGAGGTCGACCCGGTCAGCGCGTTCGCGCCGCAATTATGGCCCTTCTACGCCGCGCTGGCGGCGGGCATGGTGATGCTGACAGCCCAGATTCTCGTGACCGGCCTTCGCGCCAGCTTGAAAGCGGCAGGGCGTCATGGGTGATCCCTTGCTCGCGGGGTTGATGTTTCCGACCCTCTTTCTTCTCATTCTGCTGGGCCTGCCGGTCGCGTTCAGCCTGATCGTTACCGCCTTCGGCTTCGCGCTTCTGGCCTTTGGCGACATCGCGCCGGCACAGCTCTACCGCTTCGTCGACAAGGTCGCTTCCCAGCCCACGTTCGCGGCCATCCCGCTGTTTGTGTTCATGGGCGCGATGCTGGAACGCTCCGGGATCGCGGCGCGCCTTTTCGAGGCGATGCGGCTGTGGCTCGGCCGGTTGCCGGGCGGGCTGTCGCTCGCGGCGCTGTCGATGTGCGCGATCTTCGCCGCCGGAACCGGCATTGTCGGCGCGGTCGAGGTCATGGTCGGCATGATGGCGATTCCGGCTATGAAGAAATACAACTATTCCAACGACCTGATCGCCGGCACGATTTGCGCCGGCGGCTCGCTCGGCACCATGATCCCGCCGTCGATCGTCGTTGTGGTCTACGCCACGCAGGGACAGCTTTCGATCGGTGACCTGTTCGCCGCGGTCATCATTCCAAGCATATTGATGGTCGCCTGCTTCCTGGGATACGCGCTGGCGCGCTGCGCGCTGCGCCCGCAGGACGGCCCGCCGGTCGCGGACGAGGACTTCGCGATGCCGATGCGCGACAAGATCTGGATCACGCTGACCTCGCTGCTGCCGGCATTGGCGCTGGTTCTGGCGGTGGTCGGGTCGATCATCGCCGGGATCGCCGCGCCGACCGAAGCCGCCGGCGTCGGCGCGCTCGGCACGATCATTCTGACACTGTTCTACCGGCGTCTCTCGATCGAGGTGCTGTGGTCGGCGACGCGCGCGACGCTGGTGATCACTGCGATGGTGATGCTTATCGTCGTGGGCGGAACCATGTTCACAAGCATCTTTCAGATCAATGGCGGCCGTCAGCTGATCCAGTCGACGATCCTGGCGATGGACCTGTCCTCGGGCGAACTGATCCTGATCGTGCTTTTGATCATCATGATCCTCGGCTTCGTCTTGGACTGGATCTCGATCGTTTTGATCTGCGTGCCGATCTACGATCCGCTCCTGCGTGCCGCCGGCATCGATCCGGTCTGGTTCGCGGTGCTCGCCATCATCGCCCTGCAGACCAGCTATCTGACCCCGCCGATGGCGCCGTCGCTGTTTTATCTGCGCTCGATCGCGCCGCCGGACATGAGTTATCGCCAGATGGCGTTCGGCGTGATGCCGTTCGTGGCCTGCCAGGTGCTGGTGATGCTGATCGTCTATTTCTTTCCGGCGACCGCCTTGTGGCTCACCTCCTTTGTCGGGATCTGACGGCGACCGGAGCTAAGGAACGAAGGAAAATCCCATGACAGACACAGGCGTCGGCGCGTCTCTCCCGCGCAAGGAAGATGACCGCTTTCTTCACGGGCGCGGCCGCTACCTCGCGGATATCGAGATGCCGCGCATGCTGGACGTGGCGTTCGTGCGCAGCCCGCTCGCCCATGCCGAGATCGTGGGGATCGAAAAACCGGAAGAGGCCGGCGAGCGGGTCTTCACCGCCCGCGACATGGATGGCGTCGTTCCGATCCGCCCCACCTCCAACGTGGCCGGACACCGGATCGTAGGCAGCCCGCCAATGGCGTTCGACCGCGTGCGTTTCGTCGGCGAGATCATCGCCACCTGCCTCGCTCCGAACCGGGCGCAGGCCGAGGATCTGGCCGAGCGGGTGGTCCCCGACCTGAAGGAACTGCCTGTGGTGGCCTCGATCGACGCGGCGATGGCTGAGGGCGCGCCGCTCGTGCACGCGGACTGGGGCACGAATCTATCGATGGAAACCCGCTTCGACAGCGGCATCGAGGAGCAGGTGGCGCGCGCCACCGTCCAGGTGACACGCACGCTCGACATGGCGCGCCAGGCGATGGTGCCGCTCGAGGGCAAGGGCGCGCTCGCCCATTACGATGCCCGAGACGGCCAGCTCGTGGTCTATTCCTCCACCCAGTCACCGCATATGATCCGCAACGCGCTCTGCCAGTGCCTTGGCCTGCAGCAGCGCCAGATACGTGTCGTGGCGCCCGATGTCGGCGGCGGCTTTGGCTACAAGGCGATCCTGCATCCCGAGGAGGTGATCGTCGCCTGGCTGGCGCTGCGGCTGAAACGGCCGGTCCGCTGGCTGGAAGACCGGTTCGAGCACCTGACCGCCGGCGCCAACGCGCGCCAGCATCGCTACCGGATGACGGCGCATGCCGACGATCGCGGCCGCATCCTGGCGCTGGACGCGGTGCTGACCACCGATGCCGGCGCCTATTCGATCTGGCCCCACACCAATGGCTTCGACGCCATCCAGGCAAGCGGCATCCTGACCGGCCCCTACGATATCGGCGGCTACCGGGTGCGCACGATGACGGTTGCGACCAACAAGCCGCCGCTCTCGCCCTACCGGGCGGTCGCGCGCCCCGGCGCCTGCTTCGCCATGGAGACCCTTGTCGACGCCGTGGCGCGTGCGGTCGGCCGCGACCCGGTCGAGGTGCGGCTGGAAAATCTCGTGCCCGCCGCGGCGATGCCCTACAAGGCGATCACCGGCAAGGAATATGACAGCGGCGACTATCCGGCCTCGCTGCGCCGGGCGCGCGCGATGGTCGACGCGGTGTCGGCAGATGCCGGACCCGACAGGCTGATCGGCACCGGCTATGCCGTCTATACCGAGCACACAGCGGTCTCCACCGCCACAATCTCCCAGATCGGCGTGCAGATGATGCCCGGCTTCGAGCAGGCCGCCGCGCTCATGCAGCCGGACGGCAGCCTCGAGATCCGGGTCGGTGTGCAGTCGCACGGGCAAGGCATGGAGACGACGCTGGCGCAGATCGCGTCGGAGGTGCTGGGCATAGACCCGCAACGCGTGTCGGTGCGCCATGGCGATACGGCGCTTTCGCCCTATTCGACCGGCACCTACGCCTCGCGCGCCATCGTCATGACCGGCGGCGCCGTCGCGGCCGCCGCCGACAAGCTTGCGTTTAAGCTCAGGGAGATCGCCGCGCACATGATGCAGTGCACGGCCGACGATGTGCGGTTGGAGGCCGGCGAACTCGTCGGGCCGGGCGCCTCGATGACGATCGAGGAAGCAGCCGTGATCTGGCATTTCCGTCCCTTCGACCTGCCCGAGGAGCTTTTGCGCGACGGGCTGGAGGTCACCGGCGGCTATCGGCCCGACGGAGACCGGGCGCCCTTTGCCTATGCCGCCCATGCCGCGCGGGTGGCGGTCGACCCGGAACTGGGAACCGTGGAGGTGCTCGACTATGTCGCGGTCGACGATTGCGGCACCCGGGTCAACCCGATGATCGTCGACGGCCAGGTGCTGGGCGGCGTCGCGCAGGGGATCGGCACGGCGCTGTTCGAGGAAGTGCCCTTCGACGACCAGGGACAGCCGCTTGCAACCACGTTTGGCGACTATTCGGTGCCGGCGGCGAGCGAGATTCCGATGATCCGACTCGACCATATGGAAACGCGCTCGCCCTATACGCGCTTCGGCGTCAAGGGCGTCGGCGAAGGCGGTGCCATCGCCCCGCCGGCCGCCGTGGTCAACGCCATCAACGACGCGCTTCGATCCACCGGGGCGGAGCTGTGCGCGGTGCCGGCCACGCCGCGCCGGGTGCTGCAGGCGATCTTCGATGCCCAGGACCGCGCCGCCGGCAAGAAGGAGGCCGCGCGATGAAGGCTCCCGCGTTCGCCTATCTGCGTCCCGTCAGCATTGCCGAGGCCGTTGCCGCGCTCGCCGAAGGCGCCGGCGGTGCGCGGATACTCGCCGGCGGCCAGTCGCTCGTGCCGATGCTCAACCTGCGCGTCGCCTTCGCCGAGACGCTCGTCGACATCGGCGCGATCGCCGACCTGCGTGCCGTCTCGGACGAGGGCGAAACCGTGCTGATCGGGGCCGGCGTCACCCACGCCACGCTCGAGGATGGCGCCTCGGGCGATCACTGGTGTGGCATGCTCGCCTTCGTCGCCCGCGACATCGCCTATCGCGCCGTGCGCAATCGCGGCACGCTGGGCGGTAGCCTTTGCCATGCCGACCCCGCCGCCGACTGGCCGGTGGCCATGATGGCGCTCGGCGCCACCGTGCAGCTTGCCGGTCCCGATGGCGAACGGGCGCTGGCAAGCGAGGACTTTTCCGTCGACGTTTTCACGACGGCGCTCGAAGAGGACGAGATGCTGACCGGGATCCGGTTGCCGAAACTGTCGCCTTCGGCCCGCTGGTCCTACCGTAAGATGCGCAAGAAGGCCGGCGCCTTCGGCGAGGCGATCGCGGCGGTGGTGCACGATCCCGCGCGCGGCTTCACCCGCGTCGTCGCCGGCAGCAGCGCGGTCGGCGGGCCCTGCCGGCTGGAGGCCCTCGAAGGGGCTGTCGCGTCCGGAAGCCTGGCCGCGGAGGCAACGATCCGCGCCGCGCTTGCTGAGCGCGAGCCCGATCTCGACCGCTACGAGATGCAGATCCATGCCACCTGCCTGCGCCGTGCCATGAAGGAGGTTTCGTCGTGACCACGCTTTCGCTTACCGTCAACGGCGAGCCGGTGCGCGCCGAGATCGATCCGCGGCTCAGCCTGGCCGATTTTCTGCGCGAGAACCTGGCGCTGAAAGGCACGCATCTCGGCTGCGAGCATGGCGCCTGCGGGGCCTGCACGGTGGTGGTGGACGACATGCCGATGCGCTCCTGCATCACGCTGGCGGCGTCGTGCGAGGGCGTGCGGGTCACCACGGTCGAAGGTTTCGACGACGACCCGGTGGTCACCCGGCTGCGCCAGGCCTTCCGCGACGAGCACGCGCTTCAATGCGGCTATTGCACGCCGGGCATGCTGGCCACGGCGCGCGACATCGTGCTGCGCCACGACCGGCCCGATACCGAGCAGATCCGCGCCGAGCTCGCCGGCTGCATCTGCCGCTGTACCGGTTATCGCGGCATCGTCCGCGCGATCGCGCGTGTCATCGAGACCAAGAGCCAAGCTACCGCGGCGAAAGCCGGAACCACCTAACGAGAGGACGGTATGGATTTTTCATTTTGCGCATTGCCACGGCAGACCGCGGCCGAGGTCATCGAGATGGTGCAGCGGGCCGAGGATGCCGGCATCCCCATGGTCTGGGTGCCCGACGAGACCTTCATGCGCGACCCGTACGTGCTTTTGGGCGCGATCGCGGCCAAGACGACCACGATCCGGCTCGGGGTTGGCATCGCCAATCCCTATACGCGGCACCCGATCCAGATCGCCCGGGCCGTGGGCACGGTGGCCGATCTTTGCGAGGGCCGCGTGGTGCTGGGCATCGGCGCGGGGCTGAAACCGACACGCAAGGCGATGGCCGCGCCGGACGGGGACTTTACCGAAACCACCCGCGACGCCATCGTGGCGATGAAGGCGGTGCTGGCGGGTGAACATCATTCAGTGGCAAACGACGTCTTTCGTTTCGACAACGCGCATATGGAGTTCAAGCCGAAGAACCCGGTCGACATCTATGTCGCCACCACCCATCCGCGCGCTTTCCGCATGGCCGGCGAGGTCGCCGACGGCGTGATCGTCGGCAATGTCGGACGCCCCGACGCGATGAGGACGGTGACGGGGTGGATCCGCGAGGCGGCGGCCGCCGCCGGCCGGCCGGAGGACGACGTCAAGATCGTGGCCTGGAACTTTGCCCTTTGCGGCGAGGAGAAATCGGCCATGTACGACACGATCCGGCTGATCACCGCGCGCACCATCGCCAATTCGCACAGCAAGGTGACGGGGATCCTGGGGATCGACAAGGACGAGGTCGAGAAGATCCGCGCCGTCATGCGCGGCGGCGCGGCCAAGGTCGGACCGGACCTGATTCCGGACGACTATATCGACCGGATCGCGGTGATCGGCTCGGCCGAGGAATGTCGGGCCGGCATTCAGGACCTGGCGGCGGCGGGAGCCGATATTTTCGGCCTGCGTCCGAGCCTCGAGGTGCTCGAGCGGTTCGACTACGAGGCGATGGTGCACCGGCTGTGGGGCGCGGTGCGCTAGCCGGGGCCCGGCGAACCGAAATCCTCGGGCCGGCCGGATCGTCGGCCGCGAGGACGCTTCACTCGTACGTTCTTGCCGGCCGCCCTGTTGAAACAGGCCGGTCGTCGCAAGACCGGCTTGAGCTACCGCGCCAGGTCAAGCAGGGCGTCGAGCAGCACGTTGGTTCCGGCGGCCAGGTCTTCCGGCGAGGCGTATTCGTTGACGTTGTGGCTGATGCCGTTCCGGCACGGCACGAAAACCATCGCCGTGGGCACAACCTGGGCGACATTGGCGGCATCGTGCAGCGCGCCGCTGGCGATCTTGCGATAGGCGTAGCCGCGCCGCCGGGCGCCGGCCTCGAGCGCGCGAATGCAGCGTGCGTCGAACTGGGTCGGCGAAACCTGGATCCGCCGGGTGACGGCTGCCGTGCATCCGGATTTGGCGGCGAGGGTTTCGCAGATCGCGCTGCATCTGGCGGTCAACTCGGCCAGCGTTCCGGCGTCGGGGTGGCGGATGTCGATCACGAAGGCGGCTTCGCCGACGACGGTGCTCGGCCCATCGGTGGCGGTTGTCAGACGGCCGACGCTGACGCGGGCCGCCGGGCCGCATTCCAGACCGGCCTCGTTGAGCGCCGCCAGCATCCGGGCGGCCGCCAGCAGCGCGTCCTGCCGGTGATCGAGGGGCGTGGTGCCGGCATGAGCGTCGGTGCCCGAAACCCTCACGTCCAGCCAGGTCAGGCCCTGGACGGAGGTGACGATGCCGACCTGCTTTTCCTCCCGCTCCAGCACCGGTCCCTGCTCGATATGCAGTTCGAGGAATGCCGCGAGCGAGATTTTTTCCGAAGAATTTCCGAGCCAGCCGCGCAGCCGCGCCTCGTCGTCGAACAGCATGCCGTCGGCGGCGCGGGTGTCGGAAAGCGCGTCATCCGTTAGCAGTCCGGCATACCAGGCCGAACCGAGCAGGCCCGGCGCGTAACGCACGCCCTCCTCGTTGGTCCAGTTGACCACAGCCAGCGGCGCGGCGGTTGCGACGCCCGCGTCATTGAGCGTCTCCACCGCCTCGAGGGCTGCCAGCACGCCCGAGACGCCGTCGAAGCGGCCGCCGTGCGGCTGGGTGTCGAGATGGCTTCCCGAGGCGACGATGCCGCGCGCCGGATCGCTGCCGGGGCGGATCGCGACCATGTTGCCGGCGCGGTCGATTTTCAGCTCGAGACCGGCGTCGCGGCACCAGGACGCCAGCAGGGCGCGCGCCTCGGCGTCCTCCGCTGTCATCGCCAGACGGCAGGACCCGTTGCCAGCGATCGCCCCGATCCGGGCGATGTCCATGTGGCGTGCCCACAGCCGATCGGCGTTGATGCGCAGCAAGGGCAGGGCATCTTTGGCAATTTCGGTCAAAGCGTTTTCTCCCTGCGCCCGCTGACGAGCTGAGAAATCATCACCGCCAGCACCAGGGCGCCGCCGTAGAAGAGATCGTGCACATAGGTGCGGAAGCCAAGAACCGAAAGCCCGTTAATGCCCGTCACCAGGAAATAGACCGCGATCACCGATCCCCACGCGTTGAAGCGGCCCGGCTTGATGCAGGTCGCGCCGAGAAAGGCCGCGGCGAAGGCGGGCAGCAGCAAGGTCGTTCCAGAGTTCGGATTGGCCGAGCCGGTGGTGCCGGTATAGAGCATGCCGGCAACCGCCCCCATCATGCCCGACGCGGCGAAGGCGATCATGCGCACGCGCCCGACCGCCACGCCGGTGAGGCGGCCGACCTCGCGCCCGCGCCCGGTAAACAGCAATTGCTGCCCGTAGGCGGTGTAGGAAAGCACGTACCAGACGATCGCGGCCAGCGCGACCGCGTAATAGAAGCTGATCGGGATGCCGAAAATCCGGTGTATGATCACGTATTGCATCAGCATGCGCGAGACGCCGCTGATCGTCTGGCTGTCGCTCATCCACAGCGTGATGCCGTGCAGGAACGTTCCCACCCCGAGCGTGACGATCAGCGAATGAACGCGAAAAAACAGCACGATCGTGCCGTTGACCACGCCGACCAACGCGCCGGCGGCGAGCGCGATCGGAATGATGTAGACGAGCGGCACGCCCAGGCGCGCGCTCAAGATCGCGGTCAGCATCGACACGAAAGTCAGGGTCTGGGCGATGGACAGGTCGAAGTCGCCGGCGGTGAGTGGAATGATCAGGCCGAGGGTGACGATCACCAGCACGGCTTCTGAGCCGAAGATGCTGGAGAAGTTGGACCAGGTCAAAAATGTCTCCGGGCGCATGGCGCCGAAGAGCGCGATGACGGCCAGCCACACCAGAACGAGCCCAAACCGCTCGACTTGATAGCCGACACTAGACTGACGCATGAATTCTGCTCTCCCCGTAACACGCCGCCTCGATGGACGATTTCGTGACCGCCGCCCCTCGCAGCTCCGCCTTGACGCGGCCGCGCTCGAACACAAGCACCCGGTGGGCGATCATTTCGAGCTGTTCGAACTCCGATGTGGCGCAGAGGATGGCCGCGCCCCGGGCGCAGGCTTCCAGCAGCCGGTCGTAGATCTCCCGGCGCGCGCCGACGTCGATGCCCTGCGTGGGCTCGTCGAGCAGGATCAGCTTCGGGTCGAGGCGCAGCCATTTCGCAAGCAGCAATTTCTGCTGGTTGCCGCCCGACAGTTCCGAGGCCGCCTGCTGCGGCGACTGCGCCTTCACAACGAAGCGGCGCATCAGTTCCGCCGTTATCGTCCTGTTGCCGCGATGATCTATCCGCAGGCGACCGCCACCCTGCACCGTCGCTGGCAACATGGCGTTTTCGGTCAATGTGAGATCGAGCGCCAGGCCCGCCTTCTGGCGGTCGGCGGGAATGAACACGATTCCGGCCGCGACCGCCTCGGCCGGCTTGAAATGTCTCAGAGGGTAGTTTCCGTCGTTGATGGCGAGCGTTCCGGCCATCGCCGCCGCCGCGCCCGACAGCAGATAGGGGACCTCGTCGTAACCCGAACCGATCAGTCCCGTCAGCCCGAGGATTTCGCCGGGCGCAACCCTTAGGTCGAGATCGTCGACGAACCGGCCGCGCAGCCCGGCTACCGACGCCGCCGGAGGATCGCCGGAGGGCGGATCGCCGACGAGCCTGGCCTGGCTCATCGAGCGGCCGACGATCGCGGCGACGATTTCGGAGCGGTCGGTGCGGCTGGTTTCGAAACTGCCGATCACCTGGCCGTCGCGCAGCACGGTGGCGCGGTCGGTAATCTCCATCACCTCGTCGATGTCGTGCGAGACGAAGATGATGCTGACCCCGGACTGTTTGAGCCGGCGCATCATGGCGAAGAGTTCGCGAACGTCCTCGATCGGCAGGAAGGGCGTCGGTTCGTCCAGAACCAGAAGTCCCGGCGTGGCCTGCTCGTTGTGCGAGCCGACGCGGTCGGCCGCGCGGATGATGGCGAGCTGGGCGCGCTTGACCGGCGTCAGCTCCTCGACCGCGGCCCAGGGATCGAGGTCGAGGTGGTGCTCCGCAAACAGCCGGCGCGCCCGCGCGGCTTCCGCCGGCCAGTTGATGAACCAGGACGCGACCCGCTCATGATCGCCGGCGATCAGGTTTTCCAGCACCGTGGCCTCGGGCAGCAGGCCCAGATTCTGGTGGACGAAGGACAGTCCGATACGCTCGCTGCGACCGGGCGGAATCGGCAGCGGAACCGGTTTTCCGTCGATCTCGAGCGTGCCCCCGTCCGGCTTGTGAAAGCCGGACAGGATCTTGATCAGCGTGGACTTGCCGGAGCCGTTCTTGCCGAGAAGCCCGTGGATCTCGCCAGGCATCACGGCAAGGTCGGCGCCCGAAAGCGCGTGGACCCCGCCAAACGACTTCGACAGTCCCCTGATCGCCAGCCTCGGAGGATGCCGCTCGTTCACTCAGCGAGCTGCCACAGCTTCCGGTAGCCCGCCACATAGGCGTCGCCGTATCCCTTGGCCGCGTCGGCCGGCTCGCCGACCTCGCCGATATTGTCCGCGTCGAAGACGCGCAGCGGAACCTTGGAATCGCGGATCGTTTCCTTGCCGCACAACAGACGCATCTCGGCGTCGAGCATGGCGTGCGCGATCCAGTCGAGGTTCTCGCCGATATCCATCTCCACGTCGCCGGCGCGGATCAGGTCGAGCACGAAGGGCGTGCCGTTGAAGGTGGCGACCTTGACCTGGTCGGTGCGGCCGGCGATGGCGATCGCAGGCGTTACGAAACTCGACATGCTGTCATAGATCGGGATCACGTAGTTCAGCCCGGCATCGGCCTGCAGCGCGCCGGCGACGGTCGGCTGGATCTTCGTCGCCCAGTCGGTGATCGGCACGTTGACGATCTCGTATGTGCATTCCGGGCAGCGCGTGTCGAAGGCTTCCTTCAGGCCGCTGACGATCGAATCCGTCGACAGCGCCTCGTTGGACACCAGAACCAGCGCATTGGTCTTGCCGCCGGTCCGGGCGATCGTCCAGTCCGCCATCAATTCGCCGGCCTTGCGGTAGTCGATCGCCACCGCGGCATCGACGCCGGCGGGCGCGTCCTGTTCCAGCCCGGTCAGGTGCGAGGTGACGATCTTGACGCCCGCGGCCTGGGCCTGGGCGACCTGAGGCTCGAAGAAACGGGGATCGGCGCCGGCGAGCAGGCTCACCAGGTCGTAGCCGTTGTTGGTGGCGTGCTCGATGCCCTGGATCCACTGGGTGGGATTGCCCTGATTTTCCCACTCCATGTGCTCGAAGCCGAGCTCGGCGGCGAGCTTGCCCTTGTGATCGCTGATCGTCTTGATGAACGGGATCGAGCTGGAGGCGGGTATCGTGAAAATCTTCTTGCCGGCCATGCAGGATTTGGCGTCGAACGGTTCGCCCGGCGCCTCGAAATCGGGAATGCCCGAATAGGCTTCGATATTGGCGCGCGCCTGGTCGACGCCGTCCTGTGCCGCGGCGGGCAGCAGGCTGGCGAGGACGAAGGCGGATGCGAGGCCGGTCAGTGTTTTCAGGCGTGTCATGCCATTCTCCCTTGTTACGCGTTGGATCCCCTTTGACCTCGAGACGGGCTCATGCGAGCCGCATCGCGGGTCGTCTCCTTTTGCGGGCCTGACGGTCCTGGCAGCTGGTAGGCCCGGGTCCGCTCCGCGCCTAGGCGCGGCCGGCGCGCAGCGCCCGCGTCGCAGCCTCGTCCACGCCTTGTCCGTCCACGACGACGCCGTAGTCGGCGCGCGCCGAGGTGGCATCGATCAGGCCGTCGAGCACGTCGTCGAGAACAGCCTGCGGTTCGCGTTCCAGCGGGTCGCCGTAGCCGCCGCCGCACGGGCCGTAGGCGGTGATGCGATCGCCCTTCGAAAGCTGCCGATAGGGTAGTTTCGAGGGCAGCTCGACAGTGGCGCCGCGCGCCTGAACCAACTCGACCTTGGCCGGCGATCCGTCGGCGCCGCCCAGAAACCCCCAGGGATCGAAGCGCTGGCCGTCGCCTTCGATCGAGACCGCGCCGTCCTCGAGCAGTTCGAACGACCGGATCGAGCCGATGCCGCCGCGCGAGGCGCCCGGTCCGGCGACGTTCTCGCGCAGTTCGTAGTTCAGCACACGCAGGGGCAGATGCGATTCGATGTCCTCGATGGGATTGTTGCGCGTGTTGGCGTAGAGCGTGTCGACGGCGTCCATGCCGTCCTTGCCGTAACGGCCGCCATAGGCGCCCTCCATGATCTCCATATGGACCCAGGGCGCGTTGTTGGTGACACCGCTGAACGCCATCACCCGCAGATTGCCGATCCCGGCGCTGACCTGTTTTGGAACGGCCGGCGCGATCGCCTTCATCACCGTGTCGGCGACGGCGTTGCCGGGGCAGAAGCGCGCGATGACCGGGGCCGGGAAGGTCGGGTTGGCGAGGCAGCCTTCCGGCGCGTGGATCGTGATCGGCCGGGTCAGGCCGCTGTTTTGCGGGATCGCCCCGTAGACGTCGCTGTCGAGCAGGATCGAGCGCAGCGTCAGCCACACGGCACAGTCGACCGTGCCGACCAGCGGCATGTTGATCGGCTTGTTCGGGGTCTGCGGTGCGGTTCCGGTCAGGTCGACATGGATGTCGGAGCCGGAGATCGTCAGCGTCACCTCGATCGGCAGGTCTTTCAGCGCGGGGTCGGGACTGTCGACATAGCCGTCGATGAAGGTGCGGGCGTTGTAGCGTCCGTCGGGAATGTGCGCGATGGCGTCGCGCATCAGGTTTTCGGAATAATCGAGCAGGTCCTCGTAGGCGCCGGTGACGGTGTCGAGACCGTATTGGTCGAGAAGCGCGGAGTAGCGCTCCGCACCGATCCGCGCGGCGGCGACCTGGGCCTCCATGTCGCCCACGACGAGGTCGGCGATGCGGATATTGCTACGCAGGATCTGCCAGACCGGCTCGACCTTGCGGCCGTCCTCGTAGACGCGCACCGCCTTGAACTGGAGCCCTTCGGCGTAGGTGTCGACCGCGTCGACGATGCCGCAGCTTCCCGGCGTCAGCGCGCCGATGTCGAGATGGTGCGCGGTCGTCACGGAAAAGCCGGCGAGCTCCTGGTTGTGGAAGATCGGAACGACGAAACCGACGTCGGGGCCGTGCGAGGCGCCGCCATAGGGGTCGTTGTGCATGAACACGTCGCCGGGTTTCACCCGGTCGCCGCGATGTTCCAGTTCGCGCAGAATGCCGGCGATGTAGCCGGGAATCGGGCCGGACTGGAGCGGCGTGCTCATCGTGCATTCGCAAAGCTGGCGGCCGGTCGCGTCGGTCAGCGCGGCGCCGAAATCCTCGCTTTCGCGGATGATGCTCGAATAGCTCATGCGCATGAGCTTGTGACCCATTTCGATGGCGATGTTTTCCAGCGCCCCGTGGATGACCGCTGCGAGGAAGGGATCAACGCGTGTTTGCATCTTTCTGTCCCCCTTCAAGCCTGGTTGTCGCGCGTCATGCGCACATTGCCGTGCCGGTCGGCCCAATAGGTCCAGCCGGGCGGTACCACGGTCGTGGTGTCTGTCTGAAGCAGGATCGCCGGGCCGGCGAACTTGCGCTCGACCGGCAGCGAGTTCCGTTCGATATGCGGCGTGTCGTGGGTTTCCAGCGCGTCGTCGACGCGGAACACGCACCGTCCGGCGCCGACCTGCTTCGGCTCCGACGACACCGCGTAGGCCGGCGGTTCGGCGAGCTTGTCCACCGTGCCCAGGCCGCGCAGCTTCACCGTCACGATCTCGATCGGGCTCGCCTCGAAGGCGTGGCCGTATTCCTCGCGGTGGCGGTCGTGGAACGCCTGCCAGACCTGGTCGAGCGCGGCGTCGGAAAGCGGGCCGTCCGGCACGTCGATCTTCAGTTCGTATCCCTGGCCGACATAACGCAGATCGGCCTGGCGCAGCATCTTGATCTTGTCGGACGGCACCCGGTCGCGTGCGAAGATCGCGCCGAGTTCGCGCTCCATGTCGTCGTAGAGCGCCTGCAGCCGGGCGATGTCGAGCGCGCCCTTGACCGCGAACGCGGTTCTGAGCGCGTGATATTCGAGATCGGCGGTCAGCAGGCCGACCGCGGAGGTGATGCCCGGATGCGGCGGGATCAGCACGTTTTTCATGTCGAGCATGGTCGCCACCTCGGCCGCGTGCAGCGGTCCGGCACCGCCGAAGCCGCACAGCGTGAAGTCGCGCGGGTCGATGCCCTTCTGGACGGTGCGCGAACGAATGGCGTTGGCCATGTTGCTGTTCAGCACGGTGAGGGCACCTTCCGCCGTCTCCTCGGGCGTGCGGCCAAGTTTTTCGGCGAGCTCGCCGATGACGCGCGCTGCGGCCTCGGCGTCGAGCGCCATGCGCCCGCCGAGGAAATTGTCGGCGACCAGCCGGCCGAGCACCAGGTTGGCGTCGGTGACGGTGGGAACGGTGCCGCCGCGTCCGTAGGCGGCCGGGCCGGGATCTGCGCCCGCGCTCTGCGGTCCGACGCGGAATGCCTTGCCGCGGTCGATATGGGCGATCGAGCCGCCGCCGGCGCCGACCGTGTGGATGTCGATCATCGGCAGCATCACCGGGAAATCGGCGATCTTGGCGCTGCGCGCGTCCGCTTCGGCCAGCCGCCCGTCGCGGATGATGCCGATATCGGCGCTGGTGCCGCCGATATCGAGCGTCACCAGCCGGTCGGTGCCGGCATGCGAGCCGACCCAGGCACCGCCGCGCACGCCGGCGACCAGGCCGGACAGCAGGGTGGTCGCTGGGCGTTCGGCGATCATTTCAGGTGTCGCCAGTCCGCCGCTCGAGGTCATGACCCGCAATTCGCCGTGGACGCCGATCTCGCGCAGTTCGTCGGAGAGCCTGCTGACGTAGCGCCGCACTTTCGGTCCGATGAAGGCGGACATCGCCGCGGTGGTGAAGCGCTCGAACTCGCGAAATTGCGGCGAGACCTCGGCCGAGGTGGTCACGAACACGTCGGGCAGGGCGGCGCGCACGATCTCGGCGGCGCGCCGTTCGTGCGCGGGATTGACGTAGGAGAACAGGAACCCGACCAGGATCGCCTCGACGCCGGCCTCGCCCAGGTCGCGGGCGGCCTCGGCGACGGCCTCCTCGTCGAGCGGAACGAGTTCTTTGCCCTTGGCGTCCAGCCGCCCGGCCACCGTCTTGCGGAAGCGGCGGCGGATCAGGGGTCGGCTCTGCCAGGGCAGATCCTGCATGATCGAATAATGCTGGGGACGCTGGTGGCGGCCGATATGGAGAATGTCGCGAAAACCCTCATTGGTGATCATGCCGGTCACGGCGCCGTCGTGGACGAGCATGGCGTTGGTGCCGACCGTGGTGCCGTGGAAGATGGCGTCGATCCGGCCCGGTTCGGTACCGGTGAGTTCGCAAATACCCCTGACGCCGTTGATCACCCCTTGGGCCGGATCGCTGGGCGTGGAAGGCGTCTTGTGGATGGTGACGTCTCCCTTCGCCAGATCCGCCAGGATCAGATCGGTAAACGTTCCGCCGACGTCGACGCCCAGTGCAATCATTCCTGCCTCCACAAGTCCTGGAGGCAACATTGATCCATTTGGATTGAAATGGCAAGTTGAATCCAAATGGGTTTAGGAGCTAGGACCGATCCACGGCAACGGAGGTTGATCGGACGTGAGCGCGGACAAACTGCTTGAGACCATTTTTGCCGGGAATCTGCGCGAGCTGATGGTGATCAGCTACATCGTGCTGGGCAACAATGCGGTGACCACCCGCTATATCGAGCGCAGGTTCCATATGCCCGTGCAGGCCTGGTCGGCGCTCTACGCGATCGACAAATTTCCCGGCATCCGCGCCAAGGAGATCCGCCACCTCTTCCCGCGCCCGCAAAACACGATCAGCCGCGCGGTCTCCCTGCTCGAGACGCGGGGCTTCATCGTGCAGAAACCGTCCGCTTCGGACGGCCGCGAGAAACGCCTGTTTACGACGGAGGCCGGCACGGCGGTGCTTGCCGACCTGATCGAGGTTTCGCGCCAGCGCCAGGAGGAGCTGCTCGGGCCGCTGTCGAGCGAGGAGAGAGCCGTGTTCTTCGAATTGGCGCAGAAGATCGCGACCGGGCCCGACCTGTTGCGTTCGGCGGTGATGCGGTCCTGACGTTTTTGCGCGCGCGGGCCGCGCCGGCCGGCGGAGATGAAAAAATGCGGGGCTTGCAGGGAGCCGGACCTTCAGTCCGTGCGGGCCGGGCCGGTGCTGTCCCTGACGTGCATCCTGCAATCGAGATAGACAATCTGCGGCGGCTGCCCCGGGTCCTCGATCCGGGCCTTCATGATCTCGATCAGGGCCTCGGCGCCATCCTCGTGTGTTCCCCCGACCATCGTGAACAGGCCCAGATGTTCCGTCGCTACGTCGGGGTGCCCCAGAATGACGATGCTGAGCTCGCCGGGGATGTCGATGCGCATATCGCGCATGACCTCGCGAATTCCCATGCAGTCGGAAAAGCCGATGAAGATCAGGGCTGTCGGCATGGATTGCGTCTCGTCAGCGCGTAGCCGCGCAAGCGCTTTTTCGAGTGCCGAGGCGACGCCCTGGGTCGGATGCTTCATGCCTTCCAGGACGACCAGCCGGCCGTCGATCTCCTGGCCCCGCCAGCGGCTCATGCGGGCGAAATAGCGCCGCCCGCCCAGGATCGGCTGCGCAGAGCTGTCGAGCGAGACCAGCGTAATGCGCCGGTGACCGAGACCGGTCAGATGGTCGAGCGCGTGGTCGAGCGCCTCTTCCCAGTCGATGCCCATGCGGTCGATGTCGACGCCCGAAACCGTGTGGCCGTCGACCACCAGCGCGCGCGTCTTGCTCTGCAGCATGGCCAGCAGCCGAACCGGTATCACCTCGTAATGGGACTGCAGGATCACCGCGTCGAAGGTCGGGATCGATTTGAGGATGTCGAGCAGATGATCGGTGTCGTGGTAGGACATCTGCACGACCTTGCCGCCATCGGCGCCGACGACCTCGACGATCCGGTTCTGTACCAGCGAGCAACGCTCGTTCATGCTGGAATTGGCGAGGATCAGGAGGCTGCGAAGCCCAACCCGCCGGGCCGGCGCGGCAACGGCGGGGCGGGACGCGGCGCGGCCGTGCGGCTTGACGACAAACGAGCCGCGGCCAACCTGCGAACTGATCAGCCCCAAGGCGCGCAATCGCGCGAAGGCCTCCTGCACGGTCGCCTGGCCGACGCCGTGCCGGGCCATCAGTTCGCGTACGGTCGGCAGGCGTGCGCCATCGTCGGCTGCATCGATCAGCTCGATGAGCGATTGCGCGATCATGTCCGAGGAACCTGCCCGCAACGGTCGTCTCCTTTCGTTCGATAGATACATTGCCGAATACAATCTTGCAAGCCAACCTATCGGCCCAGAAAACAAGTGATTCTATGTGGCGAGCTTTGAAAAAAATTCATTAATATCAATATTTTATTTCGCGCAAGATACAAAAAATACAAAAATTGTATCTGGACCTTTACAATCATATTGTATCTGTGATTGCATTTGACGGTGGCAGGCTGGGTGGTCTGGGGAGGAAGATGTGACTGTCGGACGGGAAGGGCATTCTCAGGTTGGATCGGGCGCGGCGACTCGGGTCGAAGCGGAACCGTCTGCGGGGAGCGCCATCCGGATCTCGAACGTCACCAAATCCTTCGGCGCTCCCGGGCACGGCCCGACCGTGCTGCGAACGATCGATCTGACGGTGCGCGAGAACGAATTCGTTTCGCTGGTCGGTCGCAGCGGTTGCGGCAAGACCACCTTGCTCAACATCATTGCCGGGCTGGAGCGCCCGACCTCCGGCACGGTGGAAATCCACGGTCGCGCGGTGCGCGGACCGGGGCAGGGCCAGGGCGTCGTTTTCCAGCAGCATGCGCTATTTCCGTGGATGACGGCACTCAGGAACGTGGTCTTCGGCTTCCGCGACGCGTCCTTGTCCAAATCGGACAAGCAGGAGCGGGCCCGCGAATTGCTGCAATTGGTGGGGCTGTCGGCGGCCGCCGACAAATACCCGCGCGAGATGTCTGGCGGCATGCAGCAGCGTGTGGCGATCGCCCGGGCGCTGGCTCTGGACCCCGAAATCCTGCTGATGGACGAGCCGTTCGGCGCCCTGGACGAGCTGACCCGCATCGAGTTGCAGCAGGAGCTGCTGCGCATATGGGAGGCGCGCAAGAAGACCGTTGTCTTCGTCACGCACTCGATCAACGAGGCGCTGGCGCTGTCGGACCGCGTCATCCTGCTCGCGCCGCATCCCGGCCGCATCGAGCGCGATCTGGCGATCGATCTGCCGCGTCCGCGTCTGCGCACCGACCCGCGCTTCATCGCCCTGCACGAGGAAATCTGGAAGGGCCTGTCGTCATGAGGGGCCGCCTCGTCCTCCAATACGCCGTGTCGGCCGCCGTTATTGTCGGAGCGATCGCGTTGTGGGAGCTCGGCGTTAAGACCGGCTATCTGAAGGCCTACCAGTTTCCGCCGGCCAGCAGGATCGCCGAAGGTTTCGTCGAGATCGCGACGACCGGCTTTCCGACCGGCATCACCATCTGGTCGCATGTCCTGACGACCGTCACGCGCATCCTGCAAGGTTATCTGGCCGCGCTTGCGCTCGCGATACCCGTCGGGCTGGTGATCGGCGCCTTTCCGCTCGTCAACAAGATGCTGGAGCCGGTGATCGTGTTTTGCCGGTCGATCGCCACGCTCAGCCTGCTGCCGCTGGTCATCGTCTGGTTCGGGGCCGGCGAGCTGACCAAGGTGATCCTGATCGCCTATGGCTGCTTCTGGGTGATGCTGTCCAACGTGATCGCCGCCGTCGTCTATGTCGATCCGGTGCTGATCCGGGCCGGTCGCTCCTTCGGCCTCAAGGGCGTCGCGCTCTATCGCGAGGTCGTGCTGCCGGCAGCGCTGCCGCGCATGTTCGCCGGCGCGCGCATGGCGCTCGGCGTCGGTTTCATGGTCATTGTCGGCGCCGAGATGATCGGCACGATCGAGGGGCTCGGCGCGTTGATCATGGAGGCGCGCACCTTCTACCGCAGCGAGATCACCATTATCGGCATGCTTGTGATCGGCGTGCTTGGCTTCGTGATCTCGACGGGACTGGCCGCGCTGGAGCGCGTTCTTTTGCCCTGGGGCGCGACGGGGGAGGGGGCGCGCGCATGAACCGGGAGCGCCTGACCAATATCGCCCTGCCGCTGATCGGCACGCTGATCGTGGTTGCGGTTTGGGAAGCGGCGTCGCGGCTCGGCGCGATCGACCCGCGCGTCTTTCCCGGACCGGTCACCGCGATAGCCGAGGCCGCCGGCCGGCTGTCGGCCGATACCGTCGGCGAACACATGGCCTGGAGCCTGTTTCGGGTGTTTTCCGGTTTCGCGCTCGGTGTTGCCGCCGGCGTCGTGATCGGCGTTCTCGCCGGCTGGTATCGCTGGTTTGGCCTGATCGCCCGACCGTTGATCGAATTGCTGCGTCCGATTCCGCCTTTGGCCTGGATCCCGCTGGCGATCATCTGGTTCGGTCTGGGCGAGCCGTCAAAATTCTTCATCATCTTCCTGGGCGCGTTCTTTCCCGTCGTCACCGCCACCTATCACGGCGTCACCAATGTCGACCCGATCCTGGTGCGCGCGGCGCGCACGTTCGGCGTGGGCGGCTGGTCGCTGCTTGCCCGCATCGTCCTGCCGGCGGCCTCGCCGGATCTTGCGACCGGCATTCGCATCGGTTGGGGGTTGAGCTTCGGCGTGCTGGTCGCCGCCGAGCTGATCGCTGCCGATCGCGGGCTCGGCTACATGATCATGAACGAGCGCAACACCGGCGGATCGGTCAGCGTCATCATCGTCGGCATTCTTTTGATCGGTTTTCTCAATCTGCTCACCGATGCCGCCATCGGCAGCGCGATCCAGCGATGGATCGGCCGCTGGCACGGCAGCGGCGTGTAGGAACCGTGCGAGACACAATCAACAGGGAAGGAGACTAGTCATGATGAAACGATTGAAGGGCGCGGCGCTGGCCGCGCTTGTGGCGACCTTTGCGGCCAATGCCGCGGCGGCGGACGTGGAGACCGATACGCTGTCGATCAGCATCGGCGTCGACCTGCCGTTCCTGGTCCATGTCGTGGCCAAGGAAAAGGGCTGGCTGGCCGAGGCCGGCTTCACCAATGTCGAGTTCAAGAAGTTCCAGTCGGGCAATCTCGCCGGCGAGGCGCTGCTGGCCGGCGAAATCCAGCTCTGGACGCCGGGCAATCTGCCGCCGATCGCCATGGCCCATAATGGCGTGCCGGTCGTCATCCTGGGTAGCAATGCGGTCAGCCACGGTCTGGAAAAGATCGTCGTGCGCAAGGACGCCAATGTCGAAAAGCCGGAGGATCTCTACAACGTCAAGCTCGGCCTGCTGGTCAGTTCGACCTCGGGCGCGCTGTTGGGCAATGTCGCCGAGCATTACGGCCTCGACTTCAACAAGATCCAGGCGGTCAACCTGGCTCCGCCGGAGGCGATGGCCAGCCTCGCCAACAACGAGATCCAGGGCATCGTGTTCTGGGAGCCGTGGCCGTATCGCGCGCTGACCGAGCTCGACACCGAGGTCGTGCACACCGGCACGGTGAGCGGCTTCGCCCAAAATGACGGCGAAAAAGTTCAGGTTTCCAACAACCGCTCCGTGTGGGTCGCCTCGCAGGACTGGGTGCGCGACAATCCCAATGCGGCCAAGGCGCTGGTCGAGGTCCTGGTGCGCACGCAGAAATATGTGAGCGACCCGGCCAACCGCGACGAGGTGCTGACGATCTTTTCCGACTTCCAGGAGCAGCCGCTGGAGATGAACCAGGCGCTGTTGTCGAACTATACGTTCGACGCCTCGATCGACGAGACCTATGTCGAGGACATGGCGGCGATCACCGATTTCCTGGAAGCCACCAACAGGATCAAGGATCGGCGTGACGCGCTGAGCTTCACCTATTCCGAGCCGCTGGCGGCCGCCGACAGCGCGCTCGTGTCCGTCGAGGGCCAATGGAAGCCCTGACGCTCCTCCCAGGCGCCCCGGTTTCGCCGGGGCGCCGCCAGGCGGCATCGTTCCAACCACTATCTGGAGACCGATCGACATGGTCAGCCCGGCCAAACCCCGCATCGCGATTCTCGGCGCGGGTTTCATCAGCGATTATCACGTCCGCGGCCTGACGGCGGCCGGCGATGTGACGATCGCCTGCCTGGTCGGCCGCGATCCGGCGCGAACCCGGGCGCGCGCGGCCGAGTTCGGCATCGAGGGCGCTGCGACCGACCTCGACGCGGTGCTTGCCGACCCTGCCATCGACGGCGTCGTCGTGGCGACACCGGACGGGCTGCATCGCGACCACGCCATCGCCGCGCTGTCGCGGAGCAAGGCCGTGCTGTTGCAGAAGCCGATGGCGCTCGATGCGGCGCAATGCGCCGAGATCATCGCCGCGTCGGAGGCCTCCGGCGCGCCACTGACCGTCAGCTTCATGCATCGTTATTTCCCGGAAGTGCGCTGGCTCAAGCGCCTGCTCCAGGACGGTACGCTCGGCCGGATCCATTCCGTGCGCATCCGCAACGCCACGCCCGGCGCCGACTGGGCGGACTGGTTCTATTCGCCCGACAACGTATCCGGCGGCGTCGTCATGCAGCTCGGCGTGCACGGCATCGATCTGTGCGGCCATCTGTTTGGTCCGATCGCCGAGGTGACCGCCGGCCTGGCTACGGCCCGTCCGCGTCGCCGGCTGGCCGACGGGCGCGTGGTGACCACCGCGCTGGAGGACAATGTCGTGGCAAGCTACACGCTCGCCGGCGGCGCGCTGGTCAGCCACGAGATGAGCTATACCGAGATCGCCGGCTGCGACCGGTTTCGCCTCGAACTCCACGCCGACAAGGGCACGGTCTGGCTTCGCAGCGAACGCGGGCCGGCGGCGATCTACGCGCCCGAGATAACCGGGCAGGACGGCTGGGTGAACCCGCCGCTTGCCGATGAGACGCTGGGAGCTGCCCATCACCGGCACTGGCTCGACATCGTGCGCGGGCAGGCGCGCCCCGACGACAGCGCGTCCGCCGGCCTGGCCTCGATTCTTGTCGCCGAGGCGATCTATCGCGCCGCCGGCGAAGGGCGACGGGTCGCGGTTGCCGACCCAACGCCCGAGGAGCACGAGGACCGATGACACATCCGATCCGCATCGCCCTTCTGGGCGTTCAGCACTATCATGCCAATTTCTGGACCAAGGCGATCCTGGCCCGAAAGGACGCCGCCATCGCCGGTATCTGGGACAGCGACCCCGCGCTGGCCGGGAAATTCGCCAACGCCTACGCCCTGACCGCGTTCGACGATCGGCAGGCCCTGCTGCAGGCCTGCGATGCGGTCGCCATCTGTTCGACCACGGTCGAGCACAAGGAGCTGATCGCCGCGGCCCTCGACGTCGGCAAGCCGATCCTGTGCGAAAAGCCGCTTTCGGTGAACGTGCGCGAGGGGCTCGAGATTTGCCGCATGCTCGCCGCTTCGCCGGTGCCGTTCATGCAGGGTTTCCCGAAGCGGTTCGACCCGATAAGCGAGGCCGTACGCCAGATCGTGGCCTCCGGCGATCTCGGCACGGTCACGCTGTGCCGCATACGGCACGGTCACAGCCACGGGCTGAGCGACGATTTCTGCAAGGCCTGGTTCGTCGACCCGCAGAAATCCGGCGGCGGGACCCTGCTCGACGAGGGGGTGCACGCGGCCGACCTGCTGCGGTTGTTGTTCGGCGAGCCGGAACGGGCGTTCGCGGCGCTGTCGGCGCACACGCTGGGCCTGCCGGTCGAGGACACGGCGCTGGCGACGTTCTCCTATCGATCGGGCCTGCTGGCGGAAGTCTCGACGAGCTGGTGTTTCGCCGCCGCCGACCATTCGATCGAGATTTACGGCACCGGTGGCACCGTGCTGGTCAGCGGCGTCGACATCGCCTCGCGGCCGACGCGCGAAGAGGCGTTTTTGCAGGTCTTCCGCCGTGACGGAACCGCGCGCGGCTGGCAGGTCTCCGACATCGTGCCGCATTTCAAGACCGGCGTGTTCCACGAGCATGTCGCCTGGGCCTTCATCGATGCGCTTGCCGCCGGCACCGCGATGCCGACGGGCGCGCGCGACGGTCTTTACGCCTCGGCGATGATCGAGGCGGCCTACGAGGCGGCCCGGCAAGAGCGGATGGTGCCGATCGACTATCCCGAGGTCGGGCCGTGACCTGGATGGCGCGCGAAATCAGCGCCGTGCCCGACGTGGTCGAGCGCCAGCTCGCCCTGGCGATGGACCACTATCTGGAGGCCGGCCGCATGCTCGGCCGGCGCGCGCCAGCCTGTGTCGTCACCTGCGCGCGCGGCAGTTCCGATCACGCGGCGACCTATTTCAAATATCTGGTCGAGACGAGGATCGGCATTCCGGTCGGTTCGATGGGCCCCTCGGTCGCCTCGATCTACGAGACGCCGTTGAAAATGGCCAATGTGCCGCTCGTCAGCATTTCGCAATCGGGCGCCAGCGCTGACATTGTCGCCTTGCAGCGCGCCGCGCGCGCTGGCGGGGCGCCGACGCTCGCTCTCACCAACACGGCACGGTCGACGCTGGCCCGACAGGCGGAAATCTGCCTGGCGCTGCATGCGGGCGAGGAACGCGCGGTTGCGGCCACAAAAACCTTCGTGTCCTCGCTGGTCGCGCTGGCCGCGCTCGTCGCCGGCTGGCTCGACGATGTCGATCTCGCCGCCGCCATCCGCGGTCTGCCGGCCAGGCTTGCCGAGGCCGCGGCAACGGACTGGACGGCGGCGATGGCGCCGTTTGCGGCCGGCGGCAGTCTTTACATCGTGGCGCGGGGGCCAGGCTTCGCGGTCGCCTGCGAGGCCGCGCTCAAGCTCAAGGAAACCTGCCGGCTGCATGCCGAGGCCTATAGTGCGGCCGAGTTGCGCCACGGGCCGATCGAGCTGGCGGGAGACGATCTTACCGCGCTGGTGTTTGCGGCCCGCGACCGGTCCGCCGCCGGCATCGGCGAGGCGACGCGCGCCTTGCACCAGGCCGGTGCCGCCGTGTTCGTCGCCGGACCGCGCGAGACGCTGCCGACGGTCGAAGCCGGTCACGTGCTGCTCGACCCGATCTGCCAAGTGGTGAGTTTTTACCGGTTCGCCGAGCAATTGTCGCTGCTGCTGGGGCGCGATCCCGACCGGCCGGCCCGGCTCGCCAAGGTGACGGTGACGACATGAGGGCGCTGGCCTGCGATCTCGGCGGGACGAATGTGCGCTTCGGGCTCGGTGTCGACGGGCGCCTCGACCCCGAAACGGTCGTACAGTTTCCCAACGAGCGATTTTCCGATTTCGGCACGGCGCTGAAACACTATTTCGGCCAGGTCCGGGTGGGTCGGGTCGAGCGCGCCGTCGTGGCGCTGGCCGCCCCGATCGATGGTGACACGATCTGTCTGACCAATCGCAACTGGACGATCGCGCGTGCCGAAATCGCCGAAATCGCCGGCACTGGCGACGTCGTGCTGATCAACGATTTCGTCGCGCTCGGAGCGGCCTTGTCGCGGGCCGAGGCGTTGGTCACAAGGCCGGTCCTGCCGGGCGCGGCGGGGCGGGGCGTCAAGCTGGTGCTCGGCGCCGGCACCGGCTTCAATGCCAGCGCGCTGATCGAGGGCGGCCATGTGCTCGCCGCCGAGATCGGCCACACCGGTTTTGCGCCCGAGCCGGGACTTGAGACGGCGTTGCGCGACCATTTCGCCGGCCGCTTCGGCCGCTGCTCGCTCGATCGTGTGTTGTCGGGCTCCGGACTCGTCGCGCTCTACCGGGTGGCATGCGACCGCTCCGGCCGGGCGGCGGCGCTCGGCGATGCGGCGGCGGTGACGGCCGAAGGCGCGGCCGGTCGCGACGCCGACGCGGTTCTCGCCTGCGGCACGCTCGCCGGCATGCTCGGGCGGACGGCCGGCGATCTGGCGCTCACCTTCCTGCCGCGCGGCGGCATCTATTTGACAGGTGGCGTGACAGGCGCGCTGGCGCCATTCATCCAGGGCCCCGACAGCCCGTTCGCGCGTGCCTTCCTGGCCAAGGGGCGGATGCGCGAGTTGATGCGGGGGTTCACGCTCGACCTGGTGATGGACCAAAGCGCCGCCCTCGTCGGCTGTCTCGCCTGGCCCGACCTTCCCTGCAACACGGTCTGCGGCGGTCGCGCCGCCGGACCGACCTGACCGGCGGAGGATCGTCTTGCCGACACAACCGCTCCCAGAACGTCTGATGCCGCTCGCCGCTGCCGCCGGCCTGCGCCCGCTTTATGGCGATCTGCACAATCACTGCAATCTGTCCTACGGGCACGGCGAGCTCGAGGCGGCGCTGGAGAACGCCCGCAGACAGCTCGACTTCGTCTCCATCACCGGCCACGCCTACTGGCCCGACATGCCGGTCGACGACCCGCGCGTCGCTCATATCGTCGATTTCCACGTCAAGGGGTTTTCGCGGCTCGAGCGGACCTGGCCGGCCCATTTCGACACGCTGGCCGCGTTCCACGATCCCGGCCGCTTCACCGTGTTTCCAGGCTACGAGATCCATTCTTGCGCGCATGGCGACTACACGATCGTGCTGCGCGATCTCGACCAGCGCGAGATTCTCAAGGCCGACGATCCGCATACGCTGCTGGAGCGACTGCGCGGCCGATACGGCACGCGCGCCTTCGCCTTTCCGCACCATATCGGCTACCGGACCGGTGCGCGGGGCATCAACTGGTCGAGCTTCGAGCAGGATCTGTCGCCTGTGTTAGAAATGATCTCCATGCACGGTTGCGCGGAGACATCGCTGACCGACCGGCCGTTCCTGCATTCGATGGGACCGTGCGACGGCGTCAACACGGTCCATGCCGGCCTCAATGACGGCCATCTGTTCGGCGTGCTCGGCAATACCGACCACCATAGCGGCTTTCCGGGCTCGTATGGCCATGGACGCTCGGCCGTCTACGTGGCCGAAAACAGTCCCGAGGCGCTGTGGCAAAGCCTGTTTTCGCGCCGCACCAACGCGCTGACCGGCGACAACGCGCATTTGTTCTTGTCGATCGGCGGCGCGATCCAGGGCGACGTCGTGGCGCCGGCAAGCCAGGCGGACATGGCGATCGAGGCGGTCGGCGGCAGCTTCATCGACCAGATCGACATCGTCAGGAACGGCGCGCTCTTCGAGCGGATCACGCCGGCGCTGCGTCCATCGGCCGTGACGAGCGACCCGGACGCGCTGGAGACACTGCTCGTGCTCGAACTGGGCTGGGGCGCCCGCGGCAGCCATCACGACTGGGACGGCGTTCTCAAGCTCGAAAACGGCGAGATCCTGGCCGTCGAACCGCGCCTGCGCGGTCCCGAGATCGTTTCGCCGCTTGAGGCGCGCGCACCGGTGCCGCACGAAAGCCGGATTGTTCACGACGGTAGCGCGGTTGCCTTTTCGCTGCGCGCCCATGCCAATCCGAACAATTTCACCGCCACCACGCAGGCGATCGCGGCGCGGGTGCGGTTGCGGCCGGGCGCGCGGATCGTCGCCGAACTGTCCGGCGAGCATGTGTCGGTCGATGTCGATCGTCTTTTGAAAGGGGCCGTGTCGGGCAATATCGGCCCGATCGATTCGCCCGCGTTCCGGTTTCACCCACTGCCCAGGCCACAGCAATGGCAATGGACGGGCACGGTGCGGCTCGGCGCGCTGCGGCGCGGGGAATGGGTGATGGCGCGTATGCGCCAGGCCAACGGCCAATCGGCCTGGACGAGCCCGGTTTTTTGCCGATAACGCCGTTCGCCTGCGGCCGTAACCTGTGCCGTTTCAGGTTTCAGACCGAGCCGTCCAGCGTTGCCAGAAGGGCGGCGACCAGGCGCGCCCTTTCGGCCAGGCTTTCCGTCACGATATATTCTTCCAGCGTGTGAGGGCCGTCTCCGCGCGCGCCGAGCCCGTCGAGGGTGGCGATGGCCATCGCGCCGGTGAAATTGCCGTCCGAACCGCCGCCCGAATCCTGATGCGGAATCTCCAGGCCGATTGCCTGCGCCAGACGCGCCGCATGTTCGTAAAGCGACCATGAGGCCGGGCTTGCGGTCCATACAGGCCTTACGACGTCGCGTCTGACGATCACCTGGGCGTCCCCGCCGACCGGCTTCAGGCTCTCCATCCGGGCGATTGCTTCGGCCAGTTTCTCGTCGGTGGTGGCCGATACCAGCGCCTTGGCCTTGCAGGTCGTCGACACGCAGTTCGACCAGCGGCCGCCCTGGACGACACCGACGCTGTAGCCGGTTTCGGCATCTGTCATCGCTTCCACGGCGATGATCTGGTGCGCCATCTCGCGGATCGCCGATACACCTTCGCCGAGCCGCAGTCCCGCATGGCTCGGCCGGCCGCGCGTCTCGATATCGAAGCGGGCGATCGCGTAGCGGCCGGTCACGACGCCGCCGTTGCGGCGCGCCGGTTCGGGCACCAGCACGTAGCGGTGCCTGGCCGCCTCGGCTTCGATCAGCGCGCGGGTGCTCGGGCTGCCCACCTCCTCGTCGCTGGTGAACAACACGGTGACGGGCAGCGGCGTCTGGTGGCCGATGCGCATCAATTGGCCGATTGCCTCGAGCGCCAGATAGTTGCCCGCCTTCATGTCGAGCACGCCGGGTCCGTAGCAGCGCCCGTCCTGCTCGCGCCAGGCGAAATGCTCGATCGTGCCGAGAGGATGAACGGTGTCCAAGTGTCCCAAGACCAGGATGCCGGGCTGTCCGGCCCGGGAATGCGGAAAGCTGGCCTTGACGCAGTCGCCGAAGCCGCGCGTTCCCGGAATGCGCTGGACGACCGCGCCCAGGAGCGCCAGATCGTGGGCGGCGAGGTCCATCATCCGGTTCACGGCGTCGCGCTCGTAGGTCGGGCTTTCCGTCTCGACCCAGGCGCGCAGGCCGGCCGCCATCCGGCCGCTGTCGAACCCGAGTTTCGTGACATCGAGACCAGCGAAATCATTAGCATGCATCGTTTGCGTATCGCTCTGCAATGTGTTTAAATCGACGCTATCATAAATCGAGATTTTCGCGGCGGTCAAACCATCCCGAAACAGGATCACGCTACATCCGCAAATCGCCCGAACACCCGCACAGAGAGGACGTTGTGGCAGCAGCAAGACCACGCCCCCCGAGAGGATCGACGCCACCGGACGGCGCCGCCCCAAAGCCCGACCGATTGTTCGTGGAGGCGCTGGCGCGAGGGTTCCGCGTGCTCGAGGCCTTCGCCGACCGGCCGACGGCGATGTCGCTTGCTGAAATCGCGGCGGCAAGCGGGCTCGACAAAAGCGCGGCCCAGCGCCTGGTGCATACGCTGGTCTCGATCGGTTATCTGGAAAAGACGGCTGCCGGCGTCGCGCCGAGCCGGCGCATCCTGGACCGCTCGTTCGATTATTTGAGGTCCAATCCGCTCATCAATCGGGCCATCCCCATTCTGGCCGACCTGCGCAGGACCATCAAGGAACGCGTCGATCTCAGCCTCTTCGACGATCTGACGATGCTTTACGTCGTGCGCATGCAAAGCAAGCGCGACACATTCTACGCCCATCTGATCGGGCGGCGCGTGCCGACCTACTGCACGTCGGGGGGGCGTGCCGTCCTTAGCCACCTTCCGGAGGAAGACGTTCTCGACATCCTCCAGCGCTCGCAGAGGCGCAAGTTGACGCCGCGCACCACCGTGGAGATCGACCAGATCATGGAGCGGATCGTCCAGGTGCGCGAAACCGGCTATTCGCTGGCGATCGAAGAGGTTCTGGTCGGCGAAATCGCCGTGGCGGCGGCCGTGCTCGACGAAGCCGGCCATCCCGTGGGCGCGATTCATGTGGCCGCTTCCCTGGCCGAGTGGCAGCCGGATGAATTCGTCGCGCGCGCCGGCCCGCTGGTCACCGCGGCGGCGGCCGGACTGCGCCCTTCCTGAGTCGGTCGCCCGCCTCCGCCGCGACGCCATATTCCCGCTCGAACGCCCGCTCGCTTGACAAATCGGACGGCAGGTCCGTAAATTGTCAAATACAGTTCGACCGTATCGCTTAGCAATACGCAAAAAGGGAAGTCGCATGACGGCCACACCCGGCGGGCAGAATGGGATGGATTCGGCAGGCGAGGCGCTGCTGCGCGTGTCGGGCCTGGCCTACGACTATGCCGGCGTCAGCGCGGTCTCGAACTGTTCGCTGGAACTTCGCCGCGGCAAGATCGCGGCGCTGATCGGCGGCAACGGTGCGGGCAAGTCCACCAGCGTCAAGATGATCGCCGGCGCCCTGAGGAGCAGGTCCGGCTCGATCATGCTCGACGGCCGGGAGATCGGCGGACTGCCGGCGCACAAGGTCGTCGAACTCGGTGTCGCGCTGGTGCCGGAAGGTCGTCTCGTGTTCCAGCATCTGACGGTTCGCGAAAACCTGATCCTGAGCGGCCACGTGCGCCGCGCCCGGGAAAAATGCTCGCAATCGCTGGAGCGGGTCTTCGAGCTTTTTCCGCGCCTCAAGGAGCGCCAGACCCAATTTGCCGGCTCGCTGTCGGGCGGCGAGCAGCAGATGCTGGCGATCGGCCGCGGCCTGATGACCATGCCGCGCCTCTTGATCCTGGACGAGCCGTCCCTGGGTCTGAGCCCGATTCTCGTCGGGCAGATTTTCGAGCTGGTGCGCAAGCTCAACGCGGAAGGCATCAGCGTGCTGCTCGTCGAGCAGAACGTGCACCACACGCTTGCCATCGCCGACTACGCCTACGTGCTGGAAAAGGGCCGCGTCGTCCAGGAGGGCGAAGGCCGCCGCCTGCTCAACGACCCGAAGGTAAAGGAAGCCTATCTCGGGCTGGTCTGAATGCCGGATTTCAAAATGGGAGACGAAAGATGAGAAGACGCACCTTCCTGCAAGCGACGACCGCCGCGCTCGCTGCCGGCGCGATGCCGAAACTGGCTTTCGGCCAGGACAACACCATCACCTTCGGCGGATCGGTGCCGATGACGGGCGCCGCCGCGGAAACCGGCCAGAACGTGCTCCAGGGCTACCAGTGCGCGGTCAAATACATCAACGAGGAAATGGGTGGCGCCGAGATCGGCGGGCAGAGCTATCAGCTCGATCTCAACATTTTCGACGACGCGTCCGATCCGGCGCGCGCCACCACGCTGATTCAGCGCCAGGTCGATGAAGGCATCAGCTTCTTCCTGGGCTCGTTCGGCTCCAACATCGTGCTGCCCACCTGTTCCATCACCGAAGCGGCCGGCCGCATCATGGTGCAGGCCGGCGGCGGGTCCGACCTGATCTTCACCCAGGGCCGCAAGCGCGTGTTCGGCATCTTCCCGCGCGCCTCGCAGCAATTCGTATCGTCGGTCAACATGTTCACCAGCCTCGACCCGGCGGTGAAGACGGTGTCGATCATCTACACCAACGATGCCTTCTCGGAATTCCAGGCCAAGGGCGCGCGCCAGACCATCGAGCAGGCCGGCATCGAGGTGGTCGACTATATCGCCTTGCCAGCCGGCGTCAGCGACGTGTCGAACGTGCTCACCACGATCCGCGAGAGCGCGCCGGACATTCTGGTCTGCACCACCCATGACCAGACTTCGATCCTGATCGCCCGCCAGATGGTCTCCACCGAGACCAACGTGCCGATGCTCTACCAGACGCTCGGCCCGCAGACGGCGGCGTTCCGCGACGCGCTGGGCAATTACGCAAACGGTGTCGTCACCCAGGCCTACTGGTCCGAGCGCGCGCCCTATTCGGGCAGCTATTTCGGGTCGGCGGCCGATTTCGCCAAATATTTCCGTGCCAATTTCGACCGGGATCTGACCTATCACATGGCCAGCGGCGCGGCCTGTATCGTGGCCTATGTCGAGGCGGCCAAGCAGGCCGGTTCGCTCGATCTCGATGCCGTGCGCGATGGGCTGGATGCGCTCGATTTCGAGTGCTTCTACGGGCGCGTGCGCTTTACGCAGGACGGCGACGGCGATCCCGACCTGCTCGGCCCGCTTTTGATCCAGCGCCAGAATGGCGAGATGGAGGTGGTGGCGCCGCCGGACGGCGCCTCGGCCAAGCCCGTCTATCCCGCCCCGACATGGCAGGAGCGCGCCTGACCGCGCGCTGCAACGAACGCGGCGTCCGGCATGCCCCCGGCTTTCCGGCCGCCGCGATCCTGTTTCGCTAGTCGACGAGCATAATATGGCAGACCTCCCGCTTCTGGAACTCGGCGCGGACCCGCGCGAGCGCGGCCGCATCCACGGCGCCACGCTGGCCGGCGCCATCCGCGACAACGTGGCGACCTATCTCGCCCGCTTCGAAGCGGCCGGCGCCACGCGCGCGACGATCCTGGAGCAGAGCGAGGCCTGGCTCGCGTTCATCGTTGCCGACAATGGCGAATATGGCGAGGAGATGGGCGCGATCGCGGCGGCGTCGGGCCTGTCGGCGACCGAGATCGCCATGCTGAACGCGCGCTACGAAATCACCTATCTCGCCTTCGGCACCGAGGCGAAAGCCGCCAATGGGCGCCTCGAGCAGGAAGGTTGCACGTCCTTCGGCATGTTGCCCGAAGCGACCGCCGACGGGCATACAATGTTGGCGCAGAACTGGGACTGGCTGGCCAATGTGCGCGGACGCACCTTCGTGCAGCGTGTCCGGCGCGCGTCCCGGCCGGAGGACGGCAAGCCCGATTTCGTCGGTTTCAGCGAGGCCGGCATCGTCGGATCGAAGATGGGCGTCAACGCGGCCGGCATCGGCCTGTGCGTCAACGGGCTGGTGACGCCTCGAGACGGCACGACCGGCATGCGCAAACCTTTTCACGTGCGCTGCAAGGAGATTCTCGACGCCTGGCGTTTCGACCAGGCGCTGGCGCCGGTCGTGGAGACCGACCGCACCGCCTCGAGCAATTTCTTGATCGGCCACAGCGACGGCGAGATTCTCGATATCGAGGCCACGCCCGAGCATTGCGCCTACCTGTCGCCGGCCGACGGGCTTGTCGTGCACGCCAACCATCTGGTGAAGGAGACGCGAACGATCTCGCAGATGGAGCGGATCGCCCCGAACACGCTCTATCGCGGGCCGCGCGCCGAGCGCCTCCTGCGGCGCCATCTCGGCCGGATCGATCGCCCGGCGCTCGAAGAGGTGATGCGCGATCATTTTTCCGCGCCGGCCGCGATCTGCCGCCACGCCGACCCGCTGCTGCGGCCCGAAAAGCGCGTCATCACGGTGGCGGCCATTGTTCTCGACCTGGACGAGCGCATTCTCTACGCGACCGACGGCCCGCCCTGCGAGGCCCCGTTCCAGGCCTTTCCGCTCGATACCGATGAGCGCCGTTGCGATGATGCCTGAGGAGATCTTGCCGTGGACGACATGAGCCCTATCGAATGGCCGAACGGTGCGCGCTGCGCCGTGATGCTGACCTTCGACTTCGACGCCGAGACGCTGTGGCTGTCGCGCAATCCCGACAATGCCCGGCGCCCGGGCGTGCTTTCCCAGGGCATTTACGGAGCCAAGACCGGCGTGCCCAAAATACTCGAGCTGATGCGCGAGGAGAGCCTGAAGGGCACGTTCTTCGTGCCTGGCTGGACGGCCGAAAAATATCGCGACCGCATGGACGCGATCGCCGCCGCCGGCCACGAGATCGGCCATCACGGCTATCTGCACGAATGGATCGATCCGGATTTCCCCGACAAGGAGCGCGAAGCGCTTGAAAAGGGCCTCGAGGCGCTGAGGACAACGGTCGGCGTCAAGCCGAAAGGATATCGTTCGCCGGCCGGCGAAACCTCGCAGAACATGATCGGCCTGCTGCACGAATACGGCTTTGAATACGACAGTTCGCTGATGGACCAGGTCAGTCCCTACCGGCATGTTTTGGAAGACGGCACGCCCGGTCCGGTCGAACTGCCCTGGCACTGGAGCATGGACGATGCGCCCTTCGCGCTGTTCGCCATCCAGTCGCCGCGCCCGATCCACACCAACGACCACATCCTGAATGTGTGGAAACAGGAATTCACGGAAATCTACCGCTGGGGCGGGCTGGTCAACGTCGTCACGCATCCGCAGATCATCGGCAGGCCGTCGCGGCTCGCCATGCTGCGCGAGTTCATCGCCTTCGTGCGCCGCTTTCCTGATGTGTGGTTCGCGACCGGCGCGGAAGTGGCGTCGGCCTGGGCCGCCAAGGAAAACGGCTAGGAGCTTGTCGGCCTCATGACCCTCTTCCTGCAAACGACCCTGAACGGCCTCGTGCTGGGCGGCATCTATTCGCTCGCCGCCGTCGGTTTCTCGCTGGTCTTCGGCGTGCTCGGCATCGTCAACCTGACGCACGGCATCTTCGTCGTGGCCGGCGCCTATGGCGCGCTGGTGCTGTTTGCCGAGCTCGGCATCGATCCGCTGGTCGGGATCGTGCCGATCGGGCTGGCCCTGTTTGCGGTCGGGTATGTGTATCAGCGCACGATCATCCAGTGGGCGGTCTCGCGCGCCTCGCTGGTCGCCTCGCTGGTGGTGACGTTCGGGGTGGCGATGATGGCGCGCAACGGCCTCCAGCTCGTGTTCGGGCCGGACGTCCACACCATCACGCCGAGCTACAGTTTCCTCAGCATTCCGCTCGGGCCGCTGCGCATCGACGTCGTGCGCATCGTGGCCCTGGGCGCGAGCCTTGTGCTGCTGACAGTTCTGGCGCTGGTCCTGGCCAGGACGCATTTCGGCCGGGCGATCCGCGCCACGGCCCAGCAGCCGCTGGCCGCGGAACTGTGCGGGCTGAACGTCAAGAATCTGCACGGGCTGACATTCGGGCTCGGCGCGGCGATGGCCGGGGCGGCCGGCGCCATCATCGGCATCGTGCAGCCGTTCACGGCGGCGAGCGAGGTCGCCTGGACGCTCAACGCCTTCATCGTCGTCGTGCTCGGCGGTATCGGCAGTCCCGCCGGGGCGCTGGTGGGCGGCCTGCTTCTGGGCCTCATCAACGCCTATACCGCGCAATATGTCGGTCCCTCGCTGACGCAGGCGGCGATGTTCCTGGTTCTGGTGCTCATGCTGCTGGTACGGCCGAGCGGGCTGCTCGGCAACGCGTTCGGAGAAAGCCGATGAACCGCGCCCTCGTCCTCCTCGCGGCCATAGCCGTCGTCCTCGCGGCCGTTTTGCTGCCGCTGTGGATCGGTCCCTTCTACACGCGCGTCATCCAGCTGTTTTTCTTTTCCGCCGGCCTGGCGGTCGCATGGAACCTTCTGGGCGGCTTTGCCGGCTATTGGAGCTTCGGTCACACCGTCTTCATCGGCATGGGGGCGTTCAGCGCCGCGCATATCGTCACCAGGCTGGGGCCGTTCGGCGACGGGCCTTTGTCGATGGTCCTGCCGATCCTGCTGTCCGGCCTGATCTGCGGCCTGTTCGCCGCCATCATCGCCTATCCGATCCTGCGACTGCGCGGCATCTATTTCGCCATCGCTATGCTCGGGGTCAGTCAGGTCGTCGGCGAGCTGGTCAACAATCTGTCGTGGTTCCAGGGCGGGGTCGGCGTCTTTCTTCAAACGCCGCTGCCGGCCGGCACCGCGCCGGAGGACTTTTTCTACTACCTGTTCGGCGCGCTGTTGCTCGCCTCCATCCTGATCGCGGTCGCGGTGCGCAAGTCCCGCTTCGGTTATGCGCTGCTGTCGATCCGCGAGGACGAGGACACGGCGATGATGCTCGGCGTGGCGACGGAGCGCTACAAGATCATGGCCTTCGTGCTGTCGGCCGTGCTCGTGGGAACGCTCGGCGCGGTCTATGGTTACAGCGTCGGCTATTTCACCACCTATACGGTGTTCCGGCTCGATTTTTCGCTGAACATGATCGTCTTCTGCCTGATCGGCGGCATCGGCACGCTGGCCGGACCGGTCATCGGAACCGCGATCATGCTCTTCATCACCCAGGTGCTGTTGTCGCGGTTCCTGGATATCCATCTGTTGATCACCGGAGCCATCGTGGTGGCGATCATCCTTCTCATGCCCGGCGGCATCATCGGGGCGCTGCGCTCGTGGCGGCGCCCGGCCGCGGGCGGCGGGGCGGCGGCGACGGAGACCGGCTCATGAGCGATATTCTTTTGTCCGGCCGCAGCGTGACGAAGTCCTTTCGCGGGCTGACCGCCATCCGCGACGTCGATTTCGACATTCCCGCCGGCGCGATCTTCGGGCTGATCGGCCCGAACGGCGCCGGCAAGTCGACGCTGTTCAACCTGATCACCGGCTACTACGCGCTGACCGGCGGCGAAATCCGTTTCAAGGGCGAGGATCTTTCCCCGCTGCCGACCTATCGGCGCAACCAGGCAGGTATCGCCCGGGCGTTCCAGATATCGAAACCCTTTCCGGCCCTGTCGGTGCGCGAGAACGTACGGGTGGGCGCGATGTTCGGACGCCCCGGCGCGCGCGCGGCCGAGGACGTGGTCGATCAGGCGCTGGCCATCGCCGGTCTGGAAGAGCTTGCGGACCGCACCGCGGAGGGGCTGACCGTGGGCTCGCTGCGCAAGCTGGAAGTCGCGCGTGCCTATGCCACGAGGCCGTCCCTGCTGCTGGCCGACGAGCCGTGTGCCGGCCTCAATCCGGCCGAGACCGAGGAAATGGTCGGCTGCCTGCGCAAGGTGCGCGATCTGGGCACCACGGTATGGCTGGTGGAACACGACATGAAGGCGGTCACCAGCGTATGCGATCGCATCGTGGTGATCGATGCCGGCCAGAAGATCGCCGAGGGCACGCCGCAGCAGGTTGTCGCCAATCCCAAGGTGATCGCCGCCTATCTCGGAGAGCCGCTCGAGGACAAAGCCGGCTGAGGCGGACATGCCGCTTCAGCGCGGCGCAGGCCGGACGGAGACGGGGTTCATGGCAGAAGAATTCGAGCCCGCGCTGCTGCGGGCACAGGCCTTCGACGGCGAAAAGCTGGCCGAGGGGATCGTCGACTGGGTGGAGATGGAGACGCCGTCCGATCGGCCCGACCTGATCGACCGGATGCTCGACCGGGTCGAGAGCGCGTTCGATGGCCTGCCGGTCGAAATCCGGCGTCTGCCGGCGCGCGACGGCTGCGGCGGCCAGATGGTGATCGACTACCGGCCCGAAGGCTGCGACGGCGACGCGGCCTTGTTGATGGGGCACGTCGATACGGTCTGGAGCGCCGGGACGCTGGCCGAACGGCCGGTCCGGCGCGAGGGCGACCGGCTTTTCGGGCCCGGAATCTTCGACATGAAGGCCGGCTCCTATCTGGCGACGGAGACGTTGCGGCGCATCGCCCGGCAGGGGATCGTGCCGCCGCGCCCGGTGCGCGTCTTTCTCAACGGCGACGAGGAGATCGGCAGCCCCGTCTCGCGCGGCACGATCGAGCGCCTGGTGGGCGACGCGGCCTTCGTGCTGGTCCCCGAACCCTCGTACGGCGCGCCGGGAACCGTCGTGACCGCCCGCAAGGGCTGGGCGCGTTTCGACCTGGCCGCGCACGGCGTGTCCGCGCATGCCGGCGGCAACCGCGACGACGGGCGCAGCGCGATCCGCGAGATCGCGCGCCAGGTTCTTGCCATCGAGGCGATGAACGATAGCGAGAGTGCGGCGACGTTCAATGTCGGAACCGTGCATGGCGGCACGCGCGCCAATGTCGTGCCGGACAAGGCCGGCATCGAAGTCGACATGCGCGTCGACGACATGGCGACCGCCGAGCGTCTCGTCGCGGCGATGTTGGCGCGGCGGGCGGTCGACCGCGATATCCGCCTGGAGGTGAACGGAGGACTCAATCGGCCGCCCTTCGTCCGCTCGCCGGCCGTGGCACGGCTTTATTCGGCCGCTCGCGCGCTCGCTGCCCATCTCGGCCTGCCGATCGGCGAGACGGCGCGCGGCGGCGTGTCGGACGGCAATTTCGCCGCCGCGCTCGGCCGGCCGGTGCTGGACGGCCTGGGCTGCGGCGGGGCTGGCGCCCATGCCGTCGACGAGCATATTCTCGTGTCCACCATAGCCCCACGCGCCGCCTTGCTGTACGCCATGCTGACGTCGCGGCATTTCCAGAGCCTCGCGACCGGCTAAACCCCTTTCATCCAGTCTTCATCTCTTATCGAGGAGCGGCACTTGAGCGCGTTGTTTTCGCCGATCACCCTGCGAGGTCTGACCCTTGCCAACCGGATCGCGGTATCGCCGATGTGCCAATACAGCGCCGTCGACGGCGCGGCGACCGACTGGCACCTGGCGCATCTGGGCACGCTGAGCGCCTCCGGCGCCGGCTTGTTGGTCGTCGAAGCGACCGCTGTCGAGCCTGAAGGACGCATCACCCACGGCGATCTGGGGCTTTACGACGAGGCCAGCGAGGACGCTCTGGCGCGCATCGTGTCGCATTGCCGCGACCATGGGGCGGCGCGGCTCGGCATCCAGCTCAGCCACGCGGGGCGCAAGGCCTCCGCGCAACGGCCGTGGGAGGGAGGCCGGGCGCTCGGGGCGGACGAAAAGCCGTGGACGACGATCGCGCCCTCGGCGGAGGCCTTCGGAGAGGGCTGGCACGTGCCGCGCACCATGGAGCGGGCCGACCTGGAGCGCGTGAAGGCAGCGCATGCGGCAAGCGCCGGGCGCGCGGCTCGGCTCGGTTTCGACCTTCTGGAGCTGCATGCCGCGCACGGCTATCTGCTGCATCAGTTTCTGTCCGGGCGCGCCAACCGGCGAACCGACGACTACGGCGGCAGCATCGACAACCGCATGCGTTTCCCGCTCGAGGTGGTCCGTGCGGTCAGAAAGGCATGGCCGCGGGACCGACCGCTCGGGGTGCGCATGACCGGCTCGGACTGGGTTGAGGGCGGTATCGACCTCGACGAGGCGGTGCGTTTCGCCCACGGGCTGAAGGCGGAAGGCGTCGATTTCGTGTGCGTGAGCAGCGGCGGGGTGACGCCGAGCGCGGCGCCGCGGATCGGGCCCGGCTATCAGGTCGCGCTGGCGAAGCGGGTGCGTGATGAAACAGGCCTTGCCGTGCGTGCCGTCGGCCTGGTGACGAGGCCGAAGCAGGCGGAGCGGATCGTCGTGGCCGGCGACGCCGACATGGTCGCGCTCGGCCGCGCCTTTCTCGACAATCCGCATTGGGGCTGGGCAGCGGCGCGGGTCCTCGGTGCCGATGTCGAGCGGCCGGTCCAGTATCAGCGCGCGGCCGACGCGGTTTGGCCCGGCGCGGCCTATTCCGACGCCGACTGAGACGCTCGCGCTCATCGGCCGGTCGGCGCTCGGCTGCCACGGACGTATCCAGCGGTTGTTTCGACCCGGGATCGGAGGTGACGCAAGGCGCCGGTGGCAGCCGTGAAGCGCCAAGGGTTTTCCGAAGGCGGTCGAAGCGGGCCAGGTTCCGGCGCAAAGGGCGTTCAGGATGTTCACCGTCATCGGCGATTTTGCCCATGACGGTCTTTCTAACCGGCCGCTCTTGCGGGAATTTCCTTGCCTGGGCCGAGTGCCCAGACCGAATGGGCGATCAGTGTCATCACCAATATCGAACCGCCTATCAGCGAAGCGGTGGTGGGCACTTCGGCGAAGATCATCCACACCCATACCGGCGTGAGCACCGTTTCAAGCTTCGGCCTCGATCACGCCCGAAGCGCCATCGCCGAATGAAGGCGGGACTTCAAAACCGCGAGACCGCACTCCTCGCTCGGATACGAGACCCCGGCGGCCTTCGCCGAGATCCTCACCGCAACCGGCTACGACGCTTCGCTCGACAAGGGCTACGCGTCTCCGCCGGCTGCTCGACCCGCGCCCCACGGCGTAACACAAACAGCCGAGGCTCTAATCGCCACTGGATGACAGTTCAGTGGCAGGTCAGCGACCTTCGCCTTGAATTCCGGCGAATGCTGCTTGCGTTTCGACATCTCTGAGCTCCTTCTCGTCGAAGACCAGCAGACAACAAATCGTAGCTTATGTCAGTGTCCGATTTCCGGGAAGTAGCTTACACCAAGCGGGACGACCTTTTTGCAGCTCCGCGACAACAGATTGAAGACTCGGTCGACTCGGGGCGTTACTTATCTGGGTCGCATGCTTGGAAAATTTCGATCATGGCGCGTGCCGCCGGAGGCAGGGATTGGCCCTTTAGGCTCACCACCGAGACGGATCGGCTCAAGGCGGGCGTTCCGATCGGTAGCGCTGTCAGTGTTTTTCTGGTCGCTTGAGGCAACGCGATTTTCGGCAGGATGCCCACGCCCATACCGGCTTCTGCAAGCGCTACAATTGTATGAGTGTGAGCCACCTCGAACTTGATGTCCAATTGCAGCCCCTCGGGGGCGAAAGTCTTTTCCAGCAAGTTCCGTAGTGCGGTTGACTTCGAGTTCAGCAGGATCGGGTAATTACCTAGCTCTTTAAGATCGACTGAATTGCGCTTGCGGAACCGAAAATTAGGCGTGGCGACAGCGTAAATCGGGTCGTCGAAAAGATGATCGAATCTGAAATCGCTGCGGCCCGGCACCGTGACCCCGATACCGAAATCGACGTCTTTCTGGCGAATGCTGCCCAGCAGATCCTCAGCGGCCAATTCACGCAGGCTGATATTGATGCCTGGATAGCTCTTCTGAAATTCGTGCAGGATCTTGGGCAATATGGTCGCCGCGATCGTAGGAATACAGGCAAACGATAAGGTTCCCTGCTGCATATCGACTGCGTCCCTGATCTCGATCAGGCCGGTGTTCCATTCCGCAAGTGCGCGCCGTGCATAGGACAAAAGCTTGGCGCCTTCGGGAGTGAGATCGGTCCGGCGCGTCGTTCGATGAAACAGGGCGACGCCAATCTGAGCCTCGAGTTGTTTGATCTGCATGCTGACGACCGATTGTGATCGGTTCAATTGCTCAGCCGCAAGCCTGAAGCTGCGAGTCTCGGCGACGGCAACGAAAACGTAGAGCAGCTTGAAATTGATCTGTGACACCGCTGGTCTCGGATTGTTCAATTTTCTCGAAGAATAGTTCGAATTATAGCGCTAGAGCCAAAGAGCCATTCCGTCTAGATAAATCATAGAAACAACAGTCTCCATGCGGTCCGGGGAGGCGCCCGGATTGCGCAATCCCTCCCCGCAATGCGTGGAGAGAGAAGGAAATGGCAGTGAGTAAACCGGTTTACGAACGCGGAGCTGAAATTCGTCGGGAAGTCCTGGGTTCTGAATATGTCGACAGGGCGCTGGCGTCAGTTGATGATTTCAACAAGCCGATGCAGGAGCTGGTAACCGAATATTGCTGGGGCGCGGTGTGGGGGCGTGAAGACCTGTCGCGCAAGACGCGCAGCCTGCTCAACCTAGCGATGATCAGTGCGTTGAACCGGCCCAATGAGCTCAAGGCTCATTTGAAAGGCGCCCTGCGCAACGGCGTGACAAAGGACGAGATCCGTGAGGTGTTCCTCCAGGTCGCAATTTATTGCGGCGTGCCCGCAGCAGTGGATTCGTTTCGGGTCGCCCGCGAGATGTTCGCAGAAGAAGCCGGGTCCTGATCGTTCATCGAGACGTCGCATCATACAGATGCACTGAGCGACGCTGCTTTGGTAAGGAGACAACTTGATGTCGGAGACCGTGACCAGTGCGCCTGCAAGAGTACGTGACAAGATTATTGATGCCGATGTTCACCCGTGGATCAATGGTGATATCAAAGGGCTGAAGAAATATCTGTCGCGTGACTGGTGGGAGCATTTTGACGGTCGCTATACGCTGCCCAATCATTGGCTGAGACCACCGCTTGCGCGCGCTTCCTCCAACCGCATCGACGCCATTCCCGCCGAGGGGATGGAGCCGGGTTCGGACCCTCTCTTTATGAAAGAGGAACACCTCGACAAGCACAATATTTCTTACGCGGTGCTGTCATCGATTCAGGCAGGGAAACTTGCTTCACTTCCCACCCCCAACGAAGCGGTGACGCTGGCAACCGCGTTCAACGAATATTTCCTCAACGAGTTTGTCGCTGTGGATCCCCGCTTCAAGCTCGCAATGGTGGTGGCTGCGAATGACCCTCTCGCCGCAGCGGCCGAAATTCGTAGGATCGGATCCTTGCCCGGCGTTGTGGCGGTGTTCTTGCCGCTCCTCAACATCATGATGGGCAACAGCTACTATTATCCGATCTATGATGCGGCTGAAGAGGCTGGCTTGCCGATCCTGATCCATCCGACTGGTACGGAAGGCGGCTTCCCGACGGCGGTCGCCTTCGCCGGCGGCATTCCGAGCACCTATATCGAGCGACACACCATGTTCCCGGAGATCGGGATATCAGCCATCACCAGCCTAGTTTTCCAGGGCGTGTTTTCCCGCTTTCCGGGAATGAAGCTTCTGGCTGCTGAATTCGGGTTCAGTTGGCTCCCGCATCTGCTCTGGCGAATGGACCAGAACTGGCGCCAGTTCCGAAAAGAGGTGCCTTGGATCAAACGGGATCCCAGCGCCATCGTGCTTGATCATGTCAGGTTCACATCCCAGCCAATCGAAGAGCCTGAAAATCCAGAATATATGCACGCCATTCTGGAAATGATCCATGCTGATCGAACATTGATTTTTAGTACTGACTATCCACATTGGGACAATGATTTTCCCAATAATACATTATCAGGTATTTCTTCGGATCTTAGGCGTAGGATTTTATTTGAAAATGCTTCAGAGCTTTTTAAGTTCGACTGAAAAGCCTCGGAGATACTTATGGCACTTCATTTCGTGACGGCGCTGGACGAACTAAAGGATTCAACGTGTCAACTTTACTCAGTTGCCGGGCGCTCAATCGGTCTGATCCAGACGGATGGAGCCGTCTATGCGGTACGCAATGTCTGCCCCCACAAGCGCGCGCCCATCTGCCGCGGCACGTTCGGCGGCACGATGCTGCCAAGTGATCCCGACAGTTTTGTTTTCGGCATGCAGGAACAGATATTGCGATGCCCCTGGCATGGCTGGGAGTTCGATCTAACCACCGGCAAGACGCTCTGTGGTGACGAGCACAAAAAGCTCACGCTCTATCCGGTCACGATCAAAGAAAACGAGGTCTATGTAGACTTGTAATTTGCGGGTCAGCCCGGGACGTCTTAGGAAAATGACCAGATGCCAGTTGTTCGATTTTACCGCGACGGCGAACAGATTGCCGAGATCGATATTGCCAAGGGAAACAGCGTCATGCACGGCGCAATCGTGGCGGGCCTCAACGGTATCGTTGGCGAATGCGGAGGCGAGATGGTTTGTGCCTCCTGTCACGTTTTCGTTCTGTCGCATGGTGACGAAATCCCCGAATTGAGCCCGACTGAGGATGAAATGCTGGATTTCACCGTCGAGACCCGGCAGCCCTGCAGCCGATTGAGCTGTCAGATCAAGATGACCGACAAGCTGGATGGCCTCGTTTTGGGTTTGCCCAAAGCCCAAGTATAGGCCTGTAATGGTGGCGCGCCTTGAAGTCGAAAAAGAAACATTGGCTGTGGTTCTGACAGAGAGATCGAGGGCATGCAAGCAATGCAAAAACTGGGCTTTATTGGTCTCGGCAAGATGGGCGCCCTCATGGCCGCTAGGCTGGTTGGCGCTGGCCACACGCTCTGCGTGTTCGATACAAATGAGAAGGCCGTCTCAGCGTTGTCGGACAAGGGCGCGACGGTTGCCGAAAGCGCCCGGGATCTTGCGAACAAATCGAACATTGTTTTCGCAAGTCTGCCGACACCCGACGTCGTCAGATCGGTCGCGTTTGGCGATGACGGAATAGGTCCGGATGTTGCCGGAAAATATTTTATCGATCTTTCAACTACAGGCCCAAGGGTTGCGAAGGTTGTCGCACAGGGATTGGCTCGAAGGGGCATGATCGCAATTGACTGTCCTGTCAGCGGAGGCATGGTTGGTGCCCAAAGCGGCAAGCTGGCCCTGATGGTCTCGTGCCCGAGGCAGGCCTTTGAACAGGTTCAGGACCTGCTTGCAATTCTCGGCAGACCGACATTTGTCAGCGAGTCTCCCGGCGCAGCGCAGTCACTCAAGCTTGCCAACAACCTGCTGGCCGCCTGTGCGCTGGCGATATCGTCGGAGGCATTTGTTTTTGGCGTCAAGAGCGGTCTTGATCCTCAGATCATGAGCGATGTGTTTAACCAGAGCAGTGGCCGCAACACAGCAACGGTCGACAAGTTTCCGCGCTCGGTTTTCACGGGCACGTTCGATTTCGGATTTTCGACCGGCCTCGCCTACAAGGACGTTCGATTGTGCTTGGATGAGGCGGACGCGCTTGGAATTCCAACCCCGGTCGGCAATGCCGTACGCGAAATCCTGAAGATTACCCAGTCGCTTTTTGGCGCCGACTCCGACTTCACCAGCGTCATCCGCCCCTACGAACAATGGGCCAACGCCGAGGTTCGCGCGGTGGCTGGCAAAGGCTCATAAAGCCCTTTCATGACAATTGGACCACTCGATTGTGCCATGGCCGTTGCGCTCCAGGCTTTGGCGTCCCTGCATGGCCGTTGTCTAGATCAATCGGTCATGAAGCTGTCGGGGACGCCCGTGCCGCTGCCAAGCCGCATCTGCGCTCGCGGCGAACTCAAACTGCTCAATCCGTTCCGTATCGGCAACCACATGCGCAGAACATCGACCATCCCGGATGCCGTCCACAAGAAGGAACGGGCCAGCGATATGTGGTTTGTGATGCTTGGTCATCAACATGAAGCAACGCGCAGCTTGAGCATCTGCGAGCGGCGCGACGTCGTCTATTGTGAGGCAGCAGATCGGTCGACGGGCAAGGGCATCCCCACGCCTGCAGCTTCCAAAGACGATCCTGGCAGCGCAAGCCGCAAGATAGAAACGCCCCGGACGCTGCGGTTGAATTTCGCTGCGATGTCAGCGCCATCGGACCCGCCCCGCAAGTTTTCCCATCGCGGATTGTCGCCTGCAAGTGCAGGCCGGTCGCTGTTGGTCAGGCGCGGTGATGACGATTGGAGGGAACCTGTGCCTCCACCCCTCGCAGACAAAGGTGGTGAGGCGGTCATTCTCGTCAAAGCAAAGCGAACTCGGCTGAGCATACCAGGTGATTGCCGCCGATCAAGGCGACACTGCGCAGTTTATCGACGGATAGATGATTGATGCGCCGATTGTCGAGGGTCCCGGATGGGTACCCAATCGAGCTGGCGCATGATGTCGAATTCAGGGAGACTTTTTATGACTGACAACGGAAATTCCGGTGCTGTTCCAGCAGCAGCCAGGGCCAAAGGCATTTTTATCGACAATCAGTGGCGACCGGCAAATTCGGGCAAGGTAATCGACGTCTATGCGCCTGGCGACGGTGTTGCGTTCGCGCAAATCGCGGCCGGCGATGCGGCCGATATCGATCTGGCCGTTGCCGCGGCGCGGCGGGCGTTCGAAACAGGCGTCTGGAGCAGATTGGCAGCATTCGAACGCGGACGGCTTTTGTCCAAGCTTGGGCTTGCCGTCCTCGACCATGCTGAAGAGCTCGCACATCTTGAGGCTCGAGATACGGGCAAGCCGATCACGCAGGCGCGGGCCGATATCCTGGCATGCGCGCGTTATTTCGAATTCTATGGCGGCGCCGCGGACAAGTTTCACGGCGAAACCATACCATTCATGAAGGGCTATATGGTGGCGACCGAACACGAGCCACATGGGGTGACGGGGCACATCATTCCTTGGAATTATCCGGCCCAGATGTTCGGCCGTTCGCTGGCGCCAGCCCTTGCGACCGGCAATGCGACGGTGATGAAGCCGGCTGAAGACGCCTGTCTAACCACGCTGCGTCTGGCAGAACTTGCAGCGGAGGTCGGCTTTCCCGAAGGCGCAATCAATGTCGTACCGGGCCTTGGCGTAGAGGCCGGCGCGGCGCTTATCTCACACCCCGGTGTCGGGTTTGTGTCATTCACCGGATCGCCCGAAGTTGGCGTTCTGGTCCAGACCGAGGCAGCCCGAAACCACATTTCCTGCACGCTTGAGTTGGGCGGAAAATCACCGCAGATCGTCTTCGCTGACGTTGATCTTGACGCCGCCTTGCCGTCCCTGGTGAACGCCATTGTCCAGAACGCTGGCCAGACCTGTTCGGCCGGATCGCGTCTGTTGGTGGAGCGGGCTGCCTATGACCGTGTCATCGAGGCGGTGGTCGACCGGTTTTCGACACTGCAGGCGGGAACCCCGGAGATGGATCTTGATCTGGGCGCTTTGATCAACCTTCGGCAGAAGAAGCGTGTCGAGACCTTCATCGCGCAGGCGCAGGAAGCGGGCATCCCATTGTTGGCTCAGGGCAGCATTGCCGATGGCGCGCCGACCTCGGGATATTATGTTGCTCCTCGTCTGTTTGGACCCGTCCCGCGCGCAAGTACGCTGGCGCGGGAGGAAGTGTTTGGTCCGGTTCTTTCGGTCATACCGTTTGACGAGGAAGCCGACGCCGTGGCGCTCGCCAACGGAACCGATTTTGGGCTTATCGCAGGCGTGTGGACGCAGGATTCGAAGCGGGGCGCCCGGGTCGCGCGCCAGATCCATGGCGGCCAAGTCTTTGTCAACGCATATGGGGCCGGAGGCGGCATTGAACTGCCATTTGGCGGAATCCGAAAATCCGGGCATGGCCGTGAGAAGGGCATGGCCGCGTTGCATGACTTCACCACGCTCAAGACGATCATCATCAAGCATGATTGACGGTTATGTCGCAAACTTTTCGATCTACAGGAGCACCCTTCGGCCGGCCGGATTTCAGGCGGGTCTCACCTTATGCTGGGGCGTAATCGGACTCTGATTTGACGTTGAACTGCCCCCATTTCGACCGAACACCCGGTGTAAGCGGAAAGGTCCAAGGATATCTTTGAGGACAGGGCTGTGTCGGTCGAGTTTCCGCAGATCCGGGTGATCACGGGGAAGGCGCGGCGGCGACAGTCGACTACGGAACACAAGGTTCCCATCATCACGGGGAGTTTCGAGGCGGGCGAGACGGTTTCGTCGCCCTGACAGGCAACAGTGCCGCGAACAACTAAAGATAAGCAGAAATGTCGTGCGCCTCCGCTGCTCGTATCCTGCCGGATGGCTTCACACCACTTGGACCAGGTTTATGAGTTCATGACCTGAACCGTTCTTGCCGTCTCGCGGGGATTAAAATCCTTTGCTGCGACCTGCTCGGGCATCACCGATGCGTTTGAAGAGATCAGGCGGCGCGCCGCCATATGCTCGCCCGATCGATTGACCGTCTCAACGCAACGCAGCCGCTTTCCCTGGAACGAATACACCGCAAAGTCACCGGTGCGTTGGTCGCCCCGAATGATGACTTGGTCGCAATCCAGCGACAGCCCTGCAATTTGCAGTTTGCAATGGGCCTGGTCACTCCAGAACCAGGGAACCGAGTCGTATTGCGCAGGCTTCCTGACGAGCTTGCGGGCGACGACGCGACCTTGATCGACAGCGTTCTGAACCGATTCCAGCCGGAATGGGCGGCCGCCGGTAAAACTGTTGTGATGCGATGCGCAGTCGCCTATGGCCGAAATACTAGGGTCAGACGTGGTCATTCTTGCGTCGACCTCGATGCCATTGCCGCACGCAAGACCTGCGGCGCGAGCGAGTTTATCACGCGCTTGCGCGCCGATCCCAAGAACCACGACGTCCGCCGGCAACCGGCGGCCGTCCGACAGTTCGATTTCGCTCACCCGGCCGTCTAATCCGATGATTCGAGTGACGGAAACGCCAAGGCTCAATTGCACGCCGGCGGCGCGATGCATCTCGGCAAAGAACGATGACACCGGTTCTGAGACGACACGCGCCATCGGGCGGTCTGCCAGTTCAACGACATGTACGGAAGTCCCCATTTCGATTGCCGTTGCTGCAATCTCGAGCCCGATGAAGCCGGCGCCAACGATGACGACATTGCCGCCCCGCCTCAATGCCTGACGCAGCCTGATGGCATCGTCCATCACACAAAGCCGCTGTACGCCAGCGTACCCGGCACCCGGCAAGTCGGTGCTGCGTGGCCTTGATCCCGTCGCCAGAATGAGGTGATCGTAGGCTAGGCGGTCCCCCGAGGCGAGTTGGATGCGTTTGTCGGCACGATCGATTGCCAGCACTCTGTCGCCGAGCCGCAGGCTGATATCCTTGTCAGTGTAATATCGCTCGCCGCGTAGCAGAAGGTCTGACGGGCCCATCTGCTCCTTCATGAATCTCTTTGACAGCGGCGGACGCTGATAGGGCAGGGCGTGCTCGCCGCTGACCAGTTTGATTTGGCCGGCGAACCCTTCTTCACGAAGTGAGGCTGTCGCCTGAACCCCGGCATGGCCCGCCCCAACCACGACGATTGTTTCCTCTGTAGACAATAGGTCCTCCCAATCACCTGGTCGTGTGATGGATTTCAACGGGAAGGATGGCGCCGGAAACAGCGCCTCTCATCGCCATGTCTTGCGTTTCTTCCACCGTCGGACACCGCGGACGCCCTTGTCCTTGATGCCAAGGTAGAATTCGCGAACGTCGTCCTTTTCGAGCAAGGCTTGGGCGCTGTCGGCCATGACGATGCGCCCCATTTCCAGCACATACCCATAATGAGCGACCTGTAGCGCTACATTGGCGTTCTGCTCGACCAGAACGATCGTTGTGCCACTGTCCCGATTGATCCTGACAATGATCTCGAAAATCTCCTTCACCAGCTTTGGCGACAGGCCGAGGGAGGGTTCATCAAGCAGAATGACCTTGGGTCGGGCCATCAAGGCCCGCCCGATCGCCACCATCTGCTGCTCACCGCCCGAAAGCATGCCGGCTGGCCGGCTGGCCCGCGATTTCAGGGACGGGAAGTAGTCGAAGACCTGTTCGAGATCGGATATGGTTTCCGCGTGATTGCGTCGCGTATAGGCGCCGAGTTGCAGATTTTCACGGACACTTAGGAAAGGGAATAATTCTCGACCTTCGGGCACAAGACTGATCCCCATTCGGACCACCCGGTCTGGGTCCAACTTCTGGATGTCGTGACCCTCGAACGTAACGGAGCCCTTTTGCGGATCCATCAGGCCGCTGACAGTCTTGAGCACCGTGGTTTTCCCGGCGCCATTGGCGCCGAGAACTGCTACGATCTGCCCTTCGGTGACATCAAAACTGACGCCCCGGATCGCAATCGTCGCGCCATAGTAGGTTTCAATGTTGCGTACCTCCAACAAGTGGCTCATCGTTTATCCTCCGAGATACGCTTTGATAACGTCGGGATGATTCTGCACCTGTTCCGGGGAACCGAGGGCCAATAGTCGTCCGTAGTTGACTGCCATCACTCGATCCGAGACGTCGTTCACCAGCGACAGATCATGTTCGATAATGATCACGGTCACGCCGAGGTCGTCGCGAATATCGCGAATCCAGAAGGACAGGTCCTCGGTTTCCTCGACGTTTAATCCGGAAGATGGTTCGTCGAGCAGGATAAGCTTGGGTTTGCTGCAAAGCGCGCGCGCCAGTTCGATATTCTTGCGAACGCCATAGGGCAGGTTGTGCACGATGGAGTCGCGATAACGTTGCAAGTCCAGGATATCGATAATCTCCTCGACATTACGGCGGATCTCCCGTTCGGATTCGCGCACACGCGGCAGAAACAGAACCTCTTCCCACATCCGCGTCGTGTGATGCGCGTGCTGGGCGACAAGCAGATTCTGAAGCAGGGTCGCGTGCTCGAAAAGTTCAACGTTCTGGAATGTTCTGGCGATGCCAAGACCTGCTATCTTGTGCGGCGCGAAACGCGTAATGTCGACGCCGTTGAAAACAAGATTTCCACCAGAGGAATCATATATTCGACTGATCAGGTTGAAAATTGTCGTCTTGCCAGCCCCGTTTGGCCCGATGATCGTGAATATCTCTCCCTTGTTGATATCAAATGTAATGCCATCGACGGCCTTGATTCCCCCGAAATTGATAGACAGTTCGTTTGCCTGGAGCATATTCATTGTAGCCGCTCCGTTCGCATGTAGGTTTTCTGCCGTTTGAAGGTTGCATTCTTGTACATCGGGAATTGCGAGAAAAAGAATTTCACTTTCATCCACGCTCCATTGAGTCCTTGCGGTTCGAGCAGGACGACGAGCACCAGAACGAGGCCAAAAATGCCAGGCTCGAGCGCAGGCTGCTGGCCGATCGCGTTTGGCAGATAGTCTCGCAAGATCGCGATCAGGGTTGGCAGCAGGACAAGGAAGATCGCGCCGAAGATCGCGCCACGAATGGATCCGAGGCCGCCGACCATGACGAGCATCAATAGCTGGATTGATAGAATCGGCGTGAAGATATCCGGGGTCAGATAGCCTACCTTGTGGGCCAACAGGCCACCTGCCACGCCCGCCAGAAACGCGCTTGTGGCAAATGCAAGCGTCTTGTAGCCCGCTAGGTAGACGCCCATGCTTTGCGCCGCGATCTCGCTATCGCGAATTGCAATCCATGCGCGCCCGGTCGGTGAGCGCAGTAGATTGAGGACGCCGAGAATGCAAATCACGAGAACGGCGAGGCAGAGATAGTAGAAGCCGACTTCGCCATCCAACTCGTTTCCAAACAGGACCGGCATTGGCACGGCGACGCCTCTGGAGCCTCCGGTCAACGTCTCCCATCTTACGAATAATTCCTCAGCGATTGCGCTGAACGCCAGAGTCGCAATTGCGAGATAAAGCCCGCGCATGCGAATTGCCGGAATGGCAATGATAATGCCCGCCAGGGCGGAAACGATCCCGCCGCAAATGATGGATGGGACAAAGGGCATGCCATTTCTGGTCAGAAAGGCATGCACATAAGCGCCAACGCCGATAAATGCTGCGTGACCGATTGAAATCAGGCCAGTATAGCCTGTCAGAACCATCAGTGAGAGCCCGGCCAGCGACCAGATGAAGAGGAAGCTCAGTTCACCCAGATAGAATGGATCCAGGAAAAATGGTGCGCAGACTGCAGCGATTGCCAGTAATGAGTACCAGAAGACCGCGCCCGCATGGGGGAATAGGTCGATGTCCTGGTCGTAATGCGTTTTGAAGATAAATCGCATGTCACACCTTCTTTCGTCCGACAGTGCCAAACAGACCCTGGGGGCGCACGACGAGAACAGCGAGAAGAACGACGTAGGCCGCTACGTTTTTGAAGCCTTCAGGGAGATAAACGGCCGAGAACAGCTCGATCAGCCCGATCAGAACGCCGCCGAGCAACGCGCCGGTGATCGACCCGAATCCTCCGATGACTGCGGCGGCAAAGGCCTTTAGACCGATGGCGCCCATATTGACGTCGATCAGGCTGATAGGGGCCAGCAGCACGCCGGCGATCGTGGCGACGCCTGCTGACAGAGCCCAGACGCTGGAGAGGACGCGCTTGACTCGAATACCGAGGCAATAGGCTGCGAGTTGGTTCTGCGATGCGGCTTGCATGGCCAACCCGATGCGGGTGAACCGGAAGAAGAGCGCCAGAATAGCGCACAAGACGACAGTGGTAATTAATATGGATAGATAGATCGGGGAGATCATAACTCCACTGACCTGAAAGACCATTTGATCAAATGGCGTTGACAAGCTGCGTGTTTCGGGACCCCATACTATCGATACGCCGCTGCGCATCATCACACCGAGCCCGATTGTGAGCATGACGGTTGAGAATTGCGGTTGACCGATAATGCGTCGAACCACAACTGAGTCCAGAAGCCACCCGAAAGCAGCCATCGCTAATACGGCAAGCGCGAGCCCGAGCCAGTAGTTGAGGTTGAAATCAACGATCAAAGTGAAGGCGACAAAGGCGCCGAGCATCATCAACTCGCCCTGTGCAAAATTGACGACCTCACCAGCCTTGTAGATCAAGACGAAGCCAAGCGCGACCAGTCCATAGATGCAGCCGACGGCTAATCCGTTGATGACTAGTTGAAAGAACATGTCCATCTAACGTCCCCACCTTGGAGTGAGGTCGTGGCGCGGCTGCATTCCCTTTGCGGCAAAACGATCTGAAGAATCCCAGGCTTTCATGCACCTCCCCTTCCATTCACTTTTCGTGAGTCTGCATCAGAGTCGCCCTCCTGCGACCGATAATTGATGCCTACGGAACGCTATTTGAAAAATGACTGACAAGTCAACTTAGAAAATTTGACCCTCGTTTTTTCGAGCTATGAAATCGCATAAAATTCAATGCTTCCTAGGCGTTCTGGAAGAAGTTATCCGGGTATCTCTCCTGAAGGCGTATCTGATCGAGAAGAGATCATAAAAAAATGACTTGCGAGTCATTTTTTTTATGTCCATAGTCAGGGCATGGAAAGCGGTTCTAACGCGGAGGAAAATATGGCCCTTGAAGGCAAGGTCGTCATCGTCACGGGAGCAGCGCGCGGCATTGGCCAGGAATATGTGCGGGCGCTGGCTGCAGCTGGCGCACTGCCGGTTGCTGCAGATGTCAATGACTGTGCAGAGACGGTCGACCTGGCCAAGGCCGCAGGCGGTCAGGCGTTGTCGGTCTGCTGCGATATTACCGACGCGAATTCAACCAATGCGATGGCCGCCTCTGCGCTCGAGGCATTCGGTCGGATCGACGGCCTTGTCAACAACGCCGCTCTTTACGGCGGTCTTCGCGGTGGGCGATTTGAATCGATCAGTGAGGCCGACTGGGATGCGTCGATGTCCGTCAATGTCAAGGGCATCTGGAATTGCTGCAAGTCGGTTGTTCCGGCCATGCGGGCAAGCGGCGGCGGCAGTATCATCAACGTTGCCTCGCTCGCCGCGACGTTCGGAACGCCTTTTGTCTTGCACTATACCACGTCTAAGGCAGCGGTCATTGGAATGACGCGCGGACTGGCGCGTGAGCTTGGGCACGACAGCATTCGTGTCAACGCCGTAGCTCCGAGCGCTGTCATTACCGAAGGCACGCGAGAGTTCTTCGCCAACAAGTTCGACAAGGCGCTTGATGTGGTGAAGGCCGGCCAGGCAATTCAACGCAACCTGCATCCCCGCGATCTGTCCGGGACGATCCTGTGGCTGCTTGCCGACTCGTCTGCCTTTGTGACTGGGCAGACCATATCGGTCGACGGCGGCACGGTCATGAACTGACCAATTTTTGACGAGGAAACACTGATGTCGACAAACATTGAAGCTGCTGCGGTGGCGTCTATTTCGAAAGCGACGCGTGCATTCCTTGCCGCGCCCCGCAAGATGCTGATCGGCGGCGAGTGGGTCGACGCCATTTCCGGAAAGATGCTGTCGACCTTCGATCCGTCGAATGGCGATGCCATCACCTCGGTGCCGGCAGCTGCCGCAGCCGATATTGACGTCGCAGTTCAAGCGGCGCGACGTGCCTTCGACAGCGATGAGTGGCGAAATCTTCGACCGGTCGACAGAGAGCTTCTGCTGCTGCGTCTGGCTGACGAGGTTGAGGCGCATGGCGATGAGTTCGCAGAGCTTGAATGTCTCGACAATGGAAAGAGCCTGGTGCTCGCCCGGCGGGTTGATATCAAGAATACCGTCGAATTCCTGCGTTATATCGCCGGCTGGGCGACGAAGATCGAGGGAAGCACGATTGACGTGTCGCTGCCGCGTGCTCGCGACGGAGAGTATTTCGCCTATACGCGTAAGGAGCCAATTGGCGTTGTCGGCGCCATCATCCCTTGGAATTTTCCGCTGATGATGGCGGCCTGGAAGATCGGCCCTGCGCTCGCAACGGGGTGCACCGTTGTGCTGAAGCCGGCTGAAGAGACGCCACTGACCGCCTTGCGGCTTGGTGAACTGCTGGAAAAGGTCGGCTATCCCAAGGGTGTCGTAAACATCGTGACCGGCACGGGAATCGACGCCGGCGCGCCATTGGCTGCCCATCCGGGCATCGACAAGATTGCCTTCACCGGATCGACCGAAGTCGGCAAGCTCGTCGGCAGGGCGGCAATGGACAACATGACGCGTACGTCCCTCGAACTGGGCGGCAAATCACCGGTTATTGTCCTTGAGGATGCCAACCCTCGTGCTGTGATCGGTGGGGCGGCCAGCGCAATTTTCTTCAATCAGGGGCAAGCCTGCACGGCCGGATCTCGACTCTACGTTCATAAGAAGCTGTTTGACCAGGTGATTGGCGGAATTGCTGAAAAGGCGGCCAAAATGAAACTTGGTTCGGGTCTCGATCCGGCAACGCAAATTGCGCCGCTGATCTCCGAACGGCAGCGTGACCGGGTCTGGAGCTATATAGAAGCCGGTAAGGCGCAGGGCGCGCAGGCTGTTGCCGGCGCCGCGCGTCCGGACAATTCCGGTTATTTCGTCGAGCCGACAGTTTTTGTCGACGCCGACCAGAAGATGCGCATTGTCCAGGAAGAGATTTTCGGCCCTGTCCTGGTCGCCATTCCGTTCGAGGACCTCAATGAGGTCACTGAAATGGCCAACGACTCGCCTTATGGGCTGGGCGCAAGCATCTGGTCGCACGACCTCAACAAAATTCACCGTCTGATACCAAAAATCAAAGCAGGTACCGTCTGGGTGAATTGCCACAACATGATTGACCCAGCACTTCCGTTCGGCGGCTTCAAGCATTCTGGAATCGGCAGGGAAATGGGTCGCGCGGTGATCGATATGTATACAGAAACAAAATCAGTCTGCATGGCAATTTAGTTCAGTATAATTGATTGAATTATATTATAGTATATAAAATCTTGTTTTATGATTAATAATAATTGAGAAAATAATACTATTCGATTTCGATGAAATGTGTGGATTGATGAATAGGGGTTTCGCTCGGTCATGTGAGTCGAAAAATTTCAGGTTTCACTTGAGCGCTTGTCGCAACCTCAATGAAGGGATTGACGGATAGCCATGCTTGAACGTGCAACGAAGTCCTCTGAATCCACCCTTGCGCCGTTGCTGATTGACGCAAGCGACACGGTCTCGAAATTGTTCTGGGCCAAGGTGCAGGAGCGCGGCGACACTGTTGCGATGCGAGAGAAAGATTTCGGAATCTGGAACCCGATCACCTGGGAAGAATACGGTGAGCGGGCAAAGCTCGCAGGGCTCGGATTGAAGAAGCTTGGTCTCGAGCGGGGGGATGTGGTCTCGATCATCTCCGAGAACATTCCGGAATGGCTCTATACTGACATGGGGACGCTGGGCGTTGGTGGCGTAAGCAACGGTGTCTACACTACAGATTCCGCCAAGCAGGTCGAATACATCATCAACGACAGCCGCTCACGTTTTGTTTTTGTCGAGAACGAAGAGCAGCTCGACAAGGTTCTTCTCACCCGCCAGAACTCTCCTACGCTGATCAAAATCATCGTTTACGACATGAAGGGTCTGCTGCGTTTCCAGGATCCCGGCGTCATGTCGTTTGACGAACTTCTGCAGCTCGGTGCCGAGTATGAATCGTCTCATCCCAAAGCATGGGAGCATGAGATTTCTCTTTCCAAGCCAAACGACTTGGCGGTGCTCATTTACACATCGGGGACAACCGGCCCGCCGAAGGGCGCGATGATCAGTCACCGCAACATCATGTTCCATATCTCCAACGCAGATGTGTTCTGCGAGAGCCGGCCCGGCGATGAACTTTTGTGCTTCCTGCCTTTGTGTCATATCGCAGAGCGTAAATTCAGCGTCTTCTATCCCCTCAAAACTGGCGCGGTCATAAACTTCATCGAAAGCCTCGACACCGTCCCGGAGAACGCGCGGGAGGTGGCTCCCACCTGGTTCTTTGCCGTCCCCCGAATTTGGGAGAAGTTCTACTCCGACATCACGATCAAGATGTCAGATGCGACGCGTATCGGGAAATTCGCCTACAATACGGCGATCGCTATCGGAAAAAGCCGCGCACAGCGTTCGCTGAATGGCGAGAGGATCCCGCCTCACCTGAATGTTGCGTTCTGGCTTGCAGACAAGCTTATCCTGAACAATATCAAGGTCTATCTCGGTTTAAGCCGCACCCGCATTCTTGGCACGGGAGCTGCGCCGATATCGCCGGACCTCATTGTCTGGTATCTCGCGCTGGGTCTTCAAATGCGCGAGATTTACGGGCAGACCGAAAACACTGGCATCTCCACGGTCATGCCCAAGCGAATGAAGCTCGGTACTGTCGGTACAGCGCTGCCAGGAACCGAAGTGGCGCTTTCCCCGCAGTCCGAGATCATCGTGCGCGGCCCTCACGTGTTTCTTGGCTATCTCAACAACCAGACCAGGACCGATGAAACCGTCATCGATGGATGGCTGCACACGGGAGATGTCGGCGCGATAGATGAAGACGGTTACGTCAAGATCACCGACCGGATGAAGGACATCATCGTCACCGCAGGAGGAAAGAATATCACGCCATCAGAAATAGAGAACCAATTAAAATTCTCACCTTATATTTCTGACGCAGTCGTAATTGGTGACAAGAAAAAATATCTTAGTTGCCTAATTATGATAGATCATGAAAATGTTTTGAAATATGCGCAAGATAAAGCAGTTCCTTTCACTAATTATGCATCTCTTTGTGCCGCAAAAGAGATTATAGATCTTATTGATAGCGAAATTTCTAAGGTTAACAAAAATTTTGCAAGAGTTGAAACGATAAAGAAATTCGCACTTATAGATCAGTTGCTATCTGCTGAAGATGATGAGCTAACTCCAACTATGAAACTAAAAAGAAAATTCGTCAATGAAAAATATAAAGAGTTGATTGACGGAATGTATCAATGATTTAGTTCGGTAAGAAAGACAAAATTTCAAGGGAGGAAAGAATGAAGTCCGTGTTCTGGAAATACTCAGCAATTGCCTTGCTTTCAATGTCTGCGCCTGTTTTTGCGCAGGAGACATCTTGGAAAACCCAGGGTGTCTCCGAAGATGAGATTGTGCTTGGCGTGCATGCAGACCTGTCCGGCGTCGCGGCAACGTTCAGCGTCGGTGTCGTCAATTCGTTTCGCCTGCAGATTGACGAAACAAATGCCGCCGGCGGAATTCACGGCCGTAAGATCCGCCTGGTCGTTGAAGACACCAACTATCAAATTCCCAAAGCGGTCCAGGCCGCCAACAAACTAATTAATCGCGATCGTGTATTCGCCATGATCGGCAATCTCGGTACTCCGCAGAACAACGCCGTTCTTCCAGCCCAGTTGAAGGCGCATGTACCGAATGTGTTCCCTATTTCCTGGGCGGAATCGATGTCGCAGCCATTCCATCCACTCAAGTTCGCGATCTATGCGCCTTACTCGGACCAGATCCGGTCAGGTGTCAGATACATGGTTAAGCAGAAGGGCAAGAAAACCATTTGTGCAATGCATCAGGACACTGATTTTGGCATTGAGATTTTCAACGGCGCGAAAAAAGAACTCGATGAGCTTGGGCTTGCTTTCGCGGAAGTGACAACCCACAAACCCGCCGATCAGGATTTTACAGCGCAGCTTACCAAACTGCGTGCTGCAGACTGCGACCTGATCGTCATGGGCACGATCGTTCGCGATACCCTGATCCCTTATTCGACGGCTCGCAAAATGGGGTGGAACGTCGACATGATCGGCACCTCGGCTAGCTATGATCTGGCCATCTCTGGCGTGCAGGGAGACCTCGCGGAAGGTTACTATTCCGTCGGGTTCTTCGATGCTCCCTATCCGGATACCGCCAGCCCTGCGGCGGCCGCCTGGATCGAAAAATACAAGGCGCGTTACAACGTCGATCCGACCATTCAGGCCGCGGTCGGGCAGGTAATCATCGATCTCACGATGAAGGCGATTGACAACGCTGGGCAAGATTTGACGACGCAGTCGTTTGTTCAGGGTATGGAGAAGATCGCGGGCTACCAAGACATCTTTGACGGTCCGCCCCAGGGCTTCACGGCTACGAACCACGTTTCTTCGCATGACTCTGTCATCTACAGAGTTGAGAACGGACGCTGGGTTCGGATAGCCGACGCGGACGCCGCGTCGAAATAACAACGGGCGTCAAATCCGGTGAGTTGGGCAGGAGCGCGCAGATCGGAAGCGCTGTTATCTCGATTTGCGCGTTCGGCCAGGCTGCCACGTAAAGCACCCCGATCCATAGCTGGTCTAGATCGAGTGCCGCTCGCGGCGTCAGCATGAGGCAATGAAATGAAACATTCGACGCAAGTGGAATTGATAAAGCGTGTCTTTGCTTTGTTTGAAGCAAAGTCAACATCAATGGGAGAGAAAATATACAGGAATCCTGTTTCAGATTATACCTGTGCCGATCAACTGCGGCTGGAGCAGAAGCACTTTTTTCGCGATTACCCGTTGGTGATGTGCCTTTCCTCGCAGATTGCCAGTCCCGGTGACTACATCACGGACGAACTGTCTGGGGTCCCGGTTCTTGTGACCCGAAATTCGGACGGTCAGGTTCGGGCGTTCCTTAATGTCTGCCGACACCGTGGCGCGGCCGTTGCGAGCGGTTGCGGTCAGGGCAAGAAGCTCTTTGTTTGCCCTTACCACGCCTGGACCTATGACCTTGACGGGCGGCTGCGAAACCGTGGGTCCAATGAGGCGTTTCCGGATATTGATGCCGATAATGCAAGCCTTGTCTCCCTTCCCGCGGCCGAGAAACATGGCATTGTCTGGGTCAAGGTCACGCCAGGCGGCGAGATCAACACAGATGATCTTTTCCAGGGCCTGGGGCCCGAGCTTGCATCATATAAGCTCGAGACGATGCACCACTACCAGACGCCCAGGCTTCACAAGAAGATGAACTGGAAGCTCGTGATCGATACCTTTCTTGAAACCTGGCACATCGGGACGCTGCATCGCCAGACCGTCGCGCCGATCTTTCAGCCCAATATCAACGTGTTCGACGCATTCGGGCGAAACGGCCGCTTCATCCTACCCCGGCGAAGCATTCTCGAGCTCCAAGACAAGCCCGAGGAAGAATGGGACCTGTTGACCCATTCGGCGATCATTTATCTGCTATTTCCAAACACGCTTATTGTCTGGCAGGGCGATCACATTGAGACGTGGCGTTCGTTCCCCGATGGCTTATCAACGCACGAGTGCATCGCAGAGGCGGGATTCTATACGCCTACGCCAATTACGTCTGACAAAGCCAGGAATCATTGGGACAAGAACATGGCGTTGCTGATGGCGACCGTTGAGGATGAGGACTTCCCGGTTTGTCTCGATATCCAGCGTGGGTTCGAGGCCAACGCCCAGAGCTACATCACCTTTGGTCGCAATGAACCGGGATTGACGCATTATCACCACAATATGCGTTCGGCGCTCGGCTTGAAGGAGGCGCCCGCTAGGTGATGCCTGTTTACATCACTTGGGGTGGGGTGACTGTCATTCAGAAATCCGGTGTAAGCTTGAATCGATTTGACGCATCTGGTTGTGATTTATCTGCAATCTATGTCAAACTAATGACATTAAAAGTCAGTCTAATCGGGTAAGCTAAACTATGAAATCGCGTAATATTGCGCTCGTAAAAAAACTGTCTAGACCTCAAAAGCTTACAAGGGCGGCGAAGCAAAAGAAAATTCGTCTAGCTTTGTTGGATGCTGCGGCAAATATTGTTGGAGAAGTTGGTTATTCTGCAGCTATGGTTTCGACTATTACAAAGAGGGCCGGTGTAGCTCAAGGAACTTTCTACAATTATTTCGAATCAAGGCAGGATCTTTTTAACCAACTTCTCCCCAGCATGAGTAATGATATGCTGGCTTTCATCAAAGAACGTGCATCGGTGGCGACATCGCACGCAGACCGGGAGAAGCGGAGCTTTGAAGCCTATTTCGCCTATCTGGCAGAGCGTCCCGAATTCTATCGCATTCTTTATGAGTCCGAGCAGTTTGCGCCGGAGGCGTTCCAGCAACATATTGACCTCATTGCAAAGAATTATGCGCGCACACTCAGGCGGGCGTCCTCGGACGGTGAGGCCAGAGAAGTCGACCCGCAAGAATATGAGGCCATTGCCCATATGCTGATGGGCATGCGGCGGTATCTCTCGAGGCGATACGTGCATGCGCAAGGATCTACTAAGGAGATACCCGACTTCGTCATCCGCGCTTACATGCGCATAGTTTGCGGCGGATTTTGGTATAACGAGGAATTTGCGTCGCCTGAATCAAAAGACGGCGACAGGGAAGCCGAAAAATTGGACACACGACCGTGATATGCGCCGCGCCTGAATAGGCGCGAATGCAGATTGCAGGGTGCTTCGAGCTTTGTATTAGGGATTATATTTCGGCGCCTGGGGTGAGCATTCACCCCCTGCGTCCGACTGACGATGGACACAGTCACATATGGCTTCAAACGTGAATCTGCAGAATTTCGATCCGTCGACATGTGGATGGATCGCCCAGGAGGATCACGGCTTCATCAGTCTGGTCGGGCCTTTCTGGCGCAAGGTCACAACAGACAATCGCGTCAAATACGGTTTCAGTGCCGAAACGCGTCACATCAACTTGCTGTCTGTCGTGCAGGGTGGCATGTTGATGACTTTCGCGGATCGCGCCATGGGTCTGGAGGCGTGGGCTGCAGCTGACGGGGCGCCCTGTGCCACGGTTCAATTCAGTGCCCAATTTGCTTCGGGAGCCAAGATCGGATCGTTTCTGGAGATTGAGCCGGTGGTGATTCGCAAAACTGCGGCGCTTGTCTTCATGTCAGGCTCGGTCACGCAAGGCAGTAAGGTTGTGCTGCAAGCGCACGGCACTTGGAAGATCCTCAATCGGTCAGGCAAACGGTCGTCGTGAGCCGCTGGCTCTGCAGTTAAGTTCTACCGCGAGCACCGCTGTAGTGGCTCGCGTGCGGCAATGTGGCCTGTTCCTTGCGCCGGATCGGAAAACTGTGGTTGTCCAGGTTGGTCGCCGCACGAAGCGGTACGATCGACTATGAGATGTCGGTCGACGTGAGCCCGACGCGCAATTCATCCGTGTTCTGNTCGAAATAGTGCCGGCATTCCTCGGCGGTGAAGGCGGAGAGGCAATCGGCGACGAATAACCACAAATTCGTCAACGGTTCTCGCAGCGGCCTTTCTGAGCAAGGCTTTGAGCTTCGAGAAAGCCATCTCTATCGGGTTGAGATCGGGGGAGTAGAGCGGCAGGAACAGGAGCCATGCGCCGCGCTCGCGCACCAGTTCGGCGGCGCGTTCGCTCTTGTGGAAGCCGACATTGTCGAGGATGACCACGTCGCCCTGGCTCAATTCCGGCGCCAGTTGCGTCTCGGCATAGCGTTCGAAAATCTCGCCGTTCATCGCGCCCTCAACGATCCAGGGCGCGATGAGACCATGGCTGCGCAGGCCGGCCACGAAGATCTGCGTGCGCCAAAGCCCGAAGGGCGCGTGCGTCAGGCAACGCTCCCCCTTCGGCGCCCAGCCGGTGCGCTTGGTCAGCTTGGTGTTGGTCGAGGTCGCGTCGATGAAGACGAGGCGCGGCAAGGCCTTGGCGAAGAACGGCTTTCGGCCCGTCGTCCAGAGTTCCCGCGCGGCCTTGACGTCAGGCCGTAGCTGCTCGCTTGCGCGTAGAGTTTTTTGTGGCTGAGCCCGAGGCGGTGCAGAAGCCGACCGACGCTCGATCGATGCACGACGCAGCCGCGCGCCTCTTCGACACACAGCTCGTCCAGCGTCAGGTCTGCGGCATGCGCCATCCGACCACGCACGAAGCCGACGTGAGGCGCCAGCTTGCCCCAGCCCGGCGCGTGCCCCTGCCGGCGCGGCTCCAGTGAGCCCGTCTCCCGCCGACGCTTCATGAGCTCGTTCACGAAGCGGGGTGAAACCCGAAAATGCCGTGCCGCTTCCCGGTGGCCGTGACCTTCATCGACATACGCAGCAACTCGCTCACGCAACGCCATCGGCAGCGGCTTGCCCATCGCGCTTCTCCTTCGAACAGCAATGAATCACGACCAACCATCAATGGAAACCCTGAAGCAGCTCACCCGCGACACGCTTTAGGTGTGGGCTTTCAAAAGGTTGTCCACGCGGACATTGGCCCGGCCAGTGGGGATAAAGGCGCCGCCGATCCTGCCAAGCGACTAGTGTTAAGCCGTCGGTCGGCGGAGGGTTCGTGACGGTCATTGGCGGGGCGTGGCCAGATCGCGCGGCGGGCAGGGGCTCGGTTTGGATCTGGGGGTGAGACGGCGGTTTTTCGAGCGTCGTCGGTTGCGCGGCCCCGGACGGGCGGTGGCGCCCCGCGCAGGCGCGGTCGGATGGCCGTGGATGTTGGACCCGCCGTCCCCTGTTTTCCTGCAAGTGAGGGTCTTCGGGTGATAGAGGGAGGAAGGAAGGCGGCTGTAAACTGTTGATTTTCTTGGGGCCGATGGTGGGCGTGACAGGGATTGAACCTGTGACCCCTACGATGTCAACGTCGTCGCCGCTCGTGAAATGCGCAGAATTCCGCGAAAAGACCACTAAATAATTCGGCTTTTCGGCGCCTGAAGTAGCCAGCTGGAAGTTCTTTAGGTTCGGTGAACCTAAGGGACACTACGTATTTCGAGCGATGAAGCCAGCTTTCGCAAATACGTCGGAGAGAAGCGCGCATAGACGCGAGCCGTTATCTTGCTGTCGCCATGTCCCAGAAACTGAGCGATCTCGTCCATGCTGTGGCCGTCCTCAGCGAGCCACACGGCAGCACTATGACGCAGCATATGCGGCGAGACATCCGACCGTCCTATGGCGTTGCCTGCTGCTTTCAGACCACGCCTGACCGATCGCACGGGTTTGCCCGCCCATTCGATCACGTAGTCCGTCAATGCGCCCTCCTTTGCGTTGCGAAGTGCTTCAAGCAGCCCAGCGTTGATCGGCACGGTAGCGCGGCCCTTGCGGCGCGCTTGGTCATTGGGATCACGCAGCTGGACGATGCCGCGATGAAGATCGACCCGGTTCCAAGTCAACTGGAGGGCGGCTGTGGAGCGCGCACCAGTTCCTAGCATCAGGCGAATTGCGAGGCCGATGTGATGCGCTTTCGCTGCCCCGATCAGCCGAGCAACCTCACTACGAGTTAGATATCCGTCCCTTGGCTCTGGTTTCGAGGGCCGTTCAACGGGAAGTGCCCGTTCGATAAGTTGATGTTTCTCAGCCCACTTGAGAACCATGCGAAGGTGGCCGAGTTCGGTATGGATGGTCCCGTCCTTGATCCCGGCGGCGCGTCTTGCCTCAGTATGTGCGCGACAATCAGCGATCGAGATGGACATGGCGTCCATCTTCGCGAAGCGGCCGCTGAGCGCGCGCCAGGAATATTTCATCGTTCCGACGATCGCTCGACCGGCCATGTCGAGACAATAGGCATGCCACAGATCCTCTATCGTCGTGCCACGAGGGCGCGTGAGTTCGGCGTAGAGAGCCGGGGCGCGGCGGGTCGCCTCATCATGGCTTGCTGTTCCGAGCCCGTATCGGCGTCGAGTGGCGCCATCGTTCCATGTGACACAATACTTTCCGCGGAGTCGGGTGATACGCCATTCTGGCATTCGAACGCCTCTATTGCCTGGGATCTGATCCGGACAAGCTTGCTGCCCACCTTGAACGCCGCCAGGTCGCCATTGTTAATCAGGTTCCGCACGTGCCTTTCCGAACATCCCCAGCGCTCGGCTGCCATCGCTGGAGTCAATACGGGCGGGAGCGCGCTGGGATCATTGTTGTCGTTCGACATGATGATCCCCTGCCGCTGCTTCTCTATTGTTTTTCATCAGGCACCTCGTGTGACGACAAGTTGCCGGGCTATATAGCGACCTGCTGACGGAGAAGCATAGGAATCGACAAAAAAATCCAGATTTTTTGTCCTCGTTTATGTTATTCAACTTGGCCGTAAGTTGAATGTATGTTTCAGACTTACTTCCTTACGCAGACTGATCTGCCGCTGTCGCTGTATTTGCTTGCGAGGGTGTTCTCTGGCCTCAGCTGCAGCATGATTTGATCGACCTCACAGGTGCAGTGCCCTGAGAGCTCGACCGGGGCGGCGAAAACGCTTTGACGCAGGTCTCCTCATGCGCGGCGCGCGTATGGAAATGGGCTGAAAGAGTTTCAAGAGGCAGAGCGAAAAAACAGTTCTGCTTCGCCTCTGCCATCTCGCTATATCCTGAAGGGTTGCGGCCGTCGCAGCAGCTGAAAGCTATTCAGGAGTGAACGATGACTAACGTTTCGAGCAAGCAATATCGCAGCTGGGCAGTGGAACTCGGTAACCTCGAGGATAAGATCGATGCTCTTCAGGAACAGAAGAAGCAGGTCTACGCGCGCATCCGGCGTGACTTCAGCAAGTTGGCCGCTGAGGGGATGCGGGGTGCCATGCGTCTTATGCGCATGGATCCCGGCCGGCGCGCGGAACGCCTGCGCTTTGACAAGGAATCGGCACGTGTCCTCGACATTCTCTTGTCTGACAAAGGCACGGAGAATGATGACCCCGCTAGGCAGCGCGCAAATGAGGGTCCGTCAAGCCCAAGCCCGCATGCGGTCATCCAGCCGGTTGCTGTCGCCGAGACCGAATCTAAGGGCACCCCGGCGACGTCAGAACGAAATCGACACACCTTGCCGGATGATACCAATGATGTGGCGAAGAACCTTGATCAAGAACTAGCAGAGCTTGAAGACGAGGAGATCGAAGAACTCGATCTGTCTGACCAGGAAGAATATCCCGAACGACGAAACGCGGCGTGATCATGGTTGACATACCGCTCAGGAACTTCGTTGCAGGAGGCGCTGCCCTTAGTCCGCTGCCTCCCGCAGCAGGTCTTCCAAGAACTCCGACGGCGGCTTGCAGGCCGAAAGCCAGAGCCTCTCACGCGCGCGCGTCGCGGCGACATAGAGCAGGTGCCGCTCGGTGTCGTAGATCTCCTTTAGTGCGCGCTCGTCGGAGGCCTGCAGAAGGCGTGCTTCGCTTGGCAGCACGTCGGTATCGCAGGCCATGACGGCTACCGCGCGGAACTCGCGGCCCTTGGCGTCGTGCATGAGCCCGACACGAACATCCGCGCTGTCCATGGACGCTGCCGCGATCGCTGCCTGGGCGCGGGGTAATTCGGCCGCGGAGCGGACAAGCACGGCGATGGTCGTTGAATCAATCTTGTCACTCAGACAGCGATCGATCCAGCCGCCGACGCGCGCGCTTTCGGTGGCTTCGTCATCGAAGACGTGGAGCTCGGGGGTGGGGCCGTGGAAAACCGAGGAGACACCAAGCCTGCGATCCTCGCCACCATCGACCTCAAGCAGGCGCGGCGGCAGCAGCAGATCGGATTTCGACCGGATCTGGTGCGAGGTGCGGTAATTTACCTTCAGGCTACGCGAGCGCCCCTGAATGTCGACGCCGACCGCCTTCCAGGGAAAGGGTGAGCGGAAAATTCGCTGCCCTATATCGCCGGCGAAAAACAGTCCGTTCGGTCGATCGCCTGCCAGCGCCGCGACAAAGTGCAGTTCCGGCACCGAAATGTCCTGCGCCTCGTCGACCACGACGTGGGTGAAGGGCGGCCGGTCGAGCTCGCGCGCCAGACGATGCATCAAGCCAGCCTCGGTCTCCTTTCCGGACTGCTCCAGTGCATTGCGCATGCGCGCGAAGACGCGCCACAGCTCGTCGCGACGCGAGGCCGCCATGCGCACCTTGCGGCCGAGACGCGGCAACTCGCGGTAGGTCTCCTGGTCGCGCACATCCCAGGCGTCGACGATCAGGCGCCATTCCTCGGCCAGGAAGCCCGGGCTGATATCGGTGCCTTCCTTTTCAGCGGCATCCGCAAGTAGGCCCTCCATTTCCTCTTCCGATGCAATTGCCGGCCTGCCGAAGAGATCTTCCGGGACTAGCCCGCGCGCAATCTCGGGCAGGGTATCGACGGTGATTCGTCGTGCGAGGTCGGGACGCCCGCCGGTGAGGCGTGCAAGCTTGCGGGACAGGCCCTTCGCGAGGTCCGGTGAGAAAGTGGTCAAAAGCACGCGATTGTCGGCCGCCTCGTCTGCCAGGCGGACGGCGCGATGGAGCGCCACGACCGTCTTGCCGGTGCCGGCCGAGCCAATGACGCGCGCCGCGCCGTTGAAATCGCGGTCGACGAATTCGCGCTGGGCAGGGTGCAGGAACACCGCCCAGTCGTCGAACGGTGCGTCGAGTGCAGCTTCGAGTTCGGCCTGGTCGCCGATGACGCGGAAACGTCGCTGTGCGTCGGGGTGGGCGTAGCCGCTGCCTTCCTGGGCGACGATGCGCACCGTAGGCGCTTCGCCGACCGCGGCTGCGAGCACAGCCTCCTGGGCCTCGTCCGGCAGGTGACCGGCGATATCGAGCACGGTGTCGTCGGTCGCCTCACGCACCGTTTCCAGCCAATCCTCGGGCACGCCCCAGCTCAACAGTGTCTCGTCGCTCTCCGAGGCGAAGAGCGCCGGCTTGCGGATTTCTTCCTCGACATAGCGCTGGGTGACAATCTTCTGGACCGTCTCGCGCACCTCGACGATCTGCGCCGCCCCGGTTTTCGGGTGGCGCTCGAGGCGCCGGCGTTCCGCCCAGGCATAGGCGTCGTCGTGATGGCCGATATAGGCAAGCAGCGTGTCGCCGCCACGCTTGTGCAGCACGATGCGAATATCGCGGTTGACGCGCGCCGACCAGAAATCGGGATCGCGCGCATTGTTGATGCGGTGAAGCGAGAGGCCGGGGCTGTCCGGGTTGCTCTGGATGTCGAAGGCGGTGATTTTGGCGGCCGCCTGTTCCTGCCCGGTCAGCCTGTCGAGCGACTTCGTGAAGCTGGAGGCGATGAGGACGGTCATGGCGACTTGGCCAGCTCCTCCTTTAGTGATTTGCCGGTTGTTGTATTGATCCAATATTGTGGTGCACTTAGATTCCCGTCGTTGATAACATCTCCTGCCGCTGTTGCACTGGTAAATTCATAGTCTTGGGAAAATCTGTAGAGATCCTTGTTGGTATGATCGGGAACTAGGATTCCTTTTCCAACGAGTTCCGTGGTTAGCCAGCGCTTCCTTTTTATTTTAGGGCTGCCGTTGCGCATTGCTGTTGATCCTGCCTGAACTAGAAAACGCGGGCGTTTGGAAGAAGAAGCAGGATATCCGGTTGCGGTCGCTTTTTGCCGGCGGAGTGTGTAAATAGCGGTCATAGGCACCAGTCCTTACCTGTTTGATAGGCGCTTGCGCGACGACTTGCTATGATCGATTCCATTTGTATTTCGATGTAGCTTCAATTCAAGATCGGCCACCCTGCTATTGTGAGAGCCCGTAGACGCCGACTTGTTCGCGAAAATCGGTGGGTTCCGCATTTGTGACGTTTGTAGGTATGCCCTTGAGGTGTCCGCATTCTACTTCCGTCCCCAAAATGCGTCCTCGCGCCTCCAAAACAGACCATAGTTTCGTATCAGCATGAGAGCACCTTCATCACCTCGTCGCCGAGGTGGTTGATTACCTTTACCGCGATCCGCCCGCTCTTCGGCCTGGAGAACGGCCGTGAGACGGTGCGCTTGAGCGAATCCCAGGCCTCCTCGTCGATGTCGGCCTTCAGCGTCGAGCGCAGCGCCTTGTAGGGCACCTCGGCGCCTGGGAAATAGGCCTGGCGCACGAAGAAGCTCTCGCCCGAATAATCGGTGTCGATGAACCAGCAGGCGATGTCGTCGGGCTCGGACGATACCACCTCGCCGGAAGCCGGCCGGAAGATGTCGACGCCCTTGAGCGCAACCTGCAAGCGGTCGTCTTCCTCGATCAGCTCGATGTCGGGCTCGCCGAAGACGACGAAGAGGTTGCCGCCGCCGGCCTTCAGCTCGCCGGCCATGTGCAGGTCGGCGTTCATGCGCGCATGCAGGATCGGGATGCGGCCGAGCCGGTGGAACTCCTGGGCATGGGCCTCGAAGTTGAAGGCGCAGGCGATCACGATGTCGAAGCCGGCGTCTGCCGCCTCGCGCGCACAGGCGACGAGATCGGCGCGGCTGACCGTGCCGTATTCCGGGCCGATGAAGATGCCGGCGCGACGCTCGACGGCGTCGTCGCCTTCTCCTTCACGATAGCGACCCTCTGCCGCGATCCAATCGCCCGGCCAGGCGGCGAGCGTGTCGAAGCTGATGGCGTCGTTCCTGTCCTGCTGGTGCACCCCGGCCTTGGCGAGGTTTTCCATGATCGCCTTGCGATAATTGTCGGCCTCACGCTCCTCGGGCGCGCGCTGGCCCTCGGCGGCGTTGATCTCGTCGATCAGCTCGCCGTGCTCGTCGACGGCCGACATGCGATGCGGAGACAGACTTTCGACCGTGAAGGGCCCGGCGACGCGGATGCGTTTGTTGTCGAAATAGGGCTTGTCGTAGAGATATTCGTGCTCGGCCTTGGCGGCGATCGAGGCGTCGATCTCCTTCTGCCGGGCGATGCGAGCCTCCCAGAAATCGTCGAGCGCCTTGCGAGCCTCATCTGGCCAGCCATCGGGCGCCTCGCGCGGGATTTCCCATTCCGTGAAGCCGTTGGCCGGCGCCATCTCGCCTGAGGGCAACTCGACCTCTCCGGATGCGGTGAAGTCGATGGACTTGCCGGCGCGGCCGCCAGTCTCGATCTTGAAAGGGGTGCGGTGGCCGGCCAGCGCGGCGTTGAGGGCTACCCGCGCCGCCTCCACCGCCGGCTGCATCCGCTCCCAGATCACGTCGATCTCGGTGTTCCTGGCAACATCCCGGAGCATGATGTGTGGCACGCGCTCGTAGACAAAGCCGTGACGGATATCGCTATATGTTGACTGCGTTACCGGTGATGAGCGTGTCACCTGCGCCTGCTGCCTCTGCCCTTCAGGGCTGTCGGCCAGCAGATACCAGGGATATTTGGCGCCCATTACACGCGCACGGGCCAGCGCTAGCGCAACGCGTGACGTCTCGATGGTAATCCAGCGCCTACCCCACTGTTCGGCAACATCTGCGGTGGTGCCCGAACCGCAGGTGGGGTCTAGCACGAGGTCGCCGGGGTCAGTTGCCATGAGTAGGCAACGCTGTATGACGCGGCTATCAGTTTGAACTACATAAACCTTGTCGTCCCCTACGAAACCTCCCGTTCCGAGGTCGTTCCAAACTGAGGTGATCCCGGTTGCGGGGTGATCGTCCCAGTATCGCAAAAATCGAATACGTTTCCCTTTCGGGATGAGCCGGCCGGCTCGACCGAGTCGAACAAGGCCTTCATGGGTCGTCTTCCAGTGGTTGTTGTCTGCTATCCGCCAAGAAACACCCTCATGAAGATGCGGACGGTTTCCTTCGCTGGCTGCGCCGTCCGACGCGAGAGGGTTCCGTGATGCGAGTCGAAGGTTTTCCCGGATATTTGACGGATCGTCTTTTTCATCCTTAGTGAGCCGACGGGCCGAGAAATCCGCGTCGACGATCGTGTCATAGAACTGCGCATCACGCGGTTCAGGTTCAGCCTGCTTAAGAAGGCGCCTGAACTTCAAAGAATCCTTCCTCCTGGCATACCAGATGACAAAGTCGAAGTTTCTTTGAAGCGTTGATGTTTCAAAGGATCCGGTCTTCCTAAATGCTATTTCAGCGACGAAATTCCCTTCCCCGAACACCTCATCCATCAGCGCGCGAACACGATGCACGTTTTCGTCGCCGATCTGGACGAAGCAGCTTCCGCTTTCGGTCAGCAATTCGCGCGCCACGGTCAGCCGATCGCGAAGATAGGAAAGGTAGGAATGGATGCCGTCGCGCCAGGTGTCGCGAAAGGCCTTCACCTGCTCGGGCTCGCGCGTCAGATTGTCGAGCTTGCCGTCCTTCACGTCGCGCGAGGTGGTGGACCATTGGAAGTTGGACTGGAACTTGATGCCGTAGGGCGGATCGATATAGATCGCCTGCACTTGGCCCTTCAGCCCTTCGCGCTGGGCCAGCGACGACATGACCTGCAGCGCGTCGCCCAGGATCATGCGGTTCGACCAGCGGGCGCTGTGCCGGTAGAACTCCACCTCCGCCTCGCGGTCCTCCTCCGTCAGCCCGAAATGGCCGAACAGATCCTCGGCCTTCTCGCGGCCGTTGCGCAGATCGTCGATCAGCGCTTTCGGGTGAACATGCTCCTGGCGGTAGATCGGCGGCGCATCGACCGTCAATTCGGCCTGGTCGGGGTCCTTGCCGCGCCAGACGAGCTGCGGGTCGAGGTCGCGGTTGCGCCGCTCATAGGCAACCCGGATTGGCGCCTTGTCTTGCTCCTCCAGCACCGGCTCCAGTTCCGCCGGCGGGATGTTGGCGCGCGTCTCGTCATGCGTGATGATGTCGACGGAAGTCTTGGGGTCATTCGCCATCGGGGTTGCCTCCCAGAACTTCCTGCAGCACCGCGCGATAGCGATGGATTTCATCGTGCAGCCAGTCGATCGCGGCGGGCCAGTTGGCGCGCTCCGACATGTCGAACTTCCTTTCCTGGCCCAGGAGAGAACCGCCGGGCGAGCCGAGCCTGGCATTGAGCCTGTTGGCGAGCGTCTCGCCATAAGGCAGCAGGTGAGCATGAACATCGGCAGCATCCGAGCCGCGTGTGCCCCTGACAAAAACACCCACCCTGGTGGTGCCAACCCAGGACACGACGACCACGTTGCCGACTTCGCTCCAGCTCGAACTCGCCGCATGCGGTGCCATGCCGATTTCGGCGTCCTGCGGATGACGCTCCGAGAATGCCGTCCAGAACGCACGTCGGAACTGACCCAACTCGGTCTGCTCGCCGCGTGGTGCCGAGACGCGTGTGACGAGGCGGTCCCAGTCGTTCGGTTTTTCCACGACCTCAAAGACAGGGGCGAGCGCGCTGTCGCCGATGCGAACGACGCGCAGCCGCACGGCAAAGAAGGAAAAGCCGTCGGCTGTATGTTCGTTGAGCCAGCGGATCGCCGAGAGATGCGGCTCGCGGAACCTGGGGTGTTGATTGCCACTGAGAACTGACCCGGCGTTTCCACC
>NZ_RBVY01000005.1 GCF_004000215.1 Nitratireductor alexandrii | reverse complement strand
CTTGACTTCGCTCGCGGGCCGTTCCGTCGCTGCGCGCCGGGCCCTGCGCGGGCGCGCCCGACAACGCGGGCGGCCGGCGGTCGCCGGCTCGGCCCTTGGCCGGAATGTCGCGCCTTGCCTGCGGTTTGCTGCTGTCCATTGCCCATGCTCCATCGCTGCCACGCCCGCCGAAGCGTCTGGCCATTGCGGTCGGGAGACGGCGGCCTTCGGCTCGCTCGCCTTTGCATTTCGTGCGATCCGAAGACCGCCGCCCGGCGTTTTTTCGTCCGCGTCCGTTCCGCTTCCGCCGTCCCTTGAGGGACGGACCGAGTGCACCGTCCGGCACGCGCGGGTCGTCATGCCCGCAGGGGAACCCTTGGACGCGGCCGCCCCGGCGCCGGCTTACGAGGCCGAAACGGAGGCGCCGGTTCCCCTCCGCGCAATCACCGTCATGATCGGCGTTCCCGCGAGAAGAACTGGGCAAAGGGTAAGCGAGGCGGCGAGGGGCGTGGATGAAAAAAGCGTGGGGAATGGGGAAGGGGGTTGGGGAGAGGGGGGTGGCGGGCGGCGGCGGCGGTTGGCGCGGGCGATTTGTCCGCGTGGTTCCGTCTCTCCGTTGCCATTTCGGTCAGGGGTTTTTGCGACCGCGCGCCGGGTTTTGTGCCGGAACGTCTGTGATCTGCGCCAGTTTCGCGGCATGGAGCCTGGACAGGCCGCGCTATCGCGTGGCTGTTGGGGTGGTTGCTGAGGTAGCTAAATTAGTTCAACAAAAAAAGACTTGTGTCCGACTGCTTGCGTAATCAATAATTCGAGGTGATATGCAAGAAGCACGGCCAAACTGACGAGGAAATTTTCTGATCGGGTTCCGGCCGATATTAAGATTTGTAGTGAAAAGCTGAAAATGTTGCTTGAAGGTGCGACGGCCAAGTGTGAGACAGTTGAAAGGGACAAGGCCAAGGAGGCGGCTGCGCGCATCAGCAAGGCGGCCAAGATGATGAAGCAGGCAAAGAGGAAAGAGCGGCGACGTCCTAAGCTTGTTCCTAAGGCTGCCTTGTGAGGCTATAGGAAAAGACCTTGTGGCACGTATAACAACCACGACGAATTACGTCGAACTCGATGGCCACCACGGAATGGTTGAGGGCGTCGAATTAACCTGCAATCGTTGCGGGCATACCGAGGAAAGCTACGGTACAGATGAGCCTTCAATACTCCGCTGCGCATATCTCCTACGTGAAAATTGTCCTCGTGGTGAGAAAAATTTCTATGACGTATCCCAGTAAATTTTTAGGTTCTGGTTAGTCGGCATGAGAAAGGAGGCCTGCAATCACACGGCTATCCATCACTAAAGACGCGGCCCCATATGCCTTTAGTAAAAACTCGCCAGTGTTGGATACATCTTTAAGAATGCCGATTTTCTCATATATTTTCCTTAAGGATCCATATGCCTTCTTGAGAACAGCTTCAGAATCGGGCGTTTTATTTGGAACGATCCCTCTTTCGAGTGCTAGATAAGCTCCTATGATGTCTCGCAACGAGGCAACGGTGTAACCCCATCCAAGCCATCCGATTCGCTCGAGGCGGAAACGAAATTGTCGGATTCCATCCAGTATCGCTTGTCTGATGAAGTCTTGTTCATTCAACTGATGTTTTGATAGCCATTTCTCAAGATCATCTGTTAATTTAAGTACCTCATCAATTTCTGAATCGTCAAGTTTAGGGTATGAAATTTTCTTCCTAACAAGAGGAGAAAGCATTTTTATTGGCTGGATATTTTCTCTGCTAAGGTATGTAATTCCTTGTTGATGCCATGTATGCATCATCGTTTCTCGAGAAAACGCCTTTTTTATATGCCTAATATGAATCAGAGCGTCCTTTTTGTAATCTTCGTCAATTTCTAGGTTATTTATAATTTCTCCTAATTGATCTGCTCGCTCGGAAAGGCAGAAGATAATCTGGAAAAATTCGGTAGACCATGTTGGTACAGAAAAGTGCTCTGCTAGATGGTCGTCACCACGTTTGTTGGAAGGTTTTGAGAGGCGTTCGCATGCGTCCGCAAGCTCACGCGCAGGGTCAGTCACTGATAGCATCAAAGCACCAATTTAGCATGTGTCATGTGTCGGTATCTTTGGCGAATTAACTTAGCGTGGATTACAGCACAAATTCAGCAGTTGGATAAGTACTTTGCGCTCTGCAGATTTGAAATAGCAGAGGAAAATTCTTCCGAAGTGGGAGTACCGGTCTTCGCCGCCGCTTGCCGCGAGCGGAACTCATTGGTGACCTGCCAAAATTTGGGGATGCTAAGCCTCGGCGAGCCTAGGAAGGCGTCGGCCTTAAACACGGCGATCACCTCGGCGGCGGCTCTCGTGGTGGCCAAGGTGATGGAAGAGGGCGCTTTCTGCACCAGCCTCGCCGCTGCTCATAGCGCCGTCGTCCTGCGGCCCTTCGACGGCGCTCAAGGCTCGGCATGCGGGTTCAGGCGGCGCTGGTCATGTCGCTGGCGGGCGCGGCGGCTGTGCCCCTTCGCACCCCTCTGTGCTGCCGTCGGCCGGGTCCCCGCTGCTCCACAGCGTGCCGGCGCTCGCCGGCCTTCCATCGTGGCGCCGGCACGATGGATACGCTCCGCGAACCGGCTGCGCGCCCCCTGCAAGGGGGGAGATCGGCCAAGCCGTCCCCATCCCCTCTCTTGCGTTTTCCAGGCACGTGCTCGGGGACAAGCCCCTCGCACATGCGGGAAAACGCTTTCTCTCCCGCAAGGGGAGAGACAGGGCGCCGGGCCCGGCCTTCGGCTATCCTGCCCGCAAGGGGAGAGGCTTAAAAATAATCCTGCAGCTTGCGGACCTCGAGCGAGCCGGCCTTCAAGGCGGCGATGGCTTCGGCGACGGCTTCGGCGCCGGCCATGGTGGTGTAATAGGGCACTTTCTGCATCAGCGTGGCGCGGCGCAGCGACTTGGAATCCGACACCGCCTTCTGGCCGTCGGTGGTGTTGAAGACCAGCTGGACCTGGCGGTTGCGGATGGCGTCCTCGATATGGGGGCGGCCTTCCAGCACCTTGTTGATCTTTTCGGCCTCGATGCCGTTTTCGCGCAGGAAGCGGGCGGTGCCGCCGGTGGCCAGCACCTTGAAGCCGATATCGGCAAGCCGCCTGACGGCCGGCAGCACGCCGGGCTTGTCGGCGTCGCGCACCGACACGAACACGGTGCCCGAGCGCGGCAGGTCGACGCCGGCGCCGAGCTGGGCCTTGGCGAAGGCGAGCGCGAATTCGCGGTCGAGGCCCATCACCTCGCCGGTCGACTTCATTTCCGGGCCCAAGAGGATGTCGACGCCGGGGAAGCGGGCGAACGGGAACACGGCCTCCTTGACGGCGATGTGGGCGAGCTTTTCGGGATCGGGCCTTCCGCCATAGGCGGCGAAGGTGGCGTCCAGGCTCTCGCCGGCCATGACGCGGGCGGCGATCTTGGCGATCGGCCGGCCGATGGTCTTGGCCACGAAGGGCACGGTGCGCGAGGCGCGCGGATTGACCTCGAGCACGAAGATCTCGCCGTCCTTGACGGCGTATTGCACGTTCATCAGCCCGCCGACCCCGAGCGCGCCGGCCAGGGCCGCGGTCTGGCGCTCGAGCTCGGCGACGGTGTCGGGACCCAGCGTGTGGACCGGCAGCGAGCAGGCCGAATCGCCGGAATGGATGCCGGCCTCCTCGATATGCTCCATGATGCCGGCGACATAGGTCGCGGCGCCGTCGGACAGGCAGTCGACGTCGACCTCGATCGCGCCGGCCAGATAGGTGTCGAACAAAAGCGGGTTCTTGCCGAGCAGGGTGTTGATCTGGCCGGTCTTGTCGTTGGGATATTTCTGCTTGATGTCCTCCGGCACCAGGCCGGGCACGGTGTCGAGCAGATAGGTCTGGAGCTGGCCTTCCTCGTGGATGATCTGCATGGCGCGGCCGCCGAGCACGTAGGAGGGGCGCACGACCAGCGGAAAGCCGAGCTCGCCGGCCACCAGCCGGGCCTGCTCGACGGAAAAGGCGATGCCGTTCTTCGGTTGCTTGAGGCCGAGCCGGGTCAGAAGCTTCTGGAAGCGGTCGCGGTCCTCGGCCAGGTCGATCATGTCGGGCGCGGTGCCCAGGATCGGGATGCCGGCCTTTTCCAGCGCCTCGGCGAGTTTCAGGGGCGTCTGGCCGCCGAACTGGACGATGACGCCGACCAGCCGGCCGGCGGCCTGTTCGGCGCGCAGGATTTCCAGCACGTCCTCGTCGGTCAGCGGCTCGAAATAGAGCCGGTCGGAGGTGTCGTAATCGGTCGACACCGTCTCGGGATTGCAGTTGACCATGATCGATTCGTAGCCGGCGTCGGCGAGCGCGAAGGCGGCGTGACAGCAGCAATAGTCGAACTCGATGCCCTGGCCGATGCGGTTCGGGCCGCCGCCGAGAATGACGACCTTGTCGCGGTCGGAGACTTTTGCCTCGTCGGCGGGCGCGCCGGCGAACGGCACCTCGTAGGTGGAATACATATAGGCCGTCGGCGAGGCGAACTCGGCCGCGCAGGTGTCGATGCGCTTGTAGACGGGGTGGACGGCGAGCGCGTGGCGCGCCTTCCTGACCGCCTCGGCGTCGAGGCCGGTGAGCGAGGCGAGGCGGGCGTCGGAAAAGCCCATCGCCTTCAACATGCGCAGGTTCTGCGCGTCGGCCGGCAGGCCGTGCTCGCGCACGCGGGCCTCCATCGCCACGATCGCGGCGATCTGTTCCAGAAACCAGGGGTCGATGGCGCACATGGCGTGGATGTCGGCGAGCGCCGTGCCCATGCGCATCGCCTGGGCGACCTGGCGCAGCCGGTCGGGCGTCGGCGTGCCGAGGGCGGCGCGGATGGCGTTGCGGGCGTCGTCGCTGTCGCTGCCGGGGCCGGCGCCCGGAATCTCGATCTCGTCGAGCCCGGTCAGGCCGTTTTCGAGCCCGCGCAGCGCCTTTTGCAGGCTTTCGGCAAAGGTGCGGCCGATCGCCATCACCTCGCCGACCGACTTCATCGCCGTCGACAGGACCGGCTCGGCGCCGGGGAATTTTTCGAAGGTGAAGCGCGGGATCTTGGTGACCACATAGTCGATCGACGGCTCGAAGGAGGCCGGGGTGGCGCCGCCGGTGATGTCGTTTTCCAGTTCGTCGAGCGTGTAGCCGACCGCCAGCTTGGCCGCCACCTTGGCGATCGGGAAGCCGGTCGCCTTGGAGGCGAGCGCGGAGGAGCGCGACACGCGCGGGTTCATCTCGATGACGACCATGCGCCCGCTCGCCGGGTCGATGGCGAACTGGACGTTGGAGCCGCCGGTCTCCACCCCGATCTCGCGCAACACCGCGATCGAGGCGTTGCGCATCACCTGGTATTCCTTGTCGGTGAGGGTGAGCGCCGGCGCCACCGTGATCGAATCGCCGGTGTGAACGCCCATCGGATCGATGTTCTCGATCGAGCAGATGATGATGCAGTTGTCGGCGCGGTCGCGCACGACCTCCATCTCGTATTCCTTCCAGCCGAGCACCGATTCCTCGATCAGCACCTCGGTCGTCGGCGAGGCGTCGAGGCCGCGCTCGACGATCTCGAAGAACTCGGAGCGGTTGAAGGCGATGCCGCCGCCGGTGCCGCCGAGCGTGAAGGAGGGGCGGATGATCGCCGGCAGGCCGACATGGTCGAGCGCGGTCGCGGCGACGGCCATGGCGTGGGCCATGTAACGCTGCTTGCGGTCGCCCTCGCCGAGATTCCAGCGATTCTCGAGCTCGTCGAGCGCGGCGTCGAGCGCGTCGCCCGACAGCGTCTCGCGCAGGCCGGCGCGCTCGGCCTCGTGGGTCTTGCGGTCGGCGTCCTTGACCTCGGTGGCGTTGGCGAGCACCGATTTCGGCGTTTCCAGCCCGATCCTGGCCATCGCCTCGCGAAACAGCGCCCGATCCTCGGCCATGTCGATCGCCGCGGCGTCGGCGCCGATCATCTCCACGCCGTAGCGTTCCAGCACGCCCATGCGCCGCAGCGACAGGGCGGTGTTGAGCGCGGTCTGGCCGCCCATGGTCGGCAACAGCGCGTCGGGGCGCTCCTTGGCGATGATCTTGGCCACCACTTCCGGCGTGATCGGCTCGATATAGGTGGCGTCGGCCAGTTCCGGGTCGGTCATGATGGTGGCCGGATTGGAGTTGACCAGCACCACCCGGTAGCCCTCGTCCTTCAGCGCCTTGACCGCCTGGGTGCCGGAATAGTCGAACTCGCAGGCCTGGCCGATGACGATCGGCCCCGCTCCGATGATGAGAATGGAGGCGATGTCGGTGCGTTTGGGCATGGCGATCTGTCCGTTCGAACGTTCTTGCGCGAGGACCCGGCGCGGGGCGTCTCCGGGGTGCGCGTGTGGCGCATCGCGGAGCCCGGTCGGTGCGCAAGAGAAAATCTTGTCAGGCTAGGCGGGCCTTATAGGGGAGAGAAAACCGCGAGGGAAGAGCCGAAAGCGGCCGCAACGACGCAATCCAACACACAAACCGGCCACACGGCCATGCGGGCCTATGCCGTTTCGCCGGCGCTGCGCCGCGTGGCCGGGTTTTCGCGGACACGGAAGCGGGGCGTTGGCATATTTCTTGGCGCCGCGCACGGAGCGCGCCATGCCGCGGCGGCCGTTGGAAAGGTCGAATTCGGCGGCCGCATGGATGCGCCTGTCGGCGAGCACGCCGTGTTTGGAAAAACCCCGTGCCGCCCTTGTGACGACGCGTGCCGGCCGGCTTTCGCCGGCGCATGTCCGGCGTATTTTTGCCGATCGCCGGACCGGACGGGTCGCGAATCGGGGGCGCGGGCTTTAGGACAAGGCTGTCGGCCGGCGCGTCCGGCCCTTTCAGACGAGAGCGAGGTGGGTCGTGACCCAAAAAACCGTCGGTGCGTGTTTGTGCGGCGCCGTCGCATTCGAGATCAGCGGCGCGTTCGAGGCGTTTTTCCTGTGCCATTGCCGGCGGTGCCGCAAGGATACCGGCTCCGCGCACGCGGCCAATCTGTTTTCCTCCACCGCGACGATCGCCTGGCTGTCGGGGCACGACAAGATCAGGACCTACCGGGTGCCCGGGACCCGGCACGAAAAGAGCTTTTGCACCGAATGCGGCTCGGCCGTTCCAACGCTACAGGCAGACGGCGCCCTGCTGGCGGTGCCGGCCGGAAGCCTCGACAGCCCGGTGGAGATACGGCCGACCGCGCATATTTGCTGCGCGAGCCGGGCGGACTGGGATACGGGGCTCAGCGCGGTTCCGACACTCGATGGGCTGCCGGGATAGGGCTTTCGAGCCGGCCGGACGCCTATTGCGCGGCGAGCAACGCGATTAGCGCTTTGGCCCGGGCGACGGCTTTTTGCGCAGTCGCGACCGCTTCGGCGTCGTCGATGATTTCGAGCTTCGCCAGACCGCTTTCGCACAACGCCAGGGCCTGGCGCGCGGCCGCCAGGTCGGCGTCGTGGCGGGCCTTTTCGGTGTGCACCTCGCAGGCGGTGTTTTCGAAATAGCCGGCAAAGGCGGGCAAAGCGGGCGCCCGCGCCAGGGCGGCCGCGGCCATCTCCTCGGCCAGCGCCAGGCGGCCGGCGTCGAAATCGGCGCGCAGGCCCTGGACGATGACGAAGGCCAGCGTGTTGGCGGTGAGCGCGATCCCCTGCTGGTTGTCGAAATCTTGCATATGGCGGTTGATCCGGGTTCCGGCCGCGACCGCGCGGTCGATGTCGCCGGGGCTGCCGGTCGCGATCGCCAGCCTCGCGGCCGCGTCGGCATAATGCGCGAAAAGCTCGACGAACGGGACCGGGTTGGTCGCCGGCGCCTGCCACGCCTCGTACTGCCCGATCGCGGTTTGCAGCAGGTCGACGCTTTCGCGCAGACCCTCGGCATCGCCATTAAGGGCCGCCAGCGCCTGCACCGCCTTGCCGAGCTCGGCCTGCGCGAAGGTCGCCAATTGCGGCTCGCCGGCCGGGTCGAAGCCCTCATGGGCGGCCCTGAGCCCGGCGACGGCCTCGTCCAACGTGGCTGCATCGCCCTGGCGCCGGCCGATGCCGGCGCGCACCCGCGCCTTTTGCAGCCGGACCAGCCGGAGCTGTCGCGGATTGGAACCGGCGAGAGGGTCGCGTTCGACGGCGTCGAGCGCGTCCAGTGCCGCGGCGAGGTGCCGCGTGCCGTCCTCGCGCAGGCCGATCGCCACCAGGGTCAGCGCGCGTTGCCACGCTGCGTCGAGGGCGGCGGCCCGCGCGCCGGCCTGGCGGAAGATCGCCAACGCGGCCTCGTGCGCCTCCAGCGCGGCGGAAAGCCCGGAGAGGTCGCCGAAACGGTCCGCCCATTCCAGGCCGATCCGCCCGCCGGTGGTGGCGATCTCGGCCCAGAGCAGGGGAAAACGCTCGCGGTCGAACAGGCCGGCGGTCATGGCGTTCATCTCGGTTGCCGTCGACAGGGCCTCGGTCGTGTTCAGGCGCATGGCGAGATCGAGCGCGATCTGCGGCGCGCGCACCGCGTAGCGCGCCGACACCGGATCGATGTCGCCGTCGGTGTCGAGCATGGCGACAAGCGTGCCGAGCTCGCCCTGCAAGGCGGCGAAAAGCATCAAAGAGGGCGCGGCCGCCCAGCGATAATAAAGCGCCTGCACGTGCCGGAAACGCGCCTCGGCCTCCGTCGCCCGATCCCCGGCCTGGCGGGCGAGGGCGGCGGCCGCGGCGAATTTCGTCCCGGCGTCGGCCAAGGCGGCGGCGTCGCCGGCCGTCAACGCGATTTGCCCGCCGGCGCGCCCCGTATCGAGCAAAAGCCTGGCGCGCTCGCCGGCCGGCAGCGCCTCGGCGTCGGCGCCGGCCGTTTCGAGCACGCCCAGCGCTTCGCGAACGGCGGCGTCGTCGCCGGTTTTGGCGCCGCGCAGCATCAGGGCGCGGGCCAGGCCATGCGCGAAACGGGCCCGCTCGCCGGCGGGCAGGCCATCGCCATCGAGCAGCGTCTCGCGCGCCAGGCGTTCGGCGGCGGCGAGCGAGGATCGCGATCCCTTCAACTCGGCGTCGGTCAGGCGCGCGGCGATTTCCGCGCGGCGGTAGTCCAGCGCTTTTTTGTCGTCCCAATCGGCGAGGATGGCGCGGGCCTCGGCATAGTCGTCGGCGGCCTCGGCGTGGCGGAAGAGCAGTTTTTTGGTCTCCGCGCTGCGGGCAAAGACCGCCGCATCCTCGGCAATGCGGTCGCGCAGGGCGGCGATCTGCCGGTCGCGGGTCGAGCGCAGCGCCGCGACACGCTGCTTGGCGCCGTCGCGCAGCCGATCGGCGGTTTCGAGCGCGCCTTCCAGTTCGGCCTCGTCGGCCAGGCGCGACAGGCGCTCGATCTCCGGATCGGGATTGGCGAGCGCCGCGTTTGCCCGGCGGTTTTCGGCGAAGCGGCCGATTTCGGCGCGCAGCCGCGCCTCGACGGCGGCGGGGTCGCCGGTCGCCTCGACGCCGAGCGCCTGCATCATGGCGAAGACGACGCTCATCGGCACCTCGCCGCCGCGGGCGAGGTTCTCGGCCTGGGTGCGCCGCACCGCCGGCAGGTCGGCGATGGTCAGGAGCAGGCGCCGGCGCTCGGCGAGGATCTCGCCCGGCGGTCCTTCGACCGGCGCGGGCGCCTCGCCGAAATAAAGCAGGCGGCGCAGACTGGCATTCGTCCACGGAAGCTGTCGGCCGTCGGTCTTCAGATAGACCTCCTCGGCCACCATGCGCATGACGGTGCCGAATTCGGTGCCCGCCATGGCGGAGACGTGGCGCAGCAGCGCGGCCGCGTAGGGGCTGTTGTCGCCGGTGCCGTCGAGGGCCGGGCGGCCCGGCTCGGCGGCGAAGCCGATCACCATGCCGAGCGGGCCCGTGGTCGTCCCGGCCGGCGTGTCGGCAAGGGCGCGGGCGCCGCGCGTCTCGGCCAGGCCGCCGGCCGAGACCGGCACCGGCTGGGCGCCGGCGGTGCGTTTCAGCGTCGCGCCGGGCGGGAACGGATTGTCGCGGCAGGCGTCGAGCAGCAGGATGGTGACGGCCACGCTCTCGCGCAGCCGGGCAAGAATCTCGTTGAGCGGCACGAGGCGCTCGGACGCCGCGCCAAGGGCCGACAGGTCCGCGTCGACGGGGATCAGGAAATTCTCGCCGCCGGCCTCGATGCCGTGGCCGGCATAATAAAACACCGCCACATCGGCCTCGGCGGCGTCTTCCACGAAGCGGTCGAGATCGCGGGCGAGGTCTTTTGCGTCGCGGTCGGTGCGGCGCACGGACTCGAAACCGAGATCGGCGAGCAGCTCCTCGATCGCGTCGGCATCGTTTTCGGGATTGGCGAGCCTTGGCAGATGGGCATAGTCGCCATTGCCGATCACCAGCGCCACGCCGCGCAGGGCGCGCGCGTCGTTCTGGGCGGCGGCGACCGCCGGCAGGGTGAAAAGGGCACACACCAGCGCCAGGCCCGCACAAAGGAGCCGCAGCCGCATGCCCGAGACAGAACCGCCCATCAAGGACCCCGGTTTGCGTTCACAGGCACTGTGCCGGGCGGCTGCGGCAAGAGCAAGGCGGCGGGGGCGGGACCGGCGCGGGCGGGCGCACCCACACGCGCCCCGCGCCGGCCGTCATCGGCCCGCCGCCGGTCGCGCCCGCTCAGGGGGCAGGCTGGCGCGCGCGGCCGAGGGCCGGCAGGATGCGGGCGAGGATGCGGTCGCGCTTGACCAGCTGGTGATAGAGTGCCGCGGCGACATGAAGGCCGGTGAGGACGATCAGCGCCCAGGCCAGAAATCCGTGCGCGCGGCGCGGGGCCAGGCCGGAAAAATCGGGCAGGGGAGCCGGGTCGCCGAAGAACAGCGGGCCGGCCGCGCCCGACACGGCGATGGTGGCGATGCCGCTGGCGGCGGCGAGCAGGATCACCGGATAAAACAGCCGGTGGACGAGGCGCGCGGCCCTGGCCTGCCAGGCGGCGCCGCCGCCGACGGGCTCGGGATGGCGGTCGGCGAAGACCCACCACAGGATGCGCGCCAGGGTGAGCGCGAAGACGATCACCCCAAGGCTAAGATGAAGGCGCAAGAGAGCGGCCGTGCCGGAGGCGCCGGCCATCGCCTCGAGCCGCAGGCCGCTCGCGACGAGGGCGAAAAGCACGAACGCGGACAGCCAGTGCAGGCTGGCCGCGACGCTGCCGTAACGATGTTTGGTGCTGGTGAGAGCCATTGCGATCGTCTCCTTGATCGACGCGGGAACTGCATGTTATATAGCATACGATGTAACTAAATAGCAAGCTATGTAATATGGATTTTGTCCGCAACCGATCGGCCGGCTACATGACCAACTGGGCCGCGCGGCTTTTTGCCCGCGCCATCGACCGGCGGCTGAAGCCGCTCGGGCTCGCGTCCGGCCATTTGCCGGTGTTTTTTGCGCTCGGCCAAGGCGCGACCATGACCCAGAAGGCGCTGGCCGCGGCCGCCGGCATCGAGCAGCCGACCATGGCGGCCACGCTGGCGCGCATGCAGCGCGACGGGCTGATCCGCCGCGACCCCGACCCCGCCGACGGGCGCAGCGCGCTGGTGTCGCTGACGCCGGCGGCGCTCGACAAGGCGCCGGCGGTGCGCGCGGCGGTGGCCGCGGTCAACGGCGCGGCGCTGGCTGCGCTCGACGAGGCCGAGCAGGCGGCCTATCTGGCCGCACTCGCCAAGATCGTGGCCGCGCTGGAGCGGGCATGACAATATGGGCCGCCTGTTGCCGTTGCGGCTTTCTTGCCGCCGCACGGCGTCGTAGGATCGGCGCGCGCTTCGACGGATTGACCCGGATCAAGGGCGAGCGGGCGCAAAGGGGGCATGAAACGGGGCGCACGCACGGAGGGTTTGCGATGTTCTTGACACGACGTGTTCTTATGGCCGCGATCGGCGCGGTGTTGGTCGCGGCTTCGGCCTCGACGGCGTCGGCCGATACTTATCTCGGCTCCTACGTGGCGCGGCTTTCGCCCCATGATCACGAGGCGAGCGACGGCTATCCGCTCGACAACGCCGCGCAGGTCGTGCGCCAGGATCGGGCCAACTACCACAAATTCGGCTGGATCGATGCGGAGGACACCGGCGATTCGTGGTTCGCCTCCGCCAACGCGCGGGCGCGTCTGCAAGCCATGCTCGAGCGGCGCGGGGCGATGGATGCGCGCACCCGCCGGGCGATCATGAACGGCACGCCGCTGATCGAGGTCGAGGTCTACCGGCGCAGCGTCAAGGTGTTCCTGCTGCGGTGATGCCGGCCCGTCCTGCCGCCGGAGGGGAGGCGTGACCAGCCGTCGACCGCTTGACCGGGCGCGCTTGCGCCTCACGGCCCTGCTCGCCGTCGCCGCGCTGTTGGCGGCCTGCGCCCATGCGCCCCAAAACGCGCCCGGCGATGCCGGGACCGGGCCGGACAACCCGCTGGCCGGGTGCTGCGAGACGCCCGAGCGCTCGCCCGCCTGGCTGGTGGCGCTCGCCGAGCCGGCGGCGCCCTTGATCGGAAACGTGATCGGCCGGATTGCCTGGCGCGGCGGCTACCTGGCCGGCGACGACGAGGCGCTGCGCCTGCTCGGCGAGCGGATGCGGCCGCTCGACGTCGTCGTTGTCAGTTCCAAGGGCCGGCTGTCCGGCAACACCCTGCCGGGCCTGTTCGTGCACGCGGTCACCTATCTGGGCACCGAGGCGGAGCTGCGCCGGCTCGGCGTGTGGGACCACCCGGCGGTGCGGCCGCACCAGGCCGCGATCCGCGCCGGCGCGGTGTTCGTCGAGGCCGACTATCGCGGCGTGCACCTGTCGCGGCCCGAGGCGGTGCTCAACACCGACCGGCTGGTGCTGCTGCGGCCGAACCGCACCGGCAAGGGCGGGCGCGCGGGCGCGGCGGCGCGGCTTGCCGGCCATGTCGGCGGGCCGTTCGATTTCAATTTCGACGGCGACGATCCCGACCGGCTGTTCTGCACCGAGCTCGTCGGTCACGTCATGCCGCAACTCGCGCTGGCGTCGCGCCACGCCTATGGGCGGCGCATCATCCTGGCCGACGAGATGATCGCCGACGCGCTGGCCGGGCGCAACGGCTTGCGGGTGGTGCTTTATCTGAAGGGCGATCGGCAAGGCGTGCTCAAGCCGGGCCGGGCCGCTTTGGCGCGCGATATCGGCGCGGCCTGGAACGGGCAGCGCCCGACCGGGAGACGATGCGCCTTCGGGCGTTGAGGGGCGGACGGCACGCGAGGCGAGACGAACACGACTTGATGGGTTAAAACCGTCGCGAAAGCATGCGTTCCCCCTTGGCGGCGGGCGCGGCGGACTGGCTGGGAGGGTCGACATGCGTTGGCGCGGCAGACGACAAAGTTCCAATGTGGAAGACCGGCGCGGCCGCTCCGGTGGCGGCGGGTTCGGACGCGGCGGCGGCGGCGTGCGCATCCCGGTCGGCCGGATCGGCGGCGGCGGCGGGATTTCGGGCATCATCGTCCTGGTGGTGCTGTTCTTCGCACTCAGGGCCTGCGGCATCGACCCGCTGGAAATATTGTCGCAAGACACCGGCGGCGCGCCGGCCGGCCAGCAGCAGACGCGGGCCAGCGACGAGGCGGCGCAGTTCGCCGGCGTGGTGCTGGCGGAGACGGAAGACGTGTGGAAAGGCATTTTCCAGGCCGAGGGCGCGACCTATGCCGAGCCGAAAATGGTGTTGTTTTCGGGCCAGGTGCGCTCGGCCTGCGGCTTCGCCTCGGCCGCGTCGGGACCGTTTTATTGTCCGGGCGACAAGAAACTCTATCTCGACCTGAATTTTTTCGACGAACTCGCCCGCCGTTTCGGCGCCTCCGGCGATTTCGCCCAGGCCTATGTGATCGCGCACGAGGTCGGCCACCATGTGCAAAACCTGATCGGCGTGCTGCCGAAATTCAACGCGATGCGCCAGACAATGAGCCAGGCCGAAGCCAACCAGATGTCGATCCGCGTCGAGCTGCAGGCCGACTGCTTCGCCGGCATGTGGGCGCATTTTACCGCGCAGAAGGGGCTGCTGGAGGCCGGCGATATCGACGAGGCGCTCAACGCCGCCAACCAGATCGGCGACGACACGCTGCAACGGCGCACGCAAGGGTATGTCGTGCCCGAAAGCTTCAACCACGGCACGTCGGCGCAACGGCGCGCATGGTTCTCGCGCGGCCTGGAGAGCGGCCGGCTCGACGCCTGCGACACGTTTAACGGTCCGGTCTGAGGCCGAAGCCGAACGCCGCGCCCAAGGCCGGGAAACCGCCCCGGTCCGGGGCCGTTCGCCAAAATTCGTTATGAAGCCGTTAAGCCTGCCGGTTATCCGCGCATTAATGCGGCTGTCCTACACTTGCCCCTTGCAAATTGCCGAGGGGGTTTGGCATGGCACGGTCTCTGCTTCAGCTTTTTTGCCGTGACGAAAGCGGCCATTACGGCATGATGATGGCGCTGGCGATGCTGCCTTTGCTGCTCGCCGGCGGCACGGCGCTCGACTTTGCCTCGATCAGCGCCAGACAGGCGCAGCTGCAGCAGGCGATGGATTCGGCCGCGCTGGCGATCGCGCGCGAGGGCGAATCGCTCTCCGACGCGGAAGCCAACACCATCGCCAATCAGTTCCTGACGACGAATTTCGACCCGCGCTTCGCGGAACTGGATATCAATCGCAGCGGCACCAAGGTCGACATCAAGGCGACGGCGCGTGCCAACCTGACCTTCGGCTCGCTGCTGGGCTACGAGAACTGGAAAGTGTCGGCGCGATCGGCGGCCGACCTTGCCTATACCAACTACGAAATCGCGCTGGTGCTCGACACCACCGGCTCCATGGCCGGCGGCAAGCTGACCGCGATGAAGGATGCGGTGCTGGGATTGGTCAACACCATGTCGGCCCAGGTCAAGGGCAAGGACAAGCTGAAATTCGCGGTGGTCCCGTTTGCCAATTTCGTCAATGTCGGCCCGCATTACGGCCCGCAATTCAAAAAGAACGGCAAGGTCAAGAACAAGACCGGCGCGAAGTGGCTCGATCTCAAGGGGGACGCGGAGCTTCCGCAGGTCGAGCTGCAGAACGGGCTGAGCCGGTTCGAGCTGTTCAACCATCTCGGCGAAAAATGGGCAGGCTGCGTTGAGACGCGCTACGGCGGCGGCAAGGTGGCGCATGACGTCGAGGACAGCGCGCCGAACAAGAAGGACGCGGCAAGTCTGTTCGTGCCGGCCTTCTCGATCGACGAGCCCGACGAGAAGGGTTATTCCAACAGCTATATCAACTCGGATGCGGACCCGCTCGACAAGAGCGCTGCCGGCAAGGCCAAGAAGCTCCTGAAATACGGGGTGACCGTGCCTGACCCGCTCGATCCCGGGCTCGAATGGCTGCCGGCGGATGCCGAGATGTCGGGCGGACGCGGGCCGAACCGCGATTGCGTCACCCAGCCGATCATGCCGCTGAACACCGATTTCAGGGCGATCGTCGACAAGGTCGAATCGCTGACGGCCAACGGCAACACCAATATCATGGAAGGGGTGGCCTGGGGCATGCGGGTGCTGTCGCCGCACGAACCGTTCACCGAAGGGCGCGATTCCAAGCAGATCGGCGTCGAGAAGATCATGATCGTCCTGACCGACGGCTCGAACGTGTTCGGCAACACAAGAAACGCGCTCGGGTCGCGCTATTCCAGTCAGGGCTATCTGGTCGACGGGCGGCTGGGCATCACCGCCGGTTCGTCCTCCGACACCAACCGGCTGATGAACGAAAAGACGCTGGCGGCGTGCGATAACGCCAAGGCGCAGAACATCATCGTCTACACGATCAGGCTCGAGGAGCCGGATGTGAAGACCGGCATGATGCTCAAGGATTGTGCCTCGAGCTCGGCGCATTTCTTCGACGCGCCGTCGCGCTCGCAGCTCGACGAGGTGTTCGAGGAAATCCGCGACCGGGTGGTGCGGCTGCGGTTGACATCGTAGCGCGAGGAGGCACGAACGGAGCGGGGCCGGGCGGCTTTCGGGCCGCCCTTTTCTTGTTTGCGGTTAAATTTCGCCCCAGCCCGCAATCACCGCATCGGCCTCGAATTCAACAAGCCATTCCGGGTTCACGAAACGGTCTATCGCCATGATCGTGTCGACGGGCCGCACATCCTTGAAATATTGCTTGCGGACGTCGATGGCCGCTTTCCAGTTGTCGATATCGGTGAGGATGACGCGCGTGCGCACGACGTCGTGAAGCCCCGATCCGGCGCGCTCGAGCGCGTCCTTGATGATTTCGATACACTGGCGGGTTTGCGCGGCAACATCTGCGATGCCGACGGTCTTGCCGTCGGCGCCGACGGGCGCGGTACCGCCGATCGAAATGAACGGGCCGACGCGCACCGCGCGCGAAAACCCGACGATCGCCTCCATCGGGTTGCCGTTGGATATCAGTTCCCTGTCGAATCGCATGGCTCGGTCCTCCAACACCTGCCGAAGCAGAATGCGGAGCCGGAGGCCGCGTTGCAATCGTCTTCGGTGCTAGCGCTCGGCGAGCGCGGGCTCGCCCTTGCGCGCGCGGATCAAATTGACGAAGCGGCGGAAGAGGTAATGCGAATCCTGCGGGCCGGGCGAGGCCTCGGGATGCTGCTGGACCGAAAACACCGGCCGGCCCTTGACGGCGATGCCGCAATTCGACCCGTCGAACAGCGAGACATGGGTCTCTTCCACCGTGTCGGGCAGCGAGGCCGAATCGACGGCGAAGCCGTGATTCATCGACACGATCTCGACCTTGCCGGTGGTGTGGTCCTTGACCGGGTGGTTGGCGCCGTGATGGCCCTGGTGCATCTTGACCGTGCGCGCGCCGAGCGCCAGCGCCAGCATCTGGTGTCCCAGGCAGATGCCGAACACCGGGATGTCGCTTTTCAGAAGCTCGCGAATGACGGGCACGGCATAGTCGCCGGTGGCGGCCGGATCGCCGGGGCCGTTCGACAGAAAGATGCCGTCGGGATGCATGGCCAGCACGTCCTCGGCGGTGGTCGTGGCCGGCACCACGGTCACCTCGGCGCCGAGACCGGCCAGAAGCCGCAATATGTTGCGTTTGACGCCATAGTCGATCGCCACGATATGCATGGTCGGCGCGTCCTGGCGGCCGTAGCCGTCGCCGAGCCGCCACGGCGTCTCGGTCCAGGTCGAGCTCTGGCCGGAGGTGACCTCCCTGGCCAGATCGAGCCCGACCAGGCCCGGCCACTCGGCGGCCCGCCGCTTCAACTCGGCGCGGTCGAACACGCCGTCGCGCGCATGGGCGATCACGGCGTTGGGCATGCCCTTTTCGCGGATCAGCGCCGTCAGCGCGCGGGTGTCGATGCCGCACATGGCGACCATGCCGCGGCGTTTGAGCCAGGCGTCGAGATGCTCGCCGGCGCGATGGTTGGACGGGTCGGTGAGATCGGATTTGAACACGGCCCCGACGGCCCCGGCGCGCGCGGCCGGCGTCAGGTCTTCGATATCCTCGTCATTGGCGCCGACATTGCCGATATGCGGAAAGGTGAAGGTGACGATCTGGCCGGCATAGGAGGGGTCGGTGAGGATTTCCTGATAGCCGGTCAAGGCGGTGTTGAAGCAGACCTCGCCGACCGCGATTCCCTCGGCGCCGAGGCCGGTCCCCTCGATCTCCGTCCCGTCGGCCAGAACGAGCAGGGCCGTGGCGGGCGTCACGGTCCAGGCCGCGGTCGATTGCGTCATCTCTACTCTCCGTCAGGTCGGCCGCCCGGGCTTGAAAGACGAGCGGCCAAAGGCCATATGGCGCGAAGAAACGCACGCGACCCACGGCAAGCCGTCGATCCGTGCGAACAGGTATACGTCCATGCAAGGCGCGGACAATAGGCGAAGCGCGGGCGCCGGTCAATCGGTGAAGATTGACGCAAGGGTAAAAGTTTTATCCAATAAAACCAATAACTTAAACTTTCACAAACGGTTTGCCTCAGCCGAGTCGGGGCGCTATGGTGCATGGCCGCGAATGGAGATGGATCCGATGCGCGAAAAACTCGCGTGCGCACTCAGGGACGCGCAAAAGACCCAAGACAAACGCCGGCTGTCGACGATCCGGCTGATCCAGGCGGCCGTGAAGGATCGCGACGTCGCGAACCGCGCGGCCGGCAAGGACCCGGTCAGCGACGAGGACATCACGGCGATCCTGGGCAAGATGCTCAAGCAGCGCGTGGAATCGGCGCGCACTTTCGAAGAGGCCGGCCAGCTCGAACTGGCCGAGCAGGAGCGCCAGGAGATCGCGGTGATTCGCGGCTTCCTGCCGCGGCCGCTGGAGGACGAGGCGGTCAAGCAGGCCTGCAAGCAGGTCATCAACGAGGTCGGCGCCGGCGGCCTGCGCGACATGGGCAAATGCATGAACGCGCTGAAGCAGAAATTCCCCGACCGGATGGATTTCGGCAAGGCGAGCGGCATCGTCAAGGGCATGCTGCGCTGAGTTCTCGGCGCGGGGCCTATCCCGCCTTCAGGCGCGTGTCGCTGAGCATGCCGTGTTCTTCCAGAACCGGGTAGGCGATCGAGGCGAGCAGCGAATTGATCTGCTTCAGGTCGCGCAGCGTGTCGAGATGGATCGAACTCGTTTCGAGGCTTTTCACCGTGCCTTCGCGCAGCCGGTCGAAATGGCTCTGGTTGGACGCTTTTTCCTCGTCGCGCAGCCGGTCCTTCTCGGCGACGAGCTGGCGCGCGGTCTCGCTGTCGCGCGACACCAGCACGTTGAAGGCCAGCCTGGCATTGGCGGCGACGGCGGCGTGGAAGCCGGTCAGTTCGCGCCAACCCTCATCGGTGAATTCCAGGCCGCGCTCCATCTTCTTGCGCACGTGAACGAGCATGTTGCGCACGATGATGTCGCCGACCTGCTCGAGTTTCACGCAGGCGCCGATGAGTTCCTGGCAGCGTAGCGCCTCGTCCTCGGTCAGCGGGTGGACGGTGGTTTTGGCCAGATAGAGCTTGATGGCGGCGTGGCGCCTGTCGACCCGGTCGTCGAGGGCGGCGAGCGCGTCGATGCCGTCCTTGTCGGCATGGGCGTAGAGCTCGATGATGCGCTGGAGCATGATCTCGACGATCTCGCATACGCGCACCACTTCGCGCGTGGCGTTGGCGAGCGCCTGGGCCGGTTTGTCGAGCGCGCTCTCGTTGAGCGCGCTGAGTTCGGTGGCGGCCATGAGGTCCGCGGCGGGGGCGGCGCGCGCCGACATCAGCGCCGTCGCGGCACGCACGACCAGGCCCGCGACCGGAACGCCGAGCACGGCCAAAAGCCCGTTGAACAGCAGATGGGCGTGGATGAGCTGTTCGGGCGCCGTCGCGCCCAGCCGCTGCAGCGGCGCGCCGAGGAGCGTGACCGCGACCAGGGCCAGGATCGCGCCGGTGGCGCGCACGACAAGATTGCCGACCGGCACGATGCGCGACAGCGGCGGCATGGTGCGCGCCAGCATGGCCGCGATGACGCCGCCGCCGAGATTGGCGCCGAGCACGAAGACCAGCCCGAGCTCGGCCGGAACCAGGCCGCGGCCCGCCAGCGCCACCACGAGCAGGACCGCGGCGACGGAGGAGTGAAACAGCCAGGTGGTGAGGGCGGCGACGATGAAGGCGGTGACGGGGTCGCCGGCGAGATAGTCGACGACGACCGGCAGCAGGCGGCTGTCGCGCAACGGTTCCGACGCCTCGCCGATCATGCGCAGCGACAGGATCAGCAGGCCGATCCCGATCAGGATGCGGCCGAACTGGCGCCAGCTGCGCGCCTGGGTGGCCAGAAACATGGTCGTGCCGGCGACCAGGCACACCGGCACCAGAAGCGCGAGATCGAAGGACAACAGCTTGACGACCAGCGCCGAGCCGATATCGGCGCCCAGAACGGCGATCAGTCCGGCGGTCGGCGACACGATGCCGGCGCCGGCGAACGAGCCGACCAGAAGGCTGACCGCCGTCGCGCTCTGCAGCGCCACGGCCAGGCCGGCGCCGGCCAGAACCGCCAAGAGCGGGTTGCGCAGGGTGGCGCGCAGCCGGTGGCGCAGAATGTTGCCGTAGGCGCGCTCGACGCCGGTGCGCACCATGCGGGTTGCCCACAACAGCAGCGCCACGGCGCCGGCCAGATGCAGCAGAACCAGCGAGCCGCTCATCGCGCCGCGTCAGAAGATGCGCTGTCGCTCGGGACCGGGAAAAACGGCGAGCTCATGGATTTCCACTCCGTGCCGGCGCGCCGCCCGGGGGCCGATCGTTTAGCCGGAGAACGGACGGGCGGGCGCACGATACGCCGCGCGGCGGCGTCGCGCAACGTGGCCGCGAGGGGCGTTTTTCGGCGGTTTTGCGCGCTCAGGCGGCGTCGGATTCGCGCCGGTCTTCGACATCGGGCCTGTCGTCGAGCGCGGCGACGGGGTCGGGACGACCGAGCAGGTAACCCTGGCCGATCTGGCAGAACTCGCCGGCCAGGAACTGCAGCTCCTCCGACGTTTCCACGCCTTCGGCCAGCACCGGCAGGCCGAGGCCGCGGCCGATGCCGAGCACCGCCTTGACGATGGTGGCGGCCTGTTCGTTGGTGTCGACCTGCTTGATGAAGGAGCCGTCGATCTTGATCTTGTCGAACGGGAAGGCGCGCAGGTTGGACAGCGAGGAATAGCCGGTGCCGAAATCGTCCATGGCGATGTGGACGCCGAGCGCCTTGAGCTGGCGCAGCGTCGTCAGGGCGCGGGTCATGTCGCGCACGAGCGCGGTCTCGGTGATCTCGATCTCGAGCCGGCTCGGCGCGAGACCCGTCTGCAGCAGGATCTCGTGCACGGTCTGCACGAAGCTCGGGCTGTGAAGCTGGATCGGCGACACGTTGACGGCGATCGTCACCGGCTTCTGCCAGGTGACGGCCTCCTTGCAGGCGGTGCGCAGAACCCATTCGCCGATCGGCACGATGATGCCGCTTTCCTCGGCGATCGGGACGAAAAGCGCCGGCGAGACATTGCCGCGGGCCGGATTGGACCAGCGCAGCAGCGCCTCGAAACCGATCGTCTCGCCGGTGTCGAGCCTTTTTTGCGGCTGGTAGACCAGGCGGAATTCGTTGCGGGCGACGGCATGGCGCAGCTCGTGCTCCATCAGCCGGCGGGCGCGCGCCTCCATGCCCATCGCCTCCTCGTAGAAGCGCCAGGTGTCGCGGCCTTCCGACTTGGCCCGGTAGAGCGCGGCGTCGGCGTTGCTCAACAGCGTCTCGCGGTCGCAGGCATCGTCGGGAAACAGCGCGATGCCGATGCTGGTCGACATCAGACCCTCATTGCTGGCGTCCTCGTTTTCCTCGCGGAACGCGCCCAAGACCGCCTCGGCGATGCGCGCGGCGTCCTCGGGGCGCGCCAGGCGCGGGGCGATGACGGCAAATTCGTCGCCGCCGAGGCGGGCCAGCATCTGTCCCTCGCCGAGCGCGCCCGACACGCAGCGCGCGACCTTCTTCAGCATCACGTCGCCGGCGGCGTGGCCGAACAGATCGTTGACCTCCTTGAAGCGGTCGAGGTCCAGGCACAGCAGCGCCAGATGGCCGCCCGTGTCGCCGATGGCGAGGATTTCCTCGTCCAGCCGGGCGGAAAAGGCGCGCCGGTTGGGTAGGCCCGTCAGCGCGTCGTGCAAAGCGAGCCGGCGAATGTCGGCCTCGGCCGCCTTGCGCTCGCGGATGTCGCGCACGGCGACCACGAGATGCGGCTTGCCGCCATAGTCGACGAAGCGCGACAACAATTCGACGGGCACGCTGTTGCCCTCGTTGATGACCAGCTCGGTCTCGAAGATTTCCTGCGAGCCGTCGAGCAGGGAACTGCATACGTCTTCGTCGGGAAACAGATCGGTGAGATGGCGGCCGGCCAGACTGTCCGGCGTCCAGTCCGTCAGCGCCATGAAGCTGGCATTGGCCGTGACCAGACGGGTGCCGCGGCACAGCAAAAGCCCCTCGATCGCCGCGTCGGCGAGATTGTGCATGCGCGCGGCTTCGCGCTCGGCATAACGATAGTCGCGCACGTCGATCCACAGCGCGGTGCAGACCAGAAGCAGGATGATGAAGCTTGCGGCCGCGATCGCACCGGCAAGCAGCGGCGCGGGGATGGCGCTTGCCGGCACGGCGACCGCGGCGTCGGGCAGGATCGACACCGCGCCCATGCCGGTGAAATGCATGCCGCAGATGGCCAGCGTGAGCACCAGCGCGCCGGCGACACGGGCAAGAATGGTCCGCGAGCGCAGCGCCACGAACACCGCGAGCGCGCCAAGACCGACGCCGGCCACGAGCGAGGCGGCGACGAAAAGCTGGTTCCAGGCGACCACGCCCTGGACCTGGAAGGCGGCCATGCCGACATAGTGCATGGCGGCGATGCCCGCGCCGATGATCGCGCCGCCGACCAGGCGGTTGTCGATGTCGGGGCGCGCGACGGCAACCGCGATGCCGGCGCCGGTGACCAGGATGGCGACCAGCAGCGACACCAGGGTCAGGCCGAGATGATAGCCGTTGGGCACGCCGGGCTGGAAGGCGAGCATGCCGATGAAATGGGTGGCCCAGACGCCCGAGCCGGTGGCGGTCGCCGCCACGGCCGTCCACACGTGGCGCATGACGCCGCGGGCCCGGCCGACATGGTGAAGAAGATTGACCGCGGTGAGCGACGCGATCAGGCAGGTCACGGCGGCAAGCAGCACAAGCCGCAGATCGTGCTCGGTGAGGATGCAGTTATAGACCGTCAACATATCGTGCCCCCGCGTCGATATCGGCGCATGGTCTAGCAGGTCGGGCTTGAAAAAGGATGAATCGCGCCGTTTTCGCCGCGATCAAGGCCTGGCGGCCGAACCCGCGACCGGGCCGAAGCTGTGAAAACCGGGTATGGCGGGCGATTGCGCTCGCGCGCGTCGCGGGGCGCGCCTATATGGGGGACGGAGACAGGTTTATGCGCTTTTCACCCTCCTTCCTCGACGAGATACGCGACCGGGTGTCGATTTCGGCCGTCATCGGCCAGCGCGTGACGTGGGACCGCAAGAAGACCAACGCCTCGCGCGGCGACTACTGGGCGTGCTGCCCGTTCCACGGCGAAAACACGCCGAGCTTTCACTGCGAGGACCGCAAGGGCCGCTACCATTGCTTCGGCTGCGGGGTGTCGGGCGACCATTTCCGGTTTCTGACCGAGCTCGACGGCCTGTCCTTCCCCGAAGCGGTCGAGCGGGTCGCCGACATGGCCGGTGTGCCGATGCCGGCGCGCGACCCCGAGGCCGAGCGCCGCGAGAAGAAGCGCGCCAGCCTGAGCGAGGTGATGGACCTGGCGGCGGCGTTTTTCCAGGAACAACTGCAGTCGGCCGCCGGGGCGGCCGCGCGCGCCTATCTGCGCGAGCGCGGCGTCAGTTCGGCCACCCAGCAGAATTTCCGGCTGGGCTACGCGCCCGACAGCCGCAATGCGCTGAAGAGCTATCTCGCGGCCAAGGGCGTGGGCAAGGATCAGATCGAGGCCTGCGGCCTGGTCGTGCACGGCGACGACATCGCGGTCTCCTACGACCGGTTCCGCGACCGCATCATGTTTCCGATCGAGGATGCCCGCGAACGGGTGATCGCCTTCGGCGGCCGGGCCATGTCGCCGGCGATCGCTGCCAAATATCTCAATTCCAACGACACCGAGCTCTTCCACAAGGGCAACGTGCTCTACAATCTCGCCCGTGCCCGCAAGGGGCAGGGGCGCGAGGGCACCGTGATCGCGGTCGAAGGCTATATGGACGTGATCGCGCTCGCCCAGGCCGGTTTCGCCAATGTGGTGGCGCCGCTGGGCACGGCGCTGACGGAAAACCAGCTCGCCTTGTTGTGGCGGATGTCGCCGGAGCCGATCCTGTGTTTCGACGGCGACCAGGCCGGACTGAAGGCGGCGTGGCGGGCGGCGGACCTGACGCTGCCGGAAATCGGGCCCGGCCGCAGCCTGCGTTTTGCCCTGCTTCCCGAAGGCCAGGACCCCGACGACCTGGTCAAGGCGGGCGGTAAGGAGGCGTTTTCGGCGGTTCTCGCCGATGCGCGGCCGCTCGCCGACATGCTGTGGCAGCGCGAAACGGCCGGCGGCGTGTTCGACACGCCCGAACGGCGCGCCGAGCTGGAAAAACGCCTGCGCGACCTCGTCGGGCGCATTCGCGACGAAAGCGTGCGCCGACATTACGGCCAGGAGATGCGCGAGCGCGTGCAGGGCTTTTTCGGCACGCCCGAGCGCGGTCGCCACCGTGGCGACGCGCCGGGCGGGTCCGGCCAGGCCGGGCGCGGCCGGGGCGCGCAGGCGGCCGGCCGTCTCGCCGTCTCGCAAAGCCTGGCACGCTCGGCGCTGGTGCGCCAGTCGGCCGGCATCATGTCGCTGCGCGAAACCGTTCTGGTCGTGTCGCTGATCAATCACCCGGCGCTGTTCGACGGCCATTTCGATGTCGCCGAACGGCTGGACCTGACCCATCCGGACCTGAAACACCTGCACGCGGCGCTTCTCGACGCCGTCGCCCACGGCGTGGCGGCCGATCGCGACGCGGTGGTCGGCTGGCTGGAAAAGGCCGGTCTGGGCGAAGCCTGGAAGCGGGCCGAGACGCTGGTGCGGCGGGCGCGGCAATGGCCGGCGCTTGCCGACGCAGCGCTCGACGACGCGCGCGACGCCTTCGAGCAGGCGCTGCACTTGCACCTTTCGGCGGGCACCCTACATAAGGAACTCAAGGTGGCCGAGGCGGCGCTCGCCTCCGACCCGACCGACGAGAATTACCGGCAACTGCTCGAAATCCAGGCCCAGTTGCGCAATGCTCAGGCGACGGAAGCGCTCATTGAAGGATTTGGTCTCTTGTCCGGCAAAACAGCCCGAAGCTGACGCTTGCGGGCTTTTTTCGCGCGAAGTTGCGCCGCACGGCTTGACCTCGCCGGGAAATGACGGAATCAGGGCGGGTTGAATTCGTTAACGATGGCCCCGCCCTCCCGGCCGGGGACCCCGACAGGGCGATGTCAGGGTTAAGCGGGCTTTAACGCGAGACGGTTACTCGCTGACGGGATAACGGACGGGCGCATCCGATCCCCCGAACGGAAGGCGGCAGACGACCTTCCGTGCAGTTGGAGACACACGCATGGCGACAAAAGAAAAGGAAGAGGCCGAGACCGAGCGCGAAGGCGGTCCGGACGGCCCGCTGCTCGATCTCTCCGACGACGCGGTCAAGAAGATGATCAAGGTCGCCAAGAAGCGCGGCTACGTGACCATGGACGAACTCAACGCCGTCCTGCCGTCGGAAGAGGTGACGTCCGAGCAGATCGAGGACACGATGGCGATGCTGTCCGACATGGGCATCAACGTCGTCGAGGACGACGAGTCGAGCGAGGACGGCGAGGGCGAGCGCGCCAATGCCGGCGGCGAGGAGGAATCGACCGAACTCACCGAACAGGCCGGCACTGCGGTCGCGGCCACCACGACCAAGAAGGAACCGACCGACCGTACCGACGATCCGGTGCGCATGTATCTGCGCGAGATGGGCTCGGTCGAGCTTCTGTCGCGCGAGGGCGAGATCGCGATCGCCAAGCGCATCGAGGCCGGCCGCGAAACGATGATCGCGGGGCTGTGCGAAAGCCCGCTGACCTTCCAGGCGATCATCATCTGGCGCGACGAGCTCAACGAAGCCAAGATCCTGCTGCGCGAGATCATCGATCTGGAAACCACCTATGCCGGCCCGGAAGCCAAGCAGGCTCCGGCGATCGAGCGCAAGGACGAGGACGACGCGGCCAAGAAGGAAGACCCGAAGGCCGCGCGCCGGGGCCGCGACGACGACATCACCAATGTCGGCGGCGAGGGCCAGCCCGAGGAAGAGGACGACGAGGAAGACGAGGCCAATCTGTCGCTGGCCGCGATGGAGGCGGAACTGCGTCCCCAGGTGATGGAAACGCTCGATTTCATCGCCGACACCTACAAAAAGCTCAGGAAGCTGCAGGACCAGCAGGTCGAAAACCGGCTGGCGGCGTCCGGCTCGCTGTCGCCGAGCCAGGAGCGCTCCTACAAGAAGCTCAAGGAAGAGCTGATCAAGGCGGTCAAGTCGCTGTCGCTCAACCAGAACCGCATCGAGGCGCTGGTCGAGCAGCTTTACGACATCAACAAGCGGCTGGTGCAGAACGAGGGCCGCCTCCTGCGTCTGGCCGAGAGCTACGGCGTGCGCCGCGAGGAGTTCATCAAGGAATATCAGGGCTCGGAGCTCGATCCGAACTGGATGAAGCGGATCGCCAACCTGTCCAGCCGCGGCTGGAAGGAATTCACCAAAGGCGAGGGGCAGGGCATTCGCGCCCTGCGCACCGAGATCCAGAATCTGGCCCAGGAAACCGCGATCTCGATCTCCGAGTTTCGCCGCATCGTCAACCAGGTGCAAAAGGGCGAGCGCGAGGCGGCGATCGCCAAGAAGGAGATGGTCGAGGCCAATCTGCGCCTGGTGATCTCGATCGCGAAAAAATACACCAATCGCGGCCTGCAGTTCCTGGACCTGATCCAGGAGGGCAATATCGGGCTGATGAAGGCGGTCGACAAATTCGAATATCGGCGCGGCTACAAGTTCTCCACCTATGCGACGTGGTGGATCCGGCAGGCGATCACCCGCTCGATCGCCGACCAGGCGCGCACCATCCGCATTCCGGTCCACATGATCGAGACGATCAACAAGATCGTGCGCACCTCGCGCCAGATGCTGCACGAGATCGGTCGCGAGCCGACGCCGGAGGAACTGGCCGAAAAACTCGCCATGCCGCTGGAGAAGGTGCGCAAGGTGCTGAAGATCGCCAAGGAGCCGATCTCGCTCGAAACGCCGGTCGGCGACGAGGAGGATTCGCATCTCGGCGATTTCATCGAGGACAAGAACGCGGTTCTGCCGATCGACGCGGCGATCCAGGCCAATCTGCGCGAGACGACGACGCGCGTGCTGGCCTCGCTGACGCCGCGCGAGGAGCGCGTGCTCAGGATGCGCTTCGGCATCGGCATGAACACCGACCACACGCTGGAAGAGGTCGGCCAGCAGTTCTCGGTGACGCGCGAGCGTATCCGCCAGATCGAGGCCAAGGCGCTCAGGAAACTGAAGCACCCGTCGAGAAGCCGCAAGCTGCGCAGCTTCCTCGACAGCTGACGTCCGACCCTGCGTCGAAAAAAGCCCGGCCACGCAAGGCCGGGTTTTTTGTTGGGAAAAGGGGAAAACCGCGCAGCCGGGTTTTCAAACCCGGCCGGCGATAAGGGCTGGCAGTTGCAAAGGTTCCGCTACATCGCCCGCGCGCATTCGCGGCAGAATGGTGTGTGCGGCAGGGCGTCGAGCCTTTCCTCGGAAATCTCCGCGCCGCATTTGACGCATTCGCCATAGGTGCCGGCCTCGATGCGCTTGAGCGCGGCCTCGATGGCGCGCTGCTCGTCCTGGCCGCTGGTGCCGAGCTGTTCGAGTACCTCGTCGCCCTCGCTCTCCACGGCGCTGTCTTCCCAGTCGGGATTGGGGGCGTCGTCGAGTTCGTCCTCGATGCGGGTGAGGCGGTCGTCGAGCTCGGCCAGCCGGCTGAGGAGCTGTTTCTTGCGCGTGTCGATATCGGTCATGGTCGCGTCCTTTTGCAGGTTCCAGGCACTGTACCGGCCAGATTGCGGCAACAGCTTGATTTCGGTCAAGAAACGGTCGAAGACGGTCGCGATTTCCGTCGCTCGGCGCCTGTCCACCATATCCGGCCTGCCCGCCCCTTGACAGGGCGTATCGTCGCCGCGCACGAAAACGCATGGCGCTGACTTTGATCATCATCGAGACCGCCGGGTCCGGCCTTTACGAATTCACCGACCGCGCGGCCGCGTTCGTCGGCAAGACCGGCGTCGGCGAAGGGCTTTTGACCGTATTCGTGCGGCATACGTCGTGCTCGCTGGTCGTCCAGGAAAACGCCGATCCGGACGTGCGGCGCGACCTCGACGGGTTTTTCCGCCGGCTGGTGCCGCCGGCGGACGACCCCGCGATGGACTGGATCGCGCACACGGCCGAGGGAGCCGACGACATGCCCGCCCATATCAAGGCGGCGCTCACCCAGACCTCGCTCGGCATTCCGGTGGCCGAGGGGCGGATGCTGCTGGGGACCTGGCAGGGGCTCTACCTGTTCGAACACCGGGCGCGGGCGCACCGGCGCGAAATCGTGCTACATGTGGCCTCAGGCTGACTTTCGAACCATGCCGCGCCGGCGCCACGCCGCGCGGCTTTCACAAGGCGGAGACGACGATGTCCTTTTTCAAACGGCTTTTCGGGCTCGGCGGCGGCGGGGATGCGCAGCCGGCCGCGGCCAAGGTGGCCGCCGAAATCGAGCACAACGGCTACGTGATCAAGGCGATGCCCTTCAAGGAGGGCGGCCAGTTTCAGACCTGCGCGCTGATCGCCAAGGAGATCGACGGCGTTGTGAAGGAACACAGGCTGATCCGCGCCGACCGTTTCGCGGCCGAGGAGGACGCGGTCGCGGTGTCGCTGCGCAAGGCCAAGCAGATGATCGACGAGCAGGGCGAGCGGCTGTTCGGGTGAACGGCGGCGCGACCGGCCGGTTGAACTTCGCGGGCCGGCATGTACATCTGACCCCCGACAGGCGGGCGGGGCGTCCGCAGGCGGGTGAGCGGGGATAGGCCGGTCTTGGAACGCAATCTGCTCAAATTCATCTGGCAGAACTCCCGGCTCAAGCAGGTCTGGCTCCTGATCGTCATCGTCGCCTCGATGCCGCTCTATTTCCTGACGCTGGAACTGCCCAAGCAGATCGTCAACGGGCCGATCCAGGGCGAGGGGTTTTCGGCCGCCGGCGCCGAGCAGCCCTTCCTGCGCCTGCCCCTGCCGTTTGCCGAACAGGTTTTCGGCCGCGAGATCGTGCTGTTCGAGGGGTTTTCCCTCGACCGGCTGGCGATGCTTTTCGCGCTCGGCCTGCTTTTCTTGGCCGCGGTCGTCGCCAACGGCGCCTTCAAGCTCTACGTCAACACCTACAAGGGCAAGCTCGGCGAGACGCTGCTCAGGCAATTGCGCTACACGCTGCTCGACCGGGTGCTGCGCTACCGGGTGGTGCGGTTTCGCAACTTGAAGGGGGCGGAGGCGGCCTCGGTGATAAAGGACGAGGTCGAGCCGCTGGGCGAGTTCGTCGGCGACGCGTTCTCGCTGCCGCTTTTTCTGGGCGGGCAGGCGATCACCGGCCTGTTGTTCCTGTTTCTGCAGAATTTCTATTTCGGCATCCTGACGATCGCGATCGTCGGCTTCCAGGTCTGGATCATTCCGCGCCTGCGGCGCAAGCTGATCCAGCTCGGCCGGCAGCGGCAATTGCAGGCGCGCCGGCTGTCGGGCCAGGTGGCGGAGACGGTGGAGATGGCGCCCGACATCCACGTCAACGACATCTCCAACTACACGCGGGCGCGCCATTACGGGCTTTTGTCCACGATCCTCGATATCCGCTTCGAGCTCTATCAGCGCAAATTCGCGGTCAAATACATCAACAATCTCTTGATGCAGTTCCTGTCGTTCCTGTTCTACGTGCTCGGCGGTTATTTCGTCATCACCGGCCGGCTCGACATCGGACAGCTCGTGGCGGTGATCGCCGCCTACAAGGATCTTCCCGGGCCGATCAAGGGCCTGATCGACTACGATCAGATCCGGCTGATCAACGAGGCCCGCTACGAGCAGACGATCGACAGTTTTCGCGATGACGGGCTGCTGCCGGCCGCGATCCAGCAAATGCCGGGAGAGGCCGTGCCGCGGCTGCGCGAGGGGTTCCGTGCCGAGCGCGCCAGGCTGGAGGACGAGACCGGCCGCGTGGTGCTGGAAAATCTCCATGCCGCCATCGCGCCGGGCGAACGGGTGGCGATCGCGACCGGCGGCAACGACGCCGCGCGGATCGCGGCGGGTGTGTTGTGCACGGCGCTGGCGCGGCTGACGACGCCGGTTTCCGGCACGATCACGCTCGACGGCAAGCCGCTCGACGATCTGCCCGAAAGCCTGACCGGACGGCGCGTCGCCTATGTCGATGCCGGCACGTTTTTTCCCGCCGGCACGATCCGCGACAATCTGACCATGGTTTTGAAGAACCAGCCTGTCGGGTTTGCCGAGAAGACGACGCCGCCGACCCCGCCCAAGGGCAGCGGCGGGCTGTTGCACGATGCGCCGCCGGACGAGACGCTGGACTGGATCGACCTTGCGGCGCTGGGTCTTGCCGACAAGCGGGCCTTCGACCGGCACGTGGCGGCCGTGCTCGACCTGGCGGGCCTGTCGCGGCAAATCCAGGATCTGGGCCTGCGCGGCACCGTCGATCCCGAACACAATCCCGCCTTTTGCGACAAGATCGTCGAGGTGCGGCGCGAATTCCGCGACAATGCGGCCGGGTTCGGCGTCGCCGGCATCGTCGAGCCGTTCGACCCCAAGCGCTACAACGCCCAGGCCGCGATCGGCGAAAACCTTCTGTTCGGCACCGCGCGCGTCCCCGGCTGGGAGCTGGACGCGCTGGCCACCAATCCGGTGCTCTTGGCGATCCTCGACCGGCACGGGCTGCGCGAGCGGTTTTTGGAGATGGGCCGGCGCATCGCCGAAGCGCGCATCGAACTGTTCGGCGACCTGGCGCCCGACAGCAAGATCTTCGAGACGGTGGCCGATGTCAGCTACGAGGAAGTGGCGCGGCTGAAGGAGATGATGGCCAGGCTGCGCATGGGCCGTCAGGCCAAGCAACAGCCCGCGCAACGCCGCCCCAAGGCGGGGGCGAAAGCGCTTTCCGACCGCGAGGAACTGCTGCGCATCACCTTCAATTATTGCGAGGCGCGCAGCCGTTTCGGCGTGCTCGACGCCGAAACCGAAAGCGACATTCTGGCCGCGCGGGCGGATGTGCGCGAGACCGTTTCGGAGATGGAGGCCGCGCCGGTGTTTTTCCACGATCCGGACCTCTACAATCCGACCGCAACCGTGCTCGACAACATCCTGCTGGGGCGTGTCAGTTCCAGCGCGGTCGATGGCCGCGAGAAGGTGCTGGCGGCGGTCCAGGAGCTGATCGCGCGCACCGGGCTTTCGGACGGCCTGCTCGATGTCGGGCTCGATTTCGAGATGGGCAATGGCGGGCGGCGGCTGTCGGAAACGCAGCGCCAGAAGCTGCATCTGGCGCGGGCGCTGATCAAAAAACCTGATATCATCATCTTCAACGAAGTGCTGGGCGCGCTGGACGTGGCCAGCCGGCAGGCGACCATGCGGCGGGTTCTCGCGCTCCCGCTTCTGGGCGACGAAGACTGGAAGCCGGGGATCCTGGCGGTGCTTCTCGACGACGAGCTTGCCGGCCTTTTCGACCGCGTCCTGGTGTACGGCAACGGCACGCTGGTGGAAGACGAGCCGGACGAGATCGCCGCGCGCGCGGGCGATGGCGGCGATGGCGAGGCCACGGCAGACGAGAAAGGGGCGGAAGACGATGCGCACGCTGAATGACGAGGTCGAGGTTCTGCGGCGGATTCCGCTGTTCGCCTCGATCGAGCCGTCGAAACTGAAACTGGTCGCCTACGCCGCCGATCGGGTCGAGCTGAACGACGGCGAGGTGCTGTTTCGGCAGGGCGACGCCGGCGACAGCGCGTTCATCCTGGTCAGCGGCGTCGCCGACATCGTTTCCGAAACGGAGGGCGCGCAGGTTGTGGTGGCGCAGTTGCGCGACCATGCGCTGGTCGGCGAGATGTCGGTGTTTTGCGACGTGCCGCGCTCTGCCACGGTGCGGGCCAACGGCAAGCTGATCGCGCTCAAGATCGGCAAGGATTATTTTCTCGAGCTGATCAAGGAGTTTCCGGAACTGGCCGGACGCATCATCCGCGAACTCGCCTTCCGGCTGGCCAAGACCACCGCCGATCTGGCCGCCAGCGAGCGTGCGGTGCGCAAATAGGCGCAGATCACGGGCCGCGTTCACGATCGGGCGCGGCCAGGCCGTCGACAAAGGCGGTAAGCACCGTCATGAAATCCCCGGGATCGGCGCCGGCCTCCACGGCCAGGGCGGCCCTGTCATAGGCCGACGACAGCAGCAGCGTGACGGCGCCGAGCGGCATGGGGCGCAGGGCGCGGGCGGCCATCGCCGCGGCCAGACCCTCGCGCAGGGAGCGCATGGCGCCGATCTCGGCGTCGATGGCATCCATCCCGGCGCGCCCGAGCACGGCCGGGCCGTCGAGCAGCAGGAGACGGGTGCGTCCGGGTTCGCGCATGGCGCCCAGAAACGCCCGGCCGCCGGCGATCAGCGCCTCGCGCACCGGCATGTCGCCCGATGACGCGGTTTCGATCTCGGCCGCGACCCGACTGGATTCCAGCTCCACAACGGCCCGGAACAGCGCCTGCTTGTCGGCGAAGTGGTGATAAAGCGCGCCGCGCGTGACGCCGGCAGCCGCCACGATCTCCGGCGTGCCGGTCTCCGCATACCCCTTGTCGACGAACAGCCGGCGCGCGGCCGCGATCAGCTGCGCGCGCATGGTCCGCGAGCGTTCGCGATTGGAGCGTCGTTTCGTTTCCTGTTGCATACATGCAGCCTGTATGTTAATTCAAAAATACCTACAGACTGTATGTGTGGTGCTGCGAAAAGGAAAGCCCGATGAAAACCACCTCCTATTATCCCGTGCTGATGAGCGACGACGTGGCCGCAACCGCGGCCTTTTACGTCGAGCATTTCCGCTTCCAGGCGCTGTTCGAGAGCGACTGGTACGTGCATCTGCAGTCGCGCGAGGACAAGCGGGTCAATCTCGGCATCGTTCGGGGCGACCACGAGACGGTGCCGCCGCAGGGACGGGGCACGACGTCGAACCTGCTGCTCAATTTCGAGGTTGCCGATCCGGACGCCGTTTACGAGCGGGTGCGGGCGGCGGGGCTGACAATCCTGCGCAGCTTGCGAGACGAGCCGTTCGGCCAGCGCCATTTCATCACCGTCGATCCGAACGGGGTGATGATCGATGTCATCAAGCCGATCCCGCCGAGCGCTGAGTTCGCCGCGCAATATCTGGGCGAGGTCGACGCGGGCTGAGCGTTATCGCCGTGGCGCCGCGTGCGGTTGACCTCGAGGGCGTGCGCCTCCATCTAAGCAAAGCCGGACCAGGGTGCCGGCTTTGCGGAGGAAAGAATGGCGCGGCGCGGATCGTCGATCGGTTTCATGGGACGGTTCGGACGCTCCGCCGACCTGCGTCAGCTCGACGGGGCGCTGCGCACCCTCGACCTGCATCCGGCGCTGGTGCCCGAAGGCGTGAAGCTGACCATCGCCAATCTCCTAAAAGACCATTTCGACGCCGACGAACCGCCCGCGCACGCCTATGCGCCGGCCGCCGCGCTGGTGGCCTATTGCGCGCTCGGGGCAGAGGCGTTTGCGGCCGCCAACGGCGCCGAACCGGCGGCCGGGGTCGAAAGGCGCATCGAGGCCGCGATCGCGGCCGGCGCGGGCCACGACGCCGACCTGGTGCTGCTTTGCCTGCATGCCGGCCTGATCCAGCCGGCGGTGGTCGCCCGCTTCGACCTGTCGGTCGAGGAAGGCTGACGGCCTGCCGTCAGCCGCCGACGATTTCCACAACCTCGATGTCGAAGACCAGGTCCTGACCGGCGAGCGGATGGTTGGCGTCGACCGTGACGGTGTCCTCGGTCAGCTCGACCACGGTAAGCGCCACCGGGTGGCCCTCCGGCGTGCTGGCCTGCAGCCGCACGCCGACCTCCAGTTCGATCGTGTCGGGGATCTGGGTGCGCGGCAGCGCCTGGATCTGGTTCTGGTCGCGCGGGCCGTAGGCCTCCGCCGCTGGAATGGTGACGCTGGACTTGTCGCCGACGTTCATGCCGTTGACGTGATTGTCGAGGCCGGGAATGATCTGGCCCGAGCCGACCTCGAATTCGAGCGGCTCGCGGCCGGCCGAGGAATCGAATTCCGTGCCGTCGGTGAGCTTGCCGGTATAGTGAATGCGAACGACATCGCCGCTCTTGACTTCGGCCATTGATTTGTCTCGATCTTGCTTGAGGAGATTTGCGGCGGCGAACCGGTGCTTGCGGTTGCGCGGCCGGACGGGAGGCGGACGCCGCGCGCCCAGCCTCAAGGACATCTGCAAACTTAGCGACCGGAGCGCGAATGTAAACCGCGCGCGGGGCCGCGCGGGCGATTTTACCGTGCGCGAACATCGGCTACAGTCCGGCCGCAATCATCAGGAGGTCTCGATGTCGCTCAAGGGCAAAACCATTTTCGTTTCGGGCGGGTCACGCGGCATCGGGCTGGCGATCGCGCTCAGGGCGGCGCGCGACGGCGCCAATGTGACCATCGCGGCCAAGACCGCCGAGCCGCATCCCAGGCTGCCCGGCACCATCCATACCGCGGCCCAGCAGATCGAGGCGGCCGGCGGCAAGGCGCTGCCGGTCCTGTGCGACATCCGCAACGACGAGCAGGTGGCCGAAGCCATCGAGGCGACGGCGAGCGCCTGCGGCGGCATCGACATCTGCATCAACAATGCCAGCGCGATCCAGCTCACCGGCACGCTGGAGACCGACATGAAGCGGTTCGACCTGATGCACCAGATCAACATGCGCGGCACCTATATGGTCTCCAAACTGTGCATTCCGCATCTGAAGAAGGCCGCGAACCCGCATATCCTGACCCTGTCGCCGCCGCTCGACATGCAGGCGAAATGGTTCAAGAACCACGTCGCCTACACGATGGCGAAATACGGCATGTCGATGTGCACGCTCGGCATGAGCGCGGAATTCGCCAAGGACGGCATCGCGGTCAATTCGCTGTGGCCGCTGACGGCGATCGACACGGCGGCGGTGCGCAACCTGCTCGGCGGCGAGGCGGTGGCCTCGATCAGCCGCACGCCGGAAATCATGGCGGATGCGGCCTATGCGATCTTGAACCGGCCGGCGCGCGAGTGCACCGGTAATTTCTTCATCGACGAGATGGTGCTGCGCGAAGAGGGCGTGACCGATTTTTCGCCCTATGCCCCCGGCGCGAAAGGCGCGCTGGCGGCCGATTTCTTCGTGCCGGACGCGGTGTTCGACCAGACCGACACCAAGGTGACCGGAAGGCTGTGAGACCGGGCTGGCGAGGCGAACGGGGGAGCGCATCGACGCCCATGCCGCGCGCAGGCTGACAAAAGGCCCGCATGGGCGCCTTGAGCCCGACCGGCAACGGCGGTTGCGCCGCCAGCCGCCTCGGCCCGGCTTGCCGCCTGCCTCGGCCGGCGGCCGCCCTAGGCGAACATCAGCGTGCGCGCGATTTCCGGCGCGAGCCGGGCCCGCTTCAGCGCCGTCTTCAGCGCGGCGCGCTCGTGGCGGGTCAGGGCGGCGATCTCGACCCGGTTCGAGACCGCCACGCCGGCCAGGAGATCGCGTGCCTGCTGGGCGAGCATCAGCCGCACGACAAGCGCGTGGGCCTCGATCAGCGCCCGCAGATCGGCCTCGCCGCCGATCTTCTTTGCGATCAGCCCTTCCAGTCGCTCGCGCGTGCCGCGCAGGCGCAGATCGTGGCGGATCGCCAGCGTGCGCGCCAGCGAGACGACCGGAAACAGCCCGTGCATCTTCAAGTCGATACGTCCGGCCACGGTGGCGAAACCGCCGAGCAGGGTGAAGGGGTCCGGTCCGCCGAGCAGGCGTTCGCCCAAAAGCTTGGCGAAGCCGATATTCGCGCTTGCCAGCCGAAAGGCGTGGTCGAACAGCGCGGTTGCCAGGTGCGCCGCGCCGTACACCGGCACCATGTCGAAAAAAATGTCGACGTTGAGCAGATCCTGCGGCCGCGAGTGCGCCACCCAGCCGGCGACGCGTTCGCGCCAGACCGCCTCGGAGCCGCGCCATGGCGGGTTTTTGGCCATCACGCCGCCGCTGCACAGCGGCACGCCGGCGGTATCGAGCAGCGGGGCGATCTTTTCGCCGAGTGCCGAAAACCAGGCGTCCTCGGGCCCGTCGGGCGCGCCGCGCGCGAAGACGATCGCATTGTCCTGGTCGGGCGCGAGCAGGCTTTCGCCGCGCCCGGCCGAACCAAGCACGATCAGCGCGTAGGGGCAGGGCGGCGGCCCCCGGCCCTCGGCCAGCATCGCGGCCTCGGCGATCTGGGCGGCGCGGCGGGTCAGCGCGCGCAGTTCCTCGCTGACGATCGCCGCGACCAGCCGGGCGTCGATCTCCTCGCCGATCAGGGCCTGGGCGACGGCAGGCAGGCCCGACCAGGCGGCCGCCATCGCCGTCGCGTCGCCGGCGGCCTCGATCGCGTCGTCGAGCCCGATCGCCGCGCCGGCCCGCAGGCGCAGCAGGTCGCGCGCCGAAACGATGCCGGCAAGCCGCCCGTCCTCGTCGCGCACCGCCAGATGGCGTATGCCGAGCCGGTCCATGCGCCCGACGGCGCGATAGGCGAAGGCGCCGGTTCGCACGCTGTGCAGCGGCCGGCTGGCGATCGCGCCGACCGGCACGGAGAAGGCGGCCGCGCCGCCGCCGGCGATCCGGCGCATGACGTCGCGCTCGGTGAGGATGGCGTAGTCGTCGAGCGGGCCGCCGGCGACGCCGTCGTCGGAGACCAGCAGCGCGCCGATGCCGTTTTCGACCATCAGCGCGATCGCCGCCTCAAGCGTCTGATCCGTGCGCATGACGACCGGCGGCGCGCTCATCAGGGCCGAGACCCGGTGGCGATAGGCGAAGGGGTCGAGCGCGCCGAGGGCGCCGGGCCCGGCAAACCGTTCGGGCCGCGACACCGGCGCGGCCCAGCCGGCGCGCTGGTGGCGCTCCAACTGGCCGGTGAGCGCCAGGCAGGCGCGCTCGGCCTCGGCCAGCGTCCTGATGCCGCGTTCGGCAAGCCGCGGCACGAGACGGACGAAGATCGCGCCGGCCGCGCGCGCGTCGCCGAGGGCGGAATGGCGGTCGGCGATCGGCACCTCGAGCCATTCGGCGAGCATGTCGAGCGACTGATCGGGAAGCTGCGGCGCCACGAGGGCGGCCAGGAGCCGGACGCACAGCGTGCGCGGCCTTGCCCAGGCGAGCCCGGTCCGCTCCGCCTCGGCCGCGATCACGGCCAGGTCGAAGCCGACCGCGTAGCCGATCACCACCCGCCCGGCGGCGAAGTCGTCGAACGCCCGCAGCGCGGCGTCGGCTGCGGGCGCGCCGGCGACCATGGCGTCGGTGATGTTGTGGATGGCGGTCGTTTCGGCGGGGATCGGCACACCGGGATCGACCAGGGTCTCGAAGGTCGCGTCGTCGCTCACGCGTCCCGCCGCAAGCGCGACGGCGCCGATCTGCACGAGGCGGGCGCTCGTCGTGTCCAGGCCCGTCGTTTCCGTATCGAGCGCCACCGCGTCGAGCGATACGAGCGGTGTCGCGCCGCTGGCCTTGCGCATGAAACCCTCCACGCCCGCTTCTTATCATGCCGATGTCGGCCCCGTCATTGATCCGGATCAGGCAGGTGCGGGCGCGTCGGCGGCAAAGAAAGGCCCGGCCGGAAAACCGGGCCGGGCCTCGACAGGCGCGCGGGCCGCCGTCAGTTCGCCCGCGCGACCGGCGTCACCAGCGGCGTGATGCGGCGGATGGCGACACGCCGGTTCTCGCGTTCGCGCTCCTCGGTGGCGACCTTCAGGTAGCGCTCGCCGTAACCCTGGGTGACGAGGTTTTCCGGCGGGATGGCGAACACCCGGGTCAGGGCGCTGGCGACCGCTTCGGCACGTTCGTCCGACAGGGCCAGATTGGCGAGGTCGGAGCCGACCGCGTCGGTGTGGCCCTCGATCAGGAAGGTCTCGCCGGGATTGTCCGCCAGCAGACGGTCGATAGCCGTCGCGACGCCTTCGAGCCTGGCGATCTCGCTTTCGGGGATCGAGGCGGAGCCGAACGCGAAGGTGATCGTGTCCAGGTCGACGCGGCGCACCGTGTCGCGAATGCGGGCGGAACGCTTGACCTCGTCGATCGAATAGAGCCGGCGGACCTTTTCAACCGGGGGCTTGTCGAGGAACTCGTAATAGATTTCCGGCCCCTCGGCCCGGCGCGCGTCGAGAATATAGTCGCGGGCCGGGATCGTCAGCCGCAGCGGCGGCAGGTCGGCGCCGGGATCGCGCCAGTCGCGCACACGCTCGTAATCGCGTTCGTCGACATAGGCCAGCACGATCTCGCGCCCGTCCGGCGTGATGCGCGAGCGCCGCACCACATCGCCGTAGCGGTTGCGGATGGTGACGATCTGCGAGCCGTTCGGCCGCACGATGGTCTCGCGTTCGCGGCCGCGCGGCAGGGTCTCGTAATAGACCTCGCGCGCGTCGCGGCGCAGCCGCGGGCGATCGGAACTCTCCACGAAGGTCTGGTTGTTGAACTGGATCACGAAGCGGTCGCCGAACTCCTTGACCACCTCGGCGCCTTCGGGACGCGCGCGCCGGGCGCGACGCTCTTCGCTGCGTTCGACCCGTTCGCCCTTTTCGGCGATGGCGGATTCGAGCGTTCGCGGTCGCGCTTCGGCATCCTGGGCAGCCGCGTCGGTCTCGGGCGGCGGCGCCGCCTCGCCGGCCGCGTCGGCGGGCTGTTCGATCGCCTGATCGTCCGTCGCTTCGCCGGCCGGCCGTTCGGCGCCGCCGGTATCCGGCGCCTGCTTGGCGCTGTCGAGAACCGGCGCGGTCTCCTCCGGCGGGGTTTCGGTCTGCCCGCCGATCGCCTGGTCGGGCGCCTCGTTCTCGGCTTGCGGCTTATCGGCCTCGGTGTCCGGTTTCGGCTCGGGAACCGGCGCGGCCTCCTCCGTCACGGGCTCGGGAGCGGGATCCGGCGCGGCCGCGTCGGGGGCCTGGTCGGCGGTCTCCGCGTCCGGCTTCGGCTCCGGTACCGGTGCGGCCTCCTCCGTCACGGGCTCTGGCACAGGCGCGGGCTCGGGCGCGACGGCCTCGGGTTTCGGCTCGGGTTCCGGGGCGGCTTCGGGCGTCTTCTGCTCGGCTTGCGGTTCCGGCTTGGGTTCCGGCTCGGGGGCAACCTCCGGCGTCTTCTGCTCGGCCGCTTCCGGCTCCGGCGCGGCGTCCGCCGCAGCCGGTGTTTCCGGCTCGGGTGCCGGCTGTTCCGCCTTGGGCGCAGGTTCGGGCTTGGGCGCAGGCTCGGCCTCCGGCGCCGGTGGTTCGGCGGCCTCGGGCTTTGGCGCGGGTTGCGCCTCGGGCTCGGCTGCGGGGGCTTCCGCCTCGGGGGCGGGCGCGGCCTCGGGTTCGGGTTTCGGGGCCGGCTCCATCGCGGCCGGCTCCTCGGTCGCCGCGCTGTCCTTTGTCGGCTTGGGCTCTTCCTCGGTTTGCTCCGCGTCCGCGGGCTTGTCCTGCACGAGCCGCAACAGGGGCGCGGCTTCGCGATCGGGCTTGGCGCCGACCGCTGCGGGGCCGGCGGCGTGGCCCGGCGCGGCGCCGAGCAGCAGGCCGAGCGCGGTGCCGGCGAGAATGCGTGCGTGAAGCTTCATCGGATCTGAATCCTCTTGTGATGCCCCTTCACGGGCTAAAACCCCCGGCGCGGCTTATGGTTCCGCGGCGCGCCGGCGCGCGGCGCTTGACGGGGCGCGCGCAAACGGCGAAACCGGCGCGATGACGAGCCGGTTCTGGAAAGACAAGACCCTGGAGCAGATGAGCGCGACGGAGTGGGAATCGCTCTGCGACGGCTGCGGCAAATGCTGCCTGGCCAAGCTCGAGGACGAGGACACGGGCGAGATCTACTGGACCAGCGTGGCGTGCCGGCTGTTCGATGCCGGACGCTGCCGCTGCCGGGACTACGACAACCGCCTGGAACGGGTGCCGGACTGCGTGCGGCTGACGCCGGACAATGTGCGCACGCTGTCCTGGCTGCCGGAGACCTGCGCCTATCGACTGGTCGCGGAGGGGCGTGACCTTTACGATTGGCATCCGCTCGTGTCGGGCCGGGCCGACAGCGTGCACGAGGCGGGCGTGTCGATGCGCGGGCGGGTAAGCGCGTCGGAGGACGAGCTTGCCGAGGTCGAGGCCTATTTCAATCACATGCTGGAACACGAGCCGTGACGACGCGCGCGACACGCAAGGCGGCGCGGCAGGCCGGCGGGACAGACTGCAAACCGAGACGGGAAAGACCATGAGCGAACACCAGAGCCGGGCGCTTATCGAGCGCTATTTCGACGCCTTCAACGCCGCCGACGACGAGGCGATGCTGGCGCTGCTTGCCGAGGATGTCGCGCACGACATCAACCAGGGCGGGCGCGAGATCGGCCTGGAAAAATTCCGCTGGTTTTTGGGCATGATGGCGCGCCATTATCGCGAGCACTTGTCGGACATCGCCATCATGGTCGCCGAGGGCGGCGGCCGGGCGGCGGCCGAGTTCACCGTGCGCGGCACCTATCTGGCGACGGCCGAAGGGCTGCCGGAAGCCAAGGGCCAAACCTATACGCTACCGGCCGGGATCTTTTTCGACATCGACGACGGCCGCATCTCGCGCGTGACCACCTATTACAATCTCGAGGACTGGATCGCGCAGGTGTCGGCGGGATGACGCTCGTCGTGCGCCGGCTGGATATCGCGGAGGCGCGCGCGCGCTTCGACGAGCTCGCCCGGCTGCGCATCGCCGTTTTTCGCGACTATCCCTATCTCTACGAGGGCGACGCCGCCTATGAACGGCGCTATCTGGCGACTTATTTTGCGACCGACCAGGCGGCGGTGATCGGCGCGTTCGACGGCGACAGGCTGGTGGGCGCGGCGACCGCCGCCCCGCTCGCCCAGCATTTCGACGCCTTCGCGCAGCCTTTCGCCGAGCGCGGGCTCGATGTCGCCACGTTTTACTATTTCGGCGAATCCGTGCTCTTGAAACCCTATCGCGGGCAGGGGGCGGGCGTGCGTTTCTTTGCCGAACGCGAGGCGGCGGCGCGCGGGTTCGGGTTCGGGGCCTGCGTGTTTTCCGCCGTCGTGCGGCCGGAAGACCATCCGCGCCGCCCGCCCGACTATCAACCGCTCGACGGCTTTTGGCGCAAGCGCGGCTACCGGCCGATCGACGGCCTGGTGACGGAATTTTCCTGGCGCGAGATCGGCGCGGCGGCCGAAACCCCGAAGCCGATGGCATACTGGATGCGCCGGCTCTAACGCCGTTCCGCTTTTCACACCATCGCGAACCGGCGTTCCTCTCGCCTGCAAACGCCCGTTGCCTTTGGCGATTTTTGGCGATGACGGGCCCGCCTTCCGGCGGGCGAACGCCGCATCGCATCCCCTCGTCGGCCACCGCGTCACGCAGGCCCGGCGTGCCGACCCCGGCGCGTTCGGGGCGGGCAGTCGGTGCGGCCCCGCGCGATCTTCTGCGTTTTGCCGGCCGGTGGGGTGCCATGAACGCGGCATGAACGGACGGTTCTCGTCCGGTTCAGGCAGGGGCGGCCAGTATCCGGGCATCGCTTCGGCGAGCAGACATCCGAACCCCGCTCACAGGAGACATCCCATGTTCACCTTCCTCAAAACCGCCGCTCTTGCATCCCTGATCGGCTTCGGCGCCATCGGCGCGACCTCCACCAGCGCGCTGGCCGACGGCATTTCGATCGGCATTGGCGGTTCCGGCGGCCATGTGTCGATGCGCTTCGGCGATGGCGGCCGCCACTGGCGCGGTGGGCGCCACTGGCGCGGCGGCCGCGATTTCCGCCGGCCGGCCTGCACCACCCAGCGTGCCGTGCGCAAGGCACGCGGCATGGGCGTGCGCCGGGCGCATGTCGTGCGCGCCAATCATCGCGTCATCAAGGTGCGCGGCCGCAAGTTCGGCCAGCGCGTCGCGGTCACCTTTGCCCGGGCGCCGCGTTGCCCGATCGTCGCGATGCGCTGACGCCGCGATGCACTGAGATGGGAACCAAAAAGGCCCGCGAACCGGTTTCGCGGGCCTTTTGCATGCGATCCGGCGGGCCTAATCTTGCGGGCCGATGCCGAAGGTGACGTTGACCTGGACGCGATAGCTGTTTTCGCCGGCTTCGACCGGCGCCGCCCCGGAGGCCATCTCGGCGCGCGCCATATAGGGCATCGGGCGCGGGGTATAGGCCTGTTCGGAAATCTCGATGATCTGGCCGAGTTCCACGCCGGCGGCCGCGGCCAGGGTTCCGGCCTTGGCGATCGCGTCCTTGACGGCGGCCGTGCGCGCCTGCGTCAGGGCGGAGGAGGGGTCCTCGTTGCCGAACAGGATGCCGCCGCCCTGGTTGACGCCGAGCGTGACGGCCTGGTCGAGAACGGCGCCGACGGCGGCGATGTCGCGCACGCGCACGCTCAGCGTGTTGGCGACCTGATAGGCGGCGATCTCGGAGGTCTGGCTGCCGTCGGCGTGTTTTTTGGCCTCGTAGCGCGGGTTGATCTGCAGGCCGGCGGTCTGCAGGTCGCGGGCGGCGATGCCGGCCTCCTTCATGGCCGCGATTACGGCCTCCATCGCCTGGTTGGCGGCGCTCATCGCCTCGCGCGCGCTGTCGGCCTCGCGCATCACCGACAGGGTCAGGACCGCGAGATCGGGCTTCAGCGTCGCCTCGCCCTCGCCGGACACCTGGATGCGCGGCGAGGGCTGGTCGGCGGCGATTGCGGGCACGGCGCAAAGCGACAGGGCGGCGGCCAGCGGCAGGACGGTGCGGATCATTCAGTTCACTCCGAGTTTGTCTCCCGCCGCAAGCGCTAGGGGGCGAATGTGGGTGGATTGCGGCGCCTGCTTGTGCAGGCGTCAAAAAGCCACTAAGTCACGCAGCCGGTGGGGCCTGTAGCTCAATGGTTAGAGCCGGCGGCTCATAACCGCTTGGTTGGGGGTTCGAGTCCCTCCGGGCCCACCATTTTCCCGATTTCACGGCAGTTGGCGTCGCGCGCGCCCGGGGTTGTCCCGTGCCGCCGGCGTTTCGCCTGCGTCGGGCAATTTTGCGTCGATCCTTCGCAGTCTGCCGCTTGCCGACGACGTCGCGACGGCCATGGCCCATCGGACAGGCGGGACTGCGCTCTGGTCAGATGCCGGCGGTGCGCCTAGCCTGTCGTCACGCAGGGCGGGACGCCGGAACGCACCAGAAGTCCCGCCGAAGCGGTCATCCACGCGCATGAGAGGAGCCATCCCGACCATGAACAAACCAGCCGAAATTTCCACCGCGCCGCGGCGCAGCGTCGTCGTGCAGGGATTTACCAACAGCGTGCTCGACCCGGACGCGCCGATGCTCGGCCCGGTCGAGAACGGCGGCACCATCATCGCCAACACCGCGCCTGGCTGCTGGGGGCCGATGATCACGCCGCGCCTGCGCGGCGGCCACGAGGTGACGCAGCCGGTCCATGTCGACGGGGCCGAGCCCGGCGACGGCATCGCGATCCGCATTCGCGACATCACCGTGACCGCGCTCGCCACCGCGTCGGGCCACGATTCCTCGCCGGAGGGGTTCTGCCTCGGCGATCCCTATGTCGCCGCGCGCTGCCCGACCTGCGACGCGCTGTGGCCGGAAACCCATCTCGAGGGGATCGGCCAGGACGCGGTCAAGTGCGACCGCTGCGGCAACGCGGTCAAACCGTTCGAGATCGTGCACGGTTACACGGTGGTGTTCGACGAGACGCGCCAGGTCGGCGTTACGGTGCCGAAGGCGGCGGCCGAGACGATCGCGCGCAACGCCCATCACTACGCCGCGCTGCCCGACCGCTCGGTGCAGCATCCGATCCTCGCCTTCGCGCCGTCGGACATGGCCGGCGTGATGGTGCGCATGCGCCCCTTCCTCGGCCAGCTCGGCACCACGCCGTCGCACGCTCTGCCGGATTCGCACAATGCCGGCGATTTCGGCGCCTTCCTGGTCGGCGCGCCGCACGACTACGCGATCACCGCCGAGCAACTGGCGGCCCACAAGACCGACGGCCATATGGATATCGATGCCGTGCGGCCGGGCGCGATCCTGATCGCGCCGGTCAAGGTGAAGGGGGCCGGCGTCTATATGGGCGACATGCACGCCGCCCAGGGCGACGGCGAGATCGCCGGCCACACGATGGACGTCGCCGGCAGCGTGACGCTGCAGGTCGAGGTGGTGAAGGAGTATCCGATCGACGGGCCGGTGCTGTTTCCGCTGCTGGAGGACCTGCCGCCGCTGGCGCGCCCGTTCAGCGCCGACGAGCGCGCCCGCGCGCTGCGGCTGGCCAAGGGGTGGGGCATGGATACGGTCGAGGAGCTGGCGCCGGTCTCGGTGATCGGCACGGCGGCCGACATGAACGCGGCGATCGACAACGGGCTGCAGCGGGCGGCGACGCTGCTCGGCCTGAGCGTTGCCGAGGTGCGCAACCGGGCGACGATCAACGGCGCGATCGAGATCGGCCGCGCGCCCGGCGTCATCCAGGTCACCTTGCTCGCCCCGCTCGCCCGGCTCGACGCCGTCGGTCTGGGCGGCTACGCGCGCGAGCAGTACAATCTGTGAAGCCGGCCCCGGCCGCGCGGGTCGCATCGCGCGGCCCGCGCGCCGGCGCCATCGCCGGTTTGTCCGGGCGGGCGCGATGCGGTGACCGCGCCCAAGCCGGACGATCGCATGCCGACCCCTGATTTTTCGCTTGCGCGCCGCGACCGCGCGGGTTAGACGACCGCAAGTCGAAATATCCGGATTTCTGGAATTATGGATAAGATAGCCGCTCTGGACGCGCTGGCCGCGCTCGGCCAGGAGACCCGGCTGGAGGTGTTTCGCCTTCTGGTGCGCGCCGGGCCCGACGGGCTTGCGGCCGGCGAGATCGCGGCGCGCCTGTCGACGGTGCAAAACACCATGTCGGCGCATTTGAAGGTGCTCGACCGGGCCGGGCTGATCGCGGCGCGGCGCGAGGGCCGCAGCGTGTGCTACGCCGCCGACATGACCGGGTTTCGCGACCTGCTCGCCTTCCTGATGGAGGATTGCTGCAACGGCGCGCCGGACCTGTGCCGGCCGGCGATCGCGGCGGCGACCTGCTTGCGGCGGGACGAACACGAAGCAACCGAACACGATGCGTGGACAGGGGTGTCATGAGCGAACGGATCTACAACGTCCTTTTTCTGTGCACGGGCAACTCGGCCCGTTCGATCCTTGCCGAGGCGATCCTCAATCGGGTCGGGAACGGGCGCTTCAGGGCGTTTTCGGCCGGCTCGCAGCCGAAAGGCGCGGTCCATCCGGCCACGCTGCGACTGCTTGAGGCGATGAACCACGATACCGGCTTCGCGCGCTCCAAAAGCTGGGAGGAGTTTTCCGGACCCGACGCGCCGACCTTGGATTTCGTCTTCACGGTCTGCGACAGCGCGGCGGCCGAAAGCTGTCCGATCTGGCCCGGCCAGCCGATGTCGGCGCATTGGGGCGTGCCCGACCCGGCCGCGGCCGAGGGCACGGAGGCGGAGAAAAACCTCGCCTTCGCCGACGCCTACCGCATGTTGTCGAACCGCATCGCCGTCTTCACCAGCCTGCCGCTCGCCTCGATCGACCGACTGACGCTGCAAAAGCGGCTCGACGCCATCGGTGGCGATGTCGCCGAGGCCGGATGACCCTCGACCGAACCCCGCAGGACAAGCGCATGACAGACCAGGTTTTCAACCGCGCCGCGGCTTCTGCCGGCGGCATCGGCTTTTTCGAAAAATATCTGTCGGTGTGGGTGGCGCTGTGCATCGTCGCCGGCATCGCGCTCGGCAATCTGGTGCCCGGCCCGTTCGGCCTGCTCGCCGGTCTGGAATACGCTTCCGTCAACCTCGTCGTCGCCGTGCTGATCTGGGCGATGGTGTTTCCGATGATGGTCAATGTCGACTTTTCCAGCCTCGGCCAGATCGGCGACCGGCCGAAGGGCTTGGTGCTGACGCTGGCGGTCAACTGGCTGGTCAAGCCCTTCACCATGGCCGCGCTCGGCGTGTTGTTCTTCGAGCACGTGTTCGCGCCCTGGATCGAGCCGGCCGATGCGCAGCAATATATCGCCGGGCTGATCCTCCTGGGGGCTGCGCCATGCACGGCGATGGTGTTCGTGTGGAGCCAGCTCACGCGCGGCGACGCCACCTATACGCTGGTGCAGGTGTCGCTCAACGACGTGGTGATGATCTTCGCCTTCGCGCCGATCGTCGCGCTGCTGCTCGGCGTCACCGACATCGCCGTGCCCTGGGAGACGCTGCTTCTGGCGACCGGGCTCTATGTGGTGATCCCGCTTGTCGCCGGCGCGCTGACGCGCCATTGGCTCACCCGGCGCGCCGAAGGCAGGGCCGCGCAGGAGGCCGTTTCCCGTTTCACGGCGTCGCTGAAACCGGTCTCGGTGATCGGCCTTCTGGTCACGGTGGTGCTGCTGTTCGGTTTCCAGGGCCATGTGATCGTCGCCCGGCCGATACTGATCGTGCTGATCGCCGTGCCGCTGCTGATCCAGTCCTACGGCATTTTCTTTCTCGCCTATGCGGCGGCGAAGGCGTGGAAAATACCGTTCAACGTCGCGGCGCCCTGCGCGCTGATCGGCACGTCCAATTTCTTCGAGCTGGCCGTGGCCGTCGCCATCAGCCTGTTCGGCTTGAATTCGGGAGCGGCGCTTGCCACGGTGGTCGGCGTGTTGGTCGAGGTTCCGGTGATGCTGTCGCTGGTGGCCTTCGCCAACCGCACCCGGCACTGGTTTCCGCCGGGGCCCGATAGCAAATAGAACGACGAGACACGCATGACGATCACCATCTACCACAACCCGGCCTGCGGCACGTCGCGCAAGACACTCGCCGCCATCCGCGAGGCGGGCGTCCAGCCGGTCGTGGTCGAGTATCTCAAGACGCCGCCGACGCGCGAGAAACTGGTCGCGCTGATCGCGGCGATGGGCGTGGCGCCGCGCGCCGTCCTGCGCGACAAGGCCGCGCCCTATCACGAGCTCGGCCTGGGCGAGGGCGCCTGGAGCGACGACGCGCTGATCGATGCCATGGTCGCGCACCCGGTTCTGATCAACCGGCCGATCGTGGAAAGCCCCAAGGGCACCGCGCTCTGCCGGCCCTACGAGCGCGTGCTGGCGCTCTTGCCGGATGCCGGGCCCGGCGCTTTCGAGGGCCTGGACGGCGCGACGGCGGCCGCCGGTGCGGACAGACATGCCCGCGGTTGACGGGCCCGCGCCGGCGGCCGCGTGTGCCGGCCGCCTGCCGGTTCGGGCGGCACGTTTCCGCGGGGCGGCGGCGATTTTGCGCCTGGCGCGGATGTTTTTGCCGTGATCGCAATGCCGCGGCGCCGCCGACGCGGGGCCTGCGACAGTGTTGCAGCGAGATCGTTGCACGCCCCCCTTGCAAGGCCGGCTTTCATGACGAGACTGGGCACGCAAGCCGGCCGCGGCTTGCGGCGACGCTGCTGTTTCCTTGCGCCGTCGTCATGTTCTAGTGTGTGTAAGGGTGTGACCGATGCCGGCAACCGCCGGATTGTCCGGTCGCGCCCCTGGGGAGGCTTTATTTGGCCGACGAATTGATGCTGGCGTTCGGCGTGCTTGCGTGCCTGCAGGCCAAGCATTTCATTGCCGATTATCTGCTGCAGCCACGCTGGGTCATCCGCGCCAAGGGGCATTTCGACCAGCCGGGCGGCTATTGTCACGCCGGCGTGCACGCGCTCGGCTCGGTGCCGGCGCTGCTCCTGGCCGGGCTTGGACTGCCGCTTTTGGCGGCCTTCATGGCGGCGGAGTTCGCCGTGCATTTTCTGATCGACCACGCCAAGGCCCGCCACGGCATGAAAAGCTGCAAGGGCCCCGATACGGCCGCCTTCTGGGCCATGCACGGCTTCGACCAGTTCCTGCATCATATGACCTATCTGGCGATGACGGCGGGCGCGCTGCGGCTGGCGGCACGGTCCGTGGTCTGACAGGCGGCGCGCCGGCGCGCGTGCCGCAGGCGCCTTTCGGCGTGAAACCAAAAGCGGCCTGTCGCGTTTGAAGGAACATGTCCTTGAGTTCGAATGACGAGTATCGCCGCCCCGGATCACTCTTGCTGCTGGCGGCGTTTCTGGCCGTCGTCATCGGCGTCGGCACTCTGATCGGTTCTGCGACGGTGCCGGGCGCCTGGTATGCGGGCCTGCAAAAACCGCCCTTCAGCCCGCCGAACTGGATCTTCGGCCCGGTCTGGTTCACGCTCTACGTGCTGATCGCCATTGCCGGCTGGCGGACCTTCCTCGCCGACCATGACGGCACCGCCATGAAACTTTGGTACGGGCAGATGGCGCTGAACTGGCTCTGGTCGCCGGTCTTCTTCGCGCTGCACCTGGTCTGGCCGGCATTCGTCGTGATCGTCGCCATGGCGCTGCTGGTCGTCGGCTTCGCGGTCAATCGCTGGCGCGCCGACCGCCTGGCCGCCGCCCTGTTTGTGCCTTATGCGGCCTGGGTCGGCTTCGCCGCCCTCCTCAACCTGTCGATCGCGATCCTCAACTAAAGCGTTTCCAGGCGAAGTGGAAGCCGGTTCGCCGTTCGGAAACGCGTCAAAACAATAGGTTGGAGCCGGTCTGCGATTCCGCGGAAAGCAGAACGGTTCGAGCCGGCCGTCAAAACGCCGGCGCGCCGTCGCCGGCTCAGCGCGTCACGATCTCCGGGCCCATCAGGCTGTAGGGCAGCCAGGTCGACAAGACCGGCACATAGGTGACCAGGATCAGGAAGGCGAACAGCACCGCCACGAAGGGGGCGGCGGCGCGCACCACCTGGATCAGGCTCATGCCTGTGATGCCGGAGGTGACGAACAGGTTGAGGCCGATCGGCGGGGTGATCATGCCGATCTCCATGTTGACCACCATGATGATGCCGAGATGGACCGGGTCGACGCCGAGTTCCATGGCGATCGGAAACACCACCGGCGCCACGATCAGGAGCAAGCCGGAGGGTTCCATGAACTGGCCGCCGAGCAACAGCAAAAGGTTGACCGCGATCAGGAAGGTGAACCAGTTGAAGCCGTAGCCGATCATCAGGTCGGTGATGGCGTCGGGGATGCGCTCCGAGGTCAGGACATGGGCGAAAAGCAGCGCGTTGACGATGATGAACATCAGCATGATCGTCGTCTTCGACGCGTCGGTCATGACCTTGCGCGTGTCCTCGTTGAAGAACATGCGGAAGAAGTTGCGGCCCATCAGCGCGACATTGCGGCCCCAGATCGGCAGGCCGGCGACGATGTAGCCGGGAATGTTGAAGGGGTTGGATTCGCGGTCGCGCCACACCGCGTAGGCGACCATGATGGCGAGCGACAGCACCAGGCCGATGAGCGCGCGGCCGCCCGCGGTCACGCCTTCCCATTCGGCGGTGGCGAAGAAGGACAGGATCATGAACACGAAAAAGAAGGCGAGGGCGTAGACGAGGGCCGAAAAGCCGACGCGGGCGCGCTTGCTGTCGGTGTCCTGGATCCAGCGCACGCCCTTGAGCGGGCCCATGTCGCGATAGACGAACAGCGCGACGAAGAAGGCGTAGACGGCCGCGACCGCGGCGGCCTCGGTGGGCGTGAAGACGCCGCCATAGATGCCGCCCAGAATGATGATGATCAGGAACAGGCCCCAGCCTGCCTCCTTGCCGCCGGCCAGAATTTCGCCGAACCCCTTCCACTCCTCGGCCGGCAGGTTGCGGATGCGCGCCAGCACGTAGATCGCCGCCATCAGCATCAGCCCGGCGACGAGGCCGGGCACGACGCCGGCCAGAAACATGCGCCCGACCGACACGTCGGTGGCGGCGGAATAGACCACCATGACGATCGAGGGCGGGATCAGGATGCCGAGCGTGCCGGCATTGGCGATGATGCCGGCGGCGAAGTCCTTGCTGTAGCCGACCTGGCGCATGCCGGCGATGGCGATCGTGCCGATGGCGACCACGGTCGCCGGCGAGGAGCCGGACAGCGCGGCAAACAGCATGCAGGCCATGACGCTCGCCATCGCCAGGCCGCCGCGGAAATGGCCGACCGTGGCGATCGCGAAACGGATGATGCGCCTGGCCACGCCGCCGGTCGACATGAAGGCGGAGGCGAGGATGAAGAAGGGGATGGCGAGCAGCGTGTAGTTCTGCGAGGCGGTGAAAAGCTGCAGCGCCACCGAGGACATCGAATCGGCGGAGAAGAAGGCGATGATGATGATCGACGACAGGCCGAGCGACACGGCGACCGGCACGCCGAGAAACAACAGACCCAGGACGAGAACGAACAGAATGGCGGCTTCCATGGTGCTCAGTCCTTCAGGATGTCTTTGTGTTCGGAGACGAGCTCCTCGGCCTCGTGGCCGGCGATCACCAGTTCCCGCTCGCCGCGCAGGATGGCGATCATGGCTTCCAGAGACCGGAAGGCGAGCAGCGAAAGGCCGATCGGCAGCATCAGATAGGCGATCCAGCGCTGCACCCGCTCCTGGGTGCCGAACAGCGACTGGATCAGCTCCGGCCAGCGCAGATCGTCGAGGCCGGTGCCGCGGTCGAACATGAATTTCCAGTAGCCGATGGCGCCGGTCTGGCGCCAATTGGTGCTGACGTCGACCCCGAACCAGGCGAGCCAGCCGGCATGCAAGAGCATGAAGGCGTAGAGGAAGGCGCAAAACGCGCCGAACACGGCCACGACGCGGAAGGCGGGCTTGGGCAGGAAGCGGATGAAGGCGTCGACGCCCAGATGCATGTGCTGCTTGATGCCGTAGCTCATGCCGAACAGGATCAGCCAGGCAAACAGGATACGCGTCAGTTCCAGCGCGCCGCTCCAGCCGGTGTTGAAACCGTAGCGCGCGACGACCTGGAAGAACGACACCAGGGTGATGATCGCCATCAGCGCGGCGATGAAGTTTTCTTCAAGCCGGGTGATCGCCTCGGGCCAGCGCCGCTCGGCCGCGAAGAGGATCACAACGAGCGCGATCAGGCCGAGGATCGGCCACAACAAAGCCATTGGATGGTTCCCCCGCTTTGGACCGGCCGCGCTTTAAGGCGCGGCAGGAGAAGGACACGGCCGGGTCGCCTCGGCCGTGTCCGCGTCTTTTACGATCAGGAGCCGGCGCCCGCGGCGGCGTCGATCAGGTCCTTGCCGATATCGCCCTCGAACTTGTCCCAGACCGGCTTCATGGTCTTGACCCATTCGGTCCGCTGCTCGGGCGTCAGGGTGCGGATTTCGCCGTTGGCGTCGAGGATGCCCTGGCGGCAGTCGGCTTCCTTCTTGCCGACCTCGTCATTGGCGGCGTTGGTGACGTCCTCGGCGATCGCCAGAAACTGGTCGCGGACGTCGGCGTCGAGGCCGTTCAGCCACTCGGTCGAGGTGACTAGCAGATAGGCCAGCGCCTGGTGGTTGGTCTCCGAGATGCCGTCCTGAACCTCGAAGAATTTCTGCTTGTAGATGTTGCACCAGGAGTTTTCCTGGCCGTCGACAACGCCCGTCTGCAGCGCGCCGTAGACTTCCTTGAAGGCCAGTTTCTGGGCCGAGGCGCCCATCGCCTCGATCATCGCCACGGCGACGTCGGAGGTCTGGACGCGGAATTTCAGCCCGTTGGCATCGGTCGGCACCAGGAGCGGCTTCTTGGCGGAGAAATATTTCATGCCCGACATCCAGTAGCCGAGCCCGGTATAACCCTGGTCCTCCATCACCTTGAGAAGGTTCTTGCCGGCCTCGCTGCCGGTGAAGGCGCCGACGGCTTTCAGGTCGGCGAAGATGAAGGGCAGGTCGAACAGCCGGTATTTCAGCGTGTAGGCCTCGAACTTGGACAGCGACGGGGCGGCGAGCTGGACGTCGCCGAGAAGCAGCGCCTCCATCACCTTGTCGTCGTCGAACAGGGTCGAGTTGGCGAACACCTCCATGCAGGCCTTGCCGTCCATCTCCTTGTTGACGCGCTCGGCAAGCAGCGTGGCGGCGTCGCCCTTGGGGTGGCCGGTCGCGGCCACGACATGGCTGAACTTGATGACCATCTCGCCATCGTCGCAGCCTTCGGACGCGACGGCCTGTCCGGCAAACAGCGCCATGGCGAGCGCCGATACGGCGCCGAGAAGCTTTTTCATGATCGTCCTCCACTTGGTGGGCCCAGGCCCGGTTGTGCTTTCACATCCACGGCTTCCGCCGCGCTTGCGCTCCCCGGGGAGCGCGGCAGCGGTCCGCGCCGTGGCGGCGGACGCGCCGCTCGTCGTCTTGCTAGCAAGAGCGGTGCCAGTTTCGAGGCGCCGTAGGCTTTTCTTAAGAAATGCTTTCAAATCAGGCGGCTGGGCGTCTGTGCGCCCGCGACCGCCCGATCCGCTTGAAGTGGCGATGTTACGTCGATCACACATCGCGCCAGCGCCGTGGGTGGATATCTACCCATCGTCGTGCCCACCAAGTCCGAGCTTTTTCATCTTGTCGTAAAGGCCCTTGCGCGAGATGCCGAGCGCTTCGTAGGTCTCTTTCTGGCGTCCGCCGTGGCGTTTCAATTCGGCCTCGATGACCGAGCGCTCGAAGGCGGCGAGCCTGTCTGCAAGCGTGCTGGCGCCCCCGGCCGCGACGGGCGCATCCGGCGAAAAGCCGCGCCACAGCCCGAGCACCCAGCGATCGGCGACATTGCGCAGTTCGCGCACATTGCCTGGCCAGTCATGGGCGGTGAGCTCGGCTTCCAGCGCCGGGTTCATTTCGGGCATGTCGCGGCGGTAGCGGGCGCGCGCCTCGCGCGCCAGATGGGTGAACAGCAGCGGAATGTCGTCGCCGCGCTCGCGCAAGGGCGCGATCTTCAGCGTCGCCACGTTCAGCCGGTAAAACAGGTCGGCGCGGAAGCGGCGCGCCTCGCTCTCGGCCTTGAGGTCGGCCTTGCTGGCGGCGACGAAGCGCACGTCGAGCGGGATCGAGCGGTTGGAGCCGAGACGTTCGACGGTGCGGTGTTCGATGGCGCGCAGCAGCTTGACCTGCAGCTCGAGCGGCATCGATTCGATCTCGTCGAGGAAGACGGTGCCGCCGTCGGCGTGCTCCAGCTTGCCGATGCGCATTTCCTGGGCGCCGGTGAAGGCGCCGGCCTCGTGGCCGAACAGTTCGCTTTCGAAAATCTCCTTCGGCAGCGCGCCGCAATTGATGGCGACGAAATTGGCGCGCGCGCGATCGCCGAAATCGTGCAGGGCCCGCGCCACGACTTCCTTGCCGGAGCCGGTTTCGCCCAGAATGAGCACGTCGGCGTCGGTGCCGGCCAGAGCCGCGATCTCCTCGCGCAGGCGCCGCATGGCCGGGTTGCGACCGACCAGGCGCGATTCCAGATCGCCGGAGGCGTCGAGCGTTTCGCGCAGGACCCGGTTTTCCAGCACCAGGCGGCGTTTTTCGATGGCCCGGCGCACCACCGATGTCAGGCGGTGGACAGGGAAGGGTTTTTCGATGAAATCGTAGGCGCCGTCGCGCATCGCCTGGACGGCGAGCGCAACCTCGCCATGGCCGGTGATCAGCACGACCGGCAGCGCCGGGTCGATCTCCAGGCAGCGGCGCATGAGTTCCATGCCGCCCATGCCGGCCATGCGGATGTCGGTGACGATACAGCCATAGAGCTCGCGGCCGATGTCGGGCAGCGCCTCCTCCGCGCTGCGGTAGGCGGTGACGGCGAGGTCCTCGATTTCGAAACCCTGGACGAGGGCGGGGCGCAGATCGTCGTCGTCGTCGACAAGCAGGACGCGGGCGTCGCTCATGAGGCTTTGGCGAGCGTCTGCGGGGGGGCGGCGGCGGCCGACAGCAGAACGGTGAAGCGCGCGCCGCCGCCCGGGACGGCGGAGACGTGCACCGCGCCGCCGAATTCGCGCACGATATTGTAGACGATCGACAGGCCGATGCCGACGCCTTCGCCGACGCCCTTGGTGGAGAAGAACGGTTCGAACACCTGCTCGCGCAGCGCGTCGGGAATGCCGGGACCGTTGTCTTCCACGGTCAGCGCGACGCGCTCGCCGAGGCGGCGCGCGCCGATCGTGACCAGGGGCGCGTCCGGCCGGCCCTGCGAGCCGATGCCGCAGAGCGCGTCGAGCGCGTTGTTGAGCAGGTTGACCACCACCTGGGTGAGGCGCAGCTTGCCGCCGCGCACCGCGAGGTCGGGCACGATCGCCTCGCGCCGGATCTCGATGCCGGCATTGCGCGCCCTCGGTCCGACGAGCATCAGCGCCTCCTCCAGCACCGGGGCAAGCGCGACATCGCCGATTTCGGTGCCCGGCTTGCGGGCAAACGACAACAGCGTGCGCGACAGTTCCGACATGCGGTCGACGAGACCGGAAATGCGGGTCAGCGCCTCGCGGACGGACTCGGCGCGGCCGCGCTGCAGAAGCGCGGTCGCATTGTCGGCATAGGTGCGGATGGCGGCCAGCGGCTGGTTGTATTCGTGGCTGAGCGTGGCCGACATCTGCCCGAGCGCGGCCAGCTTGGCGGCCTGGATGAGCTCGTTCTGGGTCTTGCGCAATTGCGCCTCGGCCTCGGTGCGTTCCCTGACCTCGTGGGCAAGGGCCGCGTTGGCCTGGGTCAGGTCGGCGGTGCGCTCCTGGACCAGATGTTCGAGCCGGTGCGCTTCGGCCTCCGCGCGCGCCTGGCGCAGCGCAAAGGCCTCGCGGCGCTTGACGAGGAAGAAGGAGAGGCTGCCGGCGAGCAGGGCCGCCAGCACGACGACGAGGCTGGCCGTGCGTCCGGCGGCCACCACCGGCGCGCGGTCGGCCAGAACATGCAGGGTCCAGCCCATCAAGGGCAGGTCACGCCGGGCGGAAATATAGCCGAGGCCGGGTTCGCCGGTTTCGGCGACCACGCCGTCTCCGTCGGGATCGCCGCTCAGAACCGCGTCGCCGCCCGCCGGGCCGAACAGGCGGCGCTGGTTCCATTGCGTGCGGTTGGAGATGAAGACCAGGCCGCCGGCATCGGCCACGGCGATCGGGTTGGCCGAAAGCGACCAGGTCTGCTCGATCCGGTCGATGCGCACATAGACCGCGATCACCCCGACCAGCGCGCCGCCGCGCCGGACGGACGCGGCGAACACGTAGGCGCGTTCATTGTCGTCCGACCGGGTCTCGCGGCCGAGACGGCCCTGTCGCGCGGCGTCGAGCAGGGCGTTTTCGTTGAGGCGCGAATTGTCGAATATGCCGCGCGCGGAGGCGAAGATGCGCCCGGTCGCATCGGCGAAGGCGACATCCTTGGCGCCGGAATAGCCGGCGATCTCGAAGGCGACGTGGCGGGCCGCCGCACGCGCCTCGCCGTCATGCGGCGGAGCGAACAGGGCGATGATGTCGTCGCGTCGCGCCAGCAGCGGCGGCAGGAGGCGGTATTTTTCGAGCACGCCCGACAGGGTCTCGGATTGTAGGGCCAGCGCCTCGCTGGCGGACGCCTCGACCGCGCGCCGGGCCTGGGCGCTGCCGAAAGCATAGCCGAGCCAGGCCAGCGCCGCGCCGCAGACCAGCGTGGCGGCCAGCACCGCGAAGCCGATGCGCGCATAGCGCCTCCGGATCAGGCTTTCGCCGGCATGGATTTCGGCCGGACCCACATTCTCCTCCCCGTGCGCCTTGTCCGCGACCGTGTCGTCGTGGTGCGGCGGCGCACTTGTTTTGCCATGGTTTGGGCAAAATATCGGTGCGCGTCCAGCCTTTTCTGGCGGTGCGCATGCTGGCCTGCCACAGGTGGCGCGAACGATGCGGCCACGCCATGACCTGGATCAAGCGCGGCCGGCGCCGCGGGGCGCGCGCCCTCAGCGCGGCTGCCGGTCGAACAGCGGCAGGATCCAATCGCGAAAGGCGCGCGTCTTGGGCGCGTTGCGCCGGGCCTGCGGATAGACCAGGAAATAGGCTTGGCCCTCCGTGCCGACGATGTCGAAGGGCTGGACCAGTAGGCCGGCCTCGATCTCCTGGCGGTAGAAGGCCGTCGTCAACAGGGCCACGCCCTGGCCGGCGATCGCGGCGCTCGCCTCGACGGCTTGCGACCCCAGGCTGGTGTGCGGCCGTCCGGCGAGCGCGTCGGGGGCAAGCCCGGCGCGCGCCAGCCAGTCTGGCCACCATGGGTCGTTGGGCGACACGATCGGCAGCTTCAGCAGGTCGGCCGGCTCGCGCAGCCCGCCCGCCGAGGCGGCCAGCCCGGGCGACAGCATCGGCGAAAAGTCGGTGCCGATCAGTTCGTGCTCGATCAGGCCCGGCCAGCCGCCGGAGCCCGAACGAACGGCGATGTCGGCCTCGTCGCGGACGAAATCGATGACCTTCTGGTCGGTCTCGATGCGGACCGCGATGCCGGGATGGGCGATCTGGAAAGAGCCGATATGGCGCGCGAGCCAGGCGGAGGCGAATGTCTGCAGCGTGTTGATGACCAGCGTGCCCTGCGCGCCGTGGCGGGCCTCCTGCCAGGCGGCGGCGATCCGCTCGAAGGCCTCGCCGATCGCCGGCGCCAGGCGGCTGCCGGTCTCGGTCAGCTCTATCCGGCGCGGGCGGCGGACGAAAAGCGGCACGCCGACCCGCTCCTCCAGAACCTTGATCTGATAGCTGACCGCGGCCTGGGTCATACCGAGCTCGCCGGCAGCGCGGGTGAAGCTATTGTGCCGGGCGACGGCCTCGAAGGCGCGCAGCGCAGCCAGGGGCGGGAGCGGCGCAACCATGATGGATAAAACTCCCTTATGTGTTCCGGTTGCCGTTTGATTGGAAAATCTAGGCTTTTCCGGTCAGAGTCCCGATCGACGCATCAACAATCAAGCATAAGGAAGGCGGTGTGCCATGGCCAGCGCAGATTATCTCTCGCGACTTTTGGCGCCGCGTGGCCGGTCCTGGATCGGGCGTGTCGCGGCTTTCCTCGCCCGGCCGCGTTCGCGTCGGCGTCGCCTCGATCCGCGCACGCTTCCCGATCATCTCCGGCGCGACATGGGCTTTGCCGACGGCAACGACCCGCGCGGACGGCGCGCGCAGCGCCCGGACTGGCCCGACATGATCTGAACGGCATGGTGGTCGGGAGGGCCCGCACTTCCGCGACATCTGCAATATAATGCAATTATGGTCGCTGCCCTGGACCAAGTTTTTGACAAAAAAGCCGAAACGAGGCTGATGCGGATGGAATGGTTTGCAATCCATGCGTTCGCCTCCAGGAGGATGCTTGCCTTTCGCGGCGTGTTTGTGCATGATATCGCATAAATCCGCCGCCTGATCATATGGTTGTCGCGGAGCCAGAATCGCATTCGGGAGGAGGATGGTTTTGGGTCAGGAGAACGGCAACGCCGCCGCCTATTTCATCGACAGGCATGTCGCGGCGGGGCGCGGCGAGGCCGTTGCCTTCGTCGAATGCGGGCAAGAGGGACGGCGGTTGAGTTATGCCGACCTATCGCGGGAGGCCGGCCGCATGGCCGACCTGTTTTGCCGCCACGGGGTGCGGCGCGAGGATCGGGCTGCGATGATCGTGCTCGACCAGATCGAGTTTCCGGTGATCTTCTGGGGCGCGCTGAAGGCCGGCGTCGTGCCGGTGCCGCTCAACACGCTGCTTTCGGCCGATTATTACGAGATCATCCTGGCCGACAGCCGCGCCAAGGCGCTGTTCGTGTCGCGCGAGCTCCTGCCGGTGGTCGCGCCGATTCTCGACCGGCTGCCGGAGCTCGCCACGGTGTTCGTGGTCGGCGGCGCGGCGGACGGGCATGCCGATTTCGCCGCCGAACTCGCCACGAGCCGGGACGGCGGCACGGTCGAGGCGAGCGCGGACGAATGCGCCTTCTGGCTTTATTCGTCGGGTTCGACCGGCCGGCCGAAAGGGGTTCGCCATCTGCATGGCAGCCTGAAGGCGACCGCCGACACGTTCGGCGCGCAAATCCTCGGCATGCGGGCGGACGATGTCGTGTTGTCGGCGGCCAAGCTGTTTTTCGCCTACGGGCTCGGCAACGCGATGACGTTTCCGATGGCGGCCGGCGCGACGGCGGCGCTCTTCAAGGGGCGGCCGACGCCGGACGACATGTTCGCCGCCATCGCCCAGATCAGGCCGACGATCTTTTGCGGCGTGCCGACGCTCTACGCGGCCATGGTGGCCGCCGCCGGCGGGGCGCGGCCGGACGGGATGGACAGGCTCAGGCTTTGCGTGTCGGCCGGCGAGGCGCTGCCGGCCGAGATCGGCAATGGCTGGAAGGCGGCGACCGGCGTCGACATTATCGACGGGGTCGGCTCGACCGAGATGCTGCACATCTTCCTGTCGAACGCACCCGGCGACATCGTCTACGGCACGTCGGGCGTGGCCGTGCCGGGCTACGCGCTGCGGCTGGTCGACGAGACCGGCGGCGAGGTCGGGGTCGGCGAGGTCGGCGAGCTTCTGGTCGACGGTCCCTCCGCGGCGGAGAATTACTGGAACCAGCGCGAGAAGAGCCGCTCGACCTTCGAGGGGCGCTGGACGCGCACCGGCGACAAATACGAGCGCACCGCCGAGGGCCGCTTCGTCTATTGCGGGCGCACCGACGACATGTTCAAGGTTTCCGGCATCTGGGTGTCGCCGTTCGAGGTCGAGCAGGCGCTGGTGACCCATCCCGAGGTGCTGGAGGCGGCGGTGGTGGCCGACCGCGACGAGGCGGGGCTGGAAAAGCCGCGCGCCTTCGTCGTCTTGAAGACCAAGGTCGCGGGCGACGGGCTGGAGCAGGCGCTCAAGGACCATGTGAAGGCCAAGGTCGGCGCCTGGAAATATCCGCGCCGGATCGATTTCGTGCCCGACCTGCCGAAGACGGCGACCGGCAAGATCCAGCGTTTCAAACTCAGACAAGGAGCTGCCTGACATGTGGACCAGCGGCGAAAGCATGGTGATCCGGACCCGGGGCGTGTCGCTCGAGGGCAGGGGCTACGGCCCGACGCCGGAGCGCGCGCCGACGATCGTGCTCCTGCACGAGGGGCTCGGCTGCGTCGAGCTGTGGCGCGATTTCCCGCAAAAGCTCGCCGAGGCGACCGGTTATGGGGTGTTTGCCTATTCCCGGCAGGGATATGGCCGCTCGGACGCGGCCGCGCTGCCGCGCCCGCTCGACTACATGACCCGCGAGGCGGTCGACGTGCTGCCCGACGTGCTCAAGGCGATCGGCTTCAAGAAAGGCGTGCTCGCCGGCCATTCCGACGGCGCCTCGATCGCGGCGATCTATGCCGGCTCGGTCCAGGACCACCGGGTGCGCGGGCTGGTGCTGATGGCGCCGCATTTCTTCACCGAGCCGATGGGGCTCGACGCGATCCGCGACGCGCGCCAGGCCTATGACGAGGGCGACCTGCGCGCGCGGCTCGGGCGCTATCATCGCGATGTCGACAATGCGTTCCGGGGCTGGAACGACGCCTGGCTCGATCCGACATTCGAAGCCTGGAACATCGAGGAGGTGATCGCCTATATCCGCGTGCCGGTGCTGGCGATCCAGGGCGTCGACGACCAGTACGGCTCGCGCGCGCAGATCGAGGCGCTCGAGACGCAGAGCTACAATCCGGTCGACGTTGCGATGCTGGAAGACTGCCGGCATTCGCCGCATATCGACCAGCCGGCCCGCACGCTCGCGGCGATGGCCGAGTTCGTGGCGCGGCTCGACGCGATCGAGGCGGCCGAGGCGGAGGCGGCATAGCCGGCGAGGCGCGAACGGTGCCGGAAAACAGCATGTCCGATCGCATTTTCGGTCACGCCGCGGCCTGGCCGCTGCCGGACACCGCCTTCGTGCCCGGCGTGACGCGCCGGCCCGAAAGCGGCGTCTTCATCGACATCGCCGATGCCGCGCCGGAGACGACCGATCCGGCCGGCTGGGCCGACAATCAGGCCTGGCTCTACGGTTTCGCGCTCTACGGCAACGGCTTCTTCTGGGAGGCGCACGAGGTCTGGGAGCCGGTGTGGATGGGGCTCAGGCCCAACAGCGCCGAGCGGATGCTCGTCCAGGGCATGATCCAGCTGGCCAATTGCTGCCTGAAGCTCGGCATGGGGCGGCCGCGCGCGGCCGATCGTCTTGCCCATCACGCGGCCGACTGCTTGTGGAACGCGGGGCATGGCCGAACGGAACGCGTGATGGGGGTCGACGTGGCGCAGCTCGCCGAGGCGTCGATCGCCTTCGCCGCGGCGATCGACGCGGAGGCCGGCTCCGGCGCCTTGGAGCGCCTTGTGGCACGGCGGCCCGTATTGGCATGGAAAATATGAATTATAATTCATATTGAGCATGAAATCTGCGGAGCAATCGGCGAAATATCGCTATAGTTAAGCCAATCGGGCTTGGAATTTGCATCATATTGCACTAGAGTGCAGCAGCAAGGTGGAGGCAGAGCGTGGCCAAGACAATCGATTTCCAGACCGACCCGTCGCAGTATCGCCACTGGCGGATCGATTATGACGGCGAGGTCGCGCATCTGTTCATGGATGTCGACGAGAATGGCGGCCTGTTCGAGGGCTACGAGCTCAAGCTCAATTCCTACGATCTCGGCGTCGATATCGAGCTGGCGGACGTGGTCCAGCGGATGCGCTTCGAGCATCCCGAAATCAAGGTCGTTGTCCTGCAGTCGGGCAAGGACCGGGTGTTCTGCGCCGGCGCCAATATCCGCATGCTGGGCGGGGCGGCGCACACCCACAAGGTCAATTTCTGCAAGTTCACCAACGAGACCCGCAACACGTTCGAGGCGGCGGGGGCGGAGTCCGGGCAATATTACATCTGCGCGGTCAAGGGCGCGTGCGCGGGCGGCGGTTACGAACTGGCGCTCGCCTGCGACCACATCATCCTGGCCGACGACAGCTCGTCCTCGGTCGCGCTGCCGGAAGTGCCGCTTCTGGCCGTGCTGCCGGGCACGGGCGGGCTCACCCGCGTCACCGACAAGCGCAAGGTGCGCCGCGACCACGCCGACGTGTTCTGCTCGATCGAGGAGGGGGTGAAAGGGCGCCGGGCCAAGGACTGGCGTCTGGTCGACGACGTCGTGCCCAACACCAAATTCGCCGAGACGGTCGCGGCCCGCGCGCGGGAATACGCGGCCAAGTCGAAGCGGCCCGCCGACGCCAAGGGGATTACGCTGACGCCGCTCAAGCGCGGTTTTTCCGAGGACGGATCGGCGACCTATTCGAGCGTCGAGGTCGAGATCGACCGCGAAAAACGCATCGCGCGGCTGACCGTGCACGGTCCCGACGCCCCGGCGCCGGCCTCCGTCGAGGCGCTGCACGCCGAGGGCGCCGAAAGCTGGATGCTGCGGGCGGCGCGCGAACTCGACGACGCCATTTTGCATCTGCGCAACAATGAACTCGAGATCGGTGTCATCGTGTTTCGCAGCCAGGGCGACCCGGCTCTGGTCGCCGCGCACGAAGCGTTTTTGCTCGACAATCGCGACGACTGGCTCGCCAACGAGATCCTGCTTTACTGGAAGCGGGTTTTGAAACGCGTCGACATGACCTCGCGCTCGCTGGCGGCATTGATCGAGCCGGGCTCCTGTTTCGCGGGTCCCCTGGCCGAACTCGCCTTCGCCGCCGACCGCTCCTATATGGCCGACGGCGAGTTCGAGGGCGACAACCGCTCGGTCGCGACGCTTACCCTGACCAAGGGCAATTTCGGGCCGTACCCGATGTCGAACGACCTGACGCGCCTGGAGACGCGCTTTCTCGGCGAGCCGGCGAGCGTCGGGGCCGCCGAGGAACGGATCGGTGAGGCGCTGGAGGCGGACGCGGCGAGCGGGCTCGGCCTGGTCACCTTCGCCTTCGACGACATCGACTGGGAGGACGAGGTGCGCATCTTCCTGGAGGAGCGGGCGAGCTTTTCGCCCGACGCGCTCACCGGCATGGAGGCCAATCTGCGCTTCGCCGGGCCCGAAACCATGGAGACGCGCATTTTCGGCCGGCTGACGGCTTGGCAGAACTGGATCTTCCAGCGTCCCAACGCGGTCGGCGAGACCGGCGCGCTGCAGCGCTACGGCACCGGGCTGCGCGGCGAATTCGACATGAAGAGGGTGTGAGGACCGTCCACGGCGCGCGGCCGTTCGGGCCGGCCCGTTTCCTTCGCCCCGGCGACCAATCACGGCTTACAGTCTTGCGGGAGTGACCTATGTCCGAACTGATCAATGTTTCCTACGACACGATGATCCCCAACAATGTCGGGCTTTCGTCCGACCGGCGCGTTCTCAAGGCGCTGGAGAAGTGGCATCCGGGCTACATCAATTGGTGGAACGACCTGATCCCGCAGAAATTCCAGGAATCGCTGGTCTATCTGCGCACCGCGATCTCGGTCGATCCGAAGGGCTGGGCCAAGTTCGACTACGTCAAGATGCCGGAATATCGCTGGGGCATCCTGCTCGCGCCGCAGGTCGAGGATCGCCGCATCCCGTGCGGCGAACAATACGGCGAACCGGCCTGGCAGGAAGTGCCGGGCGAACACCGCGCCATGCTGCGCCGGCTGATCGTCATCCAGGGCGACACCGAGCCGGCCTCGGTCGAACAGCAGCGCCATCTCGGCAAGACCGCGCCGTCGCTCTACGACATGCGCAACCTGTTCCAGGTCAATGTCGAGGAGGGGCGGCATCTGTGGGCGATGGTCTATCTCTTGCAGAAATATTTCGGCGCCGACGGCCGCGAGGAGGCCGACGAATTGCTGCGCCGCTCGTCGGGGTCTGAGGAGGCGCCGCGAATGCTGGGCGCCTTCAACGAGGCCACGCCCGACTGGCTGTCCTTCTTCATGTTCACCTATTTCACCGATCGCGACGGCAAGATGCAGCTCGAAAGCCTGGCCCAGTCCGGCTTCGATCCGCTGTCGCGTACCTGCCGCTTCATGCTGACGGAGGAGGCGCATCACATGTTCGTCGGCGAGACCGGCGTGGGCCGGGTCATCCAGCGCACCTGCGAGGCGATGAAGGAGGCGGGCATCGAGGATCCCTACGACATCCAGGCGGTGCGCGCGCTCGGCGTCATCGACCTGCCGACGATCCAGAAGAAGCTCAACCTGCACTACACGCTGTCGCTCGACCTGTTCGGCTCGGAAGTGTCCACCAACGCCGCCAACGCGTTCGCCGCCGGCATCAAGGGCCGCTATCAGGAAACCAAGATCGACGACGACCACCAGCTCAAGGATGCGACCTATCCTGTCGTCCAGCTCGTCGACGGCAAGGTGGTGACGGCCGATCTGCCGGCGCTGTCGGCGATCAACATGCGGCTGCGCGACGACTATATCCGCGACTCCCAGGGCGGCGTGAACCGCTGGAACGCGATGATCGCCAAGATCGGCATCCCGTTCGAGATGAAGCTGCCGCATCCGGGTTTCCATCGCCAGATCGGCGTGTTCGGCCAGGCCAACATCACCCCCGACGGCGAGATCGTGTCGAAGGAGGAATGGGACAAGAAGCGCGACGAATGGCTGCCGTCGAAAGCCGACGGCGACTATATCGCCTCGCTGATGGTGCCGGTGTGGGAGCCGGGCAAGTTCGCCGGCTGGATCGCGCCGCCGCGCGTGGGGATCGACAACAAGCCCGGCGATTTCGAGTATGTGCAGCTGCACATGGCGTAAGGCGAGACCCGGCCTGCGCGCCCGCCAGAGGGGGCGCGGGACCGGTCTTGAAACCAGAACCCCGGAGCGAAGATTTTCATGACCGCGCTCGTCAAACAGCATCTGATCGATCCGGAAATCTGCATCCGTTGCCACACCTGCGAGGAGGCGTGCCCGATCGACGCGATCACCCACGACGACAACAATGTCGTGGTCGACGCTTCGATCTGCGATTTCTGCATGGCCTGCATCGCCCCGTGCCCGACCGGCTCGATCGACAATTGGCGGATCGTCAAGACGCCCTATTCGCTGGAGGAGCAGCTGTCTTGGATGGAGCTGCCCGAACAGGAGGAGTTCGAGGCCGGGGACGGGGCGGGCGGCGGCGCGATCGAGGCGCTGGACGACGAGGTCGCCGCCCTTCTGGCCGAGGCGCACAAGGGCGCAGGCGGCGCGGCCAAGGCGCCGGCCTCCGCGGCCAAGCCGACGGTCAACCTGTTCACCGCCGCCAGCCCGGCCGTCGCCACCGTGCAGGGCAATTACCGGCTGACCGGCGACAATGCCGATTCCGACGTGCGCCACATCATCCTCGATCTGGGCACGACCTCGTTTCCGGTGCTGGAGGGCCAGAGTGTCGGCATCGCGCCGCCGGGCACGGACGAAAACGGTCGGCCGCACCGCATGCGGCTTTATTCGGTGTCCTCGCCGCGCGACGGCGAGCGCCCGAACACCAACAACCTGTCTTTGACCGTCAAGCGCGAGCCGCACGGGCTGGCCTCCAACTATGTCTGCGATCTCAAGCGCGGCGACCAGGTCAAGCTGACGGGGCCGTTCGGCTCGACCTTCCTGATGCCGAACGATGCGCGCGCCGCGATCTTGATGATCTGCACGGGAACCGGCTCGGCGCCGTTTCGCGGCTTCACCATGCGCCGCCAGCGCGCCGCGTCTGGCGAGACCGGCGGCATGATGCTGGTGTTCGGCGCGCGCCGTCCCGATTCGCTGCCCTATTTCGGCCCGCTGAAAAAGGTGCCGGACGCGCTGCTCGACAAGCATCTGGTGTTTAGCCGGGTGGAGGGGACGCCGCGCGAATATGTGCAGGACCGGATGCGGGTCGAAAAGGACAAGATCGCGACCATGCTGGCCTCCGACACCACCCATGTCTATGTGTGCGGGCTCAAGGCGATGGAAGCCGGCGTGGAAGAGGCTTTTGCCGACATCGCGCGCGGGGCGGGGCTCGACTGGAAGGCGGTGCGCGACACGATGCGCGACACCGGCCGCTACCATGTCGAGACCTATTAGCGGAGCAACTGGACGATGGATGCCAGGACCGACGACAAGGCGTCTCAGGCCGAGGCGGGCAGCGGTTTCGTGCACACGGTGCATGTGCGCTGGGCCGATTGCGATCCGGCGCTGATCGCCTATACCGGCCGCATTCCCTATTTCGCGCTCGAGGCGATCGACGCCTGGTGGGAGGCGCATGTCGGCCAGGACTGGTACCGGCTCAATCTCGACCGCAATGTCGGCACGCCGTTCGTGCATATGAGCCTCGATTTCCGCGCGCCGGTCACGCCCCGACACCCGCTTGCCTGCGCGGTGACGCTCATAAAACTCGGCGAAAGCTCGGTGCGGTTTTCGGTCGCCGGACGCCAGGACGGGGGCTTGTGTTTCGAGGGCACGTTCGTGTGCGTGTTCGTCGAGGCGAAATCGTTCCGCAAGATGGCCGCGCCGCCGGATATCCGCGCCCTGATCGGGCCGCTGGCGGTATCCGGCTGACGGCGACGGCCGTTCTTGCGAATCTCGGCAATTTGTGCATTATAATGCATAAATTGGAACGGATCGTGAGCGCATGGACGAGATCGTCGGCTTCGATGGACGGGCAAGGCCGCCGGAAACGGCCGCCGGCGAGGACGCGGCCAACCGGGCCCTTTTGGCGCTGGTCGGCGAACGCGTGCGCACGGCGCGCGCCCGCAAGGGCCTGTCGCGGCGGGTGCTTTCGGAAAAGTCGGGGGTTTCGCAGCGATATCTGGCCCAGCTCGAGGGCGGCGAAGGCAATATTTCCATCCTGCTTCTGCGGCGCATCGCCGAGGCGCTCGACCTGAAGATCGAATGGCTGGTCGCCGCCGACGATCCGTGGGCGTCGGAGGCGGGCACCGTGACGCGGCTTTTCCAGCGCGCGACGGCCGAGGAGCGCCGGCGGGTGATCGCCATCCTCGATCCGCAGAACCCGGCGCTCAGGCGCGCCCGGCGCATCGCCTTCATCGGCCTGCGCGGTGCCGGCAAATCGACGCTGGCGCGCATGGCGGCCGACACGCTCGGCCTGCCGTTCATGGAGCTGAACGAGGAGATCGAGGCGGCGAGCGGCATGCCGGTGACGGAGGTGATGGCGCTTTACGGCCAGGAAGGCTATCGGCGGCTGGAACGCCAGGCGCTCGAGCGCGTCATCGCCACCTGCGAGGACATCGCGCTTGCGGCGGCCGGCGGCATCGTCGCCGAGCCGGAAACCTTCGACATCCTGTTGCGCAACTTTCATACCGTCTGGCTGAAGGCGGCGCCCGAGGAGCACATGGCCCGGGTGCGCGCCCAGGGCGACACACGGCCGATGGCCGGCAATCCGGCGGCGATGGAGGAGCTGAAATCGATCCTGACCAGCCGCGAGGCGCTCTACGCCCGCGCCGGCCTGCATATCGAGACCTCGGGCCGCACGCCGCAGGACTGTCTGGCCGAGGTGATGGACAAGCTCAAAGGCCTCGGCCGCCCGGCGGGGTAGGGACGGCGCTCGCCTATTCCAGAAACACGTTGACGCTGGCCGCGCGGCCGGCCGCGTCGATGACGGTCAAGGTCGAGGCGCCGGCGCCGTCCGGCGTCCAGGCGGCGGTGCGTCGCCGCGCCGACAGCCGCACCGGGCGGCCGTTGGCGAGCCAGCGGAACGGCGCGCGGCCGCCATTGATCTTCAGCGCCAGCGGCATGGTGGCACCGGCGCGCAGGCCGAGATCGACACGCGCGCCCTGCGGTGGATAGACGATCTCCGGCGCCGGTTCGACCGGCGCGTCGGCGCTCTCGCGCGCCGAGGGGGCGAAGCGGCGCTGGGCGAAGGGCAGGTCGGCGCGTGCAAGCCGGACCGCGCCGGCCGGCGGACGCGGCTGGGGCGCGATGCCGAGCCCGGATTTGGCAAACGCCTCGAACAGGATCGGCGCGGCGGCGAGATAGCCGGTGAGGCCGGGCACCGCGCCGCCGTCGGGACGGCCTACCCAGACCCCGATGACGTGGCGGCCGTCATAACCGACCGACCAGGCGTCGCGATAACCGTAGGAGGTGCCGGTCTTGTAGGCGATGCCGAGCCGCGGCGCGCCCTGGGGCGGGGCGACGCCGGACAGGATGTCGGTGATCTGCCAGACGGCCTGCGGCGACAGGATCGGCTCGCCGGGCGGCTTTGGCAGCTCGGCGCCGGCGCGGCTGTGCAGCCGCGCGACCCGGCTGCGTTGCGACAGGCCGGTATAGAGCTGGACCAGCTCCTCCAGCGACAGGCCGACGCCGCCGAGGCCGATGGCCAGCCCCGGCCTTTCGCCCTCCGGCAGCGTCGGCGTCACGCCGCCGCGCTTCATGCGCGCGACCAGCCGGACCGGGCCGACCGTGTCGAGCAGCCGCACCGCCGGCACGTTCAGCGACAATTGCAGCGCCTGGCGCACGCTGACGTCGCCCTGATACTCCATGTCGAAATTCTTCGGCCGGTAGCCGGCGAAATTGGCCGGCCGGTCCTCGATCGTCGTCTCCTGCATGACCAGGCCGTCCTCGAAGGCGAGCCCGTAGATGAAGGGTTTCAGCGTCGAGCCCGGCGAGCGGGCGACGCGCGCCATGTCGATCCAGCCGGCGCGGGCAGCGTCGAAATAATCGGCCGAGCCGGCCTTGGCGAGAATGGCGCCGGTGTCGGCCCGGGCGAGCACGATCGCCACCGAGACTTTCGGGCCGATGCGCGCCGCCGCCTTTTTCGCGACCAGTTCCAGCCGTTCCTGCACGCCGCGGTCGATGGTGAGCTGGTGGCGTTGCGCGGCGGGTTCTTCGCGCAGCGCGGCGTCGGCGACATGGGCGGCGAAGCCCGGCAGCGGGCGGCGGACCGGCGAGACCGGTTCGGCGGCCGCGCGCGCGACCTCGCTGTCGATGATGACGCCGGCGCCTGCCATGCGCGCCAGCACGCGGTCGCGGGCGGCGCGCGCGGCGTCGGGATGCCGGTCCGGCCGGCGCGCCTCCGGCGATTGCGGCAGGGCGACCAGCAATGCCGCCTGCGGCAGCGACAGCCGGGCCGGCTCCTTGCCGAACCAGGCCAGGCTCGCCGCGCGCACGCCCTCCAGATTGCCGCCATAGGGCGCGAGCGTCAGATAGCGGGTCAGGATCTCGCGTTTCGACAACCGGCGCTCGATCTGCAGGGCGCGCGCCATCTGGCGCAGCTTGGCGCCGAGGCTGCGTTCGGCGCGCGGCTCGATCAGCCGGGCGAGCTGCATGGTCAGCGTCGAGCCGCCCGACACGATGCGGCCATGGGCGAGGAACTGGCCGGCGGCGCGCAGAAGCGCCAGCGGATCGACGCCGCGATGGCTCCAGAACCGCTGATCCTCATAGGCGACCAGCATGGCGACAAAGGCGCGGTCTATCCTGTCGAGATCGGCGCCGAGCCGCCAGCGTCCGTCCTCGAGCGCGTAGGCGCGCAAAAGCACGCCGTTGCGGTCGACGACTTCGGTGGAGATCGCGGCGGCGCTGTCGAGCGGCGGCGGAAACGCGCGGTCGAGCCGGTCGAGCAGCCACAGGCCGGCGCCGGCCACGACCGCCAGAACGGCGACGGCGAGCGCGCTCCGGCGCGCGAGACGGACAAGGGCCGGCCGGTTCAGGCGCATGACCTTTCCGCCCGGCGCGCGCCGCGCGCGGGCGGTCCCGCACGCCGGAAACGGCCCATCGGGCGCGTGCTCATCGTCGGCCTCCGTCTCTTACTCGCCCACCACCTCCATGAAGCCGGAGGCCGTGCGCGCCGAAAGCTGCGGGCGGTACATGTCCTCCACACTGGCGGCGGGGTGGACGAAGACGCCCGGCGTGACGGCGCGCACCACATAGGCGAGCGTGTAGTCGCGATCGCCGCCCTGGCCGCGGGTGAAGGCGGCGATGAACCGGTCGTCGCGGAACTCGGTATGCACCGCGTTTGTCTGGCCGAGCCATTCGAAATTCTTCAGCTCGGCGCTGCCGACCAGGCGCGGATTGTCGATCTCGAACCCGGCGGGCAAGAGATCGTTGACCAGGATGCGCGAGGGCCAGTCGTTGTGTTCGCGCACCTTGATCACCACCACGTAGCGCTCGTTCTGGCGGGCGGCGGCGATCGAGGCGGGCTTGCCGTCGAGCGTGTAGTAGCTGCGCTCGATCGAAAACCCGTCTCCGCCGGCCGGCAGAGGCTGTTCGGGGGCGGCGAGCGTGGTCACCACCGCCTCGACCGGCTCGTCGCCGCTGTTTGTGATCACGAACGGATCGGATGCCAGCGCCTCGCCGCTAAGACGGCGCGAGAAGGCGCCCTCGTGCGGGCTGCCGCCGATGTCGAGGCGGATGTCGTCGCTGGCGCCGGCGACGGCGCGCGCGGCGAGCAGCATCCAGGCCTGGTCCTGCGTGCTGAGATACCGCGTCTGTTTGCGGATATCGGAGACGTAGGAGACCATTTGCGGCACCAGCGCCGGCTCGGGCCGGCTTTCGGCCGCCAGCGCCAGCATGGCCGCGCCGTCGCGCAGCGCCGAGCCATAGTCGGCGCGGGACTGCAGGCCGGGTTTCACGCCGCGCGCCAGCGTCAGCGCGGAGGAGAAGGCCTGGCCGGCACGCTGGGCGTCGCAGTAAAGCGACAGGCTGGCGGCGAGCTGGGCCCGTGCCAGCGGGCTGGAGAAGGCGCCGAGCTGCGTGTCGGAATAATAACGCAGATCGCCGGCCGACGCCTTGCGGTTGCGCGCCAGCACGTAGAGCGCATAGGCGACCTCGCTGCCATTGGTGGCGAGATCGACATCGTAGGCGAGCGAGTTCTGCAGATTAAGCAGTGCCTGGTCCATGGCCGCGGCCGGCACGTGATAGTCCTGCTCGCGTGCGCGGGTCAGGAAATCCGTGACGTAGGCGTCGAGCCACAGATCGCCGGAGCCCGGGCCCCACAGTCCGAACGAGCCGGACGAGGCCTGATGGGACAGGACCCGTTCGATCGCGTCGGCCACGCGTCCGCGCAGGGCCGGATCGTCCTCCAGCCCGGCCGATTTCGACAATTCGCCGACATAAAGCAGCGGCAGCGCCCGGCTCGTCGTCTGCTCGGCGCAGCCATAGGGATATCGGTCGAGCGACATCAGCAGCGCCGGCACGTCGAAGGCGGAGCCGCGGGTGACGTTGACGGTGACCGAGGCGCCTTGCGCGATCGACGCGGCGAGCAGTTCCCCGTCGATCCTCAGGCTGCCGCCCTTGCCTGCCAGCGCCACGGTGCGCCGGGTCGTGACCGGCATGACGCCGGGCCGGACCGGCAGCGCGACCGTGCGTTCGATCGCCAGGCCGGAGGCATGGGAGAGCGTGAGCGTGATCGCGCCGTCGCCGGCGGTTTCGGCCGCGACCGGCACTGTGAGCGTCGTCTTGCCGCCGGCGGGCAGGTCGAGGGTCGCGGGCAGGGCGCCGGTGTCGGCGACCAGGGCGGCGCCGGTGGCGAGGCCGAGCTTGTAGGCGCCGGCCGGCCCGTCGGTGTTGGCGATCTCCAGCAGCAGCCGGGTCTGGTCGCCGGGCGCCAGGAAACGCGGCAGGCTCGCCGTCAGCACGACCGGATCGCGGATGACGATGTCCCGTTCGGCGCTGCCGGTGCCCGATTTCGACCAGGCGACCGCCATCACGCGGGCGGTGCCGTTGAATTGCGGAATGTCGAAGGCGACCGTGGCGCGCCCGTCCTCGTCGACTTTGACGATGCCGGAGAAGAAGGCGACCAGCTTTTCGGTCGGCGGGCTGCCCTGAGGGCTCATGCCGCCGCCGTCGCCGCCGGTGCGCAGCCGGCCGGTCGCGCCGGGCGATCCGTCGATCAGCCGACCGTAGAGATCGCGCATCTCGATGCCGAGCATGCGCTGGCCGAAATACCAGCCGGCCGGGTCCGGCGCCTCGTAGCGGGTGAGGTTCAAGATGCCGACGTCGACGGCGGCGACCGTGACATAGGCCTCTTCGCCAGGCTGCAGGCCGGTGACGGCGAGCGGGATGGTGAGCGGCTGGCGCGGCTCGGTCTTTTCAGGCAGTTCCAGGGCGACGGCGAGCTTGCGCGGGCCGGGGTCGACGGTCAGCCATTTCACGCCGATGGCGCGCATCGGCAGGCGCGTCTCGGCGGCCTCGCCGGGCCTGAACAGGGTGGCCGTCACATAGGTGCCGGCGCCGAAGTCCTCGGTCACCGGGATCTCGATGGTCGCGCCGTCGGCGGGAACCGCGGCGGTCACGGTCGAAATCAGGCTTTCCGACCCGACGGTGACCAGCGCTTCGCCGGCGAAACGCGACTCGATCTTCAGCCGCGCGGTGTCGCCCACCCGGTAGCTTTCCTTGTCGAGCGCGATCTCCAGCCCGTCCGGCGTTTCTGTCGAGCGCGCGGCGACGAACCAGCCGGCGGAAAATTCCACGCTGGTGACCGGCCCCGCGGGGTCGTCCGTCTCGATCTCCAGCCGGTAGCGGCCCCAGTCGACCGGAACGCTGATCTGGGCCTCGCCCGCCGCCGTGGCGTCGATGCTGCCTTCCTCGACCAGGCTGGTCGAAACGATGGGCTCGTAGCGCCAGGAATTGCCGCTGCGATACCATTGATACTGGCGGTTGATCTTGACCAGCGACCAGGACAGGCCGGCGGCGTCGAGCCGCGCGCCGTCCGGGCCGACCGCGATGGCGCGGAAACTAGCGATGCTGCCTTCCGGCACCTGACCGCCCTCGAATTCGGGCTTGAGGCCGAGCGAGGGACCCTCGGGCTCCACGCCGAGTTCGAGCTTGCGCTCGACGGCGCGACCGCCGGCCTCGACCATGCGCACCGAGATCTCGGCCGAGAGCAGCTGGGTGGTGGAGGGCACTTGCGCAAGTTCGACCGGGAAGGCGGCCTTGCCGTCCGGGCCGGTGCGCGGCAGGCCGTCGAGCGCGACGCGCACGTCCTCGACATCCTCCTCGTCCTCGAGGCCGAACCGGTAACCCGGGAAGCGCGCCCATTCGCGGCTGCGCGTGATCGCCAATTGGCCTTCGAGCGCCAGGCCCTCGGCCGGCGCGCCGTAGAGATAACGCCCGTCGACCTCGACGGAGGCGGCCTCGCCAAGGGCGATGTCCTCGCGATCGGCGGCGAGATCGAACTCGATGCGGTCGGGCACGAAATCCTCCACCAGGAAGAACTTCTCCGACAGCGGCGGCTCTTTCGGATCGGCGTGGATGCGCAGGCTCCAGGTGCCGCGCATGGCGTTGTCGGTCAACTCCAGCTCGACGGCATGGCCGCCGAGTTCGGCACCGTTGGAAACGATGCGGCGGTCCTCCACCCCGTCCGGGCGCTGGAAGATGAAGGTCAGCGGCAGGTCGTCGATGGCGTCGGCGGCGGGATTGCGCGCCAGGGCGGCGGCGTGCACGGTCTCGCCGGCGCGGTAGATGCCGCGCTCGGTCCAGGAATAGACGTCGAGCGCGCCGGGCGAGGGCCGGCCGGTGACGCCGCGGTCGGACAGGTCGAAACCGGCCCGTGTCATGTCGAGAAAGACGAAATCCTCGCCGGTCTCGGCGGTTATGACGGCCGGGGCAAGGCCGTTTTCGCCGCGTGCGAGGCCGGCGTCGAAGCGGGCGCGGCCGTCATAGTCGGTGCGCGCGGTGGCGAGCACCTCGTTGTTGCGCGCAATGAGCTGCAGCGTGACGTCGGCAAGCGGCGCGGCGCTGTCGAGCGAGCGGGCGAAGACGTTGAGCCCGTCCTCGCCGGCGAAGGTGGCAAGCCCGATATCGGAGACCAGGAACCATTGCGTGGCGCGCGAATCCCAGCTGTCGCGGCGGTCGTTTTCGGGCACGGCGGTCATCACGTAGACGCCGGGCTCGCGCTCCGGGACGGCCTCGTCGACAGGGAAGGAGGTGATCACCTCCTTGTTGCGGTCGGCGGCGATGTCGATCGTGCCTTCGAAGACCGGCGCGCCGAGATCGTCGGCGATGCTGCCCAGCTCATAGGCGTCGAGCTGGCGCAGGAAGCGCGATTCGCCCATCAGCCGGGCGAGCGAACGCGCGCCGATGCGGTAGAGCGCGATCTCGGCCTTGTCGGTGTTCACCGAGACCAGCGGGATGCCGCGGCGCGCGCTGTCCGGCAGCACGAAATTGTCGCCGGTGAAGCGGATCGAGGGCGAGCGGTCGCGCACATAGATGTCGAGCGCGACGGGCTCGGCGATCACCTCGCCGATCGCGGCCGGCAGGCCCTGGCGGATGACGATGCGGTAGCGCCCGCCATGCTCGAGCCCGGCGACGCACAGTTCGCGCGCGCCCTTGTCGACGGCCGTGGTCGGCGCGTTGTCGACACGCACGAATTGCGCGTAGTCGATGCCGCTCTTGACCAGATCCTCGGAGAACTGGACGCACACGCGCGGCGTGGCGCTGTCGGAATCGATGGTGTGTTCGACGACGCGGAACCCCTTGCGACGCTTCAGGTCGGCGTAAAGCGCCTGGATCCGGGGCGAGGCTACCAGCGCCAGGCTTTCCTCGTAGGCGGTGATCGCCGGGCGGAACATGCTGCGTTTTTCGAGCGCCGGCGCCAGTTGGTTGAGCGCGTCGGCGCGCTGGTTGGCGGTGCGCGACAGGAGATAGGCGTTGATGGCGGCTCCCGTGCCCAGGCGCTGGAAATAATAGGCGCTTTCGCCCGAGCGCGGCACGACCGCGTTGGCGGCGGCGGCAAGCCCGGTCCAGATCGCCGTGTCGTCGGGCAGGATCGCGAGCGCGTTCTGGTAGTTGAGCAGGGCGGCGCGCGGATCGTTGGAGGCCATGGCGTTTTCGGCCGCCTGGACCAGGAAGGCGAGGCCGGCGCCGCCGGCATTGGCCTTGCCAAGCACGTCGGCGCGCAGGCGCTCGGCATCGCCGGTCACGTGGGCGGGCACGAAGGAGAGCGTTTTCGGCGCGCCGATGTCGGGCTCGCCGAGGGCCGTCTCGACCTTGCCGGCAACCGCGCCGGGAAACGGGTTCAGCTGATTGTAGTCGGATTTGAGAAAACACCATTTCGCGCTGGTGTTGAAGGTGAAGGCGCGGCAGGCCGGATCGGCCAGGCAGGCGGCCTTGCATTGGTCGAGCGAGACGTCGCGCTCGGTGCGCAGGTCGAAACCGTAATAGTCCGAATCGGCGGTGGTGACGATCTGGCGCGTTTCCTGGCCGAAGGCCGGCGCCGCAAGCAGGGCGAGCGTCGTGAAAAGGGTAAGAAAAAGGCCTTTGCCCGTGCGTGGCGACATGAAATCCTCCGGCGGTCGGCGCGTGGTCGCCGATATTTGGCCAAGCTTTGTGTCGGCTTGTCAATCAATGTGATGGTAGGCGCGCGAATGCGGCCAGAGCGTGTCGCGCCGCCTTCGCGCTCGAGGCCGGACGGCGCCTTTCGCCGTCTTCGCAGCAGGAGGCCGGGCGTCGGGCGGCGACGCACAGGCCGGCTGGCCGGCGCTCAGGCGAAAAACGCCGCCAGCCTGTGCTCGACCCTGGCCAGGAAGGCCGCGCGGGCCGGTTCGTCCGCCGCGTCCATCTCGTATTTGGCGAGGTAGAGCGTGCGGCAACGGCGCGCGCACAGCGCCCGGATGCCGCGCAGCAGGGTCTTGCGTCCGGGATGGCCGACGAGAAAGGACCACCAGCGCGGCGCGCCGCAGGTGGTGAGGATGGCGAGCTTTTCGACGTGGCGCATCAAAGGCTCGATCCGCCCGCCTTCGTCCGCAAGCGTGAAGGCGACGTCCTTGGCCCAGACCCGCTCGAACCAGCCTTTGAGCATGGCCGGCTGGCCGTACCACCATGTCGGGTAGACGAACACCATCGCCTGCGCCCAGCGCAGCGCCTGGATATGGGGCGCGAGCCTGTCGTCGACCGGTTCGTGGATGTTGTAGCCGCGCCGTTCCTCGGCGTCCATCACCGGATCGAAACCCTCGGCATAAAGGTCAACAAGGCGTGTTTCGTGACCGGCCGCGGCGAGCGCGGCAAGGGCGCGGTCGCGCAGGGCGGCGCAAAAACTCTCGGGCACCGGATGGCAGTAGACGACAAGCACACGCATCGGGCGCGGTTCCTTCCGTTCGCCGCGCTGGGGGGCCCGCAAAGCCATCCGGGCGGCGCCGATTTGCGTATCAGCTTGCCGTAATGGTGAAAACAGGGCGAAGCGATCGTCGTTTTTTTCCGGCGAACCCCTTGTGAAATCACCCAAGCATGCGAAGGGAGGGAACCGCGGAGGTGCATCCCGTTTCCACATCCGCTAAAACCTTCAGGGCAATTTTAACCATTATCGCTATGTTGGAGCCATGCTGAGCCCGGGCGCGGAAAGTTCTGGAGTACCGCACGGCAGGCGCGTTCGTCGCGGCCTGGCTTCCGTGTCCGCCGTCGCCTTGGCTCTCGTCCTGGCGCCGGGGCCGGCTTTTGCGTTCGAGCTTTTCGGCATCACGCTGTTCGGCTCCAAGCAGGAAGACGACGTCGCGGCCGTCGTCGATCCGCTCACCTATGCGGTCGAACTCGAAACCGGCGATGCCGGGTCCGAGCTGGACGGCAGGCTCAGAGCCGCCTCGACGCTTCTCGCCGACGCCGACCGTCCGGTGTCGGGGTCGCTGGGCCTGTTGGCGAAGGCGCGCACCGAGCGCGAATTGCTGGTCGCCGCGCTCTACGAGGCAGCGCGCTACGACGGCACGGTGGAGATTTCGATCGCCGGGCGGGCGCTGGACGACCTGCCGCCCGACGCGGAATTTACCGCCGAACCGGTGCCGGTGCGGGTGGTGGTGACGCCGGGCCAGGTCTTCCGTCTCGGCCGGATCGACGTCGGCGGCGATACCGGCGACATCGCGCCGGCCCGCTTCGGTCTCATGCCCGGCGGCGAGGCCGGCTCGACGGTGATCCTCAACGCCGAAGCGAAAATGGTGCGGGCGCTGCGCGACAGGGGCCACCCCCTGGCGCAGGTGACCGAACGCGAGATCGTGGCCGATCACAAGACCGGCCTGCTCGACGTCACCCTGGTGCTGGAGGCGGGGCCGGTCGCGCCTTTCGGCGCGACGCGCGTCGAGGGGACCGAAAGGGTCGACCGCGAGTTCACAGCCTATATGGCGGGGATCGAACCGGGCGCGACCTATTCGCCCGACGAGCTGGAGGCGGCGCGCGAACGGCTCCTGGAGCTCGAAGTGTTCGACAGCGTGGCGGTCAACGAGGCCGACGCGCTCGATGCCGACGGCAGCCTGCCGGTCGATGTGACGGTGTCGGAGCGCAAGCATCGCTTTTTCGGCGTCGGGGCCACGTTCTCCAATACCGAGGGCGCGGGGCTCGAGGGCTATTGGGGGCACCGCAACCTGTTCGGGCGGGCGGAAAAGCTGCGCGTGGAAGGTTCGATCAGCCGGATCGGCGACACGACGCAGTTCGGCAAGCTCGACTACCGGGCCGGGCTGCTGTTCGAAAAACCGGGCGTGATCGGGCCGCCGTCGAAATTCATCGCGCGGCTGGACGCCACGTTCGAGCATCCCGACGCCTTCGACCGCTTCTCGGTCAAGGGCGCGACGGGCCTGCGCTACGAACTCACCGACACGCAGACGGTGTCGGCCGAGGTCGCGCTCGACTATTCCAAGATCGACGATTCCTTCGGCAGCAACGAGCATCTGATCGCCAGCACGCCGATCCAGTACGTGTTCGACAACCGCGACAACAGGCTCGATCCGAAATCCGGCTTCCGTCTGCTCGCCTATGTCGAGCCGGCGCACGACTTCCTCAACGCGACCAGCTTCGTCAAGATCAAGGGCGAGGCGTCCGCCTATCGGGCGCTGGACGAGGCCAAGCGCTTCGTCGCCGCCGGTCGGCTGGCGGCGGGCTCGATCTTCGGCGCGCCGCTTGCCGCGATCCCCGCCGACCGGCGCTTCTATGCGGGCGGCGGCGGCTCGGTGCGCGGCTACGGCTACCAGGATATCGGTCCGCGCAATGCCGCCGGCATGCCGACCGGCGGGCTTTCCTACGTCGAGATGTCGGCGGAGATGCGCATCCAGGTCACCGACAGTTTCGGCATCGTGCCGTTCATCGACGGTGGCGCGGTTTCGACCTCGACCACGCCCGACTTCGCCGACATGCAGTTCGGCGCCGGCCTCGGGGTGCGCTACCTGACGCCGTTCGGTCCGCTCAGGGTCGATGTCGGCGTGCCCTTGAACAGGCGCCCCGGCGATCCGACCTTCGGCATCTATGCCGGCATCGGCCAGTCCTTCTGAGGTGTCCGGCGCCGGTGCGGCACGGCCTGCATGCCGCAGAGGGCCGTTCAACATGATTTCGGCGGAAATCACCCTATAGTCGTTGCCAGACGGACTGATTCACGGTCCGGCCGAAAGGATAGTCGTGCTTCGCAGAATCCTGCGCTCCGTGCTGATCGGGCTCGTCCTCGTCGTGGTGTTCGCGGCGGGGATGCTGGTGGTGTTCACCCAAACGCAGGCCGGGCGTGCCAAGCTGGCCGCGATCGCCTCGGGCCTGGCCTCGGGGCCGGAGCGCACGGTGCGCATCCAGGGGCTGGATGGGCTGCTTTCGGGGCAGGCGCGGGTCGGCTCGGTCGTCGTGTCGGACAGACGCGGCGCGTGGCTGTCGCTGAGCGATATCGCGCTCGACTGGTCGCCGCTGGCGCTCGCGGGGTTCGCGTTCCAGGCCGAGCGGCTTCATGCCGGCAGCATCGACATGCTGCGCCTGCCGGAGGCGGCCGAACCGGCCGACACCGATGACGGCGGCGGCTTCTCGCTTCCGGTTTCGGTCGAGATCGCGCGCATCGACCTGCCGCGGATCGCGCTCGGGGCCGACGTCGCCGGCGAGGCGATGACGCTCGCCGCGCGCGGCTCGGCGATGGCCGATGACGCGCCGCTGAGGATCGGCGCCGATCTTCAGGCCGAGCGCATCGACGGCGCGCGCACCGAGGTCAGCGCCAAGGTCGATTTCGCGCCGGACCAAAACCGTCTGGCGCTCGACGTGACCGCGCGCGAACCCGATGGCGGCCTTTTGGCCGGGCTCTTGAAACTGCCGGGCGCCCCCGCCGTCGAACTCGTGGTTTCGGGCAGCGGCCCGCTTGCCGACTGGCAGGCGCAAGGACGCCTGTCGGTCGACGATAAGGTGGTCACGAGCCTTTCGGCGCAGCATCGCCAGAGCGGGGCCGGGCGCTTCGTGGCGGCCAAGGGCGAAGGCGATTTTGCGCGCTTCCTGCCCGACGGGCTGGCGCCAGCGGCGGCCGGCACGATGCTGTTCGACCTCGCCGCAACGCTGGGCGAGGACGGCGCGGTGGCGATCGAACGCGCGCTGGTGCAGTCGGACGCGCTCAGCGCCACAGCGTCGGGGCGGGTCGATCCGAAAGCCGAGAGCGATCTCGACATTAAGGCCGCGGCGCAGAACGGGCCGGTCATGCTCACCTTCGGCCCCGATGCCGATCCGGTGATCGTGGGGGTGCGCGAGGCGCATGTGCGGGTGACGGGCAAGGGGGCGGCGCCGGCCTTCGAGGCGGCGCTGTCGCTCGCGTCCGCCCAGGCGGCGGGTTTCGGTTTCGCCGACATCGCGGCGAGCCTCTCCTCGGAGGGGCTCGACATCGCCGAGCGGACCGGTCCGGTGTCGCTGCGCCTGTCGGCGGGGGGCGTGGGCACGGTTCAGACCGCGCTCGCGCCGCTGGTGGCCGGGCCGCTCGACATGACGGGCAAGGCGCGTCTGGAAACCGGCCGGATCGTCTTCGACACGATCGCGGTCAAGAACAACCAGCTCAGCGCCAGCGCCGATGGCGCCTTCACGATCGAGGGCGCTGCCGTCGAGGCCAATTTTGCCGCGGACCTGCTGGTTGCGGCCCTGCCGGAAGCCGCGCGCGCCTATCTCGGCGACAGGCTGGCCGTCTCGGGCCGGCTCGAGCGGGGAGGCGATGGCGCTCTGGCGCTCAGCGACCTCGCGCTGCGTTCCGATCCGCTCGCCGCCGAAGGGCGGGTATCGCTTTCCGACGGCGCGCTCGACGCGCGGCTCGACGGCCGCTACGGCGCCGTCGCGCGGCTTTCCGACCAGGCGCAAGGCGCGATCAGCTTCGCCCTGGCGGCGACGGGCGAAGTGGCCCGGCCGGACGTCACGGTCACGGTGGAAAGCGAGCGCATCGAAAGCGCCGGCCGGGCGATCACCGATCTCGTGCTCGAAGCCTCCGGCACGGCCGATCTGGCGCGACCGGTCGCCGACATTTCGCTCAGCGGCGCGATCGAGGGCGAGACGATCAAGGGCAAGGCAACCCTGCGCTCGGCCGACGGCGCAAGCCGGGTCGAGGAGCTTTTGGTCGAGGTCGGCGAGAACCGCATCTCCGGCACGCTCGATCTCGACGACGCCTTCGTGCCGGTCGGCGAACTGACGATCGCGCTGCCCGATATCGGGCCGCTGGCGGCGATGGCGCTGGAAGAGGCAAGCGGCGATGTCTCCGGGTCCATCCGCTTCGGCAAGGACGGCGCGGTCCCGGTGGTCGATCTGTCGGCGCAGACGGGGCGGATCGTGCGCGGCGACATCGTTGTCGACGAGGCCCGCGTGAGCCTCAGCGCGCGTGACTATCTCGCCGCGCCGACCCTTGCCGGGCGCGTGCAGGCAAACGCGGTCAGGGCGGGCGGGGCCGATATCGGCGCGATCGACCTGCGGCTGACGCGCGAGGGCGCATGGACCGGCTTTTCCGGCGGGGCGACGGTTGCCGGCATACCGGCTTCGGCCGCCGGCCGGGTGGCGGTCGCCGACGGCGAGACGACCGTTGCGCTGGACGCGGCCAAGGGCACGTTCCGCGGCATTTCGGCGACGCTGGCGCGGCCGACGACGGTCACGGTGCGCGACGGCACGGCGGTGCTCGACCGGCTGGCACTCGGCCTCGGCGGCGGCGAAGCCGAGATTTCGGGCACGGCCGGCGCAACGCTTGATCTCAAGGTCCGGCTTTCGGGACTGCCGGCCTCGCTTGCCAACGGATTCGCGCCGGGACTCGGTGCGACCGGCGCGATCTCGGGCACGGTGGATGTCGCCGGCGCGGCGTCCGACCCCCGCATTGCCTATGCCGTCGACTGGCGCGACATGGCGACGAGCCAGACCCGCGAAGCCGGGTTCGGCGCGCTGTCGATCGCCTCCAGCGGCACGTTCCAGCAGGGCCGGCTGCGTTTCGACGCCGATGCGGGCGGTGCCGGCGGGCTGGGTGTGAAGGGCGGCGGCACGGTCGACACGGCGGGCGCCATCGCGCTCGATCTCAACTTCGCCGGCAAGGTGCCGTTTTCCTTCCTGACGCGGCGCCTGGCCGCGCAGGGGCTTGCCCTCGACGGCGGCGCCGATCTCCAGGTCGCGGTCTCCGGCCCGGCCGGCGCGCCGGCGATCTCCGGATCGGTCAAAACCACCGGCGCGCGGCTTGTCGATGCGCGCTCGGGCATCGCGGTCAAGGACATCGCCGCCGATATCGGTCTGGCCCGGAACGTGGCCACGATCCGCTCGATGACCGGCACGTTGTCGACCGGCGGGCAGTTGAGCGTCGGCGGCACGCTGGCGATCGACCCGGCGCGCGGCTTTCCCGCGGATCTGACGGCGCGGGTCACCGACGGGCGCTACACGGACGGGCGCGTGGTGACGGCCAATTTCGGCGGTACGCTGACGGTGACCGGGGGGCTGACCCAGTTGCCGCTGCTTTCGGGCCAGGTCGATCTCGGCAGAACCGTGATCACCGTGCCGGAAAAACTGCCGCCGTCTCTGGCCCAGCTCGACGTCAAGCATCGCAACGCCACCGGCGCGATCGAGGCACAGGCCGAAGCCATGCGTCCGGCCGAAGCGGGCGGGAGCGGCGGCGGCGGGCTGACGCTCGACGTCACGGTCGACGCGCCGCGCCAGATCTTCATCCAGGGCCGGGGCATCGATGCCGAGTTCGGCGGCAGGATACGCCTGACCGGCTCGGCGGCGGCGCCGCGCGCGATCGGCAATTTTACCATGCGGCGCGGGCGGCTTTCCATCCTCGGACAACGGCTGGACTTCACGCGTGGCACGCTCGACTTCGCCGGCTCGCTGATCCCGCGCCTGGATTTCGCCGCCGACACAAGGGCCGACGACGTCACCGCGACGGTGGCCGTGACCGGCCAGGCGAACAATCCGAAATTCTCGTTCACCTCGACGCCCAGCCTGCCGGAAGACGAGGTGCTGGCGCGGGTGATCTTCCGCCGCTCGTTGTCGAACCTGTCGCCGCTGCAGATCGCCCAACTCGCCGCCGCGGCCGCCCAACTGGCCGGCGTCGGCGGCTCGACCTCGCTGCTCGACAATCTGCGCGACCAGATCGGCGTCGACGACATCGACATCAAGACGGACGCGGAGACCGGCAAGGCGTCGGTTGCCGTCGGCAAATATCTCAACGACCGCACCTATGTGGGCATCGAGAAGGGCGACGGCGCCGGCACGGGCAAGGCCCGGATCGACCTCAATATCGGTCGCGGGGTGAAGCTGCGCGGCGAAGCCAGCGACGACGGCGAGGCCAAGGGCGGCATCTTTTTCGAACGCGAATACTGAGCCTGTTTCGCGCCTGCGGCGGCGGTCTCGACAAGCCGGGCGATTTTTTCTGCAACCGCGGCCTGTCGCGGGCAAAAGTCAGGGCAGGCAAGGCCTCGCGTCCCGATGCGTCGCTCCCGCGCGGCCTCGTCACGCCCGCGCGGCCGGTGCGCAACCATGGCGCGAGCCGCGCACGCGATCGTGGCCAGCGGCGCGCTATGCGCAACAATTCGGCGGCTTCGCGGCGATTCTAGCCTGTTCTTGTCGCAATCGCGGCATCTTGTCCTTTGGCGAAGTTGCACATTTCGCTCGGGAATGTCCCGTGTCCGGCTTTTGACAAGTGTGGCCGGATGCGGAATGCTAATAGGCGAAAAGCCAAACAACGGGAGAGTGCGATGAAGTTCTACAAGAGCAATGGCGACCGGGTGCCCGAGAAGATTGCCGAGCTCGCCGAGAGCGTGAAATCGGGCAAGATGGATCGCCGCGAGTTCCTCACCATGGCAAGCGTGTTCGGCGCCTCGACGGCGATGGCCTATGGCATGATCGGCCTGACCGCGCCAACCAAGGCTTTGGCGCAGGAGCCGAAGAAGGGCGGCGTGCTGAAGGTGGCGATGTGGGTCAAGGATCCCAAGGACCCGCGCACGGCGGACTGGTCGGAAATCGCCAATGCCCAGCGCCAGACCCTCGAGCCGCTGGTCAAATACACGCATCAATATACGATCGAGCCTTATCTGCTCGAAAGCTGGGACGTTAACGACGACGCCACCGAATACGTGCTTCACGTGCGTCCGGGCGTGACCTGGAACAATGGCGATACATTCAATGCCGACGACGTGATCTTCAATTTCACCCGTTGGGCCGACAAGAGCTCGGAAGGCAATTCCATGCCGGGCCGTCTCGGCTCGCTGGTGGACGACGAAACCGGCAAGCTCAGGGAAGGCGCGATCGAGAAGGTCGACGACATGACGATCAAGCTCAAGCTGACCAAGCCCGACATCGCCTTGATCCCGAACCTCACCGACTACCCGGCGCTGGTCGTGCACCGCAGCTTCGACGAGACCGGCGCGAACTTCGTCGAGAACCCGATCGGCACCGGCCCGTTCGAACTGGTCTCCTACGATGTCGGCCAGAGCGTGGTCTACAAGCGCCGCGAGAACGGCACGTGGTGGAACGGCGAAGCCTATCTCGACGGCGTCGAGTTCATCGACTACGGCACCGATCCTTCGGCGATGGTGTCGGCGTTCGAGGCCGGCGAGGTGCAGGCCAACCACGAGACCTCGGCCGATTTCGTCGACATTCTCGAAGGCGTCGGCATGGACACGTCGGAGACGGTCACCGCCGCCACGATCGTGGCGCGCACCAATGTCAACAACAAGCCGTATGACGACATCAAGGTGCGCAAGGCGCTGCAGATGGCGGTCGACAACAAGATCGTGCTCGCGCTCGGCTACGGCAATGCCGGCGAGCCGGCGGAAAACCACCACGTGGCGCCGATCCATCCCGAATATGTCGAGCTGCCCCCGCAGGAACGCGACGTCGAGGGGGCGAAGGCGATGATGGCCGAGGCCGGCCAGAGCGACTACGAGCACGAGCTGATCACGGTCGACGAGGACTGGCACAAGAACACCGGCGACGCGATCGCCGCGCAGATCCGCGAGGCCGGCATCAAGGTCAAGCGGACCGTTCTGCCCGGCTCCACCTTCTGGAACGACTGGACGAAATATCCGTACTCGATGACCAACTGGAACATGCGTCCGCTTGGCGTGCAGGTCCTGTCGCTCGCCTACCGCACCGGCGAGGCCTGGAATGAGGCCGGCTATTCCAACGCCGAGCTCGACGGCATGATCAACGAGGCGCTGACCATCGCCGATGCCGACAAGCGCAAGGTGCTGATGGAAAAGATCGAGAAGCACCTGCAGGATTCGGGCATCATCATCCAGCCCTATTGGCGCAAGCTCTACAATCACCACGCGCCGGAGGTGATGAATTTCGAGATGCATCCGACGTTCGAGCACGATTTCGGCAAGGTCTGGCTCGACAACGCGTAAGGAAAATCGGGAATGGGGGCGCCAGCGCCCCCATTTCGCGCGGGGAACGCCGCGGTCGGGCCGCCCAGAGGGAACAAGAAGAGCCGGAAAACCGGCTTGCATCGTGGAGTGGGTTTGGATGGAACGTCGATCCGTCCCGTTTTCGGCACCCGCAAAACATCCTTGATCTCGTAACGGCGACCCCGGCGCGCGGCATCCCCACCCGACCGGCAGGGGATAGAGATGATTTCATTCGTCGCGAGACGGCTCGGCACCATGGCGCTGACCATGTTCTGCCTGACGCTCGTCGTCTTTTTCATGGTCAATCTCGAGCCGAATCTGCGCAAGCTGTCGATCAGTCAGCTCGACATGCGCTCCTCGGACGAGCATATCGAAAGCTGGCTGGTCAAGAACGGCTACCGGGACAATTTCTTCGTCCGTTACGGCCGCTGGCTGGGCGTGGTCCAGAAACAGCCTTATGTCGACCCGGAGACCGGCGTGGCGACGGCGCGGTTCTCCTATTGCGACGAGCCCGACGAGCCCTATTACGGCGGCATTCTGCAGGGCGATTTCGGCTGCTCGACCAAGTTCAAGACGACGGTGGCGGCGAAGCTGTTTCCCGCGCTCGGCGCGACCGGCCTGCTGATGTTTTGGGTGATGATCGTGATGGTGCCGGTCTCGCTGTTGATCGGCGTGATCGCCGGCATGCGGGAAGGCACGCGAACCGACCGAAGTCTCTCGGTGGCCTCGATCGCCACCACGGCGACGCCGGAATATGTCTCCGGCGTCATCTTCACCGTCATCTTCGCCTCGTGGCTGGGCATCCTCAACGGATCGGCGGCAACCGCCACCAGCCGCGGCATCACATTCTCCAATTTCACCCTGCCGGTGATGACGATGGCGATCTACGGCATCGGCTATATAGCGCGCATGACGCGGGCCTCGATGGTCGAGGTGATGACGCAGCAATATATCCGCACGGCGCGCCTGAAGGGGCTGGCCTTCAACGCGGTGGTCATCAAACACGCGCTCAGGAACGCGCTGATCGCCCCGTTCACGGTGATCATGCTTCAGTTCCCGTGGCTGCTGACCGGCGTCGTCATCGTGGAGGTGATGTTCCGCTATCAGGGGTTTGGCTACACGCTGGTGGAGGCGGCCGGCAACAACGACATCGATCTTCTGCTCGGCTGCTCGCTGGTCTCGGTGTTCGTCGTCCTGTTCACGCAGCTCATCTCGGATGTGGGATATGCCTATCTCAATCCGCGCATCCGCGTAAGCTAGGGGGCGCTTCGCATGGAACTTGAATATCTCGGCGTCTTCCAGACCTTTGTTGGCGTGCTTGTCCGTTTCTGGCCGGTTTGGCTCGCGCTCGCGATCGTGTTGAGCCTGAGCATGACCTTCAAGGCCAGGCTCGGCCTTTACGGACAGCTCTTCGACACCGGTGCCGGCATCGCCGGCGTCGTCATCTGCCTGTTCTGGCTGTTCACGTCGATCTTCGCCGAAGTGATCTCGCCGTTCGACCCGTTGGCGCAGCTCTTCGTCATGAAGGATGCGCTGCCCGGCGCGATCGAGCCCGAATCGGGACAGGCGTTCCTGTTCGGCGGCGACCGGCTGGCGCGCGACATCTTCAGCCGGATGGTGTTCGGCAGCCAGATCGTGCTGGTGATCGCGCCGGCGGCGACCTTGTTCGCGCTGATGGTCGGCATCACGCTCGGCCTGCCGGCCGGCTATTACGGCGGGCGCATCGATTCGGTCCTGTCCTTCCTGGCCAATCTGGTGCTGGCCTTTCCGGTGATCCTGCTGTTTTACCTGCTGGTGACGCCGGGCATCATGGACACGCCGATCCCCTACGGCATGGCCGGCGTGTTCTTCCTGTTTCCGATCATCTTCTTCTGCACGCTGTTTTTCACGCGCTACAAGAGCCGCCCGCAACTGCTTGCCGTGCAACTGGTGGTGACGCTTTTGATCGGCGGCTGGGTCTATCTCGGGCTGGTCTTCGACGCCGATCCGTTCGGCATCATCGCCATCCGGCCGAACGAGCTCAACATCTTCGTGGCGGTCGTGTTCGCCTCGTCGCCGGGCGTGTTCCGCATCGTGCGCGGGCTGGTGATGGACATCAAGACCCGCGACTATGTCGCGGCGGCGCAGACGCGCGGCGAGAGCCCCTGGTACATCATGCTGTGGGAGGTGCTGCCCAATGCGCGCGGGCCGCTGATCGTCGATGCCTGCCTGCGGATCGGCTACACGACGATCCTGCTCGGCACGCTCGGCTATTTCGGCCTCGGCCTGGCGCCGGAAAGCCCTGACTGGGGCACGGCGATCAAGGAATCGAGCCGTCTCCTGCGCTCCTATATCCATCCGGCGCTGCCGCCCACGATCGCGCTGATGTCGTTCGTGCTCGGGCTCAACCTGCTCGCCGACGCGCTGCGCGAGGAGTCTTTGAAGGACTGACGGCAGCCGAACCACGATCTCCTCGCGTCCCGCCGCGCGGCGGGGCCCGCACAGACAGAAGAAACCGAGAGCGACGCCATGAACGAAGCCATCAGCATCTCGCGGAACCAGAAGACGGACGAACCGATCCTGGAAATCGAGAACCTGTCGATCTCGTTCTTCACCCGCAAGGGCGAGATCCCGGCGGTGATGGATTTTTCCTGTTCGGTGATGCCCGGCGAGGCGATGGGCATCGTCGGCGAATCGGGGTGCGGCAAGTCGACCGTGTCGCTCGGCATCATGCGCGACCTTTCGAATGTCGGCCAGATCGTCGGCGGGCGCATCAAGTTCAAGGGCCGCGACATGGGCGACATGTCGGACGCGGAGCTGCGGGCGATCCGCGGCAACGAGATCGCCATGATCTATCAGGAGCCGATGGCGAGCCTGAACCCGGCCATGAAGGTCGGACAACAGCTCATGGAAGTGCCGCTGATCCACGACAAGGTGTCGAAGGAGGAGGCCTATAGTCGCGCGCTGGAGATGGTGCGCTCCGTGCGCCTGCCCGACCCGGAGCGCATGATGCGGTCCTATCCGCACCAGCTTTCGGGCGGCCAGCAGCAGCGTATCGTCATCGCCATGGCGCTGTTGTCGAAGCCGGCGCTGCTTCTGCTCGACGAGCCCACCACCGCGCTCGACGTGACGGTCGAGGCCGGGATCGTCGAACTGGTCAAGGGGCTCGGCAAGGAGTTCGGCACGTCGATGATCTTCGTGTCGCATAATCTCGGCCTGATCCTGGAGACCTGCGACCGGATCACGGTGATGTATTCGGGCGAGGCGGTGGAAACCGGCAATATCGACGACGTGTTCAACCAGATGCGCCATCCCTATACGCAGGGCCTGTTCCGCTCGATCCCGCTGCCCGGCGCGGACAAGAACTCGCGGCCGCTGATCGCCATTCCCGGGCAGTTGCCGCTGCCGCAGGAGCGTCCGCGGGGCTGCAATTTCGCGCCGCGCTGCCACCATTTCGTGGAAGGGGTGTGCGACGCGGCCGAGATCCCGATGATCGACGTCGAGGGTCACGACCGGCACCAGAGCCGCTGTGTGCGGTTCAACGAACTCGACTGGGAGGCGCTGCCGGAAGGCGCGACGGTCGAGCACGAGGCCACCGAGCCGGGCGCGCCGGCGCTGGTGGTCGACAAGCTGAAGAAATATTACCACGTCGCCGCCAACGCGATCTTCGGCGGCTCGGAGACGCGCACGGTCAAGGCGAACGAGACGATCAGCTTCGAGGCGCGCGAGGCCGAGACCGTGGCGATCGTCGGCGAATCGGGCTGCGGCAAGTCGACACTCGCCAAGGTGCTGCTCGGCCTGGAAACGGCGACCGAGGGAAGGGTGACGCTGGGCAACAAGGAAATCCAGTCGACGCCGATCGAGGAACGCGACGTCGACACGATCTCCTCGATCCAGATGGTGTTCCAGAACCCGTTCGACACGCTCAATCCGAGCCATTCGGTCGGCTCGCAGATCATCCGCACGCTGGAGAAATTCAAGGTCGGCAACAGCCAGGCCGACCGCCATACGCGGATGCTGGAACTGCTCGACCTGGTCAAGCTGCCGCGCGCCTTCGCGGTCAGGATGCCGCGCCAGCTTTCGGGCGGCCAGAAGCAGCGCATCGGCGTGGCGCGCGCCTTTGCCGGCAATGCCAAGGTGGTGGTCGCCGACGAGCCGGTGTCGGCGCTCGACGTGTCGGTGCAGGCCGCCGTCACCGAACTCTTGATGGACATCCAGCGCAAGAACAAGACGACGATGCTGTTCATCAGCCACGATCTGTCGGTGGTGCGCTACCTCGCCGACCGGGTGGTGGTGATGTATCTGGGCTACATCGTCGAGCAGGGCACGACCGACCAGATTTTTTCGCCGCCTTACCATCCCTACACGGAGGCGCTGCTTTCGGCGATCCCGATCGCCGACACCAGCGTGGTCAAGCAGCATATCGTGCTTGAGGGCGATATTCCCTCCGCGCTCAACCCGCCCACCGGCTGTCCGTTCCAGACTCGCTGCCGCTGGAAGTCGCGCGTGCCGGGCAATAAATGCGAAACCGAGGTGCCGCCGCTCAAGGAACTCGGCAATGGCCACAGAAGCCTGTGCTGGCTCGACGACGAGATCCTGGACGAGATGGAGCCGGTGATCAGCTTCGAGGTCGGCGCCAGCAAGGTCGCCGAAACGAAGCGCAAACCGGCATCCGCCAAGGCCACCAAGGCCGCCGAGACGGCCCCGTCGCCCCGGCAAAAGGCGAAGGGCGAAATTCCGGCAGCCCGCGAGGCGGCGGCGAAGAAGACGGGCAGCGCGCGCACGCGCAAGACACCCTCGGCGCTGCCGGGCGAATCCGCGCCGGCCAAGGTGATGTCGCAGGTCGGCGCCGGCCGGCAGGCGGTGAGCGCATCGACCAAGCCGGCCGCCGCGAAGCGGCCGAAAACGGCCAAGCAGGCCGCGCCCGACACCGATCTCGCCGGCCGCAAGGCCACCCCGGCGGGGCCGAAGAAAGTGTCGCGCGGAGAGCTTGCCGCGCGCGAACCGGCACCGAAGACCGCCAAAAAAGCGCCGTCGGCTGCGGCCCGCAAGGGTAGCTCCGTCGGCGGGAAGGCAGGGCCAGCCAAGGCCCAGCCGGCGCCCGACCCGGACAAGAACCGCCCGCCGGCGATGAAAAAGCCGGCCAAGCCGGACGATCTCAAGCTGATCTCGGGCGTCGGCCCGAAGATCGAAGGCATTTTGAACGGGCTCGGCATTTACAGCTACGGCCAGATCGCCTCGTGGAAGAAAGCCGAACGCGCGTGGGTCGACGGGCATTTGAAGTTCCACGGCCGCATCGAGCGCGAGGATTGGGTCAAGCAGGCCAAGGCGCTCGCCAAGGGCGGCGAAGCCGAATATGTCAAGATATTCGGCAAGAAGCCGCGCTAGCCGCCGGAGCCGTTCTGCTTTTCACGGCTTCGCAGACCGGCTCTGACCTATCGTCTTGACGTGTTTTTGAACGGCGAACCGGCTTCCACTTCGCCGGGAAACGCTATGGCCGCAAAGCGCCGGTCTTGCCGGCGACCGAAGCCGTCGGTCCGGGAGGAGGGGCTGGACGCGATCGCCCGCCCCTCGCCGGACGCGGCCCGTGGCATCGGCCGTGCGGGATGTTTTCCTCCACAACCCACTGCAACCAGGGCCTGTTATGGGCGGAAACCCGCGCGTGTCCGTCTTGGCGGTTATGGTGCCGGCGGGGTGAGTGACAGTTTTGAAAAGGGGGATTTCGTCGTGGGCGCAAGAACGCGGGGAAGCCGGCATCAACGTCTGGTCTATCTACAAGAGCATTTGCGCGAGTTGCGCCAGCTTGCCGAAGGCGACGGGTTGCCCCTGATCGGCTATTTTGTCGAGATGGCCTATATCGAAGCGTGCGACACGGTGCGCAAGGAGCGTCCGTTCGATGCGTCTGTCGGTAACAACAATGTGCCGCATCCGGCCCTGGCCAGGGACTAAGCGTCCTGCTTTCCACGGTTTCGCAGACCGGCTCTGACTTTTCGTCTTGACGCGTTTGCGAACGGCGATCCGGCTTCCTCCTCGCCAGGAAACTCCAAAACGGGCTGATGTCCTTATCGAGTGGGGTTCGGCGGGCTGGATTTTCGGCCCGCGAGGAAACCGCGAGCCATGAGGACGGATTATCGCTGTGTCGCGCTCTGGTCGCGCGCGGCCGCCGGCGTCCATTTTTCGGGTGTCTGTTGCAGGCAGCGTTTTTCGATCTCTTCTCGAACCGCCCGCGCAAAAACCTTGTTGACCGCATGGTCTTCCGCGCGGGCTGCCTGCCGCAACGCGTGCTGCGGGTCTTCGCCGCCATAAGCTTCCATCACGGCGTCGGCGGCGCGCATCACGTCGGCGGGATCGGGTCTGCTTGTCATGCGGGTCAATCCAGGCTGAATGATTTGATATCCAAGTTTTTATAGCAAGAAACTTGCGTTCATACGATTCAATCCATCTATTTTCCGCAAGGCCAGCGAAGAAGTACACAGGAATCGTCAGGATTTTTGAATATCAGACATGACGCGGACTTGCGAGTCGAACGGAGCGAAAGTAGTCGCCGTCTTCGGCCGGCTCAATTGTGAGAAAATCTGAGAAAGATTGAATTCTTCTCAGCGATGTTTGCCGGGCGGTCGGCCCCGTTGCGGACTCGGCGGCGACGGGGTCGCGGCCTTGCCGACACGCCGCGCGTCCCGCACGGAGCGACCGGCCGCGGGTTGCGCGTCGGATGGCGATGACGGCAGTGAAACTGAAAAAGGGGACGGGCGGCGACGCGGCTGTCGCCGGCCCGCCGTCCCGGTCGGGGCCAAACCCGCCATGCCTGGAGATGGCCCGGATTCCCATTCCATAAAAACATGAAAGTAATAGTCAAGTAATAATCGTGGCCTGGCGCGGATTAAAAATTTGACCGATTGATAAAAAAACAAAACGTGCTAGATTTTTCCCAAACCAAGAATGGGGAACAGGGATGGCACAAGGCCAGTTCAAGGACGGGATCGTCGCCGGGCGACTGTCGCAGACGCAGTATTCGGACAATTTCTCCGACTTGCATCCGCCGCTCGACCGTCACGAGGCGGTGGTGGAGGCGGATCGCTGTTATTTCTGCTATGACGCGCCGTGCATGCAGGCCTGTCCGACCTCGATCGACATCCCCATGTTCATCCGCCAGATCGCGACCGACAATCCGCTCGGTTCGGCCAAGACGATTTTCGACCAGAACATTCTCGGCGGGATGTGCGCGCGTGTCTGCCCGACCGAAACGCTGTGCGAGGAAGTGTGCGTGCGCGAGGTCGCCGAGGGCAAGCCGGTCCAGATCGGGCGGCTGCAGCGTTATGCCACCGACGTGGCGATGGAGGCCGGTAAGCAGTTTTACGAACGCGCCGCGCCGAGCGGCAAGTCGGTCGCCGTGGTCGGCGCCGGACCGGCCGGTCTCGCCTGCGCCCACCGCCTGGCGGTCGCCGGCCATACGGTCACCATCTACGAGGCCAAGCCAAAGGCCGGCGGTCTCAACGAATACGGCATCGCGGCCTACAAGACCGTGGACGACTTCGCCCAGGCCGAGGTCGACTATGTGACGGCGGTCGGCGGCATTGCCATCGAATACGGCAAGGCGCTCGGCCGCGATATCGCGCTTGCCGAGCTCGCGGCCACGCACGACGCCGTTTTCCTGGGCATGGGGCTTGCCGGGGTCAACGCGCTGCGCGCGGAGGGCGAGGACGCGCCGGGCGTGGACAACGCGGTGGAGTTCATCGCCGGACTGCGCCAGGCGGACGATCTCGCCTCGATCCCGGTCGGGCGCCGGGTCGTGGTGATCGGCGGCGGCATGACGGCGATCGACGCGGCCATCCAGTCCAAGCTGCTCGGCGCCGAGGAGGTGACGATCTGCTACCGACGCGGCAAGGAGCACATGAACGCCTCGGAATACGAACAGGATCTCGCCGCCTCGAACGGCGTCGTCATTCGCCACTGGCAACAGCCGAAGCGCGTCGTTGCGGTCAACGGCACGACGGTCGGCATCGAGCTCGAATATACGCGCCTGGACCAGGGAAAGCTGGTGGGCACCGGCGAGGTGGTCACGCTTGCCGCCGACCAGGTGTTCAAGGCGATCGGCCAGACCTTCGATGCCGCACCGCTCAACGGCAGCGGCAACGCGATCGCGCTCGAACAAGGCCGCATCAAGGTCGACGAGGAGGGCCGCACGTCGATGAAGTCGGTCTGGGCCGGCGGCGACTGCATTGTCGGCGGCGAGGATCTGACGGTGTCCGCGGTCGCGCAGGGGCGCGACGCGGCCGACAGCATCAACCGGGCGCTGTTGGACAAGTGAATGACGAATCTCACAAAAGGTGAACGCGCCGCGTTGGTTGAGATTGCCAATACGCTTAACCCTGAGAGGTTGCGCACTTTTGTCACTAACGCTAGGCGCCAAGGCTCTGCAGCTGTCGAGCGAGCTGCTTTTACAAGACTGTGCGTTGTCCAGCCAGAGGCTAATCCGGGGACGGTCGAGCACGATGTTTGGCAATCGGTTTTTGCGCTTGAGGAGATGCTCCGCCAAGAGCGAGGCAAGACCGTCAAGCTCAGTCGAACCAGGCAAAAGATTGCCCGCGACGGCGAGGCAAAGACCGTATCAGACCTTACAATGAAACCTAACGTGTCGGCCGGGTTCACCGACCTGATCGAACGGGGCCATCCTGAACTTACATTTGAGGCGGTTGTGTTGTGTCATCCGAAGACATTTGACGATGAAGTGCAGGCCGCAGCACGCGCCCGGCTATCCAACGCCAACGTCGACCCGGCCCAAGTGCAGGATCACGCAGAAGGGAACTGACCATGGCAGATATCCGCAACAATTTCGTCGGCATCAAATCCCCCAACCCGTTCTGGCTGGCTTCCGCCCCGCCGACCGACAAGGAATACAATGTGGTGCGGGCCTTCCGCGCCGGCTGGGGCGGGGTGGTGTGGAAGACGCTCGGCGAGGACCCGCATGTCGTCAACGTCAACGGGCCGCGCTACGGCGCGATCTGGAGCGGCGACCGGCGCCTGCTGGGCATGAACAATATCGAGCTGATCACCGACCGGCCGCTGCAGACCAATCTGCGCGAGATCAAGCGGGTCAAGAAGGAGTGGCCCGACCGCGCGATGATCGTCTCGTTGATGGTGCCGTGCGAGGAGGAGAACTGGAAGTCGATCCTGAAACTGGTCGAGGAGACCGAGGCCGACGGCATTGAGCTCAATTTCGGCTGTCCGCACGGCATGTCGGAGCGCGGCATGGGCTCCGCCGTCGGGCAGGTGCCCGAATATATCGAGATGGTGGTGCGCTGGTGCAAGCAGAACTCGCGCATGCCGGTGATCACCAAGCTCACGCCCAACATCACCGACATCCGCAAGCCGGCGCGCGCGGCCAAGGCCGGCGGCACCGACGCCGTGTCGCTGATCAACACGATCAACTCGATCACCGGCGTCGATCTCGACAGTTTCGCGCCGCAGCCGACGATTGACGGCAAGGGTTCGCATGGCGGCTATTGCGGGCCGGCGGTGAAGCCGATCGCGCTCAACATGGTGGCCGAGATCGCCCGCGATCCCGAGACCGCCGGCCTGCCGATCTCCGGTATCGGCGGGGTGACCACCTGGCGCGACGCGGCCGAGTTCCTGGCGCTGGGGGCGGGCAACGTGCAGGTGTGCACGGCGGCCATGACCTACGGCTTCAAGGTCGTGGAGGAGATGATCGAGGGCCTGAAGACCTGGATGGACGTCAAGGGCCACGCCACGCTCGACGACGTGATCGGGCGCGCGACGCCGAATGTCTCCGACTGGCAGTACCTCAATCTCAACTACGTCACCAAGGCACGCATCAACCAGGATCTGTGCATCCAGTGCGGCCGCTGCCATATCGCCTGCGAGGACACGTCCCACCAGGCGATCACCGCGATCGTCGACGGCCAGCGCCGCTTCGAGGTGATCGAGGAGGAGTGCGTGGGCTGCAATCTGTGCGTCAATGTCTGCCCGGTCGAAAACTGCATCGACATGGTGGCGCTCGAGGCGGGGGCGCTCGACAAGCGCACCGGCGAGACGGTCGACCCGACCTACGCCAACTGGACGACGCACCCCAACAACCCGGCCGCAAGGCAGGCCGCGGAATAACACGCAGACGGCGCTGCCGTGGCCGATTGCGCGGGCGCCGTCACGCCCCGCCGGAGAGCATTGCGGCAGGGGCGGGCGGCGGTCGGGTATCGTGTCCGCCAAACCCTGCCGCGCCACGCGGAGACGGCTAACGCTAACGCTGCGCCGAGACCAGCAGCATCATCGGCCGTTCGACCTCTTCGGCGAGATCCGGGTTCTCGGCGATCTGCCCGGCCGTCGGCGCGAATTCTTCGACCTGGCGGATCGCGAAACCCGCGCCGATCAGGCTGTTGAGGGTCGTGGCGACCGTGCGGTGATATTTGAGCACGCCGCTGGCGAACCAGTCGGTGCGGCGCTCGCCCTCGCGCGAATAGCCGTTGACCGGCCATGTCTTGCGACCGTCTTCGTCGCTCAGCCAGTGCGGATGCGCGGCGGCCATGAAGATGGGATGCTCGATGGTGAAGACGAAATGCGCGCCCGGCGTCAGGGCCTGCCGGACGGTTGCCGCGAGGGTGCCGAAATCCTCGATATAGTGGAAGGTGAGGGCGCTGTAGGCGACATCGAAACCCGCCCGCGGCAGGACAAGCTTTTCCAGATCGGCGATCTCGAAGCTGACCATCGGGTCGGTCGTATCGGCCCTGGCGCGCGCGATCATGTTCTGCGACAGATCGATGCCGAGCGCGCGGGCGGCGCCGTTTTCGCGCGCCCAGCGCGTGAACCAGCCGAAGCCGCAGCCCAGGTCGAGCACGCGCTTGCCGGCAAGGTCGGGCAACATGGCGCGCACGGCCGGCCATTCCGGCGCGCCGGCCAGGCCGTGCACCTGGCGCGGCAAGGCGCTGTAGCCTGCGAAGAACTCGGGTTTGTCGTAGATATTCTGTGCCATTTTCTGTCCATCGATGGTGGCCGATGCGACGGGGCACGTCCGCTGCAGCAATAACCCCGTCCGTCGGCGGCGGGGTTGCTGGATACGCGATGCGTGCTGCTTTCAGCGTGCGCGTTTATCCGGCATCCCACCTGTCGGGATGCCGGCGAGCCGGGAAACGATCAGCGAGCCTTTTTCGCGCATGGGTCGATTATTAAGAACGCATCCCGGGCGCTGTCAACACGTGCTCGGCCCCGGTTTGGCGCCATCCGCAAAGACGCGGGTTTGCGCCGTCGGCTGCGGTGCCGCAATCCTGGCAGGGTGTGTCAGGAGCAGGTCGTGTCCCTATTGAAGATAAAAAATATCCAAGATATAAAATATCGAAGATAGGAGATGGCGATGAAACTGTCCGAAGGCGTGGAGGCGGCGATCCATTGCGCCGCGCTGCTGGCCGGTCTGGCGCCCGGCAAGACCCTGCCGGCGGCGGCATTGGCGGAGTATCACGGCGTGTCGGCGAGCTATCTCGTCAAACATCTCAACAGGCTGGCGGCGGCGGGCGTGCTTGTCTCCGTGCCCGGGCCGCATGGCGGCTACCGGCTTGGCCGGTCGGCCAAGCGCATTTCCCTGCTCGATATCGTGCTTGCGGTCGAGGGACCGGAGCCGGCCTTTCGGTGTGCGGAAATCCGCCAGCGCAGTCCGGGCGCGCTGGAGCCCGACGCCTATCAAAAACCGTGCGGCATCAAGGTGGCCATGCTCAAGGCCGAACAGGCCTGGCGTCAGGCCTTGCGCGCCGAGCGGCTTGCCGACGTGATCGCCGGCTACGAGGCCGAGGCCGATCCGCGCGCGCTCGCGTTCGGCTGTGCGTTTTTGCAACGCCACCAGCGGCCCGGCGACGCCGCCGCAATGTCCGCATCACCCGATCCCCAATGAAAGGAAACCCAATGCAACAGCGTCTCGACTACTGGAAGGCCGAACCGGCCTTGCTGAAGGCCGTGCTCGACCTCGACACCGCGGCGAGAGAGTCCGGCCTCGATGGCGGGCTGGTTCACCTCCTCAAGCTGCGCGCCTCGCAGATCAACGGCTGTTCCTATTGCGTGGACATGCACAGCCGCGAGGCGCGCCGCGACGGCGAGAGCGAACAGCGCGTTCAACTCGTCTCGGCCTGGCGCGAATCGCCGCTTTTTTCGCCGCGTGAACGCGCCGCGTTCGCGTGGACCGAAAGGCTGACCAGGATCGCCGACGGCCCGGTCGAGGACGCGGAGTACGAGGCGGTGTCGGCCCATTTCTCCGAGGCCGACCTGGTCAAGCTCACCGTCCTGATCGGCGTCATCAATGTCTGGAACCGGGTCGCGATCCCGTTCCGCACCGTTCATCCCGTCATCGGCGGCGAAAGCCGCGCCGCCTGACGGCGCGGTGCTTTTTGCAGGAAAGTCATCATGGCGGCCGTCCTTCCGGCCCCGGCCGAACCGGCCGGTCGCCGGTTGGCCGGCGCCGTGTCGGTCTTGACCGGCTGGCGGCCGGCTAGGGCGGACCTTGCCGGCCCAGGACCAACGGAAAAAGCTTTTCCCGCCGCGGCCGGCGCGTTACGTCAAAGGGCCCGAAGGGAGAGTTGCTTGACACACGCCGCCGATATCCACGTCGCGCGCCGCCCCGATCACAAGAGTTTCGCCACCGGCAGGCAAAAGCTGCTCGGCCACCTGGCGGGGCTGTGTTTTGCGGCGCTCGTGGCGGGCTCGTTTTCCTTCGGCGCGCTGGCGGCCCCGCATATCGGGCCGGCCGCGATCAATGCGGCGCGGTTCCTGCTCGGCACCACCATCATGGGGGTGGCGACGTGGCTGTTGATCGGCAGCGGGGCGCTGGCGCGGCCGCGCGCCCCCTGGCGGTTCCTGGTGCTGGGCGGCCTGATGGCGATCTTCTTCGTGACCATGTTCGTGGCCCTGCAATTCACCGCGCCCGTGTCGACCGGCGCGGTCTTTACGCTGATGCCGCTGATGAGCGCCGGGTTCGGTTATCTGTTTTTGGGCCAGGTGCCGCGGCCGCTGGTCGTGTTCAGCCTGGTGGTTGCCGCCGCCGGCGCGATCTGGGTGATCTTTCGCGGCGATCTCGACGCCATTCTCGGCTTCGATGTCGGACGCGGCGAGGTGATCTTCTTTTTCGGCTGCGCCTGTCACGCCGCCTATGCGCCGCTGGTGCGCAAGCTCAATCGCGGCGAGCCGGTGCTGGCCTTCACCTTCTGGACGCTGATGGCCACGGGCATCGTCATCGCCGCCTACGGCCTGCGCGAAATCTTCGGCACGGCTTGGGCGGACCTGCCCGCGATCGTGTGGGCGGTGATCGCCTATCTCGCCGTCTTCACCACCGCCGGCACCTTCTTCCTGCTGCAGTTCGCCACGCTCCGGCTGCCGGCCTCCAAGGTGCTCGCCTACGGCTATCTGATGCCGAGCATCGTCATCCTCTACGAGGGCATGCTCGGCCACGGCTGGGTGAGCGCGAGCGTGGCGGCGGGCGCGCTGGTCACCGTTCTCGCCCTGGCGGTGGTGGTGTTTTCGCGCGACGGCTGAGGCCGCCCGCACCGCGGATGAAGGGATCAACGTCATGGAGGCGGCAATGGATCAAGCGCTTTTCGACTATGGCCGCAAAATCTTGGCCGCCCAGCCGTTTAGTGTTCTTCTGGGCACCGAACTCGTCACCTTCGAGCCCGGCCGGGCCGAACTCGCGCTCGACTTGAAACCCGAACATTTGCAGCAGCACGGTTTCGCCCATGGCGGCATCGTCTCCTATCTGGCCGACAACGCGCTGACCTATGCCGGCGGCTCGGTGCTGGGGGATTCGGTGACGCTGGAGTTCAAGATCAATTATCTGCGGCCCGCCAAGGGCAGCCGGCTGGTGGCGCGGGCCCGCGTGACCGGCGCGGGCAAGACCCAGGCAGTGTGCCAGTGCGATGTGATGGCGATCGACGAGGCCGGCGTGGAAAAGCTGTGCGCGGCTGCGCAGGGGACGATCTGGAAGGCGGGCTGAGGCGGCCGACAGCCCCGCGCCGCGTCAGCCCTTCGGCTTGAGCCCGTCCATGAACAATTGCTCCAAAAACCGGGCGGCGTCTTCGAACCGGCCCTCGCCGTCGCGCCCGGGGCCGAGCACGGCGCGGACCTGAACGTCGAAATCGGCATAATGCTGGGTGGTGGCCCAGATCGAGAAGATCAGGTGCCGGGGGTCGGTGCGTGCGATCCGGCCGGCCTTCATCCAGCCCAGGATCACCTCGGCCTTCTCGTCGACCAGCGTCTTCAACTCGTCTTCCAGCATCGGCATGGCGCGCGGCGCGCCCTGCAGGATCTCATTGGCGAAAAGCCGGCTTTCGCGCGGAAAATCGCGCGCCATTTCGAGCTTGCGGCGGATATAACCGCGCAGTTCCGTCAGCGGGTCGCCGACCGCGTCGAGCTCGCGCAACGGCGCCAGCCAGGTGTCGAGCAGGCGCTGGATCAGCGTGTGATGAATGTCTTCCTTGTTGCGGAAATAATAAAGCAGGTTCGGCTTCGACATGCCGGCGGCCTCGGCGATCTGGTCGATCGTGGAGCCGCGGAAGCCGTGCTGGGAAAACACCTCGAGCGCGGCTTCCAGGATCAGTTCGCGTTTCTGTTTCTGAATGCGGGTGCGGGTCTTCGGCGAAGGCGTATCCACGGTCGTATTCCTGCTCCACTGGCGACGCTCAGAACCGCTCCCGTTTTTTGGACCAATCGACTGGACCAGTGGCTGCCGGCTTGTGGAGCGCGAAGCCGGGCGCGCACTTCGTCTACAATTCCCTTGACCGTCTTCATGGCGGTGCTAACGTTTGTCCATTCGGTCAAAAAATGCGTAGCACAGTTACGCGCGAAAAACCAAACGTTGGCGCAACATCGGCTCAAACCACAAAATGAAAGGCCTGGTATGTCCAACAGACTGAATGTCGCACCGAACGATCTTTCCGCGTTCTGGATGCCGTTCACCGCCAACCGTCAGTTCAAGCAGGCGCCGCGCATGCTCGTCGCCGCCGAGGACATGCACTACACCGCGTCCGACGGCCGCAAGATCCTCGACGGCACGGCCGGGCTGTGGTGCGTCAATGCCGGCCATTGCCGCCCCAAGATCACCGAGGCGATCCAGCGCCAGGCGGCCGAGCTCGACTACGCGCCCGCCTTCCAGATGGGCCATCCGATCGTGTTCGAACTCGCCAACCGGCTGGTCGACGTCGCGCCGCAGGGCATGGACCATGTGTTCTTCACCAATTCCGGGTCCGAATCCGTCGACACCGCGCTCAAGATCGCGCTCGCCTACCACCGCGTGAAGGGCGAGGGCTCGCGCTTCCGGCTGGTCGGACGCGAGCGCGGCTATCACGGCGTCAATTTCGGCGGCATCTCGGTCGGCGGCATCGTCGCCAACCGCAAGATGTTCGGCACGCTTCTGACCGGCGTCGACCATCTGCCGCACACCCATCTGCCCGAACAGAACAATTTCGTGCGCGGCGAGCCCGAGCACGGCGCCGACCTTGCCGATGAGCTGGAGCGCATCGTGGCGCTGCACGACGCCTCGACCGTCGCCGCGGTGATCGTGGAGCCCGTCGCCGGGTCGACCGGCGTGCTGATCCCGCCGAAAGGTTATCTCAAGCGCCTGCGCGAGATCTGCGACAAGCACGGCATTCTGCTGATCTTCGACGAGGTCATCACCGGGTTCGGCCGTCTCGGCACGCCGTTCGCCGCCGATTATTTCGATGTCATCCCCGACATCATGACCACCGCCAAGGGCGTGACCAACGGCGTCGTGCCGATGGGCGCGGTGTTCGTGAAGAAGGAGATTCACGACGCCTTCATGAACGGGCCGGAACACCTGATCGAGTTCTTCCACGGTTACACCTATTCCGGCAATCCGATCGCCTCGGCGGCGGCGATCGCCACGCTCGACACCTACAAGGAAGAGGGTTTGTTGACGCGCGCGGCGGAGCTGTCGGAGCACTGGGCGAACGCGCTGCATTCGCTCAAGGACGCCCCGCATGTCATCGACGTGCGCAATATCGGCCTCGTCGGGGCGATCGAGCTGGAACCGATCGCCGGCCAGCCGAGCAAGCGCGCCTTCTCGGCCTTCGTGAAGGCGTTCGAGCGCGGCGCGCTGATCCGCACCACCGGCGACATCATCGCGCTGTCGCCGCCGTTGATCATCACCAAGGGCCAGATCGACGAACTCGTCGACCATGTGCGCGAAGTGCTGACCATGGTGGATTGAGATGGGCAGCGAACGCCCGAAAGCCAGCCACGACGTCTTGATCGACGACGAGCGCGTGCGCGTGACCCGGTGGGATTTCCCGCCGGGCGCGGAAACCGGCTGGCACCGGCACGGCATGGACTATGTCGTGACCACGCTCACGCCCTGCGCCTTCCTGCTGGAAGAGCCGGGCGGGGCGGCGCGCCGCGTCGACATGGAGGCCGGCGCCAGCTATCGCCGCGACGAGGGCGTCGAGCACAATGTCGTCAATGCCGGCGACAGGGCGATGGCCTTCGTGGAAGTCGAACTGAAATAGGGGAAATCAGCACATGGCCGCACCGGGCGAGAATTTGAGGATCAACGCCGACCGTCTCTGGGAGTCCCTGATGGAGATGGCGAAGATCGGTCCCGGTGTGGCCGGGGGCAACAACCGCCAGACGCTGACCGACGAGGACGGCGAGGGCCGGCGCCTGTTCCAGCGCTGGTGCGAGGCGGCGGGACTGGAGATGGGCGTCGACGAAATGGGCACCATGTTCGCGCGCCGCGAGGGCACCGACCCCGACGCGCTGCCGGTCTATGTCGGCTCGCATCTCGACACCCAGCCGACCGGCGGCAAATATGACGGCGTGCTCGGCGTGCTCGGCGGGCTGGAACTCATCCGCACGCTCAACGACCTCGGCATCAAGACCAAACACCCGATCGTGGTCACCAACTGGACCAACGAGGAGGGCACCCGCTTCGCGCCGGCGATGCTGGCCTCGGGCGTGTTCGCCGGCGAACATACGCTCGACTGGGCCTATGCGCGCGAGGACGCCAAGGGCAAGACCTTCGGCGAGGAACTGGAACGCATCGGCTGGAAGGGCGAGGAAAAGGTCGGCGCGCGCAAGATGCACGCCTTCTTCGAGCTGCATATCGAGCAGGGGCCGATCCTGGAGGCCGAGGGCAAGGATATCGGCGTGGTCACGCACGGCCAGGGGCTGTGGTGGCTGCAGGTGACGCTGACCGGCAAGGATTCGCATACCGGCTCGACGCCGATGCCGATGCGCAAGAATGCCGGGCTCGGCATGGCGCGCATCACCGAGCTGGTGCACGAGATCGCCATGAGCCATCAGCCGGCCGCGGTCGGCGCCATCGGCCATTGCGACGTCTATCCCAATTCGCGCAACGTCATTCCCGGCAAGGTGGTCTTCACCATCGATTTCCGCTCGCCCGACCGGGAAACGCTCGACGCGATGAAGGCGCGGCTCGAGGCCGAGGCGCCGAAAATCGCCGAGGAACTCGGGCTTGGCATCGAGATCGAACCGGTCGGCCATTTCGATCCCGTCACCTTCGACGAAGGCTGCGTGACGGCGGTGCGCGAGGCGGCCGAACGGCTCGGCTATTCGCATCGCGATATCGTTTCGGGCGCGGGCCACGACGCCTGCTGGGTCAATCGGGTCGCGCCGACGGCGATGGTGATGTGCCCGTGCGTCGACGGGCTTTCGCACAACGAGGCCGAGGAAATCTCCAAGGACTGGGCCGCCGCCGGCGCCGACGTGCTGTTCCACGCGGTGGTCGAGACGGCGGAGATCGTGGAGTGAGGAATTGGCGTTCCGTATCGGCTGGTCATGCGCGGGCTCGACGCATGCCGGCGCGGGTCGACAGGCCTTCACGGAGGGCCCCGGCGCCGACCCGTCCTGCCACAGTCGAGTGGATCGGGTAAGCCGTGGCCGTGCGTGCTGGCGCGATCGGGCCGCGGGCGATCAAGGCGATCATCGCCGGCGAGATCGCGGCCTATGATCCGGTCGCCGAGGCGCGCAGGACCTCGCGCACCGGCAGCGCCGCGACGGCTAGCTGGTATGAACGCACGCTGGCGGATTTCGAGGCCGACTTGATCGAACCGGCTCCGGTCATGGTAGGGTTTTCCGGCGGCCTCGAGCAGCGTTGCTGGTCGGTGACGCGCGGCGACGAACGCTATCACGTCGTCTACATGCCGAAGGCCGGTTATTTCGCGCTCGCCGTCGCCACCGTGTTCGGCCCGGTCGACATCGGCGTGCACGGCACGGCGATCGACGTGTTCGGGGCGGTGTGAGGCGATGGCGCGCGCAGTCGGCCAAGACAAGATTTCAGGCGTGGGGGCGCCGAAAAGGAAAAACGGCGCCTGGCGCCGGAGCGGCAGGGCCGCATGAGCGGCCGGCGCGCCGATCCGACGGCGTGAGGCCACGACGAAGACCAGCAGGGAGGTTGCAGCATGTCCAAAGTCATCAAGAACGGAACCATCGTCACCGCGGACCGGACATGGAAGGCGGACGTGCTGATCAAGCACGACAAGATCGTCGGCATCGGGCCGGATCTGCACGCCGACCATGAGATCGACGCCACCGGCTGCTACGTTCTGCCGGGCGGCATCGACCCGCACACCCATCTGGAAATGCCCTTCATGGGCACCTATTCGACCGACGATTTCGAGTCCGGCACGCGCGCGGCGCTCTCGGGCGGCACCACGATGGTGATCGATTTCTGCCTTTGCCAGCCCGACGGCTCGCCGCTCGACGCCATCAAGATGTGGGACAACAAGTCGACCCGCGCCTGCTGCGACTATTCCTTCCACATGGCGATCACCTGGTGGGGCGAGCAGGTGTTCAACGAAATGCCGGAAGTGGTCGAGCGCGGCATCACCTCGTTCAAGCATTTCATGGCCTATAAGGGCGCGCTGATGGTCAATGACGACGAGATGTATTCCTCGTTCAGTCGCTGCGCCGAGCTCGGCGCCCTGCCGATGGTGCATGCCGAAAACGGCGACGTGGTCGCCGCCCTGCAGCAAAAGCTGCTTGCCGAAGGCAATAACGGGCCGGAGGCGCACGCCTATTCGCGCCCGCCCGAGGTCGAGGGCGAGGCGACCAACCGCGCCATCATGATCGCGGATGCGACCGGCGCGCCGCTTTACGTGGTCCATACGAGCTGCGAGCAGAGCCACGAGGCGATCCGCCGGGCGCGCCAGAAGGGCATGCGGGTCTACGGCGAGCCCTTGGTCCAGCATCTGGTGCTCGACGAGAGCGAATACGCCAATGCCGACTGGGACCACGCCGCGCGGCGGGTGATGAGCCCGCCCTTCCGCGACAAGCAGCATCAGGATTCGCTGTGGGCAGGGCTGTCGGCCGGCTCGCTGCAGGTGGTGGCCACCGACCACTGCGCCTTCACCACCGAGCAGAAACGCACCGGCATCGGCGATTTCACAAAAATCCCCAACGGCACTGGCGGGCTCGAGGACCGCTTGCCGGTCCTGTGGACCTATGGCGTTTCAACCGGCCGGCTGACGATGAACGAATTCGTCGCCGTCACCTCCACCAACCCGGCCAAGATTTTCGGAATGTATCCCAAGAAGGGGGCGATCACCGAGGGCGCCGACGCCGACATCGTGGTCTGGGATCCGGAAAAGACCAAGACGATCTCGGCCAAGACGCAGCAATCGGCGATCGATTACAACGTGTTCGAGGGGATCGAGGTCAAGGGCCTGCCGAAATACGTCTTGTCGCGCGGCGAGGTCGTCGTCGACGATTTCGAGGTCAAGGCCAAGCCCGGCCACGGCCAGTTCGTCGCGCGCGAGGCGCGCGGCCCGGTCAGCACGGCGCTGTCGCAATGGAAGGAGATCACCGCCCCGCGCAAGGTCGAGCGGTCGGGCATCCCGGCAAGCGGGGTCTAAGCGTGGCCGGCCTGTCGCCGGACGAGAGCGGATTGTCGGCGCGGGAAAAGGCGCTGAACCCGGCCTGGCGCTCGGTCGGGGCGCACGCATGAGTGTGGCGACGGCTGCAACGATCCGGATCGCCGCCGCGGCCATCGTCAACCGGCGCGCCCAGATGCTGCTGGTGCGCAAGGCCGGCACCGACATCTTCATGCAGCCCGGCGGCAAGATCGATGCCGGCGAGACGGCGTGCGATGCGCTGGTGCGCGAATTGCGGGAGGAACTGGGGCTTGAGACCGACGAGGGGGCCCTGTGCTTCCTGGGCAGGTTTTCGGCGCCGGCCGCCAACGAGCCCGGCCATGTCGTCGAGGCCGTCCTTTACCGGCTGCATCACGACGGGCCGGTCTCGGCTCAGGCCGAAATCGCCGAACTGGCCTGGTATCCCGGCGGTTTGCCACGGCGGGCGCTGCTTGCGCCGCTGACGCGCGACCACGTGATTCCGGCGGCCGGGCTGTGACGATGGTCTTGCGCGTCGCCTCGATCGCAAGCCCGCGGCGACGGTCGCGCGCTTGCGCGCTGCCTGCGTGTTCTGCGCCCGGCGCAGCGGCTCCAAGGCAGCGGCTTGGCGACGGCCGGCTTGGCGTTCTATCCTCGACACAAGCGTCGCGGGGGCGGCGTATCCAAGGGAGACGGATCGATGCGCGATAGTTCCGCCGCAATCAGGCAGGAGGCCACGGCCGGCGACGGCGCGGCCTTGCCGGCGGAGGCCGGGGCCGGGGCGCGAAGCGTCGTCGAGGCCAAGGGGCTCGGCCTGACCTTCCAGACCGGAGACGGGCCGGTGCGGGCGCTGGCCGATGTCGATCTTTCGATCGGCAGGGGCGAATTCGTGTCCTTCATCGGGCCGTCCGGCTGCGGCAAGACGACGTTTCTGCGCGTCATCGCCGATCTCGAACAGCCGACCGCCGGTTCGATCACCGTCAACGGCATGACGCCGCAGGAGGCGCGGCGCCGGCGCGCCTACGGTTATGTCTTCCAGGCGCCGGCGCTTTATCCCTGGCGCACGATCGAGAAGAACGTCGCGCTGCCGCTGGAAATCATGGGTATCGCGCGCGCCGAGCAGCGGCAGCGCATCGCGCGCGTCTTGGAACTGGTCGACCTGAAGGGGTTCGGCAACAAATTTCCGTGGCAGCTTTCCGGCGGCATGCAGCAGCGCGCCTCGATCGCGCGCGCGCTCGCCTTCGACGCCGATCTGTTGCTGATGGACGAGCCGTTCGGCGCGCTGGACGAGATCGTGCGCGACCATCTGAACGAGCAATTGCTGAAATTGTGGGAACGCACGACCAAGACGATCTGCTTCGTCACCCATTCGATTCCGGAGGCGGTCTATCTGTCGACCAAGATCGTGGTGATGTCGCCCAGGCCGGGACGGGTGACCGACATTATCGATTCGACCCTGCCCAAGGAGCGGCCGCTCGACATTCGCGAAAGCCCGGAGTTTTTGAAGATCGCCCATCGCGTGCGCGAGGGGCTACGGGCGGGGCACAGCTATGAATGAGGCCAGGGCGATGGCCGCCACGGCCGGCCGCGGCCCAGGAAAGCCGCACGGAGGCGGGTGATGGCCGCGCTCGATCCCGCAGCGAACGTGCCGACGGCAAGGCCCACGCTGGGCGCGCGCCTCGTCGCCGGCAAGACGTTTCCCATTCTCACCGTCGTCGTTGCGCTCGTGGCGCTGTGGTACGCCTTCGCGGTCTATCTGAACGCGCCGTGGCAGCTCGACCGCTACGCCAAGGCCGAGCGGGAATGGACGGCCGGCGAGCTTGTCCGCGACACGCTCAACCAGGAACGGCCGGTGCTGCCGAGCCCGCATCAGGTGGTGGCCGAAATCTGGAAGACGACGGTCGATGTGCGCCCGACATCCAAGCGCAGCCTCGTCTATCACGGCTGGGTCACGCTGTCTTCGACCCTGCTCGGCTTCGCCATCGGCACCGTACTCGGCATTCTGCTCGCCGTCGGCATCGTTCACAACCGGGCCATGGACAAGTCCGTCATGCCGTGGGTGATCGCCTCGCAGACGATCCCCATCCTGGCGATCGCCCCGATGATCATCGTGGTTTTGAACGCGATCGGCCTGTCGGGCATCCTGCCCAAGGCGCTGATCTCGACCTATTTGTCGTTTTTCCCGGTCGTGGTCGGCATGGTCAAGGGACTGCGCAGCCCCGAAGCGATCCAGCTCGACCTGATGCGCACCTATTCGGCCGGCGCCGGCCAGGTGTTCTGGAAACTGAGATGGCCGAGCGCGCTGCCTTACCTGTTTACCTCGATGAAGGTCGCGGTCGCCATCAGCCTGGTCGGCGCGATCGTCGGCGAACTGCCGACCGGCGCGGTGGCGGGTCTGGGCGCGCGGCTTCTGGCCGGCTCCTATTACGGCCAGACGGTGCAGATCTGGGCGGCGCTGTTTGCCGCGGCCGCGATCGCGGCGGTCTTGGTGATGGCGGTCGGTTTCGCGCACGGCCTGGTCTTGAAGCGCATGGGGATGGCGCGATGAGTGTGTTCCTGCTCGCCGTCCTGTTCTGGCTCGCGGCCTGGGCCTTTAACGAATGGCTGGTGCGCCGGCAGCCGGAAAGCCGCACCCAGGCGCGGCTGATCGGTATCGCCGTGCCGCTGATCTTCGGCGTGACCCTCCTGGTGCTATGGGAAGGCGCGGTGCGCGGCTTCGAGGTTCCCTTCGTGCTGCTGCCGCCGCCGTCGGCGATCTGGGAACGGCTGATCAATTCGCTGCCGATCCTGTGGGCCGATTTCCGCCAGACCTTTTTGAAGGCGGTGCTGGCCGGCTACGTGCTGGGATGCGGATCGGGCTTCCTGGTCGCGATCCTGATCGACCGCTCGCCGTTTTTGCAGCGCGGGCTGTTGCCGCTCGGCAATTTCGTCTCGGCGCTGCCGGTGATCGGCGTGGCGCCGATCATGGTGATGTGGTTCGGTTTCGACTGGCCGTCGAAGGCGGCGGTCGTCATCATCATGACCTTCTTTCCGATGCTGGTGAACACGGTCCAGGGGCTGACCGCGGCGTCGTCGATGGAACGCGACCTGATGCGCACCTATGCGGCGGGCTACTGGCAGACCTTGTTCAAGCTGCGCCTGCCGGCCGCCGGACCGTTCATCTTCAACGCGCTCAAGATCAACTCGACGCTGGCGCTGATCGGCGCGATCGTGGCGGAGTTTTTCGGCACGCCGATCGTCGGCATGGGGTTTCGCATCTCCACCGAGGTCGGGCGGATGAACATCGACATGGTCTGGGCCGAAATCGCGGTTGCAGCGCTGGCGGGTTCTGTCTTTTATGGTGTGGTCGCGCTCGTGGAACGGGCCGCCACGTTTTGGCATCCGTCTATCCGTGCGGGATAGGCATCACTTCAACCACAGAGGGAACGGCACAATGAAAAAATTGATGACTGCCATGCTGGCCGGGGCGATGTCCTTCGCCGCCGCCCAGGCGCTCGCCGCCGACAAGCTGACATTGCAGCTCAAATGGGTCACGCAGGCCCAGTTCGCCGGCTATTACGTCGCCCAGGACAAGGGTTTTTACGAGGAGGAAAACCTCGACGTCGAGATCAAGCCGGGCGGGCCGGACATCGCGCCGCCACAGGTCCTGGCCGGCGGGGGAGCCGACGTCATCATCGACTGGATGCCGGCCGCGCTTGCCACGCGCGAAAAGGGCGTGCCGCTGGTCAACGTCGCCCAGCCGTTCAAATCGTCGGGCATGATGCTGGTGTGCCGCAAGGAGACCGGCATCGAAAGCCCGGAGGATTTCAAGGGCAAGACGCTCGGCGTGTGGTTCTTCGGCAATGAATATCCGTTCCTGTCGTGGATGAGCCATCTCGGCCTGCCCACCGATGGCGGCGAGGAGGGCGTGACGGTGCTCAAGCAGGGCTTCAACGTCGACCCGCTGATCCAGAAGCAGGCCGACTGCATCTCGACCATGACCTACAACGAATATTGGCAGGTGATCGACGCCGGCTTCGAACCCGACGATCTGGTGGTGTTCAAATATGAGGACCAGGGGGTCGCCACGCTCGAGGACGGCATCTACGTGCTCGAGGACAGCCTCGAGAACAGGGATTTCGTCGACCGGCTGGCCCGCTTCGTGCGCGCCTCGATGAAAGGCTGGAAATGGGCCGAGGAGAACCCGGACGAGGCGGCGATGATCGTGCTCGACAACGACGCCACCGGCGCCCAGACCGAAAAGCACCAGAAGCGGATGATGGGCGAGGTCGCCAAGCTGACGGCCGGCTCCAACGGGGCGCTCGACCCGGCCGACTACGAGCGTACCGTCAAGACGCTGCTGGAGGGCGGTTCCGACCCCGTCATTACCAAGGAGCCCGAGGGCGCCTGGACGCATGTGGTCACCGATAAGGCGCTGCAGTAGCAAAACGGCCTGACAACGGCGGGAAAGGGGCGGGCGACCGCCCCTTTTTCGTGGGGCAGCGCCGCCGCCGATCTTGTGCAGGAAGGGCCCGTTATGCGCACGCATGGGGCGAAACCGGCCGGCCGAGATGCTAGGCTGCGGACCGAGTCCATCTGGAGTGAGCCTCATGACCGCGCCGCGCCCCTACAAGACCCATATCGGCAACCATCGCCTCCATCCCGAAACGCTGATGCTGTCCTATGGCTTCGATCCGGTCCTGTCGGAGGGCGCGGTCAAGCCGCCCGTCTTCCTGACCTCGACCTTCGTGTTCAACAGCGCGGAGGAGGGGCGCGACTTTTTCGACTACGTCGCGGGCCGCAAGGAGCCGCCGGAGGGTTCGGCCGCCGGACTGGTCTATTCGCGCTTCAACCATCCCAACAGCGAAATCGTCGAGGACCGGCTGGCGGTCTATGAAGGGGCGGAGGCCTGTATCCTGTTTTCGTCCGGCATGTCGGCGATCGCCACCACGCTTCTGGCGATCGCGCGGCCGGGCGACGTGATCCTGCATTCGCAACCGCTTTATGGCGGTACCGAGACGCTGTTGGCGCGCACGCTGGCCGATTTCGGCATCCAGTCGGTCGGGTTTTCCGACGGCGTCGACGACAAGGCGGTGCGCGCGGCGGCCGATGCCGCGCTGGCCAAAGGCCGGGTTTCGGCGATCTTCATCGAGACGCCGTCCAATCCGCTCAACACGCTGATCGACATGGGACTGATCGCGCGGGTCGCCGACGAGATCGCGGCGCGGCAGAACGGTCTTCGGCCGGTGATCGCCTGCGACAACACGCTGCTCGGTCCGGTGTTCCAGCGTCCGCTCGACCACGGCATCGACATCTCGGTCTATTCGCTGACCAAATATGTCGGCGGGCACTCGGACCTGATCGCGGGTGCCGTGCTCGGCTCCAAGGCGGTGATGAAACCGATCAAGGCGCTGCGCGGGGCGATCGGCACCCAGCTCGACCCGCATTCGTGCTGGATGCTGGGCCGCTCGCTGGAGACGCTGACGATCCGCATGGAGAAGGCCAACACCAATGCGCATGTCGTGGCCGAATTCCTGCGCGACCACGCCAAGGTCGAAAAGGTGCACTATCCGCCGTTCTTCGGTGCCGACACACCGGCCGGGCGCTGCTTCGCGGCCCAGTGCACGGGCGCCGGTTCGACATTTTCCTTCGACATTCGCGGCGGCGAGGCGGCGGCCTTCGCCTTCCTGAACGCGCTGCAGATCTTCAAGCTGGCGGTCAGCCTGGGCGGAACGGAATCGCTGGCCAGCCATCCCGCCGCCATGACCCATTCGGGCGTGCCTTTGGAGATCCGCAACCGGATCGGCGTGCTCGACACCACCATCCGCCTGTCGATCGGCGTGGAGAACGCCGACGACCTGGTCGCCGATCTGGCCCAGGCGCTGGCGGTGGTGTGAGGCCGGGGGCGGGGCCGGCGCGCGGTCAGAATTTCAGCCGCGCGCGCTCGCGTTCGCGAAAGGCGCCGGGCGTCATGCCGGTCTGCTTGCGGAAGAAGCGGCTGAAATAGGCCGGGTCGGAAAAGCCGAGCGACAGGGCGATCGACTGCGCGGGCAAAAAGGTGAAGACGAGATCGCGCCTGGCCTCCTCGACGAGGCGCAGGGTGAGAAGCTGGCTGACGCTGCGGCCGGTGGCGCGCTGCGCGATCCGGTTTAGCTGCGCGGCCGAAACGCCCAGCCGGTCCGCGTAGAAGCCGACCGGCCGGTGCTCGCGGAAATGCGCGCCGATCAGCGCGCCGAGCGCTTCCACGCGTTCGCGGTCGAGGCCGTCCGGCGGCGGGGCTTGACCGGCATGTGTCGCGCCGGCGCGGGCGAACTCGATCAACGCCGCCGTCACCAGCGCGTCGAGCATGGTCCAGCGCCCGAGCGCGTGGCCGGCAAGTTCGGCGGCGATGCGCGACAGGGCGTCGACGGCGCGCGGGGCGCCGGTGTCGGCGTCGAGCAGAAGGCGCGGGTCGCGGGCGAAGGCGGCGATGTTGCGGTCGGCGGCGGTCAGCCGGTCGAGCCGGTCGCGCAGCACGGTGACGACCAGGCCGCAAATGTCGGGGGAAAAGCGGAAACCGTGCACGGCGCCGGGCGGGACGAAGATCGCCGCCGGCGCCTCGAACGGGCGATAGGCGCGGTTCATCAGCGCTTCGCCGTTGCCGTTGGAAATGTACAATATCTGGAAAAAGGCGGCATGGCGATGCGGGCGAATCTCCCAGTCGTGCAGCCGGCTCCGCTCCGGGATGGACTCGCAGTGAAGCCAGAAATCGGCGCTTTCGGCGTGTTTGTCGCCATAGAGCTGATAGGTGGGGACGTGTCGGGTCATGTCGGGTTGTTCTCAGTCATGCGCGAATTGTGCAAGATGTTGCGCCGCGTGTCCATTGAGGCGCGACAGGTCCAAGGTCCAGTGTGGCATGAAAGCGGAATGTGGGAGATTTCATGCGCACCCAGGTGGCGATCATCGGGTCGGGGCCCTCGGGCCTCTTGCTCGGACAGCTTCTGACCAATGCCGGGATCGACAACGTCATCCTCGAGCGCGCGACCAAGGCGCATGTGCTGGAGCGCATCCGCGCCGGCGTGCTGGAGGAGGGCATGTGCGCGCTTCTGGACGAGGCGGGGGCGGGCGCGCGCATGCGCGCCGAGGGGCTGGCGCATGAAGGCATCGACCTGGCCTTCGACGGCAGGCGTCACCGCATCGACCTTGCGGATCTGACCGGCGGCAAGAAGGTGATGGTCTACGGTCAGACCGAGGTCACCCAGGACCTGATGGACAAGCGCGAGCAGAGCGGCGGCGTCAGCGTCTACGAGGCGGCCAACGTCGCATTGCACGATTTCGACGGCGCCAGTCCGTCCGTCACCTTCGACAAGGACGGCGTGACGCAGCGTCTCGACTGCGATTTCATTGCCGGCTGCGACGGCTATCACGGCGCGGCGCGCAAGTCGGCGCCCGCGGCGGTGCTGAAAACCTATGAGCGGGTCTATCCGTTCGGCTGGCTCGGTATCATCGCCGAGGTGGCGCCGGTCAATCACGAACTGATCTATGCCAACCATCCGCGCGGCTTCGCGCTTTGTTCGATGCGCTCGACGACGCGCAGCCGCTATTACGTCCAGGTGCCGCTCGACGAAAAGATCGAGGACTGGCCCGACGACCGGTTCTGGGACGAGATTCGGCGGCGCCTGCCGGCGGCGACGGCGGAGCAGGTGACCACCGGGCCGTCGGTGGAAAAATCGATCGCGCCGCTGCGCTCCTTCGTCGCCGAGCCGCTGCGTTTCGGACGCTTGTTCCTGGTCGGCGATGCCGGTCACATCGTGCCGCCGACCGGCGCCAAGGGGCTGAACCTGGCGGCGAGCGACGTGCGCTATCTGTTCGACGCGCTCGGCGAATTCTACGGCGAGCGATCGCAGGCCGGTCTCGACGCCTATTCGCAACGCGCGCTGAACCGGATCTGGAAGGCGGAGCGGTTTTCCTGGTGGATGACGACGCTGATGCATCGTTTCCCCGATACCGGCGCCTTCGGGCAGAAGATCCAGGAGGCGGAACTCGATTATCTGGTGCACTCGCGCGCGGCGTCGACCTCGCTGGCCGAAAACTATGTCGGCCTGCCTTACTGAGAGGCGCGCAGCGCGGCGGTGGCGGCGCGGAGCGCCCGGCCGAAGGCGTCGAGTAGCGGCGGGCGGTCCTGGTCGGCGCGCAGGGTGAGGCCGACGGCGCCGCGGGTTTCGGCCGTGTCGACCGGCAGCGCCACGAACGCGCCGGCGGCGATCTCGTCGGCGACCACGCCCTCGGAGATGATCCACACCGCGTTGGTCTCGCGCAGGAAGGCGCGGCCGAAGGAATCCGACACGCTTTCGATGCGCCGCTGCGGCTCGGGCAGGGCAAGCGCGATCAGCAGGCGTTCGACATACGGGCGGATGACCGAGCCGGGTGTCGGCATGATGACGGGGTAGGCGGCGATGGCGGCGGGCGCGAAGGCGTGCGTGTCGGCAAGCGGGTGGCCGCGGCGGACGACGAAGCGCACCTCCTCGGAATAGAGATGCTCGAAACTCAGGCCGAACATGCGCTCGGGCGCGGCCAGCCGGCCGACGACGACGTCGAGCTCGCCGCGCGCGAGCCGGTCGAGCAGCACCGTGTTCTCGCCGGTCACGATCGTCAGCAGCGCGCCGGTGTCGGCGAGGAAGCCGGCGGCCACCTTGGGCATGATGCGCGCCGACACGGTCGGCAGCGCGCCGATCCGCAGCGCGGCCCGGCCGCTGCCCGCCAGATCCTGCACGGCGTCGACGCCGCGGCGCAGCGCCGCCAGGCTGGCGGCGGCATGGCGGCAAAATTCCTCTCCGGCCGGCGTCAGCCGAATGCCGCGCCCCTCGCGCGCCAGCAGCGGCCGGTCGAGCGCGGCCTCCAGTTCGCGCAGCGTGCGGGTGGCGGCCGGCTGCGACAGGCCGAGCGCCGCCGCCGCCTTGCCGACGCTCATGCGCTGGGCGGTCTCGACGAAAACGGCAAGGTGGCGGGTCTTGATCTGCATCGCATTCATATCGTTATTGATATGGTAGCGGCGAAAAATAGCATTTTTCATAACCGGTTCAATCTGGTTGAGTGCGGAAAACCGAAAATGGAGGCCGCATGTCCGCACATTCGCAAAAGCCGGAGCGTCACCGGCAAGGCATGGCGACGCGCCGGACCGTGCTCGGCGATGCCCATGTCGAGCGGGCGGAGGCGCGCAAGACGCCCTTCGACGAACCATTCCAGGATCTGATCACCGAGGCGGCATGGGGCCATGTCTGGTCGCGCCCCAACTGGACCAAGCGCGAGCGTTCGATGGTGACGCTGGCATTGCTGGCCGCGCTCGGCCATTACGACGAGGTCGCCATGCATGTGCGCGCCACCGCCAATACCGGCGCGAGCCCGGATGACATTCGCGAGGCGATGCTGCATGTGGCAATCTATGCCGGCGTGCCGGCGGCCAACCACGCCATCAAGGTGGCCAAGCAGACGCTCGACGAAATGGGCGCAAGCGCCGCCGAACAGGAGGGATGAGATGTCGAACGAACGGCCCGAGACCGGCGCGTTTTTCCAGCGCGACCGCCAGTGGCAGCCGCCGGCCTATACGCCGGGCTACAAGACCTCGGTCGTGCGCGCGCCGCAAAAGGCGCTGATCTCGCTCGACAACACGCTTTCGGAGATCACCGGGCCGGTGTTCGGCCATTCCATGCTCGGCGCGCTCGACGCCGACCTGATCCACAATTTCGCCAAGCCCGGCGAAAGTGCGATCGGGCCGCGCATCATCGTCCACGGCCGGGTGCTCGACGAGCGCGGCAAGGGCGTGGCCGGCGCGCTGGTGGAGGTGTGGCAGGCCAATGCCGGCGGGCGCTACCGCCACAAGAAGGAAAGCTATCTGGCGCCGCTCGATCCCAATTTTGGCGGCTGCGGGCGCGTGATCACCGACGCCGACGGCAATTATTGTTTTCGCACCGTCCAGCCCGGACCCTATCCGTGGCCGAACGGCGTCAACGACTGGCGGCCGGCGCATATCCATTTTTCGGTCTTCGGCCACGGGTTCGCCCAGCGGCTGATCACGCAGATGTATTTCGAGGGCGACCCGTTGATCTGGCGCTGCCCGATCGTGGCCACCATTCCCGACCGCGCGGCGGTGGAGGGGCTGGTCGCGGCGCTCGACATGCAGGCCACGATCCCGATGGATGCGCGCGCCTACAAGTTCGACATCGTGCTGCGCGGCCGCCGCTCGACGCTGTTCGAAAACCGGCTGGAGGGGAATTGATCATGGTGCAGTCGCTCAATCGCCTGAAGGAAAGCGCCTCGCAGACGGCCGGCCCCTATGTCCATATCGGGCTGACGCCGAATTTCTCCGGCATCAAGGGCGTCTTCGCCGACGATCTCGGCGCCGCGATGGTCAACGACAAGACAAAGGGCGAGCGCATCACCGTGCGCGCCCGGGTGATCGACGGCACCGGCACGCCGCTCAAGGACGCGCTGATCGAGATCTGGCAGGCCGACGCGGCCGGGCTCTACAATTCGCCCTCGGAGCTGCGCGGCGCCGCCGATCCGAATTTTTCGGGCTGGGGCCGGCTCGCTTCGGACATGGAAAGCGGCCTGTTCGAGTTTTCCACCATCAAGCCGGGCCGCGTCCCGTTCAAGGACGGCCGGCTGATGGCGCCGCACATCACCTTCTGGATCGTGGCGCGCGGCATCAATCTCGGCCTGCATACCAGGATGTATTTCGCCGACGAGCAAGAGGCCAATGCGCAGGACCCGCTGCTTCAGCGCATCGAGCACAAGAACCGGGTGCCGACCCTGATTGCGCCGCGCGACGGCGACGTCTACACCTTCGACATCCATCTCCAGGGCGAGAAGGAAACGATCTTCCTCGATATCTGAGCCGCATGTCATCGTGAGCGTTTTTCCCTTCGAGCATCCTTTCCTGTCCGGCCTGACCGGCGACCGGGAGATCGCCGCGCTGTTTTCGGTCGAGGCCGAGATGGCGGCGATGCTCGCCTTCGAGGCGGGGCTGGCGGCGGCGGAGGGGGCGGAAGGTGTCGTTCCGGCCGGTGCGGCTGCCGAAATCGAGAGTCGCATCAAGACGTTCCGGCCCGACCTTGAGGCTTTGAATCAGGCGACGGCGCGCGACGGCGTCGTCGTGCCGGAGCTGGTGCGCCAGCTTCGCGCCGCGGTCGGCGAGCCGCATGCGAAATACGTTCATTTCGGTGCGACCAGCCAGGACGTGATCGACACCGGCCTGGCGCTGCGGCTGGCCTCCGCGTTCGACATTTTCGGCGCCCGGCTCGACGCGTTGGCCGTCGCGCTGGACGCGCTCGCCGTGCGCGACGGCGCGGTCGAGGTGATGGCGCATACCCGCATGCAGGCCGCGATCCCGGTGCCGGCTTCACGCAAGATCGAAAGCTGGCGCGCGCCGCTTCTCAGGCATCGCGCGGCGATGGCCGGGGTGAGAGAGGGTGTGTGCGTGCTGCATTTCGGCGGGGCGGCCGGCACGCGCGACAAGCTCGGCGCGGCCGGCGCGGCGGTGGCACGGCGGCTGGCCGTCGGGCTCGACCTGACGGTGCCGGACACGGTGCGCCACGCCGAGCGCGACGGCATTGCCGGCCTGGCCGCCTGGCTGTCGCTGGTGACCGGCACGCTCGGCAAGATGGGCCAGGACATCGCGCTCGCCGCGCAGAGCGAAATCGGCGAGATCCGGCTTGCCAGCGGCGGCGGGTCGTCGGCGATGCCGCACAAGGTCAATCCGGTCGGCGCCGAATTGTTGGTCGCCCTGGCGCGCTTCAACGCCACGCTCCTGTCCGGCATGCACCAGGCGCTGGTGCACGAAAACGAGCGTTCGGGCGCGGCCTGGACGCTGGAATGGCTGCTCCTGCCGCAGATGGCGGTCGCCTGCGGTGCGGCGCTGCGCACGGCGCTTTCGCTGGTCGAGACGATTTCCTTCGAGGGGCGATCGGGGTGAGCGCGCGTGCGCTGATCGTCTATTGCGGGCTGTTGATGTCCGTCTCCGCCTTCGCCGTCGACATCACGCTGCCGTCCTTCGGCGCCATGGTCGACGCGCTCGACACGCGCTACGCGCTGGTCCAGTGGACCATCACTTTCTACATGTTCGCCGCCGCCTTCGGGCAATTGCTGTGGGGCTCGGCGTCGGACCGCTACGGGCGCCGGCCGGTGCTGGCGGCGGGCCTGACGCTGTTCGTCGTCGGCTGCGCGGTCGCGGCGCTGGCGCCGACGATCACGGTGCTGCTGGGCGCACGCGCGGTGCAAGGCTTTGGCGCGGCGGCGGCGATCGTGTCGTCGCGGGCCATCATCCGCGATCTCTATTCGGGCGCCGATCTGGCGCGCAATCTGGCGTTTGCCACCGCCATCTTCGCCGTCGGGCCGATCGTCGCGCCGCTCGCCGGCGCGGGCATTGCCGCGCTGTTCGGCTGGCGGGCGATCTTTGCCGTTCTGGCGCTGTTCGGCGTGTTCTTGCTCGCCGCATTGACGCGGTTTTCCGAGACCATTCCCAAGCTCGCCCCCGACGCGCTCAGCCCGGCGACCTATCTGCGCCGCACCAGGCGGCTCGTCGGCCATCCGCAGGCGCGCCATTTCCTGATCCTGTCGGCGGTGGTGATGGCGACCATGCTGTTGATCCTGGCATCCGCGCCACGGGTCTATGAGAGCGAATTCGGCATTACCGGCGGGCTTTTCGCGCTCTATTTCGCCCTGCATGGCACCGGCATCGTCATCGGTCAGATGGTCAATCGCCGGCTGATCGCCGTGGCCGGCATCGTGCCGGCGATGCTGGTCGGCAACGCGGTGCTGATATTGTCGGCGACCTTGATCCTGGCGACGGCTTTGGCAGGCCTGCTGACGCCTTGGCTGCTGGCCGCGTTTTTCGTGTTGTTCGCAACCAGCTATCTGGTGGTCTATTCCAATGCGGCGGCGATGGTGCTCGACCCGCATGGCGACATCGCCGGCTTTTCCGCCTCGCTCTACGGTTTTGCAAGCCAGATGGGCGGGGCGCTTTTGGTCACCGCGCTGGTGGTTGTGACCGGCGAAGGGGTTGTGGCCTTCGCCGGCACGCTGCTTGTGCTCTGTCTCGCCACCATGGCGATGATCGCCTGGTGGCATTGGAGCCGGCGTTAAGGCCGGTCCGGGACCGCCTGTCGGGGCCTACATCTGGTTCATGGTCAAAAGCTCGTAGCCGGCGACCTGTTCGCCGTCCTGGTTGACGACCGTGACGTCCCAGCGCACCTCGCCATAGTCGGCGTTGCGCCGGGTCTTGGCCTTGGCGGTCAGGCGCACCTTCAGCCTGTCGCCGGGCGAGACCGGCTTCATGAAACGCAGATTGTCGAGGCCGTAATTGGCGAGCACCGGGCCGGGGGCGGGGTCGACGAACAGGCCGGCGGCAAACGACAGGATCAGATAGCCGTGCGCCACCCGGCCGGGGAAGAACGGGTTGGCCTTGGCGGCCTCCTCGTCCATGTGGGCGTAAAAAGTGTCGCCGGTGAATTCGGCGAAATGTTCGATGTCCTCGAGCGTCACCTGGCGTTCGGCGGTCTCCAGCGTATGGCCGATCTCCAGTTCCGGAAAGCGCAGGCGGAAGGGGTGTTTTTGCCCGGCGATCGGGGTCGCGCCCTTCACATAAATGCGGGTGATGCCGGTCAGCAGATCGGGGCTTGCCTGGAGGGCGGTGCGCTGCATGTAGTGCATGACGCCGCGAATGCCGCCCATCTCCTCGCCGCCGCCGGCCCGGCCGGGGCCGCCATGGACCAGATGCGGCAGCGGCGAGCCGTGGCCGGTCGCCTCGCGGCCGGTGTCGCGATTGGCGAAATAAAGCCGGCCGTGAAAGGCGCCCGAGGCGAGCACCACCCGGCGCGCCACCGCGGGGTCGTGGGTGAACACGGAGGCGACCAGCGAGCCGGCGCCGCGATTGGCGAGCGCGGTGGCGTGGTCGAGGTCGCGATAGGCCATCACGGTCGAGACCGGGCCGAACGCCTCGACCGAATGAACCTTGTCGGCGCCGTCCGGATCGTCGCAGGCAAACAGCATCGGCGACACGAAGGCGCCGTTCTCGGCGTCCACGCCCTCGGCGAAGCCGTTTTCCGTCCCATAGACCTGACGCGCCTCGGACCCGATCAGCGCCGCCTTGTCCAGCACGTCGCGGCGCTGGGCGAGGCTGGCGAGCGCGCCCATGCGCGTCGCCTCGGCCCTGGGGTCGCCGATCACCGTCTTGGCGAGCCGCGCCGAGATCGCCTCGATCACCGCCTCGCGGTGGTCGGCCGGCACCAGGATGCGGCGGATGGCGGTGCATTTCTGCCCGGCCTTGGCCGTCATCTCGCGATGCACCTCCTTGACGAAAATGTCGAATTCGGGCGTGCCGGGCGCGGCGTCGGGGCCCAGAATGGTGGCGTTGAGCGAATCCTGCTCGGCGATGAAGCGGGTGGCGTTTTCCAGGATCGTGGGGGTCTTGCGCAGCAGGTTGGCGGTGGCGGCCGAACCGGTGAAGGAGACCACGTCCTGCGAACCGAGCCGGTCGAGAAGGTCGCCTGTGGAGCCGGCGACGAACTGCACCGCGCCGTCGGGCAAAAGCCCGGATTCGACGATCATGCGAAAGGCGGCCTCGGCGAGCCAGGCCGTGGCCGAGGCCGGCTTGACGATCGCCGGCACGCCGGCGAGTAGCGTCGGGGCGAGCTTTTCCAGCATGCCCCAGACCGGGAAGTTGAAGGCGTTGATGTGCACGGCCACGCCCTGCAGCGAGGTGGCGACATGCTGGCCGACAAAGGCGCCGGTCTTGCCGAGCTGTTCCAGATTGCCGTCGACATAGATCACGTCGTCGGGCAGTTCGCGCCGGCCCTTGGAGGCGAACACGAACACCGTGCCGATGCCGCCGTCGATGTCGATCATCGAATCGGGCTTGGTGGCGCCGGTCTCGTAGGACAGTTCGTAGAGCGCGTCGCGGCGCTCGTTGAGATATTGCGCCAGCGCCTTCAGTTTCGCCGCGCGTTCGTGGAAGGTGAGCGCGCGCAGGGCCGGGCCGCCGACCGCGCGGGCGTGCTCGATCATGGCGGCGAAATCGAGCTCGGCGCCGAGTTCGGCGATCACGCGGCCGTCGACCGCGCTTTTCAGGCTGGTCAGGTTGCCGGACGGGGCGACCCATTTGCCGGCGGCGAAGCTGTTGAGGGAAAGAACGGTCATGGACGATACTCCTGGGCGAACGGGGTTGCTCGGTCGGCGTGGCGGACGGTCTTTGCCGCCCGGCTAGGCGACGCTGGCCGGTAGGGTCGAAAAGCCGCGAAAGCGCACGCGGCCGGTGCGTTTCGGCGCGCCTGAAAGCCGGTAATTCGGAAAACGCTTCAAGAACCGCGAGACGGCGATGCGGCCCTCCATGCGGGCGAGCGAGAACCCGGCGCACAGATGCGGGCCCTGCGCGAAGGCGAGATGGCGATTGGGCTTGCGGGCGAGGTCGAGCCGGTCGGGGGCCTCGAACTGGCGCGGGTCGCGATTGGCCGCGCCGATCGCCAGGTGGATGCGCGTGCCGGGCGCGATCGTCTCGCCATGGAATTCGCATTCGGCCAGCGTCATGCGGTTGCCGAGCTGGTTCGGGCTCTGGAAGCGCAGGAACTCGTCGACGGCGGTGTCGATCAGGTCGGGATTGTCGATCAGCCTTTGGCGCTCGTCCGGCCATTGGGCGAGTTCGTGGAGCGCGTTGCCGATCAGGTTGGTCGTGGTCTCGTGACCGGCATTCAGGATGAAGATGCAGTTCTGCAGCAGCTCGGTGTCGGACAGCAGCTCGCCGTCATTGCCGTCGATCAGCCGGGTCAGCACGTCGGTCGCCGGATCGCCGGGGCGCGACCTGCGTTCGGCGGCAAGCCCGGCCAGATAGGTCTTGAAGGCGGTGACGGCCTGGTTGCCGCGCGCCTTGTCGGCCTCGCTCAACACCGGCTCCAGCGCGCCGAGGATCGCCAGCGACCAGTCGCGCAGCGGCCCGCGCTCGTCGTGCGGCATGACGAAGAGATTGCCGATCACCTCGATCGGGATGGCGGCGGCGAAATCCTCGATCAGGTCGGCCTCGCCCTTGTCGGCGATGCGCTCGATAAGCCCGTCGACCAGCGCGATCAGGCCGGGCTCCATCGCCGCGATCGCCCTGGGGGTCAGCGCGCCGACCATGATCTTGCGCACGCGCGTGTGCAGCGGCGGGTCGTTGAAGACCAGGCTGGTGGTGTGATGTTCGTAAAGCGGCGTGTCGCCGAATTTCGGCAGGAACTCGACCTTCTTGTCGGAGGAAAAGGTTTTGGTGTCGCGATAGACCCGGTCGAGATCGGCGTAGCGCGACAGCATCACCGACCCGTCGGCAAAGTGCTTGAGCGGCATGTGCTCCAGCAGCGCGTGGTAGACCGGGAACGGGTTTTCGGCAAAGCCCGGCGGCAGGGCGTTGATGTCGAACGCCTCGGCGAGCGCGCGTGTCGGCTCCATCGCGTCGTGTCCTCCCGTCCTGCGCGGCGGGCCCGCAGAGGGCCGCCCGAGTATTATTGACCGACTGGCCGGTTTATGCAAGTCTTGCGTCCGACGTGAGATGGGATCGCGCGGGGAGGGTTGCGGATGGCGTTGTCGGCGGAAGAGATCGCGCGCAGGTCGGCGGCGGCGATGTGGGCGCGCGACGATGCGTCGAAATGGCTGGGCGCCAGCCTCGACGCGGTCGGGCCGGGAACGGCGCGCTTGTCGATGACGGTCGAAAAGCACCACACCAACGGTCACGACATCTGCCACGGCGGCTACATCTTCACGCTGGCGGATTCGGCCTTCGCCTTTGCCTGCAATTCCTACAACACACTCGTGGTCGCGCAGCACAATGCGATCACCTTCATCGCGCCCGGCCGGCTCGGCGACCGGCTGGTGGCGGACGCGCGCGAGGTTGCCCGGTTCGGCCGCTCCGGCATTTACGACGTGCGGGTGAGCAATCAGGCCGGCGCGCTGATCGCCGAGTTTCGCGGCAATTCGCGCGTCATCGAAGGTCGGCATTTCGACGAGGACAACGCCTGAGGCTGCGGCCTTGCAGGCGGCCGTGGAGGAGCACCATGAAGGACCTGACCCCGAACAAGGCCGATCTCGACCCGATCGAGATCGCCTCGCGCGACGAGATATCGGCGCTGCAGCTAGAGCGGCTGAAATGGTCGCTGAAACATGCCTACGACAACGTCGCCTTCTACCGGAAGAGCTTCGATGCCGCCGGCGTCCATCCCGACGACCTGAAAACCCTGTCCGATCTGGCAAAATTCCCGTTCACGGTGAAGACCGACCTGCGCGACAATTATCCGTTCGGCCTGTTCGCCGTGCCGCGCGACAAGGTGGCGCGCATTCACGCCTCGTCGGGCACGACCGGCAAGCCGACGGTGGTGGGCTACACGGCCAACGACATCGACGTGTGGGCGACCTGCGTGGCGCGCTCGATGCGCGCGTCGGGCACGCGGCCGGGCGATATCGTGCATGTCGCCTATGGCTACGGGCTGTTCACCGGCGGGCTCGGCGCGCATTACGGCGCCGAAAAGCTCGGCTGCACGGTGGTGCCGGTCTCCGGCGGCATGACCACGAGGCAGGTGACCTTGATCGAGGATTTCCGCGCCTCGACCATCATGGTCACGCCGTCCTACATGCTGTCGATCCTCGACGAATATCGCGCCCAGGGGCTCGACCCGCGCGAAAGCCCGCTTCAGGTCGGGATTTTCGGTGCCGAGCCGTGGACCAACGCGATGCGCACGGAAATCGAGGCCGCCTTCGACATGCATGCCGTCGACATTTACGGCCTGTCGGAGGTGATGGGGCCGGGGGTCGCCAATGAATGCGTGGAGACCAAGGACGGGCTGCATATCTGGGAGGATCATTTTTATCCCGAGATCATCGACCCGGCGACGGGCGAACCGGTCGCCGACGGCGAGAAGGGCGAACTCGTCTTCACCTCGCTGTCGAAGGAGGCGTTTCCGATCATCCGCTACCGCACGCGCGACCTGACCCGGCTCCTGGCCGGCACGGCGCGCTCCATGCGACGGATGGAAAAGATCACCGGCCGCTCGGACGACATGATGATCCTGCGCGGCGTGAACGTGTTTCCCACCCAGATCGAGGAGCAGATCCTCAAGGTCGACGTGCTGGCGCCGCATTTCCAGGTCGAGCTGTCGCGCCACGGGCGCATGGACGAGATGACGGTCAATGTCGAGGCGTTGCCCGACCATGCCGACAATGCCGAGCGCGCCGGCGCCGCCGCCGAGCTCGCCCGGCGCATCAAGCAGGTGATCGGCATCACGGTCCGCATCAACGTCACCGAGCCCGGCGGCGTCGCCCGCAGCCAGGGCAAGGCGCAGCGCATCGTCGACAACCGGCCGAAGGCATAATGGCCCGCACCCGCGCCAAGGACTATGACGACAAGCGCCAGGCGCTGCTGCACCAGGCGGCGCTGACCTTCGCGCGCGACGGTTACGACCGCGCCTCGATGGCCTCGCTGGCGGCCGATTGCGGCGTGTCGAAGGCGCTGCTTTATCACTATTACGCCTCCAAGGAGGCGTTGCTGTTCGATATCATCAACACCCATCTGGAGGCGCTGGTCGATGCCGTCGAGGCGGCCGACCGGCCGCTTGCCGAACCGCGTCAGCGGCTCGAGGCGCTGGTCGGCGCGTTGCTGGAGGCCTATCGCGACGCCGATGCCGAGCACAAGGTGCAGCTCAACGCTCTGCAGCTCCTGCCGGACGACGAGCAGCGGCAGTTGAAGGCGCTCGAGCGCCAGCTCGTCGACCGTTTCGCCGCGGCGATCGGCGCCTTGCGGCCGGAGCTGTTCGCCGGCACGTCGCTGCTCAAGCCGGTGACGATGAGCCTGTTCGGCATGCTCAACTGGTTTTATATGTGGCACCGCGAAGGCGGCCCGGTCAGCCGCGGCGACTACGCCAAACTCGCGACGGTGCTGCTGGTGAGCGGCGTCGAGGGCCTGTGACGCATTCCCGGCCGCGGGCGGGACAGCCCGTCTTTGTCGCCGGTCGGTTTTTTGCCGGTCAGTTTTCGTTCCAGTAATTATTGGCCCGCGCGACGGTCTGGAAATTGGTCGCCACGACCTGCGAGGCCATGGTCAGGCTGTCGGCGTCGTTGGCGTAGTCCGGCCGCAGGCGGTCGCGCACCTCGTCGTCGGGCTGGGTCTTCTTCACCGCCATCCGGCTGAGCTTGATTGCCAGGTCGAAGCCTTCCTCGGGGGTTGCGGTTTTCAGCGACGGCAGCCAGCTCATGCGAAATCTCCTCGGCGTTGATCAGATGATGTATTTGATGGCGATCCACATGCCGATCGCGGTCCAGAAGCACATATTGACGAAGGAGCGCAAAATGCCGCCATCCTCCTCGATATTGATGCCGATCCAGCGCAGAACGAGGGTGCCGGGGAGCAGGATCACCTGGGCGACGGCGGAAAGAAACCTCATCATGACTGCCTCGTTGAGCGCGTTTCGGGTGGCGAAGCGGAATCGGGCCGTAAAACATTCATATTGTTTATATCTTTTAATAGCAGCCTCCGCCGCCGTTTGCAACGGGTGAAATCGGGCGGCGGATCGCGGCTGCGCGCGCGCCGCCGGCCGCGCGCGTTGCCGCGGCTGGTCCGGGTCGGCCCGTGGCCAAGCGGCTTGCCAAATCCGCGGCGGGCATGCCATCTGCCTGCCATGGATGCGAGCGACATGTGCGCCGGCGAAGCGCTTGAGGGGATGATCGACACCCTGCACGCGCGGGGGCGTTTGCGGGTCTGGTCCCTGATCGTGACCGTGTTCGGCGACGCCATCGTGCCGCGCGGCGGCCGCGTCGCGCTGTCGGTGCTGCAGGAGCTGATGGCGCGGCTGAGAATCGAGACCGGGGCGGTGCGCACGGCGATGTCGCGGCTTGCCGCCGATTGCTGGCTCGAGCGCGAGCGCGACGGGCGCAATTCCTATTACAGGCTCGCCGACGCCGGGCGCCACGCCTTCGACTTCGCCACCCGGCGCATCTACGCCGCCGGCCCGCCGGCCTGGGACGGCACCTGGTTGGTGGCGCTGGCGCCCGGTGGCGCCGGCAACGGGGTGCGCGCCGGGCGTGAGCAGGCGATGGCCGAGCTCGGCTTCGCGCAGGCCGGCGCGGGCAGTTTCGTGCGCCCTTTCGCCGACATTCCCGAACTGACCGAGGACGTTCCGCCCGGTCTGTTGGTGGTGCGCGGCGCCGCGCTGCGCGAGGCGCCGGACCTTGCCGCGCTCTGGGAGCTCGACGAACTGGCCGCGGCCTATCGCGCGCTCGGCGACAACCTGGCGCCGCTCGCCGCTGCGCTGGCGCGCGGGGCGGGGCTCGCGCCACTCGACGCCATGGCCGCGCGCGTGCTCGTCGACCATTCCTGGCGCCGCATCGTCTTGCGCGATCCCGGCCTGCCGGCCGCGCTTTTGCCGGCCGACTGGCCGGGCGAGGCGGCGCGGGCGCGGGTCAAGGCGGTCTATGCCGCGCTCGCCGGGCCGAGCGAGGCCTGGCTCGACGCATCCGGCCTGCCGGAACAGGTGGATACGAAGAGGTTCAAGGCCCGGTTCGGCGGGATTTGAGGCCGGGTTAAGCCTCGCACTATCGTCCGCTTGTCCGCAGCGCGGCGCGGCGAACCTGCCAAGATGGCGGATCGAGCAGGGCGAAAGGGCTCACTCCTCCAGATAGGCGAACGCGCTTGTCGCGGTGACGGCGACCTTTTCCGCGCCCCTGGCCCTCATCTCGACGCGCGTATAGGCCATGCGCTTGCCGTTGGAGAGCACCTCGACGCGGATGTCGACGTCGCCGGGTTTCAGCGGCCGCAGAAAATGCGTGGTCAGGTCGACCGTCGTGCAGACGCGGAACCGCCCGTTGAGCGCGGCCAGCGCCACCACCGAGCAGGTGTCGGCCGCCGCCGCCGTCGCCTGGCCGCAGATCACGCCGCCGACATGGACGAGCGCCCGGTTCTCCGGCAGCAGGAAATCGCCGCCGCCGGCGTCGAAACCGACCGGTTTCAGCCCCATGTCGACGATCCAGGGCGCGAAGACCCGCGCGATCGTCTCCTCCGCCTGCTTGAGCCCGAACTCTGTCATCGATCCTCGCTTTTCATGTTACGAAATATTGCGGCATGTTTGATTTTTTGTTACATGTCACGCTGGACGGATTAGCCGCCATCCGACCACGGAGGAGATGCCATGTACAGCCAGGGCCTGATCGGGGCGAAGACCGACACCGACGAGGACGAGGCCTTTCTCGCCGCGTTCCAGGCGCGTATCGACGCGGAGGAAAAGATCGAGCCCAACGATCCGATGCCGGAAGGCTATCGCAAGACGCTGGTGCGCCAGATCGGCCAGCACGCGCATTCCGAGATCGTCGGCATGCTGCCGGAGGGCAATTGGATCACGCGCGCGCCCTCGCTCAGGCGCAAGGCGGCGCTGCTGGCCAAGGTGCAGGACGAGGGCGGCCACGGGCTTTATCTCTATTCGGCCGCCGAGACGCTCGGCGTCAGCCGCGAGCAGATGACCGAGGAGCTTTTGTCGGGCAAGGCGAAATATTCCTCGATCTTCAACTATCCCACGCTGACCTGGGCCGATATCGGCGCCATCGGCTGGCTGGTCGACGGCGCGGCGATCATGAACCAGATTCCGCTCTGCCGCTGCTCCTACGGGCCCTATGCGCGCGCCATGATCCGGGTGTGCAAGGAGGAAAGCTTCCACCAGCGCCAGGGCTACGAGATCATGATGACGCTGGCCAACGGCACGGCCGACCAGAAGGACATGGCCCAGGATGCGCTCGACCGCTGGTGGTGGCCGTCGCTGATGATGTTCGGTCCGCACGATTCCGACAGCCAGCACGGCGACCGGTCGATGAAATGGAAGATCAAGCGCTTCACCAATGACGAGCTCAGGCAGAAATTCGTCGACGCCACCGTGCCGCAGGGCGAATTTCTGGGGCTGACCTTTCCCGATCCCGAGTTGAAATGGAACGAGGAACGCGGCCATTACGATTTCGGTCCCATCGACTGGGACGAGTTCTGGCGCGTCGTCAAGGGGGGCGGAATCATGAACCGCGAGCGCATCGCCGCGCGCCGCAAGGCCTGGGACGACGGCAAATGGGTGCGCGAGGCAGCGCTTGCCCATGCCGAAAAACGCCGGGCCCGGCGCGAGGCGACGAAGCTGGCGGCGGAGTAGTCCGACATGCCGCTTCGGTCGCGCTGGGCCGGGGCGGGAAACGTATACGCGACGCGCCCGAGGACAACGATCATGAGCAAGACCGAAATCCCGCTTTGGGAAGTTTTTATCCGCCCCCGCAACGGGCTCGCGCACAAGCATTGCGGCTCCGTGCACGCCGCCGACGAGGTGATGGCGATTCAGGCCGCGCGCGACGTCTATACGCGGCGCGGCGAGGGCGTGTCGATCTGGGTGGTGCCGTCGGCGGCGATCGTCGCCTCGGACCCCGAACACAAGGACGAGAATTTCGAGCCGGCGCTGACCAAGATCTACCGCCACCCGACCTTCTACGACATCCCCGAGGACGTGGGCCACATGTAGGCCGGCTCGCAGATCGACCGAGGCGCCGATGGATCCGTTTCACATTCTGTTCAGTCCCTTCGTCCTGATGACGCAACATCCGTGGATCGCCTTCGTGCTGGCGATCCTGTTCGGCCTCGCGGGCTGGATGAGCGCATGGGGCGGGTGGCTCGTCAAGACGGCGGCGGTGCTGTGGTTGGCTTACGCGGTGTGGGAGACGCTGGTGCAGATCCTGACGCCGGAAGCCAATATCAGGGTCGACCTGCTGGTCATCGCGCCGGTTCTGGTCGTCGTGTCGCTTGCCGCCCTGGCATTGTTTTTGAGAAAGGCGTTCGCTCGTGTCTGATGCATTGCTGACATTTCTTCTGCGCCTTGCCGACGATCACCTCATCCTCGGCCACCGGCTGTCGGAATGGTGCGGCCACGCGCCGATGCTGGAGGAAGATCTGGCCATGCCGAACATGGCGCTCGATCTGATCGGCCAGGCGCGTGCGCTCTACCAGTACGCGGCCGAGATCGAGGGCAAGGGGCGCAGCGAGGACGATCTCGCCTATCTGCGCCGCGAGCGCGACTACGTGAACTGCCTGATGGTCGAGCGCCCGAACGGCGATTTCGGCCATACCATGCTGCGCCAGCTCTATTTCGCCGCCTTCATGGAACCGTTCTGGACGGCGGCGGCGGCGTCGAGCGACGAAACCCTGGCCGGTATCGCGGCCAAGGCCGTCAAGGAGACCGCCTACCATATCCGCCATGCCGGCGAGTGGGTGGTGCGGCTCGGCGACGGCACCGAGGAAAGCCGGCAGCGCATGGAGGCGGCAATCGACGCGCTGGCGCCCTATGTCGACGAGCTGTTCGAAGGCGATGCCGTCAGCGCGGCGATGGCGCAGGCCGGCATCGCGCCCGAGCCGGCTTCGCTGCGCGCTGCGTTCGACCGCACCGTCGGCGCGATCTTCGCCGAGGCGGGGCTGACCTTCGCCCCGGCCGCCCATGCCCAGACCGGCGGCCGCCAGGGCCGCCACGGCGAGGCGATGGGCTTCATCCTGGCCGATCTGCAGCACATGCAGCGCAGCTATCCGGGGGCGACCTGGTGAGCGGGATGGCGCCTTATCCGCCTCCTGGCGGGCAGGCCAAGGCGGCGGCGCGCGCCTGGGCGGCGGCCGCTTTCGTCCCCGATCCGGAAGTGCCGTGCGTGACGGTCGCCGATTTGGGCATCCTGCGCTCGGTGGATCTTGAGGACGGGGTCGCGGTTGCCAGGGTGACGCCGACCTATTCCGGCTGCCCGGCCACGCTCGCCATCGAGCTGTCGGTCGAGACCGCCTTGCGCGAGGCCGGTTTCGAGGCCCGCGTGGAGCGTGTCGTTGCCCCGGCCTGGACTACCGACTGGATCACCGAGGCGGGGCGGGAAAAGCTGAGGGCTTATGGCATCGCGCCGCCGGTCGAGGGCTCCAACTCGATCCGGGCGCTGTTCGGCGAAACCGTCGTCGCCTGCCCGAAATGCGGTTCGCGGGAAACCGAACGGGTTTCCGAATTCGGCTCCACGCCGTGCAAGGCGCATTATCGCTGCACGGCGTGCCGGGAGCCGTTCGACTATTTCAAATGCATCTGAGCGGCCGTTTCCCTGACACTGACCAGGGCGCGCCGTCTCCCGAGGCTTGAGGTTTGACCATGGCATCCCGTTTTCACGATCTCACCGTGTCGGCCATCGAGCGCCAGACGCCCGAAGCCGTCGCGATCGCCTTCGACGTGCCGGAGGCGCTGCGCGATGCGTTTTTGTTCAAGCCGGGCCAATATCTCACGCTGGCGACCCGTCTCGACGGCGAGGATGTGCGGCGCTCCTATTCGATCTGCTCCGCGCCGGGCGAGGCGCGGCTCAAGGTGGGGGTCAAGAAGGTCGCCGACGGCCGGTTCTCGCGCTTCGTCAACGAGACGCTGTCGGTCGGCGACACGATCCGCGTCATGCCGCCGGAGGGCCGGTTCACCTCGCTCGCCGGGCCGCGTCACGACTATCTGCTGATCGCGTCCGGTTCGGGCATCACGCCGATGCTGTCGATCGCCAAGACGGTGCTGGAGCACGAGCCGGACTCCACGGTGAGCCTGCTCTACGGCAACCGCTCGACCGAGACGATCATGTTTCGCGAGGAGCTGGAGGATCTGAAGGACCGGCATCTGCGCCGCTTTTCGCTGGTGCACCTGCTGTCGCGCGAGAAGCAGGATGTCGACCTGTTGAACGGCCGCATCGACGGCGAACGGGTGAAGGAGCTCGCCGAACGCGGGCTGATCGACCCGCGCGGTTCGGACGGCGTCTTTCTGTGCGGTCCGGGCGAGATGATCGACGACGTCGCGGACACGCTCAAGGCCTATGGCGTCGACGAGGACCGCATCCGTTTCGAGCGTTTCACGCCGACGGGCGAGGCGCCGCGGCCGCGTGCGCCTTCCGCGCAGGCCAGGAAGGCCGCGACCGACGGTGTTGCGGTCGAGGTGGTGCTCGACGGTTCGCGGCGCGAATTCGCCATGGACGAGACGGCGGCAACGGTGCTCGATGCCGCGCACAAGGCCGGCATCGAGCTGCCTTATTCCTGCGCGGGCGGCATGTGCTGCACCTGCCGCTGCCGGGTGGTCGAGGGCGAGACCGAAATGGCGGTCAATTTCTCGCTCGAGCCGTGGGAGATCGAGGCCGGTTTCACGCTCGCCTGCCAGACGAGGCCGCTGTCGAACAGGCTGGTGCTCGATTTCGACGCCGCCTGAGGATTTTGCGCCGCGCTCGCCTCACTCGGCCATGCCGTAGAGCGTCAGCACCAGCGGCGTCCCCTTTGAATAGTTGATGCCGCTGACCGCGCCGCGCGCCGCCACGCTGGCTTGTCCCGCGGGCAGGGCGGCGAAAAACGCTTGCGTGAGGTCGCCGCGCACCAGCGCCAACGTGCAGGCGGGATTTTCGGCCAGGGTCTCGGCGGCGGTTTTGGGATCGGTCAGCAGCGTGTTCGTGCCGACGAGAAAGATCAGGCTCGGCTCGTAATAGCCCGTCGACACCAGCCGGCCCTGCGGGCAGGGTTTGTGCTCGGCAAACAGGCGCGCGATTTCCGGGCTGAGCCAGACCGGCTTCAGCGGCGGCAGCACGAAGATCGCGGCGAGCGCCAGCGTGGCGCCGGCGCCGAGCGCGGCGGCGAGCGTGCGCGGCAGGGCGGCGAGCGGCGGGCGAAAGCCGCTGCCGAGCCAGCCGGTGACGACGACGACGATCGCCGCGAGCGCGCCCCACCAGGAAAAACTGCCCAGCACGTAAGGGGTGATGCCGATCGCGATGGCGGCCAGCGCCACGGTGACGACGACGAGGCCGAACGCGGTCGCCCAGCGCAGCCAGCTCTGCCAGCGCCGCAGCGGCGCGTCGCGTGCCGCCGGGTCGCCGAGCGCCCAGCCGAGCGCCAGAACCAGGGCCGGAAAGGCCGGCAGCATGTAATGCGGCAGCTTGGTCGGCACCAGTTCGATGATCAGCCAGTAGGGCAGGTACCACGCCGCGAGAAACAGCAGCCGTGGATCGGCGCGCATGCCGTTGAGCACGCGCAGGCCGGCGTCGATCGCGGCGAGGCCGAACGGCCACATGGTGAGCGAATAGACCAGCACGTAATAGCCGGGCGGAAAACCGTGCGATTCCTGGCCCGACCCGATCTTGCCGAGCAGGTCGCGGCCGACCGCCTCCTGCCAGAACGCCGCCCCGCTCTTATAGGTTATCAGCGCAAGCCAGGGGGCCGCGACCAGCAGCATCAAGGCGACGCCGGGCAGCGCGCGCATTTTTGTCAGCCAGGCCCGGTCGCGGTCGAATGCAAGCAGGAAGCCGGCGGTCAGCAGGCTGAGGAAGGGAATTACCGGTCCCTTGATCAGGATCGCGGCGCCCTGCGCGGCCCAGAACAGCCACGGCGCCCAGCCGGGAACCGGCGTGCCGGCGCGGTGGCCGAGATAGATCCGCGCCAGCATGGCCTGCGCCACGAGGCCGGTCGCCAGCAGCGTCGCGTCGGTCTTGGCGATGCGGGCCTCGAAGCCGAGCATCAGCAGGCCGGCGAGCGAAACGGCCGCGATCAGCCCGGCGGTCGTGCCGAACATCCACGCGCCCAGCCAGGCGGTGGCCAGAACGGCGAGCATCGCGCCGAGGATCGAGACGGTGCGGTAGACGGCGACCGGCGCGTCGGCGCCCTGGCCGCTGATGGCGACCGCCGCCGATTGCAGCCAATAGATGCCGGCCGGCTTCTTGTAGCGCGGCTCGTCCTGAAAGCGGATATCGACATAGTCGCCGCTCTCGACCATCTGCTTGGTCGCCTGCACGAAGCGCGCCTCGTCGCGGTCGGTCGGCGGCAGGGTGGTGATGCCGGGCGCGAACAGCAAGAGGCACAAAAGCGCCAGCCCGAGATAATGCGCCAGGCCGAGCGCGCCCGCGGCGGGCCGGGCGGACGAGACCGGGTTGGAACGGTTGGCGCTCATGCGACGGGTCAGTCGGTGCCTGACATCGCGCTGCGATGCTCGTTGGCGATCAGCCACAGATTGCGGATATAGATGACGAGGCCGAGCGCCTGGCCGGCGATGAAGACGGGATCCTTGCGGTGAATGGCGTAAAGCAGAAGCAGCGTGCCGCCGCCGAGCGAGAAGAACCAGAACGCGACCGGCACCACCGAGCGCTTGGCGCGCTCCGAGGCGATCCACTGCACCAAAAAGCGCATGGTGAACATCGCCTGGGCGACGAAGCCCAGCAGGATCCAGGCGCTGAACTGGTCGACGAAGACCTGGTAGGCCCAGTTGTAGAGCGACTGGAAAGTGTCGGTCATCGGGACGGCTCCGTGATGCGGGGGAGGGTCTTGCGTCGTCGGCGCAGCCACCACACGCCGAACAGGTCGAGTATGCCGCGCAGGCCGCGGTCGAGAATGCCGTAATTGGAGGTGCCGTGCCGGCGTTCGCGGTCGACGACGTCGACATGCAGCACGCCGAATCCCTCGCGCAGCACCAGCGCCGGCAAATAGCGGTGCCAGCCGTCGAAATAGGGCAGCTGACGGAACAGCTCGGTGCGCAGCGCCTTGAGCCCGCAGCCGGAATCGCGCGTGCCGTCGCGCAGGATCGCCTCGCGCAGGGCATTGGCGAAACGCGACGACCAGCGCTTGATCAGCGTGTCGGTGCGCTTCAGCCGCTGGCCGGCGACGATGCCGACCGTGGCGTCGGCCGACAAAAGCCGGTCGGCGAGCACGGGCAGATAGCGCGGGTCGTTCTGGCCGTCGCCGTCGATCGTCACCACCACCGCGCCGCGCGCGGCGAACACGCCCGAGCGCACCGCCGCGCTCTGGCCGGCCGAGCGGTCGTGGCGGATATGGCGCAGATGGCGCGCGCCGGCGTCGATACGGCCTGCCAGCATGGCCGGCGTGTCGTCGCTCGAGCCGTCGTCGATCACCAGAACCTCATGGTCGCGGCCGGCGAGCGCGGTGTCGATCTCGTCGAGCAGCACGGCCAGATTGGCGGATTCGTTCTTGCAGGGAATGACGATCGAAATCGCGGGTCCGGTTCCCTCGTGCATGGGCCTCTTTCCAGTTCACGCGCCCCAGATGACGCGGGCTACTAACACGCGGGGCCGGGAATCGGAATGAGGCTTGTGATCGGCCTATCGCTTTTCGCGGATCTCGGTCAGCGTCCTGGTTGGCGTGATCGCCTCGGCGTCGATGAGCACGTCGAGGATCGCCGGCTTGCCGCTGGCGCGCGCGCGCTCGAAGGCGGGCGCGAACTCGGCGGTGGCGCGCACCGTCTCGCCATGGCCGCCATAGGCGCGGGCGAGCGTGGCGAAATCGGGGTTCGTCAGCGTCGTTCCCGATACGCGGCCTGGATAGTCGCGCTCCTGGTGCATGCGGATCGTGCCGTAGATGCCGTTGTTGAGGATCACGACGATGATCGGCCGGCCGTATTGCACGGCCGTCGCGAATTCCTGCCCGTTCATCAAGAAATCGCCGTCGCCGGCCCAGACCACGACCTCGCGTTCGGGAAAGATGCCCTTTGCCGCCACGCCGGCCGGCACGCCGTAGCCCATCGAGCCCGAGGTGGGGGCCGCCTGCCCGTTGAAGCGGCGGTAACGGTGGAACCGATGCATCCAGGTGGCGAAATTGCCGGCGCCGTTGGCGATGATGACGTCCTCGGGCAGGTTTTCCTCCAGCCATGCCATCACCGGGCCGATCTTGACCGCACCCGGCCCGTCCATCGGCGGCGTCGACCACTCCAGATAGGACTGGTGCAATTCCTCGGTGCGCTTCGCCCAGCGCGGGCGCGCGTCCGGCGCCGTCTCGGCAAACGCCGCGGCGAAGGCCGTGTTGGAAGCGTTGATCGCCAAAGTGGGCCGGTAGACGCGGCCCAGCTCTTCCGGGTCGGGGAAGATGTGGACCAGTTTCTGGTCGGGGTAGGGGCTTTTTACGAGCGTGTAGTCGGCCGACGGCATCTCGCCGAAGCGGCAGCCGACGAGGATGACGAGGTCGCTTTGCTTGATGTAGGCCGCAAGCGTCGGGTTTGCGCCGATGCCGATGTCGCCGGCATAACAGTCGTGCAGCTGGTCGCAGAGCGTCTGCCGGCGGAAGGAGCAGCCTGCCGGCAGGCGCCAGCGGCTGATGCCGGCGCAGACCTGGCTAACGGCCTCCTCGGTCCAGCGTGTGCCGCCGAGCACCAGGAACGGGCGCTCGGCCGCCTCGAGCAGTTCGACCAGCCGATCCATCTCCGGCCGGCCGGGCCTTGTCTCGACGGCGACGAAGGGCAGGGGCGTCGGCGCCTCGACCGTGTCGGTGAGCATATCCTCGGGCAGGACGACCACGACCGGGCCGGGGCGCCCGGAGGTGGCGACCGCGAAGGCGCGGGTGACGAGTTCGGGAACGCGTGCCGCGTCGTCGATCTGCACCACCCATTTCGCCATCGTGCCGAAAAAGGCCCTGTAGTCGACCTCCTGGAACGCCTCGCGCTCCAGATTGCCGCGCGCCACCTGGCCGACGAACAGGATCACGGGATTCGAATCCTGCCGGGCGATGTGGATGCCGGCGGAGGCGTTGGTCGCGCCGGGGCCGCGCGTCACGAAGCAGATGCCGGGTTTTCCCGTCAGCCTTCCCTCGCAGTCGGCCATCATCGCCGCGCCGCCTTCCTGACGGCAGACGACGTTCTCGATCTTGGAATCGTGCAAGGCGTCGAGGACGGCGAGATAACTCTCGCCGGGCACGCTGTAGAGGCGTTCGACGCCGTTTGCCTCCAGACAGTCGACGACCAGTTGTCCGCCCGTTTTCATGCGTCTTTCGCCTCCAGTTCGGCCAAAACCTCGGCAGTATGCTCGCCGAGCCGCGGCGAGGGCCGGTCATAGACAGGGGGTGTCTTCGACATCAGCATCGGCGCGCGCACCGACGGCAACGCATTGCCCTGGCCGTCGTCGAGATCCATGCGCATGCCGCGCGCGATCGCCTGCGGGTCGGCGAAGGCCTCGCCGATATCGTTGATCGGGCTCGCGGGCACGTTGGCGGCTTCCAGCCTGTCGAGCAAGGGTTGCTTTTGCCAGCCGGCAAGCGTGGCGACCAGCTTTTCGCGCAGGCGCCGGCGATGTTCGACCCGCGCCGGATTGGTGGCGAAGTCGGGATCGTCGGCAAGGGCTTCCAGCCCCAGCACCTGGCACAAATGGCGGAACTGGCCGTCATTGCCGACCGCCAGGATGATGTGCCCGTCGGCGACCGGCACGACTTCGTAGGGGGCGATGTTCATATGGGCATTGCCCATCTGCACCGGCGGCGTGCCGGAGACCAGATAGTTGAGGTTCTGGTTGCCGAGCACCGAAATCTGGGTGTCGAACAGCGCCATGTCGACATATTGGCCTTCGCCGGTGCGTTCGGCGTGGCGCAGCGCCGCCTGGATGGCGATGACCGAATAAAGCCCGGTGAAGACGTCGGAAATCGCGACGCCGGCCTTTTGCGGCTCGCGGCCGGGTTCTCCAGTGATCGACATCATGCCGGCCATGCCCTGGATGATGAAATCGTAACCCGGGCGGCGGGCATAGGGTCCGGTCTGGCCGAAACCGGTGATCGAGCAATAGACCAGGCGCGGGTTGTCCGCCCGCAGGCTTTCGTAGTCGAGGCCGTATTTCTTCAGCCCGCCGACCTTGAAGTTCTCGATCACCACGTCCGCGGTGGCGATCAGCCTCTTGACGGTCTCCGCGCCCTCGGGCGTGGAAAAGTCGATCGCCACCGAGCGCTTGCCGCGATTGGTCGAGTGGTAATAGGCGGCGGAAAGATTTTCGCCGTCATGGCTTTTCACGAAGGGCGGCCCCCAGCGGCGGGTGTCGTCGCCGCCGTTCGGATTCTCCACCTTGATGACGTCGGCGCCCAGATCGGCGAGCAACTGCCCCGCCCAGGGGCCGGCCAGGATGCGGGCAAGCTCGATGACGCGGATGCCGGCGAGGGGAGGGTTTGCCATGGGGATTATGCGCCAGTTGTTTCGGTTGCCCCGGAATACCAAATCAGCGCCCCAGCGTCAGCCCGGATTCGCCGCATCGCCTTATGCGCTTGGCGCATCAACCGGTGGCCAGAACCCGGTCCACCCAGGCGATGAAATCGGCCATGATCGCGTCGCGATTGACCTCGTTCAGGCTTTCGTGGCGGGTTTCGGCGTAAACCGTTGAAACCAGATTCGAAAACCCCATCGCCCGCATGCGCGCCGCAAGCGCGTGGATCGCCTTGCCGCCATCGGTCGCCGGGTCGTGTTCGCCGCCGACCAGTTGCACGGCAAGCTCGCGGCGCAGATCGGCGAAATTGGCGTCGGCGGCGCCGGCGAACACCCAGGAAAACAGGTCGCGCCACATCGACACCGACGCGTCCCAGCCGCACAGCGGATCGGCGATATAGGCGTCGACCTCGTCGGGATCGCGCGACAGCCAGTCGAACGCGGTGCGATGGCCGGGCACCTGTTTGGCCCAGGCCTGGAAGGTGAGCTTCGGCAAGAGGCGCGAGGGCACGTCGGAGCCGAGCCGCAACCGCTCCCAGGCAAGCAGCGCCTGCGCCGCGCGGCCGGTGAGCCCGGCGGAAAAATTGGCGTTCCAGATCGCGGCCGCCGCGACGCGCCCGGAATGCCGCAGCACGAAGTTCAGCGCGATCAGCCCGCCCATCGAATGGCCGAAGACGATCACCGGCACGCCGGGATGGGTTCGCGCGATATGGTCGTGGACGGCGGCGACGTCGGCGATCACCTTGGCGCCGCCGTCGCCCTCGGTGGAAAAGACGCGCGGCGGCGCGTCGGGCGCGCGGGTGTGGCCGTGGCCGCGATGGTCGTGGGCGAAGCTGGCGATGCCGTTGCCGGCGAGAAAATCGGCGAAGCGGGCGTAACGCGCGGCATGCTCGGCCAGGCCGTGATTGATCTGCACGACGGCGCGCGGCGCCTCGGGCGGCCGGCGGGCATAGAGTTTCAGCCGCGCGCCGGTCGGCGTGTCGAGATCCAGCTCTTGATCGAAGGACATGGTGGCTCCCCGTTTGGTGGCCAAGAGTGGCGCGATATCGCCGCGCGGGCAATCGCAAAGCGGGCGCGCGGCGTCGACGTGGCGCCGGCGCGGTTTCATGCTAGGCTTTTCGCCATGGGTTCGGGGTGCTCGACACCGGCGCGGCTGGCCGCGCTGATGCTGACGGCCGTGCTGGCCGCATGCGCGGCGGCCAGGACCTATGTCGCGGCCGAAGACGCGCCGGCCTATGCCAAGGACGGGTATGTCGACCCGCGGCTGGCCCTCACCCGCGTGATCGGCGCGCCGCTGGCGCCGATCGTGCGCAATCTCAGGGCGCCGCACGGCCGCCTGCACGGGCGGGCGGGGCTGGAGCGGTTCCTGCGCGACGCGTTGCGGCCGCTCGACATCGTGGTGATCCGCTCGCGCCCGGCCGCGACCCGTCTCCTCATTCCCGGCCATTTCACCCACGCCACGGTGTGGCTGGGGACGCCGGCCGAGATGCGGGCGCTCGGCGCGTGGTCGCTGAGCGCGGTCAGGCCTTACCGCGAGCGGCTGCGGGCGGGGCGGCCGGTGTTCGAGGCGGCGCGCGACGCCGTGCAACTGTCGCCGATGCGCGAGATCACCGATGTCGACGAAATCGTCATTTTGCGCCCGCGTCCGGGCGGACGGGGCTGGGCGCGCGAAAAATATGCCGGCCTGTTCACGGCGATCGGACGGCCGTTCGACTATAATTTCGACTGGACGGACAAGGCGCGGCTGACCTGCGCCGAACTCGTGGCCGGCGTCTTTCCCGAATTCGAGCTGCCGGTGCGCTACACCCAGGGCCGTTATGCCATCGTTCCCGACGATATCGTGCGCGCCGCCACGGTCCCTGGATCGCGGCTGCGCATCGTCCGGTACGTCGCGCCGGCCGCGGGCGACGGGTTTTCCGCCTCCGGAGGCGAGGCGGTGCTGAAGCTGCTGAGCCGTCCGCGCGACGATGCGACTTGAAACAGGGCCATCGGATATGGGAAGGCAGGCCCCTTGCCGGGCCAGGAACATGCCCGTTTCGTCCGAAACCCGACCCGTTTCCGGAGTCCGCGATGCCTGCCCTGCGGTTGACGAGCCTGTTTCTGGCCTTGGCTTTCGGCCTGGTCCCGCCGGCGCCGGCAAGGGCGGAGGTGGCGCTCGACGGGCGGTTCGTCGCCGACAGGGCCTGTCCGGCGACGCCGTCGATCCGCAAAAAGGCCAATCCCGGCAACGTCAGGACGCGCGCCGGCCAGGCCTATGCGGCGCTGGCCGCCAACCGGGCCGACCCGACCCACTATCTGGTGCTGATGCCGGGGGCGGCGCCGGAACGGCGCTGGGTGCGGGCCGGCTGCGGACGCCTCGTGCAGGGCGAGGCCGGCCGCCGCGGCGACGGCACGACGGCGGCCGCGCGGGAGCGCGCACAAGCGCCCCGCCGGACCCGCCATGTGCTGGCGGTCAATTGGCAGCCCGGCTTTTGCGAAACGCGGCCCTCGGTGCGCGAATGCCGCACGCAGACGGCCGCGCGTTTCGACGCGTCGCATTTTTCTCTGCACGGCCTGTGGCCGCAGCCGCCGGGCACGGCCTATTGCGGCGTGCCGGCCGCCCTTGTCGAGCGCGACAAGGCGGGGGCCTGGAAAACCCTTCCAGAACTCGGCCTGCAGACGAAGACGCTGCGCGAGCTCGTCACCGTCATGCCGGGCGCGGCCTCCTATCTGCACCGGCACGAATGGATCAAGCACGGCGCGTGCTACGGCGGCGACGCCGAGACCTATTATCGCCGCTCGCTGGCGCTGATGCGGGCGCTCAACGGCTCCGAGGCGCGCGCCTTCTTCGCCGCGCGGATCGGCGAGACGGTCACCGCCGGCGAGATCCGGCGCGCCTTCGACGCCGCGTTCGGCAAAGGCGCGGGGAAAAGGGTGCGGGTCGTCTGCGTCGACGATCCGTCGAGCGGGCGCCGGCTGATCGGCGAGATCACCATCGCGCTGTCGGGCGCCCTGGAGCCGGAGGCGCGGCTGGGCGAGCTCATCCACGCCGCGCGGCCGACCGGCAGTAGCGGCTGCCAGAAAGGCATTATCGACGCCGCCGGCCTGCAATAGGGGCTGCGGGGCGAGCCGCCCGGCGAGGTGCCGGGTCGCCCGGCGCTGGCCCATTGCTCCGGGCGGTGCTTTCGCCTACATACGCCGCGACCCTTTCCCCGCAGCCCAGCTTACGGAGTGCGACGCGCGCCATGGCACGCCAGTTCATCTATCACATGTCCGGCCTCAACAAGGCCTACGGCACCAAGAAGATCCTCGAAAACATCCATCTGTCCTTCTATCCCGACGCCAAGATCGGCATTTTGGGGCCGAACGGCGCCGGCAAGTCGACGGTGCTGAAAATCATGGCCGGGCTCGACAAGGAGTTCACCGGCGAGGCGTGGCTCGCCGACGGGGCGACCTGCGGATATCTGCCGCAGGAGCCGGAGCTCGATCCCGCGCTCGACGTGATGGGCAACGTCATGGAAGGCGTGGCGGCCAAGAAGGCGATCCTCGACCGCTACAACGAGCTGATGATGAACTATTCCGACGAGACGGCCGACGAGGCGGCCAGGCTCCAGGACGAGATCGACAGCCAGAATCTGTGGGATCTCGACAGCCAGGTCGAGATGGCCATGGAAGCGCTCGGCTGCCCGCCCGGCGAGGCCTCGGTCGACAAATTGTCGGGCGGCGAGAAGCGCCGCGTGGCGCTGTGCCAGCTCCTGTTGCGCAAGCCCGACCTTTTGCTTCTCGACGAGCCGACCAACCATCTCGATGCCGAAACCACGGCCTGGCTGGAAAAGCATTTGCGCGACTATCCCGGCGCCGTGCTGATCATCACCCACGACCGCTACTTCCTCGACAACGTCACCGGCTGGATCCTCGAGCTCGATCGCGGCCGCGGCATCCCCTACGAGGGCAACTACACCGCCTATCTGGAGGCCAAGGCCAAGCGCATGGCCCAGGAAGGGCGCGAGGAGGCGGCGCGCGAAAAGGCGCTGGCGCGCGAGCGCGAATGGATCGCGGCCTCGCCCAAGGCCCGGCAGGCGAAATCCAAGGCGCGCTTCAAGGCCTATGACGAGCTGGTCAAGCAGGCCGACGACCGCCGTCCGGGCGACGCCCAGATCGTCATTCCGGCCGGCGAGCGCCTCGGCCAGGTGGTGATCGAGGCCGAGGGGCTTACCAAGGGTTTCGGCGACCGGCTGTTGATCGACGATCTCGAGTTCAAGCTGCCGCCCGGCGGCATTGTTGGCGTGATCGGGCCGAACGGCGCCGGCAAGACGACGCTGTTTCGCATGATCACCGGCCAGGACGAGCCCGATTCGGGCACGATCCGCGTCGGCGACACCGTCAAGCTCGGTTATGTCGACCAGAGCCGCGACACGCTCAACCCGGACAAGACGGTGTGGGAGGAGATTTCCGGCGGCAACGACATCATCAAGCTCGGCAAGCACGAGATCAACAGCCGCGCCTATTGCTCGTCCTTCAACTTCAAGGGCGCCGACCAGCAGCAGAAGGTCGGCACGCTGTCGGGCGGCCAGCGCAACCGGGTGCATCTGGCCAAGCTGTTGAAGGATGGCGGCAACGTCATCCTGCTCGACGAACCGACCAACGACCTCGACACCGAGACGCTGGCCGCCCTTGAGGACGCGCTGGAGAATTTTCCCGGCTGCGCGGTCATCATCTCGCACGACCGCATGTTTTTGGACCGGCTCGCCACCCATATCCTGGCCTTCGAGGGCGACAGCCACGTGGAATGGTTCGAGGGCAATTTCGAGGATTACGAAGCCGACAAGATCCGCCGGCTCGGCCCCGATAGCGTCAACCCGAAACGGGTGACCTATAAAAGGCTGACGCGGTAGGGGATTGCGGGCGGGGCTTCACCGCTATACATGTATAGCAAGGAGACGCTCATGCTTGCACTTCGCTTGCCGCCGGAGCTTGAGAAGCGCCTTGATGACCTTGCCCGCAAAACCGGCCGCACCAAGAGTTTCTATGCGCGCGAGGCGTTGATCGAGCACATCGACGACCTCGAAGACCTTTACCTTGCCCAACGGCGGGTCGAGGAAAACGGGCCGCGTGTCCCGCTCGACGCCATGATTGAAAAATACGGTCTCGGCACCGACGACGAGACCTGAGTGTGTGGACGATCGAGTTCGACGCCAAGGTCGACAAGGACATGGCGCGGCTCGCGCCAAGGGATCGCCAGCGCATCTTGCGTTTCCTGCGCGAACGCGTCGCGCCGCTCGCCAACCCGCGTGATCTTGGCGAGGCACTTGCCGGCCCGCTTTCGGGCTTCTGGAAATACCGCGTTGGAGATTACCGGGTGATTGCGAAAATCGAGGACCGGCAGGTCACCATTTTCGTCGTCCGGATCGGCAACCGGCGAGAGGTCTATCGCTAAGGCGGTCGCGCGACTGGCCTGAAGTCGCCGCTATCCGCCTGTCACCCGCTTTCGCTCGCAGCACGCGTTCTGATCGCTGAAGCGGGATCGAGAACTCAGCAATCATGGAGCGCTGCAGCGGCACGAGCCGCCTGCCGGCCCGTCATCGCCGCCGGCGTGTGGACACATGCCGGCACCGCTCCTCGCAAAATCAACGTCTTGCGCGAAATCCGCCCTGCGCCGGTCCACACCGCTGATAAGCGGATGGACAATGGCGGCCGGCGAACGAAGGGCCATCGAAGATGGACGTGGATGTGGCGAGAGGGGACCGGCGGAATTTGCGGCGCATCATGACGCTGCTCGGCGCGCTCGCCGTGCTGGCCGAGCGCGCCGGCGCCCGCTCCTGGCCCGTTCGCTGTTTGGTTTTGTGTATATTGCGGCGGGCCGAGCCCGTGGCGAGAGGGTTTGTCGCCGAGGCGACGGGCCTGCCGCCATCGGCCCTCGAGCCGATGCCTGGTATCCGCAATGACGCGGTCGAGGCGCTGCGTCTCGCCGTCTGTTTCAGGGCGCTGGCGGCCGCGCTCGCCGCGCTGTTGCGCCTGAGCGGGCGTTCTCGCTGCCCGAGCGGTCGCGCCGGCGGCGCGCCCCGGTGTCCCGGCCCGCGCCAGCATGGGTTTGCGTTCAGCCGCAGCTGGACCGGATTGCCAAACGACACGTCATGACGAGGCTCGGCGCGGCCGGGGCTCGCCCCTTGCCGGTAAATCCCTGTCGCGCGCGTCCTGGCATCGGATATCGCTGCGATCGTCGGAAACCGGACGATCGGTGCCGGTGCGCGCCTTCATTCCAGCCGGCAGCAGAACGGGAAGAACGGTCCGGACAGCCCCGGCGCGCCGGTCGGCGTGAAGGTGAAATCGTGGACGGTGTCGCCCTCGTCGGTGCAGCCGGCGGGCGTATAGGCGATCGAGCCGGTCACGGGATGGCTGGTCTCGAAGGCCCACGGGTCTTCCGAGGAGAAAGTGACCGTGCCGGGCGTGGTCGTGATGTCGCCGCCCGAAAAGGCGTCGATGAAGGTCGACGTCATTTGCGGTCCCTCGCACAGGAGTTCGACCGCCCAGTTGGGCTCGAAGCCGGGACAGATCATCTTCTGGCCGAACGGAACGAGGCTGTTGCAGGTGTAGTCGGCCGCCGCAGTGGTGCCCGACGACGCGGCAACGGCGATGGCGGCAAGTGCGGTGAGGGCGCGAATATGCACGGCGGACCTCCTTCGGTCACGTTGTTCCCCGCAAGCCGATCCTATGCCGAGCTGCAACACCGGTAAAGAAGTTGCGTCGGCGATGGTGAATGCGCGACCGGATCGCTTGACCCGTCGCGCGGTGCGTGGCTCGATAAATGCGCGGCCGATCAACGCTTGTTGTGGAGGGAAATCTGCCGATGAAACGTCTTTTCTTAGCCGCGCCGCTGCTCGCCGTCGCAGCTCTCGGCCTCGGCAGCGCGGCCGCATTCGCCAAGCCGGCGCGCTGCTTCACCACCGATGACGGTTATTACAATTGCGATTTTCGCGGTGTCGACGGGGCCGGCTCGTTCGTCATCGCGGCGAACGGCTACCCGACCTATTCGCTGGTGATCGACCGGCCGGGCTTCGCCTTCGGGTTCGTCAATTTCGGCGACCGCAACATTGCACTGCCGGGCGAATATGTGCGCAGCCGCGACGACGCGGCGTGCTGGAACAATCCGCAGACCAGCACCAAGATCTGTGCCTGGTGAGGCGGGTGCGCCGCGGCGCCGGCAAGGCGCGTGCCGCGACCGCGCCGTGGCAATTGCGTTGCACTGCGATATAAAACGGGCATAAAGAGCAGGCATGGAAGCATCACGCGCATTCACAGCCAAGGAGCGCCTCGCGCCCGCCCCCCTCGCCACGCCGGACAAGGGCGGCGGCCGAACCGAGATGGCCCGGGTGGCGCTGTCGGGCATCGGGGTCAGCATTCCCGAGGCCTTTATCGACAACGAAGCGCTGGTCGATTGTTTCAATCTGTGGGTCGAGCGCGAAAACCGGCGCCGGGCGGCCGACGGCGGCGCGCCGCTGCAAAAGTCGAGCGCGGCCTTCATCGAGCACGCCTCGGGCATCCGGCAGCGCCACGTCCACACCCCGGAGGGCATTCTCGATCCGGACCGCATGGCGCCGCGCATCGCCGCGCGGGCCGACGACGATCTGTCGGTGCTGGCCGAGTTCGGCGCGCGCGCGGCGCGCGCGGCGCTCGACGATGCCGGCATCGCGGCCTCCGACGTCGATCTGGTGATCTGCGCGGCCTCGCATCTGGAACGGCTCTACCCGGCGATCGGCATCGAGATCCAGAAGGAGATCGGCGCCCGGGGCGCGGCGTTCGATCTCAGCCTCGGCTGCTCGTCGGCGAGCGGCGGGCTGCATGTCGCCTTCAATCTCTTGCGTTCGGGCGCGCATCGCCGGGCGCTGGTCGTCACGCCGGAGCTGATCACCCCGCATCTGAATTTCCGCGACCGGCAGACCCATTTCATCTTCGGCGACGCGGCGACGGCGATGCTCGTCGAGGCGATCGGGCCCGACGAGGAGCGGCCGGGCCGGTTCGAGGTGATGGACACGCGGAGCTGGACCCAGTTCTCCAACAATATCCGTTCCAATTTCTCCTATCTGAACCGGGCCGCGCAGGACGATGTCGGCGTCATCGACACCGAAGGCAAGCTGATCAAGCAGCAGGGCAACAAGGTGTTCAAGGAAGTCACCATCGCCAGCCACCGCTTCATCGTCGATTTTCTGGCCGAGCACGGCCATACGCCGCAGACCGTGCGCCGCTTCTGGCTGCACCAGGCCAATGCGCGCATGAACGGCATGATCTTGAAGCTCGCCTTCGGCGAGGAGGTCGGCCACGACCGCGCGCCGATGGTGCTCGACCGGCTCGGCAACACCGCCGCCGCCGGCGCCGTGGTCGCGTTGTCGGAAAACCATCGCGACATGACGGCCGGCGATTTCGGCCTGTTGTGCACCTATGGGGCGGGCTATTCGCTCGGCGGGGCGCTGTTGCGCATGATGTGAGGCCGCGCTCGGAGCTCGGCTCACCGATCGATCCGCGTGATCGGTCGATCATCCCAATTGACTGGAATTCGTCCGCTCCGCGCGCCAAGGTGCGCGCCTTTCACGGGAGGGAAGCGCGATGGACTTGCCGCTGACACGGTTCGACCCGGAGCCGGAGATCGTGCCGACGCGAAAACTCTCGGCATGTGCCGACGGCGTCTACGCCGCGCTGTCTGACGGGTTCGTCACCCAGGCCGTGGATGCGCTCGATCTCGATTTCGACGGTATCAAAGGCGACTTTCACGCCGGCGCGACACGCCGCTCGGGCGGGCGCGAGCCGTGGTATCCGCGCGGCACGCAAATGCGCAACGAACGCCAGATTTCGATCGTGGCGGCCGACGAGATGGCCGCGATCGCGCGCGGCATGGGGATAAGCGAGATCCGGCCGGAATGGATCGGCGCCAATCTCGTTTTCTCGGGCGTGCCGCGGCTGTCGATGCTGCCGGCCGGCACGCTGCTTTTCTTCAAGAACGGCGTCACTTTGAAGGTCGACAGCCAGAACGGGCCGTGCCGCATCGCCGGGCGCTCGGTCGCCGACCATGCGGGCATGCCCGACCGCGAGGCCGGCGCGCTGGCGTTTCCCAAAGCCGGCAGGCGCCGGCGCGGGCTGGTGGCCTGGGTGGAAAAACCCGGCCGGATCGCGACGGGCGAGGCGGTGTCGGTGCGCATTCCCGAACAATGGATTTATCGGCCCTGACGGCTCGGCGGCAGAGCCTGGGACGCGGCGCGGCGCGGTGCGCGCCGGGTTACGGCAGCGCCTCGACCAAGGCCTCGACCAGCGCCTGGGGCTTGTAGCCGAGCTTGGACGGCGTCAGGCCGAGCCGCACCACCACCAGGTCCTGCGAGGGTAAGACGGTGACGGTCTGGCCGTCATGGCCGAGCAGCCAGAACGCGTCCTCGGGCAGGTCGAAGCCGGCATCGGCATGCGTGCCTTCCGGCGTGGTGCCGCGCGGGCCGTGCAGCCATAATTGGCCGCGGCCATAGGCGCCGTCGGAGGCCGGCGCGGCCTGGCGCATCCAGGCGACATAACCGAACGGCAGCACGTCGGCGCCGTTCCAGCGCCCGTCCTGCAGCAGCAATTGGCCGAAGCGGGCCCAGTCGCGCGCCGTGGCGTAGAGATAGGACGAGCCGACGAAGGTGCCAGACGCGTCGGCCTCCAGCACCGCGCTCGCCATGCCGATGCGGTCGAACAGCGCTTCGCGCGGCCAGTCGAGCGCGGCCTGCGGTTCGCCGAGCGCGTCCTGCCACAGCCGCGACAGGATCAGCGTCGTGCCGCTCGAATAGGAAAAATCGGTGCCCGGCTCCGCGGCGAGCGGCTTGGCGGCGGCGAAGCCGGCCATGTCTGGCTCGAGATAGAGCATGCGGGTGACGTCGGTGACGTCGCCATAATCCTCGTTGAAGGCGAGCCCGCTCGACATCGCCATCAGATCGGCGAGCGTGATGTCGCTGCGCTCGTCGCCGTTCCAGATTTCCAGGAGTTTTTCCTGGCCCTGGGCGAGTTTGCCTTCGGCGATCACCGTGCCGATGATGGCCGCCGTCACCGTCTTGGTCATCGACCAGCCGAGCAGCGGCGTCACGGCGGAAAACCCCTCGCCATAGCGTTCGCCGACGATGCGGCCGTTCTTGACCACCACCACCGCGCGCATGCCCGGCCCGGTCAGGTCGTCATCGGCGAGGATCGCCGCCAGTTCGGGGTTCTGCGAGGGGGCGACGATCTCGCCTTCGGGCCATGGCGCCTGTGTGTCGGCGGGCGCGGCCTGGGACGCCGAGAGCCCCTCCAGGAGTCCATCACCCGACACCACCGTGCAGCCCAGCCCCTCGCGCATCACCGCGCGCTCGCGTCCGAAAAGGCCGAGCAGGGCGGCGGAGACCGCGCGGTGCGCGTCGTCGACCTCGATCCGGATATAGCCCAGCAGCGGATGGCCGGGCGCCTGTACGTCCTCGGCCAGCACCCGGGTCGCATCGCGGTCGGCGAGGAAGACGTTGGAACACACCATCTTGGCCGAATAGGCCGCGCCCACCCTGATCAGGGCCGGCGGCGCGACATAAAGCCATCCGGCCAGGCCGACGACCGCCAGCACCGCCAGTGCGATCACAAAAATCGCGATTTTCGCCAGAATCCGCATCCAAAACTCCGTTCGTGGCCGCCGGCGGTCCCACCACATCCCCGCCATCTTCCTTGTTTACCGGGGCAATCTCGGGCGGCGACACGGCAAAAGCAACAGCCAAAACGGCCACGTCAAACGGGAAGGGGTCGCTGGCCGGGTCACAATTGGCCATGCTCGGTCTGGCCTGGATGTGATTCGGCAATGGGAGGATAACGCTATGCGGCGCTGGGCGGGGCTGGTTGCGATCGCGCTGGCGGCGGGCTGCACGTCCGTCAATTACGACTTCGCCGACGTCGCGCCGTCCACGACGGTCGCCGTCACCAATCCGCGCTTCGGCGACCGCGATCCGCACGACTGGTCGCGGCGCGCGCCGTGGACCTATCCGATCCACGGCACCGACGTGGCCAAATATCAAAAGGATATCGACTGGAAAAAGGCCAAGGCGAGCGGCATTTCCTTCGCCTTCATCAAGGCCACGGAGGGCGGCGACCGTCTCGACGACTATTTCCACCGCAACTGGAACGGCGCCAAGGTCGCCGGCATCCCCCGCAGCGCCTATCACTTCTTCTATTTCTGCCGCCCGGCGATCGAACAGGCGCGCTGGTATATCCGCAACGTGCCGCGCGACGCCTCCGCCCTGCCGCCGGTGCTCGACATGGAATGGAACCATCTTTCGCCGACCTGCAAGCTGCGCCCGCCGGCCGCGACCGTGCAGAAGGAGATGCGCATCTTCCTCAAGACGATCGAGAACCATTACGGCAAGAAGCCGATCATCTACACCTCGATCGACTTTTTCGACGACAACCGGCTGGCGAATTTCAAGGGCTACCCGTTCTGGCTGCGCTCGGTCGCCGGCCATCCCGACGAGAAATACGGCCGCCATCCGTTCCTGTTCTGGCAGTATACCGGCACCGGCATCGTGCCGGGCATAAACGGCGACACCGACATCAACGTCTTCAACGGCGACCGCAAGGCCTGGCGCAAATGGCTTGCCGCCAACACCAAATGACCCGCAGGCCACGCAGCCCCGGCCAATGATCGCCGTTCCGACCGCTCGCTTGTCAAACGCCTGTCGCCGCAGCATGCTGCAACCGTGGCCGGCGTTGGCGAGATATGGCGTGATACGAAAGGCGTTGCGATGAAAGTCTGGCTTGCGGCCCTGTGTGCGGCCATCGCGACTGCCGTTCCCCGTCCCGCGGCGGCCGAGCAATGCGGCGGCGACTTCGAGACCTGGCGCGCCGCGGTGGCGAGCCAGGCCAGCGCCGAAGGCGTCGGTGCCGCCGGGCTCGACGCGCTGTCTCAAGCGCGTTTCGACACGCGCGTTCTCGCCCGCGACCGCGCGCAGGGCGTGTTCACCCAGGATTTCATCCAGTTTTCCGGCCGCATGGTCAACGATTACCGCCTCCAGCACGGGGCGGCGCGGATGAAAAAATATGCCGGCGCCTTTTCGCTGGCGCAGCAGACCTATGGGGTTCCGGCTCCCGTCATCACCGCGTTCTGGGCGCTTGAGACCGATTTCGGGGCTGTGCAGGGCGATTTCTCGACCCTCGACGCGCTCGCCACGCTCGCCCATGACTGCCGCCGGCCCGAACTGTTCCGTCCGCATCTGATCGCGCTGTTGAAACTGATCGACCGGGACGTGCTGCCGGCCGACGTGGAGGGCGCCTGGGCCGGCGAGATCGGCCAGATCCAGATGCTGCCGGGCGACTATCTGGAAAAGGGCGTCGACGGCGACGGCGACGGACGGGTCGACCTGCGCGGCAGCGTGGCGGACGTCATCATGACCGCCGCGCGCCTGATCGCCGCGCTCGGCTGGCGCGCCAACGAACCCTGGATGCAGGAAGTGCGCGTTCCAGAAACGATGCCGTGGGAGGAGACCGGACGCACCAACCGGCTGCCGCTGGCGCAGTGGGCGTCGTGGGGCGTGACCACACGCGACGGTGGCACGCTGGGCGAGGGGCCCGATGCCGGTCTCGTGCTGCCGATGGGGCGCAAGGGGCCGGCCTTCCTCGTCTACGCCAATTACGACGTCTATCTGGAATGGAACAAATCCTTCGTCTACACGCTGACGGCGGCCCATCTCGCCCGCCGGTTCGCCGGCGACCCACCCTATCGCAAGGGCTATCCCGAGCCCGGCCTCAATCCCGAAGAGATGCGGGCGCTGCAGGAAAAGCTCGTCGCCCGCGGCCACGATGTCGGCGGCGTCGACGGCGTGCTCGGCGTCAACACGCGCGAGGCGGTGCGCAAGGAACAGGCGCGGCTCGGCATGGCCGTCGACGGCTGGCCGACCCAGGCGCTGCTGGCCGCGCTGTAGCCGGCCGGGCGCAAGATCAGGCCATCGTCTCCAGGCTGGCGAAGCTTTCGGGCGCGCCGCCCTGCTCGAACGGCGTCGTCACCTCCACGAACGTGTCGGGATAGAACCCGTTGAAGCGCGTCCTGAGCGACATCGAATAGGCGCCGATATGGCCGATCTCGATCCAGTCGCCGGTATCGACCGTTTCGGGCAGCCAGAACGGCCGCGACAGGATGTCGACCGAATCGCAGGTCGCCCCGCACACCTTGAACGGCACGATCTTGCTCTTGTCGCCGTTGCGGCTGCGGATCGCCGGGTCGGGGATGAAGCGGGCCGGCAGGGTGATCTTGCCGGTCCAGCTGTCCGACAGCGACGACCAGATGCCGTCATTGATGTAAAGCCGTCTGCCCTTGCGCAGCATCACCCTGACGATCAGCGAAAAGGCGTGCGCGCAGATCACCCGGCCGGGTTCGGCCACCAGCGGCATGTCCATGAACGCCCATTCCTCGAGATCGGCCCGCAGCCTGGCCATCAGCTCCTCCAGCGAGGGCAGGTCGGGCGCCTTGCGGTTGGGGTCGTGGCCGTATTCGGCCGGAAAGCCGCCGCCGACGTCGAGGCCGGCGAGCGGCACGGCGGCGCGGTTGCGGACCCAGTCGGCCGAGCGCAGCGCGCGCTCATAGGTTTCGGGATCGGCGATCTGGCTGCCGACATGAAAGCAGATGCCGACCTTGTAGCCGTTGCGGTCGAGCCGCCTGAGAAGCTCGACGGCATGGGCCGGTCCGGCGCCGAATTTCTTCGACAATTCGTAGGCGGCGCTTCCCTTGGTCTGGATGCGCACGAACACGGTGAGCGAGCCGGGATCGATATCGAGCGCCTGGACGACGCGCGACAGCTTGGTGATCTCGTCCTCGTGGTCGACGGCGACGACCCGAATGCCGTAGGTCTCCAGCGCCAGCCGGATGTCGGACTGGGCCTTGACCGGGTGCATGTAGAGCATTTCCGCCTCGGGCGAGGCCGCGCGCACCGCCTCGAACTCGGCCGGGGAGGCCACGTCGAAGGCCTCGATGCCGGCTTCGGCCAGCGCCTTTAGCACCATCGGTTCGCCGTTGGTCTTGACCGCATAGGCCGTCTTGCCCGGAAACAGCGCCATGAAACGGCGCGCATCCGCCTTCAGCACCTCCGGACGGAAGCAGTAGACCGGATCGTCCGGCCTCAGTGTCAGGGCCGCGTCGCGGGCATTGTCGAATCGTTGCATGGGTGCTCCTGAGTGCCGGCATAGGCTAGACCATGCGGCATTTTCATGAAAACCGCGTTTTTCGCGCGCTGGGGCCGTTGCGGGCGGGCCGTGGCCGGACCCGTGGCATGGCGCATGCCGCGACCGTGGCGCTGGGCGCGAATCGGGTGGCCGGTTAAGGCCGGAAACGCTACCTCGACGCAACGCGTGAGGGGGATTGCCGTGACGGAGATCAAACAGGCCGCGCAGCCGCCGATGACGGTGGTCGTATGGGCGCAACTCGTCGTGCTCGGCACGATCTGGGGCGGATCGTTCTTTTTCGCCCGCATCGCGGTGCTGGAAATCGCGCCGCTGACGTTGGTGCTGTTGCGGGTCGCGATCGCGGCGGCGGCATTGCAGCTTTATCTCGCCGCGCGCGGCATCGCGTTTGCCCCGGTGCTGAAAAAATGGCCGGTCTTCGCGCTGCTGGCGCTGGTCAACAACGTGATCCCGTTCTCGCTGATGTTTCTCGGCCAGACCGCGCTCGGCGCCGGCACCGCCTCGGTCCTCAATGCGACCACGCCGTTTTGGACCATCATCGTGGCGAGCCTGTTCATCGCCGACGAAAAAGCGAGCCTGGCCAAGCTGTTCGGCATCGCGCTCGGTATTGCGGGCACCGCCGTGATGGTCGGACCGGGTCTTGCCGCCGGGCTCGGCGGTCCCGTCTGGGCCAAGATGGCGCTGCTCGGCATGGCGTTTTCCTATGCGTTCGCCTTCGTCGTGGCCCGCCGTTTGACCGGCCTGGCGCCGGCCGTGGTCGCGGCCGGCCAGCTTTCGGCCTCCACGGCGATCATGCTGCCGGTCGTCGCGCTGACCCAGGAAACGGCCGCGCTGGCAACGGTCGGCGCCGGCACCTGGGCGGCCGTGGCCGGGCTTGCGCTTTTGTCGACCGCCGCCGCCTATATTCTTTATTTCCGGATCGTGGCGGCCGCCGGCGCCACCAACGCCTCGCTGGTGACGCTGATCGTGCCGGTGAGCGCCATCGTGCTCGGCGCGCTGTTTCTGGGCGAGCGGCTCGAACGGTTCGAACTGGCCGGCATGGGCTTGATCGCCTGCGGATTGTTGGTCATCGACGGGCGCGTCCTGCGCGGGCGAACCGGTGCTGCCGCGGCGTCGGAAACGCGGTCCGCAGCCGGGCGATCGGAAAAAAAATCCACAGGTTCCTGACAGACCGGAGAGCCCGGAATTTCAAGGACTAAGACTTTGGTCGCAGGCCGGTTCTGCACAAGCTTGCCGCAGCGCAGCACAAAATCCGCTTGTCAGTGGGCCAAACTCACCTACACTTTTGGCATAGTCTAAAGAGGAGGCTATGAGATGGGACTGACGAAGCCAATCAACGCTTTGATGGTTTGTGCTGCGTTCGCCTTCATCGGCGCCCTCATTCTGGGGGCTCTTCCCTAAAGCTTTCGCGGGGGAAGCCTCGGCAAGACAGCCAACGAAAATCGAAACGGCCGGGACCCACGCCCGGCCGTTTCCTTTTCGAAGGCGATCGCCGGACGGGGGCGGTGCCTCCCGACGATCGCTGGCCAATCGGCCGTCGGCATATAGGCCGGGTTCACGCCGCCGCGGGTTTTGCGTCCTCGCCGGCGCCATTGGCGCGAATGCCGATCATGTGGCAGATCGCGAAGGCCAGATCGGCCCGGTTCATCGTGTAGAAGTGGAAATCCGACACGCCGCGCTCGACCAGGTCGAGCACCTGTTCGGCCGCGACGGCGGCGGCAACCAGCGCATGGGTCTGCGGATCCTTTTCCAGCCCCTCGAAGCGTTCGGCCAGCCATGCGGGCACATGCGCGCCGCAGCGGCCGGCGAAATTGGCGACCTGGCCAAAATTGTGCACCGGCAGGATGCCCGGAACGATCGGCACGTAGATGCCGGCCCGGCGGGCGCGCTCGACATAACGCTCGTAGAGGTCGTTGTCGAAAAAGAACTGGGTGATGGCGCGTTTGGCGCCGTTGTCGACCTTGCGCTTGAGCATGTCGATATCGGTTGCGAAATCCGGGCTTTCGGGGTGCTTTTCCGGATAGGCGGCGACCGAGATGTCCTTGGCGCCGTGCCGGGCGAGCGCCTCGACCAGTTCGGCCGCGTTGGCGTAGCCGCCCGGATGCGGCGTGTAGCGCGCGCCGACGCCTTCGGCCGGATCGCCGCGCAGGGCGACGAAACGCGATACGCCGAGGTCGAGGAACTGCCGAATCACCTGGTCGGCCTCCTCGCGGGTGGCGTCGACGCAGGTCAGATGCGCGGCCGGCGTCAGCGCGGTTTCGCGGATAATGCGCTCGACGGTGCGGGCGGTGCGTTCGCGCGTGGAGCCGCCGGCGCCGTAGGTCACCGACACGAATGAGGGCGAAAGCGGCTGCAGCCGCTCGGTCGTCTCCCAAAGACGGGCTTCCATGGCATCGTTTTTCGGCGGAAAGAACTCGAACGATACGTCGATCTGATCGCCTATGTCGGGTCGCCGCGAAAGTCGGAACTGGTTCACGAAGTCATCTCCGTTGGTTGCCCCTCGGCAGTGTTGTCGGCCGCGACGAGGAGCCTGCGGTCGCGGCCGAGCCAGAGTTTCACGGTAAGCTTGTCGCCGGCGACGCCGGTCGGGGCGAAATCCAACGCCCTTTCCAGGTCGAGACCGGCCTCGTCGAGCCATTCCGTGATCTGGCGATCGGAAAAGCCGAGCCGCGCATGGGCGTGCTCGGCGCGCAAAAATTCGAGATCGTGGGGCGCGAAATCCACGATCAGCATGCGTCCGGACGGACGCAACAGGCGCGCCGCCTCGCGGATCGCCGCCTGGGGATCGTCGAGATAATGCAGCACCTGATGGATGGTGACCAGATCGAAGGCGTCGCGCTCGACCGGGGGCGCGAAAATGTCGCCCTGCCGGACCTGGGCGTTTTCCACCGCCGCCTTGTCGAGATTGGAGCGTGCCACGGTCAGCATCTCGCGCGACATGTCCACCCCGACGCCGCGCTGATAGAGCGGCGACAGGATTTCCAGCATGCGCCCCGTGCCGGTGCCGAGATCGAGCATGGTGCGGAACGGCCGCTCGGCCATCAGCGTCAGGATCGCGTCTTCCACCGCCTTTTCGGGCACATGCAGCGAGCGGATACGGTCCCAGGCATCGGCGTTTTCGCTGAAATAGGCGGCCGCCTTCTCCTCGCGCTTGCGTTTGACGTCGGTCAGCCGTTCCAGATCGCGGTCGACCGGAGACTGGGTGGCATCGATGCGCGCGATCAGGCTGGCGACCAGTTCGCGCTCGAAACCGCTGTCGGCGAGGCGGAAATAGGCCCAGGATCCCTCCTGATAGCGCTCGATCAGCCCTTCATCGAGCAACAGCTTGAGATGGCGCGACACGCGCGGCTGCGACTGGCCGAGCACCTCGGTGACGTCCGAGACGGTCAGATCGCCGCGCGACAGCAAAAACAGAATCCGCATGCGGCTGGATTCGGCCGCCGCCTTCAAGCTATCTACCAGCAGGTTGAGGTCGATCTGGCTGCGTGACAGCATCCAAGTCTCCAAATGATATAAAGATATCTTTATATCGATTTTGCGATGGACGCAAGGCTGGTGTCGTAGATGGGCCAGAAAATGGCGCAGGATCCGTTTCGCGGCGCAACCGGCGGCCGGATCGGCAAAAAACGGCGAGGAAAACCATGCAGCGCGACGGCGAGACGGCCCTGGAGTTCGACCCGAAGGATGCGGCGGCCGACGCCGGCGTGGTCTTCATCGGCCGGATCGCCTCGCCCTGGACGGAGCGCGGTGCGTGCCCGCGCAACATGGCGAGCGCGCGCGAGGCCGGTCGCGGCGCCCGGATCGAGATCGACGCGCCCTACCGGCCCGGCCTGTCGGGCCTGGAGGAGTTCAGCCACGTTGCCGTGCTGACCTGGCTCGACCGCGCGCCGCGCAACCTGATCCGGCAGATGCCGCGCCATGTCGAGGCGCCGCGCGGCGTGTTTTCGCTGCGCTCGCCGGCGCGGCCCAATCCCGTCGGCCTGCACGTGGCGCGCATCACCGCGCTCGACCAGGCGGCGGGGCTGATCGAGATCGACGCCATCGACGTGCTCGACGGTACGCCGGTAATCGACATAAAACCCTATTTCGCCAGCATCGACGCCTTCGCCGATGCGCGCAGCCGGCGCGACAGCGGCAAGACATGATCGCCCGCACCGGCCGCCAGCGCGCCATCGCCAAGGCGCTGACCCTGCTCCTGCCGGCCGCGCCCTATGCCGACATCGAAAAAATCCGTGCCGAATCGCTGGCGCCGCACCTGAAAGCGCTGCCGGTGTCGCTCGCCGTTTGGCTTGCCGCCGTCGCGCATGTGCGCCACGAGCATTCCGCCTATGAGACGCTGCTGGCCGAGGGCTACGACCGCGACTCGGCCCGCTTCTTCGTCATCGACGAGATCAACCGGACCCTGACGGCATGGCGCGCCACCCGGCTGCTCGATCCCGACGACACCGACGCCTAGAACCGGTGGAGGACCGCTTCGATGCGCTGGTTGCCCGTGGCGTTGCTGTGCCGTGCGGCGCCGGATGGCCGGGTGACGACCGCGTGAACGGCGTAACCGCGAAAAAGCGAATCGAAGCGGAGGCTTGCGCCGAAACGTTGAGATTCCGATTCCAGCACTTCGCGCAGGCCGTCGCGCGGCGCGACGTGGAAGCGCTCCAGCCAGGCGCGCAGCATCGAGCCGAACCAGCGCGGCAGCCGCTCCTGGCCGCCGAAATCGACGATATGCAGCGAACCGCCCGGCGCCAGGCATGCGAGGCCGGCGGCGACGGTGCGCTCCCAGCCCGGGATCATCGACAGCGCGTAGGAGACGAAGACGCGCTCGAATTTCTGGTGGCCGAACAGGGCTTGCTGGTCGAAGTCCGTGGCGTCGGCGCGGGCGAGCCGGGTGCGCCCGCCAAGGCCCCGGCGGGCGAGGGTCTTGTGCGCGGTCGCCAGCATTGCGTGCGAGATGTCGAGGCCGAACAGGCGGGCATGCGGATAGCGCCTCGCGACCTGGACGAGGTTGCGCCCGGTGCCGCAGCCCAGTTCCAGCACGCTGCCGCCGGCCGGCACCTGCAGCGCGTCGACCAGCCGGTCGCGTCCGAGCAGGTAATATTTGCGGGTCAGGTCGTAGACATGCCGCTGGAAACGGTAATTGGCATCCATCAGCGCGGCGTGATCGCCGCCGTGCGCGCCGGCCGTCATCGATCCGCGCGCACGTAGAGATGAAAACCGCCATAGATGGCGGAGCGGTCGCGCGCGCCGAGTTCCAGCGAGCGTTGCTTTTCGTAACGCCAATGGCCGAGCGTTTCGGCCGCGACCCGGCCGGGCAGGATCGACGGCGCGGCGGCGGTGCGGAAGATGACGCGCGCGCCGGGGGCGGCGGTGCGGGTGATTTCGGCCCACAAGGCGTTCAGTTGCCGGTCGTTCATCCAGTCCTGCGCGTCGAGCAGCACGTAGCGGTCGAGCGAACCGGCCGGCTTGCCGGCCAGGAATTCGGTGAAATTCGCCCGGTGCACGGCGACGCGCCCGGCATGGGCGCGGATCGTGTCGTGATTTGCCTTGTCGAGATAGGCCGGCAGCACGGCTTCGCCCGGACGTGCGTAGCGACGGGCAAAAGCCTGCCAGGCGAAATAGTTCTCGGCGAGCGGAAAGTGGCAGGCGAGCTTTTCCAGCCGCGCCGCCAGCACCTCGGCCATGGTGCCGCTGCCGGCGCCGATCAGGCTGTCATATTGCGCGGGCGGAATGCCCAGGCCGAACAGCGACGCCTTTTTCGAGGTCGCCCAGCGGATCAGCGGCTTGTCGAACAGGGGGCGCAGCCGGTCGTCGAAAAAGGCTTTCTGCTGACGCGTGGTGCGCGCCGCCATGATCTCGGCCGGGTCGACGCCGTGCAGCCTGGCGACGCCGTGGCCGAGGGCGATGAACAGGCCGAGCAGGCCGGTGCGGTAGAAGTCGCGGGCAAAGACGGTGACGCGGCGCCGGCCGCGCCAGTCGCGCCCTTCCCAGTAGCGGCGGCTGGCGGGGTCGAGATGCGGGGCGATGAACCGGTCATAGGCGATCGCGTTGTGGCGGTTGCCGGCGGCGCCGAAGAAACGATGGAAATCGCCGTGCGAGGGCAGGTGGGCGGCGGCCGCGAGCTTGAGACGGTTGAGCGCGACATGGGCGCGGTTGAGGTCGACGGCGTCGATACGGGCGGGCCGGCGCGTCAGATAGGCGAGCACGTTGCAGCCGCCCGACGCGATCGTCACCACCCGGTGGCGTTCGCACAATTCCATCGCATCCATGTCGATTTCGGGGTCTTCCCAGATCTGCGGATAGACCAGGCCGGAAAACAACAGCGCGAACAGCCGCTCCGATATGCCGGCCCGGCTGAGCGCGCGATGCTGGTAGACGGCGTTGCCGATCGGGCGCGAGGCGGAAAGGCCGATTTCGGCCGAAAGGTCTGTCATGGCGCGGCTCCCGCTTTGCAAGGGCATCGACATGCGGGTAGTCGAGCGCGATGACAGCGGCGTGACAGGCAAAGACGCAGATTGCGGGTGGGGCGGTCGGGCGCGGGGCGGTCAGGCGTCGAATTCGGCGGAGCCCGCGAGCCGCCTGAGGATTTCGATCATCGCGGCGTTCCAGCCCATCGGGCCGGGCAGTTCGGTGCGGATGACACGCCCCTCGCGCTCGCCGTCGAGCTCGGCCAGCGGCGGATGGGCGGGATTGGCCACCACGACGCCGTAATCGGCGGCTTCCAGCATCTCCCGGTCCTCCTCGGCGTCGCCCAGGGCGACCAGCGGCCAATAGCGCCGGCCGTCGCGCCTTTCCACAAGCGCGCGCACGGCGTTCATGCGTCCGGCCTTGGAGCCGCCGCGCGAGACGGTCAGGAACCGGCCATGACGTTCGGCGCACAGGCCGTGCGCGGCCAGGTGCCGGCGCAAAGCAACGAGCTGGGTTTCGCTGCCGGTAAAAAGGCCCGGTTCGGAAAAGCCGCGCCGGGACGCGCGGGCGGCCCGTGCCCTGTTCAGCCCGGTCAGGGCGGCGATGCGACGGGCATCCATGTCGCCGAACCCGGCGAAACAGCCTTTCAGCCTTGCCGGCAGGGCGTCGAGACAGGCGCGAATCTCGTCGTAGCAGGCATCGGCCTCGGCAGGCCCGGCGGGGGCGGCCGGCCAGAAGACGCCGCCGCCATTTTCGACGATGGCCGGCGTATCGAGCTTGAGCTCGACCAGGACCGGTCCGATCTCCGCCGCCGTCCTGTCGGTCGCCACCACCACCGGAACGGCGCGCGCGGCCAGGGCGGCGAGCGCCGGCAGGGCGGCATGATGGTCGCAGGTATCGGGCTCGAGAAGCGTTCCGTCCAGATCCGTAAAGACGATCATGGCTTTGGTCTAAAGCGGATTTTCTCCAGATGGAAGCCATTTGAGGTCACGGATTCTGTTCCGGCAGGCAGACGATGCGAGTGCGGCGCAGCCCGCGGGCGCGGCTTGCCGGACCCGTTCGTGTCGATCATCCTGCCGGCGGAGGTTTGCAACAATGTCCCGACATGATTTCGACCCCGCGACCGTTGCCCCCGACGGTCGCCCGCCGGCGAAGGCCCGGCTTTTCGACGGCACGCGCGAAGGGCCCTATCGGGGCTCCGTGGAAGGGGAGGCTCTGGCCACGCAGGTCACCGTGCTCACCTACGGCAATGACGAACCCGGCACCGGTCCGGTGCTGCACGTCCATCCCTATGACGAGGTCTTCGTCGTCCAGCAGGGGCGGGCGCGGTTTTTCGTCGGCGAGGCGGTGATCGACGCCGAGGCCGGCGAAACCGTGCTCGGACCGGCCGGCGTGCCGCACCGCTTCGTCAATCGCGGGCCCGGACGGCTGCAGACGCTCGACATCCACCTTTCGCCGCGCTGGATCCAGACCGACCTGGAATAGGGATGGGGCCGAATTAGCCGCGGCCGAACCCGCCCGCCGTCGGGGTGGTCACGATCACCGCCTCGCCCGCCTCGATGACGGTCTGGTCGCAGGCCTTCAGCGTCTCGAGCGTGCCGTCGGCGCGGCGTACCTCGGTCCGGCCGACCTGGCCGTCGCCGCCGCCGGCCGCGCCGCGCGGCGGGCGTTGGCGGTGCGAGGACAGGATCGCGCATTCCATCTCCTCCAGGAAGCGGATGGTGCGGCGGGTGCCGTCGCCGGCGTTCCATTTTCCGGTGCCGCCGGAGCCGGTGCGGATGTGGAAATCCTCCAGCAGCACGGGAAACCGCAATTCCAGCACTTCGGGGTCGGTCAGGCGCGAATTGGTCATGTGGGTATGCACGCCGGAGGTGCCGTCAAAGCCGCGGCCGTCGTTCATGCGCCCGGCCGGCGAGCCCGAACAGATGGTCTCGTAATATTGGTAGGTGGCGTTGCCGAAGGTGAGATTGTTCATCGTGCCCTGGGCGTTGGCGAGCGCGCCCATGGCGCCGAACATGGCGTTGGTGACGTGCTGGGAGGTCTCGACATTGCCGGCGACGACGGCCGCCGGATAGGCCGGCCGTAGCATGCATCCCTCCGGGATGACGATGTTGACCGGCCGCAGGCAGCCGGCATTCATCGGGATCTGATCCTCGACCATGACGCGGAAGGCATAAAGCACGGCCGCGCGGGCCACCGGTTCGGGGGCGTTGAAATTGTTGTTGTGCACCGGCGAGGTGCCGGTGAAGTCGACGGTCGCCTCGCGCTTTTGCCGGTCGACGGAGATTTTCACCTTGATCAGCTGGCCGGTGTCGGTGGGATATTCGTATTCCGACACGTCGGGCAGCCGGTCGAGCACGCGGCGCACGCTTTCGGCAGCATTGTCCTGGACATGGCCCATATAGGCCTCGACCACGTCGAGCCCGAACTGGGCGACCATCTTGCCGAGCTCGGCGACGCCCTTTTCGTTGGCGGCGATCTGGGCCTTGAGATCGGCGATGTTCTGGTGCGGGTTGCGCGCCGGCCAGGCGTGGTCGGTCAAAAGCTCGTGCAGTTCCTTCTCGCGGAAGCGCCCGCGTTCCACCAGCCGGAAATTGTCGAACAACACGCCTTCCTCGTCGACGGTGGTGGCGAGCGGGGTCATCGAGCCCGGCGCGGTGCCGCCGACATCGGCGTGGTGGCCGCGCGAGGCGGCCCAGAACAGGATTTTTTCGCCGGCCTCGTTGAAGACCGGGGTGACCACGGTGATGTCGGGCAGATGGGTGCCGCCATTATAGGGCGCGTTCAGGGCAAAAACGTCGCCCGGCGCGATGTCACCCCGGTTCAGGCGGATGACGGTTTCGACGGAGCGGTCCATCGATCCCAGATGCACCGGCATATGCGGTGCGTTGGCCACAAGCGCGCCGTCGCGGTCGAACACCGCGCAGGAGAAATCGAGCCGTTCCTTGATGTTGACCGAGTAGGCGGTGTTCTGCAGCGTCACGCCCATCTGCTCGGCGATCGACATGAACAGGTTGTTGAACACTTCCAGCATGACCGGATCGGCCTCGGTGCCGATCGCGGCCTGGCGCGCCTTGCGCTCGACACGGCTCAGGAGAACGTGGTTGCGCGCCGTGATCTCGGCGCGCCAGCCCGGCTCCACGACGATCGTCTGGTGATCCTCGATGATCAGCGCCGGCCCGGCGAGCCGGTGTCCGGGCGCCAGATCGCCGCGCCGCACGACGCGGGCGTCGCGCCACTCGCCCTCGCTGAAGAACTGCGTCGTCTCGCCTGCGTTCGCATCGACCGCGTCGAGGCGGGCCTCGGTCTCGTCGGTGCCCTGGTCGCGCATGTCGATGCCCTCGACGCTGATCGCCTCGACGATCATCGGCTTGTCGTCGTAGACGAAGCCGAACTGGGCCTTGTGCGCGGCCTCGAAGCCGGCGACGGCGTCGGCGACCGAAAAGCTTTCGAAATCGACCGGCAGGGCGGTGTCGGTGCCGTCGTAGCGAACCTGAAGCACCGGGCGCCAGGCGATTTCGTCCTCGGCGATGCCCTGATCCGTCAGTTCGGCAAAGACCGCTTTCTTCAAGCCGCGCACGGCAAGGCGGATATCGTTCAGCGAGGCCTCGGCAAGCGGTTTCAGCAAAGCCTGCTGGCGCGAGGCGAAGACGGCGGCAAGCCCGATGCCGTAGGCCGACAGCAGGCCGGAGAACGGGTGGATCAGGACCGATTCCATGCCGAGCGCGTCGGCGACCAGGCAGGCGTGCTGGCCGCCGGCGCCGCCGAAGGAGTTGAGCAGGTAGCCGGTAACGTCGTGGCCGCGCTGGACCGAGATCTTCTTGATCGCATTGGCCATGTTCTCGACCGCGATCGTGATGAAACCTTCGGCGACCGCCTCGGGCGAGCGGCCGTCGCCGATTTCGGCGGCCATGGCCTGGAAGGCCTCGCGCACCGCCGCTGCGTCGAGCGCCTGGTCCTGGCCGGGGCCGAAGATCGCCGGGAAGAAATCGGGCTGCAGCTTGCCGAGCATGACATTGGCGTCGGTGACGGCGAGCGGGCCGCCGCGCCGGTAGCAGGCGGGACCCGGATTGGCGCCGGCCGAATCCGGCCCGACCTGGAAGCGCCCGTCCTGGAAATGCAGCACGGACCCGCCGCCGGCGGCCACCGTGTGGATGCGCATCATCGGCGCGCGGATGCGCACGCCGGCGACCTCGGAATCGAACACGCGCTCATATTCGCCGTCATAGTGGGTGACGTCGGTCGAGGTGCCGCCCATGTCGAAGCCGATGGCTTTTTCGAAACCGGCGCTGCGCGCGGTCTCCACCATGCCGACCACGCCGCCGGCGGGTCCGGACAGGATCGCGTCCTTGCCCTGGAAGCGGTCGGCGGCGGTGAGGCCGCCCGACGACATCATGAACATCAGGCGCGCCGTCGCCGCGGCCTGGTCGCCGTCGGTCTCGATGTTGAGCGCGTCGGCGACCCGGCGGACATAACGCGCCAGGATCGGCGACAGATAGGCGTCGACCACGGTGGTGTCGCCGCGGCCGACCAGCTTGATCAACGGCGAAACCTGGTGGCTGACGGATATCTGCGAAAAGCCGATGCGGTGGCACAGGCTTGCCGCCATCACCTCGTGGCCGGGCGCGTTCCAGGCATGCATGAAGACGATGGCGACCGCGTCGATGCCGTCGCGGCGGGCCTGGGCGATCTCGTCCTCGACGGCGTCGAAATCCGGCACGGTCTCGACCAGCCCGTCGGCGCGCACCCGCTCGTCGATCTCGATGACGCGCTCGTAAAGCTGCTCCGGCAGGAGGATTTGCTTGGCGAAAATGTCGGGCCTGGCCTGGTAGGCGATCTTGAGCGCGTCGCGGAAGCCCTTGGTGATCAGCAAAAGGACCCGGTCGCCCTTGCGCTCCAAAAGCGCGTTGGTGGCGACCGTGGTGCCCATCTTGACCTCGCCGATGCGCTGCGAGGGCACCGGCTCGCTCGCCGCGACGCCCAGCAGGTCGCGGATGCCCTGGACGGCGGCGTCGTCATAGGCTTCCGGGTTTTCCGACAAAAGCTTGCGCGCGTGCAGACCGCCCTCCGGGTCGCGGCCGATAATGTCGGTGAACGTGCCGCCGCGATCGATCCAGAAGTCCCAGGTCGCGCTCATCGGTGTCTCCACGCATTGATGGACAGTGTGATGCCGGATTTGCTATACAGCAAATCAAATGATTTTCGTCAACATTTTATAGATAAATCGAGATTGAGAGCGCGCCATGAGCGAAACCACGCCAACAATCGGGCCCGTCGTGCTGGCCTCGCATCTGGCCGAGGGCACCATGCCCGCACTGTCGGAAATGGAATTCGCGCTGACCGTGCTCACCAACGCGTTTCAGCGCTGGATGGTGCGCTGCATGGCCGCGGCCGGCGTCACCGGGCTCGCGCCGATCGACGTTCATATCCTGCACGCCGTCCATCATCGCGGCCGCGAAAAGACGCTGGCCGAACTGTGCATGGTGTTCAACATCGAGGACACGCATGTCGTGTCCTATGCGCTCAAGAAGCTGGAGAGCATGGGGCTGGTGGAAACCGGACGCCGGGCGAAGGAAAAGACCGTAACGATCACCGAGACGGGTGCGGCCGCCTGCCGACGCTATCGCGAGGTGCGCGAGGCGCTGCTGGTGTCGGGCGTGAAGGCCCTGAATACCGACGAGGACGAGGTGAGCCGGATCGCCGCGCTGATGCGTGCCCTGTCGGGACAATACGATCAGGCAGCGCGCAGCGCGGTGACCATGTAGGCCGTTTTGGCCGTTTACGGATTGTGTCCTGCCGTAAGCCGATGTGACGAAACGTTTCCTTTCGGCCGGAGTTTTTCCGGCAACGGCCTCAAGCGGCCAGGATTTCGAAGAAAGGAGCCCGTCATGAAAAAACTGATCGTCGCCACGACATCGGCCATCGCGCTGCTGGGGCTCGCGGCCTGCAGCGACAATACCGACACCACCACCACCCAGAGCGTGGAGCCCGATGTGCAGGAGACCCAGCCGATCGAGCCGGCCGATCCGAACGCGGCGCCGGCGCCGTCCGAAGAGCAGCCGGCCGACGACGGCGAAGTGCGCCCGGTCGACTAGGCTTGTACACGGCTGCAAGCCAGCCAGGCCCGACGGGAAAGCCGGCCTTGCGCCGGCTTTTCGCGTTTCGGGCTTTGGCGCGCCGCCTCCGGGGAACGCAATGGCGCCGAAACGACAGGTCGCAGTCGATCGCTCCCGCGACGGATTATCGCCGGGGCAGCGCTCGCATTCGTCGCCGATTCACTTTAGACAGGGCCCATGTCGATCTGGGGCCGATTTGGTGAATTCATCAGCCGGGTGACGTCGGGCGCGGTCGCCGGCGTGGCCGACGTCGTGGAGGCGGTGCGCACCGCCTTCGAGGGCGATCCGGAACTGCGCCGCAAGGTGGCGTTTTCGATCGCCATGATCGCGCTGTCGGCCAAGATGGCCAAGGCCGACGGCATCGTCACCCAGGACGAGGTGCGTGCCTTCCACGAGATTTTTGCCGTGCCGCGCGAGCAGGAACGCAATGTCGCGCGCCTCTACGATCTCGCCACCGCCGACACCGCCGGGTTCGAGGCCTATGCCGAACGCATGGCGCGGCTGTGCGGTTCGGGCGAACGCAATTGCCGCATGCTGGAGGATATTCTCGACGGGCTGTTCCACATCGCCAAGGCCGATGGCTATCTGCACGAGCGCGAGGTCGCGTTCCTGCATCGGGTCGCGGAGATCTTTGCGATCGACGCGCGGCGCTTCGACGGTATTCTCGCCCGCCACGCCGTGCGGCCGGCCGACGACCCCTACGCGGTCCTGGGTGTGACGCGCGACACGCCGTTCGAGGCGGTGCGCCGGCGCTACCGCGAACTGGTGGCCGAAAACCATCCCGACCGGCTGATCGCGCGTGGCGTGCCGGAGGAGTTTTTGGCGATCGCCAACGATCGCGCCGCCGCCATCAACGCCGCCTACGAGGCGATCGAGCGCGGCCGCGTTTCGGCATGAGCGGCTTTGCCGCCGACCACCAGGGCGCGCGGGTCAGGCCGTCGCCCAATCATGGCGAACGCCGGGGCGTCGCCGGACCCGACATGATCGTGCTGCACTATACCGGGATGGAGAGCGGGCAGGGGGCCGAGGACTGGCTATGCGACCCGCAAAGCGGGGTGTCGTCGCATTATCTCGTCCATGAGGACGGTGCCGTGGTGCAGATGGTGGCGGAGGCCGCGCGCGCCTGGCATGCCGGCAAGAGCTTCTGGCAGGGCGAGAGCGACATCAATTCGCGCTCGGTCGGGATCGAAATCGTCAATCCGGGCCATGTTCTGGGGTACAGGGCCTTTCCGGACGCCCAGATCGAGGCGGTGATCGCTCTGTGCCGCGATGTTGCAGTGCGGCATGCGGTCGCGCCGGCGCGGGTTCTGGCGCATTCGGACGTGGCGCCGGGACGCAAGATCGACCCCGGCGAGAAATTTCCCTGGGCGCGGTTGCACGCCGCCGGGATCGGTCATCTGGTGACGCCCGCGCCCGAGACGACGGGTCCGGTTCTGGGACTGGGCGACAGCGGTCCGTCGGTCGCGCGCTTGCGAAGCGATCTCGCAATCTACGGCTATCTTATTGAAATCGATGACCTTTTCGACGAGTGGACCGGGACGGTGGTCGCGGCCTTTCAAAGGCATTTCCGCCCGGCGCGGGTCGACGGCCGCGCCGATCCGGCGACCGTCAATACATTGACCCGGCTTCTGGAGGCGTCCCCCGCTTGACGCTGCGTAAGCGGATCGCTTCCTCTATCTTCTTGTAACACAAAGAGAAAAAAGTTGAGCTTGACGGCCATTTTTGCCGCCCAATCCGGCGGCATCTGGCGGTTTCGCACTCGTTCCGGGTCCTTTGTGTGTGGATCCGGGAGCGTATCGGAAAACCGCCGTCCCCGAACGCGGACGCCAAGCCAGAGACCCAAGACAACATGAAGAAACGAAGCCTGATTTCGGCGATGCTCGTCGCCGGACTGACGATGCCTGTCGCCCATGCCCAGGAGCAGCCGACGAGCCTTCATCCCGCCAACCTCGAAAAGGTCTTTACCAAAACCGACGCGAAGGCCGAGCGGGCCGGCAAGGCCAAGTCCGCCGACGCGTCGAAGTCGGCCGCGGCGGCGCGCGATGGCGAGGTCCGCTATGCGACCAGCTATGCCAAGGCCGAGGCGGAGCGCGCGGCAAGCCGGGCAATCGACAAGATGACGACCGGTGCGATCGAACGCGGCGAGGCGAAGAATTTCGCGCGCAGCAGCGACAAGGTGAAGGCCAGGCGGAAACCCGCCGAGGCCAGCCAGACGGCCAAAGTCGGCAAGACCGCCAAGGCAGCCAAGACCGCCAAGACCGTTAAGGCCACAAAGGGCGGCAAGGGCGGTTACCACGGCATCATCGCCCGTTATGCCTCCAGCTACGGTGTGCCCGTCAGCCTGGCGCGGGCCGTGGTACGGGTGGAAAGCAATTTCCGGGCGAACGCGCGCGGCAAGGCCGGTGAGATCGGGCTGATGCAGATCAAGCCGGCCACGGCGCGCATGATGGGGTATCGCGGTTCGACCAAGGGGCTGTTCAATCCCGAGACCAACATCAAATACGGCATGAAATATCTCGCCAAGGCGCACAAGCTCGGCGGCGGCTCCACCTGCGGAACGATCCTGAAATACAATGCCGGCCACGGCGCCAAGCGCATGAACCGCATTTCGGCGGCCTATTGCAGCAAGGTCAAGCGGCATCTGGGCGGCTGACCCGCCGGCCGCGCGGGTGTCGCAACGGGCGTGACCCGTGCTGCAAGAAATGCGGCGCGGGGCTTGCGTTTTCGCCCGCCGATGCCTTTATGCGTTCTGCCAGTCGGCCGGGCGGCCGCGCGCGCAAGCGCCGAAAGGCGGCGTGCGAGGAAAGTCCGGGCTCCATGGAAACACGGTGCCGGCTAATGGCCGGCGGGGGCGACCCCAGGGAAAGCGCCACAGAAAGCAAACCGCCCCGCCTGCAAACCGGTCGCCGCGCACAGCCCGCGCGGACCGGTTCGTTGGCGGGGCAAGGGTGAAAGGGTGGGGTAAGAGCCCACCGCGCTGCTGGTAACAGCAGCGGCACGGCAAGCCCCACCGGGAGCAAAACCGAATAGGGACGGTGCGGGAGGCGACTCCCGGGCAGTTTCCGGCCCAGCCGTCCGGGTTGGTTGCAAGAGGCGGGCGGCAACGTCCGTCCCAGATGAATGGCCGCCACGTTCCGGCGCCCTCGGGGGCCGGGGCCATACAGAACCCGGCTTATAGGCCGACTGGCATTTTTCTCGTGTTTGCGGGCGGTTGCCCGCATTCCATAACATGTCGATTCACGTTGTTGCGTGCGTGATTCAGCGTCCTCGCGCGCCGAATCACGCGCGGCCGGCAACTCGTCTTGACGTCAGGCCGCGAGGGCCGCGGCGATCGCCTTCCACAGTTCTTCCGTCGGTTCGCAGCCGACCGACAGCCGCACGAAGCCCGGATCGACGGCATCGCCCCAGCGCGCGCGCCGTTCGGCGGAGGTGTGGACCCCGCCGAACGAGGTGGCCGGCTGGATGAGCGTACAGCGCTCGATGAAGGTTTCGGCCTCCTCCGCGGAGGCGAGGGTGAGGCCGATCAGGAAGCCGAAGCGCTGCATCTGGCGGGCGGCGAGCGCGTGGCCGGGATCGTCCTTCAGGCCGGGATAGCGCAGCGCACGCACGCGCGGGTGCTCCCGCAGCCGCGTGGCGATCAGCTCGGCCGAATTGCACATGCGCTCGAAGCGCACCTCCAGCGTCTCCAGGCCGCGATGCACCAGCCAGGCCTCGAACGGGCCGGGTATGCCGCCGGCGAGCTTGCGCCAGTCGCGCACCGACGCGACAATCGTCTCGTTGCGGCTTGCCACATGGCCGAACAGCGCGTCGGAATGGCCGTTGGGCGCCTTGGTGTCGGCGGCGACGACGACGTCGACGCCGAGGTCGAGCGGACGCTGGCCGTAAGGGGTCATGGTGGTGTTGTCGGCCACGACCAGCGCGCCGGCCGCCCGTGCCCTGGCAGCGACGGCGGCGATGTCGCAGAGATCGAGACCGGGATTGGCCGGCGTCTCGATGAAGACCAGCCGATAGCCGTCGAAACCGCCGTCGAGAAAGCCGGCGGTCGGACGGGTGTCGAAGCCGATCCCCATCGGCGCCAGAAAACGCTCGGCCAGAACGCGGACCGTGTAATAGCCGTCGGCCGGCAACAGCACGCGCTCGCCGGTTTTCAGCAGCGAAAACAGCACCGCCGAGATCGCGGCCATGCCGGAGGGGAAGGCGACGGCCGGCGCGTCCTCCAGATGACCCAGCAGCTTTTCCACGCCGTCCCAGGTCGGGTTGGCGAAGCGGCCGTACTGGCTGACGCCGGCCGGGTCGCCGGGCAGGTGGAACATCGCCGCCATGGTGAGCGGCAACGGCACCGGGTCGCCCTTGTCCAGGCCGGCGCGGCGCAGATGGGACACGCGGGCGGCGCGGTCGCTGGAACTGTCGGTCATGCTGTCTTGCCTTTTTGCAGGGGCGACGGGGCAACGAAAGCGCGTGAAGCCGTAGGCGGTTTCGGCCGCGGAGGCCCCGAAACAGGGCCCTAACCCTTCGTTAGGCTTAATGGAGCATAAATCAGGCATCGCGGCGAGGTGCGCGCGCGAGATCGCTTCGGTGAGAAGGGAAGCTGGCATAATCCCATTGACGCCCATATTGGCCCATGATATCCCAAAAGCACATTCCGAATTTCGTTCCAGTGGCGAGTGAAGCGTCTTTTCATCCGGCCGTCGCGGCGGCGGGTGCGGGGATGTTTGCCGTTGGACATGAATCGGGCGGGGGGCGCCGGAGACCGTGTTTCGGCGCGGAAAAAAGAATGAAGGAATTGGCGGCGTCGACGGCGTCCGTGTCGCGTGATGGATCGTTTCCTTTCCAGTGCAGTCAACCGGATCGACGCCAAGGGCAGAGTGTCGGTGCCAGCGCATTTTCGCGCTGTGCTGCAAAAGAAGGGATTTGCCGAACTCTACGCGCTGCGTGCGCTCGACATTCCGGCCCTGGACGTGGGCGGGCTCGATCTGCTGGACCGCTACGAGGCGCGGATCGAGCAGGAAGACCCGTTTCTGCAGACCGCGGACGACATGTCCTTCTTCTGCCACGGCGACGGGGCCTTTTTGAAGATCGACCGCGAGGGGCGCATCATGGTGAGCGATTTCATGCGCGAGCATACCGGCATCGACGCGGATGTCGCCTTTGTCGGACGGGGGCATTTTTTTCAGATCTGGCAGCCGGAGCGCTTGAAGGCCTACGGGGCGGAGGTGCGCGCGCGGCTTGCGAAACTGCGTCAGTCCGCGGTTCGGGGGCGACCGGGCGAGGACCGGGAATGATGGCGGGCCCCGGCGGCCGCGAGGACGCCGGTGGCGGACCGGCCCGCCACATTCCCGTCCTGCTCGACGCGGTGATCGCCGCCCTGCGTCCGCAACGCGACGCGCTTGTCGTCGACGGCACGTTCGGCGCCGGCGGCTATACGCGTGCCCTGATCGCGGCCGGCGCCAGGGTGATCGGCATCGACCGCGACCCGGACGCGATCCGTCACGGCGCGGCTCTCGTCCAGGCGTCCGGCGGCCGGCTGCGGCTCGTAGAGGGTCGCTTTTCCGAACTCGACAGGCTTGCCGGCGAGCCGGTCGACGGCGTCGTGCTCGATATCGGTGTTTCCTCCATGCAGCTCGACCAGGCCGAGCGCGGCTTTTCCTTCCGCCGCGACGGCCCGCTCGACATGCGCATGGAGCGCTCCGGACCGTCCGCCGCCGACATCGTCAACAGTTTCAAGCCCGGCGACCTGGCGCGGATTTTCGGGATTCTTGGCGAGGAGCGCCATGCCGGACGGATCGCGCGCCTGATCGAGCGCCGGCGGGTCCAAAAACCCTTCACGCGCACGCGCGATCTCGCCGATGCGATCGAGGCGCTGGTCGGCCGCCACCCCAAGGACAAGATCCACCCCGCGACCCGCTGTTTCCAGGGGCTGCGGATTTTCGTCAATGACGAACTCGGCGAGCTGGCCCGGGCCTTGTTCGCCGCCGAGCGGGCGCTGCGTCCGGGCGGCCGGCTTGCGGTCGTGACCTTCCATTCGCTGGAAGACCGGATCGTGAAGCGTTTCCTGGCCGACCGCTCCGGCGCGGCCGGCGGTTCGCGCCACCTGCCCGAACCGGCCGCCAAGATCGCCACCTTCGACAAGCCGGACCGCATGATCGCGGCCTCCGACGCGGAGGCCGCGGCCAATCCGCGGGCGCGCTCGGCCAAATTGCGTGCCGCCACGCGGCTCGACGCACAAGCCGGCGCGGCGGATTTCACCCTGTTTGGCTTGCCGAAGCTGCCGGCGCCCGGCCACGGCGCGGAAAGGAGCTAGCGTGTTTCGCACGACCGACATGGTTTTGATCGCGGTCATGATCTCGGCGGCCGCCTTCACCTACAAAACCAAGCACGAGGCCGAAAACCAGTTGGACGCCCTGCGCAAGATCGAGGCGCGGCTTCGCCTGGAGCGGGAGACCATCGATCTCCTGAAGGCCGATTGGAGCCTGCTCACGCAACCCTCGCGCCTGCAAAAACTGGCGGAAACCTATCGCGAAGAGCTCGCGCTCGAGCCGGTCGAACCCTACCAGATCGCCGGTCCGGCGGAGCTTCCCGAACGGCCGGCCGAGCCCGAACCCGACCCGTCGACGACCGCCGGCGCGGCCGGGCAGGCGGGCGCGGACGGGATCGTCACCGGGAGCACCGAACCATGAGGGGCATGCCCGGTCTCCGCAACATTCTGGCCCGTTTCGCAAAACGCGGCGGCGAGGGACGCCCCGGCGGCTCCATCGTGGTCGAGGGCGCGCGCAAGTCCAGCGGCGGGCGCTCGCGCTCGCGCGTCATCATGGCGATGGGGGTGTTTTTCGCCCTTTACGGCGCGATCGCCGGCCGGTTGGTCTATCTCGGCCTGCAGGACGTGGAGGTGACCTATGTGCCGGGTGCCGACCGCTTGCTGGCCGCGCGCCCCGACATTGTCGACCGCAACGGCCAGGTGCTGGCGACCGACATCAAGTCCGCCTCGCTCTACGCCGAGCCGCGCCGCATCGTCGATGCGGACGAGGCGGTCGAGCGTCTGGCCACGGTGCTGCCGTCGCTCGACTACGAACGCACCTATTCCAGGCTCAAGAGCGGCGCCGGCTTTGCCTGGCTCAAGCGCGAGATCACGCCCAAGCAGCAGAACGAGATCCTGCAGCTCGGCATTCCCGGCATCGGTTTCCGCCCTGAAAAGCGCCGCTTCTATCCGGGCGGGCCGACCGCCTCGCACATTCTGGGCCTGGTCAATGTCGACAATCAGGGCATCGCCGGCATCGAGAAATATGTCGACGATCAGGGGCTGGCGGATCTGCGCGCGGCCGGGCTGGTCAGCGATGCCGCGCTGGCGCCGGTGCAATTGTCGATCGATCTGCGCGTGCAGCATATCGTGCGCGACGAACTGGCCGGCGCGATGGAGCGCTATCAGGCGATCGCGGCCGGCGCGGTCGTGCTCAACGCCAAGACCGGCGAGGTGGTGGCGATGGCCTCGCTGCCGGACTTCGATCCCAACAATCCGGTCACCGCGCACCAGAAGGACCGGCTGAACCGGATGACGGCCGGCGTGTTCGAGATGGGCTCGACGATCAAGAGCTTCACCACCGCGATGGTGCTGGATTCCGGCAAGGCGACGCTTGAAAGCCGCTTCGACGCCACCCGCCCGCTGAGGATCGGCGGCTTCACCATCCGCGACTTCCACGGCAAGGGGCGCGTGCTGACGGTGCCGGAAGTGTTCATCTATTCCTCCAACATCGCTTCCGGCCGCATGGCCGAGGCCGTCGGCATCGAGGGGCACAGGGCGTTCCTGAAGCGCATCGGCCTGCTGGACCGCATGCAAACCGAACTGCCTGAAATCGCGACCCCGACCGAGCCGGCGACGTGGAAACGGATCAATTCGATCACGATCTCCTTCGGGCACGGCATGTCGACGACGCCGCTGCAGACCGCGGTCGGCGCGGCCGCGCTGATGAATGGCGGCAAGCTGATCCCGCCGACCTTCCTGCCGCGCACCGAGGCCGAGGCGGCCGCGATCGCCGAGCAGGTGCTTGCGCCCGAAACCAGTGCCGCGATGCGTTATCTCTATCGTCTCAACGCGGAAAAGGGCTCGGGCCGGCGCGCCGAAGTGCCCGGCTACCGGGTCGGCGGCAAGACCGGCACGGCCGAGAAAGTGGTCAATGGCCGCTATTCCAGCAGCAAGCGCTTCAATGCCTTCCTGGCCGCGCTGCCGATGGAGGACCCGCAATATATCGTGCTGTCGATCGTCGACGAACCCCAGCCGGAGCGGCCCGGAATCGGCGCGACGGCCGGCCTCAATGCGGCCCCGGTTGTGGCCAATATCATCCGCCGCGCGGCGCCGCTTCTTGGCGTGAAGCCGGATTTCGGCCAAGAAGACGCCGCAACGCTGGTCTCGCACCAATGATTCTGCGCCGGTCAGACCCGGCGGCAGCCACACGGATTTACATGAAGCTCAGCGACCTTGCCGATCTCTTCCCCGACAACACCGTGCCGAGCGGCGGGGTCGCGCTCGCCGGGCTCAGCTCGGATTCGCGGGCGGTCGGCCCCGGCTTTCTGTTCGCCGCGCTGAAAGGCGTGAAGACGGACGGCATGGCCTATGCGCGCCAGGCCGCCCAGGCGGGCGCGGTCGCCATCCTGGCCGGGCCGGACGCGGATGCGGCGGATCTCGACATACCGGTTCTTCGCGTCTCCGACCCGCGCCGCACGCTGGCGCTGGCGGCGGCGCGCTTTTATGCCGGCCAGCCCGAAACCATGGTCGCGGTGACGGGCACGGCCGGCAAGACCTCCGTCGCCTCCTTCGTGCGCCAGATCTGGGAGCGCACCGGCCAAAAGGCCGCCAGCATCGGCACCACCGGGCTGAGCGCGCCCGGCCGCGAGGAATACGGATCGCTGACCACGCCGGACCCGGTGGCGCTGCAGAAATTGTTGCGCGAACTGGCCGATGCCGGCGTCACCCATGCCGCGATGGAAGCCTCCAGCCACGGGCTCGACCAGCGCCGCCTCGACGGGGTGCGGCTTGCCGCGGCCGCGTTCACCAATCTGGGGCGCGACCATCTCGACTACCACCCGACGCTCGAAGACTATCATCGCGCCAAGATGCGCCTGTTCGACACGCTGTTGCCGAAGGGGGCGGCGGCGGTCGTGTTCGCCGACGATCCCTGGTCGGCGGCCACCATCGAGGCGGCCGAACGCGCCGGCTGCAAGGTGTTGACCGTCGGCCGCCGCGGCAAATTCATGAGCCTGAAGCGCGTCGAGCACGAGCGCCAGCGCCAGCGTGCCGAAATCGAGGCGGACGGCAAGATTCACGAGATCGTGCTGCCGCTCGCCGGCGATTTCCAGATCGCCAACGCGCTGGTGGCCGCCGGGCTGGCGGTCGCGACGGGTACCGAGACCGAGGCCGCGCTGCGGGCGCTGGAAGATTTGCGCGGCGCCTCGGGCCGGCTCGAACTGGTCGGCCAGACCGGTGCCGGCGCGCCGGTCTATGTCGACTACGCCCACAAGCCCGAGGCGCTCGAAAACGCGCTTTCCGCGGTGCGGCCGTTCACCACCGGCCGGGTGGTGGTCGTGTTCGGCTGCGGCGGCGACCGCGACCGCGGCAAGCGGCCGATCATGGGCGCGATCGCGACGCGGCTCGCCGACGTGGCGATCGTGACCGACGACAATCCGCGCAGCGAGGTGCCGGCGGAAATCCGCGCCGAAATCCTCGCCGCCGCGCCGGGCGCGGTCGAGATCGGCGACCGGCGCGAGGCGATCCGCACGGCGGTCTCGATGCTGCGTGCCGGCGACACGCTGGTGGTGGCCGGCAAGGGACACGAGGAGGGGCAGACGATCGGCGAGGTGACCCATCCGTTCTCCGATCACGCCGAACTCCGCAAGGCATTGGCGGAGCAGCGGACATGAGCGAATTGTGGACGGCGGAGGCGATGGTCGCGGCCATGGAAGGCCGCCCGTTCGGGCAGTTGCCCAAATCGGTTTCCGGCGTTTCGATTGATACGCGCACGCTCAATCCGGGCGAGGCGTTTTTCGCCATCAAGGGCGAGACCTTCGACGGCCACGATTTCGCGACCGCGGCGGTTGCCGCCGGCGCGGCGCTGCTTGTGGTCTCCGAAGGGCGCCTGCCGGGGCTCGGTCGGCTGACCTGTCCGATGATCGTCGTCGGCGACGTGCTCATCGCGCTGGAACGGCTGGCAGAAGCCAGCCGCCGGCGCTCGAAGGCCAAAATCATCGCCGTCACCGGCTCGGCCGGCAAGACCACGACCAAGGAAGCGCTCAGGCGCGCGCTTTCCGGTTCGGGCACGGTGCACGCGGCGGAACGCTCCTTCAACAATCATTGGGGCGTGCCGCTGACCCTGGCGCGTATGCCCGCGGACACCGATTTCGGCGTGTTCGAGATCGGCATGAACCATGCCGGCGAAATCCGCCCGCTGGTCAAGCTGGTGCGCCCGCATGTGGCGATCGTCACCCTTGTCGCGGCCGCGCATCTCGGCCATTTCCATTCGCTCGACGACATCGCCCGCGCCAAGGCCGAGATTTTCGAGGGGCTGGAGCCGGACGGCCATGCGCTGATCAACCGCGACGACGCGCGCTGGCGCATCCTGCGAAAGGCCGCCAAGGATGCCGGCGTAAAGCATATTCACGGCTTCGGCGAGCATGCCCGCGCCACCTACAGGCTGGTCCAGGCGGTTCTGAAGCCCGATCATTCGAGCATCACCGCGCGGATCGGCGGCAGCGAAATCGTGGCGCGGATCGGCGCGCCTGGCCGGCATATGGTGCAAAACGCGCTCGCGGTGCTGGGCGCGGCGCATCTGGTCGGCGCCGATGTCGCCAAGGCGGCCGGCGCGCTCGGCGCCTTCCAGGCGGAAAAGGGCCGCGGCGCGCGCCATGTGCTTGCCCATCCCGACGGGCCGGTCACGCTGATCGACGAAAGCTACAACGCCAACCCGGCCTCGATGAAGGCGGCGATCGCGCTGCTTGCCGGCACGCAGACCGGCCAGGACGGACGCCGGATCGCGGTTCTGGGCGACATGCTCGAACTCGGCGCGCATTCGGCCGGGGAACATGCCGGGCTCGCCGAGGCGATCCTGGAGGCCGGGATCGACCGGGTCTATCTGGCCGGCGAGGCGATGGCGGCCCTGCGCGACGCGCTTGCACAGCATGTCGCGGTCGACTATCGCCCGACGCGCGAGGAATTGCAGCCGGTGCTGGTCGCCGGGGTCGGGGGCGGCGACGCGGTGATGGTCAAATCGTCGCTTCGGCTCGGCTTTGCCGGGCTGGTCGACGCGCTTTTGGAAAAATATCCTCCGCAACAGACTTCGACCGCGGCGGACGAGGGGTGAAGAGGGGGATTTCCAGCACATGCTCACCTTGCTGGTAAGTGCGGCCGACCAGTTCTCGGTCTTCAACGTCTTTCGCTACATCACCTTCCGCACGGGAGGCGCGCTGATCACGTCGGCGCTGATCGTGTTCATGTTCGGACCGGTGATCATCAATTCGCTGCGCGTGCGCCAGGGCCGCGGCCAGCCGATCCGCGCCGACGGGCCGCAGACCCATTTCAAGAAAGCGGGCACGCCGACCATGGGCGGCCTGATGATCATGACCGGCATCATCTGCTCGTCGCTTTTGTGGGCAAATCTGTCGAGCGTCTATGTCTGGACCGTGCTCCTGGTCACGCTGCTGTTCGGCGCGATCGGCTTTTACGACGACTACATGAAGGTGACGAAGCAGTCGCATCTCGGCATATCGGGCAAAGTGCGGCTCCTGGCGGAATTCCTGATCGCCGGCACCGCGGCCTGGATCATCATGCGCAACGGCCAGGCGCCGTTCTCCTCATCGCTCACCTTTCCCTTCTTCAAGGACCTGATCATCAATCTGGGCATCTTTTTCGTGCCGTTCGCCGCCTTCGTCATCGTCGGGGCCGGCAACGCGGTCAATCTCACCGACGGTCTCGACGGGCTCGCCATCGTGCCGGTGATGATCGCGGCCTCGTCCTTCGGCGTCATCGCCTATCTTTCCGGCAACGCGGTCTTCGCCGACTATCTGCAGATCCATTTCGTGCCGGGCACGGGCGAGCTGGCCGTGGTGCTGGGGGCCGTCATCGGTGCCGGGCTCGGGTTTTTGTGGTTCAACGCGCCGCCGGCCGCCATCTTCATGGGCGATACCGGCTCGCTGGCGCTGGGCGGCCTGATCGGCACGATCGCGATCGCCACCAAACACGAGATCGTGCTGGCGATCATCGGCGGGCTGTTCGTGATGGAGGCGCTGTCGGTCATCATCCAGGTGGCGGTGTTCAAGATGACGGGCAAGCGCGTCTTCCTGATGGCGCCGATCCACCATCATTTCGAGAAGATGGGCTGGACGGAAAGCCAGATCGTGATCCGCTTCTGGATCATCGCGGTCATCCTGGCGCTGATCGGCCTGTCGACGCTGAAGCTGAGATAGAGATGATCGCAGCGCGCAGTTTCAACGGCAAGACCGTCGCCCTGTTCGGGCTCGGCGGGTCGGGCATCGCCACGGCGGCCGCGCTCGCCGCCGGCGGGGCGCGGGTGATCGCCTGGGACGACAATCCCGAAAGCGTGGCGCGGGCCGGGCGCGAGGCGATCGCCACGCAGGACCTGCGCGCCATCGACTGGAGCGGCGTTGCCTCGCTGGTTCTGTCGCCCGGCGTGCCCCTGACCCATCCCAAGCCGCACTGGAGCGTGGAGCTGGCGCGGGCTGCCGATGCCGAGATCATCGGCGATGTCGAACTGTTTTCGCGCGAGCGCGCCGCACGCGCGCCCGACGCGCCGTTCATCGCGATCACCGGCACAAACGGGAAATCGACCACGACCGCGCTGATCGGGCATATCCTGACCCATAGCGGTCGCGATGCGCAGATCGGCGGCAATATCGGGCGCGCGGTGATGACGCTCGATCCGCCGGCCGCCGGCCGCTCCTACGTGGTGGAATGTTCGTCCTTTCAGATCGACCTGGCGCCCTCGATCCGGCCGACCGCCGGCATCCTGCTCAATCTTTCGCCCGACCATCTCGACCGCCACGGCACCATGCAGCATTACGCCGCGATCAAGCAGCGGCTGGTCGCCGGCAGCGATCTGGCGATCGTCGGCGTCGACGACGTGTGGGGCGCGCAGATCGCCGACCGGCTCGAACAGACCGGCGCCGAGCTGGTTCGTATCTCCAAGCGCCTGGCGCTCGCCAACGGGCTGTTTGCCGAAGGCACGGAACTGAAGCAGGCCCGCGAGGGCAAGGTGCGCCGGCTCGCCTCACTGGCCGGAATCGGTGCGCTGCGCGGTCAGCACAACGCCCAGAACGCGCTCGCCGCGATCGCCGCCTGCCGCAAGATCGGCGTCTGCGACGCCGACATCCAGGCGGGGCTTGCGAGCTTCCCCGGCCTGGTCCACCGCATGGAGCAGGTGGCGCGGCGCGGACATGTGCTGTTCGTCAACGATTCCAAGGCCACCAACGCCGATGCCGCGGCCCCTGCGCTGTCGAGCTATCCGCGCATCTACTGGATTGCCGGCGGGCTCGCCAAGGAGGGCGGCATCGAGCCGCTGCGCGGCCTGTTTCCGCGTGTCGCCAAGGCGTATCTGATCGGCGAGGCGGCGCCGGCCTTTTCGGCGACGCTGGGCGACATGGTGCCCTACGAAATCGCCGGCACGCTCGACGCCGCGGTCGCCCATGCGGCCGCCGACGCGCAGAACGACCCGGCCGGCGAGGCGGTTGTGCTGTTATCCCCGGCTTGCGCAAGCTTCGATCAGTATAGGAATTTCGAGGTGCGCGGCGACGCCTTCAAGGCTGCCGTGCGCGGCCTTGCCAATATCGAACCGATCGGAGGGACAAGCTGATGGTCAGTCGTGTCGACAAAGGGCCGGTCGCCAATTGGTGGTGGACGGTCGATCGCTGGTTTCTGGCCGCCTTTTTAAGCCTGATGGTGCTTGGCGTCGTGTTGTCCTTCGCGGCCAGCCCGGCAGTGGCCGAGCGCATCGGCCTGTCGGAATTCCATTTCGTGGAACGCCAGATCATCTTCATGCTGCCGGCGGTCGGCGCCATGCTCGCGGTCTCCTTCCTGTCGCCGCGCAACATCCGCAGGCTGGCGCTGGTCATGCTGGCCGGGTCGCTGGTCGCAATGGTGCTGGTGCTTTTCGTCGGGGTCGAGGTCAAGGGCGCGCGGCGCTGGATCTCGCTTCTGGGCGTCTCCGTCCAGCCGTCGGAATTTCTCAAGCCGGCCTTCGTGGTGATCTGCGCGTGGCTGTTTGCCGAACATGCGCGCCAGCCCGACATTCCCGGCAATCTGTTCGCCATCATCCTTCTGGGCCTGGCGCTGGCATTGCTTGTCGCCCAGCCCGATCTCGGCCAGACCATGCTGGTGCTGGGCACCTGGGGGGCGATGTTTTTCCTGGCCGGCATGCCGTGGCTGTGGATCGCCGTGCTCGGCGGTCTCGGCGCGGCCGGCGCGGTCGCCGCCTATTCGATCTTCCCGCATGTCGCCGACCGTATCGACCGCTTCGTCACCGGCGAGGGCGACACGTTTCAGGTCGATACCGGGCGCGAGGCGATCATCCGCGGCGGCTGGTGGGGCGAGGGCCCCGGCGAGGGCACCGTCAAGCGCATTTTGCCCGACAGCCACACCGACTTCATCTTCGCCGTGGCGGCGGAGGAGTTCGGCATCGTTTTATGCTTCATCATCGTCGGCCTGTTCGCCTTCGTCGTGCTGCGCGGCTTGCGCTCGGCGCTGCGCGAGGAGGACGATTTCGTCCGCTACGCCGTCTGCGGGCTGGTCGTGCTTTTGGGCTTCCAGTCGGTCATCAACATTTCCGTCAATCTCCAGCTGATGCCGGCCAAGGGCATGACGCTGCCGTTCATCTCCTATGGCGGCTCGTCGCTGATCGCGATGGCGATCTCGATGGGCATGGTGCTGGCGCTGACGCGACGCCGGCCGGAACGGCGCAAGACGTCGGATTTCCCGTTCGCGCCCGGCAGCGCCTTCGCGGCCAAGTAGGATGAGCCGCGGAACCATCCTGCTGTCGGCCGGGGGCACCGGCGGCCATCTGTTTCCGGCCGAGGCGCTGGCGCACGCGCTCAAGGCGCGCGGCTGGAGCGTGCATCTGGCCAGCGACGACCGCGCCGCCCGTTATGCCGGCTCCTTTCCCGCCGACGGTCATCACGAGATCACCTCGGCCACGATCGGCTCGCGCAACCCGCTCGCGGTCGCGCGCGCCTTCTGGGCGCTGTGGCGCGGTTATCGCGAGGCCTCGGCGCTGCTGCAGCGGCTGAAGCCGAAGGCGGTGGTCGGCTTCGGCGGCTATCCGACCCTGCCGCCCGTCTTCGCCGCGACCCGGCGCGGCATCCCCACCCTGATCCACGAGCAGAACGCGGTGATGGGACGGGCCAACCGGGCGCTGTCGACCCGTGTGACCGCCATCGCCGGCGGGTTTTTGAAGGCCGAGGGGGCGCTGGCCGGCCGGATCGTTGAGACCGGCAACCCCGTGCGCCCGGCCGTGATCGAGGCCGCCGCCACGACGTACCGGCCGCCGGCGCCCGACGCGCCGTTCGCGCTTCTGGTGTTCGGCGGCAGCCAGGGCGCGCAGTTTTTCTCGCAAGCCGTGCCGCCGGCCATCGCGGCCCTGCCCGACGAGGCGCGCCGGCGCCTGCGCGTCACCCAGCAGGCCCGGCCGGAAGACGAGGCGGCGGTGCGCGCGGCCTATGAGGCGATGGGCGTCGCGGCCGAGATATCGCCGTTCTTCACCGACATGGCGGCGCGGATCGCGCGCGCGCATCTGGTGATCGCGCGCGCCGGCGCGTCGACCGTGTCAGAAATCGCGGCGATCGGGCGCCCGGCGCTGCTGGTGCCTTATCCGTATGCGCTCGATCACGACCAGGCGGCCAACGCCGCCGCGCTGGAGGCGGCCGGCGGGGCGGAAGTCCATGCCCAGGCGACGCTGACGCCGCAGACACTGCGCGACCTCCTCGACGGCTTGATGCGCGATCCCGCGAGACTGGGCGCCATCGCGGCGGCCGCCAGGACGGCCGGCAAGCCGGATGCGACCCGGTTGCTCGCCGACTTGACGGACGTTATTGCGTCGGGTCTGTCGGTTGACGCATTCAAGCAAGGAGTCCGATCATGAAGATGCCCGAGACGATCGGCCTGGTTCATTTCGTCGGCATCGGCGGCATCGGCATGAGCGGCATCGCCGAGGCGCTCGACAATCTCGGTTACGAGGTGCAGGGCTCCGACCAGTCCGACAACGCCAATGTGCAGCGGCTGCGCGACAAGGGCATCCGCGTTTTCGTCGGCCACGACGCGGCCAATCTCGGGGAGGCCGAGGTGGTGGTGGTGTCGACGGCGATCAAGAAGGACAATCCCGAGCTCGCCGCCGCGCGCGAACGCCTCCTGCCGGTGGTCCGGCGCGCCGAGATGCTGGCCGAACTGATGCGCTTCCGCCAGGCGGTGGCCATCGGCGGCACCCATGGCAAGACCACAACGACATCGATGGTGGCCACGCTGCTCGATGCCGGCGGACTCGATCCGACGGTGATCAATGGCGGCATCATCAACGCCTACGGCACCAATGCGCGTATGGGCGAAGGCGATTGGATGGTGGTCGAGGCCGACGAGAGCGACGGCACCTTCTTGAAGCTGCCGGCCGAGATCGCGGTGGTGACCAATATCGATCCCGAGCATCTCGACCATTACGGCAGTTTCGACGGCGTGCGCGAGGCGTTCCGCCAATTCGTCGAAAACGTGCCGTTTTACGGGTTCGGCGTGATGTGTATCGACCATCCCGAGGTGCAGGCGCTGGTTTCGCGCATCGAGGACCGGCGCGTCATCACCTATGGCGGCAATCCGCAGGCCGCCGTTCGGTTCGAAAATGTCAGCACGGAGGGAACCCATTCCCTGTTCGACATCGTCGTGCGCGACCGCAAGACCGGTCGGGTCAGCGACATTCGCGGCCTGCGCCTGCCGATGCCCGGCCGTCACAATGTCGCCAACGCGACGGCGGCGATCGCGGTGGCGCACGAACTGGGTATTTCGGCCGACGACATCCGCAAGGGGCTGCTATCGTTCGGCGGTGTCAAGCGGCGCTTCACCCCGACCGGCACCTGGAACGGGGTCCATTTTTTCGACGATTACGGCCATCACCCGGTCGAGATCTCCGCGGTTCTGGACGCCGCCCGCGAGACCTGCAAGGGCCGCGTCATCGCGATAGCGCAGCCGCACCGCTTCACCCGGCTGCACGATCTGTTCGACGATTTCGCCTCCTGCTTCAACGATGCCGACACGGTTCTGGTGGCGCCCGTCTATGCGGCGGGCGAAGACCCGATCGACGGCGTGTCGGCCGAGACGCTGGTGGCGCGCATGCGCGCGGGCGGCCACCGCGACGCGCGCGCGATCGCCGGGCCGCAGGCGATCGCGCCGATCGTGCGCGATCTCGCCCGCGACGGCGACTACGTGATCTTTCTGGGCGCCGGCAACATCACTCAATGGGCCTATCAGGTGCCCGAGGCGCTTGCCGGGGGCGGGGCATGAGCGGTGCGGCGCTCCTGGAGCGGCTGGGAGACCGGCTTTCGGCCGTGCGCGGGCGCATCACGCCCGACGCGGCCATGGACAAGATCACCTGGTTTCGGGCCGGCGGCACGGCGGATGCGCTGTTCCAGCCCGCCGACGAACAGGATCTGGCCGCGTTCTTGAAAGCGGTGCCGCACGACATCCCGATCACCGTCGTCGGCATCGGTTCCAACCTGCTGGTGCGCGAGGGCGGCATTCGCGGGTTCGTCGTCAGGCTGTCGGCCAAGGGGTTCGGCGCGGTGCAGGCGATCGGCGACGATCGCCTTCGCGCCGGCGCGGCGGCGCCCGACAAGCGCGTGGCGGCCGTGGCGCTCGAGGCCGGTCTCGGCGGCTTCCATTTTTATCACGGCATTCCCGGCGGCATTGGCGGGGCGCTGCGCATGAATGCCGGCGCCAATGGCGTGGAGACGCGCGAGCGCGTCGTGGAAGTGCGCGCGCTCGACCGCGACGGTACGCTCCACGTCCTTTCGGATGCCGATATGGGATATGCCTATCGCCATTCGGCCGCGCCGAAGGACCTGATCTTCACCGAGGCGATTTTCGCCGGCGAGCCCGCCGATAAGGACGAGATCAGGGCGGCGATGGACGCCGTCCAGCATCATCGCGAGACCGTGCAGCCGATCCGCGAGAAGACCGGCGGCTCGACCTTCAAGAACCCGGAAGGAACGTCGGCCTGGAAGGAGATCGACAAGGCCGGCTGCCGGGGCCTGATGATCGGCGGCGCGCAGATGTCGCCCATGCATTGCAATTTCATGATCAACACCGGCACCGCGACCGGATACGATCTCGAGCTTCTGGGCGAGACCGTGCGCGCCCGGGTGCTGGAACATTCCGGCATCAGGCTGACCTGGGAAATCCGGCGCATCGGCGCCTTCAAGCCCGGTCACGAGATCGACGAGTTCCTGGGGCAGATGCTGTAGCCGGCACCCTTGCCGCGAGGCGCGCCGCGCCGAAGCGGGCAATCCGGGCACGAGCGGCCGCAACCCGACATTCCAGACTTGCCAGCGGGCTAAAGCTCTGATTCTTTGGGGCCAAGCGTTTCCTGATTTGAGTCGTTTCACGCGTTCGCCGCGTTTTTGACTGGGGGGTCTTCCGCCGGTGGACTCGGACTCAAACCCGGATTGCGCGGAGAGGCCCGCCGAAGCAGGGGAAGTCTGGGTATGGCGAAAAAACACGTTGCCGTTCTGTTGGGGGGCTTTTCCTCCGAGCGGCCTGTTTCGCTGTCGTCGGGCAAGGCCTGCGCGGACGCGCTGGAGGGCGAGGGGTATCGCGTCACGCGGGTCGATGTCGGCCGCGATCTCGGCCGGGTGCTGGCCGAGCTGCGGCCCGATGTCGCCTTCAACGCGCTGCACGGGCCGTTCGGCGAGGACGGCAAGGTTCAGGGCATCCTCGAATATCTCGAAATTCCCTACACTCATTCCGGCGTGTTGGCCTCGGCGCTGGCCATGGACAAGGAAAAGGCCAAACTCGTCGCCAGGGCGTCGGGTATTCCGGTCGCCGAATCGAAGATCCGCAACCGTTTCGAGATCGGCTCCCGGCATCCCATGAAACCGCCTTACGTGGTCAAGCCGGTCAATGAGGGGTCGAGCTTCGGCGTCGTCATCGTCAAGGCCGATCAGCCGCATCCGCCGCAAATCATCCAGTCGGACGACTGGAAATACGGCGACGTCGTCATGATCGAGCGATTCGTGCACGGGCGCGAATTGACCTGCGCGGTGATGGGCGACGTGGCGCTCGGCGTCACGGAAATCGTGCCGGTGGGCCATTCCTTCTACGACTACGATGCAAAGTATGCGGCAGGGGGCTCAAAACACGAATGCCCCGCAAAAATTTCACCGAATATTTACCAAAAAATACAGACACTCGCGCTCAAGGCTCACCAAGCCATCGGCTGCCGGGGCGTGACCCGGTCCGACTTCCGCTACGACGACCGCCATTCGGACAATGGCGAGCTGATCTGGCTCGAGGTCAACACGCAGCCGGGCATGACGCCGACATCGCTCGTGCCGGAACTGGCCGCGCATGCCGGGCACGGGTTTGGTGAGTTGCTGCGTTGGATGGTGGAGGACGCTTCGTGTTTGCGTTGAGACCGGCAAAAAACCGCAAAACGGGCGCTTCGCTCCCGTCGCGGACGCTTGCCGGCTTTTCGGACGGCGTTCTGCCGCCATTGCTGCGCCGGCCGGCGCGCTTCCTGTCGCGCCTGGATGTCGATGCGGTCGAAGTGCCGCGTCACGCCATGCTGGTCGTCACGCTCGGCATGCTGGCGGCGACCGGCGCCTATGGCGCCGTCCTCGGCGGCCATACGCCGTCGATCGTCAAGGCGGTGACCGCGCGCAGCGGCTTCGCGGTCAACGATGTTCGCATTTCAGGTCATGTCGAAACGTCCGAGATCGACATTCTCGGCCGGCTGGAACTCGACGGATGGACCTCGCTGGTCGGGTTCGACGCCGACACCGCGCGCACGCGGATCGCCGCCATGCCGTGGGTGCGCTCGGCCTCGGTGCGCAAGATCTATCCCGACGCGATCGAGATCGAGATCGTCGAGAAACAGCCGTTCGCGATCTGGCAGCGCGGCAGCGACCTGACGCTGATCGAGCGCGACGGGGCCGAGATCGCGCCCTATCGCAGCGACCGCTACGCCCAGCTGCCGCTGGTGGTGGGCACGGGCGCGGCCGAGCGCGCGCAGGCAATCGTGCGCAAGCTTGCGGCCCATCCCGCGCTTGCCGGGCGCGTCAGGGGGTTCGTGCGGGTGGCCGATCGGCGCTGGGATTTGCGGCTCGCCAACGGCGTGACCGTCAAGCTGCCGGAGAACGAGGAAGACCGCGCGATCGCCGAACTGGCCGCGCTCGAGCGCACGCACGGGCTTTTGGAACGCGATATCGCCGCCGTCGACATGCGGCTGGAGGACCGTCTGGTAGTCAAGCTGACGCCCGAAGGGGCGGAGCGGCGCGACGCGGCCTTGAGCGGGCGCATCAAGGGCAAGCGCAAGGGGCGATCGATATGAGCTGGCTTGCCGCCCCCCGCGATACCGCCGCCCGCCGCTCCGGCGTGGTGACCGTGCTCGATGTCGGATCGAGCAAGATCTGCTGCATCATCGGCAAGCTCAGGCCGGCCGAAGGCGGCCAGCTTTTGAAGGGGCGCACGCACCAGGTCCGCATCGTCGGCATCGGCCACCAGAAATCGCAGGGCGTGAAGTCCGGCATGGTCGTCGATCTCGACCGCGCCGAGCACGCCATTCGATTGGCGGTCGACGCGGCCGAGCGGATGGCGGGCGTCACCGTCGATTCGCTGATCGTCAACCTGTCGGCCGGCCGGTTGAAAAGCGAGGTTTCGACCGCCACGGTCAATCTCGGCGGCCATGCCGTCGACGCCTCCGACATCAAGAAGGTGCTCGCCGCCGGCGCCAAGCAGGCCCTGGAGGCCGAGCGCGAATTGTTGCACTCGCTGGCCGTCGGGTTTGCGCTCGATGCCGAACGCGGCATCCGCGATCCGCGCGGCATGGTCGGCGAGACGCTGGGCGTCGACATGCATGTGCTGACCGCGGACGCGGCGCCGATTCGCAATCTCGAACTGTGCATCAACCGTGCCCATTTGTCGGTCGAGCGCATGGTGGCCACGCCCTATGCGAGCGGCCTGGCGGCGCTGGTCGACGACGAGGCCGAGCTTGGCGCGGCCTGCATCGACATGGGCGGCGGCACCACGACGCTGTCGGTGTTTGCGGAAGGAAAATTCGTTCACGCCGAATCGATTCCGGTCGGCGGCAACCATGTGACCCTCGATCTGGCGCGCGGCCTGTCGACCAGCGTCGAGGTGGCCGAGCGTTTCAAGGTCATGCACGGCTCGGCGCTGCCGAGCACCGCCGACGAGCGCGACATCGTCAATGTCCCCTCGGTCGGCAGCGGCGACGGCGACGAGCCGCTGCAGGTGCCGCGCGCGGTGATGACGCGCATCATCCGCGCGCGAGTCGAGGAGACGCTGGAACTGGTGCGCGAGCGGCTGGGACGTTCGGGTTACGGCAGCACGATCGGCAAGCGCGTGGTTCTGACCGGCGGCGCGAGCCAGCTGGTCGGCCTGCCGGAGGCGGCGCGGCGCATATTGGGACGCAGCGTGCGCATCGGGCGACCGCTCGGCGTGGCCGGTCTTCCCGAGGCGGCCAAGGGACCGGCCTTCGCGGCTGTGGCCGGACTGATGATCTATCCCCAGGTGGCCTCGTTCGAAAACAGCCGGGTTTCGAAGTTCATGGGCATGCGCGCGACCGGAACGGGCGGGCGGTTCCTGCGTATGGGTCAATGGTTGAGAGACAGTTTCTAACTTTGAGGATCACACCTCCTGGCGGCCGCGGCGGCGATGCGGCGAGAAAGGCGAAAAGGACGACGACATGACAATCAATCTGCAAAAGCCGGACATCACCGAGCTAAAGCCGCGCATCACCGTTTTCGGTGTCGGCGGCGGTGGCGGCAACGCCGTCAACAACATGATCACGGCCGGCCTCAAGGGGATCGATTTCGTGGTCGCCAATACCGACGCGCAGGCGCTGACGATGTCGAAGGCCGACCGGCTGATCCAGCTTGGCGCCCATGTGACCGAGGGGCTCGGCGCGGGGTCGCAGCCGGAAGTGGGCCGCGCGGCAGCGGAAGAATGCATCGACGAGATCGTCGACCATCTCGCCGGCACGCATATGTGCTTCGTCACCGCCGGCATGGGCGGCGGCACCGGCACGGGTGCGGCGCCCGTGGTCGCGCAGGCCGCGCGCGAAAAGGGCATTTTGACCGTCGGCGTCGTCACCAAGCCGTTCCATTTCGAGGGCCAGCGGCGCATGAAGATCGCCGATCACGGCATCGAGGAGTTGCAGAAGTCGGTCGACACGCTGATCGTCATCCCCAACCAGAACCTGTTCCGCATCGCCAATGACAAGACGACCTTCGCCGATGCTTTCGCGATGGCCGACCAGGTGCTCTACTCGGGCGTTGCCTGCATCACCGACCTGATGGTCAAGGAAGGGCTGATCAATCTCGACTTCGCCGACGTGCGCTCGGTGATGCGCGAGATGGGCAAGGCGATGATGGGCACCGGCGAGGCGTCCGGCGAGGGGCGCGCGATGGCCGCGGCCGAGGCTGCGATCGCCAACCCGCTGCTCGACGAAAGCTCGATGAAGGGCGCCAAGGGCCTGTTGATCTCGATCACCGGCGGCCGCGACCTGACCCTGTTCGAGGTCGACGAGGCGGCGACGCGCATCCGCGAGGAAGTCGACCAGGAAGCCAATATCATTCTCGGCGCCACCTTCGCCGAGGATCTGGAAGGCGTGATCCGGGTCTCGGTCGTTGCCACCGGCATCGACAAGAAGGCTTCGGAGATCGCGGCCACGCCGGTCGAAATCCGCCAGCAGCCGAAGCCGGTCGCGCCGCGCGCGGCAACCCCGCAGCAGGCGCCCGAGGCACGTCCCGCTCCGGCGCCGGCGGCCGCGCCGGCCGCCGAAGCCGCCCCCGCCGAGGACCCGGTAGCCGAAGCGATCCGCGACGCCGAACGCGGTGGGCAGCAACCGGAGTTCCGCCCGCAAAGCCGCATCTTCCAGGCACCGCCCGAGCAGGCCGCGGCCGCGCCGGCCAGGCCCGCCGCGCCGCGGATGCAGCCTGCCGCCGAGGCCCAGCCCCGCATGCCGCGCGTGGAGGATTTTCCGCCGGTCGTGAAGGCCGAGCTGCAGGCGCGCTCCGGCGCCGAGGCCGGGGCCGAAGACAAGGGGCCGATGGGACTGTTGAAGCGGCTGACCACCGGCCTGTCGCGGCGCGAAGACGAGCCGGCCCGCAGTGCCGGCGCGCCACGCGAGCCGCAATTGGTGCGCCAGCCCGAAGCCCGGCGCCTCGCCAGCCAGGACGCGCAGCTCTATGCGCCTCGGCAGGGGCAGCTCGACGACCACGGGCGCCTGACGCCGGCCTCGCGTGCGCCGCAGGAAGACGACCAGCTCGAGATCCCGGCATTCCTGCGCCGGCAAGCCAACTGAGGGGCCGACGAGCCTGTTAACAACCGGAAGCGGGCCGGAGGGAAACCTTCAGTCCGCTTCCTTCGTTTCATCAACGAAATCAGGGTGTAACGGGAGCAGCTTCAACAAAGAAACTCGTAACACTGAGTAAGAAACCGTGATTTGGCGACTCTCCGCGCGGACAGTATCTTCGGCCCCGATTTGTACAGGCGCAGTGCAGGGCTTTCGGGGATTGGAGTTCCTGAACGTACGCGCAAAGGACCCGCGGGCTTGCGATCGGTCAAGCGGTGTCGTACGGGGCGGGGCGATGGGATTGGAATTGCACGAATATCAGACCACGCTGAAATCGCGCGTCTCTCTTTCGGGAGTGGGCGTGCATTGCGGCAAGCCGGTGACGATCCATTTCAATCCCGCCGATGCCGATTCGGGCGTCGTGTTTTCCTATCAGGACGGGGCGGGGGAACCGGTCGAGATTCGCGCCTTGGTCTCCGAGATCGGCGCGACCGACCTGTGTACCGCGCTCGGCGCGCCCGGCGGGCCGCAGATCGCGACGGTCGAGCATCTCATGGCGGCTCTGTTCGCGCTCGGCATCGACAATGTGTCGATCGACATTGACGGGCCCGAAGTGCCGATCATGGACGGCAGCAGCGAGAATTTCGTCGAGGCGTTCGAACAGGCCGGCATTCGCCCGCTCGCCGTCAAGCGTCGCTACATCCGTGTCCTGAAGCCGATTCGGGTCGAGAAGGGCGGTTCGTGGGCCGAATTCCTGCCCTATGACGGAACCCGGTTCGAGGTCGAGATCGATTTCGACAGCAAGGCGATCGGGCGCCAGCTCTTCGCGTCGGACATCGATCCCGGCGTGTTCAAGCGCGAAATCTCACGCGCGCGCACCTTCGGGTTCATGAAGGACGTGCAGCGCTTGTGGGCGGCCGGCTACGCGCTCGGCTCGTCGCTGGAGAATTCGCTGGTGATCGCCGACGACGACAGCATCGTGAATATCGAGGGCCTGCGCTACGAGGACGAGTTCGTGCGGCACAAGACGCTCGACGCGATGGGCGATCTCGCTTTGGCGGGCGCGCGTTTCATCGGCTGTTTCCGCTCCTATCGCGGCGGCCACAGCCTCAACGCCACCGCGCTGCGGCTGTTGTTGTCCGATCCGTCGGCCTTCGAGATCGTCGAGACCGGACGTCGCGAGCGCGGCCGCTCGGCGGAACTAGTGGCGGTGAACGCGCCGGCCTATGCGCCGTGGCGGCTATGAAGACTGTGCGGGCGCCCGCTGGACGGCGTTTCGCCACAAAATTGCGCGATTGAGGGGCGATAGCGTTGCCCGAAAGCCGATGCTGTGATTTATGGCGTCGGTCGACAGGCCGTATCGGCCCGAGGGACCAGAGCACAGATGCGATCCGATCGAATTTCTAGGCCAAGCAGGCGCGCGGGCAATTTTTTGTTGGCGCTGTCGGTGCTTGCGCTCCCGCTCGCCGCGGCCGGTTGCGCTTCGGAAAAGGATATCGATCTCGCCAGCTATGTGGAGGATATCGAGCCGGCGGATACGCTCTACAATCAGGGCCTGGCCAATCTCGAAGCCGGACGGATGAGCGAGGCGATCGCCAAGTTCGAGGCCGTCGACCGCCAGCATCCCTATTCGGAGTTCGCCCGCCGCGCGATGGTGATGCACGCCTTCACCAATTACCGGCAGGGCAACTACCAGGACGCCATCAACACGGGCAAGCGCTATGTGTCGCTCTATCCCTACACGGATGACGCGGCCTATGCGCAATATATTGTCGGGTTGAGCTATTTCCGGCAGATCCCCGACGTCACGCAGGACCAGAAGGACGCGCGGCGCACGATCGAGGCCATGGACGAGGTGATCACCCGCTGGCCCGAATCCGAGTATGTCGAGGACGCCAAGACCAAGAAGCGATTCGCCCGCGACCAGCTCGCCGGCAAGGAAATGCAGATCGGCCGCTATTATCTCGAGCGGCGCGAATATGTCGCCGGGATCAAGCGGTTCCGCCTGGTGGTCGAGGCCTATTCGGACACGCGCCATGTCGAGGAGGCGCTGGCGCGGCTGACGGAAGCCTATTTCGCCATGGGGCTGGCCTCCGAGGCGCAGACCGCAGCCGCCGTGCTCGGACACAATTATCCCGACAGCCAGTGGTATCGCGATTCCTACGCGCTCCTGCAGACCGGGGGGCTCGAGCCGCGCGAAAACAGGAAGTCGTGGCTGTCGAAGGCCGGAGCTGCCATTCTGGGCGGCTGACGAGAGCGGGCGTTTGCAATGCTCGTCCAGCTTTCGATCCGCGATATCGTCCTGATCGAAAAACTCGATATCGGGTTTGACGGCGGCCTGTCGGTGCTGACCGGCGAAACCGGCGCCGGCAAGTCGATCCTGCTCGACGCGCTGTCGCTGGCGCTCGGCATGCGCGGCGATGCCGGGCTGGTGCGCTCCGGCGCGGCGCAGGGCCAGGTCGTGGCCGCCTTCGACGTTGCCGCCGATCATCCCGCCCGTGCCATCCTGCGCGACAACGCCATGGAGGACGACGGCGACATCGTTTTGCGCCGGGTGCAGACGGCGGACGGCCGCACGCGCGTCTTCGTCAACGACCGGCCCTCGAGCGTCGGCCTGATGCGTCAGGTCGGACGCGCGCTGGTGGAAATCCACGGCCAGCACGACGAGCGCGCGCTGGTCGACCCCGATGCGCATCGCGACCTGCTCGACGCGTTTGGCGGGCTGGGCCAGCGGGCCGAAGCGGTACGGGCGTGCTGGCAGGCGTGGCGCGCGGCCGATCAGGACCTGGCGCGGCACCGCGCCCGGGTCGAGGCCGCCGCGCGCGAGGCCGATTATCTGCGCGCGTCCGTGGACGAACTCAACAGGCTCGGTCCCATGCCCGGCGAGGAGGAGGAGCTTGCCGGCCTGCGCGCCACGATGATGCGGGCCGAGAAGATCGCGACCGAGATCAGCGACGCACAGGAGGTCTTTTCCGGTCCCGCCTCGCCGGTGCCGCAGCTTGCCAGCCTGCTCAGGCGTCTGGAACGCAAGGCCGGCGAGGCGCCGGGCCTGCTGGAGGACACGATCAAGGCGCTCGACGAGGCGCTGATCGCGCTCGATTCGGTGCAAAGCGGCATCGACGCGGCGATGCGGGCGACCGAATTCGACCCCAAGCGGCTGGAGGAGGCCGAGGAGCGGCTGTTCGCGCTGCGCGCAGCCGCGCGCAAGCACAATGTCGCGGTCGAGGCGCTTGCCGAACTGCGCGACGGCATGGCGGCCGACCTCGCCGATCTCGATGCGGGCGAGGAACGCCTGGCCGGGCTGGAAAAGGCGGCCCTTGCCGCGCGCGCGGCGTATGACCGGGCCGCGGCCGCGCTTTCGGCCGACCGTCACGCCGCCGCGGCAACCCTGTCGGCGGCGGTGATGGCGGAATTGCCCGCGCTGAAGCTCGACCGGGCCGAATTCATCGTCCAGATCGACAGCGAGCCCGACGACCGGCGCGAGGACGGCATCGACCAGGTCGAGTTCTGGGTACGCACCAATCCCGGCTCGCGGCCGGGACCGATGGTCAAGATCGCCTCCGGCGGCGAGTTGTCGCGCTTCCTCCTGGCGCTGAAGGTGGCGCTGGCCGACCGCGGTTCGGCGCCGACGCTGGTCTTCGACGAAATCGACACCGGTGTCGGCGGCGCGGTCGCCGACGCGATCGGCAAGAGGCTGGCGCGGCTGGCGGAGCGGGTGCAGGTGCTATCGGTGACGCACGCCCCCCAGGTGGCGGCGCGGGCGGCGAATCACTTCCTGATCTCCAAGACCGGCACCGCCGAAAGCGTGGCGACCGGGGTCGAGGCGCTGGCCGAGGCGGCGCGGCGCGAGGAGATCGCGCGTATGCTCGCCGGCGCCACGATCACCGACGAGGCGCGCGCCGCCGCGAGCAGGCTTCTGGGCGAGAACGCGGCTGTCAGTTGAAGTCTGCGGCAAAGCTGGCATAGCTTGGCCGCTCCAGCCGCCGGGCAGCCGGCGCGTCTCGTGCAACCAGTCCCCGGGCCGTCCATGCCAAAACACTCCCCCGCCTCCAAATCCGTCGGCGACCTTTCGGAACAGGAGGCCGGCATCGAGCTCGAACGGCTTGCCGGCGAGATCGCCGAACACGACCGGCGCTATCACTCCGAGGACGCGCCGGTCATCACCGATGCCGACTACGACGCGCTTCGGCGCCGCAATATGGCGATCGAGCAGCGCTTTCCCCATCTCACGCGCGCCGATTCGCCCTCCCATGCCGTCGGCGGCGCGGTGTCGGAGAAATTCGAAAAGGTCCGTCATCGCGTGCCGATGCTGTCGCTCGACAACGCGTTTTCCGACGAGGAGGTGCGCGAGTTCGTCGAGCGGGTGCGCCGCTTCCTGCGCCTGCCCGCCGATGCCGCGCTCGGCATCACCGCCGAACCCAAGATCGACGGCCTGTCCCTGTCGCTGCGCTACGAGAACGGCCGGCTGGTGACGGCGGCGACGCGCGGCGACGGTCAGACCGGCGAGGACGTGACCGCGAATGCCCGCACGATCGCCGACATTCCCAACGTGCTGTCGGGCGACTTTCCCGAGATTTTGGAAGTGCGCGGCGAGGTTTACATGACCCAGGCCGACTTTCTGGCGCTCAACCGGCGCCAGGAGGCGGAGGGCAAGCCAACCTATGTCAATCCGCGCAACACGGCGGCCGGCTCGATCCGCCAGCTCGACGCCTCGGTCACGGCCGGCCGGGCGCTGCATTTCTTCGCCTATGCCTGGGGCGAGGTCAGCGCGATGCCGGCGGATACGCAGATCGGCATGGTCGCCGCCTTCGCCGGCTACGGTTTTCCCATCAACCCGCTGATGCGCCGCTTTGACGATGTCGAGGGCCTGCTCGAACACTACCGGCTGATCGAGGAAAGCCGCGCCGGGCTCGGCTACGATATCGACGGGGTGGTCTACAAGGTCGACGACCTGGCGCTGCAGCAGCGGCTCGGTTTCGTCTCGCGCTCGCCGCGCTGGGCGACCGCGCACAAATTCCCGGCCGAAAAGGCGACCACGGTGCTCAACGGCATCGACATCCAGGTCGGGCGCACCGGCGCATTGACCCCGGTGGCGCGGCTGACGCCGGTCACGGTCGGCGGGGTGGTGGTGACCAATGCGACCTTGCACAATGCCGAGGAGATCGAGCGGCTGGGCGTGATGATCGGCGACACCGTCACCGTGCAGCGCGCTGGCGACGTCATCCCGCAGATCCTGGGCGTTGACCTCGACAAGCGCCCGGCCGACGCGGTCGCGTTCGAGTTTCCCTCGGTGTGCCCGTGCGAGCTGAAAACGCCGGTGGTGCGCGAAGAGACGGCCGGCGGCAGCGAGGGGGTGATCCGGCGATGCACCGGCGAATTCGCCTGTCCCTTCCAGCGCATCGAGCATCTGCGCCACTTCGTTTCGCGCCGGGCCTTCGACATCGAGGGGCTGGGCGAGAAGCAGATCGAATTCTTCTTCAACGATCCCGACCTGCCGGTCAAAAGCCCGGCCGACATTTTTTCGCTTGCCGCGCGCGACGACAAGAACCTGAAGAAGCTGAAGGACAAGGAAGGGTTCGGCGCGGTCTCGGCCGCCAAGCTGTTCGCCGCCATCGAGGCGCGCCGCGACATTCCGTTGGAGCGTATGGTCTACGGGCTCGGCATTCGCCATGTCGGCGAGACGACGGCGCGCACGCTGGCGCGCGCCTACGGATCCTGGCAGGCCTTTCACGACGCCGCGCTGGCGGTCGCCCGGGGCGACGAGACCGCGCGCGAGGACATGGACGCGCTCGACGATATCGGCAATGCGGTGATCGACGCGATCGCGCGCTATTTCGGCGAGGAGCACAATCGCGAGCTGGTCGAACGGCTGGCCGGCGCGGTCCGGGTCAAGGACGCCGAAAAAATCGCCTCGGATTCGCCGGTCGCGGGCAAGACGATCGTGTTTACCGGCGCGCTGGAGCGCATGTCGCGCGACGAGGCCAAGGCGATGGCCGAAAAGCTGGGCGCCAAGGCCGCCGGCTCGGTGTCGAGCAAGACCGATCTGGTGGTTGCCGGCCCCGGTGCCGGCTCGAAGCTGAAGAAGGCGGCCGAACTCGGCATCGAGGTGATCGACGAGGCGACCTGGTTCGAGCGGATCGCCGAGGCGTGAGCGGCCACGGCACGGCCGTTTGCCGGCGCCGCTCATCAGCGCCGCTGATTGCTGGCTCAAGCGAATTCATGTGACAGGCCGGCCGCGCGTTCCTACATAAGGCCGGTTCTGGAGAGCCCATGTCCGTAGAAACAAGCTATGCGTCCGACGGCACGTCCGAATTCTGGGCCGGGGTGCGGCTCGGCCTGCCGATCATCGTGGCGGTGGCGCCCTTCGCCGCCCTGTTCGGCGCACTGGCGATCCAGAACGGGTTCAGCGAATTCGAGGTCGTGTTGATGAGCGCGACCATTTTCGCCGGCGCCAGCCAGATGGTCGGCCTGGAACTGTTCGGCCAGACGATCGCCCCCTGGCTGGTGGTGTTTTCGATCTTCGCCGTCAATTTCCGCCATATCCTTTATTCCGCCGCCGTCGGGCGGCGCATGGGCGGGTGGACCGCCTGGCAAAAGGCCGTCGGCTTTTTCTTCCTGGTCGATCCGCAATACGCGGAAGCGGAGCGCCGCGGCGAAAGCGGCCGGTCGGTCGGCTTTGCCTGGTATCTGGGCATGGCGCTGCCGGTCTATGTGTTTTGGGTGTTCAATTCCTGGCTCGGCGCGCGCTTCGGTTCGCTGATCCCCGATCCGCACGCGCTCGGCATCGACTTCCTGCTGCCGATCTATTTTCTCGGCCTCGTCGTCGGTTTCCGCAACCGGCCGCTGTGGTTGCCGGTGGTGCTGGTCAGCGCGGTCGTGTCGATCTTGGCCTACAAGGCGATCGGATCGCCGTGGCACATCTCGGTCGGCGCGCTGGCGGGCGTCGTGCTGGCGGCGGCGATGCCGCCGAGCCCGCAGGCGCGGGCGGATTACGACGATCCGCCGCCGGACCAGTCGGGGCAGGGCGTATGAGCCAGATCACCTGGATCATCCTGGCCAGCGCGGTGCTGACCTATCTGACGCGGTGCGGCGGCCATCTCGTGCTGTCGCGGTTTTCGCGCATCCATCCGCGCGTGGAGGCGGGGCTGAACGCGGTGCCGACGGCGGTGCTGACGACGCTGGTGGCGCCGGCCGCCTACACGGCCGGGCCGGCCGAGGCGCTGGCGCTGGTCGCCGCCGGCCTGATCGGGCTGCGCGGCGGCATGATGAGCGTGTTTTTCGGCGGGGCCGCGGTGCTGATCGCCGGGCGCCAGTTTTTCGGCTAGAGCCGGTCTGCTTTTCACGCAATCGCAGATCGGCTTCACCTTATTGTTTTGAAACGTTTTTTGAACGGTGAACCGGCTTCCGTTTCGCCTGTAAACGCTTAATCCGGGCGGTCAGTGGCGGGCCAGCGGCGCGGCGGCGCGTTCCAGCCAGGCGCGGTCCTCGCCGTCCAGCATCGGCCCGATCTCGGCCAGCACGCGGGCGTGGTAGCCGTCGAGCCATTGCAGTTCCTCTTTGGTCAGCAAGTCCTCGGCGATCAGCCGGCGGTCGAAGGGGGCGAGCGTCAGCGTCTCGAAACCGTGCATCGGCTTGTCGCCGCCGGGAACGGGCGTCGCCTCGCCGACGACGATCAGGTTTTCGATGCGGATGCCGTAGGCGCCTTCCTTGTAGTAGCCGGGCTCGTTGGACAGGATCATGCCGGCAAGCAGCTTTTCGGTTCCCGTCCTGGCCAGGCGCTGGGGGCCTTCGTGCACGGACAGGTAGGAACCGACGCCGTGGCCGGTGCCGTGGCCGTAATCGAGGCCGGCCTTCCACAGCGCCATGCGGGCGACGGCGTCGATGTCGCTGCCGCGGGTGCCGGGCGGAAATTTCAGCACCGTGATGCCGATCAGCCCCTTGAGCACCAGCGTGTAACGCTCGCGCATTTCCGCGTTCGGCGCGCCGATGGCGACCGTGCGGGTGATGTCGGTGGTGCCGTCCTCGTATTGCCCGCCCGAATCGACCAGAAAAAGCTCGCCGGGGCCGAGCGTGCGGCTGGTCGCGTTCGTCACCCGGTAGTGGATGACGGCGCCGTTCGGGCCGGCGCCGGAAATCGTGTCGAAGGAGATGTCGCGCAGCGGCATCTGCGCCGCCTCGCCGGCGGTGCGCCGGGCATCCTCGAGGGCCCGCACGGCGCCGATTTCGTCGACGGTGCCGGCCGGCTGGCGGTCGAGCCAGGCGAGGAAGCGGGTGACGGCGACACCGTCGCGCCGATGCGCGGCCCGGCTTCCGGCCAGTTCGGCCGCGTTCTTGGTTGCGCGCGGCAGGCGGGCGGGGTCGGGCAGGGCGATGACGGTGCCGCCGCGATCCTCGACGACCAGCCTGAGCTTTTCGGCGGCAAGCGCGGGATCGAGCCCGATTTTGACCCCGCTCCCGGCCAGGTCGGCGAGGGCGTCTTCCAACGCCGAGGGCGGCTGAAGGTCGGCGAGCTGGGTCAGATAGGCTTCCGTCTTCATCGGCAGCTTGCGCTTGTCGATGAAAAGTTGCGGCCGGCCTTCGGCGGGCAGGATCGAAAACCCCAGTGCCAACGGGGTATGCGGCACGTCGCCGCCGCGAATGTTGAAGGCCCAGCACAATGAGGCTGGATCGGTGAGCACGGTGTGGCTGGCCTTGGCGGCGCCGACCGCCGCGGCGAGGTCGGCGAGCTTGTCGCGCGCCAGCCGGCCGGCATAACGCTCGGGATGGATCGCGACCGGCTTCAGCGGCGGCGCCGGCCGGTCCTGCCAGACCGCGTCGAGTGGGTTCTCGTCGAGCGCCAGCAGCGCGCCGCCGCCTTCGCCGAGCGCCTTTCGCAGCTTCCTGGCTTCGTCGATCGTGTGCAGCCAGGGATCGAACCCGATCCGGGCGCCCGCCGGCAAGCGCGTGCGCAGGAAGACGGCCGGCGGCGTCTCGACCAGATCGACGATCTCGAACAGGCCGGGATCGGTCTGGGTCCGGCCCTGCAGCGTGTAGCGGCCGTCGACGAACAGCCATGCCTTGTCTTCCATGATCAGCGCGACGCCGGCCGAGCCGGTAAAGCCGGTGATCCAAGCCAGTCGCTCGGCGCAGGCCGGCACGTATTCTCCCTGATGCTCGTCGGCGCGCGGCACCAGAAACCCGTCGACACCCGCCTGCGCGAGCCTTGTGCGCAGGCGCGCCACCCGGCCTGCCGCCAGGGACGGATCGGAAACGGTGTCGAAGTTCTGGAACATCGCGGTCTCTGCTCTCCATCAAATCCGGCAGACCGTAGTCGGGCCCGACAAGCGAGGCAATGGCGAACGGTTTTCGCAGGTGCGGCATAGATTTTGTTGCATTGCAACAAGCGCATGGCTTCCATGCGTCTCCGGCGCTGGTGGAACGCGCTCGCCGAGCCTACCTAAGGAGCGTGGAGGACATTTCTTCCAATTGCGAGGTTTAGACATGGCACAGACACGTGGGTTTTTCCGTAACGCACTCGACAGAATGGTCGAGGCCCGCATGCGTCAGGCCAACCACTACGTCAACGGTGCGCTGTTGATGCTCGACGACGAGACGCTGAAAGCCAATGGCTACAGCCGCGCCGAGCTGAAGAAGCGCAGCACGGGCTATTATTTCTACTAGGCCCGGTTTTACGGATTGGCGCGCGGGCGGCGACCTCCAGCCCGCGCCGGGACGAGCGGCTTCCGACGAAGCCGCTCTTTTTTGTTGGCAGCCGGAAGAAAACGCCGGTTGTCGGGCGATCTAACGCTTGAGATGCAGGCTCACCCATTCGCCGCGCGTCAGTGTGCGGACATGGCCGAAGCGCTGTCCGGCATAGGCGGCGATCACCGCATTGCGCTGGCGTGCGAGGATTCCCGACAGGATCAGCGAGCCGCCCGGGCGCAGGTGCCGGGCCATGCCGGGGGCGAGCTGCATCAGCGGCCGGGCGAGGATGTTTGCGACAATCAGGTCGTAGGGCGCGCGCCGGGCGATTTCGCGATGGCGGAAACCCGTCGCCGTCACCGCGTCGACATCGGCGCCAACGCGGTTGAGCCGCATGTTGCGCGCCGCGACGGCGGTCGCGATCGGATCGATATCGGTGGCCAGGACCGGCACATGCGCCAGTTTCGCGACCGCGATCGCAAGCACCCCGCTGCCGGTGCCGAGATCGAGCACGCTGGCCGGGCGTTCGCGCCGCACGACGTCGGCGATCATTTCCAGGCAGCCGGCGGTGGTGCCGTGATGACCGGTGCCGAATGCCTGGGCGGCTTCGATCTCGATCGACAGGTCGTTTGCGCGCACCTGGTCGCGGTCGTGGGCGCCATGAACCAGGAACCGGCCGGCGCGCACCGGTTTCAGCCCCTCGAGCGACCGCGCCACCCAGTCGATGTCGGGCAGGGTCTCCGTCTCGATCGCGCCCTCGACACCGGCGCGCGCCACCACGGCGTGCATGCGCGCCCGCGCCTCGTCCAGCCCGGCCTCGTCGACGTAGAGCTCGACACTGTGCAGGCCGGCCGCCTCGTCGATTTCGGTGATGGCGATGGTGTGGCCGTCGCGCTCGAACTCGACATCGAGAAGCTCATAGAGCCTTCTGGCGTCGGGTTCCGGGGCTGAAAAGAACAAACGGCATTGCATGGCGGGAGGTCCGGGCAGGTCGGCTGTCAGGGCGCACGCGGGCCGGGGCGGGGAGCTGGGCCGCGCATGCGCCGGCCTTCCTGCCCGATCGGCGGCCGGCGTGCAAGCAGCGGCGTGGGCGTGGCTTGATCCTGCAATGCTGCCGGCGGCGACCGTCGGTCGGCTTTACCGGTCAGCTTTCGTTGGCCAGCCGCTTCAGCTTGGCGATCGCGGTCTCGGCGTTCTCGCCATAGGCGATGGTGCCGAAAAAGTCGCCATCGCGGCCCAGAAGCAGCACGGACGCGGTGTGGTCCATCGTGTAGTCGCCGCCGTCGAGCGGCACCTTCTTGGCGTAGATCTTGAACGCCTTGGCCATTTCCGCGACTTTCTGCGGCTCGCCGGTGATGCCGGTGATGCGCTCCGACACGTTGGCGACATAGCGGTCGAGCACGTCCGGCGTGTCGCGCTCGGGGTCGATGGAGACGAAATAGGCTTCGATCTCCTCGCCCTCCTCGCCGAGCTGGGCGAGCCAGCCGTCGAGTTCGTAGAGCGTCGTCGGGCACACTTCCGGACAATGGGTGAAACCGAAGAACAGCGCGGTCGGGCTGCCCTTGAAAGCGGCCTCGGTGATTTCTGCGCCCTTCTGGTCGACGAGCGTGAACGGGGCGCCGAAGGCTTCCCCGCCGCCATAGGTGGTGCGGTACCAGTCGAATGTCAGCCAGCCGACGGCGCCGGCCATGAGAAAAAGAATGCCGATCAGAACGCCGCGCATCATGGTGTTTTTATCCTGCCTGCCGAAATCCGTGTCGAAGCGATCTCAAAAACACCAGGCCAAACCGTTTTCGACGACCGCGAGGAAAATTTCAGGTCCCTGTTGCGCCCACATGGCAAACACCACGCCGGAGCCTGCGGCGAGGGCGGCGACCAACAACGTTGTTTGGGTGGCGCGGCGCACGGACATTGTATTTCCTCTCACCAACAAAATAATGTGTCGGCAGGTCGCTGGCAAAGGGGCTTTTGGTCGCGCACGCGCCGGGCCCCTTGCGGGGGCGCCGCGCACGCCCCATCTGCCCGTCACAGCGTTGAGGAGTATTCGATGAACCGCATTCTTGTTCTTGCCGCAATCTTGCTGGTCGCCGGCGCGGCGGCCACCGGCGCGCGCGCCCAGGAAGTGGGCGAGGTCGGCGTCGACTGGCTCGGCAACGACATCATCGTGGAGGCGATCCGCGATCCCAAGGTGGAAGGCGTGACCTGCCATGTCGCCTATTTCGAGCGCGGCATGATCGACCGGCTGCAAAAGGGGAACTGGTTCGAGGACCCCTCCAACAGCGCGCTGTCGTGCCGGCAGACCGGGCCGATCACGATCGGCGACATCGCGCTCGGCGAAGGCGGCGAGGAAGTCTTCAAGCAGGGCATCAGCCTGATCTGGAAGAAGCAGGTGGTCAACCGCATCTACGACAAGGCCAACGACACGCTGATCTATCTGTCGAATACCCGCCAGGTTCAGGACGGCTCGGCCAAGATGGCGATCTCGACCGTGCCGCTCTACGGCCAGGAGGTCGTGTGGAGCCAGGGCAAGCCGCAATAGGGCTTGCCGGTTGCCGCCAGACCGGCTTTTAAGGCTGGGGACGGCCCGAAGCCGTCCCCCTTACGCCAGCCGGGGAGCGGAGATGAGCGACAGCGCCGATTTGCGATTTACCGATCCGGCCCCGCGCATTCATTCCACCGCAACGCTGAAGGCCTGCCGGCTCGGCCGCCACGTGGCGATCGGCGAGCGCGTCGTTTTGCGCGAGGTCACGGTCGGCGACTATTCCTATTTCGAGCGCCACGGCGAGGCGATCTACGCCGAGATCGGCAAATTCTGCTCGATCGCGGCCAATACCCGCATCAACGCGCTCGAGCACCCGATCGAGCGCCTGACCAGCCACAAGATCAGCTACAGGCCGAACGAATATTTCCGCTATCTCGGCGTCGACCAGGCGTTTCGCGCGCAACGGCGGGCAAAACCCGTCACCATCGGCCACGATGTGTGGATCGGCCATGGCGCGGTGATCCTGCCCGGCGTGCGGGTGGGCACCGGCGCGGTCGTCGGCGCCAACGCGGTCGTGACCGGGGATGTCGCGCCGTTTGCCATCGTCGCCGGCGCGCCGGCGCGGATGCTGCGGGCGCGCTTTTCCGCGCCGACCGTGGAGCGCATCATGCGGCTCGGCTGGTGGGACTGGCCGGAGACGAGATTGTTCGAGGCCGTGCCGGATATGCAAGCCCTTGGAATCGAAGCATTTTTGGACAAATGGGAGCCGCTGTCACGGGCCTGACCCGTCGCGGTGCCAAGCCGCTCGCCGAGGGTGGAGCCCTTCCGTCGCAGGGGGCCACGACGGAAGGGAGGAGCACCCCGCCTTGGGGGAAGGCGGTGCAGGGATTGGCCTGCATCCCCACCTTGGCCGGTGGGTTTTTGAGATCGGGTAAAGGCCGCCGGCACGTTCTGCGTGTAGTCGCGCCACCCTCTGTCGGGCGGAGGCGGCCGCCATTCCGCCCGGCTTCGAACCGGGCTAGAGTGCCGCATCAAGGCGGGGGCTGCCGATCGGGAGCACGCACATGCACACGGTGCGGATAAAGCGGATCTATCAGCCGGCCGCGGCCGATGACGGGTTTCGGGTTCTGGTCGACCGGGTCTGGCCGCGCGGCCTCTCGAAGGCCAAGGCCGCGGTCGATCTGTGGATGCCCGAAATCGGCCCCTCGACGGCGTTGCGCACATGGTTCGGCCACGATCCCGAGCGTTGGGAGGTTTTTCGCCGGCGCTATCGCGACGAGCTCGACCAGCGTCGCGACCTGCTCGAGGCGTTGCGGGCGCACGGCCGCGACGGCCCGCTCACGCTGGTCTATTCGGCCCGCGACGAACGGCACAACCAGGCCGTGGTCATTCGCGAGGTGCTGGACCCCTCGGGCGCGGCTTGACCGACATCAACGCTTTGGCCGCCGCATGGTGCTTGTATTTTTTGCGGAGCGTGCGGCGACCTGCGGATCATGACAGCATTTTTGGCGAATGCCGTCATGATCCGGCATCTTCGGCGACGTCATTCGGCGTTGAAGCCGGCGTCTGCGCGTCGGGCGGGCGCCTCGGCGATGCAGGCGATCCGGGACGGGAGGCCCGACATGAACGATCTGGCGACCATCGGCATTTTCTTTGCCGGTTTTTTCGGCGGGCTGGGGGTGTTTTTCCTCGGCGTGGGACTGTTGTGGTGGGTCTCGCTCACCGAGCGCGCGATGAAACGACAGCAGGCCGGCAATGTTCGTGGCTGATTTCAGCCGGCATAGCGGCGCGCGCCGGCCACGCAGGCGATCACCGCGACGGTGACGGTGAGCATGGCGGTCGTCACCGGCTCGCCGAGCAGACCGGCCGCGAGCGCGAAGCCGAAGAACGGCTGCAGGAGCTGGAGCTGGCCGACCGTGGCGATGCCGCCCGCGGCCAGGCCGCGATACCAGAAGAAGAACCCGATCAGCATGCTGAACAGCGACACATAGGCAAGGCCGATCCAGGCGGGGACGCCGATGCCGATAAACGTTCGCGGCATGGTGATGATGCTGAGCAGGGCCATCGCCGGTAGCGACAGGACGAGCGCCCACGAGATCACCTGCCAGCCGCCGAGCCTGCGCGAGAGCCTGGCGCCCTCGGCATAACCCAGCCCGCAGACCAGGACCGCCGCCAGCATCAACAGGTCGCCGACCGGCGAGGCGGCGACGCCCTGCGCCAGGGCGAAGCCGACGACGAGCGCGCTGCCGAGGCCAGAAAACAGCCAGAAGGCCGGCCTCGGCCGCTCGCCGCCACGCAGGACGGCGAAGATGGCGGTGGCGAGCGGCAAAAGGCCGATAAAGACGATCGAATGGGCCGCGGTGACGTGTTTGAGCGCCAGCGCGGTCAACAGCGGAAAACCGACGACGACGCCCAGCGCCACGATGGCGAGCGAGGGCAGGTCGGCGCGAGCGGGACGCGCCGCGCCGAGGCCCCGCAACAGGGTGATCGCGAGCAGGCCGGCGATGGCGGCGCGCGCGACGGTCAAAAACACCGGATCGAAATCGAGCACCGCCACGCGGGTGGCCGGCAAGGAGGCGGAAAAGATCACCACGCCGATCAAGCCGGCGATCCAGCCTTGTGTCGTTCTGTCCATGCCGTTTCCTTCGCGTTGGAGCCTCGCTATCGCCCGGCAGGGCTATTTCTGGAAGAAACGGTGCGATACAATCTGGCCAAACTGTACCGATAACGGATGCAATACGGATGACGATTCCAGACCGGGGCGGCGGCCGTGTGGCGATGGTGATGGAGACGATCCGGCAGCGTGTCGCCGGCCGCGCCCTGACGGCCGGGGCGCGGCTGCCGTCGATCCGCCAGATGGCGCGCATGGCCGGTGTGTCGCCCTCGACCGTGGTCGAGGCCTATGACCGGCTGGTTGCCGAGGGGTTGATCGGCGCGCGCCCGGGCTCGGGTTTTTACGTCGCGGCCCAGGCCGCGCCGCTGGAGCTGGCCCGGGTCGGGCCACGGCGCGACCGGGCGATCGATCCGCTATGGGTGTCGCGCCAGTCGCTGGAGGCGGGCGCGACCGCCCTCAAGCCGGGTTGCGGCTGGCTGCCGCCGTCCTGGCTGCCGCAGGAGGCCGTGCGCAGGGCGCTGCGCGGTTTGGCGCGCGCCGACGAGGCGGTGCTGGCGGATTACGCAACGCCGCTGGGGTTGGCGCCGCTGCGCCAGCTGATCGCGCGGCGCCTGGCCGACAAGGGCGTGGAAGCCGCACCCGAGCGGATCGTGCTGACGGAGTCCGGCACGCAGGCAATCGACCTGATCTGCCGGCTTGTTCTGGAGCCCGGCGACACGGTTTTTGTGGACGATCCGTGCTATTTCAACTTCCAGGCGCTGCTGCGCGCCCATCGCGTCACCGTGGTCGGCGTCGCGCACACGCCGAGCGGGCCCGACGTTGCCGCCTTTGCCGCGGCGCTCGCCGCCCATCGGCCGAAGCTCTACATCACCAATGCCGCGATCCACAACCCGACCGGCGCGACGCTGTCGGCGGCGACGGCGCACCGGGTGCTGAAGCTTGCCGAAGACTTTTCCGTGACCGTGGTCGAGGACGACATTTTCGCCGATTTCGAGCATCGGCCCGCGCCACGGCTCGCCGCCTTCGACGGGCTCGAGCGGGTGATCCAGATCGGCAGTTTCTCCAAAACCCTGTCGGCGTCGGCGCGTTGCGGTTTCATCGCCGCGCGCGGCGACTGGGTGGAGCGGCTCGTCGATCTGAAGATCGCCACCACGTTCGGCGGCGGCCGGCTGGACGCGGCGCTGGTGCTGCGCGTTCTGACCGACAGCGTCTACCGCAAGCATTGCGAGACGCTCAGGACCCGGCTGGCGCGCGCCCGCGCGGAGGCGGGGACGAGGCTGAAACGGATCGGCCTGAAACCCTGGCTCGAGCCGCAGGCCGGCATGTTCTTGTGGTGCGCGCTGCCGCAGGGCGTGGACGCCGCCGACGTCGCGCGGCGGGCGCTCGAGCATGAGGTGGTGCTTGCGCCCGGCAACGTGTTCAGCGTGTCGCAATCGGCAACCGGCTTCCTGCGCTTCAACGTCGCCCAATGCCCGGAACCGGTGTTTGCCGTGCTCGACCGGGCGCTCCGCGAGGCGCGCGGGTAGCGGCGCTGAGTGCCGGCACAAGTACGGGGAGCGTTGCCGGAGGCGACAGACGGGCTTCATGTGCATCAGAAATTTTCTGCTGCACATTTGCGCCCATATGCAGCAGAAAGCAGTTTGATACACACAAATTGCGCGGAACACAGCGGGACATGGACATTATCGAGGATGACCACGTCGCCTCGGCTCAACGCCGGCGCAAGTTGCGTATTGACGTAGCGTTCGAATATCTCGCCGTTCATCGCACCCTCGACGATCCAGGGAGCGACGAGGCCGTGGCTGCGCAGGCTGGCGACGAAGGTCTGTGTACGCCAGCGCCCGAAGGGCACATGCGCCAGGTAGCGCTCTCCCTTTGGCGACCAGCCGGTGCGCTTGCTCAGCTTGGTATTGGTCGAGGTTTCGTCGATGAAGACGAGGCGGGCCAAGGCTTTGGCGATGAACGGCTTTCGGCCTGTCGTCCAGGCCTCCCGTGCCGCCTTCACCTCAGGCCCCAGCTGCTCGCTGGCGCGCAGAGTTTTTTGTGGCTGAGGCCCAGGCGGTGCGGCAGCCGACCGATGCTCGATCGAGACACGACGCAGCCGCGCGCCTTCAGTTCGACGCAGAGTTCGTCCAGCGTCAGTTACCCGGCCTGCGCCATCCGACAGCGCACGAAGCCGGCGTGAGGCGCCAGTTTGCCCCGGCCCGGCGCTTTGCCCCTGCCGGCGCGGCTCCAGCGAGCCGGTTTCCCCATCGCGGTTCTCCTTCAAACCGCAACGAATCTTGCCAGAGTCACCTTGGGAATCCTGAAGCAGGTCAAGGGCGACATGCTTTAGGAGCGTTGAGCAGCCTCCGCCAGCTTCTGTTCGAATGATTTCTTCGTACGCTTATCGAGATGGAAATGATCAATGAACCATCGCACGCCATCCAGCAGAATAGGCGTAGTTGCCCGTGAAGCGTTCTCCATTCGACGATACATCAGGTAGGTTTCGGAGTTAGAAGCGGCTGGCATCGATGAAGCGACTGAAGCGGGTGCTTTCCTGTCTGTGTCGTGACGAGACCGACGATAGGAGAAATTCCAGGCGAACAGTGCGTCTTCGATCCGGTCGCCTGCAACATTGGCTGGCCCAGTAGGTATCTTGATTCTGCCTCGCGGCTGAAATCGTGGATAGTTCCTCAGAATGTCATCGAACCGTCTACCAACGTATCGTTTTTGACTGGCAGGAACTTTCCAATCCGTGCCGACCGTCCATTGCATCCCGACCGTCATTCGCCGAAGCGAGAAAACAAGCTGGTCAAGCATGAAGAGATCGCTCGGCTCTTTGAACCAAGATATCAATCGATAACGACTATCAGGGTGACCCTGCATCTCGATTTTTTTCAGAAAAAGCTCGGTTGTCTTCGGGCGCCACAATTCGTTCTTTAGTGTGGGTGGCTTCTTGAAACTTCGAGGTGTTAGATCCCCGAAATTCAATTCGAATCGTTCAAAAGCAGCTGACAAGTCATGACTAAGCCCGTGTGCGGGGACATCGTTAACAACAAGCCCGGCCTTCATGTATTTTTCGATTGCCTGCTGTGCTTGCCAAAAAAACTCGGCATGTAGGCTATTAATTCTACACCAGCGAGCGAGAAAGTAATTATCGTCAGCAGGAGCTACAAGGAGCCTGTAGGTCGTCACCGCCTTGAAATGGTTCAAGGTATTGTATGGTTCGTCCCCCACCCCTCCACCTCACACCCTTTCCACGAACCCGTCGAGCACGCGTTTCTGGCCGGCCTTGTCGAAATCGATGGTGAGTTTGTTGCCCTCCACCGAGGCGACGTTGCCGTTGCCGAATTTCAGGTGGAAGACGCGGTCGCCGACCGCAAAGGACGAGGGCTGGTCGGCGACGGATTTGGCGACCAGTTCGCCGTCGATCACCCGGCCCTTGACCGAGCCGCGCCCGGCGCCGTAGCCCGAATCGGTCTCGCCGTAGCCGATGCGTTCGACGCCGTGGCCGGAGCGCGTGCCCCAGTTGCGGTCGGTCGCCTCGGTGCGGTTTTGCTGGGCGCGTTTCCAGCCCGGCGTGGCGTAGGTGTTGGAAAACGAGCCGCCGGCCTCGTCGAAGCGCGAGGCGCCATAGGGGTTGCGCCGGCCGCCATAATTGCCCTGGCCGCCGCCGGAGGCGTAGCCGCCGTAGTTCTGGCCGGTCTCGGCGACTTCGACATGGGCCTCGGGCAGTTCGTCGAGAAAGCGCGACGGGATGGTCGACTGCCACAGCCCGTGCACGCGGCGGTTTGAGGTGAACCAGAGATGCAGGTTCTTCTTGGCCCGGGTGAGCCCGACATAGGCCAGGCGGCGTTCTTCCTCCAGCCCGGAGCGGCCGCCCTCGTCGAGCGCGCGCTGATGGGGAAAGAGCCCTTCCTCCCAGCCGGGCAGGAACACGGTCTCGAATTCCAGCCCCTTGGCCGAATGCAGCGTCATGACGGAGACGGCGTCGAGATTTTCGTCCTGCTCGGTGTCCATCACCAGCGCGACATGTTCGAGGAAGCCGCGCAAGCTTTCATAGTCCTCCATCGAGCGGATCAGCTCTTTGAGGTTTTCCAGCCGTCCGGGCGCGTCGGCCGAACGGTCGTTCTTCCACATGTCGGTATAGCCGGATTCCTCCAAAATCGTCTCGGCGAGCTCGGTATGCGGGGTGGTGTCCAACAGCTCCTGCCAGCGGGCGAAATTGGCCGCCACCTGGCGCAGCGCCGCGCGCGGCTTGGGCTTCATCTCGTCGCTCTCGGCGAGCTGGCGGGCGGCCTCCAGCATCGGCACGCCGAGCGCGCGCGCCGTGTCGTGCACCTGGCGCACCGAGGCCTCGCCCAGGCCGCGCTTGGGCACGTTGACGATGCGCTCGAAGGCGAGGTCGTCGGCACCCTGGGCGACGACGCGGAAATAGGCCATGGCGTCGCGGATCTCGGCGCGCTCGTAAAAGCGCGGGCCGCCGATGACGCGGTAATTGAGGCCGAGCGTGACGAACCGGTCCTCGAATTCGCGCATCTGGAAGGAGGCGCGCACCAGGATCGCCATGTCGTTGAGGGCGTGACCCTTGGCCTGCAGCGCCTCGATCTCCTCGCCGACGCCGCGCGCTTCCTCCTCCGAATCCCAGGCGGCGTGCACCATCACCCTGGCGTCGTCGGGGTCGGGCTGCTCGGTGAACAGCGTCTTGCCGAGCCGGCCCTCATTGTGGGCGATCAGGTGCGAGGCCGCGCCAAGGATATGGGCGGTGGAGCGGTAGTTGCGTTCCAGCCTGATCACGGCGGCGCCGGGAAAGTCCTTGTCGAAGCGCAGAATGTTGTCGACCTCGGCGCCGCGCCAGCCGTAGATCGACTGGTCGTCGTCGCCGACGCAGCAAATGTTTACCTGCCGATTTTCCCTTGCACCGTCGGCCTGACCGGCCGAACCCAGGTCGACCTCGGAGCCTTCGTCCGCGGGCGCGCTCGCGGCCGGCGCCCGGGCCGCGGCGGAGCGTTGCGCCTGCGGCCGCTGCGCCAGCAGGCGCAGCCACATATATTGCGCGGTGTTGGTATCTTGATACTCGTCCACCAAAATATAGCGGAATTTCTGCTGATATTCGCGCAAAATATCGGGATTTTCGCGCAAAAGCCGGATCGGATGCAGCAAAAGATCGCCGAAATCGCAGGCGTTCAGCGTTTTCAGCCGCTCCTGATAGGCGGCGTAGAGTTCGCGGCCCTTGCCATTGGCGAAGGCGCGGGCATCGCCCTCGGGGATTTGGGCCGGCGACAGGCCCTTGTTCTTCCAGCCGTCGATCATCTGGGCGAACTGGCGCGGCGGCCAGCGCTTGTCGTCGAGCCCCTCGGCCTGGATCAACTGCTTGAGCAGCCGGATCTGGTCGTCGGTGTCGAGAATGGTGAAGTCGCGTTTCAGCCCGGCGAGTTCGGCATGGCGGCGCAGGAGCTTGACGCCGATCGAGTGAAAGGTGCCGAGCCAGGGCATGCCCTCGACCTGTTCGCCGACCAGAAGCCCGACACGGCTCTTCATCTCGCGCGCGGCCTTGTTGGTGAAGGTGACGGCCAGAATCTGGCTCGGCCAGGCGCGTCCGGTCGCCAGGATATGGGCGATGCGGGTGGTCAAAACCCGTGTCTTGCCGGTGCCGGCGCCGGCCAGCACCAGCACCGGGCCCTCGGTGGTCTCGACCGCGCGCCGCTGTTCGGGGTTGAGGCCGGCGAGATAGTCGGGCGCCCGTGGATGGCGGGCGGCCATGGCGCGCGCGGCCAGTCCGCCGCCGGCGGCGGGCGGCGCGGACATCTCGTCCCCTTGGTGGATGGGCAAATCGTCTGGGCGGCTGGACATTGCCTTGAATGTAGTGATTCGCGCCAGAAAGGCCAGCGGCGCGGCGCCTGTCACCGCCAAAGCCCGTCAGCGGAACCATTTTTCGCCATCGGCCGTTTCCGTCGTGCTGCGGGCCGCGTCAACCGGGCGCGGCGGTACGGCGAACAGGACGGATTTTCCCGGTTTCCCCTCCTGGCCAACGAATCGGCAGACGAGCGCCTGTCCCGCCCGGCCCGCGGCGGCTTTTTTCGCGACGGACCTGCCCGCCGCGACAAAGCCTACCGCGCCAGAACGCGGGTTTCGCCGATCCGGAACACGGTCGTGCGGGTTTGGGTCGTCGCGGCGGCCAGAAAACGCCGTTTCTGCTCGGCCGGCGGATCCTCGGAAAGCGCGAATGTGCCCCAATGCATGCCCACGGCCAGCCGCGCGCCGAGCATCTTGGCCAGTTCCGCGGCCTCGGCCGGATCGACATGGTAGGGACGCTGGAAGCGGTGCGGGGACCAGGCGCCGGTCGGCACCAAGGCCACGTCGACGGGACCCAGGCGCCGGCGCATGTCTGAAAAGATCGCTTGATCCTTGGCGGTATCGCCGGCGAAATAGACCCTGTTTTGCCTGTCGCCGATCACGAAACCGGCCCAATGCATGCTGTCGATGGCAAAAGGCGGGCGGCGCACGCCGTGAATGGCCGGTACGGCGGTGATCGACAGGCCGTCGAGCCGCGCCGTCTCGTACCAGCGCATTTCTTCGACACGGGCAAAGCCCGCCCGCCGGACCAGGAACGCCGTGCCCTCGGGGACGAAAACGCGCGCATGGGGAAAACGACCGGCGAGCCTTTTCAGGCTGGCGATGTCGAGATGGTCGTAGTCGGCATGGGAGATGACGATCGCGTCGAGACGCCGGATCAGACCGGGGTCGGGGCGCAAAGGCGGCAGGCGATGCAGATGCAAATGTCCGGGCCCGACACGATTGCCAAGCACGGGATCGGTGAGGACGGCATGGCCGCCGATCCGGATCAGGAAGGTGGAGTGCCCGAACCAGGTGAGCGCCAGCCGCGCCGCGCGTGCGCTCTCGAATTGTGCTTCGGCCTGCGCGGGCGTCAGCCAATGGTCGGGCGGCAGCGTGTCCTTTTGCGGAAACAGCTTGAGCGCCATCTTGGCCAGATGGTCGGTCCAGCCGACGATTTGCGGCGCCGGGGCGGGCCGGCCCGGATTGGCGTAAAACCGTGGCCCGTCCGTGGCGCGTCGGCCAGGCCCGGCACAGGCTGCCAAGGCGAGCGCCGCCAGCACGACGACGGTTTTCGCGCGTGTTGCTTCCCCGCGAGAAAGCACTCCCACCCCCCATTTTGCGCCAGTCTAACCGGTGTTTGCCCGGGAACAAACCCGCGTGTGCCGGATGATGGGGCGTGGGGATGCGTACGGCGGGCCGGTCAGGCTCGATGTCTGCTCCCGACGGCGCGCTTGGAAACTGCCGGCCGGGCTGGGGCTATTGCGTTGCGGTCGAACGGCCGACGCACCGCAAACCCGCACCAGCATAAGCAGTCGGGCTCACCCCTCCTGCCGGAGATGGCGAACCTCGCGCACCACGGCGCGCCATCGCAGATAATCGATCGGGATCGGTTCGTTGCGTCCGGCGATGGCGTGGATCGCGTTTTCGAGATTGTTCTTGGCCCGCCAAAAATCATAGTCGGAAAAGCGCCGGTCTCGGGCAAGCGTTTGCGCCAGCGCCTGGACGTCAGTCGTCACGCCATCACCTCGATATCGTTGTAAGTGCCCGTCGCCTCACCCGTTTCCCGAGCCATCTGTTGCGAGTCGGCCTATGCGTTCAAGGCCGGGCTTCGGCTGTCCACATTAACGTTTCGTTAAGGTTAACAATGTGTTGCGCCGGCCGGGACGGTTCCTGCGCGCATCAACGATGCTCCTCGACCGAGGTCTGGACGAGGGCCTGGTTGAAGTGGCGCAGTGCCGCCACCAGGCTGACCCAGGCGATGATGCGGGTGGAGTCGGCAGGGTCGACGACCGGCAGGCGTTCATGGCCGCCAGTGTCGAGGGCGCGCAGTGCCGCATCGAGCGTGTCGGTCGGTTTGAGCGCCGTGCCGCCGCGTTCGGGGTCATAGGCGAGGGGCTCGCCGCCAGCGGCGACCGGCTCCATGAAATCCATCACCCGCACCGAGGCGCCGAGCGGCTTGTGCGGGCCCTCGCGCACGTCGAGGCCGCGCAGGCGCAACTGCCACTGGAACCAGGAATGACCGTGCACGGCCTGAATGACGCCCTGAGCCACGGCCACCGTCAGCAACAGCGCGATGGCGAGCGCGTAGCCGCCGGTCAGTTCGAACACGATCATCGCCGTGGAGATCGGCGCGCCGAACACGGCGCCGGCGACCGCGCCCATGCCGAGCATGGCGTAGAGGCCGCCGCTGGAGGCCATGTCGGGGAAAAGACCGGAGGCGATCATGCCGAAGGCGCTGCCGGTGAGCGCGCCGACCACCATCGCCGGCGCGAACACGCCGCCGCCGAAGCGCGCCGCAAGCGAGATTGCCGTCGCCACCGTCTTCAGCACGATCAGCGACAAGACGAGCGCCAGCGGCAGTTGCTCCGACAGGGCCAGGTCGGTGAGCTCGTAACCGACACCCAGAATATGCGGAAAAAAGACGCCGACCGCCCCGACCAGCACACCGCCGGCCACCGGCCGGGTCCAGAGCGGAATATCCACGCGGCGGGCGGCGAAATCGGCGATGAACAGCGCGAACTGGAACAGGATCGCGACCACGGCCGAGACCAGGCCGAGAAGCACGAAGGCGGGAAATTCCCAATAGGAAGCGACCGCGTAGGCCGGCACGGAAAAGGAGGCGTCGGGCCCGAACCACAGCCTGGACAGGACGCTGCCGGCGGTCGAGGCGATCATGATCGGCACGAAGGAGCGCAGCGCATAATGGCCCAAAACCACCTCGTGGGCGAACAGCACGCCGGCGAACGGGGCGTTGAAGGAGGCGGCGACCGCGCTTGCCACGCCCGCCGAAAGCAGGGTGCGACGGCACCATTCCGGCAGCGCGGCGCGGCGCGCGATCACCCCGCCGAGCGTTGCGCCGAGATGCACGATCGGCCCCTCGCGTCCGGCGCTGGCGCCGCTGCCGACCGAGATGGCCGAGACCAGCGCCGACCACAACCCGTCGGCCATGCCGAGCTTGCGTCCGGTAAAGGCGCGCGCCTCGATGACGTCGGCGACGCCGCCGGCGCGGCGCACGGAAATGCGCTGCAGCAGGAGGCCCACGACGAGGCCGCCGACGACCGGGCCGGCGACGATCACCCACCACGGCATGCCGGCGGCGGCCGTCAGGGTCTGTTCGGAGCGGCTGCCGAGCCAGAACCATTGCGCGATGCCGATCAGTTCGCGGAAGATGATCGCGGCAATGCCGGCGCCAAGGCCGATCGCCAGCGCCAGGCACAAGACCAGCGGCTGGCGTTCCTTGCGGAAATCGCGCCAGTTCGGGCCGACCCAGCCCCTGAGCGCGACGATCGCGCGCTTGGCGAAGAGATTCATCGCCCAGCCTAGTTGGATTTGCGCCGGATCGCGATCGAGCGGCCGGCGCGTTCGGGCATCGGCAAGGCCCGGTGGGCGGCGCGCACCGCCTCAACCCTTTGCCTTATGTCGTCGGGAAAGGCGGCGACCCGCGGCCCGGCCATGTCGATATGCAGGGACAGCGTTTCCGACGTCGCGGCCAGCCAGCCGTCGAGATGATGGATCTCCTGGTAGGCGCGCAGGCGCTTGTCGTCATGGTCGATGAGATTGAAGGAGACGCGGACACGATCGCCCAGATGCAGTTCGCGGACGTAACAGACATGGACTTCGGCGGTGTAGATCGTCAGCCTGCGCGCGCTGGCATAGTCGGGACCCATGCCCATCAATTCGAACGCCTCGTCGGAACAGCGATCGAACAGCACATTGTAATAGGCCATGTTGAGGTGGCCGTTATAGTCGATCCAGTCCTTTTCGATCTCCATGATGCGCGACAGGAGCGGTGCGTTGATGGTCATTGAATTTCCCCGCTTGATGAACTCTCCGGCGCGGCCGATAAAGGCGCGGACGCCCGCCGGCCCGGTCCCGATACTCATCAGAACCGGGACGCCTTCTCAAGGCCTGCGCGGCACAATGCACGGGAGGAACACATGGCGCTTGCCGATCTTGTCCGCGTCGAACGCAACGAAGACGGCATCCAGGCCGTGCTCGGCGTCCTCAAGCAGCGCTTCGGCGAGCGGTTTCAGACCGGCCAGGCGATCCGCGAGCAGCATGCCCACACCACCACCTATATTCCCGCGCAATTGCCGGACGGGGTGGTGTTCGTACACTCGACGCCGGAGGTGCAGGAGGTGGTGCGCCTTTGCGCGACGTATCGCGTGCCGGTGATCCCGTTCGGCACCGGCACGTCGCTGGAGGGTCATGTCAACGCGCCGGGCGGCGGCATCTCGCTCGACCTGATGGGCATGGACAAGATCGTGTCGGTCAATGCCGAGGATCTCGACTGCACGATCGAGCCGGGCGTGACGCGCGAGGCGCTCAACACCTATCTGCGCGACACGGGGCTGTTTTTCCCGATCGATCCGGGCGCCAATGCCAGCCTCGGCGGCATGGCCTCGACGCGCGCGTCGGGCACCAACGCGGTGCGCTACGGCACGATGCGCGACAATGTGCTGGCGCTGACGGCGGTGACGGCCGACGGGCAGACGGTGACGACCGCCAAGCGGGCCAAGAAATCCTCGGCCGGCTACGATCTGACGCGGCTTTTCATCGGCGCGGAAGGCACGCTCGGCATCATCACCTCGCTGACGCTCAGGCTGCAGGGCATTCCCCAGGCGATGTCGGGCGGGGTGTGCCCGTTTCCGAGCGTGGAGGCGGCCTGCGAGGCGGTGATCGCCACCATCCAGATGGGCGTGCCGGTCGCGCGCATCGAACTGGTCAACCGGCTGCAGATGAAGGCGATGATCGCCTATTCGAAGCTCGACTATCCCGAAAGCCCGTGCCTGTTCCTCGAGTTCCACGGCACCGAGAGCGGCGTGGCCGAACAGGCGCAGCTTTTTGGCGAGATCGCGGCCGAGCACGGCGGCGGACCGTTCATCTGGACCCAGGTCGCCGAGGAACGCACCAAATTGTGGAAGGCGCGCCACGACGCCTATTGGGCCTCGCTGCCGCTCAGGCCCGGCGCGCGCGGCCTGTCGACGGATGTGTGCGTGCCGATCTCGCGGCTGGCCGAATGCATCGCCGAAACGGAACGCGACATCGAGGCGATGGGCCTGGTCGCGCCGATCGTCGGCCATGTCGGCGACGGCAATTTCCACGTGCTGGTGCTGATGGACCCCGAAGACACGCGCGAGATCGCGCAGGCGGAGGCCTTCGTTGCCCGGCTCAACGAACGGGCGCTGGCGATGGAGGGCACCTGCACCGGCGAGCACGGCATCGGCCAGGGCAAGGCGAAGTTTCTGGAACTGGAACTGGGCACCGGCGTCGACGTGATGCGGGCCATCAAGAAGGCGCTCGATCCGCAGAACATTCTCAATCCGGGCAAGATTTTCGCGCTCGACTGACGGGTTTTTCGCGCTGGCCGGGATCGGCGCCGCCACTTTATCGACACGCCGATCGGGGTAAGGTGTCGGCTATCGACGACTCAGGAGCAGGTTTCTGGCCCGTCTGTTCGTATTCATCGGCGGCTTGATCGTGCTGGTGCTCACCGCGGCGCTGGTGGGGCCTTATTTTGTCGACTGGACCAGCTATCGCGCCGATTTCGAACGCGAGGCAAGCCGCATACTCGGCCGCGCGGTCACGGTGGAGGGCACCGCCACGGCGCGGCTCTTGCCGTTCCCCTCGGTGCGGTTCACCGATGTCAGGGTGGCCGGGGCGACGCCCGGCGAGCCGCAGATGACGGTCGACAGCTTCTCGATGGACGCGGAATTGTCGCCGTTCCTGCGCGGCGAGATCCTGATCTTCGACATGCGGCTCGAGCGGCCGTCGGCGGTCATCACGGTGGCCGAGGACGGCACCATAGACTGGGCGGCGCGGCCGGCGAGCCTTTTCGATCCGTCGCAAATATCGCTCGAAAAGATCACGGTGGCCGAAGGCAGGGTGCGGCTGCGTCATGCGCTCAGCGGCCGCGAGCATATTGTCAGCGAGATCAATGCCGAGATCGCCGCGCGCACGCTCGCCGGGCCGTGGCGGCTCGACGGATCGATGCGCCTCGACGGGCAGGCGGCGGCGGTCACGCTGTCGACCGGTACCGTCGAGGACGACGGCACGTTGCGGCTGCGCGCGCGGGTGCGCCCGAGCGACCGCGCCTTCGCGCTGGAAACCGACGGCCGGGCGCGGCTGCATGACGGGGCGGCCAGCTATGACGGCCGCTTCAAACTGGATGCAGGCATCCGCAGCGCCGACGGCGAGACGGGCGAGCAGCCCGAAGCGCCGGCCGGCTTTCGTTTCGCCGGCGCGTTCACGCTCGACAACAACCGGCTCGACGTTTCGGAGTTTCGGCTCGAGACCGGTACGCTCGACGACCCCTATACCGCCGACGGCACCGCGCTGCTCGATTTCGGCGTCTCGCCGCGTTTCCTGATCCAGGCGACCGGCGCGCAGGTGCGGCTCGACCGCGGGGAGGGCGAAGCAGGCGACATAACCGGCCTGGCGCTGCAGGATCGCCTGGACGCGCTCAACGAGGCCGTGCTCGACCTGCCGCGGCCGGGCATCGCGGGCACGGTCGACATCGACCTGCCGGCGATCGTGGCCGGCGATACCACCATTCGCGACGTGTCGTTCTCGGCCGAGCCGGGCGCGGACGGCTGGACGGTCAACACGCTGCGCGCGACGCTGCCCGGCCGCACGCGGCTGGAGGCGAACGGGCTGATTTCGGCCGGCGAGGCAATGCGCTTCGACGGCCGGCTTTTGTTGGCGGTCGGTCAGCCGTCGGGCTTCGCGGCCTGGCTTGCGCGCGACGTCGACGAGGCGATCCGGCGCCTGCCGGCCGCCGGTTTCGCCGCCGATGTCGAACTGGGCGCCGAGCGCCAGCTTTTCAACAATCTGGAATTGATCCTGGGCACGGCGCGGTTTCGCGGCTCGCTCGACCGCCAGCGGCGCGACGCCGTGCGGCCGGCCATGACCGCCAAGCTGGAAGGCGAGGCGCTGGACGTCGACGGCATGGCGGCATTCGCCTCGCTGTTCGTCAGCGATGCCGGCGTGACCCATTTCGGCGGCCACGACATCGATTTCAGCCTGAAGGCGGGGCCGGTGCGGCTGTCGGGCCTGGCTGCCGAGGAGGTCGATACCGCCTTCAGGCTGCGCGGCGACCAGCTCGACATCGACCGGCTGGCGGTGACCGGCCTGGCCGGCGCCAATATCAGCGCGACGGCGAAGCTACGCGACATTGACGGCCGGCCGAGCGGCTCCGTCGACGCCTCCATCCTCGCCGGCGATCTCGCCCCGTTCGCGCGGCTGGTGGCGGCGCGCTTTCCCCAAAACGCCCTGGCGGCCGCGCTTGCCGGCCGGGCCGATGCCTATCAGGGGCTGATGGACGACGCGCAGATCGACATGGTGGCGAGCCTGGAGCGCGCCGGCGCGGGGCCGGGCCAGGCATCGCTGGGCGCGCAGGGCCATATCGGCGACAGCGATGTCAGCCTGTCGCTGTCGTCGGAGGCTTTCGACGGCGACCTTTTCGGCGCGCCGCTGGCGCTGTCGCTGGAGGCCGAAACCACGAATACCGCCGAACTGCTGGCCTTTGCCGGCCTGCCGGCCTTCGATCTCGGCCTGACCGGCGAAGGCACGGCGCAACTGGCGGTGGACGGCACCTTGTCGGAAGGCGCCGCGGTCCGGTTCGCGCTCCTGTCGCCGCAGGCCCAGGCGCGGTTTTCCGGCAGCGCCACGGTAAACGGCATGGCGCTGTCGGCCAAGGGCGGGCTCGACCTGTCGGGCGACGATCTGGAACCGTGGCTGATGACCTCGGGCCTGACCCTGCCCGGCATGGGGCTCGGGCTTCCCGCCGATCTCAAAAGCGATGTCGCGCTGGAGGGGGGCGTGCTCACGCTTTCCGAGATCGCCGGCAATCTCGCCGGCAATACGGTTTCGGGAGATTTGCGGGCGCGGCTCGCGGACGGGATGCCCGATCTCGCCGGCAGGCTCGCGCTCGGCGGGTTCGATCTCGCGCTCGCGGCCGGGCTGGTGCTCGGCGAAGGGGCGATCGAATATGACGGCGAGGGCTGGCCCGACGCGCCGTTTGTCCAGGCCGCGACGGTGCCGTTTACCGGGCGGCTGGCGTTCGAGGTCGGCACGCTCGGCGTCGGTGCCTGGCTGAGCGCGGAGGAGGCCAGCTTCACTCTGGCGCTGGACCGGGAAGGGCTGCGGCTCGCCGATCTTGAGGCCGGCTTCGTCGGCGGTTCGCTGGAAGGGCTTGCGGAGCTCAACAACAATCAGGGGGCGGGCCTGTTTTCGGCCCAACTGAAGATCGCGGGCGCCGACAGCGCGACGCTGCTGCGCGCGCCGGGTTTGGGCGGCAGCGCCGATCTGAGCGCGTCGGCGACGGCAAGCGGGCGCACCGTCGGCGGGCTGATCGCGGCGCTGACGGGATCGGGCACGGCGCGGTTCGTCGGGCTTGCCGTGCCGGGCCTGAGTGCGGACGCGCTCGGGCCGATCCTGGCGCGCGCCGACGAGATCGGCCGCGACATCACCGCAGACCAGACGGCCGGTTTCGCGCCTGCGCTGGTCGCCGACGGGACGCTCGGGATCGGCGAAATCGTTGCCCCCTTCACCATTGCCGGCGGCGTGATCCGTACGCCGCCGCTGTTCATGGAGGCCGGTGCGGCGCGTTTGGAGACGCAGGCCCGCGCCGATCTCAATTCCGGCGCGGTGTCGATGGACGGGCAGCTTCGTTACGAGGCCGGCGACGAGGCGGTGGTCGGGTCCGAGCCGGTGGTCGGCTTTGTCGCCGAAGGGCCGATCGGCAATGTGATGCGCCGTTTCGATACCGCGCCGCTGGCGCAATTCCTGACCCAGCGCGCGCTCGAGCGCGAACAGGCGCGGGTGGAAAAGATGCAGGCCGAACTGCTCGAAAAGCAGCGGCTGCGGCGCGAAGTGCGCTATTACACGCAGCTTGCCGAATTGCGCCGCGTCCGCCAGGCGGAAGAAGAGGCGCGACGCCAGGCCGAGGAAGCCGCGCGGTTGAAGGCGGAGGAAGAGGCCGCGCGTCAGGCCGACGAGGAAGCGCGGCGCCAGGCCGACGAGGAAGCGCGGCGCCAGGCCGAGGAAGCCGCGCGGTTGAAGGCAGAGGAAGAGGCCGCGCGCCAGGCCGAGGAGGAAGAGCGGCGCCAGGCCGAGGAGGAAGCGCGATTGAAGGCGAAGGAAGAGGCCGCGCGCCAGAAAGCCGAGGAAGAGGCCGCGCGCATCCGCGCCGAGGACGAGGCCCGGCGGCGCGCGGAGGAGGAGGCGCGGCTTCGTGCGGAACAGGCCGCGCGCGAACAGGCCCGCGAGCCGGTCGACGAGGCCGGGACCGCATCGACCGACACGATCACCCGCACGCCGCTGCCGCCGCCCGCGCGGCCGCCGAGACCGAGGCCGGGTTCCGCTTCGGAACTCGATTTCGACGCGATGGACATCGAAGAATTTCTGAAGTCCCATTCACCGGGGCGCTGAGTTTGCGGCAGGCGCGTCCCGGCCGAGCGCGGCGCGCGGCTGTTACGATGACGGTTCGGGACGGCGGGCGCGTTCGGCGTCGCGCGCGCGCACATGGTCAAGCACGTAAAGTCGCAATGCCGACGACAGATTGGTGTCGCGCGGGCGCTGTTCGTCGATTTCGGCGACGAGCGCGGCCAGGGCGCGATCACGCCGGGCCGCGATTTTCTTCAACTCGTCGTAAAAAGCCTGTTCGATCGAATAGCTGGTGCGGTGGCCGCGGATCGTGACCGATCGTTTGCGCACGCCGCTCACGGCCGGTCGTCGCCTTGCGGCTTGTCGCGGCGATGGCCGTCGAGCGCTGCGCGGGCGGTTCGTTCGGTGCGGGCTTCGGTCTGCTTTTCGGTCTTGGTGCGGCCGTGGCGTGCGCGATTTTCGCTCGCCCGCTTTTCGCGCGCGGCCCGTTCGGCACGCTTGCGCGCCAGGCGCAGATTGACGATCTCAGCCATCGGCGCTCCCGAGCGGACACGCTTTTGGGTTATTTCTTTCGGAACGCATCGAGCGAGACGACCTGGGCGCCCTTGGTTTCGGCCTCCGCCTCGGCGGGCTCCTCGGCCTTGAGATCGTCCTTTTTCTTCTTTGCGCGCTCGCCGCCGGATTTTTTCGCCGCGGTCGCCTTGGCGGGCGCGGCGGCTTTTTTGTCGTCCGCCTCCGGTTCCGGCGCTTCTTCGGCCGGGGCCTCCACCTTCACGTCGAACTCGAGTTCGAAATTGACGGACGGGTCGTAGAAACCGCGCACGGCCGAGAACGGGATTTCGAGCTTTTCGGGCACATCGGAAAACGACAGGCCGATCTCGAAGCCGCTATCGGTCACCTTCAGGTCCCAGAACTGGTATTGCAGCACGATCGTCATCTGCTCGGGATAGCGCTCGCGCAGCCGGCTGGAGACCCGCACGCCGGGCGCGCCGGTGAGGAAGGTGATGAAAAAGTGATGGTTGCCCGGCAGGCCCGTCTTGGCAACCTCGCTCAAAACCTTGCGCATCACGCCGCGCAAGGCTTCCTGGGCGAGGATGTCGTAGCGAATTTGGTCGTCCGTCATGCAGTCGGGGTCCATCGAGTGAGTCCGGTTAGATTTAGTGCGGTTTGCACAAAGATGGAACCGGCGAGTGCGATATTCCCGCATGCGGCGCCGGTCAGCATCGCGGCCGGCGATGTCTCATGCCGTCCGCAGCGTGTCGACCACAAAGCGCACCCGTTCGGCAAGACCGGTTTTGGGCAATTCGACAAGCCGGTAGCCGAAGGCGGAATAGGTGTTTGCCATCGCGGCGTGGGTGCGCCGCGCTTCCTCGGGCGATTGGCGGCGTTCGGCGTCGTTGACGTAGATCTCGGGCCAGTGCGGCGCGATGAAGACGGTCGCGTTGTAACGGAAATCGGTGGCGGCCCGTGTCAACGCCGGCGGCACGGCAAGCCGCGACAGGGCGAGATAGCCGACAATGTCGGGGATGGCACGGTCGAACAGGACGGTCCCGCTGCGCTGCATGGCGAGCGCGTGCGACCGCAATTCCCAACACAGCATCCAGTCGGCGAAGCGTGCCCGATCAGCCCAGGGCAGGGCGTCGGAGCCGATCGCCTGTTGCTGGCGGATGACGCCGCGCCCGGCCTCGTCCATGACGGCGAAGCCGGTCGCGGCCAGTGCGTCGAGCAAAGTGGTTTTGCCGGAGCCCGGCCCGCCGGTGAAGACGAACAGGCGCTCGCTCTGTGGTGAGGACATGGCATGCTCCCTGGCTGGATGATTTTGGCGGCGACGGCGTGCGCGCGGGAAAGCGGCCGCGGGGCGCGCCAAGCGGCGCCGACACGCGCGACAGCGGACGGGAATGGACGGGGAGGCAGATGGGGAGAAGTGGAGGCTTCTGTTGCCAGGTGCCTCCGAACCCCGCCTAGAGGTGCGAACCGCTAGGACTTGAATTGAAGCTGTCGAGCCGCATTACGCAGCGAGACGTGCTTCCGCATAGTTGTCGTTTGCAACTACAAGTTTAGCCCGATAACGGTGGTACAATGCCGGGCAAAAGTCCGATCTTTACACCTTCGTCGATCCTATTTCGCCCCCATCAAAAACCGCCAGGCAAAGCGGTTTGTGGTGGAGGCGCCGGGTACCGCCCCCGGGTCCGAACGGCTTATTACATCGGCAGTTTATCGCCATAGTCAGTCAAGCTGACGGGACGAATATAGGCATGCCGACGGCAAATGAAAAGACCGCCGGCACGCGGTTTGTCGCGCTATGCGGCCGGAACCGGCTTCGCCTTGCGCGCCAGCCACCGGTCGAGCCGGTCGGAGAGATCGTGCGTGGGCACCAGGCCGGCGAACAGGTCGCATTCGGTCTGCAGGCCCTCGGCGATGCTCATGTTGAGGCCGCGCGTGGTCGCCGCCAGGACCGCCGCGGCGGCCGAGGCGGTGTGGACCGTGATGCGACCGGCCAGGTCGCGCGCTGTCGCCATCAGCTCGTCGTGCGGCACGACGCGGTTGACCAGCCCGAGTTCGAGCGCATATCGCGGCGAGAAGGTTTCGCCGGTCAGCAGCAATTCCAGCGCGCGCTTGCGGCCCGCCAGCCGGGCGAGGCGCTGCGTGCCGCCGAATGTCGGCGGCATGCCGAGCCGGATTTCCGGCTTGGCGAACAGGGCGTCGTCGCTGGCGACCGTCAGGTGGGCGGCTTCGACGATCTCGCAACCGCCGCCGAAGGCGAAGCCGTTGACCGCCGCGATCACCGGCTTGCGATAGGCCTCGATCCGCGCCGTCATGCGCTGGCCGCGGCGCACGAAGTCGCGCACGGCGCAGTCGATGCCCGCGCGCACGCTTTCGCGAAATTCGGCGATGTCGGCGCCGGCGGAAAAGGCGCGCTGGCCTGCACCGGTCAGGATCACTGCGCGGCAGCGGCTGTCGCTCTCGATCCCGTCGAGCAGGTCCAGCACGCGGTCGATCATCGCGCGGGACAGCGCATTGAGCTTGTCGGGACGGTTGAGGGTGAGGACGGCGATGCCGTCGGCGACGTCGATGAGAACCGGTTCTGGCATGGTGCTTTTCCTGCGTGCGTGGGGGGACGACGGGAAGGTAGCGCGACGCCGTTGTTGTGTATATTCACTAGTCGGTATACATAGGGCCATGGCGACGACGGCATTATCCACCCGCGAACGTATCGTGCAGGCGGCCACGACGCTGTTTTACGGCGAGGGCATCCGCGCGGTCAGCGTCGATGCGGTCGCCGCCAAGGCCGGGGTCACCAAGCGCACGCTTTATTATCATTTCGCCAGCAAGGACGAGTTGATCGCCGCCTATCTGGAAGGGCGCGACCAGCCCAATCTTGCCACTTTCCGGCGCTGGTTCGCCGAAACCGACGGTTCGCTTGCCGACAAGGTGCGCGGCATTTTCTGCGCGCTCGCCCGATCGGCCCGCAAGCCGGGATGGAAGGGCTGCGGCTTCCTGCGCACGGCGGCCGAATTGGCGGCAATGCCCGGCCACCCGGCGATGCGCATCGGCGCGGCGCATAAGAAGAAGTTCGAGGCCTGGCTTGCGGAAATTTTTGCGGGCGCGGGGCTGGCGGAGCCGGACCGTCTGGCGCGGCGGATCGTGCTGCTGCTCGACGGCTCCTTCGCCGTCGTGCTGTTGCATCGCGATCCGGACTATATGGAGGAAGCCGGCGCGACGGCCTTTATCCTGGTCGAGGCCGCGCTGTCCCGGTCCAGGCGGACCTGAGGCGGTCCGCCACGTTCGCCGGTATTGCGCCGGGATCAAGCATTCGTGTGAGGTCGTGTAGCGCGCGGCAAGCCCGGCCGCGCTACAAGCGGTGTCGGCAGACAGGGAGGATGTGCGATGCAGCGACGTGGGGTCTTGGGCCTGATTGCCGGCGCGGCGACCGCGCTTGGCACCGCCGGCGCGGCGGTTGCCGCCGACAAGGTGTTTACCGGCCTGGTGGCGGGAGTGGGCGCCGGCGGCTACGATGTCGTGGCCTACCAGAGTGAAAACGCCGCGATCCCGGGCGATCCGGCGATCGAAGCCAGCCACGAGGGCGTGCGCTACCGCTTCGCCAGCGCACGCAACCGCGACGCTTTCCGCGCCGATCCGCAAAAATATCTGCCGCACTATGGCGGTTATTGCGCCTGGGCGGTGAGCCAGGGCTATACCGCCAAGGGCGATCCAGAGGCCTGGACGGTCGTCGACGGCAGGCTCTATCTCAACTATTCGCAGTCCGTGCGCGCACAATGGTCGCAGGACATCGCCGGCAATGTCGCCAAAGCCGACGCCAATTGGCCGGCCGTGCTGGACTGAGATGCCGGCGCCGGCATTGGCTGCGTTTTACCGGTTGGGGACAGGCCGGACGATGGCGTGCGCGGCCGGGCGCGATAGGCTAGTGTGAGGCGCGAAGAGAATCGCTGTCCCGGAACATCATGCGCCAATATCTCGACCTTTTGTCCCACGTGCTCGACACGGGCACCGATCGCGGCGACCGCACGGGGACCGGCACCCGCTCGGTGTTCGGCCACCAGATGCGGTTCGACCTCGATGACGGCTTTCCGGTGCTGACCACCAAGAAGCTGCATTTGAAGTCGATCATCCACGAATTGCTGTGGTTTTTGTCCGGCGACACCAATATCGGCTACCTCAACCAGCACGGCGTGACGATCTGGGACGAATGGGCCGACGAGAACGGCGATCTCGGCCCCGTCTATGGCTCGCAATGGCGCTCCTGGCCGACGCCGGACGGTGGCTCGATCGACCAGATCGCGCAACTCGTCGACCAGATCCGCGACAATCCCGAGTCGCGGCGCCTGATCGTGTCGGCCTGGAACCCGGCCGAGATCGGCGAAATGGCGCTGCCACCGTGCCACTGCCTGTTCCAGTTCTACGTCGCCGAGGGCCGGCTGTCGTGCCAGCTCTACCAGCGCTCGGCCGACATCTTCCTCGGCGTGCCGTTCAACATCGCCTCCTACGCGCTGTTGACGATGATGGTGGCGCAGGTGACGGGACTGCGGCCGGGCGAATTCGTTCATACGCTCGGCGACGCGCATCTCTACCAAAACCATTTCATGCAGGCGCGGCTGCAGCTGACCCGCACGCCGAAGCCGCTGCCCACGATGCGCATCAATCCCGATGTCGCCGACCTGTTCGCCTTCCGCTACGCCGATTTCAGCCTCGAAGGCTACGAGGCCGACGACTCGATCAAGGCGCCGATCGCGGTATGAGGCGGGTGTGAGGGGCTCGCCATGAGCAGTATCGCGATCGTGGTGGCCGTCGCCGAAAACGGCGTCATCGGACGCGACGGCGGCATGCCGTGGCGCCTGTCGACGGATCTCAAGCGGTTCAAGGCGGTCACGCTGGGCAAACCCGTCATCATGGGACGCAAGACCTTCGACAGTATCGGCAGACCCTTGCCCGGCCGGGCCAACATCGTGGTGACGCGCAATCGCGACTGGCGCGCCGACGGCGTCACGGTGACGGCGACGCTCGAAGAGGCGCTGGCGATGGCGGCGCGCGAGGACGGCGATGAGATCTGCGTGATCGGCGGCGGCGAGCTCTATGCCCAGGCGATCGGCCTGGCCGACCGGCTGCATGTGACCCATGTGTTGGCCGATATCGACGGCGACACGCGTTTTCCGCCGATCGACCCGTCTGTGTGGGCGGTGGTGGAGGAGGCCGAGGTCCCGCCGGGAGAAAAGGACAGCCACGCCACCCGTTACGCCGTTTACGAAAGGCGCTGAGCGCTTGCATGGCCGTGCCCGGTTTTTTACCCTATGATGTAAGAAAGCGCGACCATGTGCGGCAAATGACACCGCAAGGTCCATGCCCGCGTTGAAAGGGCGGTAGCGCATCCCTATAACTCTCGACACATGGATTCCGCCCGGCATTCAGGCCGTCGCGAAGCGGAACGCACAATGAAAGGAATTTCATGCCCTGGAGTAATCAGAGCGGAGGCGGCGGCCCTTGGGGGGGCGGCAATGGCGGTGGCCCCTGGGGCCAGGGACCGCGCGGTCCGGGTGGACCGTCCAACTCCCCCCCCGACCTTGAGGATATTATCCGACGCGGCCAGGACCGGCTGAAGCAGGCTCTGCCGGGCGGCGGCGGCTTCAGCCCCGCCATTGTCGGGCTGATCGTGGTCGGCCTGCTCGGACTGTGGGCCTTCAAGGCGATCTACACCGTCCAGCCCGACGAACTTGGCGTGGAACTGCGCTTCGGCAAGCCGAAGGACGATATTTCCGAGCCCGGCCTGCATTTCCATTGGTGGCCGATCGAGACCGTCGAAAAGGCCAACACGGCCGAAAAACTGCTCAATATCGGCGATGCGAGGGGATCGACCTCCTCCGGTCTGATGCTGTCGGGCGACCAGAACATCGTCGATGTCAGCTTTTCCGTCGCCTATCAGGTCGCCGATCCGCGCGCCTATCTGTTCAACGTGCAGAACCCGGACGACATGATCCGCCAGATCGGCGAGAGCGCGGTGCGCGAGGTCGTCGGCCGGCGGCCGGCCCAGGACGTGTTCCGCGACGATCGCCAGGGCATATCCGACAATGTGCGCAGCATCATCCAGACGACGCTCGAGGAATACGGCTCCGGCCTGGCGGTGAACGCGATCTCGATCGAGGACGCCGCGCCGCCGCGCGAGGTGGCCGACGCGTTCGACGAGGTGCAGCGCGCCGAGCAGGACGAAGACCGCTTCGTCGAGGAATCGAATCAATATTCCAACCAGCAACTCGGCCAGGCCCGCGGTGAAGCCGCCCAGATCCGGGAAGAGGCGGCCGCCTACAAGAACCGTGTCGTGCAGGAGGCGCGCGGTGAGGCCCAGCGCTTCATCTCCGTCTACGACGAATACGCCAAGGCGCCGGACGTCACCCGCAAGCGTCTGTTTCTGGAAACGATGGAACAAATCCTGAAAGGATCCAACAAGGTGATCGTCGAACAGGACAATGGCCAGGGCGTGGTGCCGTATCTGCCGCTGCCCGAACTGCAGAAGCGCGCGAGAGGAGACCAGTAATGTCGAACCGTCTTCCCATTATCGCGTTTGTGGTCGCGATCCTCGTCATTCTCGGATTTTCGTCGTTTTTCATCGTCAACGAACGCCAGCAGGCGATCGTGCTGCGCTTCGGCGAGATCGTCGAGGTGAAGACCGAACCGGGCCTCTATTTCAAACTGCCCTTCGGGTTTCTGGAGGCCGACAATGTGCAGCTGATCGAGGACCGCGTGCTGCGCTTCGATCTCGACGACATTCGCGTCCAGGTCTCGGGCGGCAAGTTCTACGAGGTCGACGCGTTCGTCGCCTACCGGATTTCCGATCCGCGCACCTTCCGCCAGACCGTGTCGGGCAGCGTGACGCTGGCCGAGCAGCGCCTGCGCACGCGTCTCGACGCAGCGCTGCGCCGGGTCTACGGCTTGCGCGGCTTCGAGGCCGCGCTTTCGGAAGAGCGCTCTTCGATGATGCGCGAGGTGCGCGACCAGTTGCGCCCGGACGCAAATTCGCTCGGCCTGGAGATCGAGGACGTGCGCATTCGCCGGACCGACCTGACCCAGGAGGTTTCGCAACAGACCTATGACCGCATGAAGGCCGAGCGCCTGGCCGAAGCCGAGCGCCTGCGTGCGCGCGGTCGCGAGGCGGCCCAGCGCATCCGCGCCCGCGCCGATCGCGAGGTGGTGGAAATCGTCGCCGAGGCACGCCGGGAATCGGAGATCCTGCGCGGTGAGGGCGAGGCGGAGCGCAACGCGATCTTCGCCGACGCCTTCGAGCGCGATCCGGAATTCTTCGAGTTCTATCGTTCGATGGCCGCCTATACGCAGGCGCTGGACAGCGAGGGCACCTCGATGGTGCTGTCGCCGAACTCGGAGTTCTTCCGCTATTTCGGTTCGGCCGCCGGCCGCGCGCCGGCGCCGGCCGAAAACGCTCCGGCCGCTCCGCGCGCCGACCGCACGACCACCGGCGCGACGCCGCCCGGCCAATAGAATGGGCGACTTCGTTGCCGCCATCGGTCTCGTCCTCGTGATCGAGGGCGTGATCTATGGCGGCTTCCCCGGTTTCGCCCGGCGGCTGGCAGCCGAAATGCGCGAGACGCCGGAACATGTTCTGCGTTATGGCGGGCTGGCGGCGGTCGCGGCCGGGGTCGCGATCGTGTGGATGGTGCGCGGGTAACGCAGGCGTTATCGATACGGCGCGCGCGAGGTCGCAAACGCGCCGTATTTTTTGGGAAGTCTCAGTCAATCGGGCGAGGGCCGCGCCGACGGTCATGCGCCGCTACCGGGAGAACGATCGCATGTCCTTGACGCGAGTTTGGCCGTCGCTGCGCACGAGCCTGATTGCGGCCGCGGCCGCTGTTTCCGTCGCCGGCGTCACCATGTCCGTGCCCCAGGCCTCAGCCCAGAACGCCGGGCCGGCCTCGGTCGCCGACCTCGCCGACGGGCTGATCGGGGCGGTGGTCAACATCTCGACCTCGCAAACGACGCGCGGCGGACGCGACGCGGTGCCGATGCCCAAATTGCCGGAAGGGTCGCCGTTCCAGGATTTCTTCGACGAGTTCTTCCGCAACCGGGAAGGCCAGGACAACCGGCCGCGCAAGGTGCAGTCGCTCGGGTCCGGCTTCGTGATCGATGCCGAAGAGGGCATCATCGTCACCAACAATCACGTGATCGCCGATGCCGACGAGATCGAGGCCAATTTCTCCGACGGCAGCAAGCTGAAGGCCGAACTGATCGGGCGCGACACCAAGACCGATCTGGCGATCCTGAAGGTCGATCCGACGAAAAAGAAACTGACCGCGGTCCCGTTCGGCGATTCGGACAAGATGCGCGTCGGCGACTGGGTGCTGGCGATCGGCAATCCGTTCGGGCTCGGCGGCTCGGTGTCGATCGGCATCGTGTCGGCCAACAACCGCGACATCAATTCCGGTCCCTATGACGACTACATCCAGACGGACGCGGCGATCAATCGCGGCAATTCGGGCGGACCGCTGTTCAACATGGCCGGGGAGGTGATCGGCATCAACACCGCCATCATCTCGCCGTCGGGCGGCTCGATCGGCATCGGTTTCTCGATCCCGGCCAAGCTCGCCGTCAACGTGATCGACCAGTTGCGCGAGTTCGGCGAGACGCGGCGCGGCTGGCTCGGCGTGCGCATCCAGCCGGTGACCGACGACATCGCCGAAAGCCTCGGCATGGCGACGGCCAAGGGCGCGCTGGTGGCCGGCATCGTCAAGGACGGCCCGGTCGACAACGGCTCCATCCAGCCCGGCGACGTGATCGTGAAGTTCGACGGCCAGGACATTATCGACATGCGCGACCTGCCGCGCATCGTCGCCGAAAGCCCTGTCGGCAAGGCGGTCGACGTGGTGATCGTGCGCAAGGGCAAGGAAAGCACGGTCGAGGTCACGCTCGGCCGGCTGGAGGACGGCGAGCAGCTCGCCTCGGCCGAGACGGGCGGCGAGGGCGACGACGGCACGGTCGCAACCGCGACGGTGCTCGGCATGACCATCGCCGAGCTCGACGACCCGGCGCGGCAGCGTTTCGAGATTTCCGAGGATGTGTCCGGTGTGGTCGTGACCGAGGTCGCGCCGGATTCGGCGGCGATGGAAAAGGGTATCGCGGCCGGAGACGTCATCACCGAAATCGCTCAGGAATCCGTTTCGACACCGCAGCAGGTGATGGACCGGATCGCCGCGCTCAAGGAACAGGGCCGCAAAAACGCGCTGTTGATGCTGGCCTCCAAGAACGGCGAATTGCGTTTCGTGACCGTGCGGATGAATTGACGCGCACGCATATGGCCGCCGGGCATGCGGCCCGCGCGGTCTGAATGCGGTCTACGGCTCGGCGCGGGCGCGCCAGGCCTCGCGGGACAGGCGGTAGAGGACGTGGCGGCGCAAGTCGGGATGGGTTTCGGGCACTTTCGGGTGGTCGAAATCCGCCTCCGGGTCGCGCCGCATGCCGATCCGCTCCATCACCGCGGTCGAGCGGGTGTTGTTCCACACCGCGAAGGACACGATCTCGTCAAGGCCGAGATCGTCGAACCCGTAGGCCAGCAGCGCCCGGGCGGCCTCGCTGGCGTAACCATTGCCCCAAAATTCCGGCGCCAGCCGCCAGCCGATCTCGAACGTTTCGGCGGGCAGGACCGGTTCGAGACCGGCCGGCTGGAGACCGGCGAAGCCGATCGGCGCGCCGGTGGCGCGCAGTTCGAGCGCCGCGAAGCCGTAGCCGTTCCTGGCGATGCCGTCGCGCAGCATGTCGAACAGCCGGTCGGCCTGCTCGCGGTCTCGGCGGAAAGGGAAAAACGCCATCACCCGATCGTCGGAATTGATCCGGAAAAACAGCTCGCGGTCGCGATCCCGCCAGTTGCGGATCAGCAGACGGGGCGTCTCCAGCCTCATGGCCGGTGGAACTCGGGCTGGCGATAGCCCTGCAGGTAGAGCAGCGCCGTCAGGTCGCCATGGTCGACGCGGATTCGGGCCTGGGCGGCGACGCTCGGCTTGGCGTGCAGCGCCACGCCCGTTCCGGCGAGCCGCAGCATGTCGAGATCGTTGGCGCCGTCGCCGACGGCGATGGCGTCGGCCGTGTCCAGGCCGAGGCGCGTGGCGATCGCCTGCAGGGCCTCGGCCTTGGCGCTGCGGCCCAGAATCGGTTCGTCGACCCTGCCGGCCAGCACGCCGTCTTCTTCGACCAGCCGGTTGGCCTGGTTCTCGTGAAAGCCGAGCATGGCGGCGACCGGCCCGGTAAACAGCGTGAAGCCGCCCGACACGAGCGCGGTGAAGGCACCGTCCCTTCGCATCGTGGCGACCAGTTCGCGGCCGCCGGGAGCGAGCGTGATGCGCTCGGCGATCACGCGCGCGACGACCTCAACCGGCAGGCCCTTGAGCAGCGCCACACGCTCGCGCAGCGCCGGCTCGAAGGCGATCTCGCCGTCCATGGCGCGCGCGGTGATCGTCTCGACCTGAGCGCGCAGGCCGACTTCGTCGGCGAGTTCGTCGATGCATTCCTGGCCGATCATGGTGGAGTCCATGTCGGCGATCAGGATTTTCTTGCGCCGGCCGGCCCGGTCCTGAACGGCGATGTCGAGCGGGTGGCCGGCGAGCGCGGCCCGCAGGCGCGCGCCGGCATCGGCCGCATCGATGTGCGCGGGCACGGCGATGTCGGCGGCGACGGCCGGCGCCAGCCACTCGACCCGGCTTGCGCCGAGAGCCGATATGGCCATAGTCGCCGCGTCCTCGCTGAGCGCGCGGGCGACGGGATTGGAAATGATTGTTGCGACCAGTGCCATGAAAAACCCTGCACCGGCCGAACGCCGGGCACCGTTGAAAAACGCGATCCTGATAGCCGGCCCGACCGCCAGCGGCAAGTCGCGGCTGGCGCTGGCGCTGGCCGAGCGCAGCGGCGGGCGGATCGTGAATGCCGATTCCATGCAGGTCTACGCGACGCTCGAACGCATCACCGCACGGCCGGACCGTGCCGCACGCGACCGGGCGCCGCACCATCTTTACGGCCATGTCGATCCGGCACGGGCCTATTCCACCGGGGCCTGGCTGCGCGATGTCGCCGCGCTCGTGGACCGATTTGGCGTCGACGGCGCCCCGTTCATCTTCGTCGGCGGGACAGGGCTTTATTTCCGCGCCCTGGAAGGCGGGCTCTCCGACATGCCCGACATTCCTGCGGCGGTTCGCCGCCGCTGGCGCGACCGCCTCGCGCGCGAGGGCAGCGCCGCGCTTCACGATGAGCTGGCGGCGCGCGACCCGGCAAGCGCGGCAAGGCTCGCGCCGGCCGACGGTCAGCGCATCGTGCGCGCGCTCGAGATTTTCGACCATACCGGCCGTCCGATCGGCGATTGGCAGGCCCGTCGGGCGCCGGCGATCGTGGAGCCGGACACGCTTCGCCGCTTCGTGCTCGAGGTCGACCGGGCGACGTTGACCCGCAGGATCGATGCGCGCTTCGACGACATGATGGCGTCCGGCGCGCTGGAGGAGGTCAGCGCGCTGGTCGCGCGCGACCTGGACCCGGACCTTCCGGCGATGAAGGCGATCGGCGTGCCCGAACTGTCGGCGGCCCTCGCCGGGGCGACGACGCTCGAGGATGCGGTTTCGCGCGCCAAGACCGCAACCCGGCGTTACGCCAAGCGCCAGGCGACCTGGTTTCGCAATCAGCTGGATTCGTCATGGACGAAAATCGCCCCGGACGTTCGGGTGGACAGAATATTTACCCCTCCCATTTAAGACACGACCAGGCCATTGCCGGCAGAGAAATTTTCACTCAAGGGTTGCAGTCATTAATACGGCCGTAAACAAAGACGTGCGAAACTCGGTTTCGGCTGGTTGGTGGTGGACGATGCGTTTCCATAAATCGGAATCGGCGTTTTTTGCCTTTATCGCCCTGATCCTCACGTCCGGGGCCTTCACGCTCGTCGCCTATGACGCGCTTGGCGGTTTCGAGGATATGGGCGGTTTCGGCGCGGCTGGGATGCGCCCGTCCCAGCTTTTGTTCGCCTCGGTGATGCTTCTGGCCGTCGCGGTATTTTTCGGCATGTTCTTCATCTACCCGCTTATCCGCACCCAGGTGAAGGAAGAAGGCAAGCTGCGCGAGATGACGGCCTCGCTCAGCGCGCGCTCCGAGACGCTGGAGCAGGCGGCGTTGACCGACGGGCTGACCGGGATGCAGAACCGGCGTTATTTCGACGATGCGCTACGCGAATATCTGCACGAGTTCCGCCGTATCGGCAAACCGATCGGCCTGATGATCCTCGATCTCGACCATTTCAAATCGGTCAACGACACCCATGGCCACGATGTCGGCGACGAGGTGCTGCGGGCGGTCGCGGGCTGCTTGCGCGATTTCACCCGCTATCACGATGTCGCGGCGCGGCTGGGCGGCGAGGAATTCGCCGTGGTGGCGCCGAACATGGACGAGGAACTGCTTACCAAGCTCGCCGAACGCATCCGCAAGGCGATCTCGGGCCTGACCGTGGTGTCGGGCAATATTCGGTTGAAGGTGACGACGAGCGTCGGCATCGCGGTGTGGGACGGCAAGGAAACGGCGGAGGACTTTTTCCGCCGCGCCGATCGCATGCTCTACCAGGCAAAACGTATGGGCCGCAACCGGGTCTGCGCCTGAGGCCGGGCGCCTCGCAGCGCCGCGCCCGACGGGCTCGTCCCGTTCCGGCGCCCGCCAAACCGCACGCCGGCCGGCAGCGAAAATATCCTTCCTGAGAAGATCGACGAACAGGTTCGCGCCGTGGCGCCGGCGGGCTTTGCGGCCTATGCCGGCGCAGATCCGGCGGCGACAAAGGGCGTGGGCGGCGGAAAAGCTGGTTTGGAAAAGGCGGCCGCCGCGCCGCGCGCGCTCGCGGCGCGGCTATGCCGGCGTTGGAGGCGTTCTGCTTTGCACGGCTTCGCAGTCCGGTCCCAACGCATTGTTGCAAGACGTTTGCGAACGGCTCGGCGGCTTCCGCTTCGCCTAAAAACGCTTGAGGGCTTGCTTGCCGGTCGGCCGGGTCAGTCGCGGATCGGGCGGTAGGTGGCGTCGCCGAAACGGCGCGCGCGGCGCGGTTCGTCGTCGAAAGCGGCAACGCCGCCGCCCCGTTGTTCGCGGTCGGCCCAGCCGCCGCTATTGGCCGCGCCGCCGGGCAGGACGCGTTTCAACACGCTGCTCGGCTCGCCGAAGAAGGCGGGATCGGCCTGCGGATCGGCGGCGTTGGCCGGCTCGGCCCGGTTGACGTGCCGCATCCGCTCGATCATCGCGGCGAGGTCAAGGTCGTCGGGCTCGGTCACCTCGCCGAAGTCGCTGTCGGCGTGGGCACCGGGAATCAGGTCGGGGCTGAGTTCCTCGAATTTCAGGCGCATCGGCGTGGCCACGCCCTCGCCGAAGGCGATCGCCTCGCGTTGTCCCATGGACGACAGAAACGACAGGGTGGAGGCCGACGAGTCGGCGATCGCGCTGCGGATGATGTCCTGATCGCGATCATTGGACAGGCGCATGGCGAACACGGTCGAGCATTGCGACAGGATGGTCGGGTCGAGTTCGCCCGGTCGCTGGGTCACGACGCCGAGATAGCAGCCATATTTGCGGCCTTCCTTGGCGATCCGGGCCAGGGCGTGGCGGGTCGGCGCGAAGCCGAGCCGCGGGTCGGACGGCATGTAGCGGTGGGCTTCCTCGCACAGCACCAGCAGTTTCAGCCGGTTCGCGCTCGCCTGGGCGAGGTCGAAGGCCAACCTTGCCAGCACCGAACAGACCGAGTTGACCACCTCCGAGGGCATGCCGGCCATCTGGAAACACATCACCGGCTTGCCGCCATGGGGTACGCGGAAGATCTTGCCGATGATGTCGCGGATGGAATCCTCGACCAGGCTCGGCGCGAACATGAACCGGTAGGACGGGTCGTTGATGATGCTTTCGAGCCGGCCGCGAAGCGAACGCAGGACGGGCCGCTCGGCCTTGGAATCGAGCAGGCCCATGCGCTCGTCGATCAGCCTGATCAGATCGTTGATGCGATAGGGCACCGGCGTGTCGGCGGTGACCGAACCATGATCGGACGAGCGCCGCAGACGCGCCGCGCCGGAGGGTTGGCTGTAGGCGAGCTTGGCCGCGGGAATAAGGTCGCGAAGCATGTCGATTTCCTCGACCACCCCGTCGCGGCCGCGAAACAAGACCTCGGTCAACTCTTCGAGCCGGAACAGCCAGAACGGCAAGTCGAGCGTCGTCTGGTCGATGCGCGCGGCCTGACTGGGGAAGGCGGCGGAGAATTCGTTGTGCGGATCGAGGATGAGAATGCGCAGATCGGGGCGTTCCTCGATCGCCTTGTGCAAGAGCAGCGACACGGCGGAGGATTTGCCGACGCCGGTCGTGCCGACGATCGCGAAATGGCGATTGAGCATGCAGTCGATCGCGATGCGCGCCGGCAGCTTGGTGTTTTGGGCGAGTTGGCCGATGGCGACCGCCCGCTTGCCGTGCATCTGGTACACGGCCTCGAGATCGCGCGACCTGATCTGGTGCGCGATCGAACCGATATTGGGATAGACGGTGATGCCGCGGTCGAAGACCGGCCGGCGGGTACCGGGCTCGTCGCGAACCTCACCGATCAGTTCGAGATGAACCGTGATCGGATTGGTGCCGGTTTCGGCCCAGATGCCCGAGGGCGTCTCGATCGAGCAGACCAGGCCGACGAGACGGGTCTGGCCGGTCGACACCGAAATCAGCTTGCCGATGTTCCACAGATCGGTCGGTGCGTCCTCGGCCGCGTCGACATAGGACGAAATGGTCGCGCGCGCGCCGTCGCACTGGATGACGCGTCCCAGCATCCGGGCGTCCGGCTGCTGGGGGTTGCGTCTTTCCTGGCTGACCGTTTCGCCGACGGCCTTGCCGTTCTCGGCATACATCATCGACACATTCCCGTACCCTCGTTGCCAGGCACGGTAGCCGTGTTGGGTTAAGGCGGGGTGTTGGGGAATGGTAGACATTTCCCTAATGGCGGGGACGGCTCGCCGATGACGGGAACGGTCGTGGACGCGTTTTCGCGTTGACGGGGGCCGAAACCGTGCCTAAAGTCCGCGCTCATGAACACACGGATCATTCTCGTAGTAGGAACGCGCATGGGCAAGGCGGTGTAACCGTCGGGCAAAAGCACCCATGCGCGATCGTCAGGCTCCTTCGGGGGCCTTTTTTATTGTCAGGATCGCCGCTAAGGAACGTGGCGGCAGCGCGCAGAAGAAGATTGGGACGAAAGACAATGGTGAACCCGAAAGACGATACCGGCCGTGCCGAGATGACGGGCGCGGAGATGGTCGCGCAGGCGCTGAAGGACAACGGCGTCGAACATATTTTCGGCTATCCCGGCGGCGCGGTGCTTCCCATCTACGACGAACTGTTCCAGCAGGAGGATATCGAGCATATCCTGGTGCGGCACGAACAGGGCGCCGGCCACGCCGCCGAGGGCTATGCGCGCTCGACGGGCAAGGCCGGCGTGATGCTTGTGACGTCCGGGCCGGGGGCGACCAACGCGGTCACGCCGCTGCAGGACGCGTTGATGGATTCCATTCCGCTGGTCTGCATCACCGGCCAGGTGCCCACGACGCTGATCGGCTCGGACGCGTTTCAGGAATGCGACACGGTCGGCATCACCCGCCCGTGCACCAAGCACAATTGGCTGGTCAAGGACGTCAACGAGCTCGCCGGCATCATCCACGAGGCGTTCCACGTCGCCACCACCGGACGGCCGGGGCCGGTCGTGGTCGACATTCCCAAGGATATCCAGTTCGCCAAGGGCATCTACACCCCGCCGCAGCAGGCGCCGCGGACGTCGTACCGGCCGCGCCTGCAAGGCGATCTGGAGGCGATCAAGGCGGCGGTGCACCTGCTTTCCGAGGCCAAGAAGCCGATCATCTATTCGGGCGGCGGCGTGGTGAATTCGGGACCCGAGGCAAGCCATTTGTTGCGCGAACTCGTCGACCTGTCCGGTTTTCCGGTCACCTCGACGCTGATGGGGCTCGGCGCCTATCCGGCCTCGGGCGAGCGCTGGCTCGGCATGCTGGGCATGCACGGCACGTTCGAGGCCAACATGGCCATGCACGATTGCGATGTCATGCTGTGCATCGGCGCCCGTTTCGACGACCGCATCACCGGGCGCCTGGACGCGTTTTCGCCCAATTCGAAGAAGATCCACATCGATATCGATCCGTCCTCGATCAACAAGAACGTTCGCGCCGACATTCCGATCCTGGGCGATGTCGGCCGGGTGCTGGAGGATGTCGTGCGGCTGTGGCGCGCGACGGTCACGCCCGACCGTGCCGCGCTCGGACCCTGGTGGGAGCAGATCGAACGCTGGCGGGCGCGCGATTCGCTGGCCTACAAGCCCAATGACGACGTCATCATGCCGCAATATGCGGTCCAGCGGCTCTACGAATTGACCAAGGACCGGGACACGTTCATCACCACCGAGGTCGGCCAGCACCAGATGTGGGCGGCGCAGCACTACGGTTTCGAGCAGCCCAATCGCTGGATGACCAGCGGCGGGCTCGGCACGATGGGCTACGGCCTGCCGGCCGCGCTGGGCGTGCAGATCGCCCATCGCGACAGCCTGGTGATCGACATCGCCGGCGACGCTTCGGTGCTGATGACGATCCAGGAGATGAGCACGGCCGTCCAGTACCAGGCGCCGATCAAGATCTTCATCCTCAACAACCAATATATGGGCATGGTCCGGCAATGGCAGCAATTGCTGCACGGCAACCGGCTGTCGCATTCCTACACGGAGGCGCTGCCGGATTTCGTCAAGCTGGCCGAGGCCTATGGCGGCCACGGCATACGCTGCGAAAAGCCCGGCGAGTTGGACGACAAGATCGAGGAGATGATCGCGGTCAAGAAACCGGTGATCTTCGACTGCCGGGTGGCCAACCTCGCCAATTGCTTTCCGATGATCCCGTCCGGCAAGGCCCATAACGAGATGTTGCTGCCCGACGAGGCGACCGACGAGGCCGTTGCCAATGCCATCGACGCCAAGGGCAGGGAACTGGTCTAGGCGCGGAGAGCCGAGGGCTCGGCCACGCGGTTCGCAAGGACGGTCGGGCGCCCGCAAGAACCCGCCCGCCACAGCGCAGAAGGAAAAAGCGCAAAGATGAACGCCCAACTCAAACCGACCGGTTCCGCCTATTTCATCGCGCGCGAGACCGAGACCCACGAAACCCGCACGCTGTCGGTGCTGGTCGACAACGAACCGGGCGTTCTGGCGCGCGTGATCGGGCTGTTTTCGGGGCGCGGCTACAATATTGACAGCCTGACCGTGTCGGAGACCGAGCACGAGCGGCACCTGTCGCGTATCACCATCGTCACCCGCGGCACGCCGCACGTGCTGGAACAGATCAAGCATCAGCTCGAGCGCATCGTGCCGGTGCACAAGGTGGTCGACCTGACCGTGGTGGCGCGCGAGCGCGGGCAGGACCGGCCGCTGGAGCGCGAATTGGCGTTGGTCAAGGTAGCCGGCGTCGGCGACCATCGGGTGGAGGCGCTGCGGCTCGCCGACGCCTTCCGCGCCCAGGTGATCGACGCCAATACCGAGCACTTCATCTTCGAGATCACCGGCAGGGTCTCCAAGATCGAGCAGTTCATCGCCATCATGCAGCCGCTCGGGCTGGTGGAGGTGTGTCGCACCGGCGTCGCCGCGCTCAACCGCGGCGCCCAGGGCATGCAGTAGGACCGGCGGGCTCGTTGTTTTTTCTCGGAGCGGACGGCTTTCCGCCGCGCCTTGCAAACCATGACGATCCCCGGGTCGTCAAAATTGTTCCCCGGACAAATTCGGAGTCGATTTTCAGGCAATTTAGGACAATAATACTGTCCTAAGTGCGTGCCCGCGGATCCTTGCATAGGCGCGGCGGGCACGGTGCAAACGGAACCGGACCATGACCGCCGACGTCTTTTTCGCCCTGCTGGTTTTCGCCTTCGTTTCCTCGATCACGCCCGGTCCGAACAATCTCATGCTTTTGGTTTCGGGCGTGAATTACGGTTTCTGGCGTACCGTGCCGCATATGCTCGGCATCGGTGCCGGGTTCGTCACATTGTTGTTGTCCGTCGGACTCGGCCTTGGCGCCGTGCTTTCCAGCTTTCCGTCTTTGCATACGGCGCTGAAATTCGCCGGCGGCGCCTATCTGCTCTATCTCGCCTGGCGGATCGCCATGTCGCGGTCGATCGATGGGGTGTCGGGTAACGGCCGGCCGATGTCCTTCCTGTCGGCGGCGGCGTTCCAATGGGTTAATCCCAAGGCCTGGGTGATGGCGGTGACGGCGATGGTGCTCTACACCAATGCGGACAGCCCCTTCGGATCGGTTTTTCTGGTCGCCGTCGCCTTCGGCCTCGTCAACGTGCCGTGCGTGTCGTCCTGGGCCGGGTTCGGGGTCGCGCTGCGACGGTTTCTGGCCGATCCGATCCGGCTGAAATGGTTCAACATCGCCATGGGACTGCTTTTGGCGGCGACGCTGTGGCCGATGCTGCGCTGATCGGCGTTGACATCTTGCCCTGAGCCGGTGCGCGCCATACTCTGCGCGATCATGGCGCACGATCACCACGACAACGAGCTCGATCCGATGACGGCGCGCGTGCGGGCGCTCGAAACCGTGCTTGCCGAAAAGGGGCTGATCGACCCGGCCGCCGTCGACGCGATCGTGGAGACCTACGAACACAAGGTCGGACCGAAAAACGGCGCGCGCGTCGTCGCCAGGGCATGGACCGATCCGGGCTTTTCTGAATGGCTCCAAAACGACGCCACCGCCGCGATCGCCTCGCTCGGTTACACCGGCCGCCAGGGCGAGCACATGCAGGCGGTGTTCAACAGTGCCGACACCCACAATCTGGTCGTGTGCACCTTGTGCTCCTGTTATCCGTGGTCGGTGCTCGGCCTGCCGCCGGTCTGGTATAAATCGCCGCCCTATCGCTCGCGGGCGGTGATCGATCCACGCGGCGTTTTGGAGGAGTTCGGGCTGAAACTGCCGGGCGAAACCGCGATCCGGGTGTGGGATTCGACCGCCGAGCTGCGCTATCTGGTCGTGCCGCTACGCCCGCCCGGCACGCAGGGCTGGGCCGAGGAGGCGCTTGCCGGCCTGGTGACGCGCGATTCCATGATCGGCACCGGGCTGGCGCTGGCGCCCGAGGCCGCACCGTGAACGGTCCGCACGACCTCGGCGGCCAGATGGGCTTCGGCGCCGTGGCGCCTGAGGTCGACGAACCGATCTTTCATGCCGAGTGGGAAAAGCGCGCGCTCGGCGTCACGCTGGCGGCCGGCGCGATGGGACACTGGACCATCGACGAAAGTCGGTACGCGCGCGAATGCCTGCATCCAGCCGACTACTACGCGTCGAGCTATTACGAAATCTGGACGAAGGCGTTGGAACGGCTGTTGGTGCGGCACGGTTTCGTCACCGAGGACGAACTGGCAGCCGGCCGGGCGCACGGCGCGGGCGCGACCCCGAAACGCGTCCTGCGGGCGGCCGACGTGCCGGGCGCGCTCGCCAGAGGCGGGCCGTGCGACCGGGCGGTCGCGGCCGCGCCGCGCTTTTCGTCCGGCGCCCGCGTGCAAACCCGTACCATGCATCCGCAGGGCCATACGCGGCTGCCGCGCTATGCGCGCGGCAAGGTGGGGGTGATCGAGGCGGTGCGTGGCGGGTTCGTCTTTCCCGACGCCAACGCGCATGGCGCGGGCGAGGCGCCGCAGCATCTCTACACGGTCGTGTTTTCGGCACGCGAATTGTGGGGCGAGGCGGCGGACGCGACGCTGTCGGTGTCGATCGACGCCTGGGAAAGCTATCTGGAGCCGGCCGATGAGCCATGAGGACGGCGCCTTCGCCGAACCCTGGCAGGCCGAGGCCTTCGCGCTGGCGCTCGCCCTGCAGGACAAGGGGCTGGTCTCGCCGGGCGAATGGGCCGCCGCGCTCGGTCGCGAGCGCGCGCGCGCCGGCGTTGCCGCCGACGGCAGCGACTATTACCATGGCGTGGTCGCCGCGCTCGAGGCGTTGCTCGCCGAAAAGGGGCTTGCCGACCGCGCCCGGCTTGCCGAATTGGCGGCCGCCTGGCGCCGCGCGGCCCGCGCGACACCGCACGGCGCGCCGATCAAGCTGGAAAACGACCCTCGCGGCTACGCCGGCTGAGCGGCCTCGCGCCGGCCCGCCCGTTATGCGCCGGTACGAGCGATCGGCTTGGCGATAGACGCAATCAGGCTGGCGCAGGCCGCGGGCGCGCGGCCTATGCTATACTGGGTTTCATGATCCGGCATGTGACCGTTTTACGCGTCCTGGCGGCAACGGCGACGATCCTCGTCCTGCTGCTTGCCGTCGGCTGGCTGACACGCGAGGATCCTTCCTCGAAGCCCTATCTGAAGATCCTCGGCAGCGGTTTCATGTTCAATTACCGTGTCGCCGACGTCTATTACGGCTTTACCGCGCTGGTGCAGCGCCCGCTGCCCACCGGCTCGATCATCGAGGCGACGTTCGAGGACCCCGCCGGCGGCGCCGGCCACGTGGTGCGCACGCGCGTCGGCACCGACACGGCGCGCTATTCGCTGCGCTCGCCGCCGGTGCGCGGTGTTGAGAAGGACAAGCCCTACCGGGTGGCGATCCGGGTTTTGGACCGCGAGGCGCGCGCCGTGCTGTGGCGCGACAGCCTGAGCGTGCGCTCGCAGATCAGCGACGCGGTCGTGCCGGACAGGCCGCTGACGATCGGGCCGGGTTATGCGCGCAACCCGCTCCGGTGAGACATCGCCGCGAAATTCGAGCGTTTCGATCGCCGGATGTCTTTGGCAGGCCGGGCCGGCTCGGCGGTGACGGGGCGCGTCGAGCGCCCTTGCGCAAGGGGCGCGAATCCTGTCTTTCGGTGCCATGCAATTTTCTCCCCAACAGGACGAGGCGCTGAAGGCGGTATCGCGCTGGCTCAAGGAGGGCCGGCCGCAAATCTTTCGGCTGTTCGGGTATGCCGGCACCGGCAAGACGACGCTTGCGCGCCATTTCGCCGAACATGTCGACGGCTCGGTGCAGTTCGCCGCCTTCACCGGCAAGGCCGCCCAGGTTCTGCGCGCCAAGGGCGCCACCAATGCGCGCACCATTCATTCGCTGATCTACCGGCCGCGCGGCGAGGAGGCGATCGCCGACGAGACGACCGGCAAGACCTCGATGTCGCCGACCTTCTCGCTCAACCGGCAAAGCCCGGTGGCGCGCGCCAAGCTGATCGTCATCGACGAGTGCTCGATGGTCGACGAGCAATTGGGGCGCGATCTTTTGACCTTCGGCACGCCGGTGCTGGTTCTGGGCGATCCGGCGCAGTTGCCGCCGATTTCGGGCGGCGGCTTCTTCACCGAGCACGAGCCCGATTTTTTGCTGACCGAAATCCACCGCCAGGCGCGCGACAATCCGATCATCCGGCTGGCGCTCGACGTGCGCGAGGGCCGCGAGTTCATGAAGGGCGATTTCGGCGCCGCCCAGGTGATCGGCCGCGAGGATGTCGACCAGGAGTTGGTTCTGTCCGCCGACCAGGTGCTTGTGGGCACCAACCGCACGCGGCGGCGCTACAACCAGCGCCTGCGCGAATTGAAGGGGTTTTCCGGGCCGCTGCCGCAGGCCGGCGACAAGCTGGTGTGTCTGAGAAACGATCCGGCCAAGGGCCTGCTCAACGGCTCTTTGTGGAAGGTGATGACGGCTTCGAAGGAAACGGTGAAGCCCGGCATCAACCTTCTGGTGTCGCCGGAGGAGGACGATCCCGACCGGGGCGTGTCCAAGATCAAGCTGTTGAAAGCCGCCTTCGAGACGCCCGACGCCGACATTGCCTGGCAGCAGAAAAAGCGCTTCGACGATTTCGACTACGGCTACGCGCTCACCGTGCACAAGGCGCAGGGCTCGCAATGGGACGAGGTCGTGCTGTTCGACGAGAGCTATGCGTTCCGCGACACCCGCCAGCGCTGGCTTTACACCGCGATCACCCGCGCCGCCGAGCGGCTGACCATCGTGCGGTGAATGGCGGCCGGCCGTTATCCTTCGGCCGGCTCGGCGTCCAGCCATGCCCAGGCCTCGGCTTCCCGGTCGGCCTCGAAATGGCGCATCTCCATCGACATGAACGGCTTGAAGACCGTCATCATGGTGGCGATCCAGGCCGGTCCGCCGACGACGGCATATTTGCGGATATGCCGCAGCGCGTGGGTCTTGCCGATCATGGTCGATTCCTTAAAGGCCGCGCTCCAGTCGAAACCCTCATAGGCGGACATGCGCACCAGGAGGTCGATCTTGTCGTGAATTTCGTAGGCCCCTTCGAGCAAGCCGTACATGTTTTCGATGTCCGGCGCGGTGACATGGCCGGTGACGTCGAAGGCGTAGGCGTCGTCGCGGGTGGTGTCGATGCGCTTGATGGTGGGCGGGTTTTCGTTGACGAGCATGATGTTGATCCTCGTTTGCCGTTGTGCTGTCCATAAAATGAACGGCGTTTGGTCCTGTGCGTTCCGGCAAAAGCGACTATACATCGTCGCGTTGGAAAATTCCGCGAGTCAGCCATGCCGGCAAAACTGTCCGTAAACCTCAACGCCATCGCGATGCTGCGCAACCGGCGCGACCTGCCATGGCCGAGCGTGACGGGTCTCGGTCGCATCGCGCTGGCGGCGGGCGCGGGCGGGCTGACCGTGCATCCGCGCCCCGATCAGCGCCATATACGCTTCACCGACGTGCCACAGATCCGGGCGCTGATCGACGACGAGTTTCCCGACCGCGAATTCAACATCGAGGGATATCCGACGCAGGATTTCCTCGATCTGGTGGAGAAGGCGGAACCCGAGCAGGTGACGCTGGTGCCGGACGACCCCGAGCAGGCGACCTCCGATCACGGCTGGGATTTCGTCGTCAATGGCGACATTCTGCGCGCCATCGTCGCGCGGCTGAAGGCGAACGGGGCGCGGGTGTCGCTGTTTTGCGACCCCGATGCCTCGCAGGGCCAGATCGCCGCGGCCCGGGCGACGGGCGCCGACCGGGTCGAATTCTATACCGGGCCCTACGGCGCCTGCTACGACGATTCCAAAAAGGCGGCCAAAGAGCTGGAAAAGCTCAAAGAAACCGCGTTGCTCGCAAAAGATGCCGGGCTCGGCGTCAATGCCGGCCACGATTTGACGGTCGCCAATCTGCCGGCGCTGGCGCGGGCGATTCCGCATTTGGCGGAAGTCTCGATCGGCCAGGGCCTGACCGCCGACGCGCTCGAACACGGCATGGCCGAGACGGTGAGGCGGTTCCTGCGCGCCTGCGCGGGCCAGTAGCAGCGCGCGGGACCCGCAATTCGGTCAGAATTTATTAGGATTTTAGCGATTACATCCTCGTCAGAGCACGAGGATTTGTTATTCGTACCGTCGTCGCCATCGTCTTGTTGATCGCGCTCGCAGGTTGTGGGTCCACGCCGCGCGGCATCAACAATGTGTGCACCGTCTTCGACCAGAAGGACGGCTGGTTCGGCAATTGGTACCGGGCGGCCAAAAAGACGGAGCGCGAATACGGCGTTCCGGCGTCGGTTCTGATGGCGACCATCCGCATCGAGTCCGGTTTCGATTCCGATGCGCGGCCGCCGCGCAAGAAACTGCTCGGGATCATTCCCTGGAAGCGCAAATCGACCGCCTACGGCTATTCGCAGGCGCTCGACGGCACCTGGCAGGGATATAAGCGCGAGACCGGCCGCTGGCGGGCGAGCCGAACCGATTTCGCCGACGCGATCCACTTCGTGGGCTGGTATCACTATAACAGCCATCGCAAGAACGGCATCGCGCTCAACGACGCCTACAGTCTCTATCTGGCTTATTATGCCGGTCAGGCCGGCTATGCGCGCGGCGTGTGGCGGGGCAATGCCGGCATGCAGAAATCCGCCCGCAAGGCCGCCAACATGGCCAATTCCTATGCCAGGCAGATGCGTCAATGCGGACGCTAGGCTTTCGCACCTGAAAGCCGGACGGGTTTTCAAGCCAAGGCATCCACGGATATCCCAAGCGCTCATCACGGTACCGTCTGGCGGGGCCGTGCCGAAACGCCGTGGCCGGTCGACCCGGCGCGGGCCGCGCGAATGACGGCCGCGCGGCCTTTCGCTTGTCAGGGCCGCGCCCGGCGTGCCATTTCGTGGTCGAACGGGGGATTTCGACCATATGGACATCGCGATCGCCGGAGCTGGCCCGGCCGGGCTCGCCGCGGCGCTTTTTCTCGACCGGGCCGGGCACCGGGTGACGGTTTTCGAGCGTTTCGAGGCAGCGCAGCCATTGGGCTCGGGACTGATCCTGCAGCCGACCGGGCTGACGGTACTGGCCGCGCTCGGCCTTCTCGACGCGATCGTGCCGCGCGGCAGCCGCATCGAGCGGCTGCACGGCAGCGACGCGCGGTCGGGGCGCACGGTGCTGGATGTGCGCTACGCGGCGTGGCGCGGCGGCCGCTTCGGCCTGTCCGTGCACCGCGCCGCCCTGTTCGACGTGTTGTTCGACGCGGTCAGGGCGGCCGATATCGGCGTGGAAACGGGCACCGAGATCGAGGCGCTCGACGTGACGGGGGCGCGGCCGCGGATCGTCACCGCGACCGGGCGTCTGTTCGGCCCGTTCGATCTCGTCGTCGATGCCAGCGGCGCGCGCTCGAAGCTGAAGCGGCATGCGCGCCGGCCGTGCGAGCCGCGGCCGCTCGCCTATGGCGCGTTCTGGGCTTCGCTCGACTGGCGCGGCGACGGTTTCGACCCGCACGCGCTGGTGCAGCGCTACGACAAGGCCAGCGTGATGATCGGCGTTCTGCCGATCGGCCGACCAAGGCCGGACGGCGAGGCGCAGGCGGCGTTTTTCTGGAGCCTGAAACCGGCGCAGGCGGCCGCGGTTCGCACGGCCGGACTGGAGGCCTGGAAAGGGCGGGTCGAACGGCTCTGGCCCGAAACGCGGGCCTATCTCGACCAGATCGCGGATTTCGACCAGCTCACCCTGGCGCGCTATGGGCACCATACGCTCAAGGTTCCGGCCGGGCGCGGGCTGGCGGTGATCGGCGATGCCGCGCACTCGACCAGCCCGCAACTGGGGCAGGGCGCCAATATGGCGCTGCTCGACGCGGCCGCGCTGGCGCACGCATTGGACAGGGCGCGCGACGTGGCGGCGGCCCTCGATGCCTATTGCGCGATGCGACGCTGGCACGTGCGCACGTTCCAGGCATTGTCGGCGGCCCTGACGCCGTTTTACCAGTCCGACTCCGCGGTGATGCCATTCGTGCGCGACCGGCTTGTGGCCACGCTCGCCCATATCCCGCCCGTGCCGCAGATCTTGGCGGCGATGGTGGCCGGCACGCTGGCCGCCCCGTTTCGCCCGATCGGGCTTCGCGAGATCGACTGGCGCGCCATATAGGCCTTGCATGGCGTGGGGGCAAAGCGCTATGACGACCGAACCGTAACGTACGGTACACCGCTGGGCGGTTTACCGCCGGAGACAGAGTTGCAGGTCGCGCACGAGACAGAACGGCTGGAAACGCTCACCCCGCGCCAGGGCGAAGTGCTGGACGCGGTGCTCGCGCTTCTGGTGGAAGGCCGCGACGCGCTTACCATGAGCGCGGTGGCGCGGCGGGCGAGCTGCTCGAAGGAAACGCTCTACAAATGGTTCGGCGACCGCGACGGGCTGTTGACGGCGACCGTGCGCTGGCAGGCGGCGAAGGTGCGCACGGGCAGCTATGAGCGCCAGCGGCTCGATGCGGCGGCCTTGCGCGAAAGCCTGGAGGATTTCGCCGCCACCTGGCTGCGCGTCATTTCCTCGAAAAGCTCGATCGCGCTCAACCGGGTGGCGATTTCGCATGCCGGGTCCGGCAAGAGCAATCTCGGCCGGATCGTGCTGGCCAATGGCCGTTTTGCCATCGGCGAAAGGCTGAAACCCGTTTTGGAAGCCGGACGCGCGGCCGGGCTGCTTGCCTTCGACGACGCCGAAACCGCCTTCCGCAGCTTTTTCGGCCTGGTGGGCCGTGACGTTCAGATCCGACTTCTGCTCGGCGACCGGCTGGGCATGAGCGAGAGCGAGATCGCCCGCGACGCCGCATCGGCGACGCGGCAGTTCTTGGCTCTCTACGCAGCAAAACCGGCGCCGGAATCCGGTGCCGCCGGAACGCAAACCCAGGAAAGGAAATGATTATGCGTGTCTATTACGATCGCGACGCCGATCTCAATCTCATCAAGGGCAAGAAGGTCGCCATTATCGGCTATGGCTCGCAGGGCAGGGCGCACGCGCTCAACCTGAAGGATTCGGGCGCCAAGGAGATCGCGATCGGCCTGAAGGAAGGCTCGGCGACCGCCAAGAAAGTCGAGGCCGACGGGCTGAAGGTGATGAGCGTGGCCGAGGTCGCCAAATGGGCCGACCTGATGATGATGGCCACGCCCGACGAATTGCAGGCCGACATCTACAAGAACGAGATCGCGCCGAATATCCGCGACGGCGCCGCGATCGCCTTCGCCCACGGCCTGAACGTGCATTTCGGCCTGATCGAGCCGAAGGCGAGCGTCGACGTGCTGATGATCGCGCCGAAGGGCCCGGGCCATACGGTGCGCGGCGAATACCAGAAGGGCGGCGGCGTGCCGTGCCTGGTGGCGGTGCATCAGGACCCGTCCGGCAACGCGCTCGACCTGGCGTTGTCCTACGCATGCGGCGTCGGCGGCGGCCGCTCGGGCATTATCGAGACCAATTTCCGCGAGGAGTGCGAGACCGACCTGTTCGGCGAGCAGGTGGTGTTGTGCGGCGGCCTAGTCGAACTGATCCGGGCCGGCTTCGAAACGCTGGTGGAAGCCGGCTACGCGCCCGAAATGGCCTATTTCGAGTGCCTGCACGAGGTCAAGCTGATCGTCGACCTGATCTACGAGGGCGGCATCGCCAACATGAACTACTCGATCTCCAACACCGCCGAATGGGGCGAATATGTCTCCGGGCCGCGCATCATCACCGCCGAGACCAAGGCGGAGATGAAGCGGGTGCTCAACGACATCCAGACCGGCAAGTTCACCTCGGAATGGATGCAGGAATACCGTTCGGGCGCGGCGCGCTTCAAGGGTATCCGCCGCATGAATGACGACCATCCGATCGAACAGGTCGGCGAGAAGCTGCGCGGCATGATGCCGTGGATTTCGGCCAACAAGCTGGTCGACAAGGCCAAGAACTAACGGGTGGGCCTGCCGCCGGTTGCGGCCGGGCGGGCCTTCGCAGAAACTGCAAAAAAGCACAGGCGCCGGCCTTCTGGTCCGGCGCCTGTGCCGTTTCGGCACACTCATCGTGGCACGAAATTCGCTTCGAGAGCCCCATCAATGCGAGGAGGCTCGACATGATGCCGATTACCAAGAAGTCGATCGCCATCGATGGCCGCATTTTCCCCGACCGTCGCCGCGAACTGCGCCATCGGGTTTTGAAAGGCGCGAAGCTCACCTTCAACAACGGCTACGGCGCGAGCGAATGCGTGGTGCGCAACCTGTCGGAACGGGGCGCGAAACTCGCCTTCGGCGACACGCTCGGTGTGCCGCGCCGGTTCCGGCTGCACATTGCCGGCGAGACCATCACCCACGAAGCCGATGTGTGCTGGCGCGGCATCGGCGAGATCGGCGTGCGCTTCACATAACAAAAACAGGCGCATGCCAGGCTGGCCGGCCGCGGCGTGGGGCGGGCCGGCCAGCCGTAATGCCGGGCCGCTCCCGGTCTTGCCGCGAAACGCAAAACGCCGCCCCGAAGGGCGGCGCTTGGGATCCGGCCGTCGGCCGGGCCGGTTCAGCTATAAGGCGACACGCATTGGCGCCGCCGGCCGTGATAAGGCTGAAACGTGTTGTCGCGCACCCGATACGACCGGTAGCGGTCGAAACACCACTGGATATGGGCGTTCGAAAGGCCGCGATGCCGCTTGTAATAACGGCGCGGCTGCACGTGGCGCCGCGGCGGATAGGCATCGTAAAGCAGCCCGGGCACGTTGAGATAGATCCGCGGTCCGCCGTGGCGATAGATGCGCCGATTGTGACGACGATCATAACGGCGCTTGTAGACGCGGCGATCGCGGAAATCGCGATCCCTGTAGACATGGCGGCGCTTCGCCCGGCGGTCGAAATAGACGCCGCCGCCGCGATTGATGATCGTTGGGCAATCGGTCGAGCCGCCGGCGCAGCCGATCGCGGTCAGACCGCCGCCGTGGCGCCAGATGCGCTCGCCGGCCGAAGCCGAATTGGTGCTCATCGACAGCGCGCCGACGACAAGCGCCGCGCACCAAACGAAGAGCGGAAAGATTCTGGACATTGTCGAGCCTCCTTGCGCAGTTGTCTTCCCGCGCCCACGGGGCCCAGAAAGCCGTAGCAAACACTCCTACTAGCCAATCCTACCTGAACTAGGGATGAACGGAAGCTTTTCAACCGCTGCGCGCGCAAGCGTGATCGCTGCCTTGTTATTTGCGGTGGGGGCGGGCAAATATGCCGCCCATGTCCGTGCGCGTCGCCAGTTTCAATATCGAGAACCTGATGAACAGGTTCGATTTTTCCGGGTATCGCAACGAGCTTTGGCAGGACAGGGCCGTGGCGCTGTTCGACATCAAGGACGAGGCCGAATATCGCGAGGTCGAGCGGGCGCGCGCGATCGCGCATACCGACGACGCCCGCCAACTGTCCGCGCTTGCCATCGCCGAAACCGGCGCGGACATCCTCTGTCTCCAGGAAGTCGACAATCTCGACGCGCTGAAGGCGTTCGAATACGGCTACCTGTTCAAGATGGTCGGGCGCGGCTATCGCCACAAATACATGACGGCCGGCAATGACGGCCGCGGTATCGACGTCGCGGTGATGATGCGGCCGGAAACCAGGCACGGCCAGCCGATCGAATTCGTCGCCATGACGAGCCATGCCCACGTTACCTTCGAGGATTTCGACCTGCATACGCCCGAACTGGCGGAGCTGGGCATCGAACCGTTTGCCCGCATCTTCCGCCGCGACTGCCTGGAGGTCGACGTGCTGGTCGACGGGCAGCCTCTGACCATCTACACGGTTCATTTCAAGTCGATGGGCACGCCGCGCAACGGCCTGTCGGGCCGGGATGCAAGCATGCCGGTGCGGATTGCCGAGGCCCGCGCGGTGCGCCGCATCATCCAGGAACGCTTCGGGGCCGGCGAGGCGGCGGACAAGCGGTGGGTGATTTGCGGCGACATGAACGACTACCAGGAACGGGTCGTCATCAGCGGCGACCGGTTTTCCGGCTACGACTTCACGCCGGTGCGCGAAGCGTTTTCCAGCGTCGATCTTTTGACCGAGGACGGTTTCAGCATCAATCCGGTCGAGCGGCGGCCCGAACTGGATCGCTGGACGCTCTATCACACGCGCGGGCCGCAGGAGCGCCATCTGTGCCAGCTCGACTACATCTTGCTGTCGCCGGCGCTGGCGCGCGGCAATGCCAAGGCCGTGCCCGACATCATCCGCGCCGGGCAGCCGTTCCGGACGCTGTTTCCGCCCGGCCAGGCGGTGGAGCGCTATCCGCGCATCGGCTGGGACCGGCCGAAGGCATCCGACCATTGTCCGATTGCGATCACGCTGGACCTGGTGTGAAGCCGGCGGCGCCCGCCTGCGGCACACTCGACGGGGCGTCTTGTTGGCATTATCTATAATCCCATGTCGCGTCACAAATCAGAACCCGTTGCCGCGCGGATCGGCCGCGAACTCGCCGAGCGCATCATCTCCGGCCGGATCGGCGCCGGCGCGCGGCTGCGGCAGGACCAAATCGCCGATGAGTTCGGCGCCAGCCATGTGCCGGTACGGGAAGCCTTCCGGCGCCTCGAAGCGCAGGGGCTGGTGGAAAGCGAGCCGCACCGGGGCGTTCGGGTAGCGGGCTTCAGCCTGGAGGAGGTGCGCGAGGTCGCCGCGATGCGCGCCGCGCTCGAGGTGCTCGCCTTGCGCAACGCCGCGCCGCATCTGACCAAGGCCATTCTGGACCAGGCCGAGGAGGCCACGCGCGCCGGCGATCAGGCGGGCGACGTGCAGGCCTGGGAAGACGCCAACCGCGCCTTCCACCGGCTGATCATCACGCCCTGCGGCATGCCGCGCCTGCTGCGGACCATCGACGATCTGCATATCGCCAGCGCCCGCTTCCTGTTTTCGGGCTGGCGGGCGGAGTGGGAAACGCCGACGGATCGCGATCACAGGGCCATCCTCGCGGCACTGCGTGCGGGTGACATCGATGCCGCCACGGCCGTGCTTGCGCGGCATGTGCAGTGGATCGGAAAAAAACCGGAACGGCCGGGCGCCGTCGGCGCAGGGCGATAGGGCGCGCCAGAAAACCAGGCGGCACAAAGACGGGTCGCGGATTGCCGAATCGGGTGCGGCGGGCGACGCCGCGCGCATAAGGCCCGCCGCCTGACGGCCGCCTGGCGGCCAGCGCAATTTTCCTGTTGCTGAAACGCTTTGCGCCGGGCGCAGGGGCGGATGCGCCCGCCGGGCTTGCAATGGGCACGGTTTTGTGGACTCCATTAGCGATAGAATATCCAAATTATCTATAATCTGAAAAGGACAGCCATGACCCTCTCGACCAGCGCCCGGCAAAGGCCGGCCTTCAGTCCGCTCGATCTGCAGCGTCGCCCGCTGATCTGGAGGATCGGCGCGGTGTTTTTCGGCAGCCTGTTTCTTGCGCTGTCGTCCTATATCGAAGTGCCGATGATCCCCGTCCCGGTGACGATGCAGACTTTCGCCGTCGCGCTGGTGGGCGCGCTTTACGGCTGGCGCCTCGGCGGCGTCACCATCGCCGCCTGGCTGCTGGAAGGCGCGCTTGGTCTGCCGGTTCTCGCCGGCGGGGCCGCGGGCGCGCACCATTTCGTCGGGCCGACCGCCGGTTATCTCTTTGCCTTTCCGGTCGCGGGCATGGCCATGGGCTGGCTGGCCGAGCGCGGATGGAACGGCCATCGTCCCGCTCTGGCCTTTGTCGGCATGCTGATCAGCAATCTGCTTTGCCTCGTGGTCGGCGCGGCATGGCTGGCGGCCCTGATCGGCCCGCAGCAGGCGGTGATGGCCGGGATCGTGCCTTTCCTCGCCGGCGCGGTTCTCAAAGCGGCGCTCGGTGCCTTGACGCTCCGGCTCATGGCGCGCGAGCCGAGACCGGCTGCCGAATGACGGTGCGCTTGCGCCCGCACCATCTGCTGTGCGTGCTGACCTATGCGGGAAAGGGCTACAGCCCCGCCTTCACGGCCAATATGACCGCGATCGCGGGGCGCCTGGCAGGGGGCGAAGACGTTGAGGTCGTGGCCGGGCCGGACGACGTCTGTGCCCCGCTCCTCAGCGACCCGCAGCCCCATTGCCATCGTGCCAGCGTCAGCGAACGCGATCGCGCGGCGATCGACGATCTCGGCCGTGTTCTGGCCTTGCCGGTGCGCCTCGGCGGCCGGCTGAGGCTCGATGCGACCTGGCTCGGTCGGCTGCGCGCCGCTTTCGCGGCCGGCCACGTCCGCTCCGCCTGTCACGAGTGCGAATGGGACGCGCTGTGCACGGCGATTGCGCAGGACGGTTTTGCGCACACGGTACTTGCCGCGCGGGCGCGGGAGGCGTGAGCCTCGCCGCCCGCCGGCGCCTTATTTGCTCTGGCCGATGGCGAAGCAGGGATAATAGGTCGCCGGATCGACGGCGGCGGCGGCGCATTGATCGAGCACGGTAAATTCGCTCTGGTCTTCATAGAGCAGATAGGGGTCGACCAGCATGCGGCCGGAGAGGTCGCGCGAATTGCCGAACCTGTCGATCTGGCCCTCGACTTCGGGGCTGAGCTCGAGCAGGGCACGGCGCAGCACGTCGCCCTCCAGAAAATTGTCCGGCAGCTGGTCGAACGGCCCGTCGAAAAACGTGTTGAGCGAGGTTTCGTAGGCGCGCACCCCGACCAGGATCTGGCGGTCGAGATAGCGGTCCTGGTACCAGGCGAAACCGGTGCGTCGTCCGATGCTGACCTGGGTCGACGTCTCGGACTGGAAATAGGATTCCGACGGCACGTTGTCGTCGAGCACGTAGAGGAACATTTTCAGTTCCTGGTTCCACAACAAGAACATCTGCACGCCGGCCTCGTCGAAGACCGGGCCGAGATAGTCCTCGCCCGGCCCGAGCTTCGATTTCGGGATCCGCACGTCGCGCAGATCGTTGAGATGGAAGGTCACCGTGCGCCCCTTGCGGGTCAGCGCATAGGTGAGGTCGTCCTTTTTCTCCACGGTCACGCCCAGCGCGGCGCTATAGGCGCGATGCTTGGACAGTTCCTGCTCGGTGAAGGGATTGTTTTCGGTGAAATAGGCGAAGTGGACGATGCCGTCGTCGCGGTCGGCGATGTCGAGACGGAAATTGCCGGCATAAGGCACCGCGTCATGGATGAACTTGAAATAGTAGTAGTTTTCGGTCGGATAGACGGTGACGTCGTCCTTGAGCTGGGAAAACACGTGGTCGAACACCGCGTCGATGTCGGTGATGTCGAAAGCCGGCGCGGCACGCACGGCGTCGACATAGGCTTCGTTGGTCGTGATCGTGCTGGTGGACGCAGCCGCGGCCGGGTGCGCCCAAACCATCGCCGCGGCCGCCAGGCCGAAACAAAGCCGGGCAAAAGCAAAGCCCCGCGGCATGAATGATGCCGGTATCATATCGATCTCCATTCCCATCGTCGGGATCTGCGGGGGAGCCTGGCCTGCAGGCCCCCCGCGCCTTTGAACTGCACGTGCCTAGAGCTTAGGCAGGAAAGCCGGTGGCTTTTCGATCGCCGAGCCTTTTTTCAGATGCGACTGCAGCTTGTTGTGCGGCCTGACCGAACCGGTCTTGTTGTGCGACTGCGCTTTGTTGTGCGGCCTGACCGAACCGATTTTCTTGTGTGATTGCGCCTTGTTGTGCGGCGAGCCTGTCTTGAGGTGCGATTGCACCTTCTTATGCGGCGAACCGGTTTTGAGGTGCGACTGCGTCTTCTTGTGCGGCGAGCCGGTTTTGAGGTGCGACTGCAGCTTCTTATGCGGCGAACCTGTCTTGAGGTGCGACTGCGTCTTCTTGTGCGGCGAGCCGGTTTTCAGGTGCGACTGCAGCTTCTTATGCGGCGAGCCGGTCTTGAGATGCGATTGCGTCTTCTTGTGCGGCGAGCCGGTTTTGAGGTGCGACTGCAGCTTGTTGTGGGGCGAGCCGGTCTTGAGGTGCGATTGCGTCTTCTTGTGCGGCGAGCCGGTTTTCAGGTGCGACTGCAGCTTGTTATGCGGCGAGCCTGTCTTGAGGTGCGATTGCGTCTTCTTGTGCGGCGAACCGGTTTTCAGGTGCGACTGCAGCTTCTTATGCGGCGAGCCGGTCTTGAGATGCGATTGCGTCTTCTTGTGCGGCGAGCCGGTTTTGAGGTGCGACTGCAGCTTGTTGTGGGGCGAGCCGGTCTTGAGGTGCGATTGCGTCTTCTTGTGCGGCGAGCCGGTTTTCAGGTGCGACTGCAGCTTGTTATGCGGCGAGCCCGTCTTGAGGTGCGATTGCGTCTTCTTGTGCGGCGAACCGGTTTTCAGGTGCGACTGCAGCTTGTTGTGGGGCGAACCCGTCTTGAGGTGCGACTGCAGCTTGTTGTGCGGCGAGCCGGTCTTGAGATGCGACTGGAGCTTGTTGTGGGGCGAGCCCGTCTTGAGGTGCGACTGCAGCTTGTTGTGCGGCGAACCCGTCTTGAGGTGCGATTGCAGCTTGTTGTGGGGCGAACCCGTCTTGAGGTGCGACTGGACCTTGTTGTGCGGCGAGCCGGTCTTGAGGTGCGATTGCAGCTTGTTGTGGGGCGAGCCGGTCTTGAGGTGCGACTGCAGCTTGTTGTGGGGCGAACCCGTCTTGAGGTGCGATTGCAGCTTGTTGTGGGGCGAACCCGTCTTGAGGTGCGACTGGATCTTGTTGTGCGGCGAACCTGTCTTGAGATGCGACTGGATCTTGTTATGCGGCGAGCCAGTCTTCAGATGCGAGTTCCACTTGGAGTGGATCGGCGCCGGATCGCCGGTGCCGACATCGTGGCAGTCCTGGTCGTTGGTGCTGTCGAGATCGCCGATGATCCCCACCAGGCCGGGATAGAGCAGGCCGAGCGTTTCGTCATCGAGTTCGCCGGTCGGGTCGAGACCGCTATCGGACTGCAATTGCGCCAGCGCCGACTGGGTTTGCGGGCCCATAATGCCGTCGACCGGGCCCGGGTCGTAGCCCAGAAGCGTGAGCGCGACCTGGATGGCCTGCACGTCGACACCGCCGTCCTGACCGTAGAGCCACTGGATGCTGACGCAATTGGTCAGGATGTCGGAGCGATATCCGGCCGGAATGGAGAGCTTGAGCGCGAATTCCGTCGATTCGCCGACACCGAGCGTCACGCTCGGATTGTAGCACTGGATGCCCGCGTCGAGCTCGAAACAGTTCCAGCCGGTTCCGATCACGTCGACGAACGGCGCCGCCTCGGGTTCGATCACGTCCCACAGATAGACCGGACCGGAGAAATCGGCCGGACCGTTATTGGTCAGCTTGATGGTGAAGCTGCATTCCGAACCCGGCAGACATTCGGCCGGACCGCTCTTGTCGATGTCGAGATCGTAGCCTTGCGGCTGCGGCAGGGCCGGTTCTCCGGGCGGCGGGGCGCCCGGGCCGGCGCGATAGATTTCCACGTCGCCGATCTTGGTGGCGTCGTGCTTGAGCGCCTCGACGGCGATCGGGTTGCCGGCCTCGTCGATATTGGTGTCGAGATCGATCATGTAGGAGGCGAGCACGGCGTCGGCGGGATAGGGATCGCCGGTTGCCGGATAGGCGCCGAGCGCGGCCTCGGGCAGCACCTCGTCGAGCGCTTCGACCGGAGTGCCCTGGAGGCCGTGCACCTCGGAAATGTCGTTGCGTTCGCCGCTCGAAGGCTCCAGGCAGGGCCCGTCGGGCGAGCACAGCGAATCGCCGGAGGCCCAGATGCTGCCATAGGGCCGTTCGGCGTCGATCGTGCCGTCGGTGGTATAGCCATAACCGAAATCGACACCGCCGGCGGCATTGGCGCGGATATGCGGCGGGCCGAGCGACTTGCGGTCGTGAAAGCCGACATCGTAGCGGCCGAGGGGGAACCAGAACCCTTCGCCCGTCAGCGTATAGTGCAGCACGCGCGCGGCATGCGGCGTGGCGAACGGTTGCGGCTGATCGAGGCCGAGATTGCGAACGCCGCCGCGCTCGCCGACCAGCATCACGCCTTCGTTGGAAATGGCGAGGTCGGCCACCGCGCGCGGCGTGGCGTCATCGCCGCCGAATTCCGGCAGCACGATTTCGCGGCGCACGTCGGTGCCGTCAAACCCGCCATTCTCGTCCAGGCCGATCGACCAGACACTGTTGGCGGCGTCGTCGCCGGCGCCGTCCCAGTCGGGATTGCCCATGCCGTCCGCGCCCGAAACGGCATAATAGAGCCGGGTTTCGTTCGAAAGCGGGTCGGTGAACACGGCGAGGCCGAAGACGCGGCGGCGGAAATCGGCATAGTTCCAGCATTCCGGCGTCTGCGCGAAGGTCTGGGGCGACCCGCCGGCGTCGGCGCAGTCGCCGATCGCCGCGCCCGAGGCCGGGTCGAAGGCGACCGCCGGCAGGGTCACGTTCTCGCCGGTGATCGCGTCGAGAAAGCCGGTGCGCCCCGCCGCGCCGTGGTCGAAGCGGTCGATCTGCGTGCCGTCGAGCGCCAGGCGGTGGATCATGCCGGTTTCGAGATCGGAGACGAACAATTGCCCGTGCGCCTTGTCGAAGGCGACATTGCCGAGACCGGCGCCGGTGTTTTCGCGCCCGTCGAGCGTGATCGCGGCCAGCAGTTCCGGCTGGTAGCCATTGTCGGCGTTGAGCCTGTAAAGCCCGCCGGGACCGCCTTCGCCCCATTGGCCGGGCAGCCAGTCGGTGTTGTCGGGATCGCGATGCAGGCCGAATTGCGAGGTGGCGGTCAGGTAGATATTGGCCGGGCTGCCGTCATCGATGGCGATGCCGAAGACCTGGCCGACCTGGCCGGCGGTAACGGGAAGGCGTTGCGGCTCGTCGATCCAGTGGCGGCCGTCGGCGGCAAAGCCGGGAGTGCGCACGTCGACGACGGAACCGACCACGCCGCTTTCGTCGATCAGGGTCAGGCGCTCGCCGTCGGCGAGGGTGATTTCGGTGGTGCCGGAAAAGCGCGTGGCAAAGGCCTCGCCTGCCGACAGCGCCTCCTGCGCAACAGCGGCGGGCACCAGCGCGGACGACCCCAAAAGCAGCGCCGAAACCAAGGCGAGGCGTTTTCCGGTGAGAGAATTGCGTGAAAAATAACGGGCATGTAACGGGTTGGCGGCCATGGGATGCTCCTCCTCCTGGCAGGCTATCTGTCCCTTTTTATTCGGGCCTTCACTAGGTCCGCTTGCCCTCCGGGTAAATGAAGCACTTCACACCACCCGCGGGACACAAAGCTAGGCACGAAATCTCGTCATGGTAAAGCGCTGGCGCGCCCTGTTCCTGTTTTGACCTTGCTCTTGCAGAAATCCGCCATGGATTTTTCAACTTACAGGCGATTTCGGCGTCAGAGTTTTTGACTGGACGAAATCTTGCCGATCGCGCGTGAACCGAAGCTGAATGGCCGAAAATGCGGGCGGTGCGGGGGCCCGACGGCGATGTGGGAACGGCCCGCCAGCGGCCGGGCATTGCCGCGACAATGCGGGTCAGATTGGCTTGCCGGAACCAGAAAGTCACACATGTGCCGTGTGACGGGTCACACGTTCACGGTGCGTTCCGCTATCATTGCCGCTAAGTCATTGAAATAATTGGTGGGTGATGTAGGGATCGAACCTACGACCCGCTGATTAAGAGTCAGCTGCTCTACCAACTGAGCTAATCACCCACGGGGCCGTGTCTCAAGGAGCACGAGCGTGCGGCTCTATAGCCGCTCGTTTCGGCCGTTGCAAGCCTCGACACACGAAGAATTCAGACGAAAAGCGTCCCGTCGGCGACCCGGACCGCGTGGCCGCCGATGCGCGCGGCCGTGAGTGCGCCGCCGGCGGTTTCGACCTCCAGGCGGATGCGCGACGGACGGCCCATCTCGACGCCCTGTTCGATCCAGTGATGGCCGGGCCCGTCGACCGGGGCGTCGAAGGCGACCAGCGCGCCGGCGAAGGCGGCCGCCGCCGAACCGGTGGCGGGATCTTCGACAATGCCGTCATGCGGGGCGAACATGCGGGCGTGAAAGGCGCAATCCTCGCCGACCGTCTCGCGGCAATAGACATAGGCGCCGGGGATGAGGTTGCCCGACGGCGGCGCGATATCGAGCCATAGTCGCGGGTCGAGCCGGGCCCTGGCGGCCGCCTCGAGGCCGGCCACCGGGACGCAGACATAAGGCACGCCCGCCGACCAGGCCGAGGCACGATGGTTTTCGAAGCCGATCTCGTCGGCATCGAGCGAAAGGGCCGCGGCGATCAGTTCCGGCTCGGCCGACAGCGCGGCCGGCACGGGCAGGCGCGGCAGGTCGAATTCGGCGAAGCTCGCCCGGCCGGGCGTCGCGCTGACGGCACAGCGCACCGGGCCGATCTTTTCCTCAAGCACGATAAGGGCGGTGCCGTCGGGCGCCGCCGGTGCCTTGCCCTCGTAAAGCGCGATCGCGCTGCCGACGGTCGGGTGGCCGGCAAACGGCAGTTCCGTCTTCGGCGTGAAGATGCGCAGGCTGGCGGTATGGGCCGGGTTTTCCGGCGGTCCGACAAAGACGGTTTCCGACAGGTTGAATTCGGCGGCGATGGCCTGCATCGCCTCGCCCGTAAGCCCGTCGCTGTCGCGCACGATCGCCAGCGGGTTGCCGGCAAGCGCACGGTCGGTGAAGACGTCGTAGATTTCGTAGCGCCGTGCGGCCATGGCGGTCTCCGTGCGTGGGCGGGTCGTGGACTGTCGACCGCCACAAGAGCGCTTCGGCGCCGGCTTGGCAAGCGCCTGGCCGCCAAACCCGCGTCCGCCTCAGGCCGTGCGGTGCCGATGGCGGGTCAAAAGCACGCGCACGATGCCGCGCGCGCCGAACAGGATCGAGACGAAATAGACCAAGCCGGCCGACAGGATGATGGCCGGGCCCGAGGGCAGGGTGAAATGATAGGACAACAGCAGGCCGGCCGTGCTCGACGCGATGCCGATGGCGACCGCCAGCAGGCACATCGTGTCGACGCGCGCGGTCCAGAAACGGGCGGCGGCTGCCGGCAGCATCATCAGCCCGACCGACAACAGCGTGCCCAATGCCTGGAAGCCGCCGACCAGATTGAGCACGACCAGGCCCAGAAAGACGAAATGGACCAGCGGACCGATGCCGCTGACCGAGCGCAGGAACAACGGGTCGAGACATTCCGCGATCAGTCCGCGCCATAACAGCAGAAGCGCTGCCAGCGTGGCGATCGAAATGCCGGCGATCAGCGTCAGCGCCTCGTCGTTGAGCGCCAGCACGCTGCCGAAAAGAACATGCATCAGGTCGACGCTGGAACCGCGCAGCGACACGATCAACACGCCGACGGCGAGCGAGATCAGATAGAAGGCGGCCATCGAGGCGTCCTCCTTCTGCACGGTCAGGCGCGAGACCGCGCCCGCGCCGAGCGCGACCAAAACACCGGCGATCAGGCCGCCGATGGTCATCGGCACGATGGCGAGGCCGAACAGCAGGAAGCCGGTGGCGGCGCCCGGCAGGATCGCGTGCGCCATGGCGTCGCCGGCCAGGCTCATGCGGCGCAGCATCAAGAACACGCCGACCGGGCACGACGACATCGACAACAGCACGACACCGAGCAGCGCGCGGCGCATGAAGGCGAATTCGACAAATGGCGTCACCAGCAGCTCGATCATGCGGATCGGCCCCGTTCGGCCGCTGCCGCAACCGGCGCCGACCGGGCGCCGGCATGGTCGTGTCCGGCCTGCGGGCCGTGCCCCGCGCACCAGGGCGCGTCGTCGTGCCAGGCCTCGTCGAAGCGCCGCGCCCGCGCCAGGATGTCGGGCCGCATGACCTCGTCCGTGCGGCCCCAGGCGATCGCGCGGCGGGCCAGAACCAGCGTTTCGGGAAAATGTTCCCGCACGAGCTCGAGATCGTGAACCACCACGAGCACGGTGCGCCTTTCGCCATGCCAATGCCGGATCAGCGCGATCAGGTCGGCTGTGGTCTTGGCGTCGATGGCGTTGAACGGTTCGTCGAGCAGGATCAGATCCGCCTTCTGGACGAGCACGCGGGCAAACAGAGCGCGTTGCAGCTGGCCGCCGGACAAGGTGTCGATCGGCCGGTGCTCGAAGCCGGCAAGGCCGACCGCGTCGAGCGCGTGGCGCAAATCCTCCCGGTCCTGGCTGTCGTAGCGCCCCAGAAGGCCGCGTTTCGGCCACAGGCCGAGGCCAACGAGATCGACAACGCGGGCGGGAAAGCTGCGGTCGATCTCGGATTGCTGGGGCAGATAGGCGAGGCGCTGGCCGGGTGCCGTCTTAACGGCGCCGGCCATCGGCTTGATGATGCCGACGATGCCCTTCATCAGAGTGGATTTGCCCGAGCCGTTCGGCCCGACCACGGCGGTCAGCGAGCCGCGCCCGACGGGTCCGCTCAGGTGATGCACGGCCGGGTGGCTGCCATAACCAAGGGTCAGGTCGGAAAAGGTCAGGCTGGCGTCCGTCATTGCCATGTCCGGTGAAATCCTCGGCACCGCGGCCGATTCCCACTGGTTATGTGATGTTATTACATTCGTCAATGGCGGCGCCGCAAGGCGGACCGGGCGCTCGGGTCTCGAACACGCAACCGTGTTCGCCAAACGGTGCCGGAATTGAAACCAAAACGGACCGCGCACCGTCTAACCGGCAAAACCGCTCTTGAAGGCGGCGGCGGAGCCGGCTTGGATGGCGCGGCAACAAGGCGGGTGATGGCGAATGAACGAACGGTCCTCGGGTGACGACGCGGTGGGCGCGGGCGCGGTCCCCTCCGAGTTTTACGACGCTCTGCCGGTTCATGCCGGCTTCGAGGACCTGGCGGACGGGGCGGCCTACCGGCCGGTGCCGGACGACTGGTTCGTCGGCACCGCCGATATTGTCGGCTCGACAGAACTGATCGCGGCCGGTCGCTACAAAGTGGTCAACACGGTCGGCGCGGCGGTGATCTCCGCGCAGATCAACGCGGCCGGCGGGCGGCGTTTTCCGTTCGTGTTCGGCGGCGACGGCGCCGGGTTCGGCTTCGGCGCGGACCGGCTGGACGGGGCGCGTGATGCGCTGGCGCGCGTGATCGGCTGGGCCAGGCGCGAATTCGACATCGAGATGCGCGGCGCGATCGTGCCGGTCGGCGCGATCCGCGCGGCCGGCTACGAGCTGGCCGTTGCCCGCTATGCGCCGTCTCCCGGCGTCGATTATGCGATGTTTTCGGGTGGCGGCATGGTCTGGGCGGAAGGCGAGATGAAGCGGGGGCACTACCGGGTCGACGCCGCGCCGGAGGGCGATTATCCCGATCTCAACGGGCTGTCCTGCCGCTGGACGCCGCTGCGGTCCCGGCACGGCAAAATCCTGTCGCTGCTCGCGATCCCCAGAGCGGATGCGCCGGCGGCGGCGGTTGCCGAGGCCATGCGCCGGATCATCGCCCTAACGGTCGGGCTGGAGCGCGGCGGCCACCCGGTGCCGGTGACCGGCCCCGGTTTCGAATGGCCGCCGCTCGGACTGGAGCTCGAAGCGCGCGCCCGGCGCGGCGGCGGCTCGTTGATGCTTCACAAGCTGCGGCTTCTGGCCGAAACGCTGTTCGCGCTTTTTCTGTTCAGGACTGGGCGCGGGGTCGGCGGTTTCGATCCGGGCCATTATGTCGAGACGACCAGCGCCAACGCCGATTTCCGCAAGTTCGACGACGGCCTGAAGATGACGATCGATTGCGATGCCGAAACCCGCGACAGGCTGGAGGCGATGCTGGCCGAGGCGGCGGCCAAGAACCTGCTCGATTACGGCCTGTTCGAGCAGGACGAGGCGATCATGACCTGCATCGTGCCGTCGGTGACGAGCGACGACCACGTCCATTTCGTCGACGGCGCGGCGGGCGGTTACACGACGGCCGCGCTGGCGATCAAGGGACGGGATTAGCCGCATTCATCATCGGCCGGTTCTCGCGTCTTGCGGCAAGGCGGCGATGCGTGCCGCCACCAGTTCCTGCATCCGCCACAAATGCCGGTCGTGCAGGCCGAGCCGTTCGAGATGCTCGACCGTGTTGAGCAGATATTCGGCCATCGAGCCCCAGAAGCCGACGGCGACCGCCAGCCGGTCGGCGATCTCGCTTTCGCTCAAGCCGCCGACATAACCGGCATAGCCGCGTTCGGCGACGAAGGCGATGGCGCGCAGCGGGCCGGTGTCGGTGACGACATTGACCCAGCGCGGCACGATCGGCGGCTCGCGTTCGAGCAGAGCGACGAGGTCGGCGTCGAGGCGTTCCGGCGCGATCTTCAGCGCCACGCCCTTGCAGCTTCCGCCCCGGTCGAGCGACAGCATCAGGCCCGGCTGGTCGACATTGCCGCGATAACGCGTATCCCAGCCGAGGCAGAAGGCGCGGTGCCAGCCGCGCACGAGGCCGGTGCGCCGGTCGGCAAAGGCGATCGGTGCGCGCCAGATCAACGAGCCGAAGGCGAACACCCACAACGGCTCGCCGGGCGCCAGCGCGGCGCGCAGGGATCGCGCGGTGTCGGCAAACCAGCTCTTGGGCACGGATTTTTGCCGCTGCATCGGCCCGGGATCGGCGAGGTCGCGGTGAACCCGCCGGACGAGATCCGGGGTCAGTCGCGGGTGTCGCGTCATTCCTGTCGTGCGATCGGGGCGCGATGGCGGCGCGCGACGGTCGACGGCCGGCCGGGCAGGGCAAGCCGGGTCTGTTGCCGGTCGCGCTCGGCCACCACCTTGCCGGCGGCGACCACGCATAGCCGTTCCGGCCGCAGCCGGATCGCCTCGACCGGGTCGCCGGCGTCGAGAACGATCAGGCTCGCCTTCTTGCCGACCGCGAGACCGTAATCGTCAAGCCCCATGATCGCCGCGCTCTCGCTGGTGACCATGTCGAAGCAGCGGCGCATCTCGTCGGGATGCGACATCTGCGCGACATGCAGACCCATGAAGGCGACGTCGAGCATGTCGGCGGTGCCGAGCGAGTACCAGGGGTCGAGCACGCAATCCTGGCCGAAGCCGACGCGGATGCCGTGGGCGTGCATTTCCTTGACCCTGGTCAGGCCGCGGCGTTTGGGAAAGCTGTCGTGGCGCCCCTGCAGCATGATGTTGATCAGCGGGTTGGGGATCGCAGCGACCTGGGCCTCGGCCATTAAAGGCAGGAGCTTGGAGACGTAATAATTGTCCATCGAGTGCATGGAGGTCAGATGCGAGCCGGCGACGCGGCCGCCGAGGCCGAGACGCTGTGTCTCGTAGGCGAGCTGCTCGATGTGGCGCGACAGCGGATCGTCGGTCTCGTCGCAGTGCAGGTCGACCATCAGGCCGCGCTCGGCCGCGATCTCGCACAGGGCGGTGACCGAGCGGGTGCCGTCGGCCATGGTGCGCTCGAAATGCGGGATGCCGCCGACGACGTCGATGCCCATGTCGAGCGCGCGCAGCGTGTTTTCGCGCGCGCCGGGCGAGCGGAAGAACCCGTCCTGGGGGAAGGCGACCAGCTGCAGGTCGATATGGGGTGCAACTTCCTTGCGGACTTCCAGCAGCGCCTCGACGGCAAGCAGCCGGTCGTCGCAGACGTCGACATGGCTGCGGATCGCCAGTAGCCCCATCGAAACCGCCCAGTCGCAATAGGCGAGCGCGCGCTCCTTGACCGCCTCGTGGGTCAGGAGCGGCTTCAGCTCGCCCCACAGCGCGATGCCTTCCAGAAGCGTGCCCGACGCGTTGATGCGCGGCAGGCCATAGGACAGCGTGGCGTCCATGTGGAAATGCGGATCGACCAGCGGCGGGGCGACGAGATTGCCGCTCGCCTCGACGACGCGGCCGGCCTCGGCGGTGATGCCGGGCTCGATGGCGGCGATCTTGGCGCCGGCAATCGCGATGTCGGCGGTTTGGCCGTTGGGCAGGGTGCCGCCCTTGACGATCAGGTCGAAACTCATCTCTCGCCTTTCTGGTAGGGAATCATCAGTGCCTTGGGATAGGTCGCGCGGCGGGCGACGAGAATCAGCGCCAGGATCGACAACACATAGGGCAGCATCAGGAAGAGCTGGTAGGGGATGACGCCGCCGGTCACCTGCTGCAGGCGCACCTGATAGGCGTCGAAGGCGGCAAACAGCACCGCGCCGAGCAGCGCCTTGCCCGGGCGCCAGGAGCCGAACACGACCAGCGCGATGCAGATCCAGCCGCGGCCGTTGACCATCTCGAAAAAGAACGAGTTGAAGGCCGACATGGTCAAAAAGGCGCCGCCGACGGCCATCAGCGCGCTGCCGGCCATCACCGCGCCGATCCGCGTGGCGGTGACGCCGATGCCCTGAGCCTCGACGGCGGCCGGGTTTTCGCCGACGGCGCGCACGGCCAGCCCCAGCGGCGTGCGATAGAGCACCCAGCCGACCACGGCGACGGTGGCGAAGGCGAGATAGGTGAACGGGGTCTGGGCGAACAGCGCCGGGCCGACGAGCGGAATGTCGGACAGGAGCGGGATTTCCAGCGGTTGGAACGAGTCGATTTTCGGCGGCGAGGTCACTTCCGGCAGGGCGAGACGATAGGTAAAATAGGTCAGCGAGGTGGCGAGCAGGGTGATGCCGATGCCGACCACGTGCTGCGACAGGCCGAGCGGCACGGTCAGCGTGCCGTGCAGCAGCCCGAAGGCGGCGCCGGTGGCCGCGGCGACCGCGATCCCGGTCCACAGATCGCCGCCCGCATAGACGGTGAACCAGCCGGTGAAGGCGCCGGCAACCATGATGCCCTCGATGCCGAGATTGAGCACGCCGGCGCGCTCGCAGATCAGCTCGCCCATGGTGGCGAAGATCAGCGGCGAGGCGATGCGGATCGCGGCGACCCAGAACGAGGCGGTGAACAGGATTTCCAGAGCTTCGATCACGCTCACCTCCACCGGATGCGGTAACGCGTCAGCATGATCGCCGTGACCATGGTCAAAAGCGCGGTCGCCGTCATGACATTGGCGATGTAACTCGGCACGTCGGCGGTGCGGCTCATCGCGTCGGCGCCGACGAAGATGCCGGCTACGAAGATCGCCGCGGCGATCACGCCGAGCGGATTGAGCATGGCGAGCATGGCGACCACGATGCCGGTGTAGCCGAAGCCCGGCGACAGATCGAGCGTGAGGTTGCCCTTCAGCCCCGACACTTCGGAAAAGCCGGCAAGCGCGGCCAGGCCCCCCGACAGGAGCGCCGTCTTCATCAGCACCGTGTTGACGGGGATGCCGGCGAAACGCGCGGCCGCGGGGTTGTGGCCGACGGCGCGCATCTCGTAGCCGAGCGCGGTCTTTTTCATGATCACCCAGACCCAGAGCGCGGCGAGGACGGCGATCACGAAACCGTAGTGCAGGCGCTTGCCCTTGACGATGCGCGGCAGTTGGGCCTCAGCGATCACGCGTTCGGATTGCGGCCAGCCGAGCCCCATCGGGTCCTTCAAGACGCCTTCCAGCAGCATGGAGACCACGAGCAGCATGATGAAGTTCAACAACAGCGTGGTCACGACCTCGTCGACGCCGAGCCGGGTTTTCAAGAAGGCCGGACCGAGCAGAAGCAGGGCGCCAGCCGTCATCGCGGCCAAGATGATCAGCGGGATGAGGACGATCGCCGGCAGGGGCAGGGCACCGGTGCCGAGCACGACGGTGATGATGGCGCCGGCGTAAAGCTGGGCTTCGGCGCCGATATTCCACAATTTGGCGCGAAAGGCGACCGCGACCGCAAGCCCGGTGAAGATCAGCGGCGTGGCGCGGGTCAGGGTTTCGAACAGGGCGAATTGCGAGCCGGCCGCGCCTTTGGCCACCAGCGCGAACACCGACAGCGGCGAGGCGCCGGCCGCCAGCACCAAAATGGCGGCGATCGCCATTGTGGCCAGGATCGCGCCCGCCGGATAGGCCAGCGTGGTGGCGAGCGAGGGCGCGGGTTTGGGTTCAAGCCGCATGATGAGGGCGTCCATGGCCTTTGTGGTGGTCGGCGGCGGGCGGCGGGGCGCCGCGCGCGATCGCGGGGCGGGGAGATGCCGTCATGCCGCCTCCATGCCGTGGCCGGCCATCAGTTCGGCAAGGTCGCGCACCGAGCGTTCGCCACGCGCCGAAGGGGGCGAAAGCCGGCCCTTGAACATCACGCAGACATGGTCGGAGAGCGTCAGGATCTCGTCGAGATCTTCGGAGATCAGCAGCACCGCCGCGCCACGCGCACGCGCCTCCAGCAGTCTCCGATGCACATAGGCGATCGCGCCGACGTCGAGACCGCGCGTGGGCTGGTTGGCCAGGATGATCTTCGGATCGGGATCGAGCGCCCGGCCGAGGATCAGCTTTTGCATATTGCCGCCCGAAAGCAGGCGCACGCGCGCTTCCGGCGAAGGGCATTTGACGTCGTAGTCGCGGATCAGCTCCTCGGCGAAACCGCGCGCGGCGGCCCAGTCGAGAAAGCCGTGCCGGGAAAAGCGCGGCGAGCGGTAACGCTCGGCGATGACGTTTTCGGTCACGCTCATGTCGCCGATCGTGCCGACGGCGTGCCGATCCTCGGGGATGCGGGCGACACCGGCCTGCAGCGCGATCGCCGGCGACCATGCCTCCACCGCCTCGCCGGCGATGCGAAATCGTCCCGATCGCGGGCGGTGAATGCCCGACAGAAGTGCCGCCAGCGTCGTCTGGCCGTTGCCCGATACGCCGGCCAGTCCGACGATCTCGCCGCCGCGCAGCGTCAGCGAGACGCCGTCGAGGCCGACCGGACCGGAGGCGGGCGGGGCGCAAACGGCCTCGCATTCGAGCAGGATGGGTCCCGGTGCCGTCTCCGCGATCGCCGGCGGAGCGATCTCCTGGCCGATCATCAGCGCGGCCAGTTCCTGGCGCGTCGTGCCCTTGGTTTCGCGTTCGCCCGACAGGCGGCCGGCGCGCAGCACCAGAACGCGGTCGCTGATCGCCAGCACCTCGTTGAGCTTGTGCGAGATGAAGATCACCGAAAGCCCCGAGGCGACGAGTTTCTTCAGGGTCGCAAACAGCGCCTCGGTTTCGATCGGCGTCAGCACCGCGGTCGGCTCGTCGAGGATCAGCACGCGCGCGTCGCGATAAAGCGCCTTGAGAATCTCCACGCGCTGGCGCTCGCCGACGGTGAGGTTTGCGACCGTCTGGTCCGGTTCGACGGCGAGACCGAAATCGGCGGCGAGCGTGCGGATGCGGGCGAGTGCCGTGGCGCGGTCGAAGCGCGGCGACCAGGACGACTGGGTTCCGAGCGCGATATTCTCGAGCACCGTCATGTTGTCGGCCAGGGTAAAATGCTGGTGGACCATGCCGACGCCGGCTTCCAGTGCCGCACGCGGATCGCCGGGCGGCAAGGCCTTGCCGAACGCCTCGACCGTGCCTTCGTCGGCGACATAGTGGCCGAACAGGATGTTCATCAGCGTCGTCTTGCCGGCGCCGTTTTCACCCAGCAGCGCCACGACCTCGCCGCGCCGCAATTCGAGCGAGATCGCGTCGTTGGCGACAAGCGGGCCGAAGCGCTTGGTGATGTTGTGCAGATGCAGGACGGGTGTGGCGGTCATCGGGATCCCGGTCGCAACGGTCACGACCCTTTCTCCGCGTTGGGGCGAAGCCGGTCGCGCTGTGAGCGATCGGACGAGGAGCGCCGAAGCGGCGTCTTGAGCCTCGCCCGGATCGCGGGTCGATTGCGGATGGCAAAAAGCCGATTCCGGCCCCTCCCGGGCGGGAGAGGCCGTTCGATCAGCTCGACTTCGGCTCCTCGTCGTTGATCTCGACGGTGAACGAACCGTCCCTGATCGCCTTTTCCGTCTCCGCCACCTTGGCCATCACCTCGTCGGGAACCTTGCCCTCGAAGGTGCCGAGCGGGGCGAGCGAGCAGCCGCCATGCTTCATGAAGGAATAGATGCCGTAATCGTCGGCCTTGAAGGAGCCGCCCTTGACTTCGGCGATCGCCTTGTCGAGCGTCGGTTCGAAATGCCACAGCGCCGAGGCGACGACGGTCTCGGGATAGTCGGCCTGGGTGTCGATGACGTTGCCGATCGCCAGAAGCTTGCGTTCCTGGGCGGCGTCGGAGACCCCGAAGCGTTCGGCGTAGAGAATGTCGGCGCCGGCGTCGATCTGGGCGAAGGCGGTCTCCTTGGCCTTGGGCGGGTCGAACCAGGAGCCGATGAAGGCGACCTGGAAGGTGATGTCGGGCGCCATCTCGCGCGCGCCGGCCATGAAGGCGTGCATCAGCCGGTTGACCTCGGGAATCGGGAAGCCGCCGACCATGCCGATATTCTTCGACTTGGTCAGCGCGCCAGCGATGATGCCGGTCAGGTAGGAGGCATCCTGGATATAGTTGTCGAACACCGCGAAATTGGGATGGGCGTCGTCGGGCTTGAAGCTCGATCCCATCAGGAAGGCGGTGTCGGGGTAGTCGGCGGCGACGGTGCGCGCGGCGTCCTCCACACCGAACACCTCGCCGATGACGAGCTGGTGGCCGGCCTCGCAATATTCGCGCATCACGCGCTCATAGTCGCTGTTGGAGACGTTTTCGGAAAACACATAGTCGATGTCGCCGCGGTCCTTGGCGGCGTTGGCGGCTTTGTGGATGCGGCTCACCCATTGCTGCTCGACCGGGACGGTGTAGATCGCGGCGACCTTGACCGGTTCCTGGGCGAACAGGCGCGACGGCAGCGTCGCAGCGCCGGCAAGGACCGCCGTGGCGCTCGCCGCCTTCAAGACGGTGCGGCGCGAGACGAGAGAGCGTGTTGATCCGGGAGAGAGTTTCGTCATGGGTCCACCTCTGGTTGCTACGGGCCTGATGGCGTTGTTCGCCTCATTTTTTATCAATTGGTAAAGACTAGAAGAAATTTCTTCGCCCGGCAATCGCGATCGGCGCGTTGCCCACCGGTGTCGTGCGCTCAGCCGAGCCTGGCGGGAATGCGGGCCTCGAGGCGCCGGAAGGCGAGGACGATCAGCCCGGTAATGACGAGATAGACCAGCGCCAGTAGCAGCAGCGGTTCGAAGATGATGAACGTGTCCTGGCGCACCCGGCTCGACACGGCGTAGATGTCGACGACCGTGATCGTGGCGACCAGCGGCGTCGCCTTCAGTTGCAGCACGGTTTCGCCGGCAAGCGTCGGCAAGGCGCGCTGGATCGCCTGCGGCAGCCAGATGCGGCGGAAAATTTTCCAGCGGCTCATGCCGAATGCGCGCGCGCTTTCCAGTTGTCCGCGCGGCACGCCGGCAAAGGCGCCGCGCATGACCTCGCCCTCGTAGCCGGCGAACGACATGGTCAGCGCCAGCACGGCATAGGGCCAGGCCTGGCGCAGATAGGGCCACAACTCCGAGTCGCGGATCCAGGGAAATTGCGGAAACAGCGAGCCCAGCCCGAAATAAAGCAGCCACAATTGCAGCAACAGCGGCGTGCCGCGGATCGCCGTGCAGAAGGCGCGCGCCGGCCCGGCCAGATAGGCGGGGCCCGCCGCCTGGGCGAGGCCGAGCGGCACGGCGAGCGCGAAGCCCAGCATGCAGGTCACGACCAGCAGCCACAGCGTGCGCCACACCCCCTCGACGGCGAGCGGGGCGTAGTCGGGAATCCAGTCCCAGCGCATGGTCCAGCCGGCATAGGCGGCGAGCGCCAGCGCGATCGCGATCAGCACCACGCGATGCGGTTTCAGCCAGGCGCGCAGCGGCGGCAGCGGCTTGCCGGTGACCTCGATGACGTTCGCCATCAGCCCGCGCCTCCCACATGCGGCATGCCGCGACGGGCCCAGCGTTCGACGCGGGCGATGATGACGTTGGAAAACAGGGTCAAGAGCAGATAGAGCGCGCCGGCGGCGACGAAGAAGGTGAAATAGGCCTTGGTCGCGCCCGCAGCCTGGCGGGTCGCCAGGGTCAGCTCGTTGAAGCCGACGACGGCCAGCAGCGCGGTGTCCTTGGTGGCGATCAGCCACAGATTGGCGAGGCCGGGAATGGCGTAGGGCAGCATTGCCGGCAGGGTGATGCGGCGCAGGAGCAGGCCCGGCGCCATGCCGTAGGCGCGCGCGGCCTCGATCTGGCCCTGCGGAATGGCGCGAATGGCGCCGCGAATGACTTCGGTCGAATAGGCGCCCTGGACGACGCCGAGCACGGCGATGCCGGCGACGAGGCCGGAAATGTCGACCGGCGGATAACCGAAGGCCTCGAGCGTGCGGTTCACCAGATCGGTGCCGGCGTAATAGAGCAAAAGGATCAGCACCAGTTCGGGCACCGCGCGCACCACGGTGGTGTAGACCTCCAACAGGTCGCGGACGACCGGGCCGCCGTAAAGCTTGCCCCAGGCGCCGGCGGTGCCGATCAACAGGCCGATGCCGAACGCGCCGAGCGCGATCTGGACGGAACTCGCGAGGCCGCGCAGCAGCGTGCCGCCCCAGCCGGGCGGGCTGGGGGCCAGCAGCTCGAAAAGGCTCAGTTGCAGCAGGGTTTCAAGCAGGTGCCCGCCTCCGGCTGTGAAAGGGCGCTGCGCCCGCCACCCGGCCCGACCGCGTGGCGGGCGGGGCGGCGGGCGCGCCTTTCCTGGCGCGGGTCAGCCGCCGAAAATGTCGAAATCGAAATATTTCTTGGTGATCTCGTCATATTTGCCGCTGTCGCGGATTGCGCCGATGGCGGCGTTGAGCTTGGCCTTCAGATCGTCCTCGCCCTTGCGCACGCCGAAGCCGACGCCCGGTCCCAACACGTCGATGTCGGGCGCGACGGTGCCTTTCATCTCGCAGCAGGCCTTGCCCTGGTCGGTTTGCAGAAACGCGTCGAGGGCGAGCGAATCGGCCTGGGTGGCATCGATGCGGCCGGCGGCCAGATCGGCATTGGCCTCGTCCTGGGTCTGGTAGACCTTGATCTCGGCAACCGTGTCGGCGAAATGCTTCTTGGCGTAGACGTCGTGCACGGTCGACACCTGGACGCCGAGGATCTTGTCCTTAAGCCCCTCGGGCGTAGCGTCCATCTCCACAGCCTTGGCGCCGGCGATCCCGGTCGGGGTGTTGTAATATTTGTCGCTGAAATCGATCGATTTCATCCGCTCGGCGGTGATCGACATCGAGGCGGCGATGAAATCGATCTTCTTGGCGTTGAGCGCCGGAATGATGCCGTCCCACGACACCGGCGTGATCTCGCAGTCGAGTTCGGCCGCCGCGCAGATCGCGTCGGCGATCTCGACCTCCCAGCCGACCCACTTGCCCGAGGCGTCTGGCGAGGCGAAGGGCGGATAGGGCTCTGCGGCGATGCCGACCTTGACGGTCTCGGCCTGTGCCGCGCCGAGCGACAAGAAGCCGGCCGCGACCAGGCCGGCGGCGAATTTTGCGAAGGACTTCATGGATAACTCCCTTTGTTTCGTTGCGGTTCCCTGATTTCTTTTGTCTCAGCCGACCGTGCGCAAAAACTGCTGCAAGCGATCGGATTTCGGCGCGCCGAACAGGTCTTCGGGCCGGCCTTCCTCCTCGACCAGGCCCTGGTGCAGGTAGACGACGTGGCTGGCGACCTCGCGGGCGAATTTCATCTCGTGGGTGACGAGCACCATGGTGCGGCCCTCGCCGGCGAGGTCGGCGATCACTTTCAGCACCTCGCCGACCAGTTCTGGATCGAGCGCGGAGGTCGGCTCGTCGAACAGCATGACGCGCGGCTCGACGGCGAGCGCGCGGGCGATCGCGCCGCGCTGCTGCTGGCCGCCGGACAGGAAGGCGGGGTAGACATCGCGCTTTTCGGCCAGCCCGACCCGTTCGAGCAGCGCCTCGCCGGTGGCGATCGCCTCGGCCCGGGCGACGCCGAGCACATGCACCGGCACCTCGATGACGTTTTCGATCAACGTCATGTGGCTCCACAGATTGAAGCTCTGGAACACCATGCCGAGCCGGGAGCGGATGCGCTCGATCTGGCGCCGATCGGCCGGCACCATGTCGCCGTGTCCGTCCGGTTTCAGCCGGATCTGCTCGCCATTGACGCGGATGATGCCGCTGGTGGGGTTTTCCAGGCAGTTGATGCAGCGCAGCAGCGTCGACTTGCCCGATCCCGAGCCGCCGATGATGGCGACCACCTCGCCGTCGCGCGCCGACAGCGACACGCCCTTCAACACGTGCAGGGCGCCGAACTTCTTGTGCAAGTCCTCGACATGGATCGCCTCGGCCGGCATGCCGGACGGCTCCTGGACAACGGGGCTCGCGGTGGCCGCCGTCATCGTTCGCGCTTTCGCGGCGTATCGAACACCCGCAGACCCACCCGGTGCGCCATCGCCTGTCGCATCGTTCCCCGTTTCTTTCGCCAAATCCGTGGTCGCCGTGGCGGCGGACCGGCCTTTGTTTTTCGAGGCCATTACGGCACTTGCCGGCTTGTTATGCAAGCGTATAAATACGGGCGCCCCGATTTCGCGGGCCGGAGGAAGAAGAATCGTGATGCAATACGGCTCGCAATCGATGGCCGCGCCGCTGCAAAGGGTGCTGATGTGTTCGGCTGCGACCGCCATGCGCGGCGCCGATCCGGCGCGCTGGCATTACGGGCCGCAATTCGACCCGGTGAGGGCGGCGGCTCAGCACGCCAGACTGAGCGCGCTGGTGGAAGAAGCCGGTGCGCGGATCGACTGGCTCGACGGCGCCGACGGGCTGGCCGATTCCGTCTTCACCCACGATCCGTCGCTGATGACCGACCGCGGCGCGGTGATCCTGTCGATGGGCAAGGCGCTGCGCATGCCGGAGCCGGGGCTGCACGAGGCGTGCTATCGCGCCCTCGGTATCGCCGTTCTCGGCCGGATCGAGGCGCCGGGCCAGGTCGAGGGCGGGGATTGCGTGTGGCTCGACCCGTCAACGCTTGCCGTGGGGCGCGGGGTGCGCACCAACGAGGCCGGCATTCGCCAGCTCGCCGCGCTGCTTGAGCCGCTGGGCGTAGCCGTGCACGGGTTCGATCTGCCTTTGTGGCACGGGGCCGACGCCTGCCTGCACCTGATGTCGGTGATCAGCCCGCTCGCCGACGATCTGGCGCTGGTTCACGCGCCGCTGCTGCCGGCGCCGTTCTGGCAGATGCTGCGGGCGCGCGGCGTCATGCTGGTGGAGGGCGATCCGGACGAATTCGCGGCCAGCAACGGGCTGTCGCTCAACGTGCTGGCGACCGCGCCGCGGGCGGCGATCGCGGTTGCCGGCTTTCCCAGGACGAAGGCGGCGATGGAACGGGCCGGCTGCAGCGTGGCCACCTTCGAGGCCGATGCGCTGTGCATTGCCTGCGAGGGCGGGCCGACCTGTCTGACCCGGCCGATCCTGCGGCAATGACGGCCAGCGGCCGCCGCAAGTTTCGTCGCGAAGGCGAGGGGCGCCGCCGCCGGGATCTGATCGAGGCGACGCTCGACTGCGTTGCCGAGAACGGCATCGAGGGCGCGACGGTCCGCGCGATCGCGCAGCGCGCCGGCGTCAGCGCCGGGCTGATCAGGCACTATTTTCCCGGCAAGGCGGAGCTTTTGCAGGCCGCCTATGCGGCGGTGGTCAAAAGGATGACCGACCAGGCCAAGGACGCGCTTGCCGCGCGCGATGCGCGCCCGGCCGAGCGGCTTGCCGCGTTCGTGCGCGCCAATCTGGGTCCGCCGGTGGTCGATACGCAGATTTTCGCCCTCTGGGCCGGCTTCATCGCCCGCGCCCACGCCGATACCGCACTGGCCGCCGTCCATCGGGAAGGTTATCTCGGCTTTCGCGACGAGGTCGAAAGCCTGGTCGGCGCGGTGCTGGAAGAAGCCGGCCGTCCGGCCGACATGGCGGTGTTGCGCCGGCATGCGATTGCCATCAACGCCATTATCGACGGGCTGTGGATCGAGGGCTGCATGGCCAGCAGCCTGTTCGACGAGGGCGAACTGGCAAGGATCGCCATCGCCAGCGTTGCCGCGCAGCTCGGGGTCGACCTGCCGGGCCATGAAGGGAGCGGGCGTTGATGAAGACAGTCGGCGAGGCGTTGGTTGCGCTTTTGGAGGCGCAAGGGGTCGATCTCGTGTTCGGCATTCCCGGCGTTCATACGATCGAGCTTTATCGCGGCCTTGCCGGTTCCCGTATCCGGCATGTCACGCCCCGCCACGAGCAGGCGGCGGGGTTCATGGCCGACGGCTATGCGCGCGCCACCGGGCGGCCGGGTGTGGCCTTGCTGATCACCGGGCCCGGCCTGACCAACGCCATCACCGCGATAGCCCAGGCGCGCGCCGACAGCGTGCCGATGCTGGTGATATCCAGCGTCAACGCGCGCGACAGCCTCGGCCGGGGGGGCGGCCATCTGCACGAACTGCCCGACCAGCGCGCGACGATGCGAAGCGTCTGCCTGATGTCGGAACGTGTCGAGCGGCCACAGGATCTCGGCGGAACTATCGGCCGTGCCTTCGACCGCCTCGCCACCGGCCGACCGGGCCCGGTGCATATAGAGATTCCGCTCGATGTGATGGGCCTGCCTGCCGGCGACCTGTCCCTCGAAGCCGCGCCGCGACCGGCCCCCGCGCAGCCCGCCGCGACGGAACTCGACCGCGCCGCGCAAACATTGGCGCGGGCCCGTCGACCGGCGCTGCTGATCGGCGGCGGCGCGCGCGGCGCGGCCGAGGCCGTCATGCGGTTGGCCGAACGGCTCGACGCGCCGGTGATTTCGACGGCCAACGCGCGCGGCATCATGCACGGCCATCGGCTGGCGGTGCCGGCAAGCCCGAGCCTGAAGGCGGTGCGCGCGCTGTTGGCCGACAGCGACGCGGTGCTGGCGCTGGGCACCGAGATCGGGCCGACCGACTACGACGTCTATGCCGATGGCGGCATGCCCGCCCTCGCCAATCTGGTGCGGGTCGATTGCGACGGCGACCAGCTCGAGAACCCCCCCTGCGCGGTGGCGCTCCCAGGCGATGCGGCGGCCACCGCCGCGGCGCTGGTCCTGGCCCTCGGCGACGGCGGTGACGGTTCGGCCGGCGCGGGCGCCGAACGCGCCCGGCAGGCGCGAGACGATGCCTGGGACGAGATCGGCCAGCGCATGCGTACCCATGTCGGCGCGCTGGACGCGATCCGCGAGGCCGCGCCCGGCGCGATCATCGTCGGCGATTCCACCCAGGCGATCTATGCCGGCAATCTTTTTTTCGATCACGACCGGCCGGGCGGCTGGTTCAACGCCGCCACCGGCTACGGCGCGCTCGGCTACGGGCCGCCGGCGGCAATCGGCGCGGCCCTCGGCAGACCGGGCACGCCGGTCATCTGCCTCAGCGGCGACGGCGGCATGCAGTTCGTTTTGGCCGAACTCGGCACGGCGGTCGACGAGGCCGCCCCGGTGATCTTCGTCGTCTGGAACAATCGCGGGTTCCAGGAGATCGAGGCGTCGATGCGCGCGGCCGGTATCGTGCCGGTCGGCGTGCGCCCGTCGGCACCCGATTTTTGCGCCGTGGCCGCCGCCTACGGCATGCCCGCCGAGCGGATCGGCTCACTGGACGATCTCGGTGCGGCGGTGGCGCGGGCGCGGTGCGCGGGCGGCCCGGCCCTGATCGAGCTTGCCGGCGCGCCGGAGCTTTGAGGCCGGTCCGTGCCCGCTATGAGGGCGTTCAGGCGGAGCGACGCCGCTCGCCGTAGCTGGCCACAAAGCGGCGCAGCCGCTCGGCGGCCTCCCGCAGCACGTCTTCGCTCTGGCACAGGCTGATGCGGACATGGCTTCGGGCGGCCTCGCCGAAGCTGAGCCCCGGCATCACGGCGACCTTTTCGGTCTCCAGCAGACGCCATGCAAACTGCTCGCAGTCGAAATCGACGGCGGAAATGTCGAGCATGACATACATGCCGCCTTGCGAGCCGCGCACGGTGACGTCGTTGAAGCCGCGCGTGGCGTCCAGAAAGGCCTTGCGCCGGGTGGCGTAGCGCTCGGCGATCTCGTCGACGCCGTAGGCGTTTTCCAGCGCCTCGATGGCGGCTCGGCTGACGAAGTCGTTGAGGCCGTAGGTGGTGACCAGGTTGAGGCTCACCAGCCTGGCGACGAGATCGGCCGGCGCGGTCAGCCAGCCGATCCGCCACCCGGTCATGCCGTGGCTCTTGGACATCGAATTGACCACGAGTGTGCGCTCGGCCATGCCGGGCAGGGCGCGCGGAGAGACATGTTTCTTGCTGCCGGGCAAGGTCCAGTAGACCTCGTCGGAGATCAGCCAGAGGTCGTGGCGCCGGCACACTGCGGCGATCGCCTCCAGCGTGTCGGGCGAATAGACGGCGCCGGTCGGATTGTTCGGCGTGTTGATCAACAGCGTTCGGGTGTTGTCGCGGATCGCCGCCTCGATCGCTTCGGCGCGCGGCTCGAAACCGTCTTCGGCCCGCGCCTCGACCACGGTGAACTCGGCGCCGGCGGCGCGGAAGGTGCCGGGATAGGTGGCATAATAGGGCGCGATCATGATCGCGTGGTCGCCGGGGTCGAGCGTGGCCTGGGCGGCGGCGAACAGGGCGAGCTGGCCGCCGGGCGTGGCGATCACCTCGTCGGGGCGGGTGAGGAGACCGGTCGCCTGTTCGGAGATCGCGGCCATGGCCGCGCGCAGCCTGGGCAGGCCGGCAAGCTGCGTATAGTGGTGGCGGCCCTGGCGGACCGCCGTCACGCAGGCTTCGACGGTTTGGGCGGGCGTGTCGAAATCATGGTCGCCGACCGACAGCATCATGATGTCCTCGCCGGCCTGCTTGCGGGTCATGGCGGCGAAATGAACCTCCCAGCCATCCTTGCCGTGGGGCGTGATGCCGGAAATGCGGGAAGAAGGATTAGGCATGGGCTGGTCCCGTGATGGTGTGTCCGGTGTGTTCGAGTTGGCGCTTCAACTCACAAATATGATCCGGGCCGATCTCGCAACAGCCGCCGACGATCGTGGCGCCCTGCGCCACCAGCTCGAGCGCCCAGGCTGCGTAGGTGGCGGGGTCGAGATCCGTGCGCGCGGTCAGCGTGTCGACCGTGCCGCCGGGACGTAGCGCGTCGATGCCGGTGAAACCGTTGGCGTAGACCCCGAAGGGCAGGCCCGCCGCGGCGAGTTCGGAGCGCGCGGCCGAGATCGTTTCCGGCCAGCAGCAATTGGCCAGCACCGCATGCGCGCCTGCCGCGCGCGCGGCCTCAAGGCCGGCGCTGAGCGGTTCGCCCGAGCGCAGCATCGCAGAAGACGCGCCGTCCATCAGGCTGACCGCCGTCCAGACCGGTCGGCCGGTTTCGGCGGCCGCGCGGGTTGCCGCGGCGATCTCGAGGGTGGACGACAAGGTCTCGCACAGTATCAGGTCGACCAGCGGGCCCTGAATTTCGGCAATCCGCCGATAGGTGGCGAGCGCGAGGTCGAAATCGCGCGTCAGCTCCGGCCGATAGCTCGCGACCAGCGGCGGCAGACAGCCGGCAATGGCGACCGGGCGTTTCGCCGCGTCGCGCGCGGCACAGGCAAGATCGATGGCGCGCCGCTGCAAAGCGTCGAACCGCGCCGGATCGCCGTCGCGCTCCAGACGCTCGGGGGTGGCCGAATAGGCGTTGATGGTGATGACGCGTGCGCCGGCCTCAATATAGTCCCGGTGGACCCGTTCGACGATTTCGGGCTCGTCGAGCAGGATTTGCGTCGACCAGAGCGGCGTCGGCGCGGCGCGGCTGCGGGCGATCAGCTCCTGGCCCATACCGCCGTCGAGAAGGATCACGTCATGCAAACCGGCTCTCCTTTCCTCCACCCCATAGCATGGCCAGCCTGCCGGATTTGTCCACCGTGCGGTGCTTCGCTGCCGACAGGGCCTGTCACCTGACCGACGCAAGCGCGGCGTGCGGCAGGGCGCCTGCACGCAAGGTGCGGCGCGGAGTCGACCCGAGAGCGACAATATGCAAAGGAAGATGCGGTCCTGCCGAAAGGCCGTGCAATGCACGGCCGGCCGGCTCCGGCCCGACAGAGTGGCAAGGATGGCCGCGCGCCGACCGCGCGGTCGCAGCAGATTGAGGTGGGGACGGCCAGATGCTGGCGCCAGACAACCAGAACGATACCGTATTGGACGCCGATATTGTCGACGAGGCGATCATTTCGCGGCGATCGGTGCGTGCATTTCTGCCCGATCCGGTCGACGAGGATACGATCCGCGACATTCTCAAGGTCGCGAGCCGGGCCCCGTCGGGCACCAATATGCAGCCTTGGAAGGTTTATGTGACGACCGGCGACAAGAAACGCCAGATCGCCGATGCCATCCTCAATTCCGGGATCAGGGCCGAAAAGGCCAAATGGGACGAATACCGCTATTATCCCGACCAGTTTTTCGAGCCGTACCTGTCGCGTCGCCGCGCGGTCGGGTTCTCGCTCTACGGCCATCTCGGCATCGGGCGCCGCGACGTCGACCAGATGCGTGCCCAGCACGACCGCAATTTCGTCTTCTTCGACGCGCCGGTCGGCATGATCTTCACCATCGACCGCCGGCTGAATCAGGGATCGTGGATCGACTACGGCATGTTTTTGCAGAACATCATGGTCGCCGCGCGCGGCAGGGGGCTGCATACGTGCCCGCAGGCGGCGTTCGCGCCCTATCATCGCCAGATCCGGCCCGTGCTCGGCATCCCCGACGAGGAGATCGTGGTGTGCGGCATGGCGCTCGGCCACGAGGACACCTCGAAGCCGGAAAACAAGCTGCGCACCGAACGCGCCGCTCTCGATGAGTTCGTCACCTTCGTCAAATAGGCGCGGCCGGCCTCACGGCATGGCCTTCAACGCGGACTGGAACCAGCGTTCCTTGCGGATATTTTCAAGGTCCTTGTCATTGCCGATATAGTCCTTGTCCGGCAGCTTGCCGTTCTCGGCGGCGTGAAGGAACATGTTTTTGCAGCCTTCGATGTCGTTGACGACCGAAAGGAAGCATATGTAGTTGTAAGGCTTGCTTTTTCCGAATTCTCCGAAGCCGTTCCAGATCTCGTCCACCTTTTTGCGATAGCGGCCGTCTTTGCGGATTTTGTACATTTCCGAATATGCGGAAATGATGTTGTATCCCATTTTGTCGGACCGTTTCCTGTGCGGCGTGCCCCAGTACAGTTCCAGCGCCGATTTCAGGTGTTTTTCCTTTTTTGTAATGTGATATAGCAATATGAATATGTTTATCTTGTTGTTCAGGTAGTCGTTTTTCTCTTCGATCGATATCGCCTTGTTGATATTGCGAAGGGATTTTTTCAGGGTCGCGGCCTTCTCACCCTTTTCCTCTATTTTTCCGTTGGCGACAGCCACCCACAATTTGTAGCTCACCTCCGAGTAGGACCAGGACACGATATTGCGATGGAAGGGGGAGGAGAGGACGCCGTGTTTGTTCCTCGACCTTTCGAACCGTTTGACGATGTCGTCGAAATTCATCGACAGGATGGACTGTTCGAATTTGGGTAGCCTGCCGTAATCCTTGTTCCAGTCATGGTCCATCTGCTCGATCTTCGTTTTCGAAAAATATTTCAGATCGATCGACTGCTGGTCGGCGCCCGGGCGGAAGGTGGAGATGTTGTCGATGAAGGTTTTGAGCCGTTCGAGCGGCCTGGTGACGATCATGGGCGGCCACTCGTTGAGTTCGATCGCCAGCGAAACCATGAAGGCGTCGAACTCGATATTGCCCAGATAATCGGCGGCCGGATGGGTGAGGATCTTGTTCAGATGCGGCCGGGGCGACGATTCGTGCCCGAGCCAGGTGAGATATTCCGCGCCGTCATATTGTTTTTGAATGGTCTGGAAAACATTGTCGGATTCGCCGCTATAGCCGATTGCGAACAGTGGCGAGTTCGAGAGGGAAAAATCGAGCATCGGCTTGATGTTTTTCGAGTGATCCCGATTTTCCTTTTCGGTATTGAGTTGAATGAAGCCGTAACTCTGGCCATGAAGATGGATGATCGACGGAAATACGAGGTAGTTCGTGTTGACCGTTTTCGTCGCCGCGATGTCGTAGATCGCCGGACTGAAACCAACCAGGCTGCAGGCTATCTGGAGCTGCTGGTCGAAATTCAGGCTGAGGACGGCGTCGACATAACCTTTTTCGAGGAGTCGGGCGAGGGCGAGATAACCCCAGCTTATCTTGGCCTCCTCGGTTATGGATATTATCAGGTCGCGCCGCTCGTTGCGCGGGAGCAGGTCTATCGCTTTCCTGTAATTTTTCCTGTCTTCCTCGGGAAGATTGTTGAAAGAATTCGGAAATTTTTTCTCGATCAGGGACAATATGCCTTGCGCCGTCGGTATGCCGCAAGAAATTGAGCACCCCGCTCCGATCAGAAAATGAGCGGGCCGACCGCGAGAATAGGCCGCCCTGATCTTTTCCGCGCAAATCTTCGCGGCAAGACTATTGTATTCATCCATGTGATCGTCCCGTCCCGGGACGAAATATGCGTTTGCGACTTTTTGGTGTCAACAACACAGCGTGCGCCGCATCCGGACTCATGTCGCGGTGCTTCGAAGGCCTGCCGACGGCTCGCGCGCGGGCAAAGCGCGGCTTGTCATCCGACCCTGTATCCGGCTTCCTCGCTCGCATGGCACAGTGCCGTCCAGAAGGCGCGGGCGAAGGAGCGGAAGACGTAGAGGTCGAACTGCTCGGCGCCGGAACGCTGGATCTGGGCGAAAATGTCGTGATGGCTGGTCGCGCGGCCGGCGCCGGGCGGAAAGGCGGTCTGCGAAAAGTCGAGCGCGAAGAACTTTGCCAGCACCCATTCGGCCTTCGGTCCGGCCAGGCGCAGCGCCGTGCGGCCGTGCGACAGGTCGGTGACCGTGCCGGTGTCCACGCCGATCGCCGCGCCAAGGGTGGCGGCGAGCCCCTCCTTCTGGTCCACGACCACAAACGTGCCGGGCGCGATGCCGAACGCGGCCTTGGCGCCATCGACCCGCCCGGCGCCGGCGCCGTCGGCGAGCGCCAGGCCGGTAACCGACTTGATGGCGGCAATCAGCGTCTTTTCCCGGCCGGGCCAGGCGGCGACCTGGACGATCGAGCCCGGCCGGGTCTCGCTCAGGACGAGACCGGTCTCGCCGGCGGTATTGGGATAGGCGCCCGGTTTCCAGGCCGCGCCGAGCGGCGACACGGGTTCAACCATGCATGCGGCTCCCTTCCGGATCGTAGAAATGGTGGCTGACGATCTCGACCGGCCCGAAGCGCTTGCGCAGCGGGTCGGAGACGAAGGCGCGCGTGCCGTGGCGCGTCTTGCCGCCCTTGACGAGCGCCAGCGCGATATATTTGCCGAGTGCGGGCGAATAGCAGCCGGCGGTGACGTGGCCGATCGAATCGCGCAAGGCGGCGGGGTCGTCGTGTTCGACGATATGGGCGCCGCCGCCGAGCGGCCTGTCGTCGAGGGCGACGATGCCGACAAGGCGGATGCGGTCGTCGTCGCACAGGCCCTCGCGATCCATCATCATCGATCCGGCGAAGGGTTTTTTCTTCGACAGCATCCAGTCGAGATAAAGATCGCGCGCGGTGGTGCGCCCGTCGATCTCCGCCCCGGTCACATGGCCCTTTTCGATACGCAGCGTCCCCAGCGCCTCGAGCCCGTAGGGCACGATGGCGAACGGTTTGCCGGCCTCCATCAACGCTTCCCACACATGCAGGCCGTGGCCGGCGCCGCAATAGACCTCGTAGGCGCGCTCGCCGGAAAAGGACAGGCGGCAGATCATCACCGGCACGCCGTCGATCTCGCCGCGGACGATGCCCATGAAGGGCAGGGTGTCGTTGTCGACGGCCGTGCCGGTGACGCAGGCGGCCAGCACGTCGCGCGAGCGCGGGCCCGAGACGGCGGCGCCGGCCCATTGGTCGGAGACGGAGGTGAGCGTCACCTTCAGGTCGGGCCAGACGATGTCGAGATAATATTCGAGCTGCTGCATGACCTTGCCGGCATTGGCCGTGGTGGTCGTCATCAGGAAATCGGTCTGCGACAGGCGCCAGGTCGTGCCGTCGTCATAGGCCAGCCCGTCCTCGCGCAGCATCAGCCCGTAGCGGGCCTTCATCACCGGCAGGGTGGAGAATTTATTGGTGTAGACCCGGTCGAGGAAATCGGCCGCGTCGGGCCCCTGGACCATGATCTTGCCGAGGGTGGAGACGTCGACGATGCCGACCCCGGCGCGCGTGGCGGCGGCTTCGCGCACATAGGCCTGCTCGACCGTCTCGCCGCGCCCGCCATAGATCATCGGCCGGTACCAGAGCCCGGCCGCATACATCGTCGCGCCGTTTTCGACATGCCAGTCGTGCATCGGGGTGAGCCGGTCGGGCCGCAAGTCGCCGTAGCGCTCGGCCGCCAGCGCGCCCAGCGAGACGGGGGTGAAGGGCGGGCGGAAACGCGTCGTGCCGACCTCGGGAATGGTTTTGCCCAGCGCTGCGGCCATGATGGCCAGACCGGGCACGTTGGAGGTCTTGCCCTGATCGGTCGCCATGCCGAGCGTGGTGTAGCGCTTGAGATGCTCGACGGAGACGAACCCCTCGCGGTGGGCCAGGCGCACATCCTCGGCGGTGACGTCGTGCTGAAAGTCGACGAAGGCCTTGCCGGCCTTGCCGGGCGGGCGGATCTCGAAGACCGGCGCGGGCGCGATGTCCAGTTCCACGGCCTCGACCCTGGGCTGCGCGGATTTGCGCGGCGGCTTGCCGCCGGCCACCTTCGCGCCGGCGGCAAGCCCATCGGCAAGGGCGGCGGCGGTCGCGAAACGGCCGGCAAAGGCGCCGGCGCCGATCCAGTTCTGGGTCGGCTCCGGCGGCAGGAAGGCCTGCAGCGCCTCGTCCCATCGCGGCGCCGTGCCGGCCTGGCTCGCCAGATGGATCGTCGGCGACCAGCCGCCCGACATCAACAGGCAGTCGACCGCGATCTTACGCGGCTGGCCGGTGATTTCACCCTCGCGCAGGCGCTGGACGGCGATCTCGCGGAGCGCCTTGCCGCCTTTCGTGCCGGTGACGGCGTGGCCGGCAAGCAATTCCGCGCCGGCCCGTTCGGCGAGCGCCCGGGCGGCCGACGAGACCGTGTCGCGCATGTCGACGATGGCGGCGATTGTCGCGCCGGCCTCGGCCAGCGCCGCAACCGCGCGATAAGCATCGTCGTTGTTGGCAAAGAGCGCGACCCTGGAGCCGGCGACGACGCCGTATTCCCGCAACAGACGCACGGCCGCGTCGGCAAGCATTACGCCGGGCCGGTCATTGCCGGGAAAGACCAGCGGGCGCTCGAACGCGCCCGTCGCCAGCACAACCGTGCCGGCGCGGATCGTCCAGTGGCGGTGGCGCGGCTCGCCCTTGTCGGGCGCCGGCTTGTGATCGGCGACGCGTTCCAGCGCGGCCAGCGTGTTGCCGTCGTAATAGCCCCAGACCGTCGTGCGCGGCAAAAGCCGCACCGTGTCCAGGGTGCCGAGCGCCTCGATTGTCCTTTGCGCCCATGCGGCGGCCGGCAGGCCGTCGATCGTGTCGCCGGACCATTTTGCCGACCCGCCCGGCACCGGGTCGAGATCGGCCAGGATGACGCGCTTGCCCGCTTCAGCGGCGGCTTTGGCGGCCATCAGCCCGGCCGGTCCGGCACCGGCGACGAGCACATCGCAAAACGCGTTCATGCGTTCGTAGCGGTCGGGATCGGCGTCGCGGCCGGCCCGGCCGAGGCCGGCGGCGCGGCGGATGAAATGTTCGCACGCCATCCAGACCCGCGTGCCCTTGAGCGGCCCGACGACCGGGCCCATGAAGGTCTTGTAGTAAAAGCCGGCCGACAGCAGCCCGCCGGCGAGCTGGTTGACCGCGCCGGCGTCGACATCGAGCGAGGGAAAGCGGTTTTGGCTTTCCACCGTCAGGCCTTCGTGGATCTCAATCTGCGTGGCGGCGATATTGGGTTCGCGCACCGTGCCCTTGAGCACGGTGACCAGCGCGTTGGGCTCGTCGACGCCGGCGGCCAGCAGGCCACGCGGGCGATGATATTTGAACGAGCGTCCGAAAAGCCTCACGCCGTTGGCCATTAGGGCGGAGGCGAGCGTGTCGCCGGGATGGCCCTGATAGGCCTTGCCGTCGAAACTGAAGCGGATCGTGCGGCCGCGGTCGATCCGGCCGCCCTCGGCGCTGCGGCGCGGGCTCATGGTTTTTTCCCTTTGGCCGGTCCGGTCTTCGTGCGGCCCTTGGCCGCCCGCCGAGGCGCTTGCGGCGTTGCGCCTGGGGCGCCTGCGAAGGCGACGCTTTCAATGGCGTGCGTCAGGGTCGAGCGCACGATCAGCAGATGTTTGCGACAGCCGCCGGCATGTTGCCAATATTCGCGATGCGGGCCTGCCGGATTGGCGCGGTCGTAGACATAGGCGTTCCAGCGCGCCTGATCGGTGTCGTGCTGGTCGGGGCGCGGCCGGTTGGCGTCGCCCTGGTAGGAGAACTCGGCGAGGTCGCGCGGACCGCAATAGGGGCAGGTGATCAGCATCGGGCGATCCTAGTGAAGCTTGGGCGTGGCGCCCTGGCCTTTTTCGTCGATCAGCGCGCCGCGATGGAAGCGCTCGAGCGTGAACGGGGCGTTGATGGCGTGCGGGGCGTCCTTGGCGATCGTCCAGGCAAAGGTCCAGCCCGAGGCCGGGGTCGCCTTGAACCCGCCGTAACACCAGCCCGAATTCAGATACATGCCCGGAAGCGGGCCGGTGGTGATGATCGGCGAGCCGTCCATCGACATGTCCATCACGCCGCCCCACGAGCGCAAGAGCCGTACCCGGGCAAGTCCGGGAAACAGCGCCACCATCTCGCTCATCACCTCTTCCACCACCGGCAGGTTGCCGCGCTGGGCGTAGGAATTGTAGCCGTCGATGTCGCCGCCGAAAACGAGGCTGCCTTTGTCGGACTGCGACATATAAAGATGCCCGCCGCCGAACGTGACCACCGTGTCGACGAAGGGTTTTAGCGATTCGGTGACGAAGGCCTGAAGGACATGGCTTTCGATCGGCAGCGTGTCGATGCCGGCCAGTTTCATGACGCGGCCGGTCGAGCCGGCGACGGCCACGGCGATCTTCTTGGCCCGGATTTCGCCGCGCGTGCTTTTCACGCCGACGACGCGCTCGCCCTCGCGCAGGAACCCGGTGACCTCGCAATTCTCGACGATGTCGACGCCGCGCCGGTCGGCGCCGCGCGCATACCCCCAGGCGACGGCGTCGTGGCGTGCCGTGCCGGCACGCGGCTGCAACAGGCCGCCGACGACGGGAAAGCGGGCGGTCCTGCTCAGGTCGACGCCCGGCACTTTTTTGGCGATCTCGGCCGGGGTGAGCCATTCGGCATCGCCACCGCCATGCAGCATGGCGTTGCCGCGGCGGATATAGTCGTCGGCCTGGGCCGGCGAATGGGCGAGATTGAGGATGCCGCGCTGCGAGAACATCACATTGTAGTTGAGGTCGTGCGCCAGCTCCTCCCACAATTTCACGGAGAAATCATAAAGGCGGATCGATTCGGGCAGCAGATAGTTGGAGCGCACGATGGTGGTGTTGCGGCCGATATTGCCGGAGCCGAGCCAGCCCTTTTCCAGCACCGCGACATTGGTGATGCCGTGCTCCTTGGCCAGATAATAGGCCGTGGCCAGCCCGTGACCGCCGCCGCCGACGATGACGACGTCGTAATCGGACTTCGGCTCGGCCTTGCGCCAAGCCGGTTTCCAGTCGCGATTGCCGTGCCACGCATGCTTGAGAAGAGAGAGGAGGGAATATTCGGCCATGATGCCTGTCCGGTCGCAGTTGGCGCGACACTATAGGCACGCCGGCCGGTCGAAAAGCCAGGAATACGCCGTCGCCTTTCGCTGGACCGACCAGGCCTTCCCCGTCCCGACGGGAGCGGACCGGCTTGCCCCATCGCGGCCGCCTTACTAATGATGGAGCCGAAGCCGATGGCCCGTGGGCGGAAGCAGCGCGTGAATTTATCCTTTTTTCGACTTGTCCGACTTTTTCTCGTTGTGGCGGGGCTGGCGCTTGCGGCTGCCAGCGTGGCGCTCGCCCCCGCGCGCGCCCAGACCGAGACGTCCACCAGGGCAGCCGGCGACAGCCTGCTCGACCGGCAACGTGCCGCGATCGAAGCGCTGATGGAGCGGGGCGAAAACCTGCAGCGGCTGGTCGACCAGAACGCGACCGACGATGCCCGGCTGGTCGAATTGCGGCTCGAGCTGGAGGACCTGGCGGCCGCGTTTCTGGAGGCGGGCGTCGAGTTCCGCCCGCGCCTCAACGAGATCAATCTGCGTCTGGACACGCTGGGGCCGGTGCCGGGTGAGGATCAGCCGCCGGAGCCGGAGATCGTCGCCGAGGAGCGGGCGGCGCTGGTACAGGAAAAGGCCGAGATCAACGCGCTGCTCGGGCGCGCGGAGAGCGAATCGCTCAGGGTCAACCGGCTGATCGACCAGATCAGCGCCATGCGCCGCGACCTGTTCACCGACACGCTGTCGAAACGCTACGACATCGTTTCCGCATTGAGCCCCGGCACGCTCGACGATCTGGTTGCCGAGGCCCACGACCTCTATCGGGCATTCGCGTCCTGGCTGCGTTTCGTCACCACCTTCAAATGGCAGTCGGTGCTGATCGCGACCCTTCTGGCCATGGCGGCGGCAGGGCTGATCCTGTTCGTCGGCAACCGGTTCTTTTCGGGTATGGTGGAGGTCGACGAGGATCATCCCGCGCCAACCTATCTGTCGCGAATTTCCATCGCCTTCTGGTCGACGCTTCTGCCGTCGGCCTCGCTGGCGGTGTTTTTCGGCGCCAGCTACTTCTTCTTCGATTATTTCAACGTGTTGCGCTCGGACATCGCCGCGATGCTGTCGACCTTCGCCCAGGTCGCGGTGATCGTGTTCTTCGTCAACCGGCTGGCGCGCGCGGCGTTGTCGCCGGGCCGACCCGACTGGCGGCTGCTTCCGGTCGATTCGAAATCCGCCTTCCGCCTGTTCTGGCTCGCCTGGATGACGGCGGTGACCAACGGCCTCGACGTGGCGATGAACAAGATCAACCAGGTGATGGGTTCGCCGCTGTCGCTGACGATCGCCAAAAGCCTGATCGCCACGGTGATCGTCGGCGTGCTGGTGACGCTGATCGGGCTCGTGCGCCCGGCGCGCGGCGAGGAGGATACGCAGGGCCGGCCGCGGCTGACGCTGCTCAACTATTTCTTTCTCGCGCTCGGCATCGGCACCACGGTGGCGGCGATACTGGGTTATATCGGTTTTGCGCGTTTCCTGTCGAAGCAGATCGTCATCACCGGCGCGATCGGGGCGACGATGTATATCGGCTTCCTGTCGGCGAGCGCGATTTCGCGCGAGGGCGCCTTCATCGATACCGCCCTCGGGCGTTTCGTGCGCCGGCGTTTCCTGCTCGAGGACGGCTCGCTCGACCAGCTCGGTCTCGTCGCCAGCGTGTGCACGAATATCCTGATCGTGGCCGTCGGCGTGCCGCTGATCCTGCTGCAATGGGGATTCCAGTGGGGCGACATCACCAGCTGGGCCTACAGGCTCGCCAACGAGATCACGATCGGCTCGGTCTCGTTCTCGCTGATCGGCATCCTGACCGGCGTCCTGGTGTTCGCGCTCGGCTATTTCCTGACACGCGGCTTTCAGGGCTGGCTCGACGGCTCGGTGCTGACGCGCGGGCGCGTGGACGCCGGCGTGCGCAACTCCATCCGCACGGCGGTCGGCTATGCCGGCATCGCGATCGCGGCGCTGATCGGCGTTTCTGCGGCCGGCATCAATCTGTCCAATCTCGCACTGGTCGCCGGCGCCTTGTCGCTGGGGATCGGCTTCGGACTGCAGAACATCGTGTCGAATTTCGTCTCCGGCCTGATCCTGCTCGCCGAACGCCCGTTCAAGGCGGGCGACTGGATCGAGGCCGGCGCGGTGACCGGCACCGTCAAGCGCATCAGCGTGCGCGCGACCGAGATCGAGACGTTTCAGCGCCAGACGGTGATCCTGCCCAATTCCGACCTGATCAACGCCGCCGTCGGCAACTGGACCCACCGCAACAAGCTCGGCCGCGTCGAAATCCGCATCGGTGTCGCCTACGGCTCCGACGTCAAGCGCGTCCACGACATCCTGCTGGAGATCGGCCGCGGCCATCCGCTGGTTCTGAAAAATCCGGAACCGTTCGTGTTTTTCGCAGATTTCGGCGCGTCGTCGCTGGATTTCGAACTCCGGCTCTATTTGTCCGACATTTTGAGCGGGCTTTCGGTGCAAAACGAAATCCGGTTCCAGATCGTGGAGGCCTTCGAGCGCGAAGGCATCGAAATTCCGTTTCCGCAGCGCGACATCCACATCAAGAGCGGGCCGGGCGCTTTGGGAAACGCCGCGCCGCCGGCCGAGGCGCCCAGGACCGCGCCGGCGGCAAAAGAGGTGCCGGAGGCGCCGGCCGCCGAGGCCGAACCGGCCGCTAAGGAGACCACGCCGAGGCGCCGCCGCCGCCGGCGCGCCGTCGATCCCGACAGTTGAGGCCGGGCCCGGGTGGCGATTACGCGGGTTCCAGCGGCAATCGGGCCTAATCGCGACGTTCAGTTGCCGTTCAGCATGGAAGCCCTATACACTGGGTCAAAAGCCGAGCTTCGGCTCGTCGAACCCCACAAGAGGCGGTGGAAACACCGGATCCGACAGATGAAACGACCCATCATGATCCTCGCAGCCCTGCTTGTCGCGGGCGGACCGGCCTTCGCCGCCAGCATCGTCAACCGCGATTCGGAACCGCGTACGGTGATCGTCACCGAAGGCGGCACACAGAGCGAGCTCGTTCTGGCGGGCGGCGAAACGGTGCAGTTCTGCCCCAATGGCTGTTTCGTCACCATGCCGAACGGCGACCGCGAGGCGCTGACCGGCACCGAGGCGGTCGAGATAAGCGGCGGGCGCGGGCGTATCCGCTAGCCGCCTGCGCCATCATCGCAGCCAGAGGCCGGGCCTTTGTCCGGCCTTTTATCTTTCCGGCTAACCGCCTGTTAAGCCTGGGTTTCGAAAAGCCGCCCGGCGCGGGCGACTTCGCGGCCCGGATTCAGCTTTTTGTAGGGCAACTGCGGCTAGACCTTCGCCAGACGGCGCACCTGAAGATTGGTGTGCCCTGCTTGTGAAGGTTGCTCGATATGGATGCTCGCGCCGACCGAACCGCCATCCCGCTTGCCGTCGATCTCGACGGCACGCTGATCGCGACGGACCTGTTGTGGGAAGGGCTTTTCCTGCTGCTGCGCCAGCACCCGCTCGCCTTCCTCCTGGTGCCGTTCTGGCTGCTGGGCGGTCCCGCGCGGCTCAAGAACGAGATCGCGGCGCGCGTCGACATCGATCCGGCGAGCCTGCCTTACCGCGCGGCGGTGACGGCGCGGCTGGCGGAGGAAAAGGCGGCCGGGCGCCGCATCATCCTGGCGACCGGCACGCCGCGCAAATTCGCCGCCGCGATCGCCGCGCATCTGGGCCTGTTCGACGACGTTCTGGCGACCGAGGGCGGGGTCAATTTGACCTCGTCGCGCAAGCGGGCGCGGCTTGTCGAGACTTTCGGCGATGGCGGGTTCGACTATGTCGGCAACAGCCGTCATGACCTGCAGGTGTTCGGTGCCGCCCGCGAATCGATCGTGGTCGCGCCCGATCGCGCGGCCGCGCGCTGGCAGGCCGCCCATGGTTGCGAGCTCGTGCCCGGCGAGCGGCCGGACCTGCGCGCCGTCGTCAAGATGCTGCGCGTGCATCAATGGCTGAAGAACACGCTGATCGCGGTGCCGATGGTGCTGTCGCACGAATATCTCAACATCGAGATGGTCGTGGCCTGCCTGATCGCCTTCTTCTCCTTCAGCACCGCCGCCTCGGCGATCTACATCATCAACGATTTCTTCGATCTGGCGCTGGACCGCAAACATCCCACCAAGCGCAACCGGCCGTTCGCGTCCGGGCGACTGTCGATCCCGTTCGGCCTTGCCAGCATCGTCGTCCTGCTGGCGACCAGCGCGGTGCTGGCGGCGCTGCTGGATCCGCAGTTCTGGCTGGTTCTGGCGGGGTATCTGGTCGCCACAACCGCCTATTCGGTGTCGCTCAAGCGCATGCTCCTGATCGACGTGCTGACGCTCGCCGGCCTCTACACCATGCGCATCCTCGGCGGCGCGGCGGCCACGGGAACCGACGTCTCGTTCTGGCTGCTCGCCTTCTCGATCTTCTTCTTCCTGTCGCTGGCGCTGGTCAAACGCTTCGTCGAACTCGACGATGGCGAGCTGGAGCGGGGCGTGCGCCTGGCCGGACGCGGCTATCGGGCCGAGGATATCGACATTATCGGCCAGTCCGGTGTCGCCTCGGGGTTCGCGGCGGTGCTGGTGCTTGCGCTCTACATCGATTCCGGCAGCGTGCGCGAACTCTACGGCGAGCCGTGGATGGTGTGGCCGCTGGCGCCGATCGTGCTTTACATCATCATGCGCATCTGGGTTCTGGCGCGCCGCGGCGAGATGCACGAGGACCCGGTGGTGTTCATCATCCGCGACTGGCGCAGCCAGCTCGTCGCCGGTTTCGGGGCGATGCTGCTGGTGGCGGCCAGCCTATGATGGAAAACGGCCTGCAGAGTTTCGGCCGGCCGAACGCCGCCCGGCAATCGGCGCTGCCGTTCGATGAAGCGGCCGGGCTTCTGGCGTCCGGAAAGGCGGCGGCGGAAAGCCTGCTCGCCTTCGGCAACGGCCGCAGCTACGGCGACACCTGCCTCAACAGTCATGGCCGGCTGGTCGACATGCGCCCGGCCGCGCGCATCCTCGCGTTCGATCCCGAAACCGGCATTCTGGAGGCCGAAGCCGGCGTGCTCCTGGCCGACATCATCGCCCATGCCGCCCCGCACGGTTTTCTGCCGCCGGTTCTGCCGGGCACGCAGTGGGTGACGCTGGGCGGCGCGATCGCCAACGACATTCACGGCAAGAACCACCATCGCCGCGGCACGTTCGGCAGCCATGTCGAGGCGCTTAGCCTGCTGCGCTCCGACGGACGCGCGCTCACATGCCGCGCCGACGCGAATGCCGATCTTTTTCGCGCCACGATTGGCGGAATGGGCATGACCGGGCTGATCACCGGGGCCTCGATCCGACTGATGCGGGTTGGCGCGCTCGACATCGAGCAGAAGGTGCGCCCCTTCGACCGGCTCGACGACTATTTCGCGCTGGCCGAGGCGGCCGACGCGGCCAACGAATACGCGGTTGCCTGGATCGATCAGCTCGCCGCCGGCGCCAAGGCGGGGCGGGGGCTTTTGTTGACCGGCAATCACGCCGACAGCGGGACGCTGCGCTACGAGGTGCGCCGGGCGCGGCTGAAAGTGCCGTTCCAGCCGCCGCTCAATCTGCTCAACCGGCCGGCGCTTAAGCTGTTCAACGCGGCCTACCGGGCCAAGACGGCGCGCGGCAGCGGGCGGGTCGGCGCGCGCGGTTTCTTCTTTCCGCTCGACGGCGTGGCCGACTGGAACCGGCTTTATGGGCCGCGCGGACTGCACCAGCACCAAAGCGCCATTCCCACCGATACGGCGCGCGAGGCGGTTCCGGCCCTGCTGGCGGCGGCGCGCCGGGCCGGCCAGGGCTCGTTCCTGACCGTGCTCAAGCGGTTCGGCGATCAGCCGTCGCCGGGGCTGATGTCGTTCCCGCGCCCCGGCTACACGCTGACGCTCGACTTTCCCGATCTCGGCGCGCGCACCCTGTCCTTGCTCGCAGAGCTCGACCGCATCACCGTTTCGGCCGGTGGCGCGGTCAATCCCTACAAACACGCCTTGATGACGCCGGAGGTCTTTTCGGCCTCGTTTCCGGCCTGGCGGCAGGTCGAGGCGCTGCGCGACCCCGCTTTCATGTCGGATTTCTGGCGGCGCACGGTGACCGACGGCCTGGCTGCCGCCGAACCGGCTCGAACGGCTGCGGAATAGATAAAATTGGAAATAAATATGGTTATCAATAAGTATATTTGTTTTTCATTCAGAAAAATAAATGAGATTCACGATTATTTCTTATTTTGATATTATGTCGAGCGTGAATGTGGTGGTGACATGAAATATATCGGCTTCATACTGTTTACGGTGATGACCAATGCTGCGGCCCAGCTCATGCTGAAACACGGCATGATGACGCTGGGGCCGCTCTCCTTCGCCGGCGTCAATCCGATCCTGAAGATCCTGCAGATCGTGTTCAGCCCGTGGGTGTTTTTCGGGCTGCTGACCTTCGTGATCTCGATGGCGTCGCATCTGTTCGTGCTGTCGAAGGTGGAGCTGTCCTTCGCCTATCCCTTCCTGAGCCTGGCTTACGTCGCGGTGGCGGTGTTTGCCTATTTCGTCTTCCGCGAGGATTTGAACGCGCTCAGGATCGCCGGCATCGCCTTCATCTGCGTCGGCACCGTGCTGATCGCCCAGAGCGGGCGCACGCACGACGCGCCGGCCGCCGCTTCTTCCCCGACCGTTCAGACCAGCGAGTTGACCCGATGAGACATGTGATTTTCGGCGGCGACGGATTCGTCGGCCGCCATCTTGCCCCGAAACTTCTGGCCGAGGGCCAGGAGGTGATCGTCGCCGATATCGTGCGCAGCGAGCTGCCCCATTACGGCCAGGCGCAGTTCGTGCATTGCGACGTCACCGACAAGGCCTCGGTCGCCGCGGTCGGGCTGAAGGCCGACGACATGGTCTACAACCTGTCGGCCAAGATGCTGTCGCCGATCCAGGTGCGGGCCAAGCGGCACGATTTCTTCTGGCCGGTCAATTACCACGGCACGGAAAACATCATCCAGGAAATGGATGTGAAGGGGTGCGGGCGGCTGGTGCATTTCACCACCGACATGATCTACGGCCATACATTCGTGTGGCCGCAGACCGAGGACCATCCGGCCAACCCGCTCGGCGAATACGGGCTGTCGAAGCTCAAGACCGAGGAACTCGCCGCCGAATGGCGCGCGCGCGGCATGAGGATATCGCTGTTCAGGCCGCGGCTGATCATCGGGCCGGGCCGGCTCGGTATTCTGGAAAAACTGTTCAAGCTGGTCGACCTCAACCTGCCGGTGCCGATGATCGGCTCGGGCAGGAACCCGTACCAGTTCATCTCGGTGTTCGATTGCGCCGAGGCGGCCAGGCTCGGCTGGAAGGCGGGCGTGCCCAACGAGGCCTATAATCTCGGCTCGCTCAACCCGCCGCCGGTGCGCAAGCTGCTCGGCGACCTGGTTCGCCACGCCGGATCGAAATCCTTTCTGCTGCCGACGCCCGGCTGGGCGGTCAAGCGCACGCTCGACTTTCTCGACCTGATCAATCTGCCGCTGATGGATCCCGAGCAATATCTGATCGCCGACGAGATGTGCGTGCTCGACGTGTCGAAGGGCGAGCGCGAGCTGGGCTGGGTGCCCGCATACAACGATGGCGACATGCTGATCGCCGCCTATGACGAATATCGCGCCAAGCGCGAGGGACGCGCCGTGCCCGCAACCCTGCAGCCGGCGGAATGAGGGATAGACAGATGACCGTGATGGCAAAGCCCGAAATTAAGACCGCGCGCGCCGTGGTGGACGCGCCCGAACTCGCCCCGGCAAAACTGCCCAAGCCGGACCTTTTGTCGGTCGAGGACGCCAAGGCGCTCGACGTGCCGCGCATGACGGAATTGTTCAAGGCGCACCTCAATCCCGGCCAGCTTCATTTCATGAAGCTGCTCGGATTCCACAAGGTGAAGATCGAGCGCGCCGAGGGCATGTATTATGTCGACCAGAACGGTCGTAAGATCCTCGACTTCTTCGGCGGGTTCGGATCGCTCGCCTTCGGCCACAACCATCCGCGCCTGCTCGAGGCGCGCAAGAAATTCCAGGACGAGAAGCGCCACGAGATCGCGATCGCCTTCATGTCGCAATACGCTGCCGCGTTCGCGCACAATCTCGCGCAGTGCTCGCCCGGCGATCTCGACATGGTGTTTTTGGGCTCGTCCGGATCGGAGGCGATGGAAGCCGCTGTCAAGCTCGCCGAGCGCGCGGCCGGTCCCAAGCGACCGAAGATGGTCTATGCGGAAAATTCCTTCCACGGCAAGACCAAGGGCGTTCTGGCGATCACCGACGGCCAGCTCTACCGCGCCGACTTCCGCCTGCCGGGCGATAATGTGCGCGTCCCGTTCGGCGATATCGACGCGATCGAGCGCGCCTTCCGGTCCGATCCGGAGATCGGCACCATCGTGCTCGAGACGGTCCAGGGCGGCGGCGGCATCGTTCAGGCGCCGGCCGAATTCTGGGTCAAGCTCAGGGCGCTGTGCGATCAGTACGGGGTGATCTGGGTCGCCGACGAGGTGCAGTGCGGCTTCGGGCGCACCGGCCGCTTCTACGCCTTCGAGCATTACGGCGTCGTGCCCGACATCACCGCGCTTGCCAAGTCGCTCGGCGGCGGCAAGACGGCGATGGCGGCGATGATCGCCCGCCGCGAAATCTACATGAAGGCCTACGGCACGCCGAAGACGGCGATGATCCACGCCGCGGCCACCTTCGGCGGCATCGGCGAGGCGTCGATCACCGCGATCGAGGCGATGAACATCCTTTACGACGAGGGCCTGATCGACAATGCCGCCGACACCGGCGCCTATCTGCTCGAAAGGCTGAACGCGCTGAAGGACAAATATCCCAAGATCATCAAGGATGTGCGGGGCAGGGGCTTCATGGTCGGCCTGGAATTCCAGGATTTTTCGCAGACCCTGCCGATGGTGCTGCGGCCGCTGGTCGGCGTGCTCGACGACAAGCTCAAGGGCTCTCTGTCGGGCTTCGTCGGCGCGCTGCTTTTGCGCGACCACGACGTTCTGGTCGCCTTCACCGAATATAACCGCAACGTCATCCGGCTCGAGCCGCCGCTGATTTGCGGCCGCGAGCATGTCGATGCCTTCGTCGACGCGCTCGACAGCCTGCTCGGGCGCGGCATCGTCGCGATCGTGAAGGATTTCGTGAAAAGCCAGATGTCCTGAGGACGCTGAAAGGGGCGGGGAGTTTCGAGATGAACACAGCGCAACGGGCCGAGCGCAGCAGCCTGATCGGCTGGGCGCTCACCACGCCGGTCGTAGGGGCGCTGCTCGGCCGGATCGCGACCAAGACGATCTTCGACAGGCTGGCGGCCGTCTTCATGGTGGCCGTCATCCTGGGGACGGCGCTTTATGCCTGGGTGCGGCCCGACTACAATTGGGACATGGTCGCCTATGTCGCCTCCGCGCTCGAAAACCGGCATACGGAGGCGGCGGAGCTGCATCGCGAAACCTGGGCGGTGATCGAGCCCGGCGCGCGCGAATCGCAGCTCTACCACCTGAAATTCAGCAATCCGTACAATTTGAACCAGTGGGAAAATCCCGAGGACTTCCAGTCGCAACTGTCGATGTACCGGGTCAAGGTCGCCTATGTGGCGCTGCTGCGCTGGCTCGAACCGCTCACCGGGCTGGCGACGGGCTCGATCCTGTTGTCGATCCTGCCGTCGATCGGGGTCGGATTGTTGTGCCTGTGGTGGCTGGGGCGCAACGACGCCTGGCAGGCGGCGCTGTTTGCGATGCCGTTTTTGCTGGTGGCCGACTACACCCATATGACCACCGCTGTCACGCCCGACATGCTTCTGGCGCTGGTCTCGCTGGCGGCGATCCTGCTTCTGGCCTCGGGGCGCGATCTGCCCGCCTACGGGCTGCTGTTCGCGTCGGTGCTGATCCGGCCGGACAATATCGTTCTGGTGTTCGCGCTGTTGATCGCGGCGGTGCTGTTTCGCTGGCGCGCCCTGCCGATGCTGGCCACCTTCGCGGTCTCGCTTTTGACCGTCATCCTGGTCCAAAAACAGGGCGGCCATCCGGGCTGGTGGGCGCATTTCTATTTTTCCTGCGTCCAGATCCAGAATTCGATGGCCGGCTTCGCGCCCGACTTCTCGATCGTCGATTTCGTTCGCGGTTATGTGCGCGGCGTGCTCGTGGCGCTGATGCACAATGACTGGCCGGGCCTGTTGCTGGTGCTTGTGGCGGCCTGGGCGCTGCTGGCGCGCGCCGGGCGTATGACGCCGCGCACCAACATGCTCATGTTCGCGCTGGCGATCGGCACGCTGGGCAAGTTCGCCAGTTTCCCGCTGCCCGACGACCGGTTCTATTTCGTCTTCACCGGCGGCATGGTCGTGCTTCTGGCGGCGTGCTGGCGGCCGCGCTTCGACCTGTCGCCGGACCGGTAGTTTCGCCGGCCGGCCGACGGACCCCGCAAACCGATCGAAGGCCGCGCCCGTTGCGGCCTTTTTTCCTTGCGGCGAAAGACGGTTGACAGGCGCGGCCTGCCGGTTATGAAGCGAACCGCGCGGGACGACCCGCGCCTTCGACGATCAATACGGGACGGCCCGCAGCTCTCAAGGAGGGTCCCGTGGCTGGTCCCATCGAGCAATTCGACATCGGCCCGATCGTCAGCTTCGGCGCGATCGGCGGTTATGAGATAGCCTTCACCAATTCCGCCGCCTACATGATCCTGGCGGCCGTCCTGGCCGGCGGCTTCGTGCTGCTTGGCACGCGCAAGCGGGGCATGGTGCCCGATCGCTGGCAATCCTCCGTCGAGCTGGTCCACGACTTCGTTTCCAAGACGCTCCGCGACAATGCGGGCGAAGAGGGCATGCGGTTCTTTCCGCTGGTGTTTTGCCTGTTCCTGTTCATTCTGACGGCCAATCTCGTCGGCATGGTTCCTTACGCCTTTACCGTGACCAGCCATATCGTGGTGACGTTTGCGCTGGCGATGCTGGTGTTTGCAACCGTGACCGTCTACGGCCTGTGGCGCCACGGGTTCGGCTTTTTCCGCCTGTTCCTGCCTTCCGGCGTTCCCTTGGCCCTGGCGCCGATCGTGGTGCCGATCGAAATCATCTCCTATGTTTCGCGTCCCGTCAGCCACGCGGTGCGGCTGTTCGCGGTGATGCTGGCCGGCCATATCACATTGAAGGTGTTTGCCGGCTTCGTGGTCGGTCTTGCCGGGTTGGGCACGGTCGGCGCGGTGGCGGCGCTGTTGCCGCTGCTGATGACGGTGGCGTTGACCGCCCTGGAACTGCTGATGTCGGTGATCCAGGCTTATGTCTTCACGATGCTGACCTGCATGTATCTCAACGACGCGCTGCACCCCGGTCACTAGCGAGGTGGTGCCGGTTCCTGAGACAGCGCCGGCCTGTACCAGCACATCTGTTAAAGCGGGCCCTTTCCTTGCGCGCCGGCGCGGTTAATCTGCGCCGTGGCAGATAACGATGCGCAGATGGGGAGTGGGGAAATTGACTTTGAATGCGGGTGTTGTGCGGCTTTGCGTGGCGATCTTGATGGCGATGTCGCTTTCGGTCGGGCATGCCGCCTCGAAGACGGACAAGCTCGTCGCGCAGTTCAAGCAATATATGCGCGACAAGGATTACGAGTCGGCCGAGCTTCTCGTAAAAGCCGGCGTGATGGCCGATCCGCAGGTGATCGAGACCTTCAAGGCGAGCTGTTTTTTCGCCGAGCTTCTGGTGCGCAACAGCGAGCTGGCCGTCGATGTGGAGGAAGCGCGCAGGATCGCCGGAATTCTCGGCCGGATCGAACCTCTGTCGATGGTGAGAACGCACGATTCGGGCTGTACCGGCGCGGCCGAGGTTATTTTGAGCGGACTGTTCCAATCCTCGCGCGCGACCGTGGACGGCGACAACGGGTTCGTGCGCTTCCTGACCGAGGCGGGCTTCGATTTCGACCCGCCGCCGGTCCTGGCGAGCGCGCTGCTTTACGAACTGGTACGCCTGGCGCCGAATGATCTGGGAAGCGATATCGAACGGATTTTGCTCGACATCGCCGAGGAACGCGGGATCAAGGTGACGCCCGGCAATGCCGGCAGCCTCGGCAATCTGGTGATCGCCGCTCTCAACAGGATGGTGGAAAACCGCCAGGCGACGGTCGATTATTTCTTCGGCGAGACACCGCTCGGACGCTATGCCGAAAGCGGCATCAAAAACGAACGCGGGGAAATCCTGTTCGATTCCTTTGCCAATTTCGTCGGCGGATTGGGAGCCGCCGAGCATGCTTATCAAAGTGCGCGGGTTCAGGATGCGCGGGTGTTCACGATCCCGGCAGGCTATTATTGCGCCAACGCGGGCAAATATTACCCGAACCGGTTGGAGGACGGGAGCTGGGATCCGCTGGTTTTTGTGCTTGGCCTCTACAATCCGGCCAATGCCGAGCTGGCGGTGGAAAGCTGCCAGGCGTTGCTGGGGCAGCTTGTTGCGGACCATCCCAACCTCGAAGACGCCGTCAAGAGCCTGGCGGCCGAGGGTAAGCTGGAAGAAATGCAATGGGTGCTCCAGCAGGCGCGCTGAGCAAGCTTCGGCCGGCGAGGCGGTGCCGGGCGCGCGCATGACGCAGGCGTTCCCGCGCCGGCGGAATGCGGCGTCGCGGGCCGTTTGGCTTGTGTCGCAAACAGGCTGCAATCGCGCCCGTACGGCGACTTATAGTCCGCCTCCGAAGCTTCCGGAGGCGTGGGCAGATGACAGAATTTCCGCAACGGGCCAAGGTCGTGATCGTCGGACTGGGCGGCATTGTCGGTGCCTCGGTCGCCCATCATCTGATCGAGCGCGGATGGGACGACATCGTCGGCATCGACATGTCCGGCATCCCCACCGACATCGGCTCGACGGCGCATGCGTCGGATTTCTGCTATGCGACCAGCCACGATTTCCTGTCGTGCTGGACCACGCTCTACTCGATCGATTTCTACGATCGGATGGGCCATTACGCCCGCGTCGGCGGGCTTGAGGTCGCGCGCACCGGCGACGACGCGCGCATGGACGAGATCCGGCGTAAGGTCGCCTCGGCCAAGGCTTTCGGCACACGCGCCCATCTGGTCGACCCCGCGGAGATCAAGCGGAAATTCCCGTTGATCGAGGAGGAGATGGTACAGGGCGGCCTTTGGGATCCCGACGCCGGTCTCGTCATCCCGCGCTCGCAGACGGTGGCCGGCAAGCTGGTCGACCAGGGGGTGGCGGCCGGCAAGCTCAAGGCGTTCGCCAACACGCCGGCAACCGGGCTCGTGGTCGAGGACGGCCGCATCCGGGGCGTGGAAACCGCGCGCGGCACCATCCTGGCCGACCATGTGGTGGTGTGCGCGGGGTTGTGGGGGCGGCTGGTGGCGGAGATGGTGGGCGAGGACCTGCCGGTGATGCCGATCGACCATCCGCTGACCTTCTTCGGCCCGTATCGGGAGTTCGCCGGTACCGGCAAGGAGATCGGCTGGCCGCTGATGCGCGACCAGGGCAATTCGGCCTATATGCGCGATACCGGCGACCCGACGAGCTCGGAAGGCGGCATGATCGAGTGGGGCTATTACGAAGAAAAGACGCCGCGCCTGTGCCATCCGCGCGAGCTTCAGTCGAAGGAACAGGCGCGGCTGTCGCCCTCGCAGCGCGATCTCGATATCGAGCAGATCATGGAGCCGCTCGAGCGCGCGATCGAACTGACGCCGATCCTGGGCGAACTCGGTTACGAGGAAAAGCGCTCCTTCAACGGCCTGTTGCAGGTCACCAGCGACGGCGGCCCCTCGATCGGCGAGAGCCAGAAGGCGAGGGGGCTGTGGTACGCCGTCGCCATCTGGGTGAAGGACGGGCCGGGCATGGGCAAGCTGATTGCCGACTGGATGACGGACGGGCGCACCCATATCGACTATCACGCCATCGATTACGCGCGGTTTTATCCGCACCAGATGGAAGAAGGCTTTATTGTCGAGCGCTGCACCGAGACAGCGATGAAGGTCTATAATCCGGCCGTGCATCCGCGCGAGCCGTTTTCCAAGGCGCGCAATCTACGCCGGTCGCCGTTCCACGTGCGCGAGGTCGAACTCGGCGGCCATTTCATGGAGCTGGGCGGCTGGGAACGCGCGCACGGTTACGCCGCCAACGCACATCTTGTGGAAAAATACGCCGACCGCGTGCCGGTGCGCGAAAACGAATGGGACAATCGCCATTTCTGGCGCGTCTCCAACGCCGAACATCTGGAAATGAGCGAGAATTGCGGCATCGTGAACCTGTCGCATTTCGCCATTTACGATGTCGAGGGGCCGGACCATGTCGCGCTGATGGAGTGGCTGTGCGCGGCCAGGATCGGCGGCGACGCCAATGTCGGCAAGGGCATCTACACCCATTTCCTCGACGAGGAAGGCATGGTGCGCGCCGATTTGACGGTGATCCGCATGGCCGACCGGTGCCGGGTGGTGGACGGGGCCGATGCCGGGCCGCGCGACTTCCACTATATGCGGCGGACGGCGCAGGAGCGCGGGCTCGACGTCACCATCACCGACGTGACGGAACGCTACGTCACGATCGGCATCTGGGGACCGAACGCGCGCGTTACGCTGCAAAAGGCGGTCGAGGATCCCGACGCGCTCAGCCCGCAGAATTTTCCCTTCGCCGCCATTCGGTCGGTGCGGATCGCCGGCAAGGACGTCACCGCGTTCCGGCTCTCTTATGTCGGCGAGCAGGGCTGGGAACTGCATATGGCCTACGAGGACGGGCTCGCGGTCTGGGACGCGCTCAGGGTGACCGGGGTGATGGCGTTCGGCGTGGAAACCTATGCCAATTCGCGGCGCATGGAAAAAAGCCTGCGGCTGCAGAATGCCGATCTCCTGACCGAGTACAATCTCTACGAGGCCGACCTTGCCCGCCCGAAGGTCAAGGAGGCCGATTTCTGCGGCAAGGCGAAACATCTCGACTATCGCGCCCGCGACCATCAGCCGGCGATGCTGTGCACGCTGGTTATGACCGACAATGTCGATCCGACCGGCGTCGCGCGCTATCCGGTCGGCATCATGCCGGTGATCGATCCCGAGACCGGCGAGACGCTGGTCGACGCGCTCGGACGGCGCTCCTTCACGACCTCGGTCGCCTACGGCCCGACGATCGGCAAGAACATCGCGCTTGCCTATCTGCCGTGGGCCTATTGCCAGGAGGGACGACGGCTGGCGGTGGAGTATTTTGGCGAAACCTACCCGGTCGAGGTCGCCGCCGTCGGCTACAAGCCGCTCTACGACCCGGAAAACCTCAAGCCGCGCAGTTAGGGCATCCGTTTCGGTCAAGGCAGGGCAGGCGCCCGGCCGGCGCGGTCGCGCAAAAGTGAAAGCCCGGCCCCGCTATCGCCGGGCCGCTCGCTTTCCTGTCGCCGCGATTGCCCTATCATGGCGACATGTCGGTTGTCTGGACCCCGTTGGCCGGACTGGTGTTGGCGGCGCTGGTGCTTGGCGCGCCGGGGAAGGGCGCGTTCGCCGGCCAAGACGTTGCGGTCGTCGATGTCGAGCTGGTGCTGGCCGTCGACGTGTCGAGCTCGATGACGGCCGACGAACTCGCGCTGCAACGGCAAGGCTATATCGCCGCGCTACGCTCGCCGGAGGTGGTGCGGGCGATCGAAAACGGTCGGTACGGTCGCGTGGCGCTGACCTATGTGGAGTGGGGCGCATCGAATTCGCGCCGTGTCGTGGTGCCGTGGACCCTGGTCGACGGTGCCGCCCGGGCCGAGCATGTCGCGACGCTGCTGGAGCAGGCGCCGGTGCGCAATCTGTTCCAAACCTCGATATCCGGCGCGATCCGCCATTCCATGCGCGCCTTCGCCACGAGCGGCTTTCGCGGCCTGCGCCGCATCATCGACATTTCCGGCGACGGCCCCAACAATCAGGGCGGCATGGTCGCGGCATGGCGCGACATCGCGGTCGAAAACGGCATCACCATCAACGGCTTGCCGATCATTCTCGAAGGCCGCGCCTTCGGCGACGAGACGATCGCGCTTTTGGAAGACTATTATTCGCACTGCGTCATCGGCGGGCCACGCGCGTTTTTGTTGCCGGTGCGCAGTTGGGACCATTTCGCCGAAGCGGTGCGCTGGAAGCTGGTGCTTGAATTGTCGCATTTCGCCGTTGCGGTTCAAACGGTCGCCGGCCGGACCGGCATGGCCGACGCGGCCGGCGTGGATTGCCTGATCGGCGAGAAGATCTGGAGCGGGATGGAGCAGGATTGATGGTCTGGACGAGGCGCAGATCGCAGCGGGCCGCCATGCCGGCGCTGGGCGTGGTGCTGGCATTGATCGGGGCGGCCGCCTTCGCCCTGGCCGGTCCGGTGGGCGCCTGGGCGGGCAGCGGCGGCGAGGGCGACGAGGTGGTCGATGTCGAACTGGTGCTGGCCGTCGACGTGTCGCTGTCGATGTCGCCGAGCGAACTCGATATCCAGCGCGAGGGCTATGTGGCCGCGCTCGTGCACGAGCAGGTCTTGGCCGCGATCCGCAGCGGCCTGCACGGCAAGATCGCGGTGACCTATTTCGAATGGGCCGGCGAGACCAGCCAGCGTCTCGTCGTGCCGTGGACACGCATCGCCTCGCGGGCGGACGCGGAAGCCTTCGTGGCGCTGTTGACGGCGACGCCGGCCAGGAGCGCGCGCCGCACCTCGATCTCCAGCGGGTTGCTCTTTGCCGAAAGCCTGTTTGAAAACAATGGTTTCAGGGGAATGAAACGAGTTATCGACGTGTCGGGCGACGGTCCCAACAATCAGGGGCCGCCGGTCGATGAAGCCCGCGACGGGCTGGTGGCGCGCGGCATCGTCGTCAACGGATTGCCGCTGATGACCAATAGCGGCATGACCACCCGCTTCGACCTGCCCGATCTCGATCGCTATTACGCGCATTGTGTGATCGGCGGGCCGGGGTCGTTCGTCATCCCGGTGACCGAATGGTCGCATTTTCCCGAAACGATCCGACGCAAGCTGGTGCTGGAACTGGCCGGCCGGCCGCCGAACCGGACGCGGCCGTCTTCCGATCGCGACGCGCGGGTGGTCACGGTCGCCGTGCGCCCGGCGCAGGCGCCGGCCGGCGGCTATGATTGCCTGATCGGCGAAAAAATGTGGCAGGATCGGCAAAGGTTCTGGAACGAGAACTGACGCCGCCGGGCGTCATGGCGCCCGTGCCAATTGCCGCCCGGGGAGCGACCTGCCGCAGTCAAATCGCGTCCGGCCTTGCCGCCGCGTGCGGGGTCAGGCGGCAAGCAGGCTCTTGCGGTCGTTGCGCTCCTGCTGCGGCGAGCGGGCGTAAAGTTCGCGATAGCATTTGGAGAAATGCGAGGCCGACACGAAACCGCAGGCCACCGCCACCTCGACCACCGGCATGGAGGACTGGATCAGCAGGTGACGGGCCCGGTCGAGGCGGATTTCGAGATAATAGCGCGCCGGCGAACGGCCCATCTCCTGGCGGAACAGCCGCTCGATCTGGCGTCGCGACAGGTCGACGCCGTCGGCGATCTCGACCAGCGACAGCGGCTCGGACAGATTGGCTTCCATCAGTTCGATGATCGACAGAACCTTGGCGTTCTGCACGCCGAGTCGCGCGCGCAGCGGCAGGCGCTGGCGGTCGGTGGGGCTGCGCACCCGGTCGGTCAGCACCTGCTCGCAGATGCGGTTGACGAGCCCGTCATCGAAATCGTCGCCGACCAGCTTGAGCATCATGTCGAGCGCGGCCGTGCCGCCGGCGCAGGTATGCAGGTTCTGGTCGATTTCGAACAGGTCGGCGATCACGTTAGCCTTGGGGAAACGCTCGGAGAAACCGGGCAGATTTTCCCAGTGAATGGCGCAGCGGCGGTTGGACAGCAGTCCCGCGGCCGCCAGGATATAGGCGCCGGTGCACAGGCCGCCGATCGCCACGCCGCGATTGGCTTCCTCGCGCAACCAGGCGAAGGTCGACTTGTTGGTGTAGTTCTCGACATTGACGCCGCTGCACACGACGACCATGGACGGCCGCTCCGGGCCCGACATCTTGCGCCGCTCGTCGTCGAGCGAGGTGTCGACGGCGCATTCGATCTGACACGAGGCCTTGACCGGCCTGCCGTCCACGCTGGCCAGGCGCCAGCGATAGGCCTCGTAGCCGAGCATGCGGTTGGCCGCGCGCAACGGCTCGACCGCCGTCGCGAAGGCGAGCATCGTGAAATCGGGGACCAGGAAGAAGACGATGGACCTTTTGACGGTGCCCCTGATGCTCACATCGGCCCCCATGACAATCCTGTGTTCCATCGGCGCGGCTGCGTCGCCGTCATCAAACTGTCGTCTCGAAATGTAGGGCCTGTCAACGGCTTCGAACGGCTCGACCATGAATATTTTGGTGGCCTCGATTCCATCCCGACCCAAAGCGGCCGATGCGCCGCCGCCGCCTGTCCGTGTTTTACGAAAAACGCCCGTCCGGAAATTGCCGGAGCGGGCGTGTTTTCGATCATGGTACGGGCGGCTGCGCCCGCAGGAATTTCGGCGTCAGTTGACGATGTAACCGAGGCGCGACGCAGCCAGGGCGCCGGTCTGGCCGGGCATGGTCTTGCTCAGACGCTGGCGTTCGAAAACGGTGGTGAGGTTGCCGTTGCGGTGACCGGCGAACATGCGGGCGAAAAGCTTCATGACAGTTCTCCATACATTAGAGGTCGTACGGGTTTGCCTTCGCGCATTGGAGTGGGGCACCTCGCTATGGCCGACATATAGGTATGGCCAGTCCGGCCCGCTACTGAAAATGCGAAGCGGACCATGCGAAATGCGACATCGGTCCATGGAAAAGCTGTTTTCGAAAATATAATGAAAACAATCTGTTAAAAGTATAGGCCGCCGCCATGCGCGTTTATCATGCGTGCCATGTCGTTTTTGCGCGGCTTGTGCCCTTCGCCGGGCGCCGGCGCGGGTCGCGCCCGGTGCGGGCGTGGTCCCAGATGGCGTCGAATTCGGCGAGGAAATCGCGCAGAACGGTCAGGGCACGCATCGTCTTGTCCTTGAAGAAACCGGGCGGAGGGGGCGGCCGGTGCCCGGTCGGCGAAGCCGGCCGCCATTTTGGCGCCAATCTCACGAGCGCGGCAATTGCAAGAACCGCGGATCCTGGCGATTTTGGGCGGGATGCCCTCCGAGGTCGGGCCAGCCGATATCCTTCTGGATCTCGGGCGGCAGGGCGGCAACGATGCGCTCGTTGCGGTTCAACCTGCGCATTTGCATATAGGCGTGGACCATACGGCCGACGGTGCCGAACATGGACATGTCGATCTCCTTTTTTGAAACGGGTCGGGTCGATCGGGCGATCGCTCGCGCCGGGGTCGGGGCGTCAAGAACGCCGCCGCGCCAGGCGATGCGTAAACCGGTGATGCCAGCGAATCGGCTGCGGCGACGCCGCGCCGGGGCGCCGATCGGTCGTGTCGGTGTAGGCGCGGGCGATGGACAGACCTTCGACCAAATGCACGAATGCGGTTTGCGGCAACATTGTTCGTCTCCTTCGTTCCGGCGGCTCCTGCCGGTTTCGAACTTGACTATGGGAACGTTTTTCGCTTCACTCAAACGAAATGAAGTGAGGCATTGGTTCAATAAAACTGAAAGATGTCATGACCGCTCCCCTCAATCATCCCCTTCCGCTGCTCGAGCTGGACGTGCTGCGCACCTTCGTGGCGATCGCCGAGACGGGCAGCTTCACGATGGCGGCAAGCGCGGTATTCCGCACGCCATCGGCCGTGTCCATGCAGATCAAGAAGCTCGAGGAGACGCTCGGCCGCGCGGTCTTCACGCGGGATGCGCGCTCGGTGACCCTGACCAATGATGGCGAGTTGCTGCTCGGCTATGCGCGCCGGCTTCTGGCGATCAATCGCGAGGCGGTTTCCAAATTCATCGTCCCCGACATTACCGGCGTGGTACGTCTCGGCTCGCCGGACGACTATGGCGAGCGGGTGCTGCCTGCGGTGCTGCGGCGGTTTGCCGAAACCCATCCGGCGATCGCCGTCGACGTCACGATCGACCAGAGCGTGAATCTGAAACGGCGCATGGCCGAGCGCCAGCTCGACATCATCATCATCACCTGTTGCGCGAAGACGGCGCCGGAAGAGGCGGAAATTCTTCTGACCGAGCCGGTGGTATGGGGCGGTGCGCGCGGCGGTTCGGCGCATCTGCGCGAGCCGCTGCCGGTGTCGCTGTGGGAGGAAGGTTGCATCTGGCGGGCCAATGCGCTCGACGCGCTCAGCACGCAGGGCCGCAATTACCGCGTTGCCTATATGAGCGCGCATACGGCCGGCCAACGCGCCGCGATCCTGGCCGACCTTGCCGTGGCGCCTCTGCCCCGGTCCTTCATCGGGGGCGACCTGGTGGCGCTCGGCCCCAAGGACGGCATGCCCGAGCTCAACGCCTACAATCTCGCCATGATGATCGCGCCGGAGGCGAGCGCGCCGGTGCGCGCGGCCGCCGACCATATTCGCGCGACCTTCGAGGCGTTCAAGACGACGGGGCGGTTTTGACCAGCGCCGGTTCCGCCTGGTGCGCCGCAAGCTGGTTGGACAGGAAGGCGACCATGCGATCGCGGGCCCGGCGCGCTTCCGGCATGTCGATCAGCGGCCAGACATGGAACATCTTTTCGCCGGTGACGAGGTCGATGTCGACGCCGGCGCGACGGGCCTTGTCGACGAAAACCCGCGTGTCGGGATAAAGCAGGTCGCGCGTGCCGGAAAAGACGAGACTTGGCGGCAGGACCGACAGATCGCCGTAAAGCGGGCTGATGCGCCAGTCGGCAAAGTCGAGGCCGGCCGCATAAAGGCGTACCGCCTCCAGCCCGCCTGCGATGTCGAGCCAGGGATCGTGCCGGGCGGCCGCCTCGACCTGCGGATTGGTCATGGTCATGTCGAGGCCGGGCGAAATCAGAAGATGCGCGGCGGGCAGGGGCAGGCCCTCCCGCGCGGCCATCATGGTCAGCACCAGCGCCATGTTGCCGCCGGCCGAATCGCCGGCAAACAGGATCGTGCGCGCCGGAACTTGCTGCAGCATTTGCCGATAGAGGCTCATTGCCATGCCGAACATGGCGTGAATGTCGTGCTCGGGGGCGAGCGGATAGATCGGCACGGTGATCCGGATCGCGAGCCGCTCGGCCAGTTCGGCGATCAGGTTCCAGTGAAACGGCGTGATCTCGAAACAATAGGCGCCGCCGTGGAAATAGACCAGCCGGCCTTCGCCGCGCGGTGCTGGCGGGGCGACCTCGTAGACGGGAAAGCCGTCGACCTGTCGCGTCTCGATCGCAAGCCTCTGGCGGATCGCCTGGGGCGGGCGGTGATCCTCCGTTTCGCGTGCGGCGGCGATGCGCTTGTGCAGCGCCGCGGCCGAGCGGAACGATTTCTTGCGGGTATGTTTGAGAACCAGCGCGACGAGGCGGCTTTTCAGGCTGGGCATATTGTTCTCCGCTCATATGTGCGGAAGTGAATGACGCCTGGGCGTCGCCGTCAAGCGCGGCGGCGATCGCTATAGAGGGCGCTCAGCCGCGCACACGGCGCGCGGCGCGCTCCTCGCGCGAACGCCGGCGCGGCGTAACCTGGCCGGGCTCGGCGTCGGAGGCGGGCTCCGCTTTCGGCGGCAGCGCGACCTGCGCGGCGAGTTTGGGGAAGGGGTCGACCTTGTTGGGCAGGGCCATGGCATGGATGAAGTGGTTCTGGAACCGCGGCTCGAGTGCGGTTTCGATCTTTTCGATGCGCCGCACCACCTCCTCGATCTCGCGGCGATAGTCGCGGTTGAGCAGCGCCATCAGCGCGCCGGTGCCGGCGGCGTTGCCGACCGCCTTGACCTCGGAAAGCTCGCAATCGGGGATCAGGCCAAGCACCATCGCGTATTTGGGGTCGATGAAGGAGCCGAAGGCGCCGGCGAAGCGGATCGTGTCGACATGGTCGATGCCGAGCTTTTCCATCAACAGGCGGATGCCGGCGTAGAGAGCGGCCTTGGCGAGCTGGACGGCGCGCACGTCGGTCTGGGTGATGAGAATGCGCTGCTTGCCCTCGTGCAGCACGTAGGACCAGGTTCGCCCGTCAGCGACGATGCGCGGGCTCTTTGCCGCCAGAGCGCCGTTGATGACGCCGTCCTCGGACATGATGCCGGCAAGATACATTTCGGCCACCACCTCGATGATGGCGGAGCCGCAGATCCCGGTGATGCCGAGCCGGGCTGCGTCGGCCTCGAAACCCGCGTCGTCGGACCACAGATCCGAGCCGATAATGGTGAAACGCGGCTCCAGCGTATCCTTGTCGATGCGCACGCGCTCGATGGCGCCGGGGGCGGCGCGCTGCCCGGAGGTGATTTCGGCCCCTTCGAAGGCGGGACCGGTCGGGGAGGAGGCGGCGACCACCCTCTGGCTGTTGCCGAGAACGATCTCGGCATTGGTTCCGACATCCACCATCAGCATCATGCGGTCCTGATGGTGCGGCTGTTCGGACAAGACGGCGCCGGCCGCGTCCGCCCCGACATGGCCTGCGATACACGGCAGCACGTAGACGCGCGCGCCGAAATTGATCGCCAGGCCGAGCTCGCTGCCCCAGCTGTGGACGGCGCCCGACACGGCGAGCGCGAACGGGGCCTGGCCCAGTTCGGTCGGGTCGATGCCCAAGAACAGATGGTGCATGATCGGATTGCCGACGAACACCGCATCGAGAATGTCGTCCTGGTCGACGCCGCCCTCCCGGCAGACCTTCTCGATCAACGCGTTGACGGCGCCGCGCACCGCCTTGGTCATGGCCACGCGCCCGTCCGGGTTCATCATCACGTAGGAGACCCGGCTCATCAGGTCCTCGCCGAAGCGGATCTGCGGGTTCGACGTGCCCGAGGAGGCGGCGATGCGGCCCGACAGGAGCGACACCAGATGCATGGCGATGGTGGTCGAGCCGATGTCGCAGGCGATGCCGTAGGCCTCGTTGTGAAGACCGGGCCACAGCGCGATGATGGTGGGACGCGAGGACTCCAGGTCCTGGTGGATGGCGGCCGTCACGCCCCAATTGCCCTTGCGCAGGGTCGCCTGCACGGTCGGAATGATATGCTGGGAGACCAAGAGGTCCTCCCAGCCCCAGTCGCGCTCCAGCACCGCCTTCAAGCGGTCGAGATCGCCGAGCGGCTTGTGCATGTCCGGTTCGTCGACCTCGACGTAGCAAAGCTGCACCGCCGGGTTTCGCTCGATGGTGCGCTCGATCGGCGACTTGCGCACCACCTGGGCGTTGATGACCGTATCCTGGGGCACGTCGACGACCAGGTCGCCCTCGATGGTGGCCGAGCATGACAGGCGGCGGCCGTCGGCCAGGCCGCGTTTTTCCGCGTAGCGGCGCTCCTTGCCGCCCATGGCGGATATGTTGTCGAGCGAGGAGACGATCTTGTGCTTGGCGAACTGACCTTCCTGCACCTCGATCTGGCAGCGGCCGCAGGTGGCGCGACCGCCGCACACGCTCTCGACATAGACGCCGAGCTCGCGTGCGGCGTCGAGGATCGGCGTGCCCTTGGGGAACCGCCCGCGCTTGCCGGACGGCATGAACAGCACCAGCGGATCCGTGAGGTTTGGCGGCGGGTTCATGAGCATCGATCCGTGTTCAAGGCGCGACTCGGGATCACCGGTTCACACCGTATGCCATGCCCGCCGCCGCGCTCCGACAGCGCGATCATTTCCGTCGGGCCGAAGGCGAAGCCTGCGTGACGTTGCGCATGCGATATTGCGGGGTGTGCGGTCATGCGACTGCGCCTTCCTATCCCCGCGCACCCATGCGCGCCTCGCGCCCGCCGCGGCGCCGGCCGCCCGAAGCGGCGCCTTCGCCGCCGCCGGCCGGTGCGGCGGCCGCGTTGCCGCCCTCGGCGGGTTTGTAGTCCTTGTAGGTCCTGATCCAGGTGGCGCAGTCCCTGTCGGTGCCGGCCAGCACGTTGGCGCCGCGCACGGCCTCCATCTCCTGCGGCCGGCAGGGGTTCATGATCGCCGAGGTCATGCCGGCGCCGATCACCATGGGGATGAAGGCGGCGTTGATGCCGTGACGATGCGGCAGGCCGAAGGAGATGTTGGACAGGCCGCAGGTGGTGTTGACCTTCAGTTCCTCGCGCAGCCGGCGCAGCAAGGCGAAAACCTGCCGGCCGGCGTCGCCGAGCGCCCCGATCGGCATGACCAGCGGGTCGACGACGACGTCCTCGGCCTTGATGCCGTGATCCATGGCGCGCTCGACGATTTTCTTGGCGACGGCGAAACGCACGTCGGGATCCATGGAAATGCCGGTTTCGTCATTGGAGATCGCCACCACCGGCACGTCGTATTTCTTGACCAGCGGCAGGATCGCCTCGAGCTTTTCCTCCTCGCCGGTAACGGAATTGACCAGCGGCCGGCCCTTGGCGACCTGGAGCGCGGCCTCGATCGCGGCGGTCACGGAACTGTCGATCGACAGCGGCACGTCGACGAGATCCTGGACGATCTCAAGGGTCTGGACCAGCAGCGCCGGCTCGGTGGCGTTGGGGTCGACGGCGGTGACGCCGGCATTGACGTCGAGCATGGTCGCGCCGGCGGCGACCTGGGCGCGGGCGTCGCTGCGCACCGTGTCGAAATTGCCCTCGACCATCTCGGCCGCCAGTTTCTTGCGTCCGGTCGGATTGATGCGCTCGCCGATAACGCAGAACGGCTGGTCGAAGCCGATGACGATTTCCTTGCGTGCCGAAGCGACGATGGTGCGGGTCATGCTTGTCTCCGGGGGTACGGCCGGGGCCGTGCCGATTGGGTTGCTGGTTGAGTCGGCGCCATCAGTTGGCAGCCTCTTTCACGATTTGTTGCGGGGTTTCGCCGCCTTCGTCATGCAGGAGATGCTCAAGCCGCTCGGCCACAATCACATCGTCGGCGCGGGCTTCGCGCTTCCACGGCTTGCGGCTCTTGAGAACGCCCGATTCGTGCACGATTTCGGCCACGAACTCTTCCTGCCGGTACGCCATGACGTGGATCCCGGACACGCCCTTGATCTCCTTGACCTCGTTGATGATGTCGATGCACAGCCGCTTGCCTTCCGCCTTCTGGTCGGCGGCGCCTTCCAGACGCGCGATGATGTGATCGGGAATGTGCACGCCCGGTACGTTGGCGCGCATCCAGCGCGCAGTGCGCGCGGACGCCAGCGGGCCGACGCCGCACAGCACGAACACCTCGTCGAGAAGGCCGAGATCGCCGACCTTTTGCATGTAGTCGCGAAACATCGGGACGTCGTAGCAATATTGGCTCTGCACGAACTGGGCGCCGGCGGCGACCTTCTTGGCGAGCCGGTGCGCGCGAAAATCGTGCGGTGGGGCGAAGGGGTTGATTGCCGCGCCCAAAAACATGGCCGGCGGCGCGGTCAGCTTGCGACCGGAGAGGAATTTCGCCTTGTCGCGCATGATGCGCACGGTCTCCAAGAGCGACATGCAGTCGAGGTCGAAGACCGGCTTGGCGCCCGGCTGGTCGCCGGCCTGCACCCCGTCGCCGGTCAGGCACAGAACGTTGCACACCCCCATTGCGGCCGCACCCAGCACATCGCCCTGGATGGCGATGCGGTTCCGGTCCCGGCACGAAATCTGCAAGATGGTCGTGTAACCCATACGGGTCAAAAGCGCGCAGATGCCGACCGAGGACATATGGCAGTTGGCGCCGGACGCATCGACGGCATTGATGCCGTCGACCCAGCCGTCGAAAATCGCCGCGCGCTCGTAGACCTCGTACGGGTTGGCGCTGTCGGGCGGGTTGAGCTCGGCGGTAACGGCGAATTCGCCGCGCCTGAGGACGCGTTCGAGCCGGCCGAGCGAGGAATGGCCGGGCAGCGGGTCGAGCGGCAGGTCGATGCCGGCCGGATTCTCGTCGGGTTGGACGGGGCGGTGCGTGCTCATGCCGCTTCTCCCGCGCGGTCCCGCGCGCGCTCGGCAGCGGTTTCGGCGGTGACCCGCAGCCAGGCCGAGGTTTCGCGCAGGGACTGGTCGACGGGTTTCTGGACGGTCAGGATGGCATCGCCGCCGGCCATGGCGCGCGAGCCTTCCCACGCCTTGACCCACACGCAGGGCATGTCGGGCTCGACCTCGCAATGGCCGTTGGCGCGCACGCCGCCGCAGGGGCCGTTGCGCAATTGCTTGGGGCAGTTCATCGGGCACGACATGCCGGTCGACGACAGCACGCACTGGCCGCACATGCGGCAGTCGAACAACAGGCCCTTGACCCGCTTCTCGACGAACTTCACCGGCGCTTCCGCGCGGGCGTAGCCGACCGCTTTCCAGAACGGGTGCAGCAGCAGGAAGGCGCCGGCGAAAACATCGTAGAGCCGCTCGAGAAAGCGGGCATGGCGCACCGACCACAGCCGCATGGAATAGCGCCGCTGCACCCGGCGCTGCGGCGACACATCGGCGGGACGATAGTCCTTGCGGGCGGCGGCCTTGCGGATGCGGGTGGCGAGCGTGACCTTTGCCGTGTGTTCAGCCATCGGCGCGCCCTCCCTGCTTGGCGAGCGCGACGAGGCGCGGCTTGTCGTAATCGGCCTCGAGGGCGGCGGCTGCCTTGTCGGCCTCGGCCTCCAGATCGTCGCCGACGCTGACGGGGTCGGCCTTGCGCCATTCGGCGAGATAGGCGTCGGTGTCGGCCGCGCCCGAGCGCATGGCGGCCATGTCGATGGCTTCGGTGAAGCGGGTCGGCAATTCTCGCTTGGCATTGGCCCGGCCCTTCCGGACAATCACCTGAGCCGGAATATCCCGCCAGTAAACGACGATCAGGTCAGCCATCGGCCCGACTCCGCAATGGTACTGGCGGAGCATTGCCGCAACGCTTCGGGCGCCGCTTGTTATGAGACGACGCCTGGCCATTCAAATGCGACGTCGCTGCAGGGCGGGGGCGTGGTCGGGGCGGTGCGGGCCCGGCGCTCCGTGCCAGGCGCCGGGGCGGCTAACTCACCACCAGCCCGCCGACCCGGCCTGGGCGAAGACCAGGTGCAAAACGGCGCCGGCCGAGGCGATGACCAGCGCGATCACGATCAAAGAGGCGATGCCGACAATGACGGCGATCGCGAACAGAATGCCGTCGCGCTCCGACATGGCCAGCCCGACGAGCGCGGTGGCGAAGGCGGGCAGCCAGTTGCCGAGCGGCACCGGCAACACGACGGCGATCGCCAGGATCAGCGCGATCACGCCGATCACGCGGTCGCCCCGACGGCGCCAGAACGGCCAGTAACGCGGCCGGATCAGGGTCTCGAGTCGCACCATGCGCGGTATCAGTCGCTCCGACAGGGCCCGAAACTGCGCCTGGCTCAGCGATTTGCGCATCAAAAAACGCGGCAGCCAGGCGGTGCTGCTGCCGGCCACCATCTGCGCCGACACGATGATCAGCGGCGCGCCCAGGAACACCGAGGCGCCAGGCGGCAGCGGCAGCAGGTTGAAGGCGGCGAAGAAAACCAGCAGGGCGGCAAAGGAACGGTCGCCGAGCGCGTCGCGTATCTGGCCGATGGTGACGGGGCCGTCGGCTTCCGCCGCGAGCCGGGCAAAGACCTCCGACAGCCGGCGCGGGCGTCTGCGGCGCACGGGCCGCGGTTCCACCGCCATGTCGCTAAAGGTGTCCATGTTCCGTTTTTGTCCGTGTCGCCTTCACCGTCGTCCCAGTCCAGGCCTCGCCGGCCAGTATAGGCCGCGAGCGGTTAACCCATTGTGACGCTGCCGCAAATCGCGGCCGTGCAAACCAGTCAACAGCCTGTCCTTAACGGCTCGATCCGAAAAAGTCGCGTCGCGCGCCGTGGCGCGGGAAAATCCCCCGCAGCTCGCCGCCGTGCCGCAAACCGCGACCGACGCCGGCGCGCCTGCCCCAACACCCGTTGCGGGCGGGTGGACGGCCACCGACACAAACGCAAGACGCCGGCTGCGACCGATCGGATAGATGTGGAATCCGGCGCTTTCGAGACCAGCGCGATCGTGTCGCGCCGCTTGAGCGGGTGGTCCGTTGGTCGGGGGTATGATCTCGCGCGCCAGGCCGGCGCGGTTTCGGCCGGGCGTTTTCCGGTCCGGCGCTAACCTGCCGGGCTGTAGGCGGTGGCGAGCGCCTGGGGCAGTTCGCCATAGCCGGTCGCGCGGCGTTCATAGGCCAGACCGAGCATCTGCGCGGCCCGTTCGGCGACCCGGTCGAGAGCGGGATCGTCGGTCTGGGCGAGATAGACCACCTTTTCGTAATTGCCGAAAAAGTCCTTGATCAGCTCGGGGTGACGGTCGAGGCCGAGCGGCTTGAGGAAGAAGGTCTCGAAATGGCGGCACAGAAAGTCCGTCATGTAAAAGGCCATCATGTCGTCTTCGGCAACCGTGTCGAACGCGGCGAGTCCCTGATAAAGGGCGAAGCAGTGCGGCCCGGCCAGCCGCTCGACGCCGTGCTTTGCGCAAATCTTGTCCAAAAGCCCGCCGGTGCCGCAATCGGCATACCCGACGAAAATGTCCTGATAGCCGTCGGCCCTGGCTTTTTCGATCGCCTTGTCCATCGCGGCGGGAATGCGGTCGGGATAATAATGGAGTTCGGCCGGCAGGCAGGTGAGGTCGAGATGGTCGAGGCCGAGCTGTTGTTTGACCGCGAGGATTTCGCGGGCGATCATGCCGCACCCGATCACCAGCATCCTGTGCGCGTGCGGGGAAGGGGGATGCGGGTATGTCATGTTACGATCCCGTTGCGGTTCGTTCCACCTTCTCGAAAGGCAGTGCCATGGCCAAATTGATCGCCTCGCTTACCGTTGTGCTGACGCTTGCCGGTGGCCTGACGGTTTCCGGCTGCGCTTCGCCCGACCAGTATGCCGACGGCGGCGGCGACTGAGCCCGGCCGGGCGCCAGGTGGGCGCAGGGCGGGCGATCAGGCCGACGCGCGGATATTGTGCTTGCGCTTGATCATGTCCTTGGCCGTTTCGACCGTCACCGCGGCGTCGCGGCAATAGGCGTCGGCGCCGACCGCCTTGCCGAAATCCTCGTTCAAAGGCGCGCCGCCCACCAACACGATGAAATCGTCGCGGATGCCCTTTTCCTTCATCGCGTCGATAACGACCTTCATATAGGGCATGGTCGTGGTCAAAAGCGCCGACATGCCGAGAATGTCGGGCTTTTCGGTTTCCAGCGCCTCGAGATATTTTTCCACCGGATTGTTGATGCCGAGATCGACCACGTCGAAGCCGGCGCCCTCCATCATCATGCCGACGAGGTTCTTGCCGATGTCGTGGATGTCGCCCTTGACGGTGCCGATCACCATCTTGCCCTGTTTGGGGGCGCCGGTGGCGGCCAGTAGCGGGCGCAGGATCGCCATGCCCGCCTTCATCGCGTTGGCCGAAAGCAGGACCTCCGGCACGAACAGGATCCCGTCGCGGAAATCCTCGCCGACGATGCGCATACCCTCCACGAGCGCCTCGGTGAGCACCTTGTAGGGCAGCCAGCCGCGATCGAGGAGGATGCGGGTTCCTTCCTCGATTTCCTCCTTCAACCCGTCATAAAGATCGTCGTGCATCTGCTGCACGAGTTCTTCGTCGTCGAGTTCGGAGAGGATGATTTCATCATCGGACATCGGCGCCTCCCAAGCATGCGAACCGGTCATCACAGATACCGGCACGCTCACCATGTGTATTCGTCATGGCGGGTTGACGCATAGCCGAATTGCGACGTTCGCCAATACGAAAGCGACTGAATTTTTTCGCGCTTTTCTGTCGATTTTGCGACAGCACTTGGCGTTTGCGGGACGGTTTGGCCAAGGGCGATGAATACGATCCGCTCAAAGGGCCGGCGCGGTCGCGCAGAGCCGCGGCGACCGGCCCGCAACCACTTTCGGGAAGTCAGTCGATGGTCGAGAATCTGGCAGTCGAGCAGGAGGCCGGCGCATCACGGCGCGCGCGCGGCGATCGTGGCGGCGCGGCGGCGCGGCGGGCGGCGCGGTCGGGAGGCGGGCCCGGTGCCCAACAGGCCTTCATCCACCGCAAGATCCGGCCCTATGAGGTGCTGGACGAGGAAGGCTTGGCGCTGATCGAGGCCAATGCCGACCGGGTGCTGGAGGAGATCGGCATCGAGTTCCGCGACGACGCCGAGGCCTTGCAGCTTTGGCGCGACGCTGGCGCCGAGGTGAAAGGCGAGCGGGTGCATTTCCCCAAGGGCCTGTGCCGGGCGCTGTTGAAGAGCGCGCCCTCCGTCTTCACCCAGCACGCCCGCAATCCGGCGCGTTCGGTCGAGATCGGCGGCGACGCGACGGTTTTCGCGCCGGTTTACGGGCCGCCCTTCGTGCGCGACCTCGACGGCAAGCGCCGTTACGCCACCATCGAGGATTTTCGCAATTTCGTGAAACTCGCCTATCTCGCGCCCTCGATCCACCATTCCGGCGGCACGGTGTGCGAGCCGGTCGATGTGCCGGTCAACAAGCGCCATCTCGACATGGTGCTGGCGCACATGACCTTGTCCGACAAGCCGTTCATGGGCTCGGTGACCGCGCCCGAGCGGGCGCAGGACACGGTCGAGATGTGCAAGATCCTGTTCGGGGCGGAATTCGTCGAGCACAACACGGTCGTCATCAACCTGATCAACGCCAATTCGCCGATGGTGTTCGACGAGACCATGCTGGGCGCGGCCAAGGTCTATGCCCGCAACAATCAGGCCACGATCGTCACGCCCTTTATCCTGGCCGGAGCGATGAGCCCGGTGACGGTCGCCGGAACCCTGACCCAGGTGCTGGCGGAAGTGATGGCGGGGGCGGCGTTTACCCAGCTCGTGCGGCCGGGCGCGCCAGTCCTGTTCGGCACCTTCGCCTCCTCGATTTCCATGCAGTCGGGCGCGCCGACCTTCGGCACGCCGGAGCCGGCGCTGGTCTCCTACGGCGCGGCGCAGCTTGCCCGGCGCCTCGGCCTGCCGTTCCGAACCGGCGGCTCGTTGTGCGCTTCCAAGGTGCCGGACGCGCAGGCGGCCTATGAAAGCGCCAACACGCTCAACGCGACCCTGCTTGCCGGCACCAATTTCGTGCTGCATTCGGCCGGTTGGCTGGAGGGGGGGCTGGCCTCCTGCTACGAAAAATTCGTGATGGACGTCGACCAGCTCGGCATGGCGCAAAAGCTCGCGGCCGGCGTCGACCTGTCGGAGAACGGCCAGGCCATGGACGCCATCCGCGAGGTCGGGCCGGGCAGCCACTATCTCGGCTGCGCGCACACCCAGGCCAATTTCCAGACCGCTTTCTATCGCTCCTCGATCGCCGACAACAATTCCTTCGAGCAATGGCAGGCCGAGGGCGAGAAGACCGCGCCGCAGCGTGCCAACGGGCTTGCACGGCGCTGGCTCGAAGGCTACGAGGCACCGGCTCTCGACCAGGGCATCGCCGAGGCGCTGAACGCGTTCGTGGCCCAGAAGAAGGAGTCGATGCCCGACGCCTTCACGTGAAAGAAGCCCGAGGACGGCCGGGCTAAAGTGGCCGACATCATCCACAAGGAGGTCTGGCGCTCCGCCATCAAGGGGCCGGACGGAGGGTAGGCATGCGCGCGAGGCGGCCGGTGCGGAAGCTGTTGCCGGGCATTATTGAGCGTGTGCGGTGATGGTTGCCGGGTCGGCGGGCGAAAGCCTGGCGGGGGCGCTCGCCGCGCATGGGCTGATGGCGCGCGGCGGCTTCGTGTTCGACGATGACGAGGCGGCGCCGGCCGGTCCTTCGGGGGCGGAGGCCACAGCGGTGGTGCTGGTCGGCCATGCCGGGTCGGCCATCTGGCAGCATATTTCGCGCTGGCGCGCCGCACAGCCGGCGGCTCTGGCCGACCCGCTCGATTGCTGGTCGCGCGCAACGATCGGCACGATCGCCAAAAGATTTTCGGCACGGGCGGTGTTTCCGTTCGAAAAACCGTTTTTGCCGTTCCAGCGCTGGGCGATGCGCGCGGAGGGGCTGAAGCCGTCGCCGCTCGGCATCCTGATCCATCCCGAATACGGCCTGTGGCACGCCTATCGCGGGGCGCTGCTGTTCGAGACACGAGTGGCGGAGGCCCGTCCTCAGGCGATGATTCACGCCTGTGACGCATGTGTCGAAAAACCTTGTCTTTTTGCTTGCCCGGCCGATGCGGTCTCGGCGAGCCGTCACGACCCCGACGCCTGTCTTGCCCATCTGCGCTCCGGCCGTGGCGGTGCCTGTCTCGGCCGTGGCTGCCTGGCGCGGCTTGCCTGCCCGGTCGGCGCCGGCTGGCGTTACGACGACGCCCAGCAGGCTTTCCACATGCGCGCATTTGCCGGCGCTCCAGTCGATCGATAAACCGGCCGGGCGCGCATCGAGCGCCCTGCGCGCCGGACATGGAGAGATCGAGCATGGAGACGCATTCGGCCCCCTTGACCGGTGACGGCGCCGAGGGACCGGGCCTTCGCCGCGTGATGGGGCCCTGGCTCTTGCTGCTGTTCATCGTCGGCGACATTCTCGGCACCGGCATTTACGCCTTGACCGGCAAGGTGGCGAACCAGGTCGGCGGCGCCGTGTGGCTGCCCTTTCTGGTGGCGTTCGCGGTCGCGCTGGTAACGGCGTTCTCCTATCTGGAACTCGTCACCAAATATCCGAGGGCCGCCGGGGCCGCGCTCTATACGCACAAGGCGTTCGGCATCCACTTCCTGACCTTCATCGTCGCTTTCGCGGTGATGAGTTCGGGCATCACGTCGGCGTCGACCGCCTCGCGCGCCTTCGCGGCCAATCTGTCGGAAGCGTTCGACCTCGGGCTGCGGGACGGTGCCGGCCTGACGCTGGCCGGGCTCGTCTTCATGGCGATTATCGCGCTGGTCAATTTTCGCGGGGTCAGCGAAAGCGTGAAACTGAACGTCGTGCTGACCATGGTCGAGCTCAGCGGCTTGCTGATCATCGTCGTGATCGGGTTCTGGGCGATCGGCGCCGGGCAAGGCGATCTCGGCCGGGTGCTGGAGTTCAAGACCGTGCCCGGACAGGGCGTCGTCTGGTCGGTGGTCGGGGCAACCACGCTCGCCTTCTTCGCCATGGTCGGCTTCGAGGACTCCGTCAACATGGCCGAGGAGTGCCGGGACCCGAGCCGTATTTTTCCCAAGGTGCTTTTGGCCGGCCTGCTGATCACCGGGCTGGTCTACATGCTGGTCTCGATCTCGGCTGTCGTGCTGGTGCCGCCGGACGAACTGGGCGAGGGCGAGGCGCCGTTGCTGAAGGTGGTGCAGGCGGGCGCGCCGTCCTTTCCAGTCGGCCTGTTCGGCTTCATCACCATGTTCGCCGTGGCCAATTCGGCGTTGATCAACATGTTGATGGCAAGCCGGCTGCTTTATGGCATGAGCCGCGAGCGGGTGCTGCCGGCGCTGCTCGGGCGGGTGCATGCCGGCCGGCGCACGCCGCATGTGGCAATCGGGTTCACCACGCTGTTGGCATTCGGTCTGCTCGGGTTCGGCGGCGGCGTGCCGGCGCTCGGGGGAACCACGGCGCTGCTGCTTCTGGGCGTGTTCACGGTGGTCAATGTCGCGGTGCTGGTGCTGCGGCGCGATCCCGTGGCGCACAGCCATTTCAAGGCGCCGACGGCGCTGCCGGTCCTTGGCGCGGCCTCGTGTGCCTTTCTCGCCGGGCCGTGGACGGGGCGCGACCCGGTCCAGTATAAAATCGCGGCGGTGCTGATCTCGATCGGGATCGGGCTGTGGCTGATGACGGTGCTTGTCGAGCGCGGAACGGGCCGGGCGCGGGAGCGCGGCTGAGGCGGGGCTGCCGCTGGGCGGTGGCGGCGCCTGAACGGCGCCGGCGTCAGCGCGGCAGCCCGGCTTTTTTTAAGCCGTCGACGAAGCGGTTCCAGTCCGACGGATCCTTGTAGGGCAGGACCCGCTCCTTCTGTTCCAGCGAATAGTGCGGATTGACCTCGAACACCTCGTTCCACAGTCGGCGCGCCTCGTCGACGCGGCCGAGATGGCCGTAGGCGGAGGCGAGCATGGTACGGGAGAGGTCGGTGTCGGGCTGCCTGAGAATGCGCTCGCGCAGATAGCGCGCCGCCGTTTCGTAATCGCCCTTCATGAAATAGGCGTGGCCCAGGAAATGCAGCCACATGTCGGGATAGAGCGGGTCGAGGCGGATCGCCTTTTCCAGGCTTTCCACCGCCGCGTCGGGCTCATGCATATAGACCAGCATGTTGCCGCGCGTGGCCAGGAGCTCGGAGTCGTTGGGCGCCAGCGCCGTTGCCCGGCCCAATTCCCCGCAGGCCTCGTCGAGACGGCGCTTCCACAACAGCGCGACCGCATAGGCGCGGCTGGCCAGGGGGTCGTTGGCGTCGAGGTCGATCGCCTTGTGCGCCAGGTCGAGGGCGTGGTCGAGCGAGGCGTCCGGGTCGGGCGGCCAGGCGTTGGTGTAGCTCATGAGGTGAGCGAAGGCGAGGCCGACATAGGGGGCGACGAAATCGGGATCGAGCGCGCGCGCCCGTTCGAACATGGCGATCGCCTCGTCCTTGCTGGCCGGGCTGACGCTGGCCATGAGCTTCTCGCGGCCGTGCAGGGCCATGTCGTAGGCCTCGACATTGGCCGAGGGCTTGGTGCCGAGCCGATCCTTCTCGCCGAGGTCGAGCCTGACCTTCAATTCGTCGACGATCGCCAGGGTGATCTCGTCCTGGATGGCGAAAATATCCTCCAGCACACGGTCGTAGCGCTCGGCCCAGACATGGCCGCCGGTCGCGCCGTCGATCAGCTGCGCCGTCACCCGGACGCGGTTGCCGGCCTTGCGCACCGAGCCTTCCAGGACGTGGCGCACGCCGAGTTCGCGCGCCACCTGCTTCACGTCGACGGCGCGGCCTTTGTAGGTGAAGGAAGAGTTGCGGGCGATCACCATCAGCCGCGAGACCTTCGACAGATCGGTGATGATGTCCTCGGTGATGCCGTCGGAGAAATAATCCTGTTCGGCATCGCCGCTCATATTGTCGAACGGCAGCACCGCGATCGACGGTGCGTCGGCGATCACCAGGCGCTCGTCGTCGGCGGCGGCGCCGGCGTTGCGGGCGAGGCTTTTCGGATTGACCGCGTAGGTGCGCACCGGTTCGGCGATGTTCTTGACCTCGCGCAGGCCGCGATCCTCGAAATCGAGATCGAGCTTGTGGCGGACCTGGTCGTAGACCGAGGCGGAGATGCAGATGCCGCCCGGCCGGGCGATGCTTTCGATCCTGGCCGCGACATTGACGCCGTCGCCCAGCAGGTCGTCGCCCTCGACCACCACGTCGCCGAGATTGATGCCGATGCGCAGGCGCATCGGGTCGCCGTCCGAACCCGGATCCGCCGCCGCGATCGCGTCCTGGACGTCGACGGCATACTGGACCGCGTCCACGGCGCTGGGGAACTCGGCGAGCAGTCCGTCTCCGGTCGACTTGACCAGTCGGCCGCCATATTCGGTGATCCTGGGGTCGAGCAAATCGCCGCGCAACCGCTTCAGCCGCGACAGCGTCGCCGCCTCGTCGGCGCGCATCATGCGGCTGTAGCCGACGATGTCGGCAACCAGAATGGCGGCTAGCCGACGCTGCACGCGGTGCTGGCTCACGGGGCGGGCCTTTCCATGGCTGTCGAGTCTGTCCAAAATTATCGGGCGCTCCGGGCAAAGTCCATTGGCCGAACGGGCGGGCGGGGCGATGATGCCAGTCCGGTCGCGGGGCCGCGCTGGCGCTGGGAATCGGCCGCGGCGATGTCGCCTATGTGGTCGCGGCGGAGGGATTTCACAAGGGCAGGGGAGCGAGCTGGTGACATCACGTGAACGCGAGCGCATGCAAGCCGGCGATTGGTATCGCTGCATCGATGACGAATTGGACGGCCTGCGCGCGGCGGCCCGGGCGGCCGTGCATGCGCACAACAGCGCCCATCCCGCCGTGCGCGGGGCGCTGGCGCCGGCACTCGGCGCGCTTTTCGGGCGACTGGGCGACGATGTGTTCATCGAAGCGCCGTTTCACTGCGCCTACGGGTTCAATCTGTTCGTCGGCGACCGGGTCTATTTCAACACCGGCTGCGTTATCCTCGACACGGCGCCGGTTACGATCGGCGCCGGCACCATGTTCGGCCCATCGGTCCATATTTATTGCGCCGACCACCACCGCGATCCGGTTCTGCGCGGGCAGGGCCTTGAACGGGCGCTGCCGGTCGCGATCGGCAGCGACGTGTGGGTCGGCGGCGGGGCGATCATCCTGCCCGGCCTGACCATTGGCGACGGCGCGATCGTCGGCGCGGGCGCGGTGGTCACGCGCGACGTCGCGGCGGGGGCAACCGTCGCCGGCAATCCGGCGCGGCCGTGCTGAGCTCGGCCGGCGCGCGCCGTCACGGACGGGTTTTATGCGCGCTCGTCTCGCGCGTGTGCGCGGCAGGGGTGGCAAGGGCGAACAGTGCGAAGGCCATGGCGATGATAGAAAAGCCGCCGCGGGCCGTGTTCCAGCCGGTCCAGGCGGGGGAATAGGCGCGCCACATGTCGGCCGCCGGCAGGCCGTTGCCACCGTCGCCATAGGCGGCGAGCGCCTGGTTGAGCGGCACGTTGACGACAATGGTCGGCGCCATCGCGCCGGCCAGATAGGTTAGCGTCGCGAGGCCGGCGGCATAGGCTGCCCGCCTTCTGCCGGCCTGCCAGCACAGGAGGGCGGCGCCGGCGGCCACGGCGGGCGTTACAAAGAAGCTGGTAAAAAACACCGGATTGCGGACGGCGCGGTTGATCTCCTGCATCGCCTCGATCGCGGCGGCGGGACGCGCGGCGTCGAGCCCCGGCATCACGCAGACGGAAAAGGCATAGAAAAAACCGGCCATCGTGCCCAGCATCAAGGCGGCGAGGAGGAGGGCGATGCTTGCGCCTTTGTCGGTCATCGCCGTTCGCTCCGCGTGCCGCTGAGGGCCTTGCCCAGCCGGACAGCGATGACGACGACGGCGATCTCGGCGGCGATGACGGCGGGCCAGATCTTGGCGATCGCCGGATCGAACCATTTTTGCGGGCCGAAGGAAACCAGCGCCAGCAGGGCCGCCAGGAGAGCGAAAGCCGAGCCGGGCCGGCTTTGTTCGTCGTCAAGCAGCAGCGCGGTCAGCGCCGCCGAAATCGCCACGGCGAGAAACGGCGCCATGCCGAACGGAACGATTTCGGCCGGTGGGTGCGGCGGCGTGCGGGTGAACAAGGCCCACAGCATCACCGCCTGCAGGACGATCAGTACCGCGAGCGCGGCGCGCGTCGGCGTGGCGGAGGCGGCAATCGGCATGGGAGGCTCCTTATATCCGTAAAGATGTGTACGATTTGACAAATACGTATTCGCATGTACGGGTGTTGTCAAGCAGCGTATCGACATGGGGAGTGGCGCGTGCGGGCAGAACGACAGCGGGCGCGGCAGCGCGAGATCGAGGCGGCCGCCTACGCGGTGCTGGCCGAGAAGGGCTACAAGGCGACCTCGATGCTCGCGGTGGCCAAACGGGCGTCGGCCTCGAACGAGACTCTGTACCGCTGGTACGGCAGCAAGCAGGCGCTGTTTGCCGCTCTCGTGAAGGCGAATGCGCGCGCCGTGCGCGAGCAACTCGACCGCAGCCTCGAGCACGACGGCGACGCGCTTGGCGCGCTCGGGCAGATCGGGCCGCTGCTTGTCCAACTGGTCGCCGGCGACAGGGCGGTGGCGCTCAACCGCGCCGCTGTCGGCGATGTCGACGAGACCGCCACGCTCGGGGCCACGATTGCTGAAAGCGGCCGCGCGGCGGTGGTGCCGCTGCTCCAAAAACTGATGCAAAAGGCGATCGATGCGCGCCAACTTGTGGAGACGGACGCGGCCGAGGCGGCCGAGACCTATATCCGCCTGCTGATCGGCGACCTTCAGATCCGCCGCGCGATCGGCGTGCTGCCGGCGCCGTCGGCCAAGGAGGCGCAGGAGCGCGCCGAAGCTGCCCTGCGCTTGTTTGTGAGGCTTTTTGGCCGACCGCAATCGCCCTGAAGCAGGCTGGGGCGTTTACTTTTGAATGGGCGAAAGCCGTGTTCGGCTTCAGCAGACCCCTGACACCAATCAATCGACGGCGTGGGTCAGCAATGCGGATAGTCCGGACAAAAGGTGTAGGCAGCAGGCTGCATTTCGTAATGGTATACCTGTGCTCCGGAGTGGCTATGACATGGTATTCTGGAAGCCAAATGACCGGTTTTGATCGTGATGATGAAACGCCAGCCTTGGAGATATAGCCGTGTCTGCACTCGACCGCGTACTTCCCAAACTTCTTCTCGTACTCTCGGCGTTCCTTCTGCTTTGGGGAGTTCTGGGGTTATTGGAATATTTTCTCCCCGTCTTGAGCCTCGGTTTGCAAAATAGAAAATTTCCAGATGGTTTACAGTTCGCCCATTTCTTTGCGATTATGCTCACGGGGATAGTTTTTGTTTTTGGCTATCTTAGGAAATGGCCGCATACGCCCTACGTGACGATCACCATGTATGCCGTATTGGCGACGCTCTGTTTTGTTGAAGTAATGGATTTTGGGGCATTTGGAGGTGGAACAACCGGTGTTCTGACAATGCTCTTGGAATATGCCACATATGTCGGACTTTCGATTTATTTGCTTCGGTCCACGGCGATGCGCGATCATTTTGGGCATGCTATGCATACGAGCAAAAAATAGGCTGTTGTGGACGTCTTGGACGGGCTCTGAGCGGCCGGGCAACCCTGCGGGCCAGATCGCCATCTCGGGAGGCAAGGCAGGCAGTGAAGTTTGACATGCCGGTGTGATTCAAGCTCCTAAAAGGAGTTGTGAACATGAGGCACGCGCGCTCCGTCGCCGAATGGCGGCCGATTTGCCCATCCGTCCTTGCAGGCCGCGAGCAGTTTCGTGTGGGGATGACGGGCGCGTCCTCAACGGTGTTTTCTGGGTCTTGCGGTCGGGAGCGCCACGGCGTGACCTGCCCGAGCGTTATGGTCCCTCAACCGGTTCGTTCGACGGCGTCATGCTGGGGGCTGGAATCGAAACCTTTCCGCAATCTCGCATCGGGACGAGGCTGCGCAAACACCCCGCCCGCCGGCAGTATCGTGATGCGGTCTGCTTTAGCCGGTACCTTTATGCCACCGAAACCACGTCGAGCGGTTCTTTGACCGGATCAAGCACTGTCGTCGCATCGCGACGCGTTATGAGAAACACGCCGCCAACGTCCCGGCCCTCGTCAATCGTGCGGCCATTCGGCTCTGGCGGCGCGTTTATCAATCCACGACCTCGTTTCGCTTTTGTCGGGAAATTTGCCCGGATTTTTCGCAACACCACCCAAGGAATGGCTGGATTGCATCGTCTAACGGACAAATGATGGCACTGATGCTTGCCGGCAACGATAGTGAGGACGACACACTGGTCGCGCAGGCGTGCGCTGGCGACCGGGCGGCGTTCGCGCGGCTCGTCGAGCGCCATTACGACTTCATCTACCGGGTCGCCTACCGCCGCATCGGGCGGTCGGCCGATGCCGAGGACATCGCCCAGGACGTGTGCGTGCGGCTCGGCAAGGCGATTGCCGGCTTTCGCGGCGAGGGCCGGCTTACCACCTGGCTTTACACGCTTACCCTGAATGCAGCACGCGACCATGCCCGCAAGGCCGCGCGCGAACAGGTCAAGGCGTCCGCCTATGCCGTTCACGCCCTGAGCGAGGCGGCTGCCGCCGAGAGCGCCGACGACGGGGCCGAAGCGTTGTGGGAGGCGGTGCGGCGCCTGCCGGCCAAGCAGTGCGAGGCGGTGCTTCTGGTCTACGGCGAGGGCCTGTCGCACGAGCGGGCCTCCGATGTGATGGGCTGTGCGGAGGCGACCGTCTCCTGGCACATCCACGAAGCGAAAAAGCGGCTCAAGGTCCTGATGGCGGACCGGGCCGGGGAAGGCTGATCATGGCCAAGGACGAACTGGACATCTTGCGCACGGCGCCCGTTCCCGAACCCGACGCGACGGCGCGCGACAGGGCGCTTTCGGCGGCGTTGACGTCGTTCGACGAAAATTTTGCCACTACACCCCAAGGATCGGCCGATACGCGGCGTCAAAGCTTCGGAACACAAAAAATTTGGAGCCGCCTCATGGACCGCAAATTCCTTTCCACGCCCGTCATCGCCAGCCTGTTGGCGCTGCCGGCCGCCGGCTACGCCACCTATTATCTAATGAATGACGGTCCGTTCGCGTTGCGCCAGGACAGGGCGGTGCAGGAAACGGGCGGCGGCCTGCTCGATCTCAACGGCGGCAAGGCCGGCGAGGACGATCGTTCGCTCGCCTTCGAGCCGGCGCCGGCCAGCCCGCGCGAGGAGGCCGAAATCGCGCTCGATTCGACCATGTCCGCGCCGCCGGTCGGCACGTTGCAGACGCTCGGCGGCGGAACGCGCGACCTGCGCGGCGGTGCGAACGCGCTGGCCAAGAAGCGTTATGCCGCGCCGCCGTCGCCCTCGGTGGCACCGCCCGACGCCATGCTGCTTCCCGTGGAAGACCGCGACCGGCTCGAAGCCTTCGACACCAACCCGGTCAGGTCGGCTTTGGAAAATCCGGTCTCGACGTTTTCGATCGACGTCGACACCGCGTCCTACGCCTTCACCCGCGCGACCTTGAAAAACGGCGCGCTGCCGCAGGCCGACACGGTGCGGGTCGAGGAGATGATCAACTATTTCAACTATGACTGGCCAGGGCCGCAGAATGCGGAAACGCCGTTCAATTCGACCGTCACGGTGATGCCGACACCCTGGAACGACCACACCAAGCTGATGCATGTGGCGATCAAGGGCTACGACGTGGCGCCGGCGGCGGAGCCGAAATCGAACCTGGTGTTTCTGATCGACACGTCGGGCTCGATGAACGCGCCCGACAAGCTGCCGCTTTTGAAATCGGCCTTCCGGCTTCTGGTCGAGCGCATGGATGGCGACGACACGATCTCGATCGTGACCTATGCCGGCAGTGCGGGAACCGTGCTCGAACCGACCAAGGGATCGGAGAAGGCCAAGATCCTGGGCGCGCTCGACCGGCTGGGCGCCGGCGGCTCGACCGCCGGGGAGGCGGGGCTGCGCGAGGCCTATCGCCTGGCCCAGGAGAGTTTCGTCGAGGGTGGCGTCAACCGGGTGATGCTGGCGACCGACGGCGATTTCAATGTCGGCCAGAGCTCGGACGAGGATCTCAAGCGGCTGATCGAAGACAAGCGCCGGTCGGGCGTGTTCCTGTCGGTGTTCGGCTTCGGCCGCGGCAATTACAACGACCAGATGATGCAGACCATCGCCCAGAACGGCAACGGCACCGCCGCCTATATCGATACGCTGGCCGAGGCGGAAAAGACGCTGGTGCAGGAGGCGACCTCGACGCTGTTTTCGATCGCCAAGGACGTCAAGATCCAGGTCGAGTTCAACCCCGAGGCGGTCGCCGAATACCGGCTGATCGGCTACGAGACCCGGGCGCTGAAGCGCGAGGATTTCAACAATGACCGGGTCGACGCCGGCGATATCGGCTCCGGCCATGCCGTGACCGCGATCTACGAGATCACCCCGAAGGGCAGCCCGGCGCAGATGATCGACGATCTGCGTTACGGCGAGGCCAAGGCCGACAACGATGCCGGCATCGCCCATGCGGACGAATATGCCTTCGTCAAGATCCGCTACAAGCTGCCGGACGAGGACGTCTCCAAATTGATCGAAACGCCGGTGACGGCTGCCAACGAGGTTGCCCGGTTCGGCGCGGCCAGCGACGACCAGCGGTTTTCGGTCGCCGTCGCCGCCTTCGGCCAGAAACTGCGCGATGCGGACCAGACCGCCGATTTCGGCTACGACCGCATTCTCGAAATCGCCACCGCCGCGCGCGGCGCCGACCCGTTCGGCTACCGCGCGGAGTTCCTCCAGCTCGTGCGCCTGGCCTCGGCGCTCGATGCCTCCAAGCGGTGAGGGCGATCGGGACGTCGCTTGCATGCTGCAATGGCTTGGGGCAGCAATCCGGCGTTCCTTTGGGCGGGTGAGGCAGGCCGGCGGGATTTTGGTCCCGCCGGCCTTTTTGCCAGCAAGAGGTCGTCTTTGGCCTGCAGACCGGTTTATCAGCCGCGCACGCGGCGGCGTTCCCGGCGGCTTTCGCCGCCTGCCGCCTGACCGCTCTGGTCGGCCGTCTTGTTGCGCAGCGGGCCGATGCGCGCCACCACCGCATCCACGCTCGGGCGCTCACCACGCTGATGCGCGTCGAGCGCGGTGCGCATGGCGGCCAGATGCTCGAACGAGGTGCCGCAGCAGCCGCCGATGATCTTCGCGCCGCCGTCGACGGCGAGCCGCACATAGTCGGCCATCAGCTCCGGCGTCCCGGAATAATGAATCTCGGAACCGCGGAATTCGGGGATGCCGCAATTGCCCTTGACGATCACGGTGGCGGCCGGATCGGCTTCGGTGATGTCGAACAGCGACGCCAGGATGTCGGAGGCGCCGACGCCGCAATTGGCGCCGACCCCGAGCGGGGCCTCCGCGAGATCCGCCACCACGCCGTGAATGTCGCAGGGCGCAAGCCCCATCATGGTGCGGCCGGCCGTGTCGAAGGAAGCGGTGAAGCTGTACGGCAGGCCGACGCGGATCGCGGCCTCGGCGGCGGCGCGGATTTCTTCGGGCGAGGACATGGTCTCGATCCAGGCGACCTCGGCGCCGCCCGCCTTCAGCCCCTCGATCTGCTCGGCGAAGGCCTCGACGGCTTCGGCATAGGTCATCGCGCCGAGCGGCTGCAATAGCTCGCCGGTCGGCCCGACCGAGCCGGCGACGATCACCCGCCGGCCGGCCGCGTCGGCGACGGCGCGGGCCAGTTCGGCCGCGCGCCGGTTCAGTTCGAAGACGCGGTCCTCGGCCTGGTGCAGTTTCAGCCGGTGGCGGGTGCCGCCGAAGGAATTGGTCAGGATGATGTCGGAACCGGCCTCGACGAAACCGCGATGCAGGGCGGCGATCTTGTCGGGCTCGGTTTCGTTCCAGAGCTCCGGTGCCTCGCCCGATAAAAGCCCCATCGCGAACAGGTTGGTGCCGGTGGCGCCGTCGGCGAGGAGCACGCCCTTTTCGGCCAGAAGGGCCTCGATCGGATTGGGCATCGGTCGTCTCTCAAAGCGATGGGAATTTACATAACGATATAAAGAAATCCTTATATCGCGTCAATCGCGCCGTGGAGGCAGGCTGGCGAGCGAGGCGGCATAGGCGGCGGCCTCGTGCGGGTTGATAATGGCGGCGCGGATCAGATTGTCGAAATGGCGCGTCAGCGTCTGGATGGCCGAGGTCGCGTTCAAGACCAGATACATGTCGCCGGCGAAGATCGCGGCGCGGTAGGGGCCGAAGATCGTGTAGGGGATCGAATAACGCGCCAGCCCGTCATACAGGAATAGCCGGAAGGCGGGGTAGAGCTCGTCGAGCAGGCGCGCCATATGCTCGAGCTGGGCGCGGCGCAGGCGTTCGGGAAATTCGTTCCACACCCCCATGCCGGCGGCGAAGATGTCGAGCATGTGGCGCGGCATGCACACTTCCATGTCGGTCTCCGGGCGGCGCGTATAGTCGATCCGGTACTGGGTTTCGTCGTACTGGCTTTCGCGGCTGCGGCTGGTGATGTTGGCCTCGTACTCGATCAGCGCGTCGGTGCGCAGAAGGTCGGGCAGGCCGGCCGGCACGTAGCGGATCTTGGTGCCCGCCGCCTCGGCGTGCCATTTCGCCAAAAGCGTGCGGTCGAAGGCGCCGCCGCCTTCCTCGATCTCGAAGGTTTCGCGGATTTCGCCGGTCAAGCCCTCGTCTTGGCTCAGCCCCAAAAGCCAGTCGAGCGACACGCGGTGGCGCTCGGCGATGTTCATCAGGGTCTCGGCGCGCGGCAGCCGGGTCGTGGCGCCGGACAGGAGCTGCGACAAGGCCGAGCGGTCGATGCCGACACCGGCGGCGAAAGCGGACTGATTGGCGCCGGAGCGCTGAACCAGCGCCTTCAGCCGCTCGCGGAATTGTCCGGAAAGATCGCGCTTGTCCATGGTCGTTTGCCTCCCCCGGCTGCCCCACGTCTTGGAACCGGTATTGTTTACAACAGTAAACATTAGATGGGCAATATGCGCAAAATAAACAATTCGTGCGCGTTCTCGCGTTGTCGGAAACAATATCTGCTGACATCTTCCTGTCAGGAATCGGTCGATTCCACAGCAAAGGCAATTGACAGGAATGAACCGAACATATTCTCGCGGCGGTCTTGGCGCCGTCGAATGGCCGACCGTGGCCTTGATCGTGGTCTGCTACGGCGCCTGGATCGGCATCGGCCTTTTCGTCTGGCCGCACTGGCCGTTGGCCGCGATCGTCTTGCTCGGCATCGTGCTGGCGCTGCAGGCGTCTTTGATGCACGAGGTCTGCCACGGCCACCCCACACGCAACGCGCGGATCAACGAGGCGCTGGTCTTTGTGCCACTCGGGCTGGTGTGGCCCTATCGGCGCTTTCGCTCGATCCATCTGCGCCATCACGCCGACGAGCGGCTGACCGACCCGTTCGACGATCCCGAAAGCTACTACCAGGCCCTGTGGCGCTACGAGGCGATGCCGGCGGCGATGAAGTTTTTGCTGCGCGTCAACAACACCATGGCCGGGCGCATGCTGCTCAACCCCTGGCTCGGCAGTCTCGGTTTTTTTATCACCGATGCCGGGCTGATGCTGCGCGGGGCCGGCGCGGTGCGCCGGGCCTGGCTGTTGCACGCGGCGGGGCTGGTGATCGTGGCGCCGGTGATCGTGTTCGTCTTCCACATGCCGCTCTGGCTTTACATCGTCGGCCCGGTGTGGATCGGACAGGCTTTGATCTCGGTTAGAACCTATGCCGAGCACCAATGGTCGGAACGGCCCGACGGGCGCACCATCATCGTCGAGCGCTCGCCGCTGGCGCTGCTTTTTCTCAACAACAATCTGCATCTCGTCCACCACACGCTGCCGCAGGCGCCGTGGTACCGGCTGCCGAGACTGTTTGCCGAACGGCGCCGGGAATGGATCGCCCGCAACGAGGGCTATGTGTTCGCCAATTATTTCGCACTCTTCCGCAGCTTCGCCTTTCGGGCGAAGGAACCGGTCGTCCACCCGGCGCTGCGTCGGGCGCCCGAGCCGGGCCGCGCTTTTCGCCCGCGTCAGCGCAGCCGCAGCGTCGACGGTGTCGCCGGAACGTCGCTGGTGCCCGCCAGGCCGCCGAAGGAGTGAGTCTTTTCCAAGTCTTGCGCGCCGGCCTTCGCCTTGCGCATAAGGGACGATGAGCGCCTTTATCGCCGCCTTGCCGATGTATGACTGGCCCGAATGCCGGGCCGAGACAGACGCCCAGTGGGCGGCGATGGCCGGGCGGCTGCGCGCGGCCGGCGTGGATGCGCCGGCGCAACTCGTGCGGCGCAACGCCGACATGCCGGCCGTGCCGGGCGGCATCCGCGACGCGGCCGGGGCGCTGATCGCGCCCGATCCGGCAACCCTGCCGCCGGACGGGCTCGATTTCGCCACGCTGTGGCGCCATCCGCGCCTGCTTGTCGCCCAGACCTGCTGGGGCCCGATGGAGGTGACCGGGCTCGCCGCCCATGTCGGCGTCGTCGGCCAGCCGGACTATTCCGCCTTCGAGGGCGGGGCCGGGCCGTTTTATTCGAGTGCGATCCTGATGCGCCGGGGCCAGGCCGATCCCGTCGCCGCGCCGGCCGAGGGCGGTGCCGTGCTGCCGCTCGAGCGGCTGCGGGGCGGGCGGCTTGCCTTCAACGAAACCGCGTCGATGTCCGGCCTGATCGCGCTTTCCCGCGACCTCGCCGCCGCCGGCGAAGGCTTCGATATCTTTGGCGACCGCATCGAAACCGGCGGCCACCGCGCCTCGATCGAGGCCGTCGCGGCGGGCCGGGCGGATATTTGCGCCGTCGACTGCCGGAGCTGGCGTTTGGGGAAACGGTTCGAGCCGGCCGCCGCCGACCTCGTGCCGGTTGGCTGGACCGCCCGGCGTCCGGGCCTGCCCTATATTTCGGCCGCCGCCCTGGCGCCCCTGCACGCGCGCATAGCCGGCGCGCTCGCCGCCGGCGGGCCGGATCAGCCGCTCAGCCGCGCGTCGAGCGGGTAGGCGGAGAGTTTTTCGAACCCGGTCTCGGTGATCAGCACCTGCTCCTCCAGTTTCACGCCCTCATGGCCGCCGAGCCGGCCGGTATAGCTTTCAACGCACAACACCATGCCCGGCACCAATATCTCGTCGGCCGGAATGTCGGGCTCGACGTCGTCGCGATAGGGAATGGTCGGGTATTCGTCGCACAGTCCGACCCCGTGATAGAGGCAGCCATAGCGGTTGGGCAGGCAGTCGGCCGGCAGGGATTTCGCCGTCTCCCACAAGTCGCGAAACGACAGGCCGGGCCGCAACAAGTCCATATTGTGGGCGACCTGGTCGGCGGCGATGCGGTAGAGCGCGCGCTGCTCGTCGCTGGGGCTGCCGTCGCCAGCGAGCCAGGTGCGCGACAGGTCGGCGCAGAACCCGTAGGGACCGATCAGATCGGTGTCGAAGGCGACGAGATCGCCGGCTTCGATGATACGCGCGGAGGATTCTTGGAACCAGGGATTGGTGCGCGGGCCCGAGGCCAGCAGCCGGGTCTCGATCCATTCGCCGCCGCGCACGATATTGCCGTGGTGAAGCAGCGCCCATAGGTCGTTTTCGCTCATGCCCGGGCGCAGGCCGGCCTCCATCTCGGCCATGGCGCGCTCGCAGGCCACGACCGCGCGGCGCATGCACACGATCTCGTCGGCGGACTTGACCGCGCGGGCGCGCTCGATCACCTGCTGGCCGTCATGCACCTTGATGCCGCGCGCGATCAGCGCCGCATGGGCGCCGGGCTGCAGGCAGTCGACGGCGATACGGCGATTGCCGCCGCAGGTCTCGGCGACGAGGGCGGCGACCTCGTCGGCCCAGCGGCCGATCCGCTCCTCGATCAGGTCGCCGCCATACATGAAGATCGTCGACAGGCAGGGCCGGACCTCGTCGACCACGCCGGCATGGTCCGACAAATGTTCGCTGTGGTGATAATCATAGAGGATCACCGGGCCGTCGGTCGCCACGAAGCAGAAGCGGGTGGCGTTGTGCGTCACCCAAAGCTGCATATTGGTGGAATCGGTGGCGTAGCGGATGTTGACGGGATCGTAGACGATCAGTCCCGCATAGTCGCGGCGCGCGAGTTCGGCACGCAGGCGCTCGAGCCGGTAGGTCCGCATGGCCGCCAGATCGGGTGCCGGAATGCCGGCGGCCGCCCATTCGGCCTCGGCGAGCGCGCCGTAGCCGAGCACATGTTGGTTAAGCGCGGCGGCCTTGTCGCGGGCGGCGCGCAACAATGCCGCATCGGGCTGGCCGGCGATCGCCGCATCGTCCGGCGAAAACGGCATAATCTTGCGATGCCGGCCGAAAAGGCCTTTGGGATCAGAAGTTTCCATGTCTCCTCCTCACAAGGAGACTGGCGCCGATCGTGGCCGTCGACAAGGCGCAAAGCCGACATGAACTGCCCGGATTCGGACCTTTGAGCGCGCCGGCGTGCGATCGCGCGGGCGCTGCCGGGTGCCGCCGCTTCAGGCCCTTTTTGCCCGCCCGCCGCCGGCCTTGCCTTCCGGCTTGAGGCGGATGCGCAGCGCGCCGCCCTCGGGATGGTCGATCTCGAAGGCGTTGGTCTTGCGCACCAGGTCGGACAGTTTGCGAAACCCGTAGGTGCGGGGATCGAAATCGGACGCCAGATTGGCCAGATGCGTGCCCACCGCCCCCAGCGGCACCCAGCCGTCGTCGCTGTCCATCTGCTCGATCACCTTGGTGATGATCGGGGTCGCGGCGCTCGGCGGCTGCAGCGGCTTGGCCTTTTCGGCGTCGGGCTCCTGATTGGCGGCCGCGCCCGGCAAGAGGTTTTCGGTGTAGATGAAGCGGCGGCAGGCCTGGCGGAAGCTTTCCGGCGTCTTGCGCTCGCCGAAGCCGTAGACGTCCACGCCCTGTTCGCGGATGCGGGCTGCGAGCCGGGTGAAGTCGCTGTCGGACGAGACCAGGCAGAACCCGTCGAACCGGCCGCTGTGCAACAAATCCATGGCGTCGATCACCAGCGTGATGTCGGAGGCGTTCTTGCCGGTCGTGTAGGCGAATTGCTGGTGCGGAATGATGGCGTGACGGGCCAGGATGTCGGCCCATCCCTTGGAGCGTGTGCCGGAAAAATCGCCATAGATGCGCCGCACGCTGGCCTCGCCGATCTTGGCGATTTCGTCGAAAAGGCCGTCGGCGATGCGCGCCGAGGCGTTGTCGGCGTCGATCAGTACGGCGAGGCGGGGCGAGCGGGTGTCGTTGGTCATGCTGGTATCCGTCGAGTCGGGGCCGGTTTGAAGGCGCAACAGACACCAGATGCGTCCGCCTCGCTACCCCCTCATCTTGTCGCCGCCGGGATCGAACGGCGCCTCGACCGTGATGCGCGCCGGCCGCCTCTCGCCCAAAATCTCGATCTCGAACAGGTTTTCGCTCTCCTGGTCGGCGAGTGCCGCCGGTACGTAGGCCTGCGCCATCGACAGCCCGACATGATGGGCGTAGCCGCCCGACGTCACCCAGCCGACCACGCTCCAGTCGCCGTCGCGGAGGCCACGCACCGACGAGGCGCCGTGATCGGCTTTGGAGAGCCGGGTCTCGGTCCCGCTGGCGTCGAAACGCGGCGCCCCGTAGCCGTGCGGCGGCTCGACCGTGCCGAAATCCTTTCCTTGAACGCGCGCCCAGACCGGCTCGTCGCCCATCACGTCGGCGTCGAGCGCATCGATGATCATCGAGACCCGCCGCAGCCCGGGGCCGTCCTTCGCCTCCTTCGCGGCCGCGTCGCGGCCGATGAAGTCGTTCTTTTCCAGCTTGACGAAGCGCTCCATCGCGCCCTCGAATGGTCCGTAGATCGGCCGGAGCTCGCGGAACCAGGTCGGAAAGTTCTTTTCAAGCCGCATCGACAGCAGCGCGCGCATGCCGAAATCGGTGATGCCGTGCTGTGCGCCGGCGTCCTTGATCGCCTGATAGACCAGGCGCTCATAAGCCGGCGGCATCCAGATCTCGTAGCCGAGGTCGCCGGTATAGGTGACGCGGTTGACCATGCAGGGCGCGCCGGCGACCGCCATCTCGCGGAAATCCATGAAGCGGAAGGCGGCGTTGGAGACATCCTCGTCGACCAGTTCCTGCAGCACGTCGCGGGCACGCGGCCCGGCGATCGATAGGCCGACCAGGGTCTGGTCGAAGCGGTGGATGCGCACCGACCCGTCCTTGGGCAGATGCTTTTCGAACCAGCGCATGTGATAGATGGCGGCGGCCGATGAGCCCCAGATCATGAAACGCTCGTCGCCGGCCTTGGCGATGGTGAAATCGCCGATCAGCTTGCCGAATTCGTTGAGCATCGGGGTCAGCACCAGGCGTCCCGGCTTCGGCATGCGATTGGTCATCAGCCGGTTGAGAAAGTCTTCCGCGCCGGGACCGGTGACCTGGTATTTGGCGAAATTGGCGATCTCGGTCACGCCGACGCGCTCGCGCACGGCACGCACCTCGCGACCGACATGCTCGAAATCGTTGGAGCGGTGGAAGGAGACGATATCTTTCGCTTCCGTGCCCTCGGGCGCGAACCAGAGCGGCGTTTCCAGTCCCCAGGAATCGCCCATGACGGCGTTGTTGTCGCGCACCATCACGTCGTAGAGCGGCGTCGTCTGGGCGGGCCGGGCGGCCGGCAGTTCCTCGTTGGGAAAGCGGATCGAAAAGCGCCTGGAATAGTTTTCGCGCACCTTGGCGTTGGTGTAGCGCAGGCTCGCCCACTCGCCGAAGCGGGCGACGTCCATGCCCCATACGTCGAAGCCCGGATCGCCGTTTACCATCCAGTTCGACAGCGCCAGACCGACGCCGCCGCCCTGCGAAAACCCGGCCATGACCGCGCACGCCACCCAGAAATTGGTCAGCCCCTGAACCGGGCCGACCAGTGGGTTGCCGTCGGGGGCGAAGGTGAAGGGGCCGTTGATGACCTGCTTGATGCCGGCCTTTTCGATGCCGGGGAAATGCTTGAAGCCGATTTCCAGCGACGGTGCGATGCGGTCGAGGTCGGGCTGCAGGAGCTCGTGGCCGAACTCCCACGGCGTGGTTTGCGGCGACCAGGGCTTGCAGGCCTTTTCGTAGGTGCCGAGCAGGATGCCGTTGCGTTCCTGGCGGGTATAGATCTCGCCCTTGAAGTCGAGCACGCCGACCATTTCGCGCCCGGTGGCTCGGTTGAACGCCTCCACCTCCGGCATGGGCTCGGTCAGCAGATACATGTGTTCCATGGCCAGCAGCGGCAGTTCGAGCCCGACCATGCGGCCGACCTCGCGCGCCCACAGCCCGCCGCAATTGACCACGTGCTCGGCCTTCACCGTGCCCTGTTCGGTGACCACGTTCCAGGTGCCGTCCGCTTCCTGGGTCAGCTCGGTGACGCGGTTCCTGAGCACGATCTCGGCGCCGAGTTTTTTGGCCGCCTTGGCGTAGGCGTGGGTGGTGCCGGAAGGATCGAGATGGCCCTCGACCGGATCCCACATCGCGCCGACGAAATTCGTCTCGTCCATCAGCGGAAACATCGCCTTGGCTTCCGACGGCGTGATCAGCTCGGTGTCCATGCCGAGATAACGGCCCTTGGCGTGGGCGAGCCGCAGGAAATCCATCCGTTCGGGACTGTCGGCCATCATCACGCCGCCGGTCAGATGCAGCGAGCAGGACTGGCCGGATAACTCTTCCAGCTCCTTGTAGAGCTGGACCGTATAGGCCTGGAGACGGGCTACGTTGGGGTCGCCGTTGAGCGTGTGGAAGCCGCCTGCGGCATGCCAGGACGAGCCGGAAGTCAGTTCGGAACGCTCGATCAGCATCACGTCGGTCCAGCCGGCCCGTGCCAGATGGTAGAGCACCGAGCAGCCGACGACCCCGCCGCCGATCACAACCGCTTTGACGTGTGATTTCATGCCTTTGTGTCCGCTTTCTTCAAACAATGAATCATGGTCTTCACATCGCGATTCAGGTGCTGGTCACGCCATCAGCGCATCCTCGAAGGGAAATTCCGACAACAGCTCCGTGCCGGTTTCGGTCACCAGGATCTGCTGTTCGAGCTTGACGCCCTCGTGTCCGCCGTCCTCGCCGATATAGCTTTCCACGCACAGCGTCATGCCGGGTTCGATCACGCCGTCATAACCGGCGTCGGCGAAGTCGGCGCGGTGGTAGAGATAGGGGTATTCGCCGGTCATGCCGCAGCCATGCGCCGACAGGTAGTAGCGATTGGCGTGGTAGCGTTCGGGAATGTCCCAGGCGCGTTCGGCGTAGTCGCGGAAGCTGAGTCCGGGCCGGATGATCGCCATGTTGTGCTCGACCTGCTCGCGGGCGGTCTTGTAGAGCGTGCGCTGCGCCGGGCTCGGTTTTGCGGGGCCGGAATGAAAGCTGCGCGAGAAATCGGAATAATAGCCGTGGCAGCCGACGACGTCTGTGTCGAGCGCGATCAACTCGTTCGCGCCGATGATCCGCGGCCCGCTCTCCTGAAACCAGGGATTGGTGCGCGCGCCCGACGACAGCAGCCGGGTCTCGCAATAGTCGCCGTCTTGGGCGATCACGGCCTGGTGCAGCACCGACCAGAGCTGGTTTTCGGAGATGCCGGGGCGGAGCGCGGCGCGCATGAGCGCAACCGCGGTTTCGGTGGCGCGCAGCGAGGCGCGCACGCATTTCATCTCCTCCGCCGACTTGATCGCGCGCGCCATCTCCACCGGCGCCTGCGCATCGACCAGCCTGACCCCGTGCGCGCCGAGCGCCAGGGCCGCGCCGGCGTTCATGCGCTCCAATCCGACCGTGGCGCGCGCGCCCACCAGCTCTTTCAGTGTCAGCGCCATCTCCTTGGCCCAGGCGCGTTCGCGCGCGGCGATGCGCGGCCCAGCGGCGACGAAGCTGGCGGTGAGCGCCGGCCGCACCTCGTCGACCGTCTCGAAACCGGCCGCCAGATGCATGCAGCCGGTGAACTCGTAGAGGATGGTGCGATCGCCGGTAACGAGCAGGTAGCGCGAGGGCGCGTTGCGGGCCGAAAAGACCTGCATGTTGCGCGTGCCGGTCGCATAGCGGATGTTGACCGGGTCAGACAGGATCAGGGCGGCGATGTCGCGTCGCGCCATTTCGGCGCGCAGGCGCGCCAGCCGGTAGCCGCGTACCGCGACCAGGTCGATCTCTTCGGTCTGCGGCGCGCGGTCGAGCGTGGCGATCTCGGCAAGGTCGCTGCGGCCCGCATGCCAGTCGAGCATGGTCATGGCGTCGCGGTTCCGCTTCAAAAATCCGTCGGGGCGCCGCCCTCGGCGATGCGGCGGTCGACGAAATCGTTGAGTTCCTCCTCGATCGCCGGGTCTATCGGCGGTTTTTCGTAGGCCGCCAGCCGTTCCTTCCACAGCGTGTTGGCGCGTTCGATGGCGGTCGGGCTGCCGGCGAGCTGCCAGTTCTCGTAATTGCGCCAGTCGGAGATGATCGGCGCGTAGAAGGCGGTCTTGTAGCGCGACTGGGTGTGGGGGGTGCCGAAAAAATGCCCGCCGGGACCGACCTGGCGCATGGCCTCGATGCCGAGCGCGTCCTGCGACAGGTCGAGCGGGCTCATGAATTCGGCCACCATCTGCAGAAGCTCGATGTCGAGCATGAGCTTTTCGTAGGAACATTGCAGCCCGCCCTCGAGCCAGCCGGCGCCGTGCATGAGAAGATTGCCGCCGCCCTGGATCGCGCCCCATAGCGAAAACACGCTTTCATAGGCGGCCTGGGCGTCGACTGTGTTGGCCGCGCAGACATTGGAGGTGCGGTAGGGAACCTTGTAGCGGCGGGCGAGCTGGCCGCCGACGAGCTGGGCCTTCATATATTCGGGCGTGCCGAAGGCGGGCGCGCCCGACTTCATGTCGACATTGGAGGTGAAGCCGCCATACCCGACCGGCGTTCCCCTTCTGACCATCTGCGCGAAGGCGAGGCCGGCCAGCGCCTCGGCGTTCTGTTCCACCAGCGCGCCGGCGACCGTGACCGGCGCCATCGCGCCGGCCAGCGTGAACGGGGTGACGATGACGGCCTGTCCGGCGCCGGCCATCTGGATGATGCCTTCCATCATCGGGATGTCGAGCTTGAGCGGCGAGTTGGTGTTGATGATGGTGAAGGTCGAAGGCTCGTTTGCAAGCTGTTCGCGGGAGATGCCGCGCGCGATGCGGGCGATCTCGATGCCGTCGAGATTGCGCTCCTTGCCGAGCGAATAGATGTGGAAGGCCTTGTCGGTCAAAAGCGCCAGGTCGCGGATGCATTCCAGGTGCCGTATCGAGGGATGGACGTCGATCGGCTCGACCGGATAGCCGCCCGTGCACTGGATGATGTTGTGCTGCTGACCGAGCTTGAGCAGGTTGCGGTAGTCGAGCTGGTTGCCGGGCCGGCGGCCGGAATCGGTGTCGCAGCAATTGGGCGCCGAGGCCATCAGCGAAAAAATGACATTGTTGCCGCCGAAGCGGACATTGTGTGCGGGGTTGCGGGCGTGCAGCGTGAATTCAGGCGGACAATGCGCCATCTGCTCCATGATCATATCGGCATCGAAACGCACCCGCACCGACCCGGGGGCGACGTCGGCGCCGGCCTTTTTCATCAGCGCGCGCGCCTCGTCGTGCAGCACGTCGATGCCGATCTCCTTGAGCACGCGCAGCGAGGCGAGATGGATGGATTCCAGTTCGTCGTCCGACATTAGCGCCGTCGGCTGGAACGGCAGGGCGTGCTGGCGGAAGGGGGGCTGGTCTATGCCGGCCGCCGCATGTCCCGCGCGCTTGCCCGCGCGTCCGCCGCGCCGTCCGCGCTCGCCGGTCGCTGCGGGAGGGGGCGGCGGGGTTTCAAGGCTCATGCGAGGCTCCGGCGTTGTTTCGAGGCGGGGGGGCATTGTCGCCGATCCCGGTCGTGCCGATAGGGGAGGCGGCGACCATAAGGGCAAGCAATGCGACATGGCGGCCGGTTGCCGCCAAGACAAATGCGACATCGCCGCTCCGGCCGGGCCAAGGGGCGCCGCGGCGCGTGCTTGAAGGCGCGCGCGATCTCGGGCATCCTGGCGCGATCATGCAGGCTTCGCCTTTCAAATCGCACACTGCGGGCGCGGCGATCACACCGTCGCCCAGAACGCGCCATGCCGAGCTTCTGCGGCTGTGCGCGCGTATCGGCTATTCTCCGCCCGGCCATGCCTGAATTCGCCACCGGCCTTGGCGCCGGATCGATTCACGCAAGGACGACACCATCATGACCTATCAGAACTATTCGCTTGCGCAGCTTCGCCAGGCCGACGCCGCGCATCATCTGCATCCGTTCACCGATCACAAGGACCTGCGCGCCGCCGGCAGCCGCATCATTGCCCGCGCCGACGGGCCGTTCGTCTATGACATGGACGGCAACGAGATCCTGGACGGCATGGCCGGGCTTTGGTGTGTGAATGTCGGTTACGGCCGGGACGAACTCGCCGAGGTGGCTTATGAGCAGATGAAGGAGCTGCCTTACTACAACGCCTTCTTCCGCTGTTCCACGCCGACGCCGGTTCTGCTGGCCAAGAAGCTGGCCGAACTCGCTCCCGACGGCATCAACCAGGTGTTTTACGGCTCGTCGGGCTCGGAAGCCAACGACACCGCGCTGCGGCTGGTGCGCCATTACTGGGCGCTGGAAGGCAAGCCGGAGAAGAACCGGGTGATCTCGCGCGACTGGGCCTATCACGGCTCGACGATCGCCGGCGCGTCGCTGGGCGGGATGGCGGCCATGCACGACCAGTTGCACGGCGCGGTGCCCAACATCGTCCATGTCATGCCGCCTTATGCCTACGAACTGGCCGAGGCGGGCGAAAGCGACGAAGATTTCGGCCTGCGCGCGGCGCGCGCGCTCGAAGACGCGATCCTGGAGGCTGGGCCGGACACAGTCGCCGCCTTCATCGGCGAGCCGGTGATGGGGGCGGGCGGGGTCAAGATCCCGCCGGCGAGCTACTGGCCCGAGATCCAGCGTATCTGCCGCAAATACGATGTCTTGCTGATGCTCGACGAGGTGATCACCGGTTACGGCCGCACCGGCGCCTGGTTTGCGGCACAGTCGATGGGCATCGAGCCCGACACGATCACCACCGCCAAGGCGCTCACCTCGGGCTACCAGCCGCTGTCGGCGCTCCTGGTCGGCGACCGCATCGCCACCACCCTGGTCGAGAAGGGCGGCGAGTTCTTTCACGGCTACACCTATTCCGGCCATCCGGTCGCCTGCGCGGTGGCGCTGAAGAACCTCGAGATCATCGAACGCGAGGGGCTGGTCGCGCGGGTGGCCGAGGATACCGGACCGTATCTGGGCGAGGCCTTGAGGCAAAAGCTCGGCGATCACGCGCTCGTCGGCGAAATCCGCAGTTTCGGCCTGCTGGCGGCGATCGAGATCGTCAAGGACAAAGAGACCAAGACGCGGTTCGATCCGGTCGGGCGCGCCGCCTCCCTGGTGCGCGACCACGCGATCGCCAACGGGCTGATGATGCGGGCCGTCAACGACACCATGATCCTGTCGCCGCCGCTGATCTGGACCAGGGAGACGATCGACATGGCCTGCAAGCGGATCGCAAGGGCGCTCGACCTGGCCGCGCGCGACCTGCGCGGCAGATAGGAAGAGGTCCCCGTGCGCCCCGCCTTTTTCTCCCGGCACCCAAGGGGCGGGCGCGGGGCGCACGGAAAAACGAGCCTTGCATGGAAGGGAGCGTGTTCATGGCCAACCCGCCGATCGTGAAACCCATCGACTACGCGGACGCCTCGCCCGAGGTCCGCGCCGTCTATGACGACATCATGGCGACCCGCAAAACCGACTGGATCAACAATTTCTGGAAGGTGCTGGCGCACGATCCGGCTCAGTTGAAGCGCGTGTGGGAAAGCCTGAAGGCTGTGATGGCGCCCGGCGCGCTCGACCCGCTGACCAAGGAACTGATCTATGTTGCGGTGTCGGCGACCAATGGCTGCGAATATTGCAGCTACTCGCACACGGCCGCCGCCCGCGCCAAGGGCATGAGCGAGGCGATGCTGATGGAACTGCTGGCGGTGGTCGGCATGGCCAACGAGACCAACCGGCTCGCCAACGGGCTGCGCCCGCAGGTCGACGCGGCCTTCTTGCCGAAGGGCTGACAAGGGCCGGCCGGCAAAGCGTGGAGCGCGCATGCGAAAACCGCGTTCTTCCGGGCGGGAGGAACGCGGTTTTGCAAGATACGCAGGCGTTTCGCGACAACTGATACGCTTGCGAAACGTACGACTCCGGTACGCGAGACCTGATCCGGAGCGGCGGGCGGCCTTGCGCAACCGCCTCGTGAACCGTTCTAGCCCGACATCGTTACCGCGCGGTTAGCAAGCGCTTAAGCAAGTCTAAATTCGGCGTTTTTTCCGGTTAAGGCGCCTGGAAAATTTCCGTCGCCGGGTCGCGGCGGCCATCGCGCAGGCGTGGGCGGGCGATCGCGCCGGTCGGCGCGCGTCGCCTTTGCCCCGATCGTAGCCCTTGGCGCTTCTCAGTCGGTATCGCCGCGCAAGAAATTGATGATGCCGGAAAAATCGTCGCCGCCATGGCCCCGGGCATTGAACAGGGCGTAAAGCTGGGCGGCTTCCGCGCCCATCGGCGTGACGGCGCCGGCGGATGCGGCGGCCTCCTGGGCAAGGCGTAGATCCTTCAGCATCAGCGCCGCGGCGAAGCCGGGCTTGTAGTCCTTGTTGGCCGGCGAGGCCGGCACCGGGCCGGGCACGGGGCAATAGGAGGTGATCGACCAGCATTGTCCCGACGAGGTCGAGGCGACGTCGAACAGGGCCTGGTGCGACAGGCCGAGCTTTTCGGCGAGCACGAAGGCCTCCGACACGCCGATCATCGAAATGCCGAGGATCATGTTGTTGCAAATCTTGGCCGCCTGGCCGGCGCCCGGCCCGCCGCAATGCACGACGCGACCGGCCATCGGCTCCAGGATCGGTTCGGCGCCGGCGAAGGCGGCGTCGGCACCGCCGGCCATGAAGGTCAGGGAGCCGGCGGCCGCGCCCGCCGTGCCGCCCGACACCGGCGCGTCGACCGACAGCATGCCGTGTTCCTCGGCGATCGCGTGCGCCTTGCGGGCGGACTCCACGTCGATGGTGGAGGAATCGATGAACAGCGTGCCGGCGCGCGCGCCGGGCACCACGTCCTGGTAGACCGCGATCACATGTTTGCCGGCCGGCAGCATGGTGACGACCACGTCGGCGTCCTTCACCGCGGCCGCCGCGTTGGCCATGATCGTGACGCCGTTTTCCTTGGCCACCACCAGATTGTCGGTCACGAGGTCGTAGCCGCGGACCTGATGACCGGCCTTGACGAGGTTGGCGGCCATCGGGTTGCCCATATTGCCGAGGCCGATGAAGGCGATGGTGGTCATGTCGGGGTCTCCTTCGGAAATGCGACGTGCGGATAGTCGGTCGATGATGAAACGCGCACAAGGGCGCGCCCGGCAAGCAGGCTATGGGCCTACCCGGTGCGGCTGCCCGGCGGCTATCGGCCGACCAGGTGCCGGGCGATGATGACGCGCATGATCTCGTTGGTGCCTTCGAGGATCTGGTGAACCCGCAGGTCGCGCACCAGCTTCTCGACGCCGTATTCGTGCAGATAGCCGTAGCCGCCATGGATCTGCAGCGCGTCGTTGGCGATCTCGAAGCCGGCATCGGTGACGAAACGCTTGGCCATGGCCGACCATTTCGAGGCGTCGTGGGTCTTGCGGTCGAGCCGCGAGGCGGCGGCGTAAAGCATGAGCCGGGCCGCGCTCAGCTCGGTCTCCATGTCGGCGAGCTTGAACTGCAGCGCCTGGAACTGGTCGAGCGTCTTGCCGAACGCCTTGCGCTCGCCGGCATAGGCAAGCGCCTTATCGTGCGCGGCCTGCGCGCCGCCCAGCGAGCAGGCGGCGATGTTGAGGCGGCCGCCGTCGAGCCCGGCCATGGCGATCTTGAAGCCGGCGCCTTCGTCGGAGAGCAGGTTTTCGGCAGGCACCTTGCAGTCCTCGAACACGACCTGGCGCGTCTCCTGCATATGCCAGCCCATCTTGCGCTCGTCATTGCCGAAGGAAAGGCCCGGCGTGTCCTTTTCGACCACGAAGGTCGACACGCCTTTCGGCCCGTCCTCGCCGGTGCGTGCCATCACCACGTAAAGATCGTTGCCGCCGGCGCCGGAGATGAACTGCTTGGTGCCGTTCAGCACATAGTCGCTGCCATTGCCGCCGGCGCGCGCGGCCCGGGTCTTGAGCGCGGCCGCGTCGGAGCCCGAGCCCGGCTCGGTCAGGCAATAGCTCGCCAGCAATTCCATCGAGCACAGGCGCGGCAGGAATTTTTGCCGCTGCGCGTCGTTGCCGAACATGTCGATCATCCACGCGGCCATGTTGTGGATGGAGATGAAGGAAGAAAAGCCGGGACAGGCGTACGCCAGCGCCTCGAAAATCAGCACCGCGTCGAGGCGGCCGAGCGCGGAGCCGCCGACATCGTCGCTGACATAGATGCCGCCGAAGCCGAGCGGGCCGGTCTCGCGGATCACGTCGGCGGGAAAATGCGCGTCGCGGTCCCAGTCGAGCGCGTGCGGGGCGACCTTGTCGGCGGCGAAGCTTTGCGCCATCTCCTGGATCGCGCGCTGATCCTCGTTGAGTTCGAACTGGCCTGCGGCGGCCTCCACGATGGCGTCCATCTTGTCCTCCCGGAAACGGTGTTCACCCGTCCTGAGAGGCCAATCTAGACCAATGAGGAGCCCGCGCAACTCGACGGTCGACAATCCGATGTGCGAATTCGCGCATCCGGGGTGCGGATTCTGGCCAAGCCGGCAACAGCGCGGTCAACGCAGCGACCGGCGGCCGGATGTCGACCGGGCTATGGGCTTTAGGCGCGGGCGTACCAGGCGAGAATGGCCGGCATGTTGTGCTCGAAACCGCCCGGCAGGAACAGGTTGAACAGCCCCGCGCGTCGATCGCCGCGGTTTTCGAAATCATGCGTGATGCCGGCCGGGACAAGGACGAAAGCGCCCTTGTCGGCCTCGATCCAGTTGTCGCCGACCCGGATCGAGGCGGTTCCTTCGACGACGTAGAAAATTTCGTCATTGTCGGCATGGCTGTGCGGGCCGGGTCCCGCGCTTCGCGGGGCGAGCCACCATTCCGAAGCGCAGAAGCGGCCGCCGCTCTCCACGCCGTCGGCCTTGAAGACGGCGTGCATTGTCGGCATGTCGTAGCTGCGGCCCTCGCCAGGGCCAAGTACGATCGCGCCGGCCGGCAGGGCAGTGGTGTCCTCCATCGCCTCACTCCGCCGGTTGGTGCGCTTTCGGCCAGTAGGTGCCGAAAGACCAGATATTGCCTTCCGGATCGCGGCAGATGACTTCACGGCTGCCATAATCGCGCTCGACCGGCCCCTCGACGATCTCGGCGCCGGCCTTGGCCGCACGCGCCGACAAGGCGTCGACGTCGTCGACGGCGATATAGAGCGATCTGCCGCCGGCGCCGTCCGGCGCGCCGACCAGATCGCCATAAGCATTGTCGCGCATGTCGCCGCACATGATCATCGCCGAGCCGAAGGAAAGCTGGGCGTGGGCGACCGTGTCGCCGTCCATATATTTGGCGTGTAGGGTGAAGCCGAACGCCTCGCACAGCCAATCGATCATTCTGGCGGCGTTGCGAAAGCGCATGGCGGGAAAGATGCGCGGGGCCTCGATGGCGGTAGGGGTTTGCATGGCCGTCTCCTGGCGTTGCGATGGACGCATTGATCGCAAATGCCGGCCGGCCGGTCTTGAACAAATGTTACCGCCGGCTCCTTATGGAACCGGCGGCGCACTCAAACGAGTGGGACCGCGATCAGCGGCGCACCACCACGCGCATGTTCTTCAACCCCTCGCGCTGGGTCAGCCGGAACAGGATCGCGGCGTTGGAGGGATGCAGCCGGATGCAGCCCGCCGAGGCCGGACGGCCAAGGCGTTTCACCGCATTGGTGCCGTGAATGGCGTAGTTGCCGTTGTAAAAGATCGAATAGGGCATCGGCGCATTGTTGTAACGGCTCGAACGATGGTGCCGCGACAGCCATTTTGCGCGCCACGTGCCGACCGGCGTCACCTTGCCGCGCCGCGCGGTCGAGACCTTCCAGCGATATTTCACCACGCCGCGATGCACGACGGTCATCGTCTGGGACGACAGGTCCACCCGCGCCTCCAGCCGAACCGCATGTGCGTCCGCCGGTGTGGCAAGCACGAGGAAACCGAGAAAACCCAAGGAAAGAAGATAGCGCAACATGAACTTCACCCCGCCCATACTGGAACAATTTCAACAGCCTATAACGAGCTGGCGTTTCCTTCCCGTTATCGGCGCTTCAATTTTTTGTTAGACCTCGCCGCCGGCCTGTCCACAGCTTGTCCACAGGGTTGCCGTAACGTCAAGGTGCCGAGCCTATCCTGGGGTCTCAGGCCGGCGGCCTCTGTAAAACTGTTCACTTACCGTTCACGAAGGTCGCCTTACGCTGGGTGATAGGGCAAAGTGGCTTGGGGTTGAGCGCATGAAGAAGCTGGTAGTCACTGTCTTTTCGGCCGTGGCGGTCGTGCTGGCGGCGAGCGGAAGCGGCTGGGCCGCCAGCCTGGTGGCGACGGTCGACGTCTCGGCGCAGACCATGACGATCAAGAAGCATGGCCGTGTGATCCATCGCTGGAAGGTGTCGACGGCGCGCAGCGGCTATATCACGCCGCGCGGCCAGTATCGGCCGATCCGCATGCACAGAATGTGGTATTCGCGCAAATACGACATGTCGCCGATGCCCTATTCGATCTTCTTTCACGGCGGGTATGCCATTCACGGCACCAACGCCGTGAAACGTCTCGGCCAGCCGGCCTCGCATGGCTGCGTGCGCCTGCGTACCGACAATGCGGCCGAGCTTTATGCGCTGGTCAAGCAGGTCGGGCCCGGCAATACGCGTATCCACGTGGTCAACTGACGATCCATCCTCCCGGATCGCGTGCCGCATCGCCTTCGGGCGATGCGGCGCTTTTGCCTGGAATTGCGCCGGCGCGCGGCGGATCGTCGGATTTGTCGTGAAAAGTGGCGGTGTCGTCCATTCCCTTGCGGTTGAGTCTTGTATAAGACTTTCGCGAAAGGGAGTGCTCATGAGTCCGCAACCACGCCTTGCGCTGTCCAATCCCGTCGGCGACGAAACGCGCAAGACCACTTGCTATATGTGCGCCTGCCGATGCGGCATTGACGTCCATCTCAAGGATGGCAGGATCCGCTATATCGAAGGCAATCGCGCCCATCCGGTCAATCGCGGCGTGCTGTGCGCCAAGGGATCGGCCGGCATCATGCAGCATTACGCGCCGGCGCGGCTGGAGGGGCCGCTCTTGAGGAGCGGGCCGCGCGGCTCGGGCCGGTTCCGGCGCATCTCCTGGGAGGAGGCGCTCGGGCTCGCCACCGAGTGGATGGGGTCGGTGCGCCGCACGGATCCGAAAAAACTCGCCTTCTTCACCGGCCGTGACCAGAGCCAGGCCCTGACCAGTTTCTGGGCGCAGCAGTTCGGCACGCCCAACTATGCCGCCCATGGCGGGTTCTGCTCGGTCAACATGGCCGCGGCAGGCATCATGACCATCGGCGGCGCGTTCTGGGAATTCGGTGCGCCCGACTGGGACCGTACCAAGCTTTTCGTGCTGTTCGGGGTGGCGGAGGACCACGATTCCAACCCGCTCAAGCTCGGCATTTCCAAGCTGAAGAGCCGCGGCGCGCGGTTCGTGTCGGTCAACCCGGTGCGCACCGGCTATTCGGCCGTCGCCGACAACTGGATCGGCATCCGCCCCGGCACGGACGGGCTGTTGATCCTGGCCCTGGTCCACGAATTGTTGCGCACGCGCCGGATCGATGTCGACTATCTGGTGCGCTACACCAATGCGCCCTGGCTGGTGATCGATGCGCCGGGCACCGCCGAGCACGGGCTTTTCGCGCGCGATCGCGAGGGCCGGGCGCTGATCTGGGAGACCGTCACCGAGCAGGCCGTCCATCACGATCTCAAGGGTGCGCGCCCGGCGCTTTCGGGGCGCTATCAGCTTGGCGACGGCCGGTTCGCGCGGCCGTCCTTCGAGCTTCTGGCCGAAAAATATCTCGACGCGCGTTATGCACCCGAGGCGGTGGCGGCCGAGACCGGGATTGCGGCCGAGACGATATGCGGGCTTGCCGCCGAGATCGCGCGGGTCGCCTTCGAGGAGGAGATTTTCGTCGACCAGCCGTGGACGGACATGCATGGCGCGCGCCATGACGGTTTCGTCGGCCGGCCGGTTTCCTTTCATGCCATGCGCGGAATTTCTGCCCATTCGAACGGGTTTCAGACCGCGCGCGCGCTGCATCTCTTGCAGGTGCTGATCGGGGCGATCGACTGTCCGGGCGGGTTCCGATACGAGCCGCCATATCCCAAACCGGTCGAGGCGCATCCGCGCCCGCACGGGCGGGCCGAGCATTTCGGCTCGGAACAGCCCCTTGCCGGGCCGCATCTCGGCTTTCCGCGCGGGCCCGAGGACCTTCTGATCGACGAAGACGGGCGCCCGGCGCGCATCGACAAGGCATTTTCCTGGGATGCGCCGATCTCGGCGCACGGTCTGATGCATATGGTGATCGCCAATGCCCATGCCGGCGATCCCTATCCGATCGACACGCTGTTTCTCTACATGGCCAACATGGCCTGGAACTCGTCGATGAACACCGCCGGCGTGATAAAAATGCTGGAGGACAAGGACGGCGAGACGGGCGAATACCGCATTCCGCGCATCATCGTCGCCGATGCCTATGCCTCCGAGATGACGGCCTATGCCGATCTGGTCCTGCCCGACACGACCTATCTGGAGCGGCACGACTGCATTTCGATGCTCGACCGGCCGATCTCGGAACCGGACGCGGTTCAGGACGCCATCCGCTGGCCGGTGGTCGAACCCGACCGGGACGTGCGCGGCTTCCAGTCGGTGCTGCTCGATCTGGGCGCGCGGCTGAAACTGCCGGGTTTCGTCGACGCGCGCGGCACGCCGCTTTACCGCGACTATGCCGACTATATCGTGCGCCACGAGCGCCGGCCGGGCATCGGCCCGCTGGCCGGGTTTCGCGGCATGCAGGGCGACCGGGCAGGGCGCGGCGCGATCAATCCGGAACAGCTCGAGCGTTATATCGAAAACGGCTCGTTCTTCACTCATCCGATCCCGGCCGAAGCGCTTTATTTCAAGCACGCCAACCGCGCCTATCAGGATTTTGCCGTCAAAATGGGGTTTTTCGACCAGCCGCAGCCGGTAATCTTTCAACTTTACCAGGAAAACCTGCAAAAATTCCGGCTTTCGGCGCAGGGCGTGCGCGAACCGGTCGCGCCTGAAAGCCACCGTGCCCGCATCCTGGACAGTTTCGACCCGCTGCCGGACTGGTACCGGCCGCTGGAGGAGGCGGCGATCGACCGCGAGCGCTACCCGCTGCACGCCATCACCCAGCGCCCGGCGGCGATGTATCATTCCTGGGGCTCGATGAATGCCTGGCTGCGGCAGATCCATACCGCGAACCCGCTCTACGTGCCGGGCTCCGTGTGCGACGCGGCCGGACTGGCCGATGGCGACTGGGCCTGGGTGATCTCGCCGCACGGGCGCATCAAGGTCGAGGTGGCGCGCATGGAGGCCGTCAACGGCGCGACGGTGTGGACCTGGAACGCGATCGGCAAACGCAAGGGCGCCTGGGGGCTGGACGAGAACGCGCCCGAAGCGACCAAGGGGTTCTTGCTCAACCATCTGATCCACGAATTGCTGCCGCCGAAAGGCGACGGGCTGCGATGGTCGAATTCCGATCCGGTCACCGGCCAGGCCGCCTGGTACGATCTGCGCGTCAGGATCGAGAAGGCGGAGCCGGGCGCGCATTCCGAGCCGCAGTTCCGTCCCGTCGAACGGCTGGGCGAGGCACCGGACGAATTGCGATACGGTCAGGAGTGGAGCTCATGACGGCGCTGCCTTCACAGCCTTCCGCCACCAAACTCGGTCTGGTGATCGACCTCGACATCTGCGTCGGCTGTCATGCCTGCGTGGTCAATTGCAAGGAGTGGAACACCGGCGGCCACGGCGCGGCTCTGTCTGACCAGGACCCTTACGGCGAACATGTCTCGGGCGCCTGGCTCAACCGCATCCACACCTTCGAGATCGTGCCGGACGGCGGCGAGCTGGTCGGCGAGGCGGGCGAGGCGCGCATCGTGCATTTCCCGAAATCCTGCCTGCATTGCGAGGAGGCGCCATGCGTGACGGTCTGTCCGACGGGCGCGTCCTACAAGCGGGCCGAGGACGGTATCGTGCTGGTCGAGGAGGACAAGTGCATCGGCTGCGGGCTGTGCGCCTGGGCCTGCCCCTATGGGGCGCGCGAAATGGACCTGGCCGCCGGGGTGATGAAGAAATGCACGCTGTGCATCGACCGCATCTACAATCAGAGCTTTGAAGAGGAGGACCGCGTGCCGGCCTGCGTGCGCACATGCCCGGCCAATGCGCGCCATTTCGGCGATCTCGGCGATCCCGGTTCGCAGGTCTCCAAAATGGTCGCCGCGCGCGGCGGCATCGATCTGATGCCGGAGCAGGGCACCGCACCGGTCAACAAATATCTGCCGCCGCGACCGCGCACCACGCTCGCCGCCCATGCGCCGGCCGGACCGGCTGCCGGCGAGGACACCGGCGGGGCGACCGGCTTTCTTGCCTGGATCGACACCATGCTGGAGAAGATCTGAATGCATCCCGCCCTGTCGATCATCGTCTTCACCACCAGTTCGGGGCTGGGCTACGGGCTCGCCTTTTTTCTCGGCTTCGGTGTGCTCGATCCCGCCGCGCCGGCGACCAAGGCCGCCTATGTCGTGGCCCTCGGCCTGATCTCGGCGGGGCTATTGGCCTCGACGCTGCATCTGGGCAACCCGCAGCGGGCCTGGCGCGCCCTGTCGCAATGGCGCTCGAGCTGGCTGTCGCGCGAGGGCGTGCTGGCGATCGCGACCTTCGTTCCGTTATGCCTGTCGGCCTGGGCCACGCTCTTCGAGAGCCGCCATTCCTGGCCCGCCGGTCTGGCCGGTTCGCTCGGCTGCGCGGCGACGGTCTATTGCACGGCGATGATCTATGCCTCCTTGCGGACCGTCGAAGCCTGGCACTCGCCGCTCACGCCGGCCGCCTTCCTGGCCTTTGCCGCTGCCGGCGGCGCGGTGCTGGCGACGTTTTTCGCCGCGCTCGGCGCTGGCGATACCGGGCCGCTCGCCGCACTCGCGCTGGGTCTGCTCGTCGTCGCCTGGGCTACGAAACTCGTCTGGCGCCGGCGCCTGGGCGCGCTGACATCGGCCTCGACGCCGGAGACCGCGACCGGGCTCGGCGCGCTCGGTCGGGTGCGTCTGCTCGAGCGGCCGCACGGCACGGAAAACTATCTGACCCGCGAGATGGGGTTTCGCATCGCCCGCAAACATGCCCGCAAACTGGTCGCCATCGCCTTCGGTCTCGGCGGCGGGGTGCCGATCGTGCTGCTCGCGGCCTCGGCCCTTTTCGCGGCCGAGGGCGGCCTCGGCTGGCCGGTTTTCACCTTTCTGGCGCTTTTGGCCTATGCCGGCGGGCTGCTGGTGGAGCGCTGGCTGTTTTTCGCCGAGGCGCGGCACAGCGTGATGAACTATTACGGCGGCTGAGCGCGCCCGGGCACGATCTTCTAAAGAAACTGGCGGATCTTCTTGCCGGCCTTGATCATGCGCAGCGGATTGATGGCGCTGCCCTTGCGCCTGACCTCGTAGTGCAGGTGGGGGCCGGTCGAGCGGCCGGAACTGCCGACCTTGCCAACGACGGCGCCGCTTTCGATCTTTTCGCCCTTGCGCACAAGCAGCTTGCTCATATGCGCGTAGCGTGTGGTCAGGCCGTCGCCGTGATCGATCTCCACCATGCGCCCATATCCGCCGTTCCAGCCCGCCTTCACGACCACGCCGGCGCCGGCGGCGCGCACCGGATGGCCGGTGCGGGCGCGGAAATCCATGCCGCTGTGATGGGCCGGCCTGCCCAGGAGCGGATCCTTGCGCACGCCGAAGCCGCTGGTGACGGGCTGGCCCGGAACCGGGTTGGCGATCGGGAACCGCTTGGCCGCGGCCTTGATGGCGTCGAGCGTGTTGAGCGCCTCGTCGAGCTCGATCACTTCGGCCTCGAACGCGGCCGGGGCCTCGAGCGCGACCAACGGACCGCCGACATCCTTTTCGCCGTAGCTGGCGTCGAGCGAAAGCCCTGCGGATTTGAGCGCCTCGGAAATCGATTCGGCCGTCTGGTAGGCGTTTTCGGTCAGGTCGCGCAGGCGGGTGATCTGCTGGGTTTCGATCCGGCGCAGCGACTGGTTGATCTGAACGAAAATTCGGTCCGCTTCGTCGGCCACCGAGCCGGTCGTCACCGGATCGGGTGCGGCGGCGGCGAAGCCGTCGAGCACGGCGGCGGCCGCGGTTTTGGGAGGCGTTGCGGCATAGCCCGTCATCGTCGACAGATCGGCGCGCAGATCGGGTTTTTGCGACGGCAACGGCGCGTTCTTGGGAAGGCGCCCGCCGTTGGCCCGTTCGAGCAGGGGACGCAGCCTTCCGTCGCGGGCTGTAAGCTCGGCCTGGCGCCCGAGAAGCTCGGCAACCTTGTTTTCCATCAATTGCTGATCGAGCAATTGCCGGCTCGTGATCCGGTCGACCTGCGCGCGCAGGGCCGAAATCCGATCTTCATAAGCCTGTTGCAGGCGGGCCTGACGCGCGACCGTGGCGCCGATCAGGTCGTCGCGCAGGACCAGGTAAGAGGTGGCGAGCAGATAGCCGATGGCGAAGGCGGCGACGACCGAGCCGGCGAGCGCGGCCACCCACGGCCGGACGGTAAAATGGCGTATCTGGTCGCCACGGGCGATGATGACGGTATGCGGTTCGGTGCGTTTGCCGAAAACCGGGGGCGTGCGTGCTTCTGCCACTGATACAAAATCCAGACTGCGCTCAAACTCCGCGAACAAGTACACATTATTAGGGTTAACAAACGTTTGCCCGGCCGCCCGCAGGCGGTCGAAATCCGACGATCGGCCTCCGCGCCGCGCCCGAAGTCCGTTCAGGCGTTCGAGGTCGCCGTCAGCGAGCGGTAAAACAGCGGCGTGAGGCCGGCTTCGGCGCGGGCACGGTCGTTGAAGGGGGGCTTGAGGTCGCCGCGAAAATTGGCCCGCACGAGTTCGCGGAAACGCCGGGCGGGGTCGGTGCGCTCGCGCGCGCAGTAGAACCGGAACCATTTGGCGCCGATCGCGACGTGTTTCTTCTCGTCGGTATAGATGATGTCGAGGATGGCGGCCGTCTCGTCGTCGCCGGTCTCCGTCATCTTGTCGATCAGCGACGGGGTGACGTCGAGCCCGCGCGCCTCCAGAATCAGCGGCACCACCGCCAGCCTCGCATAGAGATCGTTGCGGGTCTGGTGGGCGGCTTCCCAAAGACCCCCATGCGCCGGCAGGTCGCCATAGTCCGCGCCCAGGGCGCGCAGCCGCGCGCGCAACAGCGAGAAATGCTTGGCTTCCTCGAAGGCGACCTGCATCCAGCCGTCGAAAAAGCTCGCCGGCGGGCGCTCGGGCGCGAAACGGGCGACGATGTCGAGCGCCAGATCGATGGCGTTGAGCTCGATATGGGCGAGCGCGTGGAGCAGGGCGATGCGCCCGCGCAGGCTGTGCAGCGAACGCCTGGCGACCTTGCGGGGATCGACCAGCGCGGGTCTGTCCGGCCGACCCGGGCGATCGGGAACCGGCGGGTCGCCCGGACGCATGAGGGAGATGGTGCGATCCTTCCAGCGCGCGTACACGACACGCACGATCGCCACCTTGCGGTCGAGATCGGCCGCGGCCACGGCCTCCACGCAGCCGGCGCGCAGACTGTCGGGCCGGTGTTCGGCCGAAGCCGTCGCCATCGCGGCCGGCGCGCTCACAGCGCTTGCGTGGCCTCGAGCACCTCGGCGGCGTGATTGGCGACCTTGACCTTGTTCCAGACCCGCGCGACCCGCCCGTCCTTGTCGATCAGGATCGTCGTGCGTTCCACGCCCATGAACTTGCGCCCATACATGCTCTTTTCGACCCACACGCCATAATCCTGGATCGCGCTCTTGCCCTCGTCGGCGACGAGAACGACCGAAAGTCCGTGCTTTGCCTTGAATTTGTCATGACTTTTTGCGCTATCCGGCGATATCCCGATGACGGTGGCGCCGGCTTTCTCGAATTCGGGCAGAAGCGCGGAAAAGTCCTTTCCTTCCGTTGTGCAGCCGCTCGTGTCGTCCTTCGGGTAGAAATAGACAATGACAGGCTTTCCACGCAGGTCCGAAAGCTTGAGCGAGCCGCCGCCGTCGCGCGGCAAATCGAAGTCGGGTGCCTGCTGACCGATTTCTGGCTGAGCCATGGGCTTGTCCTTTCTTTCTCGGTGACCGGGTTCGCGAAGGCCATATAATGCAATTCATGGATTCGTCCATGCCAACAGGGCGAGCACGGTCGTCGAGGTGAGCAAGGGCACCGAAAAACACCATTGGGTCCGGTTTCGGCGCGAGGATATCCGCGCGCTCGATTCGCTGCCGTCGGCGGCTTCGCACGAAGCGGCGCCGCGCCGGGCACGCCATGTCGTGCCGCGCTGGGTCGTGGCGGGACTGGCCGCGATCTGCCTGCTCGTGGCGGCGGCGCTGGGCGGGTTTTATCTCGCCGGCACGATGGGGCTGGGCTCGGAGCGGTTGCGCAACGAGGCGCAAGCCGCGCTCTCGTCGGCGTTGGGCGTTCCGGTCGCGCTGACATCAGGGCCGGCGCGGTTTTCGCTGAGCGGCGGCCGCTTCATCGCGCTGGAGGTTCCCGAGGTTCGCGTGTCGGCTGCGGCGCAGCAGGCCAGTTTCGCCGATATCGGCGCTTTGCGTCTGGGGCTCGATCTGGGCGCATTGGTCAACGGGCGTCTGGCCATCGACCGGATCGAGCTCGACCGTGCCAGGATTGCGCCGGGTGCCATGCCCGGCGGCGGCGAGGGCGATCTGGTCGGCCAGGTGAGGAATGCGCACGGGCTGATCGATCCCGACCGGGTGCTGGCGCTGGTCTTTTCCTCGGTCGAGCAGGCGCTGGATGTGCTGGGAGCGCGTTCGACGCGCCTGATATCGCTGCGCGATGTGGAGATCGCGCTGGATGACGGCCACGCCGTCGTCGTTCGCAGCGCCGAACTGACCGGGGAGAAGCCGGAAACGGTCGAGATCGAGGGCGAACTGGTCGTGGCGGGCCGGCCGCTCGCGGTTTCGGCGGCGGCCTCGCGGACCGCCGGAGACCGGCCCGGGCTCGATTTCCGGCTGCGGGCCGAGATCGCACCGTTGCCGCGTGCGGAACACACCACGCAGGAGCCGCCGCCGCTGGTGGCGGGAAGCGGCGTCGTGACGTTCAAGGGCACGCGCTCGGCGCTCGGCGGCCCCGATCGTCTGGGGATCGGTCTGCAGAGCGACGATCTGGTGGTCTCGGTTCCCGACAGCGCCCCGGTTGCCGGCACGGTCGACCTCGCGGCGGCCCTGGTCGCGGGAACGGGCAAGGTCGAGTTCGGCCGGATCGACGTGCGTACCGGACGGTCGCGGTTTTTGTTCAACGGCGCGGCCGGGCCGGTGCCGGACCCGAAACCCGGCAGCGAGCCGGCTTATCGTTACGAATTCGTCAGCGACCAGTCGCGCGCGGCCGTGGCCGACGTCTCGGAGCCGAGCCTGACATTCCTTGCCCGGCTCGCCGGGCGCTACCGTCCCAAGACCGGCCTGCTGACGGCGTCCGAGATCGGGGTGCGTACCGGGCGTGGAGAGCTGTTCGCGCGCGCCTCGATGCGGCTTTTCGCCGACAAGGCGCCGTCGATCGTGTTTGCCATGGACGTGCCGTCGATGCCGGTCGCCCATGCCAAGCAATTGTGGCCGACCGAAACGGCGCCGGGCGCGCGGGCCTGGGTGATCGCCAACGTGTTCGGTGGGACGATCGTCGACAGCCACGTGCGGCTGAAGGTCGAGGCGGACCGGCTGGGCAACGGCGTCGCGCTGTCGGGCGAGGAGGTGAACGGACATTTCCGCATCGAGGATACGCGCTTCGACATCACCGGCGAACTGCCGCCGGTGCGCGATGCGTTCGGCACGGTCGAGTTTCGCGGCAACGCGGTCGATATCGTGCTCGATTCGGGCACCGTGTTCATGCCGACCGGACGTACCGTTGCGGCCAGCAACGGGACGTTTGCGATCGAAGACGCCGGCGTTCACCCTTTGATCGGCACGATGCAGATCGACGTTGCCGGCAATGCCCCGTCGATCGTTGAGTTCGCCTCCTACAAGCCGATCGACGCCATGCGCCATTTGCGCTTCGAGCCGACGGATTTTTCCGGTGATGTCAGCGGACAGGTCTGGGCGGAAATCCCGCTGCAGGAGGACGTCCCGATCGAAAGTCTCGATTGGAAAGTGTCGCTCGACTATCAGGACTTGGCCCTGGCCGAGCCGCTTGACGGTCAGGTGGTGACCGACGCGCAGGGGTCGATCGTGGTCGATCCGCAAAAGGCCGTCATCGATGCCCAGGCGCGCCTCAACGGGCTGGCCGCGACAATCAGCATGACCGAGCCGCTCGACAGCACCGCGCCGGGGCGCGCCCGCGACATCACGCTCGTCCTCGACGATGCCGGCCGCGACAAGATCGCGCCGGAACTCAACGAGATGCTTTCGGGCCCGGTCAGCCTCGACGTGTCGGTGGAAGAGGGCGGGGCGCAGCGGATCGTTGCCGACCTGACCAAGGCGCGGCTGCGCTTTCCCTGGGTGGGCTGGAGCAAGGGGGCCGGCGTGCCGGCCGAGGCGAGTTTCGTGCTCGAGGCCGACGGCGCCTCGACGCGGCTGTCGGATTTCCACCTTACCGGCAAGAGTTTTGCCGTAGACGGGGAGGTTGTGCTCGAAAACGGCAGCCTGGCGCGGGCCGAGTTCGGCAAGGTCGCGCTCAATCGCGGCGACCAGGTCGCGCTGACCATCGCGCGCAGGGCCGGCCGCTACGACATCGCCATCAACGGCAAGGCCTTCGACGCGCGCTCCGTCATCAAGCTCTACTTGTCCGACACCGAGCAGGCCGAGGAGAGCGTGGAATCGATTCCCGTCTCGCTGAAGGCATCGGTGGAGCGGGTGACGGGGTTTGGCGAGGAGGTGCTGTCGGCGGTGTCGATCAGCCTGGCCGGCACCGGCACCGATGTCGGCATGTTAAGGATGGAGGCGCGTTCGTCGAAAGGCGGCAAGATCGCGATCGTCAACGGCACCGATGCCGGTGGCCGCACCGTCACCATGGAATCGGGCGATGCCGGCGCCGTGCTGCGGTTCCTGAATATCTACGAGTACATGCAGGGCGGGACGATCGACCTGGCGCTGGCCGCGCAGGGCAAGGGGCCGCTCAAGGGCCAGGTCGACGCGCGCGAGTTCTGGATCGTCAACGAACCCAAGCTGCGCTCGCTGGTGGCGACCGCGCCGCCGGAGGGCGACGGCCGCAGCCTCAACGAGGCCGTGCGCCGCGACATCGACGTGTCGAAGGCGCGTTTCGACCGCGGCTACGCGACGGTGGAAAAGGGCGACGGCTACCTGTCGATCGCCCGCGGCATCCTGCGCGGGCCGGTGATCGGCGCCACCTTCCGCGGCGCGCTCTACGACAGCAAGGGCAATATCGGCATCGCCGGCACCTTCATGCCCGCCTACGGCTTCAACCGGCTGTTCGCCGAGATCCCGCTTCTGGGCCAGATCCTCGGCAATGGCCGCGACCGCGGCCTGATCGGCATCACCTTCAAACTGTCGGGCAACGCCAAGTCGCCCCAGCTTCAGGTCAATCCGATCTCGGTGATCGCGCCCGGGATTTTCCGCTCGATCTTCGAATTCCGGTAAGACGGCCCGCCGCGCGGGCGCGTCCGCTTAAAGCGGACGCACGAGCACGTGTTTCTTGCGGCCGAGCGACAATTTGACGACGCCGTCGCGCAGATCGGCCTCGCCGACGACGCGGCGCTCGTCTGAGACGGGCTCGTCGTTGACCTTGACCGCGCCGCCCTTGACGTGACGCCTTGCCTCGCCGTTCGAGCCCGCCAGCCCCGCCTTGACCAGCAGGCTGAGAAGCCCGCTGCCGTCGCCGAGCGCGGCGGCGTCGATCTCGATCGTCGGCAGGGTTGCGGCCAGCGCGCCTTCCTCGAAGGTCTTGCGCGCGGTCTCGGCCGCCGTCTCGGCGGCGTCGCGACCATGCAGCATCGCGGTGACCTCGGTCGCCAGGATCTTCTTGGCCTCGTTGATCTCCGCGCCGCCAAGCGCTTCCAGCCGCGCGACCTCGTCGAGCGGCAGCGTCGTGTAGAGTTTTAGGAAACGGCCGACATCGGCGTCCTCGGTGTTGCGCCAGTACTGCCAGAACTCGTAGGCACCCAGCATGTCGGGATTGAGCCACACCGCGCCGTCGGCGCTCTTGCCCATCTTGGCGCCGGACGCGGTGGTCAAAAGCGGCGAGGTTAGCGCGTAGAGCTGCGGCGTGCCCATGCGGTGGCCGAGATCGATGCCGTTGATGATGTTGCCCCACTGGTCGGAGCCGCCCATCTGCAGGCGGCAGCCGAAGCGCCGGTTCAGTTCCACGTAGTCATAGGCCTGGAGGATCATGTAGTTGAATTCCAGGAACGACAGTGACTGCTCGCGGTCGAGGCGGGTCTTGACCGAATCGAACGCCAGCATGCGGTTGACGGAGAAATGCCGGCCGACATCGCGCAGGAATTCGACATAGTTGATGTCGAGCAGCCAGTCGGCATTGTCGACCATCATGGCGTCGCGCGGGCCCTCGCCGAAGGTCAGGTAGTTGGCGAACACCTTCTTGATGCCGGCGATGTTGTCGGCGATCGTCTCCGGCGTCATCAGCTTGCGCGCCTCGTCCTTGAACGAGGGGTCGCCGATCATGCCGGTGCCGCCGCCCATCAGGGCGATCGGACGGTGGCCGGTCTTCTGCATCCAGTGCAGCATCATGATCTGGATCAGGCCGCCGGCATGCAGGCTGGGCGCCGTCGGATCGAAGCCGATATAGGCCGTCACGGTTTCCGTCGCGAACAGGTCGTCGAGGCCGGTTTCATCGGAGATCTGGTGGATGAAACCGCGCTCGGACAGCGTGCGCAGGAAATCGGATCGGAAGGCGGACATTTTTCTGACTTTCGGTGACGTGGAAAATGCCCGGCGCGCGGCCGTGGCAATCGGGACGATGCGGCTTTAGCATCGCTTGCGGCAGAATCACAAGAAAGTTGGGATCGCACGGGAAAGGCGGCGCGCCATGAAGAAGATTTGCGTGCTCGGCCTGATGAGCGGCACGTCGATGGACGGGATCGACCTGGCGCTGGTCGAGACCGACGGGGCGGCGACGGTGCGCCGGGGCGCCGCGCATTTCGTTGCCTATGAGGCCGGGTTCCGGCGCCGGCTCGAGGCGACGCTGGAAACGGCCCGCTCGATCGAGGCTCGGGACGAGCGGCCGGGCGATCTCGCCGCGCTCGAGCGCGAGATCACGATGCGCCATGCCGTCGCCGTCAGGGCGTTCGTCGACGCCCTGACGAAATCGGGGCCGAAACCGACGCTGATCGGCTTTCACGGCCAGACGGTGCTGCACCGGCCCGAACGGGCGCTGACGGTGCAACTGGGCGACGGCGCCCTGCTGGCGCGCGAAACCGGCCTGCCTGTGGTGTTCGACATGCGCGCCAACGACATGGCGCAGGGCGGCCAGGGCGCGCCGCTGGTGCCGGCCTACCATGCCGCGCTCGCCCGGGCGCTTCCGGCCGAGTTCACCGGCCGGCTGCCGGTGGCGTTCGTCAATATTGGCGGCATCGCCAATATCAGCGTCGTGCCGGAACGCGGCGACCCCATCGCCTTCGACACCGGCCCGGGCAACGCCCTGATCGACCAGTGGGTGGCGGGCGAGGGCGGGGTGCCGTTCGACGCCGACGGCATGATCGCCTCGGAGGGCCGGGTGCGGGCGTCGGTGGTGACGGCCTATCTCGCCAATCCGTGGTTCGCGCGCACGGGCGCGAAGTCGCTCGACCGGGCCGATTTCACGCTCGAACCGGTGCACGGGCTGGAACTCGCCGACGGCGCGCGCACGCTGGCGGCGGTGTCGGCGGCGGCGATCATGAAGGCGGTCGATGTCCTGCCCGAGGCGCCGCGTTTGTGGATCTTGTGCGGCGGCGGCCGCAAAAACCCGCATATCGTGGCCGATCTGCGCGAGGAGGCGCAACGGCGCGGCGCGGGGCGCGTGATCCTGGCCGAGGATGCGGGGCTCGACGGCGACGCGATGGAGGCGGAGGCCTGGGCCTATCTCGCCGCGCGCTCGCGCGCCGGTCTGCCGCTCACCTGGCCGACGACCACGGGTTGCCGCGAACCGGCGACCGGCGGAGTTTTTGCTCGCCCCTGAACGGCTCTATAGCGTTCCAGGCGAAGTGGAAGCCGGTTCGCCGTTCGGAAACGCGTCAAAACAATAAGGTGGAGCCGGTCTGCGAATCCGTGAAAAGCAGAACGGCTTTAGCGCGCGCGTCAGCCCGCGCGGGTATAGGCATGGATCGACCCGTGCAGGACGTCAGGCCGGTTTTCGCGAAAATGCGCCGGCCCACGCATCCCGCACGCGGCCTATCTCAGCCGCTTCGGGCGCGGTTCGGCCAATTCGCCGGCGAGGCGCCGGTCGAGATAGTCCGAGCAGTCGGCGATCAGTTCGTCGGCGTGGCTGGTGAAGAAATGGTTGGCGCCTTCCAGCGTCTTTTGGGTGATGGTGATGCCCTTTTGGGTGTGCAGCTTGTCGACCAGCGTCTGCACGTCCTTGGGCGGCGCCACCTTGTCGGCATCGCCGTGGATGATGAGACCCGACGACGGGCACGGCGCCAGGAAGGAGAAATCATAGATGTTGGGCTGCGGCGCGATCGAGATGAAACCCTCGATCTCGGGACGGCGCATCAGCAATTGCATGCCGATCCAGGCGCCGAAGGAATAGCCGGCCACCCAGCAATTCTTCGAATCGGGATGCAGCGACTGCACCCAGTCGAGCGCGGCCGCCGCGTCCGACAACTCCCCCGTGCCGTGGTCGAACTGGCCCTGGCTGCGGCCGATTCCGCGGAAATTGAAACGCAAGGTGGTGAAGTCGCGCTTCTGGAACATGTAAAACAGATCGTAGACGATCTTGTTGTTCATCGTGCCGCCGAATTGCGGGTGCGGATGCAGCACCAGGGCGATCGGGGCGTTTTTTTCCTTTGACGGCTGGTAGCGGCCTTCCAGGCGGCCATCCGGTCCGGCAAAAATCACTTCGGGCATGAATACTCCACAAACCGTCCGCTCTGGACGTCATTCGGCGCCGGTGCGACCTTGACGCGGGGCCGACGCCTCCATAGAAGCTAGTTTAGAACCGTTCCAAACTTGGCGAAATACCGTCAATCTGGCAAGGCGGGTAGATAGGACGGGTCGTGACGCAATTTCAAGGAAATTGCGCGCGGCACCACGAAATCGGAAAGCGGGATCGAACCGGCAGGCATGCACGCTCAGCGCGCCTATCTCGACTACAACGCCAGCGCGCCGCTTCTGGAGACGGCGCGCGCGGCGATGCTTGCGGCGCTGGACGCCGGCGGCAACGCCTCTTCGGTGCACGCCGAGGGCCGCGCCGCGCGCCGCCTGATCGAGGAGGCCCGCGGCGCGGTCGCCGCGCTGGTCGGCGGGGTTGCCGAGCACGTCGTTTTCACCTCCGGAGCGAGCGAGGCGGCCTCGATGCTGACGTCGCCCGACTGGCGCATGGGACGCGCGCCACTGCGTCTGGAGCGGCTGTTCGTGGCGGCGAGCGACCATCCATGCCTGCTCGACGGCGGGCGTTTCGCGCCCGAAAACGTCCATCGTCTGCCGGTAGGTCGCGACGGCCTGCTCGATCCGGAGACGGTGCGGGCCGTGCTCGCGAAAAACGCGATTGCCGGCAAAAGCCTGGTGGCGATCCACGCTGCCAACAACGAGACCGGCGTGATCCAGCCGATTGCGGAGATTGCCAGCGTCGCCAAGCAGGCGGGAGCCTTGTTCGCGCTCGACGCTGTCCAGGCCGCGGGGCGCATTCCGCTCGACATCGCCGATCTCGGGGCCGATTTCCTGATCCTGTCGGCCCACAAGATCGGTGGCCCCAAGGGCGCCGGCGCCCTGGTGGCGGCGTCCGGGCTGGTGATGCCCGAGCCGCTGGTGCGCGGCGGCGGCCAGGAAAAGGGCCATCGCGGCGGAACCGAGAACGTCGCCGCGATCGCCGGCTTCGGCGCCGCCGCGCGCGAAGCCGCGCGGGCCGTGGACCTGATGGACGGCGTGCGCGCCTTGCGCGACGAGGCCGAACGGGCGATCCGCGAGATCGCGCCGCACGCGACGATTTTCGGCGCCGCGGCACCGCGCCTGGCCAATACGAGTTTTTTTGCCGTGCCGGGACTGAAGGCCGAAACCGCGCAGATCGGCTTCGATCTCGCCGGGATCGCGCTGTCGGCGGGATCGGCCTGTTCGTCGGGAAAGGTCGGTCCGAGCCATGTGCTGGCGGCGATGGGCCATGGCGAGGAGGCGTCGGCCCTCAGGCTGTCGCTCGGTCTGGCGACCGAGGTCGGCGACATCGAACGGTTTGCCACCGCCTTGCGCGGCATCGTCGCGCGCGGGGCGGGGCAGGACATTAGAGCTGCCTGACATGCGGACAAACTTGCCCGAAAATGTCAGGAAAAAGTGTCGCTATGGCCGGAAACCGGCTTTTGCCGGGTGATTTTCTCGGCAATAGGCACTACATGAGGCATACGCCGCGTGCGGTGCCATAGTTTGAAGACTGCCGGGCCTTGAACCCGGCGAGGATGGAGAACGCCGATGCCTGCCGTGCAGGAAACGATCGAGCAGGTCCGCAATATCGATGTGGACCAGTACAAATATGGTTTCGAGACGCTCATCGAGACCGACAAGGCGCCGAAGGGCCTCAACGAGGACATTATCCGGCTGATCTCGGCCAAGAAGGACGAGCCGGAATGGATGCTGGAGTGGCGCCTGGAAGCGTTTCGACGCTGGAAGACGATGAGCGAGCCCACCTGGGCGCGGGTTTCCTATCCCGAGATCGATTTTCAGGACATTCACTATTACGCCGCGCCAAAGAGCACGGCCGGTCCGACCTCGCTCGACGAGGTCGACCCGGAATTGCTGCGCACCTATGAAAAGCTCGGCATTCCCCTCAAGGAGCAGGAAATCCTGGCCGGCGTGCGCAAGCAGGGCGAGCCGTCCGAACTCGACGCGATAGACGGCAATGGCGGACGAAAAGTCGCCGTCGACGCGGTGTTCGATTCGGTTTCGGTGGTCACGACCTTCAAGAAGGAGCTGGCGGCGGCCGGCGTGATCTTCTGCTCGATTTCCGAAGCGATCCGCGAGCATCCCGACCTGGTGCGCAAATATCTCGGCACGGTGGTGCCGACCAGCGACAATTATTACGCTACCCTCAATACGGCCGTCTTCACCGACGGGTCGTTCGTCTACGTCCCCAAGGGCGTGCGCTGCCCGATGGAGCTGTCGACCTATTTCCGCATCAACGAAAAGAACACCGGCCAGTTCGAACGCACGCTGATCATCGCCGAGGAGGGCGCTTATGTGTCCTACCTGGAAGGCTGCACGGCGCCGCAGCGCGACGAGAACCAGCTCCACGCGGCCGTGGTCGAACTGATCGCGCTCGACGACGCGGAGATCAAATATTCGACGGTGCAGAACTGGTACCCGGGCGACAAGGACGGCAAGGGCGGCATCTACAATTTCGTCACCAAGCGGGGCGACTGCCGCGGCAGGAATTCCAAGATTTCGTGGACCCAGGTCGAAACCGGCTCGGCGATCACCTGGAAATATCCCTCCTGCATCCTGCGCGGCGACAATTCGCAGGGCGAGTTCTATTCGATCGCGGTCTCCAACGGCCACCAGCAGATCGATTCGGGCACCAAGATGCTGCATCTGGGCAAGAACACGGTGTCGCGCATCATCTCCAAGGGCATCTCGGCGGGCAAGTCCAACAACACCTATCGCGGCCAGGTGTCGGTACACCGCAAGGCGACCAACGCGCGCAATTTCACCAATTGCGACTCGCTGCTGATCGGCAACGATTGCGGCGCGCACACGGTGCCCTACATCGAGGCCAAGAACGCCACCGCCAAGCTCGAGCACGAGGCGACGACGTCGAAAATCTCGGAAGACCAGCTGTTTTACGTCATGCAGCGCGGCATCCCGGAGGAGGAGGCGATCGCGCTGATCGTCAACGGCTTCGTCAAGGAGGTCATCCAGGAACTGCCGATGGAATTCGCCGTCGAGGCCCAGAAGCTGATCGGCATCTCGCTGGAAGGCAGCGTTGGGTGATCGCGGCCGGTGGTCCGCAAGGGATGAGCGCGCGCCCGGGGCGCGGTTGAAACAATTCGAAACGAGACGAAAATGCTTGAGATCAAGAACCTTCACGCCCGCGTCGCCGAAACCGGCACCGAGATCATTCGCGGGCTCGACCTGACCGTGAAGGCGGGCGAGGTCGCCGCGATCATGGGCCCGAACGGGTCGGGCAAGTCGACGCTGTCCTACATTCTGGCCGGCCGGCCCGACTACGAGGTCACCGAGGGCGATATCCTTTATGACGGCCAGTCGATCCTGGAGATGGACCCGGCCGAACGCGCGGCCGCCGGCGTCTTCCTCGCGTTCCAGTATCCGATGGAGATACCGGGTGTCGCGACGATGGAGTTCCTAAAGGTCGCGATCAACTCGCAGCGCCGGGCCCGCGGCGATGCGGAGCTGAAGATTCCCGACCTTTTGAAGAAGGTCAAGGAAGCGGCCGGCACGCTCGAAATGGACATGGCCATGCTCAAGCGGCCGCTCAATGTCGGGTTTTCCGGCGGCGAGAAGAAGCGCGCCGAGATCCTGCAGATGATGCTTCTCGAGCCGAAACTGTGCGTGCTGGACGAGACCGATTCGGGCCTCGACATCGACGCGCTGAAGATCGTCGCCGACGGCGTCAACGCGCTGCGTTCGCCCGAGCGCGCGATGGTCGTCATCACCCACTATCAGCGTCTTCTGGACTATATCGTGCCGGACACGGTGCACGTGCTGTCGCGCGGTCGGGTGGTGAAGTCCGGCGACAAGGGATTGGCGCTGGAACTCGAGAAGAACGGGTACGCCGGTATTGTCGGCGAGGCGGCGTAGGTGTCTGTGATGAACCTTCATGCCACCCCGCAAATGACCGCGGCCGAACAGGCCCTGGTCGATACTTACGGCCAGCTTTTTTCCGACCTGCCCGGCGACACCGCCGTCGTCGTCAGGCGCGATGAGGCGGTGGAGGCGCTGAAGTCGGGCCTGCCGACGCGCCGTGTCGAGGCCTGGCACTACACCGATCTGCGCCGGCTCCTGAGCGCGGTGCCGGCCTTCGATCCCGCCCTGCAGGCCAAGGAGCAGCCGGCGCTGGTGAGCGGGGCGACCGTGCTGCCGGTTCTGTCCGGCAGGGCCACGTCGGTGCCCCGCGTCGACGGCGTCGCCATCCAGCGCGTTTTCGACCGGCTGAGCGACGGCAGCATCGCCCCGCAGCTTTTCGACGGCGACGCGGTCGACGCGATCGGGGCGATCAACACCGCCTTTGTCGGCGACGGCTACGCGCTCGATATCGCCGAGGGCGCGGAGATCGCCAAGCCGATCGAAGTGCAGAACCTGCACGAGGGCGGCCAGGCGCATGTGCGCTTTGCCGCGCGCGCCGGCCGCAACTCCCGCGCCACGATCGTGGAACGCCAGACCGGCGCCGGCGAGGCGCTGGTTTCGGCGGTCAGCCACATCACCGTCGAGGACGGCGCCGACCTGACCTGGATCATCCTCCAGGAACAGCCGGACGAGGCGACTTTTCTCGGCCAGACCAATATCGAAATCGGCGCGGACGCCAAGCTCACGCTTTTCTTCATGAATGCCGGCGGCAGGCTGGTACGCCAGGAAGTCAAGGTCGCGGTCGCGGGTGAGGGGTCCGAATTCGTCCTGCGCGGGGTGAACCTTTTGGCGGGCGAGACCCATTGCGACGTGACCATGGTACTCGACCATGAAGCGGCCAACACGGTGTCGACCGAAGTGATACGCAACGTCGTCACGGACAAGGCCAAGGGCGTGTTCCAGGGCCAGATCCGCGTCGCGCGCGACGCGCAGAAGACCGACGCCAAGATGGCCTGCAACACCCTGCTTCTGACGGATGAAGGCGAGTTTTCGGCCAAGCCGGAACTGGAGATTTTCGCCGACGACGTGGCCTGCGGGCACGGCGCGACGGTGACGGAGATCGACCAGGGCCATCTGTTTTACCTGATGGCGCGCGGCATCGACGAAAAGACCGCGCGCGGATTGCTGGTGCGGGCCTTTCTGGCCGAGGTGATCGAGGACCTGGACAACGAGGCGCTGGTCGAGGCGCTGGAGGAAAAGCTGACGGCGTGGTTCGCCACGCATGGCTAGCGCCGGGCGAAGCGGGGCGGCCTCGGCGGTTTACGCCGGCCTTGCCGGCATGAGCGGTCCGCAGCCGGCCTGTGGGCCAAGCAATCGGGAGTAGCAGGACCATGGACCAGAAAGTCGATTCCGCTCCCTACGACGTCGAGGCGATCCGCCGCGACTTTCCCATCCTCGCGCGCGAGGTCTACGGCAAGCCGCTGGTCTATCTCGACAATGGCGCCTCGGCGCAAAAGCCGCAGGCCGTGCTCGACGCGATCGCCCACACCTATGGCGCCGAATACGCCAATGTGCATCGCGGCCTGCATTTTCTGTCCAATGCGGCGACCGACGCCTATGAGAAGGCGCGCGAGACGGTGCGCGGCTTCGTCAACGCGGCGAGCGTCGACGAGATCGTCTTCACCAAGAACGCGACCGAGGCGATCAACACCATCGCCTATGGCTGGGGCATGCCGCATATCGGCGAGGGCGACGAGATCGTCCTGTCGATCATGGAACACCACTCCAATATCGTGCCGTGGCATTTCATCCGCGAACGCCAGGGCGCGAAACTGGTATGGGCTCCCGTCGACGAGGAGGGGGTGTTTCATCTCGACGCGTTCGAGAAATGCCTGACCGAGCGCACCAAGCTGGTCGCGATCACCCACATGTCGAACGTGCTCGGCACGGTGGTGCCGATCCGCGAGATCTGCCGCATCGCGCATGAGCGCGGCATCAAGGTGCTGGTCGACGGCAGCCAGGCGGCCGTGCACATGCCGGTCGACGTCCAGGAGCTGGGCTGCGACTTCTATGTGTTTACCGGCCACAAGCTCTACGGTCCCTCCGGCATCGGCGTGCTCTACGGCCGCATGGAGGCGCTGGAGGCGACGATCCCGTTCCAGGGCGGCGGCGAGATGATCGAGGACGTGGCGATGGAGGGCGTGACCTACAACCACCCGCCGCATCGCTTCGAGGCCGGAACGCCGCCGATCGCCCAGGCGATCGGGCTTGGCGCGGCGATCGACTATGTAGAATCGATCGGCCGGGCGCGCATCGCCGCCTACGAGGCCGAGCTGCGCGACTATGCCCAGGAGCGTCTGCGCGGGGTGAACGCACTGCGCATTCTGGGCAATGCGCCGGACAAGGGGGCGATTATCTCCTTCGAGCTGGCAGGTATTCACGCCCATGACGTGTCGATGGTGATCGACCGCGCCGGGGTGGCGGTCAGGGCCGGCACTCATTGCGCCCAGCCGCTGTTGAAGCGGTTCGGCGTGACCTCCACATGCAGGGCTTCCTTCGGCCTCTACAACACCCGGGCCGAGGTCGACGCCCTGGTCGAGGCGCTGGAGAAGGCGCGGACATTTTTCGGATGAACGAGATGAGCGACGACACCACCACACAGCAGGCCGAACCGGTGCCGGCACAGGCCTCGGCCCTTCCGCAGGACGAGCTTGCGCGGCTGACCGACGACATCATCGCCGCGATCAAGACCGTCTACGATCCCGAGATTCCGGCCGACATCTACGAACTCGGCCTGATCTACAAGATCGATATCGAGGACGACCGCTCGGTCAGGATCGAGATGACGCTGACGGCGCCTGGCTGTCCGGTCGCCGGCGAGATGCCGGGCTGGGTGGAAAACGCGGTCGGCACCGTGGAGGGCGTGTCCGGCGTCGAGGTCAGCATGGTGTTCGACCCGCCCTGGACCCCCGACCGGATGTCGGAAGAAGCCCAGATCGCGGTCGGCTGGTATTGACCGGCGGGTTGCGCACGAGGCGAATCTTCCCCATCTTAAGGTCGGAATCATCATTGGGCGGACCTTGAATCCGCGCGCAATGGAGACAGGATCATGGGCCGGTTTCAGGTCATTTCGATAACGGAGGCGGCGGCCGCGCGGGTGCGCGAGATCGTCGATAGCCGCGACGGCGCGCAGGGCGTGCGCGTCGGCATCAAGAAGGGCGGCTGTGCCGGCATGGAATATACGGTCGACCTGGTGACCGAGGCCGACCCCAAGGACGACCATGTCGAACACGGCGGCGCGCATGTCTATGTCGCACCGGAAGCGAGCCTGTTCCTGCTCGGAACGGAAATGGGCTACGAGGTGACGACGCTGCGCTCCGGCTTCACCTTTTCCAATCCCAACCAGTCCTCGGCCTGCGGCTGCGGCGAGTCGGTGGAGCTGAAACCGGCCGACCTCAAGGCGCTGGCCGAGGCGCGCGGAGCCGTCTGAGCGTCGCGTTCACGGTTTTGACCGGGGCTCGCCGCCGGTGGAGCGGGCAGGCGCCGCGATCATGCGGGCATGGCCCCATCTTTGAGGGATAACTGCGTGCCGCCGGCTTTGTTGCGGACCCGGCGATGGCGTCGACGATGCCGCGAGGCGATCGCGAGCCGCCGGCGGGGACCGTCGTTCGCGGCAGGCGTTGCGAACGGGGCGTGAACCGGCTTGCGCGGTTCAGACCTTGACTTCGACCTTCATGAAATCGGGCATATCGTCGCCAAAGCCGACCGGCGCGTCGCCGAGATCGTCCTTGCGCGCGCGGCTCCGCTTGTTGTCGCGGGCGCCGCCGTCGCCACTGCGGGGCGTGTCGCGGCGATTGGCGTTGTCGGCCTTGATCGCGCGTTTGCGGGCCGTCTTGACGGGCGCGTCCTCGGCCGCTGCCGTTTCGTCGGCGGCGGGTGCGGCCGGCGCCTGAACCTCGGCCGCCTCGGCCTTGCTGCTGCGCGAGCGGCCGCGCGGCTTTTCGCTCTTGGCGGCGCGGCTGCCGCGGCCGCGGCGCGGTGCCTCGTCCTCCTCGTCCGTCGACAGGCTCGACAGGTCGCCGTCATGCCATTCGATCGACTGGCCGATCAGTTTTTCGATCGCGTCGACATATTTCTTGTCCGCGCGGGTGGCGATCGTAAACGCCTTGCCGGTGCGTCCGGCCCGGCCGGTGCGTCCGATGCGGTGGACATAGTCCTCGGCGTGGATCGGCACGTCGAAATTGAACACATGGCTGACGGCGGGAATGTCGAGCCCGCGCGCGGCCACGTCGGAGGCGACCAGCAGCTTGAGCTTGCCGTCGCGAAAATTGGCCAGCATCGCCATGCGGGCGCGCTGATCCATGTCGCCATGCAGCGCGCCGGCGTCGAATTCGTGCCGGGTCAGCGAGCGAAACAGTTCCGACACGTCCACCTTGCGGTTGCAGAATATGATCGCGTTGGTCAGTTCGTCGCCCTGCTCGCGGATCAGCCGGCGCAGCGTGTCGCGCTTGTCCCAGGCCTTGCCCGGCGACTTCACCAGGCGTTGGCTGACCGTGGTGGCCGTGCTGGCGGCGCGCGCCACCTCGACGCGCACCGGCGCCTGCAGGAACTGCTCGGTCAGCTTGGTGATCTCCGGCGGCATGGTGGCCGAGAAGAACAGCGTCTGGCGCGTGAACGGGATCAGCTTGCAGATGCGTTCGATGTCGGGGATGAAACCCATGTCGAGCATGCGGTCGGCCTCGTCGATGACGAGGATGTCGACCCCGGTCAACAGCAGCTTGCCGCGCTCGAAATGGTCGAGCATCCGACCCGGCGTGGCGATCAGCACATCGGCGCCGCGCTCGAGTTTCTTTTCCTGCTCGTCGAACGACACGCCGCCGATCAGAAGCGCGATGTTGAGCCGGTGGTTCTTGCCGTATTTGACGAAATTCTCCTCGACCTGCGCGGCGAGTTCGCGCGTCGGTTCGAGGATCAGCGTGCGCGGCATGCGCGCCCGGGCGCGGCCCTTCTCGAGCCGGGTGATCATCGGCAGCACGAAGGCCGCGGTCTTGCCGGTTCCCGTCTGGGCAATGCCGAGAATGTCCTTGCCTTCCAGCGCATAGGGAATGGCGCCGGCCTGGATCGGCGTCGGCGTGGTGTAGCCTGCGTCGGTGACTGCGGAGAGGACCTTGGGCGAAAGGCCCAGATCCGCAAAAGTTTTCGCCTGTTCGGCAGTCTGCTCGTTTGATGGCACGATGCTGAAATGTCTTTTTGGCTTGTGTTGCCGGGCACGTCGCACGCGGCAAGCAGGGCACTCAAGCCCGCTTTCTGAAGCTGGCGTTACGTTGCATGGGCCGGAAAGTCAACCGTTTCCCTCCAATATCGCCGCTCCCGCCGCCGCCTGGGCCTCGATTCGGGCGGTTTTTTTTCGGTTTGGCGCGTTTCCGCCGGGCATGGCCGGCCAGACCGCCGGGGGCGGTCAGTAGCGGAACTGCTCGGACAGGATACGCTCGTCCCAGCTATGGCTGGCGTCGAACAGGAGGGTGGCGGTCGCGTCGTGCGCCTCGCGCACGGTCACCGAAGCGACCGACTTGATCTCGGTATGGTCGGCGACCGCGTTGACGGGGCGTTTTTGCGGCTCCAGCACGTCGAAGCGGACGGTCGAGCGGTTGGGAATCAATGCGCCGCGCCAGCGCCGCGGCCGGAAGGCGCTGACCGGGGTCAGGGCCAGAAGCGGCGCTTCCAGCGGCAGGATCGGACCTTGCGCCGACAGGTTGTAGGCTGTCGAGCCGGCCGGCGTCGCGACCATGACGCCGTCGCAGATCAGCTCGTCGAGGCGCACCTTGCCGTCGATCGTGATGCGGATCTTGGCCGCCTGGTAGGATTGGCGCAGCAGCGATACCTCGTTGATGGCGAGCGCGTCGGTCGTGTTGCCGTCCGTGTCGACGGTGTGCATGTGCAGCGGCCGGATGGTTTCGGCGACCGCGTCCTCGATCCGTTCGCGCAGGTCGGTTTCGTGATATTCGTTCATCAAGAAACCGATCGTGCCGCGGTTCATCCCGTAGATGCTGCGGCCCGAGCTCATCATCTTGTGCAGGGTCTGGAGCATGAAACCGTCGCCGCCGAGCGCGACGATGACGTCGGCATCCTCGAGCCGTTCCTGCCCGTAGAGCGAGGACAGGCGGCTGGCGGCTTCGCGCGCATCCGGCGTGTCGGCCGAAATAAAGGCCAGGCTCGGCGGGTTTCCACTCACCTCGATCTCCCTCCATGGGCGCGACACGGCAATGGCGCGCAGGGAGCCGGTTAGCACGCGCCGGGCATCAGGCAAAGCCGGGGGACGGGCGACAAACGCCGCGCGAACCCCTTTACTGGCCGGGGAAATATGGTAACGGACGGGCGTGCCCTTGTAGCTCAGCTGGTAGAGCAGCGGTTTTGTAAACCGAAGGTCGCGGGTTCGATCCCTGCCGGGGGCACCATTTTTCCTGTAGGTCCGTGGCTCGGGCACTGTGGCGTGCGCGGCCGGCGCGGATGGGAACGTTCAGGCGGCGAAAGTCTTTTGCGCCATGCGGCGGATGAAACCGGCGGTGCGCGCCGGCTCGACGAATTGCGGCATGTGGCCGATACCGTCCAGGATCTCCAGATCGAGCCCTTCGACCGCATCGCGCATCGCGAGCCCGTGCACGGCGTGGTCGAGCACCCGGTCGGCGTCGCCGAACAGAATGCCGACCGGCATGGCGAGCGCGCCGTAGCGGGTCTGCTGGCCCGGCATGGCGGTCTGCGCGGCGACGAAATCGGCCGCCGTGGCGGCAAAATGGCTCGGCCTGAGGCCGAGATAACCGCCGCCGCCGATCGCGTAATCATCCGGAACCGTCTGCGGGCCGAAGACGAAATCGAGCGTGGCCTCGGCCTGCCTGAGCGCGATCGGGATCGCAACCGTATGGGCAAGCAAAGCGCGCATGGCGGGCGAGGGAATGTCGAGCCCCTTGAAGCCGCTCGGTTTTTCGTCCTGGTGGTGGGTGAGCGGGGCGAGCAGCGCCAGACCGGCGACCTTGTCGGGAAAATCGAGCGCGACGCGCAGGGCGATCGCGCCGCCGAGCGAATGCCCGACCAGCAGCGGCTTTTGCAGCCCGAGCCGGTCGATGAAGGCGGCGATCACCCGGGCCTGGTCGCCGATGTCGGCCGCGCTGCCGCGCCTCGTCGAATAGCCCGAGCCGGGCCGGTCGATCGCGATCAGGCGAAAGTCGTCGGCCAGGAGCGGGAAAAGCGGCTGGCGGAAATGATGCAGTTGGCCGCCGAGCCCGTGGATGAACAGGATCGGCGGGCCCCGGCCTTGCTCGACATAGTGGATCGTGTCGCCGTCGATCTCGAGCGTCTTGCCGGTTTGCGGCACGGCCCGTTCGGCATCGGCGGCGAGTTTCCCGGTCCTCCAGGCAAAATAGGCCGCGACGGCGGCGACGAGGACGACCGCCACCAGGACGAACCACAACAAGAAGGTCAGCAAGGGCAAGGCTCCGGTAACACGGTTGCGAGCCTATAACAGGGCAAGCTGGGTTGGGAACCGGCCGGCACACGAAACCGGGTTTTTGACGCGTGCCCTGGCTGTGGGGCCGTTCGAGTGCTTTTCAACGGCCCGACCTGCCGGCGCAGGCCACGCACAGCGGCACGGTCGGGTCGACGTCGAGGCGCTTCCAGCCGATGAAGGCGCCGCAGTCGAGGCAAGAGCCGAAATCGCCCGTCTCCATGCGCTTGAGCGCCGCGCCCAGCCGGGTCTGGCGTGCCTGGCGGCGCTGTTCGACCGCCTGGGCCATGGCCTGGTGCTGCATGGCATCCATGCGCGACAGCCGGCCGACGCTTTGCTGGTCGAGTTCGACCGGGGCGCGGTCGGCGGCCGTGTCGTGCGACTGCGCCTCAAGCTGCGCCAGCTCCGCCTCGATCGCGTCCCTGTAGCGGGCGGCGAGTGCGGCATCGTCGGGCTCGTTCGTCGTCATGCTGCGCGCGACAATGGCGCGAATGCGCCGGTTCGGCAAAGGAAATCGGCGCGCGATTGGTTCGCGTGCCCGCGGGCGACCCGAAAGCCGCCCGCGGGCGTCATGGCCGGCGCTGTCAGCCGTGCAGGCGCGCGGTGAGTTCGGCCACGCGCTTGCCCTGGAAGCGCGCGCCCTCCAGTTCCTGTTTCGACGGCATGCGCGAGCCGTCCGTGTTGCTGGTCGTGGTCATGCCGTAGGGCGCGCCGCCGCGCACGACGTCGTTGCCGCTTTGCCCGTCATAGGCGTAGGACAGGGGCACGATGATCATGCCGTGGTGCTGCAGCGACACCTGGGTGCTGATCAGGGCGAATTCGGCACCGCCATGCTGGGTCGCGGTCGACGACATCACCGAGGCGACCTTGTCGATCAGCGCGCCCTTGGCCCACAGCGAGCCGGTCTGGTCGAGAAAATTCTTCATCTGGGCGGCCATGGCGCCGTAGCGTGTCGAGATGCCGAAAATGATGCCGTCATAGTCGGCGAGTTCGGACGGCTCGGCGATCGGCGCGTCCTGGTCGAGCTTGTAGTGCGCGGCCTTGGCCACGTCTTCGGGCACCAGTTCGGGCACCCGTTTCACCGTGACATCGACCCCGGCCTCGCGCGCGCCCTCGGCGGCGGCCTTGGCCATCGCTTCCATGTGGCCCCAGCTCGAATAATAAAGCACCAGTAGTTTGGTCATCAAATCGTCTCCTGACTGTCGGTGTCTCACGGTCCGACAACTGTCGTGCCGGGCCATGGTTCCTATGTGCGGAGCGCTATCGTTCGATAAAAGTGGGGGATCGGTGACGGTTCGTTCACCGAGTGACCGCGATTGCCCCTGCCGGCGGACGGCGCTATGGGGCGATGGCAGGGCATGAAAGGAAGCAGATGAGCGACATCGTAACAGCGGCCATGCTCGTCATCGGCGACGAGATCCTGTCGGGGCGGACCAAGGACCGCAATATCGGCCATTTGGCCGACATCATGACGGCGATCGGCATCGACCTGAAGGAGGTGCGCATCGTGGCCGACGACGAGGACGCCATCGTCGAGGCGCTGAACGCGATCAGGGCGCGCTACACCTATGTGTTCACCACCGGCGGCATCGGGCCGACTCACGACGACATCACCGCCGACGCGGTCGCCAAGGCGTTCGGACTGCCGTGCGAGCATGACGAACGCGCCTATGCCATGCTGGCGCAAAACTACGCCGAGCGCGGGATGGAGTTCACCGAGGCGCGCCAGCGCATGGCGCGGATGCCGCGCGGTGCCGTTCATATCGACAATCCGGTGTCGGTCGCGCCCGGGTTCAGGATCGGCAACGTTCACGTCATGGCCGGCGTGCCGTCGATCTTCCAAGCCATGCTCGACACTGTCGTGCCGGGCCTGAAGACCGGGACCCGGTTGATTTCGGCCTCGATCCACTGTCCGGCCGGGGAGGGCACGATCGGCGGGCCGCTGGGCGAGATCCAGAAACAATATCCCGATACGATCATCGGCTCCTATCCGAAATATCTCGACGGCACGTTCTGGACCGAGCTGGTGGTGCGCGCCCGCACGCCCGAGGCGCTGGCGCCGGCCGAGGAGGCGGTGCGCCGGATGGTGGCCGGGCTGACGGGGCCGGCGGCCAAAGGCTGATTTTTTCCCTGCGTGCTGATTTTGATCAAAAGCGGAACGCAACGATGTAGATTAGGGTTTTGCCGAGGACAGCCGGCGCGCCGGCGTGAACGGAGGTTGCCATGGTCTACAAAACGATTGTCACCGTGCTGCAGGACGAGGACGATGCCCGGCGAGCGCTCGACGTCGCCGTCGCGTTCGCCCAGAAATCGGACGCGCATTTGATCGGCGTCCACGCCGAGGCGCTGCCGGTGCCGGTGGCCTCGCCGATGGGTTTTCCCGACGCCACCTTGATGGGCGCGGAGGAGGAGATGAGCCGCGAACGCGCGGCCAGGCTGGAAAAGCTGTTTTCGCAGCGCATGAAGCGCGAGCGCGTGTCGTGGGAGTGGCGCTCCATGTACAGTTTTTCCGGCGACAGCGCCTTGTCGGCGCTCGAGAGCGCGCGCTGCGGCGATCTCGTGGTCGCCGGCCAGGTCGAACCTGAAAAGGGCGCCTCGGGGTCGCCCGACATCGAAACGCTGATCCAGGGGGCCGGGCGCCCGGTGCTGGTCGTGCCGTGGCGCGGCCCGGCGGCGACGGACGCCAAGCGGATCGTGCTGGCCTGGAACGGTTCGCGCCAGGCGGCGCGCGCAGCGTTCGACGCGCTGGCGCTGATCGTGCAGGCGGAGGAGACCACGATCCTGAGCGTGGATCCGGTCGCCAGCCCGGGCGAGCAGGGCGCGCTTCCGGGCACCGAGATCGCCGCCGCGCTGGCACGGCACGGCGCGCGGGTGACGGTCGAAAACCGCAGTTCCGGCGACCGGTCCGTTGCCGAGATCATCGCACAGACCGTGACCGACAAGGGCGCCGACCTGCTGGTGCTCGGCGCCTTCAGCCACTCGCGGCTGAAGGAGATGTTTTTCGGCGGCACGACGCGTTCGACGATCGAAAACCCGCCCTGCCTGACCCTTTTGGCGCGCTGACGCGGGCCGTTCGGACACGCGTTTGGACGATGAGATCAAGCCGTTCTGCTATTCGGTGAAAAGCAGAACGGCGCTAGCGTCCGCGCTTCTTGCCGTGCGTCTTGATCTGCCAGCGGCGGTGAAACCACATCCATTGGCCGGGGTCCTCGCGCACCCAGGCTTCCACGACATCGTTGACGGCCTGGGTGGCGGCCTGGACGTCGACGCGGCCTTTTTCGGTGCGCGGAAGCGCGATTTTCTCGCCGATCTCGATGCGGAAGCGGTTGCCGGGCAGGCGCGTGCAGCGGGTGGGATGGACCTCGCAGTCGAACTGCCTGGCCAGCCGGGCCAGCACCGGGCTCGACTGGCAGGGCCGGCCGAAGAAGGTGGTCGGCACGCCGTCGATGAATTTCTGGTCGACGAGCATGCCGACATGGCCGCCATCCTCCAGCACCCGCGCCAGCGCGAACACCGAGCCGGGGCGCGAGGCGATCAGGTCGCCCATCGTGGCCTCGCGCTTTTCCATCAGCGCCGCCGCCAGATAGGGGTTGTTGGGGGCGCGATAGAGCGCGCTGACCGGCAGGCCGTATTTGGCCGCGATGATCGGCAGCAGCTCGAAATTGCCGAGATGGGCGGTGAACAGGATGCGCGGCGCCGGATTGTCGCGCAAGGCGAGGAAGATGTCGGCGCCGACCACCTCGACCCGCGCGGGCAGGCCGTTTTCATCCTCGTCCTCGAGCAGCTTTTCCAGAAAGACATATTCGCCGGCGAGCCGGGCCATGTTGCCCCACATGTCCAAGGCGATCGCCTGCAATTCGTCCTCGGTCTTGTCGGGATAGGCGGCGCGCAGATTGGCGAGCGCGGTGCGGTGGCGCCCGGCGAGCGGGCCGACGCGGCGCGCGGCGCGATCGAGGAAGCCGAGGGCCGCTTCGCCCGGCAGCCGGCGCAACACGGCGAGCAAGCCGAGCGTGACTTTGGCGATCAGCCAGTAATTGACCTTCTGCAGCGCGCGCGTGGCGCGGATCGCCGCCCGGCGGGTCAGGTCTGGTGCCGTTGAAGCCATCGTGCCGTCCCGGAGGGCTCGCTGCCAGGCATGGCGCTCTACGCCACGCGCAGGATGATCTTGCCGAAGACGTCGCGGCCTTCCATGCGCGCCAGCGCGGTGGCGATGCCGTCGAAGCCGACCTCGGTGTCGATCACCGGCGCGACATGGCCGGCGGCCATTTTCTGCATGGCGTCGGCCATGTTCTCCATCCGGCAGCCGAACGAGCCGAATATCTTCAATTGCTGCTGGAAGAGCTGCATCAAATTCATGCTGGTCGACACGCCCGAGGTCGAGCCGCAGGTGACGAGCCGGCCGCCGCGCTTCAGACACAGCATCGAGCCGGCCCAGGTGTCGGCGCCGACATGCTCGAAGACGACGTCGACGCCCTTCTTGCGCGTCAGCTTGCGCACCACGCCCTCGAAACGGTCCTCGCGGTAGTTGATGACGTGATCGGCGCCGAGCGCCCGGGCCTTTTCGGCCTTGTCGTCGGATCCGACCGTGGTGATGACGGTGCAGCCCATCTTCCTGGCGAGCTGGATCGCGGCCGAGCCGATGCCCGAGCCGCCGGCCTGGACCAGGATCGTTTCGCCGGGCTCGAGCCGGGCATTGTCGAACAGCATGTGCTCGACCGTGCCGAAGGTGACCGGGGCGACCGCCGCGCCAACATCGTCGACGCCGGGCGGTGCCGGCACGAGTAGCCGCGCCGGCAGGTTGATGCGCTCCTGGGCGAAGCCGTCGAGGTGGAAGCCGTGCACGCCCGAAACGTGCTCGCACAGATTGTCGCGGCCTTCGCGGCAGGGGCGGCAGAGCCCGCAGGTGCGCGCGCCGTAGATCGAGACGAGCTGGCCGGGCGCCAGATGGCCGACGCCGGCGCCGGGCGTTTCGACCACGCCGGAGGCTTCGGCACCGATCACCAGTGGCATCTTGCGCTTGGCGAAGGCCATGCCGCGCCAGCCCCACACGTCGATATGGTTGAGCGCGACGACGCGGATCGCCACCGTCACCTCGCCCGGGCCGGGCGGGGGCGGCGGCGGCAGGTCCACCTGTTCGAGCCTGCGGTCCTCGACGAGTTGCAATGCGCGCATGGGCGGCGGATCCTCGGTAAAGGGCGTCCGCTTAGACCGGTTCGCGGCCCATGACAAGGCAGGCGTTCTGGCCGCCGAAGCCGAACGAGTTCGACAAGGTGCTCGCCACGTCGGCATGACGCTTGGTGTTGGGCACGACATCGAGCTCGATGGCGGGGTCGGGCGTGTCGTAGTTGATCGTCGGCGGGATCACGCCCTCGCGCATGGTCAGCAGCGAAAAGGCGGCCTCGATCGCGCCGGCGGCCGACAGCGTGTGGCCGATCATCGATTTGTTGGACGAGATCGGGATTTCGCGCATGCGCTCGCCGAAAACCGTCGACAGCGACAGGTGTTCCATCTTGTCGTTTTCGGGCGTGGAGGTGCCGTGGGCGTTGATGTAAGCGACCTCATCGGCCGCCATGCCGGCATCGGCCAGGGCCGCGCGCACGGCCGCGATCGCCGGCGAGCCGTCCGGCTTGGAGCGGGTACGGTGAAAATCGTCGGCCTTTTCGCCGCAGCCGCGGATCACGCCCAGAACCTCGGCGCCGCGGGCCTGCGCGCTTTCGAGCGATTCCAGCACCAGGGCCGCCGACCCCTCGGAGATCACGAACCCGTCGCGGTCCTTGGAAAACGGCTTGGAGGCCTTTTCGGGCGGCTCGTTCTGGGTCGATAGCGCCGACAGGAGCGAAAAGCGGATCAGCGCCTCGGCGGTCGCCGAGCCGTCGGCGCCGATCGCCAGCGCCCGGTCGCATTGGCCGCGCCGGATCGCCTCCACGCCAAGCTGGATCGCCGTGGCGCCGGAGGCGCAGGCCGTCGACAGCGTGACAGGCAGGCCGCGCGCGCCGAACAGCTCGACGAGCCGCTCGGCGATCATGCCGAACTGGGTCTGGCCGTAGGCGTCGGGGCGGAGCCCGTCGCGGGCGACGGCCAGCAAGCGCCGATAGCCCTCTTCCTGTTCGGGGCCCTGGCGGTAAAGCGCGAACCGTTCGTGCCAGTCGAGTTCGACCGGCGGCGCGGCGAGAAACAGGGGGCCGCCCAGATCGGTGTCGAGACCGGCTTCGCCGAGGGCTTCGCGGCCGGCGGTCTCGGCCAGTTCGTCGGTCAGCGCCGTCGCGCCCCTGGAGCTGGACGGCAGGAAGTCGACCATGCCGGAAATGCGCGTGGAAAGCTGGTCGACGGGAAAGCGCGTGATGGCGTGGATGCCGGAGCGACCGGCGGTCAGCGCCTGCCAGTTCTCGCGCTTGCCCACCCCCAGCGCCGTCACGACGCCGATCCCGGTCACCGCGACGGTGCGCCTGCCAAAACGATCGCTCTTGCTCATCTCGTGCTCCACACCGTGCCGCCGGCCGCGGCAGTCAGGCCGGTTCGATCAAGGCCGCGCCTTCGCCCCGGCGATAGCCGATCGTCGTCGCGATCACGGCGCCGCCGGCCGCGGCCGCCGTTTCGCTTTCGGGATCGAAGGGGGCAAAGGCGTGGGCCTTTTCCACCGCCAGGGCGGCGAGCGCGACGGCGAAGGGAAACTGGGCTTCCTTCAGATGGCCGGTCAGGGAGGAAAAGCCGCGCGCGGCCAGTCCGCGACCGGCAAGCGCGGCCTTTTCGGCTGCGGTCGCCATTGCGAGGCCGGACGCGCCAGAGACTGCGAAAGCCGGGGTGATGCCGTTCGACGCGGTCTCCACAAGAGCGTCGATCCTGTCGCAGAAGCTTTCCGGCGTGCGGCGGCTTCCTTCCGAGACGATCTGGCCGATCCTGGCATAGGCCTTGCGGCCGCGTTGTTGAGCGTGCGCGCGCGTTTCCAGCACCAGGAAGGCCGCACCCGACCCGGTGATGATGCCGCCCTGGTCGCCGCGCGCCCATACCGGCGTCCAGCCGTGCCGGTGCAAAAGACCGTCCAGCTCGTAGCTCAACAGATAGTCGGGATGCTCGCTCTGGAAGGCAGCGCCGACCAGGAGATGGCTCGACTGGCCGGAGCGGATGCGGGCGACGGCCGTCTCCAGCGCCGAAATGCCGGCGCCTTCCTCGCCCATGAAGGTGCGCGAGGAGCCGGTGACCTTGTGCACGATCGAGATGTTGCCGGCCAGGAGATTGGAAAGCTGGGCCAGAAACAGTGTCGGACGGAGCTCCGTCGTCAGCTTCTCGTTCAACAGAACGTCTTGATCGTCGCGCGTCAGAGACGCGTCCAGGATCGCGGTGTCGACGGCCAGGTCGCGCTCGCCGCCGCCGGCGGCCACGATCATGTCCATCGTCGCGCACAGGGCCTCGTCGCCCTTGAGGGCGGCGTCGTCGAGTGCGAGGCCGGCCGCGTAGGTGCCCAGCCGCTGCCACGTCTCCATCTGGCGCTGGTCGCCGCGCCGCGGAATCTGCGCGCTCCAGTCGATTTCGGGCAACGGATGGACGCTGTAGGGGCTGAAACGCTCGGCATCGACGACCGGCGCCGGGCTGTCGGCGGTCAGCGCATCCCAGTGCGCCTGCCTGCCCACGCCCAGGCAGGAGACGATGCCGATGCCGGTGATGACGACGTCCTGGTCGCTCATGCCGCTGTCGCGTCTCTTGTCACGTGTTTGCGCGCGCGTGACGGCCGGTCAGGCCTTGGCCGCGACCAGCGCGTCGATCTTGGCGCACAGGTTCTTCATGACAAAATATTCCTCGGTGGGAACCTTGCCGTCATTGACCTCCTGCGTCCACTTCTCGAGCGGGATCTTGATGCCGAATTCCTTGTCGATCGCGAACACGATGTCGAGGAAGTCGAGGCTGTCGATGCCGAGATCGTCGATCGTGTGGCTCTCGGCGGTGATGGTGTCGCGGTCGATCTCGCTGGTCTCCGCGATAATGTCGGCAACTCTGTCGAACGTGGAGGGCACGGTTTTTTCCTTGGGAATTCTCGAAATGGTCGGTCGCGGTGTCTAGTCCGTTTTTGCCCTCAGGGAAAGGGCGAATTGCCCGTCGCGAGGCGTGACGGGGGCTGCGGGCGCGCTTATGGCCTCGGGTGGCGTCAAAGGGTCGCCGGCGCGGCCCAGACGGGACGCCGGCCGCGCGGCTTTTTTTGCAAGCTTATTCTTGTATCTTATATAAGACTTGATAGGTTGGCCAGAATATCAGCCGCGTGACTCCTGAGAGCCGGTCGCCATGACGAAAATACTGCTTGCCGGCGTCGCCGTGGTCGACATCGTGATGTCGATCGACGAGATGCCGCGAAGGGCCGAAAAATACCGCGCCCGCGATGCGGCGATCGTCGGCGGCGGCTGCGCGGCCAACGCGGCGGTGGCCGTCGCGCGGCTGGGCGGCGAGGCGCTGCTGTGCGCCCGTGTCGGGCGGGATCCGATCGGCGCCATGATCGTCGAGGACCTCGAGGCGGAGGGGGTCGATTGCGCCCGGGTGCGCCGGCTGGAAAAGGGCCGTTCGTCGTTTTCCTCGGTGTTCGTCGATGCGGCCGGCGAGCGCCAGATCGTCAATTTTCGCGATATGGCGCTCAGCTTCGATGCCGGCTGGCTGGACGCGGAGATTCCGCACGATGTCGATGCGATCCTGGCCGACACACGCTGGCCGCAGGGGGCTGCCAGCGCCATGAAGGCGGCGCGCCGCCTCGGCGTGCCCGGCATTCTGGACGCGGAGGCGCCGGTGCGAGACGCCGAGCAGGCGCTGGAGCAGGCATCCCACATCGCCTTTTCGGCGCAGGGATTGCGCGATTTCGCCGGCGTGGACGATCTCGACCGGGCCCTGGCGGCGGCGCGCGCGGAAACCGGCGCCTGGGTCTGCTACACCAACGGCGCCAAGGGCGTGGTTTTTCTCGACGACGCGTCGGGCGGACGGGTGCCCGCCTTCGCGGTCGATATCGTCGACACGCTCGGCGCCGGCGACGTCTGGCACGGCGCCTTTGCGCTGGCGCTCGGCGAAGGCCAGGCCGAAGCAGACGCGATCCGCTTCGCCAACGCGGTGGCGGCGATCAAGTGCACCGGTTTCGGCGGCCGCAAGGCAACGCCGGACCGCACCGAGACGGACAGGTTTTTGAGGGCAGCGGCATGATCGAGCTTTCGCCGGGAAAATTGTGGGGCATGCGCCGGCTGGCCGATGCCGGCGGCCGTTTCAAGATGACGGCGGTCGATCAGCGGCCGCCGATCAAGGCGCCGATCGCGGCGCATTACGGCCTCGACGAGGCGCCCTACGACGACGTCGCCGGCTTCAAGGCGCTGCTGATCGAAACCCTGCAGGCCGAATCCTCGGCGATGCTGCTCGACCCGCATTATGCCGTTCCGCGCGGCCTTCGCTTGCTGTCGCCGCAAAAGGGGCTGGTGGTCACGCTCGAGGATTCCGTTTTCCGCGAGACCGGGCAGGGGCGGGTGTCGCAGGAGATCGACAACTGGTCAGTGGGCAAGATCAAGCGCATGGGCGCGGATGCGGTCAAGGTTTTGGCCTGGTACCGGCCGGACGCCGGCACTGCCGTGTGCGCGCAGCAGCGCGACTTCACAAAACGAATCGGGGAAGCCTGCCAGCGCTTTGATATCCCGTTCGTTTTCGAGCTTCTGGTCTACCCGCTGGCGGCCGACGCGCATCAGACGCGCGACTATGTCGAGCTCAAGGGCAAGAAGGCCGACGATGTGCTGAAATCGGTCGAAACCTTCGCCGGAGCCGACTATGGGGTCGACCTGTTCAAGCTCGAAAGCCCGGTCAATGCCGACGACGTGCCGGGTGTCGACGGCGAAGGCGCTGCCGCCGTGCAAACCCTGTTCGACGAGATGGGCCGGCTTGCGGGGCGGCCGTGGGTGATGCTGTCGGCGGGGGCGGGCAAGGAGGCGTTTCGCAATATCCTGACCCACGCCTTTCGTGCCGGCGCGTCGGGATATCTCGCTGGCCGGGCGATCTGGCTGGAGGCGTTTTCGCATTTCCCCGACTGGGGGCGCATGCGCGGCGCGCTGGAAACCGACGCGGCGGCCTATATGCGCAGTTTGAACGCGTTGACCGATGCGGAGGCGAAACCCTGGACCCTTCATCCGGCCTATGGCGCGGCCGGGGCGCGGTTCTGCCCCGCCGATTCCAGTTTCCGGAACGGTTACGGAGAGATGGTGTGACGATCCGGTTTCCGTCAGTTGAAGACGATGCGGCCGAGCACCACCAGGCCGTTCTCGGCGGGCGCGACGATCAGCGCCTCGCCCTCGCGCGTCTTGCGCCCGGTCAGCGCCTTGATGGCGGGAAGGTCGGCGACCATGACCATGTTGCCGGAACCGGAATATCCATGCACCGCCTCGATCGTCGCGGCCAGGGCTTCGGCGTTGGCGGTCTCGTCCTCGCCGGGCGGGTCGAGCGGGGCGAAGGCTTCCACCGCGCCGGCGCCGAAGGCGAGGCGCGCCGTTTCCAGGGCGCGGCAAAGCCGGCTCGACAGGACGCGCTCCACTGGCGCGCCGCGCGCGGCGATCAGCGAACCGATGCGCCGGGCCTGGTGGCGGCCGCGTTCGGACAGGTTGCGCTGGGTGCCGCATTTCTCGATGTCGAAATTGGGCGGCTCGACCGTGCCCAGCGCATAGGCATGGCGCATCAGCACGACATGGCCGCCGCCGCGCAGCAGCGCCCAGCCGGCTTCCGTCGCCTGGGCCGGCAAGGTGAGGGAAATCAGTGCGAGGGTGATGAGTATCCGGATCATGCGCCTTCCTGTCGGACCGCCGAACACTGGATATAGGGATAAGGGATGGGAAGCAAAGCCAAAGCGCCCGGCAAAGGCAAGATCGCGATCCTGCCCTTCGCGCGGCCGACCTTCGACGTGCCGTTCGCCGAAGAAAGACTGGCGGCGATGCTGGCCGCGCTCGAGCGCACCGGCGCCGAGCTGACGGGCCCCCGGTCGCTGCTGCTCGACGCCGGTGCGGCGCGCGCCGCGATCGCGGAACTGCGGACGAGCAAGCCCGACCAGGTGCTCGTGCTGCAGGTCACCTTCACCGATGCCGGCATGGTGGCGGAGGCGGCGCAAGCTTTTTCCGGCCCGTTTTCGATCTGGGCGGTGCCGGAGCCGCGTCTCGGCGGACGGCTGAGGCTGAACGCGTTTTGCGGGCTCAACCTGGCCGCCCACGCGCTCGGCCTGGCGCAGCGTCCCTTCGGTTATCTCTATGCCGATCCGCAGGCGACAGAGATCGACCGCGATCTGGTCGCGCTGCTTGCGGGCGAGCGCATCGCGCGGCCGGTGCCGGTGCGGCCGGCGACAGGCGGCGATCCGCGCGGGCGGCAGGCCGCCCTCAGCCTGCGCGGGACGCGCATCGGCCGGATCGGCAAGCATCCCGACGGGTTCGATACCTGCGCCTATGACGAGGCGAAGATCGCCGCCCTGGCGGGCGTGCATGTCGAGGCGCTGGAGCTTGAGCGGCTTTTTGCCGGTGCCGTGGCGGCCGACAGGAATGCCGTCGAGAGCGTCGCGGCCCAGGCCGAAACGGTGCTTGAGGGGCTGGAGGCGGTCGATCAGGACCAGCTCGACCGCTCCTATCGGCTCAAGGTCGCGCTCGACGGGTTGCGCGCCGAAAACGGCTATGACGCGTTTGCGATCCGCTGCTGGCCGGAAACCTTCACCGAGTATGGCGGGGCGGTGTGCGGGCCGGTGGCGATGCTGGGCGAGGCGCGCGTTCCGTGCGCCTGCGAGGCCGACGTCTATGGCGCTTTGTCGAGCCTGCTCTTGCAACGGGTCGCCGGCGCGCCTGCCTTCTTGACCGATTTGGTCGATCTCGACGCCGCCGACAATAGCGGCGTTGTGTGGCATTGCGGCCAGGCGCCGCTGTCGATGGCCGATCCGGACTTCGTGCCGCAGGCGACCATCCACACCAACCGCAGGATGCCGCTTCTCTACCAGTTTCCGCTCAAGCCGGGCCGGATCACCTTTTTGCGAATCAGCCAGGCGCGGGGGCGAACGGTGGCGGTGATCGGCGGCGGCGAGATGCTCAAGCGGCCGATGGCGTTTACCGGCACGTCGGGCGTGGTGCGCTTCGACACGCCGGCGGCAGAACTGCTCGATCGCGTCATGGGCGCGGCGCTCGAGCATCACCTCGCGCTCGCCTATGGAGACCATCGCGATGCTCTTGGAGCCGCCGCCGAAACCCTCGGCATCCCCGTCCTCGACCTCTGACATGCGCGCCGGCACACTGCGCTACGCCGTCATCGGCACGGGCATGATGGGCCGCGAGCATATGCGCAACATCGCTTTGCTCGAGGGCGCGGAGATCGCCGCGCTCGCCGATCCGAATGTCGACAGCCTGGCCCAAGCGGCGGCGGGCGGCCGCGCCGGGCTGGCGCAGTACCGGGATCATCGCGACCTGCTGTCGGCCGGCGGCTTCGACTGCGTGGTGATCGCCAGCCCCAACGACACCCATGCCGCGGTGCTCGCCGACGTGCTGGCGGCGGGCAAGCCGGTGCTGGTGGAAAAGCCGCTTTGCGCCACGCTCGACGATTGCCGGGCGATATTGCGGCTTGCCGAAAAGGCGGCCGCGCCGGCCTGGGTGGCGATGGAATATCGCTACATGCCGCCGGTCGAGCGGCTGATCGACAAGGTGCGGGCCGGCGAGGCGGGGCGGCTCAAAATGATCGCGATTCGCGAGCATCGCTTTCCGTTTCTGCAGAAAATCGACGATTGGAACCGGTTTTCCGTGCGTACCGGCGGCACTTTGGTCGAAAAATGCTGTCATTTCTTCGATCTTATGCGGTTTATGGCGGGTGCGGAGGCCAGGCGCGTCTACGCCTCGGGCGCCATGGACGTCAATTTTGTCGGAGAAACCTATGGCGGCCGGCCGGCCGATATTCTCGACAACGCCTTCGTCGTCGTCGATTTCGACAACGGCGTGCGCGCCATGCTCGATCTGTGCATGTTCGCAGAGGGTGCCTATTGGCAAGAGCAGATCGCCGCGACCGGGGACCTGGCCTCGATCGAGGCGTTCGTGCCCGGGCCGGCCCGGTTTTCGCCGGACGGGCGCGAGCGGCTGTCGGAACTGGTCGTTTCGCCGCGCGCCACCAAACAGCCCGTGCGCGAGGAAATCCATGTCGATCCCGCCATCCTGGCGGCGGGCGACCATCACGGCTCGACCTTCTTCCAGCACCGCAAATTTCTCGACATGGTGCGCCACGGCGGAACGCCCGAGGTGACGCTCGACGACGGCATGCGCGCGGTGATGATCGGCCAGGCGGCGGAGGAAAGCGCCAGGACGGGCTCGGCGATCGCGCTTTGAGGCCGGGTCGGCGGGCGACCTGCCTTGCCGGCGGCCGCCGACTTGCCTATCAGGCGGGGCATGTCTGCCGAAGTCGAAGCCGTGTTGTTCATTTTCGGTCTGATCGCGCTCGGCTATCTCGCCGGCGTGAGCGGCTATCTGAAGGCGGAGGCCGGCGACGCGCTGGCCGAATTCGCAGTCTCGGTCGCGGTGCCGCTTTTGTTGTTCAAGACCATGCAAAGCGCCGATTTTCACGGCGCGGCGTCCTGGTCCTTGTGGATCACCTATTTCACCTCGGTGGCGATCGCCTGGGCGCTCGGCCAGTTCGTCACCACGCGCGTGTTCGGGCGCGACGCGCGCGCCGGCGTGGTCGGCGGCGTGTCGGCCTCATTCTCCAACACAGTTCTGCTCGGCATCCCGCTGGTGCTCGGCGTGTTCGGCCAGGCCGGTTTCGAGATCCTGGCGCTGATCGTGTCGGTGCATCTGGTGGTGATGATGGCGGCCTCGATCGTCGTCTTCGCGATTCTCGACGGCAGCCGCGACGGCGCGCCGCGCCCGGTGGCGCTGGTCTCGGATTTTTTCGGCAAGCTTTTGCGCAATCCGCTGATCATCGGCATTCTGGCCGGGCTCGCCTTCCGCTTCACTGGCCTGCAACTGCCCGGCCTCGGCCTGCGCTTCGTGGACGCGCTGGCCGGCATTGCCGGGCCGCTGGCGCTGTTTTCGATCGGCCTCGGCCTGCGCCGCTACGGCATTGCCGGCAATCTGCGCGCCGGCGTCGCCCTTGCCGGGCTCAAGCTCATCGTGATGCCGGCGGCGACCCTGGCCTTGGCGCTGGCGCTCGGCCTGCCGCCGCTGGCCGCCCAGGTCGCCGTCATCACCGCGTCGCTGCCGACCGGCGTCAACGCCTATCTGATCGCCGTCCAGTTCGGCACCGGCCAGGCGATCTCGACGAATGCGATGATGATCGCCACGAGCTGCGCGGCGGTCACGACCTCGCTGTGGCTGCTGGTGCTGCAAGCCGTGTTCGGTTGAGGCGGGCCGAGGCTCAGCGCAGTTCGGCGGCGTAATGGGCCGTTTCGGTCAGGCAGCGCGAGACCCGCAGCTCGACCGGCTTGTTTTCCAGGTCGAAGGCTATTCGCGTGATCTCAAGCAGCGGTGTGCCGGCCAGGCAGCCGAGCCGGCCGGCATCGGGCTCGCGCGCCGCGACCGCTTTCAGTCTCTCGCTGGCATGGGCGATCGTGACGCCCCAGCGCTGCGAATAGAGCCCGTAAACATTGTTGGGCAGTCCGGCGATCTCGTCGAAACCGGCAAACCGGGCGGCGGGCAGGCGGATCGTTTCCACCAAAAGCGGTCTGTCGCGGATCGAACGCAGCCGCTCGATCAGCCACACGGTTTCGCCGGCCTGCAGGCCGAGCGCCTGGGCGTCTTGCCGGCTGGCGCGGGCCCGGTCGCGCCTGAGAATGCGCGATTGCGGAAACGAGGTCTCGCCGTCGTCCGGCACCAGCCGGAAGAACTGGAACAGGATGCGGCTTTCCTCCGGGCTGGCGACGAAGGTGCCGCGACCCTGGCGCCGGATCAGCAGGTTCTCGGCCGTCATCGCGTCGAGCGCCTTGCGGATCGTGCCCTGGCTGACGCCGACCTGGCGCGCCAGTTCCATCTCGGAAGGGATCAATTGACCCGGCTGCCACTCGCCGTCGATCAGGCGCCGGACGAGTTGATCCTTCACCTGCATATAGAGCGGCTTGTAGGCGAATGTCGTGGCTGGCGCGTTCTCGTTCATGACCGAATCCCCGCATCGGGCCCCGATTTTCTAGCCGGTCGGAATTGACATTGCCAGAATTTTATATCTTATGTCTTATATAAGACTTGAGCATTCCAAATGGGAGCTGACGGGATTTCATGACCATTCCACACCTGCTCGTGCATGACCGGAAGGACAATGTCGGCGTCGTCGTGGTCGAGGGGCTGACGGCGGGCACCCGCATGCTGGCCGTCGTCACCGAGGACGATTCCAGCTTCGAGATCGAGGCCAGAAACGACGTTCCGATCGGCCACAAGGTGGCGCTTCGCGACATCGCCGACGGCGATACCGCGATCAAATATGGCGAGGATATCGGACGCTTCGTCGCCGACGTGGCGCGCGGCGGACATGTGCACGTCCACAATCTGAAGACCAAGCGCTGGTAGGCGCCGACGCGGGAACGGGTTTTCCGCATCGCACGAAATGGCACGGGAAAAGCGAAGATGGCCTCGAAATACTCCAACCTGACCTTCAAGGGCTACCGGCGCGACAATGGCCGCGTCGGAGTCAGGAACCATGTCGTTATCCTGCCGGTGGACGATATTTCCAACGCCGCCTGCGAGGCGGTGGCCAACAACATCAAGGGTACGCTGGCGCTGCCGCACGCCTATGGCAGGCTGCAGTTCGGCGCCGACCTGGACCTGCATTTCCGCACCATGATCGGCACCGGCGCCAATCCCAACGTGGCGGCCTGCATCGTGATCGGCATCGAGCCGGGCTGGACACAGAAGATCGTCGACGGAATCGCGGAAACCGGCAAGCCGGTGGCCGGGTTCTCGATCGAGCAGAACGGCGATTTGAGGACGATCATGGACGCCTCGCGCAAGGCGAAGGAATTCGTCCACTACGCCACCGAGCTGCAGCGCGAGGACTGCGCGGTTGGCGAGCTTTGGGTGTCCACCAAATGCGGCGAGAGCGACACCACCACCGGGCTCGGCTCGTGCCCGACGGTCGGCAACATGTACGACAAGCTGCTGCCGGAGGGCATTTACGGCTGTTTCGGCGAGACCTCCGAGATCACCGGCGCCGAGCATATCTGCAAGCAGCGCGCCGTCAGCCCCGAGGTCGGCGAACGCTGGTACGCGATGTGGAAGGCCTATCAGGACGACGTTATCTTCGCCCACCAGACCGACGATCTGTCGGAGAGCCAGCCGACGAAGGGCAATATTGAGGGCGGGCTGACGACGATCGAGGAAAAGGCGCTCGGCAATCTGGAAAAGATCGGCCGCACGTCGAAATTCATCGACATCCTGGAGCCGGCCGAAGCGCCCAACGTCGGCAAGGGGCTCTATTTCATGGACAGTTCGTCGGCGGCGGCCGAATGCGTGACGCTGATGGCGGCCGGCGGCTACGTGGTGCATACCTTTCCCACCGGCCAGGGCAATGTGATCGGCAATCCGATCGTGCCGGTGATCAAGATCACCGCCAATCCGCGCACCGTGCGCACCATGGGCGAGCATGTCGACCTCGACGTTTCCGGCATCTTGCGCCGGGAAATGACGATCGACGATGCGGGCGACGCGCTGATCGACATGATCATGCGTACCGCCAGCGGGCGCAGCACCGCCGCCGAGGCGCTCGGCCATCGCGAATTCGTCATGACCAAGCTCTACAGGAGCGCCTGAGCGCTCGAGTGGCGAGATCGGGTCTGCGATCCACTCGCCGGCTTTGGCGGCGCATTGTCGTTTCGAGCGCGCGCGCAGACCGGGCCCCATTGTCTGCAATGCGGATCGGGCTCGATTGTCCGCAATGTCGCGACGATCCCGTCGCGGGTCATGCTTTCGCCGCCGCTCGTGCCGATTATGGGCCGGCGGCGGCGACTTGATATTATCGGCCGCCCGCGTGATGCCGGGCGGCGTTCAAACGGGAAGCCGCATTGCCCATGCCTGAAATCGTGATCGCCGAATTCATGGACGAGACCGCCGTCGAGCGCCTGGGTCAGCGCCACGACACGCTCTACGATGCCTCGCTCGTCGACCGGCCCGACGCCCTGGCCGCCGCCCTTGCCGAAGCGCGGGTGCTCGTGGTGCGCAACCGCACCCAGGTGCGCGGCGCGCTGCTGGCGGCGGCGGCGCGTCTGGAGATGGTCGGCAGGCTCGGCGTCGGCCTCGACAATATCGACCTGGCCGCCTGCGAGGCGCGCGCTATCGCCGTGGTTCCGGCGACCGGCGCCAACGATCTGTCGGTGGCCGAATATGTGATCACCACGGCGATGGCGCTGTTGCGCGGCGCCTATGCGGCAACCGGCGCAGTGGCCGCCGGCGCCTGGCCGCGCCAGACGCTGATCGGACGCGAATTGTCGGGCAGGACGATCGGCCTGATCGGCTACGGCGCGATCGCGCGCGAGGTCGCCGCCCGGGCGCGCGCGCTCGGGATGGCCGTTGCCGCGCACGACCCGCTGCTCGACGCGGCCGATCCGGCTTGGGAAACGACGCGGCCGATGGCGCTCGACGCGCTGCTCGCGGCGGCCGATGTCGTCAGTCTGCACGTACCGTTGACGGCGGCGACCCGGCATATGATCGGCGCGGCCGAGCTCGCGCGCATGAAGCGCGATGCGATCCTCGTCAATGCCGCGCGCGGCGGGGTCGTCGACGAAGACGCCCTTGCCGCCGCCTTGCGTGCGGGGAGGATCGGCGGGGCCGCGCTCGACGTGTTCGAGGCCGAGCCGCTGACGGCGGAAGCCGGAAGGAAATTCGTCGACCTGCCCAATCTGATCCTGACGCCGCACCTTGCCGGGGTGACGGTGGAATCGAACGGCCGCGTCTCGGCGGTGATCGCCGACGCGGTGCTGGCGCATTTGGGGGCACGGTGATGAGCGAACGTCTTTTGTCGGCCGAGGACGCGCATCGCCTGTGCGTGGCGGCGCTGACGGCCTCGCGCACGGCGGCCAATAATGCCGAGGCGGTGGCGCGCGCCCTGGTCGGCGCCGAACTGGCCGGGCAGGGCGGTCATGGCTTGCGCCGGGTGCCGGCCTATGCCGCCCAGGCGCGGGCCGGCAAGGTCGACGGCTTCGCCGCCGCGACTGCGACCCTGACACGGCCGGGCGCCGTCCAGATCGACGCCGCGCACGGCTTTGCCTATCCCGCGCTCGAACTCGCCGTCGGCCGGCTCGCCGAGATCGCGCCGGCCCAGGGGGTGGCACTTGCCGGCGTAAAGCGCTCGCACCATGCCGGGGTGGCCGGACTGACGGTGGAGGCGTTGGCCGAACGGGGGTTGGTGGCGCTGTTTTTTGCCAACGCGCCGGCGGCGATGGCGCCCTGGGGCGGACGGCGCGCGCTCTACGGCACCGATCCGATCGCCTTTGCCTGTCCGGTGGAGGGCGGCGCGCCGGTGGTGGTCGACGTGTCGCTGTCCAAGGTCGCCCGCGGCAAGATCATGGCCGCCCGGCAGAAGGGCGAGCCGATTGCCGAGGGCTGGGCGCTCGACAGCGCCGGCAACCCGACCACCGACGCCGAGGCCGCGCTTGCCGGCACGATGGTGCCGCTCGGCGATGCCAAGGGCACCGCGCTGGCTTTGATGGTCGAGCTGCTGGCGGCGGGGCTGACCGGCGCCAATTTCGCCTACGAGCAAACCTCGTTCTTCGATGCCGAAGGCGCCCCGCCCGGGACCGGCCAGCTTCTGATTGCGATTGATCCAGCAGCCCTCGGTACCGTCGACGCGGTTGCCCGCTTTGCCGAAATGTCGCAAATTGTCGGCGAAACGGATGGAGCGAGAGTGCCGGGGCAAAGACGGCACGAAATCCGACACCGTTTGCGGCGCGACGGCATTCCGCTCGATTCGGCGCTTATTCAGGATATTGAAACCATTGCCGCCAGGTAGCGCGGCACGGAGGCGATTTATGTTGCAGAAGACCAGCCACTACATGCGTCAGGCCAACCTGATCGATGGCGAGTGGGTTCAGGCCGATTCGGGCGCGACGCTGGACGTGACCAACCCGGCCAACGGGCTGACGATCGGCACGGTGCCGAAATCGGGCACGGCCGAAACCCGGCGCGCCATCGAGGCGGCCGAAAAGGCCTTCCAGCCGTGGAAGAAGACCTCGGCCAACGAACGGTCCAAATTGCTGCGCCGGCTGCACGACCTCATCCTGGAAAACCAGGATGCTCTGGCCGAGCTCCTGACGATGGAGCAGGGCAAGTCGCTTGCCGAGGCCAAGGGCGAGGTGGCGATCTCGGCCGCCTATATTCTGTGGTTCGCGGAGGAGGGGCGGCGCACCTATGGCGACGTGGTGCCGAGCCCGTGGGCGGACCGTCGTCTGCTGGTCACCAAGGAGCCGGTCGGGGTGGTCGCGGCGATCACGCCGTGGAATTTTCCCTCCTCGATGCTGGCCCGCAAGATCGGCCCGGCGCTTGCCGCCGGCTGCACGGCGGTGGTCAAGCCTGCCTCGCAGACGCCCTATTCGGGACTTGCCTGGGGCGCGCTGTGCGAGGAGGCGGGGTTCCCGAAGGGAGTCGTCAACATCGTCACCGGTTCGGCGAGCGAGATCGGCGACGAATTGTGCTCCAATCCGCTGGTGCGCAAGATCACCTTCACCGGCTCGACCGAGATCGGCAAGATGCTGATCGAGAAATCGGCCTCGACGGTGAAGAAGGTGTCGATGGAACTCGGCGGCAACGCGCCGTTCCTGGTTTTCGACGATGCCGATATCGACCGCGCCGTCGAAGGCGCGATGGTGGCCAAATACCGCAATTCCGGCCAGACCTGCGTGTGCACCAACCGGTTTTTCGTCCAGGCCGGCGTCTATGATGCCTTCGTCGAAAAGCTCGCCGCCGCCTCGCAGAAGCTGAAGGTCGGCGCCGGGCTCGACGACGGTACCCAGCAGGGACCGCTGATCGACGTGAAGGCGGTCGAGAAGGTCGAGGAGCTGATCGCTGACGCGACCGCGAAGGGCGGCACGGTCGTCACCGGCGGCAAGCGCCACGATCTCGGCGGCTCGTTCTTCGAGCCGACGGTGATCTCCGGCGCCACCGCGGCCATGCGGGTGATGAAGGAGGAGATTTTCGGTCCGGTCGCGCCGGTGTTTCGCTTCGAGACCGAGGACGAGGCGGTCGCCATGGCCAACGACACCGAATTCGGCCTGGCCTGCTATTTCTATTCCGGCGATCTCGGCCGCGCCTTCCGGGTCACCGAGGCGCTGAAATACGGCATGGTCGGCGTCAATGAGGGCCTGATCACCACGGTCGAGGTGCCGTTCGGCGGGGTGAAGGAGTCCGGCCTCGGGCGCGAGGGCGGCCATCAGGGCATCGATGACTATCTCGACACCAAATATGTCTGCATCGGCGGCCTCGGCCTTTGATGCTACGCAGCCGCCGGCCCCGCGGGGCCGGCGATCCACCGAAGACGGCCATCGACGGAGCTGGACATGGCAGGCCCGGAAATGTTCGGCACGACCGAGGCGGGCGAGGCGGTGCACCGTCTCGCCATTTCCGGCGGCGGCCTGCGGGCCAACATCCTGACATGGGGCGCCGTCGTCCAGGATCTGCGTTTGTCGGGCCATGACGCGCCGCTGGTGCTGGGCTTCGAAAATTTTGCCGATTATCCGGCGCACTCGCCCTATTTCGGCGCGATCGCCGGACGCTACGCCAACCGCATCCGCGACGGACATTTCACCATCGAAGGCCAGCGCTTCGAGACCGACCGCAATTTTCTGGGCAAGCACACGCTGCACGGCGGGTCGGCGGGGATCGGCAAGCGGGTCTGGCAACTCGCCGCCCACGGCGCGGATTTCGTCGCGCTGTCGCTCAAGGACACCGACGGCACGATGGGGTTTCCGGGCGACCTCGAATTGTCGTGCACCTACCGGCTGAAGCTTCCAGGCACGCTGTCGGTGGAACTGAGCGCGACCGCCGACGCGCCGACGCTGTGCAATCTCGCCCATCACTCCTATTTCAACCTCGACGATGGCGGCAGCGGCGATATTCTGGATCATCGGGCGATGATCGCGGCCTCGGCCTATCTGCCGGTCGACGCGGAGATGATCCCGACCGGGGTGGTGGCGCCGGTGGAAGGCACGGCGTTCGACTTTTTGCTGCCGCGGCCGATCCGCCATGCCGACGAACACAACGCTCAACTCGCCTACGACCACAATTTCTGCCTGGCGGCCGCGCGCGGACCCCTGCGCCAGGCGGCCTGGGTGCAGAGCGCGCATTCGGGCGTGGAGATGGAGGTGTGGACCACCGAGCCCGGCATCCAGTTTTACGCCGGCCACAAGCTCGCGCCGCAGGCCGCAGGGCTCGGCGGGCGCCGCTACCGTGCGCATGCCGGTTTCTGCCTCGAACCGCAGGTCTGGCCGGACTCGCCGAACCGGCCCTATTTTCCGCAGGCCGTGCTGTGGCCCGGCGACCGCTACCGCCAGGTGACGGAATACCGTTTCAGATAGGCTCGAACGCCGCCCGCAGGATCGAAAACGGCGCCAGCGCGCCGCGCACCTGGACCACGGCCGCCGCGACCTGGTGGGCGCGCCGCGCCGCCGCGTGCGGCGGATGGCCGGAAAGCCGCGCGGCCAGATAGCCGCCATTGAAGGAATCGCCGGCGCCGGTGGTGTCGACCGGGTTTTCCACCGCGACGGCGGCAATCGGTTCGGCGCGGCCATTGCAGACAACCAGCGCGGGATCGGCGCCGTCCTTGACGACGATCTCGGCGATGCCGGCCTTGGCCAGCCGGTCGGCGGTCGCCTGCGGCTTTGGGTCGGCGAACAGCGCGTTTTCGTCGGGAAAGGTCGGCAGGGCGATGTCGGTGAGCGCCAGCGCCTCGCCGATCGCGGCCTTGGCGGCGGCGGCCGACGGCCACAGGCGCGGCCGGTAATTGGGATCGAAGGCAACCGTCGCGCCGGCGGCGCGCGCTGTGGCGAGCGCGTCGAACAGTCGCCGGCGGGCGGGCGCCTCGAGAATTGCCAAAGTGATTCCGGAAAAATAGATAAGCATCCGGTTTTGAAGGCTTTTCGTCAACGGGCCTGCGTCGTCCGCGAGCCGGCGGGCGGCGGCGTCGGAGCGCCAGTAGGTAAAGGAACGTTCCGCGCCATCGAGCGTGATGGCGTAAAGGCCGGGGCGGGCACCGGCGATTTTCGGGCTCGCGGCGACGCCGATGCCGTTTTCGCGCATGAAGGCGATCTGGGCGGCCGAGAACGGATCGTCGCCGAAGGCCGACACGTAGTCACATGCCTGCGCGGTGTCGGTCAGCGCGCGGAGCGCCCACAGCGTGTTGAACGTGTCGCCGGCATGGCCCATGCGCCACAATCCGTCCTCGGCGCCGGCGAGTTCCAGCATGCATTCCCCAACCGCCGCGATATGTCCTGCCCGCATTCCGTCTTTCTCCGATCCTGGACCTTGCTCCTACACGGGTCGACGCTCTGCTGTCGATTGTCGGATTGGGTCGTTGCGAGAGTGCGGTGGTGCGTACTGCCGCCGCCCGGACGCCGCGCAGCGGTTGTGTTCGGGGCGATTTGGTTCGAAAAGGAGACATGAGCAGATTCCTTGTCGCCCTCGTTGCCGCGGCCGTGCTGGCCCTCGGCGTGATCTATTTCTACGATCCCGGCGGGACGGGCTCGGAGACGCTCGATCTGGCGCGTTCGAAACCGACCGTGAACGGCCTTTACGTCGTCGCGATCGCGCCCGAGGCCGAACCCGTCGAGACCGGCGAGCTGCATGGCTGGGTGTTGACGCTGACCGTGCCGGACGGAACGCCTGTCGAGGACGCGCAGATCGAGGTCGGCGGCGGCATGCCCGATCACGGCCACGGCCTGCCGACCAGCCCTGAGATGACCGCCTATCTCGGCGATGGGCGCTACCGGATCCACGGGGTGCGGTTCAACATGGGCGGCTGGTGGGTGCTGGATTTCACCGTCCGGGCCGAACCCGGCGAGGATACGGTCCGCTTCAACATAAGACTGTGACCGCGAGACCATGGTCAGCCTGAACACACTTGCCCGCGTCCTTGTCGCCGCCGCGCCGGTGCTGCTCGGCGGCTGCGGCGAGGGCGGGCTGACCCTGGCCGAGCGCGAGGCCGTCGCCTCGCTGTCGCTGGCCGCCCTCGGCGCGGTGCCGCCATCCGTTTCCAACAAGGTGGCCGACGATCCGGGCTCGGCCGCCCTCGGCGAGGCGCTGTTTTTCGACACGCGGCTGAGCGCCAACGGCGCCGTCGCCTGCGCCACCTGCCACGATCCGCAGCGTCAGTTCCAGGACGACCTGCCGCGCGCCCAGGCGCTCGGCACCGGCCCGCGCCGCACCATGCCGCTCGCCGGCTTGGCGTGGAACCTGTTCTTCTTCTGGGACGGGCGCAAGGATTCGCTGTGGAGCCAGGCGCTCGAGCCGCTGGAAAACCCGCTCGAGCACGGGCTGACGCGCACCGGCGTCGTCCGGTTGGTCGCGCGCCATCATCGCGCCGGCTACGAGGCGGCGTTCGGGCCGCTGCCGGCGCTTGCGGTTCTGCCGGCCGCGGCCGGCCCGTTCGGCACCGCGGCAGAGCGGGCGGCCTGGGCCGGGCTGGACGAGACGGCGCGACGGGCCGTCAACGGCGCTTTCGCCAATGTCGGCAAGGCGATCGCGGCCTTCGAACGCACGATCCCGCCGGTCAAGACGCGCTTCGACCGCTATGCGGCCGCGCTCGCGCGCGGCGAGCCGCCCGAAGGCGATGCCGCCTTCAGCGATCTCGAACGGGAAGGGCTCCGACTGTTCGTCGGCAGCGCCAACTGTCTGGAATGCCACAACGGACCGCGCTTCACCGACGACCATTTCCACAATACCGGCGTTGCCGACGATCCGCAGGCGCCGGCAGGCCGCGAGCGCGCGGGTGCGATTGCGCGGCTTCTGGCCGACCCGTTCAACTGCCAGGGCGATTTCAGCGACGCAGCCGAAGGCGACTGTGCGGAGCTGCGTTTCATGCTGCGCGACGGTCCCGAGCTGGAACGGGCGTTCAAGACGCCGTCGCTGCGGGGCGTGGCGCTGCGCGCGCCCTACATGCATGCCGGGCAGATCGCAACACTGGAGGCGGTGGTCGAGCACTATGCGAACGCGCCGACATCGCCGGCCGGCACAAGCGAGCTGCGGCCGGTGCGGCTGACCGAGCGCGGCAAGGCGGCGCTGGTGGCGTTTCTGAAGACGCTGAACTAGGCCTTCGGTTTTGAACGTCTCCGTCAGCGGTCCTTGACGGTTTCCATCGCCACATAGGTCGAGGTCTGTGCCACATGGGGCAGGGCGGAGATCTTTTCGCCGAGCACGCGGCGATAGGCGGCGATGTCCCTGGTACGCACCTTCAGCAGATAGTCGAAGCTCGCCGCGATCATGTGGCACTGCTCGATCTCGGGCACGCCGAGTACGGCGCGGTTGAAGGCGTCGAGCGCGGCCGAACGGGTGTCGGAGAGCTTGACCTGGACGAAGGCGATGTGGCCTTCGCCCATGCGTTCGCGATCGACGATCGCCGCGTAGCCGCGAATGTAACCGTCGGCCTCCAGCCGCCGGACCCGCGCCTGCACCGGCGTCTTGGACAGGCCGACCTTGGCGGCGAGTTCGGCCATGGACAGCCGGCCCTGGCGCGCCAGCGCCGCGACGATGTTGCGGTCGATGCGGTCCAAACGATCTGTCATGGTCTACTCTTGCCGTCTTATCGAATTATATTGATATGAAGAAATAGCTCGTTCGATCTGAAATGACCAGAAATTCAGGCGTTGCCAGGCCCGGTTCAATGGTATGACCGTCACCGATGGCCCGGCTTGACCGCTCCGCTGCAGGCAAGCCTATTGTGACGAGAGGAGGTCCATGACGATGTCCGCACTTTCAAAGCATCGGGCGCTGATCCGCGCCAATTATCTGTCCGACGAGGATGCCGCGCTCGCGCGCCTAGTCGCGCTGGCCGGATTGCAGGCCGACGAGCGTGAGGCGATCTCGGCGCGGGCGGCAGATCTGGTACGGGCCGTACGCGGTTCGTCCGATCCGCAGATGATGGAAGTGTTCTTGTCCGAATACGGGCTTTCGACCAAGGAGGGCGTGGCGCTGATGTGCCTGGCGGAGGCGCTGCTCAGGGTGCCCGACGCCGAGACCGTCGACGATCTGATCCGCGACAAGATCGCGCCGCACGACTGGTCGGCGCATTCGGGCGAATCGAGCTCGATCTTCGTCAACGCCTCGACCTGGGCGCTGATGCTGACCGGACGGGTTCTGGAGGAAGGCGAGGGCGGCATCGAACGCACCCTGCGCGGGATGGTGCGCCGGCTCGGCGAACCGGTGATCCGCACCGCGGTGTCGGCGGCGATGCGCGAGATGGGCGAGCAGTTCGTGCTTGGCCGCACCATCGCCGAAGCGGTCAAGCGCGGCCGCGCCTACACGCAGAAAGCCTATCTCTATTCCTACGACATGCTCGGCGAGGCGGCGCGTACGGAAACCGACGCCAAGCGGTATCATCGCGCCTATGCCGATGCGATCGCGGCTCTGGCCGCGCATGCTTCGGGCGACGATATTCGCCGCAATCCCGGCATTTCGGTCAAGCTCTCGGCACTGCATCCGCGTTACGAATTCGCCCAGCGCGAACGCATGCTGCCGGTGATGGTCGAGCGTCTCAGCGCGCTCGCTCATGCCGCGCGCGATGCCCGCATGGGGCTCAATATCGACGCGGAGGAGGCCGACCGGCTCGACCTGTCGCTCGACGTGATCGAACAGGTGCTGGCCGATCCGGAGCTCGCCGGCTGGGATGGGTTCGGCGTGGTCGTGCAGGCCTACGGGCCGCGCGCGGCCTTCGTCATCGACTGGCTGCACGCGCTCGCCGAAAAGCTCGACCGCAGGATCATGGTGCGGCTCGTCAAGGGCGCCTATTGGGATACCGAGATCAAGCGCGCCCAGGTGCTTGGGCTTGCCGGCTATCCGGTGTTCACCCGCAAGGTCAACACCGACGTGTCCTACATCGCCTGCGCGCGCAAGCTGCTCGCCATGACCGACCGCATCTATCCGCAATTCGCCACCCACAACGCCCACACCGTGGCCGCGATCCTGGCGATCGCCGACGACAGAAGCAGCTTCGAGTTCCAGCGCCTGCACGGCATGGGCGAGGCGCTGCACGAGGCGGTGCGCAAGCGCGAAGGCACGCGCTGCCGCATCTATGCGCCGGTCGGCGCGCATTCCGACCTTCTGGCCTATCTCGTGCGCCGGTTGCTCGAAAACGGGGCCAATTCCTCGTTCGTGCACCAGATCGTCGACGAGGAGGTGAGCGCGGAGGAGATTGCGCGCGATCCGTTCGCCGTGATCGCCGGCCAGGGCCGCGCCCACAATCCGGCAATCCCGATGCCGGCCGAGATTTATGGCGGCGGACGGCGCAATGCCAGGGGATGGGACCTGACAGACCCGGTCGCATTCGCCGAGATCGAGGCGGCCCGTAAGCCGTTCGATGCCGGTTTTGTGTGGACGGCAAAACCGATCACGCCGGCCGCCGGCGCGGGCGCGAAACGGGCGATCGTCAATCCGGCCCGGCCCGACGACACGGTCGGCACGGTGGAGGAGGCGACGGCGGACATCGTCAAGGACGCGGTCCGGGTCGCGGCCACCGCGCAGCCGGATTGGACCAGGCTGCCGGTCGCGACGCGCGCGGCGATGCTTGCCAAAGCCGCCGATCTTTACGAGGACAATGCCGCGGAGTTTTTCGCGCTGTGCAACCGCGAGGCCGGCAAGACGCTGGCCGACGGCGTGGCGGAACTGCGCGAGGCGGTCGATTTCCTGCGCTATTATGCGGCCGAGGCGGCGAAGGCGGAGCCCAACAGCCAGGCGCGCGGGGTGATCGCCTGCATCTCGCCGTGGAATTTTCCGCTCGCCATCTTCACCGGCCAGATCGCGGCAGCGCTCGTCACCGGCAATGCGGTGATCGCCAAGCCGGCGGAGCAGACGCCGCTGATCGCCGCCAGGGCGGTGGCGCTCCTGCACGAGGCCGGCATTCCCGCCGCAATCCTGCAGCTTTTGCCGGGTGACGGCCCGTCGGTGGGCGCGCCGCTGGTGGCCCGGCCCGAGATCGCGGGGGTCTGTTTTACCGGCTCGACCGAGGTCGCACGGCTGATCGAGCGCCAGCTCGCCGAGACGGCGCCGCCGGACGCGATGCTGATCGCCGAAACCGGCGGGCTCAACGCCATGGTGGTGGACTCGACCGCTCTGCCCGAACAGGCTGTGCGCGACATTCTCGCCTCGTCGTTCCAGAGCGCCGGCCAGCGCTGCTCGGCGCTGCGCGTGCTTTACGTGCAAAAGGACGTCGAAAAGAAGATGATGGAGATGCTGCGCGGGGCGGCCGAGGCGCTGGTGGTCGGCGATCCGCGCGACATCGCCTGCGATGTCGGTCCGGTGATCGACGACGAGGCGCAGACGACGATCAGCGCCTATTGCGCCGAGATGGAGGCCAAGGGCAAGGTCGCGCTCAAGCTGCCGGTGCCAGCCGAGGGCCGGTTCGTGGCCCCGCACATCGTGCGCGTGTCGGGGATCGGCGAATTGGAGCGCGAGATTTTCGGACCCGTGCTGCACGTGGCGACTTTTGGGGCCGACGAGATCGACCGGGTGATCGCGGCGGTCAACCTGAAGGGCTACGGGCTGACCTTCGGCCTGCATACGCGCATCGAGGAGCGCGTGCAGCGTTTCGTCGACGGCGTGCATGCCGGCAATCTCTATGTCAACCGCAACCAGATCGGCGCCGTCGTCGGCGCGCAGCCGTTCGGTGGCGAGGGATTGTCGGGCACCGGGCCGAAGGCGGGCGGGCCGCATTATCTGGGCCGTTTCCGCAAGACCGGCGCAGACCGTCCGGCGCCGGCGGTGGGCGAGCCGGTCAACGCCACCATGATCGCGGAACATTTCGTCGATCCGGTGAAGCATGGCTGGGCCGGACGCGGCGACCGCATCGCCATCCTGAGAAAGCATCTGCGCGGCAAGGGCGCCGAAGCGGTGGCGGCCGCCGCCAGCCTCGATCTCGGACCCTACGACCTGCCCGGGCCGACCGGCGAGGCGAACACCTTGATGCTGCCGCCGCGCGGGCGGGTGCTGTGCCTGGGGCCGGAGCCCGACATGCTCCTGGCCCAGACCGTGCAGGCGCTGGCCGCCGGCAACGCGGTCGTGGCGGTCGCGCCGGGGGCCACGCAGGCCTTGCAGCCGCTTCTGTCCAAGGGGCTGCCGGTCAACGCGCTCGACGGCGTGGTGGCACCGGCGGTGCTGTCGGAGATCGCCGTCGACGTGGTCGCCTTCGCGGCTGCGGACGAGGCGCTGCGGGCAGTCAGGACAGAGCTTGCGCAGCGCACCGGGCCGATCGTGCCGGTGCTGATGGAGGTGATCGATCCGGCGGCCTATGCGCATGAGCGGGCGGTGTGCGTCGACACGACAGCGGCCGGCGGCAATGCGAGCCTGCTCGCCGCCGTGTGAGCGCGGAGCGAACCGGGTCCGCGTTTGAGCCGATCTGCTTTTCACGGAATCGCAGATCGGCTCCAAATTATTGTTTTTGAAGCGTTTCCCGACGGCGAACCGGTATCCACTTCGCCTGGAAACGCTTCAGTCGGCCGCAGCCTGGGGAACGCGGCCGAAACGCAGCAGATTGCCGTGCGGATCGTGGATGTAAAACTCTTCCATGTTCCACGCCCGCACGGCGAGGTCCGACAGGTTTTTGACACCGCGGCGGCGATAGTCGGCATGCCAGCGCCCGATGGCGCCGCCGCGAATATAGACCGAGCTTCGCTCACACAGGCTGCGGTCGTCGGTCAGCCAGAAATGCAGCTCGACCTCGTCGCGGCGCAGGATGAGATAGTCGTGTTCCCGGTAAACGGTCGCGGTGAAGCCGAGTTCGCCGCCATAGAAACGCTGCGTCTCGTCGAGGTCGAGCGAAGGCAGGACCGGAAGCGCCTCGAGCCGGTCGGGATGATCCGGCATTCTTTATGCGCCCTCGACCACCGAGAACCCCTCGAACTGGGGATGGCCGAGATAAAGCGGCTTGTTGGACCCGGCGTTCTTGTGGGCGTCGCGGAATTGCTGCGATCTGGTCCAGGCGAGGAAGTCGTCCTGGCTGGCCCAGACCGTGTGGGAGGCAAACAGCGTATAGCCTTCGTCCTCATTGTGCGGCCCGCGCAGAAGGTGGAAGGATTTGAAGCCTTCCATCTCCGACAGGCTGGACTCGCGCCCTTTCCAGACTTGTTCGAAATCGGCTTCGGACCCGGCTTTGACCTTGAAACGGTTCATGGCGATATACATGGCGCTGTCCTTTCAGGCTTTGAAGATGGGGGTTGGCGTGCGCGCGCAGCGGCCGGTGTCCGGTTCGGGAAAGGATACCACGCCCGGCGGCAGCCGGGCCGGCCGGTTGCGGGACGGGTTCGGACCGGCCTGGCAAAGATCGGCAGAGCGCGTTTTGTTGAGATCGACGATGCCGGCTCGCCGGCGTTCGAACTGGTCCTCAAGCAAGGCGCGCAGGCGCGGGTCCAGCCCGTCGCCATTGCGCTGGGCCGCGAGGCGGTCGAAGGCGAGCATGCCGGTCATGACGGTCCTTTCGCGGTTGGGCGTCAGCGTGCCAGGCCGAGCGGCACGGAAAATTTCCAGCTCGAGCGGCCGGCGGCGGCCGGTATTGGCGGGAACGGGGCCGCGCGCCGCACCGAGGCGAGGGCGGCCTTGTCCAATGTGGCCGAGCCGGAGCTCTGGGTGATGCGCACCGAGCCGAGAGCGCCGTTGCGGGTGACGACGAAATGGACATGGACGTCGCGCCGCGCGTCGCGCCGGGCGGCGCGCGACACGCCGCGCAGGGCCCGGCGCAGCTTGCGCGCCACCTTGCCGGGATAGTTGGAGACGGCGGCGTTGCCGGCCGCGCCCTGCTTGCGGCTGCCGGTGCCCTGCGCGGCCGCGCGGCCGCGCTCGTTGCCGGTGGCCTCGCCGCGCCGCGTGCTCTGCTCGGCCCGGCCGCCCTGGCCGGCGGCCTGGGTTTTCTTGCGCTGTTTGGGCGGGGTTTCGGCCTTTTTGCGCGGGGCCTCCCTGGCGCGCGGCTTTTCCGGCCGCACCATGGCCTGCCGGATTTTTGGCGGTTGCGGGCGCGCGGTCGGCAGGGGCACGTCGTCTGGAATGACGATCTCCTCGACCGGCGCCAGCGCCTCGGCCGTCTTAACCGGGGTAATCTGGGCGCGCGCGGTCTCGACCGGCTCGGTCTCCGCCGCCGGCTCGGGCGCGGTCGCGGTCGCTTCGACGGGCTCTGCCTCGGCGGGCCGCTCGACCGGTGCGACCGCGTCGGCCGGCACCAGCACCTGCGCGGGCTGCGGCGTTTGCGGCGCGAGGGGTTCGGTGACTTCGGCCGGCGGGAGCTCCGTTTGGACCGGTTCGACCGCTTCGGCGGGAGTTTCGCGAATTTCCGTCTCGGGCGCCGGGCGGGGCTGGACGGCTTCGTCCGGCGTGTCGACGGGCTCGACAATCGCGCTGTCGGGCACCGGCTCGCCGGCTGCGAAGACGTCCTCGAACGAACCCAAAAGCGCGATCTCCGTCGCCGCCGAACCGGCGATTTCCACTTGCTCTGGCCGCTCGGCGAGCAGATAGGCGGCCGCCCCGGCATGCACCAGGCCGGAGGCAAGGACGGCGATCGACCATTTTAGGGCGGGTCTCATGGCGTCTCCCGCTCGGTCACGAGGACGATGCGGCCCGCGCCGGCGTCGCGCAGCGCCGCGACGATGTCGATCAGCTCCCGTGCCGGCAGGGCGCGGTCGGCCGCGACCTTGACGAGCGGCATGGCTTCGTCCGCGTCGGAGGCGGCACGCAGCCGCTCGACATAGGAGGCTGCGGTGACCGGCATGCCGGCGGCCAGCAGCGCGCCGTCGCTGGTCACGAACAGCGCGCGCGGCGGTTCGGCGCGGTCCGACTGCGACGTGGTGATCAGCGCGACGTCCCGCTCCATCGGCGGGGTCAGCGTGCCGGCGATCAGGAAGAAGATCAGCATCAAAAAGACGATGTTGATCAGGGTGATCGTCGATTCGTGCCGGGGACGAGGGCGTGGGCGCGGCAGCTTCATGGCGGTTAGCGGGCCACGGAAAGCGACAGGCCGGTGTCGCGGCGGATCGCCTCGATGGCGCCGACCATGGCCTGCGACGTGATCGCGCCGCGTACCAGAAGCACGGCGGTTTTGGCGCCGGCCTGTTCCAGGCGACCGATTTCCACAAGCGCGCCGGCTTCGGTGAGAGGCTGTCCGTTCACGCGCCAGTCCGTGTCCGACAGAAGCACGATGATGTCAGGGGGGGCGCCGGCGGCGGTTGCCCCGGCGCGGCCGCCGGTGATCTCGACCTCGGAGAATTTGGCGAAGGTGGAGGTCAGCATGAAAAACAGCAGCAGCAGGAAGATGACGTCAATCAGCGACGTCACGGAGACCGGACGCCGGGGACGGCGGGCGATCTCAATGCGCATGGCTTTGTCCCATTGCGGCCGGCTGGGCGGCTTCGGGCGTATCCTGGTCCAGTCGCGCGCCGGTCGCGCCGAGCGCCTGCTGCGACAGGAAGGCGGTGGTGACGGTCTCGATCGCCACGCGCTCGTTTTCGATCCGGGTCTCGAACCAGGTCAGCACCAGCGAAACCGGCATCGCCACGGCAAGCCCGGCGGCGGTGGTCAAGAGCGCGACCCAGATGCCGCCGGCCAGGAGAGAGGGGTCGACGGCGCTGCCGGCGCCCTGCAACTGCCGGAAGGCCTCGATCATGCCCAGCACCGTGCCGAACAGGCCGAGCAGCGGCGCGATCTGGGCGATGGCGTCGAGCGCGCGCAATCCGCGCTGCAACGCGTGCAGCCGTGTCACCGCCACGCGGCCGATCTCGTCCTCGATCACCGCCTTGGAGGCGGCGCGGTTGGCCGAAAGCCGCATCGCGGTCGCCAGGGCGCCGCCAACCGGCGAAGGATCCGCCTCGGCCATCTGGCGGGCGTCGCCGACGCTGCCGTGAACCCACAGATAAAGGGCGCGATTGGCCTTTGCGCCGGACCCGACCCGCTCGCGCCAGAACTGGGCAAGCTTGATCAGGATCAGCGCCAGCGCGAACACCGACAGGACGAGCAGAATGGCGACAACCGGGCCGCCGAGCTCGAGAAAGGCGCGCACGTCATTGAAAATGTCGGGTCTCATCGCATCACACTCCGAATTCGACCTCGGTCCTGGTCGCCGGTTCGAGGGTCCGAAGGCAGGCGGTCGCGTCGAGCCCGGCGCCGTCACACTGGGTGGCATCGTTGACGAGGACGCGGCCGATGCCTTCGCAGTCGACGCCGGGCAGGTCGAACTGCCTGACCTTGGTCTTGCCTTGCGGCAGGGCCTTGAAGTCGAGTGTCACCAGCCGGTCGACCAGCCCGTCCTTGTCGAACAGCACGATCTCGAACGCCGCCTTGTCGAGGGCGGCGCCGAGCCGGTTGGCGATCACGAAGGTGAAACGGCAGCCGCCGTCGCCAGGCTCGATCGCGTTGAGCTCGAGTGCGAGCGAGGGGCCCGGCGCGCTCGTTTGAGCGAGGGCCGGGCCGCCCGCGACGGGCGACAGCGCAAGGATCGCGGTCAGAATACGGCTTGCGGTCGTCACCCATCTTCTCATCGTCACCATCCGAACTGCTTGCTGAGGGAAAGTTTGAATGTGCGGCCCTTGGCTGCGTCGTTGTGCAGAAACTCCTTAAACTCGGTGTCGAAAAGATTGTCGACACCGAACTGGGCTTCCCAGCCGGCGAATTGGCCGTCCTGGGGCGTCCAGCTCACGAAAACGTCGTGCACGTCGAAGCTGTCGGCAAAGCGTGTCGAGGTGCCGGTCCAGGTCGCCTGCGAGGCGCGCAGGGCGGGGTCCTGCGGCGCGGCGACCACGCGCGCCTTCCAGCCGAACCTGAGATCGTGCTGCGGCAGCTTGCCGCCGAGCGTGAAGGCCAGCTCGTGCGGGGCGACCGTTGTCAGATAGGCGCCGGTCGTGCGGTCCTTGCCGACGACGTGCGAATAGCCGGCGTTGGCGAACACGAAGTCCGATTCGTAGGCGAGCTCGACCTCGAAACCGTAGATGCGCGCCTTGTCGATATTGACGTAGCCGGGCAGGGCGTTCGGCCCCGGCCGCAGCGCCGGGTTGAGGCTGATCAGATCGGAGATGTCGTTGTAGAAGCCGGTCGTCTTCAACTGCACGCCATCGCCCGGCTGGAAGATGTCGTACCCCGACAGGGCAAAGCCGATCTCGTAATTGTTGGAGGCTTCCTTGTTCAGGTCGAGGCTTGGCAGGAAGGAATTGCGCGAGCCGCCGGTGGAAAACACCTCGTCGAGCGTGGCGAAACGTTCGGTATGGGCGATCGAGCCGAATACGGCGACATGGTCGTTGAAGCGGTAATGGGCGGCGATCTTGGGCGAGACCGCGGTGTCGGTGTCGGAGGCGGTCAGCCCGGTGCTCGTGCCCGGCGACAGACGGTGCCAGTCCAGACGCAGGCCGGGAATGATCGTCAGCCGCTCGTCCCAGACGAATTCGTTCTGCACGAACACGCCCGTCTTCAGGTCGGTGCCCTCGGGATGGAAGTTGATGCCGCCCGGCGTGCCGGCCAGCGTGATCGGCTCGGCGGTGCGGACCTGGTAGGCGGTCTGCCAGCCATAGGTCAAAAAGTTTTCCCAGTTCTCGCCGCGCCACTCGCTGGTGTTTTGCACATTGAACTGCCAGGTCCGGTAGCCGTATTCGGTGTCGCAGAACAAAAGGCTGGTTGCGCAGGTCAGCCCGAATCTCGGGTTGCCGGTCGCGTCGGTCTGGTCGACCCTGGTGTCGGAATAGGAGGCCGAAACCTTCACATCGAGCCAGTCATTGTCGCTGAACGGGTTTTCGTAGGAGACGACACCGGTGCGGTCGACGACATGGCGATCGACCGTGCCGAACAGCGATTCGGTGCCGACCTGGGCATAATCCTGATCGTCGGCATCCGAATCCCATTGCTGGTAGGAGAGCCTAAGCCGGCCTTCCTCGCCGACATTGAACGTGCCCTTGGCAAGACCCGACCAGGCGGAAAAGTCGGAGCTGCGGATTTCGGTGCCGTTGCCGGTTATATAGGGATCGGCGCGGCGGAAATTGCCCGACAGCAGAAATTCAGCATCGGGGCTCATGCGCTGGGCAAACACCACCGAGCCGAGCCAGCCATTGCGGTTGGAATTGAAACCGCCCTTCAGGCGCAGCGCGCCGGTATCGCCGTCGGCGATGAAGTCGGAGGCGTCCTTGGTGACGAAATTGATCACGCCGCCAAGCGCGCCCGAGCCGTAGAGCGTCGAGGAGGCCGGTCCGCGCAGCACCTCGACCTTCTTGTAGAGCTCGGGATCCGAGAAGAACCCGCCCATGCGGTACTGTTCGTAGAATTTGGTCGCGCCATCGACGGTGACGATGATGCGGCCCTCCTCGCCGGCCGATTCGGGCGCGCCGATCCCGCGAATGTTGAAGGTCTGGCCGAACGCGCGATCGGAGCCGGACGTGTTGACGCCGGGGATGCGCTTCAGGACATCGCCGACGGTCGCCGCCTGCTCCTGGTCGATGTCTTCCTGTTCGACGACACTGACGGATTGCGGCGTGTCGATGGCGACTTTTTCGACGCCGGCGCCGAGCACGAGACGCTGCAGCAGCGTCACACGGCCTTTCTTGTCGGCGTCGTTGGTTTGCGCGCCATCCTGCGCATGCGTGGCGCCGGCCGTCGCGATCGCGACGATGGCGGCACTCCCCAAAAGACAAACTACGTTACGAGACACGAGCCCCATCGCCCAACTCCTGATTCCATAGGCTGAGATGCTGGCTGGCCGGGGCTTGCTCGCATGTGATTGTTCTTGCCGGGTTTTAAACCTGAATTTCAAACTCCGGTATTGCGCTTCGTAATTAACCTGACTAAAGGTGTCAAGAAATCAATCGACCGTTTCACGACGCCCAGCCAGCTCTTCGGCAAGCCCGGCGCGCATGGAGGCTTTGTGACGTGAACACCGATCGCGCAGATATCGATCCACCCGGGCACGGGCCCCGCGCCGCCCTTCGATCGGGGCCCGACACCGGCAGGCAAAAACCGCACCCGCGCATCGTCACCAGCGAGGCTCTGTTCGGCGGCGCGCAGGAAATCGCCATCGAACACGGCGACGCCCTCTACCGGTTGAAGATCACCCGCCAGGGCAAACTCATTCTCAACAAATAGGGGCGGGCCATGAACTCCAGCACGACGATGAACGACGGCACGAAAACGGCCCCGGCCGATATCCGGCGGATGCGGATCGACAACCCCAAGCTGCGCGAGCGCGATCTGGCCGAGCAGTTGGCGATCACCGAAGCCGAACTGATCGCGGCCCATTGCGGCCACGGCGCACGCCGTATCGATGCCGATCTCGACAGGCTTCTGGCCGGTCTCGGCGCGCTCGGCGAGGTTATGGCGCTGACGCGCAACCAAAGCGCGGTGCACGAAAAGATCGGTCCCTACGACAAGCCGGTGCCCGGCAAGCATGCGGCTATGCTCTTGGGCAAGGAGATCGATCTGCGGCTGTTTCCGCGCCATTTCGTCCACGGTTTCGCAGTCGAAAAGCGCGACGGATCCGAGGTGCGGCGCAGCCTGCAATTCTTCGACGCTCACGGCGACGCCGTGCACAAGATCCATCTGCGTGCGGCCTCCGACGTCAACGCCTACGAGGCGTTGGTTGCGACCCTTTCGTCCGCCGATCAGAGCGACACGGTCGCGGTCGAGCCGCAGCCCGCCGCCGGTGCAGCCGAGCCGGCTTCCGATCCGGTCGATACGGATGCGCTGCGCACGCGCTGGGCGGACATGCGCGACGTGCATCAATTCGTCGGCATTCTGCGCGACATGAAGCTGACCCGCCGGCGCGCCGTCGAACTGGTCGGTCGGGACTTCGCCTGTCGGCTCGGCAATGAGGCCGTGGCGGCGATGATGCACGAGGCGGCGCGCACCGCGCTGCCGATCATGTGTTTCGTCGGCAGTCGCGGCTGCATCCAGATCCATTCCGGGCCGATCCGGACGCTGAAGCCGATGGGACCGTGGCTCAACGTCATGGACCCGGGCTTTCATCTGCATTTGCGCACCGACCGCATCTGCGATGTTTGGGCGGTGAAAAAGCCGACCAAGGACGGTCACGTCACCTCGATCGAGGCCTATGACGCCGCGGGAAGCCTGATCATCCAGTTTTTCGGCCAGCGCGAGGAAGGGACCGAGGAGCGCGGCGAATGGCGCTCGCTGGTCGCCGGGCTTCCCGTCCATGCCCAGTCCACCGCCGCGTGAGGAGAAGCCCATGACAATCCGGATTTCGCGCCGCAGCCTGTTGCGTGCCGGCGCCTGCCTGCTGACCGCCGCGCTGACCCTGGCCCCGCTGGTCGCGCCGCCGCCCGGCGGGCGGGCGCAGGCTTCCGAAACCGCCGCGCTGGCCGGGGCCGAGCGGCTGGTGTCGATCGGCGGTTCGGTCACGGAAATCATTTACGAGCTCGGCGAGCAGGGCCGGCTGGTGGCGCGCGATTCGACCGGGCAATATCCGCCGGCGGCCACCAGCCTTCCCGATGTCGGTTATATGCGGCGCCTGTCGCCCGAAGGGGTGCTGTCGGTCGATCCCGACGCGATCCTGGCCCTTGAGGGCAGCGGCCCCCCCGAGGCGATCGAGGTGCTCGAAAAAGCGCGTGTGCCGATGGTGATGGTGCCCGAGCGTTTCGACGGCGAGGGGATTTTGGCCAAAATCCGCAGCATCGGCGCGGCGCTCGGCGTCGAGGACAAGGCCGCGGCCTTGGCCGACAAAGTGGGCGGCGAACTGGAATCCGCACGGCAATTGACCGCCGACATCGCGCCGCGCAGGCGGGTGCTGTTCGTGCTCAGCCTGCAGGGCGGCAAGATCCTCGCCGCCGGCGCCGATACGGCCGCAAGCGGCATCGTCGCGCTCGCCGGTGCCGAAAACGCGGTCTCGGGCTTCGAGGGCTACAAGCAATTGACCGACGAGGCTGTGATCGAGGCGCAGCCCGATGTCGTCTTGATGATGGCGCGCGGCGACGATCTCGAGATTTCGGAGCAGGAGCTGTTCGCGCATCCGGCGATCGCCCAGACGCCGGCGGGGAGCAACCGGCAGATTGTGCGCATGGACGGGCTTTATCTGCTCGGCTTCGGACCGCGCACCGCCGCGGCCGCGCGCGATCTGGCCCAGCGCCTTTACGGCGACCGTGTCTCCGACTGACGGGATGGCGATGTCTCAGCCGACCGCTGCCATGCCTGCGGGCGTGCAGGAAGAACACGGCGCGGGCGACCGTTCGTCGCGCGCGCGGCTTGCGCTTGGCGTGCTGAGCGTTCTCCTGGCCGCGACCGTGGTCGCCAGCCTGGGTTATGGCGCCTCGGATGCCTCGATCTGGGGCGTGGCCGCCGATCTTGTCGCGCGCGCCGGCGGCGGCGAGGCCACAATGTCGCTGCGCGACCAGGTGATCGTTTACGACATTCGCCTACCGCGCACGATCCTGGGGCTTTTGATCGGGGCCGCGCTCGCCGTCTCGGGCGCGGTGATGCAGGGCCTGTTCCGCAACCCGCTGGCCGATCCGGGCCTGGTCGGCGTGTCCGCCGGGGCGAGCCTGGGCGCGGTGTCGGTGATCGTTCTGGGGGGCTCGGCGCTGGCGCCGCTGGTGGCGGTGTTCGGCCTCTACGCGCTGCCGGCGGCCGCGTTTGCCGGCGGGCTGGTGGTGACGTTGTCGCTCTACCGCATCTCGACGCGCAGCGGCCGGACCTCGGTCGCGACCATGCTGTTGGCGGGCATCGCGCTCGGCGCCCTGGCGATGGCGTTTACCGGCGTGCTGATCTTCATGGCCGACGACCGGCAATTGCGCGATCTCACCTTCTGGACCCTGGGATCGCTCGCCGGGGCGACCTGGGCCAAGATCGCCGCAGCCGGCCCGGTGATCGTGCTGGCGCTGGCCGCCACGCCCTTCGTCGCGCGCGGGCTCAACGCATTGGCGCTCGGCGAAGCGACGGCCCATCATCTGGGCGTGCCCGTGCAGCGGCTGAAAAACGTCTCGATCGTCGGCGTGGCCGCCGCGGTGGGCGCGTCTGTCGCCGTTTCCGGCGGGATCGGTTTCGTCGGCATCGTGGTGCCGCATCTGCTCAGGCTTCTGATCGGGCCGGACAATCGCTACCTGCTGCCGGCCTCCGCACTGTTGGGCGCGAGCCTGCTGCTTGTGGCCGACGCCGTCAGCCGCACCATCGTCGCGCCGGCCGAACTGCCGATCGGGATCGTGACGGCGGCCGTCGGCGCGCCGTTCTTTTTGTGGATCCTGTTGCGCCGGCGCGGGCTCCTCGACCTGTAAAACGCAAATCCATGGACGGTGGGCGATGATCAAGGCACGCAAAGTTTCGGTTTCGATCGGCCGCAAGCGAATCGTTTCCGGCGCCGATCTCGAGGCCCCGGCGGGCACGCTGGTGGCGATCGTCGGTCCGAACGGATCGGGCAAGACCACCTTGTTGCGGGCGCTGTCGGCCGATCTTGCCTATGAGGGCGAGATCGCCATCAACGGGGTCGACCTGGCCGGGCTGAAACCCCACCAGCTCGCCGGCATGCGGGCCGTGCTGCCGCAGGCGACGGCGCTGTCGTTTCCCTTCACCGTGCGCGAGGTGGTGGGGCTGGGACTGTCGGGCGGCCGATCCGGCGCGCTCGCCGGCGAGGCGCAGCGCCTGCCGGAACGGGCGCTGGCCAGGGTCGACCTCGACGGGTTCGCCGGCCGTTTTTACCAGGAGCTTTCGGGCGGCGAGCAGCAGCGCGTCCAGCTCGCGCGTGTGTTGTGCCAGGTCTGGGCGCCGGTGCTGGAGGGGCGGCCGCGCTTTCTGTTTCTCGACGAGCCGGTGTCCAGCCTCGACATCAAGCACCAGCTCGTCATCATGCGCATCGCGCGCGATTTTGCGACACGCGGCGGCGGGGTGATCGCCATCCTGCACGACCTCAACCTGGCCGCGATGTTCGCCGACCGGATCGTCGTCATGCATCGCGGGCGCGTCGCGGCAACGGGCACGCCGCAGGAGGTGCTGAGCGACGGCTTGATGTCGCGCGTGTTCGAATGCGCCTTGCGGGTCGGCGTGCCGCCGCAGGCCGGGCAGCCTTACATCCTGCCGCACGCCGCCTCGCTGTGACTGCTTTTCGGCTTGGTGCCGGTGCGGCCGGTCGCGCCTTACCGGCCGGCCGGGCGCGTCGACCCGTTTTCGGTCAGCGCAGGCGAAGGTCGGTCAGTTGACGGCGGCGCGGGGCTCGGGCAGGGCGATGCCGAGCCGCACCTGCATGGCGGGGCTGTCATTGACCAGGTCGGCGATGCTGTGACGGCCCAGAACCTCGAAAAACGCGCCGAGCGCCTCGCGCAGGGCGCTGTTGAGGGCGCAGGACTCGATCAGCGGACAGTCGGCCGTGTCGTTTTCGAAACACTCGGCCATGGCGAAGCTTTCCTCGGTGACGCGCACGACGTCGAACAAGGTGATCTCCTCGGCCGGCCTGGCGAGCTTGACGCCGCCCTTGCGGCCCCGCACCGTGGTGACGAGCTTGTGTTCGACCAGCGGCTGCAGGATCTTGAACAGAAACAGTTCCGACACCGAATAGGCGGCGGCGATCTCGGGGATGCGGCTGAGCTGGCCGTCATTGGCCGCGCAATACATCAGGATGCGCACGGCGTAGTTGGTCTGACGGGTTAGCCTCATGGTCGTCCTCTTCGGCAAAGCCGCTGACACACGGCTTGTACCGTCTTGTTTAGAAGGATTCCAAATCGGACGCTAGGCCAAAGCCGAAAATACCTGAATTTTTATGTCCAGTATTGTGCCGGCGCAGCCGGTGTCAGCCCTGCCGCGCCTTCACCGCCCGTTCGAGCGCCTTGAGGCCGCCGAGAAACACGTCGTCGCGCACGAAGGGACCCCATTTGTCCGTCTGGCCGTCGCCCGCGCGGAACTCGGCCGTCCACACGGCAAAGGTGCGATCGCCGTCGGTCACCGGTTCGAAGCGGAGCACGGAGACATAGTCGACAAAGGGCAGGGGGCCGCCCACCATGTCGTAGGTGATCGTGTGGTCGACCGAGGAGGCGGCGAGCAGCGTTTCGCGCACGCGTCCGGAGCCGTCCTTGAGGGCGAAATTGCGCACGCAGCCGATTTCGTTGTTGGCCTTGCCCTCTTCGATATGGCTCTCGGCGGCGGCCGGGTGCCAGGCGGGCAGGCCGTTGAAATCGGACGCCAGCGCCCAGACGGCGTCGATCGGCGCGTCGATGACGGTTGAGGTGCGGACCTTGATCATCGTCTTCCTCCCGGCGTGCCGCCTCAGCGGTCGAACGCGATTGCCTTGAACCGGCGCGTCTGCTCGGCCAGCGCGGTTTCCACCGGCAGCCGCTCCATCGAACTGGCACCGTAGAACCCGTGACAGAACTGGGTTTTGCCGAGCACGTACTGGGCGTCGTCCGGCATGGCGATCGGGCCGCCGTGGCACAGCACGATGACGTCGTCGCGCACGGCGCGCGCGGCCGCGGCGATGGCGTCGATCTCGGCCACGCAGGCGTCGAGCGACTTGGCCGAGGTCGCGCCGATCGAGCCGCCGGTGGTCACGCCCATATGAGCAACGATGATGTCGGCGCCGGCTCTGGTCATGGCGTCGGCCTCGTCGGGATTGAACACGTAGGGCGTGGTCAGGAGGTCGAGCGCGGCCGCCTGGGCGATCATGTCGACCTCAAGCCCGTACCCCATGCCGGTTTCCTCGAAACTCTGCCGCATGACGCCGTCGAACAGGCCGACAGTGGGGAAATTCTGCACTCCGGAAAAGCCCATCGCGCGCAGTTCGGCCAGAAACTGCGGCATCAGCACGAAAGGATCGGTGCCGTTGACGCCGGCCAGAACCGGGGTCTTCTTGACCACCGGCAGCACCTCGACCGCCATCTCCTTGACGATCTCGTTGGCGTTGCCGTAGGCGAGCAGCCCGGCCGCCGAGCCGCGCCCGGCCATGCGGTAGCGGCCGGAATTATAGATGATGATCAGGTCGATGCCGCCGTCCTCCTCGCCCTTGGCCGACAGGCCGGTGCCGGCGCCGCCGCCGACGATGGGAATGCGGCGGTCGACCATGTCGTGCAGGCGTTGAAGAATCTGGCGGCGGGGAATGGCTGGCATCATTTGCCCTTCTTGGCGGTGATTTCGCGATAGGCCTCGGCGAGCGCGGCGGCGAAGGCGGGGTCGTTGATATGCAGCGGCAGGCGCTGCAGCCGGCGGTCCTGCGTCCATTCGACGGTGTCTTCGAGCGTGTCGAACAAAACCGCGTCGGCGTTCGGATCGAAGAACGGGCCGCCCTCGATGTCGAGCGCGGAGACGCCCTTTTCCGGGATCAGGATGCGGACAGGGCCCCGACAGGCATTGAGCTTGTCGCCGATCCAGGCGCCGATGCGCCGGCATTCGTCCTTTGTGGTGCGCATCAGCGTGACGTTGGGGTTGTGTTCGTAGAAGGTGCGGCCTTCGAACGCGGCCGGCACGGTGTCGGGCGCCCAGAAATTGACCATGTCGAGCGCGCCGAGCGAGCCGACATAAGGCAGTCCGGTTTTCGCCACCACGTCGAGCCGGTCGTCGCGGGCCGGCAGCACCCCGCCGACCAACAGGTCGCAGATCTCCGTGGTGGTGACGTCGAGCATGCCTTCCAGCATGCCGGAGGCGGCAAGCGTTTCCATCGTGCGCCCGCCGGTGCCGGTGGCATGGAAGACCAGGCAATCGTGTGTCGATTTCAGCGCCTCGACGACGGCGGTCACACAGGCGGTGGTAACGCCGAACATGGTCAGCCCGACGGCGGGCCGGTCGTCCGCGGGTGCTGCCGGCTGCGTGGCCATCGCGGCAATCGCCCTGGCGGCGTTGTCGAGGATGACGCGGCTGATGCGGTTGAGGCCGGCCATGTCGGTGATCGACGGCATCATGATGATGTCGGACACGTCGACATAGGGCGCCACGTCGCCCGAGGCCAGCGTGGAGACCATGAGCTTGGGCAGGCCGATCGGCAGCGCGCGCATGCCCGCCGTCACCATCACCGTGCCGCCGCCGCCGCCGATGCCGATCATGCCGGCCATGTCGGTGCGGGTGGTCACGAAGGCGCAAAACGCGTCCGTCATGGCGGCAACGGCACTGCCGCGGTCCGCCGCGGCCAGCGCCTGCCGCGTCGCGCCGCCGCCATGGGCGGCCACCTCGGAGGCAGGCACGAAATCGGCGCCTGCGAAGGCCGATCCATCGGCCGCGGCGCCGGTTCCGATATCCACCACGGTCACGGCCGCACCGCAGTCCGCGATCCGCGCGGCGAGATAGGCCAGTTCGGCACCCTTGGTGTCGGCCGTGCCGACGACGTAAACCCGCTTCATGACTGTTTGGCCGTGATCGTTGCGCACGGATGACGTGCCGGTTGCCTAAATTCTGAGACACGAGTATCGTAGTGACATGAATATCTCAAATCAAGCCGCGAATCCTGCCGCCGAACCGGAAAAAGGTCCGCGGGCGAGGACGCGGCGGCTGATGATCGAAACCGCGGTGCGGATGATGCAGGCCGGCATCGTGCCCTCCGTCGCCGAGGTGGCGGAGGAGGCGGAAGTTTCGCGCGCCACCGCCTATCGGTATTTTCCCAGCCAGGCCGCCCTGGTCGGCACGGTGGTCGACCGGGCGCTCGGTCCGATCCTCGACTGGCGTTGCGAGGCGAGCGATCCCGTCGAGCGCGTCCGCGACCTGTTTGCGTCGTCATGGCCGCGCATGGACGAGTTCGAGGCCACGTTCCGGGCCGCGCTGAAACTCGCGCTCGACCAGCGCGAGCCGTCGCAGGCCGGCCAGCCGGACGACGAGACCCGTTTTCGCCGCGGCCACAGGGTTGCCTTGCTGCGCGACGCGCTGAGCCCGCTGGCGGGCGCACTGCCCGAAGCCGAGTTCGACCGCCTCGCCAAGGCGCTGTCGCTGGTTTTCGGCGTCGAGGCCTTCGTGGTGCTCAAGGATATCTGGGGCTGCGACGCCGACGAGACGGCCCGTATCGTGGCCTGGACGGCCGAGGCGCTGCTGCGCGCGGCGACAGCGGGCGACATAAAGGCGGCGGAGTCGACTGACTTGGCATAACTGGTCTTACCAAAGACGGGTGTTTTCGGCGTTTCGGTCCGCGTTGCAGCGGGAAGCAGCGGCAACACTGTGATGAATGGCCAGTATAGAGGCGTTATAAGGCGCTGATTTTCAAAACGGTTTAGAGCCGTGCCGAAAAGGGGAAAAAGAAGCTTGACCGCCCCCGTCAATTGGTACTACCAGTTTTAAGGAGCAACGCCCGCCGCAGCGCTTTGGCTGCTGGCGGATCGTTGGCGACTATGCCGGCATGTGGAGGTTGCCGGCAAAGGGCGACGCCGCAGCCGGGCATGACGCAATGGGTCTGCGACGGCAGCGACGCTTGAGACGGCGCAACAGGGAGGAGCAAGATCATGCGAAGAAAAATCGCCGGCATTGTCGCCGGTATAGGCCTGACGCTTGCCAGCGGCACGTCGGCACTGGCGCAGGAACTGACCATATTCTGGGCGGAGTGGGATCCGGCCAACTATCTGCAGGAACTGGTCAACGAATACGAGGCCGAGACCGGCGTTCGGGTCACGGTCGAGACGACGCCATGGTCTGACTTCCAGACCAAGGCCTTCACCGAGTTCAATGCGCGCGGCGATGCCTACGATCTGGTCGTGGGCGATTCACAATGGCTCGGCGCGGGCTCGACCGGCGGCCACTATGTCGACCTGACCGACTTCTTCAAAGAGCACAATCTCGGCGAGGTGATGGCCCCGGCGACGGTGAAGTATTATGCCGAATATCCCGGCAACAGCGGCAAATACTGGGCGATCCCGCTCGAAGGCGACGCTGTCGGCTGGTCCTATCGTACGGACTGGTTCGAGGATCCCAAGGAGATGGAGGCGTTCAAGGCCAAATACGGCTACGATCTCGCGCCGCCGAAGGACTGGAAGCAGCTTCGCGACATCGCCGAGTTCTTCCATCGCCCCGACGAAAAGCGCTACGGCGTGGCGATCTATACCGACAATTCCTACGACGCACTGGTGATGGGCGTGGAAAACGCCATCTTCAGCTTCGGCGGGGAACTCGGCAATTACGAGACCTACGAGGTTGAAGGCTACATCAATTCCGACAAGGCCGTCGCCGCGCTGGAAGCCTACAAGGAGCTCTACCAGTTCACGCCTCCGGGCTGGGCGAAGACCTTCTTCGTGGAAAACAACCAGGCCATCACCGAGGGTCTGGCGGCGATGAGCATGAACTATTTCGCCTTCTTCCCGGCGCTGCTGAACGAGGCTACCAATCCGCACGCCAAGAATACCGGCTTCTTCGCCAATCCGGCCGGGCCGGACGGCGACCAGTTCGCCGCGCTTGGCGGGCAGGGGATCTCCATCGTGTCCTATTCCCAGAACAAGGAAGAGGCGATGAAGTTCCTGGAGTGGTTCATCCGTGACGACGTGCAGAAGCGCTGGGCGGAACTGGGTGGCTATACCTGCCACGCCAAGACGCTGGAATCGGAGGAGTTCCGCAACGCCACGCCCTATAACGAGGCCTTCTACCAGACGATGTTCAAGGTGAAGGACTTCTGGGCGGTGCCGGAATTCGCCGAGCTGCTGCAGCAGATCAACCAGCGCATCTACCCCTATATCGTTGGCGGCGAAGGCACCGCCAAGGAAGCGCTCGACGCGCTGGCGGTGGACTGGACCGAGACCTTCAAGAAATACGACCGGCTCCAATAGCCGACAAGGCGGAAGGGGCCTTGGCCCCTTCCGCCGCCCATCAAGGTCCGCTTTCGAGGATCGCGGGGTCCGGTGCGACCGGGCGTGCCTCGCAAACGGACGCCATGAAGGCAATCGTTTCACGGTCAATGGGGCCAGACCGTAGATCGCGGCGAAACGTCCTGTTTCGCCGGCGACCGCGCCGGCCCGCTGTGATCAAGCTCTCAGGGGAGGAGCGTCTTGACGACCGACGTCATAACCAGGCTGGACCCGCAATCGCATGCGGCCAAGCGCGGGCTGAGCGATCTTTCGATCCGCAATCTGTTCATCATTCCGACGATCCTGTTCCTGATCGTCTTCAACATCTTTCCGCTGCTGTATTCGCTCTATTATTCCTTCACCGATTTCCGCGCCTCGACCAATGCGCCGGCCAATTTCATCGGCCTGCAGAATTATCGCGAGCTGTTGAACGACCCGTTCATCTGGAACAATTTCGTCATCACCGCCAAATACGTCATCGTCTCGGTCGCCGGCCAGGTGGTCGTCGGCTTCGGCGTGGCGCTGCTGCTCAACCGCGACATCCCCTATAAGGGCCTGATCACCACGCTGCTGCTTTTGCCGATGATGCTGTCGATGGCGGTGGTCGGCCTGTTCTGGAAGCTGCTTTACGACCCGTCCTTCGGCATCATCAACTACGCGCTCGGGCTCGGCACGTTCGAGTGGCTCGCCAATCCCGACATGGCGCTCTATGCCGTGGCGATTACCGATATCTGGATGTGGTCGCCCTTCGTCATGCTGTTGTCGCTGGCCGGGCTGTCGGCGGTGCCGAAGCATCTTTACGAGGCGGCGGCGATCGACCGGGCCGGGTCGCTCTACACCTTCTTTCGCATCACCCTGCCGCTGGTGGCGCCGATCCTGATGATCGCGATCATCTTTCGCACCATGGAAGCGTTCAAGACCTTCGACCTCGCCTACATCCTGACCAGCCAGCCGACGACGGAGGTGCTGTCGATCCGGCTCTACAAGATGGCGTTCCAGGAATGGCAGACGGGGCGCTCCTGCGCGCTCGCCTACATCATGCTGATCGTGGTGGTGGCGATCACCAATATCTACGTCAAATATCTGAACAAGGTGAAGGAGCGCTAGAATGGCTGCAGTCCGCACCCCGGCCGAACGCACGCTCAATCGCCTGGCGATCGTCAGCGTCCTTCTGGTGACGCTGATCTTCCTGGCCCCGATCTACTGGATCACGGCGACGGCGTTCAAGCCGCGCAACCTGGCCACCACCGTGCCGCCCACGGTGATGTTCGAGCCGGAAGTGTCGCCGTTCGTGAAACTCTTCCTGCGGCGCTCGCAACTGCGCGAGGCGCCGAGCGAGGAGCAATACGCCGCGGCCCCCTGGTGGGAGCAACTGGTGTTCGACGGCGGCGAAAAGGTGGTGCGCTCGGGAACCGGCGAGGTGCGCTGGTCGGCCTATCCGGACCGCTTCATGAATTCGCTGATTATCGCCGTGTCCTCCACCGTGCTTGCGGTCGGCATGGGCACGCTGACGGCATACGGGTTTTCCCGCTTCAAGGTGGCGGGCGAACAGGACTGGCTGTTCTTCATCCTGTCGACGCGCATGCTGCCGCCGGTGGTCGTCGCGATTCCGATGTTCCTGATGTACCGGGTGTTCGGGCTGACCGACACCCATGTCGGGCTGATCATCCTCTATACCGCCTTCAATATGTCGTTTTCGGTCTGGCTGATGAAAGGGTTCATCGACGAGATCCCACGCGAATACGAGGAGGCGGCGCTGGTCGACGGCTATACGCGGCTGCAGGCCTTCTTCAAGGTGGTGCTGCCGGAGGCGGCCACCGGCATCGCGGCCACGGCGGTGTTCTGTTTCATCATCGCCTGGAACGAATACGCCTTCGCGCTGATCATGACCAATCGCCGGGCGCAGACCGCACCCCCCTTCATCCCCAGCCAGATCGGCTCGGGCCTGCCGGACTGGACCGTGATCGCGGCCGGCACGGTGCTGTTCCTGCTGCCGGTCGCCATCTTTACCTTCCTGCTTCGCAATCACCTGCTGCGCGGCATGTCCTTCGGAGCGATCCGCAAATGAGATTTCGCGAGATCAACCAGAAATTTTTGCAGCCGGCCTCGCAGACGGTGATGATCCTGGGCATGGTGGCCTTGTGCCAGCCCTGGAGCCTGTTTCTACACCGCTACGGGCTGACCATCATCATCGTCGGGCTGATCGGCTTCATCATCACGACCCATATCGGCCCCGGCGAGGCGGACGCCGAGGAGGCGGATGCCGAGCGGGTATTCGATGTTTCCGACCATCGCGAGGGCAAGGCATGACCCAGATCGAACTTCGCGGGGTGCAGAAATTCTTTGGCGAGGTGCAGGTCATCAAGGACTTGAACCTCGACATCGAGAGCGGCGAATTCATCGTGCTTCTGGGCCAGTCGGGTTGCGGCAAGACGACGACGCTGCGCGCCATCGCCGGGCTGGAAACGATCGACGAGGGCGATATCCTGATCGACGGCAAGGTCGTGCAGGACATCAAGGCGGCGCATCGCGACATCGCCTTCGTGTTCCAGTCGTTCTCGCTCTATCCGCATATGACGGTGTTCGAAAACATCGCCTTTCCGCTGCGGGCGATGGGCCATGACCGCGCCGGGATCGAGCGCGAGGTCCAAAGCGTGGCCAAGGTGCTGCGCATCACCGAACTGCTGTCGAAACGGCCCTCGGCGCTGTCGGGCGGCGACATGCAGCGCGTGGCGATCGGGCGCGCGCTGGTGCGCCGGCCGAAGGCGATCCTGATGGACGAACCGATCGGCGCGCTCGACGCCAAGCTGCGCGAGGAGATGCGCGCCGAGATCAAGCGGCTGCACCTGGAGCAGGGCTCGACCACCATCTACGTCACCCACGACCAGATCGAGGCGATGGCGCTCGCCGACCGGATCGTGATCATGCACGAGGGCATTCTGCAGCAGGTCGGCAGCCCGCAGGAGGTCTATTCCCGGCCGGCCAACCTGTTCGTCGCGCAATTCGTCGGCAGCCCGGTGATGAACGTCACCGACATCCGGGTTGCGGACGCCGATGGCGGTGCGGAAGTGGTGCCGCCGGGGTCGCAAAAGGGTTTCGCCTTTCCCGGCACGCTGTTGTCGCATCTTCAATCGGCGCGGGCCGGCGCGGACGGCCTCAAGCTGGGCATCCGGCCGGAGGGGATCGACGTTTCGCTCGAGCCGCGCGACGGCTACCTGCCGCTGGAGGCGCATCTGATCGAGCCGTTGGGATCGCACGACATCGTCGATCTCCAAGTCGGCGACGACTATTTGCGCGCCCGCACCCGCAGCGGCTTCGTCGGCGGCCCGGGCCGGCAGGTCTTTGCCCGTATCGACCCGGCCCAGGCGCATTTCTTCGACGCCGCCTCGGGCAACTCGCTGGGCGTGCAGCTGTGAGGGCGCGCCGCCGCCTTTCCGCCGCGCCCGCCAGCGCCGCCGCACGCCAGGACGGATAACACGCATGGCCCATATCCAGCTCAAGAACATCAGCAAGAAATTCGGTAGCCACACGGCGCTGAAGAATCTCGACGTGGAGATCGCCGACGGCGAATTTTTCGTGCTGCTCGGCGAAACCGGTGCCGGCAAGACGACCACGCTGCGCGTGATCGCCGGCCTGGAGGCGCCGACGACGGGTGAGGTGCTCATCGACGGCGAACGGGTGAACGATTGGGGCCCGGCCGAGCGCGATGTCGCGCTGGTTTTGCAGCAATATTCGCTTTATCCGCGCTATACCGTGCGCGAAAATCTCGAATTTCCGCTGAAATCGAAGATTCGCGCCACGCCGCGCGCCGAAATCGACGAAAAAGTGGCCCGAGTCGCCAAGGTTTTGCGGATCGAACACCTGCTCGAGCGCAAGACGGACCGCCTGTCCGGCGGCGAGATGCAGCGCGTGTCGATCGGGCGCGCCATCGTGCGCGAGCCGCGCGTTTTCTTGATGGACGAACCGCTGTCGGCGCTCGACGCCAAGCTGCGCGAGGCGCTGCGCACGCAGTTGAAGAACCTGCAGATGAATCTCGGCGCGACCTTCCTGTTCGTCACCCATGACCAGGTCGAGGCGATGTCGATGGGCGACAAGATCGGCGTGCTCAACGAGGGACGCCTGGTCCAGATCGGCACGCCGCAGGAAATCTATTCCCGCCCGCGCAACACGTTCGTCGCCCGCGCGGTCGGCTCGCCGCCGATGAACCTGCTCGACGGCAAGGTGGAGGATGGCGGCGCGGCGCTGTCGCGGGCCGGCCAGACGCTGCCGCTCGCCGGCACGCTCAACGGCTCGGTCGCCGGCCGCGACCTGACCTTCGGCATTCGCCCCGAGGATGTGCGGCTCGACGCCGATGCGCCGGGCCAAGCCACGATCCACGACATCGAGGATCATGGCGTGGAAAAGATCCTGACCCTGCATGCCGGCGCGTCGGTGCTCAGGGCGACGGTCTCGGCCCAGACCAAGGTCGCCTATGACGAGCAGGTGCGGTTTGCCTGGGACCCCGAGAAAGTCCACTTCTTCGACCGGGTCTCCGGTCTCAGCCTGCGCCACGCCTCGTAGGACTTCGCGCGCCGCGGCGGGCTGCGGAGCTCGTTGCCAGCGGCCGGCGAAAAGGTGCGTCTCACGCGCGCGGAAAGCGGGCCCGGTAGCGCGGCTCGGCGTCCGGGTTGCAGAAATTGACCGGCAGCTCGCCGGCCAGGATGCGCAGGCTCTCCTCCACCGCGCCAAGGCCCATGCGGGCCATGCTTTCCTCGGTGATGCCGGCCATGTGCGGCGTCAGCACCACGTTGTCGAGCGCCAGGAGCGGATGGTCGGCGGGCAGGGGCTGGGTGTCGAAGACGTCGAGCGCCGCACCGCCGATCCGGTCGTTTCGCAGCGCCTCCACCAGCGCGGCCTCGTCGATCACCGGTCCGCGCGCGACGTTGACGAGGATGGTCTCGCGCTTCATGCGCGCAAGGCGCCGGGCGTCGATCAGCCCGCGCGTTTCGTCCGTCAGCGGACAGCACAGCACCACAATATCGCTTTCGGCCACCAGCGCGTCGATTTCGCGATAGGGAATGGTGTCGGGAACGGAGCGCGGATTGCGGCTGTTGGCGATCACGTCGAGGCCGAAGCCCCGGGTGGCGATCTCGCCGACGGTGCGGCCGATATTGCCCATGCCGACAATGCCGATCGTGCGGCCGGAAAGCTCGTTGGTGACAACGGCATGGGCGCGACCGGCGAGCCAGCCCTTGGTGCGCAGGTCGCGGTCGACCAGGCGGAAGCGGCGCAACAGCGCCATGGCGGCAAACAGCACATGTTCGGCCACGGTGCGGGCGTTGACGCCCGGCACGTTGGCGACCAGTACGCCGGCGGCCGTCGCCGCCTCGACCGGGATCATGTCGAGCCCGGCACCGTGGCGCACCGCCGCGCGCAGCCTGGTTGCCCGTTCGAACAGGTGCGCCGGCAGCGGCGTGCGCACGATGACGATTTCGGCCGCCTCGGCCTCGCGGACGAGCGTCTCGGCGTCGAGCGCGGAGGCGACCGCCAGCCGGGCCTGCCCCTCCAGCTTGGCCTCGGCCTGCGGGTGAAGCGGGTGGGTGGACAGGACGAGCGGGGTTTTGTCAGACATTCTCAAGCTGCGGATCGGGGTTGGCCGGTCCCGAACCGTCCACCGTCGTGCCGCGCTCGATCAAGCCCTTCCAGTAGCTTTCCGCGCCCTGAAGATGCGCGCTCATCAGCGCCTGGGCCAGATTGCCGTCGCGGCGCACCAGCGCATCGAAGATCTGCAGATGCTCGGCATGGGATTTCCGGCCCCGCTCGGGATCGCTGAAATAGACCGGCAGCCTGGCTTCGCCCATCACGTAATAGACGCTGCACACACGGTAAAACACGCTGTTCTTGGTCGCGCGGACGATCTCGAGATGGAAGTCGCGATCTTCCTTGTTGAGCGATTCGCCCGCCGCCAGCCGCTTTTCGGAGCGGTCGAGCACGGCGCGCAGCGCCTGATAGTTTTCTTCCGTGGCACGCTCGCAGGCGAGTTCGGAGGCCTTGATCTCGTGGATCTTGCGCAGTTCCACCGCCTCGTAGATCTGCACCGGGTCGAGCGGCAGCCCGGCGCGCGCAAACAGCGCCAGCGCTTCCACGCTCGCCCGGCTCTGGGTCAGGTAGATGCCGGATTTGGCGCGCCGCTCCACGATCTGCATGGCTTCGAGAATGGCGAGCGCCTCGCGGATCTGGCCGCGGCTGACGCAAAAGTGCTCGGCGAGCTCACGCTCGGAGGGCGTGCGCGCGCTCTGCTTGTCGGTATGGGCAAACAGGTAGGCGGCCAGGTCGGCGAGCAGGCTTTTTTCAGTCATTCCATTCAGTCCACCGCGTATTTTCTCACATAGTCCTCCGAGATGGTAAAACCGAGACCGGGTCGGTCCGGAACATCGATCATGCCGTCTTGCACGGAAATCGTCTCCTCGACGAGGTCGTGTATCATCGGATTGGCGCCAAGCGAATATTCGATGATGAAGCTTGCCGGGGATGCGGCACATAGATGCAGGCCGGCGAAGAAGCACGGTGCGCCGGCCCACAGATGCGGGGCGAGACGCAAATTGAAGCTGGAGGCGATCGCGGCGATCTTCCATCCCTCGCTGATGCCGCCGCAAAAGCCGAGATCGGGCTGGAAGATGTCCGCGGCGCGCAGGACCGCGAGATCGCGAAAGGCGAACCGCGTCGCCTCGCTCTCGCCGGCGGCGATCGGGATCGAGCAGGCCGCGCGTATCTCGGCCATGCCGGGCTTGTCGTCGGCGATCACCGGTTCCTCGAACCAGGCGACGTCCTGATCCGCGACCAGGGCGGCGAAACGCTTGGCGTCGCCGACATTGAAGGTGCCGTGCGCGTCGACCATGATGTCGACGCCGGGGCCAAGCGCTTCACGTGCGGCGCGCACGCGCGCGGCCGAGACGTGCGGCGGGCCGTCGATCGCGCCGACGCGCATCTTTACCGCGCGGAATCCGCCTTTTTCGATATAGGACGAAAGCTGCTCGCCGATCGTGTCGACGCCGGCCCAGCCGCCCGATGCATAGGCGGGCAGCCTGTCGGCCTTGCGTCCGCCCAGAAGCCGCCAAACCGGCGCGCCCAGATGCTTGCCCAAAATGTCCCACAGCGCGATGTCGATGGCGCTGATGGCGGCCAGCGTGTGGCCGCGCCGGGCCAGTTGCGGCATGGCGTGGCCGGCGCGCGCGGCGGTCTGGTGACGCACGCCGTTATACAGCGTTTCCCAGATCACGCCCGGCTCGCGCGGGTCGCGGCCGATCAGCGCCGGCGCGACCTCGCGGTTGATCAAATGGACCAGGGCGGCATATTCGCCGGCGCTGCCGGCGGCGTTCTTGCCTTCGCCCCAGCCGACGATCCCGCACTCGGTTTCCACCCGAACGATGGCGGCATCGAATGTCGCGATCTGTCCGAAATCGCTTCGATGCTGGTTTTTCCTTTCGATGGGAACGCGCACCCACCAAGCTTCAATACGCGCTATACGCATCTTGTTCCCCGTGCCGTTCCCGCAGTCGCGGCGGGAACGGCCGAATCCGTCCCGATCCTAGCGGATCAGGGGCAGGATGGTTTCCGCCGTGATGCGCATCTGGTCGGCATAAAATGCCTCCGTCAGCACGCTCGATCCGTGATCCTGGATGAATTTGAGCTGTTCGGGCGGGATGTCGCTCGGATTGCGGTCGACCATGTCGGGATAGATCGCCGCCGGCGTCCGGTCGACGGGCGCAACGAACTCGTTGGTCAGTGCGCCGTCATAGCCGATCTCCTTCAGCGTGGCGACGATCTTGGCCCAGTCGAGATGGCCGAGCCCGGCCGCGAAACGGTTGTTGTCGGCGACGTGGAAGTCGAACAGCCGGTCGCCGGCAAGCCTGATCGCGTCATAGATGTCGGCTTCCTCGATGTTGAGATGGAAGGCGTCGAGGCAGACCCCGCATTCGGGGCTGACCGCGTCGGCGAGCGCCAAGGCCTGGGCGCAGCGGTTGAACAGATAGGTCTCGAACCGGTTCAGCGGCTCGACGGCGACGCGAACCCCCTTCTTCTGCGCATGTTCGAAACACTCCTTGGTCGATTCGACCACCCATTGCCACTCCTCTTCCTCCGTGGCGTCGGGGACCACCTTGCCGACGGTGCAGGGCACCAGGGTGATCATTTCGCCCTCAAGCTCGTTGACCATGGTGATCACGCTCTTGACGTAGTCGACCGAGGCGGCGCGCTGGGCGGGGTCCTTGGCGGCGAGATTGCGTTCGCCGAGCGTCAGCGTCACCGCGCCCCAGCAGCGGATGCCATGCTCCTTGAGCAGGGCGCGCGTCTCCTTGGTGTCGTACTGGGTGGGTTCACCGGAAATCTCGATCGATTCGTAGCCGAACTTCTTGATCCGGGCGAGCGTGCGCTCGAGCGGCTCGGCGCGCATCCAGTTGTGCGTCGAAAGGTGCATGGTCCGTCCTTCTCCAAAATCGCTTGCGAGCGCCGCCGCCACGGGCGCACGCTCTCCTCCCTCGAAACGGCCTGACTGGCAAACTGGTTGGACCAGTCTGGCGTTGGTGTTTTTCTAGCGGATTTCCAAACCGGTCGCAAGCATGTGCGGCAGTGAGTCTGATTTTTGGTCTAAATCTATGAAAAACATGGATTAAAAAAAAGATTATGCGCCTTGTGGCGCAAAATCGCCTTGTGGCGCATGGCTTGACCCTGACGGAAAATTTGGTAATACCAAAAATGCGAGCGGGGTAATGTCCAGTCGCGATCGCGGGTCTCCCGGACACGGCGCGACTGGACACTTGCTCCCCCCGGGAGGAGGGCGCGCCAAACGGTGCGGGGAGCATGGCGATGCTGCCCGCTTCGGGTGCGGTCCCGGTACGACCACGCCGACCAGGCAAGCCCAAGAGGGAGGAGACCATGCCGACGACAATGAAGGGCCCGGCGATTTTTCTCGCGCAGTTCGCCGGCGACGACGCGCCGTTCAATTCGCTGCCGGCGATCGCCAAATGGGCCGCCGGCCTTGGCTACAAAGGCGTTCAGATCCCGACCTGGGACGGACGTCTGTTCGATCTCAAGAAGGCGGCAAGCTCGAAGGATTATTGCGACGAGGTCAAGGGCGTCTGCGCGGAAGCCGGCGTCGAGGTGACGGAGCTTTCGACGCATTTGCAGGGCCAGCTCGTCGCCGTGCATCCAGCCTATGACAGCGCGTTCGACGCGTTCGCGCCGGCCGACGTGCACAACAACCCTAAAGCGCGCCAGAAATGGGCCGCCGACCAGGTGACGATGGCGGCCAAGGCCTCGCGCAATCTCGGTCTAGACGTGTCGGTGTCGTTTACCGGCGCGCTCGCCTTTCCCTATCTCTATCCCTGGCCGCAACGCCCGGCCGGGCTGATCGAAGAGGCGTTCGCGGAACTCGGCCGGCGCTGGAAACCGATCCTCGACGCCTACGAAGAAAACGGCGTTTATCTCGGCTACGAGATCCATCCGGGCGAGGACGTGTTCGACGGCGCGACCTTCGAGATGTTTTTGGACGCGGTCGGCGGCCACAAGCGCTGCGCCATCAACTACGATCCGTCGCATTTCCTGCTGCAGCAGCTCGACTATCTCGCCTTCATCGACATCTATCACGAGCATATCAGGGCCTTCCACGTGAAGGATGCCGAGTTCAATCCGACCGGGCGCCAGGGTGTCTATTCGGGTTATCAGGGCTGGGTCGAGCGGGCCGGGCGGTTCCGTTCGCTGGGCGACGGCCAGGTCGATTTCGCCGGCATCTTCTCCAAGCTTGCGCAATATGATTACGCCTCCTGGGCGGTGCTGGAATGGGAGTGCTGCCTGAAGCATCCCGAGGACGGGGCGGCCGAGGGGGCGCCGTTCATCGAGCAGCACATCATCCGGGTGACCGAGCGGGCCTTCGACGATTTCGCCGGCGGCGAGGTCGACGAGGCGGCGCTGAAGAAGATGATGGGGATCGAATAGGGAGGGCCGTCATGGTCGGCGCATCAAAGGCACAGGCGGGCGACGGACCGATCCGCTACGGCATGGTCGGCGGCGGGCAGGGCGCCTTCATCGGCGCGGTGCACCGCATCGCAGGCCGGCTCGACGGCGAGTTCGCGCTGGTGGCGGGCGCGCTCTCCTCCGATCCCGAGCGCGCGCGCGCCTCGGCGGCCGAGCTCGGGATCGATCCCGAACGCGGCTACGGCTCTTTCGAGGAGATGGCGAAGGCGGAGGCGGCGCGGGCCGACGGCATCGAGGCGGTGGCGATCGTCACCCCCAACCACATGCACTATCCGGCCGCCAAGGTGTTTCTGGAGGCGGGCATTCACGTCATCTGCGACAAGCCGATGACCGCCAATCTCGAGGACGCGAAAAAACTTGCCGCGCTGGTGAAGCAAACCGGCAAAGTGTTCGTGCTGACGCATAATTATACCGGTTACCCGATGGTGCGGCAGGCGCGCGCGATGGTGGCCGGGGGCGAACTTGGCGACCTGCGCGTGGTCCAGGTCGAATATCCGCAGGACTGGCTGACCGAGAAGCTGGAGGGCACCGGCCAGAAACAGGCCTCGTGGCGCACCGACCCCGCGCGCTCGGGCGTCGGCGGCGCGACCGGCGATATCGGGACGCATGCCTTCAATCTTGCCCGCTTCGTGACCGGGCTCGACCTCGACAGCCTGGCCGCCGATCTGACGGCGTTCGTCGACGGCCGGCCGCTCGACGACAACGCGCATGTGATGCTGCGCTTCAAGGGCGGGGCGAAAGGCATGCTGTGGGTGAGCCAGGTCGCGCCCGGCAACGAGAACGCGCTGAAGCTGCGGGTCTACGGCACCAAAGGCGGGCTGGAGTGGGAGCAGGAGCACCCGAACCATTTGTGGTTCACGCCGTTCGGCGCGCCGAAGCGGCTGATCACGCGCAACGGCGCGGGCGCGGGCGAGGCGGCGGGACGGCTTTCGCGCGTGCCGCCGGGGCATCCAGAAGGCTATCTCGAAGGGTTTGCCAATATCTATGCCGAGGCGGCCCGGGCGATCCGCGCCGCGCGGGGTGCGGGCGGCTCGGTCGATGGCGCCGTCCTCTATCCGAGCGTGGAGGACGGGGTGGAAGGCGTCGCCTTCGTGGAGGCCTGTGTGAAATCTTCGCAGCGGGACGGCGCCTGGACGACGCTTTGAGGCGGCTTTCCCGGCGCGTCCGGGGCATGGTCGGCTCTCTGCCGGGATCGCCCCGGGGCGGGCGGCGGCCGACCCTGGCGGCCGCGCCGAACCCATCGAAAAACCGCAAAGCCTGGCGCGGATGTCAGGCCGGCGTGGTGGCAGCCAGCAGCGATTCGAGCTTGGCGTAGGCGCTGGCGCGCTCCGAGGCGTCGAGCACGTCGAGGCCGAGCAGGCGCGTCAGCCGCAGCCCTTCGACGGCCAGGAAGGCGACCAGCACCATATGCGGATCGCTTGCCGTGGCGGTCATGCGCGTGAGCGTGTGACGGTGGAAGCGCAGCACCGGCTCGAGGAAACCCGGATCTTCCGCCAGGGCGGCCAGTAGGCCGGACGGCGGTTGATCCTGCGGGCGATCCTGATCGCGGGCGAGGGCCAGAAACGCGGTCGCGAGCGCATTGGGGCTGCCGGCGCGGCGCGCGGCGTGGTCGCTCAATTCGGCCTCGACCTCGATCAAATGCTCCTCGACCAGCGCTTCCAGCAATTTCGACTTGGAGGGGAAATTGTAGAGCAAGCCGCCCTTCGACAGGCCGGCGCGCGCGGCGACCGCGTCGAGCGAGAAATGGCCGATGCCGGCCTCGCGGGCGACATCGGCGGCCGCCTTCAGTATTTTCGCACGCGAGGAAGGGCGTCTTGGCGCCATCGAAACCGTACCCATCGCTGTTGACTTTACCGACCAGACGGTACAGTTAAGCGCTCCGACGCGCAAGCGCCCGAAACGGCTTTGCCCTCGCCGGATGTCTCGTCAGCGAGTAGCATACCCAGACCCTAACTGCCGGAGCCCGCCCCGCATGGTCAAACGCTTCCTTATCGCCCTGGTTCTCGTCGCGCTGGTTGCGGGCGGTCTCGTCGGTTTCAACATGTTCAGGGACCAGGCGATCAGCCAGTTCTTCGCCAATCGGCCGCGGCCGGCGGTGACGGTGTCGACGGCAAAGGTCGAATCGCTGACCTGGACGCCGCGGATCCAGGCGATCGGCACGGTCGGGGCAGCGCGCGGCGTCGATCTGACGGTCGAGACGACGGGCATCGTCCAGGATGTCCGGTTCGAGGCCAACGATCGCGTCGAAGAGGGACAGACCCTGGTCGTGCTCGACAACAATGTGCAGCGCGCCGACCTGGAAGCCGCGCGCGCCAAGGCGCAGCTCGACAAACAGGTTTTGACGCGCGCGCAGGAATTGTTGAAGCGCGGCGTGGGGTCGGAGACGGCGGTGGAAAGCGCGCAGGCGGCGGCGACGGCCTCGGCCTCGCAGGTCGCCAAGCTCGAGGCCGTGCTTGCCCAGAAGGAGCTCATGGCGCCGTTTTCGGGCACGATCGGCATTCCGCGGGTGGAAAAGGGCCAATATATCGCGCCCGGCAACACGGTGGCGACGCTGCAGGACCTGGACACGTTGCGCGCCGATTTCAGCGTGCCGGAGCAGAATCTGCCGCTTTTGGAGATCGGCCTGCCCGTCCGCTACGGCCTGTCCGAGGACAGTCTCGACTTTTCCGGAAAAGTCACCGGCATCGAGCCGCGCGTCGACCCGCAGACGCGGCTGGTCGCGCTGCGCGCCGAAATCACCGACGCCGGCGGGCGGCTGAGCCCCGGCCAGTTCGTCCAGGTGCGGGTGGAACTGCCGGCCGAGGGCGACGTTCTGGTGGTGCCGCAGACGGCGCTCATCACCAGCCTTTACGGCGACTATCTGTTCGTGGTCGCGCCGGCCGAGGATGCGGCCGAGGCTTCCGACGGCGATGGCGCCGATGACGGGCCGGCCCTGATCGCGCGGCAGGTCTTCGTCAAGACCGGGCGCCGGGCCGGCGGCGTGATCGAGATCGTCTCGGGCGTATCGGCGGGCGACGAGGTCGTCACCGCCGGACAGAACCGGCTGACCAATAACGGCCCGGTCGCGGTCGACAACAGCGTCGAGCCGGCGGCGGCCCGCTCCGGGGAGGCGGCCGCGCAATGAATTTTTCCGACATCTTCATTCGCCGCCCCGTCCTGTCGACGGTGGTCGGCTTCCTGATCCTGCTGCTCGGCTTCCAGGGCATGATGAACCTCACCGTGCGGCAATATCCGCAGGTCGAGGAGACGGTGATCACCGTTACCACCATCTATCCCGGCGCCAGCGCCGAACTGATCCAGGGCTTCATCACCGCGCCGATCGCCGCGGCCGTGTCGACGACGGAGAATGTCGACTACGTCACCTCGCAAAGCCGGCCGTCGGCGAGCGTGGTGACGGTGCAGATGGAATTGGGCGCGGACCCCGACGTCGCGCTGACGGAGGTGATGTCGAAGGTGCAGGAGGTGCGCGGCAACCTGCCGACGGATGCGCGCGATCCGACCATCGTCAAGGGCACGGGCCAGCAATTCGCGATCATGTATCTGGCGATGCAGAACCCCAACATGTCCGCCGAACAGCTGACCGAATATCTCGACCGGGTCATCCGGCCGCGCCTGTCGACGGTCGAGGGCGTGGCCGAGGCGCAGATCCTGGGGGCGGCGGAGTATTCGATGCGGGTCTGGGTCGATCCGGTGCGGCTCGCCGCGCGCGGTATCACCGCGGCCGAAATGCTCAACGCCATCAACGCCTCGAACTTCCTGTCGGCGCCCGGCAAGGTCGAGAACGAGTATGTCGCCCATTCGATCACGCTGAAATCGACACTGCAGACGCCGGAGGCGTTCGCCGCATTGCCCCTGAGGGCGTCGGGCGACGACGTCGTTCGGCTGGGCGAGGTGGCGCACGTGGAACTGGCGGCCGAAAGCACCGACACGGTGGTGAGCTTCAACGGCAAGCCGGGCACCTTCGTCGGTATCTTCCCGACCCCGTCGGCCAATCCGCTCGACACGTCGGCGGCCGTGCTCAAGGAACTGCCCGCAATCCAGGCGAGCCTGCCCGAGGGCATGACGGCGACCATGGTCTATGACGCCACCGAGACGATCAGCGCCTCGATCGAGGAGGTTTTCAAGACGATCGCCGAAGCGGTGGTGATCGTCATCCTGGTGATCCTGCTCTTCCTCGGCTCGTTCCGCTCGGTGCTGATGCCGATCGTGACCATCCCGCTGTCGCTGATCGGCGTGTGTTTTCTGCTCTTGGTGCTGGGCTATTCGATCAACCTCCTGTCGCTGCTTGCGATGGTGCTGGCGATCGGCCTGGTGGTCGACGACGCGATCGTGGTGGTGGAAAACATCCACCGCCACATCGAGGAGGGCATGAGCCCGATTCAGGCGGCCTATCGCGGCATGCGCGAGATCACCGGCCCGGTCGTGGCAATGACGATCACGCTTGCCGCCGTGTTCGCTCCGCTCGGCTTTACCGGCGGCCTGACCGGCTCGCTGTTTCGCGAATTCGCGTTCACGCTCGCCGGTGCTGTCATCATTTCGGGCATCGTCGCGCTGACGATCACGCCGATGATGTCGGCGCGCCTGCTCAAGGCCGGCAATCACAGCCGTTTCCAGCGCATCGTCGACGGCACGTTCGAGCGAGTGGCCAATGTCTACGAGCGGCTCGTGGCCGGTTCGCTGAACTACCGGGCCGTCACCTTCATGATCGTGGCGGTGCTGCTCGGCCTGACCGGCTATCTGTTTACCAAGACGTCCAGCGAGCTGGCGCCGGAAGAGGATTCGGGCGCGCTGTTCGCGCTCGTCAACGCGCCGCGCTACGCGACCACCAACTATACCAAGCTTTACACCGAGCAGATGCGGGAACTGACCAAGGACCTGCCGGAGCTGGACGCCAATTTCTCCATCGTCGGCCTGGGCGGGCAGACCAACAGCGCCATCGCGGTCTGGTCGTTCAAGGACTGGGCCGAGCGCGAGCGGTCGCAAGCGGAAATCCAGGCCGACATCACCGCGAGACTGTCGGAAATCGCCGGCGTGCAAGCCCTGGTGTTCGCACCGCCCTCGCTGCCGGGTTCGGGCGGCGGTCTGCCGATCTCCGTCGTCATCCGGGCGACCGGCGAATCGAGCCAGGTGTTCGAGGTCGCCGAGCAGATCAAGCGCGAGGCCGAGGCGAGCGGACGCTTCATCGTGGTGCAGAACTCACTCGCCTTCGACGCGCCGCAGGTCACCGTAACCATCGACCGCGACAGGGCAGCCGCGCTCAACCTGCCGATCCGCGATATCGGCACCACGCTCAGCCTGCTGGTCGGTGGCGGGGCCGTGGCCCAGTTCGACCGTGAATCCAACAGCTACGACATCATCACCCAGGTGCCGCAGGACTATCGCGACAATCCGCATCGCATCGGCGAATTCTTCGTGCGCAGCGCCACCGGCGAGATGGTGCCCCTGTCGGCGGTCGTGTCGATCGACACCAATGCCGCTCCCTCGGCGATCGAGCAGTTCAACCAGTTGAACTCGGCCACGATCTCGGCCCTGCCTTTGCCGGGCGTCACCACGGGCGACGGGCTGTCGACGATCGTCGAGATCGCGGAGGGCCTGATGCCGAACGGGTTCTTCATCGACTATTCGGGCCAGTCGCGGCTCGAGGCCGAGCAGGGCAACACGATCCTGCTTGCCTTCGGTCTCGCCCTGATCGTCATCTATCTGGTGCTTGCGGCGCAGTTCGAGAGTTTCCGCGATCCGTTCATCATCATGATGTCGGTGCCCCTGTCGATCTTCGGCGCAATCGTGCCGCTCAATCTCGGCCTGGGTACGCTCAACATCTACACCCAGGTCGGGCTGATCACGCTGATCGGCCTGATCACCAAGCACGGAATCCTGCTGGTCGAGTTCGCCAATCAGCAGCGCCACGAGCACGGGCTCGATCGGTTCGCGGCGATCATCGCCTCGGCAAAGGTGCGCCTCAGGCCGATCCTGATGACCACGGCGGCGATGGCGCTGGGCGTCGTGCCGCTGATCACGGCGCAGGGTGCGGGTGCTGCGGCGCGCTATTCCATGGGGCTGGTGATCTTTTCCGGCATCCTGGTCGGCACGCTGTTCACGCTGTTCGTCGTGCCGATGTTCTACACCCTGATCACCCGGCGCGAACTGGCGCCGGAGCCCGAGCAGCCGCAGATCGCCGCGCCGGCCGAGTAGGGCGGGCGCGCCCCTCAGCGCATGGCGGAGAGGAAATCGAGCACTGCGCGGCGCATTTGCGGGGTTTCCTCATGTCCGGTCTCGGGCTGCGACAGGCGCACGAGCGCGCCGGCCGCGCCGGCGGCGCGATAGGCGGCGCGTGTCTGCCGGTAGGCGGTGTCGACGGCGTCGGGCGGGGTGAGCGGATCATGGTCGCCGGTGCAGATCAGTTGCGGGCGCGGGGCGACCATGCCGGCGATGCGCCCGGTCGAGGTGGCGGCAAGCAGGCCGGGTACCGTCATGTAGTGACCGTGCAGGTCGTGGGCGCCGGTCTCGACCAGGCTTTCGAGGTCGGCATAGGCGCATAGGTGCGCCGCGCGTGCCACGCGCGGCTCGATGGCGGCCAGAAAATAGGCGTGGGTCGCGCCCATAGACAGGCCGAACGTGGCGATGCGGGTCGCGTCGACGTCGGGGCGCGCGGCCAGGTGATCGAAGCCGGCGAGCAGGTCGGCAAGCATCAACCCTATCAGCGTGGCGCCGCGCCACAGCAAGGCCTTGGCGAGGGCGTTTTCGGTCTCGTCGGCCCGCTCGCCGAAGGTCGGCATGTCGAGCGACAGGGCCACGAAGCCCGCTTTGGCCATAAGCGGCCCATAGGGACCGATGAGACTCGGCCGGCCGACGAGAAGTTCCGAGGCGCCGATCGCGTATTTGTTGCCGTGAGCATGGCAGTAAAGCACTGCCGGGTGCGGCCCGCCGGCGCCTGCCGGGCGCGTCAGCAGCCCGCGCACCGGCCGGCCGTCACCAAAGTCGAATGCCAGGCGCTCGACGATATGGTCGCTCGCCTCGGACCGCTCGACCACCGAGACGTCGGGTGCGCGCCGCGCGCGCGGCAGGCCAATCAGGCGCTTGAGCTCATCCGGGGTCATGATGTCCTTCCGTGGCCGGTTCCGCCGTCCGGCGGATGCAGCCGCACGGTAGAGGCGCCGTGTCAAAAATCAAATAATTGACTTTGGCAATTACTTTATTGATTTTAGCATCAAATAAGGGGCAGCCATGATCGAGCAAGAGCAAGAGGATGTCGCATCCGCGCAGATCGCGGCCGTGCGTGCCTTCAACCGCTTTTATACGCGCCAAATCGGAGCGCTTAGCGAGGGGCTGCTGGACTCGACCTTTTCGCTGACCGAGGCGCGCATTCTCTACGAGCTGGCGCATCGCGACGGTCTGACGGCGAGCCTTCTGGCGCGCGCCCTGGAAATCGATGCCGGCTATTTGAGCCGCTGCCTCAGAAAGCTCGAGGATCGCGGCTTGCTGGTCCGGCAAAAATCCGACACCGACCAGCGACAGTCCGTGCTGGCGCTGACGGGCCGGGGGCGGGAAGAGTTCGCGCCGCTCGAAAGCGGCGCCGATGCCGAAGTGTCGAAGCTGCTCAGCCGGTTTGTCGAAAGCGAACGGCGGCGGCTGGTCGAAGCGATGCGCACGGTGCGCGCCGTGCTCGGACCGGACGAGGACGCCGCCGCGCCCTATCTGCTTCGGGCGCCCGAACCGGGCGACCTCGGCTTTATCATCCATCGCCAGGCCCGCCTCTATCACGACGATTACGGCCTGGACCAACGGTTCGAGGGGCTGATCGCCGGCATTGTCTCGGCTTTCGTGGACACGTTCGACCCGGCCCGGGAGCGCGCCTGGGTTGCCGAGCGGCACGGCGCGGTGGTCGGTTCGATCTTTTGCATGAAAGCGTCGGACACGACCGCCAGGCTGCGGCTGCTTTACGTCGAGCCCTCGGCGCGCGGGCTGGGCATCGGCCGACGGCTGGTCGAGGAGGTGATCCGTTTCGCGCGCGCCAAGAACTATCAGGCGCTGACCTTGTGGACCAACGACGTGCTCGACAGCGCTAGGCGCATCTACGAGGCGGCGGGTTTCGTGCTGGTCGAGGAGGAAAACCACCATTCCTTCGGCCAGGATCTGGTCGGCCAGAACTGGACCCTCGCGCTTTGAGCGGTGCGTGGCCGGAACCGTCCGGGCGCCGGAGCGCGCGGTGTCGGCGGGCCTGACGGGCACAAAGTTGCGGATTTCGGGTATTTGCCGGTTTTTTCGGGGGCGGCTTCGTGGCATTGGGCTGCTATCGCTTCGAACCGGCCGGCTGCGTGGTCGCGCGGCCCGCCGGGAAAGCGGAGCACCGCAAGGATCGGACACACGGCTTGGACAGTCTCACCATCACCAGACCCGACGATTGGCACCTGCATCTGCGCGACGGCGCGATGCTGGCCGGTGTGCTGCCCTATACGGCGGCGCATTTTTCGCGCGCGATCATCATGCCGAACCTGGTGCCGCCCGTGGTGACCACGGCCGACGCCGCGGCCTATCGCAATCGCATCGAGATGGCGCTGTCGCCGGGATCGACGTTCCAGCCGCTGATGACGCTTTATCTGACCGAGGCGACCGACGCCGACGATGTCGCGCGCGGCTTCGCCGACGGCGTGGTGCGCGCGGTCAAGCTTTATCCCGCCGGGGCGACGACCAATTCGCAAAGCGGCGTGCGCGATATCGACAAGGTCGTGCCGGTGCTGGAACGGATGGCGGAGATCGGCATGCCGCTTTGCATTCACGGCGAGGTGACCGACGCCGATGTCGACATTTTCGACCGAGAGGCGGTGTTCATCGACCGCGTGCTGGAGCCGCTGCGCCGGCGCGTGCCGGGCCTGCGGGTGGTGATGGAGCATGTGACGACCAAGAACGGCGTCGACTACGTGCTGGCCAATCCGGACGGGCTTGCGGCCACGATCACCACCCATCACCTGATCATCAACCGCAACGCGATCCTGGCCGGCGGCATCCGCCCGCATTATTACTGCCTTCCGGTCGCCAAGCGCGAAACCCACCGGCTGGCGCTGCGCGCGGCGGCGACCTCGGGCGACGGGCGGTTTTTCCTGGGAACCGATTCCGCCCCCCACACCGATGCGTCGAAGCAAACGGCCTGCGGCTGCGCCGGCATCTTTTCGGCCATCAACACCATGGCGTGCCTGGCGCATGTGTTCGAGGAGGACGAGGCGCTCGACCGGCTCGAGGCCTTCGCCTCGCTCAACGGCCCGGCGTTTTACGGCTTGCCGGCGAACGAGGAGCGCATGGTTTTGAAACGCGCCGCCGACCCGATCGCCTTGCCGCCGCGCATCGAGACGGGCGCGGGCCCGGTGACGGTGTTCGACCCGATGTTTCCGATTCACTGGTTCGTGGCCGACGAGGCCGTCTAGGCCCCGACCGGTCGCACGAACCGCCACCAGCCCAAGGACGCCTCCATGTTTTCCAACACGTTTCCCGACCGCGCGGTGATCTCGACCACGGTGGCGCGGATGTTGCTCGAGATCGAGGCCGTTCATTTCCGCGCCGACGAGCCCTATACGTTCACGTCGGGGCTGGCGAGCCCGGTCTATATCGACTGCCGCAAGCTGATCTCCTATCCGCGCATTCGCGCCGCGCTGACGGATTTCGCGGCGTCGGTGATCCTGCGCGATGTCGGCTTCGAGCAGTTCGACGGCGTGGTCGGCGGCGAGACGGCCGGCATTCCGTTCGCGGCCTGGCTGTCGGACTCGCTCGGCCTGCCGATGCACTACGTGCGCAAGAAACCCAAGGGGTTCGGCCGCGACGCGCAGATCGAGGGGGCGCCGGTCGAGGGCAGGCGTATCCTTCTGGTCGAGGACCTGACGACGGATGGCGGCAGCAAGATCAAGTTCGCCGAGGCGCTGAATGCGGCGGGCGCGCGCGTCACCGATACGTTCGCGGTGTTTTATTACGATATTTTTCCCGACGCGCCGGAGCGGCTGAAGGCGGCCGGGATGCGGCTGCATTATCTGGCGACGTGGTGGGATGTCTTGAAAGTGTGCAAGGACGAGGGCCGGTTCCCGCCAGATGTGCTCGGCGAAGTCGAGAGCTTTCTGAAGGCGCCGCTTGCCTGGTCGGCGGCCCATGGCGGCATCGCCGAGATCGCGCGCTGAGCGTGTAGGCCGCACGCCGGCATTTGACCGGCGCCGAAAATACGGCATTGTCCCGGGCGAGACGCTTTCGGGGCAAATAAGCGCATGGACGCGCAGGATGAGACGCATCAACCAGCCGTGACGCCGCCGGGTGCCGATGCTGTCGGCCCCGGACCGGCCGACGAGGCCGGCGCGGTGCTCGCGGCCGAACTGCTCGGATTGCTGCCCGATCCGTTGCGGATGGTGCTCGAGGCGCTGGCCCGCGCGCCGGAGGGTCTGGTCGCCGATGGGATCGATGCGGGTAGGCTGGTGGAGTTGTGCGACCGCTTTCCCGCCCTGGTGGCGGTCGAGCCGGGCAGCGGCCGGCTGGCCTTTCGCAGTGTCGCGCTCGCCGCGGCGTTCCGCGCCGCGCTGGCCCCGGAGCAGGCGGACAGGGACCGGCAGGCAGACAGGCCGCTGGCGCGCGCCGACGGCACCGTGGCCGCGATCCTGACCGCGCAGAAAAAGGGTGATTTCGACGAGGCGCTGCGACTGTTCCATGCCGGCGGCCGGGAATTCTTCATGCATTTCCACGGGCTGGACGCATGTCTTGAGGTCTTGGACGGATTTCCTCAAGCCTGGCGCGAGAACGAGAACGTGCTTGTGTTCGCCTACACCATGCATGCGCTCAAATCGGGCAATGTCAGCCGCGCGCGGCATTTGATCAATCGCCGCTTCGGCCCCGAGGCGCAAAATCTCAACGTGGTTCTGGACGGCCGCGACCGTTTTCCGCTCGATTTCAGGCTGTTTCGCTTCCTGATGGCCATGTACGAGGACGTCGCCATCACCGACACGACGCGGGCGCGGGTGTTCGACGCGCTCGGCGAGGTGGCGCTCGACGATCATCTGCAGCGCGGCAGCTTCTACAACGCCATGCTGGAAGTCGCGGTGCGCCGGCGCGAATATGAGACGGCCGACGAGATCGCCCGGCGCGCGCGCCACCACTATCGGCAGGCGCAGGCCCATCTGCTCGGCTTTTATGTCGATCTCTACCAGGCGATCCTGTGCCTGCTGCGCGGCGCGCTCACCGCCGCCGACGGCCATGCCCGCCATGCCGAGCAGACGCTGGCGCGGGTGCCGTTCGACACGCCGTCAGATGCGCGCCTGCTCGGGCTGGTCAGGGCGGTCATCCGCTACGAGCAGGGCGACGTGCGCACCCTGGTGCGCTTTCTCAACGACGAGTTCGACCGCTTCGCCTATGGCGAGATCTGGCCGACCGTTGCCGAACTGGCGATCAATTACGGCGGCCAGGCGCTGAGCCGGCACGTGTCGAGCGCGGCGGCGCGCGCGTTCCTCGACAAATGGCGCGTGCAGGAATGGCGCTCGAACCGGTTCCGGCTCGTCATCACCCTGCGCGAGGTCGCCATCCTGCAAAACGGCAATCGCTGGCAGGAGGCCGCCGACCTTCTGACCGCCGTGCAGTCGCGGGCAAACCGTACCTGGGTCGAGGGGGCGGTCGAAAATCTCATCCGGCTCGTCGATCCGCAGGAAATCGCGCTGGTGATGGCGTGGTTGCGCCACCTGATCTGGGAGGTGCCGACCCGACCGGTGCTGCGCGACCAGATCGGCGCCCTGTTGACCAACGACCACCTTACCGACCGCCAGCGCGTGACGCTGCGCGTGTGGTCGGCGCATCTGGCGCGGCGTCACCGCGACATCAGCACGGCCCGGTCGGACATGCTGAAGGCGCTGGAAGCGTGCGCGCGGCTCGGTACGATCATGCCGCTGGCCGAAGAGCCGCATCTGGTTCCGACGCTTCTCGACGACAAGCGCATCGGCTCCTTCGTACTGGTGTCCAACGATGTCCGCCAGGCCGTGCGCCGGCTCAAGGCGCTCGACATGCCGGCCTCGGACGGGCCGCAGCGGGCGGGGCTGACGCGCAAGGAAATGAAGGTGCTTCTGCTGGTGGTGGAGGGCGGCACCAACAAGTTCGTCGCCCGCCAGCTCGGCCTGTCGGAAGTGACGGTGAAATTCCACCTGTCCAACATCTATCGCAAGATCGGTTGCCGGCGCCGGGCCGAGGCGATCGCGACCGCCAAGGCGCTCGGCTGGGTCGCGTGACCGGTTAAAATCGACCAAACTTCCTAAAAACCTATACCTATTCTGTCAAAACCTATCCGGTCTTGCTCTTGATCGACGCGTGGTGATCGCGACAGACTTCCGGCAATGACAGCGCGGCAGCCAATGCCGCCACGAGGCGGAACCGGAGGCCCATGCACACCAATTTGCTCGATGTCATGCTGCGGCGGCTGCTTGGTTTCGCCGGCGTCATGCTGGTCCTGTCGCTGATGATCTTCGTGCTGGCGCGGGTCGTGCCGGGCGATCCGGCCCGCATCGCGCTCGGCCCCAGCGCCACCCAGGAGCAGGTCGACGCGATGCGCCTGGAAATGGGGCTCGACGATCCGGTCCTGATCCAGTTCGTGAATTATGTCGGCGGTGCCCTGCGCGGCGATTTCGGCCGCTCGCTGATCTCCGGCAAGCCGGTGGCGACCGAAATCCTCGAACTCCTGCCGGCGACGCTGGAACTCGTGCTGGTGACGGTGTTCCTGATGATCGTGATATCGGTGCCGCTGGGCGTCGTCACCGCGCGCTACCGCAACAGCTGGATCGACAATACCGGCCGTTTCTTCTCGATCATCGGCGTGACGATGCCGAGCTTCCTGTTCGCCATCCTTCTGCAGCTCGCGGCGGCGAACTTCTTTCCCGGCTGGCCGATCCTGGGGCGCATCGACTACACGCTGACCGTGCCGCAGGGGCCGACCGGACTGCTGTTGATCGATTCCATTGCGCATGGCCGCTTCGACGTCTTCGTCAGCGCGCTGCAGCATCTGGCTTTTCCGGCGCTGGCACTGGCGATGGCCGGTATCGGGCAGGTCACCCGCATCACCCGCTCGGCGATGATCGAGCACCAGCGCCGCGACCATGTGCTGACGCTGAAATCCTTCGGCGTGCCCGACCGGGTGATCATCTTCCGCTATTTGCTGAAACTGTCCTCGATCGCGCCGCTGACCATCATGGGGCTGGAATTCGCCTCGCTGATCGGCAACGCCTTCGTCGTGGAACTGGTGTTCTCCTGGGGCGGGTTCGCCTCCTACGGGCTGGAGGCGATCCTGCAAAAGGACCTCAACGCGGTCATGGCCGTGGTGCTGGTGTCCGGGTTCTTTTTCATCGTCGCCAACCTGATCATCGACGTGGTGTTGCTGATGATCGACCCGCGCCTGCGTTTCAAGGAGGCGCGCTGATGACGGTTCCCGCGATGCCGCAGCCCGAGGCGCTGTCGACCCGCTATATGGCCTGGTACCGCTTCACCCGCAATCCGGCGGCGGTGATCGGCGCGGTCATGGTGGCGACCGTCATCCTGGCCGCGATCTTCGCGCCGCTGATCGCGCCCTATCCGGACCATGTCGGTGCGGTGGTCGATTTCCGCAATCGTCATTCCGCACCGGACCTGGCCCATCTGCTGGGCACCGACAAGGTCGGACGCGACATCTTGAGCCGGGTCGTGTTCGGCTTCCGGGTGTCGCTGCTGCTGGTCGTCGGCGTGCTCGGCGTGGCGGTGCCGGTCGGGGCGGCGCTGGGGCTGGCCGCCGGCTATTTCAGCGGCCTGACCGAACGCATCATCACCGGCTTCACCAATGTCATGCTGGCGATCCCACCGCTGGTCATGGCGCTGGCGATCGGCAACGTTTTGGAGCCCAACCTGGTCAACGCCATGCTGGCGATCACGCTGTTGTGGTGGACCTGGCACGCGCGGCTCGTCTACCGGGTGTCGAAATCGATCGCGGCGGAGGATTTCATCGAGGCGGCCCGGCTCGCCGGCGCCAGCCACTGGCACATCTTGACGCGCGAGATCCTGCCCAACTGCATCTCGGTGATCTCGGTCAAGACGACGCTGGACGCCGCCTTCGTCATCCTGTTCGGCGCGACCTTGTCCTTCCTCGGGCTCGGCGTGAAGCCGCCGACGCCCGATCTCGGCTCGATGGTCGCCGACGGGCGGCAGTTCCTGCCGGAAATGTGGTGGGAGGTGCTGGCGCCGGGTTTCGCCATTTTCTACGCCACGCTCGGCTTCAATCTGCTCGGCGACGGGCTGCGCGACATGTTCGACGTGGAGGCGTGAGGATGGACACTCTTCTCGACATCCGCGATCTCGACGTCGCCTTCCGCACCTACGGTTACCGCGCCCACGTTCTCAAGAACGTCTCGCTGTCGATCCCCGAGGGCGGGCGGGTCGCGCTGATCGGCGAGACCGGGTCCGGCAAGTCGGTGACGGCCAAGTCGATCCTCGGCACGCTGCCGGGCAACGCGCATGTGGAAGGCGGTTCGATCCTGTTCGAGGGCCGCGACGTGCTGCAGCTTGCCGAAGCCGAGCGCGACCGCATGAAAGGCACGGCCTTTTCGGTGATCATGCAGGACCCGCTCTCCTCCTTCAATCCGGTCTTCCGCATCGGACGCCATCTCGACGACGTGATGCGCTTCGCCGATATGCGCCTGGGCGAACGATCCAGCCCGGCGGAGCGCCAGAAACGCATCTACGAGGTGTTGCGCAAGGTTCAGCTTTCCGATCCCGAGCGCGTGTTCTCGGCCTATCCGGCACAATTGTCGGGCGGCATGCGCCAGCGCGTGCTGATCGCGCTGGCGCTGTTGCACCAGCCCAAGCTGCTGATCGCCGACGAGCCGGGCACCGCGCTCGACGTCACCACCCAGGACGAGATCATGAAGCTGATCAACCGGCTGGTCGCCGAAAACGGCCTGTCGTTGTTGATGATCACCCATAATCTCGGCGTCGTGCGGCAGATGGCGGACGACATCTATGTCATGCGCCATGGCGAAATCGTCGAGCACGGGCCTCTGCGCCAACTCTTCACCAGCCCGCGCGAGGCCTATACGCGCGAGCTCGTCGACGCGATCCCGCCGCTCTACGGGCCCAAAGTGGTCGACCAGCCTGCCGTCGAGGGCGAGACGATCATCGCGCTCGAGGGCGTGTCGAAGACGTTCTCCGAGCGGCGCCTGATCGGCCGCGGCAGCGAGCACGTCGCCGTCAAGGACGTCGATCTGGCGATCCGCAAGGGCGAAATTTTCGGGCTGGCCGGCGAATCCGGCTCCGGCAAGACCACGGTCGCGCGCATGATCATGGGCCTGATCGCGCCCAGCGCCGGCGCCATCACCGTCGACGGCGCGACGATGGCCGGGACGGGGCGCAGCGACGCCTTCCGCCACCTGACCCAGATCGTCTACCAGAACCCCGGCACGTCGCTGAATCCGAAGCGCACCGTCGGGCAGACGCTGTCGGTGCCGCTCACCTTCGCCGGCCTCGAGCGGGCGCGTTTCGACGCGCGGATCGCCGAATTGCTGCGCCATGTCGACCTGCCGGCGCACTATGTGTCGAAATATCCGCACGAATTGTCCGGCGGCCAGAAACAGCGCGTGGCGATCGCGCGGGCGCTCGCGGCCAATCCCAAGATCATCGTGCTCGACGAGCCGACCTCGGCGCTCGACGTGTCGGTGCAGAAAAACGTCATCGCGCTTCTGCAACGCCTGCGCGACGAGCTGGGCCTGACCTATCTGTTCATCTCGCACGACCTGTCTTTGATGCGCAATTTCTGCAGCCGCATCGCGGTTATGCTGCGCGGCGAATTGGTTGAGGAGGGCGAGCCGAAGGCGGTCTTCGCCGAGCCGGCCCATGCCTATACGCGCGCGCTGATCGCGGCCGTCCCGGTCATGGGCGACGAGGAAGAACAAATGAAACCCTCCGTCTCGGCGGAGGAGAGAAAGCGGTTTCTTGTCGATGCGGTCGCCTGAGCGCCGCCGGCAAACCAGGAAAGGAGAAATGCGGTGTATCGTCTGGGGATCGATGTAGGCGGAACCAATACCGACGCCGTGGTCATGCATGACCGCGAGGTGCTTGCCGGCGTGAAGGCGGCGACCACGGAGGACGTGACCTCCGGCGTGCTCGAAGCGCTGGAAAACGTGCTGTCGAAGGCCGGCGTCGATCGCGCCAAGATCGCCAATGTGATGATCGGCACCACTCACTTCACCAATGCCGTCATCGAACGCAAGCATATCAGCCCGGTCGCCGCGATCCGGCTCGGCCTGCCGGCGACCGCCTGCCTGCCGCCGATGGTCGACTGGCCGCAGGATCTGCGCGAGGCGGCGGGCGACCTCGGCTATCTGGTGCGCGGCGGCTACGAGTTCGACGGGCGCGAGATCGCACCGCTCGACGGCGAGGAGATCGACCGCATCGCCGACGACATTCTGGCCAAGAAGATCAGCACGGCCTCGATCAGCTCGGTCTTCAGCCCGATCAACCGGCAGATGGAACTCGACGCCAGGGATCGGCTTTTGAAGAAATGCCCCGACCTGCAGGTGGTTCTGTCGTCGGATATCGGTCGCATCGGGCTCCTGGAGCGCGAAAGCGCGGCGATCATGAACGCCAGCCTGCTCGCGCTCAGCGCGCGGACGGTCGACGCCTTCGCCGGGGCGCTGAAGTCGACCGGTCTGCACTGTCCGTTCTTCATCACCCAGAATGACGGCACGCTGATGGATGCGGCGATGGTCAAGCGCTTCCCGGTGCTGACCTTCGCGTCCGGACCGACCAATTCGATGCGCGGCGCGGCGTTTTTGACCGGCATCAAGAACGGCATTGTCGTCGATATCGGCGGCACGACCACCGATGTCGGTGCGCTGCAGCTCGGCTTTCCCCGCCAGGCGGCGACCGTGGTCGACATTGGCGGCGTGCGCACCAATTTCCGCATGCCGGACGTGTTTTCGATCGGCCTGGGCGGCGGGTCGCTGGTGCGGCGCGGCCCCGACGGAGCGGTGACGGTGGGGCCGCAATCGGTCGGCTACCGCCTGACCCGCGAGGCGCTGGTGTTCGGCGGCGACACGCTGACGGCGACCGACATCGCGGTAGCCCTCGGCGAGGCCGATATCGGCGACAAGTCCAGGATCGCTTCGGTCGATGCCGACCTCGCACAAGGCGCCCGCGTCGCCATGACGGCGATGCTGGAGGCGGCGGTGGAGCGCAGCCGGATCTCGCCCGAACCGCTGCCGGTGATCGCGGTCGGCGGCGGCTCGATCCTGATGCCGAACCGGCTCGGCGATCTCGAAGTTCTGCGGCCTGACCATTTCGCCGTCGCCAACGCCGTCGGCGCCGCGATCGCGCAGATCAGCGGCGAGGTCGACCGCATCTATTCGCTGGAAAACGGGCTGACGCGGGAAAGCTGCCTGAAACAGGCGGAGGAGGAGGCCACCGAAAAGGCGATCGGGGCCGGCGCCGACGCCGCCACGATCGAGGTCATCGAGCGCGAGGACGTGCCCTTGGCCTATCTGCCGGGCAACGCGACGCGCATCCACGTCAAGGTGGTTGGCGAGATGGGAGGCGGCGATGCTCTCCCGGCCTGACAAACTCTGGACGTTGACGGAAGCCGACATCGAGGCGCTGGAGATCGGCTCGGCGATCCTGGGCACCGGCGGCGGCGGCAATCCCTATATCGGCAAACTCAGGGCGCGCCAGGCATTGCGCGCCGGCCACACGCTCAGCGTGATCAAGATGGAGGATCTGCCCGACGACGCCAAGGTGGTGTCGCTGGGCGGCATCGGCGCGCCGCTGATTTCGTTCGAGCGCATCAAGGAAGGTCGCGAGGGGCTGCGCTGCGTGCGTGCGCTGGAGGAGCGCCTCGGTTTCAAGGCCGACGCGATCGCCTGCGAGGAAATCGGCGGCCAGAACGCGATGGAGCCGCTGATCACCGCCTCGCTGGCCGGGCTGCCGGTGGTCGACGGCGACGGCATGGGGCGCGCCTTTCCCGAAATGCAGATGACGACCTATTCGATTTACGGCCACCGTTCCACGCCGTCGGTGATGTGCGACCCGCACGGCAACGTCGTCATCTTCGACCATGCGATTTCGGAGAAATGGCACGAGCGCATGGCGCGCGCCTGCGTGATTTCGCAGGGCGGGGCTTCGACGCTGGCCAGCGCGCCGATGAGCGGCGCCTTCGTCAAGCAGTTCTCCATCCCCGATTCCTATACCAAGGCGGTGGCGCTCGGCCGCGCGGTGATCGAGGCGCGTCAGCGCCACGCCGACCCGATCGCGGCGATCTGCGAGATGGAGAGCGGACGGGTCTGCTTCACCGGCAAGATCAAGGATCTCAAGCGGCACTTGAAGGGCGGCTTCGTCACCGGCGAGGCGATCATCGAAGGCTTCGACGGCTGTAACGACCAGACGGCCGCGGTGCTGATCCAGAACGAGAATTTGGTGTTCAAGCGCGACGGCGTGGTCGAGATCGCCGTGCCCGACCTGATCATCATTCTCGATATCGACACCGGCAACGCCATCACCACCGAGATGCTGCGCTACGGCCAGCGGGTCGCGGTGGTGGCCTTGCCCTGCCACCCGCTGCTGCGCACGCCCGAGGCGCTGGAGGTCGTCGGCCCGAAGGGCTTCGGCTTCGACGATATCGCCTACCGGCCGATGCAAGCGGACGAGCCGACACAAGGGAGCGCCACATGACGACATTCACGGTTTCGGCCGACGATATGGAGCCGATCGCGCTGGGTGGCGCGTTTTTGGGAACCGGCGGCGGCGGCGACCCGCATATCGGCAAGCTGATGGCGCGCGCGGCGATCGAACAATACGGTCCGGTGCGTGTGATCGATGCCGAGGAGGTTGCCGACGACGCCTTGTGCGTGCCGGTGGCGATGATGGGCGCGCCGACGGTGATGGTGGAAAAACTGCCGCGCGGCGACGAGGCGCGTGAGGCGCTGGCCCAGCTCGAGACCTTTCTCGGGCGCAAGGCCGACGCGCTGATCTGCATCGAGGCGGGCGGGCTAAACTCGACCATTCCGTTCGCGGTCGCCGCCGCGACCGGGCTGCCGCTGATCGACGGCGACGGCATGGGACGCGCCTTTCCCGAACTGCAGATGGTGAGCTTCACCATGCACGGGGTCGCGGCCACGCCGATGGTGATCGCCGACGAAAAGGGCAATTCCTCCGTCATCAACACGATCTCGAACCAGTGGACGGAAAAGCTAGCGCGGGCCCAGACGGTGGAGATGGGCGGCGCGGCGCTTGTGGCGATCTATCCCATGCAGGGCGCGCGCATGAAGAAGGGGATCTTGCGCAACACGCTCTCGCTGATCAAGGAAGTCGGCGAGACGATCGCCGGCGAGCGGGCGCAAAACCGCAATCCGGCCGAAGCGCTGATCACAAGGCTGGACGGGCGGCGCCTTTTTACCGCCCGCGTGGTCGATATCGAGCGGCGCACGACCGGCGGGTTCGCGCGCGGCAAGGCGATCCTGAAGGGGGTCGACGCCGATCAGGGCCGCAATTTCTCGGTCGAGTTCCAGAACGAGTTCCTGATTGCCCGCGACGGCGACGGGACCGCGCTCGCCACCACGCCGGATTTGATCTGCGCCCTCGACGCCGATGGCGGCCTGCCGATCACCACCGAGCAGCTTCGCTACGGGCTTGCCCTGTCGTTCATCGGCATGCCGAGCGATCCGCAATGGCGCACCAAGGCCGGGCTCGAGCTCGTTGGTCCGCGTTACTTCGGCTACGACCAGGACTTCATCCCCCTGGAAAAGCTGACGAAAGCCGCCTGACGTTCAAGAACCGCAACCATAAATCCAGAGGAGAAAGCCATGAAACATATGCTTCCAGTCGCACTTGCAGCCCTCTTGGGCACCAGCGCGCTGGCGCCGGCGGCCCTTGCCCAGGACAAGATATCGCTGGTCGTCAACGCGGTGCAGATCTTCGGCACGGTCGATCCCGCCAAGGTCAACGACTACACCGAATATATGGCGATCGTGAATCTCTACGACGCGCTGACCACCGTCGACGCGACGGGCGCGGTGGTGCCGCAGCTCGCCGAAAGCTGGGAGATTTCGGACGACAGCAAGACCTACACCTTCAAGCTGAAGGCCGACGCGACCTTCCAGGACGGCAGCCCGGTCGAGGCCAAGGACGTGGTCTATTCCATGCAGCGCCTGCTGGCGATCAACGAGGGCCCGGCCTATCTGTTTACCGGCCTCGTGGAGCCGGACGCCGTCAAGGCGCTCGACGACCGCACGGTCGAAATCACGCTCAACCGCGTCTACGCGCCGTTCATCTCCAACACGCCTTTGATCCTGGTGGTCAATTCCGACCTGGTGAAGGAGAAGGGCGACGGGGAATGGGGCGAGACCTATCTGGCCGACGCGTCGGCCGGCGCGGGACCCTACAGCCTGGCGAACTGGACCCGGGGCGCGCAGATGGTGATGGAGCGCTATGGCGACTACCACATGGGCTGGCCGAAACAGAAGCCGATCGACGAGTTGCGGTTCGTGATCACCCGCGACGAGGCGACGGTCAAGGCGCTCGCCACCAAGGGCGAACTCGGCATGTCGTCGCAGTACCAGTCGAACGAAACCTATGACGCGATCGACAAGCTCGACAATTACAAGATTATCGCCGCCGACACGGCGACCGGCTTCTACATCAAGCTCAACAACCAGGTGGCGCCGACCGACGACGTTCATATTCGCCGTGCGATCGCCTATGCGACCGACTACGCCACGATCCGCGAGGTGATCTATCCGGGCGGCGAGTTGAAGGGGCCGCTGGCGCCGGTGTTCGCCGACGCCCATCTCGACAGCCTGCCGGCGCCGGAATTCAACCTCGAAAAGGCCAAGGAAGAGGTCGCCAAGTCGAAATATGCCGGCGACACGCCGATCAAGCTCGCCCACGCCTATGTCGCCAAGACCGCGTTCGAGGAAGAGATCGGGCTGTTGTTGAAGTCGACGCTGGAGACCATCGGCTTCGAGGTCGAGCTGCAGCCGGAGCCGTGGAACCGGATCACCGAACTGGCCTCGGCGGTCGACACGACCCCGGCTTCGACCCAGGTCTTCTACGGGCCGACCTATCCGTCCCCGGATTCCGTCTTCTACGTTCAGTACCATTCCAAGGCGAAGGGCACGTGGTCGTCGATGGAGTGGGTGATGGACCCCGAAATCGACGCGCTGATCGACAAGTCGCGCGGCGAGACCGATGTCGAGGCCCGCAACGCGATCTACAAGGAGATCCAGCAGAAACTGCATGACAGGCAGTCCGACATCTATCTGCTGACCCAGAAGAAGCGGTTTGCCGCCAATAGCTGCCTGCAGGGTTATGCCTGGGTGCCGATGCAGAGCTGGGACACGGATTTCTCGCGCTTCTGGTGGGATTGCGAAGGCTAGCCGGAACCACCGGTTGGAGCGAACGGCCGGCGCCTCGTGCGCCGGTCGTTTTTGTTTGAGTAGCGATTCAAGGGCTTGCCGACGTGAGTCGGCTTTTTGGTATAATTATCTGAGTTAACTTGATTTTTATCGGGTTGAGCGGCCGGCGCATGTCAATCGTCGAAACGGAAATAGCCGTCGCGCACCAGCGAGTCGGAATATTCGACCGGTCGCCCCCTGTCGTCGACGACCAGCCGGCACAGCCGCAACAGGCTGGCGCCGGGCTCCAGGCCGAGATCGGAGGCCGGGCCGGGCGCGGCGGCGACGGCCGAATAATGCTGGGTGCCTATCCTGAGCGTCGAGCCGGTGGCGCGGCGGATCAGGTCGTAGAGCGAATCCCGCATCAGCCGGTCGACGGGCAGCGTGTCGGCCACCCATTGCGGCAGCACGCTGGACTGGCGGACGACAGCGCGCCCGTCGAGCAGCCGCAACCGTTCGATCTCGGTCACCGTCGTGCCGACGGGCAAGGCGAGCGCGCGGCTTTCGGCAAGGCCGGACCTGCGCCCAGTAACGCCCAGGACACGGGTTGCCGGCGTCATGCCGACCTGGCGGGCGGCGGTGGGGAAATCGTCGAGATTGCGGCCTTGGCTTTCGATGACGCGCGCGCAATAGCGGGCGTTGCGGCCCTGTCCCTTGTCGATCAACCCGTCACTTTGCATCAGCGCCAGCGCGTGGCGCACGGTGCGCCGGCTGACGCCATACCCGCGGGCGAGTTCGTTTTCCGGCGGAAGGGCGTCGCCGCGGCGCCACAAGCCGGTTCTCAGCTCGGCAGCGAGACGTTGGGCCAGGCGTCGATAGACCGGCGGTGTGCGGGTCATCGTACTCCGCGCCCCGGCCGGCGCGCGCGGTCCGTGGCCGGATATGTGCCGGCACGGTTCGGGGAGGGGGGAGCCGACAGCTTTCGGTCACGGCACGATAGGGACAAGTTGTCTGTCTCCTTCTGGCAATGGAATCCCCGAAACGCGCCATTTTCGGGGCTGGAATGGCGAGACGACCGCGTTGCGGGTGTTTGACTTGTCACCTTATGCCATGCGCAGATAAAGGGATACAGACCGCTTAGGCCCCTTCGCCGCGTCAAGGACACCGACCAATGACCACCAGCGCCGCCCCCACCTTGAATTCGTTCCGCGCGGGACCAGACGAAGCCGGCATGTTCGGCATTTTCGGCGGCCGGTTCGTCGCCGAGACGCTGATGCCGCTGATCCTCGACCTGCAGGATCATTGGCAGCGTGCGCGCGCCGATGCCGAGTTCCAGGCCGAACTGGACGATTTGAACCGGCATTATACCGGCCGGCCGAGCCCGCTCTATTTCGCCGAACGGCTGACGGAGCATCTCGGCGGGGCGAAGATCTATTTCAAGCGCGACGAGCTCAATCACACCGGCTCGCACAAGATCAACAACTGCCTCGGCCAGATCCTGCTTGCCAAACGCATGGGCAAGACCCGCATCATCGCCGAGACCGGCGCAGGCCAGCATGGCGTGGCGACGGCGACGGTGGCGGCCCGGTTCGGGCTCGACTGCGTGGTCTATATGGGCGCGACCGATGTCGAACGGCAGGCGCCGAACGTGTTCCGGATGAAGCTGCTCGGGGCGGAAGTGCGGCCGGTGACGTCCGGGCACGGCACGCTCAAGGACGCGATGAACGAGGCGCTGCGCGACTGGGTGACGAATGTCGAGGACACCTACTACCTGATCGGCACGGCCGCCGGACCGCATCCCTATCCCGAGCTGGTGCGCGAGTTCCAGTCGGTGATCGGCCGCGAGACGCGCGAGCAGATCATGGCCGCCGAGGGACGTCTGCCCGACCTGCTGGTTGCCGCCGTCGGCGGGGGATCGAACGCGATCGGCCTGTTTCATCCCTTCCTCGACGATCCCGATGTCGGCATGGTCGGCGTGGAGGCTGGCGGCAGGGGGCTGTCGGGGGAGGAGCATTGCGCCTCGCTGACGGCGGGCCGGCCGGGTGTCCTGCACGGCAACCGGACCTATTTGCTGCAGGACGACGACGGCCAGATCAAAGACGGCCATTCGATCTCGGCCGGGCTCGACTATCCCGGCATCGGCCCCGAGCATTCCTGGCTGAAGGAAGCCGGGCGCGTGGACTACGTGCCGATCCTGGACGACGAGGCGCTGGAGGCTTTCCAGCTCCTGACCCGGCTCGAAGGCATCATTCCGGCACTGGAGCCGGCGCACGCGCTTGCCGAAGTGGTCAAGCGGGCGCCGACGATGGATCGCGAGGCGATCATCGTGATGAATCTGTGCGGGCGCGGCGACAAGGATATTTTCACCGTCGCCAAGATGCTCGGCCTGGATATGTGAAGGCAAGCCAGCGCACGGGAGGCGGATCGGCATGTTCGAGCTCTATCGCTCCAGGCAGAACCGGCACCATTATGTCGCGATACGCGCCGACGATACGGGCGAGAACGCGCGGGGCATCCGCGAAAGCGGCAATCTGGCGTTCATGACCACGATCGCCGACGACGACCGCCCGCGCATCGCCTTCGATGCCGAGGAGGCGAAAAGCCGGATCGAACGCGACGGCTTTTATGCCTTCGCCGTGACCATCGAGGTGCGCGAACATGTCGAATGAACCGGCCGCGCCAGGCCGTGTCGTGGTCGAGTATCACGTCACGTTCGGCAATGGCGATGATGCGCGCACGATGGCGCGCGCCGTGCTGGAGGCACGACTGGCCGCCTGCGCCAACATTTTCGAGGGTGTGCGTTCGCTCTATTGGTGGCAGGGCGAAATCGCCGAGGAGAACGAGGTGTCCGTCCTGTTCAAGACGAGCAGGGCGCGTGCCGAGGCCCTGGCAGCCTTCATCGCCGAGCGCCACCCCTATGACACACCGGCCATCATCCGCCACGACGGCGGCAGCGCCGACGCTGCGTTCGCGCGCTGGATCGAAGAGGAAACCGCACCATCATGACATCGACGCGTATCGACCGCCGCATGGCGACGTTGAAGGAGCAAGGTCGCCCGGCCCTGGTCACCTACATGATGGGAGGCGACCCCGACTATGACAGCGCACTTTCGGTGATGCGGGCGCTGCCACAGGCTGGCGCCGACATCATCGAGCTCGGCATGCCGTTTTCCGACCCGATGGCGGACGGACCGGCGATCCAGGCCGCAGGGCTGCGCGCGCTCAAGGGCGGGCAGACGCTGAAAAAGACGCTCGCCATGGCCATGGATTTCCGCGCCGCCGACGACGACACGCCGATCGTTCTGATGGGTTATTACAACCCGATCTACAGCTATGGCGTCGCGGCTTTCCTGAAGGACGCGAAGGCGGCCGGCATTGACGGGCTGATCGTGGTCGACCTGCCGCCGGAAATGGATGACGAGTTGTGCGTGCCGGCGCTGGAGGCGGGGCTCAACTTCATCCGGCTTGCAACCCCGACCACCGACGACAAGCGCCTGCCGACCGTGCTGCAGAACACGTCCGGCTTCGTCTACTACGTCTCCATGACCGGCATTACCGGTTCGGCTCTGCCCGATACGAGCCGGGTCGGCCAGGCGGTCGGGCGCATCAAGGCACACACGCCGCTGCCGGTCTGCGTCGGTTTTGGGGTCAAGTCGCCCGAACAGGCCGCCGCGATCGCGGCGGCGGCCGACGGGGTGGTGGTCGGCACGGCGATCGTCAACGCCGTCGCCGCCACGCTTGAGGCGGACGGCCGGCGCGGCGCGGACCCGGCCGCCGCCGTTTCGACGCTCGTGGCAAGCCTCAAGACGGCGATGATCGAGGCGCGGGCCTGACCCGCGCGGCCCACGCGTTTCGACGCACCTGGCCGGGACGGCGTATCGGATGGATGGGAGCTTTCAGACGCGTGTCCGCTCTGCCCGGAGCGGCCCAGCCGGACAATCCGTTGAAGCACCGGATCTAGATGGCTGCCGAATGGCGTTTGGCGCCGATATCGAGATAGCGGTCGAAGCGGGCTGCGAGGGTGCGCACCAGCGGCCGCGCCTCCGGCCGGACGACGAAATCGCCGTCGCGGCGCTCCAGCATCGCGTCGGCGCCTTCGCCGGCGATGCGCCCGGCCTCCACGACGATCGCATGGCCGTGCGCGCCGAACAATTCCTCGGCCTGGCGCGCGGAAAAGCCGAAATCGCACATCAGCCTTTCGATCACCCAGGAGCGGGCGCGGTCGTCCGGCGAAAAGGCGATCCCGCGACAGGTGGCGAGCTCTCCGGCGGCGGCCAGCCGTTCATACTGGGCCGTTGCCGGCGTATTTTGCAGATAACCCTGCGGCACCCGGCTGATCGAGGACGGGCCGAGCCCGATCAGCGTTGCGCAATCGTCTTCCGTGTAGCCCTGGAAATTGCGGTGCAGTCGGCCCTCACGCGCGGCCACGGCCAGGGGATCGCCCGGCAGGGCGAAATGGTCGAAGCCGATCGCCTGATAGCCGGCCGCCTCGATCAGGGCGCGGGCCTTTTGGAACTGCGCCAGACGTCCGGCGCCGTCGGGAAGTGCCGCCTCGTCGATCATGGTCTGGTGCTTCTTGAACCACGGCACGTGGGCGTAGCCGAACAGCGCGACGCGATCGGGCCCAAGCGACAGCGCCTGGCCGATCGTCGCCGTCAGGCTTTCGAGCGTCTGGTGCGGCAGGCCGTAAAGCAGATCGAGATTGACCGAGCGCGCGCCGTGGCGGCGCGCCTTGTCGACCACCGACTTGGTCAGTGCGAAGCTCTGTTCGCGATTGATCGCCTTTTGCACCTTGGGGTCGAAGTCCTGGACGCCGATGCTGGCGCGGCTCATGCCGATCCTCGCCAGGGCTTCGAAGCGGGCGTCGTCCATGTCGTTGGGGTCGATCTCGACGCTGATCTCGGCATCGGGCTCGAAATGAAAGGCCGCGCGCAGCCGCCCTGCCAGCGCTACGAGATCGTCAGGCCTGAGCATGGTCGGCGATCCGCCGCCCAAATGCAGTGCCTTGACCGCAACGTCCGGTCGCAGCAGATGCCCGACCGTGGCGATTTCCTGGTGGAGCGCGCGCAGATAGGTTTGCACGGGCCCGTAGCGCAAGGTCTGTTTGGTGTTGCAGGCACAAAACCAGCACAGCCGGTCGCAATAGGGAATGTGGACATAGAGCGAGACCGGCTCGTCCGCCGGCAGGGCGGCGACCCATTGCGCCGCGGTCGTCGCGTCGATGCCGGCGTGAAAATGCGGCGCGGTCGGATAGCTGGTATAACGGGGCACCTGCTCGCCGGCGCGCGCGATGATGTCCTTTGTCATGGGGCCGTCTCCGATCGTGCGTAGGACCTGGGCTCGGCACCAGCCATGCCGAGCCGGTTGCGTCGGCGCTTTGATGTTGATCAAATTCGCGAGCAAAGCCGGAGAAAACGACAAACTGACGCGGGATTTGCGGTCGGGCCGGTGTTATATAAGATGCTGTTCACATTCGAGGCGGCGCCATGACGACGCGAAAAGACATCCATAATTCCGATATTCCAGTCCTGTGCCAGTCGTGCGAGGCGCGTCATGGCGGGGTGTGCGCGGCGCTCGACCAGCACCAGTTGCAGGCCCTTTCGAAGGCGTCGTGGAAACGCAAGGTGGAGCCGGGAACCGAGCTGGTCGGCGACGCGGAGGCGGTCGATTCCTATTCCAACGTGCTTTCGGGCGTGGTCAAGCTCACCAAGGGGCTTTCCGACGGGCGCCAGCAGATCGTCGGGCTGCAGTTCGCGCCCGACTTCCTCGGCCGCCCCTTCAAGGTGGAAAGCAGGCTGGGCGCGGAAGCGACCACCGACGTGACCTTGTGCAGCTTTCCCAAGGCCGCGGTCGAGCGGATGATGAAGGAATCGCCCGGGCTCGAACACCGGCTCCTGCAGCAGACGCTGAGCGAACTCGACGACGCGCGCGACTGGATGGTCACGCTCGGGCGCAAGACGGCCGGCGAGAAGGTGGCGAGCTTTCTGCTCTTGATCGCCCGCAACATCGACCCGGCGGCGTCGCCGGAGGGGGGAAAGACCACGTTCGACCTGCCGCTGACGCGCGCCGACATCGCCGATTTTCTGGGGTTGACGATCGAAACCGTCAGCCGGCAGTTGACCAAGCTGCGCGCGGACGGCGTGATCACGATCGAAAACAACCGCCACGTGATCGTGGAAAGCCTGGAACGGCTCGAACTACGCAGCGGCGACTGAAGCGGTCCGCGACCGCGGACCTGTGGCGCATTGCCATGGCCTAGCGGTCGAGCACCGGCAGGATGTGCGCGCGCTCGAAGGCGACGTGGCGGCGCATGGTTTCGAAAAAGCCGCGCAGCATGAAACCGACCGCCTCGGCATTGTCGATCGCCCGGCCATGTCCGATGCCGAGCAGGGTTTCGGTGACCTCGTCGGCGAAACACTGATCCTCGACATGTTCGGCCTTGAGGCGCCGCAGCGTCTCCATGTCGGCGTCGGCCGATACCGCCAGCGCCGCCGCATAGGCGGTGAAGATGTCGTTTTCCTCGCAGACGTGAATCTGCCGGATGGACGGCGCCAATATGTTGGCGATCCGCAGGCATTCCACGCGGTCGATATTGTCGGGCAGATTGTCGGCGATTCGTTCCAGCGCGTGGCACATGTCGAGCTTGAAGCCGTGCGCGCGCCGCAGCAACACAGCCGGCGGCAAGCCACTATCGAGAGGGAGGGGCGAGGAAAAGCTCCGGTCCATCCTGCCTGACGCCACGATCCGCATCGTTGTCCATTCTGTTTATTCTGTTGGGCACAGTGGTCGCGGCCGGTGCAATCGACCTTGACTCAGATCAAGGCATCGGGACGCTTGCTGCGTGAAGACGCATGGAGCGGATCGCCCGGAGGGGGGATTCGCCGCTTGAGACCATTGTCAGGGGATACGCAATGAGACACGGCACAGCGATCGCAGGGATCGGCATTATGACCTTTCTTGCCCTGGTCGCAGCGGCTTTCGCGCGCGATGCGCAGTTCGCCGCCCATATGTGGGTTCTGTTTTTCGTCCTGCTCGGGTCGGCCGTGGTGCTTTTGCGCAATACGAGCTTCTCGCCGGCGGGGCCGGCGGTCGATGAGCGGTCGGGCTACATGGACGGACCGATCCGCTATGGCGCGATCGCGACGCTGTTTTGGGGGATCGCGGGTTTTCTGGTCGGTGTCGTGGTCGCCCTCCAGCTCGCCTTTCCCGACCTGAACATCGAGCCCTGGCTGAGTTTCGGACGGCTGCGTCCCCTGCATACTTCGGCGGTGGTCTTCGCCTTCGGCGGCAACGCCCTGATCGCCAGTTCGTTCTACGTGGTCCAGCGCACATGCCGGGCCCGGCTTTTCGGCGGCGATCTCGCCTGGTTCGTGTTCTGGGGCTATCAGCTCTTCATCGTCATGGCCGCCACCGGCTATCTGCTCGGCATCACGCAAAGCCGCGAATATGCCGAGCCGGAATGGTATGTCGACCTGTGGCTGACCATCGTGTGGGTCGCCTATCTGGTCGTGTTCCTCGGCACCATCTTCAAGCGCAAGGAACCGCATATCTACGTCGCCAACTGGTTCTACCTGTCCTTCATCGTGACGATCGCGATGCTGCACGTGGTCAACAATCTGGCGATCCCGGTCTCGTTTTTCGGCAGCAAGAGCTATTCGGCCTTCGCGGGCGTGCAGGACGCGCTGACGCAATGGTGGTACGGCCACAACGCCGTCGGCTTCTTCCTGACGGCGGGCTTTTTGGGGATGATGTATTATTTCGTGCCCAAGCAGGTGAACCGGCCGGTCTATTCCTACCGGCTGTCGATCATCCATTTCTGGGCGCTGATCTTCCTCTATATCTGGGCGGGGCCGCACCATCTCCATTACACCGCGCTACCCGACTGGGCGCAAACGCTGGGCATGGTGTTCTCGATCATGCTGTGGATGCCCTCCTGGGGCGGCATGATCAACGGCCTGATGACGCTGTCCGGCGCCTGGGACAAGCTGAGGACCGATCCGGTGCTGCGGCTGATGGTGCTGGCGATCGCCTTTTACGGCATGTCGACCTTCGAAGGCCCGATGATGTCGATCAAGGCCGTCAATTCGCTGTCGCATTATACCGACTGGACGATCGGCCACGTGCATTCCGGCGCGCTCGGCTGGGTCGGCATGATCTCGTTCGCGGCGGTCTACTACATGGTGCCGAAGCTGTGGTACCGCGAGCGGCTCTATTCGCTCAGGCTGGTGACGTGGCACTTCTGGCTGGCCACGCTCGGCATCGTCGTCTACGCGGCGGTGATGTGGGTGTCGGGCATCCAGCAGGGCCTGATGTGGCGCGAATACGACGATCAGGGTTTCCTGGTCTATTCGTTCGCCGAATCGGTCGCCGCGATGTTCCCGTATTACGTGGTCCGCGCCATGGGCGGCGCCCTCTACCTCGCCGGCGCGCTGGTGATGGTTTGGAACATCACCATGACGATCCTCGGCCATCAGCGCGAGGAAGCACCGATCGGCGGGGCCGCACCCGCCCTCCAGCCGGCCGAATAGGGGAGCCCGCACGATGGGTTTGATGGACAAACACGAAATTATCGAAAAGAACGCCACGCTGCTTCTGGTGGGGTCGTTCCTGGTGGTCACGGTCGGCGGGATCGTCGAGATCGCACCGCTGTTCTACCTGGAAAACACCATCGAGAAGGTGGAGGGCATGCGGCCCTATTCGCCGCTCGAACTGGCCGGGCGCAACATCTATGTCCGCGAGGGCTGCTACACCTGCCACTCGCAGATGATCCGGCCGTTCCGCGACGAGGTCGAGCGCTACGGCCATTACAGCCTGGCGGCGGAATCGATGTACGATCACCCGTTCCAATGGGGTTCGAAGCGCACGGGACCGGACCTGGCCCGCGTCGGCGACCGCTATTCCAACGAGTGGCATGTCCAGCATCTGATCGAGCCGCGCTCGGTGGTGCCGGAATCGGTGATGCCGAGCTACGCGTTCCTGAAGGAAACGCCGCTGCCGGTCGACGAGATCGCCTATCACCTGGAGGCCAATCGCGGGGTCGGCGTTCCCTATAGCGACGAGATGATCGCCGAGGCCAAGGCCGACCTTCTCGCCCAGGCCGACCCGAATGCCGACACGTCGGGCGTCGAGGCGCGCTATCCGAAGGCCAAGCTCGGCGATTTCGACGGCAATCCGGCCGCGCTGACGGAGATGGACGCGCTCGTCGCCTATCTGCAGATGCTCGGCACGCTTGTCGACTTTTCCACCTATGACGAAGCTGCGGGATACCGGTGATGGAACGCTTCTTCAACTACGACACCATGCGCGCCTTCGCCGACAGCTGGGGGCTTTTGTTCCTGATGATCTTTTTCATCGGCGTCGTGCTGTTCGTCTTCCGTCCCGGAGGACGCAAGGCGGCCGAGCGTGCGGCGCAGATTCCGTTGAAGGATGACTGAGGCATGAGCAAGGACCATATCGACGAGGTGAGCGGGGTCGAAACCACCGGTCACGAGTGGGACGGCATCCGCGAGCTCAACAATCCCCTGCCGCGCTGGTGGGTGTGGACCTTCTACGCCACCATCGTGTGGTCGATCGGCTACACGATCGCCTATCCGGCCTGGCCTTTGATCTCGACGGCGACGACGGGCGTGCTGGGCTATTCGAGCCGCCAGGACGTGCGCACCGAGCTCAACGCGGCCGAGGCCGCCAAGGGCGACTATGTTGCGGCGGTGGCCAGCAAGGACGTTGCGGAGGTTCTCGCCGACGAGCAGCTGCGCCAGTTCGCCGTGGCGGCCGGTTCGGCCGCGTTCAAGGTCAACTGCGTGCAGTGCCACGGCTCGGGCGCACAGGGCTCGGCCGGTTATCCCAACCTCAACGACGACGAATGGCTGTGGGGCGGCTCGATCGAGCAGATCTACCAGACGATCGCCCACGGCATCCGCTTCGCCGGCGATGACGAGACGCGGTTTTCCGAGATGCCGGCCTTCGACTACCTGGAGGGCGAGCAGATCACGGATGCGGCCAATTACGTCGTGTCGCTGTCGGGCGGCTCGGCCGATGCGGCGGCCGCCGAGCGTGGCCAAACGGTCTATGCCGAAAACTGCGCGGCATGCCATGGCGACGACGGCAAGGGCATGGCCGATCTCGGCGCGCCGGACCTGACGGACGCGATCTGGCTCTACGGATCGACGGTCGCAGACATCGCCAGCCAGATGCGCGCACCCAAGCACGGCGTGATGCCGGGCTGGGGCGAGCGGCTTGGCGATGTGACGGTCAAGGAACTGGCCGTCTACGTGCATTCGCTTGGCGGCGGCGAATAGGGCATGGCGGGAACCTCCCTATTCGTCCTGGGGCCGTCCGGGCGAGGGGGGTCCGGCTTCGCGCCGGGCCCCTTTTTTATCTTTAGTCGGCCTTGTTGACCTGAATCAAGGCTGGGGCGATATGGATCGGGCATCTCGAGCTTGCCGCGGCCGGGCACGGGCCGAGCAGTCCCGCCCTGTTCCGTGCCGAGTGGTCGCGGTACGTCTGCCCAGGAGACGAGAATGCTGAATACGAGCGAAGTCGAACGCCACGAGGCGGAGGCTGTCAATTCGGCCAAGGTGCGCCAGCCGCTCTACGCCGCGCGCAAGAAGATCTTTCCCAAACGCGCCAGCGGACAGTTCCGGCGCTTCAAATGGCTGGTGATGCTGGTCACCCTCGGCATCTACTATCTGACGCCGTGGCTGCGCTGGGACCGCGGACCGCACGCGCCGGACCAGGCGGTCCTGATCGATCTCGCCAATCGGCGCTTCTACTTCTTCTTCATCGAGATCTGGCCGCAGGAATTCATCTTCGTGGCCGGTCTGCTGGTGATGGCCGGTGTCGGCCTGTTCCTGATCACCTCCACGGTCGGCCGGGCCTGGTGCGGATATACCTGTCCGCAAACGGTCTGGGTCGACCTGTTTCTGGTCGTGGAACGCTGGGTGGAGGGCGACCGCAATGCGCGCATGAAGCTCGACAAGGCCGACTGGAGCGCCGGCAAGATCGCCAAGCGGGTCGCAAAACACGCGATCTGGCTGGTGATCGCGGTGGCGACCGGCGGGGCATGGATTTTCTATTTCGCCGACGCGCCCGGCCTTCTGGTCGATTTCGCGCGCGGCGAGGCGGCGCCGGTGGCCTACATCACCGTCGCCATCCTGACCGCCACCACCTATGTGTTCGGCGGGCTGATGCGCGAACAGGTGTGCACCTATATGTGCCCTTGGCCGCGTATCCAGGCGGCCATGCTCGACGAAAACTCGCTCACGGTCACCTATAATGACTGGCGCGGCGAGCCGCGCACGCGCGGCGCCAAGAAGGCCGCGGCGGCTGGCCAGACGGTCGGCGACTGCGTGGACTGCAACGCCTGCGTGGCCGTGTGCCCGATGGGCATCGACATCCGCGACGGCCAGCAGCTGGAATGCATCACCTGTGCGCTGTGCATCGATGCCTGCGACGCCGTCATGGACAAGATCGGCAAGGAGCGTGGCCTGATCTCCTATGCCACGCTGGACGAATACAACGCCAACATGGCGCTCGCGACCGTCGGCGGCACCGCGCCGATCGACCCGCGCCGGGTGCGCGACGACAGCGGCGGCCTGTCGGACAAGGTGCGCCATTTCCGTCTGCGCCAGCTCTTTCGTCCGCGCACCTTCGTCTATTTCGGCATGTGGGCGCTGATCGGCGTCGTGCTGCTTTATGCCCTGTTCTCGCGCGACCGGCTCGAGGTCAACGTGCTGCACGACCGCAATCCGCAATTCGTCACGCTCGCCGACGGTTCGATCCGCAACGGTTACACGGTCAAGCTGTTGAACATGATTCCCGAGCCGCGCGTGGTGTTCCTGTCGCTCGATGGCCTGCCGGGCGCGACGATGACGGCCAACGGCATCGACCAGCCGGAAGGGCGGTCGATGGTGATTCCGGTTGAACCCGACCGGCTGCGGACGCTAAAAATCTTCGTGCGCCAGCCGCAGGACCTGATCGACGGCACGACGCAGCGTTTCCGCTTCATCGCCGAGGACAAGGCGAGTTTCGAAAGCGACGCCTACACCGCGACGTTCAATGCGCCGGAGGCGAGATGATGAAGACCCCCACGCGCCCCAAGGGCGAATTCACCGGCCGGCATATGCTCATCATCATGCTCGCCTTTTTCGGGACCATCATTGCCGTAAACCTCACCATGGCGACGCTTGCGAACCGGAGCTGGACGGGCCTGGTGGTCAAGAACTCCTATGTGGCCAGCCAGCAGTTCAACGAAAAGGCGGCACTCGCCCGCGCGCAGCAGGCGCTGGGCTGGCGCGGCGAGTTGACGATCGCGGACGGCACGGTGAGCTACCGGCTGACCGACCGATCCGGCGACCCGGTATCGGCCGAGGCCGTACGCATGATCTTCCGCCGGCCGGTCTCCGAACAGGGCGACCTCACGCTGCGGCTCGCCCGCGCCGGCACGGGCGCCTTTGCCCAAACGATCGAAATCGCCGATGGCGGCTGGATCGTCGAGATTTTGGCCGATATCGGCCAGCCCGATCCCTATCGCCAGGTCGAGCGGGTTCGCGTCACCGGGGGCAGGATCAGATGAGCTGCTGCGCGCCGGGCGTCGAGGGGGCAGCGCGCGACGACGTGCCGGCCGGCCCCGGCCCGGAGGAGTTGCGTCTGGCCAGCCGCGATCTCGGCGACGGCGTGCGCCAGAGCGACCTGTCCGTGCCGGCGATCCATTGCGGCGGCTGCATCCACACGATCGAAACCGCGCTTGGCCGGCTCAACGGCGTGGAGGAGGCGCGCGTCAACCTGTCGACCAAACGGGTGCGGGTGCGCTGGCGCGACGACGCACAGCCGGCAATCGTCGACACGCTCAACCGCCTCGGCTACGCCGCGCATCTGAGCGACGACGGCACCGCCGGCAAGGACAAGACCCTGTCGGAACTGGTGCGGGCCCTGGCCGTCGCCGGGTTCGCGGCCGGCAACATCATGCTGTTGTCGGTTTCGGTCTGGTCGGGTGCGGACGGTGCGACGCGCGATCTGTTCCACTGGCTGTCGGCGTTGATCGCGATGCCGGCACTGTTTTTCGCCGGCGGCATATTTTATCGATCGGCCTGGGGCGCGCTCAAGCACGGGCGCATGAATATGGACGTGCCGATCGCGCTCGGCGTGTCGATGGCCTATGGGCTTAGCCTCTACGAGACGATCAACCACGGCCAGCACGCCTATTTCGACGCCTCGGTGTCGCTGCTGTTTTTCCTTTTGATCGGCCGCACGCTCGACCACGTCATGCGCGAACGCGCGCGCGTGGCCGTCAGCGGGCTGGCGCGGATGGCGCCGGGCGGGGCGACGGTGATCGGCGCCGACGGACAGGCGCGCTTCCTGCCGCTCGACGAGATCGAGCCCGGCATGCGGCTGCGGATCGCGGCCGGCGACCGGGTGCCGGTGGACGGGCATATCCTGGAGGGGCGGTCCGACATCGACGTGTCGCTGGTGACCGGCGAGGGCGCGCCGCAGCCGATGACGGCCGGCGACGCGGTGCGGGCGGGCATGGTCAATCTGACCGGCTCGCTGCTGGTCGAGGCGACGGCGGCGGCGCGCGAGTCCTTCCTAGCGGAAATGGTGCGGCTGATGGAGGCGGCCGAGGGCGGGCGCGCGCGCTACCGGCGTATCGCCGACCGCGCCTCCGCGCTTTATTCGCCGCTGGTCCATCTCGCCGCGTTCGCGACCTTTGTCGGCTGGATGGCGGCGACGGGCGACTGGCACCGCGCGATCACGATCGCCATCGCCGTCTTGATCATTACCTGTCCCTGCGCGCTCGGCCTGGCCGTGCCGATCGTTCAGGTCGTCGCCGCGCGGCGGCTGTTCGAACGGGGCGTGATGGTCAAGGACGGCTCGGGCATGGAGCGGCTCGCCGAAATCGACACGGTCGTGTTCGACAAGACCGGCACGCTGACCGTCGGCCGGCCGGCGATCGCCGAGGCCGACCGCATCGACGCGGCGACTGCCGCGCATGTCGCCGCGCTGGCCGCCCATTCGCGCCATCCCGTCTCGCGCGCACTGGCCCGGGCCTTCGACAGCCCGCGCAGCAACGCGCTGGTTTTCACCGATATCGAGGAAGTGCCGGGCTGCGGCATCGAGGGCCGGTCGGACGGCAGCCGCTACCGGCTGGGCCGTGCGGACTGGGCGTGCGCGGGCGCCGAGGCGGGAGCGGCCGGGGACGCCGGCGATCCGGTGCTGACGCGGGACGGCGTGATCCTGGCGCGGTTTGGTATGCGCGACCGGCTGCGCGCCGATGCCGGTGCCGCGCTCGCAGCATTGCGGGACCAAGGGTTCGACGTCGAACTGCTAAGCGGCGACACGGCCGCCAACGCCAACACCGTGGCCGCGGAGCTTGGAATTGCGACCGTGCGCGCCGGGGTCCTGCCCGCAGACAAGGCCGAACGGCTGGCGCGCCTGGCGCAGGACGGCCACAAGGCGCTGATGGTCGGCGACGGCCTCAACGACGCGCCGGCGCTGGCGGCTGCCCATGTGTCGATGGCGCCGGCGACGGCGGCCGATATCGGACGCAATGCCGCCGATTTCGTCTTTCTGCACGACAGCCTCCAGGCGGTGCCGTTCGCGATCGCGATCGCGCGCCGGGCCGACCGGCTGGTGCGGCAGAATTTCGGGCTCGCCATCGCCTATAACGTGATCGCGGTGCCGATCGCCGTCGCCGGCTTCGTCACCCCGCTGATCGCGGCGGCGGCGATGTCGTTGTCCTCGCTGCTGGTGATCGCCAATGCGCTGCGGTTGCGGGGCGGCAAGGCCGCCGCGAAAGCCGACGCGTTTGTTTCGGAGCGGGCCCCGGTTGCTGCCGCGCCGGCCGGCGGCAAGACGGCATGATCAACCTTGCCATTCTGATCCCGGTCGCGCTTTTTCTGGGCATGATCGGCCTCGCCGCCTTCCTGTGGTCGCTCAGGAGCGGGCAATATGACGATCTCGACGGCGCGGCCGAACGTATCCTGCACGACGACGGGGAAGACCCGGTCGAGGACGAACGCGGCAGGGATGGGGGGCGGCAGTCCTGACCAGGCTCGCCTGGCCGCGTCCGGGAGGCCCGGCTGAGAAATGAGCGGAGGTTTGTGGGCCGACGGCGGCTCCAGGGCCGTTCTCTGACTTGTTGTTTTAACGTGTTTTTTGAATGGCGAACCGGCTTCCGCTGCGCCCGGAGAGGTTCTACTCGGCGTGCGCGCGCACCCACTCGACGATCCAGTCAACGACCCGGTCGTTGTTGCCGGGCGACAGCGCGTCGCCGGCGATCACGTGATGGGACGGGTCGTCGCTTTGTTCAACGGTGCGCAGCTCGTGCGCAGCCCCCCAGCGTCCGGCGATCTGCCGGGTGATGTCGGGGCGCACGACCTTGTCGCGGTCGGACAATATGAACAGCGCCGGGGCGGTTGCGGTCTCGACGGGGGCCGTCGCGGCGATTTCGACCATCGCCGCCATCGGCAGCAGCGCCTCGGTGGGATAGCGCGTGGTCCAGAAGCGGCCATGCGCGTCGTTGTGCGGCTCGAACCCGCGTTCGTCCCCGGCGACGAGCTTGGCGATCTGCAGGCCCCAGGGCCCGGCCAGGAAGCCGGCGCCGCCGGCCTGCACGCCGAAATTGGGCGAGATCAGCACGTAGCCGGCAACGCCCTCGGCCAGGTCCGGCCGGGTCGCCGCCCAGGCGGCGATCGAGGCGCCGGTCGAGACCGCGACGACCACCACGCGCTCGCCCAGCCGCCGGCCGACCGCCAGCGCCTCGGCATAGTCGTCGACCCAGGCTTTGACGCTGGCCTCGGCCATCGCCGGGCCATCGCGGCCGTGACCGGTCAGGCGGGTGAAGAACAAATTTGCGCCCAGCGTCGCGGCGACGCGGTCGGGCACCGGCCTGATCTCGTCCTTGGAGGCGGAAAACCCGTGCACGTAGACGATGGCGAGCGGCGTGCGGGCGCGTGAGGCGGGAAAAGCCCACACGACCTGCTTTTCCGCGCCGGGGCGCAGGTTGGGCACGCGGGCTTCCTTGTCGGCGAGCCAGGCTTCGACATCCTGGCCGATCGCGGCGGGGTCGAAACTGACGGTGGTGTCGCGCGCCACGCGCGGTCCCAGAAACCAGGCTGCCGCTCCGGCGGCGATCACAACCACGACGATACCGATCATCCGCCGCATGTGCTCCTCCGTTTCCTTGCCGTCCGATCCATAGGCCGGCTTGGCGGGCCGCGCAATCGCTCGCGGTCGCACGGCGCGCGGTTCTAGGTTTTGCGGGGTCGCCGGTGCCAGCCGGTGGCGCGCCGGACGAGCGCGAAATAGGCGGGATAGGGCAGCAGCGCGAGCAGTTTCAGCACCCATGTGAAGCGGCGCGGGAAGGAGACCTCGAAACCGCCCGTGCGCAGCCCGTCGCGGATGCGCCCGACGGCGGTCTCGACGCTGATCAGAGCCGGCATCGCAAAACGGTTCTGTTCGGTGAGCGGGGTCGCGACGAAGCCCGGATTGAAGACCTGGATGCGGATGTTGAGCGGGTCGAAGTCGAACTTCAGCCCGGCTGCCATGGTGTTGAGAGCGGCCTTGGTCGCGCCGTAGGCTGCGGCGCGCGGCAATCCGCCGTAGCTGGAGGCGGAGCCGATGATGGCGACATGGCCGCGGCCCCTGGTCTTCATGCGCTCGACGACCGGCACGAGGCCGAACACGGTGCCCAACACGTTGACGCCGAACGTGTCGACGAATTCGCGCGTGCCCAGAGCCTCGCCGCGGGTGGGGAAATAGTCGCCGGCGTTGAAGACGGCGAGTGCGATCGGCCCGCAGTCGCGTTCGATCGCCGCCACGGTAGCCGCCATGCCGTCCTCGTCGGTGACGTCGCAGGCGCAAGGCCGGATGCTGCCGGCGAGCGGCTCGGCCTCGACCGCGAGCGCCTCAAGCCGCTCCGCGCGCCGGGCGGTCACGGCGACAATGTAGCCGTCGCGGGCGAGTTCGAGCGCCAGGGCGCGGCCGATGCCGCTGCTGGCGCCCGTCACCCAGGCGACGCCATCCGTTGGTCCGGCGCGATAAAGAGACATCGAAACCTCGTCGGTGCGGGCAGGAATTCCGGCTGCGTCGTTAGCCGCCGACTATGTCGATCAGCCTGCGGCCGAGCGGACCGCTCAGACGCAGCGGCGCGTCGGTGACGGCCAGGCCGATGCAAGGACGGTCCTTCTCGGCGACCGGCCGGTGCTCGACCGTCTCGTCGGCGATCGATATGTCGCCGCGTGCGTAGCGGCCGTTGACGTCGTTGAAGGCGCCGTCCAGCACCAGCGTCAGTTCCAGCCCGCCATGGGTATGGGCGGGGATGGCGCGGCCGGGTCGGATCCAGAACAGGCTGACATGGCAGCCGTCGATCTCACCGACATCGTGCTCGCGAAAACCGGGCATTTTTGTGCGCCAGGGCACATCGGCGACGTCGAAGCCGACAAAGTCGCGCAGCACGGGCGGAAACAGGCCGTCTCGAGCCTCTTGCGGGTGCGATGGGGCGGCCGGTGCGGGGCCGTCGAGGACAGAGGCGAGCCGGCGGTCGCGATCCGACAGCGCGACGGGTCGGGCCTGCGACAGGCCAAGGCCGCCGAGGCGTTCCAACTCGCCGGCGAAGGCGCGGTTGTCGTTGTTGAGTTGCAGGTGCGCGGCCACGAGCACGTGCGCGGGCAGCGGCAAGGTGCCGGCAACATGGCTCGCGATCAGCGAATCGGCGGTTTGTACGGCGGACATGGTGTGACCTCGGAAGGCTGGCCGTGGGCGAAAACCGGACTTCGATCCGATTTTCGGCGACGTTCTTGTGCCACATACGGACGCCGGCTCCAACCGGATCAACCGGAAAGCCGGTTCGGGTGTCGTGTCGGCAAGGCGCAAAAATAATCGCTGTTTGGCCTGTTTTGGCAAAAAAACGCGACTTGAAAGCCACCCGTCGCCTGCTTAGACCTGAAATAGAAGGGTGCCGCCGGCCGATCCGGCGCGCGGCCATTGGGCAGACGAAGGAAAATATCATGGACCGATCGGTGATCGACGCCATCGGAAACACGCCGCTGATCAGGCTGAAGCGTGCTTCGGAGGAGACCGGCTGCGAGATTCTCGGCAAGGCGGAATTCATGAACCCGGGCCAGTCGGTCAAGGACCGGGCCGGCCTTTTCATCGTGCGCGATGCCGAAAAGCGCGGGCTCCTGAGGCCGGGCGGGCTGATCGTGGAAGGGACGGCCGGCAATACCGGCATCGGGCTGACGCTGGTGGCCCGCGCGCTTGGCTATCGCACCGCGATCGTCATTCCCGAAACCCAGAGCCAGGAGAAGAAGGATGCCATCCGCATCCTCGGCGCGGAATTGATCGAGGTGCCGGCGGTTCCCTACCGGAACCCGAACAACTATGTGAAACTGTCTGCCCGGCTGGCCGAGCAACTGGCCAAAACCGAGCCCAACGGCGCGATCTGGGCCAACCAGTTCGACAATGTCGCCAATCGCCAGGGCCATGTCGAAACCACGGCGGTCGAGATCTGGCAGCAGACGGTCGGCAAGGTCGACGGTTTCGTGGCTTCCGTCGGCAGCGGCGGCACGCTAGCCGGCATCGCCGAAGGGCTGCGTGCGCACAACAAGGACGTCAAGATCGCGCTTGCCGACCCGATGGGGGCTGCGCTTTATTCCTATTACACCGCAGGGGAGCTGAAATCGGAAGGCTCCTCGATCACCGAGGGCATCGGCCAGGGGCGCATCACCGCCAATCTGGAAGGGTTCACGCCCGACTTTTCGTATCGGATCGCCGACGACGAGGCGCTCGGGATCATTTTTGATCTCGTGCGCGAAGAAGGCCTGTGCATGGGCGGCTCGACCGGCATCAATATTGCCGGTGCGGTGCGCCTGGCCCGCGAGCTCGGCCCCGGCCACACCATCGTGACGGTGCTGTGCGATTACGGTACGCGCTACCAATCGAAACTGTTCAATCCGGCGTTTCTGCGCAGCAAGGCGCTGCCAGTGCCCGAGTGGATCGAAAAGACCAGCGACATAAGCGTGCCGTTCGAGGAGGTGGCGTAATGGATGCCGCGACCCAGGCGCTGTTTCGCGAGGATGCCTATCTGTCGACCGCCGAGGGCACGGTGACGGGCATCAACGAGCGCGGCGGAATGGTTCTCGACCGGACGAATTTCTATGCGACGTCCGGCGGACAGCCCGGCGATACCGGCTTTTTCGAGCGCGCCGACGGATCGCGGATCGCCATCGGGGGCACGATCACCGGCCAGACCAAGGACGAGATCGTCCATCTGCCGGCCCCGGATGCCGCCCGGCCGGAGATCGGCGAGACGCTGGTGCTGCATATCGACTGGGCGCGGCGCTACAAGCTGATGCGCATGCATACCGCCTGCCATCTCTTGAGCGTGGTGTGTCCCTATCCGATTACCGGTGCGGCGGTCGGCGAGGACGAATCGCGGGTCGATTTCGACCTGCCCGACGCCGGCGTGACCAAGGAGGACGTGACGGCGGAGATGATGGCGCTGGTTACGGCCAATCATCCGATCTTCACCCAATGGATCGGCGAGGACGAACTGGCCGCCAATCCGGGCCTGGTGAAATCCAAGAACGTGCGCCCGCCGGCGGGTTCGGGCCGTATCCGGCTGGTGTGCATCGGCGCCGAGGCGTCGGTCGACAGCCAGCCCTGCGGTGGCACGCATGTGTCGGAAACCCAGGAAGTGGGCGAAGTCCATATCGGCAAGATCGAGAAGAAGGGACGCGAAAACCGCCGTTTCCGCATCCGGTTCGGCGCGTTGCCGACCTGACTGTTGATCCAATAGTCAGGCCGGACTGCCGGTCCACAACGTTCCACGACCGTCCGGCCGGAACCGTCGCGGGCCGCGCGAGTTGTTCTTCCCGGCGGCTTCGCGAATATGCGACCGTCCAACTGGCTCGCGGCTTTTCGCGCGTTGGCAAAAATGCGACAGGAATGCAGTGTTGTGTTTCGCCGCCGATGGCGGTTCGGGAGCGGGTGATCGCGATGACAGACAAGGACGCCTTCTTCGTCACGACCGATTGGCTGGCCGAGCATCTAAATGATCCGGGCCTGTCGGTGGTCGACGCTTCCTGGTACCTGCCCGCGCAGGGCCGCGACGCGCGCGCCGAATATGAGGCAGGCCACATTCCCCGGGCTGTGTTTTTCGATCATGACCTGGTTGTCGATCCCGATTCGAACCTGCCGCACGCACTGCCGTCGCCGCGGACCTTTGCCACCTTCGCCGCCTCGATGGGCATTTCGGCCAGCGACACGATCGTGGTCTATGACGGACCGGGTCTGTTTTCCTCGGCCCGCGCCTGGTGGATGTTCCGCGTCATGGGCGCCAAGACGGTCCGCATTCTGGAAGGCGGGATCGACCGCTGGAAAGCGGAGGGACGGTTCGTGACCGCGAAGCCGACCAAGGTCGCCTCCTGCCTGTTCGAGACCGATTTCGACGAAGGCCGGGTGGCCACGCTGGACGAGATGCGCCGGATCGTGGAGCAGGGCACGAGCCAGATCGCGGATGCGCGATCGCCGGGGCGTTTTGCCGGCAGCGAGCCGGAGCCGCGCCAGGGCGTGCGTTCGGGTCACATGCCGGGCGCGCGCAACGTGCCGATCGCGTCCGTGGCCGAAAACGGGGCGCTGTTGCCGCCGGCCGCCTTGCGGCAGACCTTCGAGGCGGCCGGCATCGACCTGTCGCAGCCGGTGGTCACTTCCTGCGGATCGGGCGTGACGGCCGCCGTGCTGGTGCTGGCGCTGGAGAGCCTCGGCCATGCCGACGCCCGGCTTTACGACGGCTCCTGGACGGAGTGGGGCGGTCGCGACGACACGCCGGTCGAGACCGGCGCGCCGTGACCATGGCTGGGACGACGAACACGCTTGTGGCGCGCGTCACCCATCTGGAAATGACCGCGCCTCCTGGCAAGCCGGTGCCGATGCCGCTCGGGGCGCGGCTGGCCATGATGCGCGTCGGTTCCATCCCGCTGCATTTCTACCGCTATCTCTACGAGCAGGTCGGCCGGCCGCATCACTGGTCGCTGCGCCGAAACTGTTCGGATGCCGCGCTCGCACAGGCCGTGCACGGAGCGACAACCGAGATCGAGGTGCTTTATGTCGACGGCGCCCCGGCCGGGTTTTTCGAGCTCGACCTGTCGCGTCTCGCCGGCGAGGTCGAAATCCTCTATTTCGGGCTGATGCCGGATTTTCAGGGCAGGGGGCTGGCCCGCTTCTTCCTGTCGGGCGCGATCGATGCCGCCTGGGCGCACGATCCCGACAAGGTCACCATCCACACCAACACGCTCGACAGTCCGCGCGCGCTGCAACTCTATCAGAAGATGGGTTTTGTTCCGGTCTCCTGGTCGCAGGAGACGGTCGAGCCGTGGACGTGAAGGGCTTTTGTGCGGCGTGAAACGGGTGGCGGGACATTTCCGGCAGCTCTATGGATGGCCTCCGCTCCGAGGAGGTCGTCAATGCGCATTCGTTTCGTTGCCTTACCTACCGATGCGGTCCGCGCCTTGCAGGCAGGGGGCACCGACGCTTACGGAAACGTTCCCGAACGGCATATTTCCGACGCTTCCAAAGTGCCGTGCCGCCATTGTCTCAGAAATGTCGACGAGGGCGAACCCTATCTGATCCTTGCGTACCGGCCGTTTGCGGACTTGCAGCCCTATGCCGAGACGGGCCCGATCTTTCTGCATGCCGAACACTGCCAGCGGGCGACGGAAAGCGACGTCATGCCGGTGATGTTCCAGGCGACGCCCGCCTATATCCTGCGCGGTTACGGATTCGATGATCGCATCGTCTACGGGTCGGGTTCGGTCGTGCCGACACATGACATATGCACACGGGCGCATGCGTTGTTGCAGCGTCGCGAGATCGCCTATCTGCACATGCGCTCGGCCAGCAACACATGTTATCAGTTGCGCGTCGAACGCGGCTGAGCCGCAGGCTTGTCGCCGACCGATCAAAAAGAAGACCCGCGGGATCGAAACCCGCGGGCCAGTGGGGAGGATTTTTTGAGTCGGCTCAGGCGGCGAGCACGGTTTTGGGTTCGGCCATTTCGTAGCCGAGGGCCTCGGCCACCGCGCGATTGGTGATCTTGCCGCGGTGCACGTTGAGGCCGTTTCTGAGATGGGTGTCGTCGGCCAGCGCGCGCAACCCCTTGTCGGCAAGCTGAAGACCGTGGTGCAAGGTGGCGTTGTTGAGCGCATGGGCGGAGGTGACGGGAACCGCGCCCGGCATGTTGGCCACGCAGTAATGGATGATGCCGTCGACCTCGTAGGTCGGCTCGGCATGGGTGGTCGCATGCGAGGTCTCGAAGCAGCCGCCCTGATCGATCGCGACATCGACCAGGACCGCGCCCTTCTTCATGCCCGACAGCATCTCGCGGGTGACCAGCTTCGGCGCCGCGGCGCCCGGGATCAGCACCGCGCCGACGACGATGTCGGCCGAAAAACACTCCTCCTCGAGCGCCTCGACGGTCGAATAGCGGGTGTGGATGCGGCCGTTGAAAATGTCGTCGAGCTGGCGCAGGCGCGGGATCGAGCGGTCGATGATGGTGACGTCGGCGCCGAGGCCGACCGCCATCTTGGCCGCCTGCAGGCCGACGACGCCGCCGCCGATAATGGCGACCTTGCCCGGCAGCACGCCGGGCACGCCGCCCAGAAGCACGCCGCGGCCGCCATTGGCCTTCTGCAGCGCGGTGGCCCCGGCCTGGATCGCCAGCCGCCCTGCGACTTCCGACATTGGCGCCAGCAAAGGCAGCCCGCCGCGGTCGTCGGTCACGGTCTCGTAGGCAATCGCCGTCACGCCCGACTTCACCAGACCCTCGGTCTGGTCCGGATCGGGGGCGAGATGCAGATAGGTGTAGAGGATCTGGCCTTCGCGCAGCTGAACCCATTCGCCGGGCTGCGGCTCCTTGACCTTCACCACCATGTCGGCCTTGGCGAAAATCTCTTCCGCGGTCTTGGCGATGCGCGCGCCGGCCGCCTTGTAGGCGTTGTCGTCGGCGCCGATGCCCGCGCCCGCCCCGCTCTGAACCAGCACGTCATGGCCGTGGGCGATGTATTCGCGTACCGAACCCGGGGTCAGGCCGACGCGATATTCATGGTTCTTGATCTCCGTCGGGCAGCCCACAAGCATAACAGCTCTCCTCCACCGGTCGCGGGTTGTATTCGGGATGGATGTTGATTAGAGCACATTGCGCTGCGCATGTGTTTGCGAAGTCGACGAGGGTGCTCGGAAATTTTCGCCGATCTTTGCGTATTTTAGAGAAAAACTCGAAGATAATCCCGATTATGAGCCTAGACCGGATCGATTACGCCATTCTCGACACGCTGCAGCGGGATGGGCGGATTTCCAATGCCGCGCTTGCCGAAAAGGTGGGACTGTCGCAGTCCGCCTGCTCGCGCCGTCTCGACAATCTCGAAAAATCGGGCGTCATTCACGGCTACCACGCCAAGCTGTCCAATGCCGCGCTCGGCTACAGGATGACGGCGATCGTGCATATTTCGCTGTCGGGCCAGTTCGAAAAGTCGCTGGCCGAGTTCGAGGCGGCGATCAAACGTTGCCCGAACGTGCTGTCGTGTCATTTGATGTCGGGCGAATACGACTACGTCATCAGGATCGCGGCGCGCGATCTCGAAGATTACGAACGCGTGCACAAGGAATGGCTGACGGCGATGCCGCATGTCATCAAGATCAACTCCTCCTTCGCCCTGCGCGAGGTGATCGACCGCACCGGTGTCGGCGTCGGGCCCGATCTTGCCTGAGACGGTGTCGGTCTCGCGGCGACGGGACGGCATGACGCATTTGGGGGCCTATGCCCGCTGCCGGGTGCCGAGGCCGCGGCAAGCCGACACGCGACCGGATGCTCGGGCCGACGGCGCCGAACGCCAAAGCGCCACGCGGTGGCAATCCTTGCCGGTTTGTTTCATAAGACGTCGCTAAGGTTTGTAAGGAGTCAAGCATGAACGAGCTTGCCGGAAAAGTGGTGGTCGTCACCGGCGCCGGGCGCGGATTGGGGGCTGCCTTCGCCCTGACGCTTGCGGATGCCGGCTGCGAGCTGGTTCTTTGCGGGCGGCGGGTCGCCGATCTCGACGCCGTCGCCGGACTGGTGATCGAACGCGGCGGCGCGGCGCCGCAGACCGTGGCACTGGACCTTGCCGACGCGGCCTCGGTGCGACAGGCTGTCTCCCGGATCGGCGCGCTGAAGCAGCGGGTCGACATCCTGATCAACAACGGCGCGATGTGGCTTGAAGCCAGCGCAGAGCCTTATGACGAGGCCGACGTTCTGGCGGTGGTCAATGCCGCGGTCACGGGAACGTTCTTGCTCGTTCAGGGCCTGCGCACGGCGATGGACAATTCCGACGCGCCGGACGTGGTGACCATTGGCTCGATCAGCGGGCTGCCCAATGCCGCACTGCAGTCGGTCTCGGTTCCCTTCTATGCCGCCAAGCGCGGACAGGTGGCCCTGGCGGACGGGTTCAGGCAGGCGTTTTCGGGAACGAAATTCCGCTCGATCCTGGTGAACCCGCCCTATCTCGACGACGCGCAGCCGGGGCGGGACGACTGGGAGGAGGCCGGCATCAGGCGCAAGGGACGCCAGGCCACCAGCCGCGACGTGGTCGAGGCGGCGATCTTCGCCCTGACGCGGCCCCGTCACGTCTCGCTCGCCATCGAAATCGGCGCCGACGAGGGCGGGCTGTTTGAGACGGCTTGAACAGGGTTGGCCGTCGGTCCCGCGTCAGTCTCGCGGCGGCGGGGCGGGCTTCCCGCTACCGGATGCCGGCCTGGAATGACCGGCGACAAAATCGTTCGCAGGAGAGAGCGTTTACCTGTACTCTGATCGTGGCGGGACGGATCAGGAGCTTGAAATGCGAGCAGATCACCGCAGCCAATCCGCCCTTGCTTCCACAAATCGGCGCGACTTCGTCAGGCTTTTCGGCGCCTCATCATTTGCGTTGGCGGTTGCCGACAATTGGGTGACGCAGGCCCTTGCGCAGGACGCCCCGGCGGACGCGCTATATGTCAACGGCACCATCTTGACCATGAACGACGCTCTGCCGGAGGCCGAGGCAGTCGCGGTTCGGGACGGCTTGGTGGTCGCGGTCGGCCAGATCGGCGAGGTGGAGAAGATGGCCGGCCCGCAAACGGTCCGGCACGACCTTGACGGCAGGACGATGCTGCCGGGGTTTTTCGACCCTCATGGCCATGCCAACATGGTCGGTATCCAGGCGATCTCGGCGAACCTGCTGCCGCCTCCCGACGGCGGCGGAACAAGCATTGCCACCCTGCAGCGCATCTTGACGGAGTGGACGGAGGCCGAGCGTGCCTTCGTCGAGCGTTATGGGATCATCATGGGCTTCGGCTATGACGACGCACAGCTTGGCGAGCAGCGTCATCCGACACGGCAGGAACTGGACGCTGTGTCTTCTGATCTGCCGGTTCTGGTCATGCATCAGTCGATGCATCTCGGCGCCGTCAACAGCCGTGCCCTGGAACTGGCAGGCGTTTCTTCGGAAACGGCGGACCCGGCGGGCGGCGTCTATCGAAGGGAAACCGGCACGAACGAGCCTAACGGCGTCGTCGAAGAAAACGCCTTCTTCGCCATGCTTGGCCTGTTTTTGGGGCGCCTGGACGAGACAGCCAATCTCCAGATGGCGAAAGCAGGTACCCAGCTCTATGCCCGTTTCGGCTACACTACGTGCCAGGATTCCTCGTCTTCGGCCGCCGCATTGTCGCTGTTTCAGGCCCTTGGCCAACGGGGCGAGCTCGCGATCGACGTGCTCGCTTTTCCTCTCATCCTCACATCGACGGACACTCTGACGCCGCCGCTCTACGGCCCCGACTATGTCGACCGGGTGCGGATCGGCGGCGTGAAACTGACCATCGACGGATCGCCCCAAGGAAAGACTGCTTGGTTGTCGCAGCCCTATTTTGTCCCGCCGGAAGGCCAGGGACCCGAATATGTCGGGTATCCCGCCATCAGCACGGAGTTGGCGATGGACAAGATCGAGCAGGCTTTCCGGCAAGGCTGGCAGATGCAGATCCATGCCAATGGAGACGCGGCGATCGATCTCGCGATCGCCGGGGTCAAGAACGCTCTCCAACGCCATCCCCGCCACGATCACAGGACGGTGTTGATCCACGGCCAGACCGCGCGCGAGGATCAGGTCGACGCCATGAAGCGACTGGGCATGGTGCCGTCCTTTTTTCCCATGCACACCTATTATTGGGGCGACTGGCACCGCGATTCGGTTCTGGGTCCAGCCCGTGCCGACAATATCTCGCCGACCGGCTGGGCGTATCGGCGCGGTATGCGCTTTACGACCCATCATGACGCGCCGGTCGCCAATCCGGATTCGATACGGGTGTTGTCGGCGACGGTCACCAGGCGCACCCGGTCAAACGACATCCTGGGTCCGCAACAGCGCGTTCCGGCGGAGATCGCATTGAAGGCGATGACGCTGTGGGCCGCCTGGCAGCACTTCGAGGACGACAGAAAGGGATCGATCGAAGTCGGCAAGCTTGCGGATTTCGTAGTGCTGTCGGACAATCCACTGACAGTCGCCCCGGAAACGCTCGAGACCCTCGAAGTGGTGGAGACCATAAAGGAGGGGACGACCGTCTATCGGCAGTCATGAGCCTGCGATCTGTCTGCGGGGTGGGCCTGCCGGTTCTGGCCCTTGTCTTTTCCGTGTCGGCGCGCGCGCAGCAGAACGACGATCCGATGCTGCTCTACGACGAGAACGGGCTGCGGGTCCGCGCGCACCTCCAGCTTGGCGCAAACGCCGTCATGGAACAGAACGTTTTCTGGAACTTCTCCGACATATTCGCGCCAACCGCTGGCTATGACGCCACGCCGCAATGGCTGGAAGGTTACCTGAAGGGCGGGATCAGCTTCACCCACGATCTGGCGGACAGTGTCGAACTCTACGGGAAAGCCACGGGCGTGGCGTCGGGAACGCTGGGCATCGACGCGTTCGGCAAGGGCAATACCGGCCGCATCACGCTGGAGGAGGCTTATGTGGGCTTGCGCGCCAGGATGGGCGATGACGCTGCCGTGGACGTCTCGCTGGGACCGCGGGAGCTCGTTCTGGGCACGGGAATGCTGATTGCGAACGGCGGTGCGAACGGCTTCGAGCGCGGTTCCCTCAAGCTCGGGCCGCGAAAGGCGTGGGAAAGGGCGGCGATCGGCCGGGTCGAGGTCGGGCGTTTCACCACGACCGGTTTTTTTGTGGATGCGAACGAGTTGTCCGCCAGCGACAGCGGAACCGAAATCGCCGGCCTGGACATGCGTTTCGACTGGGATGGCGGTACCTATCTGGGGGGAACCTACGGTTACGTGCCCGACTCGACCTCGCCATATCCGCGCGCGGCAACCGGCGGTTTCTCCCCGCCGGTCATACTCGACGGTGCTCGCAAAGGCCTGAATTTCATCAATCTCTACGGCAGGACGAATCTCTTCTCCGGGCGCTGGCCCGGTTTCTTCCTTGCCGGCGACTTCGCCTATGAATGGAACGAGCGTATCGACCTGCGCGCATGGGCCGGTCGCGTCCAGGTGGGATACACGTTCGAGGACACCAGATGGCGACCGATGATCGCCTATACCTATCAGACCTTTTCGGGCGATGACCCCGCCACCACCAGGCTGGAACGCTTCGATCCGCTCTATTATCAAGGCAGCCCGAGCGCGTGGTCGACAGGCTCTAAATCGTCGATGGCGTTTCTGAATTCCAATGTCAGCGCGCACCAGGTCATGCTCAGGATCACACCGACGCGCCGCGATACGGTGACATTGCGTTACGCCCATATCCTGGCGAACGAACTGTTTAGCCCGCTCCAGTTTGGTCAGGGAACGCGGCTCGTGTTCGACAATTCCGGCAATCCGCATCTCGTGTCCGGCGTGGCGCGCAGTCATCTGGCAGACGACGTCTACCTTGAATACAATCGCGCCTTGTCGAAAAACACTTACCTCACAGCAGGCGCCGGCATCTCGTTTCCCGGAAAAGGCCTGCGCTCGGCATCGTCCGGCAATGCCGACTACTGGAGCGGAGCATTCGTCAACCTGGTCTCCAATTTCTGAAGCAAGCGTGCCGAATCGGCGCGGTCGGAAGGTTCCGCTCAAGGATGAGCGCCTCCAGGCACAGTCCCGCGTCAGTCTCGCGGCGGCGGGGCGGCCGGTTCGCCGCTTTCGACCCGGACCGGCGTCTTCATGACGATCTCGCGGTGCGGGTAGGGGATCTGGACGCCGTTTTCCCTAAAAGCGTCCCACAGAGCCAGGAGCACGCGGCCACGGACATTGGTCAGGCCCTGCTGGGGATCGCGAATCCAGAAGCGCAGCACGAAATCCAGCGATGAGTCGCCGAAGCCGGTCAGCCAGCATACCGGCCGACGGTCGGCGTCGACGCGCCCGACATTCGCCGCCGCCTCGATCGCCAGCGCGCTGACGGTGTGCGGGTCGGCCTCGTAGGAGACGCCGAAGGCGACGTCGAGACGCACCAGCTCGTCGCTGAACGACCAGTTGATGACCCGCTGGGTAATGAAATCCTCGTTCGGGATCAGATATTCGCGCCCGTCACGGGTGACGACCGACACGAAGCGGGCGCGCAATTCGCGGATCCAGCCGAACGTGTCGCCGAGCGAGATGGTGTCGCCCGGCTTGATCGACTTGTCGAGCAGGATGATGATGCCGGAGATGAAATTCGAAACCACCTTTTGCAGGCCGAAGCCCAGGCCCACGCCGACGGCGCCGGAAAACACCGTCAGCGCGGTCAGGTCGACGCCGACGGCCGACAGCGCCACGACGCCGGCCAGCAGCACCAGTCCGATCTTGGCGATCTTGCCGATCAGAACCCGGATCGACGGCGTCAGTTCCTGCGAGCCCTGGACACGGCGTTCGACGAAATTGCCGATCGCGCTGGCCAGCCACAGCGCGGCGCTGAGCAGGATGGCGGCCTTGAGCACCATCAACGCAGATATGCGCAGCTCGCCGACCGGCAGGGCCAGCCGGTCGAGCAGCGCCGCGGCGGTGGTGTCGAGCCGCAGGATGACCAGAGCGGCGTAGAGCCAAAGCAGCCAGGCGACCGTGCGTGCAACGATGCGGTTGCGGATCACCCGCGAGGCCACGGACACCAGAAGCCACACCAGCGCCAGCGAGAACGCCGTCGCGACCAGCCAACTCCGGCTCGGCCAGGTGAGTTCCCTGAGCGCCGTCAGCGCTACGAACAGGAGCACGACGAAGACGATCCAGTCGCTGCGCCGGATCGTTGCCACGGCGATCCGCAACAGGCCGGGCTGGCCCTTGATGTGCCGCGCCAGGCCCTCAAGCCGGGTCTCCAGCACCGTGCCGATCGGTTTCGCCAGCACGAACAGCAGCACGACGAGCCCGATCTGGTAGAAGAACCACGCGTCGGAGGCATAGCGGACCGCGGTTTCCACAAAAACCGCGAGGCGGTCCGCCAGAAATTGCACGTAATCGTTCATCGCGTCTGGACTGTCCTCCGGCCAAAGCGGCGGCGCGCGCCGCCCGACGGCGAAGCCGAATGCGCATGGTAGAACCTTTCGCGGCGAGTTTGAACCGCTGCCGGGCACGCCGCGTATGGCAGATGCATAACCAACCGTTAAAATACGAGCGGATCGGTAAGGCTTTTCGTTCCTCGGCACACCTATGGTCGACCTGCCGCACGGGAATCAGGTCGGGACAGATATGGGTGAGCGCGCCGGGATGGCCTTCCTGCGTGGATGGCCGGGCAAGGGTTTTGCAGCAAGGATCATGCGTGGCCGGTCGATGACGGCCGAGCAGCGTCTTCTGGTGCGCATCGACCAGGTGGAGGCGATCAACCGGTTGCGGCCGGTGGCGATCCTGGCCCATTTGCTGGGCGCCTTGATCGCGCTCGACGCGCTTGTCGCGCGTCCCGGCGGCGCTGCGATCGCCGCGGCCTGGTTCGCTGTCATGCTGGCGGCGCTGATTTTCGATATTCTCAGCGGACCGCCCCTGGCCGGGCACCGGCCGGCGCGTGACGAGGTCGCCGCCCAATATTGGCGCAACATCGCCACTTGTTTCCTGTTCGGCGCGGTGTGGGGCAGTCTGCCGCTGATCTTCTACGCCAGCGCGGACGAGAGCGTGCGGCACGTCCTGACGGTGTTGATGACGGCCTATCTGGCCTCTTCTGCCTTCATCCTCGCCGCCCTGCCGCTGGCGGTCTTCGCCTTTTCGCTGCCGATCGCGATCATGATGGTCGTGACCTTCATGCGGGCCGGCGTCGCCGATCACGCTTTCGAACTCCAGTTGATCGGCGTTTACGCGCTCGCCTTCCCGATCGCGCTGCGTCAGCATGCCGGCGCGTTCGCGGAACGGGTGGTGGCCATGGCGCAGGTGCGCGAGCAGACCCAGCTCATCGCGCTGCTTCTGCATGATTTCGAAGCCAATTCAAGCGACTGGCACTGGCAGTGCGATTCCCAGTTGAGGCTGGTTCGCGTTTCCGACTCTCTTGTCAGGCAGTCCGGCCTGTCGCCGGCCGCACTCGACCGGCTGCGGCTCGACCGCGTCCTGACGACGGGCGCCTCGCCGGAGGAGAGGGCCGGCGACAGGCGCGAAGAGGTCTTGCGGCACCTCCTGCGCGGCGAGGCGTTCCGGGACTGTTCGGTGCTTTTGGTGATCGACGGGCACGAGCGCTGGTGGTCGATCACGGGCACGCCGACCTATGACCGCGACGGGGTGTTCGCGGGGTTCCGCGGCATCGGGCGCGATATCGGGGCGCAGAAGACCAAGGAGAGGGAGCTCGAATATCTCGCCCATCATGACAGCCTGACAGGGGTCGGCAACCGGGCCCGCTTCAACCAGGAATTGTTGCGCGCGCGCGGACTTGCCGAAGCGGCCTCGCGCCGTTTCGCGCTGGTGCTGTTCGACCTCGACGATTTCAAGGCGATCAACGATACCGCCGGCCATTCCGTCGGCGACACCGTACTTCAGACCACCACGCGGCGGATCGCGGGCTTTCTGCCGCGCGATTCCGTCCTGGCGCGGATCGGCGGCGACGAATTCGCCGCCATCGTCGCGATCAAGGACGACATGGATACGGTGCGCCTACGCGAGATCGTCGAAAAGGTCGTGCATGAGGTCGCGCAGCCGGTCGAAACCCCGGCCGGCACCTTCAAGGTCGGCGTCAGTGCAGGGGTCGCCGTCCTGCCCGACGACGGCCGCGATCCCGAACAGCTGATGCAGCTTGCCGACATTGCGCTCTACGACGCAAAGTCGCGCGGCAAGGAGCAGGTGCGCCTGGCCAGCAGCGAGGCGGGCGCGGCCTTCGCGCGCAGAAAACAGCTCGAACTCGATCTTTGGAAGGCGGTTTCGCGCGGCGAGATCTTTATCGAGTTCCAACCGGTGGTTTCGGCGCGCAGCGGCCGGCCGATCCTGTTCGAGGCGCTGGCGCGCTGGCGCCATCCCGTCTACGGGCTGGTCGAACCCGGCGATTTCGTCGCGCTCGCTGAGCAGACCGGCAGCATCGACGAGATCGGCGCCTGGGTGCTCGCCGAGGCCTGCGGTCGTGCTACCGCCTGGCCGCAGGCCGTGCGCGTGGCCGTCAATATTTCCCCGCGCCAGCTCGAATATGGCGATCTGCCGCAACACGTGCGCGGCGTGCTGGAGGCGACCGGGCTGGCGCCGGAGCGGCTGGAGATCGAAGTCACCGAAAGCGCCTATCGCGGCGGTGTCGACCTGGTGGCGCGGGTGGTCGCGCAACTGCACGCGCTCGGCGTTACGGTCGCCATGGACGATTTCGGGACCGGCTATTCCTCGCTGTCGTCGCTGCGCGAGGTGCCCTTCGACAAGATCAAGATCGACCAGTCCCTGGTCGGCCAGGGCGCCGCCGACAAGCGCACCGTCAGCGTGTTGCGGTCGATCGTCACCATCGGCCGCACGCTCGGCATGCAGGTCACGGCCGAGGGGGTGGAAACGGCCGAGCACGAGGCGTTTTTGCGTGGCATCGGCGTCGACAGTCTGCAGGGCTTCTATTTCGGCCGTCCGATGCCGGGCGACGCGGTTGCCGCGTTCCTGGCCGCGCAGGCGCGGCCGAACGATGCGTCGGCTTCCTCGCGCACCAGCGCCGCTTGAGCCCGGCGCGGGCCTTCCGGCTCATGCCCGGTGAGCCTGGCGATCGCGGCGATGGTCCCGTTTCGGCCTTGCCTCGCGCGCTTTTCGGACCGACACTCGATTTCCCGGTGATGGCGACAGGGTTCGCGCCCGCGACCGTTTCAGGCGCAGTCATGCGGCCGTCATCGAAATCTGGTGGATGAAGCGCGCAACGCCGCGACCCGATACGGGGTCTCGCCGGCGCGTCCGTCCAGAATTTCAGGGAGATGAAAATGTCCGAAATGCTTCATCCGATATCCCGCCGCTCCTTCCTGTCCGGCGCGGCGGCGCTGGGCGGTGTCGTCATGCTTCACCCCTTCGCCGCACGGGCGAACGCCAATCAGGCCCATCTGCGGCTGATGGAAACGACCGACCTGCACGTGCATGTATTTCCCTACGACTATTATGCGGACCGGCCGAACGACACGATGGGACTGGCGCGCACCGCCGCGATCATCGACCGGATCCGCGCCGAGGCCGGCAATTCGATGCTGATCGACAATGGCGATTTCCTGCAGGGCAACCCGATGGGCGACTATATCGCCTATGAGCGCGGGATGAAGGATGGCGACATGCATCCGATCATCTCCGCCATGAACACGCTCGGCTATGAATGCTCCACGCTCGGCAATCACGAGTTCAATTACGGGCTCGACTTCATGTTCAAGGTTCTGGCGGGCGCGAACTTCCCGTTCGTGTGCGCCAATCTGACCAAGGGGTCGCTGGCGGCCAGCGCGCGCGACGACGACTTGTTCATCAAGCCCTACGTGATCCTCGACAAGACGATCACCGACGGCGCCGGCCAGGACCATCCGATCCGGGTCGGGCTGATCGGCTTCGTGCCGCCGCAGATCATGAACTGGGATGCTCGCCACCTGACCGGCAAGGCGATGACGCGCGATATCGTCAAGGCGGCCGAGGCCTGGGTGCCGCAGATGCGCGAGGAGGGGGCCGATATCGTGATTGCCCTGTCGCATTCCGGCGTCGGTCCGGCCCAGTACGAAGAAAACCTCGAAAACGCCTCGCTGCACCTGGCCGGCGTCGACGGTATCGATGCGATCGTCACCGGGCACAGCCACCTCGACTTCCCCGGCCCGAAATTCGAGGGCATGGAGGGTGTCGACAATGCAAAGGGCACGATCGGCGGCAAGCCGGCGGTGATGGGCGGATTCTGGGGCTCGCATCTCGGCCTGATCGACCTGATGCTGGAGCGCGACGGAAACAGCTGGCGGGTGAGCGCCTCGACCAGCGAGGCGCGGCCGATCTTCGAGCGCGTCGACCGCAAGGCCAAGCCGTTGGTCGAAAGCAAGGCCGAGGTCGAAGACGCGGCGCGCGCCATGCACGAGGCGACGCTGAAATATGTTCGCACCGCGGTCGGCAAGACCTCGGCGCCGCTGCATTCCTATTTCGCGCTGGTGGCCGACGATCCCTCGGTACAGATCGTATCCCAGGCGCAAACCTGGTATATCGCCGACATGCTGAGCGAGACCGAGCACAAGGACCTGCCGGTTCTGTCGGCAGCAGCGCCCTTCAAGGCCGGCGGTCGCGGCGGGCCGGATTATTACACCGACGTGCCGGCAGGCGACATCGCGATCAAGAACGTCGCCGACCTCTATCTTTATCCCAACACGGTCCAGGCGGTGCTGGTGACCGGCGCCCAGGTCAAGGACTGGCTGGAAATGTCGGCCGGCATCTTCAACCAGGTCGAGCCCGGCAAGGCCGATCAGACGCTGATCAACACGGCGTTCCCGTCCTACAATTTCGATGTCATCGACGGCGTGACCTACAAGATCGACCTGGCCCAGCCGCCGAAATACGATCCCAAGGGCAATCTCATCAATGCGGATGCCAACCGGATCGTGGATCTGGAATTCGAAGGCAAGCCGATCGATCCAGGGCAGAAATTCGTCGTCGCGACCAACAATTACCGCGCCGGCGGCGGCGGCAATTTTCCCGAGATCGGCCCGGACAAGGTGATTTTCCAGGCGCCCGACACCAATCGCGACGTGATCGTGCGCTTCATCGTCGAGCAGGGCACCATCAACCCGGCCGCCGACGCCAACTGGTCGTTTGCGCCGGTGGACGGCGCGACCGTGCTGTTTGAGACCGGTCCGAAGGCGAAGGATTTCATCGCCGACGTCAAGGGCGTGGCGATCGAGGCCGCCGGCGAGGGCGCCGAGGGGTTCGCTCAGTACCGCATCATGCTTTAGGCGACGACGGTTCTGGGGTGAATCAAGATCGTGCTCCAAGGCTTTGACGGAGCACGATCTTTCCACTTTTTGTGCGCGGTTCCGGGGCAGGATACGCTGTCGGATCCGGATTGCGCCTTCGGTTGTCGCGGATCAGAGCGGGTCCTGCGGATTGGCCGGGCTCGACGGGAAGTTGCTGCCGATATCCTTGCCCAGATCGCCGCTGCCGCATTTCTTGCGACTGTATTCCATCCGCGCGTCGGTCCACATGTCCTGCAGAAACTTGAACAGGATCCTGAGCGACTTCATCACCACGCCGCGAATGTCCTGGTTGGGATGGCCGGACCAGGATCGCATCTGCGCGACCACGGCGTCGGCGGAGCCGGTGATCAGCTTGCCGACCTCGATCAGGCCGTCGCAGTCATATTCGCTGAAACGATTGCTCGCCATGAAACCCTCCTTTCAGGGGACGGTCTCAGTGTGCGGGCGGCAGAACGAGCCGACAGCGAAGCAATTAACACAAGCGGAAAACAGCCGGCGTGCGCGTCGCCGCCCGGTCTCCGCGGCGCATCAGGCCTTGTAGACGACCTGCCTGACGTCGATGAATTCGGCCCGGAAGCCGGCCTCGCAATAATGCAGGTAGAATTCCCACAATTTCTTGAAACGTTCGTCGAAGCCGAGCGGCAGGATCTTTTCCCATGAAGCCCAGAAGCGCGCGCGCCATTCGGCCAGCGTGCGGGCATAATCCTGCGCAAAAACCCGCTCGCGCAGGAAGGAAAGTCCCTGTTCGGCGCCAAGGCTGCGCAGGATCTCCGGCGTCGGCAGCATGCCGCCTGGAAAAATGTAGCGCTGAATGAAGTCCGGCCGGCTGCGATAGAGGCGGAAGGCGTCTTCGTTGATGGTGATAATCTGCAAGGCGGCGGTTCCGTCCGGCTTCAGGCACTCCTTGACCTTGCCGAAAAACACCGGCCAGTATTTTTCGCCGACCGCCTCGAACATCTCGATCGAGGCGATGTTGTCGTAGCGGCCCTGTTCGTCGCGGTAGTCCTGAAGCTTGATCTCGACCTTGTCGGCCAGGCCGGCCTTGTGGATGCGCTCGCGCGCGAAATCATATTGTTCGCGGCTGATCGTCAGGCCGGTCACCTTGCAGCCGATCTCGCGTGCGGCGAATTCGGCGAACCCGCCCCAGCCACAGCCGATTTCCAGCACGTGGCTCGACGGCCGCACGCCGCCATCGCGGGCGAGCGCGCGGTATTTGGCCGCCTGGGCGGATTCCAGATCGTTGGCGCCGGTCGAAAACAGCGCCGAGGAATAGGTCATGCTCGGATCGAGCCAACTCCGGTAGAAACTGTTGCCGAGATCGTAATGGGCCGAAATATTGCGCTTGGCGCCGGTACGGGTGTTTTCGTTGAGCCAGTGGCGCAGGCGCTGGAAAGCCATCAAAAGCCGGCTCGCACCGCCGGCGACCTCTTCCCCGGTCTCCTGGTTGACCACGAAAAGCTCCAGGAAAGTGGTCACGTCGGGACTGTCCCAGTCTCCATCGATATAGGATTCGGCGACGCCGATCGTGCCGAGCGAAAAAGCGCGGCCGGGCAGCCTCCAGTTGTTGAGGATCAAATGCGCCTCGGGGCCGGCGGCATTGCCGCCGACGCCGAACCGCTGCCCGTCCGGCGAATCGATCGTCAGCCTTCCTCTGGGAAGCCGCATCGCGGCCGACAGCACCATGCGCGCGCGGCGTGGCAGGCCGCGCGTGCGCGCGGCGAAATTGCCTGCGTTCAACCAGATCGTTTCCGGTGCCTCAGCCCCGATCCCAGCCATCGCGTTCTCCCGTCCCCACCGGCAGCGCGCCGCCGCCGCGGCGACCTCACGCATCCGCCTCCCGTGCCTCGACGTCGCCAAAGCTGGCTGGCCGAGGCGGAGGCGGGCTCCTGAAGAATGGCGCCCCCTTCAGCCACAGGCGCAAGGCCTCGAAGTGGATGCCGGCGATGATCTTCCATGTCAGAAGCGGAAATCGCAAGAGGCACCGGCAAAGCTCGGCATTGGTGACCGGCGCGCCATCTCCCGAAAACGTCGCCGCAAGCACCGGCTTGCCGGCCTCGCTCTCGTGGATGCGGAGCTTGACTGCGCGCCCGGGCGGCAGAATGCGGAAATTGTAGCGCGCATCCATCGAGATGAAGGGCGAAACGTGGAACAGCTTGTCGCGGCTCTGGCGCAGGCCCGCCTCGGACAGTTCGCCGGGCGCGACCGGGGCGACATAGGCATGACGCTCGCCGAACGTGTTGCGCACGGCATAGATCGCCGCGATCAGGCGGTCGTCGCGATCATAGGCGAAATAGACCGCCAGCGGATTGAAGACGTAACCGAACACCCTTGGATAGGCGAGCAAAAGAACGCGCTCGGCGCGCACGCCAAGACCGGCCTGCGCCAGCAGGCGGTCGGCATGGGCGCGCAGGGTGAGGCCGTCCTCGGCATGGTCGTCCTCGCGCAGGGACAGCACGTTGGGCCGGTTGACCGACAGGAACGGCGACAGGCGGTCGACCTCGTCGAGACGGTCGACGTCGATCAGCAGCGAATAGACCGCGTAGGCGAAGCGGTGGCCGAACGGGGAGAGCCGCTGATGCATGACCTGGCCGCGATAAAGCCAGGCCGCATCGCGCGGCGGCGGGCCGTTTTCGGCAAGGGTCGTCACACGTCGGTCCCTGGTCATCACGTCACCTATTCCGCCGCAATCGCCGGTTCGGCAGCGCGGTCCAACGGGGCACGCCACGGTATGGAGGCGCCGAGCCGTTCGGCGACGTCGAGGCCCGAGCGCAGGCCGTCCTCGTGGAAGCCATGACCCGTCCAGGCGCCGGCATACCAGCAATGGCCATGGCCCTGGATGTCGTCCAGCCGCGCCTGCGCCGACAAGGCCGCGGCGTCGAATTGCGGATGGTCGAAGGTCCATTGACCGAACACCATGTCGGCGCGCGGCTCGGTGACTGGATTGAGCGAGACGAATAGCGGGCAGGCCGGATCGATCCCCTGCAATTCGTTCATCCAGTAGGTCACGCAGACCTCGCATTCGGTATCCATGGCGCTGGTGCGCATATAATTCCACGCCGCCCAGGCGGCGCGGCGCTTGGGCATCAGCCGCGGGTCGCGGTGCAGAATCGCCCGGTTCGGCCGATAGGGGATCGCCGACAGCACGGTGCGTTCGAGCGGGCTCGGTTCGGCCAGGAGGGCGAGCGCCTGGTCGGTGTGGCAGGCAAGCACCACCTCGTCGAAGCGTTCGGGCGCTGCGCCATGCGCGAACACGGTGGCGCCGGCCTCGTCGCGCCGCACCGCCTCGACCGGCTGGGCCAGCCGCAGCCTGTCGCCCAGCGGCGCCAGGAGCCTGTCGAGATAGGTTTGCGCGCCGCCCGTCACCGTGCGCCAGGCCGGGCGCTCATTGTGGATCAACCGGTGGTTTTCGAAAAAGGACACGAAGGTGGCGGCCGGATAGTCGAGCATTTTTGCCCGTGGGGTCGACCAGATCGCGGCCGCCATCGGAATGAGGTAATTGTCGCGCAGGGCGGTGGAGAACCGCCGCTGGGCGAGATAGTCGCCGATCGTCACGCCACCCAACAGACCAGCCTCGCGGTCGGCCAGGCATTGGCGGTTGAAACGCAGGATCTCGCGCAGCATCCACAGGAAGGACGGCGAAAACACGTTGCGTTTCTGGGCGAAGATCGTCCGGTAGGTCTGGCCGCTCCATTCCAGCCGGCCATCGTCGAGCGACAGCGAAAACCCCATCCGGCTTTCCTGGGTTGCCACGCCCAGATGGGCGAACAGGGCGGTGAGTTCGGGATAGTTGAGCTCGTTATAGACGATGAAGCCGGTGTCGACGGCGATCTCGCGTCCCTGATAATCGATCCTGGCCGTCGCGGTGTGGCCGCCCGGCCGGGAGGCGGCCTCGAACAGGGTGACGTCGTGGCGCGGATGCAGGGCCCAGGCGGCGGCGGCACCGGAAATGCCGGACCCCACGACCGCGATCTTCCTGCGGTCCGGATCGGCCTTGCGGCGAATGGGGACAACCGTCATCGTGTTCCTTTCATCGCGTCGTAAGCTGCCAGCGCGGCGGTGCGGGCCTTGCGGTGCTCGACGATAGTTACGGGATAGGTGGTGCCGAGTTTCACACCGGCATGGGAAAGCACGTCGGCGGGCGCCTCCCAGGGCTTGTGGATATAGCGGTCGGGAAGCCGTGCCAGTTCGGGCACGAACTTGCGCACATAGACGCCGTCCGGATCGAATTTTTCGCCCTGCAGGACGGGGTTGAAGATGCGGAAATAGGGCGCCGCGTCGGCGCCGGAACCGGCCACCCATTGCCAGCTCGCCGGATTGCTGGCCGGGTCGGCGTCGACCAGCGTGTCCCAGAACCAGGCTTCGCCTTCGCGCCAATGCTGCAACAAATGCTTGGTCAGGAAGGAGGCGGCGACCATGCGCACGCGGTTGTGCATCCAGCCGGTGCGCCACAATTGGCGCATGCCGGCATCGACGATCGGGTAGCCGGTGCGCCCCTGTTGCCAGGCCGCAACCAGGCCGGCATCCGGCCGCCAGGCAAAATCGTCGAAATCGCGGTTGACGTTTTTCGAGGCGAGGTCGCGATTGTGGAACAACAGATGATAGGAAAATTCGCGCCAGGCGATCTCCTTGCGGAATTTTTCCAGGTCGCGCGCGCCCGCTTCGATGTCGGGGCGGGCGAGCGCGTGCCAGATCTGGAACGGCGTGATCTCGCCATGGGCCAGATGCGGCGAAAGCCGCGAAGTGACGGCTTCGGCGGGCCGGTCGCGACTTTCTGCATAGCGCTCGAGCCGTGCGTCGAGAAAATCCGCCAGGCGCTGCCGTGCGCCGGCTTCGCCCGGGGTCCACGTGTCGCGCAGGCCGCCGGCCCAGTCGGGTGCCGTCGGCAGCAGCGACCAGGCCTCGAGCGTATCGGAGGCGACCGCCTCGTGCAGCGGGCGAATCGCCTTCGGAGCGGCGACGGGCGCGCGCGGCTCGCCGCTCGAGACGAGCGCGCGCCAGAACGGCGAGTAGACCTTGTAGGGCCCGCCGGTCGTGGTCGTCAGCCGCGACGGCTCGTGCAGCAGCTGGCCGTCGAAGCTGGTCGCCTCGACGGCGCGGTCGCGCAGCGCCGTTTTCAGAGCCGAATCGGCGGAGATGCCGGCGGGGTCGTAGCGCCGGTTCCAAAACACCGCATTCGCCTTCGTGTCGTCGAGCAGCGACAGCACCGTGGCCAGGGTCGGCCCGCGCCGCAGGATCAGGCCTGCGCCGCGCTCGGAAAGTGAAGCGCATAACCGTTCGAGCGCGTGATGCAGCCACCAGCGGCGCGCGCCGCCGGGCGGGCGGCCGCCATCCGCGCCATCGTCGAAAACGAAAACCGGCAGCACCGGCCGGCCGGTTTTTACCGCCGCGTTCAGCGCCGCATTGTCGGCAAGCCGCAGATCGTTGCGAAACAGCACCAGCACCGGCGGTTCGGGCGGGGCGTCGGGGCGGCTGGCAGGCAAGGCGGTCTCCGGATAAAAATCTTCTGCGCGATCAGGGCAGGCGAAGTCCGATACGCGCGCGGCGTCGATCTGGATTGCATTCAAGGCCGGGAAAGCGCGCCGATTTTTCCGGACCGCCGGGTGCAAGTGCCGTTGCCGCCGGCGTCGGGGCGAGAGCGTGTTTTGTCACGTCACGGGCGGGCGCAGGAGATTGTCGGGCGCCAAAAACGAAAAAGGCCGGGTTTGCCCCGACCTTTCCCAGCATCTCAACACGCACCGCCAGTCCATCCGTGGTCGGCGCGCGGAGACGATCTCACTGTGACGAAAGCGCTAGCTGCCGTGTGTGTCGGCACGATGACAGGGCGCGGCAATGTGCCCGATCTGCGGCATGGCTGGCGGATTTTTTTGAAAAATGGCTCCCCGGGCCGGATTCGAACCAGCGACCAACCGGTTAACAGCCGGTTGCTCTACCGCTGAGCTACCGGGGAACACGGGCTCGCGAAGTGGGCTGCCTATAGCAAAACCGTTTCGGCTTTGCCAAGCGCGATTTTGGCGATTTCGGCCGAAACGCGTCTCGGGCGGGAAAAATCCGGTGGCTTCGGCACTGCGACGTCTCGCATTTGCCGCCGCAAGCGATCATATGAGGCGATCGCGATCCAGTGCCGGCGGGGTGCCGGCGCTATCGCGCAGGAGCGAGCGATGCGCGACCCCGGCACAGACGAGACGACGCCCACACCGACCTTCCGATTTTACGGGCGCACCGTGCCGATGCCGCGCTCGCGCCTGGTGCGTATCCTCGTCGGCGGGCTTTTGGTGTTTCTGGGCCTGTTTTTCGGGTTCCTGCCGATTCTGGGCTACTGGATGGCGCCGCTCGGGCTGCTCGTCCTGTCTTACGACATCGCGGTGATTCGCCGGCTGCGCCGTCGCCTGGCGGTGTGGTGGGAGCGTCGGCGCAAATCGTCCAGGACGCGGGCGAAGTGAACCGGCGTGCAGGGTTGCGGAAAATCGATTCAGGCGCTTGTCGGTCTGGTGACCCTCTGTTAACAGATCGCTTCGTAAAGCCTGGGGGCGAGGCCTCGTGGCGGAGTGGTTACGCAGAGGACTGCAAATCCTTGCACCCCGGTTCGATTCCGGGCGAGGCCTCCAATTCCCGGCTTCCATCATGTCAGGGCGGCACGCGCCGCCCGTTTCGGTCGTGTGGCCGCTTTGCGGTGAAGATGGGCAGGCGGGATGAGCGCTGATTTCGAGCAGTTGCGGATCAAGATGGTCGACGGTCAGTTGCGCACGACCGACGTGACGAATCTGCCGATCCTGGAGGCATTTTTGTCGGTGCCGCGCGAAGCCTTCGTGCCGGCGCGCCTCAAGGAGCTCGCCTATATCGACGAGGATGTCGACATCACGCCGCCGGACGGCGAAGCGCGACGCTTTCTCATGGAGCCGTCGCCGCTCGCCAAACTGATCCAACTCGCCGACATCGAGACCGGCGACGTCGTCCTCGATGTCGGCACCGGCACCGGGTATGCGGCGGCGATCCTGTCGCAACTCGCCGGTTCGGTGATCGCGCTGGAAAGCGATGCCGCGCTGGCCGCCCAGGCGAGCGAGCGTCTGTCCGAACTCGGCTGCGACAATGTCGCTGTCGTGGAAGGCGCGCTGGAGGCCGGTTATCCGTCCGAGGCGCCCTACGACGTCATTCTCGTCGCCGGCGCGGTCGACCGGGTGCCCGACACGCTCTTCGAGCAGATGAAGGATGGCGGCCGGCTTGTCACCGTCGAGGGCCATGGCAATGCCGGCGTGGCGCGGCTCTATCTCAAGCAGGGCGACCATGTGTCGGGACGCTGGGCCTTCAACGCCGCGGTCAAGCCGTTGCCCGGTTTCCAGGCCGAACCCGCGTTCGAGTTCTAGGGCCGGGCGCGCGCAGCGCCCGTCGACGCCGCGGGGGCGGCCGAACAGTTGCATGGCGGTCGCGGAGCCGGCATGGTGCAACGTCGCGTTTTTGGGGTGGGCTTTTGATGCCCGCGGGCGGGGACGAGCAGCGCTCGAAACGGCGCTAGAGAGCAGTCGAAAGCACCCGCGGTCGCGTTGGGTCGTGTTGAGAGGTTGGTTGTGGCGTCGTTGAACGGTAAGTTTCTCGCAGCGTTTCTGCTTTCCGTGGTGATGGTTGCGCCGGCTGGCGCGGAAACCATCACGGGAGCGCTGTCCAAGGCCTATCAGAACAATTCGAGCCTGAATTCGGCCCGCGCCGGGGTGCGGGTGACGGATGAGGGCGTGCCGCTCGCCAAGTCGGGCTACCGCCCCACCATCGCGGCGGTCGGCTCGGTCAATTATGCCAGCCAGGCCGGCACGCGGATCACCACCGGCTCGTTCGGCGTCGAGATCAGGCAGACGCTGTTCGACGGTTTCCAGACCAAGAACAACGTGCGGGCCGCCGAGGCGCGGGTGCGCGCGGCCAACGAGGCGCTGCGCAATACGGAGCAGAACACGCTGTTCAACGCGGCCTCCGCCTATATGGACGTCATCCGCGACCGGCAGATCGCGGCGCTGCGCGAGCGCAATCTGGCTTTTCTGAAGGAGCAGGTGCGTGCCGCGCGCTCGCGCTTCGAGGTCGGCGAGGGCACCCGCACCGACGTCGCCCAGGCCGAAGCCGGGCGTTCGGGCGCCGTTGCCCAGCTTTCGGCGGCGCGCGCGGCGGTGTTGTCGAGTTCGGCAGTCTATCGCCAGGTGATCGGCGACGATCCGGGCAAGCTGCGCCCGGCCGGCCCGCTGACCAAATTGCTGCCGGCCAAGCTCGGCCAGGCGATCTCGATCGCTGCGGCCGAGCACCCGGCGATCAAGTCGACGCAAAATCTGGTCGACGCCTCTTCCTACGCGGTGAAGTCGGCCGAGGGCGCGTTGCTGCCCGGCGTGACGGCGAGCGCGGGCGTGTCGCGCGGTTTCCGTCATAATTCTCCCGACCTGACCGGTACCAGCGGCACCTTCAATTCCGGCAATATCGGCGCCACGCTAACCATTCCGATCTATCAGGGCGGGGCGGCCTCGACCAATGTGCGCCGCTCCAAGGAAGAGCTCGGCCAGGCCCGAATCGAGGTCGATGTCGCCCATGACGGCGTGCGGGCGGCGGTCACGTCGGCCTGGACGCAATATACGGCGAGCGCGGAGGTGGTTGCCGCCAGCCGCGAAGCGGTCTCGGCCGCCCAGCTGGCGCTCGACGGGGTGATCGAGGAGCGCAATGTCGGCCAGCGCACGACGCTCGACGTGCTCGACGCGCAGGACGACGTCATCACCGCCCAGATCAATCTGGTGACGGCCGAGCGCGATCTGGTGGTGGCCAGCTACGCCATCCTGTCGTCGATCGGCCGGCTTTCGATGCGCAATCTGGGGCTCAAGGTCGCCGAATACCGGCCCGAGGAGCATTACGAGGCGGTGAAGGACAAGTGGTACGGTCTTCGTACCCCCGACGGTCGCTGAGCTGGCGGGCCAATCCCGCAATCTTGTGCGAAACCCCAAACCGGTCGCCTACGGGGATTCTCTCATAAAGTCCGCTCGTTTAGGCTGGACCTGATTCGGGGAGCCTTCCCCGTCAGTCAGGGAGTAACGGCCAATGGGCAGCGAAGCGGCGGAATCCATCGTGCCACAGACGCAAAATCCGCAAAAGGAACCGTCGATGGAGGAGATTCTGGCCTCCATCCGGCGCATTATCGAAGACAGCGACCAGGCGGGCCCGGCGGATGCGAAGGCCGACGCGCCGGCCGCATCTCTGGTCGAGCCGGTCACCACCGACGACGACGCGCCGGACGAGGCCGCTCCGATCGGGCAGGACGAGGCGCGTACGGTCGAGCCGGCCCGGGCGATCGGGCAACCCGAAGGCGACGAAGCTGCCGCATCCGAACTCGAGGCCGGGCCTTCGACCGGGGACGAGCAGGGCATGAAGGCCTGGTCCACGGCGCCGGAGATCGCGGCCGAAGACGACGCCGCCACGGCGCAGGACGTCGCCGACTGGTCCGTGGCCATGGAAACCGAAATCGACCCGGGCCCGCCGCCGTTGCCGCCGCGCGAGGACAACGCCCCGCAGCATCTCTCGGCGGTCGCCTCCGGGCGCGCAGCCTCCATCCTGTCGGAGCAGACCAGCCGTCAGGTCGCCGCCGCGTTCGGGGAGCTTTCGGACGCGTTCGCCGAAAACCGGCGCCAGCGTTTCGACGAGATGGCCGCCGAGATGATGCGGCCGATGCTGCAGGAATGGCTGGACAACAACCTGCCCACGCTGGTGGAAAGACTGGTGCGCGAGGAGATCGAGCGCGTCGCGCGGGGCGGCTGACGCGTCTGTGCCTTCCCCATCGCCAGGCCTTGTGGCCAAGAACGGCAAGGCGTCCGCTCGGCGGGCGGCTTGACCAGGCGCGGCGGCCGGAGGTCCCGGCTGCGGCCGGTCCGCCATTGAAGGCTTGGGCTGGCGACCGCGCCGGCGCAGTTGACTCGGTTTGATCTGTCGGCTTTACACCGGGCTCTGACAGAGCCCTGCTGGCGCGGACATTCCAATGCTTGAAAAAAACTATGACGCGGCGAGCGTCGAACCCCTGATCGGCAAACGCTGGGAGGACGGCCACGCTTTCCGCGCCGGCGCGGGCGCCGCGCGCGGGGCGGAGCCCTATACGATCGTCATTCCGCCGCCCAACGTCACCGGTTCGCTGCATATGGGCCACGCGCTCAACAACACGCTGCAGGACATTCTGGTCCGCTTCGAGCGCATGCGCGGCAAGGACGTGCTGTGGCAGCCTGGCATGGACCATGCCGGCATCGCCACGCAGATGGTGGTCGAGCGCCAGTTGATGGAAAAAAAGATCCATCGCCGCGACCTGTCGCGCGAGGAGTTCGTCGAGCGGGTCTGGCAGTGGAAAGCCGAATCGGGCGGTACGATCGTCAACCAGCTGAAGCGGCTGGGCGCCTCCTGCGACTGGTCGCGCGAGCGTTTCACCATGGACGAGGGCCTGTCGAAGGCCGTCATCGAGGTGTTCGTCGCACTCTACAAGCAGGGGCTGATCTACAAGGACAAGCGGCTGGTCAACTGGGACCCGAAGCTGTTGACGGCGATCTCCGACCTGGAGGTCGAGCAGGTCGAGCTGGACGGTCATTTGTGGCATTTCCGCTATCCGATCGCCGGTGCGAGCTTCGATCCGGCCGATCCGTCGAGCTTCATCACGGTTGCCACGACCCGGCCCGAAACGATGCTCGGCGACACCGCGGTCGCCGTCCATCCCGAGGACGAGCGCTATAGCGGCCTGATCGGCATGGAGATCGAGCTGCCGATCGTCGGCCGCAGGATCCCGATCGTCGCCGACGACTATTCCGATCCGGAAAAGGGCTCGGGCGCGGTCAAGATCACGCCGGCGCACGATTTCAACGATTTCGAGGTCGGCAAGCGGCACAAGCTGCGCGCCGTCAACATCCTGACCGTCGATGCCAAGGTCAAGATCGCCGACAACGAGGATTTTCTCGACGGCCTGGAGCCCTCGAAGGCACAGCGCGCGGCATGGGACGAACTCGACGGGCTCGACCGGTTCGAGGCACGCAAGACAATCGTCGCCATGATGGAAGAGGGCGGCTTCCTGGAAAAGACCGAGCCGCACCGGCACATGGTGCCGCATGGCGATCGCGGCGGCGTGCCGATCGAGCCGTTCCTGACCGACCAGTGGTATGTCGACGCCGAGACCCTGGCGCGGCCGGCGATCGAGAGCGTGCGCGAGGGGCGCACGAACTTCGTGCCCAAAAACTGGGAGAAGACCTATTTCGAATGGATGGAGAACATCCAGCCTTGGTGTATTTCGCGCCAGCTCTGGTGGGGACACCAGATTCCGGCCTGGTACGGGCCGGACGGTCACGTTTTTGTCGAAAAAACCGAAAAGCAGGCGCTCGACGCCGCGGTCGAATATTATCTTGCCGTCGATACGCCGTGGAAGGCGTGGGTGGAGGAGAAACTGGAGAATTTCGCGCCCGGCGAGATTCTGACCCGCGACGAAGACGTGCTCGATACCTGGTTTTCCTCGGCGCTGTGGCCGTTCTCCACGCTCGGCTGGCCCGACGAGACGCCGGAACTGCAGCGCTATTATCCAACCTCGGTGCTGGTCACCGGGTTCGACATCATCTTCTTCTGGGTCGCGCGGATGATGATGATGGGCCTCCATTTCATGGAGGAGGAGCCGTTTCACACCGTCTACGTGCACGCGCTGGTGCGCGACAAGAACGGCGCCAAGATGTCGAAGTCTAAAGGCAACGTCATCGACCCGCTGGAGCTGATCGACGAGTACGGCGCCGATGCGCTGCGTTTCACGCTGACGATCATGGCCGCGCAGGGCCGCGACGTGAAGCTCGATCCGGCGCGCGTGGCCGGCTACCGCAATTTCGGCACCAAGCTGTGGAACGCGACCCGCTTCGCCCAGTTGAACGGGGTGGCCGCCGATCCGGACTTCGATCCGCAGGCGGTCGCCCTGACCATTAATCGCTGGATCCTGACGGAGCTGACCCGCGCGGAGCGGGCGATCACCACCGCGATCGGCTCCTACCGCTTCAACGAGGCGGCGGGGGCGGCCTACGGGTTTGTGTGGAACCTGTTTTGCGACTGGTATCTGGAACTTCTCAAACCCGTCTTCGCCGGTTCCGACGAGGCCGCGGCGGCCGAAAGCCGCGCCTGCGCGGCCTATGCGCTCGAGCAGATCTACAAATTGCTGCATCCGATGATGCCGTTCATGACCGAGGAGCTTTGGGCGCGCACGGCCCCTGAGGAGGCGCCGCGCGAGGACATGCTGGCGGTGACGGACTGGCCGGAACTCGCCTTCGAGGACGAGACGGCGGCGGCCGAAATCAACTGGTTGGTGGAACTCGTTTCCGGCATTCGCTCGGTGCGCTCGGAAATGAATGTGCCGCCATCGGCGACCGCGCCGCTGGTCATGGTCGAGGCGGCACCGCTGACCCGGGAAAGGCTGGACCGCCATGGCGAGGCGATCCGGCGCTTGGCGCGAGTGTCCGACATTGCCGAGAAGAACGAGGCGCCGAAGGGCTCCGCCCAGATCGTGGTCGGCGAGGCGACGGCCTGCCTGCCGCTCGGCGACCTGATCGATCTGAAGGCGGAGGCCGCCCGGCTCGAAAAGGAGATCGCCAAGCTCGACGGCGAGATTTCGCGGATTCAAAAGAAGCTGGCAAACGAAAAATTCGTCGCGCGCGCGCCGGAGGAGATCGTCGCCAGCGAACGGGAAAAGATGGCCGAGTTCCAGGCCTCGCGCGACCGGCTCAAGACCGCGCATGCCCGCGTCGCAGAGGCCGGCTAGGACTGCGCAGCCGGCGCGGGGGCAACGCGGCTCGGCACCGGCTGCGTCGATTAAACTTTGCCGGCGTGCTTGAAAAAACAGCTGGTTGAGCGCACATAAGGGCAGTCACACGGGCCGGGCCCCTCTGGCAGGCAAGGCGTTGCCTGTGATGTCGGACCGACGACAAACGCGCTCACGCGGCGCAACGCGCAGCCTTTCCGATGCTTCACCACGAGTGGCTCTGGCCCGGATTTCTGGCCTTCGTCGCGTTGATTCTGTTCTTCGATCTTTTTGTCCTGCACCGCCGCGATCATGTGATCTCGGCGCGCGAGGCCGGGTTTACCGTTGCCGGCTACGTGTCGCTGGCGATGATCTTCGCCGCCGGCCTGTTCTATTTCGCCGGCGCCCAGCGCGGGTCGGAGTTCCTGACCGGATACCTGGTCGAACAGGCCTTGTCGCTCGACAATATCTTTGTGATCGCATTGATTTTTTCCTATTTCCGGGTGCCGCCAGAGGCGCAATACCGGGTTCTGTTCTACGGCATTGTCGGGGCCATCGTGATGCGGCTGTCGCTGATCGTTCCGGGCGTGAAGCTGGTCGATCAGTTCTTCGTCGTCGGCATGGCGCTGGGGGCGCTGCTGGTCTTTTCCGGCTACAAGATGATGATGTGCGGCGACGACATGATCGACCCGGGCGAAAGCCGGGTGGTGAAACTGCTCAAGCGGACCGGGCGCGTGACCGACGAATATCAGGGCGCGCGGTTTTTCGTGCGGCGCGGCGGCCTCATGTTCATGACGCCGCTTTTCGTGGTGCTGGCCACCGTCGAGGTGACCGACCTGGTCTTCGCCGTCGATTCGATCCCGGCCGTGCTGGCCGTGTCCAACGATCCCTTCATCGTCTTTTCCTCAAACGTGTTCGCCATCATGGGATTGCGGGCGCTGTTCTTCGTGCTGGCCGGGATGATGCGCGAATTCCATCACCTCAAGACCGGATTGTCGCTGGTGCTGATCTTCATCGGCGCAAAAATGCTGGTGGCGCATTTTTATGAAATCCCGGCCACGGCGGCGCTGATCGTGACAGCCATGCTGATCGTCGGATCGGTGGTGGCCTCGGTGCTCACGCGCGAGAACAAGGGCGGCGAAGCGCGCGGCTGAGCGGCGCGGAACCGGGCCGAAGCGCGGAGTGTTTGACCTCCACCCTTCGGCGGTCCGCTTTGTGGCGTTTCGGCAACACTCTCTCAACAAGCTTTGATGTATACCGGCGTTGGCGGACGGCTTGCCCCGATCCCGCCATAAACGGATCGCAACTCCTATGGTGTCGAAACGCCCGCCCTAACCAGAGGCGGCAAGCGCTGCCAAGAGGTGGCGAGGACGCAGATGGACGCCAAGAAGACCGTCGAGGACAGTTTTTGCTTTGCCGCCGGGCGCGGTCCGGTGTCGGCCGCGGCGCGGACCGGGTCGCTTGCAAGAAACAAAAGAACCTTTTTGTCATGCTGATTACCAATCGGGCCGTTCCGGTCCTTGTCAGTGCGTTTGTGGTGGTATGCGGAAGCGTCGGAGGCGCCCTCGCGCTCGATCCGAACACGATGCGGGAAAAGGACACCAGCCCCTGGGCCGTGTTCCGGCTGGGCTTTTCCGCCTACAAGCAGGGCCACAAGGAAGAGGCGATCGAGGCCTATCGCTACGCGGCCGAAAAGGGCCAACTCGGGGCGCGCTGGAAGTTGGCGCGCATGTATGCCGAGGGCGACGGGGTCGCGCGCAACGATTACGAGGCCTTCAAGGCATTCAGCGAAATCGTGCGCCAGGACGTGGCGCCGGGCAGTCCGGAGGAAAGCTACATTTCGGATGCGCTGGTGGCGGTCGGCGGGTATCTGCGCCGTGGTATACCCGGCACGCCGATCAAGCCGAACCCGGCCGCCGCGCAGGAATATTATATGCGCGCGGCCGCCAATTACCGCAATCCCAACGCCCAGTACGAGATCGGCAAGATGTTTCTAGCCGGGGAAGGCGTACGCTCCAGCGTCCGCCAGGCCGGGCGCTGGCTGCAGCTTGCGGCCGAGAAGGGACATGCCGGCGCGCAGGCCACGCTCGGCAATCTGCTTTTTCAAAGCGGTAAGGTCGTGAAGGGGCTGGCGATGATGACGGCCGCGCTCGAGCGCGCGGCTCCGGGCGACCAGAGCTGGATTCGCGGCATGCAGGAAGAGGCGTTCTCGCTGGCCGGCGAATCCGATCGGCGCACCGCGATCGCGCTTTCCCAGGACATCATCCGCAAGGGGCTCGGCCGGTAGGCGCCCGCTTCACCGTCAAACGACGCTCCGGCACGGGAGTGCGGCGGCCTTCAGCGCCGGGTGCTTTCACTCGCCCTCGGACGATTGCGATGCCGTATCCCGCAAGGCGGGCGGCGGGCCGGCCTTTTCGGGTGTAAGCAGGGTGGTCGGACAGCCGTCCTGGACCTTTTGCCACGACGTGTTGTTCAACACCTTGCCGCAGCGGGCCAGCCAGGATCCGCTCGGCAGTCGAATGCAGACCACCGACCCTTCTGCGTAACGAGTGCCGTTGGCAAGACACGTGCATTCCGGCTCGGCGAATGCCGGCCCCGCGGCCAGCAGCGCCGCAGCGGCGAGCCAGGTGCGCAGCAGCTTCATGACGGCGCAGGCTAGCACGAAAGGCGGGTTTCACAAATTCGCGGCCGGTGGCCGGACCATAACCGGAGAATAGCGCCGAAAGCTGCCGACCGGCTTGGGGCGACCTTCGGCGGGGCAGGGCGTGCGCCGTCACCCGGCCTGGATGTGCGGAAACGGGATCGTCACACCCAGGGCCGTGCCGGAGGCGCCGGTGCTCAGCAGTTCGAATTTGTAGCCGTAGCGCTCGGCCAGTTCGACCACGATCGCCAGACCGTGGCCTTTGCCGTCGCTGACGGCGAAGGCGCTGTCCAGCCGCGTTCCGCGCTGGCAGGCTTTCTGGAACCTTTCGGCCGTCAGTCCGGGGCCGGTGTCGTGCAGTTCGATGCGGCATGCATTCTGCAGTCGTCGCACACCCAGAAGCAACTTGCCTGAGGGGGTGTATTTGATCGCGTTGGACACCAGGTTGGAGACGATCCGCATCACGGCCAGGGGGGCAATGGGGCTGACGAGGCTCGTTTCGACGAAGCGGAAGCGAAGCCCCTTGGTTTCGGCGTCGGGCACGAACATCTCGTGGACGCTGCGCAGGATTTCGCCGAGATCGATCTCGTCGCCGGTTTCGTCGGGACGTCGGCCAGCCGGTCCCTTGAGGTGATCGGCGACGAGCGCTTCGAGATAGTCGAAACTGTCGTAGATGTCGGCGTAATTCCGCGGCGGTCCGGCCTTGTCGTCGCTCATCACACCCTGCACGGCCAGGCGGAGCGCGTGCAGCGGCTGACGGATGTCGTGAACCGTGTTTTCGATGTGCTCCTTGTGTCTGGCCGTGGTTTCCAGCGCCAACTCGTAGCGCGCCTCCAGATTGCGCAAACGCGTGTTCATGTCGAGATTGCGCCGGGCCTGCTCCAGGCTCGCCCGCAGGGCTTTTTGGCGTTCTTCGCGCAACTGATGATAGCGATCGACGATCGCCAGGCCCATCATGACGGCATCGAAGATCATCACCATGCGCATACTGTCGTGCTGAAACTCCTGCGAGATATCGATCCCGAACCAGTGGCGCGTCATCATCAGTGTGGCCGAAGCCGTCGCCCCCAGCCAGGCAAAGACATAAAAGCGCACCTGCTTGAAGCGCTTGCGGGCGGCCAGGAGCGCGGCAACGGTGAACAGCGTGACGGCGAACAGCACGACGAGGATCATGTATTTCTTGATCAGCCGCGGCTCGACGAAGAGGCCTGCCACAATCATCGTGGCCGTGACGGTGATGACGGCCAGCAAGGCCTTGTCGACGACGCGGTGGTATTTGGCCGTGTTGAGAAATATCCGGGCGTAGATCGCGCCGAAAATGGCATATGAGCCGCCCGCCACGACCGAGGCGTAGCTGTTGAAGGCCGGCAAACTCGGCCACAAATACTGAAATGCGACACCGTCGACATGCATGATGTAGACCAAGGTGGCGGTGGAATAAGCGATATAGGCGGGGAAGATCGGGTGGCGCAGCACGATGCCGGCCAAAAGTGCCGCTACGATCAGGATCACCATCATGCCGTAATAGATGAACTGCTTGGCGGTCTGGCGTGTCGAGACCTCGGTGAAGCTCTCGGCGGTTTCGATGGCGAGCGGCAGATAGGTCGCCCCTTCGGTCCAGAAACGGACATAGACTGTCGCCGCCTCGCCTTGTTTCAGGGAGAGCGGGATCACCACTTCGGGGTGTGCGACGGGACGGGTGGAAAAGGCCGAATCGCGATCCTGAGCCAGCGGGTGGGTCGTCCGGCCGCTGTCATCGACGATATAGACGTGGAAAATCTGCTTGAAATTCTCCTTGAAGTGCAGGCGCCAGTCGGCGTTTCCGGCGTCGACGTTTTCCACCCTCAGGCGCAGCCATATCATGGCGTCGGAATAGCCCATGTCGGGCACCCGCGTGGTTATCGGTGAAAACAGGTCGCGTTTTTCGCCCTTGACCTCGGCGATCGTCAGCGAATGATCCGCGTCGAGCAGAAGATCGATATAGTTGCCGACCGTATCGGGGTCCACGGGCCCGTCGACCACCAGCGTGCGGTCCTGTGCTTGGGCGACAGGCAATTGGCACAGCATGGCGAAACATGCCAAAAACAGCAGGCTGAACCTTTTACAAACGGGCTCAGAAGGGTTTGGGGGAGGAGCGGCATTCCTATCAGCGTCATCATTGCCGATGATCATGCGCTGACAGTCGGCGGCACACGCTCCGCGATCGGCGCGTTGTCCGAATTCGAGGTTGTCGGTACGGCCGGCAACGGCATCGAGGCGATTTCGCAGATCAAACGCCTGTCGCCCGACTGCGCCGTGCTCGATCTCGTCATGCCGGGCGCTTCCGGGCTGGAAGTGTTGCTCGAGGCGCGGCGCTGGAGCCCGAAGACGAAAATCGCCGTCGTGACCGGTAGCCCGTCCGCCAAAACCCTGCGGCGGCTGATCGGAGCCGGTGCGGATGGGCTTTTCCTGAAATCCGGCAGTGTGGAGGAACTGTGCCAGGGCTTGCGCGACATCGTTGCCGGCCGCACCGTCGTGGGGGCCGGCGTCAGGCGCTATATCGAGGAAGGCGCGGCCAATGACAGTCTTACGCACCGCGAGACGGAGGTGCTGCAATGCATCGCGCGCGGACTGTCCAACAATGGTATCGCCGAACATCTGGGCATAAGCGCCAAGACGGTGGACAACCATCGCACGAACCTGATGCGCAAACTCGAGGTGCATTCGACCGCCACCTTGTTGGTTCGCGCCATGCGCGATGGACTCATCGAACCGTAGCCTGCAACATGAAGGTGATCGCATCAAATCAGGGGCAAAGTCTTTTTGCCGACAGGCTGCCGCGGGCGCCGATCGGCCTGACGCGCAAATCCTAGAGTTTCCAGGCCGTTTCGCTCTTCGAGCGGCGTCCGCTCACCGTCGCTTCCCTTTCCGAACCGTCGGCAAAAGACTGTCGGGCCCGCCGGGATGTGTTTTCCGGCGGGCTCGGGCACGATGGCGGGTCAGTCGTTCATCGTCACCCTGCCGAACGGTCCGTTCCACACAAAACTCTTGCGCGATGTGACCCTGACCGTATAGCGGCCGGCCCCATACGTGTTGCCGCTGCGATAACGGTAGGTCTGCGAAAAGTTCCGGCCGGTCTTGGAATCGACGCGGATGATTTCGCCGCTGCGCGACACGAACGCCCTGATCTTCTTGCCGCTGCTGTCGCGGCCATTATAGAAGGAATTCGCCTGCAGCAGGATTGTCGGGCCCGAGGGTTGGGGCTGAGGTTGCGGCTGGGGTTGCGGTTGGGGCTGTGGCTGTGGCTGTGGCGCGGGGCCGATGCCATTGCCGGGCGGGGTCACGGTGCAGCCCGCCAACGCGATGCCACCCAACATGGCCAGGAAAGCTCGGCGTCCCAAACGTTCAATCGTCATGGTTTAGCTCCTCATTAAACAGGAGCCGACCATGACGTTGCGGCATCCTGCCCGCCATAGGGCGAATCCCCTAATTGAGCAGTCTCCAATGAACGGCGACGGGCACTATGGGTTGTACGCGGCGGCCCGGACGCGGTTTTCGGGCAGGGGAGCGGGCGACGACGGAGGCCGACCGCGAGCCGGGCGGGAAGAGCGGTCGGTCTGGTCGTTTGCGGGCGAGCGACAATTTCCGGCAGGCCTGTCGAGGGCCGCGACGCGGGCTCGTCAGGAGGCGCGTTGGCCGCGGGTAAGGCGCTCCAGCCACGCCATCCTCTCGCGGAGCGACACGACCGAACGCTTGGATTGCGGCCGATCCCGCCCCGCCGCGCCGCTCCGGGTGGCGACGGGGATTTCGCCCCACGGCGTCCAGCGCGCGGGCTGAGACTGGGTCTTCATCCGGGTGATGTCGTTCACGGTCCTTGCCTCTTTGCGTCCTGGTTAACCATATAGGAACCAATCGGTTCGTTTTTGCGGCGCCCGGATGACGGATTGCGGACGTTCACCGCATCGTGAGACCGCGTGCGGTCGCCCGGGCGCCGGAATGCTCGATTTTGAGCCTTTCCGAACAATTTCGCTTAAAGATTTGTCGCTACAGTCGTCGGCCGTGAACGAACGACTGGCAGGCCATGATCGATCTATCGCCAACCGGTAAGGGCAGGGTCTATGTGCTGACCGTACTCGGCACGCTGATGTGCATGCTGCTTGCCTTCGTCCTCGACGGCTATTCGCTCGAACGCGGGCGGTGGGCGCTGGGCGAGCGCTGGGTCAACAATCTGATCATTCCGGCCTTGGTGGCACCGCCGTTCTTCTTCTTTCTGCTGAGCAAGCTGCGCGAACTGTCGCTGGCGCATCGCGAACTGCTCACCGTCGCGTCGACGGATTCGCTCACCGATTGTCTCAATCGCAGGGCGTTTTCATCTCTCGTCGACGGCTATCTCAGCCGGTTCGACGAAGTCCGCGAGCCGGGCAACGGAGCGCTGCTCATTCTCGACGTCGACCGCTTCAAGACCGTGAACGACCGGTTCGGCCACGAAAGCGGCGACGATGCGCTCAGGCTGATCGCCCAGGTGATCCGCTCCAGCGTGCGCGACCTCGATCTCGTGGCCCGTATCGGCGGCGAGGAGTTCGGTGTCTTCTTGCCCGGCCTCGACCTGCACCAGTCGATGGCGATAGCCGAGCGCATTCGAACCGCCGTGCAGGCGGCGGAGTTCAGGCCGGCCGGCGAACGGCATGAATTGTCGTTGAGCATTGGCGGGGTGACCTTCATGCCGCCGGCGACGTTTTCGCAGCTTTATCGAAGCGCCGACCGGAGGCTTTACGCGGCCAAGCATGCCGGCCGCAACCGCGTGGAAATCGGCGCGCTCGGCGCCCTGGCCGAACAGGACGTGCGGCTCGTCTGAGCGCAGGCGGCGCGTGGCCGGCCCGCCATGCGGCGGGCCGGTCGAAATGCTGCCGGGTCAGCAGCCGGCCGGGCGATCGTTCCAGACATTGACCACCGAAGCGACCGAGTAGACCACCTTGGCCAGGAAGTAAGCGACCTGAAGGGCGGCCGCGCCCGGCACCAGCAACGAGGCCACGCGCAGTCCGATGACGGCCACGTCCCACCAGCTCAGCTGGGCCAGCATCAGCTTGCCCACGGTGGTGATCCAGCCGAACTCGTAGAGCAGCCGCATCATCTGCAGAAAACTGTTGGGCGTGACGCCGGCATTGAAGATGGCGCTTACCTGTGGCCAGAAGCCGACCGTGTTGATGCGCTCGCCGAGCCAGTTGGTGACCGGGCCGGCGCGGATGATCGGGCCGAACACGGTGTAGACGCCGATCAGCACCGTCACGATCAGCCGGACCTTCCATACCGTGCAGTCGTCGAGCTCGTCGCGCGCGGCGCGGAAGATTTCCTCGTGGCCGTGCTCATTGACGAGCACGAGCACGTGATCGTCGCCGTCGATTTCGTGCAGGACCTGGAAGGCCGGTTCGGGATTGGCTATCGCATCGTCGACCGCCGTCTGGAAGTCGCGTCGCAGCCGTTCGTGCTCGCCGTGCGGCAGGTTGTTCGGCAATTGCCTGACGAAGTGCTCGACCCAGGCGCGGGTGTTGTCGGCATTCGGCATCTCGGCCGGACGGTAGGGTTCCGTTGGTTCGGGCATGCCGACCATGCGGGCATTGGAAAAGCGTTTCTGCGGGCGCGGCGGCGACAGCCGGTGCAGCACGTCCTGATGGGTGGCGCCGTCGGCTACGGGAATGGTGCGCAGCACCACGAGATCAGCGCCGCGCACCAGCGCCATCGGATTGCCGTCGACGAGATCCTGCGCCAGCGGCGGGGTGGAGAAATTGTAGTTGGCCAGACAGGACGTTTCCGTGGTCGGGTCGTGATACATCCATTGCTGGATGTCGGCCTGTGCCAGGGCGGTGTTCCACACGCTCAGGAACTGCATGTAGCCGTTCATGTTCATGAGCTGATTGGCGGTCGCGCTGTCGTCGGCCGCGCCGAGGATGATGTCGCCCTGAGCCAGCGCGGTGATGGCGCCCGCGGTGCCGTTGCCGGCCGCAACGCCGTTGACATAGAGGGTCTGCGTGCCGTTGCCGCTACCGCTATCGTAGGCATAGGTATAGCCGATCGAGTACCATAAATTCGGCTGCAGCTTGGTCGAACCGGAGGTGACGCTGGCGCCCGACGTGCTGCCACGACGGCCCACCACCGTACCGTCAGTGTCGACATAAAGCACGATCCCGCTTTCCTGATTCAGGTCGCCATTGCACAAGATGGCCTGCTGGGTGCCGAGATCCTGCAGCCGGATCCAGGCCAAAATGGTGTAGTCGTCGGTGCCGCCGCCGCCGGGGTTGACGTCGGTGTCCTGGAGCGGCTGGCAATAGGCGGTGCCGGCATAAAGCAGGCACGGCGCGGTCGCTTCGGAGCGTGCGCCGTTCATCAACGTCAGCGAACGGTTGTTGGGCGAGACGTCCCTGGCGGGATAGTCGTAAAAGGCGTAGGCCGCCTGCAGGCCGGTGCCGCTGGTCAGGTAGGTCCACTCATTGGCATAGATCTCGTCCTGCTGGCGGGCGACCGACCACAGCCGCACATAGTGGCAATAGGCCTGGAGGTCGCGACCGATCACGGCCGGGTTCTGGTTCGCCGGCGGCGGGGTGAAGGAGAACGAGGACTGCACGCGCAACAGGCCGTTGACGTAGAGCGACAAGGTCTGGCCGTCAAAGGTGACGGCGACGTGGAAATCGGTCTCTGTGTCGAGGATGTCGTCGGTCTCCAGCGGCATCGGTTGGCCGACGAAGCTGGCGGAAACCTTTTGTCCGCGGGTCTTGAAGGCGAACTGGCCGGGCTTTTCGAACAAAGTCGAATCGGGACACAGCCCGTTGAACTTGAACCAGCCCTCGATAGTGAAGGCTGAGCGGTTGGTGAAGTCGATGCCGATGTCGGTGCCGAGATTGACATAGGCTTCCGCGTTGAGGGAAAGCGTGACGGATTGTTCCGCGGGGGGCGTATAGGTCATGGCTGCTGCCTCCTGGGGCGCGGGTCCCCGTGTAATGCGCCTGCGCCGACCGCAGGGATCCCGCGCGCATAACCGGTTGATGCGAAAGACGGGCGCTTAGCGCGCGCCCGTCGGTTCATCGGCGCGCCGTGGCCGGCGCGCGGCAGTCACGAATCGACGACGATGTTGTAGGTGCCCAGCCGCACCATCGTGCCGCTGACCCTTTCATGCAGCTCTTCCGGCAGTCCCATCTCGGCGGGGGTCTTGGCGTGGCGGATCAGGATCTCCTGGTCGCGGGAGCCGACGATGCGGTTATAGGTGATGTCGATGGTCGCGTCGGGCGGCCAGGACTGACCGCTGGGCAGGCGCACCGTCGTCACCAGGCCGGACGAGAAATGCGCCGGCAGGCTGTTTTCGGTATAAAGATACCAGGGATTTTGCTGGGTGACGGTACCGGAGGAGTTGATCGGCGGGGTGGGGCCGGTCTCGGAACAGACCAGGCTGACCGTCGTGCCCTGCGGCAGATTGCGCGCCTCGACGGTGAACGCGTAAAGCTCCTCGGTGTCGTCCAGGTTCTGGAAAGCGGTGGTGACTTGGTAGCTCGGCGGCGAGGCGTTCGACAGCACCGAAACGTTGCGCCAGGCGATGCCGGGATTGTCGACGACCCAGCCGACGAAACCGCCGGTCGAGTTGAAATCGTCGGGAATTGGATTGGGATTGGCGGCGGTCACCACCTGGGAGACCAGGCAGTAGTGATAGCCCGACGGCGGGGCGGGCACCGACCACTGAAAGGCCGATTCCCCGACCACGATCTGATTGGCCTGGCTGGCGCTGACATTGGAGTAGTTCTGGCCGGGCGTGGCCGTCGGGACCTTGTTGTTGCGCCATTCGCTCGGCTGCGACAAAAGGCTCGATTTCACCCAATAGAGATAAATTTGGCCGTTGGCGGCGCCGCCGGCGAGGTTTTTTCCGCGCGTGTAGATGTAGTTGATCTCGTTGGCGATCAGGTTCTTGCCGGGGTTCTGGTCATAATTGTTGACGAAGTATGTCTGCGGGTCGCTCACCGTCTCGTTGCCCCATGGGATGATGTCCGGCGAGTGATAGGCGGTGCGGACGCCCGACGGGATCTGTCCGGTGTCGTCGAGCGCGTCGCGCATGAAAATGTCGTCATATTGCGTCATGAAAGCCTCCCGGTTCGCGCGTTTGTACGGTCTGTTCACCGCCTTCGGCCGGGACACGACGTCTCGCGCCGTCGCTCGTTGCCGGGGCGACGGATGGTATGGACCGCAAGGCGGAGCCGGGCCATTCTCTCTCATAGGTTGCGCGTTCGAGAGCGTGCACGAAAAGCCGTCTCCCCGCAACCAAAAAACGAATCTTGGTGCGGGACTGCAATTTTTGCGTGTTGCGAGGTCAAGGCGGCGGGCGAGGGCGGGCGTGGGCGCCGCCGCGCCGGCGGTCGTTGCGGCCGATGCTAGTTTTTGCCGAGGTGGCGTCGGGCGGCGTAAAGCGATATCGCCGCCGCGTTGGAGACATTGAGGGAGTGGATCGGCCCGGGCATGGTCAGCCGGGCAAGCCGGTTCACGGTTGCCCGCGTCTTTTGCCGCAGGCCCTTGCCCTCGGCGCCGAGCACCAGGGCGATGCGCGCGCCCTCGAGGCTGACTTCCAGCTCGTCGGGGCCTTCGGAATCCAGACCGACGGTGAAAAAGCCGGCCTGGTGTAGCGCTTCCAGCCCTGAAGCGAGATTGCGCACCGCAATCAGGTCGATGTGCTCGAGCGCGCCGGAGGCGGATTTGGCCAGCACGCCGGATTCGGACGGGCTGTGGCGCGCGGTGGTGATCACCGCGCCGGCGCCGAAGGCGACCGCAGTGCGCAGGATCGCGCCGACATTGTGCGGATCGGTGACCTGATCGAGCGCCACGACCAGCGGCGTGTCGCCGAGCGCCGAGAGCGGCTTGGGAATGAGCGGTTCAGTGTCCAAAAGCACGCCCTGATGGACCGCGTCGCCGCCGGCGATCTTGTCGATCGCGCGCGGTTCGACCAGCTCGACGTCGAAGGGCAGGGCGTCGGGGTCGGCGATCTCCAGCCGGGCGAGCGCGTTGCGCGTTGCCAGTAATTTGTGGAGGGTCCGGCCGGGATTGTCGATCGCGGCGCGCACGGTATGCAGGCCATAGAGATAGACATGGCCTTCCGGCGCCGCCGTTGCGGGCATGTCGGCGCCGGGGCGGGCACGCGGCGGGGCGCCGCCGGCCTTGCGGTCGCGGTGGGCGCGGCGCAGCCGGGCGAAATGGGTGTCTTTGGCGGAGCCGGTTTTCTCATCGTCGGTCATGCGGCCTCTATACCGTCCCCGCGGTCGCGCGGCTATGGCTGCATGCGGTCAAATCGCCCCGTTCGGGGCGCAAGTGCCGGTTCTTGTCGCAGGGGTCGGGTGTGGGGTGATTTTCGGGCGACGTTTCGGTTGACACCGCCAGGCCATCCCGCCATAAGGCGCTTCGCGGAATTCGGGGACGGCAATGACGTTCCCGGAGGCGCGGTAAAACCCGCGTTCCAGGCTCCGGCACAGCGACGGAGGGGTGTCCGAGTGGTTAAAGGAGACGGACTGTAAATCCGTTGGCTATGCCTACGCTGGTTCGAATCCAGCCCCCTCCACCACCGCCCACCGGAAGCCTGACGACCGCGGGTATAGCTCAATGGTAGAGCAGCAGCCTTCCAAGCTGAATATGCGGGTTCGATTCCCGCTACCCGCTCCAAACCGCGACGATCGACCCTTCAGAAATTGCCGGTCTTGGAAAAGCCGCAATCGCGGCGCGGCAATCCGGGTCGCCCGCATTGGGCGGTTTTTCTTCGAGGTTGCCGAGAGATGACGAACGAGAATGATGCGCCGGCCGCGAGCGGGGCCGATTTGCGCAAATGTCGGGTGATCACCGCGTCGAGCCTGGCCGGTTTTTTGGCGGTCACCATCCTGATCTGCAGCCAGATGGCGACGGTCGAGGTCGTGACCGTGTATTCGCTGGCCTCCCTGCTGCATTTGCCTGCGACCGTGCTCACCGTGTTGTCGGTGCTGGTCGCGGTGCCGACGCTGTGGCTTTTCTTCCAGGTGGCCCGTTTGGCCTTCGAGGCCGAAACCGCGCCCGAAAACAATTGAGCAACGGCCCGGGCGCAAGGCGGCCCGGGCCCATTTCGCCCTTGTCTTTTGCGGCCTTTGTCGCTAATCGCCCCCAATCCGAACCGAATTCCAGTTCTGATCGCCAGGGAAAGAGACGATGGCAAAAGGTAAATTCGAGCGTAATAAGCCTCATGTGAA
>NZ_RBVY01000040.1 GCF_004000215.1 Nitratireductor alexandrii | reverse complement strand
GTAGGCGGGTTTGAGGTCCTCGGTGTAAAGCCGCCCCAGAACCGGGATTGCCTTGTCCGGAGCCCAGCCGAGCACCTTTGCCGCCGCCGACAGGCGAACGAAGGCCGAGGAATGCTGAAGCAGGGCCTCCAGCGCGTCGCGGCCCTCGGGCTCTCTCAGCACCAGTTCTTTCAGGATGGGGACCGTCTTGTCGTAGAGCCGGTTTGCGGCCGGCGTGTCCTCGCGGCGGATCGCGAGCCGCCGCTGCTCCTCGTATTCGACCAGGGCGGCCACGAGCGCGCCAGTCGGCTTGTCAGAGATTGTCCGGGTCATAGCCAAGT
>NZ_RBVY01000004.1 GCF_004000215.1 Nitratireductor alexandrii | reverse complement strand
CGGCAATCCCGCCGCACCCCGCCAAACAAGGACACTATCCATGAACGGACAAAATATCCGAATTCGCCTCAAAGCGTTCGACCACCGTGTGCTCGACGCCTCGACCCGGGAGATCGTGTCGACGGCCAAGCGTACCGGGGCGAATGTGCGCGGGCCGGTTCCGCTGCCGACGCGGATCGAGAAGTTCACCGTGAACCGCTCGCCGCATATCGACAAGAAGAGCCGCGAACAGTTCGAGATGCGCACGCATAAGCGTCTGCTCGACATCGTGGATCCGACGCCGCAGACGGTCGATGCGCTGATGAAGCTCGACCTGGCCGCCGGCGTCGACGTTGAGATCAAGCTCTAACGAGCTGAGAAGAGGCGCGGTGGGGCGCTCGAGCCCCGCCCGGGAACTCTTGAGAAGGAAATCGAACCGATGCGTTCAGGTGTTATCGCACAGAAGGTGGGGATGACGCGCATCTACAACGAAGCGGGCGAACACGTGCCCGTGACGGTTCTGCGGATGGAGAACTGTCAGGTTGTTGCGCAGCGCACCCAGGAAAAGAACGGCTACACGGCTGTCCAGCTCGGCGTAGGGCTTGCCCGCGTCAAGAACACGACCAAGGCGCTGCGGGGCCATTTCGCCACCGCGTCCGTCGAGCCCAAGTCGAAGCTGGCCGAATTCCGCGTATCCCCGGAATGCCTGCTCGACGTGGGCGCCGAGATCACGGCCGACCATTTCGTCGCGGGGCAGAAGGTGGACGTGACCGGCACCTCGATCGGCAAGGGGTTCCAGGGCGTGATGAAGCGTCACAATTTCGGTGGCGGTCGCGCGACCCACGGTAACTCGATCTCGCACCGCACGCACGGCTCGACCGGCCAGAACCAGAACCCCGGCAAGGTGTTCAAGGGCAAGAAAATGGCCGGCCACATGGGCCAGACGCGGGTCACCACCCAGAACGTGGAAGTGGTGTCGACCGATGTCGACCGCGGCCTGATTTTGGTGCGCGGCGCGGTTCCCGGTTCCAAGGGCGCCTGGATCCTGGTGCGCGACGCCGTCAAGGCTTCGCTGCCGGACAATGCGCCGAAGCCGGCCGCGTTCCGGGCTGCTGCCGCGAACGATGCCGGCGCAAGTCAAGCCGCCGCTCAGGAAGGTGCCGAGTGATGGATATCAAGATCACAACGCTGGCCGGCAAGGACGCGGGCAAGGCGTCGCTGTCGGACAAGATTTTCGGGCTCGACCCGCGTGAGGACCTGTTGCAGCGCGTCGTGCGCTGGCAGCTGGCCAAGAAGCAGCAGGGCACCCACAAGACCAAGGGGCGCTCGGAGATTTCGCGCACCGGTGCCAAGATGTACCGGCAGAAGGGGACGGGCCGCGCCCGTCACTCGTCGGCGCGGGTTCCGCAGTTCCGCGGCGGCGGCCGGGCCCACGGGCCGGTGGTGCGCAGCCATGAGCACGAACTGCCCAAGAAGGTGCGCGCGCTCGGCCTGAAACACGCCCTGTCGGCGAAGGCCAAGGCGTCGAACCTGATCGTGATCGACGATCTGGCGCTGCCCGAGGCCAAGACCAAGGCCTTGGTCGCCAGCTTCCAGAAGCTCGGTCTCGACAACGCGCTGATGATCGGCGGCGCGGAGATCGACGCCAACTTCAAGCAGGCGGCGGCGAACATCCCCAATATCGACGTGCTGCCCATCCAGGGCATCAATGTGTACGACATTTTGCGCCGCGGTACGCTGGTTCTGTCGAAATCGGCCATCGAGGCGCTCGAGGAGCGTTTCAAATGACGGATCTGCGCCATTACGACGTGATCGTCAGCCCGGTGATCACCGAAAAGTCGACCATGGCCTCGGAAGTCAACCAGGTGGTCTTCAAGGTCGCCCGCAAGGCGTCGAAGCCGGAGATCAAGGCTGCCGTGGAGGCGCTGTTCGGCGTCAAGGTCATGGCCGTCAACACGCTCGTTCGCAAGGGCAAGGTGAAGCGGTTCCGCGGCACTATCGGCCAGCAGAGCGATGTCAAGAAAGCCGTCGTGACGCTGGCCGAGGGCCAGTCGATCGATATCGCGACGGGTCTTTGAGAGGCTTGAGGTAGGGTTATGGCACTCAAGAAGTACAATCCGATCACGCCGAGTCAGCGTCAGCTGATCATCGTCGATCGCTCCGGCCTCTACAAAGGCAAGCCGGTCAAGGGCCTGACGCAGGGTCTGACGAAATCCGGCGGCCGCAACAATGCCGGCCGGGTGACGGCGCGCTTCATCGGCGGCGGCCACAAGCGGACCTATCGCGTGGTCGACTTCAAGCGGCGCAAGGTCGACGTGTCGGCGACGGTCGAGCGGCTGGAATACGATCCGAACCGTTCGGCGTTCATCGCGCTGGTGCGCTACGACGACGGCGAGTTGTCCTACATTCTGGCGCCGCAGCGCCTGGCGGTCGGCGACAAGGTGATCGCCGGCGCGTCGGTGGACGTGAAGCCGGGCAATGCGATGCCGCTGTCGGCGATGCCGATCGGCTCGATCGTGCACAATGTCGAGCTGAAGCCCGGCAAGGGTGGCCAGGTGGCGCGGTCGGCGGGCGCTTATGTGCAGCTGGTCGGTCGCGACCAGGGCATGGCGATCCTGCGACTGAATTCCGGCGAGCAGCGCCTGGTGCACGGTTCGTGCATGGCCACGATCGGCGCGGTCTCCAATCCCGACCACGCCAATATCAATGACGGCAAGGCCGGTCGCACGCGCTGGCGCGGCAAGCGTCCGCACAATCGCGGCGTGACCATGAACCCGGTCGACCATCCGCACGGCGGCGGCGAAGGCCGCACGTCGGGCGGTCGCCATCCGGTGTCGCCTTGGGGCAAGCCCACCAAGGGCAAGCGCACGCGCTCCAACAAGTCGACCGACAAGTTCATCATGCGCTCGCGTCATGCGCGCAAGTCATAAGAGGTAACGCGAAGTGACCCGCTCAGTCTGGAAAGGCCCTTTCATCGACGGCTACATGCTGAAGAAGGCCGAGAAGGTGCGCGAGAGCGGCCGCAACGAGGTGATCAAGATCTGGAGCCGTCGCTCCACCGTTCTGCCTCAGTTCGTCGGCCTGACCTTTGGCGTTTACAACGGCCAGAAGCACGTGCCGGTTTCCGTGTCGGAAGACATGGTCGGGCATAAATTCGGTGAATTCGCGCCGACCCGGACCTATTACGGCCACGGGGCGGACAAGAAGGCGAAGAGGAAATAACCATGGGCAAGGCCAAAGCTCCGCGCCGGCTTGCTGACAACGAGGCGCGCGCCGTGTTGCGCACGATCCGCGTCAGCCCTCAGAAGCTCAACCTGGTGGCCGCGATGATCCGCGGCAAGAAGGTGGCGAGCGCGCTCGCGGATCTCGAATTCTCGCGCAAGCGCATCGCCGGCACGGTCAGAAAGACACTGGAATCCGCGATCGCAAATGCGGAAAACAACCACGATCTCGATGTTGATTCGCTGGTCGTGGCGGAAGCCTTCGTTGGCAAGTCGATCACCATGAAGCGGTTTCATGCGCGCGGCCGTGGTCGCGCCAGCCGCATCGAGAAGCCATTCTCGAACCTGACGATCGTGGTTCGCGAAGTAGAAGACAACGTGGAGGCCGCCTGATGGGCCAGAAAGTCAATCCGGTCGGGCTTCGTCTCGGCATCAACCGGACCTGGGACTCGCGCTGGTACGCCAATACCGGCGAATACGGCAAGCTGCTGCACGAGGACATCAAGATCCGTAAATATCTGATGTCCGAACTCAAGCAGGCCGCGATTTCCAAGGTGGTGATCGAGCGTCCGCACAAGAAGTGCCGCGTGACGATCCATGCCGCGCGCCCGGGCCTGATCATCGGCAAGAAGGGCGCCGACATCGAGAAGCTGCGTCGCAAGCTGACCGAGATGACCCAGTCGGAGACGCATCTCAATATCGTCGAGGTGCGCAAGCCCGAGATCGACGCGACGCTGATCGCGCAGTCGATCGCCCAGCAGCTCGAGCGCCGTGTCGCGTTCCGGCGCGCCATGAAGCGCGCGGTGCAGTCGGCCATGCGGTTGGGCGCGGAAGGCATCCGCATCAACTGTTCCGGCCGTCTCGGCGGGGCCGAGATCGCCCGTATGGAATGGTATCGCGAGGGCCGCGTGCCGCTGCATACGCTGCGCGCCGACGTCGACTACGGGACCGCCGAGGCGCAGACCGCCTACGGCATCTGCGGCGTCAAGGTGTGGGTGTTCAAGGGCGAGATCCTCGAGCACGACCCGATGGCGTCCGAACGCCGCGTGGCCGAGAGCGAGAATCAGGGCGGCGGTGGCCGTCGTCGCGAAAACGCCTGATCGGTTGCCGCGGGCAAAACGGAATTTGGAGTAGAAAACGATGCTGCAGCCGAAGCGCACGAAGTTCCGCAAGCAGTTCAAGGGTCGGATCCATGGCGCGGCCAAGGGCGGCACCAATCTCGATTTCGGGTCCTTCGGCCTGAAGGCACTCGAGCCGGAGCGCGTGACCGCGCGCCAGATCGAGGCCGCACGCCGCGCGATCACCCGCGAGATGAAGCGCCAGGGCCGGGTGTGGATCCGTATCTTCCCTGACGTGCCGGTGACGTCGAAGCCGACCGAAGTCCGCATGGGCAAGGGCAAGGGCTCGGTGGATTACTGGGTCTGCCGGGTCAAGCCAGGCCGGATCATGTTCGAGCTCGACGGCGTCAACGAGACGATCGCGCGCGAGGCGCTGCGGCTCGGCGCTGCCAAGCTCCCCGTCAAGACGCGCTTCGTGCAGCGCATCGTCGAATAGAAAGGGCTGACAGATGAAAGCCTCGGATATCAGGGCCAAGACCCTCGACCAGCTTACCGACGATCTCGCCGGCCTGAAGAAGGAGCAGTTCAACCTGCGCTTCCAGCAGGCCACCGGTCAGATCGAGAAGACCGCGCGCGTCAAGCAGGTCCGTCGGGACATTGCGCGTATCAAGACCATCGTCGCCGAGAAGTCGGCGGACAAGAAGGCGTAAGGACAAACACATGCCAAAGCGCATCCTGCAGGGCACGGTCGTGTCTGACAAGAACGACAAGACCGTCGTCGTCAAGGTCGAGCGTCGCTTCACCCATCCGGTGATGAAGAAGACCGTGCGTACGTCGAAGAACTACAAGGCGCATGACGAGGCCAACAGCTTGAAGGTCGGCGATACCGTGCTCATCCAGGAATCGCGGCCGATTTCGAAGGACAAGCGCTGGGTCGTGGTGACGACCGAAGCGCAGGCCGAATAGCAACGATCAAGGAAGCCGGGGAGGGCGTTGGCCTGTCCCCCTGAACAAGAAGAAGGCGGCCAGTCATGATTCAGATGCAAACAAACCTCGACGTCGCGGATAATTCCGGCGCCCGTCGTGTCATGTGCATCAAGGTGCTGGGCGGCTCGAAGCGGAAATACGCTTCCGTCGGCGACATCATCGTGGTGTCGGTCAAGGAAGCCATCCCGCGCGGCCGCGTGAAGAAGGGCGATGTGATGAGGGCGGTCGTGGTTCGCACGGCCAAGGATATCCGTCGTCCGGACGGCAGCGTCATTCGTTTCGACAAGAATGCCGCCGTCTTGGTGGATAACAAGAAAGAGCCGATCGGCACGCGTATCTTCGGACCGGTGCCGCGCGAACTGCGCGCGAAGAGCCACATGAAGATCATCTCGCTCGCGCCGGAAGTGCTTTAAGGAGCCGGACTGATGCAGAAGATCCGTAAGGGCGACAAAGTCGTCGTGCTCGCCGGCAAGGACAAGGGCCGCACCGGTGAAGTTTTGAAGGTCATGCCGAAGGACGACAAGGCGGTCGTGCGCGGCATCAACGTTGTACGCCGCCACCAGCGGCAGACGCAGACCCAGGAAGGCGGCATCGTCGCGATCGACGCGCCGATCCACCTGTCCAACCTCGCGCTGGCCGATCCCAAGGACGGCAAGCCGACCCGCGTCGGCTTCGAGGTCAAGGACGGCAAGAAGGTGCGCGTCGCCAAGCGCTCGGGAGTAACGATCGATGTCTGAGAAGGCTTACGAACCCCGCCTGAAGACGCTCTACAGGGAGACGATCCGCAAGGCGCTTCGCGACCAGTTCAGCTACGCCAACGAGATGCAGGTTCCACGTCTCGACAAGGTCGTCATCAATATGGGTGTCGGCGAGGCCACGGCGGATTCCAAGAAGCCGACCACGGCGGCGGAAGACCTGGCGCTGATCGCCGGCCAGAAGGCGGTCGTGACCCGCGCCCGCAACTCGATCGCCGGCTTCAAGGTTCGCGAGGGCATGCCGATCGGCGCCAAGGTGACGCTGCGCAAGGATCGCATGTACGACTTCATCGATCGTCTGGTGACGATCGCGCTGCCGCGCGTGCGTGACTTCCGCGGGCTGAATGCGAAGAGCTTCGATGGCCGCGGCAATTTCGCCATGGGCATCAAGGAACATATCGTGTTTCCCGAGATCAATTACGACAAGGTCGATCAGATCTGGGGAATGGACATCATCGTTTGTACGACTGCCCCGACCGACGACGAGGCTCGGGCCTTGCTGAAGGCCCTGAACTTCCCGTTCAGGCAGTAACGGCAGCGAGAAAGGACAATCTGAAATGGCAAAGACCAGCTCAGTCGAAAAGAACAAGCGCCGCCGCCAGCTCGTTGCGCGCCATGCCGCCAAGCGCGCCGCGCTCAAGGCGATCGTGATGGACCGCAGCCTGCCGATGGAAGACCGCTTCCGCGCCCAGCTCAAGCTTGCCGCGATGCCGCGCAACTCCTCGAAGGTGCGTATCCGCAACCGCTGCGAGGTGACCGGTCGCCCGCGTGCCTATTATCGCAAGCTGAACATGTCTCGTGTGGCGCTGCGCGAACTGGGCTCGCTGGGAATGATCCCGGGCCTTGTGAAGTCGAGCTGGTAAGGAGGGCGTGCGATGTCCATGAGTGATCCTCTCGGCGATATGCTGACCCGCATCCGCAACGCCTATGGCCGCAAGAAGAACACGGTATCGACGCCGGCGTCCAAGCTGCGTGCCCGCGTTCTGGAAGTGATGAAGTCGGAAGGTTATATCCGCGACTACAGCCAGACGGATTTCGACAACGGCAAGTCGGAAATCGAGATCGAACTGAAATATTTCGACGGCGTGCCGGTGATCCGCGAGATCGCCCGCGTGTCGAAGCCCGGTCGGCGCGTCTACGTATCGGCCAAGTCGATCCCGCAGGTTTCCAACGGCCTCGGCATCTCGATCCTGTCCACGCCCAAGGGCGTGATGGCGGACCACGAGGCGCGCGAGAACAATGTCGGTGGCGAGGTCCTGTGCCAGATCTTCTGATCGGGCTGGGAAACGGAACAGGAAGACGAGGACGGGAAAATGTCTCGTATTGGTAAGAAACCCGTGCCGGTGCCCGAGGGCGTCACGGCCAGCGTCGACGGCCAGACCGTCAGGGCCAAGGGCCCGAAGGGCGAGCTCACCTTCGTCGTCAATGACGAAGTTCTGGTCAAGCTCGACGATGACGGCATCAAGGTCGACCCGCGCGACCAGTCCAAGGACGCGCGCTCCAAGTGGGGCATGTCGCGCACGATGATCGGCAACATTCTCGACGGCGTGAAGAGCGGCTTTGAAAAGCGGCTCGAGATCACTGGCGTCGGTTATCGCGCCGCGATGCAGGGCAAGAAGCTACAGCTTTCGCTGGGCTTCAGCCACGAGGTCGTCTACGAGGCTCCGGAAGGCATCGAGATCGCGGTGCCGAAGCCGACCGAAATCGTGGTCAGCGGCATCGACAATCAGAAGGTCGGCCAGGTCGCCGCGGAAATCCGCAAATATCGCGGCCCCGAACCCTACAAGGGCAAGGGCGTGCGTTATGCCGACGAGCGCATCGTGCGCAAAGAAGGCAAGAAGAAGTAAGGAAAGCAGGCCATGGCTTCGAAGCATCCCGCTCAGCGCCGCGCCGCCCGCGTTCGCCGTCAGTTGAAGGCGGTGTCGGGCGATCGCCTTCGGCTTTCGGTTCACCGGTCGTCGAAGAATATCTACGCCCAGATCATCGACGATCAGAAGGGCCATACCGTCGCCGCCGCGTCGACGCTCGAGAAGGACCTCAAGGGGTCGCTCAAGACCGGTGCGGACGCGGACGCGGCAGCCGCCGTCGGCAAGTTGCTTGCCGAACGCGCCGTCAAGGCCGGCGTCAAGGACGTGGTTTTCGACCGCGGCGCCTATCTCTATCACGGCCGCGTCAAGGCGCTGGCCGAGGCAGCCCGCGAGGGCGGCCTGAGCTTCTAATCGCCGCCCGCACGGCCTTGTGACGCCGTGCGGGTTCTCAACACCAACCGTGCTTCCGGAAAAGAACAAGGAACAGGATAATGGCACAGGATCGCAGGGACGGTCGCAATCGTGACCGCGACGAGCGCGACAGCGAATTTGTCGACAAGCTCGTTCACATCAACCGCGTCGCCAAGGTCGTCAAGGGCGGCCGGCGGTTCGGCTTCGCCGCACTTGTCGTCGTGGGCGACCAGAAGGGCCGCGTCGGCTTCGGTCACGGCAAGGCGCGCGAAGTGCCGGAGGCGATCCGCAAGGCGACCGAGAGCGCCAAGCGCGAGATGATCTTCGTGCCGTTGCGTTCGGGCCGTACGCTGCATCACGATGTGGCCGGCCGCCACGGCGCCGGCAAAGTGCTTCTGCGCGCCGCCAAGGCCGGTACCGGCATCATCGCCGGCGGTCCGATGCGCGCCGTGTTCGAGACGCTCGGCGTGCACGATGTGGTCGCCAAGTCGATGGGAACGTCCAATCCCTACAACATGGTGCGCGCCACGTTCGACGCTCTCAAGCAGCAGATGCACCCCAAGGACATCGCCGCCCAGCGCGGCATCAAATATTCGTCGCTTCAGGCGCGCCGCGGCTCCGCCGCCGCCGAAGAATAGGCCGTCGATCGGCTGACTGAGGAGCAGGACAATGGCTGAGAAAAAGAGCGGCAAGACCGTTACGGTCGAGCAGACCGGCAGTCCCATCCGTCGCCCGGGCGTGCAACGCGCGACGCTGATCGGGTTGGGACTCAACAAGATGCATCGCCGGCGCACGCTGGAGGACACGCCTTCCGTGCGCGGCATGATCGCGAAAGTGCAACATCTCGTCCGCGTCGTGGACGAGGCCTGAGCGACGCTGGAGTATCGACATGAAACTCAACGAACTGAGTGACAAGGACGGCGCGACCCATTCGCGCAAGCGTGTCGGGCGCGGCATCGGCTCCGGTCTGGGCAAGACCGGCGGTCGTGGCGTTAAGGGCCAGAAATCGCGTTCGGGCGTGTCCATCAACGGCTTCGAGGGCGGCCAGATGCCGATTTACCGGCGTCTGCCCAAGCGCGGCTTCAAGGTTCCTTTCCCGAAGGAATTCAACGTCGTGTCGCTGGCCCGCATCCAGACCGCGATCGATGCCAAAAAGCTCGACGCCAAGGAGACGGTGACGGCTGAGGCGCTCGTCAAGGCCGGCGTGATTCGCCGCGTCAAGGACGGTGTGCGCCTGGTTTCGGACGGCGAGCTGAAAGCCAAGCTGACCTTCGACATTGCCGGCGCCTCGAAGGCTGCCGTGGAAAAGGTCGAAAAGGCAGGCGGTTCCGTCAAAGTGCCGGAAAAGCCCGCCGCGGAATAGACCGGCACCCGGTGCGACCGATAGCGGCGGCCCAAGGCCGCCGCTTGCATCTTGGCTGGCCGGAGCCTATCTCGGGGCTTCGGCGACGCGCGCCGTTCGGAACGAACGGACCAGCGGCGTGACGAAGCGGAGAATTTTCCATGGCATCTGCTGCTGAGCAACTAGCATCCAATCTCAATTTCGCCGCCTTCGCCAAGGCGGAGGATCTCAAAAAGAGAATCTGGTTCACGCTCGGCGCGCTGCTTGTCTACCGGCTCGGCACCTATATCCCCATTCCCGGCATCAATCCGGAAGCCTTCGCCCAGGCGTTCGAACAGCAGTCGGGCGGCGTGCTCGGCATGTTCAACATGTTTGCCGGCGGCGCGGTCGAGCGTATGGCGATCTTCGCGCTCGGCATCATGCCCTACATCTCCGCCTCCATCATCATGCAGTTGATGACGTCGGTGATCCCGACGCTGGAACAGCTCAAGAAGGAAGGCGAGCAGGGCCGCAAGGTCATCAACCAGTATACGCGCTACGGCACGGTGCTGCTCGCAACCGTCCAAGCCTACGGCATCACGGTCGGATTGGAGAGCGGGACCAACATCGTCGCCGATCCGGGCTGGTTCTTCCGGATTTCGGCCGTCATCACGCTTGTCGGCGGCACCATGTTCCTGATGTGGCTGGGCGAGCAGATCACCGCGCGCGGTATCGGCAACGGCATTTCGCTGATCATCTTTGCCGGCATTGTCGCCGGCCTGCCTTCCGCGCTCGGCGGCACGCTGGAACTCGGCCGCACCGGGGCCCTGTCGACCGGCATCATCCTGGCGATTATCGTGCTGGCGATCGCGCTCATCGCGCTGATCGTGTTTTTCGAACGCGCCCAGCGCCGGCTGCTGATCCAATATCCGAAGCGCCAGGTCGGCAACCGCATGTTCCAGGGCGACACCTCGCACCTGCCGCTCAAGCTCAACACGGCCGGCGTCATTCCGCCGATCTTCGCCTCCTCGCTGCTTCTGCTGCCGGCGACGCTCGCGGGCTTTTCCGACACGTCGACCTTGCCGGGCTGGGCCAATTCGATACTGGCCACGCTGGGTCACGGTCAGCCGCTCTACATGATCCTGTACGCGGCGATGATCGCCTTCTTCGCCTTCTTCTACACCGCGATCGTGTTCAATCCGAAGGACACGGCCGACCAGCTGAAGAAGCATTCCGGCTTCATTCCCGGCTATCGCCCGGGCGAGCGGACGGCCGAATATATCGATTACGTGCTCACGCGCATCACCGTGGTCGGCGCGATCTATCTCGTTCTGGTCTGTTTGGTGCCCGAGTTCCTGATTTCGGCCACCGGCGTTCCCTTCTACCTTGGTGGTACTTCCCTCCTGATCGTGGTCAGCGTAACACTCGATACCGTTTCGCAGGTCCAGGGACATCTGATCGCGCATCAGTATGAGGGGCTGATCAAGAAATCGAAGCTTCGCGGAGGAAAGAGGGGTCGATGAGGCTGATACTGCTCGGTCCGCCGGGAGCGGGGAAGGGGACGCAGGCGCAAAGGCTGGTCGAAAAACACGGTATTCCGCAGCTGTCGACGGGCGACATGTTGCGGGCCGCCGTCAAGGCCGAAACCGATGTCGGGCTCCGGGCCAAGGCGGTCATGGACGCAGGCGAACTGGTTTCGGACGCGATCGTCAACGCCATCGTTGGCGAAAGGATCGACCAGCCGGACTGCGCGCGTGGTTTCATCCTCGACGGATATCCACGCACGCTGGCCCAGGCCGACGCGGTCGAAGCGATGCTGTGTGAACGTGGCCTGGGTCTCGATGCGGTGATCGAACTCGTCGTCGACGACAAGGCCTTGGTCGGACGCATCGTCAAGCGGGCCGAGGAGGCCCAGGCAGCCGGGCAGCCGCCGCGCAAGGACGACAACCCGGAAGTGTTCGACGAGCGTCTGCGCGAATATTACAAGAAGACGGCGCCATTGATCGGCTATTACCATGCCAAGGGCAAGCTGGTCGGGGTCGACGGCATGGCCTCGATCGACGCGGTCACCGAGGCGGTCGAGGCCGTTCTCCAGGAAATCGCGCCGGTACGCTGAATGACCGGTTGACGGGACGGGCTGCTTGGACTATAGCGGCGCGTCTCCCATCAGACAGACAGTCGGCTGGGCCGGTTCGGCTCGGCTTTGTCGTTGCATCTGAAGGGAACCTTCGCAAGGGCCGGGCTCCACCGGACGCGAAGCGGTTTTGGATAAGCGCCGGCATGGCCGGCCCACATGGAGATACAGATGGCTCGTATAGCCGGCGTCAACATTCCGACCAACAAGCGCGTCGTCATCGCGCTGCAGTACATTCACGGCATTGGCCCGAAGTTCGCGGCCGAGATCGTCGCCAAGGCGAATATCCCCGCCGACCGCCGGGTGAGCCAGCTGACCGATGCCGAAATCATGCATATCCGCGAATCGATCGATCGCGACTATCAGGTCGAGGGCGATCTGCGTCGCGAAGTGTCGATGAACATCAAGCGTCTGATGGATCTGGGCTGCTATCGCGGTCTGCGCCATCGCCGGTCGCTGCCGGTTCGCGGTCAGCGCACCCATACCAATGCGCGCACCCGCAAGGGGCCGGCCAAGGCGATCGCCGGCAAGAAGAAGTAAGAGCGGGCAGGCGGAGGCCGTCGGGCCGGTTGATCCGGTCCGGGGGTGAGACCCGCCACTCCGTCAAGGTGTAGCCGCTGGCATTACGGCGGCGTCGATATCGAACGAAAGGAATAATATGGCCAAGGAAGCCGCGCGTGTTCGCCGCCGCGAGCGCAAGAATATTTCGTCGGGCGTGGCGCATGTCAGCTCGACCTTCAACAACACCATGATCACCATCACCGACGCGCAGGGCAATACCATCGCCTGGTCGTCGGCCGGTGCCCAGGGCTTCAAGGGATCGCGCAAATCGACCCCGTTCGCGGCGCAGATCGCGGCCGAGGATTGCGCGCGCAAGGCCCAGGAACACGGCATGCGCCAGCTCGACGTCGAAGTGAGCGGACCGGGGTCGGGCCGCGAATCGGCGCTGCGCGCGCTGCAGGCGGCCGGCTTCACGATCTCCTCGATCCGCGACGTCACGGCGATCCCGCACAATGGTTGCCGCCCGCGCAAGAAGCGCCGGGTCTGACGCAGGTCGATACCACGCCGCACGAGCGCCGGGTGCGCTCCCCCGCGGTTTCCAGCTCGCCCGCCACGATTGGATGGTGGCGGGGTACCGGAAGGACAAACACATGATCCAGAAGAACTGGCAGGAACTGATCAAGCCCAACAAGATCGAGTTCTCGTCCAAGAGCAAGACGGTGACGACACTCGTCGCCGAACCGCTGGAACGCGGTTTCGGGCTGACGCTCGGCAATGCGCTTCGTCGCGTGCTGTTGTCGTCGTTGCGCGGTGCAGCAGTCACCGCCGTCCAGATCGACGGCGTCCTGCACGAATTCTCCTCCATCGCCGGTGTGCGCGAGGACGTTACCGACATCATCCTCAACATCAAGGAAATCGCGATCCGCATGGAGAGCGACGGTCCCAAGCGCATGGTCGTGCGCAAGCAGGGGCCGGGTGTCGTGGTGGCCGGCGACATTCAGACGGTCGGCGACATCGAGGTGCTCAACCCCGATCACGCCATCTGCACGCTCGACGAGGGTGCGGAAATCCGCATGGAGTTCACCGTCGACACCGGCAAAGGTTACGTGCCGGCCGAGCGCAACCGTGCCGAGGACGCGCCGATCGGGTTGATCCCCGTCGACAGCCTGTACTCGCCGGTCAAGAAAGTGTCCTACAAGGTGGAAAACACCCGCGAGGGCCAGGTTCTCGACTATGACAAGCTGTCGATGACGCTGGAGACCGACGGGTCGATCACCGGCGAGGACGCGGTGGCGTTTGCCGCGCGCATCCTGCAGGACCAGCTCGGCCTGTTCGTCAATTTCGAGGAGCCGCAGAAGGAGGTCGCCCAGGAACAGGTGACCGAACTGGCCTTCAACCCGGCTCTGTTGAAGAAGGTCGACGAACTGGAATTGTCGGTGCGTTCGGCCAATTGCCTGAAGAACGACAACATCGTCTATATCGGCGACCTTATCCAGAAGACGGAAGCCGAGATGCTGCGCACGCCGAATTTCGGGCGCAAATCCTTGAACGAGATCAAGGAAGTCCTGGCCGCCATGGGCCTTCATCTGGGCATGGAAGTGCCGGACTGGCCGCCGGACAATATCGAAGATCTCGCCAAGCGCTACGAAGATCAGTATTGAGAGCCGGCTGGTCCGGACAGTTTGGATTTGAAGGAGAAGGCTCATGCGACACGGACGTTCCGGCCGCCGGCTGAACCGCACCGCAAGCCACCGCAAGGCCCTGTTCACCAACATGGCCGCATCGCTCATCGAGCATGAGCAGATCACCACCACCTTGCCGAAGGCCAAGGAGCTGCGTCCGATCGTGGAAAAGCTCGTCACGCTCGGCAAGCGCGGCGATCTGCACGCACGCCGGCAGGCGATCTCGCGCGTGGGCAGCGACAAGCTGGTTCAGCGTCTGTTCGACACCATCGCGCCGCGCTACGCCGAGCGCAATGGCGGCTATCTGCGCATCATGAAGGCGGGTTTCCGCCACGGTGACAACGCGCCGATGGCGGTGATCGAGTTCGTCGACCGCGACGTTTCGGCCAAGGGCGCTGCCGATCGCGCCCGCGTCGAGGCCGAGGACAAGGTCGAGGAGACCGAGGCCGCGTAAGCGACCCAAGGTCAGTATCGGAAGAGCTGGAAGGGGCCGGACGGCCCCTTCTTTGCGTGCGCGGCATTTTTTCAGGCACGCAAGAGCCAGCCGCATCACCGCGATCGGGCCGCGGGCGACGCCGCCTGGTCGACCGGGACAACGGCTGCGCACAAACATGCCCGATGCGGCCGTTACGGCCTTGGGCCGCCTTCCAATTTGCACAATCGGGGTGACAATGGGACGAGTGCCGCCTTGGAGGATTCGTTGATGCGCAAATTGCTGGCCGTCGCGCTGGTCTCGTTGGCAATCGCAGCCCTGATGCCGCTCGGCACCGCGGTGCCTTTGCATGCGCAGGAAGATGCCGGCGGGCTGCGCGGCCTTTTGAACGAACTCCTGCCTGGCCGGAACGGGCAGGACGACACCCAACCCGCAGAAACCGGGGCCACGCAGAGCGGTCCCGAGCGCAGGGTGCCGTTTGCCCGCAAGGACATTCAATTGTCGTTCGCGCCGCTGGTGCGCGAGACCGCGCCGGCCGTCGTCAATGTCTATGCCAAGCAAGTGGTGGCGGCGCGTTCGCCCTTTGCCGGCGACCCGTTTTTCGAACAGTTTTTCGGCCGGCGCATGCCGCCCCGGGTGCAGTCCTCGCTCGGCTCGGGCGTGATCGTCGATCCCTCGGGCCTGATCGTGACCAATTATCACGTCATCGGCGAGGCGGACGACATCAAGGTGGCGCTGTCGGATGGGCGCGAATATGAAAGCGCGATCCTGCTCAAGGATGAATCGCTCGACCTTGCGGTTCTGAAGATCGAGGCTGATGCGGATTTCCCGACCATCGCCATCGGCGATTCCGATGCGCTGGAGGTCGGCGATCTGGTGTTGGCGATCGGCAACCCGTTCGGCGTTGGCCAAACGACGACCAGCGGCATCGTGTCGGCGCTGGCGCGCAACCATATCGGCATCGTCGATTTCGGCTTTTTCATCCAGACGGACGCCGCGATCAATCCGGGCAACTCGGGCGGCGCGCTGATCGACATGGCCGGCCGCCTGGTCGGCATCAATACCGCGATCTACAGCCGTACCGGCGGTTCGATCGGCATCGGTTTCGCCATTCCCTCAAACATGGTGCGCGCCGTCGTGGAAGCCGCTCGGCAGGGCGAGGACCATTTCGAACGGCCGTTCGTGGGGGCGCAGTTCGAGCCCGTCACCGCGCAGATCGCCGAGGCGCTCGGCATGGAGCGACCGGCCGGCGCGCTGGTGGCGGCGGTCGACGCCGAGGGCCCCGCGGCGACCGCGGGGCTCAAGCCCGGCGACGTGGTGCTGGCGCTCAACGGCGCGTCGATCGAGCATGTCGACGCGCTTGGCTACCGTCTGGCCACGCAGCCAATGGGCAGCGCGGTCGCGTTCGACATACTGAGCCAGGGGGCCAGGCGCCAGATCTCGGTGACGCTGGCGCGGGCGCCCGAAGGCAGGGGCGGCGGTCCTGTCGAAATCGACGGCGAGAGCCCGTTTGCCGGCGCCAGGGTGGCCACGCTGTCGCCACGTCTCGCCCAGCGCCTGCGCCTGCCGGCGCGCACGACGGGCGTGGCGATGGTCGAGGTGCCGCGCGGATCGCCTGCGGCCGGGTTCGGGTTCAGGCCGCGCGACATCGTGCGCGAGGTCAACGGTGTGCCGATCGACACGGTCGAGGCTCTCGTCTCCGCGGCGTCTGAAAACACGCGCTGGTGGCGCTTCACCGTCGAACGCGACGGCCAGTTGCTGCGCCAGATGCTGCGTTACTGACGGGTGGTGCGTACCGCATGGGGGATCTGTTCCAGGCCGACGAGGCACCGAAACGCGAGCCGGCCCGCCCGCTCGCTGACCGGCTGCGGCCGCAGAAACTTGCCGATGTCGTCGGTCAGGAGCACCTGACCGGTCCGGACGGCGCGCTGACGCGGTTGATCCGCTCGGGCTCGCTGGGGTCGATGATCTTCTGGGGGCCGCCCGGAACCGGCAAGACCACCGTGGCGCGCCTGCTTGCGGGCGAGACCGGTCTCGCCTTCGAGCAGATATCGGCGATCTTTTCCGGCGTCGCCGATCTCAAGAAGGTGTTCGAGGCGGCGCGGCTGCGGCGTGCCAATGGTCATCAGACCTTGTTGTTCGTCGACGAAATCCACCGCTTCAACCGCGCCCAGCAGGATTCCTTCCTGCCGGTGATGGAGGACGGCACGGTGATCCTCGTTGGCGCGACGACGGAAAACCCGTCCTTCGAACTCAACGCCGCGTTGTTGTCGCGGGCAAGGGTTCTGGTTTTCAAGGCGCTCGACGCCCAGGCTCTGGAGCTTCTTCTGACACGAGCCGAGGAGACCGAGGGACGACCGTTGCCGCTCGATGAGGAGGCGCGCGCCGTGCTGACGCGGATGGCCGACGGCGATGGCCGTGCGGTGCTGACGCTTGCCGAGGAGATCTGGCGCGCGGCGGGCACGGACGAGGTGTTCGACGCGACTGCCTTGCAGGAGATCGTCCAGCGCCGCGCTCCGATCTACGACAAAGGCCAGGACGGGCATTACAATCTGATTTCCGCCCTGCATAAATCGGTGCGCGGCTCCGATCCCGACGCCTCCCTTTATTATCTCGCGCGCATGTTCGATGCCGGCGAGGACCCGCTTTATATCGGCCGGCGGCTGGTGCGTATGGCAAGCGAGGATATCGGCCTGGCCGACCCCCAAGCGCTCGTCGTCGCCAATGCCGCAAAGGACGCCTATGATTATCTCGGTTCGCCCGAGGGCGAACTGGCCTTGGCCGAGGCCTGCGTCTATCTGGCCACCGCGCCGAAATCGAACGCCGTCTATACCGCCTTCAAGGCGGCGATGCGCGACGCCAGGCAGCACGGCTCGCTGATGCCGCCCAAGCATATCTTGAACGCGCCGACCAAGCTGATGAAGGCGGAGAGCTATGGCGGCGGCTATCTCTACGACCATGACCAGGACGACGCGTTCTCCGGCCAGGACTATTTTCCCGAACGTATGGGGCGCCAGACCTATTACGACCCGCCCGAGCGCGGCTTCGAGCGCGATATCCGCAAACGGCTCGACTACTGGGCCAAGCTGCGTCGGGACCGTTCGGGCGGATGAACGGACGCGACGCCGACACCGCCGGATCCGGTCGCCGCGGCGACAAGATCGGCGATGTCGACCTCGTGCTGATCGATTCCATCACCCAGATCGTGCCCGAGGACGCCGGCAAGGTGGTGGTGACCGGCTCGCATGGCGGCGTCAGCGCGGCCCGCTTCGCGGCGGCGGTCGCAGCCAGGCTCTACGTCTTCAACGATGCCGGCATCGGCAAGCAGCGGGCCGGCATTGCCGGGCTCGACCGGCTGGCGCGCGCAGGTATTGCCGCCTGCGCGGTCGCCCACGATACGGCGCGCATCGGCGAGGCAGACGATAGTCTGGCCGGCGGCGTCGTCTCGGCCGTCAATCGGCCGGCCGCCGCGCTCGGTCTGCAAGTCGGCGCTCGGCTGCGCGACCAGCTGGCGGCGCTCCGTCGGTAAGGGGCTTGCGGGCCGCTTGACCGGGATCAAGGACCGAAGCCGCGAAGGCTGCGAATATGACGCGGTTTTCGGAGAACGTGCCTTGGCCTACCGAACGTTGATCACCGCCCTGCCTGTCGTCGGCGCGCTGGCGCTGCCTGCGGCGGCCCAATCCACCGATCCGGCGTGGCTGGACGAGATCACGCGTGCCATCGCCGCCGAAAAGCAGTGCGAAGTCGCCTATTTCATTGCCGCGCGCGAATACGAGCTCGGTGGCCGGCAGGTCTTCGAGGCGCGTGTCCAGTGCGTCGACGGCCGTCAGTTCGATGCCTCGCGCACCGGGCCTGACACCGACTTCACCTTCGAGGCTTGCGCGGTGCGGGTCTGCTGACCCTTTCGAGACAAGGAAAGGAACAGTCGCATGCATGTCATCGTCATTTACGGAACCGTCGAGGGCCATACGCGCAAGATCGCGCGCACCGTCTCGGCGACGATCCAGAGCCTCGGTCATCAGGTCACCGTGTTCGATGCCGGCGATCTTGGCGACGCCGATCTTGATCTTGCCGATGCGGTCATCGTCTGCGCGCCGGTCCATATGGGGCAGTTTCCAAGCGCGATCGCGCATTGGCTGAGCGCACACGATACCGCGCTCGCCGGTCTGCCCGGGGCCTTCATTTCGGTCTCGCTTGCCTCCGCGTCGCCGTTTCCGGAGGAACATGCCGAGATTCAGAAGATCACCCAGACGTTTTTCGATCAGACCGGCTGGCATCCGGGGCTGGTGCACCAGGCGGCCGGTGCGCTGCGCTATCCGCGCTACGATTTCCTCAAGCGGCTGTTGATGAAACATATCGCCTATCGCGAGGGCGGGCCCACCGACGTGACCAAGGATCACGAATTCACCAACTGGAACGCGCTCGCCGCCTTCGTGACCGGTTTCATCGAGCACTGCGCCGACGGTCGGGCCGCCGCCAAGCGGCAGGCGGGCTGAGAACGCCGGAGGCGGGGCGTCAGGCGCCCCGCACCGGAGGTCTGGCGGTGCAACAGGTCGTGCGGCCCGATTGACTCCGGGCCGGCGATGGCCAAGGTGTGGCCGCATGAAGGATATCGCCATCATCGCGGCCGGCGGCGCCATCGGCGCGTCGTTGCGCCATTTGACCGGGTTGTTGTTTCTGCGCCTGCTGGGGCCCGGCTTTCCCTGGGCAACGCTGAGCGTCAACATAGTCGGCGGTTTCGCGATGGGGCTGTTCGTCGAACTGCTCGCCCGCCGCGTCGGCGCGCCGCCGGAACTGCGCCTGTTCGTGGCCACCGGGCTTTTGGGTGGCTTCACCACCTTTTCGGCGTTTTCGCTCGAGGTGGCGCTTTTGTGGGAGCGTGGCGCCGTCGGCCTGGCCGCATTCTACATGGCCGCCAGCGTGATTGGCGCGGTGGGGGCTCTGTTTTGCGGATTGTGGCTCGCAAGAGCTCTTGCCGGATGATAAGTGCGCGGCTTGAAACGGACATGACCGGCGACAGGCGATGGCGGGCGTAGAGCAGATCACGGTGGAGAGCGGCGAGGCCGGCATGCGGCTCGACCGCTGGTTCAAGGCGCATTTTCCCGGCCTCGGCTTCGGGCAGTTGCAAAAGCTGCTGCGTTCGGGCCAGATCCGCGTCGATGGCGGCCGCGCGAAATCGGACACGCGCGTGGAGCCGGGGCAGGTGGTGCGGGTTCCCCCGCTTGCCGTCGACCGCAAGGGGGAGGCGCCCTTGACGCAGCGCACCATGCGCGACCGCAGCGACGCCGACCTGCTGTCGAAAATGCTTCTCTACGAGGATCCGCAGGTGTTCGTCTTCGACAAGCCGTCCGGCCTGGCGGTGCAGGGCGGCTCGGGCGTGTCGCGCCATCTCGACCAGATGCTGGAGGCCTGGCGCAACAAGAAGGGCGAAAAGCCCAGGCTGGTGCATCGCCTCGATCGCGACACGTCGGGCGCGCTGGTGGTGGCGCGCACGCGCCAGGCCGCGATGCGGCTGGCCGAGGCCTTTCGCGGGCGCGACGCCAAAAAGACCTATTGGGCGCTGGTCAAGGGCGTGCCGCGCAAGCGCGAGGACCGGGTATCGTCCTGGCTTGTCAAGGAACAGACACCGGATGGCGACCGCATGCGGGTTGCCCGGCATGGCGAGGCGGGAGCCGATCACGCGATCTCCCACTACCGGGTCATCGAGCAGGCGGGTATGGCGCTGTCATGGCTGCAGATGGAACCGTTTACGGGTCGAACCCATCAGTTGCGCGTCCATGCCGCCGCGATCGGCTGCCCGATCATCGGCGATCCGAAATATTTCGAGGCCGACCAGAACTGGGAAATGCCGGGCGGTATCCAGAACCGGCTGCACCTGCATGCGCGCCGGATCGTGATCCCGCATCCGCGCGGTGGCACGATCGACGTAACCGCGCCGCTGCCGCCGCACATGGTGCAGAGCTTCAACCTGCTTGGTTTCGACGAAAACGAGGCGCCGGAGCGATGAGCGGCACCGCGCAGCCCGTCGAACGGTACGGCGCGATCGATGGCTTCGCGGCCGCATTGATGGTCGTGCTCACCTTTTCGTGGGGGCTGAACGGGGTTGCCGCCAAGTTGGCGGGGGTTGGCTACAGCCCGGTCTTGCTGACGATCCTGCGCTCGGCGATCGGGGCCGCCTGCGTTTACGGCTGGTGTCGTTGGCGCGGCGTGGCGTTGTTCGAACGCGACGGCACGATGTGGCCGGGCATTTTGGCGGGGCTGCTTTTCGGCGGCGAGTTCGTGCTTTTGTTCTGGGGGCTGGACTATACCAGCGTCGCCCGCAGCGCGCTGATGCTCAACACCATGCCGTTCTGGGTGCTGGTCGGCGCGCATTTCCTGCTCGGCGAACGCATGTCGATCATGAAACTGGTTGGCACGGTGCTGGCTTTCGGCGGGGTCGCGCTGGTCTTTTCCGACAAGCTCAGCCTGCCCGGTCCGACCGCGATCCGTGGCGACATCATGTGCCTGGTGGCCGGCGCGTTATGGGGGGCGACGGTGCTGGTGATCCGCAAAAGTAGGCTGGCGACGGCGAGCCCCGAAAAAGTGCTGCTTTACCAGCTTGTCGTGTCGGCGGTGCTGGCGTTACCGCTGCTGGCGGTCTCCGGTCCCGCCCTGCGCGAGGTCACGGCGCTGGCCAGCGCGGCGATGCTGTTCCAGGCGATCTACGTCGTTGCGTTCACCTATCTGGTCTTCTTCTGGCTGGTGCGGCGCTATCCGGCGGGCGGGTTGACCAGTTTTGCCTTCCTGACGCCGGCTTTTGGCGTCATGTTGGGCGGGCTGCTGCTCGACGAGCCGCTGTCGGCGCGCATCGTGGCCGCGCTTGCGCTGATCGCGGTCGGCATCGTGCTTGCCAACCGGCCGCCGCGGGGCTGAACCGCCGCCATTCTTCCCTTTCTGCCGATGGACAACCTCATGCGCGACATACTCAACGATCTGAACGACCAACGTGGGCTGGCCGGCCCCGATCCGATGAAGCGGGCGCAGGAAAAGATGCGCCAGCCCTTGCCGAAACGCTTCTACAAGCAGGCCACCGCTTCGGTCGGCGAGAGTGGCCATGAGGTGCGGCTCGACGGCAAGCCGGTACGCACGCCGGGTCGGGCGCTGCTTGCGCTGCCCAATGCGGCGGCGGCCGAACTGGTGGCCGGCGAATTTGCCGCCCAGGGCGAGATCATCGACCCGATGACGATGCCGGTGACGCGTATCGCCAATACGGTGATCGACGGCGTGGCGCACGATACGCAGGCGGTGCTCGAGGATATTCTGCGTTTCGCCGCCTCGGATCTGGTGTGTTACCGCGCCGACACCCCGGAACGGCTGGCCGCGTTGCAGGCCGAGGCCTGGGACCCGGTGCTCGACTGGGCGCTGACGCGGCTGGGCGCGCGTTTCGTGCTTGCCGAGGGGGTGATGCATGTCGAGCAGCCGCGCGAGTCGATCGCCGCGGTCGGCGTCCATCTGCGCGCACGCAGCGACCCCTTCCGGCTCGCCTGCCTGCACGTGATGACCACGCTGACCGGATCGGCGCTGATCGCCCTCGCGCTGGAGGACGGTGCTGTCGATCTCGATCGGGCCTGGGCAAGCGCGCATGTCGACGAGGACTGGAACATCGCCCAGTGGGGCGAGGATGCCGAGGCGGCGCGCAAGCGCACGATGCGCTTTGCCGACATCGTTGCCGCCCACGCGCTTATGGCGACACTCGACTGAACGGGCGGCGACGCCCTTCTTCAGCCGCCGCCGCCGCCGAACATGCGGTAGAGCGCCTGCGCGATTTCCCCTTCCAGCGGGAAAGACAGCATGCCCATGACCGAATAGCCCAAAAGCCACGGCATCAGGTAGAAGCGGATCATGTAGAAGAACCAGGCGACGAACACCGGCACCAGCGGATCAAGCAGAAAAGACGGCGTGATCGGGCGGAACAGGCGCAAGATCGGGTTGGTCGCCCGCACGAAGAATTTCATGAAAAAGAAATCGGAATCCTCGGGCAAAAAGACGCTCATCGCCGCCCGCCCGATCAGCGTCCACATGACGATGCCGAGCAGGTAGTCGATCACGATCACCCAGAGGGGAAAGGCCGCGAATGTGTGGTCCATGCCGGGAGGGTCCGTTGCGCGAAAACGCGGGGACGGGATTGACGCCCGTCCCCGCGCGCAGTGTGCTCCAAGTCAATGCTTGGCCGCAAGAATGGCCGGTCCGGTCGGCACCCGGGTTTCGTCCACCATGCGTTGGGTTTCCTCGTCCGGCGCCGGCGTCAGCAAGGTGACGACGACCATGGCGACGAGGCTGGTCGCCATGCCGACGATGCCGAAACGCAGATGGTCGAGCCCCATCCACGGCGTGCCGCCGGTATAGACGTAGTAGAGATAGGCCGAGCCGGCGGTGAAGCCGAAGACCATACCTGCGATCGCGCCGGCCGTGTTGGCCCGTTTCCACCATACGCCGAGCGCCAGTGGGAAAAACAGGCCCGAGGCCGCGAAGCAGAACGCCCAGGCCACGGCTCCCAGAATGCCGGTCAACTGCAGCGAGGCGATCAAGGCCGCCGCGGCGCCGATGACGAGCAGGAGCACGCGTGCCACGATCAGCCGGACGGCGGTGTCCGCTTTCGGGTCGATGATCTTGTAGTAAAGATCGTGGCTGAGCGCGTTGGCGATCGCCAGAAGCAGGCCGTCGGCGGTCGACATCGCGGCTGCCATGCCGCCGGCCGCGACGAGGCCGGAAATGACATAGGGCAGGCCGGCAATTTCCGGAGTCGCCAAGACGACGATGTCGGGTCGCATGAAGAACTCGTTCAATTGCAGGATGCCGTCGCCGTTCTGATCGACGACGGCCAGGAAGCCGACATCGGACCAGTTCTGGATCCAGGCCAGGTTCTGCACCTCCTCGATCGACTTGCCGATGATCGCGGTCGGCAGGCTGGGATCGAGCAATTGCAGCTTTGTCAGCGTGGCGAGGGCCGGTGCGGTGAAGTAGAGCAGAAAGATGAACAGCAGCGACCAGGCCACCGACTTGCGCGCCGCCCGCACGGACGGCGTCGTGAAGTAACGCATGAGGATGTGCGGCAGCGACGCGGTACCGGCCATCATGCACAAGGCCAGCGTGACGAATTTCCACTGCGCCAGATCGCCGACCGGTCCGGTATGGGGCGTGGTCAGCACCGACAGGCCAGGTATGGCCTCAGCCGGCGGATTGAGACCGTATTGCGCTTCGAACTGGGCCATGCCGGCCGCCGCCTCGCCATAGGTGAAGTGCGGAATGATGCCGAAACCCTGCGCGTTCGACATCCAGATCACCGGCACCAGATAGGCGATGATGAGCACGATGTATTGCGCCACCTGCGTCCAGGTCACGGCGCGCATGCCGCCGAGCATGGAGCACAGGAGAATACCGAGCAGGCCGAACCACACGCCGTAGGAGAACGGGATGTGCAGGGCGCGCGCGGCGATCGTGCCGGTGGCGTTGATCTGTGCCGTGACATAGGTGAACGACGCCACCACGAGCACCACGACCGCGCAGAAGCGGGCGAGATTGCCGCCGTAGCGCGTGCCGACGAAGTCGGGCACGGTGTAGCAGCCGAATTTGCGCAGATAAGGCGCCATCAGCGAGTTGACGAGCACGTAGCCGCCGGTCCAGCCGACGATGAAGGCCATATAGCCGTAGCCGCCGAAATAGACGCCGCCGGCCAGCGCCACGAAGGACGCGCCCGACATCCAGTCGGCCGCCGTGGCCATGCCGTTATAGACCGCCGGAACCTGACGGCCTGCGACGTAATAGGCGTCGACTTCCATCGTGCGCGACAGCCAGCCGATCAGCGCGTAGATGGCGATGGTGAAGGCGACGAACAGGATGCCGATCGTGTCGGCGCCAACGCCCATTTGCTCGAGGATCGCCATCAGGATGATGAAGGCGATGAAGCCGCCGGTGTAGATCCCGTAGACGCGCCCGATATTGTCGAGAAAAGCCCCTTTGATCATGGCCATGATACGTCTCCTAGTCGTCGGCAACGCCGAATTCTTCGTCGATCTGGTCCTGGCGCCAGTTCTGGAAGAAGATGAGAACAACGAAGGCGATCAGCGAGCCTTGGGCGATCATGTAGTAGCCAAGTGGAAAGCCCAGGAAGGTGACGCTGTTGAGCGAGCTGACGAACCAGGGGATCACCAGTGAGAAGAAAAACCAGAGCACGAGAACGACGATCGTCAGGCTTCTGGTTTTCGACCAATAGCGATCCCGGGCTTCGTCGCTCAATTGAGCGTGTTCGCCGGACATGGTTATTTCCCTCCCTACATTGTGCTGGAAGCATTTGCCGCCAGCGGCCACATCACCGATTCCTGGTAGGGAATCGCACTGATGATCGGACAGGATCATCTATCGGCCCGACAATGGGAATTGAGACATTGGTCGTATCAAGAGGTTGCAAGGGGTGGTTTTGTTGAGCGCTAAACTAGTATCCGGCCTGGCGCTTCTGCGCCAATTCGCGTCACGCCTGACGGTGCGGCGCGACACGGCGCCGATCGACAGCGTCGAGGCGCTGTACGGCTTCGTCAGCACGCGCGCCGCCTTCGTCGCGCAGAAGAAGCTCTACGGCTATCTCAAGGCGCGTATGGGCACGCGTTATCCGTCGATGTTCGAGGATGAGGCGTTCGTGGCCTCGGTCAATATCGCCAAGATGCACGTGTTTGCCGCGGCGCTTTCCGATCTCGCCGTGCATGCGGTTGCACGCGTCGGCGCGGGATCGGCCTTGGACGATGCGTGCAGGCACGGCCTGGCCCAGCGCTGCTTTCGCGCCGGCCTGGCCGACAACGCCGCCGAAATGCGCGACGAAGCGACCCTGGCCGCATGGCTGACGGCATTCGATGCACGGCTCGAGGGCGTACAGTGGGCGAACCTGGTGGCCGGCGGCGATGCGTTTAGCGAAAGCCCCAGGGCGCTGCTGCACTGGGCGCCGATCGCCGACCGGCTCAAGCGCTACGATGCCGAGATCGTCGAAAATTCGATCCGGTTCGCCTGGATCGAGATCCGGCGCGACCTGGCACGGCGTCTCGACGCCCGCGCCGTTGCGGCGGACGCCGCGCTAGAGAGTGGTTAGAAACCCTTCCGCCTCGGCTTCGGCGCGGCCCAATTCGAGATTGACGCTGTTCTGTGAGCCGTAGAGAAAGCCGATGTCGCGGTCGAGCTGGCTGATCTGTGCGCGGATCGCCGCGTCTTTGGCGGGATCCTTGCCGAGCGAGGCCGTCAGTTCGCGGCGTTCGTTTTCCTTGCGGGAAATGTCGCTCTGGATGCTGTCGCGCCGGGCACGCGCCTCGTGGACACGTTTTCCGAGCTGATAGCCCTGTGTGAACAGCCCGTCCAGTTGTGGCGGGCAGACATTGGCGTAGCTCTTGCCCTCGGACCCCACCCGGACGGCGTTTTGCGGCGTGCAGTAGCGGATCAGGCCGGCTTCGCGCCCTGCCAGCCAGGCCGACTGGTCGGGTTCGATGCCGATGCGCTGGCAGGCCTTGGCGTGTTTGAGAATGTAGTCGGTGGTGCGGCCGGCTGCCCCGTCGGTCTCACCGACGATGCGCCAGTCGGCGACGGCGCATTCCTCTTTGCTCATCGTCTGACACGAGGCGACGACAATCGCCAGCACGCCCAAGACCGATCCGCTCACCGCCAAGCGCGCTGTCGCCCTCATGTCCGTCCCCCTCGCGGATGTTCAAGACGCCCAGTTAGAGAGTTTGTGCCCATGCCGACAATGCGCCGCCCCGTTTTATGTCGTGTTTCCACAACGCAGAAAGCCCCGCGGCGTGGCCGCGGGGCTTTCGCGATGTCGGCAATCGCGCTGTTCGGGCCGATCAGACCGAATAATACATATCGAACTCGACCGGATGCGGCGTCATCTCGTAGCGCAGCACCTCGTGCATCTTGAGTTCGATATAGGCGTCGATCTGGTCGTCGTCGAACACGCCGCCGGCCTTCAGGAAGGCGCGGTCCTTGTCGAGGCTGGCAAGCGCCTCGCGCAGCGACGTGGCGACCGTCGGCACGCGCTTCAATTCCTTCGGCGGCAGATCGTAGAGATCCTTGTCCATGGCCTGGCCGGGATGGATCTTGTTCTTGATGCCGTCGAGCCCGGCCATCAGCATGGCAGCGAAGGACAGGTAGGGGTTGGCGGCCGGATCGGGGAACCGGACCTCGACGCGCTTTGCCTTCGGCGAGGTGCTGAAGGGGATTCGGCAAGAGGCGGAGCGGTTGCGGGCCGAATAGGCCAAGAGCACCGGTGCCTCGAAGCCGGGAACCAGGCGCTTGTAGGAGTTGGTCGAGGGGTTGGCGAAGGCGTTGATCGCCTTGGCGTGCTTGATGATGCCGCCAATGTAGAACAGGCAGCTTTCGGACAGGCCGGCATATTCGTTGCCGGCGAAGGTCGGCTTGCCGTCCTTCCAGATCGACTGGTGCACATGCATGCCCGAGCCGTTGTCGCCATAGACGGGCTTGGGCATGAAGGTTGCGGTCTTGCCATAGGCGTTGGCGACCTGGTGAATGACGTATTTATAGATCTGCAACTTGTCGGCGTTGCGGGTCAGCGTGTCGAACTTGATGCCGAGCTCGTGCTGGGCGGCGCCGACCTCGTGGTGGTGCTTTTCGACCACGACGCCCATTTCGGCCATCACGGTCAGCATTTCCGAGCGCATGTCCTGCAGCGAATCGACCGGCGGCACCGGGAAATAGCCGCCCTTGACGCGCGGGCGGTGGCCGAGATTGCCGGTTTCGTAATGGGTGTCGTCGTTGGACGGCAGTTCGGTCGAATCGAGCACGAAACCGGTATTGTAGGGGTCGGCCTTGTACTTGACGTCGTCGAAGACGAAGAACTCGGCTTCCGGGCCGACATAGCAGGTGTCGCCGACGCCCTCGGACTTCAGATAGGCTTCCGCCTTCTTGGCCGTGGTGCGCGGATCGCGATTATAGGCCTCGCCCGACACAGGATCGAGGATGTCGCACAGAAGCACCATCGTGGACTGGGCGAAGAAGGGGTCCATATGGGCGGTTTCGGTGTCCGGCATCAGCACCATGTCGGATTCGTTGATCGCCTTCCAGCCGCCGATGGAGGAGCCGTCGAACATGACGCCGTCGGCGAACATGTCCTCGTCGACCGCCGCCACGTCCATCGTGACGTGCTGCATCTTGCCCTTGGGGTCGCTGAAGCGCAGATCGACGAACTTCACGTCGTTGTCCTTGATCTGCTTAAGGATTTCATTGGCTGTCGTCATGGTCTCTCTTTCCCTGTCTGACGTGTGACATGCCTTGCGGGCAATTTGTGATGAGCGGTCGGCGTTCTTTCGCAAACGGAGACAGCGCCCGATTTCTTGTCAAAGCCGCTTTGCCTGAAAAATCGGCCTGAACCCGGTGCGGCCGCTCTAGATCGCCTCGACGCCGGTTTCGCCGGTGCGGATGCGCACGACTTCCTCGACGCTGGAGACGAAAATCTTGCCGTCTCCGATCCGTCCGGTCTGCGCGGCCTTGCGAATCGCCTCGATCGCCGCCTCGACCGCATCGTCGGACAGCACGATCTCGACCTTCACCTTCGGCAGGAAGTCGACGACGTATTCGGCGCCGCGATAGAGCTCGGTATGGCCTTTCTGGCGTCCGAAACCCTTGGCTTCGGTGACGGTGATGCCTTGCAGGCCCACGTCCTGAAGCGCTTCCTTCACCTCGTCGAGTTTGAACGGCTTGATGATCGCCTCGATCTTTTTCATCTAGGTTTCGGCCTCCGCTGGCATCGATGTCGGGTGATTTTCCCGCGCTGCGACCTCATAAGCATGAACCGTGCCAGTTCGGTTCATGGCCGAGAGGCAGACCTCGCCATCGTCCCGGTCGCCCAAAATCGGGGATTTGCGCGGCTCGGGTACCGGTTTGGCGAGGCACAGGGCGGCGGGCTGTGCGCGGGCATCATGCGGCGTGATTAATTCGTGTGCAACCGGCACAAAAAAACGGCAGACGATGCCGTGGCGGGGGCACGCTCCGCCGGATAATGTGGCCGCGAACAGGGAGGTGCGCGGTGAGCGACGAATTGCTGACACCGGGCCAGATGGCCGAAGCAGACCGCCTGGCGATCGAAGGCGGACCGCTCGACGGCTACGGGCTTATGCTCAATGCCGGGCGCGCGGTGGCCGCCGCGGTGCTGGCGCGTTTTCCGCAGGCCCGCCATGCCCATATTCTGTGCGGGCCCGGCAATAATGGCGGCGACGGGCTGGTGGCGGCGCGGTTTCTGCGCGCGGCGGGAATGGCGGTCTCTGCCTATCTCGGGCCGCCGCCGCGCGAGGGCGGCGATGCGGCGCGCGCACTTGCCGATTTTTGCGATACGGTGCGGCCGCTGGAGGCGTTTTGCGCCACGTCGGACGATGTCGTCGTGGACGCGCTGTTCGGCGCCGGCCTCGCCCGGCCGCTCGATGGCATTTTTGCCGCGCTGGTCGACAGGGTGCGGCAGTCGGAGGCGCCGGTGGTGGCCGTAGATCTGCCTTCGGGCGTATCCGGGCAAAGCGGAGCCGTGCTGGGTGCGGCGGTGGCCGCGCGGCACACCGTCACCTTTTTCCGGCGCAAGCCCGGCCATCTGCTTTTTCCCGGTCGCGGGCTCTGCGGTACCGTCGAACTCGTCGATATCGGCATTCCGCGCCGGGTGCTGGCCGAGATCGGCGTCGACCTGTTCGAAAACACGCCGCGCCTGTGGCTGGACGCCTTGCCGGTCCCGGATCCGCAGCGGCACAAATACAGGCGCGGCCATGCCGGCGTCTTTTCCGGTGGCCCGTCGGCAACCGGTGCGGCCAGGCTTGCGGCGATGGCGGCGGCACGATCGGGCGCCGGTGCGGTCACGCTTCTGTCGCCGGCCTCGGCCCTGCAGGTCAATGCCGCGCATCTGACGTCGATCATGCTGCGGCGCGCCGACGATCCCGACGATGTCGCCGCCTTCATCGCCGCACGCAAATTGTCGGCGCTAGCGATCGGGCCAGCCTTCGGGGTCGGCGAAAAATGCCGCGTTTTCGTGGCCATGGCGGCAGGACTGCGACGCGAAAGCGGGCTGGGCCTTGTTCTCGACGCGGATGCGCTGACCTCGTTTGAGGACGAACCGGAAACGCTGTTTGCCGGTTTGCATACCGACGGCGGCGGGCAGGCGGGGCCCGTGGTGCTGACGCCTCACGAAGGCGAGTTCGCCCGCCTGTTTCCCGATCTCGGCGCGGATGGCGGCCTTTCGAAGGTGGAGCGCGCCCGCCGGGCGGCCGCGCGCGCCGGCGCGACCGTGGTGCTGAAGGGGGCCGACAGCGTGATCGCCGCGCGGGGCGGGCGGGCGGCAATCAGCGTGCATGCCAGTCCCTATCTCGCCACCGCCGGGTCCGGCGACGTGCTGACCGGCCTGATTGCGGGCCTGCTTGCCCAGGGCGTGCCCGGGTTCGAGGCCGCGGCGGCGGCCGTGTGGCTGCATGGCGACGCCGGCCTGCGCCTGGGAGCGGGGCTGGTGGCCGAGGATCTGCCGGGCACGATCCCCGCCGTGCTGGCAGGCTTGTCGGCGGCCGATGACAGCGTTTCGTGAGGGGCGGCGAGCCGCTCCCCAAACGCGCAAATCATTGACGCCCCTTCGCCTTCGACCGTTGCGCCGCTGCGCGATATGGGCGCCGCCGTCAGCGGCCGGCCCGGTAAAAGACCGTCGGTTCGATGCCGGCCTCGCGCGCGATCGCATAGGCGAGATAGCTCGCGTCGGGATCGTCGCCCATGCCGAGCGAGCCCTGGGGCATGCCGGGCACGGCTATGCCGGCGATTTCCGGCTTTTCGGTCAGGAGTTTGTCCACGGCTTCCAGCGGCACGTGACCTTCGATAAAATAGCCGTCGATGGCGGCGGTGTGGCAGGCCTGCATCGTGTCGGGCACCCCGGCCTGTTTCTTGACCTGATCGAGATCCTCGACGTCGTGCATCCTTATTTCAAAGCCGGCTTTTTCGACCGCGTCGGCCCAGGCCTGGCAACAGCCGCACCAAGGGGATTTCCATACGGTGATGGTGCCGCGCTCGGCCGCGACGGCCGCGTGCGACGTCAGGGCCAGAACAAGCGTCGAAGCAAACATGAAGGTTCGGGGCAGGGGCAAAGGCGGTCTCCTCGAATGGGGCGGTTGGCGCATACCGGGTCGGTGGCGTGCGACGATGACATGAATCCTGAGGCTTCCGGTAGCTGGAAGGTCAACCCCGGTCTTGTGTGGGATGGCGCCAAACCAGCGGCCTGACGCGCGCGTGGTGGGTCCAATGCCATACTGGACTTTGCCTGCCGGCCCGCCCATGATCCGATTTTGGGCCAAACAGCGGGAGGCAGGATGCTGAGGGTAGAGAAGGTCGCGATCGCGTCGATCTACGTGCCGACCGCGCGGCGCAAGACCCTGCATCCCGATACGGTGCGCCATCTTGCCGAGGATATTCTGGAAAACGGCATGAAAGTGCCGATCCAGGTCCGCCACGACGGCAAGCGCCACGTGCTGGTCGAGGGGCTGCACCGGTTGGAAGCGGCGAAATGGCTCGGCGAAATCGAGATCGACGCTTATTTCGTCCAGGCGCGCAAGCACTGACGCACCGCCGGTGATGCCGTCAACTGCACGATGGGGCGAAAACCGGGAGGCGGGATGACGATGAACGGCACCGCACGCATGGAGCAGCGGGAGGTCGAGGGGCTTGCCGAGCGGATCTGCGTCGCGCTGGAGACCGGCCGGCAGATCGCGCCGGTGTCGGAAACCCGGCCCGACCTGGAACTTGAGGACGCCTATCGCGTCTCGGGCGCGATCGCGGCACGGCGGGCAAGGCGCGGGGAACGCATTGCCGGCTGGAAGATCGGTTTCACCAACCGCACGATCTGGTCCGAATATGGCATCTTCGCCCCGATCTGGGGCCCGGTCTATGACTGCACGCTCGGTCCGGCCGGGACGCCGAGGGCGCCAACCGAGGCCGCGGCGATGACCATGCCCGAACCGCGCATCGAACCCGAGATCGTTTTTCGGCTGAAAAGCGGGCCGCGCAAGGGCATGGATGAGGCAGTGCTGTTTTCGTGCATCGAGGCGGTCGGGCACGGTTTCGAGATCGTGCAGTCGGTCTTTCCCGGCTGGCGGTTTCGCCCGGCCGATACGGTCGCGGCCTGCGCGCTGCACGGGCGTCTCCTTGTTGGGCCGATGCTGCCGGTCAGTGCGCGGCCGGTCGGCGAATGGCTGCAAGGACTGCGCGATTTCACCCTCTCCCTGATGCGCGACGGCGAGGTGGTGGAGCGTGGCGAGGGCGAAAACGTGCTTGGCGGGCCGGTCTCGGCGCTCAGGCATTTTGTCGAGGGTTTTGACCCGCAGCCGTTTGGCCGCAAGCTTGAGGCCGGTGACGTGGTCGCGACCGGCACGGTCACGCGCGCTGTGCCGATCGCCGCCGGCCAGCATTGGAGCACCTCCGTACTCGGCCTGCCGATCGCCGGTCTCGGCGTGACGATCGCCTGAGCGTTAAGCAATGTGACGGCGATGTCTTTGCCCGGCCACCGGTTCGTCACCAATCGGACATTGGGCCGTCACCTTGGCCGCCTAGACGATGGGCGCGGGCTTGAAGATTCGGAGACGGACATGCTGCAGGACGAAGCTACACTCGATGAATTGCTGAACGATCCGATCATCCTGATGATGATGAGAAGCGACGGCGTCTCGCCCGGCGAGATCAGGCGCCTGGCCGACAAGGTGCATATGCGCGCCCACAAGTCCGGCCGGACCGCGCGGACCTTTGCCGACGGGGCTGTCAGCGCGGTGGGTGCGGGCCCGCTGCGGCTTTGCGCCTGAGGCGCGGCCGCGGCCTTGTCGGCAATCCGCTTCGCGTCGAGGCGCGGACATGGTAAAAATTCGATTCAAACTTTCTTGGTTTTTTTGAACGAGGATCGACGCTGGTTTGGTCAAACGGCGCGCGATGCGCCGTCACCCTGTTTTGTCCCGCGTACAGGTCTCCATGCGTTCGCCCGCCATCGCCGCCCTTGTTTTCGTTTGTCTCGCGCTTGCCGCCTGCACGACCGGTCCCGGCCTCGACGCCTTGAACAGCGTCGGCCCGTCGCCGGAAACGACGAGTTCCATCGTCAGGCCGTCGGCCGTCGTGCCGGAAGGCGATGGCGACGGACTGGTCGTCGAGCAGGGTGATGTCGGCGTGACGGCGCTTGCCGAGCCCGACATCGTCACCGCGGCGGCGGCCGAGAAGGTGGCCCTGATCGCGCCAGCCAAACCGGCCAGCCGGCCCACGCCCCCGGCCGCCGGCCGCAAGGTGATGCGCCAGCGTTTCGGCGACGCCCATCCGATCAATTTCGGCAAGGTCACGCCCGACGACCATGCCGTGCACGGTGTCGACGTATCGCGCTGGCAGGGCGATATCGACTGGGTCAAGCTGCGCGGGCAGGGGGCCAATTTCGCCTGGATCAAGGCCACGGATGGCGGTGACCATCTCGATCCGCTGTTCAAGAAGAATTGGCGTGCGGCCAAGGCCGCCGGCATCCCGCGCGGGGCATACCATTTTTTCTATTGGTGCCGTTCCGCCTCCTCGCAGGCCGATTGGTTCATCCGCAACGTGCCGAAGGAAAAGGGCGCGTTGCCGCCGGTCCTGGACGTGGAGTGGAACCATCTGTCGGCCTGCAAGAAGCGCCCGTCCCGAGAAATCGTGCTCGAAAAAATGCGGGTCTTTCTCGATCGGCTCGAGAAACATTACGGCCAGCGGCCGGTGATCTATACCGCACCCGATTTTTACGCCGACAATTTGAAGGGTGCTTTCCCCGACCACCCGTTCTGGCTGCGCTCAGTAGCGGCCCATCCCTCAAAGGTCTATCCGGGCCGCAAATGGCTGTTTTGGCAGTATTCGGGCTCGGGCCTGTCGCAGGGTGTCGACGGCCGCATCGACCTGAACGTGTTTCGCGGCGATGCCGGCGAATGGCGCAAATGGCTGGGGCGCGCGGCCGGATAGGCCCGGCCGGCGTATCCCGCACGGGTTTTGCCGGTCTTCATTCGAGCGTGCGCGCAACGCTACCCCATGTGGTAAAGCGGCGTCAGGCGAACACAATATTGTGTGGACCAACGGTTGTTTATGGCGTTCGGTGAACGATCGACCTATCTCAGCCGCAGACCTTGCAACCAATTCCAGGAGCCAACGCATGTCGGACACCACCGCCTACACCCCGCCGAAAGTCTGGACGTGGGACAAGGAAAACGGCGGCACGTTCGCCTCGATCAACAGGCCGATCGCCGGTGCGACGCACGACAAGGACTTGCCGGTCGGCAAGCACCCGCTGCAGCTCTATTCGCTGGCCACGCCCAACGGCGTGAAAGTAACGATCATGCTCGAGGAACTTTTGGCGCTCGGCCACGCCGGCGCGGAATACGACGCCTGGCTGATTCGCATCGGCGAAGGCGACCAATTCGGCTCGGGTTTCGTGGAGGTCAATCCGAACTCCAAAATTCCCGCGCTGATGGATCGCAGCGGCGCGGAGCCGGTGCGGGTGTTCGAATCCGGCTCGATCCTGTTTTACCTAGCCGAAAAGTTCGGCGCGTTCCTGCCGAGCGCGCAGCCGGCGCGCACCGAATGTCTGAACTGGCTGTTCTGGCAGATGGGCTCGGCGCCGTATCTCGGCGGCGGTTTCGGCCATTTTTTCGCCTACGCGCCGGAAAAATGGGAGTACCCGATCAATCGCTTCGCCATGGAGGTCAAGCGCCAGCTCGACGTGCTTGACCGGCGGCTGGCGGAGGCCGACTATCTGGCCGGCGACACCTACACGATTGCCGACATGGCGGTCTGGCCCTGGTATGGCGGGCTGGTGAAGGGCTGGAACTACGGTGCGGGCGAGTTTCTGGCGGTGCACGAATACAAGAACGTCATCCGCTGGGCCGACCAGATCCATGCGCGCGAGGCGGTCAAGCGCGGGCGCATGGTCAACCGCACGTCCGGCGACCCGGCCGGACAGCTGCACGAGCGGCACGACGCGTCCGATTTCGACACGATGACGCAGGACAAGCAAGCCGCCGAATAGCCGCTTTGCCGGCGGGCCGGGGTGCCTCGATCGCGCCGCCCGGCGCCGTTTTCATGCGGGCGGCTATCTTCTCCACATGACGGTCGTGGCAATGCGCGCGCCGTTAGCCGGCGTCGCGCGGGCGCCGACATGGTATGGCGGCGGACGCTGCGTCGCGTCTTCTCCTCGTCCTCCTTGGCTTCACCGGGGCGCTTGGCCCGGGCCGCAAGTCGGGGACCGGTCATAGCGGGCCGGTCTGCAACCAGAGCCGGTTCTCGACGCACCGGCGCCGTGTCACCTTCGGAAAATAAACAAAATGAAATTTCAAGTTTGCGCATTTGGGATATACAACCCGAAATGTATTGTCTGCAATTTCTGATCGTGAATAGTGGTGTGTGCACCTATAAATTATGCTGTCATGCACACGTCCAGAAAACCCGATGAGCGCGACAAGCAGATGGGACGGGTTCTCGCGCACCATCGCAAGGCCGCAGGCCAGTCCCAGGCCGAACTTGCGCGGCAGCTTGGCCTGTCCGGACAGCAGGTCGGAAAATATGAACGCGGGGAAAGCCGGATACCGGCCGGCCGATTCGAGGAGGCGATGGCGATTCTCGGAGCCCAAGAGGCCGCGCCGGACGGTTTTGGCGAGGAAGGGCGACCTTATAGAGTGTCGGACAACGCCAGGGCCGACGTGCTGAGGTTGCTCGACCGGCTTCGTTCCGATCTCGAGACGTGCATCGAACAGGTAAAACGGCTTTGACCCGGCCGGCTGCGCGGGCTTCGCTCGCGGGGCGCGCCGATGGGACAGCGTTGCCGCCCGTCGCCGGTCCCGTGTCGCGACGGGACGGTTGAAGGCGACCAGGGACACCCGCGCTTCAACCGCCGCTCCCTCAGGCATGCCATTTCAGGGCTTGCTCCGACGGTCTTTACCCGACCGGCCACGCCCGATTAGGCGCACCACCCCGGCTGCCGGCCATTCCAGCGCCGGGCAAGGCCTTCGGCGACCAGAATGTCGCCGAGCGAGCGGCCGTCACGGTAGACGGTACGTAGGAGCCGGCCGTAGCGGTCGCGATTTCGGCCGCCGGCGCGGCGCAATTCCACCGGCCCGGCATTCATCAATTGATGCAGACGCCGTTTGGCCTGTTCGCTGAGTATGCCTTCGCGCCGGCAGGCCGGCTCGCCGATCTCCGGCGTGTCGATATCGGCGATGCGCACTTTTTCGCCGGCGATCCAGAAGGTGTCGCCGTCGACGATGCAGTCGACCCGTGCACCGGAGCCGCAGATCGGGAAATGGCGGCGGATGGCGGTCGCCCTTTCTTCCGGCGGCTGCCACAGCGCGACCAGGCTGTCGAGCGGGTCGCGGGTGACTTTGTGTAACGCGGGCAGGGCGCCGCTTGCGCTGACGCCAAACGCAACGATTGCCGCGAGTGCGACAAGGCCGTTGAAGTGGCCGAGCATGCGCCTGATGCCGCCGCGCCGGCGGCTCGGCCGTGACGGGCGATGCCGCGCTCTGCGCGTTTTTTTCCGCCAGGGAACAATCTGCGCCATCCGTTCGCACTCCGCTTTTGGGCGGAGTTTGGGATGCGGTGTGCTACCGGCGGGTTAAGGAAGGAAGGCGGCAACCTTTCCGTTCCTGCGCCGTCCCGCGAGACGGCTGCGTTCAGGCATCGCTTGCAGGGTCTCTGCGACGCCGCTTCGCGGCGGCTCCGCCCAGGGACGACGAAGGTGGAAGGGAGTGCGGCAAATCGCCAGCGACGCACGCGCTGGCGCGATCTGACAGCCTCGGCTTCCGAATCAAATCGGCCCGGTCTCGCGACCGGGCCGATTTGCTTTCTCTGTCACCGATTCCGGTCGTGGTGCGTCACGAACACCCGGACGTCGACCCGCAGGTGTCGCATTTTTCGCAGGTGCCGTTGCGGACCATGGTGAAATTCTGGCATTCCGAGCACATATTGCCGGTATAGCCCTGCATGATCGCCTTCTGGCGCCGTTCGGCGGTGAGCGCCTTGGCTTCGCCCGCCTGCTTGTGCGCGGCGTCGGAAAAAGCCACGCCGCCCGCGGCCTCTTCCTGCGCACTTTCTTCGATCGCGACCTCGTCGGCGAGTTCCTTGGCGCGCTCCTCATAGTCGCGCTTGAAGGCGGTCGCCTGGTTCTGCAGTTCCGATACGGCCGGCTTGAGTGCCGCCGCCGTGGCGGCCGAGGCGATGGCACGCACATTGGTGCCCTGGGCGGTGGGCTGACGCATCGGCCTGTCGCCGCCGCCGGCCTGGCCCTTGGGTTCGCCCGAGCCCGACACCACCTGGAAGGCGGCGCCGCGGGTCAGCCCTTTGGACACTGGCAGCGACCGGCCCTCGGAAATACCCTTGCCGAGCGAGGTGTTGGAAAAGTCCGACGTGTCGACATGGGCAAGGTCGTGGCGGCCGATATAGGACACCGCCAGTTCCCGGAACACGTAGTCGAGGATCGAGGTGGCGTTCTTGATGGCGTCGTTGCCCTGGACCATGCCGGCCGGCTCGAACTTGGTGAAGGTGAAGGCCTCGACATACTCTTCGAGCGGCACGCCATATTGCAGGCCGAGCGAGATGGCGATGGCGAAATTGTTCATCATCGCCCGGAAGGCGGCGCCCTCCTTGTGCATGTCGATGAAGATCTCGCCGAGCCGGCCGTCGTCGAACTCGCCAGTCCTGAGATAGACCTTATGGCCGCCGATCACCGCCTTCTGGGTGTAGCCCTTGCGCCGGTTGGGCAGTTTTTCACGCTCGCGCACCACTTTCTCGACAATGCGCTCGACGATCTTTTCGGTGACGGCGGCAGCGCGCGCGGCGGCCGGATGCGCCACCAGGGTCTCGATCGCGTCGTCCTCGTCGTCCTCTTCTTCGGCGATCAGCGAGGCATTGAGCGGCTGCGACAGTTTGGAGCCGTCGCGGTAGAGCGCGTTGGCCTTGAGTGCCAGCTTCCATGACAGCATGTAGGCGGCCTTGCAGTCGTCCACCGTCGCGTCGTTGGGCATGTTGATCGTCTTGGAGATCGCGCCCGAGATGAACGGCTGGGCGGCCGCCATCATGCGGATATGGCTTTCCACCGAAAGGTAGCGCTTGCCGACCTTGCCGCACGGATTGGCGCAGTCGAACACCGGCAGGTGCTCGTCCTTGAGATGCGGCGCGCCCTCCAGCGTCATCGCTCCGCAGACATGGATGTTGGCGGCTTCGATCTCCTTCTTGGAAAAGCCGAGCGCCGGCAGCATCTCGAAGGAGAAGTCGTCGAGCTGCGCGTCGGTGAGGCCGAGCCCCTCCTTGCAGAAGGTTTCGCCGAGCGTCCACTTGTTGAACACGAACTTGATGTCGAAGGCGCTCTTGAGCGCGGCATTGAGCGTGGCGATCTGCTCGTCGCCGAAGCCCTTGGCCTTGAGCGTGCCGGGATTGACGCCGGGCGCCTGGTTCAGATTGCCGTGGCCGACCGCATAGGCCTCGATCTCGGCGATCTGCGCCTCGGAATAGCCGAGCGTGCGCAGCGCCTCCGGCACGGCGCGGTTGATGATCTTGAAATAGCCGCCGCCGGCCAGCTTCTTGAACTTCACCAGGGCGAAATCGGGCTCGATGCCGGTGGTGTCGCAATCCATGACGAGACCGATCGTGCCGGTCGGCGCGATCACGGTTGCCTGGGCGTTGCGGTAGCCGTGCTTTTCGCCGAGCTCGAGCGCGCGGTCCCACGCAGCGCGGGCATGCTCCATCAGCGCCGGGTCGGGGCAGTCCTCGGCGACCAGCGGCACCGGGTTGACGGCGAGCTTTTCATAGCCGTCGGCCTCGCCATGCGCTGCGCGGCGATGGTTGCGCATCACGCGCAGCATGGTGTCGGCATTGCGTTCGTAGTCGGGAAAGGCGCCGAGCTCGGCCGCCATCTCGGCCGAGGTGGCATAGGCCACACCGGTCATGATCGCCGTCAGCGCGCCGCAGATGGCGCGGCCTTCCTTGGAATCGTAGGGAATGCCCGAGGTCATCAGCAACCCGCCAATATTGGCGTAGCCGAGGCCGAGCGTGCGGTACTGGTAGGAAAGCCGCGCAATCTCCTTCGACGGGAACTGCGCCATCATCACCGAGATCTCGAGCACCATGGTCCACAGCCGGACCGAATGCTCGTAGGCGGCGATGTCGAACACGCCGTCCTTGCCGCGATAGGCGAGTAGGTTGAGCGAGGCCAGATTGCAGGCCGTGTCGTCGAGGAACATATATTCCGAACACGGGTTCGACGCGCGGATCGGACCGGCCGCCAGCGAGGTGTGCCAGTCGTTCATGGTGGTGTTGAAATGCAGGCCCGGATCGGCCGAGGCCCAGGCGGCGTGGCCGATCTTTTCCCACAGCTCGCCGGCCTTGACGGTGCGGGCGACCTTGCCGTCGGTGCGGCGGATCAGGTCCCAGTCTCCGTCAGCCTCGACCGCACGCAGGAAGTCGTCCTTGAGCGAGACCGAATTGTTGGAATTCTGCCCCGATACCGTCAGGTAGGCTTCCGAATCCCAGTCCGTGTCGTAGGTCGCGAAATCGAGCGCGGTGTAGCCCTGGCGCGCGAACTGGATGACGCGGCGGATATAGTTTTCCGGCACGGCGCTTTTCTTGGCCGCGCGCACCTCGCGCTTGAGCGCGGGGTTCTTGGCCGGGTCGAAGCAGTCGCCATTGTCGGCTTCGCAGTTCACGCAGGCCTTCATGATGGCATCGAGATGTTTTTTGACGATCTTGGAGCCGGTGACGAGCGAGGCGACTTTCTGCTCCTCCTTCACCTTCCAGTCGATATAGGCCTCGATGTCGGGATGGTCGACGTCGACAACCACCATCTTGGCCGCGCGTCGGGTTGTGCCGCCCGACTTGATCGCGCCAGCGGCGCGGTCGCCGATCTTCAGGAAGCTCATCAGGCCCGACGACTTGCCGCCGCCCGACAGGCTTTCGCCTTCCGAGCGCAGTTGCGAGAAGTTGGAGCCGGTGCCGGAGCCGTATTTGAACAGGCGCGCCTCGCGCACCCACAGATCCATGATGCCGCCCTCGTTGACGAGGTCGTCGCGGACCGACTGGATGAAGCAGGCATGCGGCTGGGGATGCTCGTAGGCGGATTTCGACCGGGTCAGCTTGCCGGTGAAGGGATCGACGTAATGATGGCCCTGGCCGGGGCCGTCGATGCCGTAGGCCCAGTAGAGGCCGGTGTTGAACCATTGCGGCGAGTTGGGCGCCACGCGCTGGGTGGCGAGCATGTAGCACAGCTCGTCCATGAAGGTCCGGGCGTCGTCCTCGTTGTCGAAATAGCCGCCCTTCCAGCCCCAGTAGGTCCAAGTGCCGGCAAGACGGGTGAAGACCTGGCGCGCGTCGGTCTCGGAGCCGTAGCGCTCGTCTTCGGGCAGCTCGGCCAAGGCCGCCTCGTCGGCGACCGAGCGCCACAGGAAGGACGGCACGTCGTTTTCCTCGACCCGCTTCAGCCGGGCGGGCACTCCGGCCTTGCGGAAATATTTTTGGGCCAGGATGTCGGCCGCGACCTGGCTGAACTGCGTCGGCACGTCGATGTCGGCGAGCCTGAAGACGACCGAGCCGTCCGGGTTCTTGATCTCGCTCGTGGCCTTGCGAAATTCGATCTCCGCGTAGGCCGAGAGGCTCTGCTTTGTGAAACGACGCTCGATGCGCATCTTGGTCCCTCTAGTCCCTAAATATAGCGCCTTTGTCCACAAGCGTCATGCGCTCGTCCAAAAGGCACAGGTCCGCCTTTCCCGTACGCCCTGTCTTGCGCGCCCGGGTCTCCTTTTGCCGATCCTTGTCCAAGGCCGAGAAGGTGTTCGAAAAGCACCTTCGTGATGGCTCGCAAGGCCGGCGGGTTCCTCGTACTGCCGCTGATCGCGATTCCCCGTCCCAGGGGATTTATACGCTATCTAGTGCCGAGGTTGGGCGCAAACACTAAATATAGTGTTAACAAACAATTTTTGCCACCCCAGCCCGTCGCTTTCAGGTCCCCCTCGGCACGGTTTTTTCACAGCGTCCACCAGCCCCAAGACCGGGCGGACAGCGGCTCAAACGCACAAAAATCTGGAAAAAGACCGGGCTCGGAACTCTCCGGCCGCGCTCTCAACAAGAGCACATGGCCAATAAAAAGCGACTCGTCCCGCAGCGTCAAGGGTTCGTTCTTGGAAGTTTTATGACCGCAACATCTTGTGTGTCGCAAATGTGGATAGTGGGGATGGCGGGCCTGTCCCGGTGGCGCTTCCAGGAACGCAGCAATTCCGGCCTTCAGGCCGGAAGGCGTCAGGACAGGAAGGCCAGCCCGTGGAAAATCAGCGCCGCGATCAGCGCGGTGGAGGGCACGGTGACCACCCAGGCGGTGACGATGGTGGAGAAATGGGCCCGGCGCACGAGCTTGCGCCTTTTGGCTTCCTCACGCGAAAACGTCTGTGGTCCGATGTCGGCCTCGTCCTCGTCGTCGTCGAAAACCAGAGGACCGTCGTCGGTCGCCCGCAGTCGACGTTCTGCGCGCAGGCGTACGCCTTTGCGTTCCAGATAGGCGCGCCGGCGCGACGAGTTCTGCGTATACCATTCCCGGAAAAACCCGACCCCGAACACGGCGCCGACCGCGATGTGGGTGGAACTGACTGGCAGGCCGAACCAGGAGGCGACGATGACGGTGATCGCGGCCGAAAGCGCGACGCAGAATGCACGCATCGGATTGAGCTTGGTGATCTGCTCGCCGACCATGCGCACAAGCTTGGGGCCGAACAGAAGCAGGCCGAGCGAAATGCCGAACGCGCCGATCAGCATCACCCAAAACGGTATCGAAACCTTGGCCGTCAGCGCGCCGCCGCCGGCCGCCTGGACGATCGCGGCGAGCGGTCCGACGGCGTTGGCGACGTCGTTGGCGCCGTGCGCGAAGGACAGCAACGCCGCCGAGATGATCAATGGCAGCGCGAACAGCCGGCGCAGGGACTGGTTGCGGTTTTCCATGCCGCGCGACTGGCGCGCCACGCCGACATGGGCCAGGCCCCAGGCGAACAGGAAGGTTCCGACCCCGATCAGCGCGATATGGGTGACGGGCAGGTGGACGATCTTCTTCAGCCCCTTTGTGGCAAGGTAGGCGGAGAACGCGCCGGCCATAATGCCGATCAACACCGGCACCCAGAGGCGCGCGGCGGCGATCTTGTCGTCCTGGTAGATGATGCGCGATTTCACGAAGGCCAGAAACAGCGCCGCGATCACGCCGCCGAGCAGAGGCGAGATCACCCAGCTCGCCGCGATACCGCCCATCACCGGCCAGTTGACGGCGGCGAAGCCGGCCGAGGCGATGCCGGCGCCCATCACGCCGCCGACGACGGAATGGGTGGTCGACACCGGTGCGCCGATTGCGGTCGCCAGGTTGACCCAGACGGCCGAGGCGAGCAGGGCCGCCATCATGGCGCTGACGAAAACGCCCGGACCGGCGACTGCGCCGGTGTCGATAATGCCCTTGGAGATGGTGTCGACGACATCGCCGCCGGCGATCAGAGCCCCGGCGGTTTCGCAAAGCGCGGCCATGACCAGAGCGCCGCCCATCGTGAGCGCGCGCGCGCCGACGGCCGGGGCGACATTGTTGGCGACATCGTTGGCGCCGATATTGAGCGCCATATAGGCGCCGATCGCGGCGGCGGCGATGATGGCGATGGCGCCCGGTTCGCCGGCCACGAAGACGGCGACGGCGATGGCGACGAACGCCATGAAGAAGAGCGCGAGTCCGGGCGCGGCCAAGCCGCGGGCGAGAAAGCTGGTCGCTTCCTCTACCTGGGCAAGCTTTTCCAGATCCTTGTCGAGCGTCGCCTTGCGCGCCGTCTCGCTGGCCTCGGTCATCGCGATCCCGCTCCCATCTCGGCCCCTGCGGTAGAGGAGGCGGCGTGCGGGCTCAAGGCCGCATCACGGCAGTTGATGAAAGGCATGATGAATAGTCGTGGAAAACCGTCGCTGCCCTGATCGGCGCGCCGTTCAGGTCGGAATCGCGAAATCGCCGATCAGCTCCGCGAGATCCCGCTCGCGTACCCGCAGCGCGGCTTCGCCGACGGGAAACCACTTGCGCAGACGCTGGCCCTTTTCCGGCCAGTCCTTGTCGATCCGCTCGACCTTCAGGGGAAAGACGAGAACCTCGCAGCGGGCCTCAAGGCCGGTTTTCAGGTTTTTGCCGTAGAGATAGTGCCCGATATCCTCCGAGCAGATCGCGCCGTGCAGGCCGGCTTCCTCGGTCGCCTCGCGGGCGGCCGATTCGTGCAGCAGCTCGCCTTTTTCCGGCCAGCCCTTCGGCAACACCCAGCGGCCGGTATCGCGGCTGGTGATCAGCATCACCTCAAGCCCGCGCCCGGTCTGGCGCCAGGGCAGCGCGGCGACCTGAACGCGCGGCGGCACGCCGCCAAGCAGGCGCCGAACCCTGTCGACCGAATGTTGCCATGAGCGCTGACTGATCAGCATGGGTGGACCGAACCTCCGCGTAACGAATCGCCAGCTTAGCCGATGGCATGAAACATGCCAGTCGGCGATGAATATTCCATGTCGCCTGGCTGGTGGCTTGCATGTCGATAAGCCGACTATGCAAATCAAATACGGCTTTATCGTGAAAATTCAAGACCCTGACCAGTCGGTCGCGAGATCTTTTGCGCCGTTTGCTTGCCGCTGCCTACGTCGCGTGGCGCGCTGGTCTCAGTTGCGGTCGTCTTCGGAAATCGGACGCTGATAGGTGAAGCCCATGTCCCAGGGGAAATAGATCCAGGTGTCCTGGGACACTTCGGTGACGAAGCTGTCGACCAGCGGGCGGCCCTTCGGCTTGGCGTAAACGGTGGCGAAATGGGCCTTTGGCATCATCGCCCGCACCACGGCGGCGGTCTTGCCGGTGTCGGTCAGGTCATCGACGATCAGCACATCGGCGCCGTCGTTTTCCAACAGCACCGGGCTCACCTCCTTCAGCACCTTCAGTTCACCCTGGGCAGCATAGTCGTGATAGGAGGCGATCGATACCGTCTCGATGACCCGAATGCCGAGTTCGCGCGCGATGATTGCCGCCGGTACCAGACCGCCGCGGGTGATGCACACGATCGCCTTCCACGTGCCGCCATTGCCGGTAAGCCGCCAGGCGAGGGCACGCGCATCGCGGTGGAACTGATCCCAGGAGACGGGAAAGGCTTTTTCTGGGAGCGACATCGCGACCGTCTCTTTTTCAGCATCTCGATGCGGCAGAGCCTTATGCGCAGTTGGAGCAAAAAGGCAAGCGTTGCTTGGCCGGGGTATGTGGCGGCGCGTCAGTCGCGGCCGGGCCGGGCATCGCGCGAAAACAGATAGATGACGAAAGCCACGCCGAGTGTCACGGCATAAAAGGCAAACAGGGCAACATAGGCGGTGGCCGGTCTTTCCGGGCTCGCCGCCGCGCTGACGACACCGCCGCTGGCGAATTGCATCAGGCCGACGCCGCCGATTGCGAAAAAGTTCATCAGCGTCACGCCGCGCCCGGTCAGGTGGCCGGGAAAGAAGGCCCGCGCATGCGCCATCAGCATGCCGTAACTCGCACCGGCGATGCCGACCACCACCAGCGCCGCGGCTGCGGTGACGATCGAGGCGGCCGGAAACAGCATCAGGAAGACGAGTGCGGCAAGACAGATCGCGTTGCCGGCGACCACGACCCATTTGCGGGTGCGAAACACGGTGTCGAGCGGCCCGTAGACAAACGAGCCGGCCACCATGCCGAGTGCCATGAACAGCGTGACGTTGCCGATCATCAAGGCGTCGGCGCCGTGCATGTCGGTCAGGAACGGGCCGGCCCACAATCCGCGAATGCCGATCGGCGGTGCGTAATTGATGGCCATCAGCGGAATGATCGGCCACAACACTTTCAGCCGCATCAATTCGAAATAGCCCGAAAAGCCGCTCGAGGTGCCGGCAGAATCCCGATCCGGCGGCGGATCGCGCACGACCAGATGCAGCGCGACGGCGACCGCGAGCGTGATGACGCCGAGCCCGACCATCACCGCACGCCAGCCGAACAGCTCGGCCGAGGCGGCGAGCGGCGCCGCGCCCAGCACGTTTCCGAGCGTGCCGATGCCGACGAACCACGATGTCAGCACGGCAAAGCGCATCGGCGAATAGGTCTTAGCGAAGATGAAAAGCGGCGCCATCAGCACCGGCGAGCAGCCGATGCCGATCAGCGTCATGGCTAGGACGATCATCCAGGGCGCGTTGGCCAGGGAAAACAGCACGGCGCCGCCGCCGGCGCCGACAGCCAGCAGAACCGAGGCCGTGCGGCGCGGTCCGAAGCGGTCGAGCGAGACGCCGACGATGAACTGCATCAGCGCGAAGGCGATGAACCAGGCGCCGGAGGCGAGCGACAGTTCCGCCTTGCTGGCGCCGAGTTCTCCGGCCAGCGCCGGCGTCAGAACGGCGAGGAAGGAGCGATAGAACTGCGATAGAATATAAGCGAAGGCGAATGCGACGATGCCGGCCATCTTGTCCCGCGTGTGCTGGAGCTCACGGCGCGATCCGTCGCGCCATGGCCAGCCACGGCCGGCCCTGACGCACAGCTTACAAAATCGGGACGGCCCCGCACAATTGCCGCGGGGCCGTCAAATATTGGACCAGTGTCGCTCAGGCCGCCTTGGCGAAGCGGGCGCGTTGCGGCCGGCGGCGGCGGCGCTGCGGCCGAGGCTTGGCGGCGGCGCCGGCGTCCTGGGCACCGGCGGGCCGGGGCTTTTTCTTGCCGTCGTGGCCGTGGGCCGGCTTGGCGGGTTTTGCCCGCGGGCGGTTCCTCTCGGCCTCGTCGACGCCCCGTGCCGAGCGGGGCTGCGGGGCGGGATCGGGTTCGCCGGTATGGTCGGCCATCACTTCGAGGCGGGTGCGCGTGATCCTTTCGACGGCGCGCAGCTTGGCGCGTTCATCGGGCGCGCACAACGTGATGGCCGTGCCGTCGGCTCCGTTGCGGCCGGTGCGGCCGATCCGGTGCACATAGGTCTCGGCCTCGTCCGGCAGATCGTAATTGACCACGTGGGTAATGCCGGGCACGTCGATGCCGCGCGCGGCGATGTCGGTGGCCACGAGCACGCGCACGTCACCGGCGCGGAAGCCGTTGAGCGCCTTCTGGCGCGCGTTCTGCGACTTGTTGCCGTGAATCACGGCGGCCGAAATGCCGTCCTGCTCGAGCTGGCGCGTCACTTTGTCGGCGCCGTGCTTGGTGCGGGAAAACACGATCACGGTTTTCATCGCCGGGTCGGCGAGCAGCCCCGCCAGCACGACGCGTTTTTGCTTGGTGCGGGCAAGCACCAGGTGCTGGCCGATTTCGGCCACGGTCGTCGATTGCGGGGCGACCGACACCGAAACCGGATCCTTGAGCAGCTCCATGGCGAGCTTTTCGATTTCGGCCGGCATGGTCGCTGAAAACAGCGCGACCTGGCGCTTGGGATGGGTCGCGCGCGCCAGGCGCCGCACATCGTTGATGAAGCCCATGTCGAGCATGCGGTCGGCCTCGTCCAGCACCAGCCAGCGGGTCTCGGAGAGCCGGACGTCGCCGGCGCGCACCAGGTCGGTCAGCCGGCCGGGCGTCGCGACGAGCACGTCGACGCCGTCGCGCAGCCTTTTGGTCTGGCTGTTGCGTGACACGCCGCCGAGCACCAGTGCGGTGGTGATATGGGCGCCGCGCGAAAACAGCCGGAAGGCTTCCTCGATCTGGACGGCAAGCTCGCGCGTCGGCGCCAGCACCAGCGCGTGCGCGGTCTTGGGCTGCCGGCGTGCGCCAAGCGCCATGATCGCCGACAGAACCGGCAGTGCGAAGGCGGCCGTCTTGCCCGAGCCGGTCTGGGCGATGCCGAGCACGTCGCGACCCTCAAGCATATGCGGGATGGCCTGGGTCTGGATCGGCTTGGGGTCTGAGAACCCGGCCTTGACCAGCGCTTTCAAAAGCGCGCCGGCGATGCCGAGATCGGCGAAGCCGCTTTGCGGGTTCGCGGTGTTGATATGCGTCAAAATTCTTCTCTTTCGGCAGTTTGGCACTGCGTCTCGCGCGGCAGGGCGCAACCTGCCGGTACAATGATGTCAAAAACGACGAGGCGGCGGGCCCGAGGGCGCGCGCGGCTGCGCTGTCGTTCCGCGCGAGAATGCCGCGCGGGTGATCGTTCACACCTGCCAATGAGGGGAGGGGGAACCAGACGCAGCAAAGGCCAGTTCAGGCGGGCCGGTCGATGCCGGCCCTTGCGTCTGGTCGCCATATGGGGGAGTTCGGTCGGGAAAGCAAACGAATTCTCGCCGGCCGGCTTACGCTTCCTTGGCCGCCGCGCGTGCCAGACCGGCCAGTCTGGCGACCGTGTTCCAGTTGCGCGCGGTGTTGGAAACCTTGATGCCCCTGTCGAATTTGTCCGCCAGTTTCGAACGCCCGAAGCCGTGCGGGGTATGCAGATAGGCGACCCGGTCGACGACAACGATGCCTTCGCCGTCGACGGCGTGAGCGCGCAAGGCCGTCACGTCGGCGTCGTCGGGCTTTGCGGCCAGGATGGCGGCGTGTAGGACTTTTCCCGTCTCGGCCGCCTCGGGGAAGGGGTTGTGCGCGATCAGCCGTTCCCATTCGGCCAGCGAGCGCAAATAGATGTCCTTTTCGAAGCCGAATTCGCGCGCGCAAAGTTTGGCGATCGCCGCGTGCGCATCTTCGCGCGGCCGGTCGCTCGCCACTATGGCATTGCCGCTGTTGATATAGGTCGCGACCCGGTGAAAGCCGGCCTGCGAGAGCTTTTCGCGCAATGGCTTGACCGGCAGTTGCGTCTTGCCGCCGACGCCGCGGAACAGGGCGATCCAGACTGTGTCGCTCATATGATGAAACCCGCCAGCACCTCGTTGTCGGTAATGTCCTGATAGGACCAGCCGGCCTGGTCGAAGCGTTTTTGCAGCGCAGCGAAGTTCCTTTTCTGCCTGGTCTCGATGCCGATCAGTACCGAGCCGAAATTGCGTGCCGATTTTTTCAGATATTCGAACCGCACGATGTCGTCTTCGGGGCCGAGCAGGTCGAGGAAATCGCGCAGCGCGCCCGGACGCTGGGGGAAGCGGAAGACAAAATATTTCTTCAGTCCCTCGAATCGCAGCGCGCGCTCCTTGACGTCGGGCAGGCGCTCGAAGTCGAAATTGCCGCCCGAGACGACCGCGACCACGGTCTTGCCCTTCAGATCCTGGTGCGAAAAATCCTTCAGCGCATCGATGGCGAGCGCGCCGGCCGGCTCCAGCACCACGCCCTCGACATTGAGCATTTCGACCATGGTGGCACAGAGCCGGTTTTCAGGAACGAGATGCACGTCCGCGGCGGCGAAACCCTTTAAGTGGCGCAGCGGCTCGCGCCCGATCTCGGCGACGGCCGCGCCGTCGACGAAATTGTCGACCTGGGCAAGTTTTGTGCGGCGTCCGGCTTCGAGGCTTCGCCGCAGGCTGGGAGCGCCGTCCGGCTCGGCGAAGACGAAACGCGTCGCCCAGCCGCTTGCGGCGCCGTATCGCGTCACGCCGGCGGCAAGCCCGCCGCCGCCGACCGGCAGGATCATCATGTCGGGCGCTCCGGCCGGCATCTGGTGCGCGATTTCATGCGCAACGCTCGCCTGACCCTCGATGATGTCGACATGATCGAAGGGCGGCACCATCAGCGCTCCGGTCTCGTCGGCGTGGGCCAGTGCCGCGGCTAGGCATTCGTCGAAAAAGTCGCCGGTCAGGCGAATGTCGACGAAATCGCCGCCAAACGTCGCCGTCTTGTCGATCTTCTGGCGCGGCGTGGTGACCGGCATGAAAATCACGCCGGTCTTGCGCATCTGGCGGCAGACATGGGCGAAGCCCTGGGCGTGATTGCCGGCCGACGCGCACACGAAGGACTGCGGCGCGTCGGGGCGCGCCAGCGCCTTGCGGAAGAAATTGTAGGCGCCGCGGATCTTGTAGGACCGCACCGGGGTCAGGTCTTCGCGCTTCAGGAAGACGCGCGCGCCCGTCTTGCGCGACAGGTGCTCGTTTTCCTGCAGCGGCGTTTCGGCAAACAGCGTGCGCAGGGCCTCCGCGGCCTTGTCCACGCGGGTCGCGAAACCGGCGAGCCCAGACTTGTCGACCACGATCCCTTCCACCTCCCGGTTGCACCTTCGCGCCCTATTGCATAAAAGGCCGCGTCCCGCCACTGTCGGCGCGCCAAGATGGCGGGGCCGGGAGGAGTCCGGCAGCCGCTCAGATCGGGGTTTGCTTTTCGTGCAGAGCTTCGCCTTCCGCGCCGCGATCCACATAGCCGCGATTTTTGGGATCTACCTGTCGCTGGCGATGCTGATCCCCGCTTTCGTCGACCTCTATCAGGGCAATCCGGACTGGCGGGTGTTCGCGCTGTCGGCGTTCTTCACCGGCGGGCTCTCGCTTGCCGTCGCGCTCGCCACCCAAGGCCGGCCGCCGCCGGTCTCCTCGCGTTTCGGCTTTCTGATGGTCAATCTGCTTTGGGCGACGACGGCGATGGTCGGCGCGGTGCCGTTCCTGGCCTCGTCGCTGGAGATGTCGCTTGCTGACGCCGTATTCGAATCGGTCTCGGCGACGACCACCACCGGCAGCACCGTGCTGAGCGGTCTCGACTTCCTGCCGCCGGGCCTGCTGTTGTGGCGCTCGATTCTGCAATGGATGGGCGGGCTCGGCGTGATCGCGCTCGGCCTGTTCATCCTGCCGTTCCTCAATGTCGGCGGCGTGTCCTATTTCAAGATCGAATCGACCGATATCGAGGACCGCCCGTTCGAGCGGCTGTCGACCTTCACCATCAGTCTGATCAGCATCTATTCGGCGCTGACGCTGGCCTGCGGCATCGCCTATGCGGCCGCCGGCATGAGCGGCTTCGACGCGCTCAACCACGCGCTGACGACCATCTCCACGGCAGGCTTCTCTACCCATGACGCCTCGTTCGGCTATTTCGCCCACAACTCGGCGATCCTGTGGATCGCGATCGTGTTCATGTTCATCGGCGCTCTGCCGTTCTCGATCCTGATCCTGTTCATGGTACGTGGACGGCTCGACGCGTTGCGCGACCCGCAGATCCGCGTGTTCGCCGGCTACGTGGTGTTTTTCGCGGTGGCGACCGCCATCTATACGCGCATCACCACCGGGGCGCCGTTTTTCGAGACCCTGACGCACACCACCTTCAACTTCATGTCGCTGATCACCACCACCGGCTACTCGACGCACGATTACACGTCGTGGGGGCCGTTCGTGGTCGCCTGCGCCTTCGTTGCCACCTTTCTCGGCGGCTGTTCCGGCTCGACCTGTGGCGGCATCAAGGCCTATCGCTTCATCATCCTGTTCGAACTGATGGCCAACGGCCTGCGCCGTTTCGTCTATCCGAGTTCGGTCCAGACGGTGCGCTACGGCGACCGGCCGGTCGACGACGACATGCAGCGCGCGGTGGTGTTGTTCATTTCTTCGTTTTTCGTGCTGTGGGCGATCGCCACCGTGCTGTTGTCGGCCACCGGCCTCGACCTGATCACCGCCATGACCGGGGCGCTGACCGCGCTCACCAATGTCGGTCCAGGCCTCGGCGACTATATCGGACCGTCGGGCAATTTCGCACCGCTGCCGGATGTGGCGAAATGGATATTGTCGCTCGCCATGATGCTCGGGCGTCTGGAAATCCTGGCCGTCCTGGTGATCTTCACGCCGGTGTTTTGGGCTCGCTGAGCGGCCGGCTGCCACCTCAGGCATCTGCGATTCCGGACAAAACCGTGACAGCGCGCAAGACAATGTGTTCGCCGGCGCCGCATTCTTGCCGTCATGACGGGTAGACGCCGTCGGGTCAATCTGCTTATCGAAGGGCACAGGCATGGAGGTCTGATCCTGTCGCGCGCGACGAAATTCCTGAAATTTCTGGCTTTGGGCATGCTGGTCGCCTCGCTCGCGGGCTGCGCCAACAAGGGCGCGCATCTGCTGGTGGGGAGCGAAACCGTGTCGGCGACCACGGCCGAGATCGTCGGCGAACACCGCCTGTTCGTGGCCACCACCCGCCGGCGCTCGACCGAGCCGCGCGAGGTCTTTGACGGCGAGCGCTCGCTGGCGCTGAACTTTGCCGTGACCGACGTGACGGTGCCGGCGATCCACAAGACCGGCGCGCTGGAGCGGCCGAAGAACAGCACCCGCGACCCGGCCAAATATTTCACCGCAACCGGGGTCGGCGGCTACGAGGACGAGGCGGCCTTCCAGGCCGGGCTCGCCAAGGCGATCGCCGCGCGTGGGGGCAGGGCGCTGGTCTTCATCCACGGTTACAACACCCGTTTCGACGAGGCCGTCTACCGGCTGACGCAGATCGTGCACGATGCCGGCTATGACGGCGCGCCGGTGCTTTTCACCTGGGCCTCGCGCGGGCGCACCGTCGATTATGTCTACGATCGCGATTCGGCCACCACCGCGCGCGACGGGCTGGAGCGCACGCTGCGGCTGGTGCGTCGCGCGGGTGCGCAACGCATCGACATCATCGCCCATTCGATGGGCAACTGGCTGACGCTGGAGGCCTTGCGCCAACTCGCCATTTCCGGGGATCGCGATGTCGGCGGCAAGCTCGGCGACGTCGTTCTGGCCTCGCCGGATGTCGATGTCGACGTGTTCAAGAGCCAGATGAAGCGTTACGGCAAACCGGACAAGCCGTTTTTCGTGATGCTGTCGCAAAACGACCGAGCGCTGAACCTGTCCGGCCTGATCGCCGGCAATCGGCCCAGGCTCGGCGAATATTCCGATGCCGACGACATCGCCAGTTACGGCATCGTCGTCGTCAATGTCACCGACGTCGAGGCGGGCGACCGGCTCAACCACACCAAGTTCGCTGACAACCCTGTGCTGGTGAAGCTGATCGGTGACCGACTGAAGGCCGGCGACACGTTCGTGCAGCGCCGCACCGACCTTGCCGGCAATATTGAGAACCTTGCCAAGGGGCTCGGCCAAACCGCGGTTTCGGCGGCCAGCATCGTCATCACCACGCCGGCCGAGGTTCTTTCGACGGTCGGGGTGGAGTGATGCCGCAGGCTATGCGCGGTGCAGCCCACGTGCTTGCCGTGCCGGATGCCCGGGTCACCGCCCGCTGGTGGGTCGAGGTGATGGGGTTCGAGATCGTTGGCGAACCCGACGGTTGGGTGTTCGTGCGCTCGGGAAAGGTCACGATCATGCTTGGAAGCTGCCCGGACGCTATCCATCCGCGCGATCTGGGCGATCATCAATATTTCGGCTATCTCGAGGTGACCGACGTCGATGCCTGGTTCGAGGCGGTGTCGGGCTGCGGCGCCGACATTTTGTTTCCGCCCGCCGACCGGCCCTGGGGCATGCGCGAATTCGCCGTGCGCAGCCCCGACGGCCACCGTTTCATGATCGCCGCCGCTTTCGGCTGATCAAACGAACAGATCCACCTTCTGGAACCTGGTCACGTCGATGATGCCGAGATCGGAAATTCTCAGTTCCGGAATGACGACCAGCGCCAGCAGCGAGTGCTGCATATAGGCGTTGTTGAGCGAGCAGCCCATGTCGCGCATCGCCGCCGACAGTTTTTCGGCCTTGGCGGCGACGATCTCGGCGCGCTCGTCCGACATCAGCCCGGCGATCGGCATTTCCACCAGGGCCAGCTCCTTGCCCTTCGAGACCATCACCACCCCGCCGCCGACTTGGCCGAGCCGGTTGGCCGCGCGCGCCATGTCGTCCTTGTTGGTGCCGACGACGATCATGTGATGCGAATCATGCGCGACGGTGGAGGCCATCGCGCAGTCCTCGGTATAGCCGAAGCCAGACACGAAGCCGTTGACGACGGCGCCGCTGCCCTTGTGCCGTTCGACCAGAGCGATCTGGCAGACATCGTTGCGCCGGTCCATGGCCACGATGCCGTCCTCGACTGGAAGATCGGCTTCCAGCGCCCTGGTCGGCGCCTGGTTCTCGATCACGCCTATCACGCGGGCGCGCACTTCGGCGCTGTTGTCGGGGGCGGGGATGTCGAAATCGGCCGCGGCGAGCGTCTTGCCGAGCCGGACCGTGTCGCGCGCGTTTGCCGGATAGGGGTAGGGCGGGATCTCGACTTCGAGCCGGCCGGCCTTGGCCAGCCTGACGCCGCGCGCGAACACCTCGTCGATCTCGAGCGTGGCGAGATCGGAGACGATCAGCAGGTCGGCGAGCCGGCCGGGCGCGATCGAACCGAGCTCGCGTTCGAGCCGAAAATGCTGGGCGGTGTTGATGGTCGCCATCTGGATCGCCGTCACCGGCTTCAGGCCCTGGGCGATCGCATGGCGTACGACGCGGTCCATGTGGCCCTCGTTGACCAGCGTGCCGGAATGGCTGTCGTCGGTGCACAAGATGAAATTGCGTGGGTCGAGCCCCTTTTCTGTCACCGCCTTGATCTGTTCGGCGACGTCGTACCAGGCCGAACCCAGCCTCAGCATTGCCTTCATGCCCTGGCGCACGCGGGCGATGGCGTCCTCGGCGCGTGTGCCTTCGTGGTCGTCTTCCGGCCCGCCGGCGACATAGCCGTGAAAGGCGCGTCCGAGGTCGGGCGAGGCGTAGTGGCCGCCGACCGTGCGCCCTGCGGCCACCGTGGCGGCGATCTCGCCGGTCATGGTGGGGTCGTTGGCCGCGACGCCGGGAAAATTCATCACCTCGCCGAGCCCGATGATGTTTTCCCATCCCATCGCTTCGGCGATCTCGGTGGGACCGAGTTGCGCGCCGGCGTTTTCCAGGCCCGGTGCCGAGGGCACGCAGGAGGGCATCTGCACAAAGACGTTGATCGCCTGGGCCGCCGCCTCGTCGTGCATCAGCCTGACCCCGTCGAGCCCCAGCACGTTGGCGATCTCGTGCGGGTCGACGAACATCGATGTGGTGCCGTGCGGAATGACGGCGCGGCAGAATTCGGTCACCGTCACCATGCCGCTTTCGACATGCATATGCGCGTCGCACAGGCCCGGTACCAGATAGCGTCCGGCCGCGTCGACGACCTTGGTGCCTTCGCCGATGGCGTGGCTGGCGTCGGGACCGCAATAAGCGAAGCGGCCGGCCACGATCGCCAGGTCGGTGGCCGGGATTACCTCGCCGGAATGCACGTTGACCCAGCGCCCGTTGCGGATCACCAGATCGGCAGCGCGCCGGCCCATGGCGACGTCGACCAGGAGTGGCGCGACCTCGGTCCAGGGATGCGGCTTGCGGTTTGCGGGCAAGATCGGTGCGGCCATGATCGGGTCTCCTTATCGGCGCACTGTGCCAAGAGCGGCGCGCGAGCGCCAGTCGCAAGCGGGCGAAAACGCGAAAAGAAACGGGCAGGCCGCGTCGTCGGAACGCCTCGGTCGCGTGGGGGCTGACCGGCAGCGTGGAACCGGTGCTCGGCCGCTCGCGTTCTTCCGTCAAAGGAAAGGATGTTTCGATGCGCACGCGCACTTACATGGCGGGCATGATCGGCCTGATGGTCAATGCGGTATTGTTCGGGGTCGGCGCGGTCACGGTGCTGTCGGTGCCGGCGTTGCGGGCCTGGGCGCCTTATCTGATCCCGGCCGTAGTTGTTGTCAGTCTCGCGCTGACGCCGATCATCGCCTGGCGGATGGCGCCGATGTTGCGTTTGCGACACGCCGGGCGGGCGAAAGAAACTGCAGATACGCGCTGAGGCCGCGGCCTTGAGGAAAAAACGGCCAGTCCCGTTGGGACCGGCCGTTTTTCGTGGTTTGCCGTGCGATGTCAGCCCGATTTCACCAGCTTGATGATCACCAGGAGAATGACCGCGCCGATGGTGGCGTGGATGATGGCGGCGAGGATGCCGCCGCCAAGCGAGATGCCGATCGCGGGAAACAGGAACCCGGCGATGAAGGCGCCGACAATACCCACGACGATGTTTCCAAGCAGGCCGAAGCCGAAACCCTTGACGATCAGCCCGGCAAGCCAGCCGGCGATCGCACCGATGATGATGAAAACGATCAGACTTTCGATGCCCATATTCAGTTCCCTCCAATGGCCGTGCGATGGAAGCAGAAAGCAGGCCGCATGTCGATCACCCGCATGCACTCCAATGCGGTTCCCGCGGTCGCGCACCGCTTTTCCGGCCGGTCCGCACCTCGCCGGCGCTCGTGTCTTCTACACTTTCGCGTGCCGGAACCCGATGGCGTGTTCGGACATCGTCCAGGCAGGTCAATATGGGAAAGGACGATGCATACCAGTGTTCGGGAAGCGCGATGGCTGATTGGCCCGGTATTCGCGCTGGCCGGGTTTATGGCCGTCCTCGGCATGGTTGCCGGCTGAAACTCGTCAGGACTTGGCAGGTTTCTAAAGGAGCGATGTTGCGATGGAAAAAGATCCGCGCGACGCACGACGATCGTCACATCGGGCGGCGGTGGAGCCGGCTGGTTTATCGCCGGCGCCTGGTGGTGGCGCTTCTGGTCGTCGTCATTCTGTTTGCCGGCGGATTTTTCGATGGATCGAAGACGGCCAGCATCGAAGTGCCCGACAAGGTGATGGTTGATGTGTCCGACGTTGAGGCGCGGGCGCCGGCCGACGATGGGGCCGGATCGGAACAATAAACGACAGATACGGTAAGGAATTGAGCCCGGTCACCCGTTCTGCTAGCAGGAATGGCCACGCGGACGTGGTGGAATCGGTAGACACAAGGGACTTGAAGAAATCTGAGTGCATCGGGGGAAACCCCGGCTGTAGAACTGCTCAAATTCGGGGAACCCTGTCAGATGGCGATCCCGAGCCAAGCCCGGCGGCCTTGATGGTTCGGGAAGGTGTAGAGACTAGACGGGCAGCACCTAAGGCCGTGGCTAGGGTGAAGGTATAGTCCAGACCACAAACGCCCCTGCGGGGCGGCGGCGAAAGCCGTAGCTGGTACGAAAATCCCTCGGCTTCGGCCATGCGGGTTCGAGTCCCGCCGTCCGCACCATCCGGCCGGGAAAGTTTCCCGGCGTCAACTGCTTGAAAAACGACTTCAGCTTGCCCGAGCCGGGCGCTTTGCCGGATGCGGGCGATGGTCGCGCCTTGGTTCGGCGCGGTCTTCAGCGGGCAATGACGGCTTCGAGCCGAATTTGACAATTGCTGCGCAGGAAACGAATGTCGACAAAAGAAAGGTCACGCTAGAGGCTGGTCGACAAGGTGATTGTTCAAGCGTGTATAAACGGAGCCCACCCTGAGGCTTACCACCCATCTCTGCCCCTTACACACGAAGCAATGGTAGCTGACGCAGCAGAATGCATTGCGGCAGGCGCGGGCGAATTGCACATCCACCCTCGCGACTCGGACGGTAAAGAGAGTCTGGCCCATGTGGATGAGCTTGTTCGTGGCATCCGAAGCGTCTGCCCAGGCACGCTGGTAGGGGTATCGACAGGCGCATGGATCGAAAATGACATTACGCTCACCAGACACCGTATCAACGAATGGTCATCGCTGCCGGATTACGCTTCGGTGAACTTGTCGGAACCGGACGCACCAGCCATTTTTTCGCTCCTTGAAGCAAAGGGTGTTGGTATCGAAGCTGGGATAGCCACAGTTGAGGACGCGGAGCGTTTTGTATCTTTGCGACAACGAGACAAGGTCTTTCGTGTGTTGTTTGAAATCGAACAACAAGACCTCCGACAGGCGCGGGCGACGCTAGCAGGCATCCAAACTGTTTTGAATGAGGCCGGTGTTCAGCGGCCCATTCTATTACATGGATTTGATGCTACGGTATGGCATTTCGTACGTGAGGCTCGGGTGAAGCGATGGTCTACCCGTATTGGCCTCGAGGATGGTTGCAGGTTGGAAGACCAGTCTGTCGCATCGTCGAACGCACAACTCGTTGCTAAGGCTATCGCCCTCTTTCAAGAGCAGAGCGTTGCATAGCAGACCGTCGCGCAGCCTCAGCGGAATGACGTTCCGTTCTCACCGCCGACATTCCAGGTGACGAGGCCTGAGCGGGTTTCCGCCGGAGCGTCTCCCGATCGAAGCCTTGCTGTGCGGTGAAGCACCAGCGCTGCTTAAACACATCCGGCAAGGGTTTCGGCAGCCCTGGCGGCGCGTCGCGAGGGGTACGCGAGGCCGGCCCGTCTCGCCTTCCTTCGCCTCAGGCGAGCTCGATCACAACCGGCACGTGATCGGACGGTTTTTCCCAGGCGCGGACATGTTTTTCCACCGAGGCGCTGGCCAGCCGGTCGGCGGCCTCCGGAGATAGCATCACATGGTCGATGCGGATGCCGTTGTTCTTCTGCCACGCGCCGGCCTGATAGTCCCAGAACGTGTAGAGCACGTTGTCGCTGACGGCGCGGACCGCGTCCGTGTAGCCCAGATGGCACAGACGGCGGAAAGCGCCGCGGCTTTCGGGCTGGAACAGAGCATCGTCCACCCAGGCGCCGGGGTTCTTGGCGTCTTCGGGTTGCGGGATGACGTTGTAGTCGCCGGCCAGCACCAGCGGCTCCTCCAGGTCCAGCCGCTCGCGGGCCCATCTTTCCAGCCGCTCCATCCAGCCGAGCTTGTAGGGAAACTTTTCCGAACCGAGCGGATTGCCGTTCGGCAGATAGAGCGACACCACGCGCACCACGCCCGTACCGGTCGAAAACACCCCCTCGATGAACCGCGCCTGCTGGTCGTCATCGTCGCCGGGCAGGCCACGATTGACCTCGTCAAAGCGCAGCTTGGACAGGATCGCTACACCGTTGAAGCCTTTCTGGCCATGGGTTTCGACGTGGTAGCCGAGCGCTTCGATGTCGGCGCGCGGAAACAGCTCGTCGACCGATTTGATCTCCTGGAGACAGGCGATGTCGGGCTGGCTGTCCTTGAGCCAGACGAGCAGATTGTCGATGCGCGCCTTGACGCCGTTGATGTTCCAGGTTGCGATTTTCATGGATAAAGTGCCGATCTTTCAAATTTTACTTGATGGTCAGCGACGCCATTGTCGGAAATTGTCGTTCATTGCCCGAAAAACCATCTCAAAACAAAGGGGCGTTGAGAAGAGGGGACAACGACCATGACTGACACAACGACCACCGACCCGGCAAGTGCCGCGGGGCTCAGGCAACGACTTCGCGATCCCGACTACACGCCGCCGATCACACAGGCCGTGCCACTCGGCATCCAGCACGTGCTGGCCATGTTCGTCTCGAACGTGACGCCGGCGATCATCGTGGCCGGGGCGGCGGGCTTCGGCTTCGGATCCAATTCGCCCGACTTTCCGAACCTGATCTACATGATCCAGATGTCGATGCTGTTTGCCGGTATCGCTACCTTGTTCCAGACGATCGGCATGGGGCCGGTCGGTGGGCGCCTGCCGATCGTACAGGGCACGAGCTTCGCCTTCCTGCCGGTGATGATACCGATCGTGGCCAGCGGCGGCGTCGCGGCGATGGGCGCGCTGATGGGCGGCGTCTTGATCGGCGGCATTTTCCACTTCTTTCTCGGCACCTTCATCGGCCGGCTGCGTTTCGCGCTGCCGCCGCTTGTCACCGGCCTGATCGTGCTGATGATCGGGCTCGCCCTGATCAAGGTCGGTATCCAGTACGCGGCCGGCGGCGTGCCGCTGATCGGCAAACCCGAATATGGCAGCCTGGCCAATTGGAGCGTCGCCCTGGTGGTAGTCGTGGTGACGCTGCTCTTGAAATTTTTCGCCAAGGGCATGTGGTCGATCGCGGCGGTGCTGCTCGGCCTGATCGCCGGTTACGTCGTGGCGCTGATGATGGGCATGGTCAATTTCAACAATGTCGGCACGGCCGGCTGGGTCGCCGTGCCGGTGCCGTTCAAATGGGGTTTTGAACTGTCGGCCGCGGCCATCATCGGCATGTGCTTCATGGCTGTGATCTCGGCCATCGAGACGGTCGGCGACGTGTCGGGCATCACCAAGGGCGGTGCCGGCCGCGAGGCGACCGACCGCGAGATCTCCGGCGCCACCTATGCCGATGGGCTGGGAACGGCAATCGCGGGCATTTTCGGCGGCCTGCCCAACACGTCCTTCAGCCAGAATGTCGGCCTGATCTCGATGACCGGGGTGATGAGCCGTCACGTCGTTACCTACGGCGCGATCTTCCTGATCCTGTGCGGCTTGATCCCCAAGGTCGGGGCGGTGATTTCCACCATTCCCATCACCGTGCTCGGCGGCGGCGTGATCGTCATGTTCGGCATGGTGGCCGCGGCCGGCATCAACATGCTGTCCGACGTCACCTGGAACCGGCGCAACATGGTGATCTTCGCCGTGTCGCTGTCGGTCGGGCTCGGCCTTCAGCTCGAGCCGGGAGCGCTCCAGCATCTGCCCAAGACCGCGCAGATCCTGTTGACCTCGGGCCTGCTGCCGTCGGCGTTCCTGGCGGTTGTGCTCAATCTCGTATTGCCGGAAGAACTCGACTGACGGCGAAGGATACGAGCCCGGCCGCGTGATGCGTTCGCGGCCGGTTCGCGGGGCGCAAAGCCTTATCGCGGGCGAGGGTTCAGATTGAGAAGCTGGTTCCGCAGCCGCAGGAAGCGACGGCATTGGGGTTTTTGATCTGGAAGGACTGGCCCATCAAATCGTCGACGAAGTCGATCACCGAGCCGCCGAGATAGACCAGCGAAATCTCGTCGATCAACACCGTCGCGCCATCCTTCTCGATGGCCACGTCGTCGTCGTTGCGCGCCTCGACCAGGTCGAACGTGTAGGAAAAGCCCGAGCAGCCGCCGCCTTCGACCGCGACCCGCAGGGCCGTCTTGCCCGGTTCGCCGGCCATGATCTTGGCGATCCGCTTCGCCGCGGCGTCGGTCAGTTCGACGCCCTTCTTGCCTGTTAATGCGTCCGCGCCCATGGCGTCACCTTGTGTTCGCACTCCCTCCATAGGTATGAAGCGCCATACCGCAAGTCAACCGGCGCTTCATGTCCGATCACGCATCACAATTTTCACATATCGGCTTTGGCTACAGGCCGCGGGCGGCCTATGCCTGCGACCCGGACGCGACGCGCGGCCGGTTTTACCCCGAACAGGAAAGCCGTACCCGCACGCCCTTCCAGCGCGATCGCGACCGCATCATCCATTCGACCGCTTTTCGCCGGCTGAAACATAAGACCCAGGTCTTCATCGCCCACGAGGCCGATCACTATCGCACGCGGCTGACCCATTCGATCGAGGTCGCCCAGATTGCGCGCGGCCTAGCGCGCGCCTTGTTCCTCGACGAGGATCTCGCCGAGGCGGTCGCGCTGGTGCACGATTTCGGCCATACCCCGTTCGGCCATACCGGCGAGGACGCGCTCAACGCCGTGATGGGGTTCGCCGGCGGCTTCGACCACAACGCCCAGTCGCTGCGCGTCGTCACCCGGCTGGAAAGCCGCTATGCGGATTTCGACGGCCTCAATCTGAGCTGGGAGACGCTGGAAGGGCTGGTCAAGCACAACGGTCCGCTGACCGACGCCGAGGGCAAGGGGCTCGACGGTCCGCTGCCGCGCACGATCGCGGATTTCGACGTGCTGTTTCCGCTCGATCTCGCCTCGCACGCCTCGCTGGAGGCGCAAGCAGCCGCGATCGCCGACGACATCGCCTATGACGCACACGACATCGACGACGGCCTGCGCTCGGGGCTGCTGACGCTCGACATGCTGGAGGAGGTTCCTTTCGCGGCCGCCATCCTGGCGGAGGTGCGCGCTCTTTATCCAGGGCTCGACCCGGTGCGCACGGGCCACGAACTGATGCGCCGCCAGATTACGCGCATGGTCGAGGATGTCATCGTGACCGCCCGCGACCGGCTCGCCGCGCTGAAACCGGCAAGTAGCGGCGACGTGCGCGCGGCAGGCGATACGATCGTCCGCTTTTCGGCGGCGATGCGCGACGACGAGAAGGCGCTGAAGGCGTTTTTATACGCCAATCTCTACCGTCATCCCGACGTGATGGCTGTGCGCGCCGATGCCGAGCGCATCGTGCGCGACCTGTTTGGCGCCTACCTCGCCGACCCGGCCGCGATGCCGGAGGGCTGGCGCGGGATTCTTGAGCGCGCCGACGAGGCGGTCAAAGCCCGCCATGTCGCCGATTTCCTGGCCGGCATGACCGATACCTACGCGATCAAGGAGCATCGGCGTCTGTTTGACCATACGCCCGAGATCGGATAGGGCCTCGCGCAGCCCAAGCCGGCCCCGTTTTTACCCGGACGTTGACCCATGAACATTTTTGCCGATTTCCGCGATCGGATCACGAAGGCGATCGCTTCGCTCGACCTTCAGCCCGTTTCGGGCGGTCCCCTGGACTATTCGCGCCTGACGGTCGAGCCGCCACGTGACGCCGCGCACGGCGATATCGCCACGAATGCGGCGATGGTGCTGTCGAAAGCGGTCGGCGAGAATCCGCGCGCGCTCGCAGGGCGGATCGCCCAACGGCTCGCTGCCGATCCCGAGGTCGCCGCCGTCGACGTGGCGGGGCCCGGCTTCATCAACCTGACGCTCGGCCACGGATTCTGGCAGGCGCGGCTGCGCGAAATGCTGGCCGCCGGCCGCGATTACGGCCGCTCGACCGTCGGGGCGGGGCGCAAGGTCAATGTCGAATATGTTTCGGCCAATCCGACCGGGCCGATGCATGTCGGCCATTGCCGCGGCGCCGTCGTCGGCGACACGCTGGCCAATCTGATGGGTTTTGCCGGCTTCGAGGTTACCAAGGAATATTACATCAACGACGCTGGCGCGCAGATCGACGTTCTGGCCCGCTCGGCGCTGCTGCGCTACCGCGAGGCGCTCGGCGAGAAGATCGGCGAGATTCCCGCGGGTCTCTATCCGGGCGACTATCTCAAGCCGGTCGGCAAGGCGCTGGCCGACGAATACGGCCAGTCTCTGCTCGGCATGGCCGAGGACAAGGCGCTCGGCCTGGTCAAGGAGCGCACCATCGACGCGATGATGGACATGATCCGCGACGATCTCGCCGCGCTCAACGTGTGTCACGACGTGTTCTTTTCCGAACGCGGCCTGCATGCCGACGGCGCGCGCGCCATTCGCACCGCGATCGCCGATCTGACGATGAAGGGCCATGTCTACAAGGGCAAGCTGCCGCCACCGAAGGGGCAGAAGCCGGAGGATTGGGAAGACCGCGAACAGACCCTGTTCCGCTCGACCGAGGTCGGCGACGATATCGACCGTCCGCTGGTCAAGTCGGACGGGGCGTTCACCTATTTCGCCGCCGACGTCGCCTATATGAAGGACAAATACGCCCGCGGCTTCGAAGAACTGATCTTCGTGCTCGGCGCCGATCACGGCGGCTACGTCAAGCGGCTCGAGGCGCTGGCGCGCGCGATTTCTGGCGGCGACATCAAGCTGACGGTGCTTTTGTGCCAGCTGGTCAAGCTTTACCGGGGCGGGGAGCCGGTGCGCATGTCCAAGCGCGCGGGCGAATTCGTGACGCTGCGCGAGGTGGTCGACGAGGTCGGACGCGACGCGATCCGCTTCATGATGCTTTATCGCAAGAGCGACGCGCCGCTTGATTTCGACTTTGCCAAGGTGACGGAGCAGACCAAGGACAATCCCGTCTTCTACGTCCAGTACGCCTCCGCGCGCTCGCATTCGGTGTTCCGGCAGGCGGCCGAGCAAATCGGCGCGGACGGGCTCGACCGGCAGAGCCTGTCGCGGGCTTCGGAACGGCTGACCGACGACGCCGAGATCGCGCTGGTCAGAAAGGTGGCCGAATATCCGCGCATGATCGAAGCCGCGGCGCTCGCACACGAGCCGCACCGGATCGCATTTTACCTCTATGACCTCGCCAGCCAGTTCCATGCCTTGTGGAACCGCGGCACCGACAATGAAGACTTACGGTTTATTAAGGTTAATGACCCAGTCTTGACCCAGGCTAGACTGGGATTGGTGCAGGTGGTCTCTGATGTCTTGACGTCGGGACTGGGTCTGTTGGGAGCCGACGCGCCGGAAGAAATGCGCTAGGCGACACGGTAAAACCTGTCACCTTTTGCCCACAATGGGCTGGTAACGGCCAGAAACTCGCGGCGTTTTCGGCGCCCGGGCGAGTGTGAGTGCGGAAATGGGTATGGCAGACCTCAAGCAGTTGAAGGTGAAGCGCGACGATGACTTCGCCGAAAACGATCCCCTGGCGGAACTGACCCGGATCATGGGCGGTATGCCGGAAACGTCCGGCGCGAGCGATGCCGACGATTTCGGCATCGATCTCGAACGCGAATTGATGGGGGAGTTGGAACAGGACCTTGATCCGCCCGCCCGGCATCCACGCCAGCCGGAAGAGCCGGCGGCCGACGCGCAATCCCTTCCCGAACTCGGTCAGGCCTTCGAGGACGAGCTGGCAGCGGAGTTTTCGGCTTCGCTGGAGACATTCGGCGGCGATACGGGCGCATCCGACAATGAAGGCCAGCAGGCCCAAGACGAAGGGGCAAGGGCGCCTTCCTATCTGGACGCTGGCCCCGCAGCGGCGGCTGCCGCGCCGCCGCCTGTCGATTTCGGCCAGGCCGACGACGCGGCCGCGTTCGTGGATTTGAATTTTTCGCGGGCCGATCCGCAACCGGCGACCGATCCGGTTCACGACGGCGGCGAAGGGGCCGGTTTTTCGACCGCGCCGCGGCACGAGACTGCCGAGCCAGTTGGCATGGCGGCGCCGGCGGATGCGTGGGAGCCCGCGGAGCGCGCCGACCAGGCCGCGGCTGCCGACGAACCGGTTTTCGATCCATTCGCAGAACTTGCAGCGATGGCGTCGCCGCCGGCACCGGAACCGGTGCGGGGTGTCGAAACGCTGCCGCAGGCGCGCGAAGAGGGGCAGGGCCCGGCTATCGAAGCGCGCGACCATGCGGTCGCGACACCGGCTGCGCCCGATCCATTCATGCAGGCCGATTTCCGGGATGACGCCCCCGAAACCGAAACCAGCCCGTTTTATGCTGACGAGCGTGCGAGCGCCTCGGTCGCCGACGATTTCCAGGACGATGTTCTGGCGCATATGGACCAGGGCTTCGAGCCGGCCGCGCCGCACCCCGACGAGGGCGATCGGCCTTTCGTGTTCGACCGAGCAACCCCGGTCGCGCCGCAGCCGGTGCAACCGGAGGCCACGCAGGTCGCCATGCCGGACGACGACGTGTCCGCGCCTATCGACGACGCGCCGGCCGCGCCCGACGAGCAGGCGGGTGCCCAGCTCGTCACCGGCGAGGAAGCGTGGAGGCAGGCGCAGTTCGAGCGGAGCGAGCCGGATATGGCCGGCTGGACCGAAACCCAGCCTGTCGAGGCGGCGACGCCGGTCGGCTTCGACGCGCCGGCACAGCAGGCTGAGGCGCCGCCGACCGCGCCTATCGCCGCGGAGAGTGCCGCAATCGGCGCCGGTGCGGCAGCGGCTGCCCTGGGTGGGGCGCGCGCCGGTTTCGCCCGCGCTGCCGAGGCGCCCGCGATCGAGACGGTCGACGTGCCGGAAGCCGGTGTCGAGATCGCCGACGAAACCGGCATCCCGGAATTCGTGCAGGAAGAGGAGCCCCGGCTCGACCTCGCCGACGAGCTCGACATGGAGTTCGCCTCGGCTTTCGACGAGTTGAATCGCGACAGTTCCGGCGCCTCCCAGCCGCAGGGCTGGCCGCGCGCCACCGACGCGGCGTCGCTTGCCGCCGAGCGGCGGGTTTCGCAGGAAGCCGCGCCGGAGGATTTCGCGCTCGGGCTCGACGAGGCAGACCTCGCCCTCGACGATACGTTCGATTTCGCAGCCCCCGAGCAGGGCGACGACGGTGCAGCCTGGCAGCCTCACGGTTTCGACGAAGCGGCCGGCCAGGAACAGGCCATGGCGGCCGGGTGGCCGGACGAGGCCTTTCAGCAGTTGCATGCGCCCGACGATGGCGAGCTTGCCGCCGCCTTTCACGGGGCGGCTCCGCACGCGGAGGCGGCCGACGAGGCACAGCCTTCAGGCCGTCGCGGGCTGATGATTGCGGCGCTGGTTGCCGGCGTTGCCGTCGTCGGGGGCATATCGGCCTTCGCGCTGTCGTTCGGATCTGGCGACCCCGAAGCCGCGCCTGCAATGGTCAAGGCCGATCCGTCGCCGGTCAAGGTGCGACCGGAAACGCCTGGCGGCGTGACCGTGCCGAACGAGGACAAGATCGTCTATGAACGGGTCGCCGGTGGCGACGAGCCGGCCGCGCCGACACAGGAAAAACTGCTGTCGGCCGCCGAAGAGCCGGTCGATCTCGCCGTGCGCGATGTCACCCCGGGCGCGCCCGACGCGGCGGGTGCGGCAGCGGGCAAGTCCGAAGACAGGGTCGCGCCCGAGACGTCCAACCTGCCGGGCGTCGCCGGCGAAGAGCCGGCGCTGGTCGCACCGCGCAGGGTACGCACCATGATTGTCAAGCCGGACGGCACGCTGGTGCCGCGCGAGGAACCGCTCGAGGTCGCGACGGCGGCGGAGGTCGAACCCGCGCCGGCGCCTCTCGAGCCCGCCGCCCCCGCGCCCGAACCGGTTGCCGCGACGCCTGCACCGGAACCGGTCGCCGCGGACGCGCCGGATGCCCGGAACGGCGCTGCGGATGTCGGCGGTGCCGGAACGTCCGACGAGGTTGCCGCACCGGCCCAGGCCGAGGCAGACAACGCGCCGGTTCGCGTGGTCGAAACCACCACGATCCGGCAATCCGGCACACAGAAGGTTCCCGATCGCGGTCCGGTCGCGCCGACCCGCCCGTCCGACCAGCCGGTGGAGATCGTCGGCAACACCGCGCAGGCCAATCGCCAGACCGAGGTCGCGGCCCTCGACACCAGGGCGCCGAAGCCGGGCGAATGGTCGATGCAGATCGCCTCGCAGCCCTCGCCGGAAGGCGCCCAGAAAAGCTATGCCAATCTGTCGGCGCGTTACGGCTCGATCCTGAACGGGCGCGGCGTCAATATCGTCAAGGCCGACATCGCCGGCAAGGGCACGTTCTGGCGGGTGCGGATCCCGGCGGGAAGCCGCGCCGAGGCGACCAGGCTGTGCGAGCAGTACAAGGCCGCCGGCGGAAGCTGTTTCGTCGCCAAATAATGCCGGCCGTCGGGCCGATGACCACTCTGCATCGAAACGTCGGGCCGCTGCGAAGCGGCCCGAACCGTTTCCGGATGAGGCTCGGCTGTGGTCAGTGCGCGGCAAGCCAAGACGGGCTAATCTGTCGCAATGAGCGAATCAAAAGCAATGATCCTCGGCTGTGTCGGGGCCGAACTCACCGCTGAGGAAGAGGCCTTCTTTCGCCGGGAAAAACCCTGGGGCTTCATTCTTTTTGCCCGCAACGTCGCCGACACGCCGCAGGTGCTGCGCCTGGTTTCCGACCTGCGCGAGAGCGTCGGCCGGCCGGATGCGCCGGTCTTCGTCGACCAGGAGGGCGGCCGGGTGCAGCGGCTGCGCCCGCCGCTGGCGCCCGACTATCCCTCGGCCGGCGCGCTTGGCGCGATCCATGCCGCCGACCCGGCGGCTGGGCTGCGCGCGGCCTGGCTGATGTCGCGCCTGCACGCTTTCGACCTCGCCCGTCACGGTATCGACGCCGACTGCCTGCCGGTGCTCGACGTGCCGGTGGATGGCGCCGACGATGTCATCGGCAAGCGCGCCTATGCCGGCGACCCGGCCGTGGTCGCGGCGATGGGGCGCGCGGCGGCCGATGGGCTTTTGGCCGGCGGCGTGCTGCCGGTGATGAAACACATGCCCGGACACGGACGAGCGCGCTGCGACAGCCACAAGGCGCTTCCGGTGGTCGAAGCCTCGCTGGACGTCCTGCGCGCGGTCGATTTCGCACCGTTCGCCGCACTCGCCGACCTGCCGATGGCGATGACGGCGCACATTGTCTACCAGGAGATCGACCCCGACAATCCCGCCACCACCTCTGCGCGCGTGATCGGCGACATTATCCGTGGCGAGATCGGTTTCGACGGTTTGTTGATGAGCGACGACGTCTCCATGAAGGCGCTTTCTGGGGATTTCTCGCAAAAAGCCCGGGCGATTCTTGCGGCCGGCTGCGATGTGGTTCTTCACTGCAACGGCGTCATGGACGAGATGGCGGCGGTCGCGGCCGCGACCCCCGCGCTCGCCGGTCGGGCGCTGGAGCGGGCGCGGCGGGCCCTCGATTTGCGGGCGGGCGCGTCGAGCGAGAGCGAAATGCTGGCCAGGGCGGAATTCGACGCGTTGGCCCGGTCGGTGGCGTAAGCCCCGGCCTTTGAACAGGGTAAGGATTTGGGAGCGATCCAGAAGAATTCAGGCCAGGACAAGGCGCCGATGGAGCGCCTGTGGACGGAAAGCGAGGAGCGGCGCGATCCGGCCGCGCCGGCGCTCGTCGTCGACGTCGCCGGTTTCGAGGGACCGCTCGACCTGCTCCTGCACCTGGCGCGTACCCAGAAGGTGGATCTTGCCCGCATCTCGATCCTGGCGCTTGCCGAGCAATATCTGGCTTTCGTCGACGAGGCTCGCAAGCTGCGCCTCGAGATTGCCGCCGACTATCTGGTGATGGCCGCCTGGCTCGCCTTTTTGAAGTCGAAGCTGCTGATCCCCAAGCAGGACAGCGACGAGGGCGAAAGCGGCGAGGAACTGGCCGCGATCCTGCAATTCCGCCTCAAGCGGCTGGAGGCGATGCGCGATGCCGCCGCGCGCCTGGTGAACCGCAACCGGCTCGGTCGCGACGTGATGGCCCGCGGCATGCCCGAAGCGGTGATCCTGGAACGCCGGACCGAATATAGCGCCTCGCTCTACGATCTGCTGACCGCCTATGCCGGACAGCGCCAGCGTCAGGCGGTCACCAATGTGCGGATCGCCAAGCGCACGGTGTGGTCGCTCCAGGACGCGCGCGCGGTGCTGTCGCGCCTGGTCGGCAGGATCAAGGACTGGACCGCGCTCGACCGGTTCCTGATCGAGTATCTGACCGTACCGGAAGAGCGCGCCACCGCGCTCGCCAGCTCGTTTGCCGCCTCGCTCGAAATGGTGCGCGAAGGCGCGATCGAAATTCGCCAGACCGAGCCGTTCGCGCCGCTTTTCATGCGCGCCCGGCCGCCGGAACACGTGCCCAGCGAGGGAAGCCATGTCTGAAAGCAGCCGGGCGAACGCGCTGTCCATGCCGGACGACGGGAATGCCCTCGACGCCGATCCGCTGAACGACAACCCGGCCGAGCGGCTGCACCTGGTGGAGGCCATGCGCATGGCCGAGGCGATCGTGTTCGCGTCGGCCGAGCCGGTCAGCGAAAAGGCGCTGGCCATGCGCATGCCCGAAGGCGTCGACATTTCCGCGATCATGGCGTCGCTGCAGAAGTTTTACGAAAAGCGCGGCGTCAACCTGGTCAGGATCGAGGAGTCCTGGGCATTCCGCACCGCGGGCGATCTGTCCTTCCTGATGAGCCGCGACGCCGTGCAGCAGAAGAAATTGTCGCGTGCGGCACTCGAGGTGCTGGCCATCATCGCCTATCACCAGCCGGTGACGCGCGCCGAGATCGAGGAAATCCGCGGCGTCGAAACCTCCAAGGGCACGCTGGACACGCTGATGGAAACCGGCTGGGTGAAAATGCGCGGCCGGCGGCGCACGCCCGGCCGCCCGGTCACCTATGGCACCACCTTGACCTTTCTCGACCATTTCGGGCTCGGCGAGCTGCGCGACCTGCCGGGCATCGACGAATTGAAGGGCGCGGGCCTGTTGTCGGCGCGCATGCCGGCCAATTTCTCCGTGCCGCTGCCGCCGACCGATCCCGACGAGCTTACCGAGGACGAAGAGCCGCTGACCGACATCGACCTGGAGGAGCTCGGCCTGTTGACACCCCGCGGCGGGGATGATTGACGGAGGCGCCGCGTGTCGTCGCGGCGCATATCCGTGACAGGCGAAATGGCGCAGGCAGAAAAGACAAGGCGGAAGCCGGGTGAACGGGCAGGGCGCCTTCCCGCCGGTGTGTCCTTTGCCGCGCGCCTGTCCTTCGACAATGTGTGGCATTCCTTCGACAATCGGAACGAAACGCTGCGCGGCGTCTCGCTGAGCGCCGAACCGGGCGAGGTGCTTTGTTTGCTCGGTCCCTCCGGCTCGGGCAAGACGACGCTTCTGAGGATCGCCGCCGGCATCGAGACGCAGACGCGCGGGCGTGTGCTGCTCAACGATCGCGAAATTTCCGGACCGTCGGTGTTCGTGCCGCCGGAGCGGCGCTCGATCGGCCTGGTGTTCCAGGATTTCGCCCTGTTTCCGCATCTGTCGATCCTCGACAATGTGCGCTTCGGCCTGACCGCGCTGTCGTCGGGAGAAGCCAGGCGCGAGGCGATGGCAGCGCTGGTGCGCGTCGGCTTGGAGCATCATGCCCAGTCCTTCCCGCATATTCTCTCCGGCGGCGAACAGCAGCGCGTGGCGCTTGCGAGGGCGCTTGCGCCACGCCCGGCGGTGCTGTTGCTGGACGAGCCGTTCTCCGGGCTCGATTCGCGCCTGAAGGACACCGTGCGCGCCGAAACGCTGGCGATCCTGCGCGAGAGCCGGGCGACGGCGATCGTGGTCACCCACGACGCCGAGGAGGCGATGCGCATGAGCGATCGAATCGCGCTCTTGAAAAACGGGCGGCTGGTGCAGATGGGGCCGGCGCAGGCCCTGTTCGAAAAACCGGCCGACCTGTTCGTCGCCGGTTTCTTTTCCGAGCTCAACCTGTTCGAGGCCAGGGCGGGCGCGGGCCGGGTCGATACGCCGCTCGGCCAGTTCGCGGCACCCGGCATCGGCGATGGCGCGCCCGTCACCGTTGCCGTGCGGCTCTCCGGCATAGAGCCGTGCGAAAAGGATGGCGGGACGGCGGCAAGAGTGATATCCCGGCGCTTCCTGGGCGAGGCGGAGGCGCTGGAACTTGCGGTTCCGGGCGCCGAAACCTCGATTCGGGCACGCATTCGATGCGGCGTTTTGCCTGCCGGTGCACGCGATATCTGGCTTACGGTGCGAAAGTCTGATGTGCTTGTGTTTGAAAGCGGGACCGAAAACGCCTAAATCTGGGAACGAAACGCGTTCATAAAAGGGTTTGTAATGGGAACCTTCTCGATCTGGCACTGGCTTATCGTGCTCGTGGTCGTGCTGCTGCTGTTCGGGCGCGGCAAGATTCCAGAGTTGATGGGCGACATGGCCAAGGGAATCAAAAGCTTCAAGAAAGGCATGTCGGACGAGGACGAGGCGGCCAACGCCAAGACCGTCGAGCACCGCGACGACGAAAGCGCGCCCGCCTCCTCGACCAAGGAAAAGGCAACCAAGTCCTGACGGGGCGCGAGCCCCGGTCGCAGGCTGCCGGAAGCTGAGCCATGTTCGACATCGGTTGGCCGGAAATGCTCGTGGTCGCGGTCGTTCTGATCGTGATCGTGGGGCCGAAGGACTTGCCGCGCATGCTGCGCGCGTTCGGGCGCACGACGTCCAAGATGCGCTCGATGGCGGGCGATTTCCGCAAGCAGTTCGACGAGGCGCTGAAGGAGGCCGAGCTTGACGACGTCAAGTCGACCCTCGACAGCGCGCGCAAGCTCAATCCAACCTCGGAAATCAAGAAAGCGCTCAATCCGATGGAAAAGGCGGCCGCGGATGTGCGCGCCGGCCTCGACGATATGATGAAGCCGAAACCGGCCAAGACCGCGGCGCCCGACGCCGAAGCGGCGCCGGCCGAGCCGGCTAAGGCCGGGCCGACGGCGATGCCGGGGGCCGCAGCGGCAAAACCGGCGGCGACCGTGCCTGGCAAGAGGAAGACCGCGGCCAAATCCACTGCCGCAACCGGCGCCGCGGCCAAGGCCAAGCCGGCCGGCAAGGCTGCCGCGTCGCCGGCGAAGAAAACGGCTGCGGGCGCGCGCGCCAAGCCGGCTGCCAAGACCTCCAAACCCAGACCGGCAACGCGCAAGGCGCCGGCCAAGAAGACCGGGGCATCCTCGTGAACGTCCACGACGACGACATCGACAAATCGTCGGCCCCGCTGATGGATCATTTGATCGAGCTGCGTACGCGGCTGATGTGGTCGATCGGCGGTTTTTTCGTCGCCTTCCTGGTCTGCTTCTTTTTTGCCAAGGACATTTTCAACCTGCTGGTGATCCCGTTTCAGTGGGCGACCGCCTGGGCCGGTCTCGACGCCGACAAGGTCGACCTGATCTACACCGCGCCGCAGGAGTTCTTTTTCACCCAGATCAAGCTCGCCATGTTCGGCGGGCTGGTGATCGCCTTTCCGGTGATCGCCGGCCAGATCTACAAATTCGTCGCGCCCGGCCTCTACCGCAACGAGCGTCGCGCGTTCCTGCCGTTTCTGATCGCTTCGCCGATCCTGTTCCTGATCGGCGGCGCGCTGGTCTATTTCTTCTTCACGCCGATGGTGATGTGGTTCTTCCTGTCGATGCAGCAGGTGTCGCCCGATCAGGAAATCCAGATCTCGCTGTTGCCGAAAGTGTCGGAATATCTCAGCCTGATCATGACGCTGATCTTTTCCTTCGGCCTGGTGTTCCAGCTTCCGGTCGTCACCACGCTGATGACGCGGGTCGAGCTTTTGAGTTCGGCGGGGCTGGCCGACAAGCGCAAATACGCCATCGTCATCGCCTTTATCGTCGCCGCGGTGCTGACCCCGCCCGATCCCGTCAGCCAGCTCGGCCTCGCCCTGCCGACGATCCTTCTCTACGAGGTCTCGATCTGGCTGGCGCGCATGGTCGAGAAGAAGCGCGCGGAAGAGCGCGCAGCCCGGGACGAGGCGCAAACGGATGGTGACGAACCCGATCCAGCCCAAGCGGAGCCCGCGGCTTCCGAAGCCGGCGACGAGGACGCGAGGCGTCCCTCGTAAGGCGCTCGCGGTGCGGCGCGGCCTTGCGCCATTCCGATTTGCGGTTTAGGCCGTTCGGCGGTCTTGCGCGCGTTGTGCGGCGCGTGGCGGACATTCATATGCCGTTTCGGCAACACCAACCGTATGGGAACCGATTTTCGCCATGCTCGACATAAGATGGATTCGCGACAACCCCGAGGCCCTGGCCGAAGCGCTTGAAAAGCGCGGCTGGTCGTCGGCGGATGCGCGCGCCGAGGTCGACGCCGTGGTGGCCGCGGACGAGGCGCGGCGCGCCCATCTGACCGAGTTGCAGGCCAAGCAGGAACGCCGCAACGCCGCCTCCAAGGAGATCGGCAAGGCGATGGCGCAAAAGGACCTGGCGCTGGCCGAAAAGCTCAAGGCCGAGGTCGCCGATATCAAGCGTTTCGTTCAGGACGGCGAGGCAGAGGAGCGCACGCTCGACAAGGCGCTGTTCGACCGGCTGGCGGCGCTGCCCAACCTGCCGCACGACGACGTGCCCGTCGGCGCCGACGAGGCCGACAATGTCGAGATCCGCCGCGTCGGCGAGCCGAAACGCGCCAATGCGGCGAAGGAGCATTTCGAGATCGGCGAGGCGCTCGGCCTGATGGATTTCGAGACGGCGGCGAAATTGTCGGGCTCGCGTTTCACCGTGCTCAAGGGTCAGCTTGCCCGGCTCGAGCGCGCGCTCGGCCAGTTCATGCTCGACCTGCACACCACCGAGCACGGCTATCTGGAGGTCCAGCCGCCGCTTCTGGTACGCGACGGGCCGATGTTCGGCACCGGGCAATTGCCGAAATTCACCGACGATCTTTTCCAGACCTCGCGAGAAGCAACGAATCAAGAACAGATCGTTAGGGCAATACTCAATATTGATAGTAGCCCGTTGGAAGTGGAGGCGGAGAAAAAGAGCGAAGATACGCGGTCGGTAGTTGAGAAAATCGTTGAAGCGTTAGTGGCTGAGAAGGGGCGCGCGAGTTCCGCTCCTGAGCGCCAGTCTCTCTGGCTTATCCCCACCGCCGAGGTCCCGCTCACCAACCTGGTGCGCGAGGAAATCCTCGACGCCAAATCGCTGCCGCTGCGCTTCACCGCGCTGACGCCGTGTTTCCGCTCCGAGGCCGGCTCGGCCGGCAAGGACACGCGCGGCATGCTGCGCCAGCACCAGTTCTACAAGGTCGAGCTGGTCTCGATCACCGACGAAACGTCCTCACTCGATGAGCACGAGCGCATGACGGGCTGCGCGGAAGAGGTGCTCAAACGCCTTGACCTGCCTTACCGCACGGTGGTGCTGTGTTCGGGCGACATGGGGTTCGGGGCCAGAAAGACCTACGACATCGAGGTCTGGCTGCCGGGCCAGAACGCGTATCGTGAGATTTCGTCCTGTTCGGTGTGCGGCGACTTTCAGGCCCGGCGCATGGAGGCCCGCTACCGGCCGGAGGGCGAGAAGCAGACCCGCTTCGTGCACACGCTCAACGGCTCGGGCACGGCGGTCGGTCGCGCGCTGATCGCGGTGATGGAAAACTACCAGAACGCCGACGGCTCGGTCACCATTCCTGAAGTTTTGCGTCCCTATATGGGCGGTCTGGAAAGGATCGGCTGAGTATGCGCATTCTTCTGACCAACGATGACGGCATCCACGCCGAGGGACTGCAGGTGCTGGAGCGGATCGCGCGCACCCTGTCCGACGATGTGTGGGTGGTGGCGCCGGAAACCGACCAGTCGGGTTTCGCCCATTCGCTTTCCCTGTCCGAGCCGCTGAGGATGCGCAAGCTCGACGAGCGCCATTTCGCCCTGCGCGGCACACCGACCGATTGTGTCATCATGGGTGTGCGCAAGGTCATGCCCGAGCCGCCGGACCTGGTGCTGTCGGGCGTCAATTCGGGCGGCAACGTCGCCGACGACGTCACTTATTCGGGCACGGTGGCCGGCGCCATGGAGGGGACGCTGGTCGGCGTGCGCTCGATCGCGCTGTCGCAGGCCTACAGTTTTCGCGACGACGACCGCTTCGTGCCGTGGCACGTCGCGGAGACGCTGGCGCCGGCACTGCTGAAGAAGCTGATCGCCATGGACCTGCCGGCAGGCGCGTTCCTCAACGTGAATTTCCCCAATTGCGAGCCCGAGCAGGTGCGGGGCACGAAAGTGACCGCGCAGGGCAAGCTTTTGCACGGCCTGTGGATCGACGAGCGTCGCGACGGGCGTAATTTTCCCTATTACTGGCTGCGTTTCGGCCGCCAGCCCTCGGAAGTGCGCGAGGGCACCGATCTTGCCGCCATGCGCGACAATTTCGTCTCCGTCACACCGCTTCAGCTCGACCTGACCGCGCACGAACTCAAAGACAGGGTGGCGAAGGGGCTCGCATGACCCGTGCCGGCGACGATCGCGAGGGTTTCGCCGCCTTCCTGCTGCGCGCCCGCGCCAAGGGCGTCGACGACAAGCGGCTGATCGCCGCGATCGAGGCGGTGCCGCGGCGCGGTTTCGTGTCCGGCCAGTGGCAGTCCGTCGTGTGGTGCGACCGGATGATCCCGATCGAATGCGGGGAAACGCTGGAAGGGATCGACCTGCAGGCCCAGATCGTGCATGCGCTCGGTCTGGAGCCGAAGCACCGCGTTCTGGAGATCGGCACCGGGTCGGGCTACACGGCCGCGCTGATGGCGCAGCTTGCCGGCCGCGTCGTCACCGTCGATCACTACAAGACGCTGGTCGACCAGGCCCGTCACCGCCTCGACGCGCTCGGTATCGCCAATGTGGTCGTGCGCCAGGCCGATGCGGCCAACGGGCTCGCCGGCGAAGGGGCGTTCGACCGCATCGTGTGTTGGGCCGCGTTCTCGGCCCTGCCGCGCAATTTCGTCGATCAATTGTCGACGAACGGGCTGATGATCGCACCGATCGGGCCGGGCGAGGGCGAGCAGGCGCTGGTCCATCTGCAAAAGGTGGGGAGCCGTTTCGACCGGAGCGATATCGGCGTCGTGCGTTTCCAGCCCTTGCTCGAAGGCGTGGCCGCGGCGATCTGAAGCCGGCCTTTTCACGCAATTCGCGAAATCGCGCCGCGCGTCGCGCCATCTTAACGCGGCAGTAAGATTAACGCGCTTTAATTTTGGGTGAGTGACGTTCCGTAACCGGTGTTCGCGAGTATTGCGATGCGTATCAAAGTCTTGGGCATAGCCGGGCGCGATTTCGCCCGCATGACGGCCATTCTGGCCGCCGGCAGCTTTCTGGCCGGCTGCAGTTCCGGCGCGATGCGTTTCGATGAAGAGATTTTCACCGCGTCCACGGCCAATCAGCGCGCCATTCTCGGCAACGTGATCGATCAGCCCTTTCCCGGCGATGTGAGCCCACGGCCGGCCCCGGTCGACCAGACCTATACCGGCTCGGTCAATCGGCGCGCCGTCGAACCCGTCGAAGTCCGCACCGGGAGCGTTCAGCGCCAGACGCTGCCGGCGCCCGTCCGCCAGCCAATGCCGGCACGGCCGGTCGAGGTGGCGCGGGCCGAGCCGGTTGCTCCTGAGCCGGTGGCCCCGGCCGCGCCGCGCCAGGTTGTTGCCGCGGCTCCCGCCCCGGCGCCGGCCGGCGCTGATGCGGATGGCGAGGGCTGGACGCGGGCCGGCGGAACCCAGGTGACGGTCCGCGAAGGCGAAACGCTCTACAATCTCTCGCGTCGCTTCGGCGTGCCGGTCAAGGCGATCATGAAGGTCAACGACATGGAGTCGGCCGGGGAATTGTCTGCGGGCCAAAAGGTAGTGATCCCGACTTATGTCTATTCGCGCAAGGCGCCGATTTCGGCGCCCGACGCCAATCCCAACGTGATGGAGGCGAAGTCCTCGCGCGGTTCACGCTACGACGTCCCGGCCGACAAGGTGCCGCTGCCGAGCCGTTCGCCGGACCGCAGCGTGGCAATCCTGCCGCAGACGCCGAAGCCCAAGCAGCGCGTCGCTTCCGCCGAGACCAGCGACGTCGCCACGCAAAAGGCATCCGCCACGCCTTCGCCCGCCAAGGACGGGACCTACACGGTCGTGGCCGGCGATACGCTTTATGGCATCGCGCGCCAGCGCGGCACCACCGCCGCTGCGATCAAGCAGGCCAACGGCCTGAGTGACGGCCATTTGCGCATCGGACAGAAGTTGCGCATTCCCGCGTCCGGCCAGGTGCTCGTGCGGGCGGACGAGCCCGTCGACCCGATCAAGACCGCCGGCACGGGCGAAAAACGCGCATCCGATGCAACGAAAAGCCCGGTAACGGCCTACACGCCGCCGGAAGCCGACAAGACCGCGCGCGGTTCCTCCGACAAGGCGATCGCCGAAACCGTCACCAAAAGCGCAGCCGTCGCGCCGGAAGCGACCGGCGTGGAGCGCATGCGCTGGCCGGTGCGCGGCCGGGTCATCGCCGGCTACGGCCGCAAGACCGGCTCCAAGCCGAATGACGGCATCGACATCGCCGTGCCGGAAGGCACGCCGGTCAAGGCGGCCGAGAACGGCGTCGTGATCTATGCGGGCGACGGGCTGAAGGAATTCGGCAATACGGTTCTGGTGCGTCACGAGGACGGCTTGGTTACCGTTTACGGCCATGCCAGCCAGTTGAAGGTGGCGCGCGGCGACAAGGTGCGGCGCGGCCAGGAGATCGCACGCTCGGGCATGAGCGGTTCGGCTGACCTGCCGAAACTCCATTTCGAGGTGCGCAAGGATTCCGTGCCGGTCGATCCGACCGGTTATCTCGAATAGGGCGCCCTAAACAGTAGGCAGCGGGTCATCGCCTCCAGTCGGGCCCGCCAGCTTCGCCCGTCCCGCAAGGGGCGGGCGATTTCGTTGTGCGCAGCCGCTCAGCCCAGCCTGCGGCCGAGCCGTCCGGCCAGATCCTGGACGAACTGCCAGGCGACGCGGCCCGAGCGCGAACCGCGCGTGGTCGCCCATTCCAGCGCCTGCGCGCGCAGGGTCTCGGCGTCGATCGCCAAGCCGTAGTGGGAGACGTAGCCGTCGACCATGGCGAGATAGTCGTCCTGGGAGCATTTGTGGAAACCGAGCCACAGGCCGAACCGGTCCGACAGCGAGACTTTTTCCTCCACCGCCTCGGACGGGTTGATGGCGGTGGAGCGCTCGTTTTCGATCATGTCGCGCGGCAGGAGATGCCGGCGGTTCGAGGTGGCGTAGAAGATGACGTTGTCGGGCCGGCCCTCCACACCGCCCTCCAGAGCCGCCTTCAGCGACTTATAGGAGGTGTCGTCGTGGTCGAAGGACAGATCGTCGCAAAACAGGATGAAGCGATGCGCGACGCCCTTGAGCAGGGCCAGCAGGGCGGGCAGCGTGTCGATGTCCTCGCGGTGGATTTCGATCAGGCGCAGCCGGGCCGCGTGGCTCGCGTTGACGGCGGCGTGCGCCGCCTTGACCAGAGACGACTTGCCCATGCCGCGCGCGCCCCACAAAAGCACGTTGTTGGCCGGGTAGCCGTCGGCGAAACGCTGCGTGTTGTCGACCAGGATGTCGCGCACACGGTCGACGCCCTTGATCAGATCGATCTCCACCCGGTTGACCCGCTCCACCGGGGTGAGCATGCCGGTTTCGGCTTCCCACACGAAGCAGTCGGCGGCGTCGAAATCGGGCGCTGCCGGCGGCGGCGGGGCCAGGCGCGACACCGCCGCGATCAGCCGGTCGAGTTTTTCACCAAGGGTTTCGCTGCGGGCTTCTGTCATTTCCGTCCGTCCTGAATTATGTCTGCGCGCTCTACCACGCGCGTGCCGCCGGCAAAAGCGGGCCGAAACCCGGTCCATCCGGTTGCAATGAAGGCGCGAGAGACTATATTCCGCCCACCTTCGGCCGGGGCCTTTTGCGCACGGCGGCGTTCTCAGGAGAATTCTATGTTCGTAACACCGGCTTATGCGCAAACAGGGGCTGCTGGCGGCTCCGACATGCTGATCAGCATCCTGCCGTTCGTGCTGATCTTCGTGATCATGTATTTTCTCATCATTCGGCCGCAGCGCCAGACGATGAAAAAACGCCAGGAAATGCTGGCGGCGATCCGCAGGGGCGATTCGGTGATCACCGGCGGCGGTCTGGTCGGCAAGGTCACCAAGGTCATCAACGACCACGAATTGGAAATCGATCTCGGCGGCGGCATGAAGGTGACGGCGATGCGCGCCACGATCGCGGAAGTGCGGGTCAAGGGCGAGCCGGTCGCCAACCAGAACGCCAAAAAATAACCCAGAACAGGGTGAAATGATCTCGTTTTCGCCCCGACGGACAGGCTGATGCTGTATTTCACCCGCTGGAAGACGACTCTGATCTGGCTGGCCGTTCTGGCCGGGATCGTGTTCGCCGCGCCCAACCTTTTTTCCCAGGCGACTGTTGCCAGTCTGCCGGACTGGTTGCCGAAGCGCCAGATGACGCTCGGCCTCGACCTGCAGGGCGGCTCGCACATCCTGTTGCAGATCGAAAGGCGGGACCTGATCGAGGAGCGCCTCGAATCGACCCGCGACGACGTGCGCCGCCTGCTGCGCGACGCCCGCATCGGCTATACTGGGCTTTCCGGTTCGAGCCGCACCGTCCAGGTGCGCGTGCGCGACGCCGGCGATGTCGAGCGCGCCAAGGAGGCACTGGCGCAGTTGACCGAGCCGGTCTCTGCCGGCCTGTTCGCCGGCGGCACGGTGACCGAACTCGCGCTCGAAGAGCCGGAGCCGGGCCTGCTGCGCTTCACGCTGACCGATGAGGGCATCACCTATCGCCTCGCTTCCGCGCTGTCGCAGTCGATCGAAGTCGTCGGCCGGCGCGTCAACGAACTCGGCACCACCGAACCGATCATCCAGAGACAGGGCGACGACCGAATCCTGGTTCAGGTGCCCGGGCTGCAGGACCCGCAGCGCCTGAAGGACATTCTCGGCCAGACCGCGAAGCTGACCTTCCAGATGGTCGACACCTCGGTGCCGGTGCAGGAGGCGATCGAAAGCCGCCCGCCGCCGGGCACGACGGTGCTTTATTCCACCGACGATCCGCCGGTGCCCTATCTGATCGAAAACCGCGTCATCGTGTCGGGCGAAAACCTGGTCGACGCGCAGGCGACGTTCGACCAGCGCACCAACGAGCCGGTCGTTTCGTTCCGCTTCGACACCAAGGGCGCGACCCGGTTCGGCCAGGCGACCCAGGAAAATGTCGGTCGGCTGTTTGCCATCGTGCTCGACGAGCAGGTGATCTCGGCGCCGCAGATCCGCGAGCCGATCCTCGGCGGCACGGGCCAGATCTCGGGCAATTTCGACGTTCAGAGCGCCAACGACCTGGCGGTGCTGCTGCGCGCCGGCGCGCTGCCGGCAACCCTGACCATCATCGAGGAGCGCACGGTCGGGCCGGGGCTCGGCCAGGATTCCATCGACGCGGGCAAGCTTGCCGGCCTGATCGGCGCCGTGCTGGTAGTGGTGTTCATGATCGCCGCCTACGGCACGCTCGGCGTGCTGGCCAATCTGGCGCTGCTGGCCAATATCGGGATGATCGTGGCGATCCTGTCGGTGCTCGGGGCCACGTTGACCTTGCCCGGCATCGCCGGCATCGTGCTGACCATGGGCATGGCGGTCGATTCCAACGTGCTGATCTATGAGCGTATCCGCGAGGAACGGCGCAACGGGCGCTCGCTGATTCAGGCGATCGATACCGGTTTCTCACGCGCCTTCGCCACCATCGTCGATGCCAACGTGACGACGCTGATCGCGGCCGTCGTGCTGTTTTATCTGGGCAGCGGGCCGGTGCGCGGTTTTGCCGTGACCCTGGCGATCGGCATCGTGACGACGGTCTTCACCGCCTTTACCTTCAGCCGCTGGATGCTGGCCGAATGGGTCCGCCGCCGCCGGCCGAAGGAGCTGCCGCGCTCGTTCGTGTCGCTGATCCGGCCCGGCACGAAAATCGCATTCATGAGCTTCCGGCGCATCACCTTCGCGTTTTCCGCCTTTTTGTCGGTGGCTTCCGTCGTGCTGTTCATCGGCGTGGGCATGAATTACGGCATCGACTTCAAGGGCGGATCGCTGATCGAGGTGCAGACGCGCGACGGTCAGGCCGCCGATATCGGCGAAATCCGCGGCCGGCTCTCCGATCTTAATATCGGGGATATCCAGGTCCAGCAGTTCGGTACCGAAACCGATGTGCTGATCCGCGTCGCCTCGCAGGAGGCCGGCGACAACGCCGAACAGAGCGTCGTGGTCAAGGTTCGCGGCGAGCTCGAGCAGGACTACGATATCCGCCGTGTGGAAACCGTCGGACCGACGGTCTCGTCCGAACTCGCGATGCAGGGCACGATCGGCGTTCTGGCGGCCTTCGCCCTGATCATGGTCTATATCTGGCTGCGCTTCGAATGGCAGTTCGCGGTCGGAGCGATCATCGCCACCGTGCATGATATCGTCATCACGGTCGGCTTTTTCGTGATTTCCGGCATCGAGTTCAATCAGTCCTCGATCGCGGCCATTTTGACCATTGTCGGCTATTCGCTGAACGACACGGTGGTCGTCTATGACCGGGTGCGCGAGGAGTTGCGGCGTTACAAGAAGATGCCCTTGCCGCAATTGCTCAACAACGCCATCAACCTGACCTTGTCGCGCACCTTGATGACATCGGTCACCACCTTGCTCGCCTTGACGGCGCTGTTCCTGTTCGGCGGCGAGGTGATCCGTTCGTTCACGGCCGCAATGCTGTTCGGCGTGGTGTTCGGCACCTATTCGTCGATCTTCATCGCCGCGCCGATCCTGATCCTGTTCAAGCTTCGGCCGGGCGCGCTTTCGGCCAGCAAGGACGAGGCGAAGGAGGACGATCAGGACGCGCCGGCCGAAACGTCGAAAGCCTGAGGCGGCCATGGCCGGCGGTATCATCATGCGCGAGGCCCATTTTCCGGGCCGGGCGCCGATCGACGCCTACGGCAATGGCGGTTTCCGGTTTGCCGAGATGTCGCATCGCGGCTCCATCCTGTGCGTGCCGTCGGGCATTCACGGCTGGCAGCCGGCCGATGCGACTGCGCTCGGCGAAACCGATTTCGGCCGTGTCTTCGACGAGGCAGCCGAGATCGAACTTTTGCTGGTCGGAACCGGCACGGCGCTGAAGCCGCTGCCCAAGGCGGTGCGCGAGGCCGTCCGCGCGGCCGGGTTGACGGTGGAGGCGATGTCGACGGGAGCGGCCGTGCGCACCTACAACGTGCTTCTGGCCGAGGATCGGGCCGTGGCGGCGGCCCTGGTCGCCGTGTCCTGAAATGGCGGCCGATGCGCATGTGCGCGAGATCGTGCGCGCCGGCGATCCCGACCGTTATCTGGCGACCCTTTACGCGCCCGAAGACAAGCGGCCGGCACTGTTTGCGCTTTATGCCTTTCACGTCGAGACGGCCAGGGTGCGGGATCTGGTTCGCGAACCGCTGCCCGGCGAAATCCGGCTGCAATGGTGGCGCGATGCGATCGCCGCCGGCCAGCCGACCGGCAGTCCCGTCGCCGACGCGCTGATTGCGGCGATCGACGCCTATCGCCTGCCGGTAGCCGCGTTCGAGGCCATGCTGGAGGCGCGTGTCTTCGACCTCTACGACGATCCGATGCCCGACAGGACGACGCTGGAAGGTTATTGCGGGGAAACTGGCGCGGCGCTGATCCAGCTTGCCGCGCTGGTGCTCGACGCCGAGACGGCCGCCGGCCAGGCCGACTTGGCCGGCCATGCCGGGTGCGCGCAGACCATGACCGGCCTGTTGCAGGACCTGTCGCGGCACCGCGCGCGCGGCCAATGCTACGTGCCGGCCGATCTGCTCGCCGCCGTGGGGACGGATCGTGAGGCTTTTCTCAGCAACGACGACGATGACGGGGTAGGGCGGGCTGTTGCGGCCATGCTGGCGCTGGCCCGTGATCATTTCGGTGCTTTTTTGCGCGACGCGCCGAGCCTGCCGGCCAGCCTGCGTCCGGCATTCCTGCCACTGGCCGTAATCGAGGCAAGCCTCGACCGAATCGAGAGCAAAGGCGTCGACGCGCCCGCGCCCTCGGCGCTGCGCAGGCACTGGCTGATCTTGCGCCGCGCGACCGGCGGCTGGTGACGACTCTCTTTTACGTTTACGTCAAAAATGCTACAGCGTGCCGGGCGCAAGGAGCGCCGACGGGAGAGAGCCGGCATGAGCCTGACGGTCCTGGTCGCCATCGTCGTGATCGGCATAGCGGCCGTCCTCGTCGCGGTGCATGCGAGCGGGGGAACGCGTGCGGCCGAACTGGCGAACGCGGATCGGGCGCGCCGGCGGTTTGCCGAGGATTTTCCCAATGAGACGATTGCCGAGGTGCTTCTGACGACACCGCCCACGGCGGCGTTTCTGCTGCTCGACGGCACCCGCACGGGGATCGTCCAGGCGGTGGGAATGCACTTTCTGACCCGTATCGTGCGGCCGCCCGACCTGGCCGCGGTCGACGCCGACGGCGCCACGCTTTGCCTGAAAACCAGGGATTTCACCTGGGCGGGCGGATGTTTCCGGTTCGCAAGCGCCGGGGAGGTGCAGCGCCTGTCGCAACGGCTTTCGCCGGCCAACCGCAACGAGCAACGAAAGAGCGCCTGATGGACGGCTACGATTTTCCAAAAGTCACGGAACTGGCGATCCCGTTTTTCGTCGCCGCGATCCTGCTGGAGCTGTGGCTGGTGCGCTCGGGTCGCGCCAGGGGGGCGTTCGAGACCCGTGACACCTTTACCAGTCTGATGATGGGCACGGGCAATGTGGTGGCCGGCATATTGCTCGGTTTCGTCGCCTATTGGGCGCTGTCCTGGGTTTGGCAGTTCCGCCTGTTCGATCTCGGCCTGCATTGGTGGGTGTTCGTCGTCGCCTTCCTGCTCGATGACCTGCGCTATTACTGGTATCATCGCATCGCCCATCGCTGCCGGTGGGTATGGGCCGAGCACGTCAACCACCATTCCAGCCAGCACTATAATTTGTCGACCGCGCTCAGGCAGTCGTGGACGGGCACGTTCACCGGCATGTTCGTGTTGCAGGCGCCGATCGTGCTGCTGGGCGTCCATCCGGCGGTGATCGCCTTCGTCTTCGGCTTCAATCTGGTCTGGCAGTTCTGGATCCATACCGAGACGATCGGCAAGATGTGGGGCTGGTTCGAGGCGATTTTCAACACGCCGTCGCATCACCGCGTCCACCACGCCACCAATCCGCGCTATCTCGATGCCAACTATGCCGGCACGCTGATCATATGGGACCGCATGTTCGGTACCTTCGTGGAGGAGTTGGAAGAGGAGCGGCCACGATACGGCATCGTCAAGAACCTGGGTACCTTCAACCCGTTCAAGGTCGCCTTCCACGAATGGATCGGCATGTTCAAGGACGCCGCCGCGCCCGGTCTGACGCTGCGACAGCGTCTGGGCTACCTGTTCATGCCGCCGGGCTGGAGCCATGACGGTTCGCGCGAGACCTCGCAAAGCCTGAAAGCCGATTTCGTGCGCCGCAATCCGGCCGAAGCGGGCAAGCCGGGCCTGCCAACGGCGGACGGTGCCGGCCTGGCGTCGACCAAGTAGGCGCAAGGCGCGCAATCGGCCGCTGCCGGCCGGCGATTGATCCACGCCGAGATCTAACTGTCCATAACTCGGTAGCGCGATGGACATCGCGGTTCGAGCGTCGTAGGGGCGTGCCCGCTGGGAGGGAAATACGGCGCGCCTGCGTGCCAAACGGAAAGGTCGTTCTATGGCTGCCATGCCGCTTCCCCCGCGCTGGGCCTCCTGGCCCGTTCTTCTTCTTTGCCTCGTCATGCTTGCCGGCGGCGGCTATCTCCTGATCGGCGGAGTTCAGCTCATCTCGCTCGGCGGCTCCTGGTACTTCGCCGTCGCCGGCGCGGGCTTGCTGTTGTCGGCCTGGTTTCTGGCCCGCAGCCACGTTCTGGGCCTGCACATTTTCGTCGTGGTGTTCGTCGGTACGGTGATCTGGGCGATCTGGGAGGTCGGCTTCCAGTTCTGGCCGCTGGTCTCGCGCCTGGTCGCGCCGGCGGTGCTGGGCGTGTTGATCTTCCTGGCCGCGCCGTTGCTGAAGCGTGGCAGCGGTCGACCGGCGCGTCTGCCGGCCTTTGCCATGGCTGCGCTCTTGGTTGTGGCGCTTGCTGCAACCGGTTACCGCGCGTTCCAGCCCGTGCCCTACGTCGCAGCCAGCGGGGCGCCGGAAACGCTGGCCGAGACGGCCGAAGTCGCGCAAAGCTGGCAGCATTACGGGCGCACGCCGGCCGGCACGCGTTATGCGCCGTCCGCTCAAATCACGCCCGAAAATGTCGGCCAGCTCGAGGTGGCCTGGGAATTCCGCCACGGCGACGTGCCCATCAACGAGACCGGCACGGGTGCCGAAGACCAGAACACGCCGCTTCAGGTCGGCGACACCGTTTATGTGTGCACGGTGCGCAACGTGGTCCACGCGCTGGACGCCGATACCGGCGAGAAGCGCTGGAGCTTCGACCCCGAAGCGTCTTCGCCGCTGTGGCAGCGGTGCCGCAGCGTCGGCTATTACGAATCGACCGGTCGCATCTCCGCCGGGCTGCAGGCGGTTCGCGCCTCCGAAGCGGAAGCAGCACAGGCAGCGGTGGCTGCGGCCGTCGAGGACGATGGCGCGCAAGGTGAGGCGCTCGTCCCGGCCGAGCCCGAACAGACGCGTCCCGCCGAGCAGGCGGGCATCTGTCAGCGCCGCATCGTCTTGACCACGATCGATGCCCGCCTGATCCAGCTCGATGCCGATACTGGCGCGCCGTGCCCGCAATTCGGTGAAAACGGCACGGTCAACCTGACGGTCGGCATGGGCGAGGTACGCCCCGGCTTCTATTTCCAGACGTCGGCGCCGACGGTGGCGCAGGGCATCATCATTATCGGCGGCTGGGTCGTCGACAATGTCGCCATCGGTCTTCCTTCGGGCGTCGTACGCGGTTTCGACGCTGAGACGGGCGAACTCGTCTGGGCCTGGGACCTCGGCAATCCGGACATCACACGCTTCCCCCCGGAAGGCGGAACCTATACGCGCGGCACGCCGAATGTGTGGAGCACGCCGGCCTTCGATCCGGAGCTCGGTCTGGTCTACCTGCCGACCGGCAACGCGACTCCGGATTTCTTCGGCGCGCATCGTTCACAGCGGGCGGAGGAATACACCGCCGCCGTCGTCGCGCTCGACATCCAGACGGGACGCGAACGCTGGCACTTCCGCACCGTCAACCACGATCTGTGGGACTATGACGTGCCTTCGCAACCCGCCCTCTACGATATTCCGGACGGGCAGGGCGGCACGCACGCGGCGTTGATCCAAACGACCAAGCGCGGCCAGATCTTCGTGCTCGACCGCGCAACCGGCGAACCGGTCTTCGCGGTCGAGGACCGCGCGGTGCCGCAGGGGGCGGTCGAAGGGGATTGGACGGCCGCGACGCAACCCTATTCGGTGGGCATGCCCAGCATCGGCGCCGACCCGCTGACGGAAGCGCGGATGTGGGGCACCACGCCGTTCGATCAGCTTTATTGCCGCATCGAGTTTCGCAAGATGCGCTATGAGGGCGAATTCACTCCGCCGGGGCTGGAGCCGACGCTGCAATGGCCGGGTTTCTTCGGCGGTATGAATTGGGGCAGTTCGTCGATCCACGAGCCGACCGGCTATCTGGTGTTCAACGATACGCGCTCGCCGCACCGCATCCAGCTCGTTGCCCGCGGTGAGGCCGACAAGGCGGACGCGCGCAACTCCCATGAAGGGCTCTCGGGTCAGCTCGGCACGCCCTATGGCGCGGCCAAGGTGACCTTCATGTCACCGCTCGGCATTCCGTGTCAGGAGCCGCCTTACGGCACGCTGACGGCGATCGATCTGAAAAGCCAGACCATCGCCTGGCAGGTGCCGCTCGGCACGGTCGAGGACAACGGTCCCCTCGGCATCAAGATGCATGTGCCGATGCCGACCGGGATGCCGACGGTGGGCGGCCCGGTGACGACGGCTTCGGGCCTGGTCTTCTATGCCGGCACGCTTGACCACAATATCCGCGCCTTCGACCTGGCGACCGGCAAGGAAGTGTGGAAGCACCGGCTGCCGGTGGGCGCGCAGACGACCCCGCTGGTCTACACATCTCCCGAGACGGGCCGGCAATATGTCGTGGTGTCGGCGGGCGGCGCGCGCACCTCGCCCGAGCGCGGCGACTACGTGATCGCCTTCGCGCTGCCGGAGCCGGCGGCCGAGTAGGACGGGGACCGCGGCGGCGCAGGAACGAATGCGCCGCCGGCCTGCCAGCGGGACCTCCGCCGACCGGCCGGTCGCGGCTTTCAGGCTTCGCTTTGCAACAGATCGGCAAACTGGGCTTCGCGCTTGGCCATCTTCGCCTGCACCGCCGCCATCAGGTCCTGCGGCCGCAACATGCCGGCGTTCCAGGTCGCGATATAGTCGAGGCCGTCGGCGACCGAGTGGTCGCGTGCATAGGCGAGGTTGCGCTTGATGCCGGTGATCGCCAGCGGCGACTTGCGCGCGATCGCGTGCGCCAACTCGAGGGCGCCCGCAACCAGCGTCTCGCGCTCGTCATATACCGTGGAGACCAGACCGAACCCTTTCGCCTCCTCGGCGGAGAACCGGCGCCCGGTATAGGCGAGTTCGGCCGCCACGGACGGCGCGATCAGCTTGGGCAGTCTTTGCAGCGTGCCGACATCGGCGGCCATGCCGATATGGATTTCCTCGACGGCGAAGGCGGCATCGGCGGCGGCGAGCCGCATGTCGCAGGCGGTGATCAGGTCGACGCCTGCGCCAACGCAGGCGCCGTGCACGGCTGCGATCACCGGAAATCGCGCCCGTTCCAGCGCGGTGAAGGCGTCCTGCAGCGTCAGGATCAGATCGCGCATGGCCAGCGCCGCCCGTCCCGGTTCGGCCTCGAACAGTTTTGCGATGTCGGCGAAGGCGGCAAGATCCATGCCGCCGGTGAAATTTTTGCCCGCGCCCGAGATCACCGCGCAGCGCACGGTCTGGTCGCGGCCGAGGGCGGCGATCAGGCGCGGCAGGTCGGTCCAGAAATCGGAGCTCATGGCATTGGCCCGGTCGGGTCGGTTCATCACCAGATGAACGACGGCGCCATGGCGCTCGACGTGGAAGAAGGTGCTTTCGAACGCGGTCATGGCGGCGAGTCCCCGGTTGCGTCGGACACGGCTGCCGACTGGGCCCGACTATTCCGCGGCTTCGGCGCGCGGCGCAAGCCCCAGCCAGGCCCGGCAGTCGGCGAGCGCGCGGCCGGTCAAAGCCTTCTTGCGGGCGATCGCCTTTTCCTTGCCACGAAAGCGCCGGCCCTCCGGCTTTTCGATCGCGCCGGGCTCGAGCGGCTCAAACAGGCCGAAATTGACGTTCATGGGCTGGAAGGAGCGTTTGCCCGGCTCGTCGTCGGAGACGATGTGGCCGCCGGTGATGTGGGAAAGCAAGGCGCCGAAGGCGGTGGTAACGGGCGGCGGCGGTGCGGCGCGGCCGAGCCGCTCGGCGGCGGCGAAGCGTCCGGCAAGCAGACCCATCGCGGCGCTTTCGACATATCCCTCGCACCCGGTGATCTGGCCGGCAAAGCGCAGGCCTGGTCGCGATTTCAGTTGCAGCGCGCCGTCGAGCAGGACGGGTGAGTTGATATAGGTGTTGCGGTGCACGCCGCCGAGCCGGGCGAATTCGGCCCGTTCAAGCCCGGGGATCATGTGCAACACGCGCGCCTGCTCGCCATATTTCAGCTTCGTCTGAAAGCCGACCATGTTGTAGAGCGTGCCCAGCGCGTTGTCCTGGCGCAGCTGCACGACGGCGTAGGGCTTGATGTCGGGGGCGTGGGCGTTGGTCAGGCCCATCGGCTTCATCGGTCCGTGGCGCAGCGTCTCCGGCCCGCGCTCGGCCATCACCTCGACCGGCAGGCAGCCGTCGAAATAAGGCGTGCCTTCCCACTGCTTGAACTCGGTCTTGTCGCTGTCAATAAGCGCCTGGACGAAGGCCGCGTACTGGGCCTTGTCCATCGGGCAGTTGATGTAGTCCTTGCCGGTGCCGCCTGGACCGACCTTGTCGTAGCGCGACTGGAACCAGCAAATATCCATGTTGATCGTATCGAAATGCACGATAGGGGCGATCGCGTCGAAAAAAGCCAGTGCGTCGGCGCCGGTTTCGGCGCGAATGGCCTCGGCCAGCGACGGCGCGGTCAGCGGGCCTGTGGCGATGATCGCCTGGTCCCAGTCCGCCGGCGGCAGGCCGCGGACTTCCTCGCGCACCACCGTGATCAGTTCGTGCGTCTCGACTTTCTCCGTCACGGCGGCAGAAAAGCCTTCGCGGTCGACGGCCAGCGCGCCGCCGGCCGGAACCTGGTGGGCGTCGCCGCAGGCCATGATCAGCGAGCCGGCAAGCCGCATCTCCGCATGCAGCAGGCCGACCGCGTTGGTTTCGGCATCGTCGGAGCGGAAGGAATTCGAGCAGACCAGTTCGGCGAGCCCGTCGGTCTTATGGGCGTCGGTGCCGCGCACGCCGCGCATTTCGTGAAGGATGACGGGAACGCCGGCCTCGGCGATCTGCCAGGCGGCTTCGCTGCCGGCAAGACCGCCGCCGATGACGTGGATGGGTTTTGTGTTCATGGGGTCGAGATAGTCCCCGCGCGGGCCGAATGCAATCGGCCGGTGGGCGGTTGCACGGCACGGCGTTTTTCGATTTGCCGGGCCGCGCGTCGTTTTCTATGATCGCACGATGGTGGGTGGCGGGTCATTCGGGCGAATCATCGTGGGCTTCGGGCTGGTTGCCGCGGCCGGCTGCACGTCGGTATCGAGCAACTATACCGGCGAGATCACCAAGACCACAACCAAGCGGCTTTATGTCTGCCACGGCTATAATTGTTCCTACAAGACCAGGCTGACCCTGACCGCCCGCGATGGCGAAACCTTCGGCGGCATGTTCGCTTATGCCGAAACGGCGGCGGACGAACGCGGCGCGATCTCCAAGGCGGTGCAATATTTTGAGGATCGTGCTGGCGGCGTGATCGGCGTGCGCGACGCTGCCAAATCCAATCTCGCCGGCTCCCGGGTCAAGGGCCAGATGGATTGCATCGACGAATCGACCAATACCCGCTCGCTGCTGCTTTATCTGCAGGAACGGGGTCTCCTGAAGCACCATACGGTGGAGTGGAATCGCTCGCGGGGCCTGTTCGTCGACGGCCGCTATCCGCATTCCACGGCGATGATCCGCGAGCGCGGCGGCACGCTGTGGGCGGTCGATAGCTGGTACGAGCCGATGGGCGGCGCGCCCGACATCATGCTTTACAGCGAATGGCGCTCGCGCGGGGTGATGGGTGCGCGCTGAGCGGGTGTTCGCGCCCGAAATCGGATATGGATGATCGTGGCAGAATGGTCGTTGGAGACCGGGGCATGGCTTGCGCTGCCCGCAAAAAAACAACACCCGCCGGGGGAGGAGGTCCGGCGGGTGTCGTTTTGGCGGCCGGCATCCGGGAGGAGGTGAATGCCGGCCTTATCCGACAGGACCTGGGAGGAGGATGGTCCTGGCGAAATTCGTGTTCTGTGTTAGATCGAGCGGCGGGCGACGAAGGGGATATCGCCGCGGCTGATGCCCAGATCGTTGAGTTCGCGGTTCGAAAGGCGGCTCAGCTCGTTGACGGTTTCCCGGTAGCGGCGCCAGTTGCGATAATTGCGGATCAGGTTCATGGTCGTTCTCTTTCGTAAATCTTCGTTTCGGCTGTTCTCGTTGACAATTGGAAGATAGGGGCGTTCGGGGCCGATTTGAAGCGCATATATTGCATAGCAGCAATGCATTTTGTGCGGCGCAACATCAGCGGATCGTCACATAAACGCCGCACTCCGCTTTGCCTCGTGTCGAGGCGCGGGCGCGGTCGTATGGTGCAGCGCGGCAATTCCGGTAAAACCGGCTTCTATCCGCGCTCGCCAAAACCGCTAGGATAGAGCGATTCCGGACGGTACACAGCGAGCGACCATGGCTTCCTATGCGACACGATTGAAAACCGATATCGAGCGCTGGCGGGCTGCGGGGCTGGTCGACGCGACGACGGCGCGCCGGCTGCTCGAGGATGTCGAAAACACCGGTCGCAGAGGCATTTCGTTCGGCGCCATCGTGGCGATGCTGGCCGCGCTGTTGCTCGGCGCTGCAATTCTGATCTTCGTGGCGGCGAATTGGCAGGCGCTGCCGCGGCTTGCCCGGGTCGGCATGCTGTTTGCGGTGATTCTCTCCGGCTATCTCGGCGGGGCGGGGCTGCGCGCGCGCGGCCAGAACGGGGCCGGCGAGGCTGCCTATATGGTGGCCGCCGCCGCCTTCGGCGCCTCGATCGCGCTGATCGGCCAGATGTATCACCTGTCGGGCGACGAGGCGGCCGCGCTGCTCACCTGGTGCCTGGGCGTGGGGCTGGCCGCGATCCTGCTGCGGTCGCCCGCCCTGACGGCGGCTGCGGTCGCCTTGTCCGTCGCCTGGTTGTGGACGGATAGCTGGGATTTTTGGCGCCAGTCCCCCTTGCCTTGGCAATGGCTGGTGCTGGCGGCCGGCTTGTGGGCGGTGTCGTTGTGGACCGCCAGCCGTGCGGCCAGGCATTTGCTGTTGCTCGCTTTCGTCGGTTATGTCTGCTTGATCTATCTGCATGGCGAACGCCTGGCGGTTCCGGTCGCGCTTGCCGTGGCATCGGCCTTGTTTCTGGCGGTGAGCGCCGCGCGCGAGGCGGCCAGTGAGCGGATCCTGCGTTTGGGCGGCGGCGCGCCCGTGCACGGGCTGATCGGCTTTGCCGTGGCGATGATGCTCATCCAGGCGGAAATCGTCGACGATCCGGTCTTCATGCTGGCGGCGCTGGTGACGTTTGGCGGCTGCGTGGCCGCCTTGATGCTGGCTGGCCGCGACAGCCGCGCCCTGCGCTGGTGCGCCTATGCGCTGTTCACGCTCGAATTGGGCGTGGTCTATGTCGCCACTGTCGGAACCATGCTCGGCACGGCCGGTTTCCTGCTCGCGGCCGGACTGATCCTGGCGGCGATGGCCGCCGTCATCATTCGCCTCGAAAAAAGACTGCTCGCGCCCGCGACCGGTCGGGGAGCGCCCTCATGAAAGCCAGGACCGGGCTTTTCTTCGCTGCCGCCCTTGCCGCGGCGCTGCTGCAGATCGGCTTTTTGGCATGGATGATCCAGGCCCGCGCCGATATTTTGCGCCATGGCTGGGAGGTGCGCCTCAAGGTCGAGCCGGTCGATCCGCGCGATCTGCTGCGCGGTGACTATGTGCGGCTCGGGTATGGCATCTCCGTCCTGCCCAAAACGCTGTTTTCGACGCCGCCCGCGGGGACGCTGGCCGAGGGCGCGATCGTTCTGGTCGATGTCCAGGCCGACGAAAAAGGGCTTTTCCAGCCGGTGGCGATGCATTTACCGCAGGGGGCTCCGCCGCCGGACGAAAAAAGCGTGCGCCTGCGCGGCGCGCTCCGATCCGGCCTGTCGCCGGCGACCGACCGGGTCAGGCTGCGCTACGGCATCGAGCGTTTCTATCTGCCGGAAGGCGAGGGCAGGGCGATCGAGGCCGACATGCGCAAGCGCAGCTTTTATGTGATCGCCGCCGTCAGCGCCGCCGGGCAGGCGCAGATCAAGGCGTTTCAGGACGGCGACACCACGCTCTATCAAGAGCCGCTTTATTAGCCGCGCAGCCATTCGAATCGGTAGGCTGAAGCCGACCGCTTGAAAAAACCTAGCATGACGGAAAAAAAGCCGCATTTTTGCGGCCTTTTTCCTTTGAAGCCACAAAGGCTGATGATATAGAACGCCGCGCTTTCGGGGGTCAAAAAGCCTCCGGAGCGGGTGTGGTGGAACTGGTAGACACGCAGGATTTAGGTTCCTGTGGCGCAAGCCGTGGGGGTTCAAGTCCCTCCACCCGCACCACGAAGCCACTCCCGGCAAGAGAATCCGGCTCACGAAACGGCAGGCGCCGGATCGCCGGCATTCGCGAAGACAAAGGTTTGATGATGCAGGTAACCGAAACGCTGAATGAAGGGCTGAAGCGGGAAATCCAGGTGGTGGTTCCCGCCAAGGACCTGGAAGCCCGGCTGATGGAGCGGCTCGAGGACGCCAAGGGCAAGGTGCGCATCAACGGCTTCCGGCCGGGCAAGGTGCCGATGCAGCACATGCGCAAGATGTACGGCAAGGCGGTGATGGCGGAGGTCGTCAACGACATTCTGTCGAATTCCACCGGCTCGATCATCTCCGAACGTGGCGAGAAGGCCGCCATGCAGCCCGAAGTCACGATGACCGAGGACGAGAAGGAAGCCGAGAAGGTGCTGGCCGGCGAGGCCGATTTCAGCTTCCAGATCGCCTACGAGGTGATTCCACCGATCGAGATCCAGGCCGTCGACACCATCAAGGTGACGCGCGAGGTCTACGACGTCGAAGACGCCGAGATCGAGGAGCAGATGCTGCGGATCGCCGAATCGGCACGCAGCTTCACGCCGAAGAAGGGCAAGGCCGAAGACGGCGACCGGGTCACGCTGGATTATGTCGGCAAGATCGACGGCGAACCCTTCGAGGGCGGCGCGGACGACGGCGCCAATCTGGTGATCGGCTCCAAGCAGTTCATTCCCGGCTTCGAGGAACAGTTGGTCGGCGCCAAGGCGGGCGATGAAAAGACCATCACCGTCACGTTCCCGGCCGAGTACCAGGCGGCGCATCTGGCCGGCAAGGAAGCGACGTTCGATGTCAAGATTTCCGAAGTCTCCAAGCCGGAGGCGTTGGAACTCAACGACGAACTGGCCAAGAATCTCGGGCTCGATTCGATCGACAAGCTGCGCGAAATCGTCAAGGGTCAAATCGAAAGCCAGTACGGCGCGCTGACCCGTCAGAAGGTCAAGCGCCAGCTTCTCGACGCGCTCGACGGAGCCTATTCGTTCGAGGCGCCGTCCAAGTTGGTCGAGGCGGAATTCCAGAATATCTGGAACCAGGTGACGAACGATCTCGAAAAGGCCGGCCGCGGCTTCGAGGACGAGGACACGACCGAGGACGAGGCGCGTGCGGAATATCAGCGTCTCGCCGAGCGTCGCGTGCGGCTCGGCCTGGTGCTGGCCGAAATCGGCGAGCAGGCCGGCGTCCAGATCACGGACGAGGAGATGCAGCGCGCCCTGATCGAGACCGTGCGCCATTATCCCGGCCAGGAAAAGGAAATCTACGACTATTACCGCAGCAATCCGCAGGCGCTTGCCACGCTGCGCGCGCCGCTGTTCGAGGAGAAGGTCGTCGACCATCTGCTCGGCCAGGTCGAGGTGACCGACAAGAAGGTTTCCAAGGAAGAGCTGCTGGCCGACGACGAGGACGAGACGGCCGAAAAGCCGGCCAAGAAGGCGCCGGCGAAGAAAAAGGCCGCACCGAAGAAAAAGGCCGCGGCCAAGGACGCAGAAGAGAGCGCCGACTAGAAGACGGCCTCCCTTTCAACCGAGTCATGTGAAAACGGCCGCCCGATCCGGGCGGCCGTTTTGCGTTTCGCGCTGTGCGGCTGCGGTCAGCAGCGGTCGCGGATCGCGATTATCGATTTGTTCAGACCGAACGCTTTCTCGTGCACGATCGCGGCATCGGGAAACAGCCCCGCCATCTCACGCGTCGACAGGAGCCGATGATGGTGGATGATGTCGCGCGCCTCCTCCAGCGAGCCGATGCGCTGGAAAAAGCCGAGTGCGAAGCGCGTCAGCAGGGCGGCGCGGACGCGTTTGGGAAGGTACTGGAAGCCTGGGAAGCGGAAATGCGGCTCGTAGGCAAACCAGTAGTTCGGCGTCTGGACGTAATAGCGCGGCGCCAGGCGGCGCGCATTGGCGGCGAACGCCTCCATGTTCGACCAGTCGCCGACATGCTCGATCACCGAATTGGAGTGAACAAGGTCGAACTGCCGGCCGTCAAACAGCGCCGGATCCGAGGCGCTCTCGGCGACGAAACTGAACAAGGAAGGGTCCTCGACCTGCTGGTCTTCGGTATTGACCATGGTGAAGGACAGCCGGCCGCGATTTTCGCGGATGAAATCGGCGCCGATCTTCCAATAGGTCTCCGTCCCGCCCAGATCGAGGATCTCGGCGCGGCCGCGTTCGGCGATGATCGCCTCGATCAGGCGGCGGATATGGACGAAGCGGCGGGCCCGGAACCCGAATTCCAGGCTGTTCGAATTCTCGTACGGATTGGCCCGGCGCGGGCCGAGCATGTCGAGACCGCCGCTGTCGGCTGTCTGGCGAATAAGCATGATAAACTCCCACGGTCACCCGCTGAGAGTGTTAAACGAAAGTTAATCGACTTGCTTAACAATTGACAAATTTGGTTAATTGCCTTTTCGAGATGGGATTCTCGAAAAACCTTATTTATTTAAAATATTATTCAAATTTGAATGAATATATATTGAAAAATTACATAAATTTTAGATCAATTGCAGACCCTTCAGGCTGGCGTGGCCGTTCTTGCCGACGATAATGTGATCGTGGACGGCGATGCCGAGCGGTTTGGCCGACTCGACGACCATCCGCGTCATCTCAATGTCGGCGCGCGAGGGCGTGGGATCGCCTGAGGGGTGGTTGTGGACCAGGATCAGGGCCGTCGCCGACAATTCGAGCGCACGCTTGACGACCTCGCGCGGATAGACCGGCGTGTGATCGATCGTTCCCTGCTGTTGGACCTCGTCGGCGATCAGCGCGTTCTTCTTGTCGAGAAACAGGATGCGGAACTGTTCGCGCGGTTCGAACGCCATCGCGGCGCGGCAATAGTCGATAACGTCGCTCCAGGAGGTCAGGACCTGGCGTCCGCGAATGCGACCCTTGAGCATCCGTTCGGCCGCGGCGGCGACCAGTTTCAGGTCGAAGGCAACCGCCGGGCCGACGCCCTGCACCTCGCGCAGCAGGTGTTCCGGTGCGCCCAATACTTCGGCGAACGATCCGAAGCGGGCGATCAGCGTCTTGGCAACCGGCTTGGTGTCGGCGCGCGGAATCGAGCGAAACAGAAGCAATTCAAGAAGCTCGTATTCGGCGAGCGCGGCCTGGCCTCCGTCGCGCAACCGCTCGCGCAGCCGCTCGCGATGGCCCGAATAATGCGGCTTGCCGGCGCGGGGCACGGGGTTTTCGGCAAAAAAGCCGCGTTCGTCGTCATCCTCCGGCGCCATCCACCCTCCCGCTTGCAGGACGCACATTCCATGACCCACCCGGCGGCAAGCCTAGACCGTTTCGTGGCCGGAGGGAATCGCCGTGCGGAATGGGGCGGAACGCTGCGTTTTCAGTCGCGCAGGCCCGGCCGGTCGAGCTCGGCCGGCGACAGGGTGAAAATCTCGCAGCCGGTTTCGGTGACGCCGATACTGTGCTCGTACTGCGCCGACAGCGAGCGGTCGCGCGTGACCGCCGTCCAGCCGTCCGACAGCACTTTGACATGCGGCCGACCGAGATTGATCATCGGCTCGACGGTGAAGATCATGCCCGGTTTCAGCTCCACCCCTTCGTTCGGGCTGCCGTAGTGCAGGATGTTGGGCGCGTCGTGAAACAGAAGGCCGACGCCGTGGCCGCAAAAATCGCGCACTACCGAACAGCGCTCGCCTTCGGCATAGGTTTGGATTGCCGCGCCGATCGCGCCGGTGCGTGCGCCCGGCCGGATCGCCGCGATGCCGCGCATCAGGCTTTCATGGGTCACCTCCAACAGCCTTTCGGCCGCCCGCTTGATCTGCCCGACCGGGTACATGCGCGAGGAATCGCCGTGCCAGCCGTCGAGGATGTAGGTGACGTCGATATTGACGATGTCGCCCTCGCGCAAAGGCTTGCGGTCGGGAATGCCGTGGCAGACCACGTGGTTGATCGAGGTGCAGGACGATTTGGTGTAGCCGCGATAGTTGAGCGTCGCCGGGATGGCCTCGTGGTCCATGCCGAATTCGAAGATGAAGCGATCGAGCGTTTCGGTGGTGACGCCGGGTTCGACCATCGGAACAAGCTCGTCGAGGCAGCGCGCGGTCAACTGGCAGGCGCGGCGCATGCCTTCGAAGCCGGTCTCGTCGTAGAGGCGAATCTGACCGGTGTTTTTGAGTGGCGCGGTTGCCGCGTCCTGATAGGTGACCATGGGCTCGTCTTTCGGGCGTGCGTTGGCAACGGGAGCGGGCGCGGCCGTCGGTGGCGGCACCTTCATACGCAGATTTGGCATCGAAGCGCGCCGGCATCAAGCCCGCAGCGCTGCCATTGCCGCGAAGGGCGCATGCCTGGGTCGACCGGCATGGCCAAAAGCCCCGCCTCGATGGGGCGGGTCGCGCTGCATTCAATGGGATCACTGGAAAGATTGGCACGCCCAACGGGACTCGAACCCGTGTTTCCGCCGTGAAAGGGCGGCGTCCTAGACCGCTAGACGATGGGCGCGCGGGGAACGTGCGGCCTTATAGTCAGCTTCCTGTTGGGCGACAACCCGCAAAACAGATCGGGCGGAAGATTTTTTGCCGGGCTGCATAAATCACACGCCAATGCCTGTCGTCGCGCTGCAGCGATCGCGAAAACCGGCGAGTGGGAAGGCGGGAACGGCGGGGCTCAGCGCCGGCGACGACAGCGCCAGTTCCAGTCCCGCTCGGGACCGACATCGATATGCACCGATTTGGTGTGGCAATAGGTGCCGACACCGCCGCGACCGGGCATGGCGCGGACAAAGCGGGCCAGTTGCGCCTTGGATACGCCCGGCACCTGCACATCGGCGGCCGCGCAATACATGTGCAAGGAGTTGCGCGCGCCGCGCGCGCGTCGATTGCGCGCCGGGCTGCGATAGCCGGAGGTGACGATAAGCTTCTTGCCGAAATGCTGCTCGACCCGGCGCAGCACGCGCACGAGCGACGGTTTGAGGCAACCGACATCGACCCTGTCGGTCTGCTTGATCAAGCCGTTGGGGGCAAGACGGGCCAGACCCGCCGCCGAGGCCACGCGTACCGGCTCGCCGGCCTCGTGCACGTCGATGTCGTCGTCTTCGTCGAGCCCGGATTTTCTGGTGATCTCGAACAGCGCCGATTGGCGCACGCCGGGCAGGGCATCTCCGGAACCGGTCGGCGAGACCGGATCGATGATCGGCTTGGCCGGTCCGGTCGAGGCAAGCGCGACCACCGGCTCGCGGCGCGGCGTGGTTCTTGCGGCAGGCCGCTCGGCCGTGTCGGCCGAGCGCACGTCGTTGGAAAACAGGCTTGCCAGAAAACCGCGCTTTTGAACCGGCGCGGGCGCGGGCCCGGGGCCGCTCTCGATGAAGGCGGTGGGTTCGGGGGCGACGGGCTGCGTTGCGTCGTCGGTCGATGCGGCGGTTTCTTCGGCGGCGTTCGCCGGCGCGGGCAGGGGAGGTGTTGCGGTTTCTGGCTTGTCGGCCGGTATGGCGGCGGCAACGGTCGTTTCGGGCGTTGCGATGCGATTCTGGCGCGGCGCGCGGCCGCGCTCGGTCTCGGCGGTTCGTGGCGCGGGACTGTTGAACAGGCTGGCGAAGAAACCGCGTTTTTTCGGCGGTTCGGCCGGCGGTGCCGGGGCGGGTTGCAATGTCGCGGCGGCGGTTGCCCCGCCCGACTCGTCGCCGGTCTCGACCGCTCGGTCCTGTCCGTTAGGCGTTGCGGCAAGGGCCTCGGCGCTCTCCTCGCCGGGCATCGGCGCGCCCGTGCCGGGCTTGTCGGCGGGCAGGTAGGCGACCTCGGTGGGTAGCACCGTGTCGCCTTCTTCTATCACGGAAGGCGGGGGCGCTTCGTCGATCGTGGCGAGATCGCTCTCTTCGATCGCGTCCAGAACGACCGGGCCGGTCGTGGTGCCGCTGGTGCCGTTAAAGGACGGGGAGGCGACATCGAACATCGATCCGCCGGTCGTGCAGGCGCTGAGCAGAACCGACAACGCCGCTGTCGCGAGTATGCGGCGGTTCCTGCTGCCAACGAGCGCTTGCGTTGTTTTCAACGGATTCCCCTCTTACCGTTCCCAATTCGGAACGCAGCCCTTCCAACCCCGTGCCCACCGGAGCCGGACAATCGCGGAATCGATCATTCGAGCCCTAACGAAGTCACGCTCAAAGTGCAATCCCGGCCGCCACCCCGCGCTAGGAGTGAAATGCGGCAGCACCGTGTTGCACAGGCGGTTGCGCGGCGTTTGCGCCGTCGCGCGCCATCACAGACCATTACCGTTCGTTACCCGACTTGTACCGTTCTACTGCCCACCTGCCGCGCTTCGCTATACCCTGACGGTGACGTAGTCGCCGGGCGCGTCGCCCAAAATCGGCACTTTTTCGTCTTCAGGCCGCCGCGCGGACACGCGTTTGCGATCCTGTTTTTCGATCCATTTTTGCCAGTGCGGCCACCAGGAGCCGGGATTTTCCTTGGCCGACTTGACCCAGTCGTCGAAGGCGCCCAGCGGTGGCCCGCCGGTCCAGTGCTGGTATTTGTTCGATTGCGGCGGGTTGACGACGCCGGCGATATGGCCCGAGCCCGCCATCACGAACTCCACGTCGCCGCCGAAGAACTGGCAGCCGACGAAGACCGAGCGGGCCGGCGCGATATGATCCTCGCGCGCGGCCAGATTGTAGACGGGGATGGTGACGTCCTTCAGCGACAGCGTCTCGCCGCCGAGCACCATCCGCCCGCGCGACAGATTGTTCTCCATGTAGCAGTTGCGCAGATAGAAGGAGTGGTTGGCGGCGGCCATGCGCGTGGAATCGGAGTTCCAGTACAAGAGGTCGAACGGCATCGGCTCCTTGCCGCGCATGTAATTGTTGACGACGTAGGGCCAGATCAGGTCGCCGGCGCGCAGCATGTTGAAGGCGGTGGCCATCTTGGTGCCGTCGAGATAGCCCTTTTCGTTCATGGCCCGTTCGAGCGCGGCGACCTGGTCCTCGTCGACGAACACTTTCAGGTCGCCGGCATGGGTGAAATCGACCTGGGTGGTGAAGAAGGTGACGGAGCCGATGCGCCGGTCGCCACGCTTGGCCATCAGGGCGAGGGCGGCGGCCAGCAGCGTGCCACCGACGCAATAGCCGATCGCGTTGACGGTGCGCTCGCCGGTCGCTTTCTCGATCGTGTCGAGGCAAAAGCCGATGCCTTCCTCGATATAGGCGTCCCAGCCCTTCCTGCCGTGGCGCCCGTCGGGATTGACCCAGGAAATCACGAACACGGTGTGGCCCTGTTCGACGGCCCAGCGGATGAAGGATTTTTCCGGGTTCAGGTCGAGAATGTAGAATTTGTTGATCCACGGCGGGCAGATCATCAGCGGCCGTTTCAGCGCCTTGGGGGTGGTCGGCTCGTACTGGATGATTTCGGCCAGCTCGCTACGCGCGACGACCTTGCCCGGGCTGGTGGCGATGTTTTTGCCGACCGCGAATTTGGAGTAGTCGGCCTGGCGCAGTTTTAGATCGCCCTTGCCGGCGGCGATGTCCTCGGCCAGCATTTTCATGCCGCGCACCAGGTTTTCGCCGTTGGTGGCCACCGTCTCGCGGAACAGTTCGGGATTGGTGAGGATGAAGTTCGACGGCGAGATCGCCTGGGTGATCTGGCGGACGTAGAAATTGGCCTTATGGCGGGTGTGTTCGTCCAGGCCGTCGGCATGTTCGACAAGCTCGCCCGCCCAGCGCGAGGTCACCAGATAGGCTTGTTTGAGGAAATCGAAAAACGCATTGCGGCCCCATTCGGGATCCTGGAATCGCTTGTCGCCGCGCTCGGGCTCGACGCCGCCTTCGCCGCGCTGCTCGCCCGACATCCTGCCGACCGCGTTCGACCACACGTTCATGTAGCCGGCGAACAGCTTGGTCTGGGCCTCGAGCGCGCGCGCGGGGTCCGACAGCCAGTATTCGGATAGTTTGGAAAAGGTCTTGACCATGTCGGCCATCGGCTCGGCGACGCTGTCGCGCACCTCGCCACGTTCGCGCGGCGTCACCCAGGCCGAGGCCGCCTTGCCGGCCTGCTCGATCATGTGGGCGAGATTGCGGGCGAACTGCTCCGGATCCTTGACGATATATTGTTCGACCGACGAGGCGCTGGCGTCCGTATTGGTCTTGTCGTCCTGGCTGGCCATTGCGGCGCTGCTCCTCCCGGGCCTTTTGTTGACACAATATCATGTGACGGCCATAGCGGTCCATTGAACCGGCGGCCGGGATTTGCCTAGCCGACGTTCGGGAACGCAATATGTCGAAACCATCTCGATCGTTTCTTTCCCGTGCCGTTTTGCGCGGACTGATCGTCGCAGCGCCTGTTGCGGTGGCGGCCTGTGCTGGCGTTCCGATCGAGGACGCAGTTCCGGCCGGCGCGCTCGACAACGGCCCGACCGCCCCCATCGACGGTGTGTCGCCGCCGGCGTTGCGCAATACCGGCCGTTATCCGAATCTGAATGTGCCGCGCCAGGGCGCGGTCAACCAGCTCAGCCCCGGGGAGGCCAGCGCCAAGAAGGGCGAGGTGCGCCGCTCGGCCAGCGGTCAGGCCGAGGTCGCCCAGCAACCGGGTATCGCGCCGTCCGAACTGGAAAGGTTGCGCAAGCTCGGCGAGACGCACGGCGAGGAGACGCTCAAGAAGATCGAGGGCGAGTGACGCTATCGACCGACTGCCGGATTGGGTGTATACGCGCGCCCAGATCGCTCCATTCCCGTCGAGACCGTCATGGAAGAGTTTCACAAAACCCGCCGGCTGCCGCCTTACGTGTTCGAACAGGTTAACCGCCTGAAGGCCAGCGCGCGGTCCAGGGGCGCCGACATCGTCGATCTCGGCATGGGCAATCCCGATTTGCCGACCCCCAAGTCGATCGTCGACAAATTATGTGACGTGGTCCGCGATCCGCGTACCCACCGCTACTCCGCTTCGCGCGGCATCCCCGGATTGCGGCGTGCGCAGGCCGCCTATTACGCCCGTCGTTTCGGCGTCAAGCTCGATCCCGAAAGCCAGGTCGTCGCCACGCTCGGCTCCAAGGAGGGGTTCGCCAACATGGCCCAGGCGATCACCGCGCCGGGCGACGTGGTGTTGTGCCCCAACCCGACCTATCCAATCCATGCTTTTGGCTTCATCATGTCGGGCGGCGTCATCCGTTCGATCCCCGCCGAGCCGGATTCAGGTTTCATTCCGGCGCTGGAACGCGCGGTCAAGCATTCGATCCCGCGGCCGCTGGCGCTGATCCTCAACTATCCGTCCAATCCGACGGCCTATGTCGCCACGCTCGATTTCTACAAGGATGTGGTCGCGTTTGCCAAACGGCACGACCTCATCATCCTGTCCGATCTCGCCTATGCCGAGATCTATTTCGACGACAATCCGCCGCCCTCGGTGCTGCAGGTGCCGGGCGCCATCGACGTCACGGTCGAATTCACCTCGATGTCGAAGACCTTTTCCATGCCGGGCTGGCGCATGGGGTTCGCGGTCGGCAATGACCGGCTGATCGCCGCGCTGTCGCGGGTCAAATCCTATCTCGACTATGGCGCGTTCACGCCGATCCAGGTGGCGGCCGCCGCGGCGCTCAACAGCGACGGGTCGGATATCGAGGAGGTGCGCGAGACCTATCGCCGCCGTCGCGACGTGCTGGTCGAATCGTTCGACCGTGCCGGCTGGACCGTACCGGCGCCGGCGGCGACCATGTTCGCCTGGGCACCGATCCCCGAGCCGTTCCGTGAGGCCGGTTCTTTGGAGTTTTCCAAACTGCTGGTGGAAAAAGCTGACGTCGCGGTGGCGCCGGGCATCGGTTTCGGCGAACATGGCGACGATTTCGTGCGCATCGCCTTGGTCGAGAACGAACATCGCATCCGCCAGGCGGCGCGTTCCATCAAGCGTTTTCTTGCCGGCAGCGTCCGGCCGGACGGCGAGACCAATGTGGTCGCGCTCGGCGCGCGCCGCTGAACCAGCACATGATTTTTTGAACGAAAGGGGCTGACGGCCATGGGCGAAGCATTGCGTGTCGGAATTGCCGGTCTTGGCACGGTCGGCGCCTCCGTCGTGCGCGTGCTGACCGACAAGGCCGCCGAACTGACGCGCCAATGCGGGCGCGAGGTCGCCGTGGTTGCGGTGTCGGCGCGCGATCGCCACAAGGATCGCGGCATCGCGCTTGCCGATGCGGCATGGTTCGACGATCCGGTCGCGCTCGCCAAAAAGGCCGAGATCGACGTTTTCGTCGAACTGATCGGCGGCGAGACGGGCATCGCCAAGGACTGTGTCGAAGCCGCGCTTGCGGCCGGCCGCCATGTCGTGACCGCCAACAAGGCGCTGTTGGCGGCCAGCGGCGTCGGGTTGGCCGAAAAGGCGGAAAAACGCGGTGTCCTTCTCAATTACGAGGCGGCGGTGGCCGGCGGCATCCCGGTCATCAAGACCATGCGCGAGGCGATGGCCGGCAACACGATCAGCCGTGTCTTCGGCATCCTCAACGGCACCTGCAACTATATTTTGACGCGCATGGAAGAGGAGGGGCTGTCGTTCGCCGACTGCCTGGCCGACGCTCAGCGCCTCGGTTATGCGGAAGCCGATCCGACTTTCGACATCGAGGGCCACGACACGGCCCACAAGCTGTCGCTTTTGACCAGCCTTGCCTTCGGCACCCGCATTTCGGCCGGCGACATCTATATGGAAGGCATTTCCAACATCACCCAGGCCGATATCCGCGCGGCCGGTGAGTTGGGCTACCGGATCAAGCTGTTGGGCGTTGCCCAGCGCACCGAAAGCGGCATCGAGCAGCGCGTGCACCCGACCATGGTGCCGACGGCCTCGGTGATCGCCCAGGTCGACGGTGTCACCAACGCGGTGGCGATCGAGACCGACATTTTGGGCGAATTGCTTTTGTCGGGGCCGGGTGCCGGCGGCAACGCCACCGCGTCGGCCGTGGTCGGCGACATCGCCGACATCGCCAAGGCGAGCCCCGGCTTCCAGCACGGGCCGGTCTTCGGCCGGCCGGCGCGCGAACTCGCGCCCTATAAGCGCGCCCGCATGCGCGCCCATGCCGGCGGCTACTTCATCCGGTTGACGGTGATCGATCGCGCAGGCGCCTTCGCTGCGATCGCCAAGCGCATGGCCGCCAACGATATTTCGCTGGAATCGATCGTCCAGCACGCCAACGGCGAAAACGGCGCCGACCACAAGACGGTGATCCTGGTCACGCACGAGACCACCGAGGCTGCGGTGCGCAAGGCCGTCGAGGGCATCACCCGGGACGGCCATGTCGTCGACACGCCACAGGTGATCCGCATCGAGCGCGCCGAGTAGGCCGTGGCGGTGCTTTTTAATCGATTGTTATGATTGGCGATTAGGGGAAAGCCCTCAGCCGTCCCTTGCCGTCGCCGAGCCCGTTTGACAAAAGAGGCGACCGACTATCCGCCCCGGCTCGCCGGCGCCCCGTTTCAGGATACAAAAATGGCCAAACTCGCTTCCGACGGTCTCGATCGCATCCTTACCCTCGAGCTGGTCCGTGTGACCGAGCGCGCCGCCGTGGCGGCGGCCAGGCTGCGCGGGCGCGGCGACGAGAAGGCTGCCGACCAGGTGGCCGTGGATGCGATGCGCTCGGAACTCAACCGTCTGCCGATTACCGGTACCGTGGTGATCGGCGAAGGCGAGCGCGACGAGGCGCCGATGCTTTATATCGGCGAGGAAGTGGGCACCAAGGACGGGCCGGAGGTCGACATCGCGCTCGACCCGCTCGAAGGCACGACGATCTGCGCCAAGAACCTGCCGAACTCGCTCGCCGTCATCGCTATCGCCGAAAAGGGCAGCCTGCTTTACGCACCGGACGTCTACATGGACAAGATCGCGATCGGGCCCGGCTATCCGGCCGGCATCATCGACATCGACGCGCCGGCGGCCGAAAATCTCGACAGGCTCGCCAAGGCCAAGGGTGTGCCGGTCGGCGAGATCACCGCCTGCATCCTCGACCGTCCGCGCCATGCCCGGCTGATCGAGGAGGTGCGCGCCACCGGGGCCGCGATCCGCCTGATCGGCGACGGGGACGTGGCCGGCGTCATCCACACCACCGATCCCGACGAGACCGGCATCGACATCTATATCGGTATCGGCGGGGCGCCGGAGGGTGTGCTCGCGGCGGCGGCGTTGCGCTGCATCGGCGGCCAGATGCAGGGGCGCCTGCAGCTTAACACCGAGGACAAGATCGCGCGCGCCAGGAAAATGGGTATCGACGATCCCGACAAGATCTACCAGATGGACGAGATGGCGCGCGGCGACGTGTTGTTCGCGGCCACTGGCGTGACCGACGGTAATCTGTTGGCCGGCGTCAAGTTCGCCCGCGATTTCGTGCAGACCCACACGATCGTGATGCGCTCGTCCTCGCGCACCGTGCGCGAAATCAAGGCCAAGCACCAGGATCTGGACAAGTTTTGACGCCGCGCTCGGCCGCACGACGCGCCTGTCACGACCCCAAAACGGGACGATGGCATGAGTGAGGCGCGGCTGTTCCTCGACGTCAGGACCTCGGCGACCGGACAGGCCTGGATCCACCGCCTGTCGGCGCGTGGCGAGAACGACGCGCTCCAGATCGCCCAGACCCACGGCCTGCCCGACATCATCGCCCGCGTCCTGGCCGGGCGCGGCATCGATGCGGCAGGGACCGAACGGTTTCTCGACCCGACGATCCGCGATCTGCTGCCCGATCCGGCCTCGCTGACCGATATGGACAAGGCCGCGGCGCGGCTGGCCGCCGCCGTCCTGAAGCGCGAGCGCGTGGCGATCTTCGGCGATTACGACGTCGACGGTGCCGCTTCCTCGGCGCTGATGAAGCGCTTTCTGCGCCATTTCGGCATCGACGCGGAAATCTATATTCCCGACCGGATCTTCGAAGGGTACGGGCCCAATCCCGACGCCATGCGCGACCTCGTCGCGCGCGGCGCCACGCTGATCGTCACCGTCGATTGCGGCACCAACAGCGCGTCCTCGGTCACCGCCGCCAACGCCGCCGGCGCCGACGTCGTCGTGCTCGACCACCACCAGGTCGGCGGCGCGCTGCCCGACGCGCTCGCCGTCGTCAATCCCAATCGCGAGGACGATTTGTCGGGGCAGGGGCATCTATGCGCCGCCGGGGTCACTTTTCTAGCTCTGGTGCAGACCGTCAAGCACCTGCGCGCCAGCGGCAAATCCGGCGCCTTGCCCGACCTGTTGGAGTTGCTCGACCTGGTCGCGCTTGCGACCGTGTGCGATGTCGTGCCGCTCGTTGGCGTCAACCGCGCCTTCGTGGTCAAGGGACTGGTCGCGGCCCGGCACCAGAACAACCCCGGCCTGGCGGCGCTGCAGCGCGTGGCGCGTATCGGCGAGCCGACCAACACGTTTCATCTCGGCTTTCTGATCGGCCCGCGCATCAATGCCGGCGGGCGCATCGGCGACGCGGCGCTGGGCGCGCGGCTTTTGGCCGAGACCGACCCGGTCGCCGCGCGCGCGATCGCCGAGCAACTCGACCGGCTCAACCAGGAGCGTCAGGCGATGGAACGCACGATGCTGGAAGAGGCGCGCGCGGAGGCCGAGGCCGAACTCGCAAACGGGCGGGGCCCGGCGGTGTTCCTAACCCAGAGCACGACATGGCACCCGGGCATTGTGGGGCTGATCGCGTCGCGGCTGAAGGAGCAATTGCGCCGGCCGGTCTTCGCGGTCGCCTTCAACGCCAATGGCGAGGGCACGGGCTCGGGCCGCTCGATCGCCGGCTTCGATCTCGGGCGGCTGGTGCGCGAAGCTGCCGAACGCGGGTTGATCGTCAAGGGCGGCGGACACGCCATGGCTGCCGGCATCACGGTGGAACGCGCCAAACTGGGCGCCTTGCGGGCGTTTTTCGAGGGGCAGGCGGCCGAGGCCGTGTTTCGCCTGCGTGAGGAGCAGGCCTTGAAGATCGACGCAGCACTCGCCGCCGACGGCGCCACGCTCGAGCTTCTCGACCTGCTCGAACGCGCCGGGCCCTTTGGCACCGGCCATCCACAGCCCGTCTTTGTCCTGCCGCGACACCAGATATCGGACGTGCGCCCGGTCGGGCAGGGCCATTTGCGAATCGCGCTGCGCTCCGGCGCCGGCGGCCGACTGCAGGCGATGGCTTTTCGCAGCGCCGACACCGATCTCGGCCGTTTTCTCATGGCCAGTCGCGGCCGGCTGATCCATGCGGCGGGATCGCTGTCGGCCAATTACTGGAACGGCACCAAATCGGTGCAGTTCCGACTGAGCGACGCTGCGGCCGCCGATTGAGCGTCTGTCGGCAGCGGCCTGCCGGTCAGGCCAGCACGGTCTGCAGGCGCTTGAGTTCGTTGATGTTGGCAAGGGTGGCGTCGTAACCGAGGCGGATCGCCTCGTCGGCGCGGTGGAACTCGGTCAGCCCGATCTGACCGAGCTTGGGCTGCAAGGACAAATCGGGCGGATCGCCGGCCAGTCGCGCCCGCGAAATCCGATCCTGGATGATGTTGAAGGCTTCCACCATCACCCCGGTGATACCGAGACGGGTCTCGGCGTCGCGGGGGTTGTGGCCGGTGACGTCGGCGGCGCGTTTCGGCTTTTCGACCACCAGTTCGCCGGCGCTGTGCTTGATGACGGCGGCGCGGCCGAACAGGTCGTAGTGCAGATTGACCGCCACCACCAGCGGCTGCTCGTAGGCGCGGCATACCGAAACCGGCACCGGGTTGACCAGTGCGCCGTCGACCAGCACGCGATTGTTGGCGCTGACCGGCTCGAACACGCCCGGCAGCGCGTAGGAGGCGCGCATGGCGGTGATCAAATTGCCGCTCGACAGCCAGATTTCGTGGCCGGTGCGGATTTCGGCCGCGACGCAGACGAAGGGTTTTTCCAGATCCTCGAACGTAACCCCGCGCATATGCTGCTGCATGCGCGCCGTCAGCCGCATGCCGCCGAACAGGCCGCTGCCGCCCAGATGCAGGTCGAGCAGCCCGAAGATGCGGCGCTTGGTCAGGCTGCGGGCGAATTCTTCCAACTCGTCCAGCTTGCCGGCCAGATAGCAGCCGCCGACCAGGGCGCCGATCGAGGTGCCGGCGATCATGTTGATCCTGATGCCGGCCTCGTCGAGCGCACGCAGCACCCCGATATGGGCCCAGCCGCGCGCCGCGCCGCCGCCGAGCGCCAGTGCGATTCCGGTCTTGGGCTGGGGCAGTGGGCCGGGCGCATCGGTCTCCGGGGGCGGCGCGCGGTCGTCCCTGGTTTCCTGTTTCGTGCGAAGGGATGCCCATTCGAGCATCGTCATCTCCCTTGCGTCCCTGTCTCCACCTTACCCGCAATGGGTATCAAAACCATGAATCCGGCGTTCATGGTCCGTTTATGACCGGTTCGCGTCTTTGTAGACGGCGGCGGCATCGAATTTCGGCGCCGCGTCGTCCTTGGCAAGGCGCGCGGCACCGTCGGCTGCGACGACGGTCCGGTAGAAGCAGGAACGCCGTCCCGTGTGGCAGGTTGCGTCGTGACCGGCCACGCGCACGCGCAGCCAGACCGCGTCCTGGTCGCAATCGGTGCGCATTTCGATGACGTGCTGGAGATTGCCGGAGGTTTCGCCCTTTTTCCAAAGGCTGCCGCGCGAGCGCGACCAGTAATGCGCGATCCCGGTTTGCAGCGTCATGGCAAGCGCTTCGGCGTTCATATGCGCCAGCATCAGCACCATGCCGTCCTCGGCATCGGTGACCACGGCCGTCACCAGCCCGCTGGCGTCGAAACGCGGCGTGAAGGCCGCGCCTTCCTCCAGTTCGCTCTTGGAAGTCGGCGGGGCGGGAAAATCGGATCGGGTCATGCCGGGTCCTGTGTTGAGCCATGCGTCTTTGACATAAAGCCGCTCGCGCCGTGCGATACCGGCGGGCGGCCGGGCCCGTCTCGCGACGAAGGACTGCGGACCGCCGGCGGCCGGCGCAAGGTCAGGCTTTCGCGCCGGCCCGCAACAGGGTGAAGAAACGCGCCTGTTCTTCGGGCCCGTCCTTGAAGACGCCGGTGAAGGTGGAGGTCAGCGTGGTTGCGCCCTGCTTGCGGATGCCGCGCATGGCCATGCACATATGCTCGGCCTCCACGATGACGGCGACGCCGCGCGGATTGAGCACGTCCTGGATGGTGGAGGCGATCTGCGCCGTCATCGCCTCCTGCGTCTGCAGGCGCTGGGCGAAGATGTCGACCACGCGGGCGAGCTTGGACAGGCCGACGACCCGGCCGTCCGGCAGATAGCCGATATGCGCCTTGCCGATGATCGGCACCATGTGGTGCTCGCAATGGGAATGGAAATAGATGTCGCGCTCGATGACCATATCGTCGAACCCGGCGACTTCCTCGAAGGTGCGGCCGAGCTCGTCGGCCGGATCGCGCTCGTAGCCGGAAAACATTTCGCGATAGGCTTTTGCGACGCGCTGGGGCGTGTCGAGCAGGCCCTCGCGGCCCGGATCTTCGCCGATCCAGCGCAACAGCGTGCGCACGGCCTCTTCGGCCTCGGTCTGGCTGGGCCTGTCGGCCTGGGTAACGACAGCGGTGGATGTAGCGAATGGTTTCACGATTGCGTCCATGAAAAGCGTCTCCCGTAGTTCCCCTCTACGGGGGAACGAGTTGAACGGACCACGGCCTTTTCAGGGATTGCGGGAACGAAATTCCGAAACTGCCCGAAAATGGCGTCGTGTTTTCCGTTGCGCCAAAACCGTACGTCTTGCTGCAACGGCAACCCAGGCATTATATATGAGCGGATACAACAATTGAAAGGCGGCAGACGGAAACGGATTGTCGCAATTTCAACGGGCGTGCGAAAATCATGATCAACGACGTCTACAACGCGAAAATTCTCGGGTTCGCCGGCAATATTCCGCGCATCGGGCGGCTTGACGATGCCGACGCCAGCGCCAAGGCGCATTCCAAGCTGTGTGGCTCCACCGTTGTCGTGGACCTGAAGATGAAGGACGGCGTCGTCACCGACTTCGCCCACGAGGTCAAGGCGTGTGCGCTCGGCCAGGCCTCGTCGTCGATCATGGCCAGCCATGTCGTCGGCGCCTCGGCGGAGGAGTTGCGGGCCGTGCGCGAAACCATGCGCACAATGCTGAAGGAAGACGGCGCACCGCCGCAGGGCCGGTTCGAGGACCTGAAATATCTGGAGCCGGTGCGCGACTACAAGGCCCGCCACGCCTCCACGCTCTTGACCTTCGATGCGGTTGTCGACGCGATCGGCCAGATCGAGAAAAAGCAGGCCGGGCAGGCGGCCTGACCGGCGTGGATCCGACCGGCCCTTGGCAACGCCGCATCCGCGGCCGGCATCGCTGCGCTAATTCAATGAGCCGGACATGACCGCTCGCTCGCGCAATTTTTCCGGAGATTGGCCGAAGACGCCAGGACGGCTGTTCGGGACAGGCTTCGTGCGGCTCTACCAGCTCACCCTGTCGGGTTTCATCGGCAATTCGTGCCGGCATTTTCCGACCTGTTCGGAATATGCCTATGAGGCGATCGCCCGCCACGGGCTGTGGTCGGGCGGCTGGATGGCTCTGTTTCGAGTCGCGCGCTGCGGCCCGGGCGGCACGCACGGCATCGACAACGTGCCCGAGGCGCTCGACGCCCGGCTGCGCTGGTATATGCCGTGGCGCTATTGGCGTGTGGGGCGGCGCTCGCATGCCGCGTGAGAGCAAAGGCGGTGCGCGACGCCTGTCCGGCGTCGCCGCACGGGGGGCGGTCGGCCCACAGATTGGGGCATAACCGCACATAAGGCGATATCCAGCGCTTGTTCCCGGGCGCGGGCACTGGCAGTTTGCGAATCGCATCGTTCCGAATACGCAGAGGGAGGCCGCACATGGCTCACAAGTTCGAGATCTATAAGGACAAGAAGGGCGAGTTCCGGGTCCGTTTCAAATATAACAGCGAGATCATGTTCTCGACCGAAGGCTACACCTCGAAGTCGAGCGCCCAGAACGCGATCGATTCCATCAAGAAGAACGGACCGGACGCGCCGGTCGAAGACAACAGCTGACGGAGCGGCGGGCGCGTCCAGCTCCGCCTAAGCCTCGCAAATCCAGTCCGCGCCCGGCGTCTCCGCCTCGCGCGGGCTTTACGTGCGCGGGTACGGTGCCTATGTAGCGTGCCGACCGGCGTGCGCGTGTTGCCGTGCGCGCCTGCCAATCAAGACGATACCACCCGCGTTCGTGTGCGGGACTGGATAGGAGAAGACGATGTCGCAGATTTCCCTAAAATTTCCCGATGGATCGGTGCGCGAGCATGACGCGGCGACGACCGGCGCGCAGCTTGCCGAATCGATTTCGAAATCGCTGGCCAAGAAGGCGGTCGCCTATGCGCTCGACGGCACGGTGCGCGACCTCGCCGATCCGGTCGGCGCCTCCGGCGCGGTCGAGATCATCACCCGCGACGATCCGCGCGCGCTCGAACTGATCCGCCACGACGCCGCCCATGTGCTGGCCGAGGCGGTGCAGGAATTGTGGCCCGGGACCCAGGTCACCATCGGGCCGGTGATCGAAAACGGGTTCTATTACGATTTCGCGCGCAACGAGCCGTTCACGCCGGAGGATTTTCCCGCCATCGAGAAAAAGATGCGCGAGATCATCGGCCGCAACATGCCGTTCACCAAGCAGGTCTGGGATCGCGACAAGGCCAGGCAGGTGTTTCGCGACAAGGGCGAGACCTACAAGGTCGAGTTGATCGATGCGATCCCGGAAGACCAGGACCTGAAGATCTATTTCCAGGGCGACTGGTTCGACCTGTGCCGGGGCCCGCATATGGCCTCGACCGGGCAGATCGGCAACGCCTTCAAGCTGATGAAGGTGGCGGGCGCCTATTGGCGCGGCGATGCCAACAATCCCATGCTGACGCGCATCTACGGCACGGCCTGGGCCGATCAGAAACAGCTCGACGCCTATATGCACATGCTCGCGGAAGCCGAGAAACGCGACCACCGACGCCTCGGCCGCGAAATGGACCTGTTCCATTTCCAGGAAGAGGGACCGGGCGTCGTCTTCTGGCATTCCAAGGGCTGGCGGATGTTCCAGAACCTGGTCGCCTATATGCGCCGGCGCCTCGACCAGGAAGGCTACGAGGAGGTTAACGCCCCGCAGGTGCTCGACAAGGGCCTGTGGGAGACGTCCGGCCACTGGGGCTGGTATCGCGAGAACATGTTCAAGGTGCAGGTCGCCGGCGATGACGCCGAGGACGATCGGGTGTTCGCGTTGAAGCCGATGAACTGCCCCGGCCACGTGCAGATCTTCAAGCACGGCCTGAAATCCTATCGCGACCTGCCGATCCGGCTGGCCGAGTTCGGCAATGTCCACCGCTACGAGCCGTCCGGGGCCCTGCACGGTCTGATGCGCGTGCGCGGCTTCACCCAGGACGACGCGCATATCTTCTGCACCGAGGACCAGCTCGCGGCCGAATGTCTGAAGATCAACGACCTGATCCTGTCGACCTATGCCGATTTCGGCTTCGAGGAGATCACGGTGTTTTTCTCCACCCGGCCGGAAAAGCGCGTCGGTTCCGATGCGCTCTGGGACCATGCCGAGGAGATCATGGGCCGTGTGCTGACCCAGATCCAGCAGTCGGACGACCGCATCAAGACCGCGATCAATCCCGGCGACGGCGCGTTTTACGGTCCGAAATTCGACTATGTGCTGAAGGACGCGATCGGCCGCGAATGGCAGTGCGGCACCACCCAGGTCGACTTCAACCTGCCGGAGCGGTTCGGCGCCTTCTATATCGGCGCGGATTCGGAAAAGAAGCAGCCGGTGATGGTGCATCGTGCCATCTGCGGGTCGATGGAGCGGTTCCTGGGCATTCTGATCGAAAACTATGCCGGCCACTTTCCGCTCTGGTTCGCACCGCTGCAGGTCGTGGTCGCCACCATCACCTCGGACGCCGACGAGTACGCCCAGGATGTGGCGCGCACGCTGAAGGATCGGGGACTGATCGTGGAAACCGATCTGCGCAACGAAAAGATCAATTACAAGGTGCGCGAACATTCCCTGACCAAGGTGCCGGTGCTTTTGGTATGCGGCCGGCGCGAGGCGGAAGAAGGCACGGTCAATCTGCGCCGGCTCGGGTCGCGCGATCAGCAGTCGCTGGCGCTCGCCGACGCGGTTGCCATGCTTGCCGAGGAGGCGACGCCGCCCGATTTGCGCCGCCGGCGCGCCAAGGCGGCCTGAGCGGCCTGTCGACTGAGAGGAAGCGCGCGGCGATGGTGCCGCGCGGCTCAGGCTGAGGCGGGCGTTTTGCCGTTGTCCAATTCGGGGTTGGCGTGCCGCGGCGGTCTATTGTCGGCGTCCGCCAGCAGCCAGGCGATCACCCGTGGCCACAAGGAAGCGTTTTTCTGGCGGAAAAAACCGAGATGGCCGAGCCGGGCCGCTCCCGCATCGGCAGGGTGAACGTCGAGCGCCGTCCAGCGGGCGGCGGAAAATTCTCCGATCAGCGCGGCGGTGGCGCGTTCGGTCGACCAGCGGTCGTCGCTGGCGCGCACCGACAGCAGCGGATACCCAATCGATTTGAAGCCGGCATGGGCGGCGAGCCTCGGATCGTCGAACAGGAAGCCGGGCCGGCGGCACCAGCGCGCCCAGTCGCGAAAGACCGGGCCCGGCAGCGTTTCACCGATTCCCAGCCAGGCCGGCGCGACGCCGAGCAGCCGGCTTATCGGCACGCCGATCAGGTTCATCGCCAGCAACAGTCTCAGCCTCTCGTCGGTGAGGCCGAGATAACCGCTCGCCGAGGCGACCATGGCGTAGCGCGAAAATTCCGTCCGAAGCCGGCACAGGCCCAGCATCGTGCCGCCGATCGACTGGCCGATGCCGACCAGCGGGCGGCCGGGGAAAAGACGTTTGAGGAGCAGGGCGGCACCGACCATGTCGTTGACGCCCCAGTCGGCCATCGCGACGCTGCCGCGCCAGTCGTCCGGCAGGCGCGAGCCGCCGACGCCGCGATAGTCGTAGGTCAGCACCGCGGCCGCTCCGGCTGCGATGGCGGCCTCGGCAAAATGGCCGTAATGCTGCCGGCGGACCGCTGCCGCACTCGACACAAGAACGGCGGGGCCGGTCTTGGCGCTGTTTGTGTATAGCGTGCCGCGCAGGGGAAATCCGTCCTCGGCCTGGAAAAGCACGGTGGCGACGTCTACCCCGCCGTCCGGAGCGGGACGGGACGGGAGGAGAGGCGCCGGGTCGCGCGGAAGCGCCTTGGGAAATGCCGCGATCATAGCCTTCGGTAAGCGGCGCCGGTTGCCCTGTCGGTAGGCTATTTCACATAAAGGCCATACAAATCGGTCGCGTGGCGCGTTTCTCGCTGCCGGGCTTGCGGCGCCGGTGCGCAGCGCCTATCCCCGAACCATGACGCGGAAGAGTTTGTCGAGCGATGACGGGAGGGCGCGCGACGGCGCGCTGATTGCCTATTTCGGCTACGGATCGCTGGTCAACCGTGCCACCCACCGCACGGCGATCGTCGACGCGATGCCGGCGCGGCTTGCGGGATGGCGTCGGTTCTGGCGCGCACGGCCGGATATGCCGGGCTTTCCCGCCGCGCTGTTGACGGTGCGGCCGCAGGCGGACGCAGCCTGCGACGGGCTGCTCGTCGTCGACAGGGCCGAAAACCTCGCCGCCGTCGACGCGCGCGAGGCGCGCTATCGCCGTGTGCCGTTGTCGCCCGCCGCGCTCGACCTGGCCGGCGTCCTGCCGCGCGATTGCCCGGTCTATGTTTACGAGGCCGTGCCCGACCTGCCGCTTCATCCCGAGCCGCCGAAAATCTTGCGCTCCTATCTCGACGCCGTCATGCAGGGATTTTTGGTCGAGCATGGTGAGGACGGCCTTCGGCGTCTGGTCGCGGAAACGGAGGGGTTCGATACGCCGATCCACGAGGATCGCCATGCGCCGGTCTATCCGCGCGCCGTCGCCTTGAGCGCGGCCGAAGAGGATTTGTTCGACCGTCTCAAGGCCCGGCGATAATAGGCGCCGGCCCGTTCGGCCGCGGTCCAAACCGGAGCGGATGGGGTGGAAGAGCCCGAAACCTTCCGGTATAGGGCTGCATCTCCTAGAATGGAGCCTACGGACCATGGGTCCGCCGTGACGATTGGGTGCTGCAATGACGAACAAATGGTCGCCGAACTCCTGGCGCGAAAAACCGATCAGCCAGGTTCCGGCCTATCCGGATGCCGCCAGCCTGGCCGAAACCGAGCAGCAATTGTCGACTTATCCGCCGCTGGTTTTTGCAGGCGAGGCGCGCAAGCTGAAAAAACAGCTCGCCGCGGTGGCCGACGGCCAGGCTTTTCTGCTCCAGGGCGGGGATTGCGCGGAGAGTTTCGCCGAGCACGGCGCCGACAATATTCGCGACTTTTTCCGCGTCTTCCTGCAGATGGCGGTGGTGCTGACCTTTGCCGGCTCGCAACCGGTGGTCAAGGTCGGGCGGATCGCCGGCCAGTTCGCCAAGCCGCGCTCGTCCGACAACGAGACCAAGGGGGATGTGACGCTGCCGAGCTATCGCGGCGACATCATCAACGGCATCGAGTTCGACGAAAAGTCGCGTGTGCCCGATCCGGCGCGCCAGAAAATGGCCTACCGCCAGTCGGCGGCGACGCTCAACCTGCTGCGCGCCTTCGCCCAGGGCGGTTTCGCCAGCCTGGAAAACACCCACAAATGGATGCTCGGCTTCGTGTCCGACAGCCCGCAGGGGGAACGCTACCAGGCGCTCGCCGACAGGATTACCGAGACGGTCGACTTCATGCGCGCCGTCGGCATCACGTCGGAAACCAATTTCGCCTTGCGCGAGACGGATTTTTTCACCAGCCACGAAGCCCTGCTTCTGGGCTACGAGGAGGCGCTGACCCGCGTCGATTCCACCTCGGGCGATTGGTACGCGACCTCCGGCCACATGATCTGGATCGGCGATCGGACCCGTCAGCCCGATCACGCCCATGTGGAGTATTGCCGGGGCATCAAGAACCCGCTTGGCCTGAAATGCGGCCCGTCGATGACGCCGGATGGGCTGATCGAGCTGATCGACCTGCTCAATCCGAACAACGAGCCCGGCCGGCTGACGCTGATTTCGCGCTTCGGCGCCGAGAAGGTGGGCGATCATCTGCCCAAGCTGATCCGGGCGGTGGAGAAGGAAGGCCGCAAGGTGGTGTGGTCGTGCGATCCGATGCACGGCAACACGATCACCCTGAACAGCTACAAGACCAGGCCGTTCGACCGGGTGCTGAAGGAAGTGGAGGCTTTCTTCGAGGTCCACCGCGCCGAAGGCACTCATCCCGGCGGCATCCATGTCGAGATGACGGGCAAGAACGTGACCGAATGCACCGGCGGCGCGCGGGCGATCTCGGCGGAGGACCTGCACGACCGTTACCACACCCATTGCGACCCGCGGCTCAACGCCGATCAGGCGATCGAGCTCGCTTTCCTGGTCTCCGAACTGTTGAAAAAGGGCCGCGGCGGACTGTCTGACCGCCAGGTGGTCAACCTTTGACGCGTTTGACGCGGGCGGGAACCGTGTCCCGGCCGCGTCTTGGTTGAAACGGGCGTCCGGGCGCGCGGGATAGATCGACGGTAGCGATCCGGGTTTATCGAGGCACGGGACGGTTTGGTGGAGCGCAGCGCGACAGGCGGGCCGGCGCAAATCCGGGCGGAGCCCCTCGCAAGCCGATGGGCCGGCCGGGCATGGGGATGGGCGCTGGCGCATCCCTATCTGGCGATCAGCGCGCTCGTTCTGCTCCAGACGGTGCCTGCGCTTTGGGCACGCGAGCTGTGGTGGCTGGACGAGCTGCGCCACGCGGCTGTGTTGAGCGAATTGCTCGATCACGGCCATTGGCTGGCGCTGTTTCTCAACGGCGAATTTTATCCGGACAAGCCGGCCGGCTATTTCTGGCTGCTGGCTGCGCTGAGCCTGGGTGCCGGCACCCAGGCGCCGTGGATCCATTTTCTCGCCGTTGCGATCGGCGCGGTGATGATGGCCAACGCCACGGTCTGGCTGGCGCGGATCGTGGCGCCCGATGATCGCAGGCTGGCGCTCGTCGCCGGGATCGTGCTTGTGACCGGACTGTTCTTCGTCGAGCGCATGCACTACCCGCGCATGGACCCGCATTTCGGCGCGTTCATCGCCTGGAGCCTAGGTGCGTTTTTTATCGCGCTGTCGTGCCCGCTGGCTATTGGCTGGACGGTGGCGGCGTTCGTCTTTGCGGCCTGTGCGGTGCTGGTCAAAGGGCCGGTCGGCTTCGTGTTTCCGCTTTTGACGGCGCTCGCCTGGCTCGTGTGGCGGGGGCGACCGTCGCGCCTGTTCCGTGTCGATGTCGCATGCGGCCTCGCCGTTTTCGCTGCCATACTGGGGCTCTACGGCTTCGGGCTTTATCGCGCGCAGGGGGCTGCCTATCTGCAGGCGCTGGCCGGCGATGTCGGCACGCGGACGATGGCCGACGCCTTCAGGCTCTATTTCCACCTGCCGCATTACGTGTTTATGCTCGCCTATCGCTGGTTGCCGTGGACCCTGCTGCTGCTCGTGCTGCCGTGGACGGGGCTGCTGTCGGCCTTGCGGCCCGCCCGCCTCGGCGCCGCCCGCACGGCCGGCGACGGCGGCTATGCCTTTCTGGTGTTGTCGGTCGTCGCCCCGCTGCTCGTCCTCACCTTCCTGCGTTACGTGAGCATGAATTTCCTGCTCTGCTTTTATCCTGCGCTCGCGGTGCTGACCGGCCGCGTGGTGCTCGATCTGGGCCCGCGGCGGGCGGCGTGGTTCCGCTCGACCGTCGCCGGCCTGTTTGTGCTCGGCGTACCGGTGATGATCGTGATCGCCTGGCGCAACTATTACGACTTCTTCATCGTCGGCAATCTGGTCGCGGCCCTTGTTTTGGCGCCGTTCGCGTTCGGCCTGTGGCGGTGGCGCATGGCCGATTGGGATCGATGGCTGCCGATGTTGGCACTGACGGTGGCGACGGTGTCGCTGCCGCATTTCCTGCTCACCCTGCCGGCCCTCGACATCCGCAAGAGCACGCGCCCGGCCTGCGAGGCCGCCAGGCCCTATCTGGAGGCGGGGTGGAGCCCGCTTGTGCTGCGGCCGGGGCGCTGGAGCGGCGTGTTCCAGTATTATTGCGGACGCCGCATTCCCGAGATCGTCGGCTGGGACGCGCTCTTGGACGAGATCGCCGGCCGCGACAAGGTGGTGGTGCTGATGCAGGAGGGGGCTTGGGCGCAGCTCGAGCCCAATCCGGGCGGTTTTCGCCTCATCGGCCCGCCGGGAGCGCGCTTCGTTGCCGTCGCCTGCGAGGGCTGCCGGCGCTGATCGGCATAAGCCGGCCGATTTCGGCAAATGCAGATGAACGGTTTTTTCTGGACCGTTTCGTCATAGTGAACGCTTAGTCGCCCTCGGGTGGATTGCGTGGGCGGCGGGTTCGTCCCTATATCGGTCGGCATGAGCGCAAATCCCAGCCTTTTCATCTCGCATGGCGGCCCCAACATCGTGACCGACGACACGCCGGCGCGCGATTTTCTCAAGGGTCTGTCCAATCTTGTCGGACGCCCGAAGGCGATCGTGATCGTGTCGGCCCATTTCGAGACCGGCGGCGTCTCGGTGGTGACCGACCCGAACCCTGGCATGATCTACGATTTCGGCGGCTTTGCGCCGGAACTCTATCAAATGGTCTATCCGGCGCCGGGCAGTCCGGAGCTCGCGCAGCGCGTGGCCGCGCTGTTGGACAAGGCCGGCCTGGCGCCCGGCCGCGTGCCCGAGCGCGGCTACGATCACGGCACCTGGACACCGCTTTTTTTGGCCTATCCGCAGGCCGACATTCCCGTCGTCCAGGTTTCGGTCGATCCGGATCGTGATGCGCGTTGGCATTACGCTGTCGGGCGGGCGCTGGCGCCGCTGGCCGGGGAAGGGGTGCTGATGATCGGTTCCGGCCACATCACCCATAATCTGCGCGCCATCTTTCCGGTCATGCGCGGCGGTGCGCCCGTTGACAAGGCTATGGTCGACAAGGTGGAGGCTTTTACCGGCTGGTTTGCCGAAAAACTCGGCGCCGGCGACATCGAGGCGGTGCTCGACTGGAAGGCCGAGGCACCCTATCCGGCCGAAAACCATCCCAGCGACGAGCATTTGATGCCGCTGTTCTTCGCGCTCGGCGCCGCCGGGGCTGAGGCTGCGGGCAGGCGCGTGCACGCTTCGCGGCAGTTCGGCTTTTTCGCCTTCGACGCTTATCTTTTCGGGCCGCAGGCATTCGAGACCCCGTAGGACGACCGCAAAAAAGCGTGGTAGTGGCGTGCGAAACAGGCGGGCCGACGGGACGATGCGATGAATGAACGTCAGATATCCGATCTTCTGGAGCGAACCGGGCTTCCAGACGATCTGCGCTTTCTGGTGGAGAAATATCCGCGCTCCGACTGGGCCGCGCACCGCAATATTGGCGGCATGGCGCAATTCTGGCTGCAGCGTCACGCGATGTTCCGCGAACTCGGCGGCCTGTTGACGACGGGCATCGCCGACTATCGCGAGGGCGGGCGCACGGCTCCCGATTTCGCGCAATGGTTCGCGCCGCGCCTCAACTATTTCCTCGGCCATCTCGACGGGCACCACAACATCGAGGACCAGCATTATTTTCCGGTCTTCGCGCGGGCGGAAAGGCGGCTGGCGCGGGGCTTCGAGATTCTCGACCGCGACCACCACGCCATCCACGACGCCCTCGAACGCAACGCGGCGACGGCGAACGAGTTTTTGCGCGCATTGCACGAAAACGAAGACCGGAGGCGTTTCGCCGCCGATGCCTATGCCGACGCCAATCAGCGCCTCGTTGCCATGCTGACGCGGCATCTCGACGACGAGGAGGATTTGATCATTCCGCTGATCCTGGATCGTGGCGAGGTGGCTCTCGGCGTGGCCTGAGCCTTGTCAGCAGCGGTGGCGCTGCGTCCCGCAGAGAGCTTGCGCGTCCCGGCCTGGTGCCGCATTTTCTTTTCGCGTCGCGGATTGGACTGGGCCTGACATGGCCGCGATGCGCGGGAGGACCGTATGAAGACCATCGCCCAAATCCGCGATCGCGCGGCCGATCGCAAGGGCGGCGAAGCCGTTCTGGCGACGTTGCTGCCGATGGTGCCCGAGAATGCCGCCGTGGCGGCTATCCCCGACGACCGCGTGCTTTCGACCATGGCCAACCGGGTGTTTTGCGCCGGCTTCGTGTGGCGTGTGATCGAGCAGAAATGGCCCGGTTTCGAGGAGGCGTTTCTGGGTTTCGATCCCCGACGGCTTCTGTTCCAGCCGGATGAGTTCTGGCACGACCTGGCCGGCGACGCGCGCATCGTTCGCAACCCGCAAAAGATCAGATCGGTGCGCGACAACGCCGCCTTCGTCGACAGGATTTCACGCGAACATGGCGGGTTCGGCCGCTTCCTGGCCGACTGGCCGGCCGATGACCAGGTCGGATTGATGGCTTTCCTGGCCAAGAACGGCAGCCGGCTCGGCGGCAATACCGGACAATATCTGCTGCGCTGGCTCGGCTGGGACTGCTTTATCGTCTCGCGCGACATGGCGGCCGCATTGCGCGATGCCGGGCTCGACATCGCCGAAAGCCCGAGCTCGAAAAAAGACCTCGCCGCCATCCAGGCACAACTCAATGCCTGGCGGGCCGAAACCGGCCTGCCTTACGTCCATCTGTCGCGCATCCTGGCCATGTCGATCGGCGAGAACCATTCGGCTGAGGCGCTGCGCGAGTATATGGGCGAATAGGCCGGGCGCGCGGCCATTGCCGCATCGGCGCGGCCGCGCTACAGGCAGTGGCATGAGCATGCCTTCGACACTTCGTATCGCCATCGCGCAACTCAACCCGATCGTCGGCGACATCGCCGGCAATCTCGACAAGGCGCGGGCAGCACGCGCCGACGCAGCGCGCCATGGTGCCGAACTGGTGCTGTTCACCGAATTGTTCATCGCCGGCTATCCGCCCGAGGATCTGGTTCTAAAACCGGCCTTCGTGGCGGCCTGCGAGCGCGCCGCGCTCGAACTCGCCGCCGAGACCGCCGATGGCGGGCCGGGCATCGTGCTCGGCACGCCGCTCGCGCGCCCGTCGGGCCTGCACAATGCCGTCATCGTCGCCGACGGCGGCAAGCTGCTTGCCGAGCGCTACAAGCTCGACCTGCCCAATTACGGCGAATTTGACGAAAAACGGGTTTTCCAGCCGGGTCCGTCTATGCCGGGTCCGGTCGATTTTCGCGGCGTGCGCATCGGCGTGCCGGTTTGCGAGGATATTTGGGGCGATCTCGGCGTGTGTGAGACGCTCGCCGAAAGCGGAGCCGAGCTTCTGCTGGTGCCCAACGGCTCGCCCTATTATCGCGGCAAGATCGACGTGCGCCAGCAGGTGGTGATCAAACAGGTGATAGAAAGCGGCCTGCCGATTTTGTACGCCAACCAGCTCGGCGGCCAGGACGAACTGGTCTTCGACGGCGCGTCCTTCGCCATTGGCGCCGACAAGTCGCTGGCTTTCCAGATGAGCCAGTTCGAGGAAGCGGTTTCGGTCTCGACCTGGAAACGCGGGCCGGACGGCTGGGGCTGTGACGGCGGGCCGGTGTCGCAGATCCCCGATGCCGAGGAGGCCGACTACCGCGCCTGCATGCTGGGCCTGCGCGACTACGTCAACAAGAACGGTTTCAAGAATGTCGTCCTGGGGCTTTCCGGCGGGATCGATTCGGCGATTTGCGCGGCGCTTGCCGTCGATGCGCTCGGCGAGGACCGGGTGAGGGCGGTGATGATGCCCTACACCTACACCACCGCAGATTCGCTCAAGGACGCTGAGGATTGCGCCCGCGCGCTCGGCTGCCGCTACGACACGGTGCCGATTTTCGAGCCCGTCCAAGGTTTTTCGCATGCCCTGACGCAGCTCTTCGAGGGCACGGAAGACGGTATCACCGAGGAAAACCTGCAGAGTCGGACGCGCGGCACCATTTTGATGGCGATCTCCAACAAGTTCGGCTCGATGGTGATCACGACCGGCAACAAGTCGGAAATGTCGGTCGGCTACGCCACGCTTTACGGCGACATGAATGGCGGCTTCAATCCGATCAAGGACCTTTACAAGATGCAGGTCTACGCCCTGTCGCGCTGGCGCAATGCCCACACCCCGCCGGGCGCGCTCGGGCCCACCGGCGCGGTGATCCCGCAAAACATCATCGACAAGGCGCCGTCGGCCGAATTGAAGCCCGACCAGACCGACCAGGATTCGCTGCCGCCCTATCCGGTGCTCGACGATATTTTGGAATGTCTGGTGGAAAACGAGATGGGCGTCGACGCCATCGTCGCGCGCGGCCACGACCGCCAGACGGTGCACCGGATCGAACATCTGCTCTACATTGCCGAGTACAAGCGTCGCCAGGCCGCGCCGGGCGTCAAGATCACCCGCAAGAACTTTGGCCGCGACCGGCGCTATCCGATCACCAACCGATTCAGGGATCGGTCGTAAGCATCTATTTTTAAAACGTGGCTGTGTTCCCGCCTCCGCCAGGTCTCGTCTGAAATCCTCCGCCGTTGAGGGGCACGGCCTGCCGTCGCCAGCCGAGCGGCGTTCGCTTTTGCGTTGGACCAGTGCTCCTGAAACCTATCAAAGCGCTGCCGGCGATCCTATAGAGATAGCCTTTGTCTCGCGTTGCGGTTCTGCGCTTTCCTGCGCTGAGTTTTGGCACGGTGCGGTCGCCCATGATGTTCTTCGTCTTCCTGCGGGACAATGCCCGCTGGCTCGCCGGCGGATTTCTGCTGACCTTCTTTTCCTCTTTCGGCCAGACCTTCTTCATCTCGCTGTCGGCCGGCCAGATCCGCGCCGAATACGGGCTTAGCCATGGCGGGTTCGGCACGCTCTACATGGTCGCCACGCTCGCCAGCGCGCTGACGCTGCCCAGGCTCGGCCAGATCGTCGACCGGTACTCGGCGCAAAAGGTGGCACTGATCATCGTGCCGCTGCTTGCCGCCGCGGCGTTGCTGATGGCGGTTTCGAGCCAGATCGCCGTGCTGGCCGTGTCGATCTACATGCTGCGCCTGTTCGGCCAGGGCATGATGACCCACAACGCCTTCACCGCCATGGCGCGCTGGTTTTCGGCCCAGCGCGGGCGCGCGGTCTCGGTCATCACGCTCGGCCACAATGTCGGCGAGGCGGTGTTTCCGCTGCTGTTCGTGCTGGTCGCCGGGCTGGTGGGCTGGCGCGGCTCTTGGGTCGTGGCGGCGCTGGTGCTGGTTCTCGTGGCGCTGCCGGCGGTCGGTGCGCTGATTGCCGTCGAGCGCGCGCCGCGCGCCAGCGATCCCGTCGCCAGAAAGGTCGATGCGCCTGATTGGACGCGCGGCGAGGTCGTTCGCGACCCGGTGTTTTACCTGCTGTTGATGGGGGTGATGGCGCCGGGTTTCATCGGCACGACGATCTTTTTCCATCAGGTTTATCTGGTCGAGCTGCGCGGCTGGTCGCTGGAGGCCTTCGCCACCTCCTTCATCTTCATGGCCACGATGACGGTCACCTTCGCGCTTGTGTCGGGGCAGTTGATCGACCGGTTTTCCGCCGTCGCCATCCTGCCGGGATTTTTGGTGCCGCTGGGGGCCGCCTGTCTCGTGCTCGGCCTGTTGGAGGGCCAGTGGAGCGCGTTTGCCTTCATGGGCCTGCTCGGCATTTCCTACGGCTTTTCCTCCACGCTGTTCGGCGCCTTGTGGCCGGAGGTCTACGGGCTCAAACATCTCGGTTCGATCCGCGCGTTGACGGTCGCTATCATGGTGTTTGCGACCGCGATGGGGCCGGGATTGACCGGGTTCCTGATCGACCGGGGCGTGTCCTATCCCGCGCAGATCGTCACGATGGGCCTCTATTGCTTCGTGACATCATTTTTGATGGCCTATGTTGCGGCAAGGGTACGGGTGCGCGCCTTGAAAGCGGCGGACCTTTCGGCTACGCCGCGCGCATGACAGTCACAGTCCGTTTCGCGCCGTCGCCCACCGGCAATATCCATATCGGCAATGCGCGCACGGCGCTGTTCAACTGGTTGTTCGCGCGCAAGAATGGCGGCCGGTTCGTGCAGCGCTTCGACGATACCGATCAGGCACGCTCGAAACAGGAATTCGCCGACCAGATCCTCTACGACCTGCACTGGCTGGGCATCTTTCCCGACAAGGTGGAATACCAGTCGCGACGCTTCGAGCGCTATCAGGCCGCCGTCGAGAAGCTCAAGGCGGCGGGTCTGCTCTACCCGTGCTACGAAACGCCCGACGAGTTGGAACTCAAGCGCAAGATTCGTCTGTCGCGCAAGCTGCCGCCGATCTATGGCCGCGAGGCGCTGGCGCTGGGCGCGGAGGAGCGCGCCGCGCTCGAAGCAGAAGGCCGCACGCCGCATTGGCGCTTCCTGCTGCCCAACTACCAGCGCGATCCCTCCGAGACCCGGCGCACCGACATCTCGTGGACCGACATCGTGCGCGGCGAGGAAACGGTCGATCTGGCCTCGCTGTCCGATCCGGTGCTGATACGCGCCGACGGCACCTATCTCTACACGCTGCCGTCGGTGGTCGACGATATCGAGATGGGGATCACCCACGTCATTCGCGGCGACGATCACGTCACCAATACCGGTGTGCAGATCGCGCTGTTCAAGGCGCTGGGCGCGGACGCACCCGCCTTCGGCCATCACAATTTGCTGACGGCGGCAAGCGGCGAGGGGCTTTCCAAACGCAGCGGCGCGCTGTCGATCGCCAGCCTGCGCGATGACGGCATCGAGCCGATGGCGATCGCTTCGCTCGCGGTTCTGACCGGTACGTCGGAAAACATCGAGCCGGTGCCGTCGATGGGCGACCTGGCGGAAAAGTTCGACCCCGCCGCCGCCTCGCGTTCGGCGGCCAAGTTCGATCCCGCCGACCTTGTCCATCTCAACCGGGCGCTGCTTCAGACGATGCCGTTTACCGCCGTGCGCGACCGGTTGGTCGCCTTCGGCGTCGGCGGCGAGCAGGCCGAGGCGTTCTGGCTGGCGGTGCGCGGCAATCTGGACCGGCTCAGCGACGCCGCGCGCTGGTGGGAGGTGGTGTCGAAGGACTATCGCCCCGATGTGCCTTTCGCCGAAGCCGACGCGGCCTTTCTTGCCGAAGCGTTCGGGCTCTTGCCCGAGGAGCCCTGGAACGGCGAGACCTGGAAGGCGTGGACGGGTGCGGTCAAGGAGAAGACCGGGCGCAAGGGCAAGGCCCTGTTCCGGCCGCTGCGGCTTGCCCTTACCGGGCTTGAGTCCGGGCCGGAGCTGTCAGATCTATTGCCGCTTCTGGGTCGGGAAGAAACACTGGCCCGACGACCCTGACCTTGCGGTCGTCGTCGTCGGCGTCCTCGCGCGGCGAGGAGAGCGCCGGTTCGGCCGGCCTCAGCACCGTCTTGATCATCTCCTCGTCGAGGCTGCCCGCCTGGTTGGCCAGCGTTTCGGGATCGGCGGCCGGATCGGGCCGCCGCTGCGGGATCGGCAAGACCGGTTCGGCGGCAGGGGGCGCGTCTTCGTCGGAGGCTTCCGTTTCGCCGGCGATGATGGAAAAGCCGCGCGCCGGGTTGCAGCCGCAGCTTGCCGGCCGCTCGTAGTCGGGCCGCCGGTACAAGAAGGCGGCCGGCAGCTCGCTATAAGGCGTGCCGGCCAGCGATACCATCTGGTCGGTCTCCTGATCGGGGACGCGATGCAGGTAGAGTGCGACGTCGGTACCCGGACACATCGCCTTGCAGGCTGCCTCGTCGCGGTCGAGCGCGCTTGCCGGAGTCGAAAACGACACCGGAAAATAATAGCCGTCGCATGTGCGCACGCACAGGGTGCGGAATTGACCGGCAACGTTCGGTGCGATGTCGATCGGGCCGTCGCGATTGATGACGGCACGCACCCGCTTGCCGTCGTCGAGCGGAAGGCGGCGACGGGGCCTTTCCCGATCGGCGTCGGCCGGTTCGCCGAAAAGTTTTTCGAACAGCGGGCGGCCGCGCTGGTCCCGGCGCGCGTCGCGCGTCGCCACGGCCCGGCTGCGGCAGTCATTGGCTTCGATCGAGGCCATGAGCCGCCGCCGTTCGCCCCTGTTGTCGCCGCCGCGAGACAGGCCGGCATGTTTGCGTTCCAGCGCGGCGAGATTGTTGTGCATGCGCTTGAGCGTGTTGTCGAGCGACTGGCACACATTGCCGGCGTCGCGGCGGAAAAAACCGCCGGAGCAGCCGGCGCGACGCTGCTGGCGCTCGGCCTTGTCGATCTGGCCCCTCTGGTCGCGGATCGCCTTTGCGTAACGCCGCGTGGCAGGCGAGGCGACGCTGCGCGTCTGCCCGAGGCTGGCCAGGCGCGCTTCAAGATCGCGGCACAGCCGCGAGGCGGCATCGGCCGGACCGGAGGTCAGCACGCCGGTCGCCAGCGCCACAAGCAACGCGGCGCGACGTGCCGCGCCAAGCCAACTGCCCGTCATCGATGGTTGCGTTTTTGCCATGTCGGTCCCGGCTCGCCGTCGCGAACCTCGCAAGCCTAGCCGCAACGGGTTAACCCGGTCTTTAGCATATTCATGGCCGACGGCCTCAGGCTTCGGTCGCCTGCGAGGCCTCGACTACAGAAAGCGCGGTCATGTTGACCACGCCGCGTGAGGTCACCGACGGCGTCAGGATATGGGCCGGGCGCGCCGCGCCGAGCAGGATCGGGCCGACGTGCAGCGCGTCGGTCAACTGCTTGATCGTGGTCAGCGCGATGTTGGCGGCGTCGAGGTCGGGAAAGACCAAAAGATTGGCCTCGCCCTTCAGCCTGGAATGCGGATAGACGCGCTGGCGCAGCATCTCCGAAAGCGCCGAATCGCCGTGCATCTCGCCGTCGGCTTCCAGCTCTGGCGCCAGTTCGGCGATCAGGCCTGCCGCCTTGCGCATCTTTAGCGTACTGGCCGTGTCGCGCGAGCCGAAATTCGACAAGGACAGCAAGGCCGCCTTGGGCTCGATGCCAAAACGGCGGATTTCGGCCGCCGCCAGCACGGTCATCTCGGCGATCTCCTCCGCGCTCGGCTCGACGCTGACATAGGTGTCGGTGAAAAAGGTGACGCCGCGTTGCATGATCAGCATCGACAGCGCCGACAGGTCGCGCACGCCCGGCTTGTGGCCGACGATCAGGCCGACATTGCGCAGATGGCGCTCAAAACGGCCTTCCAGGCCGCAGATCATCGCATCGGCTTCGCCGCGGATCAGCGCCAGCGCCGCGATCACGGTGTTGTTGGTGCGCACCATGGTGCGCGCCGCCTCCTGGGTGACGCCACGCCGGCCCGCGACGCGGATCAGAAGATCGACATAGTCGCGGTAGCGCGGATCGTCCTCGGGATTGACCAGGTCGAAATCGGCGCCCGGCCGGATTCTCAGCCCGTAGCGCCGCAGACGGACCTCGATCACGTGCGGGCGCCCGATCAGGATCGGCTGGGCGATGCCTTCCTCCACCACCACCTGGGCGGCGCGCAACACGCGCTCGTCCTCGCCGTCGGCATAGATGACACGTTTGGCGGCGGCCCGGCGCGCGGCCGAAAACACCGGCTTCATGACCAGGCCCGAGCGGAACACGAACCGGTTCAGCCGGTCGATATAGGCATCCATGTCGGAAATCGGTCGCCCGGCGACCCCGCTCTCGCAGGCCGCCTTGGCGACGGCGGGCGCGATCCTGAGGATCAGGCGCGGATCGAACGGCGAGGGGATCAGGAATTCGGGGCCGAAGGTCGGCGTTTCGCCGGAATAGGCGCGGGCGGCGACGTCGGACGGTTCCTCACGGGCCAGGGCCGCGATCGCCTGGACCGCGGCCATCTTCATATCCTCGTTGATGGCGGTTGCGCCGACATCGAGCGCCCCGCGAAAAATGTAAGGAAAACATAGTACGTTGTTGACCTGGTTGGGAAAATCCGACCGCCCCGTGCAGATCATGGCGTCGGGACGCGCTTTACGCGCCACCTCCGGCATGATCTCCGGCACCGGATTGGCGAGCGCCAGGATCAGTGGGCGCTCGGCCATTTCCGCCAGCAACTCGGGTTTCAGCACGCCGGCCGCCGACAGGCCCAGAAAGACGTCGGCGCCGCCGATCACGTCGGCGAGCGCGCGTGCATCGGTCTCCTTGAGATATGGTTCCTTCCAGCGGTCCATTTCCTCGGTGCGGCCCTTGTAGGCGACGCCGTGGCGGTCGGTGATCCAGATGTTTTCGGGCCTGGCGCCGAGCGAGACCAGCAGGTTAAGGCAGGCGATCGCGGCCGCGCCTGCGCCCGAGGTGACGATCTTGACGGCGGCAATGTCCTTTTCGGCCAGTTCGAGTGCGTTCAGCACCGCCGCGGCGACGATGATTGCGGTGCCGTGCTGGTCGTCGTGAAAGACGGGAATGGCCATGCGCTGCTTGAGCCGTTCCTCGACCTCGAAACATTCCGGCGCCTTGATGTCCTCGAGATTGATGCCGCCGAACGTGGGTTCGAGCGCGGCGATGGTCTCGACCATGCGTTCGATGCCGGGCGCGTCGATCTCGATGTCGAACACGTCGATGCCGGCGAATTTTTTGAACAGAACCGCCTTGCCTTCCATCACCGGTTTGGAGGCGAGCGGGCCGATATTGCCGAGCCCGAGCACGGCGGTGCCGTTGGAGACGACGCCGACCAGATTGGCGCGCGCGGTGTAGTCTGCCGCGCTCGCCGGGTCGTCGTGGATGGCAAGGCAGGGAACGGCCACGCCCGGCGAGTAGGCCAGCGCCAGGTCGCGCTGATTGCCGAGCGGTTTGGTCGCCTGGATTTCGAGTTTGCCGGGCGCGGGATAGCGATGGAAGAACAGCGCCGCCTCGTCGAACTCGCTGCGCTCGGTCTTGTCCTGTTTGTGGGTCATGTCGTGATTGTCCAATGCCTGAACGGCCAAACTAGCACGCCGCATCCCGTCATGGGGAGCGGTCGGCTTGAAGCTGTTTCGCGTCCGGCAGCGCCTGCGGCCGAGCGCGGTTTCGATCGCGGTAGCCGGATCCTTGCGACCGGCCCGGCGCCGAGGTGCGCGGCGGGCGCGCAGGCCGACCGCGGATCAGCGTGCCACCACCGTCTGGCGCTGTTCGCCGAGACCGTCGATGCCCAGATGCATCGTGTCGCCGTCGCGCAGGAACACAGGCGGCTTGAAACCGAGGCCGACGCCCGGCGGCGTGCCGGTGGTGATGACGTCGCCCGGTTCCAGCACCATGAACTCCGACAGGTAGGCAATGATTTCGGCCACCGAAAAGATCATCGTTGCCGTGTTGCCGGTCTGGCGCCGCTGGCCATTGACGTCGAGGAACATGCCGAGAGCCTGCGGGTCGGCGATCTCGTCGGCCGTGACCAGAAACGGACCCAGCGGCCCGAAGGTCGGCGCGCTCTTGCCCTTGATCCACTGCCCGCCGCGCTCGGCCTGATAGGCGCGTTCCGACACGTCGTTGCACAGGGCGTAACCGAAGACATGCGACAGCGCTTCGTGCTTGCCGACATAGTCGCAGCGCTTGCCGATCACCACTGCAAGCTCGACCTCCCAATCGAGCTTCTGCGCCCCGCGCGGGATCAGCACGTCGTCATTGGGCCCTGACAGCGAACTCGGCGCCTTGGAAAATACGATCGGTTCCGTGGGGATCGGCGCGCCGGTCTCCGCGGCATGGTCGGCATAGTTGAGGCCGATCGCGATGAAATGACCGACACGGTTAAGCGGCGCGCCGAGGCGTGCGCCCGCCGGTGCGGCCGGGCGCGAGGACAGGTCGGCTGCGGCGAGTTTTTCGACAAGCGCCGGCGAGAGCGACTCGGGTCCGTAGTCGGGCACCACGCCGGACATGTCGCGGATCGTCCCGTCGGTGTCCAGCAGTCCGGGTCGTTCGTTGCCTCTTTCGCCAAAACGCACCAGTTTCAATGGTTTATTCCTTGTTTTTCGAAAATGGATTCAAACAGCGTTCAAAACGCGCTTGGATAAAGCCCGCCGTCGAGGATCAGATTCTGGCCGGTGATGTAACCGGCATGGGTCGAACATAAAAACGCGCAGGCCTGGCCGAATTCCTCCGTCGTGCCGAAGCGGCCGGCAGGAATGTCGGCGGCGACCTTCCTGGCCTGGTCCTCCACGCTCATGCCGGATTTCTCGGCTGCAAACACCAGCGTGTTGCGGATGCGGTCGGTGTCGAACTTGCCCGGCAGGATATTGTTGATGGTTACGTTGCGCCCGGCGACCGTGCGGGCGATGCCGGCGAGAAAGGCGGTCAGCCCGGCGCGCGCGCCCGACGACAGGTCGAGCCCGGGAATCGGCTGATAGACCGACAGCGAGGTGATGTTGACGATGCGCCCGAACCCGCGATCTGCCATTCCGTCGATGACGGAGCGGATCAGTTCGATCGGCGTCACCATGTTCTGCGTCACGCCGTCAAGCAGGGCCTCGCGATCGAGTTGGCGGAAATCGCGCAAAGGCGGGCCGCCATTGTTGTTGACGAGAATGTCCGGCGCCGGGCAGGCGGCCAGCAGCGCCTCCTGGACGTCCGCCTTCGACACGTCGCCGGCAATTTCGCTCACCGCGACCTTGTAGCGTGCGCGCAGCGCCGCTGCGGTCTCGGCGAGCGCGTCGGCGTCGCGGCCGTTGACGACCAGCGTGCAGCCGGCTTCGGCCAGGGCGCTCGCGCAACCGAGCCCGAGGCCCCGGCTCGACGCGCAGACGATCGCCGACTTGCCCCGAATTCCCAGATCCATCTGTGCTTCCTCTCGTTTGTCGGCCGCACAGTAGTGTCAGAACGCTCTTGAGAAAACTCCCCCAAAAGCCGCAGCGCCCGCGCCGCCGGCGTCACATGGCTGTGACATGAATCGTGTTTTGGAAGGCCGGCAACAAGAGGTGGGCGTTTCATGGCCGGTGAACAGATCCGCACCTTCCGGACGCTTTTCGTCTCGGACATCCATCTGGGCTCGAAACCGGCCAAAGCCGAGCTGCTGATCGACTTTTTGCGCCATCACGATGCCGCAACGATCTATCTGGTCGGCGACATCGTCGACGGTTGGCGCCTGCGGCGTTCGTGGCATTGGCCCCAGGCCCACAACGACGTGGTGCAAAAACTGCTGCGTAAGGCGCGCAAGGGCACGAAGATCGTCTACATTGCCGGCAATCACGACGAATTCCTGCGGGCCTTTCAAGGCGTGCATTTCGGCGGCATCGTGGTGGCGGACCGTGCCGTCCACCAGGCCGCTGACGGGCGTCGCTTTCTCGTCATTCATGGCGACCAGTTCGACACCATCGTCCACAATGCGCGCTGGCTCGCCTATCTCGGCGACAAGGCCTACGACGTCGCCATCCTGGTCAACCGCGCCGTCGGCGTCTTCCGGCGGCTGTTCGGCATGCCTTATTGGTCGTTCTCGTCCTGGGCCAAGGTGCGCGTGAAGCAGGCGGTCAACTTCATCGGCGCCTTCCAGGAGGTGGTGACGCAGGAAGCCCGTCGCTCCGGCGTCGAGGGCGTGGTATGCGGACACATCCACCACGCGACCATCACCCGGATGGGTGATATCGACTACATCAACACCGGCGACTGGGTCGAAAGCTGCACGGCGGTGGGCGAGAACGAGGACGGCTCGTTCGAGATCATCACCTGGACGCAGGCGCGCGGCGCCACACAGGACAGGCCCGAAACGGTCGTGCCGTTCAAGGGCAAAAAAGCGGCCGAGGCCGCTTGAAGACGGGCCAGGGAGGCGCGCGTCCGCGTCCCTGCTGATCACCCCCACAAGGCCGGTTCGGGGGGCGAAACCAGCGAGCCGGAATAGGTCAGGCCGGGCGAGCGGTCGCGCGCCAGGAGCAGGGGGCCGTCGAGGTCGACATAGTCTGCGTCCTGGGCAAGCAGCACCGCCGGCGCCATCGCCAGCGAGCTTCCCACCATGCAGCCCACCATGACGCCGAAGCCGCGCTTGCGCGCCTGATCGCGCAGGTCGAGCGCGGCCGTCAGGCCGCCGGTCTTGTCGAGCTTGATGTTGACGGCGTCGTAAAGGCCGGCGAGCGCGTCCAGACTGTCGGCGGTATGGACGCTTTCGTCGGCGCAGATCGGCACCGGATGGGGAATCTCGCGCAGGATCTCGTCCTGGCCGGCCGGCAGCGGCTGCTCCACCAGGGCGATGTGGAACTGCGCGGCGGCGAGCAGGTGGTCGCGGATATTGTCGTTCGTCCAACCCTCGTTGGCGTCGAGAATGATGCGGCTGTTGGGAGCCACGCTGGCCACGGCATGGATGCGCGCATAGTCGTCCTCGGTGCCGACCTTGACCTTCAAAAGCGGCCGATGGGAGGCCTGGCGGGCCTGGGCGGCCATGTCCTCCGGCGATCCGAGCGAGATCGTGTAGGCCGTCACCACCGGACGGGGCAGGATGCGGCACACGGCATGATGGGCGCGTTGGCTGGCCATTTTCGCTTCCAGGTCCCATAGGGCGCAATCGACCGCGTTGCGCGCCGCGCCTGCAGGAAGCGCGGATTGCAGATCCTCGCGGCTCAGCCCGTTTTCGATGTCGCCGGCGATTTGCTCGAGTGTCGCCTGCACGCTCTGCGCGCTTTCGTCGTAGCGCGAATAGGGCACGCATTCGCCGCGCCCGACATAACCGGCTTCGCCGATCGAACAGGTGATCACCTCGGCTTCGGTCTTGGTGCCGCGCGAGATGGTAAAGCCGCCGGCGATCGGAAAGCGTTCGACATCGACGCGAAATGAACGGGCCATGGCAGTTATGCTCCTGTTTCGACGGGCCGAACTTGTTGCCAAATCGGCATGGCCTCCGTCGAGGCCATGGTCTAAGAATCGCGGTCATGTTGACCAAAGAGCGCAACGATGCAAGTGCGGCCGGGCCTGGCGACAGCGGCGCGGTTCCGTCTATCGATACCCAGGCGCGCCAGGGCGTGCTGCACGTCGCCCTGGCCGGACCGTGGACCACGCACACGGTCGGGCTCGTCGATGCCGAGATGCGCCGTCTGGCGGCGCGCGAGGGGGTGAGCGATCTGCAGATCGACCTCACGGACGTTTCGCGGCTCGATACCGCCGGGGCCTGGGTCATCAAGCGGCTCGCCGCGGTGCAGGAACAGGCTGGCGCCCGGATCGAGATCACCGGGGAGGGCGAAACCGACAGCGTGCTTTTAGCGGCCGTCGAAGACGCGATTCGTCAGGAGATCCCGACCGACGCCGAAGGCGGGCGCTGGGGCGTTCTGGCGGCGCTCGAGGGAATCGGCCGGCTGGTCTACGCCTTCCGCGACGAGTTCTTGCTCGGCATGCATATTCTCGGCGCCACCATCTCGGGCGCTCAGATGAAGCGGGGTCGCGGCCACGGCGTCAATCCGGCCGCGATCGTGCATCAGATCGACAGGATGGGGGTCGGCGCGATTCCGGTCATCTTGTTGATGTCGGCGATCGTCGGCGCGATCGTCGCCCAGCAGGGCGCATTTCAGCTTCGCTATTTCGGGGCCGAGATTTTCGTCGTCGACCTGGTCGGCATCCTGGTTTTGCGCGAGATGGGCGTGTTGTTGACCGCGATCATGATCGCCGGCCGGTCCGGCAGCGCGATCACGGCCGAGATCGGCTCGATGAAGATGCGCGAGGAAATCGACGCGCTGACCGTGATCGGGCTCAATCCCGTCGGCGTGCTGGTCTTTCCGCGCCTGGTCGCGCTGTTGATCGCCCTGCCATGCCTGACGATCGCGGCCAATTTCGCAGCCGTCGGCGGGGCGATGGCGGTGAGCTACTATTATTCGGGCATCGCGCCGAGCGCCTTCATCGACCGCATGCGAAGCGCCATCGACCTGTCGACGATTTTTGCCGGCCTCATAAAAGCGCCGTTCATGGCGCTTATCATCGGCGTGATCGCTTCGGTGGAAGGCATCAAGGTCGGCGGCAGCGCGGAATCGCTCGGCAGCCACGTCACCGCCGCGGTCGTGAAGGCGATCTTCGTCGTGATCGTCGTCGACGGCATTTTCGCCATGTTCTACGCGGCGATCGGGTTTTGACGCCATGAGCGGACTGGAGACGGAACACGCGGTGCAAAAGCACGCCAACGACACGGACAAAGCCCCGGCGGAGCGGGAAATCGTGCTTTCGGCGCGCGGTATCACCGTCGCCTTCGGCGAGCAGGTCGTTCTGGAAGACCTGTCGCTTGATGTCTATCGCGGCGAAATCCTGGGTTTTGTCGGCGCGTCGGGATCGGGCAAATCGGTGCTGTTGCGCACCATTTTGGGTCTCAACAGGAAACAGGCGGGCACGATCACCCTGTTCGATGTCGATCTCGACAGGGCGAGCGAGGCCGAACGGCTGCGCCTCGATATGCGCGTTGGCATGCTGTTCCAGCACGGCGCGCTGTTCTCGGCGCTGACCGTGCTTGAAAACATCCAGGTGCCGATGCGCGAATATCTCGACCTGCCCAAGCCGCTCATGAACGAGTTGGCGCGCCTGAAGATTGAGCTTGTCGGCCTGCCGGCGACGGCGGCGAACAAATTTCCTTCACAATTGTCGGGCGGCATGATCAAGCGCGCCGCGTTGGCGCGCGCCTTGGCGCTGGATCCCGACATCGTCTTTCTCGACGAGCCGACCTCCGGCCTCGACCCGATCGGGGCCGCGGAATTCGACGAACTGGTCGCCAAGCTGCGCGACACGATGGGCCTGACCGTCTACATGGTCACACACGACCTTGACAGCCTGTTTTCGGTCTGCGACCGCGTTGCGGTGCTGGGGAAGCGTCGGGTGCTGGTGGAAGGTACCGTCAGCAAGATGCTGACCGTCGAGGACCCGTGGGTCAAATCCTATTTCCGCGGCAAGCGGGCGCGCCAGATCGACCCGGCAACCTATGGAAGCGGCTTGGCCGCGGGAATGATGCGCTGATGGAAACGAGAGCCAATTACGTCGCCGTCGGCATTTTCACCTTGGTGCTGGTGTTGGCCGGATTCGGGCTGGTCTATTGGAAATCTGGGTTCGGCGAGGGTGGCGAGACCGCGCAATTGCGCATCCGCATTCCCGGCTCTGCATCCGGGCTCGGCCGCGGCAGCGCGGTGCTGTTCAACGGCGTCAAGGTGGGCGACGTGCGTCGGGTCTTCATCGATGTGAAGAACCCCGATGTCGTGGTCGCCGATACTCAGATCGACCGTCTGACGCCGATCACCCGTTCCACGCGCGCCGATATCGGTCTGGCGGGCCTGACCGGCCAGGCCAATATCGAACTCAAGGGCGGCGATTTGTCCGAACCCAATCTGCTCGAACAGGCCGAAGCGGAGGACCGCATCGCCGAACTGACGGCCAATCCCTCGGCGGTGACCAATCTTTTGCAGACCGCGCAGGACATTTTTTCGCGCACCAACTCCGTGCTCGACGCGCTTGAGGGTTTCGTTACGGAAGTGCGCGCGCCGCTGACCGAAACGATCGGCAATGCCAAGACCTTCTCTGAGGCCCTGTCGCGCAACGCGGACGGCGTCGACGGTTTCCTGGCCAGCGTATCGGACTTGTCGCAGACGATCGACAAGGTGTCCGGCCGGCTGGATTCCACGCTCGCCTCGGCCGAGGAACTGCTCGACGCGGTCGACCGCGACAAGGTCGGCACCATCGTCGCCAATGTCGAAAACTTCACCAAGCGGCTGGATACGGCGAGCGCCGACCTCGACGGTATCATGAAGAACGTCGATGCCAGCGCGCGTTCGGTACGTGAATTGTCGGAAAATGCCGGCAAGTCGCTGGCCAGGGTCGACGGCATTCTCGAGGACGTGAAGGGCGGGGTCGACACGGCCGTGGCCTCGATCGACCGGATCGCCGACAGCGCGACGACCGGCATCGACAGCGCGGTCGCCTCGATCGGCAAGGTCGGGGACGGGGCTTCCGAAACGCTGGCCAGGGTCGACAAGGTGCTTGACGGCGTCGATCCCGAAAAAGTCCGCTCGGCGCTGGCCAATATCGAGGGCGCGACGGTGGATGCGCGCAAGGCGGCCGCGGACGTCTCCGCGCTTGCCGACCGGTTCAGCCAGCGTGGCGACGACGTCGACCAGATCATCGTCAATGCGCGCGAAATCTCGGAGCGGCTCAACCAGGCTTCGACGCGTGTCGACGGTGTGCTGGCCAAGGTCGATTCGCTGCTCGGCTCGGAAAATACCGAAGGCGTGATCGCCGAAGCCGGCCAGACGGTGAAGGAATTCCGCAAGGTCGCCGAAACGCTCAACGCGCGTATCGGCACGATCACCGACGGTTTGGCCCGGTTCTCCGGCCAGGGGCTGCGCGACGTCGAAGCGCTGATCCGTGACAGCCGACGGTCCATCAACCGCATCGAGCAGGCGATCACCGCGCTGGAGCGCAATCCGCAGCGCATTCTGACCGGGGGAGAAGGCGGCGTGCGCCAGTATGACGGGCGCGTGCGCCGTTGACATCCGCCCCAGAGCGCATCAAGAACAAGGGCACAAAAGCGAGGCAGCAGGGACCTGCCGTGTAATGTCGGGCGGGAGCAAGTGTTTGAGGCGCGGTCGCAGTTCGGTTGGCGTATGGGTGGTTGCCGCGTTTCTCACCGGGTGCGCTGCTTTGCCGGGCGGATCGCCCGCACCGCTCGACACCTATGAATTGAGCGCGCCGGCGATCGATCCTGCCGGCCGGCGCCAGGCGCGCACCCAGATTCTGATTGCCGAACCATCGGCGTTGAAACCGCTCGACGGTGAGAACATCGTCGTCAAGCCGGGGCCGGGATCGGTGGAGTTCCTCAAGGGCGCGCAATGGAGCGACCGCCTGCCCAAGGTCGTACAGGCGCGACTGGCCGAGACATTCCAGCGTTCGGGGCGTTTCGGCGGCGTCGGCAAACCCGGCGAAGGGTTGGCGATCGACTATCAGATCATCGTTGAAATCCGCGCCTTCGACATCGTGGTTGGCGGCGGCCAGCGCGCGCGGGCGGAACTGTTCGTGCGCATCTTGAACGACCGCAATGGCGTGGTGCGTGCGGCACGCGGCTTTTCTGCCGAGGTGCCGGTCGCCGGCAGTGGCAATGACGGCTTCGCCGCCGCGCTCGACGCCGCTTTCGGCAGCGTCGCCACCGATATCGTCGATTGGACGGTGTCCTCGATCTGACCCATGTGCCGCCGGCGATTGCGGCTCCTTCGGTCCGTTGCGGCGATACAAACGGGTTTGAAGCGGCGCTTGCGTACACGCAGAAATCGCACACTCTCGGGAACCGGCCTAAACCGGAGGCGCTTTCAGCCGAGGTCGCGCGCCTTCTTCGCCGCCGCCGCCAAGCCGCGGGCGATGTTTTCGGCAAGCGACGAGGCGCGCATGGCCTCCAGCCCCGCCGCGGTCGTGCCGGCATAGGCGAGCATCGCACGCACATGCGCGCCCGGCGCTTCCGGGCTCTCGGACAGGACGACACCGCTCGCCTTGAAGAGCTGGCGTACCGCGCGCTCGGCGATCTCCGGCGCGATGCCCTGGTCTCGCGCGTGGCCGATCATGCAGTCGGCGAGATAGGCGACGAAACCGGGGACCGGGCCGGTGAGGGCGGTGAAGTGGTCGATCTGGCCTTCTTCGGCGATCTCGTCGGTAAGCCCGCATGCCGTAAACAGCCGCTGCACCGCCGCCTTTTCGGCTTTTGAGACCGTGTCGGTGGCAAACCAGGGCGAATAGGCCAGCCCACGCGCCGCGACCGGGCTCGACATGGCCCGCACGATCTTGGCCGCACCGGTGTGACGCGCGATCCGTCGCGCGGTGATGCCGGCCATCACCGATACGGTCAGCTGGTCGCGTATGGTGACGGAAAGCGCGGAAAACAGCGCCGGCGGCAGGGACAGCACTATCAGATCGCTCACGTCGACCAGCGCCTGCGCGTCGGTCGTGACCGTGATGCCGGCCGTGCGGGCGAAATCGGGCGTTTTGCCCGACCGGTTGGCGATGCGGATCGTTTTCGCAGCGGTGCCGGTCCGCAAAAGCGCCTGGCAGATCGCGCCGCCGAGCGCGCCGCTGCCGCCGATAATGCCGATCGTTGCGTCGGTGTGCATGGGCTGTGGCCTCTTCTGCGTAGCTGGCAGAAGTCGCGGCCGGACGCTGATTGTGCGCCCGGCCGGGTGCGGTCTTACCGCAGCCGCCCGCTCGCATGGGCGAGCATGGTGTAGACCTTGCCGGTATCGGAGGTCAGGTAGGTCTCGGTCACCATGTTGTCGCGGTCATTGCGCGAGACGTCCTGCAGCAGTTTTTCGAAATCCTCGCAATAGCGGTCGACCGCAGCGCGGAATTCGCCGTCGACCTGATATTTGCGGCGAATCTCGTCAAAGGTCTGCTGGCCTTTCAGCGTGTAGAGCCGGCGCGTGAAGACGTTGCGCTCGCCGCGCCGATAACGCTGCCACAGCTCCACCGAGGCCTCGTGATCGATGGCGCGGGCGATGTCGACCGACAGCGAGTTGAGCGATTCGACTACGTGCAGCGCCGAGCGCGGCGCGGCGCGCGAGGCGGGCGCAGGCACTTCCTCTTCCTGCGAGGCGCGGCGCAGCAGGTTCTTCACCCAGCCGCCTTCCTGTGCCAGATCGGCGTCGTTGCGCTCGGCGGTATCGGCCTCGGCCGGGTTGATACTGCCGCGCAGGGCCGGCTCGTCAGCGCTGGCGCGTGCGCGCGGCTGTGGGGCCGGGGCAGGCTGGGGCTTGCGCGCGGGCTGCGGTGCGGCCTCGACGGGACGCGGTGCGGGCGCCGGTGCCGGGTCGGGCAAGTTGGCGGGGTCCGACACGTCGTACATGCGTCCCGACTTGGCAACGATATCGGCCAGTTCCTTGAGCGCGGCGATCTGTTCGGACACCGCACGCCGGATCGCGCCGGTCGATTCCTTCGCCTCCTCGGGCATTTCGAGCACCCCGCGCTTGAGTTCGGAGCGGGTTTCCTCCAGCTCCGCGCGGATGGCGCCGGCGGTGCTGCGGATTTCCTGCGTGGCGTCGGCAAAGCGCGCGGTCGCCGCGTCGATCACTTCCGAGATCGCGTTGCGGATCTGGTCGGTGGTCGCGATCGTGCGGCCCTCGGCCTTTTCGATGGCGTTTCCGACGACGTTCTCGAACGAACGCATCAGACCCTCGATGTCCTCCGACTTCTTGACCAGGCCGACGGCCAGTTCCTCGAGCGCCTTCTGGCGATCCTCCAGGGTGGAAGTGAGGTTGGACTGGGCCGAGCCGATCAGGTCCTGCGCCTGTGCCAGCAACTTGCTGTGATCGTCGAAGCGGCTGGCGATCCCGGCAATCTCGTTGAGGGTCTGCGAGGACAATTCCGACAGGCGGCCGACATTGGTGTCGATCATGCGCGCCGAACTGGCGAAGGTCTGGGCCGCCTTTTCCGTCGACGCGGCGAAGTTCTGCGTCGCGCCGGTCAGGCGTTCGTCGACCGCGCCGAGATTGCTGGTGGCGCCCTCGATCAAGTCACCAAGCCGACCGTTGGACTGCGACAGGCGATCGAGCAGTTCGTTGACCTTTCCGGCCAGCGTCTCGCGCGCGCCTTCCATGGCCGACAGCGATTCGGCGGTGCGGCTGGCGATGGCGTTGACCAGCGCGGCGTTTTCGCTGCGCAGGCGCTCGGTCGCCTTTTGGGTGGCTGTCTCCAGGCTTTTCTGCAGTTCGCCGCCCGAATCCTCGAAGCTCTTGATCAGCGGCCGCGCCTTTTCGTCGATAATGCGGGCGATATCCGTAGAACGGCTGGCCAGCAGGTCGTTGAGCTCGCGGGTGCGCTCGTCGAGCGTCTTGGCGGCTTCCTCCGTGCGCTGGCCGATATGCTGGTTCACCGCCGAGAAGGTTTCCGCGATCACGTTGGCGCGCGACACCAGCTGGGTCTCGGTCTTGGACACCTGCTCGACCAGCTTTTCGCCGATCCGCTCGGCGCTGCCGGCAAGCCGGTCCTCGGCATTCTGGATCTGGCCGCCGACCTTGCTGACGATCGAATCGGCGCCGTCGCCGAGCCGCTTCTCGACATCGGAAAGCGTCGCGGCGATCTGGTCGGCGCGCTTGGCGAGTTCGCCCGAGGTCTCTTGGGTGCGCTGGACGATGCGCTCGTCGGCCTCCTGGAAGGCGCGCACGATGCCGCCCGAGCGCTCGAGCAGTGTCCTGGCGGAGCTTTCGGCGCGCGCGGCCAGCTTTTCGTCGGCCTGTTCAAACACGCGCGAGATCGCCTCGGCGCGTTCGGTCAATGTCTTCGACGTCTCGCCGGCACGTGCTGCCAGCTTGTCGTCGGCCGCGTCGAAGGCGCTCGACAGGGCAATGGCGCGCTGCGACAGTTTTTCGCCGGTTGCCGCGACGCGCTGGTCGAGATTGCGTCCGGCCTCGTCGAAGGCCTGGGTGACGTCCTCGGCCCGGCCGAGCAGCGTCGTCGCGGTCTGCTCGACCCGCTTGGCGATGCGCTCGTCGGCATCCTCGAAGGCCTTGCCGGCGCCGTCCGAAAGCGCGGCGGTGATCTCGAGAACCTTGTCGCGCAGAGATCCGGCCACGACCATGGCGGTGTTTTCGATCGTGGCGCGGACATTTTCCACGCCGACGTCGAGGGCGCGCTGCATGGTGCCCGTGCGCTCCTCGATCACGCCGGTCTGGCGGCGGAAGGTCTCCTCGATCTTTTCGACGTCGCCGGCGAGCGCATGGGTGATTTCTCCACGGCTGCGCGACAGAAGATCGACATGGGCCTGGACCGCGGCGTCGACCATCGAGCGGGTCTCGGAAAGTTTTTCCAGATCCTGCTCCAGGGCGCGCGCCATGATGTTGCGGCCTTCGGCCAGCTTGCCGACATGCGCCGTCACCGAGGAATCGATGTTGCGATTGGCCTCGGCGAGCTTGTTGAGGTCCTCGTCGAGCGCGCGCGACAATTCGTGGCGGCGGCCGGCGAGGTTTTCGAGGTGTTCGTTGACCACGGAATCGATCAGCGCACGCGTGTCGGAAAGTTTCGACAGGTCGTCCTCGAGCGCCTGGGTCAGCACATTGCGGCCGTCGGCGAGACGGGCGACGTGGTCGGCGATCGCCTGGTCGATCATGCCGCGGGTCTCCGACAGTCGCACCAGGTCGGCCTCGATGGAAGCGGCGACCTGGTCGCGGCCCTCCGACAGCCGGGTCAGCTGTTCGCTGACCATCGCCTCGATGTTCGACCGGGTCGATTCGATCTGCTGCATGTCGGCATCGAGCGCCTGCGACAGGATATTGCGGCCCTCGGCGAGCTTGCCGACATGGGCGGTGACCACGCCGTCGATCTCGGAGCGGGCGTCGGTCAGGCGGGAAAGGTCCTCGTCGAGCGCCTGGCGGAACAGCTTGCGGCGTTCCGACAGCGTGCCGAGATGCTTCATGACGACGCCGTCGATCTCCGCCCGCGTCTCGGAGAGTTTTTGCAGATCCGCGTCGAGCGCGCCGGATATCGTGCTGCGGCCCTCGGCCAGCTTGTCGAGATGGGCTGCGACCGCCTGCTCGACATGGGCGATGTCGCGCTGGACCGTGTCGGTGATCGCGTTGCGGTGCTCGGCCAGCCTGTCGATCTGGGTCTGGACCACCGATTCGATGCCGGACAGGTCGTCCTGCAGCGCCTGGGTGAGGGCGCCGCGGCCCTCGACCAGCCTGTCGACATGTTGCGAAACCACCGAATCGATTTCGGCGCGCGTGTCGGCCAGCCGGCCGAGATCGTCATCAAGCGCCTGACGGAACAGTTTGCGGCCTTCGGCGAGTTTGCCGATATGGCTGACGACCACGCCGTCGATCTCGGCGCGGGCCTCGGTGAGCTGCAGCAGATCGGCCTCTAGCGCCTGGGTCAGCCGCTCGCGGCCGTCGTTCAGCCGTTCGAGCTGACCCGTGACCAGGGCGCCCATCCGCTCGGCCTCGCCTTCGAAGGCCTGCGTCAGCACGGTGCGGTTTTCCGACAGCCTGTCGATCTGGGAGGCAACCACGCCTTCCACGCGGGCGATATCCTCGTCGAGCGCGCGGGTGATCTCGCTGCGGCCTTGCTGGATCTGTTCCAGATGACCGGACACGACACCGTCGATCTCCGCGCGCGCCTGGGACAGGTGCTGGAGATCGTCGTCGAGCGCCTGGCGGAAGAAGGTGCGGTTTTCCGACAGCTTGTCGATCTGGGTGGCGACCGTCTGCTCGACGCGGGCGATATCCTCGTCGAGCGCGCGGGTGATCTCGGCGCGACCCTGCTGGAGCTTTTCCAGATGGCCGGAGACGACACCGTCGATTTCGGTGCGGGTCTGCGACAGGTGGGACAGATCGTCGTCGAGCGCCTGGCGGAACAGCTTGCGGCCTTCGGCGATCTTGCCGATATGACCGGCGACCACGCCGTCGATCTCGGTGCGGGCCTCGGCCAGGTGCTGCAGGTCGGAATCGAGCGCGGCGGTGAGTTGCGTGCGGCCTTCGGCCAGCTTGTCGACATAGCCGGACACGACATCGTCGATGCTCGTGCGCTCGCTCTGCAGGCGTTGCAGATCCGCCTCCAGCAGTTCCGACATGCGGTTGCGGCCGGCCTCCAGCTTCTCGCCGAAGGCGGCGGCGCGATCGTCGAGCATGGTCGCGGTCGACTGAACGACCTCGGACATCTGGCTGCCGATGCGCGCCTTGCCCTCGTCGACGGCGGTCGAGATTTCGTCGCGGCCGGTGCGGAAGGCGTCGGCGAGCTCGCGCGAGCGCTCGGCCAGGGTTTCGTTGATCTGACGTGCGCGCGCCTCGAGCGCGGCGTTCAGCTTTTCGGCGCCGGTGTCGACGGCCTGGGCCCTGGTCTCGAATTCGCTGATCAGCGACTGGCCGCGCTCGGCCAGCGTGCGCTCGATCTCCTGCAGGCGCCCGTCGAACTCGCGCGTCAGGGTTTCGGTGGATGCGCCCAGCAGCGAAACCATGCCGCTGGTGCGCTCGTCGAGCAGGTCCGACAGCGAGCGCGCCGCCGTCTCGGTCTTTTCGGTCAACGACACGATCCGCTCGTCAAGCAGGCTCGCGAACGCCTCGCCGGACACCGAGATGCGGCTGGCGATGGTTTCGACGCGCTCGTCGATCGCGCCCTGCAGCGTGTCGCCGCGCTCGCCGATCTGCGCGAGTAGCGTCTCGCCGGCGTTGGCGATGGTGGAATTGAGTGTGCCGGAGGCGTTGGAAACCGTGTCCTGGATCAGGTCGCTGGCGCTGTTGAGCTCGTCGCGGATCAGTTCGTGCGCGCCGGCGATCGAGGCCCGCACCCGCTCGGCATGGCTGATGACGGCTTCGCGTTCCGTTCCAAGACCGTCCACCAATAGCCTGATACGCCTTTCGTTTTCGGAATAGGCGTTCTCGAGTTCATTGACCTCCGTATGAACCAGCGTTTCCAGCTCGACCGCGCGCGCCAGGGTGCGCTCGATCCCTTCGCCCATCGCCTGAACCTCGCGCCGCACGGCCTGGCTGACCGTCATGATGCGTTCCTGAGACAGGGCCTCGGGGTCGACCAGGCGGAAGGCGACTTCGGTCATCGATTGGGCGGCCAGGCGCATTTCCTGGGCGCGGCGCACCATCGCCGCGAAGGCCCAGAACAGCAGCACCGGAACGACGATGCCGGCGGCGATCGCGATGGCGCCGGGCGTGGCCAGCAATTGGTCGAAACTGCGCACCTGCCAGATAGCGGGGGCGAACAGATAGTGCCCGAGCGCCAGCCCGGCCGCGATCCACAGCACCGACAGCGTCGCAGCCATCCAGTACACGGTACCCGACGGCCGCCGGTTGAGGGTGGCCAGCATGCTGGTGTAGTTTTTCTGGCGGTCGTCATTGGCCGGCGAAAAGGACGGGCGCGCCGCGTTCGCGGCGGTTTCGGGCGTGGCGGGACGCAGATCGGCTCGGGATTTTTGTGCAGCCGCGGGCACGGCTTCCGCCTCGGCCTTGGCAGCAGGGGCCGGCTTTTCCTCGGGTTTCGGCGCGGTGTCGGCCTTCGCGGGCTTTTCGTCGCCGCGGCCTTCCCGCGCCAGTTCCTCGGCGGCGGCCGAAATCTGGGCCTCCAGCTCGGCCATCGAAGCCGAAAGATCGATTTCCTGGTCGTTCAGGTCGAATTCGAGAGAGTCGGCGAGATCCTTTTCGACATCGCTTTCAAGCTTCTTGGTCGTCGTTGTTTTACGCGCCATGCCGCTGGTACCCTGTTATTCAACGTGCGGATCCGCCTCGCGTCCGCACGCTACGCCCCGTATACGCCACACAATTCTGCTGGGCGTATCGTAGTGTCACACAGGGGTAAAGAAAACACGCATTTGTGCGCATACCTAAAAGTTTAAACATAGGGTTAACGCGCCTTCACGGTTTTGGCCCAAAATCGGTCACAAAGCGGCAGTTTCGATTAACCCGTTATCCACGCCCGTGAATTAGGGTTTGGGGTGTTGGGACAGAACGGGTGAAGAGTATGGCGTATCCGAGCGTAGAGGTTGTGCCGTTTGCGATGCCGGGCGGCGAGACATGCGTTCCCTCGCGGCGCCGGCCGGTCGATCTGGTGCATCTGGCCAGGCAGACGATGGGCGACAGGGCGCTCGAGCAGGACGTGTTGTCGATGTTCGTCCAGCAGGCCCAGAGCGTGCGCGAGCAGATCGGCCGCTCCGACGCCGCGCAGCGTCGGTTTCTCGCGCATGGCCTGAAAGGCTCGGCGCGCGGCGTCGGCGCCTTCATCGTGGCCGAGCTGGCCGACGCGCTGGAGACCGATCCGGAGGACAAGCGCGCCGTCGACAGGCTTGCCAGGGCGATCGAGGACGTGCGCGATTTCGTCGCTGCGATCAGTCGCTGAGCCGCGTTGCCGCCGCCCGGCCGGCGGGAATAGGCAGGGTCGAGCCACGATGCGAGCACGGCGTGGTTGACACATGCGGTCAAGCGGTTAAGTCGGCAGGTCACTTCCTGTCGGGATCGCCTGCATGACCAAGATCACCTATATCGCGCATGACGGAACGCAGTTCGTTGTCGACGCCGAAGACGGTTCGACCGTGATGGAAAATGCCATCAAGAACGCAGTTCCAGGCATCGAGGCCGAGTGCGGGGGCGCCTGCGCCTGCGCCACCTGCCACGTCTATGTCGACGAGGCCTGGACCGAAACGGTCGGCGAGCCCGAGGCGATGGAAGAAGACATGCTCGACTTCGCCTACGACGTGCGCCCGAATTCGCGGCTGTCGTGCCAGATCACGGTGCGGTCCGAACTCGACGGGCTGGTCGTGACGGTGCCGGAACGTCAGGCCTGAGCATCGGCACTTTTCCCGCTTTCGCTCGCATTGCCTCCGCCGTCGCGCGAGCTTTGGCCCGTGCGGAAAAATGAGTTCGCCCCGCAGCGGGAACGGCTTTCCTCGCGGGCCGAACGGCTTTAGCGTGCCGTCGATCCCAGCGGCCGGAGCGCGAGACCAATTATGACCACAAAAACCGACGTTCTCATCATCGGCGCGGGGCCCGTCGGCCTGTTCGCCGTGTTCGAGCTGGGTCTGCTCGACATGAAGTGCCATCTGATCGACATTCTCGACCGTCCGGGCGGCCAGTGCGCCGAGCTCTATCCCGAAAAGCCGATCTACGACATTCCCGCCTGGCCGGTCATTTCGGCCCAGGAACTGGTCGACAAATTGATGGAGCAGATCGCGCCTTTCAAGCCCGGCTTCACCTTCAACCGCATGGTCACCGGCCTGGAACGACTGGAAGAGGGCGGTTTTCGCGTCACCACCGACGAAAACGAGATTTTCGAGGCCAAGGTCGTGGTCATCGCGGCCGGAGGCGGATCGTTTCAGCCCAAGCGCCCGCCGATTCCCGGCATCGAGGCGTTTGAGGGCAAGAGCGTGTTTTATTCCGTGCGGCGGATGGAGGAGTTTCGCGGCCACGACCTGCTGATCGTCGGGGGCGGCGATTCGGCGCTCGACTGGACGCTCAACCTGCAACCGGTCGCCAAATCGCTGACTTTGGTGCATCGGCGTCCGGAATTCCGCGCCGCGCCGGACAGCGTCAACAAGATGTATGCGCTGCAGGAGACGAAGGCGCTCGATTTTCAGGTCGGCCAGGTCAAGGAACTGATCGGCGAGGGCGGCCTGTTGAAGGCCGCCGTGATCAAGGGGCCGGACGGCGATGTCGAGATCGCCTGCACGCGCATGCTGCCGTTCTTCGGCCTGACGATGAAACTGGGGCCGATCGCCGATTGGGGGCTCAATCTGCACGAGAACCTGATCCCGGTCGACACCGAGAAGTTCGAAACCTCCGAGCCCGGCATTTTCGCCATCGGCGACATCAACTGGTATCCGGGCAAGCTCAAGCTGATCCTGTCGGGTTTCCACGAGGCGGCGCTGATGACGCAGGCCGCCAAGCGCATCTGCAACCCCGGCGAACGCGTGGTCTTCCAGTACACGACCTCGTCGACAAGCCTGCAGAAAAAGCTCGGCGTGACCTGAGTCCCAGGGCGCCGGCTCAGGACTGCGGCGGCCTATTTCGATCGCCGGCGCTTTTCCATTTGCTGCAGGCGATAGGTCAGAAGTCGCATCATCCGGTCCTCGAAGGTCTTGCCCTCGACACGGTCGAATCGTTCCTGGGCCTCGTCGTGCTTTTGCATGACATAGGCAGTCACGCGGTCGACCTTCTCCTTGAGCGCGGCGCAGTCGCGGCGACGGTCGATGCGCCGCAGCCGCTGTTCGAGCTCGCGCGCGTGTCGCTTGGCGATCTGGACGTGGAATTCCTCGTGCCGCTTGATGTCGGCCGACAGCGTGTCCCAGATCAGCCGGGTGTCGCCGTCGGCGCGCCGCCGCTGGACCCAGCGCGGCAGGATGATGCGGGCCGTGACCGAGACGCTGACCTTGTCGACCGCGCACCAACGATCGGTGCTGGCATGGGTCAGCTTGGTGGAAAACTTCATCCGCGTGGCGCCGGGATGGCGTTGGCCGGTGCTTTGGACCTGGGGGCCGCGCTTGGACAGTTCGCTATCGATCTCCTCGAGCGTGCGCCCGCCGATCGAAAAATAGCTGTAGCTGCGCGACACGGTCTGGGCCGCCGCCGCGGTCGTGCCGGCAAGCAGTATCGTCAGGACGAAGACGGACCTTCTCATCGCGGCCGATCCCGGTTAAGGCCAAGGCACGACCATGCGCCAGACCGGCAGGCGGCGCAACTAAAAAGCCGGTGTGCCGCAGGCATTGCCGGGACCGGAGAGCAAGGACGATGACCGAGGACGCGATAACGACGGAACCGGTTTTTTGGCCGCTCGCCCACGGCCGCGGCCTCACGCTCGGCCCCAAGGCGGTGGTCATGGGCATCGTCAACGTCACGCCGGACAGTTTTTCCGACGGCGGGCTGTTCGCCAACCGCGATGCGGCGCTCGAGGCGGCGCTGGCGATGGAGGCGCAAGGGGCCGCGATCGTGGATATTGGCGGGGAATCGACCAGGCCGGGTGCCGGTGCGGTCGATGCCGAAGCGGAGCAAGCGCGCGTTCTGCCTGTGATCGAGGCTCTGGCGCGCCGCTCCGATGTGTTGATTTCAATCGACACCTATCGTGCGGAAACGGCGCGCAAGGCGATCGCAGCCGGCGCGCATATCGTCAACGATATCTGGGCCTTGCAACGCGATCCTGACATGGCGGCCGCAATCGTTGAGACCGGAGCCGGCGCGGTGCTGATGCATAACAGCCGCGATCGCGCGCTCGAAGCCGACGTCATCGACGACCAGCGTGTCTTCCTGCAGCGCTCGCTTGCCCTCGCGCGTTCGGCCGGGCTCGGCGCGGAGCGCATCGTGCTCGATCCCGGTTTCGGCTTCGGCAAGGAAACGGCGGCGGTCAATCTGGAGCTTGCCGCGCGTTTCGGCGAACTGCACGCGCTCGGGCGGCCTTTGCTCGCCGGCACGTCGCGCAAGCGTTTCATTGGCCACGTCACCGGTCGCGAACCCGGCGCGCGGGGGGCGGGAACGGCTGCGACCAGCGTTTTTCTGCGCATGAAGGGCGCGGCGGTTTTTCGGGTGCACGACGTCGCAATCAATGTGGATGCGCTGAAGATGGCGGATGCTATGCTGGCCGCCCGCCCGCAACGCTGAGAGCGCCGACATGTATGTCATCCGGCTGAAAAATTGCGCTTTTTTCGCGCGCCACGGCGTACATGACGCCGAGGAGATGCTGGGGCAGCGCTTTTATGTCGACGCCGCCCTGACCGTCGACCCGCAAAAGCCGCTCGACGAGGACGATATCGGCGCCACGGTCGATTACGGCGAAGCGTTTCAGGTGATCGAGGCGATCGTGACCGGAAAACGCCGCTTCCTGATCGAGGCGCTGGCGCGCGATGTCGCCCGCCAGCTTTGCGCGCGCTTTCCGCAGATCAAGCAGGCCGAAATCACCGTCAGGAAGCCCAACGCGCCGGTGCCGGGCGTGCTCGACCATGTGGAGGTGACGCTTGTCTGGCCGCAATGAGGTCCGCGCCTTTCTCGGGCTGGGCGGCAATATTGGCGACCCGCTGACGGCGATGGCGGCGGCGCTGCGTATCGTCGACGCGGATATGTCGACACGGGTGGTGGCGGTTTCCTCGGTCTATCGTACGCCGCCCTGGGGCGTGGTGACGCAACCGGATTTTCTCAATTGCGTGGCCGAACTTCGCACCACGCTTTCCCCGCGCGCCCTGCTTGAACTGTGTCTGGGGGCCGAGCGGGAATTGAAACGCGTGCGCACCATACCCGGCGGTCCGCGGGTGATCGATGTCGACGTGCTCTGCCATGGCGCCACGACGCTTTGCGAAGACGGGCTCGAACTCCCGCATCCGCGCATGCTGCAACGCGCCTTCGTGTTGATTCCTTTACGGGAAATCGCGCCGGACCTGACCGTCGAGGGGCTCGGCCTCGACCATTATCTCACCCGGGCGGATACCTCCGGCATCAGTGTCGCCGAAGCAGGCGATGCCTGGTGGAAAGGCTGAAAACGCTTCCTGGACGACGGCTTGTTGCGGAGTGGTGCCGGCCGGCGACAACACGCCGGAACCCGGTTTTCTCGACTGAAGGACCCGGTTTACCCGATCGACCCTATCTGCGCGACACGGCTCCGACCGCGGTGGCGTCGACCCGCTTCAGATTCATGCCGATGACCGGCACGAGTTCCTTGTTCACGCGCACCGACACGGTGACGTTCATGGCGTCGTCGCCCTTCATCCGGGCCAGCATGGCGCCGTTGAGCTTGTCGCGGTTGAGCGACATCACGGCGCGCGAGCCATTGACGTTGCCGCCGACTATGTCGAGGCCCTTGCCGCTGGCACCGTCGAGAAACGTGCCCCGATAGCCTTTGCCGTGGCGCACGATCGAAGCCGACATTTTTTGCGAAAACACGCCCACCCGGCAACTTCCGCCGAGCGTCATCCCGACCTTGCCGGAATGGGCGGTGCCGGTGAGGGTGCAGGTGAATTTCGTGCCTTTGTATTTGCCGGCAACGATCTCGCCGGGGCCGACCCATTCGCCGCGCACCGACTGGAAGAACGTATGATCGCGATCCGCGGCAAGCGCCGTGGCTTGGGAAAGAAACAATGCCGCGGCTGCCGACGGCAAGAGTGTGCGAAGAACACGATTCATCTGGCTACCCGGTCACCGGAATACTGGACGCGACAGCCGATCCTTGCCCCAGAATGGTTAATGCTTTGTCTAGGCCGCGCGCCTTTGTCGCAGAATGCGCAACTCGCGGCCATCTTTCAAGCACCGATTTGGCAGCGTGTCATGACGACGGCGGCTGGTTTTGCGCCTTATCGCCGACCAGCCGGGTCAGCGCGGACAGAAAATCGCCAAGGCCGGGGCGCTTTTGCGCGCGGAAGGGCAGGGGCCTGGCCGCCTCCATCGCCGCGATGCCGATCCTGACCGTCATCATGCCGTTGACCACGCCTTCGCCGAGCTTGGCCGACAGGCGCGCGGCTAGGCCGTGGCCCACAAGCTGCTGGACGAGACTGTCGCCGGCGGCGATCGAACCGGTCACGGCGAGATGGGCAAGCACGGAGCGGGTCAGGCGCAAGAAACCGAGCGTGCCCGGTCGCCCGCCGTAGAGATCGGCGATCCGGCGTACCAGCCGGGCGGTTTCGTAAAGCACGTAGGCAAGGTCGACCAGCGCCCGCGGGCTGACGGCGGTGACCAGCGACACGCGCTTTCCTGCGTCAAGCACCAGTTGGCGCGCGCGCCCGTCGAGCGGGCCCAGCAATTCGGTCTCGGCCAGCGCGATCAGGTCCGGCGCGTCGATGACGTCGTCGCGCAATGCCTCGAGCGCGGTGCGGCCAGCGGCGGTTTCGGGCTTGGCGGCAAGAAAGCCGGAAAGGTCGTCGGTCAGATCGCGTGCCGCCTTGGCGTCGGCGCGCGCCACGACGTCGTCGGCGCGTCTGCGCATGCGCTCGACCGAGGCCAGCCGCATCAAGGCCAGAACTTCGCGCATCAGGATCGCGACGAGCGCGGCGCCGGCGAGCGCGGTCAGGCCGATCGCCGTCCAGCCGAGCCAGTCGGCGCGGGCGAACAGCTCGCGCACCAGGCGGTCGACCCATAGGCCGACGGCGAGCGATATCAGGATGCCGGTGGCGCCTAAAAACAGCGCGGCGAGGCGTGAGCGACGCGGGGCGGGCGGCAGCGGCCGCAGCTCGGCATCGGCGCCATCTTCGAAATAGTCGTTTTCGTCCGGCTTGACGGCGACCAGATCGTCGCCGCGCACGGCGCGCGGCCGGCGCGGTTTTCGGTCTGCGGGCGCGTCGGCCGTCTTGGTCGCCGTGGCCGGCTTGGAGGGGGCCTCGTGCGCCGGCAGGCGGAAGGCGGCGGGTGTGCGCTTTGTGTTCATGCCAGCCGGTCTCCGAGCAGGAATTGCAGGGCCCGGTCGAGCCGGATATGCGGCAGGACCAGCGACAGACCGTCGGCGGATCGCTCCAGGCGCGGGGGGCGGAAACGCACGAAGCGCAACGCCTCGACCGGTGTCGTGTCGGCCGCCGCGTCGAACAACGGGCCGATATCGTCCGGCAGGTCGCCGGGAAAGACCGCGGTTTCGCTCTCGCCGTCGAATGTTTCCTTGCCGATGGTCTCGCCGGCCAGCGGCGTGCCGATGATCACCGGCAAATCCTCGCGTCCCTGCCGGACCGTGCCTTCGCGGGTCGCTCGCAAGGCGGCCATGGCGACGGCGTCGATCTCGGCACCGGTCAGCCGCGCCCTGGCCACGGCCCGGTCGGCGAGCCGGCGTACGATCGCCTGCAGCCGGTCGTGGTTTTCGTGGTGCAGGTGGTCCGCCTTGGTGGCGGCGACCAGGATACGGTCGATACGGCGCGTCAGCAGGTCGGTGACGAGATTGCCGCGCCCCGGCCGGAAGCAGGACAGGATGTCGGTCAGCGCGCGCTCGAGGTCGGCGAGCGCGGCCGGTCCGGCATTGAGCGCCTGCAGCGCGTCGACCAGCACGATCTGCCGGTCGAGCCGGGTGATGTGCTCGCGAAAGAACGGTTTGACGACATGGGTCTTGTAGGCCTCGAACCGGCGCTCCATCATCGCGTAGAGCGAGCCGGGGCGGGTGCGGCCGGTCTTTTCCTGCGGCAGCGGCGCGAAGGTGAGCGCCGGCGAGCCGTCGAGGTCGCCGGGCATCAGCAGGCGGCCGGGCGGCAGGGTGGAGAGCGCGCGGCTGTCTTCTTTGCAGGCTCTCAGATAGGCGGCGAAACGGTCGGCCAGCGCCTTGGCCGTCATCTCGTCGGCATCGGCATTCGGATCGACCGCGTTCGCCGCGGCCAGCCAGTCGGCGGCGAGATCGGCGCGCACCGGCAGCGTGGCCAGTTCGCGCGATTCGCGGCAGAAAGCGGCGTAATTCTTGCCGAGCAGCGGCAGGTCGAGCAGCCATTCGCCGGGATAGTCGACAATATCGACCGACAATTGGCCGCGCGAGAACATGCGTCCCCAGGCCGAGGCCGATTCATAAGCGATCGTTAGGCGCAGTTCCGAGATCGCGCGGGTCGATTCGGGCCAGCGGCGCTCCTTCACCAGGGCGTCGATATGCTCCTCGTACTGGAAGCGCGGCACGGCGTCGTCGGGCTGTTCCTCCAGAAAGGCACGCGCGATGCGCCCGGTTTTCTGCGCTTCGAACAGCGGCAGTCTCCCGCCATGGATCAGATTGTGCACCAGCGAGGAAATGAAGACCGTCTTGCCGGCTCGCGACAGGCCGGTCACGCCGAGCCTGATATTCGGGGAAACGATGCCGGCGGCGCGGCTGGCGAGCGTGTCGAGCGCGATCAGCGCCTCGTCTGCATAGGTTGTCAGGGACGCCAAATCGCCTCCGTGCGGTTGCGCTCAAACCTCATCGATATAGGCAGCGCGGCTGCGAATTGGAATGGAGCGGCGGCCCGGCGCGCGCTCATGCCCGCTCGGGCGTCAGGAAGGCGTCGAGCCGCGCGTCGGCGGCCGATGCCTCGAACAGCGGCTTGGCGAAGGAAAACACTGCCAGCCCGGCAGTCGGAAAGCCGCGAGCCAGGCGCTGGCGGGCCTCCTCGTCGCCGTGCCGGGCGAAGGCGAAGGCCAGTTCCTCGATCATCGGATTGTGGCCGATGATCAAAAGCGCGTCGGCGTCGCCATTGTTGCGCATGATGGTCAGATAGGCGCCGGGATCCGACCCGTAGAGGGAGCCCGACATCAGCGCCTGGCCGGGCTTGTACCCAAGCGCCGTGGCCACGCCCTGCCAGGTCTCGAGCGCCCGGCGTGCCGGCGAGCATACGACGACGCTCGGCACGTGACCGCCCGCGCGCATCGCCGCGCCGATCGCGACGGCCTGGTCACGGCCGTCCTCGGTCAGGGCGCGGTCGTAATCGCGCCCGCCCGGTTCGGCCCAGGCCGCTTTGGCGTGGCGCAGCAGAAAGAGGCGGCTCATCGTGGTCTCCCCGTCCGGCGCCACACGCACCGTATCCGATCCCGTTCCTAAGGCATCCGCCATGGCCGGCGCAATATCGCCGCGTGCGCCGATACCGTGTCCTCCCGGCGCCGGCAGGCTGTAATCGGCTCTGACAAAGACGTGATTTCTCCGACCTTTGTGCTTGTGCCGTCAAATTCGCCCGAATATATAAGCGCCGGTTCATTGTGCGGGGTGACTCGAATGAGTGGAACCAAAGAACAGAACTACGTCCCTTCCGAGGACGAGCCGTTCATGAACGAGCGGCAAAAGACCTATTTCAGGACCAAGCTGATCTCCTGGAAGAACGATATTCTGCGGGAAGCACGCGAGACGCTGGAATCGCTGCAGCAGGAAAACGCCAACCATCCCGATCTCGCCGACCGCGCGTCGTCGGAAACCGACCGGGCGATCGAATTGCGCGCTCGCGACCGCCAGCGCAAACTGATCTCCAAGATCGACGCGGCCCTGCAGCGCATCGATGACGGCACCTACGGCTATTGCGAGGAAACCGGCGAACCGATCTCGCTCAAGCGTCTCGACGCGCGGCCGATCGCGACCTTGTCGATCGAGGCGCAGGAGCGGCACGAGCGGCGCGAAAAAGTCTATCGCGACGATTGAACCGGCCTTCAGGCGGCAGGATGGAATGAGGCGGCTGACGAGGCCGTCTTTTTTCATGTTCGTTTGACGGTCTGCCGGGCGGGCTTCGAGCGGCCGGCCGCGGCGCGCGCTCGCCGTTTGCGAACTCTATTTGTCGTCGCGTGAAAGCTCGCCGAGCAGTTTTGACATTTCGTCGTCGAGCGAGCCGTCCTTGGCCCGTGCTTTCGGCGCGTCCGCGCTCAGCGACTGGTTGAGTTCGCGCAGCAGCGCGTCGTCAAGGTCGCTGTCGTCGTGCGGGGCCGGTGCCGGTTTGGGCGCCGGCGCCGCAACGGGCGCGGCCGGTGCCGGCGTTGCGGGGCGAACCGGCGCCGGCTGGGGCCTGGGAGCGGCGGCAGGCTCCGGCTGGCGCCAGGCGGGAGCCTGCTTGGCGGCCGGCGCTGCGGGCGGCGGGGATGCAGGTCGGGCAGGCGGCGGTGCTGCGGGGCGCGCCGGGGGAGCGGGGCGTTCCGGGCTCCGCAAGCTTGAAAACGGCCGGGTCGGGGCCGCGTCTGCCTTGCTCGGCGCCGGCTGCGGTTGCTGCGGCGGGGCCTGGCGCGCCGGCGCTTCGGCCTCGTCGGTGATCGACCGCGAGGCCTTGTGGATCATGCGGATATCCTGTTCGACGACGATGTCGCTCGTGCCGCCGATCAGGATGAGGTGTTCCACGTCGTCGCGCCGCACCAGCACCAGGCGGCGGCGCGTGTCGATCGCGGTGGCGTCCATGACGGCGAGCCTGGCTTTGCGGTTGCGCCCGCCGGCGATGAAGGTTCCCGCCGTTATGCCGCGCAGAAGGCGCAGGGCGATCAGCACGATGACGATGATGACGAGGGCCAACAGGACCCATCCGACCAGCGGCGCGTATTGAGGTCCGATCATCCCTTCCAGCCATGCCGTCATTGCCGCTTCCTTTCCCCGCGTTTTGGTGGCGAACACTAAAACGTTTCATGTGTAAATGGAAACGTCTCGGGCGCCGTTTGCGGCAGATATCGGCCGCCGGCGGGGGGGCCGGCACGCGGCAGTCCAACTTCGGCGCCGCGCGCAACGCCGCGCCCGCATTGCAGACGGGCAAAGCCGCCCTGCGAGGCCGGAATTTGCCGGCAAGCGGGCGGACGGGCTTTCGCCTGCGCGCAGAATGTGATTCATACCGGTCGGGTTCAATCGACAGGAATCGGGCAGGACGGAGCGGCAATGGCAGGAGAAGGCCGGGGGAAGGGCTATCCCGACCCGATCGTCGACCAGAATGCGCGCCCGGGCACCATTGCCCGTCTGGTCGTCTTCATCGTTGTCCTGATTTGCGCCGCCTTCTTGTTCGTGCTCATGCGCGACCGTTTCGGCGATCCGTTTCTGCTCGGCATGCTCGGCGTGCTGGCGATGATCGGCATCGGCTATCTGTTCGCCACCGCGATCGGCTTCGTGCAGATCGCGCCGCGCTCCAGCGGCGACGAACTGGCCAAGGCCTATGTCGATTCCATGCCGCAAGGGCTTATCGTCAGCGACCTGAAGGGGCGGGTCTGCTACGCCAACCGCGCCTATGCCGATCTGACCGGCGCCAGTTCGGCCGCCGACGTGCGTTCTGTGGAGGGGTTGCTGTCCGACAATCCCGATGCCGCGCCGGTGGTGGAACGCATCGCCTCGGCGCTGCGCGACGGGCAGAGCGGCGAGGGCGAGTTCCGCATGTCGCAGTCGATAAGGCCGGGCTCGGAGCCGGGTGCGCGCTGGTATCGCGCCAGGGCGCGCAGCTTTGCCGCGCCGACCCAGCGCCAGCCTTTGTTGTCCTGGCAGATCGAGGATATTTCTGCCGAGCGTGCCGAACAGGAACGCTTCTTTCTCGACCTCCAGCAGGCGATCGACCATCTCGACCACGCCCCCGCCGGGTTCTTTTCCACCGACGCTGACGACCGCGTGACCTATGTCAACGCCACGCTTGCCGAATGGCTGGGCATCGACCTGGCCAGTTTCACGCCCGGATCCGTCACCTTGCCGGAAATCGTCGCCGGCGACGGCATGGCGCTGATCCGCTCGGTGAAGGCGGAGCCGGGCTCGGTGCGTAATGCCGTCATCGATCTCGATTTGTTGACGGGCGGCGGCGAGGCGCTGCCGGTGCGTTTCATGCACAAGACCATGGCCAGTCGCGACGGCGTGCCCGGCGCGAGCCGCACCATCGTGCTCAATCGCGCGAAGGGCGAGGACGCGACCGCCGATTTGCGCGCCTCGGAGGTGCGCTTCACGCGTTTCTTCAACTCCACCCCGATGGCGATCGCCGGCGTCGACGGCAAGGGCCGCATCCTGCGCACCAACGCGCCCTTCCTGTCGTTGTTCGGATCGGTCGTCGACCGCGCCTCGGTCGAACGCAAGCTGCGTCTGGAAACCGTCATCCACGAGCGCGACCGTTCGGCCTTTGCCGCCGCGCTGGAAAAGGCCAAGCTGCGCCAGGCCGATATCGCCCCCATCGACACCGTTCTGCCCGGCGACGACGAGCGCCACATGCGCTTTTACGTCAACGCCGTGGCCGATGCGGGCGAGGATGCGGAGGAGGCGGCGATCGTCTACGCCGTGGAGACCACCGAGCAGAAGGCGCTCGAGGCGCAGATGGCCCAGGGCCAGAAAATGCAGGCGGTCGGTCAGCTCGCCGGCGGTATCGCGCATGATTTCAACAACGTGCTGACGGCCATCATCATGGCCTCGGATCTGCTGCTGACCAATCACCGCCCGTCGGACCCGTCTTTTCCCGACATCATGAACATCAAGCAGAACGCCAACCGCGCCGCCTCGCTGGTGCGGCAGCTTTTGGCGTTTTCGCGGCGCCAGACGCTGCGGCCGGAAGTGCTGAGCCTGACCGACGTGTTGGCCGATTTGCGCATGCTGTTGGCACGGCTGATCGGCAACGAGATCAAGCTCAAGATAGAGCATGGCCGCGACCTGTGGCCGGTGCGCGTCGATCTCGGCCAGTTCGAACAGGTGATCGTCAATCTCACCGTCAACGCCCGCGACGCCATGCCCGACGGCGGCGAACTGACGGTGCGCACCCGCAATTGCGCGGTCGAGGACTGCGCGGGGCTGCCCTATCGCGAGCTCGCGCCGGCGGACTATGTGCTCGTCGAGGTCGAGGACACCGGCACCGGTATTCCCGCCGACGCGCTGAAGAAGATTTTCGAGCCGTTCTTCACCACCAAGGAGGTCGGCAAGGGCACCGGGCTCGGCCTGTCGATGGTCTACGGCATCATCAAGCAGACCGGCGGTTTCATCTTCTGCGATTCGCAGGAGGGAGACGGCACGACGTTCCGCATCTTCCTGCCGCGCCATGTCGAGGTCAGCGCGGATGGCACGGCCGAGGCAGCCGCGGCCGAAAAGACGGCGGACGCCCCGGCCGCGGCCGTCCCGCAAAAGGACCTTTCCGGAACGGCAACGGTGCTGTTGGTGGAGGACGAGGACGCCGTGCGCATGGGCGGCATGCGCGCGCTCACCTCGCGCGGCTACACCGTGCACGAGGCGACCTCGGGCCTCGAGGCGCTGGAGATCTTCAAGGAACTGGACGGCAAGGTCGACATCGTCGTGTCCGACGTGGTGATGCCGGAAATGGACGGGCCGACGCTGCTTGGCGAACTGCTCAAGCTGCAGCCCGACATCCGTTTCATCTTCGTTTCCGGCTATGCCGAGGACGCGTTTGCCAAGAACCTGCCCGAGGAAGCCAAGTTCGGCTTTTTGCCGAAACCGTTTTCGCTCAAGCAGTTGGCGACCGTGGTCAAGGAGATGCTGGAAAACGGCGAGTGAGGCCGGCTATCCGGTACGCGCCGCGGCGATGCGCGCGGCCAGCCGGGCGTTATTCTCCACCAGCGCGATATTGGTGGCCAGGCTGCGTCCGTCGGTCAGTTTCAGGATGCGTTCGAGCAGGAACGGGGTGACGGCCTTGCCCGACACCCTTTCGGCTTCGGCGGCCTCTTGGGCGGCGGCGATGAACCCCGCCATCTCGTCTGCCGGGATCTCGTGTTCGGCCGGAACCGGATTGGCGACCAGCATGCCGCCGCCGAGCCCGAGCGCGCCGCGGGTCTTAAAAAACCGCGCGATCGCCTCCGGCGTGTCGAGCCGCAGCGGTGCGGGATGCGGCGAGCGGCGCGACCAGAAGGCCGGCATCGTGTCGCTGCCATAGGCGACCACCGGCACGCTGCGGCTTTCCAGCACTTCCAGCGTCTTGTCGATGTCGAGGATCGCCTTGGCGCCGGCCGAGACCACGATGACCGGTGTGCGGGCGAGCTCGTCGAGATCGGCGGAGATGTCGAAGCTGGTCTCGGCGCCCTTGTGCACGCCGCCGATGCCGCCGGTGGCGAACACCGTGATGCCGGCCAGGGCCGCGCCGATCATGGTGGCGGCGACCGTGGTGCCGCCGGTCCGGCGCTGGCTCACGGCAAAGGCGAGGTCGGCGCGCGACAGCTTCATCGCCTCGCCGGTCCTGGCGAGCGTGGTGCGCTCCTGCGGCGTGAGGCCGATCTTGAGCCGCCCGTCGATGACGGCGATCGTGGCCGGCACCGCGCCCTCGGCTTCGATGATGGCTTCGACATTGGCCGCCATCTCGTCGTTCTGCGGATAGGGCATGCCGTGGGTGATGATGGTGCTTTCGAGCGCGACCACCGGCTTGCGGGCGGCGAGCGCGTCCGCCACCGGTTGGGCGATGTCGACGAGGGCCTGGGCGCTATGCGGGATCATGGGCAAACCGTTCTGTCTTGCGGGAGGGGAAGGAAAGCGGGCGCCGGCACGCGCGCCAGCGTCTGTGCGAAGGTTTGGTCGTCGTGATCGGCAATCGCAGCGGCACTTTCCAGGCACAGCACGGCCGCGGCAACGCCCCGGCGCAAGGCCTCGGCGAACGGAAGTTTCGCCGTCAGGCTCTCGACCATCGTGCCGGCAAGGGCGTCGCCGGCGCCGGTGACGTCGGCAATCCGGCGCGGCGGCGGCGGCGTCAGGCGGTAGAACGCCTCGTCGTCGAAGGCGATGAGTTCGCCGCCGCCGGCCGTCACCACCGCGCGTGCAAGGCCGGCCGCGCGCAGGGCCGCGACCAGCGCCTGCGGCGGCGCGGTCGCCGCCGTCGCCGTCAGCGCCGCCGCCTCGCGCCGGTTCATGAACAGGCCGGCCAGCCGGTCGGCGACCGGGGCCAGGCGGCCGACCTTGGCCGGCGAGATCGCGATCGCGTAAAGCGGGCTGGCGCCGGCAAGGCCGGCGAGCCGGTCGAGCGCGGCGGTCGAAAGGTTGGCGTCGCACAAAACCGCGTCGGCGTCCGCCACGGCCGCGCGTGCGCCCGAGCGGCGTAATTGCCTGTCGAAGGCGGCGTCGTAAAGCGCCATGTCGGCGAGCGCGGCGACCACGTCGCCGTCGGCGTCGAGGATCGCGGTGTAGCTGGCCGTCGTGCGGTCGAGATAGACGGCCGACAGATCCGCGATGCCGGCAGCCGCGATCGCGGCCGCCACGGCTTCGCCGGCCGCATCCCCGCCGCGCGCCGACATCAGCGCGACACGGGCGCCGCGGCCGGCCATGACGCGTGCGGCGTTGAAGACGCCGCCGCCGACCTCCTCGCGCATCGTGCCGGGATTGGAGGCGCCGGGCACGAACGGGCCTGCGACCCGGCCGCGCCGGTCGATATGGGCGCCGCCGACGGCAAGGATTGTGCGGGAAGCTGAAGGCATCGTGGCGCCGGACTGGGAAGAAAAGACGGGCCGGCGCGCGGCCGGCGTGGCGACATTACCGGCCGGGATTTGCGCTGGCAACGGGGCCGGCCGAATCGGCCCCGCCGACCCTCGGACGGGGCCGCAAAACCGTGGGAGAGGGAATACATCCGCTGTGGTGCGGATGTATCCCCTTGAAACATGTAGGGAGAATCTCTATATTCGGAGCATGAGCAAGAAACCCAAAGCCCCGACACTCAAAGATTTCCTCGCACAGTTCCCCGACGATGATTCGTGCCTCGATCATCTGATGGCTACCCGCTACGGAAAGCGCCACGAATGCGCCAAGTGCGGCAGGCTCGCCAACTTCCATCGCGTGAGGTCGCGCCGCTGCTACGAATGCGATTTCTGCGGCTATCAGGTCTATCCGACTGCAGGGACGCCGTTCGAAAACACCCGCACATCCCTGCGGGACTGGTTCCACGTCATGTTCATGTTCACGACTTCCCGCAACGGCGTGTCCGCCAAGGAAGTCCAGCGCACCATCGGCGTGACGTACAAGACAGCTTGGCGCATGTGCAACCTGATCCGCCAGTACATGGGCTATGTCGATGGCGACAACAGCCTCGGCGGCAAGGGCGGCGGCATTGTCGAGGCCGACAAGGCGTTTATCGGCGGCAAGGACAAGCGCGGCCATGACGACAAGGCCATCGTGATCGGCATCACCGAGCGCGGCGGCGAAACGGTCACCCGCGTCATTCCCTCACGCCGTGAAAAGGACGTGCTCCCCGCCATCGCGAAATGGGTCCGGCAAGGTTCGCGCATCGCTACCGACGAGGCCAAGGCGTTCAGGAACCTTGGCGAGTACGGCTATCGCCACGGCACCGTCAATCACTCCGAAGGCCAGTACGTCTCGGGTCAGGTCCATACCAACACCATCGAAGCGTTCTGGGCGAACGTGAAACGGTCTATCGAGGGGACTTACGTTTCGGTGTCGAAGAAGTGGCTCCAAACTTACCTTTGGGAGTTCGAGTTCCGCCAGAACCTTCGGAAGCACCCGCATCTGATGCTCGACCTGCTTTTGCGGTCTTTCCCCCGTCCTGCGCCAAAGGCGGACGCGTAAGCATCGCCTTTAGGAGGCCATCAAAGCGATCTGACAGCCTATCCATTCTCCAACCCCAGAGATTGCAGCCTGTATCCCATCGCTTCCGCCGAGACTTGGAAGCGCTTAGCCATTTCGGACACATCGCCATGCGTATCTTCGTAGCAGGCGCGGACGAGGCGCGCGGGCATCAGTAGCTTTGCAGCTATACGATTTGCCTCAGTCTCATGCTCCGGCAAAATCTGGCGATTGTTGAATCGCCCAATATCGAGGCTTCGATATGCCTTTGTATCATCGACGCCGGAACCGATAAGGTTCCGATGTAGAAGATAATGCGCCAACTCGTGTGCCATCGTAAAACGACGGCGATAGTAGTGGTCGTCCTTATTGACAGAAATCTTAAAAGTGCCGTCGTCGAGACGCTCGATTTGTCCTGCGATCCTTGGATGTAGCTCGGCCTTGCGTTCCAGCTCTACGCCGAGGGCCTCTATCAACGTCTCAATCCTGACCGGCGCGTCCGCAGTGTAGCGCTCTATTAGCTCACTCGCCTTAGCCATCTGTCTTTTCCTCTTCGCGCCCATCTTCGTCGATGGTCGCAGCAATCTCGCTAAAGAAATCTCGCTCACTATCGGTTCCAAACGCGCCCGAAAGGAGATTTGCATTCGCACGTATTGCTTCGACTAATACATGCGGGTTCTGAGCAAGATGATCCCGCACGATATTTGGCAGCAACTCGCGCACCTCATCCTTGGCGCGCTGGTCTACAACCCCACGGTAGAACCAGAATCCTAATATCGTTGCCACAACAATCGCCAGGCTCAGAAGCCCAATCATAAGGGACAGCACGTCAAGCCGCCCGACCTGCGCAGCCAAGTGAATAGCATCGGTGGCGTTTGCGGCTTGGTCAGTCACCCGGCAATCGACCGACTGCTTGACCCAAACCAACGCCGGGTCCGGGCATTGAGGTAACGGAATATACGTTCCGCCTTTCCACAATCACCATTCCTCCCGACTCATATGGTGTTCGTCGAGCACATTATCCACATTTGTTCACAGGGGGAATGACGAAACCATCTAGGCGTGAGTCGTGATAGCAAACGACTCAAGGTAGTGTCTCTGGTTTCACCGGAGAAACACCCATGACTATCAATCTTAAGGAATCCGGCCCGAAAGGTACAGTACGTCCTTTTACCCCGACACTCGAAATCGGCGACACCAAGCTGACAATCGAGCAACGGCAGACTGAAGCTCTCGAACATATTGCCGTATCGCTGTCGGCAATCGACAACAATATCGAAGTGCTAGTCTACCGACTAAACACGCTCTTGAAGTCCACCGGGAAGCTCTAACCGCCTCAGTGGCCGTCAACGTCGCTGGCGAGAACCCGCCCGCCTCAGAAGCGGTGCAGGTGGCAGGTGGCAACTCCGCCATCTCGGAAGTAGTGAGGCGCGCGAATCGTTCGTGTCTCATTGCCACCTATCTTCCCTACATGTCTGAACGGGATACATCCGCTGTGGTGGAATCCCGAACGAAAAAAGAACATAATCCTCAAAGCTTTGATTTTAAATAAAATCTACAAACTTGCATAAATGGAACAAAACGGGTACAAATCAATCAGGAATAAGAAGCGACCGGGCTTCATTGACGATCGAAGGGTAATGTATCATGGCTCAGAACTCATTGCGGCTGGTTGAGGACAATTCGGTGGATAAATCCAAGGCTCTGGATGCGGCGCTTTCGCAGATCGAGCGCGCGTTCGGCAAAGGCTCGATCATGCGGCTGGGCCGCAACGAGCAGGTGGTCGAGATCGAGACGGTGTCGACCGGCTCGCTCGGACTCGATATCGCGCTCGGCGTCGGCGGCCTGCCCAAGGGCCGCATCATCGAGATTTACGGACCGGAAAGCTCGGGCAAGACGACGCTGGCGCTGCACACGGTGGCCGAGGCGCAGCGCAAAGGCGGCATTTGCGCCTTCGTCGACGCCGAGCACGCGCTCGATCCGGTCTATGCCCGCAAGCTCGGCGTCGACCTGGAAAATCTTCTGATTTCGCAGCCCGACACCGGCGAGCAGGCGCTGGAGATCTGCGACACGCTGGTGCGCTCGGGCGCGATCGATGTGCTGGTGGTCGATTCGGTCGCCGCCCTGACGCCGCGCGCCGAGATCGAGGGCGAGATGGGCGATTCGCTGCCGGGCCTGCAGGCGCGGCTGATGAGTCAGGCGCTGCGCAAGCTGACCGCCTCGATCTCGCGCTCCAACACCATGGTCGTGTTCATCAACCAGATCCGCATGAAGATCGGCGTCATGTTCGGCTCGCCCGAAACCACAACCGGCGGCAATGCACTGAAATTCTACGCCTCGGTCCGGCTCGACATTCGCCGCATCGGCGCGGTCAAGGATCGCGACGAGGTCACCGGCAACCAGACCCGGGTCAAGGTGGTGAAAAACAAGCTCGCGCCGCCCTTCAAGCAGGTCGAGTTCGACATCATGTACGGCGAGGGCGTGTCGAAGACCGGCGAACTGATCGATCTCGGGGTGAAGTCGGGCATCGTGGAGAAGTCCGGCGCCTGGTTCTCCTACAATTCGCAGCGGCTCGGCCAGGGCCGCGAAAACGCCAAGCAGTTTTTGCGCGACAATCCCGAAACGGCCGACGAGATCGAGCTGGCTTTGCGCCAGAATGCCGGTCTGATCGCGGAGAAATTCCTCGACGAGGGCCGCCCCGAGGACGAGGGCGGCGACGCCGCGGAAATGTAGTTTTTCCGGGGTCCGAGCGACCCCGGCCGTTCGTGACGACAGGCCGCCCGGGCTCAGGCAGGGGCGGCCTTTTTCTGGCCTGCGCGTGGGATGGCGGGCGGCCGGGTATCTGGCCGCCCATTGCGCGCCGGGGAGGGCGTGCGGCAAGGCCGGCTGCAAAACGGTTTCTGGACAGCCATCCGGGCGGGCGATAAGAAGCCGGTTCGCAAATTCCGGGTTTTCCGGCGGCTTTCAAGAAGGCACATCCATGAGCGGCGTCAACGCGATACGGTCGGCTTTTCTCGACTTCTTCAAAAAGAACGGACACGAGATCGTGGCGTCCGGGCCGCTGGTGCCGCGCAACGACCCGACGCTGATGTTTACCAATGCCGGCATGGTCCAGTTCAAGAACGTCTTTACCGGCGTCGAGCAGCGGCCCTACAGCCGCGCGGTGACGGCGCAGAAATGCGTGCGCGCCGGCGGCAAGCACAACGATCTCGACAATGTCGGCTATACCGCGCGCCATCACACGTTTTTCGAGATGCTCGGCAATTTCTCGTTCGGCGACTATTTCAAGGATGTCGCCATCGAACTCGCCTGGACGCTGATCACCAAGGAATTCGGGCTCGCCAAGGACCGGCTCCTGGTCACCGTCTACCACACCGACGACCAGGCCTTCGACCTGTGGAAGAAGATCGCCGGCCTGCCGGACGAGCGCATCATCCGCATCCCCACCAGCGACAATTTCTGGGCGATGGGCGATACCGGTCCGTGCGGTCCGTGTTCGGAGATTTTTTTCGACCACGGCGAGGCGATCCCCGGCGGTCCGCCCGGCAGCCCCGACGAGGACGGCGACCGTTTCATCGAGATCTGGAACCTGGTCTTCATGCAGTTCGAGCAGGTGGCGGCGGACGAGCGCGTCGACTTGCCGCGTCCGTCGATCGACACCGGCATGGGGCTGGAGCGGGTGGCCGCCGTGCTGCAGGGCAAGCACGACAATTACGACATCGACCTGTTCAGGGCCTTGATCGCGGCCGCCGTCGAGGCGACCGGGGTGCCGGCCGAGGGCAAGGCGCGGGCCAGCCATCGCGTGATCGCCGATCATCTGCGCGCGGCGAGCTTTCTGATCGCCGACGGCGTGCTGCCGTCGAACGAGGGTCGCGGCTACGTGTTGCGCCGCATCATGCGCCGCGCCATGCGCCATGCCCAGCTTCTGGGCGCGGCCGATCCGCTGATGTGGAAGCTCGTGCCGGCGCTCAGCCGCGAGATGGGCCAGGCCTATCCCGAGCTGGTGCGCGGCGAGGCGCTGATTACCGAAACGCTCAGGCTGGAGGAAACCCGGTTTCGCAAGACGCTGGCGCGCGGCCTGACGCTGCTGTCGGAGGCGACCGACAGTTTTGGCGAGGGCGACCGGCTCGACGGCGAAACCGCGTTCAAGCTCTACGACACCTATGGATTTCCGCTCGATCTGACCCAGGACGCGTTGCGCCAGCGCGGCATTTCGGTCGATCTCGACGGCTTCAACGCGGCCATGGAGCGCCAGAAGGCGGAGGCGCGCGCCTCGTGGTCCGGTTCCGGCGAGGCGGCGACCGAAACGGTCTGGTTTCAGATCAAGGAGGAGGTCGGGGCGAGCGAGTTTCTGGGCTATGCCAGCGAGGGCGCCGAGGGCGTGGTCCAGGCGCTGGTGCGCGACGGCGCCCGCGTCGAGGCGGCTGCGGCCGGCGACGAGATCGCCGTGGTCGTCAACCAGACGCCGTTTTACGGCGAATCCGGCGGCCAGCTCGGCGATACCGGCCGGATTGCCGGCGAGGGGTTCGAGGTCGAAATTACCGACACGCAAAAGAAGGTCGACGGGCTGATCGTGCATTTCGGCCGGGTCGCGCGCGGCACCGTCGCGCCGGGCGCTATCGTGCATCTCAATGTCGACCACGCCCGCCGCGCGCAGCTCCGGGCCAATCATTCCGCCACCCATCTCATCCACGAGGCGCTGCGCGAGGTGCTGGGCACGCATGTGGCGCAAAAGGGATCGCTGGTGGCGCCGGAGCGGTTGCGTTTCGACTTTTCGCATCCCAAGCCGATTTCGCCCGACGAGATCGAGCGCATCGAGCGCATGGCCAATGAAATCGTCGTGCAGAACGCGCCGGTGACCACGCGGCTGATGGCGGTCGACGACGCGATCGCCGAGGGCGCGATGGCGCTGTTCGGCGAAAAATACGGCGACGAGGTCCGCGTGGTGTCGATGGGCACCGCGCTCCAAGGCGACAAAGCCGGAAAAACCTATTCGGTGGAATTGTGCGGCGGCACCCATGTCGCGGCGACCGGCGATATCGGGCTGGTGCGCGTCGTGTCGGAGGGCGCGGTCGCCGCCGGCGTGCGCCGCATCGAGGCGCTGACCGGCGAGGCGGCCAGGCACCATCTCGATACCCAGGAACGCCGGCTGAAGGCGGTGGCGGCGGCGCTGAAAGTGGCCCCGGCCGATGTCGAGGCCCGGGTGGACAGCCTGCTCGACGAGCGCCGCCGGCTCGAGCGCGAATTGGCCGAGGCGCGCAAGAAACTCGCGCTCGGCGGCGGCGGTCAGGCCGAAAGCGAAACCGAAAGCGTCGCCGGAACCGGGTTCATCGGCCGTGTGGTGGAGGGCGTTTCGCCGAAGGAGCTGAAGCCGCTGGCCGACGAGGGCAAGACCGCGCTCGGCTCGGGCGTGGTGGTTTTCGTCGGCACGGGCGAGGACGGCAAGGCGAGCGTGGTGGTCGGCGTCACCGAAGACCAGACGTCGCGCTTCAGCGCCGTCGATCTGGTGCGCGTCGCCTCGGCCGCGCTCGGCGGCAAGGGCGGCGGCGGCCGGCCGGACATGGCCCAGGCCGGCGGGCCCGACGGCGCAAAGGCGCAGGCGGCGATCGAGGCGGTCAAGGCGGCGATGGCCGGCTGATCCAGGCCTCTGCCGGGCAACCTGCAGGCGATCGGGCGTTACGAGGGGGCGGCGCCTCCTTGCAACCGGAAGGCTGTCGGCGGTCAAAAACTTTCAGCCTGTCGGTTCGGTGGCCCGAAAGGCCGGCCTGGCCGTCAGGCCACGCCACCAGCGACCCAGCGCGGGATAATCGGCCAGCAGCGCGGCGCCCTCCGGTGCCAGGGTGAAATAGGCCAGGATCGGCGCTGCGTGCAGATCGGCCAGGCTCGGCGCATCGCCGGTGAGAAAGGCGTGGCCGTCCTGAAGCCGCGTCAGGGTCGACAAGCAGGTGCGCGCCGTTTCCAGCGAGGCCGCGATCAGCGCCTCGTCGGGCATTTTTCCTTGTTGGGGTTTTGAAACCCGCTCGACGTAAACACCCCATACCAGGGCGCGATAGGCGTAGGCGTCGAGCAGGCCGATGATCTGGTTCATCACCGCTCGCCGGGCGGCATCCTGCGGCTGGAGTGGCGGCCCGGAAAACGCCTCGTCGACATAGCGGGTGATCGCCGCGGTCTCGAACAGGCGCAGATCGCCATGCTCGAAGGCGGGAATGCGCCGGAACGGGTGGTGGGCCAGATACCAGTCGGCCACGCCGCCGTCGGCGAAAATGTCGACCGGCACCAGCTCGTGGTCGACGCCTTTTTCGAGAAGGGCAAGCCGCGCTATGCGCACATAGACGCTGTAGTCGGCGCCAAACAGGCGCGGCTTGCCGGCCAAGGGTTAGGCCATGGCCTTTTGCAGGTTCTCGTCGATCTTGTCGAGGAAGCCGGTGGTCGACAGCCAGGGCTGGTCGGGGCCGATCAGCAGCGCCAGGTCCTTGGTCATGAAGCCGGCTTCGACCGTCTGCACGCAGACCTTTTCCAGCGTCGCGGCGAAATCGGCCAGTTTGGCGTTGTCGTCGAGCTTGGCGCGATGGGCGAGCCCGCGCGTCCAGGCGAAGATCGAGGCGATCGAGTTGGTCGAAGTCTCCTCGCCCTTCTGGTGCTGGCGATAGTGGCGGGTGACCGTGCCGTGCGCGGCTTCCGCCTCGACCGTTTGGCCGTCCGGCGTCATCAGCACCGAGGTCATCAGGCCGAGCGAGCCAAAACCCTGCGCCACGGTGTCGGACTGCACGTCGCCGTCATAGTTCTTGCACGCCCACACATAACCGCCCGACCATTTCAGATTGGCGGCGACCATGTCGTCGATCAGCCGGTGCTCGTACCAGATCTTGGCATCCTTGAACTTTTGCTCGAACTCCGCCTCGTAGACCTCCTGGAACAGATCCTTGAAACGTCCGTCATAGACTTTCAAAATTGTGTTCTTGGTCGAAAGATAGACCGGGTAGCCGCGCTGCAGGCCGTAATTGAGCGAGGCACGGGCGAAATCGCGGATCGAATCGTCGAGATTGTACATCGCCATGGCGATGCCGGAGGAGGGCGCGTCGAAGACCTCGTGCTCGATCACCTCGCCGTCGTCGCCGACGAACTTGATCGTCAGCTTGCCCTTGCTGGGGAACTTGAAATCGGTGGCGCGGTACTGGTCGCCGAACGCGTGACGGCCGACGATGACCGGCTTGGTCCAGCCCGGCACCAGGCGCGGCACGTTCTTGGCGATGATCGGCTCGCGGAAGATGACGCCGCCGAGAATGTTGCGGATCGTGCCGTTGGGCGAGCGATACATGCGCTTGAGGTCGAATTCTTCCACGCGCGCCTCATCGGGCGTGATGGTGGCGCATTTGACGCCGACGCCGTATTGCTTGATCGCATTGGCCGCGTCGACCGTCACCTGGTCGTCGGTGGCGTCGCGATGCTCGATCCCGAGATCGAAATATTTCAGATCGATGTCGAGATAGGGGTGGATCAGCTTTTCCTTGATGAACTGCCAGATGATGCGGGTCATCTCGTCGCCGTCGAGTTCGACGACGGGGTTGTCCACCTTGATCTTCGCCATGGAAAGTCCTCGTTTTCTGGGATCGGCGGCCGGTCGGCCGCCCGTATCGGAAAGGGGTCGCGGCCCCTATATCAAAGCGCCTGCGCCCGCGCAAACGCGCCAAAGTCTAACTTGCCATTGCCTGCACGCGCGGCCACCCTGCGTTGGTCCGTCAAGCGGAGGCCAGGGTGGGTCAGACACGGTTTTTCGAGTTCGACGCCGGCGATATCCGGCTGCATTGCGCCGAAATGGGCGTGCGCGGCCGGCCGCTGATCGTTTGCCTGCACGGCTTTCCCGAATATTGGGCTGCCTGGCGCGACGTGATGGGCGAACTGGCGGCGCATTATCATCTCGTCGCCCCCGACCAGCGCGGTTTCAACCTGTCGTCCAAGCCCGAAGGCGTGGAGGCTTACCGGGTGCGCAACATGGTGGCCGATCTCGACCGGCTGGCCGCCGCGCTGTCGCCGACGCGGCGATTCGTGCTTGCCGGCCACGATTGGGGGGCGTCGGTCGCCTATGCCTACGCCTTTTTTCGGCCCGAGCGGCTCAGCCATCTGGTGATCGCCAACGGCGTTCATCCGGCAGCCTTCCAGCGGGCGATCTTCGAGGATGACGGTCAGCGCGCGGCAAGCCAGTATATCAACACCTTGCGCGCGCCCGGCGCGGAGGCGCGGATGGCGGCCGACAATTATCGCCGCACCTTGAAGATGATCGCCGGCTTTTCCACCACGCACTGGATGACGCCGGCTGAGGAACGCGGCTATATCGCCGCCTGGTCGCAGCCGGGCGCGATGACGGCGATGCTCAACTGGTATCGGGCCTCGCCGATCATCGTGCCGGAACCGGGCGCGCCGGCGCCCGACAGCCCGATCCTGTCCCTGCCCGACGAGGCGATGCGGGTCGGCATGCCGCATCTGGTGCTCTGGGGCGAGGCGGACGAGGCGTTGAGACCGGCCTGCCTCGACGGGCTGGCCCGTTACGCCGAGGCCGCCACAATCCGGCGCGCGGCGGATTGCGGCCACTGGATCCTGCACGAAAGGCCCGGCTGGGTGGCCGGCGCGATCGCGGAATTTCTGGCGGCGGACGCCGCCTGAGCCCGGCCGCGGCCGGATGCGGCTATTTTTTCGACTTGGGCGGCAGCGCGCCGACAAAACGCGTCGCGATCGCGATCCACTCGCCGATTGCCCGGTCGTCGGCAAGCCCGGCCTGCGACACGATGACAAAGCCGCGCATCGGGCGCCCGGTGAAATCCATCGGCCGGGCGCCGGGCCGCGACAGGGCATCGGCCTCCTGCGCGGAACCGACCCGGAACATGGCGTCGCCGCCCTTCATCGTTCCGCACAGCATGTGGCCGTTCAAGGTGAAGCAGATGCCGCCGAACATGCGGATCTCGCCGGTATTGGGATCGTCGGCGATCAGGGCGCGCACCCGCTCGGCGAGGACCGTTGTCATGACAGGCCTCCTCGAAACGCTTCTCTTTGCCGGACGAATATGGCAGGGACGCTGCGCGCGCGCAATTTGACCGATTTTTCTGATCCACGAACGGGGCCCGGGACGATGGCCGACGACAATCGCGACAGGCCGCTGATCGCCGAGGGGCCGGCCGTCATCCTGGTCGAGCCGCAGCTCGGCGAGAATATCGGCATGGTGGCTCGCGCCATGGCCAATTTCGGCCTGGCGGAGCTGCGGCTGGTCAACCCGCGCGACGGATGGCCGAGCGAGAAGGCGCGGGCGGCGGCGAGCCGGGCCGACCACGTCATCGAGCGCACCACGGTTCATGCCACCACCGAGGATGCGATTGCCGATCTCGGCTTCGTCTACGCCACCACGGCCAGGGCACGCGACGGGTTCAAGCCGGTGCGCGCGCCGGTGGAGGCCGCGCGGGTCCTGCGAACGCGCTTTCGTGCCGGCCAGCGGACCGGCATCTTGTTCGGCCGCGAGAAATTCGGACTGTCGAACGAGGAAGTGTCGCTGGCCGACGAGATCGTCACCTTTCCGGTCAACCCGGCCTTTTCGTCGCTCAACATCGCCCAGGCGGTGCTGCTGATGTCGTATGAATGGATGAAGTCGGGCCTGGCCAGGGAGGCGCAGACCGCGTTTTCAGGCCCGCAGATGGAGCCGGCGCAAAAACGCACCCTGCACAGTTTCCTCGATCATCTGGAAGAGGCGCTGGCGGCGCGCGGCTATTTCCGGCCGGCGGAAAAGCGGCCCAAAATGGTATCGAACCTGCGTTCCGTCCTGACCCGGCCCGCCTTCACCGATGCCGAAATCAAGCTGTTGCGCGGCGTCATCTCCTCGCTTGAAAGATATTCGCCGACCGAGCCGCGCGGCGCCGGCGCGCCGGCGCGCCGGACACGCGGGGCGAGGAGCGAGGGCGAGGATGGCTGAACGGCCGGTTCTGGTCTTCGATTCCGGCATTGGCGGGCTAACGGTGCTGCGCGAGGCGCGTGTGCTGATGCCCGACCGGCGTTTCGTCTATATCGCCGACGACGCGGCGTTTCCCTACGGAAATTGGGAGGAACGGGCGCTGAAAACCCATATTATCGGCTTGTTCGGCCGACTTTTGGCCAGATTCGACCCCGAAATTTCGGTTATTGCCTGCAATACCGCCTCAACGCTGGCGATCGAGGCCCTGCGCAAAGCCTATCCCGGACGCCGCTTCGTCGGCACCGTGCCGGCGATCAAGCCGGCGGCGGAGCGCACGCGCTCGGGCCTGGTTTCGGTGCTGGCCACGCCCGGTACGGTCAAGCGCCAATATACCCGCGACCTGATCACCCAATGGGCCTCGCGATGCCACGTCCGGCTCGTCGGCAGCGTCGGGCTCGCGGCGCTGGCCGAAACCTATCTGCGGCAGGGTTTTGTCGACGAGGAGGCCGTGCGGGCCGAAATCGCGCCCTGTTTCGTGGACATGGACGGGCGGCGCACCGACATCGTCGTGCTCGCCTGCACGCATTACCCGTTTCTGGCAAACCGCATGCGCAAGACCGCGCCCTGGCCGGTCGACTGGATCGACCCGGCCGAGGCGATCGCCCGGCGCGCCGTTTCGCTGCTGGGCCCCGGCGAGGGCAACGGGGTCCCGGCCGGGCCTGACCCTGCCGTCTTTACCGCCGCCAAACCGGACCCGGCGATCCGCCGGCTGATCCAGGGTTTCGGACTGGCGCTGATCTAAGGCGTTTCCGGCCGCTTCGGGAACCGGGCGGGCGATGCGGGCATTGTCCTTGCGCAAGCAGAAGGAGACATACCATGCCGGCGACATCGAAGGCACAGCAGAAGGCGGCGGGGGCCGCACTGGCCGCCAAGCGCGGCGACATGGCGCCCGACGAACTGGTCGGCGCGTCGAAGGAGATGTTCGAGACGATGAGCGAAGCCGAGCTGGAAGACCTCGCCTCGACAGCCCGCAAGGGCCTTCCGGACAAGAAAGGCGACTGAACGCGTCGCCTTCGGCCCGACCGGGCCTGGCATGATCAAATCAATGCCACATTCTGTGTCGATAGTGATTATCGGTTCGGACCGTTCGACGGATCGGACCGTGATCGTCTCGCAACCAGATGCGAGCAAATGCCAGACTGGCGGGGGCGCACGATGATCGCCGCGTAAGCGGAGCGAATCTCGCGTGGAGGCCGGAGAGTGACGCGTTACACTTTGAACGACACCGACAGGGGCGGGCCTATCGCGCCGTCTCCCTTTGACGAACCGATTACCGTTTTCCAGTCCCAGCCCGTGTTTGGCGGGCAAAAAGGGCTTGCGCTGCCGGCGCTGTTTGCCACCGTTTTGATCGGGGCCGGGCTTGCCGTCGGCATTATCGCGATGTCGGGCGAGCCGACATCGGCCGATACGGGCGCCTATCCCGGAAAATTGGCGCTGGCCGATGTGAAGCCGGCGCCGCCACAAGAAACCGCCGTCGACGCGGACGCCGGGACGACCGCCGCGATCGCGCCCGACGAGGGCAGCGCGCAGACGCCGCCGGTCGTCAGTGCCCGGGCCGCGCCCGACGAAGAACCGCTTTCCAAGGACAATCCGCGCTGGGCCGCCGCAACCGGCGGTGTTGCCGCCAAGGCTGCGATCGCCGCGCTGGCCGGCGATGACGCGCGCGCGGACGAGGTGTCCGCGCCCGACGCGCTCGCCTATCTGCCGGGTGCCGCCAAGCCGGCCTTGACGATCGAGCCGGAGCCACGCGACCAGCCGCCGGGCGAGACGCAGGAGAAAAACCCGGCTGAGGCGAGCGAAGTGTCCGAGCCGCGCGCGTCTGCATCGGCCGCCACGCCGGCGGCGCAGTCTATCGGCCGCATCACCACCGCCGTCAATATGCGTCGCGGCCCCGCCAACGGTGCCGGGATCATTTCCGTGATCCCCAAAGGCGCCAAGGTGGGCATCGTCGCGTGCAAGGCCTGGTGCCAGGTCGTGCATGACGGACGCACGGGCTATATCTTCAAGCGCTTCGTGCGCCAGCAGGCCGGAGCGGCGGCGAAGAAGAACGACGCGACCGCCGAGTCGGCGGCGACGCAGACCTCCGAGCTGGCGACACTCAAATCGGTTCATCGCGGCGGGCGTTGACTTTCTGCCGCCGATCTCCTAGCTAGCCGCAGCACCGGGTCGCGAGAGCCGGTGTTTTCCATGACGTGTCCCGTGGGTGTCTTGGCTCCAGCGTGCGCAAGACCCCTGTCAGGTTCCGAAAACGGGACCAGAGGAGGGCGCGTTTCCTTGGCCCGCAACGCAGGCGTTGCGGGCATGACGTTGTGAAAGGAAATGCGATGAGCAAACGCGAATCGTCCAAATACAAACTCGACCGCCGTCTCGGCGAAAATATCTGGGGCCGCCCGAAATCGCCGGTCAACCGCCGCGAATACGGACCCGGCCAGCATGGCCAGCGCCGCAAGGGCAAGCTGTCGGATTTCGGCGTCCAGCTGCGCGCCAAGCAGAAGCTCAAGGGCCATTACGGCGATATCTCCGAAAAGCAGTTCCGCCGCATCTATGACGAGGCCAACCGCCGCAAGGGCGACACCTCGGAAAACCTGATCGGCCTTCTGGAGTCGCGGCTCGACGCGGTGGTCTACCGGGCCAAGTTCGTGCCGACGATCTTCGCCTCGCGCCAGTTCATCAACCACGGCCACGTCAAGGTGAACGGCCGGCGGGTCAACATCCCGTCCTATCGTTGCCGTCCCGGCGACGTGATCGAGGTGCGCGAGAAGTCGCGCGAGCTCGTCATGGTGCTGGAAGCCGTGCAGCTCGCCGAGCGCGACGTGCCGGATTATGTCGAGGCCGACCATTCGAAGATGAAGGCGACCTTCACCCGCGTTCCCCAGCTCGCCGACGTGCCCTACGCGGTGCAGATGGAACCCAATCTGGTGGTCGAGTTCTACTCGCGCTGATTTTTGTCAGCACCCGGATTTGAAAAGGCCGCCGCTCTGGCGGCCTTTTCTTTGGGCGGCGGGTCGGATAGTCAAAACCGCATGCACACGAGCGGGAGAGGGATTTGGAGCGGCCGATGAGTGTGAGCGCGCACATGCCCGACGCCGGCGGCGAAGGCTGCCACCCGTTGTTTCACGAGGCGCCGTCCTCGGTCGAGTTCAATAAGCTGCGCAAGCGGTTGTTGCGGCACATGCGTCAGGCGATCGAGGATTTCGCCATGGCGCGTGCCGGCGAACGTTGGCTGGTCGCCCTGTCGGGCGGCAAGGATTCCTACGGGCTGTTGGCGCTGCTGCTCGATCTGAAATGGCGCGGCCTGCTGCCGGTCGAACTCCTGGCCTGCAATCTCGATCAGGGCCAGCCGAATTTTCCCAAACACGTCCTGCCGGACTATCTGGCCTCGATCGGCGTCGCCCATCGCATCGAATATCAGGACACCTATTCCGTCGTTACCGACAAGATCGGTGAAAACAGCACCTATTGTTCCTTGTGCTCGCGCCTGCGGCGCGGCCATCTCTATCGGATCGCGCGCGAGGAAGGCTGCCAGGCGCTGGTGCTCGGGCACCATCGCGAGGATATTTTGGAAACGTTCTTGATGAACTTCTTCCATGGCGGCCGGCTGGCGGCGATGCCGCCCAAGCTCGTCAACGACGAGGGCGACCTGTTCGTCCTGCGGCCGCTCAGCTATTGCGCGGAGGCCGACCTGGCCCGCTTCGCCGATGCGATGGCTTTTCCGATCATTCCCTGCGATCTGTGCGGCAGCCAGGACGGGCTGCAGCGCAACGCGATGAAGGCGATGCTGGACGATATCGAACGGCGCATGCCCGGGCGCAAGGATACGATGATCCGCGCGCTCACCCATGTGCGCCCGTCGCATCTTCTCGACCGCAGCCTGTTCGACTTCGCCGGACTGGATATTGTTCGGCAACCGGCCGACCCAGAACCCGGCCTGGCGCTCACACAGGCGGGTTGAGGGTGCGGAACAGCCGGCCGCGCTCGGCGATCAGCACCATGATTAGCGCCAAAAGGGCGGCGAAGAAATAACCGCCCGAAAGCGGCGTCACCGTGCCGTCGAAGGCCTGACCGATCGCCGCGCCGGCGAGGCCGCCGCCGAGCGTCTGCACGAAGCCTTGCGTGGACGATGCGGTCCCGGCGACATGCCCGAGCTCTTCCAGCGCCAATGCGTTGAAATTCGACATGATCCACGAAAACTGGACCATGGCCGCGGCGAACAGCAGCAAAAACAGCCAGAACGGCAGCGGGCCGATCAGCGACAGCCCGAAGGCGAGGCCGGTCGCGGCGAGGAAGCCGAGCAGCGCGCCATGGGCGAGGCGGCGCATGCCGAAGCGGCCGACGAGGCGCGAGTTCATGAAGGACGAGACCGCCATCAACCCGGCCACGACCGCGAAATAGACCGGAAACATCGCGCCGACATCGTAGAGGCCGACATAGATCTGCTGGGCGGAATTGATGAAGCCGAACAGTGCCCCCAGAATCCCGGTCACGGCGATCGAATAGCAGACCGAAAGCCGGTTGGTGACGACGATGCGGAAACCCTCGATGATCGAACTGGCGGTGAAGGGGCGCCGATATTGCGGCTTGAGGGTTTCGGGCAGCCGAAGCCAGATCCATGCCGTGATGATCAGCGCCATCAGCGCCATCAGCAGAAAGATCGCCCGCCATTCCGAGAACAGCATGATCAGTTGACCGGCGCCGGGGGCCAGAACCGGCACGATCATGAAGACCATGAAAACCAGCGACATGACCTCCGCCATCGCGCGCCCGCCGAAGGAATCGCGCACGATCGAGACCGCGATGACGCGCGTGGCCGCCGCGCCCAGGCCCTGGATGAAACGCAAAAGCAGAAGCACGGAAAAATTCGGCGTGAAGGCGCAGGCAAAACCCGCCGCGACATAGATCACAAGTCCGACCAGCAACGGCACGCGGCGGCCGAAGCGATCGGAGACGGGACCGAAGACGAGTTGCGTGAGCCCGAAACCGGTAATGTAGGCGGTGATCACATATTGGCGCGCATTCTCGTCGGCCACGCCGAGACTGGCGCCGATCTGTTGCAGGCCCGGCAGCATGATGTCGATGGCCAGCGCGTTGATCGCCATCAGGGCGGCGGCCATGGCGATGAATTCCCAGCGCGGGATGGCGAGCGCGTAGCCCGGCTCTTTGCTCGTTTGCTGGTCCATGACCTTTGGTCCTGTCGAGAGGCGGAAATGAAAATGCGCCGGAGGGCCGGCGCATGAAACATGGCTGGGGCGACCGTCCGGCGGGTCCGGACGGCCATCACTGGACGATGGGATCAGGCGGCGCCCTTCACCGCGACGCCTTTTTCGCCGAAGAAGGACTGAAGCTCGCCGGCCTGGAACATTTCGCGGATGATGTCGCAGCCGCCGACGAATTCGCCCTTGACGTAGAGCTGCGGGATCGTCGGCCAGTTGGAGAATTCCTTGATCCCCTGGCGCAGCTCGTCGGAGGTCAGCACGTTGACGCCCTTATAGTCGACGCCGAGATAGTCGAGGATCTGCACGACCTGGCCGGAAAAGCCGCACTGGGGAAACCCCGGCGTGCCCTTCATGAACACGACGACGTCGTTGGCTTTCACTTCGTTGCTGATGAATTCGTTGATGGCGGTCATTGCTTGTCCTTTCTCACCCGGGTTCAAGGCCCGGCGAAATCACTTGCTTTGCCCTATCTATTGCACAAAACCGTCCTTCGCAATCGCACTGCCGTCAGGAGCGCTTGCGCCGGTGTGCTCAGTCCGGGGCGCTGGTCTGCAGGGCGAGCGCATGCAAAACGCCGCCCATCTTGCCCTTCAGCGCCTCGTAGACCATCTGGTGCTGCTGAACCCGGCTTCTGCCGCGGAAACTCTCCGCCACCACCTCGGCCGCGTAGTGATCGCCGTCACCGGCCAGATCGCGGATCGTCACCTCGGCGTCGGGGATCGCCTCCAGGATCATGCGTCGGATTTCGTTCGCATCCATGGCCATGGCAAGATCCTCAGTCGGCACCGTTCATGAAACGTGGGAACCACGATTCGTGGGCTGTCTTCAATTGCTGTACGGATATGGCACGCGTGCCGCCCAGTTTCAATTCATCGCCGCCGGTCACGCCGATGGCGACCCCGGAAACCTGCGCCTTGGCGATGCGCTCGGCAAAGAAACGCTCGGTCTCGGCGGCCGGTATCGTCATCAGATAACGGCCCTGGTCCTCGCCGAACAGGGCGGGCAGGACGGCGATGCCGTCGGGAAGATCGATGCGCGCGCCGATGCCCGACGCGATCGCCATCTCCGCCAATCCGAGCGCCAGGCCGCCGTCGGAGAGGTCGTGCACCGCCGTGGCGAGCCCGTCGGCGATCAGGCCGCGCACGAAGGCGCCGACCCGCCTTTCGTGGGCAAGGTCGACCGGCGGCGGCGGGCCGTCGACGCGGCCGCAGACGTCGCGCAGGAAAACCGACTGGCCGAGATGCGTGCCCCATTTTTCCGGCGCGCCGATCAGTACGATGGTGTCGCCTTCGCCGGCAAAGGCGATGCGGGCCATTTTCCGCCAGTCGCGGATCAGGCCGACGCCGCCGATCGTCGGCGTTGGCAGGATCGCCTGGCCGTTGGTCTCGTTGTAAAGCGAGACATTGCCCGAGACGATCGGAAAAGCCAGCTCGCGGCAGGCCTCGCCGACGCCCTGAACGGCGCGCACGAACTGGCCCATGATGTCGGGACGCTCGGGATTGCCGAAATTCAGATTGTCGGTCGCCGCCAGCGGCTCGGCGCCGACGGCGGTCAGGTTGCGCCAGCATTCGGCCACCGCCTGCTTGCCGCCTTCGAACGGGTCGGCCTCGCAATAGCGCGGCGTGACATCGCAGGAAAAGGCAAGCGCCTTGTGCGCGCTGCCTTCGACGCGCACCACGCCGGCGTCGCCGCCCGGCAGTTGCAGCGAATTGCCCTGGATTAGCGTGTCGTATTGCTCCCACACCCAGCGCCGGCTCGACTGGTCGGGCGAGGCCAGCAGGGCCAGCAGCGCCTCGGCGACGTCGGCGTCTGGCACCGAATCCGCCGGCAGCGGCTTCGGCGCGGCGGGCGCCGTCCACGGCCGGTCATATTCGGGCGCCTCGTCGCCGAGTTCCTTGATCGGCAGGTCGGCGACCTCCTCGCCCTGGTGCAGGACGCGGAAGCGCAGATCGTCGGTGGTGGTGCCGACGATCGCGAAATCGAGCCCCCATTTGCGGAAGATCGCCTCGGCCTCTTCTTCCTTTTCCGGCCTCAGCACCATAAGCATGCGCTCCTGGCTTTCCGAAAGCATCATCTCGTAGGCTGACATGGCGTCCTCGCGCACGGGCACGCGGTCGAGATCGAGCCGGATGCCGAGATCGCCCTTGGCGCCCATCTCGACGGCCGAACAGGTCAGCCCGGCCGCGCCCATGTCCTGGATGGCGATGACCGCGCCGGAGGCCATCAGCTCCAGGCAGGCTTCCAACAGGCATTTTTCGGTGAACGGATCGCCGACCTGGACCGTGGGGCGCTTTTCCTCGATCGCGTCGTCGAACTCGGCCGAGGCCATGGTGGCGCCGCCGACACCGTCGCGGCCGGTCTTGGCGCCGAGATAGACCACCGGCAGACCGACGCCCTCGGCCTTGGAGTAGAAAATCGCGTCCGATCTGGCCAAGCCGGCGGCGAAGGCGTTGACCAGGCAATTGCCGTTGTAGCGGGCGTCGAACTCGACCTCGCCGCCGACCGTGGGCACGCCGAAGGAATTGCCGTAGCCGCCGACGCCGGCCACCACGCCGGCGACCAGATGGCGCGTCTTGGGATGGTCGGGAGCGCCGAAGCGCAGCGCGTTCATCGCCGCCACCGGCCGCGCGCCCATGGTGAAGACATCGCGCAGAATGCCGCCGACCCCGGTCGCTGCCCCCTGATAGGGCTCGATATAGGAGGGATGGTTGTGGCTCTCCATCTTGAAGACGACGCAGTCGCCGTCGCCGATGTCGACCACGCCGGCGTTCTCGCCCGGTCCCTGGATGACGCGCGGTCCGTCGGTCGGCAGGGTGCGCAGCCATTTTTTGGAGGATTTGTACGAGCAATGCTCGTTCCACATCGCCGAGAAGATGCCGAGCTCGGTGAAGCTCGGTTCGCGGCCGATCAGATCGAGGATGCGCTGATATTCGTCCGGTTTGAGGCCGTGGGCGGCCACGAGCTCGGGCGTGATGGGGATGGTGTTGGGGATGGTCATGAAACGTGTTTCGCAAAGCCGTTTGGTCAGGCTCCCTTAGCGCAAGCGCGTCGGGCATGACACAGCAAAAAGCGAAAAATCCGCCCGGCGGGCCGGGCCTTCCACGGTTCAGCCGAAACTGTCGTAACCGGCCACGCCGCCTTCCAGGAGTTGGCGCAGGATCCGGAAACCGGCACCGACCGCCTCTCGGCTGGGGGGAACCGAAAAGCCGACCCGGACACGGTGATGAACCGTGTCGGTGCGGGCGGGCTTGTATTCGTCCTCGTCGTCGATCAGCACGCCGTCATTGGCCGCCGCCTTCTTGAAGGTTCCCGAATGCCACGGCTCGGGCAGTTTCAGCCACAAAAACGGCGCGCGCGGATGGGAAATGAAGTCGAAGCCGTCCAGGATCGAGCGGGCCAGCCTTTCGCGGGCCTCGATTTCTGTGCGCACGCGCGCGCGGATCGCGTCGGCCTCGCCCGACAACACCAGTTGCGCGGCGAGTTCGGCGAGCAGATAGGGCTTGCCCCCGGTCAGCATCTTGTAGGCCATCTGGACGCGCGGGGCGAAATGCGGCGGGCAGGCGACCCAGCCGCCGCGAATGCCGGCGGCGACCGTCTTCGACAGTGAACCGATGTGAAACGTCCGCTCCGGGGCCAGCGTGACCAGCGGGGTCGGCGGATTTTCCAGCAGTGCGCCGTAGATCGCGTCCTCGATCAGCCAGACATTGTGCTTGCGGGCGATGTCGACGATGGCGCGTTTGCGCGCCTCGCTCAAGGTCGACAGGGTCGGATTCTGCAACGCCGACATCAAGAAGGCGAGCTTGGGATGCTGTTGGGCGCAGAGCCGTTCGAACTCTTCCGGAACCGGTCCGTCGGCATCGGCCGGGATCGCCACGGGGCGGCGGCCGATCAGGTTGGCGCTGCGCGCGATCGAGGAATAGGTCAGGTGCTCGAAGACGATCCGGTCGCCCGGCGCCGTCACCGAGGCGATCACGGCAAGGATGCCAGCGTGCCCGCCGAGCGCGGGCACGATCGTGTCTTCGGCCGGGCGCCAGCCGGCATGGGCGAGCCAGCGGCTTCCCGCTTCCAGCCAAGCCGGGCAGGGCGCGCGCACATAGTCGAGATTTTCGGCAAAACGCTCCCGTCCCAGCCGCGCGACCAGTTCGCCGATGGCGCGGTCTTGGCCGATATCGGGGGCCGCGGTCGAATCCATGCGGGTCATGCCCGGTGCCGGAAGCGCGCGGGTGCCGCCGAAAAATTCGCTGATCGCGGCGGGGGCGCCCGTCTCGGCGGACCGGCCAAGCACGAAGGTGCCGCGGCCGACCTCGCCGGAAACCAAACCGCGTTCGCGCACCAGCGCGTAGGCCCGGCCGACCGTGCCGACGGTGACGCCGATGTCAAAGGCGAGATTGCGTTGCGGCGGCAGCTTGGCTCCGGCGGGCAGGGCGCCGGAGGCGATGTCGTTCTCGATCCGGTCGGCCAGGCGCACATAAAGCGGCGCCGCACCGTGATCGAGCTCGGGGAGCCAATTTGTCATGGTATCAATATTAATATTGTCATCCAGATTGAGTCAATTCAGAAAAGCGCCTCGGGAGGCTTTGACAGCAAACCCTGAGGAGACACCAATGAAGGGTGCAATTGATACAATTAATGTGGATAGTCTGCATTGGATCGGCGCGGTTCGGCGTTACCGTGCGGATTACGTCCGGCGTATCACCGTCCGCCTGGTGTCGGTGTGGTTGCGTCTCGATCGGCTGGCCGAGCGCCAGCGCAGTCGCCGCGCACTGCGCGAGCTTACCCCGGAGCAATTGCGCGATATCGGGCTGAGCGAGCAGGAAGCCCGGCGCGAAGCCCACCGCTACTTCTGGAACTGAGCTTTGTCGTTCGGGCGCGTGTGGCCATGCGTCGCGCCGGTTAGTGCATGCGGCCTTTCCGAGCCGTTCTGCACGTCAGGCGCAGGCTTGGGAACCGGCCGTCCAGCGGCGCAGATCGGCGGCGGCGCGGTTGCCGAGCTTGTCGTCCATCAACGGCCCGAAAGCGTCGACCTTGGCCGGGTCGCCTTCGGCCTGGACGACCAGCAACGGACGCGCCTCGGGGTTGCGCGCCGGCACCAGCAGGATGCGCGGGCGCCCGGAAAAGGAGTTCAACTCGTCGGCCATGCGATAGGGCTTGAAGGCCGGGTCGCGGCTGGCGAACCAGCAGGCCTGCACGGCCGCGGCGATATGTTCCATCGTCCTGAGGGCGGCCGACTTGCCGGGCGTCGACAGCGAACCGGGACCCGCCGGCCCCGCCTGGCAGGCGGCAGCGGCAAGCGCCAGGCCAAGGGCGCTCAGGCGCAGCGCGGATAGCGCGGCCTGGCTTGCTCGATCCGCACGGTCCTGTCTCATGGCGTCTCAATCCCAAATTGTCGAAGAGCGGGTGCTGCGACACCCCCGAATCCGGCTGCTTGTGCCGGCGACCATGCACCAAAGCCGCCGGCCGTGAAAGCGGATGCGGCCCGGCTTGGAGCATCATCTTGACAGCGTCCCGCCTCACCGGGTTAAGAGCTTTGGTTGAAAGGGGACGTGTGGGCGATGGCTCATAGCGTGGTCTGCGTCATCGGTGCCGGGCCCTGTGGCCTGACGACGGTCAAGAATCTGGTTCAGGCCGGCGTCACCGACATCATATGCCATGAAGCGCAGCGCGAGCCGGGCGGTCTGTGGGCCTACAGCGCCGATCCGCAGCGCGCCAGCGTCTATGACGCCGCGCACACGATCTCGTCCAAGCATCTGTCGCAGTTCCGCGATTTTCCGATGCCCGAGGCCTATCCCGACTTTCCCTCTCATCGCCAGGTGCTTGCCTATATGCGCGCCTACGCCGACCGTTTCGGCCTGGACCGTCATATACGCTTCGGCTCGCGGGTGACGCGAGCGCGGCGCGGCGTGGATGGGGGCTGGGTGATCGAAGGCGAAAACGAGGCCGGCCCGTTCCGCGATACCGCCGACCATCTGATCGTGTGTTCGGGGCATCACCGCGCGGCGGCGCTGCCGCAGAACACCGAAGGGTTTAACGGACACCGCATTCATTCGGCCGCGTTTCGTACCACGGACGCCTATCGGGGCAAGCGGGTGCTGGTGGTGGGGGGCGGAAACTCTGCCTGCGACATCGCCGCCGCGCTGGGACGTGTGGCCGACCATGTCAGCCTGAGCATGCGCAGCCCGCAATACATCATTCCGAAGCTGATGTTCGGCCGGCCGGTGGACACGCAATATGCCAAGTTGCAGCGCCTGCCGGCCTTTGTGCGGCGGCTGTTCGTTTCGCTCGGCCTGCGCCTTACCGTCGGTCCCTATCGCAAATACGGTCTGGCCGAACCGCAGGCTTCGCCGGTCGGCATGCATCCCACGCTCAATAGCGACATTCTCGAGCAGTTCCGCCATGGCCGGGTGAAGCCGCGACCGGACGTGACCGGCGCGCAGGGGCAGACCGTGCGCTTTGCCGACGGCAGCGCGGCGCGGTTCGACGCCATTGTTCATGCGACCGGCTACCGGATCGACTTTCCGTTCTTCGAGGACGGGTTTTGCGACTGGGCGGACGCGCTCGAGCTGCCGCTTTATCTGAAAATCCTGCCGCAGGATGTCGACGCTCTCTATTTCGTCGGCCTGATCCAGCCGATCGGCTGCATCTGGGCGCTGGCCGACCGCCAGGCCGAACTGGTCGCCGAAAAGATCGCCGGTCGCTGGAGCCCGCCTGCCGATCTCGCCGGCCGCATCCGCGAGGAGAACGCCCGCGACCGGCGACGCTTCGTGCGCAGCCGCCGCCACGCCATCGAGGTCGACTTTCACGAATATAAGCGGGAGATCGGCAGGGCTATCGGCCGAGCGCGCCCGCGCCTCCAGGCTGGGCATCGCGTCGCGGGGTCTTGAGCCGGGAGCGCGGCGTTGCGGCCGGCTGACGCGCGACCCGCAGGACGGCGCGCAGGATCTCGGCCTGGATCTTCCGGTTGGCCGTCATGGTCCAGTGTCCCGCCGTCAGGCCGGCGATATCGGTCCGGTCGCGAATGTCGATATTGACGACGCGTGCGGCCACGCCGTCGGTGTCGAGTTCGGAACCGATGGCGTTTGCCGACAGGTAATAGTTGATGTAGCGGCGCACGTCGGGCGAGATCGGTCCGTCGCGGGTCGGGTCGACGGTGATGACGAGATCGACCTTGATGCCGTCCTGTGCCAGCAGCGCGGCGAGTTGGAGAACGGCGTTGCCGCCAAAGGAGTGGCCGACCAGGATGACCGGCAGGCCGGGGGTCTCCTTGCGGCTGCGCACGATGTCGTCGCGCATGGCCGGGCCGCTCAGGTGACTGTAGGTCTCGGCATTGATGCCGCGCGCATCGAGGCTGGCTTCCAGCGCATCGAGACCGGTGGAGAAGATGCCCATGAAACCGCGCACGAAATAGACCTGCGTGGCATCGCGCGCCTGCGCCCGTGCGCCCTGCGCACCGGCCATCAGCGCGATGGCGATCAGAACCAACCCGGCGAACAGCACCGCAAGGCGCACCATAACGCCGCCGCAGCCGGGCGCTCCGCCCATGAGGCGGTCCGTCGGGCTGGCTTGCGGGGTCATGGTCGGTATCGTTCCGGTCTCCGGTTTGCGCGCCGTCGCTTGCCGGCTTCAGGCAGCCTCGCGCCGCAGCGCGCTTTCGAACAGGGCGCGGCCGTCGGTGCCGCCATGAGCGGCCTCGATCAGGTTTTCGGGATGCGGCATCAGGCCGAGCACGTTGCCGGCCTGGTTGACGATGCCGGCGATGTCGTTCAGCGAGCCGTTGGGATTGGTGCCTTCGGCATAGCGGAACGCGACGCGGCCTTCGCCTTCCAGGCGCGCCAGCGTTTCAGCGTCGGCGAAATAATTGCCGTCGTGATGGGCGACGGGACAGCGGATGATCTGGCCGGGTTGGTAGCCGCGCGTGAAAACGGTGTCGGCGTTCGTGACCTCGAGCCTGACCTCGCGGCAAACGAAGCGGAGCGAGGCATTGCGCATCAGCGCGCCGGGAAGCAGGCCGGCCTCGAGCAGGATCTGGAACCCGTTGCACACGCCGATGACGCGCACGCCCTGTTCGGCTTTTTCGGCGACCGCACGGATGACCGGCATGCGGGCCGCGATCGCGCCGCAGCGCAGATAGTCGCCATAAGAAAACCCGCCCGGAATGACGATCAGGTCGACATCGGGAATATCGGTGTCGGTCTGCCACACGGTTGCGGGCGGCGTGCCGCCGATCTTGGTCAGGGCCGCGATCATGTCGCGGTCGCGGTTGAGGCCTGGAAGCAGGACGACGGCGGATTTCATCGTTCTTTCTCCGCGGCGCCGGGCAATAGCGCCGGGGGCGGCGCGGCTTGGCGCATATCCTTGTCGAGCCACAGCGCCGAGCCCATCACGCGATTTCCACCGCGTAGTTCTCGATCACGGTGTTGGCCAGCAGCTTTTCGCACATCGCCTTGAGATCGGCCTCGGCCTTCGCCCTGTCGGCGCTGTTCAGCTCGAGATCGAACACCTTGCCCTGGCGCACATGGCCGACATCAGCGAAACCGAGCGTGCCGAGCGCTCCTTCGATGGCCTTGCCTTGCGGGTCGAGCACACCGTTCTTGAGCGTTACGGTGACGCGGGCCTTTATCATCGTCGATCTGTCTCCGGTGCCCGCCGGCGCGGTCATGCGACCACGACGGCGGAAATGTCTGTCAGTGCTTGACCAAAGTCGGGCCGCTCGGGCGCACCGTCTCGTTTTCGTTCATGATACCGAGCCGGCGGGCGACCTCCTGATAGGCCTCGACAAGGCCGCCCATGTCGCGGCGGAACCGGTCCTTGTCGAGCTTCTCCTGGGTGCCGATGTCCCACAGCCGGCACGAATCGGGCGAAATCTCGTCGGCGACGATGACACGCATCATGTCGCCCTCCCACAGCCGGCCGCATTCCATCTTGAAGTCGACGAGCTGGATTCCGACTCCCAGAAATAGACCCGATAGGAAGTCGTTGACGCGGATCGCCAGCGCCATGATGTCGTCGATTTCCTGCGGACTGGCCCAGCCGAACGCGGTGACGTGCTCTTCCGAGACCATCGGGTCGTCGAGCGCGTCGGCCTTGTAGTAGAACTCGATGATCGAGCGCGGCAGCACCGTGCCCTCCTCGAGGCCGAGACGCTTGGCCAGCGAACCGGCGGCGATGTTGCGCACCACGATCTCGAGCGGGATGATCTCCACTTCCTTGATCAACTGCTCGCGCATGTTGAGACGCCGGATGAAATGGGTCGGGATGCCGATCCGGTTCAGATGGGTGAAGATGTGTTCGGAAATGCGATTGTTGAGAACGCCTTTGCCGTCAACAATGTCGTGTTTCTTCTTGTTGAAGGCGGTGGCGTCGTCCTTGAAGAACTGGACGAGCGTGCCCGGCTCCGGTCCTTCATAAAGGATCTTTGCCTTGCCTTCATAAATGCGGCGGCGACGATTCATGGAAATGGCTCGGGTCCTTGAATGGATAAGCGCGAACCGGTCGGGATGCAGCCAACCGGCCGCCTTGTCGGTTTATCGTCCGCGTGCTCTAGCGCAACTGCCCCTTCTACTCAATCGGCAAATGGCGCGGATCAACCGGTTTCACGGCGCACCGGTACGCGGTTTGGCGGTTGATCGGGGCGAAAGCCTTTGATTTCACGGGCCAGTCGCCCTATGGAGAACCGAGATTCAATCCCCCGACCGGAGGACCGTAAATGGCCAGCATGAAAGATCGCGAGGACGCGTTCGAAAAGAAATTCGTCCATGACGAAGAACTGAAATTCAAGGCGATGGCGCGTCGCAACAAACTGCTGGGTCTGTGGGCGGCCGAGAAACTCGGCAAGACCGGTTCCGACGCCGACGCCTATGCCGTGGAAGTCGTCAATGCCGACTTCGAGGAGGCCGGCGACGAGGACGTGTTCCGCAAGGTGCGCAAGGATTTCGACGCGGCCGGCGTCGAGCAGTCGGACCATCAGATCCGCCGCACGATGGAGGAATTGCTGGCCGTCGCCATCGAGCAGGTCAAGCAAGGCTGATTTTTTGGCGTGAAGCCGCCGCACAGGCCGTCCGCGGCGCGCGGGCGGCCCGTACGGTGCGCTGAAAAGCCGGGGGGAAAGCATGTCGACGAGCCTTGCTGAACGCCTCGCAGGGGGCGAAAAACTGTTTACGGCCTGGTCGTCGGTTCCCGACGCCCTGACCGTGGAAATCGTTGCCGGGCAGGGGTTCGATGCCGTCACGCTCGATATGCAGCATGGCGGCCATCACGAAGACAGCGTCGTGCGCTCGATCGCGCCGGTGCTGGCGGCAGGCCGGCACGCGATCGTGCGTATCCCGGTTGGACGCTTCGACATGGCCAGCCGTGCGCTCGACTTCGGCGCGGAGGCGGTCATCGCGCCGATGGTCAATTCCGTCGAGGACGCCCGTCGCTTTGCCGAGGCGATGAACTATCCGCCGGTGGGGCGGCGCTCCTGGGGCCCGACCTTCGCCATGCCGCGTCGCGGTCCGGCTGGCGCGCAGGACTGGCTGCGCTCGCAGAACCGCGCCACCACCGCCTTCGCCATGATCGAGACCCGCGAGGCGCTGGCCGCGCTCGACGACATTCTCGCCGTGCCGGGCATTGACGGCGTGTTCGTCGGTCCGTCCGATTTTTCCATCGCCTGGAGCGAAGGCGCGGCGATCGATCCCGGCCTCGATGCGATGATGGAGGCGATCGCCGACATTGCGGCGCGCGCGGCGCGGGCCGGCAAGATGGCAGGCATCTACGTGGTCGATCCGGCGCTGTGCGGGCGCTTTGCGGCGATGGGCTACGGCCTGTTCGCGCTCGGCAGCGAGCATGTCTATATGGCGCTGGGCATCGAGACGTTGCTGGGCGCGGCCCGCCAGTCGATGCGCTGACTGGACCGGCCGTTCGTAGAACCGTTTACCCATAGCCTTTTTTGGCTACTGTCATTGACTGAAAAGTCTTTTTACTTCCGCTTTGCCTCGGAAGCACCTAAATCGTCGATCACCGAAGGTGGGAAAAAACGCGGGGACTTGATCGCCTATGTGTGGAATCGTTGGAATCGTCGGCCGCGCGCCGGTCGCGCCGCTTATCGTGGATGCGCTCAAACGCCTTGAATATCGCGGATACGATTCGGCTGGCGTCGCCACGATCCAGGACGGCCACCTCGACCGACGCCGCGCCGAGGGCAAGCTGGTCAATCTCGAACAGCGCATCGCCGAAAGTCCGCTCGACGGCACGATCGGCATCGGCCATACGCGCTGGGCCACGCATGGCGTGCCCAACGAAACCAACGCCCACCCGCATTTTTCCAACGATGTCGCCATCGTCCATAACGGAATCATCGAGAATTTCGCCGAAATCCGGGCGGAATTGCAGGCCGACGGCTACAATTTTGCTTCGCAGACCGATACCGAGGTGGTCGCGCATCTGATCTCGCGTGAGATGGGCCGCGGGGCGGCGCCCGTCGACGCGGCCTTTGCCGCGTTGAAGCGCCTGGAAGGTGCCTTCGCGCTCGCCATCCTGTTTCGCGGCGACGAGGACCTGATCGTGGGTGCGCGCAGTGGTCCGCCGCTGGCGATAGGCCACGGCGACGGCGAGATGTATCTGGGCTCCGACGCGATCGCGCTCGCCCCCTTCACCAATATCGTGACCTATCTGGAAGATGGCGACTGGGTCGTGCTGCGCCGCGGCGGGATGGAAATCTACGACATGAACGGCCAGCGCATCGAGCGGGCGCAACAGCAATCGATCGGCACGCGCTTCCTGGTCGACAAGGGCAATCACCGCCATTTCATGGAAAAGGAAATCCACGAGCAGCCCGAGGTGATCTCGCACACGCTGGCGCATTATGTCGATTTTTCCGACCATACGACGCGCGCCGATCCGCTGCCGTTCGATTTCGCCACGCTCGACCGGATCGCTATCTCGGCCTGTGGCACGGCCTATCTTGCCGGTCTGATCGGCAAATATTGGTTCGAGCGCCTGGCGCGCCTGCCGGTCGACATCGATATCGCCTCGGAATTCCGCTATCGGGAAATGCCGGTGGTGAGGAACAGCGCGGCGTTTTTCGTCTCCCAGTCGGGCGAGACCGCCGACACGCTGGCCTCGCTGCGCTATTGCCGCAAGGAAGGCATTCCCATCGGCGCGATCGTCAACGTGGCCGAATCGACCATGGCGCGCGAATCCGACTGTGTCTTTCCCACGCTCGCCGGCCCGGAAATCGGTGTCGCCTCGACCAAGGCCTTCACCTGCCAGCTCTCGGTGCTCGCCTCGCTCGCCCTGCGTGCGGCCAAGGAACGCGGCACGATTTCGGCGGATGAGGAAAAAGCACTGGTGCGCGCGCTGTCGGAAACGCCACGGATCGCCAGCCAGGTGCTGAAGCTCGACCGGCAGATCGAAAAGGTCGCGCGCGAGCTCTCGCACTACAAGCACGCGCTTTATCTCGGCCGCGACACCAACTATCCGCTCGCCATGGAAGGCGCGCTGAAGCTCAAGGAAATCTCCTATATCCACGCCGAAGGCTATGCGGCGGGCGAATTGAAGCACGGGCCGATCGCACTGATCGACGAGAACATGCCGGTGATCGTGATCGCGCCTCACGACCACATCTTCGACAAGACCGTGTCCAACATGCAGGAGGTCGCCGCGCGTGGCGGCAAGATCATCCTGATCACCGATGCCGAGGGGGCGGCCAGGGCCGGCATCGAGACGCTGGAAACGATCGTCATGCCCGACGTGCCGGAAATGATCGCGCCGATCGTCTACGCGCTGCCGATCCAGATGCTGGCCTATTTCACCGCCGTCTTCATGGGCACGGACGTCGATCAGCCGCGCAATCTGGCGAAATCGGTGACGGTGGAATAATCTACGCCGACGGCGTGCGGGCAAAAGCCGCTGCGCTCTGACGGTTCGCGCGGCCGCGCGGCCGCGATTTCATAATTTGGTCGTGTTGCCCTATGTATCGTGCATCGTTTGACCAAGAGCGTTCCTGGAGCCGATGTCCGACACAACCAAGCATCGCGGCATGACCCGCCTGCGCAACTATTTCCTGACCGGGTTCGTCGTGTGCGCGCCGCTGGCGATCACCGCCTATCTGTCGTGGTCGCTGATCGGCTGGGTCGATTCCTGGGTCAAGCCCTATATTCCCGGGCGCTACAATCCCGACAGCTATCTGCCGTTCGCCGTTCCCGGCTTCGGCCTGATCGTGGCCATCATCCTGATCACGCTGATCGGCTTCCTGACCGCGAATTTCATCGGCCGCACCATCGTGTCCTACGGCGAGTACCTTCTTGGGCGCATGCCGCTCGTGCGCTCGATCTATCGCGGCCTGAAGCAGATCTTCGAGACGGTGCTGTCGCATCAGTCGGACGTGTTCAAGAAGGTCGGCCTGATCGAATATCCGCGCCGCGGTGCCTGGGCGATCGTCTTCATCTCCAGCGAGCGCGAATCGGAGGTCAACCATCTGCTCGAGCCGCATGCCGGGCGCACCATCGCCGTGTTCCTGCCGTCGACGCCCAATCCGACGACCGGGTTTTTGATGTATGTCCCAAAGACCGAGCTGATCGAATTGTCGATGTCGGTCGAAGAGGCGGCGAAGCTGGTGATCTCGGCCGGGCTGGTCACGCCCGAATACCAGAAGATGACCCAGCAATTGGCCGATGACGCGCTCGCCGGCGAGCCGAAACGTCCGGCGGCCGAGTAGCGGCCTAACCGGCCCGCAGCAGCCGGATCGCGTCGTCGCGGCCGAACAGGTAAAGCAGCAGCCTGAGCGCCTCGCCGCGCGTCGATGTCAGCTGCGGGTCGCGTTCCAGAACCAGCCGCGCGTCGTTGCGCGCGGTTTCCAGGAGATCGGCATGCGCTTCCACGCGAGCGACCTGGAAACCGGGCGTGCCGGACTGGCGCGTGCCCAAAAGCTCGCCTTCGCCGCGCAGTTTCAGATCCTCCTCCGCGATCAGGAAGCCGTCCTCGCTGTCGCGCATGACCGACAGCCGCCGGCCGGCCGTTTCGCCGAGCGGGCCCTTGTAGAGCAGCACGCAGGTCGACGGCTTGTCGCCGCGCCCGACCCGGCCGCGCAACTGGTGAAGCTGGGCCAGCCCGAAACGCTCGGCGTGCTCGATCACCATGATGGTGGCGTCGGGGACGTCGACCCCGACCTCGATCACGGTGGTGGCGACCAGCAGGCGCGTCTCGCCGGCCTTGAAGGCGCGCATCGCCTCGTCTTTCTCGGCTCCTTTCATGCGGCCGTGGACGAGACCGAGCGCGGCGCCGAAGCGCGGCTGCAAGGTGGCGAAGCGCTCTTGCGCGGACATTAAGTCAACGTCCTCGGATTCCTCGACCAGCGGACAGATCCAGTAGATTTTCTGGCCTTCGGCGAGTGCGTTATCCAGCCGGCCAAGCAGATCCTGCAGTCGTTCGCTCGGCAGCGTGACGGTGGTGATCGGCCGGCGCCCGGCCGGCTTTTCGGTCAGTCTCGACACGTCCATGTCGCCGAAGGCGGTCAACACCAGCGTGCGCGGGATCGGGGTTGCCGTCATCACCAGCATGTCGGGCGCCGCGCCCTTGGCCGTCAGCGCCAGCCGTTGATGCACGCCGAAGCGGTGCTGCTCGTCGATCACCGCCAGCACCAGTTCGCGGTAGCTGACCTCCTCCTGGAACAGCGCGTGGGTGCCGACCACCAGATCGACCGTACCGTCCGCGATCGCGTCGAGCACTCTCTGGCGTTCGCGGCCTTTGTCGCGTCCGGTCAGGATGGCGGCGCGCAGGCCGGCCTTTTCCGCGATCGGTGCGATGGTGGCGAAATGCTGCCGCGCCAGGATTTCAGTCGGCGCCATCAGCACCGACTGCCCGCCCGTCTCGGCCGCGCGTGCCATGGCAAGCAGCGCTACCACCGTTTTGCCGGCGCCGACATCGCCCTGCAGGAGCCTGAGCATGCGTTCGGGACGGGCAAGGTCGGCGGCGATCTCGGCGAACGCCTCGTCCTGCGAGCGCGTCAGGGCATAGGGCAGGGCGGCCAGCACCGCCGAGACCAGCCGGCCGTCGCCGGCGAGCGGGCGACCGGACAGGCGGCGGATTTTTGCCCGCACCAGCGCAAGCGAAAGCTGGTTGGCGAGAAATTCGTCATAGGCAAGTCGCCGCCGGGACGGATTGTCGAGCGCCACGTCGACCGGGTCGGCGGGGTGGTGCAGGCGCCGCAGCGCGGCGGCGAAGGCGGGAAAGCTCTGCCGGCGCATCAATTCCTGGTCGAGCCATTCCGGCAGATCGGGACATTTGTCCAGCGCCTGCTCGACAACGCGGCGCAGCAAGCGCGGCGACAGGCCGGCTGTCAGCGGATAGACCGGCTCGACCAGCGGCAGGCTGGCGGCCTCGGAGGCGGCCACGATATGGTCGGGATGGACCATTGACGGGCGGCCGTTGAACCATTCCATGCGGCCGCTGACGACGACCTGTTCGCCGACCGGCAGCATCTGTTCGAGCCAGTTCTGGCGTGCGTGGAAGAAGGTCAGCGCGATTTCGCCGGTCTCGTCGCTGGCAAAGACCCGGTAGGGCACGTTTTTGCGGCCGCGCGGGGCAGGCTGGTGGCGGTCGACGCGAAGGTCGAGGGTGACGATCGCTCCCTCGGGTGCGGCCGCGATGCCTGGCCGGTTGCGGCGGTCGATCAGCGTGTGCGGCAAAACGAAAATCAGGTCGCCGACCCGCAGCTCGCGCCCGACGAGGTCGGCCGGCACGATCTTTTCCAAAAGGCCGGCGATTTTGGCCCCGACCCCGTCGAGCGTGGTGGCGGAGGCAAACAGGGGATCGAGCAGGGACGGTCGCATGCGGCAACAATATGGGGGCGCCGGCCGTGCGCAAGGCTGACACCGGCATTGTTCCACGATATATGCGCCCGCGAAGGGAATTGCAGGCGATGAGCGGATCGAAGAGAAGCACCGGACCACTCCACATCCGCCGGCGCAAGGCACGGTTTCGCGCCTGGCACCGCGGCATGCGCGAGATGGACCTTTTGCTGGGGACCTATGCCGATGCGCGGCTGGACGCGCTGCCGGCGGCGGATCTCGATCTGTTCGAGGATCTGCTCGAAGTGCCCGATGCGGAGCTGTTCAAATGGCTCACCGGCGAGGTGCCGGTTCCTTCCGCCCACGATACCGACTTGTTTCGCAGGATCCAGGCGTTTTGCCGGGTCATGCCGTTTGGATAACACGGACACCATGACGTTGCTTCCCACATTCGGCCTGAAGCCGGACTATGCCGGCAAGGTGACCGTCGCCGGCGTCGCCGACGGTTTCGAGGCCTTCGTGCTTTCGCGCATCGTCTCGGAAGCGGCGTCCGACCGGCCGCTTCTGTTCATCGCCCGCGACGGCCAGCGCCTGCCCGCGATCCGCGACGCGCTCGCCTTCGCCGCGCCCGACCTGCCGGTGCTGGAGCTGCCGGCCTGGGACTGCCTGCCCTATGACCGGGTGTCGCCGGGCGCGGACGCGGCCGCGCGCCGTCTCGATGCGCTCGCGGCGATGATCGCGCTGAAGAAGGCGCCGCACCGGGCGGTGATCCTGGCCACCGTCAATGCGGTCCTGCAACGCATTCCGCCGGCCGAGATGCTGGAGGCGCAGCTTTTTTCGGCCAGGCCCGGCAATCAGGTCGACATGCAGGCGCTGATCGAACGGCTGCAGACCAGCGGCTTCGAGCGCGTCGGCACGGTGCGCGACGTGGCCGAATACGCGGTGCGCGGCGGCATCGTCGATCTCTACGCCCCCGGCGCGCCCGAGCCGCTCAGGCTCGATTTCTTCGGCGACACGCTGGAATCGGTTCGCGCTTTCGATCCCGCCACGCAACGCACAACCAGCCAGCGGGCCGAGATGGTCTTGCAGCCGGCGAGCGAGGTTACGCTGACGCCGGAGGCGATCAGCCGCTTTCGCCGCACCTATATCGAGGCTTTCGGCGCGCCTTCGCGCGACGACGCGCTTTATGCCGCGATCAGCGAAGGCAGGCGTTTCGCCGGCATGGAGCACTGGCTGGCCTATTTCTACGACCGGCTGGAAACGGTGTTCGATTACGTGCCCGCGGGGCCGGTGGTGTTCGACGCGCTCGCCCATGACGCGCTTGCCGAGCGCCGCGGCGTGATCGACGACCACTACGAGGCCCGTCGCAGCCAGTCCGCCGGCGGCGGGCTCGCCGATTCGACCCCTTACAAACCCGCGCCGCCGGATTTGCTCTATCTGACGGCCGAGGAGGTTGCGGCGGCGGGGGCCGAACGCCTGGTCTGCGACCTGACCCCGTTCGACACGCCCGAATCGGCCGGCCGCCGGATCGTCAACGCCCATTCCAAGGCCGGGCGGAGTTTTGCCGCCGAACGCGCCGATCCCTCGGCCAATGTGTTCGATCACGCGGTTCGCCATATAGCCGGTCTCAGGAGCGCCGGCCGGCGCGTGCTGGTCGCCGGCTGGACGGAAGGCTCGCTCGACCGGCTCGGTCAGATCCTGGCCGAGCACGGGCTCGGCGGTCTGACCCGGGTCAAGAACCTTGCCGAGGCCGACCGGCTGGCGGTCGGCGAGGCGGGAGCGGCGGTGCTGCCGATCGAGACCGGGTTCGAGGCCGAGGGGTTTGCGCTGGTCTGCGAACAGGACATTCTCGGCGATCGGCTGGTGCGTCGCTCGAAACGCAAGCGCAATGCCGATTTCATCACCGAATTGTCGGCGATCTCGTCGGGCGACATCGTCGTGCACGCCGATCACGGTATCGGCCGTTTTGTCGGTTTGAAGACGATCGAAGCGGCGGGGGCGCCGCACGACTGCCTGGAAATCCACTATGCCGGCGACGGCCGGCTGTTTCTGCCGGTCGAGAATATCGATCTCCTGTCGCGCTACGGCTCGGACGCGGCCGACACGCCGCTCGACCGTCTGGGCGGCGGCAACTGGCAGGCGCGCAAGGCCAAGCTGAAGAAGAAATTGCTGGAGATGGCCGGCCAGTTGATCCGGATCGCTGCCGAGCGCGAGATGCGCGGCGCGCCGGCGGTCCGCCCGCCCGACGGGCTTTACGGCGAGTTCGCCGCCCGTTTCCCCTACGAGGAGACCGAGGACCAGCAAAACGCCATCGACGCGGTGATGGACGACCTCGCCGCCGGACGGCCGATGGACCGGCTGGTGTGCGGCGATGTCGGTTTCGGCAAGACCGAGGTCGCGCTGCGCGCCGCGTTCCTGGCGGCCATGGAAGGGTTCCAGGTCGCCGTGGTGGTGCCGACCACGCTTTTGGCGCGACAGCACTTCAAGACGTTTTCGGAACGATTCAGCGGTCTGCCGATCCGGCTGCGCCAGGCCTCGCGCCTGGTCGGCGCCAAGGAGCTTGCCGAGACCAAGAAGGGGTTGGCAGACGGCACGGTCGATATCGTGGTGGGCACCCATGCGCTGCTCGGCGCGTCGGTGCATTTCAAGCATCTCGGCCTGTTGATCATCGACGAGGAACAGCATTTCGGCGTCAAGCACAAGGAGCGGCTCAAGGACCTGAAATCCGACGTGCATGTGCTGACCCTGTCGGCAACCCCGATCCCGCGCACGCTGCAGCTCGCGCTGACGGGGGTGCGCGAACTGTCGCTGATCGCCACGCCGCCGGTCGACCGGATGGCGGTGCGCACCTTCATCTCGCCCTTCGATCCGCTTGTGGTGCGCGAGACGCTGCTGCGCGAGCGCTATCGCGGCGGGCAGAGTTTTTATGTCGTGCCGCGGATCAGCGATCTCGCCGAAATCGCTGATTTCCTGCGCGAATCGGTGCCGGAACTGAAGGTGGCGACCGCGCATGGCCAATTGCCTCCCGGCCAGCTCGACGACATCATGAACGCGTTTTACGACGGCAAGTACGACGTGCTGTTGTCGACCACGATCGTGGAATCGGGCCTCGATATTCCGACCGCCAACACGCTGATCGTGCACCGGGCCGACATGTTCGGACTGGCCCAGCTCTACCAGCTGCGCGGCCGGGTCGGCCGCTCCAAGGTACGCGCCTACGCGCTGCTGACCCTGCCGGCCAACCGCACGCTGACGGCCAATGCCGACCGGCGGCTGAAAGTGCTGCAGTCGCTCGACACGCTGGGCGCGGGGTTCCAGCTCGCCAGCCACGATCTCGACATTCGCGGCGCCGGCAATCTTTTGGGCGAGGAGCAGTCGGGCCACATCAAGGAGGTCGGCTTCGAGCTCTATCAGCAGATGCTGGAGGAGGCGGTGGCCGAACTGCGCGGCGCTGGCGAGACGGTCGACACCGGCTGGTCGCCGCAGATCACGGTCGGCACCGCGGTGATGATCCCCGAAGACTACGTGCCCGATCTGCAGCTTCGTCTGGCGCTCTACCGGCGGCTGGCCGAACTGGAAACGACCGAGGAGATCGACGCGTTCGGGGCCGAGCTGATCGACCGGTTCGGGCCGCTGCCGGTCGAGGTGCAGCATTTGTTGAAGATCGTCTACATCAAGGCGCTGTGCCGGCGTGCCAACGTGGCCAAGCTCGATGCCGGGCCGAAGGGCGTGGTCGTGCAGTTCCGCGACAACGAATTCGCCGATCCGGCCGGGCTGGTGCGGTTCATCGCCGAGCAGGGATCGCTGGCCAAAATCCGCTCCGACCATTCCGTGGTTTTGTCGCGCGACTGGCCGACGGCCGAAAAGCGGCTGGCGGGTGCGGCCGTGGTGATGACGCAGTTGTCGCGGCTGGCCGACAAGGCGGCCGCCTGAGCGCCGAACCGGACGCGGGTGTGCTTATGACGCGGCTTCCAGCTCGCCGCGCGCCTTCATCGCCGCCACCTGGCGGATCGCGTCGGCCAGCGTGGCCGGATCCTGCGCGCCCATGACGGCGTATTTGTTCTCAATCAGGAAGCAGGGCACGCCGCGAATCCCCATGTTCTGGGCGGTGTCGATCTCGCTGCGCACCGCGTCGCGGTCGGCGTCGGTGGCAAGCAGGGTCTCGGCAAGCGCGGCGTCCATGCCGGCCTCGGTTGCCGCCTCGATCAGAACGGTGCGCTCGCCGATATCCTTGCCGTCCTCGAAATAGGCTTTGAACAGCAGGCCGACCAGCCGGGTCTGGGCCTCGGCGCCGACCGTCTGGGCCCAACGGATCAGTCTGTGGGCGTCGAGCGTGTTGGGAGAGACGGCGATCGCGCCGAGGTCGAAAGCGATGCCTTCGTCGGCGCCGGCGGCCTTGACCGCGTCATGGGCCTCGGCCAGCTTTTCGCGGCTGCCGAACTTGGCCAGCATATAGGCCTTGCGGTCGTGGCCTTCGGCGGGAATGGTCGGGTCGAGCTGATAGGGACGCCAGCGCAGTTCGACCTCAATGTCGCCGACCGCTTGCAAAGCCCGCTCGAGCCGTTTCTTTCCGATATAGCACCAGGGGCACACGACGTCGGAGACGACGTCGACCTGGACCGTTTGGGGTTCGCTCATGACGGTCTCCTGTTTGCCCTTATTTTGGGGCGCTCCACCAGCTTTGCAACTGGTAGCCATAGAGCGGTGCGGTGTCGGGATGGCGGATCCGTTTCCAACGCGCCACCCATTTGTCGTTCCGATGGTAGAGCGGCACGACGTAAAACCCGCTCAAAAGCACCCGGTCATAGGCGCGGACGGCGTCGATGAAGGCGTCGCGCTCGCGCGCGTTGAGCAGGGCGTCGATCATGGCGTCGATGGCGGGATCGGCGGCGCCGGCGAAATTCCATGACCCCTGCGCGTCGCGCGAGGCCGAGCCCCAGCGGCCGATCTGCTCGACGCCGGGCGACAGCGAGGAGGGGTAGCGGTGCAGGATGACGTCATAGTCATGGGTCAAGAGCCGCTGCTGGTATTGCGCGGCGTCGACGGAGCGCAGCTCCGCTTTGATGCCCAGCCGGGCGAGCGTGCGCTGCCAGGCAAGCGCCAGTTCCTGGCCGCCCTTGGCCTTGAGCATGATCTCGAAGGTGACCGGCGCCCCGTCGGGGGTCACCAGCGTGCCGTCGCGCATTGCGTAGCCGGCCGCCTTGAGCGCGTCGAAGCCGCGGCGCAGGAAGGCGCGGTCGCGCCCGCTTCCGTCCGATACCGGCGGCGCCCAGTTGCCCGCCATGATCTCGGGGCGAACGGCGTCGGGGAAGGGGGCGAGCAGCGCCTTTTCGGCATCGGTAGCGGGGGTGCCGCTGGACGACAGTTCGGAACCGTCGAAATAGCTTTTGGTGCGTTTGTAGGCGCCGGAAAACAGATTGCGGTTGGCCCATTCGAAATCGAACAGTCCGGCCAGCGCCGCCCTCAGCTTTTGATCGGCGAAGACATCGCGGCGCGTGTTCATGACGAACCCGTACATGCCCGACGGCAGGCCGCTGTCGAAACTGTCCTTGACGATGTCGCCTTCCGTCACGGCGGGAAAGTCGTACTCGCCGGTCCAGCGGTTGGAGTTGTTTTCGACGTGGACGTCGATCAGCCCCTTCTTGAAGGCCTCGAACAGCGCGTTGTCGTCGCGGAAATAATTGATGCGGATCTGGTCGTAATTGTCGAAGCCGCGCTTGGAGGGAATGTCCCTGGCCCAGTAGTCGGGGTTGCGGTCGAGCACCAGCAATTCGCCCGGTCTGACCGTTCCCATCGTGTAGGGGCCTGAGCCGATCATCGGTTTCAGCGTCGATTTGTCGAAAGTGTCAGCGTCGGTGGCGTGTTCGGGCAGGACCGGCATCAGGCCGATGATCAGCGGCAGCTCGCGGTCGCCTTCGCCGAAGACGAAACGCACCGTGCGCTCGTCGCGCTTCTCCATTGTCGCGATCTTGTCGACGGTGCGCTTATAGCGCGGAAAACCCTTGTCGCGCAGCAGCTTGAAGGTGAAGATGACGTCGTCGGCCGTTACCGGCTCGCCGTCTGAAAACCGCGCCCGCGCGTCGAGCCTGAATTCCACGAAGGTGCGCTCGGCGTCGGTCTCGACCGATTCGGCGATCAGCGGGTAAAGCGTGAACGGTTCGTCGTAGGAGCGCTGCATCAGGCTTTCGAAGACGTTGTAGCCGAATTCCAGGTCGAGCGTGCCGCGTGCCGCCGAGCCCTGGATGATGAATGGGTTGAGGCTGTCGAACGAGCCCTGCACCGCATAGTTGACCGTGCCGCCCTTGGGCGCGTCCGGATCGACGTAGGAAAAATGCTGGAAATCGGCCGGCAGGGCGGGATCGCCGTGCATGGCGATGGCATGGCGCGGTTCTGCGACGGCGGGCAGAACGGCGGCGGCGAGGCCGGCGGCGAGGCCGATCGACAGATGGAAAAGACGTTTCATGGCGTTCCGGCGTGATGACAAGGGATCGATTCGCGTCGACCCTAGCATGTCCGCCTTCCATGTCCGTATCGCGGCAAATCACCACGAAAAGGGTGCGAATGACTGGATTCGCGGACGGCGGCGGTGTAACACGGCGCAGAAATGCGCAATGGCCGTCCGGGGCGCAAAGCCATCCTGTCGCCGCATTTGGCGAACAGGTAGCGCGGGACGAGCCGGAACCGGAACACTCGAAAGGATCACGACAGAATGAAGATGAACCGCACCAGCGCGAGACGCACGGCAGTGCTGGCGGTCGCGGCGGCGGGTTTCCTCGCTGCCAACGCCATCCCGGCCTTCGCCCAGCAGGCGCAGCAGCAGCCGCAGATTCCGCGCGGCTGGTTCAAGGCCTGCTCCAAGCAGGAAGACGTCGATATCTGCAATGTGCAGAACATCGTTCTGGCCGATTCCGGCCAGCTCATCACCGGTGTCAGCCTGATCGAGATCAAGGGCAAGGTGAACCGCAACGTATTTCAGGTGACGGTGCCGACCGGCCGCCTGATGGCGCCGGGCGTGGGCCTTCAGGTCGACGGCGGCAAGGCGCAGAAGGTCAACTACGCGGTCTGCTTGCCGGATCGCTGCGTGGCCGAGGTGCCGCTGACCGACTCGATCGTCGCTTCCTTCAAGAAAGGCGGCGAACTCACGCTGACTTCGGTGAATTTCCAGAACAAGCCGAACCCGATCAAGGTATCGCTGCAGGGCTTCACCGACGCTTTCGACGGGCCGCCGCTGCAGCAGTCCGATATCGAAGAGCGGCAGAAGAAGCTGCAGGACTTCGTGTCCAAGAACAACGAGGATTTCGCCAAGAAGCTCAAGGAAGAGCAGGAAAAGGCGAAGGCCAGCGAATAGGCCGGCTTAGCGAACAGGCCGCTTTGACGGCGGCGACGGAAAAAGCGGGGCCTGACCCCGCTTTTTTCATGCCCGCCTTTTTCATGCTTGTTCGGGAGTGTTTTGTTGGATGCCGGCCGATCTGCGGCCGTCCGGCTCAGTGCAGCGCGGCCGCTTTCGGCTCGTAGCGCCCGTCCGGAGTCTTGTCGAACAGTTCACCGATCTGGGGATGGCGTACAGGCTCGCCCGACGTGTCGGGCACCAGGTTTTGCTCCGATACGTAGGCGATGTATTCGGTTTCTTCGTTTTCGGCCAGCAGATGGTAGAAGGGCTGGTCTTTCGACGGCCGGATATCCTCCGGGATCGCCTGGTACCACTCCTCGGTGTTGTCGAATTCGGGATCGACGTCGAAGATCACGCCCCGGAACGGAAAAATCCGGTGGCTGACCACCTGGCCGATCTGAAATTTCGCTTTTTTTACGTCAGTCATCAAAAATACCGCCCTGGCCCCTATTTGGCGCAGCAACGGCGTCAGTTCAATAGCGCGGCGGGTTGACGCGGCGGCGAGGAGCCATTAGCGGCCAAGGCTTGTGACCGGACCGCGCGCTGATGGCAGACATACTCGGCCTCGTTCTTCCCTTCTTCGGCCTGATCTTCCTCGGCTATTTCGTCGCCCGCGTCGTAAGCCAGCCACTCGACGCGCTCGGCTGGATGAACATTTTCATCATCTATGTCGCGCTGCCGGCTCTGTTCTTCCAGCTTTTGAGCCGCACGCCGATCGAAAAACTCACCGAGTGGAGCTTCATCTTCGCGGCGGTGTTTTCCACCTATGTCGTGTTCGCGCTGATGTTCGTGGTGTCGGTGATCGTGTCGCGCGGCGAGATCGCGGCAAGCACGGTCAAGGGCCTGGCCGCCGCCTACGGCAATATCGGCTATATGGGGCCGGGCATCGCGCTGCTGGCCTTCGGCGAGCAGGCGGCTGTTCCCGTCGCGCTGATCTTCTGTTTCGAAAACATCATGCATTTCGCCATCACGCCGATGATGATGGCGCTTGCCGGCGACGATCGTCGCCGTCCCGGCGCGGTGGCGCTCGATGTCGTGCGCCGGATCGCGCTGCATCCCTTCATCATCGCCACGGCGGTCGGGGTGGCGGCGGCGGCACTCTCCTTCGCGCCGCCGGCGCCGGTGGCGCGGTTGCTGGAGATGCTGGCGCGCGCGGCCGCGCCTTGCGCGCTGTTTGCCATGGGCGTCACGCTCGCCCTGCGACCGCTGAAACGGGTGCCGCGCGAGCTCGCCCCGATCGCCGTCCTGAAACTCGTCCTGCACCCGCTGGTGTGCTACCTGGTCTTGAGCGCCGTCGGCGATTTCGACCCGGTCTGGGTGTGGACGGCGGTGCTGCTTGCCGGCCTGCCGACGGCCACCAACGTGTTCGTCATCGCCCAGCAATACGGGGTCTGGGTCGAGCGGGCCTCGGCCAGCGTCTTGATCACCACCATCCTGTCCGTCGCCACCGTGACCGGGCTTCTTTATCTGGTCAAATCCGGCCTGCTGCCGCCGGACCTGTTTCCGGGCGGCTGAAAGAGCCGCGAAAAGCCGCTGCCCGGCTCCATGCCCTCGCGCATGAAGAAGGCGCGCAGCGGCGCGATCGCCGACAGCAGGCCGAGGCCGGCCGTGCGTGCGATCTGGGCGGGCAGGAACGCCGACAGCAACGAGGCGTTGAGCGCGTTGACCGCCGCCGTGCGCGCGGCGATGTCGGGCCGGCGCCGGGCCGAATAGCGCGCCAGCGCCTGGCGGGAACCGGGATCGCCGGCGTGCGCGCCGGCCACCGCGATCAGGTCGCGCACGTCGCGAATGCCCAGATTGAGCCCCTGGGCGCCGATCGGCGGAAACACATGTGCGGCTTCGCCCACCAGCGCGATGCGGTTGTCGGCGAAGCGCGCGGGCAGGGCGGCCGAGAGCGGGTAGACCTGGCGGCCCGGCTCGACGGTGACGCGGCCGAGCATCGACTGCATCTTGTCCTCGATCAGGGCGGCAATCTCGGCGTCGGGAAGCGCCGAGAGCCGCTCAGCTTCTTGCGGGCGTACCACCCATACCAGGCTCGAGCGGCGGCCGGGCAGGGGAACCTGGGTGAAGGGCCCGGTTTCGGTGTGGAACTCGGTCGACGTGAACGCATGGTCGCGGCCGTGGGCAAAATTCAGCACCAGCGCGGCCTGTTGATAGCGATGCCGCAGAGCGCGGATACCGGCCGCCTGGCGCGCCGCGGAATTGCGGCCGTCGGCGGCGACGGCAAGCCGGGCTTCGAGGCTGGCGCCATTGTCGAGCAGGGCGGTGATGGTGTCCGGCCCGGGGCGCCACGTGTCGACCAGCGCGTCGATCCAATCAATGCCGTCCTCGGCCGCGACCGCCGCCGTCAATTCGAGGTTGAGCACGGTGTTGGGGATGTTGTAGCCGAACGCCTCCTCGCCGATCTCGGAGGCGCGGAAGGTGACGGGACGACCTCGCACCAGGCGCCCGGTGGCGTCGACAATGCGCATCGTCTTCAGCGGCGCCGCGTCCTCGCGCAGCCGCTCGCCGGCGCCCAGCCCGCCGAGAAAGTCCAGCGACGGCACCATCAGCGCGGTCGTGCGCCGGTCGTCCTCGCGCGCAGGCGGTCCCACGAGCTGCACGCCGAAGCCGGCCCGCGCCAGCGCCAGCGCGGCGATCAGCCCGACCGGACCGGTGCCGGCGACGAGGATCGGTGTCGAGCTTTGCCTGTCCATGGCCGGGACTCCTTGGTTTCCGCCGCGTCGGCGCCGCGGCGACGGCATGCGTCTGGTGCGACGTCGACCCATCCTATATGGCAGAGCCGCGCCTGCGATCAATCGGACCGAATGCCCCAGGGAGCGCTGTTTTGCCGGACCGCACCGACGATTTCTCCCATCTCGACGGCGCCGGCCGCGCCGTCGCGGCGCTGGCCGGCCGGCCGAGGGCGGCCGTCTATGCCGCGCTGGTGCTGCTGATCGCCACCTCCTGGGCCGTGCTCGGCATGATGGCGATCGAACTGGCGCGGGTCTCCGCGCCGGATGCGGTCGGTCCGGGGGCGGCTTTGCTGGGCTGGCTGCCGCGCGTCGAGTGGCCAGCCGGTCTTGCCTGGTTCGTGCAATTATGCGCCCAGCCAGTGGAGGCGGGCGCCGGGCGGGCGGGACGGTTTTTCGCGCTGGCGGCGATGTGGTTTTTGATGTCGCTCGCGATGATGCTGCCGTCGGCCGCGCCGATGATGCGCACCTATTGCGAGATCGCCGACACGGCACGCGCGGGGACGAAGCCGGTGGTCCATCCCATCGTGTTGCTTGCCGGCTATCTCGCCGTTTGGCTGGTGGCCTGCCTGGCGTTCGCGGGCTTGACCGCAATCGTGTCGTTCCTGTCGCCGCAGGCCGGGCTCGCGCCCGCGCGCGGTGCCGCCGGGGCCGGCGCGCTGGCGATCGCGGGATTTTACCAGTTCTCCGGCCTCAAGGATGCCTGTCTCACCCGTTGCCGCGATCCCTTCTCCACGCTGTTTGCGCGTTGGAGCGACCGGCCGGCAGCGATCTTTCGCCTCGGCCTCGCCCAGGGCGTGTGGTGCCTCGGCTGCTGCTGGGCGCTGATGCTGGTGATGTTTGCCGTCGGCATCATGAACCCGTTCTGGATGGCGTTGCTGGCGGTTTTCGCGCTTGTTGAAAAACAGGCGACAGGCCGGAAATTCCAGCATGTTTCGGGTGCGATACTGCTTGTCTGGGCGGGAGCCCTGCTTGTAGTGTCGATGGAAAGCGGAGTATGACGGCAAGGCCGATGGCGGATCGAAGCTGGACCTTGAAAGGCGAACTGGTGCTGTCGTGCAACTGCACGGTGTTTTGTCCGTGCGTGCTGTCGCTCGGCTATCATCCGCCGACGGAAGGCTATTGCCAGACCTGGGCCGGTTTCCGAATCGACGCCGGCCATTTCGGCGATGTCGACCTGTCGGGTCTCAATCTCGGCCTGGTGATGGAGATTCCCGGCTATATGAGCCGCGGCAACTGGACGGCGGGGCTGTTCGTCGACGAGCGCGCCTCGATCTACGCGCAAAAGGCGTTCGGCAAGATCTTTTCCGGCAAAGCCGGTGGCACGACGGCGCTGCTGTCGATCCTGGTCGGCAATTTCCTCGGTATTGAGCGCGCGCCGATCAGCTACGCCATCGAGAACAAGACGCGCCTCTTCCAGATTCCCGACATTATCGACGGGGCGGTCACGCCGATCCGCGGCAAGGATCGCGACACCGACACCGTCATCTCCAATTCCGAATATTGGATCGCGCCCGAGATCACCGTCGCCCGCTCGGACAAGAGCCGTATGCGCGCCTTTGGCCGCAACTGGAATTTCGTCGGCCGCTCGGCCGAAGTGTGCAAGCTCGATTGGCGCGGCCCGTGAAGAAAAAGAAGATTACCTGGCCGCAAGCGCGTGCCTTTTCCGTCCACCTGTTGACGGCGTCGGGCTCGTTCTTGGCCTTCTTGTCGCTGGTGGCGGCCAGCGAGCAGCGCTGGACGGCCATGTTCTGGTGGCTCGGCCTGGCGCTTTTGGTCGACGGCATTGACGGGCCGATCGCCCGCAAGCTTCAGGTCAAGGAGATCTTGCCGACCTGGTCCGGCGACATGCTCGACAACATCATCGACTATGTCACCTACGTGCTGATCCCGGCCTTCGCGCTTTACCAGCGCGGTTTCATGGGCGAGGGCCTGTCCTTCCTGTCGGCGGCAATCATCGTGGTTTCGAGCGCGATTTATTACGCCGATACCGGCATCAAGACCAAGGAGAACTTCTTCAAGGGATTTCCGGTGGTCTGGAACATGATCGTGTTCACGCTGTTCGTGACCGAGCCGGGCGAATGGGTTTCCTTCGCGGTCGTGGTGATTTCCGGCGTCCTGACCTTCGTGCCGATGAATTTCCTTCACCCCGTGCGGGTGAAGCGGCTGCGGCAGATCAATCTGCCGGTGTTCCTGGCCTGGTGTTTTTTCGGCGCCGTGGCGCTTCTGCAGGCCATGCAGGCCCAGTTCTGGGTCCAGGCCGGCATCGCGGCCACCGGCATCTATCTGTTCTTCGTCGGCGGCGTCATGCAGCTTTTTCCAAAACTCGGCGCAAGGGAAATCGAAAATGCCTAAAGCGATCGTGGTCCACGCCCATGGCGGGCCGGAGGTCTTGTCCTACGAGGATGTTGCCGCGGCCGAACCCGGCAAGGGCGAGGTGCGGGTGCGCAACCATGCCGTGGGCCTGAACTTCATCGACGTTTATTTTCGCACCGGGCTTTATCCCGCACCGAACGGTCTGCCGTTCACGCCGGGCAACGAGGGGGCGGGCGAAGTCGTCGCCGTCGGCGCGGGCGTGGAGGATTTGCGGCCGGGCGACCGGGTTGCCTATGCCGGTACGCTGGGCGCCTATGCCGAGGAGCGCCTGATCGCGGCCGACCGGCTGGTCAGGACGCCGGAGGCGATCTCCGACGAGCAGGCGGCTGCGATGATGCTGAAGGGCATGACGGCGGAATATCTGTTGTGCCGGACCTTCAAGGTGAAGCCGGGCGACACCATTCTTTATCACGCCGCGGCAGGCGGCGTCGGCCTGATCGTCGGCCAGTGGGCCAAGCATCTGGGCGCGACGGTGATCGGCACGGCGAGCACGCCGGAAAAGATCGCGCTGGCGCGCGCGCACGGCTACGACCACGTCATCGACTATACCAGGGAGGATTTCGTCGAGCGGGTGAGGGAAATCACCGGCGGGCGCATGTGCGACGTGGTCTATGATTCGGTCGGCAAGGACACGTTTCCCGCCTCGCTCGATTGCCTGCGGCCGATGGGCATGTTCGTCAGTTTCGGCCAGTCGTCGGGCCCGATTCCCCCGTTTAACCTCGCGATACTTTCACAAAAGGGATCATTGTTTGCGACCCGGCCGACCTTGTTCACCTACGTCGCCGAGCGCGCGAACCTTGAATCGGCGGCAGCCAACCTGTTTTCGGTCGTGGCCAGCGGTGCGGTAAAAATCGAGATCAATCAACGCTATGCCCTGGAAGACGCGGCCAAGGCGCATGCCGACCTTGAAGGTCGCAAGACGACGGGCACAAGTATTCTGCTGCCGTGATTTTGGATTGCGCTTGAATTGTTGAAGCACTTTCAAGGCGCAAAACACTTTGCGTGAGGCGAAAGGCGCGCCTACGATCGAAGCCGGGAACAAAAGAACACATTAAGGGGAATTCTTGTGACGGGTGATCACGCTCGGCTGGGCGAAGCCCTTCTCGACGTCCGCGGTCTCACCAAGATATTCGGGACCCTGCGCGCTTGCGACGGCGTCGACCTGACGATCTCGAAAGGTGAAATCCACGCGCTTCTCGGCGAAAACGGTGCCGGCAAATCGACGCTGGTGAAAATGCTGTTCGGCTCGCTGGAACCGAATGCGGGCGAGATCCTGTGGCGGGGAAAGCCGGTGCGCATCACCAGCCCGAACGCCGCGCGCCAACTCGGCATCGGCATGGTCTTCCAGCATTTTTCGCTGTTCGAGGCGCTGACGGCGGCCGAAAACATCGCTCTGTCGCTGGCCTCCGACACGCCGATTTCCACCATCGCGGCCAAGGCCCAGGCGCTGTCGCACAGCTATGGTCTGCCGCTCGATCCCTATGCGCTGGTGGGCGATCTGTCTGTGGGCGAGCGCCAGCGCATCGAAATCATTCGCTGCCTGCTGCAGACGCCGGACCTGATCATCCTCGACGAGCCGACCTCGGTGCTGACGCCGCAGGAGGCCGACCGGCTGTTCGAGACCCTGGAGCGGCTGCGCGGCGAGGGCAAGTCGATCCTCTATATCTCCCACCGTCTGGAGGAAGTGAAACGCATGTGCGACCGCGCCACCGTGCTGCGGCACGGCAAGGTGGTCGGCCATTGCGATCCGCAACAGGAGACGGCCGCCTCGCTGGCGCGGATGATGGTGGGCTCGGAGGTTCACGAGATCGTCCGCGAGCCGGCCAAGGGCGCCGAAGCGGCCGCCGTCCTGCTTGAGGTCGACCATCTCGACCGGGCGCCGGCGACACCGTTTTCGATCCCGTTGCGCGACGTCTCGCTGTCGGTGCGGGCGGGTGAGGTGATCGGCATCGCCGGCGTGGCCGGCAACGGCCAGGGCGAGTTCTTCGAGGCGATCTCCGGCGAGGCGACCCAGGCGCGCGCTGACACGGTGAGCATCCGCGGCGAAAATGTCGGCCTGATGGGCATCTCCGGGCGCAGGCTGACGGGGGCCGCTTTCGTGCCCGAGGAGCGACTCGGCCACGGCGCGGCGCCGGCGATGACCTTGTCGGAAAACCTGCTTCTGTCCCGGCACGCCACCGACGACAAAGCCTTTCTGGGCAGCGCCGGCACGGTGCTGACCGGTGCGCTGGCGACGGCGGCGCGGCGCATCAACGAGATGATGGACGTGCGCAAGAGCGCCGAGGACCCGGCCGCTTCGGCGCTGTCGGGCGGCAACCTGCAAAAATTCATCATCGGGCGCGAGCTCGACCGCAAGCCGGCGGTGATGATCGTCAACCAGCCGACCTGGGGTGTGGATGCGGGGGCGGCGGCGCATATCCGCCAGGCCTTGATCGAATTGGCGCGGGCCGGTTCGGCGGTGCTGGTCATCAGCCAGGATCTCGATGAGCTGTTCGAGATTTCCGATGCGATCGCGGTCATGCATAACGGCGAATTGTCCAAGCCGATCCCGATCGCGGACGCGACGTTCGAAAAGATCGGCCTTTTGATGGGTGGCGCGGAGCCCGGTCACGTGCCGCACGAGCAGCGGATGGAGGTGGCGTGATGCGGGTCGAACTCGTCAAGCGACCGCAGCAATCGGTGCTGTTTTCGGCGCTGTCGCCGTTCATCGCCTTCGCCTTGATGGTGATCGCAGGCGCGATCATCTTCCTGGCGCTCGGCAAGAACCCGGTCACCGGGCTTTATGCCTATTTCGTCCAGCCGCTCACCGAGATCTGGTCGCTGCATGAACTGGCCATCAAGGCGGCGCCGCTGATCCTGATCGCGGTCGGGCTGTGCGTGTGCTTTTTGTCCAACAACTGGAACATCGGCGCGGAAGGCCAGTTCACCATCGGCGCGATCACCGGCGCGGCGCTGCCGCTCTATTTTCCCGACATGCACAACGTGGCCGTGCTGCCGCTGATGCTGGCGTTCGGCGCCGCCGGCGGCGCGCTCTACGCCGCGATCCCGGCCCTGTTGAAGGCGCGTTTCAACACCAACGAGATCCTGACCTCGCTGATGCTGGTCTATGTCGCCCAGCTCGTCCTGGACTGGCTGGTCAGGGGTCCCTGGCGCGATCCGGCCGCGATGAGCTTTCCCCAGGCGCCGGCCTTCCATTCCTGGGCGGTGCTGCCCGAATTGCTGCCGGCCTCGGGCCGCGCCAATTGGGGGATCGTGTTCGCGCTCGTTGCCGCGTTCGCGGTCTGGTTCATGCTGGCGCGCACACTGAAGGGGTTCGAGGTCAAGGTGGTCGGCCAGAGCCCGCGCGCCGGGGCCTTCGGCGGGTTCTCGACCGCCCGCACCATTGTCTTCGCCTTTCTGGTGTCGGGCGCGCTCGCCGGTCTCGCCGGCATCACCGAGGTCTCCGGGGCGATCGGCCGTCTGCAGCCGCAAATATCGCCCGGCTACGGTTTTGCCGCGATCATCGTCGCCTTTCTGGGACGGTTGAACCCGCTTGGCATCGTCGCGGCCGGGTTCGTGCTGGCCTTGTCTTATCTCGGCGGCGAGGCGGCGCAGATCGAAATCGGCGTGACCGACAAGACGGTGCGCGCCTTCCAGGGCATGTTGTTGTTCTTCGTGCTCGCCTGCGACACGCTGATCCACTATCGGGTCCGCCTCGTTCGCCCCGCGCCGGCGACGGCCGCAAAACCGCTCGCTACGGAGGCCGCTCATGGGCATCACTGAAGCCATTTTGCTGACGATCGCCACGGCGGCCACGCCGCTGCTATTGGCTGCGATCGGTGAACTCGTCGTGGAGCGCTCTGGCGTCCTCAACCTGGGGGTGGAGGGCATGATGCTGATGGGGGCGGTCGCCGGCTTCGGCATGGCGCTCACCACCGGCCAGCCTTGGCTGGGCATCCTGGCCGGGGCGCTCGCCGGCACGCTGTTTTCGCTGCTGTTCGGCTTTCTGGCGCTCACCCTGGTCACCAACCAGGTGGCGACCGGGCTGGCCCTGACCCTGCTGGGCATCGGCCTGTCGGGCATGATCGGCGAGGCCTTTGTCGGCCAGCCGGGCGTGAAGCTCGGCGCGCTCGACATTCCGGTTCTGTCGGATCTGCCGCTGGTCGGCCGGCTCCTGTTCGGCCAGGATCCGATGTTCTACATCTCGCTGCTTCTGACCGGCGGGGTGATGTGGTTCCTGTTCCGCACCCGCGCCGGACTGACCCTGCGCTCGGTCGGCGACAGCCATTCCTCCGCGCACGCGCTCGGCATCAAGGTGGTGGCGATCCGCTATCTGGCGGTCATGTTCGGCGGCGCCTGCGCGGGGCTCGCCGGGGCGCAGCTTTCGCTGGTCTATACAACGCAATGGATCGAGAACATGACCGCCGGACGCGGCTGGATCGCACTGGCGCTGGTGGTGTTCGCCTCCTGGCGACCGTGGCGGGTGCTTGCCGGCGCCTATCTGTTCGGCGCCATAACCATCGCCCAGCTCCATATTCAGGCGACCAATCTGAGCGACCTGGCCTCCTGGCCGGCCCCGCTCTACTGGCTGGCCGAACTGGTCAAGTCGATCCCGTCGCAGTTTTTGTCCGCGTTGCCCTATCTGGCCACGGTGGTCGTGCTCGTCCTAATCTCGCGCAACAGGCGATTGACGATGATGAACACACCGGCTTCATTGGGCAGACCCTTCGTGCCGGACCGCTGACACCCGAAAACGGCAACTAGGCGGAAACGTCCTCCAGAGGACTCAACAGAGAGGTATCCAGTGATGAGAAGAGTACTGCTTGCACTGACGGCTTCGGCGGCGATGCTCGTCGCCACCGGCGCCATGGCCCAGGACAAGACCAAGGCCTGTTTCATCTATGTCGGTCCGATCGGCGATTTCGGTTGGTCGTATCAGCATCATCAGGGCGTGCTCGAGATGCAGGAGAATCTCGGCGGCGAGGACAAGGTCGAGATCGCCTATCTGGAAAGCGTGCCGGAGGGCGCCGATGCCGAACGCGCCATCGAGCGTTTCGCGCGGTCCGGCTGCGACATCGTCTTCACCACCTCGTTCGGCTACATGGACGCCACCAACAAGGTGGCGGCCAAGTTTCCGGACGTGAAGTTCGAGCACGCCACGGGCTTCAAGCGCGAGCATCCCAATGTCGCGACCTACAATTCCAAGTTCCACGAGGGTCGCTACGTCCAGGGCGTGATCGCCGCCAGCCTGTCCAAGGAAGGTGTGGCCGGTTACATCGCCTCCTTCCCGATCCCGGAAGTGGTGATGGGCATCAACGCCTTCGTGCTCGGCGCGCAGTCGGTCAATCCCGACTTCAAGGTCAAGGTGGTGTGGGCCAATACCTGGTTCGATCCGGGCAAGGAGGCCGACGCGGCCAAGGTACTGATCGACCAGGGTGTCGACATCATCACCCAGCACACCGATTCCACCGCGCCGATGCAGGTCGCCGCAGAGCGCGGCATCAAGGCCTTCGGTCAGGCGTCGGACATGATCAAGTTCGGCCCCGAGACGCAGCTGACCTCGATCATCGACGACTGGGCGCCCTATTACATCGAGCGCGTCAAGGCGGTGATGGACGGCACCTGGGAGCAGCACGACGTCTGGCACGGCATGGCCGAGGGCCATGTCGTCATGGCTCCCTACGCCAACATGCCCGATGAGGTGAAAAAGGCGGCCGAGGAGACCGAGGCCAAGATCAAATCCGGCGAATTCGACCCGTTCACCGGGCCGATCATGAAGCAGGACGGCAGCGAATGGCTGAAGGAGGGCGAAGTTGCCGAGGAAGGCGTGCTTCTGGGCATGAATTTCTACGTCAAGGGCGTTGACGACAAGCTGCCGCAGTAAGATCGGCCTTGCCGACGCATTCGAAAGGGGCGCCCGCAGGGTGCCCCTTTTTCGTTCGACCGACATATGGCTCCTGAGACGCGGCTGTCGGGAACGCCGTGACAGGCGGGCGGCCCGGTGCAATGCAAGGGCGCGCCCCGTGTTCGGGACGGGGCTGGATTTGCCGCCTGCGCTGACGTACCAATTTTGCATGAGGCTGGTGGCGACCTGGATCCTGGCGTTGATGTTCGCGGTGGCGACCGTGCCGCCGCATGGCCCGGTTTCGGCGACCGGCATCGGCGATGACGGCGTCGCGGCCGAGACCGCGGGGCTGGACTGTTGTGACGCCGCAAGCGGCGATACGATCGATGCCGCCGGTCATTGCGCACTCGACTGCAAGGGGCTTTTCGACGCCACCGGCGCGGTGGCGCCGGTGCGGGGGGACAGATTTCTGCCTGGGCGCGGCGCTGACGTGCCTCGCCAACTGGCACGGCGGCGCGATCGACCTCCGATCTGAATGGACCGCAACGACGTCCGAGCGGCGTCAGGTTCATCATCGATCGAGGTTGTTTCATGTTTTCAAGACGCAGTTTCCTGCTCGGCGCGTGCGCCGGCCTGTTCGTTCCGGTTTCGTCCGCTTGGGGGCATCCGAACGCAAACAAGATATCGCTGGAGCCGCGGTTCGCGCCGCAAACGGTTTCCTTCTCCGGTTACGCGCCCGGCACGATCGTGGTCGATCCGCGCAATTATTATCTCTACCTGCAACTGCCCGGCGGGCGCGCGCGCCGCTATGGCGTCGGTGTCGGCCGGGCCGGACTCGCCTTTCGCGGCGAAGCGACGGTCGGGCGCAAGGCGGAATGGCCCCGCTGGACCCCGACCAAGAACATGATCCGCCGCGAACCGGGCAAATATGCGCGTTTCGCCGGTGGGGTGCCGGGCGGACCCGGCAATCCGCTCGGCGCGCGGGCGCTTTATCTCTATCGCGGCCAGCGCGACACGCTTTATCGCATCCACGGCACCAACCAGCCCGGCTCGATCGGCCGTTCGGTGTCGAACGGCTGCATCCGCATGATCAACGCGCACGTGATTGATCTCTATCAGCGCGTGCCGGTCGGCGCGCGGGTGGTGGTGCGGTAAGGTCGGGTCACGCGCCGGACGGCCCGATCTCGGGGCGCCGGCGCGGGACGAGATCTGTGGCCGCAGTCGGTTTCGCCGCGATCAGTCCGCCGCCGAAAAATGCGCCATCTGGTCGGCATGCGCCCTGACAAAGGCCGGGCGCGTCGTGGCGCGCGCGACATAGGCGCGGCAGGCCGGATGGTTTTCCAGCCTGTCGAACCGGTCGACGAGGCGCAGCACGTCGGCCATGGCGATGTCGGCGACGGAAAAATCTCCGGCCAGCCATTCGCGAGCCGCCAGGACCGGCTCCACGTGCTGGAGGCGCGATTCGAGAAATTCGTCCAGCCGTTTCCAGCCCGGCGTGTCGCCGGTCAAGCCGGAAAATACGAATATCGACCAGGGCAGGCTCGCCGCCTCGACGGAATTGAGCGCGGCGAACAGCCATTTTATCGCTTCGTTGCGACCGTGCGGGTCGGTCGGCAACACTCTCTCGCTGCGCATGCCCAGGTGATGCAGGATCGCGCCGCTCTCGAAGATCGACAGATCTCCGTCGGTCAGCCACGGCACCTGGCCGAAGGGCTGGTGGTCAAAATGCGCGGGCTTGCGCTCGCGAAACGGCGTGCTGTCGACGCGATAGGGCAGGCCAGCTTCCTCCAAAGCCCAGCGCAAGCGCAGGTCGCGTACATATCCGCGCGGCGTTTCGGGAACCCAATCGAAGGTGGTCAGGACCAGGTCGGCCATTCGGCAACTCCATTCTCGGGCGTGGGAGGCGACGCCGCAAACGGCGCCGTCATGGCGGGGCGGGCCGGTTTCCGGTCCGATGACGACGCTGGCCGGCGCCGGTTTCGCGTTTTCAATGCCGCGTCGGATACTCTGCGCCGCCTGGTCCGCGTCTTTGTCGCTTCCGCGCGGCGTTGCGATTGCGGCGGCGACGAAGCCCGGTCGACGGTTTGATATGAGTTGATATCAACGTGTAAGCGACCGTGTGTCAACCGGTCCCGTCGTTGAAACCTTCGATGCGCGGCCCGTGGCGGTCAAGGGGCAGGCGGGCGCGCCTCAAGTCCTTCCCGTCTCACGAGGACCGGCTCTAGCCGCGCGTGCGCGATTTTTGTGGATCGTGAAGGGGCAGGGCAATGACCGTCGCGCTGGCCTCCACCCCGTCGCCGCGAAGAGTAAGCCTCCCGCCTGTGGCAATGTCGGGCGTGACATGGGCGAGCGCGAGCGACTGGCCGAGACGGCGCGACCAGCAGGGGCTGTTGACGACGCCGACCGGGCGCTCGTCCTGATAGAGTTGTGCGCCGCCCGGTGCGGCCTCGGCCATGTCGACGCGCAGGCCGACATTGCGAAGCGCCTCTCTGCCTTCGGCCGCAAACAGGGCGGATCGGCCGCGAAAAGCCGGTTTCTTGCGGCTGACGGTAAAGCCCAGGCCGACCTCCCATGGGGTGTGGGTGTCGTTCATGTCGTAGCCGTAAAACAGCAATCCGGCCTCGATCCGCAAAATGTCGAGCGCGCTGAAGGAACACGGCATCGCGCCGGCCGCCGCCAGCCCGTCCCAGACCGCGCCGGCATCGGCTTCGTCGACGAACAGCTCGTAACCGCGCTCGCCGGAATAGCCGGTGCGCGAAATGCGGATGGAGCATCCGAACAGCTCGCAGGCGCGGTGATGGAAATAAGCCAAGGAGGCGATGTCGTCGGCCCCGGCCGCTTGCAGCAGCGTTGCCGAAAGCGGTCCCTGCACCGAGATGTTGTGCAGCGCGTCGGTGAAGACGGCCGTCACGTCGCGCCCTTTCGCGGAGGCGTCCAGCAGCGCCGACGTGTCGCCAGAGCCGTGCACGATCATCCACTCGTCCTCGCCGAGATTGTAGACGATCGCGTCGTCGGCCATCGTGCCCTTTTCCGTCAGCACCGACAGATAGGCTGCCTGGCCCGGCGCCAACCTGGTCAGGTCGCGTGTCGTCAGGTGATTGAGGCTCGCCATCGCGTCGGGGCCGCGCACCAAAATCTTCTTCAGCGGCGACATGTCGAACATGCCGACCTTTTCGCGCACCGCGTCGTGCTCGTCGTTGGGATCGGTCGCGTAACTCCACGCGGTGCCCATGCCGTTCCAGTCCTCCAGACCGGAGCCGAGCGCTCTGTGGCGGTCGGCGAGGGCGGAGGTGCGGCTCAGGGGATCGGTCATTGCGGGTCACTCCTCAATACCAGGCATCGGGCATTTCAGCCTTGCGGCGTGTGACGAAATCGGCCAGCGCTTCGGCGGCGCCGGGATCCATGGGCGGGGCCTCGTAGGCGGCGAGCATGTCTTTCCAGCGCCGGTTCGCGCGCTGCGCCAGGTCCGGTCGTCCGGCCTCGACCCAGGTTTCGTAAGGCCCGGCTTCGGGAATATCGGGCTGGTGGTTGGCGGTTCGGAAGTGGCGCAGCGTGTGGCTTGTCGACAGAAAATTCTGTCCGGGCCCGGTCTCGCGATAGGCGTCGCGCCCCATCGCCTCGGCGTCGGTGGCAAAGCCCCGGATCAGCCGCAGCATCGCGCCGCACTGATCGAGATCCATCACGAACTTTTCGTAGGACATGGTCAGCCCGCCCTCGAGCCAGCCCGCCGCATGCCAGACCATGTTGGCGCCGGAGAGCACGGTGGCCCACATCGCGCTGGCGCTGTCGGCCATGGCCTGGCCGTCGGGTGCGTTGGCGGCCGTGATCTGGCCGCCGCCCGAGCGCACCGGCACGCCGAGGCGGCGGCCGAGCTGGCCGAGGGCCAGCGTGGCGAGGCCGGCTTCCGGGCTGCCGAAGGTCAGCGCGCCGGACTTCAGGTTCATCGTCGAGTGAAAACTGCCGAGAACGCACGAGCAGCCGGGGCGCACAAGCTGGGCGAGCGCGATGCCCGCCATGCCTTCCGCAAGCGTCTGGGCAGCCACCGCCGCCGGGCTGACAGGCCCCATGGCGCCGCCGAAAATCGCCGGCGACACCGCCACGCTCTGGCCGGCTGCCGCATAGGCGCGCAGCGCCCCGGACATGGTATCGTCAAAGACCAGCGGCGAATTGACGTTGATATTGGCCTGGATGACGGCGTTCTGCGCCATGAACTCCGCGCCGAACGCGATTCTGGCCATGGCGATGGAATCGGCGGCCCTTTCGGGCGCGGTGACACTGCCCATGAACGGCTTGGTCGAAAGCGTCAGATGCGCCGCGACCATGTCGAGGTGACGCTTGTTGACCGGAATGTCCGTCGGTTCGCAGACCGTGCCGCCGGAATGGTGCAGATAAGGCGACATGAAGGTCAGTCTGACGAAGTTGCGAAAGTCTTCGAGCTCGGCGTAACGGCGTCCGCGGTCGAGGTCGCTGACGAATGGCGAGCCGTAGCCGGGCATGAACACCAGATGGTCGCCGCCCAGCACCAGGCTGTTTTTCGGGTCGCGCCCGGTGAGAGTGAAGATGCGCGGCGCCGTGGCGCACAGGGCGCGCGTGTGGCCGGGATCGAAACGCACCCGGGCATCGTTCACCGTGGCGCCGGCCCGGCGAAACAGCGTCAGCGCCTCCTCGTCGCCGCGAAACTCGATGCCGATTTCCGACAGGATCCAGTCCGCCTGTTCCTCGATGGCGGCAAGCGCGTCGTCGTCGAGCAACGCGTAGGCCGGAATGCGCCGCAGCGCGGCACCGCATTCCAACACGGCCTCGCCGCCGTTTCTTGGTTGCCGCCGGGTGCGGCGGTCGGCCCGCGGTGCGGCGTGGGGAGTGGCGATCGCGTCTGCTGCCATGGTGTTTGCGCCCTGATCGGTCGGGCTGCAGAGTTGACCGCAACGTGCCGTCGCGCAAACCAGTTCTTTTCACCGACCGTCTAATGAAGTTAAACTCGTTCCATGCGGTTCAGGCACTACGACGCGCTGCGCACCTTCGTCACGGTGGCGATCGAAGGCTCTTTTACATCCGCTGCCGCCGATCTGGGTCTGACCAAGGGCGCGGTCAGCCATCAATTGCGCACGCTGGAAGATCAGCTCGGGTTTAAAGTCTTTGAACGTATGCCGCGTGGCGTCATGCTCACGGAAAAGGGGGAGGCGTTGTTCGACGTGGCGCGCGTGGCCTTCGGCGCCATCGACCGGCAGATAGATGGCCTGCGCGCCGACGGACGTCGCTCGGTGACGCTCGGCCTGTCGACCTATCTGGCGTCGCGATGGCTGTCGTCCAGGCTGATGGATTTCCTGCACACCCATCCGGCGATCCGCCTGCGTCTCCAGCCGACGATCGACCTCCACCATCTCCAGCGCGACGGGATCGACATTGCCATTCGCTGGGGCAGGGGGGAATGGACCGACATGGCCAGCGAGCGCCTGTTTTCGTGTCCCGCCTTCCCGGCGGTGGCGCCAAAGGTTCTGGACGCGCTCGGCGCCGACGAGCCGGCGCGCGTGCTGACGCGGTTGCCGCTTCTGCACGACCGCGACGACAGCCGCGCCTGGCGGGACTGGTTTGCGGTTGCCGGGCTTTCGCTTGACGACAGGGCGACGACGTTGACGATACGCGATCCGAACGTGCGTGTTCAGGCCGTCATCGACGGCCAGGGCATCGCCCTGTTCGATCGCTTCGTCGAGGCCGAATTGGCCGCGGGACTGTTGCAGCGCCTGTCGCCGCACATGCTCGAGGAGTACGGATATTATCTGGCTTTTCCGCCCGGCAGCCTCGCCAATCCGGATGTCGCCTCATTGGCCGGCTGGTTGCGGGAGGCCGCCAAACAGGGTTCGCCGACCTGAGCCGAACCGGCGTTCCGGCCCGCGGCCGGCGGTTCGGAAGGGAGGAACCGACGTCCCGCCGCTGCTCCGGGAAGAGAACCCCGATCGTATGTGCTAGGCCGCAGTGCCCGGTCGGGACGCGATGAAGCGCTCCAGCTTGCCCAGCGTCTGCAGGCCAAGTTCGATGGCGCCGAAGCCTTTTGCTTGCTGAAATTCCGCCTCGGTGGAGAACACCATGCCGAGGGTCACCGCGGTCGCCCCGTCCTGGTCTTCGAACGCGACCCAGGCGTCGGCGTGTTTCGGCCCGTTCTCGCCCCACAACAGTGTGTAGCCGATCCTTTCCTCCGGTCGCACCTCGCCATAACGATGATGGTTGGGAAAAACCGTTCCATCCGGCGCGATCATGTCAAAAACCCAGTCGCCGCCGGTTCGCAGATCGATCCTCCGCGTGCGGCAGGAAAACCCGTCCGGACCCCACCATTGCGGCAGCGCATCGGGGTGCATCCAGCTGTTCCAGACGACGGCTCGCGGCGCCTCGATCGTGCGCTGCAGCACCATGGTGCGCCCGGCCACGCCGTCGAGATTGGCAAGGGCCGCATCGAAACCCTGCCGGTACCCCGCTTCGATATCCTCTGCGAGGGCGGAAAGCTGCACGGTCACGACCACACGGCTGCCCTCGTCGGTGCCGGAAAAATCGGCCGTCACCAAAGCCACCGATTGCGTCACGCCGCGTGAGGAGATCACCTCGTAGTTCACGCTGCGCACCGCCGGCTCCAGATCCAGCCAGCCGCATTCACAGCGTATGTCGGGCTCGCCCGCGACCTTGCACAGCGAAACTTCGCGTCCGCCCACCCGGGTGTCGGCTTCCAGGAATTCCACGGTGACGGCGGACGTGGGGGCGGCCCGGATCGCCCGCGCCGCCGGGGCCGTCCAGGCCTGCCACAGCACGGACAAGGGCGCGGCCACGTCCCGCTCGAAAGTGAGTGTCGCGAAGCGGCCCGGCAGGGGATCGCGCGCTGGGATCATGCTGTGAGGGTTCGGTTTCGATGTCATTGCGTACGGTCCTTCATTGCCTTGATCGCAAATGCCTCCAGCCGGTCGAGCCGGGCTTCCCACATGGCCCGCTGCTGGTCGAGCCAGGAGCGAACCGGGTCGAGCGCTTCCGGCACGATGGCGCAGGTGCGTATCCGCCCGTCCTTGGCGGTGGTGATCAGTCCGGCCTCCTCGAGCACCGAAATGTGCCGCATCACCGTGGGCAGGCGCAGGCCCGTGGGCTCGGACAAATCCGTGACCCGGGCGGGCCCTTCGGCCAGTCGGGTCAGGATCGATCGACGGGTCGGATCGCTCAGCGCATGGAAGAGCAGCGAGAGTTCCTGATGATGCTTAGCCATGATGCTAACTATCATCGATTGCTTCGGCGCACAACGAACACTTTGTCGATTAGCTAAGTTTTTTCATGGCGACGGGCTGGAACCTCGCTGCCGGCCGTGGTGCAGGCCGGCCAACCGGGCAGAGGCCCTGGGCTCACCGGCTCTCGTGGAGCGCCTGCCAGCGTCCGGGTGTCATGCCGAACGCCCGCAGGAAGTGCCGCGTCATGTGGCTCTGGTCGCTGAACCCGGCGCCAAGCGCCGCATCGGCCAGGCTTTCGCCCGCAAGGATCCGCCGTTTCGCCACATCGAGCCGCCGCATCAGACCATAGCGCATCGGGCTTATGCCGTAGCACCGGCGGAACTGCCGCGCGATCGCAAAGCGGCTGAGACCGTATGTGGCCTCAAGTTCCGACATCGAGACGGCGCGGCGGGGCGTGTCGTCGAGTTGCGCCTTGATGCGACGCAGCGTCTCGTGGGCGATGGGCGTCCGGCGCCGCGGCCGGCCGGCGAGGCGCTCCAGAGCGGCGGTGAGATCGGCGAGCGCGCTGACAAGGGCGATGTCCGATGGTGCATCGGCCCGCGCCTCGATCAGGGCGCCGATCGCCTCGATCAGCCCGGCATCGGTCAGGACGGGGCTGGCGACGAAGGGCAGCGGGCCCAGCCCGCTGGCCTCCGCGACAAGCCGGGGCGCGATGTGGAGCGCGCGATAGCCATAGCCGTCCNCGGCGCCGGGGCCGGTCATGGCGCACGATCGTTCAAGACAGGGGGAAGCGCGGCGGCGATCATGGCCCGATGATGGAGGATTTGCCGCATCTTGCAAACGCGCTCGGCCTGCTCTGGCTCGCCGCTTTCCCGCTGATGGGCAGCCCGGGCCCGGCGACGCTCAGCCTCGCCGGGATCGGCACCGCCTACGGCTTCCGGCCGGGCCTGCCCTATCTCGCCGGCATCGTCGCCGGCACGACCGGCGTGCTCTTGATGATCGCAACGGGCGTCACCGCGCTGATCCTGGCCCGGCCGGAGCTCGTGATGGTGCTGACCGGGATCGCGGCGGCCTATATCGTCTATCTCGCCTGGAGGATTGCGACGGCCCCTGTTGGAAAGATGGCCCTCGATGGCGCCAGCGCACCCGCCTTCGTGCCGGGCTTTCTGCTGGCGATCGCCAATCCGAAGGCCTTTGCCGCCATCGGCGCGGTCTATGCCAGCCAGACGCTGGTTCCGGGCCATCTCGGCGCGGATACGGGCGCAAAGCTCGTCGCGCTCGCCCTCGTCATCGTCATCGTGAACACCGCCTGGCTGGCCTTCGGCGCGGGCTTTTCGCGGCTGTTGCGCCATCCGAGGATCGGCCGCGCGGCCAATATCGCGTTTGCGGCGATGCTGCTCGCCTCGGTCGGGCTGGCGCTGGTCGCCGCTTGAGGATAGCCGCTTCCATCAGGCCCGGGACGGGACGAATGCGCGGCCGCGCCGGACAGTCTTGCTTACACTTCGGCGGGTTGGCTGGCGTGGCCGATCGCATAGGCGCAGCGGCGGGCGCCGTTGAGCACGTGCTCGGTGCGCTCTACCGTGGCGCCGGGGCCGAGAACGGCGCGGAAGATCGCCAGTTCCGATCGGCACAGGCCCTGACAGGCGGCGGCCGCCGCGCAGATCGGGCAATGGTTTTCGACCAGCACGAAGCCGCCATCGTCCGCCCGTTGCCAGTCGGCCATGTAGCCCTCGGCGCTGCGCAACGCGGCGAGTTTCGCCACGCGCGCTTGAAGCGTCGCGCAGCCGGCCATCGCCGCTTCGTACTTGGAAAGCGTCTGCGCCTCGCGATGGGCGATCAGCCGCTCGAGCCCGTCGGCACCGAACACGGCCCTGGTCGAGGCCAGCATATCTAGCGTCAGGTCCGAATGGCGGTCCGGGAAGCGTCGATGGCCGTGTTCCGTCAACGCCCAGTAGCGCAGGGGGCGGCCGCGTCCGTGCCGGCGATCCTCCGGCGCGACAAGGCCGGCCTCGGCCAGTTTGGCGAACCATTGCTGTGCGCCGGCCGGCGTCATGGCGAGCGCCGCCCCGGCATCCCGGGCGGTCACCGGACCCCGACTCTTGATCAGATAGAGCAGTTGTTCGTCGGTCGGCCTTGACATCGGTCTCTTTTTAGAAAGTAATCACTTTATATAATATCGACCGAAAGGCCGCCGTCAATGGCCGAACACGCCTCCCACAGCCGCGTCACCTGGTCCGAGGTCCTGACGCGCGACCATGCGCCGGCGCTGGCGCTGGTGTGCCTCGGCGTCTGGCTGCACGCCGCCGACGGGCTGATCGTGGCGACCATGCTGCCGGCGATCGTCGCCGAGATCGGCGGCGGGGCGCTGGTCGCCTGGTCGGTGGCGCTTTACGAGATCGGCTCCATCGTTGCCGGCGCCACCGGCGGTTTCCTGGTCCTGCGCTCCGGGCTGCGCCTGCCGATGACGCTTGCCGGCCTCCTGTTCGCCATCGGCTGCCTTGTCAGCGCGTTTGCGCCGACCATGCCGGCGCTGCTCGCCGGCCGTCTCCTGCAAGGGCTCGGCGGCGGCGGTTTGATGGCGCTGTCCTTCGTCGCTGTCTCCATCCTGTTCCCCAAGCGGCTGATGGCGCGGGCCATGGCGGCGATCTCGGCGCTGTGGGGCGTATCGTCCTTTCTCGGTCCCCTGATCGGCGGACTGTTCGTCGAATATGCCAGTTGGCGGGCCGGGTTCGTCTTTTTCGCCGCGCAGGCGCTGGCGCTTGCGCTGTGGATCGGACTGGTGGCCAGGCTCGGGGCACGGCCGCCGGCGGCGGAGCTGTCGAATAATGTGCCACTGCTCCGGCTTGCCGTTCTGGCAGCCGGCGTGGTCGCCGTTGCCTATGCCGGCATCGATATCGATCCGGTGGCGACGCCGGCCTTCATCGCCGCCGGCACGGCTTTGCTGATCGTCTTTCTCGTCCTCGACGGGCGCGCCGGACCCGACCGGCTGCTGCCGTCGGTGCCGTTCGGTCTCGGAACGGCTCATGCCAGCGCGCTCACCATGGTGCTGGCGATGTCGGCGGCGACCATCGCGATTACCGCCTACGGCCCTTTGCTGGTCGTCGCCATCCATGGGGCGTCGGCGATCGTCGCCGGCTATCTGGTTGCCTGTTCGGCGGTCGGCTGGACGGTGTTCGCGATCCTCGTGTCGGGTGCCGATCCGCGCCACGACCCCAAATACATAACCGTGGGCATGGCGATGGTGGTGGCGAGCATCGCCGGGTTCGCGCTCGCCGTGCCGGCCGGCCCGGTCTGGTTGATCGCGCTCGTCGCGATCCTTGAGGGCGGCGGATTCGGTATCGCCTGGACCTTCGTCCTGCGCCGGGTGACGACGCTTTCCGACCCCGCCGAGACCGAACGCATCTCCGGTGCGATCCCCACGGTGCAGCGACTCGGCTATGCGCTCGGCGCGGCCTATATCGGCATCATCGCCAATGCGACCGGCTTCGCGCAGGCGGACACGGCTGAAGCGTTCCTGCCGCCGGCCCGCTGGGTGTTTTTTGGCAGCCTGCCGCTGGCGCTGGTCGGCCTGGTGGCGATGATCCGGTTCGTCTCGCCCGCCATCGCCGATGCGCGGCACCGTCAGGGTAAAAAGGCCCTGTCGTGACGGCCCGCCCCGATAGACCGCTCAATCGCACTGCGCTTCGGCCTCTTGGCCGGCAAGGGTCGGCTCGGCGGGCCGGAAGGCGATGGCGCCGATCAACGTCGCCGTAAGATAGATGCCTGCGACGAGGGCGTAAAAACCGGCTGCGCCCAGCAATGTCGTCGTCCCGCCGGCGAGCGCGGGAGCGATCGTCGAGGCGATGGCATAGACGGCGGCGAAGGCGATCGTGGCTGCCGTCAGCGCCTCGCCGGCGAACCGGTCGCCGATCAGCGCGAGCCCCGCCGTGTAGAGCCCGTAATTGGCGCCGCCCCAGGTCAGCATCAACGCGGCGACGGGCCAGAAGCCGAGTGGTCCGCCGATTGCGATGGCAAGCGTGCAGGCAAGCGACAGCGCGCCGCAGACAAGCACGCTGCGGCGCCGGCCGATACGGTCGAGCGCGAAGCCGACGACCGGCTGTCCGACCAGAAGGCCGACATGGAAAACGGTGACGAACAGCGCCCCCTGTTGCAGCGAAAATCCCTGACCGAGCGTGATCACCGGCAAAAGGCTGATCGCCACCGCGTCGATTGACGAGCCGATGAAGACGAAGGCGAAAGCGGACGGATAGCCGATGACCGCCGGCAGGATGCCGCGCGCCGAAGCGGGCCGGACCGCCATATCGACCGGTTGCCGCGCGCGGGCGAACGGCAGTGCCGCGAGCGCGGTGATGAGGGCGCAGGCGGCCAGGATCGGCAGCGGCCGGTCGGGCAGGGCGGCGACGACCGCCGGACCGAGCACGAAGCCAACCGCCACGGCCGTGCTGTAAAGCCCCATGACCCGGCCGCGACGTGCCGGGTCGGCAAAGGTATTGAGCGCGGCTTCGGCGACGATGAACATCAGATTGGCGCCGATCCCGAGCACCATGCGGGCGAAAAAGACGGTCCAGAAATCCCGGACAAAGGCGAGCACCACGAGTGCGGCCGTCATCACGCCCACGCCGACCATCGCGGTCGTGCCGGCGCCGACGCGGCGGGCCACCGGCGGCATGACAAGAACCCCCGCGACCAGGCCGAGGCCCGTGGCGGACGCATTGAGGCCGTTGAGGGCGTCCGAAACCTGACCGGACAAGACGACGCCGAGCAGCGGATAGGTCGTGCCCATGGCCAGCCCGTAGATCAGCACGCCGAAAACAAGGGCGGCGATGATGCTGGTGGCTTCGATCCTGGATGACGTCATGTCCGCGGCGCTCCGATTGTGTGCATGCACACAAGAGAAAGCAGGGATAAAGCTCAAGCGATGGATTCTTGCTCCAGCGTACGTTTTTGTTACGCTGGGGCATGCGCAAACTTCCCAATCTCAACGCCCTGCGCGCCTTCGATGCCGCCGCCCGCCAGGGCAGTTTCGCCCGCGCCGCCGACGAGCTCGGCGTCAGCCATGCCGCCGTCAGCCGACAGGTGCGCAACCTGGAGAGTGAACTGGGCGTCGCCCTGTTCGAGCGCCATGCCCGCCATGTCGTGCTGACCGGCGAGGGCAGCCTGCTTGCCCGCACCGTGGCCGATTCGCTGTCGGCGCTGGAGATCGACACCGGGCGTCTGCGCCGCCGCGTCGGTCGTCGCACGGTGGTGCTCGATATCGAGTCCGATCTTGCCACACGCTGGCTGATGCCGCTGCTGACGGAGGCGGCGCTGGTCGAACTCAACGTTCATCTCGACATCCGCGTGCGGCCCGACCCGCCGCGCGCGGTGCTTGGCGACGCCGATCTGGCGCTGACCTGGGGGCCGACGCAGTGCACGGGCTTTCGCACCGAGCCGTTTCTGGATTTCGACGGCTTTCCGGTCGCCGCGCCGGCGCTGATCGAAAAAGGCCCGGCGCTCGACGATCCGGCCTTCTTCCTGGTGCATCGGCTGATCCACGAGCGCGGCATCTTCTGGTGGCGGCGCTGTTTCGAGGCACTCGGCCTGTCGCTCGACGACGCGGCCGGACACCTTTACTTCAACCGCTCGCACCTGTGCGTCGACGCGGCGATGCGCGGCATCGGGATTGCCATCGGCGACGATGTGATCTGCGACGAGGCGCTTCGATCTGGTACGCTCGTGCGCCTGCCCGAACCGGTGATGGCCAGCCGCGAGCGCTATTTCATGCTGGTGCCCGACACGCGGCATCTTTCGCAGCCGGTGCGCCGTGTGCGCGATTGGCTGATCGCGCAGGCGGGCCGGCACGAACGGCGCTAAGATTTCGCCCTGTGGGCAGGGCCTCAGCGCGATGCGCGCGTCAGCAGGACCATGGCGGCAACGAGCAGGGCCGCGCCTAAGAGACCGAGGGCGCCGAGGCGCTCGTCGAACATGAGCCAGGCCAGCAGCGTCGCCGTCAGCGGCTCGGTCAGCGCGGCGATGCTGGCGACTGTTGCGCCGGCACGCTTCATGCCGGCAAAGAAGACGATATAGGCAAACCCGGTCGGCACCAGCCCGATATAGAGCAGCAGCCACATTCCGTCTGTCGAGACCGACGCGGGTATAGTGAGCAGGGCGACGGGCAGCAGCATCAGCGCGCCGGCGCCAAGGCCGATGCCGATCAGCGTGAACGGATGGTGGCGCGGCGCCAGCACGCGGCTGAACAGGGTGAAGACGGCGAAGCTCGCCGCCGAGCCGAGCGCCCAGGCGGTACCGGCCAGGACGGCGGCTTGCGTCACCCCGACGTCGGACGGCACGCCGACGAGCATGGCGGTGCCGGCGATGCCGATGGCCAGCGCACCGATGATCGGCGCGGTCAGACGCTCGCCCAGAAAACCGCCGGCGAGCAGCGCCACCATCAAGGGCGCGGTGCAGATCGTTACCAGCGTCGCGATGGCGACCCCGGTCGTGGCGACGGCGGTGAAGTAAAAAAGCTGGTAGAGCGCCATCGAGACGCCGATCATCAGGATGGCGCCCAGTTCGCGGCCGGCGAAGGCGAAGGTGCGCCGCCCCACGGTGGCCAGCGACAGAATCAGCAGCAGCGGCGCGGCAAGCGCGAGACGTACGAAGCCGACGAAGACCGGCGAAATCTCGGCCGTGCCGTAAAGAAGCTTCGAGGCGACGCCGACCGTGCCCCAAAGCGCGGCCGCTATGGCAACCAGCAACACGCTGCCCAATGCAGGGACCGACGGTGCGTTCATCGGCGCCGCCTGCGGTGCTGATGCCAGGCGTCGGTGCTCTTTGCGTTCGCCATTCACGTTCCTTTGCCGGGCTTGCCGGATTGCGGCGTTCGATTTTCGAAAGCCGCCGCGAGCGTATCGCGCGCTCGGACGATATGGGCCGTCAGGACCGCGCGGGCGCTGGCCTCGTCGCGGGCGCGGCAGGCCTCCAGCAGTTCCCGGTGTTCGGCGTCGGACGGGCCCTGATGGTCCATCGTGCCGATGGCGAGCCGCAGATAGCGGTCGGCGAGCGCGTTCAGGCTCTCGATATGGGCGAGCAGACGCGGCCGGCCGCAGGGCGCATGCAGCGTTCGGTGGAATTCGGCATTGAGGTCGCCGAACCGGTCGAGCGGCGCCGCCTCGATGTCGCGCTGGATCCCGGCGGCGCGGTCGATCTGCGCGTTGGTCAGGTGGGGCAGGGCCAGCCCGAGCGCCAGCGGCTCGGCGCTGGCACGCATGTCGAAGATGTCGAGAAGATCGTCCCTGCTCAGCCGCGCGACGATGGCCGAGCGGTTCGGCGGCACATCGACCAGCCCCTGCGCTTCCAGAAGGCGCAAGGCCTCGCGTACGGGCATGCGGCTGACGCCGAACCTTTCGGCGAGCGCGTCCTGACCGAGCCGCGCGCCGCCCTCGATCGCGCCCGAGACGATCTCGTCGCGCAGCCTTGCCGCGATCTCGCCGGCCTGTGCGCCGCGCTGCTGTCCGTCCCTCATGGCGTGCTCCGCCCTTCGACCCGCCTCGGTACACATAATCCACAGTTGACTTAATATCCAGATCATAAAATTGTATCCAACATTACGAAAATGGACGCGAAGGAGCGCCATGCGCCTGTCCCTCATCGTCTCGGCCCTTGTCGCCGTCATCGTCGGTTTCGGCGGTTCGGTCGCCATCGTCATCGCCGCCGCCGAGGCGGTCGGCGCGTCGCCCGCAGCCACCTCGTCCTGGCTCGCGGCGGTCTGTCTGGCGAAGGCGATCGCGTCGGGTTATCTCAGCGCGCGCCACCGAATGCCGATCGTGCTGGCCTGGTCGACCCCGGGTGCGGCGCTGGTCGCCACCTCGTCGGGCATCGGCTTCGCCGAGGCCGTGGGCGCCTTTGCAGCCTGCGCAATTCTGATCCTGCTGACAGCGCTGGTCCGCCCGCTGGGCGATCTGGTGCGCCGCATCCCGACCTCGCTCGCGACCGCCGTCTTGGCGGGCGTGCTGTTCGACTTCGTTCTTGGCGCGGTGACCCGGTCGGCCACGCTGCCGCTGATCGGCGTGCCGATGATCGCGATCTTCGTGACGGTCCGGCTGTGGTCGCCGAGCTGGGCGGTGATCGGCGCGCTTGTCGCCGGCTTCGGCACGGCGCTCGCCTTCGATCTGAACGATCCGCTGCCGGCGCCGGTGCTGTCGGAGTTCGTCTGGACCACGCCGCGCTTCGATGCCGCGGCGCTGATCGGGCTGGCGCTTCCGCTCTACATCGTCACCATGGCCTCGCAGAACCTGCCGGGCTTCGCGGTACTGCGCGCCGACGGCTACGATCCGCCCGTCCGGTCGATCCTGGGCGTCACCGGGCTGGCCTCGCTTGTGAGCGCTCCGTTCGGCGCCCACACCACCTCGCTTGCCGCCATCACCGCCTCGATCTGCACAGGGCCCGACGCCCATCCCGATCCCGCCCGCCGCTGGCTGGGCGGGCTCGTCTATGCCGGCGGTTACATCGTGCTGGCGGCCGTTGCCGCGTCGGTGGTCGCGCTCTTCGCCGCGTTTCCGGCCGAACTGATCCTGATCCTTGCCGGCCTTGCCCTGACGGGGCCGTTCATCGGCGCGCTGTCGGCGGCCGTCTCGACCACCGACGACGCCTTTGCCGCCATCGTCACCTTCGTCGTGACGGCATCGGGACTGACGCTGCTGGGCATCGGCGCCGCCTTCTGGGGGTTGATGGCGGGCCTTGCGCTGGAAGGCGCAAGGCGGATCGCACGAAGGGAGCCGGCACGTCCAAGAAAGGCCGCCGGCTAGGCGCGCTGGACCGCGTCGCGCAGGACGGGCTGAACCGCGTGCGGCGGCCCCGGTCAACCGTGCTGTGCGATGACGCTCAGAAAGGCCGGGCCGTAGCGGTCGAGCTTGGCTTCGCCGACGCCGGGCACGCTCGCCATTTCCGTGCGCGACGACGGCTTTGCGGCCGCGAGCTCGATCAGCGTCTTGTCGTGGAAGATCACATAGGGCGGCACGTTTTGCGTACGCGCGATCTCCATGCGCTTTTTCCGCAGCGCCTCGAACAGCGCCTGGTCGGCTTCGGAGATCGCCGGCCGGGCGGCACCACCAACAGCGCCGCGGCGCCGCGCGCGCGGCGGGGCGGGCACGCGCAGCATCAGCGTGGGCTTGTCGCGCAGAAAATCGCGGCCGGCCGGGGCGATCGACAGGCCGCCGTGACCGGCAAGGTCGACGTCGACCAGGCGCAAGGCGATCAGCTGGCGCAGGACCGCCCGCCATGTGCGCTTGTCGTGTTCGGTGCCGATCCCGAAGGTGGAGATGCGGTCGTGGCCGAACTGGGCGATGCGGTCGCTCTCCGTCCCCAGCAGCACGTCGACGACATAGGCCTGCCCGAACCGTTCGCCGGTGCGGTAGATGCACGACAGCGCCTTCTGCGCGGCGATGGTGCCGTCGAACAGCTTTGGCGGCTCGGCGCAGGTGTCGCAATTGCCGCACGGCGCGCCCGTGTCGCCGAAATAGGCCAGAAGCGCCTGTCGGCGGCAGCCGGCGGTTTCCGTCAGGCCGAGCAGCGCGTCCAGCTTGCCGCGCTCGACGCGCTTGCGTGGTTCGGGCGCGTCCGAGCCTTCGATGAAGCGGCTGCGCAGCGCGATGTCGTCGGACCCGTAGAGCATCAGCGCCTCGGCGGGCAGGCCGTCGCGGCCGGCGCGGCCGGTCTCCTGATAATAGGCCTCGATACTGCCCGGCAGGTCGATATGCGCGACGAAACGCACGTCCGGCTTGTCGATGCCCATGCCGAAGGCGATGGTGGCGACCATGATCACCGCCTCGCCGTGCTGAAAGCGCGCCTGGTTTGCCTCGCGCGCCGCCTTGTCCATGCCGGCGTGATAGGCGAGCGCGTCATGGCCCTGGTCCCTGAGCCAGGCGGCGGTCTCGTCGGTCTTGCGCTTGGACAGGCAGTAGACGATGCCGCTCTCGCCGGCGTGGCGCTTGAGAAAATCCTTCAGCTGCGCGCGCGGATTGTCCTTCTCCTCGATGGCGTAGCGGATATTGGGCCGGTCGAAGCCGGCGATGAAGGCGTTGGCCTCGGCGATGTCGAGATGGGCGAGGATCTCCGCGCGCGTCGGTTCGTCGGCCGTCGCCGTCAGCGCCATGCGCGGCGTGCCCGGAAACTGACGCACCAGCGCGTCGAGTTGACGGTAGGCGGGGCGGAAATCGTGCCCCCATTGCGACAGGCAATGCGCTTCGTCGATGGCAATCAGCGACAGGCACGTGTCTTCGAGACGCTGGAGGATTTCCGGCCGCAGCAGCGTCTCGGGCGCGACATAGAGCAGGTCCACCGCGCCGTCGCGAATGTCGCGCCACAGCGCGCTGCGCGCGTCGGCCGGCAGGTCCGAATTGAGCGCCGCCGCGCGCACGCCGGCCTGCCGTAGCGCGGCGACCTGGTCGGCCATCAGCGCCAGCAGTGGCGACACGATAAGGCCCATGCCAGGCCGCGCGATGGCCGGGATCTGGTAGCACAGCGACTTTCCGCCGCCTGTCGGCATCAGCACGAAGGCGTTTCCGCCGGCGATGACATGCTCGACGATGCGCGCCTGCAGGCCTCGGAAGGCGTCGTAACCGTAGACGGATTTGAGGATCGAAAGGGCGTCGGCGGTCATGGTCTTCAAGTCAGGGAATCAGCAGGCGCCCTTCATAGCAGCTTTGGCCGGCATTGCAGGTTCGGCGCAGCGAGAAAGGGGCCAGGCGCGGTCGCGGCCGCTCCCTTGCGAGCGCGCGTTGTGAGGCATTGCGCTCAGCCACCAGCCGAATGCTTGGTGGGAACGGGAACATGCCGCATAGCAACGGCCGCGATCAGGCTCCAGACGACCAGACGCAGGCTCATCGCGCCGATCGTCCGGGTCTCGAACGCACCGCCCTGAAACACATAAAGGCCGAACAGCGCGAACACTATGCCGATAGCTGCCGCCAGGGCCACGGCCAGCAGGGGCGCCCATCGTCGTTTCATGGCGATGCCGACACCGGCAAGGACATAGGCGAAACCCGACAGAAAATTGAACCACAGCACGAACGGCACCACGTTGCCCGCAGCTTCCTGTGCGGCCGTGCCGCCGAACAGCACCCAACCGCCCGAAACGATCGTCAAGGCGCCGAACGCCACCGCAACGCCCGCCGCGATCCTGATTGGCCATTTTCCCGACGACTGCGCCTTCACGTCTCTTTTTCCTTTTGGGATTCCAGAATCCCGTCGCGCAGATGGAACAGCCGGTCGAACCGGTCATAGATTTTCTCGTCGTGGGTGACGGCGACGATGCAGGCGTCGTGTTCGGCGGCCAGCTTGCGCATCAGATCCATGACGATCCCCGCACGTTTGCTATCGAGCGCGGCGGTCGGCTCGTCCGCCAGGATGATTCGCGGCCTGTTGGCGAGGGCGCGGGCGATGGCCACGCGCTGGGCTTCGCCGCCCGACAGAAGCGCCGGCATGGCCGCGGCGCGGTGGCCGACCTCCAGATAGTCGAGCAGTTCGGCAGCACGTGCCTGTGCCACGGCCGCCGGTTCTCCTGCGAGTGTCAACACCAGGGCGACGTTGTCGCGCGCGTTGAGGAACGGCAGCAGATTGTGGAACTGGAAGATGAAGCCGATCTTGTCGAGCCGCAGCCGGCGCAGGTCGCCGCGCAGCCAGTGGTCGTTGAAGACCAATTCGCCATCCAGCGTCACCCGGCCTTCGGTGGGGGCGATGATGCAGCCGATAACGTTCAGCAGCGTGGTCTTGCCCGACCCCGAGGGGCCGAGCAACGCCACCACCTCGCCCTGACGCACGGTCAGGTCGATGTTGCGCAGCGCATCGACGCGCGTCGCGCCCGCGCCGAAATGTTTGGAGACGCCGGCGATCTCGACCAGGGGCTCGCGAAGCGGGTCCATGGCTCAGCCACCGATCGCCGTTGCGGGATCGACCTTCAGCGCCGCCCGCACGCCAAGACCGCTGGCCGCGATGCAGACCACGACGATGATGCCTGCCAGCGCTGCCGCGTTCACCGGCTCCAGCACCACGCGGCGGGGAAAATAGTCCTTGATGAGCAGGATCAGGATCAGGCCGAAGCTCCACCCGATCATCCCGAGCGCCAGGGATTGCTGCACGATCAGGCCGATAATGGTGCGATCCGGGGCGCCGATCAGCTTCAGCGTGGCGATCTGCTTCAGTTTTTCCATCGTCATCGTATAGATGATCAGGGCGATCACCACCGCCGAGACTGTCAGCAGGATGCCGAGGAACAGGCCGATCTGCCGCTTGGCGCGATCCACGACCGAACCGATCAGGATCTGTTCCTGTTGTGCCTGCGTCAGGGCGCCCAGATGTTTCCACTGTCTCACCGTCTGTGCCACGTCTTGCGGATCGGCGGTCGGCTCGATCCGGGCGATCACCGCCGCCACGGTATCGGTGCTTTCCAGCAGCCCGGCGCCGCGCGCGGTCTGAACCCGCTGGGCCGGCGGGGCCAGTTGCGACTGCAGGGTCTGTGCGTCGGACAGGGCGATGAAGGCTGCCGGGTCGCCGGCGGAGTTCATCACATCCTCGACCAGGCCGACCACCGCAAAACTGTCCCGTCCGAGGCGGATCCGGTCACCGATACTGAGGCCGGTCTTGCGGTCGGCAACCAGTTCGAAATGGGTCTGGGTGATGCCGCGCCCGCGGGCGATCGTCTGCGGCCCGCCAGGGCGGCCGGGCTCGAAGCCGATGACGTAGAGGCGCAGCGTGTCGCCGGCATGGTCGGCCTCGACCGTCTGGTAGGTGATGCTGCCCGCCTCGGCAACGCCGTGCAGGCGGGCGACCGCGTCGCGGGTGCTGCCGGGGATTTTCGAGGCTTCCGCGAACGGCCCTTGTGTTCCGGCTTCGACGACCCACAGATCGGCCTGCGGCGCCTTCACGATGTTCAGCGCGTCGGCCACCAGCCCGTTATAGATGCCGATCATCGCCAGCACGACCGCCATCAGCAGGCTGAGGCCGAGGCAGGTCAGCAGGAAACGAAACAGATTGTGGCGCACATCCCGGTAGGCGAGGTTCATGGCGCGTCCCCCGTGACGCGGGCCATCCGCCCCTCCGACAAACCCTTAAGAGGAGCCGCGACGACCTTGGCGCCTTCCGGCAGGCCTGAGACGATTTCAGCTTTTGCGTTCTCGGTCCGGTGGCCGAAGATCATTTCGGTCTCCGCCAGCCGTCCGTCCCGCACGATCCACACGCGGCCTCGATGGCCGTCGAAACCGCTGATGGCGACCTCGGGCACCAGCAACGCCTCGGGCAGGGTCGCGACGGTGATCGCGACCTCGGCCTGCTCGCCCAGAAAAATTTCGGCCGGGCAGCGGTCGCAGGTGATCCACACCCGCCGTTCCTCGTTCACGCGGTCGCTTTCGATGCCGATCCGCGCGACCGTGCCGGTGAAGACCTCGTGCGGCAGCGACCGCAAGCGCACCTCCGCCGGCTGGCCGACGGCGATCGAACCGGCGCGCGCCTCGTCGATATAGGCCAGCGTCCAGACGGTGCCGGGGTCCATCAGCGTGAAGATCGGTTCGCCGGCGCGCACCACCGTGCCCGCCTCGGCATGCCGCGTAACGACGACCGCATCGAACGGCGCGCGCAGCACGTGATGATCAAGCAGCGTCCGTTCATAAAGCAGCGCGGCCTCGGCGTCGGCACGCTGCGCCTGCGCGACCTTTACCTCGCTTTCGGCGACGGCCAGATCGGCGGCGGCCACATCGACGTCGCGCTGTGCCTCTTCGGCGGACTGCGCCGAGATCGCGCTGCGTTCGGCCAGCGCCTGTCGGCGATTGTTGGTGGATCTGCGCTGGGCAAGCACGGCCCGCGCCCGCACCACATTCGCCGCCGCCTTGCTCGATGTGGCGCCGGCGGCCTCCACCGCGGCCTCGGCGCGCACGACGCGCGCCTGCTGCTCGGCGGTGTGCAGCCGGGCCAGGATCTGTCCCCGGCCGACCGCGTCGCCGCTGTCGACGGCAAGCTCGGTCAGGGCCGCGCCGACCTCGAATCCGATCCGCGAGACGATGCGCGCCTCGACCGAGCCGAGGCCATAGACCCGCACCGCCACGTCGCGCTCGACTGCGGCGACGGGAACGGCGAGGGGACGTTCGGTGAGAAACAGATATCCGGCGGCACCGATCGCGGCGGCCCCGGCCAGGGCCAGCAACCAGAAAAATCCACGTCGTTTCATGGTGCGTGCTCCTGCGATGCCGTGAGGCGAAACAATGTCAGCTGGGCATCGAGCAGCCGCGCCCCCTCGGCCTCCAGCGCGAACAGGCGATTGCCGAGCGCCCAGCGGATCGCCAGTCCCTGCACCAGCGAGATCAGCAGGACCGCGCCGTCATTGGGGTCCACGTCGCCGCGGATCAGGCCCGCCTCGCGCGCCGCGGTCAGCTCGGCCCTAAGCAGGGCCTGAAAGCGCATCATCAGCGAGCGGAAACGGTCGCGCAGCGCGGCGTTTTCGCTCTGCAGCTCGCGCGAGTGCAAAATGGCCGGGATCGCAGGATGGCTCTCGATCTGCCGCAATTGGGTCCGCACCAGCAGGGCAAGCCGGTCCAGCGGCGCGGCGCTCTCGGCAAGCGCGGCCCGCCATGCCCGGCTCATCGTCGCGTCGATCGCTTCGGCGACGGCCTGCCACAATGCCTGTTTGGTCGCGAAATGCCGGAACACCCCGGGCTGCGTCAGCCCGACGGCATCGGCGACGGCCTGCGTCGTCAACCGGTCGGGCCCCAGCTCGTCGGCCAGGCGCAGCATGGTGGCGACAATCTCGGCCTTGCGGGCGGCGGCAGTCTTTCGGACCATTTTGAGGCCCCTAATGAGTGACTGCTCACTAACTAATAAAAATGCCGCGCGCGTTCAAGGTCTGGGGGTCCGATGTCTGCGGGGCGTAGACACACGGGATAATGGCAGGGCGTGGGGGATAGCGATGAGAACCATGTCTACTCGATAGCCCCCACGCCTCTCCAAGCAGGCCTATTCCCGACTGGCGTGCAGCCCGACCAACCGGGACAGCAACATCACTGTGTAGAGCGTGCCGCCAATGGCTTCGAAGGCGACGAAGGATTGGGCATAGAAGCCGACCGGCGTGATGTCGCCATAGCCCAGCGTGGTCAGCGTGACGTAGCTGAAATAGACCATCTGTTGCCAGTCGACCGCCGCGCCGGAACTGGCCACGAAGGATCCCGGCACACACCATTCGATGAGGGCCAGCACGGCGGCGAAGCCCGATCCGATCACGAGGTAGAGCGAGGTCGCGGAGATCAGCACATCGGTCATCACAGTCCTGGCCCCGAAAGTGTAGCGCGCCAGCACCGCGACCATGCCGAGATGATAGGCAATGGAGGTCAGATAAACGGCAAGGGCCGCCCCATTCGAGGGGGCGTAGGAGTTCAGAAGACCCGCCAGGAACACGGCAATCCCCGCGCTTCCGGCGAAGACACGCAAGATATGGTTATCCGTGAGCGCCCAGGTCGCCACCACGAAGATTGCGGCGTAGAAGCCATAGAACAGAGCCGGCCAAATTCCCCCCGCTGCCGACAGCGGGTAGGTTAGGTTGTGGACCAGGATCGCGGCCAGAAAGCCGGCATTGGCGGTAACTTTGTTGCGCGCAGTGGGCAGTGTCAGCATCTCAGGCCGCCTTCCGGTGGCCGAGTGCCGCCATGGCCACCATGATCGACAGGACGCCCGCACCGAGCCACAACCCGTTCAGGTTGATGCTCAAAGCCAGCCAGCCCCAGGCCGCAACGGCCGCCACGGCCAGAAGGTAGGATGCGCGCAAGCGCTCCGCAGTCACGCGATGAAAAATCGTGCAGCCGAGAAGGAAAAGCGACGGCCCGGCGAAGGCGATGATCGCGGTCTCGGCATGGATCGCATCGTGGGGATGGGCCACGATCATCTCAATGGCGACGGCGGTCACGATGGCGCCGCAGACCGCGACCCCATGGGCGTAGGCCAGGCCTGCGCGGGCGAGACTGGTGTGATCCGTCTCATGTTCGAACCGATGCTCGCCCGGTTCTGAGAGGTCGACGAAGTAGATCCACCACAGTGTCACGATCAGCAGGAAGCCGATCAGTGCGGCGACGCCCGTGTCCAGATGGATCTCGTGGCTGACCAGATAGCCGCCCAGCAGGAGAATGGATTCCCCAAGCGCGATGATGAAGATCAACTGGTTGCGCTCGAACAGATGTAGCCCTTTCAGCGGCCAGCTCGACATCGGGGTCGAGCCCTTGCCGGGCAGCCAGTATCCCAGATAAGGCGCGGCATAGTCGATCAGCACGGCGAGGATCCAGAGCTCCAGACGCGCGGGCGCGATGAAGGCCCCCAATATCCAGAAGATGCCGGAGATCGCGCTCCATGCGCCAAGCTGGGCATAGTTCCGCCCCATGACCTGACCGCGAAACACAATGGCCATATAGCCCGCCCGGATCAGCGCCATCGCCACATAGGCGACGGCGAACAGCGCCGCGCGTTCGCTGAAAGCCTGCGGCGCCGCCACCGCCATCAAAAGCGCACAGCCCATCAGGACGATCATCAAACCGCGCCCGCTGGGATGATCCGGGTTGACCCAGTTTGCCGCCCATGCCGTGTAGTTCCAGGCCCACCAGACGGCGGCAAAGAGCGTCACATATTCCAAGGCACCAAGCCAACTCGCATGTTCGAGGAGGTAATGGGAGAGTTGGATGATGGTGAAAACATAAACGAGATCAAAGAACAGCTCCATCGTCGTGACGCGAGGCGTTTCTTTGGGGCCGAGGTCACGCAAGGCGCGTGTCGGGACAAGGCGGTGCAATAGGTTGGACATGAATGCTGCCTGTTGAATCTTCTCGATTATCCCCGAAACCCGCCTGCATTCAAATACTGGCTTTCTTCGGGGGTCGGTGTGCGCTTGAAGATCGATTGTCTATGGGGAAAACGCCCGAAACGCGCGATGATGTCACGATGGCGCCTGGCCCGGTGAAGTCCCGAGGGCAGATAGCGGCGATGCAGCGCGACCGATTGCTCCTGATCCTCCAGCGCCTCGGAATGCGCGAAAGGCAAAAGCATGAAAAGGCGGAGGTCTGGCGGTAATCGGCCGATAAAACCCTGCCGCCGGGCATGACGCGCCACCGACAGGGCCTGCGGGTCGGCGCGATACATTTCCCTGGTGCCCCGGAACGCATTGCGTGGGTATTGATCGAGCAGGATCAGCAGCGCCAGGCAGCCCTCGGGCGTAGCCTGCCATGATGCAAGACCGCCCGCCATCGCCGCATCATGCAGATGTGCGAAGCGTGCACGAAAAATGGCATCAAACGCGGGCGATTGGGAGAACCAGTTCTCCGTAGCGCCTCGCCACCAGGCGATCACTTCTGAGATCGGGGCGACTGTCATGCCAACCGCCGTGCAAGAAACCAGGCGAGCAGGCACGGAACGCCGAAGATGATGGCGAAGATGGGCAGTTCTTCGGCCACGCTGTATCCGGCATGGGCCACACCGACCCAGAGATTAATCGCCGCGGCCACCGCCCAAAGCACCGCATAGACAGGAAGAGCTTGGCGCAGGGGCAGGCCACGCCAGAAGGCAATGCCATAGACGGCTGCCATCAGGGCAATCCCACCAAGGATCATGAGAAGAGTGTGCATATGAAACCTCCGGATCGGAAGAGGCGGTGGGGCCGGTGCCCCGCCGCGTCCATCGCGATTACTTGGTCGTGTAACCACCATTAACGAGGATCGTCTGGCCGGTCATCCACCATCCGCCGGAAACCATGAAGGTGATCCAGGGCGCGATATCTTCGATGTCGGTCAGACCGGTCTTCGAGAAGGGTGACAGCGCGGCGGCGTTCTTGTGATACTCGACCGCCTCCTTTTCCTCCGCCGGGTAGAAGAAGGAGGTATCCATCGGACCCGGCCCGATTGCGGTCACAGAGATGCCGCGCGCACCCAGTTCCTTCGAGGCGGCACGCGTGAAGTGTTCGACCGGCGCTTTCAGACCCTCATAAGCGGCGTAGAAGGGCGTGTAGGCCCCCAACAGCGAAGTCACGATGGTGCAGATCTTACCGTTGTCATTGAGGTGCGTTCCGGCTTCTTTCAGGAAGAAGAAGGCGGATTTGACGTTGACCGCGCAGGATTGGTCGAACATCTCTTCGGTCACCTCGGCCATCGGCTTCTTCACCACCATGCCGACGGTGTTGATCGCGATGTCGGGACGCCCCACCGCCGCGACGGTATCGGCGAACAGTTTCTCCATCGCCGCTGCCGAGGTCAGATCGGCCTGAAAGGCCACCGCTTCAGCGCCTGCGGATTTGATCGCCGCAACGGTTTCTTCGGCAGCCGCCTTGGTGGCGTCGCTGTTGTAGTGGATGGCGACGGCCGCCGCGCCGGATTTGGCGAATTCGCGCGCCAGCAACCCTCCCAGGTTTTTCGCGCCGCCGGCGATCAGAACCGTTTTCCCTTCAATGCTGTTTCTCGACATGCCATTTCCTTTCCGCTTTGCGTACGCCGTTTGAAACGACGGCTTGCGGAGAAGATGGCATGTTCATTGATCTGGATAATCGGGCTTATCTTGACATCATTCGACAGAAATTACGAATAATAAGCATGGATCGCATTCAACAGATGCAGGTGTTCATTCAAGTCGTGGAAAGCGGGAATTTCACTCGCGCGGCCGAAGCCCTTGGCATTCCGCGCTCGACCGTGTCCACCACGGTACAAATCCTGGAGGACAGACTCGGCGTCCAGCTTCTTCAACGCACCACCCGGGTGGTGCGGCCGACGCAGGAAGGACTGCAATTCGCCGACACCGCCCGCGATCTGGTGGATGCGGTTGCCCGGGCCGAAGGGCAATTCCGACTGCGGCCCGATGACATCTCGGGGCGTCTGCGCATCGATATGCCCAGCCGGATTGCTCGGCGACTGGTCATCCCGCATTTGCAGGGTTTTCGGGCTCGCTATCCAGGGGTTACGCTGGAGATCAGCGCCACCGACCGGATGATCGATCTGGTCTCGGAAGGGATCGACGCCGTGGTGCGCCTGGCCGTTCTGGAGGACAGCGAGCTGATCTGCCGCAAGATCGGCGACGTGCCAATGCTGACCTGCGCCGGGGCGGACTATCTGGCGCGGTATGGTACGCCGCAGACCCCTGCCGACCTCGCGGATCATCATCTTGTCAATTATGCACTGCGCATGCCCGCTGTCTCATCGGAATGGGATGGTCTCGAGGGCGGATGTGAGATCGCCATCGCCATGCAAAGCCACCTTTGTGTCGACAACGCGGAAAGCTACGTTGCCGGTGCGCTGCACGGGCACGGGCTGATCCAGGTTCCCGTCTATGACGTCGCCGACGACATCGCAGCGGGTCGGCTGGTCGAGGTATTGCCCGAGTACCGCCCCTCTGCTGTGCCGATTTCGATCCTCTATGCGCGCAGGCGTCATCTCGCCCCCAGGCTCAGGGCGTTCATGGATTGGCTCGAGGAGTTGCTGCAGGCAGAAGGGGTCGTCGCCAACGCGTGAAACGACCAGGGTCCGTCCCGAGGGCTCCGGACCGAGCTCATCCGAACCTTTGCTCAAAGGCCCCCGTGCTGATCTGCTGCCGGGTTCGCCGCCGAAACCTGCCAGATCGGCATCAGCCAAATCCGGTCGTTCCCAAGCTACAGTGGCGTGTGGTCGGCGGCCACTCCGACAAGACTATCCTACTTGGCTGGGCGTGCGCGAACCACCCTTAGCGGCCAAATCCGCTATCCAATTGAGATTTAGGGAGATAGATGGGAAATCTGTGCGCCAATCGGCGGTGAATGGCGGCGATTTGGGCAGACATTTCGACCTACAGGGTTCGCAAGGCCAAGGGCCGTCCGAGCTGATGCGAGGCCCCCGACTGGAGCGAAGCCCGAAGCGCGACAGCGCGAGATCAGATAATGGCGGAGGGAGTGGGATTCGAACCCACGGTGACATCGCTGCCACGCCGGTTTTCAAGACCGGTGCCTTAAACCGCTCGGCCATCCCTCCGGCCTCGGCCCGTTAATGCGCGATGCCGGCCTGGTTTGCAAGATTGGCGGTTTCGGCGCCGACCGTGCGGCGGCGCGCGCGGGCAGGGCGGACGGGCGGTGCGCCGCCAAACCGGTTGGCGCGCTACCGGCGGCGGCGAACAGCGCCCGCCCATATGTCGAAAAATGGGTCGGCGCGGTCACAAAATCGCCCCGTTCTCGCCACAAGGGGTTAAGAGCACGCTAAGCAGTTTTTTGGTACTGGTGGCGCTGTCGGTCGCGAGAGGGTTGTCCGATCGGTGTCGATCACGTACCGCAAGGGTGTTGCCGCGGTTTCGAATGACGGTTTCTGGGGACGGTTTTTCCATGTCATTGCACTTGCGCCGGCGTCTGCCGGCGTCCATCGCCCTGATCGGTGCGGCCGCGTTCGTGGCCTCGTGCGCCGGCGATCCCACGCCGAAGGCCTCGGTCGCCAGCGCCGGGTCGAAGGAATATTTTTCCGAAGCCGAATACGGTGTGAAGGCCAGCCCGAAAGTGTCGACCAAGCGCTCGGGGCTGAAGCGCGGCGGCGGCCGCGACCAGACCGGCAAGCCCTACAAGGTCAAGGGCAAGTGGTATTATCCCAAGGAAGATCCTGACTACGTCAAGGTCGGCGCGGCCTCCTGGTACGGCTCGGCCTTCCACGGCCGGCTCACCGCCAATGGCGAAGTCTACGACATGACCCATCTCACGGCCGCGCACCCGACCATGCCGCTGCCGAGCTATGCCCGCGTCACCAATTTGAAGAACGGCAGTTCCGTCGTCGTGCGCGTCAACGATCGCGGCCCGTTCGCGCGCGGCCGGGTCATCGATCTGTCGAAACGGGCGGCCGAGATGCTCGACTACACCCATTCGGGCGTGGCCAAGGTCAAGGTCGAATATGTCGGCCGCGCGCCCCTGCACGGCCAGGACGATCAATATTTGATGGCCTCCTACCGTCCTGGCGGCCAGGACGGCGGTCCGCAGGAAATCTCGCCCGGCGTGATGATCGCCATGAACGGTCCGACGCCGTCGGCGCCGGTCTCTGCCCTCGATGCGGCGACGCGGGCCGGCCCGTTGCGCGCCACGGTCGTCGACGGCGATCCGCTGCTGCCCGCGCTCGGTCCGTCCGTGCCGGAGCGCCCCTTGCCCGGCGGGCTCGCCGCCCCGGTGGCGGTCGCGGCCCTGTCTTATGCCGACCGGCGCGTGGCGCGTGCCGCCGGCGCGTTCGACACGCTGCTGGCCGGACAGGGGTCCGCGCCGGTCGCGCCCGCCGCGCGCAGCGGCAAGGCCGACCGGCTGGAGCGCCCGCAGGCCGGCGGCGCCTATATCGCGGTCGGCACGTTCGCCAGCCGCGAGGAGGCGCAGAGCGTGATCGCCGCGCTCGCCGCCCATGGCCGGCCCGAACTGATCGAGGACCGCAGCCAGGGCGCGCCCTGGTACACGGTCAATCTGCGCCCGGACGGCCGCGCCGGGCTCGACGCCATGCTGCGCCTGGCCTGGGCGGCGGGCGCGGAGCAGGCGCTGACGGTGCGCGACTGACGTTCGTCCGTTTGCCGATCGGCCCTTCCGGCCGGCGGCGCCCCGATCGGGGGGCTTGCGGTCGCGGGGCGCTTGCCGGCGCCAACCAAAACTCCATTCCAGCCGACCGCTTCCATTTGGCGATGAACGGTTCTAGGTTCGCCCGGGGCTTTCGGACGGTGCCCGCGCGCGCTTGACGCGGTACGGGGCGCGGCGCCGCGAGGACACGGGGTGTTGGCGTGACATATACGAAATTCCGGGCGGTCGTGACCGCCTTGATCGGCGTTTTGGCCGTGGCGATGGCGTTGTCGCCGCCCGCCTGGGCACAGCTTTTCGAAACCCGCGCCCAGTCCGCCTTCATGATCGACGCCGAGACCGGCACGATTTTGTTGTCCAAGGACCCCGATGCGCTGATCCCGCCGGCCTCGCTCGCCAAGCTGATGACCATGGAGGTGGTGTTCAACGCCGTCAAATCGGGGCGGCTGTCGCTCGACGACGAATTCCTGGTCTCCGAAAACGCCTGGAGGACGGGTGGCGCGCCGTCGGGCACCTCGACCATGTTCGCCGAGCTCAAATCCTCGATCCGGCTGGAAGATCTGATCCAGGGCGTCATCGTCCAGTCGGCGAACGATGGCTGCATCATCATCGCCGAGGGCATGGCCGGCTCGGAGGAGAATTTCGCCCAGCTGATGACCGAGCGGGCGCGCGCGATCGGGCTGGAGAAATCGGTGTTCAAGAACTCGACCGGCCTGCCGGCCGACGGCCAGGTGGTCACCGTGCGCGAACTGGCCCGGCTGGCGCTGCATATCTGGCGCGAATATCCGCAGTTTTATCGCTATTACGCGCAGCCCGACTTCACCTGGAACAACATCAAGCAGTCGAACCGCAATCCGCTGTTGAAGATGGATATCGGCGCCGACGGGCTGAAGACCGGCTACACCGAGGAATCGGGCTACGGCATCGTCGGCTCGGCCAAGCGCGGCAATCGGCGCCTGTTCGTCGCGCTCAGCGGCATGTCGAGCGCCAGCGTGCGCGCCGAGGAGGCGCGCAAGGTGCTGGACTGGGGCATGCGGGCGTTCGAAAAGCGCGAGATTTTCGGCGCCGGCGAGGTGGTCGGCGAGGCAAAGCTGTTCGGCGGCGCCAAGACCGGGGTGGCGCTCAAGGCCGACGGGCCGGTCTCGATCTTCATCCCGATCACCAATCGCGACCGCCTGATCGCGCGCATCGTCTACGAGGGGCCGGTCACCGCGCCGGTGTCGGCGGGCACGCCAGTCGGCGCGCTGAAAGTGTGGGTCGGCGAGACGCTCAGCCAGGAAACGCCGCTTTTCGCCGCCGAGGATGTCGATGTCGGGCCTCTGCACCGGCGCGCGCTCGACGCGATCGAGGAATTGCTGATCGGCTGGTTGCGCTGACGCGCCGGTCGCCGGCGTCGGCCCGTGGCATCGAAATCGCCGCGGCCGCTTTCATCTTGGCGGCTTTTCGGGCAAACCGGAACGATGCCGGGGCGCGGTCCCGTCGATCCGCGCCGCCGGCCGGTGGCGTCAAACGGTCGAAGATGAGATGAACCTGTCGCACAAACAGCTCGTCATCGTCACGCCGGTCTACGAAGACCGCGACGCGGCGGCGCGCCTGTTCGGCGAACTCTCGGCCCGCTTCGGTGCGGCGCTGTTCGTGATCGCCGTCGACGACGGCTCGGTCCGCCAGCCGCTCGACGTCGAAAGCCTGCGCGCGGCCGGGCTCGACGGGGTGGTTCTCAGGCTGCGGCGCAATGTCGGCCACCAGCAGGCAATCGCGATCGGGCTCGGCTACGCGGCCGATCATATCGGCCCCCAGCACGAGGTGGTGGTGATGGATTCCGACGGCGAGGACATGCCCGAGACCATCCCGCGCCTGCTCGACCGGCTGCGTGGCGGCGACGTCGACGTCGTGGTCGCGCAACGCGAAAAGCGGGTCGAAACGATCTGGTTCAAGGCGTTTTACGCCATCTACAAGCGGTTTTTCGGCCTGATGACGGGCCGCGCGATCTCGTTCGGCAATTTCATGGCGCTGAAGGCGCATGCTGTCCGCCGCCTGGTTTCCATGCAGGAATTGTCGGTCCATGTCGCCGGCACGGTGCTCGCGTCCAAGCTGCGCACGGGCTTGTGCGCGCTGCCGCGCGGGCCGCGTTATGCCGGGCATTCAAAGATGAATTTCGTCGGCCTGACGCTGCATGGTTTCAAGGGGCTGATGGTGTTTGCCGAGGACGTGCTGGTGCGCGTCGGCATCGCCTGCACGCTGACGGCGGCGCTGTCTGTCGTTGGCGCCATCGTGGCGGTGGGGCTCAAGCTCGCCGGCTTTTCCACGCCGGGCTGGTTTTCGGTCGCCCTCGGCATCCTGGTACTGATCTTCCTGCAGACCGGCGCGCTGGCGCTGATGACGCTGATGCTGACCGGCGTCGTGCGCGGCGGCACCATCGCCAGTTCGATCGCCTATCTGGCCTTTGTCGACGAGATCTTCGAAACCGGTCAAAAGGTCGAAACGCCGTGAGCGCGCGTTTTCGCGAAGTGCTGCGTTACGTCGTCAACGGGCTCGCGGCGACGCTCGTGCATTACGGTGCGCTAAGCTTCAACCTGGCCGTGCTGGACATCCCTTCGGCGGGGCTCGCCAATTTTCTCGCCGCCATCGTCGGCATTACCGCCTCTTTCCTCGGCAGCCGCTATTTCGTGTTCCGCAAGACCGAGGAGCCCATTCTGCGCCAGATGGTCAAATTTGGCGGGCTCTATGGTGCGATCGCGCTGCTGCACGGCCTCGTGCTTCTGGTGTGGACCGACTTTCTCGGTCACGATTTCCGCATCGGTTTCGTGATCGCGACCGCGATGCAGGTCAGCCTCAGCTATGCCGGCAACCGTTTTCTGGTGTTCGTGCGATGAAACTCGCCTATGCGGTCCTGCTGAGCCTCGTCTATGTGGTTCTGCTGCTTGGCTTTTACGCCGTCCATGTCCGTTTCCTGCCCGTCGATGTGGTGCTTTACAGCGCCGTGCAGGACGCGCTCGCCGCGCTGACGGTGCTGGTTGCGCTGGTCGTGGCGCTGCGGCGTTTTTTGCCCTTCACCGGCTTTGAGGCCCTGCTTCTCGTGGTTGTGTGGTTTTTGGGCGGTTACGCGTTCGCGATCTCGGTGCCGACCGTGCTCGACCGGTCGCTGTCCTTCTACATCCTGGAAAAGCTCGAGCAGCGCGGCGGCGGTATTCGCCGCGACGCGATCGGGCAGGTTTTTACCGAGGAATATCTGCCGGAATACCGGCTGGTCGACGTGCGCCTGACCGAGCAGCTCGAATCCGGCACCGTGGTGATCGAGGGCGGATGCGTGAAGCTGACCGCCCATGGCAAGAGGCTGGCCGCGGCCAGCCGGTTTTTCCGCAGCCATCTTCTGCCGCGCAAGCGGCTTCTGGCGGGCGCCTATACCGATGCGCTGATCGATCCGTTCAAGAACAGCCCCAAAGGCAGGATCGGCTACGAGTGCGGATAGGCGGCCGGCGCACCGGCTTTACCGCGCGGAGAGGCAGGCGGCGTCCAACAGCAACTGGCGCGGGCTCCGCGCGACCGCGCAGCGCGTCTCAAGCGGCTTGAAGAACGGTGTCTTGCCCGCCTCCAGAAACCGCAGCGCCGGCGCCACCGCCGGCACGCTCTCCTGCCAGCGGCGCAGCCGGTCGCGCTGGTGCCTTTCGCCCCGGTCGACGAGCACATAGTCGATGCCGCTGTCGCGCGCGAAGGCTGTGAAGGCGTCGGGCGTGACCTGATAAAGGGCAAGCACGGTCTGGGTAATGCGCCGATAAAGCAGGTCGTGATAGGTTTTTTTGTAGGGGATCATCAATTCGTACGCGGCGTAGACGCCGCGCGAGGAAAAGGCCGGCACGAGATCGAGCTCGCGCGAAAATCCGCCCACCAGCGTGTCCTTTGGCGTCTGGCGCAGATAGGCATGGATGGCGGGCGCCTTGGAAAAAAACATCGCACTGGTTGCCACCATCGCGACCGCCACGATCAGGCCCGGCGTGAACACGAGCGCCCGCGCCGCCTTCGACCAGCCATGACGCTGGAGCCGCCGTGCGCCGCCGATGACGGCGGCGGCCGCGAAAGGCAGGACGACGAGCACGAAGGCGGTCTTGACGGCGTTGTGGCCGTAACGGCTCGGCTCGTGCAGCCTGAATAGCAGCAGCAGGGCGAGACTGTGCAGGATGAGGCCGGCGGCGAGAACGGCCAGCGCGACGCCGGCCAGGCGCGGCGGCGGCTCCGGCAGGCCGAGCCGGCGCATCGGCCGCGCCGCGCGGCCGTTGGCGATCGCCCAGGCGAGGCCGAAAAAAAGCGCGAGCAGCAGGCCGGCGACGAGGCCCCGCCAGGGCGGGGCCAGCGTGCGAAAACAGAAGGTGGCGTAACCGTTGCGATTGCACCACAGGCCGAGCGCGCCGTCCGCCTCGAAAAAGGCGAGCCGCCCGCCGGGCGAGAAGATCGCGGCCTGCCGGGCTTGCTCGAGCGAAAAGGTCGGGCCGAGGGTTGCCAGTTCGCGCATGAACACCAGCCCGCCCGCAAGGGCGGCGATGCCACCGGCCGCAAGCGTGACCAGCGTCCTGCGATCGGTCGCAACGAAGGGAAAACCCGGTTTCAGACAAAGCAACGCCATCGCCAGGCCGCTGACGGCCACGGTGGCGGGATAGAGGCCGGTTCCGACGAACAGCGCCGCGGCGGTCAAGACCGGACGGCGGCGCAGAAAGGTCAGCAGCGACAGCGCGATGATGATCACGCCGAAGGTTTTCGGCAGCCCCACCGCCGCGGTCGGGCCGCCGAGCACGAGCGGGGCGATGGCGCCGACCAGGGCCGCGCCGCGCCGCGAGGGCCACAATTCGTAGGTCAGCAGATAGACCGAAAGCGAAAACAGCGCCCCGAGCGCGGCCATCATGACCAGCAGATGGACAAGCAGCGCGTCGGCGCCCAGCAGGGTGAACGGTCGGTAGAGCGCTTCATAGGCCCATGGCGTCAGCGTCCTGAACTGATCGGCGATCGCGTCGCCGGCAAACAATGACGGGTCGGCCTGCTGGCGCAGCCAGATCACGAAATGGCGGGCATCGTCCTGAACGATCAGCGGCCAGCGCGCGGCGCTCGCCGCCGCGATCGCCAGCCACACCAGCGCCCATCCCGACATCGCCAGCAGCGCGCCCGAAAGCGGGGTGCAGTCCGCGGGTGGCGCCAGCCGGTCATGCTGGGGCCGGGAGCGGTCCGGTTCGGCGCCCGGGGTGTTCAACGGCAATCCACCCTTCCAGATCGTCTCACGGGGCCGCTATGACACAGCCGCCCCGGGCGGACAATATTGGGTCCGCTCCGCTCGGGCGGCGATCGACGCGCATGCATGGATTTTGCCGGCGCGTGGCAGTAAGAAGGCGGCCGACAGCCGAAGAAAGGGCGGATCGGCCGTGCAGCGCGGATTGTTCATCACCTTCGAGGGCGGCGAGGGCGCCGGCAAATCGAGCCAGATCCGCATCCTGGCCGATACGCTGCGCGCACAGGGCTACGACGTGCTCGTCACGCGCGAACCCGGCGGCTCGCCGGGGGCCGAGGCGATCCGCCACGTGCTTTTGTCGGGAGGGGCGGAGCCGTTCGGACCGGCCATGGAGGCGATCCTGTTCGCCGCCGCGCGGTCGGATCATGTCGAGCAGGTGATCCGCCCAGCGCTCGAGCGCGGCACGATGGTGTTGTGCGACCGGTTCATGGATTCCTCGCGCGTCTACCAAGGCGTCACCGGCGAACTCGATCCCGGTTTCATGGCCGCGCTGGAACGCGTCACCGTCAACGAGACGATTCCCGACCTGACGCTGATTCTCGACATCGATCCGGTCGAGGGGCTCGATCGGGCCAATGCGCGCCGCGGGGAAGGGGAGGCCGACCGCTACGAAAAGGAAACGCTGGACATTCACCGGCGGCGGCGCGATGCATTTCGCGACATCGCCCGCAACGATCCCGAGCGCTGCAGGGTGGTCGACGCGTCCGCAAGCGAGGAGGAGGTCGCCGCGACCATTGCCGGTCACGTCGCCGATCTGCTCGAACGACACGAGATGGTGGCAGCCGAAAAATGAGCTTCGAACGCAGCGCCGTGCTCCAGCACGACACGCTCGACGACATTCCAGAGCCGGCGGAAAACCCGGCCCTGTTCGGTCACGAGGACATGGCCGCCCGCTTCGCCGCGGCGTATCGGGCCGGCAAGCTGCACCACGCGCTGGTGCTGGCCGGACCGCGCGGGATCGGCAAGGCGACGCTGGCGTTTCATCTCGCCTATCATCTGCTGCGTTATGCCGAGGCCGCCGATGCGCCCGACACCCTGGCCGCGCCGGATCCCGAAACGACGCTGTTCAAGCTGATCGCCAATGGCGGGCATCCCTCGATCCTGCATCTGACCCGCCCGGTCAACGAGCGCACCAAGGCATTCCGCACCGCGGTTACGGTGGAGGAGATCCGCAAGGTGCAGCGTTTCCTGTCCTTCACCGCCCACGACGGCGGCTATCGGGTGGTGATCATCGACCCGGCCGACGATATGAACCAGAACGCGGCCAACGCTCTGTTGAAGAACCTGGAAGAGCCGCCGGCGCGCACCCAGTTCATCCTGATTTCGCACGCTGCCGGGGGGCTCCTGCCGACCATCCGCTCGCGGTGCCAGATCGTGCGGTTGCAGCCGCTGGCCGAAAGCGCCTTCGGCCGTGCGCTGACGGGTCTCGGCATCGCGCCGCAGGACGCGGACGCGGCCAGGGCGCTCATGGAACGCGCCGGTGGCAGCGTGCGCGAGGCGATCCTGCTGACCCAATATGGCGGATTGGAAATCGCCGCGGCGATCGAGGAGATCGCCACCGGCGCAAGGTTCGACGTGGCCAAGACGTGGCGGCTTGCCGATGCGGCCGCCGCGCGCGACCAGACGATGGCCTTTTCGCTTTTCAACCGTCACGTTCTCGACCATGCCGCCGCGCTCGCGGTCGAGGCCGCCCGAACCGGCGCGCTGGCGCGGGCGGATGCGCTGTCGCAATTCTGGCAGGACGCCAACCGCGCCATTGTCGAGGCGGAGACCTACAATCTCGACAAGCGCCAGCATGTCGCCGGGCTGATGCGGGCCATGCACGCCGCACTCGGCGGCTGATCCGCCCAGCGGGCGGTCGCGCGGCCGATTGCAGGATGGCCATGACAGCCGCAATGCGCTATCCCACCGCCGTCACTTTCTTCGGACAGACTTTTCCATGGCCAACGACAATTTCTACCTGACAACGCCGATCTTCTACCCGAACGGCAAGCCGCATATCGGCCACGCCTATACGGTGATCGCCACCGACGCGCTGGCGCGTTTTCACCGGCTTGACGGCAAGGACGTGTTTTTCCTGACCGGTACCGACGAGCACGGGCTGAAAATGCAGCAGACGGCCGAAAAGGAAGGCGTTTCGGCGCAGGCGCTGGCCGACCGCAACTCGGATATTTTCCGCACCATGATCGCGGCGCTCGGCGGCTCCAACGACGATTTCATCCGCACCACGGAGGCACGCCACAAACAGGCCAGCCAGGCGATATGGCGGCGCATGGCCGACAATGGCGACATCTATCTCGACCGCTATACCGGCTGGTATTCGGTGCGCCAGGAGGCCTATTTCGACGAGAGCGAGACGACCGTCGGCGAGGACGGCGTGCGCCGCGAGCCGCTCGGCTCGCCGGTCGAGTGGAACGAGGAGGAAACCTATTTCTTCCGGCTGTCGGCCTACCAGGAACGGCTGCTTGCCCATTACGAGGCCAATCCCGACTTCATCGGCCCGGCCGAGCGCCGCAACGAGGTGATCAGCTTCGTCAAGTCGGGCCTGCGCGACCTGTCGGTGTCGCGCTCGACCTTCTCCTGGGGGGTGCCGGTGCCGGGCGACGAAAAACACGTCATGTATGTGTGGGTCGACGCGCTGACCAACTACATCACCGCCTGCGGCTTTCCCGACGAGAACGCATCGAAATGGCGCTACTGGCCGGCCGATGTGCACATTATCGGCAAGGACATCGTGCGTTTCCATGCCGTCTACTGGCCGGCCTTCCTGATGTCGGCGGGGATCGAATTGCCGAAGCGGGTCTATGCGCACGGCTTCTTGTTCAACAAGGGCGAGAAGATGTCCAAATCGGTCGGCAATGTCGTCGATCCGTTCGCGCTGATCGAGCATTACGGCCTCGACCAGGTGCGCTATTTCTTCCTGCGCGAGGTGCCGTTCGGTCAGGACGGCAGCTACAGCCACGACGCCATCGTCAATCGCTCGAATGCCGATCTGGCCAACGATCTCGGCAATCTGGCGCAGCGCTCGCTGTCGATGATCGCCAAGAATTGCGCGGGCAGGGTGCCCGACAAGGCCGCGCTGACGGAAGCGGATCAGGCGATCCTTGATCAGTGCGACGGCGCGCTCGTTGCCGCCCGCAAGGCGATTGCCGACCAGGCGATCCACAGCGCGCTCGCCTCGATCTTCGGCGTGGTGTCGGAGGCCAACCGCTATTTCGCCGGCCAGGAGCCCTGGGCGCTGAAAAAGACCGACCCGGAGCGCATGCAGACCGTGCTTTACGTGACGGCCGAGACGGTGCGCCGGGTGGCGATTCTGTGCCAGCCCTTCGTGCCGGATGCTGCGACCAAACTGCTCGACCTTCTGGCGGTCGACCCCGCGCACAGGCGCTTCGCCGATCTCGAGCGGGCGCTGGCGCCGGGCGATCCGCTGCCGCCGCCGGCGCCGGTGTTTCCGCGTTATGTCGAACAGGACCGCGCGGCGGCCGGCTGACAACGGAAACATCATGCTGGTCGACAGTCACTGCCATCTCGATTTTCCCGATTTCGCGCCTGAACGCGACCAGGTGGTCGCGCGCGCCCATGCGGCGGGCATCGGCCTGATGGTCACCATCTCGACGCGGGTCCGGCGTTTCGCCGAGGTCCTGGCGATCGCCGAGGCCTATGACAGCGTCTATTGCTCGGTCGGCACGCATCCGCACAATGCCGGCGAGGAGACGGACGTCGCCACCGAAGAATTGGTGCAATTGGCATCCCATCCCAAGGTGGTGGCGATCGGCGAGGCCGGGCTCGACTATTTTTACGACAAGGCGCCGCGCGCGGCCCAGGCCGTCGGTCTGCGCCGGCATATCGCCGCCGCCCGCCGGACCGGCCTGCCGCTGGTCATCCACGCCCGCGACGCCGATGCCGATATGGCCGCGATCCTGGAGGAGGAGACGGGCAAGGGGGCGTTCCCGTTCGTCTTGCACTGCTTTTCGTCCGGCAGGCAGCTTGCCGAAACCGGGATCGGGCTTGGCGGCTACGTGTCGTTTTCCGGCATTGTGGCGTTTCGCAAATCCGACGACTTGCGCGCGATCGCCGCCGATCTGCCGCACGACCGGATTTTGGTGGAAACCGACGCGCCCTATCTGGCGCCGCCGCCGCATCGCGGCAAGCGCAACGAGCCGGCCTTCGTCGCCCACACCGCGGCTGTGCTGGCCGACACGCTCGGCCTGACGCCCGACGACCTCGCCACCAGGACGACGGAGAATTTTTTCCGCTTGTTTTCCAAAGTCCCGCGTCCGCCCGGCCCGCGTTCATGAGCGCGGCGCCAGACCGTCTGCGGCTGACGATCCTCGGTTGCGGTTCCTCGCCTGGCACGCCGCGCATCACCGGCGACTGGGGCCGGTGCGATCCGGGCAATCCGCGCAACCGGCGCCTGCGCGCCGCCGCGCTGGTCGAGCGCATCCGCCCCGACGGCGCCACAACGCGCGTGGCGATCGACACGGGGCCGGATTTTCGCGAGCAGATGGTGCGCGCCAGCGTGCGCCGGCTTGACGCGGTGCTTTATACCCATGCGCATGCCGACCACATTCACGGGGTCGACGATCTGCGCGGCTTCGTGCTCGAACAGCGCCGGCTGATGGATATTTATGCCGACCGCCAGACGCTGGCGCGGCTGCGCGCAGCCTTCGGTTATTGTTTCGAGACGCCGGCCGGCAGTTCCTATCCGCCGATCCTGAACGCGCACGAGATCGACCATGACGACGCCGTGACGATCACGGGAGAGGGCGGTGCTCTGACCTTCACGCCGCTGCCGCAGATCCATGGCGAGATCGTCTCGCTCGGCTTTCGCGTCGGCGACGTCGCCTATTGCCCGGACGTAAGCGACTTTCCGCCCGACACGGTCGATCGGCTGTTCGATCTCGATCTGCTGGTCATCGACGCGTTGCAATACCGACCGCATCCCTCGCATCTGTCGCTGGAGGAGGCGCTCGGCTGGATCGGGCGCCTGGCCCCCAAAAAGGCGGTGCTGACCCATATGCATGTGCCGCTCGACTATGAGACGGTATTGAACGAAACGCCTGATCACGTCGTGCCGGGGCACGATGGGCTCGTACTTGAATTTTCGATTTAAAACCATTGAATTTCAAGGAAAAATCGGTGAGCAAGAGCATTGAGCGCGTGCGCGCGGCGGCGGCGTCCGCCGGCCTGTCGATCGAGGTTCGGCGTATGGGCGAATCGACCCGCACCGCCGAGGAAGCGGCCGCGCAATGCGGCGTCGGCGTCGCGCAGATCGTCAAATCGCTGATTTTCCAGGGTGCGCATAGCCAAAAACTGTTTTTATTCCTGGTGTCCGGCGTCAACCGGCTCGATCAGTCCAAGGCGGCCGCGCTGGCCGGCGAGGAACTGGCGCGCGCCGATCCGCGGCTGGTGCGCGAACGCACCGGCTTCGCCATTGGCGGCGTGGCGCCGCTCGGCCATCTGGAGCCGGTTGCGGCCTTCGCCGATCGGGCCTTGTGCGATTTCGACATTGTCTGGGCGGCGGCCGGCGCGCACGACGCGGTGTTTTCCTGCGCGCCCGGCGCGTTGCTGGCGGCGGCGGGCGCGACGGTCGGCGACATCGCAGCCTGACGTCGACGGGTGACCGGCTCGTCCGGCTTTGCTATCATTATCCTATGTCTGGGGGGAACGCAGCGCGGCCGCGGCCGAGCGAAGACCGCGACAGGCAGGCCGAGGCGAGCCTTGTCGGGCAGTTGCGCGCCCGGGCCCTGGCAGTTGTCGAGGCCATCGAGGCCGACCGGAAGACCTTCGCCGGCATGCCGGATTTGCCGGCGCGGCGCATCCACACCTTGTTTGCCGGGCTCTATCTGCGCACGACGCAGCGCTGGATGCGGTTTCTCGGCACGCGGCGCGATCCCGAATTCGCCTATCTGACGATCATTCGCTTCTACGAGATTTATCGCGCCGCAATGCATACGCCGCTGCAAGAGCCGGTGGCCGGTCCCTGGCGGCGCTACCATGGCCTTGCCGGCGGGTTGACGATGGCCGCCCCGATTTCGTCCCATCTGCTTTTGGTCTCGCGCGGTGTGCGTGCGCATACGCGGTACGACCTTGGCGTCGCCATTGCGCGGGCCACGCACGACTATGCAAGGCTCTATGGCCGGGCGCCGGATATTGAGCGCTACAAGGAGACGATTGTCGGCCTGCAAACCGGAGCCGCGTTTCAGCACGCCGGGCTCGATTATATCGACGATCACCGGCGCCAGCAGACGGGATGGCGGCGTTTCGTGCTTGCGGTTTTCCACGCCGGCCTGCGCGGCTTGTCATGGCTGTGGATGCCGATCTTCCAGCATTGGCGGCGCGCGGCCTGGGCCGACGCCAGGCGGGCGGTCGAGCCGCCGGCGCCACCGAACGGCGACATGGCCGGCTACTGGACATTCAAGCGGTTTGGGTCCGGATAAAAAGTTCCATAATATATCTTATGCGACTTTCCCATGTAGCGGGGTGGGTTCAAGTTTGAAGTGCGACTTGCGAGAGATAACAATGGTTTATCTCACGCGAGGAACAACGGATGAAACGCACCTACTCCCAAATTGGCGTGGATGAACGCCGTAAGATCGCCCGCTGGCGAATGTCTTGACTATTTTGAATCGGTCGACGGACTGCCTCTGTCGTCGTAGCGCTGCCGTGTAGAATCTGCCCCACAGCGCATCTCTCCAAGATTGAGAAAACAATGCACCATCAAAGCATGGGAAAGCACACCTAGTGCGCCTGACCGAACAGGCCCTGCATATACACGAAAAAGTTGTTCTTGCATTTTTATACAATTTATGTGAGCATTCAATATAGCGTAATTTTGGAAGAGAAATCGAATGGTATTCGAATAAACAACTCAAAATTACACATATATACATATTTATCTATATTGTTTTCAATTAAATTCTGTTACTTCAATTAACGCATATATTAAATTGTACACCCTGTGTTTCGCCAGTTATGGCTAAATAGAGAGGATAAATTATTATGAATACAGCTTCATCCGATCAATTTAACGAGTATGCGAGTATATATGAAGATATGTCGCAATGGCCTTTCCGTAAATACATAGAAATACCAAGTGTATTTCAGGAAATCGGCGACGTTGATGGTCTGTCTATCCTGGATTTCGGGTGCGGCACTGGGATGTATGCCCGCTGGCTGAAACAGCGCGGTGCGGGCCAGGTCGTGGGGTACGACCTGACCGAAGGCATGCTGAACTACGCGCGGCGCCGGGCAGAAAAGGAGGACCTCGACATCTCCTTCGTCTCTCATCTAGGCCCTGAGCTGATCGGCCAGTTCGATCTGGTGCTTGGAGTCTACGTGCTGCCGTATGCAACGACCAGACCTGAGCTCCAGGCCATGTGCGCAGACATGGTCCGCTTGATGCGTCCCGGCGGGCGCTTGCTGACACTGCCAATACATCCCGTCTACGATCCGCATCCCAACTATTACGAACCCTACGGGTTCAGGCTGATCGCCGAAGATCCTGAGAATCCATATGCCGATGGCGAGCGTGTAAAGCTCGAACTCTGCAAGAATGGGGAACAAGGCGGCGTCTTCGCATGGTATTGGTCCGCCACTTCCCTAGAGCGGGCATTGGAGCAAGCCGGCCTTCGGTCGCTGAAGTGGCGGGAATTGAGTGCTTCGGCGTATCCAGATGCGAACCAAGCTCCCAAGGAGCTGCACGCCTATCTCCAAAGGCCACATTCGATAATCATCGAGGGTGTACGGGGTTAAAACGATGGTCGTTCCGTTGAGGGATGATGCGCGTGCGTTTTGTTCGGGTGTTTCGGAAAAGCTATGCGAACTGGACGAGCATGAATGGGATGCGCTCGTCAGTGACGAGAACTTCTACAACAGCTATCGCTGGCTGAGGGCACTGGAGCACGCATTGGGCGAAACGGATGTGCTTACCGTCCGTGGGCCAGCCGGGCTTGTTGCCGCATGTACGCTTTGGAACGGTGGCCAATCGCCTGGGCTGTTCTACTTGCCAAGCTTCGTGGCGGATATTCCGGGACCGTGGCAGCAGAAGTTCCTCTGGCTGGGCGGTCGGCGCAACACGCACAACGGAGTTTCCTGCATTGAAGGTCGGCGGAGATTCGAAGCTCAGGCAGAACTGGGACGCTGCGCATCAGACTATGCACGGGATCGCGGTTATGCAGGCTTCGTGATGCCGTATATGCCCTATTCGGCAGCGCTGAAATTCGCAGATGCCATAGGTGGAACGGTCATCCTGCATTCCGCCGAAGCTTCGTTGGAAGTGCCTGAAACGGGCCTCTCCGGTGTGATGGCGCGCTGGCGGAAACATGCTCGCGTTCAGAGCAAGTCGGAAATTGCGACGTTCCGGCGACTGGGAAGCAGGGTCGAATGGGCTGCGGCCGTGGAACTCGACGACTCGTTGGCCGCTGATCTCATCACGCAGAACCGATCGCGATACGGCGGCGTGTCGGATCACGAGTGGATGCAAAAAATCCTCGCCGGGCAGAGAACAGCTGGCGTTTCTCATTTCGTTAATGCTGCAATTTCGAAGCGCAACGACGACATCACCGCGCTGACGATCTTCTACAGCTTTGGGACGGCGCTTCACGCTCGTTACTTCGGAGCCAACTACAATCTCGATCTCAACGACTTCAGATATTTCGTCCTGAGCTTCTACGAACCTCTCGACTATGCGGCGGCGAACGGCTTCACGAAATTGCGGCTTTCAACCTCCGCTCTACGCGCAAAAGTAAAGCGTGGGGCTAAAATCGAGCCTCAAGCTCTCGTCGCCAAATGCGTGGACGGGCAGCCCATCTGCCAGCACAGTGCCAACCAGCACAATCTCCGAACGCTTAGACAGTATCAGGATGAGTTTGCAGGTCATCTCTGCCGAGATTGGGAACTTGTCGAATCCAATCCAAATCTAACAAGCTAGGGAAACCACCGACATGCTGCACCTCGTATATATCCTGCGTCCCACGGCCCACGCTCGCTCGAACCAGAAGGCATTTTGGGCCTGGGTGAACGAGCGAGAGGATTGGTTCTATTGTGGACTCGATATGGCGACCGACCCTCGCTGGTATGTCCGCACCATCGGCCCGGAAGTGCACTCCATCGAGCACTTCATATCATTCGAGGACGAGGCTGCCTGGGGAGCGTATCGGAAAGAGGTTTCGAGACGATCATCCGACCCTGCTTGGGAAAGGCGCCGCATCGAGCAAGACCTTTGGTGGGAGATCATTGAAGGCCGCCTCCTCAATGACGCGCCGGTAAGGAAAGAATCTCGGGGAGGCGGAAATGGCTAAGCTTGGTTCCGCGCCCGAAAGGGTTGAACTGCTGCTTCAGACTGCCAGGTTTGTAACACTCGCGACAGCCGATACGGTCGGAGTTCCCTGGGCATCAACCGTCAATTATGTACTGCTCCAAAACCAGGATATCCGGCTGATATGGTATTCGATGAGAGATGCACAGCATTCGCGCAACATCGAAGGAAGACCGCTCATCTCCGGATCGATCTTTCGAATGGATTTGTCGCCTGAGCAGTCGCCGGTGGGTCTGGATGGCATCCAGTTTACCGGACACTGCGGTGCAATTTCCGACGAACGAGCGGCAGATATTCATGCCAAATACTACCTGTTCAATTTTCCGGAGGAGGCGACCCGCAAGCAATGGATGATTCCACTTGAGCAGTTCATCGGAACCGGTCCGCGCCGCTTTTACGAACTGGTCATAGGCAAGCTGTGGCTGCTCGATCTTGAGCGTTGGCTCTTGGACAGAGAAGATCGCCGCTTCGAGGTCGTTGACTTGAGCACCTTGTCACCGGCGCGCCAACGCATGGATGGACGAGCATGAGCGATGTGCTCAGAAGTCTTCACGGAGGCGTGGTTGTTTCCTGCCAGGCCCTGCTGGGAGAGCCGCTGTTCGGCCAGATGTTTTTTATGGCCAAGGCTGCAGCCGAGGGTGGGGCGGCTGGCATACTCATGAATGGGTATGAAGACATCGCCCAAGCCAAAGCGGCGGTGCACATCCCCGTTATTGGCGTGATGACACAAGCCTATCCGGACGCGGAGGTGGAACTCACGCCGACAATCGAGGAGGTCGCTTCCGCCATGCGGGCTGGTGCTGACCTGGTTGCATGTGACGCAACCTGGCGCCGCCGACCCAACGGAGAGGCAATCGACGAGTTCTACCGGAAGTGCAGAGAGCGTTTCCCAAATAGGTTGTTGGTGGCCGAGGTGGCCACCGTTGACGAGGCGGTACTTGCTCGACGGCTGGGCTTCAATTGCGTATCCAGTGCAGCTTACGGCTACACGCCCGAAACCCACGGACGCAAACTCTACGACGACGATTTCGCAGCATTTCGTGAAATTCGTGGGGCTGTAACAGACTGTCCCGTGATCGGAGAAGGCGGCGTGGTTTCTCCCAGCCATGCGGCAAGATTATTGGAGCTCGGCGCAGATTTTGTGGTCGTTGGGAGCTCGATCACGCGCCCACAGACAATTACCGAGCGCTTCGCGAGCGCGATGAAGCAAGCAAAGTGCGACAGACAGCTATTGGCCAGAATATCATCGACATAGCCCGTGACAGGATCGAATGGGGCTTCGGCAGAAGTCGTCCAGGTAACCAAGCAAATAGACGATATGGTCCTGAGCGGAACAGGTGCTCATTGAGGCACTCGTCCCTCGCCACTGGCCGCCGGCCGGGTGCGAGACCGGCGGAGATTACCTTCGTCATCCCGGCAAGCGCCGGCGCGCGGCTTTTATGGCGCGCAATCGGCCATCGCGGCAAGCCGCGGGCCGACACGCCGCTAGCGCATGACGTGCACGGAACAGGCCGCGTGGCGCACGACACGAGCCGCCGTCGAGCCGATCAGATAGTCCTGCAGGCCGGGCTTGTGCGAGGCGATGACGATCACGTCGGCCTTTTTCTCTTTGGCCACGGCCAGAATGCCTGAAGCCGGCTGGCCGACCCTGACATCGATCTCGACCCCCTCGCCTTGTTCGGCCGCCATCGCCTCAAGGGTCTTGCGGGCCTCCTCGCGCGTCTTTTCCATAATCCCGCCGGGCAGTTCGGCGGCGACGAAGGTGGGAATGTCCTCCACGACGTTCACCAGCACGATGCGCGCGCCGTCATTGGCCATCTTCCTGGCCGCGGCGATCATGGTCGGCGCCTTGTCGCTGTCGGCGAGGTCGACCGGAACGAGGATCGTATCATACATGTATCGTCTCCGTTTGCGCTGCTGTTTCACATCATGCGGCACCGTGGCGGTTTCACCTTGCGATAGATCAAGACATGCCTTGCGTCCCGGAGCTTTGTCGCTTTGGCCATCTTGTTGCCCATATGATATAGTGGCCTGTGCCGGGTTTTATGGGTGGTAATGGCAATGCGACGATGCGTTAAGGCGCTCGGCATGATCGCGGCCGCAACTGTGTTTCTGCCTGTCGCGATGGCGACCGCGGCGGAGCGGGTCGCGTTGATCATCGGCAACAACGCCTATGAGAACATGACGGCGCTCAACAATCCAGTGGGCGACGCCACGCGTCTTGCCGGGACGTTGATGAGCAACGGTTTCGACGTGATGAGTTGCGACGGCCAGAAGCCGGGCTGTTTCGATCTCGATCGCGGTGCGCTTCAGGATGCGCTCGAGGATTTCGAATATATGGCCGACGGTGCCTCCGTGGCGCTGGTGTTTTATGCCGGCCACGGCATGCAGACGGCCGAGGGCAACGTGCTCGCGCCGACCGACATGGAACTGTCCTGCGGCACCTGGAAGGCGCGGCGCGAAGTGCTTCTGGACGACGTCTTGGAAGCAATGGAGGGGGCGGACCAGAAAATCGTCATTCTGGACGCCTGCCGCAACGATCCGTTCAAGGCACAGCAATGCGTCGATCGCGGCGCGCGTCCCCTCTCCTTCGACAGTTTCGCGGTGCCCGACAGCGCCTCGCGCTTCCTGCTGATCACGTCGACGCGGGCCGGCCAGCTCGCCCAGGACGGCGTGCCCGGTGCGCATTCGCCGTTTGCCGAAGCTTTGTTCCACTGGATGGAAAACGAGCCGACCGCGCCGTTCGCCCAGATGCTCGACCGGGTCTCCAAGCGGGTGATCGAACGGACCACGGCGGCGAATTTCACCCAGATTCCGGAAATCCTGATTCGCGGCGGGGCCCCAGAAGCCTGCCTGGCGGGTGATGCGTGCAGCAGCGATCCCCAGGCCGTGGCGCTGCGCGTCGAAGTCGAGAAGCTGCGCCAGGAAAACGCGCGCAACCAGGAACTGGCCGAAATCGGCGCGGCCTATGTCCGCAGCGCCGGCCTCGACGGCCAGCAGGACCTTACCCAGGAGGAGCGCCAGCGCATCCTCGATGGTATTTCCAAGGCCGGCAAGGCGCTGATCGAGCGGAACGACAACCGCGCCGAGCGTGCGCTCGCCCTGTTGCGCGAGGGCAATGAGACGGCGGCGGAGGAATTGTTCACCGAGGTTCTGGAAACCAAGGCGACCCAGGCGCGCGCCGCGGCCGAGATCGAAACCGCACAGCGGGTGGAAGCCGCCGAGGCGGCGCGCCATATCGCCTCGCTGGCCTGGCCCAAGGATGTCGGCAAGGCGGCGCGCTATTTCGGCCAGGCGGCCGAGCTCCAGCCCGAAGATATCCAGACCTGGATGAACTTCGCCTATACGTCGCGCGATTCCGGCTCGACGGCGCAGGCCTTGCGCGCCTTCCGCGAAGCCAGCACGCGGGCACGCGACGACGGCCAGATCAGCAACCGGATCTGGGCGGCCTTCGGCCAGGGCGACATCACCAAGGCGCAGGGCCGCCTCGACCGGGCGCTCGATTTCTACAAGGCCGCCGCGGCGATCTCGCAGGACTATGTCGACAAGAACCCGGACGACCCGCATGCGATCCGCAACCATTCGGTCGCCTATGAACGGATCGGCAATGTTCTGTTGAACATGGGCGACCTTGGCGGGGCCCTGGAAGCGTTTGAACGGCGTCTTGACGCCGCCGTGCAGATCGCCGATCTCGAGCCCGGCAACACGCTGTTCCAGCGCGATCTGGGCGTGGCGTGGGGCAAGGTCGGCGACGTGTTGAAAAAACAGGGCAATTTGGCCAGTGCGCTCGCCGCCTACAATGCCGGCGCCAAGCCGGTCAATCGGCTGGCGGCGAGCAACGCCAACAACACCGAGTGGCAAAGCGACCTCGCCTATTCCGCAACGCGGATCGGCTCGGTGCTGTTTGCCCAGGGATATTCGGTCGAGGCGCTGGAAGCGTTCGGCCGGGCGCTGTCGATCCGCGAGGACCTGGCCGCCGGCGATCCGAACAACATGAACTGGCGCTTCGACGTCAACGGCTCGCTGTGGAACGTCGCCGATGTCGAGGTCAGCATGGGCCGGCTTTCCAGCGCGATAGAAAAGCTGGAGCGCTCGCGCGATATCCTGCTGGAAATGGTCGCCAGCGATCCCGACAACGCGGTCTGGCGGCGCGACTATTCGGTGGTGTTCAACCGAATCGGCGACATTCGGGTCTCGCAGGGCAATCTGGCGGCGGCGCTGCGGGCGTTCTCGACTGCCGAGAAGATCATTTCCTCGCTGTCGCGCGCCTACCCGGACAATCTTGTGTGGAAACGCGACTGGTCGCTGTCGCACGAAAGGATCGGCGACGTGCTGGTTGCCCAGGGCAATCTGGCCGGCGCCCTCAATGCCTATAGCCAGCGTGCGGAAATGGCGCGCGAGCTCGCCGAAAAAGATCCGCTCAACGTCACGTGGAAACGCGACCTGTCGACCGCGCATGAGCGGATCGGCCGCATTCGCGCGGCCACCGGCGATCTCGAGGGCGCGCTGGAGGCGCACAAGGCGAGCCTGGTGATTCGCGAGGAACTGGTCGAAAAGGATCCGCAGAACGCCGGCTGGCGCTTCGACCTCTATGCCGGGCTGTGGTACGTCGCCGACGCCGAGATCTATCTCGGGCGTCTCTCCCCTGCCCGCGAAAAGCTGGAACGCGCGCACGCCATCATCAAGGAGCTGGCCGACTCGAACGACCGCAACGCGATTTGGCAGCGCGACGTGACCGTGGCGCTCGGCCGGCTCGCCGACATCATGCTGCAGCAGGGAAAATATGACGAGGCGCTTGAGACGCTGAACGACAGCCGCAAGACGACGGTCGGATTGATCGATACCGATCCGCAAAACACCATCTGGCTGCGCGACTTGGCGATTGCCGACGAGAAGATCGGCGATGCGCAGTTCTCGCTGGGTGATCTCGACGCGTCGCTGGAAAGCTATCGCAAGCGCATGGAGGTGGCCGAGCGCCTGGTGGCCATGGACGAGCAGAACCGGGCCTGGCTGCGGGATCTGTCGCTGTCGCATGAAAAGATCGGCAAGGTGCTGATAGCGCAGAAGAAAATGGACCAGGCGCTGGCCCATCAGCGCGACAGCCTGGAAATCCGGCAAAAGCTGGCCGCGTCCGATCCGCTTAACGTGACCTGGAAACGCGACGTTGCGATCGCGCACGAAAAGATCGGCGACGTCTATTACGAACAAGAGAAATATGCCGACGCCATGGCCGAATATCAGGCCCGCGCGGCCATCATCGAGGAACTCGCCAGTTCAGACCCGGCCAATCCCGACTGGCAGCGCGACGTGGCGGTCAGCCACGCGAAATTCTCGCTGATCTACCGGGCCGAAAGCGAACCGTCCAAGGCGATCGAGCATTTGCGCGAAGGCCACCGCATCATGTCCGAACTGGTGAAAAAACACCCGGACTGGTCGGTGTGGCAGAACGACGTCGCCTGGTTCGCGGGCCAGATCGAGGCCCTGCAGAACTGATCCCGCCGGCCGCCGGCCGCGCTTGCTTGGTTGCGGGCGCGGCGGTGCCCTGCCCGTGTGTGTCCGCGAGTGCGCACGCCGGGCGGCGGCTTGTGGCCGCCCGGCGTGCCGCGGCCTCAGTCCTTGAGGATGAAGGTCACTTTCATGTTGACCCGATAGGCGGCGATCTTGCCGTCCTCCACGGTGACCTTCTGTTCCTGGATCCAGGCGCCGGTGACGTGTTTCAGCGTCTTGACCGCGCGCGCGATGCCCTTTTCGACGGCGTCGTCGAAGCTCTTTTCGGACGATGCGGTGATTTCGGTGACGCGTGCGACTGACATGGATGCCTCCTTGAATGAACCGGGGCGAGTCTAGAGTATCGGACGGGGTGGCGGAACCGGGTTTCGCCAAAATCGGCTTTGCCGACAAAACCTTAGAGTTCGTGCGACGGGTCCGTTTTGAAACCGGCGCGCGTGAGGGTCAGCCCTTGGCGATCCGGTCGAGCGCGATCAGCTGCTCCAGCAGTGCCGGCATGTCCTTCAGCGGCACCATGTTCGGCCCGTCCGACGAGGTCGAGTTGTCGGGGTCCTGGTGGGTTTCGATGAACACCCCCGCCACGCCGACGGCAACCGCCGCGCGCGCCAGCGTCGCCACGAAACGCCGCTCGCCGCCGGAGGTGGCGCCCTGCCCGCCCGGCTGCTGGACCGAATGGGTGGCATCGAAAATCACCGGAGCGCCGGTCTCGGCCATGATCGGCAGGGCGCGCATGTCGGAGACCAGCGTGTTGTAGCCGAAGGATGCCCCGCGCTCGGTCACCAGCACGTTGGGATTGCCCGAGCCCGTGACCTTGGAGACGACGTTCTTCATGTCCCAGGGGGCGAGAAACTGGCCTTTCTTGACGTTGACGATCTTACCGGTTTGCGCGGCCGCGACCAGGAGATCGGTCTGACGGCACAAGAAGGCCGGGATTTGCAGCACGTCCACCACCTCGGCCACCGGCGCGCACTGTTCGGCGGTGTGGACATCGGTCAGAACCGCGATGCCGAGTTCCGAGCGCAGGTCGGCGAAGATCGGCAGGGCGGCGTCGAGGCCCGCGCCCCGCGTGCTGGTCAGCGCGGTCCGGTTGGCCTTGTCGAAGCTGGTCTTGTAGACGAAGCCGAGCCCGAGCCCGGCGGTCAGTTCCTTGAGTGCGCCGGCCATGTCGAAGGCGTGTTGCCGGCTTTCGAGCTGGCAGGGACCGGCAATCAGCGCCAGCGGCGCGTCGTTGGCGAAGACGGCGCCGCTGTCGAGGGTGATTCTTCGATTGGGCGTCATGATGCTGTTCCGGTCTCGGTGGAGCCGGCTTCGCGCGGCCCGGCTTCAAAAAGAATGTCGGCGCCCTGCCCAGCCGCGCGTGGCACAAACAGGCCGGCGCCGACGAGGCGATTGGCGATGCCGCGACTTGTCAGAAGCGCGCGGACGACGTCGATGGCGTCGACCGCCACGCGTATCAGCGCAAAACCGGCACGTCCGCAGTCGGGCTCCGCGCCGAAGCGTCGGCGATAGGCGTCCGGCCGCATCACGTCGATCGCGGCGTTCGACAGTACCAGCGCGGCCGCCTCCGCGTCAGGCTCCGTGCCGTTGCCGACCTTGGCGATCCTGGCGATCGCATCGCGGACCGAGACCGTGTCGTCGGCGACCACGACCGCGCCGGCCAGGCCGCGAGCGCCGTTTTCATGGGCTTCCAGCGCCGTGCGGTCGACGGCCGGGACGCCGATACGCTGACAGGCGAAGAAGAACGGCTCGGCGAGCCCGGCGATGGTGGCGAAGGCGAGCCTGAAACTCGCCTCGCCCGCCTTGCCGTCGGCGTCGAGGAAGGGGCGGGTGAAGAAAAGCGGTTTTCCCGGCGACATGCCGCCCGAGACGTAGCGCGCGTGGTCGGCCTCGGCATCCGCCGTGGCGAACACGATGGCGGAAAAACCCTCCTGGCCGCGTGCGCGCCGAAAGGCCTCGTCGCGGGCCACGAACACATTGCCGTCGGCGATCGCGGCGATGCACCGGTCCCGATCGCCGATGGCGAGCGGCTCCAGAAAACAACCATCCGAAAAATAGACGCAGCGGTTCACCGTGCCAAACGGATGGGTGCCTTGCGGCGCGACGGTGAAGCCCAGGGCGCAGAGGCGGGCGCTGGCGGTCTCCAGATCGGCCGTCGGCAGCACCAGGTGATCGAGCGATAGCGCGGATGAGGGAGCGGACATAGCGCCCATCTGCCTCAACTGGGCGCGCGGTGCAAGTCGGTCCCGGCCGGCTTGCCGCGTCTGGCGACTGCGTCCGCACGATCTCCGGCAACGACCGCATTCGTTCCCTCAGCGCATGGACGGGCTCCAGATTTGCCGGCGTCGCGGTTGCAATCGCATGTGATGTGAATAGCCTTGGGAAAGCCTGGCGTGGCATGGTCCGCCGGGATTGGGGAAGAAGATGGGCGTGGGTATATGGTCGGATCGTGGGGTGAATGGCGCAAGGCCGTGGCGTGGCAGCCGGGTCGCGGTGGGTACAAGGACGCAAAAATCCTGACCGCACTTGGCAGGGGCGTTTTCAGCCTGTGCCTGGTGCTGCTGGTTACGGCCTGTTCGACGTCGGAAACGCTGCGCACGGCGGTGCCGAGCTCGACCTCCTCCTCGTCGCCGAAATATGCCGCGATCGTGGTCGATGCGCAGGACGGGCGCGTGCTTTTCGCGCGCAATGCCGATTCCGCCCGCTACCCGGCCTCGCTGACCAAGATGATGACGCTTTATCTCTTGTTCGAGGCGATGGAACAGGGCCGCGTGAGCCGCGACACGCCGATCCCGGTCTCGGCCTATGCCGCCAGCCGGCCGCCCTCCAAGCTCGGCCTCAAGGCCGGTCAGCCGGTGCCGGCCGACATCGCGATAAGGGCGCTGGCGACCAAATCGGCCAATGACGTCGCCACCGCGGTGGCGGAGTTTCTGGGCGGAACCGAGGAGCGTTTCGCTGCGATGATGACGGCCAAGGCGCGCCAGCTCGGCATGGTCGGCACGGTGTTCCGCAACGCGTCCGGCCTGCCGGATTCGCGCCAGCGCACCACCGCGCGCGACATGGCCAAGCTCGGCATGTCACTCAGGAGGCGTTTCCCCGCCTATTATCCCTATTTCTCGCTGACCAGCTTCGCCTATCGCGGCAAGACCATCCGCGGCCACAACAAGGTTTTGGAAACGGTGCGCGGCGCCGACGGCATCAAGACCGGTTATACGCGCGCCTCGGGCTTTAACCTGGCGACATCTGTCGACCGGGACGGCCGGCGTGTCGTCGCCGTGGTGATGGGCGAAAAGACCGCGCGCGCGCGCAACGCCCACATGGCCGAGTTGATCGAGGCCTATCTGCCGAAAGCACGCTCGCGGCGCGGCCAGGGCCGCATCGCAATCGCGCGCCCGTAATCGGGATTGGCTCCAGAGCCGGACTGCTTTTCACGGAACCTCGGATCGGCTTCTTTGTCCCAACGCGTTTGCGAACGGCGAACCGGCCGCCGCTTGGCCCGGAACGGGCCTAAGCCGAGGCCTGTTCGGCGGCCGCCTTTTTCTTGCCGGCGCGCCCGAAGGCCCAGGCGAGCGCCACCGCGATCACGATCAGCACCAGCGAGAGCAATGGCCGGTACCAGAACCAGGCGATCGCGATCGTCGCGAAGCCGATCAGCACGGCGAGCACGAACGCCACTGCCGAGGTGCCCATGCGCACCAGATTGCCGAGAAAGGGAATCACGTCCGCGATCACGCCGAGCGGGCGCATGATCAGGGAAAAGCCGACCATCAGCAGGACCAGGCCGCCGATCCGCAGCACCCAGGTCAGGACCGTGTTGCCGGTGACGGCGTCGGCGAACATTTGCTCCGGAGCGACCGTGCCGGTTTCGACCATCAACAGCCGGTCGCCGGCCTGGGTCTGGTATGGCGAAAAGCCCGATCCGCTCTGGCGCGCGACGAGACTGACGGCGCCGAGCGGCACCAGCCGATAACCGACGCGGTAGTCGCCGATTTGCGGTGCGGCGGGGTCTTCGCCCAGATAGAGGCGGCCATCGGCGATCGACAGCGGCTCGCTGCCGGTGAAGGCGCGCGTGATCGAGGGCATCAGGCCGGGCGTGATCGGCACGTCCTGGCCGCCACCGATGCGGCCCAAGACCTGGGCGTCGAGATCGAAGGCGCCGAGCTTGGCGGCGGCAATCTGAAAATCCTCGCTGCGATAGCGCATGGCTGGGTTCTGGTGGCCCTCGGGCTTCTTGAAGCCGCCCGAATCGATGGCTTGCGCTGACCAGCCGCGCTCGTACGTGTAGGTGGTGACGGTCTCTTCGCCGCCGCCGAGTTCCTTTTTCGTCTCCGAACTGGCGTTCTGCCGCCATTGATACATCTCGACGCTGCGTTCGAGGCGGATGCCGGCTCCGCTGATGCCGAAGGCGAGATCGGCCGGTTCCTCCTCGGCCGTCACGCGGCCGGTGACGTGAACCAGCCTGCCCTCGTTGGCCGGCGAAACCGTGCCGGCCTCGACCGATAGGACGATACCGGCGCCCTCGGCCAGCGAACGGGCGGTCTGGACCGCCCTGCCCTCGTTCCAGAACAGGCCGACGATCATGGCGAGGATCAACAGCAGGCCGAAGACGACACCGCCGATCGAATTGCCGATACGCCCGAACCACGAGGTTCGCGTCACTTCCCGATAGCTGTCGCTCACGGCTTCATTCCCCCACACCGCGATTTCTCGCCCCACACCATTGTGCCGCGAATGCCGCGCCGGGGCAAACCGGACGATGTCGGATGAAGCCGCGTCCGGACCGGGCTAGACCAGCCGGCTTTGCTCCACCGCGGCGCCGATGAAGGAGGCAAACAGCGGATGCGGCTCCAGCGGGCGCGACTTGAGCTCGGGATGGTACTGCACGCCGATGAACCAGGGATGGTCGGGATATTCGACCGTTTCGGGCAAGACGCCGTCCGGGGACATGCCCGAGAACACGAGCCCGTGCGCCTCCAGCCGTTCGCGATAGTCGATATTGACCTCGTAGCGATGGCGGTGGCGCTCGGAAATCTCGGTGTCGCCGTAGATCCCGGCGATCCGGGTTCCGGCCGAAAGCGTGGCTTTATAGGCGCCCAGCCGCATCGTGCCGCCGAGGTCGCCGGCCGACTGGCGCTTTTCGAGCAGATTGCCCTTCAGCCATTCGGTCATCAGCCCGACCACCGGTTCGCTGGTCGGACCGAATTCGCTCGACGATGCCTCGTCGATGCCGGCGAGCGAGCGCGCGGCCTCGATGCAAGCCATCTGCATGCCGAAGCAAATGCCGAAATAGGGGACCTTGCGCTCGCGGGCGAATTTCGCCGCAAGGATCTTGCCTTCCGCGCCGCGTTCGCCGAAGCCGCCCGGCACCAGGATGCCGTGAACCTTCTCCAGGAACGGCGCGGGATCTTCGCGCTCGAAGACCTCGCTCTCGATCCAGTCGAGCTTGACGCGCACCTTGTTGGCCATGCCGCCATGCGACAAGGCCTCGGTCAGCGACTTGTAGGCGTCCTTCAGGCCGGTATATTTGCCCACGATCGCGATCGTGACCTCGCCCTCGGGATTGTGGATCAGTTCCGACACGTCCTGCCACGGCTTCATGCGCGGTTTCGGCGCCGGGTCGATGCCGAACGCGGCCAGAACCTCGCTGTCGAGTCCTTCGTGGTGATAGGCCATCGGCACGTCGTAAATATGCTTGACGTCGAGCGCCTGGATCACGGCGGTTTCGCGCACGTTGCAAAACAGCGACAGCTTGCGGCGCTCTTCCTTCGGGATCTGGCGGTCGGCGCGCACCAGCAGGATATCGGGCGCAATGCCGATCGAGCGCAGCTCCTTGACCGAGTGCTGGGTCGGTTTGGTCTTCAGCTCGCCGGCGGCCGGAATCCACGGCATCAGCGTCAGGTGAATATAGATCGCCCCGCCGCGCGGAAGGTCGTTGCCGAGCTGGCGGATCGCCTCCAGAAACGGCATCGCCTCGATATCGCCGACCGTGCCGCCGATCTCGCAAATGACGAAATCGTAGTCGTCATTTCCCTCCAGCACGAAATTCTTGATCTCGTCGGTGACGTGCGGGATCACCTGCACAGTCGCGCCGAGATAGTCGCCGCGCCGTTCCTTCTCGATGATGTTCTTGTAGATGCGGCCGGTGGTGATGTTGTCCTGCTGGTTGGCCGAGCGCCCGGTGAAGCGTTCGTAGTGGCCCAGATCGAGATCGGTCTCCGCCCCGTCATCGGTCACGAACACCTCGCCGTGCTGGTAAGGCGACATCGTGCCGGGATCGACGTTCAGATAGGGATCGAGCTTGCGGATGCGCACGCGGTAACCGCGTGCCTGCAGAAGGGCTCCCAGAGCCGCCGCGGCGATGCCTTTTCCGAGGGAAGAAACCACGCCGCCAGTGATGAATACATATCGCGCCATGGGAGTCAGGGCTTAACGTTCGGATTGCGATTCCGCCAGCGGAAAAAGCGCCTTGTCCCGATTTTCCTCAGCCCGTTCGCGCCAAAAGGCCCCGCTGCGGCGGAGCCTTTTGGGAAATTCCAATCAAGTCTCTGATTCTAAAGAACGACGACCTGTGCACCGATCCCGACCCGGCGGTACAGATCCATCACATGGTCGTTGATCATGCGGAAACAGCCGTTTGAGGAATTGGTGCCCACGGTCTGCGGCTGGTTGGTGCCGTGGATACGCACATGGGTATCCTTCTTGCCGTCATAGAGATAAAGCGCGCGCGCGCCGAGCGGGTTGTTGGGGCCGCCGGGCATGCCGTCCTTGTATTGGCCGTATTTCTTGGGCTCGCGTTTCTGCATGGCCTGGGTGGGGATCCAGCGCGGCCATTCCTGTTTGTCGCCGATCGTGGCCCTGCCCTTGAATTCCAGTCCCTCGCGCCCGACCGCGATCGCATAGCGGCGCGCGGTGCTGCCCGATTCGACCAGATAGAGATAGCGTTTCGACGTATCGATGACGATTGTGCCGCGTTTGTAACCAGAATATGCGACGATTTGCGGCTCGAAATCGGATTTTACCTTGAATTTGCGGCCGTTCTGCTGCTTTTCCAGCACCGCGTCGAGGGCCCGGGTCTGCGGCAACAGGCTGCTGTCGTCACCGAACAGCGAACCGAACAGCTTGCCCTTGCCGTCGCCGTGACTGCGCAATTCGCCGTTGTTGCCGGTCTTCGCCACTTCCGAGGCCGAGGCGGTCCGGGCGTCGTTCCTGTCGGCCTTGCGCTGCTTGGCGACGAGATTTTTTTGGCTGGTCGACGCCGCGCGCTGGCGCGGCTTGGCCGGTTGCACCGGCTTTTCCAGCTTCTCCCACTGTTCCGGACGGAAATTGGATTCCGCACTGGCGCTGCCGACAACGGCAAGACCCAGCAACGCGCCGCATGCTGCCACAAGAAAACGTTTCGCGATCATGATTCGACCCCGTTGGCGATCCGTACCGATCATCGCGCGGCTCCGCGACATGCGGATCGCCCGATGTTTCGATCATAACGCCAAGCCGGGTGGACGCTCAAGCGCGCGCCTGTCGAACACCGAGCGGGGTTTTCAACGGGATTTCACGACTGGGACCGGCGGGCGTCGTGCGGCTTGGCGCGCGTCGCCCGCTATCACGGCGTCTCTCGGGCCTATTCGGCGTCGGGGACCGCCGGTGCGGCGGGTTGGGCCGTGCCGGCATCGGCCGGCGGGGCGGGCGCGTCATCGCCGCCGAGCTGGTCGAGGACGCCGGCGCCGCTGCCGTTGCCGCCATCCTGCTCGCCCGACTGTGGCGGCAGGCGGTCGAGAATGTCGATCGGCTGTTCTGTGTAACGGGCCAGCACGGTCAGTGCCAGGGACGTCGCGAAGAAGGCGGCCGCCAGGATGCCGGTCGCCCTGGTCAGCGCATTCGCCGCCCCGCGCGCGGTCATGAAGCCGGAGCCGCCGCCGATTCCCAGACCGCCGCCCTCCGAGCGCTGCATGAGGACGAGCCCCACCAGCGCGAGCACGACCATCAGGTGAATGACGATAAGGACGGTTTCCATGAATCAGTTCCGCAGGTTTTGAGCCAGGTCGCCCCGGGGACGCGGCTCCTTACACGCCTTTTGCGGCCATTCCAAGCCTTTCGGGCCTAATGGCTCTGTCTGCCATATGGACCCTGGCGCCGCGGCGTTCAACGATCGGCCCCGCAGAATGCCGGCCGGGCGTTCAAAACGATTGATAGGCTTCCGCGATCGCCAGGAAGTCGGAGGCCTTGAGGCTTGCTCCGCCGACCAGCGCCCCGTCGACATTGTCGATCGACAGCAGTTCGGCCGCGTTGGCCGGCTTGACCGAGCCGCCGTAAAGAAGGCGCATGCGCGCGGCGTCCGCGCCGATATGGTCGGCAAGCTGGCGACGAATATGGGCGTGGGCCTCGGCGATGTCGGCAACGGATGGCGTCAGCCCGGTGCCGATCGCCCAGACCGGCTCGTAGGCCACGACCGTGTTCGACGGCTTGGCGCCCTCCGGCACCGAATTGACGATCTGCCGCGACAAGACGTCGAGGGTCTGGCCCGCCTCGCGCTCGGCTCGGGTTTCGCCGATGCACACGATCGCGACCAGGCCGGCGAGCCAGGCGGCTTCGGTTTTGTCGGCGACTTGCGAATCGGTTTCGCCATGGTCGGTGCGGCGCTCGGAATGGCCGACAATGACATGCGAGGCGCCGGCGTCCTTGAGCATTTCGGCGGCGATGTCGCCGGTGTGGGCGCCGCTCGCCTTGGCGTGGCAGTCCTGGCCGCCGACAGTCACCGGCGTGCGCGACACGATTTCGTGAGCGCGCGACAGCAGGGTCGCCGGCACGCAGACCAGGGCCTCAACGTCGGCGTCCAGCCCGTGCAGGAACCCGTTGCCGATCGCCCGCAATTCGCCGAGCGCGGCGCCGCTGCCGTGCATCTTCCAATTGCCTGCCACGAGCGGGCGGATTCCATCGGTCATGGGCGCTTATCCTTCACACGTCACCAAACGAGCGGTTTCCCTAGCAAATTGCGGCCATAAAGCAATCGACACTGGTGGCGAAGGGCGTTATTTGCTTCGCCTCAGGAAGGCGCCGCCTCGGCGGTGCGACGAATTCTGGAAAAGTCATGCTCGATTCTCTGCGAAAAGCCGCCGGCACCTGGATTGCGAAGCTCCTGCTTCTGCTGCTCGTTCTGAGTTTCGCGGTCTGGGGCATTTCCGGCCAGATCGCCGGCGGACCGTCCTCCACGGTGGTCACCGCCGGCGAGACCACCGTGTCGGCGCTCGACTACCGGCTTGCCTACGACCGACAGCTTTCCGTGCTGTCGCAGCGTTTCGGCTCGCGCATCACGCGCGAACAGGCGATCGCGCTCGGTGTCGACGCCCAGGTGCTGGCCCAGCTCGTGGCGGGTGCGGTGCTCGACGAACAGGCGCGCGAGATGGGGCTCGGCCTCTCCCAGGACCGGCTGGCGCTGCTGACGGCCGAGGATCCGGCTTTTCGCGGTCCCGACGGGACTTTTGACCGACGCCAGTTCGAATTCGTGCTGCAGCAGATCGGCATGCGGCCGGAGGATTATATCCGCAATCGCGAGCAGGTCGCCATCCGCCAGCAGATCGTGGAGGCGGTTTCCGACGGCATGAGCGTGCCCGACACGTTCTTGAAGGCGGTGGCGCTCTATCAGGGCGAGGATCGCACCGTCGACATGATCGTGCTGCCCCCTGCCCTGGTCGAGCCGATCGAGGATCCGTCCGACGACGTGCTGGCGGCCTGGTTCGAGGACAACAAGATCCGCTACGAGGCGCCGGAATACCGCAAGCTCACCTATGTGAAGCTGGAGCCGGAAGACATCGCCGACCCGCGCGCGATCGCCGACGACCAGGTGCGCCAAGACTACGAGACCAACATCGCCTCCTACACCACGCCGGAACGGCGCACCATCGAGCAGGTAGTGTTCGCCAATACCGAGGCCGCGCAGATCGCGCTCGACCGGATTCGCGGCGGCGCCACCTTCGAGGAGACGGTGGCGGCGGAAGGCAAATCGATGCTCGACGTGCAGCTCGGAACGCTGGAAAAGTCGCGTGTCGCCGATCCGGCGGTCGCGGAGGCGGCTTTCGGACTTGCCGAAAACGAAATCAGCGGCATCGTCGAAGGCGCGTTCGGGCCGGTGATCCTGCGAGTGACCGAGATCGAGGAGGAAAAGGTCCAGCCCTTCGAGGAGGTCGCCGACAAGATCCGCATGGAACTGGCGCTCGCCGAAGCCGGAGACGTTTTGTTCGACGTTCACGACGGCTACGAGGATGCGCGCGCTTCGGGTGCGACCATGGCCGAAGCGGCCGAAAAGCTTGGCCTGAAAATGGTGACGGTCGAGGCCGTCGACCGTACGGGCCGGACGCCGGACGGTACGGTTGTCAACGATCTGCCGCAGTCGCGCGACATGCTGCGCGAGGCGTTCGAGACCGAGGCCGGCGTGGAGAACCCGCCGCTTTCGCTGGGGGCGAGCGGGTTCGTGTTCTACGAGGTCGACACGATCACGCCGCGCCGCGAGCGTTCTCTGGACGAGGTGCGCGACGAGGTGGTGGCCGACTGGCGCGCGGCCGAACGCGACGACCGGCTCTCCACCCGGGCCAAGGAACTGGAAAAGCGCGTCGCGGACGGTGCCTCTCTCGACGAGATCGCCGGCGAGCTTGCGCTGGAAAAGCAGACCAAGCGCGGGTTGCGTCGCGGCGCCGAAGACGCCGATTTCGGCGCTGCAGGTGTCGCCGCGGTCTACGGCGTCGCCCCCGGCGGGGTCGGGACGGTCGCCGCGCCGACCGGCGATGCGCAGATCCTTTTCAAGGTTGTGGAAGTCTTCGAGCCGGCCGGCGCCAGCGCCGAATCGGTGCCGCCGGAAAACCGCGAGAACTTCCGCACCGGCCTTGCCGACGACCTGCTCGACCAGTTGGTGACCAAGCTGCGCGACGAGTACGGGGTCACGGTCAACCAGGCCGCGATCCAGCAGGCTCTAAGTTTTTGAGCGCCGGCGATGAGTGACTTCAAGACCTATATCGCCAAGGTCGCCGGCGGGGCGGCCCTGACCTTCGAGGAAGCGCGCGCGGCTTTCGACATCGTCATGTCGGGCGACGCCACGCCGGCCCAGATGGGCGGTTTCTTGATGGCGATGAGGGTGCGTGGGGAAACCGTTCCGGAAATTTCCGGTGCGGTCGCCACGATGCGTGCAAAAATGCTTCCCGTTTCGGCGCCGGATGATGCGATCGACATCGTCGGCACAGGCGGCGACGCCTCCGGCTCCTATAACATCTCCACATGCGCGGCGCTGGTGGTGGCTGCGGCCGGGGTGCCGGTCGCCAAGCATGGCAATCGCGCGCTGTCTTCGCGTTCGGGCGCGGCCGACACGCTGGCCGCGCTCGGCATCGATATCGATATCGGGGCGGCCGAGATCGCTGCCTGTATTCGCGAGGCCGGCATTGGTTTCATGTTCGCGCCGAAACACCATGCCGCGATGAAGCATGTCGGCCCGGCGCGGGTGGAGCTGGGCACGCGCACGATCTTCAATCTGTTGGGACCGCTGTCCAACCCGGCCGGGGTAAAGCGCCAGATGGTCGGCGTGTTTTCGCCGCAATGGGTCGAGCCGGTGGCCGAGGTGCTCAAGGCGCTCGGCTCGCAGGCGGCCTGGGTGGTGCATGGCAACGGGCTCGACGAAATCACCACGGCCGGCGAGACCAAGGTTGCCGCGCTCAAGGACGGGGCGATCTCGACCTTCACTGTCGCGCCGGAAGATGTCGGACTGGCGCGGGTCGATTTCAAGCAGCTGAAGGGCGGCGACGCCGAGCACAACGCCATGGCGTTGCGTCTGGTGCTCGACGGCGAAAAGACGGCCTATCGCGACATCGTGCTTATCAACGCGGCCGCCGCGCTGGTCGTGGCCGGCATCGCCGATACGCTGCGTGACGGTGTGGCGCGCGCAGCCGAGGCGATCGACAGCGGCAAGGCGCGGCAGACATTGGAGCGGCTTGTGGCGGTCTCGAACCGCGCGGCCGGCTGACGGCGATGGTCGACATTCTCAAAAAGATCGAGGCCTATAAGCGCGAGGAGATCGCCCGCGCCAAGGCAGCCTTGCCGCCGGCGGAGATCGTCGCCAGGGCGCGCGATGCCGAACCGCCGCGCGGTTTTGTCGCCGCGCTGGGGCGCAAGCACGCCGAGGGCGGTTTCGCGCTGATCGCCGAGATCAAGAAGGCAAGTCCCTCGCGCGGTCTGATCCGGCCGGATTTCGACCCGCCGGCGCTGGCGCGCGCCTATGAAAAGGGCGGCGCGGCCTGCCTGTCGGTGCTCACCGACACCCCCTCCTTCCAGGGCGCGCCGGCATTTCTCACGCAAGCGCGCGCGGCGACCGGCCTGCCCGCCCTGCGCAAGGATTTTCTGTTCGAACCCTACCAGGTGCACGAGGCGCGCGCCTGGGGCGCCGATGCGATCCTGATCATCATGGCCAGTGTCAGCGACGACGAGGCGGCTGCGCTGGAGGAAACCGCGTTGTTGCACGGCATGGACGTGCTGGTGGAGGTGCACGACGAGGCGGAGACCGAGCGCGCTCTGAAACTCGCCTCGCCGCTGATCGGCATCAACAATCGCGACCTGAGAAGTTTTTCCGTCAGTCTCGAGACCTCGGAGCGGCTGGCCGGGCTGGTGCCGGACGACCGCATGCTCGTCGGCGAGAGCGGTATTTTTTCCCATGCCGACTGCATGCGTCTCGCCGCCTGCGGCATCCGCACCTTCCTGGTCGGGGAAAGCCTGATGCGCCAGGACGACGTGGCGGCGGCGACGCGGGCGCTGTTGACCGGCGCGCCGCAGCCAGGGCCTGCTCCGGCGACGGGAGACGCGGCGCTATGAGCGCGCCCGGTCCCCTCACCCATATCGGTGCCTCGGGCGAGGCGCATATGGTCGATGTCGGCGACAAGGCCGAGACCGAGCGGCTGGCGGTCGCCGAAGGCCGGGTCGCCATGCAGGCCTCGACGCTGGCCACGATCCGAGCCGGCGATGCCAAGAAGGGCGACGTGCTCGGCACGGCGCGGATCGCCGGCATCATGGCGGCCAAGCGCGCGCATGAGCTGATCCCGCTCTGCCATGCGCTGCTTCTGTCCAAGGTGACGGTCGAGATCGAGCCCGACGAAGGGCTGCCGGGTCTCGTCGTGCGCGCGACGGCCAAACTCACCGGCCGCACCGGTGTGGAGATGGAGGCGCTGACGGCGGTGTCGGTCGCCTGCCTGACAATCTACGACATGGCCAAGGCGATCGATCGCGGCATGACCATCACCGGCATCCGCCTCATCGAGAAGACCGGCGGCAAGTCTGGCGCCTGGCGCGCCGGCGGCGAAGGCTGAGCCATGGCTCTGATGCCGGTCGATGACGCGCTGGCCCGGCTGCTTGCCGGAGCCGGGCGGCTCGAGGCCGAAACGTTGCCGATCGCCGACTGCGCCGGTCGCGTGCTTGCCGCGCCGCTCGCTGCGCTGCGCACCCAGCCGCCCTTCGACGCTTCGGCCATGGACGGCTACGCGGTTCGTGCCGCCGACGTCGCGAACCCGCCGGCACGCCTGCGGGTGATCGGCCAGGCACCGGCGGGCGAGCCGTTCGCGGGCACGCTCGGCCCCGGCGAGGCGGTGCGCATCTTCACCGGCGGCGTGGTGCCCGACGGCGCCGACACCGTTCTGATCCAGGAAAACACCCGCCCCGCCGCCGACGGCGAGGTGGAAGCGGTCGAGCCGGTGGCGCCGGGCAAGAACATTCGTCGCAAGGGGCTCGATTTCGAGGCCGGCGCGCCTTTGCTGGACGACGGACGGCTGCTCGACGCGGCGGCGCTGTCGCTGGCCGCCTCGGCCAACCATGCAAGGCTTGCCGTGGTCAAGCGGCCGCTGGTGGCGATCCTGGCCACGGGCGACGAATTGCTGCCGCCCGGCAGCACGGTCGGGCCGGGTCAGATCATCGCCTCCAACCTCTACGGCGTGGCCGCGCTGGCGCGCACCGGCGGCGCCGACGTGCTCGATCTGGGCATTGCGCCCGACCGCGAGGCGGCGATCGCCCAGGCGCTGGAACGGGCGCTCCGGGCCGGTGCCGACATCGTCGTCACCATCGGCGGCGCTTCGGTCGGCGATCACGACCTGGTGCAGAAATCGCTGCTCGCGCACGGGGCGAAGATCGATTTCTGGAAAATCGCCATGCGGCCCGGCAAGCCGCTTATGGCCGGCCAGCTTGGCGGCCGGCACGTGCTCGGCCTGCCGGGCAATCCGGTGGCGAGCCTGATCTGTTCGCTGGTCTTCCTGGTGCCGCTGATATCGAGCCTCGCCGGCAGGCCGGTCGAAAATCTCTACCGCGACGGCGTACTCGGGTCGGCATTGCCCAAAAACGACCTGCGCCAGGATTTCCTGCGCGCCGACATCCGCAAGGACGGCGACAGGCTGATAGCCAGCGCGGCGTCGGTTCAGGATTCGTCGATGCTCAGGGTGCTGGCGGCGGCCGGCGCGCTGATCGTGCGCGAACCGTTCGCGCCGGCCGCCGCCGCCGGCGATCCGTGCCGGCTGCTGATGCTGCGCTGAGGCGTGGCTGCCTATCCGGTCTGGCGCAGATGTTTTTTATAGGCGAGCGAGTTCATGTCGCGCACGTCGATGCTGATGCTGTCGACATCGGCAAACCGCGCCGACAGCTTGTCGCGCAGCAGCACGGCAAGCGCCTCCTTTTGCGCGTCGGTGCGTCCTTCCAGCAGCGACACGGTGACGTGGATGAAACTCTCTATCCCGCCGGCGAAGCGGAAGCGTCGATAGGAGAGCGCCCTCGCCTTGATGTCGTTCGGGTTCATCACGCCCGATTGCGCGCCGGCCTCGTGGCACAGCTCGATCGCCCGGTCGATCGCGTCGTCGCGATCGAGATCGGCCGAATGTTCGATGACGAAATGCGGCATGGTCGGGCGGTCCTTTTGCGATAGCGAGCGTCAGAACAGCGAAAAATACTCGCGCTGCTCCCACTCCGACACGGTCATCAGATAGCGGTCCCACTCGGCCCGTTTGATGTGGGCGAGATAGTCGACGAAATCAGCGCCGATGGCATCGCGGTAGAAACCGGCCTTTTCGAACGCCTCGATCGCCGCAATCAGGCTTTTGGGCAGCGCGGTCGCGGTGTTGTCGTAGGGTTTTTCGACCGCCGGCGGCGCCACGAGCTTGCGCTCGATGCCGTCGAGCCCGCCGAGGATCTGCGAGGCGAAGTAGAAATAGGGATTGGCGGCCGGCTCGGCGATGCGGTTTTCCACCCGGCTCGCCCGGTCTCCCGGCGCCATCAGCGCGCGGATCATCGCGCCCTTGTTGTCGCGACCCCACTGGATGCGGTCGGGCGCGAGCTGATAGGCTTGGTAGCGCTTGTAGCCATTGACCGTCGGCGTGGTCAAAAGGCAGCTCTCGGCCGCATGGTCGAGCAGGCCGGCGATCCAGCCGTCGGCGGCCGTCGACAGGCTGCCGTCGGGGTTCGGCACGAACAGATTTTTGCCCGAGCCGGTATCGACCACGGACTGATGCAGGTGCCAGCCGCTGGCCATGCCGTTGTCGACCTTGGGCCGGCACATGAAGGTTGCGTGCAGTCCCTGGCGCGCGCAGACCTGCTTGACCGTCGAGCGGAACAGCATCATGGCGTCGGCGTGATCCATCGGACCGGCGGGCTCGAAAGTGAACTCGCACTGGCTGGGACCGAACTCGGCCTCCATCGAGCGCACCGGCAGGCCGAGCGCCTGGCAGGCGCGGCGCAACTCGTCCATCACGGTCTCGAGCGCGTCGTAGCGCGCCTCGGTCAGATATTGGTAGCCGTGCGACAGCAGGCTGGTCTCCGGCGGCGTCGCCGGCATGCCGCCGTCGCCGTGGTTGAGCCGCGGCTGGTCGATCTTGAAGACATAGAACTCGACCTCCAGCCCGCACACCATCGCCATGCCGGCTTTGGCGAGCCGGTCGACGGCGTTGCGCAATATCGTGCGCGAGCCGAACGGGAAGGCGGTGCCGTCCTTGAAATAGACGTCGCACAGGATCCAGCCCGAATGCGGCGACCAGGGCAGGACGCGGAAGGTCGCCGGATCGGGAACCAGCATCACGTCGCCCGCCCCCGTCAGCGCGCCGACGCCGTGGCCGGCCTCTTCCTCCCACACCGAAAACACGGTGCGGTGGGAGGTGTCCTTCAGCAATAGGGTCGAGGTGATCGCCATGCCCTCGCGGAACGCCGATTTCAGCGCCGAGGCCACCACGGTCTTGCCGCGCAGCACGCCGTGCTGGTCGGCAAAGACCAAGCGCACGGTTTCCAGCCCGCGCGCCTCCAGCGAGCCGAGGATCTCGTTTGCCCGGCGCAGCGCGTCGTCGCCGAGAAGGCCATGCCGGCCGGTGAAACCGCCGCCCAGACCGGCGGCATCAGATGTCGACATGCGTTTTCCCCCTCGACAAGGCGTCGCGACCGCGCCGGGCCTTTCGGCTCACAGAGCCGCGTTCCAGGAACAGCCGGCGCGCCGGGCACTGTCGCTGCGGGTCCAGCTCTCCTCCCAGCCCTCGGTCTGGGCGATCGCGTCGATCGAGATCGGCCCGCGAATGGCCTCGGTGCCTGCCGGATCGCCGCGCATCGGCAGCGCCTCGATCTGGCCGTTCTTGACGTTGTCGATCGCGGCGCGCAGCATGCGCCGGTATTTCATGATGCCGACATCGGTGCGGCCGAGATGTTCCTCGGTGCGGTCCTGGATACGCCCCATCGATTCCACCGCCCACTGGTCGTGCACGTTGATGTCGAGCCCCATGCCCGTATAGGTCACGTCGCGCTGCTCGTCGGGATTGTAGCCGTAATTGTTGGTCCGGTTCTTCTTCGGCGCATAGTCGGGCAGACGGTGCTCCTTGAGGCGCTGTTCGCGCATCAGCGTCTTGTCGACGGGTCGACCGAAACTGGTGAACATCGAATACCAGTAGCAGGTCTCGTCGTCGACCGGCACGTGCCACTGGGTAATCGTCATCTCGTTCGACATGGGAATGCAGATCGCCTCGGGGAAGATCTGGTTGGTCACGCGCACATGGGTGCGCCCGTCCTCCATGTGGCGCAGCGAGATCAGCCGCATGCCGTAATCGGTTTCCTCGACCTTGATGTCGGGGCGCGGATATTCGCGCAGCAGCCGGGTCATGGGAATGTCGGTCTCGCCGGCCTTGTCGCGGAACTGCTTGCCGTAGGAATCGGCCGGATCCTCGTCCTGCAGGAACCGGTGCAGGAAGGAGGCGTGGGCGGGATCGATGCCGACTTCCATGGCCTGCAGCCAATTGCACTCCCAAAGCCCCTTGAAGGCGAAGACGTGGGTGTCCGGCGCGGCGAAACAGTCCAGCGCCGGGAACGGCGGCGGATCGCCGGGCCCCATATAGGCGAACACGATGCCGTTCTTTTCCACCACCGGGTAGGAGCGGATGCGGATATTCTTGTGCATCTGGCTGCCCTCGGGCTCGCCGGGCTGTTCGATGCACTGGCCCGAACGGTCGAAGTTCCAGCCGTGGAAGGCGCAGCGCAGGCCGCCGTCCTCGAGCCGGCCGTAAAGCATGTCGGCGCCGCGATGCGGGCAGTGGCGGTCGATCAGGCCGAGCTTGCCCTCGAGGTCGCGGAACAGGACGAGATCCTCGCCCAGAAGCCGCACCGGTACCACCGGGCGCGCTGTCATCAACTCGTCGGAAAGCGCGGCCGGCTGCCAATAAAGCCGCAGCACGGAGCCCGCGCCGGTCCCTCGTCCGACCCGGGTCAAGAGATCGTTTTGTTCCTGACTCATCATGGCGCAGTCTCCTCCTGGGAATTGTCGATCCGATTAAGCGTCGGTGCGCGCGACCGCCTTGGCAAGGGCGGTCGTGGTGTCGCGCGCCTGGTCGACGGCAAGCGGCGTGCCGGCCGCGATCAGTTTGCGGGCGGCCATGTGGTCGGCGGCCCGGTTGACCGAATGCGCGGCGATGAGCCTGTCGCCGTCGAGCTCCAGCAGCGTGAAGGCGCCGTCACCGGGATTGCCGCGCATCAGCCGCGTCGTACCCGGACGGCTCAGCCCGGCCATCTGGACCTTGAGGTCGTACTGATCGGTCCAGAACCAGGGCACGGGCGCGGCCGGTGCCGCCGCGCCGCAGATGCCGGCCGCCACCATCCTGGCCTGATCGACGGCGTTCTGGACCGATTCCAGCCGCAACCGCGCGCCGGCGTGCGGATTGTGCGCCGCCGCCACGTCGCCGATGGCGTAGATATGGGGATCGCTGGTGCGGCCCTCGTCGTCGACATGCAGGCCGCCGGCATCGATCTTGAGCCCGGCCTGACGGGCCAGGTCGACATTCGCCTCGCCGCCGACGCCGACCACGATCAGGTCGGCGTCGACGCGCTCGCCGTCGGCAAGCATGACCGCCTGCGCCCTGCCCCGCGCGCCCTTGAAGGCGGCGACCGCGGCGCCGAAGCGAAAGGCGACGCCCTTGTCGCGATGATAGTCGCGCAGGAAATCCGAAAGGACGGGCGGCAGGGCGCGGGCGAGGAGCCGGTCCTGCGCCTCGATGACGGTGGTTTTCTTGCCGGCCTTGGCGGCTGTGGATGCGATTTCGAGACCGATGAAACCGCCGCCGACGATCGCCAGCGAACCGGCTTGTTCGAGCGCGGGGCGGATACGGCGCGCGTCGTCGAGCGAGCGCAGGGTGACGATGCCGTCGAGTTCCGCCCCGTCCACGCCGAGCCGGCGTGCGCGCGACCCCGTCGCCAGGATCAGCGTATCGTATCCGTAACGCGCATTGCCGGTCTCGATCTCGCGTTTGGTCGCGTCGAGCCGCAGCGCGGGCTCGCCGCGGTGCAGATCGATGTCGGAGTCCCGGTAAAAGGCTTCGCCGCGCAGCAGGATCTGGTCCTCGGTCTTTTCGCCGGCCAGGAACGCCTTGGACAGCGGCGGGCGGTGATAGGGCAGCGCGTCCTCGGCCGAAAACAGACGGATCGCACCGTCCCAGCCGCCCTGGCGCAACGCGGCCGCCGCCTGCACGCCGCCATGCGAGGCGCCGACAATGATCGCTGTTTTGCTCAAACCTGCGCCTCCGGGAGGATGAAGACGGCGCCATCGAGTTCGCGGCTGAGCTTGATCTGGCACGACAGGCGGCTTGCCGGCCGCCGTTCGGCCGCCGCCATGTCGAGCATGTCGTCCTCGTCGAGCTGTTGTTCGGGCAGGCTGTCGGGCGCGACGAGGTCGCAATAGACGTGGCAGGTCGCGCACACGCACGCGCCGCCGCATTCGGCCTCGATGCCGCCGACATTGTTCATGATCGCCGCTTCCATCACGCTGGTTCCGGCCGGCGCCGAAACCTCGATCCTGCGATCGCCGTCGACCGATTGAAAAACGATCTTTACCTTTTCGTCCATGCGGCCAATGTCCAGCTTGAGCCCGGCACCCTGTCCGAGCATGCCGTCTGGCGGTCGGATCGGGCGAGGAAGATGTGGATAGTTCGATTAACGAACATTTCGTCTTTTATCGATCACATATTTGTAAGAGTATCGGATCGGGCTGTCAAGCAAGCCGGCAGTCCAAGCCTGCCGCCTCACGGGGTGTTTTTCGCGATCTGTGGCGCGACACCAAGATGCGGAATTCCAACCTGAAAGGTATCCTGCAATGAATTCAAATTCTTCGCTTAATTTCCTTCTGCCCAAGACGATCAGCGCGCCGTTCGCCGCCTACAGCCATGGCGTCGAGGTCGCGGCCGGCAGCCGTTTGATCTTCTGTTCGGGACAGTTGGGAATCGGACCGGACGGGCAGGTTCCGGCCGACACGCAGGCCCAGGCCGAATTGTGTTTTGCCAATATCGGCGCGATTCTGGCCGAGGGCGGCATGGAGCTTTCCGACATCATCCGCATCAATGCCTACGTGACCGGCCGCGAGCACATGAAACCCTATATGGCGGTCCGCGACCGGCTGTTTTCCAATCCCGCCCCGGCCTCGACGCTGATGATCGTTTCGGGTTTCACGCGCGAGGAATTCACCGTCGAGATCGAGGCCGTGGCCGCGCGCCGGTCATGATGAACGCGTGAAAACGATAATTTGGAGCCGGCCTGCGATTGCACGAAAAGTAGACCGGCTCCAGCGAACCGGCCCTTGGGCCCGCGCCGATGGCAAAAAGCCGGCGCGGGCTTTTTCGGTGCCGGGCGCGACGGCATTCCGCTTCAATATGGCAGGCGGCGCAGACCCGATTCGGTCAGGATTTCGTCGAGCCCGACATCGTGCGGCTCGGTCGGCACGCGGTCTGCCTGCTGGCAGTCGAAAGCGACGCCGATCAGGCGCGGCGACAGGCCGCGCGTCCGCAGGGCCGCGATCGCCCGGTCGTAGAACCCGCCGCCATAACCGATGCGGCCGCCATACCGGTCGAAGGCCGACAGCGGCATCAGGATGATGTCGGGGTCGAGCGTTTCGGCCTGGTTGCCGGGGCCGACCGTGCCGAGCGCCATCTCCACCAGGGGCGCGCCCGGCGTCCAGCGCCGAAACAGGATCGTGTGGGCGTCGACGATCGCTGGCAGGCATAATTGCGCGCCCTGCCCGGCCAGCCGCGCCAACAGGGGGCGGATGTCGAGCTCGGAACGGATCGGATGAAAGCCGGCGACCACGGTCCCCGGATCGAGCGCGATCGCCGGACCGTCGGCGCTGCCCAGCCGGGCGGAGATGTCGGCGCGCCAGCTTGGCGCCAGCGCGTCCCGCCGGGCAAGGCAGGTCTGGCGGATCGTTTTCTTGAGGGCGATGTCGGCGTTGTGGTCTGTCTGCATGGAGAGCCTTCGATGCGTCAGTGAGCCGTTCGCGTGGCTTGTGCCGCCGGCCGGCGCCGTGCGCGCGCGGCTTCCACGACGTTGCGGAACAGGCAGGCGGTGGTGACCGGGCCGACCCCGTCCGGCACGTGCGAGACGAGACCGGCATGGCCGTCGACGGCGGCGAGATCGACGTCGCCGCGCAGACCGTCCGGCGTGGCGGTCACGGCGACGTCAAGCACGGCCGCGCCCGCTTTGAGATGGCCGGCGCCGATCAGCCCCGGTACGCCGGCCGCGCTCACCACCAGATCGGCCTGGCGCGTGTGGGCGGCGAGGTCGCGCGTGGCGACGTGGCACAGCGTGACGGTTGCCTCGGCGTCGAGAAGCAACGTGGCGAGCGGGCGCCCGACGATGCGCGAGGCGCCGACGATCGTCACGTCGAGGCCGCGCAGCGCGCCGAAAATCTCCTGCGCGCACAAAAGGCACGCCATCGCGGTCGCCGGCGGCCGCGCCGGCAGGCCGGCGGCAAGCCGACCGGCGCTGAGGGGATGCAGGCCGTCGACGTCCTTTTCTTGTCCCAGCCGCAGCGCGGACTCGACCGGATCGCAGCCCGGCGGCAGCGGCAAAAGCATCGCCGCGGCGTCGATGTCTGGGTCGGCGGCGATGGCGTCGATCTGTGCGTGAATGGCACTGGGCGTGCCGGCATAGGCGGCGATGCGCATGGCGATGCCGGCCTGCGCGGCGGTGGCCGCCTGCCGGTCGCTGTAGGCGCGCGCGCCGGCATTTTCGCGGTCCGCCAGCACCAGGCAAACGGGCGGTGTCTTCAAGCCGGCGGCCAGCGCCCGGCTTTCCGCGTTCAGGCGCGCGGCGAGGTCGAGGCCCTTGAAAAGGCGTGTGCGGCGATCGGACATATCAGGCCGCCCACGCCGGAGGAGCGCTCCTCATGGCGGCCGCGCTCAGAACGTGGCGCCGATATCGGCGGCGCAGCGCTTGAGCTTGTTGACCAGGTCCGGCTCGATCTCGGCCTCCGTATAGGTGCCGCTCGGAAAGATGATCGACACTGCGCCGATGATGCGGAAATTGGAGCCGAAGACCGGTACGGCCAGCGAACTGACGCCTTCGACATATTCGCTTTCGGCGAACGAGAACCGCCTTTGCTTGACGGCGGTCAAAAGTTCCAGAAACCGGTCGTGATTGGTCTCGGTCTTTTCCGTATAGGCCTTGAACTGCTCGGAAGAGATGATCTCCTCCTTCTTGGCGTCGTCCAGGAAGGCCAGGATCGCCCGGCCGACGGCGGTCGGCAAGAGCGGTGCGCGGCTGCCCACGGTCACCATGTTCAAGGTGAATTTGCTCGGCACGAAAGAATGCGCGACATAGACCGCGTCCTGGTCGTCGAGCATGGCGAAGGAGACCGATTCGCCGATATCGTGCGAGGCTTGCCGCAAGATCGGCTGGATGAGCTGCGAGATGCCCCGGCCCTCGATGAAGCCTTGCGCGAGTCGCAGGATGCGCGGCGTCAGTTCGTAGCGTCCGCGGTCGTAGGAGACGTAGCCGAGCTGTTCGAGCGTGCGCACCAGCCGCCGGGTCACGGCCCGGTTGAGGTTCACCTTCTTGGCGATCTCGGTCATCGACAAGGATCGGTCCTTGCCCTCGAAGGCCAGCACCACCGACAGGCCCTTGGCGAAGGTGAGCGATATTTCCTTGTCGTTCTCGTTCAGCACCGAGCGCCTCTCGACCTGTCCTGCGGCGAATGCGCGGAATTGCGAATCCCAGCCGTCGCCTTATCGGCTTTTTTTGCCCAAAGGCAAACCGGTCCGGAAAGCGTCCACCGCGTGCGGCGGCCATCACGCGCCCTCCGCCGCGCCGTAACCGGCGCCGCCGCAGCTTTCTACGATCAGCCGGTCGCCCTTGTCGAGCGTCACCGCCGAGCGCGACGAGAGCGCTTCCTGCTTTCCGTCGGCGCGCACGATCCGCGCCCGCGCGTGCGCCGGCGCGCTGCCGCCCCGCAAGCCCTCGGGCACGCGGCGGAAGCGCTCGCCGCGCAGCGACACGGCGACCGCGTCTGCCAGTGCCTCGTAGACGCGGCAAATGCCGTCGCCGCCGCGATAGCGGCCGGCGCCGCCCGAGCCCTGGCGGATCTGCGCGCGGACGAGCCGCACGGGGATCATGCCCTCCAGCGCCTCGGCGGGCATGTTCATGGCGTTGCCGACATCGGTCGAGATGCCGGGCGCGCCATCGTCGTGCGGTCCGCCGCCGGCCCCGCCGGCGATGATCTCGGTGACCAGGAAGGGTGTGCCGTCGCCGTTGCGGCCGGAAAAGGCGAGCACGTAGGACATGCCCGAATTGGCCGCCGGCATCCGGTCGGGTGCGGCCTGGGCGACGGCCTGCAGCACGGCTGAGGTGGTGGCGCGCACCACCCCCATGCGCGCGTTGACGGCGGCGGGCGGGCGGGCGTTGATGATGCAGCCCTCCGGCAGGGTCAGGCGGATGGCGCGCAGCACGCCGCCATTGCGCAGCAGCGCCGGACCGGCGAGGCTGAGCAGGGCGTAGAACACGGCCGCCAGCGGCCCGGAGCGCACGCAATTGATCGGCGCGGCCACTTGCGGCGTGGTGCCGGTGAAGTCGACGTCGAAATGCCCGTCGGCGCATGTCAGCCTGGCGTGCACGTCGATCTCCGGCAGGCCCGGCGTCGGGTCGAGACCGTCGAGGCCGAAAAACGGCCCCGGCGGCAGGGCGTCGATCACCGCCCTGATTTGTGCTTCGGCCCGGTCGCGACAGGCGGCCGTTGCGGCCAGAAAACCGTCCGTGCCCAGTTCGCTTGCCAGCGTGCCCAGCGCCTCGGCGGCGCGGTTGGCGGCCGCGATCTGCGCGCCGATATCGCCGAGCACCGTTGCCCGCGCGCGCGAATTGGCCTCGATCAGCCGCCTGATCGCCGGGTCGACGGCGCCGCCCTGCCCCAGCCGCATCGGCGGTAGGCGCAAGCCTTCCTGGAAGATTTCCACCGCGTCGGGCGGAACCGAGCCGGCGCGGATGCCGCCCACGTCCTGATGGTGCAGGATGGTTGCGGCGAGGCCGATCAGCGTCGGGCCGGCGAAAACCGGCATCACCACGGTGATGTCGGGCAAATGGGTGCCGCCGCTATAGGGGTCGTTCATGACATAGAGCTCGCCAGGCCGCATTGTGTCGGCCGGATAGTGCGCCAGGATCGCCTCGACCGAGCCCTGCAGCGCGCCGAGCAGCAGCGGAATAGCATCCGACAGCGCCAGCAATTCGCCGTCGGCGGCCATCAGCGCGGCGGCCGCGTCGTTGCCCTCGCGCACCACCGGCGACACGGCGCAGCGAAACAGCGTGTCCTGCATCGCCTGGGCGATTCCGTCGAGGCGCATCTGCAGGATCGGCAGGCGGGAATCATCCATGGTGCGGGCTCCGCGTCAGGAGAAAATGCGTGTTGCACGCGCGCGCGATGGACCAGCCGTCGCGCACCACCATGTCGCCGCAGGGCGTGGCGACGACGCCGGACCGTGTCTTGCCCGTCTGCGCCGCGCCGCCGCTCAGTGCTGGCAGCGTCGTCGAGGCGGTGTGTTCGAGCCTGGCGCTCAATGAAAACACGTATCCCTCGCCGGGACAGGCGACGCCGTAGCGCGCGCGGTAATGCGTGTCGATCGCGGTGCGGATCGCCGCCACGGTGGGCGGCCGGTTCCCGAGCCGGAGCGAAAAGCCGTGCATGTGCCCGTTTGCGGCGGCGCGGATCGCATAGAGCGCGGCCGGCGCATCTTTCGGCGCGGTCTTATCCTGCGCGGCGAGCGTCTCGGCCAGGGCGCGCGCGGTTCTTGCCAGTGACGCGTCGGACAGGTCTGGCACCGGCGCGGCGATGCGGGTCTCGGCCGACAGCGCCGGCGCGCTCAACAGCAGCCCGAGCGCGCCGGCGGCCGCCGGCGCTGCCGGCACGATCACCGTCGCCATGCCGAGCTTTTCGGCGATGCCGCAGGCCAGGACGCCGCCGAGCCCGCCCATCGCCACCAGCGCGGCCCCGGCGGGATCGACATTGCGGCGCACGGCATGGCGGATGATACGTGCCGCGATCTCGGTTTCGGCCTGGTCGATGACGGTCCTGGCGGCGGCCTGCGGCAGACCGGGGGCGTCGGCGCGCGCGGCGAAGAAATACGCCGCCACCGCGTCGCTGAGGGCGGCCGTGGCGCCCTGCCCGGTCTCGAAACGGCTGTCGCCGCCCATGATCATGCTTTCCATATCCACCATTTTCTGGCGCAGCGGCACGCCGCAAAACGGCGCCTCGTCGACCAGGGCCGGGCCCTGCGCGTCGGTTAGGGCGAAATCGGTGCTGGTGGACCCGATATCGAGCGCGATCGCCGGATTTTTGCCCTCGCCGCGCGCGGTCGCGGCCGCAAGCCGGATCGCCGCTGCCGGACCGTTGCCGAGCAGTGAGGAGACTCGCCGCCGCGCCTGATCCTGGGCCACGAGGGCGCCGCCGGCATCGGCGAAGCGGATCGCGCCGGCAAAGCCGCGTGCCTGAAGACCGTCGGCGAGGCCGGTCATCAGCGCCGTCTCGCCGGGCCGCAGCCAGGCCTCGACGCAGGTCGAGACCATGCGCTCATATTCGCGCGGCTGTGGGTCGATCTCGTGCGACAAAACGATGTCGGCCGCCGGCAGCTCTGCGGCCAGGACGTCGCGGCAGCGGCGTTCGTGACCCGGCGCGACATGGGCAAACAGCAGGCAGACGGCGATGCTGGCGATACCGCACTCGCGAAAATGCGCGGCCGTCCGGGCCAGACCGTCCGGATCGAGCGCCTCGACCTCCCCGCCGTCGGCGGCGATGCGTCCGTCGATCTCCACAATGTCGTCGCGCGCCACCAGGAAGGTCGGCCCGGCGGAGCGGGCGACCGGATCGTAAAGGTCGACGCGGTTCTGGCGCGCGAGCGCCAAAGTGTCGGCGAAACCGCGGGTGACGATCAGGCCGATCCGGGGACCGGTGCGCGCCATCAGCGCGTTGACCGCTCCGGTCGATCCGATCCGTATCTGCGAAAGATCGCGTACGGCGATGTTCCGCCGGGCCAGCACGGCGTCGATCGCCTGCAACAGGGCTGCGGCCGGTTCGTGCGTGCCGATCGGATGTTTTTGGGCATGCAAGGTCCCGTCGACCGACAGCGCGATATCGACGAAGCGCGCCCCGATATCGGCGGTCAGGACGCTCATTGCACCGGCCCCTCGAGATCGATGACGACCGGCTTTGGCAGCGCGAAGAATTCCGTGTCGTTGCCGGTCTTGGTGCGCCACAACAGCGAGGCGAACGGCGTCTGGCGTTCGATGGCGACGATGCCGTGATGCCAGATGCCGGGCTTGTAGATCACCGCCTGGCCCGGGCCGCCGACAAAGGCGCGCGCGTGGGCGTCAGGATGCATCGGCCACACCACCACCAGATAGCGCGCCTCGGCGAGCGGCACGAAAAGCTGGGCAGAATGCGGATGGCGCTCGGCCTGGACCGCGTCGAGCCGCGCGCCGTGCGGGGCCACGTCGTAAAAGTCGAGCGCCAGGTCGACGGCGTCGGCGTCGCGATCCAGGAAATCGGGATTTTGCGACAGCCGCACCGCGCCGTCGCGAATCCTCTTTACCGACCCCAATCCCGGCTGCAGAACCCGACCGAACGGGGCGAATGTTGCGGGAGTCAACAAGACGGGACTGATCAATAGCGGACTCCTGATTGTTTTGGTCGATAATAGAACAAATGTTCTAATATCATAAATCGTGACCTGGCGCTCGATGTCAAGCTGGGCGCGGCGCCCGTCGTCGGTACCATAGGTGAATGGGGGAAGACGTCACCGGGTGGTGATTTTTGGCTTGACGCTTTTTGTCCGTTCTGTACTATTTGCGAACATAAGTTCGATAATCGAGAGTTTGATGCCTTTCAACTTTTGGGCGGACCTGAACCACACGGCGTTTCGCGACGCGGCGCTTGCCGATGCGGTCGCGATCGTGCCGGTCGGCGCAATCGAGCAGCACGGCCCTCACCTGCCGCTGTCGACGGATGCCGTTCTGGCCGAGGAGATGGCGCGCGAAACCGCGTCGCGGGTCGGCGGCGCGCAGGCGCTGGTGCTGCCGGTGGTCGCCTACGGCAAGTCGGACGAACATCTGGGTTATGAAGGCACCGTCAGTCTCGACGCCGAAACGCTGATCGCAGTCCTGACCCAGATCGGCCGCAGCATCGCGCGCGCCGGCCTCAGGCGCATCGTGTTCCTCAACGCCCATGGCGGCAACGTGCCGGTGCTGCAGATCGTCATCCGGCGCCTGCGGGTTGAACTGGGCCTGTTCTGCGTCGCCGCCGGCTGGGTCAGCATGGGCTTTCCCGAGGGTGTCGTCTCGCCGCGCGAGGCCCAGGAAGGCATTCACGGCGGGCTGGTCGAAACCGCGGCCATGCTTCATTTCCGGCCCGCGCTGGTGGATATGAGCAAGGCGCGCCATTTCGTGCCCGCCTCGGCCGAGGTCGCCGCCTCCAACGAGGTGCTGCGACTGATGGGGCCGGTCTCGGCCGGCTGGTCGATCGAGGATCTGCATGCCGACGGGGCGGCCGGCGACGCCGCCGCCGCGACGCCGGAGATCGGCGCGCGTATCGTCGAGCACGCAGCCGGGCGTTATGCGCGCCTGATCGAGGAAGTCGCCCGTCACGATTTGCCGCGCATGACGGGTCCGGCGTGAGCGCCGCCTCGGTCCCGCCAGCCGGTGCGTTCGCCCTTGTGAACGCGCGTGTGCCGGTCGCGGTCTGCGACGGTCTCGCCCTGCGCGATGCCGATCCGGCCTCGGGTCTGGCCACGACCGACCTTTATATACGCGACGGCAGGTTTGCGGCAGCGCCGGAGAGGCAAGAACATGTCTCGATCGACGCGGCCGGCACGTTGGTGCTGCCGGGCTTCGTCGACATGCATGTCCATCTCGACAAGGCCTATACGGTGCATCGCACCGGCCTGCCCGAAGGCGGCCTGCTCGACGCCGTGTGTCTGTCGGTCGCCGACGCGCCGAACCGGACCGAAGATGATCTGCGCGCGCGCATGCGCCGCTCCCTGGAGCGCGCTTACGCCAATGGCACGGTCGCCCTGCGCACGCATCTCGATACGCCCGACTTGCCGCAGGAAAGCCCGGCCTGGCGGGTCTTCGTTGCCCTGCGCGAGGAATTCCGCGACCGGCTCGAGCTTCAGGCGGTGGCGCTGATGGCGCTGGAACGGGTCGACGCGCCGGGTTTTTCCGAGCGCTGCGCGCAGATTGCGCGTCTCGGCGGCGTGCTGGGCATGTTCGTTCCGCCGGCGATGGCGGACGCCGAGCGTCTCGGGCGGCTGTTCGACCAGGCCGGCAAACACGGTCTCGACGTCGATTTCCATGTCGACGAAACGCTCGACGTGCGGGCCGACGGCCTGGCGACGATCGCCGAGGCGGTGCTGGCGAGCGGCTTTTCGCGCCGCGTGGTCGTCGGCCATTGCTGCAGCCTGTCCGCGCAACCGCACGATGTCGCCGCCGCGACACTCGATCGCGTCGCCCTGGCGGGGCTGCATGTCGTTGCCCTGCCCGCCACCAATCTGTTCTTGCAGGACCGCGACGCCGGCCGCACGCCGCGCCGGCGCGGCCTGACGCTGGTCAAGGAAATGCGCGCCCGCGGCATTGCGGTTTCCTTCGCCTCCGACAATGTCTGCGACCCGTTTTATCCCTATGGCGATTTCGACATGTTCGAGATCATGCGCGAAACCGTGCGCCTCGCGCATCTGGAAGCTGAAATCGGCGCCTGGGCCGACGCTTTCGCGCGGCGTCCGGCCGAGACGCTGGGACTGGCCCCCCATGGCCGGCTGGCGCCGGGTCAGCCGGCGGACTTCGTCCAGTTCGCGGCACGGGACTGGATCGATCTTTTTTGCCGTTCGCGCCTTGCGCGCTGCGTTGTTCGCAACGGCAGGCCGATTGACGGGACGCTCCCGCAGCGGCCGGACACCATGACCGCACAGGAGACGATATGAGCGGGGATTTGAAGGGCTGTCTCGAGGCGCTGTCCGGACTTGACCTCGACGTCAATCCGGCCACCGTCCAGCAGAAGAGCCGGGACCTTTACTGGTACAGCCCGATCCTGAAACGTCAGCTCGGCGCCGTCACCGCCGATTTCGTGGTCGCGCCGCGCGACGAGGAGGAGGTCATGCGCGTGCTCGCCACCTGCTGGAAACACGATGTGCCGGTCACCGTGCGCGGTGCGGGCACGGGCAATTACGGCCAGGCGATGCCGCTGTTCGGCGGCGCGGTGCTGCACACCAAGCATCTCGATCGGATCGTCAGGGTCGGGAGCGACCACATGGTCGCCCAGCCGGGCGTGGTGATCGAGCACCTGGAAAAGACCGCCCGCGAAAGCGGTAAGGAAATCAGGCTGTTTCCCTCCACTGCGGGCACGGCCACCATCGGCGGCTTCATCGCCGGCGGCTCGAGCGGCGTCGGCGCCATCCGTTGGGGCGGTCTGCGCAACCCGGCCAATCTGCGCCGGCTTCGTCTGGTGACGATGGAGGAGACGCCGCGGGTCATCGAGCTGGCCGGCGAGGACATATCCAAGGCCGCCCATGCCTACGGCGTCAACGGCGTCCTCACCGAGGTCGAGATCCCGATCGATCCCGCTTCCGATTGGGTCGACGTGCTGATCGGCGTCGACGGGTTCGACAAGGCGACCGCGCTCGCCATCGCGCTCGGCGAGGACGAGTCGATTTCCAAGCGGATGTTGTCGACCTTCGAGGCGCCGATCCCCGAACTCTATTTCCGCCGCCACGGCCCGTTTCTGGTCGACGGCGAGGCTGCGATCGCCATGATCGTGTCGCGCGACACCCTACCCGCGCTGGAGGCCCGTCTGTCGCCTCTCGACCACGCTCATCTGCGCTTCCGCGCCGACACGGCCAAACCGTCAGGCAAGCTGCCGGCGGTCTATGAGCTGGCCTGGAACCACACCACGCTGCGCGCGCTGCGCATCGATCCGTCGATCACCTATCTGCAGATGATGCTGCCGCGCGAAGGACTCACCGAGAGCTTCGCTGCCGTGCGCGACACGTTCGGCGACGAGTTGATGATGCATTGCGAATTCACCCGCTTCGACGGCGTCGTCACGCCGGTCGGCCTGCCGCTGGTGCGCTTCACCTCCGAGGAGCGGCTGGAAGAGATCATCATGACGATCGAGGGCAAGCTCGGCCTGCCGGTCTTCAACCCGCATCGCGTGACGCTCGAGGAAGGCGGCATGAAAAGGACCGATGTCGGCCAGCTCGAGTTCAAGAAGCAGACCGACCCGAAGGGGCTGATGAACCCCGGCAAGATGATCGCCTGGACGGAACCGGACTGGACGCCGGTCGCGGGCAAGACCTTCCTTTTCGCCAAGTAGAAACCGGCAGCCGGAACGATGAACGTACACGTAGTCTATGCACATCCGCTTGAAGACAGCCTGTCGGCGACGCTGCACAAAACCGTGGTGGAAAGCCTGCAGGAGGCCGGGCACCAGGTCGACGACCTCGATCTTTACCGCGAGGGGTTCGATCCGGTGCTGTCGGCCGACGACCGGCGCAACTATCACGACGTCGAGATCAACCGCCAGCGCATCGATCCCTATGTCGAGCGCCTGCGGCGCGCCGATTCGCTGGTATTGTGCCATCCGGTGTGGAATTTCGGCTGGCCGGCGATTTTGAAGGGTTATTTTGACCGCGTCTTCCTGCCCGACGTCTCCTTCGTGCTCAAGGACGGCAAGATCGGACCGGGCCTGACCAATATCCGCAAGCTGACCACGGTTACGACCTACGGCTCCAAACGCTGGCGCGCCGCGGTTCTGGGCGATCCGCCGCGCAAGAACGCCACCCGTTTCCTCAGGGTGATCTGCAATCCGCGCGTGAAAGTGCGCTACCACGCCCTTTACGACATCAACAATATCTCGGCAGAACGCGCCGCGGGCTTCGTGGAGAGGGTCCGGCTCGAAATGTTGAAACACTAGCGGCGCGAGGCATGATGAACCAAGCCAAGGCCGACACGCCCGGCCACGTCACCGTCGTCGGCGCAGGCATCGTGGGCGCCTGTTGCGCGGCCTATCTGCAGCGCGAGGGTTACGCGGTGACGGTCGTCGACCGTGTCGAGCCCGGCATGGCGACCTCGTTCGGCAATGCGGGCTCGATCAGCCCCAGCGCGGTGCTGCCGGTCGCCATGCCCGGCATGCTCCGCAAAATTCCCGGCTGGCTTCTCGATCCGCTGGGGCCGCTGACCGTGCGCTGGTCCTATCTGCCGTGGATCGCGCCGTGGCTGCTGCGCTTCCTGCGCCACGCCAGCCGCGACGAGGTGGCCCGCGTGGCGACCGCGATGCGCGCCTTGATGGAACCGGTCTTCGACGATTATGAGCGTCTTTTGCCGCAGGGTGAGTTCCGCACTCTGATCCGTCGCAATGGCTGTCTTTATGTTTACGAAAACCAGGCCGAACTCGATGCGGCGCGGTGGACCCTCGACTTGCGGCGCAATTTGGGCGCGGCGATGGACCTGATCGGCGAAGACGACATTCGCCAGCTTGAGCCAGCGTTGGCGCGGCGGTTCCGGATCGGCATTTTCGCGCCCGACAACGGCTCGACCGTCGACCCGAGCCTGCTGGTCAACGCGGTGATGGCCCAGGTGTTCGCCAATGGCGGCGAATTCGTGCGCGCCGAGGTCAAGGACATCGAGATGGCGCCGGAGGGCCCGACCGCGCTCGTCACCGACCAGGGCCGCCAGCCGCTCGACAGGCTGGTTCTGGCGGCCGGGGCCTGGTCTGCGGGTTTGGCGCGCAAGCTCGGCGCCGTTGTGCCGCTGGAGACCCAGCGCGGCTACCACGTCACCTTTCCCCAGGCCGGTATCGAGGTGAACCGCACGGTGATGTGGAACAAGCGCAGCGTGTTCGTCAATCCGATGCGGCCCGGCCTGCGGATCGCCGGCACGGTCGAGCTGGCCGGGCTGAAGGCGAAGCCGAACTATGCGCGCGCCGACCGGCTGGCCGACATCGCCGGCGAATTGTTTCCCGACCTCGACCGCAGCAAGCCGTCGCGCTGGATGGGCCACAGGCCCTGCCTGCCCGACAGCCTGCCGGTCATCGATCGCTCGCCGCGTTATCCGGGCGTGGTCTTTGCCTTCGGACACCAGCATGTCGGCATGTGTTCGGGTGCCTCGACGGGACGGCTTGTCGCCGATCTGATGGTCGGCCGTGCGTCCTCGATCGATCGATCGCCGTTTTCCGTACAACGCTTCGCCAGGCGGCTGGCCGCATGACCAGTCGGTGACCATAGATTCCAGGGAGGAACACCCATGACGGCACAAGCCTTGACAATGCCGCCCGAAAACGACCCTGCAGATACGTCCAACGCCCGCTCCGAGACGGGGACGGCCGACGCGCCCCTCTCCTTCAATCATGTGTCGATGCAGTTTCCCGACGGCACCGAGGCGCTCGACAATGTGTCGCTGGCGCTCAAGCCGGGCGAATTCGTGTCGATCGTCGGGCCATCGGGGTGCGGCAAGTCGACCTTGCTCAAGATCGCGTCCGGCCTGGTCAAACACACTGCCGGCACCGTCGATGTCGACCGCAACCATCTCGGATATACGTTCCAGGACGCCACGCTGTTGCCGTGGCGCAAGGTGATGCCGAATGTCGAGCTTTTGATGGAGCTGCGCGGCTTCCCGGCCGCCGAACGGCGGCGCATCGCCAAGGAACAAATCGATCTGGTCGGCCTGACCGGCTTTGAAAACCATTATCCCAAAAGACTGTCCGGCGGCATGAAGATGCGCGCCTCGCTCGCCCGCTCGCTGGCGCTCAACCCGAGCGTGTTCATGTTCGACGAGCCGTTCGGCGCCCTCGACGAGATCACCCGCGAGCGGCTGAACGACGAGTTGATCGCGCTGTTCATGCGCCAGGGTTTTACGGGGTTGTTCATCACCCACTCCATCCCCGAGGCCGTCTATCTGTCCAACCGGGTCGTCGTCATGTCGCGCCGGCCGGGGCGGATCCTCGACGTGTTCGACGTTCCCTTCGACTATCCGCGCACGCCGGAACTGCGCTACGCACCGGAATTTTCCGAACTGTGCGGCGACCTGTCCGTATCGCTGCGCGCGGCCATCGAGAATTGAGAGGCAGACATGACCACAGCCCCCGTAGCCAAGCCTCGGACCTATCGCGCCGTACCGCTGCCGCCGCCGGCCAACATGCTGCAGCGCTTTTTCACCACCATCATGCCGCCGATCCTTCTCGGCATCCTCTTGGTGCTGCTCTACTGGTGGACCAGAGCCCAGCTTGAACCGCACCGGCAGTTTCTGATGCCGGACGCCTGGTCGTTGTGGACCAACGCCTTTGCCCTGCCGGAGGTGCGCGCCGAGCTTGTCGACCGCGCGCTCGTCACCATCACCATCGCGGTGGTGGGCATGTGCATCTCGATCCCGATCGGCATCGTGCTCGGCATCATCATGTTCCGCTTCCACGTCATGGAACGCGCCTTCTTTCCCTATCTGGTGGCGTTGCAGTCGATTCCGATCCTGGCCATCATTCCGCTGATCCAGAGCGCGCTGGGTTTCGGTTTCATGCCGAAAGTGCTGATCGTGGCGCTGTTCACGTTCTTCGCCATCCCCACGACCCTGCTGCTCGGCCTCAAGAGCGTCGATCGCGGCGTCATCGACCTGTTCAAGCTGCAGGGCGCGGGCTGGCCGGTGATCCTGCGCAAGGCCGGCTTTCCGTCGGCAGCGCCGGCGCTGTTTGCCGGGTTGCGCATCTCGGCCGGACTGGCCGTGATCGGCGCGATCGTGTCGGAAATCTTCTTCCTGGCCGGCCGCGGCGGTCTCGGCCAGATGCTGATCAACGCCAAGATCGATTTCAAATACGAACAGATGTATGCCGCGCTGATCGCCTCCTCCGCCCTGTCGATCAGCGTCTATCTGTTCTTCGCCTGGCTCGGTAACAAGCTGTTTTCGGAATGGCATGAATCCGGCGCGGCACCGACCTGACCACGAAAGGCGCAAGCCTTGAACCACTTCGCAACCGAAAATGGGAGACTTCGGATGAAATACAGATTAGCAACCGCCCTCGCCTCGGGCCTGTTCGCCGGCGCGCTCGGCACCGCAGCCGCCCAGGAGCCCGGCGCCTTCGCCAAGGAAAACTACACCACGCCGCTGGCCGATGTGTGCCCCGACCCGCTGATCATCCAGAAGGACTGGCTGGCGCAGGCCGAGCACGGCGGCTTCTACCAGATGATCGGCGCTGCCGGCGAGATGTCGGCGGGCAAATATGTCGGGCCACTCGGCTCCACCGGCATCGACCTGATGATCCTCGAAGGCGGCGGCGGCATCGGCCTCGGCGACGGCGAGACCGCCTATTCGGCGCTGCATCTGGGCAATTCGAGAGCCGGCGTCACGCCGCATCTCGGCTACCAGGAACTGGACAATTCCTTCCTGTTTTCCAAACGCTTTCCGACTGTTGGCGTGTTCGCGCCGCTGGACAACGCCCCGCAGGGCCTGTTCTGGGACAAGGGCACCTATCCGGACGGCTTCCGCTCGCTGGACGACCTGAAGGAATTCGCCGAGTCGGGCAAGGGCATGATCTATGTCTCGACCATCCAGCGCACCTTCGGCCTTTATCTCGTCCAGTCGGGCGTGTCGCGCGACGTGTTCGTGGAAGGCTATCGCGGCGACGGCGAGAACTTCGTCACCAATAACGGCACCTGGCTGAACCAGGGGTTTGTCACCAGCGAGCCCTACAGCTTCTCGACCGGCAACAATTGGGGCAAGCCGATCGACGCGGTGACGGTGGGCGAACTCGGCTATCGCAACTATACCGGCATGCTGTCGGTGGCGACGCCGCGCCTGGACGAGCTCGCGCCCTGCCTGGAGAAGGTGGTGCCGATCATGCAGCAGGCCTGGATCGACTACGTCAACAATCCCGACGAGGTGAACAAGCTGATCTCGGACTTCAACGAGGCCGGCCACGCCACCAGCTGGTGGAAGACCCCGATGGGCAAGATGGAATACGCCTCCAAGACGCTCAAGGAACGCGGCATTGTCGGCAATGGCGTCAACGACACGCTGGGCGATTTCGACATGGAACGCGTCGCCGAGATGCACGCCATCGTAAAACCCTGGCTCGACGAACGGTCCAACCCGGACGTCAAGCCGGAAGACGTTGTCACCAACCGCTTCATCGATCCGGCGATCGGCCTGAAGTGATGCCGGCTTCCCGCGCCTGCCTGCTGGACGGAGAGGCGCTCGCCGCCCGGCTCCGGCGCGAGATCGCAACCGCCGCCGCGGACCTCAGGGTCCGCGGCGTCACGCCGAAACTGGTCATCGTGATCGTCGGCGACCGCGCCGACAGTGCCGCCTATGTCGCGCGCAAGAGCGCGGACTGCGCCGAAACCGGAATTGCCGCCGACATTGTGCGCCTGCCGGCGCAGACGACCCAGGCGCGCCTGCTCGACGTCGTCGCGGAGCTCAACCGCGACCCCGCCGTGCACGGTTTCATGGTGCAGCTTCCCCTGCCCGCCCCTCTCGACGAGACGGCGGTTCTCGACGCCATCGACCCGGCCAAGGATGTCGACGGCTGCCATCCGGTCAATCTCGGACGCCTGCTCGCCGGAACGCCCGACATCGTGCCGTGCACGCCCGCCGGCGTGCTGGCGCTGCTGCGCCATCACGAGATCGCCATCGCCGGCCGCGCGGTCGCCATTATCGGCCGTGGCATGCTGGTCGGCCGGCCGCTTTCCATGCTGTTGTCGCTGAAGGGGATCGACGCGACCGTCACCCTGCTGCATTCCCGATCGCGCGATCTGGCCGCAACGGTGCACCGCGCCGATATCGTGGTTTCCGCGGCCGGGACAATCGGATTGGTGGACAAGACCATGGTCAAGCCGGGCGCGGCCGTCATCGGCGTGGGCATCTCTTCCGACGCGGATGGCCGCACCGTTTCCGACATCGACGATGCGGTGGCGCAGGTCGCCGGCTTCGTGACGCCGCGCCATGGCTCGGTCGGTGCGCTGACGCGTGCCATGCTTCTCAAAAACCTGGTCGCGATCGCCGCCCGCGCGGCGTGATCGCATCGCGTTGCGGCGGACCGCGCTCAGGCGCGCGCGTCGTCCTTGCCGTCTCTCCCGGTGCTCTGTCCGGCCGGCTGCGGCGCGCGGTCGGCGCAGCATTCCTTCATCAGGAACGCGGCGAGTTCCTCGATGGCGTCGAGGTTCGGCCGGCAGGTGGTGGTGCGCCCCTGGCGCTCCTGGCTGATCAGACCGGCATTGAGCAGGATGCGGATATGGTGCGCCAGGGTCGAGGCCGGAATCTCGAGCCGCTTTTGCAGTTCTCCGATCAAAAGACCGTCCGGCCCGGCGCGCACCAGCGCCAGAAGCACGACGATGCGCGCGGGTGCCCCCACGGCATCAAAACCCTTTGCGGCGTCCTGTGCGGACAACATCGAGATCGTTCCCCCGGTTTGCCGCGATAAAACTAGTCGGATGGAGGGGTGTCAAGCCGGCCGCCGCTGCCGGCGGTTGACCGTCTGGCCCTTTTGAAAGGGCGGCGCAGGTCGGGGATCAGGCAAAAACCTGCCACAGCGCCTGGAAGGCATAGGCCGAGACGAGCGATCCCGCCACCGCCAGCGCCACGAACAGGCCCAGCGTCGAGGCGCGCAGCACCGGCACGACCGCCAGCACGCCCCAGATGCTGACCGCACTGCCGGCGACCAGAAAGCCGAGCGCGGCGCCGGCGGACATGCCGAGGTCGAGCAGGCCGCGCACCAGCGGCAGGGCGGCGTAGCCGTCGAGATATAAGGGCGCGCCGAGCGTTACGGCGAGTGGGATGGCATAGGGTGAGTCGGCCCCGGCATAGGCGCTCAAAAGCTCGGGCGGCACCAGGTCGCGCAGCAGATATTCCGCCGCGAAGGCGAGCGATAGGCACAACAGGACGAGCTTCGTCATCCAGGCGAGCTCGCGCGCGAAAGTCCGCATGCGGACCCGATCGCGCCATACCGCCGGGCGAAACCCGCCGGCTTCCGGCGCGCAACCGGGATTTCGTCCGCCCCGCGGATGCGCCCGCAGCGGCACCTGCACCATGCGCGTTTTGTGCAAGAGCGCCGTTGCCAGACCGGCGAAAATCCCGATCGCGAAGGCGGCGAGCGTCTTGCCGATGGCAAAGCCGGGGCCGAGCACGGCCCAGGTCGCGGTGAACAGCGACGGATCGGTTACCGGCGAGGACAGCCAGAACGCCATGATCGGCGCCAGCGGCACGCCCGACACCAACAGTCCGGTCATCAGGGGCAGCACGGTGACCCCGCATACCGGAGTGACGGCGCCGATCGCGGCGGCCGTGACGATCACGCTCGACGGCCGGCCCTTGAACAGGTTGGCCGTTACCGCCCCCGCGCCGCTGGCCGCCACCCAGGCCGACAGCACGATGCCGAGGGCGACCATCGGGCTGACCTTGACCAGGCTGACGAGCGCGAACAGCGCCGCGCCTTGCGCCTTTTGCGGCCACAACGCCGTCGCGGCGAGGCCGGCGGCGATCGCCACGAGCGTAAGGATGAACCGGCGATCGGCATGCGACAGGACGCTGTTCAAGACATCTCTCCTCGAACACGACCCATACGGGAAAAGCTTTTATTGATAAATCGAATAGGATAAATATCAGCCATGATCGAAACAGATAGCTTGGGCGACCCGCTCGACAGCGCGCTGCTGCGCGTGTTTCTCGCCGTCGCCAGGGCGGGCAGCTTGAGTGCCGGCGCGGCGCAGCTCCTGCGCACGCAATCGGCCGTCAGCCTGCAGGTGCAGAAACTGGAAAGAGCGCTCGGGCAGCGCGTGTTCGAAAGACATGGCCGCGGGGTGATGCTGACGCCGGCCGGCGAGCAATTGCTGCCGGTCGCCCGTCATGTCGTCGACGTGCTCGATCAGGCCGCCGCACGATTGCGCGGCGCGCCGGTCGTCGAAGAAATCCGCCTCGGCGTCCCGGAGGAATATAGCGACACGATCCTGCCGGCGATCCTGGCCGGCTTCGCCGAAGACCAGCCGGCGGCACGTCTGTTCGTACGCTGCATGTCGAGCATGGATTTTCCGCGCGCGCTCGCGCATGGCGAACTCGATCTCGCTCTGCACTCGCCTCAGGAGATCGCCGCAACTGACCGGGTCGTTCATTCCGAGCGGGCGGTGTGGGCCGGATCCCGGTTCCGGGACCTGGAAAGCCTGCGTCCGCTGCCGGTGGCCTTGTTCGACCGAACCTGCTGGTGGCGCGAACGTTGCCTCGATCTGTTGCGGCATTGCGACCTCGACTACCGGATCGTGCTGACCAGCGAGAGCGTTGCCGGGGTTCGCGCCGCGATCGCCGCCGGCATCGCCGTCGGCGTCCTGCCGCACAGCACGCTGTCGGGCCAGGCCGGGTTGCGCATGCTCGCCGACGACGTGCTGCCGCCGCTGGGCGAGACCCATCTGGTATTGAGTGCAGCCCCCGGGCGGACCGGGCCGCTGGCGGCGAGACTGGCAACGGTCATCGCGAACGTTTTTGCCGCCGCCGCGACATAGCGCGCGCCACGATTGGTGCCACGGCGCGCGCCACGTCCTCCAGCCGCCCCGGTCTGGTCAGGGCAATTGGCAGGCCGAGCGGGTTTCGCTGAAACAGCAGCCCAGATATTCCTCGGTCGTCGTCTTGCCGCCGGCGCTCTCGGCTCCGGTCAGGCTCTTGAAACCGTCGACCACGACGTCGAGATTCGGGTTGAAGAACAGCGCCACCGAATAACGATACTGGTCCGAATCGTTGATGACCCGGTGGACCGTGCTGGCAAAACGTCCGCCGGACCATTGCTCCATGATGTCGCCGACATTGCAGATCAGCGCGTTTTCGATCGGATCGACGGCGATCCAGTCTCCCGCGCTGTTGCGTGCCGCCAGTCCGCCGAGCGCATCCTGAGCCAATATGGTCAGGCAGCCGCAATCGGTGTGGGCGCCGGCGCCGAAGGCGCGGCTGTCCTTGGGACCGCCCGGCTGCGGCGGGTAGCTCAGGAGGCGCATACGCGATTCGGAGTGCTCGATCTCGCGGTCGAACGTGTCTTCCTCCATGTCGAGCGCCAGCGCGAAGGCGCGGCACAAATCGCGGCCGAGCGCGACGCTGTGTTCGTAATAGCGCTCCAGGGCGGGACGGAAACCGGCCGGTTCGTCGGGCCATTGGTTGAGGCCGCGCAAGCCGCCCCTGCGCGCTTCTTCCTGCGCGAGCGTCCCCTCGAAGCCGATGTCGAAACCTTCCTTCAGGTCACGTGTGTGAAGCGGATCGACATTCTCGCCGCCCATCGGGAAATAGCCGCGATGGTTGCTGGTGTTTGCGCTGGAAACCGCGTTCTTGCGCGCGCCGGGCTGGGTGAAGAAGCCGCGTGCTGCGGCGAACACGGCCGCCACGTCCTCGGCGGGTATGCCATGGTTGACCAGGTAGAAGAACCCGACATCGTTCAGCGCTTTGCCGATCTCGGCGGCGACGCGCTTCTTGTCGGCGTCCGTGCCGTTCCGGAAGCCTTGGAAGTCGACGAGCGGAATTTCGGTGAAGGGGATCGACTTGGCGGGCGGCACAGCGCGGGCGGCTTCGCCGGCCGGCAGGGCGTCGGTTTGGTTGGAAGAAGTCGTTGCTGTCATCTCCTGGTCCTCCCTGGGGTGAGGTCGTTGGCGGTTGCCTTGCAAAGCCCGCCTGGTCGGCGGATCGGCGCGCGCCATCGACGACCGCATCGGCTGCGGCCGGGCATCGGTATCGGTTGCTATGTCACTATAAAACTAACTTTATAGTTGTATTGACGCCCTGTCAAGCGCCAGACGCGAGGTGGCGGCACAGGCCGGCGGCGGAAGCGTGAGGATGAAGCGGAGACCGAGTGTGCGCGACCCGAACGATGGGGTCCGGGCTTCGTTCGCGGCAAATTCGCCTATAAATTGTATCAAATAAATATCATTGACTCTTGGTTGTATGTAAATTCTAATAAACTAGTTATGTGGCGATCCTTCGGCGGCTGGTTCAGTCGTTTCTCGACCTGCCGCCTCATCTTGGGACTTCCCGGTCGTCATGCGGGTTCCGTCGATATGTCGGCGGGCGATGTACCGTTTGTTTTTGTTGGTGAATTTGATGACAGTCGCGTCCACCACTACCTCCGCCCGTACCCGGTCGCCGTTTTTCGAGCCCCGTCTGCCGGGATCGAAATCCCTCACCAATCGCGCGCTCGCGCTGGCTGCGGCGCGGTCCGGCACCACCAGCGTGACCGGTGCGCTGCATGCCGACGACACGGTACGCTTCGCCGATTGCATCGACCGGTTCGGTGGGCTGTCGGTTCAGGCCGACACGGCCCGGGCCGCCTTCCGGGTCGAAAATGCGTGCGCCGGCGGCAGGCCTGGCGCGCCGGGCGGACCGCTCGATATCGGCGCGGCGGGCACGCCGGCTCGCTTCTTGCTGTCGATGGCCGCGGATGCGGATGGCGAGACGACCATTACCGGAACGCGGCGGCTGTGCGAACGGCCGATGGCGAGCGGCATCGAGGCGCTGCGGGCGCTCGGCCGCCGGGTCGATGAAACCGGCAATCCGGGGTGCCTTCCCGTGCGCATTGTCGGCGGCAGGCCGACCGGCGCGCATTGGCGGGTCGACGGCTCGGTCTCGTCTCAATTCACCAGCTCCATGCTGCTGTCGGCCGCGCGCCAGGAACCTGCGGACGGCCCGGTTCACGTGGAGGCGACCGGGAATCTCGTCTCCCGTCCCTATGTCGACATGACCGTGGCGGCCATGCGGACGGCCGGCGTCGACGTCGCGCCGGTCGGGCCGCAGATCTGGCGCGTACAGCCCGGACAGCCGGCCGTGGCCTCGATCGCGGTCGAGCCCGACGCCTCCGCGATGTCCTATTTCCTCGGCGCGGCCGCCATTCTCGGCGGCACGGTGCGGGTTTCGGGCTTGGGTACGGCGTCCGCGCAAGGCGATGTCGGCCTTGTCCGCGTGCTGGAGGAGATGGGGTGCGCGGTTGCGGCGACGCCGGGCGAGATCGAGTTGCGCGGACCCGAAGGCGCGTTGCGCGGCATCGAGGTCGACCTGGAGACCATGCCCGACATGGTGCTCACGCTCGCCGTGGTTGCCGCGTTCGCAAAGGGCAGGACGAAAATCGTCAACATCGCCAATTTGCGCCTGAAGGAGTGCGACAGGCTTCATGCGGCCGCCGAGGAGCTTCGCCGCATCGGCATTCCGGCGCGGGAAGGCCCTGACTGGCTGGAGATCGCGCCGGACGGAACCGGGCCCCGGCCCGCCTCGGTGCACACCTATGACGATCATCGCGTCGCCATGGCGTTCTCGCTGGCCGCGCTTGCGTGCCCGGGCATCACGATCGAGGACCCGGCCTGCGTTGCAAAATCCTTTCCCGACTATTGGCGCGAATATGCGCGTCTGGCCAAAGTTTACGGTGTCGGTCTCTAGCTGGTGTGTGTTGCCGGGAGGAAACGATGCAAACCTCATCCACGCGTTACCGCGACGAATACGACACGGCGCTGGTCGCGCAATGGGACGCCCTGCTCGGCTGGGCCGACCGGCGCGCCGCCGAAGGCAGCTTTCTTGTCGACGTCTTGAGCGCGAGGCGGGCCCGCTCGGTGCTCGATGCGGCCACCGGCACCGGTTTTCATGCCGTTCTGCTGTCGCAGGCCGGGTTCGCCGTCACCGCGATCGACGGGGCTGCGGAGATGGTCGAACAGGCCAGGCGCAACATCGCCACCATGGCCGCACGGGCGGTGCCCTGCGCGCTTGGCGACTGGCTCGATCACGAAAGCCTGCCCGCCGGTCCCTTCGACGCGGTGATCTGCATGGGCAATTCGATCGCGCATCTGTTTTCGCGTGCCGATTTGGAGCGCGCGCTGTGCAATTTTCGGCGGCTGCTTGGCGACGGGGGCACGCTGGTGCTCGATCATCGCAATTATGACGCGCTGCTTGCCGGGCGGATATCCGCACAGGATCGCACCTATTGCTGCACCGGTCTCAAGGCTTCGGTCGATCTTGCCGTGGTCGAGCCCGATGTTGTCGACATCACCTACCGGACGGCCGGCCATGCGCCGGCCACCATTCGAACGCGCGCCTGGGCGACCGGCGAGGTCGGCGCGGCGATCCGGGCGAGCGGCTTCTGCGCGCCCGTCCTTTATGGCCCGCGCGGGGTCGGTTTCGACCCGGACGGGTCGGAATTCGTCATCCATGTCGCCACGGCGGCGGACCGATGACCGCTCGTGCCAAAGCCGGTCTGGTCATCCTGGACGGCGCCGGCCTCGCCGCGCCTTCGCCCGGCAATGTCGTCGACCGCGCCTGCATGCCGGTTCTGTTCGACCTGTTCGATCGCTACGGCATGGTTCCGCTCAGGGCCAGCGGCGATGCCGTGGGGCTGTTCGACGGCCAGGCGGGCAATTCCGAAGTCGGGCATCTCACCCTCGGCATGGGCCGCACCGTGGTCTCCTCGCTGGTTGCGATCGACCGTGCCTACCGGTCGGGCGCCTGGAAAAAAAGCCCCGTCTGGCGAGCCTTGCGCGACGAGACGGCCCAAAATGGCCGGATCCACGTTCTCGGCCTTGTCTCCGACGCCGGCGTTCACGGCCATTGGCGCACCATCGTCCAGGCGGCTGACCTGGCCGGACGCGGCGGATTTTCCACCGTCGTGGTGCACCCGGTGCTCGACGGGGTCGATGCGATGCGCGGCTCGGGGCCCGCATTGCTCGACACGTTGCGGCAGGCGCTGGCGGCGCGGGTTCCGGCGGCGCGGCTCGGGGTCGTGATCGGACGGAGCTGGTTCGCCGACCGGTCCGGAAACCGCGCCCTGGCGCGGCATCTGGTCGATGCGCTTACGAGCGCCGACGCGCTGCCGCGCTTCGATCGCCGGCATCTCGACGGTTTTTGCTGGGACAACAGCGAGCGCGACTTCCCCGCTCACCGGGTCGATGCCGACATCCAGCTCACGCCGGGCGAGGCCGTGCTGGTCACAAGCCATCGCGCCGATCGCGCCGTGCAGACGGTCGAAGCGCTTGCCGCGCGCTGCCGTGTCGCCACGCTGACCACCATCACGCAACACGTGCCGGCCGCGCACGTCTTCTTTCCGACCCGCAGCCTTTCGGGCGGTCTGGCGCAGGCCCTGCAGGCGCGCGGCATCGCGCTGACGCGGATCGCGGAAAACTGCAAATTTCCGCATGTCACCTATTTCTTCAACGGTTTCCGGCAATCGCTCGGGGAACGCCAGGTGGCGATCCCCGACACGCCGGGCGGTCCCGAACAAAACCCGCGCATGCGGGTGGACGAGACGGTGGACGCCTGCCGCGAGGTGATGACGAGCGATCGCGAGACCGGTTTTGTCGTCAATATTCCAAATCTCGATCAGGTCGGGCATTCCGGCGACGTGGGCCTGTGCCGGCAGGCGGCGGCCGCCGTCGACCGGGCCCTTGCCGCCATCGTGGCCCAGTCCCGTGACACCGGCTGGACGCTGGCGGTCACCGCCGATCACGGCAACGCCGAACGACTTTTGGACGATCGGGGCCGCGGCTTCGGTTCCCACACCGCAAACCCGGTCCCCTTCACCATCGTTGCGGCCGATGGCGGGCGGGCCGACTGGGCGCTCGAGACGGGCGGGCTCGACAACGTCGCAGCGACCATGGCCGCGCTTTTGGGCGTCGATCCGGCCGGGATTGGCGACGCGCCATCGCTGATTTGCAGACAACGGAGCCTGGCATGATCATAACGCTGCGCATCGACCCGCACGAACGTGCCGCCGCCGCGATCGGCCTGCTGGTGCCGGAGCCGCCCGACACGGTGCACCAGACCCTGGTCGGATTCTGTGCCCCCTGCCCCTTGCCCTACCGGATCGTCCGCGAAAGCCGGAGCGGCCAGCGCGCCTATCTGTTCGAGGGCGAGTTCGGCGCGAGCCTCGAATTTTCCTTCCATTTCGCGGCCGGGACAGGGACGGTCAAAACCGACGAATTTGCCGATTTCGACAATGCCTATACGAGGCTTGCCGGCGATCTGTCCGAATTTCTCGCCCTCGAGCGACCCGCATGCGCGGCAGGCCATGGCGACGACGACATTGTCGCGGCGGTGGCGCGCCGGTTCAGCTATGGCGGGCCGAATCCCGATCTGGCGCGCCCGGCGGCGTTTTGCGGCGTGCGATCCGGCAACTGCATCGATATCAACACCGCCCTGCTTGCCTGCCTGCGGGCTGCCGGGCGCCGCGCGGCCTATTTCGCGGGGTTTCATTTCGGCCGCAACCGGGGCGGCTGCCGCGCCGACGGCATGCATTGCTGGATCGCCACCGAGGCGGCGGGACGCCGGTGCGATTGGGATGTCGCGCATTGCCTGATTGCCGGCCTGGCACGACCGGTGGCCGGCTTGAACCCCCTGGGCGGGGTCCGGGCCGCGTTTTCCCATGGGCGCGGACTGGTTTTCGAGACCGCGACGACCCGTTTGCCGGCGATCAGCCATTTCGCCCGCCCGCGCTGGCTTCTGGCCGACGGCAGCCTGCCCGAGGCGGCCACCAGCGCGGTGCTGACACAGCCCATGCGGGCTGACGCCGAGATCCGGCACGCGGCACGGCCGCCGCAAACGGCAAGCTGGGCAACGAGGAGCGTATGATGTCGGCCAGAAAGACTGTGATCGCCGCCTTCTCCCTTGCGCTGACGTTCGCCGGCCTGGGTGTATCCCATACCCAGGAGGAGGTGCGCATCGTCGTTACCGGCTCGAGCACGATCGCGCCGTTGATGATGGATATCGCCCAGCGCTACGAGGCCGCGCATCCGGGCGTGCAGGTCGATGTCCAGACCGGCGGCTCTTCCAGGGGCCTGTCGGACGTCCGGCGCAAGCTCGCCGATATCGGCATGGTGTCGCGGGCGCTCGGCGCGGATGAAAACGACGTCGCGGCCACGCGGATCGCATGGGACGGCGTGGCGCTGATCGTTCATGCGCAAAATCCGCTCGAACGGCTTTCCGACGACCAGGTGCGGGCGATCTACACCGGCCAGGCGACGCGCTGGGAGGCGTTCGGTTCCTGGGACGGGCCGATCACCGTGGTCAGCAAGGCCGAAGGCCGCTCGACCTTGGGAATCTTCCTCGACTATCTCGATCTCGATATTCGCGACATCCGCGCCCATACCATCATCGGCGACAACGAGCAGGCGGTGAAAGTGGTGGCCGGCAACCCAAGGGCGGTGGGCTACATCTCGATCGGCGCGGCCGAATATCACGCAAGCGCCATGACCCCGATACGCGCGATCGCGCTCGGGGCCGTCGCTCCAACTTCCGCCAATGTCGCAAACGGGTCGTACCCGGTCAGACGAGAGCTGAACCTGGTCACGTATCCCGACCCCGCGGCGCCGGTCGAAGCGTTTTTGCGGTTTGCCTCCGGACAACAGGTGCATGACCTCATCTCAGACCATTATTTCTCGCCCGCCTCGGATTAGGCTGTTTCGCGGCCCGCTCGCGCTGAAAGACGCCGTCTTCGTCGTCGTCTTGTGGGCTTCGGGCGTTCTGGCGATCGGAGCGATGGCCGGCGTCTTGATCGTGCTGGCGATCGGCTCCGCGCCCGCGCTGACCGAGGCGGGACTGGGCGCCTTCGTGGCCGATGGCGACTGGTATCCGACCGCCGGCGAATACGGCCTGGTGGCGATGGTCGCGGCCACGCTCGCGGTTTCGGCCGGCGCGCTTGCCGTCGCCGGCCCGCTGGGAATCCTGTGCGCGGTCTATATCCGCTATTACGCCGGCGATGTCGCCGGTGCCGCCTTTCGCGTGGTGCTGATGACCCTGGCGGCCATTCCCTCGGTCGTCTACGGCCTGTGGGGCATGACTGTGCTGGTGCCGCACATCGCCGCCTGGCAGCCGCCCGGCACGTCGCTCCTGGCCGGCGTGATCGTCTTGTCGATCATGGTGCTGCCGACCGTGGCCGTTCTGGCGGAGGCGGGCCTGCGCCAATTGCCGGCCTCGCTCTATCTGGGCAGCCTGGCGCTCGGATGCGCCCGTCACGCGGCGATCAAGCGCATCGTGCTGTCGTCGGCCAAGGGGGCGGTGGCGGCCGCCTGCATGCTCGGGCTCGCCCGCGCGCTGGGCGAAACGATGGCCGTGCTGATGGTGGTCGGAAACGCGGTCGCGATGCCAGACAGTCCGTTTGCGTCCGTGCGCACGCTGCCGGCCAATATCGCGCTCGAAATGGCCTACGCCATCGACGTCCACCGCTCGGCCCTGTTCGTTTCGGGCCTGTTCTTGATGGCCATGGTCGGGCTGCTGCTCGTCTTGCGCCGCTGCTGGGGCGGGGCCGATGCACCGCAATCTTAGACCCTTCGTCAACGACCTTGTGGTGCGCGCGGCGGTGGCGGCGGTGGTGCTCGTCCTGGCTGCAATCGTTATGCATGTGGTCACGCGCGGTGCTGCGCTGGTGTCGTGGGACTTCCTCACCACCGCGCCGCGCGCGGCCGGGCGCGCCGGCGGCATCGCGCCGGTGCTTGTGTCGACGGCGGCGGTGACGGGGGTGGCGCTGGCGGCCGCCTTGCCTCTTGCGGTCGGGGCGGCGGTGTTTCTGGTCGAGGCGGTAGGCCCGCACACCGTGGCCGCGCGCCTGACGCGGGGCTGCCTGGGCGTGCTGGCCGCCGTTCCCTCGATCGTCTTCGGTCTGGCCGGCAACATGATCTTCTGCGACTGGCTCGGCTTCGGCTTTTCCATTCTGGCCGGCGGGCTGACGCTCGCCCTGATGATCCTGCCGATCGCGGCCTGCGTGGCCGAAACCACCTTGCGCATGCACGGCGAAGACCGCAGGGCCGGCTACGCGCTCGGCCTGCCGCAGCGGCGGATCGTCTGGTCGATCATGCTGCCGGCCGCCGCACCGGGCATTTTCGCCGGGCTGGGGCTCGGTTTCGGGCGCGCGGTCGCCGAAAGCGCCGCCCTGATCTTCACCAGCGGCTACGTGGTGCGCATGCCGGATTCGGTTTTCGATTCGGGACGGACCCTGGCGGTCCATATTCTCGACCTGGCGATGAACGTTCCCGGTGGCGACGGCAATGCGTTCGCGACCGCCACCGTGCTCTTGGCGTCGGTCGCCGCCGTCGTCGCCCTGTTCACGGCTTTGGACGGCAAGCAAGGCAGGGATTTCGTATGAACGTGCAAGCCACAGGAACCCGAAAGCTCGACTTGTCGCCGGGCCGCGCCGAGGCGAGCCATATCCGCGTCGAAAACGTCACGGTCGCCTATGGCGCCATCAAGGCCCTGTCGGATGTCAGCCTGTCGATCCCGCCAGGGCGCATCACCGCGCTGATCGGCCCGTCGGGCTGCGGCAAAACCAGCCTGCTGACCTGCGTCAACCGGCTGATCGACCTGATCCCGGGTGCGAACGCGTCCGGCCGTATCCTTGTTCGCGATACCGACGTGCTGGCGCGGGGCGCCGATCTCCTGCGGTTGCGCAAGCGGGTCGGCATGGTATTTCAAAAACCCAACCCGTTTCCGTTCTCCATCCGTCGCAATTTCGATATCGTGTTGAGTGAATTCGGCGTGCGCCGGCGGGCGGACCGGGACGCGCGCATCGACGAATGCCTGCGTGCCGTCGGCCTGCACGCGGAAATCGGCCACCGGCTCGACATGTCCGCCTGCGCGCTGTCCGGCGGCCAGCAGCAGCGTTTGTGCATTGCCAGGGCGCTGGCCACGCGGCCCGAAATCCTGCTTCTGGACGAACCGTGCAGCGCGCTTGACCCGATGTCGACGATGACGATCGAGCGTCTGCTGCTCAAACTCAAGGACAGCGTCACGCTGGTGATCGTCACGCATAATCTGTCTCAGGCACGACGGATCGCCGATCAGTGCGCGCTGTTTTGGACACGGCGCGGAACCGGCTACCTGCTCGAGCACGGCACGATGGCGGATTTGTCGGAGCGGCCGCAAAACCAGGTCACCGACGATTATCTAAACGGCCGGTTGGCGTAGGCCGGGCGCAAAACCCGCCGAGAGGCCGGCGCTCGAAACGGGGACGCCGCGTTTCAACATCCGCGGCCTTCCCTTGTCGCGGGTATCGGTGCCTGCCCGAAGACCGGGCGCGGCATGCCGTCGGCGGCGTTGCCGGCATCGTTTTCGTCTTTCGGCGCTCGGACACTTGCGGAACAAGGTGAGAACAGATACAATTTGTTCTGGTTTTGTTTGTCGATGATTCCACTGGGGCCGCCATGTTAACCCGAAAACAACACGAGCTGCTGCTTTTCATCCATCAACGGCTGAAGGAAACCGGCATTCCGCCCTCCTTCGACGAAATGAAGGAAGCGCTCGATCTCGCCTCCAAATCGGGCATTCATCGGCTGATCACGGCGCTGGAGGAGCGCGGTTTCATCCGCCGGTTGCCCAATCGCGCCCGTGCGCTGGAAGTGCTGCGCCTGCCCGAATCGATCTCTCCGGGGCTCGGGCGGCCGCGCAGCTTTTCGCCGAGCGTCATCGAGGGCAGTCTCGGCAAGCCCAAACCCAAGCCGGCCCCGCCCGTGTCGGCCAATGACGACGCTGGCGGCGGCGTGTCGGTGCCGGTCATGGGGCGGATCGCCGCCGGCGTGCCGATCGACGCCATCCAGCATCAAACGCATGCGATCGCCGTGCCGCCCGACATGCTGTCGGCCGGCGAGCACTACGCGCTCGAGGTGCGCGGCGATTCCATGATCGATGCCGGCATTCTCGACGGCGACACCGTCATCATCCGCAGCGCGGCGACCGCTAATCCCGGCGACATCGTCGTGGCGTTGGTGGAAGACGCCGAGGCGACCCTGAAACGGTTTCGGCGCAAGGGCGCCTCGATCGCGCTCGAAGCTGCCAACCCGGCCTACGAAACTCGCATCTACGGCCCCGACCAGGTCAAAGTCCAAGGGCGGCTGGTCGGCCTGATCCGCCGCTACTGACGTTTCCCGGTGTCGGTCGCGCCGGCGACCCAGGTCGGGCCGGTGTCGGCGGGGGTTGGACGCGGCGGAGTTTTCAAACAGCCGGATCCCGTGCCTGCCGGACTTTTTGGGCCGGTTTCGGCACATATGTAGTCTGGCCGCGGCTCGATCGGGCGCCGCTTTGTCGGCCGCCGATCTCGCCGCCACGGCGGATGGCTCAGCTTTTGTCGCCTTTCCCGCTTTTGCCGTTCTTGTTGTTCCTGCTTTTCTCGCCGCGCTTGTAAGGCGCGAGACCGCGGGCCTCGCGCGAGAATTTGCGGTGCGCGAACCATGGCCGTTCGTTCCGCGGCAGGGCGAAGCGCGCTTCGGCGCGCAACGGCCCCCCGCTCGCGCCGGCGCTTTCGGTTCCAACTTGCTTGAAGCGCACTTCGAGACTGCCGCGGCGGGCAAGGTCGCGCGCGGTCACGACAAGAATGTCTTTCGCCCGGCACGGATTGGCGGCGGTCGCGTCCGCGATCACGATCACGCTCGCCACGCCGCAAAACGGCGCGGCCGCGGCCCGGGTCTTGGCGTGCACCACCACGGCGCCGCCGGCATGGACGGCCTCGCAGGCCGCGGCGTCGCAGACGAAGCGCGTCTCCGCCTCGGGCTTGCCGTCGGCGCGGTCGCGCGGCTTGACGTAACCCGTGGCTGCCAGCGCCTTTTGCCAGATGCCGATGGTAAAACCGTTCGGTCGCGGGCGATTGACGGCGAATAGGCCGTCATCGCGCATCAAGGCGGCCAGCCGGGCGTCCTCGGAAACCAGCAGGTCGGGCGGCGTGCGCATGCCGAAGGCCAGCGTTGCGGCCAGCGCCAGCGGCAGCGCCAGCCAGCGCAGGCCGGAGGTCGCGATGGTCGCGACGAGAAGCGCGGCGGTGAACAGGATAAGCGCCAGCGGCGGCATCGCCCCAACAGCGTCGATCGGGCTGTGATCGGCAACCCAGCGCGCCACCGCCACCATGATCGCGATCCCCTGCCCCATCACCGTCAGCGGCGGACCTTCCAGCCCCACCGGCATCAACACGCCGGCGGCGACGGCCGGCGGCATGATCAGCGTCGACACGACCGGCATGGCGGCGAGATTGGCAACCAGCCCGAGCGGGGCGACACGGTGGAAATGCCAGATCGCGTAGACCGTGGTCGCGCCGCCGGCGATCAGCGAGGTTGCCGCGATCCCCGTGGCGAAATAAGCCAGGCGGCGCCCGGCCGCGTTCAGCCCGCCCCGTGGCGGGGCGCGGCCGGCGCCCGTCCTTGCCGAAACCCGGTTCGACCAGGCCGTATAGGCCGCGATCAGCGCCGCCGTGGCGGCGAACGACATCTGGAAACTCGGCCCGACCACCTCGTGCGGGGCCAGCGCGGCGATGATCAGCGCCGCGATTGCCAGATTGCGCATGGTGATTGCGGCGCGGTCGAACAGCAGCGCCACCAGCATCACCGCGATCATGATGAACGAGCGCTGGGCGGCGACCGCGGCGCCGGAAATCGCCAGATAATAGGCGGCCGCGGCAAGCGCCAGCGCGGCGGCGTATTTTTTGACCGGCCGGCGCGAGGAAAAGCCCGGCGCGAGCGCGAACAGCGCCCGCAGCGCCAGCATCACCGTGCCGGCGACGAGGGCCATGTGCAGGCCGGATATCGACAGGATGTGTGCGAGGCCGGCCCGGCGCAGCGCCTCGTCGACCTCCTCGGGAATGCCGGCGCGGGTGCCGGCGATCAGCGCGGCGGCGATCTCGCCTTCCGCGCCCGCGACATGGCGCCTGATCCGCCCGGCGATCGCCTGGCGCATATTGGCCAGCCCGGCGGCAAGGCGCGGGGCGATATCGCGCGCGCCGGCGGACATTTGCCTGTCCGGCATGCCGAGAAAGAACCCGGTCGCGCCGATGCCGGCCATGTAGCTTTCGAAGGCGAAATCGTAGCCATAGGGGCGAACCGGGCCGGAGGGCGGGAAAAGCCGCACGACCCCCTCGATGCGCTCGCCGGCGGCGATGCCGGGATCGGCGCGCGCCGTGACGCGAACGCGATCGGGCGCGTAACGCAGCAGCGGCCGCCGCGTCGTCTCCACGTCGATCGTGTAGCGCGTGCGCCCGCTCGCCTGGTGCTCGACCCTGACCACGCGCCCGGTCAGCACGGTCGAGACGGCCGAGCCCAGCATGGCGGTGTCGGCGCGCACGGTTTCGATCTTGCCGGCACCCGCGCCGGCCGCTGCAAACGCGAACGCCGCGCATAGCCGTGCCGCGACCCTGTGCCGGGCGACAAGAAACCGGGCCGCCGCCGGCCCGACAAGCGCGGCCGCAAGCAGCGGCCAGCCCGGCTCGAAGGGCAGTGCGAAATAGAGCGCTGCCCCGGCGCAGAACAGCACCGGAACCAGGAGAAAGGGCGTGCCGCGCGCTTCTTCCAGCGCCAATGCCGCGGCAAAGGCGCGGCCGGCGGACACCAGGGCGCCCGATATGGATGCCGGCCGGGCGCGATCGGACTGCCGGCTGGCCGGCACGTGCGCGCCCGCGGCGGCCGGCGCGGCCGCCCTTTCCAGGCGCTGTGTCTCCATCGTGCTCATCGGGCCGTCGCCTCACGATGCGGCCGGCGCTTGCGCGGGCGGACACCTATGCTACATGAACGCCGATCAAAATCACCCATGCGCCGCCCGTTCGGCGCGGCGGCAGCCCAAGAATCTCCTGGACAGTGCCATGACCAAGACCGTCGTTACGCGTTTTGCGCCCTCGCCCACCGGCTATCTGCACATTGGCGGCGCCCGCACCGCCTTGTTCAACTGGCTTTATGCCAGGCATACGGGCGGGCAGATGCTGTTGCGCATCGAGGACACGGACCGCGAACGCTCGACCGAGGCGGCCACGGCGGCGATCCTCGACGGGCTTTCCTGGCTCGGCCTCGACTGGCACGGCGAGCCCGTCTCCCAGGCCGCGCGCGCCGACAGACACCGCGAGATCGCCGAAGAGCTCGTGCGGCGCGGCGAGGCCTATTATTGCTATGCCAGCCAGGCCGAGCTGGAGGCGATGCGCGAAACCGCCCGCGCCGAGGGCCGGCCGCCGCGCTATGACGGGCGCTGGCGCGACCGCGATCCCGCCGAGGCCCCGGCCGGAATCGACCCGGTGGTGCGCATCAAGGCGCCGCAAACCGGCGAAACCGTGGTCGCCGACCGGGTGCAAGGCGACGTCCGCTTTCCCAACAAGGATCTCGACGATTTCGTCATCCTGCGCTCGGACAAGAGCCCGACCTATATGTTGGCCGTCGTCGTCGACGACCACGACATGGGGGTGACCCACATCATTCGCGGCGACGATCATCTGACCAATGCGGCGCGCCAGACCATCATCTACCGGGCGATGGGCTGGGAGGTGCCGGTAATGGCCCATATCCCGCTGATCCACGGGCCGGACGGGGCAAAACTGTCGAAACGGCACGGTGCGCTCGGGGTCGAGGCCTATCGCGCCATGGGTTATCTGCCGGCGGGGCTGCGCAACTATCTGGCCCGGCTCGGCTGGAGCCACGGCGACGACGAGATCATGTCTACCCAGGACATGATCGGCTGGTTCGAGATCGAGGACGTCAACAAAGGCGCGGCCCGGTTCGATTTCAAGAAGCTGGAAGCGGTGAACGGCCATCATCTGCGGTCGATGGCCGACGCGGATCTGCTCGACCTGCTGCTCGCCACCCTGCCCCATCTGGAAGGCGGCCCGGCGGTGGCCGAGCGGCTCGACGCGGCGAAAAAAACAATGCTGCTGGCCGCCCTGCCCGGCTTGAAGGAGCGTGCCAAGACCCTGGTCGAGCTGCTTGAGAACGCAACCTATCTGTTCGCCGAACGCCCGCTGTCCTTCGACGACAAGGCTGCCGCCCTGCTCGACGCAGCGGCGCGCCAGACGTTGGCCGGTGCCAGGACGGCGCTGGAAAATGTCGGCCAGGACTGGAGCGCGGAGACGGCGGAAGCCGCGATCCGCGACTTCGCCGCCGAGGCCGGGCTGAAGCTTGGTGCGGTCGCCCAGCCGCTGCGCGCCGCGCTTACCGGGCGTACGGTCTCGCCGGGCGTATTCGACGTGCTGGCGGTGCTCGGACGCGACGAGAGCCTGGCCCGTATCGGCGACGCCATCGGCTGATCGCGATTTGCGCAACCGTGTCTCCAAAGGGTATTGTGGGTACGGAAGAGCCGGTCGCGCCGGCTCTTTTGCACCGCAGCATCACCCTTTCGGCCTGCTTGGCACGAAACGGGAAATAGGATAGCTAAAGCGCACTTTTGACGCCGCGAAAATTCGTCGCGGCGGTTCCCGTTTGGCTAGCCATTTTAGACGAAGGAGTTCTCCATGACAGATTCCACCGCGAAGCTCGAATATGGCGGCAACAGTATGGATTTGAACGTCAGGCCAGGTTCCGTCGGCCCGAGCGTGGTGGATATCGCGTCACTTTACAGGGATACCGGGATGTTCACCTACGACCCCGGTTTCACCTCCACGGCAAGCTGCGAATCGAAGATCACCTATATTGACGGCGACGAGGGCATTTTGCTGCATCGCGGCTATCCGATCGAGCAGCTGGCCGAGCACGGCGATTTTCTCGAGGTCTGCTATCTGCTGCTTTACGGCGAGTTGCCGACCAAGGCGCAGAAGCTGGATTTCGACTATCGCGTGACGCGTCACACCATGCTGCACGAGCAGATGTCGCGCTTCTTCACCGGTTTTCGCCGCGACGCCCACCCGATGGCGGTGATGTGCGGCGTGGTCGGCGCGCTGTCGGCCTTTTATCACGATTCCACCGACATCGCCGATCCGCACCAGCGCATGGTTGCTTCCATGCGCATGATCGCCAAGATGCCGACCATCGCCGCCATGGCCTATAAATACCATATCGGCCAGCCCTTCATGTATCCCAAGAACGAGCTGAGCTACGCGGCCAATTTCCTGCATATGTGCTTTTCGGTGCCGTGCGAGGAATACAAGGTCAATCCGGTTCTGGCGCGCGCCATGGACCGCATTTTCATCCTGCATGCCGACCACGAGCAGAACGCCTCCACCTCGACCGTGCGCCTGGCCGGTTCGTCGGGCGCCAATCCGTTTGCCTGCATCGCCGCCGGCATCGCCTGTCTTTGGGGGCCGGCCCATGGCGGCGCCAACGAGGCCGCGCTCAACATGCTGGCCGAGATCGGGACGCCGGAGCGGATTCCCGAATTCATCGACCGCGCCAAGGACAAGGACGACCCGTTCCGGCTGATGGGTTTCGGCCACCGCGTCTACAAGAACTACGATCCGCGCGCCAAGATCATGCAGAAGACCACGCACGAGGTGCTGGCCGAACTGGGCATCAAGGACGACCCGCTGTTGGAAGTGGCGATGGAGCTGGAAAAGATCGCCCTGACGGACGAGTATTTCATCGAAAAGAAGCTCTATCCGAACATCGACTTCTATTCCGGCATCACGCTCAAGGCGATGGGCTTTCCGACCACCATGTTCACCGTGCTGTTCGCGCTGGCCCGCACCGTCGGCTGGATCGCGCAGTGGAAGGAGATGATCGAGGACCCGCATCAGAAGATCGGGCGTCCCCGCCAGCTCTATACCGGCGAAAAGTCGCGCGACTACGTGGCGATCGCCAAGCGCTGAAGCGGTTTCGCGCCAGCCGCAAGACCGGTCCCGCTCCAAACGGCGCCTCAGGGCGCCGTTTTTCGTTGGTTCAGCAGGGTCTTGACCGTTTCGGCCGCAAGCTCGCCGGCCGGCCGCTCGGTTGCCATCGCGCGTGCGATCTCGGCGAAGCCGGCGCGCTGGGCCGTGCGCTGCGGCGTGTCGGCGACCAGGCGCTCGAGCTGGCGGGCCAGCAGGTCGGGGCTGACGAACGCGTCGTAATATTCCGGCACGACGGGGTAGTCGGCCACCAGGTTCGGCAGCGATCCGCTCCATGTCGTCAGGAACGAGTAGGCGAACTTGAACAACAAATCGGCCTTGTAGCACGACACCAGCGGCACGCCGGCAAGGGCAAGTTCCAGCGACACCGTGCCGGAGGCGGCAAGCGCGGCGTGGGCCTGGCCGAAAGCGTCGTATTTGCACTGCGTCGTGGTGACGATGTTGGGCACGCTTGCCCAGTCGCGCGTCGTTGTCGCGAGCGTTTCTTGCAGATGCGGCAATGTCGGTATCGTCACGTCGAGCTTCAGCCCGCGCTGCTGCATGAGCGCGACGGTCTTGCCGAACGGCTCGGTCAGCCGCCGCAGCTCCGAACGACGCGAGCCGGGCAGCACCAGCAGCTTGACCGCCTCCCCCGCCATGGCCGGTTTCTTGGCGCGCTGGTGGGCGGCGGCGGCCTTGATGGCGGGATCGTGCACCAGGCGGTGGCCGACATAGGTGGCTGGCGGGCCGCCCAGCCGGCGCAACACGTCGACCTCGAACGGCAGCACGCACAGAACGTGGTCGACGAAGGCGGCCATCCGAGCCGCGCGTCCGGGGCGCCAGGCCCAGACGCTCGGGCATACATAGTGCACGATCGGGATGTCGGGCGCGCGCTTGCGCAGCGACTTCGCCACCCGCAGGCTGAAATCGGGGCTGTCGATGGTGATCAGCACGTCCGGCCTGATCTCGGCAAGCGCCCGTGCCGTGGTGGCGATGCGGCGGGCCAGTTGCGGCAGCCGGGCCACCACCGCCGTAAAGCCCATCAGCGCGATCTCCTCGGGATCGAACAGCGAGCGCAGTCCGAGCCCGGCGAGATGTTGGCCGCCGACGCCGACGAGCTGCGGCGCATGTCCGAAGGCGTCGGCCAGCGTACGCACCAGATCGGCGCCGAGAAGGTCGCCGGATTCTTCGCCTGCGATCACCGCGATGCGAAGCGGTGCGGCGGCGCTCATGGCGCGCGCCCGTCGACCCCGGTCACGAAAAGCCCGAGCCGGTCCGCGGCCTCGATCACCTTGCGCTGGTCGAGAATGATGGAATGCCCGGCCTCGACAGCGATGCCGACCAGGCCGGCCGCGTGTGCGCCTTCGACGCTTTTGGGGCCGATCGTGGGCAGGTCGGCGCGCAACTCCTGACCCGGCTTGGCGCATTTGACCAGCACGCCGCGGCTGCTGGTCGCGATGCGGCCATGGGAACGCAGCCGGGCGACCCGGGCCAGGAGCCCGTCGGTGCCCTCGATGCCTTCGAGCGCGACCACGCGCCCGCCGATGGCGATCGCGGCCTGGCCGATGTCGAGCGCGCCGATCGCCTGCGCGGCGGCCAGGCCGGCCGCGATGTCGCGCCGATCCTTGGCCGTCGGCCGCGCGCGCGTCAGCGTCGCCGTCGTCGCCACCAGGTCGGGAAGGATTTCGTGCGCGCCCATCACCGTGAAGCCGCGCGCTTCCAGGAACCCGACAATGCCGCGCAAGATGCCGTCGTCGCCGCGCCCTAGCGTGGCGGCGACGCGCGGCAACATCGCGATCAGGTCGAACGTCCATTTCAGGCGCGATAGGGCCGGACGGCGCTCGATGGCGCCGGCGAGCACGACATGGCTTGCCCCGGCCTTTTTCAGCACTCGGGCAAGACGGCCGAATTCCTCGAGTTCGATGACCTCATGCTCGAAGCGCCACAGTTCCGAGCCCGGCAGCACTTCGCCGCCGGCAATCACCACGAACGGGTTTTGCCCGCGCTCGGCCAGGCCGACGGCGAGATCGGCCGGCAAACGGCCGCCGCCGGCGACGATTGCCACACGCCGTGGGCGGGCGCCGGTTTCGGCGGCCTCAGGCGTGCTCATCGTCAGCGGCCGCATCGCTTTCCCCCCGCGGTGGTACGCAGAAATAGCGTTTGTCGCGATCGGTCATGAAGGCGACGATCTGCATCACCGCCTCGACGTCGGAAAACTCGGTCCTGACGATATCGAGATTTTCCGTCAGCGGGCGCTGCGGATCGAAAATCCGTCGATAGGCCTCGCGCATGCGCAAAATCTCGGCGCGCGGCATGCCGGAGCGGCGCATGCCGACAATGTTGAAGCCACGCAGCTTGGCCCGGTTGCCGGCCACCATGCCGTAGGGGATGACGTCGCCGACAATCGCCGAGCAGCCGGCCGCGAAGGCCCGGGTGCCGATCCTGACATGCTGGTGGACCGCCGTCAGCCCGCCGACGATGACATGATCGCCGATCTCGCAGAACCCGCCGAGCGTCGAGCCGTGGGTCAGGGTGACGTTGTTGCCGATGATGCAGTCATGCGCGACATGGGAATAGGACAGGAAATAGCCGTTGTCGCCGATGACGGTCGCCTGGCGCCCGCCGTCGGTGCCCACATGCATGGTCACCGCCTCGCGAATGGTGCAGTTGCGCCCGATCGACAGGCTGGTGCGTCCGCCCTTGTGTTTGGTGTCCTGCGGCTGTCCGCCGAGCGCGGCATGCGGATAGACTTTCGTGCCGGCGCCGATCGTGGTGGCGCCGGTCACTGAAATATGGCTGAGCAGCTCGACGCCGGCCTCCAGCACCACTTCGGGACCGACATGGCAGAACGGACCGATGCGCACGTCGGGCGCCAGGTTCGCGCCCGGCTCGACGACCGCGCTGGGGTGAATCAGATCTTCGGACCGCTTTTGCATGAGGCCGCGTATTCAGCCGTTCTGTTTGGGCGTCATCATGGCGGATATCTCCGCCTCGGCCACCTTGGTTCCAGCGACGGTCGCCACGCAGGCGAATTTGAATATCGCTCCGCGCTGCTTGAGCTTGCGCACGGCGATGCGCAACTGGTCGCCTGGGATCACCGGACGGCGGAATTTCGCGCCGTCGATGGTCATGAAATAGACCAGGTTGGGCGTGTGCTTGCCGGAGTTGCGCACGCAGATGGCGCCGGCGGTCTGCGCCATCGCCTCAACGATCAACACGCCCGGCATGACCGGCATTTCGGGAAAATGTCCCTGGAAATGCGGCTCATTGACGGTGACGTTCTTGATGCCGACGGCCGAATCGTCGCCGTCGACCTCTTCGATCCGGTCGACCAGCAAAAACGGATAGCGATGCGGCAGATGGCGCAACAATGCCTGGATGTCCAGCGTGTCGAGAACTGGATTGGCCTGGGTGTCAGACATCCCGGTTTCCCTTTCGTGCCTTGTTGCCGGCCAGTTTGCGTATCATGTTCACCTCGCGAAACCAGTCCTTGGCGGGCTGGGCGGGCAGTCCCGCCCATTTCTGCCCGGCCGGAATGTCATGCATCACGCCGCTGGCCGCCGCAATATGGACGCCGTCGCCGATCTTGAGGTGATCGGCAATGCCGACACGACCGCCCAGCATGACGAAATCTCCGATCACGACCGAACCCGAGACGCCGACATGGGCGGCGATGGCGCAATGCCTGCCGATGCGGACATTGTGGCCAAGCTGCACCAGATTGTCGATCTTGGTTCCTTCGCCGATCAGCGTATCGCTGAGCGCGCCGCGGTCGATGGTCGTGTTGGCGCCGATCTCGACATCGTCCTGGATCACCACGCGGCCGAGTTGCGGCATCTTTTTCAGGCCGCGCGGCGATGGCATGAAACGAAACCCGTCTTGGCCGATCCGCGCGCCGGCATGGATGATCACCCTGTCGCCGATCAGGCTGGCGACAATGCTGGCCGAGGCGCCGACATATCCGTCGCGGCCGATCTGGCATCCCGGGCCGATCATCGCGCCCGGAGCCACGATGGTGCCACGCCCGATCGCAGCGCCCGCTCCGATCACCGCGCCGGCTTCCACGATGGCGCCGGGCTCGATGAGCGCGTCGGCCGCGATATGGGCGGCCGGCGACAGGCCGGTTTCGCCGGTGACGGGCTGCGGCGACGCGGCTGTCGGACACACAATGCCGGCAATGTCGGCAAAGGCCAGGGCCGGCGCCGATGTCGTCAGGGCGGCGATGCCGGCGGGAACACGGGAAACGAGTTCGACCGGGCACAACACGGCGGCGGCCGTCAGCGTGTCGAGCAGCCTGGCATGGCGGCCCTTTTCGACATAGACCAGCGCGCCGGCGCCGCCGTCTTCGGCGGCGGCCAGACTGCTGATCTCGTTGCCGGCAAGCGTGTCGTCGGCCAGCACGGCCCCGGCCAACGTGGCGATCTCGCCGGCCGTATAGCGGCGCGACGGCACGTAGAACTGCGGATCAGCCATTCTGGATCCGAACCCTCGGTCGCGCGGGCCCGGTCCTCCCGGGCTCGCGGTCGCGGATTTCCACCCTAGAAGCGGGTGGAAACGCCGAAGTTGATATTCTGGACCTCGTCGGTCGGCTCCTTGACGATCGGGAACGCGTAGTCGAGGCGGATCGGGCCGAAAGGCGACGACCACAGAATACTGGCGCCGACCGATGCCCGCCACTTCATGCCCGTCGTCGACGGATCGGCGTCGAGCAGCGTGTTGCCGTAGAGCGTGGCCGCGTCCACGAACAGCGCGCCCTTCAGGCCGAAGCCGTACGGCACCAGCGGCAGCGGGAACTGCGCCTCGGCGGAGGCGTGGAAATAAGTCGTGCCGCCGAGATGATCGGTGGGCGAGGTCAGCGATGCCGGTCCGATACCGCTGCCCTCGAAACCGCGAATGATGCGGTCGCTGTTCTGGAAATGGTCGAACAGGCGCAGGGTCTGGCCGGTCGGGATGATATGACCGGCGCCGGCGACCAGCACGCCGACCACGTCCTGCTCGTCGAGCAGCGTGTGGTAATAGGTGCCGCGTCCGGTCAGCTTGACATACTGGGCGTCGCCGCCGAGGCCGGCAACCTCGACCGAGAAGGTCGAGTAGATGCCCTCGCGCGGGTTCTTCATGTCGTCGATAGTGTTGTAGAGCAGCGTGCCCGAGACCGCCGACTTCACCCAAGGGCTCTGGCCGACGGCGGTCACGATCGCCGGGGAGATCACGCAGCCCGGATCGGGAATGCCGTCGGGCGGGGCAACGCCGGTTCCGTTGGTGATGCTGTCGCACGCGCCGGTGAGGCCGTACTCCTCGACCGAATAGGAATAGGCGACCTGTCCGGTGAGCGCCTCGGTGATCGGCAGGCCGAAGCGCACCGTCGCACCCGTCAGCTCGGACGTGTAGTTGTCGAAGGATCGCGTCTGCCGGTAAATGTCGAAGCCGGCCGAGATCCGACGGCCCAGGAAATAGGGCTCGGTGAACGACAGGCCGTAATCGCGCGAGCCGTTGCCGCCGCCGACCGACACTTTGATGAATTGTCCGCGACCGAGGAAGTTCTTCTCCGAGATCGATCCCTCGATGTTGACGCCCTCGCGCCCGCGCGCCGAATCGCCGGTGGAATAACCCGCGCCGACCGAAAACTCGCCGGTCGACTTCTCGACCACGTCGACGACCAGATAGACCTGGTCCGGCTGTGATCCCGGCACGGTGGAGATATTGACGGCGGTGAAATAGTCGAGCCGTTCCAGGCGCCGCTTGGCGCGCTGCACCAGGACCTGGTTGAAGGCGTCGCCCTCGCTGATGTCGAACTCGCGCCGGATCACATAGTCGCGCGTGCGGTCATTGCCGCGGATCTCGATGCGCTCGATATAGGTGCGCGGACCCTGGTCGATCGAATAGACGACCGAGATGGTGCGGGTTTCGAAATCGCGATTGCCGCGCGGGGTCACCTGGGTGAAGGCGTAGCCCATGCCCACGGCGCGCTCGGTCAGCGCGATGATCGTGTCTTCCACGTCCTTGGCAGAATAGACATTGCCGCGGCGGGTTTCCAAAAGCGAATCGAACGCGCCGGTGTCGATGCCGTCGAGCGTGGTCTCGATGGAGACGTCGCCGAACGTGTAGCGGTCGCCTTCCTCGATCGTGATGTTGACGTTGTACTCGTTGGCGGTCTCGTCGAGCTCGGCCGAGGCGGAGATCACACGGAAATCGGCATAACCGCGATTGTAGTAGAAGCGGCGCAGCGCCTCCTCGTCGGCCCGCAGCCGGTTTTCGTCATAAACGTCGTCGCGGAACAGGAAGGACAGGATGTTGGACTTCTTGGTCGAGATCACGTCGCGCAGGCGCCTGTCGCTGTAGGCGTTGTTGCCGACGAAATTCACCGCCGCGATCTTGGTGCGGCCGCCTTCGGTGATCTCGTAGACCACGTTGACGCGGTTTTCGCCGAGATCGATCGTGCGCGCGGTGACGATGGCGTCCTCGCGGCCGATCTGCGCATAGGCCTGGCGAATGGTCTCCACGTCGGCTTCCATGGCCGCGTTGGAGAATGAGCCGCGCGCCCGCAGCTGCACGGCGCGTGCAAGGTCGGCGTCCTTGAGTTTGCGATTGCCCTGGAAGATGACCTGGTTGACGATTGCGTATTCGTCGACTTCCACCACCAGCGTCGAGCCGCGGAAATTGATGCGCACGTCGGCGAACAGGCCGGTGCCGAACAGCCGCTTGACCGCCTCGTCGATGTCGGCGCCGGAATAGTTCTGGCCCTGGCGGATGTTCAGGTAGCTGCGGATGGTTTCGTTGTCGACGCGGCGGTTGCCGCGAATGTCCACCGACCGGACCACGGCCGCTTCGGCGACCACGACACTGGCCATCTGAATTGCCAAAGAGCCGGACACAATCATGCCGGCCGAAAGAGCGGCCGCCGACGCGGCGCTCAAAAATTTCCTAGTTGCCTTCATCGGGCTAAATTACCTTGTTCTCGTAGTCCCCACGGCGAGAAACCGGATATCTGATCGTGCCTGATACCCTATTACCCGGAAATTCCATACACGCAAGGCTTCTGGTTAATTTGCATTTACTAATCCGCCCTGCGTGGCTTTCACGTCACGCAATTTGACGGAAATGGTAAATGGCTAGTCAATCCAATACGCTGTCGCCCGCCGTTCTCGTACCTCAGCACCCGAATATGTCGTTCCAGAAAACGAATCCCATGAACACCAGTACCAGCAGCAGACCGACCCGGTAAACCGCCTCCGTCACGCGCTCCGACACCGGCCGCCCGGTCGCTGCCTCAACGGCATAAAACACGAGGTGGCCGCCGTCCAGCGGTGGGATCGGCAAAAGGTTTAGCACACCGATGCCGACGGACAGAAGCGCGACGAGTTGTATCAACCATTCGAAGCCCTTGCTTGCCGCCTTGCCCGCCATGTCGGCGATGCGCACGGGGCCGCCGAGCTGGCACCGGTCTTCACGCCCTGCCACAAACCGTTTCAGAAATTGACCGGTGCGTACGATGATATAGCCGGTTTCGGTGACCGCTTCGCCGACGGCTTCCAGCGGGCCGTACTCCACCGCGCGCGGCTGTCCGGCCTCCGCAGAGCTGACGACCCCGATGATTCCGACCTTGATCGTGTTCCCGAGCGCGTCGGTCTGTTCGGTGCTTTCCGGCGTCGCGCGTAGCAACACCTCCTCGCCCTCGCGCAGCATAACGAAAGTCAATTCGTCGCCGGCGCGACCGGAGACGAGCCGCTGCACGTCGGCGAAGGTCTCGACCTTGCTGCCGTCGACGGAGACGAAGCGGTCGCCCGGCAAGAAGCCGGCCGCGTCGGCCGGGCTCTCGGCGCGGACTTCCGACACCACCGGTTCGGAGACGAAACGGCCATAGGCGGCAAACATCACCGCAAACACCACGATCGTCAGCAGGAAATTGAACAGCGGGCCGGCCACCACCGTCGCCGCGCGTTTCCACACCGGCTGAAGGTGGAAGGCGCGCGCGCGATCGGTTTCGCTAAGCGTCTCCATCTCCTCGGTGTCGGGCTGGCTGGTGGCGCTCATGTCGCCGACGAACTTGACGTAGCCGCCGAGCGGAACGGCGGAGAGTTTCCAGCGCGTGCCGTGCCTGTCGGTGAAGCCGATCAGTTCCGGACCGAAGCCGATCGAAAAGGCGTTGACGCCGATGCCGCACAGCCGGCCGATGAGATAGTGTCCCATCTCGTGCACGAACACGACCACCGTCAGCACGAACAGAAACGGCACGATGGTCCCGATCAGAAGACCGTTCGTGCCGATGATCGAATCCAGCATGCCGCCCACTTCCATCTCTTTATTATCCCATCCATGCGTTGGGCTGTGTGTGCGGCAAGGCCGCGCCGCCGCTCAGCCGGATGCGAAGGCGGCCAGGGGATCGTTCGGTCCCGAAGCGGCCACGCCGATCAGGTAAAGGGCAATCACGGCGGCGACAAGACCGTCGACGCGATCCATGACGCCGCCATGGCCCGGAATGAGGTTGGAGGAATCCTTTGCGCCGAACCGGCGCTTGAGCCAGGATTCGAACAGGTCGCCGATCTGCGAGAGCGCGCTCAACAGCACGATCGACAGGATCGCGAGCCAGCCGACACGCAGCCCCGCCGCCATCGCCACGCCGAGCCCCGCGACCACCGCGAACAACACGCCGCCGAACGCCCCGCTCCAGGTCTTGCCGGGCGAGATCGTCGGCGCGAGTTTCGGCCCGCCCGCGATTCGGCCGACGACATAGGCGAAAATGTCGGTCGCCCACACCACCGCGAACAAGAACAGCACCGCAACCAGGCCTGCGGGCGCGTCGCCGCGCAGGGCACTCGCTGCGATCACCGGCAAAAGCGCATAGGCGACGCCGCCGGCGCCCCAAGCGCCCTGCCCCGCGACCAGGCCCGAGACCAGCGCCAGCCCGATGCCGGCGGCCAGCGCGACAAGCACCGTGGCAGGCGGCAGGCCGGCAAGCACCATGACGAGCAGGATGCAGGCCACCGCGCAGAGCAGCGCGAAATGCGCCCGGTGGCGGCGCTGGCCGCTCAACAGGCACCATTCGACGAAAATGGCGCCGCCGACGGCCACGGCAAGCACACGAAAGGCCAGGCCGCCGAGATAGGTCAGGCCGAGCGCGACGCCGGCCAGCACGAGGGCCGAGAACAGCCGCAGGTAAAAATTGCTCATCGCGGTGCCCGGCGCCCGCTCGGCAACACGCCCGGTCGGGCGCTCACGAGGCCACGTCCCTGGCGGCGACGCCGCCAAAGCGCCGGTCCCGGTTTTCGAAGATCTCGATGGCGGCGAGCAGGTCGTCGCGGGTGAAGTCGGGCCAGTGGCCCGGCAGGTAGACCAATTCGGCATAGGCGGCCTGCCAGAGCAGGAAATTCGACAGGCGCTGATCGCCGCCGGTGCGGATGATCAGGTCGGGATCGGGGATGCCGGCCGTGTCGAGATAGGCGGCGAACGTGTCTTCCGTGATCTGCTCGGCGGTGATCTCGCCGCTCGCGGCCATGCGGGCGATCTTGGCTGCGGCACGGGCGATCTCGTCGCGCGCGCCGTAATTGAAGGCGATCACCAGGTTCATCGCGGCATTGTCGCGGGTCAGCGCCTCGGCTTCCTCGAGCAGCGCCTTGATGTCGGGTTTCAGGCCCTTGCGGTTGCCGATCACGCGCACCTTGACGCCGTTTTGGTGCAGTTCGGCCAGGTCGCGCCGGATGAAGAGCTTCAACAGCCCCATCAAATCGTTGACCTCGGAGGCCGGGCGCGACCAGTTCTCGGAGGAAAACGCATAGACCGTCAGCCAGCCGATCCCGGCTTCCCCGGCCGCGCGCACGGTCTTGCGCAGCACCTCCACGCCGGCGCGGTGGCCGGCGGTGCGCGGCATGCCGCGCGCCTTGGCCCAGCGGCCGTTGCCGTCCATGATGATCGCGATATGGGCCGGTTTGGTCATCGTCGCCTTCCAGATCAGCAAGCAGCCCCGTTTGCCCGATCACACATGCATGATCTCGGCTTCCTTCTCGTCAAGCACGCTGTCGATCGAGGCGATCGTGTCGTCGGTCAGCTTTTGCACCTGATCGGAGCGCGACCGCACCTCGTCCTGCCCAAGCTCGCCGTCCTTTTCCATCTTCTTGAGCCCTTCCATGCCGTCGCGCCGCACATGGCGGGCGGCGACGCGGGCGTTCTCGGCATATTGGTGGGCGATCTTGACCAGTTCCTTGCGCCGTTCCTCGTTGAGTTCGGGAAGCGGGATGCGCAGCGTCGTGCCGTCCACGATCGGGTTGAAGCCGAGATTGGATTCGCGGATCGCGCGGTCGACGGCGCCGACCAGGGTCTTGTCCCAGACCGAGATCTGGATCATGCGCGGTTCCGGCACGGTCACGGTGCCCACCTGGCTGATCGGCATCGGCGAGCCGTAGGCCGTCACCATGACCGGGTCGAGCAGATTCGCCGATGCGCGTCCGGTCCGCAGGCTGGCCAGATCGTGCTTGAAGGCGTTTACCGCCCCCTCCATGCGTCGTTGCAAGTCCTTGAAGTCATAAACGCTGCTCATTGTCTGGCTCCGTCTTCCGGTGGCATTCGCGGGCCGTGTCTCACTCGTCGGAAACGACGGTGCAGCGGCCTTTTCCCTTGAGAATCGCTCCGAAGCCGCCTTTTTCGTGTATCGAATAGACGATTATCGGAATGTTGTTTTCGCGCGCAAGCGCAATCGCCGCGGTATCCATCACCGCCAGCCCCTTTTGCAACACCTCGCGATGGGTGATGTGCTCGTAGCGGTGTGCGTCGGGGTGCTTTTTCGGGTCGGCCGAATAGACGCCGTCGACTTGCGTGCCCTTGAACAGCGCGTCGGCGCCGATCTCGGCTGCGCGCAGGGCCGCGGCCGAATCGGTGGTGAAGAAGGGATTGCCGGTGCCGCCGGCGAAGATCACCACCTTGCCGGCGTTCATGTAGGCGGTGGCCTTGCGCTGGGAAAAGCTCTCGCACAATTCGGGCATGGCGATCGCCGACAGCACCACCGCGTCGACCCCGATCTTGACCAGCGAGGTGCGCATGGCGAGCGAGTTGATGACGGTGGCCAGCATGCCCATATGGTCGCCGGTCACCCGGTCGCCGCCGGCCGAGGCCACGGCCACGCCGCGGAAAATATTGCCGCCGCCGATGACCAGCCCGACCTCGACGCCCAGTTTTCGCGCCTCGGCGATGTCGGCGGCGATCTGGTCGGCGACCGAAACGTCGATGCCAAAACCCTGCTTGCCCATCAACGCCTCGCCGGATGCTTTGAGCAAGACACGGCGGTAGGGCGGATTGGCGGGCATCACACACTCTTTATCGTTCGGGAAACCGTTGCGCGGCTTGCGATACACGAAGGGCGCCGCGTTGTCACGCGACGCCCTGATAGTGCTTGCGGTGCTAAGATAGAGTTATTTTTTGACCGCCGCGGCGACTTCGGCGGCGAAATCGCTTTCTTCGCGCTCGATGCCCTCGCCGAGCGCGAAACGCACGAAGCCGGTCAGCTTGGCGGGCGCGCCGATCGCGGCCTCGGCTTCCTTCAGCGCCTGTTCAACGGTCAGGTCGGGATTGATGACGAAGGCCTGCTTCACCAGCACCACTTCCTCGTAGAACTTGCGCAGCCGGCCTTCCACCATCTTGTCGATGATGTTGTCGGGCTTGCCGGAGGCGCGGGCCTGGTCGGCGAAGATCTCGCGTTCCCGGGCGACCGCGGCGGGATCGAGCTCCTCCGTGGTCAGCGCCATCGGATTGGTGGCGGCGACATGCATGGCGACCTGGCGCGCAAAGGCGCGCGCGGCCTCGGCGTCGCCGGCGGTCTCGATGCCGACGAGCACGCCGAGCTTGCCGAGATTGTCGCCGACCGCGTTGTGGACATAGGTCGCCACCGCCCCCTGCCCCACGGCCAGCTTGGCCGAGCGGCGCAGGCTCATATTCTCGCCGATGGTCGCGATCGCGTCGCGCACCTGGTCGACCACCGCCTTGCCGGTGCCGGGATAGGCGACCTGGGCGACGGCTTCGGTCGATCCGTCGGTCGACAGCGCGACGGTGGCGATGTTGCGGACCAGATCCTGGAAGGCCTCGTTGCGGGCGACGAAATCGGTCTCGGAATTGACCTCCACGACGATGCCGGCCGTGCCGTCGGCGGCGACGCCGATCAGGCCCTCGGCGGCCGTGCGGCCGGCCTTCTTGTCGGCCTTGGCGACGCCCTTCTTGCGCAGATAGTCGACTGCGGCTTCCATATCGCCGCCGGTCTCCGTCAGTGCGCTCTTGCAGTCCATCATGCCCGCGCCGGTCATCTCGCGGAGCTCTTTCACCTGTGCAGCCGAAATGCTCATCTCTACCTCTCGTACCAAGTCGGGTCAGACGCCGTTCGGCGGTCTCGTGCAACCGTTGCGCACGCCCGGACAATGCCCTTGTTCGCGGCCGGCACGCAGCTCACCGTGCCGGTCCGCCTCGCAGATTAGTGCGACGGATTTATTACGCGTCCTTGCCGGCTTCGCCATCCGTGCCGGCGGCGGCTTCGGGCGCCGGCTCAGCCTCAAGCGCGGGCTCGACCGGCGTTTCCTCGGCCGCGCCGACATCGACGCCGAGCGCGCCCTGCTGACGCGCGATGCCGTCGATCGCCGCCTTGGCGACCAGGTCGCAATAAAGCGCGATGGCGCGGGCGGCGTCGTCATTGCCCGGGATCGGATAGTCGACGATGTCGGGGTCGCAATTCGAATCGACGACCGCCACGACCGGAATGCCCAGGCGCTTGGCCTCCTGGATGGCGATCGCTTCCTTGTTGGTGTCGATCACGAACATCAGGTCGGGCGTCGAGCCCATGTCGCGGATGCCGCCGAGCGCCTTGTTGAGCTTCTCGCGTTCGCGCTCCAGGTTGAGGCGCTCCTTCTTGGTGAAGCCCTGGGCGTCGCCGGCCAGCAGCTCGTCGAGCTTGCGCAGGCGCTGGATCGAATGGGAAATCGTCTTCCAGTTGGTCAGCATGCCGCCCAGCCAGCGTGCATTGACGAAATACTGCGCCGAACGCTGCGCCGAATCGGCGATGATCTCGGAGGCTTGGCGCTTGGTGCCGACCATCAGCACGCGGCCGCCGGCGGCCACCGTGTCGGAGATCACCTTGAGCGCCTGGTGCAGCAGCGGAACGGTCTGCGACAGGTCGATGACGTGGACATTGTTGCGCGAGCCGAAAATGTAAGGCGCCATTTTCGGGTTCCAGCGGTGGGTCTGGTGGCCGAAATGAACACCAGCTTCCAGGAGCTGACGCATACTGAAGTCGGGCAGTGCCATAGGTTTTTCCTTTCCGGTTTGCCTCCACGGGTGAACGACGACACCGCGTTCGCGATGGCGCCACCGGCGGCGACGACCGGATTTGTCCCGGCGCGTTACCAATCCCCGTGTGTGGAATGAGCGCGCAAATAGGCGATTTCGCCCGCCATTGCAAGTCTCGCGCCCGGTTGCGTGCCTGCGCGGGCGCCGGCCGGCTATTTTTGTCGGCCCGTCCTCGCCCTTTGCCCTGGCGGCGCGGGGCGCGCAGCCTGCTCGCCGGCTTGGTCGCGGCGCTTGCCGTTCTTGACCCGGACCCGGCGGAACACGGCGACGATCTCCTCGCGGCCGCAGGCGACGGCCCCCAGCGCCAGCGCGCGGCTGCGCTCGAGCCCGGTAATGTCGTAATGGGGCGCCGAGGTCTTGGGCGGCCCCTGATAGGACTGGCGGGTGATGCCGAGCTTGGCGGCGAAGCCGTGCAATTCCTCGGGCGTGTCGGCCAGCAGATGGCACCATCTGCGGCCGGCGAAGCGCCACAGCGGGCGGTCTACATAGACGGCCACCGCGCCGCCGTCAGTTCTCGCAGCCTGCCGGCTGGTCGAACAGCGCCAGATCGACCAGCTTTCCGGTCATGGAAAAATCGCCGTAGTCCATCACCAGGTCGCGGGTGATTCCGTTGGGATGCAGCTTGAAGTCGATCCGGTAGTCGGGCAGTTCCTCGCCCTTGGACAGATCGAAATAGGCGATCGACACCGGCCAGTAGCGCGCCGGCTCGATCGCGCCGGCGGCCGGAAATTCGCCGTCCTGCGGATCGGTGGCGCTCGGCTGGCCGATGATGACGGTGGTCGTCATGATGCGGTCGGCATCCTCGGACCCGTCATAGAGATTTGTTTCGTAAAAGGTTTCCCCTTCTTCGGCCTTCGCGATCAGCTCTTCCAGATGGCGCGTGGGAAACTGCGTCGCCTCCAGCGTGACGGTGTTGGGCTCGGGCTTGTCGATCTCCACCACGGTGGCGCCGTCCTGCAGCCGGGCGCGGCCTTTGACCTCGCGGTCGAGCGCCCGGTCGACATAGGCCTTGGTGACGAAGTCGAAACTGTCGCCACCCGGTCCCTCGTAGGTCGAGGTCTGCTGGTCGGTCATGCGCGCGGCGTCGGCGGTCTCGATCTGGGTGACGAAGCGGAAATTGACCGTATAGCCCTCGCAGGCCGATCCGTTGAACTCGTAGACCATGCGCCCGCGCGCGGCCGTGATGCCGGAACGGTCGGAGGCTTCCTCGAGCGCGATGTCGTAGACGGCGCGGTGCGGCGCCAGGCCCGGCTGGGCCAGGGCCGGCGCGGCGAGAAGCCCGCACAAGGTACTGGTGGCAAAAGCGCGGATGACGCGCATGGTAGTCTCCCTGACCTCCGCCGCGGCGGAGCTTGCATGACGGTCGGTGGCGGTTAAGCCGTCATTGAGCTGATTCCTGGGCACAGTATTAAATATGGCTTGGCGGAAGCCAGAGCAAATTACACTGTGGCCGCACCGGCACGATGCAGACGCCGGCGCGAACAGCCACGAGAGAGGGGAGCCGCACGATCATGACAGCCGAACAGCGCCTGGCCGAACTGGGCCACGACCTGCCGGCCGCGGCGGCCGCGGCCGGCAACTATCTGCCTTTCGTGCGGACCGGCACGCTCTTGATGACCTCCGGACAATTGCCGCTCAAGGACGGCAAGCTGGTCGCAACCGGGTTGCTCGGTCGCGAGCTGACGCGGGAACAGGGCCAGGACGCCGCGCGCCAAAGCGCCTTGAACCTGCTCGCCCAGGCCAAGGCGGCCGCCGGCGATCTGGAAAACATCGTCCGCCTGGTCAAGATCACCGTCTTCGTCGCCTCGACGCCGGACTTCACCGAACAGCATCTGGTCGCCAACGGTGCCTCCGACCTGCTGGCCGACGTGCTGGGCGAGCGCGGCCGGCATGCGCGCGCCGCCGTCGGCACTGCGGTCCTGCCGCTCAACGCGCCGGTCGAGATCGAGGCGATGTTCGAACTTGGTTGACCCGGCCAGGCACGACCTGTCGTGGCTGACCGCGCGCCCGATAGCGCATCGCGGCCTGCACGACCTCAACCGGCGTTGCTGGGAAAACACCTTGCCCGCCTTCGAGGCGGCCTGCGCCAAGGGGTACGCGATCGAATGCGACGTCAGGCTTGCCGCCGACGGGGTCGCGGTGGTCTTTCACGATGCCGAACTGGAGCGCCTCACCGGCCGGCCGGGGCTTGTGCAAGACCATACGGCCGCCGAACTGGGCGCCATGCGCGTCGGGGAAACCGACGCCTGCGTGCCCTCGCTTTCCCAGGCGCTCGCCTGCGTCGCCGGCCGGGTGCCGCTGGTGATCGAGCTGAAAGGGGCCGAGGGCGCCGATGCGGGGCTGGTGCGCGCCGTGGGCCGCGATCTCGCCGCCTATTCCGGCCGGGCGGCGATCATGTCCTTCGACCCCTGGCTGGTGCGGCGCTTTTCGACCGACGCGCCGGGCGTTCCCGCCGGGTTGACCGCCATGGGCACGCAGACGGAGGAACTGGAAAAGCACTTTTCCATGCTCGCCCACGACATCGATTTCGTGTCCTACGGGGTTTCCGATCTGCCCAACCCGTTCGTCGCCTTCGTGCGCGACCGGCTCGCCATGCCGGTCATCATCTGGACGGTGCGCACCCCGGACGACATCGCCCGCACCGTCGCCTTTGCCGACCAGATGACGTTCGAGGGCTTCGAGCCGATCCCCGATCCCGCCTGAGACAGGCCGCCGGGTTTTGCCTTGCAAGCCGGACCGGGCGCCATATCTTGGCATGATGGTGACAGACCCCGCATGCAATGGCTCTCCCGAAGCGGACGATTTCGTCCTTCGCGTCGTGCCCTCGTTCAGCCAGTTCGGCGAGAGCGAGTGGCGGAGCCTTGCCGGCACCTGCAGCAGTGATGACACGACGCCCTACAATCCCTTTGTTTCGCACGGGTTTCTAAGTTCGCTGGAAGAGGCGGGCTGCGCCGTGAGGGAGACCGGATGGCAGCCCCAGCACCTGCGGCTCGAAGGACCGGGCGGCGCCCTCCTCGGCGCCATCCCGTGTTTCTTGAAGTCGCACAGCCAGGGCGAATATGTCTTCGACCACGGCTGGGCCGACGCGTTCGAACGCGCCGGCGGCGCCTATTATCCCAAACTCCAGGTCTCGGTGCCGTTCACGCCTGCCACCGGCCCGCGCCTGCTTGCCCGGCGCGGCGACGATCCCGCCGCGGTGCACGGCGCGCTCGCGACCGGGTTGAAGACGCTAACCGAGCGGCTCGGCGTGTCGTCTGCCCATGTCACCTTCGCGCCGGCGGCCGAAGCCGACGCCCTCGAACAGGCCGGGTTCCTGCGCCGCACCGACCAGCAGTTTCATTTCCGCAACGACGGTTACGGCTCCTTCGACGATTTTCTCGCCTCGCTCGCCTCGCGCAAGCGCAAGGCGATCCGCAAGGAACGCCGCGACGCGCTCGAGCCCGGAATCGCGATCGAGTGGCTGAGCGGCCGCGACCTGACGGAAGCGGTCTGGGACGATTTTTTTCGCTTCTACATCGACACTGGCGGGCGCAAATGGGGGCGGCCCTATCTGACCCGCCGCTTCTTTTCGCTGATCGGCGAGCGTATGGCGAACGACATTTTGCTGATCATGGCGCGGCGCGACGGACGCTATATCGCCGGCGCGATCAATTTCATCGGCGGCGACACGCTGTTCGGCCGGCACTGGGGCTGCGTCGAGGACCACCCGTTCCTGCATTTCGAGGTCTGTTATTACCAGGCGATCGCGTATGCCATTGAACGCGGGCTGAAAGTGGTGGAGGCCGGCGCGCAGGGACCGCACAAGCTGGCGCGCGGCTACGTGCCGGTGACCACCCATTCCGCGCACTTCATCGCCCATCCGGGGCTCAGGCGCGCGGTTGCCGACTATCTCGACCACGAGCGCGCCGATGTCGCCCGCGTCGGGGCCTATTTCGAGGAGCACGCCCCGTTCAAGAAGAGCTGACGGCGGCGGGCTCAGTGGGCGAGTGTCTTGGAAAACAGGTTGAGCACCAGCACGCCGGCGACGATCAACAAGATGCCGATGATGGCGGCAAGATCGAGCGTCTGGCGAAACCACAGCCAGCCGATCGCGGTGATGAACACGATGCCGACACCCGACCAGACCGCGTAGATGACGCCGACCGGCAGCACCCGCAGCGGCAGCGACAGGAAATAGAAGGCGAGCGCGTAGCCGCCGACCGTGACCAGCGACGGCCACAATTTGGTGAAGCCGTCCGTCTGTTTGAGCGCGGTGGTTGCCACGACCTCGAACATGATGGCGGCGGCGAGGTAAAAATAGGTCATCGACGGCTCCGCGATTCGGGCCCTGCCCGGTTGACGACGGTGAAACTAGCGCCGAAACATGGCCGCGATAGCGGTCACACGACGAGGATCAGATGAGCCAGCCCGCCTACGACGCCGACAATGTGTTTGCCAAGATCCTGCGCGGCGAATTGCCCGCCCACAGGCTCTACGAGGATGAGCACACGCTGGCCTTCATGGATATCATGCCGCGCGGCGACGGCCATTGCCTGGTGATCCCGAAAAAGCCGTCGCGCACCATTCTCGACGTCGAGGCGACCGACCTGGCCGCGGTGATGGCCACGGCCCAGCTTCTGGCCAGGGCCGTCACCAGGGCGTTTTCGGCCGACGGTGTGACAATCCAGCAGTTCAACGAGCCGGCCGGCGGCCAGGTCGTTTTTCATCTGCACGTGCACGTCATTCCGCGTTTCGAGGGGGTGAAGCTTCGTCCCCATACCGGCGAGATGGCCGACCAGGCTGTCCTGGCCGAGCAGGCCGAAAAGATCAGGACAGCGCTGGCCGCGCTCTGAGTCTTGCGGGAAGCCGCAAAAAGTCAGCCCAGCAGGAAAAGCCCGCCCAAGAGCGCCGCCTCGCCGGCCAGAATGCCGACGAAGACGCGCTTGCCGGCGGCGAGATAGGCCACGAAGCTGGCTATGGCGGCGGCGATGCGCAGGGCGAGCGGCGTGGCGGCGAGCGCGCCGGCCGGAAAGATGATCAGATTGGCGATCACGGCCGCCACCAGCGCGGTCGCCACCGCCCTGATGAAGACCAGAATGTCGGCGTCCTCCGACAGACGGTCGCCGAGATAGACGCCGAGATAACGCCAGCAATCCGTCGCCAGCCAGCCGGCAAGCAGGATGAACAGATAGGGCCACCACCAGGTGTCGATCGCGGCGAAACTCATTCGCGCGCCCTCCGGCTGGCGAAGCGGTGCCAGCCATAGGCCATCAGGCCGCCGAGCAGGCCCGCCGCCAAGAGGTCGACGCCCGGCGCGACGAGATGGAAGACCGGTCCCAGCGCGAGCCCGAATACCATGGCGAGATGGCCGGCGCGCTCGCGCGCCGATCCCCACAGCGAGGTCAGAAAATAGATCGGGGTCAGCAAAAACAGCGCCGCGCCGACGATCGGTGGCAGGTTCTGCGCCAGGCTGAACACGACCGCGACCACGACCATGTTGAGAACCACCAGCGTTGCGCCCAGCCCGGCATAGAAAACCGTGCGCCGGTGCCGGGGCACGGTCGGAAAACGCTCAAGCGCCACCACCCAGGAGGTGACGGCGACGAAATGCGACAAAGCGTAGAGCACCCATTTGCGTGTCGTCGGCGCGCGCATTTCCGGCACGATCGCGACCACCATCGGCATCAGCCGCACCGAGGAGAGCGCGACCGCGAAGGCGGCGGCGAGAAGCGTGGTGTTGGACAGGATCGCGCCGACCAGAACCACCTTGGCCGGCAGCGCCCACACGATGCCGACCATGAACACGGTCTCGGCCATGGTCAGGCCGGCTTCGCGCGCCAGGCCGGCGAAGCCGACAAAGGCACTGGCCAGGATCAGGCCCGGGATCGAAAACGACGCCGCAACGCCGCGCAGGAACCAGCGCCACGGACCGGCATTGTCGACCTTGGTCGTCGGCGGATCGGCGCGGCTCATCGCTTTTGCGCCGGGCGCGTGCCGGCGATGTGCGCGTGCGCGGCCTCAGCCAAGGTCGCGCACCTTTTGGGCGAGTCGGCGCGCGCGGGCGGCGAGCGCCTTGCGCGGCGAGGCCAGCGCGCGGCTGTGGGCGCGGCGCGCCACGGCGGGCTCGATCCGGCCGGTACACGCCAGCTCCACCAGCGCCGACAGGGCAGAGGCGGCGGCGATGGTCGAACGTTCGTCCAGCTTGCCGAGAAGGATCTTCGCCAGCCGGGAGGCTTCGCCCTTCTCAAGGTCGAGCCGGGCGAGGATTTTGGGGAGCTGTTCGCCGCGTTCCCAAGGGCCCGGCCGCGCCAGAAGGCTGATCAGGTGTGCGGCCCGGCCTTGGAACAGGTCGGGCCGGTCGAGCGCGACCTGCATGGCCGCGTGTGCGGCGTGGGCGACCACGGTTGCATCGTCGTCGGCCAGAAGCGCGACCAGCGCATCGAGTTGCCCGGGACAGTCCAGGACCTCCCGGGCGACGGCGCTCGCCTGCCCGATTTCGCCGCGGGCATTCTCGGCCAGACGGTCGCGCAGCCGGTTCATCGCCTGCGTGCCGGCCGCCGGATCAGCTCTTGCGCGGCATTTGCGGCACGAGGCTGCGCTTGGGCGGCTCCTTGTCCTTGTCCTTGCCCTTGGGCGCGGCTGCCGGCTTGGCCTTTTTCGCCGCCGGCTTGGCGCGCGGCTTCTTGGCCGGCTTGCGCTTGGCCGGCACTTCCTTCTTCGGCTTCACCGGCACGGTGTCGGCGATCGCGTCGAGTTTCAGGCCGGTCTCGCCGTCCTCCTTGGTCTCGACGCTGACGCGGACCGTTCCGCCCTTCTTGAGCTTGCCGAACAGGACCTCCTCGGCGAGCGGTTTTTTGATGTTGTCCTGGATGACGCGCGCCAGCGGACGCGCGCCCATGCGCTCGTCATATCCCTTGTCGGCCAGCCAGGCGATCGCGTCCTGCGACAGGTCGAAGGTGACGCCGCGTTCGGAAAGCTGGGCCTCGAGCTGCATGACGAATTTCTGCACCACCTTGTGGATCACCGGCACCGGCAGCGAGCCGAACGGGATCACCGCGTCGAGCCGGTTGCGGAATTCCGGCGTGAACATGCGGTTGATGGCCTCCATGTCGTCGCTGTCGCGCTTGGACGACCCGAAGCCGATCGCCGGCTTGGCCAGGTCGGCCGCGCCCGCATTGGTGGTCATGATCAGGATCACGTTGCGGAAATCGATCTGCTTGCCGTTGTGGTCGGTCAGTTTGCCGTGATCCATCACCTGCAACAGGATATTGAACAGGTCGGGATGCGCCTTCTCGATCTCGTCGAGCAAAAGCACGCAGTGCGGATGCTGGTCGATGCCGTCGGTCAACAATCCGCCCTGGTCGAAGCCGACATAGCCGGGCGGCGCGCCGATCAGCCGCGAGACCGTGTGACGCTCCATATATTCCGACATGTCGAAACGCAGCAGCTCGACGCCGAGCGAGGACGCGATCTGGCGGGCGACCTCGGTCTTGCCGACGCCGGTCGGGCCGGAGAACAGATAGGCCCCGATCGGCTTTTCCGGCTCGCGCAGGCCGGCGCGCGCCAGCTTGATGGACGACGCCAGCGCCTCGATGGCGCGGTCCTGGCCGTAGACGACGCTCTTGAGCTCGGCCTCCAGGCCGGCCAAAACCTTCTCGTCGTCGGCCGAAACCGTCTTCGGCGGGATGCGCGCCATGGTGGCGATGGTCGATTCGATTTCCTTGATCGAGATCGTCTTCTTGCGCTTGGTCTCCGGCAGAAGCATTTGCGAGGCGCCGGTCTCATCGACCACGTCGATCGCCTTGTCGGGCAATTTGCGGTCGTTGATGTAGCGCGCCGACAGTTCCACCGCGGCCTTGATGGCCTCGTTGGTGTATTTGACCTTGTGGAATTCCTCGAAATAGGGCTTCAGCCCCTTCATGATCTCGATCGCGTCGTCGACGGTCGGTTCGTTGACGTCGATCTTCTGGAACCGGCGCACCAGGGCGCGGTCCTTTTCGAAGAACTGGCGGAACTCCTTGTAGGTGGTCGAGCCGATGCAGCGAATCGTGCCCGACGACAACGCCGGCTTCAGCAGATTGGAGGCATCCATCGCCCCGCCGGAGGTGGCGCCGGCGCCTATTACGGTGTGGATCTCGTCGATGAACAGGATCGCGCCGGGAAACTCCTCCAGCTCCTTGACGACCTGCTTCAGCCGCTCCTCGAAATCGCCGCGATAGCGGGTTCCCGCCAGCAGCGTGCCCATGTCGAGCGCGAAGATGGTCGATTCGGCGAGCACGTTCGGCACGTCGCCCTCGACGATGCGCTTTGCCAGGCCTTCGGCGATCGCCGTCTTGCCGACGCCCGGGTCGCCGACATAGAGCGGGTTGTTTTTGGAGCGGCGGCACAGCACCTGGATCGTGCGGTTGATCTCGCTTTCGCGGCCGATCAGCGGGTCGATCTTGCCGGCCTGGGCCTTCTCGTTGAGATTGATGCAATAGGCGGTGAGCGCGTCCTGCTGTTGCTGTTTCTTCTTGCCGCCCTCCTCGGCCTCGCCGCCGCTATGGCCCTGCTCTTCCTCGGCGCCGCGCGGCGAGCGCGTTTCGGTGGCGCCGGGACGTTTGGCGATGCCGTGCGAGATGTAGTTGACGGCGTCGTAGCGCGTCATCTGCTGTTCCTGCAGGAAATAGGCCGCGTGGCTTTCGCGCTCGGCGAAGATCGCGACCAGCACGTTGGCGCCCGACACTTCCTCGCGCCCGGAGGACTGGACGTGGATGACGGCGCGCTGGATGACGCGCTGGAAGCCGGCGGTCGGCTTGGAATCCTCGCCGTAGCCGGTCACCAGATTATCGAGCTCGGTGTCGATATAACCGAGCACGGTCTGCTTCAATTCGTCGAGATCGACATTGCAGGCGCGCATCACCGCGGCCGCGTCCGGATCGTCGATCAGAGACAGCAGCAGATGTTCGAGCGTGGCATACTCGTGATGCCGCTCGTTGGCGTAGGTCAGCGCCTGGTGCAGCGCCCGTTCGAGGCCTTGCGAGAAAGCCGGCATTAGAACCTCACTTCTTTTCCATCACGCATTGTAGCGGATGCTGGTGCTGGCGGGCAAAATCCATCACCTGGGATACCTTCGTTTCCGCCACCTCGAAGGTGAATATGCCACATTCGCCCACGCCGTGGTTGTGAACATGAAGCATGATGCGTGTGGCGGCTTCACGATCCTTCTGAAAAAAACGCTCCAGGACGTGCACGACGAACTCCATCGGGGTGTAGTCATCGTTGAGGATGAGCACCCGATAAAGGCTCGGCTTCTTCGTCTTGGGCTTGGTACGCGTGATAACCGTGGTCCCCCGCCCGGGGGTGCCCCGATCGCCGTCGTCGCCCTGCATTCTTACGGCCTGGTCTCCCATGGCTGCCTTACCTGTCGTCAAGTCTTGGAAGCCCTCATCTCGTTCGCGGGACAGAACGACCTATGTAGTCAATCCTATGCCGATTTTAAGGCCTTCTCTGGCGCTGACAATATGAGCGTTGGCGCTGGCGGGGCGAAATCCGGTCACGATTGACCGATCGTGGCCGCGAAACGAAAAAACCCGGCCGCCTTTGCGCGACCGGGCTTCTGCGGAGCCCGCAAAAAATGCGGGCAATCTCTCGTCGGGCGCGACGGGACGCGCGTCAGACGGTTTTGGACACGACCGATTCGAACGGCTTGTAGGCGTCCTTGGCCAGGTCGGCATAAAGATCGCTCAGCTTGGTGGCCTCGGCGACGAAGGCCTCGTAGGCCTGCTTGGCGTAGTCGCTCTGCACCTGGATCGCGGTGTCGAGCGATTTGGCGGCGGCCAGCTTTTCGATGGCGGCGGTCGCCGTGTCGAAGGATTTTTTGGAGAATTCGGTGGTTTCGACGGCGATGGCCTGAAACCCCTTCGACAGCGCGGCGGCGCTCTGCAGGCCGCTGTCGATATATTCCTTGCCAAGCTTGTTGGTGTCTTCGAACGACTGCATCATGGTGTTTTCCCGGCGTGTTGGAGGAGGCTGCATGCACCTATGTGCGATGCAGCAAACTAGTTTGCACTGCAGCAAATGTCAAGATTGCGCCGTGCTGCCATCGACACGCTTGCCGCTGCGCAGCGCGGGAAAACCCCTGCCGACGCAATCAGGGGGCTGGCCGCGGGTGGCGGCGTTTCCAAGGCCTGCCGCCGGCGCGGCCGTTCGAATGAGAGGCGAATGCCAGGGAAATGGTGAAGAACTCGGTTACCATAAACGGAATGGTAACGGCGTGGCTTCTAGCTTGGGGGAAATGGCGTCGCGGCGTCCGGCTGGTTCGCGGCCCGCAACACACACACCGGAAGGTTTTTGAAGGTGGCAAGCGTGAGCGTATTTGGTTCATCGAGGGTCCGGTCCGCGGTCCGGACGGTTTCAGCAACGTTGGTCGCGCTGGCGGTGTTCGCCCTGGCGCCGGCGCACGCGTCGAAATATGCGGCGATCGTCGTCGACGCCAATACCGGCAAGACGCTGCACGAATCCAATGCCGACGCGCCGCGTTATCCCGCTTCCCTCACCAAGATGATGACGCTCTACATGGTGTTCGAGGCGATGGAGGCCGGCAAGGTCAACAAGAGCACGCGGATTCCGTTTTCCAAACATGCCGCCGCGCGTCCGCCCACCAAGCTCGGCGTGCGCGCCGGGGGCTCGATCTCGCTGGAAACGGCGATCTACGCGCTGGTCACGAAGTCGGCCAACGACGCCTCCGCGGCACTGGCCGAATATTTCGGCGGCACCGAATCCGGCTTCGCGCGCAAGATGACGGCCAAGGCGCGCCAGCTCGGCATGACGAAGACCACGTTCCGCAACGCCTCCGGCCTGCCGAACTCGGCCCAGAAGACCACGGCGCGCGACATGGCCGTTCTGGGCATCGCGCTGCGCGAGCATTTCCCGAAATATTACGGGTACTTTTCGACGCGCTCGTTCAAGTTCGGCAAGCGCCGGATGCGCAACCACAACAAGCTGCTCGGCCGCGTGAAGGGTGTCGACGGCATCAAGACCGGCTATACGCGCGCTTCCGGCTTCAATCTGGTCTCGTCGGTCAAAACCGGCGGGCGCAGCGTCGTGGCCGTGGTCATGGGCGGCCGGTCCGGCCGCACCCGCGACGCCCACATGGCCGAGCTGATCAAGAAATATCTGCCCAAGGCCTCGACGCGCGACCGCGGTCCGCTGGTGGCCAAGCGCACCATCAACCCCGGCTCGATCGCCGTTGCCGGCATGGTTGCTCTGCCCAAGGCAAACATTCCCACGCCGAAGGCGCGCCCGCAGGAGGTCGTCGTCGCGGCCTATGCGCCCGAACCCGCGCCGCGGCCGGGGGCGCCTGTGCCCGGCGGTGGCGGCGATGTGGCCACGGAGATCCGCAATTCCGTCGCCGCCCGGGTGGACCCGGTCAAGACGTCGTCCACCGCCGTTTCGGGATGGGTGGTGCAGGTTGCCTCCTCGCCCAACCAGAAGGACGCGCTGGTCGCCCTGTCACAGACGCGGGCCGCGGCCGGCAACATCCTGTCGGACGCCTCGCCCTTCACGGTTCCGTTCGAACATGAAGGCACCATCTATCATCGCGCCCGTTTCGGCGGGTTCACCACCAAGACGGCTGCGTGGAACGCCTGCAAGGCGCTGAAACGCAAGAAGATCGAGTGCTACGCCGCCCAGCAATAGGCGGCATCCGCATCCGGAATTTCCCGACCCTCTCCCGGGCAGGTTTTTAGTCGACGGAGACTTCAGTCATGACCATTCAGCAGGACATCGCGAGCTTCGTTGATGCGGGCGGCCAGAAAGGACGAGCCGCCGAGGTCGGGGTGCACACGCTGCATCAGGCGGCGATGCGCTTCGCGGATGTCCGCCGCACCGGCCCCCGCTTCAAGACCAAGGATCTCGTAGGCCTCCTCCTTTGTCATGGGGCCCGTGCTTGGAGAGGCTCGCTCCCGCCCGTGCGCGTCACCGTCAAGGCCTTCACGCCAACCGGCAAATCGGCCGTCAAGATAGGTTTCCAATAGCTGCAGGCTTTCCGCGTCGCCGCCGAGCGCGTCGCGAAGCTCGAGAAGCTCGTCGCGATCCATGCCGCCGAGCGTGCGCCCCTCGTGCCGGCCGGCGAGCACGGCGCCTTCAAGGGCGCCGGAATCGTGGTCCAATTCCATTTCCAGCGCCGCCGTGCGCACGGTCGATACCCGCCCCCGCGACGGGCGTGCCTGCCGGCGCCGGCGCCCGGACACAAACCAGGCCGCCGCCATCGACATCAGAACCCCGGCCAGGCCGACCCGTCCCGCCAGCATCAGGCCGAGACCGGCAAGCCCGACAAACACGGGCCCGGCCACATTCAGCCCGGCGGCCAGCCTGGCGGGATTGGCGCGCAGGAACGCCAGCGCGGCCAGTACGGCGACAAGCAGGATCGCCGCAAGGTAAAACAGCACCGTCATGTCGCGCGTCCGCTACCGTTTCTTGCCCAGATGTTCGATGAGGAGGCGGTCGCCGGCGCTGCCGCGCGCCTCCAGGGCGGCAAAGCCGCCGGTGGCGTAGACGGCGATCGACGACAACAGTTCGGCCAGCCGGCCGGCGGCGGCGCGGTCGAACCGGAACCAGGCGCCGCGCGACAGCCGCGCGATTTCCTTCAACGCCACTTCGGCCGCACCGTCATGGCCCTCCTGGAAAACGAACACCGGCACGCCGCGCAGGCCGAGCCGGCCGGCCTGATCGGCGAGTTCGTCGACATTTTCCTCCATCGCGTCGCCGATGAAGACCAGCGCGTCGATCTTCTCGCGCTCGTTCTCCTTGAGGGCGTGCGACAGCACCTTGCCGATCTGGGTACGCCCGCCGCGGCAGTCTATCCGGGTCATCAGCCGGGTCAGCTCGTCGGTATCGAGCACGAACTTCGAGGCGCGGCATTCGCCGAAACCGCGAAAATAGACCAGCTGGACCCGCAATTTTCCCGACTGCCCCGCCGCCTGGAACATCTCGCCCTGAAGACGGCAGGCCAGATCCCAGGTCGGCTGGCGGCTCATCGTGGCGTCGAGGGCGAGCACCAGCCGCCCGCGCGCCAGGCCCGACACGGTCCGCAACGCCTTGGCCTGGCGCAGGAAGGCGTCCACCGCCCCCGCGTCGGAACGCTGTTCGGCCGGCCGGTCGGCCTGCCTGCGCGCGAGCGGTTTGTCCCGTTTGTTCATCATTTTTGGAAAATGTGGCGTGCGGAGGGAACTTGCAAGCCCGTCGATGGGCCAAAGATGTGGGCGATCCGGTCGGAACCGGCGCGGCGCCGGCCCGTCAGTTGGCGAAGATGTCGGGCAGTTCGAGCGGCCGGCTCGAGGAATCGGCCAGCTTGCGGCGCATGGCGAGCCGCTTGCGGCCCATCTCGTTGGTCGGCAGCCGCAGGGCGGACAGAAGCAGCCGGATTTCCTGGCGCGCGGCCAGATGCGACAGGGTCGGCTTGGTGCCCAGCACGTGTTCGTCGAAATCGTCGAGCGCGGTCAGCCCGATGGGAAAGAACTCGCGGAAGATGACGCGTTCGGAAATCCCGTCGGCGAGCCGGAAGCCGAGCCGGGCGGCCAGGTTTCTCAGGCACGAATCGACCTTCTGCTCGTTGCGCGAGGTGAAGGAGGACATGCGGTTGCGTACCACCACCCAGTCGAGGATCGCATTGTCGGTCTGCCGGCGCTCGCGCCGTGCGTCGCGCACGGAGGCCGAATATTGCGAAAGTTCCAGAATGTCGTAGCTCACCGGATCGATGCGCGCGAGCACGTCGAAATCGATGAAGGAATCGTTCATCGGCGTCACCAGCGTGTCGGCGATGCGATGCGCCAGCCGGTTCAGGAACGTATCGGAACCGGGCGTGTCGATGATCACGAAATCGTGGGCGTTCTCGATATCGGCGAGCCCGCCGGCGAGCTTGCGGAATTCTTCGCTCTCGGCATCCGAGATCGTGTCGTGCCGGGCCGGCGGCACGTGGAAATGCTGCGGAACGGCGAGCGGGATTTGGGCCTTGTGTGCCCAGCGGCGCCGGTTTTCCACGTAGCGCGTCAGGGAAAGCTGGCGCCCGTCGAGATCGACGGTGGCGACCGAATAGCCGGACTTCAGCAGCGCGACGGCGATGTGGATCGCCGTCGTCGACTTGCCCGAGCCGCCCTTTTCGTTGCCGCACACGACAACGTGAGCGCCGCGATCGCGCCGCTCGGTCGCATGTCCCTTCACCCCCGCCAACAACATCGTTGTCACTCCACCCAATGGCGAGACTGACTCTTTTTTCCGGCGGCATCAATCATTTCCGCTGCACTACAGCAAGAAGTGCGATTTTTGGTAAAGCGCGCGGCTTCTTTCACCCAGGCGGGCGGGTGTTGTTTGGGCGCGGTGAACGAAGTCTAAAGCAGACCGAGCTCGGCAAGTTCGCGCCGCAGCTCCGGCGGCAGCGTCTGCCAGCCGCCGCCGCTTCTGTCGTCGATGTCGCGCGGTGCGTCCTTGGGCTGCAGGTAGCGCCAGCCCTGGAAGGCGCGACGGGGTTGCCATTCGGTCAGCACGATCCGCGAATCGAAGACCAGCCGGCAGCGCGACACGCCCTGTTTGTCGGTAAACGGCCTGATGTCGGTCAGGCGCTGCCGGCACTGGACGTTGCCCTTGATCACCCAATAGAGCGACCCGCCGTCGAGCAGTTCGTCGCGGCGTTTGGGGATCATGCGGGTGGTGTGGAAATGTTCCGGGGTCTCGCCGGCGCCGCGCATGGCGTCGAGTCTGGCCTCGATCCAGCCCTGAAGATCCTCGACGCTATCGGCGCCGACACACAGTTTGACCAAGTGAAGTGCCATGCGTGAAAGGGTGTAGCGCTGATCCGGCCCGGGTCAAGCGGCAGCGTCGGTTCTCCACAACGGCCCCTGCCCGGCCTCAGCACTCCACCACGTTGACCGCGAGCCCGCCCTGGCTGGTTTCCTTGTAGCGCTCGTTCATGTCGAGGCCGGTCTGGCGCATGGTTTCGACCGCCACGTCGAGCGGCACGAAATGCGTCCCGTCGCCCTTGAGCGCCAACGAGGCGGCGGTGACCGCCTTGACCGCGCCGAGCGCGTTGCGTTCGATGCACGGCACCTGGACCAGGCCGCCGACAGGGTCGCAGGTCATGCCCAGATGATGCTCGAGCGCGATCTCGGCGGCGTTTTCCACCTGTTCGGGCGTGCCGCCCATCACCGCCGCCAGCCCGGCCGCGGCCATCGCCGAGGCCGATCCGACCTCGCCCTGACAGCCGACCTCGGCGCCCGAGATCGAGGCGTTGTGCTTGATGATGCCGCCGATCGCGGCCGAGGTCAGCAAAAAGTCCTTGATGCCGCGCGCGTCGGCGTCGACGTGGAATTTCAGCCAGTAGCGCAGCACCGCCGGCACCACGCCGGCCGCCCCGTTGGTCGGCGCCGTCACAACGCGCCCGCCGGCGGCGTTTTCCTCGTTGACCGCCATCGCAAACACCGCCAGCCAGTCGTTGGCGAGCAGCGGGTTGGGACGGTTCTCGCGCCAGTCCTGTTCCAGCCTGTCGTGCAGCACGCGCGCGCGCCGGCGCACCTTCAGCCCGCCCGGCATGATGCCGTCCTTCGACAGGCCGCGCTCGATACAGGCCTGCATCGCCGCCCAGATGCCTTCGAGGCCGGCGTCGAGCGCCTCGCCGCTCTGGCGGGTCTGTTCGTTGACCCGTTTCATCTCGGCGATCGACAACCCGCTTTTTGCAGCCATGTCGAGCATTTCCCGGGCGGTGCCGAAGGGATAGGGAACGCTCGGGCCCGCCGGCGCCGCGCCGCGCGCCTTCAGCCGCTGCATCTCCTCTTCCGAGACCACGAAGCCGCCGCCGATCGAATAATAGACACGCCGCAACAGGACCCGCCCCTGCCCGTCATGCGCGCAAAACGCCATGCCGTTGGCGTGGCCGGGCAGTGGCGTGGACTTGTCCAGCACCAGGTCTGAGTCGGGATCGAAGCGGTAGGCGGGATGGCCGGCCGGCCTGACCGTCTTGTCCGCGCGCACGGTGGCCAGAATGGCCTCCATCTGATCGGGGTCGACCGTGGTCGGGTTCTCGCCGGCCAGGCCCAGAATCACCGCACGGTCGGTGCCGTGGCCGATGCCGGTAAAGGCGAGCGAACCGTGCAGGCTGGCCGAAAGGCTTTCCACGGCGACACCGCTCGGGCGCGGCCACTCGTCGCCGGCGATCTCGTCGAGAAAGCGGCCGGCCGCGCTCATCGGCCCCATCGTGTGCGAACTCGATGGGCCTATGCCGATCTTGTAGAGATCGAATACGGAAAGAAACATTTTTCCAGTCCGGTGCTTCGCGCCGTTGTCTGCCGTTTCGCGCCGGACCGCTTCACGCGGTCCGACGATCCCTGGTCCGTGCGCGACATACACCCGATACGCGCAAACAGAAAGGGCGCGGCATGGCTGCCGCGCCCCGGTCTTTGTGAATTCTCTGGATCGGGCTCGGGCCTACCCCGCGGTCGCGATCACGGCCGTTTCGGCGCCGCCGATCAGCCACGCGACGAGAATGACGAAGGCAAAGCCCGCAATGGCCTTGGCAGTCACACCCCAGCACGACTTTTGAACGCTATCGTCCATGATGTTCCGTATTTTCCGTGTTTGCCCCCGGCGCGCCACCGTCGTGTCCCGCACGCGCCGCTTCGAGGCCCGTGCTTTAGCCCCTCGCCTGCCGCACTGCAACACCAAAAGCGGCGCAATTGCGGCCAAAAGCGGCGGCGCCAGCCCGTCCCTCCTAAAAACATCCTTCTTTATCAATAGATTAAAATTTTACACCCGGTAACGAAAGCGCAACGGTTTGGTCGAAATCAAGGCGGCGAGAAGGACGGAATTTTCGACCGGATCGGACTATGCTCGTCGCCATGATCGGTGATTCCCTTTCCGCCCCCGACCTGGCCGCGTTCGCGTTCTTCCTTGTCGCCTGGATCGGCCATGCGTTGACGACGGCCGGGCATTTCTTCTCGCGGCCCTGTCTCAGCCAGTTGATGAACGCCCAGCGCGAGGCCTGGCTGCGCACGATGGCCGTACGCGAGATGCGCATGGTCGACACCGGCATCATGACCGGGCTCCAACAGGGCACGGCGTTTTTCGCCTCCAGTTCCCTGATCGCGCTCGGCGGCTGTTTCGCGCTGCTGCAGGCCTCCGACGCGGTGGTGGCGGTGCTGGCCGACGTGCCCTATTCGCCCGAGCCGACGCGGGCGCTGTTCGAGGACAAGGTGCTCGGCCTGATGATCATCCTGGCCTATGCTTTCTTCAAGTTCGGCTGGGCCTACCGGCTGTTCAACTATTGCTCGATCCTGATCGGCGCCGTGCCGCAGGCCGGCGAGACGGCCGACGCGGACACGGTCGAGCGCAGCGTCGCGCGCGCCATCGGCATGAATGTCGTGGCCGGCGGCCATTTCAATGCCGGCCTCCGGGCGATGTTCTTTTCGATCGGGTATCTCGGCTGGTTCCTGGGGCCGATCGCGCTGGCGGCAACGACCCTGTTCATTCTGACGGTGCTGGTCCGGCGGCAATATTTTTCCAAGGCGCGCGAGGCGCTCGCGGCGCACGTCTAAAGCATTTCCAGGCGAAGTGGACGCCGGTTCGCCGTTCAAAAACGCGTCAAAACGATAAGGTGGAGCCGGTCTGCGCTTCCGCGAAAAGCAGAACGGCTCCAGGTTTGGCCCCGTCAGCCTCGTTCGGCCATCTCGTCCTGGCGCGGCGCGGGCAGCAGGGCGTCGGTCCAGCCGGCCAGCCGGTAGGCGGCAAGCCCGATCCATTCGCGTACGGCGATCACCATATTATGCAGCGAATCGATCGGGTTGTCCTGGGCGAGGCCCGGCGTTTCCAGGCCGCTGGTACGGTAGTCGACCGGCCAGGGGATGACGGCAAAACCGGCCTGGCGAAACAGGCCCATGGCGCGCGGCATGTGGAAGGCGGAGGTCACCAGCAGCCAGCGCTCGCCCGGTTGGGGATCGGCCAGCCGCAGTGAGAATTGCGCGTTTTCGTAGGTGTTGCGCGACTGGTTCTCCAGGATCAGCCGCTGCGGGTCGACGCCGAGCGCCTGCAAGAGCCGCGGCGCGGTGTCGGCGTCGCCTTCGCCTTTTAGCCGCAAGGCGCCGCTGCCGCCCGAGATCAGGATTTTGGCCTCGGGCAAACGCCGGGCCAGGATCGCGGTTTCCACGAAACGGTCGCCGCCGCGGTTCAGTTCGTAGCCGCCGCGCACCCGGTTGACCCCGCCCTCGAAGCCGCCGCCGAGCACCACGATGCCGGTAACGGTGTCGGGCAGCGCGCCGGGGCGCTGAAACCGGTCCTCGAGCGGTTGCAGCACAAGCGCGCCCGTCGTCGTCCACCCGCCGAGAAGCAGAATCATGGCCGCGGCGGCCGTCGCGGTTCCGGCGCTGCGCCGCCAGCCCGCCAAGGCGGCGATCAGCCCGGCTATCAGCAGCAGGACCGCCAGGCTCAACGGATTGGCCAGCGCCCAGAAGATCTTCGATACGACGTAAAACAAGCTGGATTTCTCCCCTGGCGCATCGGCGCCCGACCGGCTCAGGGCCGAGCCGGGTTTTCTCGTTCGTCCGTTTTCGGCCGCTCGGTCCTCTCCGGTTCCGGCGGGGCGAACCGGTCGACGAACTGCCGCAGTTCGGAAAGCACGGCGGCGGCTTCGGCTTCGTCGAGCCCGATGCCGAAGCTCCGCGTCGTGCCGTCGACGACGAATCCGATCCGGCGCGGCGCGAAAATGCTCGACACTTCCGGCGGCTTGTCGGGCATCAACCCGACCGAGGAGACCTTTTCGACCGGATAGACCTGCCTGCGGCCGAAGGGCCGGAAGCCGCGTTCGACCACGATCGCGCCAGCGCCGACCAAAAACAGTTTTTCGACGCCGACCAATTGCCACAGCACCACCCCGCCGATCAGGAAACCGGCCGCCGTCCACACCGCCAGCCAGAGCAGCACGAAGATGTCGAGCGCCTGCGGGCCGCCGCCGAGCACCTGGGTCACGACGAAGACTTCGCCCACCGCCCACCCGATCAGCCAAAAAGACAAGAACCCGATCGCCAGCGGCTCGCGCCGGGCGGGGTTGTAGACGCCGATGCCATCCTCGGTTTCGCGGATGACGATCCGCCCTTGTCGGCGCGCCGGCACGCGCTCGGCCCGATCCGTCGCATCACTCATATGTCCGATTTCCCACCCGTGACCCTGTTGCAAATTATCAACGCGCGCGGCTTACGACAATTCGTGCCTGCCGTACCGGATTGACCCGAGGCGGTTTTCGTCTATCACCCGGCAGTTCGGAGTTTTTATGTCCACATTTTGTGAATCCCGATAAAGCCCGATCCGCTCGCGGATCGGGCCCACCCATGAGCCGGCACGGCGCGCCCCCGGGGCGCGGCGCTGCCTGTCGTGGTCGCGGCGCCTGGCGCCGCGCATCGTGGATTTCACCGAAAAATGGACATTTCACGCAAGGAACAGCGCGTTCTGCACGTGCTGGCGCAGGGCGGTTTCATCCGTTTGCTGCGCGACGAAGACGGACAGGTCGAAGACATCGAGTGCTATAGCCGCGAAGGCTGGCGGCTGACGCGTTTCGACCCGCTTCTGTTCGGCAAGCTCCGGCGCAAGCGCGCCATCGCCTCCAGCCGCGGCGGTCCCTACCGCATCACGCGCCGTGGGCTCGCCCTGGTGCGCGCGCAGATGGACAATCGCTGAGTCGCGCCCGTTCCGGCCGCCGCGCCGTGCGGCCGGAACGGGCGGCGCCGTTACGGACAGGGATTGCCGAGGCGCTGGTGCACGGCGTCGACGGCGTCCTGCATCTCCTGGGTCCAGTCCACCGCGGCCGACGCCAGCGCGGTCTCGAGCTGGGCGATCGAGGTGGCGCCGATGATGTTGGACGTCACGACGGGACTGTGGGTGACGAACGCGTTGGCAAACAGGGCCGGCTCCATACCGAATTGCCGCGCGAGCGCGTTGTAGGCGTCGAACGCCTCGGCCGCGTTCGGCGTCTCGTAGCGTTGCAGCCGGTCGAAAAGCTGCTTGCGCGAGCCCTTCGGCAAGGCACCGCCCTCATATTTTCCGGTCAGATAGCCTTGCGCCAGCGGCGAATAGGCCAAAAACGCGACCCCTTCGCGGCGGCAGACCTCGGCCAGGTTCACCTCGAAGGTCCGGTTGACGAGATTGTAGGCGTTCTGGATCGAGGCCACGCGCGGCCCGACCTGCCGCTCGCTTTCGGCGATGAAGCGCATCAGGCCCCAACTGCTTTCGTTCGACAGACCGACATGGCGGATCTTGCCGGCCGTCACCAGCTCGTCGAACACGGCCAGCGTTTCGGCGATCGGCGTCTCGTCCGCCGGCCCGTCGGCCTTGTCAGCGGCGCCGACGCGGGTCGGGTTGGAGCCCCAGGGTATCGGCCGTTCGGGCCAGTGGATCTGGTAGAGGTCGAGATAGTCGGTCTGCAGTTTCGCCAGCGACTTGTCGATCGCGTCAAAAATGTCGGCACGCACGAGTTTCGACGGCCGGCCGCCGCGAAACCAGTCGTTGGCCGTGCGCCCGACGACTTTCGAGGCCAGAACCACATCACCGCGATTGCCGCGCGCCTTCATCCAGCTGCCGATGATCGCTTCCGTTCGGCCCTGGGTCTCGGCCTTGGGCGGGATCGGATAGAGCTCGGCCGTATCGATGAAATTCACGCCGCGCGCGAAGGCCAGATCCATCTGCGCGTGGCCCTCGGCCTCGGTGTTCTGCTCGCCCCAAGTCATCGAGCCGAGGCAGATTTGCGAAACAAGCAGGTCCGTGCGGCCGATGCGGCGCTTTTGCATAAAAACTCTCCGGGAGTGATCGATCCGGGCGGATCTTGGAGAGCCGACTATAACGGCCGATCGATGCGCGTAAAAGCGTTCGCCTCAGCGCCAGTCGATCGCCGGCGGTTCGCGGAAGGCGAAACGCTCGAGATGGCTGGCGATCACCGTGCGCATGCGCTCGAGGTCTTCCGGCGTGCCGGCGTTCACCGTCATGGTCAGCGTCTCGTCCCCGGCCTCAAGCTCGCAAGCGCCGAAATCGAAGGCGATCGAGCCGCGTTCGGGGGTGAAGGTGACGGGACGTTTGTGCCCGAAATGCTTGCACAATTGCTGCAGATAGCGGCTGGCCTTGTCGGTCGCCACCGTCGCGGTGGCCCTCAGCGAAGCGTCTTGCGGGGCTGTCATGATCGTCTCCTGTTGATGTCAGCCAGGAGAGATCGGTCAGCGCGGTCCGGAAAGCAAGTTAAATCTGACAAAATTACTCAAGTTACAACGGTCAGCGTTTGGCCGCCGCGTTGCGCTTGGCCCGGTCGATCAGCATGTTGGCGATCTGCATGCGCACCAGCGCCCGCTCGCGGCGATGCGGCGCCACCTTGTCGGGGTGGTTGTCGCGGGCGAACTCGCGCCGGATCCGGTCGAAATCCTTCGGCCAGCGCGCATAGGCGATCTTGAGTTCGGCCGCGATCGCGCCCGGATCGGCCGGCGGCAACGGGTCTTCGGGCGGGTCGGGCGTTTCGATGCCGGGCGCGTTCTCGGCCAGGCTCTCCAGGCCGGTGCGGCGGTAAAGGCTCGCCACCACCTCGCCGGGAACATTGGCCCACAATTCCTCCACCGCCTCGGAGGACGGCACGAAGCCGAACGGCACTGACGGTCCGGCGCGCTCCGCCTCGCCCTCGTCGGCCTTGGCGGCGATGAGTTCGTCGAGAAGGGTTGCAAACTCGCTGGTCGAGAAGCCGCTCAAACCACCTGCTCCAAGGGTTTCGCCACGAACGCACCGACACGATAGGCGCAAGGGATTAACAAGCTGACTGAAAAACCGGACCAAATTGAGTCATTGCCCGGCGGAGGGCTTGCGTCTCGCGCGCGCTGGGTGAGACTGTTCATAGCATCGCCCCGATGGCCGCCTATGCTGGGTGCGAGCGCAACACCGTGATCGCAGGAGAAACAGCATGCGCACCGGTCTATCTTGCCTTGTCGCCGCCATGGCGGCCGCCGCGCCGGCCGCCGCGCAGGACCGGCCCTATCTGGACGACCGTTCCGATGCGGCGGCGCTGATCGCCTCCTACTATAACGCCGTCAACCGCAAGGAATATGCCCGCGCCTGGAGCTATTTCGGCGACGACAAGCCGGCCGCCACGCTCGACGATTTCGCAGCCGGCTATGCTGCGACCGAAAGCGTCGCGCTCGTTGTTGGGGCCGCGGCCGCGGAAGGCGCGGCCGGTAGCGTGTTTTACCGGGTCCCGGTCGCGATCCGGGCGACGGAAGACGGCGGCGCCCCAAAACTCTTTGCCGGCTGCTACACGGCGCGGCTGATCGATCCGCAGATCCAGGACGAGCCGTTCCGCCCGCTGTTCATCGTCGCAGCCAGCCTTGAGCCCGCCTCCGAACCGCTGGAGGATGCGCTGCCGGCGCAATGCGGCGATGCACCGGCCGGGCCGGCCGGCGATGCCGGACTCGAGCGCGCCAAGGCGCTGTTTCAGGCGAGTTACGCCCAGAGTTGCGGCGGGGCGCCGCCCGGCAGCGACGGACCGCGCGCGCCGGATGTGCACACGATCGGCTTCCGCTACAGCACCGACGACGCCGATGCGCCGGAACGCCAAATGCGGCTGTTCCGGTTCTACTGCCGGGCCGGCGCCTACAACGAGATGCATGTCTATTACCGGGAGGACGAGATCGACGGCGTGCGCGAACTGCATTTTGCCATGCCCGAGCTCGACATCCGCTATCGGGACGACGACAGCGAGGGCCCGGTCGATTCGATGCGCATCGTCGGTTTCACCGCCGAAAACCAGCTCGTGAACTCGGATTACGACCCGGAAAACTTCGTCGTCACCGCCTACGCCAAATGGCGCGGGCTGGGCGATGCCGCCGCCTCCGGCACGTGGCTGTTCCGCCAGGGCCAGTTCTCGCTGGTCAAATACGAGGTTGACGCGACCTATGACGGCGCGGTCAATCCCGAACTGCTTTTGGACTATTATTCCGCGCCGTAGCCGGCCAGAAATTCAGCCGTCGAAGCCGCTGCCGGTCGCTTTCGGCGCCAGGCGGATCAGGCGGGAATCGGCGACCGCCGCCTGGCGATGCACGACCGCCTTCTGGTAGTCGGGATCCTTGACCATCTCCACGAAGGCGGCGGCGGACGGATATTCGGCGATGAAGCACCGGTCCCAGTGCTCGTCCTCGGGGCCGATCAGCATCAGCCGGAAATCGCCGGCCCACACCACCCTGCCGCCGACCCGGCGCAGGACCGGGCCGCTCTCGCGCCCATAGGCGGCATAGGCCTGCGCGCCGGTCGCCTGGCGCCCGTCCGGATAGGCGGCCTGCGCGCGCAGCCGCACCAGATTGAGCATGTGGACGGGCCCCTCCTCCGCCATTTTCCGGAAAGTGCCGAATGTCTCGCGGGTCGGATCGACGAAGCCGGCCATGGGCGATCTCCAAAAAATCAAACGGGTCGTGTCAGCGCTGCGCCAGCATCCAGTTGAGCGTCTCGCGCCAGTCGGTCATGCGAATCGGCGTTCCGTGGGTGCCGGTTTCGAAGCGCACGAAGCGCACGGGATAGTCCGGTGCCGCCGCCAGGATCGCGCGGAAGAACGTTTCCTGCTTTTCGACCGGAAACACCGTGTCGCGGCTGCCCTGACCGATGAAGACGGGAACCTTCCGCTTGAAAGCGGGGCTTTTCAAGAAACCCGTATCCCAGTGCGAACCGAGCAGAAGCAGCCCGCCCAGCCGCGACGCGACACGCTCGTCCTCTGCCAACGCATAGCACAGCGCCCCGCCCATCGAGCCGCAGGCAACGAAGACCGGCGCGGCCGGCGAGCGCGCGGCGTAGTGATCGATCAGCATCGCGATCGCCTTTTTGCCGCCGGCGCCGAAATCGGGAAAATCGGGCGACAGATAAAGCCCGTCATTGCGCGTCATCAGGTTCTTGATGCGGTTGAAATTGCCGCCGAAGGTGAAATCGTCGACCCCCTGCCGGCGGCTGCCGCCCTGGCCGTGCAGATAGATGGTGATGATCTTGGCGCCCTCGCGCCGGCCGACCGCGTAGTGGCGCAGATCGCCGAGCGCGTATTGCTGCTGGAACGCGCGCACGCGCAGCGACACATAGTCGTCGCGCACCCGCCGTTCCGGCACCGCGTCGCGGCCGTTGATGTCGCGCATCTCGCGATAGTCGACGACGCGGTATCGGCCGCCGTCGGCCGAGCTAAGGGTTGCCGGATAGGCGAACAGCCGGTCCTTGTGGGGGGCGAGTTCGAAAGCGCCGGCGCTGCCGGCGGCAAGCGACAAGGCGACGACAAGCAGAAAACGGCGAAGGGTCGTGGTCATCGCCGCGACTGTGCCGTCCGCTGCCGGGCTTGGCAAGCCCGGCATGGGCGTTGCCGCGCTGCTATTCCTCGAGCACGCCGCCGGCCCGGGCGAGCGCGTCCTGCGTGTCGACATCGATGCTCGCCGCCGCGCCGATTTCGACGTCGATCACCTCGGCGAGCCCGCTTTCGACCAAATGGCGGGCGCCGGTGTCGCCGGCGAGCCCGTCGACGGCAACAAACACCGCCCGCGGCAGGATGACGGGGTTGCCGCGCTTGCCGTTATGGGTGGCGCGCACCACGGCGCGCCCGCCGGACCGCTCGAAGGCGTCGATCAGCGCATCGAGTGCCGCCGTGCCGATCGCGGGCATGTCGGCAAGCAGCACCAGCGCGCCGTCGGCCGCCTCCGGCACGGCGTGCAGGCCCGCCTTCAGCGAGGTCGACAGGCCCTGGGCGAAATCCGGGTTCCGGCGGGTCGCGACGGCAAGCCCGGCAAGCGCCGCGGCCACGCGCTCGGCCTGATGGCCGAGGATCACCGTCAGCCCGTCCGCGCGGCTTGCCAGCGCGCGCTCGGCGCTGCGCCGCACCAGCGGTGTGTCGTCGAACGAGGCCAGAAGCTTGTTGGGTCCGCCCATGCGGCTCGAGCGTCCGGCCGCCAGCAGCACGGCGTGCACGTTTGCCGGTTTTGTCTGGGCGTCGGCCGGCGGGCGCGCCTCGCGCGGCTGCGGCCGGGTGGCGATCTCCATCAACAGCCCGCCGACCCCCATGCCGGCGATCGTGCCGGCATCGACGTCCAGACCGGCCAGCATGCGGTCGAGCACCCAGTCGAAGCCGTTTTCCTTCGGGCTGCGGGCGCAGCCCGGCGCGCCGAGCACCGGCACCGCGCCGATGTGCCCCTTGACCAGCAGATTGCCGGGATCGACCGGCATGCCGAAGCGTTCGACCGTGCCGCCGGCGCCGCGGATCGCGGCGGGGATCACGTCGTCGCCGTCGCTGACGGCCGACGCGCCGAAGGCGATCACGATGTCGCTGCCGGCGGTGGCGTCGGCGAGTGCGCGCGCCAGGCTCGCCTCGTCGTGCGGCGTGCGGCGCTCGAAGGCGATCGCGCTGCCCGACGGCTCCAGCCGCGCGCGCATCGTCTTGACCGTCTTGTCGAGCACGCTCGGCTTGGTGCCCGGCAGGCTCGTCTGGATCAGGGCGACGCGTCGGGCCGCGAACGGATGCACGCCGAACACCGCGCCCCGCGCGGCGATCGCCTCGACCGCGTCGACCAGCGTGCCGGCGACCGCGAAGGGTATGATTTTTACCGTGGCCACCATCCGGCCCGGCTCGACGCGCACATGGTCGTTCAGCGTCGCGATGGTGATCGCCGGGTCGACGGCGTTGATGGCGTCGATCAGCGCGCGGTCGACGCAAAACACCCCTGCCGGCCCGGCATGCAGATTGACCCGTCCGGTCGCCGCGTCCCGGACCTCCACGCCGCGGCTTTTGAGTGCTGCGGCGATCCGGCGGGCGGCCTCGTTTTCGTCCAGGTCGCCGGGGTCGAGCACGGCGGCCGCGACCTCCGCGATGCCGGCCTCCCTCAAGGCCGCGATCTCGGCCGCGCCGAGGCGGGTGCCCTTCTTGATCCGGCGCGTCCCGGCCTGGGTGGCGTGGGCGAGTATCGCGCCCTCGGCCCGGTCGAGCGGTACGGGACCGAACTTCATGCCGCGCGGCTTTCGGTCACTGCCGCCAGTCCGCGCGAGCGCAGGGCGGCGACGATCTGGGCCAGGACCGCCACGGCGATCTCGGCCGGGCTTGCCGCGCCGATATCGAGGCCGATCGGCGCATGGATGCGTCCGCTTGCCTCGTCCGTCACGCCGGCTTCGGCGAGCCGGGCCAGGCGCTTGGCGTGGGTCTTGCGGCTGCCGAGCGCGCCGACATAAAAACAGCCCGTCTCCAGCGCCGCCTTGAGCGGAAAATCGTCGATCTTGGGATCGTGGGTGAGTGCGGCGAGCGCGGTATAGGCATCGAGCGGCCGCCGTTTGAAGACGTCCTCGGGCCATTCGGCTGCAAGCCGGGTCTCGGGAAAGCGTTCCGGCGTGGCGAAGGCGGTGCGCGGGTCGATGATCTCGATGTCGAAACCGGCGATCCGGGCCATCGGCGCCAGCGCCTGGCTGATATGGACCGCGCCGATCGCCACGATGCGCGGCGGCGGCAGATGGACGTTAAGGAAGAACGACCCGCCCTCGGCCTCGACCGTGCCGGATTTTCCGGAGCGGAATGCGCGCTGCAGCGCCTCGCCGAACTGGCCTGAGAGCACATCGCCCTCGCGCACCAGCCGGTCGCTCCCGTCCGCGAGATCGGTGACCAGGATCGCGGCGCGGCGCGCGCGCCGTTCGGCATTCAGCGCTCTCAGAGCTTCAGCACGCATGGCGTCCTCCGCTCAGCCGAGAGGTTCGACATAGACTTTGATGCGCCCGCCGCAGGATAGTCCCACCTCCCAGGCCGTCTCGTCGGCGACGCCGAATTCGAGCAGGCGCGGCGCGCCGGTCTCGATCACGTCGGCGGCCTCGGCCACCACCGCGCCTTCCACGCAGCCGCCGGAGACCGAGCCCTCGAAATTGCCCTCGGTGTCGATGACCAGATGGCTGCCCACCGGGCGCGGCGCCGAGCCCCAGGTTTCGACCACGGTCGCGAGCGCGAGCGCGCGCCCGTCCTTTATCCAGCGTTCGGCGATCAGCAGCGGATCGCGACGGTCGTCGAGGGCCGAGAGGTTCTCCATGACTGCACTCCTTTGCCCGACACTAGGATCACGCCGCACGCTTGCCAAGGGAAACCGCGTCCAGAAAACGGCGCGGATCGGCCGCACGCGCGCCGCGCCGTGTCGACAACGCCGCGCACAGATCGTCCAGCGCCTCCAGCGTATGCACGGCGCGGAACTCGTCGACATGCGGCAGCATGGCGCGCACGCCGCGGGCGCGCGCCTCGAACCCGTCGAAGCGCAACAAAGGATTGAGCCAGATCAGCCGCCGGCAGGATTTGTGCAGCCGCTCCATCTCGCGCCCGAGCAGATCGATATCGTCGCGCTCGAGCCCGTCTGTGATCAAAAGCACGATCGCACCCTGGCCGAGCACGCGGCGCGACCACAGCCGGTTGAACTCGTAAAGCGTATGGCCGATGCGCGTGCCGCCCGACCAGTCCTTGACCGCCGCCGCGCAGTCGGCCAGCGCCGCGTCGGGATCGCGATGGCGCATCTGCCGGGTCAGATTGGTCAGCCTGGTGCCGAACACGAAGGAGTGCACCCGCTGGCGCTGCTCGGTCAACGCGTGCAGGAAATGCAGGAAGATGCGGGTATACTGGCTCATCGAGCCGGAAATATCGGCGATCGCCACCAGCGGCGGATGAACTTCGCGCACGGAACGGAATTTCGGCAGAATGAGTTCGCCGCCGGTGCGCAAGCCGGCCCGCAGCATGGCGCGCGGATCGGTGCGCGCGCCGCGGGGGTCCGGGCGCCAGCGGCGGGTGCGCACCTGGTCGAAAGGCAGCCGCAGGGCCGCGATCGCCCGCTTCGCCTCGGTCAGTTCGGCGGCCGTCATCTGCGAAAAATCCTTGGCGCGCAGGGTCTCGCTGGTCGAGGTGGTCAGCCGCGCGTCGACCTCGATCTCGGGAATTTCCTCGCGCGGCCGGTTTTTCTCGTGTCCCTCGAACATGGCGTCGGCGACGCGCGATTCGGCCGCGCGCGGCCGTTCCTTCTCGCGCTGGTCGACCGCCTGCGGCGAAAACATCGCCAGCATTTTTTCCACCAGCTCGCGCGATTTCCAGAACAGCCGGAACGCCTCGTCGAAGACAGCGTGGTCCTCGCGGCGCGTCACCAGCACCGCATGCAGGGTCCAGTAGAAATCGTCGCGCGTGCCGATGCCGCCGGCCAGCACGGCCTCGATCGCCTCCTTGACCGCGGCCGGGCCGACGCGCATGCCGGCCTTGCGCAGCGCGCGGGCGAAATAGACGATATTGTCGGCGATGCGCCCGTCCGGCGGTGGCGTGCGGGGAGCGGTAACCTGCTGATCCATGGCCCCGGCCGGCCCTAGTCGCTCGCCGCGAGTTCGCTGCGCACCTCGTCGAGCAGCTTGCGCCCCTCGCCTTCCTCGATGCGGGCGATGTCGTCCTGATATTTCAAAAGCACGCCGATCGTGTCCGACACGGTTTCGGGATCGAGCGCGACCTTGTCGAGTTCGGTCAGCGCGCTCGCCCAGTCGATCGTCTCGGCCACGCCCGGCGCCTTGAACAGGTCCATCTGGCGCAATCGCTGGATGAAGGCGACCACTTCCTGCGACAGGCGCTGATTGGCCTGCGGCACCTTGCGGTGGACGATCTCCAGCTCGCGCGCAGCATCGGGGTAGTCGACCCAGTGATAGAGGCACCGGCGCTTGAGCGCATCGTGAATCTCGCGCGTGCGGTTGGTGGTGATCACCACGATCGGCGGTTCGGCGGCGCGGATCGTGCCGAGTTCGGGCACGGTGACCTGGAAATCGGACAGGATTTCGAGCAAAAAGGCCTCAAAAGCCTCGTCAGTGCGGTCGAGCTCGTCGATCAGCAGCACCGGCGCGCGGCCGTCCGTGCCGGAAAGCGCGTCCAGGATCGGCCGGCGGATCAGGTATTTTTCGGAAAAGACGTTCTTTTCCATCGTGCCGCGGTCGACCGCGCCGGCGGCCTCCTCCATGCGGATCTCGATCATCTGGGCGGCGTAGTTCCACTCATAGACGGCCGAGGCGACGTCGAGGCCCTCGTAGCATTGCAGACGGATCAGGCGCCGGTCGAGCGCGCTCGCCAGAACCTTGGCGATCTCGGTCTTGCCGACGCCGGCCTCGCCTTCCAGGAACAGCGGCCGCTGCATGCGCAGGGCCAGGAAAAGCACCGTCGCCAGTGCGCGATCGGCGACGTAGTCGGCGCCTTGCAAAAGGGCGAGCGTGTCGTCGATCGACTGCGGAAGGGCGGGCGGTGTCGGGCGCGTCATTGCGTCTCCGGATAAGGGATCGACCCTGGAAGCGGTGTGCCGCCCGACCGTCAGAGCACGCGGTAGGTGCGGTTGTGGTAAAGAAGCGGCTCAAGGCTATCGCCGATATCGAGGCCTGTCACCCTGCCGAAATAGACCCGGTGGGTGCCCAGTTCCTTGGTGTCGACGATTTCGCAGTCGAACACCGCCAGCGCGCCCTTGAGAACCGGCGCGCCGGTCGAGATACGGTCCCAGTCGGCGGCGGCGAAACGCGCGTCCTGGCTCTTGCCGGTCAGGCCGGAAAAATCCGACGACAGCGCCTCGTGGGCGGCCGTCAGCGTGTTGAGCGCAAACACGCCGTTGCGCAGGAAGCAGTCGTTGTTTTCGTTCTCGCGATTGAGGCAGACCAGGATCGTCGGCGGGTTGTCGGTGACCGAACAGGCGGCGATCGCCGTCACGCCGCGCCGGCCGAAAGGCCCGTCGGTCGTGACCACATGCACCGCGCCGGCGAATTGCGCCATCGCATCGCGATAATGGCGCGGTTCGATTTCGCTTTTCTTCAACACCTGCCGCCCGGCCTTTCCGCCAGCGCTGCGCTGGCCCTGCTGACATGCAATATAGGCCCGTGCGCTTACGCCACAAGCCGGGTAGGCGCAAGACGAGTTGCGCTGGTCCGGCGGCTTCTTTACGAAACGGCGAAAGCGGTCCCGCAAGCGGAAACCATCACGCGATGCGCATGTCGAAGCGATTGGCGATCCTTTTTGCCGCCATGTTGGGCGCGCTGCCGGCCCGCGCGGCCGAGCCGCGGCTCGGCCTGGCCGCGCCGCTGTCGGGCGCGAGTGCGCTGCTGGGCGCGCAGATGGAAGCCGGCGCGGCGGCGGCCGTCGCCGCCGACGGCAAGGCCGCGCTCGTGGTCGAGGACACGGGCTGTTCGGCCGAGGGCGGCGCGCGCGCCGCCGGCGCGCTGGTCGCCGAGGGCGTCGATCTCGTCACCGGCTTCGTGTGCATGGCGGCGGTCGAGGCTGCGATGCCGGTCCTCTCCCAAGCCGGCATTCCCGTCATCGTCACCGGCGTGCGCGTCGACGCCCTCACCGACCGGCGCGACAAGACCGGCTGGCCGGTGTTTCGCCTCGCCCCGCGCGCCGACGCGGAGGCGCAGGCCGTCGCCCGCATTCTGACCCGCGCCTGGCGCGGCGAGCTGTTCGCGATCATCGACGACGGCACCATTTACGGGCGCGAACTGGCCGAAAGCCTGCGCGTGGCGGCCGAACTGGCCGGGCTCGAGCCGGTGTTCATCGATACGTTCCGGCCGCAACTGCCCAACCAGATCGCGCTCGCCGGCCGGCTGCGCAAGGCGGGCGCGACCCATGTGTTTGCCGGCGGCGACCGGGCCGACATCGCCCTTCTCGGCCAGGCGGCGGCCGAACTCGGCTACGACGTGCAGATCGCCGGCGGCGAGGCCCTGCGCGCCGCGCGCGACGAGGTCGACCTTGTCGCCGGCACCTTGATGGTCGCGCCGCCCGACTGGGCCGACATCGCAGACCCGGCAATCGTCGCCGCCCTGCGCCAGGCCGGCACCGAGCCCGACGGCTACGTCCTGCCGGCCTATGCCGCCGTCGAGGTCGCGCTGGCGGCAAAACGCGCCGCCGCCGACGCGCCGCTCGCCGGCGTGCTCGCGGCGACGCGCTTCGAGACCGCGCTCGGCGCCGTGCGCTTCAACGATATCGGCGACTGGGCCGGCACACGCTACCGGCTGTTTCGCTATGACGGTCAAGATTTCGAACAGGTCGATCTGGAATGAGTTTTACCCCCGGTCCCCGCAACCTTTTGACCGACATCGCCGGCCTGCGTGTCGGCGCGGCTCACGACGAGGCCCTCAATTCAGGCGTCACCGCGGTTCTGTGCGACACGCCGGCCGTGGCCTCGGTGCAGGTGATGGGCGGCGCGCCCGGCACCCGCGAGACCGATCTTCTGGAACCGCACAACAGCGTCGAAACCGTCAATGCGCTGGTGCTTTCGGGCGGGTCTGCCTTCGGTCTCGACGCGGCGTCCGGCGTCCAGGCCTGGCTGCGCGAGCACGATATCGGGCTCCAGGTGCACGACCAGCGCGTGCCGATCGTGCCGGCGGCGATCCTGTTCGACCTCGTCAATGGCGGCGACAAGGGTTGGGGACGCTACCCGCCCTATCGCGAGCTCGGTTACCAGGCGGCGCAGAACGCGGCCACCGCCTTCGAACTCGGCACGGCCGGCGCCGGTTATGGCGCGCTGACGGCCGGTCTGAAGGGCGGCCTCGGCTCGGCCTCGACGCGGCTTGCCGACGGCACCACGGTCGCCGCCCTGGTCGCGGTCAACGCGGTCGGCTCGGTGACCGTCGGCAGCACGCGCCATTTCTGGGCGGCCCCGTTTGAGGCCGGCTCCGAGTTCGGCGGCCTCGGCCTGCCAAGCCCGCTGCCCGACGATGCCGGCCGGGTGCGGCTGAAGTTCCGCGATCCGGGGCTCGCCGCCAACACCACCATCGCGGTGGTGGCCACCGATGCCGCCTTGACCAAGGCCGAGGCCAAGCGCTTGGCCGTCACCGCCCATGACGGGCTCGCCCGTGCGATCTGGCCCGCGCACACGCCGGCCGACGGCGATCTGGTCTTCGCGCTTGCGACCGGCGCCCGGCCGGCGCCCGACAGCGTGGCGATGATGGAGCTTTACGCCGCTGGCGCGGCCACGCTGGCGCGCGCCATCGCGCGTGGCGTTTATGCCGCCCGTCCCGGACCGCGCGACCTGATGCCGGCCTGGTCGACGCTGGGCTGAGGCGTCGGCAGGCGAAATGGAAACCGGGCCGCCGTTCAAAAACACGTCAAAACAATAGCTTGGGGCCGAACGGTTCTGATTGCGAAAAGCCGGCGCACGGGGTTGGCCGCACCGTTCCTGCCCGGCGGCTGCCCGTGATAGACTCGCCTCAGAATCGGTCCAGGATCGGCCCGCAACAAGGATTTCGTCATGTTCTACCGTGCCGCCGCGATGCTGTGTGCCGCAGCCCTTTTCCTGTGCGCGCCGGCGGCCTCGGCCGGCGATGTCGCCGAGCTCGACATTCTCGGCTTCTCGGATGACGCCTCGATCTTCGCCTTCGAGGAGTACGGCATCCAGGACGGGTCGGGTTTTCCCTATGCCAACCGCTATTACATCGACGTCGAGAACGACCGTTTTTTGCCCGGTTCGCCGTTTCGCGTGCTTATCAGGGACGAAACGGTTAGCCTCGATACCGCCCGCGCCCAGGTCAAGGCCGCGGCCGAAACCATCGTCGCCGACGACGAGCTGGCACGCAACAGGGGCTGGCTTGCCGGGTACAATCCCGTCACCGAACTGTCGGGCGAGCCGGGCCGGATGGTGGTCAATCCGCGCCCGGTTCTGCCGCCGATCGACACGGCGGTCGCCTTCCATCTCGAGGAGATCGGCATCGCCGCGCCGGAACGATGCGCCGCCTTCGGTCCCGTCGTCGGCTACCGCCTGTCGCGCGTCGATCTGGAACCGGGCGGCACGTTCGTTCGCCTGCATCAAGACGAAGCGATCCCGCAAAGCCGCGGCTGCCCGTTCGGATACCGGCTCGGCGCGGTGCAGACGGTTTATCCGCAGGGCGGACCGCCCTCCTTCGCGGTGATGATCGCGGTGCGCGGCTTGGGCTTCGAGGGGCCGGACATCCGCTGGCTGGCCGTGACCGGCCGGCTGTGACCCCTGAAAGACGCACCGCGCCGGCCGGGGCGTTTGCCGGCCTCTATGCCGCCGTCGCCGGCAAACGAACCCTGGCGGGCCTGGCGGCGGGCGCGCTTTTGTGGTCGCTGCTGATGGCGGCCAGCGCCGTTTTGACGCTTTACCGCGACGGCTGGCAGGAGCCGGCCCATATCCGCGCGGTGGCGGTCTTGTTCGGTCTGGCGGCCTTCCTCGCCTATCCCGTTGCCGTGATCCTGGCCGGCTGGGCGAGCGGCGGCAAGAAATTCGACACGCGGCTTGCCGCCCATCTCTTCCTGCTCGGCGCCGGCACGCTCGGGCTGACGGCGGCGTTTTACGGGCTCGACCATCGCGCCTATTTCTCGCAGTGGCACGCCGCGCCGTTCACCGTCACCTGGTCGATCCAGTATTTTTTCACCGTGGCCGGCGCGTTCTACCAGTTCGCCGCGTTCGGCATGCGGCTCTACCTGCCGCTCGGCATCCCGGCGCTTTGCCTGTTTGCCCTGTGGCATGCGGCGAAAGCGCGTTGAGCCGCGGCGGCGGCTCTGTTACGACGCAGCCACCTATTCCGCAAACAGGATGCAAGCATGATCCCGCGCTATTCGCGGCCCGAAATGGTCGCAATCTGGTCGCCCGCGACGAAGTTCCGCATCTGGTTCGAGATCGAGGCGCATGCCTGCGACGCGCTCGCAGAACTCGGCGTGATCCCGAAAGAGGCCGCCAAAACCATCTGGGACAAGGGCGGCGCGGCCACGTTCGACATTGAACGCATCGACCAGATCGAGGCCGAGACCAAGCACGACGTCATCGCCTTTTTGACCCATCTGGCCGAGATCGTCGGGCCGGAGGCGCGATTCGTCCACCAGGGCATGACGTCGTCCGACGTGCTCGACACCTGCCTGAACGTGCAACTGGTGCGCGCCGCCGATCTGCTGTTGGCCGATCTCGACGCCCTGCTCGCGGCGCTGAAAAAACGCGCCTTCGAGCACAAGGACACGATCACCATCGGCCGTTCGCACGGCATTCATGCCGAACCGACCACTTTCGGCGTCAAGCTCGCCCAGGCCCATGCGGAGTTTTCGCGCTGCCGCGAGCGGCTGGTCTTCGCCCGCGGGGAGATCGCGACCTGCGCGATCTCGGGCGCCGTCGGCACGTTCGCCAATATCGACCCGCGCGTGGAGGAACACGTGGCGGCCAAGATGGGGCTGGAACCGGAGACGGTGTCGACCCAGGTGATCCCGCGCGACCGGCACGCGATGTTTTTTGCCGTGCTCGGCGTGATCGCCTCGTCGGTCGAGCGCCTCGCAGTGGAGATACGTCATCTGCAGCGTACCGAGGTGCTGGAGGCGGAGGAATATTTCGCGCCCGGCCAGAAAGGCTCATCGGCCATGCCGCACAAGCGCAATCCGGTGCTGACGGAAAATCTCACCGGGCTTGCCCGCATGGTGCGTGCCTACGCCCTGCCGGCGATGGAAAACGTCGCGCTCTGGCACGAGCGCGACATCTCGCATTCCTCGGTCGAGCGCATGATCGGGCCCGACGCCACCGTCACGCTCGATTTCGCGCTCGCTAGGTTGACCGGGGTCGTCGACAAGCTTCTGGTCTACCCCGAGGCGATGCAGAACAATCTCGATCGGTTCCGCGGGCTGGTCCATTCGCAGCGCGTGCTGCTGGCGCTGACCCAGGCCGGGGTGTCGCGCGAGGACGCCTACCGGTTGGTGCAGCGCAACGCCATGAAAGTCTGGGAGCAAGGCAAGGATTTCCTTGAAGAATTGCTCGCCGACGCCGAGGTGCGCGCCGCGCTTTCGGAAGACGCGATCCGCGAGAAATTCGACATCGGCTATCACACCAAACATGTCGACACGATTTTTGCCCGCGTGTTCGGTCAGGCCTGAGGCGATCGCCGCGCCGGCAGCGGAGCCGCCGTGCCGTTTCGCGTCCGGGCGGCCTTGCCCGGCGCGGACCGCCTCGCTACATGGGCGGCCATGAAGGCCAAAGACACCGATATCCTGATCATCCCCGGCTACACCAATTCCGGCCCCGGCCACTGGCAGAGCCGCTGGCAGTCGAAACTGTCGACGGCGCGCCGGGTCGAGCAGCGCGAATGGTCGAAGCCGGTGCGCGACGACTGGATCGCCCGCGTCGCCGAGGAGGCCAACCGGGCCGAGCGGCCGATCCTGCTCGTGGCCCATTCGCTCGGTATTCCGACCGCCATCCATGCCCTGCAGGCGATCGAAAAGCCGGTCGCGGGCGCGTTCTTCGTCGCCCCGCCGGACGTAGCCAACCCAAAAATCCGCCCGAAACATCTGATGACGTTCGGTCCCTATCCGCGCGAGCCGCTGCCGTTTCCCTCGGTGGTGGTGGCGAGCCGCAATGACGAGTTCTGCGCCTTCGACGTCGCCGAGGACATCGCCGCCGCCTGGGGATCGTTGTTCGTCGATGCCGGCCAGGCCGGGCATCTCAACGCCGAATCGGGATACGGGCCCTGGCCCGAGGGTTCGCTTCTCCTGGCGAAATTCCTGTCGCGGCTGTAGAGCCCACGGCGGTAGCGGCGGCTCAGCCGCGCGCGGCCCGGTCCTTGGCGGCCTTTTCGGCGGCGCGGCGCTGCTTTTCGGCCTGATAGCGCGCCTTCAGCTTCGATGCCCGTCCTTCCTTGACGGTTTGCGGGGCGCGGCCGAAGGCGAGCGCGTCGTCGGGCACGTCGGCCACGATCACGCTGCCGGAGGCGACATAGGCGCCGGCGCCGATCGAAACCGGCGCGACCAGCGAGGAATTCGAGCCGATGAAGGCCTCGGCGCCGATCTCGGTGCGGTCCTTGGTAAAGCCGTTATAGTTGCAGGTGATGGTGCCGGCGCCAATATTGGCCTTGGCGCCGATCGTGGCGTCGCCGATATAGGTGAGATGGTTGACCTTGGCGCCGGGACCGATCTCGGCGGCCTTGACCTCGCAGAAATTGCCCACCTTGGCGCCGGCGCCGAGATCCGCGCCCGGCCGCAGCCGCGCGAAGGGACCCACTTCGGCGCCGTCGGCGATCGTGGCGCCCTCGATATGGGAAAAGCCGCGCACGCGCACCCGGTCGCCGATCTGCACGCCGGGTCCGAACACGACATGCGGCTCGAGCGCCGTGTCGCGGCCGATCACCGTGTCGTGGGCGAAAAACACCGTCTCGGGCGCCGTCATCGACACGCCGTCGAGCAGCATGCGCCGGCGCCGGCGGGTCTGCCAGATCGCCTCGGCCTCGGCCAGTTCGGCGCGGTTGTTGATGCCGAGCACATTTTCGAACGCGACCTCGGCCGCGACCACGCGCAGGCCCTGCGCGCGCGCGATCTCGACGATGTCGGTCAGGTAATATTCGCCCTTGGCGTTGTCGTTGCCGACCGCGTCGAGCAGGCCGAGCGCCCGGGCGCCGTCGATCGCCATCAGCCCGCCATTGCAAAAAGTAATCGCCCGTTCCGCCGCGCTGCAGTCGCGGTCCTCGCGAATCGCCACCAGCTCGCCGCCCTGTTCCACCAGACGGCCATAACCGGCGGGCTTGTCGGTGCGAAAGCCCATCACCACCACGGCGGCGCCGTCGGCCAAGCCTTGTCGCGCCTCGGCCAGCGCCTCGGCCTCGATCAGCGGCGTGTCGCCGAACATCACCAAAATATCGTCGAACCCGTCGGCGATCGCGTCGCGGGCGGCGAGTACGGCATGGGCCGTGCCCAGCCGTTCGGCCTGGACAAAGGTCCGGCAGCCGGCGGCGTGGGACTTCAGCGTCTCGGAGACGGTTTCGGCGCCATGGCCGACCACCAGGGCGAGCGCGCCGCTGCCGGCCGCGCGCGCCGCGCCGAGCACATGGGCGGCCATCGGCAGGCCGGCGACCGGGTGCAGCACTTTCGGCAGATCGCTTTTCATGCGCGTGCCCTCGCCGGCGGCGAGGATGATCGACAGGCAACTGCGTTCACTCATGGAGATTTCCGTATCGCGATTGGGGACGGGTCGCGCCGTCTTTATCATTGCGCGCCCGGCAATCCAATCGCCCCGGCGGGCCGGCGGCCTATCCCAGTTGACCGAGCGCGGGAAAGGTTTCCAAAAGCCAGTAGGAAGCGGCCTGGATGCCGCCGGTCAGAAACAGCACGCCGGCAATCACCAACAGTCCGCCCATCACCTTTTCCACCCGTCCAAGATGCAGGCGGAAACGGCCGAGGAAGCGCATGAAGGCGCCCGAAAACAGCGCCGCCAGCAGGAACGGAATGCCGAGGCCGAGCGAATAGGCAAACAAAAGCGTCGCCCCCTCGCCGACCGTGCCGCGCCCCCCGGCCAGGGTCAGGATCGGGCCGAGCACGGGACCGATGCACGGCGTCCAGCCGAAGGCGAAGGCCAGCCCCATCAGATAGGCCGCGGCCGGCCCGGCCTGCGACCCGCCGGTCTGGAAACGGGCCTCGCGCGACAGGAAGGGAATGCGGATCAGGCCGAGAAAATTCAGCCCCATCAGGATGATCAGGATGCCGGCGACGATCGCCAGTTCCTGCTGCCAGGCGCGCAACAGGCCGCCGATGGTCGAGGCGCCGGCGCCCAGCGCGACGAAGACGGTGGAAAAGCCGAGCACGAATGCGGCGGCCGCGCCGAGCAGGGCGAGCTTGGTTCGGGTGACCTGTGCGGCGGCGTTGCCGTCGCGGAAATCCTCCACCGAAACCCCGGCCATATAACATAGATAGGGCGGCACCAGCGGCAGGACGCAGGGCGACAGGAAGGACAAAGCCCCTGCCCCGACCGCGCTCGCATATCCGACATCGATCGCCATGACGGCCCTTGCACCTCGTGTCCGCGCGCGCCCGGCCCGTGCCGGCCGCGCCGCCGTGACCCGGCTATACCCTCGCCGACCGGGCTGTGCCAATCACCCTTTTGTGGGCGAATTGTCCCGGTCCGCGCCCGGCGCGCGACCTTTCACCAACAAGATCGCCGCGGACGCGCTTTTGCGGTTGACCCGAGGGTGGCGCCTCCCTATTTTCCGCCCACTTTCGGGGCGGCAACGGCCCTGCGGGAGCGCGTAGCTCAGTTGGTAGAGCAACTGACTTTTAATCAGTAGGTCCAGGGTTCGAGCCCCTGCGCGCTCACCAAAAACTCCCAATAAAATCAACAATCCAAAAGAAACGAAACCGGAACGCCGTGCGAGAAAAACCACTGTGCGAGAAGGTTTTCTCGCACGGTGTTCACGGCCCGTTCCGGCCGCTGGCCGCCGCCGACACGCTGTGTCAGTGTGACACGCATGATGCCGTCGATTCCCACTCTCATGGTGATGGCGATTCTTGGCTGGATGGCCTGGGGTCTTTGGTTGACGATTCAACAGAAGATCCGGCCGTCGGTCTATGCTGGCGGCCTGGTCGTGCTCGCGATCGTCTATGGCCTGATGTCAGGCGCGCCGCGACGGCGGGGTGCGTGATCGCACCATACACGCGGCGGGCTTCATGGGCGAGGTTCGAGGCTGCGGACCGTGATTCCTGAAAGCGTATCTCCCACGCGATCTGGCAACATTCGGGAGGCACGGTCCGTTCCCTGCCCATGGACGAGGTATGGGCAGGGCCTTTCACGAAAAAACCGCCGGCGTCGGGCGACGCCAGGCGGTTTTTGCGATGTTGCTGCGGCTTCGTTCGGAGCCGCCGCTCAGCCAACGAAGGCGCGCTCGACGACGAAATCGGCCGGCGCGGCATTGGAGCCCTCGACCAGGCCGGATTTTTCCACCAGCGCCTTGACGTCGCGGATCATATCGAGCGATCCGCAGATCATCACCCGGTCGCTGGCGGGGTCGAACGGCGCGACGCCGAGATCGGAAAACAGCTTGCCCGATTCGATCAGCGTGGTGATGCGTCCCGTCCGCTCACCGTCCTCGCGCGTGGTGGTGGGATAATAACGCACGCGCCCGGCGACCAGCTCGCCGATCAGCGGATCGGCCCGCAACGCGGCGATCAGCTCGTCGCCATAAGCGAGCTCGGCGACGTCTCGGCAGGTATTGGTCAACACGATCTCGTCGAATTTCTCATATGTGTCGGGATCGCGGATCAGGCTGGCGAAGGGGGCGATGCCGGTGCCGGTGGCGATCATGTAGAGCCTCTTGGCCGGGCTCAGCGCGTCGTTGACCAGCGTGCCGGTCGATTTCTGGCGCAACAAAACGGTGTCGCCGGGCACGATCTTCTGCAATTCCGACGTCAGCGGGCCGTTCGGCACCTTGATCGAATAAAACTCCAGTTCCTCGTCCCAGGCCGGGCTGGCGATCGAATAGGCGCGGAACACTGGCTTTTCGGCGTTGGGCAGGCCGATCATCACGAATTCGCCGGAGCGGAAGCGGAAGCTCTGTGGGCGGGTGATGCGGAAGGAAAACAGCCGGTCGGTATAGTGTTTCACCGAGACCACGGTCTCGGCATGCACGCCGGCGGGAATCGGAAAGTCCGGCTTGCGGGCAGTCTCGTTGCTGTTTGCGGCGACATTTGTCATCCGGTGCACCTTCCTGGCAAGCGTCGGTTGAAATGGCCGCGCGGCGGCCGGCTGTGGCGGACGGTGCCGGGCCCGTCCGTGGGATGTTCGACCCTGTGTCTTGCTCGCGAAATTAATTAGTATACAAATGAATATCGGGTCAAGATCGAGACCGGGAGAGCTGTTCCAAATTGCCGGCCATTGTTAGGCCGCGCGTTCGGGAAAACCGAGATGGACGAAAAAAATCGCGCCGGCCCCGCCTCAACCGTGGCCGGCATCGACGTCGGCGGCACGTTTACCGACCTGATCCTGATCGACGCGGCATCGGGCGGCCGGGTCCGGCTCGCCAAGACCCCCACCACCGGCGCCAACCAGGCCGAGGGCGTGGTCGACGCGCTCGCCCAGACCGGTTTTCCCGTCGAGGCGATCGACCTGATCGTGCACGGCACCACCACCACCACCAACGCGGTCTTGGAACGCCGGCTGGCGCGCACCGGCATGATCACCACGCGCGGCTTTCGCGACATTATCGAGCTCGGCCGGCGCACCCGGCCGCAGCCCTACGGCATGACCGGCCGTTTCGAGCCGGTGATCGCGCGCGATTTGCGGCTCGAAGTCGGCGAGCGCATGACGGCGGCCGGCACGGTACACACGCCGCTCGACGAGGACGAACTGCGCGCCGCCGTCGTCCGGCTCCGCGACCGTGGCTGCGAGGCGCTCGTCATTCATTTCCTGCACGCCTACGCCAATCCCCGCCACGAATTGCGCGCCGCCGAGATCGCGGCCGAGCTCTGGCCCAACGACCACATCACCATGGCGCACGCATTGCTGTCGGAGGCGCGCGAGTTCGAACGCGGCGTGACGGCCGCCGTCAACGCCGCCGTGCAGCCGATCCTGCAGCGTTATGTCGAGCGGCTGCGCCGCGACCTGCGCGGCAAGGGCTACAAGCGCGAATTTTTGGTCATGAACGGCAATGGCGGCATGATTTCGGCCGGACTGGTGGCGCGCGAGGCCGCCAAGACGGTGATGTCGGGTCCGGCCTCCGGCGTGATGGCGGCCGCCTACACCGCGCGGCGCGCCGGCTTCGGCGACATCGTCACCTACGACATGGGCGGCACCTCGACCGACGTCGCCATGGTGCGCGCCAGCCGCCCGGCGGTCTCCAACGAGATCGAGATCGAATACGCCATGCCGATCCACGTGCCGATGGTGGACGTGCGCACCGTCGGCGCCGGCGGCGGCTCGATCGCCCGCGTCAACAATGCCGGGCTTTTGGAGGTCGGCCCCGAGAGCGCCGGCGCGCTGCCCGGGCCGATCTGCTACGGCCGCGGCGGCACCCGGCCGACCGTGTCGGACGCCAATCTGCTGCTCGGCCGGCTCAATGCGCAAAAGCTTCTCGCCGTCGACGGGGCAGCCGATCTCGACACGATCGGCGACGTGTTTGCGCGCACGCTCGGCGCGCCGCTCGGCCTCGACGCGACCGGGGCGGCCGGCGCCGTGCTCAGGATCGGCAATCTCAGGATGGCCGGCGCCATCCGCATGGTCTCGATCGCCAAGGGGCACGACCCGCGCGATTTTTCGCTGTTCGCCTTCGGTGGCGCGGGCCCGCTGCATGCCTGCGCGCTCGCCCGCGAGCTGGGCATTCCGCGCGTCATCGTGCCGGCCCGGCCCGGCATCACCAACGCGCTCGGCTGCGTGGTCGCCGATCTCAGGCACGATTTCGTGCGCACGCTGAACCGGCCGCTGGCCGATCTCGACATGGCGGCGGTGCAGGCGATCCTCAACGAACAGGCCGGCGAGGGCCGCGACCTGATCGCGCGCGAGGCGGTGCGGCCCGAACGCATCGAGATCGTCCATTCCGCCGACATGCAGTTCGTCGGCCAGACCCATCTTCTCAATGTCGCGCTGCCCGGCCCCGCCGTAGAGCGCGCCACGCTGCAGGCCTTGTTCGAAAAGGCCTATTTCGCCCGTTTCAAGGTAAAACTGCCGGAAATCCGCGCCAATCTGGTCAATCTCAACACCTCGGTGATCGGTATCCGCCCCGAACTCGACCTGTCGACGCTGATCGATCCGGCCGGGCGGGCCGACACGCTCGCCGGCGCGCAGGCGGCGACGCGGCCGGTCTGGTTTGCCGGCGACTGGCTGGACACCCCCGTCTACGCCCGCGAACAACTGCCGCTTGAGGCCCGCATTGACGGCCCGGCGATCCTGGAACAGATGGACGCCACCACCGTGCTGGAACCCGGCGACCGGGCCGTGAGCGACGGCGACGGCAATTTGATCATCACCGCTGCAAAGGCGTGAGCCATGGCCGAGCTCGACCCGATCACCCTGACCGTTATCCAGGCCGCGCTGCAGCAGGTCTGCGACGAGATGGATTTGGCCTTTTCGCGCGCGGCGTTCTCGCCGGTGATCGCCGAGGCCAATGACCGCTCCGACGGCATCTATGCGGCCGACGACGGCGCGCTGATCGCCCAGGGCGTCGGCGGCCTGCCGGTCTTTGTCGGCGTGATGGAATATTCCACCCGCACGCTGATCGAGATGATCGCCGACGGGCGCTGCCTGCCGCCCGAGCCGGGCGACATCTATATCGTCAACGATCCCTATCTCGGCGGCACGCATTTGATGGACGTGCGTTTTGCCCGGCCGGTGTGGCGCGACGGCAAGATTTTCTGCTGGCTGTCCAATACCGGCCACTGGCCCGATATTGGCGGCTCGGTTCCGGGCGGGTTTTCGGCGTCGGCCACCGCCGTCGAGCAGGAGGGGCTGCGGCTGCCGCCGGTCAAGCTTTTCAAGCGCGGCGAACTCGATCCCGAAATCCACGCCATCATCGCCTCCAATATCCGCGTCGCCGACCAGCGCATCGGCGACATCAAGGCCCAGGCCGCCGCGCTGATGGTCGGCGAGGAGCGGCTTTGCGCCCTGCTCGACCGCTATGGCGACGACACCGTTCTGGCCGCGATCGCCGAATTGCGCCGGCGCGCGGCCGAGCAGATGCGTGCGCGTATCGCCGACATCGCCGACGGCGTCTATCGCGCGACGGCCCATGTCGATTCCGACGGGGTCGTCGACCGACCGCTGACCATCGCGCTGGCGGTCGAAAAGACCGGCGACCGGCTGGTGTTCGACTTTGCCGGCTCGAGCCCGCCCTGCGCGGGGCCGATGAACAGCGTGCTCGCCACCACGCTGTCGTCGATCTACCTCGCCATGCGCCACATCTTTCCCGACGTGCCGCTCAGCGCCGGCGCGTTCGAGCCGCTGGAGATCCGCCGCCCCGAGGGCACGTTTCTCGACGCGCATTATCCGCGCCCGGTCTCCGGCTGCGCGGCCGAGGTCTCGCAGCGCATCGCCGAAGCGGTGTTCGCCGCCCTGGTCCAGGCCCTGCCCGAGCACGTGACGGCCGCACCGGCCGGCTCGTCCGGCAATTTCGCCCTCGGCGGCCACGATCCGGCGCGCGGGCGCGATTACGTCATGTACCAGATTTCCGGCGGCGGTTATGGCGGCAACAGCGACCATGACGGGCTCAGCAATGGCTGTTCGACCATCGGTATTTCCAAATCGCCGCCGATCGAGGTGATGGAGCAGGCCTATCCGATCCTCTACCGCCACTACGCGCTGCGCGAGGGCTCCGGCGGCGCCGGCCGGCAACGCGGCGGCTTCGGGCTCGCCTACGAGGTCGAGCTCCTGCGCGGCGAGGCGCGCGCCTCCTTCGTTATGGACCATGGCCGGTTCGGCCCGCAGGGCGTGCTCGGCGGCGCCGACGGCGGCGTCAACACCGTCACCGTGTGGCGCGACGGGATCGCCCACGTGCCGCAACATCTGTCGAAGGAACAGGACATCGCGCTCAAACCCGGCGACCGCGTCAGTGTCGGCACGCCGGGCGGCGGCGGTTACGGGAACCCGCGCGAACGCGATCCCGCCCTGGTGCGCCGCGACGTGGCGCTCGGTTATTACACCGAAGCCGAAGCGATGGAGAAATTCGGCGTCACGGCCGATTTGCTTGCCGACGACGAGGCCTGAAGCGCGGCGGGCGTGTCGTCGCCCGTTCAGCCGATCTTGGCCAAAAGCCGCATCAGGCTGGCGCGCTCGCGCCCGGTCAGCGGCGCCAGCGTCTCCTCGGTGATGGCAAAGGCAAGCGGCCGCAGCCGCGCCAGCGTCTCGCGCCCCTTGGCACTCAGCCGCACGACCAGCCGGCGGCGGTCCTGCTTGTGCGTATCGAGCTCGACCAGGCCGCGCGTCTTCAGCCGGTCGATGACCCCCTTGATCGTGGCCGCGTCCATGGCGATCAGGGCGCCGAGCTGGTTCTGCGAGGTCTCGCCGACCTCCTCCAGCCTGGCAAGCGCGGCGAATTGCGGCGGCGTCAGGTCGCCGATGCGGGCCGAAAACAGCGCCAGATGGCGCTGGTTGGCCTTGCGCAGCACGAACCCGATATGGTCTTCGAGCCTGTAGTCTTCTTCCGCCGCCGCCCTTTCCGGTCGGGCCGCCTTCGCCGCAATGCTCATCGCAACCCGTCCCGTCCCTTGACCTCGCCGGCGGTGAGCCCGCCCATGCGGGCGTGGACGCGCCCGCCGCGGCTCATCGCCAGGCAGAACAGGATTTCGTCGGGGCGCGGCCCGTCGGGCGCGCTGACGGTGATGGCGTCGAAATGGCTGCGCACATAGGCGGCGTTGGTGTGGCCGAGCGGAATGTCGAGCGTCGCCCCGAAGCCTGCCACCTTCATCGCCGAGGGCACTATCGCCATCGATTTCGGCAGCCGCTCGCGCATCGCGTATCCGCCCGGCACGTGCCACAGCGCGCCATGCTCGATCTCGCCCTGCGTGCCGACGATCGCGCCCTTGCCGTAGCCGTCGATCTTCTCCGCGTCGCCGCCGAGCGCGGCGATCAACCGTTCCGTCAGCGTCGCCCCGAGCGGTTTCAGGTCGTCCATCGCTGCTTCGATGTCTTCTTCATAACGGCCGGCGAACGGGTTCTTGACCAGCGCCATTGCCGCCGCGCGCCGCCGCGGTTCGGCCGCCGCCGGGCCGCCGTCGTGGACGATCTCCTCGAAAAACACCGCCAGCTTGCGGATCGGAAAGTCAGGCATCGAGCAAATCTCCTTGAAAGGTCCCGGCCGGCATCGCGCCGAAGGAACCGGACAGGCGGCGGGCGCCGCGAAGAAAAAGCGCCGCCGCGACAACCAGGCCGCGCGCGCGGCAGGACTCCGCCTCGGCAAGGCCGCGCGCCAGCGCCGTGTCGATCTCCACCGCATCCAGCGCGCCGACCCCGGTCGTGACCGGCCGCGCGCCGAGATCGCTGTCGGACGACAGCGTATTGGCCGGCGCGCGCGCGATCGCGGGATGTCCCGGCAGGTCGACGGCGTTGGCGATCAGCGTCGCGGCGACGTCGGCCGCGGCCGCGTCGGCGGCCAAAACGGTGACGGCGTCGGCGATACCCAGCGAATGGCTGCGGCCGCGCCAGCCCGAGGTCGCGATCCCGCGCACCGGATCGTCGGCGTCGATCGTCACCCGGTCGGAAAAACCGTGCCCCGTGCCGGCGACGGCAAGACGGATCATTTGCCCGGGCGCGAGGAAGACGGCGCTGTCGCCGCCATTGTTGACATAAGCCCGCTCCAGTTCGCGCCCGGTCACCAGGGCGGTCAGCACCTCGTCGGCGACCGCGCCGGCGACGGCGGCCATCGGGGTGACGAAACGGCCGGCATGCCGGCACGCCGCCTGCTCCATCCGGCGCGCGGTGGCGCCGGCGAAATGGCGCGGGATGTTTGTCGACGGCGCGCGCAGGGCGCTGAGCTCGCCGACCAGCTCGTCGAGCACGGTGGAAAAGCGGGCCGCCGCCTGCCGGTAGCCGGCCGCGCGCTCGGCCGGCACGCCGAACGCCTCGACGATCAGGTCGATCGGACCGTGCTGCATGTGCAGGCGTCGCCCGTCCGGCAGCCAGGCGATCCGCGGCCCGCTCATGGCCGTTCCCGCCGCCGCTGGCGGAGCGGCGGCCAGGGATTGCCGCCCGGCGCGGGCCTATCCCGGCGCGGATTGTGATACGCGCCGCCGCGCGCCGCGATGTCGTCGACCGAACGGATCTCCTCGGCATAACCGCCGAGCCGGAGATAGTCGTCGCGGCGCAGGGTGAATTCGACCGGCGCCACCAGCGCTGGCGTCGGCACGTAGCCGAAGGCGTTTTGCGGCATGCGGGTGACATCGACCATGATGGTGATGCCGCCGCCCGGCCAGACATAGACCGGCGCGCCGCCGCAGGTGACATAGGTGTTCAGACCCTGGACCGAGCGGGTGAGATTGACCGGGTTTTCTGTCACGCCGGCGCGGAGCGACCCGCCGGCACCGCCCATAAACAGCACCGTACACAAAGCCGGTTCGCAATTATCTTCAATAAGATCGACAGATTTCTTCAAGCGATCCGGAAAAGGCTTCGCAACCGGCTTTAAGTCCTGGTCGAGCTCGTAATAGGCGAATTGCTCGCCGGTGGTCGACACCATCAAAAGCGACAGGCCGGGCCGGGCGCCCTTGTTGGCGTTGAAGGGGCCGAGAATCTCCAGCGGGTCGGCGATGGTGGTGCCGCCCCAGCCGAGGCCGGGTTCGGAGACTTTGAAATAGCGGCCGGGCGTGGAGCGCCGGCCGATGATCTTGATGCCGGTGTCGGGCCAGCCAAGCACCTTGCCGGCCTGGTGTTCCGACACCACGCCGGTGATGTGGTCGTCGACCACCACCACCTCGTCGACCAGGTCGCGCCACTGGGTGGCGAACATGCCGATCGTCGCCGAGCCGCAGCCGACGCGCATGCGCTGTTCCTGGCGGCCGTCGATCACCGGCGCCTTGCCGGCCTCCACCACCAGCATCGCGCCGTCGTCGATCGTCAGTTCGACCGGCTGGCGATTGCACAGCGCCAAAAGCGTGTCGCAGGTCACCCGTCCCTCGGCCTTGGAGCCGCCGGTCAGGTGGCGCACGCCGCCGAGCGAGAGCATCTGCGAACCGTATTCGGCGGTCGTGACGTGGCCGACCGGCTCGCCGTTGGCCCGCACAGTCGCCGTCTCGGGCCCGATATGACGGTCGGTGTCGATCTTCACCTTGACGCCGCAATAGGAAAAAATCCCTTCCGTCACCACGGTCACCAGATCGACGCCCTCGACCTCCTGGCTGACGATGAAGGGGGCGGGTTTGTAGTCGGGATAGGTGGTGCCGGCCCCGATGGCGGAGACGAAGCGGCGGCCGGTGTTGACCAGTTCGCCGTCCCAGGGCTCCTCCGGGTCGAGGAACGGCACCAGCGGCGTGCCCTCCTCGGCGGCGTGGTGCAGGATGGTCAGCGGATCGGTGCGCACGATCTTGCCGCCGACATTGCCGTAGCGGTCGCAGGCGCCGGTGCGCCCGTCGGCGATGTAGCACATCACCGGACAGGCATCGCAGCGGACCTTTTCGCCGGTGGTGTCGGGCCTTTCCGGCGACGGCTCGAACCGTTCCGACAGTTCGCTCATCGCCCCGCCTCCGCCGCCCGGATCGCCGCCAGAACCCGGCTCGGCGTCGCCGGCAGCCTGTCGACCAAAACGCCGGTGGCGTCGCGAATGGCGTTCAGGATCGCCGGCGCGGTCGGGATCAACACATGCTCGCCCAGCCCCTTGGCGCCGAACGGGCCTTCCGGGTCGGCGATTTCGACCAGAATGGTCTCGATCGGCGGCACGTCGCCGATGGTCGGGATCAGATAATCGTGCAGGTTTTCCGTGCGGCCGGGCACGTAATCCTCCATCAGCGCCATGCCGATCCCCTGCGCGATGCCGCCCTCGATCTGGCCTTCGGCGAGCTGCGGGTTGATGGCGCGGCCGACATCGTGCGCGGCGGTGATTTTCAAAAGCGCGACCGTGCCGAGGCTGCGGTCGACCGCGAGCTCGACGATCTGCGCGCCGTAACCGTAAACGGCATAGGGCACACCCTGCCCGTTCTCGTCGAGCGCCGTCGTCGGCGGGTCGTAGCTCTCCTCGGCCGAAAACACGTAACCGCGCCCATCGAGCGGCAGCGTGTCGAGCGCGATCTGCCGGCGCGCCTCGCCCTCGCGCACGACCAGCAGGCCGGGCTCGATCTCGATGCGGGCCTGCGAGGAGACATTGGCATAACGCAGGATTTTTTCGCGCAGGGCGCGGCCGGCCTTTTCTGCCGCCTTGCCGCTGACATAGGTCTGGCGCGAGGCCGAGGTCTTGCCGGCGTCAGGGGTATGCGCGGTGTCGCCGTCGATAAGGCTGAAGGCGACCAGCGGCAGGCCGGCAGCGTCGGCGCAGATCTGGGCGATCACCGTGTTGGAGCCCTGGCCGATATCGACCGCGCCCTGGTGCAGCACAACCCGGCCGGCGGGCGAAATACCGACCCGGATCGTGGAGGGGTTGGGCAGCGAGGTGTTGCCGCAGCCATACCAGCACGACGCGATGCCGACGCCGCGCCGCACCGTCCCGTCGCCGGCCGCCGCGTTGGCCGTTTCGGCGTCGGCCAGCGCGCGCCGCCAGTGCGGTTCGAGCGCGGCCAGGCAGGCGCCGATGCCGACGCCGGACGCCAGCACCTGCCCGGTCGCGGTTCTGTCGCCGTCGGCAAGCGCGTTGCGGCGCCGAAGCTCCAGCCGGTCGATGCCGAGCTTCGCGGCGAGCGCGTCGTAGAGCGTTTCGAGCATGATGGTGGCCTGCGGCACGCCAAAACCGCGAAACGCGCCCGCGACCGGCCCGTTGGTGTGCACGGCGCGCGCGCTGGCGCGGTAATTGGGCGTCAGATAGGGCCCGCAGGCATGCACCGGCACGCGGTTGGCGACTGTCGGGCCCCAGCTCGCATAGGCGCCGGTGTTGAAATCGCCGGCAAATGCCAGCCCGGCGATGCGTCCGTCGGCATTGGCGGCCAGCGTGGCGCGCATTGACGCGGGATGGCGCTTGGTGGTCGAGGCCATCGAGTCGGCGCGCGTATAGGCCAGCACCGCCGGCCGCCCGGTCTTCAGCGCCACCAGCCCGACCAGCGGCTGCAGCGAGACGTCGAGCTTGGAGCCGAACCCGCCGCCGGTCGCCGCCGGCACGATGCGCACCTTGTCCGGCGGCAGGCCGAGCACGGCGGCGGTGTCGTCGCGGTCCATATAGGGCGCCTGGGTGCAGGCCCTGACGACCAGCGTGTCGCCGTCGAACACGGCATATCCTGCTTCCGGCTCGATATAGGCGTGCTCGACATAGGCGGTTTCGATCGTGCCTGAGACCGACACCGCCGCGGCCGCGATCGCGGCCTCGGCATCGCCGCGTGCGACCAGGCCCTGCGTCAGGATATTGCCCGGACGATCCTCGTGCACGAGGCCGGCCCCTTCCGCGACGGCTTCGGCCGGGTCGAGCACATGCGGCAATGCGTGCCAGTCGATCGGAAATTCTGTCGGGTCGAGGGCCGCGATCGCCGCCGGCTCGCCGGCGACCAGCGCCACCGCCTCGCCGCGAAACCGCGCGGTGCCCTCGGCCAGTGCCGGCTGGTCGGCAAACGGGCCGATGACGCCGAAGCGGTTGCGGCCGGGAATGTCGGCGGCGGTGAACACGGCGGCGAGGCCCGGGCGCGCGGCCACGAACCCGTCGAGGTCGCCGAAGGAAAAACGCGCATGCCAGTGCGGCGAGCGGATCACCAGCACCGACAGCGCGTCGGCCGGCCGTTCGTCGGCGCCGAACCTGTCGGTGCCCGTCACCTTGGCCGCCCCGTCGAGGCGCATGACCGCCGCGCCGACCGCGCGGCCGGTTTCGGGCGGCGGGCTGTCGCGGCCGGTTTCGAGCAGACCGGCGTCGATCACGGCGGCGATGATCTTGCGGTAGCCGGTACAGCGGCACAACACGCCGCCGAGCGCGTCGCGCACCTCTTCCTCGCTCGGGGCGGGATTGCGGTCCAGGAGCGCGGTCGCGGCGACCAGAAAGCCCGGCGTGCAAATGCCGCACTGGGCCGCGCCATGGCGCAGGAACGAGGCTTGCAGGGCCGACAGCCGGCCATTGGCGAGCCCCTCCACGGTGGTGACGCGCCGGCCCGCGGCCGACGCGGCCGGCATCAGGCAGGCGCAGACCGCCGCGCCGTCGACAAGCACCGTGCAGGCGCCGCAATCGCCGGCGTCGCAGCCGAGCTTGGTGCCTGTCGCGCCGAGTTCGTCGCGCAGCACGGCGGAAAGCCGGGCCACCGGCGAGACTTCGGCTGAAACCGGCGCGCCATTGAGAGTAAAGCCGATCGTTTCGCGCACCGGGCTCACGCTGCCTTCTCCTTGCCCGCGCCATCGTCGCAGGCCTGCCGGATCGCCCGGCGCAAAATCTCGGCGGCCGCTTCGCGCCGATAGGCGGCACTGGCGCGCACGTCGTCGATCGGCGTCAGTTCGACAAGTTGGTCGGGGCCGAAATCGAGCGCGGTCTCCGGGCGGCGGCCGCGCAGCGCGTGTTCGAGCCCCGTCATGCGCCGGGCAACGGGCGAGCACGCGCCGAGCGCCAGCGCGATCTCGCCAATCGTGCCGTCTTCGGCCAACGCGACGCGCGCGGCCGCCATCGCGATCGAGATCACCAGATAGCGGCGCGCGCCGAGCTTGACGAAACCGCTCCCACCGGCCGTCGCGGTTCTGGGCACGACAAGGGCGACCACCATTTCGTCCGGCGCCAGCGCGGTCTCGCGATTGCCGCGCACGAAGGCGCCGAGCGGCACGCGACGGCGGCCGGCCCTGGCCGCGATCTCCACGCTGGCGTCGAGCACCAGCAGCGGGGGCGCGCCGTCGGCGGCCGGCGAGGCGTTGCACAGATTGCCGGCCACCGTGGCCGCGTTCTGGATCTGGACCGAGCCGACCTCGCGGGCGGCCGCCTTCAGCGCGTCGAAGGACGGCGGCAGATCGTGGGCGATCAGCTCGGACCATGTGGTGCGGGCGCCCACGACATAGGCATCGTCCGTCCGGGAGATGCCGCGCAATGCATCGAGCCGGTTGATGTCGAGAATGTTTTCGCGAATCGGGCGCGCGCCCTGCCCCGGATAGAAATCGGTGCCGCCGGCCAGGACCCGCCACCGCCCCTCGGCGAGCAGATCGAGAGCCTCCTCCAGACCCTGCGGTCGAGCGTAGTTTGCCAACGGGGTTTTCCCTCATTTCCGCCGGTTTCGAACAGGCGTTTCCGACGCGGCAAATTCATTCGTATGCAAATGATATCAGTCCGCCGTGACTTGTCAAAGCCGGCCGCTGCCGTCACCATGGCGCCGGTCGCGCCTGCCGCGCGCCGCTCCAGCCCAGTCACAAGAGGACGGAAATGGCCGACAAAGCCCTGCTCGTGATCGATCTGCAAAACGATTTCTGCCCGGGCGGCGCGCTCGCCGTTACCGGCGGTGACGAGATCGTGCCGGTGGTCAACCGGCTGATCGAGACCTTCGATCACGTCATCATGACCCAGGACTGGCATCCGCCGCGCCATTCCAGCTTCGCCTCCGAGCACACCGGCAAGGCGCCGTTCGAGACGGTCGCCATGCCTTATGGCGAGCAGACCTTGTGGCCGGACCATTGCCTACAGGGCAGCGATGGCGCCGCCTTTCACGCCGGGCTCGACTGGACCAAGGCCGAGCTCGTCGTGCGCAAGGGGTTCCGCCGCGAGATCGACAGCTATTCGGCGTTTTTCGAAAACGATCACGAAACGCCGACCGGGCTTGCCGGCTATCTGCGCGAGCGCAACATCGCCGATCTGACCATGGTCGGGCTGGCGACTGATTTCTGCGTCGCCTATTCCGCGCTCGATGCGGTCCAGGAAGGGTTTTCGGTCACCGTGATCTTGGAGGCCTGCCGGGCGATCGATCTCGGCGGCTCGCTGGCGGCGATGACCGGCATGATGAAGGAGGCCGGGGTACGCCTGGTCTGAGCCGGTTTCAGCGGCAGCTCCCTATCCCAGACCGACATAATGGCGCACCAGTTCCGGCTCGGCGCGCAGGCGTTCGACGTCGACCACGTCGCGGTTGACGCCGTTCTCGATGAAGGCGACGCGGTCGGCGACCGGCAGCACCGCGTCGACCCGCTGCTCGACCAGGATCGTCGACACGCCCTGTTCGCGCAGCCGCGTCACCGTTTCGCGGATGCGCGCGATCATCGACGGCATCAGCCCCTCGGTCGGCTCGTCGAGCAGGAGCACCGAGGGCTCCACGCACAGCGCGCGCGCCATGGCCAGCATCTGCTGCTCGCCGCCCGACAGCGTGCCCGAACGCTGGGCCAGCCGCTCGCGCAAAACCGGAAACAGCGCCAAAACCGCCTCGCGGGTGTCGCCGCCGCGGCCGCGCGTCATCAGGCCGATCTCGAGATTTTCAGCCACCGTCAGTTCCGAAAACAGCCGCCTTCCCTGCGGCACATAGGCCACGCCCCGGCGCGGCACCTCGTGCGCGGGCAGGCGCGCGAGATCGTCCGAACCGAGCAGGATTTCGCCCGAACGCACCGGCACCAGCCCCATGACCGCTTTTAGCGCGGTGGTCTTGCCGGCGCCGTTGCGGCCAAGCAGGCACAGGACCTCGCCTTGCCGCAGGGTCAGAGAAAAATCGCGCAGCACATGAACATCACCGTAAAAGCAATTGATCTTGTTGATGATGAGGATGTCAATCATCGTCGGGTGTCCCGAGATAGGCATGCTGGACGGCGCTGTCGGCGCGGATTTCGGCCGGCGTGCCCTCGGCCAGCACCGCGCCATTGTTCATCACCGTGATCCGGTCGGCGAGCGCCATCACCACCGGCATGTTGTGCTCGATCAGAAGCACGGTCGCCGAGCGGGCGATGTCGCGCACCAGCGCGATGAAGCCGTCGATCTCGGCATCCGACAGGCCCTGCGTCGGCTCGTCCAGGATCAACAGCCGCGGTTCGAGCGCCAGGCCCATGGCGACCTCGAGCAGGCGCTGGTGGCCGTAGGCGAGCTTGCCGGCGGCCTGCTCGGCGCGGTCGGCCAGCCCGACGCGCTCCAGCGCCTCGGCCACGCCCCGGCGCAGATCGGCCGGCGAAAACCGGCTGCCGCCGCGCTCGGCATGGTCGATCAGCCGGCGCTGGGCGGCAAGCGCCACATTGTCGAACACGCTCAGATTGGCGAAGATCGAGGTGATCTGGAACGTGTAGGCGATGCCGCGCTTGACCCTTTGATGGGCGGGCAGCCGGGTCACGTCGACGCCCTCGAACAGGATCGTGCCGGCACTCGGCGCGATCCGGCCGCACACAAGGCTGACGAAGGTCGTCTTGCCGGCGCCGTTCGGGCCGATAATCGCCCGGATTTCGCCGGCGTCGAGCGAAAAATCGACACTGTCGACGGCGCGCAACCCGCCGAAGGACCGGCTCAGGCCGCGCGTCTGCAGCAATGGGCTCACGGCAGCCATCTAAGCCACCTTTCGCGGATCGTGCCGAGCACGCCTTTGGGGAAAAACAGTACCAGAACGATCAGCGCGACGCCGACGATCAGCAGATAGGCGGAGGTGTAGCCCGACGTGATGTCGACCACGTAGAACATGAACACAGTGCCCAGAAGCGGGCCCAGCACCGTGCCGGCACCGCCGAGCAGCACCCATAAAAGCGGCAGGATCGAATACTGGATCGTGGCGAAGGTGGAACCGATATAGCCGAACAGCACCGCATAGGCGGCGCCGGCGGCCGCGCAGAACGCGCCGGAAATCACCATGGCGGCGAGCTTGTTGGAAAACACGTCGTAGCCGAGCATGCGCACCCGCTCCTCGTTTTCGCGGATCGCCACCAGCACGCGCCCGAACGGCGCGCGCACGATGGCGAAGCTTGCCATCAGCACGACCGAAAACAGCGCCACGGCGATGAAATAGCGGCTTGCGGGGTCGCTCAGGTCGATCTCCAGGCCCGGCAGCGCCAGCCGGCGCGCGGCTTGCGGCAGCACCAGCCCCTCCTCGCCGCGGGTCCATTGCGTGAAATAGAGCGTGGTCAGGTAAAACACCTGCGAAAACATCATCGTCACGATCATGAAGGCGACGCCGGTCGTGCGCAGCGCCAGCATGCCGACCACCAGCGCCAGCAGCGCGCCGGCGCCGACGCCGGTGGCGAAGGCCGCGCCGACGCCCCAGTCGAGATGGTAGACGGGCAATCCGGCGCCGTAGATGCCGGCGGCGAAGAACATCGCATGGCCGAGGCTGAGCAGCCCGGCATAACCGAACACGATATTGTAGCCGGCGGCGAACACCGCCAGCACCAGCACCCTGGCCAAGACGCCGCGATGATAGTCGGGCAAAAGCCAGTAAAGCACCACGAGGGCCGCCAGCACCGCCAGGTGCAAAAGCAGCGCGCGCGTCGTCGCCCGGCCCGCCATCAGCGCGCGGCCTGGCCGAACAGGCCCTGCGGTCGGAAGACCAGCACCAGGGCGACCAGAAGCGTGGCGATCATCTTGGCGAGCGTCGGCGAAAAGAACACCGAGATGATGCCGTCCGACAGGCCGATCAGCACCGCCGCCACCACCGTGCCGCGCAGCGAGCCCAGCCCGCCGATGATGACGACGATGAAGGACAGAAGCAGCGGGTCGAGCCCCATCAGGTAATGCGCCTGCTGGATCGGTACGATCAGCACCGCGGCGACGGCCGCCAGCATGGCGCCAAGCGCGAACACGGCGGCATAGACCTTGTCGACGGGAATGCCGAAATTCTGCGCCGTCTCGCGGTCGAACTGGGTCGCGCGCATGATCAGGCCGATGCGGGTGCGCGTCAGCACCAGCCAGGTGGCCAGGATCAGCCCGATCGAGGCGGCGATCACCGCCAGCTTGTAACCGGAATACCCGAACCAGGGCAGCGCGATGCGCAGGCTGAACGGCGCCTGCACCGGCCGCGCCTCCGGCCCGTAGAAGGTCAGCGCCAGTTGCTGGATGATGTAGAGCATGCCGATCGTGGCCACGATCGTGGCCTCGGGATCGTAATTGAGCCGGCGCAGCACCGTCCGCTCGCAAACCAGCGCAACCAGCCCGACCACCAGCGGCGACAGCACCAGCGCCAGCAGGAACCCCGTCGCCGGACTGCCGGTCACCAGGGTGGAAAAGAACCAGGCGAGCACCGCGCCCAGCATGAAGAACTCGCCATGGGCGACGTTGACCACGCGCATGACGCCGAACACCAGCGACAGGCCGAGCGCCGTCAGCGCCAGCACGGCGGCGGTCACCAGGCCTTCCAGGGTGGCTAGAAGAAGATGGGGGCCAAAGGACATGACGAACCGGTCTCGGCACCTGCGAGGGTTGCGGTGCGTTTTGAAGAAGGGCGGGCGCGGCGGAAAAGGACGGGCTTTTCGCGATCGCCGCCGTCTTCCGGCGCCCCGTGCGGCGTGCAGCGGGGCGCCGGGCGCGGCGTCAGAGCGACTGCGTGGTGTAGTCGCCTTCCGGCTCGTACATGCTGTCCTCGATCTCGGTGCGGTGCACGACCTCCAGCCTGCCGCCGGAAACCTGCGAGATGTACTGGTGCCCGAAACACTGGTGCAGCTTGCCGTTGAAGATCTTCTTGCCCTGCGGATGCTCGGGGCCGGCCGCGAACTCGGTCATCGCCTCGGTCGCCTCGATCAGTTTCTGGCGGTCGCCGGGCCCCTGATAGCCGGCCGCCTCCATCGCCGCCTTGATCACGTAAAGCGTCTCCCAGCAGCCGAACATGTGGGCGGCCGTCGACACGTCCTTGGGATCGTCGACGGACGCGCCGTTCTGGTCGATGCCGACCGCGTCGCGATAGGCCTTGACGTAGTCCGGCGCGTCGGCCTGCAGGTAGCGCGGCATGCCTTCCCAGAAATGGCTGCCGTCGAGGAATTCCAGGCCAGGGCTGGCCATGTCGACGGCCTCGAGCGAATCGATGAAGCCGAACAGTTTCGGGCCGCCGCCGCCGTAGAACTCGCCGAGTTCCTTGACGAAGGTCAAAACGGCCGGGCCGACCATGACGTGGTAGAGCACCTCGGTGTCGGACGGGATCTGCGGGAAATAGCGGGTGAACGAGCTTTCCGTCGGCGGAATCGGCACGTGCTTGATCACCTCGCCGCCCTGCGCCTTGACCGCTTCGGTGAAGAAATCGCGGTGATCGTGACCGAACGCGTAGTCGGGAAAGATCATCGTGACCTTTTTGCCGAGATTGGACGTCACCCATGGCGCCATCGAGGAGACCTGCGCCTTGACGTCGGTGATGCCGGGCTGGAAGACGTAGCGATTGAGCTTGCCGGAGGCGACGTGATAGCCCTCGCTGACGACGTAATAGGGCATTTTCAACTCGCCCGCCGTCGGCGCCGCGCCGACAACGACATGGCTGAACAAGGTGCCGTAAACGACGTCGACCTTGTGCTGGCTGGCGAATTTCTCCACCACTTCCGCGCCGCGCTTGGGATCGGTGCCGTCGTCCTCGGTCACGATCTCCAGCGGACGCCCGTTGATGCCGCCGGCCGCATTGATCGCCTTGGCGGCCGCCATGGTGGTGCGCTCGTACCAGCGGCCATAGGCGGCGCCGATACCGGTGCGATGGGCCTGGAAGCCGATGCGGATCGGTTCCGACGACTGCGCCTGGGCATAGCGCACGAAACCCGGTGCCAGCGTCAGGCCGGCGGACGCGCCGAGCCCCTTGAGGGCGGTCCGGCGGCTGACATTACCCGTCAGAATGCTGGTTTTGCTGCGTTTTTCGCTCATGCCGTATCCCTCATGATTTCCGGTTTCGTTCGACAGCGGCGCTTGCCGGAGCCGGGCCGCGACGCGGATGGAAACTCGATTGTACACAAATCAAATCATCAATCCCTGGGCATGGCAACTGCCGCTCACCCTGCGTAAGGAAGGAGTCGGCGCGCATGTCAATAGCCGGTCGGTGTCGACAAAAGCCACAGCCCGAAAACCGTGTAGGCCACCATCAGCCCGGCAAGCGGTATCTGGCTGATGGCCGCGCGTCGGGCCGAGCCGTAGCAGCGCCAGGCGATGACGTGGCTTGCGGCCACGGCCAGCAGATGCCCGCCGACGATCGCCGCCGACTGAATATTCCAGATCAGCCAGGCCGTGTCGGCGCCGGCCGTCAGCGCGGCTGCCACGTGCAGCCCGGCGGTGCCGAACAGGTTCCAGCCCGCCGCGAACGGATCGGAAATCGCCGCCAGCGCGTATTGTCCATCGACGAGCAGCGCCGGCAGGTGGTGGGAATAGTGATAGCCGAGCACGATCGGCATCAGCGACCAGACCAGCCGCCCGGAGAGAACGGCCTGGTCCGGCCCCTGCCCGGCCATGCGCGCCCCGAGCCGCACCGCGCCGTGAAACAGCGCCCACAAGGCGACGAAGGCCCCGGCGGCCCCGACGCTGTTCGACCACACCACCGCCGAGCGGCCTGGAAATTCCAGCGGATTGACGCCGAACAGGCCGAGCCAGAAAAAGGTGCGCATCAGCCCGTCGAAGGATATCGCGCTCAACGCCAGCAGCAGGAAGGCGGCCGCGCTTGCCGACAAAGCCGGCGCGTTCACCAGCCGGGCGCCGGGCAGACAAAGCCGCAGCGCGATCCGGCCCGAGCGGTGGCGGCGGATGTCGACAAAGGCCATACGCGCCACCATCGTCATCAGCAGCGACAGGAACTCCGCCCGCCGGCTCCAGCGGCGGTGTCCGAACACGACCATGCCGCAAAAGGCGACCGCCCAGTAGACGGCCATGGCGCGCGCCAGCTTTTCGGGATCGGCCGGCGCGATATAGACCAGTTCGAACCAGACGAAGGCCGCGAAGCCGGCAAAGGCCGGCCAGCTCGCAGCCCATCGCGGATAGGGCAAAAACGGCCGCGCGTCGGGGCGGCCGAGCAGGCGCATGACCAGGCGCCACGGCCCGTACCAGGGCTCGATCCATCGCCACAGATCGCCGAAAAGCCCCTGGACCAGCACCACGCCGATCCACACGAACACCCAAAACACCAGCGGCAGCGGATTGGAGAGCGGGTCGCGGCTGCCGAAAAATCCGGCCGTCAGCAAGGCAAGCAGCACGAGAAAGGAGATGGTGCTGGTGACGGCCCGCAGATCGAGCCACGTTGCCGCGCCGGCCGATCGCCAGCGCGCGAGCCGGTCGAGCGGCGCCGGCGGCACCAGCGCCAGCACCGCGAAACTCAGCCACACGGCCAGCCCGCCGCCGATCAGATAATACCCGGTCGGCAGCAACAGCACATAGGCCCGGTCCGAGACATGGGCCAGCGCCGGCACGGCGGTCGCGGCAAGCAGCAAGGCGGCCGCCGCGAACGCGCCCCGGCGCGGGCGTGCAAAGCCGGCTGGGAATTGGCCCCGTCGCCCGGCGCGTGGCCGATCATCTCGGTCGGTGTGGCTGATTGGCATGATTTGTCGGCTGCACTGAAGATACCTATCTTAAACGGAAAGCATGGGGCGTGTCCGGTCTTTTGCGATGTGCCCACCGTCCCATGGCCGCAAATATGATCGCAATGCATTCGGACTGGGGATGAATGCAAGAGATTGCTAAATAAGCGATGGTCATTACACGTAAAAATGGCTATCCAATTCCTTGGACGACAACGGTTGAGGCATCATGTTCGGCGCACCGCACGACACCACCGCTCCTGAGAGTGTCATGGAAGAGTTGGATCAGGGCATTCTGCCTGGCCTGCTCGGCCGCCAGATCCGGCTGACCTATCTGGCCGCGTTCCGGCTGGTGGAAAACCGGCTCGCCGCCTTCGGCATCACGCCGCAGCAATTTTCGCTTCTGACCATCGTCGAGCGCAATCCCGGTTCGCGTCAGAGCCTGTTGGCCAAGGCGCGCGGGCTCGACAAATCGACGCTGGTGCCGATGATCGACCGGCTCGAACGCGACGGCCTGGTTGAGCGCCGGCCGCTGGCGACCGACAGGCGCATCCGCACGATCTGGATCACCGAACGCGGCCGCGAGGTGCTTGCCGGCGCGATACCGGCGGTACAGGACGGCGACCGCACCATCGGCTCGAATCTCAGCGAGGCCGAACAGCAGGAATTTCGTCGCCTGTTGGAAAAAGTCCGGCTCGGCCTGACCGAGCAATAGTCCCGTCTGTGGATAATCCGCAGCGGCGTGGCCGCGCCGATGGCGTTTCGCGCCCGGCGGCGTAGTCTCGGCGCCATGCAAGCCTCCAAGGACATTTCGCGCCTGATCGAGATCATGGCCGCGCTGCGCACCCCGCATACCGGGTGCCCGTGGGACATCGAGCAGGATTTTTCCACCATCGCGCCCTATACGCTCGAGGAAGCCTACGAGGTCGCCGACGCGATCGCCCGCGGCGATCTCGACGATCTGCGCGAGGAACTGGGAGACCTGCTCTTGCAGGTCGTGTTCCACGCCCGTATGGCCGAGGAACGGGAAGCGTTTTCGTTCGGCGACGTGGTCGAGGCCATCACCGCCAAGATGATCCGCCGCCATCCGCATGTGTTCGGCGACGCCGAGGCGCGCGCGGCCGGTGCCGCCAAAGGCATGTGGGAAGCGATCAAGGCCGAGGAAAAGGCCGAGCGCAAGCACCGGCGCGACGCCCGGAACCTGGAGGCGTCGGAAGCCGGCGCCGGCTATCTCGACGACGTGCCGCTCGGCCTGCCGGCGTTGACGCGCGCGCTGAAACTGCAGCAGCGGGCGGCCAGGGTCGGCTTCGACTGGACGGAGGCCGGTCCGGTGCTCGACAAGATCGGCGAGGAGATCGGCGAGCTACGCGAGGCGCTGGAGCGCGGGGATCAGGCGCGGGTGAAAGACGAGTTCGGCGACGTGTTGTTCGCGCTGGTCAATCTCGGCCGCCATGTCGGCGCCGACGCCGAAACCGCCCTGCGCGGTACCAACGACAAGTTCCGCCGGCGCTTCCACCATGTCGAACGATCGCTCGTCGCGCGCGGACGAACGCTCGACGCGGCCTCGCTGGAGGAAATGGAAGCCCTCTGGCAGGAGGCCAAGGCCGGCGAGGAAACCGGGCCCTGAAGCGCGCCTGCGCCGGGTCTTTCGGGTCTTGCACGGCGACGCCGTCGCCATGCGGTGAGAAATTCCCGCGACGCGCGGCCGCGGGAATGATGCGCGAACGGTTTAGCTGGTGAAGAAGTTCTGCGTGCCGTGCGCCTCGATCGCCTCGGCGAGCCGGCCGAGCGCGTGGACATAGGCCGCCGTGCGCATGGTCACGTCCTTGGCGCGCGACACGTCCCAGACGGCGCGGCCCTCGCGCTCCATGATCCCGCGCAGCTTGTCGTGGATCTCCTCTTCCGTCCAGTAATAACCCTGGCGGTTTTGCACCCATTCGAAATAGGAGACGGTCACGCCGCCGGCATTGGCAAGGATGTCGGGAAGCACGATGACGTTGTTTTGGGCCAGGATCGCATCGGCTTCCGGCGTGATCGGGCCGTTGGCGAGCTCCAGGACCAACGTTGCCTTGACCGAGGCCGCGTTGCGGATGTGGATCATGTTTTCCAGCGCCGCCGGAACCAGAAGATCGCAGTCGACCCCGGCCAGATCGGCCGCCGGCATGCATTCGTGCCCACCCTGCCCGGCGGTGCTGGCGACCGAGTGGCCCGCGGCCTTGGCGTCGAACAGCATGTCGACATGCAGCCCGGCCTCCGAATAGACCGCGCCTTCGGAATCCGACACCGCGACGATCTTGTGGCCGTCGCCGGCCAAAAGGCGCGCAATGTGCTGACCGGCATTGCCGAAGCCCTGGATGGCGACGCGCATGGTCTGCCCAAGCCCCAGATTCTCCGCCAGATGGCGCACGAGATAAAAGCCGCCACGCGCGGTCGCGTCGCCGCGCCCGAGCGAACCGCCGAGCGCGATCGGCTTGCCGGTGATCACCGCAGGCTCTGCCTGCCCGACCATCTGGGCGTACTCGTCGGCCATCCAGCCCATAATCATGGAATTGGTGTAGACGTCGGGAGCCGGAATGTCCCGGTCGGGCCCGATAATGCGGGAAAACGCCTGAATATAGGCGCGCGACAGGCGTTCGAGCTCGGCCTTCGACAGGGTGCGCGGATCGACCTGGACGGCGCCCTTGCCGCCACCGTAAGGCAGGTTCATCACCGCACATTTGAAGGTCATCCAAAAGGCCAGCGTCTCGACCTCGTCGGCGGTGGATTCGGGATGGAAGCGGATGCCGCCCTTGGTGGGGCCGCGCGTGTCGTCGTAACGGCAGCGCCAGGCGAGGAAGGATTTGCGCGAGCCGTCATCCATGCGGATCATCAGACGCACCTTGGTGGTCTCCCGCGCATATTTCAGTTTCTCGATCACGTCCGGATCAATGTTGAGATGGCTCGCGGCCTGATCTAGGCGAACCAGCGCGTGGTCGAGCAGGCTGTCTTCGGACATTATCTCTCCTTCGGATCGTTGCGATTGTGAAGCGGGTGGCGAATGCCCGGGCGGGTGGGACCGGCCAGGGGCGTCAGAACGGCCGTCATATCGGGCAATGACGGTTTTAGGTTGCAAATACAAGCCTTTGGCTGGCCCATGTGAATATCGGGGCAAACCCAAAACCGGCCTTTTCGCGCGTTCGTATGTTTGCCAAGGGCCCGGCCGGGCGACGAATCTGGATGGCGGCGACCGGCGTCAGTCTTCGCGGCGGCGCGCCAGTTCCCGTGCGGCGGCTTGTGTCAGGCGCACGGTCAATCTGGCGCCGCCATCGTCGAGATCTTCGCGGCCCAGCACCGCGCCGTTGCGGTAGAGCCAGTCGAGCTGGCTCATCTCCGAAGGCCGCAGCACGATCGTGGTTTCACGCAAATGTCCCGACAGGCGTTCCTCGATGGCGGCCGTCAGCGTCTCGATCCCCGCCCCGGTCAGCGCCGAAATGACGATCGCGCCGCCGCCGCCGGCGGGCTGCGTTTCAACCGCGTCGAGCTTGTTCCAGACTTCCAGAACCCTGGTCTCGTCGGACGCGTCGATGCCCAGGTCGCGCAGGATCTCCTCCACGTCCTCGGCCTGGGCGGCGGCGTCGGGATCGGACAGGTCGCGCAGATGGATGATCAGGTCGGCTTCGACCACCTCTTCCAGCGTGGCGCGGAAGGCGGCGACCAGATGGGTCGGCAGGTCGGAGATGAAGCCGACCGTGTCCGACAGGATCATGATCGTGCCGTGCGGCAGACGCACGCGCCGCAAGGTCGGATCGAGCGTGGCAAACAGCATGTCCTCGGCCAGCACGCCGGCGCCGGTCATGCGGTTGAACAGGGTCGACTTTCCCGCATTGGTATAGCCGACGATGGCGACCACGGGAAACGGCACCTTCTTGCGCTTGGCGCGGTGCAGGTCGCGGGTGCGACGCACCGTTTCCAGCTCGCGCTTGAGGCGGGTGATGCGCTCCTGCAGAAGCCGGCGGTCGGCCTCGATCTGGGTTTCGCCCGGCCCGCCCAAAAATCCGGCGCCGCCGCGCTGGCGTTCGAGGTGGGTCCAGCTGCGCACCAGGCGGCCGCGCTGATAGTTCAGATGGGCCAGTTCGACCTGCAGCGCGCCTTCCTTGGTGCGGGCCCGGCGGCCGAAAATCTCCAGGATGAGACCGGTGCGGTCGAGCACTTTGGCGCTAAGCGCGCGTTCGAGATTGCGTTGCTGCACCGGCGTCAGCGGATGGTCGACGATCACCAGCTTGATGGTGTCGTCATGCAGCCGTGCGGCCAGCTCCTCGATCTTGCCGCTGCCCAGCAGCGTGCCGGGGCGCGGCGCGGCGAGGGTGACGATTTCGGTATGGCAGGGATCGAGGTCGATCGCCCGCGCCAGGCCGATCGCCTCGGCCAGGCGCGCCTCGGGCACCCGCGGCGTGCGCGGCCGGCTCGACGGATCGGTGGGGGCAAGCGATTGCTGGCGCGACAGGACCGGAACGATCACGGCCGCGCGCGTCGCCGCCCCCTCGCCTTCGACCTGCGCTTGGACGGCCTTAGCGCCGCCGCCCGGCTCGGCTATGTCCAATCAACCGTCCCGGCCATTGTCTTCACCATCGAACATCTGAACCGGCTGGCTCGGCATGATGGTGGAGATGGCGTGTTTGTAGACGAGCTGCGAGTGCCCGTCGCGCCGCAGCAACACGCAGAAATTGTCGAACGACGTCACCACCCCGGTGAGCTTCACGCCATTGATCAGAAATATCGTCAGGGGGTTTTTGCTTTTGCGAACCGTATTCAGGAAGAGGTCCTGAAGGTTTTGCGATCTTTCCGCCATTGTTCTTCTCTTCCGCCGTACCCTGTCGTCGGTCAAATGGGGCGCCGTGGACGAACCTCATCGTTCGCAACACGCACAAACCGGGCGCCGGAACCGACCTGTCCCGCATGCATGGAATTGCATGTCCCTCAGCGGTTATCAGGCTTGGGTTTTTTCCGCAACGTCAAAAAAGGCCTCGCGCAGGGAAAGCGCGACCGTGCCGGGATGGCCGTTGGCGACCGGCTTGTCGTCGATCCTGACCACCGGCATCACCACCGTCGTGGCCGCCGTGACGAAGGCTTCGCGCGCCTTCAGCGCCTCGGCGACGGTAAAGGCGCGTTCCTCCACCGTGTAACCCAGTTTTTCGGCGATCCGGAACACCGTCGCGCGCGTGATGCCGCGCAAGATGCCCTTGTCGGCCGGGCGCGTGACCAGATGTCCGTCCGCGGTGACGATCCACACATTGGTCGCGGCGCCCTCCTTGACCGTGCCGTCGGGATCGACGAACCAGGCTTCCTGGGCGCCGGCCTCCTTGGCCTTCTGGCGCGCCAGCACGTTGGGCAGCAGGCCCACGGTCTTGATGTCGACCCGTTCCCAGCGATTCTCGGGCACGGTGACGACCGCAATGCCGCTCTCCACGCGCCGGCGCGCGGCCTGCGGATCGGAGCGCTTGGCGGTCACCACCAGCGAGGGACGCGTGCCGGCGGCGGGAAAGACGTGGTCGCGCGGGGCCACGCCGCGCGTGACCTGCAGATAGACCAGCCCGTCGCGCACCCGGTTGCGCGTCACCACCTCGCGCATGATCGCCGGCAGCACCCGGCGCTCGAGCGGCCAGGCAATCGCCAGTTCGCGCAGCGAGCGGTCGAGCCGGTCGAGATGGCCGCTCATGTCCATGATGTGGCCGCGCGCCACCTCGCACACCTCGTAGACGCCGTCGGCGAACTGGTAGCCGCGATCCTCCATGTGGACCTTGGCGTCGGCGTGGGGCAGATAGCGCCCGTTGACATAGGAAATACGCGGCATGGTTCCCCTCGTTTCGCCCCGGCGCGGGCCGGTCTTTGCAATTTCAGAAATATTCGAGACTGACCCGGAACATCTGTTCGACCTGGCGCACGGCCGAGGCGAGCGCAAAAATCACGATCCGGTCGCCGGGCCGGACCACGAACGCGCCGCTGGGCTTGATCGCCCGGCCGTCGCGATAGACGATGCCCAGCCGCATGCCGTCCGGCAGATCCAGGTCGCGCAGCGGCGAGCCGACCAGCGGCGAGGTGTCGAGCGCCTCGGCCTCGATGATCTCGGCTGAACCGCGCTGTACGCTGTGCACGGCGCGGATGCGGCCGCGGCGCACATGCTGGAGAATGCGCGAGATCGTGACGGTGCGCGGGTTGACGTGGGCGTCGATGCCGAGCGTGCGGGTGAAGTCCTGATAGGTCGGATTGTTGATCAGCGCCAGGTTCGACTTGCATCCCAGCCGTTTGGCCATCACGCTCGACAGGATGTTGACCTGATCGTTGTTGGTCAAAGCCACCATCAGGTCGGCGTCCTGGATATCGGCCTCCAGAAGCACTTTCTGGTCGAGCGCGCTGCCGTTCAGGACGATCGTGCGGCGCAGTTTGTCGGCGATCGCCACCGCGCGCTCGCGCGTGTCCTCGATGATCTTGACCTTGGTGCGCGACTGGCGCGCCTCCAGCGCCTGGGCGACGTAAAGGCCGATATTGCCGCCGCCGCCGATGACGATGCGCATCGCCTCGACCTCTTCGTGGCCGAACAGGCCGAGCGTGCGGCGCACCTGGTCGGTGGTCGTCACCACATAGGCAAGGTCGCCGGCCACCAGCTGGTCGGCCGAATGGGGAATGAACAGGCGTCCGTTGCGCGACACCCCGACCACGGTCGAGGGCAGGTCCGGGAAAAGCTCGGTCAATTGCGACAGCGGCGTGTCGATCACCGGACACTCTTCCAGGCACTCGATCGCCACCATCGCCACCTTGCTGTCGGCGAAGCGCACCACGTCGTTGGCGCCCGGCAGCGCGATGCGGCGCAGCACCATCTCGCCGACCTCGATCTCCGGCGAGATGATGACGTCGATCGGCAGGTGCTCGCGCGAGAACAGGTTCTGATAATGCGGCAGCAGATAGGATTGGGCGCGGATGCGCGCGATCTTGGTCGGCACGTTGAAGATCGAATGCGCCACCTGGCAGGCGGTCATGTTGACCTCGTCGTAGAGCGTGACCGCGATCAGCATGTCGGCCTGCTGGGCGCCGGCCATTTCCAGCACGTCGGGATGGGCGCCGTGGCCGACGAAGCCGCGCACGTCGAGCTGGTCGCGGATCGTGCGCACGAGCTCGGGCGAGGTGTCGATGACGGAGACGTCGTTTTGCTCGGCGGCGAGCCGCTCGGCAATGCCGTAGCCGACCTGGCCGGCGCCGCAGATGATCACGCGCATAGTCTATCTCGTCCAGCCGGCCTCAAACGCCGAGCGATTTCAGCTTCCGATGCAGTGCGGACCGTTCCATACCAATGAACTCGGCCGTGCGCGAGATGTTGCCGCCAAAACGGTTGATTTGGGCGATCAGATATTCCTTTTCGAAATGCTCGCGCGCCTCGCGCAGCGGCAGTGCCAGAATGTGCTGGTCGGACTGATTTGGCGCCCGTGGCATAACGTCCCCGATCTCGGCCGGCAGAAGCTCGGCGGTGATCGGCATGTCGGCCTCGTCGCCGCGCGCCAGGATCATCAGCCGCTCGACATTGTTGCGCAACTGGCGAACATTGCCGGGCCAGTTGTGCGCCTGCAGCACCGCAAGCACGTCGTCGCCGATCCGCCGCGGCTTGATCCCCGACTGGCGCACCATCTGCTTCATGAAATGGTCGACCAGATAGGGAATGTCCTCGCGCCGCTCCGACAGCGCCGGCACGATCACCGGCACCACCGCCAGACGGTGGTAGAGATCCTCGCGGAACCGCCCCTCGGCGATCATGGCTTCCAGGTTCTGCGCGGTCGAGGAAATGATGCGCACATCGACCTTGACGCGCTTGGCGCCGCCGACGCGCTCGAATTTCTGTTCCACCAGCACGCGCAGGATCTTGTTCTGGGTCTCGCGCGGCATGTCGGCGATCTCGTCGATGTAGAGCGTGCCGCGATGCGCCTCCTCGAGCGCGCCGACCTTGCGCTCGGCGCCGTTCGGTTCGGTGCCGAACAGCTCGATCTCCATGCGCTCCGGCGTGATCGTGGCGGCGTTGAGCGAGATGAACGGCCCCTCCTTGCGCGCCGACAGCGCGTGGATGGCGCGCGCCACCGCTTCCTTGCCCGAACCCGACGGCCCGATCACCATCACCCGGCTGTTGGTAGGCGCGATCCGGTCGATGGCGTGGCGCAGCTGGTTCATCGCCGCCGACATGCCGATAAGGTCGAACGTGTCGGAGGTGCGCTTCTTCAGCTCGCTCACCTCGCGCTTCAGCTTCAGCGTTTCCAGCGCCCGCTCGCAGATCAGGATCAGCCGGTCCGCCTTGAACGGCTTTTCGATGAAATCGTAGGCGCCGCGCTTGATCGCCGACACCGCGGTCTCGATCGTGCCGTGGCCGGAAATCATCACCACCGGCACGTGCGGGTGGATGGTCTTGATCTCGTCGAGCAGCGCCAGGCCGTCGAGCCGCGAGCCCTGCAGCCAGATGTCGAGAAAGATCAGCGAGGGCACGCGCTCGGCGATCGCGGCCAGCGCGCTGTCGCTGTCGTGGGCGGTGCGCGCGTCGTGGCCCTCGTCTTCCAGAATGCCGGCGACGAGTTCGCGGATGTCTTCTTCGTCGTCGACGACCAAAATATCAGACGTCATGGTCGACCTTCTTTTGCGTCGTGTTCGCGTCGCCCTTGGCGGCGCCTTCCTCCAGCGCGGGCAGGACGATGCGGACCAGCGCCCCCTTGCCGCCGTGGAAATCTTTCGGTGCGTCGTGCAGTTCCAGCCGCCCGCCGTGGTCCTCGACGATCTTGCGCACGATCGCCAGGCCGAGACCGGTGCCCTTGGCGCGCGTCGTCATATAGGGCTCCAGCAGGCGCTGGCGGTTTTCGCGCGGCAGGCCCTTGCCGTTGTCGACCACGTCGACCGTGATCCAGTCGCCGGCCTTGCTCGCCGTGACGCGGATTTCGCCGCCGCCGTCGCTTCCGCCCGCATCGGCGTCGGATTCGATCGCCTCGGCCGCGTTCTTGACGATATTGCCGAAGGCCTGGCTCATCAGGCGCATGTCGAAACGCCCGGTCAGGGCCTGCTTGCCGAAATCGTGCTCGAACTTGATCTCGGAATGGCCGACCTCGACCAGGAAAGTCGCCTCGCGCAGCGCCTCGCGCAGATCGGTGACCTCCATCAGCGGTTTGGGCATGCGCGCAAAGGCGGAGAACTCGTCGACCATGCGGCCGATATCGCCGACCTGGCGGATGATGGTGTCGGTGCACTGGTCGAAGACCTCACGGTCGTCGGTGATCACCTTGCCGTAGCGCCGGCGGATGCGCTCGGCCGAAAGCTGGATCGGCGTCAGCGGGTTCTTGATCTCGTGCGCGATCCGCCGGGCGACGTCGGCCCAGGCGGAGGCACGCTGCGCCTGCATCAGGTCGGTGATGTCGTCGATGGTGACGACATAGGCGGGAAGCTCGGAATTCTTGTCGCCTTCCTCGATCGTCACCTGGACGTTGAAGGTGCGCTCGGCGCCGGTGCGGAAAAACGTCACCTGTTCGCGATAGACAGGGCGCCCGGAACTGCGCGCCATCTCGAACGCGCGGCCGATATGCGGCAGCACCGTCGACAGTTTCTGGCCGAGCGCCTTTTGCGCCTTCAGGGCAAGCATGGTTTCGGCCGAGCGGTTGACGATGGTGATGATGCCGTCGGGGTCGACGCCGATCACGCCGGCGGTCACGCTGGCCAGCACCGCTTCGGAAAAGCGGCGGCGCTCGTCGATCTGGTCCTTGGCGGAAATCAGTTCGTTGCGCTGCGATTTGAGCTGCTGCAGCATCTTGTTGAACGTATCGCCGAGCGAGGCGACGTCGCCGTCGGAGGCGCGCACGGGTACAGCCACGTCGAGATTGCCGGTCGCCACCTCGTCGGCCGCGCCGATCAGCTGGCGGATCGGACGCACGAGCCGGTCGGCGACCGCGATGCCGGTCCAGATCGCCGACAGCACGATGATCAGCGTCAGCCCCAGATAGACCAGCGCGAACGCCACCTGCACGGTGGTGCGGCTGACCTCCAGCTCGCGGTAGTCGCTGGAATTGGCGCGCACGATCTGGCGCGCGCGGATCACCTGCGGATCGATCAGGCGGATCGTGTAGAGATAACTGCCCTCGATGTCGCGCAGCTTGATGATCGAGCCGACGATGTTGCGCGTGCGCGGTTCGATCAGCACCGGATCGCCGCCGGAGGCGTCGCGCACTGCGCCGGCCGGCGGCTCGGGCATGGGAAACTCGGCGCGGGTGTCGGCCTGCAGGATGACGCTGCCGTCGTCACGGATCAGGGCGGCGTGCGCCAGTCCGCGCCCGACCGCCTGCTGGGTCATCAGCCGCAGGAAACCGGTGCGGTCGAGGCCGTAGAGCGTGCGGTTCTGGTCGAGCGTGATCGCCATCGACAAGGCGGTGCCCTGCAGATTGCGGGCGTTTTCCTGGACATAGGCCTCCGCGATCGACAGCGAGGAATTGACGATCGCCTTGGTCTTGATCTCGAACCAGCGGTCGAGACCGATATCGAGCGTGATCGAGGCCACGATCGCCACCGCCAGCGCCGGCACCGCCGCGACCAGCGAAAACAGCGCCACGATGCGCACGTGCAGCCGCGAGGCCGCCTTGCCGCGCCGCCGGGCGGCGACGATGCGATGCACCTCGCGGCCGATCAGCAGCACCAGCGCCAGAATCAGCAGCACGTTGATGGCGATCAGCGTCAGCGTGACCTGTTTGGTCGGCGCGATCGGCCCCAGCCCGACGAGAATGGTGAAGGAGACGGCCGCGCAGATCAGCGCCGCCGCGACGGCGACGATGCCGGGCAAGGCCATCAGCCTGCGCCCTTCCGGCGCCGCCGGCTCCAGCATGGTGCCGGCCGGCATGATTTCGCTTTGAGTCGTCATTCCCTGCCACGCGGTTGCGTGGCAATGATGCAACGCATTGTGGCGATTCTGCAACAAAATCGGGGCGCGCGGAAATTTATTGCACCGCGCGCCGCCGGCCCGCCATCAGAGGCGCGATCAGGACGCGGCGCTGCCGCCGCGCGAGGTGCGGTAGACGTTGATGCCGAGTTCGCGGATCTTCTTGCGCAGCGTGTTGCGGTTGAGGCCGAGCAGTTCGGCGGCGCGGATCTGGTTGCCGCGCGTCGCCGTCATGGCGGCCAGAACCAGCGGATACTCGACCTCGGCAAGCACGCGCTGGTAGAGCCCGGCCGGCGGTAGCTCCTCGCCGAAGGACGAAAAATAGCGCCGCAAATGGTCCTCGACGGCCTGGCCGATCGTGACGGTTTCGGTGGTCAGGTGCGGGCCGGCATCGCCTTGCGGGCTGCCTGACCCGTTCAGCTCGGCCTCGATGATCTCGGCGCCGATCTCCTCCTGCGGATAGAGCGCGGCCAGCCGCCGCACGAGGTTTTCCAGCTCGCGCACATTGCCCGGCCAGGCATAGGTCTTCAGCAGTTCCATCCCGGCCGGCAGGATGCGCTTGGCCTGCAGGCCTTCCTGTTCGGCGATGGCGAAGAAGTGGCGGATCAGGTCGGGAACGTCTTCGGCCCGTTCGCGCAGGCCCGGCAGCCGCAGCGGCACGACGTTGAGGCGGTAAAACAAATCCTCGCGAAACAGGCCCTGATGGATCAGCGTGCTCAGGTCCTTGTTGGTCGCGGCCACGATGCGCACGTCGGTGCGGATCGGCGTGCGCCCGCCGACGGTGGTGTATTCGCCCTGCTGCAGCACGCGCAGCAGCCGGGTCTGCGCCTCCATCGGCATGTCGCCGATCTCGTCGAGGAACAGCGTACCGCCCTCGGCCTGCTCGAAGCGGCCGGTGGAGCGGTGCTGGGCGCCGGTGAAGGCGCCCTTTTCGTGGCCGAACAGTTCCGATTCGATCAGGTCGCGCGGGATCGCGGCCATGTTGATGGCCACGAACGGGCCGTTGCGGCGGCGACCGTATTCGTGCAACGCGCGCGCCACCAGTTCCTTGCCGGTGCCCGATTCGCCGGTGATCATCACCGTCAGATCGGTCTGCATCATCCGCGCCAGCATGCGGTAGATGTCCTGCATGGCGGCCGAGCGGCCGACCAGCGGCATCGTCTCGGGCTGGTCGTCGGCGCGCGGTTTTTGCGCCGCCTGTTTCGGCTCCGCCAGGGCGCGGTTTACGATCGCCAACAGCTCGGTCAGGTCGAACGGCTTCGGCAGATATTCGTAGGCGCCCTTCTCCGAGGCCCGGATCGCGGTCATGAAGGTGTTTTGCGCGCTCATGACGATGACGGGAAGCTGCGGCCGCGCCTTCTTGATGCGCGGCAGCATGTCGAAGGCGTTTTCGTCCGGCATCACCACGTCGGTGATCACCAGGTCGCCCTCGCCCGCCGACACCCAGCGCCACAGCGTGGCCGCGTTCGAGGTGACGCGCACGGTGTGGCCGACCCGCGACAGCGCCTGGCTCAACACGGTGCGGATCGCCGCGTCGTCGTCGGCGACGAGAATGCTGCCTTGCGTCATGGCGTCTCTCCCGTGCGGTGTCCGTCGCCCCGCCGCGCCTCGCCCTTCCAGGCCGGCATCAGCACCCGGAAGGTGGTGCCGCGCGGCGAGGAATCGCATTCGATCACACCGCCGTGCTCGCCGACGATCTTGGCGACCAGGGCGAGCCCGAGGCCGGAGCCGTTCGGCTTGCTGGTGATGAAGGGGTCGAACAGGATCGGCAGAATATCGTCCGGCACGCCGGCGCCATTGTCGTGCACGCAAAATTCGAGCGGCAGAGACACCCGGTCGCGCGTGCCGGGCACGGCCAGCCGGATGCCCGGCCGGAAGGCGGTCGACAGCGTGATCTCGCCGTCCGGACGCGCCGCGATCGCCTCGGCCGCGTTCTTGACCAGGTTCAGGAACACCTGGACGAGCTGGTCGCGATTGCCGAATACCGGCGGCAGCGAGGGATCGTAATCCTCCACCAGGCGTATGTCGCGGGCGAAGCCGTTGCGGGCGATCGCCTTGACGTGGTCGAGCACGACATGGATGTTGACCGCGCCGCGCTCGATCGGCCGCTCGTCGGAAAACACCTCCATGCGGTCGACCAGCGCGACGATGCGGTCGGTCTCGTCGGTGATCAGCCGCGTCAGCGCGCGGTCCTCGTCGGACGCGGCGGTCTCCAGAAGCTGGGCGGCGCCGCGTATGCCCGAAAGCGGATTCTTGATCTCGTGCGCCAGCATCGCCGCCAGTCCGGTCACCGAGCGCGCCGCGCCGCGATGGGTCATCTGGCGGTCGATCTTGTCGGCCATCGAGCGTTCCTGGAACATCACCACGACCGCGCCCGGCCTTTCGGGCACTGGCGCGACCAGGATGTCGACCAGCCTGTCTGTGCCGAGCCGCGGCGAGGAAATGTCGACGCGGTATTCGTTGACCGGCGACTGGCGCGCGCGCACCTCTTCGACCAGGGTCAGCAGCGGGCTGCCGAACGGCACGAAATGATCGAGCGTGTTGCGCGCCAGGATCACCGCGCTGGAGCGGAAAAACACCTCCGCGTCGGCATTGGCAAACACGATCCGGCCGTCGGCATCGAGCATGATGACGGGATGGCGGATCGTGTTGAGCACGATCTCGGCCAGGTCGGGCTGTGGCGTCGGCGCCGGTCTCATGCCGCGATCCGCGCGCCGCGATCGGCGCCGGCTTCGAACAGGTCGGCAAGCCGCGCCAGCACCGCGGCCGGATCGTCGGCGGTCAGGATCGCCTGCCGGTCGGTGGCGCGCAGGGAGGGCGCGTGCCGGTCGAAATACCAGCCGAGATGTTTGCGGGCGTGGCGCACGCCCCGGGCGCTGCCATAGAGCGACAGCATCGCCTCGTAATGCGCGCCGACATAGTCGACGAGCGCGGCCGGCGTCGCCGGAATGGCGGGAGCGGTGCCGCCCGCGGCCGCCGCCGCGATCGCGCCGGCTGTCCACGGCGCCCCGTAATGGGCGCGGCCGATCATGATCGCGTCGGCGCCCGATTGTTCGAGGATGCCGGCAGCGTCGGCGGCGCTCGCCACGTCGCCATTGGCCACCACCGGGATCGTCACCGCCTGCTTGACCTCACCGATCGCGCGCCAGTCGGCCTTGCCCTTGTAGAACTGGCAGCGCGTGCGCCCGTGTACGGTCACCATGCGCGCGCCGACAGCCTCGGCCCGGCGCGCTAGCTCGGGCGCGACGCGTTCGGTGTCGTCCCAGCCGAGCCGCATCTTGACGGTGACGGGAACCGGCACGGCCTCGACGGCCGCCGCGATCAGCGCCTCGGCATGATCGAGGTCGCGCATCAGCGCCGAGCCGCAATAACCGCCGGTCACCTTCTTGGCCGGGCAGCCCATATTGATATCGACGATCTCGGCCCCCTCGCCGGCCGCGATGCGCGCGCCCTCGGCGATCCAGCGCGCCTCGTGGCCGGCCAGTTGCACCACATGCGGCCCGTCGCCGGCCGGCGCGAGCCGACGCGCCGATTCAGACCGCCCGCGCGCCAGCTCGCCGCTGGCGATCATTTCCGACACCACCAGCCCGGCGCCGTGCGCGGCCGCCCGGGCGCGAAAGGCGCTGTCGCTGACCCCCGACAGCGGCGCCAGGAACACCCGGTTGCGGAGTTCCACCGCACCGATCGCCAGCGGTCGCGCCAGGGCCTCGAAACTCGACATGCACAATTTCCACGCAGTCAATCAATCTGCATATTCTTTAGACAAACACCCACCATGTTGCAATGCAAAACGTGCGCGGCGGACGTCGGGCCGTACAAATCGCTGGCCATTGTCCGACCCGCTCGCTAGAGCCGTTCGTCTCGGGATGCTAGCAGTGCGACGGTCGGGACCGCGACTGCCCGGAGGTCCGGCGCTTCCGGTTTCGGCAGACCGGGCTTTGCGCCTCGCGCGAACGAACAGGGATAAGGGTCATGCTCGATCCGCAGACCGACGGCGTCGCCGTCGTGATCGTGGCGGCCGGACGCGGCGAGCGCGCCGGACAATCGGCCGAGGGGCCGAAACAATATCGCCGTATCGGCGGCCGCGCGGTTCTGGACCGCACCATTGCCGCGTTTCGCGACCATCCGGCGGTCGGCCGCATCGTGGTGGCGATCCACCCCGACGACCGGATGCTGTTTCGCGACGCCGTCGCCGATCCCGGCCGCCAGGTCTCGCTCGTGCATGGCGGCGCCAGCCGGCAGGCCTCCACGCGCCTGGCGCTGGAGAACCTGGCCGAGGCCGCGCCCGCCCATGTGCTGATCCATGACGGCGTGCGCCCGTTCGTCGATGCCGCCCTTATCGACCGGGTCGTGGCCGGGCTGGCCGAGTGCGACGCCGTGCTGCCGGCGCTCGCCGTCGCCGACACGTTGAAGAAGGCGGACGGCGCCGGATTGGTGGTGGAGACCGTGCCGCGCGCGGGCCTGTTTTCGGCCCAGACGCCGCAGGGTTTTTCCTTCGCGCCGATCCTGGCCGCGCACCGGCGCGCCGACGCGGCGGGCCTCGCCGACTTCACCGACGACGCGGCGATCGCCGAATGGGCCGGGATCCCGGTGCGGATCGTGGCCGGCGCGCCCGACAACGTCAAACTCACTTTCGCACGGGAGATCGCGATGGCCGACGAACGCCTCGGCACGGCTCAAACCGGCTTTCCCGACGTCAGGACCGGCAATGGCTACGACGTGCACAGTTTCGGCCCGGGCGACCACGTCACGCTGTGCGGCGTGGCGATCCCGCACGACAGGGCGCTGTCGGGACATTCCGACGCCGATGTCGGCCTGCACGCGCTGACCGACGCCTTGCTTGCCACCTGTTCGGCCGGCGATATCGGCACGCATTTTCCGCCTTCCGACATGCAGTGGAAGGGTGCCGCCTCGCACATCTTCCTCGAGCACGCCGCCCGGCTGGTGCGCGACAAGGGCGGCCGCGTCGCCAATGTCGACGTGACCCTGATCTGCGAGGCGCCGAAGATCGGTCCGCATCGCGCGGCGATGGTGGCGGCGATGGCGGCGATGCTCGGTCTCGAGGCCGGCCGGGTGTCGGTCAAGGCCACCACCAACGAGCGGATCGGCTTCGTCGGCCGGCGCGAGGGCATCGCCGCCATCGCCACGGCCAGCGTGGTCTATCCGGGCGCGGTACCGGCATGAGCCCGCACAACGCGCTGGCCGAGGCGGTGCTGGCGGCCTGCAAGCGGCGGGGCCTGATGCTCGCCACGGCCGAATCGTGCACCGGCGGCATGATCGCGGCCGCCTTGACCGACATCGCCGGCTCCTCGGCGGTGGTCGATCGCGGTTTCGTCACCTATTCCAACGAGGCCAAGATGGAGATGCTCGGCGTGACCGGCGCGACCCTCGCCGCCCACGGCGCGGTCTCGGCCGAAACCGCGCGCGCAATGGCGGCCGGCGCGCTCGCCCGCTCGCGGGCCGGTCTCGCCCTATCGGTCACCGGCATCGCCGGTCCCGGCGGCGGCTCGGCGGAAAAACCGGTCGGGCTGGTCTGGTTCGGGGTCGCGGAAAAGGGTCGGGAGACGGAAACGCACCGGAAAATATTCGCCGGCCAGGATCGCGACGCGGTGCGCCAGAACGCCGTCGGGACCGCGCTCGAACTCATCCTTGCGAGGCTGAGGCGCTGACCGGCTTGCCGTAGATCTGGTCGGCGCGCTGTTCGAAGGCGCCGGCGAACATGCGAAAGGCGCGGTCGAACATCGCCCCCATCATGGCGCCGAGAATCCGGCTCTTGAACTCGTAGTTGATGTAGAAATTGATGTTCGTGCCACCCGCGCCGTCCGGCTCGAAACGCCAGCGATTGTCGAGGAAGCGGAACGGCCCGTCGAGATATTTGACGTTGATGGCGTTGTCGGCCTCGCGCGCGATCACCTGGCTGGTGAAGGTCTCGCGGATCGCCTTGTAGCCCACCGTCATGTCGGCGACCGACACGGTGACGCCATGCGCCTGCTTGCGCGAGCGCACCGAAAGCGCCTCGCACATCGGTAGGAATTCCGGATAGCGCTCGATATCGGCGACCAGCGCGAACATCTGCTGCGGCGCGTGGGCGACGTTGCGGACGGTTTCGTATTTCGGCATGGCGACCTACTGGTGGGCGGTTTTCGCCAGTTGCGCCGCGCGCGCCGCCTGCAGCCGGGCGAAATCCTCGCCCGCATGGTGCGAGGAGCGCGTCAGCGGGCTGGCCGAGACGAGCAGGAAGCCTTTCGTGTAGGCGACCGTCTCGTAGGATTTGAACTCCTCCGGCGTGACGAATTTTTTGACCGGATGGTGTTTGCGCGTCGGCTGCAGGTACTGGCCGATGGTCAAGAAGTCGACATCGGCGGTGCGCAGATCGTCCATCAGCTGCAGCACCTCGGCGCGCTCCTCGCCGAGGCCGACCATGATGCCCGACTTGGTGAACATGGTCGGGTCGAGCTCCTTGACGCGCTGCAACAGCCGGATCGAATGGAAATAGCGCGCGCCGGGCCTGACGGTGAGATAATGCGACGGCACGGTCTCCAGATTGTGGTTGAAGACGTCGGGCTTGGCCTCGACCACGATCTCCAGCGCGCCGTCCTTGCGCAGGAAGTCGGGCGTCAGCACCTCGATGGTGGTTTCGGGCGATTCGGCGCGGATCGCGCGGATCACCTCGGCGAAATGGCGCGCGCCGCCATCGGCCAGGTCGTCGCGGTCCACCGAGGTGACGACGACATGGTTGAGCCCCATCTGCCGTACGGCGGAGGCGACGTTTTGCGGCTCGTCGGCGTCGAGCGCGTTGGGCAGGCCGGTGGTGACGTTGCAAAACGCGCAGGCGCGCGTGCAGATCTCGCCCATGATCAGGAAGGAGGCGTGTTTTTTGTCCCAGCACTCGCCGATATTGGGGCAGCCGGCCTCCTCGCACACCGTCACCAGCTTGTTGGTGCGCACGATGTCGCGGGTTTCCAGATAGCCGGGCGAGGTCGGCGCCCTGACCCGGATCCAGTCCGGCTTGCGCGCCACGTCCTGGTCCGGGCGGTGCGCCTTTTCGGGATGGCGCGGGCGCGGCCGGTTGGCGAGGGTGTCGATGACGGTGACCATTGCTTGTCCTTGCGACTTATTGGGCGACGTTACCGGGCATTAGCGACGCGGGCGGGCTTGGGAGCGCCCGAAAATCCAAAGAATCAGGATCGCGCCGGCAATGGCGACGACCAGATTGCCGAGAAAGCCCTGATACTGGATGCCGAGCAAACCCGCCAGCGTGCCGCCGACGAACGAGCCGGCGATCCCGACCAAGACGTTGGTGAACAGGCCGTGATCGCGGTTCATCGTCCGCTCGGCGACGTAGCCGGCGAGGAACCCGACCAGAAGCATGCCGAAGAAGCCGACGCCCGGCATGCCCATCAAACCTTGCATCTCCTGCATTCTTTCATCCCGTCAGTCGGCCTTCGCCCGTCCGGGCCTTTGCATCACACTGTGCATATAAGGCATTTGCGCGCCGATTGAACCGCCCGCGCCTAGGCATTCAGCGCCTTGCCGTAGGCGTCGAGCACGCTTTCCTTCATCATCTCCGACAGGGTCGGATGCGGGAAGATGGTGTGCATCAACTCGGCCTCGGTGGTCTCCAGGTTCATCGCCACCACGAAACCCTGGATGAGTTCGGTCACTTCCGCGCCGATCATGTGCGCGCCGAGCAGTTCGCCGGTCTTCTTGTCGAAGATGGTCTTGACCAGCCCCTGGTCCTCGCCGAGCGCGACCGCCTTGCCGTTGGCGACGAACGGAAACCGTCCGACCCGGATGTCGCGGCCGGCTTCCTTGGCCTTGGCCTCCGTCAGCCCGACCGAGGCGATTTGCGGGTGGCAATAGGTGCAGCCGGGAACCAGGTTCTTGTCGAGCGGGTGCACGCCCTTCTCGCCGGCGATCTTTTCCACGCAGATCACGCCCTCGTGCTCGGCCTTGTGGGCCAGCATCGGTGGGCCGGCGACATCGCCGATCGCGTAGACGCCCTCGACATTGGTGCGGCCGTAATCGTCGATGACGATGCAGCCGCGATCGGTCTTCACGCCGAGCTCCTCCAGCCCGAGATTTTCGATATTGCCGGTGACGCCGACGGCCGAGATCATCCGCTCGGCGGTGATCTTTTCCACCTTTCCGCCCTTGGTCTCGACATGGGCGGTGACGGCATCCTTGGCCTTGTCGACCTTGACCACCTTGGCCTCGAGCAGGAATTTCATGCCCTGCTTTTCGAAACGCTTCTTGGCCAGCTGCGAAATCTCGGCGTCTTCCACCGGCAGGATTGTCGGCATCAGCTCGACAACGGTCACCTCGACGCCGAGCGTGCGGTAGAAGGAGGCGAACTCGATGCCGATCGCGCCGGAGCCGACCACGATCAAAGATTTCGGCATCGCCTTGGGCACCATCGCCTCGAAATAGGTCCAGATCAGCTCGCCGTCCGGCTCCATGCCCGGCAGCGCGCGCGGGCGCGCGCCGGTGGCCACGATGATGTGCTTGGCGGTGTAGGTGCCCTCGCCCTTGGTGTTCTTGGGCGCGGGATGCTGCGGCTCCATCGGTTTTTTGGTCGGTTTCGACACGACGATCTCGCCGCGCCCCTTCAGCTTGGCCTCGCCCCAGATGACGCCGACCTTGTTTTTCTTCATCAGGAAGCCGACGCCGTTGTTCATCCGTCCGGCAACGCCGCGCGCGCGCTCGACCACCGCCTTCAGGTCTGCGGTCAGCTTGCCTTCCAGCTTCAGCCCGTAATCGGCGGCGTTCTCGCCCAGATGCATCACCTCGGCCGAGCGCAGCAGCGCCTTGGTGGGAATGCAGCCCCAGTTGGAGCAGATGCCGCCCAGGTGCTCGCGTTCCACCAGCGCGGTCTTGAAGCCAAGCTGCGCGGCGCGCACGGCCGTGACATAACCGCCCGGACCGCCGCCGATGATGATGACGTCATAGCTTTCCGACATTGCTGCTTCCACTCCTTTGCGGCGTTCCTATGCCGGCCGGGGCCCGTGCGGACCGCCCGGCCGGCGTACGGCGAAGGCGTGCAAGCCGGCCGGCTCTACTCCTTCGCCACGGATGCCGGCACCGGCTCGTGCCTGACCAGCATCCCGTAGATTTCGTCCTTCAGCCGCAGGCGTTCCTTCCTCAGATCGGCGACGTGCAGGTCGTCGAGCGGCTCGATATTGGTCTCGGCGCGGTGTATCACCTTGTTGACGTCGTGATACGCGTTCGACAGCCGGTGAAAATGCCCGTCCTTCTCGCGCAAATGACGGATGACTGCGACGAACTCGGGAAACTCCTCGGCCAATTCGTGCGGCGTGTGCGACATTCCGTTTCTCCTTGGTTGGAATGGCCTCACGCTACCGCGTCTGCTGCCTCTTTCTTTGATTTCGAACAAGTCTCACGCCCGTCACAGCCCCAGCATCATGCGCACCAGCGGCTCCAGGCCGCGCCCGATGGCGCGGGTGTTGGCGGCGTCGAGGTGGACCCCGTCGAGCGGCGAGGTCTCGGCCACCGATCCGGCGTCGAAGAAACCGCAGCCGGCGACGTCGGCGAGATCCGCATAGAGACTGCCCAGCATGTGCGACTGCTGTATGGCGCCGGCAAACAGCGCGGCGAAATCGGGATCGCCGGTCTCGCGGATCGCCGGCGGCGCCACGATCAGGATTTCGGGCGTCTCCTGGTCGAGCGGCCAGGCGTGGCCGCGCACGATGTCGACCAGCCGTTCCATGCCCTGCTTGGCGGCGATCGCGGCCCCGGCCAGGAACGGCTTCATATCGTTGGTGCCGAGCATGATGATGACGAGATCGACCGGCGCGTGCGTGGTGAGCAGGCTCGGCAACAGGCGCGCGCCGTTGCGGTCGGCCGGCCCGACATGGTCGTCGAAGGCCGTCGTGCGCCCGTTCAGCCCCTCGGCGATCACCTGCGCCTTGCCGCCGAGCGCCTTTTCCAGCACGCTCGGCCAGCGATCGGCAAGCGCATGGCGGCAGGGTCCGTCGGGGTCGTAGCCCCAGGTCAGCGAATCGCCGTAGGCAAGGATCGTTTTCACGCGGCTCCCGCTCCTCTAGGCCATTTGGCGCAGCCGGCGCAGGCCGAGCGCGACGAACAGGAACAGGATGCCGTTCGACACCAGCTCGACGCCGAGCAGGATGCCGAGGATCGCGGCGGCCGAGGCCGGGAAATCGGCCAGGATCATGATGCCGAGCGCCAGGGCCAGCAGGCCGGAGGCGAGCACCCAGCCCCAGCCCGAGAGCGGCCGCAGCGAAAACGCGTACATCAGCTTGATCGCGCCCATAACCAGAAACAGCACCGCGACCAGCAGGGTCAGCGACACCATGCCGGCGAGCGGATTGAAGATCAGGGACAGGCCGACGACCAGCGTCAGGATACCGAACAAAAGCGCCCAGACGAACCCGCCCCAGCCCTTGTCCTGGAAGGACTGAACGATCTGCAGGATGCCGACCAGCGCGAAAGTCCAGCCGGCCAGCAGCGTCGCCGCCATCGTCGCGGCGAACGGGTTGAACAGCGCCATCACGCCGCCGATCAGCGAGATGACGGCGAACACCGCCATCCATAGCCACGAGCGGCCGGCCGTCGCGCCGTGTGTTTTCGTCTCGCTCATGATCGCCTCCCCGGATGGTTGAAACGGCGCCCCTCCCCGCTCGGGAGAGGAACGTTGTCAGACCAGCATCGACATCGGATTTTCGACGAACCCCTTGAAGGCGGCCAGCAATTCGGCGCCCAGCGCGCCGTCGACGGCGCGATGGTCGGTCGACAAGGTCGCCGACATGATCGTGGCCACCGCCACCGCCCCGTCCTTGACCACCGCGCGCTTTTCGCCGGCGCCGACCGCCAGGATCGTGGCGTGCGGCGGGTTGATGACGGCGGAAAAGTCCTTGATGCCGAACATGCCCAGATTGGACACTGCCGTGGTGCCGCCCTGATATTCCTCTGGCTTGAGCTTGCGGGTCCTGGCGCGCGCGGCCATGTCCTTCATTTCGTTGGAAATGGTCGACAGCGTCTTTTGCTCGGCGTGTCTGACGATCGGCGTGATCAGCCCGCCGGGGATCGACACAGCCACGCCGACATCGGCATGGTTGTGCTTGACCATGTTGGCGTCGGTCCACGACACGTTCGCCTCCGGCACCGCCTTCAGCGCCAGGGCCATCGCCTTGATGACCATGTCGTTGACTGACAGCTTGTAGGCCGGCTCGTCGCCCTTGTCGGTCTTGACCTTGGGCGCGGCGTCGTTGAGCTGTTTGCGCAGCGCCAGCAACGCGTCGATGTCGCAGTCGATCGTCAGGTAGAAATGCGGGATCGTCGACTTCGCCTCGACCAGCCGGCGCGCGATCGTCTTGCGCATATTGTCGTGCGGGACGAGTTCGTAGGAGCCGTCCTCGAACAGTTTCAGCACCGCGTCGTCCGACATCGGCTTGGCCGCCGGGGCGGCGGCCGGCGTAGGCGCGGCCTTGGCCTCGGCCGGCTTCTCGGCGCCGCCGCCGGCGGCTTCCTCCACGTCGGCCTTGACGATGCGGCCGTGCGGCCCCGACCCCTTGATGGCGGCCAGATCGAGCCCTTCGTTCTGGGCGATGCGGCGGGCGAGCGGCGAGGCGAAGACGCGCTCGCCGTTCCTGCTCGGCGCCGGGCCGGCCTTTACGTCGTCGGGGATCGCGGCTTTGGCTTCGGCTTCCTTGGCCCCGCCGGCGTCGGCGGCCGGTTTTGACGGCGCCGCGTCGGATTTTTCCGCCTTCGCTTCGGCCTTGGCGTCCGATTTCGGCTCCGGCGCGGCTTCGGCCTTGTCCTTGCCGTTGCCGGCGGCCTTGGCCGCGTCGGCGGCGTCTTCGCCCTCGCCGGCCAGCACGGCGATCAGCGCGTTGACCTTCACGCCCTCGGTGCCTTCCGGCACGACGATTTTCGCCACCGTGCCCTCGTCGACGGCCTCGACCTCCATGGTCGCCTTATCGGTCTCGATCTCGGCGATCACGTCGCCGGGGGCGACCTGGTCGCCCTCCTTGACCAGCCATTTGGCGAGATTGCCCTCTTCCATGGTGGGCGACAGCGCCGGCATGGTGATGTTGATCGGCATCGTCTCGCCCTCCCTAGGCCTTGTAGCTGACGGCCTTCACCGCCTGGACGACCTCGGCCACGTTGGGCAGGGCCAGCTTTTCCAGATTGGCGGCATAGGGCATCGGCACGTCCTTGCCGCAGATCGTCACCACCGGCGCGTCGAGCCAGTCGAAGGCGCGCTGCATGACCTGGCTGGCGATGTGGTCGCCGACCGAGGATTGCGGAAACCCTTCCTCCACCGTCACCAGGCGGTTGGTCTTCTTGACCGACTCGATCACCGTATCGAGGTCCAGCGGCCGGATGGTCCGCAAATCGATCACCTCGACGTCGATCCCCTCGCCCGCCAGTTCCTCGGCCGCCTTGACCGCATAGGTCATGCCGATGCCGAACGAGACGATGGTGGCGTCCGTGCCCTGCTTTTGAATCCGCGCCTTGCCGATCGGCAGCACGAAATCGTCGAGCTTGGGCACGTCGAAGGTCTGGCCGTAGAGGATCTCGTTTTCCAGGAAGATCACCGGGTTCGGATCGCGGATCGCCGCCTTCAACAACCCCTTGGCATCGGCGGCGGTGTAAGGCTGCACCACTTTCAGCCCGGGTATGTGGCTGTACCAGGCGGCATAACACTGCGAATGCTGGGCGGCGACGCGCGCGGCGGCGCCGTTCGGGCCGCGAAACACGATCGGCGCGCCCATCTGCCCGCCCGACATATAAAGCGTCTTGGCGGCGGAATTGACGATCTGGTCGATCGCCTGCATGGCGAAGTTGAAGGTCATGAATTCCACAATCGGCTTCAGGCCGGCCATCGCCGCGCCGACGCCGACACCGGCGAAACCGTGTTCGGTGATCGGGGTGTCGACGACACGCCGCGCGCCGAATTCCTGCAAGAGCCCTTGCGTGATCTTGTAGGCGCCCTGGTACTCGGCGACCTCCTCGCCCATGACGAAGACCTCCTCGTCGCGGCGCATCTCCTCGGCCATGGCGTCGCGCAACGCCTCGCGCACGGTGGTCGCGACCATCTCCGTGCCGTCTGGAATGTCGGGATCGGAGGCCACATCCACCTTTTTCGGCTCGGGATGCACCTTGCCTTCGCCGGGCACGCGGCGCGCGTCCATGTCGGCGACGGCGTCATCGCCAGCTGCTGCGGCCGGTTTTTCGGCCTCGGCCGGCGCGGAGGCCTCTTGCTCGGCCTTGCCGTCCGGCTTGGCGCCGCCGGCCTTGCCGATATCGTCGGCGCTTTCGCCCTCTTCAAGCAGCACGGCGATCGGCGTGTTGACCTTGACGCCCTCCGCGCCTTCCTCGATCAGGATCTTGCCCAGCGTGCCCTCGTCGACCGCCTCGACCTCCATGGTCGCCTTGTCGGTCTCGATCTCGGCGATCACGTCGCCGGCGCTGACGGCGTCGCCTTCCTTCTTGAGCCACTTGGCCAGATTGCCCTCTTCCATGGTCGGAGACAGGGCCGGCATGAGAATTTCGATCGGCATGGCGCCCCTCCCTCAGATCACGATGTCGGTATAGAGCTCGGACACGTCCGGCTCCGGATCGGTCTGGGCGAATTCGGCCGCGTCGGCGACGACCTCGCGCACCTCCTTGTCGATCGCCTTCAGCTCGTCCTCGTCGGCCCATTTCTTGTCGACGAGACGCGCCTTGACCTGCTCGATCGGATCGTGCTCGGAGCGCATTTTCTGCACTTCGTCCTTGGAGCGGTATTTTGCCGGGTCGGACATGGAATGGCCGCGATAGCGATAGGTCATCATCTCCAGGATGATCGGCCCCTTGCCGTCGCGACAATGCGCCAGCGCCATCTCGCCGGCCGACTTGACGGCGCGCACGTCCATGCCGTCGACCTGGATGCCGGGGATTTTGAAGGAAATGCCGCGATGGGAAAAATCCGTCTCTGCCGAGGAGCGCGCCACCGAGGTGCCCATGGCGTAGCGGTTGTTCTCGATGACGTAGATCACCGGCAGCTTCCACAGCGAGGCCATGTTGAAGCTTTCGTAGACCTGGCCCTGATTGGCCGCGCCGTCGCCGAAGAAGGTCAGCGACACCGCTTTCAGGTCGCGGTAGCGGTTGGCGAAGGCAAGCCCGGTGCCGAGCGAGACCTGCGCGCCGACGATGCCGTGGCCGCCATAAAAATTCTTCTCCTTGGAGAACATGTGCATGGAGCCGCCCTTGCCCTTGGAGTAGCCCCCGCGGCGCCCGGTGAGCTCGGCCATCACCCCGCGCGGCGACATGTCCATGGCCAGCATGTGGCCGTGATCGCGATAGGCGGTGATCATCTGATCGCCGTCCTCCATCGCCATCTTCAGCCCGGTGACCACGGCCTCCTGACCGATATAGAGGTGGCAGAAGCCGCCGATGAAGCCCATGCCGTAAAGCTGGCCCGCCTTTTCCTCGAAGCGGCGGATCAACAGCATGCCGCGATAGGCATCGAGTTCGTCCTGCTTGGAGAAATTGGCGGGCTTGGGCACGCTTATGGCCGGGGCCAGGCCGCTTTCGGATTTGGATTTCGAGGGGCCGCGCTTGGTCCGTTTCGGCGCTGCGGTCATGCATCACTCCCTGATGGCGTCTCTTTGGCGGACACACGGGAGGCGGCATGATCCTACCTCCCACATTCTTGAAGGGAGGCTATCACGCGCGAACGAAAACAGCCATGCGGAAAAGCGCATGGCTGACATGCAGCTAAACCGTTCTAATTCTTGACACTCTTATCAATTAACTGAATTCAAGTTAATTGAGGCCGCCGAACGGCCGCATGATGGTGATCTCGTCGGCGGCCGACATGTTGAGCGCGCGGCGCGCCTGCTCGTCGAGCATGTCGCGCTCCAGCGTGCCGTCGCGCATCAGCGCCACGCGCTCCTCCAGCGCCAGCCGGCGCGCGGTGGTTTCGGCGAGCGTCTTCTGCATCTCGGCGGTGCGCGCCTCCAGGCGATATTTGGCATAGATGCCGAATTCGCCGTTGAAGGCATGATAGCCGAAATAGCTCAAAAACAGCGCGGTCAGCGCCGGCACGATCAACTTGCCGCTGTTGCGCTTCTTGTGCTGACGCGTCCACATGGGCGGGGGAATCCTTTCCCCCGCACCATGCCCCCGGCGTGCTTAACACCCGGTTACGCGGCGCGGCCCGCGCCGCGCAAAAACACGGGTCAGCCGCGCAGGATCGATGTGCCGGCGTAGCGCGCCTGGCGGCCGAGCTCTTCCTCGATGCGCAGCAGCTGATTGTATTTGGCAAGCCGGTCGGAGCGGGCCAGAGAGCCGGTCTTGATCTGTCCGCAATTGGTGGCCACGGCCAGGTCGGCGATGGTGGAATCCTCGGTCTCGCCGGAGCGATGCGACATCACCGCGCTGTAGCGCGCCTTGTGCGCGGTCTCGACCGCGTCGAGCGTTTCCGACAGCGTGCCGATCTGGTTGACCTTGACCAGGATCGAGTTGGCGACCCCCATCTTGATGCCGTCGCGCAGCCGCGCCGAATTGGTGACGAACAGATCGTCGCCGACGAGCTGGCAATTTTTGCCGGCGAGATCGGTCAGCTGCTTCCAGCCCTCCCAGTCGTCCTCGGCCATGCCGTCCTCGATCGAGATGATCGGATAGTCGGCCACCAGTTTGGCCAGATATTTGGCCTGCGCCTTGGGCGTGCGGGTCTTTTTCTCGCCGGCATAGACATAGTCGCCGCCCTTGAAGAACTCGGTCGCCGCGCAGTCGAGCGCGATCGCCACGTCCTCGCCGGGCCGGTAACCGGCCTTCTCGATCGAGGCCATGACGAAATCGAGCGCGGCCTGGGCGTTCTTGATGTTGGGGGCGAACCCGCCCTCGTCGCCGACATTGGTGTTGTGGCCGGCGTCCTTGAGGGCGTTTTTCAGCGTGTGGAAGATCTCCGCGCCCCAGCGCAGCCCCTCGCGGAAACTGTCGGCGCCGAGCGGCATGATCATGAATTCCTGGAAATCGATCGGATTGTCGGCATGCGCGCCGCCATTGACGATGTTCATCATCGGCACCGGCAAAACATGCGCGCCGGCGCCGCCGACATAGCGGTAGAGCGGCAGACCGGACGCCTCGGCCGCCGCATTGGCCAGCGCCAGCGACACGCCCAGAATGGCGTTGGCGCCCAGCCGGCTTTTGTTGGGCGTGCCGTCGAGCTCGATCATGATCTGGTCGAGATGGAGCTGCTGTTCGGCCTCCATCCCCGACAGCGCGTCGAAAATCTCGCCATTGACCGCGTCCACGGCGCGCTCGACGCCCTTGCCGAGATAACGCGGGCCGCCGTCGCGCAGCTCGACCGCCTCGTGCGCGCCGGTCGAGGCGCCCGAGGGCACGGCGGCGCGGCCCATCGAGCCGTCCTCCAGCACCACGTCGACCTCGACGGTCGGATTGCCCCGGCTGTCGAGAATTTCGCGGCCGATAATGTCGATGATGGCGGTCATGGTCGGGTATCCCTCGCTGCGGCGGAAAATCGCGCTTGTCTTAACGCAAGCCGGTCAAAAGGCAATGCGCGGCGCGCCACCGCCGGGTCCGAAACGGTCCCCGCCTGCGGCTGCGGGACTGGCCGGCCCCGGACAGCCTCCGTCAGGCCGCCTTCACCGTCGACTTGAACTTGCCCATCAGATAGGGCCCCGACAGAACCGGTTCGTATTTCGCCGTCGTGCCGGGTTCCAGGCAGGACGGGATGCAGGCGATCTCGTAGTCCCAGTTCGGCTGGTGGAAAAAGGCGAAGGACTGGCGGCGCGACGAGCCCGACCCGTCCGGCTCGGGGTTGACCACCCGGTGCAGGGTCGAGACCCAGCGATCGTTGGTCCACAGCGCCATCAGGTCGCCGATATTGATGACGAAGGCGCCCGGCACCGGCGGCACGGCGCGCCACTCGCCGTCCGGCGTAAAAATCTCCAGCCCGCCCGAACCGGCCTGCGGCAGCAGGATGGTCAGGCTGCCGTAGTCGGTATGGGCGCCCGCGCGCAATTGTCCCGGCTCCGGCGGCGTCTCCTGGTCCGGATAGTTGAGCGCGCGCAGGGCGCTGATCGGCCGGTCGATCGCGGCGGCGAAAAAGCTTTCCGGCAGGTCGAGCGCCACGGCGAAGACGCGCATGATGCGCGCGGCCAGATCCTCCATCGCCGCGTAATAGGCCTGCCAGGCGTCGCGAAACCCGTCCGGCGCCACCGGCCAGATCGTCTCGGCATAGCAAAAGGCGAGTGCGTCCTTGTCGGTCAGCCCGCCGGGCACCGCCGCCGGACCGCCGTTGAAACTCTCCTTCAGGTCGGGCGGCGTGTCGACATTGCGCGACTTGGCGAGCGCCTCGGATTGCGGCCCGAGATAGCCGTAGGGATAACCGGCATAGGGCGCGCGCGCCCGGTTCTTTTCCTCGGCCGGGCGGTCGAAGAAATCGCGGGCCGCGTTCCAGGCCTTGTCGATAGTCGCCTGCGGAACGCCGTGGCCGCTGACGGCCAGAAAGCCGGTGTTGCGGCAGATCGCGTCGACCTCGGCGCCGAGCCGCCGGCGTTCCTCGGGCGCGGCATTTTCGAACCGCGACAGGTCGAAGACGGGAAAATCGGGAGCGGGCATCATGTCATCCTTCTTGCGAGTGTTGGCGTGAGTTTAGAACCCGGACCGACGTCGCGAAAGCATCGGTGCTTGGTCCAAGCCGAAAAGCGTCCGCGACCCGGCTCTACCGGGACGGCGTGCGCCAGGAGGCAAACCGTGGTTTAAAACCGCATGAGCAGACCCGAACGCCTGACATCGTTTTTCATCCTGGTCGTTGTTCTGGGGCTGGGCGCCGCAATGCCGCCGGCTGCGGCCGCGTCGGAACGGATCGCTGGCGACGGCTGGGCGATGACGGTGCATTATCCAGCCGGCGACGGCCCGGTTCCGGCCGTGATCGTCATGCCGGGCTGCAGCGGCAACCGCCCGCCGGCCGTCGCGCGCGGTCTGCGCGCCCATGCCCGCGCGCTCAATGCGGCCGGCCTCGCGGCGGCGATCGTCGATGTGTTGTCGCCGCGCGGGCTCGACACGATCTGCGCCCGCCCGGCCCTGCTGGCGCGGTTGACGCAAGCGGTTCCAGCCGACATCGCCGACGCGGCGGCGCGGCTCGGACGGCTTCGGCGCATCGATGCCCGGCGGCTGGCCTTTCTCGGCCAGAGTTTTGGTGGTTCGGTCGCGCTCGAGATCGCGGCCGGCGCCGGCGGCCGCTTCGCGGCGATCGTGGCCTATTATCCCTGGTGCGCCGACGGTTATGGCGGGAACGGCAAAAGCCGTTTCGCCGCGCCGGTGCTCATCCTGGCCGGCCTCGCCGACGACTGGACGCCGGCCGAACGCTGCACGCGCCTGCGCCCGGTTTCGGGCTCCCGTCCGGCGCGCATCGTTGCCTATCGCGGCGCGCATCATTCCTTCGACCTGCCCGGCCTGCCGCGGCAAAAAGTTCCCGGCGTGGGCGGCGCGAAGACTGTCGGCGGCAATCCGGCGGCGGCCGCCGACAGCCGCCGGCGCTATCTCGCATTCCTGAAAGAGAGGCTGGAAGACCGACGCTGAGGAAACCCCTCAGGCCGCCTCGCGGTCGGTCAGGAACTCCAGCACCGCGTTGCAGAACAGATCGTTCTTGTCGCCCGCCACCATGTGGCCGGCTCCCGACACGTCGACATAGGACGCGTTCGGCGCCTGCTCGACGAATTCGCGGGCGAAATCCTCCTGCACCAGTTCCGAATTCATGCCGCGCACCAGAAGCACCGGCAGGTGCAGTTGCGGCAGCGCGCCGATCAGGCCTTCGGCGAATTCGCGCGCATTGTCGTTGATGGTGTTGTCGCCGCGCATGAAGGCCGGGTCCCAGTGCCAGCGATAGCGGCCGTCCTCGCCCAGGCGCAGATTCTTGCGCAGCCCCTCGAGCGAGCGCGGCCGCTTGCGGTGCGGCAGATAGGAAGCGATGGCGTCGGCGGCGTCCTCCAGCGTGGCGAACCCCTCGTCCATGCGCTCGGCCATGAAACCCTGGATCTTGGCCACGCCGTCGGGGTCCATGCGCGGGGTGATGTCGACCAGCACCAGCGCCTCCAGCAGCGGCCCGCTGCGGACCTCGGCGGCAAGCGCCGACAGGCCGCCCAGCGAGGCGCCGACCGCCGAGGGCGCGGCGTGAAAACGCTCCGCCGTCTGGCGGATGACGGCGGCGACGTCGTCGGCGAAATCGGAGAAACGGTATTTGCCGCTGTTCACCCAGGCGCTTTCGCCATGGCCGCGCAGGTCGACGGTGATGGCGCGCATGCCTGCCTGGGCGACGCGGCGCGCGGTCAGGTCCCAGGCCCGGCGGGTCTGGCCGCCGCCGTGGAAAAACAGCACCGGGTGCCCGCGCCCGTCCCAGAAATCGGCGACGAGCCGGTTGTTCTCGACGCCGGAAAATTCCAGCCGATGCGGTTCGCTCACAGCGCATTCTCCTCGAAAAACGCCAAAACCCGTTTCTTGAACGTACGGTCGCCGACGGACAGCATGTGATCGCGGCCCTCGATCGCAAAGGCGCTGGCGTTCGCCATCAGACCGGCCAGCGCCTCGGGCGAGCCGGCAATGTCGTCCGTGGTGCCGACCGCGACCAGGGTCGGCTGGGCGATGCGCGCGGCATCCTCGCGCGCCAGCAATTGGCGCGAGGTCTCGATACACGCCGCCAGCGCCTGGCGGTCGCTCTTGGTCTGGTCGGCGAAGCTGCGGAACATTTTGGCGCGTGCATCGGTGATCGTCGCCGGATCGGGGGCGGTCAGCGCGGCGGCGATCGTATCCCAAGCGCCCACGCCCTCCACCATGCCGCTGCCCAGCCCGCCGAGCACCAGCGTGGCCACCTTGTCGGGAAAGGCCAGCGCCATGAAGGCGGCGACGCGCGCGCCCATCGAATAGCCCATCACATGCGCGCGTTCGAGGCCGAGATGGTCGAGCAGCGCGGCCGCGTCGGCGGCCATCCTGTCGGGATGGTAGTCGGCGGGGCGATGGCTCTTTGAGGAGGCGCCATGGCCGCGATTGTCGAGCGCGATCGCCCGGTAGCCGGCGTCCGTCAGCGTCTTGACCCAGCCGGGCGAGACCCAGTTGACGCGCATATTGGAGGCGAAGCCGTGAATGAGCAGGACCGGGTCGCCCGCCCCCTCGTCCAGAAAGGCCAGATCGAAACCGTCATGGGAAAAATGCTGCATGCGCGATCCGGCTTCCGTGCGTGCGGTCAACGCCCGCGCGTAACCGACTCGATCACCGGGTGCCGCACACGATCGCCGACCTTGATCCCCGTCTTTTGCGCAATGCCGGCATTGAGTTCAAGCACAAATCGGACCGGCTCGTCCGCCGAGATCAGATCGGTGGAAAACGGCCGGCCCGGCAGGATCGCCCGGATACGGCCGCGCTCGGAGATGAACAAGAGGTCGAGCGGCAGGCTGGTGTTCTGCATCCAGAACCCGACCGGGCGGGTCTGTTCGAACACGAACAGCATGCCGCGGTCGGCCGGCATCGTCTTGCGATACATCAGCCCCCGGCTGCGTTCGTCGGGACGGGCCGCGATCTCGACCGAAAACGCCCGCTCGCCGCCGGCCGCCTCGACGAGCAGCGGCGACGGGTGGACGGCGAGCTGCTGGGCCCGGCCGCCGGTCTGGGCCGTGGCGGGGCGGTAGATCGGCGCCGCCAGCGCCGAAAAGGCGAGCAACGCCACCGCGAGCGCCAGCCGGAAAAACAGTGTCATTTGGTTCGGACCCGATCAGTTGGTGAGCGGAAGCGTCCCAACATCCGGGTAGATTTCGGCAGCCATAAGGCCTTTGTCGGATTGCCCGTAGCGCACCAGCACCACCTGGCCCGGCCGCAACTCGGCAATGCCGTATTGGCGCAGCGTCTCCATGTGGACGAAAATGTCCTCCGTCCCCTCGCCGCGGGTCAGGAATCCGAAGCCCTTGGTGCGGTTGAACCATTTGACGATGGCGCGCTCGATGCCGCTTTCCGGCGTCACCGTCGTGCGCGTGCGCGCGCTCTCCTGGTCCTGGGGATGCGTGGCGGTGCTCACGTCCATCGACAGGACCTTGAAGCACTGGAAACCGCGCTCGCCGCGCCTGATCAGGCAGGCCACGCGCGCGCCCTCCATGGCGGTGCTGTAGCCGTCCCGGCGCAGGCATGTCACATGGATGAGAACGTCGCCGTAACGGGTTTCGTCGGGAAGGATGAAGCCATAGCCTTTGGCGACATCGAACCATTTGATCGATCCGGCAATTTCGACAAGGTCGGTGGCCTGTCCGCTATCCGCTGCGCCGAGCGCCGCGGACCTGACCGCATCCCTCTCCCGAGAAGAGGACTTGTCCCCCATCCGAACGCACCTTCCATCACAGACCCGACTGATTCTTGATGAAAGGATACCACCCTGCCGGCCGCTGTCAGCAGCTTGGCATCATTTTTTTGAAGTTATCGCCAGTTCTTACAAGCTCCGCGCAAGCTTCGCCAAGATTTCGTCCTTGACGGCGCGCCCCGGTCGAACGTTTGTCGGTCGAACGTTCGACCGCCGCGGCGACAAGGCGCCGCCGCTCGCCCTGGCGCGCGGCGTGTTGCCAAGCCGGCCGGTCCGGCCCATATCAGCGGCATCGCCTTCAACCGCCACAGGAGAGCACGCCATGCGTTATCTGCACACGATGGTCCGGATTTCCGACATCGATCGATCGCTGGATTTTTATTGCGACAAGCTCGGACTGGAGGAAGTGCGCAGGATCGACAACGACAAGGGCCGCTTCACCCTGATCTTCCTGGCCGCGCCGAAGGACAAGGCACAGGCGGCCGAAACCAGCGCGCCGCTGCTGGAGCTGACCTATAATTGGGATCCCGAGACCTATCAGGGCGGGCGCAATTTCGGCCATCTCGCCTTCCGGGTCGACGATATCTACCAGACCTGCCAGCATTTGATGGACAAGGGCGTGACGATCAACCGCCCGCCGCGCGACGGCCACATGGCGTTCGTCAAGTCGCCCGACGCAATTTCGATCGAATTGCTGCAGGAGGGCGCGCCCCTGCCGGTGAAGGAGCCGTGGGCGTCGATGCCCAACACCGGCACCTGGTAGCAAACGCCCCGCATCCCGTTCCCAACCCGGCCCGCGCGGCCGGGTTTTCGTTGGTCGCCCACCGGCTGTGCGCTTGCCAATGGCGGTGCGCATGCTAGACGAAGGCCAGGACCATTCGTGAGGGGAGGATCGTCGGTGAAGGAAGTCCTGGTAGAGCTCGAGCGTCGTCGCAGCATCGCCCGCCAGGGCGGCGGCCGGGAGCGCATCGACGCCCAGCACAAGCGCGGCAAGCTGACGGCGCGCGAACGCATCGACATTTTCCTCGACGAGGGCTCGTTCGAGGAGTTCGACATGTTCGTCGAACACCGCTCGACCGATTTCGGCATGGAAAAGACCAAGATCGCCGGCGACGGCGTGGTCACCGGCTGGGGCACCGTCAACGGCCGCACGGTGTTCATCTTCGCCAAGGATTTTACCGTGTTCGGCGGCTCGCTGTCGGAGGCGCATGCCGAGAAGGTGCAGAAGGTCCAGGACATGGCGCTGCGCAACCGGGCGCCGATCGTCGGCATCTACGACGCCGGCGGCGCGCGCATCCAGGAAGGGGTGGCCGCGCTCGGCGGTTATGCCGAGATCTTTCAGCGCAACGTGCTGGCCTCCGGCGTCATCCCCCAGATTTCGGTGATCATGGGCCCGTGCGCGGGCGGCGACGTCTATTCGCCGGCGATGACCGACTTCATCTTCATGGTACGCGACACCGCCTACATGTTCGTCACCGGTCCCGACGTGGTCAAGACCGTCACCAACGAGACGGTGACGGCCGAGGAACTCGGCGGTGCCTCGGTCCACACGGTCAAATCCTCGATTGCCGACGGCGCCTACGACAACGATGTCGAGGCGCTGTTGCAGATGCGCCGCCTGATCGACCTTCTGCCGGCCTCCAACACCGCGCCCGTGCCGGAGATCGAGGTCCATCAGCCGATCGACGAACCGGACCATTCGCTCGACCGGCTGGTGCCCGACAACGCCAACAAGCCCTACGACATCAAGGAACTGATCCTGAAAACCTGCGACGAGGGCGATTTCTTCGAGGTCCAGGAAGCCTTCGCCAAAAACATCGTCACCGGCTTCGGCCGCGTCGAGGGCCGCACGGTCGGCTTCGTCGCCAACCAGCCGCTGGTGCTGGCCGGCGTGCTCGACAGCGATGCCAGCCGCAAGGCGGCCCGTTTCGTGCGGTTTTGCGACTGTTTCTCGATCCCGATCGTCACCTTCGTCGACGTGCCCGGCTTCCTGCCCGGCACCAGCCAGGAATATGGCGGGCTGATCAAGCACGGCGCCAAGCTCCTGTTTGCCTATGCCGAGGCGACCGTGCCCAAGATCACCATCATCACCCGCAAGGCCTTCGGCGGCGCCTACGACGTGATGGCGTCGAAGCATCTGCGCGGCGACATCAACTATGCCTGGCCGACGGCGCAGATCGCGGTGATGGGCGCCAAGGGCGCGGTGGAGATCATTTTCCGCAAGGATATCGGCGACCCCGACAAGATCGCCGCCCACACCAAAATGTACGAGGACCGGTTCCTGTCGCCCTTCGTGGCCGCCGAGCGCGGTTATGTCGACGAGGTGATCATGCCGCATTCGACCCGCAAGCGCGTCGCCCGCGCGCTCAGGATGCTGCGCAACAAGGACCTCGAAAATCCCTGGAAGAAACACGACAACATCCCGCTGTGAGCGGCTTCGCCGCCGCCATGCGTGAAGTTTGTCGCAGACGGACGCACGCCGGGTTTTAAGGTCGGGGCATGGAGGTATCGCCATGTCCCTGATCGTGAAGAATCGCGTCCAGCAACCGCAGCCCTTCGACCTCGTCGGCGATCCGGTGCTGATCGCGGGCACGGGCAGCGGCTTCGAGGCGACGCTCGACTGGCGCGTCCATGACGGCCACGACGAACGCACGGGTTTCGTCACCGTCGGCGGCGGCACCGGCGAACACGGCCAGTTCCAGGTCGCGGCCGCGATCGGCGACGCCGCCTTCCAGCTCGACCGGCTGTTCGTCGAACTGTTCGAGACGAGCGCGCGCGACGGCGCCGAGATCAACAAGGTGATCGTGCCGGTGATCTACGGCCCGCGCATCGTGGCCAACTATGTCGGCTACCGGCTGCATGTCGTCGAAGCCGGCGACACCTTGTCGAAGATCGCCCGCGACGCCTACGGCGACGCCGGCCTCTATCAACGGATCGCGCGCGCCAATCCGCAACTGATCGGCGACCCGGACCTGATCGTCGTCGGCCAGGAGCTGAAAGTGCCGATCGGTGCCTGAGCCGCGCCCGTTGCCGAAGCGCCTCAGTGCACGCCCCAGGGCGTGAGGCGCTCGTAGCCGGCGGCGAGGTCGAGCACGGCCTGGTCGCCGCGCGGGCGCCCGATCAGCTGCATGCCCATCGGCCGTCCCCGCGCGTTGAAGCCGACCGGCACGTTGACGGCCGGACAGCCGGCCATGGTGGCGAGCGCGCAGACCTCCATCCAGCGATGATAGCTGTCCATCGCCCGGCCGGCGATCGCGTCGGGCCAGTGGCGCTCGAGGGCAAACGGAAACACCTGCGCCGTCGGCGCGGCCAGAAAATCGAAGCGCTCGAACAGGCCGACCACGTGGCGGTACCACTCCGTGCGCCGCTGCGAAGTGGCAAAAATCTGCTCGGCGCGCAGGTCGAGCCCGCCCTCGACCTCGAAAATCGCCTCCGGCTTCATCAGCGCGCGTTTTTCGGGGTCGTCATAGTGGATCTTGAGCGCGCTGCCGCTGGTGAAATGGCGCAGCGTGACGAAGGCCTGCCACAGCGCCTCGAAATCGAATTTCGGCGTGAAATCATCGACCTGCGCGCCTTCGTTCTGCAAAAGCCGCAGCGCGGCCGTGCACAGTTCGGCAATCCCGGACTCGAGCGCCAGATGCCCGCCCAGATCGCCCAGCCAGGCGATCCGCGCACCCTCGACCCGCGGCGCGAGCCCGGTCGCGAAATCGCCGTCGCCGCCGAGCGACAGCGGCGCGCGCGGGTCGTGGCCGGCCTGCACCGACAACAGCAGCGCCATGTCTCGCACGCTGCGGCCCATCGGCCCGTCGACGCCCATCTGGGCCACGAAGGCGTCCGGCGCCGGGCCGCCGGGCACCCGGCCCTGCGAGGGGCGAAAGCCGTAGACATTGTTGTAGGCGGCCGGGTTGCGCAGCGAGCCGCCCATGTCGCTGCCGTCGGCGACCGGCAGCATGTGCAGCGCCAGCGCCACCGCCGCGCCGCCGCTCGACCCGCCGGCCGTCAGCGCGGGATCGTAGGCATTCGCCGTCGCGCCGAAGACTTGATTATAGGTGTTGGAGCCAAAACCGAATTCCGGCACGTTGGTCTTGCCGATCAGGATCGCGCCGGCCGCGCGCAGCCGCTCGACGAAATAGTCGTCGACATCCGGCACGTGGGCGGAAAAAAGCGGCGAGCCGAAGGTGGTGCGCAGCCCCTTGGTCTGGGCGAGATCCTTGACCGCGAGCGGCACGCCGAACAGGGCGCCGACGGTCTCGCCGGCGGCCAGCCGCGCATCGGCGCGGTCCGCCTCGCGCAGGACGTCGCCGGCCGGGCGCAGGGAGACCAGCGCGTTGACGTGGCCGTTGACGGTCTCGATGCGATCGAGATAGGCGGCCGCGACCTCGGCGACCGACACGGACCGCCCGCGGATTTTTTTGACCAGATCGGCCACGCCCAGCCGGCAGATCTCGTCCACGGGCGCAAAGCGCCCCTCGCCCGGTTGCGGCGCGGTGTTTTTCGGCATCGGCGATCCTCCCTCGCCGGCACGCTAAAACCTTTCCGTGCCGGATAGAAGAGGCCGCGATCGCGGCGACCGGGCCGGTTCAGGCCGGCCCTACCGGCCCTACCACCAGCGCTCGGGCGAAAACCGGCCCGCCGCCTGCTCGATGACGTGGCCGGCCTGGAACAGCGTTTCCTCCTCGAACGGCCGCCCGATCAGTTGCAGGCCGAGCGGCAGGCCGTTTGTGTCGAGACCGGCGGGCACGGCGATGCCCGGCAGGCCGGCCATGTTGACCGTCACCGTGAAAATGTCGTTCAGATACATTTTCACCGGATCGGCGGCCATGTCCTGGTCGGCGATGCCGAAGGCGGCCGACGGCGTCGCCGGCGTCAGGATGGCGTCGACGCCGTCGGCGAACACGGTTTCGAAATCGCGCTTGATCAGCGTGCGCACCTTTTGCGCGCGCACGTAATAGGCATCGTAATAGCCGGCCGACAGCACATAGGTGCCGATCATCACGCGCCGCTTGACCTCGCGGCCGAAGCCGGCCGCGCGCGTCTTTTCGTACATGGCGGTGATGTCGGTGCCGGCCTCGCGCAGCCCGTAACGCACGCCGTCGTAGCGCGCCAGGTTCGACGAGGCCTCGGCCGGGGCGACGATATAATAGGCCGGCAGCGCGTATTTGGTGTGCGGCAGCGAGATGTCGACGATCTCGGCGCCGGCATCGCGCATCCAGTCGATGCCCTTTTGCCACAGGGCCTCGATCTCCTCGGGCATGCCGTCGAGGCGGTATTCCTTCGGCACGCCAATCCGCATGCCCTTCACCGACTTGCCGATCGCGGCCTCGTAGTCGGGCACCGGCCGGTCGACCGAGGTCGTGTCCTTGTCGTCGACGGAGGCCATCGAGCCGAGCAGGATCGCCGCGTCGCGCACGTCGCGGGCGATCGGACCGGCCTGGTCGAGCGAGGAGGCGAAGGCGACCGTGCCCCAGCGCGAGCAGCGGCCATAGGTCGGCTTGATGCCGACCGTGCCGGTAAAGGCGGCCGGCTGGCGGATCGAGCCGCCGGTGTCCGTCGCGGTCGCGCCGGCGCACAACAACGCGGCCACCGCCGATGCCGAGCCGCCCGACGAACCGCCCGGCACCAGGTCGAGATTGGAGCCCTTGGCCCGCCACGGGTTCTTGACCGGGCCGTAATAGGAGGTCTCGTTCGACGAGCCCATGGCGAACTCGTCCATGTTGAGCTTGCCGAGCATGACCGCGCCGTCGGCCCACAGATTGGCCGTCACGGTGGATTCGTAGCGCGGCTTGAAGGAATCGAGAACATGGCTGCAGGCCTGGGTGTGCACGCCCTCGGTGGCGAACAGGTCCTTGATGCCGAGCGGGATTCCCTCCAGCGCGCCGCCCTCGCCGGCGGCCAGCCGCGCGTCGGAGGCGGCCGCCATGGCGCGCGCCTTGTCGTGCGTGACCACCACATAGGCGTTGAGCGCCGGGTTGGCGGCGTCGATCGCTTCGAGATAGGCCTCGGTCAGCTCGGCGGCGGAGACGTCGCGTCCGCGCAGCTTGGCGCGCGCCTCGGCAATGGTCAGTCGGGTCAGTTCGCTCACGGTCATTGGCCAATGCTTTTCTGATAGAATTTCGAATAGCCGGAATCGGGATAGTCGAGCACCGCGCCGCAGGGCGCGAACCCGCCGCGCTCGTAAAGCCGCCAGGCCGGCTCGAAGCCCGCCGCGTCGCCGGTCTCCAGCACGAGCCGCCCGATCCGCTTTTTGCGCGCCAGCGCCTCGATCGCCTCCAGCAGCCGGGCGCCGAGCCGTTGGCCGCGCAGGTGCGGCAGCGTATACATGCGCTTCACCTCGCCCAGCCCCTGGCCGTGATCCTTGAGCGCGCCCATGCCGACTGCCCGGCCCTCGGCGTCCCGGGCCACGAACAGCGTGACGTCGGAGGCCGCCATCTCTTCGACGGTGAGCTGGAACTGGAACTCGCGCGGCGTCAGCGGCATCATGGAGGCGTTGAGGTCGGCGACCAGCGCGCGCACATCGTCCTGGAGCGGGGTTTCGGCGGCGATCGACACCTCCATCGGCGCTACTCGACGACCTTCGGAACCAGGAAGAAATTTTCCTCCGAGGCCGGCGCGTTGGCGACCACATCCTCGGCGCGATCGCCGTCGGTGACGACGTCGCGGCGCTTTTTCATCGTCATCGGAATCACCGAGGTCATCGGCTCGACGCCGCTCACGTCGACCTCGTTCAACTGCTCGACGAAACCCAGGATCGTGTTGAGCTCGCCGGTCATGCGTTCGGCCTCCTCGCCGGTCACGGCGATGCGGGCAAGGCGCGCCACGCGTTTGACGGTGTCGGGATCGACGGACATTCTGTTCTCCTCAACGGACCTGAGCCGCCCGCCTCGCGGCGCACGGCACCAGCCGCGCTATAGCCGTCGGCGCCGGCCGGTGCAACCGCGTGCGCCGGCGCCGGAACGGCCGTTAAAGCTGCACCGCTTCGCCGCTCTGCGGCACGACGACCTTGACCCCGGACCCGTCCATGCCGGCGACGAACTTGTCCGGCGTCTGGTCGATGACCGGGAAGGAGCCGTAATGGCACGGGATCACGGTCTCGAACTTGAAAAAGCGCTGGCAGGCGAGCGCGGCCACCGCCCCGCCCATGGTGAAACGGTCGCCGATCGGCACCAGGCCGACCTGCGGCGCGTGCAGCTCGTTGATCAGCGCCATGTCGGAAAAAATGTCGGTGTCGCCCATGTGATAGAGCGTCTTGTCGTCCGGGAAATGCAGCACCAGGCCGGCCGGGTTGCCCAGATAGGTGTTGGTGCCGCCCTCGCCGCCGAAGGACGAGGAATGCAGCGCGTTGACGAAGGTGGTGGTGAAACCGCCGCAATCCACTGTGCCGCCGTGATTGCCGGGGTTGATCTTGCCGTCGTCGACGCCCTGGCCGACCAGATACATGCAGATCTCGAAATTCGCGACCAGCATCGCGCCGGTCTTTTCCAGGATGGCGAGCGCGTCGCCGACATGGTCGTTGTGGCCATGGGTCAACAGCACGTGGCTGACCCCTTCGCTGACATCGTCCACGGTTGCGCTGCAGGACGGGTTGCCGGTCAGGAACGGGTCGATCAGGATTGTTGCCCCGCCCGCCTCGACGCGAAACGCCGAATGACCGTACCAGGTGATTTTCATCGAACCTCTCCACTATGACTATGATTGTCGCGCCGCTTAGGGTTTAGACCATGATGGCGCGCGGAGAAAAGGAGGCTCGGCCCGATGCCGATAATTTCGATCGACGACCTGCCCGCCGCCCTTTCGCCGGGGCGCACGCTCGCCGCGCTCGATCTCGGCGAAAAGACGATCGGGCTCGCCGTGTCCGACAAGAGCCTGTCCTTTGCCCATCCGCGTCAGGTGCTGGCGCGGGGAAAGTTCACCCGCGACGCCGAGGCGCTGGCGCGCGCCTTCGCCGCCGACGATGTCGGCGCGGTGATCATGGGCCTGCCCATCAACATGGACGGCAGCGAGGGACCGCGCGCGCAGGCAAGCCGGGCCTTCGTGCGCAACATGCAGCGGGTGAGCGTGCTGCCGTTCGTGTTCTGGGACGAGAGACTGTCGACGGTGGCGGCCGAGCGCGCGCTGATCGAAATGGACGTGTCGCGCAAGAAACGCGGCGGCCGCATCGATTCGGCGGCGGCCGCCTTCATCCTGCAGGGCGTGCTCGACAGGCTTCAGGCCCTGGGCGCGGCCGCTTCCTGCGGCTGAGCGGCGCGCCGGGCCGCGATCCAGGCGGCGATCTTTTTCCTGCGGCGGAAGGCCAGGATGCCGAAGATCAAGAACGTGTCGACGATGCAGGCGCGGGCGATCAGCATCGGCAACTGGTCCGGCGCGATCCCGGTGATCTCGCCGTAGATCGAAAAGACATGGTCGTAGAGCACGCGGCTGAAAAACAGCATGCCGAAATTCCAGTCATTATAGGCGAGCAGGAACCAGGACCAGAACAGTCCCATCGGCACGGCCCAGAATCCCAGGATGTAGCGCATCAGCTCTGCCGTTCCCCGCCCGCCTCGGAGCGTCCTGAGAGTTTCGAAAGCATGGAATTGTGGGCCGCGCCCAGCGCCATCAGGCGCACGGCCGGCTGCTGCGACAGGCCGTCGGGATGGGTCTGCGGGCTGGGCATGGCGGCTTCGGCGGCACGGCGCGCCTCCGCGCGCATGGCGATATAGGAGACTGTCAGCGCGGCGACGTGGATCGAGGCGGCAACGAACGCGCCCTGCCCGCCGATCGCGGCACCTGCCGCCATCAGCACCATCATCATGCCGGTTCCCGCGCCGAAGGCCAGCCGCGCCAGCTCGTCGGCATCGCGCGTGCCCTCGGCCCTTTCAAACAGCGCCGACAGGAGGGCCCAAACAAACAGCACCGCGGCAAGGATCAGGCCGAAAGCGAGCACGCTGGCGTAAAACGGCGAATCGATCGGCGTCGGCCCGGCCACCCTAGGGTCGATATCGAGCGCACGATGGACGAGCGCGGCCGCGCCGCCGTCATCGGTGAGCGCGATAAAGGCCAGGGCGCCGAAAAAGGCCGACCAGAAGGCCAGAACAAAAAGGCAGAGAATCTTCTTCATCGTCATCCGTTCCGTCCCGGCACAGTGCCGGGCCGGCCGCGCGGCCGCAACGCAAACCAATTGTTAAGGTTAACGGCGACGGTGGCGCGCGTATCGGTCGGGACGGGCCCGCCCGCCGGCGGGCGTTTCCATTTCACGATCAACCTCTCTAAAAGCCGGGGATACCCACCGAAAGCCCCTGCCCCCATGCTCGCCACCTTCGAAAGCACCCTGCCGATCTTTCTGCTTCTGGTCGCCGGCAATGTGTTGCGCCGGCTGCCGCTGGTCGACGAGGCGGCCTGGCCGGGGCTGGAGAAGCTCGGCTTCTGGTTTCTCTATCCCGCGCTCCTGTTCGTCACCATCTTGAACGCCGACTTTGCCGGCCTGCAGCTCGACGCCATGATCGCCGCGCTGATGCTGTCGATCGTGGCGATGGGCGCGCTGACGCTGGCGCTGTGGCCGGCGCTACGCGCCCGCGGCCTGGCGACGGCGCCGGAATTTTCCTCCATCTTCCAGACCTCGGTGCGCTGGAACGGCTTCATGGCGCTGGCGATCGCCGAGCGCATCTTTCCCGCCGCCGGCGTTGCCGTGGTCGCGCTGGTGATGGCGGCGATCATCATTCCCATCAATGTCCAGTCGGTGGTGGTGGTGACGCGTTTCGCCGAGCGCGGCGCGCCGTGGGGTTATGTCGTGCGCTCAATGGCGCGCAATCCGTTGATTCTGGCCTCGGCGGCGGCGCTCTTGCTGCGTGTCTTGCCGTTCGAGCTCTACGGCCCGCTCAACCAGACCTTCGATCTGGTCGGCCGCGCCGCGCTGGGCATGGGGTTGCTGACGATCGGCGCCGGCCTGCGTCCGGCCGACCTGCTGCGCCTGCGCGTGGCGGTCTGGGTGCCGGTCGTCTTGAAACTCGCCGTCTATCCCGCGCTGCTGCTCGGCCTGGCGATACTGTGCGGCGTCACCGGGCCGGAGCTGCGTTATCTGGCGCTGTGCGCGGCGGTGCCGACGGCGATGAACGGGTTCCTGCTGGCGCGCCAGCTCGGTGGCGACGCAGAACTCTACGCCACCGTCACCACGATGCAGACGGCGGTGTCGTTCCTGTCGATCCCGGCCGTTCTGGCGGCGGCCGACTATATCGGCTCGGGATAAAGCGTATCGACGATCATGCGCGCGTCGTGGCGGGCATCGAGCATGCCGTAGGTGCTGCGCCACTGGCCGGCGAGCCGCGTTTCCACGAAGGCGTCGGCGATGTGGCCGGCGCCCAGCCGGCGCAGTTCGGCGGCCGCGGCGGCGAGCGCGAGCTGCTCGGCCAGGATCCGGCCCGCCCCCTCGTCCGAGCGCGCCACGCCGATCGCCGCCCGCAGCACCTCGGTCGTGCCCGGCCCACTCGGCCCCAGATCGGCGGCGATGCCGTCGAGAACCGCTTCCAGCAGGCTCGGCGCCTGCTGGATCACCCGCAGAAGGTCGAGCGCCATGACGTTGCCGGACCCTTCCCAGATGGCGTTGATCGGCGCCTCGCGGTAATGGCGCGCCAACGGCGCCTCTTCCACATAACCGTTGCCGCCCAGACACTCCATCGCCTCGTAGACGATGCTCGGGCAGATCTTGCACACCCAGTATTTGACCACCGGCGTCATGGCGCGGGCAAAGGCGGCCGCGCCGCGATCCTCGGCCGCCTCGTCGAAGGCGCGCGCCAGGCGGAACGACAGCGCCGTCGCGGCGGCGACGTCGAGGGCGAGATCGGCCAAAACGCGAATCATCAGCGGCCGCTCGACCAGCTTTTCGCCGAACACGGCGCGGTGCCGCGTATGGTGCACGGCCTCGCTCACCGCCGCGCGCATGATGCCGGCCGAGGCCAGGGCGCAATCGAGCCGGGTCATGGTGACCATGTCCATGATCGTGCGCACGCCGCCGCCCGGCTCGCCGACCAGCTCGCCGATCGCATTGACGAACTCGACCTCCGAGGAGGCGTTGGAGCGGTTGCCGAGCTTGTCCTTCAGGCGCTGGAAGCGGAAGCCGTTGCCCTCGCCGCCGCCAAGCAGCCGCGGCACCAGGAAGCAGGACAGGCCTTCCGGCGCCTGCGCCAGAACCATGAACGCGTCGCACATCGGCGCCGACATGAACCATTTGTGGCCGGTGATGCGGTAAAACCCCTTGCCGACCGGTTCGGCCTTGGTGGTGTTGGCGCGCACGTCGGTGCCGCCCTGTTTTTCCGTCATGCCCATGCCGAGCGTCAGGCCGGCCTTCTCCACCGGCGGACGGTGCGACTGGTCGTATTTGCGCGTCGTGACGCGCGGCGCCCATTCGCGAAACAGTTTTGGCGAGGCCATCAGCGCGGCCAGCGAGGCGCTGGTCATGGTGATCGGGCACAGATGGCCGCATTCCAGGCCCGCCGTCATGAAAAAGCGCACGCCGCGCACCTGGTGGCGCTGACCGGTCTCGGCCTGGCCGTTCTCCCAGATCGAAGCATGCAGCCCGTTGGCGACAGACCGGCGCATCAGCGCGTGATAGGCGGGGTGGTACTCGACCTGGTCGAGCCGGTGGCCGTAGCGGTCGTGGGTGCGCAGCCGCGGCGCTTCCGAATTGGCCAGCCGCGCCAGATCCTGCGCCTCGGCCGACAGCGCGAAGCGGCCGACGGCGTCGAGATCCTTGCGCACTTCGGCGGAGAAATCCTCGCAAAGCTGCACCAGCAGCGGGTCGCCGCGCCAGGCATTGGCGCCCGACAAGGGCGGAGGCTGGTTGGTCACCTCATGCGTCAACGACGAATCCCCTTCATATGCGGCGCGGCGCGCATGGCGCCGTTGACCCGGTCGCCTGAACCCGACCGTCGCCCCGGATCGGACGGCGCTTTGCGGATTCGCGACACCGGTCAGGCTGTTATAGCGTAGGCATCGTCTTTTACGCGAACACTATTCCGTCGCCAACGCAAGCCCGCCCCGCCCCCTTCCCGGTCGATTCCCTGGGGAGAAGCCGTCGGCGCGGCGGCGGCGGCTTGCGGCAGGCCGCGCCCGGCCCTATAGCAGCGCCTTGAGATGACCCAGCACCCGGCCCTTCCGCTTTACCCGCACCGCCATCTGTTGGGCATCAAGGGGCTGTCGCCGCAGGATATCGAGCTGCTGCTCGACCGGGCGGACCGCGCCGTGGCGATTTCGCGCCAGCCGGAAAAAAAGACCTCGAGCCTGCGCGGGCGCACCCAGATCAACCTGTTCTTCGAGGCCTCGACCCGCACCCAGTCCTCGTTCGAGCTCGCCGGCAAGCGGCTCGGCGCCGACGTCATGAACATGGCGGTGGCCAGCTCTTCGGTCAAAAAGGGCGAAACCCTGATCGACACGGCGATGACCCTCAACGCCATGCGGCCCGACATCTTGATCATCCGCCACGGCTCGGCCGGCGCGGCCGCGCTTTTGGCGCAAAAGGTCGGCTGCTCGGTGGTCAATGCCGGCGACGGTGCGCACGAACATCCCACCCAGGCGCTGCTCGACGCGCTCACCATCCGCCGCGCCAAGGGGCGCATCGCCCGCCTGACGGTAGCGATCTGCGGCGATGTGCTGCATTCGCGCGTCGCCCGCTCCAACATCATCCTCTTGAACGCGCTCGGCGCGCGCGTGCGCGTCGTCGCGCCGTCGACGCTGCTGCCGGCCGGCATCGCGCGGATGGGCGTGGAGGTGCATCGCTCGATGGCGGAAGGCCTCGCCGGCGCCGACGTGGTCATGATGCTGCGGCTGCAGCGCGAGCGCATGGCCGGGGCGCTGGTGCCGTCGGTGCGCGAATATTTCCGCTATTTCGGCCTCGACGCCGAAAAACTGGCATGCGCGGCCGAGGGCGCCTTGGTCATGCATCCCGGCCCGATGAATCGCGGCGTCGAGATCGCCTCCGAGATCGCCGACGGCCCGCAAAGCGTGATCGAGGAACAGGTGGAGATGGGGGTCGCGGTGCGCATGGCGGTGATGGAGGCGCTGCTCGACCCGCGCCGCAACCGGGACGAGGCGGCATGATCACCGCCTTCACCAACGCACGGGTCGTCGATCCGTCGCGCGGCCTCGACGAGCCGGGCACGGTGATCGTCGACGGCGCGGTGATTGCCGCCGCCGGCGCCGAGGCCCGCAACCAGGGCCTGCCCGAAGGGGCGAAAACCGTCGATTGCGGCGGCCACGTCGTCATGCCCGGCCTGGTCGATGCCAGGGTGTTCGTGTCCGAGCCGGGTGCCGAGCACCGCGAAACCATCGCCTCGGCAAGCGCGGCGGCGGCGGCCGGCGGCGTCACCTCGATCGTGATGATGCCCGACACCGACCCGGTGATCGACGACGTGTCGCTGGTGGAGTTCGTGCTGCGCACGGCGCGCGACACGGCGATGGTCAATGTATGGCCGGCCGCCGCCGTCACGCGGCGCCTCGACGGGCGCGAGATCACCGAATTCGGCCTGCTGCGCCAGGCCGGCGCGGTCGCGCTGACCGACGGACGCCGCACGATCGCCAACGCGCTGGTGATGCGCCGCGCGCTCACCTATGCGCGCGATTTCGGCATCGTGCTGGCGCATCACACCCACGATGTCGACCTCGCCTCGTCGGGGGTGATGAACGAGGGCCTGTTCGCGAGCTGGCTCGGCCTGCCCGGCATCCCGCGCGAGGCCGAAGTGATCCCGCTTGAGCGCGACCTCTATCTGGCGCGGCTGACCGAGGGCGCCTATCACGCCGCCGCGATTTCCACCGCCCTGTCGGCCAACGCCGTCGCCCGGGCCAAGAACGACCGCGCCGACGTGACGGCGGCCGTGACCGTCAATCATCTTTCGCTCAACGAGCTCGATATCGGCGAATACCGCACCTTCTTCCGCCTGTCGCCGCCGCTGCGCGCGGAGGAGGACCGGCTGGCCATGGTCGAGGCGGTGCGCGACGGCACGATCGACATGATCGTGTCCTCGCACGATCCCCAGGACGTCGACACCAAAAGGCTGCCGTTCGCCGACGCGGCCGACGGCGCCATCGGCCTGGAAACGCTGCTGGCGGCGGCGCTGCGGCTTCACCACAATGGCGAGGTGCCGCTCCTGCGCCTGGCCGAGCTTCTGTCGAGCGCCCCGGCGCGGCGCTTCGGCCTGCCCGGCGGGCGGCTCGCGCCCGGCGCGCCGGCCGACCTGATCGTCGTCGATCTGGACGCGCCGTGGATCGTGCGCGAAAATGACATAAGCTCCAAGTCCAAGAACACCGCGTTCGAGGGCGCGCGCATGCAGGGCCGGGTCTTGCAAACCATGGTGGCAGGCCGCACAGTGTTTGCAGCCTGACATCGGGCGCCGCCCCTCACAGGAACCGTCATGCCCGACCCGATCAGCTGGCAATTGGCCCTTCCCTATCTCGTCGCCGCACTCGTCTTCGGCTATCTTCTCGGCTCGATCCCGTTCGGCCTTTTGATCACCCGGCTCGCCGGCCTCGGCGACGTGCGCAAGATCGGCTCCGGCAATATCGGCGCCACCAACGTGCTGCGCACCGGCCGCAAGGGGTTGGCGGCGCTCACCCTGCTGGCCGACGCGCTGAAAGGCGTCGTCGCCGTGCTCGTCGCCGGGCTCTACGGGCCCGACCAGGCGGTCGCGGCCGGGCTCGGGGCCTTTTTGGGCCATCTGTTTCCCGTCTGGCTCGGTTTTAAGGGCGGCAAGGGCGTCGCGACCTATCTCGGCGTGCTGATCGCGCTCGCCTGGCAGGGGGCGCTCGCCTTCGCGCTTGCCTGGCTGTCGGTCGCTTTCCTCACCCGCTATTCCTCGCTGGCGGCGTTGGTCGCGGCGATCGTGGTGCCGGTCGCCCTCTACCTCACCAACCACGTCCAGGCCGCCGAACTATTCACGCTGATGAGCGTAATCGTGTTTTTCAAGCACCGTGCCAACATCGCCCGCCTGTTCAAGGGCACCGAAACGCGCATCGGGGCCAAGGGGTAATGGCCGGCGGCGCTGGTGCCGGTCGCCTGAGCGACCGCCAGCGCCTCGCCTGGCTGCGCCTGATCCGCACCGACAATGTCGGACCGGCCACGTTCCGCGACCTGATCAACCGGTTCGGCTCGGCCGAGCGCGCGCTCGAGGCGCTGCCGGAGCTGATGCGCAGCGGCGGCGCGCGCCGGGTGGCGGTGTGCACGGTCGCGGCGGCCGAGGCCGAGATGGAGGTGACGGCCGCCTATGGCGCGCGCATGATCGCCGTCGGCGAACCCGACTATCCGCCGCTGCTGCGGGTGATGGAACATCCCGCGCCGCTGATCACGATGCTCGGCGTGGCGGCTGTGTTCGCCCTGCCCACGGTCGCCATCGTCGGCGCCCGCAATGCCTCGCTGGCCGGCGTCAAGCTCGCCCGCGCGTTTGCCGCCGCGCTCGGCCGCGAAGGCTACGCGGTCGCCTCCGGCATGGCGCGCGGCATCGACGCGGCCGCGCATGAGGGCGCGCTGTCGACGGGCACGATCGCGGTTCTGGCCGGCGGCATCGACAAGCCCTACCCGCCCGAAAATCGCGGGCTCTACGAGGCCATCCCCGTCCATGGCGGCGCGGTCATGACGGAAATGCCGTTCGGCTGGGAGCCGCGGGCGCGCGACTTTCCCCGCCGCAACCGGCTGATCGCCGGGCTCGCCCACGGCCTGGTCGTGGTCGAGGCGGCGCGGCGCTCCGGCTCGCTGATTTCGGCCAGGCTCGCCGGCGAGATGGGCCGGCTGGTCTTCGCCGTGCCCGGTTCGCCGCTCGATCCGCGCGCGGCCGGCACCAACGGGCTTTTGAAGGACGGCGCGCTGCTTGTCACCGGCGCCGACGACATTCTCGCCCATGTCGCGCCGCTGCTCGGCCGCGCCGTCCCGCCGGCCGACGCGCTCGACGAACCGCCCGATTTCGCCGCCACGCCGCCGCCCGGCGACGCCGACCGCGCCCGGGTTGTCGAGGCGCTCGGGCCGACGCCGACCGGCGTCGACGACATCATCCGCCATACCGGCCTGCACGCCGCCCAGGTGTTCATGATCCTGCTGGAGCTCGACCTCGCCGGCCGCATCGAACGCCATCCCGGCAACCGGGTTTCGATGCTTTACGAGGCGTAGCGGTTCGCCGCTGCCTGCTCTACAACTTGCGTAGCATCCGGGGACTATTTGAGAAACGCCGCCGGTCGCGACTCCAGACCCTTTTGCCGAAACCGAATTGGTGTCATCATTCACTTGCTTGGCGACATTCAATATTTCTATGATTGACATCAAAATACAAAACATATCATTCCGGAAGAAACTCAAAGCATCTTGAAATTTTTAAATTTCTGATTGATATTATTATCCGGACGATCCATTCGGTGAATGCCATGATCGGAAAAATACTTGCTTTCTCGGGGTTTTTGATGTCTGCCTTTTGCTCCCTCGGGTGGGCCGGAGAAACATGTGAAGGGCCTGAAACCGGGGGAGTGACAAGCGGTGGTTTCGATTTCACCTATGAGTCATGGATCAAGGAGCGGACGGACACTGGCAAATGGCGCTTCGAGAGATGCGTTCGCAACAGTCACGTCCGGCCGCTTTGGTTCACATGGGAATCGGCGGGATTTTCCGCAGGTGTTGTGAAAGGGGATGACGCTAGCCGAATCTATTTCGATGAAGTGCTTCAAGACAAGGACGACCGAGCAACGGAATTCTGGTATGGGCCACGCCCCGAAAAAATAGAGCCGACGACCGTGTTGCGACCGTCGGAGATCAGCTGGATGCCTGTTGACGGCGCGGTGGTCTGGAAGGCTCAGGTTCGCCAGTCTGACGGGCTGGTGCAGGCTTTCGCTGATAAGGAGCTGTTTGTCGGCTACCTCACACAGTCTGCCGCAGACGGGTTGTTGACCTTGAGCTCTGGGGGAAGAATTGCGGTCCCGGTGCGAGACGATGCGTTGTCGGATCTTGTTGATTCAGAAAGTCAGGTTACCAATGACGACTTCGTCTCCGTAAACGTGTCTATTGCCGAGATATTCTCTCTCGACGAAAATCAAGAGCCCGTCGCCCGCCTGAGGTTCGTCGCAAGCGTCGACGGTCCCGAGTTCTCCAGAATGCTTGAACTGGGCTACAAGCTGCCCGAAATCGTTCTGAGCACCGAGATGGAAAGCCTGACCAAGCGCTTGGGCTTGAGCGACCTCCAACTCTCCGAACCGAGACTTGTCGCGGAGGAGTCGTCTCCGGTTCCAGTCCTTTTCCCGGCGAAACGGACGGAAGGCGTTCTGGTCGTTGAATTCGGTGATGGCTTGGCCCGACTGGCGTTGCCGTTCGGAATGGCCAGCGGAAACTGACCATGGCGCTTTCAGTCAAGGAAGTCTTCGCGGGCTGGAAAATCTGGGGAATTCCCGCACTCGTTGAACTCTTGGCACCCTGGCAGGATGCCCTGACAGGGCTGAAATTGATCTCAGATTATTGGCAACCCGCATTGAACGTATTTTGTTCGGTGTCTGGTGCGCTGGGGGCAATGTTCGCGTATGCCTTCCTACATGACCAGCCAAGACGAACGCAACGCAGGTGGGCGCTGCGGGCTTTGTTGGTATTCGTTGCCACTTTCGCTGTATGCTTTGTCTTGAATATCAGGGTCGGAGTCGACTTTTTTCCAAGCTTGGCTATCCAATGGCTTGTTCGGGCAGCTTGGGTTCTTTCCTATATTGCGGTGTTTTTTTCATCCGGGCTTCTGATACTCGCGCTGCTCCTTGCGGGAAGCGGCGACCGCCCGGTTGGTACCGGCACGACGGAAAAAGCCGCCGGGGATTGATCAACTAGGTTTCGGCCGGTTGCGACGCGCCTGACCGCCGCAGACCACGGTCTCGCCGCCTGCTCCAGATGCCTGTTGAACGTCGGCGCGCTACCGGCAACCGGGTTTCGATGCTTTACGAGGCGTAGCGAATCCCTGCCGCCGGCGGCCATGAAAAAGGGCCGCGCGGAGCGGCCCTCTTGTCGTCGGAAAAAGCGCCGTGCGGCGCGGCGTCAGGTGATCGGCGCCAGGTGGATTTCCACGCGCCGGTTCTGCGCCCGGCCGGCCGCCGAGGCGTTCGAGGCGATCGGCTGGGTCTCGCCGAGGCCGACGATGGCGAAGCGGCGCGGATCGACGCCCTGGCCGCTCAGATAGCCGGCCACCGACGAGGCGCGGCGCTGCGACAGGTTCAAATTGTAATTGTCGTCGCCGGTCGAATCGGTGTGGCCGTAAACGTCGACAATGGTGCGGTTGTATTTCTTCAGCACCAGCGCCACCGAATTGAGCGTGCCGTAGAAGGCCGGCTTGACCGCATCCTGGTCGCTGTCGAAGGTGATGTTGGAGGGCATGTTGAGCACGATCAGGTCGCCCTGGCGGGTGACGCTGACGCCGCTGCCGCGCAAATCGGCGCGCAGCTGGGCTTCCTGCTGGTCCATATAGGAGCCGACGGCCGCGCCGGCGAGCGCGCCGATGCCGGCGCCGATCAGGGCGTTGCGGCGGTCGTTGCCGCCGGCCAGCGTTCCCAGGCCCGCGCCGGCGAGCGCGCCGAGCGCGACGCCGCCGGCGGTGTTGGAGACCTTGCGCTCGCCCGTATAGGGGTCGGTGGTGCAGGCGCTGGCCGCGAAGGCCGCGACAAAGGTGGCGGCCACGATTTTCTTGTTGATCATCAAAATCCCTCTCCTCGTCGACCGCCTGTGACGGTCGATGCTTCAAGTGTGGCCGGTACCGCCAAATTACGGCGAAAACCCGGCCTCGGCTGGTTTTACGGGTGCTGAACCACGGGCGGAAAACTCATGCGGAGCGCCTCTTGCGGCCGTAAAGCTCCAGTTTGTGGTGCAGGATGTCGTAGCCCAGTTCGCGCGCGATCTCGTCCTGCAGTTTCTCGATCTTGTCGGAGCGGAACTCGATCACGTCGCCGGTCTCGACGTCGATCAGATGGTCGTGATGCTCCTCGCCGGCATGTTCGAACCGCGACGGCCCGCCGGCGAAGGCGTGGCGCTGGATCGTGCCGTGCTCCTCCAAAAGCTTCATCGTCCGGTAGACCGTGGACAGGGAGATGTTCTTGTCCTCCTGCACCGCGCGGCGAAAGATCTCGTAGGCGTCGGGATGGTCGTCGGTTTCGGAAACGATTCGCAGGATGATGCGGCGCGGGCGCGTGATGCGGATGCCGGCCTTGCGCAGCTCCGCCTCGTGGTCGACCCGTCCTGTCGCGTTCTTCGTCATGGCCGGACTATGGTCCAGATGACAATCAGTTGCAAATGGCACGCGGCACCGTCCCACGTTTTTTATTGCAAACGATTTGCATTTGCATTGACAGGCGAAATCGGGACGCTATTGTCGCGGCCGACATCACGCTTGCCGATCCGAACTGGAGACATGAATGCGTCTGACCGCCCTGGCCTTTGCCACGTTTTTTTCCATCGCCGGCGCCCTGCCCGGCGCGGCCGCCGCCGCCGAACGCCTGAAAGTCGTGACCACCTTCACGGTGATCGCCGACATGGCCCGCAACGTCGCCGGCGAGGCCGCCGACGTGGTGTCGATCACCAAGCCGGGCGCCGAAATCCACAATTACCAGCCCACGCCGGGCGACATCCTCAAGGCGCAGGACGCCGATCTCATCTTGTGGAACGGCCTCAATCTCGAATTGTGGTTCGAACGCTTCTTCCGCAATCTGCGCGACGTGCCCGGCGTCATCGTGTCGGAGGGCGTGGAGCCGATGGGCATCGCCGAGGGCCCCTATTCCGGCAAGCCGAACCCGCATGCCTGGATGTCGCCGACCAGCGCGCTGATCTATGTCGACAATATCCGCAAGGCGCTGGTCGAACGCGACCCGCAGAACGCGGCGACCTACGACGCCAACGCGAAAACCTATGCCGACGAAATCACCGCCACCATCACGCCGATCCGCGAGCGACTGCAGCAGATTCCCGAGGAGCGGCGCTGGCTGGCCTCCAGCGAAGGCGCGTTCAGCTATCTGGCGCGTGATTTCGATCTCAAAGAGCTTTATCTTTGGCCGATCAACGCCGACAGCCAGGGAACGCCGCAGCAGATCCGCAAGGTCATCGACATCATGCGCGACAACAACGTGCCCGCGATCTTTTCCGAAAACACCGTCTCCGACAAGCCGGCCAGGCAGGTGGCGCGCGAGACCGGCGCGGCCTATGGCGGGGTGCTGTACGTGGATTCGCTCAGCGAACCGGACGGGCCGGTGCCGACCTATCTCGACCTGTTGCGGGTGACGACCGAGACGATCGCCGAGGGGCTTTCGGAATGAATCTGGCCGCACTGCCCGAGACCAGGACACGCGCCGGCCAGAGCGGTCTTGTCGCCGACAAGGTCACCGTGACCTACCGCAACGGCCACACCGCGCTGTTCGACGTCGATTTCGCCATCCCCCGGGGCACGATCACCGCGCTGGTCGGCGTCAACGGCAGCGGCAAGTCGACGCTGTTCAAGGCGATCATGGGGTTCGTGCCGCTCGCCCGGGGCTCGGTCTCCATCCTGGGCGAGCCGGCCGGCCGGGCGCTCAAGCGCAACGTGGTCGCCTATGTGCCGCAATCCGAGGAGGTCGACTGGAATTTTCCGGTCCTGGTCGAGGACGTGGTCATGATGGGCCGCTACGGCCACATGAACTTTCTGCGCCTCGCCTCGCGCCAGGACCGCCGCCTGGTCGACGCCGCGCTCGAGCGCGTCGGCATGAGCGCGTTTCGCAAGCGCCAGATCGGCGAACTCTCCGGCGGGCAGAAAAAGCGCGTCTTCCTGGCGCGCGCGCTCGCCCAGGAGGGCGAGGTCATCCTGCTCGACGAGCCGTTTACCGGCGTCGACGTCACCACCGAGGCCACCATCGTCACGCTGTTGAAGGAACTGCGCGACGAGGGCCGCGTCATGCTGGTGTCGACCCACAATCTGGGCAGCGTGCCGGAATTCTGCGACCGCGCGATCATGATCAACCGCACGGTTCTGGCCGCCGGACCGACCGAAAAAGTCTTCACCAGGGCCAACCTCGAAGCCGCCTTCGGCGGCGTGCTGCGCCATTTCGTGCTTGGCGGCGCCGACCTGCACGACGACGCCGATACCCGCCAGGTCACCGTCATCACCGACGACGAACGCCCGTTCGTGCTTTACGGGGAAAAGGGCGAGGACGGCGCGCCGAGCCGGCCGACGGCGCTCGACGCCGAAACCGAAGTCGACGACACGACCGGGCAGGCGAAATCATGATCGCGACCCTGCTCGAGCCGTTTTCCTACGGCTACATGATCAACGCCATCTGGGTCAGCGCGCTGGTCGGCGGTGTATGCGCCTTCCTGTCGGCCTATCTGATGCTGAAAGGCTGGTCGCTGATCGGCGACGCGCTGTCCCACTCGATCGTGCCCGGCGTGGCCGGCGCCTATATGCTGGGCCTGCCGTTTTCGCTCGGCGCGTTCCTGTCGGGCGGGCTCGCCGCCGGCGCGATGCTGTTCTTGAACCAGCGCACCAAGCTGCGCGAGGACGCCGTCATCGGGCTGATCTTCACCTCGTTCTTCGGCCTCGGCCTGTTCATGGTCTCGCTGTCGCCGGCCTCGGTCAACATCCAGACCATCGTGCTCGGCAATATTTTGGCGATCACGCCCGGCGACACGCTGCAGCTCGTCCTGATCTCCGGCGTCTCGCTGGCCGTGCTCCTGGCCAAGTGGAAGGATTTGATGGTGGTGTTTTTCGACGAAAACCACGCCCGTTCGATCGGCCTCAACCCGTTCTGGCTCAAGGCGGTGTTTTTCACCCTGCTGTCGGCGTCCACGGTCGCCGCGCTGCAGACCGTCGGCGCCTTTTTGGTGATCGCCATGGTGGTCACGCCCGGCGCCACCGCCTATCTGCTGTGCGACCGCTTTCCGCGCCTGATCCTGGTCTCGGTCGCCATCGGCGCGCTCACCAGCCTGACCGGCGCCTATCTGTCCTATTTTCTCGACGGCGCCACCGGCGGCATCATCGTCGTCCTGCAGACGCTGGTCTTTCTTGCCGCCTTCGTCTTCGCGCCCAAGCACGGCATGCTGGCCGCCCGCCGCAAGGCGCGCGCCGTCCTGGAGGCCACGCCGTCATGATCGACACGCTGCTTTTGCCGTTCGCCTTTCCCTTCATGCAACAGGCCTTCGTCATCGCCGTGCTGGTGGCGCTGCCGATGGCCTTGTTGTCGACCTTCCTGGTGCTCAAGGGCTGGTCGCTGATGGGCGACGCGGTCTCGCACGCCGTCCTGCCCGGCATCGTGCTGGCCTACATGGCCGGTATTTCGCTGGCCGTCGGCGCGTTCGCCGCCGGCATGGTCTGCGCTATCGCCACCGGTTTCCTCAAGGAAAACAGCCGCGTCAAGGAAGACACCGTCATGGGTGTGGTGTTTTCGGGCATGTTCGGCCTCGGCATCGTGCTTTATCTGTCGATCGAGACCGACGTGCATCTCGACCATATCCTGTTCGGCGACATGCTGGGTGTGGTGTGGGCCGACGTGGCCGAAAGCGCGGTGATCGCCGCGCTGGTGTGCGGCCTGCTCATGCTGCGCCGGCGCGACCTGCTGCTTTTGTCCTTCGACGAACAGCACGCGCGCGCCATCGGCCTGCCGGTGCGTCTGCTGCATTACGGGCTGCTCGCGGTGCTGTCGCTGACCATCGTCGGCGCGCTCAAGGCCGTCGGCATCATTTTGGCGATCGCGATGCTGATCACGCCGGGCGCCACCGCCTTCCTGTTGGCGCGCCGTTTCGGCCCGATGATGGCGATCGCGGCCCTGGTGGGGGTCTTGTCGAGCTTCTTCGGCGTCTATCTGTCGTTTTTCATCGACAGCGCGCCGGCTCCGACCATCGTGCTGTTGATGACGGCGTCCTTCCTCGCCGCCTTCGTGCGCACCCGTCTTGCGGCGGCGCGCACCGAGCGCGCGGCCGCCCGCGGCCAGGGCGCTCACGGCTCGGTTCACACACCGGACCCGTAAGGCCAGAAGATGTTCAGCATGACCACGAGAACGAAGATCGCGACGGTCTTGACCAGGGTTTTGCGTCCCTTGCTCAAGCCGTCGCATGCGGATGTGTGATCGGTGATCCAGATAACGAGAAAGACGATCGCCCCCGTGGCGATCATATGAGGGATGTCGAACGTCAACGCACACTCTCCCGCCTGGTGCGTTCCCCTCGAAGTGGAAGCCGGTTCGCCGCTCGGAAACGCGTCAAAACAACAAGTCAGAACCGGTCCGCAAATCCGCGAAAAGCAGGACGGCTCCCGCACCCGGGCTTGCCGCGCGGCCGGTCGGGGTCGCGCGCCGGTACCGGACCCGGCGAAGTATAGTCATCTCCCCGAGTACGGCAAACCGCCTTCATCGCCGACCTGGGACGGGGCGCTCTACGTCTTGCGGCGTCCGCCGGCCACCGAGGAGGAAATAGCGGAAATGGAATCGCTGGCGGGAAACGTGTCCTCCAGCCCTTCCTGCAGTTCCTCTTCCAGATTTTCGGCAAGATCGTTGCCGCCGGCGGCGCGCGCCTTGCGGAAGGCGTCGGCGGCCGGCGAGGCGCGCGGCGTTTCGGGTTTTCGGACGGGCTTCTTGCCGGACATGGGCCTCTCCTTCGCAACGACGCGGCTACGGCGTTAAGATAGGCCGCGCGCGCATCGTTACCAAGGCCTGCCCGTCAAAGCGGTTGCCGGCGGGCCTGTCGGGAACTTTACGCGCCGGTCGCGCGTTGGATCGCGTCTGGCCTCTTTTTGTCAGGACAGGCAACGGCCGGCAGCGCCATTCGCCCCCTCGCGGCGCTGCCGGTCCCCCGTGCACAACTCCGTACGGGCCGCGCGGCGAAGAGGCGTGATGCCGGCGCGGCAAAGGCGCGTTATCATCGCCGCCGGCCAGCGGGACGAAACGATGGGCGAGAAGCGGCGCGACGAGGAAAGCGGCACGGTCACGGTGCGCCCGGCAACGGCGGCCGACAGCGCGGCGATATCCGATCTCCTGGCGCGCTCCTACCCTGCCGCCTATGCCGGCTGGTACGAAGCGGGTCTGCTTGCCCGCGCCCTGCCCTTCATGACCCGCGCCAATCCCGGCCTGATCGCGTCCGGCACCTTCCATGTCGCCTTTTTGAACGGGCGGCTTGCCGGCTGCGGCGGCTGGTCGCCCTGCGCGCCCGACGGACGGGAACGGGCCGGCACGGCGCATCTGCGCCATTTCGCCGTCGACCCGGCAGCGATGCGCCGCGGTCTCGGGCGCGCGCTTTACCGGCGCTGCCGCGACGAGGCCCGCGCGCGCGGCTTCACGCGCTTGGAATGCCAGTCGAGCCTGCCGGCCGAGGCGTTCTACCGCCGGCTCGGCTTCGCGCGCGTCGCGGCGAGCACCATCGTACTGCCGGACGGCACGGCATTTGCCGGCGTGCTGATGCGGGCCGCGATCGCCTGAGCGTCCCGCCGCAGGCGCCGATCACACCGGCTGCACGGATTTCACGTTGCCGTCGCTGTCGACGATGCAGCTCGTGCGCTGGCCGTTGGCGTCGACCTCGACCTGATAATTCTGCGAATCGAGCTGGCGCGAGGAGACTGGCAACACCTTGTCGCCCGGCGCGCCGGTGGCCTCGGCGGCCGCCCCCGCGCACAGCAACTGCAAATCGGCCGGTGCGGTGTTGAGCGTGGTGCGCGCGCGCTGGTCGGGTTCGGGATCGCTGGTCGCGCATGCCGAAAGCGCAACCGCCAGGGCGGCTGTCGCCAGCGCCGCCGACACCGACCTCGCCCGGCCCGATCTTGCTGTGTGCTGCATTGTCCCCTCTCGCGGCCTGTTTTGCCTGTCTGCCTTGCGGCCGCCTTCTGCATGGCGCTCCGCCGTGTCGGGTCCGCACGGCACGACCCGTCTCGCGAACCCGGCCTCACACGCCCTTGTAGAGCGCGGCCCCCTGCATCAGCACGATCACCTTGGCGCCGACTTCGATCCGTTCGTGCAGATGGACGATGTCGTCATTGTTCATGCGGATGCAGCCCGACGACACGTCGAGGCCGATCGTCCACGGTTCCGGCGTGCCGTGAATGCGGTAGATCGTGTCGCGGCCGCCCTCGTAGAGATAGAGCGCGCGCGCGCCGAGCGGATTGTTCGGTCCACCGGGCATGCCGCCGGCCCATTTGGCCGCGTTCGGGTCGCGCGCCACCATCTCGGCCGGCGGCGTCCAGGTCGGCCATTCCGCCGTGCGCCCGATCTTGACGATGCCCGCCCAGCCGAACCCCTCGCGGCCGACGCCGATCCCGTAGCGGATCGCCTGGTGGCCGGGCTGGACCAGATAGAGAAAATGCTGGTTGCCGTCGATGATGATGGTGCCCGGCCTCTCGGCGGTACGGAACTTCACCACCTGGCGCCGGAAGGCTTCCGGCACCTGCTTGTGCGCGGCATAATATTTATGCGCCTTCTTGCGGTCGTAATCGATCCATTTGCGGGTGATGGGATCGAAGATCTGGGTCTGCGCGGCGACCACGGCCACGCTGGCCAGCCCGAGCGCGGCCGCCAGCAGCGCCACCGCCACCGGGCGCCGGGACAAGGTTCTGCTCACGCTCATGGTTTGGCCCATCCCTTCACCCGCTGCTCATGCGCGCCGATCCACTGCGCGGCCAGCGCCTGCGGTTCGACGCGGTCGACCTGCAGCGCATAGGTCATCGCCGTGATCTCGGCCGGCGTGAAATCGATCTTTTCCAGAAACGCGGCGATCTCGGGCCGCTCCGTTGCCAGCGCCGTGGCGTAGGCGATGTGGAAATGGGCGATGTTCCAGGCGACCGGCGCGCTCGATTTGGAAATCCACAGCGGGTCCTCGGCCGGCGAGACGATGTTCCATTTCGTCCGGTCGAAATCCGGCTCGCTCAGCCGCACGATATCGTGCAGCTTGAAGACGTGATGCGGCGCGTAGCAGGCAAACACCATCGGCCGTGCTGTCGCGACCGCGGCGTCGACGGCGGCCATGCCGACATCCTCCTCGGCCTCGACCAGCGTCAGGTTCTTGGCATAGCCGTAGCTGTTGGCGCGTACCTTCTCGATGCCGGTCGACGACCAGGTCGCCGCGCCGACCCACATCTCGCCCTGCCCGTCGCCGTCGGTATCGAGGATCGCGGTCTTTTCGGGGTCGCTCAGATCTTTGACGTCGCGCAGGCCGGCCGCCGCCGCATCGGGCGTGGCGCACAGGCCCTGCCAGGCCGGCACGCCGAAAAGGCTCACCGTCACGCTGCCGCGATCGGCGGCGTAGCGCTTGATCAGATCGTCCAGATTGGGGCGCCAGACTTCGGGGTGAATGTCGACCTCGCCCGAATCCAGCCCGGCAAACGCCGTCAGCGTGCCGAGTTCGCGAGTCTCGACATCGAGGCCGAACTCGCGCTCGATCGCCGCCGACACGATATGGGCGGTGGCCCGCCCGGACGGCCAGTTGGGTTCGGCGACCACCAGGTCCGCCGCCAGGCCGGGCCCGGCGAGTGCGAAAAACGAGGCCAGGGCCGAAACCGCCGCAGCCGACATGCCAATCCGCATCTGCTCCATCCTCCGATCCCCAAAGGGTAGGTTCGGGACGCGGCATGTCAAGCCGCTTGCGGCGATGGCGGGGTTTTGCCTTTGGTAGCGGAAAAGATCGCCTCGGGCTTGTTCCGAAACAGCAATTGTGACGGCTGCGCCGCGCGCGGGCCGAGGGTCGGGGGCCCTGCCCCTAGCGCGACAGCGTGCGTTTGACCGCGTCCGTCCAGCCGCGGATCTTGCGCTTGCGTTCGGCCGCCTCCATGCGCGGCTCGAAACGGCGGTCGAGCGCCCAACTGGCGGCGAAGGCCTGCGCGTTCGGCCACGCGCCGGCCTGCGAGCCGGCCAGCCACGCCGCCCCGAGCGCGGTGGTTTCCAGGATCTGCGGCCGGTCGACGGCCGCGTCGAGAATGTCGGCCAGGCACTGCATCGTCCAGTCGGAGGCGACCATGCCGCCGTCGACCCGCAGCACGGTCTGCGAGGCGCCCGCCTTCCAGTCCTTGCGCATCGCCTGCAAAAGGTCGCGGGTCTGGTAGGCGACCGATTCCAGCACCGCGCGCGCCAGTTCCGCCGGTCCCGAATTGCGCGTCAGGCCGAAAATCGCCCCGCGCGCGTCGGCGTCCCAGTGCGGCGCGCCGAGCCCGACAAAGGCGGGCACCACATAGACGTGCTGGGTCGGGTCGGCCTGCGCGGCGAGTTTTCCGGTCTCCTCCGCCTTGTCGATGATTTTTAGCCCGTCGCGCAGCCATTGCACGGCCGCGCCGGCGATGAAGATCGAGCCCTCCAGCGCATAGGTGGTACGGCCGTCGAGCCGGTAGGCGATGGTGGTCAGGAGCCGGTTCTTCGAGCGCACCATGTCGGCGCCGGTGTTGAGCAGCGCGAAACAGCCGGTGCCGTAGGTCGACTTCATCATGCCCGGCTCGAAACAGGCCTGGCCGATCGTCGCCGCCTGCTGGTCGCCGGCCACGCCGCGGATCGGGATTTCGGCGCCGAACAAATCCTTGCGCGTCGCGCCGAAATCGTCGGCGCAGTTTTTGACGGTCGGCAGCATGGCGACGGGAATGCCCAGAATTTCGAGCAGCTCGTCGTCCCAGCGATTGTCGGCGATGTTGTAGACCAGCGTGCGCGAGGCGTTGGTGGCGTCGGTGGCGTGCACGGTGCCGCCGGTCAGCCGCCAGATCAGGAAACTGTCGATCGTGCCGGCCAGAAGCTCGCCGCGCTCGGCGCGGGCGCGCGCGCCCTTCACCTTGTCGAGCAGCCAGGCGATCTTGGTGCCCGAAAAATAGGGATCGAGCAGCAGCCCGGTCTTTTGGGTGAATGTCGGCTCCAGCCGCTTCTTCTTCAGCCGCGCGCATAGCGGCGCCGTGCGCCGGTCCTGCCACACGATCGCGTTGTGGATCGGTTCCCCGGTCGCCTTGTCCCACACCACCACGGTCTCGCGCTGGTTGGTGATGCCGATCGCGGCGATGTCGCCGGCCGCGAGCCCGGCCTTTTCCAGCGCCGTCTTCACCGTGGACACCACGGTCGCCCAGATGTCCTCGGGGTCGTGCTCGACCCAGCCCGACGCCGGATAATGCTGGGCGAACTCCTCCTGGCCGATCGCGACGATCTTCATGTCGGCGTCGAAGACGATGGCGCGCGAGGAGGTGGTGCCCTGGTCGATGGCGAGAATATGTCTGCTCATGGGACGGTCGTATCATATGCGGGTTGAAGGACGCAGCCCCTGCCGGGTCGCCCGGCGCGGGACAGGAACGGGGGCGGCCATGCCGCCCCCGTCCGCCGGCTGGACCGGACTTACTGCCAGCTCTTGACCAGATCGTCGTAATTGACGGTCTGCGGCTGTTCCTTCTCGTTCTCGACCTTGAGCTGCGGCGCCAGGTTGCCCTTTTCGACCGCGTCCTTGTTCCAGTACTCGAGATCGTGCTCCTCGGCGAGCTTGGGGCCGAACTCGCCCTGCACGCCGGCCCGCTCCAGGCGTTCCAGAACCCGCTCCTGCTCCGCGCACAGCGAATCCATCGCCTCCTGGGCCGATTTGGCGCCCGACGAGGCATCGCCGATCGCCTGCCACCAAAGCTGCGCCAGCTTGGGATAGTCGGGCACGTTGGTGCCGGTCGGCGACCATTGCAGCCGCGCCGGCGAGCGGTAGAACTCGATCAGGCCGCCGAGCTTGGGCGCGCGGTCGGTGAAGCTCTCATGATCGAGCGTGGACTGGCGGATGAAGGTCAGGCCGACATGGCTCTTCTTCACGTCGACGGTCTTCGAGGTCACGAACTGGGCGTAGAGCCAGGCCGCCTTGGCGCGGTCGTCGGGCGTCGACTTCATCAGCGTCCAGGAACCGGCGTCCTGATAGCCGAGCTTCATGCCGTCCTTCCAGTAGACGCCGTGCGGCGACGGGGCGAAGCGCCATTTCGGCGTGCCGTCCTCGTTGACCACCGGCAGCCCGTCCTTGACCATGTCGGCGGTGAAGGCGGTGTACATGAACATCTGCTGGGCGATCTCGCCCTGGGCCGGCACCGGACCGGACTCCGAGAAGGTCATGCCTTGCGCGGCGGCCGGGGCGTAGGCCTCCATCCAGTCGAGATATTTTTGGATGGCGTAGACGGCGGCCGGGCCGTTGGTGTCGCCGCCGCGGGCCACGCACGAGCCGACCGGACGCGAATTCTCGTCGACCTTGATGCCCCATTCGTCGACCGGCAGCCCGTTGGGGATGCCCTTGTCGCCGTTGCCGGCCATCGACAGCCACGCATCGGTGAACCGCCAGCCCAGCGACGGGTCCTTCTTGCCATAGTCCATATGGCCGTAGACCTTCTTGCCGTCGATCTCGCGGCCGGTGAAGAACTCGGCGATGTCCTCATAGGCCGACCAGTTGACCGGCACGCCGAGATCGTAGCCGTATTTCTCCTTGAAATCGGCCTGGTTCTTCTCGTCGTTGAACCAGTCGTAGCGGAACCAGTAGAGGTTCGCGAACTGCTGATCGGGAAGCTGGTAAAGCTTGCCGTCCGGCGCGGTGGTGAACGATTTGCCGATGAAGTCGTCGATGTCGAGGTTCGGGTTGGTGACGTCCTTGCCCTCGTTTTCCATCCAGTCGCTCAGATTGCGCGCCTGCTGGTAGCGCCAATGGGTGCCGATCAGGTCGGAATCGTTGATGTAGCCGTCATAGATGTTCTCGCCCGACTGCATCTGCGTCTGCAGCTTCTCCACCACGTCGCCCTCGCCGATCAGGTCGTGCGTGACCTTGATGCCGGTGATGGCGGTGAAGGCGGGCGCCAGCACCTTGGATTCGTATTCATGCGTGGTGATCGTCTCCGACACCACCTTGATCTCCATGCCGGCCAGCGGCTCGGCCGCGTCGATGAACCACTGCATCTCGGCTTCCTGCCCGGCCCGGTCGAGCGACGACATGTCGCCGATCTCGGCGTCGAGGAAGGCCTTGGCGGCCTCCATGTCGGCGAAAGCCGGCCCCGCCGTCAAAAGCAGCGCCAGCGCCGCGGTCGATGTCATCAAATGGCGTCTCATCAATTCCTCCCAAGGTTACCGATGAAATCCGAACGCGGGCCTTGCGCCCGGCCGGTCAGTTCCCCGCCCTAGACGAAACGGAATACGCCGATCGCGTAGACCGCCGACAGGGCGAGAGCCCACCACAGGCCGGGTCCGACAAGACCCAGCCAAGCGAGATGGATGAAGGCGCTGCCGAGCAGCGAAACGAACAGCCGGTCCCCGCGCGTCGTCTCGAAGCGCAGGATGCCGACGCGCGGATGGCCGCCGGGGCGCGCATATTCCCAGATCGCCATCAGCGCCAGAAACAGAAAGATGCTCAGGAAGAACAAGGCGGTCGGAAACGACCACGCCATCCACGAGCCGGGAAACAGCGACGCCTGCCAGTCGATCGCGCCGTCCTTGACCGGCAGCCGGTTGGCCAGCAGCCAGGCGGTCGCGGCATAGGCGGCGAGCACGCCGGCCAGCGGCAGTTTCCAGTTGCGCGTGCGCTCCATCACACCCTCCCCAGGGCGAAGCCCTTGGCGATATAGTTGCGCACGAACCAGATCACGAGCGCGCCCGGGATGATGGTCAGCACGCCGGCGGCCGCCAGCACGCCCCAGTCGAGCCCGGAGGCCGACACGGTGCGCGTCATGGTCGCGGCGATCGGCTTGGCGTCGGTGGTCGTCAGCGTGCGCGCGATCAGCAGCTCGACCCACGAAAACATGAAGCAGAAGAAGGCCGCCACGCCGATGCCCGAGGCGATCAGCGGCATGAAGATCCTGACGAAGAAGCGCGGGAACGAATAGCCGTCAATATAGGCGGTCTCGTCGATCTCCTTGGGCACGCCGGACATGAAACCCTCCAGGATCCACACCGCCAGCGGCACGTTGAACAGGCAGTGCGCGATGGCCACCGCGATATGGGTGTCGATCAGGCCGAAGGCCGAATAGAGCTGGAAGAACGGCAGCGCGAACACCGCCGGCGGCGCCATGCGGTTGGTCAAAAGCCAGAAGAACAGGTGCTTGTCGCCGAGGAAGCGGTAGCGCGAGAACGCATAGGCCGCCGGCAGCGCCACGGTGACCGAGATCACCGTGTTCAAGACCACGTAGATGATCGAGTTGATGTAGCCCGAATACCAGGACGGATCGGTGAAGATCACGGCGTAGTTGCGCAGCGTCGGCTCCTGCGGCCACAGCGAGAACGCGCCGAGGATTTCCTGGTTGGTCTTGAAGCTCATATTGGCGAGCCAGTAGATCGGCAGCATCAAAAAGACGATGTAGAGCGTGGGCACCAGCCAGGCGAAGCGCGCGCGCTCGCCGCGCCGGCGGATGCGCGCGGCCGCGGCCGGGGCGCGGCTTGCGGTCATCGTGTTGTCGGTCGCGGCCATCTCACTTCTCCGCGTCGTAATTGGTCATGACGGTGTAGAACACCCACGACAAAAGCAGGATGATCAGGAAGTAGATCAGCGACATCGCCGCCGCCGGTCCGAGGTCGAACTGACCGATCGCCATCTTGACCAGGTCGATCGACAAAAACGTCGTCGAATTGCCCGGCCCGCCGCCGGTGACGACGAACGGCTCGGTGTAGATCATGAAGGAATCCATGAAGCGCAGCAGGATGGCGATGGTCAAAACCCGCTTCATCTTCGGCAATTGGATATAGCGGAACACCGCCCAGCGCGAGGCGCCGTCGATGCGCGCGGCCTGGTAATAGGCGTCGGGAATGGAGACCAGGCCGGCATAACACAGCAGCACCACCAGGCTGGTCCAGTGCCACACATCCATCACGATCACCGTGATCCAGGCGTCGAACGGGTCGTTGACGTAATTGTAGTCGATGCCCAGCGCCCAGGTGGCCCGGCCGAGAAGGCCGATATCGATGCGGCCGAAGACCTGCCAGATCGTGCCGACCACGTTCCAGGGGATGAGCAGCGGCAACGCCATCAGCACCAGGCACACCGACACGCCCCAGCCCCGGCGCGGCATGTTGAGCGCGATCAGGATACCGAGCGGCACCTCGATGGCCAAAATGATCGCCGAAAACACCAGATTGCGGCCCATCGCGGCCCAGAACCGGTCCGACGACAATATTTCCTCGAACCATTCCGTGCCCGCCCAGAAGAACTGGTTGCCGCCGAACGTGTCCTGGACCGAATAATTGACCACCGTCATCAGCGGGATCGCGGCAGAAAACGCCACCAGCGCCAGCACCGGCAGCACCAGGAACCAGGCCTTGTTGTTCCAGGGCTTGTTCATGCCGTTTCTCCCTCGGCCGCGTTGTCGTAGTCGACGCGCCAGGAGCCGGCATAGATGTTGATGCCCTCGGGCGCGAAGCTGACGCGCGGCTCGGCCGGAATCTCGCCGTCCTCCGGCAGAACCGCCGCCAACGCGTGGCCGTCGACCACGGCGCGCACGATCTTCTGGCGGCCGATATCCTCGACCTTCTGGATCGTCGCCGGCATGCCCTGGCGGCCGATGCGGACGAATTCGGGCCGCACCCCGAGCTCGATCGCCCCGCCCATCGGCGTTTTCGGGATGCCGGGCAGCTCGATGGTTTCGTCGCCGAAGCGCGCCTGGCGGCCGGCCACCGAGACCGGCATCACGTTCATGCCCGGCGAGCCGATGAAATAGCCGACGAAGGTGTGCCTGGGCCGCTTGAACAGATCGGCCGGCGTGCCGATCTGGACGATCTCGCCCTCATACATCACCACCACGGAATCGGCGAAGGTCAGCGCCTCGGTCTGGTCGTGCGTGACATAGACCATGGTGTGGCCGAACCGCTTGTGCAGCAGCTTGAGCTGCGAGCGCAGCACCCATTTCATATGCGGGTCGATCACCGTCAGCGGCTCGTCGAACAGGATGGCGTTGACGTCGGAGCGCACCAGGCCGCGGCCGAGCGAGATTTTCTGCTTCTGGTCGGCGGTCATGCCCTGGGCCTTGCGGTGGGCCCAGTCGTTCAGGTCGATCATGTCGAGCGTCTCGCGCACCTTGCGCTCGACCTCGGCCTCGCCGACGCCGCGATTGCGCAGCGGAAAGGCGAGATTGTCGTAGACCGTCATCGTGTCGTAGACGACCGGGAACTGGAACACCTGGGCGATGTTGCGCGCTTCGGTCGGGTAGTGCGAGACGTCCTCGCCGTCGAACAGAAGCCGGCCTTCGGAGGCGTGCAGCAGCCCGGAGATGATGTTGAGCAAGGTCGTCTTGCCGCAGCCCGACGGGCCGAGCAGCGCGTAGGCGCCGCCATCCTTGAAGACGTGGTGCACTTCCTTCAGCGCGTAGTCGTCGTCGCTCGCCGGCTGGGCGAGATAGGAGTGGCGGATATGGTCGAGTTCAATCCTGGCCATCGTGTCCTCCCCGCCCCGCCCCTGTGTCGACGCCGGCCACCGTGCGGCCGTGCGCGTCGAAGATCATCACGTGGCGCGTGTCGATGAACGCCCTGATCTGGCTGCCGACCTCGAAATCATGAATGCCGGGCGCCAGCATCACCCAGCTCTGGCCGGCGAAATCCAGATGCACGAAGCTTTCCGAGCCGGTGAGTTCGGTCACCGTCACCGTCGCCGTCAGTTCGCCGGCCTCCGGCGACGGGCTTTCCAGCGTCAGATGGTGGGGACGGAAACCGGCGCGATAGGCGCCGTCGGCGAGTGCTGCAAACCCGTCGACGGCTTTCAGGCGCACGCCGTCGCCGAGTTCGAAGGCGGCGCCCGTCTTGACCACGTCGATCGTGTTGAGCGGCGGATCGGAAAAGGTTTGCGCGGTGACCAGGTCGACCGGGTTGCGGAACACCTCGATCGTCGGGCCGAACTGCGTCACCCGGCCCTGCGACAGCGTGGCGGTGTTGCCGCCCAGAAGCAGCGCCTCGTGCGGCTCGGTGGTGGCGTAGACGAAGATCGCGCCGGATTCGGCAAAAATCTTCGGCAGTTCGTCGCGCAGTTCCTCGCGCAGCTTGTAGTCCAGGTTGGCGAGCGGCTCGTCGAGCAGCACCAGGCCGGCATTCTTGACCATCGCGCGCGCCAGCGCGGTGCGCTGCTGCTGCCCGCCCGACAAATTGAGCGGGGTGCGGTCGAGATAGGGCGACAGACGCAACAGCTCGGCCGCGCGGCGCACCTCCTTGTCGATCCGGTCGGCGGCGGCGCCGGCCACCCTCAGCGGCGAGGCGATGTTTTCGTAGACCGTCATCGCCGGATAGTTGATGAATTGCTGGTAGACCATGGCGACGTTGCGCTTTTGCACCGCGACCCCGGTCACGTCGGCGCCGTCGAACCACACGCTGCCGGCGGTCGGCACGTCGAGCCCGGCCATCAGCCGCATCAGCGTCGTCTTGCCGGCGAGCGTGGGGCCGAGCAGCACGTTGAGCGTGCCGCGCTCGATCGCCAGCGACACGTCGCGAATATGCGTGTCGCCGCCGACGATCTTGGACACGTTCCTCAGTTCAAGCATCCGTCCGCTCCAGCCTAGCCCGCGGCCGCACTGCCGGCCCGGCCGCCGGCCTCGTGCATGAACGCCTCCAGCGCGGCCGCCTCCTCGCCCGACAGCCGCAGCCCCCGCTTGGTCCGGCGCCACAGCACGTCCTCGGCGCTGAACGCCCATTCGTTTTCCATCAGGTAGCGCACTTCGCACTCGTAAAGGTCCGCCCCGAAACAGCGGCCCAGATCGGCCTGCGTGCGCGCGGCGCCGAGTATGGCACGCGCGCGCGTGCCGTAAAGACGCACCAGGCGGCGCGCGTGCGCGGCTTCCAGAAAGCCGTAATCCGCGCGCAGCCGCTCGACCTCCTCGGCAAACCCCGTGACCGGAAAATCCCCGCCGGGCAGCTTTGCGTCGGCCGTCCACGGCGCGCCCTTCTTGCCGATCCGCTCGCCGATCCGCTCCAGCATCGCCTCGGCGAGCCGGCGATAGGTGGTGATCTTGCCGCCGAAAATATTCTCCAGCGGCGCCTGGCCGTCGCCGCCCTCGCCCTTCAGCACGTAGTCGCGGGTCGCCTCCTGGGCCTTGGAGGCGCCGTCGTCGTAGAGCGGGCGCACGCCCGAATAGGTCCACACGATGTCGGCGCGGCGAACCGGCTCGGCGAAATATTCGCTGGCCGCCGCGCACAGATAGTCGATTTCCTCGTCGCTGATCGCCGCCTTGCCGGGTTCGCCGTCATAATCGCGGTCGGTGGTGCCGATCAGCGTGAAATCCTCCTCGTAGGGGATGGCGAAGATGATGCGGCCGTCGCGGTTCTGGAAGAAATAGGCGCGCGGATCGTCGAATTTGCGCTTGATGACGATGTGGCTGCCCTGGACGAGCCGCACATTGGCGACGCCGTTCTTGCCGAGCGCGCCCGCCAGCACCTCGTCGACCCAGGGCCCGGCCGCGTTGACGAGCATGCGCGCGCGCAGCGTCTGCTTGAAGCCGGTGTCGCGATCCTGGGCCTCGATGCGCCAGACCGCGCCGTCGCGGGCGGCGCGCACGATCTTGGTGCGGGTGCGGATGTCGGCGCCGCGATCGGCCGCGTCGCGGGCGTTGAGCACCACGAACCGGGCGTCGTTGACCCAGCAGTCGGAATATTCGAAGGCGCGCGAGAACAGCGGCTTCAGCGGCTTGCCGGCCGCGTCTTGGCGCATGTCGAGCGTCCTGGTCGCCGGCAGCAATCTGCGCCCGCCGATGTGGTCGTACAAAAACAGGCCGAGCCGCAGCAGCCAGGCCGGGCGCAGGCCCTTGTGGTGCGGCAGCACGAAACGCATCGGCCAGATGATGTGCGGCGCCAGCCGCCACAGCACCTCGCGTTCCATCAGCGCCTCGCGCACCAGCCGGAACTCGTAAAACTCCAGATAACGCAGGCCGCCATGGATGAGCTTGGTCGACCACGACGAGGTGCCGCTGGCGAGATCGTTCATTTCGGCCAGGAACACCGAATAGCCGCGCCCGGCCGCGTCGCGGGCGATGCCGCAGCCATTGATGCCGCCGCCGATGACGGCGATGTCGTAGAGCCGGTCGTCGCTCAAGAAATCCTCCCGGCTTTCGCAATGCAACATAGACGCGAGACGAAAGCGTTAAAAAGAACTAAATCGAAATAAAAGCGCGTGTCAAACGAAAGTTGCCGTCAGCGTGCCGCTATTGGCCCGACTCGATCAGCCGCACCTCGGCTTCGGCGCAGATGGCGCGGATCGCCTTGAAGCCGCACTGGTCGGTGATGAAGGTGTCGACCTGCGACAGATGGCCGATGCGCACCGGCGCGGTGCGCTCGAACTTGGTCGAATCGGCGACCAGGATGACGTGGCGCGCATTGGCGATGATCGCCTGCGCGACCTTGACCTCGCGAAAGTCGAAATCCAGCAGCGCGCCGTCCTGATCGATCGCCGACGTGCCGATCACCGCATAGTCGACCTTGAACTGGCGGATGAAATCGACCGCCGCCTCGCCGACAATGCCGCCGTCCGAGCCGCGCACGACGCCGCCGGCAATCACCACCTCGATCGAGGGATAGACCCGCATCCTGTTGGCAACGTTGATATTATTGGTGATGACCATCAATCCGTTGTGATCGAGCAGCGCCCGCGACACCGCCTCCGTCGTGGTGCCGATATTGATGAACAGCGAGGCGCTGTCGGGGATCAGGCGCGCGGCAGCCCGGCCGATCGCCGCCTTCTCGTCGGCCGCGATCTTGCGCCGCGCCTCGTATTGCATGTTCTCGATGCCCGACGGGTAGAGCGCGCCGCCGTGGATGCGGGTGAGATGGCGCTGATCGCACAGATCGTTGAGATCCTTGCGGATCGTCTGCGGCGTGACGCCGAATTCCGCCGCCAGCTCCTCCACGGTGACCCGCCCGTCCTGCTTGGCCCGGTCGATGATGGCGGTGTGGCGCGGGGTCAGATACATCGGCGTTTCGTCTCTTTCGTTTTCCTTTCGAATAAAGAAAAACGAAAGTCAGCCGATTGCAAGGGATTTTTGGCCGCTGCCGCCCGCGCCTAGAGCGGGAAGTCGGGCAATTGGCGAAAGGCCGTCTTCAGCGCGTCCGACCAGCCGTCTGAAATCCTGCGATAATAGGCATCGTCTGCGGTGACGCGGATTTGCTTGCCGAGGGCGAAACTGTCGCGCTCGTAGAACTGCATGTCGAGCGGCAATCCCACCGACAGGTTGGATTTCACGGTGGAATCGAACGAAACCAGCAACAGCTTGGCGGCCTCGGCGAAACTCATGCCGGCGTCGAAGGCGCGCACCAGGATCGGCTTGCCGTATTTGATCTCGCCGATCTGAAAAAACGGCGTGTCGGCGCCGGCTTCGACGAAATTGCCCTCGGGATAGATCATGAACAGCCGCGGTTCGGTGCCGCGGATCTGGCCGCCGAGGATGAAGGAGGCGCCGAACGCGTCCTGGCTCTGGCCGGCCGGCGCGGAGCCGGTGATGACCTCCTTCAGCAGATCGCCGACCACGCGCGCGGTCTGGTACATGGACGGCGTTTCCAGAAGCGAGGGCGAACGGTCGTGCGGCGCCTTGGCGCGCTCGTCGAGCAGGCTGACGACCGACTGGGTGGTCGCCAGATTGCCGGCCGCCAGCAGGACGATCACCCGCTCGCCCGGCTTCGTCCAGGAAAACATTTTTTTGAAGGTGGAGATGCTGTCGACGCCGGCATTGGTGCGCGTGTCGGACATGAAGGCTAGCCCGCAATCCATGCTGAGGGCGACGCAATAGGTCATGGGGAGAATCCGCCCGGAAAAATCGATGCGCTGCGATTACTGCTCGACAGTGACACGAACCGCAAGCAGTTCTTCGCCGCTGCCGTGCCGGATGCCGGAAACCGGGCAGGCATCGCGATAGTCGAGGCCGGTGGCCACGCGCACGTAGCGCGCGTCGGGCGAGACGCGGTTTGCCGGGTCGAAGCCCACCCAGCCCAGGCCGTTGACATGGACCTCGGCCCAGGCGTGGCTGGCCGCCTGCACGTCGGTGCCGTCCATATGCAGGTAGCCGCTGACATAACGGGCCGGAAAGCCGGTGCGGCGCGCCGCCGACACGAAGATATGCGCATGGTCCTGGCACACCCCGGTGCCGCGCTTGATCGCCTCTTCGGCCGGCGTTTCGGCGTCGGTGGTCCCGGTCTGGTAGGCGACGGTGTCGGCGATCGCGGCCATCAGCGCGTGCAGGCGCTCCACATCGGAGGCCGCGCCCATCTGCTCGACGAGGCGCGCCACGCCGGGCCCGGCCTTGGTCAGCGCCGTTTCGCGGCGAAACAGCCATAGCGGCGCGAAGCCGCGATGTTCGCCGACCACGCCGGCCGTGTCCTTGGTCTCGACCTCGCCGCGCGCTTCAACGGTGATGGCGTGCTGGCCGCCCTCGGCGCTGATCAGCACGGTGTCGTTGGCGAACTGGTCGCGGAAACGCACCTCCTCGCGCGCGCCTTCGATCGACAGGTCCCAGCCGTGCACGGTCTGCACCGGCCCCTGCTTGGGGATCAGCCGCAGCCGCTGCAGCGCGTAGCCCACCGGCGTATCGTAGCGATATTCGGTGTGGTGGCTGATTTTCAGACGCATTCGGCCCGCCCCTGTTCAGTAGAACCGGTAGTCGCGGGCGATCTCGTTGCCCAGCCGGTTGTTCTCGACGATGAAGTCGGACAAAAACTCGTGCAGCCCGATATCGAAGATGCGCTCGATCGTGTTGCCCTTGATCTTGCCGAGCGTGGTCTCGACGATGTCGTGGCAGGCATGGCGGGCGCCGTATTCGGCCGCCAGATAGTTCAGGCTTTCGGCGATGTTGCGGTAGCAGAACGCCAGCGATCGCGGCATGCGGCTGTTGAGGATCAGGAAATCGGCGATGTTGCTGGGTTTGTATTCGCCCTCGTAGACCCAGCCATAGGAGCGATGCGCCGCCACCGAGCGCAGGATCGATTCCCACTGGTAATTGTCGAGCGTCGAGCCGACCCAGGACAGCGACGGCAACAGCACGTAATATTTCACGTCGATGATGCGGGCGGTGTTGTCGGCGCGCTCCACGAACGTGCCGATCTGGGCGAAATCGAAAATCTCGTTGCGCAGCATGGTGCCGTAGAAGGCGCCGCGGATCAGCGCCGTCTCGCGCTTGATGGCGCCCAGCACCTTGGGCAGCTCGCGCGCGTCGACCGGCCGCGCCAGCATGCGTTTCATCGCCATCCAGGCCTCGTTGAGGCTTTCCCAGGTCTCGCGCGTCAGCGCGGTGCGCACCATGCGGCCATTGTTGCGCGCCGTCTCGATCGACGCCATCACGCTCGACGGGTTGGTCAGGTCGCGCAGCAGGAATTCCGACACGGTTTCCACGGTGGATTCGGTGTGACGGGCCTGGAAATCCGCCTGCAGGCCTGCGCTGACGATCACCGAGGCCCATTCCTCGGCCGGCGTGGTGGTGCGCGTCAGCGACAGGCGCAGGCCGGCATCGACGAGCCGGGCCATGTTTTCGGCCCGCTCGATATAGCGGTTCATCCAGTAGAGCCCGTTGGCGGTTCTACCGAGCAGCATGGCAGCAGCCCTTTCGCGCCTCAATCATCGAGCACCCAGGTGTCCTTGGTGCCGCCGCCCTGGGAGGAGTTGACCACCAGCGAGCCCTCCTTCAGCGCCACCCGCGTCAGCCCGCCGGGCACGATCTGGATCCTGTCGGAGACCAGCACGAACGGGCGCAGGTCGACATGGCGCGGCGCCAGGCCGGCTCCGGTCAGGACCGGGCAGGTCGACAGCGACAGGGTCGGCTGGGCGATATAGTTGCCCGGCCTGGCGACGAGTTTTTTGGCGAACGCCTCGCGCTCCTTTTTCGAGGCCGCCGGCCCGACCAGCATGCCGTAGCCGCCGGAGCCGTGCACCTCCTTGACCACCAGCTCGTCGAGATGGTCCAGCACATAGGCGAGACTGTCTTTTTCCGAGCAGCGCCAGGTCGGAATATTGCCCAGAAGCGGCTTGCGGCCGGTGTAGAACTCGATGATCTCGGGCATGTAGGAATAGATCGCCTTGTCGTCGGCGATGCCGGTGCCGGGCGCGTTGGCGATGGTGATGTTGCCGGCGCGGTAGACGTCCATGATGCCGGCCACGCCGAGCGCGGAATCGGGCCTGAAGGTCAAGGGGTCGAGGAAGGCGTCGTCGACACGGCGGTAGAGCACGTCGATTTCTTTGTAGCCCTCGGTGGTGCGCATGGCGACCCGGCCGTCGACGACCCTCAAATCGGAGCCCTCGACCAGCTCGACCCCCATCTGGTCGGCCAGAAAAGCATGCTCGAAATAGGCCGAGTTGTAGATGCCCGGCGTCAGCACCGCCACGCGCGGCGTGTCCTTGCGGCAGCCCTGCGGCCTGACGCGCGCCAGCGACTGGCGCAGCAAGTGCGGATAGTTTTCCACCGGCCGCACGCTGATCGACTGGAACAGCTCGGGAAAGAGCTGCATCATCGTCTCGCGGTTTTCCAGCATGTAGGACACGCCCGACGGCGTGCGCGCATTGTCCTCCAGCACGAAGAACTCGTTCTCGCCCGTCCTGACGATGTCGACGCCGATTATGTGGGTGTAGACGCCGGCCGGCGGGCGCACGCCGATCATTTCGGGCTGAAACGCCTCGTTGTTGGCGATCAGCTCCTTGGGCACGCGCCCGGCGCGCAGGATTTCCTGGCGGTGGTAGATGTCGTCGAGAAAGGCGTTCAGCGCCATCACGCGCTGCTCGATGCCCTGGGTCAGGCGGCGCCACTCGGCGCCCGAAATGATGCGCGGAACGATGTCGAACGGGATCAGCCGCTCGGCCGCCTCGGCCTCGCCGTAAACGGCGAAGGTGATGCCGGTTTTTCGAAAGACCTGTTCGGCGTCGCTCGCCTTTTCCGCCAGACGCGCCGCGTCCTGCGCTTTCAGCCAGTCATTGTAGTTCGCATATGGCCCGCGGACCGTGGTGCCGTCGGGCCGCATTTCATCGAATGCAACCACGCAACAATTCCCCTGTGGCTTGCATAACAAAGGGTTCGCCGGACGAAATCAAGCGCAGGGCGGGAAAAAGCCTTTCCCGTCGCTGCCGGGCAAACGCGGCAACCGGTCTTTTCCAGCGGTCGATATGTCGGGGTCGCACGGGTCACAGCCCGGCCGCCGGCGCCGTGAAACCGCAAACGGCCTGAAACCGTATATGGTTTTATAGCCAAGACGGCCGCCCGGTTCGCCACCGCCGCCCGGACGGCCCAAGCCCGGAGCGAAACAATGCCCGACTATCGCGTAATCGCCCTCATCCTGACCCTTTTTGGCGCCGGTCCGGCGCTTGCCGGCGAGGCCGAGATCCAGGCCGCCCAGTCGACGATCGACAAGCAGTTGCAGGCGTTTCTGGCAGATGACGGCGCGGCCGCCTACAGCCATGCCTCTCCGACGATCAAGAAACTCTATCCCACGGTCGGCGCCTTCATGACCATGGTCGAACGCGGCTACGCGCCCGTGCGGCAGCCGCAAAGCTATGCCTTCGGCGCCGCGAAGAAACTCGATCGGACCACGATCCTGCAAAAGGTCCATTTGGTCGGCCCCGACGGGCGCAACTATGTCGCCGTCTACACGCTCGAACTGCAGGCGGACGGCGTCTTTCGCATTTCCGGCTGCAGCCTGCGGGCCTCGAACGCGCTCAGCACCTGAGGCCCGGCCGGCTCACGCGAAACCGGCCGCGTTGAGGATCGCCAGCGTCGCGCCGGCGACCAGCGCGCCGAGGACGGCGCCCCAGCCCGTGTCCAGGACGGCGATCGCCCGGTCGTAGCCGCGAATGAGGGCAAGACTGGTGGCGTTGAAGGTGAGATAGCAGGAAAAACCGAACAGCGCCCCGTCGCGGGCGCCGGCGAGGACCGTGCCGCCGGCAAGGTTGCCGGCAACGGCGAAATAGACCAGCCCGGCGACGTAGAGCAGGTAAAACACCGTCGCCGGCGCCACAAGCGGGCTGTCGCGCAGGATCGCGCCGATGCGGGGGCGGTAGACGCGCGGGCCGACGATGCCGAGCCACAGCCCGTCGGCGATCAGGAACAGTACGAGCGCGACACCATAGGCAACGAGATGGTCGGCCAAGAGAACCTCGAAGGATAAGGGTTTCCCGCGCGGCGGCGGGCGACGCCCTGGGCGTCTCCTCTTCCTACGCAGGCCGGCCGGCGGCGGTTCACACCGGCGCCAGGTCGCCCCGCGCCCAGCCTTCGGCCAGCCCGGCGGCGTGGTCGGCAAGCCGGCCGGCCTCGATCGCGTCGCGCAGACCCTGCATCAGCGTCTGGTAGTAGGACAGGTTGTTCCAGGTCAGGAGCATGCCGCCCAGCGCCTCGCCCGCCTTGACCAGGTGGTGCAGATAGGCGCGGGAATAGTCGCGCGCGGCCGGACAGTCGCTTTCGGCGTCGAGCGGGCGCGGATCCTCGGCATGGCGGGCATTGCGCAGATTGATCTTGCCGTGCCGGGTATAGGCGAGCCCGTGGCGCCCGGCGCGGGTCGGCATGACGCAGTCGAACATGTCGATGCCGCGCTGCACCGATTTGACGATGTCGTCGGGCGTGCCGACGCCCATCAGGTAACGCGGCTTTTGGTGCGGCAGCGCCGGGCACACCGCGTCGAGCATGGCCAGCATCACCGGCTGCGGCTCGCCGACCGCCAGCCCGCCCACGGCATAGCCCTTCAGGTCGAGCGCGGTCAGCGCCTCGGCCGAGCGCACGCGCAGCGCCTCGTCGTCGCCGCCCTGCACGATGCCGAACATCGCCCGGCCGGGCTGGTCGCCGAAGGCCGTCTTGCAGCGTTCCGCCCAGCGCAGCGACAATTCCATCGACCGTTCGATCACGTCCCGTTCGGCCGGCAGCGCCACGCATTCGTCGAGCTGCATCTGGATGTCGGAGCCGAGCAGGCCCTGGATCTCGATCGAGCGCTCCGGCGACATCTCGTGCACCGCGCCGTCGATATGCGACTTGAAGGTGACGCCCTTTTCGGAAAGTTTGCGCAATTGCGCCAGCGACATCACCTGGAAGCCGCCCGAATCGGTCAGGATCGGATGCGGCCAGCGGGCGAATGCGTGCAGTCCGCCGAGCCTGGCGACGCGCTCGGCGCCCGGGCGCAGCATCAGATGATAGGTGTTGCCCAGGATAATGTCGGCGCCGAGCGCGCGCACCTGGTCCATATACATCGCCTTGACCGTGCCGGCGGTGCCGACCGGCATGAAGGCGGGCGTGCGGATCGTGCCGCGCGGCGTGGAAATTTCGCCGCGTCGCGCCGCGCCGTCGGTGGCGAGCAGGGAAAATCGAAAGCTTTGCGTCATCGCGATCTTCAACCGGCTGAAAGGCAGGCGTCTTGGAATGCGCCGCAGTAGTGGATCATTCTGCGCGCGCCCGGAACAACAGGCACGCATCGCCGTAGGAATAGAACCGATAGCCGCTCTCGATGGCGTGGCGATAGGCGTCGCGGATCGTTTCCACGCCCGAAAAGGCCGACACCAGCATGACCAGCGTCGAGCGCGGCAGGTGGAAATTGGTCATCAGCACGTCCACGGCGCGGAAGCGGTAGCCCGGGGTGATGAAGATGTCGGTCGTGCCCGCCCATTCGGCGAAACGCCCGTCGGCACCGGCCGCGCTTTCCAGAAGCCTGAGCGTGGTGGTGCCGACCGCCACGATCCGGCCGCCGCGCGCCCGCGCCTGGTTGAGCGCTGCCGCCGTCTCGGCCGAGATCGACCCCCACTCCTCGTGCATCACGTGGTCGTCGGTGTCGTCGGTCTTGACCGGCAGGAACGTGCCCGCGCCGACATGCAGCGTCACGCAGTGCCGTTCCGCGCCGGCCGCGTCGAGCGCCGACAAGAGCGCCGGGGTGAAATGCAGCCCCGCCGTCGGGGCGGCAACGGCCCCCTCCTCGCGCGCGAAAATCGTCTGGTAGTCGTGCCGGTCGCGGGCGTCGTCGGGCCGGCGCGCGGCGATATAGGGCGGCAGCGGAATGTGGCCGACCGCCTCCAGGGCCTCGTCGAGCACAGGTCCGGACAGGTCGAAGGCCAAAAGGACCTCGCCGCCCCGCCCCTTTTCGGCGACGGTGGCGTCGAGACTGCCGGTCAGGCACACCGCCCCGTCATGGCCGAACTGGATGCGCTCGCCCGCCTCGACGCGCTTGGCCGGCTTCAGGAACGCCTTCCAGCGATCGGGTCCGACCCGCCTATGCAGCGTCGCCTCGATATGCGCCTGGGCGTCGCCGCGGCGACGGATGCCCGACAGCCTGGCCGGGATCACCTTGGTGTCGTTGAAGACGACGACGTCGCCCGGCTTCAGGAAGGTCGGCAGGTCGCCGACGCCGCGGTCGTCGAGCCCGGCGCCGGGCCGCACCACCAGCATGCGGGCCGTGTCGCGCGGCTCGGCCGGCCGCAAGGCGATGCGCTCTTCGGGCAGCGCGAAATCGAACTGATCGACCTTCATCCGCGTTCGGAACAGTCGACGACGAAGACGCCCTCGTCCTTGAACGAGAACACGCCTCCGGCGGCGTAACCGTCGCCCTCCGTCAGGGAAAACACTCGCAGGCGGCCAACGATCGCGTTGACCGCCTCGTCGGTAAAGTCGACCAGCAGGCGGCTTTCGTCCTCGAACGCCTGGCCGACGGCGATCGGCGTGCCGGGCACGATTTCGGGATCGGTCGACCAGACCGTGTCGCCGATCCGGACCGTGGCCCGCAGCACCGAGATCACCGCGAGCCGGCCGACCGACAGATCGACCGCAACGCCGTCGCCCGTGCACGCGATCCCGCCGCTGGCCACGGCCGGCATGGCCGTCGCGGCGGCAAGGAGCGCGAGGGCGGCGGCGCCGGTCTTCATCACGCGTCCGCCGCGACCTTCATCGACACGATCTTGTCGGGATCCTGCACCGGCTCGCCGCGCTTGATCTTGTCGACATTGTCCATGCCCTCGATGACCTGGCCCCAGACCGTATATTGCCGGTTCAGGAACGAGGCGTCGCCGAAGCAGACGAAGAACTGCGAATTGGCCGAGTTCGGGTTCTGCGAGCGGGCCATCGAGCAGGCGCCGCGGCCATGGTTGGCGTTGGAGAACTCCGCCTTCAGGTCCGGCTTGTCGGAGCCGCCCATGCCGGCGCGCGACGGGTCGAAGGACGCGCCGCCCGACTTGCCGTAGCGCACGTCGCCGGTCTGGGCCATGAAACCGTCGATGACGCGGTGGAAGACGACGCCGTCATAGGCGCCCTCGCGCGTCAGCTCCTTGATGCGGCCGACATGGCCGGGCGCCAGGTCGGGCAAAAGCTCGATCACCACCTGCCCCTGGGTGGTCTCCATCACGATGGTGTTTTCCGGATCCTTGATCTCGGCCATAAGTCGTCCTTTCCTTGGTTATTGTCGCCGCGATCACTCGCCGTCGGCGGCTATGCGAACCTTCAGCATCCGGTCGGGCTTAGCCACCACGCCGTTCTGCGCCGGGTCGCCGCGTTTGATGGCGTCGACCTTGTCCATGCCGTCCTCGACCTCGCCGACGATCGTATAGGCGCCGTCGAGATTGGGGGCCGGCGCGAACATGATGAAAAACTGCGAATTGGCGGAGTTCGGATCGCGGGCGCGCGCCATGCCGACCGTGCCGCGCACGAAATTGGCGTCGGAGAATTCGGCCGGCAGGTCGCTGCGCGCCGAACCGCCGGTGCCGGCGCGGGCGGCGTCGAACCCGTCCTTCATGTCGCCGAACTCGACATCGCCGGTCTGGGCCATGAAACCGTCGATGACGCGGTGGAAGGCGACGTTGTCATAGGCGCCCTCGCGCACCAGCGCCTTGATCTGCTCGACATGCTTGGGCGCCATCTCGGGCTTGAGCGCGATGGTCACGTCGCCGTCCTTGAGCGTGATGATCATGGTGTTTTCCGGCTCGGCCGCCATGGCGCCGGAGGCAAGTCCGCCGACCAGCAGAGCTGCGGCCAGCGTGCGAGAAAAGATCGTTCGCAGCATAAGATGTTCCTTCAACGGGGGAATTTTTCGTCCAGGGCCGCCTTCACCACGTCCGGCACGAACGCGCTGATGTCGCCGCCCATGGAGGCAATCTGGCGCACGAGTGTGGCGGTAATGGTGCGCACCGACGGGCTGGCGGGAATGAACACGGTCTGCAGTTCCGGCGCCATGGTCTCGTTCATGCCCGCCATCTGCATTTCATAGTCGAGATCGGTGCCGTCGCGCAGGCCGCGGATCATGATCGTGGCGCCGTGGCGGCGCGCGGCGTCGACCAGCAGCCGGTCGAACGACACCACCTCGATGCGCGCGCTGTCGCCGTCGAATTCGCTGGCCGCGACCTTGTGGATCAGTTTCAGGCGCTCGTCGAAGGAAAACACCGGCTTCTTGCCCGGCTGGATGCCGATGGCGACGATGACGCGGTCGACGATCGACAAGGCGCCCTTGAGCACGTCGAGATGCCCGTTGGTCAGGGGGTCGAAGGAACCGGCGTAGATGGCGACGTGCTGGGTCATGGATGCAGGCTTTTAAGTCCGTTGGTTGGCAAAGGCAATCGGCTGGGAGGACGCCGATCAAGGCCGCCTCACCCCAACATGAACCGAATATGAACGCAACGATCAGCCGGCATTCAAACGGGCCTGTGTAAGATAGCGCACAGACGGATGAAACCAAACCCGCTTTGGTTCGTTGTTAAGGACGAAGGAGACGATACCATGCTGATCACCTTGCTTGCCGCAGCGATGACCATTGCCATGCTGATCGCCACCGCGTTCAAATTCTACGAGGAAGCTCAGCGGGCCAAGATCGAGCTGCGCACCGCCGAAAAGAACTCGTTCCAGCTCTCGCGCCGCTGACCGTCCGGCGCCGGTTTCGCGGCGGGCGAAACGCTGCGTCTGTCTTAGACACCATGATGCCGAAAGCCGCCCCTGGGGCGGCTTTCGGCTTTTTAAACGCAGGTTCTTGTCCGGCGCGCGGATTGAGCGCCTCAGGCCTCGCCGTCGGGTGTCTCGGGAGCCGGTCCATCGCTGGCCGGCGCGGCCGTCGCCGCCTCGACGTCGGGGGCCTCCGCGTCGATGTCGTCAACGGCCTCGTCCTGGGCTTCCGAAATGCGCTCGACCGACACCACGCGCTCGCCCTGGGCGGTGTTGAACACTTTCACCCCCTTGGTGGCGCGGCTGGCGATGCGGATGCCGCCGACCGGCACGCGGATCACCTGGCCGCCATTGGAGACCAGCATGATCTGGTCGTCGTCGGCCACCGGGAAGGTCGCCACCAGCCGACCGATCTCCTCGGCCTTGGAGACGTCGGTGGCGCGGATGCCCTTGCCGCCGCGGCCGGTGACGCGGAAATCGTAGGACGACGAGCGTTTGCCGTAGCCGAATTCCGTCACGGTCAGAACGAATTGCTCGTGCTGCTTCATGAACTCGTAGAACTCGTCGGAAAGCTCCTCGACCTCGCTGACCTCCTCGTTGGTCAGGCTGATCTCCTCGTCCTCGCCGGTGGCGAGCCGCCGTTCGGCGGCGGCGCGGCGCAGATAGGCCGCCCGCTGCGGGGCGTTCGCCTCGACGCTTTCCAGGATCGTCATCGAGATCGCCCGATCGTTCTCGCCCATGGCGATGCCGCGCACGCCGACCGAGTTGCGCCCGGCAAACACCCGCACGTCGGTGACGGGGAAGCGGATGCACTGGCCGCTGTCGGCGGTCAAAAGCACGTCGTCGTTTTCGGTGCAGGTGGCCACGTTCAGGATCGCGTCGTCGGCGTCGAGCTTCATGGCGATCTTGCCGTTGCGGTTGACCTGGACGAAATCCGACAGCTTGTTGCGCCTGACCGTGCCGCGGGTGGTGGCGAACATCACGTCGAGTTCGCCCCAGCGCTCCTCGTCCTCGGGCAGCGGCATAATCGCGGTGATGCGGTCGCCCTCCTCCAGCGGCAGCATGTTGCGCAGGAACTTGCCGCGCGATTGTGGCGTGCCGATCGGCAGGCGCCAGACCTTTTCCTTGTAGACGATGCCGCGCGAGGAAAAGAACAGGATCGGCGTGTGGGTGGAGGCCACGAACAGCCGGGTGACGAAATCGTCGTCCTTGGTCGCCATGCCCGAGCGGCCCTTGCCGCCGCGCGCCTGGGCCCGGTAGATCGACAGCGGCACGCGCTTGAGATAGCCCTCATGGGTGACGGTGACGACCATGTCCTCGCGCTGGATCAGGTCCTCGTCGTCCATGTCCGGACCGCCCTCGACGATCTGGGTACGCCGCGGCGTGCCGAACTCGTCGCGCACGGCGGTCAGCTCGTCCTTGACGATCTGCTGGATGCGCAGGCGCGACGACAAGATGTCGAGATAGTCCTTGATCTCGGTGCCGATCGTGTTGAGCTCGTCGCCGATCTCGTCGCGGCCGAGCGCCGTCAGCCGCTGCAGGCGCAGTTCGAGGATGGCGCGCGCCTGCTCCTCCGACAGATTGTAGGTGCCGTCCTCGTTGATGCGGTGGCGCGGATCGTCGATCAGGCGGATCAGCGCCTCCACGTCGGCGGCCGGCCAGCGCCGCTCCATCAATTGCTGGCGCGCCGTCTGCGGGTCCGGCGCGGTGCGGATCAGCTTGATGACCTCGTCGATATTGGCGACCGCGATCGCCAGGCCGACCAGCACGTGGGCGCGCTCGCGCGCCTTCTTCAAAAGATATTTGGTGCGCCGGCTGACCACCTGCTCGCGGAAGAACACGAAGGCGCGCAGGATGTCGCGCAAGGTCATCAGTTCCGGCTTGCCGCCGTTGAGCGCGACGATGTTGGCGCCGAACGAGGTCTGCAGCGGCGTATAGCGGTAGAGCTGGTTCAGCACGACGTCGGCGACCGTGTCGCGCTTCAGCTCGATCACCACCCGGTAGCCCTGGCGGTCGCTTTCGTCGCGAATGTCGGAAATGCCCTCGATGCGCTTGTCGCGCACCAGCTCGGCCATTTTCTCGATCATCGTCGCCTTGTTGACCTGATAGGGCACCTCGGTGATGACGATCGCCTCGCGGTCGTTGCGGGCCGGCTCGACATGCACCTTGCCGCGCATCTGGATCGAGCCGCGGCCGGTGTCGTAGGCGCTGTAGATGCCGGCGCGGCCGAGGATCAGGCCGCCGGTGGGAAAGTCCGGACCGGGCACGATCTCCATCAAGGCCGGCAGCTCGATGGCCGGATTGTCGATCAGGGCGATGGCGGCGTCGCAGACCTCGCCCAGATTGTGCGGCGGGATGTTGGTCGCCATGCCGACCGCGATGCCGCCCGAGCCGCTGACCAACAGGTTGGGAAACCGCGCCGGCAGCACTTTCGGTTCGCTGGCCGAGCCGTCGTAATTGTCCTGGAAATCGACCGTTTCCTTGTCGATATCCTCCAGCAGCTCGTGCGCGGCCTTGGTCAGCCGCGCCTCGGTGTAGCGCATCGCCGCCGGCGGATCGCCGTCGATCGAGCCGAAATTGCCCTGGCCGTCGATCAGCGGCAGGCGCATCGACCAGTCCTGGGCCATGCGCACCAGGGCGTCGTAGATCGAGGCGTCGCTGTGCGGGTGGTATTTACCCATCACGTCGGCGACCGGCCGCGCGGATTTCACGTATTTGCGGTTCCAGTGGTAGCCGCTCTCGTGCGAGGCGAACAGGATGCGCCGATGCACCGGCTTGAGCCCGTCGCGCACATCCGGCAGCGCGCGGCTCACGATCACGCTCATCGCGTAGTCGAGATAGGAGCGCTGCATTTCCTCGATGATGGAAACCGGCTCGATACCGTTGGGATCGTCTGGCGCGCGCGGGGTCGTCTGGTCAGTCAAAACGGATCACGTTCGATAGAGGAATCATGTCGCTCCTTATATAGGATGCCGGCACAATTCGCCAAACCGTCCGGTCGATTTTCGACCGCCGATATCGCATTGAAAACAATATCTTACCGGATAAATGATTTTCCCGGCCGAATGTTGCCCGGCAACCGGCCCGCAACGGCGCGAATCGCGCCCCCGACCGTGCGGCTGACCGTGCCCCGACCATGCCGTTGACCGCGCGGCAAGCGCCGCCGCAACCGGGCCGGCCGGCGCGGCGTCAAGGCGATCGTCCGCGCCTTTCCCAGCCCCCGCTGGCCTTGTCCGGCGCGCGGCGCTAGGTTGCCGGGCGACGAGGACGCGCCGATGCCGAGCCTGGACCAGATCTTCAACGCCTTCGTGACGCTTTTGGTCACCATCGACCCGCCCGGCCTGGCGCCGCTGTTTCTGGCGCTGACGCGCGGCATGAACCGCTCGGAGCGCCAGCAGGTCGGCCTGCGCGCCTCCATCATCGGCTTTCTGCTTCTGGCGCTGTTCGCGCTCGCCGGCGCGGCGATCCTGTCGGTGTTCGGCATCACCCTGCCCGCCTTCCGGGTCGCCGGCGGGCTGCTGCTTTTTTTCATCGCCTTCGAAATGGTGTTCGAGCGCCGCCAGGAGCGCAAGGAAAAGAGCGCCGACGTGGCGATCACCCGCGACATGATCCACAACATCGCCGCCTTTCCGCTGGCCATCCCGCTGATCGCCGGGCCCGGCGCGATCTCGGCCACGGTGCTGTTGTCGGGCTCGTTTTCGGGCCCGGTCGGCCAGGCGACGCTGGTCGCCGTCATCCTGGCGGCGATCGTGGCGACCTATCTCGTCTTTCTGCTGGCCGAGCGCGTCGACGGGTTTTTGGGCCAGACCGGGCGCTCGATCCTGACCCGGCTTTTGGGCGTGATCCTGGCCGCGCTCGCCGTCCAGTTCGTCGCCGACGGGGTCAAGGCGCTGATGGCGGCGTAAACGGCCCTCGCGAGCGCCTCGGCGCGCCGCGCCAAAGCGTTCCCAGGCAAAGTGGACGCCGGCTCGCCATGCGAAAAACGCGTCAAAAACAGCCAGGTGGAGCCGGTCTGCGCAGCCGTGAAAAGCAGAACGGCTTAGCGGTCCGGCAGGACCACCGTCATCGCGCGCCCGCCAAAACCGTGCACGCTGTCATGCGCGCGCACCGTCACCGTGCGCAGTCCGGGCGGCACCGTCACCCCGTCCCGGCTGCGGGTGAAGGGCTGTTCGTCGACATGGGGATGGGCCAGCACGCGCGTGGCCAGCACCGCGCCGTCCTCGCCGACCACCTCCCAGCGATCGGCATAATGGTCCCAGCCGGTATCGGCATGGCGCACGGTGACGTCGAAGCGATAGGTGCCGTCGGCGCGCGGCGAGATGTCGACCGCCGTCACGTCGGCCTCGCCGGCCTGGGCGGGTCCGGCCGCCGCCAGCAGGGCCACGCAACACGCGGCCAAAACATGTTCGATCGTCGGCATGGCGACGTTCTTGCGACAGCGCGCGCTCACGTACCAGTCACGAACGCGTCAGGTGTTCGCCACGGCCAGAGGATGGCCGGGCGCGAACTCGATCAGGTCCCACTGATTGCCGTAGAGGTCGGCGAACACGGCGACCGTGCCGTACTCCGCTACCGTCGGCGCGCGCACGAAATCGATCCCTTGGCCGAGAAAGCGCCGATGGTCGCGCGCGAAATCGTCGGTCTGCAGGAACAGGAAGACGCGGCCGCCGGTCTGATTGCCGATCGCCGCCGCCTGCGCCTCGTCCGCCGCGCGACCAAGCACCAGCGAGGTACCGCCGCCGGGCGGCGCGACGACCACCCAGCGCTTGTCCTGCTCGGGCTGGTGCGTATCCGCCACAAGCTCGAAACCGAGCTTGCCGCAATAAAAGGCGATGGCCTCGTCATAGTCGCGCACCACGACCATGACATGCGCGATGCGCTGCATCGGCGGCCGATCAGAACGGGATTTCGTCGTCGAGATCGCGCGAGAAACCGCCGCCCCCACCGCCGCCGCCGCCCTGGCTTTCGTTCGGGCCGGACGCGCCGAAATCGGAGCCGCGCGCGGCCGGGGCGTTGTACTGGCCGCCGCCCTCGCCCTGCCCGCGCGAATCCAGCATCTGCAGCTCGCCGCGGAATTTCTGCAGCACGATCTCGGTCGTGTAGCGGTCGTTGCCGGTCTGGTCCTGCCATTTGCGGGTCTGCAGCTGGCCCTCCAGATAGACCTTCATGCCCTTTTTCAAATATTGCTCGGCGACCTTGGCCAGATTGTCGTTGAAGATCACGACATTGTGCCATTCGGTGCGCTCGCGGCGCTCGCCGGACTGGCGGTCGCGCCAGGTCTCGGAGGTCGCAACGCGCATGTTGACGACCGGATCGCCGGAATTCAGGCGGCGGATTTCCGGATCGGCGCCCAGATTGCCGACCAAAATCACCTTGTTGACGCTTCCCGCCATCACATTATCTCCACGCTCGTCCGCCCGGGACATTTCTGATCGGCGCGCATTCTATCCGATCGCCCCGGCCGACGCGCCCCGGCGGGGCAGATTCCTTGCGCTGTCCACAAGGGTTTTGTTCTTTTTTTGTTCTATTCGGTTTCCGGTTCGATTTCAACCGCGGGCGGCGCGGATCGCAAGCCGTGCGCAAAATGTGAAGCGGCCTGCTCTTGGCAGCGGCGGCGCGCGCGCTTATGTCGGGACGAAGCGTGATCGGAGCCGAAATCATGTCGCGACCCCTGATGATCGCCGTTCTGGCGGCTTTTGTCGCCGCTGCAAGCCTGCCGGCCCTGGCCGGACCGGATGCGGGCAAGGCCGATGACGGCCTGCCCGGCGTCGACCGCACGCTCGGCACCGGCGCCACCGACGCGCCGTTGCCCGAACCCGACGAGCGGCTGCCGGTCGGCTCCACGCCGGGCTCGTTCAAGGTCGGCGACTGGGACGTGACCATCTCCGGCAGCATTTCCTACGAGATCGGCACCGGCGGCTACCGCAACGGCCGCTGAGGCACCGGCAACGGGCACCCTCGTCCGGTCGTTCGGGCCTTCTTGCGTGTCCCGGCTCCTGTCGTCGTCCGTTTCGCCCGCCCTCGACGCCGCGCGATAGCGCCGTTCACACCGGACCCGATGTCGACGCGCTTTTGCGCCCCGGCCGCGCCGGGACTTTCCGCGCGCGCCGTCCGGGTCGGCCGCCCGGTTTTCGACCGCTCGGTTCGACGATGGCGCGCTTGTCCCGATCGCACGCCACACCGCCGGCCTCGCCGCGTCTCGGCCGCATCAGCCACCAAATCCCGGCGCGGTGCGCGTGCGCTGCCGCACGGACATCGCCATCCGCACTTGCGAGAATGTTCCGATCGAGGCCGACAGCCAACGACGGAACCATGTTTGGGCCGGATTTGGGCCGGAGAATGCCTGATCCTGCCCGCGGCGCCGGAATCGGGACAAGAACGCCGGGATCGGAACAAGCGGTCGCTGCCGGCCTGCCGCTGCCGGCGCCTTCGCCCGCACGCCGCCACCCCCCATCAAGAGAACGGCCTCGCCGCTACCGTTTCGAGCGCGCGAGGCCTTTGGGTTTCCCCGATCTCCGAGGATATCAGGTGATCGTCAAGGGACATCCACTCAAGGATGGCACCCTTCGCATTGGTCAGCGATGTAAGTTGATTTGACGGCGCGCGCGATCAGCCGCTCAGCGTCCGATCGGCCTCACCGTGGCTCCGCTCTGCAAGCGGAGCCGGCAGGGACTGTCCGGCGGGGTCATGCCTCCCTCCTCTGCTGGTTGCACCGACACCGTTCCGTCCGCAGCCTCGCCTTCGCGGCGCCTCGCGAAAATCCCGCCTCCGGGGATGATTTCGAGGCCGCCCTCGGAACGGTTTCAAGTCTGCGCCCCGGCCGGTGCCGCTGTCAATATCGGCGGCGCGCGATGGGCAAAATGTGATCGCGGGCGGCCGGGGCCGCCGCGCCGGGCGCCAGCCATGTCAGGAATGCGTTCGATGTTTGTTCTTTGCCCTTGCCCTCGCCCGGCAAAGGAGTCTAACTCGGTTTGACGAAAAGCCCCTCGACATGGCGGCGCGGCGACCTAGCTTGGAGGCTGGCGCGGATTCCCGTCCGCGCCTTCCCATCGCAACACGGAACGGCATTGCGGCATGGCCGATCAGAAATTCATCTCCATTCGCGGCGCGCGCGAGCACAATCTCAAAAATGTCGACCTCGACATTCCCCGCAACAGCCTCACCGTGATGACCGGCCTGTCGGGTTCGGGCAAATCGTCGCTCGCCTTCGACACGATCTACGCCGAGGGCCAGCGTCGCTACGTGGAAAGCCTGTCGGCCTATGCGCGCCAGTTCCTGGAGATGATGCAGAAGCCCGATGTCGACCAGATCGACGGCTTGAGCCCGGCGATCTCGATCGAGCAGAAGACGACGTCGAAGAATCCGCGTTCCACGGTCGGCACGGTGACCGAGATCTACGACTATATGCGGCTGTTGTTCGCGCGCGTCGGCGTGCCCTATTCGCCGGCCACCGGCCTGCCGATCGAGAGCCAGACCGTGTCGCAGATGGTCGACCGGGTGCTGGCGCTGGAGGAAGGCACGCGGCTCTACCTCCTGGCGCCGATCGTGCGCGGGCGCAAGGGCGAGTACCGCAAGGAACTGGCCGAGCTGCAGAAAAAGGGCTTTCAGCGCGTCAAGATCGACGGCGTCTTCCACGAGATCGCCGAGGCGCCGGCGCTCGACAAGAAGTTCAAGCACGATATCGACGTCGTCGTCGACCGCGTCGTGGTGCGCGACGATTTGGCCGCGCGGCTGGCCGACAGTCTGGAGACCTGCCTGCGGCTCGCCGACGGGCTCGCCGTGGCCGAGTTCGCCGACCGGCCGCTGCCGCCGGAAACCCAGTCGGGCGAAGCCGCCAACAAGTCGAAGAACGACACCCACGAGCGGTTGTTGTTTTCGGAAAAATTCGCCTGCCCGGTGTCGGGCTTCACCATTCCCGAGATCGAGCCGCGGCTTTTCTCCTTCAACAACCCGTTCGGCGCCTGCCCGTCCTGCGACGGGCTCGGCAGCCAGCGCGCCATCGATCCCGAGTTGGTGGTGCCCGATGACGGGCTGACCCTGCGCGACGGCGCGGTCGCGCCCTGGGCGCGCTCGACCTCGCCCTATTACGCCCAGACGCTGGAGGCGCTCGGCAAGGCCTATGATTTCAAGATCGGCCAGCGCTGGCGCGACCTGCCCGAGCCGGCGCGCCGGGCGATCCTTCACGGCACCGGCGAGCGCCAGATCGTCTTTTCCTACGATGACGGGCTGCGCTCCTACCAGACGACAAAAACCTTCGAGGGCGTGATCCCCAATCTGGAACGGCGCTGGAAGGAGACCGAGTCGGCCTGGAGCCGCGAGGAGATCGAGCGTTACATGGCCTCCAGCCCCTGCCCGGCCTGTTCGGGCTACCGGCTGAAACCGGAGGCGCTGGCGGTCAAGATCGACGGGCAGCATATCGGCGCGGTCACCCAGCTTTCGATCCGCAAGGCCGGCGCCTGGTTCGAGGCGCTGCCGGCCCGGCTCACCGACAAACAGAACGAGATCGCCGGGCGCATCCTGAAGGAGATCCGCGAGCGGCTCGCCTTCCTCAACGATGTCGGGCTCGACTATCTCAGCCTGTCGCGCAATTCCGGCACGCTGTCGGGCGGCGAGAGCCAGCGTATCCGGCTCGCCTCGCAGATCGGCTCCGGTCTGACCGGCGTGCTCTACGTGCTCGACGAACCCTCGATCGGGCTGCATCAGCGCGACAATGCCCGCCTGCTCGACACGCTCAAGCATTTGCGCGACCTCGACAACACGGTGATCGTGGTCGAGCACGACGAGGACGCCATCCTGACCGCCGACCACGTGGTCGACATCGGCCCGGCCGCCGGCATCCATGGCGGGCGCGTCGTCGCAAAGGGCACGCCGGCCGACATTCTGGCCGACCCCGGCTCGCTGACCGGGCAATATTTGTCGGGCGCGCTGGCGATCCCGACGCGCGACGCGCCGCGGCCGTTGAAGAAGGGCCGCCGCATCAAGGTCGTCGGCGCGCGCGGCAACAATTTGAAGGACGTCACCGCCGAGATCCCGCTCGGCACCTTTGCCTGCGTCACCGGCGTGTCGGGCGGCGGCAAATCGACCTTTCTGATCGAGACGCTCTACAAGGCCGCCTCGCGCCGCATCATGGGCTCGCGCGAGCACCCGGCCGAGCACGAGCGCATCGAGGGGCTGGAATTCCTCGACAAGGTGATCGACATCGACCAGTCGCCGATCGGCCGCACGCCGCGCTCCAACCCGGCCACCTATACCGGCGCCTTCACCCCGATCCGCGACTGGTTCGCCGGCCTGCCCGAGGCCAAGGCGCGCGGCTACCAGCCCGGCCGCTTCTCCTTCAACGTCAAGGGCGGGCGCTGCGAGGCCTGCCAGGGCGACGGCGTCATCAAGATCGAGATGCATTTTCTGCCCGACGTCTACGTCACCTGCGACGTGTGCCACGGCAAGCGCTACAATCGCGAGACGCTCGAGGTCACGTTCAAGGAAAAATCGATCGCCGACGTGCTCGACATGACGGTCGAGGAAGGCGCGGAGTTCTTCGCCGCCGTGCCGGCGGTGCGCGACAAGCTGCAGACGCTCGCCAAGGTCGGGCTCGGCTACGTCCATATCGGCCAGCAGGCTACCACCCTGTCGGGCGGCGAGGCGCAGCGCATCAAGCTCGCCAAGGAATTGTCGCGCAAGGCGACCGGCAAGACGCTCTACATTCTCGACGAGCCGACCACCGGCCTGCATTTCCACGACGTGGCCAAACTGCTCGACGTGCTGCACGAGCTGGTCGACCAGGGCAACACCGTGGTCGTCATCGAGCACAATCTGGAGGTGATCAAGACCGCCGACTGGATCCTCGATCTCGGCCCGGAAGGCGGCGACGGCGGCGGCGAACTGGTCGCCTCGGGCACGCCGGACGACATCATCGCCGAGGAGCGCAGCTATACCGGCCGGTTTTTGAAGGAACTCCTGGAACGCCGGCCGGGAGGACGCAAGCGGGTAGCTGCGGAGTAGGGATGGGGGCGGCTAACCATGCTGTAGAAACTTGCACAACAGCTCTGCCAGCTCTTCGCGACGAGCGGGGCGGGTTTCGCATTCCCAGACGATCAGCAGCTCCCAGCCAAGGTCCCGCAGTGCGGCCTCGTTGGACCGATCTCGGACGACGTTACGCTTGAGCTTCGGCACCCAAAATTCAGGGCGGGTTTTCGGCATTCGCGACCGCCAGCAGGATGGGTCGGAATGCTGGTGCCAAAAACAGCCTCGTACCTCGATGACCTTGCGGTGACGTGGGAGGACGATGTCGGGCTTACCAGGAAGGTCTTTGCGGTGGAGACGGAAACGAAACCCTAATGAGTGGACTACGCGACGAACAATCATCTCTGGCCTGGTGTCCTTGCTTCCAACAAGCGCCATCTGGACGCTGCGAGCGGGGTCCACGTCAGATACCGGATTTTTTCGTACCATGGGGAGCGTCGTTAGGATCGTCATCGGCCAACGACGTCGAGACTATCATCGGATCCTGCGCGAAGGCTTTTAGAAATTGGTCGATGATCTCCTCTTCCGAGGCAAAGCCGGGCTTCTCGTTGAAATGTTTGCTAATGTCGTCAAGAATCTGCGCAAGCGGTCGTGAGTCGAGCCGCTTTTCTGCCATAGCCCACGAAACACCCCGGTGAAGCACATGCCATGGCGGCCGGGCGTTGTTGCGGCCGTCGGTATCACCGTGCATGCTGATGCCCCAGCAAATGCGCGTCTCTCTGTTCCACACCGGCTCGAATAGGTTAATGAGATGGCTCTCGGCGTAAGTCTGGGCGTTAGTTGCAGTTACTAAGCGCCTGCATTCAAAGTCTGCGATGCGAAGCGGATACTCGGGCGGCGTCAGGTTCTTGCCGGTCGCCCACTGCTCGACGATTCTAATTGCCTTGCGATGGTCAGCAAGGCGCCCATAAAGCGTTTGGCCCTGCTCTCTTGGGCTCGAGGCTGTTCCCGAAGACGGGTCAGCTTTTCCCACGTATATGGGCGTTTCCGTTCCAGAGATCGGTGCGTAAGCTGGGTGATCGCCCTTATAGTAGATGGCATAGACGCCAGCACCATACGACCTCGATATCAAGTCGAGAGGAACTCGGGGTTGCGCCAGCAAAGCGACTGCGACGAGTCGACCTGCGGTGTAAGGATCCGCCGGGTCAAACCAACTTGCGGGCTCCCTTACCGGATCGAGGGCAGCGGCCGCCTTGGCGATCTCATCCCGCAGGCTGTAAAGCGATTCGCGCGTCTTCTTCGCGGCTGGCCTGGAGAGCGTCTCCCCCAACTCCCCCAGAGTCGATAGGGTCGCGAGCATCTCGTCAAGCAAAATCTCGTGCTTCTTGGGCTTAGGCGCCATTACGCCGCCTTCTGGGACGATCGGCAAGCTTTTGAAAGAATGCCCTCGATATGACGCCCGAAGGCTTCCGCTAACTGCACAGGTGCGGCATTGCCGAGCTGGCGCATATTCTCAGTCCAACTGCCGATGAACTCGTAGTCGTCCGGCAGCCCTTGCAGCCGGGCCGCTTCGCGCACTGTGAAGTAACGAACGCTGCCGTCAGAGAAAGCCATCATGTTCTCCCCGCCGGGTACACCGTGTACGCCTGCTTTCAGTGCCTTGGCTGGTTCGTCTACCGGGCTGCCCGTGTGTCCCGGATAGGCCCGCGCACCAGGCTGCAGTTGATGGTTTGAAATGTCGCGGCGAGAACCCGGCTCGCCGAGGCCAGCGAGAGCATCACGAACAGTTACCCAAGGCAGCCCTACCGGCTCGCGGCCTTTGTTCCTTAGGGCGTCGACTGTCAGGCGATCCGTCACATTCGCCGGGCGGCTAGGTGGCTTCCGAATGTCGTGCCTGCGCCAGTAATCACCAGTAACATACTGATCCCAGAGCAGCCGCTCACGTGAATGCGTAGGCTTAGGGGCCTCGATTAACGGGGCGATGCTCTTGTGAATCCCCATAAAGAGAACGCGATGCCGTTTTTGTGGCGCCCCGTAATCAGCGGCGTTTACTTTTGTCACGATAACTCGGTAAGAACCTTTGTCTTCTTCACCCCGTAAGCGCTCCAAATGGCTGGCGCGATCCTCATCCTTCCTTTGCACTAAATTAGGCTCGGTCAGCGACAGTCTGATCCAGTCCAAATGGTCGGCAAATTTTGGACGAAGGAGGCCGCGGACGTTCTCGAACAGAAACCCTCGTGGCACAATCTGCCGGACTGCTCGGATAGCTTCCGGCCACATATCTCGAACATCCTCCTCGCCTCGATGCAAGCCGCCGATTGAGAAGGGTTGGCACGGAGGGCCGCCTGCGACAAAGTCAACAAGCTCTTTGAAAACGCTCCACCTCACTACTCGAACGTCATCGGAATGAACTTGCCAATGGCCCAAATAGCTGATGTTGCGGCTAATATTGTGCCGTACGTTCTCGACCGAATGCTTGTCGCGCTCGACAAGAAGCAGGTGATCGAAACCTGCCCGAGCCAAACCCAGTGCAAGTCCTCCGCAACCGCTAAACATCTCTACGCTGCGCATCGAATCTCCTCGTCAAATCTTAGAGGCAATAACTTGCCGATTCGCAATCTCAGTCCAATCGGCTCCACAGATTGATCCATTATCCGCCACGGATCAAGAACATATCATGAACGCTCTACAGCATATATGTGCTATTTGGGAGACGCCCAATGTCGCTTGCGACACCTCGGTCCATTCTTCCCTCTACATTTCATCCCCTCGAGTCGCCGATGCCCGACGCCATTGATCTACGACGGACTGGAATGGATAGCGGCAGTTCACGGCCATGAGCGGGTTGGACAAAGCGCTGCAACCGTCGCAATGATTCCTATAAATCGACATGAACCTCCCTCACAATTGCGGGCGGATGGATCTACGTAGCCTATTCTTTATGGAGTGGTCTAACCCAAACTAAGGCCACAACTGCTGCATGGTTGGCATTTTCGAATAATCGATCCACCCCCCTCCCAACCTCGCCCACACTCCCGCCACCCGAAAACGGAGGCGGCGATGGACTGGCAGGCGCGCCGCTTTGCCCGCTGGCGTTGCCGCATTGCCGGCGCGCAACAGGAAAACGCCGCGACGCTATCGCCTGCCCGGAAAGACACTCACCGCAACCGCCGCGTCTGGCCGTTGCGCACCGGGCGGCCGCCCGGCCAGAGCCGGGCCGAGCGCCGTCGGCCCTCGCACGAAATCCAGACAATTTTGACCGACGTCCACGGCCTCGCCTTCTGGGCGCTGGAGGCGCCCGACACGTCGTGACCGGTCTCCCCGCCCCCCCCCGGCAGCGCTTCGCGCGGCGAAAACCCCTTCGCCGCGCCCGCCTTCGCGCGCCTTCGCCTTGCCGCGCCCCGGCAAAACGGCGGCAGCCGCCGCGGCGCCACGACAGCCGGGAGCCAGCACCCCTATTCCCTATTCCCGCCTGCCCCTGTCAGCAGACCGCCGCTTTCGGATGGACAGGCGCCGGCAAAGCCCGCATCTTCGCCGGGCAAAACTCTCAGGAACGGAACGATGCACGCGGTGATCCCTCTTCTCTCCGGCTCCGGTCGCGCAGCGAGCGCAAGGCCGGCCGGCCCGCCCGCCCCGGGCTTGAACCGGTATCGCGCCTCCCGGCGCGGAAAGCCAAGCGCGCGGATGCGCCCGCCGGCGCGCGGGGCCGGACAACAAAACCGGAGCCCCGCGCCATGAGTTCGGCCATGGGAACAATCCGCGCCGGCATGGGCGGCTGGACCTACGCGCCCTGGGAGGGCACGTTCTATCCCGAAAAACTCGCCAAGAAGCGCCAGCTCGAATACGCCGCGCGCCAGGTGCCGACGATCGAGGTCAACGGCACCTATTATTCGAGCTTCAAGGAGCCGACCTTCATGAAATGGGCGGCCGAGACGCCCGACGATTTCGTCCTGTCGCTGAAGGGCAACCGCTTCATCACCAATCGCCGGGTGCTGGCCGAGGCGGGCGAGTCGCTGGCGCGGTTTTTGGGCTCCGGCGTCGCCGCGCTCGGGCCAAAACTCGGGCCGCTTTTGTGGCAGTTCGCGCCGACCAAGAAATTCGACCCGGAGGATTTCGCGGCGTTCCTGGCCCTGCTGCCGGCAACCCATGACGGGGTCGCGCTGCGCCACGCGATCGAGCTGCGCCATCCGAGTTTTGTTGTGCCGGAGCTGGTCGCGCTGGCGCACCGCCACAAGGTGGCGATCGTTTTCGCCGACCACGCCAAATATCCGGCGATCGCCGACGTCACCGGCGATTTCGTCTATGCAAGGCTGCAGACCGGCGCCGACGACAATGCGCACTGCTATCCCGAGACCGCGCTCGACGGCTGGGCCGCGCGCGCCAAAATCTGGGCCGCCGGCGGCGTGCCCGACGATTTGCCGCGCGCCGACCCGGCCTTCGCGCCGGAGAAGAAACCGCGCGACGTGTTCGTCTATTTCATCACCGAGGGAAAGCTGCGCGCGCCGTTCGGCGCCATGGCGCTGATGCGGCGGGTCGACGGCGGGGCATGAGCGAACCGGCCCGCCGGCGGCCCCGGGCGCTAGACCAGCACCAGCACCAGGGCGATGGCCGCAAGGATGCCGCCGAACGCGGCCTCGCCCGGCCGCACCGGCCGGGCCGGGCTTCTCGGATAGGCGCTGCGGTTTCGTCTCGACGCAATCTGCGCATGGGTCACGACAGGCACTCCTTGCTGCGGGCCCGCGGGCCCTGGCTTCACCCGTCCCCTGTTCCGTCCGCCGCCGGGGCCCGTGCTCGGGCCGCCGCCGGTCCGGCGCGCGCCACATCGTGCCGGTCGCGATCACATGGGCACGGCCGGGCCGCGCTTCAAGCCCGCGCGCGGCGCGGGCCGCGCACTTGCGTTCAAGAAGCGGTTACCTTCCGTGACCGGCCGGTCAAAACGCCCGCGGCGGCACGAACAGGCAGATCGTGCGGCCGTCATTCCTGCCGGCGACCGAGCACCAGTGGAAATCGCCGTCCGGCGAATTGCGCACCCTTGTGTCGCCATATCCCACCACCTCGCCGGTGGTGGCGATCACATAGCCTTCCGGGCGCTCGCTCACGGCCTTGGTCGGCACCATGCGGCAGTCGAAGCCCGAGCAGCAGGCGAAGGGATATTTCCAGCCTTGCGGCTGGGCCGCGCTCGGCAGCGCGTCATGGGCGAGCGCGGTGCCGGCCGCACACAGCGCGGCGGCGGCCAGCAGAGGTTTTCCTGCAAAGAACATCGCGGTTCTCCAAGGTTTCCTCCCGTGAAAAATCATCCGCCCGATTCGGTTAACGCGCCGTTAACCATTGCTTCCGCCCCAGGCCCGGCCTCAGGCCTCGTCCCATTGCGGCGAAAAGGCGTAGTCGCACAGGCGGTCGCCCACCCGTCCCAGCGCCGAGATCGCCGCCATCTCCGCATCCGACAGGGCGAAATCGAACACGGCCAGGTTTTCCGCCAGCCTGTCCCGGCGCGTGGTGCGCGGGATCGCGGCCACGCCGGGCTGCTGGACATGCCAGCGCAGCACGATCTGGGCCGGGCTGCGGCCGTGGCGCCGGGCGGCCTGGCGGATGGCCGGTTCGTCCAGCAGCGCGCCGCCGCGATGGAGCGGACAATAGGACACCATCGCCATGCCCGCGGCCCGGCACGCCGCCAGAATCTTGTCCTGCGCCAGGCGGGGATGGTGTTCGACCTGGTTGGCGACAAGCGGATGGGCGCTGGCCGCCAGCGCCCGGCGCAGCAGGCCGGTGGGAAAGTTCGACACGCCGATATGGCGCGCCATGCCGGCCTCGCGCACCGCCCCCAGCGCGCGCATGCTGTGCTCGACGGGCACGGCCGGGTTGGGCCAGTGGATCAGCAGCAGATCGACATGGTCGAGCCCGAGCCGGCGCAGGCTCGCCTCGGCCGAGCGCTCCAGCGCGCCGGGCGCGATGTCGGTGTACCAGACCTTGGTGGTCACGAACACGTCGCCGCGCGGCAGGCCGGCGGCGCGCAGCCCCGCCCCCACCTCGGCCTCGTTCTCATACATGGCCGCGGTGTCGACATGGCGGTAGCCGAGCGCCAGGGCCTCGGCGACCAGATCGGCGCAGGCCCGGCCCCGCAGCGTCCAGGTGCCGAGCCCGATCGCCGGGATCGACGCGCCGTTGGCTTGGATAGCGGCGGCTTCGACAGGCTCGGTCACGGCTCAGCCCTCGCGCGCCGCGCGCACGGGGCGCGGCGTCATGGTCGGGTTCGGACTGATATTGGGCTCGGTGATACGCCAGGCCAGGCCGAGCGCGCCGAGCAGGCGGATGATCAGATAGGTGCCGTCGATCTCCCACCAGCGATGGCCGTGGCGGGCCGAGCGCGGATCGGCGTGATGGTTGTTGTGCCAGCCCTCGCCGAGCGCGATCAGGCCGAACAGGATGTTGTTGCGGCTGTGCTCGCCGGTCTCGTAGTTGCGGTAGCCCCACAGATGGGTGATCGAGTTGATCGCCCAGGAATTGTGCCAGTAAAGCACCGTGCGCACGAACACGCCCCACACCAGCAGGCTGAGCGCGAAGCGCAGCGCCTGCGAAACCGTGCCGCCGGCAAAAAACTCGATCGCAAACCCCGCCGCCAGGAACACGACCATCTGCGCGCCGATGATGCCGAGATAGTATTTTTGGCTTTCCAGCCGGCGGTAGAACGGATCGCGCAGCACGTCCTTGGCATAGCGCGCATAGATCTCGTAGCGCGACATGTCCGGTGCCTTGACCAGCAGCCAGCCGATATGGGCCCACAGGAAACTGCGGATCGGCGAATGCGGGTCGGGCGCGTCGTCGGCGTGTTCGTGATGCTTGCGATGCACGGCGACCCAGTGGGCGGGCGTGTCCTGAAACGAGCATACCGCCAGCACGGCGAGGCAGCGTTCCAGCCATTTCGGGCACTGGAAGCCCTTGTGAGTCAGGCAGCGATGATAGAAGAGTTGGATGCCGAGCGTGCCGAAGACGACCGTGCCCGCCATGCACACGACGACCGAGCGCCAGTCGAAGAAATAGGGAACGAAGGCGAGCAGGGCGACGAGATGGAAGACCCCGATGCTGACGATGTTGAGCCAGTTGAGTTCGTAGGGCGGCCGGACGACCCGTCCGCTCGACGGCGAGCCTGCTTGCATGACGATTGCCCCCCTTGCCCGACGCGACACCGCAACAAAGTCCAGCACAGCCCGTTTGATGTCAATCCAGCCCGCCGGCGCCGGCCGAAAAACCGCCATGCGGTTTTTGCCGGGGCCGCCGCCGCCTGTCCGTGGCAGCACGCTCGATGACGCAGCCCCCCACGATTGCCCGCATCGCCCTGATCGACGTTTTGCGCGGCGCGGCGCTGGTGGCGATGGCGATCTATCATTTCGCCTGGGATCTGGAATTTTTCGGCTATGCCGAGCCCGGCATGACGGCGGTGGGCGGGTGGAAGCTCTTTGCCCGGTCGATCGCCTCGTCCTTCCTGGCCCTGGCCGGCTTCAGCCTGGTTCTGGCCCACAGCCGCGGCATCCGCTGGCCGTCCTTCGCGCGCCGGCTGGCCAAGGTCGGCGCCGCCGCCGCCGCGATCAGCGTCGCGACCTATCTGGCCATGCCGGAGAGCTTCATCTTTTTCGGTATCCTGCATCAGATCGCCGTCGCCAGCGTGCTCGGCCTCGCCTTTCTGCGCGTGCCATGGTTCGTGACCGCGGTCGCGGCCGCGCTGGTGATCGCCGCGCCGAGCGTGCTCACGACGCCGCTGCTCGATCATCCGGCCTGGTGGTGGACGGGCCTGTCGGAGACCCTGCCGCGCTCCAACGACTACGTGCCGGTCTTTCCCTGGTTCGGCGCCGGCCTGGCCGGCATGGCACTGGCCCAGCTCGGCCTGCGAACCGGCGCGCTGGCCGGCCTCGCCGCCATCGCGATGCCGCGCTGGAGCGGCGTGCTTTCGCTTGCCGGGCGCTACAGCCTGTCCGTCTACCTGCTGCACCAGCCGGTGCTGATCGCCTGCGTGTTCCTGTTCTCGCAGCTCTTTCCGGCCGCGAGCCAGACCGCCGAGATGCGGTTTCAACAAGCCTGCGAGGTCCGCTGCACGCAAGAGCGCGACGCGGCGTTTTGCACGGCCTATTGCCTGTGCATGCTGGACGCGGTCGAGGAAAACGGGATGCTCGACGCGTTGTTGGCCGGGCGGGCCGACGCCGCCATGGAACAGGCGATGGCGGCGATGGCGGAAAGCTGTACGGCCGAGACGCAATCCAATTCAGGCGGGAGTGATGTGAGATGAGCGACCTGGACACGAGACCGAACCGCTTTCCCTGGCCGCCCGTCCTCTATCTGGCGGCGATCGGCGCCAGCCTGGTGCTGGCCTGGCTGGTGCCGCTGCCGTGGATCGGGCCGCCGCTGTCCGACATATTGTTCGCCGTCGGCGCGGTCACGCTGATCGGGGTGGTGTTGATCGACGTGTCGGCGATGCGCACGCTGGCGCGGGCCAAGACGACGATCATGCCGCATCGCGGCAGCGACCATCTCGTCACCGGCGGACCGTTCGCCTTCACGCGCAACCCGATCTATCTCGCCAACACGCTGCTGATGATCGGCATCGGGCTGATGGCGGGGATCGTGTGGTTCCTGGTGCTGGCCGTGGTCGCCGCCTTCGCGACGCAGAAACTTGCGATCGAGCGCGAGGAACGCCACCTTACCGCGCGTTTCGGCAAGAAATATCGCGATTACGCCAAAAAGGTCCGGCGCTGGATCTGACGGGCGGGCGCAAAAGGGTCGCGTCAGGTCGTCACGCCGAGCTCGGCGAGCCGTTCCAGGCAGGATTCCTCGGCCTGATCGAGTTCGGCCAGCGTCTCCTCCAGATCCCTGCGCTTCTGGCGCAGATCGCCGCGCTTTTCCTCGATACGCGTCAGCATCATCTTCAACTGGCCGACCTCGCCCGGCGGCTCCTTGTACATCTGGATGATCTGTCGGATTTCGCTGATCGAGAAACCGAGCCGCTTGCCGCGCATGATCTGGCGCACCAGAACCCGGTCGGAGGGACGAAACAGCCGGGTGCGGCCGCGGCGCAGCGGGTGGATCAAGCCCTCGTCCTCGTAGAAACGCAAGGTCCGCGTCGAAATTCCGAACTCACGAGTCAGTTCCGTGATCGTATAATAGTCGCGCATCCCGTGGTCCCGCCGTCGATTCCTTGGATCAGGATGTGACACGGCGTTTACGTAAAAGTCAATTATTCGCCCTTCCGGCCCGGGCGGCGAGGCGCTTGCGGGCGCAGGCCGGCGCCGCGGCGATCGGCGTTTTGTTTGACCTGCATCAACGTTCTTGCCGCCGCGCGGGCTAGCATGCGGCCATGGAGGACGATGCGATGACCAGGCAAGCGGTATTTCAAACCCTGTCGACAGCCTTTTACGGATGGCGTCAAAGGCGGCTGGCGATGGCGGAGCTGCGCGACCTCGCCGCGCGCCATCCCGAGGCGCTGGCGCGCACGGCCGGCGAATGCGGGCTGTCGACGCGCGAGCTCAAACAGGTGGTGGCCAAGGGTACCGGCTCCGACGCGTTGATGCAGCGCATGATGGCGGCCTACGGGCTCGACCCGGAGCTTTTGGCGCATGACAGCCCGGAGCTGATGCGCGACATCGAGCTCGCCTGTTCGAATTGCGGCGCCAAGAGGCGCTGCGCCAGCACGCTCAAGCGGGTCACCGCACGCGCCGAGGCCGGCGGCTTCTGCCCCAATGCCGAGCAGTTCGCCGAGCTCAGCCTGGCCGACACGCGCTAGGTCCGGGCGCGGCCGCGGCAGCGGGGCGGCCTAGCCGAAGCCGAACCACAGCGTCGCCAGGCCGAGAAAGGCGAAGAAGCCGACGACGTCGGTGACGGTGGTGACGAAGACGGACGAGGCGATCGCCGGGTCGGCGCCGAGCTTGTCGAGCAGCAACGGGATCAGGATGCCGGCCAGGGCGGCGGCCAGCATGTTGACCACCATCGCCACCGCGATCACCCCGCCGAGGCCGGTGCTGCCGAACCACAAGGCGGCGACCACGCCCATGACGACGGCAAACAGCGCGCCGTTGATGATGCCGACCAGGGTCTCGCGGCGCACGATGCGCGCGGCATTGTAGATATCGAGATCCTTGGTGGCGAGCGCGCGCACCGTCACCGTCATCGTCTGGGTGGCGGCGTTGCCGCCCATAGAGGCGACGATCGGCATCAGGATGGCGAGCGCCACCATCTCGGAGATCGTGGCGTCGAACAGGCCGATCACCAGCGAGGCCAGGATGGCGGTGGCCAGATTGACCAGCAGCCAGGGCGCGCGCGAACGCGAGGTCGCCACCACCGTGTCGGAGAGTTCCTCGTCGCCGACGCCGCCCATGCGCAACAGGTCTTCCTCGGCCTCCTGCTGGATGACGTCGACGACATCGTCGATGGTCAGAACCCCGACCAGGCGCTCGTTCTCGTCGACGACGGCGGCGGAGAGAAGGTCGTATTGCTCGAATTCGCGCGCCGCCTCTTCCTGGTCCATCGTGGCCGGGATGGCGTGGCGCGTCTCGTGCATGATGTCCTCGATCTTGACCGCGCGCTTGGTGCGCAGGATCTGGTCGAGATGGACGGCGCCGAGCAGCTTGAAGGTCGGATCGACGACGAAGATCTGCGAAAACTCGTCCGGCAGGTTCTGGTCGTCGCGCATGTAGTCGATGGTCTGGCCCACGGTCCAGAACGGCGGCGCGGCGACGAACTCCGTCTGCATGCGCCGGCCGGCGGTCTCTTCGGGATAGTCGAGCGAGCGGCGCAGCCGGATACGCTCGGTGAACGGCAGCTTGGCCAGGATCTCGTCCTGGTCCTGCGCGTCGAGATCCTCGAGAATATAGACCGCGTCGTCGGAATCGAGCTCCTGCATCGCCAGGGCGATCTGCTCGTTGGGCAGGTCGTCGACGATCTCCATGCGGATGGCGTCGTCGACCTCCGTCAGCGCGGAAAAATCGAAATCCTCGCCCAGCAGGTCGACCAGCGCCCGGCGCTGGTCCGGCAACAGCGCCTCGATCAGGTCGCCGAGCTCGGACTGGTGAAGCCCCGCCACATCCCGTTTCAGCGTCAGGACGTCGCGATCGGCGATCGCCGCGCCGATATGGGTCAGGAAGGAGGGCCGGATGAAACCGTCATCGCTGTAGAGACCGATCTCGACCGGTTCCTGCGGGGTTTCGCCGACGCTTTCGTTTTGAGGACCGACCACCGACCAACTCCGCAATCGTGTTTCGTGATGTCTGCCTTATCCGGATCTCGCACGGGGACGCGTATGTGCCGCGACACGAAGCAACATGTGCCCCCCGCGCGGACGACGTTCTCCCCGCCCCCGACCTAGAGCCGTTGCGCGCCAAATGGAAGCGGGGCCATACGGATTTTCGTCACCGACGCGGCAATCTCGGCGCGCCACGCGGTCGGCCGGATGCGCGACAGGCGGCGCGAGCAAAGGGCGCTCCAGGCGGGCGGCGCGCCGCGCGCGCGGTCAGTCGCGGATGCGCCGCAGGATGGTCAGGCTCTCCTCGCGGTCGAGCGCGTCGCGCACCACGTCGGGCACGCCGGCCCCGCCCTTGCCCGCCGCCGCGTCGAGCGCGACGTCGCGGATCGTCACGCTCAGCGTGTGGGTGACCTGCCTGGCGGCCCCGAACGAAATATCGGCGCCGAGCAGGCTCAGGCCCGGCGTGGCGACGGCGATGCTCGGCCGCGCTCGGCCGTCCTGGGTGACCTGGAAGGCGACGTCGTAGGAATAGGCGGCCGGGGTCTCGCGCACATTGATCAGCGCCACCGTGGTCTGCAGGATCCACTCCTTCAGGCCGAGCCCGCCGGCGATACGTTCGGGCGGGTTGGCGATCTCGCCCGAACAGGCCAGTTCGGTGAACGGGTAATAGACCGAGACCGTGGTGTCGACGGAGTTGACGTGACGCCGGCTCGCCCCGAGGCCGAGAGCGGCGGTGCCGTTGGTGACGGGAATGACGAAATTGGCGTTGCCGCCGCCGTCGACGATCTTGACCAGCTTCAACCCGGCGGTCGCCTTGGCGTATTGCCGGCCGACGGTGATGCCGGCCTCGCGCAGCCGCTCGGCCAGGCGGGGTTCCGCCTTGATCAGAACCAGCGCCTCGCACAGTTCCTGCTCGACCGTGTAGAACAGCGATTCGACCTTGACGTAGTCGTCGTCGGCGAAGTCCGGCAGGCTCGCGCAGCCCGCCAGCGCAAAAACAAGAACAGCGTGAAGCAGTCCCCCGCGCCATGCCAACCGCATGCGTCCCTCCCCGGCCCCTGATCCTCGATCCATTTTCGACCGCCGGCCCGGCAAAGGGCAAGGCGAATCGCAAAGCCGGCGGGCCCGATGGCCGGAAAGTTGGGGAGTGTGCCGAAATCCGGATGGTGCAGCTGACAGGAGCAACACGGGACCGCGGTCGTCGAGAGGTCTTCAATGCCGGTTCGCCGGCAGCACGGCACGCGCGGAGCGCATCTTCGCAGAGCGGGCTCCGCGCGCGCGCCCCGCGCATTGCCAGACGCTGCCACACGGCCCGGCTCTTGCGTCAGGTCCGCCAACGCGGATCGAAAGAAAGCGGAGAAAGGAAAAAAACTATTGTGTATGGTATCAAATTTGATACCATATCTCTGATGCTCGAGATCGAAGTCTACACGACGCCGGACGGAAGACAGCCATTCATCAGATGGCTCGAGGCCATCGATCGGGAAGCGCGGCGTCGGGTCAACATCGCTCTGGCACGCCTTGAAGAAGGCAACACCGGAAGCCTCAGATCCGTGGGCGAAGGTGTTCACGAGATCAGGCTGATTTACGGCCCCGGATACCGGGTTTATCTCGGCCGGGAAGGCCACCGCCTTGTGATCCTGCTCCACGGCGGCACAAAAAAACGCCAAAGCGACGACATTGCCAAAGCCAAGCGGCTTTGGCGCATGTGTCAGGTGGAGCGCAACCGTTGAAGGAAAAGTGAAAATGCCAACAACACTCTACAAAGACAGTATGAGGGCCATGGTGGAACGCAATCCCGACATGGCAACCGAAATGCTCGAAGATGCCATCAACGCCTTGCTGGCGGGCGATTTGGACGAGGGGCGGCTTTTGCTCCGCCAGTACGTCAACGCGACCATCGGCTTTCCCGAACTGGCCCGCCGCACCGGCAAGGCCGACAAGAACCTGATGCGCACGCTCGGTCCCAGCGGAAGCCCGACCGCCGCCAATCTGTTCCAGATCATCCAGGCCTGCATGAAGGCCGAAGGCGTCACCGTGGCCGCGCGCGTGATCCGGCCGGGTGCGGCGGATCGCGCGCCGATCCTATAGGCTGCTTCAAGAAGACCTGCCGGAGAGCAAGGTCATTCACGCCAAAAGGCAAGTCGTGTTTCGTGACACGAATCCACCTTGGCAAGCAGGCTTACGCCCCCGTGCAAGAGGGAAATTCAAGCAAGAGCTGGAACCGGCCCTCGCCTCTCTCGCAAACCCTTGGAAAATCCGGCACGCGGGGCATGTTGCCCTGTGCCGCATCGTGCTCGCCTGAGGGGAGAGACCGGCACGATAGGCCGCCCCCCTCGCGTGGCCCACGCGACACGCCGCCAAGGCTTTCGTGGAACCGTTGCCGGGCGGACAGAGCCGACAGAGGTGCGTAGGCATATTCGACCTGCTAGGATCGTCTTCCGGACGCCGCTAATTCATCCTCGAAAGAAAAATCCGCAGACCGGCGGCCCCGAAGGTCAAAGCGAACAAGCCTTCGAACCACCTCCTTGCTCTGACATATGTATTCATCACCTTCGGCATGGAGAGCAACAGCGCGTAAGCGTGGAGAATGAGCATGGTCTGCAAGCTGACCGCAACGACCACGATCGCCAGCCCCGGTGCCGTGACGTCTGCCGGAACTCCTATCGCGTAAAGTGCACCGAAGAACAGGATGGCCTTCGGATTGGTGAGGTGGACCGCCAAACCAGTAAGATAAGCGGAGCGCAAGGAGGTCGATGTTCTGCCTCGATATTCGCTTGGTCCCGCGGAAAGGAACGCCCTGAGGGACCGATAGGCCAGATAGAGCAGATAGCCCGAACCAACGTATCGGAATATCTCAAAAAACACCTGATTGGCTGCCAACAGGGTCCCCAGTCCGAGGGCAGCTGAAGTTCCCAGGACGAACGAGCCCGTCGTCATGCCCGACGCAAGCGCCAGACCGCTCCGCCGCCCCGCACGCATCGACGCACCGGCAATTGCCAGGGTGCCTGGACCGGGACTGGCGACGGCGATGAACGCAGCCCCCAAGATCAACCAGAGATTCAGACCGTCCGCCATGTGGTGCTGCCATTCCGATGGTATTCGCCGCCAATGGAAAGCGAACGCCATTGAAAAAGCAAGCGCGATCCAACACCTGTCGCAAAGAGCCTGTCGCTCCGGACGCCTGCACTCTTTTTGAAAAGTCTCTTTGTCGCCCGGGAAAACTCCCCGGGTCGGATGGTGCGGTCGAGAAGACTCGAACTTCCACGGGTTGCCCCACAGCGACCTCAACGCTGCGCGTCTACCAATTCCGCCACGACCGCACGTGGTAGAAGCCGGTTTCGACCGGCTCGGCGCGTGTAGCAAATCGCCTGTCGGGAAACAAGTGCCGTGAGACGGCATTTTGCGGGCTGCGGCGGCCGGGCGCGGGCTGCGCCGCGCCCGCGTGCGGCACGGGAAAACGCGCGGCGATCTTTCGGATTCGCCGCGCGCGCTTTAGAGTCGTTTCCCAACGCCCCTGCGCCGGAGCCGGTCGGCAGCGCCCGGCGGGCATGGTTTTTCGCGGCAAGGAACCCGTCATGGCCGAACGCCAAAGCCTCGACACCACCTTTCTGGCCCTGCCCGGCGCGGGGCCGGTCGCCTGGGAGATCGCGCCCGGCCCGGTCTCCTATCCCGACGCGCTCGCCTTCATGGAAGACCGCGCGGCGGCGATTCGCGACGGCCGAGAAAGCGAGCTGGTGTGGCTGGTCGAACACGCCCCCCTTTATACCGCCGGCACCAGCGCCCGGCGCGAAGACCTGCTCGAGCCGGGGCGGTTTCCGGTTTTCGACGCCGGCCGGGGCGGCGAATACACCTATCACGGCCCCGGCCAGCGGGTCGCCTATGTGATGCTCGACCTGAAGCGGCGGCGGCCGGACGTGCGCGTGTTCGTCGGCGCGCTGGAGGACTGGATCATCCGCACGCTCACGCGCTTCAACGTGCGCGGAGAACGCCGCGAAGACCGGGTCGGGGTGTGGGTGGCCCGCCCCGACAAGCCGCCGCTGGCCGACGGGTCGCCGGCCGAGGACAAGATCGCCGCGATCGGCATCCGGCTGCGCAAATGGGTCAGCTTTCACGGCATCGCCATCAATGTGGAACCGGACCTGTCGCATTTTTCCGGCATCGTGCCGTGCGGGATCGCCGGCCACGGCGTCACCAGCCTGGTCGATCTCGGCCTGCCGGTGACGATGGCCGATCTCGACGTGGCGCTGAAGGCGGCCTTTGTCGAGATTTTCGGGCCGGTGGAGACGGCGGCGGCAACCGCCGAGACCAGGAGCGCATAGATGAAAACCCGCCTCGCCGGCTATGTTCTCGCCCTGGCCATGGCCGCCGCGCCCGGCGCGGCCATCGCCCAGCAGGCGGCCGACGCGGTCGCCCCGGAAATCGCCAGCGGCACCAAGGCGCGCGCAGCGGCGGCAGCCGAGCGGCGCATGGTGGCGGCGGCCAATCCGCTGGCGGCCGAGGCCGGACTGGCGGTGCTGCGCGCGGGCGGAACGGCCGCCGACGCGCTGGTCGCGGTGCAGACCGTGCTCGGCCTGGTCGAACCGCAATCCTCGGGCATCGGCGGCGGCGCCTTCCTGGTCTGGTACGACGCGGCAAGCGGCACGGCGGTGACGACGTTCGACGGGCGCGAGACGGCGCCCGAAGCGGCGACCGAAACGCTGTTCGTGAAGCCGGACGGCGCGCCGATGGGGTTTTTCGAGGCCGTGGTCGGCGGCCGCTCGGTCGGGGTGCCCGGCGTGGTGCGGCTGATGGAGACGGTGCATGACCGCTACGGCCGCAAGGACTGGGCCGGCCTGTTCGAACCGGCCGCGGCGCTCGCCGAACAGGGCTTTGCCGTCTCGCCGCGGCTTGCGGCGCTGATTGCCAACGACGCCGACCGGCTCGCCGGACAGGCGTCGACCCGCGCCTATTTCTTCCACGACGACGGCACGCCGCTGCAGGAAGGCGACAGGCTGGCCAATCCCGCCTATGCGCGCACGCTGCGCCGGATCGGCCGCGAGGGCGCCGACGCCTTTTACGAGGGCGCGATCGCGGCGGCGATCGTGGCGGCGGTAACCGGCCATGACGACAATCCGGGCGCGCTGTCGCGCGCCGACCTCGCCGCCTACCGGGCCAGGGAGCGGGCGCCGGTGTGTATCTCCTATCGCGGCCACGACGTATGCGGCATGGGCCCGCCGTCCTCGGGCGCGCTCGCCGTCGGCCAGATTCTCGGCCTGCTGGAAGGGTTCAACCTGCCCGCGCTCGGGCCCGAGGCGCCCGAAAGCTGGCGCCTGATCGGCGACGCCACCCGGCTCGCCTTCGCCGATCGCGGCCGCTATGTCGCCGACAGCGACTTCACCCGCATTCCAGAAGGCCTGCTCGACCGGGCCTATCTCGCCGCGCGCGCGGCGCTTTTGCGGCGGCCGACCGCCCTGCCCGCTTCCGATGTCGCGCCCGGCGAGCCGCCCTGGAAAAAGGCGGCGCTGCGCCGCGACGGCATAACGCTGGAAAGGCAATCGACATCGCATTTCGTCATCGTCGACGACGACGGCAATATCGCCTCGATGACCAGCTCGATCGAAAACGCCTTCGGCGCGCGGCTGATGGTGGAGGGGTTCCTGCTCAACAACCAGCTTACCGATTTTTCCTTCGTCCCGCAGCGCGACGGCGCGGCGGTGGCCAACCGCCCGCAGGGCGGCAAGCGGCCGCGCTCGTCGATGTCGCCGACCATCGTGCTGCACGACGGCAAGCCGCTCTACGCGCTCGGCTCGCCCGGCGGCAGCAACATCATTCCCTATGTCGCCAAGACGCTGATCGCGCTGATCGACTGGGAAATGGACATGCAAGAGGCGGTGGCGCTGCCGCATCTGACCAACCGGTTCGGCACGTTCCAGCTCGAGGCCGGCACGGCGGCCGAAGACTTTGCCGCCCCGCTGGAAGCGCTCGGCTACACGGTCGAAATCGGCGCGCTGAATTCGGGCCTACACGGCATCACCTTCAACGAGGACGGCACGCTGGCGGGCAGCGCCGACCCGCGCCGCGAGGGCGTCGCCGTTGGCGACTGAGACAGGCGCGGGCAAGGCCGACCGCCGTCCCGCTTGTTGTGCCAAAGCCCGATCCGGCCGGTGCCGACCAAGACGGCCGGACCGATGCGTTGCCGGCAAAAAACACTTCTCCGCGCGATTTTCCGCGACGCGGCGGCCCGGCCGCCGCGGCGATCAATAGGCGCCGATCCACATCGCCAGCGACACGACAAAAACACTGACGGAAACCAGGGCGGCCACATCCTGAAGCATGTCGGTCATCACGATCTCTCCTATTCCGCTTATGTTTATTTTATGTTCTATTTTTGTTCTGTTTGCAAGCCCGCTCAACCGGCGCCGGCGACCATGCCGCCGGCTGCTGCCAGTTTCGGTGAATCAACGGTAAACGTGTGTTGGAAAGAACGGGCGCGGCGCCGATTCGGCGTTCTACGCCGTTTTCGGTCGTGTCCGCCCCGCCGGCCGATGCCGGCCGCCGCGAGGCGATCGGGGACGGCCGGCCCGGTTCAGCGGCGCGCGGCCTGTCGGATCACAGCGGCGCGATCTTGCCGTCGACCAGGGTGACGCGACGGTCCATGCGCGCGGCCAGATCGTGATTGTGGGTGGCGATCATCGCCGACAGGCCGGAATGGCGCACCAGCGCCTCGAGCGCGTCGAAGACATAAGACGCCGTGGTCGGATCGAGATTGCCGGTCGGCTCGTCGGCGAGCAGAAGCAGCGGCGCGTTGGCGACCGCGCGCGCGATCGCCACGCGCTGCTGTTCGCCGCCGGACAGTTCCGACGGGCGGTGGTGGGCGCGCTTGCCGATCTTCATATAGTCGAGAAGCTGCAGCGCGCGCTCCTCGGCCTGCTTGGGCGCAAGCCCGTGGACGAGCTGCGGCATCATGACGTTTTCCAGCGCCGAAAATTCCGGCAGCAGATGGTGGAACTGATAGACGAAGCCGACATCGTTGCGCCGGATGGCGGTGCGGTCGTCGTCGCCGAGGCGCCCGCAGGCGCGCCCGTTCAAGATGACCTCGCCGGCGTCGGGCCGCTCGAGCAGGCCGGCGGTGTGCAAGAGCGTGGATTTGCCCGCCCCCGACGGCGCGACCAGCGCCACCGTCTCGCCGCGCTTCAGCTCGAATTCGGCACCGTTGAGGATGACGAGCGTCTTCGTTCCCTGCTGGTAGCGCCGTTCGACGCCCTTCAGCACAAGCACGGCGGTCTGCGCCATCATTCGTACCTCAGCGCTTCGACGGGATCGAGCCGGGCCGCCCGCCAGGCCGGAAACAGCGTCGCGAAGAACGACAGCACCAGCGCCATGACGACCACCGACACGGTTTCGCCGACATCCATCTTGGCCGGAAGCTGGCTCAGGAAATAGAGTTCGGGGTTGAAAAGGGTCGTGCCCGACAGCCAGGAAAAGAACTGCCGGATCGATTCGACATTGAGGCACACGACGACGCCCAGGACCACGCCGGCGAGCGTGCCGGTGATGCCGATCGCCGCACCGGTCATGACGAAGATGCGCAAAATGGCGTTGCGCGTCGCGCCCATGGTGCGCAGGATGGCGATGTCGTGGCCCTTGTCCTTCACCAGCATGATCAGGCCGGAGATGATGTTGAGCGCGGCGACCAAAACGATCAGCGTCAGGATCATGAACATGACGTTGCGCTCGACCTCGAGCGCGGAAAAGAAGGTCTCGTTGCGCTGGCGCCAGTCGATCAGAAAAAGCGGGCGCCGGGCGGCCGCCTCGATCGCCGGTTTGAGGGCGTCGATCGCATCGGGGTCGTCGACGAACACCTCGATGGTCTGGGCGCGGCCCTCGGCGTTGAAATAAAGCTGCGCCTCCGACAGCGCCATGAACACGATGGTGGCGTCGTATTCCGACATGCCGACCTGGAAGATCGCGGTGACGGGATAGGCCTTCTGGCGCGCGACCGTGCCGAACGGGGTGACGTCGCCCTCCGGCGAGGTCAGCGTGATCGCGTCGCCCACGACCAGCCCCAGCGTTTCGGCCATGCGCACGCCGATCGCAACGCCCTCGCCCCCGTCGAAGCCGTCGAGCGTGCCGTTGCGCACATTGCCGGCCACCAGCTCGATCTTTCCCAGATCCTGCGCCCGCAGGCCGCGCACCAGCGCGCCGGTGCCGCGTCCGACATTGCCCGAAGCCAGGACCTGGCCTTCGACCATCGGGATGGCGTAGCGCACGCCGTCGACATCGTTGATGCGCGCGGCAACCTCGGCGTAGTCGTCGAGCGGCCGGTCGATCGGCTGGACGACGACATGGCCGTTGACGCCCAGAATGCGGGTCAGCAGTTCGGCGCGGAAGCCGTTCATCACCGCCATGACGATGATCAGCGTGGCCACGCCGAGCATGATGCCGACGAAGGAGATGGACGCGATCACCGAGATGAAGGCCTCCTTGCGCCGCGAGCGCAGGTAACGCCAGGCCACCATCCGCTCGAAGGGCGAGAACGGACCCGCGCCCGGCTTGATGTCGGCGGCGCTGCTCATCGGTCGCTACCGAACCGTGCCAGCACGTCCGCGACCGGAAGCGCCTGGCGCTCGCCGGTCTTGCGGTTCTTGACCTCGACCTCGCCGGCGGCGACCCCGCGCGGGCCGACGATCACCTGCCAGGGCAGGCCGATCAGGTCGGCGGTGGCGAACTTGCCGCCGGCGCGCTGGTCGGTGTCGTCGTAAAGCACGTCTAGGCCGGCCGCCCGCAGCTTCTCGTAGAGCTCCTCGCAGACCCGGTCGCAGGCCGCGTCGCCCGCCTTCATGTTGATCAGCGCGATGTCGAACGGGGCCACGCTTTCGGGCCACACGATGCCGTTGTCGTCGTGGCTCGCCTCGATGATCGCCGCCAGAAGCCGGCTCGGGCCGATGCCGTAGGAGCCCATCGAGACGAAATGCTCCTTGCCGTCCGGGCCGGTGACTCGCGCGTTCATCGGCTCGGAATATTTGGTGCCGAAATGGAAGATGTGGCCGACCTCGATGCCGCGCGCCGACACTTTCTCGTCGTCGGCGATCGCCGCCCAGGCGGCCTCGTCGTGCATCTCGTCGGTGGCCGCATAGGGCGTCGTCCAGGTCGCGACGATGTCGGCGATCTGCGCGTCATCGCTGAAATCGACATCCGCGCCGGGTACCTCGAACTGGAGAAAATCCTTGCGGCAGAACACCTCGCTCTCGCCGGTCGAGGCCAGGATGATGAATTCGTGGCTGAGATCGCCGCCGATCGGCCCGGTGTCGGCGCGCATCGGGATCGCCTGCAGGCCCATGCGCGCGAAGGTGCGCAGATAAGCCACGAACATGCGGTTATAGGCCGCCTTTGCGCCCTCGTAGTCGAGATCGAAGGAATAGGCGTCCTTCATCAGGAACTCTCTGCTGCGCATCACGCCGAAGCGCGGCCGCACCTCGTCGCGATATTTCCACTGGATGTGGTAGAGGTTGAGCGGCAGATCCTTGTACGACTTGACGTAGGCACGGAAGATGTCGGTGACCATCTCCTCGTTGGTCGGTCCGTAGAGCATATTGCGCTCGTGCCGGTCGGTGATGCGCAGCATCTCCTTGCCGTAATCCTCGTAACGGCCGCTCTCGATCCACAGATCGGCCGACTGGATGGTCGGCATCAGGATTTCCTGTCCGCCGGCCCTATCCTGCTCCTCGCGGATGATGCGGTTGACCTTGTCGAGCACGCGCTTGCCGAGCGGCAGCCAGGAGAAGCTGCCCTGCCCCTGCTGGCGGATCATGCCGGCACGCAACATCAGGCGATGCGAGACGATCTCGGCCTCGCGCGGGTTCTCTTTCAGGATGGGCAGGAAAAAGCGCGACAGTCGCATGAAATCTTCCGCTGGATGGAATGGACACGGGCGCCGGAATCGGCCGCATGACGCTGGCTCGTCTGCACGCGTTTCATAGCCATTTCAAGGCAGGTTGGAAACCCGAGGCGACCGGCGCAAGATCGCCGCATGTAACGGAAGTTCGCGACCAGCTTTTCATTGTGCGTTGCAGCAAAGGATTGATCGTTTCAGTGCAAAAAAAATCGTGACATCGCAAACACCGTTGGGTTAGTGTGCGGCCGCATAAAGAGGAGCGGAAATTCAACCGCTTTCCTGCGCGGTCAAAGTCTTGGGAGGATGCGATCTAGGCGCGATTTTCCGCAGCCGCCGAACACCGGAAACAGATCGGACGCGTGATAAAATTGCAAGGCTTCGGCCTTGCATTTTTTTTGGAAAAACAGAAGTTTGACTGCCGAAGTTATCGCGGCGCGCAAGCTTTTCCTATTGGAAGTCCGGAATGAATGACGGGATGTCTTCGAAACTGTAGCCCAATTGCCGGGTGAGCACGTAAAGCAGCGCGAAGACAAGCAGCGAGATCAGCGTGGCGCGCAAGGCGGCGCGGCGCATATGCGGCCCCTTGGGCGCGCTGGCGGTGGTGCCCAAGGTGACGTCGCCGTCCTCCTCCTGGGTCTTCAGGCCGAACGGCATGACGACGAACAGCGTCACCCACCAGATGATGAAATAGACCGCGAATCCGGAAACCCAGCTCATCGTCAAAATTCCTTTCCAGCGACCGGCGGCTCAGGCCTGCTCCAGCTCGACCAGCGTTCCGGCAAAATCCTTCGGATGCAGGAACAGCACCGGCTTGCCGTGAGCACCGGTCTTCGGCTCGCCATCGCCCAGCACGCGCGCGCCGTCGGCCTTCAGCCGGTCGCTGGCGGCGAGAATGTCATCGACCTCGTAACACAGATGATGCATGCCGCCGGCGGGATTCTTGGCCAGAAACGCGGCGATCGGCGACGCATCGCCGAGCGGTTCCAGCAACTCCACCTTGGTGTTGCCGAGGTCGACGAAGACGACGGTGACGCCGTGATCGGGCAGCGCCTGCGGATCGGACAGCTTCGCGCCGAGCGTGTCGCGATAGACCGCGCTGGCGGCGGCAAGGTCCGGCACGGCAATGGCGACGTGGTTCAGTCTTCCCAGCATCCGCTTCGTCCTTTTGGCCCCGGCCGGTCGCCCCGAAGGCGACGGCCTTTTTCGCACGCCATGGTTTAGCGCGTGACGAACACCGTCACCACGGGCTTTTTGCCCCAGCCGTCGCGGGCGGCGTTGCGTACCGCGCGGCGGACCGATTCCTGAAGCTGGTCGAGGTTCTTACGCCGCACGCGCGGGATCGATTCCACCGCGCCGATCGCCGCGTCGAGCATCACATCCTCAAGGAGCTCGCCGTTGCGGTCCTCCCCCGGCACGCCGTAGGAGACGATGTCGGGATCGCCGGCAAGCTCGTAGCGCTCGTCGAGCACGACATTGATGGCGACATGGCCGACGAAGGACAGCTTGCGCCGGGCGCGGATGCCGACCGCCTCCTCGCTGCCCAGCAGATAGCCGTCCTTGTAGATGCGGCCGGCCTCGACTTCGTCGACGATCTCGGGCGCGCCAGGCGCCAGGCGCAGCATGTCGCCGTTGCGGATCTGCGAGACCGACGGCACGCCGGCCATGGCCGCGAGCGAACCCTGCGCCACCAGATGGGCGGCCTCGCCGTGCACGGGCACCAGGTTTTGCGGCCGGACCCATTCGTACATGCGCTTGAGCTCGCTGCGCCGGGGATGGCCCGACACATGCACGAGCGCGTCGTCGTCCTCGATGATGCGGATGCCCTGGTCGATCAGCCGGTTCTTGATGTCCAAGATTGCCTTTTCGTTGCCCGGAATCGTGCGCGAGGAATAGATCACCGTGTCGCCCGGCGCCAAGGCGACGTTGCGCAGTTCCTCGCGGGCGAGCTTGGCCAGAACGGCGCGCGGCTCGCCCTGGCTGCCGGTGCACAGGATGACCAGCTTGTCGCGCGCGATCTGGCCGTATTCCTCCTCGTCGGCGAAGTCGGGCAGACCGTCGAGATAGCCGAGCTCCGTGGCGACGTTGATGACGCGCTTCATCGAGGAGCCCATGACGATGACGCGGCGGCCGGCCTCGTGGGCGGCCTCGGCGACCGAGCGGATGCGCCCGACATTGGAGGAGAAGCTGGTGACGGCGACGCGCCCCTCGGCCTTGACGATCAGGTCGCGCAGACCGTCGCCGACGGCCTCCTCGGACGGCGAGTCGCCCTCGCGCATGGCATTGGTCGAATCGCAGACCAGCGCCAGCACGCCCGCGTCGCCCAGCGCCCTGAACCGCGCCTCGTCGGTCTTTTCGCCGATGGTCGGCGCCGGATCGATTTTCCAGTCGCCGGTGTGGATCACCGTGCCGAGCGGCGAGGTGATGGCGAGCGAGACCGGCTCGGGGATCGAATGGGTGACGGTGACCGCCTCGATGTCGAACGGGCCGACCGTAAACCGGTCGCCAGCGCGGTAGATCTCGATCGGGATTTTCGGCTGGCGGCCCTGTTCATAGTCGCGCTTGGCTTCCAGCAGGCCGGCGGCGAACGGCGTCATCCACACTTTCGCGCCGAGCCGCGGCCACAGGTCGAGCAGCGCGCCGTAATGGTCCTCGTGGGCATGGGTGATGACGATGCCGCGCAGGCGGTCCTTCTGGCCTTCCAGAAAGCTGATGTCGGGCAGGACAAGGTCGGCGCCGGGAAGATCCGGGCCGGGAAAGGTAACGCCGCAATCGACGACGATCCACTCGCGCGCATGCGGCGGACCGTAGCCGTAAAGACCGAAATTCATGCCGATCTCGCCGACGCCGCCGAGAGGCAGGAAGACGAGCTCGTTCTTGTCTTTTTTCGCCATGCGTTGCGTCCTTCCGCTTAATCCGCGGCAGCCGAGGCGATCACTCCGAAATGGACGTCGCCGGCCGCTATCTTCCACTGTTTACCGTGCCGGTCGCGCACCACGAAGCGGCATTCGGCATCGATGGTCTCGAAAACCCCGCGCACGATCTCTCCGTCGACGCGAACGGCCACCTCGCTGCCGAGCCCGGCGGCGCGCTCGAGCCAGGTCCGGCGCACGGCGTCGAGGCCCCTGCCCGCATCCCAGATCCGTTCGGCCGCGAGCCAGGCGTCCGACAGCGCCAGAAACAGCGTGTGCGCGTCGCAGCCGGCGCCGAGCGCCGCAAGCGACGTCGCCGGATACGGCACCTCGGCGGGATGGGCAACCACATTGACGCCGATGCCGATCGCGACCGCGAAGCCGCCCGTCTCAAGCATGGTCGATTCCAGCAGGATGCCGGCAAGCTTGGCGCCGCCGGCAAGCACGTCGTTGGGCCATTTGAGCTCGAAGCGCCCCCCGCCGCGCGCATCGCCGCCGTCGGCGCCGATCGCGATCCGCCCGGCTGCGGGCACGCACGCCTCCAGCGCATCGCCGAGCGCCAGGCCGGCGACGAAGCCGAGCGTGGCGGCCTGCGGCAGCGGGCAGCAATCGACCAGAAGCAGGGTCGCGGCGAGATTGCCGCGCGGCGTCGCCCAGACCCGCCCGCGGCGCCCGCGCCCGGTCTCCTGTTGCGACGACACGACCCACAGCCGGCCCGGATCGCCAGCCCGCGCCCGCTCGAGCGCGGTCGCGTTGGTCGAGCCGATCGTGTCGAACGCTTCGAGGCGAAATCCGGCGGCCGCGGCCGGCGGAGACAGAACGAAGCTCATCCGGTCAGAAAAAGGTCTTTGCCGCCGCTTCGGCCATGGTGCCGACCGGACCGCCGATCAGCACGTAAAACAGGACGAAGGCGCCGGAAAGCCCTAGGACCAGCCGCAACTCGCCCGCCATCGGCACGAAGGCGCCGACCGGCTCGTCGAACCACATGATCTTGATGATGCGCAGATAATAATAGGCGCCGACCACCGAGGCGAGCACGCCGATCACCGCGAGCGCGTAGAGCTGGGCGTCGATCGCGGCCAGGAATACGTACCATTTTCCCCAGAAGCCGGCGAGCGGCGGGATGCCGGCGAGCGAGAACATCAAGATGGTGAGGATGGTCGCCATGACCGGATTGGTCGAGGCCAGGCCGCCGAGCTCGTCGATCTGCTCGACATTGCCCTCCTTGCGGCGCATGGCCAGGATGAAGGCGAAGGTGCCGAGCGTCATCACCAGGTAGATCAGCATATAGATGACCACGCCGCGCACGCCGGCCTCGGTGTTGGCGGCAAGCCCGACCAGCGCGTAGCCCATATGGCCGATCGAGGAATAGGCCATCAGCCGCTTGATGTTGCGCTGGCCGATGGCGGCGAAGGCGCCGAGCAGCATCGAGGCGATGGCCACGAAGACGATGATCTGCTGCCAGTCGGGGGCGACCGGTTCGAAGGCGCCGACGGTGACGCGCACGATCAGCGCCATCGCCGCCATCTTGGGTGCTGCGGCGAAGAACGCGGTCACCGGCGTCGGCGCGCCTTCATAGACGTCGGGCGTCCACATGTGGAACGGCACGGCGGAGATCTTGAAGGCGAGGCCGGCCAGCACGAAGACCAGGCCGAAGACGAGCCCGAGCTGGCGCTCGCCGCCCGACAGGACGGCCGCGATCTCGTCGAAGCCGGTGTGGCCGGTATATCCGTAGACCAGCGACATGCCGTAAAGCAGCATGCCGGAGGACAGCGCGCCGAGGACGAAATATTTCAGGCCGGCCTCGGTGGAGCGGACATTGTCGCGGTTGATGGCCGCGATCACGTAAAGCGCCAGCGACTGCAGTTCGAGGCCGAGATAAAGCGCGATCATGTCGTTGGCCGACACCATCAGCGCCATGCCGAGCGTTGCCAGCAGGATCAGGACCGGAAATTCGAACTTGTCGAATTTTTCCGCCTTGGCGAAGCCGACCGACATGATCAGCGTCAGGATGGCGCCGACGAAGGTGAGGAACTTCATGAAGCGGGCGAACGGATCGCTGACGAAGGCGCCGTTGAAGGCGGCGCCGTCGCCGCCGAAAAACAGCATCCAGGCGGTCGCGCCGGCCAGAACGGCCACCGCCAGGCCGGTGACCAGCGTGTTGGAGCGCTCGTCGCCGAAGACGCCGACCATCAACAGCGCCATCGCCGCCACCGCCAGAAACAGTTCGGGCGTCGCGAGGATCAGGCTTTGGGAAAGTTCAGCCGACATCGTGTGAAACCCCTACTGCGCCAGCCCGGCCGCTGCGGTGGACTGTCCCGCCTCGATCGAGGCGGTGACGTTGTTGACGAGAGCCTCGACGGAGGCCGCGGTGGCGTCGAAGATCGGCGCCGGATAGACGCCGAAGAAGATGACGAAGATCACCAGCGGATAGATCACCATCTTCTCGCGCATCGACAGGTCGAGCATGCCCTTCAGGCTTTCCTTGGTCAGCTTGCCGAAGATCACGCGGCGGTAGAGCCACAGCGCGTAGGCCGCCGAAAGGATGACGCCGGTGGCCGCAAACAGCGCCACCCAGGTATTGACCTTGAACACGCCGAGCAGCGTCAAAAACTCGCCGACGAAACCGGACGTGCCCGGAAGGCCGACATTGGCCATGGTGAAGATCAGGAACACCACCGCGTATTTCGGCATGTTGTTGACCAGCCCGCCATAGGCCTCGATCTGGCGGGTGTGCATGCGGTCGTAGATGACGCCCACGCACAGGAACAGCGCGCCGGAGACCAGGCCGTGCGACAGCATCTGGAAAATGCCGCCCTGGATGCCCTCCTGGTTGAGCGCGAAGATGCCCATCGTGACGTAGCCCATATGGGCAACCGAGGAATAGGCGATCAGCTTCTTGATGTCCTCCTGCATCAGCGCGACCAGCGAGGTGTAGATGATGGCCACCACCGACAGCGCGAACACGAAGGGCGCGAAATCGGCCGAGGCGAGCGGGAACATCGGCAGCGAAAAGCGCAGGAAGCCGTAGCCGCCCATCTTCAACAGGATGCCGGCCAGGATGACCGAGCCCGCCGTGGGCGCCTCGACATGCGCGTCGGGCAGCCAGGTGTGAACCGGCCACATCGGCATCTTGACCGCGAAGGAGGCGAAGAAGGCGAGCCACAGCCATGTCTGCATGCCGGCGGGGAAATCGTGCGCGAGCAGCGTGGGGATGTCGGTCGTGCCGGCCTGCCAGTACATCGCCATGATGGCCAGAAGCATCAGCACCGAGCCGAGCAGCGTGTAGAGGAAGAACTTGAAGCTGGCATAGACGCGCCGCTTGCCGCCCCACACGCCGATGATGATGAACATCGGGATCAGGCCGGCCTCGAAGAAGACGTAGAACAAGACGATGTCGAGCGCGCAGAACACGCCGATCATCAGCGTCTCCAGGATCAGGAAGGAGATCATGTACTCCTTGACGCGCTTGTCGACCGATTCCCACGAGGCCAGGATGCACAGCGGCATCAGGAAGGTCGTGAGGATGACGAACAGCATCGAGATGCCGTCGACGCCCATGTGATAGGCGATGCCGCCGCCCAGCCATTCGGTCTTCTCGACCATCTGGAAACCGGGATTGGTATTGTCGAAACCGGCCCAGATGAACAGCGACAGCAAAAAGGTGAAGCCGGTCGTGAACAGGGCGACGTTGCGGATGTTACGGCGCGCGGACGCCCCCTCGTCCCGGATCATCAGGATGAGGAAGGCGCCGACCAGCGGCAGGAACGTGACCGTGGTGAGGATGGGCCATTCGGTCATGATTTAGAACGAGCTCCCGAGCATCATCCAGGTGACGAGGGCGGCGACGCCGATCAGCATCGCGAAGGCGTAGTGGTAGAGATAGCCGGTCTGCAGCTTGACCACCTTGTTGGTGACGTCGATGACGCGGGCCGAGACCCCGTCGGGCCCGAGCCCGTCGATCACCTTGCCGTCGCCGGTCTTCCACAGGAAGCGGCCGAGCCGCATGGCCGGCCTGACGAACACGAAATCGTAGAGCTCGTCAAAGTACCATTTGTTGAGCAGGAAGGCGTAGAGGCCCCGGTGCTGCGCGGCGAGCTGCTTGGGCGTCTCCGGCGAGCGGATGTAGAACTGGTAGGCGACCAGCAGCCCCAACAGCATGGCCACGAAGGGCGACAGCTTCACCCACAGCGGCACCTCGTGGAAGTCGTGCAGGATGTGGTTGTCGGGCAGCGTGAACAGCGCCCCCTTCCAGAACGCGTCGTAGCCGTCGCCGACAAAGGCCCCGTAAAAGACCACGCCGGCAAACAGCGCGCCGACCGCCAGGAGGAACAACGGCAGGAGCATGACCGGCGGCGATTCGTGCACGTGGTGCATGACGTCGGCAGACGCGCGCGGCTTGCCGTGGAAGGTCATGAAGATCAGCCGCCAGGAATAGAAGCTGGTGAAGACGGCGGCCACGACCAGCAGCGTGAAGGCGATGGTGGCCATGGCGTTGTGGCCGACAAAGGCGCCCTCGATGATGGCGTCCTTGGAAAAGAAGCCGGCCGTGCCGATGACGGTCGCGGGAATGCCGACGCCGGTCAGCGCCAGCGTGCCGATGATCATCATCCAGTAGGTGGTCGGGATCAGCTTCCTGAGCCCGCCCATCTTGCGCATGTCCTGCTCGTCGGAGACGGCGTGGATGACCGAGCCGGAGCCGAGGAACAGCAGCGCCTTGAAGAAGGCATGCGTGAACAGATGGAAGATCGCGGCGGAATAAAAGCCGAGCCCCAGCGCGACGAACATGTAGCCGAGCTGTGAACAGGTCGAATAGGCGATGACTCGCTTGATGTCGTTCTGCACCAGGCCGACGGTTGCGGCGAAGAAGGCGGTGAAGGCGCCGACGAAGGTGACCACCAGGAGCGCGGTGTGCGACAATTCGAAGATCGGCGACAGGCGCGCGACCATGAACACGCCGGCCGTGACCATGGTGGCGGCATGGATCAGAGCGGAGACCGGCGTGGGGCCTTCCATGGCGTCCGGCAGCCAGGTGTGCAGCGGCACCTGGGCCGACTTGCCCATCGCGCCCAGGAACAGAAGCAGGCAGACCACCGTCAACGCGGCGTGCCGGTCGAGTTCGTAGCCGAGGAAATTCAGCACCGAACCGGCCTGCGCGCCCGCCTCGCCCGCCGCCTCGGCGGCCGGCATGAACGACTGGGTGTTGGCGAAGATGGTGTCGAAATTGACCGAGCCGAACAGTACGAAGACGCCGAAAATGCCGAGGATGAAGCCGAAATCGCCGACCCGGTTGACGACGAAGGCCTTGATGGCGGCGGCGTTGGCGGTCGGTTTCTTGTACCAGAAGCCGATCAGCAGATAGGAGGCAAGGCCGACGCCCTCCCAGCCGAAGAACATCTGCACCAGATTGTCGGACGTCACCAGCATCAGCATGGCGAAGGTGAACAGCGACAGATAAGCGAAGAAGCGCGGCCGGTGCGGGTCGTGGTGCATGTAGCCGATCGAGTAGATGTGGACCAGCGCCGAGACCGTGTTGACGACGACCAGCATGACCACGGTCAGCGTGTCGATGCGGAACGACCAGGCCACGTCGAGCGTGCCGGACTGGATGAAGCGCATGACCGGCACGGTGAACGCCTCGCCATCGCCGAAGCCGACGGTGAAGAACGCGACCCAGGACAGGACGGCCGCGATCACCAGAAAGCCGGAGGTGATGTATTCGCTCGCCTTGGCGCCGATCGAGCGGCCGAACAGGCCGGCGATCAGGAAGCCGAAAAGCGGAAGAAAGACGATGGCGTGATACATGTCAGCCCTTCATCATGTTGACGTCTTCGACGTCGATGGAGCCGCGGTTGCGGAAGAAAACGACAAGGATGGCAAGCCCGATCGCCGCCTCGGCGGCGGCCACCGTCAGCACGAACAGGGCAAAGACCTGACCGACGAGGTCGCCGAGCACCGCCGAGAAGGCGACGAAGTTGATGTTGACGGCCAACAGGATCAACTCGACCGACATCAGGATGATGATGACGTTCTTGCGGTTGAGGAAGATGCCGAACACGCCGAGCGTGAACAGCACGGCCGAGACGGTGAGGAAATGCGCGATACCGATCGTCATGACTGCCCCCGTCAGATGCCCTTGCCGGTTTCCACGTCGACGACCTCGATCGCGGTCTCTGGCGTGCGTGCCACCTGAGCCGGGACCGACTGGCGCTTGACGCCCTCCTTGTGGCGGAGCGTCAGCACGATCGCGCCGATCAACGCCACCAGCAGGACAAGGCCGGCGATCTGGAAGAAATAGATGTAGTCTGTGTAGAGAATGTCGCCGAGCGCGGCCGTGTTGTGGCGCACGTCCGGCGCCGGCGTCGGCTGCGCGACCGCGGTGGCGAGCTCGGGAACAAAGGCGTAGCCGCCGACCACCACGACGATCTCGGCGGCCAGGATCAACCCGACAAGCGCCCCGATCGGCGCATATTGCAGCGCGCCGCGCTTCATCTCGGCGAAATCGACGTCGAGCATCATGACGACGAACAGGAACAGCACCGCAACCGCGCCGACATAGACCACCAGCAGAATCATGGCGAGGAATTCGGCGCCGGTGAGCAGGAACAGCCCGGCGGCGTTAAAAAAGGTCAGGATCAGATAGAGCACCGAATGCACGGGATTGCGCGCGGCGATGACCATGAAGGCCGCCGCCACCGCGATGAAGGCGAACAGATAGAAAAAGATCGCCTCGAGTCCTGTCAGCATGGGTTCCCCCAATTCTCCGCAGCGGGGAAACGCCCCGCATCATTCCGGCCTTTCGCGCCAGGCGAAAACCGCGTTGTCCTTAGACCAGCCGTCCGCGCCCGTCCATGTCGAATGGCTATCTGTAGGGCGAGTCCAACGCAATGTTGCGCGCGATCTCGCGTTCCCAGCGGTCGCCGTTGGCGAGCAGCTTGTCCTTGTCGTAGTAGAGTTCCTCGCGCGTCTCGGTCGCGAACTCGAAATTCGGTCCCTCCACGATCGCGTCGACCGGGCAGGCCTCCTGGCAGAAGCCGCAATAGATGCACTTCACCATGTCGATGTCGTAGCGCACCGTGCGCCGGGTGCCGTCATTGCGCCGCGGCCCGGCCTCGATGGTGATCGCCTGGGCGGGGCAGATCGCCTCGCACAGCTTGCAGGCGATACAGCGCTCCTCCCCATTGGGATAGCGGCGCAGCGCATGCTCGCCGCGAAAGCGGGGCGACACCGGCCCCTTCTCGTGGGGATAGTTGAGCGTGTGCTTGGGCGCGAAGAACTGCCGCATGGCCAGGAAGAACGCGCCGACGAATTCCTTCAAAAGCAGCGACTTTGCGGCTTGGGCGAGCGCTGACATGACTATTCTCCAGCAATCAACGGGGCGATGAAAAAGCCCACGATCGGCAAGAGCACAAGCTGGCTCAGGCCGGTGACGTTCAAGACGCGCTTCGTCTCCGGCAGATCGACGCGCGCGGCCAAAAGCCTCAGCAGCGCGAGGTCGGCTACCGCGATCACGAGCCCGACAAGGGCGCCGATGAGGCCCGCGCCCATCCTATGCCACCAGTCCGGTGAGTTTCAGGAAGGCGGCGGTGGCGACGACCATAAACAGCGAGATCGGCAAAAACACCTTCCAGCCGAGGCGCATCAACTGGTCGTAGCGATAGCGCGGCACAATGGTCTTCACGATGGCGAAGAAGAAGAAGACGAAGCAGATCTTGAGCATGAACCAGACGATTCCGGGCACCCAGGTGAAGGGCGCGAAATCGAACGGCGGCAGCCAACCGCCCAGGAACAGGATCGTCATCAGCGCGCACATCAGCATGATGGCCACGTATTCGCTGAGCATGAACAGCAGGTACGGCGTGGAGGAATATTCGATCATGTGGCCGGCGACCAGCTCCGACTCGGCCTCGACCAGGTCGAAGGGCGGCCGGTTGGTCTCCGCCAGCGCCGAGATGAAGAAGATCACGAACATCGGGAACAGGCCGAGCCAGTGCCAGTCCAAGAAGCTGTTGGGCAGACCGGCCATGGTGCCCAGACCGTCGCGCTGCGACAGGACGATGTCGGTCAGGTTGAGCGAGCCGACGGCCAGAAGCACGGTGACGATGACGAAACCGATCGAGACCTCGTAGGACACCATCTGCGCGGCCGAACGCAACGCGCCGAGGAAGGGATATTTGGAGTTCGAGGCCCAGCCGGCCATGATCACGCCGTAGACCTCGAGCGAGGAGATGGCGAAGATGTAGAGAATGCCGACATTGATGTTGGCGATCACCCAGTTTTCGTCGAACGGCACCACCGCGAAAGTGGCCAGCGCCAGCACGGTGGTAACGAGCGGCGCGAGCAGGAAGACGCCCTTGTTGGCGCCCGAGGGGATCACCGGCTCCTTGACGACGAATTTCAGCAGATCGGCGAAGGACTGCAGCAGCCCCCAGGGGCCGACGACGTTGGGACCGCGCCGCAGCATCACCGCCGCCCAGATCTTGCGGTCGGCGTAGAGGATGAACGCGATGAAGACCAACAGCGCGACGATGACCAGCAAGGACTGACCGACGATGATCAGCCCCGGCAGCACGTAGGTGGTGAAGAAGAGGTCCATCGTCATGCCTTACTCAGCCGCCTGCTTGAAGCCGCCCCTGGCCATGGCGGAACATTCCGCCAGCACGGCAGAGGCGCGGGCGATCGGGTTGGTGAGATAAAAATCGGCCACCGAGGAAGTGAGCGCGCTCTTGTTGAGGCGCCCGCCGGCGGAGGCCAGCCTGGCGACATCGGCCGGGTCGCCGGCGGCGATCCGGTCGATCTCGGCGAAATGCGGATGGTCCCGGTAGAGCGCGGCGCGCAATTGCTGCAGCGAATCGAACGGCAGCTTCTTGCCGAGCACGTCGGACAGCGCCCGCAGGATCGCCCAGTCCTCCTTGGCCTCGCCCGGCGCGAAGCCGGCGCGATTGGTCATCTGCACCCGGCCCTCGGTGTTGACATAGGTGCCGGACTTTTCGGCGTAGGTCGCGCCCGGCAGGATGACGTCGGCGCGATGCGCGCCGGCATCGCCGTGGCTGCCGATATAGACGGTGAAGGCGTCGCCGATCCGGTTCATGTCGAACTCGTCGGCGCCGAGCAGGACCAGGACGTCGAGCGCGCCCATCATTTCGGCCGCGCCCTTGCCGCCGGCCTGCGGCACGAAGCCGAGATCGAGCCCGCCGACGCGCGCGGCGGCGGTGTGGAGCACGCCAAACCCGTTCCAGTCCGCGCCGAGCGCGCCGCACCCGTCGGCGACCTTGGCGGCGAGCCCGAGCAGCGCCGCGCCGTCGGAGCGGGAAAGCGCGCCCTGCCCGACGATCACCATTGGCCGCTTGGCCTTCTTCAGGACCTGGAAGAACTTGCCCTTGCCGCCGGCGAGCTCCTTGAGCGCCTCACCGCCGGAACCCAGCGCCTCGTAGTCGTAGCGCAGATCGCCGACCTCGCCGACGACGCCGACGGGAAAACCGCCCATGCGCCAGCGCTTGCGGATGCGGGCGTTGAGCACGGAGGCCTCGAAGCGCGGATTGGCGCCGACGATCAACAGCGCGTCGGCCTGTTCGATGCCCTCGATGGTGGGGTTGAACAGATAGCCGGCGCGGCCCTTTTTCGGATCGAGCGCGGCGCCGTCCTGGCGGCAGTCAATATTGCCCGAGCCGAGCGCGGCCATGAGCTGCTTGAGCGCGAACATCTCCTCGACCGTCGACAGATCGCCGGCGATCGCGCCGATGCGCTCGGCCGGGGCGGCGGCGACCTTTTCGGCGATCGCGGCGAAGGCCTCGTTCCACGACGCCGGCGCGAGCCGGCCGTCGCGGCGGATATAGGGCCGGTCGAGGCGCTGGGTGCGGATGCCGTCCCACACGAAGCGGGTCTTGTCGGAAATCCACTCCTCGTTCACCTGTTCGTTGACGCGCGGCAGAATGCGCATCACCTCGCGGCCGCGCGTGTCGATCCGGATCGCCGAGCCGACCGCGTCCATGACGTCGATCGATTCGGTCTTCGACAATTCCCACGGCCGGGCCTGAAAAGCGTAGGGCTTGGAGGTCAGCGCGCCGACCGGACACAGATCGATGACGTTGCCCTGAAGCTCCGAGGTCATCGCCTTTTCGAGATAGGTGGTGATCTCGGCATCCTCGCCGCGGCCGATCAGGCCGAGCTCGGAAATGCCGCCGACCTCGGTGGTGAAGCGGATGCAGCGCGTGCAGTGGATGCAGCGCGTCATGATCGTCTTGACCAGCGGGCCGATATATTTGTCCTCGACGGCGCGCTTGTTTTCCTTGAAGCGCGAGGAATCGACGCCGAAGGCCATGGCCTGGTCCTGCAGGTCGCATTCGCCGCCCTGGTCGCAGATCGGGCAATCGAGCGGGTGGTTGATGAGCAGGAACTCCATCACCCCCTCGCGCGCCTTCTTGACCATCGGCGTGTTGGTGAACACTTCCGGCAGCTCGCCGTTCGGGCCCGGACGCAGGTCGCGCACGCCCATGGCGCAGGAGGCGGCCGGCTTGGGCGGCCCGCCCTTCACCTCGACCAGGCACATGCGGCAATTGCCCGCTATCGACAGCCGCTCGTGGAAGCAGAAGCGCGGCACTTCCGCGCCCGCGTCCTCCGCCGCCTGAAGCAGCGTGTAGTGATCGGGCACCTCGATTTCCTTGCCGTCGACCTTGAGTTTCGTCATCTCGTGCCCCCGACGCCGAGCGCCGTTTCGCCTTTCAATCGCCGGGGCAACCCCCGGCCCTTCGCCTAGTTGCCGTTGCCGGCAGACAGTTTCTTCGCCTGGCCGCGCCAGTCGTCACGCTCGATGCGGCCCTTGAAACCGAGCGCCTCGTCGAGGCGCGCGATCTCGTCGTCGGTCAGCGCGGCGACCTGCGCATAGCTGCGGATGCCGCGCCGGTTCAAGACCTGCTCGAGTTTCGGGCCGACGCCCGAAATCGCTTTGAGATCGTCGGCGGCGGTGTCAGCCGCCGGTGCCGCCGCGTCCTCATAGCGCGCCTTGGCGGCGCTCACCCGCGCCGTGTCGTCGGCGATCGCGCGCGCCACCTTGCCGCTGGTTTCGGCAAGGTCGCGGGCCACATGCTCGACATCGGCGGCCAGCGTCTCGACGGCGGCGCGCATGCGCGCGCGCGGCGAGGCCGGCGCCTTGTAGGCCGGTTCGCCGGCAGACCCGTCATCGCCGGCAAGGCCGTGCTCGGACATCCGCCTGGCCGCCTCCATCGAGCCGGCGACAGCGCCCATCCACAGGCCGAAAGCCTGTCCGGCAACGCCGATGCCGATCGCCGTCATCGCCGCGCCGGCGGCCAGCGGATGCGCGGCCAGATTGACGGCACCGCGAAATTCCTTCGGCATCAGCTCGGAAAAATCCTGCGACATCTTTTCCAATCCGGCTTTCACTTCCTTCACATCAGGCAGCAACGCGTGGGGCATGAAATAGGGCGACATGGCCTGTCTCCTTCCGTTTCGGTTTCCCCCGGTCGTTTCCCGTCCCTTCCTGCGCGTGTCCGTGACGTCTTGTCGATCCTTATTCCGCCGCCGCCAGCGCCGGGCGGGCGCGATCGGCATTGCGCGAGAACTCGTCGATGCGGCGCTCGATCTCGGGGCGGAAATGACGCACCAGGCCCTGGATCGGCCAGGCGGCGGCGTCGCCCAGCGCGCAGATCGTGTGGCCCTCGACCTGCTTGGTGACGTCGAGCAGCATGTCGATCTCGCGCTTTTGCGCCTCGCCGCGCACCAGCCGCTCCATCACGCGCCACATCCAGCCGGTGCCCTCGCGGCAGGGCGTGCACTGGCCGCAGCTTTCGTGCTTGTAGAAATAAGACAGCCGCGCGATCGCCTTCACGATGTCGGTCGACTTGTCCATGACGATGACGGCGGCGGTGCCGAGACCGGATTTCAGGTCGCGCAACCCGTCGAAATCCATCGGCGCGTCGACGATCTCGTGCGCCGGAACCAGCGGCACCGACGAGCCGCCGGGAATGACGGCGAGCAGATTGTCCCAGCCGCCGCGAATGCCGCCGCAATGGGTCTCGATCAGCTCGCGGAAGGAAATCGACATCTCCTCCTCGACCGTGCAGGGTGTCTCGACGTGACCCGAGATGCAAAACAGCTTCGTGCCGGCATTGTTCTGGCGGCCGAAGGAGGAGAACCAGGCCGCGCCGCGGCGCAGGATGGTCGGCGCGACCGCGATCGATTCGACATTGTTGACGGTCGTCGGGCAGCCATAAAGACCGACATTGGCCGGGAATGGCGGCTTCAGCCGGGGCTGGCCCTTCTTGCCCTCGAGGCTTTCCAGCAGCGCCGTTTCCTCGCCGCAAATATAGGCGCCGGCGCCGTGATGGACAAAAACGTCGAAATCCCAGCCGTTCTTGTTGTTCTTGCCGAGCAGGCCGGCGTCATAGGCCTCGTCGATGGCGCGCTGCAGCGCCTCGCGCTCGCGGATGAACTCGCCGCGCACATAGATGTAGGCGGCATGCGCGCCCATGGCGAAGCCGGCGATCAGGCAGCCCTCGACCAGCGTATGCGGGTCGTGGCGCATGATGTCGCGGTCCTTGCAGGTGCCGGGCTCGGACTCGTCGGCATTGACGACCAGATAATGCGGCCGGCCGTCCGACTGCTTGGGCATGAAGGACCATTTCAGCCCGGTCGGGAAGCCGGCGCCGCCGCGGCCGCGCAGGCCGGAGGCCTTCATCTCGTCGATGATCCAGTCGCGGCCCTTGGCGATCAGGCCCTTGGTGCCGTCCCAGTGGCCGCGCGCCATCGCGCCCTTCAACGAGGTGTCGAAGCGGCCGTAAATATTGGTGAAGATGCGGTCCTTGTCTTGCAGCATGACTGTCTCCTCACCTCGGCTTCTTGCCGAAAACGCGGACATATTCGGCCTCGCCGCCCTTGGCGAGCGCCTTGGCCTGCTTGATCCACTCCTCGCGCTCGATGCGGCCGTGGAACTTCAGGAACCCGTCGACCCAGGCGCGCTCGGCCTTGGTCCAGCGCGCAACCTGGCCATAGGTGAAGATGCCGAGCTCGTGCAGGGTCTTTTCGATCTTCGGTCCGACTCCGGAAATCAGGCGCAGATCGTCGGGGGCGGCCGGGCGCTCCATGCCGATCGGGCGGTCCTTGTCGAGCAGAGACGGTTTTTGCGGCTTGGCGCTCGCCGACTTGGCGGGGGCCGTGCGGGCCTTGCGCGGCTTGTCGGCCCCCTCCACGGCGGGTTCGGCCTTGTTGGCCGCGCGCCGATCGGCCTTCGGCGCCGACACGCTGGCCGCCTTCTCGCCATTGGCGCTCGCCTTGACCCTGGACGGGGTCTTGACCGCCGGGCTGGTCTCGATGGCGTCGGTCTTCGGCTTTGCCGACTTCGACGGCGGCACCGGATCGCCCTTGGCCTTGCGCGACGCGGACGGCTTGGCGCGCGTCGCCTTCAAAACCGCCTTCTCGTCGGTCAGGCTGGTGAAACCGGTTTCGGGCGCGGAGAAGAAACGCTCGGTCTGCGGGCCGGGCTTGACGTCCTTGCCGTTGCCGGCCGCGAAGGCGTCGATGATCTCGCCGAGCCGCTCGGGCGTCAAATCCTCGTAGCTGTCCTTGAAGATCATGATCATCGGCGCGTTCACGCACGCGCCCTGACACTCGACCTCTTCCCACGACAAGGTGCCGTCGGCATTGGTGTGGAACGGCTCGGGGTGGATCTTGTCGCGGCACACCTGCATCAGCGCCTCGGAGCCGCGCAGCATGCACGGCGTCGTGCCGCAGACCTGGATATGGGCACGGGTGCCGACCGGCTTCAACTGGAACTGAGTGTAGAAGGTGGCAACCTCGAGCGCGCGGATATAGGGCATGTCGAGCATGTCGGCGATCGTCTCGATCGCGGCGCGCGTGACCCAGCCCTCCTGCTCCTGGGCGATCATCAAAAGCGGGATGACGGCGGACTGCTCACGCCCCTTGGGATATTTCTTGACCCATTTCTTCGCCTCCGCCGCGTTCGCACGGTTGAAGGCGAAGGCGGCTGGCTGAACGGCTGGCTCTGCGAGACGGCGGACGCTCATTATCTGTCGACCTCTCCGAAAACGATGTCGAGGGAACCGAGAACGGCGGAGACGTCGGCCAGCATGTGGCCGCGGCACAGAAAATCCATCGCCTGCAAATGGGCAAAGCCCGGCGCGCGCAGCTTGCAGCGATAGGGTTTGTTGGAGCCGTCGGAGACGAGATAGACGCCGAACTCGCCCTTCGGCGCCTCGACGGCGGCATAAACCTCGCCCTCGGGCACCCGGTAGCCCTCGGTATACAGTTTGAAATGATGGATCAGGGCTTCCATCGACCGTTTCATGGCGGCGCGCTTGGGCGGCACGACCTTGCCGTCGGTGTTGGAAACCGGCCCGGTCTTCTGCGTGCCGAGCAGCCGGTCGACGCACTGGCGCATGATGGCGGCCGACTGGCGCATCTCCTCCATGCGGATCAGATAGCGATCGTAGCAATCGCCGTTCTTGCCGATCGGGATCGAGAACTCCATCTCCGAATAACATTCGTAGGGCTGCGCCTTGCGCAGGTCCCAGCGCGCGCCCGACCCGCGCACCATGACGCCGGAAAAACCCCAGTCCCAGGCGTCGTCGAGCTTGACCACGCCGATGTCGACATTGCGCTGCTTGAAGATACGGTTGTCGGTCAGGAGATCGTCGAGATTCTTGACCGTGGTCATGAACGGATCGATCCAGTTGCCGATGTCCTCGACGAGCTGGTCGGGAATGTCCTGATGCACGCCACCGGGGCGGAAATAGGCGGCATGCATGCGCGCCCCGCAGGCGCGCTCGTAAAACACCATCAGCTTTTCGCGCTCCTCGAAGCCCCACAGAGGCGGGGTGAGCGCACCGACGTCCATCGCCTGGGTGGTGACGTTCAACAGATGCGACAGGATGCGGCCGATCTCGGAAAACAGCACCCGGATCACCTGGCCGCGCTTGGGCACCTCGATCTCGAGCAGCCGCTCGACGGCGAGCGCGAAGGCGTGTTCCTGGTTCATCGGCGCGACATAGTCGAGCCGGTCGAAATAAGGCACGGCCTGCAGATAGGTCTTGTGCTCGATCAGCTTTTCGGTGCCGCGATGCAAAAGGCCGATATGCGGATCGACGCGCTCGACCACCTCGCCGTCGAGCTCCAGCACCAGGCGCAGAACGCCGTGCGCGGCGGGATGCTGCGGGCCGAAATTGATGTTGAAGTTGCGGACGGAATGCTCGGTCATTGCGCGCCCTCGCTGGAATTCGGCGCAAACAGCGCGAAAACTTCGGCCTCGGTCATGGTGCGCGTCTCGTTGGCGAAACTGTAATTGGCGGGCTTGCGATCGATAAAGATCTGGCTGTCGAAGCGGAACGCCTCCGGATCGTCGAAAGCGTGGATCGACACGTGCTGGTTGGCGCCGTCCTGGGTCTGCCACAGAAGGGTCGCGCCGCAGGACCGGCAGAAAAGCCGCTCGCCCCAATCCGAGCCGCGATAACGGCCGAGCGCCTCTTCGGCCTCGAAGCGCACGCTCGAGCCGCAGTCGGTCGACATGAAGGTGCCGCCCGTCCAGCGCCGGCACATGCCGCAATGACACACACCCATGGTCTCACCGACCGGGGTGGCGGTAAAACGCACCGCGCCGCAAAGACATTGTCCGCTGAGCGTCGTCATCGGCCGATCACCCCTGCCCGAACAGCGCGCCGCCGCCAAACAGCCACAGCGCCAGACCGGCGACGGTCAACGCCACCAAAATCTTGCCGACCGTGTCGTTGACGAACGGCCGACCCGCGATCCGCGTCCACACATACCACACCGCGCCAACCACGATCGCCGCGAGAAGGATAAGGACGACAAGGCGCGCCATGGCGGTTCATCCCCATCACTTGGCCTTCTCGTCGCCGGGCAGCACGTAGTCGGTGCCTTCCCAGGGCGAGAGGAAGTCGAAATTGCGGAATTCCTGCTTCAATTCGACCGGCTCGTAGACGACGCGCTTGGCCTCGTCGTCGTAGCGCACCTCGACAAAGCCGGTGAGCGGAAAATCCTTGCGCAGGGGATGGCCCTCGAAGCCGTAATCGGTCAACAGGCGGCGCAGGTCGGGATGGCCCGAAAACAGGATGCCGTAGAGATCGTAGGCCTCGCGCTCGAACCAGTCCGCCCCCGGATAGACCGGGGTGGCGGAGGGAACGGGCGTGTCCTCGTCGGTCATGACACGAAGGCGCACGCGCAGGTTCTGGCGCGGCGACAACAGGTGATAGACCACGTCGAAGCGCTTTTCGCGCGCCGGATAGTCGACGCCGCAAATGTCGATCATGGAGACGAACTGGCACTGGACGTCGCGCTTGAGGAAGGCGAGCACTTCCAGCACGTCGCCCGGCGCCACCGTCAGCGTGAGTTCGCCGAAGGCCACGACAGCATCCTCGATACGCCCGTCGAGGCGTTCGGACACGTAGGCGGCCAGGTCTTTCAGCGCTTCGCTCATTTGCCGATCCCGAAATCTAGCGCTCGATCGTGCCGGTGCGGCGGATCTTCTTTTGCAGAAGCAAGATGCCGTAAAGCAGCGCCTCCGCCGTGGGCGGGCAACCGGGCACGTAGATGTCGACCGGCACCACCCGGTCGCAGCCGCGCACCACCGAATAGGAATAATGGTAGTAGCCGCCGCCATTGGCGCACGAGCCCATCGAGATGACGTAACGCGGCTCGGGCATCTGGTCATAGACCTTGCGCAGCGCCGGCGCCATCTTATTGGTCAGCGTGCCGGCCACGATCATGACGTCGGACTGGCGCGGGCTGGCGCGCGGGGCGACGCCGAAGCGCTCGGCGTCGTAGCGCGGCATCGACACATGCATCATCTCGACCGCGCAGCAGGCCAGGCCGAAGGTCATCCACATCAGCGACCCCGTGCGCGCCCAGGTGACGAGCGATTCCGAAGAGGTGACGAGAAAACCCTTGTCGGCCAGCTCGCTGTTGATGTCGCCGAAAAACGCGTCGTCGGCGCCGATCGGCTTGCCCGTGTTCGGATCGATGATGCCCTTGGGCCGCGGGGCGACGAGGGTGTCTGAACCGGAGGTCAATCCCATTCCAGCGCTCCCTTTTTCCATTCGTAGATAAAGCCGATCGTCAGGACGGCAAGGAAGACCATCATCGACCAGAAGCCGAGCCAGCCGATCTCGCCGAACGACACCGCCCAGGGAAACAGGAACGCGACCTCGAGGTCGAAGATGATGAACAGGATCGATACCAGATAGAACCGCACGTCGAACTTCATGCGCGCGTCGTCGAAGGCGTTGAAGCCGCATTCATAGGCGGAGAGCTTTTCGGGATCCGGGTTCTGGTAGGCGACGATGAAGGGCGCCGCCAGCAGGGCAATGCCGATGACAAGCGCCACGCCGATGAAAATCACGATCGGGAGATATGAAACGAGGAGTTCGTTCATTGCCCAGCCTTCCGGAGCCTTTCCGCGCCTTTTGCCGCCCTTCGGCGCGCTCAAGGCGCCGAAAATCGTCGGGCGACGCGACGGAGTTCATGCTCATGTTGCAACGCGGCGACGGTTAGCGCAGCCATCACAGCGAAGCAAGTCAAACCTTGGCAAAATCGCGGTAGCCCGCCTCGCCCCCCAACCGCGAGGCGGACGGCGGGGCGCGCCACAAGCCCGCACCGGGCCTGATGACAGGATTGGCAGCAGACGGCCGCGCCGCCGCCGCTTTCGGGTTGACGGGAGGGCATACGCGTCGTCTCGTCGCACGAACCGTCATCGCCCCCGGAAACCATGCCGCGCATCATGAAAGACAGCCTGTCGCTCGCCGCCGCCCGGCGCATCGCACTCGCCGCCCAGGGTTTTGCCGATTCGCGACCGCCACAGGTCGGCGACTTCCGGCCGATAGGCCGGGTGCTGCGCCATACCGGCCTGTTGCAGATCGATTCCGTCAGCGCCGTGGTGCGGGCGCACTACATGCCCGCCTTCTCGCGGCTCGGCCCCTACCCGATGGCGCTGATCGATCGGGCCGCCTGGAAGCGGCCGCGCCGGCTGTTCGAATATTGGGCGCACGAAGCCTCGCTGCTGCCGGTGGAGATGTGGCCCTATATGCAGTGGCGGATGGACAAGGCGCGCCGCAACCAGGGCATCTACAAAGGCCTGGCCGCGTTCGCGCGGGAAAACCGCGCCTATATCGAGCGCATTTACCAGGAGGTCGCCGCGCGCGGACCGATCGCGGCGTCCGATTTCGAGGATCAGAAGGGCAGCGGCGGCTGGTGGGGCTGGAGTGAGGTCAAACAGGCGCTGGAATGGCTTTTTTGGGTCGGCCGGATCACGACCGCGACGCGTCGCGGGTTCGAGCGCTGCTACGACCTTCCCGAACGGGTCATTCCCGCCGCGATCCACGACGCCAAAACACCCGAGCCGGCCGACGCGATACGCCATCTGCTGCGCGTGTCGGCGCGCGGGCTCGGCGTGGCCACGGCCGCCGATCTGCGCGACTATTTCCGGCTGTCGCCCAAAGACGCCGACCCGCGGCTTGACGAACTGGTCGAGACCGGCGACCTGCTGCCGGTGCGCGTGGAGGGCTGGTCGCAGAAAGCCTTCCTGACCAAGGATGCGCGCACGCCGCGACGGGTCGGCGGCCAGGCACTGCTGGCGCCGTTCGATCCGCTTGTGTGGGAACGCGGGCGTGCGCAAAGACTGTTCGGCTTCCGCTACCGCATCGAGATCTACACCCCAGCCGACAAGCGGGTGCACGGCTATTACGTGCTGCCGTTCCGGCTCGGCGAAGCGATCGTGGCGCGCCTTTGCGTCAAGGCCGACCGCGCGGCGTCGACGCTGCGGGTCAATACCGCCTTCGCAGAGCCGCACGCGCCGGCCCATACCGCCGAGGCGCTGGCCGGCGAACTGCGCAGCCTGGCGCACTGGCTGGGCCTGGAGCGCGTCGAAACGCGGGCGCAGGGCGACCTGGCCGACCCGCTGGCCGACGCGCTGCGGTCAGGCTGAGGCCGGCTCGGCCGAGCCCGCGCCAACGCCAAGACGCGCGGCGACCGCGATCGCCACGCCGGTCTTCGGACCGTGCGCCAAACGACGGGGATAGTCGACCGCGACAGCCGGGAGCCGCCGCAGAGCGGACCTCAGCCGATCTTGCGCACCCGCGCCTTGCGGGCGGCGTAACGCGCGTCACGCTTAGCCTTGAGGGCGGCGTCGTCGACGAGGCTCTCGGCACGCTTGGCCAATTCCTCGGCGCGGCGTTGCTGCTCCAGACGACGCTCTTCTTCCTCGCGCGCCAGTCGCTCGGCCTCGAGCGCGGCCTCGCGCTCGGCCTTCAGGCGCGCTTCCTCGGCGCGCTTGGCCTGCCGCTCGGCTTCACGTTGCTTGCGGCGCTGTTCACGCGCCTCCGCAATCGCCTTGCGCTCGGCGATACGCGCCTGCACGGCCGGGTCGTCTTCGCTGGGTCTGTTCTTGAACTTTTCCAGAAGCGCGGCCTTGGCGGCCATCGCGTCGTTGCGTCTTTGGACGAAATCCTTGTCCTGCTTCTTCAATTCCAACCTTTAATCTTTCTGCTGATCCGATTGCGGCGCATACATGCTGCGAGGGGAACTCCGGATCAAGCCCCCAAGGCGATCTTTTTGACCGCTCCACCGATTTGGACGGCGAAACACCGCCTATCGCCGCCGCGTCACGGCGACACAAGCCGGCCGGCCGTCAATCCGGAAGGACAGGCCCGGCGGCGCGACGGCGCCTCGACAAAACTATTGCGGGATTATTGCCGGCGCGTGCCGTGCGGGCTCGAATAGGGGTCGTCGCCGCCATTGTTGCGCCGGGATCTTTCGCCGCGATTGATGTCGCTGGCTTCGACATAGGCCATTTCGATCAGATATGCGAGCATTTCCAACTGTTCCGCCTCGGCCATGGTCCGCAACTGTGCCAGCATAGACTGCATGAAGTCCAGCGTCTCGGTTCTGCGGTAGGTCCGGTTCTGCGTCATTGCGAAATGGCCAGCACCTTTTGTTTTTCTTATTCGATAATCGTTGGTCCGTTTCGATAGTCGTTGATCCGTGCGTTGAAGTATGCGTCGGCACAAGGGCGATCCGCCCCGGCAGGGCCTGCCTGGCGACGACTTGTCGCCCTTTTTGCACTTCTACAACTACACTTAGCATCGTCACTTTGGGTTGTAAATCTCCATGCGCGCACCCCGATGCAAATCCCTGGTTGCCGAAGCTCCAATTTGGGTGCCGGGACTTGACCCCGCCCGAAAGCCCCGCCATGTGACGCACTGATTTGGCCCAAGAACGGCGTGCACGGACACATTCCGGCGCCGGCGGCGCCACAGGGACATCGCATAGATATGGACGTCGTCATCGTCGAATCGCCGGCCAAGGCGAAAACAATCAACAAATATCTCGGTCGGGATTATAAGGTTCTGGCGTCGTTCGGCCATGTGCGCGACCTGCCGGCCAAGGACGGCTCGGTGCTGCCGGACGAGGATTTTTCGATGTCCTGGCAAGTCGACGGCCCCGCCTCCAAGCGGCTGAGCGATATCGCCAAGGCGGTCAAGGAGGCCGACGGCCTGGTGCTCGCCACCGACCCGGATCGCGAAGGCGAGGCCATTTCGTGGCACGTGCTGGAGGTGCTGCGCCAAAAACGCGCCCTGAAGGACAAGCCCGTGCGGCGCGTGGTCTTCAACGCGATCACAAAAAAGGCCGTGCTCGACGCGATGGCCAATCCGCGCGACATCGACGTGCCGCTGGTCGACGCCTATCTCGCCCGGCGGGCGCTCGACTATCTGGTCGGCTTCACGCTGTCGCCGGTGCTGTGGCGCAAGCTGCCCGGCGCCCGCTCGGCCGGGCGCGTGCAGTCGGTGGCGCTGCGGCTGGTGTGCGACCGCGAGGCGGAAATCGAGCGTTTCGTGCGCCAGGACTATTGGCAGATCGCCGCCAGCCTGACGACGCCGCGCCAGGAAGGTTTCGAGGCCCGGCTGACCGCCTTCGACGGCAAAAAACTGCAAAAGCTCGACATCGACAGCCAGGAGCAGGCCGACACCATCAAGGCGATGCTGGACGCGGCCTCGTTCACGGTCGCCGACGTCGAAGCCAAACCCACCCGCCGCAACCCGCCGCCGCCCTTCACCACCTCGACGCTGCAGCAGGCGGCCTCCTCGCGCCTGGGATTTTCGGCCTCGCGCACCATGCAGGTCGCGCAACGGCTTTATGAAGGCCTGGACGTCGACGGCGAAACCACCGGCCTGATCACCTATATGCGAACCGACGGCGTCCAGATCGCGCCGGAGGCGATCGAGGCCGCGCGCGGCGCGATCGCCGACACGTTCGGCGCCTCCTACGTGCCAGACAAGCCCAGGGTCTATTCGACCAAGGCCAAGAACGCCCAGGAGGCGCACGAGGCGATCCGCCCGACGGATTTCTCGCGCACGCCGGAGCAGATGCGCGCGATCCTGGACAGTGACCAGGCGCGGCTTTACGACCTGGTGTGGAAACGCGCCATCGCCAGCCAGATGAACGCCGCCGAGATCGAGCGCACGACCGTGGAGATCGAGGCGCGCGAGGGCGCCCGCATGGCGGGGCTGCGCGCCGTCGGCTCGGTGGTCAAGTTCGACGGGTTCCTGGCCGCCTATGCCGACCGGCGCGACGAGGACAGCGAAGACGAGGAGGACCGCCGGCTGCCGCAGATCGAGGCCGGCGAGAGCGTCGCCCGCGACAAAATCGATGTCACCAAGCACACGACCGAGCCGCCGCCGCGCTATTCGGAAGCCTCGCTGATCAAGAAGATGGAAGAGCTCGGCATCGGCCGGCCCTCGACCTATGCCGCGACGCTGAAGACGCTGGAGGATCGCGGCTATGTCGAGATCGACAAGCGCCGGCTGATCCCGGAGGCCAAGGGGCGGCTGGTGATCGCCTTTCTGGAAAGCTTTTTCGAGCGCTACGTCGAATACGACTTCACCGCCGCGCTGGAGGAAAAGCTCGACGAGATTTCCGACGGCAAGCTCGCCTGGAAGGACGTGCTGCGCGAATTCTGGCGCGATTTTTCGGCCGCGGTCGCCGACATCAAGGAACTGCGCGTCACCGAGGTGCTCGACGCGCTCAACGAGGAACTGGCGCCGCTGGTGTTTCCGGCCCGCGAGGACGGGGGCGAGCCCCGCGCCTGCCCGCGCTGCGGCACCGGCCAGCTTTCGCTGAAGCTCGGACGCTACGGCGCCTTCGTCGGCTGCTCCAACTATCCCGAATGCGGCTATACGCGCCAGCTCGGCGACGGCGCCGACGGCAACGGCGCGAGCGGCGACACCGGCGACAAGGCGCTGGGCGTCGATCCCTACACGGATGAGCCGATCGCGCTGAAATCGGGCCGGTTCGGCCCCTATGTTCAGCGCGGCGAAGGCAAGGAGGCCAAACGGTCCAGCCTGCCCAAGGGCTGGACGCCGGACACGATCGACCTGGAGCGCGCGCTCGCGCTGCTGTCGCTGCCGCGCGATGTCGGCCAACATCCCGAGACGCAAAAAATGATCTCGGCCGGAATCGGCCGTTACGGGCCGTTCCTGTTGCATGACGGCACCTATGCCAATCTCGAATCGGTCGAGGACGTCTTCAGCGTCGGCATCAACCGGGCCGTCACGGTGCTGGCCGAAAAGCAGGCCAAGGGCGGCGCGCGGCGCGGCGCGGCCACGGTTTTGAAGGATCTCGGCGACCATCCAGACGGCGGCGGCAAGGTGACCGTGCGCGACGGGCGCTACGGGCCTTACGCGAATTTCGGCAAGGTCAACGCCACCCTGCCGAAAGGCAAGGATCCGGCCAGCGTCACGCTCGAGGAGGCGGTCGCGCTGATCGCCGAACGGGCCGGCAAGACAAAGTCGGGCGGCGCGAAGAAGACAAGCAAGGCCAAGAAGCCCGCCGCCGGCAAGACCGGCGCGAAGACCAAGAAAACCGCCAAGGCGGGCGGCCCATCGGACGCTTCGTGAGCCGCGGCGCGAAAGGATCCCAACCAGGCGGCGGCAAGGACGTCGCCCGCCCGGCGCGCGAGGACGTGCTGCGCTTCATCGCCGACAATCCCGAACGGGCGACCAAGCGCGATATCGCCAAGGCCTTCAAGCTCAAGGGCCAGGACCGGATCTGGCTGAAGCAGTTGCTGCGCGAGTTCGAGGCCGAGGGCCTGCTGGCCAAGCAGGGCAAGAAGCTGAGCCGGCCGGGCGCGCTGCCGCCGGTCGCCGTGCTCGACATCTTTGGCCGGGATGCCGATGGCGGCCTGCTGGCCCGCCCGTCGGAAAGCCGCGAGGAAGACGGGGAGCCCGTGGTGATCTCGGTCGGTCAGGCGCGCGGCGGCAAGGCGACCACGGCAGGCGTCGGCGACCGCGTTCTGGCGCGTCTTTTCATGCGCGAGCGGCCGGACGGGCCCGCCTATACCGCGCGGGTGATGAAGGTGTTCGACAAGCGCCGCGACGCCATCCTGGGCGTGATCGCCAAGCGCGAGGACGGGGGTTTTGTCGCCCAGCCGGTCGAACGGCGCCAGCCGGAAGTCGAGATCGACGCGTCCTTCCTGAACGGCGCCGAAACCGGCGACCTTGTCGAACTGGAAACCCGCCGCCCGAACCGCTACGGCCCGGCGCGCGGCAAGGTGCTCGCCGTGATCGGGTCGCTGACCAGCGAAAAGGCGGTGTCGATGATCGCGCTGCACGCGCACGACATTCCGCATGTGTTTCCCGCCGAGGTACTGGGCGAGGCCGAGGCCGCCGAACCGGCGGGCATGGCCGGCCGGGAGGACTGGCGCGACGCGGCGCTGGTGACCATCGACCCGGCCGATGCGAAAGACCACGACGACGCCGTCTGCGGCCATGCCGACGACGATCCGGCCAATCCGGGCGGCGTGGTCGCCACGGTGGCGATCGCCGATGTCGCGGCCTATGTGCGCACCGGCTCGGCCCTCGACCGCGAGGCGCAGAAACGCGGCAATTCGGTCTATTTTCCGGACCGGGTGGTGCCGATGCTGCCCGAGCGCATCTCCAACGATCTGTGCTCGCTGCGCGAGGGCGAGGACCGACCGGCGCTGGCGGTGCGCATGGTGTTTGCCGCCGACGGGCGCAAGCTCAGACATTCCTTCCACCGCGTCATGATGCGCTCGGCGGCCAGGCTCGCCTATCCGCAGGCGCAGGCCGCCATAGACGGCGCCCCGGACGACAAGACGGCGGCGCTGCTCGACACCGTGCTGAAACCGCTGTGGGAGACCTATGCGGTGCTCAAACGCGGACGCACGGCCCGCAAGCCGCTGGAACTCGACCTGCCGGAACGCAAGATCCTGCTCGACGACGAGGGCAAGGTCGATCGCGTCATGGTGCCGGAGCGGCTCGAGGCGCACAAGCTGGTCGAGGAGTTCATGATCCAGGCCAATGTCGCGGCCGCCGAGACGCTGGAGGCCAAGCGCCAGGCCCTGGTCTACCGCACCCACGACGCGCCCTCGCTGGCCAAGCAGGAATCGCTGCGCGAGTTTTTGAAAACGCTCGGCCTGTCGCTGGCGCGCGGCGCGCAACTGCGCCCGGCGCAGTTCAACACCATTCTGGAGCGCGTGCGCGGCGAGGACCACGAACAACTGGTCAACGAGGTGGTGCTGCGCTCGCAAAGCCAGGCCGAATACGCGCCCGACAATATCGGCCATTTCGGCCTCAATCTGAAACGCTACGCCCATTTCACCTCGCCGATCCGCCGCTACGCCGACCTGATCGTCCACCGGGCGCTGATCGCCGCGCTGGGGCTGGGCAAGGACGGGCTGACGCCGGGCGAAGAAGCGCGGCTGGACGACATCGCCGCCCTGATCTCGGCGGCCGAACGCCGCGCCATGGCGGCCGAGCGCGACACGGTCGACCGGCTGATCGCCGGCCATCTGGCCACCCGCCGCGGCGACACGTTCGAGGCGCGCGTGTCGGGCGTGACCAAGGCGGGACTATTTGTCCAATTGCCGGCATACGGCGCGGATGGCTTCATACCGGTGTCGTCGCTCGGTGGCGACTACTATATATACGATGAAACGGCGCATTCGCTCGTCGGCGACAGGAGTTCGAAAGGTTTCCGCCTGGGCGACCGGGTCGATGTCAGGCTGGTCGAGGTCGCGCCGCTGGCGGGCGCCCTGCGCTTCGAGATGCTCAGCGACGCGCGCCCCCTGCCACCGGCCACACGCTCCTTCCACAAGGCGAAAAACCGGGCACACACACGATCATCGCGGCGCACCAGCCGGGCCCGCGACAGGAGAACATAGATGGACGCACGGAAATTCGGCGGCGCGGCCGCGACAAAGACAACCGACCGGCCGCTGTGGCAGGCGATGAAGCGCGGCTTTCTGGGGCGCTGCCCCAAATGCGGCGAAGGCCGCATGTTCGCCCGCTTCCTGCGCACCGCCGAACGCTGCGATGCCTGCGGCGAGGAATTTCACCATCACCGCGCCGACGACCTGCCGGCCTATCTGGTCGTGGTCGTCGTCGGCCACGTGATCGTGGGCGCCTTCATGGGCGTGGAAGCGACGACGACGTTGTCGACCTGGCAGCATCTGGCGATCTGGGTGCCGATCACGATCCTGTCGGCGCTGGCGCTGCTGCAACCGACCAAGGGCGCGGTCGTGGGGCTGCAATGGGCGCTGCGCATGCACGGTTTCGGCGGGCCCGCCGAAGAACTCGAGACCCATCCGGAATTATGAGCGGGCGCAAGCGGGAGAGCCGGAACGTGAAGGACGGCATGAGCCGGGCCGACGTGGACCGGGTCGAATCGAAGGATTTCGCCCTCGGCGGCAAGCCGATGCGCCCGCGCGACGCCGCAACGCTGATCCTGCTCGACCGCGACGGCGCCGAAACCCGCGTCCTGCTCGGCCGGCGGCACCGGGCGCACGCCTTCATGCCGGGCAAATTCGTGTTTCCGGGCGGCCGCACAGACCCGACCGACAGCCGCGTGGCGATCGCCGCGCCGCTGCATCCGGACGAGGAGCAGCGCATCGCCGGCACCGGCGCACGCGCCACCCCGGCCCGGGCACGCGCCATCGCGCTGTCGGCGATCCGCGAGGCCTACGAGGAGGCCGGCCTGCTGATCGGGCGGCGCGAAGCCTTCCAGACCCGGCATTCCGGCTGGCAGGGTTTTGCCGAGCACGGCGTGCAACCGGCGCTCGACCGGCTGCGCTTCGTCGCCCGCGCCATCACCCCGCCCGGAAGGGTGCGGCGCTTCGACACCCGCTTCCTGGCCGCCTGGCGCTCCGACGTCGCCTGCGAGCTCGACGATGGCGGGCCGACCAACGAGCTCGAGGAGCTGGTCTGGCTGCCGCTGTCGCAGGCCAGAGAGGCCGATATTCCCGCCATCACGCGCACCGTGCTCGACGAATTGCAGGCCCGGCTGAAAGACGACCCCGAGCTCGAGCCGGGCCGCGAGGTGCCGTTTTACCGCATGCTTCACAACCGCTTCGTGCGGGCCATGATCTGACCGGCGGAAAAATCAGCACGATGGCGGGGGGCGCTGCGGCGGACGAGGAAATCGAAACGGTGCGCTGGCTGGCGCTCGGCGCGGCCATCGCCTCGATCAGCGCCGTGGGCATGGCGATCGGCCTGGGCGTGCCGCTGCTGAGCGTGATCCTGGAAAATCGCGGCTTCTCGGCCACCGCGATCGGGCTCAACACCGGCGTAGCCGGTCTCGCCTCGATCGCCATGGCGCCGCTGGCGATCCCGATCGCGGCGCGGTTCGGCGTCGTGGCGACCATGCTGGTGGCGATCGTGGCCGGCGCCTTTTCCTTTATCGGGTTTTACTTCGCGACGGATTTCTGGATGTGGTTTCCGCTGCGCGTCGTGCTGCATGCGGCGATCACCGCGCTGTTCATCCTGTCGGAATTCTGGATCAGCGCCTCGGCCCCGCCGCACAAGCGCGGCCTGGTGCTGGGCATCTACGCCACCGTGCTGTCGCTGGGCTTCGCCTTCGGACCGTGGCTGTTTTCGCGCCTGGGCAGCGACGGCATCCTGCCGTTCGTGGTCGGCTTCACCATCACGCTGGCATCGGCGGTGCCGGTGGTCGCGGCCTGGCGCGAAAGCCCGGCCATCGGCGGCGCGGCCCGTCGCGGCAGCTTCTTGAGCTATGTCTTCCTGGTTCCGACCGCGACCGCGGCGGTGCTGGTGTTCGGCGCGGTGGAGACCGGCGGGTTCGCGCTTTTTCCCGTCTACGGCAACCGGATCGGCTATTCGGAGGCCGACGCCGCGCTGCTGTTGACGATGATCGGGCTTGGAAACGTGCTGCTGCAGATTCCGATCGGCATGATCAGCGACCGCATGGCCGACCGGCGCACCCTGTTGGCGGTGTGCGCGGCGATCGGGCTCGCCGGCATGATCGTTTTGCCGATGGTGTCGCTCGACTGGTATGTGGTGGCCGCGGTTTTGTTCGTGTGGGGCGGCGTGGTGGCCGGGCTCTACACGGTGGGGCTTGCCCATCTCGGGGCGCGCCTGACAGGGCGTGACCTCGCCTCGGCCAACGCCGCCTTCGTGTTCTGCTACGGGCTCGGCATGCTGGTCGGGCCGCAGGTGACCGGCATCGGCATGGATATTCTGGGCGCGCACGGCTTCGCGTGGTCGCTGGCGCTGTTCTTCGTGTGCTATCTGGCGCTGGTGGCGGCGCGGCTGCGCGGCCGCGGCTGAGGGCATGGCAAGCCTTGCGGCCACAAACGCGATTTACTCACGCGCGATTTCGCGCTTTGATCCAATCCGAACCGCTATGGGAGCAAGACCGATGACAATGTGGAAATCCGTCCTGGCCGCGACGGCCCTTGCGCTGGCCTCGAGCACGTCCGTGTTCGCCGCGAAGACCGACCTGGTTGTCGGCGTGGTGCTGGAACCGCCGCATCTCGACCCGACGGCGGGCGCGGCCGCGGCGATCGACGAGATCGTCTACGCCAACGTGTTCGAGGGCCTGACGCGGATCGGCCGCGGCGGCGAGGTTGCGCCGGCCCTGGCCGAGAGCTGGGAGATTTCCGACGACGGCAAGGTCTACACCTTCAAGCTTCGCGCCGGCGCGACCTATCACGACGGCAGCGCTTTCGACGCCGAGGACGTCAAGTTCTCGCTCGAGCGCGCGATGGCGGAAGACTCCACCAACGCCCAAAAAGGGCTTTTCGCGGCCATCGACACGGTCGAAATCGTCGATCCGACCACGGTCAAGGTGACGCTGAAACAGCCGCAGGGCTCGTTTTTGTACAATCTGGGCTGGGGCGACGCGGTGATCGTGGCGTCCGAATCGGCCGAGGGCAACAAGGAAAACCCGGTCGGCACCGGGCCGTTCAAGTTCGACAACTGGGCCAAGGGCTCCTCGATCACCCTGTCGAAGGCCGAGGGCTACTGGGGCGAGCCGGTCGCGCTCGACACGGTCGAATTCCGCATCATTCCCGACGCGGCCGCCGCCGTGCCGGCGCTTCTGACCGGCGACGTACACGCCTTCCCCAACATGCCGGCCGGCGACGCCCTGCCCCAGATCGAGGCCGACCCGCGCTTTGTCGTGGTGGTCGGCTCGACCGAGGGCGAGACCATTCTTTCGACCAACAACAAGAAGGCGCCGTTCGACAATCTCAAGGTGCGGCAGGCGATCGCCCACGCGCTCGACCGCGAGGCGATCATCGCCGGCAACGGCTCCGGCTTCCGCACGCCGATCGGCTCGCATTTCTCGCCCGGCAACGAGGCCTATGTCGACCTGACCGGCACCTATCCGCACGATGTGGAAAAGGCCAAGGCGCTGCTGAAGGAAGCCGGTTTCGAAGACGGCTTCAAGGCGACGCTGAAGCTGCCGCCGCCGTCCTATGCGCGCGACGGCGGCCAGATCGTGGCCTCGCAATTGCGCGAGGTCGGCATCGAGCTCGAGATCATTCCGGTGGAATGGGCGCAATGGCTCGACCAGGTGTTCAAGGCCAAGGATTACGACCTGACGATCGTGTCGCATACCGAGCCGAACGATATCGGCATCTATGCGCGCGACGACTATTATTTCCAGTACGACAATCCCGAATTCGACGCCGTGATCGCCGAGCTGGACGTCACCTCCGAACAGGCCAAGCGCAACGAACTCTACGCCAAGGCGCAGACGATCATCGCCGAGGACGCCGTCAACGGCTACCTGTTCCAGCTGCCCAAGATCGGCGTGTGGGACGCCAAGCTCGAAGGCATGTGGGAGAACTCGCCGGTGCAGGCAACCGACCTGACCGACGTGAAGTGGGCCGAATAACGGATGTCTCTCCCTCCCCCTCGCGGGGAGGGAGACGCAAGGCCCAATGATCGCATTTCTCGCCAAGCGCATCGCCGTCGGGCTTCTGACACTGGTCGTGGCCTCGATCGTGGTTTTCGCCGTGCTGGAGATCGTGCCGGGCGATCCGGCGCAGCTCATGCTGGGCATGAACGCCACCGAGGAGGCGCTGGCCGCGCTGCGCGAGCAGATGGGCCTCAACCAGCCGGTGGTGACGCGCTATCTCGGCTGGGTGAGCGGGCTCGTGGTCGGCGATTTCGGCCGTTCCTTCACCTATTCCAGCCCGGTGATCGAACTCGTCGCGGAGCGGGCCGTCGTGTCGCTGCCGCTGGCGCTGATGGCGCTTATTCTATCGACCGCGATCGCCATTCCCGTCGGGCTGTTCGCGGCCGCCAGACGCGGCAAGGCGGCCGACACGCTCGCCATGGGCGCGGCGCAGTTCGGCGTCGCGGTGCCGAATTTCTGGTTCGCGTTGATCCTGATCTACGTGTTCGCGGTGTGGCTGCGGCTGGTGCCGGCCGGCGGGTTCTCGGGCTGGGAGAACGGGCTTCTCAGCGGCTTGCGGGCGCTGCTCCTGCCGGCGATCGCGCTTGCCCTGCCGCAAGCGGCGATCCTGGCCAGGGTGACGCGCTCGGCGCTGCTGGAGGTGCTGGGCGAGGACTATATCCGCACCGCCCGCGCCAAGGGCATGCCGCGCAAAGCGGTGTTGTGGCGCCACGCGCTGCGCAACGCCATGATCCCGGTGCTGACCATTCTGGGCCTGCAATTCGCCTTCCTGCTCGCCGGCACGATCATCATCGAGAACGTGTTCTACCTGCCGGGGCTGGGACGTCTGGTGTTCCAGGCCATCACCCAGCGCGACCTGATCGTCGTCGAGGGCGTGGTGATGCTTCTGGTGGCGAGCGTGGTCATCGTCAACATTCTGGTCGATATCTGCTACGCGCTCGTCGATCCGCGGCTGAGGACGCGCTGATGGCCGCCGAACCGCTCGACCTGCCGCAACCCGAACAGGGGCTCCTGGCGGCGGCGTTTTCCAACCGCTCCTTTGTCGCCGGCTTCGCGATCACCACCCTGATCACGGCCATGGCCGTGGTGTCGCTGGTGTGGACGCCGTTCGACGTGACAAGGCTGGTGCCGGCCGACCGCATGCAGGGCCTGTCGTGGACGCATCCGTTCGGCACCGACCATTTCGGCCGCGACATCCTGTCGATGATCATGGTCGGCTCGCGCAACTCGATCGCGGTCGCGGTGGTGGCGGTGTGCATGGGCATGGGCATCGGCGTGCCGCTCGGCTGCTGGGCGGCGGCGCGCGGCGGGCTGATCGACGAGGCGCTGATGCGGTTCAACGATCTCGTCTTCGCCTTCCCCGCGCTGCTGTCGGCCGTGCTGATCACCGCGATTTTCGGACCCGGCGCGATCAACGCCATCATCGCGATCGGCATTTTCTACATCCCCGTCTTCGCACGCGTGGCGCGCGCCGGCGCGCTCGCCCTGTGGCCGCGCGAGTTCATCCTGGCCGCGCGCGCGGCCGGCAAGAACAAAGTGCTGATCACCATTGAGCACATCCTGCCCAACATCGCCTCGATCCTGCTGGTCCAGGGCACGATCCAGTTCGCGCTCGGCATCCTGGCCGAAGCGGGGCTTTCTTATGTCGGGCTCGGCGCGCAGCCGCCGATGCCGTCCTGGGGCCGCATGCTGTTCGACGCCCAGACGCGCATGATCGTGGCCCCGCACCTGGCGCTGTTTCCCGGCCTGGCGATCGTGGTCACCGTGCTGGGCCTGAACCTGCTCGGCGACGGGCTGCGCGACGTGCTCGACCCGAAACTGAGACGTCAACGCTGATGGCGCTTCTGGAGATCGAAAAGCTGACGCTGAAGATCGGCGACGCGCCGATCCTGAACGCCGTCGACCTTGCCATCGAAGCCGGCCGGACCATGGGCCTGGTCGGCGAATCGGGATCGGGCAAGTCGATGACGGCGCTCACCGTCATGCGGCTGCTGCCGCACGCGGCCGAGGCCAGCGGCCACGTCACCTTCGACGGCATCGATATTCTGGCGGCGCCGGAGGCGGCGATGTGCCGGCTGCGCGGCGACGATATCGGCATGGTGTTCCAGGAGCCGATGACGGCACTCAACCCGGTCAAGACGATCGGCGAACAGGTGGCCGAAGGCATACGCTGGCACACCGGCGCCAACCGGGCCGACGCCGAGGCCTCGGCGCGCCGGATCCTCGACCGGGTCGGCCTGCCGGAGGCGCAGTTTCCGCTGTCGCGCTATCCGCACCAGCTTTCCGGCGGCCAGCGCCAGCGCGTGGTGATCGCGATCGCCTGCGCGCTGAAGCCAAAACTGCTGATCGCCGACGAACCCACCACCGCGCTCGACGTGGTGCTGCAGGCGCAGATCCTCGACCTTCTGCGCGACCTGGTGGCGGAAAACCACATGGGGCTGCTTCTGATCAGCCACGATTTGGCGGTCGTCACCGACATGGCCGACCGGGTGACCATCATGCGCCACGGCACGGTGATGGAGGACGGCGAGACCGCGCCGACGCTCGCCGCCCAGGTCCACCCCTATACGCGCCAGCTCGCCGAGGCGTCGATGCACGTGCCGGCCCGGCCGCACCGCGCCGCGGCGGATGCGTCCGGGCCCAACCTGCTGGAGGTCGACACGGTGGTGCGCGACTATGCCGGGCGGCGACGCTCGCCGTTTTCGCGCCCGGTCCCGTTCCGCGCCGTCGACGGCGTCTCGTTCGCACTCAAGCCCGGCCAGTCCGTGGCGCTGGTCGGCCGCTCGGGCTGCGGGAAATCGACGCTGGCGCGGATGATCCTGGCCCTCGACCGGCCGAGCGCCGGCGAAATCCGCTTCCTCGGCGAGACGCTGACGGGCAAGAGCGAGGCGGCGCTGAAACCGGCGCGGCGCAACATGCAGGTCGTGTTCCAGGACCCGTACGGCTCGTTCAACCCGCGCCACAAGGTCGAACGCCTGGTCGCCGAACCGCTGCACCTGCTCGACGAGGCGCCCACGCCGACAACGCGCCGCGAGATGGTGGCGCACGCCCTGCACGAGGTCGGGCTCAGGCCGGACGACATGCAAAAATATCCGCACGAGTTTTCCGGCGGCCAGCGCCAGCGCATCTCGATCGCGCGCGCGCTGATCACGCGGCCGAAGCTGATCGTGGCCGACGAGCCGGTGTCGGCGCTCGACGTGTCGATCCGCGCCCAGGTGCTCGACCTGTTCGCCGATTTGAACCAGCGCCTGGGCGTCGCCTATCTGTTCATCACCCACGACCTGACGGTGGCGCGCGCGATCACCGACGAGGTGATGGTGATGCATGACGGCAAGATCGTGGAGGAAGGCAAGACCGACGCGGTGCTCGACGATCCGCGCTCGGACGCGGCCAAGGCGCTGGTGGCCGCCGCGCCGGACCTGAAACGCGCGATCCGGCGGCGCCTGGCAGAACAGGGATAAGACTGGCGCGGGCTACTGCGCGGGATCCGCGTCTGCCTCGCCGTGCACGTCGCCGCCGACAACATCCGACGGGTCGAGGTCGAGCACGTCGAGCGTGCGGCGCAAAAGCCTGACTTCATGCTCGCTCAGATCCGAATCGGATTTGGCGATCTCGGCCATATGGCGGGCAAGGTCGACGCGGCGCTGCCGGTCGAGCGTGCGAAAAAGCGCCAGCGCCTGCGAGCCGGTCGTCTCGTAGCCGAAATCGTGCAGGTAGCGAATCACGCTTTTCAGGCTGTCCTCGCCGATGCCGAACGCCTCGCGGCAGATGCGCCGGAACGTCTCCAGCTCCTTCTCGTCGACCTCGCCATCGGCCAGGATCATGCGAAACAGCAACAAAAGCTCGGCCGACAGCACCGGATCGTCGGCAACACGGCGCACGGCCGGATCGCCCTCCAGCAAAACACGCAGCTTGGCTAAAAACCCTTCGGCCATCGACCACCCTCCCCAGCAGCAGCATCACACTATTGCGGTTTGCGCCGTGTGCAAGCCCGAAGCCGCGGCCAGCCGCAATGCCGGGCTTTTGCGCGACGGCGGCTTGGCCTACCATGCGCGCTGGCGAAAAGGCACGATATGGCAGAAGATCCCCGACACGCCCCGTCCCGCGCCCCGCAGCCGGACGCCACCACGGTGCTGGTGCAGCATCGGGTGCCGGTCGATCTCGGCGGCGAGGTGATCAGGATCGTCGGCTATCGCGAAAACGGCCACGCGCTCGCCCATGCCGTGGAGATGGCGCCGCTGGCGGTGCCGCTGATCGTGGGATTCGGCGAGCCGTTCCGGATCGCGCTCGGTCGCGCGCCGACCGCCGACGAGCGCTACAACAGCTTCACCTCGGGGCTTTATCCCGGTTTCGTGCTGATCGACTCGACCGGGCGCGCCGAATGCATCCAGATCGACTTCACCCCGCTCGGAGCACGGCGGTTCTTCGGCATTCCGATGTGCGAGATCGCGCGGCGCATGGTGCAGCTCGACGAGCTCGGCGACCCCGACATCACCGACCTGCGCGACCGCCTCGGCGAACATGGCGACTGGCGGCACCGGTTCGCGGCGGTGGAGACGCTGCTGCGCCGCCGGCTGGCGGCGGCGGCACCACGGCACGGCGCGACCGCCTGGGCCTATCAACGCATCCTTGCCAGCCACGGCACGGTGCGCATCGGCGCCCTGGCCCGCTCGCTCGACTGCTCGCGCAAACATCTCAACCAGCGCTTCGGCGAGGAGATCGGCATCGGGCCGAAAGCCACCGCGCGCATGGTGCGCTTCAACCGCGCGCTGACGATCGCCCGGCGCGCCGAGACGGCCGACTGGGCCCAGATCGCGGCCGATTGCGGGTATGCCGACCAGGCCCACCTGGTGCGCGAGTTCCGCGTGTTTTCGGGCGCGTCACCGTCCGCGCTGCCGTCATTTCCGTGACGGCGCGGCAAAAAAAGCGCGACACCGGAGCCGCCCGGGCACGGCGGCCTTGACTTTCGGGGGCGCTTGTATATGTCTCCGCCAACTCTGCACGGCCTGTCGACGTAAGTCGCGTCCCCGAGGGTGGGTTCCAAGCCGGCTGAATTTCGCGAGAACAACGGACGAACGTCATGGCCAAAGCCGCAAACCTGAAGATCAAGCTCCTGTCGACCGCCGATACCGGCTTTTTCTACGTCACCAGCAAGAACAGCCGGACGAAGACGGAAAAGATGTCGTTCCGCAAATACGATCCGATTGCCAAGAAGCATGTCGAGTTCAAGGAAACGAAGATCAAATAGGCCGCCGCAACGCCGGCACCTGGATGACGCCGCCTGCAAGGGCGGCGTTTTTTGTTGTTCGGAGCCGCTCACCCCGCGCCCCGGCAGAGCGACGGCAACGGCATGAGACGGGCCTCGTTTCGCGCGCTGCCGCGCGCGGGACACAGGCGCCCTGCCCTGATGCTCGCAATGAGAGGAAAAGGGGGCCGGCCGGCAATCTGACAGCGGTACGAGGAGGCCACTGAGAGTCAGAGCCGACCGGCCAACCCCACGGAACCCAGGAGATGCGGCGGACCTGAGCATCATGGGGTATGACGAGAGGTCCGCGTGAAAACCGTCACCGAACACTCTTGTTCCGAGGATTTCTCGCGCAATGCGAGGAAGAAATCAACTATTTATTAAGGATATGCGACAGCTTGCTTACGTTAACGTAAACAAGCCGGCCATGGCCCGGCCCGGCGGCCCAGAGAACGGGACTCAGGCCGCCGCCGAAACGACCCGGTTGCGGCCGCCGTGCTTGGCCTCGTAAAGGGCGAGATCCGCCCGCTTGAGCAACCCGGCGGCGGTATCGCCCGCGCCGTCGAGGGCAGCGATGCCGGCGCTGACCGTCAACCCCACAGCGACCTGGTCCGGCCCCACGGCGAAGGGCGCGGCCTCGATCTCGGCGCGCACGCGCTCGCCGATCCTGGCCGCTGCCCGCGCGTCGGTGTCGGGCATGACGACGACGAACTCCTCGCCGCCATAACGGCAGGCAAGGTCGATGCCGCGCACGTTTCGGCGCAGCCGCTCGGCGAATTCGCGCAGCACCTCGTCGCCGCCGTCGTGGCCGTAGGTGTCGTTGACGGTCTTGAAGCAGTCGAGATCGGTGATCATCACCGACAGGGGGCGCCCGCCCGCCCTGGCGCGCTCGACCAGCGTGTCGAGATGACTGTCGAGATAGCGGCGGTTGTGCAGGCCGGTCAGCCCGTCGGTGACGGCCATGGCGATGGTTTCGGTGACATTGGCGCGCAAGCGGTCATTGTAGCGCTTGCGCCGGACCTGGGTGCGCAGCCGGGCGATCAGTTCCTGACGGTCGAGCGGCCGCACGATATAGTCGTTGACGCCGAGCTCGAGCGCGCGGGTGACGCGCTGCTGCTCGTCCTTGTCGGCGATCAGGATAATGGGCACGAACCGGGTGCGGTCGAGCGAGCGCAGTTGCGAGCACAGCCGCAGCGGGTCGAAGCGGGCAAAACCGGTCGACACCAGAACGCAATCGAAATTGCCTTCGGCGATCTGGAAACAGGCCGCCTGCGGGTCGGGCTGGACCATCGGCGTGACATAGGAGGCCAGCAGGCCGGTGACGGCCGCCGCCGCTTCGGCGTCATCGTCCACCACCAGCACGCGCGGGCTTTCCTCGTCGGCCGGCACGATGTCGGCAAGCAGCGGCTCGATGCCGATCATGCGCGTGGTCGCCGCGCGCAGGCGCAGCTCGTCGGACAGCATCTTCAGCCGCACCAGACTCTTGACCCGGGTCAGGAGCTGGAGGTCGTTGACCGGCTTGGTCAAAAAATCGTCGGCACCGGCCTCCAGACCGCGGATGCGGTCGGCGACCCGGTCGAGCGCGGTAACGATGACGACGGGAATATGGGCGGTCGCCGGGTTCTGCTTGAGCCGGTGGCAGACTTCGAAACCGTCCATGTCCGGCATCAGGATGTCGAGCAGCACCACGTCGACCTTGCCGCCCCGGCACAGTTCCAGCGCCTCGGGGCCGGAGGTCGCCGTCAGCACCTCGAAATATTCCGCCAGAAGCCGCGCCTCCAGCAGTTTCAGGGTCGCCGGGATGTCGTCAACGACGAGGATGCGTGCGGTCATGGTCCGGTTCCGTTCGCTCGGCGTGAAAATGAGCCCGTCAGGCGTCGCCCAGATAGGATCTGATCGTCTCGATGAACTTGCCGACCGAGATCGGCTTGGAAATATAGGCCTCGCAGCCGCCCTGGCGGATGCGCTCCTCGTCGCCCTTCATGGCGAACGCCGTCACGGCGATGACGGGAATGGCGTGCAGATCGTCATCCTCCTTCAGCCATTTCGTCACCTCCAGGCCCGACACTTCCGGCAACTGGATGTCCATCAAGATCAGGTCCGGCCGGTGCCGGCGCGCGAGATCGAGCGCCTCGAGCCCGTTGCGCGTGCGCACCGTGGCGTAGCCACTGGCCTCGATCAGGTCGCGGAAGAGCTTCATATTGAGCTCGTTATCCTCGACGATCATCACAGTCTTCGACATGCTCGCCCCACCCTGACGACAGGTTCTTCGGGCCGCGTTGCCGGCGTTCGGGCCGGAAAAGCGCGATTCTCCCTAAAGACAGCCTATCGCGATTTGATTGACGAAAGGCAAACCCCTTGCCAGGCCGCGACCGGCTTGCCTGCCGGCCGTCGAGCGGCTAGGTCTGGCCGCGTCCAGCGATCCGGATCCTGCCCATGCCCGCCAGCGCCAATTCCCCAGCCGCCGAAGCGCTCGCCATCCAGGCGCTCGGTTTCATCGCCGCCGATCCGGTGCTTTTGCCGCGCTTCCTGGCGCTGACCGGCATCGAGGCGGACGCGATCAGGCGCGCGGCGGCCGAGCCGGGTTTTTTGGCGGGCGTGCTGAATTTCCTGCTCGCCCACGAGCCGACGCTGACGGCATTTTGCCAGGCGCACGACATCGACCCGGCGGCGGTCGGCCAGGCCCAACGCGCCCTGCCCGGCGGCAACGACGATTTTCTGGCCTCGACATGAGCGACGATCCCGAAACCGCCCGCCAGATCGCCGAACTGGCGCGCGACAGCCGCCCGCTTGTGGTGCTCGACGTCGACGACGTGATTTTGGAGTTCATCCGGCCGTTTCCGCGCTTCCTCGCCGCAAAGGGCTACGCGCTGGGGCTGGAAACGTTCCGCCTGCACGGCAACGTCACCGAGATCGACACCGGCGCCGTGGTTGACCGGGAGACCGTTTCGGGCCTGCTCAGCGCCTTCTTCGCCGCCCAGGCCGAGTGGCAGACAATGGCGGCGGGCGCGGCCGAGGCGCTGGAAACGCTGTCGGCCGGCGCCGAGATCGTGCTGTTGACCGCCATGCCGCACCGCCATCGCGCGGTCCGGCGCGCCCATCTCGAGACGCTGGGGCTGACCTATCCGCTGCTGACCACCGAAATGGCCAAGGGCCCGGCGATCGCCGCGCTCAGGGGCGACGGCCGGCGCCCGGTCGCCTTCGTCGACGACCTGCCGCACAATTTGAGCTCGGCCCGCGCCAGCGTCGCCGACGCGCATCTGTTCCACCTGATGGCCGACAATGCGCTGCGCCGGCTCCTGCCGCCGCCGGCCGAGGGCATCGCCGTGGTCGAGGACTGGCCGGACGCAACGCCGAAGATCGCCGGCGCGCTGCGGCTTTGACCTTCGGGCGGCGGCCCTGCCCGCAGCCGCGGCGCTACAACACCAGACGCATCAGCGGCCGGCCGGCCTTGCGCTCGGCGACGCGCTCGAAGCCGGCCTTTTCGAACACCCGGGCCGAGCCGACGAACAGGCCGACCGGGCGCGTGCTTTTGGATTCGGTTATCGGGCAGGCATCGATCAGCCGCGCGCCGCCGGCCCGCGCGTGATCGATGCCGGCGGCCACCAGACGATGGGTCAGGCCCCGGCCGCGCGCCTTGCCGCGGACGAAAAAGCACGACACCGCCCACACGCCGGCATCGTCGCGTTCGTCGGGCGACAGCGGCGCCGAGACGCGGCCCTGATTGTTCCATTCCGGCACGTCGGCGCGCGGGCCGATCTGCATCCAGCCCATGCCGACGCCGTCCTCGAGCGCGATCAGGCCGGGCGGCGGCCCGGTCTCGACCCGGGTCTTGAAGTGGGCGCGGTTGCTTTCGCGGTTGTTGTGCCGCCGGGTCGCCGGCGGCAGGCGAAAATGCGTGCACCAGCAGCCGTAACAGGCGCCCTGGCGGCCAAACAAATCCTCCAGCGCCGGCCACAGATCGGCGGTCAGCGGTTCGATCCGTGCGGCCATGCGATCCCCTTCCCGGCCGCTTGTCTCGCCGGCCCGTCTCGACTAATATTTTGTTTGTTCCGTTTATGTTCGCAGCCATGACGTTTGCTGTCAACGATCCCGAGGCCGGTTTTTGCCGCGACTGCCTGCGCCCGCAGGCGGAGGCGGCGGCACGGCGCTGCGCGGCCTGCGGCAGCCCACGGCTCGTGCGCCACGGCGAACTCTACGACCTGTCGATCGCGCATATCGACTGCGACGCGTTCTACGCCGCGGTGGAAAAACGCGACCGGCCCGAATTGCGCGACCGGCCGCTGATCATCGGCGGCGGCAAGCGCGGCGTGGTGTCGACGGCCTGCTATATCGCCCGCATCAACGGCGTGCGCTCGGCGATGCCGATGTTCAAGGCGCTGGAGGCCTGTCCGGAGGCCGTGGTGCTGAAACCCGACATGGAAAAATACGCCCGGGTCGGGCGCGAGGTGCGCCAGATGATGCAGGCGCTGACGCCGCTGGTCGAGCCGCTGTCGATCGACGAGGCGTTTTTGGACCTCACCGGCACGCAAAAGCTGCACGGCACGGCGCCGGCGATCGTTCTGGCGCGGTTCGCGCGCCAGGTCGAGCGCGAGATCGGCATCACCGTCTCGGTCGGGCTGTCCTACTGCAAGTTTTTGGCCAAGGTCGCCTCCGACTTCAACAAGCCGCGCGGCTTTTCCGTCATCGGCCGCGCCGAGGCGCTCAATTTCCTGGCCGACCAGCCGGTGACGCTGATCTGGGGCGTCGGCAAGGCGTTCGCCGCAACGCTGGCGCGCGACGGCATCACGCGGATCGCGCAACTGCAGACGATGGAACGCGCCACGCTGATGAAGCGCTACGGCACGATGGGCGAGCGCCTCTACCATCTGGCGCGCGGCCAGGACACGCGCGCGGTGCATGCCGACCACGACGCCAAGAGCGTGTCGGCCGAAACCACCTTCGACACCGACCTGGCCGCGCCCGGCGAGCTGGTGCCGGTGCTGCGGGCGCTGTCGGAAACGGTTTCGGCGCGGCTGAAGAAGGCCGGCATCGCCGGCCACACGGTGACGCTGAAGCTGAAAACCCACGATTTCAAGACCCGCACCCGCAATCGCCGGCTGTCGGACCCGACGCGGCTCGCCGACCGGATCTTTTCGACCGGTCTGGCGCTTCTGGAAAAGGAGACCGACGGCACGCGCTACCGGCTGATCGGCATCGGCGTGGCCGATCTCGCGCCCGACGACCGCGCCGACCCGGCCGACCTGGTCGACACGGCCGCGCGCAAGCGCGCACTCGCCGAGGGCGCGATCGACGCGCTGCGGGACAAGTTCGGCAACAAGGCGGTGGAAACCGGCTACACGTTCGGCAAGGGCAATCGCGGCCGCCCGCAGCGCGAGAGCTGAGGAAGGACGGCGCAGGCGCGGGAGGACGGCCGGCGCGACACGCGCGGCTCGCCAGCCGGCCGTTTTGCCGCTACTGTGAGACACCCTGGACCGTCCTCGAGCGCGGAAGACCGATCATGACGAAGCAGGCCGCATCGCAGTTCGAAACCCTCGCCGCACTCTACGAGGACATGGCGCGCTGGCCGTTCCGCCGCGACATCGAGATTCCGAGCGTGATGGGCGTGCTCGGCGATTTGTCGGGCAAGGACGTGCTCGATTTCGGCTGCGGCACGGGCATGTATGCACGCTGGATCAAGGATCGCGGTGCGCGCCGGGTCGTCGGCTTCGATCTGGCCGAGGGCATGCTGTCCTTCGCCCGCCGGCAGGCCGCGGCGCAGGGCTACGACATCCAGTTCGTCGACGCGTTGACGGCCGATCTCGAGGGGCAGTTCGACGTCGTCGTGGCGATCTATGTGCTGCCCTATGCCGGCAGCCGCGACGAACTCGACGCCATGTGCGCCTCAATGGCCAAGCTTTTGCGCCCCGGCGGCCGGCTCGTCACGTTGCCGATCCATCCCGACTACCACCCCGATCCCGACTTCTACTGGCCGCTCGGCCTGTCCTACGCGGCCGACGATCCGGCGAACGCACCGCACGAGGACGGCGGCGTGATCCACGTCTCGCTGTCGCGGGGCGAGCAGAGCGCCGCCTTCGACGCCTGGTACTGGTCGCGCGGCTCGATCGAGGCGGCGATGCGGGCGGCCGGCCTCGGCCCGGTCACCTGGCATGCGCTGACGCAGGCCGACGGCACGCAGCCCGACGTCGACCCGGCCTTCCTGCGCGCCTTCCTCGCCCGACCGCACGCCGTCGTCACCGAAGCCGTACGCGTGGCGGGTTAGAGGCGTTCTGCTTTTCACGGGGCTCGCAAATCGGCTCCAACTTCTTGTCTTGACGCGTTGGCGGACGACGAACCGGTTTCCACTTCGCCTGGAAACGCTGTAGACCCCGCAGACCGATCAGGCCGCGCGCAAGCGCACACTCGTCGAGGGCGCGATCGACGCGCTGCGGGACAAGTTCGCCAACAAGGCGGAGGAGACCGGCTACGCGGTCGGCAAGGGCAATCGCGGCCGCCCGCAGCGCGAGCGCTGAGCGCGGGCGCGGCCGGGCGGCGGCGTGAGACCGGATTTCGGCCAGGCCCTTGAATAAGCCGCAATTGGTGTCTATCTAAAGGTTATCGTTATTTGGGCCAGGCTTGGCTTTTCGCGGCGTCAGAGGCTTTCGACCCGCCAATCTCATTCCAGAAATCGATATATTTTCTCGCGCGGCGCGGCACGATCGCGGCGCATCGTTTCCAAGGAATGAGTCCATGCATACCGGTACCGTAAAATTCTACAATGGCCAGAAGGGTTTTGGCTTCATCACCCGCGAAGATGGCGAAAAGGACGTGTTCGTCCATATCAGCGCGCTCGACCGCGCCGGTCTCGGCGGTCTGGTTGAAGGCCAAAAGCTCGAATTCGACCTCGAGGACGACGGCAAGGGGCGCCAGTCCGCGGCGAACCTGAAGGTCGTATAAAACACGCACCGGATACGGGAGAGCTGACCACGGATGTACTGGCAGCTTTCCTTCCGGATCGCGCGCCGGCTCACGCCGGCACCAGGAAGCGGGGAGCAATTCCCCGCTTTTTTGTTGACCGGACCATGTCCTGCGACCGCGCCAGTCGGTGTCGGAATCAAGACATGCCCACGATCAAAGGCGGAAGCGCGACGCGAAACGCGACACGTGCGATCCGCCCCATCATCAACCCGCCCATGAGGAGCGACCGCGATGGCCAAGGGCCAGCAACGCAGCAACCGGGAAATCCGGAAACCGAAAAAAGACAAGAAACCGCCGGTGGCGCCAGCACCGTTCGGATCCGCGGTCAGGCTGGCCACGGACGGCACCGCGACCGGCACGCGCGCGAAAAAGAAATAACCGCCGCGCCCGCGACGGCCGCGACAGGCCCACACGAACACAGGCTCGCGCCCTTTCCTACGGGGCGCGGCCGCTTCCGCAAAACCAGATCAAGGGTTCCACCGATGCGCTCGATTTCCGATTTCACCGTCGCTCCCCGTTCACGCTCGGCCACCACCAAGGCCGAACAGACCACGGCGGTCGCGCAATCGATCATCCAGGAGGAAGTGTCGGCCCGCGACAAGAAGACGGCCCGGCTGCGCGAAATGCGCCTGGCGATGGCCGAAAAGACGGCCGGCGAGGTTAAGGCCGCGCCGACGCGCGCCAAGCGCGCGCCGCGCAAGAAGCCGGTCGCCTCCTGACGGGTCGATCCCTAGGACGATCCCCCTTGTTGTCTTTTCCAAGCCTTGCCTGGCTGCGCCCGCGCAAGCGCAGGAAAAGATTTTCTCCCCCGCATAAGGGAACCAGTGACGTGCTGGTGCTTGCGAAGCCAGGCCTTAGAGCCGTTCTGCTTCTCACGGATTCGCAGACCGGCTCTAACTTATTGTTTTAACGCGTTTTTGAACGGCGAACCGGCTTCCACTCCGCCTGGAAACGCTATAGACGTCGCAAGAGGGGAAAACCCGCGCGGCCGTCCTGAGGCGCACCCTAAACCAGTTCGACGTCGACCACGCCGGGCACGGCGCGCAGCGCCGAGGCGATCTGCGGCGAGATGCGGTAGCGCTCGGGCAACGCGATCTCGACCTCGCCGGCGCCGTCCTGCTTGATCAGCACCAGCGACACCTCGCCCTCGCCGCGCTGGCCGAGATGGCCGGCGAGCGCGGCGGCCGGACCGGCGTCGCGCAGGAAGATCCTGAGCGCCTTTTGCAGCCGGCTCGCCTCGTCCTCCAGCGACTGCACGGTCTGGATGCGCAGATTGACGCCTTCCGGCCGGTCCTCGGCCGCGACCGTGATGACCACCGAGCGACCGGCCTCCAAAAGGTCGCGGAACTGGGCCAGCGCCTCGGAAAACAGCACCGCCTCGAACTGGCCGCTGACATCGGAGAAATTGACCACGCCCATCTTGTTGCCGGTGCGGGTCTTGCGCTCCTGTTTCGAGGTGACAGTGCCGGCCAGCCGTCCGGCCGACGCGCCGCGCTTGACGGCGGCGGAAAACTCGGTCCAGTTCTGCACGCGCATCTTCTTGAGCGCGTCCTTGTATTCGTCGAGCGGGTGGGCGGAGAGATAAAAGCCGACCACCTGGAACTCGCGATGCAGCCTTTCGGCCGGCAACCAGGGCGCGGTGTCGGGCAGGCGCAGCCGTTCCGGCTCGCCGGCGAGCGCGGCACCGAAAATGTCGGACTGGCCCGAGAGCGCGTTTTCGGCCGCGCGCTGGGCAAGCCCCATCATCAGCTCGACGCCGGCAAACAGCGCCGCGCGCTCGCGCCCGAAACAGTCGAGCGCGCCGGCCTGGACCAGACTTTCGAAGACGCGCTTGCCGACGATGCGCGGATCGACCCGGCCGCAAAACTCCTCCAGGCTTGAAAACGGCTTTTCGCGGCGTTTTTCCACGATGTGCTCGACCGCGGCGTCGCCGACGCCCTTGATGGCGGCCAGCGAATAGAAGATGCGATTGTCGCCGACCTCGAAATCGCGGTGCGAAGTCTGCACCGAGGGCGGCACGACCTCGATGCCGAGGCGGATGGCGTCCTGACGGAAATCGGCCAGCTTGTCGGTGTTGCCCATGTCGAGCGTCATCGAGGCGGCCAGGAACTCGACCGGATGATGCGCCTTCAAATAGGCGGTCTGGTAGGAGACGATCGCATAGGCGGCGGCGTGCGACTTGTTGAAGCCGTAATCGGCGAACTTGGCCAAGAGGTCGAAGATGAAGTCGGCCTGCTGTTTGGAAACGCCGCGCTCGGTGGCGCCGTCGACGAAGATCGCGCGCTGCTTTTCCATCTCGGCGCGGATCTTCTTGCCCATGGCGCGGCGCAGAAGATCGGCCTGTCCGAGCGTGTAGCCGGCCAGTTCCTGGGCGATCTGCATCACCTGTTCCTGGTAGACGATGACGCCCTGGGTCTCCTGAACCAGATGGTCGATCTTGGGATGGATCGAGGCGATCTCCTCCTCGCCATGCTTGCGGGCGTTGTAGGTGGGAATGTTCTCCATCGGGCCGGGGCGGTAGAGCGCGACCAGGGCGATGATGTCCTCGATGCGGTCGGGCTTCATGCCGATCAGCGCCTTGCGCATGCCGGCCGATTCCACCTGGAAGATGCCGACCGTCTCGCCGCGCGCCAGCATGGCGTAGGTGTCGGCGTCGTCGAGCGGAATCTTCGACAGATCGATCTCGACGCCCTTGCGGCGGATCAGCTTGACCGCCGTTTCCAGCACGGTCAGCGTCTTCAGGCCGAGAAAGTCGAACTTGACCAGGCCGGCATCCTCGACCTTCTTCATGTTGAACTGGGTGACGGGCATGTCGGAGCGCGGATCGCGGTACATCGGCACCAGTTCCGACAGCGGCCGGTCGCCGATCACGATGCCGGCGGCATGGGTGGAGGCGTGGCGGTAGAGCCCCTCCAGCTTCTGCGCCATCTCCAGGAGCTGCTCGACGATCGGCTCCTTTTCCTGCTCCTCCTGGAAACGCGGCTCGGCGGCGATGGCGTCGGCGAGCTTGACCGGATTGGCGGGGTTGGCCGGCACCATCTTGGTCAGCCGGTCGACCAGCCCGTAGGGCATTTGCAGCACACGGCCGACGTCGCGCAGCACCGCGCGCGCCTGCAAGGTGCCGAAGGTGATGATCTGGGCAACCTGGTCGCGGCCGTATTTTTCCTGGACGTAGCGGATGACCTCGTCGCGCCGATCCTGGCAGAAATCGATGTCGAAGTCGGGCATCGACACGCGGTCGGGATTGAGGAAGCGCTCGAACAGCAGCGAAAAGCGCAGCGGGTCGACATCGGTGATGGTGAGCGCGTAGGCGACCAGCGAGCCGGCGCCGGAGCCGCGGCCGGGACCGACGGGAATGTCGTGTGCCTTGGCCCATTTGATGAAGTCGGCGACGATCAGGAAGTAGCCGGGAAACTTCATCCGCTCGATGACGCCGAGCTCGTAGTCCAGACGCTTGGCGTAATCCTCGCGCGTATAGCCCTCGGACAGGCCCTGGTCGGCGATCCGGCGCTCCAGCCCCTCGTGCGCCTGGCGCCTGAGCTCGTCGGCCTCCGCCTTTTCGGCCGCCTCCGGGTCGTCGGTCGAGCCGGTGGTGAAGCGCGGCAGGATGGGGGCGCGGTTTTCAGGATAATAGGAACAGCGCAGCGCGATCTCCACCGTGTTGTCGATCGCCTCGGGCAGATCGGCAAACAGGGCCGCCATCTCGGCCTGGCTCTTGAGATAGTGGTCCGGGGTGAGCTTGCGGCGCTCGTCGACGGCGATCACCGTGCCCTCGGCGATGGCGATCAGCGCGTCGTGCGCCTCGTAATCCTCGCGGGCGGGGAAAAACGCCTCGTTGGTGGCCACCAGCGGCAGGTCGTGGCGGTAGGCGAGATCGATCTGGGCCGCCTCGACGGCGCGGTCGTAGCCCTCGTGGCGCTGCAGCTCGACATAGAGCCGGTCGCCGAACAGGTCGCGCAGATGCAAGAGCCGGGCTTCGGCCAGCGGCGCGTGGTCGGCGGCAAGCGCGCGGCCGATCGGCCCGGCCGCGCCGCCGGTCAGGCAGATGAGCCCGGGCGCGCTCTCGGCCAACCAGCCGCTGGTGATATGCACGGGCGCGCCGGCCGGCGTTTCGAGATAGGCGCGGCTGACCAATCGCACGAGGTTGGCGTAACCGGTCTCGTCGGCGGCGATCAGCACCAGGCCGGCAAGGTCGGGACGGGCGTCGCGCGCGGCGCGTTGACTGGACGGGTCCTCGCCCTCGAAAAGCGTGTCGAGCTGGCAGGCCATGATCGGCTGGACGCCGTCCTTGACCGCCTTTTGGGCGAATTCGAGCGCGCCGAACAGATTGTTGGTGTCGGCGACCGCGATCGCCGGAGCCCCGTCCTTGACCGCGTGGCCGACGATCTTGCCGAGCGGCAGCGCGCCCTCCAGCAGCGAATAGGCCGAATGGACGCGCAAATGGATAAACGGCCGCGCCGCCGGCGCTGGAGACGCCGCCGCCTGCATGGCGGCGCGCAAGAGCGGATCGCGCGGGGGACGTGGTGATGCCATCGGTCGGTCTTCCGTTCGCTGTGGCCGGACTCAGGCCGTCGGAGCGGATTGTTTCCGATCGCGCGGCGGCGGTCGAGAGGCAGGACGCGGTTTGTCCCAAGCTTCGTGACACGGGCGTTGCCGGCCGCGACCGGACCGGGTCCGACACAGTCCGGTCGCAGCCAGGGTTATTGCGGTTGCGGGGCGCGGCGGCCGCGAGCCCTATTCGAATTCCATGATGACGGCGTCGACGGACAGGCTGTCGCCGGCGACGGCATGGATCTTGAGCACGGTCAGGTCGCGTTCGGCGCGCAGCACGTTTTCCATCTTCATCGCCTCGACCACGGCCAAGGTCTCGCCGGTCTTGACCTCCTGGCCTTCCGCAACCGCGACCGACACAACCAGACCCGGCATCGGGCACAACAGCATGTTGGAGGTGTCGGGCGGCAGCTTCTTCGGCATCAGCCGGTCGAGTTCGGCAGTGCGCGGCAACATGGCCCGGGCGTTGACCGACAGGCCCTGCCAGGCGATGCGCATACCGTTCAAGACCGGGCGCAACTGGGCGATCACCGCCCGCCCGCCGACCCGGCCTTTCCACACGATCTCGCCCGGCCGCCAGGACGAAGACACCGTCACCGGTTCGCCGCCCTCCACCCGCATGTCGACCTCCAGCGGCAGCGAGACCATGCCTTCGCCGACGGAGAGCGCGATATAGTCGTCGTCGAGCCTGACCACCCAGTCCGGCTTGGTCGCGCCCGAATGCGGCGCGAGCCGTCCGCACAGCCTGTCGAGACGGTCCTTGCGCAGCAGTTCGACGGCCAGCGACACCGCCGCCAGAACCGCCCTCTCCTCGTCATTGGGCATCGCGGGGGCAAAGCCGTCTGGATATTCCTCGGCGATGAAGCCGGTCGACAGCCGCCCCTCGCGCCAACGCGGATGGCGCATCAGCGCCGACAGGAAGGGTATGTTGTGCTCGATGCCGTCGACGACGAATTCGTCGAGCGCGTCCGACATCGCCTCGATCGCCGTCGCCCTGTCGGGCGCCCAGGTGCACAGCTTAGCGATCATCGGGTCGTAGAACATCGAGATTTCCGCGCCCTCGGTCACGCCGGTGTCGTTGCGCACGACGACGTCGCCATGGCGGCCCTCGGACGGCGGGCGGTAGCGCGTCAGCCGGCCGATCGAGGGCAGGAAGTTGCGGTAGGGATCCTCGGCGTAGAGCCGGCTTTCGACCGCCCAGCCGTTCAGCCGGACATCGTCCTGGGAAAGCGCGAGCTTTTCGCCGGCGGCGACGCGAATCATCTGTTCGACCAGATCGATGCCGGTGACGAGCTCGGTCACCGGATGCTCGACCTGGAGGCGCGTGTTCATCTCCAGGAAATAGAAATTGCGGTCCTTGTCGACGATGAACTCGACCGTGCCGGCGCTCTGATAGTCGACGGCCCTTGCGAGCGCGACGGCCTGCGCGCCCATCGCCGCGCGCGTTTCGGCGTCGAGAAATGGCGACGGCGCCTCCTCGACCACTTTCTGGTTGCGGCGCTGGATGGAGCATTCGCGCTCGCCGAGATGGATGGCGTTGCCATGGCCGTCGGCCAGAACCTGGATCTCGATATGGCGCGGCTCGACGATGAACTTCTCGATAAAGATGCGGTCGTCGCCGAACGAGCTCCTGGCCTCCGAGCGGGCGCGGTCGAACCCGTCGCGGACCTCGTTTCTGGTCCAGGCGATTCGCATGCCCTTGCCGCCGCCGCCGGCCGAGGCCTTGATCATCACCGGATAGCCGATCTCGTCGGAGATGCGTTCGGCATGGTCGGCGTCCTCGATCTCGCCCAGGAAGCCGGGAACGGTGCTGACTTTGGCCTCGCTGGCGAATTTCTTCGATTCGATCTTGTCGCCCATGGCGCGGATCGCCTTCGGCTTGGGGCCGATGAAGACGATCCCCTCGGCCTCCAGCGCCTCGCAGAACGAGGCGCGCTCCGACAAGAACCCGTAGCCGGGATGCACCGCCTGGGCGCCGGTCTTCTTGCAGGCGGCGACGATTTTGTCGGCCACCAGATAGCTCTCGGCGGCGGCGGGCGGGCCGATATGCACCGCCTCGTCGGCCATCTCGACGTGAACGGCGTCACGGTCGGCGTCGGAATAAACGGCGACGGTGGCGATGCCCATCTTCCGCGCCGTCTTGATGACCCGGCAGGCGATCTCGCCGCGATTGGCGATCAAAATCTTCTCGAACATCAAACAGCCCCCCCTCCGCATGGACTGTTGTTTTAGGGAATAGAGCAGCCGGCCTCAAGCAGGGGCAACGGGCGGGCGGCGGCTAAAAATGCACGCCGCGGCGAAACGGCCCGATCCTGATGCCGGCGGCGATCAGATAGGCGGTCGACCAGCCGATCAGCAGGAAGCCGTTGACACCCTCCAGGCCGGCAAACAGCCGCCAGTGATGGGCCGGCACGACGTCGCCGTAACCGAGCGTGGAAAACGACACGACCGAGAAATAGAGCGCGGTTTCGAACCCCTCGACCACGCCCAGCGCGTAATGGGCGATGGCCCACAGCCACACTTCCACCGTCATGACCGCGAACAGGCCGATGACGATCGAGACCATGGCCAGGATGCGGCTGCGGCGTCCGTCCATGCGCACGAGCCCGGTCAGGCGCCCGATGGCGTGGGTGAGCGCGATCAGGCCGAGCGTATGAATGACGACGGTCGCGGAAATGACCGCTGTGCCGAGCAGGAGATTGACGAACATCGCGCCAAGTTAGCGCGATTCGTCGAAAAAGAACCGCATCGCACCGCGCCGCAGACCGGCGTGGCGCCGTCCCCCGGCACCGGCACCGCCGGCCCACGAGAGCGGCTGAGATGGCGCCGCGCGCGCAAGGCGCCAATTCGGCGTATCCAGGCGGCGTCGATCTTCAATTGACTCGTATCGGAGAAAGGTGAAACCTTCGCTCTTCCGGCGGGGATACCCCGACCAAAGGCCGCGGTAGCGGATGACTGATCGATCCGACCGAGGCACCATAATGCGGGAGGAAAGCTCATGACGTTCAAGACCCTCGTACTGGCCGGCGCCGCGTTTGCAACGGCGGCGCTGCCCGGCGCGGCCTCGGCGGCGACGGAAATTCAGTGGTGGCATGCCTTTACCGGCCGGCTCGGCGAGTTGCTGGCCGAGCAGGTGGAGAAATTCAACGCCTCCCAGTCCGATTACACCGTGGTCGCGTCCCACAAGGGCAATTATTCCGAGACGCTGAATGCCGGCATCGCCGCCTTCCGGGCCGGCGAGCAGCCGCACGTGCTGATGGTGTTCGAAGTGGGAACGGCCACGATGATGGCGGCCGAGGGCGCGATCAAGCCGGTCTACGAGGTGATGGCCGAGGGCGGCGCGCCGTTCGACGCCGACGGTTATCTGGGCGCGGTCAAGGGCTATTACACCACGCCCGACGGTCAGATGCTGTCGCTGCCCTACAATTCGTCGACGCCGGTGCTCTACGTCAACCGCGACGCGCTGGAGGGCGCCGGGCTCGATCCGGACATGGACCTGTCGACCTGGGACAAGGTCGGCGAGGCGCTGGATGCGCTGAAGGCGTCCGGGCACGGTTGCCCGCTGACCACGGCCTGGCAGAGCTGGGTGCACCTGGAAAACCTGTCCGCCTATCACAACGTGGCGTTCGCCACGAAGGAAAACGGTTTTACCGGCCTCGACACCGAACTGGCCTTCAACGGGCCGGTACAGGTCAAGCATATCGACACGATGGGGCAATGGGCCAAGGACGGCAAGTTCATCTATGCCGGGCGGCGCAACGAAGGCGGCGCCAATTTCCGCGGCGGCGAATGCGCGCTCTTCACCGAATCCTCGGCCGGCTACGCGGGCGTGAAGGCGGAAGCGGAGTTCGATTTCGAGATCCGTCCCCTGCCCTACTGGTCCGACGTCGACGGCGCGCCGCAAAACACCATTATCGGCGGCTCGTCGCTGTGGGTGCTGTCCGGCCACGAGGCGGAAGACTACAAGGGCGTGGCGGCGTTCCTGAGCTTCCTGTCGAGCGCCGATATCCAGGCCAAATGGCATCAGGACACCGGCTATCTGCCAATCACCACCGCAGCCTACGAAAAGACCAAGGCGGACGGGTTCTACGACGCCAATCCCGGCACCGACATCGCCATCATCCAGATGACCGGCAAGGCGCCGACCGGCAATTCGAAGGGCCTCAGGCTCGGCAGCTTCGACCAGATCCGCACCATCATCGACGAGGAGCTGGAGGCGGTGTGGACCGGCGACAAGTCGGCCCAGGACGCGCTCGACAACGCGGCGGAACGCGGCAACCAGCTTCTGCGCCGCTTCGAACAGGCCAACCGCTGATCCAATCCCGCCTGCGCGCGGGGACGGCATAACGCCGCCCCCGCGCCCGCCGCGGCCGCATCGCATCATGGAAAAACGCGTCACCTTCAAGGGATGGACCCTGCCGCTGCTGCTGGTCATGCCGCAGGTGGCGGTGACGGCGGTGTTCTTCTTCTGGCCGGCCGGCCAGGCGATCTACCAGTCGGCCTTCATTCCCGATCCGTTCGGCCTGCGCACGCAATTCGTCGGTTTCGGCAATTTCATCTTCCTTCTCACCGACCCCTATTATCTGGCCTCGTTCCGCACCACGGCGGTGTTTTCCATCCTGGTGACGGTGGTTTCGATGGCGACCGCGCTGTGGCTGGCGGTGATGGCCGACCGGATCATCAAGGGGTCTGGCACCTATCGCACGCTTTTGATCTGGCCCTACGCGGTCGCGCCGGCGGTGGCCGGCGTGTTGTGGCTGTTCATGTTCAGTCCCAATGTCGGGCTGGCGAGCTGGTATCTCGCCGCCCTCGGCTACCGTTGGAACCACGTGCTCAACGGCAACGAAGCGATGACGCTGGTGGTGCTGGCGTCCGCCTGGGGGCGCATCAGCTACAATTTCCTGTTCTTCCTGGCAGGGCTGCAGGCGATCCCCAAAAGCGTGATCGAGGCCGCCGCGATCGACGGGGCGCGGTTCTGGAAACGGTTCTGGACCATCGTGTTCCCGCTCTTGTCGCCGACCACCTTCTTCCTGCTGGTGGTCAACGTGGTCTACGCCTTTTTCGAGACTTTCGGCGTCATCCACACGATCACCGCCGGCGGCCCGCGCCAGGACACCACGATCCTGGTCTACAAGGTCTATGCCGACGGGTTCGTCGGCCAGGATCTGGGCTCCTCGGCCGCGCAGTCGGTGATCCTGCTGGTGGTGGTCGGGGCGCTGACCATCGTCCAGTTCCGCTATATCGAACGACGGGTGCACTACTGATGTCGGGCATGGTGGAAAAGACCGGGCGCGGCCTGTGGCTGACCCATCTGGGGCTCGTTGCGGGAATCGCCTTCATCTGCTTTCCGATCTACCTGGCCTTCGTCGCCTCAACGGTGCAGAACCACGAAATCGTGCGCCCGCCCATGCCACTGGTGCCCGGCGGCTATTTCGTCGAGAACTACTCCAAGGCGCTCCTGTCGGGGGTCAACGCCCCGGTCTGGCGCATGCTGGTCAATTCCACGGTCATGGCGCTCGGCATAACCATCGGCAAGATCGTGATCTCGCTGCTGTCGGCGTTCGCCATCGTCTATTTCCGCTTCCCGCTGCGGAAAACGGTTTTCTGGCTGATTTTCATGACGCTGATGCTGCCGGTCGAGGTGCGCATCGTGCCGACCTACGAGGTGGCGGCGAATTTCGGCATGCTGAACAGCTATTCCGGGCTGATCCTGCCTTTGATCGCCTCGGCGACGGCGACCTTCCTGTTTCGCCAGTTCTTCATGACCGTGCCGGACGAGCTCGCCGAAGCCGCGCGGGTCGACGGCGCCAAGCCGATGCGATTTTTCATCGACATCCTGTTGCCGATGTCGCGCACCAACATCGCGGCGCTGTTCGTGATCCTGTTCATCTATGGCTGGAACCAGTATTTGTGGCCGCTTCTGGTCACCACCGATCCGTCGATGAACACAATCGTCATGGGCATCAAGCAGATGTTTCCCTCCGGCGACGACTGGGCCGACTGGCCGGTGATCATGGCGACCGCGATCCTGGCGATGATCCCGCCGGTGGCGGTGGTGATCTTCATGCAGAACCTGTTCATCAAGGGTCTGGTCGAGACCGAGAAATAGAGCGCCCATGTCGACGATCAGCCTGAAATCGATCCGCAAATCCTACGGCAAGACCGAGGTCATCCACGGCATCGACGCCGAGATCGCCGACGGCGAGCTGATCGTCATCGTCGGCCCGTCGGGCTGCGGAAAATCGACGCTTTTGCGCATGGTCGCCGGACTGGAAACCGTCACCAGCGGCGAGATCGCCATCGACGGCAAGCGGGTCAACGAGCTCGAGCCGATGGACCGCAACATCGCCATGGTGTTCCAGAGCTACGCGCTCTACCCGCATATGAGCGTGTTCGACAACATGGCCTACGGGCTGAAGATCGCCGGCAGGCCGAAGGCGGAGATCGCCGAGCGCGTGGCGAAAGCCGCCCAGATGCTGCAGCTGGAAGAGTTCCTGCAGCGCAAGCCGCGCGAATTGTCGGGCGGCCAGCGCCAGCGCGTGGCGATGGGCCGGGCGATCGTGCGCAAGCCGGCGGCGTTTCTGTTCGACGAGCCGCTGTCCAATCTCGACGCCAAGCTGCGCGTGCAAATGCGCCTCGAAATCAAGGGCCTGCAGCGCGATCTTGGCGTGACGTCGCTCTATGTCACCCACGACCAGGTGGAGGCGATGACGCTCGCGGACCGGATGATCGTGATGAATGCGGGCGTGGCCGAGCAGATCGGCGCGCCGCTCGACGTCTATCAGGACCCTGAAACGGTGTTCGTCGGCGGCTTCATCGGCTCGCCGCCGATGAATTTTATCACGCCGCGCATCTTTGCCGGCAACGGCACCGCCCTGCCCGCCGCGCTCACGCGCGCGGTCGGGTCGGGCGGTGAGGATATGCTGATCGGGCTGCGGCCCGAGCACATGGCGCTGTGCGCGGCCGACGAGGCGATGCTTGAGGGCACGATGCGCTATGTCGAGCCGCTCGGGGCGGAGACCCTGGTCCATGTCGCGCTTGGCGACGGCACCCAGATCACCGTGCGCCAGGAAGGCATCGCCGAGGTGCCCGAAGCCGGCGCGGCCTGCCCCATGCGCTTCGATCCGGCCTATCTGTGCCTGTTCGACGGCGACGGCAAACGCGTGAGAACGGGCGCGTGAGAACGGGCGCGTAAAAACCGGCGTCGCGCTGCCCGGCGGCGGACGGCTTGAAGAGGGCGCGAATTCCTGAAACCCTGCGCCCGACGGATCGCGAAGGAGCAAGGCCATGAAGACACGTGCGGCTGTTGCGGTTGGGGCGGGCCA
>NZ_RBVY01000039.1 GCF_004000215.1 Nitratireductor alexandrii | reverse complement strand
GTGCACAGATTGGTCTTCTGCGACAGGCAGGACGGGCACTGGCGGCATTCGGGCGTATAAAGCGGGATGACGTGGTCGCCCTTTTTCAGGCTTTCCACGCCCGGCCCGACATCGACCACCACGCCGGCGCCCTCATGGCCCAGGATCGCCGGAAAAATCCCTTCCGGATCGGCGCCCGACAGCGTGAACTCGTCGGTGTGGCAGATGCCCGTCGCCTTGATCTCGACCAGAACCTCGCCGGCGCGCGGCCCCTCAAGATCGACCTCCATAACCTCGAGCGGCTGGCCCGCCCCAACCGCAACAGCCGCACGTGTCTTCATGGC
>NZ_RBVY01000038.1 GCF_004000215.1 Nitratireductor alexandrii | reverse complement strand
GGGTCTGCCTCACTTTGTGTGGAGATCGGACAATTGGATGGGCATCATCCGCGCTCTGAGAAGCTCTGCACCCGCTCGGCCATACATAGCGCGCTTGATCGTCTTCAGTCGGTTGATCTGACCTTCCGCTTGACCATTGCTCCAAGGCAGGTCGATGGCGTTACAGACGGCGTCGATATCGCGGCGAAGGACGCGGGCAAAACGGGCCAGGAAAACCAGGCCAGAATGAATGGCATCATCAATCCAATCTTCGAGCCTTGCCGAATTTCGGCTATGAAATATTCCGCGAAACCGCATGGATAAGCTGCGCAAAGTCGCAAAGGTATCTGATCCCTGCTTGAGGGCGTCCACTTTCCGCTCTTGATTGACGGTCAGCGCGCCGCGCGGCTTGATGCAGAGAGCAGCGGCGACAACCGGCGAGATCCAGTGGCCAGTGTGCGGATCACGCACAGGCGCATTATCGTATGTACTGTCGACGACGCCAACCCGAGCCGGCGCCGCATCATCCTTATCCTTATCCTTATCCTTATCCTTATCCGATTCCGGTCTCTCGGCGCGGCGCCAG
>NZ_RBVY01000037.1 GCF_004000215.1 Nitratireductor alexandrii | reverse complement strand
GGCTGCGGGGTCACCACCGGCATCGGCGCCGTCCTCAACACGGCCAAGGTCGAGATCGGCGCCACGGCGGCCGTGTTCGGGCTCGGCGGCATCGGCTTGAACGTCATCCAGGGCCTGCGGCTGGCCGGCGCCGACCGGATCATCGGCGTCGACATCAACGACGACAAGAAGGCGTGGGGCGAGAAATTCGGCATGACCCATTTCGTCAACCCGACGCAGGTGGACGACGTGGTGGCCGAGATCGTCAATCTGACCAAGCGCGGCGCCGACCAGATCGGCGGGGCCGACTACACGTTCGACTGCACCGGCAATGTCAAAGTGATGCGCCAGGCGCTGGAAAGCGCCCATCGCGGCTGGGGCGAGAGCATCGTCATCGGGGTGGCCGGCGCCGGCCAGGAGATTTCGACCCGGCCGTTCCAGCTCGTCACCGGCCGCACCTGGAAGGGCACCGCCTTCGGCGGCGCCAGGGGCCGCACCGACGTGCCGAAGATCGTCGACTGGTACATGGACGGCAAAATCTCCATCGACCCGATGATCACCCACACGCTCACCCTCGACGAGATCAACACAGGCTTCGATCTCATGCACAAGGGCGAAAGCATCCGAAGCGTCGTCGTGTTCTGAGCCGGGGAGG
>NZ_RBVY01000036.1 GCF_004000215.1 Nitratireductor alexandrii | reverse complement strand
GAACTGCGCGCCGGCAGCGATTCCTTGGCATATGGACCCGGCCCGATCCCCATGCGCTGCAGTTCCAGCAGCCCGGCCGCGCCCTCGCGACCTACCGCCAACCGATGACGACACGTTTCGGCCAGGTCTGATAATCAACCCAGATACGCAGTCGCGTCGTCTTTTCGGGAACAGCGGCCCCAAGCAGTTCCTCCGCCATGACCGTGTTGACCGCCAGGGTTCGGGTCGGCGTCGCGACGGCACCCTCAAAAACCAAGTCTAATCCGTCGGGCGCTTCCTCGACTGGACCCAGGGCGATTTCCGTCTCGCCATCGATTTCCGGATAGCAGCCGACTGAGACGCAGGACGGGCTGGCATGAACCAGGGCATCACTGTCGCGTTCAGGCGGTTCGCCACCGCTGGCGTCTTCAACGAACACGATCGAGTTGGATGGAGCAAACCTTATCGATCTCATTTTCCGCCCCTTACCCTAACCAGCGATGCAACAAATCCACCTTGGCGTCGGCTACAGGCCAAGCAGTGGGGGAAAATCCTCCCAGCGCGACCGGTAGTGTTCAAGCCCGTTGGATCCTGATGGTCTCCAATGAAGTTTGACCTCGGTGTCCCCGGATCCTTCGTGCCGCACGTGTGACACCCGTATTTGCGTCCGATGCGATTGAT
>NZ_RBVY01000035.1 GCF_004000215.1 Nitratireductor alexandrii | reverse complement strand
GGGCTTGTCGCAAACATTTTCGGAGCGCGCAATTATCCACTGAGCGTCCTCGTTTTCATGCTTTGTTAACCTTTTGTAGTCCGAAGAGGTGCGCGAGCAGATCGTTCTGATCATTTACGGTCCACACGCCGGAAAAGCCGAAGCCCTTCTTCAGCCAGAGCATGGCTTCGAAGCCTGCGATTGTCCGACGCGCCGTTTTGAAGGATTGGAAGCCGCCGATCTTGGGCATGTTCTTCTTAACCCGAAAATGGTCACTCTCGATGCGTTGTTGGAGATGCTTTGTGACGTAGTGCACGGGGTTGGGCTGAAGCAGACCATCATCTACCGATGCTTTAATCGCGGATGGGAAGGTATTCGCTCCATCCGTGCCGATCTTCTTAGGCGATAACAGGGGCTCGTCTTTGAGCATTTTGCGGAAGAACCTCTTTGCAGCATCCAGGTCGCGCCTGGCCGCCAGCAGGAAATCCATCGGGTTTCCATGCTTATCGATCGCCCGGTACAGATAGCGCCACTTGCCGCGGATCTTCACGTACGTTTCGTCGATCCGGATCGAACCACAATGCGGGCGTCGGAACTGGCGAAGCCGCTTCTCGATCATCGGCGCATAAGCCAAAACCCAGCGGTTGACAGTGCTGTGATCGACCTCGAAACCACGTTCCCGAAACATCTCCTCAAGGTCTCGATAGCTGAGCGGATAGCGCAGATACCAGGCCACTGCCTGCATGATGAGCCATGCCTCGAAATGCCGACCTTTGAAGTCGTCCTTTGATTGGCGCTTCAGCTTGTCGGCAATGGCATTCAGAATCATGGCTACGCTCCGCTACATTGGGAGCGGCAATTTCTCCGCTGGTGGTCAACAGGCCGTTAACCAAGAAAATTTGCGACAGGCCC
>NZ_RBVY01000034.1 GCF_004000215.1 Nitratireductor alexandrii | reverse complement strand
TGACCTGAGCCCTGACGTCCCTCCAGTTGTTTGGAGAGTCCTGGGTTTCATTTCTGGCCTTATGCGGCCTGCATTTCCAGCCTGATTTTCGTGGCGAACTCGGCCGGCGGGACGTTGCCGAGAGCTGAGTGTGGTCTGTGGTTGTTGTAATCCTCCCTCCAGTTGGCGATGGCGGTCCGGGCTTCGGCAAGTGACGAGAACAGCGTCTCGTTCAGCAGTTCATCGCGAAAGCGGCCGTTGAAGCTCTCGACAAAGGCATTTTGCGTGGGCTTGCCCGGGGCGATGTAGTGCCATTCGATGCCGGTTTCCTGGCACCATTTGAGTATGGCCATACTGGTCAGCTCGGTGCCGTTGTCGCTGACGATCGTGTTCGGCCGGCCGCGACGGGCGATGACCGGATCGAGTTCGCGAACCACGCGCCGGCCGGAAAGCGAGGTGTCTGCAATCAGCGTCAGGCATTCGCGGGTGAAGTCGTCGACAACGGCCAGCACACGGAAGCGGCGGCCGTCGGTGAAGGCGTCGCTGAGAAAGTCCAGGCTCCAGCGTTCATTCGCCTGTTCCGGCACAAGCATGGGGCGGCGCGTTCCCAGGGCCCGCTTGCGACCGCTGCGCTTACGGACCTGCAGCTTCTCTTCCTGGTAAAGGCGTCTGAGCTTCTTCAGGTTCATCGCGATCCCCTGTCGTTGCAGCATCACGTGAATGCGCCGATAGCCGAAGCGCCGGCGCTCCGCGGCGACCTGCTTCATTGCAGCTCTCACCGCCGCATCGTCCGGACGCACGCTGCGATAACGCACGCTCGACCGGTCGACCGCGAGCACATCACACGCCCGACGCTGGCTCACACCGTGCACTGCGCACAGGTGAGCCACCGCATCCCGCCTGGCATCGGGCATCACCATTTTTTTGTGGCGACATCCTTCAGCATAGCGTTGTCGAGCATCGCTTCGGCCAGCAACCGCTTCAGCTTGGCATTCTCGTCTTCCAGAGCCTTCAGCCGCCGGGCGTCCGACACCTCCATGCCGCCGAACTTGGCTTTGTATTTGTAGAAGGTCGCTTCCGAGATGCCGTGCTTGCGGCAAACATCGGCGGTCTTCACCCCCGATTCCTGCTCCTTCAGGATCGCTATGATCTGCTCTTCCGTGAACCGTGAACGCTTCATTCGTCCGTCTCCGTG
>NZ_RBVY01000033.1 GCF_004000215.1 Nitratireductor alexandrii | reverse complement strand
TTTGCCTTATTCGGTGATCGAGGCGACGATGCCCGCGCCCACGGTGCGCCCGCCCTCGCGGATGGCGAAGCGCAGCTTCTCCTCCATCGCGATCGGCACGATCAGCTCCACGTCCACCGTCACGTTGTCGCCAGGCATCACCATCTCCGTGCCTTCCGGCAGCGTCACAACACCCGTCACGTCCGTCGTGCGGAAGTAGAACTGCGGACGGTAATTGGTGAAGAACGGCGTGTGGCGACCGCCCTCCTCCTTCGTCAGGATATAGGCTTCCGCCTTGAACTTGGTGTGCGGCATCACAGAGCCCGGCTTGCACAGGATCTGCCCGCGTTCCACGCCCTCGCGGTCGACACCGCGCAGAAGCGCGCCGATATTGTCGCCAGCCTGGCCCTGGTCCAGAAGCTTGCGGAACATCTCCACGCCCGTCACCGTCGTCTTCGTCGTCGGACGGATGCCGACGATCTCGACCTCCTCGCCAACCTTGACGATGCCGCGCTCCACGCGACCCGTCACAACCGTGCCGCGGCCCGAGATCGAGAACACGTCCTCGATCGGCATCAGGAACGGCTGGTCGACCGGACGCTCAGGCGTCGGGATATAGGCGTCGACTTCCTTCATCAGCGCGCGGATCGCGTCTTCGCCGATCTCCTTGTTCGAATCCTCGAGCGCCGCAAGCGCCGAGCCCTTGATGATCGGAATGTCGTCGCCCGGGAACTCATAGGCCGACAGAAGCTCGCGCACCTCGAGCTCGACAAGCTCCAAAAGCTCCGCGTCGTCGACCTGGTCGACCTTGTTCAGGAAAACCACGATCGCCGGAACGCCGACCTGGCGCGCCAGCAAAATGTGCTCGCGCGTCTGCGGCATCGGGCCGTCGGCCGCCGAAACAACCAGGATCGCCCCGTCCATCTGCGCCGCGCCCGTGATCATGTTCTTCACGTAGTCCGCGTGGCCCGGGCAGTCCACATGCGCGTAGTGACGGTTCTCCGTCTCGTACTCCACATGCGCCGTCGAAATCGTGATCCCGCGCGCCTTCTCCTCCGGCGCCGCGTCGATCATGTCATACGCCTTGAACTCGCCGAAAAACTTCGTGATCGCCGCCGTCAACGACGTCTTGCCGTGGTCAACGTGACCAATCGTGCCAATGTTCACATGAGGCTTATTACGCTCGAATTTACCTTTTGCCAT
>NZ_RBVY01000032.1 GCF_004000215.1 Nitratireductor alexandrii | reverse complement strand
GGGGTCTGCCTCACTTTGTGTGGTGAATAGATCGTTAGCAGGCACTTCGCTATTGGCGTGCATGAGAACAAAATCAAAATGGTCGCCCGGTCCGGGCATCAAGGTCCAAAGCATCGCAACCAACGGCGACGGTGACTGGGTTGTGTCGGCTTGCGGACCATCCTCGGGCATTTGTCCAGATTGCAGGAAACAGAGCGCACGTCGGCACGGCTGGTCGTACCGCAGTCTTCAGGACCTGCCGATCCAAGGCAATGAAGTGACGGTAAGGCTTCGGTTGAGCCGCTGGCGTTGCAGTTATCGGCAGTGCGGGCGGCAAACATTCTCGGACCCGATCCCGGATATTGCCTCGCCCTACGCCCGCAGGACAAAGAGGGTCGCCAACATAGTCGGCCTTCTGGGGCACGGCACAGGCGGACGCCCGGGAGAGCGCTTGATGAACCAGCTCGGGATGCCGGTCAGCGACGACACCATCCTTCGGCACTTGAAGCGCATGGCTTTACAGATCGACGACGAGCCCCCCGCTCGGATCATCGGTATCGATGACTGGAGTTGGAGGAAATCGTGGCGCTACGGCACGATCATCGTTGATCTCGAGCGCCGAAAGGTCATGGACATTCTCGAGGACCGGAGCGTGGCGAGCGTTGCACAATGGTTGAAGCGGCATCCCTCCATTGAGGTGGTCAGTCGAGATCGATGCGGGCTATACGCGCAGGCTGCTCGTGAAGGTGCCCCGCAAGCGTCTCAGGTGGCTGACCGCTTTCATCTCTTCCAGAACCTGCGTCTTGCGATCGAGGAACAGATGAGCCTCTCCGGCCGAGCTACAGGCAGGGCACTGCTGCCAGACGAGGACATCGAGACTGATCATGACGATCGAGCTTTGCATGAGGAGGCGCCTGGAATGCGGTTGCGCAATCAGCTTCGACGGACACATAGGCAGTCCCGGAAGGAGGTGTTCGAGACGGTGCACGCCTTGAGCAAAGAAGGCCTGACCTGCTCGGAGATTGCGCGTCGCACTGGATATGGCCGCCGCAGCATCGCGAAATGGCTGACGTTTGAAACGCCACCCGACCGACGCAGGGGAGCGTTGCAGCCGACATCTCCCCTGTATTTCGAAGCCTTTCTCACCCAATGTTGGAAGGACGGCAACCGCCGTGGGCGGCATCTGTTTCATGACATCAAGCATCGCGGGTACACCGGCAGCTTTTCCAATCTTGAACGCCTCCTGGCAACCTGGCGCCGCGCCGAGAGACCGGAATCGGATAAGGATAAGG
>NZ_RBVY01000031.1 GCF_004000215.1 Nitratireductor alexandrii | reverse complement strand
GATGACGACGGCGTCGGCAGCGCGTGCACCGGAGACCGCGGTGAGGGCCGCGGCGGAGCCAAGAAGAAGGCTCTTGATGTTCATTTCTGACCTCCAGTCAAAGTTTAAAAGTGGGTTTGGGCTATTCTGGCTGAAGGACAGCAAACCCTGCCCGATCCCCAAACGTGAAAAAGATGCGTGGTCACGCCCCTTCTCCGAGGCTCACCATACTCAGCGCGCTTACCGGTTCAACACGGATGTGGCCTCGGCACGGGTTCCGCACGGCCGTTCGGAAGGGGCTGTTGCACAAAAGCCACGTTTTTGTCCCCGGCCGGGCGAGAATGCGGCAAATCCTAACAGCGAGTAAACGCGGTTTTGCGCATTTTCGACAATCGCCGCCCATCAAAACCCGCAAATGCGCGCCGAATCGTCGGCCTCCAAGACCGAATCCACCCCCGACACTGGCAGCGTGGACGGCTTGCGGGCGCGCCGGGCGCGCCGCAGGCCGACGCTGCCGGCTGCGGGCATTCTTTTTTGCTGCCCACCGGCGCATGCGTGTTGATTGATGGCGCGGTTTTCTCTATCTCACGGGCCGGCGAGAGCCGCGGAGAGGTGGCCGAGTGGTCGAAGGCGCTCCCCTGCTAAGGGAGTAGGCCCCAAAAGGGCCTCGTGGGTTCGAATCCCATCCTCTCCGCCACTNTCGGGGCCTCGCATCAGCTCGGACGGCCCTTGGCCTTGCGAACCCTGTAGGTTCGAAATGTCTCCCCAAATCTCCGCCACTATCTCTCGATAGGCTCATCCTCCGCTTACGGCAGTTTCGCTTCGCTCGACGCCTCCGCTGGGTGTGCGAAAGCCGGGGGCGCCGGTCGCAGACTTTGCCTCCATGTTCGAAATGCCTTCCGAACTCTCCGCAAGCTTGCCTATCTCAGGCCGGTTCGCTTGCCTCGCGGCGCCCGAGGGGGCGCACCCATGCGCCGCGCGCCGGGCAGGGTCGGCATTTCAGCCAAGCCGGAAATATAGAAAACCCTTTGATTTAAAATCATTTTTCTCTTGCACCTCCGACTCTTGACTGGAGGTCAGAAATGAAAATCAAGAGCCTTCTTCTTGGCTCCGCCGCGGCCCTGGCCGCGGTCTCCGGTGCACGCGCTGCCGACGCCGTCGTCATCGCCGAGCCGGAACCCGTCGAATATGTGCGCGTGTGCGACGCATACGGCGCGGGCTTCTTCTACATCCCCGGCACCGAGACCTGCCTGCGCATCTCGGGCTACGTCTGGTACCAGGTCGGCGCTGGCAACTATGACGGCGATGCCGTTACCATCGGCGGCGGTGCTCCGCTTGCGCCGTTCGCCTCGATCGGCACCGAAACCGTTGGCTATAATGATGGCGTCGCCGGCGGCGGCTGGATGAAGCAGACCCGTGCCCGCGTGAACATCGATGCGCGTCAGGAGACCG
>NZ_RBVY01000030.1 GCF_004000215.1 Nitratireductor alexandrii | reverse complement strand
CGCATGAAAGTCCTCGTCCCGGTCAAGCGTGTGATCGACGCGAATGTTAAGCCGCGTGTTAAGGCCGACGGCTCGGGCGTCGAGCTTTCGAACGTGAAGATGTCGATGAACCCTTTTGACGAGATTTCGGTGGAGGAGGCGATCCGGCTGAAGGAGGCGGGCACGGTTTCGGAGATCGTGGCGATTTCGGTCGGCCCGCAGCAGGCTCAGGAGACGATCCGCACCGCGCTTGCGATGGGGGCGGACCGGGGCATCCTGGTCAAGACGGACGCGGTTATGGAGCCGCTTGCGGTTGCCAAGGTCTTGAAGGGGATCGTTGAGGCGGAGAAGCCGGAGCTGGTGATCCTGGGCAAGCAGGCGATCGACGACGACAGCAACCAGACCGGCCAGATGCTGGCCGCGCTTTTGGGCTGGAGCCAGGGCACGTTCGCCTCCAAGGTCGAGATTGCCGACGGCAAGGCGACGGTGACGCGCGAGGTGGACGGCGGGCTGCAGACGGTGGAGTTGTCGCTGCCGGCGATCGTGACGACGGATCTGCGGCTGAACCAGCCGCGTTATGCGTCGCTTCCCAACATCATGAAGGCGAAGAAGAAGCCGCTTGAGGAGAAGACGCCGGACGATTACGGCGTCGACGCCGCGCCGCGTCTGAAGGTTTTGAAGACCGAGGAGCCTGAGGGCCGCAAGGCGGGTGTGAAGGTCAAGGACGTGGCCGAGCTGGTCGAAAAGCTGAAGAACGAAGCCGGCGTGCTGTAGTGAATTCGCTTGAGGCCGGTCTGCAAGCGGCCGGTCTCTGTGCTTCCGGTGCCCGCATATCCGACTGCGTTGTGCGCCGGTTCTCGAACCCAACCGCTTTGGCTGCGGCCTGATCCGAATTCGGACCGGAGCGAGCGGGACAAGCAAGGCAAGGACGACGACGATGGCCACTCTTTTGATTGCCGAACACGACAATGAAACCCTGTCCGACCAGACCGCCAAGGCCTTGTCGGCGGCGTCCGGGCTTGGCTCGGATGTCGACATTCTGGTGGCGGGCAAGGGCGCCAAGGCGGCGGCCGAGCAGGCGTCCAAGCTTGCCGGCGTGCGCAAGGTTCTGCTTGCCGAGGCCGACGGGCTCGCCGAGCGCCTGGCCGAGCCGCTTGCGGCCACGGTCGTCTCTCTGGCCGAGGGCTACGACGCGCTGGTGGCGCCGGCCACGACGATGGGCAAGAACGTGATGCCGCGGGTGGCGGCGCTGCTCGACGTGATGCAGATCTCCGACATTGTCGAGGTAGTCGACGCCAAGACGTTCAAGCGGCCGATCTATGCCGGCAACGCGATCCAGACGGTGGAGTCCGGCGACGCCACGAAGGTGGTCACGGTGAGGACCGCCGGCTTCCAGGCGGCCGGCGACGGCGGCTCTGCCCCGGTCGAGACGGTCGAGGCGGCGGCCGATCCGGGCCTGTCGCGCTTTGTGGAGAACAAGCTGTCGGAGAGCGACCGTCCGGAGCTGACCTCGGCCCGGATCATCATCTCGGGCGGGCGCGCGCTCGGCTCGGCGGAAAAGTTCCAGGAGGTCATCCTGCCGGTCGCCGACAAGCTCGGCGCGGCGGTGGGCGCCTCGCGCGCGGCCGTGGATGCCGGCTATGCGCCCAATGACTGGCAGGTCGGCCAGACCGGCAAGGTGGTCGCCCCCGACCTCTACATCGCCGTGGGCATCTCAGGCGCCATCCAGCACCTGGCCGGCATGAAGGACTCCAAAATCATCGTCGCCATCAACAAAGACGAGGAGGCACCAATCTTCCAGGTCGCCGATTACGGCCTCGTCCAAGACCTCTTCACAGCAATCCCAGAGCT
>NZ_RBVY01000003.1 GCF_004000215.1 Nitratireductor alexandrii | reverse complement strand
CTCGGTGGAAACGCCGGGTCAGTTCTCAGTGGCAATCAACAGTGCGGGCTTCAGATTTGGTAAAATATTCTGAAAGACAGGAATTCCGCCGGTACGGCGGGTCGGGATCAACACGAACGCCGTCCGAAGAGGGACGGCACACAAAGGGTCAATAGTGTGGCCATGTGAGAGAAACTTTAAGCCATTGAAACAAAACGATTATGAAGCGCATTGCCTACATCCGCGTGTCGACCGCCGAGCAGCGGCCCGACCGCCAGATTGACGGACTGAAACGGATATCCGACGAACTGCACATCGAAACCCTTTCCGCCGTGGCCCGGCGGCGACCTGTCTACGAGACCGTGGTTGCCCGCTTGGAGCCCGGTGATACCCTCGTCGTGTGGTCGTTGGACCGCGCGTTTCGCTCGGCGCGCGATGCCCTGAACGAACTGCATGCCCTGCAAGGTGGCGGGGTGCAGTTTCATATCGCCGATCTCAGTCTCGATACCGCCACACCGCATGGCAAGCTGACCTTCACGTTGATGAGCGCGGTCGCCGAATTCGAGCGCGACGTTCTGATCCAGCGCACCAAGGAAGGCATTGCGGCCGCGCGGGCTCGTGGCAAACGCATCGGGCGACCACCGAAGCTCAGCAAACGCCAACTGTCTGAGGCAAGACGCCTGATCGATCTCGGCACCTCGACGCGCGCCGAACTGGCCGAACAATATGGAGTTGCCGAATGGACGCTCAGCCGGTCGTTGAAGCGAATGGCCGAGCGCCCGTCAACGTGATCAGACAACAAGGAGCAAGCGCCTAGGGAGCCTGTGCCCTTGCGTATTCGCTCTCTACGGCACCGGTCTCGGCAAACCACTGCCAGATTTCGTGCAGTAGCACCGCATCGTCACCATCGAGCACACGGTGGGCGCCATCGAACCAGTCGAGGAACCAATATTCGATGCGATGGCAGGTGAAGTCCGGGTTGACGAAGAAGCGGACCTCATCGCCGGGGCCGCCCCAGGAGAGCTGGTAGCGGAAGTAGGCCTCGCGCTGATCGTGGAACGTTTCAGGCGGAAGGTAATCAAAGGACAGACCATATTCGGCCAGTGTTTCGGTTTCGTCCACGCCGCTCATGTCGAGCAATCGGCGAAGGTCGGCGAGCCGCTGTTTCAGGTGGCGCTCGATGCGCTCTTCGCAGCTGGCGGCCCGCTCCTGCGAGCCGCCACTGCCCGGCCTTTGGCCGGAGGTTTCCGGGCGGGGGCTCAATGCGACCCCCCGTTGTCGGCCTGATCGACCGGCAGGACGAAGATGACGCCCTTGCGCTGTGCGAGTTCGACCGGGATATGGGCGAACGAGAGGATGCCGCCCTGCTTGCCGTTCTTGCGCGGCCAGATGGCGCCGATCTCCTTGGGCCGGGTCACGATATCGTTGCCGTCCCTGTCCTGCTCGATGCGCGAGAAGGTCACGCGGAAGAGCGGCCTGTCGTTGGTGGGTTTGTGTTCCATAGGATGTCTCCTTTGCTTGGTTGGGCGGCTGGACCATCCAGCCGATGCGCGGGAGAGATCGGGCCGGTCACAAGGCCGGCGGTCATGGTCAACACGGCCCTTCGCCAAGGCTTCGGGCCGCAGGCGGGAGGGGTGGAGCGGGCAGGCCATTGAACGGCGGGCGCCGGTCCGAAATAACCGCCATCGAACCGGCTGGGTGGCCAGCGCCGGCAAAGGGATCGGACACCTTTCACCAAGTCACCGGCGGGCCCAGGCTCTGCGCGGGTTTGAGCCCAAAGGGCCGGAAATTCTGGCAATGAGAGGATGAATCCGGTAGAATGAAGAGATGAGCAAGACGCCAAAAACGCAGCAGGACAAGGAGTTTGCCGGGGCCAGGCAGCGCCGGCTCGTCGCCGCGCATTTGCAGGCCATCGAGGATAGTCCGCCGACGGCGGAGCAGACGGCGATGTTCGAGATGTTCGAGCGCGAGGGCTGGTCCCACGAAAGGCGGCGCGCCTATATCAAGGCGCGCGCCGAGGCCGCCGCCGTGGTTCATGCCGCTGAATGAGCGAGCCTGATACCCGTTATTGCTATCCGCCTGACTACACCGTCCTCAAGAACAGACTGAACCTCCGCGACGCGGCCGAGCTCGATCATTTCGAGCGGGAGTTCGTCATGCAGCGGATTGCCGAAGGTGTTCCCTCCGGCGATTTCGATCTCGCCCACCTGAAAGCGATCCACCGTTACCTGTTCCAGGATGTCTATGAATGGGCGGGCGAACTGCGCATGGTCGAGATTTCGAAGGACGGGCATCAGTTCCAGTTCCGCCGCTACATCGAAACCGGCATGGCGGACATACATCGCCGTCTGATCGCAAAGGAGTTCCTCGGCGGCCTCGATGCTTCCGGCTTCGCTCGCGAGGCCGGGACCATCATGGGTGACATCAACTATGTGCATCCGTTTCGCGAGGGCAATGGCCGCACGCAGCTGCTCTATCTCGAACAACTCGCCGAACGGGCCGGCCATGCCATCGACCTCACGCGCATCCAACGCAATACATGGATGACGGCCTCGCGGCAGGCACACCTTGGCAATTACGAGCCCACGGCTGCGTGCATTGCCGCGGCTCTTAAGCTTCCCGGCAGTGCGGAAAACGCCACCTAGATCAGCACTCAGGGTCCAATCTAGTTCCCCGGCAGGTCCAATCGCCACCACTCAAGGCCATTCCGGGATCACGAGACGAGTATCTTCGGTCGGCAAGTGGCCCAGCGCACGATGCTCCGCTACCAGCTCCTCATGGGGATCGCCCTGCGGCACGAACGCATCTCCAAATACGTGCTTTCGCAGACACTTCGCGGTCGCAACCTCCAGATCTATCGAAATATCAGTTCCAAACCGACTCCAGTATTTCTGGTATATCGACGACGCAAAGACGTCCGGCGACCCGCCGTGAATCACGCTATTTCTCAGGGCAATCATCTTGTTGATCTGGGGCAGGGCATGACCGGCATCGAGGGTGGTCAACATGCCCTCCCTAAGGCGCTGTGTTGCTTGACCTTCGCGATTTTCGAACAGCGCCTCAAGGGCCATGAACATTATGGGGCAACGCTCGACTGGATCGAGGAACCAGCCTCGAAAGAAGTAATCCAGTGCATTGCGTTTCGAGCGCTCGAGCTTCTCGGACGAGGCGATGATCGAGTCGAGTATTCGAAGCCACACGTGATCACAAACCCGAATTCGCAAGCCATCGGCTAGGGGTGGCGTATGCGGGTTGCTGGTGACCACCACGATTTCTCGGTGGACGCTAAGGTAGTTCCGAACCGATGGCCGAAGAACAAACCCATATCGTTCGCGATAGATCGGCGCCAGTGCGAGCGCACCCAAAACGATTCTTTTGATCTTCTTTGCGGTGTTATCGCTTGGGCCACGCGCACCGAGCCATGAGCCGACCGGCTCGACCGCCCTTCCCTCGCGCCGGAGCGGTGGCATCTGCGTGGTAACAAGGTCCAAGCGTTGAAGCGCCGCGGGCAACTCTGCGGTCAGCTTGTCCGGCGGTACGATGAAGAAGTTCTGCCCAACGAACGGAGCTTCCACGAGAACTGGAGTCAACGGAAACAGCAGTAGCCGGGATTGAGGATTAAACACACAGGAGTTCGCCAGCATGGCAGCAAGTGCTGCCTTGCCAGCGTCTGAAATCATGGCACGGTAGCTTTGATCGGCTGGCCAGTCCGCTAATTCACTCGCCACGATGTAGTGGTGCTCCCGAAAGAACGCGCGGAGAGTTCTGATCGAAAACGCTATCGACTCATCTGAAAAATGCTTTGGGCCTCTCTCACGCAAAACGAGCGCGGCAGCTGCTATGCCGGCAGAGCTGACAAACGCGCGTTCGGTTAGGCCCGCGTGGTCCCAACCTCCTTTCGATTCCACAACGCTGACCTGTTCGTACGTGCGATCCGCGCCGGGTAGTCGATAGTAGGCAGCAAGGACCAGGCTAACGATTTCAAGTGGCAGATATGGATCACTCATCGGCCGTCCTTCCTTGCCGAAACGCCGTTCGCCAACTCCGTGCCGCCCTAGTCCGATAAGCTAAATCATCCTCTGGTCAGGCACACATGCGCGATGCATCATGCCGGGCATGTGCAATCTCTACAATCTCACCACGGCGCAGCAAGCGATCCTCGAATGGACGCGCGCCATGCGAGATCGCGCCGGTAACCTCGAACCCTCATTCGATGTCTATCCGAACCAGCCGGGCGCGGTCGTCCGCAACGCGCCAGACGGCGAGCGCGAACTGGTTCGCCTGCTTTGGGGCATGCCGACGCCGCCGGAACGCGTGAAAGGCAAGGCCGACTACGGCACCACCAATATCCGTCATCCCGACTACCGGCACTGGCAAGCCTATCTCGGGGTCGAGCATCGATGCGTCGTGCCGGTGACCAGCTTTGCCGAGCCCAGCCCAAAGCCAGGCGACAAGGATCCCGAGACCGGCATTCAGCGGAACTATTGGTTCGCCGCCGCGGAAGACCGGCCCTTGTTTTTCTTCGCAGGTTTGTGGACGAGTTGGCACGGCGTTCGCCGGGTGAAGGACGGTCCCGGCGATCATCAACTCTTTGGGTTCTTGACGACCAAGCCCAATGCCGTGGTCGCGCCGATCCATCCAAAGGCGATGCCGGTCATCCTCTCGACGCATGACGAGATCGACAAATGGCTGACCGCGCCATGGGCGGACGCCAAACATCTTCAGCGGCCCGCGCCAGATGATGCCCTCATCGTGGTGGACAAGCCCGCCACGCAGATCAAGTTTCCGCAGAACGGCCGGGCTCAGGGATCGCTGTTCTGAGGAGCGTCATCCCTCCATACCGGAATGCGTTTCACCCGGATATCGACCAGGCGGCGAATAGTCATGCGCTGGCGTTCAGCGGCACTCGGAAGCCGCAGGTCGACCTCCACGTTATCGCCGCGCCCGCAGCGGCCGCATTTCATTTTTCGTTCGAGTGATTGCACATCGACGTCCCCGAACAAGCGGATGAGATCGTCCGGCACGTAGTAGCGCACGCCTGCTTGAAAACCGCAGCCAACCTGTACCAGGTGCCCCCGCGCATGCGCCCAGCTCAAAAGCACAATCAGCGTTCGGCGGCGGGGCGGCAGGTCTGGCATCGAGGATCACAACGGCTTGGCTCTTTCGTTCCTTTTTTGTTCTGGCGAGTCAAGCCGCGAAAATGCATTGCTACTGGTGGGGCGCAAAACGGGACCTGCCACGTTCAGTGAAACTGAGTTGTGAATTCTGTTTCAAGCTTCAGGAAATCAACCTTTCATGATTCCCAAAATCTGCCTGACTCATCCAGCGGATCACCGCTCCATGTTCTTCTATTGAGATTAGCGCACGTCCAAGTGGTGCGCGTCCCGCAGCAACTTCCGCCTCCATAGTTGTGGAAATCTTTTCGGCGAGCGAGACGAACCTCGCCAGCTTCGCCGCTATCTCTACCGGGTCAGTCTCCGAAATTATCAGCACGGTCCCCCAAGTAGGTTCCGGGATGGAGAGACCGACAATCAGCTCCGTTCCCGGGCCAGCTTTTTCTAATGCCTTGCCGAGAGCTGTGGCAACGTCGGCAAGTGGCTTTACCTCTTTGGCTTTGAAGGCCTTTGCGAGCACATCCCAAGTCGCATCGCCTGCCCGCTTAGCGATGGTAGTGAGAAAAACGGTTGCTGCCGCCGAGAGCGGCACCCATGTCGTCAAATTGCCGATTAGCTGAATGAGCAATTCGCGGCCAGGATCGGCTGACTTCTGTAAGTACCAGCGGGCGTCTCCTACGAAAATGTGCTCACGGAGAGTCGCGACCAACTCTTCGGCTTGCGACGGGGGAAAACCCCATGGCATCGTCAATCTCATAAGGTCCGGTTGATTGCTCGCGTCACTAGTTTTCACCAACCTGCCCTTTCCCATGCGTTTGAAAGCTCAGTAGCATCTTGGCACGGCTTGCGTAATGCACCACGCTAAGGGGAATCTGAAACAGAATCTTGGTATTCTGTTTCAGAAGCGCCGCCCGGCGTTTGGCCGGGCGGCGCTTATCGTTCGGTGTCAACTCAGGCCGCCGCGTCTTCCGCGTTTGCGGCATCGGCGTCGGTGTCGTCGACGTCATTGTCGGAGCGTCCTTCCATCGACCCCGTCACCGCATACCTCTCGAAACGCCCGGTGTAGCCGGTGCCGGGGAAGCGCATGTAGCGCGGTTGCCAGTCTTCGACCTTGGTTCGGCCCTCGCCGGATAGGCAATCGGCGATGATCTTCTTTTGCACCTTGGCGGTGGAGGAAAGATGCGCATCCGCCGTCGCCTCGTCCGCGACCTCGCGCAGCATGGCGTTGATGGCGGGCTTGTCGCGCAGAAGATCGAAGAAGGTATCGTCCGGGCTCCACCAATCGGCCATATCGGTCTTGAGCAACAGACCGAGCCCTTCGATCAGCCCGGTTCCGGCTTCGAGCGTCTCGGCCATGACGAAGGTCAGGATGCGCAGCACGGTGCCATCGTCCATGGGCAAGAGCATGGCGAGGATATCGGCGAGTTCGCGCTCATGCTTGAACAGCCCCGGCGGCACGATGCGGTGATCCTCGTCCGCGCCCGGCTCCTCGATGGCCAGAAGCGTGCGGATTGCCTCGCGTTCCTTTGAGAACTGCTTTTCCGCCGCTGATCCGGCGAGGCTTTCGCCGATATCCCCTGAATGCGCCTTTTGCGGCTCGGGATGGACGCTCCACAGGCTCGATCCGGCGATGATGTGGGCCACTGACAGCCGCAGCGCGACCTTGGGGTGGGCCAGAAGCCCGGTGCGCACCGCCGCATGCTTGTGCAGATCGATATAATTGACCATCGCCTTGGTGCATTCGGGCCGTGAGACTTTGGTGTCGGCGGCAGCGTCGCCATCACCCTCACCACTTTTGCCCGCTTGCGCCTTTTCCAGCCGCCTCGCTTCCTTGGCGGTGAGATAACCTTCATGGAAGGTCACCGCGCCGTTGCGGGCAATGGCGATAAACACCTTGCCGCCCTTCTTCCTCGCGACCTTGGCATGCTCCCATGTGGCAAAACGCTCACCGGGTTCGAGGATGACAACCTCTTTCCAGCCCGCCGCGAGATACGCATCGCGCTTTTCGGCAATGGCCTTGTTCTGTAGCGGCCAGAAGGAGGCCGCATCGGCAAAATAGCGTTCTTCCCCGAACAGGTCGGCGATGATGGCGCCCGGATACTCCTCTTCGGCAAAAAGGGCGGCGGTGACGGGAATATGCTGCCCGCCAAACAGCCAGTCCTTGAGCGCCTGACCGTAGGGCGGGTATTGCTCTTCATCGGTGAAGAGTTCCCACCATGCCTTTTGCTGCGCCTTGGTGGCGAGCGTCAGAATCCGAATTGTGCCGGGATCGATATCCTCCTTGCGGTAGGCAGTGAGGATCGGGCCGATCAAATTGGCAATCGCCAGCCTTTGCTTGACCAGCCGTTCCGTCACCCCGAACTGCGCCGCCACGTCGGCGGGATCCATGCCCTTCTTCACCAGTGCGGCGAAGGCCTTGTACTGGTCGATCTCGTCCATGGGCAGACGGGCGATGTTTTCGGCCAAGGAGGCCTCGATGGCCTTGGCGTCATCGCCTTCTTCCATCACCGCGCAAGGCACCGGCTCGGCGATGCCCTCCTCGGCCAGTTTGAGCAATGCCCGGTAGCGCCGCCCTCCGGCGATGATTTCGTAGGCCTCCCCGTCCGGCCTGACCAGCAAGGGCTGCAACACGCCGAGCGAACGGATGGAGGGCAGGAGATCGGAGATATCGCCGCCGCCCTTCTTCCTGACATTGAGTTTGGAGGGAAAAATCTCCTCGAGTTTGAGATGTGTGAGTTTCATGGGCTTGGGTCCTTTCATAGCCAAAGAGTTGAAAGCGAAGCCCTTCGAACCCTGCCCACCGGGCAGGCACAAAAAGCCGCGCATGCACCCCTGGCCAGCGCCGAGCGTCCAAAACCCAAAGCAACAAAAGACACCGCCGTCGCCAAAGCGGCGGCGACCATCGGTGGACGCAAAGGACCGAAAGCCGGGGGCGCCAAAGCCGAACCGCGCCAGCGGCGCCGCAGGCGGGCCCGACAACACGGGAGCCGTGCACTTCCACGCGGCGAATGGAGCGGGCCGGAGAGCCTGAGGCTATTGGGTCACGTCCCCGGCGTCGGTGTAAGCTGGATCAAAGGGGTGCCAGGCGCGCGACCAGCGCGGCTGAATGACAAAGCCGGCCGTCAGGCCGTCATTATCACTACCGCGAGGGATCGAAGCCGGATGGCGGAGACGCCGGCACGGCGGCTCCGTTCAACGAGAGCCCGGCCGGCAAACGCCGGCGCGCCACAACCATTAGCACTCCCACAGCGGGGACGCTGCGCCCTGAGATGGAGGCGGATTTTTTTTTGGTGGAGCCGAGTAATCCACCCCCGTATTCTGGACCGATGAGTCGGATTTACATCCAGCGCCGTCTGCTCCACGAAGATAAACAAATCAACCAAGCGATTCTGACGCGGCTCGGCAAGGTGGTTCTTGTCCTCGGCGAGCCGGGAGCGGGAAAGTCTGACTTACTTGCGGATCTTGGGAGATTTTTAGGTGTACAGCCGAGATCGGCCAGTCGCTTCCGCCATCAATCCTCAGCCACCACAACGCGTGCCCTTATCATCGACGCACTCGACGAGGTAGCGAGATTAGACCCGGAGGCGATTGACCCGATTGTCGTGAAGGCGAGCGAAACGTCAGCCCCTCTGGTCATACTATCGAGCCGGTCGAGCGAGTGGGACCCGGCGAGAACAAGGTTGCTTGAGGAATGCTTCGGCGAAAAACCCGCCGTCGTAAGTCTGCTGCCGTTCGAGGAGACAGAACAAAAGGCGCTTTTCGAAGCTAATTTCCCCGGCGAAGAGTTCTCAATGTTTGTCGGCGAAACGGACCGGTTTGAACTGCGACCACTGCTTGGCAATCCGCAATTTCTGCAACTGTTTGCGGAGGCCTACATCCAAGGTGGCCGACGCTTTTCCAGCAAACGGAAGATTTTTGCCGATGCGGTCACCCGCCTGGCCAGCGAGCGCGAGGATTCACCGAAACAAAACAGCCGCGCGCCAATCAGGTCGATAGTCGAAGTCAGCGAGGAGCTGTTCGCAAAGATTCTCTTATCCGGAACCAGCGGAGTTTCGCTGACCGATGATCCCGAAGACCGAGACTTCACCTACTTGAACGCTCTCGCCCAAAGGCACCACGCACTGCTTAGAGACACGCTTGATACGCGACTCTTCAAGCCAGCCATCGAGCAGGGCCGCCACGAACCGGTACACCGTATCGTCGCGGAACATGGCGCTGCCCGGTACCTCGTGCGGCGCATCGACGATGCCAGCGACCTCCTAAGCATCCGCAGGGTACTCGCTGTGGTCGCCCCCAATGGTGTCGTTCGCGACGAGCTCCGGGGGCTGCTTGGTTGGATGGCCACATTCGGCAGTCAAGAAGCGCAAACCGCTTGCATTGAGACGGATCCCTATGCCGTTCTCGCGAACGGCGACCCCTCGCAGATGGTACGGTCCTCTAAGGGCCTTCTGCTGAGAAGATTGCGCCAGCTCTCGGAAATCGACCCTCACTTCCGCCGAAGCGATTCGCGGCGAACCTTCAGCGTTGCTGGGTTCTTCGAGGGCCACTTGCTTGATTTGGTCAGAACGGAGCTCGTGGGCCACGAAGTGGTTGAGGAGCTGCGCGATCTGCTGCTCGAACTCTTGCAAGGTTCGGAGGCTGTTCGCGACCTTGTGCCCGAATTGAGGAGTTTGTTGCTACAGAACGAAGCCCCTCGATCAACTCGTATCCGCGTGCAACGCCTTCTTCTTGAGCTTTCAGAGCACGACCATGGCAAAGATTTCCTTGCGCTGGTGAATCTCGGCGACCAAACGTCGCTGCGGATTGCGGCAGAGACTGCCCCTCTGTACCAGGACGGCGTGTTGCGCCGTGAGGACAAGCTGGCCCTACTCAAGGCATCGGGTCAATATTGCGGAGATGAACGACGCCGCAACGATCAATATGTCGAACACCGATTCTACGTCCGGACATTTGTCCAAGGGTTGGGCCTTGAGGACGTTAGATGGCTACTTGACGAACTGACGCGCGATCTATCGTGCACATGCGGTGCCACAAACGCGCACGGCTGCACATGCCTGCATTCGATCAGCCGTATCATTAGCCAGTTGCTGGATCGATACTTCACTCTGGCTTCAAAGCCACATGATCCGTCGCGAATATGGTCGTGGACGAAGTCACTTCGCTTCAAGGGGCCAGCGACGGAAGAAAATAGTGTGTCCGTCAAAGCTCTGAGAGAAGATAACACGCTTCGCCAAGCGATCCACCGCCTGGCATTCGAAGGCCAGAAGAGCGCGAACGATGTTTGGGACATTCATGTGAAGCTTTCCCTATCCTACGGCCATGCCGGGCTCTATCTCAGCCACGCGGACCATCTTGCTATCGTAGATCACGCGTTCGAGACGAAGAATGCCGTACTTTGGGAAGGTTTCTACCGTAGTCACAATCGCTACGCAGCGCAGCAAGGCCCTGACGACCTGCGTACACGCCTGCGTTCGCAGGCGCGCCGGGATTCCAACTTGCTCCGCATCTGGACAAAAGGCGAGCGCGATGCGCGCGCGGCTGGAATGCGAGAGCGGACGACTTGGCGCCGACCACATCGAAGACACCAGCGGTGGGAGGCAGAACAAAAGGAACAGACGCGCAACTATTTTGAGGCAAATCAGGACAGGATCGCGTCCGGGACAGACTGGCCAGCGCTCAAATGGATCGCCGATCAATATCTGATTAGCCCACAAAATCTCGGTGACGTATTTGACAACGTAGCTGAGGCGGATCGAGCCCTAGTCAACTGCTTTGAATTCCTTCGGCCGCACACCCCGTCCCTTGCCTCGCTAGTAGACGAAACGCCCTACGTTCTTCGCGTGCTACATGCGGCTTGTCTTGCGCATTTTCGTGCAGCGGGAAATCTCGATGCTATCGATGTCGATGTACTGCGGGCCGTTCGGACCGATATTGCCGGGTACGAAGGTTACGAGGAAGGTGAATCCGAACGCGTTAAAGCGGCAATCGATCGGCGTATTTTTCCGGACAACGACGAAATCGAGGCATTCGCCCGAACCTTCATCGAGCCGCAATTGTCCCGTGCGTTTGACGTAGCAACAGACGTGGGCAAGTTGCAATATGACAATGCCTTCGCGCCCATCCGTGACAAGCTGGCATTTGAATGGCTGGTAAGGTTCCCAAGGATGCCATGGAGCGCGCGTGAGACGTTGTTCGATATCTGCACAAAACGTAGCGACCGAGCAGCGTTGACGACCTTGGTATCTGGCCAGTGTACCACGTTCGCATCGAACGCTGCCGCATCGGATCAAGACGCTAAGACTCGTGATTTTTGGCTTCTGCGCGGCCTCTTTTTTCTCGATAGTCCGCCAATAGAGGTCTGGCACCGTTTTGCGTCTGATCCTGATGCTATTTTCATGATCGAATCGCGCGCCGGACGATTTGGCAGAGGCGATAGCGAGGCTTGGCCAAATTTATCGGCAGAGAAAATTTTCAGGATCTTGGATATGTACGTAGACGCCTGGCCTGAGGTTTTTCTACCTAGTTCTTACGGCACTGGAGACCCCCCGGGGGAGACAGCCTATCGATTCCTGACGGATATCGTATGGCGCATCGGCCAAGATGCACCATGCAACAGCATCCCGGTTCTTGATCGACTTCTTGCGGATACGCGGTTCACAAAATTTCTCGATTCCCTTAAAAGCCAGCGCGCTGCCGCCGTACGCAAGAGGTCATTGAAGGACTTCAAAGCTCCGTCGGCTGCCGATGTTGTGGACATGCTGGATCGTAACCGCCTGGCCACTGTCGAAGATTTGCGTGCATTGATGGTCGAAGAGCTAACGAAGCTGGAGACCTGGGTCCACGGCAGCGAGACCAATCCGCTCTCTACATTCTACGTCAACGGCAAACATGTCGACGAAAACACAGCGCGCGACCGCATAGTCGACCGGTTACAAGGCCGTATGTCGGCGCTCAATCTGAATGTGATCATCGAGCGTTACATGGCGGATCAAACGCGCTCTGATATCTGCGTTTCAGCGATGCTAGGCGGTCGCCAAAAGCTGCTCGTAATGGAGGTCAAGGGACAGTGGCATAAAGACCTGTTTTCTGCTGCCGCGGCGCAGCTTCACGAGCGCTACAGCTCGCATCCAGATGCGGCGCAGCAAGGCGTTTATCTCGTTTTGTGGTTTGGCCCTGGCGAGCCAATCGCAGGCCGGCAGAACACGGACATTGCTAGTCCGGGCGCCCTTCGGGACGCGATCACTACAGCGATGCCGCAGGACTTGCGTCGCTTGATCGACGTTGTCGTGGTCAATCTTTCATCGAAGAAACGCAGAGAAACCGATACTCAACGTCGATAGTATGATCGCACTCGCCAGCGATCATTCCCAACCCAGTTCCCTCTTGATCTCATCCGGGTCGACTTTCTCGTCAAATACCAGAACGATCTGGCCTTCGAGTTTTGCCATTTCGGCATACTCCAGAATATCAAGTTCCCTGGCGTCGTCGAACAGCGGGTCGTGGGATACACCCTGCTCTCGATAGCCTCGGAGGGTGGCAAGTTCGCTGAGTCGAACATATCCGAGCTCAGGGGGTGCGCCCGCGATCGTCATGAGCCCAAATGCCATGTAGTGATCTCCTGGATCGATGCTCGCCAGAAGCCAGGACGACGATGGGCTCCTTGGCAGGTGTAGGTAGGCCTGCGGGACCATCCTGCATTTTTCGCCAGTATTATTCGCGTCCTGCTGCCGCCGACCGTTATCCAGCAGCCGTCGAAGTTGAAGATCGGAGAGTATCTGATGCATTTCTGTTCGCTCCATTGCGTAGCTTAACCAAGTTGGGGTCCGAGATCGATGGTCGCGCGAGGGCAGGTGATCCGGATCGCATGAGGGCAGAAAGCTCGATGGGTGGCCGGAGGGAGAGTGAAATCTCCGTCGGGTCATGGGGGCGTCGGGGGAGCTCGAAGGCTCCCTGACTGGTGATCAATCGGCCAGACGATTGTGCATGGTCCGGTGCAGGTGGAGAAGGCACGTCTCCAGGCCTTGCGAGTAATCAACCGGCGATACGGTTGACTGGCGCATCGAGGCTCAATGCCGAGGATTGCGCCACAGGCCGGGAGGGATGCAACGGGAGGCGCGCAGCGGGCCTCCCTTGCCAAGAGGGTGCGGTGTAATACATCCGCACACATCTTGCGAAACGCGCGCACCTTCAGGGCGCCCTGGTTCGAAGAACCGCGTTCGGGGGCGCAACAGGCGGAGCTGAAGCCCTTTTGCCGTGACCCGCTCTGACGGCTCTGGGCAGCAGCTTCACGGCGTCATTATTTCCGCAAGGCAACTCCATATCTCACGACGAGGTCAGAAGCTCCCACTGAATGAAGGATCGGATCGGCGCTCTAATCACACCGGCGCTCTCAAGATACCACGCGGCGTGGAGGCACAAAGAGATTGCGTGAGACGATGCCCGTCCCGCCTCATCGACCCCCTCCAACTTGCATGCCGCATATGCCGGTACAGTAAGGCGGTTGCGCTCGGTCAATTCTCGGATCGCCGCCTTAACGGCGAGCGCGGGTGTCATTGAGTTGGGACCCATGGTTCGATTGACCAACTCGGAGCGCAGGCTGAGATAAGTGGGCCAGTCCCCAGCTAGCTCGGCTCTCTCCAGCCGTTCGACTTCTTCAATCGCTATCGGACTGCTCTTCACCGCCAACTGCTTCGTTCTGGACTCATTGGCAATCAACTCCAGGAAGCAATGCCCGCACTACAAGTGCCCAGCGGTCACCGAAGCAACGTTAAACACGACGGGCAACGGCGCTGACTGCGCGCGAACAACGCTTTTCCGGAGCAGCGCGACTCCAAAGGGACGGCCCTGTTCATGGAACCGTTCAAACAACAGACCCTACGCTCCTAACGCAGTCGAAGGTGTTTGCTCTATCGCTTTTGCGGCCTAGAACTGCAGAACCACTGGGCACCTCGTTGGATGTAGGCGCCGTTGCAATGGTAAGTGCCCCTGTTCCACCGAAATATCTCACCGTATTCAGCGTCCGGTACTGGCGTCAAAAGTCCTTGTTGATCCTCCGATACTGGGTAGATGCTGAACTTGGCTTCGCCGCGGGCATAGTCCAATCCATCATAGACCAATTCGTAATAGCGCCCGCCCTCTGCAAAAATCTTGGCTTCTCCTGGCCCGACGCAGTTGTCCTCAGCCCCGTTCAAAACGAGAGCGATGTGATCTACCCGAGCTCCGCCGCATTTGATGCCGAGGTAGGTAACGCGGTTTCTGGAGCCAGCTATTGAGTGTGTCTGATTTTGCCGCAGGGAGAACTGTCGATCAGCGATGACATCGCGAACCAAGGGCTCGGTGCTAAGCAGCGCCACAGCGCTATTCGCGATCTCTTCCATGGCGTCTCTTGAGGCTAGGAGCGCTCCCGAACGCTCCAGCCTCCCCAACAAAGTGCGGAACTTGTCAAGTCGTTCGATTTCTGTCGTCGAAGTCAGACCACTCGACGCTTCCTTAAAGATAATGGTTATATCGCCGCTGTTCACTGTATTGTTGACGGTACCCGAATTTGTTCCGATCTGAACATTTCCGACGCTAGCGTCATTGCCTTGGGTTTGGCTGATCTGCGCAATACCTTCGCCGCTCGTGAACGCGCCGATAGCAAGTGACCCGAGCACAGTAGCCAGGGCTCCGGTCGCAACCGCAAAGAAAAATGTTCTCCATGAAAGGCGCATAGTGCCGCTCCCGCGTCTTGGCAACAACGATCAGTATACTGGCACGGTGACTTCGGAGCAAAATCTCTCTCGCTCAGGCAGTACGAGACCGGCAGTTCCTTGTCCTTGTGTCCTGTTCGACCAAAGACCAACAGGACTACATCTCGTTCAGCAAATTTCTGAGCGATGGAGGGGCTAGATCTTGTATATCCTAACAGCGCCTCGCACCAAACCGCCGTCGAACGCTACACGAACACTACGCAGCGGTTCGTTCGAGTCCAGCGCGCCGTGGCACTCACTACCAAACAGATGGCTTGCCTGCGCAAACGTAGCGCCACCTAGCCCAACCAAACGTTGACCCGTCGCATAGAATGAGATCGTGTATTCGAAAGAAAACGTCGCGTCTTCATGCCACCCGTTGCGACCAACATAGAAACCTCGCCCATCGTTGGTGTCGCCGTCGAGGATCGCCGAACTTCCGGCATAACGAACATAATTCTTGTAGCCTGCGCTCTTGCTGTTCGCCTGTATGTAAAGTCTTCGGTCGGTTTTTTGAGCGGAGAGTTCTCCTTCACCAACAAACTTGAGCCCGCCGCCTCGAAGAGCGTCTTTTAAGTCCAGGGTTAACTGCGGCTGGTCGCTTGCAAACGGGACTTCCGCCAAAAACTGCATGATTTCCTCCCAAATAGGAAAGCGTAGCGCCAACAATAACTGGCGGGACATCCTCTAACAATACCAAAAGTTGCATCACGTGAGACCACTGCCAAAAGTGGCGGCGGAGGGAGATGTCTGCGTTCAAAGTGGTAAAGTGTGTGACAATGCCTGGCGACCAGAACGGTCACGTCGACTCCGCAACTGGTCGGAGGTAATGACTATGCGGCCCCGATCCGATAACATTATCACTAACTAGACGACTTCCTCCGGGGGAAACATGCAAGAAGCACTCAAGCCATACGTTGAGGCAGTGTTTCGGTTCTTGTTCACCCAACCGTGGCCGTTGGTGATTGCCCTTTCAACAAGTGCCGCGGCTTGGTTTTACGCCGATCTCGTGGCAGAGCGCCCCTTGAACCGATATGAACTCATCGGCTTCTTCATCCTAGCGTTCGCCGGCGCCTATCTCTGCATTCGTGGCTTTGCGGTGCTTCGGCGCCTGATTCCGGTCTTCTTGATCGGCCTTGCCTCATTGTACAGTGCGCCTACCGCTGCGAATGACTTGGCCGTGATACAAATCCCACCTTCGGGCAAGCTTGCATACGATCTGCGAGCGCTGTCATTGTTTCAGTTCTCTTTCCCGCTGCATGATCTCGAACGCGTTGACGAAGCTACGTTGTCGGAGGAAGACACCGATTGCCTGGTCCTCGAGCGGCGCGACCGTACCGACTTTGTTGCTACATTTTGCGGATATGGAGCTATGTTTAAGTCTGGGATCGGTAGCTTGATCGTTGGCTCTGACGGTGACACGCGATATGCGCTCGACCTCTACGAGCTTGAGGTCGGAGGCGGTGGTGGTTTTGGAAAGGTGCTTCACGTCCCCAGCACCAGCCTTAAGAACTATCTCAGCCGGCAAGAGCTTCAGCTAGAATTCCTTGGTCGAGCCATCCTTGAGAAAGACCACAAGGACTCAAAGAAACATTTTCTTGGTTTTGGTCTGTATGGTTTCGTGCTCTTTCGAGACAAAGGGGCCATAGATAGCCATCGAAAGAAAGCCATCACAGATGCATTTATTTCTATTTTACCTGATTATGCAATAAATTCGTTCGGCGTACGCAAAGAGAACATAGGGGTATTGATATATCCCTCACTTTTGGATGATGTAAGAATTTACGAGGCAGCAAACCTGCAGGCCATCAATGACGAAAGTTGTAACGACTCTTTTTGCCCTTTTGACGGCCAATTCCTTTCACGTTACTATAATTATTCTTACGCCGATTATGCATTGCGACAGATTCGCCACGAGACTAGGATATCGGTCCCGGCCTTCTCTCTGGTGATTGTCCCGCACTCAGCGCAACTTGATCAGAAGAAATTCTTCCTGAGCAATTTTAGGTGGTCAGAATCGATCGTTATGGATATCACCGAGGTCAACGACTATGGTAAATTCTTCAACGATCTGAATAATTTCTTTGTTCACGATATCCATAGCGAGCCGAGTTTATTTGATCAGTTCAGAAAGTTTGCGGAGTCGACCGGGCGGCTTGCTCTCATTGTTTTCGAGAAGAGCGGCTAGTTAGCTCAGTCAGCTGTGTTTTTTGCTTGACATTCACGATCTGGTATAGGACAATATTCTTATTCCTCGACCACTTTGCACTTTGGAAATATTTACATAACTTTTGGTGTTGCGGCGAGCCGCTAGGGCTCCCAAATCAAGAGTCGGCGTTCGCTTTGAGCGCTGGCAGGTGGTGCGGGCCGCCAGGACAATCTTTAGACTGGCTTTCGAACGCTTACCTTGACCACAAGACTTGCGCCCGTTCGTCGGCGCCGCAAGCACGAGCTATTATCATGACCCCTGACATCGAAAAATACCGCCACTTCGTGGATCGCTTTGACCTGACCGAAGAGGAGAAGGCCGAACTGATCCACACTGTCTGGCGCGTGGTGGAAGGCTTTGCCTACCGCGCCTTCCGGCTGGATCCGGTCCAGCAGGTCGTAAGGCCGTCTGTAACGGAAGATGCATCGGCCAAAGCGCCTGTGCTAGAGTTTGAGAAGGTACCCAACACCGACAATTCATTGACTGACACGTTCCGCCTCAAAGCGCGGAACCGTGGGAGGAGGAAGAAGTAGACAGATGCCCGAAGACCCGAGTCCGCAAAGAGCCGTCATCTATTGCCGCGTCTCATCGACAAAGCAGGCGAAACAGGGCCACGGTCTCGATTCGCAGGAACTCAGATGCCGCCAACATGCCGACAGCATGGGCTATCACGTAGAAGCCGTCTTTCCCGATGACGTCTCGGGCGGCGGAGACTTCATGAAGCGGCCCGGCATGGTCGCACTTCTCTCCTATCTCGATGCACAACCGAACAAGGACTACATCGTCATTTTCGACGATCTAAAGCGTTTCGCCCGCGATACCGAGTTTCATATCCGGCTGCGCCGGGCGTTCAAGTCGCGCGGAGCGCGGATCGAATGCCTGAGTTTCAAGTTCGAGGATACGCCGGAGGGCAAGTTCATCGAGACGGTGCTTGCCGCCCAGGGCGAACTGGAACGCGAGCAGAATGGCCGTCAGGTGGTCCAGAAAATGCGGGCGCGCGTGCTGAGCGGTTACTGGTGTTTCGCACCGGTGACTGGTTACCGGTACGATACCGTAGCCGGCCACGGAAAGATGCTGGTTCGCAAAGAGCCTGAGGCTTCGATTGTGACCGAAGTCTTCCAGAGTTATGCGTCACGCCGGCTGGAGAGCCTTGCCGAGGTCAAGCGTTTCCTTGAGGACCAGCCAACGTTCCCGCGCAGCCGCAATGGCGAGGTGCATTTCCAGCGGGTCATCGATCTGCTCACGCGATCGCTTTATGCCGGATACATCGACGTTCCCAAGTGGGGCATTGCGCTCCATCCGGCAAAGCACGAGCCACTGATCGATTTTGCAACATGGAGCACCGTACAAGACCGGATGAAGGACACGGCCAGGGCGCCAACGCGCAAGGACATAAACGAGGATTTCCCGATGCGCGGTTTCGTCTCGTGCGGTCAATGTGGAGAGCCGCTGACGGCCTGCTGGTCCACCGGTCGCAATCGCAGATATCCTTACTATCTCTGTGACACGAAAGGATGCCCCGATTACCGCAAGTCAATCCGCAAAGAGGCCATTGAAGGCGAGTTCGAGAAGATGCTCTCCTGCATGACACCACAAAGAGATCTCTTCTTGATGGTATTCACCATGCTTGAGGAGTTTTGGGATCACCTGCAAGGGCTGGCGGACAAGAACAGCGACGATGCCAAACGTGAACTCCGGGAGATCGAGCGAAAGACGGACCAGCTGATGGAGCGCGTGGTCGACGCTGATAGCCCCGCGTTGATAACGGCGTACGAAGACAGGATCAGAAAACTAGAGAGGAGAAAGCTATGGATTAAGGAAAAGATCACCGAATACGGTCAGCCAGCAAAGGGCTTCAAGGAAACTTATCGAACCGCGATGGAATTCCTAGCAAACCCTTGCAAACTCTGGGCTTCCGAGCGCTTGGATGACAAGAGACTTGTGCTCCGTCTCGCGTTTGCCCGCAAGCTGCCCTACCTTCGAAATGAAGGTTATCGAACCGCCGAAACCACCTTGCCTTTCAAGGTGTTGGCGGGAATTTCATCGGGAAAGTATGATTTGGTGGAGCCAAGGGGAGTCGAACCCCTGACCTCTTGAATGCCATTCAAGCGCTCTCCCAACTGAGCTATGGCCCCACACTCCGGCCGAAACCGGCGCCGTTTCCGGCGAAGAGGTCGTCGCACCGCTTGGGTCGGTGCGTAAGTGCTGGCGGCTTCTATCGCCGCCAGACGCGAAGATCAAGCCCGCATGGACGCGATCTGCGCGGGAATTTTTCGGCGGTCAGGTTTCCTCGTCGTCCTCGCCGCCGACGCCGATGATTCCGGTGACGTCATCGTCGTCCTCGTCGTCGCTCGCCAGGAAGGTGTCGTCGTCGTCATCGTCGCCCAGATCGACATCGTCGTCATCGTCGCCGTCGATGTCGGGAAGATCACTGCTCTTGCCGGTCTCTTCCTCCTCGGCCTCTTCAAGCGAAACGATTTCCGCACCGCTCTCTTCGCTCTCGGTGTCGACCTCGGCCTGCTCGACCTCCTCTTCCTCCTCCACGACCGCGCCGGCCTCGAAATAAGACAGCGGATAGCTGGTGCCGGTATAGGGGGACACGATCGGGTCCTTGCCCAGATCGTAGAATTTTCGACCCGTCTCGGGGCAAATGCGTTTGGTGCCTAGTTCGGGTTTAGCCACGGCAGCGCCTCGTCGCGATGTGGCCCGTTCTGGCCGGCCGCATCGCCTGACGCCTCGGAAACGGGCATTTCATTGCTGAAAAAAGATCGGTCCCCATAAACACAGTTTGGCGTGCTGTCAAAGCCAAATGCGGCCTTTGCCCCGCTTGATTTTCAGGCCCGGACCGGCAGGGATGACCGTGGCGAAAAGCCGTGATAGGACACCGCCGCCCTTGCCGCCGGCGCCTGGCCGGACAATCGCGCATCATGCCCGCATCAGGATCGACACACGATGAACGCTCCCGCCACGCAATCGCCCGCCACCGCCCGCCGCTCCGGCGCGCTTGTCGGACGCGTGCGCGTGCCCGGCGACAAGTCGATTTCCCACCGTGCCCTGATGTTCGGCGGCCTGGCCTCCGGCGAGACACGGATTTCGGGCCTGCTGGAAGGCGAGGACGTGCTGCGCACCGGCGAGGCGATGACGGCGATGGGCGCACGCGTCGTGCGCGACGGCGCCGAATGGGTGGTGACGGGCACCGGCAATGGCTGCCTGCTCGAGCCCGAGGCGCCGCTCGATTTCGGCAATGCGGGCACGGGCTCGCGGCTGACCATGGGCCTGGTCGGGCCCTACGATATGCGCGTGCGCTTCGTCGGCGACGCATCGCTGTCGCAGCGGCCGATGGGCCGGGTGCTCGATCCGCTGCGGCAAATGGGCGTCCAGGTGCTGGAGGCGGCGGACGGGGACCGCATGCCGCTTACCCTGCACGGGCCCAAACATGCCGCGCCGATCAGCTACCGCGTTCCGGTCGCCTCCGCCCAGGTCAAGTCGGCCGTGCTTCTGGCCGGGCTCAACGCCATGGGCGTGACGACGGTGATCGAGCCGGTGATGACCCGCGACCACACCGAAAAGATGCTCGCCGGCTTCGGCGCCGCGATCGAGGTCGAGACCGACGCCGACGGCACCCGCCATATCCGCGTGGAAGGCCGGGGCCGGCTTACCGGCCAGGTGATCGCGGTGCCGGGCGACCCGTCCTCGGCCGCCTTTCCGCTTGTGGCCGCGCTGGTCGTGCCCGGTTCCGACATCACGATCGAAAACGTGCTCATGAACCCGACCCGCACCGGGCTGATCACGACGTTGATCGAGATGGGCGCCTCGATCGAGCTGCTCAACGAACGCATGGCCGGCGGCGAGGACGTCGCCGATTTGCGCGTGCGCGCATCCGAGCTCAAGGGCGTCGCGGTGCCGGCCGAGCGGGCGCCGTCGATGATCGACGAATATCCGGTGCTGGCGGTGGCGGCCGCCTTCGCCGAGGGCGAGACGCTGATGCGGGGGCTCGACGAATTGCGCGTGAAGGAAAGCGACCGCCTGGCCGCTGTCGCGCGCGGGCTGGAGGCCAATGGCGTCGACTGCACGGAGGGCGCCGACACGCTCGCCGTGCGCGGCCGACCGGACGGCAAGGGGCTCGGCGGCGGCACGGTGGCAACCCATCTCGACCACCGCATCGCGATGAGCTTCCTCGTTCTGGGGCTGGCGAGCGAAAACCCGGTGGCGGTCGACGACCGGACGATGATCGCGACCAGCTTTCCCGAGTTCATGGACCTGATGACCGGGCTCGGAGCGGATGTGGCGTGAGGCGAAAGGAAGGCTGCGATGGGTGACCAGAAAGTCGCGATGATCGTCGGCGGCGGGTCCGGCATGGGGGCCGCGGCGGCGCGCAAGCTCGCCGGAACCGGCTTCGCCGTGGCGGTGATGTCGTCATCGGGCAAGGGCGAGGCGCTCGGCCGCGAACTGGGCGGGCTCGGCTTCACCGGCTCCAATCTCGAACCCGACGACCTCAAGCGCTTCGTCGACCGGACGATGGAGCGCTACGGCCGCGTCGACGCGGTCATAAACGGCGCCGGCCACGGCCCCAAGGGCGAGGTGCTGGCGATCTCCGACGAGGACTGGCATCGCGGCATGGAGTTCTACCTGCTCAACGTCGTGCGCATTACCCGTCTCGTCACGCCGGTGATGCAGGCGCAAAACGGCGGCGCGATCGTCAACATCTCCACCTATGCCACCTTCGAGCCCGAGGCGGCGTTTCCCACCTCGGGCGTGTTCCGGGCCGGGCTTGCCGCCTTCACCAAGCTGTTTGCCGATCGCTACGCCGCCGACAATATCCGGATGAACAACGTGCTGCCGGGCTTCATCGATTCCCTGCCCGAGAAGGAAGAGCGCCGCGCGCGCATTCCCGCCGGCCGCTACGGCACGGTCGACGAGGTCGCCGAACTGATCGCGTTTCTCGCCTCGGACAGGTCGTCCTATATCACCGGCCAGAACCTGCGCATCGACGGCGGCATCACCAGGTCGGTATGAGCAGCGCGTCCGCCCCGCTCGTCATCGCCATCGACGGTCCGGCCGCGTCCGGCAAGGGCACGCTGGCGCGCCGGCTGGCCGCGCATTACGGGCTGCGCCATCTCGACACCGGCCTGACCTACCGCGCCGTGGCGCATCGCATGCTGGCCCACGGCCTGCCGCTCGACAACGTGTCGGCGGCCGAAACAGCGGCCCGGCAAATCGACCTGGCCCAACTCGACCGTGAAGCGCTGTCGACGCACGCCATCGGCGAGGCCGCTTCCAAGGTGGCGGTGATGGCAGGCGTGCGCGCCATCCTGGTCGCGGCCCAGCGCGCCTTCGCGGCAGCGATGCCCGGCGCGGTGCTCGACGGGCGCGACATCGGCACGGTGGTGTGTCCCGACGCGGCGGTGAAACTCTACGTCACCGCCTCGGCCGCCGTGCGCGCGACACGGCGCCTGCGCGAGATTCTCGACCGCGGCGACGGAGCCCATTACGATGCCATCCTGGCCGACATCGAGCGCCGCGACGCCCGCGACATGGGCCGGGCCGATTCGCCGCTGCGGCCGGCGGACGATGCGCACTTGCTCGATACGTCCGAAATGGATATAGAAACCGCGTTCCAGACAGCAAAAGCGATCATCGACGATGCGATTGCCGGCCGGAACGGGAGCTGAAACGAGGCGGCGCGCTGCTCGTCCCCTATGCGGGGAGGCAGGCGATCCGCTTTTTTGCTTTCGATACAATCATTGTCCGTCCGCGTCCCGATGCACCGGACCGCCGCCAGAAGCGGCGATTTGCTCGCAAGAGCGGGGCGCGCCGACAGGCGTAACGCAACACGAACCGCCGGTGCCGCCCGCCAGACAGTCGGGCACCCAGGAGCTTCAATGTCACAATCCAATCCCACCCGCGACGATTTCGCGAGCCTTCTCGAAGAATCCTTCCAGGAAACCAATGCCGGCGAAGGCCAGGTCGTCAAGGGCACGGTTACCGCCATCGAGAAGGACATGGCGATCATCGATGTCGGCCTGAAGGTCGAAGGCCGCGTGCCGCTGAAGGAATTCGGCGCCAAGGCCAAGGACGGCCAGCTCAATGTCGGCGACACGGTCGAGGTCTATGTCGAGCGGATCGAAAACGCGCTCGGTGAAGCCATGCTCAGCCGCGACAAGGCGCGCCGCGAGGAAAGCTGGACGCGTCTGGAAGAGAAATTCTCCAAGGGCGAACGCGTCGAGGGCATCATCTTCAACCAGGTCAAGGGCGGCTTCACGGTCGATCTCGACGGCGCCGTCGCCTTCCTGCCGCGCAGCCAGGTCGACATCCGGCCGATCCGCGACGTCACCCCGCTGATGCACAATCCGCAGCCCTTCGAGATCCTGAAGATGGATCGCCGCCGCGGCAACATCGTCGTCTCGCGCCGCACCGTGCTCGAGGAGAGCCGTGCCGAGCAGCGTTCGGAGATCGTGCAGAACCTCGAGGAAGGCCAGGTCGTGGAAGGTGTTGTCAAGAACATCACCGATTACGGCGCCTTCGTCGATCTCGGCGGTATCGACGGGCTGCTGCACGTCACCGACATGGCATGGCGCCGGGTCAACCATCCGACCGAGATCCTGTCGATCGGCCAGACGGTCAAGGTGCAGATCATCCGCATCAACCAGGAAACCCACCGCATCTCGCTGGGCATGAAGCAGCTCGAGGCGGATCCGTGGGAAGATATCGGCACCAAATATCCGCTCGGCAAGAAGATCACCGGCACGGTCACCAACATCACCGATTACGGCGCCTTCGTGGAGCTGGAACCGGGGATCGAGGGCCTGATCCACGTTTCGGAGATGTCGTGGACCAAGAAGAACGTGCATCCGGGCAAGATCCTGTCGACCACCCAGCAGGTCGACGTCGTGGTGCTCGAGGTCGATCCGCAGAAGCGCCGCATTTCGCTCGGCCTCAAGCAGACCCTGGAAAATCCCTGGGACGCGTTTGCCAGCAGCCATCCGGTCGGCGCGATCGTCGAGGGCGAGGTCAAGAACAAGACCGAGTTCGGCCTGTTCATCGGCCTGGAAGGCGACGTGGACGGCATGGTCCATCTGTCGGATCTCGACTGGGTGCGCCCGGGCGAGCAGGTGATCGAAGAGTACAATCGCGGCGACATGGTCAAGGCGCAGGTGCTCGACGTCGATATCGACAAGGAGCGCATCTCGCTCGGCATCAAGCAGCTTTCGCGTGACGCCGTCGGCGAAGCGGCCGCCTCCGGCGATCTGCGCAAGAACGCGATCGTCACCTGCGAGGTCACCGCGATCAAGGATGGCGGCATCGAGGTCAAGCTGGTCGATCACGACCTGGAGGCCTTCATCCGCCGCTCCGACCTGTCGCGCGACCGCGACGAGCAGCGCCCCGAGCGTTTCGCCGTCGGCCAGAAGGTCGATGCCCGCGTGACGATGTTCGACAAGAAGACGCGCAAGATCAACGTGTCGATCAAGGCGCTGGAGATCGCCGAGGAGAAGCAGGCGGTGGCCCAGTTCGGCTCGACCGATTCCGGCGCCTCGCTCGGCGACATTCTCGGCGCCGCGCTCAAGAAGCAGGGCGACAACTAAGCCCTCGCCGAACCAGGCTCGAAACCAGACCCCGCCGGAGCGATCCGGCGGGGTTTTTCTTATCCGCGCCGTCCGGCCGCACGCCGGCTTTGGCCGGCCGGCGCGGCGAACCGCAAATATTCCACATTCGCGCGCCATGATCGGCGGTCGCCGCGGCCGGGAACGGGTGCGCGTTCATTGTGCCGTCGCGCGAAGCCGGGATAGTCGTTAGAACGGCGGCCACGGCAACAGGATTTCGACAGGCGCGGGTGGGCTATGTTCGGCAGGTTTTTTTCGTCCCCGATCTTTCCGACGGGAAAACGGCTTGGCGCCATCGCGCTGGCGGCGGCGCTGGTCGCCGGAACGCTTGCGCCGGCGGCCGCGACCGATCCGCTGCTCGGCGTCAGGATCGAGCAGGCGGTCAGCGAGGGCGATGTCGACCAGGCGATCGCGCTGCTGACGGCGGCCCGCGCCGAGGAGACCGATCCTAGATCGCTGCGCGACCTGCTGGCGCGCCTGGCAGAGCTGCAGGAGCGCAAGGGCGATCGGGCGGCCGCGGCGCAGGCCCGCCAGGACCTTGCCGCGCAGATCGGCGACAGCGACGGGCAGAGCGCGCCCGAGCTGGTGCCCGTCTTGCGGGCGCTGGCGAAAGACCAGCGCGCGCTCGGCGATCCCGAGGCCGCGGTCGCCACGCTCGAAAGGGCGCTCGCGATCGCCCGTCTGGCAGCGCTGGACGAGGCGATCCCGCCGCTGCTGCTGGAGCTCGCCGCGATCGCGGAAACCGCAGGCGCCACGGCCGCCGAAGCGGCCGAAGGCGCCATCGCCGCCCACGAGGAAAGCGCGCGCCGGCTGGAGGAAAGCAGCCGTGCCTTCGACCCGGATCCCGAAAAGGAATTCACCAGGGTCAAGATCTACTACGCCACGGACCGCGCCCGCTCGGGCAGCGCAGTGCCGAATGAGTTTTACGGCGGGCAGCGCGGCGAGCTGGAACTGGGTGAGGCGACGGTGAGCATTCCCGAGCAACACCGCCCGGGCCAGATCGAGAAACCGTCCTGGTGGACCTTTCAGTTCCGCGAGGACCCGGAACGGCACGTGGTGCTGCAATCGGTGACTCCCGGATCGCCCGAAGCCGTGTTCGGCGCCATGCGCCAGCAGGCCGCCGCATCCGGCTCGCAAGAGGCCTTCGTGTTCGTGCACGGTTTCAACGTGCCGTTCCACGAAGCCGCCCAGCGCACCGCGCAGATGGCCTACGACATGAATTTCGACGGCCTGCCGGTGCTTTATTCCTGGCCGTCGCGCGCTTCGGTGATGAGCTATATCGCCGATACCGCGGTGGTGAACCTGTCGGGCCGACGCCTGAGCCGCTTTCTCGAGGATCTGGTCGCCAAATCGGGCGCCACGCGCATCCACCTGATCGCCCATTCGATGGGCAACCGCGCCATGACCGACGCGCTGGAACTGTTCGCGCTGCGCTACAAGGGCAAGCGGCCCGCCTTCGACCAGGTGCTGTTCACCGCGCCCGATCTCGATGCCGGGCTGTTCGCCGAGATGATGAAGACCATCCGTCCGATCGCCAACCGGATCACGCTCTACGCCTCGAACAAGGATTGGGCGCTGGCCGTCTCGCGACAGCTGCACGGCGACGCCCCGCGCGCCGGCCAGGGCGGCCGCAACATCCTGCACACCGCCGAGGTCGACAGTATCGACATGACCGGGATCGGCGAGGACATGCTCAAGCACAGCTACTACGCCAACAATCCCTCGGCGCTGACCGACATCCTGTCCTTGTTCTGGCGCGACGCGCCACCCGACAAGCGGTGCGGCATGCAAAAGGCACAGGGTGAGAACGGGTCCTACTGGATCTATTCGCCCGCCGCGTGCGGCGACGACAACGTCTTGTTGTCGACGTTGTCCTATCTGCGCCGCGGCAGCGTGGCCACCGTGAAGGACGCGCGGCTTTTCCTGAACCGCTTCATCATGCCGGCGACCGCCGACCCCGAGGAACGCTCGAAACTCGAAAAGGCGCTCGGCAAGCTGTTCGGAAACTGAGATGCCCCGGCCGGGGCCGCCAGACAGCCGCCCCGACCATAGAGCCGATCGGTCGAGCCTCGTCGCGCCGCGCTCAGACCCGCTTGACGGCGACGACCGCGTTGGTGCCGCCGAAGGCAAAGGCGTTGCTGATCGCCGCGCGCACGTCGCGCCGCCTGGCCTCGTTGGGCGTCACGTCGAGCGGACATTCGGGATCGGCCTCGCGATAACCGATGGTCGGCGGCACGATGCCCTCGCGCACCGCCATGACGCAGGCGATCATCTCCAGCGCGCCGGAGGCGCCGAGGCAATGCGCGTGCATCGACTTGGTCGAGGATACCGACAGATCGCCGGCGCGTTCGCCGAACACCCGTCCGAGCGCCTCGGTCTCGATCTTGTCGTTGGCCTTGGTCCCAGTCCCGTGGGCGTTGACATAGTCGATCCCGTCGGTCGCAAGCCCGGCATCGGCGAGACAGGCCCGCATGGCTGCCGCGGGACCCTCGACGCTCGGGGCGACGATGTCGGAGGCATCCGCCGACATGCCGATGCCGGCCAGTTCGGCAAGGATCGGGGCACCGCGCCGGCGGGCATGATCATAGGTCTCGAGCACGGCCACGCCCGCGCCCTCGCCAAGCACCAGGCCGTCGCGATCGGCCGAGAACGGGCGGCAGGCCTGCTTGGCCAGCACACGCAGCGATTCCCACGCCTTCATGACGCCATAGACCAGCGGCGCGTCGGCACCGCCCGCCAGCATCATGTCGGCGCGCCCGGCCCGCAACTGATCGAGGGCGGCGGCGAAGGCGTGGTTGGAGGACGAACAGGCCGAGGTCACGCCGAAGACCGGTCCGCGCAGACCGTTCACCATGCTGACCTGGCCGGCGGCCGCGCCCGGCATGACGCGCGGCACGGTGAAGACGTTGGCGCGCTTCTTTCCCTCCAGAAAGACCGCGCGATAGCTTTCCTCGATCGCCTCCCAGCCGCATATGCCGGTCCCGATCACCGCGCCGATGCGGTATTCGTTCTCGGGCGTCACCTCGATCTTGGCGTGGCGCAGGGCTTCGCGCGCGGCGATCGTCGCCAGCAGGCTGAAGCGGTCCATCGTGACGAGTTGGCGCCGCTCGAGCCCGTGGTCGGGAAGCTGCGCGATCTCGCCGCCGATCATCACCTTCAAATCGTGCGGCGGCACCGTCGTAAGCGGGCCGATACCCGGCCTGCCGGCGGCCATGGACCGCCAGATCGCGCCGACATCGGTCCCCAGCGCGCAAATGCCGCCCAGCCCGGTTATGACGATCCGGTTGCCGCGATCCGACATGTCAGGGCTTGGCTTCGATCAAGGCGCGCACGGCCTTGACGACGTCGCCGACATTCTTGAGCCTGCTCCAGGCCTCCGACGTGTTCATCTCCACCTCGATGTCGTATTTTTCCTCGATGTCGAAGATGATCTCGGTCAGTTCCAGGGAATGGATCCCGAGTTCCATCAGCTCGGTCTCGTCGGTGATCTCGGTCTTGTCGAGACCGGCATGGTCCGCGATCTTATCCAGAATGTCGTCGGCCAGTTGATCGCTCATTAATCCCCGGATCCCTCTGCATGGCGAACATGCGCCCTTGCTGCGTGTTCTAGACGCTTACACTTCCCGCCACAATAAGGCGACGGGCGCTTTGCTCCGGCCTCGTGGCGCCGCTCGACAATTGACCACCATCCGCTAAGCTCGACGGTCGCGGAGCCGCAGTGATGGACGTTTTGATCGACACGCCGGCCGATTGCCTGCCCCAGCGCGCCGACGGGCATGCGCGGCTCGTCGTTCAGCACGCGGCCGCGCGCACGTGCCTGCGCGACCTGCACCAGGCCGGCGCGGCCAAAATCCGCCTGCCCAGGCGCGCGGCGGACCCGCTGGAAGCGGTGTTGATCAACACGGCCGGCGGCCTGACCGGCGGCGACCGCCTCGCCTGGTCGATCGAGGCCGGCCCCGAAACGGCGCTGTCGGTGACGAGCCAGGCCTGCGAAAAGATCTACCGCACCGGCGGCGACGTCGCCCGGATCGCCTGCACGATCCGGGCCGGCACAGGCAGCCGCATCGCATGGCTGCCGCAGGAGACGATCCTGTTCGACCACTCCGCGCTCACGCGAGAAATCGATGTCGAGCTCGACGGCGACGCGCAGGGCCTGTTCGTGGAAGCGACGCTGTTCGGCCGCCTGGCGATGGGCGAGCGCATCGGCGGCGCGCTCATGCGGGACCGCTGGCGCGTCCGCAGCCAGGGCCGCCTCGTCCATGCGGAGGATTTCGCGCTGGACGGCGCGGTTGGCAGTCTGATCGCGCATCCTTGCGCGCTCAATGGCGGCCTGGCGATGGCGACGGTGCTCAAGATTGGCGGCGCGCCCCAGCGGTCGCTCTCGGCCGCGCGCGCGATCGTCGCCGAAGATGGCGGGGTCAGCGCCTGGCAAGTGGCCGGAACTGGCAAGCTTCTTGCCAGGATTGTCGCAGCGGACGGCTACGCGCTCAGAAAACGGCTGGTGCCGCTGATCGGTTTGCTCAACGAAGAAGCGGGAGTGCCGAAATTTTGGTCATTTTGATGCGCGAAATCCATCGATGGGCCGGCCGGCGCCGCGTCGGGGCCGATGCGCGACCATTCCGGCAACCGGGGGCGATCGGTGCGGCGGCCATGCAGCGACCTTGCCCGGAACGACGCCCATGCATCTGACGCCGCGGGAAAAGGACAAGCTCATGATCGCCATGGCGGCCATGGTGGCGCGGCGGCGCCTGGAACGCGGCGTCAAGCTCAACCATCCCGAAGTAGTCGCGCTGATCAGCGATTTCCTCGTCGAAGGCGCCCGCGACGGCCGCCCGGTCGCCGAGCTGATGGAAGCCGGCGCGCATGTCGTGACCCGCGACCAGGTGATGGAGGGCGTGGCCGACATGATCCACGACGTGCAGGTCGAGGCGACCTTTCCCGACGGCGTGAAGCTGGTCACCGTGCACGAGCCGATCCGCGCGCGCGCCCCCGACGCAACCCCGACATCCCCGCAGGAAGGAAGGTCCCCGTGAAGCGAACCGCCGTTATGATTGCCGCGTCGATCCTCGCGGCCTCCGCAGCGCCCGCCCTTGCCCATTCCGGGCCGGATGTGCACGGCGCGTTCGCCGCCGGGTTCGCGCACCCATTTTCGGGCGCGGACCATGCGTTGGCGATGATCGCGACCGGGGTATGGGCGGCCTCGCTCGGCGGACGGGCGCTCTGGCAACTGCCACTGGCTTTCATCACCATCATGGTCGCCGGGTTCTTGCTGGCGCACGCGGGAATGGCGCTGCCTTTCGTGGAACCCGTCATCCTGGCATCCGTCGTTGCCATCGGCCTCCTTGCGGCGCTGGCGCTGCCGGTACCGGTTCGCGGCGCCGCCGCCCTGGTCGGGTTGTTCGCGCTGTTTCACGGCCACGCGCACGGCGCGGAGCTTGGCAGTTCCGCCGGTTACGCCGTGGGGTTCGTCGCGGCGACCGCGCTGCTTCTGGCCGCGGGCAGCGCGCTCGTCCAGGCGGGCGGGCGTCTGCTTCGTCGGGCGCCGCACCCGATCGCGCGCGGCGCGGGAGCCGCCGCCGCGCTCGGCGGTCTGTGGCTGGCACTGGCGGGCTAGCGCGATGATTCCCGGTCAGATCATCACCGTCGAAGGCGAGATCGAGCTCAACGCGGGCGCCCCGAGCGTGACGCTCAAGGTCGCCAATAGTGGCGACCGTCCGGTCCAGGTCGGCAGCCACTATCATTTTTTCGAGGCCAATGCCGGGCTGGTGTTCGACCGCGAGGCCGCCCGCGGCATGCGCCTCGACATTCCCGCCGGCACCGCGGTGCGCTTCGAGCCGGGCCAGGAGCGCGACGTGACGCTGATCCCGCTCGGCGGCGCGCGCCGGGTCTACGGGTTCCGGCAAATGGTGATGGGAAAATTGTGAGATGACAGGCCCGAAAACCCGCCGATCGGCCGCGCCGCCTCTATCGGGCGGGTTTCGCGGCGGCGAAGACGGTGGCGCCGTTCTGGTCGTCGAACTCGACCGCAAGCACGTCCCTGACCATTACCGAGCGCGAATCGATCGCGTGGTAAAGCATGGCGTTGCCTTCGATCTCGCGGCGCAGATCGGCAATCTCCTCGGCATATTCCTCAAGCTTGCTGTCGATCTCGCCCGGCGCCTTGTTGTCGGCCGCATCGGGAAGAAAGACGATGTCGATGCGCTCCAGATTGAACTTGTGACGCACTTCCCGGGCGCTTTGCGCCGTGTTTTCGATCGCCTTGACGATGCGCTCCGGCGCGGCGGCGGCCTGTTGTTCTTCTTCAACGACATCGGAGCCGACAATCGAGTCGATCGCCTTCTCGCTGTCGAGCCCCTGGGCGGCCAGCGGCGTTACCGACATCGCGGCGGCTATGAGCAGCGCGCCGACAGCCAGGTGAAGTGCTCCCGCCTCGCCGTCCATCGTATCAACCATCACCTGATCTCTCCTTACCGCTCAAATCTGGCGCGCACGCGACCCGATTGTCCGAACGCGGCACGCGTCATTGTCGTTCCCAATCCGTCGAGAATGTGATGTCGAGCCGGCTCTTTCCCGATTTTCGTGTTTTGTGGCTCGATCCCGGCGGTCTTCCGCCTGATTTCGCCACCCCGACCGAGCGGCATTGCTGCACGCAAATGACAAACGCCCTCGAGAATGACTGCGCCGAACACGCCGACGATCCGTTCGCCTGTCCCGATATGCTGATCGCCTATAGCGCAGTCTTCGACGAATACGGCCTGATCGTGCACGACGGCGGCGCCTCCACCGTCCTGATCGGCCACTGCCCCTGGTGCGGGACCAGACTGCCCGAAAGCCAGCGCGACCGCTGGTTCGACGCGCTCGAGGCGCTGGGCTTCGACGACCCGCTCGTCGACCCGATCCCCGCGCGTTATCGGAGCGCCGCCTGGCGGCAGGACGGGGAGGAATAAGACAATGCCGGCAAGACTCTCGCGGTCCGCCTATGCGCAGATGTTCGGCCCCACGCTCGGCGACAGGATAAGGCTGGCCGACACGGAGCTTTTCATCGAGATCGAGAAGGATTTCACCGTCTATGGCGAGGAGGTGAAGTTCGGCGGCGGCAAGGTGGTGCGCGACGGCATGGGCCAGAGCCAGGCGAGCCGCGCCGAGGGTGCGGTCGACACCGTCATCACCAATGCGGTGATCGTCGACGCGAGCGGCATCGTCAAGGCCGATATCGGGCTGAGAAACGGGCGCATCGCGGCAATCGGCAAGGCCGGCAATCCCGACACGCAGGCAGGCGTCGACATCGTCATCGGTCCCGGCACCGAGGCGATCGCCGGCGAAGGCCGGATCGTGACGGCAGGCGGTTTCGACGCCCATATTCATTTCATCTGTCCGCAGCAGATCGAGGAAGCGCTGATGGCGGGCGTGACGACCATGCTCGGCGGCGGGACAGGTCCCGCCCACGGCACGCTTGCCACCACCTGCACGCCGGGCCCCTGGCATATCGGCCGCATGATCCAGTCCTTCGACGCCTTCCCGATGAATATCGGCCTGGCGGCCAAGGGCAACGCATCTCTGCCCGCGGCGCTGCACGAAATGGTGCTGGGCGGCGCCTGCGCGCTGAAGCTGCACGAGGATTGGGGCACGACGCCGGCCGCCATCGACACCTGCCTGCGGGTGGCCGACGACCATGATGTTCAGGTGATGATCCATACCGACACGCTGAACGAGTCCGGCTTCGTGGAAACCACGATCGACGCCTTCAAGGGGCGTACGATCCACGCCTACCACACCGAAGGCGCCGGCGGCGGCCACGCGCCCGACATCATCAAGATCTGCGGGCTCGCCAACGTGATCCCGTCTTCGACCAATCCGACCCGGCCCTACACCGTCAACACCATCGCCGAGCATCTCGACATGCTGATGGTCTGTCATCACCTGTCGCCGACGATTCCGGAAGATATCGCCTTCGCCGAAAGCCGCATCCGCAAGGAGACCATCGCGGCGGAGGACATCTTGCACGATCTCGGCGCGTTTTCGATCATCTCGTCGGACAGCCAGGCGATGGGCCGGGTCGGCGAGGTGCTGATCCGCACCTGGCAGACCGCCGACAAGATGAAACGCCAACGCGGCCGGCTGGCCGAGGAAACCGGCGACAACGACAATCTGCGCGTGCGCCGCTACATCGCCAAATACACCATCAACCCGGCGATCGCGCAGGGCATGGCGGCCGAAATCGGCTCGGTGACGGCCGGCAAGCGCGCCGATCTCGTGCTCTGGAATCCGGCCTTTTTCGGCGTCAAACCGGAGATGGTGCTGGTTGGCGGCATGATCGCGGCCGCCCCGATGGGCGACCCCAACGCTTCGATCCCGACCCCGCAGCCGGTGCATATGCGGCCGATGTTCGCCGCCTTCGGCCGCGCCCCGGCGGCCTCGTCGGTCACCTTCGTTTCAAAGGCCGCGCTGGCGGCGGGGCTCAAAGACGCGCTCGGCGTCGACAAGGCGATGGTCGCCGTCGACAATACCCGCGGCGGGATCGGCAAGCAGGCGATGGTGCTCAACGACGCGACCCCGACCGTCGAGGTCGATCCGGAAACCTACGACGTGCGCGCCGACGGCGAGCTGCTGACCTGCGAACCGGCGAGCGTGCTGCCGATGGCGCAGCGCTATTTTTTGTTTTAGACCGGCTTGCGCCCCACGGCGCGACGTTGTGAGGCGTAGGAAGGCGGCCGATCGCTGCCGGCCAGCGCGCTGGCGCACTGTCCGTGAAATACAGAAATCCGAGGGCGTCCTGGCCCAACTCGACCGACAGGGCGGTCCCGTCGCGATCGTCTCCGCCATGACGATGCCCCTTGCGCTCCCGACTGGCTGCAACGGTTTGCCGCGCTGCGAAGGGCTTCACTTCGCCGGTGCAACATGATCTATCCCCGAGAGTTTCCGGTCACCCTCCTCCCGGCAGCCGGAAATCCCAAAACGTCCCGTGCGATGCCGCCTGGTTCCTCTCGGGCGCCGCCGGACATTGCTTGAAGGAGTTGCAGATGACCGTCAAAAAAGTGCCCGATGTCACCTTCCGCACCCGCGTGCGCGACGAGACGATCGAGGGTCCCAACCCGTTCCGCTGGGAAGACAAGACCAGCGCCGACTATTTCGCCGGCAAGCGCGTGGTGCTGTTCTCGCTGCCCGGCGCCTTCACGCCGACCTGCTCGACCTACCAGCTTCCCGATTTCGAGAAGCTCTACGACGAGTTCAAGGCCCTCGGCATCGACGCGATCTACTGCATCTCCGTCAACGACGCCTTCGTCATGAACGCCTGGGGCAAGACGCAGGGGCTGAAGAATGTCGAGCTCATTCCCGACGGCTCGGGCGAGTTCACGCGCAAGATGGGCATGCTGGTGGCCAAGGACAATCTCGGCTTCGGCATGCGTTCCTGGCGCTACGGCGCCGTCGTCAATGACGGCGTTGTCGAGAAATGGTTCGAGGAGGAAGGCTTCTCCGACAATTGCGAGACCGACCCCTACGGCGCGTCCTCGCCGCAGACCATCCTCGAGGCGCTGAAAAAGGACAAGGTTGCCGAAGCGGCCTGATCCTTCGCGATCGTCGATCGAGCGAACCCCGGCCGCCCGCGCGCGCCGGGGTTTGTTTTTGCGCGAAAAATCCGCGCATAGTGGCGCGACCGGCCGTTCCATCGAATGCGGGAGTTGGCCGCCGCCTTGACGAACGGACGCGAGGACGATGGAAACGGACGCGGTTTCTTCAACCCAGATCTATCCGCATATCCGCATCGTGATGGGCATGGTCGTGGGCCTGGCGGTCGCGCGGCTTTTGTCGGGCGTGGCGCGCATCATCCAGCATCCGCGCCAATATCCGCTCTATCCCGTCCACCTGGCCTGGGTCGCATCGCTGCTGTTGATGCTGGTGCATTTCTGGTGGTGGGAATACGGGCTGTTCAAGGTCGAGAGCTGGACCTTCGGGGTCTATCTCTTCATCATATCCTACGCGGTCGTTTTGTTTTTGCTGTGCGCGCTGCTGTTTCCCGATTCGATGTGGGACTACCAAAGTTACGAAGAGTTCTTCCTGGCCCGCCGGGCCTGGTTCTTCGGCCTGCTGGCGTCGACCTACCTGCTCGACATTGTCGACACGCTGTTGAAGGGTACGGCGCATTTCGCCCGTTTCGGCAACGAGTACATGGTGCGCACGGTGCTGTTCGTCATCCTGTGCATCGTGGCGGTGTCGACGAGAAATCGCGTCTTTCACGCCGCCTTCGTTGCGTTTGCGCTGATCTACCAGATATCGTGGATCTGGCGCCTGTTCGACACACCGGGATAGGGCACCGCACCGAACACCAAGACGCGGCCGGGCCGCGGCGGAGGACGACAAATCATGTATCAGGCCGTCGGATCGCGCGGATCGCGGGTCAGCCGCGTGTTGTGGATGCTGGAAGAGCTCGGCCAGCCCTACGAGTTCGTCGAGGTCAAGATCCGCTCGCCCGAAGCCTTTGCGCTCAACCCGTCCGGCAAGGTGCCGATGCTGGTCGACGGCGAGACGGTGGTGACGGATTCGGCGGCGATCTGCTGCTATCTCGCCGAAAAACACGCCGACAAGGGCATGGGGCCGGAGCCGGGCCTGGCCGGCCGGGCCGAGCTGGACGGCTGGATGTTCTTTCTGCAATCGGAGCTCGAGGCGCCGTTGTGGAACAAGCTGCGCCACCGCTTCCTGCTGCCGGAGACGCTGCGCGCCGATGTCGGCCCGGCGACGGCACATGATTTCGCCGCCGAGATCGCGGCGCTCGACCGGCGTCTTGCGGACCGCGACTACGCGCTCGGCGACCGTTTTTCCGCCGTCGACGTGATGCTGGGCGATATCGGCGCCTGGGCCCGCGGCGCCAAATTCGCGATCGCCTCCGACCGGGTCAACGCCTATCTCGACCGTGTGCTGGCGCGGCCGGCGCGCGCGCGCGCCCAGGCCGCCGGCGGCGGATCCTGATGCTTCGGGCGAGCCATTTCCGGCGCGCCGCCGACATCGCCGCCGATCCGGCGCGGCCGGTTCCCTTCGACCTGGCGGTGCTTGCGCATGACGAGCGCCACCTGCGCCGCAAGACTGTCGTGCTCGCCCATGGCGACAGGATACTGGTCGACTTTCCCGAGACGGTCGTTTTGGAGCACCGCGACGTGCTGGTGCTGGACGACGGCCGCCATGCCGAAATCATCGCCGCCGAGGAGGCGCTCTACGATATCCGGGGCCGCGACCGGCTGCATCTGAGCGAGCTTGCCTGGCATATCGGCAACCGGCACCTTGCCGCGCAGATCGAGGCGCACAGGATCGTCATTGTGCGCGACCATGTCATCCGCGCGATGCTGGAAGGGCTGGGGGCCCAAGTGTCCGAGATCACCGCGCCGTTCAGCCCGCTGCGCGGCGCCTATTCGGGACACGGGCACAGCCATGCGCACGAACCGGCCGGGCCTGGCCGGCACGAAGAGGGCCATGGCTGAACGCCTCGTTGCGGCAGCGTTTGACGGTGGCAACGGGACACGAGGAATGCCACAGGGAGAACCGAACGCCGTGACCCTTTTCGACCCCGCCAACCGAAGCCGCTCCGAACGCCATCGCCGGCTCTACGCCGCCTACGAACTCGGCTACACATGCGTCGACTTTTCGGCCGCGATGCTTTTCCTAGTCGGGTCGGTGCTGTTTTTCTATCCCTCCGTGGAGACCGTCGCGATCTGGTTCTTCGTGGTCGGATCGGCGTTTTTCGGCCTGAAACCGACGATCCGGCTCGTCCGCGAGCTCCACTATCTCAGGATCGGCGACCTCGACGATCTGGATGCGGCGGCGAAACGGTGACGCGCGATCTGCTGCGGCTGCAGGCCTGGCTGTCGCCGAGCTTTCCGGTCGGGTCGTTCAGCTACAGCCATGGGCTCGAAAGCGCGGTTGCGGCCGGGATGGCCGCCGACAAGGACGCGTTGCGCGACTGGATCGAGATGGTCCTGCGACGCGGGTCGGGCTGGAACGACGCGGTGTTGTTTTGCGAGGCCTGGCGGCGGACCGGGGATGGCGGCGACCTCGCCGAAATCAACGCGCTCGCCGAGGCACTGGCCGGTTCCAAGGAACGCCATCTGGAATCGACCTTGCAGGGCGCGGCGTTTCGCGATGCGGTGACCGCCTGGTCCTGTCCGGCGCTCGACGCTTTGCCCGAAACCTGCGCCTATTGCGTCGCCGTCGCCGCTGCGGCGCGCGACCACGACATTGCCTGCCAAGCGGCCGTCGCCGCCTTCCTGCAGGCCTTCGCCTCCAACCTGCTGCAGGCGGCGATCCGTCTCGGCGTCATCGGCCAGACGGCGGGCGTGGCGCTACTCGCCGACCTGGAGGAGACCGTCACCGACACGGCGCGCCGCGCCGCGACATCGAGCCTTGACGATCTCGGCTCGCTGACGATCATGGCGGAGATCGCCGCGATGCGGCACGAAACGCATTATTCGAGGCTGTTCCGCTCATGACACAAACGCATGGACCGCTGCGCGTGGGGATCGGCGGGCCGGTCGGCGCCGGCAAGACCACGCTGACGGAAAAATTGTGCAAGGCGATGCGCGCGGAGTTCTCGATCGGCGTGGTTACCAACGACATCTACACCACCGAGGACGCGCAGATGCTGGCGCGCCTGCAGGCGATCTCCGAAGACCGGATCGTCGGGGTCGAAACCGGTGGCTGCCCGCACACCGCGATCCGCGAGGACGCCTCGATCAATCTGCAGGCGATCGCCGGCCTGAGCCGCAAGTTCCCCGATCTCGACATCGTGTTCATCGAATCGGGCGGCGACAACCTGGCTGCCACCTTCTCGCCGGATCTCGCCGATCTCACGCTCTACGTGATTTCGGTGTGCCAGGGCGGCGACATTCCGCGCAAGGGCGGTCCGGGCATCACGCGCTCGGACTATCTCGTCATCAACAAGGCCGACCTCGCGCCGCACGTCAATGTCGATCTGGGCGCGATGGAGGCCGACGCGGCGCGCATGCGCAGCGGCAAACCCTATGGTTTCACCGATCTGTCGCGCGGCGACGGCGGCGCGGCGATTGTCGACTTCATCGTCGAGACCGGCGGCCTGCGCGGCGCAGCGCCCGCGCAGGCCGAGCCGGACCGAACGGGAGCCACGCCATGAGCGTCGTCGCGACCGCCCGATCGACGGGCGCGACCCTGCCCTTCGCCGAGGAACGGGCCGATCTGGCCGCCGCCTTCCGCTGGACGGCCCGGCTCGGCATGCACGAGGCGGTCGCAAACCATTTCTCGCTGGCGCTCGATCCTTCCGGCCGTCGTTTCCTGATCAATCCCAACATGATGCATTTTTCCCGTATCAAGGCGAGCGACCTGATCGAGCTCGACGCCGAGGACCCCGACACGATGCGGCGTCCGGACGCGCCGGACCCGACGGCGTGGGGCCTGCACGGCGCGCTGCATCGCGACTGCCCCCACGCGCGCTGCGTCATGCATGTGCACTCCGTCCATGCGACCGTGCTCGCCTCGCTCGCCGATTCGACCCTGCCGCCGATCGACCAGACCTCGGCGATGTTTTTCGAGCGCGTGGTGGTGGACGAGCAGTATGGCGGGCTCGCCTTCGCCGAGGAGGGCGCACGGTGCGCCACGCTTCTCGACGATCCCAAGGTCAAGGTGATGGTGATGGGCAATCACGGGGTGCTGGTGATCGGCGACACGGTCGCGGAAACCTTCGACCGGCTCTATTATTTCGAACGCGCCTGCGAAACCTACATCAAGGCGCTGTGGACCGGAAAGACGCTGCGTCGGCTGCCCGACACGGTGGCGCGCAAGGTGGCCGCGCAGATGGACGCCTATCCGGTCGCCGCCGCCCGGCGCCATCTCGACGAGTTGAAGGCGATCCTCGACGAGGAGGGCTCGACCTACCGGAACTGAGCCCTCCCGACGGCGCCCGCCGCCGTTTCGGTCCACGGTGCAACGCCGCTACGGTTTCGGCCTGGTCACGCGGCGCAGGGTCAAATTGATGCGCCCCGGCTGCCTCAGCAGGTCCGACGTGCCGGGATAGATACGGTCGACACCGTGATAGCAAAGCCGTCCCGCGCCGCCGAGCACGACGAGATCGCCGCTTTCCAGCCTGATCGAAACGGTGCGCCCGCCGCGTTGGGTGCCGCCGACCCGGAACAGGCAGGCATCGCCGAGCGAGATCGACAGCACGGGCGCGGCGAATTCATCTTCGTCGCGATCCTGATGCAGTCCCATCCTGGCGCCGGGCGCGTAAAAATTCACCAGGCAGGCCTCGGGCGGATGCGGGTAGCCGGAAAGCGCGTTCCAGATCGCGGTGAGAAGCGGCGGGATCGACGGCCACGGTCGACCCGTTGCGGGATGGGTGGGCTGGTAGCGATAGCCGCCGTCGCGATCCGTCACCCAGCCAAGCGCGCCGCAATTGGTCATGCGCACGCTCAGCGGCTTGCCGGTTCGCGGCATCGCGGGCGTATAGAGCGGCGCCTCGGCGACAACGGCGCGAATATCGTCCACCAGCGCGGCCTGGTCGGCGGGCGTGAGATAATTGGCGACGTGGCGCACGCCGGACGGCAGTTCCGTCATCGCGGCCTCCCCGGGTTTTCCCAAACGCAAAACGGCGGAAACCGTGTTCCGCCGCTTCGCGACTGGCAACCCGAAACCGGATCGGGCGGTTCAGGCCTCGGCGAGATGCGGAATCCGCAACACCTGGCCGGGATAGATCTTGTCGGGATCCGACAACATCGGCCGGTTGGCCTCGAAGATCACCGTATATTTGGCGCCCTTGCCCTTGCCGTAATGCGCCTCGGCGATCTTCCACAGGTTCTGGCCCTTCTCGACGGTGTGGAAAACCGGGTCCTTGGCCGGCGCGGCGGCGGCCACCAGCTCGGTCATGTCGACACTGTCGAGCTTCAGCCCGGACTCCGGCGCGACCACCTTGAGCTCGCTCGCCTCGACCTTGGAGATGCCAAGCGTGTTGCCGACCGCGATCACCGCCTTTTCGAAGGCGGACTGGTCGGAAACCACGCCCTTCAGCACCACCTTGTCACCCTGGACCTCGACATCGACCTTCTCGGTGCCCAGCTCGTGGGAATCGAGCTCCTTTTTCACCGACCCGGCGTCGGGCGCCTCGTCGTCGCCTCCGATGCCGATTTTCTTGCCGACCGATTTGACGAAGTCGAAGAGTCCCATGGCAGTCTCGCTCCAGTGTGATGATCCAGCCGGAAATTTTGCATCTGGAGACGACAAAGGGAAGACCTCGCGCGCGTTTTGAAACGACTCTCTCGCGATCGGGGGCGGCAGCGATGCGTTTTCCGCGGCCCCTGGTTTCGGTGACACCTGCCATCAGGCGGCTGCTCGTCGACCCCGTTCGCCTCGAAGGCGCGCGCCCGATCTAATCCTCGGGTCTTGACCGCTGGCGGAGCGGAACCGGCCCGGTGCGGACAGGACGGTTGAACCGGACGCGCAAATCGGTCCATTTTCCGCCGGAAGGCAGAGGGGGGAGAAATGCTCGCACGGGGGCCCATTCGATTTCTGACCGCGGCGCTGGCCGCGATGCTCGCCGGACAGGCAGCCATGGCCGCGGAACGCTGCGGCGAACGCGAAGCCCAGGCACGCGACGTCGCCGCCGGCATCAAGGTGGAGATCGAGGCCGGCGCGGTGATTGCGGCCGGCGATCCGGTCACGGTGCGCTGGTCGCGCGACGGGCGCGCCTTTCCGCGGGGAACCAGCGCCTGGCTTTTCGTCGTCACGATCGACGATGTGCGCTTCGGCGGCGACGGCGTGATCCCGCTGCCGGGCGGAACGCCGGGTCCGCTCGGGGTCGACTTCGCGCGGAAATGGACGCGCGCGATGGTACCGCTTCAAACGCCCGACGCACCGCGAGCCGGCCGGTTCGAGGTCAAGCCGTTCCGCGAAGGCCGGTTCGGCCTGTCCTGGGCGGTGGTCGCGATGTCGGAATGCGGCGAATGGCAATTGACGGAAACCGGGACGCACAGGCTCGAGGTCGAGGCGCAGCGCTACCGGATCGTCGTGCAGGATCTTTACGACTATTCGCGCCCGCGCCGGGTCATCCAGTCCCGCGACGGACGCTACGAATTGCGGGTCTTCGACGGCCACTATCAGGTGTTCGACCGCAAAAGCGGCGGCAAGATCGTCGATCGGCGCGGCAATTGCCCCGATTTCTCGCCGACCGGCCGCTTCGTCGCCGCGCTCGGCGGGGCGCCGGGAGAACCGTGCCACTTCTTCACGGCAGGCAAGAACAAGCCCAAATTCGAAGTCGTCGACCTGGTGTCGGGCGAGCTTGTGGCCGAGCCCGATCCACCGGCTTTGTGGGCCCATGGCGACGCCCTGCTTGTGGTGCCGCCGAAATGGTGGAAGATGCTGCAGCCGCCCGGCCACGTGATCAGCCTGCTGCGAGACGGACCCGGGGGCGGGCTTCCCGTCAAGCTGATCGAACTGCAGGACACCGATGCCGTCGGCCTCGATATCGCCAATGGCTATCTCCTGCGCACGCAGGCCGGCACGGACGACCCCGAAGCGATCCAGGCAGTCTACGGGCTGACCACGGCGGGGCCCGTCGGCGCAAGCGCGGATGGGCGCGCTGACGCCGAACCCCATGTCGAGGCGCTGACGGCGGAAATCCGCCGGCGCAGCGGGCGGCGCCTTGCCGCCAGGCCGCTGGCGGCGGACGCGGCGGTCCTGCCGTCGCATCTGCGTTATATCGACGATCCCGAAGCGGTGTTCGGCGACATCGTCGACAATGTCGACGCGCTCACCGCACGCGCCGTCGCGCATGCCGAGATCGCCGTCGAAAGCACGCCCGATGTCGGCGACGATCCGTTGCTGACCGCATCGCTGCTGCGCGGGGCGACGCCGCTTTCCTTCGACCGCACCGCCGGACGCAGCATCGAGGAGTTGGTGGCGGAACGTCTCGACATGCCGTTCACGACCCAGACCCCGGTCAAAAATCCGCTTGATGCGGTGCGCGCGGCGATCACGCGGATCGACGGGCTGCCCCTGACCGACGACGAAAAGCGCGCGCGGCTCGGCGCAGTCGAGGCGCGGGAGGTCGCGCCGCGCGTGCAGCAATTGCTGCGGGAAATGCCGGAGGCCGAAACGGTCATCACCCAGATGCTCGGCTGCTGGCCTTCCGGCGGCGTGCCCTACGGCGAGCATCTCGCCGGCCTGTGGCGCTTCGAGCAGGCCGGCCGCGTGGCGTGGCTGACCCAAGCGAGCTGCCAGGGCATCGGCACTGTCGGCAATCTGGCGCTCAGCCAGGTCGACCTGTTCGTCCGCGACGACCGCGGCAGCCGCCACTACAATCTGCTGTTCGACCGCCGCTTCTACTGTGCCGGCAATGGCGTGAATTGCGAGATCGTCGAGGCCGATCTCGAAACGGGCCTGGACATATCGGCTCGGGAAACGCGCTACGGCAGGCTCGCCGCGGCCGGCGATCCGGCGCCCGGCGACACGCTCGGCGGCAAGATGAGCCAGGACTTCCACCAGCTGATCGAGTTCGACAGCCTCGAGCCGGCCATGCTCGGCGACCGCCATCTGCTTTTGCCGGTCGGCCGGCAAATGTATGTCGTCGACCTCGCGCGGGAAAGCCTCTCCGGGCCGCTGGCGCTCGCCGGCAATGCGCGCGGGGCGCGCTTTTCGCTGGCGCAGAACCGCACCCATTTCATGCAGGTCAACGCCGACGGCGGCTTCGCCGTGCACCGGCTGGCAACCGGAGCATCCGTGCTGCAGGGGCGCTATGTCGACGACGAGATCGTGATCTGGGATGCCCAGGGCCGCTATACCGCGACACCGGAAGGAGGACGCTACGTCCAGATGCGCTTCGTCGGCCGCCCCGCGCTCTACAGCCTGTCGCAGATGGCAGCGGTGCTGGAGCAGCCGGACGCGGTGCGTCAGGCGCTTCGCGCCGAGGCCGGGTCGGCGGCTGCTCTCGACCTCGCCGCGCCGCCGCGTCTTGGCGCCGCCGTCGCCGATGAGCCGGCGCAGGCGGGCACGGTCAATGTGGCGGTCGACGCGCGTTCGGCCACCGGTCTGAAGGCGCTGCGCATCTACCGCGACGGCGCGCTGATCGAGACCCTGCCGCTCGAGGGCACCGCCTACGACGGTCGCGTCGCGGTGCCGACAGCGCCCGAAACGCGCTGGATCAGCGTCGTCGCCGTCGATGCGCGCGGGTTCGAAAGCGCGCCGCGCTCGATCTCACTGCCCGCGGTCGACCAAGCCGCACGCGGCCGCCTGTTCGTGCTCGCGGTGGGAACGGACCGTTACGAAGACACGCGCGGCCTGTCCCAGCTCGGCTACGCCGTCGCCGACGCCCGGCGCTTTACGGAAGCGGCACGACAGGCGGCCGGCAGCCGCTACGAGACGGTCGAGATCGTCGGTCCGCTGCTCGACGACGCCACATTGCCGCGCACGCTGGATGCGGCGCTGGCCGATCTGGCCACACGCGCCAGCGCCGGCGATACGGTCTTTGTGTTCTTTGCCGGCCACGGACTGCGCGATGCACAGGGACGGTTCTATCTGGCCGGGCCGGCGACGCGGGTCGACGCGCTCGCCGAAACCGGACTGGCCTGGTCGCAAATCGCCGACCGGCTCGCCGCGATCCGCTCGCGCGTTTTCGTGTTTCTCGACGCCTGCCATTCGGGTAGCGCCAGCCAGGCCACCAATGACGGCGCCGCCGACGCCCTGCTGGAGGCGGGCGGGAGCTCGATCACGGTGATCGCCGCGTCGAAGGGCCGGCAGTTCAGCATCGAGAGCCCCGCCGCCGGCGGCGGCTATTACACCCAGGCGCTGGCGGCGGTGATGGCGGCGCGCGGCGATCCCGGGATTGACCGCGACGGCTCGGGCGAACTGGAACTCGACGAGCTTTATCTCGCGCTCAAGCGCCGCGTGGTCGAGGCCACGGGCGGACGCCAGACGCCGTGGATCGCGCGTTCGCAAAGCGTCGGCAAGGCGCCGCTTTTGTGAGCTTTGGCGGAGAGACCGTCAGCCGGCGTCGCCCTGCGCCTCCGGGCGGGCAGCACGGAAGGCGTCGAGCGCATCGCAGGCATCGGCGATGCGCGTGATGGTGGGATAGGCGTCGAGCGGGCACTCGAAACGCCTGGCATTGTAGACCTGCGGCACGAGGAAGGCGTCGGCCAGTGTCGGCGTGTCGGCGAAGGCGAAGCGTCCGGCCAGCCCCGAGGCGACCAGTTGGGCTTCGAGCGCCTCGAAGCCGACGGCGATCCAGTGCCGATACCAGTCGAGCCGGAGGTCGTCGCCAAGCTGCAGCGCGCCGGTCAGGTGGTTGAGGACACGCAGATTGTTGAGCGGATGGATGTCGCAGGCGACCGCCGCCATCAGCGCGCGCACATAGGCGCGGTCCAGGGGCGCTTCGGGCAGCAGGGCCGGTTCGGGATATTTTTCCTCGAGATATTCGCAGATCGCGATCGATTGGGTGATGACGCTGCCGTCGTCCTCGAGCGCGGGCACCAGGCCCTGCGGATTGACGGCGCGATAGGCCGAGGAACGGTGTTCGCCGCCATTCCTGGCGAGATGGACATAGGCCGGCTCGAACGCCAGCCCCTTCAGCGCGAGCGCGATCCGCACCCGGTAGGCGGCGGAGGAACGGAAATAGGTGTAGAGTTTCACGGCCGGACGATCCCCGAGGCACGACGCTGCGATCTGGGTCGGTCATTTCCGCGCCGAGGTCAAGCCTTCGAAACCGCCCGGCGGGCCGGACGGCGTCACGCCGCGTCGATTTCGGCCTGCAACGCGCTGATATGGCCGGCGGCGGCGCTGCTGGCGGCTTCTTCGATGGCGCGAAACCGTTTGACCACCGCCAGTCCGACCGGGGTCAGCTCGGCGCCGCCGCCGCGCTTGCCGCCGGTGCGGGCGGCGACCAGGGGCTTGCCGAAGATGCGGTTCATCTCCTCGACCAGATCCCAGGCGCGCTTGTAGGACATCGCCATGTCGCGCGCGGCGGCCGAGATCGAGCCGGAAGCGGCGATGTGTTCCAGGAGCGCGATCTTGCCCGGGCCGATGCGGCCGTCGGGGTCGAGGTCGATCCGCAAACTCAGGGTCGGCATGGGGGCCTCGCGAAACCGGCGTTGCCCCGGTCCTAATCCATGGAGCCGGGCGGGGCAATCCATGCGTCTTGCGCCGAGGCCTCTCAGGTCGTGCGAAACGTCGCCAGGCCGCCGCGATCGAAGCTGACCGACTTGACGACGGCGAAGACCGGACGGCCGGGCGACAGTGCGAGCAGGCGTTCGGACTGGCGCGTGATGCGCGCCACCAGCGTGTGGCCGCCGCAATCTATAAAGGCGTCGACGGCGGCGCCGGCGCGCGGCTCCAGCGTCCTGATCGTGCCCTCGATCACGTTGAGCGCCGACAGGCCGCGCGGCCGTTCGGTCGCCACCATCACGTCGCGGGCGCGAATGCGGATCCTGACGCGCTTGCCCGGCTCGGCATCGAGGCGCGGCAGGCGCAGCGCGCCGGCGCCCGTGTCGATGACCGTCAATTCGAACGTCTCGTCATGGCTGGCCACCACGCCGTCGAGCACGGCGCCGCCTTCGCCCTGCTCGTCTTCCGGCAACAGGTCGAGGCGCTGCATGATGGCGTCGGTGGGACCGGCCGCGCGCACCGCGCCGCCGGCCAGCACCACCATGTCGGTCGCCAGGCGCGACACTTCCGCCAGCGCGTGGCTGACATAGAGGATCGGCACCGCCGCCTCGTCGCGCAGCCGCTCGACATAGGGCAGGATCTCGGCCTTGCGCGCCTCGTCGAGCGCGGCCAGCGGTTCGTCCATCAGCAACAGCCGGGGGCTGGCCAGCAGCGCCCGGCCGATCGCCACGCGCTGTCTTTCGCCGCCCGACAACGCGTCCGGCTGCCGCGCCAAAAGCGCGCCGATGCCCAGCAGCTCGACGACGTGGTCGAACCGCGCATAGCGTTCGGCATGCGGGATGTGGCGCTCGCCGTAACGCAGATTCTGGGCGACGCTCATATGCGGAAACAATCGCGCGTCCTGGAACACGTAGCCGATGCGGCGGCGGTGAACGGGCAGGGCGAGGCGGCGCGCAGTATCGACAAGCACGCGCTCGCCGACCGCGACGCGGCCGCGATCGGGGCGGACCAGCCCGGCGACGATGTTGACCAGCGTCGTCTTGCCGGAACCGGACGGGCCGAACAGCGCCGTCAGGCGCCCGGCGCTCTCGAAGCGGCAATCGAGCGTGAAGGCGCCCTGGCGATGGGTGACGTCGAGCGAGAACATCACCCAGCACCCGCGCCTCGCCCGGCCCGCCGGGCCAGGAATTCGGAGACGACCAGCGCCGCCATGGCGATCGCCACCGACACCGCGGTGAGCCGCAGCGCGCCGCCCTCGCCGCCCGGCACCTGCAGGAAGGTGTAGATCGCCGACGGCAGCGTCTGGGTCTCGCCGGGAATGTTGGAGACGAAGGTGATGGTGGCGCCGAATTCGCCCATTGCCTTGGCGAAGGCGAGCACCGTGCCGGCAAGGATGCCCGGCAAAATCAGCGGCAGGGTCACGGTCAAAAACACCTGCAGCGGGTTGGCGCCCAGCGTCCCGGCCGCCTGCTCGAGCCGTCGGTCGACGGCCTCGATCGACAGGCGGATGGCCCTGACCATCAGCGGAAACCCCATCACCGCTGCCGCCAGCGCCGCGCCCGTCCAGCGAAACGCGAAGACGATGCCGAACTGCTCGGCGAGAAAGGAGCCGAGCGGACCCTGTCGGCCGAAGCCCAGCAGAAGCGCGTAGCCGGTGACGACCGGCGGCAGGATCAGCGGCAGATGCACCGCGCCGTTGAGCAGCGCCTTGCCCCAGAAGCGGCCGCGCGCCAGAAGCAGCGCCACCGCGACGCCGAACGGCAGGCTGACCGCCACGGCCCACAGCGCCACCTTGAGCGAGAGGCGCACCGCCGTCCATTCCTGCGGGCCGAGGCCGAGCCAGTCCATCATCGTCGCGGCGGCGTTCAGTTGGTCGTCGTGCCGGCGAGCGGCACGAAGCCGTGCTCGGCAAAGATCGCCGCGGCCGCCGGCGACTCCAGGAAGGCGAGGAAGGCGCGCGCCGCGTCCTTGTCGACCCCGGCCATCAACGCGGCGGCGTAGACGATCGGCGGGTGGGTCTCTTCCGGGAAAAGACCGACCACGCGCACGTCGGCATCGGCGGCGGCGTCGGTCTGGTAGACGATGCCGAGCGGCGCCTCGCCGGTCGAGACAATGGCCAGCGCGGCGCGCACGTTTTCGGCCTGCGCGACGCGCGGCGCGACGGCGTCCCAGGCTCCGAGCGACCGCAGCGCCGCCTTGCCGTAGCGGCCGGCCGGAACCGCGTCGGTATTGGCCATGGCAAGGCGGCCGTCCTCGCCAAGGGCTGTGCGAAGGTCGAGGCCCGGTTCGATGGCAAGCTCGGCCGTGCTGCCCTTCGGCGCGATCAGCACCAACCGGTTCGACAGGAGCCGTCGTTCGCTCGCCGCGTCGGTCAACCCACGCTCTGACAGATAATCCACCCAGTCGAGATTGGCCGACACGAACAGGTCGGCCGGCGCGCCCTGCTCGATCTGGCGCGCCAGCGCCGAGCTGCCGGCATAGGAGACCGCCACCGTCGCGCCGGCCTTGTCAGCCCAGGCCGCGCCGATTTCGTCGAGGGCGTCGCGCAGGCTGGCAGCGGCGAAGACCAGCACCCTGTCGGCAGCCCGGGCCGGCGCCGGAAGCGCCGACAGGCTCGCAAATGCCAGAAGGAGCAAGGCACTGACGGCAACATAAAAGCGAGACGGATGCGACATGAATTCCCTCCAGCGATCACCGGGACGCGCGGAACGACCGTCCGGATCCCGTCATTCGATATATTTCATTGAATATAACGAATGGCCCGTCAAGGATTTTGTGATCGCGCGGGGCTCAAGCGATGGCCGGAGCGCGACGGGCCGGTGTCCCGCCCCGACCGCCGACAAGCGCTAACGCAGCGCGGCGGCGATGTTGCCGCCATCGACCGTGGTTACGCCGGCGGTGGTGCGGTCGGCGAGCGCCTGGTCGAGAAAGGCCCGGGCGACGTCGCGGGCGGTGACCTCCTGGCCGAGCAGATTGCCCGACAGATAATCCTTTTCCGAAAGCTGGCGCGCCTGCGCGCGACTGGCGATCATCTGGTCGGTCAGCAGGCCGGAGCGGATGCGGTCGGCATTGACCGCGTTGGAACGGATGCCGATCGCGCCATATTCGAGCGCGTATTGGCGCGACAAAAACAGCGTCGCCGCCTTCGGCAGGCCGTAGGCGCCGAATCTGGCGCCCGGATTCACCGCCTGTTTGGACACGTTGAACAAAAGCACGCCGCCGGTCTGCTGCTGTTTCATCACCCGGACCGCCTGTTGGGCGACGCGTTGATGGGCGAAGAAATTGAGTTCGAAACTGTCGCGCAGCGCCTTTTCCGACACCGTGCCGATCTCGCCCTCCGTTGCCGCCCCGGCATTTGAAACGAGAATGTCGATGCCGCCGAAACGTTCCACCGCCGTCCTGAACAGCGCCGCCACGCTGTCGGCGTCGGTCACGTCGCAGGCATGGCCGATCGCGGCGTTGCCGGCCGCCTTGGCCGCGCTCCCGGCGCGGGCCGGATCGAGATCGGCGACCACGACATGGGCGCCGTTTTCGGCGAAGAGCCTGGCGGTCGCCGCGCCGATGGCGCCGCCGCCCCCGGTGATGACCGCCACCTGGCCGGTCAGCGGCAAATATGTCGCGCCAGCGAGCTTGGCCTGCTCCAGCGACCAATATTCGAGCCGAAACAACTCGTCCTCCGGCAGCGGGGTAAAACGGCCGAGTCGCTCGGCCCCGGTGACGGCCTCGATCCAGATTTCGCCGACATCGGCCGAAATGCGCGCGTCCTTGGCGGTGCGGCCGAAGCCGAACAGGCCGAGACCCGGCACCAGCGCCAGACGCGGCATCGGGTCGAGCATGGTGCGCGCGACGTCGTCGAGCGCGTCGCACCGGGCGAAATAGGCCGAATAATACCCGACGAAATCGGCGACGCGTTCACGAGCCCTGCGCGCCCAACCGTCGAGATCGGCAGGATCCGGGGCCGGCAGGATCACGGGCCGGTTCTTGATGCGGATGGTGAGATCGGGCGTCGAGACGCCGCGCGTGCCGTAATCTTCCAGATCGGCGCCGTCGACGAAGGCGCGCACGGCATGCGAGCCCCGGAAATCGGCGACGAAGCGGGTGAAGCGGCCTTCGCCCAGCGCCTGGGCGACCGCGCCGCGCAGAATCGGCGCGATCTCCTCGACCCCGGCGATTTCGCTCGGCAGTTTAGCCGGCGCAAAAAGCTCTTTTGCGTTTGTCTCGACATGCGCCTCGGCGAGGCTGACGAAGCGGATCATGCGCTCATAGGCCTGCCTGGCCGTGTCGCCGAAGGTGAAGATGCCGTGCTTGTCGAGGATCAGGCCCTCGACCGACGGATCGGCCTCGTAGACCTCCGCCGCGACCTTGGCGAGATCGAACCCCGGCATGATATAGGGCACGAAGCCGAGCTTGTTGCCGAACACGGTATCGCAGATCGCGCGGCTCTGGTCCTGGTCGACCAGCGCCAGGATAGCGGTTGAATGGGTGTGGTCGACGAAACGATGCGGCAGAAAAGCATGCAGCAGCGTCTCGACGGAGGGATTGGGCGATTTCGGGTCGAGCAGGTTGAGGCGCTGCAGCGCCACCATGTCCTCGTCGGCGAGCGCGTCGAGGGCGCGGGCGCGCAGAAGCGGCGCGAGTTTCACCGCCGGCAGGCCGGCTGGCTCGATCACCGCCATGTCCCAGCCCGAGCCCTTCACGCACAGCACCTCGTGCGTGTCGCCGATCAGGTCGGTGCGGCGGGTCTTGTAGGACGTGTTGCCGCCGCCATGCAGCACAAGGCTGGGATCGTTGCCCAGCAGCCGGGTGGTGTAGACGCGCAGCGCCATCTCCTCCTCCACCCCTTTGGCGGCATAGTCGGCGACGATCTTGGCGGCGTCGGCGTCGTTCCAGCGGCTATGCATGACTAACCTCGGTCTGCTCGGCGCGCGCGGCACGGCGGGCACCATTCGGAAAGGAGTGGGTTCGAGTACGGCGCGGTCGATGCGGCCATCGTGTCAGCCTTCACCGCCGTCTTCCAGATCGACATAGCAGGCCGGCGTGAAGCGCGGCGTGCACAGGCAATAAAATTCCAGGTCGTCGGGCCCGTCATTGGCGATGCGTTGCGCGGCGCCGGCGGCGATCAGCACCTGGTCGCCCGGGCCGAGCGGCTGGCGGCGGCCGTCGATCTCGACCGTGGCCCGTCCCTTGCGCACGACATAGCGCTCCGCCACCCCGTCGAGCCGGTGAAGCTGCGTCGTCACGCCCGGCGCCACGCGGGCGAGCGCCAGCGAGACTTCGGGCGATTTTTCCGAGTTCAGCAGTTCGGTGATGAAGCAACGCTCGCCGGTGAAGACTTCCGATCCCGTCTCGCCCGCGATGAACCATTCCGGCCGCATGCCGTATCCTCGCACCGTTGCCGCTCCCGCCCGCTGTCTAGCATGTCTTTGACAATTGTCAATTTGATTGCTTTTTGTCAGAAATCGCGCCGCACGGATCAAAGCCGCGCCGCAGGATGCCGGCGAACCGCAACCGGCGCAGACACGTTCTTGGCGGCGGTTGACAGGACCGGCCGCAGCCGGCTCTTGATTGGAGCGATTGCCGCGAGTGCCCGCTACGACAGGACGAGACGGATCAAGGGGGGATCGGATGAACAAGGACGCCTCGGATCTGGTGATCCGAAACGCAACCGTGGTCACCGCAGACCAGGATCGCCGCGTGATTGCGGATGGCGGCGTGGCGGTATCGCAAGGCCGGATCGTCGCCGTGGGCACCGCTGCCGAGCTGGCGCCATGGCAAGCCGGTGCGGCGCGGGTGATCGACGCCTCCGGCATGATCTTGATGCCCGGCCTGATCAACACCCATTGCCATGCCGGCGACAGCCTGTTTCGCGGCCTGGTCGAGGATCTGCCGCTGGAGGCCTGGCTGCAGACGGTGTGGAAGGCCGAGGGCGCGATCCTCAATGCAGAGACATCCTATCTGGGCACGGTGCTGGGCTTTGCCGAACAGCTCTTGACCGGCGTGACCACGGTGATGGACATGTTCTGGTTTCCGCACGAGACGGTGCGCGCGGCACGCACGCTCGGCATGCGGGTGTCGACCGGCGGGATCTTCTTCGACCCGCCCGGCGTCAACGGCCACACGCCGGACAGGCGGATTGCGGAAGCCGAACGGTTCTTCGCCGATTTCTCCGCTGCAGACGACGTGTTCGCGGCGGCGATGCCGCACGGCGCCTACACGGTTTCGCCCGAAAGTCTCAAGCGCGCGCGCCAGATCGCCGACAGCCATGGCGGGCTCTATTCCATCCATGCGGCCGAAACCCGGGCCGAGCAGGCCGACATTCAGACGCGCTACGGGCGCTCCGTCATCCGCCATCTCGACGCGCACGGGCTGCTCGACGAGCGCACCGTGCTGGCGCATTGCGTCCATCTCGACGACGAGGAGATCGCCATCCTGGCCCGAACCCGCGCCGTCGTCTCCCACAATCCGGTCTCCAACCTGAAGCTCGGTTCGGGCATCGCCCGCATTCCCGACATGCTGGCGGCCGGCGTGCGGGTCACGCTGGGCACCGACGGCGCCATCAGCGGCAACGATCTCGACATGTGGCTGGCGCTGCGGCTGGCGGCCATGCTGCACAAGGGCGCCAACGAAAAGGCCGACGCCGTCGCCACGCACCAGGCGCTCGACATGCTGACGCGCGAGGCCGCCGACGCGCTCGGCGCGGGAGAAAAGATCGGAAGTCTGGAAACGGGCAAGTTCGCCGACATGGTTTTGCTCGACGCCAGCCGGCCACACGCCGTGCCGATGTTCGACCCGGTCACCCATCTGGTCTATTCCGCCGGCAAATCGGATGTGCGCCACGTCTTCCTGGCCGGCGAGCAGGTCGTGGCCGACGGGCGGCTTGTCCGCCTCGATCTCGGCGAAACGCTGGCTGCGGTCCGGGCGCTGACCCCGACAATCGCGGCGAGCATCGCGTGAGCGCCCGCCAAAAGGACAGGGACGGCATGGCTGCCGCCAGCGCGACAGGCTCGATGCGGCACTTGCCGCGGCCGCACGCGCCGGGGTCGCGGCCCATGCCGGCATCTATGCCGGCATTGCCGGGCCGTCGCTGGAAACCTCGGCCGAGCGACGATTTTTGCGCTCGGCCGGCGCCGACGCGGTTGGCATGTCGACCGTGCACGAGGTCATCGCCGCCGCTCATGTCGGCCTGAAGACGATCGGACTTTCGGCGATCACCAACAAGGCGACCGGAGGGCCCGACCAGCAGCCGGACACGATCGAGGACGTGCTCGCCCATGCACGGATAGCCGGCAAAAAGATCGCGGCGCTGCTTGCCGCGCTACTGCCCGGCCTTGGCGATTGAGCGCCGGCGATGGCGGCATGGGCGTCCGTCCGGCTTGGTGATACCCGCATTGCAGGCTGGCACCCTTCGCGCGGCCGCAAAAACCCTTTGGCCGGCGATCCACGACAATGCTAGATCGGTTCGCTGCCGGACTGCCCGCGCGCGGCGCGCCATCGCCGCGTGGCGTTCGCGCAGCCCTCAACCATACGACCTGACGGACAAGCCCATGACCGACACTTCTTCCGCACCCGCCGAAAACCATGTCTTCGAGGCCGATGTCGCGCGCCTGCTCACGCTGATGGTGCATTCGGTCTATTCCGAGCGCGACGTGTTCCTGCGCGAGCTGATTTCCAACGCGGCCGATGCCTGCGAGAAGCTGCGTTACGAGGCGATTGCGGAGCCGGCCTTGCTCGGCGACGACCCGCAGGCGCAGATCACGCTTATCGCCGACCCCGAAGGCGGCACGCTCAGCGTTGTCGATAACGGCATCGGCATGAGCCGCAACGAGCTGACCGAGGCGCTCGGCACCATCGCCCGCTCCGGCACCAAGGCGTTCCTGGAGCGCGTCGCGGCGCAAGGCGGCGACAACGGCCTCGACGGCGATCGGCTGATCGGCCAGTTCGGCATCGGCTTCTACTCCGCCTTCATGGTCGCGGGTAGGGTCGACGTGTTTTCGCGTCGCGCCGGCTCCGAAGAGGCCTGGCGCTGGTCGTCGGACGGCAGCGGCAGCTACGAGATCGCGCCGGCCGCGCTCGAAGACGCGCCCGCACGCGGCACGCGTGTCGTGCTGACTCTCAAGGACGACGCCAAAAGCTTCGCCGAGCGCGCCACGGTGGAACGGATCGTCAAGGCCCAGTCCGGCCACGTGCCGGTGCCGATCCTGATCGCCGAAAAGCCTGACGCGGAGGCGGAACCGGTGACCGACGGCTCGGCGCTGTGGGCGAAGCCGAAAACGGAGATCACGCCGGAGGACTATGCCGATTTCTATCGCGGTCTGTCGGGCCAATATGACGAGCCGGCACTGACGGTGCATTTCCGCGCCGAGGGCCGGCACGAATATTCGGCGCTCGCCTTCGTGCCGGGCGCGCGCCCGTTCGACCTGTTCGATCCCGACCGCAAGGGCCGCGTCAAGCTCTACGTCAAGCGCGTCTTCATCACCGACGATGCCGAGCTCCTGCCGCGCTATCTGCGCTTCGTGCGCGGGCTGGTCGACACGGCCGACCTGCCGCTCAACGTCTCGCGCGAGATGATCCAGGAAAGCCCGATCCTGGCCGCGATCCGCAAGGGCCTGACCAACCGCATCCTGACCGCGCTGGAAAAGCTGGCCGAAAGCGAGCCGGACACATTCGCCGCCGTGTGGCGCGATTTCGGCGGCGTCCTGAAGGAAGGCATCTACGAGGATTTCGAACGCCAGGAGCAATTGCTCGGCCTGGCGCGGTTCCGCACCACCGAAACGGGCGCCGAGTGGCGCGCGCTGAAAGACTATGTCGCGGCCATGAAGGACACCCAGCAGGCGATCTATTTCCTCGCCGGCGACGATCTGGAGCGGCTCAGGACCTCGCCGCAGCTCGAAGGGTTCCGCGCCCGCGGGCTGGAGGTGCTGTTGCTGTCGGATCCGGTCGACAGTTTCTGGGCCGCCACCGCGCAGGGGTTCGAGGGCAAGCCGTTCCGCTCCGTCACCCAGGGCGCGGCGGACCTGGCCGACATCCCGCGTCTCGACGCCGAAAAGGACCAGGACGCGGCACCGGAGGCGGACCCCGCCACCGCGACGCTGATCGCCTTTGCCAAGACGGTGCTGGAGGACGCGGTCTGCGACGTGCGCGCCTCCGAGCGCCTGACCGAAAGCGCGGTCTGCCTGGTCGCACCGGAAGGCGGGCCCGACCGTCAGCTCGAGCGTATCCTCAAGGGTGCGGGCCAGGCCGGCGAGGCGGCCAAACCGGTGCTGGAAATCAATCCGCGCCACGCCCTGGTGAAGGCGCTTGCGGCCGCATCGGCCGACGCGGCGCTGCGCGAGGACGCCGTCCGGCTGCTTTACGACGAGGCGCTGATCCTCGACGGCGAACGGGTCAGCGACGCGCGCGGCTTTTCCGAACGGCTGGCGCGCGTGCTGCACCAGGCGCTCGGCGGAGCCTAGGCGCGGCCGGGCGCCCGCCGCCTATGCGCCCTCGAAACCGGTCAGAACGCCGACGGCGTTGACGCCGATCTCAGCGACCGCATAACCGCCCTCCATCACGAACAAGGTCGGCAGGTCGAGCCCGGCGATGCGCGCGCCGATGTGCGGATAGTCGTGCGAGCGCAGCCGGAAGGCGCTGATCGGGTCCTTTTCGAACGTGTCGACGCCGAGCGAGACGACCAGTATGTCGGGCGCGTAGGCGGCGATCCGGGCCAGTGCGTCGTCGAGCGCGGCACTCCAGCCGGCCCAGTCGGTGCCGGCCGGCAGCGGGTAGTTGAGGTTGAAGCCCTCGCCCGGCCCCGCGCCGCGCTCGTCGCGATGGCCCAGGAAATGCGGATATTCGGTCAGCGGATCACCGTGCAGATTGATCACCTGCACGTCGGCGCGGGCATAAAAGATCTCCTGCGTGCCGTTGCCGTGATGATAGTCGATATCGAGGATGGTGACGCGCCCCGCGCCGCGGTCGCGGAACCATTGCGCGGCGATGGCGGCGTTGTTGAGATAGCAATAACCGCCCATGAAGGCGGTCCCGGCGTGATGGCCGGGCGGGCGGCAAAGCGCGAAGGCGGCCCGCTCGCCTGCGGCGACAAGACCGGCCGCCGTCAGCGCGGTGTCGAAGGAGGATTTGATCGCCTCCCAGCTTCCCGCCACGAAACTCGCGCCGCCGTCGAAGGAATAATAACCGAGCAGCGCCTAGACCGTCTTCGGCGGCACGTCGGCGCGCAGGCCGCACACCGGCCACACGAACGGCATTGCCGGCGTGTCGTGGCCGGCGTCGCGCCACATCGGCCAGACCCGCGGCAGGAAATCGACATAGGCGGCGGCGTGCACGCGCTTGGCGGCCTCGATGTCGTGCGGGGCGGGCTCAAGCACCGGCCCGAGCGCGACCGCCTCGATGCGCTCGCGGATATGCCTGGCGCGCATCGGGTTTTCGAAGCCGGGCACGATCGCGCCGCCGACCAGTTCGGTCTGACCGGCATGGCCGGCATGGCGCGGCGAAAAGACGGTTTTCATGAGCCCTCCGCAAACGCGCCGGCATCGGCGCCGTTTGCGCCGACTTGATCACGGAAGCCGGCGGCCGCGCAAGACCGGCCCGTCAGTGCGGCGCGGGCGCAGCGTTCGGGAGCCGGCTATCGGCGCTCACCCGCAGGCGGGTCTGCGGCGGACGCAAGCCGTATTCCCGGACCGCGACATCGATCGTGGAAAGCACCGCGTCGCGACAATCGATGTCCTCGGCGAAACTGGGCACCCAGAACCGCACGGCATAGCGAATGCCCTCGGCTTCGTAGGAGACGACGCGCACATCGGGCTCGGGCGCTCTCTGGATGATCGTCGGCTTCGCCGCCGCCTGGGCGAGGATGGTTCTGGCGAGCGCGACCGGAACCTCGTGGTCGAGCAGGATCTGCACATGTGTCCGGTAGTGCCGGCGCGGGGCGCTGTAATTGGTCACGCGCTGGCGCGCGATCCGGCTGTTGGGCAGGATGGTGTAGGTGTCGTCGCGGGTCAGAAGCCGCGTCGTGCGCCAGCCGATCTCGACGATGCGCCCGCGCACGGCATTGTCGATCTCGACCCAGTCGCCGATCCGGTACGGCGCTTCCAGGCCGAGCGCGATGCCCGACAGGACATCGGCCAGCACGTTGCGGATGGCGAAGCCGAGAACCGCGAGAACCAGGCCCGATCCCGCCAGTGCCCCGCTCAACGACTGGCCGAAGACCAGGATGATCGTGGCGACCGTGGCCGCGATGAAAAGCGCGACCGAAACCAGTTCGACCAACAGCTTGGGTACGCGGCGCCGGCGCGCGCCGACACGTTCCAGCGCCAGGCCCACCAGACGACCGCCAAGCCAGGCCGCCGCGAAATAGCTGGCGGCCCCGGCAATCAGGCCGAGCGCGGTGGCGTCGATCTCCAGCCGCGCGGCATCGATCACGCGCCGATGCACGAGATAGACCGCCACGCTGACGATCAGGGCGAGTGTCGGCCAGAGCGTACGCCGCGCGCCGCCGACAGCGCTCATGCCGGGTCCGCGCGCCGGCTGCCGCGGCGCACATGCGCGGCCGCGCCGCCAAGGTTGAGAGATGCGGATTGCCCGCCCGCCCGATCGGTGCCGGCAGGGGTATTGAGGGGTCTGAAACACCAGGTGCAGCGAATGGCCGCACGCGGCGCGGCACGATTGCAATGATCGCAGAACAACGTCCCGAAACGCGTGGTCACGGTCGAACTCCTATGCGCGCGTCCTGCGCGCGCCAACATGGTCATGAAGGTTAGCGTGGAGGACCCGGAACGGGAGCGATCGCGATGTTGGTTAGGCCGCCGCGACCCCATTCCGGGCAAAGACAGGCGTCTTGCGGAATGGCCTAGGTTGGAGATGGCGGGTTCGCGTGCACATGGTTTCTAGATGGCCACCAATTGGGGCAAATACAAGGACGCGCGCCGCCGGCCGGTCCGGTTTGACTTTCCCGGCGGCGCGGCCGATGCTGGCCCGATCATGATTGGCATCGTCCTTCCTGCCGGGGTCTTCGGCACCGCCTACCGGCTCTCACGCCGCTAGCCCTGGTTCGCCACGCGTCCAAGGCTCGCCAGGAGCCTTCGCGACCGAACCAGGGTGATCTTCGCGCCCCTCAGGCCAGACCGCAGCGGCGGCGCCTCGGGCACTCGACCTCGAATCAGACCTGTCCGTCCGTCGGGCCTCGGCGTGCGCTGCACGCCGCGCCAGGCGGATACGGCATGCCGTGCAAAGGAACCGCACATGTCGAAGAAGAACCGCAAGGGCAACCGGGAAGCCAGAAAACCCAAACAACCCAAGCAGGCGCCCGAGGCCGCGTCCTCGGTGGCCGAACTGGGCAGGGCGCGTCAGCCCGGCAAGAGGCAGGCCGGCAAATAGCCGCGCCGGCTCCAGGCCCGCGCCCACGCCACGCGGGCCTGGATCACCCTGCGCGCATCGACCGTCACGACGCGCCCGCTCGTGTGACGTCGGTACGATCCCGCCGATGGGTTCCTAAAGGGTGCGGATGACAATTTTCCCGGCACGTTGCCGCCGCACGCCCCGCGACCGACGCTGCTCGAACAACCGAAATGCGCTGCCCGCCAAGGACGATCGACGGCGGCACGGGCCGGCCGGGATGTCGATCAGGGGGGCCGATTGTGTGTCCCGTCGCCCGAACGACGGCCGAAAACACCGTCCAGGCGGGGGATCCTGGTGAATTGCTAACTTGATCGACGAAGGGTGGGGCGGCCAGGTTCGCGACGTCGCCGATGCGGCGATCAAACCACGGCTCAAAAGAGCCATGGTGCCCAGGAGAGGACTCGAACCTCCACGCCTTGCGGCACACGGACCTGAACCGTGCGCGTCTACCAATTCCGCCACCTGGGCAGGTGTGCGGCCCCGTTTATGCGGGCCGCCGTGCCGTGTCAATCGGATATCGGCGCGTCATGGCTGGGTTTTTGTCGCGGCCGGAAGGCGCCGCACCCCGCACTGGGCCCGGCGCGAGCAAAACCCGTCCGGAACCGCGCAGCGGAAGGCGGCCGCACGCGGGAGCCTCAGGGAAGGGGCGTGGCGTGCGTGGGGCCGCTATTCCCGCCCGGCCGGCCGCGCCACGACATGACCCGCCGCACGCCGGCGAACGCAAAAGCCCCGCCGGGGATCGGCGGGGCTTGTCGGGGCTTATCGGCGGTTTTCGAGCCGCCTGGACGGCGCTGCCATCTTCCGGCCCGCGGACCGGAAGGCCAGGCGTCAGGCGGCAAATTTTGCCATGCCGGCGCGAAGCTCGGCGGCGCTGTCGGCGGCCGCCTTGCCGGCCGCTTCACCGGCGGCGCGGACGCGCTCGACATTGGCCTTGGCGTTTTCGCGCAGGAACTCGGCCTGGATTTCGAACGTTTCGCCGACGCTCTTGGCGCCGGCCAGTTTCTCGGCCGTGGCCAGCGCGTGCCGAAGATTGGCGAAGCCGGCTTCGACGACGTCACGGGCGGCACTGACGGAATGGCCGACAACGGTCTCGGTCAGCTTCTCGGCCGAGGCGACGGCATCGCGAACGCCGAGATGCGCCTGCTCGGCGCGCTCCCTGGCCGAAACCGCGCCGCGCTGCGCGAAATCGCGCGCGGCGGCCGGAACGTCCATCTTGCCGTAAAGGCCTTCGAAAGCCTGGCGGAACTGATCGAAATAGGCGGCGGTCTCGGTGTGGGCGGTGTTGGTCTTGCGGGTCATTTTCGTCTCCATTCTTTGCAAAAGCCATGGGCGCCCCGTCTCTCAGGCCCGGGGCGTGGTCTTCATATAGGTCCGCATATTGTGCATTGCAACATATTTTGTGCATTGCACAATAGTCCGTTCGACGGCCCGGAGCCGTCCCGGCGGCGGTGGCAATGCACATGACGAAAACCGATATTGAGAGGGCCGCCCATGCCGCCGAAGGACAGCCGATGGCCGAGAGCCGCTCCCCCCAGCCCGCCGCCGCAGCGCAGGACCAGGACGCCGAGAAGGAACGCGCGCTGAAACGCATCAAGCGCGCGGCAACCCTTACCTTGTTGATGTGCATCGCACTTTTTGTCGGTGCGCGCCTGCTTGAGCCGCACGCGCCGGGTCTGGTCTGGCTTGCCGCCTTCGCGGAAGCCGCCGCGATCGGCGGCATTGCCGACTGGTATGCGGTGGTGGCGCTATTTCGCCGTCCGCTCGGCCTGCCGATCCCGCACACCGCGATCATTCCGGCCAACCAGACCCGCATCGCCGACAATCTCGGCGGCTTCATCGAGGCGAATTTTTTGGCGCCGGCGCCGGTGCGCGCCAAGCTCGGCGCGATCGACTTCGCCGCGCATGTGGCCGACTGGCTCTCCGACCGCAGGCGGGCGGACGGGCTGGCGCGGTTCATGACCCGCATGGTGCCGCAGACGCTGGACGCGCTGGAGGAATCCGGCCTGCCGCGCTTTCTCGCCAGCCGGGCGCGCGCACGGATCGAAACGGTCGAATTCGCGCCGCTGGCGGCCGGGCTGCTGTCGGCCTTCGTCGCCGACAGGCGCCATCAGAAACTCTTCGACGAACTGATCGCCGCGCTCGGCCGGTTCTTGAACGACGAGGCCGCGCTCGCCGCGCTGCGCGACAAGATCCGCGCCGAACTGCCGACGCTGGCCCGCTATTTCCGCGCCGACGCCTATCTGCTGCACAAGATCGTCGCCGCCGCCGGCACGCTGCTCGATGAGGTCCGCGCCGATCCCGACCACGGACTGCGGCACGAATTCGACCGTTTCGCCGCCGATTTCGTCGCCCAGCTCGCCACGTCGCCGGCCTATGCCGCCCAGGCGGAGCGGCTGAAGCGCGAAGTGCTGGCGCGACCCGAGCTGCGCAACCTTGTCGCCGATCTGTGGGCCGGCCTGCGTCGCTTCCTGCTTGCGGATGCCGGCGCGGACGATTCCGCCACCCGCCGGCATTTGACCCGGCTTTTGACCGATATCGGGCGCCAGCTCGCCCAGGACGACGCCATCCGCGCCGACATGAACCAGGGGTTCGTGACCATGCTGGCCGGATTCGTCGAGACGCAGAAGAGCGGCGTTTCGGCCTTCATCGCCGACCAGGTCAAGCGCTGGGACCTTGCCCAGCTCACACGGCTGGTCGAACTCAATATCGGCCGCGACCTGCAATATATCCGTTTCAACGGCATGATCGTCGGCGGCCTGGCCGGCCTGGCGCTGCATCTCGGCGAGGTGCTGGTGTTCGGCAATTGACGGCGCGGGCACATCGCCTAATCTGAAAGCCGACGGAAACGCCGTCGCCCCTGTTGGAGATGGGAGGAATTCATGGCGAAGAAACCGCACTCGGATTCGATCATCGACCTGTTCGCGAAATTCGGCGAGGATCTGAAAATGCCGAACATGGATATCGAACGGATCATCGAGCACCATCGCAAGAACCTCGAGGCGTTCGAGAAGGCGACAAAAACGGCAGCCGCCGGCGCCGGTGACGTTTTCGGCAAGCAGCGCGCCGCCCTGGAGGAGACCCTGCGCGAGGCCAGCGAGATGGCGCGCGGCTTCCAGGCGCCGGGAAACCCGCAGGACCTGCTCGCCAAACAGGCCGATTTCGCCCGGCGCTCCTTCGAGGCCGCCGTCCGCAATGCCAGCGAGATCGGCGAGGTGATGCGCAAATCCTCCAGCGAATCGGTCGAGATCCTGCGCGAGCGGATTCGCGAGGCGATGGCCGACATGCGCAACGACAGCGGGTCGCGGACATGATCGCAGCGGCGCCGGCGCGCCAACGCCCATGACGCAAGACACCGGCGCTGCGGCTCCCGGGCGTCGGCGCCAGATGGAGGTTTACGTCACCGGCGCCGGCGGCGCGCGCCCGACCGTTCCGGTTTCCGCAACGCTTCTGGAGGCGCGGGCCGCGCGGGCCATGACGCGGCAAGCCGCCGCCTACGTGATCGGCGGTGCCGGGCTCGAGGCCTCGATGGCGGCCAATCGCGCCGCTTTCGGGCGCCATCGTTTCGTGCCCCGCGTGCTGCGCGACGTCTCGGTGCGCGATCTCGGTGTCGATCTTTTCGGGCGCCGTCACCGCGCGCCATTGCTTCTGGCGCCGATCGGCGTTCTGGAGCTCGTTCATCGCCAAGCCGACCTCGCCGTGGCGCGCGCGGCCGCCGCCACGCAGATCGGCATGGTGTTTTCCAACCAGGCCTCGGTTGCCATGGAGGACTGTGCCGCCGCGATGGGGACCGCGCCGCGATGGTTCCAGCTTTACTGGTCGCGCGACGACGCGTTCGTGCGCTCGCTGCTGGCCCGCGCCGAAAAGGCCGGCTGCGAGGCGATCGTGGTCACGCTCGACACCACGCTTCTCGGCTGGCGGCCGCGGGATCTCGATCTCGGCTACCTGCCGTTTCTGCGCGGCATGGGGCTGGCGCAATATCTGTCCGATCCCGTCTTCCGCGCCAATATTCCCGCCAGTCCGCCCGATACCGGCATTAGGCCGCGCGGTGCGAAACTGCTCGCCACCGCCTACGGCCTGCACCGCAAGGGACGCCAGTTCGGGCTTTCGATGACCGGGATGCGCGCCGCAGCAGCCTATTTCACCGCGACCTATTCCAGGCCCGACCTCAACTGGGCCGACATTGCGCGCCTGCGCGCCATGACCAACCTGCCGATCGTCCTGAAAGGCGTTCGCCACGCCGACGATGCCAGGCTGGCGCGCGAACACGGCGTCGACGGCATCGTGGTGTCCAATCATGGCGGCCGGCAGGTCGATGGCGAGACGGCGACGCTCGACGCCCTGCCCGGGGTGGCGGCGGCGGCGGGAGACCTGCCGGTGCTGCTCGATTCGGGCATCCGCACCGGCGCCGACGTCGCCAAGGCGCTCGCGCTCGGCGCGCGGGCGGTGCTTTTGGGTCGGCCCTATGTCTACGGCCTGGCGCTTGCGGGCGAGACCGGGGTTCGCGAGGTGATCGGCAACATCCTGGCCGAGCTCGACCTGACGCTGGCACTGTGCGGCCTCGACAACATCGCGGCCCTCGAACCCGGCTGTCTTGCCGCGGACGCGCCGACGGGCGGCCCCGAACCGATATGACGGAGGAGAGGATCAGGCATGAGGACAGGGGCGTGATGGCGGGACGAAAGCCGAGCTTCGACGAGTTGACGCGCATGGCCGGCACCGAGCTCGGCGTGTCGTCGTGGATTTGCGTCGACCAATCCATGATCGACCAGTTTGCCGAGACCACGCGCGACCGGCAATGGATCCATATCGATGTCGAACGGGCACAGCGCGAAAGCCCGTACAAGGCGCCGGTCGCGCATGGCTACCTGACGCTCTCGCTGGTCGCGGCGATGAGCTACGAGATCGGTGCCGCGCCGGACGGCACGGTGGCGGCGGTCAATTACGGGCTCGACAGGGTGCGCTTCCTGGCGCCGGTACGGGCCGGCGCGAACATTCGCATGCGCTCCAAACTGATCTCGTTCGAAAACAAGGGCGAACGACGCTATCTGATGAAATGCCACAACGTGGTCGAGATCGAGGGCGAGGAACAGGCCGCGCTGGTCGCCGACACGCTGGCGCTGCTGGTGGCCGCGCCGGACGCCGCGTGATGCGCGCGGATCGACCGGCGCGCTGTGACGGAAAACATGACTATAACTGTCAAGTCAGTTTAGAATTATTCTAAACTATTGATTTTTCATCCTTTTTAATGTGAATCCGTTTGACATCCGGATTTCTGGGAGTCATGTCTTCGGCTGAAAGCTGAAGCGACTTTCGACTGTCGGGCCTTGAACCCGGCCGTTTGGAGAGGATCGGACCCGCCGCAATGGCCAGCGCGCCCTTGCCGACCGGGCCGCGCCCGTCTCCGACAGCCAGGCTCCAACCGGACCCATGCGGTTTTGCGCTGCAGTTCGAGCCGAAGGACAAAGCCTTGCCGAAGATTTTTTTGACCGCAGCCGCCACGACGGCGCTGATCGCAACGACCCTGACGGGTCAGGCGCTTGCCTCGACCGATACGCGGGCCGTGCTGAGCACCTATGCCGACATCGCGCACGCCACCTACGAGGACGCGCTGTCGACCGCCATGCGCCTCGACGAGGCCGTCGACGCGCTGATTGCCGCGCCCTCGGCCGAAACCATGGCGGCGGCGAAAGCGGCCTGGCGGGCAGCCCGCATTCCCTACCAGCAAAGCGAAGCCTACCGGTTCGGCAACCCGATCGTCGATGAATGGGAGGGCCGGGTGAACGCCTGGCCGCTCGATGAGGGGCTGATCGATTACGTCGACGCGCGCTACGGCGTGGAGTCCGACGATAACGGGCTCTACACCGCCAACGTGGTTGCCAACACGACCCTGATGATCAATGGCAGCGAAGTCGACGCGTCCGAGATCACGCCAAGATTTCTGGCCGACACGCTGCACGAGGCCGGCGAGATCGAGGCCAATGTCGCCACCGGCTATCACGCGATCGAGTTCCTGCTGTGGGGGCAGGATCTGAACGGCACCGGGCCGGGCGCCGGCGCGCGCGCCCACACGGATTACGACCCGCAAAACTGCACCGGCGGCAATTGCGAGCGCCGGGCGCTTTATCTGGCCGCCGCCACCGATCTGCTGGTTCTCGACCTGGAGGAAATGGTCGCCAACTGGGCCGAGAACGGCGCGGCGCGCCGGGCGCTGGCCGAAGGCTCGGCGGAAGCCGGGCTGGCTGCGATGCTGACCGGCATCGGCTCGCTATCCTACGGCGAACTGGCCGGCGAGCGCATGAAGCTCGGACTGCTGTTGCATGACCCCGAGGAGGAGCATGACTGCTTTTCCGACAACACCCACATCTCGCATCTTTACGACGCCGTCGGCATTCGCAACGTCTATGCTGGCCGCTACGAGCGGATCGACGGCTCGGTGGTGGACGGTCCATCGCTGTCGGCGCTGGTGCGCGAGAGCGACGCGGCCCTGGACGCGGAGCTGACGGCCAAGCTCGACGCCACGGTTGCCGCCATGCAGGCGATCGCGGACAAGGCGCAGGCCGGCGAGGCCTACGACCAGATGATCGGCGAGGCCAACAGCGCCGGCAACGCCCTCGTGCAGGCGGCGATCGATGCGCTGATCGACCAGACCCGATCCATCGAACGGGTCGTCGCCGGGCTCGAACTCGACGCGATCGGGTTCGAGGGCTCCGACAGTCTCGACGATCCCGAGGCGGTGTTTCAGTGAGCGGCACGGGACGCCGAATGTGCTAGAGTAAGCCAGCGGCCACAGCGCCGCGAGCCTGGAAGAACGACAATGCTGGTTTGTCACTGCAATTTGATCACGCAGAGGGAAATCGAGGACACGATTGCCGGCCTGCTGGATGCCGATCCCTGGCAGCTGATCGTGCCGGCGAAAGTCTATCACGCCATGGCCAAACGCGGACGCTGTTGCGGCTGCTTCCCAAATGTGGTGGAAACGATCATCCGGGTCACCGAGGCGTATCACGCCCGTTCGGCCGCGGCCGAGCCGGATATCCTTTCACATCTCGACCGCGTCCGCGGACTGCGTGGTCAGTTTGGGAGCAGGCGCCATGAAGGGCGAAAAACAAGTCATCGAGCGGCTTAACGAGGCGCTGTTTCTGGAACTCGGCGCAGTCAACCAGTACTGGCTGCACTACCGGCTGCTCCAGGATTGGGGCTACGCCAAGCTCGCGCAGAAGGAGCGCGAGGAATCGATCGAGGAAATGCACCACGCCGACAAGCTGGTCGAGCGCATCATTTTCCTCGAGGGCCATCCCAACCTGCAGTCGGTGGCGCCGCTCAAGATCGGCCAGAACGTCAAGGAAGTTCTGGAAGCCGACCTGGCCGGCGAACACGAGGCGCGCAGCTCCTACAAGAAGTCGCGCGACATCTGCCACGAGCACGGCGACTACGTGTCGATGGCGCTGTTTGAGGAACTGCTTGCCGACGAGGAAGGCCATATCGACTTCCTCGAAACCCAGCTCGAACTGCTGAACACGATCGGCGAGAAGAATTACGGGCTGCTCAACGCGGCGTCCGCCGACAAGGAGGAATAGGATCATGGACGCATGCGACCGCTGACCCTTCTGTCCCGTCGCATGCGTCCGATCCGCCCGGCGCTCCTTGTTGCCGCGCTCGGCGCTCTGGCTCTGCCGGGCCTCGCGGCCGACGAGACCGGCCCGGCCACGAGCCGCGACGACCTCACCGCAGCCGACCGCGAGCGCGTCGAGGCCGTCACCCGGCCGACGACGGATTTTTCCGCGGCCGAGACATACGAGGCGCTGCCCGGCGGGGCCGCGACCTCGCGCAAGCGCGTCAATCAGGACGCGTTTTCCCACCCCTCGGCCAATCTCAGCTTCGAGGAAGAGGGCACGTTCAAGCTCGGCAACGCGCTGTTTCGCAAATTGTGGGTGTCCTCGCCCTCCTCCACCCAGGCCTCCGACGGCCTCGGGCCGCTGTTCAACGCCCGCGCCTGCCAGAGCTGTCATCTGAAGGACGGGCGCGGCCATCCGCCGGAGGGCGACCGCGACGCGACCTCGATGTTCCTGCGCCTGTCGCGTGCGCCGCGCACGCCCGACGAGCAGGCGCTCTTGAAGGATAAAACCCTGCTCAACCTGCCCGACCCGGTCTATGGCGGCCAGCTCCAGGACCTGGCCGTACCGGGCCTGAAAGGCGAGGGCCGCATGGTCGTCACCTATGAGGAGTTTACCGTCACGCTTGGCGACGGCACCGAGGTCGCGATGCGCCGGCCCGACTACGCGGTCAGCGATCTCGCCTACGGGCCGATGGATGTCAGCACCACCTTGTCGCCGCGGGTGACGCCGCCGATGATCGGCCTCGGCCTGATCGAGCAGATCCATCCGGCCGACATTCTCGGCCTTGCCGATCCGGACGATGCCGACGGCGACGGGATTTCGGGAAAACCCAATATCGTGCGCGACCCGGCAAGCGGCGCGCTTGTGCTCGGCCGCTTCGGCTGGAAGGCGCAGACACACTCGATCCGTCGCCAGTCGGCGGAAGCTTTTGCCGGCGATATCGGCATTTCCTCGCCCGACCTGCCCAACCATTGGGGCGACTGCACCCCCAGCCAGGCCGACTGCCTGGCGGCCGCGACCGGCGTTCAGCCGCGCCTCGGCGACAGCGAGGCGCCCGATCCGGTGCTCGACCTGGTGACGTTTTATTCGCAGAACCTCGCCGTGCCGGCCCGCCGCGACGTCGACGACCCGCAGGTGCTGAACGGCAAGCGGATCTTCTACGACCTCGGCTGCGCCGCCTGCCACCGGCCGAAATTCGTCACCCGGCGCGACGCACCCAATAAGACGCACGCCTTCCAGCTGATCTGGCCCTATTCGGATTTCCTGCTGCACGACATGGGACCGCGCATGGCGGACTGGCAGGTCGTCGGCGACGCGCGCGGCGGCGAATGGCGCACCCCGCCGCTGTGGGGGATCGGGCTGACGGAAACCGTCAACGGCCACACCTTCTTTTTGCATGACGGGCGCGCCCGAAACCTGACCGAGGCGATCCTGTGGCATGGCGGCGAGGGCGAAACCGCCCGCGACGGCTTCGCCGCCCTTGACGCCGACGACCGCGCCGCGTTGATGCGGTTTCTGGAATCGCTGTGATGATGCGCCTTCTCGCCCTCGCGCTCTGTCTCGGCTTGTCCCTGCCGGCCAGCGGCCACGCCGAGCCCGCACCGGCGGCCGCGATCACCCGCGCGGCGATCGACGCGGTGATCCGTCCGGGCTACGCGCGCTTCCGGGCGGCGGCCGAAACGCTGGAAAAAGACGTGCGCGCGTTGTGCGAGGCCCCCGGTCCGGCGCAACTGGAAACGGCGCGCGCGGCCTTTCGCGACACCGCGCTCGCCTGGGCATCGATCGAAATCGTCGGCTTCGGTCCGGTGCGGGCGCAAAACCGCCTGGAGCGCATCCTGTTCTGGCCCGACCGGCGCGGTATCGGCCTCAAACAGGTTCAGGCGATCCTGGCGACCGAAGACGACACGGCGACCGACACCGCCACGCTGGCGCAAAAGAGCGTGGCCGTGCAGGGGCTCGGCGCGCTCGAGTACGTGCTTTTCGGAACCGGCGCCGCAACGCTTGCCGAGGCCGACGCGTTTCGCTGCCGCTACGGCGCGGCGATCGGCACGAACCTGGCAAAAATCGCCGCCCGGATCGCTGCCGCCTGGGCCGGCGATGACGGCATTGCCGGCCAACTCGCCCGACCCGGGCCCGACAACGCGCTGTTTCGCGACCAGGACGAGGCGCTGGGCGAGGTCACCGACATTCTGATCCACGGCCTGGAACAGCTGCGCGCGGTGCGCCTGAACGGGTTTTTGGGCGAGACGCCCGAAAAGGATCGGCCGAAGCGGGCACTGCTGTGGCGCGCCGGGCTGACGGTCGCGACCGTCAAGGCCAATCTCGACGGGCTTCGAGATCTGTTCGACAAGGCCGGGTTCGCCGATCATCTGGCGGAAGAGGATCGCTGGATCGCCGCCTCGATCCGGTTCGAGTTCGCGCAGGCCGACGACGCCCTCTCGGTCCTGCCGGCGCGCATCGCCGATACGCTGGCCGACCCGCAAGCCCGCGAGAAGCTCGCCTTCGTGCGCGTCGTTTCCTCCAGCCTGTCGCAACTCGTTGGCGAGCATCTGGCCGCCGCCTACGGGCTGACGGCCGGGTTTTCCTCGCTCGACGGCGACTGATGGCGGCCCTGCTCAACCGCCGCGCCCTGCTGGCGGCGGCCGGCACCGGGCTCCTGGCCTGGATCGGCGCGCCGCGTGCGCTTGCCAGGCCAGGCCGAAAGACCGCCTTCGCGGCGGCCTACAAGGACCGCGACGGCCGGTTCGGGATCGCGCTCATCAGCGGCGACGGCGCGATTCACGCGCGCATCGCCTTGCCCGATCGCGGCCACGACATCGCCTGCGACGGGGCGGCGCGGCGCGCGGTCGCCTTCGCGCGGCGGCCGGGGTACTTCGCCGTCGTGTTCGACCTCGACCGCCGCGCCGAACCGGTGACCCTCCAGGCCGCACCCGGGCGACATTTTTTCGGCCATGGCGTCTTTTCCCCGGACGGAAGGCTTCTTTACGCGACCGAGAACGATTTCGAGGCCGCGCGCGGTCTGATCGGCGTCTACGATGCGACCGACGGCTTCCGTCGCGTCGGCGAATTCGACACGCACGGCATGGATCCGCACGAACTGCTCCTGATGCCGGACGGGCGCACGCTGGCGGTCGCCAATGGCGGCATCGAGACCCATCCCGATTTCGGCCGCGCCAAGCTCAATCTGGCGACCATGCGGCCTTCGCTGGTCTTCCTCGACCGGCTTCACGGCACGCTGGTCGAAACCCATCGCCTTGCCGCAGATCTGTACCAGCTTTCAATCCGCCACATGGCGGTCGACGGTAGCGGGCGGTGCTGGTTCGGCTGCCAGTATGAGGGCCCGCGCGGCGACGTGCCGCCGCTGGTCGGCCTCGCCAGGCCGGGCGATGCGATCAGGCTGCTCGATCTGCCGGGCGAGTCCTGGGCGGGGTTCGGCAATTATGTCGGCTCGGTCGCCTGCAACCCGACCGCCGACAGCGTCGCCGTCACCTCGCCACGTGGCAATCTACTGGCGACATTCGATGCCGCCAGCGGCCGGCTCGTGAGGCGACAGCGCCTCGAGGAAGTGTGCGGGCTCGCCGCGCAGGCGGACGGGTTTTTCGCCACCACCGGCACCGGCGCCATCCGCCCGGCAAACGGCAAGCCGGAACATGCCGATCTCGTCTGGGACAATCACGTCCTTCGTCTCGACGGCTGAGTTTTCGCAAAGGCCGGCGCCGCCGCGCGACCGCAAATGGCGGCTACAAATCCAGCGGCGCGCGCGCCAGCTCGCCGGCCATGCGGATCGCCGCCATAAGCGCCGCGCCGCCGGCCTCGAGCGTGTCGTCGTTTTGAATGACGGTCACCGGCGCGGGGATTTCGTCCTCGCCGGCCGCCGCGCGGGCCAGACGCGCCAGGATTTCTTCCTGCGTCTCGCGGCCCCGCGCGGCGAGCCTGGCGGCGCGGGTCGCGGGCGCGGCGGTGACGAAAACGACGCTGACGTTGCGATAACGCGCCCTGAGCGCCGGAATCGCGGTGCGCGACAGATTGGCGACGACCGTGGCGCCGGCGGCGATCTTGTCGTCGACGACGGCCGGCAGGCCGTAATGCAGGCCATGGGCGCTCCAGGACAGGGCGAAGGCGCCGTTGGCCTCGGCCTCCACAAAGGCCTCTACGGACAGAACGTCGTGGTCCTCCGTGCCGCCGTCCGGCGCGCGGGTGATCACCCGGCGCACGAAATGGACCGCATGCCCGTCCTCGCCGGACAAACGGCCGCGCGCATAAGACATCAGCGTGTCCTTGCCGGCGCCGCTGGGTCCGACCACGGCAACGAAGGCACCCTGGCGCGCGCGCGGATCGGGACGTGCACGAAGTACTGTAGAGGCGTCGGTCATGCCACGCGGCGGCCTTCGCGCCACACCGAGCGGACGACGGGAATGTGCTCGTCGACGCGCACGCGCACCAGATCGGCGCGTTTGCCGACGGCGATCTCGCCGCGGTCGGTCAGACCGGTGGCATCGGCCGGATTTTTCGACACCATGGCGACGGCGCGCGGCAGCGAGATGCCGTCGACGACCTCGCCGAGGAAAAAGGCCGACTGGATCAGGCTGAACGGGATGTAATCGGACGACAGGATGTCGAGGCAGTCGTTCTCGGCCAACTGGCGCGCCGATACGTTGCCCGAATGCGAGCCGCCGCGCACGACGTTGGGCGCGCCCATCAACACACCCATTCCGGCCTTTTTCGACGCAGCGGCCGCCGTCATCGTGGTCGGAAACTCGGCGACGCGGATGCCCTGCTCGACGGCCTCGCCGACATGGGCCTCGGTGGCGTCGTCGTGGCTGGCAAGCACGATGCCGCGGTCGCGGCAGGCGGCGGCGATCGCCTCGCGCTGACGGCGCGAATTGCGCTGCGACTGCTCCATGCGTTTCTCGCAGAATTCGCGGAACGCCTCATCGGACAGATTGAGCTTGCGTTTGTAATAATTGGCATAGGTCTCCAGGTCGACGAACTGGCGCTGGCCCGGCGCGTGGTCCATCAGCGACACCAGCCGCACGCGGTCGTCGCCGTCATAAAGACCGAAACTGTCGACGCAATCGTCCGAGGAGACCTCGCAGCGCAGATGAATGAAATGGTCGGCGCGCAGCCGGTCGCCGCGCACGCCGTCCTCGATCGCGTCGGCCAGCTTGCGCATGTCCTTGGCGGCGATGTCGGAATCCTCGTCGAGCCCGATCCGCAACGCGTCGAAGACCGTGGTGATGCCCGAGGTCGCGACCTGGGCGTCGTGCGCCAGCACGGCGGCGAGCGGGTTCCAGCGCACTTTCGGCCGCGGCGCGTAGTGGCCCTCGAGATGGTCGGTGTGCAGCTCGACCAGCCCGGGGATGAGATAGTCGCCGCCGAAATCCTCGCCGTGCGCCGTGCCGCCGGTGCGGATGTCGGCGATCTTGCCGTCGCGAATCGCCACTGCGCCGTGGACGATCTCGTCGGCCAGAACGATGCGGGCATTGGACAGAATGGTTTCGGCACTCATCTCAGGCGGTCTTTCTTTGGTCGTGGCGGCCTATGGGGTGGAAGGCGCGCACGGTGAAGGGCGCGCCGGGCTCGGGCTCGACAAACAGCGCAATCGAGGCGATTTCGAGGGGCGCGGACAAAAACGGCGCAAAATGGTCGTCGATCGCCGATGCCAGGCGCTCGGCCTCGCGTCCCGTGGCCCGGCCGGTCAGCGTCATGTGGAAGCGAAATTCCTCGAACACATAGGGATATCCCCACTGGTGCAGGTTCTTGACCTGGGCCGGCGTCATGGCGGCCGGATTGCGCCTGGCGATATCCCCGTCGGCCAAGGGCGCGCGGAACGGCTCGAAGGCGCGCACGACGGCGCCGGCCAGCGCGTCGAGCGGCGGGTGACGTTCGGCCGGCACGAGGGCGAAGAACCCGTCGAGCTGGCGCGCGACCAGACGCGGCAACCGCACCGGCGCGCATTCGCCGGCAAAGGCGGCAGCGGCGTCGACAAGTTCGGCCTCGGTTTTGCCGGGAGCGAGCACGAACGGCGCCTTCAGCGTTGCATGGAAACCGTAACGCCGCGCCGAGGCGGTGTGAAAGGCAAGTTCGGCCGCCGACAGCGCGCCGGAACGCGCCGGGGCGACCGGCGCGCCGGAAAAGGCGTCACGTCCGAGCCAGGACGACGCCGCGCGGGTCAGCGCCGCGTCCTGCGGCGGCGTGAAATAAACAGCGTAACGCATGCATGAATCCTTGCCAGGCGCGATCCAATAGGTGATTTGCGTGACAGTTTGACGAAGGGCCGGTTTGTCCGCGACGCGGGAACGCGGCCGCCGTCGGCCGGAACCCTAGCCCGCCGCGTCGGACGCGATCAAGTGTCGATGCGCGAATGCATCGGCCGACAACCGGACGAGCCCGCGGCGCGGCGGCGCTTTTGCATGGCGCCGGATCGCGGATCGGCTCCGACACCGCGTTCCGGCTTCGCCTGGAAATACGTCAACGTCCCCCGATCAGCTTCGAGCGAAGCCAGCCCGACAGCATGTCGGTTGCCGAAACCATCATAAGGGTGAGCACGATATAATAGGTGACCTCTTCCCAGTCCTTCTGCGTCTGGATCGCCTGGGTCAACAACAATCCGATGCCGCCGCCAACGATAGCCCCGATCACCGTGGCGCTGCGCATATTGGATTCTAGATAATAGAGCACCTGGCTGACGATCACCGGGGCAAGCTGCGGGATGACGCCAAACCGGTTGCGTTGCACCACGTTGGCGCCCGTCGAGCGCAAGCCGTCGATCTGCTTTCTGTCCACGTTTTCGAGCGCCTCGGAGAAAAGCTTTCCGAACGTTCCGGTATCGGTAAACAGGATCGCCAGCGATCCCGTCAGCGGTCCGGGTCCGAAAGCGCGCGACAGGATGATCGTCCAGATCAACCCGTCGACGCCTCGCAGAAAGTCGAAAACACGCCGCATGCCGAAGCGAACCGGAAAAGCGGGGGCAAAGTTCTTCGCGGCGGCGAAGGCAAGCGGTACCGCCAGGATCGCCGCGCCCATCGTGCCCAGAAAAGCCATCAGCACGGTCTCGAAAATCGCCCAGGCGACGTCCTTGTGGCGCCACATCGCGTTGTTCCAGACGTCGGACGCCATCGCGGCAAGGTTCGATTCGCCCGCGCGCACCCGCTCACCGGACACGGCGAGCGCGGCGAGTTGTGCCCAGTCCTTGCCGTGAAACGGGCTGTCCAAGGTGAAGAAGAACAGCTCCCAGCCGCCGAAATAGCGGAACACTTCCGCCCGCGTCTTGGTGACGGTCAGGCGCCCCTCGGGTCGCGTGACGGTCACGCGCGAGGACGAGGCGTTGATCCATTCGGGGGTCGCGCCGGCAGGCATCGTCATCGTGATGCCGGTCCGGTTCTGGACGATCTCCAGAACGCCGTAATCCGGGATGTCGAAGCGGACCGCGTCTGGGTCGAAACGGACCACATTGCCGGCTTCCAGCGCGACGACGGTCGACGCCCCCTCGCGCACGACCCAGGCCGGCCATTGATCGTCGGCATAGGTTCCCTTGTTCTCGCCCTCGATGGCCACCGTCGTCTTGTCGAAACGATTGTCGCGCGTCACGTGGACCTTGTGACTGACCATGTCGGCGAGCAGAATACGGGCATTGTCCATGCGCGCACGCGCCGCCAGCCCGGCAATGTCGAAGGCAATGGCGACATAGACGAGATAGGCGAGCACCGCCGCGGGAATCCCGAAGGTGAGCATGCGCTTGCGGAAGGCGCGTCGCTCCGCGTCGCGCTTGGCGGCAGCCAGATCGAAACCGGCATCCAGCGTGGTCATCAGTGCCCCCCGACGAGACGGTTGCGGACATGGCTCGAGAGCTGGTCGATGGCGACGATGGTCAGAAACAGGAGCAGAAAGATCGCCGCGGCCGCGTCGTAGCGGCCGGTGCCCCAGGATATCGCCACGCGCAGCTCGGCGCCGATGCCGCCGGCGCCGACGAAGCCGAGAATGGCGGAAGCACGCACGTTTATCTCGAACCGCAACAGCGCATAGGAGAGATAGTTGGGCATGACCTGCGGCAGAACACCGAGCCACATGCGCTGAAACCACGACGCGCCGACCGACGACAGGCCTTCGATCGGCTTGAGGTCGGCGTTCTCGTTGACTTCCGAAAACAGCTTGCCGAGCGCGCCGGCGGTGTGGAAGGCGATGGCGATCATGGCCGGCACCGGGCCGCCGCCCAGAACGAAGATCAGCACCAGGGCAATCACGATTTCGGGAATGGCGCGCATCGTGTCCATCACCCGCCGGAACAGCGGCATGAGCCGCGGCCAGCGCGCCAGGCCGCGTGTCGAAAGCAGGGAAAGAAAAACCGCCAGAACAGCGCCAAGCAGGGTCGAAACCGCGGCGATGTTGATCGTCTCGATCATCGCCGGCAGGTAACGCCACAGATTGCCCGGCAGCGCGGCGCCCTTGTTTATCGCCTCCCGCACCAGTTCGACGGGAAAGTCGAAAATCTGCGACAGGCCGCTCCAGAAGCCGCCGGCGTTGCGGCTGTCGGCGAGATCGAAGCCGCCGGCAATCAGCGCAACGAATAAGACGAGCAGAAGAGCGGAATACAAGCGGCGGCGGCGCACCAGCGCCAGATAGTCCACCTTGAGGCCGTCAACGCCGCGGAGCGCGATGTCGGTCATCACTGCAATCTTTCAAAAAAGCGGACGGGCCCCGACAGGGCCCGTCCTCAAACCTTGGATAATCAATTTGTCTTGGCGCGGCGCACGGCGATGATCGATTCGTAGGCGTCATGCCCGATGGGCTCGAAACCGGCGGTTTCGCCCGCAGCCATGTTGTAGGCGCATTGTTCGTCCTTGGCGTGGAGGCCGTTCAGGAACGCCGTCACCTTCTCCTTGACGTCGGCCGGCAGGGCCTTGCGCAGCACGATCGGGCCTTCCGGGATCGGCTTCGACTTCCAGATTTCCACGATGTCGTTCATGTCGACGATGCCGGAATCGGCAGCCTTGCGCAAAGCGCCCGAATTGTAGCCGTCTTCCCAGGCGCCCTGGCCGTCGGCCCAGGTCACGCCCGCATCGACGTCGCCGTTGACGACCGCGACGATCGTCTGCTCATGACCGCCCGTGAACACCACCTCGTCGAAATAGACGCCGTCTTCCATCGTCGCGCCGATCTCTTCGGGAATTTCGATCGACGGGATCAGATAGCCGGAGGTCGAGTTCGGATCGCCGAAGCCGAACTTCTTGCCCTTCATGTCGGCGAGCGAGGTGATGCCGGAATCCTTCCGCGCAAAACCCACGGAGTGATAGGAGAACGAACCGTCGAGATTGGTCTTCACCAGCACCGGCTCGACCGCCTCGGGGTCGGTCAGATAGGTCTTGGCGTAGCCCGACGCACCGAGCCAGGCCATATCGATCGTGCCGCCGAGCAGGCCCTGAATGACGCCGTCATAGTCGGCCGGGGTGAACAGCTTGGTCTCGACGCCGAGGAGTTCCTCGACATAGGCACGGACGCATTCGTTCGACGTCATGCGGTCCTGGGCATTTTCACCGCCGAGAATGCCGATGCGGAATTCGGTGACCTGGTCCTGGGCAAGCGCCGGCGCTGCAAGCGCGGCCGAGGTAAGCAGGGCTGCGATCAATTTTTTCATGCTCGTTACTCCTTGATGTGGGGTGGAAATCAGCCTGGGTTTTCGCGCAGACGATTCGGATCAGACGGCGTAAGCCGGCTCGCGGACCGGCAGACGTTCCGGCTCGAGGGCTTCGATCGACGTCGAGGTGGACGCTTCCGAGAAGCTTTCATCCGCGCCGTAGATCTGGCGCGCGACCGAGGTCGTCAGCTCGTCCGGAGCGCCGTCGAAAACCACCGCTCCGTCGCGCATGCCGATGACCCGGTCGCAATAGCGGCGGGCCGTGTCGAGCGTGTGCAGATTGCACACGATCATGCGGCCGTCCTCGTCGTGGATCCGGCGCAGCGTATCCATGACGATCTGGGCGTTCATCGGATCGAGCGAGGCGATCGGCTCGTCGGCGAGGATGACCTTCGGGTCCTGCATCAGGGCCCGCGCGATCGCCACGCGCTGCTGCTGGCCGCCGGAGAGCGCCTCGACGCGCTTGGCCGCGTGATCGGCGATGCCGAGCCGGTCGAGAATGTCGATCGCGGTGTGAATATCCTCGGTCGGATAGAGACTGAACACCGTCGCCAGCGTCGAGCGGCGATTGAGCACGCCGTGCAGCACGTTGGAAACCACGTCGAGCCTGGGCACGAGATTGAACTGCTGGAAGATCATCGCGCAGTCGCGCTGCCAGGCCCGCAAGGCGACGCCGCGCAAGGCGGAGACTTCGCGATCGGCGAACGAGATCGCCCCTTCCGAGGGGTCGACCAGCCGGTTGATCATGCGCAACAGGGTCGATTTCCCCGCCCCGGAGCGGCCGATGATGCCGACCATCTGGCCGTCGCCGATCTCCACGTCGACAGCGTCGACCGCGGTCTTGTTGCCGAAGCGTCGCGTGACCTTCTGGATTTTCAGCATGCTTGCTTTCCCACGGCGGTTTTTCGCCTGTCTTGAGACTTGCGCTACCGAAGCCGCGTGAAAGTGGAATGTCAGGATGATGACAGTTCTGTAACGCCGCACACGGATGGGCGGCTCCCCGTCGTTGCTTGTTGCCATCGTCGGTCCGAGAAAATTTTCGCCGACTGGCTGTTCGATGACGAAAGAGTTGAGATGCCGATACGGTTCGTTTATTGCACCGCGCCATGGCTCTCCTGTCGACATCACAACCCTGCCGCAGATACGCGGCGAGACGTAAAACCACGATCCTTCGCGTACTTCTCGCGCGTGGCACACTTGCCATGCTGCTTCTGCTTGGCACGGTCACGACAGCGTCCGTGCAGGAGGGGAACACGCCGGCGGACCGGCTCAGTGTCGGGGTCTATGCCAGCCCGCCGTTCGTCATCGCCGCGGAGAACGGTTACGAAGGCATGGCGATAGATCTGTGGGAAGAGATCGCCGAACAGCTCGAATTGGACTTCAGCTACAAACCCTACCCGTCCCTTCGTACCCTCGTCGACGCGATCGCGGACGGGTCGGTCGATGTGGCGGTCACCAACCTCACCATCACGCGCAAGCGCGCCGAGCGCATAGACTTCACCCATCCATGGTTCGACGCCGGACTGCGGATCATGGTCGCCGAAAACCGAAGCGCCGGATTCGGCGACGTGGTCGCCGGGCTGCACAATTCGGGCCATCTGCGCGCCTATGGATGGTTGGCGCTGGTCATCGTGGCGGCCACCATCCTTCTGACGTTTTTCGACCGGCGCTTCGACGCGAACTTTCCGCGCCGGTGGCGCGACGGTCTGGCCGAAAGCTTCTACTCGGTCATGTCGGTGGCAACGTCGGGGAAAATGCCGTCACGCAAGAACCTGTTCGGTTGGATCGGCCGCATGTGGCAGGCGCTGTGGCTGGTCTGCGGCATTGCGGTGCTTGCTTATGTCACCTCCTCGGTGACAAGCGTGATGACCACGCTTTCACTCACCAGCCAGATCAACAGTCTTGAGGATCTTCCCGGCAAGCGCGTCGGTGTTTTCACCGGCAGCGTGGCCGAGGAATTCGTGCGCGAAACCGCGATCGCTCACAGTTCGTTCGACGATTTGGACGCCGCCGCGGAAGCTTTGCGAGGCGACCGGGTCGCCGCTATCGTCGGCGACGCACCGGTGCTTGAATATTTCACGCATAGCCACCCGAAGGAGACTTTCGAGGTGGTGGGGCCAATCTTCGAACCGGACAAATACGGTTTCGGGCTCGCCCATGGCAGCGCGTTGACGCGCCCGGTAACCATCCAACTTCTCGGCATGCATGAAAACGGTCGGGTCGAGGCATTGCGCGAACAATATTTCGGCGCGGCGCAATAGTCGGTCCGCAGCGGTTCCGGGAACTCTCCTAAAGCAGGCGGCGGGAACGCGTCAGGCCCGCCGTACCGGCTGACGTAGGATCGTCTTCAACTTCGACGGTTCGACCTTCGCGGATCGCCGAGATAGATCTCGTGGTGCGGACCGGAAAATTCGTAGCCGCGCGACGGCATCAGCTCGCCGTCAAACCAGGCCAGCGCCGGCCCTTCGTCATCGTGAGAGCCGATATGCATCGTCTGCGGGCAAGGCCCCTCTTCCAAGGGCGCCAGACTAAGGTGTTGGAGGGGCGCGTCCAATTTTCGCGACGCCTTGGCGACCGCGCCGTCGAACAGGCCCTCGTCGACGAAGTCCGGCGCCATGTCCGGCAAGCGGCTCGACCGGCCCGGACTTTAGCAGCTTGTCGAGCAGGCAGTAGATCGACGAGAAACCGATTTCGGTCCCCTCGCGCAATCCCCGCTCCTCGATCGACCGCCCGAGCTCGTGACCGTGGCACAGCGCTTCGCCGGGCAGGCTTCGGATCAGCCCTGGTATTTTTCCAGGAAGGCGGCGGCGTCGAGGGTGCGGAAATCGTCGAGCGCACCGCGCAGGCGCTGGTGATCCCAGTCCCACCAGGCCAGTTCCTGAAACCGCGCCGCGGTCGCGCGATCGAAACGCTCGCGGATCGGTTTGGCCGGAACGCCGCCGACGATCGTGTAGGGCGCGACATCCTTGGACACCACCGCGCCGGCCCCGATGACGGCGCCGTCGCCGATGCTGACCCCGGGCAGGACGGTCGAGCCGTGGCCGAACCAGGTATCGTGACCGATCGTGACCTTGTTCTGGCGGCGCCAGTCGAAAAACGCCTCCTCGTGCTCGGCATCCTCCCAATAGTCGGACGCGCGATAGGTGAAATGGTGCAGCGTCGGCCGCCAGGTCGGGTGGTTGGTGGCGTTGATGCGCACGGCGGCGGCGATATTGGCGAATTTGCCGATTTCGGCGCACCAGACGCCGCAATCCTGCATCACGTAGGAATAGTCGCCCAGGACGGAATCCTGGAAACGGGTACGCTCGGCGATTTCGGTATAGCGGCCGAGCGTCGAGCCGCTTGCCTCGGCGGTCGGATGAATGAACGGGGTTTCGGAAAGTTTCGGCATCAGGCGGCCTTTGCGGGAGCGAAATCGGTCACGTCGATGATCTGGTCGGCGACCGCTTCGCGCACGTCCTGATCGTGAAAAATGCCGAGCAGGGCAACGCCGGCCGCCTTCTTCTCGGCGATCATGTCGATCACCACGGCGCGATTGGTGGCGTCGAGCGAGGCGGTCGGCTCGTCGAGCAAGAGGATCGGATGGCGGGTGATGAAGCCCCGCGCGATATTGACGCGCTGCTGCTCGCCGCCGGAAAAGGTCGCCGGCGGCAGGTCCCACAATCGTTCAGGCAGATTAAGCCGGCTCAACAGATCGCGGCTGCGCGCCAGGGCTTCGGTTCTGTCGCGGCCGCGCGCCAGAAGCGGCTCGGCGACGATGTCGAGCGCCGACACGCGCGGCACGACGCGCAGGAACTGGCTGACATAACCGAGCGTGTCGCGGCGGATCGCCAGCACCTCGCGGGGACTGGCCGCGGCCATGTCGGTCAGCGTGCCGTGATGATCGATGATGATCTGGCCGGAATCGACGGCGTAGTTGCCGTAGAGCATCTTCAGGATCGAGCTCTTGCCGGCACCGGACGGCCCGCCGAGCACGGCACATTCGCCGGCCTGGAGCGCAAAGCGCGCATTGTCGACCACCGGCAGGCGGATGCCGTCGCGCAGATGCATGGTGAAGCTCTTGCAGAGCTCGGAAACGACAAGCGGCGTTGCCATTCGGTTTTCTCCCTTTCGCACGGTCGTGTCCGAGCCTCGGCTCCCGGGGTTCGCGCTCATGTCCTCACACCTGCAGGATCGAGGAGACGAGAAGCTGGGTGTAGGGCGCCTGCGGGTCGTCGAGCACCCGGTCGGTCAGGCCGTGCTCGACGACGTGACCGTCCTTCATCACCATCATGCGATGCGACAGAAGCCGGGCGACGGCGAGATCGTGCGTGACGACGATCGCGGCCAGGCCGAGCTCGCTGACGAGGCCGCGCACAAGATCGAGCAGGCGCGCCTGCACCGACACGTCGAGCCCGCCGGTCGGTTCGTCCATGAAGATCAGCCGCGGATGGGTGACGAGGTTGCGCGCGATCTGCAGGCGTTGGCGCATGCCGCCCGAAAAGGCGCGCGGCTGGTCGTCGACGCGGTCCTCGGCGATCTCGACGCGGCCCAGCCAGTCGACGGCGGTGGCGCGAATATTGCCGTAGTGGCGATCGCCGACCGCCATCAGGCGCTCCCCGACATTGGCGCCGGCCGAGACCGTCATCCTGAGACCGTCGGCCGGGTTCTGATGGACGAACCCCCAATCGGTGCGCATCAGGAAACGGCGCTCGGCCTCGCCCATGCGGTAGAGCTCGCGCCAGCTGTCGTCGCGCATGCGGTAGCTGACCGTACCGGAGGTCGGCAACAGCCGGGTCGAAACGCAGTTGAGCAACGTGGTCTTGCCCGAGCCCGACTCGCCGACGACGGCCAGCACCTCGCCCGGCCACAAATCGAACGAGACATCGTCGCAGCCGATGCGCGCGCCATAGGATTTGGACAGGCCCGCGACACGCAGCAGGGGCTCGGCGGACATGGTCTGGCTGGTCATGGCGACACCTTTCGTAACGGAACGCGGCGGGTCATTCGGCGGCCTGCGCCATCTCGCCGACATGGCCGGCCGCGCGCCGCTTTTCGCAGAAATCGGTGTCGGAGCAGACGAACATGTGGCCGCCGCGATCGTCCAGGATCACCTCGTCGAGATAGACGTTCTCGGCCCCGCACAGCGCGCACGGCTTGTCGAATTCCTGCACCTTGAACGGGTGGTCCTCGAAATCGAGGCTGACCACGTCGCAATAGGGCGGAATGGCATAGATGCGCTTCTCGCGCCCGGCGCCGAACAATTGCAGGGCCGGCGAGCGGTGCATCTTCGGATTGTCGAATTTCGGCGTCGGCGAGGGGTCCATCACATAGCGTCCCTCGACCTTGACCGGATAGGCGTAGGTGGTGGCGATATGGCCGTGCCGGGCGATGTCCTCGTAGAGCTTGACATGCATGAGGCCGTATTCCTCGAGCGCATGCATCTTGCGGGTCTCGGTCTCGCGCGGCTCGAGAAAGCGCAACGGCTCGGGGATCGGCACCTGGTAGACCAGCACCTGACCCTCGGCCAGCGGGTGCTCGGGAATGCGGTGGCGGGTCTGGATGATGGTCGCGCGCGCCGTTTCCGTCGTCACAGCGACGCGCGCCACCTTCTGGAAGAAGGCGCGGATCGACACCGCATTGGTGGTGTCGTCGGCGCCCTGGTCGATGACCTTCAGGACGTCGTCCGGACCGATCACCGACGCCGTCACCTGCACGCCGCCCGTGCCCCAGCCATACGGCATCGGCATCTCGCGGCTGGCGAACGGCACCTGGTAGCCGGGAATGGCGATGCCCTTGAGGATCGCGCGCCGGATCATGCGCTTGGTCTGTTCGTCCAGATAGGCGAAATTGTAGGACGGCGCTTGGGGAAGCGTTTCTGCAACACTATCGGACATGACGCGTTTCCTTCGAAAGGAGACCGACATGGACCTTCTCATCCTGCCGATCATTCTGGCGCTGGTGCTGACCGCCTATCTCATCCATCGCGGCTACCGGGCGAGGGCCCGGGGCCGACGAACCCCCGACCAGGAGAATTAGCCGGCTCATTCGGCAGCCTTTCCCGGCGCCTCGACGGCGGCATTCATGCGCGCCTCGGCTTCCGCGCGCAGGCGGCGGACCAGGTCGAGCTCGGCCTGGAAGTCGACATAATGCGGCAGCTTCAGATGCTCGACGAATCCGGTCGCCTGGACATTGTCGGAATGCGCGATCACGAATTCCTCGTCCTGGGCCGGGGCGGTGACGTCTTCCCCGAACTCGCCGGCGCGCAATGCCCGGTCGCACAGCGCCATCGCCATCGCCTTGCGCTCGGACTGGCCGAAAACCAGGCCGTAGCCGCGGGTGAATTGCGGCGGCGCCTTGGCCGAACCCTGGAACTGGTTGACCATCTGGCATTCGGTGACCTGGATGCGGCCGAGCGGCACCGGGAACGGGAGCTCGGGCACCTCGAGCTCGATGTCGAGTTCGCCGATCCTGATCTCGCCGACGAAGGGGTGCGAGCGGGCGTATCCGCGCTGGGTCGAATAGGCGAGCGCCAGCAGAAAACCCTCGTCGCCGCGCGCCAGCGCCTGCAGGCGCAGGTCGCGCTCCATCGGAAATTCCGGCGGTTCGCGGGTGATGTCGCCGGGTTCGCGGTCGTCGGGCAGTGCCCCGTCGCCCTCGATCAGTCCGTCGCGGGCCAGGATCTGCGAAACGCGCGGCATGGCCTCGGTGTCCGCGTCGCGCGTGGCCGGCGCGGCGACGGGCGCATCGCCGGCCAGTTCGGGATCGAGCAGCCGGTGGGTGTAGTCGAAGGTCGGGCCCAGAAGCTGGCCGCCCGGCAGATCCTTGTAGGTGGCCGATACCCGGCGTTCGATCAGCATCGCGCCGGTGTCGGCCGGCCTCGCATAGCCGAACCGCGGCAGGGTGGTGCGGTAGGCGCGCACCAGAAAGATCGCCTCGATCATGTCGCCGCGCGCCTGGCGGATGGCGAGCGCGGCGAGTTCCCGGTCGTAAAGCGAGCCTTCGGCCATCACCCGGTCGACGGCGAGGGCGAGCTGTTCGACGATCTGGTCGAGGCCGAGCGCCGGCACGTCGCGGTCGCCGCGGCGCCGATCGGCGAGCAGGCGGTGCGCGTTGTCGATGGCGGCCTCGCCGCCCTTCACGGCAACATACATGGCTCCTAGCCCTCCGTTTCGACGATGCGGGTGGTGCGCGGCAGACAGGCGAGCGCACCGGGCGCCGTCAGGACGAGGTCGACGCCGCGCGGGAAACGCCCATTGTTCTGCCGCCACTGCGCGGCCAGATGACGCGGCAGCGGCGCCGGCGCCAGCCGCGCGCGGCTCTCGATGCCCGGCCCTTCCAGAACCAGCGTCTCGCCGGCCGTCAGGGTGTCGAGCTGAAGGATGATGGTGGCCGAACGATCCGGGTAGTCCTGCGAGCCCTGGGCGAAATTTTCCAGCGCCATCAGCTCGCCCGGCCGCGAGACCAGGGCGAAATGAGCCTCGGCCGGCGTGAAGGCGAACGGCGCGCCGGTGTGGAAGCCGAGCCAGTCGCGGATTTCGCCGGAGCCCTGCAGCTCGGGATCGAGCCAGACCGGCGTGTCGTGGTCGCACAAGGTCAGCGCCACGGCACCGGCCTCGGCGGTCAGCGGCGCGGGCGGAGCAGCCAGCGGCGGCAGGGCCTGGGCGGTGCCCGGCCGGGCCATGGCCTCCATCAGCGCGCGGAAGACGCCTTGCGCGGCAATCACCGGTTCGGCGAAGCCGCCATCGATCGATCGGGTGGAAAACGCCATCAATCCTCTCCGCGCACCATGGTGAAAAAGTCGACCTTGGTGGCCGCCGTCTCGCGTCGGCGCTCGCTGTCGGCAACCGCCCCGGCGTCGCGCAGCGGCGCGACGATCCTGTCCTCGACCCATGCACGGCTTTGCGGGCGCTGCCACAGCGCGTCGACCGTCGCCGCGATCCGCACCTTGTCGCGATCGCGACCGAGCGCGTAGGCATGACCGACCTCGCCGGTCGCCAGCCGCACCGTGGCGCGCGTCACCGTCGCCTCGCCGAGATTGAAGGCCGCGCCGCCGCCGCCCATGCGCCCCCGCAGCATCACCAGCCCGATCTCGGGGCCGCGCACCAGTTCGGCGCCTTCGTCGAAATTGGCCTCTGCCCAGAGCCGGCGCAGCGTATCGCCGCCAGCCCGCGCGACCACGGCCATGGCGTCCCGACGCGCTGGCCGGCCTGCCTCGTCCTGCCTGTCTTGCTTTGTCATCCGATTCGACCGTTGCTGTGATTATTTGTCTATTGATATAGACAAGCATACAAATTATACCTTGTTCTAGCGCGTGTCCATGACGTTCGCGTGACAGGGCGAAATGGCGATGAAAAAAACCGACAAGACCATGGAACGGCGCAGCGGCATATCGCTGTGGCGCCAGATCGCCGACCAGATCAGGCGCGATATCGGCCAGAACCGGTTGGGCGCGAACGGGCGCCTGCCGCCCGAGACCGCGCTCGCGGCGCATTTCGGCGTCAACCGCCACACCCTACGCAGCGCGATCGCCGCGCTGGTCGAGGAGGGCGTCTTGCGCGCCGAGCAGGGGCGCGGCACCTTTGTCGAACGGCGCCGGCGCCTGACCTATCCGATCGGCGTGCGCACCCGGTTTTCCGAGGGACTGCGCGACCAGGCCCGCGACAGGCGCGGCCATCTGCTCGACCATCGCCTGGAGGCCGCCGACCAGCGTACGGCCGAGGCGCTCGCTCTGGCGCCCGATGCGCGGGTGATTCGCATGGACACGGTGTCGGAAGCCGACGGCCGCCCGGTGTCGCGCGCGACGAGCTGGTTCGATGCCGACCGCTTCGCCGGCTTCGCCGAGGCCTATCGCGAACTCGGTTCGATCACGCTGGCGTTCCAGCGTTACGGCGTAGCCGACTATTTCCGGGCGTCGACGCTGGTGTCGGCCCGCCATGCCGACGACGGCGACCTCGACGATCTGCGCCTGTCGGCGGGCGCGATCGTGCTGGTGGCGGTGGCCGTCAATATCGACACTGAGGGTCGGCCGATCCAATTCGCCGAAACGCGTTTCGCCGCCGACAGGGTCGAGTTGTCGGTCACGGCCTGACGAGGCCGCGCGGCTAGTCGCTCTCCCCCTCCCGTCCGTCCGGGCCGGCGGGCCCTTGGGGCGGCGCCCAGGCGATGAGCAGGCTCCAGACCCCGTAGGCGGTGGCCGCGGCGGCAAGCAGCGCCCAGCCGGTCTGGCCGTTCAGCCATTCCAGCGCCGCCCAGCCGGCGCATGCGGCGATGATCGCCAGCCGCCGCCACAGGGGATCGAACACCGAACCGGACTGTCCGCTCATGCCGCCCGCTCCGGCTGGAGGAAAACATCCCGCGCAATCAGACCCATTGCCGATCTCCCGTTTCGCCCCGAAAAATGCATCATCCCGGCCCGCGATCAAGCAGCGATGCGCGCTGCGGACACGATGCCAGGCTCAATCCGGGAGGGTTCGTTCACGCCGCATCAGATATAGCGAGGCCGCAACGATCAGCGCCGCGCCCGGCCAGAAGCCCGGCGTCGGCGCAGCACCGAACACCACCCAGCCGGCGACGATGTTGAACGGCAGCTTCAGATCGTCGAACGGCTGCAGATAGGCGGCATCGGCGCTGGCATAGGCCCAGGTCAAAAGATATTGCGCGAGCCCGGTCAGGGCACCGGCGGCAAACAGCGCCCACCAGGCGGCCTGCGGCGGGATCTCGAAACCCGAGCCGAGCCAGATCGCGGCATTGATCGGGGTCAGTAGCAAAAGCAGATAGACGGTGATGCCGGCCGTGGGCTCCAGCCGCGTCAGATATTTGGTGATCAGCGACGTGCCGGCCCAGCACGCCGCCGCCAGCACCGGCAGGAAAGCGTGATAGGTGAAGCTTTCCGACCAGGGCGCGATGATGATCATGGCGCCGGCGAAACCGCCCGCCGTGGCCGCGATGCGGGCGAAATCGACCCGCTCGCGCAGAACCAGGCCCGCCCCCGCCATGACGAAGAACGGCGAGGTCATAGCGAGCGCGATTGCCTGCCAGATCGGTACGACCGACAGGCCGTAGACCCAAAGCTGGATGCCGGCCGCGGCCAGAAGCACCCGCGCCAGATGCAGGAAGACATGCCGCGTGTGCAGGATGTGTATGCCGCCGCGCCAGACCAGGGGCGCGGCGAGCGCCAGCGCGATGGCATATTGCCAGAATGCGATCGCGGGCGCGGAGGCGCCGGCATTGACGCTCGCCCATTGCACGGCGACGTTGAGGCCGGCAAAGGCGAGGCCGGCCGCCACCATGATCGCGGCGCCGCGCAGCGCGGCCGGGGTGGTTTCGATCGAGGCTATCTGGCTCATTCGGTCCGATCCTTTCGCATTGACCCAGAGACCTCAGGGATGCGGGATCGGACACCGCGCGCAGCCTCGGGCGAAGAGCCAAAGGACACGCTCGGCGATCTGACCCGTTCTCTTCCATCCGGACTGTAACCGTCGGCTTCGGATTCGCACCGAATCTGCTGACCCGGACCGGCCTGTCGCCGCCCCGGCGCTCGCGGGCTTGGGGAGATCCCCTTACCGCCGGTGGGGACTTTCACCCCGCCCTGAGAACGTCGACGGCATTTTGACGCCGCCGGACGCAACCTAGCACCCGCGGCGGTGGGATCAAGCCGGCAATGGCGCGCCTTTCCGGCACGCCGGTCGCCGGCCGGAGGCTTTGCGGATTGCCAGCGCGGCGTCGGCGCTGATATGCCGTCGCGGCCCGGTCCAAACGTATCGGCTAGCCCGTCATGACCCTGCCCGACCTTCCCGTCACCCGGATCCTGCCCGACCTGCGCGCCGCGCTCGCCGGCCCGGGACACGCCGTCCTGGTCGCGCCCCCCGGCGCCGGCAAGACCACGCTGGTGCCGCTCGCGCTTCTAGGCGAGGACTGGCGCGGCGGCGGCACGATCCTGCTTCTGGAACCACGCCGGCTGGCCGCGCGCGCCGCCGCGCGGCGCATGGCCGCCCTCCTCGGCGAAGAGGTCGGCGCCACGGTCGGCTACGCCATGCGCATGGACAGGCAGGTCTCGGCGGCAACCCGCATTCTCGTCGTCACCGAAGGCGTGCTGGCGCGCATGATCCTCGACGATCCGGAACTTGCCGGCATTGCGTGTGTCGTTTTCGACGAGTTCCACGAGCGCTCGCTCGACGGCGATTTCGGCCTGGCGCTGGCGCTCGACGTCAAGCAGGGGCTGCGGCCCGATCTGCGGCTGGTGGTGATGTCGGCAACCCTGGACGGTGCGCGGGTCGCCCGGCTGCTCGGTGACGCGCCGGTGATCGAAAGCCATGGCCGAAGCTTTCCGGTCGACATCCGCCACCGCGAACGCACCGGCGGCGAAACGCTCGAGGACGCCGTGGCGGCCGCCGTGCGTGCCGCGCTTGCCGAGGAGGACGGCGGCATCCTCGCCTTCCTGCCCGGCCAGCGCGAAATCGAGCGCACGGCCGAACGGCTTGCCGGCCGGCTGCCGGCGAATGCGGATCTGATCGCGCTTTTCGGCGCCATGGACGGCAAGGCCCAGGACGCGGCGATCCGCCCGGCGCCGGATGGCCGCCGCAAGATCGTGCTGGCCACCGCGATCGCGGAAACCTCGATCACCATCGACGGCGTTCGGGTGGCGATCGATTCAGGCTATCAGCGCCTGCCGAAATTCGAGCCGGCGACCGGGCTGACCCGGCTCGAAACCGTGCGGGTGTCGCGCGCCTCGGCCGAGCAGCGCGCCGGACGCGCCGGGCGCACGGCGCCGGGCGTGGCGATCCGGCTGTGGCGCGCCGAACAGACTGCGTCTTTGCCCGCCTTCACGCCGCCGGAGATCGTGGAAGCGGACCTCGCCGGCCTGGTGCTCGACTGCGCCGCTTTCGGGGTCGTCGATCCGACGCGTCTCGCCTTCCTCGATCCGCCGCCTGCCGGCGCGCTCGCCGCGGCGCGCGCGCTGCTGCGCGACCTCGAGGCGATCGACGAAACCGGGCGCCTGACGGCCGACGGCGTGGCGATGCGCCGTCTCGCCCTGCCGGCGCGCCTCGCTCATATGGTCGCCAGGGCCGCGCAGGACGGCGCCGCGCTGCAGGCCGCCGACCTGGCCGTGCTTTTGACCGAGCGCGGCCTTGGCGGCCAGCAGATCGACCTCGACGCGCGGCTCGCGCGGTTTCGCCGCGATCGCGGTGCGCGGGCCGGCAACGCACGGGCGCTGGCCAAACGGCTCGCCGCAGCCGCCGGCGCCGGCCTTCGCAGGGCAGCGGCGGCACGACCGGAAACAGGGGCGACCGGCGCGGGCCGGCTGCTTTTGCATGCCTGGCCCGACCGGGTGGCGATGGCGCGCGGCGGGCCGGGCCGCTACGTCCTGGCCAATGGGCGCGGCGGCGAGATCGATCCGGCCGATCCGCTGGCCGCGCATGATTTTCTGGTCGTCGCCGACCTGCAGGGCAAGGCGCGCAATGCCCGCATCGTCGCTGCCGCGCCGGTCGCGGAAAGCGATCTGCGCGCCGTGCTCGCCGACCGCATCGAGACCGGCACCGAAACCGGGTTCGACCGCGACAGCGGAACGGTGCGGGCACGCGAACGAAGCCGCCTGGGCGCGATCACCCTCGCCGAGCGTCCGCTGCCGGCGCCGAGCGGAGCCGAGGCCGACCGCGCCCTCCTGGAGGCCGTGCACGTCCATGGCGTGGCGATCCTGCCCTGGGGCAAAAAGGCCGCCGGCCTCAGGCGCAGGCTCGCCTGGCTGCGGCGCGGGCTCGGCGAGCCTTGGCCCGAAATGGACGATGCGGCGCTGCGCGATACTGTTCAGGACTGGCTGGCACCGTTTCTGACCGGCAGCGCGGCGATCGCCGACATTTCAGACTCCACGCTGGCCGAAGCCCTGCTGGCGCGGGTCGGCCACGAAGACCAGAGGCGGGTGGCGGCGCTGGCACCGACCCATTTCGACGCGCCATCGGGCAACCGCATCCCGATCGACTATCGCGACGACGCGCCGGTACTGGCGGTGCGCGTGCAGGAACTGTTCGGCCTCGACCGTCATCCCGCCATCGCGGCGGGCACCGTGCCGCTGACGCTCGAATTGCTGTCGCCGGCGCAGCGCCCGATCCAGACCACGCGCGATCTGCCCGGCTTCTGGCGCGGCTCGTGGGCCGAGGTGCGCGCGGCCATGCGCGGGCGCTATCCCAAACATCCCTGGCCGGAGGAGCCGCTGCGGGCCACGCCGACGGCGCGCGCCAAGCCGCGCGGCCACTGAGCCGGCGCATGCCGGCGCCGCGCGCGATGGCCAGGAGAGCGGCACAGCGGACGACAGATTCCCTTTGGCGCGATCGGCCGTCCGGCCTATAGGAGGGCGATGCTGCAGGACCTTCGCACGCCCGACCATCAACAGAGCCGGCAATTGCGGCTCAACACGCTCATCCGTCTGCGCTGGCTGGCCATCATCGGCCAGAGCGCGGCGGTTCTGGTCGTGGCCTATTGGTTCATGTTTCCGCTGCCGGTCGGGCTTTGCTTCGCGCTGATCGCCTGTTCGGCCTGGGTGAACCTGTTTCTGGCCTTCCGCTACCCCGCCACCCACAGGCTGACGCCGGGCGCCGCCTTCTGCGTCTTGTTCCTCGACGTCCTGCAACTCGCCGGATTGCTTTACCTGACCGGCGGACTGACCAATCCCTTCGCGATCCTGATGTCGGTTCCGGTGGTGGTCTCGGCGACATCGCTGCCGCTGGCGCTGACCGCCGTGCTCGGCCTGGTGGTCGCCGTCACCGCCTCGTTGCTGGTGAGTTTCCACCTGCCGCTGCCCTGGTATGGCGGCAGCAATCTGGCGATGCCGTTCCTCTACGTCATCGGCATGTGGATGGCGATCCTGTCGACCACCGCCTTTACCGCGATCTATGCCTGGCGGGTCGCCGAGGAAGCGCGCCAGCTCGCCACCGCGCTCGCCGCCACCGAGCTGGTCCTACAGCGCGAACAACATCTGTCGGCCCTCGACGGGCTGGCGGCGGCGGCCGCCCACGAACTCGGCACGCCGCTCGCCACCATCGCCCTGGTGGCGCGCGAGATGGAGCGGGCCCTGGAGGGCGAACCGCGCTTTCGCGAGGACGTCACGCTGCTCAGGTCGCAGAGCGAGCGCTGCAAGGAGATCCTGCAGCGGCTGACCAGCCTGTCCTCGCAGGGCGAGGAGCACATGGCGCGGATGACGCTGACGGCGATGATCGAGGACGTGATCGCGCCGCATCGCGATTTCGGCATCGACATCCATCTCGAACCGGGCACGCTCGAAGGCCGCGAACCGGCGGGACGGCGCAATCCCGGCGTCATTTACGGGCTCGGCAATCTGGTCGAAAACGCCGTCGACTTCGCGCGCGAAAGCGTCACCGTGCGCTGGAGCTGGGACACCGACCATGTCTCGATCCAGGTCACCGATGACGGGTCGGGGTTTCCGCCGGAAGTGATCGACCGGATCGGCGAACCCTACATGACCACGCGCTCGGGCCGGCAGACCGAAGGCGGCGGCGGGTTGGGGCTCGGACTGTTCATCGCCAAGACCCTGCTCGAGCGCTCCGGCGCCACGGTTTCGTTCGGCAATGCCAGCGCCCCCGGACAGGGCGCGATCGCCCGGGTGAGCTGGCCGCGCGAGCTGTTCCTGCGCGATCCGGTCAGCGAACATGCGATCGGCTGAGCCGGCGAAATTGGACTTGGCGGCTTTTTTGAATAAATAGGGGCCGGATAGCGTTCGGAATCGAATTCATGACCACCGAAAATCAAGATACGCTCGGCGAGGATCGCTCGCTGCTCATCGTCGACGACGACCGCCCGTTCCTGACCCGCCTGGCACGGGCGATGGAATTGCGCGGCTTCGTGGTCGAGACGGCGGAGAGCGTGGAGGAAGCGCTGGCCAAGGCCAGGGGTGCGCCGCCCGCCTACGCGGTGGTCGACATGCGGCTCGGCGACGGCAACGGCCTCGACGTGGTGTCGGCGATCCGCGAGAAACGCGCGGAGGCGCGCGCCGTCATTCTCACCGGCTACGGCAACATCGCCACCGCGGTGACCGCGGTCAAGCTCGGCGCGATCGACTATCTCGCCAAGCCCGCCGACGCCGACGACGTCTACGCGGCGCTGACGAGCACGACGGGGGAGAAGGTCGCGCCGCCGGAAAATCCGATGTCGGCCGACCGGGTGCGTTGGGAACATATCCAGCGGGTCTACGAGATGTGCGACCGCAATGTCTCCGAAACCGCGCGCCGGCTCAACATGCACCGCCGCACCCTGCAGCGCATTCTGGCCAAGCGCGCGCCGCGCTAGCGCCGCCCGCTTCCGCAGCCGTCCAACGCAGCAAACGCCGGGCCGCGCCATGCGGCGGGCCGGTGGCGGGATCGCGCGCAATCTCCAACGAAATCGGCTTTGATCGTCCGCGTGCGGGAACAAGTGCGCACATGCCGCGTTTTGTGCATGTCGAGCGGCCGCGCCCCTGCCTCTCTGCCACGATCGGAAAAGGCGCGGCCGTGCATACGAATGATGCACAAGGAGGTTTTATCATGATCCGCAAGCTTATGGCGACATCCGCCCTTGCCTTGCTGGTATCGAGCGGCGCGATCGCCCAGACCAGCACCACCGTCCCCGCGGACCCGGCCCAGCAGACCGCCGAGGTTCCCATGGTCGTCAAGGCCGACGGCCAGCTCGCCAGCAACATTATCGGCGAATCGGTCTATAACGGCGCCGGCGACGAGGCCGAAAATATCGGCGACGTGAACGACATCGTCTTCGATGCCGACGGCAATATCGAGGCCGTGGTGATCGGCGTCGGCGGCTTTCTCGGCCTCGGCGAAAAACACGTGGCGATCGAATACGATCTGGTGAAATGGGCCGAGCGCGATGGCGATCGCTGGCTCGTGGTCGAAACGACCGCCGAGGCGCTGAAGGCGCAGCCCGAATTCGACCGCATGGCCTATCAGCCTGTTCCGGCCGATGCCGAGGTAGCGGAAACCAAGCCCGCCACCGCCGACGACCTGGCCACGGCCGACACCGCCGAGCCCGCCGAGGCGATGCCCGTCGAGGACAAGGCCGCGGAGGCTCCGGCCGACCAGGACATGGCTATGGCGCCGAAGGACGAGACGGCCAAGACCGAGGATCGGGTCACCGATGGCGAGAACACCGCCGCTTCGCCGCTCGAGGCTCCGGCCGACGCGACCGACCGGACCGAAACCGCGGCGATCGACCGCTCGAGCCTGCAGCCGCTCGCCAGCGACCAGATCAGGGCCGAGGAACTGATCGGCACCACGGTCTACGGCGTCGATGACGAAAATATCGGCGAGATCGGCGACGTCGTGCTGTCGCAGGATGGCGGTGTCGACGCGATCATCGTCGATGTCGGCGGGTTCCTCGGGATCGGCGAAAAGGAAGTCGCCATCGGCATGGACAATCTCGAGTTCATGAGCGACGGCGACGGCAACCACTATCTCTACACCGCCTTCACCCAGGAAGAGCTGGAAGCCCAGCCGGCCTATGAGGAAGCGGCCTATGCCGAGCGTCGCGACGAGATGCGCATGATCGTGCCCCAGTAATCGGGCTTGATCCTCGCAAAAAGGGCCCGTGCCGCCATGCGGCGCGGGCCTTTTTCATGTGCCGGGGCGGCCGGGTTCCGGCCTGGCGGGGCCGGGGCGGGCGGACACGCGGCGCGGCCGCTCGTCCGCGGCGATCGCAGGGCGAAATCCCGCGCCGGCCGCGACGCCGTCCAGCGGCCCGAAGCCCGGCGCCGGATTTGGTTTTTCGGCCCGAAACCCCTATATCTCACCTGTCCAGCGGCGCGTGATTCGGGGTGGCGGAAGCGCGTCTTTCCAGCGGCAAAAGAACAGCGGTATTTCATGAGCGACTCGTCCGAAATTGAGCCCGGCGGCACGCCCGAATACGGCGCGGAATCGATCAAGGTCCTGAAGGGCCTCGACGCCGTGCGCAAGCGGCCGGGCATGTATATCGGCGATACCGATGACGGGTCCGGCCTGCACCACATGGTCTACGAGGTGGTCGACAACGCCATCGACGAGGCATTGGCCGGCCATGCCGACGTGGTGACGGTGACGCTCAACCCGGACGGCTCGTGCACGGTGACCGACAATGGCCGCGGCATCCCCACCGACATTCACCACGGCGAGGGCATTTCCGCCGCCGAAGTGATCATGACCCAGCTCCACGCCGGCGGCAAGTTCGACCAGAACTCCTACAAGGTGTCCGGCGGGCTGCACGGGGTCGGCGTCTCGGTCGTCAACGCGCTGTCGACCACGCTGAAGCTTAAGATCCGCCGCAACGGCAAGATCCACGAGATGAGCTTCACCCACGGCGTGGCCGACGCGCCGCTGGCGGTCACCGGCGATGCCGGCGCCGAAACGGGCACGGAGGTCACCTTCCTGCCCTCGCCCGAAACCTTCACCATGACCGAGTTCGACTACGCCACGCTCGAGCATCGGCTGCGCGAGCTCGCCTTCCTGAACTCGGGCGTGCGCATCGTCCTGGCCGACCGGCGCCATGCCGACGTGGTCACCAACGAGCTGCTCTACGATGGCGGGCTCGAGGAATTCGTGCGCTATCTCGACCGGGCGCGCAAATCGCTCATTCCCGCGCCGATCTCGATCCGCGCCGAGCGCGACGACATCACCGTCGAAGTGGCGATGTGGTGGAACGACAGCTATCACGAGAACGTGCTGTGCTTCACCAACAACATCCCCCAGCGCGACGGCGGCACGCATATGGCCGGTTTCCGCGGCGCGCTCACGCGCCAGGTCACGAGCTATGCCGAGGCCTCCGGCATCGCCAAGAAGGAGAAGGTGTCGCTCACCGGCGACGACAGCCGCGAGGGGCTGACGGCGGTGCTGTCGGTCAAGGTGCCCGATCCGAAATTTTCCTCTCAGACCAAGGACAAGCTGGTCTCCTCGGAAGTGCGGCCGGTGGTCGAGAGCCTCGTCAACGAGGCGCTGAGCACCTGGTTCGAGGAACATCCGGCGGAAGCCAAGATCCTGATCAGCAAGGTGGTCGAGGCCGCCGCCGCGCGCGAGGCCGCGCGCCGGGCGCGCGAATTGACGCGCCGCAAGGGCGCGCTCGACATCACCTCGCTGCCCGGCAAGCTCGCCGACTGCCAGGAGCGCGATCCGGCGAAATCGGAACTGTTCATCGTCGAGGGCGATTCGGCCGGCGGCTCGGCCAAGGGCGGCCGCTCGCGCCAGAACCAGGCGATCCTGCCGCTGCGCGGCAAGATCCTCAACGTCGAACGCGCGCGCTTCGACCGCATGTTGTCGTCGGATATGATCGGCACGCTGATCACCGCGCTCGGCACCGGCATCGGCAAGGACGAGTTCAATCCCGAGAAGCTGCGCTACCACAAGATCATCATCATGACGGACGCCGACGTCGACGGCGCCCATATCCGCACCCTGCTGTTGACCTTCTTCTTCCGCCAGATGCCGGAGCTGATCGAGCGCGGCCACCTCTATATCGCGCAGCCGCCGCTCTACAAGGTGACCCGCGGCAAGAGCGTGCAATATCTCAAGGACGAGCAGGCCTTCGAGGAATATCTGATCGAGGGCGGCCTGGAGGATTGCGCGCTGGAGCTCGCCAGCGGCGAGGTCCGCACCGGTCCGGACCTGCGCGCGGCGATCGACGACGCGCTGGCGGTGCGCACGCTGATCAACGGCCTGCATACGCGCTACGACCGCGCCGTGGTCGAGCAGGCGGCGATCGCCGGCGCGCTCAATCCCGAAGTCGTGATCGATCTCGGCCGCGCCAACGAAACGGCGGCCCGCATCGCCGAGCGGCTCGACCTGATCTCGGAAGAAACCGAGCGCGGCTGGGAAGGGCGCATGGCGACCTCGAACGAGGGGCCGGGCGGCTTCATCTTCGAGCGCACCGTGCGCGGCGTCAAGGATGTCGTCCATCTCGACATGGCGCTGATCGGCTCGGCCGACGCGCGCGCGCTGCACCGCTATGCCGGCCGCCTCGACGAGGTCTACGGCACCCAGCCGGTGCTGCGCCGCAAGGATGTGGGCGAAACCATCTCCGGTCCGCTCAAGCTGCTCGACGGCGTGTTCGCGGTCGGCCGCAAGGGCCTGACCATGCAGCGCTACAAGGGGCTGGGCGAGATGAACGCCGAACAATTGTGGGAAACGACGCTCGATCCGGCGGCGCGCTCGCTGCTGCAGGTCAAGATCGCCGACGCCACCGACGCCGACGCGCTGTTCGCCCGGCTGATGGGCGACGAGGTCGAGCCGCGGCGCGAATTCATCCAGGACAACGCGCTCTCGGTGGCCAATCTCGATATTTGAGGGGCGCGCGGGCGCGGGCCAAAAAGCCGCGCCGCCTCGCTGGACCCTGCCGGTACTCGTATTTGACGCCGCGCGGCGAAAGACCCGGCGTCGTCGACCGGGCCCAGCCGGCAAAACGTCCCATGCCGGGCGCATGCCCGATCGCAGGCAGCATTTGCCGTGATTTTTTGGGGAGCGGGGGCGCGTATTCCGTTTTCTTGTGCGCCTCCGGCTCCGCTCCCGACTTGCCGCGATCTCTGCTAGGTTGTAGGAATGCTCGTATTCCATGCAGTATTCCAATACATCGGGTAACCTATCGTCCCCTTTTTCCTGACTATGTAAGACTAAATTTCAAATCACTGGCGTATAATTAGGAAATAATCGCAACTCAGAACTATTTTCGTTTGAGATAAACAACTTTGCCTCACTGACCCGACTTGGGAGCGCACATGGTGATACCCGGAGAAAAATTGGAGTAATTTGTGCCAGTTTTTTGTAGCTTCTTAGTCTTTGAGCCGATGCAAACAGAAATGGTGGCGTCGCTCTGTCGGCGCGTTGGTTGGAAGGTGAGCTTTATTTCCGATCCTTCCAAGCGCTTTAAGTTTTACAACAATGGGTATTCTGAAGTTTCGCAACCGGACGCACTGGCGGAGTTTGGCGCTCTAGGGGAAGGCGAGAACCACGGGCAATTGTTGATGGTGGAGGCTGAGAGAACCGAAGCCAATAACATCATTCAACTCATTCGCGCTGCCGAACTTATCGTCGAAGGATTCCCGGATCAAAAATATGCAAATCCTTCAGGTTTCGAAATACCAGATGATTCGGCTGTGCGGGCCAGTATCTTCGCAGATCTCTTCCGGACTACCGGATTTTTTGAGCTTTTCTCATTCAATATGGAGAGACCGGTGGGCTTTGCAGTGGCGGCCAACGCCTGGTCAGATAGGCGCACTGTCTATGCGATCCACAAACTCGCAAAAAGCTACGAAACAGAAGCTATTACACCTTGGTCAGCACATCCACGCTATGGTCAGATATTTGAGAAACATTCCGGCGAGTTCTCAGATCATGTCCGCAGTTCCATTGCTATCAACCTTGCCTTCTCCGCAATCGAGGAGTTGGACCTGCAAATCAATTCCAGCCGAGAAAAGCCCCGATGGTTGGACAAGGATTACACGTGGAATCCACGGGTCTTAAAGGACATCACTTCGCGACTGGAAAAAATGGGAATTGATCTGAATAGAACTATTGATTGGATCGCGAGGGGAGATGAGACGGAACTTGCAATCCAGCCGGCACGCGATCAATTCTCAGCCTACGCTGACGGGCAAGTAGTCCGGGACATCGAACTCTCCATTCCCGACGCTATTCACGCCTGCAGTTACCTGCGAAATTTCGTAACAGCACATGCTTTTGGAAAAGAAACGCCGCGCTTGGGACCTTATGAGGTCTATAATGTCCAGCAAGTGGCCCGCTTTTTAGTCCTCTCAAAATGCGGCCTCTTTAACGTTTGGACTCATGATCTGTCAGAATGGATGGATTTTCAATTTCGTCCTTCTTAGCGATATCTACTTCAGGTACCGTGAATGCGCGCCTCTACGATCACCTTGGAGCCGTGGCAGCCAAAGGGCGGTGACCACCTGTCTCGCCGCTTTCTCGACTCCGCCACTCAGAAGCGACCGGGCAGGAATCCACCCCATCTCCAACCTTCGCGTTTGAAACAGACTCGATTTTCCCCTTGAACCTCTAGCCACTGGAGAGCCTAAACCCCTTCTGAGCCCAACCCCAGAAGGCCGTTTCATGACCGCTTCCGGCCAACGCCCCACGACCTTCCGGGCGTGATCGCGCCGGCGGCGCTGATCTTTCCGCCTTCCCGCGTGTCGGGCCGACCGCGCCGGGCGCGGCGGTACGGTCCCGCTCGGAAATATGTGGCGATACGGGCCCGCGTCCGGCGCTGGCTGCGGCCTCAGGCCAGCCGGTAGCGGTGCACGTCTTCGTCTTTTGCGTCGCGCACCAGCGTGCCCTGCCGCTTCATGCGGTTGACGTGGGCGTGGACCTCGCTGAAGGCGAAACCCATCTGGTGCGGGTCGAGCGCGCGGGGAAACACGAAGGGCAGCAGATCGGCCACCGAACGCGGCTTTGCGCCGCAGGCCTCGGCGATCGCCGCGCAGCGCTCGTCGTGATGGGCGGCCAGCTCGCGGCAGCGCTGGTGCAGCCCGACAAAGGGAAGCTGGTGGCCGGGCAGCACCAGCGCGTCGGCCGGAATGGTGGCGCGCAGCGCGGCGAGCGAGCGCAGGTAGAGCCCGAGCGGGTCGCCCTCGGGTTCGACCGCCCACACGCCGATATTGGGCGATATCCTGGCCAGCACCTGGTCGGCGGCCAAAAACACGTTGCCGTCGCGCCAGTAGAGCATCAATTGCTCCGGCGCGTGGCCGTCGCCGGCCAGCACCTCGAAATCGCGCCCGCCGAGCGTCAGCGTGTCGCCGGCCACCAGCCGCGAAAAAACCGGCGGCAGCGGCGCCACCATGCGCAGGTAATTGTGGCCCTGGGTGCTGACCAGGCGCGCCGCGTCGTCCGCCATGCCGTGGCGGCGATAATGGTCGCGATAGGGCTCGGCATCGAGCGCGCCCGGGCTGAGCGAGATGTTGAGACAGCCGAGATAGGCCGAATGGCTGGTCAGAAGCGGCAGGTCGAACCGGTCGCACAGCCAGCCGGCGAGCCCGATATGGTCGGGGTGATAATGGCTGACGATCAGCCGCGTCAGGCGCCGGCCGGCCAGCGGCCCGGCCACCAGCGCCCGCCAGATTTCGCGGGTCTGGTCGTTGGCGATGCCGGTGTCGAGCACGGCCCAGCCGTCGCCGTCCTCGATCAGGTAGATGTTGACGTGGTCGAGACGGAAGGGCAGCGGGATGCGCGCCCACAAAATGCCGGGCGCGACCTCGCCGACCGTGCCGGTTTCGGGAGTGTCGGGAAACGGATAGCGCAACTCCCGCGGGCCCGCGGGCAAAACCGTCGTCGTCGTCATCTGCGCTGCTCCTTGGCTCGCGGACCCTTTCGCGGGCTCGACCTAGCCCACATCCGCCCGCCTCACAAGCGCGATCGCCCGGCCGCTGCGCCGGATGACAGTCGGAGGGCAACCGCCCGCCGGCGGGCGCCGGATCGGCCCGCGCGGCGGCATCTTTCCTGTCAAGACGGCACGGCGCCTAGAGCTTGCGCAGCGCGACCTCCTCGACCAGATGGTCGGCGCCCTTGCGCAGGATCAGGTCGGCGCGCGGCCTGGTCGGCACGATATTCTCGCGCAGGTTCTTCAGGTTGATATTGGCCCACAGGCTTTCGCCGATGGCGCGCGCGGCGTCCTCGGAAAGCTGCGAATAGCGGTGGAAAAAGGATTGCGGGTTGCGGAAGGCGGTCTCGCGCAGACGCATGAAACGGTCGATATACCAGGTGTGGATCAGGTCTTCGTCGGCGTCGATATAGATCGAGAAGTCGAAAAAGTCCGACACCACCGGCACCGCGCGCCCGTCCGGGGGCAGGTCGCGGGTCTGCAAGACGTTGATGCCCTCGAAGATCAGGATGTCGGGCCGGTCGATCAGCACGTATTCGCCGGGCACCACGTCATAGGTCAGGTGGGAATAGACCGGGGCGCGCACGTCCGGCTCGCCGGACTTGATCGCCGACAGGAACCGCAACAGCTGGCCGACATCGTAGCTTTGCGGAAAGCCCTTGCGGTCCATGATGTTCTCGCCGCGCAGCACCTCGTTGGGGTAGAGGAACCCGTCGGTGGTGACGAGGTCGACCTTGGGGCTCGACGGCCAGCGCCCCAGAAGTTCCTGGAGAATGCGCGCCGTCGTCGACTTGCCGACCGCGACCGAACCGGCAATGCCGATGATGAAGGGCGTCTTGACCACGTCGCCGGTGTTGAAGAACACCTTGCGCTGGTGAAACAGAAGCTGGCTCGCCTCGACATGGGCCGACAAGAGCCGCGACAGCGACAGGTAGATGCGGCGCACCTCGTCGAGATCGACCGGGTCGTTGAGCGAGCTCAGCCGGCGGACTTCGTCCTCGGTCAGGGTGAGCGGCGTGTCGGCGCGGAAGCCGGCCCAGCGCTCGGCGCTGAAAAAGCGGTAGGGCGAATATTTCAGGTCCGGAGCAAGCTGGTCCATCGCCTTCCCTTTCGCGCCGGCCTCACTCGTCGCGCGCCGCCTTTTCGGCAATGCCGGAACGCGCCGTGCGGCGCTCGAGCTCGGCCAGCACCTCGGCGACCGGCACGTCGGCGAGCGCCAGCACCACCAGCCAATGATAGACAAGATCGGCGCTTTCAGAAACCAGACCGTCGCGATCGCCGCGCACGGCCGCGATCACCGCCTCGACGGCTTCCTCGCCGAGCTTCTGCGCGGCCTTGTCGGTGCCGCTTGCAAACAGCTTCGCCGTCCACGACTGCGGATCGCCGGAGCGGCCGCGCTCGGCGATGATCTTTTCCAGATCGGTCAGGGAAAATCCGCTCATGGTCGCGCTCCGGCCGGCGCCGCCGGGTCGAGGCGCACGGCAATGCCGGCCGCTGCCATATGGTGCTTGGCCTCGGCGATGGAATGGGTGCCGAAATGAAAGATCGAGGCGGCGAGCACGGCGGCGGCGTGGCCGTCGCGGATGCCTTCGACCAGATGGTCGAGCGTGCCGACGCCGCCCGACGCGATCACCGGCACGCGCACGGCGTCGGCGACCGCCCGCGTCAACGCCAGGTCGTAGCCGGCCTTGGTGCCGTCGCGATCCATCGAGGTCAGCAGGATCTCGCCGGCGCCGCGGTCGACCATTTTTTGTGCGAACCCGATCGCCTCGATGCCGGTCTTTTCGCGGCCGCCATGGGTAAAGATCTCCCAGCGCGCGGCCTCGCCCGGGGCCGACACCTTTTTGGCGTCGATCGCCACGACGATGCACTGGTCGCCGAACTTGTCGGCCGCCTCGGCGACGAAATCGGGATTTTTCACCGCCGCCGTGTTGATCGACACCTTGTCGGCGCCGGCCAGCAGCAGCTTGCGGATATCGGCGACCGCGCGCACGCCGCCGCCGACGGTCAGCGGCATGAAGCACTGCTCGGCCGTGCGCGCCACCACGTCGAAAATCGTCTCGCGATTGTCGGACGAGGCGGTGATGTCGAGAAAGCACAATTCGTCGGCGCCGGCCGCGTCATAGGCCTTGGCGGCCTCGACGGGATCGCCGGCATCGATCAGATCGACGAAATTGACGCCCTTGACGACGCGTCCGTCGTTGACGTCGAGACAAGGGATGACGCGGGCTTTCAGGGTCATGCGGGGTCCTCGAACAGCCCGGCCGGCGGTTTGGCGCCGCCGAGCACGGCCAGCGCCGCGGCCGGGTCGATGCGTCCGTCATAAAGCGCGCGGCCGGAGATCGCGCCTTCGAGCCGCTTCGCGTCGGGCATGGTCATGCGCACGATATCGGCGATCGAGGCAAGCCCGCCCGAGGCGATGACGGGGATCGAGACCGCGTTGGCCAGATCGATGGTCGCCTCCCAGTTGATGCCCGAAAGCACGCCGTCGCGGTCGATGTCGGTATAGATGATCGCGGCCACGCCGGCGCCCTCGAAACGCTCGGCCAGCTCGATCACGCCGAGCTTGGAGGCCTCGGCCCAGCCTTCCACGGCGACCTTGCCGCCCTTGGCGTCGATGCCGACCGCGATCTTGCCGGGAAAAAGCCGGCAGGCCTCTTTGACCAGATCGGGATCGCGCACCGCCACCGTGCCCAAAATGACGCGCGCCAGCCCCTTGTCGAGCCAGGCCTCGATATCGGCGAGCGTGCGAATGCCGCCGCCGAGCTGGACCGGGTTGCGCGTTGCCTTCAGGATCGCCTCGACGGCGGCGCCGTTGACGCTTTCGCCGGCGAAGGCGCCGTTCAGGTCGACGACGTGCAGCCAGTCGAAGCCCTGCGCCTCGAAGGCCTCGGCCTGGGCGGCCGGATCGGCGTTATAGACCGTGGCGGTCGCCATGTCGCCGAGCTTCAGGCGCACGCACTCTCCGTCCTTGAGATCGATGGCGGGAAACAGGATCATGCCTCGGCTCCCGCCCTGTTTGCGGCCGTTGCGATCCAACACCGTTTGCGGCTCATGGCCTCCACCTCAAGAAATTGGCGATCAGGGCCAGGCCGAGCGCCTGGCTCTTTTCGGGATGGAACTGGGTGCCGGCGAGGTTGTCGCGGCCGACCGCCGCCGTGATCCGGCCGCCATAGTCGGTGACGGCGACCAGTTCCTCGGCCACCCGCGTCTGCAGATGATAGGAATGGACGAAATAGGCGTGCAGCCCGCCTTCGCCGGTCGCGATGCCCTCGAACAGCGGGTGCGGCCGCACGAGCGCGATTGTGTTCCAGCCGATCTGGGGAACTTTCAAGGCGGGCGCGACGGGCTCGATACGGACCACGTCGCCGGCGATCCAGCCGAAACCCTTCGTCGTCGTCTTTTCCAGGCCGCGCTGCGCCATCAGCTGCATTCCGACGCAGATGCCCAGGAAAGGCCGTCCCCTGGCAATCGCGGCCTCGTCGATCGCCTCGACCATGCCGGGCACGGCATCGAGGCCGGCGCGACAATCGGCATAGGCGCCCACGCCCGGCAGCACGACGCGGTCGGCCGAGCGCACCCGTTCGGCATCCGAGGTCAGGTCGATCTCGGCGGCGATGCCGGCCTGGCGCGCGGCGCGCTCGAAGGCCTTGACGGCCGAGCGCAGATTGCCGGAGCCGTAATCGATGATGGCGACGCGCATTGTCAGCCTCGCGCGGGATAGTCGAAAAGGCCGAGCGCGGGTTCGCCGGACGCGCTCGTGCGGGCCGCGCCGGGTGCAGCGGCACGCGGGGCGATGCGGTCGGCAACCGGCGTCTCGCCGCGTTCGGCGACATAGCGCGCCTCGGCATCCTCGCCCGTGTCGGCCTCCACGACGCCCCATTCGCGCCAGCCGCGGCGGGTCGCCGCCCACACCCGCAGCGTCGCGCCCTCGATGCCGACATAAAGCGCCAGAATGAGCGACAGGAACGGCGCGACGACGCCCAGACCGGCGAACTCGACCAGCATCGCCAAGCCGATCGAGGCGGCCAGAAAAAGCAATGCCTCGATCCACAGCCGATGCCACAGCAGCCAGAAAAAGGGCAACAAAAGACCGAGCCAGGCGAATCCGTCCCGCACGAAGATCATGTCATCGGCGGGACGCTCGCCCGGGGGTTCCAAAACGACGAAACTGGCCATCAGCGTATTCCTAGCCAAGCGTGCCTTTGGTCGAGGGCACGGCGTCGCGTTGACGCGGATCGGCCTCGAGCGCGACGCGCAGAACCCGCGCCACCGCCTTGAAGCAGGTCTCGGCGACATGATGGTTGTTGGCGCCGTAAAGCGTCGTCACGTGCAGCGTGATACCGGCGTTCTGGGCCAGCGCCTGGAAGAACTCGCGCACCAGCTCGGTGTCGAACGTGCCGATCTTGGGCGCCGAAAAGGGCACGTTCCAGACCAGGAACGGCCGGCCGGAGACGTCGACGGCGGCGCGCGTCAGCGTTTCGTCCATGGCCAGATCGAGCGAGGCGTAGCGGTTGATGCCGCGCCGCTCGCCGAGCGCGCGGGCGATGGCCTGCCCGATCGCTATCCCGGTATCCTCGACCGTGTGATGGTCGTCGATGTGCAGGTCGCCCTTTGTCCTGACCGTCATGTCGATCAGCGAATGGCGCGAGAGCTGCTCGAGCATGTGGTCGAAGAAACCGACGCCGGTGGCGATGTCGTATTTGCCGCCGCCGTCGAGATCGACCGTCACCTCGATGGCGGTCTCGTTGGTCTTGCGGCTGATCGTTGCGGTGCGACCGGTGCTGGCGTCCATCTCGCTTGTCCTGAAAGTAGCGTGGCGCTGCCTTCTAACAGCGGCGCGCGGGGAATGCCAGTTCGCCGGCATAGGCCGCGGCTTGTCGGGGGCGAATTTGCAATCCGGCCCCGGCTGCATAAATAAGGCCCTGTCGAAACGCCGCGTTTTTTGCGCCCTGGCCGCGCCTGATCGGAGCCATTCATGTCAGAAGCACCCGCAATGCATGCGACCACCATCGTCACCGTGCGCAAAGGCGGCACCGTGGTGATCGCCGGCGACGGCCAGGTCTCGATGGGGCAGACGGTGATGAAGGGCAATGCCCGCAAGGTCCGCCGCCTGGGCAAGGGCAATGTGATCGCCGGTTTTGCCGGCGCGACCGCCGATGCCTTCACCCTGCTCGAACGGCTGGAAACCAAACTCGAACAATATCCCGACCAGTTGACGCGGGCCTGCGTGGAGCTGGCCAAGGACTGGCGCACCGACCGCTATCTGCGCCGGCTCGAGGCGATGATGCTGGTCGCCGACAAGAGCGTGACCCTGGCGCTTACCGGCACTGGCGACGTGCTGGAACCCGAGCATGGGGTCATGGCGATCGGCTCCGGCGGCAATTACGCGCTCGCCGCCGCGCGTGCCCTGGCCGAGACCGACAAATCGGCCGAGGAGATCGCCCGCGCCGCGATGGAGATCGCGGCCGACATCTGCGTCTACACGAATCGCAACATCGTGATCGAAACCCTCGATGCCGATTGACACGCCGCACATCGCCTTGCGGCCGGTCCCGCAGCTTGCGGGGCGCACCGGCGACTGGCTTTCGATGCAGCACGGCGAAAACACAAACGAGACCCCGTCATGACCACATTTTCCCCCCGCGAGATCGTTTCCGAACTCGACCGCTACATTATCGGCCAGAAGGACGCCAAGCGCGCCGTGGCGATCGCGCTGCGCAACCGCTGGCGCCGCCAGCAGCTCGAAGGCCAGATGCGCGAGGAGGTGATGCCGAAAAACATCCTGATGATCGGCCCGACCGGCGTCGGCAAGACCGAGATCTCGCGCCGGCTGGCGCGGCTCGCCGGCGCCCCGTTCATCAAGGTGGAAGCGACCAAATTCACCGAAGTCGGTTATGTCGGGCGCGACGTCGAACAGATCATCCGCGACCTGGTCGAGGTGGCGATGGGCCTGGTGCGCGACAAGATGCGCGAGGATGTCAAGGCGCGCGCCCACATCAATGCCGAGGAACGGGTGCTTGAGGCGCTGGTGGGCAAGAACGCCAGCCCGGCGACGCGCGACAGCTTTCGCAAGAAACTGCGAAACGGCGAGCTCGACGACAAGGAGATCGAGGTCGAGGTCGCCGACACGTCCGGCCCGTCCCTGGAAATCCCGGGCATGCCGGGCGCCAATATAGGCGTGCTCAACATCAACGACATGCTGTCCAAGGCGATGGGCGGACGCACCAAGACACGCAAGACCACGGTCAAGGACTCTTACGCGCACCTCATCAACGACGAGTCCGACAAGCTGCTCGACCAGGACGAGGTGGTGAGCCGGGCGCTGTCGATCACGGAAAATGACGGGATCGTCTTCCTCGACGAGATCGACAAGATCGCCACGCGCGAGAGCGGCGTGGGAGCCGGGGTCTCGCGCGAGGGCGTGCAGCGCGACCTGCTGCCGCTGGTCGAAGGCACCACGGTCGCCACCAAATACGGTCCGGTCAAGACCGACCATATCCTGTTCATCGCCTCGGGCGCCTTCCACGTCTCGAAGCCGTCGGACCTTTTACCCGAGCTGCAGGGCCGGCTGCCGATCCGCGTCGAGCTGCGGGCTCTGGAAAAGGAGGATTTCCGGCGCATCCTGACCGAAACCGAGGCGAGCCTGATCAAGCAATATGTCGCTTTGATGCAGACGGAGGGCGTGACGCTCGACTTCACCGACGACGCCATCGATTCGCTGGCCGGCATCGCCGTCGACCTCAACGCCTCGGTGGAGAATATCGGCGCGCGCCGGCTGCAGACGGTGATGGAACGGGTGCTCGACGATATCTCCTACGAGGCGCCCGACCGGTCGGGAACGACGCTGACGATCGATGCCGACTATGTGGCCAAGAATGTCGGCGATCTGGCCAAGAACACAGATCTGTCCCGATTCATTCTTTAGGAAGCGGCAAGGATGTCGAAACAGTCTTTCCGTTTCGACACGCCAAAGAGCGCAAACTCGCCGGCCGCGCTCTCGACTCGCAGCGGCGCTTTTCCTACCGTGCCGAAACGAAATCATGTTCACGGTTGCCTGGGACATATGGCAAGGCAGATTTTTTGGGTCCTGATTCTGGCGGCGGGTGTCCTCGCGGCGCCCGCGCTGGCAGCCAGTCCGGTTCCCGCCGGCAACCGGCATGCCGAGCAGCCCGACATCCCGTTCGGCTCGGGGTCGCGCACGCGTGCGCTCAAGACCACGTTCGAGGCCAAATACCGCAAGGTCTACGCCTTGCTGAAGCGCGACGGCAAGCTGCGGGCCAAGATCGTCGAGGCCGCCGCCGCCTATCGCATCGATCCGATGCACATCGTCGGCGCCATCGTCGGCGAGCATACCTACAATGTCGATGCCTATGACCGGCTGCAGACCTACTACGTCAAGGCGGTGTCCTATCTGACGACACGGTTCTCCTTCGCCTTCGACGGCGAGGACGTCGACGCCTTCATCAAGCGGCCGCAATTCGCCGCCTGCGATGCCGAAACCGGCAGCTACGCGCTGTGGACCTGTCGCGAAAGGGTTTGGAACACGCAGTTTCGCGGTCGTGTCGTCGACGGCAAGGGATTTCCCAACAACCGCTTCAGCGCAGTGTTCTTTCAGCCCTTTTACGCGGGCCAGACCTTCGGCATCGGCCAGCTCAACCCGCTGACGGCCCTGCAGATGAGCGACGCGGTGCACCGGGTCTCCGGACTGCCCAAGCTCGATCACCGCTATCCGCAGCAGGTCTATCGCACCATCATGGACCCGGACCTGACCCTGCCCTATGTCGCGGCGACGCTGAAAACCGCGATCGACGCCTATGCGGAGATCGCCGGTTTCGACATTTCCGGCAATCCCGGTATCACCGCGACGCTCTACAATGTCGGCAATCCGCGCGAGCGGGCGCAGGCGCTGCGCCGGGAGAACGCCGAACGCGCGGCCAAAGGCGAGGAGAAGCGGCTGCCGGAGGAAAACTATTATGGCTGGCTGGTCAACGACCGACTGAGCGAACTCAAGGCGCTGTTTGCGGCCAATTGATCGCCGGGCGAGCGGACAAGGCGGGCGCCCGTCGCCACACGGCGGAAAAAGATCAGTCGAAGCGCTTCGAACGCCGTCCCACCGCCCGGATCCGCTCGATCAGCGCGGCGATGTCGTCCTCGTCGAGCCGGGCGATATCGGTAGCCAGCAGATTGGCGAGGCGGGTCGCGGCGGGCGAAAGCCCGCTCGTGTCGATCACCACCCGGGGCCGCGATTGCTCGGCGATCCGGCGCAATTCCTCCGCATCGTCCCAGATAATGTTGAAATAGCCGAGCACCTTTTGCAGGAACGTCCAGCTCGGTACGCCGCGGTGACCGCGTTCGAGCGCCGACAGATAGGCCGGACTGACGCCGAGCGCCTGCGCCATCTCCTTCTGGGTCACGCCCTTGTCGCGGCGCATGGCGCGCATTTTTTCGCCGAACGGCGTCATCAGCGCCTCGGATCGCCGGCCCGGCGCAAACGTATGTAAAGCGCGCCGTTGCCGCCATGGTGCCGTGCGGCGGGTTCGAAGCCGCCGACGATGGCGCGGAAAGACGGGGTCGCCAGCCAGCCGGGTACGGCGCGGCGCAAGACGCCGTCGCTGCCGAACGAGGCGCCCTTGCCGGTGATGACCAGGACATGGCGGATGCCGGCGGCGTGCGCGCGCAGCAGGAAGGACAAAAGCAGCCCGTGGGCCTGGCTCTGGGTGAGACCGTGCAGGTCGACACTGGCCTCGAGCGCGACGCGGCCTTTGGCCAGTTTCTGCCGGGTCGGCCGGTCGATGCCACCCGCTCTGGGCTCGGATCCGGCGTCGGCAGGCGGCCGGGCAGCGGCCGGGCCCGCCTTTGGGCGCGCGCGCGCCGGGTCTTTTGAAGCCGGCGGGGCGGTCGGGGCGGCGATCTCCGCCGGCGGCAGGCGGCGGCCGTCAAGCGGCGTGGCGGTGCGGGCGACCCGCTCCCACAGGACACGGTCCTGCTCGGTCAGGCCCTTTGTCGCCCGGGTCCTCATGCGCCGGCCCCGTCGGCCAGGACACGCGGAACGAGCACGAAGAAATCGGCATCGTGGCGGACCACCCCGGCGATGTCGCCGGCCGCCGCGCCGGAGCCGGCAAACAGATCGCCGCGGGCGGGACCGGTGATGGCGGAGCCGGTGTCCTGGGCGATCATCAGCCGCGAAAACGGCGCCTCGCCGAACGCCGCAAGATCCGGCGCATGAACGAAAACCGGCGTGCCGAACGTGTGCAGCAGGCGGTCGACCGCAAGCGAGCGGCCGGCCGTCAGCGGCACCTTGGCCGCCGCGACCGGGCCAAGCGCGGAATCGTCGACCGGCGCGTCCTTAAAGAAGATAAAGGAGCGATTCTGCCACAAAATCTCGGATTTTCGCTGCGGATTTTCCCAAAACCAGGCCCGAATCGTCTGCATTGTGACGTTTTCGCGCGCCAATTCGCCGATTTCGGCCAGAATTCCGCCGGGTCCCGTGAAGCGATGTCCACTCTTGGCGGCATAGGTTACGCGCCTGACCGTGCCGTCGGGCATGCGCAGCCGCGCCGCGCCCTGGACATGGATGAAAAACACGTCGACGGGATCGGCGAGCCAGGCGATCTCCAGGCCCCGGCCCGACAGCGCGCCGGCCTCGATCGCGGCGCGGTCGAAATATTCGCCCAGGCGACCGTCCGGGTATTGGCGGGCGAAGGCGAAATAGGGGTCGAGGCCGGGCGGGCGGTTGTCGTCGTCGACCGCCACCAGATCGGCCGGGCGCGAAAGAAGCGGATATCTGAAGGCGGGCGAGGCCTGCGGCGCGGCGTCGACTTCCGGCTCGTAATAACCGGTGACGAAACCGCGCGCGCGGCCGTCCGGTACGACGCGAAAGGGAACGAAATGGGTTTCGAAAAAGGTTCGTGCCGCGCGGCCGTCGGGTGGCGGCGCGGCGCGGGCGGCGGCATGGGCGGACGCGAAGGCGGCGGCGCTTATACCGAGGCTGCCGGTGCGATAGGTCCGAGTGGCCGCCATCTCAGCGCTGCGCCGATAGGCCGCGAACGCAGCGCGGCCGTCGTCGGCGTCCCAGCCGGGCAGCGCGTCGAAACCGACACGCCGCAAAAGGGGGGACAAGGACACGGGCCGCCCACGCCGGCGATCAGTCTTCGGCTTCCGTGGCCACCAATTTCCAGTTCGGATCGCGCGAACGCGTGTCGCGGGCGAAGGTCCACACATCCTTGACCTCGGCAACCGTTTCGGGATCGCCGTCGATCACCTCCCCGGCGCCGTCGCGCGTCGCCGAGATCAGCTCGCTGACGATGCGCAGGGTCAGATGCGCCTCCGATCCTTTCATCTCGGCCGAAACGATATCGACCTTGTCGATGCCGACGAAGGAGGACTGGATCTTTTCCGACCGCTTCTCGCGCTCGGAGATCGCGGCGACGAACCCGTCATAGACCTCGCGCGACAGGAGGTTTTTCAGTGTCTTGCGGTCGCCATCGGCATAGGCCATGACGATCATCTCGTAGGCGAGCTTGGCCCCCTCGGTGAAACCGCGCGGATCGAAGGAGGGGTCGGCGTCGCGAATGGCGCGTAGCCCCTTGTTGAGCTCCGTGCCGGGCGCGGCGTATTTGTCGATCGCCGCATAAGGCGATTCCTGTTCGCCGTCGCCGGCCGATTTGCGTCGCGGCAACGACACCACATTGTCCTGCGGCTTGTCGGTGTCGGTCTCGCGCGTGCGATTGGCGGTATAGGGATCGAAAGGCGGCTTCTCGTTACCCGTCCGGCGCCCCAGAACGTTGCGCAACTGCAGGAAGATCACCACCGCGGCGACAACGAAAAACAGTGTTCCGATATCCAGAAATTCCATCGTGTCCGCCGAACCGCCTCGAAAATCGTCGCCGTTGTTGTTAGCCATCCGGTCCGGCTCGATGGAGCCGGCCCCTGACGACTGCATATAGAACGCGACGGTCAATCATTCAAATCCGACCGTAGCATGACTATGTTGGGGTCGTGCAGGTCGCATCGTCAATTTGCCGGCCATTTTATCACAACAGTCCGATCTGCGGACAAACGAAGTGACACGCGTGAGATTTCCAACCCTTTTTGCGATATTTCTGGTCGTTCCGCTGCTTGAAATCGCGGCTTTCGTCGCGATTGGCGGGCGGATCGGCGTTTTCGCGACCCTGGCGATCGTGGTTCTGACCGCCCTGATCGGCTCCGTGCTGCTGCGCGTGCAGGGTTTCGGGATACTGCGCCGCATCCAGGCCGAAACCGATGCCGGGCGCGTTCCTCAGCGCGAACTCGTCCATGGCGCCATGATCCTGTTTGCCGGACTGCTTTTGCTGCTGCCGGGTTTCGTCACCGATGCGCTCGGCTTCGCGCTGTTCGTACCCGCCTTCCGCGACGCGGTCTGGTCGCTGGTCAAATCGCGCCTGAAGGTGCGTTTCGACGTCGGCGGAAGACCCGAGCCGGACTTCGCCCCCCGCGACAAGACGGTCATCGACCTCGACGAGAAGGATTTCACCCGCTCGCGCCCTTCGGATTCGCCCTGGAAGGAGCCGAATCGCGACGAATAGGGCGTTCGGCCGCCCAGAAGGCCGCTGATTGCGGCTGTGCGCGCTTGTTTCAAACAGCCGCCCATGATAGCGAACGCGCAAATTTTCGGGTCGCGGCGCGGCCTCCAGGCAAAGGCAAGATCGAATGGCTGACGAGAAATCGACGGATAAGGGAGCGGCTGGCGCCGCGGCAGCAACCGGGAACGGAAACGGCACGCAGCCGTCGCTCAACGTTCTGGCGCAATATGTCAAGGACCTGTCCTTCGAAAGCCCCGGCGCGCCGAATTCGCTGCGCGGGCGCGACCAGGCCCCGAACATCAATATCAACGTCAACGTCAACGCCAACTCGATCTCGGAAAACGAGTACGACGTCAATCTGATGCTGACGGCCAAGGCCAGCCATCAGGACTCGGTGCTGTTCAACGTCGAGCTCGCCTATGGCGGCGTATTCCGGGTCGCCGGGTTCCCCAAGGAACACGTGCTGCCGGTGCTGTTCATCGAATGCCCGCGGCTGCTTTTCCCGTTCGCGCGCCAGATCATCGCGGACGCGACCCGCAATGGCGGCTTCCCGCCGCTGATGCTCGACCCGATCGACTTCGCGCAGATCTTCCAAAAGAAGGTCGCCGAGGATCAGGCCAAGGCCAAAGCCCAGGCAAGCTGACCGGCAACCCCGGTCGCGCCGCGCGCGGCCGGGCCCGGCCGATCGACAGGGGCGGGACCGTTCAGCCGGGCGTGTTTTTTTCCTGCTGAATGTCGATACGCGTCCAGATCGCGTTTTCGCCAAGCGTTTCGACCATTTTCGCATGCGCCGCGCGTGCTTTATCCGTCAAGCGCGACGGCAGCACGCGCGCACGCGGCCTGATCGCGATCATGTCGATGTCGCGGCCGGTTTCCTCGGTGTCGGCGCTGCGCACTTCCAGACCGAGTGCCGCCTGCTTTCCGCCCACCAGTTCGATATAGACTTCGGCCAGCAATTCCGAATCGAGCAAGGCGCCGTGCTTGGTGCGGCGGCTGTTGTCGATACCGTAGCGCCGACACAGCGCATCGAGCGAGTTCGGCCCCATGGGATGTTTGCGCCGCGCGATCGCCAGCGTGTCGATCACCCGATCCGGATCCACCGCATCGATTTTCAAGCGGGCCAGCTCGTGATTGATGAAGCCCATGTCGAAGCCGGCATTGTGGGCCACCAGCTTGCCGTCGCCCACAAAAGCCAGAAACTCCTCGGCGATCTCGGAGAAAACCGGCTTTCCCTCCAGATCGGCCAGGCTGATGCCGTGCACGGCCTGCGCTTCGGGATGAATGGCCCGGCTTTCGGGATGAATATAGACGTGAAAGACCCGTCCGGAGGGAAACCGGTTGACCAGCTCGACCGCTCCGATCTCGATCACGCGGTCCTCGCGGGCGTCGAGCCCGGTGGTTTCGGTGTCGAAGATGATCTCGCGCATGGCGGCCTCAAAACCCTGATTCGGCTTCCACACTAGACCATGATGGCCGAGGACTGCATCAGCATCGTCTCACGGCAGGCGATTTCACCACAGCTACCGGCGACCCCACCGCACCGGCGGTGCTAATCGCGCGGTTCCTTTTCCGGTTTGCCGGTCAAGGTGTCGACGATCTCCGCGACCCGGCGCCGCGCGTGATCCATGCCGAGCCCGGTATCGAGCACGAAATCGGCGCGGCGGCGCTTCTCGGCATCCGGCACCTGCTTGTCGAGGATGTTTTGCAGACGCTCGGGCGTCATGCCCGGCCGGGCGAGCACCCGTTCGCGCTGCACCTCTGGCGGCGCGGTCACGACCAGCACGCGGTCGACCCTTTGTTCGCCGCCGGTCTCGTAAAGAAGCGGAATGTCGAGCACGACCAGCGGCGTGCCCTTTTTCCTGTGCGCGGCGAGAAATTCCAGTTCGGCGGCGCGAACCAGCGGATGGACGATCGCCTCCAGCGCCCTGAGCGCCTCGGGCTTGCCCAGCACCTGCTCGGCCAGCCGCGCGCGATCGACCTTGCCGGCGACGATCGCCTCGGGGAACCGCGCGCCGACCAGAGGAACCGCCTTGCCTTCGTAAAGCGCGTGAACCGCCGCGTCGGCATCGTGGACCGGCACGCCGCATTCGGCGAAAAACCGCGCCGTGGTCGATTTGCCCATGCCGATCGAACCGGTAAGGCCGAGAACGATCATCCCGCGCGCTCCATGTCGGCAACGACGAGGGCGCGCAGCGCGTCCGTCACCTGCGGCCGGACCCCGAACCAGGCTTCGAACCCGGGCACAGCCTGGTGCAACAGCATGCCGAGCCCGTCGACCGTGACACAGCCGCGTGCCGCAGCCTGCGCGAGCAACGGCGTGACCAGCGGCACATAAACGATGTCGGTGACGATCGTGCGCGCGCCGAGGCGGTCAAGATCGAACGCGTGGCCGGACGCGCCGTCCATGCCGAGCGAGGTCGTGTTGACCAGGAGGTCGCAATCCGCAAGCAGGCCGCCCAGGCCCTGCCACGGCGCGACGCCAACGCCGGCGCCGAAACGCGCGGCGAGGGCCTGCGCCCTTTCCACCGTGCGGTTGACGATGGCGATCTGCCGATAGCCGGCAACCTGCAGGGCATGGATCACCGCCCGCGCCGCGCCGCCGGCGCCGAGCACGACCGCCCGCTCGCGGTCACGCCAGCCCGGCGCGCCCTGATCGAGATTGGCGGCAAACCCCGACCAATCGGTGTTGGCCGCGTGCAGCCTGCCGTTTTCGAACCACAACGTGTTGGCCGCACCGATTCTCTCGGCGGCGGCGTCGCGACGCTCGGCCAGCGCGACGGCACGTTCCTTGTGCGGAATGGTGACGTTGCCGCCGGCCCATCCGGCCTCGAGCAAGCCGCCGACGAAATCGTCGAAACCGGCCGGATCGACCGCAACGGCATCGTAGCTGCCGTCGATATCGTGCTCGGCCAGCCAGTAGCGGTGGATCAGCGGCGAGCGGGAATGCGCGACCGGCCAGCCGCAGACGAAAGCGCGCCGCGCCCGCTCAGCCATCGATGGCGCCCAGATCGCGCAGCGCAGCCAGAAGCGGCAAAAGCGGGAGGCCGATAATGGCGAAGAAATCGCCGTCAATGCGCTCGAAAAGCTGAATGCCTTCACCCTCGACCTGATAGGCGCCGACACTGGCCAAGGCGGCGTCGCCGACACGGGCGAGATGACAGCCGACAAAGTCGGGCGCCAGCGGGCGCACCGTCATCTGCGCGACCGCAACGTGCCGCCACAGGGTTTGGCCGCCACGCACGAGCACCACGGCGCTGTTGAGCTGATGGGTCTTGCCCGACAGGTGCAGCAACCGGCGCCGCGCCTCGGCCATGTCGGCGGGCTTGTGCAGCAATTCGCCATCGAGCGACAGCGTCTGGTCGGCGCCGATGACCAGCGCGTCCGGCCTTTTTTCGCCGACGGCGCCGGCCTTGGCCTCGGCAAGCACCAAGGCGACATCCTCGGCGCCGGCGCCGCTGTTAAGCAACGGCGCCTCGGCGGCGCGCTCGTCGATGTCGGCGGCGATCGCCTCGACCGGCACGCCGGCATCGGCGAGCATTTTGAGCCTGAACGGGCTGCGCGAGGCGAGCACGAGCGGCGGTCGTGTCTGGTTTCGGGTCATGTCGGCTGGCTAACGGCTTCTGCCGCGCAGCGCAAGAATGGCGGCGGCGGTTTCCTCGATCGAGCGGCGGCTGACGTCGATCGTCGGCCAGCCATTGCGGGTGCAGATCTGGCGGGCATAGGACAATTCCTGAACGATATGGGCGCGGTCGGCATAAGATTCGGAATCAAAACCGGCCGTCGCCCCCAGAATGCGATGCTGGCGCACCTGCGATATGCGCTCGGCCGAAGCGACCAGGCCGACGATCAGCGGCTTTTTCGCCTGCGACAGGGCCTCGGGTACCGGAACGCCCGGCACGATCGGGACATTCGCGGTCTTGATGCCACGATTGGCCAGATAGATGCTGGTCGGCGTCTTGGAGGTGCGCGAGATGCCCACCAGCACGATATCGGCTTCTTCGATGTCGGCGGGAAGCTGGCCGTCATCATGATCCATGGTGAAGTTCAGCGCGTCGATGCGCCTAAAATAGTCCGCGTCGAGCGCGTGCTGGGCGCCGACCCGCCGGCCGGCCGGCGCGCCGAGATAGGACTGGAACACGGTCAGGACCGGCTCGAGCACGGACACGCATGGCAGGCCCATCGCCGCGCAGCGTTCGTCGATGGTGCGCGCCAGCGTCTCGTCGACGACCGTATAAAGGACGATGCCCGGTTCGGCGTCGATCTCGTCCAGCACCGCCTGGAGCTGCCGTTCGGTGCGTATCAGCGGATAGATGTGCTCGACGGCGCGGGCATCCTTGTATTGCGCGGACGCGGCACGGCCGGCCGCCAGCAGCGTCTCGCCGGTCGCGTCGGATATCAGATGGAGATGGAAAAAACTCTGGGGTCTGTTCACAGGGGCACGACGGTCCTGTTGGGGAGTGTGGATAAGCCCGACCCTGACACCGGCCCGGCGGAGGCGACTGTATCAGATGTCGAGTCATCCACAATCCAGGGCGGACGGGACAGGTTTGCCAGGCTGTTGAGAACTTGGTGGGCCAAGCCGGTTTTTCAGCCGAGGCTGAATTCGAGAGAAAATCGTCTCTTTTTCAATATATTGAAAACAAAGCGGTATTTTTGATTTTCCCCATAATGAACAAGGCCTAGGGAACAAGGCGGTTTGCGTGCCGGAGCATGCGCATGCCGCGACAATCTGGGGACTGGCGCCAATCCCCGTTTTCGACAGAGTCATAGAAGAACAAAAAGTTCCCTTCTCGAATCTCTTTCTTTAAGTGAGTCCGTAACTGGAAGGATTCCGCATGGGCAGTGACCGACGGCTGATACGTGTCCTGAAAGGCGAAAGCCTCTCCCCGCCGCCGCTCTGGATGATGCGGCAGGCCGGACGCTACCTGCCTGAATACAGACAGGTGCGGAAGGAAGCCGGGAGCTTTCTCGATCTGTGCTACAATCCCGATCTGGCGGTTGAAGTGACGATGCAGCCGATCCGGCGGTTCGGTTTCGACGCATCGATCCTGTTTTCCGACATTTTGGTCGTCCCGCATGCGCTCGGCCGCGATTTGCGCTTCGAGGAAGGCAGAGGACCGCTGATGACGCCGATCGGCGTGTCGGAGATCGCCGATCTGGACGTCTCCGATTTTCACCACAGGCTGGCGCCGGTCTACGAAACCGTGTCGCGTCTGCGGCAATCCCTGCCGGCCGAAACCGCGCTGATCGGATTTTGCGGCGCGCCATGGACGGTCGCGACCTATATGATTGCCGGTCACGGCACGCCCGACCAGGCGCCGGCGCGGTTGTTTGCCTACAGCGAACCGGAAGCCATGGACCGGCTGATCGGCCTGTTGGCCGATATCTCGGCCGATTATCTGCTGCGCCAGATCGAGGCCGGCGCCGATACGGTGCAGATATTCGATTCCTGGGCGGGGGTGCTCGGCGAGGAGGAGTTTACCCGGTTCTGCGTGAAGCCGGTGGCGCGGATGGTGGCGACGATCAAGGAACGTTATCCCGACATTCCGGTGATCGGCTTTCCGAAGGGCGCGGGCAGCCGTTTCGACGACTATCGCGCCGCGACCGGCGTCGACGGGCTGGGCCTGGACTGGACGGTGCCGCTTGCCCAGGCGCGACGGCTGCAGGCGGACGGCGCCGTGCAGGGCAATCTCGATCCGCTGCGGCTGGTGGCCGGCGGAGACGCGCTCGACAGGGGGGTCGACCGCATTCTCGAGCGCTTGTCGGACGGGCCGCTGATCTTCAATCTCGGGCACGGCATCACGCCGCAGACGCCGATCGCCCATGTCGAGGCGATGATCGCACGGGTTCGGGCGCGGGCATGAGCGTCGGGGCGCCATCGCCGGCAAAGGCGAGCCCGCTCGTCAGGGCGATCGTCGCGCTGGGCGTTCTGGCGCTCGCGGTGCTGGCGCTGTTTGCGTTCGACCTGTCGGCCTATTATCTGTGGATCAAGGCGGTCCACGTGCTGGCGGTGATATCGTGGATGGCGGGCATGCTCTACCTGCCGCGGCTGTTCGTCTATCATTGCGCGGCTGAGCCCGGTTCTGCGCAGTCGGAGACGTTCAAGGTGATGGAACGCCGGCTTTTGCGGGCGATCATCAACCCGGCGATGATGGTGAGTTGGGCGCTCGGCCTTTGGCTCGCCTGGCAGGGTTTCGGGTTTTCGGGTGGCTGGCTGCACGCAAAGATTGCACTGGTTCTTGCGATGTCGGGGGCGCATGGCTATTTTTCGGCTGCCGTTCGCCGTTTCGCCGAAGACCGCAATCAGCGGCCGGCGCGGTTCTGGCGGCTGATGAATGAAGTTCCGACGGTGTTGATGATCGCGATCGTGATCCTGGTTGTCGTCAAGCCGTTCTGATCCAAAACCGTTCTTGCGCTTTCGGTCGGGAAGGATTAAGGATTTCTTCCCTCCCCTACAGCGCAGCCGCATAGCATTCTCAACTCTGCCGCGGGCATTCGCCTTTTCCGCTGTTTTTCCCTCCGCCTTTGAGCACGCAATATGCAAGAAATGAAACTCCAAGACCTCAAGAGCAAGAAACCCACCGACCTGATCGCCTTCGCGGAGTCGCTGGAGGTCGAAAACGCCAGCGTCATGCGCAAGCAGGAGCTGATGTTCGCGATCCTGAAGAAGCTGGCCGCGCAGGATGTCGAGATCATCGGCGAGGGCGTGGTGGAGGTTCTGCAGGACGGGTTCGGCTTCCTGCGTTCGGCCAATGCCAACTATCTGCCCGGTCCGGACGACATCTATATTTCGCCCTCGCAGATCCGGCGGTTTTCGCTGAAGACCGGCGACACGGTCGAGGGGCCGATCCGCAGCCCAAAGGAGGGCGAGCGGTATTTCGCGCTGCTCAAGGTCAGCACGATCAATTTCGAGGATCCGGAAAAGATCCGTCACAAGATCCATTTCGACAATCTGACGCCGCTTTACCCGAATGAGCGGCTGCGGATGGAGATCGACAATCCGACGACCAAGGACAGCTCGTCGCGGGTGATCGATCTGGTGGCGCCGCTCGGCAAGGGCCAGCGCGCGCTGATCGTGGCCCAGCCGCGCACCGGCAAGACGGTGCTTTTGCAGAACATCGCCCATTCGATCACCACCAACCATCCCGAGTGCTTTTTGATCGTGCTTCTGATCGACGAGCGGCCGGAAGAAGTGACCGACATGCAGCGCTCGGTGAACGGCGAGGTGGTGTCCTCGACCTTTGACGAACCGGCCGCACGCCACGTCCAGGTCGCCGAAATCGTGATCGAGAAGGCCAAGCGCCTGGTCGAGCACGGCCGCGACGTGGTGATCCTGCTCGATTCGATCACCCGGCTCGGCCGCGCCTACAACACCGTGGTGCCGTCGTCGGGCAAGGTGTTGACCGGCGGCGTCGACGCCAACGCCCTGCAGCGACCGAAGCGGTTTTTCGGCGCGGCGCGCAATATCGAGGAAGGCGGCTCGCTGACCATCATCGCCACGGCGTTGATCGACACGGGCAGCCGGATGGACGAGGTCATCTTCGAGGAATTCAAGGGTACCGGCAATTCCGAGATCGTGCTCGACCGCAAGGTCGCCGACAAGCGCATCTTCCCGGCGATCGACATTTTGAAGTCGGGCACACGCAAGGAGGATCTGCTGATCCCGCGCCAGGACCTGCAGAAGATCTTCGTGCTGCGCCGCATCCTGTCGCCGATGGGAACCACGGATGCGATCGAATTCTTGATCGACAAGCTCAAGCAGACCAAGAGCAATGCCGATTTCTTCGATTCGATGAATACCTGACGGCCGGCCGGCGGCGGGCCAGGCAGTCCGCCGCTCCCTCCTTAAGCTATTGTTTTTGATATATTATTTTCATCTGAAAAATCTGTCCGGCGGACGGGAACGATGGTCCGCGCGCCGGTCGTTCAGGCTGCCGGACGGCGCAGCGTTTCTGCCAGCTGCGCGGCGAGGTCTTCGGCGGTCCTGATCGGCGGCAGGCAGGTTTGCCCCTGGCACAAATAGGCTGCAGGCCCGGTGTCGATCGCGGTGCCGTCCGGCAGGGCGGCGCCGAGATCGGCGGAGGCCGGAGCGATGACGTCGACACGCCGGGGATCCGGATATCGATTTGCGACCGAAAGGAATGCGGACGCCGATCCGCCGGCGATCACCAGTTTTCGCGGCGCCAACGCGGTCGCGGCGGCAACAACAATGCCGGCCTGCCCGAAACGCTGCTGGGTGGCGCGGCCCAGGGCGGCGCGCGCAGCAGCCATCGCACGCAGCGTCAGGTCGCCGCTGCCGGTCGCCGCGGCAAGCCGGGACAAGGCTTCGACGATCTGCGACGTCGCGGAGGGGACCGCGTCGTCGGCGTCGCCGCGGATACGGAACGGGACGTCGGCGCTGTCGCGCGCGGTCAGGTAGTGGGCCGAGGCCTCGTCACCGTACCAGCTTTCCAGCATGGCGGCCCAGTCGCGCGCATCGGCGATGTAGTCCGTTTCACCGGGCGTCCCGGCCAAGGCGATCGCGGCATTGATCATCGCCGCATAGTCGCTGGACATGGCCGGAAACAGCCGGTCGGAGGCGAGAACGCTGTGCGGCAGGCGCGCATCCTCGATCGATTCGGTTACGCAACGATAAGCCTCGGCCGCCATGGAGATCCAGGCGGGGCGGTCGAAATAGCGGCCGGCCTCGGCCAGTGCGCGGATCATGAGTCCGTTCCAGTCGACGAGAAGCTTGTCGTCGCGCCCGGGCCGTATGCGCTCGGCGCGTGCGTTGTGCAGCCATGCCAGAAGGTCGGCCAAGCGCCGGGCTTCGTTCTCTGTCTGGGGAGCGTCGGCCAGGAACAGCACGGGATCGCCCTCCCAGTGCTGGGCCGTGCCGAGTTTGTAATGACGAAAGAAAAAATCCGCATCGCCGCCCAGGACGGATTCGATTCGGGTCCGTGTCCATGTGTAGAACAGTCCCTCCTCGGCGGCGCTGTCGGCATCGAGGCTGGAGGCGAAGCCGCCGCCGTCGAGCCGCATCTCGCGCGCTAACCATTCGACCGTGGTTTCGATTCGGTCCCGGAACAGATCGTCGCCGGTTTCGGCGTGTGCCCAGAGACAATGGCGGATCATCAATGCGTTGTCGTAAAGCATTTTTTCGAAATGCGGTACGAGCCAGTCACTGTCGGTCGAGTAACGGCACAGGCCGCCGCCGACATGGTCGTAAATGCCGCCGTTGAGCATGCCGCGCAGGCTGGTGAGGAAGGCATCGCGGTAGCGGCTTTCGCCTGTATCGAGCCAACCGTGCCAAAGCGCGGCCATGAAGGGAGCGTTGGGAAATTTGGGGGCGCCGCGCAGGCCGCCGCGGGAAGGGTCGGTCATGTCGGCGATCGAGGCGGCCAGGTCCGCGAGCGGCGCGGGCGTGTCCTGGCCGGTTTCGACGACGGGGGCCAGGCTGCGCGCGACATGGGCGGAGAGCGTTTCGGCGTTTTGTTCGATGGCGGCCGTGTTGTCGGTCCAAGCGGCATGGACGGCCTTCAGCACGGCGATGAAACCCGGCCGACCGTACTGGTTCTGCTTCGGGAAATAGGTACCGCCCCAGAACGGGCGGGCATCGGGGGTGAGAAACATGGTCAGCGGCCAGCCGCCCTGTTCGCCGGTCGCCGTCAGCGCGGCCATGAATATCTGGTCGATGTCGGGGCGTTCCTCGCGGTCGACCTTGATGTTTACGTAGAGCCGGTTCATGACGGCGGCGGTTTCGGCGTCTTCGAAGGATTCATGCGCCATGACATGGCACCAATGGCACGCCGCATAACCGACCGAGAGCAGGATCGGCCGATCGAGCGCTTTCGCCTCGGCCAGCGCCGCACTCGACCAGGCGCGCCAGTGGACGGGATTGTCGGCATGCTGGCGCAAATAGGGACTGGTCTCGGCGGACAGGAGATTTTCGGCCGGCAAAATCATGTCGGAGTTCCTCATTATGCGGGCAAAGGGTAGGGCTGTCGGATTGCAGGGGCAAACGCTTTTCCAGGATACGATTTTCGCGTTGTCGAGCGGCGGACTGCCGAGTGGCGTCGCTGTCGTGCGATTGTCGGGACCGCAGACGCTCGAGACGCTGCGCAGAATGGCCGGATCGCTTCCACAACCGCGTGTGATGCGCCACGCGCGTCTGCGCGACGAAACCGGCGAGACTATCGATACCGGACTGGTGGTGTTTTTTGCCGGGCCGGCGAGTTTCACCGGCGAGGACTGCGCGGAATTCCACATCCATGGCGGGCGGGCGGTTGTCGGCCGGCTGCTTTCGGTCCTGTCCGGTTTTCCAGGGCTCCGTCAGGCGGAGGCCGGTGAATTCACCCGCAGGGCGCTGGCGCACGGCAAGATCAATCTGCCGGACGCGGAGGCGCTTGCCGATCTGATCGAGGCCGATACCGAAGCGCAGCGCCGCTTCGCACTGGCGAATGCGGACGGGCGGCATCAAAGTCTTTACGAGGGTTGGCGGGACCGGATCCTGACGGCGCGGGCGTTGATCGAAGCCGAACTCGATTTTGCCGACGAAGACGACGTTCCCGGCGCCATGGCGGAAGAAGTGTGGCCGGACATAGCGTCGCTCGCCGAAGAGATCGCAGCGCATGTCGCCGGCTACCGCCAGGCGGAAATCATTCGCGACGGCTTCCGGGTCGCCATCATCGGTGCGCCGAATGCCGGCAAATCGAGCCTGCTCAACGCCCTTGCGCGGCGGGACGTAGCGATCGTTTCCGACGAACCCGGCACGACGCGCGATCTGGTGAGCGTCGAGCTCGACCTTGATGGGATGAAGGTGCGGGTAACCGATACGGCGGGTATTCGCGAAGCTGCCGGGACCGTGGAACAGGAGGGGATCCGGCGCAGCCGCGCGGCCGCGGACGAAGCCGATTGCGTTATCTTGTTGATCGATGCCGGCGCGCCGGGCGCGGTGCCGGGGGCGGTTCCGGATGACGTTTTGCGGGTCGCGAGCAAGATCGATCTTGTCGAACCGGGCGCGCGCGCGGTCGTGGATGCGGATTTGCTACTTTCGGTGCGCTCGGGCGAAGGCATGGGCGCATTGCTGAACCGGCTGAGTTCCATGGCCCGTGCCAGCGTTGCCCGACACGCATCGCTTGTCCCGTTTACGGCGCGCCAGGCCGAAGAGCTGACGCGCGGGGCGGCTGCCTTGCGTGCGGCGGCAAACGTTAAGGCGGGGCTGGAGGTTCAGGCAGAAGAACTGCGAATCGCGGCACGCGCGCTCGGCCGGGTTGTGGGCACGATGGACGTCGAGGAGATTTTGGGCGCAATCTTTTCGCGCTTCTGCATCGGAAAGTGATTCACGTGAAACACGGGGCTTGCGGACAACCAGGCCCGACCGGGTGATTCACGTGAAACAACCGAACACGACCGCCTCGAACCGTTTCACGTGAAACATCGTATCGGTGTTTTCTTGACAAGACAGATGTCGCGGCGCATCTGTCCGGTCCGATTTCGGAGACGACGATGGCACCGACATATGATGTAGTGGTGATCGGCGGCGGTCATGCCGGCTGCGAGGCGGCGGCGGCCGCGGCGCGCGCCGGCGCGCGCACGGCGCTGCTGACGCTGGCGCGGGACAAGATCGGCGTGATGTCGTGCAATCCCGCCATTGGCGGGCTTGGCAAGGGCCATCTCGTGCGCGAGATCGATGCGCTGGACGGTCTGATGGGGCGCGTCGCCGACAAGGCCGGCATCCAGTTTCGTCTGCTCAACCGCCGCAAGGGGCCGGCGGTACGCGGCCCCCGCGCCCAGGCCGACCGCAAGCTTTATCGACTGGCGATGCAGGACGCGCTTGCGTCGCAGACCGGACTCGACATCGTAGAGGGCGAGGCGGTTGGGCTCGAACGAGCGGATGGGCGGATCAGCGGCATCACGCTGGCCTCGGGCGAACGGATCGCCTGCGGGGCGGTGGTGCTGACGACCGGCACGTTTCTCGGCGGCCTGATCCATATCGGCGAACGCCGCATTCCGGCCGGGCGGATGAACGAAAAGGCCAGTTACGGCCTGTCGCAGGCCTTGCGGCAGGCCGGGTTGGCGCTCGGCCGGCTGAAAACCGGGACGCCGCCGCGTCTCGACGGCCGCACGATCGACTGGGCCCGGCTCGACATGCAGCCCGGCGACGAAGATCCGGTGCCGTTTTCGTTTCTTACCGCGACGATCACCCAACCGCAGATCGAGTGCGGCGTCAGTCGAACGACCGATGAAACCCACGCGGTGATTCGGGCGAATTTGCATCGCTCGGCGATGTACTCGGGCCAGATCGACAGCGTCGGACCGCGTTATTGCCCGTCGATCGAAGACAAGATCGTCAAGTTCGGCGATCGCGACGGCCATCAGGTTTTCCTGGAGCCGGAGGGCCTGGACGACCCGACAGTCTATCCGAACGGGATTTCGACCTCGTTGCCGGAAGATGCCCAGCACGCGCTGGTGCGCACGATTCCCGGTCTGGAAAAGGCGGCGATCCTGCGACCTGGCTATGCGATCGAATACGACCATGTCGATCCACGCGAATTGCGGGCGTCGCTGGAGACCCGGAAAATGCCGGGGCTTTTCCTTGCCGGGCAGATCAACGGGACGACCGGCTACGAGGAAGCCGCGGCGCAGGGGCTCGTGGCTGGGCTGAACGCGGCGCGCTCGGTTGCGGGCCTGCCGGCGGCGGTGTTCGGTCGCGGCGAATCCTATATCGGCGTGATGATCGACGATTTGACCCTGCGCGGGGTGATGGAGCCCTATCGCATGTTCACGTCGCGGGCGGAATTCCGGCTGACCTTGAGGGCGGACAATGCCGACCAGCGGCTGACGCCGAAGGCGATCGCGCTCGGCATTGCCGGACCTGAGCGCGTGGCGGCCTTCACCGCGAAATCGGCAATGCTCGATCGGGCCCGCGCCGCATGCCGGGATGTCTCGCTGACGCCGCCGCAGGCAGCGCGGGCGGGGATTACGATCAATCAGGACGGGGTGCGCCGTTCGGCCTACGACTTGCTCGCCTATCCGGGGCAGTCGATCCAGGCCCTGGCGCGGATCTGGCCCGAGCTGGACCGAATCGAGCCGGGGATCGCCGAGATCCTGGAAACCGAGGCGCGGTATGCCGTCTATCTCGAGCGGCAATCGACCGATATCGCGCTGATGACGCGCGAGGCGGAGCTGGCGATCCCAGCCGGGATCGATTATGCGAGCATTTCCGGGCTGTCGAACGAATTGCGCCAGAAACTGGAGAAGAGCCGGCCCGAATCCGTGGCCGAGGCCTATCGGGTGGAAGGCATGACGCCGGCCGCGATCGCGCTGATCATCGCGCAGATCCGCGCGAGCGCGCAACGGACGGGGCGGTCGGCGGCGTGAGCGAGGAGAACTATCAGGCCTTGTGCCGCGTCGCGGGGCCCGTTTCACGTGAAACATTCGAGCGGCTGCGCCAGTTCGAAACGATCTTCGGCAAGTGGGCTCGGCGGATCAATCTCGTCGCGCCGTCGACCCTCGACAGCCTGTGGCACCGGCATATTCTCGACAGCGCGCAACTTCTCGGCCTCGCCCCGACAGCACGACAATGGGCCGATCTCGGTTCGGGCGGGGGATTTCCCGGCGCCGTGATCGCGATTCTCCTTCACGACCGGGCCGAAGCGACGGTGAAACTGGTCGAGAGCAATCGCAAAAAGGCGGCGTTCTTGCAAAATGCGCTCTCGGAACTGGCGCCGCGGGCGGTGATCGCGGCGCGCCGAATCGAGGATGTGGTGCAATCCTCGTCCGTTCCCGAAATCGTCACGGCGCGGGCGCTGGCGCCGCTGCCGCGCCTGTTGGCCCTGACCGAACCGTGGCTGGCGGCCGGAACACGCGCGCTGTTTGCGAAAGGCCGCGATAGCGGTGAAGAAATCAAACTAGCGCATGACACCTGGAATCTCGATCTGGTACAACACCGCAGTTCTGTCGATGACGACAGTGTGGTCCTCGAGATCAGCAAAGCCGCGCGGAAATAGCATGTCGCGGCACAGGGATTGCGGACAGACATGACCAGCGCGACACGCATCATCACAATCGCCAACCAAAAGGGCGGCGTCGGCAAGACGACCACCGCGATCAATCTGGCGACCGCCCTGGCGGCGATCGGCGAAAGCGTGCTGATCGTCGATCTCGATCCGCAGGGCAATGCCAGCACCGGGCTTGGCATCGAGCGCCGCGACAGGACCTTGTCGTCCTACGACGTGCTTGTCGGCGAGGCCTCGATCGGCGAGGCTGCGATGCAGACCGCGGTGCCGCAATTGTCGATCGTGCCCTCGACGCTGGACCTGCTCGGCGTCGAGATGGAGATTTCCGGCCTGCCGGATCGGGCGCTGCGCCTGCGCAACGCGCTGCGGCCGATGTCGGAGGGCGAAAACCGATTCTCCTACGTGCTGGTCGATTGCCCGCCGTCGCTCAACCTCCTGACGATCAATGCGATGGCGGCCGCCGATTCGGTGCTTGTGCCGCTTCAATGCGAGTTTTTCGCCCTGGAGGGGCTGAGCCAGCTTTTGGAGACCGTCGAGCAGGTGCGCGCCGGGATCAATCCGGGCCTGACGATCCAGGGCATCGTGCTGACGATGTTCGACGGGCGCAACAATCTCGCCAATCAGGTGGTCGACGATGTGCGCGCCTATATGGGCGAGGCGGTCTATCAAACGGTGATCCCGCGCAATGTGCGGGTGTCGGAAGCCCCCTCGCATGGCAAGCCGGCGATTCTCTACGATCTCAAATGCACCGGTAGCCAGGCCTATCTGCAGCTTGCGTCGGAGGTGATCCGACGCGAACGGCGCCTGCGGGCCGCGTAGACCGATTCACATGCGAAACGATGTCGGGACGACAGTGAGATGACCGAGGAACAATCGCGGCGCCGGCTCGGGCGCGGCCTGGCCGCTCTGATCGGCGACATGGACAAGCCGGCCGCGGCGCAGGACGCCCCGCCCGCGGACCAGGACGTGCCGATCGAGTTCCTGCTCGCCAATCCGCGCAACCCGCGTCGCCAGTTCCTGGAGGAGGAGCTCGGCGACCTGTCGCAGTCGATCCGCGAACACGGCATCGTGCAGCCGATCGTCGTGCGGCCGGCCGCGGACGGCCGTTTCGAGATCATTGCCGGCGAGCGCCGCTGGCGCGCGGCGCAGCGCGCCAACCTTTCCAAGGTGCCGGTGATTATCCGCGACGTCGACGACCGGGTCGCGCTGGAATTGGCGATCATCGAGAATGTTCAGCGCGCCGACCTCAACCCGGTCGAGGAAGCGGCCGGCTATCAGCAGCTCGTCGACGACCATCAATATACGCAGGCCGATCTGGCGCGCATCATCGGCAAGAGCCGCAGCCATGTCGCCAACACGCTGCGGCTCTTGAAACTGCCGCCGGTGATCCGCGACATGCTGGTTAATGGGTCGCTTTCGGCCGGACACGGGCGCACGCTGGTCACCGCCGAGGATCCGACGGGCCTGGCCAAGAAAATCGTCGAGGAAGGCCTGTCCGTGCGCCAGGCGGAACTGCTTGCCCAGGCGCCGCGGGCGCCGGAAACGAAGAGCGCGAAAAACGATCGGACGCCGCCGCAAAAGGATGCCGACACGCAGGCGCTCGAAAAGCTCTTGTCGGACGTGACCGGGCTTTCCGTCTCGATCCAGCATCGCGACACAGGCGGCCAGATCCGGATCGATTACAAGACGCTGGAGCAGCTCGACGAGGTTTGCCGCCGCCTGCAAAGCCATTAAGGCGCTCCCCGACCGAGCGGAAACCGGCTCGCCGGTTCAAGGTCGTATTAAAACAAGATGTTAGAGAGAGCTGCGCTTGCGTGAAGCGCAGAACGGCTCTGGCGGGCAGGCCAGGAGAATTGCGGCTCGCCATTGGCTTGGTTGGCGGTCCGATCCGGAAAACGAGGCGGTCGGTTAAAAAATATTAGCCGGCGAATTTTACGGGATGCCGATGCGGCGGTCGGGCCTAACGCGACCGGTTCTGGCCGCCGCGGGCGCGGGCCTGGGCATAGACGCCGAGCGCAAGAAGCGCCTGGCAGGTCAGATCGCCGGCGAGCTCGGCGCGTTTGCGGGTCTGGAGCACGGTCTGCTGCAGTCGATCCAGCGCCTGGCCGATGGCCGGGGTGCTCCACTGCCGGAGCGCGGTTTCGACCAGGGCGCGGCGGGCGAAAAACACCGGCGGGCGGGCGCGCGCGACCGCGGCGGACGCGCTTTGCCCGTTGACGTCGATCTCGTGCCTGAGCAGCGAGAGAAGCTGAAACTGACGCAGGGCCGACGACAGCAGCAGAAAGGGCGGCGCGCCGCCGGCGAGATATCGCCGCATGCGGCTGTCGAGCGCGGCCACCCTGCCGGCAATCGCGCAATCGACGATGTCGTCGGCCGACAGCGCCGACACGTCGCCGGTCGAGGCCAGCACGTCGGCGCGCGCGACGGTCTTGCTGCCCTGGCAATACAGCACCAGTTTTTCGAGCTCGCCGCGACTGGCCAGCCGGTCGCCGCCGAGGGCCGCCCGCAGCGCGGATTTGGCATCGGGATCGATCGACAGACCGCCGCGGGCCAGCTCGCTGTCGATCAGGGCATCGATCGATCGCGCCTCGTCGGGATAGCACGGCAGGGCCATCGCCCGGTCCGCCGTTTCGACCAGCTTGCGCAGCGGCGCCGTCTTCTTCAACTCGCCGGCTTCGACGAGAACGGTCAGATCGTCCGGGGGGGCGGCCAGCATCTCCTTGAACGCGTCGGCGACGAATTTTTGAGCGCCGGCATTGCGGATCCACAAAAGCCGGTGACCTCCGAAAAGCGGCCGGGCCGCGATCTCGTCGAACAGGCGGCCGGAATCGGCGTCCTTGTCGGCGAGATCGAACTTGACCACCGCGAACGGGTCGGCCATCGGCAACCCGGTTTGTTCGGCAAACCCACGGGCCCGTTCCGAGACCATGCCCCGGTCCGGCCCGTAGATCAGGACCAGCCGCGTGTTCGGGTCGGGCCTCGACAGCCAGCCGCCGACCTCGTGTGCCTTCTTCTGCGCCATGGCCTGCGGCTAGCACAAAGCCGCGAGGCTCGCCACGGCCAAATCCCAGTGCGGGTCGACCCGCGACGGGACGATCGCCATCGATCTGATCGACGGCGACAGGCTTTGCGAGCTTTTGAAGCAGTATGAGCTCGGTCTTGCCACCCGTCAGATCGAGCAGGTCGAAATCGAAAGGGAATGGTTTGCGGGAATCTGAGCTGGATGGTCGCAGCCGATCCGGCCGAGCGCCCGCACGCTCCTCCCGCCGCCAGGACGGTCGCGAACAGCAAAAAGGCCCGGATATACCGAGCCCCAAGCCATTCAAATCTAAGGATTTTTGGAGCGGGCGAAGGGATTCGAACCCTCGACCCCAACCTTGGCAAGGTTGTGCTCTACCCCTGAGCTACACCCGCTCGCGCGGCGTGGCGCCGCAAGCCGCGCCTATATGGCGGAAACGCCATGCGAATGCAACAGGGAAATTCGGGCTGCCGGCGAGGGCGCGCGCGTGCCTTCGCCGGGAGAGGATGTAACGGCTATGCCGGCCCGAATCCGGCCGCCTTGGCGCCGTTCGGGCCGGCCGGCGGGCTTGTCCTGCCGGCCCGCTTTGTCATAGTCATGGCCGCGCATGACCGCGCATGACCCGAGGCGAAGCGAAACCATGGCCGCAAAAACCCGTGCCGATTTGTTGGCGTTTCTCGAGCAACTCGCCATCGAGGCGACGACGATCGACCATCCGCCGCTTTATACCGTGGCCCAGTCGCAGGCGCTGCGCGGCACGATCGACGGCGGGCATACCAAGAATCTTTTTCTCAAGGACAAGAAAGGCCGCTATTTTCTGGTCACGGTCGAGGAGGAGGCGACGGTCGATCTGAAATCGATCCATCGGCTGATCGGCGCCTCCGGCCGGGTGTCGTTCGGCAGCGCCGATGCGCTGATGCGGCTGCTGGGCGTGGAACCCGGCTCGGTGACGGTTTTCGGGCTCATCAACGATGTCGACAACCAGGTCACGCTGGTGCTCGACGCCGGGCTGATGCGCCACGAGCTTGTCAATTGTCACCCGCTGACCAATGATGCCACGACGCAGATCGCGAAAGACGACCTTGTGCGCTTTCTCGACGCGATCGGCCACCAGCCGGTGATCTTGAACGTGACCGGCCAATAGCCACATAATTTGGCAACGAAGCGAATGAAAGACACGAGGATGAGCGTGAAGGACAACCCGTTTGCCGCATCGCAGGGCGACTACGCCCCCGAGATCTCGTTCGGCGCGCCGAATGCGGGCGCAGGCCCGGCCGGCGAGCTGATCCGCGATACGAGCACGGCCGAGTTTACCAAGGACGTCATCCAGGAATCGCGCAACCAGCCGGTGCTGGTGGATTTCTGGGCACCCTGGTGCGGCCCGTGCAAGCAGTTGACGCCGATCCTGGAAAAGGCGGTCCGCGCCGCGGGCGGCGCCGTCAAGCTGGTCAAGATGAATATTGACGAGCATCCGGCGATCGCCGGCCAGCTCGGGGTACAGTCGATTCCGGCGGTGATCGCGTTTCGCGACGGCCAGCCGGTCGACGGTTTCATGGGCGCGGTGCCCGAGAGCCAGGTGCAGGATTTCATCCAGCGCCTGGGCGGCGATCCGAAACAGTCGGCGTTGGAGGCGGCGCTGGAGCAGGCCAGTGCCGCGAAAGAGGCGGGCGACCAGGAACTGGCGGCGCAAATCTACAGCGCCGTGCTGGCTGAGGAGGCCGGACATCCGACCGCGATCGCCGGCCTGGCCGGGCTCAGTCTCGATCGCGGCGATCTCGACGGCGCGCGGGCGCTGTTGGAGCAGGTTGCGCCCGACAGCGACGATGCCGAGATTGCCGGCGTGCGCGCGCGCCTGTCGCTGGCCGAGGAGACCAGCGCGCTCGGCGACCCGCAGGAGCTGCAGCGCCGGCTCGAAGCCGATCCCGACGATCACGACGCCCGCTTCGACCTCGCCTTGATCCAGAACGCGTCCGGCGCGCGCGAGGCGGCGGCCGACAGTCTGCTTCATATCGTGCGCCGCAATCGCGAATGGCGCGACGATGGCGCGCGCGCGCAATTGCTGACGTTTTTCGAGGCCTGGGGGCCGACCGACGAGGCGACCCTTTCGGCGCGCCGCAAGCTTTCCTCGCTGTTGTTTTCCTGACCGCGCCGCGGCAAAGGGCGCCGTGCCGGCGCGGCGCCAAACCCCAGGGCCGGCCCTGCCCGGCGCCGGGCATGGCGGCGCGTCTTTTTTGCCCTATGTTGAGTGGCATCAGACTGTCAGGAGGCGACGGATTGCAGGCGGGAAACGCGCATTATCTCAAGCTTGAGGACCTGCCGACCACGGTGCCGGTGTTTCCGCTGACCGCCGCGTTGCTTTTGCCCGGCGGGCGGTTGCCGCTGAACATTTTCGAGCCGCGCTATCTGCAAATGGTGGACGCGGTGCTGGCCGGGGACCGCGTGATCGGGATGATCCAGCCGCGGCTGGACGGTTCCTTGCGAACCGATGGCGAGCCCGAACTGTGCCAGGTGGGCTGTCTCGGGCGGATCACCTCGTTCGCGGAGACCGGCGACGGGCGTTATCTGGTGTCGCTGCAGGGCGTGGCGCGCTTTCGCGTTTTGCAGGAGATCGCCGGTTCGGGCGCGTTCCGCAGTTGCCGTATCACGCCTTTCGGCGGCGATCTCGACGAGGCCTCGGGAACCGAGGAGGTCGACCGCAAGGCATTGCTGAAGACCTTCAAGGCCTATCTCGACGCCAACGGGCTCGAGGCGGACTGGGACAGCGTCAGCCGGGCCGAAAACGCGACGCTGGTGAACGCGCTGTCGATGATGTCGCCTTACGGGGCGAGCGAGAAACAGGCGCTTCTTGAAGCCCCCGACCTGAGGACACGGGCGGAGACGCTGGTCGCGATCACCGAAATGCTTCTGGCCCGCAACAATGACGACGCCGGCACGGGACTGCAATGACGATGGCGGGCGAGGACGAAAACCCGATCGGGTCGCGACAATCGTCCGCGACCATCGACCGCAAGCTTCTCGAGCTTCTGGCCTGCCCCCTGACGAAGGGGCCGCTGACCTTCGACGCGGAGCGGTGCGAACTGGTCTCCAAGGCGGCCGAGCTCGCCTATCCGGTGCGTGACGGCATTCCGATCATGCTGCCGTCGGAGGCGCGCCGGATCGGGGATGACGGCGCGCGACCGCGGCCGCCGGCACGGCGGAAATAGGTCCGGCCGGAGCTGCCGGCCTGGATAGCGATGGCGCGGTCGCGATGCGGGTTGTGCGGCTTCAGAGCCGTTCGGCCTTTCACGAAATCGCAGATCGGCTCCAATTCATTGTTTTGGCGGGTTTGCGAACGGCGACCCGGCTTCCACCTCGCCTGCAACCGCTTTAATGAAAGTTGCGGCCTTTCGGCATCACCTTGCCGGTCCGTTCGGCCAGATCCTTGTCGTTGAGGATGGCGGCAGGGGCGCGGTCCGGCAGCGGCAGGGCTCGCGGGCCATTGCCATGCGATGTCGTGGGCGCCTCGTCCGCCATCAGCGCGCCCAGCCACGGTGTCAGGTCCTCCAGGGTTTCCGCGACCACGTGAATGACGCCGGAGGCCGCTTGCAGCCGTCCGCGCACCCGCATCAACCGGGCGCTGAGCACCACCGGGCGGTAACGCTCAAAAACCCTTGGCCAGACGATGATATTGGCGATCGCGCCTTCGTCCTCCAGGGTGATGAAGATGACGTTGCCCTTGCCCGGGCGCTGGCGCACCAAGGCGAGGCCGGCCACGCTGACGCGCGCTCCGTTCGCCACGGTGGAAAGTCGAATGGCGGGCAGGCCGCCCTCGGCCGCAAGGCGCGCGCGCAGGAACTGGAGCGGGTGCCCCTTTAAAGACAGGCTTAGGGTGCGGTAGTCGTGCACGATATGCTGGCCGGGCGGCATCGGCGGCAGCGCGATGTCGGGCTCCCGGTCGCGCAGTCGCGGCACGGACCGGTCGAACAGCGGCAGGCGCTCGGCGGCGCTCTTGTCGTCGAGCGCCTTGGCCGCCCACAGCGCATCGCGGCGGGTAAGGCCGAGCGAGCCGAAGGCGTCGGCCTCGGCCAGCCGGGCGATCACGCCGGCGGGCAGGCCGGACCGCAGCCAGAGGTCGCGCACGGAATCGTAACCCGCCCCCCGCTTGTCCACCAGTTGCCGCATCGCCGCCTCGGCCAGCCCCTTGACGCGGCTGAAACCGAGCCGCACCGCGTGGCGGCTCTTGATGACGCCGGCCATTTCCGTATGCCGGGCGGCGATCAGGGCGGGATCGAAGGGCGCCTTTTCCAGGGTCGACTCCCAGTCGGAGGCATTGATGTCGACCGGCCGGATCTCGATGCCGTGTTCGCGCGCGTCGTGCACGAGCTGGGCCGGGGCGTAAAATCCCATCGGCTGCGAATTCAGGATCGCGGCGCAAAAGACGTCCGGGTAGAAGGTCTTGAACCAGCACGAGGCATAGACCAGCAGCGCGAAGGCGGCGGCGTGGCTTTCGGGAAAACCGTAATCGCCGAAGCCCTCGATCTGTTTGAAACAGCGTTCGGCAAAATCCTGCCGGTAGCCCCGGCTGACCATGCCCGAAATCAGCCTGTCCTTGTAATCGTGGATGGTGCCATTGCGCCGGAAGGTCGCCATGGCGCGGCGCAGCCGGTCGGCCTCGCTGGGCGAAAACCCGCCGGCGTCGATGGCGATCTTCATCGCCTGTTCCTGAAACAGCGGCACGCCGAGCGTTTTTTTCAGGATGCGGCGCATTTGCGGGCTCGGATAGTCGACCGGCTCCTTACCCTCGCGGCGGCGCAGATAAGGATGCACCATGTCGCCCTGGATCGGGCCGGGGCGCACGATCGCCACCTCGATCACCAGGTCGTAGAACTCGCGCGGCTTGAGCCGCGGCAGCATCGACATCTGGGCGCGGCTCTCGATCTGGAAAACGCCGAGCGTGTCGGCCCGGCAGATCATGTCGTAGACGCGCGCATCCTCCTTTGGCAGCGTCGCCAGCGTCAGCCTGCGGCCGAACCGGTCGCGTTCGCGATAATGGTCCTCGAGCAGGTCGAAGGCGCGGCGCAGGCACGACAGCATGCCGAGCGCCAGAATGTCGACCTTGATCAGCCCGACGGCGTCGAGGTCGTCCTTGTCCCATTCGACCATCTTGCGCTCCTCCATCGCCGTCTTGACGATCGGCACGATCTCGTCGAGCCGGTCGCGGGTGATGACAAAACCGCCGACATGCTGGGAGAGGTGGCGCGGGAACCCGATGATCTCATTGGCGCGCTGCATGACATGGCGCGTCGTCGGATCGCCTTCCGCCAGTCCGCCGGCCCTGGCCTCGCGCGCGCTGAGCCGGGAGGACGACCAGCCCCAGATCGAACCGGAAAGGGCCGACTGCACATCGTCGGACAGGCCCATCGCCCTGGCGACCTCGCGCATCGCCGAACGGCCGCGATAGGTCACGACCGAGGCGGCGAGCGCGGTGCGGGTGTGGCTGTATTTCCGGTAGATATAGGCGATGACCTCGTCACGCCGCTCATGTTCGAAATCGACGTCGATGTCGGGCGGTTCGTCCCGTTCGGTGGAGATGAAGCGCTCGAAAAGACCGTCCATCATCAAAACCGGGTCGACCTCGGTGATGCCCAGGCAGAAACAGATGACGGAATTGGCCGCCGAACCCCGCCCCTGGCACAAAATGCCCTTTTCGGCGCGGGCATGCGCGACGATGTCGCGCACGGTGAGGAAGTAGCGCGCATAATCCTTCTGCGCGACGATCTCCAATTCGTGGCGGATTTTTTGCGCCACCCCGTCGGGAAGGCCCTGCGGGTAGCGGTTGCGCGCGCCCTGCCAGGTGAGGCTTTCCAGTTCGGCCTGGGGGTCGAGGCCGGGTGTCGTGGTCTCCTCGGGATAGTTGTGGCTCAGCTCACCGAGCGAGAAGGCGAGGCCTTCGGCGAAGTTGACGGTTTCGGCGAGCGCTTCGGGAAAACCCCGGAACAGCCGCGCCATTTCCGCCGCCGGCTTCAGATGACGCTCGGCATGGGCGGCGAGCGCGTAGCCGGCCTCCGCCACCGTCGTGTTGAGGCGGATCGCCGTCAGCACGTCCTGCAGCGGCCGCCGGTCGGGGATATGATACAGCACGTCGTTGATCGCCATCAGCGGCACGCCGGCCGCGGCGGCCAGCGCCGCCGCCTGCTCGATGCGGAACCGGTCATTGCCGCCATAGGTCGGCGCGACGGCGAGCCGGACGGCGGTCCCGAACCGGTCGCGCAGACAGCGCAGGAGCTCCAGCTCGTCCGTTTCGCCGCCGGCGAGCCTTGGTATCAGGGCGAGCGAGATGCGCTCGCCCCAGCAAAGCAAGTCGTCGCGATAGATCCGCGGCGCCCCCTTTTCGCTTTCGGCGCGCATATTGGCCTCGCTCAGCAGGCGGCACAGATGGCCCCAGCCGCGGCGGTCCTGCGGATAGGCAAGCACATCCGGCGTCGTGTCGGCGAACACCAGCCGGCACCCGGGATGGTAGGCAAGTTTACCCGGCCCGGTCGTCGCCGTTTGCTTGATATGTTTCGACTGGCTCCAGGCGCGCACGACGCCGGCCACCGTGTTGCGGTCGGCAAGCCCGATGGCGTCATGGCCGAGATGCTTCGCCGTCACCACCAGTTCCTCCGGCTTCGAGGCGCCGCGCAGGAAGGAGAAATTCGATTGCACGGCGAATTCGGCATAGGCCGGGGCGGTGGATTTCATGCAAAAACCCCGTGTACGAACCAACGCGGCATGGTCTCGGCGGCACCGTAAAAACCCTGCCGGAAAAGCCAGTAGCGGCGCCCGTCATCGTCCTCGACACGAAAATAGTCGCGCGTGGGCATATCTTGCGGGTCGCGCCACCATTCGGCGGCGATCCGCTCGGGCCCTTCGGCCCGGGCGACACGGTGGACGGCGCGGCGCCAGCGAAACCGCAGCGGCGGCCCTTCGGGTACCTCGGCGGCGACCACATCGACCGGCTCGGGATGCCGAAAAAGCCGGATCGGCCGGTCCGCCATGTCCACCGTCCCGGCCGGATCGGGAGCGGAGTTGTCGGGCCGCGCCCTGCCGTCCCGACCTTCCGGCATTTCGGCGGCGACAAAGGCGGCGGCGCGTTCGGGACGGTGGCTTTCGACGAGAACCGGCCGCAGCAGCGCCGTTTCGCCGAGCCGGGCGCGGACCCGGTCGGTAAAAAGCGCCAGATCCTCCCCGGCCGCCGTGCTCGCGCCGGCAAGGTCGGTCTGCTCGAGCGCGAAGGGCGCGGCCTTCAAGACCGAAAGCCGGACCAGCTCGAAGCCGCAGCCGGCATCGAGCCGATCCTCGAACGCGGCGAGCCTTTCGCGGAACAGGCGCTCGATCAGGGCCGGATCGCGCAGCGGTCGCGCGGCGCCGACGGCGAGACGCTGCATGGCGCCGTCGACCCGGAACAGGGCAAGCTGCAGCACATGCGCGCCCTCCCCGCGCCGTTCGAGCTCGGCGCGCAGCGATGCGGCGAGCAAGCCGACGAGCCGCTCGATATCGTCGGCCAGCACGACCGGTTCGGCCAGGTGCCGCTCGACCGACAGCGGCGGCACGGGCAGGCGCGGCGTGATCGCTTCCTCGGCCCGGTCCAGCGCCTGGTCGAGCCGGGTCAGCAGTGCGGCGCCGAAACGGCGCGCCAGCGGCGCCCGCGGGGCCGCCATGATCGCGCCCGCCGTCTTCAGCCCGACGCTTTCCAGGCCGGCGCGGACGGCCGGCGCGATGCGCAGCGCGGCGAGCGGCAGCGGCGCCAGGGTTTCGCCCTCCTCACCCGGCGGGACGATCGCCGGGCTCAGGAACCGCGCCGCCGCCCAGGCGATGCCGGGGCTGGCGCCGAGCCCGGCGCGGGCGTCGAATCCCTGATGGAAAAGCCGGGACAGAATGTCATCCAGCATGCGTTTTTCATTGCCGAAAAGATGAGCACAGCCGGTGATGTCGAGAAACAGCCCGTCGCTTCCGTCCAGGGCGACGAGCGGCGTGTAGCGGTCGCACCAGTCGGCGAGGCTTTCCAGCAGGCGGCGGTCGGCTTGCGGCTGGGCGTCGACGATCTCGACATCGGGATGCATGGCGCGCGCGTCGGCGATGCCGAGGCCGGGTTTCAGGCCAAGCGCCTCAGCGCGCTCGTCGAGCGCGGCGATGCGCTGGGCGTTGTTCTCGCGACGGCTGACCAGGAGCGGCGGGCGCCGCGACGGCGGGCCGCAACGCCACGACCGCCCCTCGCGCTGCCGAAGAATCCGGTCGGTGGCCAGATGCGGCAACCAGAGCGCCAGAATCCTCTGGCCGGATTTCGCAGAAGCTGGATGCATCGGGGTTCCACTCCAGAACGAGCCGCCCGGCCGGGGCGGCGCGGCTTTTGGTGACGGTGACGGCGAAGGCGGGATGGCCGATCGAGGCCGCCACGGGGCCGGAAACGGTCGAGCGCCGGGCGGCGGGGGCGGGCGAGACCGCGATCCGGACCGGGGCGGCCGTCGGCTCGGCGGTTCCGGCCTCGCGGATCAGGAAAACCGACCGCCCCGCCTCCTGGGCCCGGCGGTGCAGGCGCCGGGTGGCGGTCAGATCGAGGCGGGCCGGATTGCCGCGCAGTTCCAGCACGACCGCGGCAAAAGCCCGCTGGCGGGCGGCCTGCTCGGCGATCCACAGCGCGTCCCCGGTCTCGTTCGGCGCGCACAGGAAGAGAGCGCCGGCCGGCAGGCCGCAAAACCGGCTCAGGCCGGGCGCATAGGGAAGCCCGGCCTCGCGAAAAATCTCGGCCGTGCCGATCCAGCACAAAGCATTGTCCGGCCGCGCCGGTGCGCTCCTGCGCACCAGCGCGGCAAGACACAGGGCAAACCCCGCCACCGCGCCGGCATCGCGGGTCTGCCGGCCGTGGATCTCGACAAGGGCGGCTGGCGGCAGGCCGGCGCCCAGGGCGGCATCGAAGCTCGCGGCGCCGGTCGGCAAAAAACCGGTTCCGAAACCGGGTTCACGTCTGGCGGCGGGGCCGTGACGAAGAACCAGACCATCGTCGCCGCCGGCTTGCGCCAGCCTTTCGGGCAGGCTGCCCTCGATCCGCGCGATTTGCCGACGCAAAGCGACAACAGTCTCCCGCGCCATGGCGGGCTTGGCCATGACAGTCGCTCCAAAACTATTTTGTTCCTGTTATGTTCTTATGGATTCCAGAGCCTGCCCCAAGAGTCAAGCAGGGCCGATAAGAATTTATTCCGCGTCGGGCCGCCGATCGGGGCCCGCCTCCGCCGATCCCGCGCCACGGCGCCCCTCGCAAGGCCGGAAACAAAAGGCTATATGGCGGCCAAAGGACAAAAGCATGGCCCGCATCTACCAGACCCGCGCCTGGCACGATCAACTCTCCCCGTCGATGGACGAGATGGAAATCCTGGCGCTGGAAGCCTATGCGCATCTGCCGGCGGACTTTCGCGCGCTGACCGGCGAGATCGTCATTCAGATCGCCGAGTTTCCGACCGAGGAGATCATGGACGATTTGTCGCTGGAAACCCCGTTCGACCTGCTCGGCCTGTTCGAGGGCCGCGGCATCGCCGAGCGCTGGAACCCGGCAACCGGCGAAGGCCCGAACCGCATCACGCTCTACCGGCGCGCCATTCTCGATTATTGGGCCGAAAACGAGGAAACGCTGGGCGACATCGTCACCCATGTGCTGATCCACGAGCTCGGCCACCATTTCGGCCTGTCCGATGAGGACATGGAAAAGATCGAGGAAAGCGTGGCGTGACGCGGTCCATGGCCCACGGGCGCCCGTTCAATACTCCCCGAGCTTGATGCCGGGCTCGTAGTCGAGGCCGTCGACCTCCTTCACCACCGCCTGGCCGCAGCGCATCGTTCCGCTGGCGGCGTCGAAGGCGTAAGCGGGCGAGCCGTGCAGCCGCCAGCCCTTGTTCAGCGCCGCCGTCACCTTGTGGCAGAAGGCGGCGTCGTCCGGCCCGGTGAGATAGCGATAGAGTTTCATGCGGTTTCCTCTCCGGTCCGCCGGCCCGCCTTGGCCAGAAGCCGTCTGGCCTGGTCGAGATGCAGCCGCTCGGTCATGCGGCCGTCGATCGACAGCACGCCCTTGTTCTCGTTGCCAGGCGCGGCGAAGGCGGCGACGATCCGTTCGGCCTGGGCGATTTCTTGCGCCGAAGGCGAAAAGGCGATCTCGGCCGGCCCGATCTGGGCCGGATGGATCAGCGTCTTGCCGTCGAAGCCCATCGCCGCGCCCTGACGGCATTCGTGCGCCAGGGCGTCGAGATCGCGGAAATCGTTGCTGACCCCGTCCAGCGCAACAAGGCCGCCGGCGCGCGCGGCGAGCACGATCTGCTGCAGCCAGGCGAGCAGCCATTGCCGGTCGGCGGTCATGGCGACGCCGGTTTCCTTGACGAGGTCGTTGGTGCCGGCGACCAGACAGGCAAGCCGGGCGCCGCGGTCGCGGCCGAGCTCGGCGATGGCGCCGAGATTGAGAATCGCGCGCGGCGTTTCCACCATTGCCCACAATGCCAGGTCGGGCGCGGCCTCGGCCCGGTCGAGACGGTCATTGGCCTCCAGCACGTCGCGCGGCGTCTCGACCTTCGGTAACAGGATCGCATCCGGCCGGCAAGCGCGCGCGGCCTCCAGATCGTCGGCGCCCCATTCGCTGGCGAGCGCGTTGATCCGCACCGCGACCGGCCGACCGCCGCGCGCGCGGCCGGCGAAAAACCGCACCATGCGTTCGCGCGCGACGGTCTTTTCCTCCGGCGCGACGGCGTCCTCGAGGTCGACGATCACCGCGTCGCAGGCAAGCCCGGCGACCTTGGCGAGCGCCTTGTCGTTGGCGGCGGGAACATAGAGGACGGAGCGAAGCGGCGGCGGCGTGGCTGTGTGCATGACTCCTTCATGCCGCCGCGACGGCCGGCTTGCAAGTGGGCGCGGAATCTGTCTGATGCGGGACGGCGCGCCGTCAGGCGGCGCACCGGGTCCAAGCCGGGGAGGACAGGGTGAAGACCTACGACATCGTCATCATCGGCGGCGCGATCGTCGGCAGTTCGATCGCCTGGTATCTGCGCGAGGAAGGGTTTTCGGGTTCGATCGCGCTCCTCGAGCGCGATCCGCAATTCGCCACCGCCGCGACCACCCTGTCCTGCGCCTCGATCCGCCAGCAATTCTCGATCCCCGAAAATATCCGCCTGTCGCGCTTCACCCTCGAGCTGTTCCGCCGGCTGACGGACGTGTTCGGGCCGCAGGCCGATATCGGCCTGCGCGAAAAAGGCTACCTGATCCTGGCCTCGGAGGCGGGGCGGCCGATCCTTGCCGCCAACCATGCGGTGCAACGGGCCGAGGGCGGCGACATCCTGCTCGAGGACGCGGCTGCCCTGAAGCGGCGTTTCGCCTGGCTGTCGACCGAAGGTGTCGCGGCCGGCGCCTATGGGCAAACGGGCGAGGGCTGGTTCGACGCGCATGCGCTTTTGATGCTGTTTCGCAAGGCATTGCGCGGGCGCGCGGTCGATTTTCTGCCCGTGTCGGCGACCGGGCTGGAGCGCACCGGCAACCGGGTCGAAACCGTTACGCTCGACACGGGCGAACGGATCGGCGCGGGCGCCGTGATCAACGCGGCCGGGCCCAATGCCGGCGCGGTGGCGGCCATGGCCGGGCTGGCGCTGCCGGTCGAGCCGCGCAAGCGCACGGTGTTCGTGTTCGAGGCGCGCGAACGTTTCGACGACATGCCGCTGATCGTCGATCCCTGCGGTATATATGTCCGGCCGGAAGGCTCGGTCTTCATCACCGGCGGCGCCGAGGATGCGGCCAATGACGGACCTGCCGATCCGGCCGATTTCGATCCCGACTGGACGCTGTTCGAGGCGGCGATCTGGCCGGCACTCGCCACCCGCATCCCCGCCTTCGAGGCGATCAAGCTGCAGCGCGCCTGGGCCGGGCACTACGACTACAACACGCTCGACCAGAACGCCGTCATCGGCCCGCATCCCGAGGTCGGCAATTTCGTGTTCGCCAACGGCTTTTCCGGCCATGGCCTGCAGCAGGCGCCGGCCGTCGGCAAGGCGCTGGCGGAATTCCTGGTTCACGGCGGCTACCGCACGGTCGATTGTTCCGCCTTCGGCTACGAACGCATCGCCGCCGGCCGGCCGTTCCGCGAACTCAACGTGATCTGACGGTCCGGTCGCTGTCCGGCGCTCCAGTTCCGGTGCGCGGCATGCTGCATATTGACGCGGCCGGTCCGCATGCCTATCTGAGCGGCTCGCAAGGGCCGGAAGCCCCTGCCGCCCGCGGCGCAAGCCATGGTGAAGCTTCCGACGATCTTATCGTTTCCCTGTCGATGTGGCGGCCGAAACGGCAATGCGGGCTCCCGTGAGCAGAATGCCGCTCGCAAAGCGATAGGAGCGAACGGTGATGACACCATCCACCGACTACAAGACCCATGCCAAGCGGTTACGCGCGGCGCTGGCGGCAGACGGCATCGCCGTCTCGCACGGCAAGGCGCTCGAGCTCGTCGCCCGCCAGAACGGCGCGCGCGACTGGAACACGCTTGCCGCCACCGCGTCCGCGCCGGCCAGCGCTGCCGCCGGCGCCCCCTTCGCCGTCGGCGACCGGGTCGAGGGCCATTTCAACGGCAAGCCCGCGCAGGGGCGGGTCTTCGGACTTTCGGAGACCATCAAACCTGGCCTGTGGCGGGCCACCATCGCCTTCGACCCGCCGGTCGACGTGGTGACGTCGGAGCTGTTCTCCTCGGAGCGGCGCCGGATCACCATGATCGTCGGCGAGGATGGCCGTTCGCGCCGGCTGACCGGCACGGAAACCGGCGTCATGGCGCTGCGCCGCACGACCCAGGCCTAGCTGCGTGCAAGGAGCGGCGGGACCGCAAGGCCCCGCCGTCGCGCCCGGTCGCCCTTTGATTTGCGCGCGCGATCCGTATAAAGCGGAGCCGACAGAATTTCCGATCAACCGACAGGCCCGCGGAATGGACAAGTTCACCACCTTAACCGGCGTCGCAGCCCCCTTGCCGATCGTCAATGTCGACACCGACATGATCATCCCCAAGGACTATCTCAAGACGATCAAGCGCACCGGTCTCGGCACCGGCCTGTTCGCGGAGATGCGCTACAACGAGGACGGGTCGGAAAATCCGGATTTCGTGCTCAACAAGCCGGCCTACCGCAAGGCGCAGATCCTGGTGGCGGGAGACAATTTCGGCTGCGGATCGAGCCGCGAGCATGCGCCCTGGGCGCTGCTGGATTTCGGTATTCGCTGCGTGATCTCGACCTCGTTCGCCGATATTTTCTACAATAACTGCTTCAAGAACGGCGTCTTGCCGATCAAGGTCAGCCAGCAAGAGCTCGACAAGCTGATGGACGATGCCAGCCGCGGCGCCAACGCGACCGTCACCGTCGATCTGGAAGCCAAGGAGATCCGCGGCCCGGATGGCGGTGTGATCGCCTTCGATCTCGACGAATTCCGCCGCCATTGCCTGCTCAACGGGCTCGACGATATCGGCCTGACCATGGAAAAGGCGCCGGCGATCGCCGCCTACGAAGAAAAGGCCGCCACCGCCCGCCCCTGGGCCTGAGCGGCCGAAGCGGGTTTCATGCGTCCCTTCGTGCCTCGGCGGCTGGAGCCGATCGTGTTCGGTCTGCTTTTGTCGGGCCTGATGTCATTCATCGTCTCGGGCCTGTCGACGGCGATCGCGCGCGGCGTCGACGCTGCGTTCCTTTTCTACTGGCTTTCGGCTTGGCTGCCGTCCTGGGCGCTGGCCTTTCCCGCGGTGCTGGTGGTGGCTCCGATCGTGCGCCGCATCGTCGGGCGCATCGTGGTCTGACCGGCCGCGCCCGGCAGGCGCGGAAAAATTTCCGGCCGGGCCGCCGTGACGGTTTCGCGCCAAGCGGTTTTGCCGTTAGTCTGCATCGCAGACCGGCCGACCGCGCCTTGTATCCGCGCTCCGGCCCAAGCGATCCGGAGCGACCATGTCGATTTTGTCCCGCATTCCCGTTTTCGTCCTCGTCGCTCTCCTCGCCGCCGGCGCGGCGCGGGCCGAGGACGAAGAGGTCCAGCGCTATTCCTTCCAGGGCGGTGACCTGACGATCGCCCGCCAGGATTACGAGCGGGTGGTGGCTTACGAGGGGCGCGAGCTGCATCGCGACTATTTTATCGGCTTCGACCGGGTCGTCACCGTGCGCGGCGTCGAGATCGCGTTGCTGTCGGCGGGCAATGGCGGCAATGCCTGCGGCCCCTACACGATCATGGTGTGGAAGGCCGAGACCGGCGCCTTGGAAACTGAGATCGTCGGCGAGGAATGCGGCGCGCCGCCGCCGGCGGTGACGGACGAGCGTATCTATTTCATGCCCTATCTGAGGCCCGGCGAGCAGACCACGATCCGCTCCTGGGTTCCCGATGGCGGGTTCGAGACGGCGGGTGTGCTGTCCTACGCGCCGCAGCAGGGCAGCGACTGGTCGAGCTTCGATCCGGCGACGGTCAGCCATCCGATCGAGCTTTTCCGCAATGCCGGGCTCTACGAGACGGCGCAGGCGCTGCTCGGGGACGAGCTGTTTTCAGTCGCGGCCGGGCTCGGCACCGCGAGCGAGCCCGAAATCACCGATGGCGGTGTTTTGACGGCGCGCGGCTGCGTGCCGCATGCCTGCGGTGCCCAGGACACGTTCGTTGTCGTCGACGTCGAAAACCGCGCCCTGTATTTCGCCCAGCAGCAGGCCGAACCGACGCCGCGCTTCTGGCCGGCGCGCGATCAGTGGCCGGCCGCGATCGCCGCTTTGGTGCCGGACGATCTGTGAGTGTCGATCGAGCCGATATCCGGCCGGGTCGCGCCCGATGAGCATGGACGATCATTTCTGTCCCGGTTGCGGAAAGGTCCAGCGGGCTTTCGCGCGCTATCCCTGGTATTTCTGCCGGGATTGCCTGGCCACAGCCGAAGACGGGACCGGCCGGCGCCTCGTCTTCGGCAATGCGTCTCTGTCCGGCGGCCTGACCTGGGGTTTCGCCGACGATCCGTCCCGCTACGACGATCGCGCGATCCTGGTGATCTGCCTTATCCGCAAACGCCGGGTCGTGGTGCATGAAGCGCGTTTCGGCGGCGTGGTGGCCGAACCCTTCAACAGCGTCGTGTTGCCGCCGCGCGATGCGAAACATCATGTCGACCTTTCCAGCTCGCAGCCCGACCCGGCGGTGCTGGAACGGCTGAAGAAGGCAGGAGGCACGATATGACGAGACGCCTTATCTCCACCGGTTCCCCCTTCGAGAAAATTGCCGGCTATTCGCGCGCGGTCGTCCAGGGCGACTGGTGCTTCGTGTCCGGCACGACCGGCTACGATTACGCCACCATGACGATGCCGGAGACGATCGAGGCGCAGACGCGCAACTGCCTCGCCACGATCGCCGCCGCGCTGGCCGAAGCCGGCTTCGACCTCGCCGACGTGGTGCGGGCGCATTATTATGTGACCGACCGCGCCTTCGTGCCAACGGTGTTTCCGATCCTCGGGGAAGTCTTCGGCGCAATAAGGCCGGCGGCGACCATGGTCGTGTGTCAGCTCAACGAGCCGGAGATGAAAATCGAGATCGAGGTGACGGCCTTGCGGCGCGGGACTGCGGGCTGACCCGCCGGCGCGCGACTTGCGCAATCGGCGTCTGACGGATAGCTAGTGTCGCGACTCCGAAATCGACCTCATTTCCACCTCACTCGGCGGCGGATTCCCGCCTTTTTCGAAAGGATTTTCCATGGTGACGCGCAACCTTCTGCTTCTTCCCGGCGACGGTATCGGCCCCGAGGCGATGGCGGAGGTGCGCAAGCTGATTGCGGTGTTGAACGACACCCAGTCCGCCGGTTTCACGGTTCAGGAGGGGCTGGTCGGCGGCGCGGCCTACGACGCGCACGGCCAGGCGATCTCGGATGAGGATATGCAAAAGGCCCTGGCCGCCGACGCGGTGCTGTTCGGCGCGGTCGGCGGACCGAAATGGGACGGCGTCGCCTACGAGGTGCGGCCGGAGGCCGGCCTGCTGCGGCTCAGAAAGGAGATGGAGCTGTTCGCCAATCTGCGTCCGGCGATCTGCTATCCGGCGCTGGCCGCCTCCTCCTCGCTCAAGCAGGAGGTTGTCGAAGGGCTCGATATTCTGATCGTGCGCGAGCTGACCGGCGGCGTCTATTTCGGCGAACCCAAGGAGATCATCGACCTCGGCAACGGCCAGAAGCGCGGCATCGACACCCAGGTGTACGATACGTTCGAGATCGAGCGCATTTCCGGCGTCGCCTTCGAGCTGGCGCGCACCCGCGCCAACAAGGTGTGCTCGATGGAAAAGCACAATGTGATGAAATCCGGCGTGCTGTGGAAGGAGGTCGTGGCGGCGACCCACAAGGCAAACTACGCCGATGTCGAGCTGACCCATATGCTGGCCGATGCCGGCGGCATGCAGCTGGTGCGCTGGCCCAAGCAGTTCGACGTGATCGTCACCGACAACCTGTTCGGCGACATGCTGTCGGATGTCGCGGCGATGCTGACGGGATCGCTCGGCATGTTGCCGTCGGCCTCGCTCGGCGCCCCCGATCCCAAGTCCGGCGCGCGCAAGGCGCTGTACGAGCCGGTACACGGCTCCGCGCCCGACATCGCCGGCAAGGGGCTCGCCAACCCGATCGCGATGATCGCCTCGTTCGCGATGTGCCTGCGCTATTCCTTCAACATGGTCGCCGAAGCGGATCGGCTCGAAGCGGCGATCGCCGGTGTTTTGGAGGACGGGATGCGCACCGCCGACATCATGTCGGACGGCAAGACCCAGCTCTCCACCGCGGAGATGGGCGACGCGATCACGGCCAAATATCTGGCCCTGTCGGCCTGAGTCCGATCGTTTGCCGGTGCGGGACCGTCACCCAAACGGGGGCGGTCCCCATTTGTTTTCGGATTTCTGCGACGGGATCAGCGCGAAGACGAGGATGATCAGATTGCCCACCGTGGGCACGAAACCGAGCAGGATGAACCATCCCGACAGGCCGATATCGTGCAGCCGGCGGATCGTGACCGCGATCGAGGGCAGCGCCAGCGCCAGCACCAGAATGCCGGTCAGGCCGAGCGCGAGCACCGGTTCCTCGCGATCGAGATTGCCGGCCACGCCATCGGCGATCAGGCCGGCAAAAATCGCCGCCACCATGACGATGAAGCCGAACAGGAAAAATCCCCAAAACTCCCGACGCGGCGCGCGTGCCCCCAGTCTGGCATAGGAGACCGTCACGCAATCGAGGAAATGGCCGAAAAGCGAGCGCCGGCCGTGCGTTTTGCTTCCGGCAAGCCGCGACGGCGCGGTGGCGGAAGGCTCCGTCTCGGTCCCGGCAGGTTTTTGGCGCGCGCCGCCGAGAGCCATCACGTCGCGGGCGCGGTTGCCCTCGGTCAGGAACTCGACCTTGGCGCCCTTGCCCGGTGCCGCCGCCGAGACCAGGTCCGGGCCGGCGAAATGATAGCGGTTGCCGTCATCGCCGTTGATGAAACCGATGCCGCGCTGGTCATCGAAATAAAGAACTTCGCCGCGCATGACGGCCCTTCCGGCGTTTTCATCCACCGTGCAAGTTTCCGTGCCGGAGGGAAGAAGTCAACGGCGGCGCCCTTTCACAGGAAGGCGATGAACCACATTGCGCATGATCGGTCCGAGCGGCAGGCAATTGACTCTTTACGCAGAACCGCTAGAAGCGGTGCGTTTCGTGGAGCAGACCATGCCCGCCTGTGTTTTCGCAGTGTCTCGTCGGTATCCGTCCGGATTTGTCTCCGGCGGCGGCATGCGCGCGCGCTGCGCCACCCTCAAAACCCGAGCCAAAACGACCGCAAAAACGGTCTGATTTTCTCGGCCTTACTCCCCCTCTCCCCGGGTCCGGCCGGGGAAAGCCGCCTGGCCCGCCGGCGGACATTCCAGGAAAAGGGGAGTGACAGGAGATGACCGAAATGGGTTTCAAGATTGCAGTCGCCGGCGCCACCGGCAATGTCGGCCGCGAAATGCTCAATATTCTGGAGGAGCGCGGCTTTCCGGCCGAGGAGGTCGTGCCCCTCGCCTCGCGGCGCTCCGTCGGCACCGAGGTTTCCTACGGCGACCGCACGCTGAAGGTGAAGGCGCTCGACAGCTATGATTTTTCCGGCACCGATATCTGCCTGATGTCGGCCGGCGGCAGCGTGTCGAAGGAATGGTCGCCGCGCATCGGCAAGCAGGGTTGCGTGGTGATCGACAACTCCTCGGCCTGGCGCTACGACGCCGACGTGCCGCTGATCGTGCCGGAGGTGAACGCCGATGCGATCGAAGGCTTCACCAAGAAGAACATCATCGCCAATCCCAATTGCTCGACCGCCCAGCTCGTCGTCGCGCTGAAGCCGCTGCACGACGCGGCCACCATCCGCCGCGTGGTGATATCGACCTACCAATCGGTGTCGGGCGCGGGCAAGGAAGGCATGGACGAGCTCTTCGAGCAGACGCGCGCCGTCTTCGTCGCCGACCCGATCGAGGCGAAGAAGTTCACCAAGCGCATCGCCTTCAATGTCATTCCGCATATCGACGTCTTCATGGAGGACGGCTCCACTAAGGAAGAATGGAAGATGGTGGCCGAAACCAAGAAGATGCTCGATGCGAAGATCAAGCTGACGGCGACCTGCGTGCGCGTGCCGGTCTTCATCGGCCATTCGGAGGCGGTCAATATCGAGTTCGAAAAGCCGATCACCGCCGACGAGGCGCGCGAGATCCTGCGCGAGGCGCCGGGGTGCCTGGTCGTCGACAAGCGCGAGGACGGCGGCTACGTCACGCCGCTGGAATCAGCCGGCGAGGACGCGGCCTATATTTCCCGCATCCGCGAGGATTCGACCTTGGACAACGGCCTCAATCTGTGGGTCGTCTCCGACAATCTGCGCAAGGGCGCAGCGCTCAACACAGTCCAGATCGCCGAGATGCTTGTGGCGCGCGGTCTGATCAAGCCGAAAAAGCAGGCGGCGTAGTTGGTCGTCGGGCAGCCGCTCTTCTCGCCCGCCCCTCTCCGCGGATGAGAAGGGCGGGGCTCGCGATAAATTTTTTTGCCGGCAAAATTGCGTGCAAATGCCTATGATCCGGCTTTGATCGCCTGGCCTATGCCTGTCCGCGATTCCAGCCGCGGCCGCGATCGCCGATCAGCTCGTGGCCGTTGTCGGTCACGGCCACCGTGTCTTCCAGCTTGACGAAACCACGGCGCGGATGAAGCATGGTGGTCTCGACCGAGATCACCATGCCGGCTTCCAGCGGCCTGTCGGCGTCGACGCCGTCATAGGCGACGGGATGGTTGGTCATCAGGAACGGCGCCTCGTGGCTGATCAGCCCCATGCCGTGGGCGAAGAAGTCGTTGCAGGCGGCATTGGGCAGCGCTTTGAGCGTCTTTTCGGCATGGGCGATCATCTCCGCTCCGGTCGCGCCCGCCTTGATCTTCGAAAACGCGGCCTGCTGGACGGCGTCGACCTCGGCCAGCAGGTCTTCCAGCTCCGCATCCGGGTCACCGAGAACGCCCATGCGGCACAGATCGCCGATATAACCGCGATAATTGCCGCCTGAATCGAGCGACAGCACCTCGCCCGACTGCCAGCTTTGCGGCGACACGGCGCGATTGTGGCTGGAGCCGATGGTGATCAGACAATATTCGAACTGGAGGCCGCGAGCGGTCTCCTCGCGGCGCAGCGCATCGACCAGTTCGGCCTTGCCGGCCCCTTCGCCATGGCCGGAAAACACCGCCAGCATGGAATCGGTGATCAGTTCGGACGCCGTACGCAAGAGGTCGAGTTCGGCCGCTGTCTTGACCGCGCGCAGGCGCTCCAGCATGCCCGTCGCGTCGACGAAACTCGCATCCTCGAGCCCGGCGGTCAGCGCCAGCCAGGCGTCGGACGGCAGGAATGACGGTTCGATGCCGACCCGGGCGCCATGACGGCCGATCGCCTTGATCTGGGCGATCGCCTCATGCGCGGCATCGACGCTGCCCCAGCAGGTCGTCTTGACCGTGGGCGTCCAGAACGGGTTCACCTGCTGTTCCATGCCCTCCATCTTGTTGCCGATATAGGCGGCGCGGTCGGGCCGGCCCTTTTCGTAGACGAGGACCGGCAGGTACCGGCTGTGGCCGATCGCGTCCATGGCATGGAAGAAGATGTAGCGATAGCCGCCGAGCAGATATTGGACATTGTGCTTGGAGGTGGCCAGGAGCACGTCGATGCCGGCTTCCTCCATCAGGCAGTCGAGCCGTGCGTGATCAATTGGCGTGGCGGCGTCTCCGGCCGCGGTCGATTGGATATTCACCGTGTGCTCCTCCGCCTACGGGTTCGACCCGAACGGTGCCGGGCAATCTGGTCCTACCAGATTGCCCTATCGACCCGTCTTCGGTCCAGCGGAAAATTGCCGCACCCGGCTTGGCGAGCGGGATCAGGCCCGCTCCAAGAGTGAGAAGCCCGCGCTTTGGGGCCTTCAAAAAGAAAACGGCGGACCGTGGCCCGCCGTCGATCATTTCATTTCGGGTCGGAAACGATCAGGACGCTGCTTCCTCTGCCGGCGCTTCGGCAGCCTCGGCCACAGCGGCCTTTTCTTCCTCGAGCTTGGCGGCGAGCTCTTCCTCGGCCTGCTTGATCAGCGCCAGGCGCTCCTGGGCCTTTTTGCCCGGTTCGGCCTTCTTGGGATTGGAGCGCGCCGGACGCTTGGCAAGACCAGCCTGGTCGAGAAAGCGCAGCACGCGATCGGTCGGCTTGGCGCCCTGGGCGATCCAGTGCTTGACGCGCTCTTCGTCGATCTTGACGCGCTCGGCGTCCTTGGGCAGCGTCGGGTTCCACGAGCCGATCGCCTCGATGAAGCGGCCGTCGCGCGGGCTGCGGACGTCGGCGACGACGACATGATAGTAGGGGCGCTTTTTCGAGCCCGCCCGGGCCAGTCTGATCTTCAGTGCCATTTTTGTCTCCTAGGGTCTCACTGATCGGGATTTGGGGTCAACCGTCCGCGCCGGCGCGGGGCGCATCCCCGGCACCGTTTTCACGGGCAATCATTTCGTGGTGCCGGATCACCTCGCGGATGATGAAATTGAGGAATTTCTCCGCGAAATCCGGGTCGAGATGGGAGTCGACGGCGAGCTGGCGCAGGCGCGCGATCTGGCGCTCCTCGCGCGCGGGGTCGGCCGGCGGCAAGTCGTGCGTCGCTTTCAAATGGCCGACGGCCTTGGTGCACCGAAACCGCTCGGCCAGCATGTGCACGAGCGCGGCGTCGATATTGTCGATCGAGGCGCGGTAGCCGGCCAGGATCGCGCGGGCCTTCTCGGTGTCGGACGTGTCCGCCAAAGCCGTTCCTCCGCTCATTTCTTTTTCGGCAGGCCGGGCAGGCCGGTGCCAAGTCCGGGCAGCTTCGGCGCGCCGGGCAGACCCGGCAGGCCACCGCCGGGCAGGCCGCCTCCGAGACCGGCCGCCTCGGCCTGTTTCTGCAGTTGCTCGAGCTGCTTGGGATCCATCTTCGACAGGTCCGGCATGCCGCCCATGCCGCCGCCCAAGCCACCAAGGCCCATCTTCTGGGCCATGCCGCCCATCAGGCCGCGCATGGCGCCGCCGCCCTTACCCTTGCCGCCCATGGCCTTCATCATGTCGGCCATCTGGCGGTGCATCTTCAAGAGCTTGTTGATCTCGGCGGCGTTGGTCCCCGACCCGGCCGCGATGCGTTTTTTGCGGCTGTGCTTGAGGATGTCGGGATTGGCGCGTTCCTTTTTCGTCATCGAGGAAATGATGGCGAGCTGGCGGCCGAACATCTTGTCGTCGAGGCCGGCGGCCGCGATCTGGTCCTTCATCTTGCCCATGCCGGGCATCATGCCCATGATGCCGCCCATGCCGCCCATTTTCTGCATCTGGCGCAACTGATCGGCGAGATCGTTCAGGTCGAACTTGCCCGACTGCATCTTCTTGGCCATCGCCGCGGCCTTTTCCGCATCGATGGTTTCGGCGGCCTTCTCCACGAGGGAGACGATGTCGCCCATGCCGAGAATGCGGTCGGCGATGCGCTTGGGATGAAATTCCTCCAGCGCGTCCATCTTCTCGCCGGTGCCGATCAGCTTGACCGGCTTGCCGGTGACGGCGCGCATCGACAGCGCGGCGCCGCCGCGGCCGTCGCCGTCCATACGGGTAAGCACAAGGCCGGTGACGCCGACCCGCTCGTCGAAGGAGCGCGCGAGGTTGACGGCGTCCTGGCCGGTGAGCGAATCCGCGACGAGCAGGATCTCGTGCGGGTCCGACACCTTGCGGATGTCGGCCATCTCGATCATCAGCGGCTCGTCGATATGGGTGCGGCCGGCCGTGTCGAGGATCACGACGTCGTGGCCGCCGAGCCTGCCGGCCTGGACGGCGCGCTTGGCGATGTCGACCGGCGACTGCCCGGCCACGATGGGCAGGGTGGCGATGCCGGTCTGCTCGCCGATCTGCTTGAGCTGCTCCTGGGCGGCCGGGCGGCGGGTGTCGAGCGAGGCCATCATGACCTTCTTGCCCTGGCGCTCGGCGAGCCGCTTGGCGATCTTGCCGGAGGTCGTCGTCTTGCCCGAGCCCTGCAGGCCGACCATCATGATGACGACCGGCGCCGGGGCGTTGAGGTCGATCACCTCGCCGTCCGAGCCGAGCATGGCGACCAGCTCGTCGTGGACGATCTTGACGACCATCTGGCCGGGCTTGATCGATTTCAGGACTTCCGCGCCGACGGCCTTCTCGCGCACGCGATCGGTGAAGGAGCGCACGACCTCGAGCGCGACATCGGCCTCGATGAGAGCCCGGCGCACCTCGCGCAGCGCCGCGGACACGTCGGCTTCCGACAGCGCCCCGCGACCGGTCAGGCCGTTGAGGATCGATCCAAGGCGTTCCTGCAGCGATTCAAACATCGTTCGTCCTTTGCTCCGATCGTTCTCGACCAGAGGTAATGCGTCCGTCCCGATCGACCAACGGCCAAAGCCAAAAAGCACCCGGGGGCGCATCGCGCTGCCGGGTGTTGACCTCCGGGATCGCTTTAGACCTTCAAGAAAGGGTCCCGGTCGGCTGCTCGGAGTGATCACTCGTCGCGGAATTGGGGCCGGATAGACAGGATTTGACCGCGAAAGTCAAGCAAAAGCAGGGCAGATGCGCGCCCGAGCGACGGACAACCCGTCAGGCCGGCCGGGGCCGCCGCGCCGTCGATCATCCCTTCGACGTCGGACATAGCCGCAACCCGCCATTAACCGGCCCAAGAATAGACTTGTTTCGAAACTAGCTCCATACTTTCGACGCGATGTGCGTGCCGGACCGAACGTTGCTTGTTTGTGGTCAAGGCGGGCATGTGGCGACCGGTCCAGGCAGCGGGAGAACGGAATGACAGTCAGGTCCAAGGGCATGGTGATGGCGGCGGCGCTGGCCGTCGCGACATTGGCGGGCAGCGGTGCGGGCTGGGCGGCCCAGTGCGGCAACAATGCCGGCGGATTCGAGGCCTGGAAACAGCAGATGACGGCCGAGGCCCGGGCCAAGGGCATCGGCAATCGCGGCCTCAAGGCGCTGCAGCAAACGCGCTATGCGACCGCGACCATCCGCGCCGACCGCGGACAGAAAAGCTTTAAATACTCGCTGAAGAAATTCATGCAGGTGCGCGGCGCCAGCACCATCGCCAGCCAGGGCAAGCGGCTGAAGAAACAGCACGCCAAGCTGTTCGCCAATCTGGAACGGCGTTACGGCGTGCCGCCCGGTCCGCTGATCGCGATCTGGGGCATGGAGACCGGCTTCGGCAGGTTCATGGGCAATTCCAACCTTTTGTCGGCGACGGCCACGCTCGCCTATGATTGCCGACGTTCGGAATTCTTCACCGGCCACCTTCTCGCAGCCCTGACCCTGGTCGATCGCGGCGTGGTTTCCAGTTCCAGCGTCGGCGCCAAGCATGGCGAGCTCGGCCAGACGCAGTTCCTGCCGGGCAGCATCCTGCGCTACGGCGCCGATGGCGACGGCAATGGCCGGCTCGACCTGGTGCGTTCGCGCGCCGACGCTTTGGCCTCCACGGCAAATTTCCTGCGCGCGCATGGCTGGCGTCCCGGCGCGGGCTATCAGCCCGGTCAGCCCAATTTCCGTGCCATCAAGGGCTGGAACGCGGCGAGCGTCTACCAGCAGGCGATCGCGATCATCGCCGCGCAGATCGACGGCTGAGCGATGCCTTGGCCGACGGGCGTGGTCTTTCGGCCGCGCCCGTGGCCGGATCGTGGGTTACGGCTCGCCATAGGTGACGAGCAGATCCTTGGCGTCGATCTGGTCGCCGGCGGCGACCAGCACCTCGGCGATCACACCGTCGCGCTCGGCATGCAGCGCGGTTTCCATCTTCATCGCCTCGATCGACAGCAACACGTCGCCGGCCTTGATCGCCTGGCCGGCCGAAACGGCGAGCGTCGAGACGACGCCCGGCATCGGCGCGGCGACGTGGTTGTCATTGCCGGGATCGGCCTTGCGCCGCGCCTTGCCGTTGGCGGCGCCATGGGCGCGGTCCGGCACCTTGACCCGGCGCGGCTGGCCGTTGAGCTCGAAGAAGACGGTGACCATGCCCTTTTCGTTGGTCTCGCCGATCGCCAGGCAACGCACGACCAGCGTCTTGCCGCGCTCGATCTCGACGAAAATCTCGTCCTCCGGCTGCATGCCGTAAAAATAGGTCGGCGTCGGCAGCACGCTGACGGGTCCGTAATCGTCCGTGACGGCGGCGAAGTCGGAAAACACTTTCGGATACATCAGCCATGAAGCGAACTCGAACTCGCTGACGTCGCGGCCGAGCTGCTCTTCCAGCTCCCGGCGCCGCGCGGGCAGGTCGGCCTCCTCGAGCAGTGCGCCCGGCCGCGCGGTGACCGGTTTTTCCCCTTTCAGCACCTTGGCCTGCAGCGCAGCCGGCCAGCCGCTCGGAGGCTGGCCGAGATCGCCGCGCAGCATGGAGACGACCGAGTCGGGAAAGGCGATGTCGCGCGCGGGATCCTCGACCTCGGCGACCGTCATGTCCTGGCTGACCATCATCAGCGCCATGTCGCCGACCACCTTCGACGACGGCGTGACCTTGACGATGTCGCCGAACATCAAATTGACGTCGTGGTAGGCCTGCGCGACCTCGTGCCAGCGCGTCTCCAGCCCCAGCGAGCGGGCCTGCTCCTTCAAATTGGTGAACTGCCCGCCGGGCATTTCGTGCAGATAGACCTCGGAGGCGGGCCCCTTCAGGTCGCTTTCGAAGGCCGCGTACTGATTGCGTACCGCTTCCCAGTAGAAGGAAATGCGCCGGATCCATTCGGGATCGAGGCCGGGGTCGCGCTCGGAGCCCTTCAGCGCCTCGACGATCGAGCCGAGACAGGGCTGCGAGGTGTTGCCCGACAGCGCGTCCATGGCGGCGTCGACCGCATCGACGCCGGTCTCCACGGCGGCGAGCACGGTGGCCGCCGCGATGCCGGAGGTGTCGTGGGTGTGGAAATGGATCGGCAGATCCGTCGCCTCGCGCAACGCCTTGAACAGAACCCGGGCGGCGCCGGGCTTGAGCAGGCCGGCCATGTCCTTGACGGCGATGATGTGCGCACCCGCGGCTTCCAGTTCACGGGTCAGGCCGACATAATAGTTCAGATCGTACTTGGCGCGGTCGGGGTCGAGAATGTCGCCGGTATAGCAGATCGCCGCCTCGCACAATTTGCCTTCGGCGCCGACCGCGTCCATCGCCACGCGCATATTCTCGACCCAGTTCAGGCAGTCGAAGACACGGAACAGGTCGATGCCGCCGGCGGCGGCCTGCTTGACGAAATGCCTGACGACATTGTCGGGATAATTGGTGTAGCCGACGCCGTTGGCGCCCCTGAGCAGCATCTGCAAAAGCAGGTTCGGCGCGCCGTTGCGCACCAGGTCGAGCCGCTCCCAGGGATCTTCGGTCAAGAAGCGCATGGCAACGTCGAACGTGGCCCCGCCCCAGCATTCGAGCGACAGCAATTGCGGCAGGGCGCGGGCATAGGCGCCGGCAATGCGGGCGATGTCGTGCGTGCGCATGCGGGTCGCCAGCAGCGATTGATGGCCGTCGCGCATGGTGGTGTCGGTGACAAGCACGCGGGTCTGGTCGCGCATCCAGCGCGCGAATTTCTCCGGCCCGAGCCGATCGAAATGCTGCTTGGCGCCGTCGGGCACGTCGCCGCCGACAAAGGGCAGGACCGGCGCGGCGGCTTCCGCCGACGGCCGCGGCCGGCCGCGCGTTTCGGGGTGGCCGTTGACCGACACGTCGGCGATGTAGTTGAGAAGCTTGGTCGCCCGGTCGCGCCGCTTGACCTGGGCGAACAGCTCCGGCGTCTCGTCGATGAAACGGGTCGTGTAGGAGTTGTCGCGGAAGCGCGGATGCGCGACGATCGCCTCGAGGAAGGTCAGGTTGGTCGCCACGCCGCGAATACGGAATTCGCGCAGCGCCCGGTCCATGCGCAGGATCGCCTCTTCCGCCGACGGCGCCCACGCCGTCACCTTCTCCAGAAGCGGATCGTAGAAGCGGGTGATGACGGCGCCCGAATAGGCGGTGCCGCCGTCGAGCCGGATGCCGAAGCCGGTGGCGCCGCGATAGGCGGTGATGCGGCCGTAGTCGGGAATGAAGTTCTGCTCGGGATCCTCGGTGGTGATCCGGCACTGCATGGCGTGGCCGTTGAGGCGAATCTGGTCCTGCGCCGGCACGCCGGAGGCCGGCGTGCCGATCGCCGCGCCGTCGAGAATGTGGACCTGGGCCTTGACGATGTCGATGCCCGTCACCTCCTCGGTGACGGTGTGCTCGACCTGGATGCGCGGGTTGACCTCGATGAAATAAAACGCGCCGGTATCGGCATCCATCAGGAATTCGACCGTTCCGGCGCCAATATAGTCGGTGGCCCGCGCGATCTTGAGCGCGTGGTCGGCCAGTTCCCGGCGTTGCGCGGCGTCGAGATAGGGTGCGGGCGCGCGCTCCACGACCTTCTGGTTGCGGCGCTGGATGGAGCAATCGCGCTCGAACAGGTGCACGACATTGCCATGCGTGTCGCCCAGCACCTGGACCTCGACATGGCGCGCGCGCTCGACCAGCTTTTCCAGATAGACCTCGTCCTTGCCGAAAGCGGCGCGGGCCTCGCGCTTGGCTTCCGTCACCTCGCGGGCGAGGTCCTCGGGCGCGCGGATGGCGCGCATGCCGCGGCCGCCGCCGCCCCACGAAGCCTTGAGCATGACCGGGTAGCCGATCGCCTCGGCCATCCGGGCGACCTCGTCCATATCGTCGGGCAGCGGTTCGGTGGCGGGCACGACCGGCACGCCGACCTCGATGGCCAGATTGCGCGCGGCGACCTTGTTGCCGAGCCGACGCATGGTTTCGGGTTTCGGCCCGATGAAGATGATGCCGTTTTCGGCGCAGGCCTCGGCGAATTCGGGACTTTCCGACAACAGGCCGTAGCCGGGATGAATGGCGTCGGCGCCCGACAGCTTGGCCACGCGGATGACCTCGTCGACCGACAGATAGCTTTCGATCGGACCGAGATCCTTGGCCAGATGGGGGCCGCGGCCGACCTGGTAGGATTCATCGGCCTTGAAGCGATGGAGCGAATATTTGTCCTCCTCGGCCCAGATCGCGACGGTGCGCAGACCGAGTTCGTTGGCGGCGCGAAAGACCCGAATGGCGATTTCGGACCGGTTGGCAACGAGGATCTTGGATATCGGCAATGCGGGAACCCCTATATTCGAAGCGGCAGAAGGTCGCGCCATCCATAACGGGAAAATGCTGCAGTGCAAATAACCGTCTTCACGGCCGTGCTGGCGGGATGGGCCGATCCGCGCCGGCCCTGTCGTCCAGGACGGCGTCGATCGGCGGTTCGTTGGACCGCATCGGAACAAGCGGGATCGCGTCCCGGTCTCGGGCGGAAAATACCCGCGCACCCTGGCCGCCGTACGCCGCCTTGACGGCGGCCCGAATGCGGCCCATCGCAACACAAAAGAAACCCCGCCGAGGCGACGGCGGGGTTTGCCGGCAAACAGGCCGACCGGCAGGGTATCGGAGAAAAGATCAGTCGGCCGGTGCGGTCTCGACCGGCGCGCCGTCCCGCGGTTCGATCGGCGGTATCTCCTCGCGCGGCTGCTCGGCCTCGGTGCCGACCGCGCTGGTCGTCGTGTCATCGACGCGCTCGGCCGCCGGCGTGCTGCCGATCGTGTCGGCGGTCTGCCGTTCGGTGCCGCCTCCGACAAGGCTGTAGGCCACGATGGCCAGAAGAACCACGACGACGGCGATGGTTGCCGCCATCAGACCGCGTGGGCCGGGGTTGATCTCGCGCTGCAGGCGCGGGTCGTAAGGCCGAGACGGATCGGCAATATCGCGGTCGATGCCGCCGGGACCGTACGGATCGAGGGAATGATCTTCGGGGCGTCTGCCTGGAGCGTTCATGACACACCTCCTTCGTGCATTGCTCTGCGGGTCAACGAATCCCGATCCGAGCGGTTTCATCACGAAGAGGCGCGCGCGATCACAGATCGTGAAAGGCGCGGTTCACAGACTTGTCGAAATGAGCACTCTTTCGCCGTGGACGCCGCTTTCCCGTGACGAGCGGCAAGGCCACAGACAGGAACGTTACGGAATGCCGTCGCATGGTCGCGCGCGATTCCGCCGGCGGGCGTCGGTACAACGTCGGCCGATCTTTTGGCGGGTTTATTCGGCCAGGTCGACCGTGGCGGCTTTTTCCGTCGGTTTTTCGATCGCGGCGGTCTTGGCGCCCTCATCGATCGTCGTCATCGGCGCCTTCTCGGCCTCGATGCTGGCAACCGTCATCTTTCCGGCGCTGGCCGATTTGTGATCGTTGTGCGCCGGGCAGGCTTGCGCGACGGCGGTCGAAAAACCCAGCACGGCAGCGAGGAGGAGAGCGGTTTTCATGCAAAGTCTCCCTGATCGTCAAATCGGACGAGGATACGGTACCAAGATGCGGCCACCGCGCCAAATCACGCTTTTCGTGATCGATCCTTGCAGTGCGCCGTCTTGTCCGGCGCGCCTTGAACGGCGTCGGCGCCGGGCCTCTCAGGGTATTTGCGTCATGCGGTAGCCGCGCGCGCGCAGCAGCGCCACCAGCCCCTTTTCTCCCGGCAGGTGGAGCGCGCCGACGGCAATGAAGGCGCTGCCCTCGTCGAGATAGGCGACAGCGTTGTCGGCCATGGTGCGGTTGCGGGTGGTGATCATCGCTTCCTCGAAGGCGGCATAGCCGGTTTCGTCGCCGTCGTCGCCCGCCGGGAGCACCGCCTTGAACAGCGGCCAGATCATGTCGATACGCTCCTGCTCGTAGAGCTCGATCATGGTCTCGAAAATATCGTCCATGCGCGGACCGAGCTTGAGGGTTTCGATCAGGCCCTGGACGTGGAATTCCATCGGCAGCGACGCCATCGCGTCGAGCTGGCCGACCAGGGTTTCGAGGCCGCCGAGCGTCTTGCCCGCCTCCTTGGCGCGCTCGGCGAGCTTGATGTCGAGAAACGGCGCGCCGGTCGCCTTGCGGGCCATCTCGCAGGCCGGCAGGGCGATTGCGGAGGCGAGCATCCAGGGTTTCATCTTCTGAATGCTCACCGGCGGGATGCCGCGCCTTTCCAGCGCCGCACGGACCGCCTTTTCCTCCTCATCGCTCATGAAGGAAAAGATCGTCTTGTCGTCCGTGAACATCATCAGATCCGGACGCTCCATCATCGCCGTCATCGCCGCGGCCTGGTCGACCACCTCGGTGGTCTCGATGACGATGGTGGACGCGCTTTCGAAGGCGGCGTCGGCGGCGGAGGTCAGGTCGATCACGCGCGGATCGGTCAGGTGCATGGTGCCGAAGAGAAAGGAGGGCACGGCGCCCTCCTTTTCGATTTTCCACAGCAGGCCCCGGCCGTTCGGCGTTCGTCGCGCCTCCGCCTCCAGCCTTTCGAGCGCGGCGGGATCTTCCCTGGCCAGGTCTTCGAGAAGGTTTTGCCCGGTGCAGGGGCTCTCCTGCGCCTGGGCCCGAGTCATGGCCAGCGCGGTCACAAGCAGGAAGGACAGCAAGAACAGGAGGTTGGCGGCCGCGATCAGCTTCAGCGACAGTCCTGCGATGCGCTCGGTGGTGGCGATTGAACGGGTCATGGCCGAAGCCTAGCGGCAAAAAGCGGCGAAACCGTTAAGGCGGAGCCACAAATATGCGGAGTTTGCGCCCCGTTCAGGCGCGCGGATGGGCCTTGCCGTAGACCTCGAGCAGGCGTTCGGTGTCGACGCCGGTATAGATCTGGGTGGTCGACAGGCTGGCGTGGCCGAGCAGTTCCTGAATGGTCCGCAGATCGCCGCCGCGGCCGAGCAGATGGGTGGCGAAGGAATGACGCAGCGCGTGCGGGGTCGCGTCATCGGGCAGGTCGAGCGCGCCGCGCAGCCGGCGCATGGCGCGCTGCACGATCGCGGCGGCCAGCGGACCGCCGCGCGCGCCGCGAAATAGCGGCCGATCGTCGTCGAGCGCGTAGGGGCAGAGCCGACGATAGGCGGCCACCGCCTCGGCGACCACCGGCAAGACCGGTACGAGCCGCTGCTTGCCGCCCTTGCCGGTGATGCGCAGGCTGGTCGGCGGCCGCGCACCGAACTCGCCGCCCATCAGGCCGAGGGCTTCGGAGATGCGCAGGCCGCAGCCGTAAAGAAGCGCCATCACCGCGGCGTCGCGCGCCGCGATCCAGGGTTCTTCGGCAAGCTGGCCGTCGGCCGCCGTCAGCCGGCGGGCCTCGTCGGCCCTCAGCGGTCGGGGCAGCGAGCGCGGCTGTTTCGGCGCCCTGAGTGCGCCGGCGCCGGCGGCGCTGACCAGGCCGCGCCGTTCCAGATGCCTGAGCAGCGAGCGAATGCCGGCCAGGCCGCGGCCGAGGGAGCGGGAGCCCGCGCCCTCGCGGCGCCGCCAGGCCAGAAAGGCGCGCAGATCGGCCGGGCGCAGATCGGCGATATCGGCAAGGCCCGGCGCGCCGCCGCAATGGCCGGTCAAAAACTGCAGGAACTGGCGCGTGTCGCGCTCATAGGCCTCCAGCGTCAGCGGCGCCAGCCGCCTTTCATGTCCAAGCGTGTCCAGCCATTCCGTGCGGGCGGCGACGAGATCGGGCCGGGCGATGACGAGATAGCCGGTCATGCGAGCGAAGCGGGGTTGATCATGGGGGCCGAGTGTCGCCTGTGCGGGTTAGCGCCAGGTGAAGGCGATGCGAATTGAATTGCCGGGCGCTAGCCGATAGGGAAGTGGCCGGGCCGCCGGCGCGGCCTCCTCCAACGGTTCTGGAACAGGCGCGATGGCAAAACCCGACACACCCGTGCAATTGGCCGTGATCGGGGCGGCGCAGGGCATCAAGGGCGCGGTGCGGGTCAAGACCTTCACCGGCGATCCGATGGCGCTCGCCGATTACGGCCCGCTTTACGACGAGGCCGGCCGGCGTTTCGAGATACTCGATCTACGCCCGCACAATGCGATGCTGGTGGCGCGCTTCAAGGGGGTCTCGGACCGGACCGCGGCCGAGGCGCTCAACGGCACGGCCTTGTTCGTGGATCGCGCGGCGCTGCCCGACGATCTGGAGGAGGAGGAATTCTACCACGCCGACCTCGTGGGCCTTGCCGCGGTCGATCGCGAGGGCGCGACGGTCGGCATCGTCAAGGCGGTGCTCAACTATGGCGGCGGCGACATTCTCGACATCACCGCGCCCGGCGGCGGCAGCGTGCTGGTGCCGTTCACCAAGGCGGCGGTGCCGTCGGTCGATCTTGGCGGGCGGGCCGTGGTGCTCGACCGGGTCGCGGCCGGGCTCGACGACGTCGACGCGGGCGGGGACGCGCCCGACGGCGGGACCGGACGGCCGCGCGGGCCGAAAGCGTCGGGAGGCAATCGCTGATGTTCCGCGCCACGGTTCTCACGCTCTATCCGGAAATGTTTCCCGGCGCGCTCGGCCTGTCGCTGGCGGGCAAGGCGCTCGAGCGCGGCGACTGGGCGCTGGAGGCGGTGCAGATCCGCGATTTCGCCAGCGACCGCCACCGCACGATCGACGACACGCCGGCCGGCGGCGGCGCCGGCATGGTGATGCGGCCCGACATACTGGCCAAGGCGATCGATGCCGTCGCGCCGTCGCCCGACGCACGTCCGAAACTGTTGATGAGCCCGCGCGGCCGACCGCTCACCCAGCGGCGGGTGCGCGCGCTGGCGGCCGGTCCCGGCGCGATGATCCTGTGCGGGCGCTTCGAGGGCGTCGACCAGCGCGTGATCGAGGCGCGCGGCCTGGAGGAGGTGTCGATCGGCGACTACATCTTGTCGGGCGGCGAGCCGGCGGCGCTGGTGCTGCTCGACGCCGTGGTGCGGCTGTTGCCCGGCGTGATGGGCAACGCGGCCTCGGGCACGGAGGAAAGTTTCGAGAACGGGCTGCTCGAACATCCGCACTACACCCGGCCGCAAGTCTTCGAAGGGCGGCCGATTCCGCAGGTGCTGACTTCGGGCAATCACGCCAAGATCGCCGCCTGGCGCCGCGGCGAGGCCGAAAGGCTGACGCGCGAACGCCGGCCGGATCTGCTGGCGGGGCCTCAGCCGGTGACGAAATAATAGCCGGCCAGGAACAGACCGACCGCGATCACGAAGGCGCGCACGCTCCATAGCGGCACGCGCCTGGCCGCCCAGACGCCGCCATAGCCGCCCAGCGCCACGCCGGGCACCATGAAGGCGACCTCGAGCCAGGAGACCACGCCGCCGGAGACGAAAACCGCGATCGCCACGATGGCGATGATGATCGACAGCATGTTCTTCAGCGCGTTGAGGCGGTGGTAGTCGCCATTTTCGGTCAGGCCGAGCGTGGCAAGCATCATGATGCCCATGCCGGCGCCGAAGAACCCGCCATAGATCGCGGTGACGAACTGGACCAGCCAGCCTTTCGGCGAGCCGGCGCGCGCCTCAGCGCCGTCGCCGCGCGGTTTCGGCTTCAGCCACGGTCCGGCGGCGAACAGCGCGGTGGCGGCGATCAGCAGCCACGGCACGAGGGCACGGAAGGAGGGGTTGTCCAGCGACAACAGGATCAGCGCGCCGGCCAGGCCGCCGACGGCCGAAACGGCGCAGAAGACCAACGCGCCGCGCCACATTCGGCGGATATCGCTCCAATAGGCGAGCGTGGAGGTGACGTAGCCCGGAAACTGGGCGATCGAGGAGGTGGCGTTGGCCGAGATCGGGGCGACCCCGGCAAGCGTCAGCGCGCCGAAGGTCAGGAAGGTGCCGCCGCCGGCGACGGCGTTGATCGCACCCGACAGGAAGCCGGCCAGGAAGAGCAGAAGGGCGGAGAAAATGTCCAAGATGCGGTCCGGGAAGGTTGGAGTACGGTGTGGCGGTGTTAGGCGGTGATGCCTCGCGAGGCAAGAGTGTGTACCGACCTGGCGACGGGCGAACCGCGTTGCCGCGCCGATCCGGCGAGAAAACGCGCTTCGGCAGGTGACAAACCGGCGGGAAGCGTGTATGTGCCCGCCGACCGGAGGAACGATCTTCCGGACCCGTCAACAAGAACGGTGAATTCGCCCCTGCTGCCGCGCCGATCGGCGCGAAAGCATTGCCGCCCGGTCACAGGACTGCGGGGCAAGCGCCGGGCGCTCTGGCTGTCGAGAACAAGGAAGAGGTTTGAGACGATGGACATCATCCGTCAGCTCGAGGCCGAGCAGGCCGCGAAGATCGAAGAAAAGCGTACACTGCCGCAATTCGAGCCCGGCGACACAGTGCGCGTCCAGGTGCGCGTCACCGAGGGCACCCGCACCCGCGTGCAGGCCTATGAAGGCGTGTGCATCGCGCGTTCGGGATCGGGGCTGCAGGAGAATTTCACCGTCCGCAAAATCTCCTACGGCGAAGGCGTGGAGCGTGTCTTCCCGGTCTATTCGCCGATGGTCGAGGGTGTGGAGATCGTACGCCGCGGCAAGGTGCGCCGCGCCAAGCTCTATTATCTGCGCGAGCGTCGCGGCAAGTCGGCCCGCATCACGGAAAACACCAGCGTGCGCGCGCGCAAGCTGAACGAAAACGATCGCCAGGCCATGCTGGCCGAAAAGGCGCGGATCGAGGCTGAAAAGGTCGCCGCCGCCGAGGCGCTGGCCGCCGAGAAGGCCGCCGCCGAAGCTGCCGAAAAGAGCGGCGAATAGAACGGAGCATCGCTCCTGATCGGAAAGGCGGCCTCGGGCCGCCTTTTTTGATGGCGATGGCGCCTGCGGATCAGCCGTTTGCGGCGGTGTTGCGACGCAGCGCGGCTATTGCGCGGCGAGTGCCTTCTCGATCGCGGGGATGAGATCGCCGGTCAGGCTTTGCGGGCTGAGCGGGCCGACATGTTTGAAGCGGATGGTGCCGTCCAGTCCGACCACGAAGGTCTCGGGAACGCCGTAGACGCCCCAGTTGATCGCCGTGCGGCCGGTGCTGTCGGCGCCCACGGCGGCATAGGGGTTGCCAAGCTCGCCGAGGAAGCGGCGCGCGTTCTCCGCCTCGTCCTTATAATTCAGCCCGGCGACGGTGATCCGGTCGTCGCGGGAGAGTTGCATCAGCAGCGGATGTTCCTGGCGGCAGGGCGCGCACCAGGACGCCCACACATTGACCACCGTCACGCGGCCGGGGAAATCCGCGCTCGACAGGCCGGGCATGTCGGTTCCCTCGATCGGCGGCAGGTCGGTCTCGGGCGCCGGCGCGCCGATCAGTGCGGAAGGGATGGTCGCGCCGTCGCGGCCCGACAGAAGCTGGAGCAGAAAAAGCCCGGCCAGCGCGGCGAACAGCGCCAAGGGCACGAACACCATCCAGCGCCGATTGCTGCGTGGCGGCGTGACGGAACCGGTGCTCATGAGGCCGTGTCCTTGATCTTGGCGTCGGACCGGCGGCGCACGCCTTGTGCCTCCAGCGCGGCCAATTCGGCCTTGCGGGCGCGCTGGTCGAACAGCGTCCAGACGACAAGACCGCCGATCGCAAGCGCGGACAGCCCGTAGGCGGCGGCGACGTAGAGCGCGTGGGTCATGCTTTGCCCCCTTGCGCGCGGTCGGCGCGGCGGGCGCTGACGCGGCGCATGGCAACGACACGACGGCGCCAGACCTCGACGCGCATGGCCATCAGATGCAGGGTGAAGAACAGCAGGGTGAAGCCGGCGGCGGATACCAGGAGCGGCCACAGCAGGCTGGCATGGATGGTCGGCCCGTCGAGCCGGAAGACGGAGGCCGGCTGGTGCAGCGTGTTCCACCAGTCGACGGAGAATTTGATGATCGGGATGTTGATGGCGCCGACAAGCGTGACGATCGCGGCGGCGCGCGCCGAGCGGGTCGGATCGTCGAGCGCGCGGGTAAGCGCGATCAGGCCGAGATACATCAAAAACAGCACGAAGACCGAGGTCAGCCGCGCGTCCCAGACCCACCAGGTGCCCCACATCGGCTTGCCCCAGATCGAGCCGGTCAAAAGCGCCAAGGCTGTGAAGACGGCGCCGATCGGCGCGGCCGCCTTCAAGGCGACATCGGCGAGCGGATGGCGCCACACAAGCGTGCCGAGCGCGGAAATGGCCATCACCGAGTAGCACATCATGGCCAGCCAGGCGAAGGGCACATGGATGTACATGATCCTGACCGTGCTGCCCTGCTGGTAGTCTTCCGGCGCGGTGAACCCGAGATAAAGCCCGAGCGCGATCGTGAGCGCCGCCAGGCCGGCCAGCCACGGGATGACGGCGCCGGCAAAGGCGAGAAAACGCGTCGGATTGGCCAGATCCATCCAGCGCGCGGGAGAGATCGCGGTTTGGCTCATGGTCTTGTCAATACCTCCACTCGGCGGCCTCTGCAATCGACGGCGATCAAGGCGGCGTGATCGCGCCGGGCCGATCTGCCATCAATCCGGGCCGCCGCGCGCCTTCGCGGCGATCGCGTGCAAGATCGCCATCGCCTCGTCGGCGCGGTCGGCGGGCACGAAGAGATGATCGTGAAAATAGGCCGAAACCGTGTTCACGCCGATGCCGGCGGCGGCCAGAGGCGGCAGCAGAGCACCTAAAAAGCCGACCGCCTCGAGCGCGGAATGGATCTCCAGCGTAATCATTTTGCAGGCAAAAACCGGCTCGAGGCCGCATTCGAGCGCCTGGTTGCGGGGCAGGATCAGCGTGACGCCCTCGGCTTCATCGAAACGCAGAACCGGCTTGAGGCTGGCCGGCTCCGGTTTTCCCGGCGCGATCGTTACGAAGGCGAGAAGCGCGTCATGCAGCCTTGGCGCCATCGTGGCGAGCAGCGTTTGAAGGTCGGTTTCGCCCGGCATGGCGCGTCAATCCGTCGCCCATCGCAAGGCGGTGGCGGCCGCAACGGGGCCGATCACCGCGAAAAACAGCGTTAGTGCCATCATGAGCAGGAAAGGCGGCAAAAACGGGTCGGGATCGGCGACGGCGGCGTAGCTGGCCGAGACGCCGAAGATCAGGACGGGGATCATCAGCGGCAGCACCAGCACGGAAACCAGCAGCCCGCCGCGCGGCAGGCTGATGGCGACGGCGGCGCCGGTGGCGCCGATGAAGGCGATCGCCGGCGTGCCGAAGAGAAGCGTCAGCGTGGTCGCGCCGATGCCGGTCGTGGACATGTTCATGAACAGGCCGAGCAAAGGCGCGGCCACGACCAGCGGCAGGATGCTCGCCGTCCAGTGGGCCAGGCATTTGACGAACACGACCAGGGCCAGCATTTGCCGGTCGCGGTTGAGCACCATCAGGTCGAGCGCGCCGTCGTCGCGGTCGGCCTGGAAAAGCCGGTCGAGGCCGAGCAGGCCGGCCAAAAGCGCGCCGATCCACAGGATCGCCGGGCCGATGCGGGCGAGCAGGTTCAAATCCGGGCCGACGCCGAAAGGAATGACGGCGACGACGGCGAGGAAGAACAAAATGCCGACCAGCGCGCCGCCGCCGGCGCGGATGCCGAGCCTGAGATCGCGGAGATAAAGGGCTAGCATGACGCGCCTTCCCCTCGCGCCGGCCAAACGAGGTGCCGCATCCGGGTTACGCGCCCCCCATCCGCAGTTGCTGCGCCTTTTCCAACGCGAGCGGCAGGTGGGTCGCGGCGACGATCATGCCGCCATCCTCGCAATGGGCGGCCATCAATTCGGCGAACTGGGCCTCCGAGGCACGGTCGAGACCGGCCGTCGGCTCGTCGAGCAGCCAGACCGGGCGGTAGGCGACCAGCAGGCGGGCGATGGCGATGCGCCGGCGCTGGCCGGTCGACAGATAACCGAACGGCAGATGGCCGATATCGGCAAGGCCGACCATGTCGAGTGCGTCGGCGAGCGGCAGATGCGCCTCGCCGAGGAAGTCGCGCCAGAAGGCAAGGTTCTCGGTGACCGTCAACGCCGTCTTCATCGCGTTCTGGTGGCCGAGATAATGACATGCCGAGGCGATATCCGACCATTTGTCGCCGCCGCCCTCCAGCGCCAGCCGGCCCGCCGCCAGCGGCAGCAGGCCGGCCACGGTGCGCAGCAGGGTCGACTTGCCGATGCCGTTCGGCCCGGTGACGACCAGTGCCTCGCCGACCTCGAGCGTGAATCCGATGCCGGAAAAAACGGTTTCGCCACCGCGTTCTCCGGCAAGGTCTTCGGCGACCAGACGCATTTTTCCCTGCCATTTCCCCCGGTGCCCGGCCGGATGTGCGGTGCGGCAAAATTCCCCGCCCCCAGACTGGAAACCTGTTTAGAAATTCTCTAAGAGATCGGCAACCGTGCCAGCGGTCGACACGGTAACCAATTTGCGCCGAACCGGCGTCCGCCGCCTTGAACGGACGTGACGCCTGGGAGCGGACAGCGGAAATGGCCGTACCCGCACCTTTGCGCAGCATGCCACAGGAGTCCGTTCCCGCTTTGGCCGAACAGACCAGGATGGGATCGCACGTGTCTAAATCTCTCGACAGTTTCAATTGCCGCCGCACGCTCAAGGTCGGCGACAAGGACTATGTCTATTTCAGCCTGACCGAGGCCGAGAAAAACGGACTTGACGGTATTTCGCGTCTGCCCTTCTCGATGAAGGTGCTTTTGGAAAACCTGTTGCGCAACGAAGACGGCCGTTCCGTCACCAAGGCGGATATCGAAGCCGTGAAGTCCTGGCTCGACGACAAGGGCGGGGCCGGTCACGAGATCGCCTATCGCCCGGCGCGCGTTCTGATGCAGGATTTTACCGGCGTGCCGGCGGTGGTCGACCTTGCCGCCATGCGCGACGGCATCAAGGCGCTCGGCGGCGACCCGCAGAAGATCAATCCGCTGGTGCCGGTCGATCTCGTCATCGACCATTCGGTGATCGTCGACGAGTTCGGCAACCCGAACGCGTTCGCGCGCAATGTCGAGCTGGAATACAAGCGCAACGGCGAGCGCTATCGCTTTTTGAAATGGGGTCAGCAGGCGTTCGAGAACTTCCGCGTCGTGCCGCCCGGCACCGGCATCTGCCATCAGGTCAATCTCGAATATCTCGGCCAGACCGTGTGGACCAAGGACGAGAACGGCGAGACGGTGGCCTATCCCGACACCTGCGTGGGCACGGATTCGCACACCACGATGATCAACGGTCTGGGCGTGCTCGGCTGGGGCGTGGGCGGCATCGAGGCCGAGGCGGCCATGCTCGGCCAGCCGATCTCCATGCTGCTGCCGGAAGTCGTCGGCTTCAAGCTGACCGGCAAGCTGAAGGAAGGCGTGACGGCCACCGACCTGGTGCTGACCGTCGTGCAGATGCTGCGCAAGAAGGGCGTGGTTGGCAAGTTCGTCGAATTCTTCGGCGACGGCCTCGACGATCTCACCCTCGCCGACGCGGCGACGATCGGCAATATGGGCCCCGAATACGGCGCGACCTGCGGCTTCTTCCCGGTCGATTCGGAAACGCTGAACTATCTCAACGTATCCGGCCGCACCAAGGAACGCATCGCGCTGGTCGAAGCCTACAGCAAGGCGCAGGGCATGTTCCGCGAGACCGGCAGCGCGGATCCGGTCTTCACCGATACGCTGGAACTCGACCTCGGCGCGGTCGTGCCGTCGATGGCCGGACCGAAGCGTCCGGAGGGCCGCATTCCCCTCGAGGGCATCGCCGCAGGCTTCGAGGAAGCGCTGGTTTCGGAGTACAAGAAGGACGCTTCCGAAAAGGACAAGCGCTGGCAGGTCGAGGGCCAGGACTACGATCTCGGCCACGGCGACGTGGCGATTGCGGCGATCACGTCGTGCACCAACACGTCGAACCCGTCGGTGCTGATCGGTGCCGGCCTCCTGGCGCGCAACGCCAACCGGCTCGGTCTCAAGCAGAAGCCGTGGGTGAAGACGTCGCTGGCGCCCGGCAGCCAGGTGGTGGCCGAATATCTGGAAAAATCCGGCCTGCAGACCGAGCTCGACCAGATCGGTTTCAATCTGGTCGGCTTCGGCTGCACCACCTGTATCGGCAATTCGGGCCCGCTGCCCGGCCCGGTCTCCAAGACCATCAACGACAAGGGGCTGATCGCGGCCGGCGTGCTGTCCGGCAACCGCAATTTCGAGGGCCGGATTTCGCCCGACGTCCAGGCCAACTATCTGGCCTCGCCGCCGCTGGTGGTCGCCTACGCGCTCGCCGGGTCCGTGACCATCGACCTGACCAAGGAGCCGATCGGCCAGGACAAGGACGGCAAGGACGTGTTCCTGAAGGATATCTGGCCGTCCAACCAGGAGATCCAGAGCTTCATCCAGAAGCACGTCACGCGCGACCTGTTCGAGCAGAAATATGCGGAGGTCTTTACCGGCGACGACAATTGGCGCGCCGTCGAGGCGCCGCAGTCCGAAACCTATGCCTGGGACGAGAACTCGACCTATGTGCAGAACCCGCCTTATTTCGCCGGCATGTCGAAGACGATCGGCGATATCAGCGACATCAAGGGTGCGCGCGTGCTCGGCCTGTTCGGCGACAAGATCACCACCGACCACATCTCGCCCGCCGGCTCCATCAAGGCCCAGTCGCCGGCCGGCAAATATCTGATGGATAACGGCGTCGAGGTGATGGACTTCAACCAGTACGGCACCCGGCGCGGCAATCACGAGGTGATGATGCGCGGCACCTTCGCCAATATCCGCATCCGCAACTTCATGCTGGGCGAAAACGGCCGCGAGGGCGGCTACACGATCCACTATCCCTCCAAGGAGGAGATGTCGATCTACGACGCCGCGATGCGCTACAAGCAGGAAGGCGTGCCGCTGGTGATCTTTGCCGGCGTCGAATACGGCAACGGCTCGTCCCGCGACTGGGCGGCCAAGGGCACCAACCTGCTTGGCGTGCGCGCGGTGATCGCCCAGTCCTTCGAGCGCATTCACCGCTCGAACCTGGTCGGGATGGGCGTGATTCCCTTCGTGCTCGAGGACGGCGTCTCCTGGGCCTCGCTCGGCCTGAAGGGCGACGAGACCGTCACCATCGAGGGACTGGAGACGATCAAGCCGCGCCAGAAGGTGACCGCCAAGGTGACCTATGCCGACGGTTCGCAGAAGGACGTGCCGATCCTGTGCCGGATCGATACGCTGGACGAGCTCGACTACTTCAAGAACGGCGGCATTCTGCAATATGTGCTGCGGGACCTGGCGGCCTGACGCCGCAGGCAATCCCAAGAAGACCAAACGCCTCCCCCGCCTCGCGCCGGGGAGGCGTTTTCATGAACAGACCGGCCGGGAGCCTGCCATGAAGGTGAAACGGATCGTCGCCAATATCGCCACGCCGGACGTCGCCGCCGCCGGCCGCTTCTACCGCGACGCGCTGGGTCTCGCGCTTTTGATGGATCACGGCTGGATCGCGACCTATGGCGCGCCGCAGGAGGCGCGCGTGCAGGTGAGCTTCGCGTCGGAGGGCGGTTCCGGCACGCCGGTGCCCGATCTGTCGATCGAGGTCGACGATGTCGAGGCGGCGCTCGAACGGCTGACCGCCGCCGGGTTCGAGCCCGAATACGGACCGGTCGACGAGCCCTGGGGCGTGCGCCGATTTTATGTGCGCGATCCGTTCGGGCGCCTCGTCAACATCCTGGCCCACCGCTGAGGGCGGCTGTCGTCAGCGCCGGTTTCCGGCAAAACGCGTCGTCGCGGCCAGAAGCACACCCAGCATCAGGCCGTTCAGCGTGTGCCACAGGAAATGCGTGCCGATCGGCAGGGCCGAACAGATATCGGGATCGATGGCGCGAAACGTCGCCGAGACGACGAAAAGTGCCGCGGCGGCGAGATTGTAGCGCCCGGCGGGATGGCCGCGGGCGACAAGCAGCGCGCCGAAGAACACGAGCGCCAGCAGTGCCGGCAGATAACCCAGCGTGCCGTTGGTGGCCGCGTTCAGACGATCGGGCACCAACCAGGTGACGAGGCCGGCTACGGCATAGAACGCGACCAGGGCCAAAAGCGACCATGCCAGCGGCAGGCGCAGGAAGCGGCGCAGATTGTAGAGCGTGTAGGCGAGCACGAAAGTGGCGATCGGCACGATGTCGGCCCAGATGGTGAGGCGGTTGGCGAAGCTGTGAAACAGGCCAGAGCCGATGCCGATCGCGATGACCCACCAGCACAGGACGGTCGCGAAGCGGCCGGCGTCGTGCCGGCGCGCCTCGCGCAGGCCCCAAATGCCGGCCGCGACGAAAGCGAGATTGGTCAGCGCGTTCAGCGGTTCGGCCCACAGATGCGGCCCGGTGCGTTCGCAATAGATGTCGAACGGATCGAAAAACGTGTTGGTCATGCCCCAGCCTTTGCACCGCATCGACAGCGGCAAAGGGTCACCGCAACGTGACTTCCTGTTGAACTTGCCGCCGGCCTAGTCTTCAACAGTTGGGTAGTCGCGCTTTCGTGCCGACGCAAGACGATCGGATACCGGAATGGATCTCTATCGCGGGTTGAGGGTGGCGTTTGCCACCGCCGCGCTTCTCGGCTCGGCCGTGGCGGCCGGCAGCGGGGACCAGGCACGGCCGCGCGGCGTCGTCGAGCTTTTCACCAGCCAGGGCTGCAATTCCTGCCCCAAGGCCGATGCCTATCTCGGCGAACTGGCGCGCCGCGGGGACGTCGTGGCGCTGGCCTATCATGTCGATTACTGGGATTATCTCGGTTGGCGCGACACGATGGCGACGGCGGAAAATACCGGGCGCCAAAGCGAATATGCGCGCGCGCTCGGCGAACGTTCGGTCTATACGCCCCAGGCGGTCGTCAACGGCCGGGTCCACATGAACGGCGCCAGTCGGGGCAAGGTCGAGAAGGCGCTGGCCGCGCTCGAGGATGCCGGCAAGGGACTGACGGTCGACCTGACCCTGTCCGAAGGGCCCGAAAGCGTGATCATCGAGGCGGGTGCCGCGCCGGGCCCCGCGCAGAAGGCAAACCTGCTGCTCGTTTTCTTCGACCCGGTCACTCCGGTCGAGATCAAACAAGGCGAAAACGCCGGCAAGACGGTCACCTACTGGAACGCGGTTTCCGGCATCCAGTCCGTCGGCATGTGGAGCGGGCAGGAAATCCGCGTCGAGATCCCGGCGAGCGAACTCAAGAAACGCGGTGCGGCGGGTTGCGCGGTGCTGCTACAGGCGCTCGACAAGGACGGCAATCCCGGAGCGATCCTCGGCGCGGCGATCCTCGACACGCCGCAAGGCTGACGCTCGCTCGCCTGCCGCCGCGGTCCTGGCGGCTGGCTTCGGCGGGGATGGTTTTTGAAGAGATTGCCGCCTGAGGTTGGTTCGGCCCAGCGAAGACACCGTGGGCGGGGGGCTTGGGGTTACAGTGGCAGCGCCAGACCGAACCGTCTCAGGCAACGAGGAGATGTTCGTCATCTATTGGGGCCGGAAACGGGACAATTCGCGGCAGGAATGTGGCGGCCAATCACCAATTTAGACACCGTGTTCCCGAACGTGACCGCAGCCGCCTCGCCGATTGTCGCGCGCCTGGCCGCCGGGCCGAGCAAGTGCTTGATGATGCGCGATTTTGCCCGAAGGCTTGCAATTCCCCCATGAAAGGGCGACCCTTTTGTCGCGAAACTGTCATGGAGGGATGTCGCGATGGTCGAACGCGCCGGTTCCGCGGAGGATACGGACGGTTCCGCTATCCTGATCCCGCTTCACGAGGCGAGGCGGGATCGCAAGAAGGAAGGCCCCGTCACTTTCGAGCGACGCGAACTCGACCAGATCCTGAAATTGTACGGCCGCATGGTCGCAGCCAATGAGTGGCGCGACTACGCGATCGATCACCTTGCCGACCGGGCGGTGTTTTCGGTCTTTCGGCGCGCCAGCGAGGTGCCGCTTTTCCAGATCGTGAAAAATCCGAAACTGGCGCGCAAGCAGGGCGCCTACTCGGTGGTCGCCGCGACCGGGCTGATCATGAAACGGGGCCACGAGCTGACGCGCGTGCTCGGCGTTTTCGACAAGCAACTCAGCCTGGTCGAAGCCTAAGCGCGCCTGCCGGGCAGGGACCGTCGTGGTCGCTTCACAGCCCGTGGCGGAAATTGCGCTCGGGCAGCGAGGCCGGATCGGGCGGCGCGTCGGTGTCCTCGTTGAGCGCCAATTGCATGAAGATGGTGTCGAGCCAGCGCTCGTGCTTGAAGCCGGAGCCTAAGAGCTGTCCGACATGGCGAAAGCCGAGCGCCTCGTGCAGCTTGACCGAACCGAGATTGCGGGCGCCGTCTCCGATCACCGCCGCCATTTGGCGAAAGCCGCAGGCGGTCGCCTCCTCGATCAGGCGCGCAAGCAGCAGGCGGCCGAGCCCGCGCCCCTGCGCCGACGGGGCGAGATAGATCGAATCCTCGACCATGAAGCGGTAGGCGCGCCGCGGGCGAAACGGTCCGGCATAGGCGTAGCCGACGATGGAACCGTCGCCGGTGCGGGCGACGAGATAGGGGTATCCGAGTTCGCTGACGGCTTTGAAGCGGGCCGTCATTTCCGCTTCGCCCGGTGGCTCGAGCTCGTAGCTCGCCGTGCCGTTCACCACCGCGTCGGCATAGATTGCGGTTATGGCGGGGATATCGGCGACGGTGGCGGGTCTGATGGCGATGTCGGGCATGGATCACGCGCTGTCGGACGAAGGGTCGGAAAATGAAGCAGACGCCCGGGCAAAAGAAAAGGGCGGCCGCTGGGCCGCCCTCGCTCTGGTGCCTGTTCGGCCCGGACTATTCGCGGTTGCCCAGGAACTGAAGCAGGAACATGAACAGGTTGATGAAGTCGAGGTAAAGCCGCAGCGCACCCATGATCGACTTGCGGCCGGCCACTTCGGCGCCATCGCCCTCGTAGTACATCTCCTTGATCTGCTGGGTGTCGTAGGCGGTCAGCCCGGAGAAGATCAGCACGCCGATCACCGAGATGGCGAACTGCAACGCGGACGAGCCCAGGAAGATGTTGACGATCATGGCGATGATCAGGCCGAACAGGCCCATCACCAGGAACGAGCCCATCGCCGACAGGTCGCGCTTGGTCGTGTACCCGTAGAGCGACAGCCCGCCGAAGGCGGTGGCGGTGATGAAGAAGGTGCGCACGATACTCTCGGACGTGAACACCAAGAACACCGTCGACAGCGACAAGCCGACAAGGGCCGCATAGACCCAGAAGGTGGTCTGTGCCGCGGCGACGCTCATCTTGTGAATGCGGAAGCTTAGAAAGAAGACGAGCCCAAGCGGGGCCAGCATGACCACCCATTTCAGCGGCGATGCCCAGACGGTGGCTCCGAGTTGGGTCAGATAAAGACCGTCCTTGACCTGAGCGACGCCGGCGGACGGATCGCCAGTCGTGGCAAGGCCAAAAAATCCCCAGGCGGCGAGCCCGGTGATCGCAAGGCCGAGCGCCATCAGGTTGTACACCTTCAACATATAGGCGCGCAGCCCCTCGTCTATGTCCGCGCCGGCGCGGGCGGGCGCCGATGCGACATGCGCATTGTAGTTGCGAAGGTCAGCCATGTTTTCCTCTTAACTGCTCATGTCTCGTCCGGTGTCGGGCGGGGCCCTATGGCCATACGCCCAGGCGCCGCTGGCGAGACTCCAGCATGCCTGGGGGGAATATGATAATTCTTGAGGCCAAGAACAAGCCCCGTTCGCCGCGCCCGGGCGTCGCACGGGCGCGGTTTTGCAACTTTTGGCGCCTGTCGGGCGACACGGTTCACCAATGGTTAGCGCCGGCTGCCGCCCCCTAGAGGTTTCTCAATACCGGCGCGGCCTTGTGGCCGAGCACCCGCCAAGTGCCGATCAGGCCGAAACCGACCGTCAGCACGAGCGCGATCAAGACCGTCGACAATGCGATCTCGGGCATGAAGGCGGCCGGCAGATCCATGATCTGCGACAACACGTACCAGGCCGCCGAGCCGCCGGCGGCGAGCGCGAAGGCCGCCGTCGACAGGCCGATCAGCCCGTATTCCAGCGAAAAGGCGGTCATCAGGGTGCCGCGGGTGGCGCCGAGTGTCTTCAGCACCACCGCGTCGTGGATGCGCGCGCGGTTGCCGGCGGCGAGCGCGCCCGAAAGCACCAGCACCGAAGCGATCAGCGCCACGGCGGCCGCGCCCCGGATCGCGGTGGCGAGCTGGCCGACCAGACGATTGACGATGTCGAGCGCGTCCTTCACCCGCACGGTGGTGACGGTGGGAAAGGCCCGGGTGACGGCGTTGAGGATGCGGGCCTCGTCCTCGGCGGTGGTATCCGGGGTTGTCAGCGTCGCCAGCCATGCGTGCGGGGCGCCGGCGAACGTGTTGGGCGAAAACACCATGACGAAGTTGATCGCCAGCGATTCCCATTCGACATTGCGGAAATTGGCGATCCTGGCGGTGATGTTGCGGCCGAGCACGTTGACGGTGACGGTGTCACCCAGTTTCAGGCCGAGCTCGCGCCCCTCTTCGGCCGCAAACGACACAAGCGGTTCGCCGGCGTGGTCGGGGCCCCACCAGTCGCCTTCGGCGAGTGTCGAGTTCTCGGGAATGTTCCTGGCATAGGTAATGCCGCGGTCGCCGCGCAGCACCCAGCGGCCTTCCGGCGGCACCTCGATCTTCTGCACGTCGACGCCGTTGAACTCCATGATACGGCCGCGCAGCATCGGCACGCGGACCAGCTTGCCGTCGCCGGCCTGGGTCTGCACCAGCTCGGCGAAGGCGTCGACCTCGGTGTTCTGAATGTCGACGAAGAAGAAATTCGGCGCCCTTTCGGGAAGATTGCCGGCGATCTGGCGGCGCAGATTGCCGTCGATCAGCGCCAGCGCGACCAGAAGCGTGAGACCGAGGCCGAGCGCCAGCACGACCGACGGCGTCAGGGCGCCGGGGCGATGGATGTTTCCGATCGCCAGCCGCAGCGCCGTCGAGCGCACGCGCGGGCTGCGCCGGGCGAGCGCCTGTACCAGCATGGCGACGAGACGCAGAACGATGAAGGTGACGATCGTGGCGCCGACGAACAAGGCGGCGAGGAAACGGTCGGTCGAATACCACACGGCCAGACCCGCCAGGACGGCGCTGATCGTCAGCGTGGCGGCCAGATAGGCCGGAGCCGGCAGGCCGCGCGCCTCGAACCCCATCTCGCGGAACAGCGCCGTGGCCGGCACGGCGCGGGCGCGCCCGAGCGGCAGCAGCGCGAAAGCGAGTGTGACCAGCAGGCCGAACAGCGCCGCGATCGCCAAAGCGTCCGGATAGACCGCCGCCTCGGTGGGAACCGGCAGCACGGTGGCGAGCGCGGCGCCGGCGACGAACGGTACCGCGGCGGCGAGGACCAGGCCGACGGCGATGCCGAGCGCGGCGATGATCATGATCTGCACGAGATAGACGGAAAACACGAGGCCGCCCGACGCGCCGAGGCTTTTCAGCGTCGCGATCACGCCGCGCTTGCCGTCGAGATAGGCGCGCACCGCATTGGCCACGCCGACCCCGCCGACCACAAGCGCGGTCAGGCCGACAAGGGTCAGGAACTGCGAAAACCGGGTGATGTTGGACGATAGCGCCGGCGCGGCGTTGGCCCGCGAGCGGATGCTCCAGCCGGCTTCGGGGAAGGTCTCGCGCGCCTGCGCGGCCAGCGCCTGGATGCCGGCCTCGTCGGTCGCGGCCGGCAGGCGCAGCTTGTAGGCGTGCTCGACCAGGCTGCCGGGCTGCATCAGCCCCGAGGCCGCCAGGCCCTCGAGCGAGATCATCAGCCGCGGCGCAAAGCCGAAGCCGTCTGAGACCAGGTCGGGTTCGGTGTCGATGATGGCGCGCAGCTCGAATTCTATGTTGCCGAGCTTCAGCCGCGCCCCCGGTTCAAGCGCCAGCCGTTCGAACAACAGCGACGGAGCGGCGGCGCCGTAGACACCGTCACGAGGCGAAAACAGCGCCTCGTGGTCGCGCTGCGGGCTGGTCTCCAGCGCACCGTAGAGCGGGTAGAGGTCATCGACCGCCTTGACCTCGACCAGCGTCTGGTCGGAGCCGTCGGGCAGGCGTGCCATCGACCGCATCTTGGCGCTGGCGGCAAGGGTGCCGCGTCTTTCGAGGAATGCGCGCTCCTGCGGCGTCGTCTGGCGATGAACCAGTTCGAAGCGGATGTCGCCGCCCAGAAGCACCTGGCCTTCATTGGCCACACCCGCGGTGATGGCCCGCGCCAGCGAGTTGACACCGCCGATCGCGGCGACGCCGAGCGCGATGCAGGCGAGAAAGATCATGAAACCGGACAGGCCGCCGCGCATCTCGCGCAACGAAAAGCGGGTGGCGAGGCGCAGGGTGCGGGCAAGGCTCATCGGGACCACCTCAGGCGGAGACGGCGTGGGCGGGCGCCGGCTCGATACGACCGGAGCGCATGGCGACCTGCCTGTCGCAGCGCCCGGCGAGCGCGGGGTCGTGCGTGACCAGGAGAAGGGTCATGCCGCGCTCGGCCGCCTCGGCGAACAGGAGATCGGCGATCTGGCGGCCGGTCGCCTGGTCGAGATTGCCGGTCGGCTCGTCGGCGATCAGGATCTTTGGATGCGGCGCCAGGGCGCGGGCGATCGCCACGCGCTGCTGTTCGCCGCCCGACAATTCGCCCGGATAATGCGTAACGCGGTCCTTCAGCCCGACCGCTTCGAGTTCCGCCGCGGCGCGGTCGAACGGGTCGTCATGGCCGGCAAGTTCGAGCGGCACGGCGACGTTTTCGAGCGCGGTCATGTTGGGGATCAGGTGAAAGGACTGGAAGACGATGCCGATATTGCGGCCGCGAAACGCGGCGATATCGTCCTCGCTGCGGCCTACCAGCGCTTCGCCGGCGATCGTGACGGCGCCCGCATCGACGCTTTCGAGCCCGGCGATGACCATCAAAAGGGTCGACTTGCCCGACCCCGACGGCCCGACGATGCCGGCGCGCTCGCCGGCCGCGATCTCCAGGTCGACACCCTTGAGCACGTGAACGGACGACGCGCCGCGCCCCAGCGTGAGCGACACGTTCTTCAGTTCGATAACCGCTTTGGTCACGGAAAATCCATCCTATATGGTGAAGCGACGAGGTGAAATCCCAAGGCGCGCCCGACAGGTCGCGTCCGGCTCATATGGGAAATACGGTATGGGTTTCAAAGCAAGCTTACGCGCATTCATGTTCGGTGGATTGGCCGTGCTTGTCCAGTTTGGCGTTGCGGCGGCCTCCACAAGCATTGTCGGCCTCGGCGATAGCCTGATGGCGGGCTATGAGCTGGCGCCGGGAGAATCCTTTCCCGAACGGCTCGAAGCCGCGCTCCGCGAAAAGGGTTACAATGTAGCGGTGACGAATGCCGGGGTTTCCGGCGACACGACCAGCGGCGGCCTGGCGCGGCTCGACTGGTCGGTTCCCGACGACACCGATCTGGTGGTTCTCGAGCTCGGCGCAAACGACATGCTGCGCGGCCTGCCGCCGGCCACCACCGAGGACAATCTCGACACGATGATCGCCCGCCTCAAGGAGCGCGGCGTCGAGGTCGTGCTGGCCGGCATGCTGGCCGCGCCCAATCTGGGGGCGGACTTCTCCGACGCGTTCAACGCCATCTTTCCCCGTCTGGCCGAAAAGCACGACATCGCGCTGATCCCGTTCTTCATGGACGGGGTGGCGGCTGATGGCGGGCTGCTTTTGGCCGACGGCATGCACCCCAACGCCGAAGGGGTGGAGCGGATGGTGGAAAACGCCCTGCCGGTGGTCGAGGAGACGCTCGGCACGCTGAAGGCCGGCGCTGCCGATCACGACTGACGCGAAATCGATCCTGCGCCGGCGCGGGGCTTGCCGGCGCGGCAAAACGATGATTCGCTGAGGGTCGAAGAGCGATTCGAGGAGGTAGCCATGCCGCGACTTTTCACCGCCCTCGAGATACCGCGCGATGCGAGCCTGTCGCTCTCCCTGCTGCGCGGCGGCCTGCCCGGCGCGCGCTGGATCGACGTCGAAAACTACCACATCACCCTGCGCTTCATCGGCGACGTGCCTGGACGGGTCGCGGACGACATCGTCAACGGCCTCGACCGGGTACGGCGGCCGGGATTCCAGATCAACCTATCCGGCGTGGGGACGTTCGGCTCGAAGAAACCGCACGCGTTGTGGGCCGGCGTGGCGCCCTCGCCCGAACTTTTCGCGCTACAGTCGGAGATCGATCGCATATGCCTGCGCCACGGGGCAGCGCCCGATCCGCGCAAATTCACCCCGCACGTGACACTGGCGCGGCTGCGCAACGCGGCCCCGCACGAACTTGCGGCCTATCTTTCGGGGCGCGGGAACTTCGCCACCGCACCGTTCAGGGTCGCCCGTTTCGTGCTGATGTCATCGCGCGATTCGGTCGGCGGGGGGCCTTATCTGGTGGAGGAGGCCTGGTCCCTGTCCGGCTCATCCCAGGGGGCGGCGAGCTTTTCGGCCAGGGCCTCGGATGCCGCGCGGATCATGCGGTAGACCGTTTCGAAACCGTCGGCGCCGCCGTAATAGGGATCGGGCACGTCGCGCGCCTCGCCGAGCGCGAAGTCCATCAAAAGGTGGATCCAGTCTAACCGGCCGCCGCCCGCCCGCGCCTTCAGCTCGGCCCGGTTGCTCCGGTCCATGGCAAGCACAAGGTCGAAGCGTGCGAAATCCCCGTCCGCGATCCGCCGGGCGCGCTGCGCCGTCAGGTCGATGCCGTGCCGCGCGGCGATCTCGACCGAGCGCGGATCGGGCGGCGAACCGGCATGCCAGCCGCCCGTGCCGGCCGAATCGACCAGAAAACGCCCGGCCGCTCCGCGGTTTTGAAGCACATGGCGGAAGACGCCTTCGGCCAGCGGCGAACGGCAGATATTGCCGAGACAGACGAAGAGGACGGACTGGCGGGGCTGCGAAGTCATGACATGTGCGTTATCATGAAAACCGGCGGCCTGGAGAATGGGATTTGGCGATGAAGCGTGAAAAACTCGACGAGACGGCCGTGGCCGAGGCGCTTGCCGGCCTGGACGGCTGGCAACGGGCCGCGGACCGAGAGGCGATCACCAAACGCTTCGTGTTCGGGAATTTCAACGAAGCCTTCGGCTTCATGGCGCGGGTCGCGCTGGCGGCGGAAAAGATGGACCACCATCCCGACTGGTCGAACGTCTACAAGACGGTCGATATCGCGCTGTCGACGCACGATGCGGGCGGGCTGACCGCGCTCGACGTGGCGCTTGCCAAGGCGATCGAGGCCTGCGCGGGCAAACGCGCCTGAAATCATCATCGTGCAGGCGGTTGGCCGGTTTCCGGACAGCGGGCCGACTTGCATGGGAACGCGAACGGCACCACATTTGCGACCATGGACAAGATGATGGACGACGACCGCATCGCCGAAGTGCTGGACCCCGTGAGCGAGGCCGAGAACGCCAGGCGCAGGCAGCGCGTGCGCGACAATCTGCGCCGCACCGTGCGGCGCGCAGCCCGACAGATCCCGTTCATGGACGAGGTGATCGCGGCCTATTATTGCGCGCTCGACGACAAGACCCCGACACGCGTGCGCGGGGTGCTTCTGGCCGCGCTCGCCTATTTCGTGCTGCCGCTCGACACGATCCCCGATTTCCTGGTCGGGTTCGGCTTTACCGATGATATCGCTGTGCTGACGGCCGCGTTGACGGCGATCCGCGGCCACATCACGCCGGCCCACCGCAAGGCGGCACGGGACTTTCTCGACGAACAGGACTGACCGGTCGGCTTTTCAGCCGTCGGCGTCGACCCTCGGATCTGCTTCCAGCGCCCGTCGCAAGCGCGCGAAAGCCAGACGGATGCGCGATTTCACCGTGCCGAGCGGAAGCCCGGTACTGTCGGCGATCTGGCTGTGGGTGAGCCCGTTGAAAAACGCCAGCCTGACCAGGTCGGCCTGCTCGTCGGGCAGGTCGGCCAAAGCGAGGCGGACGCGCTCGTCGCGCTGGCGCGCGTCGAGCCCGTCATCGGGCGCCTCGGCGGCGTCGGGCCAGAAGAACGGGTCGTGCGGGTCGATCAGGTGTGAGCGGTCGCGGCGCAGCCCGTCGATGCGGCGATTGCGGGCGACGCGAAACAGCCAGGTCGCCAGCGACGATTTGGCCGGATCGAAAAGATGCGCCTTGTGCCACATCACCGCCATCACTTCCTGGGTCAGATCCTCGGCGGCGCCGGCTTCCATGCCCTGTTTTTGCAAAAAGCCGTTGATGCGCGGAGCAAAATGATCGAACAGGGCCGCGAAGGCGTCCCGGTCGCGGCCGGACGCCACGCGCGCCATCAGGTGCGCATGCCGTAATTGCGGCGCAGGTTGGTTTTCGCGCAAGCTGCTCCCCGTTTACGCCCTTCGGGCGACGGCCGCCCGCCATGACCCTACGGGCGCGGCTGCTGCGGCGCAATAAGGCCTTGGGCGCGTGTTGCGGGATGCGCCCCGGCGGACGCTGCTGGCTGACAAACTGTTGCCGTTTTCCTGCGCTCTTTGCCTCAATCATAGTGTTTCGGCGCAAAATATGCCGTGAGCGCGGCTGTGCCGGAACCGGCGGAAGCGGACGCATTATCGTCGGTCGGATTCACTCTTTGGTAACTCCGATTAATTAAAATTAAGGCGAGTGCGGCCCGGAAAGGGCGCTCGGCAACGGGTTGAACAGGCCAAACACAGGAAAATGGTATCGACATGCGTGCACTGATTTCGTTCCTCGCGGGAGCAGCCGCCATTGTGATGGTGGCAGGACCGGCCGGAGCGCAGACCGCGACGAAGGTGGGACAGCACAATGCCTGGGGGACCTACTCCTACCAGTCGGGAAGCGGGAAGGTCTGCTATGTGCTGTCCGTGCCGACCGACAAGCAGCCCTCCTCGCTCGATCATGGCGACATCTTCTTTTTCGTGAGCCAGAAGCCGGGGCAGAACATCGCCTACGAACCGCAATTCATCGCGTCCTATAATTTCAAGGAAAACTCGAAAGTGTTGGTGAAGGTGGGCGACCGCTCCTTCTCGCTGTTCACCAAGGGCAAGTCGGCCTGGCTGGAAAACGCCGCGGAAGAACCGCAGCTCGTGGCCGCGATGAAGGCTGGTGCCGAAATGTCGGTGCAGGCGGTGTCCGGACGCGGAAACGACACCAATTACGCCTTTTCGCTGCGCGGCATCACCGCGGCGCTGCAATCGATCTCGAGCTGCAAATAAGGGCGTCGCTCGAACGCGGGTTCTCGTGAAACGGATCGCTTCGACCGGTCCGGACCACGGCGCGGCGGTTCAGTCGGCCTTCCTGTGCAGATGGGCCATCCCGGCCAGGATCAACCCGGCGATCTCGGCGACGCGGCCGGGCGTGTCGGTATCGTAAAACCGCATGATCTGGCCGGGATCGCGAAAGCGCGCCGTCATCGCCTCGACGAGATTTGCCGCTTCGCCCGGTTCGCGGCCGCCCAAAAGCCCGTTTTCGCCACAACGCTGCATAATCGCCTCAAGCTGGGCGTGCATGCGGTTCAAATGGCGCTCGACGATCGACATATTGGCCTTGCCGAGCGCGAGATAGGCGCGAAACAGGTCCGGGTCCTCGGCATAGCGGGCGCGCTTCAACTCGTATTGGCGTACGATGAAGCGCAGCAACTGCTCGGCCGGCGGCTGCCGCGAGGCGGCGATGTCGGCGAGTTCCCGCTCGATTTCCGCGAACCAGCGCTCGCCGACCGCTTCGAGCAGATCGCGCTTGCTACGAAAGAAGCGGTAGGCATTGGATTGCGACATGCCGCATTCGGCGGCGATATCCGACACGGTGAGCTTTTTCGGTCCGTGCGCCCTGATGTGATGCTCGGCTGCCTCGAGCAGTTTTTTTCGGACGGCGGCGATGTCGGTTTTCGGTCTCGGCAAATATCAGATCCATCTGCGGGTCCGACGCCGGTAATCGCGATAGGCCTCGCCGAAGACCGACTGGGCGATCCGTTCTTCGTAACGGATATACCAGAGGTCGGTGACGAGAACGAAGGCGGCCACCAGCGCGAAATTGATCGGCGTGTTCAGCTTGATCGCAAAGCCCAACAACGCCAGCGCGAAACCGAGATACATCGGATTTCGGCTCATGGAATAAAGTCCATCGGTTATCAGCCTATCCGGCCGGTGAAAGGTGTGGATATTCGTCCCGGCATGACGAAACCGCCGCGCACCGGCAAAGGCCAGCGCCAGACCCAGAGCGACCAGGGGCAAGCCGAGATAATAATTGACCGGCGGCGGTATCATTCCGCCGCCGGGCAGGGCGCGATAGACCGCGATCATGGCGACGGCGGTCAGCACAAGCAGGATGGGCGGTATCAGCCATTTCATCGCATCTCTCCAACGCCAGCGAGGATCGCTCAATTCATATCAGATGATTTTATGATAAAATTTGATATTCATCAATTTTCATTTTTGAATGGTCGCAAGGCGGATGACGCAGGCGCTCGGTTCTGGTAAAGCCGCTGAAACTGGAAACCGGCTGCGGCCGACCATATTTCGAAGCCCATGGCCCTGACGATCGATCTGACTTCCGCCGAGAGCCGCAGCGCTCTCGCCGCCAAAACCGCGAAACCGGACAAGCCGACCCTGATCGGCCTGACCCGGGATGAGCTTGCCGTCGCCCTGGTGGAAAGCGCGCTCGTGCCCGAACGCCAGGCCAGAATGCGCGCGCAGCAGCTCTGGCACTGGCTTTATGTGCGCGGCGTGTCCGACTTCGACGCGATGTCCAATATTTCGCGTGACCTGCGCGGCGCGCTCGACCGTCATTTCACCGTGGCGCGGCCGCAAATCGTCGAGGAGCAGATCTCGGCCGACGGCACTCGCAAATGGTTGTTCCGCTTTCCGCCGCGCGGCGCCGGGCGTCCCGTCGAGGTCGAAACCGTCTACATTCCCGAGGAGGGGCGCGGCACGCTCTGCATCTCCTCGCAGGTCGGCTGCACGCTGACCTGCTCGTTCTGCCATACCGGCACCCAGAAGCTGGTGCGCAATCTGACGGCGGAAGAGATCCTGTCGCAGCTCTTGACCGCACGCGACCGGCTCGGCGATTTCCCGCAGCGGGAAACGCCGATGGGGGCGATCGTTCCGGCCGAGGGGCGCAAGGTCTCCAACATCGTCATGATGGGCATGGGCGAACCGCTCTACAATTTCGACCACGTGAAGAAGGCGCTGTTGATCGCCTCGGACGGCGACGGATTGTCCTTGTCGAAGCGCCGCATCACCCTGTCGACATCGGGCGTGGTGCCGGAAATCTACCGCACCGGCGAGGAAATCGGCGTCATGCTGGCGATCTCGCTGCACGCGGTGCGCGACGACCTGCGCGACATGCTGGTGCCGATCAATAAAAAATATCCGCTGAAGGAGCTTCTGGAGGCGTGCCGGCGCTATCCGGGCCTTTCCAACGCCCGGCGCATCACCTTCGAATATGTCATGCTGCGCGACGTCAACGATTCGCTTGCCGACGCCAAGGAATTGGTTCGGCTGCTCCGGGGCATTCCGGCCAAGATCAACCTGATCCCGTTCAATCCCTGGCCCGGTTCCAACTATCAGTGCTCGGACTGGGAAACGATCGAGACCTTCGCCGATTATGTCAATCAGGCCGGCTACGCTTCGCCGATCCGCACGCCGCGCGGGCGCGATATTCTGGCGGCCTGCGGCCAGCTCAAATCGGAATCCGAGCGGCTGAAGAAATCCGAACGGCTTGCGCTCGAGGCGATGATGATCGCCGGGCACGGCGAGGCTTGACCCAGCTTCTCGTTCTTCTGGTCCGCTTCGCAATCATCATCGTCGGATATGCGGCCGCCGCGCTGGCGGCGAGCGGGTTTCTGCACGCCATCCTGCTTGGCAGGGCCCAGGCCGAATTGGGATCGGGCCCCGACGGTCTCGGTGCCTGGATGGTTTCGACGCTGTTCGTGGCGCTCTTGGTTTCCTACTACGCCTTCATTCCGTCGATTGCCGCGATCTTGTTCGGCGAATTCTCGCGCAGACGGGAATGGCTCTACTATGCCGTCTGCGGCGGGGCGATCGCGGCCGCGGTCGCCGCCCTGCTCTACGGCGTCGGCCAAGGCGCGGCGGCGTCGCCGGCCGATAGGCCGATCCTGCCGCTGCTGGGGGCCGGCATCGTGGGCGGCCTCGTCTATTGGGCCGTTTGCGGCCGCAGCGCCGGACGCTGGCGCGACCGGGCCGAACTCAACGCGCCTGAGCGGTCAGGATCTTGATCGCGAAGGCGGAAAACACGCCCGCGAACAGATAGTCGATCAGGCGCGTCACCCGCGGACTTTTCTTCAAGAGCCCGGCAAAACCGTCCGCCGCGAGCACCATCGGGATGGTCAGCGGCAAAGAGAGCGGGATGAACAGCAGGCCGAGAAAGAACAACTTCCCCGACGCGTGCGGGTCGGAAACCGAGACGAACTGCGGCAGGAAGGTCATGAAGAACAAAATGATCTTCGGATTGAGCAGGTTGATCCCCAGCCCCGTCGCCCAGTTGCGGTAAAGCGACCGCGATTTGCCGGCGCGGGTTTCCGGCGAAAAGGCCGAGCCGTTTCGGATCGCCTGCCAGGCAAGCCAGACCAGATAGCCGGCGCCGGCGATTTTCAGCGCTAGAAAAGCCTGCGGCGAGGCGACGATCAGCGCCGAGAGCCCAAGCGCCACCATGCAGGTGTGGATGACGATACCGGTCATGGCGCCCACCATGCAGGCAAGCCCCGCCGCGCGCCCTTCCGACAGGGCGCGTCCCACGAACAGGGTCATGTCGGGGCCCGGCGTGATGGCGATGATGAAGGTCGCGACGGCGAACTGCAAAAGGACTGAAAATTCGGGTACGAACATGGGAACCTGGCACCGGACCATTGTTGCAGTGTCGAGGCTTCGCTTTACAGCATCGACGACACTGCGAAAAGCTCGCCGCCGAGCCATTCCCGCCAGACTGCACGCCAAGGCGAAGGTCCAAGCTGGCAGCGTTTGCCGATGACGCTTCGCAGAAATTCGAGCCGTGCCGGATCATTCAGATACAAGTGTTTGATTCTAAGTAATATTCCCAAAATAACAAATTTTGCTGCAGTGCAAATATGATCAAGAATGCAAAAGATATAAATTCAATATAGAATTTATGGTTTGATTGCGAACAATATGAGAAATAAAACTTTCGTATTAGAAGCGACTGCAGCAAAATCCTTGCCAATCACCGGATTGCACAAATGTTCGTATAGATTATTCTTGATGTGCTGAAACACGCGATATGCATATCAGGGAGGAAAAAATGACGACCGATAAAATTTCGCGGCGACACTTTCTGAAAAACAGCTCGATCGCCGGGGCCGGCGCGGTGGCGACGACCACGCTGGCGACGCCGGCGGTTCTCGCGCAGGCCCCGATCACGTTGAAAATGCAATCGTCCTGGCCGTCCTCGGACGTCTTCCAGGAAATGGCGCAGCAATATGTCGAACGCGTCGAGGAGATGGCCGGCGGTCGGCTGAAAATCGACCTGTTGCCGGCCGGCGCCGTCGTCGGCGCCTTCCAGGTGCAGGATGCCTGTCACGACGGCATCATCGATGCCGCGCACACGGTTCCGGTCTACTGGTACGGCAAGAACAAGGCCGCGTCGCTCTTCGGCACCGGCCCCGTCTTCGGCGCCAATGCGACCGAGATGATCGCGTGGATGTATCACGGCGGTGGCAACGAGCTTTACCGCGAACTGACCCAGGACGTTCTGGGCCTGAACATCGTCGGCTTCTTCGCCTTCGGCATGCCGGCGCAGCCCTTCGGATGGTTCAAGGACGAAATCACCAGCGCCGACCAGGTCGCAGGCCTGAAATACCGCACGGTCGGCCTGGCGGCCGACCTGTTCCAGGCGATGGGAGCGGCGGTGGCACAGCTTCCCGGCGGCGAGATCGTGCCGGCGATGGAGCGGGGCGTGATCGATGCGTTCGAGTTCAACAACCCGACCTCCGACAGCCGCTTCGGGGCGCAGGACGTGGCCAAGAACTACATGCTGGCCTCCTATCACCAAGCCTCCGAATCGTTCGAGTTCATCTTCAACAAGGACAAGTATGAAAGCCTGCCGCCCGATCTGCAGGCGATCCTGAAATACGGCGTGGAGGCCGTGCATCTGGCCAATACGGCGCTGGCGCTCCATCAATATTCGGCCGATCTGGAAAAGCTGCAGACGGAGGCCGGCGTCAACGTCAAGCGCACGCCCGACGATGTCCTGAAGACCCAGCTCGACGCGTGGGACGAGATCCTGCCGCCGCTGATGGAGGATCCGTTCTTCGCCAAGGTGGTGGAAAGCCAGAAGGAATGGTGCGAGCGGGTGGTGTTCTACAGCCTGCAGAACGCACCGGACTACCGTCTGGCCTATCAGCACTATTATCCGGGCAAGCTCTGATCGTCTCGCAGGGCCCAGCCAGGGCCGATCTGCGTCCGGCTCCGGAGGCGTGGTATAGTCGCAAGCGGCGGGTTTCGGACCCGAGACCCGCCGTGCGCCGCGCGCACTCCGGACGACGACCGGCCCTGGCGTGGCGGGATGCGGCCGATAGGCGGCCGCGTCCCCTGTTCACGGCTTGCGGTTGAGCCTGGTCGAGACAATGCGGGGGCAAAGGGTGATGCGAAGCTATATAAGGTTTGCCGACAAATTGTCGGCCTGGTTCGGCAAGGTGTTCGCGTGGTGCGTGCTCGTGATGACCCTGGGGGTCGGTTACGAGGTTTTCGTGCGTTACGCGCTCAACGCGCCGACGCCGTGGGCGTTCGACCTGTCCTACATGATGTACGGGACGATGTTCATGATGGCGGGCGCCTATACCTTGTCCCGCGACGGTCATGTGCGCGGCGACTTCGTCTACCGGCTCTGGAAGCCGGCGACGCAGGCCAAGGTCGAGCTCATCCTGTATTTGCTGTTTTTCTTTCCCGGCGTGCTGGCGCTGGTCATTTCCGGCTGGAAATACGCCGGACGCTCCTGGCGCTATTTCGAAGTCTCCAGCATGAGCCCGGCCAACGTGCCGATCTTCCAGTTCAAATCGGTGATCATCGCCGCCGGCATCCTGCTGGTCTTCCAGGGCGTGGCCCAGGTTTTCCGTTGCGTGCTCACGATCCGCACCGGCGCGTGGCCGCTTCCCGAAGAAGACGTCGAGGAGCTCGAGACGAGGCTGCAGAAGGCCGGCCGTTCGGTGCTGGCGCACGGCTCCGAAGCGATCGACATCGTCACCCCGAAGGAAAGGCGTCCATGACCGATCCGCAAATCGCGATCCTGATGCTGGGCCTGTTCATTTTCGTCATCATGCTCGGCTTCCCGATCGCCTTCACCCTGATGGCGATGGGTATCGGCTTCGGCTATTACGCCTATTTCGACGCGGAGCGCATGCGCACCCTGTTCGACAATCGCATCTTCGATCTGTTCGTCAACCAGACCTATTCGGTGATGGCCAACGACGTGCTGACCGCGATCCCGCTATTTTTGTTCATGGGCTACATCGTCGAGCGGGCCAATATCGTCGATCGGCTGTTCGAGACGCTGAGCGTGGCGAGCCGCCGGTTGCCAGGGTCGATGGCGGTCGCGGCGCTGATCACCTGCGCGCTGTTCGCCACCGCCACCGGCATTGTCGGCGCCGTCGTGACGCTGATGGGGCTGCTTGCCTTTCCGGCCATGCTCAGGGCGCGCTACGACGAGCGTTTCGCGTCGGGCGTGATCTGCGCCGGCGGGACGCTGGGCATCCTGATCCCGCCCTCGATCATGCTGATCGTCTATGCCGCGGCTTCGGGCGTGTCGATCGTACGGCTTTATGCCGGGGCGCTGCTGCCGGGTTTCCTGCTGGCCGGCATGTATCTGATCTACATCGTCGGTCGTGCCACGCTGCAGCCTTCGCTCGCTCCGCGCCCGGACAAATCCGACGACCCGATACCGACGGCGCGGCTGATAGTGATGTTGCTGACGTCGTTCTTTCCGCTGGCGATCCTCATCCTGTCGGTGCTCGGCGCGATCCTGTTCGGTCTGGCCACACCCTCGGAGGCGGCGGCGATCGGGGCGATCGGCGGGCTCGTGCTGGCCGCCGCCTATCGCGCGCTGACCTGGGACAGGTTGCGCGAGTCGGTCTATCTGACGGTGCGCACGACCGCCATGGTGTGCTGGCTGTTCGTCGGCTCGTGGACGTTCGCCTCGGTGTTTTCCTATCTCGGCGGCGAGCAGGTCGTGCGCGAATTCGTGGTCGGCATGGATCTGACGCCGCTGCAGTTCCTGATCCTGGCTCAGATCATCATCTTCCTGCTCGGCTGGCCGCTGGAATGGTCGGAAATCATCATCATCTTCGTGCCGATCTTCCTGCCCTTGCTGCCGCTTTTCGACATCGATCCGCTGTTTTTCGGCATTCTGATCGCGCTGAACCTGCAGACGTCCTTCCTGACGCCGCCAATGGCGATGTCGGCCTATTATCTCAAGGGGATCGCGCCGCCGCATGTGCGCCTGACGCAGATCTTCGCCGGCTCGCTGCCCTATGTCTTCATGGTGTTCATCACCATGGTCGTGCTTTACGTGCTGCCCGACATCGTGCACGCGCTGCCGAAGCTGTTCTACGGGCGGTGATGATGGTCAGGCACGCGATCGACCGCATTTCGGAGAGGTCCCACCATGCTCGTTGACCGCCTGTTCGCCCTACTGGCCTTTGCGCTTCTGGCCGGGTTTCTCGGCATCATCGCCGTCAAGGTCCATCGGGTCGACCTCTACGTCGCCTGTCTGATCGGCCTCGGGCTGGCCGGTTACGACATGTGGCGCTCGCTGTTTCGCGGCAACCGATAGGACAGGGCGCTGGTCAGTCGCGCGCGGACTGGCTGGCGGGAACGCGCAACGAATAACCGCCGCCGTCCCAGAACCAGACGAATTCGTCGTCCTCGCCCGGCGGCAGCGCCACCAGGTCGGGCCAGCCGTCGGTTGCCGCGCCCGGATCCCAATGCAGCGCCATGCCCTCGCTGTTGAACACCTCGTGCCAGTCGGCCGCGGCGTTCAGGCGGGCGTGAACGGTGACGTTGCAGCCGGTATCGCCGAAATAGGAACTCGCCCCACACAGGCTGGCGATCAAAAGCGCGCGCTGCGCATCGAGATCGACGCGCCGCGCCTTGACCTGGGGGGCAAAGCCGGCGGCGGCGCGGAAACGCGCGATCTCGTCGGCAAGCAGCTTTGTCGCGGTGTCGACGGCCTCGCCGATCTCTTCGAGCGCGATCGCCTCGTAGGCGGACATGTCGCGCGGCGAGCATTTCGGCGCGACCGCTTCGATGGCCTTGCGCGAGCCGCGCAGCGACAGGCGCGCCCGCACGGCGGCCGCGCCTTCTGCGAGTTCAACCGACATTTCGCCGCCGCTCTTCAGCGGATCGAGCAATTCGCGCGGCACCTTCAGCGCCACGCCTCTCCCGCTGGAGACGCGTTCAAGTTCGAAATCGGACCGGTCGATCCGCAACCGGGCGGTGTCGGGCAGGGCCTGGGCGTCGGTGTCGGCGGCGACGCGCAGGAGCAGCGTCCAGCGCTGTTCGCGGCAGTCGAGCTGCACGGCCTCGACGCCGCGGGCGGCGACCGGCGGCGGGGCGTATGCGATGGCGCCGAAAGGCGCGACCGTCCAGCGTTCGGCGGCCGATACCGGGCCGGCGAGTGCCAACAGGGCGAAAAGCGCGGCACCGGAGGCCGCAAGGCCGCCAATACGGCCGCGCCGCGTGGCGTGCGTGTGACGTGATGGCAAGGTTTCGTCCCCGCTTCCCGATTCGAGCCCCCCGGCAGATTAGCCGATCGCGAAAGGGGCGCAAACCGGGCCGCGGCAAGCGGTCGAGCCGGCCTTTTCGACGCGCCCGAGACGTCGATCGGAGGCGCGGCGACAGCCTTGCCCGGCCGTGCTTTCCTGATAAAAGGGCAGCGACTTCAAGGGCGCGCCCGGCGCCGGCAAATCGAAAGACGAGATATCCCATGAGCAAGTGGAACGACGTCAAGAAGGTCGTGCTCGCCTATTCCGGCGGTCTCGATACCTCCATCATCCTGAAGTGGCTGCAGACCGAGCTCGGCGCCGAGGTGGTGACCTTCACGGCCGATCTCGGCCAGGGCGGCGAATTGGAGCCTGCGCGCCAGAAGGCCGAGATGCTGGGTATCCGGCAGATCTATGTCGAGGACCTGCGCGAAGAGTTCGTTTCGGATTTCGTCTTTCCGATGTTCCGGGCCAACGCGCTCTACGAGGGCGTCTATCTGCTCGGCACCTCGATCGCCAGGCCGCTGATCTCCAAGCGGCTGGTCGAGATCGCCGAGGAGACCGGCGCGGACGCGGTCGCGCATGGCGCGACCGGCAAGGGCAACGATCAGGTGCGCTTCGAGTTGTCGGCCTACGCGCTCAATCCCGACATCAAGGTGATCGCGCCGTGGCGCGACTGGGAGTTCAAGTCGCGCACGGCGCTGCTGGATTTCGCCCAGGCCCACCAGATCCCGATCGCCAAGGACAAGCAGGGCGAGGCGCCGTTCTCGGTCGACGCCAATCTTCTGCACTCCTCCTCGGAGGGCAAGGTGCTGGAAGACCCGTGGTCGGAGGCGCCCGAATATGTCTATCAGCGCACCATCTCGCCGATGGAGGCGCCCGACACGGCAACCGAGATCACGATTTCCTTCGTCAAGGGCGACGCCGTCGCCATCGACGGCAAGGCGATGTCGCCGGCCGCCATCCTGACGGCGCTCAACGATCTCGGCCGCGACAACGGCATCGGCCGCATCGACCTGGTGGAAAACCGCTTCGTCGGCATGAAGTCGCGCGGCGTCTACGAAACGCCGGGCGGCACGATCCTGCTTGCGGCGCACCGGGCGATGGAATCGCTGACGCTCGACCGTGACGCGGCGCATCTGAAGGACGAGTTGATGCCGCGCTACGCCGAGCTGATCTATAACGGTTTCTGGTTCTCGCCGGAGCGCGAGATGCTGCAGGCGCTGATCGACAAGAGCCAGGAAGACGTCGAGGGCGAGGTGCGGCTGAAGCTCTACAAGGGCAATGTCATCGTCACCGGCCGGCGCTCGCCGAAATCGCTCTATTCGGACGCGCTGGTCACGTTCGAGGACGACCGCGGCGCCTACGACCAGAAGGACGCCGAAGGCTTCATCCGCCTCAACGCGCTGCGTTTGCGCACGCTGGCGGCGCGCGACCGGCAACGGTAACGCAAAGCGCGCGCGCCGCCCTGGCCGGGTCTGGCGCAACCATTGGCGGGCCGTGTCGGTTGACGTTTTTTTAAATCGATTTAGAAGACATCGCGCAACAGGAGGCCTGGCGGTGCCGGCAACCGGAACGTCATCCACGGAGCTGAAGCGCGGGCGCTGGGCCGTCGCCGCGATCTTTCTTGTCAACGGGTTTCTGGTGGGATCCTGGGCGCCGCAGATCCCGGTCACGCTCGACCGCCTGCAGATCAGCGAATTCACGCTCGGCCTCCTGATCCTGGGCTTCGGCGCCGGCGCGCTGATCGCCATGCCCACGGCCGGCTACCTGATCGCCCGGCACGGCTCGGCGCCGGTGGTGCGCGTGCTGGCGCTTGCCTGTTCGTTCGGCCTGTTAGGTGTGGTACTGGCGCCCGGAATTGCCAGCGTGGCGCTGGCGCTGGTGGTGTTCGGCGGGCTGATCGGCGGCACGGACGTGTCGATGAACGCCAACGCGGTGGGGGTGGAACGCCGGCTCGGGCGCGCCATCATGTCGTCCTCGCACGGATTTTGGAGCCTCGGCGGCTTTGTCGGCGGCGGGCTCGGCGGTTTCGCCATCGTGGCGCTCGGCGCCGTGGGCCACGGCCTCGCCGTGACTGCGATCGCGCTTTTGGCAACGGTGCTGGCGACCCGCCATCTGTCGGGCGAACCCGTGCCGGCCGCGGCGCCCGGCCGGCGCTTTTCATTGCCGCGCAACCCGCTGGTCTACCTGGTCGGGGTGATCGCGCTGTTTTCCATGGTGCCGGAGGGCGCGGTGCTCGACTGGGCCGCGCTTTATCTGCGCCAGGAACGCGGCGCGGACCTTGCCACGGCCGGGCTCGCCTTTGCCGGTTTCTCGGGAACGATGGCGCTGATGCGCTTTGCCGGCGATGCGGTGCGCGACCGGCTCGGCGCGGTGACGACCTTGCGGGTTTCCGGCCTGGTCGCCGCCGCCGGCATGATGGTGGCGGCCTGGTCGCCCGATCCCGCGCTGGCGATCGTCGCCTTTGCCCTGTCCGGACTGGGTATCGCCAATATGGTGCCGATCGCCTTTTCCGCCGCCGGCAATCAGGACGACATCTCCGCCGGCGCCGGGCTGAGCACGGTGACGAGCATGGGATATGCCGGGCTGCTGGTGGCGCCGTCGTTGATCGGCTTCATCGGCGAGCACACCGGATTTGCGCCGATCTTTGCGGTGCTGTCGGGACTGCTGGTGCTCGTCGTGCTGATGGCGGGCTTGGCCAGAAAGGCCGAATTCGCGCGCGGCGGACCGTCTCACTCGGCCGCATAGCGCGTGAGCCCTTCATGCAGAAAATCGGCGACCCGGCGGATGCGCGGGCTCGTGCGCACGTCGCCATGCATGGCCAGCCACATCGGCAGGACGGGTAAGCGCATTTCGGGCAACAGCGTCTCGACGCCGTCGTCGCGGACGATCAGCGGGCGTTGAAAGAACCCGACGCCGTTGCCGGCGCGGATCGCCTGCCAATAGACGATCTGGCTGTCGCAGCGGAAGCGGAAGGCATGACGGTCGGCCTCGACGCCGAAACGGGCAAAACCCTCGATAATGCTTGCGTCGCGGTCGAAGCCGACAAGGTCGTGGGCGACGAGCTCGTCGGGTTGTCGCGGCCGGCCGCGACGCTCCAGATAGGCCGTGGCGGCGCAGGCGACGAGCGGGATGTCGGCGATCTTGCGCGCGACCAGGTCGAGCTGGGCGGGTTTGACCATGCGGATCGCGATATCGGCGTCGCGGCGCAGCAGGTTTTCGACCTGGTTCGAGGCGACGATCTCGATCTCGATGCCGGGCTCCTCGAGCGCCAGCGCGGCGGCGAGCGGCGGCAGGGCGTAGGCGGCCATCACCTCGCTGGCGGCGATCCGCACCGTTCCCGAGACCTGTTCGCTCGTGCCCAGCGCGAGCCGGGACAAGGCCGCGGCGTGCTCGCGAACGACGCGGGCCCGGTCGAGGAGCGCGGCACCATCCTCGCTCAGCACATAACCGCCACGGCCGCGCCGGAACAGCGTCACGCCGAGCGCGCGCTCCAGTTCCGCCACGTGCCGGCCGAGCGTGGGCTGGCTGGCCCGCAGGGTGCGGGCGGCCGCCGACAGGCTGCCGGCCTCGGCCACCGCCACGAAACTCTTGATCAGGTTCCAGTCGAGATCGTCGACCATCCGGCCACGCTATTATTTGATTTTGAATATCAAACCTGCATGCAGCAGCAATTTCAATTCAAGGAGGAATAAAGCATCGTGCTCCCGACATGGCAAGGGAGCTTCACATGCACACAATCGTCATTCTCGGCGCGGCGGGACGTATCGGCGATGCGGCCGCGCGCGCTTTCCTGGATGCGGGCTGGCGGGTCAAGGGCGTGGCACGGGCTGCCAAGGCGGCGGCGCTGGCGCCGGGCGTCGAAGCCGTGCAGGCGGATGCGTTCGACCGCGAGGCGCTGGCGGCGGCCTGTCTTGGCGCCGACATTGTCCTCAACGCGCTCAATCCGGCCTATACGCAGTGGCAGGAAAAGGTGTTGCCGATGGCTGAAAACGTCATCTTCGCCGCGGAACGGGCCGGCGCGACGCACATGGTGCCGGGCAATGTCTATAATTTCGGCTACGGGATCGGGCTCGACACGACGGAGGACGCGCCCCAGGTCGCCTCGACGTCGAAGGCGCGCATCCGGATTGCCATGGAGGAGCTGTTCGCGGCGCGGGCGCGCGAGCGCGGCGTGCGCACGATCGTGCTGCGCGCCGGCGATTTCTACGGCGGACAGAAGCCTGAAAGCTGGCTCGACATCTTCATCCTCGCCAAGCTGCGCAAGAATATCTTCACCTGGCCGGGCCCGATGGATGTGCCGCATGCTTTTGCCTACCTGCCGGATCTGGCGCGGGCCTTTGTCATGGTGGCGGAAAACCGCGGCGGTCTGGCGACCTTCGAGCGGTTTCATTTTGCCGGCCATACGCTGACGGGCACCCAGTTCAAGGCGGCGACGGAACAGGCGCTCGGGCGTCCGCTGACGCGACGCGGCGTGCCGTGGACCCTGCTGCGCGCGGGCGGGCTCGTCGTGCCGCTTTTGCGCGAGGTGGCGGCGATGTCCTACCTGTGGCGCACGCCGCATTCGCTGGATGGCGGGCGGTTCGCCCGCCTGATCGGGCCGGAGCCGACCACCGATCCGGCCACGGCGATCGGCCAGGCGATCGCCGATCTCGGCCTCGATGCCCCGCGGCGGCGGGCCGCCTGAGCCGCGGGGCGGTCGGCCAGCCCGGTCGGCCCGGTCAGATCCGGCCGAGCAGGGCCAGGATCAGGATCACGAGCAGGATCGCGCCGACAAGCCCGGACGGGCCGTAACCCCAGGCGCGCGAATGCGGCCAGGCGGGGACGGCGCCGATCAGGATCAGGATCAGGATGATGATGAGAAGTGTGCCGAGCGTCATGACGCTCCCTCCAATGCGTGACTGATCCCCATCAATGCGCGAGAGGCCGCTGCGGTTCCCATCGAGGCGTGGAGCCGGCTGCGCTGCCGCAGCCGGTCGTGGCGCCTATTCCGCCGCCTTGGGATAGCCCGACGACAGGTCGACATCGGGCTTTTCGGCCGTCTGCGTATCCTTGCCGTTTCCACGGCGGCGGAAGAGCCGGTTGAGGAAAGCCGAGACCCGGGACTCGTTGCTGCGGGTGAAGATCATCAGCAGCGACGGGGTGACCACCAGCGTCAGCACGGTGGAAAAGGCGAGGCCGAAGACGATCGAACTCGACAGCGCGATCCACCATTGCGTCGACGGCGCGCCGTAGGTGGTCTCGTGGTTCATCAGTTCCAGATTGACGCCGAAGGCGATCGGCAGCACGCCGAGGATCGCCGTCACCGCCGTCAGCACGACCGGCCGCGCGCGTTCGCGGCAGGTCTGCAGCACCGCGTCGAGCTTGTCCCAGCCCTCGTGGCGCAGGCGGTCATAAGTGTCGATCAAAACGATGTTGTTGTTCACCACCACACCGGCGAGCGCGATGATGCCGATGCCGGTCATGACCACGCCGAAGGGCTGGCCCATGATCAAAAGCCCGAGCAGAACGCCGATGGTCGACATCACTACCGCCGACAGAACCAGGCCGACGGAGGTGAATTTGTTGAGCAGCGCCAGCAGCACCACGAAGATCAGGAACACGGCGGCGCCGAACGCCTTCGACAGGAATTCGCCGGCCGCCTTCTGCTCCTCGTCCTCGCCGGCGAGTTTCCAGCGGATGCCGCTGGCTTCGAGATCGGCCGCCTCGAGATTGGCGATCACTTTCTGGCGCACGGCGTCGGCCTGAACGCCCTCGCGGATGCCGGCGTCGACGATGACGGTGCGCACGCCGTCGATGCGGGTCAGGATGCCGGTGCGCAATGCCGGCTCGCGTTTGACGAAATTGGAAATCGGGACCGAGCCCTGGGCTGTCTCCACCCGCAACTGGTCGAGCGTGGCGAGCGTGCGCCGGTCCTCCGGCAGCCTCAGGCGGATGTCGACGGCATCGTCGGCGCCGGCCGGCCGGTAGTCCGACAATTTCAAGCCGGTGGTGACGAGCTGGACCACGGTGCCGACCGAGCCCGGACCGATGCCGTATTGCGCCGCCTTGGTGCGGTCGACCTGAATCTCCCAGTCGATGCCCGGCGGCGGCAAGCCGTCGCCGATGTCGATCACGTCGGGCACGGTCGTCAGCATGGCGGCCGTCTCGCGCGCGACCTCGTCGAGCCCGGAGGGATCGTTGGCGGAAAGCTGGATCTGGATCGCCTTGCCGGTCGGCGGTCCGGCGTCGGGCACGGAGACCTCGATCTCGGCGCCGGGTATGCCGGTCATGGCGACGCGCAAATCTTCCAGGATGGCGCTTGCCGGCTTGCGCTCGCGCCAGTCGAGGAATTCATACTGGATGACGCCGACCACGTCCTCGTCGATCTCCGCACCGCCGCCGCGCACGCTGCCGACACGGGTATAGACGGTCTCGATGCCGGGCCAGCCGAGGATGCGCTCCTCGGCCTGGCGCACCAGCGCGTCCTGCTCCTCGAGCGAGAGATTGCCGCGTGCATGCACGTAGAGAAGGCCGTATTCCGGTTCGACATTGGGGAAGAACTCGACCCCCTTGCCATAGGTGGCGTAGGCGTAGGGCACGGCGACCAGCGCGGCGAGCGAGACGAAGGTGACGATGAACGGGTGGCGCACGGCACGCCGCACGAAGCGCATGTACCAGCCGTCGCGATGCTCCTCCTCGATCACCGGCTTGGCGAACAGCGCGCCGAGCGCGGGCGTGAAGACCAGCGCGTAGATCAGCGACGACGACAGCGTGACGATCAGCGTGATCGGCATGAATTTCATGAATTCGCCGACGATGCCGGGCCAGAACAAAAGCGGCGAGAAGGCGGCCACGCGCGTCGACGTCGCCGCCACGACCGGGCCGGCCATGCGCTTGGCGGCGAGCGAGAACGCCTCGGTCTTGGGCATGCCCTCGGTCATGCGCCGCTCGGCGAACTCGGTCACGATGATGGCGTCGTCGACCAGCATGCCGACGGCCAGGATCAGCGAGAACAGCACGACGATGTTGACGGTGTAGCCGGCCAGCGACAGCCACATGATGCCCATCAGGAAGGAGGCCGGGATGGCCAGGCCGATCAGCATCGAGGCGCGGCCCGACAGCGCGTACAATATGACCACGAAGACCAGGATGACGGCGGTCAGGACGCTGTTTTCGAGGTCGCCGAGAAGCTGGCGGATGACGGTCGACTTGTCCTGGCTGAAGGACACCGTCGCGCCTTCGGGCAGGATCTCCTGGAACTGGGTGGCGACCGCCTTAACCTTGTCGACCGTCTCGACCAGATTGGCGCCGGTGCGCTTGGACACCTCGATGGCGATCGCCGGGCGCCCGTCGAGCCGGGTGATCGTCTCGGCGTCCTTGAAGGTGGAGCGGATGGTGGCGAGATCGCGGGCGCGCACGACCGCATCGCGATCGGCGACGATCGGCAGATTGGCCACATCCTCCACCGTCTCGATCAGCGACGGCACCTTGACGGCGTATCGGCCCTCGTCGCCCTGCAGCGCACCGGCGGCGACCAGCGAGTTGTTGGCGTTGACGGCGGCGATCAGCTGGTCGAGCCGCAGCCCGTAGGACGACAGCTTGACCGGGTCGATGATGACCTCGACCAGATCGTCGCGCGCGCCGCGCAAGGCCGCGTCGAGCACGCCGGTGACTTCCTCGATGCGGTCGCGCAGTTCGCGCGCGGCCGCCGTCAGCGCCCGTTCGGGCACGTCGCCCGACAAGGTCACGACGAGGACGGGAAACTCGGAGACGTTGACCTCGTTGACGCTCGGTTCGTCGACCCCCTGCGGCAGGTCCTGTTCGGCGTCGGAGACCTTGTTGCGCACGTCCTCGAGCGCCTTGTCGAGGTCGGCGCCGGCCTGAAACTCGACCACCACATTGCCGCCGCCCTGATAGGCGCTGGACCGCATCTCCTTGATGCCGCTGATTGATTTCAGCCGCGTTTCCACGGGGCGCAAAAGCAGGCGTTCGGCATCCTCCGGCGAGATGCCCTGGTAGGTCATGCTGACATAGATGATCGGGATCTGGACGTCCGGCTCGGCTTCCTTGGGAATGGCCTGATAGGCCATGGTGCCGGCCACCAGGAAGAACAGCAGGATCGATATCGTCAGTCGCGCATTGCGGATGGCGTAGTCGACGATGCCCATGGCGCAGCCGTCAGTTGACCGAGCCGGCCAGCTGGCCGACCAGGCGCTTGACCGTTTCGGCGTCGGCTTCGACGGCGTTGACCTCGTCGCCCGTCTTCACCAGATCCTGACCGGCGACGATGATGCGCGCGTCGTCGGGAATGCCGCCCAGAACCAGGCCCTGCGGCGTGTCGTCGATCAGATCGATCGGCACGAAATCGACGATATTCTGCGGCGTGACGGTGCGCACGCCGAGATCGCCGGTTTCCGACAGGGTGACGACGGAGCGCGGCAGGAACACCGATTGCACCTTGTCGGCGCGCAGGCTGATCTCGGCGGTCATGCCGGCCGGAATCTCCAATTGTGGGTTGGCGATCGCGATCTCGACGCGAAAGGTGCGCGTCTGGGGCGAGGCCTCGCGGCTGATATAGCGCAGCGTGCCTTCCAGGCTCCGGCCGTTGACCAGCCTCACCGTGGCGGTGTTGCCGATCTCGAGTTCGGCGAGGTCGTGTTCGCTGACTTGGCCGACGGCCAGGATCGGATCGAGGCTGAGCACGGTCGCGATCTCGGCCCCCTGCAGGATGGCGCTGCCCTTTTCCACCGCGACGCGGTCGACAAGGCCGGCGAACGGGGCGCGGACCGTATTGCGGGCGAGTTCGGCTTCCGCCCCTTCCAATTGCGAGCGGGCCTGCGCCAACGCGGTTTGCGCGCCGTCGAGACGGAGCTTTGCCATGTTGCCGGACTTGGCCAGCCGCTCGGCGGCCTCGGCCTCGGCCTCGCGCTGGGCAAGCATGGCCTTGGCCATGTCGACGGCGGCGACCTTGCCCTCGGCGTCGAGACGCATGATCAGGTCGCCCGCGTCGACGGGACTGCCCTTTTCGACCGGCAGTTCGGAAACGATGCCGCCGACGCGGGCGGCGAGCCTTGTGCGCTTGTTGGCTTCCGTCGTTCCGGAGACGCGGATGGTGCGGGCGTGCATGGTGCGTGGCGGCACCACAACGGCCACCGTGCGCAAAGGCGTCTCGACGGCGGGCTTGTTGTCCTCGGCCGGCTGGCTCTCGCGTTCGGGGATCGCGCTGCCGACCGAGCTGAATTCACCCGTCAGAATCCAGCCCGCCGTCGCGGCGAGCACGATGACAGCAGCCAGCTTGTGGTATTTAATTCTCGGCATGCGTGGTTCCCGCGCAAACGTTCCGCCATTGGCGCGCCGGGCGTTGTGGCGCTGGGCTCATGTGGTCCTTGAAGCGGCCAGGTTCAATCGGCGAGGGATATCCACCTTCTCCCGGCGGCGGTTGTGTACCGCAATTGTTCCCTCGAAAAAAGACACTTTGTCGTCAGGTCCGGCCACAGGCGGGTATGGCCGGTCACCCGGCCGGGCAGGGCGCGCCGGCCGCCGCCCAGCGTTCGATGGCCCTGAACGTGTCTTCGGCCGACCCCGGCGCCGGTTCGCGCCCCGGTCCCGGGTTCCAGCCCCAGCCGACCAGCGGGTCGTCGCGAACATGGGCCGCAATGTCCTCGAGCGTACGTGCGCCATTGCGCTCGGGATCCTTGATCTGGGCGCAGATCTCGGCCGAGGATTTTTGCCACCAGGCCATCTCCGCCGGCGCGAGATGCCATAAGGGCGCGCCGGGTGGCCCGTGCAACTTGCTGGAATTGCTTGAGAAATGACACGAGGCGCAGCGCAGGGCGGCATTGCCGAAACCGGAGCCGTCCTCGCCTCGCGTGATGTTGAAGGCGTGGAGGCGTGTGGCGCCGTAATGCGGACCGGACCAGCGCGGATAGGCATCCTCGACATGGCAATTGGCGCAGCGCGGATGCGACAGGACGGCGACGATCCCGTCCCATTCGGCCAGGCCCTTTTCGCGATCGACGGCGATCGCATCGTCGTCGACGGCCGGCGCATCCTGCGCGTGGACGGGGCTTGCCGCCAGCACCGCGATGACAGCTGCTGTCAGCAATCTCGCCAAAACGGTCATGCGAAATCGACCTCGCGGGAAAGCGGCAGCGACCGAACGCGCTTGCCGGTCAGGGCGAAGACGGCGTTGGCGAGCGCCGGCACGGCCGGCGGCGTGCCGATTTCGCCGACGCCGCCCATCTTGTGGTAATTCTGCAGGATCGCGACCTCGAAAGCCGGGCACTGGTGGATGCGCATGGCGTCGTAATCGTGAAAATTCGACTGTTCGGCCATGCCGTCGGCAAAGGTGATTTCCTGGCCGATCGCCGAGGATAGGCCGAAGATCGCGCCCGAGGTCAATTGCGCCTCGATGATGCCGGGATCGAGCGCGGTGCCGACATCGGCGACGATCCAAACCTTTTCGATGCGGATGCCGGCGTCGGTTTCCGCGACCTCGACGACCTCCGCCACCCAACTGCCGAAGGAAAGCGTGAAGGCGAAGCCCTTGGCGCGACCGGCGGGAAGCGTTTCGCTCCACTTGGACAGCTCTGCCGCCTTCTCGACCACTTTGACGGCGGCCGGATGGTCGGTCATCAGCTTCAGCCGCGTCTCGACCGGGTCGAGCCCGCCGGCAGCCGCCAGCTCGTCGAGGAAGGATTCGTGGAAATAGCCGTTGAAGGAATTGCCGACCGAACGCCAGAAACCGACCGGCACGCCGGTATCGGCCTTGACCGCCGCCACCCGGTAGTCGGGGATGGTGTAGGGCTGGTCGAACGCGCCTTCGGCGATCGTCTTGTCCGGTCCGAGCGGCGAGAGCGAGGGGAAGGTCCGTCGCAAAGTGCTGGCGATCGTCGACGGCGAGGCGATCTTCATGTCGACCGCTTCGGGCAGGCCGTCGGCGCCGAGGCGGGCGCGGAACCGTCCCATCGCCGCCGGGCGGTAGGTGTCGTGGCGGATGTCCTCCTCGCGCGTCCAGATGACCTTGACCGGCCGGCCGCCGGTTTCCTTGGCGAGCAGAGCGGCGAACATGGAATAGTCCATCTCGCCGCGCCTGCCGAAGCCACCGCCCATGAAGGTCGTGTGCACGCGGGTGTTTTCGGTGTCGACGCCGGCCATGGCGGCGCAGAGCTGGCGGGTAAGGGTCGGCATCTGGTTCGGCGACCAGACCTCCAGCAACCCGTCCTTCAGCCGCGCCGTCGCGTTCATCGGCTCCATGCAGGCATGGGCCAGGAAGGGCACCTCGTATTCGGCCTCCACCACCCTGTCCTGGGGCGCGTCTGCAAAGGCGGTGTCGACATCGCCGTCGTCGCGCAGCGCATCGCCGGCCTCGGCCGCCAGCGCCTCGCGCAGAAAGGCCGACATCGCGGCGCTGTCTTGCGGATAGTCGGCTTCGCCCCATTCGACCTCGATCGCTTCGGCGGCGCGGAAGGCGGCCCAGGTGTTTTCGGCGATGACGCCGAAACCATGGCCGTAGCTGGTGTCGATCGGCACGATCTTGACGATTCCGGGCATTTTTTCGGCCTCGGAAAAATCGGCCTTGACCGGCTCGGCCCAGAAACGCGGGCTCATCCTGACCGTGCCGTAGAGCATGTCGGGCAGGCTGACATCGACGCCGAAGATCGGCGCGCCGGTTACCTTGGCGCGCATGTCGGTGCGTTGCTGCGCCTTGCCGAGCAGGCGCCAGTCGGCCGGCTGTTTGAGGCGCACATCGGAAGGCGGGTCCAGGCGCGCGGCATCGGCCGCGACCTCGCCATAGGAAAGCGTACGGCCCGTCGCCTCGTGGGTGATCGTGGCATCGGCGGTCGCAAGCGTGCCGATTTCCACGTCCAGCCTCGCGGCGGCGGCGGCCAGCAGCATCTGCCGGGCGGCGGCGCCGGCGGTGCGCATCTTGTCGAACCCGTCGCGCACCGACGTCGAGCCTCCGGTGCCCTGGAGGCCGAGAAACTTGCCGAATGCACCCATGCCGCCGCGCATCAGCTCGGCGACCACGCCCTCTTCGAAAAACGGAAACGGTCCGCCCTCGGCCAGCATCTCGGAATTGTAATAGGCGTAAGAGGCCGGGCCGTGTTCGACGGTGACGGCGTCGAGATCGACGTCGAGCTCTTCGGCCACCAAAGCGGCCAGCGTCGTGGCCACGCCCTGGCCCATCTCGGCGCGCGGCGCGATCACCGTGATGGCATTGTCGGCGCCGATCATCACATAGGGATTGAACGTTGTCTCGCCTTCGGCGAGTTCGTCCTCCAGCGGGTTGGGATAGGGGCGGCGATAGACATAATACCCGACGGCCACCCCGCCGGCGACGGCGGCCGCGCCGATCAGGAAGGTGCGCCGGGCGATCTTTCCGAGAGAGGCCATGGCTCAGGCTCCCGTTCTGGCTTTTTCGGCGGCCGCGCGCTTGATCGCGGCACGAATGCGCGGATAGGTGCCGCACCGGCACAGATTGCCGGCCATCGCGTTGTCGATGTCGTCGTCGGTCGGGTCCGGTATCTCCTCCAGAAGCGCATGGGCGCTGACGATTTGCCCGGCCTGACAATAACCGCATTGCGGCACCTGTTCGTCGAGCCATGCCTGTTGCACGACGGAAAGCCCGTCCGCTCCGGCCAGCCCCTCGATCGTCACCACGTCGCCTTCCACCATGCCGACCGGCAGCGCGCAGGAACGCACCGGCGTGCCGTCGACAAGCACGGTGCAGGCGCCGCAGGCGGCGATGCCGCAGCCGAATTTAGGGCCCGTGATACCGGCGAGGTCGCGCAACGCCCACAGCAGCGGCATGTCCGGGTCGGCGTCGATATCGATCGGGTTTCCGTTGACGGTGAGGCGCATGGGGATACCCTTCGTTGTCATCCAGTGCCTTTCGGGTCTCGCCGGGGCGAGACCGTCGTTGGACATACTGACATTTTCTGTTATTTTGTCAATCAACTTGAGTGCAGGGGCTTTTGAGCATTGCCGTGAAGCAGGATTTGAAGACCGTCGCGCCGGGGGCGGACGAGGCGCGTCGCGATCGTATCGTCGAGGGCGCGATCAAGGTGTTTCTGGCCTATGGTTTCCAGCGCACCACCATGGACGACATTGCGCGCGCGGCGGATCTGTCGCGGCCGGCGCTTTATCTCGACTTCAAGAACAAGGGCGACATCTACCGGGCGATCGCCGCGCGCAAATTCGCCGAATCGACCCGCGCGCTGGAACGGGCTCTGACCGGCGGCGGCGATATCGAGGCCAGGCTGATGGACGGTCTGGACAAGAGCCTGTTTTCGATGATGCGGGTGTTTTTCGAAGCGCCGCACGGTGCGGAAATCCTCGACGCCAAGAACAGTCTGGCAGCCGATGAAATGGCCGCATGGCGCGACCGCTTCCTCGCCATCGTGGCCGCTGCGCTTGCCGCGGAGGCGGCCGCGCGCGCGGTCGATCTCGGCGCGCGCGGCTTTTCGCCGGAGACACTGGCCGCGCTCCTTCTCGATGGGATCGAAGGCATGAAGGCGCGCGCGGCGGGGCCGGAGGAATGGGAACCGGCGGCGCGCCGGCTGGTGCGGCTGGTCGGTCTCGCCCTTCAGCCCTGATCGCGCATGGTCGCCGGTTTCGGCCGTCCGGCCAGAAACTCGCGGACCCGCCGGCCGAGGGCGTGTGGGCGCCCGTGCGGCCGCTTGTCGAGTTCCTCCTCGATCGGCAGGGTCTGGCGCACGCCGACGGCGTCGAAATTCTCGTCCAGCCAGTCCTGGGCGGCGGAGCGGCCGAGATCGCGCAGATATTCCAGGAACGCCCATTCGGCATTGACCTTGGAGGCGGCCGTCAGGTCCTTCAGCGCCTCGTCGGCGTCGATGCGGTGCATGCGGATGTCGCGATAGTCGCCATGGCCGAGCCTGCCGGCGGCGATCAGCTTTTTGACGAACGCGATCGCGCGGAACTCGCTCAACAGCGCGGCATTGAAGGTGATCTCGTCGATCCGGTTCTGGATTTCGGTCGCGGTGACGGGGGTGGTCTCGCGGGCGACCGGATTGATCTGAACAAGAAGCAGGTCTTCGACCCGATTCGCCTCGAAGAAGGGATAAAGGGCCGGATTGCCGCCGTAACCGCCGTCCCAATAGGGTGTGCCGTCGATGGTCACCGCCTGGAACATCTGCGGCAGGCAGGCCGAGGCCATCACCACGTCGAGTGACAGATCGGCGGTGGAAAACACTTTCAGCTTGCCGGTATGGACATTGGTGGCGGATACGAAGAGTTGAATCGCGTCGCAGGCGCGCACGCGGTCGAAATCGATTTCGTGTTCGACCACGTCGCGCAGCGGGTTGATGTTGAGCGGGTTGGCGGCATAGGGCGACAGGGTGCGCGACATGGCTTCGAACCAGAGATAGCCGGGCGTGTTTTCCACCGACCAATTGCCGAGCGCCACGTCCCAGGGCATGCGCTGGACAGGGCTGAAGCGGCCCTTGCGGGCGACCGAACGCCAAAAGTCGTGCAGCTTGGCGCGCGCGCCGTCGGCACCGCCCCTGACCCAACCGTCGGCGAGCGCGACGGCGTTCATCGCGCCCGCGCTGGTACCGGAGATCGCGGCGATGTCGAGCCGGCCGTCTTCGAGCAGGCAGTCGAGCACGCCCCAGCTGAACGCGCCGTGCGAGCCGCCGCCCTGAAGCGCGACATTGACCGTCTTGCGGTCTGCTCCGCCGCCTTTTCCAGCCATCATTGCAACTCTCGTTAGCGCCAGCGCAGGGCCGGCCTCACGCGGCCGTCCAGCCGCCGTCGACCGAAATATGCGTGCCGGTAATCTGGGCCGCGGCGTCGGAGGCGAGGAAGGCGGCGGTCGCGGCGATCTGCTCGACCGTGGCGAATTCCTTGGTCGGCTGCCTGTCGAGCATGACCTCGCGCACGACGGTCTCGCGGTCCATGGCGTGCGCCTTCATCTGATCGGGAATCTGCGCCTCGACCAGCGGGGTCAGAACATAGCCGGGACAGATCGCGTTGCAGGTGATCTTGTGCGTGGCGAGTTCGAGCGCCACCGTCTTGGTCAGGCCCATGATCCCGTGCTTGGCCGACACATAGGCCGATTTGAAGGGCGAGGCGACGAGGCCGTGCGCGGAGGCGATATTGACGATGCGCCCGGTGCCGGCCCTCTTCATCAGCGGCACGGCGGCGGCGATGGTGTGGAAGGCCGAGGACAGGTTGATGGCGATGATCGCGTCCCATTTTTCCGGCGCAAAATCCTCGACCGGAGCCACATGCTGGATGCCGGCATTGTTGACGAGGACGTCGACCGTGCCGAAGCGCTCGGCGGCGGCCGCGATCAGCGCCCGGCACCGGTCCGGCTTCGACATGTCGGTCTGGATGTACACCACCTCGCCCGCATGGTTTTGCGACAGCTCGGCGGCAAGTGCGTGATCGCGACTGTCGTCGGTGTAGGAATTCAGCACCACGTTGAGGCCGTCGGCGGCGAACCGTTCGGCGATGGCGAGGCCGATGCCGGACGTGGAGCCGGTGACGAGGGCGGTCTTGCGCTGGCTCATGGGCGAAATCTCCTTGCGTGCTCGATCGAGATCATCTTCTCGTGCGTCATGCTGCGATGCATTAGCAAACTTTGTGCAATGCACAAATGGCAAGCTTCCGATGGCATTTCCAGTCGCCAGGCATCACGATTTTCGTGATAAGGATGTTCTGAGGACGCGGTTGACATCGCCGTGCCGCTTCGCCAACTCGGCACCAACGGTAATTCCACATGGGAGCCCGGCCATGACCGGCTATCTTTCCGCCCCGCTGCCGCGCCGCCGATCGGTCGGCGTCACGGTCGGATCCGTCCTGGTCGGCGGCGAGGCGCCGGTCGTGGTCCAGTCGATGACCAATACAGACACCGCCGACGTCGACGCGACCGTCGCCCAGGTGGCCGCGCTGCACCGCGCCGGTTCGGAGCTGGTGCGCATCACCGTCGACCGCGACGAAAGTGCTGCCGCGGTCCCGAAAATCCGCGACCGGCTCGCGCGCCTGGGCATCGAGGTGCCGCTGATCGGCGACTTCCACTATATCGGCCACAAGCTGCTCGCGGATCATCCGGGCTGCGCCGAGGCGCTGGCGAAGTACCGCATCAATCCCGGCAATGTCGGCTTCAAGGAGAAGCGGGACCGCCAGTTCGCCGATATCGTCGAAATGGCGATCCGGTTCGACAAGCCGGTGCGGATCGGCGTCAATTGGGGCTCGCTGGACCAGGAATTGCTGACCCGGCTGATGGACGAAAACCAGCAAGCCGGCTCGCCGCGGACGGCGGCCGAAGTCACGCGCGAGGCCATCGTGCAGTCGGCGCTGCTGTCGGCCGAACTGGCCGAGGAGATCGGGCTCGGGCGCGACAGGATCATCCTGTCGGCCAAGGTGAGCCAAGTCCAGGATCTCGTCGCCGTCTACGCGGAACTGGCGCGGCGCTCGGACCACGCGCTGCATCTGGGCCTGACCGAGGCCGGCATGGGCACCAAGGGAGTGGTGGCCTCGTCGGCCGCCATGGGCCTGCTTTTGCAGCAGGGGATCGGCGACACGATCCGCATTTCGCTGACCCCGGAGCCGGGCGGCGACCGCACGCGCGAGGTTCAGGTGGCGCAGGAACTCCTGCAGACGATGGGCTTCAGGCAGTTCGTGCCGGTGGTGGCGGCCTGTCCGGGCTGCGGCCGCACGACGTCGACCGTGTTTCAGGAACTGGCGCAGAAGATCGAGGGCGACCTGCGCCGCAACATGCCGGTGTGGCGCGACAAATATCCCGGCGTCGAAGAGCTGAAGGTGGCGGTGATGGGATGCATCGTCAACGGACCCGGCGAGTCCAAACACGCCGATATCGGCATCTCGCTTCCGGGGACGGGCGAGATGCCGGCGGCGCCCGTGTTCATCGACGGCCGCAAGGCGGCGACCCTGCGCGGCCCGGCGATCGCGGCCGAGTTCGAAAAGATGGTCGCCGACTATGTCGAACGCCGGTTCGGGCGCGCCGGCGCGGACGCGGCCGAATGAGGCGACCGGCCCGTCGCGTCAGGCGGTGCGGGCCATGTCGCCGCCGCGCAGCCAGGTCTCGATCTTGATCGAAAGCTTGTTCGGCGACACCGGCTTGGACAGATAATCGTCCATGCCGGCATCCAGGCATTTGTCGCGATCGCCCTTCAGAGCATGGGCGGTGATGCCGATGATCGGCGTATGCTCTCCCGTTTCGGCCTCGGCCCTGCGAATGGTTCGCGTCGCCTCCAGGCCGTTCACCTCCGGCATCGAGACGTCCATCAGCACGATTCTGGGCCGCAACGACCGGTGCATCTCGACGGCCATTCGACCATTGGAGGCGATGCGGTAGGACAGGTCGAGACCGTCGAGTATCTGCCGGAAAACCAGCTGGTTGACTTCGTTGTCCTCGGCCACCAGCACGTCCAGATGCGGAGGTTTGCGCAGCGAGGCCGCCGAGATGCGGCGTTCGAGCGCCTGCCCGGGCGCGGCGCGTTCGCGAGAGGTCGGCGCGTCCGGCGCGTGATCGGATGCGGCGGCGGCCGCGCGTGCGGATTGCAGCACGGCCACGATCGCTTCCAGCAGCGCGGATGAGCGGGCCGGCTTCGGCAATTGCGCGGCGATGCCGCATTCGGTGGCGAGCCGGCTGACATCGGACTGATCGACCGAGGTCAGGAGCAGCATCGGGATCGCGGCGGTGGCCGGATCGGCCGAGATCGCGCGCGCGGTCTCGACGCCGTTCATGCCCGGCATCTGGTAGTCGAGGACAACGCAGTCGACCCGCGCGCCGAGTTCCGCCGCCCGCTTGAGGAAGGCGAGTCCGGTTTCGCCGTTTTCGACGGCCGCGCATTCGAAACCCCAACTGTGCATCTGCTCGGACAGAATGTCCCGATTGATCGGGTTGTCGTCGACGATCAGGACACGAGCTCCCGAGACGTCGTAGGGCACGGGTTTGCTGCCGGTGTCGGTCTCGTCGACCGGCAGGTGGACGGTGAAGCGGAAGACCGATCCCTTGCCGAGCACGCTTTCGGCCGCGATGTCGCCATCCATCAGCTCGACGAGGCGCGAGGCGATTGCGAGGCCGAGCCCGGTGCCCTCGTGCTTGCGCGTCGAGGAGGCGTCGACCTGGGCGAATTTGTCGAAGACGCTGGCGAGCTTGGCCTCGGGAATGCCGATACCGGTATCCTCCACGCGCACCGTGACCGTCGCGATCCCCTTTTCGACGGTGCCCGACACGTCGATCAGCACGTGGCCCTTTTCGGTGAATTTCACCGCGTTGCCGACGAGATTGGTGACGATCTGGCGGAAGCGGCCGACATCGCCGGTGACGGAGGCCGGCAAATGCGGATCGACCCGCACGATCAATTCGAGATCCTTTTCCGCGACCCGGGCCGAAACCAGCGTGGCGACGTCCTCGATCGCCTCGCCGAGGCGGAAGGGCGCCGGGTCGAGCTCGAGCTGGCCCGCGTCGATCTTGGAGAAATCGAGGATGTCGTTGATGATCGTCAGAAGCGCGCCGCCCGATTTCAAGATCACGTCGACGAACATCGCCTGGCGCTTGTCGAGTTCCGAGCGCGACAACAGTTCCGCCATGCCCAGCACGCCGTTCATCGGCGTGCGGATCTCGTGACTCATATTGGCCAGGAATTCGGACTTGGCCCGGTCGGCGGATTCGGCCCGTTCGAGCGCGGCCTCAATCGATTCGTGGGCTTCTTGCAGATTTTCGTGCGTGGTGGCCACCTTGAGCATCATCGGATCGAGCACGCGAAGGCCGACCAGCGCGCTCGCCAGAACGATGGTGAGCCCGACCAGCACCATGAACCACTGCAAGGTGGTGTAGCTGTAGGCCATATCCTCGCTCAGATCGTCCTGGATCAGCGCCAGATGCGGCTTGATGGTGCGATTGGCGAGTTGCTGCAGCTCGCGGAAGACGCGCTGCGCGCTCGGTGTCGTGTAGTCGGCGAAAATCTCCAGACGGTTGGCCAACGTCAGCACCTGGCGGATTTCCGCTTTCAAGGAGATGCCGGTGCCCCTGTCGTCCCAGACCTGGCGCACGGCCAGCGGAGCCCGCAGGCCCGAAATCGCGTCGAACACGGTGTTGATGTGTTCCAGTGCCACCTGGTCCGCGCCGTCGCCTTCGGCGATGGCGATGCGCCGGCTTTCGAGCATCCCGCGCTCGGCGCCGGACGATTTTTCCAAGGTGTCGTAGGCCTGCTCGAGCCGCGCGAGGGCCGCCGTCAACTCGGCATGAACGGCGTTGATGTCGGCCGGTCCGGCCGCCCCGAGCGGTGCCGGGCCGGCAAGGGATGTCGTGGAGGCGGTGGCGCGATCGGCCGTCTGCGACCGCTGATTGGCGCTCAGATGTTCCAGACGCAGCGACTGGTAGATGACGTCGCTGGTCGCTTCGGCCATATAGCTGATCACGGCGCCGAACTTGACGTCGATCTTGGCGTTTTCGAGCTTCCACAAGATGAAGCCGGTCCCGGTTGCAACTGCCAGGACGAAGCTGATCAAGACCATATAGAGGCGCCCGCGCATATAGGCGCGCGTTATCATCGAGGACATTGACGCATCCAACCTCGTACTCGAACAGATGTGTCAAATTGAATGCGTTGAATTAAATTCAGCTTAACGCTGTGCCGCAGGGCCACTGCAACCCCGGGTGGACATGTGGACGACTGCGGCTGGCGTCATCGGCTTGCTGCGCCGGACCGTGCGAACCGTCTTTGCCGGAGGCGGACTAGGATGTGCGCTCGGCGACGAAGCGCGCGGCCGCCTTCAGCATCGCGGCGTCGGCGCCGAACGGCTCCAGCAGCGCCTCGGCCTGCGCGATCAGCCCGTCGAGCTGGCGGCGCGCCCAGGCCGGCCCGTTGAGGCCGACAAGCGTCGCCTTGCCGGCGCCGGCGTCCTTGCCGGCGGCCTTGCCCAAGGTTGCCGCGTCGGAGGTCAGATCGAGCAGGTCGTCGGCGAGCTGGAAGGCGAGGCCGATGGCCGCGCCGAACTCGGACAGGCGCTCGCGCTCGGTTGCACTCGCGCCGGCAACGACGGCGCCCGCCTCGCAGGCATAACGCAGCAGCGCGCCGGTCTTCATCGCCTGCAGCGTGATTACCCCTTGCTCGTCGGGCGGGTTGGCGGCGGCGGCCAGGTCGAGCATCTGTCCGCCGACCATGCCGCCTATGCCGGCGGCCCGGGCCAGCCCCTGCACCAGGGCCAGGCGCGCCGGAGGAGCCAGCGCGAAATCGCCGCTTGCCAGAATGTCGAAGGCAACCGTCAGCAGCGCGTCGCCGGCCAGGATGGCGGTCGCTTCGTCAAAAGCCCGATGCACGGTCGGCTGACCCCGCCGCAGATCGTCGTCGTCCATCGCCGGCAGGTCGTCGTGGATCAGCGAATAGCAGTGCACGCATTCGAGCGCGGCGCCGACATGGCTTGCCGCCTCTGGCGCGGCGCCGAACAGGGCCGCGCTTTCCATGACCAGAAAGGGGCGCAGGCGCTTGCCGCCATTGAAGACGCCGTGCCGGATCGCGGCCATCAGCCGTGGCGGCCGCACGATTTCGCCGGTGCGGACACGATCGTCGAAAAGCCCGCGCAAGACAGCCTCGACGGTCTCGGCACGCATGGCCAGGGTCTGTTCGAAAAGGGCGGAAAGCTCGGTCGTCATGGTGTTGCGATGGCGACAATTTCGCCTGCGGTCAAGTCCGCCGGCCGTGGCAACCCGGCCGGCGGACACGCGTTGCATGGATGGTAGCGCCGATTTATGTGCGCTAGAGAACATGGGTCCGGCCCGTATCCGGGCAAGCGGCCGCTGGCGGAGACGCGCATGACACGGCGCAAAAGGCGCAAATCGGGAGGGGCGAAGTGGCTGCGGCGCGTGGTCGCGGCCTGTGTGGCGGTCGCGCTGCTGCCGCTGGCGCTGTCGGTGTTTTATGTCTGGCCCGCCGTCCATCCGGTTTCGACCCTGATGGTGCGGGACCTGGTGACGGGCACACCCTATCAGCGGCGCTGGGTGCCGATCGGCGAGATGGCACCGGTTCTGGTCCACTCGGTGATGATGTCGGAGGACGGGCAGTTCTGCTCGCATCGGGGCATCGACTGGGGCGAACTCAACGTGGTCATCGACGATGCCTTGTCGGGCGAACCGACGCGCGGGGCGTCCACGATCCCCATGCAGACGGTGAAGAACCTGTTCTTGTGGCACGGACGGTCACTGCTGAGAAAGGCGATCGAGGCGCCGCTGGCGCTGGTCTTTGATGCCATCGTGCCGAAGAAGCGCATCATGGAGATCTATCTCAACATCGTCGAATGGGGCCCGGGCATCTACGGCGTCGAGGCGGCCGCCCAACACCATTTCAACCGCTCGGCCGCCACGCTGACGCGTCGACAGTCGGCCCTTCTCGCCGTCACCCTGCCCAATCCGGCCAAGCGGAACCCAGCCAAGCCCGGCAAGGGGCTGAACCGACTCGCCGGGATCATCGAAAAGCGTGCGGCCGGCGCCGGCGATTATGTCGGATGCGTGCGCTAGGGCGCGGGCGGGTCGTGACGCCGGGCGTGAAAAAAAGTGACAGTCTCGACTGGTCAAACGCCCCGGCAGCGTGTATAGGCACGCGACTTTCCAGATGTTGACCTGTCGAGACACGGTCCTTTCCTGAAGGGCGCGGCGGGCATTGATTTGAGTGATGGAGCAGGTCCATGGCTGTACCGAAACGAAAAACGTCGCCGTCGAAGCGCGGCATGCGTCGCGCCGCCGACGCGCTCAAGGCGCCGACCTATGTCGAGGATCGCAATTCCGGCGAACTGCGGCGCCCGCATCATATCGACCTGAAGACCGGCATGTATCGCGGTCGTCAGGTGCTGGAGCCCAAGGAAAGCTGAGGCTTTTCTTTCGCACCGCATGTCGAAGACCGGCTCCGGCCGGTCTTTTTGCGTTTATGCGGGTGCAGGCGGGTAACGTTGCGGCACCATCGTCTTGACGTGGCGCGCTTCTTGGTGAAACCAGAAGTTCCTTGCCGCAACGGAGCCGCGCCATGCTGGGCATCGTCCCCCTGCTGATCATTCCCTTCATTCTCTACAATCTCGGCCTTGCCGGCATGTTCGGCGGCGGCGCCGATCCCTGGGCGCAGGAAATCTTCTCGCTCGCCATGATGTCGGGCGGCGTCTTTGCCATGACGCTCGGCGACCTGATGATCGTGATCGGCTTGGTGTTCTTGTTCCTGGAGATCATGAAGTCGACCCGCACCTCGAATGCGTCGGTGGTCGACCATCTCTTGTCCACCTTTGTCTTCGTCGCCTTTCTGGTCGAATTCCTGCTGGTGCGCGGTGCCGCGCACTCGGTGTTCTTCATCCTGATGGTGATTACGCTGGTCGATCTGATCGCCGGGTTTTCGGTGTCGATCCGCTCGGCCGGCCGCGACGTCAGCTTTCACTAGAACCGTTCTGCTTTTCGCGGATACGCAGACCGGCTCCACCTTATTGTCCCAACGCGTTTTTGAACGGCGAACCGGCTTCCACTTCGCCTGGGAACGCTATAGCGGCACGCCGGCCAATCGGCTTGCGTTTGCCGCGCACGGCATGCGTCGCTGTTTCAGCGAACACTGAGGGTCGGTACGGCCTCGATCATTACCGGGCAATCGCGCCGCTTTGGAGGTGCCTTGCGTCATAGGCGAAGACGATTTCCGGATCCGGCCTGGCTGCGTGCTCGTCCCGGTCGGGACATTCGGCCAGCGACATGAGATGACGGATCACATTGAGGCGTGCGCGTTTCTTGTCATCGGCCCGCACCACATACCAGGGCGTGATCTCGTTGTGGGTGCGCTCGAACATCTCGTCGCGGGCGGCGCTGTAATCGTCCCAGTGCTTGATCGCGACTTTGTCGATCGGACTGATCTTCCACTGCTTGAGTGGATCGACGCGACGGTCCCTGAGCCGGCGCTTCTGCTCCTTTTTTGAGATATCCAGGTAATATTTGAACAGCTGGACGCCGTCATCCACCAGCATCTGCTCGAAGGGCAGTACGGATTTCAGGAAATCCTGAACCTGGTCGTCGCTGCAATAGCCCATGACGCGCTCGACGCCGGCGCGGTTGTACCAGCTGCGGTTCATCAGCACCATTTCCTGGGTTGACGGCAAATGCGGCACGTAGCGCTGGAAGTACCAGGAATGGCGGTCTCGGTCGGACGGCTTGCCGAGCGCAACGACCCGGGTTTCCCGCGGGCTTAGATGCTGGGTGATGCGCTTGATGACGCCGTCCTTGCCTGCTGCATCGCGACCCTCGAACAAGATGAGGATCTGAAGGTCGTTCTTGATCAGATGTCGCTGCAGCTTGACCAGTTCGACCTGAAGCCGTCTCAGGGTCTCCTTGTAGCGGCCGGCGTCGGGATTTTCGTTTTTCCTGGCTTTCTCGCTCATCCGTCGAACCCCTTGCTATGTCACTGCGCCGCGTCTCTCAGCCTGACTTGACGACGATGTCGTGCAAGACATCGCCGGCATGCGCCATGTGGTCGGACGCGTTGGAAAGGTGCCGGTAGACCTCGCGACGCTTCAACGCTTCCAAGACAAAGGACAGTCCCTGGACGACCGCGCCGCACGCCACCCGATCCATCGGTTCGAGCAAAAGCCCCAAGTCTTCTCCCGGTTGCTTGCGCCGTTCCGCCAATTCTCGCGCATATTGTTGCGGATCGAACAGTTCGGCGATGGCCCTGCGATAGATTTTTTCGGCCCGGCGTTCGGTCTTTCGGACGGCGTCGGCGTCGCGTTCCGCCTCGGAGGGGCGCGATTTCAACCTGCCGAAGCCCGATTGCAGCGCCGTGGCGCCCTGGTGCAGAAACCGCGCCATCTCGAGCATGCGCGCGTCCGGCTCGATCCCGAGGATCTCCATCTCGCGCACCGTGGTCTTGGCGTAGTTGAGCCCGTCGTCGATGGCGGTGATCGCCCGGTGGATATCCTCGCGGTCGAACGGGGTCGAAAAGGAGCGATGAAGCACGTCGATGTTTCGTGCCTTGAGTTTGTCGCCTTCGTGTTCGAGCCGGCGCACTTCTGTCGCCCTGACCTCGTCGCCGGTTTCCATGAAGGCGACGAGCTCGGCGGTTGCGCGCACGGCGAGAGCGGACTGATCATCGAGCAGACCGTAAAAATCTGGCATGCGGGGAAACATCGCGTTCAAGAGCCGCGAAAATCGCGATGTCGATGTGGCGGGCTTCGCTTTTGTGTCATTTTCCATCAAATTTTGCCTCTCCAGGCCATGCGCGGCTTCGTTTTTCTAGAAATTTCGCGCGAAAAACTGGATCAGGACGTAGAATCCGATCGATACGGCGGCCGCCCCCGGCATGGTGACAAGCCAAGTGCCGACGATGTGCTGGGCCGTGCCCCAGCGTACGGATTTCGGCCGTTCCGAGACGCCGATGCCCATGATGGCGGTGCTGACCACCTGCGTGGTCGATACCGGCCCGCCGATGGCGGAAGCGGCCAGGATCACGCCGCTCGACGCCAGCTGGGCATCGAGCGCATGGATCGGCCGCACCTTGTAGATGCCGAAACCCAGCGTGCGCACGATCCGCCATCCCCCCGCGAGCGTGCCCAGCGCGATCGCCGTCGCGCTGACCAGGATAACCCACAAAGGCACGCGGAATTCGGCATTGACGCCGCCGAGCACCAGCAGCATGGCGATGATGCCCATGCCTTTTTGCGCGTCGTTGGTGCCGTGGGAAAAGGCCAGCGCGGCCGTGGTCAGCCATTGAATGCCACGGAGAAACCGGTTGACGCCAGGGCGCGCGCCGCGCAAGGCGAAACTCATGATCCAATGGGTCACCCAGCCAAGGAGGAAGCCGAGGACCGGCGAGACGAGGAGGGCGCCCAAAACCTTGGTGACACCGGTCAGTTGCCCGCGCGCCATGGCGGAAAACCCCCAGACGACGTAGTCCGGCCCGGCCGCGACGACGACGGCGCCGACGAGACCGCCGACGAGCGCCTGCGACGACGATGCCGGCAGGCCGAACCACCAGGTGACCAGGTTCCACGCGACGGCGCCCGCAAGCCCGGCAAGCACGACCGTCAGCGATGCGGCGGTCTCCAGGTCGGTCACGTCGACGAAATTGCCGATTGTGTTGGCGACGGCCGTGCCGCCGAGGAGGGGTCCGAGAAAGGTGAACGCGCAGACGAGTATCGCCGCCTGGATGGGCGTTGTGGCCCGCGACGCCACGATTGTCGCCAGCATGTTGGCGGCGTCCTGCAAACCGTTCGTATAGTCGTACACGAGCACGATAAGCACGCCGACGATCATCAGGGCCACGACCGCGCTCATCGGTCGGCGAGCGGTTTTTTCGCGTAAGCCTGGAATGCTGTGCCACGACCGGCCATCTTCACGCCCTCATCCGCCATGCCAGAACGGTTCGGTGCGCAGGAAGCCCGTCATGGTCTCGACCAGGCGTTCCTTGGCCGCGATCGCGGCATGGCGATGCCAGCCGACGGTCAGGCCGCCTGCGTGAACCCAGGCCGGAGGCGTTCGATCGCCGCCGGTGAGAGCCAGGTCGCGAAGGAGCGTGTCCGCAGCCGCGACATCGTTCAGATATCCAAGCCCGTCCTGGAAGCCGGCAAGATGCTTGCGATAGGCCTTCACCTGCTTTTTCGAATAGAGACCCTCGAAAAAGTCCACCGCATAGCGCAGTTTCTTGACCGCGAGGCGCAGTTCGTGAAGCGCGGCGTCGGATAGGTTTGCGATATCCCGCCCCCGCCTTCGCACGCTCCGGTCCCGCTTCTGCAGCAGTTGCACGCAATGGGAGTCGATCGGATCGAGAAGGCGCGTCGTGCGTTCCGTAACCGGCTGGTCGCGCCAGGCCTGGCCGGAGAGCCAGGCGCTGAGGTGCAACAAGAACTCGGTGTACCTCTCGGTTCCGATGGCATCGCGCGCGCGCCGGCGGCTGCGCCGCCTTGCCTGCTCGACGGCCGCCGTCAGCGTATCGAAGCCGCATTCCGCACCGTAAAGCCGCGCCACGGGCGCCAGGAATTCATTGCTGAAGACATCCCATGCACGCGCCTCAGACAGTTCGCCCGTCAGCCACTTCGCTTCGCGGGCGGCCCAGCCATACTGATCCTCCGGAAGGGTAGATTTGAAAAGCCGCAGCGCGGCGCGCATCCGCCTGAGCGCAACACGCATCTGGTGTACGCCCTCGGTGTCGTCGGTAGCCAGCGTGGCGGCTTCGTTGGCCTGCAAATGATCGAGGCAGTGCTGAACCAGCTCGGTCAGGACCTGCTCGACGGTCGCATCCCTGGCGAGTTTGACCTTGACATATTTGCGCGGTCGAGGCCCGTCCCCGGTCAAAAGCGCGTAGCCGCGCGAGGCTTTGCTCGGCGCCGCAAGCCGAAAGGGGATCGCCTTGCCGATTTCGGAAGCGAGTTCGAATATCCGTTCGGGGGCACCGGTTTCGAGCTCCAACTCGAATTCGCCGATCGGTTCGGAGGCGTCGCCAGCCAGGATGTCGCCAACGTCGATATCGATCGAGGCCGTGCTGCCGTCTTCGAATTTGAGGGTTCGCGAGCGACGCAGAACGTCCGTGCGAAAGACGGGCTGCAAATGCTCGATTCCGACGCGCTTTATCCGGCGCCGAAGGCCCTTGTTCTCGATAACCGAAATGGCAGGGGCCTGGCTCGGGACCGGGCCTTCCCACTCCGTCCGCACCAGAATGCCACCCAGTTTCTTGTGCGCCTGCTTGACGCACTGCACATAGGCGCGCCCGACCTTGCGCACCCGCAGCGACAGACCCAGCCGACGCAGCGCATAATTTGGCGTGTCGAAATAGACGGTTACGAGCTTTCTCGTTGTCGTCCGCCCGACCGTGCGTCGCTCGATTGCCGGAAGGGTCTCGACCCGGTCGAGATACTCGGATCGGATCGCCCCTTTCAATTCGATTTCGCGGTTCACCGACATGGAGCGCTCGCCATCGTCAACTTGGTCGGGTCGGTGCGCCCCCGTCACGTTGCGACGAGAAACGGCGGGCGTCGTCTTCAAGGCGGGATCGGGCCTGCGCGCGGTCTATCAGCGCGAGGGTTTTTCGAAGCTCGACCGCTTCCAGGCAATGGCCTTGTCCGCGTCTTTCGAGCCTTTCCAGCTTCTCCATGAAGATCGGCGCGTAGATCGTGATGATTTGACGATTTGTGCGTTCATCCTGGAGTGTTTGCATCTGGCAGCCTCCGTGTCTTGCTCCGGTTTGTCGGTTTGCACGGCGGATCTTCGGCAGCGGCTTCGCCATTCGCGGCCGTCCGAACTCGTCCCGCCTCGGTTAAGGAGACGGCCTCGCGGACATTTTGTTACAGTTTGGCGGCCGGTCGCGATTTGCCCGGAGGCGCACGCCAGTCTCCGGCGAAGGCCGCGGTCACGGCACGATTTCGCCGCAGTCCATCGAGGCTGGCCTGCCGTGGCGGCGGGCGACACGCGCGCTGCCACGGCTTTCCAATGGCCGGCGACCAGACCTCTCAGCCGCCGTCCGCGACGAGGCCGGCGGCCTCGATGCCGACGATCGCGGCGGCTTCGTCATTGTCGGACGTATCGCCGGTAACGCCCACGGCGCCGAGCACGCGGCCGGTCGCGTCGCGCATCAGAACGCCGCCGGGTACCGGAACGAGGCGGCCACCGGCAGCGTCCGACAGTGCGGCCATGAAATGAGGGCGTTCGCGCGCCATGGCGTCGATGCCGCGCGACCCCATGCCGAGCGCAAGCGCGCCCCAGGCCTTGCCGAACGCGATCTGGAAACGCATCAGCGAGGAGAGATCCTGACGCTGGAAGGCGACGAGGTGCCCGCCGGCGTCGAGCACGGCGACCGCGAGCGGTTTCAGGCCGTTTTCGGCGCCCTTGGCAAAGGCGGTCGCGATGACGGTGTTGGCGGTTTCAAGTCTGAGGTCGCTCATCGGATTCTCCCGTTTCCACGTCGACCGGTCTATTCGACCCGCAGCCGCTTCCATACGGCGCGTTCGGTCGAAATAGTTTCACCGATCGGGAGGGGATGGTGCCGGGATTGGCGATGATCGCCCGGATATCGTCGTCGTGGCGGGCGGCGCGGCTCAGCTTTTGTCCATCGAATCGATCTTGCGCTGCATGGCGGCGATCTGCTCCTTCAAATCGCGCAGATCGTCGGACGCTCCCTCGGTTTCGGGCGATGTCTGCTCGACGGTTTCGCCAGCCTCCGGCGACATGCCCGTGGGAAAGGGCGTGAACATGCGCATCGCGTTCTGGAAGATTTCCATGTTGCGGCGGGTTTGCTCCTCGATCGCCTTTATCGGCGTGGACATGCCCATCATGTCCATCGGAGTCTTGCCGATGGCATCCTTCATCTGCTCGCGAAAGCGCTCCTGCTCCTTGGCGAAGGCGTACATCGACTGTTCGAGAAAACTGGGCACGATCATCTGCATCTGGTCGCCGTAAAACGAGATCAGCTGCCGCAGGAAGGACACGGGCAGCATGTTCTGCCCGTCCTTGTTTTCCAGTTCGAAAATGATCTGTGTCAGCACGGGATGGGTGATATCCTCGCCGGACTTGGCGTCCTGGACGGTGAAATCCTCGCCGCGCTTGACCATTTCGGCCAGGTCCTCGAGCGTTACATAGGTGGACGTGCCCGTATTGTAGAGGCGGCGGTTGGCGTATTTCTTGATGATCACCGGATCGTCCTTGCCAGGCACGCGAACCTCCCAGATTGCCGAAACGATGCTTCGTCAGCGGTTACGACATGTCGCATATTTCAGGATATGCGCAAAGCCGCATCAATGAAAAGCGATTTGTGCACCGCAGGAAAGAGCGCGCGGCCAGCCCGGGCTTTCGCCAGGGCGAGGCGCCGTGCCGCGCATTTCGAATTTGACTCGCGCCAAGCTACGGGCAACAAAGTTGCGATATGCCCGCACACAGGGAGACCAGGATGTCCGCTTCGCCTTCCATCGTCATCGCCAGTGCCGCGCGCACCGCGGTCGGTTCCTTCAACGGCGCGTTCGCCACCACGCCCGCGCACGATTTGGGCGCGGTCGTGCTCAAGGAAGTGCTGGCGCGGGCCGGTGTCGAGCCGGCCGAAGTCGACGAGGTGATCCTGGGGCAGGTGCTTACGGCCGGCCAAGGCCAGAACCCCGCGCGCCAGGCCTCGATGGCGGCCGGCATGCCCAAGGAAACCAGCGCCTGGGGGCTCAACCAGGTGTGTGGATCGGGTCTGCGGGCGATTGCCGTGGGCATGCAGCAGATCGCCAGCGGCGATGCCCGGATCATCGTGGCGGGCGGCCAGGAATCGATGTCGCTGTCGCCGCATTGCCAGCATCTGCGCGCCGGCGTGAAGATGGGCGACTACGCCATGATCGACACCATGATCCGGGACGGGTTGTGGGATGCGTTCAACGGCTATCACATGGGCGTGACGGCGGAGAACGTGGCGCGCCAGTTCCAGATTTCCCGCGACGACCAGGACCAGTTCGCGCTCGCCTCGCAAAACAAGGCGGAAGCCGCCCAAAAGGCCGGCAAGTTCAAGGACGAGATCGTCGCCGTGACGATCAAGACGCGCAAGGGCGACATCGTGGTCGACGCCGACGAATATATTCGCCACGGCGCGACCATCGAGGCCATGCAGAAGCTGCGGCCGGCCTTCGACAAGGAGGGCTCCGTGACGGCCGCGAACGCGTCGGGTATCAACGACGGCGCAGCCGCGGCGCTGCTGATGAGCGAGGACGAGGCGACCCGCCGCGGCGTCAAGCCGCTGGCGCGCATCGTGTCGTGGGCGACCGCCGGCGTCGATCCCAAGGTGATGGGGACGGGACCGATCCCGGCCTCGCGCAAGGCGCTCGAACGGGCCGGCTGGAAGGCAGCGGATCTCGACATGGTCGAGGCCAACGAGGCCTTCGCCGCACAGGCCTGCGCGGTCAACAAGGATATGGGCTGGGATCCGGACATCGTGAACGTCAATGGCGGCGCGATCGCGATCGGCCATCCGATCGGCGCCTCGGGCGCGCGCATCTTCAACACGCTGGTGCACGAGATGCAGCGGCGCGGTGCGAAGAAGGGCCTTGCCACCTTGTGCATCGGCGGCGGCATGGGGGTCGCCATGTGCGTGGAAGCGATGAACTAAGCAAACGGCAGAAAAGAGGGGGCGGCGCGCGGGAGCGGCGGAAAAAGAGCGAAGCGGCTTCCGACCCCGCACTTCGCCAGCCGTCGTGAACCGTCAGCCTCTCCGCAGACAGGGAGGAGAACCAAATGGCCAGAACCGCGATCGTCACCGGGGGAACGCGCGGCATCGGGGCGGCAATCGCCGTCGCGCTCAAACAGGCGGGCTGCAACGTAGCGGCCAACTATGCCGGCAATGACGAGGCGGCGCAGGGCTTCAACGCCGAAACCGGCATTCCGGTCTACAAATGGTCCGTGGCCGATTACGACGCCTGCGCCGGCGGCATCGCCCAGGTCGAAGCCGATCTCGGACCGGTCGATATTCTGGTCAACAATGCCGGCATCACCCGCGACGCCCCCTTTCACAAGATGACCAGGGAACAGTGGACCGACGTCATCAACACCAATCTCAACGGCGTCTTCAACATGACCCATCCGGTCTGGAATGGCATGCGCGAGCGCAAGTTCGGCCGGGTCATCACCATCTCCTCCATCAACGGTCAGAAGGGACAGTTTGCCCAGGCCAACTATTCCGCGTCAAAGGCCGGCGATCTCGGCTTCACCAAGGCGCTGGCCCAGGAGGGCGCGCGCAACGGTATCACCGTCAACGCGATCTGCCCGGGCTATATCGGAACCGACATGGTCATGGCCGTGCCGGAGAAAGTGCGCGAGGCGATCATCGCCCAGATTCCGGTCGGCCGTCTCGGCGAAGCGGACGAGATCGCGCGCTGCGTGGTCTTTCTCGCCTCCGACGACGCCGGCTTCATCACCGGCTCGACGATCACGGCCAATGGCGGGCAATATTTCACCTGACGGATGAAATCCGGCGCGGCCGCGGCGCCTTCACAAGAGCCGCTTGATGGCCTTGCGGGTGCGCCGATCGAAGGCGGCTTGGCTCGCGCGATGGGCCTTTTTGTGTCGTGCGATCACGGCTTGGGCCGCACGCCGCAACCTCCAGCAGTTCTCGGCCGGTTTGAGACGCGCGATCTGGCGCGCCATGCGCCGTGCATGGTGTTTGGCGATGCGCACATGTTGCATTTCATGCGCTGTGATCGCGCGCTCGAAACGGGCGGCGAGCCGCTTTACCGCCTGCGGCGCGTCCTTGGCTCCGTTCCAGCGCGGCAGGCGCAACACGATCCGCAAGCCGACCGTGGCCGTGTCGACGCGGCAGCCCTCGGCGATCGGCGCGAGCGTGTAGCGCGGATGAAAATCGATGAAACCGATACCGTAGGCCGACCCGGCGCGGGGTGCATTGCGCCGCACGGAGGCGAGCAGTTCGGCGCGGGAGCGGCCGCTGATGGCATAATAACGCCGGGTGATCTCGGTGCCCTCGTCGGCCCAGCCTTGACTCGGTAGCACTGCGCCCAAAAGCAAGGCCGCCGCCAACAGCCATCGCCGGATGCCAGATATTGCCGTTTCAAGACGATGCCCGCGCATTCCCGGTTCCACCCCGCATCCGCGCCGCAGCCTTTTGGCCGACAGGGTGTATCCTGCACCGGCCGCGCCCTGAGGCCAAGTCTCGCGGCTGCCGGTGGGTGTTGCCGACCACATATGCCGATTCACCATCTGGTGTCCCGCGCCCGGACGAACACCAGATAGGCGCATGGAACAAACCCTGAATCAGGCCGAGTCAGCGATTCGTCGCCGATTCGTTCCAGTCCCGTTCCAATTGCGGCGCCAGCCCGCCCGGCGGCGCTTGCCGATTGTGTTCGGGCGGGAAAGCTCCTATGTCTTCCTGGCGAAATCCGCCCTCACTTCGCCCTCAGCGCCTAGCGCCGGAACGATCAGACGGCGACAAAAGGGCATTGGCGCAAAGGGCCTGATTGCCATTCCATGAATATTCAGCCGAAACAGCAGGGGCCGCTGATTCTGTCCGGGCGCGACGTGACCGCGATTCTCGGGCCGACCAATACCGGCAAGACCCATCTCGCCATCGAACGCATGGTCGCGCACGAAACCGGCGTGATCGGCCTGCCGCTGCGGCTTCTGGCGCGCGAGGTCTACGGTCGGGTCGCCGACAAGGTGGGCGCCGACAATGTCGCGCTGATCACCGGCGAGGAGAAGATCCAGCCGCCGGGCGCTCGGTTTTCGGTCTGCACCGTGGAGGCGATGCCGCGCCAGACAGATGCCGCCTTCGTGGCGATTGACGAGGTCCAGCTCGCCGGCGACCTGGAGCGCGGCCACATCTTCACCGACCGTATCCTGCATCTGCGCGGCCGGCAGGAGACTTTGCTTCTCGGTGCGGCGACGATGCGCGGCATCCTGGAACGGCTGCTCAAGGGCCTGTCGGTCGTCACCCGGCCACGCATGTCGCATCTTGCCTATTCGGGCTCCAAGAAGATCACGCGCCTGCCGCCGCGCACGGCGATCGTCGCCTTCTCGGCCGACGAGGTCTACGCGATCGCCGAGCTGATCCGTCGTCAGCGCGGCGGTGCTGCCGTGGTGCTCGGCGCGCTCAGTCCGCGCACCCGCAATGCCCAGGTCGCGCTCTACCAGTCGGGCGACGTCGACTATCTGGTCGCCACCGATGCGATCGGCATGGGGCTGAATCTCGATGTCGACCACGTCGCGTTTGCGCAGAACCGCAAGTTCGACGGCTATCAGTACCGCCAGCTCACCGCCGCCGAACTCGGCCAGATCGCCGGCCGCGCCGGCCGGCACATGCGCGATGGCACGTTCGGGGTCACCGGCCAGGTCGATCCGTTCGACGACGAGCTCGTCGAAAAGATCGAAGCGCACGATTTCGAGCCGGTGCGGGTGCTGCAATGGCGCACGGCCGAATTCGACTTTGGCAGTCTGGACGCGTTGCGCCGGTCGATCGAAACCCCGGCGCCGGTCGAGGGGCTGACCCGGGCGCCGCCGGCGGTCGACCAGCAAGCGCTGGAGACGGTGATCCGCGATGCCGACATACGCGACCTGGCGACGACACGGGAGCGGGTGGCGACCTTGTGGGATGTGTGCGCGCTGCCGGACTATCGACGGATCGCGCCGGCCCAGCACGCCGATCTGATCGGCGCCATCTATACCGACCTCGTGCGCCGCGGTCATGTCGACGAAAACTACATGGCCGAGCAGGTGCGTCGCGCCGACACCACCCAGGGCGAGATCGACGCGCTGTCGCAGCGCATCGCGCAGATCCGCACCTGGACCTTCGTCTCCCACCGTCCGGGCTGGCTTGCCGATCCGGCACACTGGCAGGAAAAAACGCGCGAGATCGAGGACCGGCTGTCCGATGCGTTACATGAGCGGTTGACGAAACGCTTCGTTGACCGCAGGACTTCCGTGCTCATGAAGCGGCTGAGAGAAAACACGATGCTTGACGCTGAAATCAATCCGTCCGGACAGGTCCTCGTGGAAGGACATCATGTCGGCGAATTGCAGGGGTTCCGCTTTACCGCCGACCAGTCGGCAGGCGGCGAGGATGCGCGCGCGGTGAAAACGGCCGCGCAAAAGGCGCTGGCGCAGGAGTTCGAGGCCCGAGCCGAGCGCTTCGCTGCGACCGGCAACGGCGACCTCGCGCTCGGGTCGGACGGTGTCGTGCGCTGGATCGGCGCGCCGGTGGCCACGCTGGTGGCGAGCGAGGACCTTCTGCGTCCGCGCGCGGTGCTGCTTGCCGACGAACAGGTGACCGGGCCGGCGCGCGACAAGGTCGCGGCGCGCATCGAGCGTTTCGTCGCCTTCCAGATCGACAGCCTGCTCAAGCCGCTGGCCGATCTGCGTGACGCCGAACAGCTTTCCGGCATCGCCCGCGGCATCGCTTTCCGGCTGGTGGAAAATCTCGGCATGATCGGTCGCCGCGAGGTGGCCGACGAAGTGCGCGGGCTCGATCAGGAGGCGCGCGGCGCGCTACGGCGGCTCGGCGTGCGCTTCGGCGCCTACCACATCTTCGTTCCGGCGCTGCTGAAGCCCGGCCCGGCGGGACTGGTGACCTTGTTGTGGGCGCTGCAGAACGACGGCAAGGACAAGCCCGGTTTCGGCGATGTCGTTCACGGGCTCGCCTCCGGCCGCACCTCGCTGGTGATCGAGCCGGAATTCGAAAAGGAATTCTATCGCCTTGCCGGTTTTCGCCGGCTCGGACGGCGCGCGGTACGCATCGACATTCTCGAGCGGCTGGCCGACCTGATCCGCCCCGCGCTGGCATGGCGACCGGGCAGCGGATCGCGGCCCGACGGTGCCTTCGACGGCAATGGCTTTTTGGTCACGCCGGCGATGATGTCGATCCTCGGCGCGACCGCCGAGGACATGGATGAAATCCTCAAGGGCCTGGGCTATCGCGGCGAACCCAAGCCGGCCGAAGAGATCAAGGGGCGGCTCGACGCGCTCGATGCCGAAGCCGCCGCGAAGGCGGCCGCGGCCGCCCAGGCCGCTGCGGCAAAAGACGAAGCGCAGGCCGTGCCGGCGCCCGATGCGGGCGCCATGGAGGCCGGCGCCGTTGCCGGCGAAGGCAGGTCGGATGCAGCCGCCGGCGCCGATACGCCAGAGGCAGCCCCCGTTACCGCAAGCGAGACGGATGCCGGAACCGCGGATGCGGCGTCTACGGCTGCGGGCGACGCCGAGCCGGCTGCGAGCGCCCTCCCGGTCGCGCCGGATGAGGCAAAAGCCGCTGCCGGCGAAAGCCCGGTTCCGGCCAAGGACGATCCGGCCGGGCAGCCCGCTTCAGACGAGATTGCGGCAGGCGAGGGGCAAACCACGGCAGCCGCCGAGGCCGTCGAGAAAACGGTTGGCGACGAAGGCGCCCCGGCCGCCCAGCCGGAGGCCGACGCGGAGGCGGGCGAACCGAAACTGGTCACCCTCTGGCGTCCCGGCCGCATGGGCGGCAATCGCAACCGCTCCGGCCGCGACGGCGCCGGGCGCAGGCCGCGCCGCGCGGCGGGCGAGGAAGGCGGCAAGCCGCGTTTCGGCAAGCATGGCAAGAGCGGCAAGGACGGGGACGGCAGGGACAAGGGCGAACAGGCCAAGGCCGGCCGCTTCAAGGGCGGCGGCAATCGGCGCGGGGGCGGCAAGGACAAGCCGCAATTCGCCCCCCGGCGCGAGGAGAAGCGGGACCGCATCGATCCCGATTCGCCGTTCGCCAAGCTGGCCGCCCTCAAGGAGCAACTCAAGAAATAGACCATGGCCGGGCCCGAGCGCCAACGCATCGACAAATGGCTGTTCTACGCGCGTGTGGCCAAGTCGCGCTCCCTAGCAGCCAAGCTGGTGCAGGCGGGCAGTGTCCGGGTCAATCGCGAGAAGATCGCCCAGGCGGCGTATCAGGTGCGCGTCGACGACGTATTGACCATCGCGCGCGCCCGTGACGTGCTGGTCTACCGGATCCTCGACACGGGTGCGCGGCGGGGCCCGGCCGTGGAAGCCCGCACCCTTTACGAGGACCTGACGCCAAAACCCGTGGCGGCCGAAAAGCCCGTCGTGGTTGGTCTTCGCGACGCCGGCGCCGGTCGGCCGACCAAGAAGGAGCGGCGCGTCATGGACAAGTGGCGCGGCGAACCCTAGCCTCGGCCGCCGGCGAAAAACCATTCCCCATGCCCCCCGGCCGGCGACAAAGCACCTCTTGCACGCCTATTGCAAAGGCGCTACCTCACCGGAAAACGTTGCAGGCCGCATGTGCCCGGAGTGCCTTCATGACCTATGTCGTCATCGACAATTGCATCAAGTGCAAATACATGGACTGTATCGAGGTCTGTCCGGTCGATTGTTTCTACGAAGGCGAAAACATGCTCGTCATCCATCCTGACGAGTGCATCGACTGTGGCGTGTGTGAACCCGAGTGCCCCGCCGACGCGATCAAGCCGGATACCGAGCCGGGTCTCGATTCCTGGCTGAAGATCAATGCCGACTATGCCGAGAAATGGCCCAACATCACCGCCAAGAAGGAGCCACCGGCCGACGGCAAGGAGTTCGACGGCGTCGACAATAAATTCGAGAAGTATTTTTCTCCAGAACCCGGCGAGGGCGACTGAGCCCGCAGCTGCCGGGGCGACGAATTTGCCGACTTAACGTTTCGCGGCCTTAAGCATAAGCCCGCGGAGCCGTTCGCTGTTGCGGCAAGTTGTTGATTCTTTCGCATAATTGTGATAGAAATGATCATCCTTTAGGCGTTACCTCGTCTTTTGATGGCGCAAAAACCTTAATCATCGAAAGGTGCTTACAGTTTCCGGTCCGAGGCGACTTGGCCAGGTTCATTGCCTGCGCGCCAGCAAATGCCCGTGTGCCGGAAACGGTTCGTTTTGCGCCCCTACCAGGGTTTCGGACGTCATTTCGTCGTTCGAAGCAGGAATCCGGCACAAAAGCCGGAGCCGCAAACAAGGAGTTTAGGGCGTATGGCATCCCAGCAGAAGAAAAACGCAACCCGCCAGGGCTTCAAGACCGCGGAATTCATCGTCTATCCCGCGCACGGCGTGGGACAGATTGTCGCGATCGAGGAGCAGGAAGTTGCCGGACACAAGCTGGAACTGTTCGTGATCGACTTTCAGAAGGACAAGATGCGGCTGAAAGTGCCGGTCGCCAAGGCCACGTCGGTTGGCATGCGCAAGCTCGCCGAAACCGATTATGTCGAACGCGCGCTGAAGGTGGTGCAGGGCCGCGCCCGGGTGAAGCGCACCATGTGGTCGCGCCGCGCGCAGGAATATGACGCCAAGATCAATTCCGGCGATCTGATCTCGATTTCGGAAGTGGTGCGCGACCTCTATCGCGCCGAGAACCAGCCGGAACAGTCCTATTCGGAACGCCAGCTCTACGAGGCGGCTCTCGATCGCATGGCGCGCGAGATCGCGGCCGTCAACAAGATGTCGGAAACCGAGTCGGTGCGCCTGATCGAGGCGAACCTAGCCAAGGGTCCGCGTCGCGGCGCCAAGGCCGACAACGAGGATTCCGAGCAGGAAGAGGCCGCATAAGCCCTTCTGCTTCAGCATTGGCGAAAAAGCCCGGTCGGTCTCCGATCGGGCTTTTTGCTGCGTCGGATCGCCGGTATTTGCGAGGTCGAATTGCGGGGACCCTGCGAAAGGGCGCTCGGCGCGAGAACGGGCCGTTTGTGTGACGCGCGCCGCAGCCGGTGCGGACTTTCGGGGATTGCCCGTGACGCAGCGGTAACGGGGCGACAGGCTTTCACTTAACTTACCCGCGCGCTTTTTTTGGACCGCTCTCGACAGCGCAAAGAGGCCGGCTCCCATTCCGGCGTCGACGGCCGGCAGGCTGAAAAAACCAGGGCTCCACACATGCGAAACCCCCGCCGACGATCGACGGGGGTTTCCGTTGGCAGGCCCGGAACGCGCCCGGGCTCTTTGTGTCCGACAGGATCCTGGCCGGTGCCGGGATCAGAGATAGTCGTACTTGCCGTCCTTCCACTCGTAGAAGACGTAGCCGGGCAGCGTCACGTCGCCGGTCTCGTTGAATTCGAGTTCGCCCAGAACGGTGTTGAACTTGCCTTCGTTCAGCGCCTTGACCACCGGTTCGAAATCGGTGGACCCACCTGCCTCGACCGCGTCGGCCCAGGCCTGGATCGCGGCATAGGTGTAAAGCACGTAGCCTTCCGGCTCGATGCCCTTGGCGCGGAATTTCTCGACCAGCGGAGCTGCGTCGGGGTTCTTGCGCGGATCCGGCGAGAAGGTCATCAGCGTGCCCTCACCGGCGTCGCCGGTAATGGCCCAATACTCGTCGGTGACGAGCGCGTCGCCCGATACCAGGATCGTATCCATGCCCTGTTCGCGCATCTGACGCGCCATCAGTCCGGCTTCGGTGTGATAGCCGCCGACATAAAGCACGCCGACGCCTTCCTGCTTCAGCTTCGAGACCAGCGCGGTGTAGTCCTTTTCACCGGCGGTATAGGCCTCGTAGAGGGCCGGCTTGCCGCCCGCCTTTTCGTAGGCCGACATGGTGGCGTCCGCGAGACCCTTGCCATAGGCGGTCTTGTCGTGAACGAAGGCAACCTTCTTGTCGGCGAAGTTCTCGGCCAGATAGGCGCCGGCGACGTCGCCCTGCTGATCGTCGCGGCCGCAGACGCGGAACACGCCTTCGCCCGGACGCTCGTCGGTGAATTTCGGATTGGTCGAGGCCGGCGAAATCTGCACGATGCCCTCATCGGCATAGACCGACGAGGCCGGGATCGACGATCCCGAGCAGAAATGCCCGGCCACGAAGACGACACCCGAGCCGGCGAACTGGTTGGCAACCGCCACGGCCTGCTTAGGATCGCAGGCGTCGTCGCCGACTTCCAGCTTCAGCATTTCGCCGTTGACGCCACCGGCAGCGTTGATGTCTTCCACGGCCTGCTCGGCGCCGGCTTTCATCTGCGCACCGAAGGACGCATACTGGCCGGTCATCGGGCCGGCGGTCGCGATTACGATGTCCGCATACGCTGCGGTCGACATTGCGAAGGTCAGCGCAACGCTCGCCAATAATGCCTTTTTCATGGTGACTCCCTTAAACACCTGACAATTGGAAAAACCGGCGGCGATGGTGTTTTTTCTCCGGTCCGGTTGCATGCGGGGTTCCCTTCCCGCCTCTCGACATAAAAGCCCAATTTCGCGGGGAAATAAAGGCTTTCCGCCGTGCCTGGTCGGCGGTCGGGACCGCCATGTCCCCGCTTCACCGCGGCTTCCAACCGAACGGGCCGGAGCGCAGGAAGGCGAAGCTGTATTGCGTCGACATCTGGTAGGCGCGGGTGATGCGCATGCCGGCGAAGGCGATCGCCATAAGCACGATCAGGTCGACGACGAAATAGTGCAGGGACAAAAGGGTGCCGTTGAACAGGGCGAAATGGATGAAGCGGGTCGCCGCCGTCAAAAGCAGGACGTAAAAGGCAAGCTGCGCTTTCGGCAGCCAGCTGCGCGCGGCCGCGCGCCCGGTCAGATAGGCCGCGCTCCCGGCCAACAGGACGGTGACGAAAAGGAATTCCCAGAAGGTCACTTCCCAAAGCAGCGAATTCTCGTTTTCCATATCGCTTTCCAAGCCTCCGCGGCGATTGATGGGGGAGCGGTTCGGCTCCCCGAACCCGGGAAACCGCTCCTATCTCCCGCTTCCGTCAGGGGTTGTCCGGTCCCGGTTTCGCAGGCGAGACGGCCGCGCTTTTTCCGTACCGGCCAGCCGGGCAATCCGCGCGGCGCGCGACGAGCGCGCAGACGGGCTCCGGTGTCGGCACATCAGTGTCGTCCGCCTTCGAGATAGGCTGCGCGAACCTCCTCGCGCTTGAGCAGGTCCGCGCCCGATCCGCTCATGGTGATCTTGCCGTTGACCATGACATAGCCGCGATGCGCCAGCTTGAGCGCATGAAAGGCGTTCTGTTCGACCAGGAAGACGGTGAGACCGTCGCGCTTGTTGAGTTCGCCGATCACCTCGAAGATCTGCTTGACGATCAGCGGTGCAAGTCCAAGCGAGGGCTCGTCCAGCAAGAGCAGCTTCGGCCGGCCCATCAGCGCGCGGGCGATCGCCAGCATCTGCTGCTCGCCGCCCGACAAGGTGCCGCCACGCTGCGAGGCGCGTTCCTTAAGGCGCGGGAACAGGGTGAAGATCCGCTCCAGATCGCCGTCGAAATGCTCGTCGTCGACGAGCAGCGCGCCCATTTGCAGGTTTTCCATCACCGTCATGCGCGGGAAGATGCGCCGGCCCTCGGGCGACTGGGCAATGCCGCGGCGCATGATCTCGTGGGTCGGAGCCTGGGTGATGTCGTTGCCGTCATAGACGATCTCGCCGGTGCGCGCCTGCGGGCTGCCGCAGATCGTCATCATCAGCGTCGACTTGCCGGCGCCATTGGCGCCGATCAGGGTGACGATCTCGCCGGGAAACACATCGACGTCGACACCGCGCAAGGCGATGATCTTTCCGTAATAGGTCTCGACATTGCGAATGCGCAAAAGGGGTTGCCCGGCCTCGCTCATGGCTTGCCTCCCTTGCCGCCCGAGCGGGGTTTTCGTGTCTTGCTGGTCGGGACCTCGCCTTTGTCGACGCGTTTGGAAAAGGCGGTCTCGCGACCCTTGGCCAGCGTCTTGGCCTGTTTCACCCATTGCTCGCGCTGAATCCGGCCGGGAAAGGCGAGCCAGGCGCCGACCCAGTCGACCTCCGGAGCCTTCCAAGCCGCGATCTGGTCGAACCGCCAGATGCCGAGGGTGTTGAGTTTCTTTTCGTTGGCCGGTCCGATGCCCTTGATGCGGGTGAGGCTATCCGGGCCGGCCGGGCCGGGTTTCTTGGTGCCGTGCGGCTGGCGGCCGGGAAAATCGGCGGCGTTCTTGATCTTGATCTCGCTGGCCGCCGGCGCCTCCGCCTTTTTGGCGACCGGCTTGTCGGCGCTCGCCTTGGCGGCCGGCCGTGTCTTTTTCGGCTTTGCCTTGGGCCTGTCGGCCGCGGCCAGTTCCTCGGCTTCCTCGACCACCTCTTCCAGATCGTGCTTGATTTCCGGCACGTCGATCTCGGCCTCGTCGTCGACGCCGAGATAGGCGGCGATGACGCGCGGATCGCTTTTGACATGCAGTGCGTCGCCGTCGGAGATTTTCACGCCGTAGTCGAGAACGATGACATGATCGGAAATCTCCATCACCACGCCCATATCGTGCTCGATCAGCAGGATCGAGGTCCCGTGCGTCTCACGGATGAATTGCAGAAGCTCGTTGAGTTCGTGGGATTCGCGCGGATTGAGGCCGGCGGCGGGTTCGTCCAGGCACAACAGCAGCGGGTCGGTGCACATGGCGCGGGCGATCTCCAGCCGGCGCTGGGCGCCGTAGGGCAGGTCGGCGGCCGGGTCGTCGGCACGGTCGGTCAGGCGCACCTGCTCCAGCCAGTATTTGGCTTTTTCGATCGCCTGTTTTTCCGCCTTCTTGTAACCGGGGACCCCGAAAATGCCGCCAATGGTGAACAGCGAGGCGATCATCAGCGGATTGTGCTGGGCCACCAGCAGGTTTTCCAGCGCGGTCATGCCACCGAAAAGGCGGATGTTCTGGAAGGTGCGGGCGACCTTGGCGCGCTGCGAGATCTCGAAATCGGGCATGCGCTCGAGCAGATAGACGCTGCCTTGCGACGATTCCTTGTAGCGCAGGTCGGAACGGGTGACCTCCTCGATGGCGCCGGCCTGCAATCCGGCGCCGTGCCGCATCGCGGTGCGGCCCTCGGTGGGTTTGTAGAAACCGGTGACGCAATTGAACACGGTGGTCTTGCCGGCGCCGTTGGGGCCGATCAGCGCGGTGATGTCGCCGCGGCCGACATTGAAGGACAGATCATTGACCGCGACCAGGCCGCCGAAGCGCATGGTCAGATGCTCGACCGACAGAATCGGGGTCTGGTCCCAGCGCGCCGGGGCGGCGCTTTCGATTTCGTTTTGCACCACGGACCCCATCAGTGACCTTCACCCTGTGCGACCATGTCGGCGCCGATGCGCTTCTTTTCCTTCAGCACCGCCGTCGGCTCGCGGGTGGTGATGAGGCCGCGCGGCCGCCAAACCATGATCAGCACCATGGCAAGGCCGAAGATCAGCATGCGGTATTGGGTCGGGTCGAACCCGTCGCCGAAGACATGCTGCAGGAAGCCCAGATTACGCAGCATCTCGATGCCGCCGATCATGACGACGGAGGCGATGACGACGCCGATCTGCGATCCGAGGCCGCCGAGAACGACGATGGCGAGGATGATCGCCGATTCCAGGAAGGTGAAGCTTTCCGGCGATATGAAACCCTGACGCGTGGCGAAGAAGGAACCGGCGAAGCCGCCGAACATGGCCCCGATCGAAAAGGCGGTGAGCTTGGTGTTGGTGGTGTTGATGCCGAGCGAACGGCAGGCGATCTCGTCCTCGCGCAGAGCCTCCCAGGCCCGACCGACCGGCAGTTTGCGCAGCCGGATGGTGACCAGGTTGGTGATGATCGCCAGCACGAAGATGATGTAATAGAGATAGATGAAACGGTGGATGCTGTCGTAGGGAATGCCGAAGAAATCGGCGAACCCGCCTTCGCCGCGCGAGAATTCGAGGCCGAACAGGGTCGGCCGCGGGATGCCGGAAATGCCGTCCGGGCCGTTGGTGAATTCGTACCAGTTGAGCAGCACGACGCGGATGATCTCGCCGAAGGCGAGCGTGACGATGGCGAGATAGTCGCCGCGCAGACGCAGCACCGGAAAGCCCAGGATCACGCCCCAGAAGGCGGCCAGAAGGCCAGCCAGCGGCAAGGCCATCCAGAAGCCGAAGCCGAAATTCTGGGCGAGCAGGGCGAAGGAATAGGCGCCCACCGCATAAAAGGCGACATAACCCAGATCCAGCAGCCCGGCGAGGCCGACGACGATGTTCAGGCCCCAGCCGAGCATGATGTAGGTCATGATCAGGATGGCGAGATCGATATATTGCCGGTCCTTGCTGGGGAAGAAATAGGTGAAGAAGAAGGGCAGCACGATCGCGAATATCAAAAGCGCCCGGGCGAGCCATTTGCCGAGGCCGGCAAAGCTGCTTCCGGCTCCCGAGAACGTATCGGCAAGGCGGGAAGTGACGGGCGTCGATGTCTTGAACACGAACAGGTTGAGCAGTAGGCGGCCGGCAAACACGATCGCCACGGCCGAAAACAGCAGGCCCCAGCGAAAGGTCAGCGCCAGCCCGCCGGGCGCGATGTCGGTGCGCACGCCGAGAAAGAAGAAGCCGAGCGCGAAGACCATGAGGGCTGCGATCGCAGCGTCGCGCAGCGAATTGGCGAGGCGGTCGTCGTCCCTGGCGGACGAAAGCGGCACGGAACGGGTGGCCATCAGACCTTCTCCACTTCCGGCTTGCCGAGCAGGCCCGAAGGCAGGAAGATCAGCACGATGGCAAGGATCGAGAACGCGGCGACGTCCTTGTATTCGACCGTGAAATAGGCGGACCAGAAAACCTCGATCAGGCCGATCGCCAGGCCGCCGAGCATCGCGCCGGGCAGTGAGCCGATGCCGCCGAGCACGGCGGCGGTGAAGGCCTTAACCCCGGCCAGAAAGCCGATATAGAAGTCGATCACACCGTAGAGCAGCAAGAACATCAGACCGGCGACGGCGGCCAGCGCGGCGCCCATGACGAAGGTCAGCGATATGGTGCGGTCGACATTGACGCCAAGCAGCGCCGCCATCTTGCGGTCCTGCTCGCAAGCCCGCTGGGCGCGCCCCAGCGAGGTGCGCGAGATCAAGAGCGTGAAGCCGGCCATCAGGACCAGGGTCGTGAAGATGATGATCATCTGCATGTAGGAAAGCTGGACGAGGATGGTGCCGTTTTCGGTCGACCCTTCCATCAGCGTGACGCCGCCCTGGATCTGCGGCGGCAGCGGCTTGACGCGCGCGCCCTGCGTGACCTGGACGAAGTTCTGCAGCACGATCGACATGCCGATGGCGGTGATCAGCGGAGCGAGCCGGAACGAACCGCGCAGCGGCCGGTAGGCGAACCGCTCGACCGTCCAGCCCCAGGCCGAGGTGAACAGCATGGCGATGATCAGCACGATCAATAGGACCACCGGTAGGAAGACGAAGCCGAACACCGATGTCAGGATCAAAAACGTCGCCAGGGCGATGAACGACCCGACCATGAAGATGTCGCCATGGGCGAAATTGATCATGCCGATGATCCCATAGACCATCGTATAGCCAATCGCGATCAGGCCGTAGATCGATCCAAGAGTCAGCCCGTTAATGAGCTGCTGAACGAAATATTCGAGCATGCCTGCGGCTCCCCCCGCGGAATGTCGCCAAGGCCGGCGCACCCCTTATTGTATTTCCCCTAGTCGTAGTCCTTCAAAACGGGATTGCAACGACAAAATTGTGCGTGGCAGCCGCATCCAAGACCCCGCCCCCCTTCTTTGTCTGTGGGGGCTTCGAGTGCCTGGACCAGCGCGGAAGCTAGCACTGGGCCAACGCAATGTCCTTGCCTTGTCTTCCCGTTTTGCGGGTATTTTTGCTCGAATTTTGCATTCAAGCGTGAATAATCGCATATTCCTTGTATTTTCAGCCGACCGTTCGTTTCGGCTGATATGTCTGGCACGGGCCTGTCAGCGCACGACGAATCCATGCGCGAACGGGTCGCGATCATCGATAAAGATGGTGTTGTAGCCGGTCATAAGCGCCCAGCCGCCGACCGAGGGAATGATGGCGGGGCGATCGGCCAGCGTGGTTTCTTCCTCGACCCGCCCGCGAAACAGCGAGCCGATGATCGATTGATGCAAGAAATCGTCGCCGGGCCGCAGCCTGCCCCGGGCGGCGAGTTGCGCCATGCGCGCCGAGGTTCCGGTTCCGCAGGGCGACCGGTCGATGGCCTTGTCGCCGTAAAAGACGGCGTTGCGGGCATGGGCGCCGTCGACTGTCGGCGCACCGGTCCACAAAATATGAGACAGGCCGCTGATCGAGGGGTCTTGCGGGTGTTCGAAGCGGTATGCCCGGTTGAGACGCTCGCGCAGAACGGGGCTCCAGGCGATCAGCTGGTTGGCGGAGAAATCGGCCATGTCGCGATAGTTTCGCTGCGGCTCGACGATGGCGTAGAAATTGCCGCCATAGGCGACGTCGACGGTCAGCGGTCCCAACTCCGGGCAGTCGACGGCGAGATCGCGCGCATGCAGATATGAGGCGACGTTGGTGATGCGCACTTCCTCCACCCGCCCGTCCTTTTCCTCATAGGTGGCGACAACGCGTCCCGCCGGCGTGTCGAGGCGCAGCATGCCCGGTGTCTTTGGGCGCACCAGCCCGTTTTCGAGCGCGAAGGTGACCGTGCCGATGGTGCCGTGGCCGCACATCGGCAGGCAGCCCGAGGTCTCGATGAAAAGAATGCCGATATCGCAATCCGCGCGCGTCGGCGGGTAGAGGATCGAGCCCGACATCATGTCGTGGCCGCGCGGTTCGAACATCAGTCCGGTTCGGATCCAGTCGAATTCCGCCAGGAAATGCGCCCGCCTTTCCATCATCGTGGCACCGTCGAGAAGCGGTCCGCCGCCAGCCACAAGCCGCACCGGATTGCCGCATGTATGTCCGTCGATGCAGTGGAAGGAATGGCGGGCCATGGTCGGGCTTTCGTTCAAAATCGCTGCGGGCTGAAAGGGGCAAGATCGATCGGCGGGGCCTCGCCCGAAACCAGATCGCGGATCAGGCGCCCGGTCGCCGCGGCCTGGGTGAGGCCGAGATGGCCGTGGCCGAAGGCATAATAGACGTTTTCGGCAGTGCGCGCGCGGCCGATCACCGGCAGCGAATCGGGCAATGAAGGCCGGTAGCCCATCCATTCGCGTCCATTGCCGGTTTGAAGCGCGGGCATGAAGCGCCTGGCCTTTTCGAGCATCGCCCTGGCGCGACGGTAGTCTGGCGGACGCTTCAGTCCACCGAGCTCGACGGCGCCGCCGACACGAATGCCGGTTTCAAGCGGGGTGACGACAAATCCGTGCGCAGAGAAGATGAGCTGACGCCTGAGATCGAACGCGTCGGCCGGCAAGGTGGTGTTGTAGCCGCGTTCTGTTTCGAGCGGCACGGCATCGCCGAAGGCGCGGGTGAAGCGGTGCGACCAGGCGCCGGCGGCGACGACCAGGCTGCGCGCGAGGATGGTGCGCCCCTCGCGCAACTGGATCGCGACGCGTTTTTCGGCCGGGGTCACCACCACCACCTCGCCGTGCATCCAGGCGGCGCCATCGGTTTCGGCCCTGCGCCAGATCGCCTTGCCGAGATGCTGCGGGTCGGACACCGTCTTCCAGCCCGGCACGAAGGTGGCCCGCGAAAACTGCGGCGCCAGGCCAGGCTGCAGCGCCTCGATGCCGGCGCGGTCGAGGTGACGGAATGCGATGTTGAAGCGCTCGCGCGCGCGCCAGCCGTCGAGCGAGGCCTGAAATTCGGCGTCGTTCTGGTAAAGCTCGAGCGAGCCGTCCTCGCGCAGCATCGGTTCGGTACCCGTACGCGCCATGAGCGCGGCCCATTCGATTTCGGCGAGGTCCATCATCGCCGCCTGCGCGGCGAGCGCATTGCCGTAGCGTGCGGGGCGCGCGGCGGCCAGAAAGCGCAAAAACCACGGCAACAGCCGCGGCGCGTAGGCGGGGGGAACCGAAAGCGGGCTGAGCGGATCGGTAAGCCATTTGGGCAGGTTGCGCAGCATGCCTTTCTGGGCGAGCGGCAAAACGTCGGAAAAGGCGAGCGCGCCGGCATTGCCGGCGCTGGTTTCCTCGCAGATGCCGGTACGGTCGATGACCAGCGGCTTGCGGCCGGCAGCGGCCAGTGCCGCGGCCGCGCAGATGCCGATAATGCCGCCGCCGATAATGGCGACATCGACCGGGCTTTGCGACGGAGCGGCCATCGGGACGGTCAGAAGGCCGGGATATCGGGCCGGACGGCAATCGCGTCGCGGACGATCTTTTCGACCTCGTCGCGGCGGGTGCCGGCGAGCGGCTGGCGCGGCATGCGCACGCGGTCGTTGGACCCGATCGCCAGCGCCTCGGCCAGTTTGAGGTTTTGGACCAGATAGGTCGAGACATCGAGATCGGCCAGCGGACGCAGCCAGCGATAGATCGCCAGCGCCTCGTCGCGGCGGCCCTGCTTCATCAGCCGATAGATCGCCACCGACTCGCGCGGGAAGGCGACGACGATGCCGGCGACCCATCCGACGGCGCCGACGGCGAGCGCCTCGAAGACAAGATTGTCGACGCCGGTGAACAGGTCGAACCGTGTGCCAAAGGCGTTGATGATCTCGGTCGAACGGCGGATGTCGTCGGAGGATTCCTTGACGGCGACGAAACGCTCATCGTCCGCCAGTTCCTGCATGACCGGCACGGTGACGTCGACGCGATAGGCGACCCGGTTGGAATAGATCATCACCGGCAGATCGCCGGCGGCCGCGACCGCCTTGAGCGCGTCGGCGGTCTCGCGCGGGTCGGTGTGGTAGATCGGGCTCGGCACAACCATCAGGCCGTCGGCGCCGGCCTTGGCCGCGGCCCTGGCCGTAGCGCAGGCCTCGCGGGTGCCGGGCTCGTTGATGGTCAGCAGGACGGGTTTGCCGGCGGCGGCCGCGCGCGCGGTCGCCAGCACTTCGAGCTTTTCGGCCGTCGACAGCATCGGCCCTTCGCCCAACGATCCGGCAACGATCAGCCCGTCGCAGCCGGCGTCCATCTGCAGCCCGAAGCAGCGCTCCATCTCTGCATGGTCGAGGCGGTCGTCCTCGGTGAATTTGGTCGTGACCGCAGGGTAGACGCCTGCCCACATCGTTCCGGCTCCCATTCTGATATATCTATGATATATCTGACTACAGCGGCGTTTGTCAAGCGGCGACGCCTTATGATATATCAACGATATATCAAGGAGAGCCCATGTGACGGAAACAAAACCAGCCGAGCCGGCGACGGCGCGCGCCTATCACGCGCTCGAACGGATGATCGTGACGCTGGAACTGGCGCCGTCCAGCGTCACGACCGAGGCTGGACTGATCGACCAGGTCGGGCTCGGACGCACACCGGTGCGCGAGGCGATCCAGCGGCTCGCCTGGGAAGGTCTTCTCGAAATTCGGCCCCGGGCGGGGATCGCCATTGCCGCGCTTCACGCCGGCGATTGGCGCAAGGTGATCGACGCGCGTCGCGGCGTCGAGATCGTGCTTGCCCGCGAGGCGGCGCGCAACGTTGCCAACGCCGCCAGCAGCCAGTTCCGCGATGCCGCCATGGCGATGCAGCGGGCGGTGATCTCCGGCAACGTGATCTTCTTTCTCGAGGCGGACAAGGCGCTCGACGAGGCGATGGCGCTGGCGGCCGAAAACCCGTTCGCCTCGCGTCTGGCGGCGCCGTTGCAGACGCATAGCCGCCGCTTCTGGTTTCGCTACAAAAGCGATACCGGTCTGACCGAGGCGGCAGAGCACCATGTCGCCCTGATCCGTGCCATTCTCGACCGCGACGAGGCGGCCGCTGCGGCCGAGGCCGGGCGACTGATGGATCTTTTGTACGCCCACGCCGACGCGGCGGCGCGCCGTTAGGGCCGTTCTGCTTTTCACGGATTCGCAGACCGGCTCCAGCTTCTTGTTTTAACGCGTGTGCGAACGGCGAACCGGCTGCCAGCAGTCGGGAACTTCAGCGCGCCAGCCAAATGACAAAACCCCGCCGGAAATCGACGGGGCTTGTCGGTGGGGCGACGCTGCGGCGCTGGCGCCGCAGCTTGCCGATCGAAGCGGTCCGCGACGATCAGTTCATGGTCGGGATGACGAATTCCGCGCCGTCCTTGACGCCGGACGGCCAGCGCGAGGTGACGGTCTTGGTCTTGGTGTAGAAGCGGAACGCGTCCGGGCCGTGCTGGTTCAGGTCGCCGAAGGCAGAACCCTTCCAGCCGCCGAACGTATAGTAGGCGATCGGCACCGGGATCGGCACGTTGACGCCGACCATGCCGACCTCGACGCGGGCGGCGAAATCGCGCGCGGCGTCGCCGTCGCGGGTGAAGATGGCGACGCCGTTGCCGTATTCATGCTCGTTGGGCAGCTTCAACGCTTCTTCATAGGTGTTGGCGCGAACCACCGACAGGACGGGCCCAAAGATCTCCTCCTTGTAGATGCGCATGTCGGAGGTGACGTGGTCGAACAGGCAGCCGCCCATGTAATAGCCGTCCTCGTAACCCTGCATGGTGAAGCCGCGGCCGTCGACGACCAGCTTGGCGCCTTCCTCGATGCCGAGATCGACGTAACCCTTGACGCGCTCCAGCGCCTGCTTGGTGACCAGCGGGCCGAAATCGGCCGAGACGTCGGTCGACGGGCCGACCTTGAGCCCCTCCACGCGCGGAATCAGCCGTTCGACCAGGCGGTCGGCGGTCTCCTTGCCGACCGGCACGGCGACCGAGACCGCCATGCAGCGTTCGCCGGCCGATCCGTAACCGGCGCCGATCAGCGCGTCGACGGTCTGGTCCATGTCGGCGTCGGGCATGATGATCATGTGGTTCTTGGCGCCGCCGAAGCACTGGGCGCGCTTGCCGTTGGCGGTGGCGCGGCCGTAAATATACTGCGCGATCGGCGTCGAGCCGACGAAACCGACGGCCTTGATGTCCGGATCGTCGAGGATGGCGTCGACCACCTCCTTGTCGCCGTTGACGACGTTCAGGATGCCCTTCGGCAGACCGGCCTCGATGAACAGTTCGGCGAGGCGCATCGGCACGCCCGGATCGCGCTCGGACGGCTTGAGGATGAAGGCGTTGCCGGCCGCGATCGCCGGGCCGATCTTCCACAACGGGATCATGGCGGGAAAGTTGAAGGGCGTGATGCCGGCGACGACGCCGAGCGGCTGGCGCATGGAATAGACATCGATGCCGGGGCCGGCGCCGTCGGTGAACTCGCCCTTCATCATGTGCGGCGCGCCGATGGAAACTTCGACGACCTCGAGGCCGCGCTGGATGTCGCCCTTGGCGTCGGGAATCGTCTTGCCATGCTCGCGGGCGAGCAGTTCGGCCAAAGACTCCATTTCCTGCTGGACCAGGTCGAGGAACTTCATCAGCACGCGCACGCGCCGCTGCGGGTTGGTCGCGGCCCAGGCCGGCTGCGCCGCCTTGGCGTTTTCGACCGCCTTGCGCAGATCGTCCTTGGAGCCGAGCGCGACCTTGCCGCGCACCGAGCCGTCCATGGGCTGCATCACATCCTGGCTGCGGCCGCCCGTTGCGGCGACGTGCTCACCACCGATAAAATGTCCGAGTTCCTGCATCGTTTCGCTCCCTTGGATCGGATGTCGGCAACATTGTCCCGCTTCCCCACGCGGAAAGCAACGCGAGCGCCGACGCACCCGTTGTGCAAAATTTGACGAACGGACATGATCGGTTCATTATTCTTTGCAAACGAAGCGGCTGTGCGGGCAAGGCGGTGAACTGGGACGATGTTCGGATATTCCTGGCGGTTGCGCGCGCGGGGCAGATCCTGGGCGCCGCACGCCGGCTCGGGCTCAACCATGCCACGGTCTCCAGGCGCATCGCCGCGCTCGAGGCCAGCCTGAAGGCGCGCCTTTTTCGTCGCACCACCTCCGGCAGCGACATGACGGAAGCCGGCGAGCGGTTTCTTGCCGTCGCCGAGCGCATCGAGGCGGACATGATCGCGGCGCGGGCCGAGATCGCCGGCGAAGGCGACGAGATCGCCGGCACGGTCCGGATCGGCGCGCCGGACGGTTTCGGTGTCGCCTTTCTGGCGCCGCGACTCGGCACGCTGACGGCGCGACACCCGGATCTGTCGGTCCAGCTGGTGCCGGTGCCGCGCTCGTTTTCGCTGTCCAGGCGCGAGGCCGATATCGCCATCACCGTCGAACGCCCCAGCGAGGGACGGCTGGTCGCGGCCAAGCTGGTCGACTACACGCTCGGTCTTTACGCCTCGCGCGCCTATGCCGCGCAATACGGCTTGCCGCAGACCCCGCAGCAACTGGCCGCGCACCGGCTGGTCGGTTATGTCGCGGATCTCGCCATCAGTCCGAGCCTCGACTATGCGGCCGAGTTCTCGCCGGGCTGGCAGGCGCGGTTCCAGATCTCCTCGGCGCTCGGCCAGGCGGAGGCGGTGCGCGCCGGAGCCGGCATCGGCATTTTGCACACCTTCATCGCCCGCAGCCACGCCGAGCTGGTTCCTGTGCCGGCAGTCCCGCCGATCCGCCGCGCCTACTGGCTGGTCTACCACGAGACCGTCCGGCCGCTGAAACGGGTGCAGACGGTGTCGGCCTTTATCGGCGCGGAGGTCGAAAAGGCGCGGGCGCTGTTCGTCTGACGATGGTCAGGCCGCTCCGGCCGCCTTCTGCTTTTCGAAGCGTTTGCGCTCGTGCGGATCGAGATAGAGCTTTCTCAACCGGATCGATTTCGGCGTCACCTCGACCAGCTCGTCGTCCTCGATCCAGGCCAGCGCGCGCTCAAGCGTCATGCGCACCGGCGGCGTCAGCTTGACGGCGTCGTCCTTGCCGGCGGCGCGCACATTGGTGAGTTTCTTGCCCTTGAGGACGTTGACCTCGAGGTCGTTGTCGCGGGAATGGATGCCGATGATCATGCCCTGATAGACCTTGACGCCCGGATCGATGACCATCGGGCCGCGATCCTCGAGGTTCCACAGCGCATAAGCGACGGCCTCACCCGGTTCGTTGGCGATCAGGACGCCGTTGGTGCGGCCGGGCAATTCGCCCTTGTAGGGCTGGTATTCGTAAAACAGCCGGTTCATCACCGCGGTCCCCCGCGTGTCGGTCAGCAGTTCCGACTGATAGCCGATCAGGCCGCGTGTGGGCGCGTGGAAAACCAGCCGCTGGCGGGCGCCGCCCGACGGCTTGAGTTCTATCATCTCGGCCTTGCGCTCCGACATCTTCTGCACGACGACGCCGGAATGCTCCTCGTCGACGTCGATCACGACCTCCTCGACCGGCTCGAGCAATTGGCCGGTCTCGTCCTTTTGCATGACCACGCGCGGGCGCGAGACGGCAAGCTCGAAACCCTCGCGGCGCATGGTCTCGATCAGAACGGCGAGCTGCAATTCGCCGCGACCGGAGACGTAGAAGGAGTCCTTGTCGTTCGATTCCTCGATCTTCAGCGCGACATTGCCCTCGGCCTCGCGCAAGAGCCGGTCGCGGATGACGCGGCTCGTGACCTTGTCGCCCTCGGTGCCGGCGAGCGGGGAATCGTTGACGATGAAGGACATGGTCACGGTCGGCGGATCGATCGGCTGGGCCGGCATCGGCTCGGCCAAGGCCGGATCGCAGAACGTGTCGGCGACGGTGCCCTTCGACAATCCGGCAATGGCGACGATGTCGCCGGCCTGCGCGGCCTCGATCGGCTGGCGCTCGAGGCCGCGAAAGGCGAGAATTTTCGACACGCGGCCGGTTTCCAGCAGCGAGCCGTCGTGATGCAGAACCTTGACGGCCTGATTCGGCTTCAGCGACCCGGCCTCGATGCGCCCGGTGATGATGCGGCCGAGAAACGGGTTGGCTTCCAGGATCGTGCCGATCATGCGGAACGGGCCCTCGGCGACTGTCGGCGCGGGCACGTGGTTCAGCACCAGATCGAACAACGGTGCCAGCCCGTCCTGTTTGGGACCTTCGGGCTGTTCGGCCATCCAGCCGTCGCGGCCGGAGCCGTAGAGAATTGGAAAATCGAGCTGCTCGTCGGTGGCGTCCAGCGCGGCGAACAGATCGAATACCTCGTTGATGACCTCGTCGGCGCGCGCATCCGGCCGGTCGATCTTGTTGACGGCCACGATTGGGCGCAGCCCGACCTTCAGCGCCTTGCCGACCACGAATTTGGTCTGCGGCATCGGCCCCTCGGCCGCATCGACGAGCACGATGGCGCCGTCGACCATCGACAGGATGCGCTCCACCTCGCCGCCAAAATCGGCGTGGCCGGGTGTGTCGACGATGTTGATGCGCGTGTCCTTCCACTCCACCGACGTCGCCTTGGCGAGAATGGTGATGCCGCGCTCCTTCTCCAGATCGTTGGAGTCCATCACGCGTTCGCTGACGCGTTGATGTTCGCGCACGGCGCCGGACTGTTTCAACAACGCGTCGACCAGCGTGGTCTTGCCATGGTCGACGTGCGCGATGATCGCGATATTGCGGAGGTTCATGTGTCTCTCGGAAGCTTCGGGGGCGCTTCCTTTTGCCGCGCCCGTTTCAGTGCGGCGCTCTTACAGGCTTTTTCGCATCTGCGAAAGGGGCTTCCCGCATCGGCTTCCGCCCGGCGGCCAAATGCCGGTCGTGGCGGGCAGGCGGAGAAATTTACGGAACATTTACGAATTTCGCGCGTCATGCCTGCATGAATGACCAACCAGCCGTGCAAACTCGCGCCGGAAGGCGGTGGACCGTGGCCATGATGACGGCGCTGGCCGTCGCGCTCGGCGTTCCGGGCATGCTTGTAGCCAGTCCGCCGGCCCCGCACGAGCGGGACGGCGTGAGCGCGCCGGACCGGCAAGGCGTTCTGCCGGAGGAGATGGAGGCGTCGGTCGCCTGGGTCGATCCGGTCGTCACCGGGCCGATTTCCGACGAGTTTAAGCGTCGCCGCGCGGCATTGGGTTGCGACGAGGCGGTGTGGCCCGACATTCCGAAAGCGTGTTTTCCCGACTGAGCGATGTCGTCGACCTCCGTCTACGCCGTCGCGGCGCGCAGCATCATCAGTTCGCCGATATTCTCCATCGTGACATAGCCGAGGAAACGATCGTCGCCGTCGACGATCGCCACCGCCGGCGCCCCGCTTTTCTGCAGGGCCGCGAGGGCATCGTCGAGCCCGTCCTGCTCGCGGACGGAGGGGATGTCGTGCACCATCGCCTCGACCGCCGGGGCGTCGGCGCCGTTTTCGCGCATGCCCTCGACCAGCCCGGCGCGGGTGAGCACGCCGCGCAGCCTGCCGCCGCCGTCCACGACCGGGAATTCGTGCTGGGTGGTGCGCAACAGCAGATCTGCGGCATGCGATAGGGTCGAGGTCGGACCGAGTGCCTCGTATGAGGTGATCATGGCGTCGCGGATCGCGACCGAGCGCGCGGCGTCCTGCAATCCAACGACCTGGGTTTCCGCAGTCGCGGCGAGATAGACGAAGATCGCGACGAAGATCAAAAGCGGATTGCCCCCGACAAGCCCGAGAAAACCGAAGGCGAAGGCCGCGAACTGGCCGACCGTGCCCGCGATCTGGGTGGCGCGCACACGCGGATAGCGCGTGGCCAGCAAGGCCCGCAACACCCGGCCGCCATCCATCGGGAAGGCGGGAATCAGGTTGAACAGCACAAGCACGACATTGACCGCCGCCAGTCTCGCCACGAAGCCGCCGGCGGGGTCTTCCATCGCCGTCAGCGTGCTGGTATCGACCTGGGCGCCGAGTATGAGGAACAGGACTGCCGCGATCACAACGTTGACCAGCGGTCCGGCGAGCGCCACGACGATCTCTTCAGACGGCTTTTCCGGCATCCGCTCCAGTTCGGCAACGCCGCCGATCGGCAACAGGGTGATGCGCGGCGTCGCGATGCCGTAGCGCCGCGCCGCGACCGCGTGGCCGAGCTCGTGCAGAACCACGCAGGCGAAGATCGCGATCACGAAGGCGATGCCCTCCACGGCGGCGGCCGAGCCTCCGTGCTGGAAATGCGCAATCCCGATCCACAAAAGCAGCAGGAAGAAGGTGAGGTGGATTCGAATCTCGCTGCCGGCCAGCCGGCCGATCGGGAAGGACCATTGCATGGGGTGCTCCTGCGGTGGTTGTGGCCTGACGGGGCGCGTGCTCAATATAGACCGGTTTTTATATCCTGTGCGACAGTCCGGCACGGTTCGCCGGCTGTGTTAGGGACGCGGCGAGAAGCGGCGTGGGGCAGCGTCTGTGCCCGCAAGAACGCCGCAGGGCGATGACCGGAAAGGGAGGCGCGGATGCAGAGACTCCAGTCGCAGGGCGTGCACCACATCACGCTGGTGGGTGCGGACCGGCAAACCTCGATCGACTTTTGGGAGGGCGTGCTCGGCATGCCGTTCGTTTTCGAGCAGCCGAATCTCGACAGGGCGAGCGAGAGCCATCTCTATTTCGATCCGGGCGACGGCCGGCTGATCACCATCTTCACCGACGAGAGCCGCAAACCCGACCCCGCGCGCACGCCGACCGAGCCCGGCTGCGTGCACCACATCGCCTTTTCGGTGTCGCGCGCCACCTTTCTGCAAGCGGTGGATCGGCTCGACGAACGCAAGATCGACCATAGCGGGGTCAAGGATCGCGGCTTCATGGACTCGATCTATTTCAAGGACCCACTCGGCCTGTTGATCGAACTGGCCTGCTATCGCTTCGAGCCGCCGCAGGGTTTCTGCCATGCCGACGTGCTGATGGCCGCGCATGAAATCCGGGTCGCGCGCGGCGACTACAACATCGCCGCCGTGCATCTTGCCGACGCGATCGAGGCGCTGGTGGCGCGCGCCCGGCCCTCGCTGTCGGACGATCGCGCGCCCAAGGACCCCTACGCGTAGCGGGCGGTAGACAATCAGGCGAGGCCGCGCTTTTTCATCATCGCGTCAGGCGAAGGCATCTGGCCGCGGAAGGCTTGATAAAGCGCTTCCGGGTCGGCCGTGCCGCCGGCGGCGTAGATGTGGCGGCGCAGTTTCTCCGCCAGCGCCGGGTCGAACGGGTCGCCGCTCTCCTCGAAGGCGCTGAACGCGTCGGCGTCGAGCACTTCCGACCACATGTAGGAATAATAACCGGCCGAATAGCCGTCCCCGGAAAACACGTGCAGGAAATGCGGTGTGCGGTGGCGCATGGCGATCGCGTCCGGCATGCCGAGGCCGGAAAGCGTTTCGGCTTCGAAACGAAGCGGATCCTCAGGCGCTTCCGAACGGGCATGAAAGGCCATGTCGACAAGCGCGGAGGCGGCAAACTCGACAGTGGCGAAGCCGGCGTCGAAATTACGCGCCGCCTCCATGCGCGCGGCCAGCTCGGCCGGCATCGGCGCGCCGGTCTCGTAGTGGCGGGCGTGTTTTTCCAGAATTTGCGGCACGGTCAGCCAGTGTTCGTATAGCTGCGAGGGCAGCTCGACGAAATCGCGCGCGACCGAAGTGCCGGAGACGGACGGCCAGGTCACCTCGCTCAGCATGCCATGCAGCGCATGGCCAAATTCATGAAACAGCGTGCGGGCCTCGTCGAGCGACAGCAGCGCTGGTTTCCCGGCCGGCGGCTTGGCGAAATTCATCACGTTGAAGACGATCGGCGTCGCGCCCTCGCCGAGCGACCAGGCCGCCTGCAGCCGGCTCATCCACGCGCCCGACCGCTTCGACGGGCGGTTGAAATAGTCGGCTAAGAACATGGCGCGGTGCGCGCCGTCGGCGTTTTTCACCTCGAACACGCGCACGTCCTGATGCCAGGTGGCAAGTTCCTTCTTCTCCTCGAAGATCAGGCCGAACAGGCGCCCGGCGACATCGAAACAGGCGGCGATGACGTTTTCCAGCCGGAAAAAGGGTTTGAGCGCGCCGTCGTCGAAGGCGAACTTCTCCTGGCGCAGCTTTTCCTGAAAGTAGCGCCAATCCCAGGCGGCGATCGGCGCGTTCAGACCCTCGGCGGCGGCGAGCCGCTGTAGTTCGGCCTGGTCCTCCGCCGCCTTGCGCTTGGCTTCCCGCCAGACCGGATCGAGCAGGCCGAACACCGCTTCGGGCGTTTTCGCCATCGTGTCGTCGAGCTTCAGCGCCGCGTAGGAGGCATAACCGAGAAGCCGGGCCTTTTCGGCGCGCAGGGCGAGCGTGCGCGCCACGATCGGCGCGTTGTCGGTCTTGCCGCGATTGTCGCCACGGCCGACGAAGGCCTTGAACGCCGCTTCGCGCAGGTCGCGACGTTCGGCATGGGCGAGAAACGGTTCGATGATCGACCGCGACAGCGTCACGGCGAAACACCCCTTCCGGCCGCGCCCGTCGGCTGCTTCGGCCATCGCCGCGCGCAGCGGCTCGGGCAGGCCGTCGAGATCGGCCTCGTCGAGAAACAGCGCCCAGTCGCTTTCATCGGCGAGCACGTTCTGGCCGAATTGCGCCCCGAGCCCGGCCAGTTCCTCGTTGATTTCGGCAAGGCGCGCCTTGTCGGCCTCGCCGAGTCGTGCGCCGGAACGAACAAACCCCTTCCAGGTCTTTTCCAGCACGTGGGCCGTTTCGGGATCGAGGCCGAGTGCGTCGCGGCGTCGATACAGATCGTCGATACGGGCAAACAGCGCCGCGTTCATCGCAATGGCCGAGAAATGACGCGCCATGGCGGGCGCGATTTCACGTTCGAGCGCCTGGAGCACGTCGTTGGTATGGGCGCCGGCCTTGCACCAGAAGATGGCGGCGATGCGCGACAAGGGCTGGCCGGCGAGTTCGAGCGCGGCCAGCGTGTTGTCGATCGTCGCGGACTCCGGATTGGCGGCGATCGCGTCGATCTCGCGGCGATGGGCCAGGAGCGCGGCATCGAAGGCCTCGGCGAAGTCCTCGTCGCGGATGCGGGCGAAATCCGGCAGGCCGCACGGTGCGGTCCAATCGACCAACGGATGGGTCTCGAGCGCGAAGGCGGCGTTTGTGTCGGGCATGGTATTTCCGATTGTTGGGCCGTCTGGATTTAGGCCCGCCAAGGCCGGCTTGCAACGGCTTGACTCGCAACAAGCGAAATCATAAGTATACCTTACTATAAGGGATGCTTAGTAAGTTGCCACGTCATCTGGACCCCGATACGTTCGGGTTCATCATCGGCGACCTTTCGCGGTTGATGCGCGCGGAAATGGAGCGCCGCATCGCGCAGGCCGGCCTGTCGGTCACGCCGGCCGAAGGGCGCACGCTCGCCAATATCGCGCGCATCGGCTGCGTGCGCCAGAACGTGCTTGCCGAACGGATGGGGCTCGAAGCCATGACCCTGTCGACCTATCTCGACCGGCTGGAGGCGCGTGGGCTCGTCAGCCGAAAACCCGACCCGGCGGATCGTCGCGCCAAGCTGGTGGACCTGACACCGGCCGCCGACGCGGTTCTCGATCATGTCCGGCGCATCAGCGAACAATTGCGCGCCGACTTGTCGCGCGGCATGCCGCAGGCCCGCTGGGGCCAACTCCTCGAGGAATTGAAGCAGATCCGCGCCGATCTGGCCGCCATGCGCAGCCAGGCTGGCGACAGGCCGGCATGAACGTCGTCGCGCCCGGTCCGGCCGCAGCCGCGCGCATGTCGGAACGGCGTGTGGGCGTGATCGGCGCGCTGCTGGCGGCGGTGGGGCCGATCTCGCTGGCATTGTTCACCCCGGCAATGCCAGAATTGGTGCGGATCTACGACACCACCGAAGCGGCGGTAAAACTCACGCTTTCGCTCTATTTCGCCGGCTTCGCCCTGGCGCAGCTCGTCTGTGGGCCGCTGTCGGACGGGTTTGGCCGCAAGCCTGTGACCATCGGCTTCATGGGCATCTTTTTCGCCGCCAGCGTCCTGGCCATGTTCGCGCCGACGATCGAGGTGCTGATCGTGGCGCGGTTGCTGCAGGGGATCGGGGCCGCCGTCGGGATCGCCATCGCGCGCGCGGTCGTGCGGGACCTGTTCAACGACGAACGCGCGGTGCGGATCACCAATCTGATCGGCATTATCCTCGCGCTCGGACCGGCGATCTCGCCGACGCTCGGCGGAATCGCGATCGAGCTTGCCGGTTGGCATTCGGTCTTCGTGCTGATGGCGTTGATGAGCGTCGTGGTCGTTTTCGTGACGATCCTGTGCCTGCGCGAGACCGTGACGCGGGACCTGTCGCGCATCCGGCCGGCCGCGCTGATCCGCGCCTACGCGACCTTGCTTGGCAACGGATATTTCATGCTGTCGAGTCTGGTGATCGCAGGCACGATGGGCGCCATTTACGCCCAGGCCACCGTGCTTCCCTTCATCCTGATGGACCGCGTCGGGCTGACGCCGGCGCAGTTCGGCGTCGGCATGCTGATGCAGTCGGGCCTGTTCTTTGCGGGATCGCTCGTCGCGCGGTGGACGTTGCGCATATTGGCACCGGCGCGGCTCGTGCCGATCGGTCTGGCCTTCGTCGCCGCCGGAAGCCTGGCGATGGCGGTCTTTCTGCGCGTGTGGGAGCCGACCTTTCTGATCGTGATGGCGCCGGTCAGTCTTTACGCGTTCGGCATCGCCTTCGTCATGCCCGCCATGTCGGTCGCCGCCATGGCGCCCTTTCCGCGCATTGCCGGTTCGGCCTCGTCGATGACCGGTTTCCTGCAGATGGGGACCGGGCTGGTCGGCGGGCTGGTGGCCGCGTTGATCGGCGAACCGGTGACGGCGCTGGCGATCGTGGTGCCGGCGCTCGGCCTGATCGCGATTGCGAGTTGGGCGATCTGGCGCCTGCTGCCGGAGCCGCCGCCGATGACGGCGACGCCGCCGCGCCATGGCGGTCCGGTAAGCTGAGACCGCGGGCGCGGTCCGGCCCGGCAGCTCACTCGCTATCGGGCCTGAAGAAATCGCCGGTTTTGCGGTTCATCACCCACAGTTCCCCCGAGCCGATGTCGAACCAGGCGCCGTGCAGGGAAAGCCGTCCCTTGTCCTCGAGAATCTTGACGCAGGGAAACGAGCGCAGATTGGCGATCGAATAGCGGATCGAGATGCGCTCGAGCGCGGTCTGGCGTTCGCCCGCGGTCATCAGGCTGTTGCCGCTCACGGCTTCGGCTGCCGGCGCGACCAGCCCCATCCAGCGGCCGATGAAATCGCCCGGGGACAAGGGTTCGGCGGACGGGTCGAGGGCGGCGCGGATACCGCCGCAGCGGCCGTGGCCGAGCACGACGATGTGCTTGACCTTGAGGCTCTGGACCGCGAATTCCAGCGCCGCCGAGGTCGAGTGATGGCGGTCGTCGGGCTCGTAGGGCGGGACCAGATTGGCGACGTTGCGCACGACGAAAAGCTCGCCCGGGCCGGAATCGAAAATGGTCTCGGGCGCGGCGCGCGAATCGCAACACGCAATCACCATCGTCTCCGGCGACTGGCCCTTGGCGGCAAGATCGCGATAGCGTGCGGTTTCGGCGGCGTAGCGGCCGCCCATGAATTGCCGGTATCCGGCGAGAAGGCGATCGGGCAAATCGTTCATGGATGTTCGATAGCCACAGTCTTTGGTCCGGGTCAATTGTAAAGCGACGTTCAGGTCCAGATGGCGATCGGCAGCCCGTAGCGGTCGCGGGCCGGCGGATCGGGAAACGGCACCGCCTCGCCGCGCGCGAAACGCGCCGCAACGATCAGCACCGCGGCGGCGTCGAGCAGATCGTCCGCGCCTGCTCCCGCCGGTGGCGCGGCCTCCAGGATCGCGACCGGCAGGCCGTGGCGGGCGAGAAGGGCTCGGCGCTCGGCCATGCCTGCCGGGTTCACGCGACCCTTGATCTTTTTCGGCAAGCGCATCGGCGAGCCTCCGGCGAGCCGCCAGAACGCGGCCTCGGGGTGGGATTCGATCACCCGTTCGGCAAGGCCGGGATCGCTGCGCAGCAGCATGTCCAGCTCGCGGATCTTGGCGAACAGGGCAAAAGCCTGGATGGAGACGGCGCGCGGCGGATCGGAGGTCGCGCGTGCCACCGCGCTGGCGCGGCGATGGGCGGCATACCAGGCCTCAAGCGTGGTGAAGGGCTCGGTTTCGGCATAGACGGCGGCGCGGGCGGGGATCGAAAACACTGCCGATTGCCGCTCGCCGAGCTCGGCACGCACCAGCTTTTCCGGCCCGCGCCCAGCCCGACCAACGCGCTCCGGCAGGCCGATCGGCATGTCCACGGCGATCACCGCGTCGCCGGGCAGGCTCTGGGCCAGCGCCGCGAAACGGGAAAACACGGCGACGGCCGGTCGCTGCCGCCCGGACTGGACGATTGCAATCCAGCCCGCCTTGCAGCCGTCCACGCCGGCGACCGTGCGCCCGGCCGGCAGGACTAGGCTCACCGCGTGCCGCCGCGTTCGCCCGCGCCGACGGCCTGTATGCGCACCGACACTGCCGGATCGACGAGATGGTGGGCGTCGGTTTCGATCTCGAGCTCGTCGCCGCCGCGCGCGGCCGTGCCGGCCAGGATCGCGTAGACCGACGCCGTGGTGCTTTCGAGCGCGTCAGCCGCGCTCGCGCCGGCAAGCACGCGGGCCAGAAACACCGCCGCCGTCAGGTCGCCGAGCCCGTTGGGCGGGTTGTCGATCAGACCGTGTTCGGCAAGCAGGGTCGCGCCCTCGCGCACCAGAAGATTGGCCGTCGCGCCCGCTTCGCGCGCCTGCGCCGAAGTCACGAGCACAGTCGCGGGGCCGAGTGCGCGCGCCGCGTCCACCACCGCTGCGATATCGTTGAAGGGCCTTCGCGCCATCCATTCCAGTTCGTAACGGTTGGGTGTGGCGATGTCGGCAAGCGGGATCAGCCGGTCGCGAATGGCGCCGGCCAGCGCCTCGGCGACATAAAGGCCGCCGAAATCGCCCATCACCGGATCGCAGACATAAAGCAGGCCCGGATTGCGTTGCCTGGCGGTCTCGACCAGGGCGGCCACGGCCCGTGTCTGGGCCGGGCTTGCGAGATAGCCAGACAGCACCGCGCCCACCTCACCGAGCCAGGGCGAGCCGGCAAGGTCGCGCAGCAACGCCGTAAAGGCCTCGTCGTCCGGTACGATACGGGTGGCCGGCCCGTGGCCCGGATGCCACGGCAAAATCACCGTCGGTACCGCCCAGACCGGGTAACCTAGGCTTTCCAGCGCAAACACAGCGGCGCGATTGCCGACCGAGCCGCGGGCGACATGGCTGGAAATGACGATGACGGCCGGTTTGGCGGACGGATCGGCAGGCGACACGGTCATGCGCCGATAAAAAGCCGCGCCAGCGATACCAGTAAGATGACCAGCAAACCCAGCCCCAGAACGCGGCCAATTCGCGTGCCCCACAGTTCGACCCAGTCGCTCTGGTCGGCGTCCCCGGCGGCGACGTGATCGCGCATTTTCTTGGTCGCGCGCGCGGCAAGCGAGCCGGACGGGTCCGATTCTTGCTGGACGCGATTCAGGATCCGCTGCGCTTCGCGATCGCCGTGATTGTTGGGCTCTGCCATGATGTTTGTCTCCGGACCGGAATGCTAGCGGATTTGGCTGGCGCATCACAGGGGGGACGTGCGGTATCGTCCCGCTTGCAAGTCGGCGGCGGGTGGCTAGTTTAGGCGCGATCGGCAGTGGAGAGGGTTCATGGCGGCTTTTGATCTCGAACCGGCCAGCGGAATGCGCCGCGCGCGCGTTCTCGCGCTCATTTTGTTGCTGGCGCCGTTTCTGTCAGCTTGCGGCTTCAACACCATACCGACGGCCGAGGAGCGGGCCAAGGCGGCCTGGAGCGAGGTTTTGAACCAGTATCAGCGCCGCGCCGACCTGATCCCCAATCTGGTCGAGACGGTGAAGGCCTATGCCGCGCACGAGCGCGAGGTGCTGGAAGCGGTGGTGGAGGCGCGCGCCAAGGCGACCCAGGTCAGCGTGTCGGCGGACGCGCTCACCGACCCCGAGGCATTCAAGGCCTTCCAGGAAGGCCAGTCCGCCCTGACCGGCGCGCTGTCGCGGCTGCTGGCCGTGGTGGAAAACTATCCCGACCTGAAAGCCAGCCAGAATTTCCTCGCCCTCCAGGCGCAGCTCGAGGGCACGGAAAACCGGATCGCGGTGGCGCGGCGCGACTATATCGAGGCCGTACGCGTCTACAACACCGCGCTGAAGACCCTGCCCTCGATGATCTGGGCCTGGCTGTGGTTCACCGGCAACGAACCCTACGAGAATTTCTTAGTGGCCGAAGACAAGATCGACGTGCCGAAGGTCGATTTCGGAGCCGGGCAAGCCGACTGACCGTGCCGGGGAGGAGGCTGTGAACGTCCTGCGGCATGTATCGGGTCCAGTCGCGCCGATGGTGCGCCTTGCAGTCGCCCTGGCTTTCTGGAACCTGGCCGCGCTTTGCCTGTCGCCGGCGGCCGGGGCGGCCGAACTGCCGGCGCTTACCGGCCGCGTCGTCGACAATGCCGGCCTGCTCGATGCCGAAACCGAAGCCGCGCTCGTGGCCCGGCTTGCCGATTTCGAGCAAAAATTGTCGGACCAGATCGTGGTCGCGACCATCGACAGTCTCGATGGCGAGGCGATCGAACCGTTCGCCAACCGACTGTTCCGCGCCTGGGGACTGGGGCAGGCGGGCGAGGACAACGGCATCCTGTTGCTGGTCGCCAAGGCCGACCGGCGCATGCGCATCGAGGTCGGCTACGGGCTGGAAGGCACGCTGACCGACCTGCACGCCAAGCTGATCATCGAAAACACCATGGTACCGGCGTTCCGGGCCGGCGATTTTTCCGGCGGCATCAGCCGGGCCGTCGACGACATTGTCCTGGTACTGGAGGGCAATGGGGCGGAGTTGGAGGCGCGAGCGGAGCGTAACCAGCCTTCGGGCTCGGGGCTGGGTTTCGAGCATCTTTTCGTCCTGGTGTGGTTCGTTCTGTTCTTCGGCGCCTTCGGATTCGCGCTGTTTGCACGGCTGTTCGGCAAGAAAATCGGCCCGGGGCGCTATCGCTGGCTGGGCATGGACATCACCTACGGTTCCTCCGGACGCTCCGGCAGCGGCTCGTCCGGTTCGGGCTGGTCGTCGGGAAGCAGCGGCGGATTTTCCGGCGGTGGCGGCTCGTCCGGCGGCGGCGGCGCCTCGGGGAGCTGGTAGGAGACGATGATGGAAAAGCCGGTTCTCTCGCCAATCGAACGCCAGCGCGTCCACCAGGCGATCGCCGCGGCGGAGGCGCGCACCTCGGGCGAAATCTTCTGCGTGCTCGCGCGCCGCAGCGACGACTATTTCTTCCCCGCGGCCTTCATGTTGGCGACCGGTATCCTGATCACCGGCGTGCTCGCCGCCGTGGCGCTGGAACGGCTTTGGATCGATATCGGCCTGGCGGCCTTGGCGTTGTCGCAGGCGACGGCGTTTACGGCCGCGCTGGCGGTGATCTGGCTGTTCCCGGCACTGCGCCTGCACCTGGTGCCGCGCGGGCTGCGCTACCGGCGCGCGCACGACAATGCCGTCAAGCAGTTCCTGGCCCACAACGTCCATCGCACGGAAGGACGCACGGGCGTGCTGGTGTTTCTGTCGCTCGCCGAACGTTATGGCGAGATCGTCGCCGATGCCGGCATCGCCAACAAGGTCGCGCAGAAAAACTGGGACGACGCCGTCGCGCAGCTGACCGCATGCGCGGCCGAGGCGCGCATCGCAGACGGGTTCGTGGACGCCGTCGAGCAGGCCGCCGATCTCCTGGCGCACCATTTCCCGAAGGGTGCCGACAACCCCAACGAGCTCGACGACCATCTGGTCGAACTCTGATCGTCCAGCCCGATCGTGCTGCGGACAAGTTCAGCGACACCTTGCCGGAGACCCGGCGGTGGCGTTAAGGTTAACAAATCATGAAGACCGCGCTTACCATCGACATCCGCCGTGCCCAGGAAAACGATGCCCTGGCGATTGCCGCCGTGCATATGGACGCCTGGCAGGGCGCCTATGCGGGCATCATTCCCCATCGCGCCCTGGCCAAGATGATCAATCGGCGCGATTGCCGCTGGTGGCAAAGCGCGATTCGCCGCTCGGCCTGCGTGCTGGTGGTGGAATGCGGCGGCGCGATCGCCGGTTATGCGACGATGGGGCGCAACCGGGCGCAGGAACTGCCGCAGCAGGGTGAAATCTACGAACTTTATTTGAGGCCTGAATATCAGGGCATCGGCCTCGGTTCGCGGTTGTTTGTGGCGGCGCGTGAAAAACTGGCCGATCACGGTCTGGACGGGCTGGTGGTTTGGGCGCTCGAAGAAAATCACAACGCCATGTCCTTTTATCGTGGGGCCGGCGGTCGCGACGTTGCCGAAGGCGTCGAGGTGTTCGACCAGAAGGCCATTCGCAAGATCGCTTTCGTGTGGGAGTAGGCGACGGCGCTGCGTTTCGTCGCGGACGCCGGTCGATGGCCGTTTCGTCGACCGGGCGGCTTGTGTTGCAGTGCACAAGTGTTTATGCGCATCGGCGACTTGAAGGAGCCGCCTTATGCGTATCGATGCCATCTCGATTGGAAACAACCCACCCGACGACGTGAATGTCGTGATCGAGGTCCCCGTCGGCGGCCAGCCGATCAAATACGAGCTCGACAAGGAGGCCGGCACGCTCGTCGTCGACCGATTCCTCTACACGCCGATGACCTATCCGGGCAATTACGGCTTCGTGCCGCATACGCTGTCGGGCGACGGCGACCCGATCGACGTCTTGGTTTGCAACACGCGCCAGCTCATTCCCGGCTGCCTGATCAATGTGCGCCCGATCGGCGTCCTGATCATGGAAGACAATGCCGGCCTCGACGAAAAGGTGATCGCGGTGCCTTCGCCGCACCTGACGCGCCGTTACGAAGACGTGACCGACTATACCGACCTGCCGGACATCACGCTGAAGCAGGTCGAGCATTTCTTCGAGCACTACAAGGATCTGGAACCCGGCAAATGGGTCAAGATCGGCGGCTGGCACGATGCGGCATTCGCCAAGAAGATGATCATGGAAGCGATCGAGCGGGCGCGCGGCTGACCGTTCGCAAAAAGTCTAGAGCCGTTCTGCTTTTCACGGATTCGCAGACCGGCTCTAACTTATTGTTTTAACGCGTTTTTGAGCGGCGAACCGGCTTCCACTCCGCCTAGAAACGCTATAGGCCCGCCTCCTGCGACCGCTCAGTTCTCCGCCCGGCGGAAGGGCGGTACCGGGACGCTGCCCTGGTCGATAACCGGCTGGTCGGCGCCGCAGGCGAACTCCCGCGCCTGCATGTCGGCGATGGTGCGCGCCTTTTCGTTGGCATTCGGATTGCCGCTCGCCACGACGTAACCCACGGCGCAGCCGTCGCGCTCATGCGGCTGGCCGACCTTCTCGACCACCAGCACCTCGATGTTCTGGGTCTCGTCATAGGGATCGCTGACAAACCAGCGATGAATGGTGGCGAACGGCACGGTGCGTTCGCCCTTGCGCTCCAGCCGCCATTCGATCTTCGGCCCGGTGGAATTGAAGGGGCCAAAACTTTCCCAGACCGGCGCCAGGTCGCCGGCCGGCGGAAAACCGTAAAACAGCGATTCGCGCGCGTCGCCGTAAAACAGGAAAACCGGGTAGCCGCGATAACCGTCGCAGACCAGATTGGCCCAGTCGCCGCCTTCGTTCGGGTCAGCGGCGGCGTAGGTCGTGCAGGTCTTGTCGGCGGCAAGGTCGGTATAGGCGCTGGTTATGTCCTGCGCGCCGGCCTGCGAGGCGATCGCCAAGGCCGCGCTGGCGACCGCCGGCAATAATAGGGGGCTTGCGGATAGGCGCATTCTTGGTTCCTCCGCCTGTGGTGAAGCAATCTAAACATATTGCCGCGGAAGCAAAAGCGGCTTTCGCCAAGCCGTGCCCCGACGCTCAGCCGAGGGCGCGCAGCGCGTCAAGCAGGTCGGCGCCAGCTCCGGCGATACGCACGGTCTTCAGCCGCGCGGTCGCGCCTGCGACGATGTCGATGCGGCTGGGCGCGACACCGAGCCGTTTGGCGAGCAGTCTTTCCAGCGCCGCGTTGGCGGCACCCTTTTCCGGCACGGCACGGACGCGCGCCTTCAGGAAAGCGCGGCCGGCGTCGTCGCGACCGATACCGTCGAGCGCATCCATGCCGCTGCGCGGCGTCAGCCGGACGACAAGCTCGATCGTTTCGCCGCTCGCGCGGAAAAAGTCCGGGGCCACCGGGTTAGATCAGCGCCGGTGCTATGGTGGTGAGGATGAACTGGCGCAGGAAAAACAGCGCCAGAAGCAGGATGATCGGCGAAATGTCGATGCCGCCGAGATCGGGCATGACGCGTCGGATCGGTCGCAGCGCGGGTTCGGTGACCCGGTAGAGGAAATCGCCGATGGTCGCGACGAACTGGTTGCGCCCGTTGATCACGTTGAAGGCGAACAGCCAGGAAAAGATCGCCGACGCGATGATCAGCCACCAGTAGATGTCGATGGCGAGCACGATGGTCTGGATAAGCGCGAGCATGCCGGTCTCCAATCGGTTTCGCGAGATGTAGCCATTGACCGGCCCGGCGGCAAGTCCGCCGATGGTGTGGCGCGGGGCAAGGCCTTTTCCGCGATGCCGGCGCGATCGGGCAAGCCCGCCCCTCGTGCTGCTTGACAGCGCCGGTCCATGGCCAGTAAATGCCGCCATCCGCTGGACGGGGCTGTAGCTCAGATGGGAGAGCGCGTCGTTCGCAATGACGAGGTCAGGGGTTCGATTCCCCTCAGCTCCACCAGCGGCGAATTTTTCCCGAATCCGCAATGATCGATCAGGTTTCCGCCGGCGCGCGGGGTGCCGTGGTGGGCGTCAGGTCCATCGGGACGGTGCCGCGCTTCAGTCGAGCCGATCGTTGGGATGGAGTCGTGGACTGTGGAAGATCAGATCAAGGAACTCGATCAGCCAACGCTTGAGATGCATGTCCCAGATCAGCCGGCCGCCGAGATGGTCGCGGCCCTGCTGGGCACCGGGCAGGGAAAACCGATGCGCGCCGCGCACCACCCAGCGCTGCATCATGATGCGGGTCAGTTCGGCGTGGAACTGGACGCCCCAGGCGTTTTCGCCATAGCGAAAGGCCTGGTTGGGGTAGGTTTCGGCCGTCGCCAGCAGGGTCGCGTCGCGCGGCAGCGAAAACCCCTCGCGGTGAAACTGATAGACCATCTCCGGCCACGCCATCAGTTCGCGGCCGGCCTCGGTGGGCTGCAGCGGATACCAGCCGATCTCGACCAGTCCCGCCTGGTGGCCCTCGACCCGACCGCCGAGATGGTTGACCAGCATCTGCGCCCCGAGACAGATGCCGAGAAACGGCTTGTTCTCCTTCAGCGGCACTTTCAGCCACTCGGTCTCGCGGCGCACGAACTCGTCGGTATCGTTGGCGCTCATCGGTCCGCCGAATATCACCGCGCCGGCATGATCGGCGAGCGTTTCGGGCAGCGGATCGCCAAGCGGAGGACGGCGCTCGTCGAGCTCGAAACCGGCTTCCAGAAGCAGGTGGCCGACACGGCCCGGGCTCGACATTTCCTGATGCATCACGATCAGGATTCTTGGCCTGTCCGCGTCCGTGCGCCGGTGTCGCGCCGTGCCGTCAGTCATTGTCGGCCTGATCCACGGATTTTTGCGGATCGGCGCGCTGGCGCATCGCGATCCGGTCACGGCGCTCGACGCCGATCAGCTCGGCGACGCGCCAGACGATATTGTCCTCCAGTTCGCTGAGTTCGCCGTCGGCGAACACCATCTCCCACATGATGCCGATGAATTCGATGCGGGCCTGTTCGTCCAGATTGCGTTTCAAGACGCTGGTGAAGGCGTAGAGGTCGACCGATTCGCGCTCGACCTTTTCCGCACGGGCGATGAAGGCGTCGCGGTCGCGACCGGTGAGGCCGTAGGCCCGGTTCAGCGCCTCGGAGAGCTTGGCGCGTTCGGCATCGAGACGCACCCCGTCGGCATCCATCAGGTGAATGAGGAGCGCGGTCGCGGCCATACGCGGATCGTCGCGATCCGCATCGGTCTCGTCCGCGGTCGCACCGGGCAATTGCTGCAGAAATGAAATCAGCCGGTCGAACATATAAATCTCCGGTTCGCGAACAGGGTGGGTGCGGCACAAGCCGCGCCGGCCCGGCCGACCGCGGCTCCCGCTTGGCGCAGGCGTCCGCGATGCGGGGCCAAAAGACGTGGCGACCTTGCCGCGACGGCGGTCGAGACGTTTCGATCGGGCACGGTCAAAACAGCTTGAACCGCTTCGAGCGCGCATCCTCGTCGGCGTCCTCGGGATCGACGCCGGGGTCGTCGGGCTGCGGCCTGCCGTCGCCGTCGGGTTCCTGCGACCAGGCGTCGTCATTGGCGGCGGCGTGCGGCGGGGGCGGCGCGGGTGCTACTTCGGACGGGTCGGCTTTCGCGGTTTCGTCGGCCTCGTTGTCGGTCTTGTCGGCCCGTGGCGGCGCTTCGCTTGCCGGTGTCGCGGCCACCAGCTCAGCCTCCTCGATCGCCTCGCCATTCCCGGCGGCGGCGTTTTCTGGTTCCGCGACCGGCGCCGGCGCGACCGGGGCGGTCAACAAAGGCTTGCGTAGCTCGTCTTCGGCCTGTCTTTCCTGTTCCAGCAGGTCGGAGGTCTTTTCCACCGGCGGCCGCCATTCGAACATGTCGAGCTTTCCGGTGACCGGCGAAACCGGCGCCCAGCGTTCCGAGACCACCCCGTCGGCCACCCAGGCGGGATCGCGCGGCGCACGCACCGCGCGCGCCAGCCATTGGCGAATACGGCCCTCGTCGCCGGTCTGGGCTTCCTCGATATCGGCGAGCAGCAGGAACACGGCCTCGCGCGGTTCGATGCGCATGGCTTCCTCGGCCGTCTCTCGGGCGAGGTCGAGTTCGCCCGCCTCCAGGGCGGCTCGGGCGACGGTCAGAGAGGATTCGGCATTGTTCTGGCGTTGTGAACGCAGTTTCTTGGCCCGCACGAGCCGGTCCATGACCGAATCGCCGTGTCGGGCGTAGACATAGGTCGCGGCGATGTCGGGATGGGCGGTTTTGCGCCAAGCGGTTTCCAGCACCTTGGAGCCCTTGCGCAGATCGTCCTGGCGAAACAGCGCCTTGGCGGCGATGACGGCCGCCGGCACCAGGTCGGGCGCGAGCCGGTTGGCCTCGAGGGCGGCGTTCTTGGCCGCGAGCGGGTCGCGGTCGAGCACGTCCATTGCCTTGGCGGTCAAAAGCACGGCGCGTTTGCGCTTGGCCTCGTCGGCCTCGATCTGCTTCGTCGACCGGCGCGCTTCCAGGATCCCCAGCGCGCCGTCCCAGTCGCCGGCCGCCGTGCGCGCCTCGAGCGCGGCATTGGAAGCCCAGCCGAGCTGCGGAGCGATCTCGGCCGCGCGGCCGGCATAATGCTGCGCGGCCTCCCGGTCGCCGAGCCGCTGCGCCTCCAGATAAAGCCCGCGCAAACCGAGTATGCGCATCTCGGGATCGTCCAGCATGGCCTCGAACTTGCGGCGCGCATCCTCGTGATTGCCTTCCAGCAGCGAGGCCTGGGCGTCGAGCAGGTGTATCAGCGGCTCCTGGTGGGCGCTGATCAGTTTCATCGCCTCGCGCTTCTTCGTGCGCGCCAGCCCGGCATCGCCCGCGCCGGCGGCGATCATGCCGGTCGACAGGGCCTGATAGCCGCGGTCGCGGCGCCGGACGCGAAAATAGCGCGCCACCGTCTGCGGGCTGGTCCAGATTGCCTTCAGGAGCCACCACAGGATCATCACCGCGGCCACCAGCGCGGTGACGATGATCGCGGCGACCATCAGCGAGACTTCATATTGATAACCGGCGAATGTCACCACAAGCTCGCCGGGACGCTCGGCCAGCCACGAGAAGCCGAGGCCGAGCGCGAAGACGACGAGCAGGAAGAGGAGAATACGGATCATCGACTATGCCTCCGCTCAGGCCCTGAGCGCGCCCGACAGCGCCTTTTCGACCAAGGTGTCGGCGGTCTGCCGCGCTTCGACCTTGGCGATGAAGTCCGCGCCCGCGGCCTTGACCGGATCGGGCAGGGTGGCGAATTCGGCGAGCGCCTTTTCATAGTCGCCGGCACGGATCGCGCTTTCCAGGCGCGCGACCGTCGGGCCGGCGCCCTCGCCTTCAACCTCGCCGATCGGCCGTACCTTGACCAGCGATTGCAGGCTCGCCAGAAGCCGCTCGAAAAACCCCGCATCGGCATCGGCCGGCGCGGCGGCCGCGACCATGCGATTGGCGGCGTCGCCCAGTTCCCGCTCGATCTGGGCGCGCGTCGGCACGCCGGTGGCGGCCAGCGCGCGCAGCGCGGCGATTTCGGGTGTGTCGGGGGCGATGGCGGCGTAGGTTTCCAATTCGGTCATGAACGGCACGCCGCGGTCGATGGCCGATTTGAGCCCGGCAGCGGCGATCGCCAGCGCGAACTTCGGGTTGGCCGCCTGCGCGTCGACCCGTTCCGCTAGCGCCGCGATCTCGGTTTCGATGGCGGCGAGCTTTTCGGCGTTCGCGACTCCGCCCGCCGCCGCGCTGGCCACGGCCTCGTTCGCTTTCGCCAATGCGGCATCGAGGGCCGCGATCCGATCGTTCAGCGCATCGAGTTGCGGCGGTTGGTCCGTGCCGGCCCCTTGCGCCAAGCCGGCCACGGTTTCCTCCAGCGCCTTCAGCCGCGTGTCGAGCGTCTGCAAGGCGGCCTCCTCGCCGGCGCCGCCTGCGGCGATCGAGGACTGCATGGTGGCGACCTGTTCGCCAAGTGTCTGCAACCGTCCGGAAAGCTCATCGATCCGCGCTTCGGCCGCCGCGACCGCTTCGGCGGACGCGCCCTGGTCTTGCCCGGTGCCGGCTTCGACCTTTTCCCGCAAGGCTGCGAGCTCGGCGCGGATCGTGTCGAGGCCGCCATCTTCGGGCTGGGCCGCGCCCGGTGCCGGCAGCAAGCCGGCATATTGCAGGCCGCCGGCGCCGGCGAGGACGACCACACCGCCGATCAGCCCGGCGGCGATCAGGGACAGGCTGCCGCGCCCTTTCGATTTCTCGCCGGATTTCGATGGCGGGGGCTTCGCATCGCCGTTCGATGCCGGTTTCGCCGTGGCGGTGCCGTCGCGGCCGAACGCGCGTGCCTCGCCGGTCTTGCCGGCGGTCGTGGCACCGGCTGCGCCCTTGTCGGGCGTGATGGATTTAGGGTCGCGCGTTACGCCCTCGCCGATTTTGGCGGCCGTCTTTTCCTGTGCGGCGCTCTTGCCGGCGTCGTCGGGCTTGAGAGGGGCGGTCTTGTCATCGGCGGTTTTGGCGCTTTCGCTCCCCACGGGCGTCGCGGCGCCCTTCGACGCGGCGTCGTTGCCGGTTTTGTCGGCGGCGGTTTTTCCGGCTGACGCCGCCGCACCGGCCTTGGTGTCCTTGGCCGCGCCCTGGCCGTCGCGCTTCACGTCGTCCGGCTCCAGGTCAATTGTCACGGGATCGCGACGCCCCTTCGAATGCCGGATTTTGGGCGGTTTCACCATTCCTTGCTCCGCAAGCTTTGCGTTTCCGGTCGGGTTGACCGTGATCATCCGCTACATTCGCACGTGCAGCATGACCTTGTGTAGTCCTTTTGCGTCGATCGGACCTAGGGCAGGCTGTCCAGCAGGTCCAGCAGGCTCGCTTCCTCGGGCGTGGGGCTGACGAGGATCGGCCAGGCGCCTTTGCCGGCCAGCCGCTCGGCTACCGCCGGCGACAGGCACGCCACCCGCATGGCGCTCAACAAAGGCGCTATCCCGGGCCGTTCCGCCAGGGCGGCGAGTGCATCGGCGCCGCGCGCGGAATAGGCGAGCGCGACGTCGGGTGGGCCGTCGGCGCAGACTCTTTGCACAGCGGCCGTGTCGGGTGCCGGAAAAACCGTCTCATAGGTCTCCACGGGCGTGCATTCCAGGCCGGCGGCGGCGAGCCCCTGTTCGAAGGCGCCATGGCGGACCCGGCCGCACAGATAAAGCACCCGCGTGCCGGATACGTAGCGCGCGGCCATGCGCCGGGCCATGTTTTGCCCGTAGCCGTTGGCGGTGTCGACATGCGAAAACCCGGCCCGGCGCGCGGCCGCGGCCGTGCGTTCGCCGACGCAATGGCACGGCAGGTCGAGCAGCGCTTCGAGCCGGGCCGGGGATGCGTGGCGCAACGCGTTGGCGCTGGTCACGGCGACCACGTCGACAGTGTCGGCCTGGGGCCAGTCGGCCTCGATCCCGCCAACCGCGCTCAGCGGCAGGACGAGCGGCACATGGCCGCGCCGACGAAGGGTGGCGGCCGTCGTGCTTGCGTCCGGCTCGGGCCGCGTCACCAGCACGCGGGCCATTGGGTCAGCTCCAGCTTTCGAAAAAGCGCGTGCCGGCGCGGGCGCGCACCCGTTCGCCGGCGTCGCGACCGATATCGGCAGCCCGCGCGAGCGGACCGGCGCCGGAAACCTCGTGGGCTTCGGTGCCGTCCGGCGTCAGAATGAGCCCGTGAAACCGCACCGCGCCGGCTTCGATCACGGCGTGCCCGGCGATCGGTGTGCGGCAGGAGCCGTCGAGCGCGGCCAGGAAAGCGCGTTCGCAGGCGAGCGCCTGGCCGGTTTCCTGATGATGGATCGGCTGCAGCAGGGCCTCGATGCGCCGGTCGTCCTGACGGTGTTCTATGCAGATTGCGCCCTGACCCGGTGCGGGCGGAAACCTGTCGACCGGCAACAGCTCGGTGACGATATCGGCCATGCCGAGCCGGCGCAGGCCGGCATAGGCGAGCAGGGTGGCGTCGACCTGGCCGTCGGCGAGTTTCTTCAGCCGGGTCTGGACGTTGCCGCGAAACATCACGACGGAAATGTCGGGCCGCAACCTGCGGATCAGCGCCTGGCGCCGCAGCGAGGACGAGCCGACCGTCGCGCCGTCGCTCAACGCTTCGAGGGTCGGCGCGGTGCCGCCGATCAGGGCATCGCGCACATCCTCGCGTTCCAGGAACGCGCCGAGAATCAGGCCATCGGGCAGCAGGGTGGGCATGTCCTTGGACGAATGCACGGCCAGATCGATGGCGCCGTCCAGCAGCGCCTGCTCGATTTCCTTGGTGAACAGCCCCTTGCCGCCGGCTTCCGACAACGGCCGATCCTGGATGCGGTCGCCGCTGGTGGTGATCACCTCGATGGCGAAGGCGTCCTCGGGAAGGCCGTGCGCGGCCATCAGCCGGGCGCGTGTCTCGCGCGCCTGCGCCAAGGCGAGCGCGCTTCCCCGAGTTCCGATCCTGATCTGGCCAGTTTGCATGTCTCAAAGTCCGTGCTAACCCCCGCCCGTGACGGAGGGTTGTGATTGGCGGCCTTCCTACCCGAGGAAAGGACCATACGGCAATCATGCGGCCCGATCACGCCGACATTCGCGTTCTCGGCATCGAGACAAGTTGCGACGAAACGGCGGCGGCGGTGGTGGAATCGCAGCCGGGGCGGCCGCCCCGGATTTGCTCCAACGTCGTACTCAGCCAGATCGCCGAACATGCCGCGTTCGGCGGCGTGGTGCCCGAGATCGCGGCGCGCGCCCATGTCGAGGGACTAGACGGTGTCGTTGCGGCGGCGCTTGCCGAAGCTGATACGCGCCTGTCGGACGTCGACGCGATCGCGGTGACCGCCGGACCTGGCCTGATCGGCGGGCTTCTGGTCGGGCTGATGACGGCCAAGGCGCTGGCGGCTGCGACAAGCAAGCCGCTGATCGCCATCAACCATCTGGAGGGGCATGCGCTGTCGGCGCGGCTGATGGCGCCGGTCGCCTTTCCCTATCTGATGTTGCTGGTTTCGGGCGGCCACACCCAGATCGTGCTGGTCAAGGGGTCGGGATCCTACGAGCGATGGGCCTCGACCATCGACGACGCGCTCGGCGAGGCGTTCGACAAGACGGCGAAGCTGTTGGGCCTGCCCTATCCGGGCGGACCGAGTGTGGAACATGTCGCTGCAAGCGGCGATCCCGCCCGCTTCGATCTGCCGCGCCCGCTCAAAGGCGAGGCGCGGCTCGATTTTTCCTTCTCCGGGCTGAAGACGGCCGTGCGCCAGGCGGCGGGCGCGATCGCACCGCTGAGCCGGCAGGATGTGGCCGACATCGCCGCGTCCTTCCAAAGCGCGATCGTGGAGACGCTGGAGGACCGCGTTGCGCGCAGCCTTTTGCGTTTTCGCGCTGTATTCGCCGAGGCGGCGGCGCCGGTGCTGGTGGTGGCCGGCGGCGTGGCCGCCAACCGGGCGATCCGCGCCGCGCTGGAAAGGCTGTGTCGCGATCACGGGTTCGGATTTCTGGCGCCGCCGGCGGAGTTGTGCACCGACAACGCGGCGATGATCGCCTGGGCGGGCATCGAGCGCCTGCGGGCAGGATTGCCGCCGCAGGACGATGCGATGATCCAGGCGCCCCGCTCGCGCTGGCCGCTCGACATGTCCGCCGCCCCGCTGATCGGGGCCGGCAAGCGCGGGGCCAAGGCGTGAGCGCGCCCGAGGCGAAGGCGGCCGCGATCGCCGTGCTCGGCGGCGGCGCATGGGGCACGGCGCTTGCCCAGGCCGAGGCGCTCGCCGGTCATGAGGTCCGGCTTTGGGCGCGCGATCCGGCAACCGTGGAAACCATCAACGGCGCGCGCCGCAACCCGCGTTTCCTGTCCGATATCACGCTCGACCGGCGTATTCGCGCCACCGCCGATCTGGCCGATGCGGTCGCCGGCGCGGCTTCGGTGCTCCTGGTAACGCCGGCGCAAACGATGGCGCCGGTGAGTCGCATGCTTGCCCAAGTGCTGGTCCCGGGCGTTCCGGTCGTGTTGTGCGCAAAGGGGATCGACGCGGCTTCCGGCACGCTTTTGTCGGCCGTCGCGGCGCGCAACCTGCCGCGGAATCCGATCGCGGCGCTGTCGGGTCCGAGCTTCGCCGTCGATGTCGCGGCCGGCCTGCCGACGGCGGTGACGATCGCAGCCGATGACGCGGAACTTGCCGGCGTCCTGTCGACGCTTTTGTCGACACCGGCGCTGCGGTGCTATTCCAGCGACGATCTTGCAGGGGTCGAAGCGGGCGGAGCGCTGAAAAACGTGATGGCGATCGCGGCTGGCGCGGTGGCGGGTGCCGGGATGGGCGCGAGCGCGCAGGCGGCCACGGTCACGCGTGGGTTCGTGGAATTACGGCGCATCGCCGGGTTTTTCGGCGCCCGCAGCGAAACGCTGATGGGGCTTTCGGGTTTCGGCGATCTCTTCCTCACCTGTGGATCCGGCAAGTCGCGCAACTTCACCTATGGGCTGGCGCTGGGGCGCGGCGACCCGCTCGACGGCCTGCCGCTGGCGGAAGGCGTGGCCACGGCCGCGATCGCCGACCGTCTCGCGCGCGAAGGCGGTATCGACGCGCCGATCACCAGAAATGTCGCGCTTTTGCTTGACCGCGCGATCACCGTGCGCGAAGCCATGACGGCGCTGCTGTCGCGGCCGCTGAAAAGCGAAGTCTGACCCGACAGGCAAGTGGAGGACCGATGCTGTTTGCCCTGATTTGCACCGACAAGCCCGACCATCTCCAGGTGCGGCTGGATACCAGACCCGATCATGTCGCCTATCTGGAGGGGCTGAACGCCAAGGGCGCGCTGAAATTTGCCGGCCCGTTTCTCGACGGCGCCGGCAAGCCGACCGGCAGCCTGGTGGTCGTGGAGGCGGCTGACCGGGCGGCGGCCGCGCTGATCGCCGAGGCCGATCCCTACGCGCGCGTCGGACTGTTCGACGCCGTCGAGATCAAGGCCTGGAATTGGGTCTTCAACCCGCCGCAGGAGGCCTAGATGGCGTATTGGCTGTTCAAATCGGAACCCTCGACCTGGTCGTGGGACAAGCAGAAGGCCAAGGGCGAAGCCGGCGAGCAATGGGACGGCGTGCGCAACTATCAGGCGCGCAACAACATGCGGGCGATGGCGGTCGGCGATAAGGGGTTTTTCTACCACTCCCAGGAGGGGTTGGAGATCGTCGGCATCGTGGAGGTGAGCGCGCCCGCCCATCCCGACAGCACCACCGACGATCCGCGCTGGGAATGCGTCGATATCCGCGCGGTGCGCGACATGCCGAAACCGGTCAGCCTCAACGACATCAAGGCCAATCCGGCGCTGGCGGAGATGGTGCTGGTGAAGAATTCGCGCCTTTCCGTACAGCCCGTCCGCGACGAGGAATGGGCCGAAATCTGTCGCATGGGCGGGATCGACCCCGCGACGATCTGACGTGCGACCGGTGGTCGGCGCGTCGGCAAAGACAGTTTCGCCGGGCGAGGCCAGTGCCTTCGTTGCGGCCAATACCGGCCTGATCGCGCCGCCGCACGTGCCTGAGATCGCGCTGCATCTCGCCGACGAGGCGCATGCGCTGTGGCTCAAGACCGAAGCGGAACTGGAGGTGATCGGCCTGCCGCCGCCCTTCTGGGCTTTCGCCTGGGCTGGTGGGCAGGGGCTGGCGCGCCATCTCCTCGACCATCCCGAGATCGTTGCCGGCAAGAGGGTGCTGGATTTCGCGACCGGATCCGGCCTGGTCGCGATCGCCGCGCGCAAGGCGGGAGCGGCCGCGGTGATCGCGGCCGATACCGATCCGTTCTGCCCAGCAGCGGTGGCGCTCAACGCCACGGCGAACGATGTCGAGATCGCCTTCGACGGCCGCGATCTGATCGGCCATGACGAAGGCTGGCAGGTCGTGCTCGCCGGCGACGTCTTTTACGATCGCGCGCTCGCCGAGCGACTTTCGGGCTGGCTCGGCCGTCTTTCGGCGCGCGGTGCGCTCGTGCTAGTCGGCGATCCCGGCCGATCCTATCTGCCGCGCGCACTGCTCACGGAAATCGCTACCTACCAGGTGCCGGTGACGCGGGCGCTGGAGGACGCGGAGGTCAAGCACACCACGGTGTGGCGGTTCGATTGACGAACTCTCAGCAGCGGCGTTCTATGCGGCCGGGGCTTTTTCGTGTGCAGGAGGGGTTGGCATGGATTTCGGAGGCGTGAACTATCTGGCGGTGCCGGTCGCCGCGGTCGCGGCTTTCCTGTTCGGCGCCGTCTATTATGGCGGGCTCGGCAAGCCCTGGATGAAGGCGGCGAAAATCAAGCCGGAAGATGCCCGTATGGAGCCGATGCTGTTCGCGACCAGTTTCGGGTGCGAACTGTTGATGGCCTGGGTGATGGCCGGCGTGATCGGCCATCTCGGCGCCGGCCAGGTGACGCTGTGGAACGGCGTCGTCTCGGGTTTCTTCCTCTGGCTCGGCTTCATGGCGACAATCACCGCCGTCAACCAGCGCTATCAGGGGTTTGGCTGGGACCTGACGCTGATCGATGCCGGCCACTGGCTTGGCGTGGCGCTGATCATGGGCGGGATTATCGGCTGGTGGGGTGTCTGAGTCAGCCGACGACCTCGATCACCGAACCGCGCCGCAGGATCGGCAGGAGCCGCAGCATCGTACGGCGCGAGACGGCCACGCAGCCCTCGGTCGGCGTATAGCCAGGCCGCGCCAGATGCAGGAAGATCGCGCTGCCGCGTCCCCGCACGGCGGGGCGCATGTTCCAGTCGAGCACGATCACGACATCGTAGAGATGGTCGGCGCGACGCATGGTCTCGTGGCTGGCCGGGTAGGGGAGGCGCACCGGACGGTTGTAGTTGCGGTCGCCGGGTGCGTCGCACCAGCCGAGCCGGGGCGGGGTCGGCCGCAGCGGCAGGCGCGTGGGGTCGACGCGGTCCCGGTCGGCGCGTCGATAGCCCCATAGCAGCGTGAGCCGGCCGTGCGGCGTGGCGCCGTCGCCTTCGCGCTTGCGCGTTGTGATGCCGGCGCGGCCGAGTGCGCAGCAAAATACATGGTGCCCGCACTGCAGCAGGCCTTGCGTCGGGCGTCCGGGCCGCGCCCGCACCACCAGCCGCGGCGGGCCGGAATTGCCGCCTGCCGCATTGCGCTCACGATTTTTGGAGTATGATGACGCGGCTTTACAAATCACGGTGAGCGTCTTTCACGATTCGCGCGTGCCCCATAGATGTGGAATCATCGACCCTTTCACGATTGCTTATGGAACGAAACATGACTTCACGCACCATATTGATTGTCGACGACGATGACGATCTGCGCACCACGCTGGTCGAGCAGCTGTCGCTCTACGAGGAATTCAGGGTCATCCAGGAACCCACGGCCGGCAAGGGCATTCAGACCGCGCGCGGCGGGCTGATCGATCTTTTGATCATGGATGTCGGACTGCCGGACATGGATGGGCGCGAGGCGGTGAAATTACTGCGCAAGGGCGGCTTCAAGGCGCCGATCATCATGCTGACCGGCCACGATACCGATTCCGACACGATTTTGGGCCTGGAGGCGGGCGCCAACGATTACGTGACCAAGCCGTTCCGCTTCGCCGTTCTGCTGGCACGGCTGCGCGCGCAGTTGCGCCAGCACGAGCAGAGCGAGGACGCCACCTTCGTCGTCGGACCCTATACGTTCAAGCCGAGTCAGAAGCTGTTGATCGACCAGCGCGGCGGCAAGGTGCGGCTGACCGAGAAGGAAGCCTCGATCATCAAATATCTCTACCGGGCCGGCCAGAAGGTGATCACGCGCGACGTGCTTCTGGAGGAAGTGTGGGGCTACAATTCCGGCGTCACCACCCATACGCTCGAGACCCACGTCTACCGCTTGCGCCAGAAGATCGAGCGTGATCCTTCCAATGCGGAAATTCTTGTGACAGAAAGCGGGGGTTACAAGCTCGTCCCCTGAGTCGAAAGGCACCGGTTGGGCCGGGCTGGAAGGCCGGGACACCTTCATGGCGCTTGACGACGATATCGGCATTCTCGCCGGCGTGGGCATATTTCGCGAATTCACGCAGGACCAGCTTCGTCTTCTCGCGTTCGGGACGGAGCGCCTGCGTCGGCCCGCCGGCAAAGAGATCTATCGCGAAGGGGCGGCGGCCGACTGCGCCTTCGTCGTGGTCGAGGGCACGGTCGCGCTTTTTCGCGAGCGCGAGGGCGAGCGTGCGATTGTCGGCCGGCTGGGGCCGGGCTCGGTGATGGGCGAACTGGTGTTGATTTCCAGCGGATACCGGCTGACCGGGGCGCTGGCCGAGACCGAAGTCGAACTGATGCGGCTCAATCGGAGCCTTTTCCAGCGCATCCTGGTCGAATATCCCGACGCGGCCGCCAAGCTGCACCGGCGGCTGTCGGCCGATCTCACCGGCATGCTGGAACGGATCGAGCGCCTGGCGCCGAAATTTTCCTAGCGATGTCGATGGGGCGATGCCCGTCGCGGGAGCGGACCGCGCCCACGATCGAGGCGGGTTTGTCGGACTTTACCAGAGCCGCTCTGCTTTTCACGGATTCGCAGACCGGCTCCACCTTCTTGTTTTAACGCGTTTGCGAACGGCGAACCGGCTTCCACTTCGCCTGGAAACGCTTCAGTCGAACCCGAAACGTGTGATGACCGGGACGTGGTCGGACGGGCGTTCCCAGCCGCGGGCGTCGCGCAGAACCTCCACCTCACGCATGTCGTCGACGAGGTTCGGCGAGGTCCACACATGGTCGAGCCTGCGGCCGCGATCGGAGGCGGCCCAGTCGCGGTTGCGATAGCTCCACCACGTGTAAAGCCGCTCATGCGGCGGGATATGGGCCCGCATCAGGTCGACCCAGCCGCCCTCGGCACGCATCGATTCCAGCCCTTCGGTCTCGATCGGAGTGTGGCTGACGACTTTGAGAAGCTGCTTGTGGGACCAGACATCGGTCTCGAGCGGCGCGATGTTCAGGTCGCCGACCAGGATCGCAGCCGATTCGCCGTCGAAACCGGCGCGCACCGAGCGCATTTCCTCGATGAAATCGAGCTTGTGGCGGAATTTCGGGTTGATCTCGGGGTCGGGCTCGTCGCCGCCGGCCGGGACGTAGAAATTGTGCAGCAGCACCGCGCGGCCGCCGGCCGAAAGCCGTGTCGAAACATGGCGCCGGTCGCCCATGCCGCAGAAATCGCGTTTTTCGACGATCTCGAGCGGACGCCGCGATAGCGTGGCGACGCCGTGATAGCCCTTCTGGCCGCTGATCGCGATGTGGCCGTAGCCGAGCGCCTCGAAGGCGGCGGCCGGAAACAGGTCGTCGGGACATTTCGTTTCCTGCAGACACAGGACGTCGGGCGCGTAGTCCTTCAAGAACTGCTCCACCAGCGGCAGGCGCAGGCGAACGGAATTGATGTTCCAGGTGGCGAGGGTGAAGGGCATGGTCGGTTCCGGCTGGCGTGAGGGCGCGAAACTGCCAGCCGCGGGCGGTGGTGGCAAGCGCAGGCCGGCGCCGGAGCCGGCTGATGGGCTTCATCCACAGGCGATTGGCGGGGAAGGGGGCGCCAACGGAACGACGCGGCCGCGGCAGGCAACGGGCGCTGATTGCGGGCGCAGGGCGAACGGGCTACCGCGTTGGTCCGCGACCGCGCGCGCCGTGCCGGGAGATATACTGATAGTCGATCGCGAACACGCTCGGATCGAAGGTCACGCCCTGCTTGACGTTGAAGATCATCACCGTCGTGTCCTTGCCCTGCGAATCGGTGATGGTCCACTGTCGCAATTCGTAGGATTCGGGGTCGAACATCATGGTGATGGTGGCGTCGCCGAAAACCGAGCGGTCCTGCAGCCTGATCGTGGTCAGGTCCTTTTCCTGGCTGACCTGGCTGACCTTTTCGGCCGACAGATCGATGCTGTCGTCGAGCAGCAGCTTCAGCGGCGTCTTCGACAGCGGGTAGAGATCCCACGTCTTCAGCTTCTTGTTGTTGATGACGACCGACTTGCCGTCGGCGATCACCTGTACGCCGGCCGGGGCCTCGTAATTGAAGCGGATCTTGCCGGGCCGTTCGATGTAGAATTTGCCGCCGGTCTGTTCGCCGCGCGGACCGAATTGCACGAACTCGCCCATCATGGTGCGGATCTGGGTGAAATGATTGGCGATTTTCTGCGCTTCGGGGCTGGCCGTGGCCGCCGCCGTGGCAGGCGCAAGCGGCATGAGACAGGTCGCGCCGAGCGCGGCGAAACCGGCGAGCGCGGCGCGGCGCGACAATCGTCCTGCCATGTGCGGGGAAGAATTCATGATGGCAGCTCTCCTAAGCGTTGCGAGAGGTCTAGGCACCGAGTGCGGCATTAGTTTGGCTCTCATGCGGCCGACCGGTCAAAAAGTCTCGTCCTCGGTCGGCACCAAGATCTCGCGCTTGCCGGCGTGGTTGGCCGGGCCGACGACGCCTTCCTGCTCCATGCGCTCGATGATCGAGGCGGCGCGATTGTAGCCGATGCCCAGGCGTCTCTGGATATAGCTGGTGGAGGCTTTGCCGTCCCGCAAGACCACGGCGACGGCCTGGTCGTAGGGGTCGTCGGAATTATCGACATTGCCGCCGCCGGAACCCGACGGGCCGGAGGCGTCGTCGTCCTCGTCGTCCTCGGTGATGGCGTCGAGATATTCCGGCACGCCCTGGAGCTTGAGATGGGCAACGACCTTCTCCACCTCGTCGTCGGAGACGAACGGGCCGTGGACGCGCTGGATGCGCCCGCCGCCGGCCATGTAGAGCATGTCGCCCATGCCGAGAAGCTGTTCGGCGCCCTGTTCGCCCAGAATGGTGCGGCTATCGATCTTGGAGGTGACCTGGAAGGAGATCCGGGTCGGGAAATTGGCCTTGATGGTGCCGGTGATGACGTCGACGGACGGACGCTGGGTGGCCATGATGACATGGATGCCGGCCGCGCGCGCCATCTGCGCCAGGCGCTGCACCGCGCCCTCGATGTCCTTGCCGGCGACCATCATCAGATCGGCCATTTCGTCGATGATGACGACGATGTAAGGCAGCGGCGCCAGGTCGAGCGTCTCGGTCTCGTAGATCGCCTCGCCGGTTTCGCGGTCGAAGCCGGTCTGGACGGTGCGCGAGATCGCCTCGCCCTTCTTGGTGGCCTGGGTGACGCGCTGGTTGAAGCCGTCAATGTTGCGCACGCCGACCTTGGACATCTTGCGATAGCGGTCCTCCATCTCGCGCACGGTCCATTTCAGCGCGACCACGGCCTTTTTCGGGTCGGTGACGACGGGGGTCAGAAGATGCGGGATGCCGTCATAGACCGACAGTTCGAGCATTTTCGGGTCGATCATGATCAGCCGACATTGTTCGGGCCGCATGCGATAGAGGATCGACAGGATCATGGTGTTGATGGCGACCGACTTGCCCGAGCCGGTCGTGCCGGCGACGAGCACGTGCGGCATCTTGGCGAGATCAGCGATCACCACCTCGCCATTGATGGTCTTGCCGAGCGCCAGGCCGAGCTTCGCCTTGGTCTGCTCGTAGTCGCGCGAGGCCAGGATCTCGCGCAGGAAAACCGTTTCGCGGCGCGCATTGGGAAGCTCGATGCCGATGGCGTTGCGGCCCGGCACCACGGCGACGCGGCAGGCGATCGCGCTCATCGAGCGGGCGATGTCGTCGGCAAGGCCGATGACCCGAGACGACTTGATGCCGGGTGCGGGCTCGAGCTCGTAAAGGGTGACGACCGGGCCGGGGCGGACATGGATGATTTCGCCCTTGACGCCGAAATCCTCCAGGACGCCCTCGAGCAGGCGCGCGTTCTGTTCCAGCGCGTCCGTCGACAGGCTGGGGTCGCGCGCGACGTTTTTCGGTTCGGCCAGGAAGTGCAGCGTCGGCATCTCGAAGTCGCTGGCGTCGATGAAGGAGGTTTGCGCCTCGCGCTGGACCCGGGCGCCGGGCTTGGGTTTGGGCGCCGGGTTTTCAACCCGCGCGGCCGCCCGCACGGGCTGGGGCGCGTTCTGCCGGGGCGCCGGCTCGAAATCGCCCGTATCCTCGAAACCGGCATCGTCGAAAGCCGAGCCTTCGACCGGTTCGGGCACCAGACCGTCGAGGCTTTCGAATTCGGGCTCGACGCGCAGCCGGTCGGCCCGTCCGGGCCGGATCTGCGAGACCTCGTCGGCCTCGTCCGGCACTTCGTCATAGTCGATGCCGGCATCGCGCGGCCCCGAAAGCCGGCGCACGAAGGCGCGGGCCGACAGCCACCAATGGACCAGCGCGCCGAGCGCTGGAACGCCGTCATCGTCGTCGGCCTCGTCAAAATCGCGATCGTCGTCCTCGTCGTCGCCGGCGGCCGCGAACTCGTCGACGGGCAGAGCGCTGCGGCCGATCAGACCGGTGGCGAACAGCATCAGCCACAGGCCGGGCAGGCCGAACAACAGCATCAGCACTGCCGCCAGCAAGCCTTGCGGATAGCCGCCCGACAACAAGGCGGGCAGTTTGAGCACCATGTCGCCGAACACTCCGCCGAGGCCGGACGGCAGCGGCCAGGTCGGCGGCGCGGCGATGCAGCCGGCCACGGCCGCGCTCAGAAAGGCGGCGCCGGCCCAGGCGGCGCCGCGGCGCGGCAGGCGATCCGGTGTCCGGCCGGCGAGCAGGAACAGGCTCCAGGCGAAAACCGGCACCAGCGCGGCGACGGAGGCGAGCCCCAGGAACTGCATGGCGAGATCGGCAACGACCGCGCCGGGATATCCCATCGCGTTGGTGAGCGTGTTGCCGGTGGCATGGCTGAAGCTGGGGTCGGCGACGTTCCAGGTCGCGAGCGCGGCGATGGCGAAGGCGCCGAACGCCAGCAGCGCCAGCCCGAGCGCGCGGGCCAGCAGCCGCTGCACGAAACTCTGGATTCCCTGTCCGATTCCACCCAGGGCCAGTGCCGCCGAATTGCCTGATCTCATCTCGCCTTCCTCGTACGCGTGCCGCCGTCCAGCCGATCGATCCGGACGGCAGGCCGCGACCCACCCTAGAAAGCGAGGGTTAAAGCCCCATTAACCATGCGTATTTGCGAGCCAGGGGATATCGCGTTTTTAAAAACGGGATGGTGGCTCCGGTAGCCTGCTAGAAGGACAGACCCGAACCCACGGCGCCCAGCGCCGTCCACATCAAAATGAGCGATCCGCATATGAAGCGCGGTGGCAGCCTGCCCATCAGCGATCCGGCGCGTTCCGAAAACGGACGGGGGAATGGCGAGTCGTCGCCCACGACCCTGAACCAGTGTTTGCGCAGCGCGCTGGTTCGGCGCGACGATGCCTCGATGCCCGCCCAGGTCGAGGCGGCAACGAGGATCCCGACCAGGGTGATCACGCCGTGTATCCAAAAGCGCGCTGGATCGGACGTCGTGGCCGTCGCGACCAGCGCATAGCTGGCGATCATAAAGCCCTGAAAAGTCAGGTTCCAGTTGAGCCGGCTGGCGATCAGGCCCTGTTCGATTTCGAACTGACGGCTGATCGCTTGGACGATGCGATATTGATCTTCCAGAGACAATGCTCTCCCCTCCCCCGGCGCCCCCACGCGGCGACTAGGATATGAGGAGAGAATGGAGCCCGATTCAAGTCTCGCTTCGTATAAGCGGGACCGCGGAACCGGGTCTTTTTTGTCAGCAGGCGCTCTGAACGTTCCGGCCGGCAGGAGGCTGCCGGCCGGAATTGGCGTTACGAGTGGTAGGCGGCCTCGCCGTGCGAGGTCAGGTCGAGGCCTTGACGTTCGGCGTCCTCGGCCGGCCTGAGTCCGATCAACACATCGGTGAGCTTGTAGAAGATCGCCGAGCCGATGCCGCACCACACGATGGTGACGAGGACGGCCAGGATCTGCGTCCAGACCTGCCCGGCCATCGACACGCCCTCGGCATAGCCGACGCCGCCCAGCGCGGAGGAGGCGAAGATGCCGGTGCCGATCGCGCCGACGATGCCGCCAATGCCGTGAATGCCGAACACGTCCAGCGAATCGTCGTAACCGAGTTTGATCTTCACGACGGCGACGAAATAATAACACACCGCGCTGGCGATGGCGCCGAGCACGATGGCGCCGACCGGGCCGACCAGCCCGGCGGCCGGCGTCACCGCGACCAGGCCGGCGATGACGCCGGAAGCCGCGCCCAGCATGGAGGCCTTGCCGCGCGCAAGCGCCTCGATCACTACCCAGGCGATGATCGCGCCGGCGGTCGCGGTGAAGGTGTTGATCATGGCAAGTGCCGCGCCGCCGGTCGCCTCGAGGTTGGAGCCGGCATTGAAGCCGAACCAGCCCACCCACAGCATCGAGGCGCCGACCATGGTCAGGGTCATGGAATGCGGGGCCATGTTGTCCTTGCCGTAGCCGATGCGCTTGCCGATCATCATGCACCCGACGAGACCGGCGATGCCGGCATTGATATGCACCACGGTGCCGCCGGCGAAGTCGAGCGCGCCCCAGCCGAACAGCAGCCCGCTGCCGTCCCAGACCATGTGAGCGATTGGGAAATAGACGAAGGTGACCCACAGGACGACGAACAGCACCACGGCCGAAAACTTCACCCGTTCGGCGAAGGCGCCGACGATCAGCGCCGGCGTGATGCAGGCGAAGGTCATCTGAAAGCAGATGAAGACCAGTTCGGGAATGACGACCCCGTCGGTGAAGGTCGCCGCGGTGCTGTCCATCGTCACGCCGGACAGGAACAGCTTGCCGAACCCACCCCAGAACGGGCTGGTGCTGCCGCCGAAGGCGAAGGAATAGCCCCACACGGTCCAGATCACGATGACGACGGCGGTGATCATCGTGCATTGCATCAGCACCGACAGCATGTTCTTGGCGCGAACCAGCCCGCCGTAAAACAGCGCCAAGCCCGGCAGGATCATGAACAGCACCAGCACGGTGGCGATCATCATGAACGCGGTGTCGCCCTTGTCCATGATGGGTGCGGCCGCCTCGGCCGTGTCCTGGGCATAGGCGGCGAAAGGGGCAAGGGCACCGGCGCTCAGGCCGCCGGCCAGGGCGGGCCGAAGGCCGCGCCGGATAAGCGTTGGAATGGTCATCTTGGTCTCCTTGAAATCGGAATGACGGTCAAATCGCATCGACGTCGGTTTCTCCGGTGCGAATGCGCACCGCCTGATCGATCCCGTGGACGAAGATCTTGCCGTCGCCGATCTGTCCGGTGCGGGCGGCCGCGCCGATCGCCTCGACGGCCCGGTCGGCGAGATCGTCTGCGACGACGATCTCGATCTTGACCTTCGGCAGGAAGCTGACGGCGTATTCGGCGCCGCGATAGATTTCGGTATGTCCCTTCTGGCGCCCGTATCCCTTCACCTCGGTGACGGTCAGGCCCTGGATGCCGACGGCGGTCAGCGCCTCCCTGACCTCGTCGAGCTTGAACGGCTTTATGATAGCCATCACGATTTTCATCAGGCTTCACCCTTGTTTGTGCGGGGTCCCGCGTTCCATCACACCGCCGGCGGCCCGCGGGCGACCGGAGCGTGAAAAGGGTGATTCAAGCTCCGTGCCAGTTTCGATGGCCTACGAACAATAGCCTGAAATGTTTCGGGAAATCGGATCGGGCGTCGCGCAGCCCGGCATTTGCGAATGGTGTTTCTGCAAAAATATCGTGCAGAACGAAGGTTGTGCCCAAAATTTAGGCTTTGGCCCTGGGCTCGCTGCGGAGCCGAATCAGCCCTTCCTGGGCGACCGAAGCGATCAGCACCCCGTCGCGGCCATAGATGGCACCGCGGGTGAAGCCGCGGGCGCCAGAGGTGGAGGGGCTGTCCTGGGTGTAGAGCAACCAGTCGTCGAGCGGGTGCTCGCGGTGGAACCACATCGCATGGTCGAGGCTGGCGACCTGGAGGTCGGGATCGAAAACGGCACGCCCATGCGCGAAGGTCGAGGTGTCGAGAAGGGTCATGTCGGAGAGATAGGCAAGGACCGCGGCGCGCAACGGCCATTGGTCGGGCACCGGGCCGGTGGTCCGCAGCCAGATGTTCTGGCGCGGCGGCAGCTTGTCGCGGCTCGTGTAGTGCTCGAGATTGACCGGTTTGATCTCCAGCGGCCGTTCACGGGCCCAGAAGCGGCGAATCGTGTCGGGCACGTTGTCCATATGCTCGAGCAGTTCGCGCTGGGTTTTGAGTTTTTCGGGCGGCGGCACGTCGAGCGGCATGGGGAATTGATGATCGAGCCCCGGTTCGGCGAGCTGGAAGGAAGCCTCGAGCGAAAAGATCGCCTTGCCATGCTGGACGGCGACAACCCGGCGCGTGGTGAAGGAGCCGCCGTCGCGGATGCGGTCGACCTCGTAGACGATCGGCACCTTGGTGTCGCCGGGACGCATGAAATAGCCGTGGAGCGAATGCACCTGCCGGTCGGCGTCGACGGTGCGCTGGGCGGCGACGAGGGCCTGACCGATGGTCTGGCCGCCGAACACGCGTTGCCAGGCCGTTTGCGGGCTGCGACCACGAAACAGATTGTGTTCCAGCCGCTCGAGGTCGAGAATGGCCAGAAGTTCCTGCATGGCTGGCGACATCGTCACGGCCCCGCTTTCGTCGACATGTCCGATTGTTCAGACTTGGCGGGTTTTCGAGCAGAAAGGCAAGGGCGAAGTCAACCGGATCGAGGGGCTGCGCGCCACGATCCGGCCTGCGCACAGAGGAGTTGGTGATGGCGAAAATGGCAAAACGCGGACGTGTCGACGTCGTGATCGCGGGTGCGGGATATGTCGGGCTGGCGACGGCGGTATCGATCGCGCAGGCGCGGCCCGCACTGAAGATCGTCGTGGTCGACGCCGCGCCCGCGGGCGTGTGGCAACGCGACGGCCGGGCCTCGGCGATCGCGGCGGCAGCCTGCCGGATGCTGTCGCAGCTCGGCTGCTGGGACGAGATCGCGCCGCAGGCGCAGGCGATCACCGATATGGTCGTCACCGATTCGCGCACGTCCGACCCGGTGCGCCCGGTGTTCTTGACGTTCGACGGCGAGGTCTCGGCCGGCGAGCCGTTCGCGCACATGACGCCCAATAAGGTGCTGAACGGCGCCTTGCGGCGGCGTGCGGCCGAACTCGGCATCGATCTCCTGGAAGGGGTGGCGGTCGAGCGCTTCGACGTCGGACCGGCAGGCGTCACCGTCGCGCTGGCCGATGGGGCTGCGATCGAGGCGTCCCTGCTGGTTGCCGCCGACGGGGTGAAGTCGCGCCTGCGCGACATGGCCGGCATCAAGACGGTGCATTGGGATTACGGCCAATCGGGTATCGTGTGCACGGTCAAGCACGAACGCCCGCACAACGGCCGCGCGGAGGAGCATTTTCTGCCGGCCGGTCCGTTCGCGACGCTGCCGCTGACGGGAAACCGTTCGTCGATCGTGTGGACGGAACGCACCGAGGAGGCCGAGCGTCTCGTCGCCGAGGACGATATCGTCTTCGAGACGGAACTGGAGCTCCGCTTCGGGCTGAAGCTCGGCGAGATCAGTGTCGAGGGGCCGCGCCGGGCCTGGCCTCTCGGACTGACATTGGCGCGCGAATTCGTCGCGCCTCGCTTCGCACTGGCGGGCGATGCGGCACACGGGATTCATCCGATCGCCGGCCAGGGGCTCAATCTCGGCTTCAAGGATGCCGCCGCTCTGGCCGAAGTGGTGGTGGAGGCCGATCGGCTCGGCGAGGATATCGGCGCGCTCGACGTGCTGGAGCGCTACGCGCGCTGGCGCCGCTTCGACACGGTGCAGATGGGCATTACCACCGATGTGCTCAACCGCATGTTCTCCAACGATTTCGGACCCTTGCGCGCGGTGCGCGATCTCGGGCTCGGCATGGTCGACCGGATGCCCCGGCTGAAGGAGTTCTTCATCCGTCAGGCGGCGGGCCTGGCCGGCGAGGCGCCGCGGCTTCTGCGCGGCGAGGCGATCTGAGCCAAGCCGGCGGGCCAGCGTGTTCGCCAGCCGGGCTGCCGAACGATTGTGACCGGTTTCGGCGGTCGCCGCGCAAGGTCGGATCGCCGAAGGCCGGCAGTTCGTAACCAAAAGTCGCCCCGACCGGCCTATAATGCATCAAAGGCCGCCCGATACCCGTCAGCGATGGTTTCGCGGCCTCGAAGCGGGAGGAGACGTCATGCTGCATGCGGCTGAGCCGCGCACGGTCAAGGTGCCGGGCGGAAAATCGAGCCTGAAACTCAGCGACATTACCGAAAAAGCCAGCCGACTCGCGGATTTCGCCGATCACGAACAGGTCTGGCTCGGGCGCGACGAGGCGCGCGGGCTGACCGCCATCGTCGCCGTGCACGACACCACGCTCGGGCCCGCCCTCGGCGGCACGCGCGTATGGCCGCACGAGAGTTTCGAGGCGGCGCTCACCGACGCGCTCAGACTGTCGCACGGCATGACGCTGAAGGCGGCGGTGGCGGGCCTGGCGCTCGGCGGCGGCAAGGCGGTGATCGTGGCCGATGCCAAGGCGGACAAGACGCCCGAGCTTCTCGACGCCTATGCCGAAATGCTGGCCGCGCTCGAAGGCCAGTACATCACCGCCGAGGATGTCGGCCTGTCGCTGGCCGATGCCGATTATCTGCGGGCGCGCGCGCCGAACGTGAGCGGAACGACACGCGGCGGAAGCGGCAATCCCTCGCCGGTCACCGCACAAGGCGTGTTTTTGGGCATCAAAGCGGCCCTGAAACATAAGACCGGCTCGGAAAAGCTCGACGGCGTGCGTGTTGCGGTGCAGGGGCTGGGCGCGGTCGGCTGGTCGCTGGCCAAACGGCTGCGAAACGAGGGGGCGCGGCTCTTCGTGAGCGATATCGACCCCGCCCGGGCCGAGAAGGCGGTCGCGCATCTCGACGCTGTCGCCCTGGAAGGCGATGCGATCGTGACGGCCGATGTCGACGTCTTCGCGCCCTGCGCTCTGGGCGCGGTGCTGTCCGAAACGACAATTCCGCTCCTGAAGGCCGGCATCGTCGCCGGCTCGGCCAACAACCAGCTTGCCACCCCGCAGGATGCCGAAAGACTGCGCGCGCGCGGCATCCTCTATGCGCCGGACTACGTCATCAATGCGGGCGGGCTGATCAACGTTGCCGAGGAACTGACGCCGCCGGGCTACGATGCGGAGGCGGCGATCAAACGGGTGGGGGTGATCCCGCGCACGCTCGCCGCGATCTTCCGGCGCGCGGAGGCGGAGGGCCGCACCACCGACGCGGTTGCCGAAACGATTGCGCTCGAACATATCGAAAGCGCGCGAGCGAAAAAGGCACGGCGGACGAAGACCGCCCGATAGGCCAAGCGCCGCCCCAAACGCCCCGGCCCCGTGTTCCAGGACGCGATCACGATATCCTTTCGCGGAGGAGCGGGGCGAACTATGCAAGAACCGTTCTGCTTTTCCCGGATTGGCAGACCGGCTCCAACTCATTGTTTTAACGCGTTTGCGAACGGCGAACCGGCTTCCATTTCGCCTGTAAACGCTCTAATGCGCCGGGATGCCGCGATGGGCGGCCTTGCCCCACAATTCCTCGACGCGGTCGTCGCGACCGCACGCATAGCGGTAATATTTATAGCGCAGCGGATTCTTGCGGTAATAATCCTGGTGGTAGGCTTCCGCCTCCCAGAACGCGCCGGCCGGCTCCACCGGGGTGACGATCGGCCTGCCGAGTTCGGCCTGAGCGTCGGCTTTCGCGTTTTCGGCGGCGGTCTTTTGTTGGTCGTCAAGGGCGTAGACGGCGGTGGTGTAGGCATGGCCCCGGTCGCAGAACTGCCCGCCGGCGTCGGTCGGGTCGACGGAGCGGAAGAAGATGTCGACCAGTGCACGATAGCTGGTCTTCGACGGATCGAACTCGATCCTGACCACTTCGCGATGGCCGGTATGGTTGCGGTAGGTCGGGTTTTCCAGTTCGCCACCCGAATAACCCGAGACCGTCGCCGTCACGCCCGGGACACGATCGAAATCCGATTCCACGCACCAGAAGCAGCCGCCGGCGAAGATCGCGGTCTGGGTTTCCTGCGCGGCCAGCGGCGTCGACGCCGATGCGGCAAGAAGGGCGAGGGCGGTCAGAATGCGAACCATGACGATCTCCGTGGCACGAACCTTCCTCAAGCTAGGCCGCGGTCGTTCGGGAGCAACTCACGGCGCAACACGACTGCGTGAGGGGAGACGGTCGTCCGGCTCTACGGGGTGCGGTCGGCGAGCAGGGCGGCGATTTCGGCGCGCAGCGCCGCCACCTCCTGCTCGAGAGCCGCGACGCGGTTTTCCAGCGCGCTCGGCGTCGGTGCCGGCAGCGGCTGGGCACGCGAGCTATGGGCGACCGCCGCCACCGGCCCGGACAGAAGATGCATGTAACGGTCCTCGCGCTGTCCGGGGCCGCGCTCGACGAGCTGAACCAGGGCCGGCTTGCGGCCGATCAGAAGGTCGAGATCGGCGTGCAGGTCGTCGAGCGCGGCGTAGCTTGCCATGCGCTCGGAGCGGGTCAGGAGCTCGCGCGCGGTCTGCGGGCCGCGCAACATCATCAGCGCGATCAGCGCGGTCTGGCCCTGGGTCAGCGAAAAGCGCTGCGCCATCAGGTGCTCGTAGCGCTCCACGCGCGAGGCGAAGGCCTGGCGCACCAGGCCCTTGTCCTGCAACTGGGCAAGGGCCCGGCGCACCTCGACGATTTCCGGCGTCATGACCGGATCGCGCGCCGTCTTCTGGTTGGCCGCGCCGTGCACGCCGTTGAGGCTCATCGGATAGACATCGGGCGTCAGCGTTTTCTTTTCGGCCAGACAGCCGAGAACGCGCGTCTCGAGCGGGTTGAGAAGGGGGAGATCGTTACTGTCCAAGGCGTCCAATCCGGTAGGGTATCGACGAGGTGTAATTCCAACGCGTGTCGCGTCTTTTGAGTACCGCTCAACATGCTTGAGGCTGTCGCGCGCAGTCACGGCCCACACGTGACAAAGGCCCCGATTTCGTCCGTCAGGTTCTGCCTCCTAGCGGCGTTTGGATGAAACGCCGTCAAGATTGCGAGACTTGTCCTAGACCCGCCGTTCCACCATCATCTTCTTGATCTCGGCAATCGCCTTGGCCGGGTTGAGGCCCTTGGGGCAGGCCTGGGTACAGTTCATGATCGTGTGGCAGCGATAGAGCCGGAACGGGTCTTCCAGATTGTCGAGCCGCTCGCCGGTCGCCTCGTCGCGGCTGTCGATCAGCCAGCGATAGGCCTGCAGCAGCACCGCCGGGCCGAGATAGCGATCGCCGTTCCACCAATAGGACGGGCACGAGGTCTGGCAGCAGAAGCACAGGATGCACTCGTAGAGCCCGTCGAGCTTGGTGCGGTCGTCGTGGCTCTGGCGCCATTCCTTGGCGGGCTCGGGCGAGACCGTCTTGAGCCAGGGCTCGATCGAGGAGAGCTGGGCGTAGGGCACGGTCAGGTCGGGTACCAGATCCTTGACCACCGGCATATGCGGCAGCGGGTAGACCTTCACCCCGCCGTCGATCTCGTCCATGCCCTTGGTGCAGGCGAGCGTGTTGGTGCCGTCGATATTCATGGCGCAGGAGCCGCAGATGCCCTCGCGACAGGAGCGGCGCAGCGTCAGCGTCGGGTCGACCCGGTTCTTGATCCACAACAGCGCGTCGAGCACCATCGGCCCGCAATCGTCCATGTCGACGTAATAGGTGTCGACGCGGGGATTGTCGTCATCGTCCGGCGACCAGCGATAGATGCGGAATTCGCGGATGTTGGTCGCGCCGTCCGGCTTCGGCCAGGTCTTGCCTTCGTTGATCTTCGAGTTCTTGGGAAGAGCGAGTTCAACCATCGTCTCGGCAATCCTTTCGCGTGGCCCGCATCATGGCCGGGCGGCCGCGGGCCCGGCCTCTCCCGGCAACGTCCATCGTCAATACACCCGTGCCTTGGGCGCGATCTTTTTCAGCGCGATGCCGCCGTCCTTTTCCTCCAGCAGCGGCTCGGTGTGGACCGGGCGATAGGAGAGCGTCACCTTGCCCTTGTCGTTCAGCCGGGCGAGCGTGTGCTGGCGCCAGTTCTTGTCGTCGCGCTCGGAAAAATCCTCGCGGGCATGCGCGCCGCGGCTTTCCTTGCGCGCCTCGGCGCCGTGGACGGTGGTGATGGCGCAGGCCATCAGGTTTTGCAGTTCCAGCGTCTCGACCAGATCGGAATTCCAGATCATCGAGCGGTCGAACACCTTGATGTCGGGAAGCTCGTCCCAGATCGCCGAAATCCGCTTGCAGCCCTGTTCCAGCGATTCCTGGGTGCGGAACACCGCCGCGTCCTCCTGCATGGCGCGCTGCATCTTGTCGCGCAGGGCGGCGGTCGGGCTGGCGCCGTCGGCGTGGCGGGTGCGGTCGAAGCGGTCCATGATCTTGTCGACCGCCTTTACGTTGATCGCCGGGATCGCGGCCGCCCGGTCGATCACCTCGCCGGCGCGGATCGCGGCGGCGCGGCCGAAGACGACGAGGTCGATCAGCGAGTTGGAGCCGAGCCGGTTGGCGCCGTGCACGGACGCGCAGCCGGCCTCGCCGACCGCCATCAGGCCGGGCGTGACACGGTCCGGATCGTCCTTGGTCGGGTTCAGCACCTCGCCCCAATAATTGGTGGGGATGCCGCCCATATTGTAGTGCACGGTCGGCAGCACCGGGATCGGCTCGCGGGTGACGTCGACGCCGGCGAAGATCTTGGCCGACTCGGAAATGCCGGGCAGGCGCTCGGCGAGCACGGCCGGGTCGAGATGGTCGAGATGCAGGAAAATGTGATCCTTTTCCTTGCCGACGCCGCGACCCTCGCGGATTTCCATCGTCATGCAGCGCGAAACCACGTCGCGCGAGGCCAGATCCTTGGCCGAAGGCGCGTAGCGCTCCATGAAACGCTCACCCTCGGAATTGACCAGGTAACCGCCTTCGCCGCGCGCGCCCTCGGTAATCAGGCAGCCGGCGCCGTAAATGCCGGTCGGGTGGAACTGCACGAACTCCATGTCCTGCAGCGGCAGGCCGGCGCGCGCGATCATGCCGTTGCCGTCGCCGGTGCAGGTATGCGCCGAGGTCGCCGACAGATAGGCACGGCCGTAGCCGCCGGTGGCCAGCACCACCATCTTGGCGGCGAAGCGGTGGATGGTGCCGTCGTCGAGACTCCAGGCGACGACGCCGGTGCAGGTGCCGTCGTCGTCCATGATCAGGTCGAGGGCGAAATACTCGATGAAGAACTGGGCGTTGTTCCTGACCGACTGGCCGTAGAGCGTGTGCAGGATGGCGTGGCCGGTGCGGTCGGCGGCCGCGCAGGTGCGCTGCACGGGCGGGCCCTCGCCGAAATTCTGCATGTGGCCGCCGAACGGGCGCTGATAGATCTTGCCTTCCTCGGTGCGCGAGAACGGCACGCCGTAATGCTCGAGCTCGTAGACAGCGGCCGGCGCCTCGCGGGCGAGATACTCCATCGCGTCGACATCGCCGAGCCAGTCGGATCCCTTGACCGTGTCGTAGAGATGCCACTGCCAGTTGTCGGGGCCCATGTTCTGCAGCGAGGCGGCGATGCCGCCCTGGGCCGCCACGGTGTGGGACCGGGTCGGAAACACTTTGGTGATGCACGCGGTCCTGAGACCCTGCTCGGCCATGCCGAGCGTGGCCCGCAGGCCGGCGCCACCGGCGCCCACCACCACCACGTCGAATTTGTGATCGACGAACTCGTAGGCTTTGCCGCCTGCCTTGCTTGCCTCAGCCATCGGCGCCATTACCCTCCGAACGCGATCTTCAACAGCGCGAACACGCAGGCCGCGCCTATCGTGAACACGAAGAACGTATTGAGCACGACAAGGGCGATCTTGACGCCCTCGTCATGGATATAGTCCTCGATGATTTCCTTCATGCCGATGCGCATGTGCACGAGGCCGGAAACCAGCACGAGGATCAGGACAAGCGTCACGAAGGGGTTGCCCAGCGTGGCGCGGACCTCGTCGTAGCCGGCGCCATTGAGCGCGACCAGCAGGCCGACGAAAAACAAGAGCAGCGGGATGTTGGCGATCGCCGTCAGGCGCTGGCGCCAAAAGGTGTCGGTGCCGTCCTTGGCCGAGCCGAGGCCGCGGACCTTGCCGAGCGGGGTGCGCATGTCGGTCATCGTCAGCCTCCGCGTGCCATGTAGCCGGCTATCCACACCAGCACGGTCAGCGTTATCGAGCCGGCGATCGTCGCCCAGGCCAGCTTGGTGGCGGTGTGTTTGTCCATCGCCGCGCCCGTGTCCCAGACCAGATGGCGCAGACCGCCCAGCATGTGGTGCAGCAGCGCCCAGGTGTAGCCGAACAGAACCAGCCGTCCGAACCAGGAGCCGTAGAGCCCGTTGACGAACTCGAAATAGCTCTCCGACGTGGCCGCCGCGATCAGCCACCAGGCGACCAGCAGCGTGCCGACATAAAGTGCTGCGCCGGTGATGCGGTGCACGATCGACATCACCATGGTGGGGATCAGGCGGTAGACCTGAAGATGCGGTGAAAGCGGTCTTTGTCTCATGCCAGGTCGGGTGGCTGTGGAATTGCTCATGGCTCCCCCAGATGAAGGCTCCGGATGCGGCGCAACGGTTGCCGGCCGGGTCCGGTTGCCCGTTTCTAATGGTCTTTTTGCACCGCGTCAAAGTCGGAAAAAGACGCCGCGCCGGGCATTTAGGGTCGTGGCTTGGACGGCATCGCGGCGGCGTCCCGCTTCAATCGATTAAAGCCGAACCGGGTGCCGGCACAGGCATCCCGCCGTCAGCGGCGGCAGGTATTGGGTGCGGCGCCGGACTTCATCAGCAGGGCCTCGTTGCGATCCAGAAGCAGCGCATAGGGCGGCGCACCGTAGCGGATGCGGGAATCGGCAGGCGAAGCGGGCAAGGTGACCGGCGCGTTGTCGTCGAGGGTCAGGATCACGCTGGTGCCACGGTTTTCGACCGCCATGCGGGCGCCGTCGTCGCAGCGATAGGTGGTCTTGCCGCGCGGCGCCGAAGCGACGCCGGGCTCGGCGCCCGGTCCGTCCGCCACGCACGCGGCGAGAAGAATGACCGGCAACAGGATCAGGCGGTTTTTCAGGGCTGTTCCTCGCGATTCGCGGACGGGCCGCGCGAAAATTACAAATTTTGGCCACGGGAGATCAAGTCGGGCGCGGGCGCGGACTATTTTCCGTCGAACCGGATGACGTAGCTCGACCAGTCGGCGGGGCCGGCGATCTGTTCGTAGAGCTTTTTGCCGTCCTCGGGCTGGCGCGGCGCGTTCAGCATCAGCTTGGTCCAGCCGCGCTCCTCGGCCCGGTCGGCGAGCACGTCGACCATCGCCTTGGCGATGCCCTTCGAACGGTGTTCGTGATGAACAAAAATGTGATCGCAGGCGCCGCAGCGCATGCCGGAAACCGGCTCCGGCAGATCGGCGAAGATCGCGAATCCAACCAGCCTGCCGTCGATGCGCGCGCCCAGCACCTCGGCGGTGCGGTCCTGCAGCAGTGCTTCGGCGTAATATTGGTCGGGCCGGCGCGGCGCGCCGCGCTTGAGCGCCTGGGCGTAGGCGGCAAGCAGGGGCGCCAGGTCGGGCGCGTCCTTGAGGCGAAGCAGGGCGATGTCGATTGCGGGCTGGTCGGTCATGTTCTCTCCATCGGAGATATTAACCATGTCTGTCAATTGCCGGGTGCGGATTTCCCCGTCCCGGGTGACAGAGGTTAAGAAACCGTTAAAGTCGAGGGCGAGGAGGCTTCGACCTCAACGAAAGGACGCACCATGCGCCTGAACTGGAAATCCTGGGTGGGAGCATGCGCGACGGCCGCGCTCGCCGCTCCGCTTTTCGTGCTTGCCGCCGCGCCGGCGACGGCGGGCGGCCTTTATGACAGGGTCTATGCCGACAGTTTCGGCAATCTCGTTATCCGCAGCCCATCTGGCTATAAACGCATCGTCGTCGGCCAGGGGCATCTGGCCGAAGAGCTGGGCGAATACAGCCGCGCCGGCGCAGGCCCCGAAATCGTCTATTCCGACGAGGCGGTGCGGGTGCGGCGCGATTGCCGGCGCCACGGCGTGCTGCTCAAGGGACGCAGCTATATGTACGGCCTGCCGGACAACACCGTGCCGGTGCTGGTCGGGCCCTGCCGCTGAGCGTTTCGTCCGAAACGAGCCCGACGGCCCTGATTTGGTCACGTTTGCACCGCCAGCTTCGGCTCCGACGCCGGAGCATGGCGGTGCCGTGACGGGACGGGAGATGAGATGAGCGAAGCCGCGACGGCCCGCAGACTGAAGGATCACGCCGCGTCGCTGACGACGATGACGCGGTTCGTGCTCGCCACGCTGGCGCTGGCCTCGGGCGTTTACACCTATCTCGGCGTGCGCAGCCTTCTCGACGGCTCTGCGACGATCGTGTTTTTCGCCGCCATCATCTATTCGGCCGCCGTGTCGGTCGGCATTTACGGCTTCTGGACCTATCTGCTGCGGTTCCTGCCCGAAATGCGCGACGGTGCCTCGCGGCTGGTGCTGGTCGCCGTCATGGCGGTCGGGTCTGTGATGATCGTGGCGATGTCGTCCTGGCTCAACGCGGCCGCACTCGCCGGCTCGGCCGCGGTCGAGCAGCACCTGGCCGAGACGCTGGAGGACTATACCGGCGACCTCGACCAAGCCAACACCAATGCGCTCGGGGCGCTGTCGCTGCTGCCCGATATCCAGCGCGCCGGAGAGCGGTTTGCCAGGCTGGCCGACGACGAGCGCGATTCGGGCGCGCTGACGGGCACGTCGGGTTCGGGCAGCGTGGTGCAGCTTCTGACCCAGATGGCCGCGCAGATGCGCGAGCTCGAGGCCAATATCCTCGCTTCGCGGGAGACAGTTGCGACCCTTTTCGATGAGGGACAGACCCATCTGGCGGCGATGCGCGGGCTGGTTTCCGGATCGGGTCCGATTGCGCCGCGCTCGGACCGGTTCGCCGAACAGGCCGTCGCGCTCGCCGGCGTGATCGCCGCACTCGAGCAGACCTCGGTCGCGCCCTCGGTGATGCGCGCGGCGGAGGACCTCTCGGTCGGCTTCATCGCGCCGGTGGCCGACGGGTCGACCGCCGACCTCGCCGGGCGGCAGGACGTCGTCATGGCCACGATCCGTTCCTCCGTCGAGGCGCAGTCGAAGGCGCTTTCCAAGGCCGCCCAACAGATCCTCGCCCAGCCCAGGGTGCCCGACCGGCGCTACGTGCCGCTGTCGTCGGCCGAAGCGGTGCTGCTTTACGGCGGCGACTTCGTTCCGAGCTGGGCGGGCGCGATCTCGATCGACCTGCTTCCCGGCGTGCTGGTGGCGATCATGGCGGTGGTGCAGGCGGCGGTGCGACGCGGCGAGGAACAGATGGCCGACACGGATCGCATCACCGCGGCCGATTTGCTGCGCTCGCTGGAAATCCACGACGCTCTGCTGGCGCGTCGCGTCGCGGCCGCGGGTGGCGCCTCGGAGGAGCCGGACGCGGCGGAAACGCGTGAGGCGGACGGGCCGGAGCAAGCGGACGACGAACACCACCGGGGCCATGAAGCACCGGCGGCCGAGAACGTGACGCCGCTCTCTCTGTCGGAACGCAAGAGGAGCGACCCGTGAGTCGCGCCGGCGATGTTTTGCCTGCGCGCGGCCAGGCCGGGCGCGGGCGTGGTGGTGCGCGGGCGGCGATCGCGCGTTATTTTGCCCGTTTCGACGAGGGCGAGGTGATCCGCTGGGCGTTTCGCGGGCTGCTGATCGGCGCCGTCGGCGTGCTGGCGATGGATCTGCACGATCTGATCGAGGCCAGGCGCCCCGCCGTGTCGCCGCCCGCCGACATCGCCACCCCCGTCCTGCCGCCGGCGGTGGCGACGCGGGACGGCGAAGGCGGCGCGGCCACGGTCGATCCGCGCGATCAGGTCACCGTCGATGAGGACAGACTGCGTCGGCCGATCGGCTTCACGCTCAAGCCCGGCGGCATTCTGGCGGCGGAGGGCTTTGTCGACATCGGCGCGGCCGCGCGTTTCGCCACCGAGATTGAAATGCGTGGCGAATATGTCCGCGCGGTGCTGTTCAATTCATCGGGCGGCTCGCTCGACGACGCGATCGCGATCGCCCGCCAGATCCGTGCGCGCGGCCTGGCAACGGGGGTCGTGGATGGCGCCTTTTGCGCCTCGTCCTGCCCGCTGATGCTGGCCGGTGGGGTGACCCGCTCGGTCGGGGCCAAATCGGCGATCGGGCTGCACCAGTTCTACGCCGTCGGCGACATGCCCGTCGAACCGGCCCAGGCGATGTCGGACGCGCAGGCGACCACGGCCCGCATCTCGCGCCATCTGAGCGAAATGGGCGTGGATCCTGCCTTGTGGCTGCACGCGCTCGATACTCCGCCGCGCGCGCTCTATTATCTCAGCATGGACGAGATGCGCGGCTATCGTCTCGCGACCGGCGCAGGGCCGATCGCCGCGCAATAAATCCGGCTTCTTTGTCAGCGTGCGGCGCGATGGGTGCGGCGATCGCTGTTGTCGTATACGATCAGCGGCGCGACGCGCACGCAGTTGCGGCCGCTGTTTTTGGCCTCGTAGAGCGCCAGATCGGCGCGCCGCAGCATATCGGAGAGCGTGTCGCCGGCCTTCAATTCGGCGACGCCGAAACTGGCGGTGAAGCGGGCGGTTTCGGGCATGCCCTGAATCTCGAGCCCGGCGAAGGCGCTGCGGATCGCCTCGGCAAACAGGCGCGCGGCCGCCGCGTTTGCGCCCGGCAGCAGGATGGCGAATTCCTCGCCGCCGATCCTGCCGACGACGTGGTCGTTGGCCTTCGCCTCGATCAGCTGCGTGGCGAAGGCGCGGATGACGAGATCGCCGCCGGGGTGCCCGTAACTGTCGTTCACCGCCTTGAAATGATCGAGGTCGCAGATGACGATCGAGGCCGGAACCCGGGTTTCGGCCAGGAGGCGGGTGACCTGCGGCACGCGCTCCTCGAAACCGCGGCGGTTGAGCAGGCCGGTCAGGGAATCGGTTTCGGATTTGGTGGTGGCGTCGGTCAACAGGTCGCGCACCAGGACCACCGCCACCAAAAGGCCGGTCGCCACGATCAGCACTGAGCCCATGGATTGCGAGATCAGCGCATAGATGCTGTCGACATAGGTCTGGGGCCGGTCGCCGGGCCCGAAGGCGGCGGCAAAGAAAGGCTTTGCCAGGAAGTGAACCGCGCCCGCGCCCAGCACGCCGGTCAGCGCGATATCGAGATAACGCTTGCCCGGCGCGCGTATCAGAAGCAGCACGGCGGTGGCCTGTATGACAAAATAGGGCAGTTGGTAGAGCAGGACGCGCGTGAACGAATCGCGCGGCATGTCGTAGATGGCGACATTGAGCGGCAGCGAGACAAACACCAGCAGTGCAAGAAACCGCCAGGGGATGCGGATGTCGTATTTTTTCAGCACGCCGATATTGAAGGCGATCTGGGCCGCAATCGAGACGACAAAGGCCGAAAACACGACGAAACGCGGATTTTCGACAGCGGAAATCATCCATTCCACGCCGAAATTCGCCATTCCGAGAACGAAACTCGCGGCGATCCAGCGTGCAGGAACGCGGACCTTGCTGTAAATGCTGACCCATGCGAATGCGCCGGCGAACAGGCCGGCAACAAGGAGGTTGATCGCCAGAATATATCCGGCAGCGCTCATATCCGGCTCCTGTTCGCGTGCCGGGCGACATTAGCGCAAGGGTTCGAAAAAGAGGTTAATGTGGGCGGTGTAAAAGCCGGCATCCAGACGTGACGGCGCCCGCTGCATTTTGGGATGCAGCGGGCACCGAGGAGACGGGCAGGTGAGACAATAGGCGCCCGAGCGACCCGGCTGATGAGCCGCCAAAGAATCAGCGGCGGACGAGCTTGCCCGAGCCGGTCAGGCGCGGCAGATGGCGCGCCGTGCGGCGCTCGGCAGTGCCTCCGGTGCACGCGCCGTTTTCCTTGCAGTCGATGAAGCCGTTGTCGGTCACGCAGCCATAACCGCCCTTCTTGGCGTGGGCGCCGTAGCCGATATTGTCGTCGTTCTTTTCGCAGGCTGTGCGGACCTGCTCGCGGGCGGCTTCAGTTTCTTGATCTTCATTTCCGCGAAGGACGGAGCGACCGATGTCGCGAGCAGGATCGCGGTGAGGGCGGTTGCCGCGGTTTTGACGAGCATGGCGGTTCCTCCACAAAAACCGGCTGTTTGCGCGCCGGAATGCAGTGATGATGGAGGGACGCGCCTGGAACGAGCCTGACGCCGCCGTTCACGGCCGCTTCATATGCGCGATCAATTCAGCCTATCAGCTTGCGGCTCGCCCTGCCCGAATGCGTCAAACAGGAGCCAGATTCACGAGACCGCGGCGAGAATAACGAAACCCTACGGGCCGGTCGGCATGACGGCGATCACGCTCTGCGAGGCCGCCTGATGAGGCGGGCAACCTCGCGATCGGTCGTTTGGGCGTTCAGCGCCAGTCGCGGATGTCGACGAAATGGCCGGCGATCGCCGCCGCCGCCGCCATGGCCGGCGAGACCAGATGGGTGCGGCCCTTGAAACCCTGCCGGCCCTCGAAATTGCGGTTCGAGGTCGAGGCGCAGCGCTCCTGCGGTTTGAGGCGGTCCTCGTTCATGGCCAGGCACATCGAACAGCCCGGCTCGCGCCAGTCGAAGCCGGCGGCCTTGAAGATCGCGTCCAGACCCTCGGCCTCGGCCTGTGCCTTGACCAGGCCGGAGCCCGGCACGATCATGGCGTCGACGCGCTCGCTGACCGTGCGGCCCTCGACCACCTTGGCCACGGCACGCAGGTCCTCGATGCGGCCATTGGTACACGAGCCGATGAAGACGCGGTCGAGCGCGATATCGGTGATGCGGGTACCCGGCGTCAGGCCCATATAATCGAGCGCGCGCTTCTTGGAATTGCGCTTGTTCTCGTCGGCGATCGCGTCGGGGTCGGGCACGATCCCGGTGACGGAGACGACGTCTTCGGGCGAGGAGCCCCAGGTTACGATCGGCGGCAGATTGGCCGCGTCGAGCACCACCGTCTGGTCAAAATGGGCGCCCTCGTCGGAGCGCAGCGTTTTCCAGTATTCCATGGCCATGTCCCAGGCCTTGCCCTTCGGCGCACGCGGCTTGTCCTTGACATAGGCGAACGTGGTCTCGTCGGGCGCGATCAGGCCGGCGCGGGCGCCGCCCTCGATCGACATGTTGCAGACCGTCATGCGGCCTTCCATCGACAGCGCGCGGATCGCCTCGCCGGCATATTCGATGACATGGCCGGTGCCGCCGGCCGTGCCGATCTCGCCGATAATGGCCAAAATGATGTCCTTGGCGGTGACGCCGTCGGGCAATTGCCCGTCGACGCGCACCAGCATGTTCTTGGCCTTGTTCTGGATCAGCGTCTGGGTTGCGAGCACGTGCTCGACCTCGGAGGTGCCGATGCCGTGCGCCAAGGCGCCAAATGCGCCGTGGGTGGAGGTGTGGCTGTCGCCGCACACGATCGTCATGCCGGGCAGGGTGAAACCCTGTTCGGGGCCGACGATGTGGACGATGCCCTGGCGCAGGTCGACCTCGTTGTAATAATCGATCCCGAAATCGGCGGCGTTCTTGGCCAGCGCCTCGACCTGGATGCGGCTTTCGGGATTGGCGATGCCGCGCGAGCGGTCGGTGGTCGGCACGTTGTGATCGACCACGGCGAGCGTCTTTTCGGGATGGCGTACCTGGCGCCCGGCCAGTCTGAGGCCCTCGAATGCCTGCGGGCTGGTGACCTCGTGAACGAGATGGCGGTCGATATAGAGCAGGCAGGTGCCGTCGTCCTGACGGTCGACCAGATGGTCGTCGAAGATCTTGTCGTAGAGGGTGCGGGGAGCGGTCATTGTCTTGCGTCCGTCGATAAGGGAGCTGGATGGGCCGGCGGCGTGCCGGGCGGGCGGCATTCAGGCGAGCCGAGTCGCCTTGGCGCCCGAAATCCGCGCAAAAAAGCGGGCCGGCAGGCGCTTTCTGTCCTGCAGCGCAAAGCGCTTATAGGCCGGATTGCCGAACAATTCTTCCATGGCGTGGCTCATACCAGCAAAGACGCGGGGCGGCAATCTGGCGAACGAAACGACGCCCCGGCGCGCGTCCGCGCCGAGTTCTTGCCGCGGGATACCGGCCGGCATACCGTCGTTTTGGTTGCCTACCGGAACAACAGGATCGGGATCTTGCAGGCGCGGATCATTTCCGTGGTGGTCGAGCCGATGATCATCGAGCGGATGCGCGAATGGCCGTAGGCGCCCATCACCAGAAGATCGATGCCGTCTTTTTCGACCGCCTCGGCGATCGCCTTGTCCGGCTGGCCCTGGACCAACCGGGAGGCGGCCCGGTGGCCGCCTGCTTTCAGCACGGCCTCGGCGTCGGCAAGCCTACGGCGATGTTCTGCGGTGTCGACGCCGACGGCGAGGAGGCGGATGTCGAGCGCCGAGAACAGGGCCGAGCGGGCGATATGGTCCACCGCGCGGCCGATGCTGGGCCCGCCGTCATGGGCGATCAGCACCTTTTCGACCGGACGCCAAGCGCGCGCGGCGACATAGACCGGACGCGTGGCGGAGCGGACGATGCGTTCCAGGTTGGACCCGAGATGCAGCTTGGCGAAGTCGGCGCCCTCGCCGCGCTTGCCGATCACGATCAGGTCGGCCTGTTTTTCGGCCTCGGCCACCGTTTCCAGAAGGTCGCCGTTGCGCAGGCGCATGCTCGCCTCGACGCCCGCCTCAACCAGCATCGTCTGCGCGTCCTCGAGTATGGCGCGGCCGCGCTTCTGGGCCAGCCGGGCGCGCTCCTCGTCGAGGCTGCTGAGTTCGGCCAGAAGGCTCGACCGGGCTCCGAGCGCGATCGTGCCCGAAAGGTCGGACGAGGCGGTTTCGCGCCGGTCGAGCACATGGACCAGTTCCACCGTCGCGCCGGTGCGCCCGGCGATCCAGGCGGCGTTTTCACATACGCTTTTCGAGTAGGTCGAGCCGTCGATGAGCGCGATGATTCTCGTCGTCATTGTTCTCTCCTGACCAAAACCTAGCCGCAGGCGGGGCTAATGCGCCATGAGTTTGTCAAGCCCGCCCGGCTTGTCGTGGACGGCGAGGCGGTCGACCAGCGTCTCGCTGGCCTCGTTCATGCCGACGAACTCGACATCGGCGCCGTCGCGGCGGAATTTCAGCACGGCCATGTCGAGGGCGCCGACGCTGGAAATGTCCCAGATATGGGCGCGCGATACGTCGATCGTTACCTTTTCCAGCGTTTCCTTGAAGTCGAAGGCGGCCATGAAATCCTCGGCCGAGGCGAAGAAGAGCTGGCCTTCCACCACATAGGTGCGGTGGCGGCCGTCCGTGCTCAAGGTCGAGGATACGCGGAAGAGCTGGGCGATCTTCCAGGCAAAGAAGATGCCCGACAACAGCACGCCGACCAGCACGCCGATCGCGAGATTGTGGGTGAACACCACGCAGATCACCGTCGCCAGCATGACGATCGAGGACGAGCGCGGATGGTCCCTGAGATTCTTCACCGACGACCACGAGAACGTGCCGATCGACACCATGATCATGATCGCGACCAGCGCCGGCATCGGGATCCGGCTGACGAGGTCGCCAAGCACCAGGATCATGAACAGCAACAGCACGCCGGCGGCGAAGGTGGACAGCCTGCCGCGTCCACCCGACTTCACGTTGATGATCGACTGGCCGATCATGGCGCAGCCGGCCATGCCGCCGATGAAGCCGGTGGCGGTGTTGGCGATGCCCTGGCCGATGCATTCCTGGTCGCGATTCGAGGTGGTGTCGGTCAGATCGTCGACGATCTGCGCCGTCATCAGCGATTCCAGAAGCCCGACCACCGCGACCGCGGCCGAATAGGGCAGGATGATCAACAGCGTCTCGAGAGTGAGCGGGATGTCGGGAATCAGGAAGACCGGCAGGGTCGACGGCAGCTCGCCCATGTCGCCGACCGTGCGTACGTCGAGGCCGAAGACGATCGCGATCGTCGTCAGAACGACGATGCAGACCAACGGCGAGGGCACGGCCCTGGTGAGATAGGGAAACAGGTAGATGATGGCGAGACCGGCGGCGACCATCACATAGGTCAGCCAGGGAACCCCGATCAGTTCGGGCAGCTGGGCCATGAAGATCAAAATGGCGAGCGCGTTGACGAAGCCGGTCATCACCGAGCGCGAGACGAAGCGCATGACCTGGCCGAGCTTCAACAGTCCGGCGCCGATCTGCAGCAGTCCGGCAAGCACTGTCGCGGCGAGCAGATATTGCAGGCCGTGGTCGCGCACCAGCGTGACCATCAACACAGCGGTCGCGGCGGTCGCGGCCGATATCATGCCCGGCCGACCGCCAACGAACGCGATCAGAACCGCGATCGAGAACGAGGCGTAGAGGCCGATTTTGGGATCGACGCCGGCGATGATGGAGAAGGCGATGGCTTCGGGGATCAACGCCAGCGCAACGACGAGACCGGCGAGAAGGTCGGCGCGGATGTTGGAAAACCATTGCGCGCGATAGGCATAAAGTGATGGCATCGGGGTCCAGGAAGTCAAAACCAAACCGCGGCCCAACGGGGCAGGACCGCAAAGAAAGACGGCATGGATGCAAGTTGTCCGGCGGATCGGCGGCCGGAAGAGCCACCCGGGATTGCACCGGGTCCGAATGAATGCCCTTTCCTAGACCGTGGCGTGCTGCGGCGCAACATCGGGGCTTGGCGCGGCCGCGTTTAACCTGCGCCGGGCTCCGGTATCAGGCCGCTTCCTGTTCGACGCAAATCTGGTCGGATTCGGCATGCGTCAGGGGTTCGCCGAGCAAGCGGCACAGATGGCGACCGGGTCCGTGCGCGTCCTTGCCGAAATGGCGACAGGCGCGACAAAGCCCGAAGGGTCGCCCGCCGCCTTCGGCGATCAGGCCGGAAAGCAGAGCCTGGAGGCCGTCCTCGAGTGCCGCCGCGCGCGCGGGCGTCAGACGGGCGAGCGCGCGGCGCACGGCCTCGATCCGGTCGTCCTTCAGCATGGCGCGGCCGGCCGGTGTCAGCTCCAGCCGCACCGAACGTCGATCGCCGGGATGCTGCGATTTTTCAACCAGGCCGGCGCGCTCGAGCGCAATCACGGTCTGCGAGACCGTGCCCTTGGTCGCGGCGAGATAGGCGGTCAGCGCGCCCGGCGTACGCGAGAAACGGTTTGCCCTGGCGAGATAACGCAGGGCATCCCATTGCGCCGGTTTCATGCCGTGCGCATGGCCGGTCTGGCCGACCAGCCGGACGAGCCGTTCCATCAGTTCCAGGGCGCGATGCGGTTCTGTCATCGTTAAATGGTATCGTAACGAAACCACTATTGCAAGCCGGCCAAAGCCGTGCTAGCGATTTATTGGTATCGTTACGATACTAATTAGGAGGATCAGATGACCAAGTTCGTTTGCGCGGCCCTGCTTGCGGCCGGCACGGCCCTGCCAGCCCTTGCGCATGACATCAAAAGCCCGATCGACAACGCGGTGCCGCCCGCTTTCGACATCGTTGTGTCGTCGGCCACCACCGACGGCCGGCTGGCGACCTTCATGATGGAACTCGCCGGCGAGGCGGGGTCGCAAAAACCCGAGGCGATCGGACAATTGAAGGGCGCCAAGGTTGCCGCCTATGTGTGGCCGACCGGCCTCGACCCCGCCCTTGTCGGTTTCGCGGCCGGGTCGGGTCTTCTCGCCCTTGCCGTCACCGCGCATCCCGATTTCGACGACACGCCTTTGTTTGACGAAAATGGCGACGGCGATCCCGCAAACGACGGCGCGGACTGGCATTCGCATTGGGTGGTGCTCGCCGAGGACAAGGCCTGCGGCGCGGGGCTGAAGGTGCGCGACGTCTCGCCCGGCGTCGACGTGTTGCCGGCAACCGCGCCGATGTTGCCGCTCGCTCTCGACAGTCCAGGCATGTCGCCGCGGCTCGATGGCAAGCGGGTGGAGATCACCGTGCCGGTCGCCGAGGGCGAAGCTGTCTCGTTCGACGCGGTGACGTCCGAATTGACCGTCAACGAGAGGGGCGAGGCGCCGCTTCTGTGCGTGACCGGGGTCTACGACGTCGCATCCGGCGACCTCTCGCAGCCGGGCGTCATCATGCGCAAGGAGTGAGGTGGCAGTCGGCGCAGCGGGGAGGCAGGCCGCCGGTCATTCGCCGCCGCCGGTGTCGGTTTTCGCGCGCCGCTCCACAAGCCGCAGCGCGGCCAGGACGATGACGGCGAGCAAGGTCGCGACAAGCGCGATCTGCCAGAAGCCGAGGCCGCAGGCGAGGCCGACGGCGCCGGCCAGCCACATGCCGGCGCCCGTCGTCAGGCCATGGACCTCGCCGCGGGCGAACACGATCAGCCCGGCGGCGAGGAAGGCGACGCCTGCCGTGACGGCCTCAACCAACCTGATGGGGTCGATGCGGATGGCGTCGTCCTCGAAGGCGGGCAGGTGGGTGATCTCGATGGTGAGGATGGCGATGGTCGCCGCTGACAGGCAGACCAGGATGTGGGTGCGCAAACCGGCTTGCCGCTCGCGCCATTCGCGCTCGAAGCCGACGATGCCGCCGAGCACAGCGGCCAGCAGCAGCCGGGCGGCGATCACCTCGAAGGGCAGCCAGCTCGCGCGGCCGAAATCGGAAAAGAAGGGTTCCATGGCGTGCCTCGTGCGGGAAACGCGTGGCCCGCGGAAAGGTTGCCGGCGCGCACGCCGGGCTCAGGCGCACTGGAAGACGAAGGTCTTGACGAATACGTCCGGCTCGGCCACCGCGAAGGCGCGGAAGGGCGGGCTCTCCTCGACCGGATGCCAGATGCCGGCCTGTTCGAGCCGGTCGAAGCGCTCCTGGAAACCGGCCTCGGCGATCAGCCTGTCGCGCACGGTGAACATAATATGCCCGCCGGACCTCGTGATGCGGGCCATCTCGTCCAGCCCGCTTGCCGGCGCGTGACCGGCGGTGAAGACGCCGGCGGCGATCACCGCGCGGAAATGGCCGTCCGGCCACGGTAGGGCCTCGCCGAGCGCGGCCTTTTTCAGCGTGCCGTAGACCTGCCGCGACCTGGCGATCGCCAGCATCTCGTCGGACAGGTCGAGGCCCTCGAGTCGATCGTAGCCGAGCGCCTTCAAAAACGGGCCGGACAGACCGGTGCCGCAGCCGGCGTCGAGGACTGGCCCTTCGCCGGCCGGAACGTGGCGGGCAAGCCAGCTGGTGATCAGGAAGGGCAGGCAATAGCCGAGCTCGGCCGTCTCGCGATCGTAGCCGGCCGCCCAGGCCGCGTAGGCGTCGGCGAGTTCGGTTTCGGTCGTGGCCGCGTAGACCTGGTCGAGCGGGCGCGGGGCGGAGGCGGAACGTTCGGACATGACACTATGGTAGCGTCATGCGCGGCTCGATGCCAGGCGTGCCTCGTCGGCGGCGTGGCGCGTCCAGGGCGATCGAAACCGGTCTTTGACCGATGCCGTCGTGTGGTGCGCGTCAGCGCGATCGCTGCGTCTCGCCTTGGCGCAGGCGTTTTTCCAGTGCGCGCAACGTCAGCGACAGGCTGACGGTTAGGATCAGATAGATATAGGCGACGATCGAATAGGTCTCGAAAAAGCGGAACGAGCCGGAGGCGTAGATCTTGCCCATCTGGGTGATGTCGGCGACGCCGAGCACCGAGACCAGCGAGGAATCCTTGACCATGGCGACGAAATCATTGCCGAGCGGCGGCAGGATGATGCGGATCGCCTGCGGCAGGATGATCAGCCGAAAGCGCTGGAAGCGCGACAGGCCCAGCGCCTTGGCCGCCTCGATCTGGCCACCGTCGACGGACTGGATACCGGCGCGGAACACTTCCGAGATGAAGGCGGAATAGCCGATGGTGAGCGCGATGATGGCGCGCCACAACAGCGAGACGTCGCGCACCAGAAGCGGTTCCAGCATGCCCGCATCCTGCAGCGGCGCGGTCGCCAGGTTCCACAACCCCACGAAGGCGGGCACGCCGGCGAAGGCGATCCAGAACAAGAGCACCAGCACCGGCACGCCGCGAATGATCTCGACATAGAAGCGGGCGATCTGGCGCAAAACCACGGAGCCGGACAACGCCATCAGCGCCGTGCCGAGCCCGATCAGCGAGGCGAGCGCGAAGGCGACACCGGTTACGAAAACGGTGATCGCGACGCCCTTCGACACGGTGGCAAAGACCTGGGAGTAGAGGTCGCTGGCGGCGATGAGGACGGCGATCGTCGCGGCGATCGCGGCGGCGGCGACCAGCCACCAGGGAAACTCCCTGGTGGGCGAAGCGGAGGGATGGTTCATCGGGCTCTGGTGCTTTCGGGCAAGCGGCCACGGCCGCCCTGGCGGCGGCCGTGGCTGGACATTACTGTCCCAGCTTGTAGTCGAGGAACCATTTCTTGTTGAGCGCGTCGATCGTGCCGTCGGCCTTCATCGCCGCGATCGCGGCGTTGAACGGCTCGACCAGATCGGACCCTTTGGGGAAGATGAAGCCGAAATCCTCCGAGCCGAGCGGGCCGCCGATCACCTTCAGCTTGCCATCCGACGCGGCAACATAGCCGTTGGCGGCGACGCCGTCGGTGAGCACGAGGTCGACATCGCCGGCGCGCAGCGCCTGCACGGTCGCGCCGAACGTCTCGAACAGCTTGATGCGCGGATTGGCCTCGTCGCCGTCGAGAACGTCGTAGACGGAGACGTAAAACGGCGTGGTGCCGGGCTGCGCGGCGATCAAGAGGTCGTCCTTGGCCGCGAATTCCTTCTCGTCGGCGAACCGCTCCTCGTCGGCACGCACCAACATGCGCATTTCCGAATGCATGTAGGGGGCGGAGAAGTCGACCTTCTCCTTGCGATCGTCGCGGATCGTGATGCCGGTCATGCCGAGATCGTACTGGCTGTCGGACACGGCCTGGATCATCGCGTCCCAGCTCGTGTTCTGATACTCGACCGAAACATTCAGCCGCTTGGCCATCTCGGCCATGGCGTCATATTCCCAGCCGATCTGCTCGCCGGTCTTTGGATCGATGAATTGCAGCGGCGGGTAGGCATTTTCCGTCACCACCACGACCGTGCGGCCGCCGAGATCGGGCACGTCCTGCGCCTGGGCGGCAAGCGGGACGAAGACGAGGGCGGCAAGCGCCGCGAACGTTGACAGCATTTTCGACATCTGGAGCTCCTGGGGGCAGCGTCCCGGCCGTCGCGGCCGGTTCGGGGGCAGTTTAACGTCAGGGTGTCGGCACGCAAGGCGTGTGCGCTTCAAGAGCGTTCGCATCGCGCTTTGCCTGGGAGGACGGAACGGATTTGCTTCAATCCGGACTGGAAAGGTTTTAGCCTGTCGGCATGACCTATCCGCTGTCGCCCGTTTTCACCCGCACCGTACCCGACGGCGACACGCATGAGCGCGCCGTTTGCGAGACTTGCGGCTTCGTCAACTACGAAAACCCGAAGATCGTCGTCGGCTCGGTGGTCCGCCACGACGGCAAGCTGTTGTTGTGCCGAAGGGCGATCGAGCCGCGCCGCGGTTTCTGGACCGTGCCGGCCGGCTTCCTGGAACTGCACGAGACGCCCGAGGACGGTGCGCGCCGCGAGGCGCTGGAAGAAGCCAATGCCCGGCTTTCGATCGAGAGCCTGCTGGCGATCTATTCCGTGCCGAGGCTGTCGCAGGTGCAGCTCATCTACCGGGCACGTCTTGCCCGGCCGGGCTTTTCGGCCGGCGAGGAGAGCCTGGAGGTCGGGCTTTTCTCCTGGGACGAGATTCCCTGGGACGACATTGCGTTTCCGAGCGTGCACTGGATGCTGGCGCACGAACGGCAGGTGCAGGACGGCGCCGGCGGCGCGCCGTTTTCCAATCCCGGCGACGCGTGACTTTTATCGGGCCCGGAGCGGGGGAGCGGACAATGACAAACAACGATATCCGAGCCGCTTTCGAACGCCAGGCGGCGGGATGCTCTGCGCTCGGCTCGCCGTTTACCGCGCGGCTGTGCCGGGCCCTGGCCGCAATCCTCGATCGCTCCAGCGTGACCGGTCTGGCGGTTCTGGAATGGGATGGCGATCCGCGCGCGGACGCGCTCGCGCTCAGGCTGTGCGGCGGGCTGCACGCACTGGTTCTGGCAGGCGAGGACGACGTGCTGGCGGGGCTGTACCCGCCGGCGCAGGTGGCCGAGTCGACATTCCGCGCCGAGCTCGACGCCGCGATCCGGCGCAATGACGAGGCGCTGGTGCGTGCGCTCGACAGCGCGCCGCAGACCAACGAGATCGCGCGCGCCGGCATGATCCTCCCGGGTCTTCTGGCTGCAGCGCGGGAACTCGACCGCCCGGTCGCCCTGATCGAGATCGGCGCCAGTGCCGGGCTCAACCTGCTGTTCGACCGGTTCCACTACGACTACGGCGCCGCGCGCTGGGGCGAGCCGACCTCGCCCGTGAGGCTCGTGCCGGAGGTGCGCGGCGAGGTGCCGCGGCTCGATGCGGCGCTCGAGATCGTGGCGCGCACCGGCAATGACATCCGCCCGATCGACTGGCGCGATCCGCTGCAAAGGCTGCGGCTGCGCTCGTATTTATGGCCCGACCAGCAGGCGCGGCTGCAACGCCTCGATGCGGCGATCGGTCTTGCCGAAACAGCGCCGTTTTCGATGGAGCGGGCCGACGCGGCCGATTTCGTGCGGCGCCAGCTCGCAGCGCGGGAACCGGGAACGGCGCTGATGCTGTTTCACACCATCATGTGGCAATATCTGCCGGTCGCGACCAAGACGACGATCGAGGCCGCGCTGGCGGCGGCGGGCGCCGAAGCCGGGCCCGACACACCGATCGCCCGGGTGGCGATGGAGCCGATCGAGACCAGCGATCCGCACGCGACGCTGAGCCTGACGGTCTGGCCGGGCGGCGAGACGCGCCATCTCGCCCATTGCGATTATCATGGCCGCTGGATCGAATGGCTGTGAACGCGCCGGCCGCAGCTTACCACATCGACTTGCGGTAACCCTCCTCCAGGGCCCGGTCGGTATGGTCGGCCGGCGTGGCCATGGCGAGCTGATCCGTCAGGATCTGGCCGAGCGTCGGCATGGCGCTGCGTGCGGGCCAGGATTGCGGGTCCCATAGCGCGGAGCGCAAGAACGCCTTGGCGCAATGCATGTAACAGGCCCTGACCGATACGATCATCGCCGTGGCCGGCTTCTTGCCGTCGACGGCTAGCCGCTCTCGAAGCGCCTCGTCGGCGGTGACACGCGCGCTGCCGTTGACCCGCAACGTCTCGTTCATGCCGGGGATCAAAAACAGCAGGCCGACGGCGGGGTTGGCGATCACGTTTTCCAGCGTGTCGAGCCGGTTGTTGCCGGGGCGGTCGGGAATGGCAAGCGTGGTGTCGTCGAGGACGGCGACGAAACCCGGCCGGTCGCCCTTGGGCGTGACGTCGCCGTTGCCTGCCCCGTCGGACGAGCCGATCAGCACGAACGGGCTTTTTTCGATGAAGGCGCGGCAATGCTTGTCGAGCGCGCCCAGCTCCTTGCGGACCGCTCGCTCGCCCGGCGCCTTGTAGTGATCGCGCAGTTCTTCGCGGCTTTCGATGAAACGCATCGCCTACTCCTTGCGGAACTGGTCGTCGAGCGAGTGGCGCATGATCAGCGGCATCTGGCTGAATGTGAAGACCAGCGTGATCGGCATGATGCCCCAGACCTTGAAGGCCACCCATATGTCAGTGGAAAAGGACCGCCAGACGATCTCGTTGACAAGGGCCAGGAAGACGAAAAACAGGCCCCAGCGGAAGGTGAGCTTGCGCCAGCCCTCCGCATCGAGCTTGAAGGCCTGATCGAAGACATAACCGAGCAGGGAACGACCGAACAGCAAACCGCCGAGCAGGACGGCGGCGAACAGCGAATTGACGATGGTCGGCTTCATCTTGATGAAGGTTTCGTCCTGCAGCCAGAGCGTCAACGCGCCGAACACGAACACGATCACGCCCGAGATCAGCGGCATGATCGGCAGCGTGCGCACCAGAAGCCAGGACACGCCCAGAGACAATGCCGTGGCCACCATGAAAAGCCCGGTGGCGATGAAGATCGGTCCGCCGAACGCGGCCAGGGCCGGAAAGAGCTCGGCCAGCCATTCGCCGCGTGCATTGGCGAAGAAAAACACCACCAGCGGACCCAGTTCCAGCAGCAGCTTCAAAAGCGGGTTCATCGGCTTGCGCTTGGGATCGTCGGGTTCGCGTTCGAAGATTTGCTGGTTCATGTCGCTCACGCCACGCCCGCGATCGCCTTGGCGAAATCGCCGGCCGAGAAGGGTTCGAGGTCGTCGACCTGTTCGCCGACGCCGATGAAATAGACCGGCAATTTGTGCTTTGCCGCGATGCCGACCAGGATACCGCCGCGTGCCGTGCCGTCGAGCTTGGTCATCACCAGACCGTTGACCCCGGCGATATTGCGAAAGATCTCGACCTGGTTGAGCGCGTTCTGGCCGGTGGTCGCGTCGACGGTCTGAAGCACGGTATGCGGGGCCTCGGGATCGAGCTTGCCGAGCACGCGCACGATCTTTTCCAGCTCGGCCATCAGCTCGGCCTTGTTCTGCAACCGGCCGGCCGTGTCGATGATCAGCACGTCGGAGCCGGCCTCCTTGGCCTTCTCGAAGGCCTCGTAAGCCAGCCCGGCCGCGTCGGCGCCAAGCCTGGAGGCGACGACCGGCGAATGGGTGCGCTCGCCCCAGATCTTGAGCTGCTCGATCGCGGCGGCGCGGAACGTGTCGCCGGCCGCCAGCATCACGTCGAGCCCGCCGGCGGTCAGTTTGGCGGCGAGCTTGCCGATCGTGGTCGTCTTGCCGGTGCCGTTGACCCCGACGACCAGCACCACATGCGGCTTGTGCGACAGGTCGAGTTCGAGCGGCAGCGCCACCGGGGCGAGCACGTTTTCGATCTCGCTCGCCATCACCGCGCGCACCTCCTCCTCCGAAACGTCGCGCCCGTACCGGCCCGAAGCCAGCGTATCGGTGATGCGGATCGCCGTTTCCATGCCGAGATCGGCCTGGATCAGCACGTCCTCGAGATCCTGCAGCGCGTCCTCGTCGAGCTTGCGCTTGGTGAAGACGCCGGCGATGTTGCCGGTGAGTTCGCGCGAGGACCGCGCCAGCCCCTGGCGCAGACGCTGGAACCAGCTCTGCCGCGCCGTCGCCTCGGGCGCCGCCGGTTCGTCCGCGCGTTTGGCCTCGACGGATTTCGCTACCGTGACCTTGCCAGCCGGCGCGGCAGGTTTGGGGCTCGGCGGGGATTGAGGCGCAGCCGGTTGATCGGCATCCGGCTCGGTTTGCGTCGGCTCGGGCTGGCCGGGCGACGCGTCAGGCGCGATGTCGGGCTTAACCGGTTCCGGTGGCGTCGTCGCCTCCGGGGCGGCCGCCGCAGGCTCCGGCTCGGATGGCGTGACGGGCCGGTCAGCCTGCTTGGTCGAGGCCGTGGGCCTTGCCGGCGCGGTGGTCGCCGGTTGCGGGGCAATCGGTTCGGAGCCGTCGCTTTGCGAGGGTGCGGTCGTCTCCCGCGTATCGCTCGTGTCGTCGGCGGTCGTGGGGGGCAGCGGCTCCGCTTCAACGGTCTCTTCGGCGAGTTCGTCTTCCGGGGTCTGCGGCGCGCGCGGGGCGGCCCGCTTGGCGTCCGGGTGCTCCAGGGCCGATGAGGGAGCATCGGGTTTTTCGCCGTCCTGATCCGACGTCCTGGCCGTGATCCTCTCGATGTCCGACGGTCGGGCCTCCGGCCCATCGTCCCGGCGGTGCGCGGTTCCTGCTTCGTCGGCCGGCTCGGGCCGGACTGGCTCTTCATGCGTGGGTTCGGGGGCTGCCGGCGCTCGGCTTTCGGTCGTCCCGGCCGGCGTGACCGCGGCGTCTTGGGTCGCAATTCCCGCATCGTCCGGCGGCGCCGTCTCGGGCAGCGGCGCACCGTCCTCGTCGCGGTCCTCGACCTTCTTGCGGCCGAAGGAAAAGACCTTCTTGATGAATCCGAATGCCATGCTTTCGTCCGTCAGGCCGCCTCGGCCAGGAATTGGGCCTTCAGCAGAGCGCCGTCGTGGCCGGTGATGCGCGCCGGGACGATCGCGCCCGGCGCGCCGGCGGCGATCGCGGCGAGGGCGAAGCCTTCCGTGCGACCGATCCCGTCGCGTTCGATCAAAAGCTTCTGCGTGGAGCCCACGAGTGAATCGAGATGGGCGCGATAGGCGGTCTCGCCCGCCGCGCGCAGCCTGGCGGCGCGGTCCTTGACGGTGCGGCGGTCGAGCTGCGGCATGCGGGCGGCCGGCGTGCCCTCGCGCGGACTGAAGGGGAAGACGTGCAAATGGGTCAGGCCGCATTCGGCGACGATCTTCAGCGAGTTGTCGAACATCGCTTCGGTCTCGGTGGGGAAGCCGGCGATAATGTCGGCGCCGAAGACGGCGTCGGGACGCAGCGCGCGGACCTCGTGGCAGAAGCGGATCGAATGGTCGCGCAGATGGCGTCGCTTCATGCGCTTGAGGATCATGTCGTCGCCCGATTGCAGCGACAGATGCAAATGCGGCATCAGCCGGGGCTCGGTGGCGAGCGCCTCCATCAGATCGTCGTCGGCCTCGATCGAATCGATCGAGGACAGTCGCAGACGTTCCAGGTCGGGCACCTGTTTCAGCACGGTGCGCACCAGCCGGCCAAGCCGGGGCGCGCCGGGCAGGTCGGCGCCGTAGCTGGTGATGTCGACGCCGGTGACGACGACTTCGCGATAGCCGTTGCCGGCCAGCCGCTTCACCTGTTCGACGACGGCGCCCATCGGCACGGAGCGCGAATTGCCGCGGCCATAGGGGATGATGCAGAAGGTGCAGCGGTGGTCGCAGCCGTTCTGCACCTGGACGAAGGCGCGGGCGCGGCCGTCGATGGCGTCGACCATGTGGGCGGCGGTCTCGGTGACCGACATGATGTCGTTGACGCGCAACTTCTCGGTGTCGTTGACGCCGAAATCGGGCAGGGCGCGGTAGCTGTGGCTGTGCAACTTTTCCTCGTTGCCGAGCACCAGGTCGACCTCGTCCATCGCCGCGAACCCGCCGGGGTCGGTCTGGGCGGCGCAGCCGGTAACGACAATGCGCGCCCGCGGGTTCTCGCGCCGGGCCTTGCGGATCGCCTGCCGGGCCTGGCGCACCGCCTCGCCGGTGACGGCGCAGGTGTTGAAGACGACCGCGCCGCCCTCGAGCGCGCCGAGGCCGGCGGTGTCGGCCTCGCGGCGCATGACCTCCGATTCATAGGTGTTGAGGCGGCATCCGAACGTGACGATGTCGACCGCCATCAGATCACGTCCTCCACGTCGCGGCTCCAGGCCCCGGTCGCGGGGTCGAACCGGCCGGAAAATTCCCATTCGGCCGGGCCGGTCATGATGACGTGGTCGTCGTCGCGCCATGCGATCGCCAGCGGCCCGCCCGGAACCGTCACCGTGACGACGCGGCCGGTCCGGCGCGTGCGGGCGGCCGAGACCGCGGTCGCGCAGGCGGCCGAACCGCAGGCGCGCGTCAGGCCGGCGCCGCGCTCCCAGGTGCGGATCGTGATGGCGTCGGGCGCGGTCACTCTCGCGATGGTGATGTTGGCGCGCTCGGGGAAGATTGGGTGGTTTTCCAGGAGCGGCCCGAACCGTTCGAGGTCGTAGCGCCACACATCCTCGTCGACCCAGAAGATCGCGTGCGGATTGCCCATCGAGGCCACGGAGGGCGAATGCAGCACGGGTGCGTCGATCGGGCCGATCTGCAACTCGATCATACGCGTGTCGCGGAACTCTTCGGCGAGCGGAATTTCCCGCCAGTCGAAGCGCGGTCGGCCCATGTCGACGGAAATCGACCCGTCGGGATGCTCTTCGGCATTGAGGATGCCGGCGACGGTCTCGAAGGTGAAGCGGCGTATGCCGGTTTCGGCCGCCAGCGCCTGGACCACGCAGCGCATGCCGTTGCCGCAGGCCTGGGCCGACGAACCGTCGGCATTGAGGATCTCGACAAAATTCGCCGTGCCCGGCGTTTTTGCGTCGTGGACCGCCATGATCTGGTCGAAGCGAGTCGCCGGATCGGCGGCCAGAGCGCGTGCGGCGGCCGGGGCGACCCGATCGGCGCGCCCGCGCATGTCGGCCACGATAATCTCGTTGCCGAGCCCGTTCATCTTCGCAAAGGGTGGGCGTTCGTCCATGCCGGTCATGCCTGTCGATCCGGCCCCTATATGGCGGAACGGGGCCGCAATTACCAGACGCGCGGCCGGCAGGGAAGCGATGGACGCGTCAGGCGATCGCCACCAGACCGAACAGCACCAGCAGGAACAGGATCAGCACGATCGCGATCAGCACCTTCGCGCCGGTCATGGCGGCGCCGGCGAGCGAGTTCATGCCGAGCAGGCCCGCGACGGCCGCGACGACGAGAAGGATGACAATCCATTTGAGCATTTGGTCTTCTCCGGCTTGGCCCGCGGGATCGACCCCGAAGGCAACACCAGAGAAAACGCGGCAGACCGCGTCGCGTTCCCCTCACGGAACCGAAATCACCGCGGATCAGCCCGCGACCTCGAAGGGGATCTCGAATTCGGCGGTCTTGTCGGAGTGGTTGTCCTTGAGCAGGAACCGGCCGGTATATTTGCCGGGTGGCGGGGTTTCCAGATTGATGTTGAGCGTGAGGTAGAACTCGCGGTTGCGGTAGCGCACCGGCAGTTCGAGCCGCATCAGGTCTTCCTTGCCGAAGACCTTGTCGCCGTTGGCGTCGAGAATGGCGAGATCGACGCCGAGCGAGATCAGCCGGTCGCCGAGCGGGCCGCGCCCATAGGCGAAGCCGATCGGTTCGACATAAACGAGAACCTTCTCGCCGCTCTTGTAGAGCGTATTGTCGCGCTGGGCGTAGACACCGTAGCCGGTGGCGCTGTCGACGGGCACCGCCTTGCGGATCGTCAGCGGCATGGCGTCCCAGATCTCGGCGATGGCGGCGTCGAGGGTTTCGATCGCGGCGGCCGGATCGCCGGCGGCGACCTGGTTTTCGGCCTCAGCGCCTTTTTCGGCAATCGAGCCGGCGGCAACGGCTCCGCAAAATGCTGCTGTTGTCATGAGTATCAAGATCGCCCGTAAACCGCGCATTGTCCAATCCCCCCGCGAATGCCCCGCCCCATCTTACGCTATCGGCAATCGGTATCGTCAAGCCGCGCCAACGCGCGACCCCGCACCGCGTGCGGCCGCTCGTGCCAGGCTCGACGTTTGACGGCAAACGGGATATGGGCTTGGCGATGCGCTCGCGGCAGTTGTGGGCCGGCACGGCGCAGGGGAGGCGACCTTGAAGAAACGCAGCAAGGAGCCGTGGATGCCGGCGGACGATTTCGGCCGGTCGCTGCCGCGCGGGATCGGGATAAACCTTCTGGTGCCCGAGATCGAACCGATGGAACGGTTCTGCCGCGAGGTGATCGGCGCCAACACGGTCTATGCGGACGAAGATTTCGCGGTCATCGAAATCGCCGGGTCGGTTTTGATGCTGCATGCCGATCACACCTATGCCGATCACGAGATGGCCGGGGTCGTGGCCGATGCCGAATTGCGTGGCGTGGGCATGGAAATCCGGCTCTACGGCGTCGATCCCGATCGTATCGAGCACCGCGCCCGCAGCGCGGGATCGACCGTCCTGTCGGGCGCGCTCGACAAGCCGCACGGTCTGCGCGAATGCCACATCGTCGGACCTTCGGGCTATATATTCGTCCCCAGCCGGGCTATATCGCGAGAAGATTCGGCGGCGGAAACCCAAATTTAACCATGCCATCGTGCAATTAACCCCAACATTGCCATTATTGTCGCGATTCAACTCGCGACTGCGGGGTGCGCCCCGTCGTGAGTTCCCACGGAGGACTATGATGCGTTTTTCGATTTCCGGCCCGCTGGTGCTGACGCTGTTCGCGGTCGCGCTCGCCGGATGCCAGAGTTCCCGGCTCGGTTCGCTCGGCGGCCGGCCCGAACCGCTCAATCCGGCCCCGGCCGGCACGGTGACGGCAGGGCAGTTGCCGCCGCCCGCCCCGACCGGGCCGACGGATCCGTCGAGCTTTCCAAAACCGCCCGTCACCGCGACCGAAACCGGCGAGACGGACGTTGCCGCGCTCGACCCCAACGCGCCGGTCGAACTGCCGGGAGCGCCGGCAACCGCGGCCGAGTTGACCGTGGGCAGCGTCGCCGGCGTCTGGAACGCGTCCGTGTCGGGCCAGTCCTGCCGGGTCGCGACGCCGCAGACCAAGTTCGGCCAAGGCTTTCGCGCGGGACCGCTGCGCTGCCCGCCGCCGCTCGACGGTGTGAAATCCTGGAACGTCGCCGGCAAGCAGCTCTCGCTCTATGACGCCAGCGGCGGCGTGCTCGCCCGTCTCTACTCGTCCGGCGCCGAGCGTTTCGACGGCCAGATGACATCCGGTCAGCCGATCTCGCTGTCGCGGTGAGCGCGGCCTTGCGTCTTCCTGGCTGATCGCGGTACCGGGGCCGGCCCATGTCTTTGCGCGACGGACTCAAGCCCTTCGCCTCGGTGCGGCAGGCCTATGGCCGCCTGATCGAGCGCGGCGCGGTGACGCGCGATCGCGCGCAGGAAAAGATCGCCGACCGGTTCGACCGCCTGATCGAGGACCTGGCGACCAAGCGGCTTGCCGCCAAGTCGAGCGCGCTCGGCTGGCTTTTTGCGCGCCGGCGCGAGCCGAAGGCGCCGGTCAAGGGGCTCTACATTCATGGTGCCGTCGGCCGCGGCAAGACCATGCTGATGGATCTGTTTTACGATCTGGCGCCGGTCAACCGCAAAAGACGGGTTCATTTCAACGATTTCATGGCCGACGTGCACGACCGGATCGGACGCCACCGCGCCGCCGTCAAGACCGGCGAGGCCAAGGGCGACGACCCGATTCCGCCGGTGGCGCGGGCGCTGGCCAACGAAGCCTGGGTGCTGTGTTTCGACGAATTCGCCGTCACCGACATCGCCGATGCGATGATCCTGTCGCGGCTGTTTTCGGCCCTGTTCGACGAGGGAGTCGTGCTTGTGGCGACCTCGAACGTGGCGCCGCGGGACCTTTATCGCGATGGGCTGAACCGGCCGCTGTTCGAACCCTTCATCGCCATCCTCGAGCGCCATGCCGACGTCATGAGTCTCGACAGCGACACCGATTATCGGCTGGAAAAGCTGAATCGTCTGCCGGTCTATCTGACCCCGCTCGACGCCGACAGCCGGGCCGCGTTCGAGACGGCGTGGTCGAACTATGCCGACGGGGCGGGCGAGGAGGCCGAGACCATCAAGGTCAAGGGCCGGACCATCCATGCCGAGCGTTGCGTGCGCGATGCCGCCCGCTTCACCTTCGAGGATTTATGCGCCCGCCCGCTCGGCGCGCGCGACTATGTGGCGATCGCGGCCCGCTTCAAGACCCTGTTCGTCGAGGGCATCCCGGTTTTCGACGACCGCAGCCGCAACGAGGCCAAACGCTTCATCCTGCTGGTCGACACCCTCTACGACAAGCGGCTGCGTCTCGTCGCCAGCGCGGCTGCGCAGCCTCAGGGGCTTTATCGCGGCCGAACCGGCACGACGGAATCCTTCGAATTCGATCGGACCGCCTCGCGGCTGATCGAAATGCAAAGCCGCGACTGGCCCGGCGAGGGGGCGGCCGAACCGGCCAGCGCCGCAGGCCAGGCCTGAGCGCCGCGGGCCCGTTCATTTGGCATGTCACGGGATTGTGTGGATGTAAAACGACGCAATAATTTTGACGTTTACGTAATTCCGCTTATTTCTAAACGATTGAATTTATTTATGCTCGAGGAATCGGTTGTTTTTTTCTGCGGGCGAGTCTAAGGCCACGCCCGAATTTCGCCTCGTCTAACGGCATTGAACACCAGCCGATGCCTTTCAATCTCAACCTGACTGGGCCATGGTAGCCCACACATTGCGGGGGTAGCTCTCGAAATGGCACGCAGAAAGATCGCGCTTATCGGTTCCGGCATGATCGGCGGAACGCTCGCCCATCTGATCGGCCTGAAGGAACTTGGCGACGTCGTCCTGTTCGACATTGCCGAAGGCATCCCCCAGGGCAAGGGCCTCGATATCGCGCAATCCTCGCCGGTCGAGGGCTTCGATGCCAGTTTCTCGGGTGCCAACGACTATTCCGCGATCAAGGACGCGGATGTGTGCATCGTCACCGCCGGCGTGCCGCGCAAGCCGGGCATGAGCCGCGACGATCTGCTCGGCATCAATCTGAAGGTGATGGAGCAGGTCGGCGCCGGCATCAAGAAATACGCGCCCAAGGCGTTCGTGATCTGCATCACCAATCCGCTCGACGCCATGGTGTGGGCGCTGCAGAAATTCTCCGGCCTGCCGAAGACGCACGTGGTCGGCATGGCCGGCGTGCTCGATTCCTCGCGGTTCCGCTATTTTCTCGCCGAGGAATTCAAGGTTTCGATCGAGGACGTCACCGCCTTCGTGCTCGGCGGTCATGGCGACACGATGGTGCCGCTGACGCGCTATTCGACGGTGGCCGGCATTCCGCTGCCCGATCTCGTCAAGATGGGCTGGACCTCCAAGGAAAAGCTCGACGAAATCGTCCAGCGCACGCGGGACGGCGGCGCGGAGATCGTCGGGCTGCTGAAGTCCGGCTCGGCCTATTATGCCCCGGCCGCCTCGGCGGTGGCGATGGCGGAGAGTTATCTCAAGGACAAGAAGCGCGTCCTGCCCTGCGCCGCCCACCTGTCCGGCCAGTACGGGGTCAAGGACCTTTATGTCGGCGTGCCGACCGTGATCGGCTCGGGCGGCATCGAGCGGGTCATCGAGATCAGCCTGAACAAGGCCGAGCAGAAGATGTTCGACAAGTCGGTGGCTGCCGTCACCGGCCTGTGCGAAGCCTGCATGACCATCGCCCCGAACCTGAAGAAATAAGCGAGCGCGGCCAATGAACATTCATGAATATCAGGCCAAAAAGGTCCTGAAAGGCTTCGGCGCGCCGGTCGCCGAGGGCGTGGCGATCCTGTCGGCCGCCGAGGCGGAAAAGGCGGTGAAATCGCTTCCCGGGCCGCTCTACGTGGTCAAGAGCCAGATCCACGCCGGCGGCCGCGGCAAAGGCAAGTTCAAGGAACTCGGCGCCGACGCCAAGGGCGGGGTTCGGCTGGCGAAGTCGGTCGAGGACGTCGTTGCCAATGTCGGCGAAATGCTCGGCAACACGCTGGTCACCAAACAGACCGGACCGGACGGCAAGCAGGTCAACCGGCTCTATATCGAAGACGGTGCCGACATCGACCGCGAACTCTATCTGTCGATCCTGGTCGACCGCACCGTCGGCCGGGTCGCCTTCGTGGTTTCGACCGAGGGCGGCATGGACATCGAGGCTGTGGCCGAGGAAACGCCCGACAAGATCGTCACCGTTGCGATCGATCCCGAAACCGGCGTGACGGCGGACGACATCGCCAGGCTGAATGCGGCGCTGGAGCTTTCGGGCGATGCGGCGACGGACGGCGAGACGCTGTTTCCGATCCTCTACAAGGCCTTCGTCGAGAAGGACATGAGCCTGCTCGAGGTCAATCCGCTGATCGTCATGACCAATGGCCGGCTGCGCGTGCTCGACGCCAAGGTGTCTTTCGACAACAACGCGCTCTACCGCCATCCCGACATCGTCGAACTGCGCGACGAGACCGAGGAGGACGAGAAGGAAATCGAGGCGTCCAAACACGATCTCGCCTATGTCGCGCTCGACGGCAATATCGGCTGCATGGTCAACGGCGCCGGCCTGGCCATGGCGACGATGGACATCATCAAGCTCTACGGCGCCGAACCGGCCAACTTCCTCGACGTCGGCGGCGGCGCCTCGAAGGAAAAGGTCACGGCCGCCTTCAAGATCATCACCGCCGATCCGGCCGTGAAGGGCATCCTGGTCAATATTTTCGGCGGCATCATGCGCTGCGACGTGATCGCGGAGGGTGTGGTCGCTGCGGTCAAGGAAGTGGGCCTGAAGGTTCCGCTGGTCGTGCGGCTGGAAGGCACCAATGTCGAGCTCGGCAAGAAGATCATCAACGAGAGCGGCCTCAACGTGATCGCGGCCGACGATCTCGACGATGCGGCGCGCAAGATCGTCGAGGCGGTGAAAGAGGGGTAGTCGCGTGCGACGCGTCGCATCCATTGTCGTGCTCGTGACGGCGCTGTCGGCACCGTCAGGCGTTCAGGCGGGCGAGGAATGGTCGACGCGTTTCGCGACAACCTTCCAAGAAAGCTGCGTGCCGCAGCGCCTGAGCTACGAGGGCACGCTTGCCCAGGCCAGGGAGGTGGGCTGGGATGTTTTCGCGCCCGCCGGCCAGAGCGAGTTCGGTGCCCTGATGGCGAAGTCGGCGGCCGCGTTCGAGGCGGCCAAGGCCGACATGCCCGGCATGTCGTTTCGCGCGCAGACCTTCGCGCGGGACGTGGAAGGTCGCATGCTGCATCTTGTCGTCTCGCTGATGCTCTCGGAGTCTCTCGATGCAATCGGCTGCTATCTCTACGATTTCGAGGCGACGGAGCCGGTCGCGGCCGCCGCGGTGTCCGATGTTCTGGGCGTCAAGCCGGCGCAGTCGCACAGCGACGAGACCGTGGTTTCCCATCTGTGGGGGCCGCCGCCGTCGATGCCGCGTACTCTCGATACCTATCTGACCTTCATTCCGCCCGGCAGTCCGCACGCCGAACAGGCCGGCTTCGACGGCCAGATGCTTAAATTCTCGACCTCGCAGCCGCGGGAGGACGAGGAGTGATCCGCTTCAACGCCGCCTGCGCTTCCGCCCCAACCGCCCTGCCGGCCGCGCACGCCGGCGCGGCTTTCCCAATCGAACCCTGACAGGCTCTGGAGTTACCGTTCGCATGTCCATTCTCGTCAACCAAGACACCAAAGTTCTCGTCCAGGGCCTGACCGGCAAGACCGGCACCTTCCACACGGAGCAGGCGCTGGCCTATCACGGCACCAAGATGGTTGGCGGCGTCCACCCGAAGAAGGGTGGCGAGACCTGGGGTTCGGTCGAAAGCGGCGCGCAATTGCCGATCTTCGCCACGGTCGCCGAAGGCAAGGAAAAGACCGGCGCCAACGCCTCGGTCGTCTACGTGCCGCCGGCGGGCGCTGCGGCTGCCATTATCGAGGCGATCGAGGCCGAGATCCCGCTGATCGTGTGCATCACGGAGGGCATTCCGGTCATGGACATGGTCAAGGTCAAGGCCAGGCTCGACCGGTCGAGCTCGCGTCTGATCGGCCCGAACTGCCCGGGCGTGCTGACGCCGAACGAATGCAAGATCGGCATCATGCCGGGCAACATCTTCAAGAAAGGTTCGGTGGGCGTCGTCTCGCGCTCGGGCACGCTCACCTACGAGGCGGTGTTCCAGACCACCAATGCCGGGCTCGGTCAGACGACGGCGGTCGGCATCGGCGGCGATCCGGTCAAGGGCACCGAGTTCATCGATGTGCTGGAGATGTTTTTGGCCGATCCGGAGACCGAATCCATCATCATGATCGGCGAGATCGGCGGCTCGGCCGAGGAAGACGCCGCGCAGTTTTTGAAGGACGAGGCCAAGAAGGGACGCAGCAAGCCGATGGCCGGCTTCATCGCCGGGCGCACGGCGCCGCCCGGACGCACCATGGGCCATGCCGGCGCGGTGATCTCCGGCGGCAAGGGCGGCGCGGAAGACAAGATCGCGGCGATGGAGGCAGCCGGCATCAAGGTGTCGCCGTCGCCGGCGCGGCTGGGCCAGACTCTGCTCGAAGCGATCAAGGGCTGATCGCTGCCATGTGTTGGCCACGATGGCGACGCATGGGGCTGACGAACAAGAACAATGCTCGACCGCGCGGCGGCGGGCGGACTTAAAACTAGGGACGGGGCGCACAGGCTCCGACAGGGTAATGTCACGGCAGGATCAGGCCAACGACCGGTTCTCGATCACCTCCTTCCTCTACGGCGGCAACGCCCACTATATCGAGGAGCTCTACGCCGCCTATCAGGACGATCCGGCGTCCGTCGATGCGGATTGGCGCGATTATTTCGCTCAACTCAAGGACGACGCCGACGATGTGCGCAAGAACGCGCAGGGGGCCTCCTGGGAGCGTGCGAACTGGCCGATCACGGCCAATGGCGAACTGGTGTCGGCTTTCGACGGCGACTGGGCACAGGTCGAAACCCGCCTTTCCGGCAAGATAAAGGAGAAGGCCGCCAAGGGCGGTGTCACGCTCAGCGACGAGGAAATGCTGCGCTCGACGCGCAATTCCGTGCGCGCGATCATGATGATCCGCGCCTATCGCATGCGCGGCCATCTGCATGCCAATCTCGATCCGCTCGGCCTGGCAAATCCGCTCGAGGACTATAACGAACTGTCGCCGGAAGCCTATGGCTTCACCGAGGCCGACTACGACAAGCCGATCTTCATCGATCACGTGCTGGGGCTGGAATTCGCAACCATCCGCGAAATGCTCGACATTCTCAGGCGCACCTACTGCTCGACGCTCGGCGTGGAGTTCATGCACATCTCCAATCCGGAGGAGAAAGCGTGGATCCAGGAGCGGATCGAAGGCCCGGACAAGGGTATTGCCTTCACCACCAACGGCAAGCTGGCCATCCTGCAGAAGCTCGTCGAATCGGAAGGCTTCGAACAGTTCATCGACGTCAAGTACAAGGGCACAAAGCGGTTCGGCCTCGACGGCGCCGAGGCTTTAATACCGGCGTTGGAACAGATATTGAAGCGCGGCGGTGCGCTCGGGATGAAGGAAGTCGTGCTTGGCATGGCCCATCGCGGCCGGCTCAACGTGCTGTCGCAGGTGATGGGCAAGCCGCACCGGGCGATCTTCCACGAATTCAAGGGCGGCTCCTTCGCGCCCGACGACGTCGAAGGGTCTGGCGACGTCAAGTACCATCTCGGTGCCTCGTCGGACCGCGAATTCGACGGCAACACGGTGCATCTGTCGCTGACCGCCAACCCGTCCCATCTGGAAATCGTCAATCCGGTGGTGATGGGTAAGGCGCGCGCCAAGCAGGACCAGATTTTCGGGCGTAAGCGCGAGGAGATCGTGCCGCTGCCCGAACGCGTGAAGGTGCTGCCGTTGCTCCTGCACGGCGATGCCGCCTTTGCCGGCCAGGGCGTGGTCGCGGAGTGTCTGGGCCTGTCGGGCCTGCGCGGGCACCGCGTGGCGGGAACGCTTCACTTCATCATCAACAACCAGATCGGCTTTACCACGAATCCGCGCTTCTCGCGCTCCTCGCCCTATCCGTCCGACGTCGCCAAGATGATCGAGGCGCCGATCTTCCACGTCAACGGCGACGATCCCGAGGCCGTGGTCTACGCCGCCAAGGTGGCGACCGAGTTCCGGATGAAGTTCCACAAGCCGGTGGTCATCGACATGTTCTGCTACCGGCGCTTCGGCCATAACGAGGGCGACGAGCCGGCCTTCACCCAGCCGATGATGTACAAGAAGATCCGGACGCATCCCACGACCGCCCAGATCTACGGCAAGAAGCTGATCGCGGAAGGCCTGATCACCGAGGGCGAGTTCGAAAAGCTCAAGGCGGACTGGCGCGCCCGGCTGGAAGAGGAGTTCGAGGCCGGCCAAACCTACAAGCCCAACAAGGCGGACTGGCTGGACGGCGCCTGGTCGGGGCTGAGGACGGCCGACAATCAGGACGAACAGCGTCGCGGCAAGACGGCTGTGCCGCTGAAGACGCTGAAGGAGATCGGCAAGAAGCTGACCGAGGTGCCCAAGGATTTCGAGGCGCACCGCACGATCAACCGCTTCCTGGAAAACCGCCGCAAGGCACTGGACGCCGGCGAGGGCATCGACTGGGCGCTGGCGGAAGCGCTGGCGTTCGGCGCGATCCTTCAGGACGGCACGCCGGTGCGCTTGTCGGGGCAGGATTCGGAGCGCGGCACCTTTTCGCAGCGGCACTCCGTGCTCTACGACCAAAGGGACGAGCGACGCTTCATCCCGCTCAACAATCTCGGTCCCGCGCAGGCCCATTACGAGGTCATCAACTCGATGCTGTCGGAAGAGGCCGTGCTCGGCTTCGAATACGGCTATTCGCTGGCCGATCCGCGGGCCTTGGTGCTGTGGGAGGCCCAGTTCGGCGATTTCGTCAACGGCGCCCAGGTGGTGTTCGACCAGTTCATCTCGTCGGGCGAGCGCAAATGGCTGCGCATGTCCGGGCTGGTCTGCCTGTTGCCGCACGGCTACGAGGGGCAGGGGCCCGAGCATTCGTCCGCGCGGCTGGAACGATTCCTGCAATTGTGCGCCGAGGACAATATGCAGGTCGCCAACGTCACCACGCCGGCCAACTATTTCCACATCCTGCGCCGGCAGCTGAAACGCGATTTCCGCAAACCGCTGATCCTAATGACGCCGAAATCGCTGCTGCGCCACAAGCGCGCGGTGTCGACGCTGGCGGAAATGGCGGGCGAAAGCACGTTTCACAGGCTGTTGTGGGACGACGCGCAGATGTTGCCGGACCAGAAGATCAAGCTGGTCAAGGATTCCAAGATCCGGCGTGTCGTTTTGTGCTCGGGCAAGGTCTATTACGATCTCTACGAGGACCGAGAGAATCGCGGCATCGACGATGTCTACCTGCTCAGGGTCGAGCAACTCTACCCGTTCCCGGCCAAGGCGCTGATCAACGAGCTGTCACGGTTCCGCAACGCGGAAATGGTGTGGTGTCAGGAGGAGCCCAAGAATATGGGTGCCTGGTCGTTCATCGATCCCTATCTGGAATGGGTGCTTGCCCATATCGACGCCAAACATCAGCGCGTGCGTTATGCCGGCCGTCCGGCCGCGGCCTCGCCGGCGACCGGGCTGATGTCCAAACATCTTGCGCAGCTCGAGGCGTTCCTCGAAGACGCGCTCGGCGAATGAACCCGTCCGGGTCCAATTGAAGGCAACGGAAGCATATATCATGGCAAGCGAAATTCGCGTTCCCACGCTCGGTGAATCGGTCACCGAAGCCACCGTCGGCCGCTGGTTCAAGAAGGTGGGCGAATCAGTCGCCGCCGACGAGCCGATCGTTGAACTGGAGACCGACAAGGTGACCCTGGAGGTGCCGGCTCCCGCCGCCGGCACGCTTAGCGAAATCGCCGTTCAGGAAGGCGAGACCGTCGAGGTGGGCGCGCTTTTGGGCACGCTCGGCGAGGCGGGCGCATCGGCCGCTGCCAAGAACGACGACAAGAAGCAGAGCCCGAAGGCGGCTGAGGGCGGGCGCGAGGCGGCCCCCTCGCCGAGCAGCGGCAAGCTGGTCGACGTCAACGTGCCGTCGGCCGGCGAATCCGTAACCGAGGCCCAGGTCGGCGAGGTCTACAAGGCCGTCGGCGATGCGGTGAAAGCGGATGAGCCGATCCTGGAGCTGGAGACCGACAAGGCGGCCCAGGAAGTGATGGCGCCGGTCGACGGGGTGCTGCGCGAACTCGCGGTCAAAAAGGGCGACGAGGTCGAAGTGGGGGCATTGCTGGCGCGCATCGAGGCAGGCGCCGCGGCGACGACCGGCGAGTCCGCATCGACGGCGGCGCGCGATGCGCGCCACGGCGGTGGCGGCACGGAATCTTCGCGCCCGCCGGCGCCGGCCGCCCAGAAGCTGATGGAAGAAAACAAGCTCGAGGCCGGCGACATCGCCGGATCGGGCAAGGAAGGCCAGATCCTGAAATCCGACGTTTTGGCGGCGCTTGAGCGCGGCAAGGACGCCGGCGCGGCCACCAAGGGTGCCGGCGAACCGGCCCGCGGGGCGGCGAGCGCGGCAACGGAGACGCCGAAAGTGGCGCGCGCGCCGTCCTCGGACGCCGATGAACCGCGCGAGGAACGCGTGAAGATGACGCGCCTGCGCCAGACGATCGCGCGTCGCCTGAAGGAAGCGCAGGATACCGCGGCCATGCTGACGACCTTCAACGAGGTCGATCTGGGCGCGGTGATGGAGCTGCGCAAGCGCTACAAGGATTTGTTCGAAAAGAAGCACGGCGTGAAGCTCGGCTTCATGGGTTTCTTCACCAAGGCGGTCTGTCACGCGCTGAAGGAAATCCCGGCCGTGAATGCCGAGATCGACGGCACCGACATCATCTACAAGAATTTCTGTCACGTCGGCGTCGCCGTCGGCACCGACAAGGGGCTTGTGGTGCCGGTGGTGCGCGATGCCGACCAGATGGGAATTGCCGAGGTCGAGAAGGAGATCGGCCGGCTGGGCGCGGCGGCCCGGGACGGCAAGCTGGCGCTCGCCGACATGCAGGGCGGTACCTTCACTATTTCCAACGGCGGCGTCTACGGATCGCTGATGTCGACGCCGATCCTCAACGCGCCGCAATCGGGCATTCTGGGCATGCACAAGATCCAGGAACGGCCAATGGTGGTGGGCGGTGAAATCAAGATTCGGCCGATGATGTATCTTGCGCTGTCCTACGATCATCGTATCGTCGACGGCAAGGAGGCGGTCACCTTCCTGGTCCGGGTCAAGGAAAGCCTGGAAGATCCGGAAAGGCTGGTACTGGACCTCTAAGCGCCGGGAGGTGTGGCGATGAGCATCGAGTACCTGATCACCGCGCTGATCGTCATTCTCGTGCCGGGCACCGGCGTGGTCTATACGATCGCGACCGGGCTTTCGGCCGGGCGGCGGGCCAGTATCGCCGCCGCCTTCGGCTGCACGCTCGGCATCGTTCCCGCCATCCTCGCCTCGGTGCTTGGCCTGGCCGCGATCCTGCACACCAGCGCGGTTTTGTTCCAGGTGCTCAAATATGCCGGCGCCGCCTATCTCCTCTATTTGGCCTGGCGCACGCTCCAGGAAAGCGGTCCGATGCGGCTCGACGGCGGCCGCCGGCCGGCCCCGGGCCTGCTGGCGACGGTACGCACGGGGTTTCTGATCAACATCCTCAACCCGAAATTGTCGGTGTTTTTTCTCGCCTTCCTGCCGCAGTTTATCGATCCGGCGGCGGCCGCGCCCGTCGGCCGAATGCTGGGGTTGGGCGTGGTGTTCATGGCGATGACCTTCGCAGTCTTCGTCATCTATGGCAGTTTCGCGGCGATGATCGGCGCGAGGCTGCTGACGAGTGAAACGGCGCTGCGCTGGATGCGGCGTACGGTTGCCCTGGCTTTCGCGGGGTTCGGCCTGCGGCTTGCGCTCGCGCAGCGCTAGGACGGGATGCCGGCGTGTCCGGGGCAGGCGCTGACCAACAAACAGGACTGAACTGATATGGGCTTCGAGCCGGAGATTCCCCCGATCCAGGTTCATTTATGCGTCAAGGACGGCAAGGCGGCGATCGCCTTCTACGAGGCGGCGTTCGGCGCCGTGGAGACGTTCGAGCAGATGGCCGAAGACGGGGAACGCGTGCTGCATGCCAACCTGTCGATGTTCGGCTCGGAAGTCATGCTGCAGGACGAGTTTCCCGAAATCTCCAAGGATGTGCTGGGGCCGACCTCGCGCGGCGGGGCGAGCGCGACCGTCAACATCAACCTCGCCAAGCCGGATGAAGTCGACGCCGCTGTCGCGCGTGCCGTGGCGGCGGGCGCGCAGGTCGTTTTGCCGGTCGACGACCAGTTCTGGGGCGCCCGCTACGGCAAGATCCGCGATCCGTTCGGCCATGTGTGGTCGTTCAACGCGCCACTGGAACAAGGCGGGTAGCGATGAAGGGTGCCGCGCAGGCCCGGCCCGCTCCCGCGCGCGGCCGATACGGGTACGGGGTGCGCGCGGCTGTCGCCGCGCTCGCGGTGCTGGCCTTTCCGTACGCCGAGGCCCGCGCGGCTTGTCCGCAGGAACTGGCCGTCTATTCCGAACGTGAAGGGTCGGCGGGGATCGATTTTCGTCCTGCGCTGCCGGGCGCGGCTCTGCACGCGATCGAATTCAAGCTGGCCTTCGCGCAGAACGGCGTCGTGCTCGACGGCATCGTGATGCAAACCGATCCGGGCGCGCGGCCTTACGGTCTGGCGATGCACCAATGTCCGGACGGCGACGTCACCGGCGAGGAGCTGGCGGCCTGCACGATCTGGGAAGGGCCGATCTACGGCATCGACGCCGGCGGCACTGTCACGACGATGCCGGAGCGCGGCAAGCCGGCGGCCGCACAGTTGCTTCTACCCGGTTTCGGCGCGGCGGTCCGCCATTCGCGCATTTACGGCGCCGACGGCGTCAGCGTGCTTCCGTGGGACGTGTTCGCGCTCAGCGGGTGCCAGGAATGAGCGACGGCAGCGTGCTTGTGCCCAGCCCGTCAGTTCCGGCGGCGCGGCAACCGAGAACTCTGCCCCGGACGACTGGGCTGCTCCGTGGTGATGAAGCGGGAAGGCAGACCAGACGAAATTGCATCGGCCGCGCTCTGGCATTTGTCCGACGAGGCGTCCTATACCACGGGCGCGATCCCAAAACTGGGCGGCGGCCGCTGAAAGAACCGAATGAAAGGAAGCAGCCATGACATATGACGTTGTCGTGATCGGGGGCGGGCCGGGCGGATATGTCTGCGCCATCAAGGCCGCACAGCTGGGGCTGAAGACGGCGGTGGTGGAAAAGCGCCCGACCTATGGGGGGACCTGCGTCAATGTCGGTTGCATTCCCTCCAAGGCGTTGCTGCACGCCTCTGAAGCCTTCATGGAGGCCGGGCACGGCCTGGAGGCGCTGGGCGTCGAGGTCGGCAAGCCGAAGCTCAATCTCAAGGCGATGATGGCGCACAAGACCCAAACGGTGGACCAGAACACCAAGGGTCTCGATTTCCTGTTCAAGAAGAACAAGATCGACGGCTTGCGCGGCACCGGCCGGATCATCGGCGAAGGCAAGCTGGAAGTGACCGACGCCGATGGCGCGACCAGGGAGGTTGAGGCCAAGAACATCGTGATCGCCACCGGTTCCGACGTCGCCGGCATTCCCGGTGTCGAGCTGGAGTTCGACGAAAAGACGGTCGTGTCGTCGACGGGTGCGCTGGCGCTGGAAAAGGTGCCGTCCTCGATGGTAGTGGTCGGCGGCGGCGTGATCGGGCTCGAGCTGGGTTCGGTTTGGGCGCGCCTCGGCGCAAAGGTCACGGTGGTGGAGTTTCTCGACACGATTCTCGGCGGCATGGACGGCGAGGTCGCCAAGCAGTTCCAGCGCATGCTCGGCAAGCAGGGCTTCGATTTCAAGCTCGGCCAGAAGGTGACCGGGGTGAAAAAGGCCAAGAAGGGAGCGACCGTCAGCTTCGAGCCCGTCAAGGGCGGCGAGGCCGAAACGCTCGACGCCGATGTCGTGCTGGTGGCGACCGGGCGCAAGCCGTTCATCGAGGGTCTCGGTTGCGAACAGGCCGGCATCGTGCTCGACGAGCGCGGACGGGTGCGCACGGACAGTCATTTCCGCACCTCGATCCCGGGTATCTACGCGATCGGTGACGTGATCGCCGGCCCGATGCTGGCGCACAAAGCCGAGGACGAAGGCGTTGCGGTTGCCGAGATCATCGCCGGCCAGGCCGGCCACGTGAATTACGACGTCATTCCGAGCGTCGTCTACACCAGTCCCGAAGTCGCTTCGATCGGCAAGACCGAGGAAGAGCTGAAAAAGGCCGGCGTCGACTACCGGGCCGGAAAGTTCCCGTTCTCCGCCAATGGGCGTGCGCGCGCGATGCTGAAAACCGACGGATTCGTTAAGATCCTCGCCGATAAGAAGACCGACCGCGTGCTCGGTGCGCATATTGTTGGCTTCGGAGCCGGCGAACTGATCCAGGAAGTCGCGGTTCTGATGGAGTTCGGCGGCTCGTCCGAGGATCTGGCCCGCACATGTCACGGTCATCCGACCATGTCGGAATCGGTCAAGGAAGCGGCGCTCGCCACTTTCGCCAAACCGATCCATATGTAGTTCGACCGAACTCCGGTCGACGAAAGGACGCCCGGTCGGACACCGACCGGGCTTTTTTCGTGAGCAGGCGCGGTGTCGCTTGGGTCCGATACCGCTTCACACTTCTTTACATTGACCGGTAAGGCGGGAAACGTTGGCCGCTTAGTGTGATCCCATCGCAGCGACGGTGCTGCCGAACAGAGGATCAAGACCATGCAGGACGACAAGCATCATTTCGACGATTCGATCAACACCGGGTCGTCGCGCTCGCGCGGCTGGATGCGCGGTGCGGTCGTGGGCGGGCTGGCCCTGGCGGCGATCGCCGGAACCGGCCTTGTGGCTGCGGCCGGCGGCGGCTTCGGGGGGGCAGACGCACATATGGGCGGCCAGTTCCTTAAGGCTCGCATGGGCGGCATGGGCGGTTTCATGATGGAGCGGCGGATGGGCCATATGCTGGACGAGATTGGCGCCACGGACGAGCAGCAGGACAAATTGTGGGAAATCATCGATGCCGCGCGCGCCGAAATGCGGCCGATGATCCGCGAATTCCGTGACACGCGCAAGGATATCGTCAATATCATCAGCGCACCGACCGTCGACCGCGAGGCGGCTGAAAAGCTGCGGGGCGAGCGGGTGCAGGCAATGGACGAGGTCTCGCGCAAGATGACGGCGGCGCTGCTCGACGCGGCCGAGGTGCTGACGCCGGAGCAGCGCGCCAAGCTCGCCGAGCATATCGGAAAGCGCGGCAGGCATCATCGCCGCTGACAAACGGCTTTCGGGCCGGTGGTCATGAAAGGAGGCTGGGCATGGCGGAACAGGTGCTGATCGTCGACGACGATACCCGCCTGTCCGCCATGCTGGCCGACTATCTGACCGGGAACGGATTTGCCGTGCGAAGCGCGGCGAGCGCGGCGGACGGGTTGTCGGAATTGCAGAAGCAGGCGCCGGACGCCGTCATTCTCGACATCATGCTGCCGGATATTGACGGGTTCGAGACCTGCCGGCGCATCCGCGCGGTCTCCGACGTTCCGGTGCTGATGTTGACGGCGAAGGGAGAAGAGACCGACCGCATCGTCGGGCTCGAACTCGGCGCGGACGATTATTTGCCGAAACCGTTCAACCCGCGCGAATTGCTCGCCCGGCTCAAGGCGATCCTACGCCGGCGTCGCGGCACGGGCGGCGAGCGTGTGTTGCGCTTCGGGCGGCTGGAGATCGATCCGGGCTCGCGCGCGGCGCGGCTCGACGGGACCGAGTGCAGGCTGACCAGTCATCAGTTCGACCTTCTTCTGGCGCTGGCCAGGAATGCCGGACGGACCCTGTCGCGCGACCAGCTCATGGACATGACGCGCGGCGAGGAACTCGAGGCGTTCGACCGATCGATCGACGTGCATGTTTCGCGCATCCGCGCCGCGATCGAGACCGACCCGAAACATCCGCGGCGGCTGATCACGGTGCGTGGCGCGGGCTATGTGTTCGCGCGCTACCAGGACGATCTCTAGCTTTCTCCTTGTCTGGACCGGGACCGGCTCATGCGCGGCAGTCTTTTTCTCAAGATGTATCTGACCCTGCTGACCAGTCTCGCCGTGGTCGCGCTCGTCGGCGCCGTTGTCGTGCGTATCGGCTTGGACGAGCGCGACACCGGCTGGCGCGCCCAGCGCGATCTGTTCGTGGCGGCGATCCTGCCGGCCGACGGCCGGCCGGCGGAAATCGCGGCGACCCTGACGCGCCTGTCCGAGACGTTCGACACCGATCTCACCCTGTTCGACCGGGACGGTCTTGTGCTGGCGCGCGCCGGCGCGCCGATCGATGCCGCTGTGCTGGGCCGGCCCGGGCGGCACGCGCGAAACGGCGGCGGGCATGTCTTCGTCATGCGGCTTCCCGACGGACGCGCGCTGGCCGCGCGCAGGGAGCGGCCGTTCGGGCCTCCCGGCCGCAATCCGATCGCCTATCTGGCGCTGATCGCCGGTGTTATCGGCCTGGCCGCCTATCCGGTGGTGCGGCAGTTGACGCGGCGCCTGGAACGGCTGCGGCGCGGGGTCGACGCCTGGGGCGAAGGCGCGCTGGTGACGCGCGTCGACGATCGCGGTCGCGACGAGGTGGCGGCGGTGGCGAAAAGCTTCAATCGGGCCGCAGCCCAGATCGAGCATCTGATTACCGCCCACCGCAGCCTGCTGGCCAATGCCAGTCATGAACTGCGCTCGCCGCTTGCCCGGCTGCGCATGGCGATCGACCTCTACGAGCGGGCGCCGGCGGAGGCGACCAAGCGGGAAATCGTCCGCAATCTGGCCGAGATCGACGAACTGGTCGACGAGATCCTGCTGGCAAGCCGGCTCGACCATCTCGAGCGACTCGACAATCCCCAGACGCTCGATCTCCTCGCGCTCGTTACGGAAGAGGGCGCGCGCCTGAAAATTCCGGTTAGCGGTATGCCGGCACAGATCACGGGCGATCCGCGGCTGATCACCCGGCTGGTGCGCAATCTGATGCAGAACGCGCTGCGCCACGGCGCCGAGCCGGTGAGGGCCAACGTGGCGCTGACGCCCGATTTCGTCCGGTTGAGCGTCGAGGACCGCGGCAAGGGCGTTCCCGAGGGTGAGAGCGAGCGGGTGTTCGAGCCGTTCTACCGGCCGGCCGGGCGCAGCGAGACGGCGGGCGGTTGGGGGCTCGGCCTGTCGCTGGTGCGCCAGATCGCCCATCACCATGGCGCAAGCGTCCGGCTCGAAACCCCGCAGGGCGGCGGCGCTCGGTTCGTTGTGGATTTCCCGCGCCGGGCATGACGCCGAGAGGGCTCAGGCAATTGCGGGCGTCCCGCCGGCCCCGCTCAGAACCAGGCGGGTCGCATCGTCAGCGTCGTGTCGTCGAGACTGTCGAGTAGCTCGCGCTTGACGCGCGCGACCGGCAGCTCATGCACGAAGAAATAGCGGCAGGCGGCGAGCTTGCCGTCGAGGAAGTCCGGATCGCCGTCGCCGTTCGCGCGTTGGCTTGCAGCGGTCATCGCCTGCCTCAACCACATCCAGGCGATCACGACATGGCCGAGCATGTCGAGATAGATCGTTGCGTTGGCGAGCCCAAGACGCGGGTTTTCCGCGACCGTTCGCGCAAGTGTGCCGGTGGTTGTGACCGTCTCGGAAAGATGGGTGGCGAGCGTTTCGGCGAAACCGGCGAGCCCGTCCAGCCCATGCGCGGCCTTGACGTCTTCCATAATGCGTTCGGCCAGCGTCCTGACGCCGGCACCGCCGGCTTGCGAAACCTTGCGGCCGAGCAGATCCATGCCCTGGATGCCGTGGGTGCCCTCATGGATCGGGTTGAGTCGATTGTCGCGATAAAGCCGCTCGACAGGATAGTCGCGGGTATAGCCATAGCCGCCCAGCACCTGGATGGCATGCTTGTTGGCCTCCAGGCAGTATTCGGACGGCCAGGATTTTACCAGCGGCGTCAACAGGTCGAGCAGCAGTTCGTCGTCGCGACGGGCCTGGCTGTCCTCGGCCACGCGGATACGGTCGACGAGGTCGGCGGCATAAAGCACCAGCGCGAGCGCCCCTTCGACGGCCGCTTTCTGGGCCAGAAGCAGGCGCTTGACGTCGGCGTGCTCGATGATGGCCACCGGCGGGCTCGCCGGATCCTTGCTGTCGGGATGGCGTCCCTGCGGGCGCTCGCGGGCGTAGGCGAGCGAGGCCCGGTATCCCGCCGCAGCCAAGGCCACCGCACCGAGGCCGACGCCGATGCGCGCCTCGTTCATCATCTGGAACATATAGGCGAGGCCGCGATGCGGCTCGCCGAGAAGTTGGCCGATCGCGGGCTCGTCTTCGCCGAAATGAAGCAGCGTGTTGGTGGTGCCGCGATACCCCATCTTGTGGTTCAAACCGGCCAAGACCACGCCGTTGCGCTCTCCGGGCGCGCCGTCGGGGCCGAGACGGTATTTGGGCACGATGAACAAGGATATGCCTTTAACGCCGGGCGGCGCGCCCTCGATGCGAGCCAGGACCATGTGGACGATATTGTCGGAGAGCTCGTGGTCGCCGCCCGAAATCCACATCTTGCGGCCGCTAATTCGGTACTCGCCGTCGCCCGCCGGCACAGCACCGGTGGTGATATCGCTGAGCGAGGAGCCGGCCTGCGGTTCGGACAGGCACATCGTGCCGAAGAAGCGGCCCTCGACCATCGGGCGCAGGAACAGTTCCTTTTGCGTTCGGCTACCGAAACTGGCGACAAGATTGGCGGCGCCGGCGGTCAGGAAGGGATAGCCCGACGTGCCGACATTGGCCATCATGAACATGAACGCTGCCGCCTGCCGGACCGTTTCCGGCATCTGCATGCCGCCCCATTCGTTGTCGAAGGCGGCGCCGAAGAAGCCGGCCACGCGATAATGCCGCAACGCTTCGCCGACGGCCTCGTCCATCACCACCTTGCCGTCGACAAAGGCGGGTTCGTTTTCGTCGAGCAGGGCCGCATGCGGCAGGAAATGGTCGAGGGCGATCCGCTCGGCCGTGTCGAGGACGCCGTCGATCGCGGCGGCGTCATAGTCGGCGAAACGCGGATATTCGGCAAGCCGCGCGGTGTCGAGCAGGTTGTGCAGTTGAAAGGCGAGATCGGCCCGGTCGATGGTGATCATGCAACGAATGCCGTCATTTTGCGTTTCGCCTTCAACCGATCGGCCCATCCCCACAAAGGAATGTCTCCGACGCACCGCGTTCGGCTGATCCAGACCGGTCGCCGAAGCGTAGAACGTGGTGCATGCCATCGCAAGCAGAGGGCCGCATGAGCAGACAGACCGCGAGTGACAGCATGATGCGGGCGGCGATGAAGGCGCCCTACCTCCAGCGCGACCAGGAACACGCCCTTACCGTGCGCTGGAAGGAACGGCAGGATCAAGAGGCTCTGCACCAGGTTGTCCTGGCGCATATGCGCCTGGCCGTCTCGATGGCCGCCAAGTTCCGCCGCTACGGCTTGCCGGTGAACGAACTCGTTCAGGAAGGCCATGTCGGGCTGCTCGAGGCGGCCGCACGGTTCGATCCCGAGCGCGGCGTGCGCTTTTCGACCTATGCCGCGTGGTGGATCCGCGCCTCGATCCAGGATTACATCCTGCGCAACTGGTCGATCGTGCGCGGCGGCACCAGTTCCTCGCAGAAAGCCCTTTTCTTCGGTCTCAGGCGATTGCGTGCCAAGCTCGCGCGGGCGCATCCGGGCGTGCCCGACGGGGTTCTGTTCGACCGGATCGCCAGCACGATCGGGGTTTCTGCGGCGGATGTCGCGCTGATGGACGCGCGGCTTTCGGCACCGGATCAGTCGCTCAACGCCCCGATTGGCGACCGGGAGGACGGGCCGGGCGCGGAACGCCAGGACCTTCTGGTTTCGGACGCGCCTTTGCAGGATCAGACGGTCGGCGGCATGATCGACGGCGAGCGCCGCAGCCGCTGGCTGCGCGAGGCGATGGAGGCTCTGGATCCGCGCGAGCGCGAGATCATCGAACGGCGCCGCCTGCGCGAGAGCGGCGCGACGCTGGAAAGCCTGGGCGACAGTCTCGGCGTATCCAAGGAGCGTGTGCGCCAGATCGAAAACCGGGCCCTTGCGAAGCTGAGAACCGTGCTGCTTGAGCGCCATCCGGATGCATCGCCGTTCGTGACCTAAGCGCGGCGGCGCGCGGTCTGCTCCGGGGCTGGTACGGCAGGGCTCAGCGATCGGTGACGATCTTGACCCGTTCGCCGGCCGAAACGCCGGCGCCGGGCGGCATGGCGTTCAACAGCCTGAACATTTCCAAGGCCCGACCTACGCCGCTCATGCGCGCGGCCAGCGTGCCCGCCGTTTCGCCGGGCTTGACCGTCACCACGCGCACGCGTAGCGGCTTGAGGTTGCGCCGTTCGGACTCACTGAGTATCCGGAAACTGCCGGCGACGGTGTTTGCCGTCGGCATGAGCGCGTTGCTTGCCTGCGGCGCGGCGGTCAGCAGCCGGTAGGCCTGGCCGCCGGCGCGGAACACGGCGATGTGGAACTGCCAGCCCTCGGCGCGCGCCAGCGCGGTCGCAGCCTGGCTACCATTGATTGTGGTCGTGCGAATGCTGTTGGGATCGAGGCCGGTAACCCAGCCCGATTGCAGATAGTCTTCCAGCGAAACATTGCGCTTGAGCGCGACGCCGTCGAAACGGATGGCGACGTCGCCGGGGCCGGCGGCGGTGACGGCGGTAGCCGAATTGTCGATCACGAATCCATCGGGAACGGCGAAGGCGATGCCGAGCCGCGGGTGCAGGAAATTGTTGCCGCGCACGAAGCCTTCTTCGGGCGTGTCGCCGAACAGCATGCCGTCGATCCCGTCGAGGAAGGAATCGCGATCGCGGCCGTCGGCGCCGGCCTGTGCGTGGCGCTGCGCATGGCCGCGTGCCAGGTCGATCCGCTGGGGCGCGTTGGGGTGCGAGGCGAGGAAGTCGAGGCTGGCGTCCGTGGCGCCGCTTATGCTGCGGAAATCGGCATAAGAGGCCATCGACTGCAGAAAGCGCGCGGCCGCGTAAGGGTCGTAACCGGCCTCCGCGATCATGCCGATGCCGATCTTGTCCGCCTCCAATTCCTGGTTGCGCGAAAATTGCGCCAGGCGCAGCTTGCCGCGCACCAGCGCGGCCTTGGCCACCTGGCTGCCGCCGAGTACGTCGCTGACCACCTTGGATGCCAGCAGTTCCTCGGCTTCCTTTTGCTGGCGCTGGAGGCCGTGATTGGCGGTGACGTGACCCATCTCGTGGGCGATGACGGCGGCCAGTTCGGCTGAATCATTGGCGAGCGCCAGCAGGCCACGGGTCACGTAAAGGAACCCTCCGGGCAGGGCGAAGGCATTGACGTTGGGCGAATTCAGGATGGTGATCTGGTAGGTCTGCTCGGGACTGTCGGACACCAGAGTGAGGCTGCCGACCACCTTGGCGACCATGCGCTCCAGCTTGGGATCGGAATATTCGCCGCCATAGGTTGCCAGGATGCGCGGATGCTGGGCGCGCGCCAGTTCGACCATGCGGTCGTTGCGCGTCACCGTGTCGACGGTCACCGGATTGGTGGACGGCACGAAGGCCTGTTCGCTTATGGCGCCGTCCAGGCTCTGGCACGCGCCAACCCACAGCGCGAGCGCAAGCACGCCGGCAAGGCGGCGCGCCACGCGGGCGAGAAACACCGATTCGTGCCCCGCAAGGATTGGCTGGCTTGTCGTGGACAGAACGTTTCCTTTCCTGGCCTGGCGAGGTGCGGCGCGTCCGATCTCCACCTGTTTGGCCATGCGCCATGATGAACGATATCACGCACGCTTTTATTGCAACGCCATAAATGTGGCGTACAATTTTGGCGGCTTGCGGGCAACTTTCCGTTACCGGGGCCGAAATTCGCCGGCTATGACCGTGCGTCGCCGAGATATCGGCCCAGCGCGGCGCCGCCTTTCCGAGAAAACATGTGGTCCGTCGCTCCGGTTTCAACCACCTGTCCATTTTCGAGGAAGGCGAGGTGCGGTGCGATGGCACGCGCATCGTCGGGATTGTGGGTTACCATGACCACCGTCATGCCGGTTTTTTGCTGAAGATCGGCCACGATGGCCAGCATGTCCTGACGCAGGGCCGGCCCCAGCGACGCGAAGGGCTCGTCGAGCAGCAGCACCGGGCGATTGCGCACGAATACCCGGGCGAGCGCGACGCGCTGCCTTTCGCCGCCCGACAATTCGCGCGGCAGGCGCTTTTCCTTGCCGGCGAGGCCAACCAGGGCCAGGGCGGCGGCCACGTCGGCGCGGTCGGATGCGGTAAGGCGCAGATTGGGCGCGCGACCGAGCCCGACATTCGCGGCGACGTCGAGATGGGCGAACAGGTTGTTTTCCTGAAACACCATCGTGACCGGCCGCGCGGCCGGCGACAATGCCGTTACATCGCGGCCGCCGATCAGGATGCGGCCCGATCGCGGCGTCTCGAAGCCGGCAATCAGCGACAAAAGCGTCGATTTGCCCGATCCGCTGGGGCCCATCAGGGCCAAAACCTGCCCGGCGGGCACGGTCAGATCGAACATCATCTCGCTACCGCCGGGATAGGCGAACCCGACCCGGTCGAGAACGATGTCGGCGGACGGTCCGGTGGCGGAGCCGGTCATGACAAGGTCCTTCCGCGCTGGTCGGCCAGCAGCATCAGAGCAAAACACAAGACTGCCAGCACCAGCGCGAGGCCGGCCGCGTCGGCGGTGCGGTAACTGCCGAGCCGCGCGAACAGCAGATAGGGCAATGTCTGCACCTGGTCGCTGCCGAACAGCGCGATCACGCCGAGATCGCCGAGCGACAGGGCCATGGCGAAGGCGAAGGCGGTTAGAAAAGGACGCCTGAGCGCCGGCCAATCGATCAGCCGCAACCGGGTGAAGCCGGTGATGCCGAGACTGGCGCAGAGGCGGTCGTGGCGCTCGGCCGCCGCATCGTGGGCCGGACGCAGCGCCCTGAGCGCAAACGGCATCGCCATCACCGCATTGACGGTGATCACCATGATCGGCGCAATGGCGAAGGCGTCGGCGAAATGGCGCAACAGGATGAACCAGCCCGCGCCCAGAACGATCGGCGGCACGACGAGCACCAGGCTGGCGCCTTGGTCCATGGCGCGTTCGGCGAGCGAGGCCGGCCGTGCCCCGCGCGCGCGCGCCAGCGCGTGGCGCGTCCTGACGAGCGCGTAGGTCAGCATCAGGCACAAGGTTGCCGCGCAGACCGCCAGGACGAGGCTGGTCGCGGCGGCGCGATGAACGGCGGCCTCGCCGGCCAGGCGCGGCAAGTCGGCCTGCAGCCCGGCGATCAGAACCGCCGCCAGCGGCGCGGCGACATAGGTGGCGGCGAGCGCGATCAGGCATAGATTGGCAAGGCGTTCGCCGGTTCCGGGCGCCGAAAAGCGCCGCGCCGACACGGAGGGATTGGCCTCGGCGGTCAGGTCCGCGCCGAGGCGAAAAAGCAAATAGAGGGCAAATCCGGTCAGGACGAGTTGCAACGCGGTCAGGACCAGCGCGCGCGCGGGATCGAAATCGAAGCGCAGCGCCTGGTAGATCGCCACTTCGAGCGTGGTCGCGGCCGGCCCGCCGCCGAGCACGAGGACGATCGTGAAGGAGGTGACGCACAGCATGAAGACGATGCCGGCGACGCCGCCGAGGCTGGCACGGATCGCCGGCCATTCGACGAAGCGGAACCGGGCGCGGGCGTTCATGCCGAGCTGGCTGGCCAGGCGCCACTGATCGGCCGGCACGGTGTCGAGCGCCTGCAACAGGAAACGTGTGGCGAGCGGCAGGTTGAAGAAGGTGTGGGCGACCAGGATCCCGGCCAGGCCGTAGATGCCCGGCCAGCGGCCGCCGCCCAGCGCGGCATACAGATCGGCGATCAGGCCCGACCGGCCGAGCAGCGCGAGAATGCCGAGAGCGGCGACCAGTGGCGGCAGGGCGAGCGGCAGTGCAAACAGCCGCAGCACCAGCGCCCGCCCGGGAAAGGTCGGATGACTCGCCAGCGCACGCGCCACGAAGATCGCCGGCACGACCGACAATACGGTCGACACCATGGCTTGCCACAGCGTGAAGCGCACGATGCGCAGCAGATAGGCATCGGGCGCGGCGAGCAGCGCCTGCGGCGCGCGCATGGCTTCCAAAAGCAGGCCGGCGCCCGCACCCGCCACGAGCAGCGCGATGCAGGCGAGCGCGGCGAAGCCGGCCCGCGGAGGGCCGGCGCTCATCAGCGGCTCATGACGGCCAGCCACTCATCGACCCACGCGTCGCGGTTTTCGGCGACCTCCTCGGGGCTGAACAGCAGGCTTTCTTGCGGCTGAACCAGCTTGTCGAAGGCCGGATCGAGCGGTTTATCGGTTTTTCCGGCCGGAAACATCCAGTTGGTCTCCGGGATCACATCCTGGAAGGCCGGCCCGGTCATGAAGGAAAGAAACGCGCGCGCGAGCGGGTTTTCGGCCCCCTTCTGGGTCAGGCCGGCGATCTCGATCTGCAGATAATGGCCTTCCGCGAACGCCGCCGCCCGGTAGCGGTCGGTGTCCTCGGCGATCATGTGATAGGCGGGCGAGGTCGTGTAGGACAATACCATCGGCGCTTCGCCGCTGGTGAACAAGCCATAGGCCTCGCTCCAGCCCGGCGTCACGGTCAGAACGCGCTCGGCAAGTTTTTCCCAGGCGGCGGCGGCGTCCTCGCCATAGACCGATTTCACCCATAACAGCAGGCCGAGGCCCGGCGTGGAGGTACGCGGGTCCTGGATGACGATCTTGTCCTCGCTGTCGCCCTCGACCAGGGCCTTTAGGCTGGCGGGCGGATCCTGGATCGCTTCGCCGTCGTAGACGACGGCGAAGTAACCGTAGTCATACGGCACGAAAAACTCGTCGTCCCAGCCGCCGGGAACCGAGACGTCGCCGGTGTCGATCCCGTGCGGGGCGAACAGGCCGGTCTGCTTGGCGTCGACGACGAGATTGGTGTCGAGGCCGAGCACGATGTCGGCCTTGCCGGCATCGCCTTCCAGGCGCAGCCGGTTGAGAAGCGCAACGCCATCGGCGACCGAGACGAATTCGAGATCGCAGGCGCATTCAGCCTCGAAAGCCTTTTCCACCAACGGGCCGGGACCCCATTCGGCGGTGAAGCTGTCATAAGTGTAGACGGTGACCTTGTCCTTGGCGTCTTGTGCGGCCGCCGGCTGCACGAGCAGCATGGCCGCCAGGCCGGTCGTTAAAATCGTCGTTGGTCCCCGTGCGCGCATGAGCGGCTCCTCTCGTTCGTGTTGAAAGGGAAATCAGGCGCTTTGCAAGGAGCGTCTAATCCCTCCGCCGGTACAAACCGGATCAGGTTCGGCGGGTTGGCCGGGACGGACCCGAATGCCTCTCAGCCGCGGCAAAGCTGCCGTGGCACCCCGTTAGAGCACCGGTTTCATAGGACGTCGCGCGGGCCCATGCAAGCCGGTCGACGACACCGTGCCGTCGAATGTGGCCTGGCGAACGACCTGGCCGGCCCGGGTGGGCTTCCTCTCGGCACCGGTCCTTGATACTGGGCTCGGCATGAGCAGATTTGCCATTCTTCTCGGCGGCGACGTGGTGCGCACGCCGCGCCTCGACGCCATACTCGCCGGCACGCGGGTAATCGCGGCCGATTCCGGCATGCGCCACGCGGCCCCGCTCGGGATCGCGCCGGAATTGTGGGTCGGCGATTTCGATTCGGTCTCGCAATCCGAGATCGCCCGCCACGGCGCGGTCGCGCGCGAAGTCTTTCCGCCGGACAAGGACCAGACCGACGGCGAACTCGCCATCGACGCGGCCTTGGCCAGGGGGGCGAGCGGGCTCGTTCTGGTGGGCGCGTTCGGCGGTCCGCGCGCCGACCACGCCTTTTTGCATATGTCCGTGGCGATCAGACTGGCCGAACGCGGTGTGGCGACCATGCTTTCAAGCGGCGTGGAGGAGGGCCATCCGCTCCTGGCCGGGACGGAGGCAGGATACGACTATGCGCCGGGCACGCTGTTCAGCATTCTTGCCTTTTCGGCACTGTCGGGCCTGAGCGTCAAGGGCGCGAAATGGCCGCTCGACAATGTCGAGATCGCTTTCGGATCCTCGCTCACCCTGTCGAACGAAGTGGCCGGTCCGCTGCACCTTTCCCTCGAGACGGGCCGCGCCGTGCTGCTTGCCCATCCGCAACCGAAAAAGGCGGGCTGACCGATCATGGCTCCACCGCTTCTGCGCCTCGACGCCATCCGGCTCACCTTCGGCGGCACGCCGCTGCTCGATGAGGTAACGCTTTCGGTCGCGCCGGGCGAAAAGATCGCCCTTGTCGGGCGCAACGGTTCGGGCAAGTCGACCTTGCTGAAGATCGCGGCCGGGCTGGTCGAACCGCAGGATGGCGAGGTGTTTCGTCACCCCGCCGTGACGGTTCGCTATCTGCCGCAGGCGCCGGATTTCGAAGGGTTTTCCACTGTCGAGGACTATGTCGAGGCTGGGCTCGGCCCGGCGGACGATCCGTATCGCGCGGCTTATCTGATCGAAAGCCTGGGGCTCGAGGCCGGCGCGGATCCGCAGCTGCTTTCGGGCGGCGAGGCGCGCCGGGCCGCGCTTGCCCGGGTTCTCGCGCCCGCACCGGACATCCTGCTGCTCGACGAGCCGACCAACCATCTTGACCTTTCGACGATCGAATGGCTGGAGGACGAGCTTTCGCGTACCGCCTCCGCCGTGGTGGTGATCTCGCACGACCGGCGGTTCCTGGAGACCGTGACACGCGCGACGGTGTGGCTCGACCGTGGCGTGGCGCGGCGTCTCGACAAGGGGTTCGCCCATTTCGAGGCCTGGCGCGACACGCTTCTGGAGGAAGAGGAGCGCGAACAGCACAAACTCGGCCGCCAGATCGCGCGCGAGGAACACTGGCTGCGCTATGGGGTGACCGCGCGGCGCAAGCGCAATGTGCGCCGTCTCGGCGAATTGACCACGCTGCGCGAGCGGTTTCGCAATCATCGCGGCGCGGAGGGCGCGGCGAAACTGGTGGCAAGCGACGCGACGGACTCGGGAAAGCTCGTCATCGAGGCCAAGGCGATCGCCAAACGCTTCGACGGTCCGCCGGTGGTCGACAATTTCTCGATCCGTATCCAGCGCGGCGACCGGGTCGGTCTTGTCGGCCCGAACGGAGCCGGCAAGACCACGCTTTTGAAAATGCTTATCGGCGCGCTTGAGCCGGACAGCGGCACTGTTCGGCTCGGCGTGAACCTTGAGATCGCCACGCTCGACCAGCGGCGAGACGCGCTCGACCCTGACGAGACCCTGGCGCATTTCCTGACCGATGGCCGCGGCGAGACGGTCTCCGTCAATGGCGAGGAACGCCACGTCGTCTCCTATATGAAGGATTTCCTGTTCAAGCCGGAGCAGGCGCGTACGCCGGTACGGGAATTGTCGGGCGGCGAGAAGGCGCGGCTGATCCTGGCCCGGCTTCTGGCGCGGCCGGCCAATCTTCTGGTGCTCGACGAGCCCACCAATGATCTCGACATGGAAACGCTCGACCTGTTGCAGGAACTCGTCGCCGGCTTTTCCGGCACGGTGATCCTGGTCTCCCACGATCGCGACTTCCTCGACCGCACGGTGACCAGCACGATCGCCCCGGAGGGAGGCGGCCGTTGGGTCGACTATGCCGGAGGCTATAGCGACATGCTTGCCCAGCGCGGCAGCACGCGCTTTGCGCTTGGCGGCGGCGACAAGAAAGGCGGGGCCAAGCCGGACGGCGCCCTGTCGTCATCGGCCGCGCGACCGCAACCGGCCAGGCAGCCGGCCCGGAAACTGTCCTACAAGCAAAAATTCGCGCTCGAGACCTTGCCGGGCAAGATCGATCAGGCTGAAGGCGAGATCGAGAAGCTGGAAGTCCGGCTCGCCGATCCGGAGTTTTACGTGCGCGATCCGGAAGGATTTGCGAAGATTGCCGCAAAGCTCGACGATAAGAAGATGGAACTGGCCGCCATGGAGGAGGAATGGCTGGAACTGGAGATGCTGCGCGAGACGGTCGAGCAAGGGTAGGGCCGGTGCGCGGGACGGCCTCTGCCGTGACATTGCGGCCGCCGCGACCGGGCGAAGCCGGCTTGCTGACGGCCGTGTGCCTGCAATCCAAGGCCCATTGGGGTTATGACCGGGCGTTCATGGAGGCCTGCCGCGAGGAACTCACGTTGACGGAGCCCGATCTCGACCGGGCCCGGCTGCAGGTTGCCCTGCGCGACGGCGCGATCGTCGGCGTTGCCGAGATCGCGCTTGCCGATGACGAGGCGGATCTGGAAAAACTGTTTGTCGCTCCCGAGGCGATGGGCTGCGGTGTGGGAGGCATGCTGTTCACATGGGCGGTGGCGGCGTGCCGGCAAGGCGGCGCCCGGCGCATGATCATCGAGGCAGACCCCGATGCGGCGGCCTTTTACCGCAAATACGGCGCGCGGGACGACGGCCAGTCGCCCTCCGGCTCTATCCCCGGCCGGTTCCTGCCGCGCCTGGTGCTCGATCTCTAATCGTGCCGCGGATGGCTTTTCTCGAAAGCGGCCTTCTGGTCGGCTGAGGCCTCGATCTGGTGCCTTGCGCGCCATTCCTCGTAGGGCATGCCGTAGACGATCTCGCGCGCGTCTTCCTTCGACAGCGTGACGCCTTCGGCCTCTGCCGCGTCGCGGTACCAGTTGGACAGGCAGTTGCGGCAAAAGCCGGCCAGGTTCATCAGGTCGATATTCTGTACGTCGGGCCGCGCCCGCAGATGATCGCGCAAGGCGCGGAATGCGGCAGCCTCGAAGTCGCGCTGCTGTTCTGGCGTCAATTTCGTCATGCGATCGCTCCCTGTCAGACCGGGCCGGTTCGCGAACCGAACTGCTCCACCCGATGCATATCGTCCCGGCGGTCGACCGCGTCAAGGATCGGCGCCAGCCGCTCGGCCCAGCGCGTTGCGCCGGCTTCGGTCGCGATCAGGTCCTGGCGCAGCTCGATCAATAGATGCGGGTAGCCATTGACGGTGGCATGGCGGAACATCGTGTCGCCGCGCAATGCGCCGTCATAGGGCTCGTTGTCGCCCACCACGAGGTCGGGATCGGCGCGCAGCGCCTCCAGCACTGGCTTCACCGCGCGGTCGTCGCTGTCCCACAGAATGCCGACATGCCAGGGCCGGCGCCGACCCTGCATGGCGGGGGTGAAGGAGTGGATCGAAACGATGAAGGGCGCGCGCCGGCTCGCCGCGGCGACCGAGGCGGTCATGGCCGCGACGGCGTCGTGGTAGGGACGGTAGAACCGGTCGAGCCGGCGCTCGCGTTCATGTGCGGTGATCGGATAGTTGCCGCTTATGACCGTGCCGTCATAGAGCTGGCGAATCAGTGTCGGGTCGTCCTCGCCGCGATTGGGGTCGATCAGCAGCCGCGAGAAGCCGGCCAGAACGGCCGGAGCGCCGATCAGGGCGGCAAGGCGCCGCACCACCCATTCCACGCCGATATCGTAGGCGATGTGGCGGTCGAACTCGGCGGCCGGAATACCGAGATCGCCGTATTCGTCAGGCACGGCGTTGCGGGCATGGTCGCCGATCAGGACGATACCGCGCTCGCGGGCGCCGTCCACGATCTCGACGGGTGAAAAGAGGGCGGTGCGGGTCATAAGCGTAGCAAACCGAAAAGCGGGAACCTGTCCGATTGACCGAATGGAAGAGGCGGTGCATGTCCTTTCACGACCGATGGCGGATGGCAATGCCGTTGTTTCGACACTGTTGTGGCAGATGCCAAAGGCGATCGTGCCGCCACGGGTTGGGCAATGGCGGCGAGGCCGCGTTGACACGGGCCTGCAGTTTTCCGAAAAGGAGGAACGGACCATGTTTCGTTCACGGGTGAGGGACAGCGTTATGGATTTTGCAGGCGTTCGATCTGCAGTCCGCTGCGTCGGCGTGTCGCTTCCCGTTCTGGTTTTCCTCGTTCTCGCAGGCACCACGCAATCGGCGAGGGCCGATTTCCGCGTTTGCAACGCCACGCAGAACCTCGTCGGCGTGGCCATCGGCTATCGCGCCAGCGCGGGCTGGATTACCGAGGGGTGGTGGCATATCGAGGGCTCGACCTGCAAAACCTTGATCGAGGGACGGCTGTCGTCACGCTACTATTATCTTTATGCGGAAGATGCCGAACGGGGCGGACGCTGGGACGGGCCGATCAACATGTGCATCGCCGACAAGGAATTCAAAATCGTCGGCGTGCGCGACTGCATCCCGCGCGGCTTCCAGCGAGCCGGGTTCCAGGAATATGATACCGGTCAGCAGGCGAGCTGGATGGTCCAGCTCACGGACGAGCCGGCAACCGACGGGACCGCCGCCGTCACGGGAACGGGAAATCAATGAAACGCAGCCGCAAGGTCCGGATCCTGGCGACACTCGGGCCGGCCTCGTCCGAGGAGGCCATGATCCGCAGGCTCTACGAAGCCGGCGCGGACGTCTTCCGCATCAATATGAGCCATGCCGACCATCCGCTGATGCGTACGCTTGTCGAGCGTATCCGCAAGGTCGAAAAGGCCGTCGGTCGGCCGATCGGCATTCTGGCGGATCTGCAGGGACCGAAATTGCGGGTCGGCAAGTTCGCCGACGGCGCGGTCGAACTGGAAGTCGGCCAGACCTTCACCTTCGACGACAATCCGGAACCGGGCGATTCGAGCCGTGTCGAGCTGCCGCATCCCGAAATCCTGCGTTCGGTCAAGAAGGGCGACCGGCTGCTGATCGATGACGGCCGGTTGCAGCTCAAGGCCGTCGGGGCGACGGGAACCGCGATCGAGGCCGAAGTTGTCGCGGGCACGACAATATCCGATCGCAAGGGCGTGAGCCTGCCCGACACCGACCTGCCCGTCGGGGCGCTGACCGACAAGGATCGCCGCGACCTTGACGCGGTGCTGCAGGCGGGCGTCGACTGGATCGCGCTGTCCTTCATCCAGCGGCCCGAGGATCTCGCCGAGGTGCGCAAGGTGGCGCGGGGACGCGCGGCGCTGATGTCGAAGATCGAAAAACCCCAGGCGGTGGCGCGGCTTGCCGAAATCATCGAGCTTTCGGACGCGTTGATGGTGGCGCGCGGCGATCTCGGGGTGGAAATGCCGATCGAGGCCGTTCCGGGCATCCAGAAACAGCTCACCCGAGCCGCGCGGCGCGCCGGCAAGCCGGTGGTGGTCGCCACGCAGATGCTGGAATCGATGATCTCTGCCCCGGCGCCGACCCGGGCGGAGGTGTCGGACGTTGCCACTGCGGTTTTCGAGGGCGCGGACGCCATCATGCTGTCGGCCGAATCGGCGGCCGGCGACTATCCGGTCGAGGCGGTGGGGATGATGAACGCGATCGCCGAGCAGGTCGAAAAGGATCCGACCTATGCCGGCATCGTCCATGCCCAGCGCGCCGAGCCTGAAGCGACCGGCGCGGATGCGATCTCGTTGGCCGCGCGCCAGATCGCCGAGACGCTGAAGCTGTCGGCGATCGTGTGCTACACCTCATCGGGTACGACGGGTCTGCGCGCGGCGCGCGAGCGGCCGCAAGTGCCGATCATCGCCTTGTCGCCGGTGGTCGAGACGGCGCGTCGCCTGTCGCTCGTGTGGGGCACGCACTGCGTGGTCACGCCGGATGCGACCGATCTCGACGATATGGTCGATCGGGCTTGCCGGATCGCCTTTTCCGAAGGCTTCTGCCGCCCCGGCGACCGTATCATCGTGACGGCGGGCGTGCCGCTCAGGACGCCTGGCGCCACCAACATGCTCAGGATCGCCTATATTGGCTCGGACGGGCTGAGCGGCATCTGACCCGCACGGGGCAAGGCGGTTCGCGTGCTACCGGGATGCGGCGTTTAAAGGCGGCTTCTCGTCGGGGCAATTCTCGATCGGACCGAACGCATCGTCGGCGATCCGGACTTCGACCTCGCGCGCGGCGGCGGCAAGATCACGGTCGAGGCCGGCGACCGTTTCGATCGCCGCCACGGTGAGATCGGGCGCGGTCCAGTCCGGCTTGTGGCCGAGATTGTCGATCCATACCGCGCGCGCGCCGGGAATGTCGCGCGCAAGCCCGGTCGAATGGATCTCCTCGTAGACCACGGTGTCGCGCCTGCCCGAGATCACCACGGTCGGGGTGTCGATTTCACCGTAGCGGGGGGCCACCCGGGTGACATAGTCGTAGAGGCCGGTGACGTCCTGCGCATTGGCGCGAAAGGTTCCAGGCCGCAAAACAAGCCCGATACCGGCCTCTTGGGCATAACCCTCCGGAAGGCGGTTGGGGGCGAAGACGCAGGCGGTCGCGGCCGCCATGCGCAGGGCGCCGCCCGGAAGCGCGAGCGTTTCGGAAAACAATCGTCCGAGCAGCGGGGTGGCGGTCAGTTCATAATACCAGGCGGTGCCGGCGCCCGGCCACGGGTGCGATACGGCCGCCAGGAAAACCAGGCCGGCGGTCTTTTGCGGGTGATCGAGGGCGAAGGTGGCGGCAATGGCGCCGCCGAAGGAATGACCGACCACGATTGCCGGGCCAATCTCGAGATGATCCATCAGCGCGGCAATGGTTTTTGCCTGGCCGGCCGGCGTGGCGTTGTCGGCCGGGCCGCGCGCCGACCATCCGTGACCGGGACGGTCGACGAACAGCATGTCGGCGCGCCCTTCCAGGGTTTTGCGCAGCGGCAGCATCGCATCGCGCAGATTGCCGCTGGCGCCGTGGACGAAGACGATCGGGGGAAGCGGCGCGTCAGCGGCCGCCGGCACGCGCACGAAATGCATGCGGGTGTCGTTGACGGTGGCGAAGCTTCCCGATGGCGGGTTTTTTCTCTCCGCCATCCATACGCCGACGCGGGTGACGCCGGCGGCGACCAGGATCAGGGCAAGCAGGAAAGCGCAGAATGCGTAGACGAGATTCATCGCGGGAGTGGCTTGCCGGTGACGTGGATCGGACGGACTGTCGTTGAGACCGTGTAAGATCGGGTTTCGCTCAAATGCCTTCGCCGGCCAGCTCTTCGGTCAAGGTAACGACCTCGTTCTGGGCGTTGCGCATCATCGGGTAGATCGCCAGCACGCGTTCATAGGCGCGTAAGGCCAGTTCCTTGCGCCCGGTCGCCTTGAGGATCGCGCCCATGCCGGACAGGGCGCCGAAATGGCGCGGCTCCAGATTGAGCGTGCGCTCGATGTCGGCCATGGACTTGGAATAGCTGTCCATCATGTAATGGACGGTCGCGCGCCGGTTCCAGCCTTCGGCGTAGTCGGGCTCGAGCATGACGATCTGGTCGAGGAAATCGAGCGCGACGGCGAATTCCTTCTTGCGCGTCGCCTCACTCGACCATTGCAGCAGGAGGTCGATCGTGGCGCTGCCTGATTTCATCCATTCGTCCCAGATGCGCTGGGCGATGCGTTCGGCCGCCTTTTCGTTGCGTTCGCGCTTCAGATCCATGAACAGCGTGTCCAGGCGTGAAGTTTCGGCTTCCTTACGCGCCGCGGGCTCAGCAGCCACGGCCGCACCGACGGACAGGAGCGCAATGCCCAGGACGCAAGAAACTAATCTAGAGAATCGCAAAACGCTCCGCATGGCCGGGAATCTAGTCCCCGTCCGCGGAACGTCAAACTGAAAAAACCGTGATCGATGCTCGGCGCGCCGCATGCCGAGTCGGCATGGTGCGATCGGCAGTCGTGCGAAAGCCGGCTCGCGCCTTTCGGTGCGATTTCCAGCTTCAGCCCTGGCGGGCCTTGAAGCGCGGATTGGCCTTGTTGATGATGTAAATCCGGCCCTTGCGGCGAACCATCCGGTTGTCGCGGTGACGGGATTTCAACGCCTTAAGCGAATTCTTGATCTTCATTGTTCCGGTCCGTCATGCCGACCCGAAAGGGCCCAACGTGAAAGGCGCGCCGGGGAGGCGCGCCGTAAGTTCGCGCGGTCCTTAAACGATCCGGCGGCGGCGTGTCAACCTTTCGCCGAAAGCGGCGCGATCCGCGTGACATGGCCCATCTTGCGGCCGGGCCGCGTTTCGGCCTTGCCGTAGAGCGTCAATACCGTGTCCGGCTGGCGCATGAGGTCGGCAGCCTCGTCGATCTCGGCTCCGATCAGGTTTTCCATCACCGCGTTTGAATGGCGCCGGGGATCGCCGAGCGGCAGGCCGGCAACGGCGCGGATGTGTTGTTCGAATTGCGAGACCGCACAGGCGGCGTCGGTCCAGTGGCCGGAATTGTGAACGCGCGGCGCAAATTCGTTGACGAGGAAGCCGCCGTCGGCGAGCGCAAAGAACTCGACGCCGATGACGCCGACGTAGCCGAGAGCCTCCATAAGTGCAAAAGTGCTTGCACGCGCGCCAGCAAGAGTTGCCGGCTCGATGCCGGCCGGCACCAGGGAGCGGCGCAGAATGCCCTCGCGATGTTCGTTGCGGGCGGGGTCGTATGCCTGCACCGTTCCGTCGGCGGCGCGCGCCGCGATGACGGAAAATTCGAAACTGAAATCGACGAGTTCCTCGAGGATCAGGGGAACGTCGCCCATAGCCGCGACCACGCCCCGGCACGCGCCAGCGGCGAGGCCGCGCAGCACCCGCTGGCCCTTGCCGTCATAACCGAGACGGCGCGTCTTGAGCACGCCGCTTCCGCCAAGCGCGTCGAGCGCGGCGGCGAGGTCGGCGTCGCTGTCCACAGCGAAATGGCGGGCTGTGGATATGCCGGCGTCGTTGAGAAAGGTTTTTTCCGTCAGGCGATCCTGGGCGATGTCGAGTGCCTTGGGTGGCGGCAATACGCCAAGCCGCTCGGCGAGCGACCTCGCGGCCGCGACGGGGACGTTTTCGAACTCGTAGGTCACGACGTCGGCGCTGCCGGCGAGGGTGGCGAGGGCGGTGGGGTCGTCATAGGCGCCGACGATCTGGCTTGATGCCAGTTGTGCGGCCGGGCAGTTGGGTTGCGGGTCGAGGATCACCGTCTTGTAACCCAGTCGGGCGGCGGCGCCGGCAAGCATGCGGCCGAGTTGGCCGCCCCCGATAATGCCGATGGTCGCGCCCGGGCAAAGCGGCGCCGTCATGCGTCGTCGGCGGGACGTGCCGCCACCTGCTCGCTTTGGCGTTCGCGGTAATGGTCGAGCCTGGTCGCGAGGTCGGCATCGCCAAGCGCCAGCACGGCAGCCGCCAGCAGCGCCGCGTTGACGGCGCCGGCGCGACCGATCGCCAGCGTGCCGACCGGGATGCCGGCCGGCATCTGGACAATCGACAGCAGCGAATCCTGGCCCGAAAGCGCCTTGGATTCGATCGGTACGCCAAAAACCGGCAGCGGCGTCATCGATGCCGTCATACCGGGCAGATGGGCCGCGCCGCCGGCGCCGGCGATGATGACACGGTAGCCCTTGTCGCGCGCCGTGCGGGCGAATTCGTAAAGCCGTTCCGGCGTGCGGTGCGCCGAGACGATCAGCGCGTCGTGGCCGATATCGAGCTTTGCCAATGTGTCGGCGGCATGGCGCATGGTCGGCCAGTCCGATTGGCTTCCCATGATGATGGCGACGTCGCGAGCAGGGCTTTGCAAGGGCTGATCCCATGTGAAGGAGGCAACAGGCGCCTTAGCCGAAACCACCCGTTGTCGCAAGCGACGGGCCGCCAGCGCGGCGCGGGCCGTTCGCGCGTGCGGATCAGGCGATGATGTCGGGAATGATGCTGTCTTCGAGTTCGCGCAGGCGGTCCTTGAGCGCCAGCTTCTTCTTCTTCATGCGCTGCACCTGCAGGGGATCGCAGCCCGTGGAGATCATGGCCTGGATGGCGGCGTCGAAATCCGCATGTTCTTGCTTCAAGCGCGCAAATTCGAGACGAATTTCGGCTTGTTCCTGGTCTTGCATCAAAGATTCCCCGGCGCTGAATTCCCGCCTTTCCGGCGAGCCCGACGGGCGCCGCATCGCCTTTCGGCCATAGCACATTTCGCCCGTCGGGAAAATGCTACTACCCGGCATTCGACTTGTCGGCAAACAGGTGGCACACTGTCATGGCAGTGTCACGAGTCGCTAAAAACGCGGCTCGGCACACGCTTCGAGGACCAGATGAAAGGGAACGACACACATGTCTCTAGCATCCCATCTTGAGGAATTGCGGCGCAAGCATGGAGAACTCGAACGCGAGATCGACGAGGCCCTGGCCCATCCGTCGGTCGACGACCTTGAAATCAATCGGCTGAAGCGCAGGAAACTGGCGCTGAAGGACGAAATCGAAAAGATGGAATCCCCGCCGACCAGGCACTGATCAAGGCGCCACGGGCCGGCATAGGCCAGAGCCCGTGGCCCCTTGCGGGCCTTTCTATCCTTCCCAGAACTGATCGAGCCACAGGTTCAGCCCGAGGAAGCCGTCATTGTCGACGGCGTAAAGGCGCTTGGTTCCTGCCGCCCGGGCAACGACCAGCCCGGCGTCGAGCAGGATTTTCAGATGCTGCGAAACGGCGGGACGTGAGATCGGCAGCCCGGCGGCCAGTTCGCCGACCGTTCTGGGGCCGCGGCGCAGCTCTTCCAGCAGATGGCGCCGATTTGGGTCGGCGATTGCGGCAAAGGCATCGGGCGTGCTCATCGCTGCCATGGTAGAGCATCCGGCAAAAAAGTGGGAACCGGTTTTCGGCCGAACGGGCGGACGAACGGCGGCGCGCCGAAGCGCGTTACGGTCCGCACCGCGATTTGGCGTGCCGGGCCTATGGGTTTGACACGCGCGCCGGTTCCTGGGNTTCCGCTTCCGCTTCCGCTTCCGCTTCCGCTTCCGCTTCCGCGACCGCCTCGCTGCGCGGATCGAGATGCAGGCCTTCCGGGGTCAGCGCGCGCTCGGAGGGATGCGACGTGAAGGTTTCGCGCTCCTCGACGGGGACCGGCGCGCGGCGGCTGACGCGCAGCATCGTATAGCCGGCGAGCGCCAGATGGGCGAGCCCGGTTGCCAGAAACAGGCTTTCGGGTCGCCAAGCGGCCATCAAAACGGCGCCCAGCAGCGGGCCGATCATGGTGCCGAAGCCGTATAGAAGCAGCAAGCCTCCGGAGACCTTGACGAAATCCTCGGGGTCGGCGTGGTCGTTGGCGTGAGCGACGGCGATCGAATAGAGCGTGTAGGCGAGCGCGCCGTAGGCGGCGGTGAGCGCGATCACGGCGGTGCCGGCCCGTGCGGCCAAGAGAAAGATCATGAGGCCGATCACGGCCGCTCCGCCGGCGGCGCCGGCCAGCACGAAGCGACGGTCGGTGCGGTCCGACAGGCGACCGGCGGGCATCTGCAGGACGGCGCCGGCTATCACGGCGATGCTCATCATCAGTGCGATCTCGGCGGTGGAGATGCCGATGCGCGCGCCGTAAACCGCGCCGAGCGTGCCCCAGGCGCCGTTGGCGACGCCGATCAGCAGGCAGCCGGCGAAGGCGACCGGCGAATTGCGATAGAGCCCTTTCAGGTCGAGCGAGACATTGTGCAGGGGGCGCGGGCTTGCCTGTGCCGACACGGTCGTGGGGATCAGGGCGAGGCAGAAAAAGATGCCGGTGATCATGAAAAAGGTCGGCGTGGCGACGGTTCCGCTCGCCAGCATCATCTGGCCGGCCATCAGCGAGGCGTATGTGACCATCATGTAAAGGCCGAACACCGTGCCACGATTTTCGTTGGTGGCGCGCTCGTTGAGCCAGCTTTCGATGACCATGAAGGCGCCGGCCATCGCAAAACCGGTGAAGATGCGCAGGAAAATCCAGAAATATTCCTGCACCACCAATCCGGTCAGAAGCGCGATGATGGCGCCGGTGGCGGCGAAGGCGCCGAAGGAGCGCACATGGCCGACACGGCGCACCAGATGCGGGGCAATGATGCAGCCGGCGACGAAGCCCCCCGCCCAGGCGGTGCCGAGCAGGCCGAGCGATGCGGTTGAAAACCCCTCCATCTGGCCGCGCAGCGGCAGAAGCAGGCCGTGCAAGCCCGAGCCGATCAGCAGAAAGGCGGTGCCGCCGAGCAGGGCGAGGATCGGTCCGAAACTGGCAAACATGGCGGGCTCCACGACGGGATGGCGGGTGCCGCTTGAGCACCGATGATTGCGGCGGATTTGCGACCTGGAGCCCAGGTGCCGCGCGGCCCGCCTCGGCGGTCTTTGCGCTCCCGCGCAGGTTTGGGTTCAGCCGGCCTCAGCCGCGCCGAAAAAGCGCCTCGGCCGCCGCCTTGGTCGTGCCCCGTGCCGCCATCTCGGCTTCGAGCCGGGCGATTTCGGCACGCAACATCTCCACACGCTCGGCCAGTTCGTGCTCCGACAGCAGCGACACATCCTGCCCGATCTCGTGTGCGCGTGCCTTTTTCGGTTGGTCGTCCGCGAAGATCATCGTCCCCTCCTGATTGGCCGGGCGGCGATTGAAGGATACATTCGCGGGCGCTGGAGAATCAATTCGTGCCGCGCATGCTGGCAGGAGGCGAAATCGGATATGACGGTTAAAATTCCCGAATCCATGACGGCGATCGCCATCACCGAGCCCGGCGGGCCGATGGTGCTGAAACCGGAAAAACGCGCCGTGCCGCTGCCCGGCGCCGGCGAGATCCTGGTCAGGGTCCGCGCTGCCGGCGTCAACCGGCCCGACGTGCTGCAACGCAAAGGCGCTTATCCGCCGCCGCCCGGCGCGTCCGATCTGCCGGGGCTGGAAATCGCCGGCGAGGTCGTCGCGCTCGGCGAGGGCGCGCGCCGCTGGTCGGTGGGCGATCCGGTCTGCGCGCTGGCGCCCGGCGGCGGCTATGCGCAATATTGCGTCGTACCGGCCAGTAACGCCTTGCCGGTGCCGCACGGCTTCACGCTGACGGAAGCGGCGGCCCTGCCGGAAACCTTCTTTACCGTCTGGCACAACGTCTTCGAGCGCGGCGGGTTGAAGGAGGGCGAACGGTTTCTTGTCCATGGCGGCTCGTCGGGAATCGGCACCACCGCGATCCAGCTCGCCTCGGCCTTCGGCGCCTATGTCATCACCACGGCCGGGTCGGACGAAAAATGCGCAGCCTGCCTGGAACTGGGCGCCGACCGCGCCGTCAATTATCGCAACGAGGATTTCGTCGCCGTCGTCGCCGAGGCGACGCAGGCCAAGGGGGTCGATGTGATTCTCGACATGGTCGGCGGCGACTATATCGGGCGCAACTATCAGGCGGCAGCGGTCGACGGCCGCATCGTCCAGATCGCCTTCCTGAACGGCGCGGTCGCCAGCGCGGATTTCTCCAAGCTGATGCTCAAGCGCCTGGTTCATACCGGATCGACCCTGCGGCCGAGAACGGTCGACTTCAAAGGCGCGATCGCGGCGGCGCTGGAACGCCAGGTTTGGCCGCTTCTGGCCGAAAGGCGGGTCGCGCCGGTCATGGACATGATTTTTCCGCTGCGCGATGCCTGGCGCGCGCATGAGCGGATGGAGGAGGGCCAGCACATCGGCAAGATCGTGCTCGACGTCGAATAGCGCACGATCTCGAACGGGAAACCCGGTTTTCGGAAAATATCGGACCGCGATCCACCGAACATCGGTGACGGTGCTTCGACGAAACGCCGTCACGATGCGGATGGCCGGTTCAAGGGCCGTCGCCGCCCAGTCAGCGGCGACGTTTTGGATGTGAGCGGGTCGGCGCCTCAGGCCATGCCGAGAGCGGCCTTGTAGAGATCGAGGATCGCCTCGGCCTCCTGACGCTCGGCCTGATCCTGCTTGCGCAGCCGCACCAGCGTGCGCACCGCCTTGGTATCGAACCCCGTGCCCTTCATCTCGGCATAGACTTCCTTGATATCGTCGGCGATCGTCTTCTTTTCCTCCTCCAGGCGCTCGATGCGCTCGATGAAGGCCCGCAACTGGCCGGCTGCGACGGTTTCGGTGGTGGGCTCGGTGATGTCGTCGGCCATGTCGATCTCCGCAACGATTCGCAAACGTGCCGCTCGGGATGCCGGCACGGGTCGGGCGCGTGGATGCCCCAGCCCGGGACGCGGGTCAAGCAGTCTGTCGCGACACTGCCGCCACACCGCCCGCGAAACCGGTATCGCGCGGGCATCGCGAAAACCCCGAGGTCATCACCGGCCGTTCAAAGCAGGATGGGCGTTAGCCCTCGGCCTTGGTCTTGACGGATAGCCGCGCCGCCAGCGCCTCGATACGTTCGGCCATCTCGGCGAGCGTGCCGATCAGTGCGGCGTCATTCTTGTCGGCCTTGACCAGGGCGTCGTCACGCGTCTTGCGCAAGGTGCCGACCTCGCTTTCCAGCCCTTTCATGCGGCGCTGCAGCTCGGACAGCTCGTCCATCACCATGATGCCGGCCATGACGGCGAGCCGGTGATCGCCGATTTCGCCGAACGAGCCCCTGAGATGGCCGATATAGCGATCGAAGCGGCCGGCGAGTTCGACAAGGTGCTCCTCCTGGCCTTCGTCGCAGGCCATCCGGTAGGATTTTCCATCGATCGTGACGGTGACCTGCGCCATCTTTCGCCATCCATTATCGGTCAAGCACGGCGCGGATCGTTTCCATCGCCGTGACGAGGCGCCGCGACACCTCCTTGTTGGCGTCCGCCAGGCGCTCGGCGCGCGCTTCGGACGCGTCCAGCTCCTGGGCCAGGCGCGCGCGGTCGGCATTCATGCGCTGAACCTCGGCTTCGGCCTCGGCATAGTCCTGGTCCTGTTCAAGGCGGGCCGCGGCAGCGTTTTCGAGCGCGTCCATCGCCTTCGCGAGACGCGCCAGAACCTCTTTTAATGTGGCTTCGCCGGTCATTCCCTTGGGGTAATCCCGAATCAAGGCGCATTCCTAACGCCTTATCGGCGAAAGATTAGACGGCGCGTGAATGGTGCGTCAACACGCAGCGCCCGGCCTCCCCAGCTATTGGTCGCAACAGTGTCGAATCCGGTTTCGCCGAGGGGCCGCCGGCGGGTTTGTTGACTCCCGGTCGCCACCTGCTATGTGGAGCCTGCCTTTCACGAGGGGCGGTTTTCGGGGATTTTTTCCGCTCCACTGCACGGCGGCTTCACGACCTAGAGAGCAAACATGTCTTCACGCGATAAACACGACCGTATGGCGAACGCGATCCGGTTCCTGTCCGCCGATGCGGTCGAGAAAGCGAAATCCGGTCACCCGGGCCTGCCGATGGGCGCGGCCGATATCGCGACGGTCCTATACAAGAAGTTTCTCAAGCACGACCCGCATCGTCCCGACTGGCCCGACCGCGACCGCTTCGTGCTGTCGGCCGGCCATGGCTCGATGTTGCTTTATTCGCTGCTCTATCTGACCGGCTACGAAGACATCACCATCGACGAGATCAAGAATTTCCGCCAGCTCGGGTCCAGGACGGCGGGACATCCCGAGTTCGGCCATGCCGCCGGCATCGAGACCACAACCGGTCCGCTCGGCCAGGGGTTGGCCAATGCGGTCGGCATGGCGCTGGCCGAACGCATCCTCAATGCGCGCTTCGGCGATGCGCTGGTCGACCACCATACCTATGTGCTAGCCGGCGACGGCTGTCTGATGGAAGGCATCAGCCAGGAGGCGATCTCGCTGGCCGGCCATCTCGAGCTCGGCAAGCTGATCGTCTTTTTCGACGATAACGGCATTTCGATCGACGGTGCGGTGTCGCTTTCGGATTCGACCGATCAATGCGCCCGCTTCGAGGCCTCGGGCTGGCACACGCAGCGTTGCGACGGCCATGATCCGGAGGCGATCGCCGAGGCGATCGAGGCGGCGCGTGCCTCCGACCGGCCCAGCATGATCGCCTGCAAGACGACGATCGGCTTCGGCGCGCCGAACCGGGCCGGTACCAGCAAGGCGCACGGCTCGCCGCTTGGCGACGAGGAGATCGCCGGCGCGCGCGCCGCGCTTGGATGGGACGCCGCGCCCTTCGAGGTGCCGTCCGACATTCTCGACATGTGGCGTCTGGCCGGCCTGCGCTCGGTCAAGGAGCGCAAGGAGTGGGAAGGCCGGCTGGCCGAGACCGAGGCCGAGATCCGCAGCGAGTTCGAGCGCCGCATGCGCGGCGAGCTGCCGGGCGGGTTCGAGGCGGCGATCGCCGATTACAAGAAGGCGCTCGCCAAGGACAAACCGAAGGTGGCGACCCGGAAATCCTCCGAGATGGCGCTCGAGGTCATCAATGCGGCGTTGCCGGAAACGATCGGCGGCTCGGCCGACCTGACCGGGTCGAACAACACCAAGACCAGCCAGACCGGGCCGATCGCGCCCGGCGATTATACGGGCCGCTATATCTATTACGGCATCCGCGAACATGGCATGGCGGCGGCGATGAACGGCATGGCGCTGCATGGCGGCATCATTCCCTATGGCGGCACCTTCCTCGTGTTCACCGATTATTGCCGGCCTTCGATCCGGCTGTCGGCGCTGATGGGCCAGCGCGTCATCTACGTGATGACGCACGATTCGATCGGTCTGGGTGAAGACGGGCCGACCCATCAGCCCGTCGAGCACCTGTCGGCCTTGAGGGCGATCCCCAATCTGCGCGTCTATCGGCCGGCCGACGCTATCGAAACCGCCGAATGCTGGCAATTGGCGCTCGAGGATGGCAAGGCGCCTTCCGTTCTGGCACTGACGCGCCAGAACCTGCCGGCGGTGCGCACCGACCACACGGAAGAAAATCTATGCCGCTTCGGTGCGTACGATCTCGCACCGGCCAGCGACGACGAGGTCGTGACATTGTTCGCCACCGGATCGGAAGTCGAGATCGCGCTGGCGGCGCGGCGCCTGCTGGAGGCGAAGGGGTATCCCGCGCGGGTCGTGTCGGTGCCGTCGATGGAGCGTTTCGCCATGCAGAGCGCGGAATATCACGCCGCGATCGTCGGATCGGCGGCGGTGAAGGTGGCGATCGAGGCCGGCGTGCGCCAGAGCTGGGACCGGATGATCGGCCCCGACGGCATCTTCATCGGCATGGACGGTTTCGGTGCCAGCGCTCCCTACGAGGAGCTCTACAGCCATTTCGGCATCACCGCCGAAGCGGTGGTGCAGGCCGTGGAAGCGCGATTGGCCGACCGGAACTGAGCCGCAGGCGGCGGAGATGGCCGCGTCGGCGCGTCAGGATCGACGAATCCACCGGTCCAGGCGTGGTTGCGGCTGGATTCTTTGCCCTACCGCCGCTATGAAGCGCCTCGTCCGCGGGCCTTGGGTGCGATCGCTGCCAGCAGGCCGGGCCGGCGGCGTTCGAACGATCACCGGCGTGCCTCCGCGCAAGAGCTCCTGAAGGAAATATCGATGACCGCAAAAGTCGCCATCAACGGATTTGGCCGCATCGGCCGGAACATCGTCCGGGCCATCTACGAATCGGGCCGCAAGGACATTGACGTCGTGGCCGTGAACGACCTCGGTCCGGTGGAGACCAATGCCCATCTTTTGCGCTACGACAGCGTGCACGGACGTTTTCCCTCCGAGGTGACGGTGTCCGGCGACACGATCTCGGTCGGCAGCGACAGCTTCAAGGTGACGTCGGAACGCGATCCCTCGAAACTGCCGTGGAAGGAACTCGGTGTCGACATCGTGCTCGAATGCACCGGTATTTTCGCGACAAAGGAGAAGGCTTCGGCGCATCTGACGGCCGGTGCCAAACGGGTCGTGGTCTCGGCGCCCGCCGATGGCGCCGACCTGACCGTGGTCTACGGCGTCAACCACGACAAGCTGACCAAGGACCACATCGTCATCTCCAATGCCTCGTGCACGACCAACTGTCTGGCACCGGTGGCCAAGGTGCTCAACGACGCCTTCGGCATCGAAAAGGGCTTCATGACCACGGTGCACGCCTATACCGGCGATCAGCCGACGCTCGACACGATGCACAAGGATCTCTATCGCGCGCGCGCCGCGGCAGTGTCGATGATTCCGACATCGACCGGTGCGGCCAAGGCGGTGGGTCTGGTGCTGCCCGAGCTCAAGGGCAAGCTCGACGGTGTGTCGATCCGCGTGCCGACGCCTAATGTGTCGGTGATCGACTTCAAGTTCGTTCCCAAGCGCGATGTCACCGTCGACGAGGTCAATCAGGCGCTGGTCGCGGCCGCCGACGGTCCGCTGAAGGGCATTCTCGCCTACACCAAGGAGCCGCTGGTCTCGGTCGACCTCAACCACGATCCGGCGTCTTCCACCTTCGCGCTCGATCAGACCAAGGTCATCGAGGGCAATCTGGTGCGGGTGATGTCGTGGTACGACAATGAATGGGGCTTCTCCAACCGCATGGCGGACACCACCGTGGCACTGGCCAAAACGATGGCCTGAGCGCGGATCGTCGCACCGGACATTCCGATCGGCGCCCGGGCTTGCCCGGGCGTTTTTTTTGCGTAATTCGTTTGTGCGCCTCTAAAAAAACGACTTGCGGCTTGCGTCCTTGTCCGCCTTCGCCGCACTCTGTGCGTCGAGGCTATCCGGGAGGTCGAGCGGAGCGGGCGTATGGAAGGCGTTTATCTGGTGGTTCTGGTCGGTACGGCGCTGATCCTCGCCGCCGCCTTTTCCAGCCTCATCGCCTTCCGTTTCGGTGCCCCGCTGCTGCTTTTGTTCCTGGGCATCGGTCTCGTCGCCGGCGTTGACGGTCTCGGAATCGCCTTCAACAACGCTCCGGTCGCCTATTTCGTCGGCTCGCTGGCGCTGGCGGTGATCCTGTTCGATTCGGGTTTCGGCACCCGGCTGGCTTCGTTTCGCCAAGCCGCCGGCCCGGCCCTGTCGCTGGCCACGCTCGGCGTGGCGCTGACGATGGCGCTTTTCGGCGTCGCGGCGCGCTATCTCACCGGGCTCGGCTGGATGGAATCCTTCCTGCTCGGCGCGGCCGTGGCCTCGACCGACGCGGCCGCCGTGTTCTTCCTGCTCAGGGCCGGCAACCTCAACATCCGCGACCGGGTCCGCTCGACGCTGGAGGTCGAATCGGGCTCGAACGACCCGATCGCCATTTTCTTGACCATCACCTTCGTCTCGCTGGTTGCCACCGGCAGCGATCCGAAGGCCGAGGTGCTGTTGGTCGACATTTTGACCGGGTTCGCCGTCCAGATGGGGCTCGGCCTTGCTGCCGGCGTCAGCGGCGGTTTTTTGATCGCGCGGCTGGTGGAGTGGCTGAAACTTGATCGCGGCCTGCTGCCGATCTTCACCATCACCTTGTCGCTGCTTCTGTTCGGTCTTGCCGGCGCGATCGGCGGTTCGGGGTTCCTGGCGGTCTATGTCGCCGGGTTGATCGCCGGCAATTCCGGCGTGCGTTCGGCCGCGCATCTCAAGCAATTCCAGGACGGGCTGACCTGGCTGGCGCAGATCATCATGTTTTTGGTGCTCGGGCTGTTCGCGACGCCGTCGCAGTTCCCCGCCATCGCTCTGCCTGCGGTCGCGCTCGGCCTGTTCCTGATCTTCGTGGCACGCCCGATCGCGGTCTGGCTGTGCCTGGTGCCGTTCCGTTTCACCCGCGCGGAGACGGCCTTTGTGTCCTGGGTGGGCCTGCGCGGCGCGGTCTCGATCCTGCTCGCGCTGACGCCGCTGCTGCAGAATCTCGCTGTCGGCGGCATGATCTTCAATGCCGCCTTCATCATCGTGTTGGTGTCGCTGATCGTGCAGGGCTGGACGATCGGGCCCCTGGCGCGCCGGCTCGGCCTCGTGGTGCCGCCGCGTATCGGGCCGCTCGACAAGGTCGAGCTCGAGCTGCCGGGCGCGGCCCATCACGAACTGCTCGCCTATCGCGTCGTCGCCGGCAGCCCGGTGGCGACCGGGGTGCGCATACCGCGCTGGGCGCGGCCGTCGCTGGTGGTGCGCGACGGGCGCTCGATGACCTATCAATATGCCGGCAGGCTGGAGGCCGAGGATCACGTCTACATCTTCGTCTCCGACCGTTATCCGCGGCTGCTCGACAGGCTGTTTGCGAGCCGGGCCGAACTCGATCCGGAGGATGCGGACTTCTTCGGTGCCTTCGCCATCGACGCGACGCGGCCCGCCGCCGATCTCGACGCCGCCTACGGGCTCGGCCTGTCGGAAGCCGACGCGGCAAAGCCGATCGTGGAGCTGATGACGGAACGCCTCGGCGGCAAGGCCGAATATGCCGACCGGGTCACGATCGGTCCGGTCGAACTGATCGTGCGCGATGTCGACGACAAGGGACGGATCGCCGAGGTCGGGCTTTCCTTCGAGCCGCATCTGGAGGCGCCGAAAATCCCGGTCTTCCTGAGCGCGGGCGAGATTCGCGACCGCGTGCTGGAGGCGCTGCGCTCGTGGCGTGAACGGCGACGCGAAAGGCGGCTGCGGGCCGCCGACAAGCCGCTGCAGGACAAGTCCGACAAGGATGACGATCCGCCGCAAATGGTTTTGCCGCAATAAGGCGGGGGGCGGCTTGCGCGCGGGCCGGCAATCGTTATGGTCCGGCGCGATTTCTGTACGGGAGATTTGCGGCGATGCCGGCTTTCAGGACACTCGATGATATCGGCGACTTTTCAGGCAAGCGGGTGCTTGTGCGCGTCGACCTCAACGTACCGATGAAGGACGGCAAGGTTGGCGACGTTACGCGCATCGAACGCGTCGCGCCGACGATCGTGGAACTGTCGGACCGGGGCGCGAAAGTGATTTTGCTGGCGCATTTCGGCCGGCCCAAACATGGTCCGGACCCGGCCCTGTCGCTCGCCCCGATCGCGGCCGCCACCGAGGCGGTGCTGGACCGACGGGTCCATTTCGCCGCCGACTGCATCGGTCCGCTCGCCGCGGACGCGGTGAAGGCGATGGCTGCCGGCGACATCCTGGTTCTGGAGAACACCCGCTTCCACAAGGGCGAGGAGGCCAACGAGGCCGGTTTTGTCGCGGCGTTGGCCGAAAACGGCGATCTTTTCGTCAACGATGCCTTTTCCGCCGCGCACCGCGCCCACGCTTCCACGGAAGGGCTCGCGCATATGCTGCCGGCCTATGCCGGGCGAACCATGCAGGCCGAACTGGTGGCGCTGGAAAAGGGCCTCGGCGATCCCGCCCGGCCGGTGGTGGCGATCGTCGGCGGGGCCAAGGTCTCGACCAAGATCGACCTGTTGATGAATCTGGTCGGCAAGGTCGACGTGCTGGTGATCGGCGGCGGCATGGCCAACACGTTTTTGGCCGCGCGCGGCACGCAGGTCGGCAAATCCTTGTGCGAACACGACCTTGCCCATACGGCCAAGCAGATCATGACCGAAGCGGCTTCGGCGGGCTGTGCGATCGTGCTGCCGGTCGACGCGGTCGTGGCGCGCGAGTTCAAGGCGGGCGCGGACAACGAGACCGTCAATGTCGATGCGGTTCCGGCCGACGCGATGATCCTCGATGTCGGCCCGAAGACCGTCAAGACCGTGACCGAACGCATCGACCGCGCCGCGACGCTGGTCTGGAACGGGCCGCTGGGCGCGTTCGAGATCGCGCCGTTCGATGCCGCCACGGTGGCGGCCGCCAAGTTTGCCGCGGCACAGACCGTCGACGGTCGGCTGATCTCGGTGGCCGGTGGCGGCGATACGGTCGCGGCCCTCAACCATGCCGGCGTGACCGACGCCTTCACCTATGTGTCGACCGCCGGCGGGGCTTTCCTGGAATGGATGGAAGGCAAAGCACTGCCGGGGGTGGACGCGCTCAAGAAGAGCGGTTGACCCCACCGCCAGGGCGGGCGCGGCGGCCGGTTCGACGGCGCGTTAAGGCTGAGGCAAAATGCCGGTGGGCTAAACCGATTGAAATTCTTTCAATCGATTCAAAGCGCTGGCGCCGCAGTTCCGTTTCCGCGCCCGCTCTGATAGAGCGCCAATCCAGTTGAAGAGACAGGATGAGGCCGGATAATGAGTGAGCGTCCCCAAGACAACGTGAAGGCGATGGCCGCGCAGGCCGAGAACAAGGACGGCTTCATCGCGGCGCTTGATCAGTCGGGCGGCTCCACGCCGAAGGCGCTCAAGCTCTACGGCATCGATGAGGGGGCTTGGTCGAACGAGGCGGAAATGTTCGACCTCATTCACCAGATGCGCGCCAGAATCATCAAGTCGCCCGCCTTCACCGGCGACAAGGTGATGGGCGCGATCCTGTTCGAACAGACGATGGACCGCGACATCGACGGCACGCCGACCGCTCAATATCTCTGGGAAAAGCGCGGCGTCGTGCCGTTCCTGAAGGTCGACAAGGGCCTTGCCGACACGCAGGACGGCGTCAAGCTGATGAAGCCGATGCCGGATCTCGACGCGCTTTTGGAACGCGCTGTCGCCAAGGGCGTCTTCGGCACCAAGATGCGGTCGGTGATCGACGCGGCCAACGCCAAGGGTATCGCGGCGATCGTCGCCCAGCAGTTCGAGATCGCCAGGCAGACCCTCGACCACGGGCTGGTGCCGATCATCGAGCCTGAGGTCACAATCTCGATCTCGGACAAGGCGCAAGCGGAAGAGATTTTGCTGTCGGAAATCCAAAAGCATCTCGACGGCGTGCCGGCGGGCAAGCAGGTCATGCTCAAGCTGACGCTGCCGACGAAGGCGAACCTCTACAAGCCGCTGATTGACGACCCGCGCGTCATGCGCGTGGTGGCGCTGTCCGGCGGGTATTCGCGCGAGGAGGCGAATGAAAAGCTGGCGCAGAATACCGGCATGATCGCCAGTTTCTCGCGCGCCCTGACCGAGGGGCTTTCCGCGCGCCAGAGCGACGCCGAATTCGACGCCGCCTTGGCTTCGGCGATCGACAGTATCTTCGAGGCGTCGCGCAGCGCCTGACGTTCGACGACGGCATTTGCCCGTCGGCGCGACGGGCAACCGTCTCAGGCTCCCGACACCCAGGGCAAAGGCCCCAAAAGCCCGGACGGCGATGTGCGGGCTTTTTCTTTTGGCCGCGGCGCACTATTCGGGGTGCGAGATCCATCGGGCCCGCGCCATGTCAAATCTTCTTCCGCTTCTGTCCTGGCTCGCCTTCCCGGTCTATGTCTGGCAGGGGCTGGCGGTGAGGCGGCGCACGCCCCGCCTTCTGCCGCCCGAGGGGCCCGTGCTGCATACCTTGACCGGGCACGGCGAGCCGGTACGGCTTCTGGTGCTGGGGGATTCCTCGGCCGCCTCGGTCGGCATCGTCGACAGCGAAAAGGGGCTGGCGGCGCGACTGGCCCACGCGCTCAACCGCGACACCGGCCGACCGGTCGCCTGGCGCGCGGCCGGCTTCAATTCCGCCACATCGGGCCAGTTGCGCGACCATGTCGTGCCCAATATGGCGGCCGAGCCGTGGACCCATATCGTGCTCTCGGTGGGCACCAACGATACCAAGAATTTTCATTCCGTCTCGCGCTTCAAGAAAGAGTTCGGCGGACTTCTCTACGCCGTCAGGGCGAAATGGCCGCGGGCGCGGATCGTCTGGTCGCCGGTAATCGACATGACGCGGGTGCCCGCCTTGCCGGCCTTGCTCGGGCGTATCCTGGAAGTCCGCGCGGCCGCGATCAACCGCATGGGAACGAGGCTTTGCCTGGAGCGCGGCGCGCTGCCGGCCGCGCGGTTGCCGGTCGTCGATCCGGCCGCCGGATTCTCCCATGACGGGTTTCATGCCTCCGTGGCCGGATATCAGGCCTGGGCCGACCATCTCCTGCCCCTGATCGCGCTCGACGAGGCCGGAGCCGCGGCCTCAGCGGCCATGGCTCAGAGCGACGGTGAGCGAGATCGCGGCCAACGCCAGTAGCGCCAGTTTCCAGAAATCGCGGCGATGGCGTAGGCCGGGCAAGCCCAGCGGCTTGATGAGCTGAACCACCATCATCAAGACGATCATCAGCGACAGGATTTTCGTCATCGGACCTCCGCGACGCGCTGGCGGTGCGGCGCGCGTCTCGACCTTTGACCAGCATCAAGGCAGCATGTCAAAGCCCGCGCCATCGTGGCGCTACCGTACGTTGTTAGATCATAGTCAAATGGACGCGCGCGGCGAGGGGCGGCTAAAAGACGGCAAACGGGCGTGGCTCGATCGGGAGGTGAACAATGGCATCGCGCTATCACGCGGTCTACAACTCGTGGCAACGGGACCCTGAGGGGTTCTGGGCGGCGGCGGCCGCGGCGATCGACTGGTTTTCGCCGCCGGACAGAATTTTCGACGCCGAGGCCGGCGTCTACGGCCAGTGGTTCCCGGACGCCACCTGCAACACGTGCTACAACGCCGTCGACCGACATGTCGCGGGCGGGCGCGCCGCCCAGGCGGCGCTGATCTACGACAGCCCGATCACGGGCCGGAAAAAAACCTTCACCTATGGCGAACTGAAGACCGAGGTGGAGGCGCTTGCCGCCGTCATCGCCGACCAGGGCGTGGGCAAGGGCGATCGAGTCATCATCTACATGCCGATGGTCCCCGAGGCGGTTTTCGCCATGCTCGCCTGCGCGCGGCTGGGCGCCGTCCATTCCGTGGTGTTCGGCGGCTTCGCGGCCAAGGAACTGGCGACCCGCATCGAGGATTCGAAGCCGAGACTGATCGTTTCGGCTTCGTGCGGCATCGAGCCGGGGCGCATCGTCGCCTACAAGCCGCTGCTCGACGGCGCGATCGCGATGGCGCGCCACAAGGTCGAGCGCTGTATCGTGCTGCAGCGACCCGAGCGGGGTTGCGAGCTTGTCGAAGGGCGCGATGTCGATTTCGCCGACGCGGTTGCCGCGGCCAAGGCAGCGGGACGAACGGTGCCCTGCGTCGAACTGGCGGCCACCGACCCGCTTTACGTGCTCTACACGTCCGGCACGACCGGGCAGCCCAAGGGGGTGGTGCGCGACAATGGCGGCCACATGGTCATGCTGGAATGGTCGATGGGCCATGAATACGGAATCGAACCGGGGGAAGTGTTCTGGGCGGCCTCGGATGTCGGCTGGGTGGTCGGACATTCCTACATCGTCTACGCGCCGCTCCTGCATGGCTGCACCACGGTCCTGTTCGAGGGCAAGCCCGTCGGCACGCCGGATGCGGGAACGTTCTGGCGCGTGATCGCCGAGCACGGCGTCGTGGCGCTGTTTACCGCGCCGACGGCCTTCAGGGCGATCAAGGGGCAGGATCCGAAGGGCGAACATGTCGGCAAATACGACCTGTCCCGATTCCGCACCCTGTTCCTGGCCGGCGAACGGGCCGATCCCGAAACAATCAAATGGGCCGAGCAGAAGCTTGGCGTTCCGGTGATCGATCATTGGTGGCAGACGGAGACCGGGGCGCCGATCTCCAACAATCCGGTCGGTCTGGGGCAATTGCCGGTCAAGTACGGCTCGCCGGCCGTGCCGATGCCGGGCTACGATATGCGCGTGCTCGACGATGCCGGCCACGAGGTGGAAACCGGCACGCTCGGCAATGTGGTGGTCAAGCTGCCGCTGCCGCCCGGTTGCCTGCCGACGCTGTGGAACGCGGACGACCGGTTCCGCAGTGCCTATCTCGACGAGTTTCCCGGCTACTACAAGACGGCCGATGCCGGTTATATCGACGAGGACGGCTATCTGTTCATCATGGCGCGCACCGACGACATCATCAATGTCGCCGGTCATCGGCTGTCGACAGGCGGCATGGAGGAGGTGGTGGCGGAGCATCCCGACGTTGCCGAATGCGCGGTGATCGGCATCGCGGATGCGATGAAGGGCCAGGTGCCGTGCGGTTTCGTGGTGCTCAACGCCGGTGCCGCGCGCGGTGCGGGCGATGTCGAAAGCGAGGTCGTCAGCCTGGTGCGCGACAGGATCGGTCCGGTCGCCGCGTTCAAGTCGGTGGTGGTGGTCAAGCGGCTGCCGAAGACGCGTTCGGGCAAGATCCTGCGCGGCACAATGCAGAAAATCGCCGACAGGCAGGCTTGGGCGATGCCGGCCACGATCGACGATCCCGCGATCCTGGACGAAATCACCGCCGCGCTCAACGAGCACGGTATTGGCGTCTGATCGACGGTTTCAGGCCGCGCGGGCCCTCTGGCCGGGCCCGGCGCCGACGGCTATAAGGCCGGCTGGTGAGTTGCAAGGAGCGCGTCATGCCGCTTGACGGAAAAATCGCGATCGTGACCGGCGCCGCCGGCGGGATCGGTTATGCCATCGCCGAGCGTTTCCTGCGCGAGAAGGCGAAAGTGATCATCGCCGACATCGATCCCGAAAAGGGCGAGAAGGCGGAAAAGGACCTGTCGCCGCTTGGCGAGGTTCGTTTCGTGAAATCGGATGTCGGCAAGCGGCTCGACGTGCACAATCTGATCGCCGCGGCGATCGACGGCTTCGGCGATATCGACATTCTGGTCAACAATGCCGGCATCGTCCACGGCGCCGATTTCCTCGACCTCAACGAAGAGGACTTCGATCGCGTCCTCGACGTCAATCTGAAGGGCACCTTCCTGGTCGGACAGGCCGTCGCGCGCTACATGGTCGACAAGGTCAAGAGCGGCGGGACGCCCGGCGCGATCGTCAACATGTCGTCGGTGAACGCGGTGTTCGCGATCGCCAACCAGGTGCCTTATTCGGTGTCCAAGGGCGGTGTGAACCAGCTTACCAAGGTGATGGCGCTGTCGCTGGCCCCCTACGGCATCCGTGTCAACGCAATCGGGCCGGGCTCGATCATGACCGACCTGCTTTCCAGTGTGAACGCCGATCCTGCGGCCAGGAACAGGATCCTGTCGCGCACGCCTCTCGGCCGTATCGGCGAACCGTCCGAGATCGCCTCGGTGGCCGCCTTCCTCGTCTCCGACGATGCCAGTTACATCACCGGCCAGACGCTCTACGCCGATGGCGGGCGACTGCCGCTCAACTATACGGTGCCGGTCGCCCCGGACTGAGCCGTCGCCGCGTTCGCCTCGGGTTCCTGACGCGAGGCTGTCAGCAGCGCTGTGCGACCATGCCTCCAGTGACGATTCGACGGAGGCCGCGATGTCCTTTTCCCATCTGTTCGTCGATCGCGTCGGCCATTATGCGGACCGCTGGCGCATCATGCGCGCTAGTGCCCGCATCCGACGCCTGATCGATGCTTTGCCACCCCATATCCGCAAGGATATCGGCTGGCCGGATACCCCGCTTGCCGAGTTTGTTCGCCGCGACGGCGAGGGGCCGTCCCGGTCCTGAGGCCAGGCCAAACCGGGCGGCGTACACGCTCCGCCCTGCAACGATCATCCGGCCTCGCCTCCTGACAGGATGTTGTCAGGAGGGGCGTGGCATTCTTCCCCAACCGAAAGGAAAGTCCATGACAAGCTTCGTTCCCGAAAACGCCGTGGTGTGGGCCGAAATCCCGGTCAGCGACATGGAGCGCGCTAAGGCCTTTTACGGTGCGGTGCTGGATAATGCGCCGGCCTACCAGAATGACGGACCCAACCCGATGGCGGTGTTCGCCTGTAAGGAGCGTGAGGCCGTGTCCGGTCATCTTTATCCCGGCAAGCCGGCCAGCCAGGGCAGCGGAAACACGATCCACCTGGCGGTGGCAGCACCGCTAGAAGACGCGCTGAAGCGTGTCACCGACAATGGCGGTACGGTGGTGTCGCCGGTTATCGAGATTCCGGCCGGCCGGTTCGCCTATTGTCTCGATCCCGACGGCAACAGCATCGGCATTTTCTGCGCCTAGCCATCGAGAAGAGCCAGTTGGCGTACCGGCGGGCAGGTCGTCTCGACGGGCCGGGAAAGAGGATCGAGACCATGTCCGTCCAGACGGTGCCGGCATCCGGCGCGCGGGTGACAGGTCCGGCCGATCCCGGCTATCATCGGCTTGCCGTTGCCGGGATCGCGCATGCCGCGCCGGAACGGGGGGCTCCGATCGGTGAGGTCGCGCCGTTGTGGCGCGTGATCGAGATGAAGCCGTTCGCGGCGAGGCGGTCCTGCTTAGGGGTCGATCGCACCGGAGGACGGCGTAGCCAAGAGGGCCTGCCCCTATGAGACGTGCCGACCGCCTGTTCCAGATCGTTCAACATTTGCGCGGAGGCCGGCTCGTCACCGCGCGCATGCTGGGAGAGTGGCTTGAAGTCTCCGAACGAACGATCTACCGCGATATCGCCGACCTGCAGTCGACCGGGGTGCCGATCGATGGCGAAGCCGGCGTCGGCTACATCATGCGGTCGGGCTACGAACTGCCGCCGCTGATGTTCACGCGCGACGAGATCGTGGCGCTTGTCGCCGGCGCGCGTATGGTGCGTGCCTTCGGCGGCGCGGCCATGGCGCGTTCGGCCGAGGAGGCGCTGGTCAAGATCGGCGCGGTGCTGCCCGACAACGAGCGCGAACGTATCGCGCGCACGGAAATTCACGCTCCGCTTTACGTGGTGAGCCAGAGCGATCGCGAGTCGATCGACGCGGTCGAGCGCGCGATCGAGGCGCGTTCGGTGCTGAGGCTCGATTATCGCGACGAGGCCGGCCGCGGCACCATGCGCGACGTGCGCCCGCTCGGCCTGTGGTTCTGGGGCAAGGTGTGGACGCTCGTCGCCTGGTGCGAGATGCGCGGCGATTTCAGGGCTTTTCGTATCGATCGGATCGCGAGCCTGACGGCGAGCGGGCGTACCTTCAAGGCCGAGCGCGGCAAACAGCTTGCCGATTTCTACCGCACCATCGAAGGGCGCGGGGACATGCCGCGCAGCGTCGACGCCAAGAAACCAGCTTGAGCGCCGGGGCGGCCTCGGCTGGGCGGGGGTTCAATGCTTGCGTGAGAGTTCCCGCGTCGCGGCTTCCAGCCCGGCGAGCGTCAGCGGATACATGCGCTCGGAAAAGATCTCGCGGATCATCTGGATCGAGTGCGTGTAGTTCCAGTGCTTTTGTGTGACAGGGTTTATCCAGACCGCGTTCGGCCACTGGGCGAGCACGCGCTGCAGCCACACGATGCCGGCCTCCTCGTTCCAATGTTCGACCGAGCCGCCCGGATAGGCGATTTCATAAGGACTCATCGAGGCGTCGCCGACGAAGATCACCTTGTAGTCGTGGCCGTATTTGTTGAGCACGTCGTAGGTCGGCAGCACTTGGGAATGGCGGCGGCGATTATCCTTCCACACGCCCTCGTAAAGACAGTTGTGGAAGTAGAAATATTCGAGCTGGCGGAATTCGGCGCGCGCCGCCGAAAATAGCTCCTCGACCACCTGGACGTGATCGTCCATCGACCCGCCGGCGTCGAAGAACATCAACAGCTTGACCGCGTTGCGGCGTTGCGGCCTCGTCTGGACGTCGAGATAGCCGTGCTCGGCGGTTGCGTGGATCGTGCCGGGAAGGTCGAGTTCCTCGTGCGCGCCCTCGCGCACCCAGCGCCTGAGCCGCTTGAGCGCCACTTTGATGTTGCGTGTGCCGATCTCGACGGAGTCGTCGAAATTCTTGAACTCGCGCTTGTCCCAGACCTTGACCGCGCGGCGATGGCGCGATTCGTGCTGGCCGATCCTCACACCTTCGGGATTGTATCCGTAGGCGCCGAAGGGCGAGGTGCCGGCGGTGCCGATCCATTTCGAGCCGCCCTGATGGCGGCCCTTCTGCTCCTCCAGTCGCTTTTTCAGCGTCTCCATCAGCTTGTCGAAACCGCCCATCGCCTCGACCAGCTTTTTTTCGTCCTCGCTCAAATGCTTTTCGGCAAGCCGGCGCAGCCATTCCTCCGGGATGTTGGCGTCATCGACGGCACCTTCGCCCGACACCGCCTCGACGCCCTTGAAGATATGCGAAAACACTTGGTCGAAGCGGTCGATATGGCGCTCGTCCTTCACCAGCGCGGCGCGGGCGAGATAATAAAAACCCTCGACGTCATAGCTGACGAGGTCGGCGTCCAGCCCTTCCAGAAGGGTCAGATATTCGCGCAGCGAGACCGGCACGCGCGCGGCTTTCAGTTCGAGGAAGAAGGGAATGAACATGGGCCGACGTTAATTCGCCTTCGCCCGGTTGTCAGCCAAAAACAAGCGGTTGCCGCCGTTGTGGACTGTCGGCGGATCGCGGGCCGACGGTGTGCCGGCATGGTCTGTCTCAGCGCTGATATTTTATGAACGGGGTCTGCCTGGCGATGCGATCGTAGAGTTTGCGTGCCGTCTCGTTGAAATCCTGCGTCATCCAGTAGACGATGGCGGCGTCGCGCCTGTCGGCCTCGTCATAGACCGCCTCGATCAGCGCCCGGCCGACGCCTTTGCCGCGCATGCTCGGGTCGGCGAAGAGATCCTGCAGGTAGCAATTGTTCCTGTCGGACCAGCAGGTGCGGTGGAAGATGAAATGGACCAGCCCGACCGGTTTGCCGTCGCAAAGCGCAAGCAGGCCGTTGGGTTCGAAGGCGCCGGGATCGAACAGCCGCGTCCAGGTCGCGGCATAGACGGTCTCTGGCACCGTGGTTTCGTAGAAGGCGAGATAGGCGGTCCAAAGACGCCGCCAGTCGGCGTGGTCGGATTGTTGCAACGGGCGGATGGCAATGTCTGTCACGGCTAATTCTCTCCCCCGCCCGTCTCGCGGCAGTCTCGCGTCACCGGCCGGGGCGGGAAAGGGCCACCATCGCGGCGATGCTTGCATCTATGCGCCCGGGCCTAACCCTGCCGGCGCGCCATGAAGGCCAGGCGTTCGAACAGGTGCACGTCCTGCTCGTTCTTCAGCAGGGCGCCGTGCAGCTTCGGCAGCGCGTTTTTCGGATCGGCGCGCAGATCGGCCGGGTCGACGTCGTCGGCGACCAGCAGCCGGATCCAGTCGAGCGCCTCGGACGTCGACGGTTTTTTCTTCAGGCCGGGCACGTCGCGGATCTCGTAGAACTGATTGAGCGCGGCGCGTACCAGGTTCTGCTTGATGCCGGGATAGTGCACGTCGACGATGCGCGCCAGCGTCTCGGCCTCGGGGAAGCGGATATAGTGGAAAAAGCAGCGGCGCAGAAAGGCGTCGGGCAGCTCCTTCTCGTTGTTGGAGGTGATGACGACGATCGGCCGATGCCTGGCGCGCACGGTTTCGCCGGTCTCGTAGACGAAGAACTCCATGCGATCGAGTTCCTGCAGAAGGTCGTTCGGAAACTCGATATCGGCCTTGTCGACTTCGTCGATCAACAGCACGACCTTCTTGTCGGCGGCGAAGGCCTCCCACAACTTGCCGCGCTTGATGTAGTTGGCGATGTCGTTGAAGCGCGCATCGCCGAGCTGGCTGTCGCGCAGGCGCGAGACGGCGTCGTATTCGTAAAGGCCCTGCTGTGCCTTGGTGGTCGATTTGACGTGCCACTCGATCAGGTCGAGGCCGAGCGCGGCGGCCATCTGGCGCGCCAGCTCGGTCTTGCCGGTGCCCGGCTCGCCCTTGACGAGCAACGGCCGCTCGAGCGCTATCGCCGCGTTGACGGCCACCATCAGATCCTTGTCGGCGACATAGGCCGACGTGCCTTCGAAACGCATAGTGTCTTCCCGGATGATTGTTCAGCTTTGGCGCAAACCGTACGGAGACATGGGTTTTGGCGCAAGGTCCGCCAATGATCGAAATGCCGCGCAACGGCTCTGGCGGAACGGGGGACCGCAGCCTATATTCGCCCGTGACGGTCTGCGCCTCGCGGCAGGAGTAACATTCCCCGGGGCCTTATTGATCCCAAGGGAGCTGTCCCTGGTTGGACCCGTGGGTCCTTTCATACGGCGCCCACCTACTTTGTAGGCACCCGGGATCAACCTCTCCACCGGTGTGTGTGGATCGTCGCGATGCCCGAACCCTGCCGGCAAGGTCCGGCGGTTTGCGGTGAAAATCCGCCGGCCCTTCCCGACACGTCCCGGCTATTGCGACACGCCCGTGCGGTCTTGACCGCCGGCGTGCAGTCGGTTTGGCTGTGCGGGAGGTGGACGCGCATGACTTCGCTGCACGAACACAAGCTGGCTCTTCGATCGGCCGCGCTTGCGCGGCGCGACGCGCTCGATCCGGTCTATCGCGTCGAGGCCTCGCTGCGCATTGCCGAATTTTGCAGGGAGATCCCGGTCTCGGCCGACGATGTCGTCGCCGGCTACTGGCCGATGCGCTCGGAAGTCGACGTGCGGCCGTTGATGTTCGGCTTGCGTGAAAGACACGCACGGCTTTGCCTGCCGGTGGTGGTGGACGCGACCACGATCGTATTTCGCGAGTTGCTGCGCGGCGTTCCGCTCGTCGAGACGGCGGGCGGTACGGTCGGTCCAACTGCCGAGGCGGCGGTTCTGGAACCCACCATCATTCTCGTACCGCTTGCCGCCTTCGATCGCCGCGGCCAGCGGATCGGCTATGGCGCGGGCCATTACGATCGGGCGATCGCCCGGTTGCGGGCGCGCGGCGGCGCGCCGCGCCTGGTCGCAATCGCCTTCGATTGCCAGAAGGTCGAGACCGTACTGGATGATCCTCACGATGTCGTCATCCCCGACATCCTGACCGAAACCGGCTTGCACACGATGGGTCCTGCTCGCTAGATGGCCGTTCATCGTCGGCGGTCGGGTTTTCAACCACCGCCGGCACCGTGCGGTGCAAGCAGGTATCCGGCCTAATGAGGCTTCTTTTTCTTGGCGATATGGTGGGGCGGACCGGGCGCACGGCGGTGTGGCAGCGTCTGCCTGGCCTGATTTCCGATTTCCGGCTCGATTTCGTGATCGTCAACGGCGAAAACGCCGCCGGCGGCTTCGGCATCACCGAAGACATCTTCAAGACGACGCTCGAGGCCGGCGCCGATGTCGTGACCACCGGCAATCATGTGTGGGATCAGCGCGAGGCGCTGGAATTCGCGCCGCGCGAGGAACGCTTCCTGCGTCCGGCCAACTTCCCCGGCGGCACGCCGGGGCGCGGTTCCGGCGTTTTCGTCGCCAGGAATGGCGCGCGGGTGATGGTCGCCAACATCATGGGCCGGGTTTTCATGCATCCCGAACTCGACGACCCGTTCCATGCGGCCGAGCGCGAGATCGCCGCCTGTCCGTTGGGCGAGCAGGCGGACGCGATCGTCATCGACTTTCACGCCGAGGCGACCAGCGAAAAGATGTGCTTTGCCCATTTCGTCGACGGGCGGGCAAGCCTCGTCGTGGGCACCCACACCCATCATCCGACCGCCGACCACCAGATCCTCAATGGCGGCACCGGGTTCATGTCGGATGCGGGCATGTGCGGCGACTACGATTCCTCGCTCGGCATGGACAAGGAGGAGCCGCTCAACCGGTTCCTTTACAAGGTTCCCAAGGGCCGGTTCGAGGCTGCGGCCGGGCCGGCGACGATCTGCGGGCTGGGCGTCGAAATCTCCGATCGCACCGGTCTGGCCGAGAAGATTGCACCGCTCAGGCTTGGGCCGCGCCTGGAAGAGACGGTTCCCGCTTTCTGGAGCGGAGGTTGACGCCGTGGATCGGCTCGTTATCTGATCCCAGCCGCAACGCCGACGATTTTCAACCGAACCGCCGAGGGATACTCGTATGGCACTGATCGATTTTCTGGCGCCGCATTTTGTCTGGCTCGGGGACCCGACCGGCTGGGTCGCGCTCGCCACGCTGATCGTGCTCGAGGTCGTTCTCGGCATCGACAATCTGATCTTCATCTCGATCCTGACCAATAAGCTGCCGGTCGAGCATCAGAAAAACGCACGCCGGATCGGTATCGGCGCGGCCCTGGTGTTGCGGCTGCTGCTGTTGGCGACGATCTCCTTCATCGTCCAACTCACCGCGCCTGTCTTCACCGCCTTCGATCACGGCTTTTCCTGGCGTGACCTCATCCTGATTGCGGGCGGCCTGTTCCTGGTCTGGAAGGCGACCAAGGAAATCCATCATTCCGTCGACCCCGAAGACCCCAAGGACGATATTGTCGGCCGCGCCGCCACGCTCGGCGTCGGCGCGGCGATCTTCCAGATCCTGCTGCTCGACCTAGTGTTTTCGATCGATTCGATCATCACCGCCGTCGGCATGACCGACGAGATCGCGATCATGTATATCGCCGTCATCTGCGCGGTGGCGGTGATGCTGATCGCCGCCGAGCCGCTGTCGCGCTTCATCGCCAAGAACCCGACCATCGTCATGCTGGCGCTCGGCTTCTTGTTGATGATCGGCACGACGCTGATCGCCGACGGCTTCGGCTTCCATGTGCCGAAGGGCTACATCTACGCCGCCATGGGCTTTTCGGCCCTGGTCGAGGCGCTCAACATGCTGGCGCGCCGCAAGCGGCAGCGGGAAAAGGCGGCCGCCGGTATGCGCGAATAAGGCGGTGGACAAGACGGCCGGTCCTCGGACTCAGCCCGGTAATCCCACCGCTTGACCGGGTCAGATATCCTCACCGTCCGCGGGAGGCGGGGCGTCGGCATCTTCCGGCAGGAGCAACGAGTGCTCCTTCAGCCAGGGATGGATTTCGACAGCTTGGCGCAGGGCCTGTTGCGCGAGTCGCACACGGCCCTGGCCCATCAGGATGATCGCCTTGCCCGACAGGGCGCCGAAATGTTTCGGCTCGAGCGCGAGCGCGCGATCGATGTCTTCCAGCGCTTCGTCGTGGTTGCCCTTGAGGAAGCGGATGAAGGCACGTTGGTTCCAACCCTCCGCGTAGCCGGGCGCGGCGTCAACGACGCCATTGAGCAGGTCCAGCGCGCGGTCGAACGCGTAGCTCTCGCGCGCCGCCATGGCGTCGGCGACGGCGCGGCGGATCGCCTCGCTCGGCGCCTGCGCCATCCACATGCGCCAGATGGCGTCCTCGGCTGCCCGACCCTGGGCTTGCGTCGGCGCGGCCTTGAGCTCGGCGAACAGGCGGTCGCGCGTGGCGGCGTTGTCGCTTCGATCCTGCGCGGCGGCCGGGCCGGCCGCAAGCGTCAGGGCAAGCACAAGCGTGGCCAGCGCCCGCATCACACACCGTCCAGGATCAGGATGGTCGGCTGCCGGGGCAGGCTGGCCAGCGAGACGGTAAAGCTGCGCTCGCTCGAAAAATCGACGGCGAAATTCTCGCCCATCATCGACAAGAACTCGCCGATCGGCGTGGAATGGCGGTGCATGGGCAATATCATCGAGGAATAAAGCCGCCGGGCGATCTCGCTCATATTGACGAGCGATTGCGTCATGCCGCCGTCGATCGGCACCATGACGATGTCGAGCCGGCCGATGGCGGCGTAATGGGCGTCGGTCAGGTCGTGGTGGAGGTGACCGAGATGGCCGATGCACAAATCGGCGACCTCGAAGATGAAGATCGAGTTGCCGTCCCGTTCCATGGCACCGAAGCGGCGGATGTCGGTCGGCACGTTGCGGATATAGACATCGTCGACAACCAGCGCATGCCGGGCGGGACCGTCTCCGTCCGGGTTCCAGCCGGGCAGGACATGCTCGATTCCGGGATCGGGCGAGGGCGTGAAATGGGTCCGGTGTGCCTTGTTCATGGTCGCCACGCGCGGCAGCGGCACGGCGCCGTAAGTGCCGGAAAAATCGGTGGCGATACGCACGCCGCCGGGGGTCTCGATAATATAGGTGGAATGGCCGGCATAGGTGATGGTCACCTGTTCGGCGGCTTCGCCCGATCCGGCGGGCGTGACGCTGACCAAAGTCGCTCTGGGCAAGGCTTCGGCAACGGCGAGGCATTGCGAAGGAACGGGCGCGCGGTCCTGTGCGGCGGCGCCGTACACAACCGCCGCCATGACCAGTATGGCTGCAAGAATGCGCAGATGAAGGGACATGCCAATCTCCTTTCCCTCCGCGTGTTCGATGCGCATTAGCGCATGGCTGCGTACCGCCGCGTAGTCACGATTTCGCGAGCGTCCGGCGTCGCGCTTCTGGACCTCGTGCGGCGAAATATCTATAAAGCGCGCCAAATCCCCATGATTTGACGACAAGAGGCGCCATGGCCGGCCATTCACAGTTCAAAAACATCATGCACCGCAAGGGGCGGCAGGACGCTGCCCGCTCCAAGATGTTTTCCAAGCTCGCGCGCGAGATCACCGTCGCGGCCAAGCAGGGCATGCCCGATCCGGACATGAACCCGCGGCTCAGGCTGGCGATCCAGAACGCCAAGGCGCAGTCGATGCCCAAGGACAACATCCAGCGCGCCATCAGCAAGGCGTCGGGCGGCGATTCGGAAAATTACGAGGAAGTCCGCTACGAGGGATACGGCCCCGGCGGGGTGGCGGTCATCGTCGAGGCACTGACCGACAACCGCAACCGCTCCGCTTCCAATGTGCGCGCCGCCTTCACCAAGGCGGGCGGCTCGCTGGGCGAGACCGGATCGGTCGCCTTCATGTGGGACCGGGTCGGCGAGATCGTCTATCCGGCCTCGGCGGGTGATGCCGATACGGTGATGGAGGCCGCGATCGAAGCGGGCGCGGAGGACATTCAGTCCGACGAGCACAGCCACACCATCCTGTGCGCGTTCGAGGATATCGGCGACGTTTCCAAGGCGCTCGAAGCGGCGCTGGGCGAGCCGGAATCGGTCAAGACGATCTGGAAGCCGCAAAACAGCGTGCCGGTGGACGAGGAGCGGGCGCAGTCGCTGATGAAGCTGATCGGCGTGCTCGAGGACGATGACGACGTGCAGAACGTCTACGCCAATTTCGAGGTCGACGACGAAACTCTGGCCAAGCTGAGCGCTGCGTGAGCGCCGACGGGCGTCCGACCGTCCGCATTGTCTACTGCACGCAGTGCCATTGGCTCCTGCGCGCTGCCTGGATGGCGCAGGAATTGCTGTCGAGCTTCGGGTCCGATCTGGGTGCGGTGACGTTGGTGCCGGGCAGCGGCGGCACGTTCGAGATCACGCTCGACGGCGAGACGATCTGGGAACGCAGCCGCGACGGCGGTTTCCCCGATGCCAAGCTTTTAAAGCAGCGCGTGCGCGACGCCGCGTGGTCGGAGCGCGATCTGGGCCATGCCGATCGCGCCGGCTGAGCCGGAGCACGCTGCCGTTCAGGGACCCGACCTTCAACCGGCACGCGGCCAAAAGAAAACCCCGCCGAAGCGGGGCTTTCCAAACCGTATGCGTCGGGTCCGGCTCAGAGGCCGAGGCCCTCATAGCGCTTCTTGAACTTCGACAGGCGTCCGCCGCGGTCCATGAGATGCTGCTGGCCACCGGTCCAGGCCGGATGGGTGTTGGGGTCGATGTCGAGGTTGAGCGTGTCGCCCTCTTTGCCCCAGGTCGACCGGGTCGTGTATTCGGTGCCATCGGTCATGACGACCTTGATGGTGTGGTAGTCGGGGTGGATTTTCGCTTTCATCGATCTCGTCCTGGTCTTCAACGGCGCTGCCGCCGGCCGCCTGCGGCGATGCGCCTAGCCTGTAAAACTTGAAGCCGCGGCCATTCACGGCTACGGCTTCGCCAAATCCTGCGCGGCCTATACATCAGCCGCCCTGGAATCACAAGACCGTAGCGCCGGGTCGCGAGACACCGCCTACAGGAGACGCGTGAATGGCACACCCGCCAGACGAGACCGAAAAGCGCAGACGCTCGCTCCGGCCGTTGGCGCGGCTGTTTCCCTATCTCAAGCGGTATCCCGGTCTCGTCGCCGGCGCGGTCGTCTTTCTGGTGCTGGCCGCAGCGACGACGCTGACCTTGCCGCTGGCGGTGCGCCGGATGGTCGATCACGGGTTTTCCGGCGCCGATTCCGCCTTCATCGCCAATTATTTCACCATGTTGATCGTGATCGCGGCAGTGCTCGCGCTCGCTTCGGCGTGCCGGTATTATTTCGTCATCTCGCTCGGCGAGCGCGTTGTGGCCGATCTGCGCCGCGACGTGTTTGCTCACGTCACCACGCTGTCGCCCGGCTTTTTCGATACGGTGCAGTCGGGCGAAATCGTCTCCAGACTGACGGCCGACACCACGCAGATCAAGTCCGCCGTGGGGGCGACGGCATCGCTTGCGCTGCGCAACACGATCCTTGGGGTCGGTGCGCTCGGCATGATGGTGGTCACCAGTCCGAAACTCTCGCTGCTGGTGATCGGCGCCATCCCGGTGATCGTGGCGCCGATCGTCGCCTTCGGACGGGCCGTGCGGCGAAAGTCCCGCGCCGCGCAGGACATGCTCGCCGAGGCGACGGCCTTCGCCAGCGAACAGATCGGCGCGGTGCGCACGCTGCAGGCCTTCACCAACGAAACCTATGTGGCGCGCAGATTCGCGACCGCGGTCGAAAACGCTTTCCGCGCCGCCCAATCCTCGATCTTTGCGCGGTCCTTCCTGACCTTCTTTGCCATCTTCATGGTGTTTTCCTCGGTGGTGGCGGTGTTGTGGATGGGCTCGCGCGACGTGCTCGAAGGGACGATATCGCCGGGCACGCTCGGTCAGTTCCTGCTTTATTCGGTGTTCGCGGCCGGTGCGCTCGGGGCGCTGTCGGAGGTTTGGGGCGAACTCAGCCAGGCGGCCGGCGCCGCCGAGCGGCTGAGCGAGTTGCTGGACGAGGAAACGCCTGTGCGTACGCCAGCCTCGCCGCTTGCCCTGCCCGACCGGGTGCGCGGCCGGGTGACGTTCGACGGTGTTGCCTTCGCCTATCCGTCGCGGCCCGACCAGTCGGCGCTGCACGGCCTGTCCTTCGAGGTCAGCCCGGGCGAGACGGTGGCGATCGTCGGGCCATCGGGCGCCGGCAAGAGCACGATCATCTCGTTGTTGCTGCGGTTCTACGATCCGCAGCACGGGGCGGTGCTGATCGATGGTGTCGACCTTGCCCGCGCCGATCCACGCGCCGCGCGCCGCCATATCGCGCTGGTGCCGCAGGACCTGACGATCTTCGCCGCCTCGGTGCGCGACAATATCGCCTTCGGCCGCCCCGGAGCCTCCGAGCCGGAGATCCTGGCTGCGGCGCGCGATGCGCATGCCGACGAATTCATCGGCAAGCTGGAGAGGGGCTACGACACGCCGGTCGGCGAGCGCGGCGTGACCTTGTCGGGCGGGCAACGGCAGCGCGTGGCGATCGCGCGCGCCATCCTGCGCGACGCGCCGATCCTGCTTCTCGACGAGGCGACCTCGGCGCTCGACGCCGAAAGCGAGACGCTGGTGCAGGAGGCGCTGGAACGGCTGATGCAGGATCGCACCACGATCGTGATCGCGCACCGGTTGGCGACGATCCTGAAGGCCGACCGCATCCTGGTGATCGACAATGGCCGGATTGTCGAGGAAGGCACGCATGCCAGCCTGGTGGCGCTGGACGGCGTCTATGCCCGGCTTGCCCGGCTGCAGTTCGAAACCGGCGCGGGCGCGCTCAGTCGCGCGGCGGAGTGACGCCGCCGCTTACAGAAAGGTGGCGATCTCCTCGAGCGGTTTTTTGTCCATGGCATGGGCGGGGATCGTCGCGTTTTCCTTCGGATAGCCCACGACCATCAGGATATAGGGCTTATCGTGTGGGTCGCGGCCGCACAGTTCGTTGAGGAAACTCATCGGATTGGGCGTGTGGGTCAGCGTCGCCAGGCCGGCCCGGTGCAGGGCCGCGATCAGGAAGCCTGCGGCAATCGAGACCGATTCCGGCACATAGTAGTTCTTGCGTCGGACGCCGTCGGCCGAGCGGCTACGCCGCTCGCCGAAAATGCAGATCAGCCATGGCGCCTCTTCGAGGAAGGGTTTTTCGGCGTCCGTGCCGAGCGGGGCGAGGGCGGCCAGCCATTCCTCGCCGCCGCGGCCGGCATAAAAGGCCCGTTCCTCGACTTCCGCGGCTGCGCGGATACGCTTCTTGAGCGCCGGATCGCCGATGACGGCGAAATGCCAGGGTTGATGGTTGGCGCCGTTGGGCGCCGTGCCGGCAGCGCGGATGCAGGTCTCGATGATGTCGCGCGGCACCGGGCGCGTGTCGAAATCGCGCACGGTGTGGCGTGTGCGGACTTCCTCGTAGAATGACCTGGCGCGGGCGCGCATCTCCTCCACGGGCAGTTCGCGATAGTCCGGCAAGGGGACGGGTTGGTAGTGCCTGGTCCGGGCTTTTTCCACGCTACGCTCCACGTCATATAAATTGTCGGACAATATTGTCTGGCAATTAAAGGGACGTCAAGCCGATCCGGCCTGGGCGTCCCGGTGCGCGAAATGATTATCGTCCAAGGATTGCACCAGCCGGCGCGCGGTCTCGACATGGGCGAGCATCGCAGCCTCCGCGCCGGCCGTGTCGCCGGCCGCAACCGCGTCGGCGATGCGGGCATGGTCGTGATTGGTGCGGAAGATGTCGCGCCGATCGACCATTACCCGAAATTGCAGCCAATAGATCGAATTCGAAAGCCTGGCGAGCGTATCGGCGAGCAGTGGGTTGCCGGCGGTTTCGGTGAAAAGCGCGTGAAACCGTGCGTTGAGGTCGGAAAAGCGGGGCATGTCGTTGGCCTCGGCGGCGGCGTCCAGATCGCGGCGCAGCGCGACGAGCCGCGCCGGGGCCGCGCTGAGCGTGGGCGTTGCCAGGCGCACGGCCAATGCCTCGAGCGCACCGCGCACGGCGAACAGATTGTCGACTTCGTCGCGGGTCAGCCGGCGAACGGTGACGCCGCGATGCGGAGCGAGCGCCAGCAATCCGTCCGCCGTCAGCCGGCGGAAAGCCTCGCGCACGGACGATCGCGACACGCCGAGACGGGAGGAAAATTCGGCTTCCGTCAGCCGTTGGCCGGGTGAGAGCTGGCCGGCGCGCACGGCCGCGGTGATGTGGGCCGCGATCTGCTCGACCGTCGAGGCGGCGGCGGTGCTGGTCATGCGCGTCGTGTTTCCCGTCTGGACTCAGGCGCTGGCGATATGGCGCCCGGCGGTGCGGCCGGAAAAGATGCAGCCGCCGAGAAAGGTGCCTTCGAGCGCGTTATAGCCATGATAACCGCCGCCGCCGAAACCGGCGACCTCGCCGGCTGCATAGAGGCCGGGAACCGGGTTCCCGGCGCTGTCGAGCACGCGGCTGTCGAGATCGGTATGCAGCCCGCCGAGCGATTTGCGGGTCAGCACGTGCAGGCGAACCGCGATCAGCGGACCGTTTTTCGGATCAAGCATCTTGTGCGGCGCGGCCGTGCGGATCAGCTTGTCGCCGAGATAGGCGCGGGCGCCGCGAATGGCGGTGATCTGGGCATCCTTGGAAAACGGGTTGTCGATCTCGCGGTCGCGGGCCTCGATCTGGGCCTTGATGCGCTCGGGATCGAGCAGTTTTTCGTCGGTAAGCGCGTTCATGGCTTCGACCAGCTCGGCGAGCGTGTCTCGGACGACGAAATCCTCGCCTTTTTGCTTGAAGGCCTCGACCGGCGGTGGCGCGCCGGCGCCGCGCCGGCTTTTCAACACCGCGCGCCAGCTCTTGGCGGTGAAATCGGGGTTCTGCTCAGAACCGGAAAGCGCGAACTCCTTCTTGATGATTTTCTGGGTCAGGATGAACCAGGAATAGTCGTGTCCGGTCGAAAGGATGTGTTTCAAGGTTGCGAGCGTGTCGAAGCCGGGCATGCAGGGCGCGGGCAGGCGGTTGCCGGTGGCGTCGAGCCACAGCGAAGACGGGCCGGGCAGAATGCGGATGCCGTGATTGGGCCAGATCGGTGCCCAGTTCTTCACCCCCTCGGTATAGTGCCACATCCGGTCGGCGTTGATGACGGCGCCGCCGGCCTGCTTGGCGATCGCCAGCATGCGGCCGTCGACGTGATGCGGCACGCCGGCGACCATGGTGACCGGCGGCAGGCCAAGCCGTTCCACCGGCCAGTTCTTGCGCACGAGGTCGAAATCGCCGCCGATGCCGCCGCTGGCCACGACCACCGCGCCGGCCGTGACCTCGAAATCGCCGACGGCCGTGCGGCTCGATCGTTCGCCGCGCTCCACCGTGGACGGTTCGAGGATTTCGCCGGCGGCACCGGTGACCCTGCCGTTGGTCCTGACCAGACGGCTGACTCGGTGGCGGAATTTCAGCACGATGCGGCCTTCGGCGGCATGCGCGCGAACGCGGCGCTCGAACGGTTCGACGGCGCCGGGCCCGGTTCCCCAGGTGATGTGGAAACGTGGCACCGAATTGCCGTGGCCGTCGGCGAAGCCGCCGCCCCGTTCGGCCCAGCCGACGACCGGAAACCAGCGCATGCCCATGGCGTGCAGCCAGGGGCGCATCTCGCCGGCGGCGAAATCGATATAGGCTTCGGCCCATCGCCGCGGCCAGTGATCTTCCTGCCGGTCGAACCCGGCCGAGCCGAGCCAGTCCTGCAGCGCGAGGTCGCGGCTGTCCTTGATGCGCAGCCGGCGCTGCTCGGGGCTGTCGACGAAAAAAAGACCGCCGAGCGACCAGAAGGCCTGGCCGCCGAGCGAATTCTCGCCCTCCTGGTCGAGGATGATGACGCGTTTGCCGGCATCGGCGATCTCCGCGGCGGCCACCAGCCCCGCCAGTCCGCCGCCGACGATGATCGCATCCGCGTCTGTCGCCATGTCGCTGCCTTTCCGTGCCGCGGCGTCGAGCCGCCCATTGCCGTCATCGTAGGCGATTTGGGCCGGCTGACAATCGTCCTGCCGCCATTCTGGCGCAACGGGTTCCATTCGTTCCCGAACGGCCTAAGCTTGGTCTGGCGTTTTCGCGGAAAACGGATGTCGACGATGATTGCGACCGTGCTGAGCGGCCTGGTGGCCCTGCTTCACCTCTATTTCCTCTATCTCGAGATGGTCGTGTGGGACACGCCCGCCGGCCGCAAGCTGTTCGGCACCACGGCCGAATTTTCCGCCCAGTCTAAGGCGCTGGCGATCAATCAGGGCCTTTACAACGGCTTTCTGGCCGCCGGTCTCGCCTGGGGCGTGTGGCTGGGCGCGGAGGGATTTGCCATCAAGGCGTTCTTCCTCGGCTGCGTGGTGGTCGCCGGTCTGGTCGGCGCGGCGACGGTGTCGCGCAAGATCCTGTTGATGCAGGCTCTCCCCGGCGCCTTGGCGCTGCTTGCTCTTCTCGCCGGCTGGTAGGGCGCTACCGCTCGGTCAGTTTGAGTTCGATGCGCCGGTTGCGGGCGCGCACCTCCGGTGTGTCGCCTTCCTCCAGCGGCTGGAACTCGCCGAAGCCGGCCGCGACCAGGCGGTTGGCCGGGACGCCGTTCTCGATCAGGAACTTGACCACCGAGGTCGCGCGCGCCGACGACAATTCCCAATTGTCGCGATAGCGCCCCGTGCCCGACAGCGGCACGTTGTCGGTGTGGCCGTCGACGCGCAGGACCCAGTTGATCTCCGGCGGGATTTCCCTTTGCAGATCGAGGACGGCATCGGCGAGCTTTTTCATTTCCACGCGTCCGGCCTCGTTGATGACGTCGGCGCCGGAGGCGAACAGCACCTCCGACTGGAAGACGAAGCGGTCGCCGACAATGCGGATATTCTCGCGGTCGGACAGGATCTCGCGCAGCCGGCCGAAGAAATCGGAGCGGTAGCGGTTGAGTTCCTGCACGCGCTGTGCCAGCGCGACGTTGAGGCGGCGCCCGAGATCGGCGATCTTGACGTTGGATTCGCGGTCGCGTTTCTCCGACACTTCGAGCGCGTCCTCGAGCGCGGCGATCTGCTTGCGCAGGGCCGATATCTGCTGGTTGAGCAACTCGACCTGCGACAGCGCGCGCTGCGAGATGCGGCGCTCCTGGTCGAGCGCGCCCGACAGCGCGCCGATGCGCTCCTCGGCGGCCTGGTCGGCGCCGGTGCCGGCGGCCAAAAGTTCCTCCAGCCGCGAGCGTTCCGCCTGGGTGGCCTCCAGCGAGGCGCGCAGATTGGCAAGCTGGTCTTCCGAATCCTGATTGTTGGAGCGTTCGAGGGCGAGAAGTTGGGTCAGTTCGTTGATCTGCGAATTGAGGCGGTTCAAGACCGCGTCCTTGCCGGTGATTTCGCGGCTGAGCAGGAACTGCGCCAGCACGAAGACCGACAACAGGAACATGATGGCAAGCAGCAGCGTCGACAGCGCGTCGACGAAGCCCGGCCAGTAGTCGACGCCGCGATTGCGCTGCCGGCCGCGCGCCAGGGCCATCTCAGCCGGCTCCCTGCTTGTCGTGATCGAGGGCGTCGGCGATCTTTTCGAGGGCGGCGCGCGTCGCCTTTTGCTCTTCCGACTGCGCCTCGACCCAGTCGCGCATCAATTGCTGCTCGTTGCGCATGTTCTTGACCAGTCCGGAGATGCCTTCGGCCAGACTCGCCATCGAGGTCGCCACGCGTTGGCTCGAGCCGCCGGCCTCCTGCAGCGAGCGGAGCCGCTCGGCGACCATGCGGATCTCCTCGGCGGAACCGGCCGTGGCGGTTTCGGCGGCTACCGCCGTGTCGGAATCGAGATCGGTGACCGAGGACAGCCAGTTTTCAAGCTCGGTGTAGAAGCGATTTTGCGCGCGGCCGGCCTGCAAATCGAGAAAGCCGAGAACCAGCGAGCCGGCCAGGCCGAACAGCGACGAGGAAAACGCCGTGCCCATGCCGGCCAGCGGTGCGGCCAGGCCCGATTTCAGCGCGTCGAGCACGTCGTTGGTGTCGCCGGAGGCGGGGTCGAGCGACTGGATGGTGTCGCCGATCGCGCCGATCGTCTGCAACAGGCCCCAAAACGTGCCGAGAAGACCCAGAAAGACCAGCAGGCCGATCAGATAACGCGAAATGTCACGGCTCTCGTCGAGCCGGGTAGCGATCGAATCGAGAATCGAGCGCATCGACAAGGTGGTCAGCGCCGTCGCGGAGGACCGGCTCAGCATCACCTTCATCGGCGCCAGCAGCACCGGGTTGCCGGTCTCGGTGCCGAGGCGGAACGAGTTCACCCAGCGCACCTCGCGGAAAAGCCGTACCACATGGCTGAACACCAAAAGGATGCCGACGGCGAGAACGCCCAGGATCAGGCCGTTCAGGCCCGGATTCGTGGCGAAGGCGGAGGAAATCTGCCGGTAAAGAATGGCCGCGACGAAACCGGCGATCGCCAGGAAGATAAGCATGGACAGCAGAAAGATCTGCGGACTCGACAATTTATGCGGGTCATAGTCGGCCTGTCCCGACAGCCCGTCTTCCGCAAGATTTCGTAACCACGCCATTGCCAAGCCTCGAATCCGATCCCGCCCAAATCGTGTGCGCGATCCTAAGCGGAATTGTGACGAAATTGAAAGTTGCAGCGGCGGGTGCCGCCAAGCGTCACGAACGGCTGATCACCATCAGATCAAGCATCGCGGCCAGGTGTAGCCCGGCGCCCGAAACCACGAAACCGTGCCAGACCGCGGACTGGAAGCGCAATTTCTGCCACGCGAAAAACAGCACGCCGGACGAATAGGCCACGCCGCCGGCGATGACCAGCCAAAGGGTCGAATAGGGCAGAACGTCGACGATTTCGCCGACCACGACGATGCCGCTCCAGCCGATCGCCAGATAAACGGCGACGGCGAGACGATCGTAGCGACCGGGCAGGAAAAGCTTGACCGAAACCCCCAGCGCCGTGGCCGTCCACACAAGGACGAGCATCGTGGTTGCCGTGCCGGCGGCGAGTTGCGCCAGGAACGGTGTGTAGGTGCCGGCGATCAAGAGAAAGATAGCGGCGTGGTCGAAGCGACGCAGAACCCATTTGGTCGGCGATAGCGGCCACAGATTGTAGGCGCACGAGACCGAAAACACAGTCAGCAGCGACGCGACATAGAAGATCACCGCGACATATTCGGCCGGTGCGGTGCTGAACGCCGACAGGGCAAGCAGGGTCGAGCCCGCGGCGATCGCCAGCACGATGCCGAGGGCGTGCACGATGCCGTCCGCCCAGCGTTCGGCGGTGCTGTGATGAAATCGTCCGCGGAAGGGAAGCCCTGCCTCTTCGCCGTTTTGCATCTCGTCCATGCCGTTACACTATCTGGCGGATGTGACGAGACTGTAGAGCGAATGTCGCGGCCAGGGAAATTTTTCCGGTCCCGCCGGCCAAGCGCGACCCACCCCGGCTGTTCAGCGCGCGGGCAGGGTTTTCTTGAGTTGTTTTGACAGGGCACGGTGGATCGTCTCGTTGCCGGCCACGATCGAGCCGGTGTCGAGAAAATCCCCGCCACCGTCGAAATCGGTGACGAAGCCGCCGGCCTCGCGGATCATGAGCGCCCCGGCGGCCATGTCCCAGGCCGACAGACCGTGTTCCCAGAAGCCGTCGAGGCGGCCGGCCGCCACATAGGCAAGGTCGAGCGCCGCCGCGCCCATGCGCCGGATGCCGGCGCTTTCGCCCATGACATTGCGCAGCTCGATCAGCGCGGTGCCGTGATGGCCGCGACCGAGATGCGGGATGCCGGTGCCGATCACGCAGTCTGTGAGCTTCGAACGGCCGGCGACGCGCAACCGGCGGTCGTTCATGAAGGCGCCGCCGCCGCGTTCGGCGGTGTAGAGTTCGTCCATGGCCGGATTGTAGACCAGGCCGGCGACGAGCTGGCCCTGGCGTTCGAGCGCGATAGAGACCGCGAACAGCGGAATGCCGTGCAGGAAATTGGTCGTGCCGTCGAGCGGATCGACGATCCAGCGATGCTGGTTGTCGTCGCCGTCGATCGCGCCCCGCTCCTCCATCAGGAAGGCATAGCCGGGCCGGGCGCGCGCGAGTTCGGTATGCACGATTTCCTCGGCGCGGCGGTCGGCCTGGCTGACATAGTCGCCGGGCCCTTTCAGCGAAACCTGCAGGTTCTGCACCTCGCCGAAGTCGCGCGCGAGCGAGCGGCCGGCCTTGACCGCGGCCTGCACCATGACGTTGATGATCGCGGAACGCGCCATTGGACTGGACTTTCTTCGCGGACGCCGTCAGTCGGCGCGGCGGATATAGGTGATCTCGTTGGTGTCGACCACGATGCGTTCGCCCGACTCGATGAAGGGCGGCACCATGACGCGAACGCCGTTTTCGAGCATGGCAGGTTTGTAGGACGATGCCGCGGTCTGGCCCTTGACCACCGGGTCGGCCTCCGCGATCGTCAGCGTCACCTGGTCGGGCAGCGAAACGCCGATCGGCTTTTCCTGATAGAGCTCGACCGTCACCGTCATGCCGTCCTGCAGGAAGGAGGAACGGTCGCCGACGAAATCCTTCTGCAGTTCGAGCTGTTCGTAGGTTTCGGCATCCATGAACACCAGCGATTCGTCCTGCTGGTAGAGATAGGTGAAATCCTTCTGCTCGAGCCGGACCCGTTCAACCGTCTCGGCGGCGCGAAAGCGTTCGTTGAGTTTGGTCCCGTCGATCAGGTTCTTCAGCTCGACCTGGTTGTAGGCGCCGCCTTTGCCGGGCTTGACGGCGTTGGTCTTCACCGCGACCCACAGCCCGCCATTGTGCTCGATCACGTTGCCGGGGCGGATTTCGTTGCCGTTGATCTTCATGCGTTCAAATCCAGAAAATGCCTTGTGGCGCAGGCGGCGCCTTTTCGCGGCTTCCAAGAACACAATTCCGCCGGAGAGGCAAGACGAAGCGGTGCGACGGGCGGTTCAGCGCAGGCGGTTGGCCCGCTCGATCGCCTTTTTTTGCTCGTCGGTGGTCAGGCCCTGGAGAAAGTCGTCCATGTCGCGATCGCGCAGGCCGGCCCGGCGGGCGGTGATGTACCAGGCCGCCGCCTCGATCGGGTCGGGCTCGGTGCCCAGGCCGTGCACATAAAGCTTGGCGAGGCGGTTGCGGGCCGCGACATTGCCGCTTTCGGCCGCGCGCTTCATCCAGCCGAAACCGGCTTCGTAGTCGCGCTCGCCGCCACGGCCCTCCACCAGCCAGGTGCCGAGATCGAGCTGCGCGGTGTCGTAGTTCTGGCGCGCGGCCAGGATCAGATATTCGCGGGCACGCGCCTCGTCGCGCGGGCGGCCGGCGGCGCCGTTCGCGTAGAGCTGGGCCATGGCGTACTGGGCGTCTGGCAGGCCGGCTTCCGCGGCCTTTTCATAATAGGGTACCGCCTTGGCGAGGCCCGTTCCGCCGGCTTCTCGATTGATCAGCATCTGCGCGAAATTGAACATTGCCAGCCGGTTGCCGGCGTCGGCCGCCGCCTGCATCAACTCGAAGGCGCGGTCTGGATCGGGCCCGGCATATTTGCCGTCGGAAAGGACCAATGCGTATTGGAACTGCGCCTCGGCGATGCCGGCCTCCGCCGCCTTGCCGTACCATTTGGCCGCCTCGGCCGGGTCGCGTGGCAGGCCAAGCCCGCGCGACAGGATTTCGGCGACCAGCGCTTGGGCGGCGGCGTCTCCGTCCTTTGCGCGCGGCAGGGCGAGATTGTAGGCGGTGATGTAGAGACCGCGCTGGTAGGCGCCGAAGGCCGGGTCGCTTTGTTTTTCGCCGAAGCGCTGTAGGTCGACGGACGGTTTGTCGGCTTCGCCCGCGCGGTCGCCATCGGCGCCGGCCGCCGGCGAGGCAACGAGCGGCAGCGCGGCGAAAAGCAACGCGGCGAGGGGATGCCGGCTTCTCATCGGGGCGTCTCGTGGGCGAAAGCGGTTTCGTCGAGCATGCGGTTGATTTCGGCAACGGCTGCCTGCGGATCGGGGCCGTCGGCAAACACGGCCGCGCTTGCGGCGACGAATTCCGCACCGGTCCGCGCGACCTCGACAACCGAGTCGATGCGGCTACCGGCAAGCACGAGGCACGGAATCTCTACCATCTCCGACCACCAGCGGCCGAGCGCCAGATTGCGGGGATGCGGATCCGGCTTGGAATCGTAGCCGAAGCGGCCGAAGAACAGATAGTCCGGACGCAATTCGCCCAGTTCCAGCGCACGGTCGCGATCGCGCGCGCCGCCGGCACCGACCATCATCGCCGGCTGATAGCGGCCGATGGCGTCGGCGAGATCGGCAGTGGCGCCGTCGACGTGAATGCCGTCGGCCTTGGTGCGTGCGGCAATGCGCGGCGCTCCGGCGATCACCACTGCGATGCCGCGCGCCTGGGTGAGCGGGACGATCCGTTCGGCGAGGTGCTGGAATTCGCCTTCAAGCATGTCGAACTGCGGCAGAATGAGGGAGGCCACGTCACCGCCGGCACAGGCCTTCTCGATCCGCGCGGCCAGCGTATCGAGATCGCGCGACTGCGGCGCGATCAGCACGAGGCGGCAGCGATTGGGCGGTTTTTCGGTCATGGTCATGCTCTCCGGCCCGCTCATGGCGTGCGATCTTGGTGGGAATGGGGCATAACCGAGCCCGCGCCGAATGACCAGCGTTCCGCGTGGGTCGGGACGCGCCCGGTATCCGATTGCCGCTCGCCTTCGCGCGCCGCAACCTTTATGGCTGCGCCTTGAAAGTTGCGCTCGCCGATGCCGTCACTGATCACCGATCCGTCCTTCTATGCCGTCGCGATTCCGGCGGTCGTTCTCGTCGGCCTGGCCAAGGGCGGGCTGGGCGGCGCGATGGGGTTTCTCGGCGTGCCGCTGATGGCGCTGGTGATTTCGCCGGTGCAGGCGGCCGCGATCCTGCTGCCGATCCTGGTGCTGATGGACGTGGTTTCGCTGTGGTCCTGGCGTGGCTATTACGACACACGCACCCTGGCCATCGTGCTGCCGGGCGCGCTTTTGGGCATCGGCATCGGTTGGCTGACGGCGACGCTGGTGACGGGCGACGTGGTCAGGCTGGTGCTGGGCGTGGTCACGTTGCTGTTCGTCGCGCGCTGGCTTTATTCGATGGTCGCCGGCACGGGGCGGGCGAGCGCCCACAATCCACCCGCCGGCGTGTTCTGGGGCGCGGTCAGCGGCTTCACCAGCTTCGTCGCCCATGCCGGCGGACCGCCCTATCAGGTCTATACCCTGCCGCTGCGCTTCGATCCGAAGCTTTATACCGGAACCAGCGTCATCTATTTCTCGGTCGTCAATGCGGTCAAGCTCATCCCCTATTTCGCGCTCGGCCAGTTCGACGCCGTCAATCTCGGCACGTCGCTCGCGCTGCTGCCGTTCGCGCCGCTGGCGACGCTGGCCGGCGCCTATGTGGTCAAACGCATGCGCGCGGAGATCTTCTATCCGCTCGCCTACGCGACCGTTTTCGTGGTCGCGCTAAAACTCGTTTGGGACGGGATCTCGGCCTTTTCCGGCTGATGCGTGCCGGTGCCTCGGCCGCTGCCGGGCCTGCCTTTCTCGGCAGCCATATTGGCGGATGACGCGCTCGCCACGGCTCGCTACTCTCTCGGCAAACAGCAGATGGGGAGGCACACGTGCCAGGCATTTTCGAAACCGGCCTCGACCGCAATGCGGCCAATTTCCAGCCGTTGACGCCACTGTCCTATCTCGAACGCGCGGCCAAGACCTTTCCCGACCAGACCGCGATCATCCACGGCGCCGCGCGCACGACCTATCGCGAATTCTTTGCCCGTTCGCGCCGATTGGCCTCGGCACTTGCCGCGCGCGGCATCGGCAAGGGCGATACGGTGTCGGTGATGCTGTCGAACACGCCGGCGATGCTGGAGGCCCATTTCGGCGTGCCGATGGTCAAGGCGGTGCTGCATTCGCTCAACACACGTCTCGACGCGGCCATCATCGCCTTCCAGCTCGACCATGCCGAGACAAAGGTGCTGATCGTCGATCGGGAATTCTCGCCGGTGGTGAAGGAGGCGCTCGCGCGGACCGACGCAAGCCCCCTGGTCATCGACTACGACGATCCCGAACATGGCAGCGACGCGCCCTATCCCAAGGGCGAGCGCATCGGCCAACTCGACTACGAGACGTTCGTGGCGTCGGGCGACCCAGATTTTGCCTGGTCGATGCCGGACGATGAATGGGATGCGATCTCGCTCAACTACACGTCCGGCACGACCGGCAACCCCAAGGGTGTGGTCTATCATCATCGCGGCGCGGCGCTGATGGCCTACGCCAACACCATCCATGCCGGCATGGCGCGGCATCCGGTCTATCTGTGGACGTTGCCGATGTTTCACTGCAACGGCTGGTGTTTTCCCTGGACGCTGGCCATCCAGGCGGGAGCGCATGTGTGCCTGCGCTGGGTGCGCGCCGGGGCGATGTACGACGCGATCGCCGATCACGGCGTCACCCATCTGTGCGGCGCGCCGGTGGTGATGTCGAGCCTGCTCAACGCGCCCGATGCCGAAAAACGCACGTTTTCGCAAACCGTCACCTTCAATACCGCCGCCGCGCCGCCGCCCGAGGCGGTGCTGTCGGGCATGGCCGATGCGGGTTTCATGGTGAACCATCTCTACGGGCTGACAGAAACCTACGGTCCGGCGGTCGTCAACGAATGGAAAGGGGAGTGGGACGCGCTGGACAAGGGCGAGCGTACGTCGAAAAAGGCCCGGCAGGGCGTGCGCTACGCGGCGCTTGAAAACCTGACCGTCATGGATCCGCAGACGATGGAGAAAACCCCGGCCGACGGCGAAACGATCGGTGAGGTGATGTTTCGCGGCAATATCGTCATGAAGGGCTATTTGAAGAACAGGCCGGCGACCGACGAGGCGCTGGCCGGGGGGTGGTTCCATTCCGGCGATCTCGGCGTCATGCATCCCGACGGCTATATCCAGCTCAAGGACCGCTCGAAGGACATCATCATTTCCGGCGGCGAAAACATTTCCTCCATCGAGGTCGAGGACGCGCTCTACAAGCACGCCGCGGTGGCGGCTTGCGGCGTCGTGGCCAGAGCGGACGAGAAATGGGGCGAGACGCCCGTAGCCTATGTCGAGTTGAAGCCGGGCAAGACGGCGGACGAGGCGGATATCCTGGCGCATTGCCGGACGCTGCTTGCGCGTTTCAAATGTCCCAAAATGGTGGTTTTCGCCGAAATTCCGAAAACCTCGACCGGCAAGATCCAGAAATTCCGCCTGCGCGAGATGGCGAAGTCCTTGTGATCGCAGGTAAAACGCCGCCTTCGCGTTCGCGCGCGACGGGTCGCAGTTTCGTCTTTCTGTTAACCGGACGTTAAGCTTTATGGGTGTTTACTATTTTCATCCAGTTTTTCTGGATTCTTACCGAGCGGCTGGGTCTGCTCTGTTTGACGCCTCCCTGTTAAACTCCTGAGAGCCGCTTTGCGCGGCTCTTTTTTTGTCCGGATTCGGGACGGCTCCGGGCCGCGGCATTAACCCTTTGTTAAACATCGGCTTGCGTTGGCCGGGGAGAACGCGCAATTTCTGCCTCCGGGACCGTTAGGTCGCCGGCCGGATCGGGCTATATGCATGGACCACTGGTCGGAAGCAGTCGAGCGTGCGGGGTGACGTCCATGAGTAATGCGGTAAGAGGCGACGAGAATACCATCAACCTTGCCGAGCGCCGGCTGTTTTCGCCGTCGTTCAAGCCGCTCTACGACGAAGGCATGGGGCTGGTCGAAAAGACCGCGGAATATCTCGACGGGCCGGGCCGGGCCGAGGCCAAGAAACTGTCACGACTGGCGGCCACGCTTTATGCCGCCGAATCGATGCGGCTGACCACCCGGCTGATGCAGGTCGCCTCCTGGCTGCTGCTGCAGCGGGCGGCCAATTCCGGAGAGATGACACGCGAGCAGGTCGCGGCGGAAAAATCGAAGGTTCGGCTCGACACGGCTTCCGCCCATGACCGGGCGGAGGGCTGGTCCGAGCTGCCGGAGGATTTTCGCGCGCTGGTGTCGCATTCGCTCAATCTTCAGGGGCGGGTGCGCCGGCTCGATGACGAAATCTACGGCAGTGGCGCCGAGCCGCTGGCCAGCGTCGGCCGGGTCAATCCGGTTTCCGACCAGATCACGCTCCTCAACACCGCCTTCGCCCGCGGCTGACGCGTTCAGTTCGCGTCCGGCCTGCCTAGGGCTGCAAACAGCGGGTCGGCGATCGGCAGCGCCAACAGGGCGGCGGCCGCGATCAGCACGAAGGTCACCCGGCGGTAGGTTTTCTCGCTCGCCAGACCGAATAGGCGCGAGCCGATCGTCAGGCCGACGAAATAGGGGCCGGCGGCGGCGATGCTCAGCAGCACCGCTTGACGCTCGAACAGACCCGCCAACCAGATATTGGTGATCGACAGCGCCTCGGTCAGGAAAAACAAGGTCATCAGATTGGCCCGCACGATCAGGCGCGGCAGGTGCGAGGCGAGCCAGTAGATGATGACCGGCGGCCCGGGAATCGAGGCGATGCCCGACAACAGCCCGGCCACCGCGCCCACCAGCAGAGACGTGCCGGCAGTGCGCGGGCCGGCATAGCGCCAGCCCTTCACCAGGGCCGTCGCACACAGCAGGATCGCCACGCAGATCAGCCAGCGCAGCATTGTGGGATCGCCCCATTTGAGGATCTGAATGCCGACCGGCAATAGCAGGCTGAGCCCGGCCAGAACCGGCAACACCTCGCGCCAGCGGGCGACCTTGAGCGCGGGGATCGTTACCGGAATGATCGGCAGCGTGTCGATCAGCACAACGATGACCAGCGCCGCCTTCGGCCCGTAAAGCGCGGCCGCCACCGGCACCACGATCATGCCGGTGCCGAATCCCGACATGCCGCGGGCGATGCCGCCGACGAGCACGGTGCCGAGCAGAATGGCGAGCGACAGGTCGAAGTCGGGAAGGGGCAAAGGGTGTTCCGGTGCTGTGGAGGGGTGAGGCGGGCGGGTGAAGGCAGCGATTTCGTTTCTCGTTTGTTCACATTCGGCTGGCAATGGTCCTGCGTCAGATTAAGGTGGGACCATGGCTAGCACGATTCGTATCATCGGTATCGATCCGGGGCTGCGCCGCACCGGCTGGGGACTGGTCGAGGCGACGGGCAATGCGTTGCGCTTCGTGGCGGCGGGCACCGTGCGCTCCGATGCCTCGGCCGCGCTCGCGGTTCGCCTGCGTCAGCTGCATGACGGGCTGGCGGAGGTCATGCGTGCGCTGGAGCCGGACGAGGCGGCGGTGGAGCAGACTTTCGTCAACCGCGATGCCACCGCGACGCTGAAGCTCGGCCAGGCGCGGGGCGTGGCCATGCTGGTGCCGGCGCTTTCGGGCCTCGCGGTCGCCGAATATGCGCCGAACGCGGTCAAGAAGACGGTGATCGGGGTCGGTCACGGCGACAAGAAGCAGATCCACATGATGGTCAAGGTTTTGATGCCCAAGGCGGTTTTCGACAGCGAGGACGCCGCCGACGCGCTTGCGATCGCGATCTGCCATGCCCATCACAGGCAAAGCGTGCCGGCACGGCTGGCCGCCGCTCATGCGGGGGGGCGGGCATGATCGGCAAGCTCAAGGGAACCCTCGACGAGATCGGCGAGGACTATTGCGTGGTCGACGTGCACGGCGTCGGTTACGTCGCCTTTTGCCCCGCTCGCGTGCTTGCTGGCCTGCCCGGGCCGGGCGAGGCGGTCACGCTTTATATAGAAACCTATGTGCGCGAGGACATGATCAGGCTCTACGGCTTCACCTCCGCGCTCGAGCGCGAATGGTTCCGGCTGTTGCAGAACAATGTCCAGGGCGTCGGCGCCAAGGTGGCGCTCGCGGTGCTGTCCACCCTGTCGGCGGCGGACCTGGCCAATGCGGTGGCGCTGCGCGACATCGCCATGGTCAGTCGGGCGCCGGGTGTGGGCAAGAAGGTCGCCGAACGCATCGTCACCGAACTGCGCGACAAGGCGCCGGCCCATGCCGGCGCGGCGTCGGGCACGATCGGGCTGAAGCAGGAACTCGGCGAAGGCGTGGCGCCGGCGCCGGTCGCCGACGCCGTCTCGGCGCTGACCAATCTCGGCTACGGTCGCGACGTGGCCGCCAATGCCGTCGCCGCGGCGATGAAGGAAGCCGGTGAGGGCGCCGATTCGGCCCGCCTGATCCGGCTCGGGCTGAAGGAGCTGGCACGATGATCGTCGGCTTGCCGGGGTCCGGCGGGCATGCGATGAGGACGTCATGAACACCGCGCCCCGGCTGATTTCCTCCGAAAAAACCGGCGAGGACGTCGACGTCTCGCTGCGGCCGCAATCGCTGGACGACTTTGTCGGCCAGGCGGCCGCGCGCGCCAATCTGAAAGTGTTTGTCGAAGCCGCCAAGGCGCGCGGCGAGGCGCTCGACCATGTGCTGTTCGTCGGCCCGCCCGGGCTCGGCAAGACCACGCTCGCCCAGATCATGGCCAAGGAACTGGGCGTGAATTTCCGCTCCACTTCCGGTCCGGTGATCGCCAAGGCGGGCGATCTGGCGGCGCTCCTCACCAATCTCGAGGATCGCGATGTCCTGTTCATCGACGAAATCCACCGGCTGACGCCGGCGGTCGAGGAGATCCTCTACCCGGCGATGGAGGATTTTCAGCTCGACCTGATCATCGGCGAGGGACCGGCGGCGCGCTCGGTCAAGATCGAGCTTTCGCGCTTTACCCTGGTCGCCGCGACCACGCGTCTCGGGCTGATCACCAATCCTCTGCGCGACCGCTTTGGCATCCCGGTGCGACTCAATTTCTACGAAGTCGAGGAGTTGGAGAAGATCGTGCGCCGCGGCGCGCGCATCCTCAATCTGCCGATGGCCGAGGAGGGCGCGACGGAAATCGCCCGCCGGGCGCGCGGCACGCCACGAATCGCCGGGCGTTTGCTGCGCCGGGTGCGCGATTTCGCTTCCGTTGCCAGCGTGGAGGTGGTCGACCGCAAGATCGCCGACGAGGCGCTGTCGCGGCTGGAGGTCGACGCGCTGGGTCTCGACCAGCTCGACCGGCGTTATCTGTCCATGATCGCGCGGAATTTCGGCGGCGGCCCGGTGGGGATCGAGACCATCGCCGCGGGGCTGTCGGAGCCGCGCGACGCCATCGAGGACATCATCGAGCCGTTCCTGATCCAGCAGGGCTTTATCCAGCGCACGCCGCGCGGGCGGCTTTTGACGGGCAATGCCTGGCGCCATCTCGGCCTCGAGGCGCCGCGAAACCTGGCCGAGATGCAGGGACGGCTGTTCGAGGAGGAGTGACGGCCGCCGGCGGTCGTCAGGCCTAGCGTCTTGGCAGACCCTCCACGGTCCTAAGTATCGCGCCCTCCGTCGGCTCTCCCTCGAAGGCCTCGACCACGCCGAAGGCGCCGCCATAGCCCCAGATCGACCAGGCGAAGCCGTTTCGTTCGGCGAGATCGATCATGTCGGCGACATAGGCGGCCCGCCATTCGGCCGGCATCACGGCCTGGGTGCCGTATTCCTGGCGGATCATGCCGAACTCTCCCAGCAGGATGCGCTGCGGGGCGATGTCATGGCGACGCGCCCACCCGGCGACCTCGACGAAGGGGGCGGCCATCACGGCGGCCAGTTCGTCGGCCGTGTCCAGCTTGGCGATCTCCTCGTCGAGATAGGCCAGCATGCCGGCCCGGCGTGTCCAGGGCGCGTCGGCGCGGATGCGCTCGCGTATCCTTTCAAGCGCGGCGTCGAGTTCGGCGCGCGGCACGGCGTGCGGCGGGTAGGGTAGCCCGGCGACATAGCGGATGAAGTCGCCGGCCCAGCCCGCGCCCTGATGGGTGAGCAGGAAGGGCGTGTAGGAATGAAACGACCACAGCACATTGTCGTCGGGGATCGTGGCTGGGTCGAGGGCGGCCAGACCGTCAGCCGAGCCCCAGCAGCCGCCCGAAAGCACCAGCGTCAGCCGCGTCGCGGAGGCGCGCGCGGCGGCAAACAGCCGCCCGAGCCGGTCGGGCCAGGCCGTCGTACCGGGCGCGCAGTCCACGATCGGCTCGTTCATCAGCTCGAAGGCGACCATGGTCGGGTCCTCGCGCGCGAGCGTGCGCGCCATGCGCCGGACCGTCTCGACGTAACGTTCGAACAGCGCCGCATCGTCCATCACCTGGCTCATGCCGATGGCGCGGTTGCCGCCGGCGGGAAACAGATGCATGTCGACGACGACCTTCAGCCCGGCCGCCGTGACGACGCGCACGGCATCCGACACTTCGCCATAGAGCCGGTCGTGGAAACGGGCCGCCTTGTCGGACAGGAAGGGCGAGGGATCGACCGGCATGCGCACGAAGTCGAAGCCGGCCTCCCTGAGGCGTTTCAGGGCGGCCTGGTCGACCGTGCGGCGCCACTCGGGAAAGGGCAACAGCACGTCTTCCTCGTCCCAGCGGCTTTCGTCGGGCCAGCTTACCCAGATGTCGAGATTGAGGCCGCGCTGGGCCGAAAAGGTCGCCGCGTTCGCCCAGCCCGCCGCAGCCAGCAGAAGAACCAGACCGGCGAGGCCGTGCTTGAACAATGCGGCCAGGAATGCCATCGATTTGCGCACGCGCCCCATGCGGGCTCCTTGCCAGACGGATCGGACGAAGGAAAGCGGGATGGCGGATCATGGTGAACAGCCGGCGGGCATCGCCGGGGAGATGACGGATTTCGGCCACCGGTTGCAGGCGCGGGTCTACTACGCCGACACCGACTTTTCCGGCGTGGTCTACCACGCGCGCTATCTGGAGTTCTTCGAGCGCGGGCGGTCCGATTTCCTGCGACTCGCCGGTGTCCACCATACCGAGCTCGCCGACGGCAAACATGGCGAAAAACTGGTCTGGGTGGTGCGCAAGATGGCGATCGAGTTCAAGGCGCCGGCCAAGATCGATGATATTCTGACCATCGACACCCGCACGGCCGAGATTTCCGGCGCGCGGATCTTCATGGAGCAGGAGCTTAAGCGCGGCGACGACGTGCTGGTGACGGCCAGGGTCGAGGCCGCGATCGTCGGCGAAGGGGGGCGGCCGCGCCGCTTTCCAAAAGAATGGATCGCCGCCTTCATGCCCCGGCGTGGCGGTTGAACCGGCCTCGGCTTCGATTGCAGAACGGACGAATCCTAACGCCTCCTTAACCTTAACCCTTCATGAATCGAACGGATCGGATCGTCACTTTTCCGCGCGCCTTGGTTTTACCAAGATTCCTACGGAAAAGGCCGCAATTGCGCGTGGGGTGATGTCCGGGAGACTGCGTTCGACCGGACCGGCGGGAGACAGGCGCGGGCCGGCGGCGTCCGGCGCCCCATTCTTAAGGACAGGATATCCATGGAATCTTCAGCTCTTCCCGAGCTTGCCACCAGCCTTTCTGTGTGGTCGCTCTTCTGGCAGGCGGGCTGGATCGTCAAGCTGGTGATGATCGGCCTGCTGTTGGCGTCGATCTGGACCTGGGCGATCATCATCGACAAAATAATCGCCTATCGCCGCATGCGCGCCACGCTCGATCGTTTCGAGGAGAATTTCTGGTCGGGGCAGTCGCTCGAGGAACTCTATCGCGCCTTGTCGGAGCGCACGACCGCCGGCATGGGCGCGATCTTCGTGGCGGCCATGGCGGAGTGGAAAAAGAGCTTCGAGAAGGGCGCGCGCTCGCCGATCGGCCTGCAGACGCGGATCGACAAGGCGATGGACCTGGCGCTGACACGCGAGATGGAAGGGCTGGAGGGGCGCCTCGGTTTTTTGGCCACGATCGGTTCGTCGGCGCCGTTTATCGGCCTGTTCGGCACGGTGATCGGCATCATGACCTCCTTCCAGGCGATCGCCGGGTCGAAATCGACCAGCCTGGCCGTGGTCGCGCCGGGCATCGCCGAAGCGCTGCTGGCCACCGCCATCGGCCTTCTCGCCGCCATTCCCGCCGTTGTCGCCTACAACAAGCTGACCTCCGACGCGGGCAAGCTTGGCATGCGCATGGAAGGGTTTGCGGACGAGTTCTCCGCCATACTCTCGCGCCAAATCGATGAAAGAATTCCGCAGAAAGCCTGAACGGCAGGAGCAGCACCATGGCCATGTCGGTAGTGCAATCGGGTGGACGCGGCGGGCGCGGTCACCGGCGCCGCGGTCGTCACCACGCCTTGATGTCGGAAATCAACGTCACGCCGTTCGTCGACGTCATGCTGGTGCTGTTGATCATCTTCATGGTCGCGGCGCCGCTGTTGACCGTGGGCGTGCCGATCGATCTGCCGGAAACCGAGGCCAACGCGCTCAATGCCGATACGCAGCCGATCACGGTCTCTGTCAACGACAAGGGCCAGATCTTTCTCCAGGAAACCGAGGTGCCGATCGACGAGGTGGTTGCCAAGCTCGAGGCGATCGCGCGCACCGGCTATGACGAGCGTATCTATGTGCGCGGCGACAAAGCGGCCGATTACGGCACGGTCATGCGGGTGATGGCCCGCATTTCGGCGGCCGGCTTCCGCAATCTCGGCCTGGTGACGCTGCAGGAACAGGACAGCTAGCCCATGCGTGCGGCTGCGGGTTCTGGCAGATCATGAAAGCGGGCCTCGTCACCTCGACGGTGCTGCATGCCGCGGTGCTGAGTTTCGGCTTGGTGACGCTGTCGGCGCCGCGCGCCTATGAAGCCGCCGAGGAACAGGCGGTGATGGTCGACACCATCCCGGTGGAGGAATGGACCCGCCTGCAGACCGGTGACAAGGACGCGCCGGCCGCCGATCAGCCGGCGCCCTTGCCGACGGAACGGCCCGACTTGGTCGACGATGCCGAACGGGTCGGAGAGAATGCCGTCGACACCGACGCGCCGCCGGTGCCCGATCCGAAGCCGAAACCGGTTGAGACCGCCGCCTTGCCGGAAGCGCAGCCCGAACCCGTGCCCGCCCCCGACCCGACGCCGGACCCGGCCGAGGCCCAGCCCGACGAGGCCGCACCCGCCCCGGTTCCGGCAACCGAAATCCGACCCGAGCCGCAGCCGAAACAGGACGTCAAGCCCGATCCCGCACCCGAAGCCGTGGCGACGGAAAGCCCGGATGCGGACGCTGCGGACCTGCCGGACTCCGCGCCCGCACCGCAGGCGCGGCCGACCCCGCCCGAGGCGCAGACGGCCAAAGCGCCCGAGCGCAAGGACGCCGACAAGCCGAAGACCGAACAGGCGCGCAAGCCGCAATCGGAGAGCACGGAAAACCTGCTCGACGACGTGGCGGCGCTGCTCAACAAGGAAAAGCCCTCCGGCGGCGGCGCCAAGCGCTCGAACCGCGAAGCCTCGCTCGGCGCGGAAACCAAGCGCCCGGCCGAAAAACTGTCGCGCAGCGAAATGGACGCGCTGCGCCAGCGGCTGGGCGGATGCTGGTCGCTCCCGGCCGGTATCGTCGACTATGAACTGCTCAAGGTGTCGGTGCGCTTCCGGCTCGACCGGGCCGGAAATCTCGACGGGCCGCCGGAACTGATCAAGGGCGGTGCCAGTTCCGGACCTGGCCGCACCGCTGCCGAATCGGCTCTGCGGGCGGTGCAGAAATGCGCGCCGTTCAACCTGCCTGGCGACAAATACGAGACATGGTCCGAGGTCATTGTTCACTTCGATCCAACCGATATGTTCTAGATTCTCGGCTGGCGCGACCGATACCGCCAGGCCACCGATCCTGATGAAGGGACCGACATGACATCTATTTTCAGATCCGTGATGCTTGCCGTGACGCTGGCGCTCGTCGGCGTTATGACGACGCAACCGGCGCGCGCGCTGGTGGAGATCGACGTCAACAAGGGCGTGATCGAGCCGCTGCCGATCGCCATCACCGAATTCCTGTCCGGCGACACGCTCGGCAAGGAGATTTCCGACATCGTCGCGGCCGACCTGCAACGCTCCGGGCTGTTCGCGCCGATCGACCGCGGCGCCTTTATCGAGAAGATCTCCAACCCCGACGCCGCACCGCGGTTCGAGGATTGGAAGGTGATCAACGCCCAGGCCCTCGTCACCGGCCGCGTCACCCAGGAAAGCGACGGGCGCGTGCGGGCCGAATTCCGGCTTTGGGACACGTTTGCCGGCCAGCAACTGATCGGCGAACAGTTCTTCGCCTCCAAGGCCAATACGCGCCGCGTCGCCCATATCATCGCCGACGCGATCTACGAGCGCCTGACCGGCGAAAAGGGCTATTTCGATACCCGCATCGTCTTCATCGACGAATCCGGTCCGAAGAACCAGCGCAAGAAGAGGCTGGCGATCATGGACCAGGACGGTGCCAATGCACGCTACCTGTCCGATGGTCGGGCGATCGCGCTGACGCCGCGCTTTTCGCCCAACAGGCAGGAAATCACCTATATGTCGTACGAAAGCGGCCAGCCGCAGGTCTATCTTCTGCAGATCGAGACGGGACAGCGCGAACTGGTCGGCAATTTCCCGGGCATGACGTTTGCGCCGCGCTTCTCGCCCGACGGACAGAAGGTGATCATGAGCCTGCTGCGCGACGACGGCAATTCCAACATCTACACGCTGGACCTGCGCAGCCGAACGACCACCCGGTTGACCGATTCGAGCGCGATCGACACCTCGCCGTCCTATTCGCCCGACGGCACGCAGATCGTGTTCACCTCGGATCGCGGCGGACGGGCGCAGATCTACGTCATGAACGCCGACGGCTCCAACCAGCGCCGCATCTCGTTCGGCGACGGCTCCTACTCCACCCCGGTCTGGTCGCCGCGCGGCGATCTGATCGCCTTCACCAAACAGTCGGGCGGCGAGTTCCAGATCGGCGTCATGCGCACCGATGGCTCCGGCGAACGAATCCTGTCGAGTGGTTTCAGCCAGGAAGGGCCGACCTGGGCCCCGAACGGCCGGGTGATCATGTTCTTCCGCCAGCCTGCCGGCTCGGCGGGCCCGCGGCTGTTCTCCATCGATCTGACCGGACGGAACGAACAGCCGATCGCCAGCCCCAATTTTGCGTCCGACCCGGCCTGGTCGCCCTTGCTGGAATAAGGCCGGCCGCGCGCATTTCGTCGCGGATGCGGCAAATTCCGGCGGATGGGTCGTGTTTCCGCCGTATTTCGCCATCATCTGCGCAGCCAGAGGCTGTTGGACGGACGGCCATGCCCATCGGGTAACGAAGAATTAACCGCGTTTCTTGGCTGCCGCTTAACCCCGATGTGGTTACTGGAGCGTCAAAGAAACCCATACATTTGCGAAGGAGTGGCGGTCATGCGCCGTATCGCAGCGCTTACACGGAATCCGGCGGCCATCGCGCTTTTCATGGCGCTTGCCGTGACGGGATGCGCGTCGAAGAAGGTTCCCAACAACCCGGCCGATCTCGGCCTGGGCTCGGCCACACCCGGCTCGACCCAGGATTTCACCGTCAATGTCGGCGACCGTATCTTCTTCGATACCGATTCCACGCTGATCCGGGCCGACGCCCAGGCGACGCTGGCCAAGCAGGCGCAATGGCTGAACCAGTACGGTTCCTACGCCATCACGGTCGAGGGCCATGCCGACGAGCGCGGCACGCGCGAATACAACCTCGCGCTCGGTGCGCGGCGGGCGGCGGCGACCCGCGACTTCCTGGTGGCGCGCGGCGTCGCGGCCAACCGCATCAAGACGATCACCTACGGCAAGGAACGGCCGGTGGCGGTGTGCGACGACATTTCCTGCTGGTCGCAGAACCGCCGTGCCGTCACGGTGCTGAGCGGCGCGGGAAGCTGACCCGGTCGGGGCCGATTTGCGTGATCGATCGCGATGCCGCCGGCGTTCGGGATCGATCACCAAAATTTGGCCGAACTCGCGGGCACTGATAGTATTGAGACGGGTTTTTACATGCCCGGCAATTCTGTCCCCGAAGCGAGACATTGGATGAAACCGAATAGACTTATCTGGGCGGTGGCCATGCTGCCGCTCCTGCTGGGCGGTCCCGCCAGTGCCGGTTCCCCGGCGGCCTTGGCGCGGGCCGATATTGCCTCTGCCGCGGCCCAGCCGAACGGCTTGGGAGGCAGCCTCCTGCACCGGGTCCAGGCGACCGACCCGCGCGTCGGCCAGCTTGAAGAGCAGGTACGCCAGCTGACCGGCAAGGTCGAGGAACTGACCTTCATGATCCTGCAGATGCAGGATCAGGTGCGCAAGATGCAGGAAGACAACGAGTTCCGCTTCCAGCAGCTCGAGGAAAAGCGTTCGGACGCCGGCACGACCGCTGCCGAGCGCCGCACGGCGGAGGCCGGGCCGCCGGCGCGTGGCGACCCGCCACGCACGCTGGGCACCATCGATTTCGACGCCGACGGCAATCCGACCGGCGGCGTCGCGGCCACGGATGAGGGAACCCTGCCGGGGGTGGAGATCGCCAAGCCCGATGGCGGCGATACAGACGGAACGGTGGTGGCGGCCCTGCCGGACACCAACGATCCCGAGGAGCTCTACCGCAATGCCTATTCCTTCATCCTTTCGGGCGACTACCCGACGGCGGAGGCTGGCTTTCGCGAGCATATCGCGCGCTTCCCCAACGATGCAAAGGCGCCCGATGCCCACTACTGGCTCGGCGAGGCGCTGCTCGGCATGGAACAGTATCGCAGCGCGGCGGAGGTGTTTTTGAACGCCAGCCGCGACTATGCCGATTCGCGCAAGGCGCCGGACATGCTGCTGAAGCTTGGCGTGTCGCTCGCCGCGCTGAACCAGCGCGACGTCGCCTGCGCCACCTATCTGGAGATCGGCAAACGCTACCGCGATATTTCGCCGGCGCTGAAGGAACGGGTGAAGGCCGAACAGGCGCTCGCCGGTTGCTGAGCACGCCCGCAGCCGACCCGCCCCCCCTTTTTTCCGATCTCGTCCTTCCCGCGACCGGACCGGTCATCGTCGCGGTATCGGGCGGCGGCGATTCGCTCGCCCTGCTTGTTCTTCTCAACGATCATTTCAGCCGGTATGCGCGCGAGCGGACAATCCTCGCCGTCACCGTCGATCACGGCCTGCGTCCCGACGCCGCGCGCGAGGCGCGCCATGTCGGCGCCGTGTGCGCGCAGCTCGGCATCGCCCATCGCATTCTCTCCTGGCAGGGCGCCAAGCCCGACACCGGGCTGATGGCGGCGGCGCGCCAGGCGCGCTACGACCTGCTCTTTCGGGCCGCGCAGGAAAGTGGCGCGGCGATGATCATGACCGCCCACACACGCGACGACCAGGCGGAGACGGTTTTCATGCGCCGTGCACGCGGTGCGGGTCGCGGCCTTGCCGGCATCGCGCCGGCGACCCTGGTGCGCGGCCGGGTATGGACGGTGCGTCCACTGCTCGACATGTCGCGCGCGGCCCTGCGCGATGTCTTGCGTATGCGCGGCCTCGCCTGGGTCGAGGATCCCAGCAATCAGGATTGCACTTATGAGCGGGTGCGGGCGCGCGCGTGTCTCGCGGCCGACCCCGGTCTGACGGGCGCGCTGGTGGCCGCGGGCCGCGCGGCGCGCGAAAAGCGCGTCGCGCTCGGCTTGCGCGCGGCGGCGATCGTGCGTGCGTGCGCGCGGATGCCGGCGCCCGGCCTGGTTCGCCTCGGCCGCGATCTTGTCGATACCGACGACACGGCCGCAGCCGGTCTTGCCATATCCGCCCTGGTCGCGGCGGTGGGGGGGCGTGCGCGGCTCGTCGAGGACGGCCGGGCGGAAAAATTGTTGGCCCGGCTCGCCCAAGCTTCGGTGCGCACGACGCTGGCGGGAGCGGTCGTCGATGTGCGCAAGGCCGGCATCTTCCTTTATCGCGAGCTGCGTGCCGGCTGGACCGGCACCGTGCCGGCCCGCGCCGGGACGCTGTGGGACCGACGCTACCGGATCGTTGCCACCCCTGCCAGCGCGGTCGCGGTGGAGGCGCGCGGACGCGGGCGCTCCGGCGAAGCGCTGGGCGCCGACGCCGACTGCCCGGCCGCCTTGCGGCGCGCGGGGCTGGCGGGAGAACCGGTATTCGTCAACGAAAAGGGCCGCGCCATTGCGGACGACGCGGGCGGTTTCGCGCCTGTCGTGGCGCCCTTCGCCTGCTATCTGCCGGCGTTCGATTTCGAGTTGGCCGCCGCGCTCGGCGCGGTGTTTGGCTGCCCGGCCCCGCCGGCATCGCCATTGCGCGGTCACAATGCCGCATAAACTCCTTAACCGCGCCGGAGCCAATCGCTTGGCAACGGCGTTGCCCAACCCTATGTTAGGTCCAACACTGGGCCAGGCACACGCGTCGCCGCATCTGACGCGTACGGGACGTAACGTATGAATCCAAATTACCGCAATCTCGCGCTTTGGGCGATCATCGCCGTGTTGCTGATCGCGCTGTTCAATCTGTTTCAAACGCCGCAACAGCGCGGCAGTTCGCGCGAGATCGCCTATTCCGAGTTCATCCAGGAAGTATCGTCCGGCCGCGTGAAATCGGTCACGATATCGGGCGAGCGTATCACCGGTACCTATAATGACGGCGGCGGCAGCTTCCAGACCTATTCTCCCGGCGATTCGTCTTTGGTGACGCGCCTCGAAGAGCGCGGCGTGACCATCAATGCACGTCCCGAATCCGACGGCACCAACACGCTGTTCGGCTATCTGATCTCCTGGCTGCCGATGATCCTGATCCTCGGCGTGTGGATATTCTTCATGCGCCAGATGCAGTCCGGCTCCGGCCGCGCCATGGGGTTCGGCAAGTCGAAAGCCAAGCTTTTGACGGAAGCGCACGGTCGCGTGACGTTTGCCGACGTGGCCGGCGTCGACGAGGCCAAGGAGGACCTCGAGGAGATCGTGGAGTTCCTGCGCGATCCGCAGAAATTCCAGCGCCTGGGCGGTAAAATCCCGCGCGGCGTGCTGCTCGTCGGCCCGCCCGGAACCGGCAAGACGCTGTTGGCGCGCTCGGTCGCCGGCGAGGCCAACGTGCCCTTCTTCACCATTTCGGGCTCGGATTTCGTCGAAATGTTCGTCGGTGTGGGTGCAAGCCGCGTGCGCGACATGTTCGAGCAGGCCAAGAAGAACGCGCCTTGCATCATCTTCATCGACGAAATCGATGCGGTCGGCCGCCATCGCGGTGCCGGCCTCGGCGGCGGCAATGACGAGCGCGAGCAGACGCTCAATCAGCTGCTGGTCGAGATGGATGGCTTCGAGACCAATGAGGGCATCATCCTGATCGCGGCGACCAACCGGCCCGACGTGCTCGACCCTGCGTTGCTGCGCCCGGGCCGTTTCGACCGGCAGGTGGTGGTGCCCAACCCGGATGTATCCGGCCGCGAGAAGATCCTGAAGGTGCATGTGCGCAACGTGCCGCTGGCGCCGAATGTCGACCTGAAGGTCCTGGCGCGTGGCACGCCCGGCTTCTCGGGTGCCGATCTCGCCAATCTGGTCAACGAGGCCGCCTTGCTGGCCGCGCGGCGCAACAAGCGGCTCGTCACCATGGCCGAGTTCGAGGACGCCAAGGACAAGGTGATGATGGGCGCGGAGCGGCGCTCGCATGCCATGACCCAGGAGGAAAAGGAACTCACCGCCTTCCACGAGGCCGGGCATGCGATCGTGGCGCTCAACGTGCCGTCGTCAGACCCGCTGCACAAGGCAACGATCATTCCGCGCGGCCGCGCGCTGGGCATGGTCATGCAGTTGCCCGAGGGCGACCGCTACTCGATGAGCTACAAATACATGATCTCGCGGCTGGCGATCATGATGGGCGGCCGCGTGGCGGAGGAAATCAAGTTCGGCAAGGAAAACATCACCTCCGGAGCCGCGTCCGACATCGACCAGGCGACCAAGCTGGCGCGCGCCATGGTCACGCGCTGGGGCTTTTCCGACAAGCTCGGCCAGGTTGCCTATGGCGACAATCAGGAGGAAGTCTTCCTCGGCCACTCCGTGGCGCGCCAGCAAAACATGTCGGAGGAAACCCAGCAGCTCATCGACGCCGAGGTGCGGCGCCTGATCGACGAGGCCTACGATACCGCACGCAGCATCCTGACCAAGAAGAAGAAGGCCTGGATCGCGATCGCCGAAGGGCTTCTGGAATACGAGACGCTGTCCGGCGACGAGATCAAGCAACTGATCGCCGGTCAAAAGCCTTCGCGCGACCAGGGCGACGATACGCCGCCCTCGCGCGGGTCGGCGGTGCCGAAGGCGGGCCATCGCAGCGAAGGCAAGAAGTCGGGCGGCGACGAACCCGAAGGGGGCATGGAACCGCAGCCTCAGGGCTGAATCCTGCCCGACAGGGCCCCATGCGCGGCGTCTCTTGATCGACTACGCCTGAACAGGCAGCGGCCGTACCGAATCTCGGTGCGGCCGTTTCGCGAGGCTGTTTTGCCGGCCGGCGCGTGAGAGCCATTCCATTCGGGCGTGAAAGCGGCTAGAAGCGCGCCCGTCCGGCGGGTGCGCGGGGTAAGTTCGAGAGAGGGTTTTTCATGGCCAACGTGGTAGTCGTCGGCTCGCAATGGGGCGACGAAGGCAAGGGCAAGATCGTCGACTGGCTTTCGGAGCGGGCCGACCTCGTCGTGCGTTTCCAGGGCGGGCACAATGCCGGTCATACGCTCGTCGTCGATGGCGAGGTCTACAAGCTGTCGCTGTTGCCCTCCGGCGTCGTGCGGCCGGGCAAGCTGTCGGTCATCGGCAATGGGGTCGTGTTCGATCCTCACGCTTTCGTCGCCGAAATCGAGCGTTTGCGCGAGCAAGGCGTCGATATTGGCCCATCGCGCCTGAAAATTGCCGAAAACACCGCGCTTATCTTGTCGCTGCATAGGGAACTCGACGGCTATCGCGAAGATGCCGCCTCGGATTCCGGTACGAAAATCGGAACGACCCGCAGGGGCATCGGACCGGCCTACGAAGACAAGGTCGGCCGCCGCGCCATCCGGGTTATGGATCTCGCCGACCCGACGACGCTCGCACGCAAGGTTGATCGATTGCTGACCCACCACAATGCGCTCAGACGCGGTCTGGGCCATCCGGAAGCCGACCCGGGCGTCATCCTGGCCGAGCTTCAGGACGTTGCCGACAAGGTTTTGCCCTATATGGATCGGGTGTGGAAAATCCTCGACGACGCGCGCCGGGCCGGCCAGCGCATTTTGTTCGAGGGCGCGCAGGGCAGCCTGCTCGACATCGATCACGGCACCTATCCGTTCGTGACCTCCTCCAATACCGTGGCCGGTCAGGCCGCTACCGGTGCCGGCACGGGCCCCGGATCGATCGGCTATGTGCTGGGCATCACCAAGGCCTATACGACGCGGGTGGGCGAGGGACCGTTCCCCAGCGAGCAGGACAACGAGATCGGCGATTTCCTCGGCCAGCAGGGACACGAGTTCGGCACCGTGACCGGGCGCAAGCGGCGCTGCGGCTGGTTCGACGCGGTGTTGGTGCGGCAGTCTGTGGCCGTTAACGGTATGGACGGGATCGCGCTGACCAAACTCGACGTGCTCGACGGTCTCGACGAGATCAAGGTCTGCACCGGCTATCGCCTCGACGGGCGCGAGATCGACTATCTGCCCGCCAGCCAGGGCGCGCAGGCGCGGGTCGAGCCGATCTATGAGACGCTCGAAGGGTGGAAAGACAGCACCAGAGGTGCCAAGAGCTGGAACGACCTGCCGGCCCAGGCCGTCAAATATGTGCGCCATGTGGAAGAACTGATCGGCGCGCCGGTGGCGTTGCTTTCGACCAGTCCCGAGCGTGACGACACCATACTTGTGACGGACCCGTTTCAGGACTAGTTTGGCGCACCGGCGCGGGGCGGGGGCAGGGCCGGTTCGCCGCACGGACAGGAAAGGACAGGTCGGCGACGAATGGCAGATTTCGTAGCGGTTCTGAAAAAAACGATCGGGAATCTCGGCGAAACCACGCCCGAAATTCGTGAAAAGGTCTATCAGAAGGCCCGTGCGACGATTGGCGCCAAGCTGGCGGCCATGAATCCGCCGCCGCCTGAGGCCGTTGCCGAACGTCAACGCCAGCAGCTCGAAAACGCCATTCGCGAAATCGAGCGCGAATTCCAAGCGAAGGCGCCGGCCGATTCCTCCGATCCGCTCGCGGAACTGGACGCGCTTTTTGCCGACCTTTCCAAACCGAAGCCGGAGAAGACCGAACCCGTGGCCGCCGCCATGCCGGCGGCGAGCGCGGCGCCGGCGGTGCCGAAGACCGATCCGTTGCCGGAGGCCGTCAAGCCGGCCACCGAGGCCGCACCTGCCCCCGTTCTCGCTTCGCCGCCTGCGGGCAACCCGGTTCAAGGACCGGAGGTCGACGCGGACGGTCCCTCGGAGGAGGGAGAGGTGCCGCCGCTGGGCGATGCCGAATTCGTACCGCAAGACGTGCCGCCCCCGCCGCCGGACAATCGCGCCAAGCGGCCCGTCGGCCGGTGGGTCGCTGCCGCCGCGGTGGTGGTGCTTGTCGGTGGCGCCTCCTACGCGATGTGGCTCAACAGGGACGGGTTCGCCGGCCTGTTCGGATCTGGGGAAACCGAAATCGCGGCACAGGATGCGGCCGAGGAGACGGCCGCCGCCGAAACGCCGGCGCCCGAGCCTGAACCGGAGGCGGAGACGGCCGCGGCGCCGGATCCGGTCGCGCCTGACGAGACGGCTGCCGAGGAGCCGCAGAAATTCACCCAGCGCCTCAACACGGATGGCAGCGAGACCGACGAAGGTCCGGCCGGTGGGGAAGCGACGGTTGGCGAGGGTACCTCAATGGCCGCGGCTACGCCGCCCGACAGCGAACCGTTGCCGGGCACGGGCGAGGCGGGTGCGGGCGACACTGCCGGCACGCCCGGCGCCGCCGCCGAGGCCGGCGTACCGGTGGCGCAGAAGGCGATCTTTTACGAGGAACGCACGGCCGTCGCGGAAGGCACAGCCGATTCGGGGGCCGTCGTGTGGTCGCTGGCGCAGGAATCGCCCGGAAACGACCTGCCGCCGGAACCTGCGATCCGCGCAGAGGCGAGCATTCCCGACAAGGATCTGAAGTTGCGTTTGACGATTCGCCGCAACGCCGACCAGACCCTTCCGGCCAGCCATATCGTGGAACTGATCTTCCTGACGCCGGAAAATTTCGCCAGCGGGCCGATCGACAATGTGCTCCGGATGACGATGAAGGATACCGAGCAGGCGGCCGGCAATCCGCTGCGCGGCATTCCCGCCAAGATCGCCGACGGGTTTTTCCTCGTCGCGCTCAACGACGCCGAAACCGACATCGCGCAGAACATGCGCATGCTGCGCGACCAGAACTGGATCGATCTGCCGATCGTCTACAAATCGGGCCGGCGTGCATTGGTGACGATGGAAAAGGGTCTACCGGGGGAAAAGGTCTTCGACGAAGCGTTGAAGGCGTGGGAGGCCGCCTCCAGCGGATAGCTCTCTCATCGTCGAGCGCGACGGCAACGGCCGGCCTGTGAGTGTCGCGGTCCTGATAGGCAGCGCCGGCTTTACCTGTCGAATCCGTATCGCGGCGTGCCCCAGCCGCGCGCCCAAGTCCCGGCGCTCAAGCCGTTCGATGTCACAATGAGCTTCGGAGAGCCGTCAGGCCTTCAAAAACCTATGCAAACGGCGACGCGGCTCGCGGGAACGCGACCCGCACGGACAAGGCCGCCGCCCGCGCCGCTGCAATCAGGCGGCAGCGCCGGCATCAATGGTGCGAACGGCCTGATCCTTGCGCTTGGCCGCCGCCTTGACGGCTTCCTGGACCTTTTCGAAGGCGCGGACCTCGATCTGGCGCACGCGCTCGCGCGAGATGTCGAATTCGCCCGAAAGCTCTTCGAGCGTGAGCGGGTCTTCCGACAGGCGGCGGGCTTCGAAGATTCGCCTTTCACGCTCGTTGAGCACGTCGAGCGCCTCGCCGAGCATGCCGCGCCGGTTTTCCAGCTCGTCCTGCTCGACCAGGATTTCTTCCTGCGAACGGCTGGTATCGACCAGCCAGTCCTGCCATTCGCCCGATTCGCCTTCCGTCGCGCGGATCGGCGCGTTGAGCGAGGCGTCACCGGAAAGCCGGCGGTTCATCGAGATGACTTCTTCCTCGCTGACGTTGAGCCGGGTGGCGATCTCGCTCACCTGTTCGGGATTAAGATCGCCGTCGTCGAGCGCCTGAATCTTGCTCTTGACCTTGCGCAGGTTGAAGAACAACCGCTTCTGATTGGCCGTGGTGCCCATCTTGACCAGGCTCCAGGAGCGCAGAATATACTCCTGGATCGCCGCCTTGATCCACCACATCGCATAGGTGGCGAGGCGAAAGCCGCGCTCGGGCTCGAATTTCTTCACGGCCTGCATAAGGCCGACATTGCCTTCCGAGATGACTTCGCCGATCGGCAGGCCGTAACCACGGTAGCCCATGCCGATCTTGGCCACGAGCCGCAGATGGCTGGTGACGAGCCGATGTGCGGCGTCGGTGTCGCCATGTTCGTGATACCGTTTGGCGAGCATGTATTCTTCTTCGGGCTGCAGCATGGGAAATCGGCGGATTTCCTCAAGATAGCGGCTGAGGCCGCCTTCTCCCGATACGATACTGGGTAATGTCTGGGCCATAAAGCACCCTCCCTCCAATGGATTTTGCCCCCGGAGACCGGCGGGCCTGTGAGGCGCGGCCGCATAAAAGACGCACCGCAGCCATATAGGAAATATAGGTAGGATTCGGGCGATTTCACGGTTTTTGCCGCCGAAAATCACCTTCACGCAAAAGTGAACTTAAAATATCAACTTTTTATGGCGCACGCAAGCAGGCCGCCAGGCGCGCGAGGTCGTCCGGCAAGGCGGTTTCGAAGCGCATGGCTTCGCCACTGAGCGGATGCCGGAAGCCGAGCAGGCGGGCATGCAGCGCCTGGCGCGGAAAGGCGAGCGCCAGATCGCGTGCCGGTTCGCGCAGGCGGTTGGCCTTGGTCCGCAGGGCGCGGCCATAATCCGGGTCGCCGATCAACGGGTGGCCGATATGGGCGAGATGAACCCGAATCTGGTGGGTGCGCCCGGTTTCCAGGCGGCAGTCGAGCAAGGCGGCCGCATCGGCCGTGCCGTCGGCGGCGCGATAGCGCTCGATCACCTTGTAGTGGGTGACGGCCTGACGGGCGTCGGGACGGTCGGGCGCGACCACCGCGCGGCGGGTGCGGTCCTTCGACGACCGGCCGAGCGCAGCCTCGATCGTGCCGGTGTCGCGCTCGGGCGCCCCCCAGGCGAAGGCCGCATAGGCACGCTCGAGCGTGCCGTCGCGGCCGTGATCGGCAAAGGCTGCGGCCAGGCCGCGATGGGCGGCGTCGGATTTGGCCACCACCATCACACCGCTGGTGTCCTTGTCGAGCCGATGCACGATGCCGGGGCGACGCACCCCGCCGACACCCGAAAGGGATGGACCGCAATGGTGAAGCAGTGCGTTGACCAGCGTCCCGGTCCAATTGCCGGCGGCGGGATGAACGACCATGCCGGCCGGCTTGTTGATGACGATCAGATGGTCGTCCTCGAACAGGATGTCGAGCGCGATCGCCTCGGCTTGCGGATCGGCCGGTTCCGGCTCGGGCAGGACCAGCGCGACGCGATCGCCGGCGGCGAGCTTGTGCTTGGGCTCACGCACCACTTGGTCGCCGACCGTGACGGCGCCGGCCTTGACCAGGCCCTGGATGCGACTGCGCGACAGCGCGCCGTCCAGGCTGCCGGCGAGCCACTGGTCGAGCCGGCTGCCGGCGGCCCCTTCGGCGACGATCAGGCGACGTTGGTCGCCGGCGCGCATGTCCGCGTGACTTTGCCTCATGTCGACGCCTCTTTCCATCGCGTGGTGCCTCGGCTATCAGGAGCGCTCGTCATGATCGCCCGTCCGCTATGGAAGTACCGTCCATGGAACGACCACAATTTGCCTCCGACGAAGCCGAAGACAAGCCGCTCGATCCGGCTGCCGAAAAAGTGCGCCGCAAGCTGGTCCGGTTCATCGCGATCAATCTGGGAATCCTGTTCGTGGCCGTTATGGCCGTGCTCGGGGCGGTTGTCTACAAGGTGAGCTTTTCCGGCGACGCGCCCGAAACCGCCGGCGACAGCCCGGTTCCCGCACCTGCCGACACGCCGTTCGTCGAAGCCGAGATCGTCTTGCCTGCCGGTGCGCAGATCCTGTCGCAGTCGCTGTCGGGCGATCGGGTCGCGCTGCATGTCGCGCTGCCGGACGGGCAGGCGGCGATCTACATTTACGATGTGCGCGGGCGCCGGCTTCTGGGCCGCTACGACATCCGCGCTCAGTGAATTCCCGTCGCCGGACCGCGACCGTCGCCGTCTCGTGCTTTCGCGAAGCGCCCCGGCGTGAGAGGTGTCGCATGACGGCCGTGTTACACAGTCGCTGCGGCAATCTGTGGGACCCGGTCGATCCCCGGCAAGGCTGACCCCGCAAGCGGCAAACCGCTGCGTGCCGCTCCTCGCGGCGAAATGTCGATTGGGCGCGGCGCGATGTTGCATTTGTTCGCGCGAAGGCCTATATCGGCGCGGTTCCCGGGCTCCCATCGTCTAGTGGTCTAGGACGCCGCCCTCTCACGGCGGAAACAGGGGTTCGAGTCCCCTTGGGAGTGCCATTTTTCGTTTCACGATTCGGCTATCGGCGTCGCGCTCTCGCGCGGGCGACCGCCATACTTATTCGCTCGGCAATACCAGGGCGAACAAGGCCGGCTCGGCGCGCAGCCGCGCCGCCAGCGTATCCTGATCGGCGGCCTCGGCGAAGCGCAGCTTGAACAGGCCGCCCGGAAGCGGGCCGTCGACGATGCGCCCGCCCGCGCGGTCGAGAAAGGCGGCGAGCGCGGCCATGTCGAGATCGGGCGCGAACTGGACGAGTACCGCCAGCCCCCCGGCCTGCGCGCCCTCGTCCTCTTCGCTGGCGACCGTGAAACCGTTCCCGTCTTCGCCCGTGCCGATCAGCGAGACGAGCAGCCCGGCCTGAACGGCGATCAGGAGGGCGGCGGCGAGAGCGGCAACGGCCAGCCGCGGCGGCGACAGAAGCTGCGACAGCCAGGCGCCGAATCGGGCCAGAGGGCCTTCCTGTAAAGACCGGGCGGGCCTTGCCTGGTGGGTTTCGGCAGGGTGCGGCGTGGCATTGAGCGCGGCCTCGAAGCGCGCCGCCATCGAGGTGGGAACCGGCTCCTCGGCGATCAACTCGAGCGCGGCCTCGCGATCCTGGCGTACCAGGGCGAGGCTGTCGGCCAGTCCAGCATCGGATTCGAGCGCGGCCTCGACGCGCCGACGCTCCTCTTCCTCGAGGGTGCCGGCCGCGTACCATGGCAACAGCAGTTCCAGCGCCTCGCGTTCGTCATGGGTCAGGGTCATGGCCAACCTCTATCAAGTCCCGCCCGCGCCATCAGCGCCGAAAGGCTCTTGCGGGCGTAAAACATGCGCGTCTTGACGGTCGCCTCGGGGATCCCGACGATGTCGCTGATCTCGCGGACCGACTTTTCCTGGTAGTAGACCAGATCGATCACCTCGCGGTGCTCGACGGAGAGCTGCTCGATGCAGGCGCGCAATCTCTTGCCCTTGTCCGCTTTCTGCGCGGCCACTTCCGGCGTGTCGCCCGGTTCCTCCCAGTTTTCCAGCGCCGCGTCGGACTGGACGGTCGGTTTTTGGCGCCGCAGCGCCGAGAGCGCTTTGTAGCGGGCGATCGCCAGCAGCCAGGTCGAAACCTGGGCGCGGCCCTCGAACGTGCTGCCGCCCTTCCACAAATCGACGAAGACGTCGTTGACCAGATCCTCGGCCACGGCGCCGTCGCGGGTCAAACGCAGCAGATAGTGATAGAGCCGCTTGGAATGGCGCGCGTAAAGCGTCTGCATGGCCGCACGGTCGCCCGTGCCGATCCGGCTCAACAAGACCGTATCCGTTTCCTGCGCACCCTGCATCGGCGTGGCTGGCCCTCCCGGCGGTCGGCGGCTGCCGCGACCGCATGAGCGTATCGGTGCAGCCTAGCCGATGTTTTGGTCCAGGTGAAACATGCGGCGCCTTCATGGCCGGTCTCCGATCTATCGCGACGTCAGGCCCGCCGGGAACGGCGAGCCTGATGCCGGTTTTCACCGTGTTCAGCGCGAAATATGGATACCGAAACCGCCGATGCCGAAGGTGATGACGGTGCGGGTGCCATTGCCGTTGCCGATCGCGGTGATGCTGGTGCCAGTGCGCCGGTCGTAGGAGCTCGCCCAGGGCACGCTGCGGCGCTTGCCCTTGCGCAGCATGGGTTTGCGGTGCGGGATCCGCTTCACGATCTTGCCGCGCTTGTTGCGGTGGGTCTCAAGACGCGAACCGTCGCGGCGGCCGCGCGAGGTGACGCTCGAGCCGTCGGGGTTGTGCATGCGGGCAAACGGAAGCCCGGCGCCGTCGCGGGCATAGGCTGCGGCGGGTGCGACAGCGGTGGCGATAAGACCGGATACGATCGCGGTGGTGAGCAGTTTGGTCAGCATGGTGTCCTCCAGGGTTTCTTCTTGCCAGGCCCGAAAGCCATGTCCGTTGGTCGCGACGGGGTGGCAAAAGGTTCACAAACCGCGGAGAAAAAGCCGCCTTCTTCTTCAAGCCATTGAATTTTCTAAGAATATTTTTTCTTGTGCGGGGTCGATGCGCGCGTGCGTTGTGCCTCAGGACCCGAACTGGCTTATGGCGCTGCCGGCATCGGGCAGGCCGGCGCCGTAGACCGGATCGACGCCGGGGTCGCCGAGGTCGTGCGAGGACGCCGCCAGCGCGTCGAGAAGCGCTTTGGCTGACAGGCTCTTGGCGCGGCCGAGCAGCAGCGCGGCCAGTCCGCTGACATGGGCCGCCGCCAGAGAGGTGCCGGACGACACGACATAGCGTCCGCCTGGCGCGATGCCGAGAATCTCGACACCGGGTGCGGCGAGCGCGACATAGTCGCCCCGATTGGCCTTCGCGAACACGGCGTCGTCGCGGTCGGTCGCGGTTACCGCGATCACCCCGGCATAGGCGGCCGGGTAGAGCGGCGGCGCCTCGGGGCCGGCATTGCCGGCGGCCGCGACCGCGATCATGCCGCGTCGCCCCATGCCGGCGACGCTGCGCGCGATCAGCGGGTCCTTTGGGCCGGCGAAGCTCATATTGACCAGGCGGGCACCCCATTCATAAGCATGGTCAATGGCCGCGGCGACCCGCCACGAACTGCTGTTGACCGTGCCGGAAGCCCTGTCGACGTCGAAGGCGGCAATGCCGAGCATCCTCACGTCCGGTGCGATGCCGCGCAACGTGCCGCGCGAGGCGATCAGTGCGGCGATGGTGCTGCCGTGCTGGTGCGGCTCCGGGGCATTGCCGGTAACGTCGGCGGTTTCCACCGAGGCCGCCTCCAGTTCGGGATGGGCGACGTCGATGGCCGAATCGATCACGGCAACCGGCACATCCTTGCCGGTCGTGACGGCCTGGGCGGCCTCGATCGCCATCTTGGTGAGCGCGTATTGCGGGCCGCCGGACGCGGCGGCAGCAGCCTGGGCCAGCTCGTAGAGATAGTTGGGCTGGGCGTAGACCACCGTTGGATCGGCCTCCAGGGCGGCGATCACCGTTGTGACCGGCGAGCCGCCGACAATGGCGTAGCGATGAACGGTGATGCCGGCAAGCGCGAAGGTTCGACCCTCGATATGGCGCAGATTGAGGCGCCGCACCAGAGCGTCCATCGCCGGTTGCGCGGCGGCAAGCCGGTAACGCACGATTACTTCGTCGGCGACGAAGCGGGTTTCGCCTGTGGGCGGGCTACCGCTTGGCGCGGTTTCGCTGGGTACACGTGCCCGGGTCTTGCGCCGCGTCGGCTTGCGCGTGGCGCTGCGCGGCGTCGTCGCCTTCTTGCGCGTGGTTTTTGCCGGTTGGGCGGCTGCCGGGGCTTTTCTGGTTTCGACTTTTTTCGGCTTCGGTTCCGGCGTCGCCTGCTGCCGGGGATTGACGAGCAGCGCCCCGTCGCGGGCGGTGGCCGTCGAACTGTGCCAGAACACGAGAACGAGCCCGACGACGATGGCGAGCACAAACGCTAACGCGTGGCGGCGAAGGCCGGCTGGCGAGGTCTGAAGCATGCGACAAGCGTCCTGCTTCCTTGTTCGTCGCAAGCCTACTCCATCTTGGCCGCCGATAGAAGCGCCGCGGGGATGGATTTACATCGCAACGCGAACTGCGTAGGCCAAGGCCTGCCCTCCAGCGGACTTGGCCCATGCAGCGCAACGCCTATATCCTGCTTTTGGCGACAACCCTTTTCTGGGGCGCCAATGCCGTCGCCGGCAAGCTGGCGGTGGGCCACGTGTCGCCGATGGTGCTGACGGCGCTGCGCTGGGCGGTCGCCTTTTTGGTGCTGTTTTGCGTCGGCCATCGTCGGTTGCGCGCCGACTGGGCGCTGGTGCGGTCGCATCTCGGTCTGCTTTTCCTGCTCGGCTTTTTCGGGTTCACCTTGTTCAATGTTGCGCTTTACACCGCCCTTGCCCATACGAGCGCGATCAATGTCAGCATCGAACAGGGCGGCATTCCGATGTTCATTTTCCTGCTGAACTTCCTGCTGTTTCGCGTGCGGGTGGCGCCGGGGCAGATGGTCGGCTTCGTGGTGTCGGTGACCGGCGTCGTTCTCGTGGCGAGCCACGGCGCGCCGGCACGGCTGCTGGCGCTCGAACTCAATCTCGGCGATGCGCTGATGCTGGGGGCGGTGCTGGTCTATGCCGGCTACACGGTCGCGCTGCGGTTCAAGCCGGCTATCCATTGGCAGAGCTTCCTGATGGTGCTGTCGGCAGCCGCCTTTCTGGGAACTGTGCCGTTCGTGGCCGCCGAATACGCTTTCGGGGCGCTGGCCTGGCCGGACGGGCGCGGCTGGGCGCTGGTCGCCTTCATCGCGCTGTTTCCGTCGCTGCTTGCGCAGGTATTTTATGTGCGCGGGGTCGAACTGATCGGCGCGAACCGCGCCGGCCTGTTCGTCAATCTGGTGCCCATCTTCGGAACGGTACTGTCGATCCTCGTGCTGGGCGAGGATTTGCGCCCCTATCACGCCTTGGCGCTGGCGATGACGCTCGGCGGCATCTTCGTCGCCGAGCGCGCGGGGCGGCGTCTGGCCGGCGATCCGGCCGGACGCTGAGCGGTATTGCGGGTCAGTTGCCGTTGATGTCGAAATGCAGCGGCTTGGCCGAGTCGATCTTGGGATTGGTGCGCAGTTCGGCCAGTACGGCGTCGGGAATCTGCGCGTCCAGATAAAGCAGGGCGATCGCGTCGCCGCCGGCCCTGTTGCGGCCAAGCTGGAAGTTGGCGATGTTGACCTCGCCCTTGCCCAGCACCGAGCCGAGCAGGCCGATAATGCCGGGCGTGTCCTGATTGGTCGTGTAGAGCATGTGCTCGCCGACCTCGGCCTCCAGATTGATGCCCTTGATCTGGATGAAGCGCGGCTTGCCGTCGGAAAAGCAGGTGCCGGCGATCGTGCGGGTCTTGGTCGGCGTCTTGACGGTGAGCTTGATGTAACCGTCGAAAACGCCGGATTTGTCGCGCTTGATCTCTGACAGGATGACGCCCCGCTCCTTGGCCATGATCGGGGCCGAGACCATGTTGACGTCGGAGACCTGCGGCCGGATCAGGCCGGCCAGCGCCGCGCTGACCAGGGCGCGGGTGTTCATGGAAGCGGTCTGGCCGTCGAACAGGATCTCGACTTCCTTGATCGGGTCCTCGGTGACCTGGCCGACAAAGGTTCCGAGCACTTCGGCGAGCTTGATGAACGGCTTCAGCCGCGGCGCTTCCTCCGCAGTTATAGAGGGCATGTTGATGGCGTTGGTGACGGCGCCCTTGACCAGGTAGTCAGACATCTGTTCGGCGACCTGCAGGGCGACGTTTTCCTGCGCCTCGGTGGTGGCGGCGCCCAGATGCGGGGTGCAGACGACGTTGTCGAGCCCGAACAGCGCGTTCTCGGTGGCCGGCTCGACCTCGAAGACGTCGATGCCGGCGCCGGCGACCTTGCCGGATTTCAAGGCCGCGACCAGGTCGGCCTCGACGATCAGACCGCCGCGGGCGCAGTTGATGATGCGCACGCCATCCTTCATCTTGGCGATCGATTGGGCGTTGACGATGTTGCGGGTCTTGTCGGTCAGCGGCGTGTGCAGGGTGATGAAGTCGGAGCGGGCAAGCAGTTCGTCGAGTTCCACCTTCTCGATGCCGAGTTCGACGGCGCGCTTTTCCGACAGGAAGGGGTCGAACGCGATCACGTGCATTTTCAGGCCGACGCCGCGTGTCGCCACGATCGAGCCGATATTGCCGCAGCCGACGACGCCGAGCGTCTTGCCGGTGATCTCCACGCCCATGAACCGGTTCTTTTCCCACTTGCCGGCCTGGGTGGAGGCGTTGGCCTCTGGAATCTGGCGGGCGACGGCCAGCATCAGCGAAATCGCATGCTCGGCCGTGGTGATGGAATTGCCGAAGGGCGTGTTCATGACGATGATGCCGCGGCGCGAGGCGGCGGGGATGTCGACATTGTCGACGCCGATGCCGGCGCGGCCGACAACTTTGAGGTTCGTGGCGGCCGCGATCAGCTTGGCCGTAACCTTGGTCGCCGAACGGATGGCGAGGCCGTCATAGTCGGCGATGATGTCGAGAAGCCTGTCCTTGTCCTTGCCGATATCGGGCATGTAGTCGACCTCGACGCCGCGATCCTTGAAAATCTGGACGGCGGTCGGGGACAGCTTGTCGGAAACGAGCACTTTAGGCATGGGTTTTCCTTCCGGTTGGCCGGCTCTTCCTGGCGAAGAGGGATCGCGTGGCGACCCTGCGGCGCGGGAACTTTGGTCGATGTGGGGAGTGGCGCTCGCGCCGGCTGGGCCGGCGCGGCGCTCGTGCGGTCAGGCGGCAGCCTTGAGCGCGGCCTTCTGGGTGGCGAAGGCCCAGTCGAGCCAGGGCATCAGCGCCTCGAGATCGGCGGTCTCGACGGTTGCGCCCGTCCAGATCCTCAAACCCGGAGGGGCGTCGCGATAGGCGCCGATGTCGTAGGCGACGCCTTCCGCGTCGAGCAGCGCGACCATGGCCTTGGCGAACGCGGCCTGCTTGTCGGTGTCGAGCGCGATCACCTCCGGGTCGACGATCGACAAGCACACGGAGGTGTTCGACCGTGTCTCCGGCACGAGGGCCAGATGCGCGGCCCAGGCCGAACCTTCCACGAACGCGTCGATGACGGCGAAATTGGCGTCGGCGCGGGCGATCAGGCCGTCGAGCCCGCCGAGCGATTTCGCCCAGCCGAGTGCGTCGAGATAGTCGGCCACGCACAGCATCGACGGCGTGTTGATGGTCTCGCCCTTGAAAATGCCTTCGATCAACTTGCCGCCCTTGGTCAGGCGGAAGATTTTCGGCATCGGCCAGGCCGGCGTGTAGCTCTCCAGGCGTTCGACGGCGCGCGGCGACAGGATCAGCACGCCGTGGGCCGCCTCGCCGCCGAGCGCTTTTTGCCAGGAGAAGGTGACGACATCGAGCTTTTCGAAATCGAGACGCTGGGCAAAAGCGGCCGAGGTCGCGTCGCAGATGGTCAGGCCCTTGCGGTCGGCGGGAATGAAGTCGCCGTTCGGCACGCGCACGCCCGACGTGGTGCCGTTCCAGGTGAAGACCACATCGCGATCGAAATCGATCCGCGAGAGCTCGGGCAACTCGCCGTAATCGGCCTCGATGCGGCGCACATCGTCGAGCCTGAGCTGCTTGACCACGTCGGTGATCCAGCCGGAACCGAAGGATTCCCAGGCGACCATGTCGACGCCGCGCGCGCCGAGCAGCGACCACAACGCCATCTCGACAGCGCCGGTATCGGAGGCCGGTACGATGCCGATCACATGGCTGGCCGGTACTTGAAGCACGTCGCGCGTCAGCGCGATCGCCTGTTGCAGCGCCGCCTTGCCGGGTTTCGATCTGTGGGAACGTCCCAAAGTGGAAACATCGAGGGCGGCTGGCGACCAGCCGGGACGTTTCGCGCAGGGACCGGAGGAAAAATTGGGGTTCGCCGGACGGAGTCCGGGCGTGGGGTAAGTCGTCATCGTGTTCCTATCCTTCCAGATAGCTCGCCCCTCGGTGGGGAGGGGTAGCCCACGGACGGCGATAGAGCCACGAGACGGCGACGTCAACACAAAAGCGTGGTGCGCATGCCTTGTTTTTTTGCATGCCCCGCGTCGCCAGAACGAAAAACGGCGGGTGACCCCGCCGTTCCTGAGGACTGAATTTGGCGTCCGGGACTACCAGAGCTCGTAGCGCACGCCCACCCGGATCTCGTGGGTTTCGAGCCCGTCATCCGTGCCCTGCACACCGACCGCCCCGGCGGTTGCGGTTGCCGCGTCGAAGCCGAACATCGGGCCGCCCTCGATCTTGGAATAGCGATAGCCGACATCCAGTTTCAGCACGTCGGAAATATCGTAGGCCATGCCGGCCATCAGCGCGTAGGTGAAGCGCCAGCTCTTCTCTCCGGGGTGAGTGGTGCTCGACAGATAGGCCTGCGGCGGCGGACAGGCCGCGGCGCCGTCGACGCAATAGGTGTCGTTGTCGAGATCGGCCCAGCGCAGATAGGTATAGCCGACGCCGGCACCCGCATAGGGCGTGAAGCCGGCATAGGTGCCCAGATCGACGTAGCCGTTGGCCATCAGAGACATGCCGTTGTAGCGCGCGCTGTCCTCAGACCGGCAGGTAGTGCCTGCATAGGCCGGGTTGGCAACCGGATCGACGCAAGGTACCGGGGCGACCGTGGTGCCCTCGAACTTGCCCTGGAACCCCTCGATCACGCCTTCCGCGCGGAACCATTCGTTGAACCGGTAGCCGACACCGCCGCCATAGGAAAAGCTGGTGTCGACGGCGCCCGTGGCGAATGTCGACTGGCCATACGTGCCGGTGATCGCGTTGAACGTGCGGTAGTCGAAGGCTCCCGGTGAGCTGGTGGACACGGCATAGCCGATGTCGCCGCGCAGATACCAGCCCGACCCGACCTCGACGGGCACGTATTCGGGCGCTTCCTCGACGAAGATCGGCGGATCGTAGTCGGCGGCGTGGACCGCTGGCGCAAGCGCGACCAGCGTGGTCGCTGCGCCGGCCAGCAGGATGGGTGTAAGCAGTTTCATGGACCTCACTCCGGTTGCGCGGGGTCGACACCGTCCAGATGCGGCCGCCGGTTCGTGAGGCATTGTTAACTATAGTGGTTAAATGCCGGTTAAGCATAAAACGCATCGCGCATCCGTCGGCCGGGCTTTTCCACGCCGCCTGCCCGCACGAAAAAAACCGCCCGGCGGGGGCCGGGCGGTCTGGAAGGTCGGTCTTCAGGCGGTCTATTTGTAGACCGGCGGCTCAACCGGGATCGGCTCGTAGACCTGCGGCGGCGGCGCGCAGCGGCTCGATCCGCCGAACTGGTAGCGCAGGCCGCCGCGGACCTCGTGGACGTCGATCCCTTCGTCGAAGCCGGGTCCGGCAATGGGAGCGTATTCGAACATCCGCCCGCCATTCACACGCGTGAAGCGATAGCCGGCGTCGAGAAGGACGTTGTCGGTCAGGCAGTAGGACGCACCGGCCATGAGCGCCCAGGCAAAGCGCCATTCGTCGGTGCCTTCGTGCACCGTGGTGACGCCGCCGACCGTGTTGCGCAGATCGTCCCACTTGATGCGCGCTCCGCCGATACCGGCACCGACATAGGGCGTGATGCCTTTCCAGGAGCCGAACTCGGCATAGGCATTGGCCAGAAGCACCAGCGCGGAATAGGAGGTTTCATCCACCGACTGGCAGGGCAGGCCGCCGCAAATGCCCGATGTCTGGCCCGTAAATTCGGACTTTGCCCAGTAATCGAGGGTCAGGTCGGTGCGGAAATATTTGTTGGCCTGGTAGCCGACGCCGGCGCCGAAGGACCATGCGCCGCGCAGGTCGCCGAAATCGAAACTGCCATAGCCGGGCGGGCTGTAGGTGACGTAGTCGGCATCCTTGAAGCTCGACCAGTGATAGCCGATGTCGCCGCGAATGTACCAGCCGCCGGAATCGACCTCCTCGTAGACGACGGGGGGCGGGGGAGCCTCCACCACCGGCGGATCGTAGAAATCGGCCGCGGATACGGCGGTGGCGCTGCCGAGAAGAAGCGCGCCGAAGAGCGTTAGCCTGGCAGGCTTTGTCATGAGGATCACCCTTAGCATTTCCCGACAGCGTGAGGCCGGGTTCGATTGAACTCGACCGAGATAATGAATCGGAAAAGTTAAGGCGGGCTTAACCCTGCTTCTTTACCATGAAACCATGGCATTCGAAGCATCGTCGATCATTGGCGATGTATCGGCAAAGACGAGCCGTGGCGTCGCGACGGGCGCGGCTGCGGCGACGCGCTTTGCAAGCGCATGGGCGGCGCCGGCCGAAACGGCCGGCCGGCAACAGGGACAGGCAGGCGCGCGGGCGCGGATCTAAGCCGCGGTCTTGGTCTCGCCGATCACGCCGACAATGTCGTCGACAACGGTCTCGACCAGCGAGGGATCGTCCCCCTCGGCCATCACGCGGATCAGCGGCTCGGTTCCCGACGGCCGGATGACCAAGCGGCCGGTCGCGCCGAGCCTGCTCTCCGCGTCCCGGATCACCGCGCGGACCTGGTCGGTTTCAAGTGGCTTGCCGCCGTTGAAGCGGACATTCTTGAGGATCTGCGGCACGGGTTCGAACCTGCGGCACACTTCGCTGGCCGGGCGGTCCGAGCGCTTGATGCAGGACAGAACCTGAAGGGCTGAAACCAGCCCGTCGCCGGTGGTGGAAAAGTCGGACAGGACGATGTGCCCCGACTGTTCGCCGCCGACATTGAAACCGTGCGCGCGCATGTGTTCGACGACGTAGCGGTCCCCGACCTTGGTGCGGTGCAGTGTGAGCCCCTGGTCGGCGAGATGGCGCTCGAGGCCGAGATTGGACATCACGGTTGCCACCAGTCCGCCGCCGGCCAGCCGGCCGGCCTGATGCCAGGATTCGGCGACCACGGCCATGATCTGATCGCCGTCGACAATGGCCCCGGTTTCGTCGACGATCAGGACCCGGTCGGCGTCGCCGTCGAGTGCAATACCGATATCGGCCTTGAGCTCGCGGACCTTTTCGCAAAGGCTTTCGGGATGGGTCGATCCGCAGCCGGCATTGATGTTGACGCCGTTGGGCTCGTCGTGAATGGCAAACACTTCCGCGCCGAGTTCCCAAAGCGCGGCCGGCGCGACCTTGTAGGCGGCGCCGTTGGCGCTGTCGATGACCACGCGCATGCCGGCCAGCGAGACCGAGCGCGGCAGCGTGCGTTTGGCGAATTCGATGTAGCGATCGTGGACGCCGTCGATGCGTTTGGCCCGGCCGAGACCGTCGGAGCGGGCCAGTTCGCCGGCCAGGTCGCGGTCAAGCATGTTTTCGATGCGCATTTCGATTTCGTCGGAAAGCTTGTAGCCGTCCGGTCCGAAGAGCTTGATGCCGTTGTCCTGAAAGGCGTTGTGGGAGGCCGAGATCATTACGCCAAGGTCGGCGCGCAGCGAGCGTGTGAGCATGGCAACGGCCGGCGTCGGCACCGGTCCGAGCAGGAAGACGTCCATGCCGGCGGCGCAGAAGCCGGCCACGAGGGCGTTTTCGATCATGTAACCGGACAGACGCGTGTCCTTGCCGATCACCACTCGGTGGCGATGGTTGCCGCGCTGGAAAGACAAGCCCGCCGCCATGCCGACCTTCATGGCGACATCGGCGGTCATCGGAAAGGAATTGGCTTTGCCGCGGATACCGTCGGTACCGAAATAACGTCTCGACATGTCGTCGAAGTCCCCACCTCGAATGAATTCGCGCCCCAGCCTCCGTTTGCCACAGGCGTGATGGGCAAGGGAATCACATTATGTGAGAAAATGTAACTGAATATTGGCGGTCAAATCTGTCGATAGGCTTTTGTCGACAAAGAGTTAACGCAAATTCGCGATCCAGTCGCGTAGAAGTTCGACCGCCGCATGGTCGTAGCGGGAGCGGCCCAGCTCCGGCATCATGATGCCGGGCTCGGTGCTTTCGACGCGGTAGATCAGGATCGATCCGTCCGGATCGCCGGGGCTGATGTCGAAGTCGCGGCCGCCCGAGCCACGACCCGCGGCGACCGGCCGCTTGCCGATTCCCAGCGCCACCGGGTCGGTTTCGCCATAGGTCAAAAACAGTCCCGAATTGCTCGCCGGGCCCTGCCGACGGTGGCAATGCGCGCAATTGACGTCGAGCCAGGCGCGCGCGCGCGTCTCGAGCGGTGCGCTCTGGTCGCGCCAGTCCGGCACCGCCGGCGCCGCCGACGGGTGCGGCGCGCCGGCCAAAATCCCTTTGTCGCTCCAATGCGCGAGCTGGTTGCGCGGACCCTCGGCATAGGAAAAAATGTCGTTGAGATTGCGTGCCTTGGGGCCGATCGGGGCGATCGTTCCGCCGAGTGCGTGACAGGCCTTGCACTGGTTCTTGTTGGGCACGGAATAGGCGAAGCGCAGCGGCTTGTCGGGCGTCTCGCCGATGCCGGCGAGCGCGATCTCGACCTTGGCGCCGGCAATGTTCAAGGTCGCGTCGGTCTGCTCGTCGTTCCACAGATAGGCCCAGGCCTGCCAGCCGTCGTCCCGGCGGATGAGCAGCCGGGTTTCGATCAGGCGGACGGCCTCGTCGGGCCGGCGCATATCGGCGGGAAAGGCGAAGCTCTTGACCAGGACGGAGCCGACCGGAAAGGCAAACGCCTCCGTGTCGTGGTAGCGGGCCGCCTTGCCTTCGGGGATGTAGACGAAGCGCGTCTTGAGCGCATAATCGGAAAACAGCGGCGTGGTGATCGCGAACGGGATCACGCCCGCCGCCGGCTTCTGGGTCGCTGGATCGGCGAAGAGCCCGGTCTGCGACAGGAGCTTCGGCGGCCGCTTGGCGGCAAGGGCCACGTCGTCGACGGCCGCCGCCGGGCCGGCCAAGGCGGCGGCAAGCATGAGACAAGCCGCCCCCGCCGCGCGCTGTGCGGCGACAAGGCGTCGGCCGGGAGACGGGAGACGCAGTCGATACCGCATCGCCCGGCCGCTCAGCTTGCCTGATCCTGCGGCAGCTTGACCGGTTCCGGCTCGGGCAGGGCGCCCTTATAGGCGGAAATATCGGTATCGGGCGCGGTCGACCAGGGCAGAAGAAGCTGCGAGATCATCTTCAGATTGGCGAAGGTCGTGCCCTCGGCCTCGTCGACATAGATCCGGTTTTCGGCCGCGACCCAGGAAAAATATTCCGGGATGGTGGTAACGCCGTCCCACACGATGTCGGGAACCGGCGTGCCCGAGACGTCGGAGATGATCTTGCCGACCTCGCCGTCCGGCGCGCCGCCGCCCTCGCCGTACTCGTTGCCGTGCACGTAGACGCCGCGCGGCACGAACATATAGGCGTCGTCGTCATAGTCTTCCGGATAGGCGGCGATCAGCACATGGGCGGTCGCATTGCCGGAAAGCCGGTTTTTGAAGACGTGCACGTTGCGGTTGGCCATCACCATGATGCCCATGCCCTTGGGCACGATCGCGACGATATTGCCTTCCGGCGCGAAATTCGGCGTGTCGTTGTCGACGACGTCATTGTCGAAGACCCGGATGTCGTGTCCGCCCTGAACCGGCAGATTGGGCAGGTCGAAGATCAGGATGCCGCCGGTATTGTGGGCGGCGACGTTCTTGTAGACGTCGGCGCGATAGGAATTCTCGATCTCGATGCCGGCGACATTGTATTCGGCGCGGCTGTTGCGCACGATGATGTCTTCGCTCTGACCGACATAGATGCCGGCGTCGGAGGCGCCGCGTACCAGCACCCCGTCGACGAGCACGTTTTTCGACGAAACCGGGTAGACGCCGTAGGCGCCGTTTTCGGCCTTCGGTCCGTCCGTCCATTCAACGCGCAGATTGCGGAAGGTGATCTGGTCCGACCCCTTGGATTTCACCCCGTCACCCTTTGCGTCCTCGACGGCGAAATCTTCCAGAACAACGCGGTCGGAGGTGACCAGCAGGCCTTCGCCCGATCCGGTCTGGCCCCTGAAGGACAGAACGGTGCGGTCTGGGCCTTCGCCCCTGACCACCACGTCGTCGACATCCAGCGACAGCCCGTCGGTAAGCGCATAGCGCCCGGCCGCGATGGTGACCGTGTCGCCCGGTTCGGCCAGAATCAGCGCCTCGATGAGCTTTTCGTTGGCGTCCGTGCCGGGTTCGACGCGGATCTCGGCCGCGATGGCGACGACCGGCAGGGCCAGGGCCAGCGCGGCGCCGGCAAAGATCTTCCAGGCGGAATGTCGCATGCTCGTCCTCCCCAAAACGCGCTTGACGATGCGTCCGAAACCGTGTGCTGTCAATAAAAATGAAAATGTTTCACTTTTGCGGTGCCGGATGGTGGGTATGGAGCACGGCAGATTTTCCGGTTTGGCCGAAAGCGCTCCGACGCCGCGCCAGCCGCGCGCGCAAAAAACCCGCGCGGCCCTGATCGAGGCGACGGAAATGCTGGTGGCGCGCGGCGGCGAGGCGGCGGTGACGACCTCGCGCGTGGCGGCTGTGTGCGGCGTGTCGGTCGGCTCGGTCTATCGCTATTTCGCCGATCGCGATGCGCTGCTTCTGGCCGCCTATGACGACACGGTGGCGCGGATCGTGGCGACCTGCGCGGCCGCGCTCGATAAGCTCGACCCGACACTGCCGGCGGACAAGGCGGCGCGGGTGATGCTCGACCAGTATCTGGAGGCGTCCGACGCCGTGCCCGCGCATGTCGGCCTGTTGCGCGTCATGCGCCGCCTGCGGCCGGTCGAACATGACCAGGGTCAGGCCGAGGACCGTATCGTCGGCGGGCTTCTGGGGCCGTTTCTGGCACGGTTCGCGCCCGGGATGCGAACGCCCGACCCGCACGCGCTGGCTTTCCTCAACGCCCTGCTCGGTACGCTCGTCGATCTCTATCTGGTCGAGGAACGCGCCGATATTCGCAGGCGCCTGCGCGACGACATCGAAGCCCACATGGTTCTGGCGCTCGGCCGCATCCTGGCGAGGGCGTCCGACGAGGACGGGGCCTGACCCGGCGACGCGCCTTACGGGGGCGGGCTTGCCGCGGCGGTCGTTTCATGGCGAAATTCCATCTTCGCAAATCCGAAGCGATTGGACGCGGACATGGATTTTACCTCGCTGTCGATCTTCGCCGGGGCGTTGCTGGTGGCGGCGGGGTCGCCCGGACCGAGCATCGCCGCCCTGGTGGCGCGGGTGATCGCCAAGGGATTTCGCGACGTCTTCCCGTTCGTGCTCGCCATGTGGATCGGCGAGGCGATCTGGCTGTCGCTGGCGGTTTTCGGTCTGGCGGTGGTGGCGCAGAGCTTCCATCTCGTCTTCGCGGCGATCAAATATGCCGGCATCGCCTATCTGTGCTGGCTGGCCTGGAAGATGTGGAACGCCCCGGCCGTTTTCCGCGCCGCGGAACTGCCGCGCGAGGATGCGCCTTGGCGCCTGTTCTTCGCCGGCATGGCGGTCACGCTCGGCAATCCGAAGATCATGATGTTTTATCTGGCGCTGCTGCCAACCATCGTCGACCTGGGCTCGGTGGGCCTCGTCGGTTGGATCGAGCTGACGGCGACGATGGCGCTTGTCCTGATTGCCATCGATTGCGCCTGGGTACTGGCGGCCGCGCAGGCGCGCCGGCTCATGCGGAGCGAGCGGGCGATGCGGATCGCGAACCGGGTGAGCGCCACGACGATGGCCGGCGCGGCGGCGGCGATCGCCGCGCGCTAGGGCCGTTCGGCCGCTACATGTCGATCGTTTCGGCGACCTCGATGCTGCCGCCGGCATCCAGGATCGGGCAGCCTTTGGCCTTGGCGAGCGCATCGTCCATGTCGGCGGCGTCGATCAGGCTGTAGCCACTGGCCGGGTTGGCGCCGCCATTGTCGGCGATGCCGCCGCCGGGCATCACGGTCTTCGACAGGCCGACAGGATTGCCGCCGTCGACGATGGCGTCGCCCAGCGAGCCCATCCAGTCCGTCCAGGCCTGCATGACCTTTCTGCCCTCCTCCTCGGTCTCCGGCACGCTGCCGCCGTGATAGACGTAAAGAAATTTTGGCATCGATCCTCTCCCCGCGCCGTGCCCAAGGGCCGGTTGCCGGCGCGGGGATGGTTGTCGCATCGTTTAACAAAAATATAAAATGACATTTTCGCGAGCGGCGGCCCGCCGTCAGCGGGCCATGGCATGATATTCGCGATTGGGGCGCATATCGACGGCGGCGGCGACCCGGTTCGACATGTTGAAGAAGGCGGCGACGGAGGCGATGTCCCAAATGTCGCGGTCCGCGAAGCCGGCGTCGCGCAGGGCCTGGCGGTCGGTCTCCTCGATCTTGTCGGGCGTTTCGGTCAGCTTGACGGCGAAGTCGAGCATCGCCTTTTGGCGCGTATCGAGATCGGCGACGCGATAGTTCATCACCATCATCTCGCCGAGCTCGGGATCGCCCGAGAGCTGACGCACCGCGGCGCCGTGGGCGGTCAGGCAATAATAGCATTGGTTCACCGAGGAAACGGCGACGGCGATCATCTCGCGCTCGAGCTTCGACAGGGCGGAGTCGGCGAGCATGAGGTCGTTGTACATGTCGGTGAAGGCGCGCAGCTTCTTTTCGTCGAAGGCGTAGGACAACAGCACGTTGGGAACGAGACCGAGCTTCTCGCGGCACTTGTCGAAATAGGCCTTGGTCTCGGGACTGAGGTCGGTCGCGGGAGGAATATCGAGCGCCGTCGGCCCTTTGTCGCTTTCTGTCATCTTCTTTTTACCGCCTTTCAACATCTTGCTGGGAGTTGGTGTCCTGCCGGGCTCGCATTCGCGATAACGTCTGATACGATAGCTGGAAATTCCCGCCGGAGGAAAGCATGACGGCAAGCAAGGGCAAGGCCAAGCCCGCAAGCGGCAAGGGCGACGCCCGTCCGAAAGAGCCTCAGATTTCGGATTTCAAACAATTGTTGCTGTCGCGCTCGCCAGCCGAGGACGTGGAGGCCTACGAGCCGGCCATGCTGTCGAAGGCGACGGATCTCGTGCGGCAGGCCCTCACCCGGCATCGCAAGGGCGAGAGCGTGATCGCGATCGCGCGCGACAGCGGCATCGAGCGGGCCGGTCGCCCGGTGACGGCAATCACCGTCATCAACGACAACATGCCGTTCCTGTTCGATTCGGTGATGGGCGAGATCGGCGCCGGCGGCGTGGAGCCGCTGCTGGTCGCCCATCCCGTTTTTCTGGTCGATCACGACGGCAAGGGCGTCTGCGAGATCCGCGGCGATACCGGCGGCAAGGCGGAGGGCGATCGCGTCAGCGTCATCCACGTTCACGTTCCGCCGATCCCGCAGCAGGAAGCCGAGCAGCTCGAAACCCGGCTGAAGGAGGTGCTGAAGCAGGTCAGGGCGGCGGTGGTCGACTGGAAGCCGATGCTTGCCCGGCTCGAGCACACGATCTCTGATTATCGCTACATGCCGATCCCGCTTGACAAGGGTGCGGTCGGCGAAGCGATCGCTTTCCTGGAATGGCTGCGCGACGATAATTTCACCTTCCTGGGCATGCGCGAATATAGCTACACCGGAGAGGGCAAGTCCGGTATTCTGGAACGCACCGACAATCGGGGGCTGGGCATCCTGTCCGATCCCGATCTGAAGATTTTGCGCGGCAGCAGTTCGACCTCGATCACCACGCCGGAGATCCGCGAGTTTCTGCTCGGGCCGGAACCGCTCATCGTCACCAAGGCCAATGCGCGCTCGATCGTCCATCGCCGCGCCTATCTCGACTATATCGGGGTCAAGACCTTCGACGCGGACGGCAAGCTGACCGGCGAACTGCGCATGGTCGGCCTGTTCACCTCGACCGCCTATACCCGTTCGGTGTTCCGCATTCCCTATCTGCGCTCGAAGGCGGACCGGGTGCTGGCCAAATCCGGCTTCGACAAGGGCGATCATTCCGGCAAGGCGCTTATCAACGTGCTGGAATCCTACCCGCGCGACGAACTGTTCCAGATCGACACGACCATCTTGCGCAAACACGCGATGGCGGTGCTGGCACTGGGCGAGCGGCCGCGGGTGCGCGCGCTGGTGCGCGTCGACCAGTTCGACCGCTTCGTTTCCGTGCTCGTCTACGTTCCGCGCGACCGCTACGATTCGCGCGCCCGGGTGCGCATCGGCGATTATCTGAAAACCGTGTTCGACGGCCGGCTGTCGGCCTATTACCCGGCCTTTCCGGAAGGCGGGCTGGCGCGGGTCCACTTCATCATCGGCCGTTCGGGCGGCAAGACACCCAAGGTGAACGCCCAGTCGATCGAAGCGGAAATCCGCGCCATCGTGCGCACCTGGGACGACGCCCTGCGCGAGGCGGCCGCGCAGGCAGGCATCGAAGGCGCCCATACCGCGATCGCAACCCGCTTTCCCGAAGCCTATCGCACCAGCTTCAAGCCGGCCGAGGCGCTGCGCGACGCGGGCCGCATCGCGTCTCTGGACGTCGACAATCCGATCGCGATCGATTTCTACCGCCATGCTGATCAGACGCCGCAGCAGGTCGCGCTCAAGATCTATCATCACGGTGAGGCCGTCGCCCTGTCGCGGCGGGTGCCGCTTCTGGAGAATATGGGCTTCCGGGTCATTTCCGAACGGACCTTCGAGGTCGATCTCGACAATGGCGCGGCCGTGTTCGTCCACGACATGGAACTGGAAAGCGCCTTCGGCAGGGCGCCGGCGCTCGAACAGGACGCCGCCCGGTTCGAGACCGTTTTCCTCTCGGTCTGGCGCGGGCTCGCCGACAATGACGGCTATAACGGCCTCGTCCAGACGGCGGGGCTGGCGTCGAGCGAAATCACCATCCTGCGCGCCTACGGGCGTTACCTGCAACAGGCCGGCATCCCGCAAAGCCAGGATTTCATCGCATCGGTGCTGAACCGCTATCCCACGATTGCCGCCGATCTCTACGGCCTGTTCCTGGCCCGGTTCGATCCCAGTCTCGGCGCGCAAGACGCGGCGCGGCTGCAGGAAGAACGCGTCGAGGCGGTGATGCGGGCATTGGAAGACGTTCCGGTGCTCGACGACGACACGATCGTGCGGCGCTTCCTGAACCTGATCCAGTCGACCCTGCGGACCAGCAAGTTCAAGCCGGAAGCCGACGGCGAAACCCGCTCGCTGGCCTTCAAGCTTGATCCGCACATGCTGACGGGGCTGCCCGAACCGCGCCCCTGGCGCGAGATCTTCGTCTACGGGCCCGAGGTCGAGGGCGTGCATCTGCGCTTCGGCCCGGTGGCGCGCGGCGGTCTGCGCTGGTCGGACCGGGCACAGGACTATCGCACCGAGGTGCTCGGGCTGGTCAAGGCGCAGCAGGTCAAGAACGCGGTCATCGTACCGGTCGGCGCCAAGGGCGGGTTTTATCCCAAGAAACTGCCGCAGGGCGGCACGCGCGACGCGGTCTTCGAGGCCGGCAAGCGCGCCTATGTCAATTTCATCTCCAGCCTGCTGTCGATCACCGACAATCTTGACGGCGACACGGTTGTGCCGCCGCAACATGTCGTGCGCCATGATGGCGACGACCCCTATTTCGTCGTCGCCGCCGACAAGGGCACAGCCACTTTCTCCGACACCGCCAACGCGATCAGCCAGGCGCACGATTTCTGGCTCGACGACGCCTTCGCCTCGGGCGGTTCGGCCGGGTACGACCATAAGAAGATGGGCATTACCGCGCGCGGCGCCTGGGAGGCGGTGAAACGCCATTTCCGCGAAATGAATCGCGATATCCAGTCCGAGCCGTTCACCGTCGTGGGCGTGGGCGACATGTCGGGCGACGTGTTCGGCAACGGCATGTTGTTGTCGGAACATATCAAGCTGGTCGCAGCCTTCGACCATCGCGACATCTTCATCGATCCCGATCCGGACCCGGCGGCCTCGTTTGCCGAGCGCAAGCGCGTCTTCGAACTCGGCCGGTCGAGCTGGCAGGATTACGACGCGAGCAAGATTTCCAAGGACGGCGGCGTTTTCCCGCGCTCGCAAAAGTCGATCACGCTGTCGCAGGCGGCCGCCGACGCGATCGGCCTGGGCAAGACCAAGGCCTCGCCGGCCGAAATCATGACCGCGATCCTGAAGGCCCCCGTCGACCTGCTGTGGTTCGGCGGGATCGGCACCTATGTGCGGGCGGCCGACGAATCGAACCAGGATGTGGGCGACCGGGCGAATGACGGCATTCGCGTCACCGGGCGCGAGGTCGGTGCCAAGGTTGTCGGCGAGGGCGCCAATCTCGGCATGACCCAGCGCGCGCGCATCGAATACGGGCTTGCCGGCGGGCGGTGCAATTCCGACGCGATCGACAATTCGGCCGGCGTCAACTCGTCCGACGTCGAGGTCAACATCAAGATCGCGCTGGCCGCGGCCATGCGCTCCGACAGCCTGACGCGCGACACGCGCAACACATTGCTCGCCGCCATGACCGACGAGGTCGCCGAGCTGGTTCTGACCAACAATTACCACCAGACGCTGGCGCTTTCGCTGGCGGCGCGGCGCGGGATTTCCGATCTCGGCCACCAGGCGCGGTTCATGACCGCGCTCGAGGCACGCGGCCTGCTCGACCGGGCGGTGGAAACCCTGCCGGGCGAACAGGCGCTTGCCGAGCGCACGGCGCGTGGCGAGCCGCTGACCCGGGCCGAGCTCGGCGTTCTGCTTGCCTATGCCAAGATCGTGCTGTTTGCCGACCTGACGGAGAGCGGTCTTCCCGACGATCCGCATTTCGCGGCCGATCTGCTTGGTTATTTTCCCGAGCGGATGGCCAAGAAATACAAGGATGAGATCCTGGCCCATCGACTGCGGCGGGAGATCGTGGCTACGCAGTTGGCCAATGACGCGATCAACCGGGGCGGTCCGTCCTTTATCAGCCGGCTGCAGGACGTGACGGCCTGTTCGCCCGCCGAGGCCGTCGGCGCCTTCGCCGTCGTCCGCGACGGGTTCGACCTCGGCGCGACCTTCGCCGAGATCGATGCGCTCGACACAAAGGTGGACGGTCAGCAGCAACTGCGTTTCTACCAGGCCGTCGGCCGGCTGATCCACACCGCGACTGCGTGGATGCTGAAAAACGGCGACGGCAGCCAGAGCGTGGGCGCGCGCATCGCCGAACTGAAAAAGGCGCGCCAGACGCTGGAGCCGAGATTGGCCGGCCTGCTGCCCGATTTCATGCGAAACCGGCTCGAGGAGCGGTGCCACGATTTCCGCATCGCCGGCGCGCCCGACGCGCTGGCCGAACGTCTGGCCTATTTCGGCATCGCCGAGATCGTCCCCGACATCGATCTGGTCGCCCAAAGGGCGGGCGCCGATTTCGATACGGCCGCGCGCGCCTATCTGGGGCTCACCGAGACGTTCCGTATCGCGCGGATCGAGGATGCGGCGCGCGCCGTGGCACCAGTCGACTATTATGACGGGCTCGCCCTGTCGCGCGCCACCGACATGATCGGCGCGGCGCGCCGGGGCATGGCCGTCGCCGTGCTCGCCGGGCACGGGTCGGCTGTGGATCCAGTGGCGGCCTGGATCGAAGCGGGCGGTCCGCGGGTCGCGCGCGCCCGCGAGAGGCTGCAGGCATTGACGGAAGCCGGCGACATCTCCTTGTCGCGACTGACGGTCGCGGCCGGTATGATGGCCGATCTATCCGGGCTTTGAGGCAACATGTCGCCAAGGGGGCGACGGAGGGGACATGGCCGACACACAGGAGCGCCGCGCGCCGCGCCGCGGCATATGGGGCTGGATGCTGTTCGACTGGGCGCAGCAACCGTTCCATACGCTGATCATCACCTTCGTCTTCGCACCTTATTTCGCCTCGAGCGTGGCCAGTGACGCGGCACGCGGACAAGAGCTTTGGGGCTACGCGACCGGCATCGGCGGGCTGCTGATCGCGCTGTCGTCGCCGATCCTGGGCGCGATCGCGGATGCGACCGGCCCGCGCAAGCCTTGGATCCTGTTTTTCTCCGTCTTGGGTGTGATCGGCTGTTTCATGCTGTGGCGGGCCGTGCCGGGCATGGAGGCCATCGGGCCGATCCTGTTCTTTGTTGCGCTGGCCGTGTTCGGCATGGAATTTGCTGCCGTGTTCAACAATGCGATGATGCCCGACCTTGTGCCGCGCGCGGAGCTGGGGCGCCTGTCCGGCTCGGCCTGGGGCCTGGGGTACCTCGGCGGTTTGATCACGCTGGTGCTGGTGCTCGGTTTCATGTCGGCCTCGCCGGAGAGCGGGCGCACCTTGCTCGGGCTCGAGCCGCTTTTCGGCCTCGACCCGGCGATGCGCGAGGGCGATCGCGCGGCCGGCCCCTTCACCGCGCTGTGGTACATGGTCTTCGTCCTGCCGATGTTCCTGTTCACGCCCGACATCGCGCGACGTACCTCGGCGCGCGGCGCGGTGCGGCGCGGCCTGTCGCAGCTCGGGCGCACGCTGCGCAGCCTGCCCTCGCAACGCAGCTATTTCAGCTTTCTCCTGTCGAGCATGTTTTATCGCGACGCGCTCAATGCGCTTTATACCTTCGGCGGCATCTATGCGGCCGGCGTGCTCGGCTGGTCGATCATACAGATCGGCATATTCGGTATTCTCGCCAATCTGACCGGAGCGGTGGGCGCCTGGTTCGGTGGCCGCCTCGACCAGCGTTTCGGTCCGCGCTTCGTGGTCGCGATCGCGGCGGTGATCCTGACGGCGTGCTGCATCCTGGTGATCTCCACGACACAGACCGAGGTGTTGTTCGTCACCGTGGCGGCCGATGGCGGCAGCTCTCTGCCCGACATCATCTTCTACTGCGCCGGCGGGCTGATCGGGGCCGCGGGCGGCGCCATCCAGGCCGCCTCGCGCACTTTGCTGGTCGACCAGGTCGAGCGCGAGCGGGTGACGGAGGCGTTCGGGCTTTACGCGCTGTCTGGCAAGGCGACGACCTTTATCGGCCCGCTGACCATCGCGCTGGCAACCGGCTTCTTCGCGTCCGAAGCGCTCGACCTGTCGAGCCAGGATGCGCAGCGGCTCGGCGTCACGCCTGTGATCGCGCTGTTCCTGCTCGGGCTGTTTCTCCTGCCGATGGTCAAGAGCCGGCACCAGACCGAAGCCGCCAAGGCGTGAGGCGGCGCTCGCCGCCTTGCTGCTTCAGTGGCGGAAGTGGCGCGTGCCGGTGAACACCATAGCAATGCCATGCGCGTCGGCGGCGGCGATCACCTCCTCGTCGCGCATCGAGCCGCCCGGCTGGATCACTGCCGTCGCACCGGCCTCGACTGCCGTCAGCAAGCCGTCGGCGAAGGGAAAGAAGGCATCCGAGGCGACCACCGCGCCACGGGTGAGCGGTTCGGCCGCGCCGGCCGCCGCCGCAGCGTCCTCGGCCTTGCGTGCGGCGATGCGGGCCGAATCGACCCGGCTCATCTGTCCGGCGCCGATGCCGACCGTGGCGCCGTCGCGGGCATAGACGATCGCATTCGACTTGACGTGCTTGGCCACCTTGAAGGCGAATTTCAGGTCGGCGAGCTCGCGCGCGTCGGGCGCCCGCTTTGTCACGGCTTTCAGGTCGAGATCCTCGACCACCGCATCGTCGCGCGACTGGACGAGCAGGCCGCCGGCGACCGATTTCACCATCAAACCGGCAGCACGCGGGTCGGGCAGTCCGTCCGTCAGGAGCAGCCGCAAATTCTTCTTCTCCGCGATCAGGGCGCATGCGTCGGCGTCGGCGCCGGGCGCGATGATGACTTCGGTGAAGGTCTTGACGATCTCGGCCGCCGCCTCGGCATCGAGGATGCGGTTGAGCGCGACGATGCCGCCGAAGGCGGAGACCGGATCGCAGGCCAGAGCCTTGCGGTAGGCCTGGCTGAGCGTTGCCGCCCGGGCCACGCCGCACGGGTTGGCGTGCTTGATGATTGCCACGGCCGCGCTTTCGGCCGGGTCGAATTCGCCAACCAGTTCGAAAGCGGCGTCGGTGTCGTTGAGATTGTTGTAGGACAATTGCTTGCCCTGGACCTGGCGGGCGGTGGCAACGCCGGCGCGCTTTTCGCCGGTGCGGTAGAAGCCGGCCTTTTGATGCGGGTTTTCGCCATAACGCATCGCCTCGCCGAGCCGGCCGCCGAAGGCACGCCAGTCCGGGTCGTCGAGTTCGAGCGTTTCGGCGAACCAGCCCGAGATCGCGGCGTCGTAGGCGGCAGTGCGCGCGAATGCCTTGGCGGCGAGTTCCTGACGGAGGCGATAGGGCAGGCAGTTGTCGTTTCCGGCCAGCGCATCGGCAACCCGGCCGTAATCGGCAGGCTCGGTCAGAACTGCGACATAGGCGTGATTCTTGGCTGCCGCACGCACCATCGCGGGCCCGCCAATATCGACGTTTTCCACCGTGGTGGCATAGTCGCTGCCGGCGTTGCGGACCTCTTCGAACGGATAAAGATTGATCACCACGAGGTCGAAGGGACGGATGTCGTGAGCTTCCATCGCGGCAGTGTGCTGCGGGTCGTCGCGTATGGCGAGCAGTCCGCCATGGACGAGCGGGTGTAGCGTCTTCACCCGCCCATCCATGATCTCGGGGAAGCCGGTGACGTCGGAGATGTCGGTGACGGCGAGCCCGGCCGCGGCGATCGCGGCCGCCGTACCGCCGGTGGAGACCAGCTCGATACCGCCCGCGGCCAGCCTGCCCGCGAATTCGGCCAGTCCGGTCTTGTCGGAGACCGAGATCAGCGCCCGGCGCACCGGCACCAGATCGGGAGCGGGTATGTTTTTCGACGTCACGGCCATCGACCGGCGGTCTCCTGTGTCTAAGGGAAGGGGCGTGCGCGACCTATCACAAGCGGGACGCAAAACAAATGCGCCTGACGCATGGCCAGGACGCGCAAAATCGTTACAGGCGCTCGAGCGTGGTGCGGGTCAGCCGCCAGGCGACTTCCGGAAGCGCGCCGGCCTGGAAGGCGAGCACGATCTGGAGGTTGCGGCGCGGGCCGCTGATGCCGGCAAAGAAGATCGATTCCTCCACGACCGGCTCGACGCCGTCGCACGAAAACACCCAGGACAGGCCGTCGCGAGCCGCAAGCACCAGCCGCCCGGCCTCGTCGCGCAATAGATCGATGTCGGGATGGACGTGAAAGCGGATCGCCACGGTGTCGCCCTCGCCCGGCGCGGCTCCGTCGGGGCGGTAGAACCGGTCGGTGCCGTCGAGCACGTCGCCGTCCTGGGTAAGTTCGAGCGCACGCTCGTGAAGAAGCCCGAATGTGGGCACGTAACCGTCATGCACGGCGACGAAACCCTGCCGTCCCGTCGCATCCGTGCGCTTGGAGGTGACGCTGCTCGGACCGCTGATCACGGAGGCGCCGATCAACCGGGTCAGCCGCGGTGAGGTGGTGAAGCGGCACGAGGAGGTGTCGTTGAGCGTCGCGGTCGAATGGGCGGCGGTGGCGCGCGACAGCGGCCGAAACGCGTCGGGCCCGTGCCGGTCGACGCCTGCATTGACGATGAACATGCGCCGGCCCGAAGACAGTTCGAAGGACAGGCAGCCGGCATGGGCGGGAATGGCGGCTTCGGGCGCGTCCGGCTTGCCGGTGTCGGCGATCACCGTCGTCTCGTTCATCGACAGCCGCTCGAAGCCCGAATGCGGCGCATGCAGCAGCGGCTGCCCGGCAGTGTCGTCATGGCGCAGGATAGCGGCGATCCGGTCGGGGATCGTCGCGCCCATGCCGTTGAAGCGCGCAAGGCTGCCGTCGCGGTGGCGGAAGAAGCGCAAGGCCGGCAGCATGCGGTCGACAGCGCCCATCAGCGCCTGCGGAGGCGCCTCGGCTTGGTTGGCATAGGTCTGGCGCAGCGGCAGAAGGTCGGCGAGCAGTTCCATCACCGCGGCCGGCTGGCGGGAGATATGTCCGCCGTCGGGCAGGATCTGCCGGTCGAGTTCGCGGGCCAGATTGCGGGTGGCGACGCGCAGCGTGGCCGGCGAGGTCGGCAGCGACAAGGCGGCAAAGGCCAGGGCGATGCGCGCGCGCAGCCGGTCCTCGCCGCCGCGCATATAAGGCGCGATGGCGCGCAGATAGCGGATCTGGGTGGTCAGCGATTTGAGGAAGTTGCGGTAGAATTGGAACTCCGCGCCCTGCAGCACGACAGTGGAATGCTGCAGCCAGGCGATCACCCGCTTGGCGGTGATGGCCGGCTCCCAGGCGGTGCCGGCGATATGGGCGCCGTGCGTGTCTATCCAGTCGGAGACCAGCGCGCGCCCGTTCGCTGCGGCCAGGTCGGTGCCGGCCTCGCGCAGATGGCGCAGCCAGCGAAATTCGTGCAGCGCCTCGCGCCATATCGGGCTGGCATTGTCGATGGCGAACGGCGAGCGGCCGCCGGTCTCCACGACCTTGCCGCCGAGGGCGAAACGCCCGTGATAGATTTCCGAGGCGATCTGGGGATCGGCCAGTCGCAGGTCGGGCGGAGCGATCAGAACCCGCTCGGGCGTGCGCCCGGCATAACGCCAGCGATAGGTTGGCGCCGTGCGCAGCCGCTGGCGCGTTCGACGCCAGACCTCCTGCGCAACAAGCCCCCACAGGCGCGGTGATTGACCTGCCGCCGTCACCAACGAATCCCTATCCCTCGACGTTTCCACCCCTTTGCGAGTGTATCCGATTCAAAAACCCGTGCGACAGCTAAAATCCGGCTGTCAACCGGTCCTTCGCAGCCGGGCGGCGAAAAACCCGTCCATGCCCGACCATCGCGGGTCGTCGATGGGCCAGTCCGCCGGCGTGGTGCGCAGGTCGCCACAAGCATCGACGAGGCCGTCCAGGCCGTCGAATTCCGTCGGTGCGATCGGGTCGCGGCAAAAATCGGGCCGCTCGTCGAGAAAACCGGCGACCAGTCGTTCGCCTTCTTCGGGGTCTAAAGAGCAATTGGAAAAGACCAGACGTCCGCCGGGCCGGACCAGGCCCGAGGCCGCGTCGAGCAGGCGGCGTTGCGCGGCGGCGAGTTTGGCGATGTCTGCGGGCGACTTGGTCCAGGCGACGTCCGGGTGGCGCCGCAGCGTACCGGTCGCCGAACAGGGGGCGTCGAGCAGCACGGCGTCGAACAGACGCCCGGGCCGCCAGCTTGCCAGATCGGCACGCACGATCTCGGCGCTCAGGCCGAGTCGTTCGAGGTTTACGGCGAGCCGTCGCAACCGGTTGGCAGAGCCGTCGACGGCGGTCACGCGTGCGCCGGCATTGGCAAGTTGCGCGGTCTTGCCGCCGGGAGCGGCGCAGAGATCGGCGACGTCGCAGCCGTCGACCGCGCCCAGCAGCCGCGCCGGGAGGCCGGCGGCGGCGTCCTGCACCCACCACGCGCCCTCGGCATAGCCGGCAAGCTCGGGCACCGGCGTGCCCGGCTGCACAAGGCGCACGGTGCCGTTGGGCATCAGGCGGCCGCCCAGTCTTTGCGCCCAGCCGCCGGGGTCGGTGCGCACGGTGAGGTCGAGCGGCGCCTCGATCCGGTGGGCGGCCATGATCGCGTCGGCGGTTTCGGGGCCGTAGGCGGCAATCAGGCGTTCGGCAAACCAGTCCGGCGCGTCGCGGGTCGTGGCCAGCACTTTCGGCAGTGCCCGCTCCTTGCGCGTGGCCAACGCCCGCAGCACCGCGTTGACCAGTCCGGTAAAGCGGCGGGTGCGCGGGTCGGCGCTGGCATGGGCGACGGCGAGATTGACGGCGGCGCTGTCGGGCACGTCCAGAAATAGGATTTGTGCCGCCGCCACGTGCAGGATGTGGAGCAGCGTGCCGGCCCTGGCGGGCAGCGGGCGGTCGAGGCGGCTGTCGATCAGGGCGCCGATCGACAGCCTGTGTCGCAGCGCGGCGGCCAAAATCGCGCGCACGAGCGCGCGGTCGCGCGGATCGAGTGCGGTAAATTGCGGGTTGCCATGCTCGGAATCGGTCAGACCGTCGAGTGGGGTCCTGGCATCGACCACGGCGGCCAGCAGGCGTGCCGCCGCGCGCCGTGCGGCAAGGCCCGGCATCTCCGCCGCCGGCTCCGCTCCCGTGCCCGGTTTCGCCTTCGGTCTGGTCTTGCGCCGCCGCTCGGTCGCCACGCGTTCGGTCACGACCACGGCCCCTTGGGGCCGGTCGGGTTGCGGCCCCAGGGGTTGGGTCGGCTCTTTGGTTTGTCGACCTTGGGCGACGGCGCTTTTTCGCCGGCGCGATCCCAGGGCCCGGCAGACGTCTCGGGTGCCGGTGGCGCCTGCCTTGGCGCCGATTGCCCTTGCGAAGCCGCGCGCGGGTCCGGATCGGCGGCGAACTCGTCGGCCATCGCTTGCAGCGCCGCGATACGATTCGCGGTGTCGGGGTGGGTTGAAAACAGATTGTCCATGCGTTCGCCCGACAGCGGGTTGATGATGAACATATGCGCGGTCGCCGGGTTGCGCTCGGCGTCCTGATTGGGAATGCGGCCGGCTGCGCGGGCGATCTTGTCGAGGGCCGAGGCAAGCCAAAGCGGCGCGCCGCAGATCTCGGCGCCGAGCCGGTCGGCGGAATATTCGCGGGTGCGGCTGATCGCCATCTGCACCAGCATGGCCGCCAGCGGTGCCACGATCATTGCTGCCAGCACGCCGACGAAACCGAGCGGATTGTTGTTGTCGCGGTTGCCGCCGAAAAAGAAGGCGAAATTGCCCAGCATCGATATCGCGCCGGCGAGCGTGGCGGTAATCGTCATGATCAGCGTGTCGCGATTCTTCACATGGGCGAGTTCGTGCGCCATCACGCCGGCGACCTCTTCGTAGGACAGCCGCTCCAGCAGGCCGGTGGTCGCGGCCACTGCCGCGTTTTGCGGATTGCGGCCGGTGGCGAAGGCGTTGGGCTGATCGCTCTTGATCAGATAGACCTTCGGCATCGGCAGGTCGGCATTATGCGACAGCCCGCGCACGATCTCGTAAAATTCGGGCGCGCCGGCCTCGTCGACCTCGACGGCGTGGTGCATGCGCAGCACCATCTTGTCGGCGTTCCAATAGCTGAACAGGTTCATGCCGGCGGCCAAAACGAAGGCGATCATCATGCCGCCCGAGCCGCCGATCAGATAACCTACGCCCATGAAGAGCGCCGTCATCGCGGCAAGCAGCATCGCCGTGCGGATCATGTTCATCGGACGCTCCTGACTGACAAGCCGTTCCCGATACTCGAAAACGGATTCGAACCGATCTATATGATGGGTGGGTCGCCGGCCAACTTCAATATTTTCCGCGGAGGCGCGCATGACGGACAGCACCGGGCGATACGACGCGCAGCAGCGCCGGATGGAGGCGGAAGACGCTTCCAGGCCGCTGCCGCCGCAGGCCCGTCGCGCGCTGGCCGAGGCGGAGGCGCGACGCGCCGAATATCGGAAGCGCGAAGCCGAGCGTCCGTCAGAGCTCGGCGGGCGCGGCGGGCTCGAACCCGGCCGCTACGGCGACTGGGAGGTCAAGGGCATCGCCACGGATTTCTGAGCTGACGGACCTGCGGTCAAGTCCGGCCCCGCTCGGGCTTGCTGTCGTGTCGCCTCACCGCGGCAGATGGCGGGACACATGGTGCTGAACGCGAGAGGCCGTTTGTGTCTTTTGGGGACAGCCGCACGGCCCGGTCCGCCTTGACCGGCAGTCGAGGCAACGCGGCGTGCCGCCCGGTCTCGAGCGGGCGTCTGCGTTAACCTCACGGTAACCTAGGCTTTCACCTGTCCTCAATAAAATCAAAAACTTGCCAGCCTCTATCCGGCGCCGTCCCGGTTTTGGTCTGGCCCTGGCAGGAAAGTTGCATCGCTCCTCACGACGCCCCTATCGTCGAAGAGGAAGACAAGCATGCGCGCCAAAACGAGACTTCGCAGCCGGTTGCGGACATTCGGCTCCGACCGTGCGGGCAATTTCGCCCTGGCGACGGCCGCGGTGATGTCCGCTCTGGTCGCGGGCGGCGGGTTCGCGCTCAACCTTGCCCAGGTGACGCTGACGCGCTCGAACCTGTCGAATGCGCTCGACGCGGCGGTGACGTCCACTGCGCGCGACCTGACGACCGGCAAGATCGCGCCCGACGATGTCGATGCGCTTGTCTCGGCCTTCCTGAAAGCGAACGGGTCGACCGGCTTTGCCAGCAAGGACCGTGTCACGCTGGATCGGGTGACTATCGACAGGCAGGCGCGCACCGTTTCGGCGGTGGCCAGCGCCGAGATCGATCTCGCCTTTCCGGTCTTCAACGCGGCGGCATCGCGCATGATCCGGGTCGAATCGCAAGCGCTTTATTCGGACCGCAAGATCGAAGTGGCGATGATGCTCGACATTACCGGTTCGATGCGCGGCAGAAAACTGCGCGATCTGCAGGCCGCCGCCGGCAATGTCGTCGACACCTTCCTGGCCGGACAGAACGCAACCGACCCGCGTGTGCGCCTTGCTATCGTGCCTTACGCCGACGCCGTCAACACCGGCGTGCTGGCGCCGATGGTGCATGTGGAAACGGAGTTCGCCACAGGCGAGCCACCGGCACTGGAGGATCTGAGGCCGGTCTCGGCCGGCCTGCGCAGTTCCCCCCGCCTGCCGGACGGTTCGCGCCGTCCCGATTCCTGTGCCACCGAGCGCAAGGGCATGCAGCAATTCAGCGATGCCTCGCCGCGCACGGCCATGGTCAACCGCGACTATCGGCTGGCCTTCTGCCCCTCCGCAGCGCTGCAACCGCTGACCGACGACGTCTCGCGGTTGAAGGCGACCATCGGCGCGTTCCGTGCGAACGGACATACCGCCGGCCATATCGGCATTCAGTGGAGCTGGTACCTGCTGTCGCGCAAATGGGCGGAGGTGCTGCCTGCCGGCTCGCAGCCGCTGGCGCCCAACACCAAGAAGGTCGGCAAATTCGCGATCCTGATGACCGATGGCGAGTTCAACACCGCCTTTGCCGGCGTGCCCCGTCGCGCAACGACAAAAGGCGGTCAGGCCGGCCGTTCCCGCAACCAGGCCGAACGGCTCTGCCAGGAAATGAAAAAGGCGGGCATCGAGATCTTCACCGTCGGCTTTCAACTGCGCGAACGCAACGCAAAGCAGGTCATGCAGGCCTGTGCCTCGCCCGACCGTGGCTCGATCCGGCATTATTTCGAGGCGGCGAGCGGCGAGGAACTCGACGCCGCCTTTCAGGAGATCGCCGGCAATATCGAGCGGCTGGCGATTATCAAATAGCGCGTTTGAAACGGAAAGGGCCGCCCCGAAAGGCGGCCCAACGTGTTTCCGTTCGTAGCGCGGCCGCTGGAGGTGATCGCAATCACCGGCCGCGCGTCATGCCCTGTTCAGGAAGGCTGCTCCCCGACACGGCAATCCGCCGAGACCACACTACGGAAAACGAAATCACTCGACATCGGATCACCTCCTTTCGTTTCGTTGAACACGACCCCAAGGTGGGAGATTCGACGCCACGTTTCAAGCACCCCGTGCAGACGGCCGGCAAACCAGCCGTGCACGCGGCATGTCACTTGCGGTTTTGCCGGTTCTCGACCAGATCGTCGACGACCGCCGGATCGGCCAGCGTCGAGGTGTCGCCCAGCGCGCCGAAATCGTCCTCGGCGATCTTGCGCAGGATGCGGCGCATGATCTTGCCCGAGCGCGTCTTCGGCAGGCCGGGCGCGAACTGGATCAAGTCGGGCGAGGCGATCGGGCCGATCTCCGAGCGGACCCAGTCGCGCAGCTCCTTTTTCAACGCGTCGTCCGGCGCCTCGCCCGACATCAGCGTCACGTAGCAGTAGATGCCCTGACCCTTGACGTCGTGCGGATAGCCGACCACGGCGGCTTCCGACACCTTGTCGTGCGCGACCAGCGCCGACTCCACCTCGGCCGTGCCCATGCGATGGCCCGACACGTTGATGACGTCGTCGACGCGCCCGGTGATCCAGTAATAACCGTCCGCGTCGCGGCGGCAGCCGTCGCCGGTGAAATATTTTCCCTTGTAGCTGGAGAAATAGGTCTGCACGAAACGCTCGTGGTCGCCATAGACCGTGCGCATCTGGCCCGGCCAGGAATCGACGATGCACAGATTGCCGTCAGCCGCGCCCTCCAGCACGTTGCCGTCATTGTCGACGAGCTGCGGCTGGACGCCGAAGAACGGCCGGGTTGCCGAGCCGGCCTTGAGTTCGGTCGCGCCGGGCAGCGGCGTGATCATGATGCCGCCGGTCTCGGTCTGCCACCAGGTGTCGACGATCGGACATTTTTCCTTGCCGACGACCTTGTAATACCACTCCCAGGCTTCCGGGTTGATCGGTTCGCCGACGGACCCCAGCACGCGCAGCGATTTGCGCGAGGTCTTTTCGACCAAGTCGTCGCCGGCGCCCATCAGGGCACGGATCGCCGTGGGGGCGGTATAGAAGATGTTGACCTGGTGCTTGTCGACCACCTCCCAGAAACGCGAGGCGCTGGGGTAGTTCGGCACGCCCTCGAACATCAGCGTGGTGGCACCGTTGGCGAGCGGTCCGTAGACGATGTAGGAATGACCGGTTACCCAGCCGACATCGGCCGTGCACCAGTAGATGTCGCCATCCTGATAGTCGAAGACATATTCATGCGTCATGGCGGCATAGACGAGATAGCCGCCCGACGTGTGCAGCACGCCCTTGGGCTGGCCGGTCGAGCCGGAAGTGTAGAGGATGAACAGCGGATCCTCCGCCTTCATCTTCTCCGGCTTGCACTCGGCCTTCACGGTGCGGACTTCGTCATGATACCAGAGGTCGCGGCCGTCCTGCCAGCCGGTCTTGCCGCCGGTGCGGCGCACCACCAGCACGGTCTCGACGTCGACATTCTTCTTGGCCGCGATCGCGATCGCCTTGTCGGTGTTTTCCTTCAGAGGAATCGTGCGGCCGCCGCGCAGCCCCTCGTCGGCGGTGATGACGAAGGTGGATTCGCAATCGACGATGCGTCCGGCAAGCGCGTCAGGCGAAAAGCCGCCGAAAACCACGGAATGAACCGCGCCGATGCGGGTGCAGGCCAGCATCGCATAGGCGGCCTCGGGAATCATCGGCATATAGATGGTGACGCGGTCGCCCTTCTTGACGCCGTGCTTCTTCATCACGTTGGCGAGCCGGCATACGTGCCCATAGAGCTCGCGATAGGTGATTTTCCGGTCGTCGTAAGGATTGTCGCCTTCCCAGATGATGGCGACCTGGTCACCGCGCTTTTTCAGATGGCGGTCGATGCAATTGGCCGAGACATTAAGCCGGCCGTCTTCGAACCATTTGATGGCGACCTTGCCGGAAAACGAGGTGTTCTTGACCTTGGTGTAGGGCTTCATCCAATCGATGCGCTTGCCGTGCTTGGCCCAGAATTTGTCCGGATTCTTGATCGAGTCGCGGTACCATTTGAGATAGGTGTCGTTGTCGATAAGCGCGTTTTTCTTCCATGCGGGCTGAACGCGGTGAACATGAACCTCGGACATTACTTCCTCATTCCTCCAAACCGGAACCGGCAACGCATCGGGTTGCCGCGATCGTGCCGTGCGGGCGCGTTGGCGGCATTATTACCATTCGTCCGTCGGGCACAACATTAGACATTGGATTCGTTTCGCCAAACATATGCGTCCACGTCTGGCCGAGACACCCGCGATCGTCAGCACTCGGTCAAATCCGCTGCTAAAGCCCTGATTTTTATTAATATAAAACTTGACCCGGTCGGGATGTAGAGAAATCGTTAACCAACGCGGCGCACGATATCCTGGCGGAGGAGAACCGGTACACCGGGGACGCACCATGGATGACAGAACCGACCTGAAACTGATGCTGGACGGATATGGACTGACCACCGCCCGCATCCTTTATCACATGCCCGACCATCCGCATCTTCTGCAGACCTATGTCTGGCAGGACTACGACCTCGCGCCGCGCTTTCCCGTGCTCGGGGCGTTTCTCGATTTCTGGGCGCAAAAGCTCGAGGGACCGCTGCATTCGGTCGCCTATACGCACAAGCGTTTGATCGCACCAAGCGAGTGGCGCAGCGTCGAGGGCGAGTTCGTGCTGCACTGATGCCGTGCGGCGCGGGTGCCGGATCGACGGCCCCCGCCTTGGCCTCGGCCTTTAGCCGCGCGTGCCGAAGATCGCGGACCCGACGCGCACGCTGGTGGCGCCGAAGGCGATCGCCAGCCGGAAATCGGCCGACATGCCCATCGACAGGCGATCGAGCCCGGCCTCGCCGGCAAGCTTGTGCAAAAGCGCGAAATGCGGACCGGGATTGTCTTCGGCCGGCGGGATGCACATCAGGCCTTCGATAGCGAGCCCGTGCGTGTCTTGACAGCGGCGCACGAAAGCGACGGTCTCGCGCGGGTCGAGGCCGGCCTTTTGCGGCTCGGACCCGGTATTGACCTGAACGTAGAACCGTGGCCGCCGGTCCTGCTTGGCGCTTTCCTTGGCCAGTTCGGCGGCGATCTTGTCGCGGTCGACGGTCTCGATCACGTCGAACAGGGCGACCGCGTCCCGGGCCTTGTTGGATTGCAGCGGGCCGATCAGGCGCAACTCGATATCGGCGAACTCGGCCTTCAGCGCCGGCCATTTGGCCTGCGCCTCCTGGACCCGGTTTTCGCCGAACACGCGCTGTCCGGCGTCGATGGCCGGGCGGATCGCGTCTGCATCGAAGGTCTTTGAAACCGCCACCAGCGTCACCGAGCCGGCCGGGCGCTGGTTTTCCTCTTCCGCGCTGGCGATTTCGGCCCTGACGGCGGTAAGCCGGGTGATGACGTTGTCCATGACATGCCCTTGAATTCGTGGTCGCGACCCTCGGCGTTGCAGCATGCAACGCCGCGCCGGAGTTGACGCCTTCACCAAACCGTGGTGAAGGTCCGCCCCGACATATTCTAGCATCCTCTCTTAAGTGAAATACCGGTCATGGCAACCGAGCGATACAATCCCCGCGTCTCAGAACCACGCTGGCAGAAGGTCTGGTCCGAGCGAAAGCTGTTCGAGACGAAAAACGACGATCCACGCCCGAAATATTACGTGCTGGAGATGTTTCCCTATCCGTCGGGGCGCATCCATATGGGGCATGTGCGCAACTACACGATGGGCGACGTGGTGGCACGCTACAAGCGGGCGACCGGCCACAACGTGCTGCATCCCATGGGCTGGGACGCATTCGGCCTGCCGGCCGAGAACGCGGCGCGCGACAACAAGATCAATCCGCGCGACTGGACCTACGCCAATATCGAGACGATGAAGGGCCAGTTGAAGACGATGGGTCTGTCGCTCGACTGGGCGCGCGAGTTCGCCACCTGCGACCCGTCCTACTACAAGCATCAGCAAAAGATGTTCCTCGACTTCTGGAAGGCGGGTCTCGTCGAGCGCAAGTCGGCCAAGGTCAACTGGGATCCGGTCGACATGACGGTGCTGGCCAACGAGCAGGTGATCGAGGGGCGCGGCTGGCGCTCGGGCGCGCCGGTCGAGCAGCGCGACCTGACGCAATGGTTCTTCAAGATCTCGTCGATGAGCCAGGACCTGCTCGACGGGCTCGACACGCTCGAACGCTGGCCCGACAAGGTCCGGCTGATGCAGCAGAACTGGATCGGCCGATCGGAAGGCCTGCTGATCCGCTGGCAGCTTGTGGCGGAAACCGCGCCGGAAGGCGAAAGCGAGCTTGAGGTCTACACGACGCGGCCGGACACGATTTTCGGCGCCTCTTTCATGGCGATCGCGGCCGACCACCCGCTGGCCAGAAAGGCGGCGTCACAGAATTCCGAGCTGGACGCGTTCTGCGAGGAGTGCCGGCGCATGGGCACGTCGGTCGCCACCCTGGAGACCGCCGAGAAAAAGGGCTTCGACACCGGCATTCGCGTCGTCCACCCTTTCGACGCGAGCTGGACGCTGCCGGTCTATGTCGCCAATTTCGTTTTGATGGATTACGGCACGGGCGCTATTTTCGGCTGTCCGTCGGGCGACCAGCGCGATCTCGACTTCGCCAACAAATACGGATTGCCGGTGGTGCCGGTGGTGATGCCCGAGGGTGAGGACGCCGCGACCTTCCAGATCATCGACGAGGCCTATGTCGACGACGGGGTAATGATCAATTCGCGCTTCCTCGACGGTATGAAGCCCGAGGCCGCTTTCGACGCGGTCGCGCAACGGCTGGAAAAGGTTCCGTCGGGCAACCGGCCGATGGCGGAGCGCAAGGTACAGTTCCGGCTGCGCGACTGGCTGATCTCGCGCCAGCGCTACTGGGGCTGCCCGATCCCGGTCATCCACTGCGCCGCCTGCGGTTCGCTGCCGGTTTCGGACGCGCAGCTGCCGATCGAATTGCCGACCGACGTCAGTTTCGACAAGCCCGGCAATCCGCTCGACCATCATCCGGACTGGAAACATGTCGCCTGTCCGCAGTGCGGCGGTGCGGCCGAGCGCGACACCGACACGATGGACACGTTTGTCGATTCGTCCTGGTATTTCGCCCGTTTCACCGATCCGTGGAACACGGAGCGGCCAACGACGCTGGCCTATGTCGACGGCAAGGACGGCTGGCTGCCGGTCAACCAGTATATTGGCGGCGTCGAGCACGCGATCCTGCATTTGCTTTATTCGCGCTTCTTCGCTCGCGCGATGAAGGCGACCGGCCATCTGAATGCGGTCGAGGAGCCGTTCGAGGGCCTGTTCACGCAAGGCATGGTGGTCCACGAGACCTACAAGGGGCCGAGCGGCTTCGTGACCCCGGCCGAAACCAGGATCGACGACCATGGCGGCATACGCCAGGCGACGCTGATCGCCACCGGCGAGAAGCTGGTCATCGGCCCGATCGAGAAAATGTCGAAGTCGAAGAAGAATGTCGTCGATCCCGACGACATCATCGCCAGCTATGGCGCCGACACGGCACGCTGGTTCATGCTGTCCGACTCGCCGCCCGACCGCGACGTGATCTGGACGGAGGCCGGCGTGGAGGGCGCGCACCGCTTCGTGCAGCGCCTGTGGCGGCTGGTGTCGGGTGCCGCGCCACTGCTTGGCGATGTGCGGCCGGCGACGGCGAGTGCGGGTGAGGCGGCCGCAGTGTCCAAAACGGCGCACAAGACGGTCAAGGCGGTCGGCGAGGACATCGAAAAGCTCGCCTTCAACAAGGCGGTTGCCCGTCTCTACGAACTGACCAATGCCCTGCAGGCGCCGCTGTCGGCGCTTGGCGGGGGCAAGGCCGAGCCGGCGCTCGCCGGCGCCGTCCGAGAGGCTTTGGACTTCCTGATCGTCATGATCGCGCCGATGATGCCGCATCTGGCCGAGGAGTGTTGGGCCGCGCTCGCCGGGTCCGAGGCCGGACTGGTCGGCGAACGCGCCTGGCCGGCCTATGACCCGGCACTGGTCGTCGACGACCAGTTCACCTATCCCGTGCAGATCAACGGCAAGAAGCGCGGCGATTTGACAATTGCACGCGACGCGGATCAAGCTGCCGTCGAGCGGGCGGTCCTCGATCTGGACGTCGTGAAGAAGGCGCTTGACGGCAAGGCGCCGCGCAAGGTGATTGTGGTGCTGCGGAGAATCGTCAATGTCGTCGTTTGAGCCCATGGCTTCCCGTGACAGGTCGGTGCTGCGGCTTCTGTTCCTGGTGCCGCTGCTGGTGCTGCTTGTGGTCGCGTCGGCCTGCACCGTGCGACCGCTTCACGGCGAAGCGTCCGGATCGATCGGCGGCGCCGGTGGCCTCGGGACGATCGCGGTCAACCCGGTCAAAAGCCGTTATGCACAGGAGGTTCGCAATCATCTGATTTTCGGCCTCAACGGCGGTGCCGGCCAGCCGGCGAACCCGCGCTATCTGCTCGATCTCAACGTCACCTCGACCTTCCGGAGCGCGGCCTCCGTCGAGGTGGCGCTGGAGAACGAACCGACGGCCGGCGCAGTGGTGATGTCGTCGCGCTACCGGCTGATCGACGCGGAGACCGGCAAGGCCGTCGCCAACGGAAATCGCTCGGTCAACGCTTCCTTCGACAAGCCGCGGCAGGAGTTTGCCGTGGTACGCGCCGAGCGCGACGCCGAAAACCGCGCCGCGCGGGAACTTGCGGAAATGCTGCGGGTCGCGCTCGCTCAGGATTTGGAGAACCTTCCGGCGAATTGAGCGTTAAGCGCGTTCAGGCGCCCGGTGCGGGCGGGCGTCATTCTTGCGTCACAGAGTTTGGCCAAACAAGGTCGACCGGAGTGGATGACCATGGATATGCCGACGTCGCCGTCCTCTATCGCCAAGCTCATCGGAGGGCGGGCCCTCTACGGTTCCATGTCTGACGGCGACGCCCATATTATCGACCAACTGATCGAGGAGCGCACGGTCAACCTGTCGCGCAATCCGCTGTGGCCGGTGTTCAAGCCGTTTCTCTATCGCGCGTTTCACTATCGCGAGGCCGTGCGCATGGCCGACCGGATCGCGGCGATGGGCGGCCGTGAGGCGTTCGAACATATCAGCGGATTGCTGTCGCTGGAGATCGACGTCGCCGGCCTCGAGAACCTGCCGCGTGAAGGCTCCGTCATCATCGCGCCGAATCATCCGACCGGCATCGCCGACGGCGTCGCCATGTACGACGCGCTGAAGCGCCTTCGTGGCGATCTCGTCTTCTTTGCCAACCGGGATGCCTTGCGTGTCGCCCAGGGCTTTCGCGACATGATCATTCCGGTCGAATGGCGTGCTGGCGAAAAATCGCACGCAAAGAGCCGGGACACGCTGGAAATGACGGCGCGTGCCTTCGCGGCCGAAAGGGCGGTGGTGCTGTTTCCCGCCGGTCGCATCGCCTATTGGCACGAGGGCCATCTCACCGAACGCCCCTGGCAGACCTCGGCGGTCGCGTTGGCGCGCCGTTTCGACACGCCGATCGTGCCGGTCCACATCACCGCGCGCAATTCGGGACTGTTTTATTTTCTCGGCAAATATTCGACGGAACTGCGCGACATGACGCTGTTCCACGAGCTGTTGAACAAGAAGCGGTTTCACTTCTCGATCACCTTCGGAAAACCGGTTCCGGCAGACGTGCTCGATGGCGATCAGACCGCGCTGACAGCCGGTCTCCAGGCGCATGCGGTGCACCGGCTCGCGGTCGATCCCCACGCAGCCTTTGAGGCCCCGGTTTCCGCATAAGCCGTTTCGTGTCGGCCGGAAAGCCGCGCCAATTCACGCGAAATCATGGTGGCCGGCACCGTTTGCCCGCTGTCGTTTGAGGCGATGGCGGACCGGCGGTGCCGGCGCCGGATTATCCGATCTTCTGGCCGGTCTTGGCCCAGTCGGCCAGAAAGGCCTCCAGGCCCTTGTCGGTCAGCGGGTGCTTGACCAGGGCGCGCAGCGTCGCCGGCGGCACCGTGGCGACGTCGGCGCCGATCAGGGCGGCCTGCTTGACATGGTTGACGGTGCGCACCGAGGCGGCAAGGATTTCGGTCTTGAAATCGTAATTGTCGTAGATGGTGCGGATTTCCGAAATCAGCTCCATTCCGTCGATGCCGATATCGTCGATGCGGCCGATGAAGGGCGAGATGAAGGTCGCACCGGCCTTGGCGGCCAGCAGCGCCTGATTGGCCGAAAAACACAAGGTGACATTGACCTTGCGGCCGTCGGAGGTGATCGCCTTGCAGGCCTTCAGCCCGTCGAAGGTCAGCGGTACCTTGATGCAGATATTGTCGGCGATCTTCGACAGAATGTCGGCTTCCTTCATCATCGCGGCGAATTCCGTCGCGGTGACCTCGGCCGACACCGGGCCGTCGACGATGTCGCAGATTTCCTTGGTGACTTCCTTGATGTCGCGGCCGGCCTTCATGATCAGCGAGGGATTGGTGGTGACGCCGTCGAGGAGACCCAGCTCGTTCAGCTCGCGGATGTCCTTCACGTCGGCGGTGTCGACAAAAAACTTCATAACCGTCTCCTTGGCGAATTTTCTGCGGCGGCTTGGCGCCGACCGTCGTGTCGGGCTTTGATCTAGACGAAAGTCGGGGCAAGGTCACGCGCCATGAAACAAGATTCGCCCCACCAGGCGGTCGTGCCGGTGCTTGTCCCGGTCCCGACTGAGACGCCCTATTCCTATGCGGTGCCCGACGACATGAGCGTCGTTGCGGGCTCGATCGTTCGCGTGCCGCTCGGGCCGCGCGAGATCGCGGCGATCGTCTCGGATCAGCCGGCCGGCAAAGTGGACGCCAGGAAGCTGCGGCCGATCTCGGCGGTGTTCGACTGTCCGCCGCTCTCCGGCGAAAGCCTGCGGTTCATCGCCTGGATCGCGCATTACACGATGACGCCGCCCGGCATGGTGGCACGCATGTTTTTGCGCGCGCCCGCAGCCCTCGATCCGGAGCCGCCGGTCGACGGCATCGCGCGCACCGAATGTATGCCCGATCGCATGACCGCGGCGCGCGGCCGCGTGCTGGAGATCGCCGAGACGGGTGCCGGGTGGACCCGGCCCGGACTGGCGCGGGCCGCGGGTGTGTCTTCAAGCGTGATCGACGGGCTCCGGGCCCAGGGCGTTTTCGAGGATATCGTCTTGCCGCCGCGGCCGGTGGTGGCCGACCCGGATCCCGCCTTCACGCAGCCGGACCTGACCGGCGATCAGGTCGAGGCCGGTCGGGTCCTGCGCTGCATGGCAGAGCAGGGCGGTTTCGGTGTCTGCCTGCTCGACGGCGTGACGGGATCGGGCAAGACAGAGGTCTATTTCGAGGCGGTCGCGGCGGCTATTCGACAAGGCCGTCAGGTGTTGATCCTGTTGCCGGAGATCGCGCTTACCCACGCCTTCCTGGAGCGGTTCCAGGATCGCTTCGGCGCCAAGCCGGCCGAATGGCATTCCGATCTGCCGCCGCGCATGCGCGAACGGGTTTGGCGGCAGGTGGCCGAAAACCAGGTCCGCGTGGTGGCCGGCGCGCGCTCGGCGCTTTTTCTGCCCTTCCGCGATCTCGGCCTGATCGTCGTCGACGAGGAGCACGACCCGTCCTACAAGCAGGAGGACCGGGTCTTCTACAGTGCCCGCGACATGGCGGTGGTGCGCGGCCATCTCGGTGGGCACCCGGTGGTGCTGGCCTCCGCCACGCCGTCGATCGAAAGCCGCTACAACGCCCAGCAGGGCCGATACCGGCGCGTGGCGCTTTCGGCCCGCTTCGCCGAGGCCGCGCTTCCCGTGCTCGATACGGTCGACCTGCGTCGCAAACCGCCGGCGCGCGGCGGCTTCCTGTCGCCGGTGCTGATCGACGAGATCGCCAAGACCTGGCGGCGCGGCGAACAATCGCTGCTGTTCCTCAATCGGCGCGGTTATGCACCGCTGACGCTGTGCCGGGTGTGCGGCCACCGCTTCCAGTGCCCGGATTGTTCGAGCTGGCTGGTCGAGCACCGGTTTCGCGGCCAGCTTTTGTGCCACCAGTGCGGCTATGCCGAGCCGCGCCCGGAAGCCTGCCCCTCCTGTGGCGCGCTCGACCATCTGGTCGCCTGCGGACCGGGGGTGGAACGGATCGCGGAGGAGGTGGTGTCGCATTTTCCCGAGGCGCGTTCGATCGTGCTGTCGTCCGACATGGCCGGCGGTGTGCGGCGGCTGAGGCTGGAACTGGAGGCGATCGAAAAGGGAGAGGCCGATATCGTGATTGGCACCCAACTCGTTGCCAAGGGGCACAATTTCCCGAATTTGACGCTGGTCGGCGTCGTCGACGCCGATCTGGGCCTGGCCAACGGCGACCCGCGCGCGGCCGAGCGCACGTTCCAGCTCCTGTCCCAGGTCACGGGCCGGGCCGGGCGCACCGGCAAGAAGAGCCGCGGCCTCTTGCAGACCTACCAGCCCGACCATCCGGTGATGCGGGCGATCGTGTCGGGGGACTGGGAGGCTTTTTATGAACGCGAGACGGCTGAGCGCGAGCGCGCCGGCCTGCCCCCGTTCGGCCGGCTGGCCGGCATTATCGTCAGCGCGGCGACGCGCGCGGAAGCCGAAGGACACGCGCGCGCGCTGCGCCGCGCCGCGCCCGGCGATGCGGGGATCGTCGTGCTTGGTCCGGCCGAGGCGCCGCTGTCGCTCGTGGCGGGGCGCTATCGGTTCCGGCTCATGGTGCAAGGCGGTTTGCGTGCCGATCTGCAGGCCTTCCTGCGGGCGATGGTCAAATCGGCGCCGTCGCCGCGCGGGTCGGTCCGGGTGCAGATCGACATCGACCCGCAGAGTTTTTTGTAGTGACGGTCGGCCATTGGGCCTGCGAAACCTTGCCGACTGGCATAACCTGTCGCGATCGGAGGGGAGAAGACCCGGCATGCAGAAGCTCGAAGTCGTGGCGCGGTTGTTACCGCAGATCGAAAGCGGCGCGAAATGCTCGACGATCCGCTGGCGCGAAACCCCGATCAGGCCCGGTCCGATGATCTATGTCTGCCAGGAAGCCCCGGAACGCACCTTGGTGGTCGAGGTGACCCGGGTGACCAGAATGCCGCTGCGCGCCGCCGCAGCCTTCGTCGGCAGAAAGGACGAATGGCCCGACCCGGTCATGCTCGCCGGCATGCGCGAGCACTATCCCGACATCGGGCTCGACGACGTGGTCGAGGTGATCGAGCATCTGCCGCCGTCGCAGCAGGCCGGGTGCGGGACGCGGAGCCGTGATTGACCGGGTAATGCGCGGCACCGGTGTCCGTCGGCGGTTTGCATTGGCGATCGCTTCTGTCAAAGTCGCGCTGGAAACGGGGAGGACATCGATGAAGTTCCTGGCACGGGTCCTTGCCGGATCTGCCTTGCTGGCCGTCGCGCCGGCAGCCGCGAACCAGCCGGTCGTGACCGATATCCATTGGCCCTACATCGACAGCTATTGCACGTTTTGGCGCAAGGACCACAGTTTCAATTTCAACGACCCCGAAAGCTGGCGCTTCGTCTTCTTCACCCAGAAGGACAGTCTGCACGAGCCTTATCCGGAAACGGGTTTTATCGCGCTCGGCCATCAGTTGCGGCAGCTCGAACTGGTGTCGGCCGCGGAGCTGGAGACTGGCGAGGAAAGGCTTTATCGCAGCCTTGGGCCATCGCCACACGATGTTGTCGTCACCATGACCGCCGGCGAGGCGGGGGTCGAATCGACCGGCTATAGCGGCACGATCGCCGTCGAGGGGCCGTACGGGTCCGAAACGGTCGCCTTCCAGGGCGATTGCGGGGTATGAGCCCACGGCGGGCAACGATGCGGGCGGCGGGATATGCCCTGCCGCGACAGCACGGAGGGACTTGATGGATTTCGCTTTTCCGATGCCGACCAGCGACGGCGAGTGGCTTGCCTGGAGTGCCGCGGCGATCACGGTTTTTTTCGGCCTGGTGCTCTTGTTCGCGCCGCGGCTGTCGTTTCGGGTGCTGCGACTCGAAACCGCCGCCGGCCACCCCGAGGCCGTCTCGGAGGCCCGTGCCACCATCGCCGGCTTCTATCTCGGGGTCGGGCTGTGCGCGATTCTGCTGGCCCAGCCCTTCATCTATATGACACTGGGTGTGTGCTGGCTGCTGACCGCCTTCGGCCGTATCATCTCGATGCTGTCGGACAGGGGCGGCACGATCTACAATTGGGCGAGCCTTTTGGTGGCGTGCGCGCTGGCGGCGCTGCCGCTCGCTTTCGTCTTCGGTTTTGTGCCTTGACTGCGCACCGATGCCGTGGCCGCGCGCGCGGATGCGACAATAGTGCCGGAACGGCGATGTTTCGGGTTGTTGCGAGTCATGGAAGCGTGTGCTAGACGGCAAGCGACTTTCGACCGGGGGATACGGCACGGATGCCGTGACGGTTGAGATTTATCAATAAGGTCAAAGGTTTAGCCGGCTTCTCACGCTTGCGCAGAAAACTTGCGGCCTTCCCAGGAAGAGAAGACCGTTCGTGGCACAGTCTAACTCACCCGTTTCCAACGTCGCCGAGCGCTATGCGGGCTCGCTTTTCGATCTGGCGCTCGAGGCCGATTCGGTTTCGCTCGTCGAAAAGGAGTTGGGCGAATTCGAGGCGCTTCTTGCCGGCAGCGCGGACCTGCGGCGCCTGATCACAAGCCCGGTATTTTCGGCCGATGATCAGTTCAAAGCGGTGTCCGCCCTGGTCGAAAAGGCTAAAATCAGCGGACTTTTCGCCAATTTCCTTCGGGTCGTCGCCAGGAATCGCCGGCTTTTCGCCGTTCCCGGCATGATCGAGGCGTTCCGGCGCATCGCCGCCGAGAATCGTGGCGAGGTGGCCGCCGATGTCACCTCGGCGCACGATTTGACGGCCGCGCAGCGCAAGGAGCTGGAAACGACGCTGAAAGGCGTTGCCGGCAAGGATGTGGCGGTCAACCTGACCGTCGATCCCTCGCTGCTCGGCGGACTTGTCGTGAGGATCGGCTCGCGGCAGATCGACACGTCGCTCAAAACCAAACTCAATTCGCTCAAGCTTGCACTGAAAGAGGTCGGCTGATGGATATCCGGGCCGCGGAAATCTCCGCAATTCTCAAGGACCAGATCAAGAATTTCGGCAAGGAAGCCGAAGTATCGGAGGTCGGTCAGGTTCTGTCCGTTGGTGACGGTATCGCTCGCGTCTACGGTCTCGACAATGTGCAGGCCGGCGAGATGGTCGAGTTCCCGGGCGGCATCCGCGGCATGGCGCTGAATCTTGAAAGCGACAATGTCGGCGTCGTCATCTTCGGTGCCGACCGCGACATCAAGGAAGGTGACACCGTCAAGCGGACCGGCGCCATCGTCGACGTTCCGGTGGGGCCGGGGCTGCTCGGACGCGTGGTCGACGCGCTCGGCAATCCGATCGACGGCAAGGGCCCGATCAAGGCGGCCGAACGTCGCCGCGTCGACGTCAAGGCGCCCGGCATCATTCCGCGCAAGTCGGTGCACGAGCCGATGTCGACCGGCCTGAAGGCCATCGACGCGCTGATCCCGGTCGGCCGCGGCCAGCGCGAGCTGATCATCGGCGACCGCCAGACCGGCAAGACCGCCATCGTCCTCGACACATTCCTCAACCAGAAGCCGCTCAATGACGGCGACGACGAGAGCCAGAAGCTCTATTGCGTCTATGTCGCCGTCGGTCAGAAGCGGTCGACCGTCGCCCAGTTCGTCAAGGTTCTGGAAGAGCGCGGGGCGCTCGAATATTCGATCGTGATCGCGGCCACCGCCTCCGATCCCGCGCCGATGCAGTTCCTGGCGCCGTTCTCCGGCTGCGCGATGGGCGAGTATTTCCGCGACAACGGCAAGCACGCCGTGATCGCCTATGACGATCTGTCCAAGCAGGCGGTCGCCTACCGTCAGATGTCGCTGCTGCTGCGCCGTCCGCCCGGCCGCGAAGCCTATCCGGGCGACGTCTTCTACCTGCATTCGCGCCTGCTCGAGCGTGCGGCGAAGATGAACGACGACAACGGCGCCGGTTCGCTGACCGCGCTGCCGATCATCGAAACCCAGGCCAACGACGTTTCGGCCTACATCCCGACCAACGTGATCTCGATCACCGACGGCCAGATCTTCCTGGAGACCAATCTGTTCTTCCAGGGCGTGCGTCCGGCCGTGAACGTCGGTCTCTCGGTGTCGCGCGTGGGCTCCTCGGCGCAGATCAAGGCGATGAAGCAGGTCGCCGGCTCGATCAAGGGCGAACTCGCCCAGTATCGCGAGATGGCCGCGTTCGCCCAGTTCGGCTCCGACCTCGACGCCGCGACGCAGCGCCTTCTCAACCGCGGCGCACGCCTGACCGAGCTCTTGAAGCAGCCGCAGTTCTCGCCGCTCAAGACCGAAGAGCAGGTTGCGGTGATCTTCGCCGGTACGCAGGGCTATCTCGACAAGCTCGCCATTGCCGATGTCGGTCGGTTCGAGCAGGGGCTGCTGACCCATCTGCGCACCGAGGGCAAGAGCGTTCTGGACGCCATCCGCAAGGAAAAGGCGCTTTCGGACGATCTGCGCGACAAGCTCAAGGCGCAGATCGACGCCTTCGCGAAAAACTTCGCCTGAGGCTGACGGAACCCGCGTTATGGCGTCACTCAAGGACCTCCGCAACCGCATCGCCTCCGTGAAGGCGACGCAGAAAATCACCAAGGCGATGCAGATGGTCGCCGCGGCGAAGCTGCGGCGTGCCCAGGAGGCGGCGGAAGCCGCCCGCCCCTATTCCGAGCGCATGGCCGTCGTGCTTGCCAACATCGCCGATGCGGTGTCCGGCACCGACGCTCCGCCGCTGATGACGGGAACCGGCAAGGACGACGTGCACCTGCTCGTCGTGTGCACGGCCGAACGCGGCCTGTGCGGCTCCTTCAACTCGCAGATCGCACGGTTGGCGCGCGATCACACGCGCAAGCTGTTGAGCGCGGGCAAGACCGTCAAGATCATCTGCGTGGGCAAGAAGGGCTATGACATCCTTCGCCGAGACTACGCCAATCTGATCGTCGAGCGCGTCGATCTGCGCGAGGCCAAGCAGATCGGCTTCACCCATGCCGACGGCATCGCCAAGAAGGTGATCGGGCTGTTCGACGCGGGCGAATTCGACGTCTGCACGCTGTTTTATTCGCAGTTCAAGTCGGTGATCAGCCAGATCCCGACCGCGCAGCAGCTCATTCCCGCCAAGCCCGCGACCGATGCAGAGGCCGAGACGGTGTCCAATGGCGGCGGGGTCTACGACTATGAGCCGGATGCGGGAGAGCTGCTCAGCGATCTCATTCCGCGCAACATCGCCGTCCAGGTCTTTTCCGCTCTGTTGGAGAACGCGGCCGGCGAAATGGGCGCCAAGATGAGCGCGATGGACAATGCCACGCGCAATGCCGGCGACATGATCAACAAGCTGACGATCACCTACAACCGTCAGCGTCAGGCGCAGATCACCAAGGAACTGATCGAGATCATTTCGGGCGCGGAAGCGCTCTAGACGCGGAGCGCCGCCCGATCGCGGCGGCGCGGCGTCTCGAACATTAAGGACCGAAGAGGCACAGAAGATGGCGAAAGCAGCGACCCCCAAGAAGACGACGGCCGCATCCGCCTCCAAGGCTGCGGCGAAGCCTGCCGCGGCACGGAAGCCGGCGGCCAAGTCGGCCAGCACCAAGGCGGCTGCCACCAAGAAGGCCGCATCCGGCGCGACCGGCCGTATCCACCAGGTCATCGGCGCGGTTGTCGACGTGTCCTTCGACGGCGACCTGCCGGCGATCCTCAACGCGCTCGAGGCCGACAACCAGGGCAACCGGATCGTGCTGGAAGTTGCGCAGCACCTGGGCGAAAACACCGTGCGCTGCATCGCCATGGACTCCACCGAGGGTCTGGTACGCGGGCAGGCGGTGCAGGATACCGGCATTCCGATCGCGGTTCCGGTGGGCGACGCGACGCTCGGCCGCATCATGAACGTGGTCGGCGAGGCGATCGACGAGGCCGGCCCGGTCAAGGGTGACGGCACGCGCGCCATCCACCAGCCCGCGCCCGAATATATCGACCAGTCAACGGAAGCCGAGATCCTGATCACCGGCATCAAGGTCGTCGACCTGCTCGCGCCCTACGCCAAGGGCGGCAAGATCGGCCTGTTCGGCGGTGCCGGCGTCGGCAAGACGGTTCTGATCCAGGAACTGATCAACAACGTCGCCAAGGCGCATGGCGGTTATTCGGTCTTCGCCGGCGTCGGCGAGCGCACCCGCGAGGGCAACGATCTCTATCACGAGATGATCGAATCGGGCGTCAACAAGGACCCGCACAAGAATAACGGCTCGACCGAGGGCTCCAAATGCGCCCTGGTGTTCGGCCAGATGAACGAGCCGCCCGGTGCGCGCGCGCGCGTCGGCCTGACCGGTCTGACGGTCGCCGAGCATTTCCGAGACCAGGGTCAGGACGTGCTGTTCTTCGTCGACAACATCTTCCGTTTCACCCAGGCGGGTTCGGAAGTGTCGGCGCTTCTCGGCCGCATCCCCTCGGCGGTGGGCTATCAGCCGACGCTGGCCACCGACATGGGTGCCCTGCAGGAGCGCATCACCACCACCCAGAAGGGCTCGATCACCTCAGTTCAGGCAATCTACGTGCCGGCCGACGACCTGACCGACCCGGCGCCGGCGACCTCGTTCGCGCACTTGGACGCCACGACCGTTCTTTCGCGTTCGATCTCGGAAAAGGGCATCTACCCGGCCGTCGATCCGCTCGATTCGACCTCGCGTATGCTCGACCCGCGCATCGTCGGCGACGAGCACTACGAGGTCGCCCGTCAGGTGCAGGAAATCCTTCAGCGCTACAAGTCGCTGCAGGACATCATCGCCATTCTGGGCATGGACGAGCTGTCGGAAGAGGACAAGCTGACGGTTGCGCGCGCACGTAAGATCGAGCGCTTCCTGTCGCAGCCGTTCTTCGTCGCCGAGGTCTTCACCGGCAAGTCGGGCAAGTTCGTCGACCTGGCGGATACGATCAAGAGCTTCAAGGGACTGTGCGAAGGCGAGTACGATCACCTTCCCGAGGCGGCCTTCTACATGGTCGGCACGATCGAAGAGGCGGTCGAACAGGGTAAGAAGCTCGCTGCGGAAGCGGCCTGAGCCCCTCTCGACGAGACTGCTTCGCGGCCCCGCGCCGCGGAGCCCTAAAGGCACGATGAAACAGGCAGGTCACTGATGGCCGAGAGCTTCAAGTTCGAACTCGTCTCTCCCGAGCGGCTTCTGGTGTCGGAGGACGTCGAATCCGTCGTCGTTCCAGGCGCCGAAGGCGAAATGACGGTGATGGCCAAACATGCGCCGGTCATGACAACCGTCCAGCCAGGCGTGGTGACGGTCAAGACGGCGGCCGGCAAGGCCGACCGCTACGTCGTATTCGGCGGGTTTGCCGATATCCTCCCGGAAGGCTGCACCTTGCTGGCCGAATCGGCGACCCATGTCGACGATATCGACCGCGACGGGCTAGCGCGCCGCATCCAGAATGCGCGCGAGGACGTGTCCGACGCCAAGGACGAGGAAGCCCGCACCAAGGCCGAGGCCTATCTGGCCCAGCTCACCACGCTGGAGCGTGCCATCCTGCCGGCTTAAGCGGCACGGAACGCGCCGGGCGCGATATAAAGACATGTGAACGGCCGTCGGTTCTCCGGCGGCCGTTTTGCTTTCCACGTGCGTGACGGATGGCCGCCGGGTCTCGCGACCGAGTGCGGGCGACGGCGCGGCGTTCGGCCTCCGGCGAAGACCGGGCAGGACGGTCTGCGGGAACCTTTGCCGGCCGCCGGCGTTGGTTTTCGTCTTGGCTGCGGGTTCGGCCGGACTTGCCGGCGCGGGGCTCGTCGTCCGCAAATTGCCGCTTGACCTTCCTGTCTCTGGAAGCTTCAGAAGCGGCTGGCGGAACAGTCAGCAGACCGGGAGCCATCATCATGAGCCGACAGGAGAAAAATTCCCCAGGCGCGAAGCCGGCCGCATGTTGCGGTGGCCATAAAGGGGTTTCGGACGCGGACGACGGCGTCGTGCGCGACCCTGTGTGCGGCATGCTGGTCGATCCGGGCAACGAGACGCGAAGTCTCGAGCATGCCGGTCACGTCTATTATTTCTGTTCGCAAAGCTGTCGAGACGCTTTCAAGGGCGCGCCGGCGGATCATATCGGCGCGACCGATCCGGTCTGCGGCATGGATGTGGATCGTGCCAGCGCGGCGCATTTTTACCGCCACGACGGCACGGGATATTATTTCTGCTCGGCCCGCTGTCTGGAAAAATTCCGGGCTGAGCCGCAAACCTATCTCGACGGGCGCGCCGAACCCGAGCCGATGCCCAAGGGCACGCTCTATACCTGCCCGATGCATCCCGAAATCGTGCGCGAGGGGCCGGGCGCGTGCCCGAAATGCGGCATGGCGCTCGAGCCGATGGGTGTGCCGTCGGGCGAGGAGGGTCCCAATCCCGAACTGGTCGACTTCACCCGCCGGCTTTGGGTGAGCGGCGTGCTTTCGGTGCCGCTTTTGATCATCGCCATGGGGCCGATGGTCGGCCTGCCGGTTCGAGACTGGCTCGGAAACCGCCTTGCGGTGTGGATCGAGCTGGTTCTGGCGACCCCGGTCGTGCTGTGGGCGGCGGCGCCGTTCTTCGTGCGCGGCTATCAGTCGATCGTCAACCGCAGCCCGAATATGTGGACCCTGATTTCGATCGGCGTCGGCACGGCCTATCTCTACAGCGTCGTGGCGACGCTGTTTCCGGAACTGTTTCCGCAGCAGTTCCGCAACCATGGCGGCGCCGTGCCGGTCTATTTCGAGGCGGCCGCAGTGATCGTCGCCTTGATCTTCGTCGGCCAGGTTCTGGAATTGAGGGCGCGCGAGCGCACCGGCTCGGCGATCCGCGCTTTGCTTGATCTGGCGCCGAAGACGGCGCGCCGGATCGACGCCGACGGCAACGAGGAAGACGTGCCGCTCCAATCGATCGTGGAGGGCGACAGGCTCCGGGTGCGGCCCGGCGGCAGCGTACCCGTCGACGGCGCGGTGCTGGAAGGGCGCACGTCGATCGACGAATCGATGATCACCGGCGAAGCCGTGCCGGTCGAAAAGGTCGAGGGCGATCAGGTCACCGCCGGCACGCTCAACCGCAGCGGCACGCTGGTGATCGAGGCGCACAGGGTCGGCGCCGACACGGTGTTGTCGCAGATCGTGGACATGGTCGCCAAGGCGCAACGCTCACGCGCGCCGATCCAGGGCCTGGCCGACCGGGTGTCCTTCTACTTCGTTCCCGCCGTGGTGCTGGTCGCGGTGATGGCGTTTGGGGTGTGGGCGCTGTTCGGTCCAGCGCCCAGCATGGTCTACGCCATTCTCGCCGCCGTGTCGGTGCTGATCATCGCCTGTCCGTGCGCGCTCGGGCTGGCCACGCCGATGTCGATCATGACGGCGACCGGGCGCGGCGCGCAGGCCGGCGTGCTGATCAAGGATGCCGAGGCGCTGGAACGGTTCGCCGCCGTCGATACGCTGATCGTCGACAAGACCGGCACGCTGACCGAGGGCCGGCCGAAACTCACCGACGTGATCGCGGCCGACGGCTTCGACGAGGACGACATATTGGGTCTGGCCGCGAGCGTGGAAAAAGGTTCCGAGCATCCGCTCGCCGAGGCGATCGTTGAGGGCGCGCGCCAGCGCGACCTTTCCCTTGCCGATGCCGAGGATTTCGATGCCGTGACAGGCAAGGGCGTGCACGGCCATGTAAAAGGTCGCAAAGTGGCGCTCGGCAACCGGGCGATGATGGAGGATCTGGGAATCGACACCGCGGCGCTCGAGGCCAGGGCCGACGACCTGCGCGCCGACGGCAAGACGGCGATGTTCGTCGCCGTGGACGAGCGTCTTGGCGGGATCGTGGCGGTGGCCGACCCGATCAAGGAAACCACGCCCGCCGCGATCCGGGCACTGCACGAAAGTGGCCTCACCGTGATCATGGCGACGGGCGACAATGAGCGAACCGCCAGCGCCGTCGCCAGGACGTTGGGCATCGACGATATCCGGGCCGGATTGCTGCCGGAGCAGAAGCAGGCGCTGATCGAGGAGTTGCGCGCCGGTGGCGCAAAGGTCGCCATGGCCGGCGACGGCGTCAACGATGCGCCGGCGCTGGCCGCCGCCGACGTCGGCATCGCCATGGGCACCGGCGCCGACGTTGCGGTGGAAAGCGCCGGCATCACGCTGGTCAAGGGCGACCTCAACGGCATTGTGCGCGCCCGCACGCTGGCCAGGGCGACAATCCGCAATATTCGCGAGAACCTGTTCTTCGCCTTCGTCTACAATGCGCTCGGCGTTCCGGTGGCCGCCGGCATCCTTTATCCGCTGTTCGGCATGTTGTTGTCGCCGATGATCGCGGCGGCGGCGATGAGCCTGTCATCGGTTTCCGTCATCGGCAACGCGCTGCGGTTGCGCAGTCTCGACTTGAAATAGGACGGTCGATGGGCCAGATTGATGAGGCTTCCTGTTTTGGGAAGGTTTGTGCTGTTGAACGGGAACTGATGAGATGAATATCGGCATCGCTTCCGAACGGTCCGGCCTGCCGGCCAAGACGATCCGCTACTACGAGGATATCGGGCTTTTGAAGCCGGACCGCGGCGACAATGGCTATCGCGATTATTCGACCTCCGACGTGCACCGGCTGCGTTTCGTGCAGCGCGCGCGGGGATTGGGTTTCACCGTTTCGGAATGCCGGCAATTGCTGTCGTTGTACGACGATACCGGCCGCGAGAGCGCCGACGTCAAGTCGATCGCGACGGCGAAACTGGTCGAGATCGACCGCAAGATCGCAGAACTCAAAGGCTTGCGCGACGTACTCAGCCACCTGGTGGCGCATTGCCACGGCGATCACCGGCCGGATTGCCCGATCATCGACGAACTGGCCGGAGCGCAGCCGGGCTCATGACGAACACCGTGGCCCGCTTGCTCGCCCGTCACCGCCACGCGGCGTGGAGAAGGCCCGTCGACACGGCCCGCCTGCGTGCCTGAGGGAGGCGATCCCACGAGCCCCGACGATCACGCGCGCTCCGGCGTTTGCGTGGTGACGGCTGGCGGACCCTATCCCTGGATCATCGTCAATGCGCTCGCACGGCGGTTCGGAGCGATCGATGTGATCGAGGAGGAAGGCGAGCCGCAGCTTGCCTTTCTGCGCCGTCGGGCGCGGATGACCGGCTGGATCTCTCTCGCCGGCCAATTCGGCACGATGGTTTTGATCCGGCTCGGCAAACGCCTGTCGGCGCGTCGGATCGCCGGAATCGTGGCGGCGGCGAAACTCGAGCCCGAGCCGGCATCCGAACAAAGGATCATAAAAGTCGAGTCGGTCAACAGCGATGCATTCGTGCGGGAAATCGACCGGCTGGAGCCGCGTGTCGTGCTTCTGGCCGGCTGCCGCATCGTCAGGCCGTGGGTGCTGGCGCGGCTGTCCTGTCCGGTGCTCAACTATCATGCCGGCATCACGCCGGCCTATCGCGGCATGAATGGCGGCTATTGGGCGCTGGCCGAGGGCGACCGGGAGAATTTCGGCGCCACCGTGCAGCTGGTCGATGCCGGCGTCGACACCGGCATGATCGTGCGCCAGGTGCGCGGATCGCCCGAACCGGGCGACACGATCATGACCTATGCGCACCGGTTGGCGGCGCTGTCGCGCGAGATGTGCGCGGATGCGGTGGCGGATGCGCTCGCGGGAAGGCTCGCGCCGCGCGCGCCCGAGGGCCCGTCGCGACAATGGTATCATCCCACCATCTGGTCCTATCTGTGGACGGGGCTGACACGCGGTGTGTGGTAGCCGCTCCCGGCCGTCGGCCGGGAGCGCCGTTCAGGCAGCGAGGTGCCGGAAAGCGGCGATCACCGCGTCGTAGACCCCGCGCTTGAACGGCACGATCAGGTCGGGCAGGTCGCTAAGCGGTTTCCAGGCCCAGGCGTCGAATTCAGCCTCGTGTCCGCCGGGCGGCGGGTTGATGCGGATTTCGCTGTCGGCGCCCTCGAAACGGAAGGCGAACCATTTTTGGGTCTGGCCGCGATACTTGCCCTTCAACGCGACGCCGACGAGATGATCGGGCAGATCGTAGTCGATCCATTGCGGCGCCTCGGCGAGCAGGCTGACCGTCTTCATGCCGGTCTCCTCGAACAGTTCGCGCCGCGCGGCCAAAAGCGGCTCCTCGCCCTTGTCGATCCCGCCTTGCGGCATTTGCCAGAGCTTGTCCGCGCCGGTCATCTCGCCATCGGCAACATGGATGCGCCGGCCCACCCATGCATGGCCGTCCCGGTTCAACACCACGATGCCGACACAGCGCCGGTAGGGCAGCGCTTCAGGGCGCGCCGCAGTCTTGTCTTTTGCCATTCTGCGGTATTACCTTTTTTCTGGATCGGCGGCGAGCGCGGAGACCGGCACGATCTCGATGCCGCGTTTCCTGGCCTCCGCCACCCACGAGGCCACGGTTTCGACCGTGACGTCGAAGGCCGAACCGGTGCCGAGCGCGAAGCCGCGGGCGCGGGCGGTCCGTTCCAGTTCGTCGAGCTTTTCCAGGATGGCGGCCCGATCGCGGCGCTGGTCGATCGTCGTGTCGCCCTCGGCATAAGGAACCCGGTTCTTGGCCGCCAGCTCACCGGCAAGGCTGCGCGCGGACGAACCGTCGTCGAGATAAAGCAGCCCGCGGGCGCCGAGATCGCGCATGACGGGCGCGAAGGCTGTTTCCTCGCCCGTGAAGCGCGCGCCCATATAGTTCATCACACCGACATAGTTCGTCGTGCGGCCCAGAACATTGTGCAGGGTGTCGATGTTCTGCTCGGTCGAGGCCTCGGTCGTCAGTGTGTCGCGGCCGGGATTGACGCGCGGATAATCGAACGGCTCGAGTGGCAATTGCATCAGGATCTCGTGCCCCTCGCGCCGCGCGGCCTGCATCCAGCGGCCGATCGAGTTGCCCTGCGGGGCGAAGGCGAGGGTGATTTCGGGCGGCAGCTTGGCGATCGCGGCCTGGGTGCCGGTCTGCGACAGGGCCATGCCGCCGATCACGATCGCCACGCGCGCGCCGCGCGCGCCCGACCACGGTCGCGCATAGACGTCGAACGGGCGGCGCCCGTCATCGGCCCGGACCGGCAGCGGTCCATGTTCTGACTGTTCCAGGAGAGCCCGGTCGGGCAGGTGGGCGACCCGCAGATCCTGGCCGATAGCCGAGGGGTCGCGGATGACGATCACGTTCGGGCCGGACGTGTCTGCCGGTCGTTCGGGGGCGCGTATGATGGAGGGGGATGGCGCGGTCGTTTCCTTGGCCGGCGCGACGGTCGTTTCGGCGGGTGGTTGCGGAGCGGATTGCTGCGCGGTCTCCATCGACACGATCTCGGCGGGCTGGCGCCATGGATCGGGCAGCAAGGCAACCCATAACCCGGCCGCCGCGACGAGACACAGGCTCGCAGCGCCGGCGATCTGGGCCACGCTGGGCGCCGACCACGGCCGCCTGGCCGGTCGCGCGCCGTGCTGACCGAGAGGGCGTTCGATCTGCTTGTCGAGCGGCAAGCCGGGAGCCTTTCAGGCGGGAATGATCCGCAGGTGTCGAGATATCGGGCGAACGGCGCCGGAGGGTCGAGCCGCCGGCGCCGGATGGTTACTGGTTGAGGACCGCCTGGTCTGGATTGGGCGGAAAGGCCGGATCGGTCTTCTCGCCGCGCAACAGCTCGAGCGCGTGGGTAAGCTGGACGTCGTCCTTGGCTTCCGGCGGCACATAGGCTGCCGAGCCCGAGCCTTCCTCGTTTTCCTCGTCGCCCTTGATATGGCCGCGCAGATCCGATTCGCCGCGGGTCACGTCACGTCCGAGCAATTCGTCCGGAAGCGGTTGTTCGACACGGATGTCGGGGGTGATGCCCTTGCCCTGGATCGATTTGCCGGCCGGCGTGTAATAGAGCGCGGTGGTCAAGCGCAGGGCGCCATTCTCGGCCAGCGGGATGATGGTCTGAACCGATCCTTTGCCGAAGGAGCGCGTGCCGAGCACGGTTGCACGGCGATGGTCCTGAAGGGCGCCGGCGACAATCTCCGAGGCGCTCGCCGAGCCGCCATTGACCATCACGATCAGCGGCTTGCCGCCGGTCAGATCGCCGGCACGCGCATCGAAGCGAACAACGTCCTTGGGATCGCGGCCGCGGGTGGAGACGATCTCGCCGCGATCGAGGAACGCGTCCGAGACGCTCACCGCCTGGTCGAGCAGACCACCCGGATTGAGCCGCAGGTCGAGCACGAACCCTTTCAGCTTGTCGGCCGGGACCTCGCTTTCGATGTCGGCGATGGCCGCCTGCAGATCGTCGAAGGTCTTTTCGGTGAAGGAGGCGATCTTCACATAGCCGACGTCGCCCTCGACGCGGTATTTGACGGCCCTGACCTTGATGATGGCACGCACGATCGTGATCTTGATCGGCTCGACCGCGCCCTCGCGCAGGATCGTCAGCTCGATCGGCGTGTCGACGGCGCCGCGCATGCGCTCGACAGCGTCCGACAGGTTGAGGCCGCGCACGTCCTCGCCATCGATCTCGGCGATCAGGTCGCCGGCAAGCACGCCAGCGCGGGCCGCCGGGGTGTCGTCGATCGGCGTGATCACCTTGACCAGTTCGTTTTCCATGGTGACCTCGATGCCGAGGCCGCCGAACTCGCCCTTGGTCTGGACCCGCATGTCCTTGGCGGCGTCCGGATTGAGATAGGAAGAATGCGGATCGAGCGAGGTGAGCATGCCGTTGATGGCGCTCTCGACCAGATTCTTGTCCTCAGGCGGCGTCACGTATTGGGCGCGCACGCGCTCGAAAATGTCGCCGAAAACCGCAAGATGGCGATAGGTTTCCGAACTGGCCGCGATCGCGGAAGAGCCCGTTGGGCCGTAAACGACGCTCATCGCGGAGGCGCCCATCAAGGCGCCGGCAAGAAGAAGCGACAACTTACGAATCATCTTTCGTCCTTCCAGAATCCCGGTCGGCCCACCATGGGGCCGGGTCGACGGGTTTGCCATCCTTGCGGAACTCCACATAAAGTTCCGGACTGCTATTCGCACTTCCCAGTGTCACCGCGCTGGCGACCCTTGCTTCACCCATGGCGCCGATCGGTTCTCCCGACAACACTGTCTGGCCCAGGGAAACGTTCGTGGTCGCCATACCCGCCAGCACGACATGATAACCGTCGCCGACATCGACTATCAAGAGTTGGCCGTATGAACGAAACGGGCCCGCATACAAAATACTGCCATCGGCAGGTGCGGTGACGATAGAGCCGGATTGTGTTTGAAGCGTGTCGCCGGCCATATGGCCGCCAAGACCGTCGCTCTCGCCGAAGCGCCGCACGAAGGTGCCCGACACCGGCAGCGCGACCGTTCCCTCAAGACTCTCAAAGGGTAGACCCGTCACCAGCCGGTTGGCCTCGGGCACCGGGCGGCCCGCAGCCTCCGCCTCGCGGCGCTTGCGCTCCTCCTCCGCCAGACGGGCCGCCCGCGCGGCTTCCTGGACACCGGTGATTTCGGCCTCGATCGAGGCGATCAATTCTTTGAGAGTGCCGGCCTTGGCGGCAAGGGCGGCCGCCTTTTCGCGCTCTTCGTCGAGGGTTGATTCGCTGGCCCGCAAGAGCCGGCTCTTTTCCTCCAAAAGAAGCGCCAGCCGCTTTTTCTCCGCAGCCTGATCCTGGACGGTGGCAAAAAGCGTCTCGCGTTCGCCTGCAATCGCGCTGCGCAGCGCGGCCAGTTCCTTGAGGTCGCCGAGCAGGATCTCCGTTTCGGCCCTCAACTCGGGCACCACCGCGCCCAGGATGATCGCGCTGCGTACCGACGACAGCGCGTCCTCGGGCCTGACCAGAATGGCGGGCGGCGGATTGAGCCCCATGCGCTGGAGCGCGCCCAAAACCTCGGCCAGGACACCGCGGCGGGCATGAAGCGAGGCTTTCAGCGCGTCTTCCTGCTGCTTCAGCGTCTCCAGACGCACCTCGATGGCGGCGATGTCGTTGGAGAGCTTCTTTTCGGTCTTCGCCGCCTGGATCAGAGCGCTGGTGATCGCGGTATTGTCCTTGCGCATCGCCGCGACCTCGCCCGCAAGCGAATCGAGACGCTCTTTCGACAGGGACATCTGACGCAAGACGGTCTCGTATTCGGAGGCGGTATCGGTCCGCTTTTCCTCCAGGGTCGCCATGTCCTGGGCAAGGAGCGGGGCGGCGCCGGCAACCGCAACGGCGAGAGCGGCAAGCAGGACAAGCCCGCGTCTGCCGTTTGTGTCGCTGCGGTTTTTCGTCATGACCTCGCCCTGATCCTGCCGGCGCTTCTCGGGTCGCGACCCTAGGAGCGGCCGGTTAAGGAAGCATCAACCATACCGCATCGCGTGGACGCGCGCGCAAGGTCGGCTCGCTTTTGTCGGAAATTGTGGCGGCGGGCGGCCAAGCCCGTGCGATCACGCCGTCAGGCGCGATGATAGGGGTGGCCGGCCAGGATGGTCGCGCAACGATAGAGCTGTTCGGCGATCATGACGCGCGCCAGTTGATGCGGCCAGGTGAGCTTGCCCATGCACAGGACGAGGTCGGCGGCGTCGCGCAACGCCGCATCGTGGCCGTCGGGGCCGCCGATCGCCACCACGAGCCGGCGGCAGCCGTCGTCGCGGGTCGTTGCGACCCAGCGCGCCAGGTCTTGCGATCCCTGCGCCTTGCCGCGCTCGTCGAGAAGCAGCAACGCCGATCCGGGCTCGAGCAGCGCGGTCAGGCGTGCGGCTTCCTCGCGCTTTCTCGCGCTTGCCGTGCCAGCCCGACTTTCGGCGGTTTCGCAAAGCCCCGCCCATTCCAGGCCGACGGACGGGCCGGTCTTGGCCAGGCGATCGAAAAAACGGTCGGCAAGCTCCGCCTCGGGGCCGGCCTTCATCCGGCCCACGGCATGAACGGCAATCCGCATCGCCTTCGGTTCAGTGAACCGTTTCGTCCTCGAGATCGGGAGCCTGCCACATCTTTTCGATGTTGTAGAACTCGCGGACCTCGGGCCGGAAAACATGGACGATGATATCGCCGGCGTCGATCAAAACCCAATCGGCGCTCGACAGGCCTTCGACCCGGGCGTTGCCCAGTCCAGCCTCCTTGAGCGCCTTGATCAGATGGTCCGACACCGCACCGACATGGCGGTTCGACCGGCCCGAGGCGATCACCATATGGTCGCCAAGGCTGGATTTTCCCCGGATGTCGATGGAGACAATGTTTTCCGCCTTTGAGTCTTCCAGAGATTCAAGGACGATCTTCAAGGCCTGGGACTCACCCTGGCGGGTCATCCCGGCCGCAGAAGGCATGATCTCAGCCTTCTTGCCCAGTGCTGTTCTCAGTGTCTTTCCTTTCACGACAAGAACAACTCCGCCACGCGTGATTCACGTGACATGCAAAACATAGGCACGGACCCTTAACAGTTTCAAGACTGGGCGGGCGCTTCGTCGACCGCATCCGAACCGGACTCGTCGCTGGCATAAGCGAATTCCGCGGCTGGCGGCGCCTGCGCCGACAGGGGTGCGAAGTCCACGCTTTCGGCAGGCGGCACGGCTTCGGCCTGCGTCAGGCGCCAGATCACGAAGGCGCAGAACACGGCGGCGATCGCGATCGCCATGACAATGAAGGCGCCGGTGCCGGCAAAGGCGGTCAGGGCGGTGGCAATTCCCGGCATCACGAAACCCGACAGCGACCAAGCGAACAGCATGGTGCTCGACAGCAGCACGAGGTCGCCTTTTTCCGCGCGGTCGTTGGAATGCGCCGAGGAGATCGAATAGATCGATTCGATCGCGCCGCTCCATACCATGTAGATCAGGATCATCCATGCCAGCTCCGACCGGTCGGCGCCGGTTGCCAGCGCGCCGGCGCCGACCACGATCACGGAGGCGGCGACGAGGACATAGCGTCGGTCGGTGCGGTCTGACAGCCAGCCGAAGGGCAGCTGAACCAGCATGGTGCCGAGCGGCATCGCCAGCAGCAGCAGGGCGACCTGATCCTTGGAAAAACCGGTCGCGGTGGCGTGGATGGGGGCGAAGCCGGCAACCATCATCGAGAGCCCGCCCACGGCGAGCATGCCGGCCAGCCCAACGGGCGAGATCTGCCAGGCGCGTCTCAGCGCGATCGAGGCGATCGGCGGGGGCGGCGGCGTGCGCAGCCGCGTCAGGCCGACAGGGATTATCGACAGCGCGCCAAACGCGATCGCCACCACCGGCGCGGCGTTGGTCATGATGTCGACAAAGGTCAACAGGTAGGAGCCGATGCCCAGCCCAACGATGTAGCTGACATAGAAAAACGCGATCACGCGGCCGCGCACCTGATTTTCGACGACGTCGTTGAGCCAGCTTTGGGTGACGATGAAGAGCCCGGCTATGGAAAAGCCGTAGAGCGCGCGTGCCGGAACCCAAAGCGTCGGGTCGACCTTTACGCTGACCGCCACGCTCGACAGGATGATCAGCGCCGAAAAGATCATGAAGGCGCGGGCGTGGCCGACGCGATTGACCATGCGCCCGGTCAGGAAGCAGCCAGCCATGCCGCCGGCCGACATGCCGGTCAGGATCAGGCCCGCCCAGGTGGGCGGGAGACCTTCGGCGGCCAGACGGACCGGCACGAAGGCGAACATCAGCCCGTTGCCGATCGCCACCAGCGCCGTCGACAGGACCACGCTGGCGATCGCGATCGCCGGCGCGGACTGGGCCGGGTCGGTCGGCGGCGCAGTGGCCGCATCTGTGCTCGAAACGAGGCTCATCGCGCCGATGATGTTCCTTTCGCGCGCGGCGGAACACGACGAAAGCGGCACGAACTGTCTTGAACTGGACGGGCGGCGGCCGCGGCGCGCCGATGGCGAAGAGAGGATCGGTCTGCGGGAGGCGGCTTCAGCCGGCGTTTCGGATCGCGGTCGAGGACAGGGAGGAGCGCGGCCCGTGGATGAACGTCCACGCCGGCGCCGGCGTGCGGGCAAGCCGCGAGGCCTCGTCCTCGTCGATGCGCGCGCGGCTGAATGCCTTGGCCGTCACCGACGACAGGAAAGACAATGTCGCGCCCGGCCGGTCGATGACGGCGATCGGCATAATCGCCATGATGTCGCGCCAGCGCTGCCAGCGGTGAAAGCTGGCCAGGCTGTCGGCGCCCATGATCCAGACAAAATCGACGCCGGGATTGCGGCGCCTGACCAGTTCCAGCGTGTCGGCGGTGTAGCGGATACGGTGAGCGGCCTCGAAGGCGGTCACCTTGATGCGCGGATCCGGCGTGATCGCCTCGGATTGTGCCAGACGCCGGGCCAGCGGCGCGAGCTCGTTGACGTCCTTGAGGGGGTTGCCGGGCGTGACCAGCCACCAGAGCTGGTCGAGGCGCAGGCGGCGCAGCGAAATCTCGGCAACCAAGGCGTGGCCGGCATGCGGCGGGTTGAAGGAGCCGCCGAAAATGCCGACCGCCATGCCATGCTCGACATGGGGCATGCGCAGGTAGTGGGCCGGAATGCCCGCAAGGCGCTGGCTGGCGCCGGTCAAGGCCGGAGCTGGCCGGAACCGCGGACGCGGTACTTGAACGATGTCAACTGCTCGACGCCGACCGGCCCGCGCGCATGCATCTTGCCGGTCGCGATACCGATCTCCGCGCCCATGCCGAACTCGCCGCCATCGGCGAATTGGGTCGAGGCGTTGTGAAGCAAGATGGCCGAATCGATCTCGTTGAAGAAACGCTCGACCGCCAGCGGATCCTCAGCCACGATCGCCTCGGTGTGATGCGACGAATGGGTCTCGATATGGTCGATCGCCCCCTGGATGCCGTCCACCAGCTTGGCCGAGATGATGGCGTCCAGATATTCGGTCGTCCAGTCGTCGTCGCTTGCCGGAGCCGCCGTGGGATAATAGCTGCGCACCGCGCTATCGGCACGAATTTCGCAGCCCGCCTCGCTCAGCGCGGTCAGGATCGGCACGAGATGGGTGTCGGCCGCGGCGCGGTCGACGAGCAGGGTCTCCGTGGCGCCGCAAATGCCGGTGCGGCGCATCTTGGCGTTGACGGCGATCTCGCGCGCCATGTCGGGATCGGCCGAGGCGTCCACGTAAAGATGGCACAGGCCCTCGAGATGGGCGAAGACCGGCACCCTGGCCTCCTCCTGCACCCGGGCGACCAGGCTCTTGCCGCCGCGCGGCACGATGACGTTGATCGTGCCGGAGAGACCTCTCAGCATCGCGCCGACGGCGGCGCGGTCGGTGATCGGAACGAGCTGAATGGCGGTTTCGGGCAAGCCGGCCGCTCTAAGCCCTTCAATCAGGCAGGCGTGGATCGCGGCCGAGGAATTGGCCGAGTCCGACCCGCCGCGCAGAATGACGGCGTTGCCGGCCTTCAGGCACAAGGCCCCGGCGTCCGCGGTAACGTTGGGGCGGCTTTCGAAAATCACCCCGATGACACCGAGCGGCGTGCGCACGCGCTCGATCTTGAGCCCATTCGGTCGTTCCCACGCGGCGATGACGTCGCCGACCGGGTCTTTCAGCGCGGCGATGGCGCGCACGCCCTGGGCCATGGCGCCGATACGTTCGGGGGTCAGGGCGAGGCGATCCATCAAGGCGGCCGAAAGGCCGTTTTCGGCGCCGTTGGCGACATCGATGGCGTTGGCGGCCAGAATCTGGCGCTCGTTGGCTTCAAGCGCATCGGCCATGGCGTGGAGGGCGGCGTTCTTGACGGCTTCCGACGCGGTCGCCAACGGTCGCGCCGCGGCGTGGGCGGAGCGGCCCATCTCGTTCATGAGCGCTGTGACGTCGATCCGGGTGTCGTCGTTCGTCTTGAGCATGTCGTCCTCCCAGCGCTCAGCCGCTGGCCTGTGTCCTGACCGAGAGAGCCGGCGTCACCACGAGATCGTCGCGGTGGATCATGGCGGCGCGCGCCTCATAGCCCAGCTCCCTGGCGATGTCGGCGCTCTTCAGCCCCGCAATCCTTACGGCATCGGCGGCATCGTAGGCAACCAGGCCGCGTGCGATCTCGCTGCCGTCCGGCGCGAGCACGGCCACCGTGTCGCCGCGCGCAAAGCCGCCTTCGACCGCACGCACGCCGGCCGGCAGCAGCGATTTGCCGGAGCGCAGCGCGCCGACCGCGCCGTCGTCGATCACCAGCCGGCCTGCCGGTTCGAGCTGACCGGCGATCCATGTCTTGTAGCCGCGGACCGGCGTCGGGCTGGGCGCGAAGAAGGTCGAGGGCTCGCCGCGGTCGATCGCGGCCAGAGGCGATAACCTGGTGCCGGAGGCGATGATCATGGCGGTGCCGGCCCGGGTGGCGATCTTGCCGGCGTCGAGCTTGGTGCGCATGCCGCCGCGCGAGAGCTCGGAGGCGGCATCGCCGGCCATCGCCTCGATCTGCGGCGTGATTGCGTCGACCACGGGCACGAAACGGGCGGCGGGATCGCGCGCCGGCGGGGCGGTGTAGAGACCGTCAATGTCCGACAGCAAGACCAAAAGATCCGACTGCATCATGGTCGCCACGCGCGCGGCCAGCCGGTCGTTGTCGCCATAGCGGATCTCGGTGGTGGCGACGGTGTCGTTTTCATTGATGACCGGCACCGCCCCGAGCTTGAACAGGGTCGAGATGGTCGCCCGGGCGTTGAGGTAGCGGCGGCGTTCCTCGGTGTCGCCGAGGGTCACCAGCACCTGTCCGGAGACCAGTCCCAGACGGTCGAGCTCCTCCGACCAGGCGCCGGCGAGCGCGATCTGACCGACGGCGGCGGCGGCCTGGCTTTCTTCAAGCTTCAGCGTCCGGCGGCCGAGGCCGAGCAGGTTTCGGCCGAGCGCGATGGCGCCGGAGGAGACGACGCAGATCTCGGCCCCGGCGGCGGACAGGCCGGCGACATCCGCGCACAGCGAGGCGAGCCAGTCGCGCTTGAGGCCCCGTTCGCGGTCGACGAGCAGGGCGGAGCCGACCTTGACGGTGACGCGGCGATAGGCCGAAAGCGCGTTCGCAGCCATCATCCCTCCGGGCGCTGCCAGCGCGGATCGGGGGCGGCATCGGTTTGCGCCTCGCTCGCGCGAGCGTCTTCGATCACGGCGATCAGCGCCCGCAGCACCGGGTCGACGCCTTCGCGCGTGGCCGAAGACAAAAGCAGCGGCGCGCGTCCGGCGGCCGCCTCAAGGGCGGCGGCCTTTTCGGCGCGTTCGTCCGCGTCGAGCGTGTCGACCTGCGCCAGCGCGACGATCTCGGGTTTTTCGCCGAGGCCGTGGCCGTAGGCCTCGAGCTCGCCGCGCACGGTGCGGTAGGCGGCGGCGGGATCGTTTTCCCGCGCGGAAACCAGATGCAGGATGACGCGGGTGCGCTCGACATGACCGAGGAAACGGTCGCCGATCCCCGCCCCCTGATGCGCGCCCTCGATCAGGCCGGGAATATCGGCGATGACAAATTCGCGGGCGTCGACCCGTGCCACGCCGAGGCCCGGGTGAAGCGTGGTGAAGGGATAGTCGGCGATCTTCGGCTTGGCGGCCGTAACGGTCGACAGGAAGGTCGACTTGCCGGCATTGGGCAGGCCGACCAGTCCGGCGTCGGCGATCAGTTTCAGTCGCAGCCAGATCGTGCGTTCCTGGCCCGGCAGGCCGGGATTGGCCCGGCGCGGCGCCTGGTTGGTGGAGCTCTTGAAATGGGTGTTGCCGAAACCGCCATTGCCGCCGGCGGCGAGCCGCACGCGCTGACCGACCTCGGTCAGGTCGCAGATCAAGGTCTCGTTGTCTTCCTCGAAGACCTGGGTGCCGACCGGCACCTTCAACACGGCGTCCGCGCCTTTGCCGCCGGTGCGGTTGCGGCCCATGCCGTGCGTGCCGGTCTTGGCCTTGAAATGCTGCTGGTAGCGGTAGTCGATCAGCGTGTTGAGCCCGTCGACCGCCTCGACCCACACATCGCCGCCACGGCCGCCGTCGCCGCCGTCCGGTCCGCCGAATTCGAGATATTTCTCGCGCCGGAAGGAAACCGACCCGGCCCCGCCGTCGCCCGAACGAATATAGACCTTGGTCTGGTCGAGGAATTTCATCGGATTGACAACTTGCCGTTCTATCTGCTTCAGGCGCTTCGTCCGCGCGAGCGGGCGCGAGAGCGATAACGGAAATGAGGGTTTACCGCAATCTTTGCGGCGGTAGGCGCTACGGCAGGGGCGGGCTCGAGACCATGAAATGCGTCACCTATAATATCCAGTACGGGATCGGCCTCGACGGTCGTTACGACCTGGCCCGCATCGCGGATGCCGTGCGCGGGGCCGATCTGATCGCGCTGCAGGAAGTCTCGCGCAATAATCCCGACAATGCCGGCCGCGACATGGTGGCCGAACTGGGCGAACTACTGCCCGATTATTTTTCCGTCTTCGGCGCGCCCTACCAGGCCGATATGGGCTCGGCCGTGGAAAGCGGGCGCGCGGTCACCCGCATGTTCGAGTTCGGCAATATGGTTCTGTCGAAAAAGCCGATCCTGTCGTCGCGCAATCTTTTGTTGCCGCGTCAGCGTACTTTCGATCGGCTCAACCTGCAGCGCGGCGCGCTGGAGGCGATGGTCGAAACGCCGTTCGGGCCGGTGCGCTTCTATTCGGTCCATCTCGATCATACCAGCCCGGCCGAACGCATCGACCAGATCGGCTATCTGGTCGACAAGGCCCTGGCCTATGGCATCGAGGGCGGCGCGCTGACCGGCACGTCCGAACGCGGTTTTCCCGAGCCGCCGCATCCCGAGGCCTTCGCGCTGATGGGCGATTTCAACCTCGTGCCCGGCTCGCCCGAATATATCGCCATGACCGGCCATCCCGACGTCGAGTTCGGGGTGACGCGGCGCAGCCGGCTGCCGGTCGACGCCGCGGTGTTGGCCGATCCCGACCACGCGGCGCGCGTGACCTGGCTCGATCCGAAACGGATCGACGACGCGAATGCGCAACGCTGCCTCGACTATTGTTTCGTCTATGCCGGGCTGGCGGCCAGGGTGAAGCGTTGCTGGGTCGACACCCAGGCGCTCGGCTCCGACCACCGCCCGGTCTGGATGGAGCTGGGTTGAGGGGCGACGCCGCCCGTCCAGGCGACGGGCGACGGGGCGGCGGTCGGAGCGGACGTCTCAGCTCTGCGCCCAGGTGCGCAGGCTTACCCAGGTCCTGCGGTCGAGCCGGTAACGCTCCACCGGCACCTGTCCGGCGGTAAGCGAGTTCAACATGCCCTGGCCGGCATACTGAAACCCGCATTTGTGGATCACGCGGCGCGAGCCGTCGTTGATGACGCGGCAGGAGGCGTGCAGCGTGTCGATCGCGGTCGCGCGGAAGGCGAGGTCCACCAGCGCGTGCGCGGCCTCGGTGGCGTAGCCGCGCCCCCAATAGGGCTCGCCGATCCAGTAGCCGACCTCCAGGCCGCGCGGCGTGACGTTCAAGCCCGCGCAGCCGATGAAGGCGCCGTTTTCGGAGTTGGTGATGGCGTAGGTGCAGCCGGGACCGCGATCGTCGGCCGTGGCGATGAAGGCCATCGCCTCCAGCTCGCCATAAGGGTGCGGCATGCGTCCGAGCATCTCGGCGATGCGGCGATTGTCGGCCAGCTCGATCAGCTCCGGCAGGTCGTCGCGGTGCGGCGGCCGCAGCACCAGCCGGCCGGTGACCAGCACCGGGCAATCAATCCGCAGACTTTCGTCCTCGACGTCTTCCTTTTCGGCAACCATGTCCTGTCCTCCGGCAATGAAAAAGGGGAGATGGCGCCCCATCTCCCCTGATCCTATCGCTGGAGTGTCCAGACACCGGTTCCCGAGAGGGGCGCCGGTATCGTGAAGCGGATCCGGCTATTCCGCGGCTTCCATAATCGGATTGACCGATACGTAGGTGCGGCCATTGGCTTTCTTGCGGAAAGACACCGCACCGGCCTCGAGCGCAAAAAGAGTATGGTCCTTGCCCATGCCCACACGCTCGCCCGGGTGCCATTTGGTGCCGCGCTGACGCACGATGATGTTGCCGGCGAGAACCTTCTCGCCGCCGAACTTCTTCACGCCAAGGCGCTTGGATTCCGAATCGCGACCGTTGCGCGACGAACCGCCAGCTTTCTTGTGTGCCATTTTCTGCTCCTTCGCGCCGCAGGGGCGCCTTCAACCTTTATGGGCGCGTTCGCGCCGCTTTTCAAACCTTCGGCTCAGCCCTTGGCCAGTTCCTTGGCCTGGTCGCGCCAGTCCTTGATCTGGTCGGCGCTGAACGGCATCGCCTCGTCGATGCGCGCCACGTCCTTGTCGGACAGCGCGGCGATCTGCGCGAAGGTGGTGATGCCCTGCTCGTTCAACTGACCGGCCGCGACCGGGCCGATGCCCTTGATCGTGGTCAGATCGTCCTTGTCGCCCGCCGGGGCGGTGAAAAGCGGAGCGGCTGCGGCGTCGGCCTTGGCGTCCGTCTTTTTCGGCGCCGCCTCTTTCTTGGCGGCGGGCTTGTCGTCGGCCTTCTTCGGCGCGGCGTCCTTCTTGGCGGCCGGCTTCTTCGACGGCTTGGCGCCTGCGGTCAGGATCTCGGAGATGCGCACCGTGGTCAGAAGCTGCCGGTGGCCGCGCGTGCGGCGCGAATTCTGGCGACGGCGCTTCTTGAAGGCGATCACCTTCTTGCCGCGGCCCTGCTCGACCACTTCGGCCGCCACCGAGGCGCCGTCGATGAAGGGCGCGCCGAGCGTCACGTCCTCGCCCTCGCCGACGACGAGCACGTGCGGAAATTCGATGATGTCGCCGGCTTCGCCCGCGACCTTTTCGACCTGCAGAAGGTCGTCCGCGGCAACGCGGTACTGCTTGCCGCCGGTTTTGATGACTGCGAACATTTCTTGCCTTTCGCTGTTCGGACCGGCTCGTTGAGCGGAGATGTGCCGCCCGGCCGTCTTCTTTTCAGTCTGTTTCGGGTTCAAATGACAAACGGCGCGGAGGGTTTCCACGCCGGAAGCCTCGCGTCGTTAGCCGAACGGGTGCGTCAAGTCAAGCAAGGGCGGCGTTTTTCGGCGCGACGGGCCTTGTTTCGGCGCGCGACCTTCGCTATCTGTGCGCCGCGCCGGCAACGGCTGACCATGACCCGCGGAGAGGTGGCAGAGTGGTCGAATGCACCGCACTCGAAATGCGGCATACTCGCAAGGGTATCGGGGGTTCGAATCCCCCCCTCTCCGCCATTATCTGACTGTACGACCCGGAGACATGGGTAACAGAATGTCCCTAAGACATGGGTGACAAACTCGAGCCGAACGGGTTGTCGATGGGTCTGCAGGGTCCTCTGTTCCAGGTCGATATATCCCGGACCGCGATGCCTGAAGCGGATCTTCCAGATACCGTCGTCGAGCTCGTTGATGCCGAACCTGTGACCGGCGTGCCCGGCCGAGACGTTGCCTGTCCTGCGACGCAGATTCGAGCCTGCAGTCGGCTTGTACCCGTCCGCGGGCAGCGCGCTGTCTTACACGGCCCGCAAATGCCGCAGCGGGCGTCCAGCAACGACGGCCTGGGCCGCGCGCATGATGCCGCCGGCGTCAATGCCGAAATGCTTGTACAGATCGGCGATCGTGCCCGTCTGGCCGAAATGCTCGACGCCTAGAGAGCGGGTGCGATGGCCGTGGATGGAGCCGAGCCATGCCAGCGTCGCAGGGTGGCCGTCGATCACCGTGACGATGCCGCAATGGGAAGGGACTGTGGCCAGCAGGTGCTCCACATGGCTTCTGGCGTGGCTCAACCCCGCTTCGCGGGCGCGTTGTGCCGCTGTCCAGCCGGCGTTCAGACGGTCGGCGGAGGTGATCGCCAGCAGACCGATGTCGCGGCGGTCCTCGCTCATCATGCCAACGGCCTCGATCGCCTCCGGTGCGACCGCGCCGGTATAGGCGACGATCACCTGTGCGTTGGGACCCGGCTTGCGCATCCAGTAGGCCCCGTTGATCATGTCGCGGGCGAGTTCGTCGTCGATTTCCCGGCGGGGCTGTTCGATGGAGCGCGTCGACAAACGCAGATAGACCGATCCGCCGGTCAGGTCGCGCAGCCAGTTCGTTTCGTCGGGAGGGGCCATTTCCGAGCGCTGAATATATTCAAACGACCAACGCAGGATTGTGGCAAGCTCATCGACGAAGGCTGGCTCGAAGCTGGCCAGACCGTCCTGGGCCAAGCCGATCAGCGGCGTGGCGATCGACTGGTGGGCGCCGCCTTCCGGGGCGAGCGTCACGCCGGAGGGAGTGGCGGCCAGAATGAAGCGTGCGTCCTGGTAGCAGGCGTAGTTCAACGCATCGAGGCCGCGCTCGATGAATGGGTCGTAGAGCGTGCCAACCGGTAGCAACCGCTCGCCGAAGATGGAGTGCGACAGGCCGAGCGCGGACAGCATGATGAAGAGGTTCATTTCGGCGATACCGAGCTCGATGTGCTGGCCGCGCGGCGAGAATGTCCAGTTGAAGGTCGAGGGGATTTGCTCCGTCTTGAACGTATCGGCCAGCTCTTCACGGGCGAAGAGTCCGCGGCGGTTCACCCACGCGCCGAGATTGGTGGAAACGGTGACGTCGGGCGATGTCGTCACGACCCGATCGGAGAACGGACCGTCGCCCTTCGAGATCCCGTGCATCAGGATGCCGAAACCTTGCTGCGTCGACATCGACGGTTGCAGCGCAATCTCCAGCCTATCGGGAACCGCAATCACGGGTGCAGGATGGTTTCGTCTGCCGTCACGGGCGAACGGGACGGCGGCGATAAAATCCTTCAAAGCCGTCTCGGGGAGGTCGAGCCCTTCGAACGGTTCCCATTCGCGACCGGCACGAATGCACATTTTATCACGCAGGACTTCGGTCTGGGCCGGCGTCATAAGCCCTGCATGGTTGTCCTTGTGCCCAGCCAGGGGCAGCCCGAAGCCCTTGATCGTATAGGCGATAAAGCAGGTTGGCCGGTCGTGTCGGCGCGCCTGCTCAAAAGCTTCGAGCAGGGACGGCAGGTCGTGGCCGCCGAGATTGCTCATCAGATCGGCAAGTTCCGCGTCGCTGCGTTTCTCGATCAGGCGCGAGACCGGGCCCTGATCGCCGAGTTCGTCGAGCAGGCGTTTGCGCCACGCCTCGCCGCCCTGGAAGACGAGCGCCGAGTAGAGCTGGTTTGGACAGGCGTCGATCCATTCGCGCAGCTTGTCGCCGCCCGGTTCAGCGAAGGCGGCCTGTTGAAGCATTCCGTGCTTCAGGATGACGACATCCCAGCCGAAATTGCGGAAGATCGATTCGAAACGTGCCCAAAGTCCCTCGCGCACGACCGCGTCCAGGCTCTGACGGTTGTAGTCGACCACCCACCAGGTGTTCCGCAAACCGTGCTTCCATCCTTCAAGCAGAGCCTCAAAAATGTTGCCTTCGTCCATCTCCGCGTCGCCGACGAGCGCGACCATCTTGCCCTCGGCCTTCCCGGCGCCGAACGCGTGCGCGGCGATATAATCCTGGGCAAGGGAGGAAAAGAGCGTCTGTGCGACGCCCAGCCCAACCGAGCCTGTGGAGAAATCGACATCGTCGATGTCCTTGGTGCGCGAGGGGTAGGACTGCGCACCTCCATAGCCGCGAAAGTTCTTCAGTTTCTCAAGCGTCTGATTGCCAAGCAGATATTGAATGGCATGAAAGACAGGGCTCGCATGGGGCTTCACCGCGACCCGGTCCTGCGGCCGCAGCGCCGCGAAGTAGAGCGCGGTCATGATCGTCGACAGCGATGCCGACGATGCCTGATGCCCGCCGACTTTCAGACTGTCGTCATCGTCGCGAAGGTGGTTGGCGTTGTGTATGGTCCAGGTCGCGAGCCAGCGGACCTTGCGCTCCAGCGCGGACAACAATTCGAGTGCGGACTTGTCCATCGTTGAAACATCCTGGTGTGCTGTGGTTGGCGGCTGTCGGAGCGAAAGGGTGATCGAGCCGGCCTATCCGATCGCTGAACAGGCGGTTTCTACGGATCGTTCGAGCAGGTCCAGCCCTTCCTCCAAGGTGGCATCGTCGATTGTCAGCGGTGGCAGCAACCTGATGACGTTTTGCCGCGTTCCGCAAGACAGAAGAATCAAGCCGTGCTGTTCGGCGGCGGCAACGATGTCCGAGGTCAGTTGTACGTCTGCCTGCCTCGAAGCACGATTCGTGACGAGTTCAAAAGCGACCATCGCCCCCAACCCTCGAACATCGCCGATCCGCTCCATGCCCTGTCGAGCGGCAAGATTCTTCAACCGTTTCTTAAGAGTTGACCCGATGACGGTGGCGCGATCGCACAGGCGCTCATCCTCGATCACGTCGAGAACGGCGTTGGCCGCGGCCACGGCCAGGGGATTGCCGGCATAGGTTCCGCCGAGGCCGCCCGTGTGGGCGGCGGACATGATCTCGGTCTTGCCGACCACGGCCGACAAGGGGAACCCTCCTGCAAGGCCCTTCGCCATGGTGACGATGTCGGCTGCGATGCCGGCATGCTCGATACCGAACATGCGTCCGGTCCGTGCCATGCCGCTTTGTACCTCGTCGGCAATGAGCACGATGCCGTGTCGGTCAGCGAGTGCGCGCAGCGCTTTCAGAAAATCGGGCGGTGCGACGTTGAAGCCACCTTCGCCCTGAACGGGCTCGACAATGATCGCGGCTATCCGCTCCGGGTCCACGTCAGCGGCGAACAATGCATCGAGGGCGCGCAAGGCGCCCTCGACAGACACGCCCAGATAGTCATTGGGAAACGGCGCATGGAAGATCTCGGCCGGAAAGGGGCCGAAATTCTTCTTGTAGGGAGCGACTTTACCGGTGAGGGCCATGCCCAGAAGCGTTCGGCCGTGAAATGCGCCGCCGAAGGCCACAATGCCCGAGCGTTTCGTGTAGGCGCGGGCAATCTTGACGGCATTTTCCACCGCTTCCGCCCCAGTCGTGACCAGCATGGTTCGATTGTCGGATCCGGTCGGCGCGACGGCGTTCAGCCGCTCGGCCAGGCCGATATAACTCTCATAGGGCGCAACGTGAAAGCAGGTGTGGGTAAACCGGGACGCCTGTTCGCCCACCGCCTGCATAATTCTTGGATGACGATGACCGGTGTTGTTGACCGCGATCCCGGCAGCGAAGTCGATGTAGCGCTTGCCATCGACATCCCAGAGCTCCGCGTTTTCGGCTCGATCGGCGAAAATGGCGCGCGAGCCTACGCCCGGCGCAACGGCGGCTTGCTGCCTTGTTCTGAGAAGGTCAGCTGCAGACATCGTCATCTCTCTCCGATTCTTGTTGGACGCGAGCGCCAACATTTGGATGTTGGGAAGTTTGGCGGTGCACGGCGCCGTCCGGCGTCGTAGGTGTGAGCCCGTTGGCGATGGTGTCGCTACACACACGGCTTCGCCAGGCGTGTTTCAAACCTGGCCATTCCACGAACCGGGATGCGTTTAGCTGCCGTTCGGGCAGACTTGCTGCGAGCCTTTCACCGATGGCGAGCGCGCGGGCCAGCATTGGTCAGATCACCTTACGCGAACGTCCCAATGGAAGACCGGAGGCTCGGGCGGCGTGTTGCCGGGCCGGTAGTGGTTTTCGGCGCCACAGGGATGTCGACTGTCCCGGGAAAGGCCCAGCCGCAAGCGTTTCAAGAGGGCTAGGGCGCTCTCCACGAACAGGTTGGCGGTGATGAATCCGTCTCGTTCGGTAGGGGCAAGCGATTTATGCATAGGGCGGTCCTCCCAGACCCGGCGATTGGGGCGTTGAGCCTCTATCATCTTTAACTAGTGTGACCTTGATCGCGCTGCATCAATGATGACCATTGTCATTTCCTGCCGTGCCTCGCGGTACGGCACGGCGCGATGTCGCCGGACAACGAGCCGTTCCCGTCCGCATCAAACGCACAAGGGTGAAGACGGATTGAACAAGCGGCATCGACAACCTCCAGGCAACCCGAAGGCAGGCTTCAGGTGACAGAAGTCACAATTGTGGCGGCCAATATCGTGCCCTAGCGTACCCAAAGATCGATCCGTACCCAGTTCGAGGCCTTCCTTGACCGAGCGAACGTTCATACCACGACCCCGAAAGCAGGCGCCGCGCTGCGCTGCCACTGCCGTGTCGCGGTCGCGGCGGTGCGGGGCTTTTGCTTCAGCGGTGCAAAACCTTCCCGCCCAAGGGAGGCGAGCTTGATCGATTGGCAAACGCTTAGCTTCCAGATCGTCAACGGTGTCGTTTGGGCCATGTTCCTTGGACTGATCGCATTGGGGCTCAACGCGATCTTCGGCCTGCTCGGGCTGTTGAACATGGCCCATGGAGCCGTCTACGCCGTGGGCGCCGTGATTGCCTGGTACACCGTGAGCGAGCTTGGGAATTTCTGGTTTGCGCTCGTGATTGCACCGCTGTTCGCAGCAGCAATCAGCGTGCCCGTGTACCGGTTCATATTACGCCCGACGATCGGCAAGGACATGATGGTGGGGCTGGTAGCCACCTCCGGTCTGCTCTTTATCATCAGCGATCTGTTGCTCGCTACATTCGGCGGCTCGCCGCGCCTCGTGCCGCCACCGGTGTCGGGGGCGGTCGGCATAATGGGGTTCTACTATCCGACCTACCGCCTGGTCGCGGCGGCAATGGCGATCGCCGTACTGGCGACTTTTTGGGCCTTCCTCCGGCTGACCGCGATCGGACTTTGGATTCGATGCGTGGCTCAGTCCCCGACGCTGGCGATGGCTTCGGGAGTGCCGGTCGAGAAGGTGTACCTGGTCATCGTCGTCTTGAGCGCAGCTCTGGCGGCTCTGGCCGGCGTCTTGATCGCCCCGATGACGATGGTCAGCCACCAGATGGGGCTGGCCGTGCTCGGCCCCGCATTCATCGTCGTCGTCGTGGGTGGCCTTGGCAACTTGGCAGGCGCCGTCGCGGCAGCTGTGATGATGGGCGTCGCCCGTGGCGTGTTGTCGGTCTTTCTGCCGCCTACCTACGCCGAAGTCGGAGCGATCGTGATGTTCCTTCCCCTGCTTCTTCTGCGGCCAAACGGCATTTTCGGGGGACGGGCATGAGAGATCGTGCAGGGATCCTGATATCGCTCGCCATCCTGCTTGCACTTTGTGTCGCCGCACCGGTCGTGGGCGAGTTCTGGAGCGGTGTCTTTGCCCGCTGCGTCACCTGGATGTTCCTCGCCATCAGCTTTACGCTTGCCTATTCCTACGCCAACATACCGAGCGTGGCCCAGGCCACCGTATTCGGCGCCGGCGCCTACGCGGCGATCTGGCTGGCACCGACGCTGCAGGGCAACGTGACCCTGATGTTGTTGGCAGGCACCGTCGCGGGCGGCCTCGTTGCGGCGGTCTTCGGCCTGCTGTTGTTGCGGATGTCGCATTCGGGCGCGGCGATCGGCGCGATCATCTTCGCGGTCACGGGCTCGATCCTGGGTAACGCAGCGGTAAGTGTCACCGGCGGCGCAGACGGTCTGCCGCTGCCGGCGCTCAACTTCCACCTTCTCGGCGTGGTGGTCGCCGCCGGCCCCAACAACACCATGCTCGTGTTGAGCACGGCCTTGCTCGCCATTCTGCTGATCGGCTTCTGGTATGTTTCGGGAACCAGCACCTGGCGGATTGTCCGCGCCGTGCAGCAGAATCCGGTTCGTGCCCAGGTGCTCGGATACAACGCGGCGCTTTTTCGCGTCGTCGTCTTCACGGTCGCAGGATGCGTCGCGGGGCTTGGCGGTGCGCTTTATGCGCTGATCTCGCGCCATGTCGCCATCGACGTCGTCAGCCTTTCCATGTCTCTAAAATCGATACTCTGGGCGGCGGTGGGCGGGGTGACGTCGGTCTATGGCGGTCCGATAGGCGTCCTTCTCGTCCAACTGGCGTCCGAAATCCTTGCGCGCTGGACAGTGCGTGTCGACCTGATCATCGGCGTCATGCTCGTCCTTATCGCTCTCTGGCTTCCGCAGGGAATTATGGGGCTGCTCAAGCGTCCGGATCGACATTGAAACATAACAACTAAAACAAGGGGAAAGCAGAATGACCACAAAAATAACCAGGCGCGGACTGCTTGCCACGTCAGTGGCCGCCTCGGCCTCGGCCGCGTTGCCTAGAATCGTCGGAACATCGTTTGCTGCAGGGACGTCGGGCGACCCGATCGTGATCGGCCATCAATGCGAATTGACGGGCTGGGATGCCGCGACCGGCTTCTGGCGCAACAAGGTTGCGACGGGGCTGTGCGATTGGCTCAACGCCAATGGCGGCATTGCCGGCCGGCCGATCAAGTTGGTTACCGTCGACACCAAGTCCGATGTCGACGTCGGCGTCAACCAGTTGCGCAAGCTGCTTTTGGAAGACGAAGTCGACTTCGTCATCGGTTCGGAGATCTCCTCGATTGCGATCGCCAGCAACAAGATCGCGAACGAGAACAAGAGACTGTATCTGACGATGAGCTCGTCGGAGGCGACGACTTCCAAGGACAACGCGGTTCCCTACCAGTTTCGCCTGACGACCAATTCGGCGGCCACGGCTGCCGGGGCGGCGCAGAAATATGTCGAATCCGTCGGCCCGCGCTGGGTGACGTTTTTCGCCGACATCAAATGGGGACAGTCAGAACGGGACTGGTGGGCTAAGGGCGTCGCGGCGTCCGGCGGCGAAGTCGACAATGCAATCGCGCTGCCGGTCGATGCGCCGGATCTACTGCCTTTCGTCATGCAGATCGACAGGAGCGCCCACGGTATCTTCATTCCGGTCTTGAACGCACTACAGGCCATCCAGTTGCTGCGCAACTCGGGCTACGATCAGAAGATCGTCCTGGCGGGCCAGAGCTTCTCCTTGTTCGACTACAGGGAACTCGGCGAGTTCGGAGATGGTGTCTTCGGGATCGAAACCGCGCCGGTCTCACTTGCCGACATGAACTCGCCCGAAATGGCCGACATCTATCAGGCCCTCGGCATAGACGGAAACGGCGTCGACGCCGACAGCGGCAAGGTAGTGGGAAGCTCGATGCTGCTTGGCATCGCGCAAAGTCTCGGGTTTCTGAAGGCCAATGTCGAGCAGAGCGGGTGGAAAACCAAGCAGGACACCGCCGCGCTGATCAAGCACGCCGAATCAGTTCCCTCCTATCCGAAGGGTCCACTTTTTCCCTTGGGTGACGTCACGATGCGGGCGCAGGATCATCAGGCGTTCATGGACATATATCTCCTGCAGATGCAGGCGGGCTCGTTGGTGAAGTACGGTGTCGCGCCTAAAGACATCACGATCTACGACGCCGATGTCGACCTGACTCAGGGTTGAGAACTTGCAGGCGAAGCAGAACCAGGCTTTCAGAGTGGAAGGGGTCAGCAAGATGTTTGGCGCCTTCCAGGCTCTGAACGATGTTTCGCTGGGCGTGAGCCACGGGGAAATCTTGGCGATCATCGGACCGAACGGTGCCGGTAAAACGACATTCGTCAACATTGTCAGCGGGGTCTTCGGTCCGAGCAAGGGTCGGGTTCTTCTGGAGGGAAGCGACATCACCGCCTTTTCTCCACAGCGGCGAACCCGCCTCGGCTTGTCGCGTACGTTTCAGATCACCAGCCTGTTCGGCGACATGACGGTCGCCGAACATATGCAATTGGCGGTCAGGGGCGGCGACCCGCACGGCGACGAGCGTGCCGAACTGCTCGAGCAGATGGGGCTGGCGGGGAGTGTGGCGCGTCCGGTCGATACGCTTTCGCACGGCGATCAGCGAATCCTTGAAATGGCGATGGCCCTGGCAACCAAGCCGAAGGTACTGCTGCTCGACGAACCGACGGCAGGGATGAGCGTCGCTGAAACCGACACTATGATCCAACTGATATGCGATCGTCTGCGCGGCAAAGTCGGTGTCATCGTCATCGAACACGACATGAACGTCGTCACGCAAACGAGCGACAGGGTCACGGTGCTCGCTGCAGGCGCCGTCGCCGCTTCCGGGTCACCGGAAGAGGTTCTTCGCGACCCTCTCGTTAAGGAATTGTATCTTGGAAGCGCTGCAGGTCACTAACCTTAGAGCGTATTACGGCAAGGCTCAGGTGCTGCAAGGTCTGGACCTTCGTGCCGGGGCTGGCGCCATAACTGCCATATTGGGGCGCAATGGCGCGGGAAAGACCACATTCCTGAAATCGCTGATGCGTTTGGGGCCGAAGATCGACGGCGAAATTTCCGTTCTGGGAAGGTCGACATCCGGCCTGTCGGCGGATGCGATCGCGCGGCTCGGCGTTGCCTACATGCCGCAGGATGTCAGAGTTTTCGCGCGCCTGTCGGTTCGCGAAAACATCCAGGTAGCGGCCAGAACCGTGTCGAACCCTCGGCCGCTGAGCGAAATATTGGAGGTGCTGCCGGAGATCGGACCGAAGTTGGATCAACCGGCCGGCACCCTGAGCGGCGGACAACAGCAATTGGTTGGCATCGCGCGCAGCCTGTCGATGCGCTGCCGGCTGCTCTTGATGGACGAGCCCACGGAAGGCCTCATGCCGAGGTTGGTCACCCAGGTCGGCTCGATCCTGCAGCGGCTGGCGGACGAGGGGGTGGCGGTCGTCATCGTCGAGCAGAATGTCGGGCTGATTCTCGAGATCGCTCACGCCATTCATATCGTCGAAAAGGGCATCATCAAATGGCGCGGGACGGCAGACGACGTCGTTTCAGCAAAAATCATCGATCGATACATGGGCGTCAACGTTCTGGACGAGCCCGAAGAAGAGGCAGGTACATCATGAAAGTCGCATTCCTTGGCGCGGGCCTGATGGGCGAACCGATGGCGGGACACCTTCTGCGCGCCGGGCACGAGGTGTTTGTCGTTGCTCACCGCAATCGTGAGCCGATACAACGTTTGGTCGCGCAGGGCGCGATGGAGGTCGAATCCGTGGCTGCGGCTGCCGCCGCTAGCGATCTCGCTCTCATGATCCTGCCCACGTCGCGTGAGGTTGAGAAAGTACTCTTTGGCGAGAACGGCATCGCGGCCGGCATGGGCCCGAACTATCTCTCTGTCGATATGGGGACCTGCTACCCGGCCGACACTAGGCGTCTGGCCGAACGCTTCGCGCGCTCGGGAGGACGCCTGATCGACGCGCCGGTTACCGGTGGCGTCGAAGGTGCCCGTGACGCGACTTTGTCGATCATGGGAGGTGGTGACGTCGAGGCATTCGAAAAGATTCGGCCACTCCTTTCGACATTCTCCAGCAATCTTTATCATTTTGGAGATATAGGCGCCGGCCACGCTGCAAAGCTGGTTCAGAACATGATCGGCTTCATCGAAGTTGCTGCGGTAGCCGAAGGGCTTGCGCTTGCAAAGGCTTTGAAGCTGGATGCTTCGACCTTCTTCCACATGCTCACCAATTCCCACTCCAACAGCCCCATCATCCAGTGGATGGTGCCCAAGGTCTTTGCGGGGAAATTCGAGGCCGAAGCGCGGTTGGATATTGCCTACAAGGACATGAGCCAGGCGGTGAAACTGGGCCGCGAAATGACCAGTCTTCCTCTCAACATAGCCAATGCCGCGACGGAGGTCTTTCAGCTCAGTCGTTCCTTTGGCTTTGGGGACCAGGACAGTACGGCCGTGGTTCGCGGGCTGGAGAAGTTGCTGGGTGAAGAAATCCGCGTGAGCTCTAGCGAAAACCCGAGCGTGTGATCGCAGAAGCGCACAGGTGCTGATTCAATGACCGATCTTGAACGCAACGAGCCAATGGCGCGCGTGAGGATGCTCGACGAGGCGCTTGTGTCATCGGGAATGGAGGCGTTTCCTGTGCTTCTGACGGAAGAGCTTCCGCCTGAAGCCGTTCGGGCGTTCCACAACATGTTTCCGAATCTCAGTATTCTGCCGCCGCATCACCAGACCGTCGATGGCGTGATCGAGGCGGCTCAGAACGCCCGGGTCGTCGTCGCCACGGTGAAATACCGCCTGGACAGCAAGTTCTTTCAATCTCTTCCGGGCAGCGTACAACTCGTAGCGCTCTATTCCGCCGGCCACGACCATGTTGATCTCAATGCTGCGCGGGAGCGCGGCGTGGCGGTTGTCAAGCCCGGTAACGTGTTGGCTGATTCCGTTGCAGACCTGACAATCGCGCTCTTGCTGGCGACCATGCGCCGTTTGCTCGACGGCGTTGATCTTGTGCGCAGCGGCGGCTGGACGGGCTGGTCTCCCACCTTGCTTCTCGGCCGCGAACTGCGCGGCCAGGTTCTGGGCATCTATGGAATGGGAAATATCGGCCGCGAGATCTCGGCGCGCGCGCAGGCGTTCGGCATGAACGTCGCCTACAAGAATCGCTCCCCGCTTCCGCGCGATATTGAGGGTGGTGCCAGGTTCGTCGCGGACGACGAGGAATTTCTCGGCGGATGCGACGTGCTGGTCCTGTCGGCCGCGTGCACGCCGGCAACGCGCAACTACCTGAACGCCGAACGCCTCTCCTGGCTCAAGCCGGGAGCTGTGGTATTGAACGTCTCACGCGGGGATCTGATCGACGACGATGCGCTTGTCGCGGCGCTGCAGTCGGGCGATGTCGCGGGGGCGGGGCTTGATGTCTTCAACAATGAGCCCGCATTGGATGAGCGCTATCTGACGCTACCAAGCGTGGTCGCCCTGCCTCACATAGGCAGTGCTACGCTGGAGGCGCGTACAGCGATGGCGGACTCACTTGTTGACGGGATCGAAAGAATTCTTCTTGGCCAAACGGTCGCTCAGCAACTGGCCTGACCGACCCTTGCAGCTAGAGCGATAGCGACTGCTTGCGAAACCGACTCAACTTTGGCTGCACTCGCTTGTGGACACAAGCTTTTCTGATCGAATGTTTTCGATTGCCGGTATTCCACTTTCGCGACCATTTCCTAGCCGCAAGGCGAACTCTCCAGGGAAAGCAGGGTGGAAAGAAACAGGTGAAAGAGCTCCCTTTCGCTCGTGATATCCAGCTTGTAGTATAGCCGCCATCGATGGTTCTTGACGGTGCCGACCGAAACGCCGAGCTGCTTGGCGATGGCCGCGTTCGGTAGTCCGACAAACGATAACCGAACGATCTCGGCTTCGCGCGGTGTCAGGTCCTGCTGGTTGCAAAATGTATCCAGGACGGCTTCGCCCGAGATGGGCAGTGGTCCGGGTGACCTCCGTTCCACCACGATGAGCTGGCCACCGGGTGCCAGCGAAAAATCGTCGGGTAACTGATCCCAATGTACCACTTGCTGGCTATCCAACTGGAAAAACGCCGGGCCTGTGGTGGCGATCTGCTCTTTGATCTGCGGGAGAACCGCGGTCACGTTGGGATTCTGGGACCAAGCCTCGTTGGCGTAGGCGATCTCGCCGCGCCGGTCGAGCACCAAGAGAGGATTATTGAAACTTTCGTCGATCGCTTCGCGATTGACCGTTCTGGCCTCGATGAACAGGCGATCCATGTGAAGTTTGTGCAGAGCGTCCAGGGTTGGAAGCAGGGCATTGGCGATTTCGAAGTCGCGCGGTTCAAAGCGGACTCGGTGTCGTTCACAGCAAAATGCGATCGTGACGCCGCCATACGCTGGCAGAATCAGCGCGAGCTCGTCGAAAATCGACATCTTGACCAGCTCGGCCAGATAGATTTCATCGGTTTCCGTGGTGAGCGCGCGCAAACTGACGACGGTCGGCTCACTGTTCGTGCGCGCCAGCTTGTGCAGCGGGTCGACGCGATAGAGACCGGCCAGATAATAGGCCACACCTTCCTCGGTCAAGGCATGGTTGACGATGAAAGCCGGCCTGTCGAAGGCCGAATAGCGCATGACTAGCCGCTTGCCGCAGCGCAGGACATTGCTCAGCAGAAGCGACGCCTTGTTGTAGAAACTGTCCGTTCCCACCGCGGCAATCACGTGCGCAAGTTCGGTAAGAAAATCCGGTTTATCCGTGAGCTTGCTCGGCCGCGGCGGGCTTTCTGTCTGGCTTTTCATTATCGGCTGGTTTCCTGAATTCACCCAGGCGGTTTTGCCCTTGGAATGCCGCTTGAGCAACACAAGCGGACAAACGCAGCGTTTGTGCGCATGACAGTTTTCAGAAGCCGGTGCCATCGCAACCGGGCGGCGTTCTTGGGCAGGAACGGTTAAACAGTTGTGCCGCAGACGTTGGTGTCGGGTGCGCCACGGTTGCGTGCACGCGCCGGACTAGGCTTTCGTCGTATCAGTTGCATGACCTCTCCTCCCGTAGTGACATGCGTTGTGTGAAACCGTGCGTTTTTCGTCAACGCGTTCTAGGTGCGCGTATGCAATGCCCCCTGACGAAGGTCGGCAAGCTGAGTGCTCGGCGGCGGGGTGTCACGGTCGTCGACGCGCGGCGTCGAACAGCATAGAAGCGCAGTTCCAGTGGAACCGGCCCGGGCAAGGTCGCATCCATCCGGTCCGACAATGCAACTCATCCCCGTATAGACGAGATCGCGCTCGGTCCCTGCCAGATTGGCATAGACGATGCCGGTGCCGTTTTCGAGCGCTCGCGCACGCACAAGTGTCGTGGGAACTTCCGTGTATGGCATCATGTTGGCAGTGGGTGCGCAGATCAAATCGGCGCCCTCCCTGACGAGCGCCCTGGCCATTTCGGGAAACTCAATATCATAGCAGATCGCGAGCCCGACCCGCCATCCGCCCATCGCCGCCACGCAAACCTCGTCGCCTGGGGCGAAGGTATGCCGCTCCTCGGCGTCAAAGAGATGGATTTTCCGATAAGAACCGCACCGGCCCCCGGTCTCGTCGATCGCTACAGCCGCATTGAAGACCTTGTCGCCGACACGTTCCGGCATGCCGAATATGAGCCCTATCCGGTTCGCCCTCGCTATCTCGCAAATTGCCGACACCGATTGTCCGTCAACGCCCTCGGCGAGGTCGTGGAGAGCGGCCTTGCCGATATTATAGCCGGTCAGGAACAGTTCGGGGAACGTGAGCAGTCTGGCGCCGGTCGTGGCGGCGGCGCGCGCGGCACGCTGTATCGCAGCGATATTGTCCGGTTTCGATCCGGCGACCGGCAGCCCTTGATACAATGCGAGCATAGCGGGCCTTCCGGTATCGGGGCCTATGCGAGCGTACCCGCCAAGGCTTCCAGAACGATCCTGACGGCGAGTCGGCTTGTGATGCCGTCGTGATCGTAGGGTGGGGAGACCTCGACCATATCCATGCCGCCAAGTCCGCCTCTGCTCAATTCCGACACCAGCGCAATTGCCTCGCGGGAGGTGAGGCCGCCTGCGGCGGGAACGCCGGTGCCGGGAGCGTAGGCGCCGTCGATTGCGTCGATGTCGAATGTCAGATAGACGCTGTCGGTCCCGGTGCCGGCGATCGCGCGGGCTTCCTTGGCAACCGTCTGAGGACCTTTGTCCAGCACCATTTCCAGCGGCATCAGGGTGATCCCCTTCTGCCGCGCATAGTCGAACTCCGCCTTCGGGTTTAGCCACCCGTTGGTGCCGATGATCACGATCTTGGCAGGGTCGAAGCCGGCGTCGACAGCGCGTGCGATCGGGCACGCATGATTGAGCTCTTCGCCGCCGACATCGACGGCGGTATCGAAATGGCTGTCGATGAGTATCAGGCCGGGATTGGCGTAGCGCTTCTTGAAAGCGCGTGCACAGGCGATGGTGATGGAATGGTCGCCTCCGAAGGTCACCGGCATCGCACCGCCGTTCAGGACTTCGAGGATCATCCGCTCGGCCCGTTCCATGGTCCTCACCGCAGCGCCGGGGATGACCGCGACGTCGCCGCAATCGGCAAACTTGTAGTGATCGGATAGGTCCAGATCGAGATTGGCATTGTAAAACCCGAACTGGTCGCTCGCTTCGCGAAGCGCCCGGGGCCCGTAGTTGGTTCCGGTACGGCTGATGCACATAGCGTCCCAGGGAAACCCGATGAACGCAGCCGTGATTCCCTGTCGTCTCAGCATCTCGGCATCAGCGCGCAAGCTAGGCAGTCGCATGAAGGTTCCGCCGGTGCCCGCATGCAGCAAGCCTGCGAACGCGTTCGCGCCGTCGATCATCGCCTCGGACATGGGCAGTTCCTTCTTCGCCTTGCGGTGGTGTTCGATCACTCGGGTCGAACAGAGCCTTTGCGATTTCGGGCATGCTGGCAATGGTGGCTTCCGTCACCAGCGCCATTCGCACGTCTCGGCGAGATGGCTTGCGGCATTTGTCGGCGGGCCTTCCGAGTGCGCTTGCTGAGATCGGCTCTTGCATGAGCTTGGTCTTCCGGGCGTTCGAATGACGACGGTCATCATTGTCCTGTTGATCGAACTTGTCAGAATGTCTGCGCATGGTCGTATCGAGACGATGGCGGCCGTTCGGGAGGAGCCGGCGATGCCGTTGTCGACAGCGGGCTGTTGAGCGCCTAGCAGATGGCCTGCGCGGATTTGAAATATGCGGCTTCGCGGTTAGCTCCTCGGCATCCTATAGGTGCCGCCAACGCGAAAAATGATCGGGAGAATTCATCTTATGACCAAGCGCGCGCTCGTTTGCGGAGCCGGTATCAGCGGACTCTCGGCAGGGATATGTCTGTCCCAACTGGGGTGGGACGTGACCGTGTTCGAGAGGGACAGCGAATTGCGTACGGCGGGCGCGGGCCTGAATCTCTGGCCGAACGGCGTGCGTGTCTTGAAGACCCTGGGCCTGGGTACCCAATACGCGGAAATTTCGTCGAGCCTGAACTACTATCGAACGTTTTCGTCGAGCGGAGAAGTTATCGCCGTAGATGATCTGAGGAACTGGGAAGATCGTTACGGTGCGTCATTGTCCGGTGTTTTCCGCCGGGATTTGAGCCGAATACTCGCTGATGCCCTTGGCCGCGATCGTCTTCGCCTCGGCCGGCAGGTCGTCAGCGTCGAACAGGGCGATAGCGTCGTGTGCCGGTTCGCCAACGGTGAAGTGGCCGAAGGCGACTTGCTGGTGGGTGCCGACGGTATCAACTCGATCGTCCGCGATTGCGTCTTCGGATATCACACGTTCAGTTCGGACGGACTGGTGCGCTGGCGTGGCCTGTTCGATCTCGCCGATGTCGACGTCGATCCCCTCTCGGAGGCTGAAGTCTGGGGCCAGGACGGGCATTTCGGTTATCTCCCGATCGGACACGGACGCGCCTATTGGTTCGCGGCGGCGGACGGAATCACCCAGGATACCAACGCAGTCGTGGCGCATTTCAGCGACTGGAAGGGTAGTCCGGTTCCAGACCTGATTGCGGCCACGGACCCCGCCTCGATCATCCGCAGCGACCTCCACGATTTCGTGCGGCCCTTGCCGCATTGGTCCAAAGGGCGCGTTACCCTGGCAGGAGACGCGGCACATCCGATGCTGCCGGGAATGGCGCAAGGCGCCAATCAGGCACTTGAGGACATCCAGGCGCTCGGGACCGTTCTTGATTCATGTTCCGACGTGGAAGCGGCGTTGCAGGTTTACGAACAGGTTCGCATCCCGTTGGTCGCACCGATTGTGCAGTATTCCCGCTCTCTCTTCGACTTTGAGGATCAGAGCGAATTGACGAGCGGCCATCGGAATCCGCTTTTCGATCGCTACGATCGTTTTGTGGAGCGAAGGGAGCCCTGAGTCAGTGCGGGTCGACCGCGACGACCAGTTCTATCTCGACGGTGATGTTTCCCGGCAGCGATCCCAGTCCGACGGCTGAGCGCGCATGCTGGCCGTTTTCGCCGAATGTCATGACGAGCAGATCGGAACAGCCGTTGATGACGTCGGGATGGTGGGCGAAGTCCGGGGTTGCGTTGACCATGCCCAGGAGCTTGACCACGCGCCTGACGCGGTGAAGCTCGCCGAGGGCGGCGCGCATGACCGAAAGCAGGTTCATGCCGGTCAGCCGCGCATGCGCGTAGGCCTGTTCGACCGAAACATCGGCGCCCACTTTGCCGGTATGCAGGCGTCCGTCGGCCTCACGCGGCCCCTGGCCGGACAGGAACAGAAGCTCGCCCTCGCGCACATGCGTCAGGAAGTTGCCGATCGGCGGCGGGGGAGGCGGCAGAACGACCCCCATTTGGGCAAGCCGTTCCTCGGGGGAGCGACCGGCCGCCGGGCCGGAACATGCGAGATTCATCGAAGACTCCATGATTGCCGAACGCAGGACTTGCGTTGGCCGTGTCCGCGCCGGCGGCGCGGCGGTTGATCAATCAGCATGGTGGCACGCGGTCTCGGCGCCGGACGCAACACGGCGCAGAAGCGGCCGCTCGCGGCGGCAGATGTCGGTCGCGGCCGGGCAACGCGGATGGAACGCGCAGCCGGAGGGCGGGTCCAGCGGACTGGGCACCTCGCCGCGCGGCACCTTGAGGCGACGGTGGCGGCGCGACGGATCGGGCTTGGGCACGGCATCCATCAGCGTGCGCGTATAGGGGTGGCTGGGCTGCTGATAGACACGCGCGGTGTCGCCGATTTCCACGATGCGGCCCAGATACATCACCGCGACCCGGTCGCTGATGTGCTGCACGATGCCGAGATCGTGCGCGACGAACAGATAGGCGAGACCGAATTCGCGCTGGATGTCCGACATCAGGTTGACAACCTGTGCCTGGATCGACACGTCCAGGGCCGATACCGGTTCGTCGGCGATGATCAGAGCCGGATTGAGCGCCAGGGCGCGGGCGATCGCCAGCCGCTGGCGCTGGCCGCCGGAGAATTTCGACGGCACGTTGCGCATCTGGTCCGGCCGCAATCCGACCTTTTCGAACAGGTCGGCGACCCGCTCGCGTCGCCGCGCGGCGCCGCGCATGCCGCTGACCAGAAGCGGCTCGGCGACGATATCCTGGGCGCGCTGTCGCGGATCGAGCGAACCGTTCGGATCCTGGAAAATCATCTGCACGCGGCGTCGCAACGGGCGCATGCGGCGATGGGACAAATGGGAAATGTCGATGCCGTCGAGAAGGATATTTCCGGCGCTCGGCTCAAGCAGCCTGACGATCATCTTGCCGACGGTCGACTTGCCGCAGCCCGATTCGCCAACCAGGCCGAGCGTTTCGCCCGCGGCGATGGAGAAGGAAACGTCGTCGACGGCGTGAACGGTTCGCGCCTTACCGGCGAGCCCGCCGGCAATGGTGAAGCGCTTGCCCAGATTGCTGACCTCAAGCAGCTTGCTCATGCCGCGCCTTTCATCGGATACCAGCATGCCGCGCGGTGTCCGGGCGCCATGTCGGACAGTGGCGGTCGTTCGTCCTCGCATCGCTGCCGGGCTCGCGGGCAGCGCGGCGCAAAGGCGCAGCCGCGGGGCAGGGCCCACAGTGCGGGCACGGTGCCGGGAATTTCGGCAAGACGGCCGCGTTCGGTGGCGCGGCCGGCCTCGGCGATATGCGGGATCGAACCGAGCAGGCCGTGGGTGTAGGGGTGCTGGGGGGCGGCAAACAATCGTTCGGTCGTCGTCTCCTCGACAATCCTGCCGGCATACATGACGGCCACGCGGTCGGCCGTTTCGGCGACGACGGCCAGATCATGGGTGATCAGGATCGTCGCGGCGCCGACGGCGGCCTGCAGGTCGCGGAACGTTTCCAGGATCTGGGCCTGGGTGGTCACGTCCAGCGCCGTGGTCGGCTCGTCGGCGATCAGCACATCCGGATCGCAGGCCAGTGCGAGCGCGATCACCACGCGTTGGCGCATGCCGCCCGACATTTGGTGCGGATAGTCGTCGAAACGCCGCTTCGGATCGGGTATGCGCACCTGTTCGAAGATCTCTTCCACGCGCCGTCTGGCGGCGGCGGCGTCGAGCCCCTTGTGCAGGCGCAGGGCCTCGGCGACCTGCGGGCCGACGCGCATCGACGGATTGAGCGATGTCATCGGTTCCTGGAAGATCAGGCCGATGCGATTTCCCCTTATCGAGCGCAGGCTGGCCTCGCTCGCCGCGGCAAGGTCGAGTTCGTCGAACAGGATGCGGCCCTTGCTGATCCGCGCGACCGGCTCGGGCAAGAGTCGCATGATCGCCAGGGCGGTCATGCTCTTGCCCGAGCCGGATTCTCCCACCAGCGCAAGCACTTCGCCGCGCGCGACGGTGAAGGACAGATCGCTTACGGCATCGAATGTGCGGTCCCGGGCGGACAGTTCCACGGTTAGGTCCTGGATCGAGAGAAGCGGCGTCATCCGGTGCCGTCCCGCCCGGCGAGCGCCGGGATGAGCGCGACCGCGTTGTCGCGCAGGATGGCGCGTCGATCCCGGTCCGAAAGATAGTCGGCGTAGTGGGTGAAATAGGTCAGCGACTGCCCATAGGTGCAGTAGCGGTCGACATTGGGCGCGTCGGAGCCCCACAGGAAGCGCTCCGCGCCGAAGCGCTCGACCAATTGGCGGATATGAAGGTGCGCGCGCGGGTAGGGGTAGTCCTGCCGCCCGCCCCAGGCGATCGGGTAGAGAATTTCGGCGGAAACCGGCGCCTGGGAAAGCAGTGTGTCGATCACGGCGGGAAGCGTGAGACGATCCTGGTCGTCGGCATAAAGCGATGTCGGCACGCCGTGAACCAGAACATGGCGAATGCCGGGAAAGCGCTCCACGATGCGTTCCAGATGGCGCATCTCGTCTTCATAGGTGCCAACCGGCGAGTTTGCCGACTGGACCCAGAACACCGGCAGGCCGCTCTGCTCGATGAAGCGCCAGAAGGGGTCGTAGACGGCGTCGGAGTGCATTGGCCGATAGCCGCTGCGAAACAGCCCCGTCGTGGTAAAATAGACGCCTGCCATCTTCAGACGACCGATCTCGTCGGCAAGGCGCTGCAGTTCCTCGTCGGTATAGGCGAAGGCCTCCTCGACCTGGGCAAGGCCGACCAAGCGGCCCGGATGCGCGCCTGCCGCGGCGGCAAAATCCTTGGCCAGATTGCCGTAAATATGGTCGTTTTGGAGAATCGCGGCCGCAACACCGGCATTGTCCATGAACGCCAGCAGCTTTTCGGCGCTCATCGACAGGTCGTCCATCCAGGGTGGCAGGAACTGAACGTAAAAATCCTCGCCGCCGCTCGTCCATTCGAAGCGGCCGAACCGCCCGGCCCGGAAGGCGCAGTCGCGCCGGCCCGCAGGTGACGGGTCGGTCTGGTTCCACAGCATGCGCTCGGTGACCAGGGAGCCGTCGCGGGTTCGGCGGTAGGGTTGGTTTCCATGCATGTGCATGGCGCGCTGCTGGTGCAGCCGGTGCGTTTCCACGTCGGGAAAACCGGCAGCACCGGCGGCCGGGGGGAAGATGTGGGCGTGGCAGTCGATGATGCCGAAATCCATTGTGGACACCGTCATGAGCTTGAACCTGGATCGAACACGTCGCGCAGACCGTCGCCGAAGGCGTTGAAGGCGAGAACGAGGAGGGAGATCGCGATGCCCGGGGCGATCACGAGGTGCGGGGCCATGGTCAGATATTCCCGGCTGGCGCCGAGCATGGTTCCCCATTCGGGCGCGGGTGGCTGGACACCGAGCCCGAGGAAACCCAGCGCCGAGCCGATCAGCACCGCCTGGCCCGCATTGAGGCTGAGCTCGATGATGATGACAGTCGCCGCGTTGGGCAGGATGTGGCGCAGGAGGATGCGCGTATGGCTCATGCCCACGGTGATTGAGGCGGCGACGAAATCTTCCTGTGCGAGTTCGATCACCCGGCCCCGGACAAGCCGTGCCAGCGGCGGGATGAAGCTCGCCGTGATGGCGATGGTGAGCCCGGTTGCGCTGGAGCCGGCAACCGAGGCGATGGCGATCGCAAGCACGATGTTGGGCACGGTCAGCAGGAGATCGATGATCCCGGTGACCACGCGGTCGGTTACGCCGCCGAAATAACCGGCAATGGCGCCCAGCGCGACCCCGCCAATGCCGGCGAAAAGGACCGAAGCGAGTGCAATCGATAGCGTATAACGCGTGCCGACGATGATGCGCGAAAGGATGTCGCGCCCGACATTGTCGGTGCCGAGAAGATGGGCCGCCGAGGGCGGCTCGAGCATCGCGAAAAGGTCCTGGGCGTTGGGATCGTGTGGCGCCACGACCTCGCCGAAAAGTGCCAACAGTGCGAAGACTGCCAGCAGGCTCACGCCCAGCCACAGGAACACGTTGACGCCTCGTCGCCGCCTTGCCGGCCGTGCCGGCGTGACCTCATGCATAGCGCAACCTCGGATTGACGAAGCGATAGATGATCTCGACGGCGATGTTGATGACGAGGAAGGATACGACGAAGATCAGCGCGATCGCCTGAACGAGCGTGTAGTCGCGCACCGAGACCGCCGTCAGCATCAGGTCGCCGATGCCCGGCCATGCGCAGAGCCTTTCGATGACCACCGACCCGCCGAGCAGATATCCCGTTTGAAGGCCGATCACGGTAACCGTCGGGATCATCACATTGCGCAACACGTGTCCACGCAACACGCCGTCATGGGAAAGACCCTTGGCGCGCGCGGTGCGTACATAGTCCTTGCGCAGTTCCTCAATCACGACGCCCCGCGTCATCCTGGCCACCAACGCGATCAGCCGTGCGGCGAGCGCGAGCGTTGGAATGACCAGCGATGCCGGTCCCGCTGCGCCGAAACTGGGCAGCAGTCCGAGATTGACCGACAGGAAGGCGATCAGCAGCATGCCGAGCCAGAAATTCGGCACCGCGAGCAGGCCCACGACGGTGAAGGAGATCAGGTAGTCCGGCCATCGATTGCGGAAGGCGGCGGCGACGATGCCGGCGGGTATGCCCGCAAGGATGGTCAGCACGATGGCCGATACCGTCAGGGCGACCGTGGCCGGCAGTCTGTCGACGATATGGGGAAGCGGATTGCCGCGGAAGGTGGTGGAATAGCCGAAATCCCCGACGGCGAGGCCCGCGAGATGCTTGAGATATTGTTCCGCCAGGGGGCGGTCGAGGCCGAGCCGGATGCGCACCGCCTCGATCTCTTCCTGGGTTGCGGTGGCTCCGGCGACGAAGGCCGCTTCGTCGCCGGGCACCGACTTGAAGATGATGAACAGGATCGTCACGACTCCCAGCACCACCAGGGGAATCATCGCAAAACGCTTGACGAGGAACCTGAACATCTGCCGCCGGTCGTTATGCCTTGGAGGCGTTGCGCAATGTCGTAAAGACGATTGGCAGCACGCCCAGACCGGAGACGGACTTGCCGGCCGCCGACACGTTCTCGTTGATCTGCAGCCACAGATAGGGCGCGTCTTCCCAAATCAGCGCCTGGGCCTCGCCGAGCGCGTCGAGGCGCGCGGATTCCTCGGGCGCGCTGCTGGCCGTCTCCAGAAGCGCGTCGACCTTTTCGTTGCGGTAGCGGGCGATATTCCAGACATCCGGCTTGCCGTTATCGTCGGCGTTCGACTTGAACAGCGAGGCCAGGTGATAGGTGCCGGACGCGTTGGAAGGATTGAACCCGAACATCGCCATGTCCCAGGCGAGGTTGGCCTTGTCCTGGCGCAGGTGATCCCAGTAGGCGCCCTTCTCGATCTTGTTGATCGCGGCGTCGACGCCGACCTGTCGCAGCGAGGCCGCGACGATTTCCGCCACTGCGACGTCGCCCGGGAACAGACCGTCCGGCGCGAAGAAGGACAGGCTGAGCTTCTCGCCGTCCTTTTCCAGGATGCCGTCGGCGCCCGCGCTATAGCCGGCCTCGGCGAGCAGGGCTTTGGCCTTGGCCTGATCGAACACGGTTTCGCCCACCGTCCTGTGGCCGATGGCGTCGAAGGCCAGCGGCGAATCGGGCGCCTTGGCGAAGCCGAAGAAGACCCGCTCGGCGATCGTCGCCACGGGAACGGCGAGATTGAGCGCCTTGCGCAGCTTCACGTCCTGCAAAGCGGGCCGGGTGAGATTGAAGGCGAGACCGATCGGGCGCAGACCCGGGCGGCGTGCGATCTCGATGTCGGCATTGCCGGAGAGCTGACCGACCAGATGCACCGGTACGGCGTCGATGACGTCGACCGCTCCGGTGGTCAACGCGTTGATGCGCGTTGCCGGTTCGGCGATGAAGCGGAAGACGATTCCAGTCGCGCCCGGCGCGCCGCCCCAGTATCCGTCATAGGCCTTGAGCACCAGTTCCTGTCCGGCGTTGAAGGAGTCCAGCCTATAGGGGCCCGCACCGACCGGGTTCTGGGCAAAGCCGTCCTCGCCGAACTTCTCGATCGCCGCCGGCGAGACGATCGCCCCGGAGCCATGGGCGAGCGTGTTCGGCAGTTGTGCAAAAGGCGCCGACATGCGGATGACGATCGTGGTGTCATCGACCATGTCGACACCCGAGATCGGGTCCCAGAGCGGCCTGTTGGTGGTGTTGATCTCCTTGTTCATCATCCGCTCGATGTTGAACTTGACGGCTGCCGCGTCGCAGGGGGTTCCGTCATGGAAGGTAACACCGCTGCGCAGCTTCAACTCGCAGGACTTGAGATCGTCGCTCATGCGGTAGGATTCGGCGAGCTGCGGCACGATCGTCATGTCGGCATCGAAGTCCAGCAGCCGGTCGAAAAGCACGAGCGCCGCCTCGTAGCCGCCGGGATAGCCCGTGAACGCCCCGTGCGCCGGATCGAGCGTCAGCACGGCGGTGCTTTGGCCGAAGGTGATCACACCCTGGCTTGTTTGGGCGAAAGCCCGGAGCGTCGTTGCCGGCAGTGCCGACAGGAGCATGGCGCCTGCCGCGCCGGTGAGAAGTGTTCTGCGTTGCATGACTATTCCCCTTTTCTTCGTTGACATTGCCGGGTGCGGACTTTGCGCGTCGCGCGTCAGAGCCATAATTCGTTCCAGGTGAAGATCGCCGGTGTGCCGCCGGTATGGACAAACACCACCACGTCGTCGCTTGCGAAGCGGCCCTCGCGCACATGCGCGACAAGGCCGGCGGCCGCCTTGCCGGTATAGATAGGGTCGAGAATGATACCCTCGGTTCGGGCGAACAGGCGCACGGCCTCGTTGCCGGCCTCGCTCGGGATGCCGTAACCCTCGCCGACGAAATCGTCGAAATTGACCACGTCCTTTTCGTCGACGGTTACGTCCAGTCCGATGGCCGTGCTGGTCTGGTTGGCGATGGTTGCGGTGCGCGAGGGAATGTGGAACTCGTCCGTGGCGGTCACGCCATGCATGGCGAAGCGCAGGTCGAGCAGTTTTTGGGCCAGAATCATGCCCGCCTGCCCCTTGCCGCTTGACGACATGTAAATGCAATCGGGCGTCTTTCCGAGTGCGTCAAGCTGCTCGACGATCTCCAGCGTCACTTCCAGATAGGCAACGGCGGAGGCGACGTCGAACATCGGGTTGTCGTTGAGGATGTGCGGGCGTCCGCCGCCGGCACGAACAGCCGCGGCCAGACGGTCGAGCATCGTGCGCTGTTCGTGGACGTCGGCGGCGAAATGAACCTCGGCGCCCAAAAGATAGTCGACCAGAAGATTGCCCTGGATCGTGTCGGGCCGACGCCCTTCCAGCACGAGGACGGTTCGCAGGCCCAGCTTGTTGCAGGCGCCGACGGTCTGGCGTGCCGAATTCGATTGCAGGTCGAGACCGACGATGACGGTGTCGGGCTCGTCCTTCATCGCGTGGGCGAGCCGGAACTCGAGGTTGCGCAGCTTGTTGCCGCCGAGCGCCACACCGGTCAGATCGTCGCGCTTGACGAAGATGCGCGGACCGCCGAGCACGCGGGAAAGGTTTCCGGCTTCCTCGAGCGGCGTTTTCTTGAGCGCGATATCGAGGCGCGGCAGCGTCGCGATCGATTGGCGGATGCGCTCATGGATCCCAGGCAAGCCACTCATCCCAACCTCACCGAAATCCCCTTGTCGGCAACGCTCGCCCCTTGTCGGAAGGCGGCGGATTGCGCGTCGCTCGTGATGAAATTTGTCCTATATACAGGACAATTGTCTTGTGTTAAAGACAGAATAGCATTGACGGAGAAATACGCAAGTGGAGCAGGACGTGGGGATTGATGCCGAAGGTCGGGCGTCGCGCGCGAAACCCGCGGCTCGACGAGAACGCAGCGTCGATCGCATCGTGCAGATTCTGGAGTTTCTGCATGGTCACGGCGAGGGCATCCGTATCGGGGCCCTGGCAAAGGCCTTGGATGCGCCACGCTCGTCGATCTACACCGTCGTCAATGACCTGACCGATGCCGGGCTCCTAGAAGTATCCTCGGACGACGGGCGCATCTTTTTCGGCAAGCGGATGTATCTCTACGGTCTGAACTATATCCGCGAGAATTCGCTCGCCAAGCGCGCGCGCGCGGAAGTCGATCGGCTGGCGAAGGAAACCGGCGAGACCAGCGAATTCTGCATGCTGCAGACCGGCCGCTATACAATTATGCACATGTGCCCGGGCACCCGGCCCTTCCGCATCAGTTCCGCCGTCGGCCTGCAAATTCCGATTCCTTGGACGGCGTCGGGAAGGCTTTTGCTTGCCGGACATAGCCGCGCGGAGATCGAGGCACTGATCGTGCCGGAGGATCTGGTGCTCCCCGACGGGCGCCGGATCATGATCGACGATTTCATCGACGCCATCGCACAGGCCCGGCAAGACGGCTATTGCCTGACGAAAGGATTGGTCGACGCGTATACGCAATGCCTTGCGGCGCCAATCTACAATGCCGAGGATCAGGTGGAAGCCACGATCTGCTTGGTGCTGCCGATCGACCTGTCCGACGATCAGACGGCAGTCCTTCGTGACCGGCTCCTGCGGAGCGGACAGGCGCTGTCCACACGCTAGGCTCATGCCTCTTTGCTCATAGCCAGAAGACAATTGTTGCGGCGAGCGTGAGCGTACCCTTCGCGCCGCCGGATCGCCTCAGGCCGGCTGGGCGGGTTTCAATTTCGATACGTCGTTGCCGCACGAGAAGCTCAAGCCGCTTCTTGTCGAATGCGCCCGTTACGGCATCCGCGTTACCGGGATATTCCCCCTTATGCTGGATCTGTTCCGCGACGTGGATGTTGAAGCGCCGATTTCAGGCCAGCGCTGGGTGTTCGGCCACATTGCCAACCTGACGGCAGACGACATCGCCGCAATTCGCGATCTCGGTCTGGTGATCACGACACATACCAGCAGCTTTCTGTACAAAGGCGGCCTTGCGCTGCTCGAGCGGTTGGGGCCCGAGTGGGAAGATGAAATCGTGCCCTTGCGCGCGCTCGTGGATGCAGGGGTGCCGGTATCGTTTGGTTCCGACAACCTGCCGCCCAGCCTTTTTCATTCGTTTTGGCATGCCGTGGCTCGTCGGGAGCGCAGCACCGTCCGCGTTATTGGCGCGCAGTAGGCGCTCACCCGGCCCCAAGCGTTGCGTTGCATGACAATGGGTGGCGCATATCTGGCACAGGAGGAGCGGAACAGAGGATCTCTCGAGCCACAAAAACTGGCGAACCTGGCCGTGCTGTCAAGCGACCCGCTGACCTGCCCGGAAGATGATCTACGCGATATCAAGGCCGAGCTGACGGTGGTGGGCGGCAAAGTCGTTCACGCCTCTGCATCCGGTGGCGGGGCCACCGGGTAGGCACTTTCGCCACCGTCTTCGCGGCGGCGGGTTCATGGGCGCTGATCTGGTGAAACGCGGTTTCTTTGTGGACATCCGCCCGGCCGTTCTACGGGATATTTCTCCAAGTCTGCCGTACGGGATGTGTGGTCCAGCGATCTATCAGTGCGGTCAAATTGCCTCGTTGCCGCGATGAGCCCTGAAAACCGGTCTTGGGCTTTCAGGCTTATCGCCTAGTCGAGCCCTTGTTGCAGTTTGCTGGCGGGATCGGAGAACAGGAATTCGATCTTGTCGGCGACATTGGCGATAGCCGCCACGATCACCAACGACAACACGGTCAAAAGCACGCCGTATTCGATGAGGGTGGCGCCCGATCGGTCGTTCCAGAAACGCACAAGCATGCTCGGGCACCCTTCCTTTGCTGTAAAACTAGTCGCAAAGCGGTGAAAAAAGCTTAACGCGGACGGTTAACCGCTCCTTGCCGGCCGGTCGGTGCCGGCGGTCGCGTCGATCCCGACGGGGAAGCGCCGGGACGGCGTTCAGCAATCGCCGATCCGGCGGCCGTCGCCGTTGATGATGCAAGCCGCGCCGGGAACGGTTTGCAGCACGCTCTTGCGCACCGTGTAGGTTTTGCCCGAGCCGATCGAGCCGGTGCTGGTCATGTCCACGCCGTAGAAGCCGTCGGCGGCAACCACGCCGCCGGAAAGGCGTTTTTCGGCGAGCGGCGCCACGACGAGGCCGAGCACGACCGCGCCCGCCCCGAACAGAAGCGCCAGCCGCACCGCGCTCAAGCCGGTGCCGTTCGGGACGGAGGCAGCCTCCGTGTCATCTGCTCGCCATTCGTGTTCTGATCGCATCGGTCCATCTCCGGCAGGCGCCTCGCCGTGCCGGCATCGGCCGGCCGCTCCGGCTGAAATTGCCACGTGCGGCTAAACGATCCATTAACGCTGTTTGCGCGAATGGCGTGCCGGGCGGCAGATCACAACAGGTCGATCAGATGGGCAATCAGCGGTTCGTCGGCCGGCGGCATGGGATAGTCGCGCAGCGCGCGCGGGCGCACCCATTTGATCGCCTGCCCCTCGCGCCCGGCCGCCGTGCCGTCGAACCTGCGGCACACGAAGAGCGGCATCAGCAGGTGGAAGGTCTCGTAGCCGTGGCTGGCGAAGGTCAGCGGCGCCAGGCACGAGGCCCAGGTGGTGAGGCCGAGCTCTTCCTCCAATTCGCGGATCAACGCCGTTTCCGGCGTCTCGCCGGCCTCGACCTTGCCGCCGGGAAATTCCCACAGCCCGGCCAGCGCCTTGCCCGCCGGCCGTTGCGCGATCAGAACGCGCCCGTCCGCGTCGACCAGCGCGCAGGCGGCGACCAGAACAACCGGTTTGGCAGGCTGGCGAGAGGTCATGAGCCGGGCGGGCGCCGATAATGGTAGCGATAGGCCTCGCGAAAGCCGAGCGCGCGATAAAGGCCGAGCGCGTGGACATTGTCGGCCTCGACCTGCAGCCAGGCCTCGCGCGCGCCGCGCTGGTGGGCCCATTTCAAGGCGGTCTGCACGACGCGCCGGCCGTGGCCGCGGCCGCGCTGTTGCAACAGCGTGGCGACTTCGAACAGGCCGGCCAGGTCGCTGTCGAGAACGCAGATCGCGGTCGCCACCGGCTGGTTGTCGCCCTCGAGGACGAACAGGCCGGTCTCGGGCTCGATCGACCCGATCACCTCCGACAGGCCCGGGCGCAGGGCCGCATCGAGGGCATGAATGTCGAGGGCCGCGCCGACGAAACGTCCCACGTCCTGCAGCGGGATCTGGTCGATGACGCCCTCGAGCCCCGCCTCTTCCAGGGGCGCGTGCATGACAATCGATTCGCCGAAGCGGCTCCAGCCTTCGCGATCGAGATGACGGGCAAGGGTCTGGCCGGCCAGCGGCGACATGCGAAAGGTCAAAGGGCGGCCATAACCGTCGAAACGCCGGCGCACGCGGGCTAGTCGCTCCTCGAGCCTGCCGTCGTCGCGCGGGTCGAGCGGGTTGACAGAGTTGAGCCGTTTCGCCGGCAGGCCGGCCGTCAGCCGGACCAGCCAGGTGCCGTCGTAAACGACGAAATTCGCCGGCCAGGCGCGAAAGCCGGCCGCCTCGTAGCGCCGGACCTTGGCCAGGTCGATCCTGTTTTCGGCGTTGGTCCGCACGTCTCGTCCCCGCCTAGCTGCGGTAATCGCCGTTGATGGCGACATAGTCCTTCGTCAGATCGCAGGTCCACACGGTGGCCCGGCCGCGGCCGATGCCGATGTCGACGCCGATCGCGATGCGCTCGCCCTGCATGTAGCGCGACACGGCATCCTCCGAGTAGGACGGGTCGCGCTCGCCATCGACGGCGACCCGGTACTCGCCGAAGCTGATCGCCAGACGGTCGCGCTCGGCCGGCTCGCCGGCCTTGCCGACGGCCATGACGACACGGCCCCAATTGGCGTCCTCGCCGGCGACGGCGGTCTTGACCAGCGGCGAATTGGCGATCGACAGCGCGATGCGCTTGGCCGAACGGGCCGAGCGCGCGCCCGAGACGGTGATTTCGATTTCCTTGCGCGCGCCCTCGCCGTCGCGCACGACCTGGAGAGCGAGAGACTTCAAAATCCGGTTCAGGGCGCGCCGAAACGGCACCAGCCGCCGGTCGGCGGCGTCCTTTATGCGCGGTGCGCCGCGCCGTTCGGCGGCGCCGGTGGCAAACAGCATCAGCGTATCGCTGGTCGAGGTGTCGCTGTCGACGGTGATCGAATTGAACGACCGGCCGACGCCCTGGCGCAGCAGCGTCTGCAGGACTGGCGCCTCGATCGGCGCGTCGGTAACGACGAAGGACAGCATGGTGGCCATGTCGGGCGCGACCATGCCCGCCCCTTTGGCGATGCCGTTGACCGTCACCTCGACGCCGTCGAGCTTCACCGTGGCGGTGGCGTATTTGGGATAGGTGTCGGTCGTCATGATCGCCTTGCCCGCGTCGGCCCAGCGATCGGGTTCGGCTTCGGCGACGAGGCGGTCGAGCAGAGGGGTGAAGCGGCCGGTTTCAAGCGGCTCGCCGATGACGCCTGTCGATGCCAGGAAAACCGCTCCGGTTTCGCAGCCGGCCGCGCGCGCGGCCGCCTCGGCGGTCAACCGCGTCGCCTCCTCGCCCTTGCGCCCGGTGAAGGCGTTGGCGTTGCCGGAATTGACAACCAGGATGCGGGCCGCACCCGCCGACAGATTGGCACGGCAGAAATCGACCGGCGCCGACGGGCATTTCGAGCGCGTGAAAACGCCGGCCACCTGCGTGCCCGGCTCGAACAGCATGACCATCAGGTCGGTGCGGTCCTTATACTTGATGCCGGCGGCGGCGGTGGCGATCCGCGCCCCGTCGAGCGCCGGCAATATAGGGGCCTTTTTCGGGGCCAGCGGAGAAATGGCGGTCGACATTGGCTTGCCTCGACGAAGCGGTCTCTATTCGCTTCGGTCGAGCGAGTCGACCGTCTCCTTGAGGGCCGGATCGGCAATCTCGATTTCAGCCTTTTCGCGCAGATCCTTGACCGCGCCGAAATAGGCCTCGCGCAGAAGCAGCGAGCGCAACTGCTCCTGAACCTGTTCGAAGGCCGGCGGCTGCTGCGCGCGCTTGTCCTCGACCTTGATCACGTGGAAGCCGAACTGGGTTTCGACCGGTTGTTTCGAAAACGCCCCGACCTCGATCGCGAAGGCAGCCTTTTCGAAGGCGGGAACCATCTGGCCCGGGCCGAAATAACCGAGGTCGCCGCCCTGCGCGGCAGCTCCATCGGTCGATTTCTCCTTGGCGAGCGCCTCGAAATCCTCGCCGGCCTCGAGCTGGGCGATGATCGCCTCGGCTTCTTCCTTGGTCTTGACCAGGATATGGCGGGCGCGGATTTCATTGGCGGGCGGCGTGTCGGCGATTTCCCGGTCGTAGCGTTCGCGCACCGCTTCCTCGCCGACCTTGGCGGCGACGTTTTGCTCGACGAAGGCACTGTGCAGAGCCCGGTCGCGCAAAAACGCCATGCGGCGCTTGAACGCGTCATCGTCGGCCAGTCCGCCGGCCTCGGCGGCGGCGGCAAGAAGCCGGATCTCAATGATGGCGGAAAGCGCCGCCGCACGGCGCTTTTCCGGCGGCAGCTGATTGAATTGCGGATCAAGATCGCTCTCGGCGATGGCGAGGTCGCCCTCGGTGATCGGTGCGCCGTTGACGGTCGCGACCACGTCCGTTTCGGCCGCGAAACCGGCCGTGGCGGCGCAGATCGAGAACGCCAATGCTGCTCCGCAGGCAAGCAGGGGGCGGAAGGCGTAGGACACGGGCATCAAATGTCTCCAGAAAACAGCGCGCAGAATGGCGCCAATATGGGCGTCAATACGGCGAAAATCCGCGTGTCACCGCTCCCCGGCGTCAAGTTGACATCACGGTGGCCCCCTCTTATCTGTCCTTCGGCTTCGCGTCCAGAACCGTTTTCCGGACGCATTTTATATCCTTGATCCGCTCAAATCGCGATCGTAAGCACGTTTCGGCCGGTTCAGCCGGAAAATAATTGATCGAAAGGACCATCTGATGGTCAGCCTCGGTGTCCTCGCCCGCAAGATATTCGGTTCGTCCAACGACCGCCGCATCAAGGGGCTTCGGCCGCGTGTCGAGGCGATCAACGCGCTCGAGCCCGAAATGGAGGCGCTGACGGACGCTCAGCTCCAGGCCAAGACGGCTGAGTTTCGCGACAAGGTCGCCGCCGGAGCCTCGCTCGACGACCTGCTGGTGCCGGCCTTCGCCACCGTGCGCGAAGCCGCCAAGCGCGCACTCGGGCTGCGGCCCTTCGACGTGCAGCTCATCGGCGGCATGGTGCTGCACGACGGCTCGATCGCGGAGATGAAAACCGGCGAGGGCAAGACGCTTGTCGCCACGCTGCCGGTCTATCTGAACGCGCTCGAGGGCAAGGGCGTTCACGTGGTGACGGTCAACGACTATCTCGCCCGCCGCGACGCGGAGTGGATGAGCAAGGTCTACGGCTTCCTCGGCCTGACCACCGGCGTCATCGTGCACGGTCTTTCGGACGACGAGCGGCGTGAGGCCTATGGTTGCGACGTCACATACGGCACCAATAACGAGCTCGGCTTCGACTATCTGCGCGACAATATGAAATATGAGCGCGCCCAGATGGTGCAGCGCGGTCACAATTACGCGATCGTCGACGAGGTCGATTCCATTCTGATCGACGAGGCGCGCACGCCGCTGATCATCTCCGGCCCGCTCGACGACCGCTCCGAACTCTACAACCAGGTCGACACGTTCATTCCGGGCCTGGACGAGGCCGATTACGAGATCGACGAGAAGCAGCGCACCGCGACCTTCACCGAGCAGGGCACGGAAAAGGTCGAAAACCTGCTGCGCGACGCGGGCATGTTGAAGGGCGAGTCGCTCTACGACGTGGAAAACGTCGCCGTCGTGCACCACATCAACAACGCGCTGAAGGCGCATCGCCTGTTCCAGCGCGACAAGGACTATATCGTGCGCGATGGCGAAGTCGTCATCATCGACGAATTCACCGGCCGGATGATGCCGGGCCGTCGCTTTTCGGAGGGGCTGCACCAGGCGCTCGAGGCCAAGGAGCACGTCCAGGTCCAACCCGAAAACCAGACGCTGGCCTCCATTACCTTCCAGAACTATTTCCGCATGTACGACAAGCTCGCCGGCATGACCGGTACGGCCTCGACCGAGGCCGAGGAATTCGGCAATATTTACGGCCTGGGCGTTTCGGAAATCCCGACCAATCTGCCGGTCGCGCGCCTGGACGAGGACGACGAGGTCTACCGCACCGCGGAGGAAAAATTCCGCGCCATCGTGCGCGAGATCCGCGACGCCAACGCGCGCAGCCAGCCGATCCTGGTCGGCACGACCTCGATCGAGAAATCGGAATATCTGGCCGAGCTGATGCGCAAGGAAGGTCTGCCGGGCTTCGAGGTCCTGAATGCCCGCCATCACGAGCGCGAGGCGCAGATCATTGCCCAGGCCGGCAAGCCGGGTGCGATCACGATCGCCACCAACATGGCCGGTCGCGGCACCGATATCCAGCTTGGCGGCAACGCCGAATTGCGGATTCAGGACGAACTGGGCGACATGCCGGACGGCCCCGAGCGCGAAGCGCGGGAAAAGGCAATCCGCGAGGACGTGTTGCGGCTGAAGGGCGAGGCGCTGGCCGCCGGCGGGCTCTACGTGCTGGCCACCGAGCGCCATGAAAGCCGGCGCATCGACAACCAGCTGCGCGGCCGCTCCGGCCGTCAGGGCGATCCGGGGCGCTCCAAATTCTTCCTGTCGCTGCAAGACGATCTGATGCGCATCTTCGGGTCCGAGCGCATGGACGGCATGCTCAAGAAGCTTGGCCTGAAGGAAGACGAGGCGATCATCCATCCTTGGATCAACAAGGCGTTGGAGAAGGCCCAGAAGAAGGTCGAGGCGCGCAATTTCGACATCCGCAAAAACCTGTTGAAGTTCGACGATGTGATGAACGACCAGCGCAAGGTCGTGTTCGAGCAGCGGCTCGAATTGATGGACGGGGAGAACCTGTCCGACACCGTCGCCGAAATGCGCCAGGACGTGATCGACGACCTGGTCGCCAAGCATATCCCTGAAAACGCCTATGCCGAGCAGTGGGACGTCGACGGCCTCAAACAGGGCGTTGCGGCCTATCTCAACCTCGATCTGCCGGTCGAGGAGTGGGCCATGGAAGAGGGGATCGACGAGGAGGCCATCCGCGAGCGTCTCACCGAGGCCACGCAAAAGGCGGCCGCCGAACGCGCGGAACGCTTCGGCCCGGAAGTCATGACCTATGTCGAAAAATCGATCCTGCTGCAGACGGTCGACCATCTGTGGCGCGAGCACCTGGTCAATCTCGACCATCTGCGTTCGGTGATCGGCTTCCGCGGCTACGCGCAACGCGATCCGCTCAACGAATACAAATCCGAAGCGTTCGAACTCTTCCAGGGCATGCTCGGCAATCTGCGCCAGGCGGTGACGGCACAACTCATGCGTGTTGAGCTGGTGCGCGAGGCCGCGGACGCACCGATGCCGGAAGCGCCGGAGGCGGAAGGCCATCATCTCGACGCCAGCACCGGCGAGGACGATTTCGACGACGGCGACGGCGCGCTCGCCTTGCTGCAGTCCTCGCGCACGGTTGCGCCGGAGGATCGCGATCCGCAGGATCCGTCGACCTGGGGCAAGGTGGGCCGCAACGAGGCCTGTCCGTGCGGGTCCGGCAAGAAGTTCAAGCATTGCCACGGCGCGTTCGCCTGAGGCCGGCGCGGACCGGACTCGCTCCTGACGGGCAACAGGGTTAGCGGAACGTTAAGCGTTGTCGCGCATCCTTGATCGGCAAGAGGTGCCGAAAGGACGCCGCGAGGGTGGAGCGAGGCGACAACAGTCCCGGTAAAGGCCGGAAGAAAGCAAAGCCGCGCGCTGTCAGGCGCGACCCGGAGCGGCTCGACGTGTCCGCAAGAGCCGATCTGTCGGCCACCGCCGAACTCCTGGCCCTGACCTGCGACTGGACCTGGGAAACCGACGCTGAGCATCGCTACACCGATATTGGCGAGGATTGCTCCGCCCTGACCGGGATCAAGCGATCGGGCATTATCGGCCATTCGCGGCTCGCCACGCTCGACCGCGACGCGGCGTCCGCCGAAGCCGCTGCCAGCCATCGCCAAACGCTTGCGGCGCGGCGTCCCTTCCGAGATTTCCTGCAGCGTGTACCCGCGCCTGGCGCGTCATGCCGCTGGGTGTCGCTGTCGGGCATGCCGAAACGCGACGCGGGTGGCGCTTTTGCCGGCTATCGCGGCACCGCGCGCGACGTGACCAAATTGATCGAAACAGTTGCGCCGAGCGCCGCTGCCGTCGCGGAGCCGGTGCCCGAAGCCGGCCGGACCAACGCGGAACGTCTGATGGCGGCGCTCAACGTCATGCAGGACGCGTTCGTCTATTATGATGCCGAGGATCGCATCGTTTTGTACAACGATGCCCTGTTTACGCTTTATCGCGGCATGGAGGACGTGATCCGGCCGGGACTGCCGGTCGGCGAATTCATCGATACCGGGCTCGAGCGCGGGATCTGGTCGACGGACGGGCTCGACGCGGCCGCATGGCGCGAAGCCTATTTCGAACGGCGCGCGCGGGAGCCGGACGCCGCGGTGACGCTGCGGCTTTCGGACGGGCGCTGGCTGATGCACCGCGAACTGCCGACGGCGGACGGCGGACGGATGGGCGTCTGCACCGACATCACGCCGTTGAAGCAACGCGAGGCGGAGCTCGCCGAGGCGCTCGAGCGGTCGCAACTGGCCGATGCGGCGATCAACAGCGTCGAGGACGCGGTGTTCGTCAAGGATTGCCAATTGCGGTTCGTGTTCGCCAACGAAGCCTTCGCGCGGCTGAACGGCACAACCGTCGCCGCCATATTGGGCAAGCGCGCCGCCGATATCGTGGCGCCCGCCGACGCCGTCCGGTTCGAGGACAGCGAGCGCGCGGTGCTGGCCAGCGGCGAGGCCTACGAGATCGAGGAGGATTTCGACCATGCCGGCGTCGCGCGGTCGCATCTGGTGCGCAAAACCCGCCTCGAGACCGCGACCGGCACCGCTTATGTCGCCGGCTTCGTTTTCGATATCAGCGACATCAGGCGGCGCGAGCGCGAAGCCGACGAGGCGCGCACGCTGCTGGCGCGGGTCATCGAGACGCTGCCGGCCGGCGTGATCATCTACGACAAACAAGACCGGCTGGTGCTTTCCAACCAGCGCATCAAGGATTTGTTGCCGGCGCTGAGGCCGTTCACCGAGCCCGGGCAAACGTTGCGCGTTGCGATCGAGACCGCGCACGACGCCGGCTATTTCCGTCACTCCGGCGATCCGGAGCTGGACGCGCTGTTCGACGCAGATCGCGAGGCGTGGATCGAGCGGACGCTCGAGCGCTATCACGTGCGGCAGTCGGTGTCGGAACGCCGCAATCCGGACGGCCGCTGGCTCCGGGTCTACGACACGCGCACCGAAGACGGCCTTTTCGTCGGAGTTCGTGTCGACATTACCGACATGAAGCAACGCGAGGCGTCGCTGCAGGAAACCACGCGTGAGAACGAGCTCTTCCGTACGCTGATCGACAATGTGCCGGTCGCCATCTACGCCAAGCATCCGGATCTGCGCATTGCCTATGTCAATCAGGGCTGGTGCGATCTGACCGGTTTCGCCAAGGATACCGCGATCGGCCGTACCGATGTGGAGGTGTTCGGGGCCGACGGCGAAGCCTATATGGAGGCCGACCGCGCGGTCCTGAAGACCGGCGAGATGCGGGTCATCGAGGAAACCGGTACCGACGCCGACGGCGCCCCCAACTATCGGATCGCCCGCAAGAGCACGATGATCGCCTCCGACGGGTCCTTATATCTGATCGGCTCGACCACGGACGTCACCGAACTCAAGCAACGCGAGGAGGAGCTGCGCGCCGCCGAGCAGCGCGCGGTGCTCGCCGACCGCGCAAAGTCGGAATTCCTGGCCAATATGAGCCACGAGATCCGCACGCCGATGAACGGCGTGCTGGGCATGGCCGAACTTTTGGCGAAAAGCGACCTCGATCAGAAGCAGAAAACCTTCACCGAGATCATCTTGAAATCGGGCAATGCGCTGCTGACGATCATCAACGACATTCTCGACTTTTCCAAGATAGACGCCGGCCAGCTCGTTCTTGATCCGGTGCCCTTCAATCTGGCCGAGGCCGTCGAGGACGTGGCCACGCTGATGTCGACCAGGGCGAAGGAAAAGGACCTGGAACTGGTCGTGCGTGTCGACCCCGATCTGCCGCGCATGGTGACCGGCGATGTCGGTCGGTTGCGCCAGATCCTCACCAATCTGGTCGGCAATGCGGTGAAGTTCACGGATTCCGGGCATGTGCTGGCCGACGTATCGGGCGCTGTCGACGCGGGACGGGTTTCACTGCGCTTCGAGATAACCGATACCGGCATCGGGATTGCGTCGGAAAAGCTGCCGACGGTCTTTGAGAAATTCAGCCAGGCCGACACCAGCGCGACCCGCCGGCACGAGGGGACCGGATTGGGCCTGGCGATCACCGCGCGTCTCGTCGCGCTTATGGGCGGCAAGATCGGCGCCGAAAGCACGGTGGGCAAGGGCTCGACCTTCTGGTTTACGGTCGAGCTGCCGGTCGCGGAGGAGGGCGCGCGCGACAACCCTGTCGCCGTCGACGTCTCCGGCGCGCGGGTGCTCGTGGTGGACGACAACCAGGTCAATCGCGCCATCCTGCTCGAACAGATGCGTTCCTGGGATTTCGACGCATGCGCGGCCGAAAACGGCGGCGAGGGGCTGGCGGTCCTGCAGGCGGCGGCAGCACTGGGGCTCGAGGTCGAGTGCGTGGTGCTGGACTACCAGATGCCGGGTATGAGCGGGCTCGAGGTTGCTGGCGCGATCCGCAACACTGCCGGTCTCGCCGGGACCGCGATCGTTCTTCTGACCTCGGTCGACCACGCCCTGACAAGCGCGGAATTCGCCGAATACGGTATCGACGCCCAGCTCACCAAACCGGTGCGCTCCTGCGCCTTGCTGGATGTGGTGGTCGAACAGATACAGCATCGGCGCGGCCGGCTTGGTGGCTTGCCCGCGACCGATAGTGCGCCGGCTGAAGACCCGGACAAAAGCGCGACGCCGGCCGTCTCCGGTTTCAGCCAGGACTCCTCGCAGTCCAACGCGGTGGTCGGACCCTCGGGCGGCAACGTTTCGCACGACGACGGCGCCCAGGCGCGACCGCCGCGCCGGGCAGCGCGGCTCGATATCCTCGTGGCCGAGGACAACGAGGTCAACCAGCTCGTGTTCGCGCAGATCCTGGGCGAAACGCCGTTCACCTACGAGATCGTTCGCAACGGCCGACTCGCCGTGGAGGCGCATGCCGAGATGCAGCCGGCCATGATCCTGATGGATGTCTCGATGCCGGACATGAACGGTTTCGAGGCCACCGAGGCGATCCGTCGCGTGGAGGCGGGACGTGGGGTCCACACGCCGATCATCGGCGTGACCGCGCATGCGCTCAAGGGCGATCGCGCGCGTTGCACGGCAGCCGGCATGGACGACTATCTGCCCAAGCCGATCAGCCCGAACGCGCTGTTGGCGAAGGTCTACAAGTGGCATGAAACCGCGGCCCCGCGCCGCGATCAGGGCGTTTGACGCCTTTTCGCGTTCCTTTGCCGATAAATGAAACCATGGTGCGATCACGCCATAGCGCACCCCCTATGGTTAACCGGTACCATCATCCCCATATTCAGCCGGATATCGTTTCCGGGCAGGATGAGCGGCGGCGGATCGAACACGGCAATCGCAAGCTCCAACCGATCCGGTTCCCACCAAGTCTGCCGCATGTGCTCCAGACGATGCACGCAACGCTCACCTGCCCGGCTTTTTATTCCGAAGCCTTCAAAGACCGGGCGCGCCGGAAAAATCTCTTGACGCCTGGCCGGTGCGAGCCGGAAAGAGGCGCGAAACCAAGTCCCTGATATGTGCGGATTATCGGCGACGCCGCCGCCTCGCCGGCATTGCGGCCGCGCAGCGCCCGTTGACGGCGTAATAGGCGCGACACAAAACCGTCATCGAACTGTAACACAGGCCGGCTAATCGGGGCCCGTCGCCGCTGGAGCGCGGCGAAGAAGAATTCCGAACAGGAGTAGGCCTCATGAAGAAAGTTCTCCTCACGGCGTCGGCGGCTGCCCTCGCCGTTGCGGCGTCCGCCGGTGTTGCGGCGGCGCGCGACCAGATCCAGATCGTCGGCTCGTCGACGGTGTTTCCGTTCACCACCGCCGTCGCCGAGAAGCTCGGCCAGAGCGGCGCGTTCAAGACGCCGGTCGTGGAATCGACGGGCACTGGCGGCGGCATGAAGCTGTTTTGCGCCGGCGTCGGTGAAGGCACGCCCGATTTCACCAACGCCTCGCGCGCCATCAAGGACACGGAACTGGCGAGCTGCAAGGAAGCCGGCGTAACACCGGTGCAGATCAAGGTCGGTTTCGATGGCATCGTGCTCGCCAATTCCAAGGCCGGCACGGCGGTGGAGCTGACCAAGGAGCAGATCTTCAAGGCTCTGGCCAAGAATGTCGAAGTCGACGGCAAGGTGGTCGCCAACCCGTACATGACCTGGGCCGATGTCGATTCGGCCCTGCCGGCCGATAAGATCGAGGTGCTCGGCCCGCCGCCCACCTCCGGCACGCGCGACGCGTTCGTCGAGCTGGTGATGGAAGAGGCCTGCCAGGAAGCGGTCGAGGCGGCCAATGAAAAGGCCTGCACGGAAATCCGCGAGGACGGCGCCTATGTGGAAGCCGGCGAGAACGACAATCTGATCGTGCAGAAGCTGGAGGCCAACCCGAAGGCGTTCGGCATATTCGGTTTCTCCTTCTTGGACCAGAACGCCGACAAGCTGCAGGGCGCGACGGTCGAGGGCGTCGAGCCGACCTTCGAAAACATCGCCTCGGGCGACTATGGCGTGTCCCGCTCGCTCTTCATCTACGCCAAGAAGGAGCATGTCGGCGTCATTCCGGGCATGGAAGAGTTCATTGCCGAATACACGTCCGAGGCGGCCTGGGGCCCCGATGGTTATCTCGCCGACAAGGGTCTGATCCCGCTGCCGGAGGCCGCCCGTGCGACGCAGGCCGAGGAAGCCAAGGCGCTCAAGGGCATGGGCTCCTGACACTATAAAGCATGGCGCGACCGGCTGTCGGCCGGCCGCGCCATGCGATCCCCGCAAGACCGGTGCGTTCGAGCGCCTGAGAGTTTGAGACACTGTTCCGGGTGGGACGTCGCCGATGGTTAGTTATCTCGTCCTGTTGCTGCTTGTCCTGGGTGTCGCGGCCTATTTCGTCGGGCGCTCGCGGGCTGTCGCATCCGTCGGTGGCGAGGTGTCGCGGCTTCACTCGCTTCCCGGCCAGCACGGCCTGTTTCTGGCCATGATCGCCGCCGGACCGGCGCTGCTGGCCGTCCTGATCTGGCGCATCGCCACGCCGGGTATCGAAGATTCGATCGTGCAGTCGCGCTTCGCGGCGGAACTGGCCGAATTCGGCGTGCCGCAGCTCCAGGCCTTTCTGCGCGATGCGCGCGCGATCGCCTTCGGCGGCATCGTCTCGTTCCCCGACGAAACCAAGGAAGCCGCGGCCGTGGTCTTCCGTTCGCTCCACCAGACCAGCATCTGGCTGATCACCGCGGTCGCGCTCATTCTCGCGGCTGGCGGCAGCTTTTTCGGCTATTCCCGGATCGCGCCGGCCTATCGCGCGCGCCACGTCGTCGAACGCGTGGTGAAGTGGTTTCTTATTCTGTGCTCGATGATCGCCATCCTGACGACGATCGGGATCGTGTTGTCGCTGATCTTCGAATCGATCCTGTTTTTCTCGGAAATTCCGATCTTCAATTTCCTGTTCGGCCTGCATTGGTCGCCGCAAAGCGCCTTTACCGGCGCCGGCGGCGATGCGGGCGACGTCAACACCGAAATCTTCGGCGCCGTGCCGCTGCTGGCGGGCACGTTGCTGATCACTTTCATCGCCATGCTGATCGCGGCCCCGGTCGGGCTGATGGCGGCGATCTACCTGTCCGACTACGCCACCCAGCGTGTGCGGGCGGTTGCGAAACCGGTGCTGGAGATCCTCGCCGGCATTCCCACCGTCGTCTACGGTTTCTTCGCCGCATTGACGGTCGCCCCCTTCTTTCGCGGCGTCGGCGAGAGCATCGGCCTTGACGTCGCCTCCGAATCCGCGCTCGCCGCCGGCGTGGTCATGGGCATCATGATCATCCCGTTCGTGTCGTCCTTGTCGGACGATGTCATCAACGCGGTGCCGCAATCCTTGCGCGACGGCTCGGCCGGGCTGGGCGCGACCCGCTCGGAGACGATCCGGCGCGTGGTGCTGCCGGCGGCGCTGCCGGGCATCGTGTCGGCCCTGCTTTTGGCCGTCAGCCGCGCGGTCGGCGAAACCATGATCGTGGTGATGGCGGCCGGCCTGGCGGCGAATCTCACCTTCAATCCGCTGGAGGCGGTGACGACGGTGACGGTTCAGATCGTGACGCTGCTGGTCGGCGACCAGGAATTCGACAGCGCCAAGACGCGTGCGGCTTTCGCGCTCGGCCTGCTCTTGTTCGTCATCACGCTGGCTCTCAATGTGATCGCGCTGCGTGTGGTCCAGAAATATCGTGAGCAATATGACTGATACCACCCTATCGACCGGGCCTGCCTCGCCCGACAGCCTTCACACCGGCGATGCCGCGAAGGCACGCCTGCGCGCGCGCTACGCCGCCGAGGCACGCTTCAAATGGCTGGGCGCCGGCGCGGTGGCACTGGCAGGGTTCTTCCTGCTGCTGTTGCTTTCCACAATCGTGACCAAGGCGCTGCCCGCCTTCCATCAGAACTATGTCGCGCTCGAGGTCGATCTGTCGGCGGACAAGATCGATCCGGCCGATCCGGGCGCGGCGAATTTTCTCGGGCTTGTCCATGACGGGATGGCCGGCGAGTTTCCGCAGGTCTCCGGGCGGCAGGAACGCCGGCTCCTGCGCGGCCTGGTCTCGACGGGGGCGGGCGTGATGCTGCGCGAAGCGATCGAGGCGGACCCGACCATGCTCGGGGGGACGCGCCGGATCGCCGTGCCGCTCGACGATTTCGCCGATCTTTATCTGAAAGGCCTGCTGGCGAAGTCCGGGCCGTCGTGCCGGATCGCGGGGGTCACGGTTTCGGGTGCGGGCGACGAGGTCGCGGTCGGCTTTCCCGACGACGCCATCCTGGCGATGGCGCGCGGCGCGGGTGCGGTGGACGGCGAGGACGGCGGCCTGCGCCTGACCAGCGGATCGCAATCGCTTTTGCTCGAGATCGCCGGCGGCACGCTGAAAATCACCGAATTGTCGACGGGAGAGGCCGGCGGCGCCATTGGCAAGGCGACGGTTCTGGAGCCCTTGGCAAGCGCGTCCGACATGCCGGACGACGCTATGTTGCGCACCATCGAGACCGCGGAAGCCAATCGCAAGATCACGGATCGCGAGATCGTCTGGCTCGACCGGCTCGCCGGGGCTGGAAAGATCGAGAACCGTTGGAATACGCTGTTTTTCTTCACCGGCGCCAGCCGCGAACCGGAACTCGCCGGTATCTGGGGGGCGGTGGTCGGCTCGGCACTGACGATGGTCGTCACCTTGGCGCTGTCCTTTCCGATCGGGGTCGCCGCGGCGATCTATCTCGAGGAGTTCGCAACCAAGAACCGGCTTACCAATCTCATCGAGGTCAATATCAACAACCTTGCCGCCGTTCCGTCGATCGTCTTCGGCCTGCTCGGTCTGGCGGTCTTTCTCAACTGGTTCAGCCTGCCGCGATCGGCCCCGCTTGTCGGCGGCATGGTGCTTGCGCTGATGACGCTGCCCACGATCATCATCGCCGCGCGCGCGGCGCTGCGGGCGGTGCCGCCGTCGATCCGCGAGGCCGCGCTGGGCATCGGGGCGTCCAAGGTCCAGACCGTCTTCCACCACGTCTTGCCGCTGGCCATGCCCGGCATCATGACCGGGACGATCATCGGCATGGCCCAGGCGCTGGGCGAGACGGCGCCGCTCCTGATGATCGGCATGGTCGCCTTCATCGTCGATATACCCGGCGGCTTCACCGACGCCGCCACCGTCCTGCCGGTGCAGATTTTCATGTGGGCCGATTTTCCGGAACCCGCCTTTCAGCAAAAGACGTCCGCCGCGATTTTGATCCTGCTCGGATTTCTTGTGATCATGAACGCCATCGCCGTCGTGCTGCGCAAGCGCTTCGAGCGGCGGTGGTAACGGAGTGAGGACGATGAACATGCTGACCGAAGCCGGTGTTGAACAGCAACTCGCCGACCAGGGGAACACCCCGGCCATCAAGATGCGTGGCAAGGGCGTGACCGTTCATTACGGCGACAAGCAGGCCCTTTTCGGGGTCGATCTCGATGTGCCCGAAAAGCAGGTGACGGCGTTGATCGGCCCGTCCGGCTGCGGCAAGTCCACCTTCCTGCGCTGTCTCAACCGCATGAACGACACGATCCCGATCTGCCGCGTCGGCGGCGATATCACACTGGACGGCGAAGACATCTACGACCCCAAGATCGACGTCGTCGAACTGCGTGCGCGCGTCGGCATGGTGTTCCAGAAGCCGAACCCGTTCCCCAAGTCGATCTACGAGAACATCGCCTATGGTCCGCGCATTCACGGCCTGACCAAAAACAAGGCCGAGCTCGATGCGGTGGTGGAATCGAGCCTGCGCAAGGCCGCCTTGTGGGACGAGGTCAAAGACAGGCTGCAGGAGCCGGGCACCGGGCTTTCCGGCGGCCAACAGCAGCGCCTGTGCATTGCGCGGGCGATCGCCGTGTCGCCGGAAGTCATCTTGATGGACGAGCCGTGCTCGGCGCTGGATCCGATCGCCACGGCCAAGGTCGAGGAGCTGATCGACGAGCTCAGGCAGAACTACACGATCGTGATCGTGACCCACTCCATGCAGCAGGCCGCCCGCGTTTCGCAGCGCACGGCGATGTTCCATCTCGGCTATCTGGTCGAGGAAGGGGCCACCGACAAGATGTTCACGAATCCCGACGACAAGCGCACGCAGGACTACATCACCGGCCGGTTCGGCTGACCGGGCGTTTGCGCGTTTTTTCGAATGCAAGGATGAACCGATGGGCGAACATATCGTCACTTCTTTCGGCGAGGAGTTGGAAGGCGTCGACCGCCTGATCCGCGAGATGGGCGATTTGGCGGGGACGATGGTCGCCGACGCCACGCGGGCGCTGTTGTCGTCGGACAATCCGCTGGCGCAGCGCGTCGTGTCTGACGATGCGATCATGGATGCCAAGCAGCGCGAGCTCGATGACCGGGCGATCACGCTGATCGCACGGCGCCAGCCGATGGCGCAGGACCTGCGCGCGGTGATCGGCGCGATCCGCATGGCGGGCGATCTGGAACGGATCGGCGACCTTGCCAAAAACATCGCCAAGCGTGTCGGCGCCGTCGGCCAGACGACCACGCCCAAAAGCCTGTCGCAGTCGATCGAATCGATGGCGGAGATGGTGCATGCCCAAGCCTCCGGCATCGTCGACCGCTATGTCGCGCGCGATGCCGCGGCGCTCAAGTCGCTTCGTGCCGGCGACGAGAAGATCGACATCAAATACACCGCCATCTTCCGCGAATTGCTGACCTATATGATGGAAGACCCGCGCAACATCACCGCCTGCACGCATCTGTTGTTCTGTGCCAAGAACCTCGAGCGCATCGGCGATCACGCGACCAATATCGCCGAGAACGCCTATTATGTGATGACCGGCGAACAACTCCCCATCAACCGGCCGAAGCTCGACGAAACAGCCGTTTCGAGCGCGGCGTCCGAAGCCTGACGGAGTGCCGACTTGGCTATGAATGCGGCAAAGATCATGGTCGTGGAGGACGAGGAGCCGCTTTGCGTGCTGCTCAAGTACAACCTCGAGGCCGAGGGTTATCAGGTCGAGGTCATCACGCGCGGCGACGAGGCCGAAATCCGCCTGCAGGAAAGCGTGCCCGACCTTCTGGTGCTCGACTGGATGATCCCGGCCGTGTCTGGGATCGAATTGTGCCGGCGGCTGCGCATGCGACCCGAGACCGAGCGCCTGCCGGTGATCATGCTGACGGCGCGCGGCGAGGAGAGCGACCGCGTGCGCGGCCTGTCGACCGGTGCCGACGACTATCTGGTCAAGCCGTTCTCGACGCCGGAGTTCATCGCGCGCGTGCGCGCGCTGCTGCGACGCGCCAAGCCGGAGGTGTTGTCGAGCGTCTTGAAGGTCGGCGACATCGTGCTCGACCGCGAGGCGCACCGCGTCTATCGCGGCAAGAGCGAGATCCGGCTCGGCCCTACGGAGTTCCGGCTTTTGGAATTCCTGATGCAGCATCCAGGCCGCGTGTTCTCGCGCAGCCAGTTGCTCGACAATGTGTGGGGCGAGACGATCTATATCGACGAGCGCACCGTCGACGTGCATGTCGGTCGGTTGCGCAAGGCTGTCAATGTCGGCCGGCTTCCCGATGTCATCCGCACCATTCGCGGGGCGGGCTACGCGATCAAGGATGGTTAGCGCCGGGCGGCGGTGTCACCGCGCGCTGCCGGCCTTCCAGCTGTCGCCGTCCTTGCGCCGAGCCGTGTCGGCGTGCGGTGCCTCGGGCGGATACCAGTAGCGCGCCGCGTCGGCCTCGCGCGCAATCAGCACGAAATTGTTGGCGAACACCCGGTAGGGCGCGCTCCATTCGCCGTCCGGCCACTTGATGCGCACCTGGGCCCGTTCGGCGGTGCCGAGCCCGACATGGACGAAGCCGGCATGGCCGGAGGCGTGGCCGCCGCCGACTTGTACCGTGCGACTATAGGTGTTGTTGCCGGCCTTGACCGAGATGAGCGCGCCGACGGCGTGGCGGTTGGGGGCCGGCTGGCTGAGCTCCACGGCCAGGAAATTGCCCATCGGCCTTGTGCCGAACGCCGTCCTGGCGCCGCGATTGCGGAACAGCGACAGGTTCTGCTCGCGGTTGACGACGGCCAAGTCCAGCATGCCGTCTGCGTTGAAATCGGTCACGACCGCGCCGCGCCCCTTGGTCGGCCGGTCGATGCCGGCCAGGTGGCCGGCCTCCACGAAGGTGCCGTCCCATTGGCCCAATAGCAAATTGTCGGGATCGACCGCGGCGAAGTCGGGCATGCGCTCGACATTGCCTTTGGCGATAAAGAGGTCGAGCAGGCCGTCATTGTTGAGATCGGCGAATTCGGAATGCCAGCCGGTGGACGGTTTCAAATCGTCGCTGGCGTAGGGGCGGTGAGCGGTCGCGCCCTTTTCGAAGGCGATGTCGACATAGGCGGGCTCGTCCTCGTCTGCCTCTTCGGAGAGCTTTTGCAGCTTGGTGTCGCCCATCGAGGTCAGCGCGTATTCGGGGAAGCCGTCGCCGTCGAGGTCGCCCTCGGCGATGCCCATGCCCCAGATCGTCAGGTGCTGCCAGCCTTCCGATTTGCGATAGGCGCGCGGCGGTCGGTCGGGCTCGACGCGCCAGAGCTGTTCCTGGCCGCCGCGATAATAATGCCGGTCATTGGTGATGCGCAGCGCCGGCGTTCCCGAGCGGTTCCAGTCGGTGAACAGCATCGACAGCGCGCAATAGCCGGGCCTGAGCGCGCTGGCGGCGGCATAGTCGGGCCGGGGGCCGGCGCCGGGCCGGTGGAGCCGGTTGTCGTGACAGGTGCCCCAGGGCGATCCGGGCGCGTTGCGGTCGACATAATTGCCGAAGGCGAGCGTGGGAAAGCGCCGGCCCTCCTCCCAGCTCGCCGCGAAGGCCGTCGTCCAGGCCCGCCCGCCGTCGAAGGCGAAGGCGCGATTGGCCTTTTCGAAGGCGCAGTCCGGTCGGCCCTTCAGGATCAGGTTTTCGCCGAGCCGCAGGACGACGAGGTCCTGGTGGCCGTCATCGTCGATATCGAGCGGATAGGCGCCGAGCACCTTGTCGAGGTCGTCCGGATCGAGGCCGAGCGGGGTCTCGTCGAAACGCAGCGCGCCGCCGGCCGTGCTGCGGTTGCGGTAGAGCCGGGCCGGTTCGCGGCCGCCGGCCACGAACAAATCGGGCAGGCGGTCGCCATCGCAGTCGAGTGCCGCCGCGCCGCCGCCGACGAAGAATTCCCACGGACCGCGATAGGCGTGGACGAGCCCTGCCGCGCGTGCCTGCTCCTCCATCACCGGCACGTCGCCCGTCGGGTCGCGCAGGGCCTCGTCGGCGGAAAGCGGCGCCGGCCAAAACGCCGCGGCGATCGCGGCCCGGCGCGCGAGACGCAGAATGGGGTGCGACCGGGCGGTCATGGCGTGACCCGCGCCGGCTCGATCACCAGGGTCTTCAAAAAGGCGATCAGGGCGCTGCGCTCGGTTTCGCCAAGCGCGAGGTAATTGTCGCGCGCCGCGCGCGCGTCGCCGCCATGGGCGCGGATCACGACATCGAGCGAGGGCAGGTCGTTGCGATGGCCGTAGGGATCGGTCGAGCCGACGCCCCATAATTCGGCCGTCATGAAGACGTTGCGTTCCACGAAACGCTGGGCGAGCAGCTCGTTGCCGAGCACGGCGACCTGGCGGTCGGCGATCCGATGGCGCTTCAGGTCGCCGAACAGCGGGACCATGATCTCGCCCTTGTCGTTGCGCGGCAGGCGTTTGGTCCATTCGAGCAGGGCAAGGTCGTAGATCGCGCCTTTCTCGACATCGCCGGTGCGCAGCGTGCCGGCCATGTCGTCGGGGCCGGGATCGGCGAAATCGAGCGAGGCCAGCGGCAGGAACGGCTTGTGGCAGGTCTCGCAGCCGATGGCGGCGAAAGTCGTTTCGCCGCGGGCGGCGGCCGCGCGCCAGGCGGCCTCTTCGGGCACGGCGCGCACCGGTGCCGGCAGGCCGGCCTGCCAGGCGACGAGCGCGGACACGTCGCCGACGCTGATCTCGTCGTCATGACCGTCGCCGTCATGGTCGCGCTCGCCGGTCCAGCGCGTGCCGAAACGCTCTTGCGGCTGCATGCCGTGATGATGGTTGAGCGCGTTGACGGTGAACTGGCGCAGCGACGTCATGACGCCCTTCTGGCTGAACGGCCTGACCGTCAGATCGGCGTCGACGCCCTCGATGCCCGTCAGGTCGAGCATGCCGTCGGGATGCGCGGTGATCGTGCCGTAATCGATGCCCTTGGCGGCAAGCGCACGGGTCGCCGGCGCGCCGGTCGCACGCGCCTCGGCGAGAGCGTCCCCGCGGATCGCCTTCAGTTCGGCGGTGATCTCGCGCGCCAGGAGCTCGATCAGCCCGGCGCCGAACAGGTGATTGGTGCCGCGCTCGTTGGAAAACTGCGGATCGGTGGAATCGAAATCGAAACTCTCGAACCCTTCCGAGACGAACACGTTGGCGACGAAATCGCCGGCGCCGCCCGTAACCGGCTGGTTGTGGCAAGACGAACAGGCATTGGAATCCATGCCCGACGTCCGGCTGAACGCGGTTTCGGGCGGCCGCTTGCGCTTGGTGGGAATGATGGCCTGGGTGGCGAGCGGGCGGCCGACGCCGTCGAGTGCGGTGAAGCGTCCGGTGAAGAGATGCGCGCCCGCCGCGCGCAGGCGGGCAAGCGCGTCGCGCTCGAGCCGCCCGGCAAGTGACGCCTGCTCGACGTGACGGGTGACGACGCGCTCGGCCCAGGGTTCCGTCCCGGTCGCCGGGCGTGCGGCAAGAAGGCCGGCGAGGGCGGCAAAGACGAGGCGCGTGAGGCCGCCGCGTGTCATGCGACCGCCCGCCCGACGCCGGCCGCGGGCGAAGCCGCGCCGCGCGCGAAGATTTCCCGGTCGACGAAGGTCAGGGCGCGCATGGCGCAGCCGGCGCGGATCAATGGCATTTCGTCGGGGTCGGTGTAGAAGCTCGGAATGGAGTGGTGCTGGCCGCCGGCCGTCTTGGCCAGCGCCTCCAGCATCGGCGTGCGGATCAGGTCGAAGGCCAGCGCGCCCTGACCGACGATTGCCACCGGTGCCGGGTCGAGGATGGCGAACAGGCTGCCGAGGCCGAAGCCGATCGCCCGGCCGGCCGCATCGAAGGCGCGGCGCTCCGGTCCGTCGGCGGCGCGCGCGGCGGCCGCCAGCGCGGCCATGTCGGCGTCGGCGATATCGGCGGCCGGCGGCGTGTCGTCGCCCAGAGCGCGGGCCGCGCGCCAGATGGCGTAATTGCCGGCATAGGCCTCGATGCATCCGCGTCGCCCGCACCGGCACAGCGCTCCGTCGGGGACATGGTTCATGTGACCGAATTCGCCGCCCGAGGACTTGGTGCCGATGAACAGTTCGCCGCGTACCATCATCCCCATGCCGAGGCCGTGCGACAGCAGGATGGCGATGAAATTGTCGCCATAGTGCCCGGGGTCCTTCGCGTTGAGCGCGACCGCGATCATGTTGCAGTCGTTTTCCACGGTGACGGGAATGCCGAATGCGTTCTCGAGCGCGTCGCCGAGCGGGATGTCGATCTCGCGCGTGATCGGCGACCACAGCAGCGTGCGTGCGCCGGCATCGGTGATGCCCTGGAAGGCGACGGCGATCCGCGGCACGTGCATGTCGCGATAGGTGGCCTCGTCGACCAGCGTGCCGACCATGGCGCGCACACTGGCGACGATCTCCTCGCCCGACATCGCCAGCGTGTCGAGCCGCGCCTGTTCGCTGACGATGACGTCGCCGGCATAGTCGATCAGGGCGGCCGACAGCGCGTTGAGCGACAAGACGACGGCGATCACGGCCGCCGCGTCGGGGTTGAGGCCGAGGGCGACCTGGGGACGGCCTCGCCGCGTGGCTGTCGCGTCGCCGTCGCGAAGCTTGCACAGGATGCCGTCCGACAGCAGGTCGGAGGTGATGGCGGAAACGGTGGACGGGCTCAGGCCGGTGCGGGCGGTGATCTCGGTGCGCGAAAGCTTTTCGCTGCGCCGGAGCACCGAAAGCACCAGGCGCCGGTTCTGCCGGCGCACATCGTCCGAACGTGCGATCGCCGTCATGCGGCGTCTTCCTCCCTTGGGCGTCCCGACAGCTTTGCAGGAAATCCATGTTGCATTGCAACACGTTAGGCGCCCGAAAATCATCTTGACACAGCTTTCCGGGTGGGTCACTATTTTTTTCGAGCCTCGAATTAATAGAGGTGGCGGCCGGGCCGCTCGCACCGTTCCGGCCAATAACGTGCACGATGCACCCGGGAGGAAAACATGAACAGACTGGCTCTGGCGCTGAGCTGCGCCGCCTTCGCCCTGCCGATTTCCGGCGCGGCCTTGGCCAAGGACAAGACCATCGGCGTGTCCTGGTCGAACTTTCAGGAAGAACGCTGGAAAACCGACGAAGCGGCCATGAAGGCGGCGATCGAGGCCGCCGGCGACACCTATATCTCGGCCGACGCGCAATCGTCTGCCGCCAAGCAGCTGACCGATGTCGAGGCGCTGATCGCGCAGGGCGCCAACGCGCTGATCATCTTGGCGCAGGACGCCTCAGCCATCGGCCCGGCGGTCGAAAAGGCGGTCGCGGAAGGCATCCCGGTGGTGGGTTATGATCGCCTGATCGAAAATCCGGAGGCCTTTTACCTGACCTTCGACAACAAGGAAGTCGGCCGCATGCAGGCCCGCGCGGTCTTCGAAGTGAAGCCGGAAGGCAACTACGCCTTCATCAAGGGCTCGTCGGCCGACCCGAATGCGGATTTCCTGTTTTCCGGCCAGATGGAAGTGCTGAAAGAGGCGATCGATGCCGGCAAGATCAAGAATGTCGGCGAGGCCTATACGGATGGCTGGCTGCCGGCCAACGCGCAGAAGAACATGGAGCAGATCCTGACGGCCAACGACAACGCGGTCGACGCGGTCGTGGCTTCCAATGACGGGACGGCCGGCGGTGTCGTCGCCGCGCTCGATGCGCAGGGGCTGGCCGGTTCGGTACCCGTTTCCGGCCAGGACGGCGACCATGCCGCTCTGAACCGCGTGGCCCTGGGCACGCAGACCGTTTCGGTTTGGAAGGATGCGCGCGAACTCGGCAAGGCTGCGGCCGAAATCGCCTCGATGATGGCGGAAGGCACGGCGATGGCCGACATTCCCGACGCGCAAAAATGGTCCGGCGGGCCGAACGGCGTGGAGATGAACGCCGTCTTCCTGGCGCCGATCCCGATCACCAGAGACAATCTCGACGTCGTCATCGACGCGGGCTGGGTGGAAAAGGACGTGGTCTGCCAGGGCGTTCCCGCCGGCCAGCTCGAGGTCTGCGGCTGATACGCCGGCTGGCTTGCGTGCCGCGATGCGAGGGGCATCGCGGCACGCCTCGAAGCAGGGCGGGATCGACCGCAGCGGTTCAATCCGATCCGGCTTTGCTCTAGTCTTCCCAACATAACGCCGCGCAGACGGTGACGGCCCCGAGGACAATGGGGAGGAAACGATGTCCGAAGCGACTTCGGCGGCATCGGCCGACCGAGCCCGCACGACCGAGGCCGGTCCCGTGGCCGGCTTCTTGAAGGCGACCGAACTCGATACGCGCATGCTCGGCATGATTGGTGCGCTGGTGCTGATCTGGGTCGGTTTCCATTTCCTGTCGGGCGGCCTGTTCCTGACGCCGCGCAATCTTTGGAACCTGTCGGTGCAATCCTCGTCGATCGCGGTCATGGCGACCGGGATGGTGCTGGTGATCGTCACCCGCAATATCGACCTTTCGGTCGGTTCGATCCTGGGCTTCGTCGGCATGGTGATGGGCGTCGTGCAGGCGGAGCTGCTGCCGCAAAGCCTCGATTTCGGCAATCCCTGGATCTGGGTGATCGCGCTCGCGGTGGGCATCGGCGTCGGCGCGCTGATCGGCGGCCTGCAGGGCTTCGTCATCGCCTATCTGGGCGTGCCCGCCTTCATCGTCACGCTCGGTGGTCTGCTTGTCTGGCGCGGCGCGGCCTGGTGGGTCACGAGCGGGCGCACCGTTGCGCCGATGGATGCAACGTTCCGGCTGATGGGCGGCGGTCCGGCCGGTTCGATCGGCGCGACATGGAGCTGGATCATCGGACTTGCCGGTTGTGTTGCGCTGATGCTGGTGCTGGTCAACGGCCGTATCCAGCGCAAACGCTTCGCGTTTCCGCTGCGGCCGGTCTGGGCCGAAATCTTTCTCGGCGCCGTCGGCGCGGCGCTGATCCTCGGCGCCGTCTGGGTGGTCAATTCCTATCCCTGGCCGATCGGCATCGTGCGCCGGCATTTCGAGGGCCAGGGCCTGCCGGTGCCCGAAGACGTGTTCATAGCCCACGGGATCGCGATTCCGGTGCTGATCGCGCTCGGCGCCGGCGTGGTGATGACCTTCGTCGCCACGCGGACCCGCTTCGGCCGCTACGTTTTCGCGATCGGCGGCAATCCCGAGGCCGCGGAGCTGGCCGGCATCAACACGCGTTGGGTGGTGATGAAGATCTTCATGCTGATGGGCGCGCTGGCCGCGATCGGATCGGCGATCTCGACCGCGCGCCTCAATGCCGCCACCAACGCCCAGGGCACGCTCGACGAACTTCTGGTGATCGCTGCCGCGGTGATCGGCGGGACGTCGCTCGCCGGCGGCGCCGGTACCGTGGCCGGCGCCATGCTGGGCGCCGTTTTGATGCAGTCGCTCCAGTCCGGCATGGTGCTGCTCGGCGTCGACACGCCGTTGCAAAACATCGTGGTCGGGCTCGTGCTGGTGGTGGCGGTATGGCTCGATACGCTTTATCGGCGCCGGGTTCAGTAGGAGGGGACGATGAGCGCAACGCAAACCCCGCTGGTCGAACTGACCAATATTTCGATCGCCTTCGGCGGCATCCGCGCCGTGGACGACGCGTCCGTCGATCTGCATCGGGGCGAGGTGATGGCGCTGCTCGGCCACAATGGCGCGGGCAAGTCGACGCTGATCAAGATTCTGTCGGGGGCCTATAAGCGCGACGCCGGCGAGATCCGCGTCGACGGCAAGCCGGTGGCGATCAACAACCCGCGCGACGCAAAGCATTACGGTATCGAAACGATCTACCAGACGCTGGCGCTTGCCGACAATGTCGACGCCGCCGCCAACCTGTTCCTCGGCCGCGAACGCCTGACGCCCTGGGGCACGCTCGACGACGTCGCCATGGAGGCGGAGGCGCGCAAGGTGATGGGACGGCTCAATCCGCGTTTCGAACGTTTCAAGGATCCGGTCAAGGCGCTTTCGGGCGGTCAACGCCAGTCGGTGGCGATCGCGCGGGCGATCCTGTTCAACGCGCGCATCCTGATCATGGACGAGCCGACGGCAGCACTCGGCCCGCAGGAAACGGCCCAGGTCGCCGACCTGGTCAAGCAGCTCAAATCCGAGGGGATCGGCATCTTTCTGATCAGCCACGACATCCACGACGTGTTCGACCTCGCCGACCGGGTATGCGTGATGAAGAACGGGCAGGTGGTGGGGACGGCCAGCACGGACGACGTCACCAAGGACGAGGTGCTGGGCATGATCATTCTGGGAAAATGCCCGGCCGGCGCCACGCCGGGACCCGGCGCGCTGAGCGCGGTGGCCTGAACCGGGCGGACTATGGTGTCGAAAGGCGGTTTATGCACGAAAAAACCGGCCGCGCGTTACCACGCGGCCGATTCGCGAGTGTCGTGCCGGGCAAGCCTTAAAGGCCGCGGCAACGGGCTTCGTAGAGACGGCCGCGACGATCACGGTACACGCACCATCCGCGCCGCGTCGCCTTGCTAACCAAGACGCCCGTCGCCGCGCCGGCGACACCGCCGATGACGGCGCCCGACGCCGTGCCCGTTGCCAGCCCGCCGATCGCGGCACCGGCAGCGCCGCCCAGCGCTGCGTCGCGCTCAGTGGTGGTGCAGCCGGCTAGTGCCACCACCGCCGCCGCGACTAGCAAGAATTTCTTCATTCCATTCTCTCCATTCTACGCTGATGTCCCTTCGGATCCTCGCCCCTGCATCAGTGTGATGCCAACGTGATAGCTTCAGAAATCCTGCGTGATTGCAAGCCCCTCGCTCGCGCGATGGGTATTGAACGCCGTTAGGACGTCGGTTTGCTCCAGCGCGGCTTCGAGACGGCCGTCGGCATCGACATGCCAGACCAGCTCGGCGTCATCGTAAACCAGGGCAGGATCGACATTGACGCATGTCGCCATGATCCGGGGCGTTTCCTGATTGCCCGTTTCGGGGACTTCGCGCAAGGCGTCACGGCATTCCTCCCGCGTTTCAAAAATCGGGACGTCGACTGGAATCTCGCGGCAATCGCCGAGGTTACCGGAACATCCGATAACGAGAAGTAAGGCGGCAATGTGTTCCATGGCGCGTTCCTTTCGTGCCTGGAAAACGATGTTAGCGCCCTTCGGTTCCGCCCTATGTCAAATAGCGCACTCACGCCGGCACAATATGACGGCCCGTTCGGGCCGCATGACGCGGGCGCGCGTCGATCGGGCATGGGATAAGATTGCGGCTGGACTCGGTCGATGAAACCCATTTTCATGGCCGAGACGATTTTCGGGAACGACCGTCGGCTGTATGCGTTCGGTCCAGGCCACGCATGAACCAGACAGGGAGACAGACATGAACGCTGCACGGACCGCAAGCGCCAAATCGGCGGCCGCCGGCAAGACCGACGCACAGGCGGAATTCGAAGCGCAGATCGAGGCGTTGAAAGAGGAATTGGCGGCCGTCAAGGCGCAACTCGCGGGTTCGGGCGAACGTTCGGCGAAAGCGGCGCGCAAGGCGGCGGCCAGCGGGCGCGACCATCTGCGCGAGCAGGGCGAGGCCGCACTCGACGATTTGCGCGCCAGTGCCAGGGATATCGAAACCCAGCTGGTGGACAATGTGCGTCGCAAGCCGGTCACCTCGCTGGCGATCGCCGCCGGTGTCGGGTTCCTGTTTGCCCTGATCGCGCGGCGCTGAGGCTCGGGCTGCACCCCATGCTCAAATCGGCCATCGAAATGCTCGCCGGTCTCGATGCCAAGCGGGCGGCGCGGCGGTTCCGTCGGGCCTTGATCGATTTTGCGCTTGCCGGTGCGGCGCTGCTGCTCGGCTTGGGCTTTTTGCTCGCCGCCGCCTTCATCTTCGTGTCCGAACGTTACGGGGCGCTCTACACCACGGCCGGCTTCGGCGTCGGTTTCATCGTGCTCGCCGGCCTGATCCTGATCGTGCACCGCATGATCGTCGGCCTGCAGATGCGCCGCCGCGCGGAGGAAAAACGAGCCGAGCAGATCAAGTCCTTCGCCATGACGGCGGCGCTTGCGGCGCTGCCGTCGATAATCCGTTCGCGCAGTCTCGTCGGGCAGGTCGCCATTCCGCTTGCCGCGATCGCGGCCTATGCGATCTATCGCGAAAACATCGATGACGATGACGACGAGCCGTTTTCCGACGACGAGATTTAGAGGTTCGGTGAGACCGTCCTGACCCGTCTTGGAACGATACCGCGCCCGAACCGTTTCTAGGATCGGGAGCGAAGTCGTGGCGTGCCGCGGCGATCGCTGCCGCCCACGAAAGGTTCCAGGAGGACAAAGACAGGACCCATGCCAACTCCGCTTGATCCAGAAAACGCCCGTCAAGGCCGTCGCGGCCTTCGCGTGCTGATCGTTCTAATCGTCGCTCTGATCCTTGCCAGCGTGGCCTGGGTCGGCGTGGAGTGGTGGGGCGAGGCCTACGATGCCGACACCGGCGCGCGGGTCGAACATGTCGGCTGAGCTTTGAGCGATCCGCCTGCGATTGATGCGCGCGGCTGCGTTTGCTAGGGCTCGTTGTCGGCGGGAACCAAGACGCGCAACGCTTTCGGGTGAATGCGCAGCCTGGTTTCGTTGCTGGCGGGAACCAGTTCGCCGTCGATCAAGCAGGTCTGATTGCGGCGCCGCGAGCGGACGCGCAGCACAACCTCTTCCGACTGGTGGATGTCGACGGTTTCGATCTCCTTCCAGCGACCGAGCATCATGGCGACGAACAGAAGGGCGATCTCCAGACGCCGCGCGGTGCGGAAAATATAGATGCCGAGCAGCCCGCCATCCGGCTTTTCGGCGATCGGCAGCGGACCGTCCCCGAACAGGTTGTTGGAAATGCCGATGCCCGGCGTTCTGGCGCGGACCACCGTCTCGCCCATGACCAGTTCGGCCTCTATGGTCGAGGGTTTGGCGAGGGCGGCGAATGCCGCGCGCAGCGAGGCGAGCATCTTTCCCAGTCGCGAGGCATATTCCAAGCGCGAACGCATCAACACCATGCGCGCATGCAGACCGACCGAGAACTGGTGCACGAACGGTCGGCCGTCGGCGGTGGCGATATCGACGTCGCGCGCGACGCCTTTTGCCAGCGCGTCGACGGCCTTGTGCAGGTCCATCGGCAGGCCGAGCGCGCGGGCGAAGAGATTCATCGTTCCGGCCGGCAACACCAGCAGCGTCTTGCCAGAGCCCATCAGCGCCGCGGCCGCGGCCGAGATCGTGCCATCCCCGCCGCCTGCCAGCACAGCGTCATGATCCGGGCTCCCGGCGGCCGCCTCGAGTTCGCGGCCGACTTCCTCGCCCTCGATGTAGCGAAGCTCGATCGTGTGGCCGCCCACCCGCATCGCCTCGCGCAAATGCGCTTCCAGGGCGTCGAGGTCGGTGGTGCGGAGCGTGCCGCCGCCGCGATTCAAGAGGGCGATTATGCGCATGATCTTCCGATGCCGCTAGAACCAGAGAAGAGAACGGCAAACGCATGTCAAGGCGATTCGATCCGTTTCGACGTTCCGACCCGCTCTGTCGGCCGGTTGCGGATCAACCGGTCGGAAAGCCGTTTGCAGACGGCCCGCGGTGATGCCACCATGTATCGTCGCGAGGACGGATACGATCCATCCTTCGCAGTTCGAGATCAGAAAGCCTGTTGATCAGCCCATTCGTTGCCAGGGAGCCCCGGTCATGACCGAGCCGTCGCAAGACATCGAACTCCAGGAGACGGACTCGAAAGGACGCTATGTTCTGCGCGGTGAGAGCGGGGACGAGGCGGAACTGACCTTTTCCAAGATCGGAACACGCCAGATCATCATCGATCATACCGGCGTTCCCGACAGTTTTCGCGGCCAGGGCGTGGGCGCGCGGCTCGTTGCGCGGGCGGTCGAGGACGCGCGCGCCGCAGGCAAGACGGTCATTCCGTTGTGCCCGTTCGCGGCCTCGCAGTTCCGCCGGCATCCCGAATGGGCGGATGTTTTGAAAAAGGCGACGTGATGGACCATACCCAACTGCCCATCCACGCGGCGGAAACGCAGGCCGGCGGGCACTATGTCGTCGCCATGCCCAATGGCGAGGATTCGCGCCTGACCTGGCGTCATCTCGGCGAGGGAGTGATCGAGGCCGACCACACGTTCGTCCCGGTTCCCTATCGCGCGCAGGGCATCGCCGAGGCGCTGGTCGAACGGCTGGTCGCCGACGCGCGGGCGGCGGGCAGGACGATCGTGCCGCGCTGCTGGTTCGTTGCCGACGAATTCAAGCGCCATCATCCCGACTGGGACGACGTTCTGGCCCGGTGACGCAGACGCAGGGCGGGCGGTTTCGGACCCGGATCAGGCCGCGAAAATCGTCGCGTAACGCTCGCGCAGCACGTTCTTTTGAACCTTGCCCATGGTGTTGCGCGGTAGGTCGTCGACGACGACGATCCGGCGCGGCTTCTTGAAGCGCGCCAGCCTGTCGCCCAGGCCGTCAAGCAGGGCCTGCGCGTCGACGGCGGTACCCGGCTTGGCGGTGACGACACCGACGACACCCTCGCCGAGATCGGGATGCGGCACGCCGATCACGGCCGATTCGGCCACGGCCTCCTGTTCGTCGAGTGCAAGCTCGATCTCCTTGGGATAAATGTTGTAGCCGCCGGAGATGATCAGGTCCTTGGCGCGCCCGACAATGGTGACGTAGCCGTCGGCGTCGATCGTGCCGAGATCGCCGGTGATGAAGAAGCCGTCGGCGCGGAACTCCGCGCGGGTTTTTTCCGGCATGTTCCAATAGCCCTTGAAGACGTTGGGCCCGTGCACCTCGATGACGCCGATCTCGCCTTGCGCCAGCGCCTTGCCGGTTTCCGGATCGCAGATGCGCAGTCGCGTGCCGGGCAGGGGAAAGCCGACCGTGCCGGCGCGGCGCTCGCCCTCATACGGGTTGGAGGTGCCCATATTGATTTCGGTCATGCCGTAGCGTTCGAGGATGCGCTTGCCGGTGCGGGCCTCGAAGGCGGTGTGGGTTTCGGCGAGGAGTGGCGCGCTGCCGGAGATGAACAGCCGCATATGGGCGACCAGATCCCGCGTCAGCCGCGGATCGGCGAGCAGGCGGGTGTAGAATGTCGGCACACCCATCATCGCCGTCGCTTGCGGCAGGCCGGCGATCAGGTCGTCGACGTCGAGCCGGGGCAAAAAGATCATCGCGCCGCCCGAAAGAAGCATGACGTTGGTGGCGACGAACAGGCCGTGCGTGTGAAAGATCGGCAAAGCGTGCAACAGCACGTCGTCGGCCGAAAAGCGCCAATAGTCGACCAGCACCCGCGCATTGGACAGCAAATTGTCCTGGGTCAGCATCGCGCCCTTGGAGCGACCGGTGGTGCCTGACGTATAGAGAAAGGCGGCCAGATCGTCGGGCTCGCGCCCCGCCGGCTCGAAGCGCTCGGGCTTGCCGTCGGCGGCGGCCGCGAAACTGCCTCCGCCATCGGCGTCGAGCGTCGCCAGTGCCGCGCCGGCGGCTTCCGCGACCGGCGCCAGCGTTGCCGCGGCCGCCGGGTCGCAGATCAGGAGCCTTGCCTGCGCGTCGGTGACGAAATACTCCACCTCGGCCGCCGTGTAGGCGGTGTTGAGCGGCAGGAACACCGCGCCGGAAGCCACGCAGGCGGCATAGATCGCGAGCGCCTGCGGCGATTTCGCCACCTGCAGCGCGACGCGGTCGCCGACCTCGACGCCGGCTGCGCGCAGCGCATGGGCGAAGCGGGCCGTCATCGCCAGAAAATCGCCGTAGCTCAGCCGCTCTCCGGTCTTGAGGATCAGGAACGGCCGGTCGCTGCCCTCATGCGGGCGAAAGAGGGCATCGTAGAGTGGGTTGGGCATGGCGGTCTCGAAACGGAAGGAGTCTGACGGATCCTTCCGTTTCCTACCGCATGTGCGCCGCTTCCGCGACCCCCAATCAGCGCGCGCGGATTTTGGGCTTGGCGGTGTCGGTGCCGATCGGCGCGCGCCAATCGTCCAGCCGCCGGCCGTCGGCGTCGAAGGCATGCAGCCGTTCGGACGGCACCGCGATGCCGACCCTGTCGCCCTCGCGATGCGGCGCCCGCCCGTCGATGCGCACCACAACGCGTTCGGCGCCGACCTTGCCGTGCAAAAAGCTTTCGGAGCCGACCGGCTCGACGGCATCGACGACAAAGCGCAACGACAGGCCGTCGCCGTCCTCATTGTCGTTGGCGACCTCGATAACGTCCTGCGGCCTGAAGCCGATCGTGGCCACCGCCGCGTCGCGCAGGCCCAGCCGGCCGTCGTCGCCGAGGGCCGAGAAGGGGATGAGGTTCATGGCCGGCGCGCCGATGAAGCTTGCCACGAACGTGCTTGCCGGTCGTTCGTAGACGTCGAGCGGCGCGCCGATCTGCTCGACCTTGCCGGCGTTCATGACCACCAGCTTGTCGGCCAGCGTCATGGCCTCGAGCTGGTCGTGGGTCACGTAGACCGAGGTGATGCCGAGCGAGCGTTGCAGGTGCTTGATCTCCACGCGCATATGGCTGCGCAGCTTGGCGTCGAGATTGGACAGCGGCTCGTCGAACAGGAAGGCGGCCGGGTTGCGCACGATCGCCCGGCCCATGGCCACGCGTTGGCGCTGGCCGCCCGACAGTTCGCGCGGCTTGCGCTCCAGAAGCGGGCCCAGTTCGAGCGTGGTCGCGGCTTCGCGCACGCGCCTGTCGATCTCGTCCCTGGCGATGCCGCGGTTGCGCAGGCCGTAGGCCATGTTGTCGTAGACCTTCATATGCGGATAGAGCGCATAGTTCTGGAACACCATGGCGATGTCGCGCTCGGCCGGGTCGAGATCGTTGACGACGCGCTCGCCGATGGTGATCGCCCCTTCGGTAATCGCCTCGAGCCCGGCGATCATGCGCAAAAGCGTCGACTTTCCGCAGCCGGACGGACCGACGAGCACGAGGAATTCGCCGTCGTCGATGTCGATCGACACCGTGTCGACGGCACGCTGGGTGCCGGTATAGATCTTGGAAACCTGGTCGATATGCAGCCGGGCCATGAATGTTGCTCCTATTTGTCGCTCTCGGTCAGGCCCTTGATGAACCAGCTCTGGAACACCACCACGACGATGACGGGTGGCAGCATGGCGAGGACGGCGAGCGCCATCGCCTGACCGTATTCGGGAATTTGCGATCCGACCCAGACCTGGATGATCTGCTTGATGCCGCGCACGAGGGTGAAATAATCCTCGTTGGTGGTGATCAGGGTCGGCCACAGATATTGGTTCCAGCCGTAGACGAACATGATGATGAAGATGGCGGCGATCATCGTGCGGCTGAGCGGAAGCAGAATGTCGCGGAAGAATTTCAGCGGCCCCGCGCCGTCGATGCGCGCCGCCTCGATCAGCTCGTCGGGCACGGATTTGAAGAACTGGCGGAAGAAGAACGTTCCTGTCGCCGAGGCCACCAGCGGCACGATCAGGCCGGTATAGGTGTTGATCAGTCCCATCGACTGCACGATCTCGTAGGAGGGCAGGATACGCACCTCGAGCGGCAGGAGCAGGGTGACGAAGATCGCCCAGAAGGCGAATTCGGCCAGGGGAAAGCGGAAATAGACGATCGCGTAGGCGGCCATCATCGAAAGCACGATCTTGCCGACGGCGAAACCCAGGCCGAGGATCATCGAATTGAGCATCATCGTGGTGCCGTTGACCGCGCCGGAAAAGCCGAGACCGTCGAACATCACGGTCGCGTAATTGTCGACCAGGCTGGTGCCGGGCAGCGCCTGAACGCCGCCGGTGTGGATCGTGACGGCGTCGTGGGTCGAGGTCATGAAGGCGAGGAAGACCGGCACGAGCATGAAGGCCGCGCCGGCGATCAGGATGGCGTGGTCGAAGACCGGGCCCCATTTGAAGGCCGGCCTGTGGCTTGCAGGCGCAAGCGGCCGGGCGGTGGAAACGGCGTCGCTCATCTGGGCCTCACGCATAATGCACGCGGCGTTCCATGAAGCGGAACTGCACGACGGTGAGTGCGAAGACGACGATCATCAAAATGACCGACTGCGCCGAGGAGCCGCCGAGATCGTTGCCGCGGAACCCGTCGAGGAAAACCTTGTAGACCAGCGTGACGGGGTTGTTGCCCGGTTCGTTCTTGGTCATCAGGTCGATCAGCCCGAACGTGTCGAACAGCGCGTAGGTGATGTTGATCACCAGCAGGAAAAAGGCGGTCGGGGTCAGCAGCGGCAGCGTCACGGTGAAAAACCGCCGCAGGCCAGACCGACAGTCGATCAGGGCTGCCTCGCGCACCGCGCGCGGGATCGACTGCAGGCCGGACAGAAAGAAGATGAAGTTGACCGCCACCTGGTACCAGACCGCGGTCGCGATCATGGCAAAGGCGGTGTCGTAGTAATTGACCCCGATGCGCAGGTTCCAGCCGAACCAGGACGCGATGGCGACGAACGGGCCGACATGCTGGTCGAACAACAAAATGCCGAGCAGGCCGGCGACCGGGGGCGCTATGGCGTAGACCCACATCAGGAGCGTGCGGTAGGTTTTGGCGCCGCGCAGCACCGCGTCGGCCTTGACGGCGAGCAGCAGCGCGATGGCGAGCGCAAAGAAGGCGACGAGCGCGGTGAACCAGACGGTGAAGCTCGCCACGCGGCGATATTCCGCGCTCGACAGCACATCGGCATAGTTGTCGAGGCCGACGAAGGTCGCGCTGAAGCCGAAAGGATCCTCGAGAAAGAAGGACGAGCGCACCGCCTCGCCGGCGGGCAGGTAGAAAAACACCGCAACGACGACCATCTGCGGCAGCAGGAACAGATAGGGCACGATCGAATGGCCGAACCGGACCTTGTCCATGGCGCGGGACTCCGTTGCCGGGAAAGGAAGGGGCGCAGCCGCTGCCGGATGCGCCCCGCTATCGGGAAGGGAGCCGTTGTTTAGCTACCGGTCTTGGCGAAACGCTCGAGAAGCTGGTTGCCTTCGGCCTCGATCGTCTTGAACGCCTCGTCCACGGTGGTCTCGCCGGTGAACAGCTTGCCGTATTCGCGGTTCATCACGTCGCGGATCTGGACGTAGAAACCCATGCGGTAGCCCTTGGTCCACTCGCCGGCCTTCATGTTGAGCTGCTGGATGCCGATTTCGGCCTGCGGCACCTCGTCGTAATAACCCTGCTGCTTGGCGCGCTCATAGGCGGCGTTGGTGATCGGCACGTAGCCGGTGCTCTTGTGCCACATCAGCTGCACCTCGGGAGAGGTCAGGTATTCGAAGAACTTGGCGGTCGCCTTGTTCTCTTCCTCGGATTTGCCGGCCATGGCAAACAGCGCCGCGCCGCCGATGAAGGTCTGGTAGCCCTCCTCGCCGGCGATCGCTTCCCAATAGGGCAGCGGCACGGCGCCGAACGGCATGGCGGCCGATTTGGTCAGGCCGCCGAAGGAACCCGACGAACCGACCCACAGCGCGACCTTGCCCTGCTCGAAGGGGGTCTGGTTGTCGCCCCAGCCGGTGCCGTACCATTCGAAATGGCCGTCCTCTTTCCACGCGGCGAGCTTGGCGAACATCATCTTCAGCCCGTCGGTGTTGACCAGCAGCTTGGTGCCCTCGGCGCCGTCATAACCGTTGTTGTTGGTGGCGAAGGGCAGGTTGTGGCGGGAGAAGAAATTCTCGGTGAATTCCCACGGCAGATGCGACTGCACCAGCGGGATGTAGCCGGCTTGCTTGAGCTTGGGCGCGATCTGCTCGAACTCTTCCCAGGTCTTGGGGGCCTCGACGCCGGCCTTTTCCAGGGCCTCGGTGTTGTAATACATGATCGGCGCGGACGAATTGAACGGCATGCCGATCATCTTGCCGTCGCTGTCGGCGTAGAAATAGCGCACGCCGGAGATGTAGTCCTCGATATCGAAGGACGCGCCGGCGCCCTCGAGCAGATCCTGGACCGGCTTCACCGCGCCCTTGGCGCCGATGACGGTGGCCGCGCCGGCGTCGAAGACCTGGAGGATGTTGGGCTGTTCGCCGGCGCGGAAGGCGGCGATGCCGGCGGTCAGCGCCTCTTCGTAGGTGCCCTTGAACACGGGGGTCAGAACGACCTCGTCCTGCGAGGCGTTGAAATTGGTGGCGATCTCGTTGACGGTCTCTCCGAGCGCGCCGCCCATCGCGTGCCACCAGGAAATCTCGGTGACGGCAAAGGCGGAACTGGCGGAAAGGAGCGACAGTCCGGCCGCGAGACCCGCGGCGATACCAAAGGGCTTCATGAGGCTCTCCCTGAATTGGGTTGGCGAAAGTTCCAGCACTTTCAGCCAATCGCCTATCGGCAGCGCATGACAGTCCGGCTACGGTTTTGTTGCAACGCGATGAAATCCACAGTCGGTCCGGCGGACCGTTTGCGCCGGAAAAGCGCCTGTCGCGCCGCCGGACACCGCGTTCACGAAAAATTAGTGTCTGTCAGATTTCGGCCAATTTCTGCGGCTTCAATGCCGGGCAAGGAGGAGGTTGCGATGCAGACCCAGTCCCGGAATATTCCCTACAGCGCCTTTCTGGCCGCCAAGGCGGCTTGCGAATGCCCGGGCGAGATCAAGCGCTTTTTGGAAGAGAAGCGACTTCCGGCGGCATGGCATCTGGAGCTCGGTCCGGTGGCGCCGGCGCGGAATGACGACGATGACGCCGTCGTCATGACGATCAACTGACCGCGACCCTTCTCTGAAATCTGCGGCGCCGCGTAATCGCGTCCCCAGCGGCTCGGGACGCCGCCCCGCGTCCGGAATTGACCTTGAGAAACTGGTGATCCCGGCAGGATTCGAACCTGCGACCCTCAGATTAGGAATCTGATGCTCTATCCTGCTGAGCTACGGGACCCCGCCGCCCTCATAGCGGTTTCGCGCCGCTTCGCCAACCGCGTTTTGGCCATGCCGGTATCGGCCATAGCATCGCCGCCGCCGTGCTTCCGGTTCTGCGATGGAGCTCGAACATCCGCTGTGGCGTCAGCGGCAGCCCGCGCCAACCGGCGCAGGCCCCGCTTCAGGCCGCGAGCGCCTTTTCCGTCAGCCGCACCCAATAGGAAATACCGTGCGGGATCGCCTCGTCGTTGAAGTCGTAGGCGGGGTGGTGGAGATTGGCGGTGTCGCCATTGCCGACGAAGATGAACGAGCCGGGCCGAGCTTCCAGCATGTAGGAAAAATCCTCGCCGCCCATCATCGCGGGCATCTGCGGGTCGACCTTGGCGTCGCCGGCGACGTCGCGCGCCACGTCGACGGCGAAATCGGTCTCTTCGGCATGGTTGAAGGTGACGGGATAGTTGCGGTCGTAGTGGATATTCGCCTCCGCCCCGCTCGCCACCGCGATGCCGGTCACCAGCGCGCGGATGCGCTCTTCGGCCAGGTCGGCGGTCTCGCGACGCAGCGTGCGCACCGTGCCGGCGATCTCGGCCGTTTCGGGAATGACGTTGTAGGCGTCGCCGGCGTGGAATTTCGTCACCGAGACGACCAGCGCGTCGACGGGGTCGGCGCTGCGCGAGGCGATCGACTGCATGGCGCCGACGATCCGGCTGGTGACGACGATCGGGTCCACCGTCTGGTGCGGAAAGGCGGCGTGCCCGCCCTTGCCCTTGATGGTGATGGTGAATTCCGCGGTCGAGGCCATGATCGGTCCGGGCCGGGTGGCGAACTGGCCGACGGGCAGGCCCGGCGCATTGTGCATGCCGAAGACGCGCTCGATGCCGAAGCGCTCCATCAGCCCTTCCTTGACCATGACGCGGCCGCCGCCGCCGCCTTCCTCCGCCGGCTGGAAGATGACCGCCACCGTGCCGTGGAAATTGCGGGTCTCGGTCAGGTATTTGGCCGCGCCGAGCAACATGGCGGTATGGCCGTCATGGCCGCAGGCGTGCATCTTGCCGGGGGTTTCGGAGGCGTGCGGAACGCCGCTCGCCTCGTTGATCGGCAGCGCGTCCATGTCGGAGCGCAGCCCGATCGTCGGCCCGTCGCCCAGGCGCCCGCGGATGAGGCCGACGACGCCGGTCTTGGCGATCCCGGTGGCGACCTCGTCGCACCCGAACTCGCGCAGCTTGTCGGCCACGAAGGTCGAGGTTTCGAACAGGTCGAAATTCAGCTCCGGCCTGCGGTGCAGCTGGCGCCGCCATCCACTGACTTCCTCCTGAAGCTCGGCCGCGCGGTTGAGTATTGGCATTCCTTAGGCTCCCACTCCACATCAAGGCGCAAATCCGCCCCGTCGCGCCGGTCCCGGCCGGCTTTGCCATCATGGCGTCACATGCGCTAAATAAGACCCGCCGACGCTCGGCCAGGCGTCCCGTTCCGCCTTGCGGGCCTATCGGGACCGGGCGAAGGTAGCGCAAATCCCTGGAGAGGCCATAGTGAAATCGACACGGAATTGGGCGAGGCGTCTCGTAAATCCCGCGTGGCTGCTGGCGGCTTCCATGGTGTGGACGGCATCGCCGGCACAGGCGGGGCCTTCGATCGTCGTCGACTTGAAGTCGGGCAAGGTACTGGCCCAGGAGGAGGCGTTCCGGCGCTGGTATCCGGCCTCGCTGTCGAAGCTGATGACGGCCTATGTCGCCTTTCGCGCCATCAAGGCCGGCGAGGTGACGCTGAAATCGCCGGTGACGATCTCCAAGAACGCGGCCAAGGAACCGCCGAGCAAGATGGGCTACAAGCCCGGCTCGGTGCTGACCCTGGACAACGCAATCAAGATCATCATGGTCAAGTCGGCCAATGACGTCGCCACGGCGATCGCCGAAAGCATCGCCGGGTCCGAAAAGGCCTTCGCCACGCGCATGAATGCGGAATCGCGCCGTTTGGGCATGAGCGGTTCGCACTGGGTCAATGCGCACGGGCTGCACGACGACGAACAATACACGACGGCACGCGACATGGCGTTGCTGGCCTTGGCGATCCGTCGGGAATTTCCCGAAAATGTCGGCTATTTCGCGATCGAGGGGCTGGCGGCCGGCAAGGTGAAGCTGCCCAACCACAACACGCTGATCGGCCGGTTCGACGGTGCCGACGGCATGAAGACCGGCTTTACCTGTCCGGCCGGCTTCAATCTCGTGGCCTCGGCGACTCGCGAGGGGCGCACGATCATCGCCGTGCTGGTCGGCGAAGCGTCGGTCTCGCAACGGGCCGAGAAGGCGGCGCAGTTGCTGGAGGACGGGTTCAAACGCAACCAATCCTTCGCCTCGTCGCTGGCCGCGCTGCCGGTCGGCGGCGGCATGCTCGCCGAGGCGACGAACATGCGCCCGGTGATCTGCACCGAGGAAGCGCGCAAGCAGCGAGCCGAAAACCGCGACGAGGACGGCAGCATGATCATCCGCTCGCCCTATATCCGCGATCTTGATCGCGAGCCGCGCCTGGTCGCCGTCGGTCTCGGCGGCGCGACGGGTCCGAAATCGCCGGCGGCGGCGGTCGAATACGCCAACGTGCCCATTCCCACGCCGCGTCCCGACTACAAGCCGGCAACGCAAACGGCGGTGCAATAGCGGCTTGGACATGGACCCGCAGAACGCTCCCCGCCAGCCCGTTCCCGTCAGCGTGCTCACCGGATTTCTCGGTGCGGGCAAGACGACGTTGCTCAACCGGCTCCTGAAGGCGCCGGACATGGCCGGAACCGCGGTCATCATCAACGAGTTCGGCGACGTGCCGATCGACCATCTCCTGGTCGAGCAGGCCTCCGACGGCATCATCGAACTGTCCGACGGCTGCCTGTGCTGCACCGTGCGCGGGGAACTGGTCGACACGCTGGCCGATCTCGCCGACCGGGTGCAGACCGGTCGGCTGGCCCCGCTCGCGCGCGTCGTCGTCGAGACCACCGGGCTCGCCGACCCCTGCCCGGTGCTGCAGTCGATCATGGCGCATCCGGCGCTGTTGGCCGCCTATCGGCTCGACGGCGTGATCGCGGTCGCCGACGCCCTCAACGGTGAGGCCACGCTCGACGCGCATGAGGAGGCGGTGCGCCAGGTCGCGGTGGCCGACCGGATCGTGCTGACCAAGTCGGACCTGGCTTCCGCCGAAGCGGTGGCGTCCTTGCGCGCGCGGCTGGCGCGGCTCAATCCCGGCGCGCCGGTGCTCGATGCGGCCGGCGGCGAGGCGGATGTCGGATCCTTGTTCGATTGCGGGCTCTACGACCCCTCGACCAAGAGCGTCGATGTCGAACGATGGCTGCGCGCGGTCGCGGCCGATGATCATCACCACGACCACGCCGACGACGGGCACGATCACCACCATGCGCACGATCATCGTTTCGAGACGTTTTCGCTCACGCTGGACCGGCCGATCGCCTTCGCGGCGGTGGCCAATTTCCTCGACCTCCTGCGTTCCACGCATGGCGAAGGCCTGCTGCGCATGAAGGGCATCGTCGAGACGGTCGAGGAGCCGGAGCGGCCGTTGGTCATTCACGGCGTGCGGCGCTTCCTGCATCCGCCGGTGCGGCTTGCCGCCTGGCCCGACGACAGGCGCGGGACACGGCTGGTGCTGATCACCAAGGATGTGCCGCAGGATTATGTACGCCGCCTGTTCGACGCCTTCGCGGAGCGGCCGGGGATCGATACCCCCGATCGCCGCGCGCTGGAGGACAATCCGCTCGCGATCGGCGGATACCGGCCCTGAAGGAGGCGGTGCGCCGCCGGTGAGGGCGCTACCCGCCCCGTTCGATCAGGAAGCGGTGGCCGCCGCCTTGTGCGGCCTCGCTCGACATCAGCCGGTGCCCGGCCTCGGCGCAAAAGGCGGGAATGTCGATCACCGCGAGCGGATCGGTGGTTTCCACCCACAGCCATGCGCCGGCCTGCATGCCCTCCAGCCGTTTGCGGGTCCGCAGGACGGGCAGCGGGCATTGCAGCCCTCTCAGATCGTAGACATCCGTGGCAGCGGACATGGCCGCGGCGTCAGCTTCCGAAAAGATTGGTAAAGCGCTTGCGTACCGAGCCGAGCATGCCCGGATCGTCCTGCGGGGCGGCCTCGGCAGGGGCCGCGGCGGCGCGCTCGGCCGCTTCGGCCTCTTCCTTCTCGGCGGCTTCGGCGGCAGCCTTGGCCTCGGCGGCGCGGCGCACGGCTGCGGCCTTTTCCTCCTCGGCCTTGCGCTTGGCCGCCTTTTCGGCGTCGATTGCGGCCTGGCGGCGGCCGGCGGGCGAATCGATGCGTCCCATCACCGAGGTGGTGACCACGGTGCCGTCCGGCGACAGCGACGGCGGCTCGACCGGCACGCGCTCGCCGCGGGCGCGGCGACGGGTCCAGTCGGCAACCAGATCGGCTTCCTTGAGACCGGCGATCGAAGCTTTCGGCGCCTCGCCGCCGCCCCGAGCGGTATGGGTGGCGAAGGCCGCCTCGTAGTTCGAACGATAGCTTTGAAAGGCCGTCATCAGCGCTTCGGGCTGAACGCTCGGCGGGCATGCGCCGGTGGGCGAAAAGGCGGCGCCGCCTTCGGTGGTGCGATTGAACACATAACGCTTCTCGCACACGTCGACCTTGGGCGGCACCTTGGTGATCTCGAAATGGTCGTAGCCTTCCTTCAGCATCGTCCAGAACGTGTAATTCGGGTCGTTGCGATAACGCGCCATGTTGCGCGCCGTCATGCGGAACGGGAAGGCCTGGATCTGAAACTCGCGCTGCCCGCCGCGAAAGGCGTCCCTGGCGAGCGCGTAGATCTCCTCCATCTCCTTGTCGTTCATGGAATAGCAGCCCGCCGACGAACAGGCGCCGTGCACCATCAGATGCGACCCGGTGCGGCCATTGGCGCGGTCATAGGTGTTCGGATACCCGATGTTGAAGGCGAGATGGTAGTTCGAACGCGGGTTCATCTGCGCCGGCTTGACGGTGTAGAACCCTTCCGGCGCCTGCCGGTCGCCCTCGGTGAATTTGGGCCCCAGCTTGCCGGACCATTTGCAGATCTCGTAGGTGGCAAGCAGGTCGTAGCGGCCGTTGGCCTTCTGCTTCCAGACTTCGAGCTCGCCTTCCTCCTTGAAGACACGGGCCATGACCGGCGAATTGCGGTTCATTCCCTTGGCCTTCATCTCCGAAATGAGACGCGCCGGCACCGGCCTTTCGGCTTTGCCGTTGGCCGATTGCAGGGTTGATTCCGTGCACCCGGCTAGCGCCAATGCCAGCGCCGCGACAAGCAATCCTCCACGTGTCAGGCTCAAGATCATCGGTGTTTGGCTACCTACAAGCATCGCTTCGGGTGCGGCCGCGTCTGGCGCGGCCACGCATTCGGCGCACGTTAAGGTCGTTAACCTTGAAAAAACCTTACCACAAGGTCCGTCCCGCGTGCCTCACGCGCTTGTCATTGACGGCCAAGACTTGGCGATTTTGTGGCGAAGCGGGGCCAAATCGCGTCGTTTGCGGTTCGCGGCGACCGTTGTCCTGCCCGTCGACAGCGCAAACTCGCCGCGGCCGAGGCGGATCAGATCGATCGGCCGATGGCGAGGAACTTTTCGCGCCGGTGCTCGCGACAGTCCATATCGGCGCCGGCCAGTTCCTCCAGGGCGGTCGCAATCTGCTTGCCGGCCGCCTCGATCACGCTTTCGGGGCCGCGATGGGCGCCGCCCACCGGCTCCTGGATGATGCCGTCGATGATCTTCATCTCGAGCAGGTTCTGCGCGGTGATCTTCATCGAGGTGGCGGCGTCCTTGGCGCGCGTGGAATCATGCCACAGGATCGAGGCCGCGCCTTCCGGCGAGATCACCGAATAGATCGAATGTTCCAGCATGTAGACCTTGTTGGCCGTGGCGATCGCGATCGCGCCGCCGGAGCCGCCTTCGCCGATCACCACCGACACGACCGGCACCCGCAGGGCCAGCGAGGCGGAAATCGAGCGTGCGATCGCCTCGGCCTGGCCGCGCTCCTCCGCGCCCACGCCCGGATAGGCGCCGGCCGTGTCGACCAGCGTCACCAGGGGCACGTCGAAGCGGTCGGCGAGGTTCATGATGCGGACGGCCTTGCGATAGCCCTCGGGCCTGGCCGAGCCGAAATTGTGTTTCAGCCGGCTTTTGGTATCGGCGCCCTTTTCCTGGCCGAGAACCGCCACTGGCTGGCCGTTGAAGCGGGCGAACCCGCCGATGATGGCGTTGTCCTCGCCGAAACTGCGGTCGCCGGCCAGCGCGGTGAAATCGGTGAACAGGTGCTTGACGTAGTCGAGGCAATGCGGCCGGTCGGGATGGCGCGCGACCTGGGTCTTTTGCCAGGGCGTCAGCGCCCGGTAGGCTTCTTTCAAGGCATCGGCGGCGCGTTTTTCCAGGCGTGCGATCTCGTCGGCCACGTCAACGGCTTCACCGCTTTCGTTGAGCTTCTTCAATTCGAGGATCTTGCCCTCAAGATCCGCGACGGGTTTTTCGAAGTCGAGATAATTGTACATTCGCTGTGGATCAGCCGTGCTCACGATACGCGAAAAAGGCGCTCAACCGGTCGTTGTCGACCGGTTCCGGCGCCGGACTGGCCCTCACATAACGTTCGCGGGTCTAATCGGCAAGCGGATGATGGTCGTTGACCAGCCGCACCAGGCGTTCTTCCAGCACATGGGTGTAGATCTGCGTCGTCGAAATGTCGGCGTGGCCGAGCAATTGCTGAACCGCGCGCAGATCGGCACCGTTTTGCAGCAAATGGCTGGCAAAGGCGTGACGGATCACGTGCGGTGATATTTTCGACGATGCGATGCCGGCCCGCGCGGCCAGTGCTTTCAACTCGCGGGCGAATGCCTGCCGGGGCAGATATCCGCTCGCCGAGGCGGCGGGAAACAAAAACGCACTGTCGGCGGTGCTTTTGCCGGCGGCGCGGGCGTCGAGCCATGTTTTCATCGCCCGGCGCGCGCCGTCCGTCAGCGGCACCATGCGCTGCTTGCCGCCCTTGCCGCGAACCACGAAGAACCGGTCGTCGCGCAGCGCCACGCTGAGCGGCAGCGCGACCAGTTCCGAAACCCGCAGGCCGGTCGCGTAGAGCGTCTCGACAAGCGCATGCAGGCGGATGGCCGCGACAGGCGCCACGCCCGGCGGCGGGTTTGCCGCCTCGGCCGCCGCCAGATCGAGCAGCCGCCCGGTCTCGGCTTCGCTGAGAATTTTGGGCAAGGCCGCTGTCCTGCGCGGTGCGCTCGCGGTTCCGGTCGGGTCGTCCGTGCGCCATCCCTCGCCATAGAGAAAGCGGAAAAACTGACGCAGGGCGGACAGTTTACGGGCCTGGGTCGAGGGCGCGAACCCCCGGGCCGCGACCGATTCCAGATAGGCGTGGATGGCGGCGGCATCGGCATCGGCAAGGCCGCCGGTCATGTCGCCATGGGCTTCCTGGAGGTCGCGCCGATAGGCGTCAAGCGTGTTGGCGCTGGCGCCGCGCTCGGCGCTCATCATTTCCAGAAAGGCTTCGATCGCGGCCTGGCTGTTCATCGCGTCCCGTTCCGGAAGGTCGCCGGGGCCTGACCCTAGGGGTTGAGCTTCTCAGGCGGAATCCTGACCGACATCTCGCCCTTCCTGGGTTCCACGAATGTGGCCAGCGCGAACATCGCTCCATATGCGATGCCAACCAGGACCGCTATGGTCACCAAGAACCGAAAAAGGGTCGGCATTCGCCCAGAAATTCCCCAATACTGTGCCCGCCCGCCTACTTATGCTTTGGCAAGGGGGCGAATTCAACCCCGGCGCAGATGCGCACAACCGCTTGACGCCTTCACGGTTTTCATGTGCATACGCGCGGCGAAGGAACTGTTTCATGACGACCGCGCCGAATGCCGTCGAAACCAGGCTGCGAGAGCTGCTCGGCAAGAAGACGATTGTTTTCACAGGGCTGATGGGCGCGGGCAAGACGGCTATCGGGCGAAAGGTCGCGCAGATGCTCGATCTGCCGTTCATCGACAGCGATCACGAGATCGAGGCCGTGTCGCGCCTGTCGGTGGCCGATCTGTTCGCGCTTTATGGCGAAAGCGAATTCCGCTCACTCGAACGCAGGGTGATCGCACGGCTGCTCGACGAGGGCGGGCGCGTCGTGTCAACGGGCGGCGGCGCTTTCATGAACGCGCAGACACGACAGGCGATCGCGGAGCGCGCGGTGTCGATCTGGCTCAAGGCGGATCTGGACGTGTTGATGGAACGGGTCATGAAAAACCGGCACCGTCCGCTGCTGAAAAACGCCGATCCGAGGGCCGTGATGGACCGACTGATGGCGGAGCGCTACCCGGTCTATGCCTTGGCCGACGTCACCGTCCAGTCGCGCGACGAACCGAAGGATGTGATCGCGCAGGAAGCGCTTGTCGCGCTGCTGCGGCATCTGGAAGCCGGAAAGGACAAGGAGGGCGCGCAATGATGCAGGACGCCGCGAACATGCCGGTTACGCGCGTCGAGGTCGGTCTCGGCGCGCGCGCCTACGACATTCTGATCGGCCCCGGGCTGGTCGCGCGGGCCGGTGACGAGATCGCGCGCCGGACGGCCGGCGTGCGCTGCGCGGTGGTTACCGACAAAAACGTCGCCGCCGTCCATCTCGATGCGCTTGCCGACAGCCTTGCCCGAGCCGGGATAGACCAGAGCGTCATCACGCTCGATCCAGGCGAGAAAACCAAGAGTTTCGGACCGTTCGAGCAGGTCGTCGACGCCTTGCTGGAGGCCCGCCTCGAGCGCGGCGACCTGGTGATCGCGCTCGGCGGCGGCGTGATCGGCGACCTGGCCGGCTTCGCCGCCGGCGTCGTGCGGCGCGGGATGGGCTTTGTCCAGGTGCCGACCTCGCTGCTGGCGCAGGTCGATTCCTCCGTCGGCGGCAAAACGGGCATCAACACCGCCCGCGGCAAGAACCTGGTCGGCGTGTTCCACCAGCCGCGCCTGGTGCTTGCCGACACGGCCGTGCTCGACACGCTGCCGGCGCGCGAATTCCGTGCCGGCTATGCCGAGATGGTCAAATACGGGCTGATCGACCGGCCAGGCTTTTTCGACTGGCTGGAAGAAAACTGGCGCGCGGTGTTTTCGGGCGGTGCGGCGCGGGCCGAGGCGATCGCGGAATCGTGCCGGGCCAAGGCGGCGATCGTGGCCCGCGACGAGACCGAGGCGGGCGAGCGCGCGCTGCTCAATCTCGGCCACACGTTCGGTCACGCGCTCGAGGCCGCCACCGGGTATGACGGCGAAAGACTGGTGCACGGCGAGGGCGTCGCGATCGGCATGACGCTGGCGCATCGCTTCTCGGTACGGCTCAACCAGTGCAGCGCCGACGCCGCCGCCAGGGTGGAGGCGCATCTGGCGGCCGTCGGCCTGCCGACGCGCATGGCCGATATTTCCGGGCAGCTTCCGGACGCCGAGACATTGCTCGCCTATATTATGCAGGACAAGAAGGTCTCGCGCGGCGCGCTGACCTTCGTCCTGACCCGCGGCATCGGCCAGTCCTACATCGCCAAGGACGTGCCGGCTGCGGAAGTGCTGTCCTTTCTCAGGGAGAACCATCCGGGATGACATCCGAATTGTGGGTGACTGGTGCCGTCATCCTTTTCCTGATCATGCTGTCCTTTTTGTTTTCGGGCAGCGAAACCGGCATGACGGCGGCCTCGAAGGCGCGGCTGCATTCGCTCGCGGCCGGAGGCCATGTCCGCGCCGGGATCGTCGAAAAGCTGATCGAGCGCAAGGACCGCCTGGTGGGCGCGCTGCTGATCGGCAACAATCTGGTCAACATCCTGGCCTCGGCGCTGACGACCAGCCTTTTTCTCAGGCTGTTCGGCGAGGCCGGCGTGGTCTACGCCACGCTGATCATGACGGCGATGCTGGTGATCTTCGCGGAAATCCTGCCGAAATCGCTGGCGCTGTTCCGGCCCGAGCAATTCGCGCTGACGGTGTCGCCGTTCGCGCGCGCCGTGGTTTTCGTGTTCGGCCCGGTGTCCTCCGCGGCCAATGTCGTCGTGCGCGGCATCCTGGTGCTTTTCGGCATCAACCTGGCCCGGGACGCGCCGATGGTGTCGGCGCACGACGAATTGCGCGGCACGGTCGAGGTGCTGCATCGCGAGGGCGCCTTCATCAAGCAGGAGCGCGACCGGGTCGGCGGGCTGCTGGATCTCGCCGAGCTCGAAGTCTCCGACGTGATGATCCATCGCACCGGCATGCGGCTCGTCAATGCCGACGATCCGCCGGACGTGGTGGTGCGCGAGATCCTGCAAAGCCCCTACACGCGCATTCCGGTCTACCGGCAGTCGACCGACAACATCGTCGGCGTGGTCCACGCCAAGGATCTCCTGCGCGCCCTGCACGATGTCGACAACGACCCGCGGCGTGTCGACATCCTCAAAGTGGCGAGCAAACCCTGGTTCGTTCCGGACACCACGACGCTGCACGACCAGCTCAACGCCTTCCTGCGCAAGAAGGCGCATGTGGCGATCGTGGTCGACGAATATGGCGAGGTCGAGGGGCTGGTGACGCTGGAGGACATCATCGAGGAGATCGTCGGCGAGATCGCCGACGAGCACGATGTCGACGTTCAGGGCGTCAAGCAGGAGGCGGACGGCTCGGTCGTGGTCGACGGGTCGGTGCCGATCCGCGACCTGAACCGCGCGCTCGACTGGAACCTGCCGGACGAGGAGGCGACGACGATCGCCGGGCTGGTGATCCACGAGGCGCAGTCGATCCCTGAGGAAAAACAGGCCTTCACCTTCCACGGCAAACGCTTCATCGTCATGAAGCGCAACAAGAACCGGATCGTGAAGCTGCGGGTGCGCGAGGCCGAGAAATAGCGCTCGTTGCGTCAGCGCCGGGTCTTTTCTCCCGGCGCGGTCGGCTCGATGGCGAGCGCGTGCAGGCCGGCGCGCAGTTCCTCGGCCAGCGCCTCGTTGACGGCGCGGTGGCGCTCGACCCGGCTCATGCCGGCGAAAACTTCCGACACGATGCGGATGCGGAAATGGGTTTCGCCGCTGCCGTCGAAGACGGCCTCGTGGCCGCCGTCGAGATGGTGATGGCCGGCATGAAGATGGCTTTCGTTGAGGACGTCCAGGCTTTCGGGCGAAAACCGTGCGCGCAGCTTGGTCTCGATCGCTGATTGAAGGCTCATGCGGGGTCTCCTGTGCGGCCGGTTTCGGGCCGGAATGCGCAAATCACCGGGGTAGGGGCAACCTTGCGCAAATGTCAATTCTTGTTTCCGGGGCCGAAGCCACCATAATCGGGCAGGTATGAAACTGGATTCGAAACTCTTTGACCGCATTCGCGTCCGCCCCGATCCCGAGGCGGAGGTGAAGTCGGCTGCGCCGCGCTGTCAGTGGGACGGCTGTGGCGAGGCCGGCCTGCACCGCGCGCCGGTCGGGCGTCTGCGCGAGGGCGAGTATTTCTGTTTCTGCCTGGATCACGTGCGCCAGTACAACAAGGGCTACAATTATTTCTCCGGCCTCGCCGACAGCGAAGTCGCGCGCTATCAGAAAGAGGCGCTGACCGGCCACCGCCCGACCTGGGCGATGGGCGCGAAATCCGCCTCCCGGTCGAGCCCCGATATCGCCGACAAGCGGTCCGGTCGGGCCGGTTACTATCGGCGGGTGCGCGATCCGTTCAACCTTTTCGGCGATGCCGAGCCGTCGCGGCCGCGCGTGCGCAAGGCCAAGCCGCTTGAGGCCAAGGCGCTGGAAACGCTTGGGCTTGACGAGAAAGCGACTGGCGCGGACATCAAGGCGCGCTATAAAGAACTCGTAAAGCGCCACCATCCGGATGCGAATGGCGGCGACCGGGGTTCGGAAGACCGGTTCCGCGACGTGATCCAGGCCTACCGGGTGCTCAAACAATCCGGTTTCTGTTGAAGCCAAGGTCTGGTAAGCACTGCCCCCGAATTCGTGAGAAACAAACGGCGACGCCCGAAGGCTTGCGGCGCGCTGGAGGCATGATGAACAAGATCGATCGCGACATCGCCAATCTTCCCGATACGACCATCTCGGTGAAGGACACGTTCGGCTTTTCCTCGGACATGGTCGTGCCCGCCTATTCGGCCGCCGATCAGCACGTCCCCGACGTGGATCCCGACTATCTCTTCGACCGGGACACCACGCTCGCCATCCTGGCCGGCTTCGCCTTCAACCGCCGCGTCATGATCTCGGGCTATCACGGCACCGGCAAGTCGACCCATATCGAGCAGGTCGCGGCCCGCCTCAACTGGCCGTGCGTGCGCGTCAATCTCGACAGCCATGTCAGCCGTATCGATCTCGTCGGCAAGGACGCGATCGTGCTCAAGGACGGCAAGCAGGTGACGGAGTTCCGCGACGGCATCCTGCCTTGGGCCTACCAGCACAATGTCGCCCTGTGTTTCGACGAATACGACGCCGGCCGCCCGGACGTGATGTTCGTCATCCAGCGCGTGCTGGAATCGTCGGGGCGCCTGACCCTGCTCGACCAGAGCCGCGTCATCCGGCCGCATCCGGCCTTTCGCCTGTTCGCGACCGCCAACACGGTCGGCCTCGGCGATACGACCGGGCTCTATCACGGCACGCAGCAGATCAACCAGGCGCAGATGGACCGCTGGTCGATCGTCACAACGCTCAACTATCTGCCGCACGACAACGAGGTCGAGATCGTGCTGGCCAAGGCCAAGCACTATCGCAACGACAAGGGCCGCGACATCGTCAACAAGATGGTGCGGGTGGCCGACATGACACGCTCGGCCTTCATGAACGGCGACCTGGCGACGGTGATGAGCCCGCGCACGGTGATCACCTGGGCCGAAAACGCCGAGATCTTCGGCGATGTCGGCCATGCCTTCCGGCTCACCTTCCTCAACAAGTGCGACGAGCTGGAGCGGGCTCTCGTGGCCGAGTTCTACCAGCGCGCCTTCGGCGAGGAGCTGAAGGAATCGGCCGCCAACGTGGTTTTGGGGTGATACGGAACACGCATGGCGGGTCCAGGCGACAATCAGCGCAGCGGCAAACCCAGGACGGCGGGCGAGGCGGAAGCCTTCAAGCGCGCCGTGTCGGTGTGCATGCGCGCCATTTCGGGGGACGGTGAGCTCGAGGTCGCGTTCGCAAAGGACAAGCCGGCGCTCGCCGGCCACCGGGCGCGCCTGCCCGACCTGACCAAGCGACCGACGGCGAACGAGCTGTCGGTAACGCGGGGTATCGGCGATTCGATGGCGCTTCGGCGCGCCTGCCACGACAATGCCGTGCACACCCGGCTGGCGCCCGAAGGCAAGCAGGCGCGCGCCGTGTTCGACGCCGTCGAGCAGGCCCGGGTCGAGGCGATCGGCGCGCGCGCGATGACCGGCGTCGGCGACAATCTGGCGCTGATGCTGGAGGACAAATATTCCAAGGCCAATCTGGGGGCCGTGGCCGAGCAGGCCGATGCGCCGATCGAGGAGGCGATCGCGCTGATGGTGCGCGAGAAACTGACCGGCCGGGCGGCACCGCGCAGCGGCGAACGGCTGGTCGATCTGTGGCGCGACTGGATCGAGGACAAGGCCGGCGCCGATATCGAGCGGCTTGCCGGCGACCTGGAAGACCAGACGGCATTCGCCCGCACGGTGCGCGACATGCTGGTGTCGATGGAAATGGCCGAGGAACTGGGCGACGAGGAGGAAACCCAGGAGAGCGAGGACAACGAGGAACCGCCCGAGGGCGAGGACCAGAGCGAGGAAGGCGACGACCAGGATCAGGGCAGCGAGGATTCGCAGTCCGACGACAGCGAGGCCTCAGACGAGGACCAGGAGGCGGGCGAAAGCGAAGCGACCGACGCCACCTCCGAAGACCTGTCCGATGAGGATGTCGACGACGCCGAGACGCCCGGCGAGGCGAAGCGTCCGGACCTGCCCTACACGTCGCTTCCGCCGGATTTCGACTACAAGGTGTTCACCACGTCCTTCGACGAGACGATCGGCGCGGAGGAGCTGTGCGAGGAGGAGGAGCTTGAGCGGCTGCGCGCCTTCCTCGACAAGCAACTCGCCAATCTGCAGGGCGTGGTCGGCCGGCTCGCCAACCGCCTGCAGCGCCGGCTGATGGCGCAGCAGAACCGGTCCTGGGATTTCGACCTGGAGGAAGGCTATCTCGACACGGCGCGGCTGATGCGCGTGGTGATCGATCCGATGCAGCCGCTGTCGTTCAAGCAGGAGCGCGACACCAATTTCCGCGACACGGTGGTCACGCTGGTGCTGGACAATTCCGGCTCCATGCGCGGGCGCCCGATCACGGTGGCGGCGACCTGCGCCGACATTCTCGCGCGCACGCTCGAGCGGTGCGGCGTTTCGGTCGAAATCCTCGGCTTCACCACGCGGGCCTGGAAAGGCGGGCAGGCGCGCGAGAAATGGCTGAAGGACGGCAAGCCCGCCAATCCGGGCCGGCTCAACGATCTGCGCCACATCGTCTACAAATCCGCCGACGCGCCATGGCGGCGCGCGCGCCGCAATCTCGGCCTGATGATGCGCGAGGGGCTGCTGAAGGAAAACATCGACGGCGAGGCGCTCTTGTGGGCGCATAACCGCCTGATCGGCCGGCGCGAGCAGCGTCGCATCCTGATGATGATTTCCGACGGCGCGCCGGTCGACGATTCCACCTTGTCGGTCAATCCGGGCAATTATCTCGAACGGCACCTGCGCGCCGTGATCGAGATGATCGAGACGCGCTCGCCGGTCGAACTGATCGCGATCGGCATCGGGCACGACGTGACGCGCTATTACCGCCGCGCCGTCACCATCGTCGACGCCGAGGAACTTGCCGGCGCCATGACCGAGCAGCTTGCCGCGCTGTTCGAGGAGGAAAACGGTCAGGGCGATCGCCGTGGCGGGGCCGCGATGCGGCGGGCGGGCTGACGGTCTTGGCCAGGCGCGGGCTTCGGGCGGTCCGGTTCGCGGCCGGTCTCGCGATCGTCGGCTTGGCGTTTCCCGTCGACGTGCGGGCGCAGCCGGCGCCGGTGGAGCGGGCCGAGATCAGTGCGCGGCCGATCCATCAATTCAAGCTCGGTTCCGGCGAAACCCGTTTCGGTTCGCTCGAATTCGTCGGCGGGCTGGAGCTCGGCTCGGGCTCCTGGAATTTCGGCGCCATGTCGGCGATCCGTTTCCTCGACCCGGGCCAGCGTTTCGTCGGTGTGACCGATACCGGCTTCTGGTATTTCGGCCGCCTCGTTCGGGATGAGGCGGGCCGTCCCTCCGGTTTCGCCGATTTCACCCTGCAGCAGATGGTGGACGACCAGGGCGATGTCATCGGCCGCAAATGGACCACCGACGCCGAGGGGCTGGCCGTAAACGGCGACGAGGCGACGGTCGGCTTCGAGCGCGCGCACCGCATCTCGGTGTTCCGGCTGACGCCGAAGGACATGAAGGGCCCGCTGCGCGATCTCGACTTTCTGGTGCCGGCCCACGAGCTGCGGCGCAATCGCGGTTTCGAAACCGTGCTCTATGCGCCGGCCGAGGGGCGGCATGAGGGCGCGCGCATCGTCATTTCCGAAAAGAGCCTCGACAGGAAAGGCGACATCTTCGGCGCGATCCTCGAAGGACCGACCAAGGGTATTTTCACTGTCCGGCGCAGCGGCGATTTCGACATCACCGACGGCGCCTTCCTGCCGGACGGCGATCTGTTGCTGTTGGAGCGCAGCTACTCGGTCGCCAAAGGTGTGGCGATCCGGCTGAAACGCATCGAGGGCGACAGCATCGGCAAGGGCAAGGTGGCCGACGGCCCCGTGCTGCTCGAAGCCGATATGGGCTACCAGATCGACAATATGGAAGGGCTCGACGTGTGGCGGCGCGCCGACGGCGCCGTCATGGTGTCGCTGATTTCCGACGACAACCACTCCATCCTGCAGCGCAATCTCTACCTGGAATTCCGCCTGCACGAGGAGTGACGGGCGGCGCGTTTCGCGCGCGCGTGCCCCGTGTCGGCCTATCTGGCCGCTGGGACGGGCTTCAGCACCGAAAGCAGCGCGCCGTAAGGCGCCAGCATGACAAGCCCGACGCCGATCTTGACGGCGAAATCGCCTACCGCCAGCGACACCCATAGCGGCACCTGCCAGCCCAGAAAGGCGACGGGAAAGGCAAGCGACCCGTCCTCCATGCCGAACAGGGCGTCGAGGCCTGCGAAAGCCCCGGCAAAGGCGATCGAGAAGAACAGCACCGTGTCGAGCATCGAGCCGAGCACGGTTGAGACGAACGGCGCCTGCCACCAGGCGTTCTTGCGCAGCCGGTCGAAGACCGCGACGTCGAAGAACTGGGCGGCCAGGAAGGCGCTGCCCGACGCGATCGCGATGCGCGGCGTCGCGAGCCAGATCGACAGCGCGACGGCGAGCACGAAGCCCGCAAGCACCACCTTGCGGGCGGCGAGCGGGCCGAAGCGTCGGTTGGTCAGATCGTTGACCAGAAAGGCGACGGGATAGGTGAAGGCGCCCCAGGTGAGAATCTCCTCGAGCCCGAAATGGGCGAAGGGAAACTGAACCAGATAGTTGGAGGCGGCGACGACAGCGGTCATCGCGAGCACGAAAGGGGCAATGGAGGTCATGCGGGTCATTTTTTTAGCCTGGGTGATGGAACCAGTGGGCGCCGTGGCGGCTTGCGTCACGGCGCCCAAGTAAGGCGGTTGTCCCCCGCCTGGAAAAATTAGCTCAGGCCGATGCCGGCGCCTCGTCGAGCTTCTTGACGATCTGCTTCTTCAGCAGGCGCGCCTTGGGCGACAGTTCGGTGGTGTCGGCCTTGAGCAGGAAGGCGTCCAGCCCGCCGCGATGCTCGACTGTGCGCAGCGCACTCGCCGACACGCGCAGGCGCACGTTGCGGTTCAGCGCTTCCGACATCAGCGTCACGTTGACGAGATTGGGCAGGAAACGGCGACGCGTCTTGTTGTTGGCGTGGCTTACATTGTTGCCGTAGAGCACGGACTTGGTGGTCAGTTCGCAAGCGCGGGACATAATTCGTACCTTCGGTTCGACACCGGCCAAAATCCAAACCGCACCATCATCATGGCGCGCGGACGTTTCAGGGCGGCCTCTCGGAAAAGTCGGCCTCCCATAGTGGCATTTGCACGGATCGTCAAGCGTTGGCGCGCGTGTGGTGCGATTACCGCTCCGTTTACCCAAAACCCACGCGGCCATTCACAGATAGGCCCGATTCGTGATGTTTGGACATATAGGGGGATGCGGGCCGTTCGTCTTGGTCGAGTTGCGGAGTGTGTGATTTGCGTCCCAAGATCTTTTTGTTGCCGATCCTTGCCGCCGCCCTTTCGTGCGCGGCCCCTGCGCGCGCGGAAAAAGCGCATTCGATGCGTGTCGAGCAGATCGTGACGATCTACGGCGTGGTGATCGCGCGTTCGAGTTTTTCGTCCTCGGTCAGCCGGGACAGCTTCAAGGTAGAAGGGCGCGTGTCGAGCGCCGGGCTGGCCCGGGTGTTCGACGACACCCGGGGTAGCGTCACCGCGATGGGGCATTTCGACAACGACAGGGCGCGTCCGAAGGGGTACGTGGCCGATTATGAAAGCGGCAAGAAGAAGAAACGCACCCAGATTTCGTTCGCCGACGGGCGGGTCCACAAGGCGGTGAACGCGCCGCCGGTCGACACGAAGCGCGACGACTGGGTTCCGCACGGTGCGACGGCCCTGGTCGACGTCGCCGATCCGCTGTCGGCCACGCTCGTGCCGGCGGACCGCGAGGCCGATGTGTGCAACCGCACCATCAGCGTCTTCGACGGCGCGCTGCGGGCCGACCTGCGCCTGTCGCCTGCCGGGCGGGGCACGCTGTCGGCGCAAGGCTACGAGGGCGGCACCGTGGTGTGCCGGGCGCAGTTCGTCCCGGTTTCGGGTTATCGCCGCGACAACCGCTCGCTGCGCTATATTCGCGACAAGAGCCAGATCCGCATCGCCTTCGCGCAGATCGGCGCCACCGGCGTCTACGCGCCCGTCGGCGTCACGGCCAAGACCAAGGTCGGCACACTCACGCTGGAAACGAAGCGCTTCGAGCTCCTGGACTAGCGAGGATGGCGATCTGGGCTTGCCATTGGCGGGCGGAGACGGATAGGTCCGGTCCCGCCGGCGCGGCGCTGGCGTCGCGGCGTGCGGGAGGAGACAGGCAATGGGGCGGGCGACCCTGATCGGATTTTCGGCCGAGGTGATGCGGGCGCTGCCGGCGCTCGAGCGGACGGTATGGCCCGAAAGCGCGGTAAAGTGGCTGGCCGTCGCCGGTCTCGGCCTGATGCCGGTCGGCGGCGCGTTCTACGCCTGGGATCACGGGGTTAAACGCGGCAATATTCAGGTTCTGGGCGCGGCGCGTTATGCTGCTCCGCTCTTGTCGACCCTGGTGTTGATCATGTTCTGTTTTGCCGACCCGACCTGGCGTATCGCCGCCGCCTGCCTGCTGATCACCGCCGGTGCGGCGCTTGCGGCCAAAAATCTCTTCTTGCGCCGCATGGACGGGGCGGTTGCCGCGGGAGGCGGCGCAAGATGATGCCGTTCGATGGTGGATTGGTCGGCACGGCCAACGGCACGCTCGTCCTGTCGGTTGCGGCGGCCGCGCTCTATCTGCCGACGACGGCGCGGCCGGCGTCCTGGCGGCGCCTGGCCGCCAAGACGGCCGGCGTGGCGCTGCTGGCGGTGCTGTCCCTGGCCGTCGGCGGGCCGTGGCTTCTCACGCTCGCCCTGGTGCTGAGCGCGCTCGGCGACGCCTGCCTGGCGCGGGAGGGCGAAGGCGCCTTCATGGCCGGCCTGGCCTCGTTTCTGGGCGTGCACCTGGCCTATGCGGTGCTGTTTGCCGGCGCGGGCAGTGCGGCGCTGTTCGCCGGAGAGCCCTGGCGGCCGCTGGTGGCGCTCGGCCTGGCGGCGTTCGCGGGTCTGTTCTACAAACGCCTGCACCCGGTCCTGCCGGCCGCACTGGTGGTGCCGGTCGCCGTCTATGTCCTTGCGATCCTGGCGATGGGGGTCGCGGCGCTGTTTCTGCCCGCGCCGCTGGTGATCGTCGGCGCGGTGTTGTTCATGGCGTCCGACGCCATCCTGGGGGCGGAACGTTTCCTGCTTGCCGAGGCGTCCGCCCACCGGCTTTGGAGCAGGCCGGCCGTCTGGGTGCTTTATTATGCAGGCCAGCTCGCGATCGTACTCGGCGTGCTGCTCGCCTGACCCGTCCGATCAGAAGATATCTTTGCGCTTGCGGATTTCGGCGAAGACGGCTTCGTCGCTGGCGGTCTCCATGCCGAGATTGCGGCGGATGACGGGATCGTGCGCGCGCAGGAACGGATTGGTCGCCATCTCCTCGATCAGGGTCGTGGGTAATGTCGCCTGGTTGGCGGCGCGCCTGGACTGGATGAGGGCGGCGCGTTCCTTGAGCGCGGAATTGCTCGGATCGACCGAAAGCGCGAAGCGCGCATTGGCTTCGGTATATTCGTGGCCGCAGTAGATCACCGTTTCCAGCGGCAGGGCCGCGAGTTTCTTCAGGGAGGCGAACATGTCGGGCGGCTTGCATTCGAACAGCCGCCCGCAGCCGAGCGCAAACAGCGTGTCGCCGGTGAAGACGACGCCCGATCGGGTGAAGTGGTAGCAGACATGGCCGGCGGTATGGCCCGGCGTCGAGATCACGTCGACCTCGTCCGTGCCGAAGGCGAAGCGGTCGCCGTCCCCCACGGTCTCGTCGATGCCCGGAATCCTGTCCGCCTCGGACCGGGGCCCGACGATCTTCAGGCCGAAACGCTTCTTGAGATCGAGATTGCCGGCGACGTGATCGCCGTGGTGATGCGTGACCAGCAGCACGGTCGGTGTCCAGCCCGTGCGGTCGACCGCCTCCAGGATCGGCACGGTCTCGGGCGCATCGATGATGGCGGTCTCGCCGCTTGCGGGGTCGTGCGCGAGCACGCCGAAATTGTCGCTGCGGCACATGAACTGTTCGATTTCCAGGGCCATGGGCATCCTCGCTTTCTGCGGCCGGACGATAAGCCGGACGGCATGGAGCTGTCACCCCGTCGCACGGATTTCTTGCCGTGCCGGCCGGGCGCGGATACCGTCCGGCCATGTATTCGGACATCGTCGATCTCAGGTCTTTCTACGCATCGGTGCTCGGGCGCTTGGCCGAGCGCTCGATCGCCATGGCGTTGTCGAGCGTGTGGGCCAACATCCCCAATGAGCGCCTGGTCGGTCTCGGTTATGCCGTGCCCTGGCTGGAGCGGTTCGGGGCCGACGCGGAACGGGTGTTCGCCTTCATGCCGGCAACGCAGGGGGCGGTGACCTGGCCGCCCAACGGCCCGTCCGCGACGGCGCTGGTGTTCGACGAGGAGTTGCCGCTGTTCGATTCCTCCATCGATCGCGTCTTGATGGTGCATTCGCTGGAACATGCGGAAAACCCGCGCGAGACGCTGATGGAGCTGTGGCGGGTATTGGCGCCCGGCGGGCGGCTGGTCATCGTGGTTCCCAATCGGCGCGGGGTGTGGGCGCGCTTCGAGCACACGCCCTTCGGCACCGGGCGGCCCTGGTCGCGCGGCCAGCTGACCAGCCTGTTGCGCGAGACCAATTTCACGCCGGGGCAGTGGAGCGAGGCGCTGTTCTTTCCGCCGTCGCGCCGGCGCTGGATGCTCAGGTTCCATCGCCTGATCGAGCAGACCGGGCGGCGGCTGTCGCCGATCTTTTCCGGCGTGACGATCGTGGAGGCGCAGAAGCGTCTCTATCAGGGACTGCCGGTCGCGCAGCGCAGCTCGCGGCGCGTCTTCGTGCCGGTGCTGTCCCCGCAGGGCGCCACCCGCACCATGGCGCAGACAAGGATGCGCGGCGTCCGGCGCGAGGGAGTGGAGGAGGGGTAGGCCGATGTGGTCCGACAATCGCGTTCTTGAGCTTATCGGCATCGAGGTGCCGATCCTGCAGGCGCCGATGGCCGGCTCGTCCGGCGCCGAACTCGCCATCGCGGTCAGCACCGCGGGCGGGCTCGGGTCGCTGCCCTGCGCCCTGCTCGGGCCCGAACGGATCCGCGCCGAATACGGCGCATTCCGGCAGCAAACCGATCGGCCAGTGAACCTCAATTTCTTCTGCCATGCCACACCCGCGCCCGACGCGGCGCGTGAAGCGGGCTGGCGCGCGCGGCTTGCGGCCTATTATGCGGAACTCGATCTCGATCCCGACCAGGTCCCACCGGGAGGCGGGCGCGTCCCCTTCGACGAGGCGGGGTGCGCGCTCGTGGAAGAGTGCCGTCCGCAGGTGGTCAGCTTTCATTTCGGCCTGCCCGAGCCGGCGCTCGTGGAGCGGGTGAAAAAAACCGGCGCCCGCATCATCGCCTCCGCCACAACGGTCGCCGAAGCCCGCTGGCTGGAAGGCCGTGGCTGCGACGCGATCATCGCCCAGGGCGCGGAGGCGGGCGGCCATCGCGGCCTTTTCTTAACCGACGACGTCGCCGCCCAGCCCGGCACGATGGCGCTGGTGCCGCAGGTGGTCGATGCCGTTGCGGTGCCGGTGATCGCCGCCGGCGGGATCGCCGATCCGCGCGGCGTCGCGGCCGCCTTCATGCTGGGGGCGGCGGCGGTGCAGATCGGAACCGGCTACCTGCAATGCCCCGAGGCGTTGACGGCGCCGGGCCATCGGGCCGCGCTCGCGGCGGCGCGCGACGATGAGACCGTGCTGACCAACGTGTTCACCGGCCGGCCGGCGCGCGGGCTGGTCAACCGGATCGTGCGCGAGGTCGGGCCGCTCAGCGCCGAGGCGCCCGCCTTTCCGCTGGCGAGCGCGGCCGTCGGGCCGTTGCGGGCGCGGGCGGAAAAGGCCGGTTCGCGCGACTTCTCGCCTTTGTGGGCCGGCCAGGCCGCAGCACTCGGCCGGGTCATGCCGGCCGGCGAGCTGACCCGGTGGCTTGGCGCTGCGGCGCAGGCGCTCCTGGCGCAAGGCGCCCGCGCGCGCTGACCGGCCGCCGGGCCTGCCGTACCGGGCCGCTTTCTTCATGCATGTTTTCGACCGCGGGACGATACGGGCGCGACGCGTTGCGGCCCCGCGGCGCGTCCCCGCCAGCCGCGCGTCCGATCCGCTTGCGCCCTCGCACGGCGCGTGTTATCAGTAATGCGAAGCATTTGCAAAAAGGATCAGGCATGGGTTTGGGGCCGTTCGCACGCATTCCCAGACGAGGCCTGCTGCGGGGCGGGGCCATGCTGGCGGGGATGGCCTTCGGGGTCGAGCGTTCGGCGGCGGGCGGCCGCGGCGGCGATGATGCGTCCGCCGCGGGGCACGACATGGCCGGCCGGCATGGTCGCAATCGCGTCGTCGGAACGGTGGACGCCGACCGCAACGGCTTCGATCCGATGGATTTCCTGACCGAGTTCGATACCGGTATCATCACCACCGAGCCTGACGGGCGGCAGGTGCGCGAGTGGACGATCACCGCCGTCGACCGCGAGGTGGAGATCGCGCCCGGCGTGTTCTTTCCCGCATGGACCTATAATGGCCGGATCCCGGGGCCGACCCTTCGCTGCACGGAGGGCGAGCGTCTGCGCATCCGCTTCCTCAACGCCGGCTCGCACCCGCACACCATGCATTTCCATGGCATCCATTCGGCGCGCATGGACGGCGTGCCCGGTGCGGGCGAGATCAGGCCGGGCGAGGCGTTCACCTATGAATTCGCGGCCGAACCGTTCGGCTGCCATCTCTACCACTGCCACTCGATCCCGCTCAAACGCCACATCCACAAGGGGCTTTACGGCGCCTTCATCGTCGATCCCGACCCGGACCGGCACCCGCTAGCGCGCGAGGACGCCGCGTCGCGAAGGCTGGGCACGCCACAGAACGCATCCTGGCAGGAGCTGGTGATGGTGATGAACGGCTTCGACACCAATTTCGACGACGAGAACGAATTCTACGCCGTCAACACCATTCCGTTTGCCTATTTCGACAGGCCGATCCGGATCGACAGATCGAGACCGATCCGCATCTATCTGATCAACATCACCGAATTCGATCCGATCAATTCGCTGCACGTGCATGCGAATTTTTTCGACTATTACGATCACGGCACCACGCTGACGCCGACCCATCGCCGGATCGATACCGTCATGCAGTGCCAGGCGCAGCGCGGTATCGTCGAGCTCAGCTTCGCCAATCACGAACCCGGCCTCTACATGTTCCATGCCCATCAGACCGAGTTTGCGGAGCTCGGCTGGATGAGCCATTTCGAGGTGGTGTGATGGTCCGTTTCGTCTGGCTGGCGCTTCCGCTTCTGATCCTTGCCGCGATCGTTGCCTATGTGCTGGGCGCGCGTCCGCTCGACCGGATCGGCGCCGCCGCGCCGCCTGTCGAACAGGTCGTGGTGGAAGGCACGCGCCTGCGCCCTGGCGTGATCGAACTCGGCATTCGCGCCGACGGGTCGCAGCCGATCGTCATCGCCCAGGTCCAGGTCGACAGGGCCTATCGCGCCTTCGACATCAAGCCGGCCGGACCTGTCGGACGTCTTGACGGCGCCCGGGTCACGATTCCCTATCCATGGATCGGGGGCGAGGCGCATCATGTCGTGCTGGTGACCTCGACCGGGGCGACGTTCGAGCACACGGTCGAGGTCGCCCAGGCCACGCCGGAGCTCGATGCCGGCTCGCTGTGGCAGCTTGCCGTGATCGGGCTCCTGCTCGGTGTGGCGCCGGTGGCAACCGGCATGCTGGCCTTTCCCGCCATGCGCGGATTGTCCGCCGGCACGTTCGATTTCCTGCTGGCGCTGACCGTCGGGCTGTTGGCCTATCTTTTCCTCGACACGCTGGGCGAGGGGCTGGAGGCCGGTTCGGCCTCGCTGGAGCGTCTGCGCGGCCAGACGGCGGTGTGGGTGGCGGCGGCGTTGACGGCGCTGGGCCTGTTCGTGGCCGGGCGCTGGCGCGGCGCCGCGCCGCAGGGCGCCGCGCTCGCCGGTTTCATCGCGCTGGGCATCGGGCTGCACAATCTGGGCGAAGGCCTGGCGGTGGGCGGCGCGCTTTCGGCCGGCGCCGGCGCCTTGGCGACCTTCCTCGTCGTCGGCTTCATCATTCACAACGTGACTGAGGGCATCGGCATCGCGGCTCCGCTCGTGCGCGCAACGCCGCCCTTGTCGTTGTTCGTCCTGCTTGCCGGGCTCGCCGGCCTGCCCGCGGTCGCCGGCGTTTGGGCCGGAACGCAGGCCCCAAGTCCCTATTGGCTGGCTTTGTGTTTCGGCGTCGGGGCCGGCGCGATCTTCCAGGTAATGGTCGAGGTGACGGCGCTGACGGTGAGAAAGAGCGGCTTCGTCGCGCTGGGCGGCTTGAATTATGCCGGCGGCGTCGCCGCCGGCCTGCTGGTCATGTACGCGACCGCCTTGCTGGTGTGAGCGTTATTTCCTCAGCAGGAAGACCGCCTGCTGACCGAAGAAATTCCAGAACCACCATGGCATCGAGACGCCGATCTTCTGGCCGTTGTCGTTGAGCGCGGTGGCGCTCTCCACGGTGGCACCGATCTCCTCGCACAGATTGACGAAGTCGCGGATCGTGCAGAAATGGATGTTGGGCGTGTCGTACCAGCTATAGGCCAGGTCGCGGGTGACCGGCATGCGTCCGCGCAAGAGCAGCGACAGGCGCACGCGCCAATGGCCGAAATTGGGAAACGAGACGATGGCACGCCGTCCGATCCGCAGCAACTGCTCCAGCACCTCCTTGGGATTGCGCGTGGCCTGCAGGGTCTGCGACAGGATGACGTAGTCGAAACCCTGGTCGGGATAGTAGCTCAGGTCGGTATCGGCATCGCCCTGGATGACCGAAAGGCCGCGGGCGACGCATTCGTTGACGCCGCGCTGTGATATCTCGATGCCGCGACCGTCGATCTGCTTGTCGGTGATCAAAAGGTCGAGCAGCGCGCCGTCGCCGCATCCAATGTCGAGCACGCGGGCGCGCGGTTCGATCAGGCCGGCGACCATTGCAAAATCGACCCGTGCGTCGTGGTTCACGCTCACGATGCGTTCTCCAGCCCGCGTGCGCGCGCGGCCGAATCCAGGAAGCCGCCGACCGCTGCGAAAAACTCCGGCTCCTCGAGCAGGAATGCGTCGTGGCCGCGATCGGTCTCGATCTCGACGAAGGAGACCGAGGCGCCGGCGGCGTTGAGCGCGCGCACGACGGCACGGCTTTCCGCGGTCGGAAACAGCCAATCCGAGGTGAAGGAAACCAGGCAGAAACGGGTTTCGGTCTTGCGGAAGGCGTCGGCCAGCCGACCGCCGCGATCGGCGGCGAGATCGAAATAGTCCATCGCCCGGGTCATGTAGAGATAGGAATTGGCGTCGAAGCGGTCGACGAAGGTCATGCCCTGGTGGCGCAGATAGCTCTCGATCTGGAAGTCGGCGTCGAAGCCGAAGGTCAGGGTCTCGCGGTCCTGCAGGTTGCGGCCGAATTTGCGGTGCAGGGCGGCTTCCGACAGATAGGTGATGTGGGCGGCCATGCGCGCCACGGCGAGGCCCTTTTCCGGCCGGCGCCCCTCTTCGATATACCGTCCGCCGCACCATTCGGGATCGGCCATGACCGCCTGGCGGCCGACCTCGTGAAAGGCGATGTTCTGGGCGGAATGGCGCGCGCCGGCCGCGATCGGCAGCGCGGTGAACACCCGCTCGGGATAGCTCGCCGCCCATTCCAGAACCTGCATGCCTCCCATCGAGCCGCCGATGACGGAGAACAGCCGGTCGATGCCGAGTTCGTCGACCAGCATCGTCTGGGCGCGCACCATGTCGCCGATGGTGATGATCGGCAGGTCGAGGCCGTAGGCGCGGCCGGTTTCGGGGTTGAGCGAGGCGGGACCGGTGGAGCCCAGGCAGCCGCCGATGACGTTGGAGCAGATCACGAAGAAGCGGTCGGTGTCGATCACCTTGCCCGGGCCGACCAGGCTTTCCCACCAGCCCGGCTTGCCGGTGATGGGATTGCGGCTGGCCACGTACTGGTCGCCGGTCAGCGCGTGGCAGATCAGGATGGCGTTGCTGCGGGCCGGGTTGAGCGCGCCGTAGGTCTCGTAGGCGATCTGGAACGGCGATAATATCTTGCCTGAATCGAGCGACAACGGCCTGTCGGGGCCGAAGCGGACCACGCGGCTCGACGGGTCGGTCGCCTCGTTGGTTGCCTTCAGCTTTCGGGCACGCCGTGCCGCCATCCACATCACCTCATGCGGCCGGCCTGGCTGGGAAGCACAAAAAAACCGGCATTGCGCGCTCGCAAAGCCGGTTACCTGATGCAAACGGCCCTTTAGCGACTTGTTTTACGTGGCTGCAAGCCGACCGGCCAAATCACCACGGGAAGCCGGTTATAATCTTGCGCTAGCCTTTGCGTCAACGGCAAAGCTTTGCTAGTCGGAAGGCGATCATCCGCGAAGGAATCCCGCCATGAGCCTGCCCGTCCGCCCAGAGCCGAAGCCCGGCATCATGGATATCGCCGCCTATGTGCCCGGCAAAAGCGCGGCGCCGGCCGGGGTAGCGAAGGTGCACAAGCTGTCGTCGAACGAAAACCCGCTCGGCGCATCGCCCAGGGCGGTCGAGGCCGTGCGCTCGGTCGCCGCCTCGCTCGAGTTCTATCCTGACGGCGCGGCGAGCAGGCTGCGCGAGGCGATCGCGGAGGTGCACGGGCTCAACCCGGACAACATCCTGTGCACCAACGGCTCCGACGAGGCGCTCGGCCTGTTGGCGCAGGCCTATCTGCAGCCGGGCGACGAAGGTATTTTCACCGAGCATGGCTTTCTCGTCTACCGGATCTACATCCAGGCGGCCGGTGCCGTGCCGGTGGTGGTGAAGGAAACCGACGAGGCGGCCGATGTCGATGCGATCCTGGCCGCGGTGACCGACAGGACCCGGATCGTCTTTCTGGCCAATCCCAACAATCCGACCGGCACCTATGTGCCGTTCGAGGAGGTACGGCGCCTGCATGCGGGGCTGCCGAAAAACGTGCTTCTGGTGCTCGACGCGGCCTATGCCGAATATGTGCGCCGCAACGACTACGAGACCGGCATCGAACTCGTGTCCTCGTGCGACAACGTGGTCATGACCCGCACCTTCTCCAAGGCGTACGGGCTCGGCGGGGCGCGTATCGGCTGGCTCTACGCGCCAGCGCATGTGATTGCCGCGCTCAACCGCATTCGCGGCCCGTTCAACGTCAACGCGGTGGCGATCGAGGCCGGCGTGGCGGCGATCCGCGACCGCGACCATGTCGAAAAATCGGTCGCGCATAACGACCGGTGGCTGCCTTGGCTGACGGAGGAACTGACAGGGCTCGGCCTCAGGGTCACGCCGAGCATCGGCAATTTCATCCTGATCCATTTCCCCGACGAGCGCCGCTCGGCGGCGTTGGCCGACGAGTATCTGACGGCGCGCGGTTATATATTGCGCCGTGTCGCCGGTTATGGATTCCCGAATGCGCTCAGAATGACGATCGGCACGGAAGAAGCCAACCGGGGTGTGGTCGCCGCGCTCTCGGATTTCCTGAAAGACTGAACCATGTCCGATCCGATGTTCGATCGCGTTGCCCTGGTGGGCATCGGCCTGATTGGCTCGTCGCTTGCCCATGTGATCCGCCGCGAAGGGCTTGCGGGCACGGTCGTGGTCTCGACACGCTCTGCGGCGACCCTCGAACGGGCCGAGGAACTCGGCCTGGGGGACGCCTATGAAGGCGACCCGGCAAAGGCGGTCGAAAATGCCGATCTCGTCATCGTGTCGGTGCCGGTCGGCGCGTCCGGCGCGGTGGCGGGCGCGATCGCGCCCGCGCTCAAGGCCGGGGCGATCGTCACCGATGTCGGCTCGACCAAGGGGTCGGTCGTCAGCCAGATGGCGCCGGAATTGCCGTCCTCGGTCCATTTCATCCCCGGCCATCCGATCGCCGGCACGGAACGGTCGGGGCCGGATGCCGGTTTCGCCGACCTGTTCGACGGGCGCTGGTGCATCCTCACGCCACTGCCAAACACCGATCCCGACGCGCTCGCGCGGCTATCCGGTTTCTGGGAGGCGTGCGGCTCGAAGGTGGACGTGATGGACCCCGCCCATCACGACATGGTGCTCGCCATCGTCTCGCACCTGCCGCATATCATCGCCTACAACATCGTCGGCACCGCCGACGACCTGGAAGCGGTGACCAAGTCGGAGGTGATCAAATATTCGGCGTCCGGTTTTCGCGATTTCACCCGCCTGGCCGCGTCCGACCCGACCATGTGGCGCGACGTGTGCCTGCACAATCGCGAGGCCATTTTGGAGATGCTGGCGCGGTTTTCCGAAGATCTGTCGGCATTGCAGCGGGCGATCCGTTGGGGCGACGGCGACAAGCTGTTCGACCTGTTCACCCATACGCGGGCGGTGCGGCGCTCGATCATCGAGGCCGGCCAGGACATCGACGTGCCCGATTTCGGCCGCCACGTCGTCGCCCATCCGACCCGCGATGCCAAGGAGCCGGAAAACTCGGGCTCTAGTTGAGCGGCGGCACCCGGCCGAGCGTGATGAAGGCGATCCGCGCCTGTCCCTTCGTGACGGTCAGCGGCAGGCTGGGATTGTCGCCGAGAGCGGCGAGCCCGGCCGCCACCGAGCGGATCTGATTGCCGTTTTCCGGCATGATTTCTGCCAAAAGCGTGGCAATTTTTTGCGGATTTTGCGCTGAAAGCTGCAATTTTGCGTCAATAAATCCGTCCATATCGACAGAAAATGGGCCGGAAAGCGCGAAACCGGCCTGATCTGCCAGGGTAATGGCGAGATCGCGAATGACGAGGCTGATGCCGCGCAGGCTTTGCGGCCGCTCCATGGCGAGCCGCACGCCGTCGGCGATGGTGAAATCGGCCTGGAACCGATCCGCGCGTATCTCGCGGCCGAGTTGCGGCGGAAAGGCCGAGATCGTCTCGGCGCTGACTGCAAGATCCAGATCGGCGCCATTGCGGCGCGTATGGGCCTCGGCGCGGGCGGCCTCGAACAGGATCGAGGCGATGCGGTTTTCCGGCGTCGCGTCGAGTTCGACCTGGCGGGCGGTCACCGAGGCGCGCGCCGGCACGGGCTCGGCAAGCCTCGCGCTGAAACGGATATCGCGGGCGCTGGCGCCGAGGGGATTGGGCGCGCCGAAAAGATCGAGGCGGACCGTGTCCAGTTCGCCGACGACCTGGGCGGGATCGTAGACCTGCGCGGCCGAGCGCAGCCCGGCGGCGCTGACGGCGAAACGGCCCTCGGCGTCCGCGATGGCGGCTTCGGTGCAGAACAGCCCGATGCGGAACGGATAGCCGCGTGCCTGGCGCCGTTCGCAGCTCGCTTCCGCGCCGCGCGCGCTCATGCGCTCAAGCCAGGTGTCGGTTGCCTGCTCCAGCGTGCCGGCGGCGTAATACCAGCCGCCCGTGTAGAGCGCGAGCGCGGCGACGATCGCCGTTGCGAGCCAGACGAACCGGCGACTGCTCCCGCCTTTGCGTTTACTTGACGTCACGCCTTCGGCCTCGCTACCCATCGTGCCGCCGGTCGTTCCCGGCGCATTTCTTCAGATTGGCTTGGCGATATGGGCGATTTTTGGGTGTTTGGCTACGGTTCGCTGATGTGGCGGCCCGGATTTGCCCATGTGGAAACCCAGCGCGCGCGCCTGCACGGCTACCGTCGGGCGCTGTGCGTGCGGTCTTTCGTGCATCGCGGCACGCCGGCGCGGCCGGGGCTGGTGCTGGGGCTCGACCGCGGCGGATCGTGTATCGGGCTCGCCTTTCGGGTGCCGGGCGACCTGCGCCAGGAGGTGCTCGACTATTTGCGCGCTCGCGAACTCGTCACCCATGTCTATCTGGAGCGCGTGCTGCCGGTCACTTTTGCCTCCGGCGCGCGCGGCGAGGCGCTGTGTTACGTCGTCGACCGCGCGCACGATCAATATGCCGGGCGGCTCGACGCCGCGCACGCGGCCGCGGCGGTGTGCGGCGCCGTCGGCCAGTCGGGCCCGAACGAGGATTACGTCCTCAACACGGTCGAGCATCTGGAAGCGCTCGGCATTCGCGATCATTGGCTGGAGGAGGTCGCGCGGCGGATCCGGTGAAGCCGGCGCGGGTTCTGCCGGGCTCCCAGGTGGATCAGCCGATTTCGGCGACGATGGCGGCGCCGTCAGGCCGGCACGGAGGAGGGCAGCTCGACCCCCAGCCGCTCCAGCCGCTTGCGGGCGGTCTCGGGCAAGGGTGGCGCGTCGGGCGCGCTGGCGGCCTCCACCAGCAAGTCGTCGACGGCCTGCTCGGTCGCCGAAACCAGGCGCCGCATGAACTCCTCCTTGCTCAGGCCGGTGGGGATCGGCTCGAGGAAGCGCGCCTTGATCGTGCCGGGATAGCGCAGGAACTTGCGCCGCGGCCAATAAAGGCCGGCGACATGGGCGACCGGGACGACCGGCAGGCCCAGTTCGGTATAAAGCTCGACGATGCCCCATTTGTAGGCCGGGTCGTCACCGGGCGCGCGGCGGGTGCCTTCGGGATAGATGATCAATTGGCGCGGATTGCGTGCCAGTTCGGCCTTGGTCAGCCGGATCACCGATTTGAGCGCCTTGGAGCGGCTGCCCCGGTCGACCGGGATCATGCGCATCTTCAGGATGTACCAGCCGAAGAACGGGATCCAGGTCAGCTCGCGCTTCAGAATGTAGAGCGGATCGCGCAGATAGGGAAAGAAGGCGATCGTGTCCCAGAAGGACTGGTGTTTCGGCGCCAGGATGAAGGAGCCCTCGGGCAGGTTCTCCACCCCGGCGATCTCGCTGCGCGTGCCGGCGATGGCGTTGTAGAGCCACAGGCTGGTGCGCGACCAGAATTTCGGCACGAACCAGGCCAGATGGCGCGGCGCCAGAAAGTAAAACGGGGTCCAGACGATCATCTGGACGATCAGATTGGCATAAAAGGCGACGTTGAACGTCAGCGAGCGAATCACTGTCATGAAGCGTGTCCGGCGTCCCGTGGCGATCCCGGTTGTGGGTCTTGCCTTCTAGGTATCATCGGCCATCGCACAGGAAAACCGCGGATTGCGCGTCCGAACGCCGTGGCGGCCGTTTGCTCAGCGCCGGGCGAGGTCGCTTGGTGACGTCGCTGCGTCGCCGCCATTGCCATACGGCCAGGCGCCGCGGGCCAGAGCGCCGAGATATTTGACATATTCGGTAAAAAGCACCCGCAAGGCGTCCGGCTTGGTCAGCAGAACGCCGTCCTTGGCGTTGCCGGCGATCACCGGATAGGGAAGCAGCGCCGTTTCGGCCAGCAGGCGGCGCATTTCCAGCAGGCTGCGGGGCATGTGGTAATTGTTGGTGACCACGATGACCGTCTTATAGGCGTGGGCGCGGATCCACTTGGCGCTCTCGGCGGCATTGCCGACGGTGTCGAGCGCCAGCCGGTCGATATCGACGCAGCACGAAAACAGCGCTTCCTCGGCGCCGGTGGCACGTCGCAGATCGCCGGCGCGCGCGACCGGGTTGACGCCGGAGATCAACAGGCGTTGTCCCTTGCCCGCCTTGAGAAGGTCGACCGCCGCGTTGAGGCGGAAATGGCCGCCGGTCAGGACGACGATCGCGTCGGCGTCCGGCGGATCGGCCGGCGTCGTCATCAGGCTCACCTGATTGGCGAACCAGGCGAAACCGCCGATGAAGACCAGCGCGACGAGCACGCCCGCGGCCATGCCGGCGCGGCCGGCGCGGCCACGCCCTTCCGTGTGCCTGTCGCGCGCGGAATGCGGTTCGGTTTCGCGGGGCGCATCTGCCATTATGGTTGCTTAGCGCCGAATTGCGGCAGGCGGTAGATGCGGCGCCGGTGCTGCGACACTTTTCATTCCGCGCCGTCGCGTGCCGGGACCCGGCCGCCAGTGGGTCTTGCGCTCACAAATGGTCGGTGGTGCCAACGTCTACCCCGTTGAGATGGGCGACCACGGTCGCGTGGGAGGTTGCCGCCGTCAACGCGGCGACCAGGATAACCACCACCCCAACTCCGAGATAGCCGGTCATGCCGATGGCAAAATTCCCGAACAGCGCAGTCGCCTGGTCGGCCTCGGGCGTGGCCATGTTGCGTCCCGACCACCAGCCGAACAGGATGAAGACGACGATCGCGGCGAGGCCGCCGGCGGCGGCACCCTTGATGCCGGTCAACAGGAAATGCCGACGGAACTGGGAGGCGATGAAGCGGGCCTCGGCGCCGACATAATGCAGCACCTCGATGACGTGTCCGTTGCCGGCCATCGCGCCGCGGGTGGCGAAAATCACGGTCAGGACCGTTGCCGACAACATCAGGATCAGGACCGTGAAACCGATCGTCACGGTGGTTCTGGCCATCGAGACCAGGCGGTCGACCCAATTGCGATGGTCGTCGAGGCTGGCGTTGGGCACCTGTTTGCGGATCGCCTCGCGCATGGCGACGAAATCGGGCGGCGCGGCCTCGTCGATCGTCACAATGACCAGGCGCGGTACCGGCAGTTCGTCGAGGTCGAGCCCGGTGCCGAGCCAGGGTTCGAGCAGGCGCGCGGTGGCGGCGCTGTCGACGACGGTTGCCGCGCGCACGCCGGCGAAGGTTTCTGCGATCGTCCTGGCGGCATCGAGTGCGGCCTCCATGTCGAGATCGTCGCGGGGACGGATCTGGATCGTCGCCTCGCGGGCGATCTGGCTTTGCCAGACGCTGGCCGTGTCGCGCACCAGCGTGACCGCGCCCACGGTGAGGCAGGCCAAAAAGGTCATGATTGCGATCACGGCGATCAGGGCGTGCCCGGCAACGGTCTGGGCGGGCACGATCGGCGCCATGCGGCGGCGCCTGCCGCTGCCCGGGCGGACCAGGGATTTGAGCGTGGAGTCAGTCATGGACCGCCAGCCTGCCGTCGGCGAGCACCAGGCGGCGCGCGTCGACCTGGTCCATCAAGGACAGGTCGTGCGTGGCGATGAGGACGGCGGTTCCGGACCGGTTGAGCTCGATGAACAGGCGCAGCAGCCGCCGGGCGAGTGGCGGGTCGACATTGCCGGTCGGCTCGTCGGCGAGCAGGATGTCGGGCTGCTCGATCAGCGCACGGGCGATCGCGGCGCGCTGCTTTTCGCCGCCCGACAGGATCGGCGGGTGCGCATTCAGGCGCTCGCCCAGACCGACCCATTTGAGCAGTTCGGTCACGTCGCCGCGATAGCTCGCCTCCTCACGGCCGCGCACGCGCAGCGGCAGGGCGACGTTCTCATAGGTCGTCATGTGCTCCAGAAGGCGAAAATCCTGGAAGACGACGCCGATCTTGCGGCGGATATGCGGCAGCTCGTCGCGCCGAATCAGTGCCCGATCCTTGCCGAACACCTTGATCAGGCCGCGGGTCGGCGCCAGCGACAAGAAAAGCAGGCGCAACAAGGTGGTCTTGCCGGCCCCCGACGGTCCGCTGAGAAACTGGAACGAGCGCTTGGGGATCTGAAAGGAGATGTCGCGCAGGATTTCCGGCCCCATCCCATAACGCAAGCCAACATTTTCGAAATGAATCACTGTCCTAAGCGGCCCCGGCTGCTTCGATATCCGTCGATTGCGGCGGACCTTGGTTTTCCATGGTTAACGGACGGTAAACTTCCGACCCTGTCACGCCGCCTCTGTGCCATCCGGCAGCAAATCATTAACCAATTCCCTTTACCCCGTGTCAGGGTTTTGCAAAAGGACGGCGCCCTTCCATGGTCGATGCAGCGAACGTCCGCCCGGTCTCGGGCGAAATCATGGCGGGCGGGCGCTCCAAGGCGGCACGGACCGATTTCGGTGGCGAGATCGTTGATGCCGACTATATCACGCTCGGCCGTGCGTCCACGTCATCCGATCTCTCTCGTCCCACGCCGAGGGCCGCGCCCGGCTCGGCGGCGATGTCGGGCATGGATATGCTCAAGAGCAATGGCCCGCGCCCGTCCGGTCCGAAAGGCCAACGCGCCGGCCCGTTGTTTTGGGTGCTCGGATCCGTGGCCGCGCTGGCGGCGTTCTGGATCTCGGGCGGACATGCGCTGCGCGGTGCCCTGCTTCCCGCCACGCCGGTGAACGCGGTCGAGGCCATGCGGTTGGTGGCGCTGCGCTCGCATGTCGACACAAGCGGCGTGCGCGGGATCGTGCATGTCGACGGCGCCGTTGCCAATAACGGCGCCTCTGTCGAACAGGTTCCGCGCCTGGCCATCGAGGTCAGGGGTGACGGCGGCGCCCTCACCCGCTACATACTCGATCCGGGACAGGCCCGGATCGGACCCGGGACACGGTTTCCCTTTTCCAGCCGCGTCAACGCGCCCCAGGGCGGCGTTGCCGGCGTGTCGGTGAGCATGATCAAGGGGGATGGCGGCTGATGCCGGTTGTACGCGGCAAGGAAATCGAGGTTCTGTTCAGCGCATCGACGATCGCGCGGCGCAATCTCGAACTGGCCAAAGAGATCGCGGGGCGCGATTATAAAGACCTTTTGGTCATCTCGATCCTGAAGGGCTCCTTCATCTTCGCCGCCGATCTCATTCGGGCGATGCATGACGCGGGCAGTTCGCCCGAGGTCGAGTTCATCTTCATCTCCAGCTACGGTGCCGGCACCGTCAGCGGCGAGGTCAAGGTGCTGCGCGATATCGACAACGATGTTAGCGGCCGCGACATCCTGCTGATCGACGACATTCTGGAATCGGGCAAGACGCTGAAATTCACGCGCGACCTGATGGTCTCGCGCGGCGCGCGCAGCGTCTCGATCGCGGTTCTTCTGGACAAGCACACCCGCCGGCAGACCGAGCTCAACGCCGACTATGTCGGGTTCGAATGTCCGGACTATTTCGTCGTCGGATACGGCATGGATGTCGCGCACGCCTTCCGTGAGCTGCCTTTCGTGGGCGTTGTGAAAGGGGATGCGGCCGGTTGAGGCGGTTTTGCAGAAAACCGGAACGAGACCGGGCATTATCGGGCGAATGGCTAGAATCCTGATTGTCGAAGATGACGAACCGGTGCGCGCCCTGGCGGCGCGGGCGCTGGCGCGCGATGGCCACAGCGTGGAGACGGCCGAGGACGGCGAGGCGGGCCTGGCGCTGATCCGCGAAGCTGGCGGCGGTTTCGACCTGGTCGTGTCCGACATCCGCATGCCGGGCATGGACGGGATCGCCATGGCCCAAGCCGCGGTGCAGGACTATCCCGGGCTCAAGATCATGCTCGTGACGGGCTACGCGGACCAGCGCGAACGGGCGGCGGGCCTGGACAAGGTGATCGTCGACGTGGTGCAGAAGCCGTTCACGCTGTCCCAGATCCGCGAGAAGGTGCGCGAGCATCTCGGCTGAGCGCGGCGGACCGGTTTCAGGCCGACCCGGCGGTTTGCTTGCCGCGCGCGATAATTTCATCCTAGACCACCGCGCCGTTGCCGGCGACGGCCGGGGCGAAACGGGAAGGGCACGATGACCAAGACCGACATTGCCAAGCGCGTCTACGATCATACGTGGAAGCTCGATCCCGTCATCCGCAGCCTGCTCGACACGGATTTCTACAAGCTGTTGATGCTGCAGATGATCTGGGGGCTCTATCCGCAGGTCGACGCCACCTTTTCGCTGATCAACCGGACCAAGGCGGTGCGGCTCGCCGACGAAATCGACATCGCCGAATTGCGCGACCAGCTCGACCATGCGCGCAGCCTGCGGTTTTCCAAGAAGGAGATGATCTGGCTTGCCGGCAACACCTTCTATGGCAGCAAGCAGATATTCAGGCCCGACTTTCTGGCATGGCTGAGCACGTTTCAATTGCCCGAATACGAGCTGGCGCGCCGCGACGGACGCTTCGAGCTGCGCTTTCACGGCCGCTGGACGGAAACCAGCATGTGGGAAATCCCCGCGCTGGCGATCATCAACGAATTACGCTCGCGCGCCACGATGCGGTCGATGGGACCGTTTTCGCTCGACGTTCTGTATGCGCGGGCGAAGGCCAAGGTGTGGTCCAAGGTCGAGCGGCTGCGCAAGCTGCCGGATCTGCGCATCTCCGACTTCGGAACCCGGCGCCGGCATTCCTTCCTGTGGCAGCGCTGGTGCGTCGAGGCGCTGAAGGAGGGGCTGGGCGATGCGCTGACGGGCACCAGCAACGTCAAGCTGGCCATGGATACCGATCTGGAGGCGCTCGGCACCAACGCGCACGAGCTGCCGATGGTGCTGGCCGCGCTGGCGCCCGACGACGAGGCCCTTTTGGAGGCGCCCTATCAGGTGCTGCGCGACTGGAACCAGTATTATGGCGGCAACCTGCTGATCGTGCTGCCCGACACGTTCGGAACCGAATCCTTCCTGCGCGGCGCGCCGGACTGGGTGGCGGACTGGACCGGTTTCCGACCGGACAGCGCGCCGGCGATCGAGGGCGGCGAAAAGATCATTTCGTGGTGGAAGGCGCGCGGCCGCGACCCGCGCGAGAAGCTGCTGATCTTTTCCGACGGCCTCGACGTCGACACGATCGAGAAGGCCTATCATCATTTTCACGGCCGGGTGCGCATGGCGTTCGGCTGGGGCACCAACCTGACCAACGATTTCGAGGGCTGCGCGCCGGTCGAGATCGACAGTCTCAACGCGATCTCGATCGTCTGCAAGGTCAGCCATGCCAATGGCCGGCCAGCAGTCAAGCTGTCGGACAACCCCGAAAAAGCCACCGGCGCGCCCGAAGAGATCCAGCGCTATCTTACGCTGTTCGGCGAGACCGGGCGCGTTGCCAAGCCGGTCAAAGTCTAGGCCCGTTTCCGAACTTGCATCAATTTGTGACGAATTGTCCGGGTTTAACGGACAATTAGCGCGATTGGCTTACCTGTACGTCAGGCTGATCTCAGATATGGGTGGGACTTCCATTGAAGGGCGACGGGTCGATAGCGTTCAGGGGTGATTGCGGTGCGCCGGTCGTGGAGCGTTTCGGCCACAAAGTTCGACCGCGGCCGACGGGGGGGTGCGTATGAACATGCAGCTTTCGAACACTACGGGTAGCGGCAACACTCCGGCCGGACCGGCCGGCGACGTCGCCGCCAAGATCGCCTTGGCCATGCGCGCGATGGGGGTGGTGGGGTTGCCGCGCAACTACGAAATTTTCTACGAGGTGTTCGCCGGCGCCAACCCCGAACTCAACGCGGATCTGGGCAAGCTCGGCAACCGGCCGCGCCAGGACGACCTCGATCGCCTCAGCGTCAAATATTTCGCCCAGGCGAACAATCAGCTTTTCGTTGAGGATATTCGCAACCATCTCTCCGACAAGGTCGAGGAGGTGATGAAGCTGTTCGAGAAGGAGCGGGTGCAGCTCGAGCGCTACGGTTCGATCCTCAACCAGACCTCGGACGGGCTGCACAAGCGCAATCTGGTCACCCAGGAAATCCTGCACCGTATCTCGAGCATCATGTCGGCCGCCACCGACACCAAGATCGAGCAGGGCAAGCAGATCGTCTCGTCGATCGAGGACAAGTCCGCCGAGCTGGAGGACGTGAAGTCGAAGCTCGAAGAATACAAGAAGCTTGCCGACACCGACCCGCTGACCCAGCTTTTCAACCGCCGCGCCTTCGACAGGGCGATGGCGCAGATCTACGACGACAAGAAACGGGTGCTCTACAGTTGCCTGGTGATCGTCGACATCGACCGGTTCAAGCAGATCAACGACCGTTTCGGCCATCCGGTCGGCGACAAGATCATCCAGCACATCGCCAGCGTGGTTCGCTCGGCCGTGCCGGAGGGCATCATGGTTGCGCGCACGGGCGGCGAGGAATTCGCCGCGATCGTGGAGGGCATGGGCGAGGACCAGGCGGCCGAGGTCGGCGAGAGCGTGCGCAAAATGGTCGAAAAACTGGCCGCGACCAATAACGGGGCGGGGCTTGCCAGCGGCTCGATCACCGTGTCGGTGGGAATTTGCATGGCCACGCAGGCCGAAAGCGCCGACGATCTCTACGTCAAGGCCGACCGCGCCCTTTACGTCTCGAAGGCGAACGGGCGCAATCGCTGTACCCGGTTTTCGGAACTGCCCGACATGAAATCCGCCAAGGGCTGGCGCATCTACAGCCGCGACTGACGCCGTTCGACCGGGCGCCGTCGGACGCGGTTGCGACATCATCGTAAACGTTGGGTATGCGTTGGGCGGCGAATGCCGCCGATTTTCCTAACCCGGTCTTTAAGAGCCGCGGGCTACCTTCTCGTGTCGTGATGAGGGGGGGTCATCAATGGCTGATGCGTTGAGGCGGCATTTTGGTCGGGCTGTGTCCCGGTTGGGCCGGTCCGGTCTCTTGCGGTGGACGTTGGTGGGCACGGCGTGGTGCCTGTTCGTCTCGCTGGGCTACAATGCCGTCGCGGCGGCCGGGATCGGCGAGGAGGCGTTTCGCAGCGGCTTGCCTGTCGCGGCGCTGCTGCTGCTCGTGCTGGCGGGGCCGGTTTTGTTGTTTCTCGGCTACAGGCTGCGCGAATTGGGGCGCGCCAACCGGAAACTGGGTCTGGTCGCTTCGACCGACAGCCTGACGGCCTGCCTCAACCGCGGGGCGTTTTCGACACGGGTCGACGAAAGCCTGACCGATGCCGGACGCGGCAACCAGCGTATCAAAGGCGCCTTGCTGGTGATCGACGCCGACCATTTCAAGTCGATCAACGACAGTTACGGCCACGATCTCGGCGACGAGGCCCTCAGGACGATCGCCGCGGCGATCCGCGGCCAGGTGCGCAAGGACGATCTCGTGGGCCGGCTCGGCGGTGAGGAGTTCGGGGTTTTCTTGCCGGGCGCCTCACAGGAGAACGCGGTCGGCGTGGCCGAGCGCATTCGTCGCAGCATCAGCGAAGTGTCGTTCCGGCCGATGGGCAAGCCGCATCGTTTGACCGTCAGCGTCGGCGGCGTCAGCTTCGAGGATCAGCTCGGCTTCGCGGACTTGTTCCGGATCGCGGACCGGCGGCTCTACCAGGCCAAGAACGGCGGCCGCAACCGGATCGAACTCACCCATATCCAGGCCTACGGCATCAACGACCTGGCGGCCGTGCACTGATCACCGGCCGGCAGGCGCGCGCCGGCCCGGCGTTGGCGCGGCGCGGTCCGCCCGCCTCAGCGGGTGGGAACGGGGTGGTCGCCGCGATAGTCGTAGAAACCGCGCCCGGCCTTGCGCCCCAGCCATCCCGCCTCGACATATTTGACCAGCAGCGGGCAGGGCCGGTATTTCGAATCGGCCAGCCCGTCATAAAGCACCTGCATGATCGACAGACAGGTGTCGAGGCCGATGAAATCGGCGAGCTGCAGCGGACCCATCGGGTGGTTGGCGCCGAGTTTCATGGCCGTGTCGATCGCTTCCACCGAGCCGACGCCCTCGTAAAGCGTGTAGATCGCCTCGTTGATCATCGGCAGCAGAATGCGGTTGACGATGAAGGCGGGAAAATCCTCGGCGACGGTGATCGTCTTGTCGAGGCTGCTCACGAAGGCTTTCGCCGTCTCGAAGGTGCTGTCCTCGGTGGCGATGCCGCGAACCAGCTCGACCAGCTTCATCACCGGGACCGGGTTCATGAAGTGAATGCCGATGAAACGCTCCGGCCTGTCCGTCTGGGCGGCCAGGCGGGTGATCGAGATCGAAGAGGTGTTGGTGGCCAGCAGCGCCTCGGGGTTGAGAAGCGGGCAAAGCTGGGCGAAAATCTTGCGCTTGATGGTTTCGTCCTCGGTCGCCGCCTCGATCACGAGGTCGGCGCCGGCGAGATCCTCAAGCGTGGCCGCGCCCGAGATGCGGGCGAGCGCGTCGGCGCGCACCTTGTCGTCGAATTTTCCGGACGAGACCTGCCGCGCCATGTGGCCGTTGATCGTCGCGATGCCGTTTTCGACCTGCTCCTCGGAGAGATCGTACAAAAGCACCTGGTAGCCGGCGAGGGCGCAGACATGCGCGATGCCGCCTCCCATCTGTCCGGCGCCGATGATGCCGACGGTCTGGATTGTCATCTTGCTCTACCCATGGAAAGCGGTTGCGCCCAAATTGTGCAGTCGCGAAAAATAGAAGCCGGGGTGGATTTCGTCCACCCCGGCCTTTTCCTGCCGCCGCCGCTGCGCGCTTTGGTCTCAGAGCGCTTTCTGAAGCTCTGGGATTGCTGTGAAGAGGTCTTGGACGAGGCCGTA
>NZ_RBVY01000029.1 GCF_004000215.1 Nitratireductor alexandrii | reverse complement strand
CTGCTAACGATCTATTCACCACACAAAGTGAGGCAGACCCCAATAAAGTTGATGTAGTAGTCAGCTGTAATGAGCTGTATCATGGACCGCCTCCGTCTCTGGATTGACCGGGTCCATTGAAGGGCGAGCAAGATGATTGAGTCACCTCCCGCAACTACGGGAGGTGACCCAGCGGATGGGGTCGATGTCCAATCAATTTGGATTCTGTGACACGGGCCACCGCCTGCACGATTGTTCGTACACCAAGTTTGGCTTTGGCGTTTTCGAGATAAGTTGCGACTGTGTGCCGCGAAATGCCGAGAATAGTTCCGATCTCCCAGGCGGATTTACCTTGAGCGGCCCATTCAAGACATTCTGCCTCGCGGGCTGATAGCGACGCGCCGGTAATGGGTCTATTGCTGCCAATTTTCCGCTGGGCGTGCGCATGAAAATACATTGCCATTAACTGCAACACGCGTGCGTGCTCGCCAATAGTTCGTTCGAACTGCGGTCGCCGCTCGTCGGCGGCAAACGTGACCGCTGCAACTGGACCCCTGTTGCTGTGAATGGGAATCGTAAAACCGTAACGAATGCCGAACCTCGCGGCCTCCTCGAACAATTCTTGCGATTTTGAGGGCGCCAACGATCCGATTCCGAGACCCCATTCAAAAGGCTCGGGTTGGCCGAGTGCCTGAACGATCACGGGGTCAAAGCGCTCATAATGCCTTTGCAAATAATGGGTTGTCCAAGCTAATGGATAGTTTGATATTAACCCGGCCTGGCCTCCTGTTTTATCCGGCATGGAGAGGTACGCGAAACAGGACAGATCGAACGCCGCTGCTGCCTGCGACATGGCATCGCGAAGAGCATCTGAATTCGACGCGCTCGAAAGGCAATCAATAAAATTCTGAAATATCCGATGCATTGATCGTGGTTTCTTGTACCGCTCGTGCTTGCGGCCATTGGGGGATGAGACCGTTCCGGCGGTCAGCCTTTGCTGCTGAAGTGACCCTTGTTCGAGTTCACAGCCGATAACACCGCTAGGCCGTCAGCCAATGCTCCAGCGTCGTGAGTACGAATATAACTAACTCCCGCCATAGCAGCGAGCAGCTCCGCTGCAAGCGTCGCTGACCCGATTTTCTCAACAGCTTTGCCTGTTACCTTCCTTAAGAAGGACTTTCTAGAAGCGGATATTAAGAGCGGTAAGCAGAACCTATGTGAAAAGTCCTCTAGATTAGCGAGGATACGAAGAGACGCTTCGGGATTGGCACTTAAAAAGAATCCCATGCCTGGGTCCAAAATGAGCCGCTCTGGCGCAATACCAGCGTTAATTAGGGTAGCGATACGCTCTTCAAAAAACCGAAACGAATGCAGCCACACCTCGTGTGGCGAAAAGTCAGATTCTGTTGCACGGTTGCCAGCTTGCATCGAATGCATGACGATGAGTTTGCATTTGGCCACTGCAAGATCGGCGTAAATGCTAGGCTCGGAAAACCCCGTGATGTCGTTCAGAAATTCTACTCCTCTCGAAATTGCATAGCGCTGGGTTTCTGCTCGAAAGCTATCGACCGAGACGGGAATCTTAGCTTTATGAAGCACGGTGATAACTGGACTTAGTCGCCGAATTTCCTCTTTAGAATCCACCAACTCAGCGTTTGGATTACTGGCGGCTGGTCCTAGGTCAATGATGTTGGCGCCATGCTTCCATAATCCATTCGCGTGCGCGATCGCGGACTGCTCATCCAAGAACAAGCCTCCGTCAGAAAAGGAGTCGCTGGTCATGTTCACGATCCCAAGGATCTGAGGGATATCTTGCATCAATCGGCTCCCGGCCACATCGTGGCGTTCTAATTCAGATGGCGCGATTCTTAGCCCTCAGGCGGAAGGCCACTGTCTTGGTGAAGCACCTCGGTGAAGCTGTCGACGACCGCACGTTTGTGTCGTTCCCACCGAGTTCTTCGATTCTTCCACTCAAGTCGCAAGTGTTCGCGCTCCTTGGTGCGCGCATTTCAGTCCCGGTTCCAACGCATCGAGCGTCTGTCTCGTTTGGTTGGCTTGCGTCGGCCTTGACGAATGAACTGAATAGCATATTCTATCCGTATCGAACAAGTGTTCGTATATCGAACATTCGGAGGGACGATAAAAGGGTCTGCCTCACTTTGTGTGGAGATCGGACAATTGGATGG
>NZ_RBVY01000028.1 GCF_004000215.1 Nitratireductor alexandrii | reverse complement strand
CACTCAATGCGCGAGTCTCGGTTTCAAACCTAAATCGACAGCAGGCCAAGCTCAAGATTCGGATTGTTATAGCGAAAAGAAATATTTCGTGGAATGACGTAGCCTTGGCGAAATGCAAAGAAGCGCAGATCACTATCATAACGGATAGTGAAATCGATTACTACACGTCACTTGTGCAGCATCTCAAATATGCCGCTCGATACCAATTTCTAGCTCATATGTTTGGCGGTCAGAAAATCGATGGTCTTGCCAGACAGGTCGTTGCAACGCGGGGCAAAATGGGAGGAGTACCATTCCACACCTTTCTCATACCGCCAGATAAGTTGTTGAAAATCGCTTATTATCGGCCGCGGAGAGTTCTGTTACCATGTGACGAAACTCCTGGGCCGCGCGGGCTTGGTAGCGCTCCTTGTGCGCGAGCAGGAAAAACTGCCGCGGCGGCAAGGCGATCTTGACCGATCGGAGCGTGCCGGCGGCCAGCGCATTGGCCACAACGAGCCGCGACATCGCCGTCACGCCAGCGCCGGCCTGTACCGCCGCGCGCACCGATTCATTCGACGGCAGCTCGAGGACGATATCGAGACTTGCTTTGTCTACGCCTAGAGCCGGCAACGCTGCTTCGAAGATTGCGCGCGTACCGGAACCCGGTTCGCGCAACACCCAGCACGCCTGCTGGAAGTCACGTTTCGGGTTTGGGATCTGGCTGGCCCATGGGTGGTCAGGCGCGACGACGATCAGGATCTCGTCTTCGGCTATCGCGCTGATCGTCAGCGATGGGTCGTCAACGTCGCCTTCGATGAGGCCCAGATCGGCTGCGCCGTCATGGATGGCGGACGTTACCGTTGCGGTGTTGCCGATTGTCATCGTAACGGTGATGCCTGGGTGATGCTTCTGAAAGCGCTGAATGTGTTGCGGCAGCCAGTAGTTGGCCACGGTCTGACTGGCTGCAATCGTAAGCTTGCCGCGCTTGAGACCTGAGAGGTCGGCCAGCACGGATTCGGCCGCCTGCGCGCGTGCAACGACGGCCCTTGCTTCGGACAGGAAGATCTTGCCGGCTTCAGTCAGCACGATGCGACGGCCGATCCGGTCGAAAAGCTTGGCCTGGTGGCGGTCCTCAAGCGTGGAGACCGCGGCGCTAGTGGCCGATTGCGTCAGGTTCAGGTCACGCGACGCCTGCGTGACATGCTCGCGTTCCGCCACCGCGATGAAGATGCGAAGTTGTTCGAGGGTCATGTGGGTCTTCTCATCCGGCAAGCTTGACGAGCATTAGACTAAATGAGGCGATGAAAAGAAAGGCAGCGAGTCCCAGAAGGAACGGGCGCGCACCCTTGGCCTTGAGCTTGCGAAAATCGGTCTCCAGGCCCATCGCGGCCAGCGCCATCGACAAGAGAAACGTCGTCAGGGTCGCGATCCAGGCCTTTGCGTCTTCCGGGATAGCGACCGCGCTGTTCAATCCGACCAGCGCGACGAAACCCAGCACGAACCACGGCATTGGCGGTCTTGCCTGCGTATGGTCCGGACCCTTCGACTTCATCCGGTGTGTCGTCGCGAAGCCAAGCGCGAGGACCATCGGCGCCAGCATCATCACCCGCGTCAGCTTGGCGATCGTGCCGAACTCGCCCGCCTGCTTACCGTCCTGGAAGGCTGCGGCGACAACCTGCGCGATTTCGTGGATCGATGCCCCCGCCCACAGGCCGAAGCCGTGCGCATCGAGATGCAGGAGGCCGGGCAGCAGCGGGTAGGCAAACATCGCGATCGAGCCGAACACCGTGACGCAGGCGACCGCGTAGGCGACATCTTCGTCATGCGCTCGGGTGACCGTGTTGGTGGCGATGACGGCGGAGGCGCCGCAGATCGAGGTGCCTGCCGCGATCAGCTCGGCCAACTTGCGCTCGACGCCAATCAGCCGCCCGAACCAGAGCGTGAAGGCAAACGTGGCGCCGAGCGTCGTTGCGATGATGGCGACACCGGCGGCGCCGACCTCCGCGACCTGAATGATTGTCAGTTGTAGCCCCAGAAGAATGATCGCGCCGCGCAGAAGCGTGCGCATCGAGAACGCTACCCCCGCCCTGGCGCGAGCCGGCGTCCCCACAAGGTTGTGAAACGCCATTCCGATCACGATTGCGATGATCATCGGACTGAAGGCGCCGACGCCCGGCGCTTGACGCAGGACCAAAGCCAATCCGGCGATGAGCGCCGCAAGGAACAGGCCCGGAGCCAAAGTGCGAATTGTATGCTGGCGGTATGGTTCGGCGTGGTGCTTGACCGCGACGGCCGGCGTATCGGTTTGGGCGGCGTGCTCGAGATCGATTCTGGGAAGCGCATTCATGGCGTCACGACACGAAAGTGGTGAATCTGTCCGACATTTAAGAACATATAGGGGCTTGTCGCAAACATTTTCGGAGCGCGCAATTATCCACT
>NZ_RBVY01000027.1 GCF_004000215.1 Nitratireductor alexandrii | reverse complement strand
TGTTGATTGCCACTGAGAACTGACCCGGCGTGGCCTGATATTTCCATTGAGAATTGACCCATGTTCCAACCTTCCCTCGCATGTTTTCAGCGGGGGCTATGGAGTGATCGACATGGCGTTATTGAGCGTGATCCGACGCTGGCATTTTCGAGAGCATCAATCGATCCGGGAGATTTGCCGCAGGACCGGCCTGTCCCGGAATACGATCCGCAAATACCTGCGCCTGGACGGCGTGGAGCCGAAGTTCAAGGTCCCTGAGCGGCCGAGCAAGCTTGATCCATTTGCGGATCGCTTGTCGGCCTGGCTGAAGACGGAATCCAAAAAGGGCCGCAAGCAGAAGCGGACGATGAAGCAGTTGCACGCCGATCTGGTGAGCCTCGGCTACGAGGGGTCCTACAATCGCGTGGCAGCATTTGCTCGGGAATGGCGTGATGATCGACAGCGGGAACAGCAGACGACGGGCCGCGGGACATATGTGCCCTTGGCGTTCGACCCCGGTGAAGCCTTCCAATTCGACTGGTCGGAAGATTGGGCCATCATTGGCAATGAGCGCACCAAACTACAGGTGGCGCACACGAAGCTGAGCTACAGCCGGGCCTTCATCGTGCGGGCCTATCTCCTGCAGACGCACGAGATGCTGTTCGATGCCCACAATCATGCATTCCGCGTGTTCGGAGGTATCCCGGGACGTGGCATTTACGACAACATGCGCACCGCGATCGACAAGGTCGGCCACGGCAAAGAGCGTGACGTCAATGTCCGCTTCCAGGCGATGGCCAGCCACTACCTGTTCGAACCCGAGTTCTGCAATCCGGCTTCCGGCTGGGAGAAGGGACAAGTCGAGAAGAACGTGCAGGATGCGCGTCATCGCTTCTTTCAACCGATCCCGCGCTTTCCATCACTGGAGGCCCTGAACGATTGGCTTGAGCAGCGTTGCAAGGAGTTCTGGGCCAAGACGCCCCACGGTCAGATGCGCGGCACCATTGCCGACATCTGGGCGGAGGAAGTACCCGCGCTTATGCCTGTTTCCAGACCTTTCGATGGGTTTGTCGAATACACCAAGCGTGTTTCTCCGACCTGCCTCGTGCATCTGGAGCGTAATCGCTACAGCGTCCCGGCATCCTTCGCCAATCGGCCGGTGAGCCTACGGGTTTACCCAGACCGTATTGTGGTCGCCGCAGAAGGACAAATCGTTTGCGAGCATCGTCGCGTCATTGACCGATCTCATGATCGGCCGGGACAGACGATTTACGACTGGCGGCACTATCTGGCGGTCGTGCAGCGCAAGCCAGGTGCGCTTCGCAATGGCGCACCGTTCGCCGAACTCCCCGATGCATTCCGGACCTTGCAGCAATACCTGCTGAAGAAGCCGGGTGGCGATCGGGAGATGGTCGATATCCTTGCGCTCGTCCTTCAGCACGATGAACAGGCCGTCCTGTCGGCGGTCGATATGGCACTGAAGTCCGGCGTTCCAACCAAGACGCATGTGCTGAACCTGCTGCATCGTCTCGTCGACGGCAAATCCTTCACGCCGCCGACCATCGATGCGCCGCAAGCCCTGACGCTCGTGAACGAGCCAAAGGCCAATGTCGAACGATACGATGCCCTGAGAAAGACGGAGGCCCGCCATGCGTCATAATCCAGCAAGCGGCGCGATCGTCATCATGCTGCGGCAACTGAAGATGCACGGCATGGCACAAGCCGTCGGCGAACTGACGGAGCAAGGATCGCCGGCGTTCGAGGGAGCCATTCCGATCCTGTCGCAGCTCTTGAAAGCGGAAACAGCCGAACGGGAGGTGCGGTCGACTGCATATCAGCTCAAGAGCGCCCGCTTTCCTGCCTATCGTGATCTGAATGGCTTCGATTTTGCCAGCAGCGAGATCAACGAGGCGCTCGTGCGCCAGCTTCACCGCTGCGAGTTCCTCGACGACGCCAACAACATTGTCCTAGTCGGCGGTCCCGGCACGGGCAAGACGCACATTGCTACGGCGATCGGTGTCCAGGCCATTGAGCACCACCATAAGCGGGTCCGGTTCTTCTCGACGGTCGAGCTGGTCAACGCGCTGGAACAGGAAAAGGCGCAAGGACGGTCCGGCCAGATCGCCAATCGGCTCGTCCACTCCGATCTCGTCATCCTCGATGAGCTCGGTTACTTGCCGTTCAGCGCGTCGGGCGGTGCGATGCTGTTCCACCTGCTCAGCAAACTCTACGAGCGAACCAGCGTCATCATCACGACGAACCTCAGCTTCAGCGAATGGGCCAGCGTCTTCGGTGATGCCAAGATGACCACGGCATTGCTCGATCGGCTTACCCATCATTGCCACATCCTTGAAACCGGAAACGACAGCTTCCGCTTCAAGAACAGCTCTGCGCACGACACCAAAACGACAAAGGAGAAAACGAGGAACTTGACCACGACCGCAGACCCGAAACATACCTAACAGGCGGGTCAATTCTCGGTGGAAACGCCGGGTCAGTTCTCAGTGGCAATCAACA
>NZ_RBVY01000026.1 GCF_004000215.1 Nitratireductor alexandrii | reverse complement strand
CCAGAAATTGTCCGAGTCCCAGTTTGAAGTGTAAATCGACACCTGTGCCTGACTGCACCTTCCGCTTGAAAGTCGTCCTGGTAACTGCCAGGACGTTCCTGCGGCGACTGTGACAGGGCAAGGTAATGAGAAATCCTTCGCTGCGTTATCTCACGCTCCTACGTGAGGGTGCTCGTGCTCATGGTCTGCCCGAGCACTGGCTGCGCTTCCTCGACGATGTGAAGCATGCACAATAAGCTTCCCGGATCCCAGGTTGCGGAACAGGGCGGCCATTCGATCTCGAAGACGAAGATCGCGATCGGCGCGGTGGTCGTGCTCGTCTTGGCTGGAGTTTACGGGTGGCTGTGGCAGTCCGGTGCGCTGGAGGCGCTCAGCAGTGAGCAGGCGCTGCGCGACCAAATTCAGCGGCTCGGCATCTGGGGACCGCTGGGAATCATCGCGCTGATGACCACGGCAATCGTCATAACCCCGAGTCCGAGCGGGCCGATTGCATTGGTCGCGGGAGCCGCCTTCGGGCCGGTCTGGGGCACGCTCTACATCGTGATCGGGGCTGAGGCTGGCGCGATCATCGCCTTCTGGATTGCCCGCTGTCTCGGATATGAGGCGGTGCAGCGCTGGTCCAAAGCAGGGCCGCTGCTGGAACGGCTCCGCCGAAGCCGATCCCAGTTGTGGCTGATGGCCATCGTGTTTGCCTCCCGGCTCGTGCCGTTCATCTCGTTTGATGCGGTCAGCTACCTTCTCACGCGATCCTGCTCTTTAGAAATCGGGAACTTACGGGTCTGAAACAATCGATGTCCTCGCGCAGATGGTCGATTGTTTCCTGCAAACGGGTCTGCATTTGCTGGGTGTGATGACGCGGATGGCGGTCTACTTCACTGGCCATGCGAGTCTCCTTTGTTCCGGGGTTTGCAATCCGCCTGCGGTCAGGCACGGTCAGCCCTCCGCTGAAACGGATTGCAGCCCCAACGGTCAGCGGATACAATCGGTTTCCAATATCGAGTTTCGATTGTGAGGGGCCGCTTGCGAAATTCAAAGGACTTTTTGAGAAACACCAATGGAGCATCAGGAACTACTCTCCGGATTGATCCGGCTCCACGTCCTGCATCATGCAGCCGAGGGCGATCTTTACGGACACTGGATGATCGAGGAGCTGGCGCATCATGGTTACAGGATCAGCGCCGGAACGCTTTATCCGATGCTTCATGCGCTGGAGCGCAAAGGCTATCTCGAATCCCGCACCGAGCGGGCGGGCCGCTCCCATCGCCGCATCTACAGAGCGACGCCTTATGGCGTCGAGGCGCTGAATATGGCGAAGGGAAAAGTCCGGGAGCTGTTTCGTGAAGTCGAACCCGGCGGCACCGACGCTTGACGATGTACCCGGCAACGCACCTCGGCGCGGCTCTAGCGGCGAGGTCTTTCTTGCCTTCCTGAAACTCGGGCTAACATCATTCGGCGGCCCGATCGCCCATCTCGGCTATTTCCGTGACGAGCTGGTCACGCGCCGCAAATGGATCGATGAGGCGGGCTATGCTGATCTCGTCGCCCTCTGCCAGTTCCTGCCCGGCCCGGCCAGCAGTCAGGTCGGCTTTGCCCTCGGATTGCTGCGCGGCGGCCCGCTTGGCGCTTTCGCGGCATGGGCGGCGTTTACGCTGCCATCTGCCTTGCTTCTCATGCTGTTCGCGTTCGGCGCAGCGGCGTTCGAGGGACCGGTGGGCGCGGGTCTTATACACGGCCTCAAAATTGTCGCCGTGGCTGTCGTCGCGCAAGCCGTCTGGGGCATGGCGCGCACGCTCGCGCCCGACCGGGAGCGGGCAAGCATCGCGCTTGCCGCCGTGCTGATCGTGATTTTTGCAGCCGGTTCGATCGGGCAAATCGCGGCTATCGTCATTGGCGGGCTTGCCGGGCTTTGGCTGTGCCGGGGCGGTCCCGTTCCGACAACAGGGCATTTGACCTTTGCCGTTCCCAGGCGCGTCGGGCTTGCCGCGCTCGCGCTGTTTTTCCTGCTGCTGTTCCTGTTGCCGGTTTTCTCGGCTGCGCTCACATCGCAAGGGCTGGGGCTGTTCGATTCCTTCTACCGGGCAGGCTCGCTCGTGTTCGGCGGCGGGCATGTCGTCCTTCCCCTGCTTGAGGCGGAAGTGGTCCGGCCCGGCTGGGTTGGCGAGGATGCTTTCCTGGCCGGATATGGCGCGGCGCAGGCCGTGCCGGGACCGCTCTTCACCTTCGCCGCCTATCTCGGCGCGGTCATGGGACCGGAGCCGGACGGTATCGCCGGGGCCGCAATCGCACTGATTGCGGTCTTCCTGCCCGGCTTCCTGCTGCTGATCGGCGCATTGCCGTTCTGGGATGCGTTCCGCTCCCGCCCGGTTGCGCAGGCTGCGATGCGTGGCGCGAACGCGGCCGTCGTCGGAATCCTCGGCGCGGCGCTCTACGATCCCGTTTGGACGAGCGCGATTCTAAGCCCTTACGACTTAGCGCTCGCCTTGACCGGCTTCATCCTGCTTACCGTCTGGAAAGCGCCGCCGTGGGTGGTCGTCGTGCTGACCGCAGCCGGCGGTGTCGCGCTCGGCCTGCTCTGAATCTCTCACGGCCAAGGAAGCGCCTTCGTGCAATTTGCCCTTTATATGGGTCTGCCTCACTTTGTGTGGAGATCGGACAATTGGATG
>NZ_RBVY01000025.1 GCF_004000215.1 Nitratireductor alexandrii | reverse complement strand
TGTCGATTTAGGTTTGAAACCGAGACTCGCGCATTGAGTGTTTTCAATGATTTGCGTGAGACTGAAGTGTAATGCATTACACTTCAAATGAGACGCCAATGAGATTTTATTACACTCCAAATGGGATTGATCGACCGGTCGATCGACCATAATGTCGCCGTATGATTTCATCCCCAGAAGCCCCCGATGATGGTGACCGACATGCCGACGATGTAAGTCCGGAAGAGTTTCTTCGATATCTGCTCCGCGGCAGTGATGGGAAAGTGACAGCTGAGGTAGTCGCGGCTGCGCGTGAGGAGTATGGGATCCCGCGTTCGACGCTGTTTCGGCTCGTTGCGAGGTTTAGAAAGACACAACGCACTTCAAGCCTCAAACCTAGAAAACGCGGCACGCAAGAAGGAATGGTTAGGCTGGATCCCAGAACCGAGCGCATTATCGCCGAACAAGTGGAGGGCTTCTGGCTCAAAAAGGAAAAGCCGAGCTTTGCCGCACTGATGCGGCGCATTGGGGAAGTCTGCCTCACAGAGGGGCTATCACCTCCACATCGTAGCACTGTGCAGCGTAGAGTGTCGGAACTGATCCCGATTGCAGCGGCCCGCAAGCGCGGGGAGCGCGAGATCGAAGCCGCCTCGACACCGAGCCCTGGCCAGCTTTCTGTCGCAAAGCCGAATGCCCTTTGGCAGATCGATCATACTATTGTCGATGTCGTCGTTGTCGATGAACAATATCGCCAACCCATCGGACGGCCAGTGCTGACGATTGCCATCGATGTTTGCACCAGAATGGTCGCGGGTTTCCATTTGTCACTGGCAGCCCCATCGAGAACGTCGGTTGGCCTTTGCCTCCTGCACGCCGTTTACGACAAAGCAGCATGGCTAGACGAACGGGGGATTGATATTCCTTGGCCTGTCGCCGGACTGCCAGCTGTTCTTCATTGCGACAATGGCGCCGAATTCAGATCGCGAGCGCTCGCCGGCGCTTGCAAGGAATATGGCATCAAGCTCCTGTTCAGACCGCCAGCAACGCCCCGCTTCGGCGGACACGTCGAGCGGCTGATCGGAACCATGATGGGAGCTGTTCATCTGCTGCCTGGCACAACGTTCAGCAATGTGAAGATCAGGGGTGACTACGATTCCGAGGGCCGTGCGACCTTTACATTACGCGAACTAGAAAAGTGGATCGCACTGGAAATCGTCGGCAAATACCATCAGCGTATCCACGCCTCACTATTGCGCCCTCCCCTGGCCGTGTGGCGCGAACGGCAAGGTGAAGTCGATTTCGACCTACCGCCAGACCGGATGGCGTTCTGGACCAGCTTTTTGCCTGGTGACCGGCGCCGCTTGCTGAAGGACGGCATTCATCTGGAAAAGATTCGCTACTGGTCGGACGCCCTATCACGTGATGTCGGCCGGGGTGCTGAGCTTGAGATCAAATATGATCCACGAGACCTTTCTCGAATATTCGTTCGCCAGTCCGACGGCCGGTTTGTAGAAGCGCGGTACCGAAATCTCGCATATCCGCCCGTCTCATGGTGGGAATGGAAACATGCCAAGAAAAGGCTTCGAGACCAAGGACGGCGTGAGTTGCAAGAAGATGTTATCTTTGCAGCGATCGCAAAACAAAGGCAGATTGAAGACATTGCCGCATCCTCAAGCGCAAAAGCGCGCCGGAGTGCTGCTCGAAGGCCTACTAAACAGGACCAAAAGGAAAGCGGCCACGTTACGGCTATAGATTTGGCGAAATCGGTTCATTCAGATGACGACACGGAATTTTGGGATTGATGATTGAACTCCCGCATTTGGCGTCTGGCGCCGCGGCACTTGCCAACTCGCCAAACGAAACACGGATTCGTGCCATTCGATCCGATCGTTGGGTCGGCTTTGATCGCGCTCGTCGGGTTCTTCGGCATCTCGATGGGCTTTGCGACCATCCGCCATCAACGCGTCCGCCGGGCCTCGCGATTTATGGCCACAGCGGCATGGGCAAGACGATGCTCGTGGAAAAGTTCAAGCGTAATCATCCGCCAATTATCGATCACAGTACCGGTGTGGAAAGCATGCCGGTCCTGGCAATTACGCTGACATCACGCCCGACAGAACGCAGGATATACGGTCAATTGCTGATGGCCATGGGAGCCAGCATCAATGAACGCCTGACACTCATGGAACTTGAGATCAGGACCGTCCTCCTCCTGAAAAGCAACAATGTTCGTGTTCTGGTATTTGACGAGGTCCACAATCTTCTTGCTGGAACCCCGAGAGAGCAGCGCGTGATCCTGCAGCTGCTGCGATATCTTAGCAATGAGATCAAAGCTTCGCTCGTCTGTCTTGGCGTTTCCGAAGCCCGCGACGCGATTGCCGGCGACACTCAACTGGCACGACGCCTGGATCAGTTTGTACTGCCAAGATGGAAGGCGGATGAGGAATTCCAGGAACTGGTGACGGCGATCCTCCGAAGTCTACCGCTCAAACTTCCGTCCGCATTGTCCAGCCAGAGTTTGCGACACCTTTCCCGCCTCGGCGACGGCATAACCGCTCGCGTATTCGGGATACTGAACGAACTTGCAATCGAGGCGATCCAAGACGGCACAGAGCGGATCACCGATGAAAACATCGAATCCTGGAAGCCCGCTTTGGAAAAAGAGGCAGCATTCGCATAGCCAACGAAACGTTACACCTCAATTGAGACTCAGGCCGCAAAAGTCTCAATTGAAGTGTAACGTTTTTCCAGAAATTGTCCGAGTCCCAGTTTGAAGTGTAAATCGACA
>NZ_RBVY01000024.1 GCF_004000215.1 Nitratireductor alexandrii | reverse complement strand
GGTGGAAACGCCGGGTCAGTTCTCAGTGGCAATCAACACCCAAGCGGGACAACAGGCGTTACAAGCCTTCACTCAAGGTCCGTGGGGCATTAAATATCCAATGATCACTGCAGCTTGGGAGAAGGCGTGGACTCAAGTGATCCCCTTCTTCGCATTTCCTCCCGACATACGGCGGATCATCTATACGACCAATGCCATTGAGAGTGTCAATGCCCGACTGCGAAAAATTATCAAGACGCGAGGACAGTTCCCCACCGACGATGCGGCTCTGAAGCTGCTCTGGCTGGCTATCAGGAATATCACCATCAAATGGGGCTGTGCTACGCATTACTGGACGGCAGCCATGCAGCAGTTTGCTATCCTATACGAGGAGCGGTTCACGCATGCATATCGCCTCAAAGACAACGAGCAGAACGAAAAATAGGCAGATTAATGATTAACACCAACTGCCTGAACACAAAAAAACTGATACTCCCAAATATTGCCGTCCGACTTGGTCGACTCACGAAGCACTTCCGCCCCAAAAGCTTCAATGTCACGAACGCGATACCGGGCCTAGACGCCAAGTCTGAGAAAGACCGGACCGCCCGCTTCGGTTCGCCAACGCTCTAGTGTCGCTTCCGACCAAGCTCAGCGCCCAGCGCTCGTTCTATGAGCGCCTTCTTCGACTGCGTGAACGCGTCCTCCATGGCCTGTGGCGTCATCGGGCTGGTAACCATGTCATCCAACAACTGCTGGGCGCTGGCCAGTAACGTGCCGCCCTTGGGAATGCGTCTGGATTCCGTCTTGTGCACTGGTTCCAGGGTATGTCTCCTTCAAGACAATCATAGGCCCGAACACAAAATTACAGACACTCTCAAGCGGGCGAAGTGCTTGCCCTACCCCAAACACCCCTCCACCACCCCAGCCACCCTCAACACCCCCGCATCGCCCCCCACTACCCCAGCCAGCTGCAGCCCCACCGGGAACCCATTTTTGTCTTCCCCACAAGGCACCGACACCGCCGGCATACCCGTCAGGTTAAACGGCAGGGTGCAGCGCGTTAGCGCCGGGTGTATGGGCAGGCGCACGCCGCCCAGGGTCAGGTGGGTTTGAACGGGGCAGGCGCCGGTGGGCACGGTGGGGGTTGCCAATACGGTGTTGGGGCCCAGGTGTTGGCTTAAGGCTACCAGCAGTTGCTGGCGCAGGCGCTGGGCTTTCAGGTAATCAACGGCGCGAATGAAGCGGCCTATTTCCAGACGGGTGCGCACTTCATCGCCTATGCTTTGCGGGCGCAGCAGGGCCAGGTCTTGGTGCAACTGGCTGGCTTCGGCGCACAGGGTCATGAATTGCAGGGTCGGTGCTATGTCCAGCTCGGGAATGGTTACGCGCTGCACGGTGGCGCCGTGGTGCTGCAAGGTGGCCAGGGCGGCTTCAAAGGCCTGTTTTACGCTGGGCTCTATGGCGTCGAAAAAGTAGTTTTGGGGGCAAACCAGGGTTAGCTGTTGCGGCGTGGGCATGGGGCCGGACGCGCTGCGTATGCGGTTTTGGCCGCTCATGATGTCGGTGAGCAAGGCTACCTGTTCTACGGTTTTAGCCATAACGCCCACGTGGTCTAACGACCAGCCCAGGGGCAGTACGCCGGTGGTGGGTATTAGGCCAAAGCTGGGTTTAAAACCCACAATGCCGCACAGGGCGGCGGGCATGCGTACTGACCCGGCTGTATCGGTGCCCAGGGCCATGTCGGCCATGCCGGTGGCCACGGCCACGGCCGACCCACCGCTCGATCCGCCCGCGATGCAGGTGGGGTCGGCAGGGTGGCCGGTGCGCCCCCACCAGGGGTTGTCGGTGGTGGCGCCGTAGGCCAGTTCGTGCATGGTGGTGGTGCCCAGCACAATGGCGCCGGCCTGTTCCAGCCGCGCCACGCAAGGGGCGCTTTGGGTGGGGGTTATGGGGTCCAGCGCGGGGCTGCCGCCGGTCATGGGCAGGCCTTGCACTTGAAAGCAGCTTTTTACCGCCAGGGTGGCGCCTTTAAGGGGTAGTTGGGAGTCGGGCTGGTGTTGAGCGTCTAGCTGGGCGGCACGCTCCAAGGCGCGGGCGTGCCGGGTGGTTTCAAAGGCGTTAAGGGCGTCGTGCTCTTCTATTAGGGAAAAGGCCTGGCGCACGCGCTGGGCGCAGGTTTGAGCTTGGCTCGGGCTGGGTGTGAATGCGTTGGCTACACGCTCGGCCCAGGCAGGGTCGGGCCTGGCGTCGTTGGGTTCTGTTGCAGCCGCCGTTGGGGCTAACGGCACACCCGGCATAATGGGGTGGGCGGTTGGGCTGCACGCCAAAGTATTGATGCGTTCCAGGTCTTTTAAGTGCAGGCCCAGACGCTCGGCCCAGGCGTCCAGACGTACGGGGTCGTTGGGGCGGGCAAACAGGTCAGTGGCCGCTTTAATGTAGGCGTACAGGGTGCTGGGGTTCATGGGTAGGCTACGCGCCGGGCTTAGTGGAACAGGTTGGGTATGAACAGCGAAATTTCGGGCACGTACGAAATAATGGCCAGCGCAAAAATGTAAACCCAAATAAAGGGCAGCACGCCTTTAATGACTTTGCCAGTCGACACGTTGAAAATGCTGGTGCTCACAAACAGGTTCAGCCCGAAAGGCGGGGTAAACATGCCAATAGCCAGGTTTACCGTCATGATGATGCCGAAGTGAATAATGTCGATTCCGGCCGCCTGGGCAATGGGCAGCAGCAGCGGCACCAGCACCACAATGGCCGAGTTCGGGTCCATGAACATGCCGGCAATTAGCAAAATGACGTTCACCATGAGCAAGATCATGAGCGGCGACATGTCCCACCCGGTTAGCACGTGCACAATTTGCTCGGGGATGTGCTCAAACACCAGCACCAGCGAAAACACCGACGCGGCGGCCACAATGGTGAAGATTTTGCCGGTCAGCAGGGCCGATTCCAGCGCCACATGCCACACGTCGCGCCAGGGCAGGTCTTTGTATATGCAGGTGGACACGATCAGCGCGTAAACGCTGAGCACCATCGAGGCTTCGGTGGGGGTGAAAAAGCCCGAGTAAATACCGCCAAAAATAATGACGGGCGCACCCAGTGTCCACGCGGCTTCGCGGGTGTGGCGCCAGACTTCTTGCGCGTTCCAGGCTTGCTGCTGGCTGGTTACCGAGTGCGTTAGCGCATACACCACGCAGTAAAGGGTTACCACAAGGCCAATGAGTATGGCCGGGCCAATACCCGCCAGAAACAGGTCACCCACCGAGGCCGAGGCGACGGCGCCGTACAGAATCATGGTGATGCTGGGCGGCACAATAACCGCAATGGCGCCCATAGAGGTAATAAGCCCCAGCGAGAACGATTCGTTGTAGGCGCTTTGGCGCAGGCCGGGGTACAGCACTTTGCCAATGCCAGCCACGGTGGCGGTGCTGGAGCCGGAAATAGCGCCAAACACTTCACTGGCCACAATGGTGGTAACCGGCACGCCGCCCGGCACACGGCCCAGCAGCACGGTAACCCAGTTAATGAGCCGCTGCGACATGCCGCCGCGTACCATGAGCTCGGCAGCGAAAATGAAGCCGGGCACTGCCAGCAAGGCATACACGTTTAGGCTGCTGAACATGCGCGAGGCCAGCATGTCGGGCGGTATGCCCGACGACGCCAGGGTCAGCAGGGTAAAGCCAGAGGCAATGAACACCAGCCACAACGGAAAGCCGGAAATGAGCAAAACAATTAAAACCAATACAGCTATTGTTGTGATCATTGGTGCTGCCCTTTTAATACGTCGGCCAGCCACAGCAGGTAGGCCAGCGCCGTAAGGCCCAGGCCCACGGGAATGGACACATACGCCACCCACACTGGCAGGTAGCCGCTAAGGCTGACGTCGTTGAATACATAAGCGGTGTAGCTGAAGCCCCAACCCATATAGGCCAGGTAGCCAATCAGGCCAATGCCCAGCAGGGCCGACAACACGTTAATGATTTTTCTGGTGCGCGGCGAAGACTGCGAGTAGAAGATGTCGATGCTGATGTGTTCGTTGCGGCGCGCCAGCACCGCGGCGCTTAAGAACACGGACCAGACCACCAGGTACTGCGAAGCCTCTTCCAGCCACGGAAAGCCTTCGAAGCCGAATTCGCGCATGACAATGGATAAAAACACCGAGAAGATCATCAGGCAGAAACTGACGCCCACTAATAGCTTCAGGAACGCGAAGCACACGCGATCGACCCGGGCAAAGAAACTTGATTCTTGCATGTTGACGCACCGTTTATAAGCTAACTGCTGTGCCGGCCTGTTGTCCGGCGGCTGACTTGCACTTGCACGGCACGCTGGGCGCCGTGGCCATGGAAGACAAAACCTGGTGACCCAACCCGGCCAGAGCGCACCACTGGCGCCTGGCCTGGTTTGGGCCTGTTTGGCTTACTTGGCTAATTTAGCCACGTCGGCTTCCAGCAATTTCAGCATTTCGGCTTTGCCTGGGTTCTTCTTGACCTCGGTCCACACGCCTTTTTTGTTCATGTCCTGCAAGGCCTTGCGGTCGGCTTCGGTGAGTTCCACCACGGTCATTTTGGGGTTGGTCTTCAGCATGTTCAACGCTTCGTTCTGCTCTTTCACGTAAGCATCGGTACCCAGGGCTTCAGTTTCGGCCCCGGCTTCGTCAACCGCTTTTTTCAGGTTGGCCGGCAGCTTGTCGTACCAGGCCTTGCTAACCGCAATGTATTGCGTCAGCACAATGTGGTTGGTCATGAGCACATACGGGGCCTGCTCGTGATATTTGAGCTTGGTAGTCACGGCAGCGGGCAGGTCGAAGCCGTCGATCACGCCTTGCTGGATCGAGGTGTAGACCTCGGGCAGCGACATTTGTACCGAGCGCGCGCCCCAGTTGTTGACGGTTTCGGTGTGTTCCTGGCCACTAATGGTGCGAATGCGCTTTCCCTTCAGGTTCTCGACCACCGACTTGCTCTTGTCGTAGTCACGCAAGAAGATTTGGTTGGGCCCCAGACCAAACAGCGACACCACATGAAAGCCTTTTTGGTCGGCCATGGTTTTAATGGCGTTGCCGGCCTGGCCTTTCAGAATACGGGTGATGTTTTCAATTTGCTGGGTGGGGTTATTGCCCGGGAAGAGCCACGGCAGGGTCAGTACGCCCGCCTGCGGCACAAACTGGTTCAGGTTGCCGGTGGGGTTGATGTTGGCCTGAATGGAACCCAGGCGCAGGCCGCGCATCACTTCATCGTTGCTGCCCAGCGCGCCGCCCGTAAAGAGCTGGCCTTTAATTTCGCCGTTCGACTTTTTCTGCACCAGGTCGATGAACATTTTTGCGCTCAGTTCCTGCGCATCGTTCGAGGTAATGTTGCCCACGCGCATTTCGTAGGTTTCGGCGCTGGCCGTTTGCGTGCCCATGGCCAGCGGTGCAGCCACGATGGCGCCCAGCAACAAGCGGGTAATCAGGTTGGTTTTCATGTCTCTTCCTTTGGCGTTATGTTGGTGTGATGCAATGGCCTGTTGACCCGGGCCCGGGTTATTGAAACCAGTAAGGGCTATAAGAGTTGTCGTGCTTGTTCAATGTGTGAGTGCTGAATAGGTTGTTGTGCTTAGGGTCCTGTGTTTGGGTTGGCTAGGCGGCATGCGTTGCGCTGGTTTTGGCGGGCTTGAAGGCATAACCTTCGTAACCGTCTTCGGCCACTTTCAGAATGCGCTGGTAATAGTTACCCACCCCGCCCACATAAGGCATGAACACCACCGGGCTTGTCGCAAACATTTTCGGAGCGCGCAATTATCCAC
>NZ_RBVY01000023.1 GCF_004000215.1 Nitratireductor alexandrii | reverse complement strand
CCAGAAATTGTCCGAGTCCCAGTTTGAAGTGTAAATCGACAGTTGAGGATGGCGAACCACACATGCGGGCCGGCCTGCTCCACAACATTCAGGTTGGCGTCGGAGCGGAATGACGCCAGGTTGTCCGGCGGCACTTCCACCATGATGTCGATGCCGCCTGCCATCATTTCCGCGATGCGGGTGTTGGCATCGGTGATCGGTCTAAAGACAACTGCCTCCAGCGCCGGCGCGCCATCCCAGTAATCCTTGTTGCGTTCGGCAGCCACGAGCTGGTTGGACTTCCACTCCGCGAACTTGAAGGGCCCGGTACCAGACGGATTGCGTCCAAAATCCTTGCCGTGCTGCTCCACTGCCGCCGGCGAGACGATCAGGCCTGTCGGATAGGCGAGGTTGGACAGGAAAGGCGCGAAAGGTTCGTTCAGCTTGAACTCAACGGTGCTGTCGTCGATGACGTTCACCGCCTCGACGGCCGAGAAATTGAAGGACAGCGGGAAAGGTCCCGTATCGTGGAAGGGATGGTCGTCCTTCAGCATCCGGTCGAAGTTGAACTTCACCGCTTCGGCATTGAACGCAGAGCCGTCATGGAACCTAACGCCTTGCCGGAGCTTGAAGGTATAGGTCTTACCGTCATCGGAGATCGTCCAGCTCTCCGCCAGCGCCGGCTCCACCTCGAGCGTCCCATCCTTGTAGCGGACGAGCCCGTCATAAAGGTTGACCAGGATACGGAAGTCATTCGTTGCAGTGACTGCATGAGGATCGAGCGACTTCGGCTCGGCGATCTGCCCGACGACCAGAACATTCGGGGGTGTCTGCGCTGCCGCCGAAACGCCAAACAGCGCAAGCGCGGTGACTACGACCGCGCGGTGAAACAGCCTCTTCATGGGGAAGATCCTTTCGATTTGGCCCGTTTGGCAGGTAACTTAACCCCCTGATCCGCGATGGCAAGGATGAAGGGTCCACGCATCGCGGCTTGCAGCTATCGCCCAAGCGTGCCGCCAGCTCCGCCTGTCATTCCTGCATGGTTCTGGGCCGGTCGGTTGCGCAGTGGGATTGCGGCTCTCGGTTCATTGCAGGAGCGTGCGCAACCTCGAGGCCCGTTCAACGGACGGAGAATTCCTGAGCGCGGATATAGAGGGTCCTGAGCCCACCCAAGTGGTTGGCGGCGAAGGCCTTCAGCGCTCCGTCCTGCCCGGTCTGCTGATACTCCTCTATCAGCTGGATCATGCTTTCCAGCGCCAGCACCTGGGCTGAGAAGTAGGCGTTGCTGAACTGCTCCTCAGTTGCCGTCTCGAGAGCCTGAAGCTTGTTCTGATATTCCTGAGACAGTTCGGGCGAGGGATCGAGGCCCTCCTGTCTGATCGCTTCCACAAGCTCCACCCCGAACCCCTGCCGCATCTGATCCGTTACCGTCTGGGCGAAGGTCTTGACGAATTCCTCCTGTCCGCGAGACGCCGCAACCTCTGCCGACTTCAGCACGAAGTTGCTTAGGCTGGTCAGACGGTCGGCGAACATCCGCTTCTCATCCTGCTGGGCAAAAGCCGGCGCGAGGTCAGCCGGCAGGAACAGCAGGACAAGAATCAATATGCCGGGGAGAGACCTGTACATCCGAATACCTTCCGTTGGGACGATCGCTATCGCGCCCGCGATCCGAAGCGCGAGGCACAAGGAGCGAACCGGATCGACCCTCCGAAGTTCCACCGACGGGCATAGTCGTCCGCGAGCGACGTGAATGCCCCCATCATGGCCGAGTTGATGGGGACCGCTCGACCGGCAGAGCCCGGTTCAGCCAGAGATCAGCCGTGGCAGCCAGAGCGAGATCACCGGAAAGGCAATCAACAGTGCCAGCCGCACAAGCTCGCCCAGGAAGAACGGGGCCACACCCTTGAATGTCTGGCTCATCGGCACGTCCTTCGCCAGGGAACTGATGACAAACACGTTCATCCCGACAGGCGGCGTGATCAACCCGAGCTCCACGACGATCAGCGCCAGGACGCCGAACCAGATCTTCACGTCCTCTGTCGGCATGCCGAAATCGAGTTCGCTCACCACGGGCCAGAAGAAGGGCATGACCAGCAGGATCATCGACATCGAATCCATGAGGCAGCCCAGGACGATCAGCGCAAGAAGCAGCAGGATGAGGATCACCATCGGCGAGAGACCAGAATTGACCATCATCTCCGCGGCGGCCTGGGGCACACCGCCCCGGGACATGAAGATCTTCAGGAGTTCGGCGCCGAACAGGATCAGATAGATCATCCCGCTGGTTTTCGCCGTCTCCAGCAGCGCCCAGCGATAATCGGACAGGCGCACGCCACGCCTGAGTGACCCGTAGAGCGCCACCAGGGCGACACCGACGGCCGCAGCCGGAGTCGGATTGTAGAGACCGACATAGATGCCACCGATGACGATGACGAAGATGCCGAGGACGGGAACGACTCCCAAGGTGGCCGAAATCCACTCCGACCAAGAGATCCTGTCTCCGGCCGGACCGGAATCCGGGACGACCCGCACGTAGATTGCGATCACCAGGATGAAGAGCACGACGGCGATGAGGCCGGGGAACAGTGCGGCGGCAAACATGGAGACGATATTCGCCTCGACAATGACCGCATAGACGACAAGAACGACCGAAGGCGGTATCAGGATTCCCAGAAGGCCGCCAGCCGCCAGCGTGCCGGTCGCCAGCGCGCCGGAATAGCGGTACCGCTTCAACTCGGGAAGGGCCACCTGGCCCATGGTGGTGGCCGTCGCCAGCGATGAACCGCAGACGGCGCCGAACCCCGCGCAGGCGGCAATGGCAGACATGGCGACGCCGCCGCGCATACGCCCGAACCAGGCGTTGGCGGCGCGGAAAAGGTCCTGCGACAGGCCAGCGCGGGTGGCGATGTAGCCCATCAGCACGAACATCGGGATGACCGACATGTCATATTTGGAGAACTGGCTGAAACCGAGCGTCTTCAACTGGTTGAGAAGTACCGCGTGGCCGTTCAGGGCGACGGTCCCAAGCGCGCCGACAAGGATCATCGCATAGGCAATCGGCATCCGTATGCCGATGAGGATGACAAGCGCTGCAAGGCCCACAAGCCCGAGTAGGAGACTCTGATCCATGCGTCACATACGTTCCTGCTGTGGGTGAGCGATGTCCCGATAGCTCTCAGCCAGCGTCACCAGCGACGCCAGGACAAGGAGCAGGAGGGAGATGACGATCGGGATGAAAGCGTAGCCGATCGGGATCTGCAGGATTGCCGTCTGATAGTCGTATTCGAACTGGTCGAGCGTCCCGATCCAGGTTCTCCACGCCATGATGGCCGCAAAGACCAGCGCCACGAGCGCGGAGAGCAAGATCAATACCGCACGCGAACGCCGTTTCAGTCCCGATGTGAAGATATCCGCGGTGACGTTGGCATCGGTCAACTGGCAGTATGGCAGGAAGCAGAAGACGCCGACCGCGACACCCAGCTCGGTCAGTTCGAAGTCTCCGGGCAACGGGTTGCCGAACGCACCCGTGATGACGCTGATCGTCTGAATGGCTACCACCAGGAGAATGACGACGCCACCGGCGAGCGCCCAGGCGGTGATGATGCGGTGGGTGAGGCCTTTCAGCCCCACCCCCCTATTGCCGGCTCGTCCGACCGCCATCGTCTTACTTGGCCGAATTGGCCGAGATCAATTCCCGGGCCTTGCTCACCAGGGTCGCGCCGTCGATCCCCTTGCCATCGACCTCATTGACCCAGCGATCGACGACCGGTTCAAGCACCGTCTGGAAGGCTTGTGTCTCTTCCTCGGTCAGCTGGATATGGGTGTTGCCGGCGTCCGTGGCGACCTTGATGCCGCCGTCGTCGATCTGCCGCCAGATATCGGCGGCCTTCGCCAGCCACTCCTCGTTGGAGTTATCGACGAATGCCTTCTGAACATCTTCGGGCAGCGAGTTCCACTTGTCCAGATTCATCGACACCTGGAAGATCGTGGTGCCGAAGCGGGTCATGTCGTGACCCTCGACCTGGTACTCGGTCTGATCCTGGAGCTTCAGGGCCGGGATGATCTCCCAGGGGATCAGGGCGCCGTCGACCACGCCCTTCGAGAAGGCCTGCGGGATATCCGGAACCGGCATGGCCGCCGGCGCCGCGCCGAGGGCTTCGATGACCCATGCGCCGGTGCGGGTTGGAACGCGCAACTTCTTCCCGGCCAGGTCTTCCGGCTTGCGGACTTCGTCCTTGACCATCTGGATGGCGTGGCCTGCATGGCTGTGCAGGAACATCACCTTCACGCCCTTGTACTCTTCGGCAAGGTGCTCGTCGAACATCGCGCGGATCGCCAGATTGGTCGCCTTGATGTCGTTGGTGTGGATGAAGGGAAGTTCGAAGACTTCCGTGCGCGGGAAAAGCCCCGGCGTGTAGCCATTGACCGTCCAGATGAGGTCAACGACGCCGTCGCGAACCTGGCTGATCAGTTCCGGGGGGGCGCCGCCGAGCGACATCGAGGGATAGATCTCGATCTTGACCTTGCCGCCGCTGGCTTCCTCGATGGATTTCGCCCAAGGCTCCAGCATCTGGGTCTGGGCCGGCGACTTCGGGCCCAGGAAATGATGGAGTTTCAGGGTGAATTCCTGCGCGAACGCCGAAGCGCTCAACGCGGTCGTGGCCATGGCCGCCACCAGCAGTGTCTTCAAGGTTTTCATTGGCATTTCCTCCCTGTTTAGCCTCTGAAGCGCCGGCATTGCCGGCATGTTATCACGCCACCCGTATGTCGAGCAGCGCAGTGCGCTTGTTCTGCATCACCTCCGTGACCGCAGCCTCCAGGGCCGCAGGCAGGTCGGCACGTTCCGTGACCTTCCGTCCCCATGCATTGCTGGCTTCGGCAATCTTGGTGAAATCCGGACTGGGCGAAAGCCCGGTCAGCGGCATCTGGTTCGCCTTGGCCGCATAGCCCTCCGGATACATCATGGTCACGGATTGCCGCACCGCCCCCCATTCCGCATTGTTGAGGATCAGGATCAGCACGGGAATATCGTAGGCTTCCATGATCTGATGGCAGGCCACGGGATTGGCGAACATATAGGATCCGTCGCCCAGCGTCGCGACCACCAGCCTGTCGGGCCGAGCAAGCTTCATTCCCATGGCGCAGGGAAGAGACCAGCCAAGGCCGCCGGAATGCGGCTCCTGGTACCATGCCTGCGGGTGATCAAGCGTCATCGGAGCGAGCGGACATCCGAGTTCCGACAGCACTGTCGCCTCATGTGCCTTCAGCGCTTCGGACAGGCACCAGGCCACATGGGCCTTCGTCATCCGCGGCCCGTCTTCGTCGCGCGCAACGGCAATCTCCGTTTCGCGCTGCTCCGTCAGTCTTGTCCGCAAGGGCCTTGCCCGCGCTTCACGGCCTGCCGGATCGGGATCACCCAGCTTTTCCATTGCAGCGGCCAGCGCAACCAGACCGGCCGAGGTTTCCGTCGCGATCGAGAGATCGGAGCGGAAGTTGCGCACCGGGAAGCGGCTGAAGAGCGGGTTGGGGCCGAGGTGAATGACCTTTGCAGCCGCGGGCGGCGAATGGATCTCCGGCATCCACGGCGCCAGCGCGTCTATGACCAGTACGACATCAGCGTCCTCGAGCCACGGAGCCGGATCGGCACCGGCCCACATCGGATGACTGGTCGGCAGGCCGATTTGCGTCGCCCAGTAATGGACCACGGGAATGGAGAAGCGGTCTGCCAGTTGCGAAAGCGCTGCGAAGCCCTCGGCGTCACCTGCACCGCGTTGCACGAAGATGACCGGCTTCCTCGCTCCCACCAGCCATTCCGCCGCCTGACTAATATCGCTCGCCGAGGCTTCGACGCGCGCGGGCCTAATCGTCGGCGTTGCGGCGGTTGCGGATGCATCGATCGTCTCGCTCAGGACTTCGCGCGGCAGGCTGAGATAGACCGGGCCCTTCGGGGTGGAGTTCGCGATCGCGTGGCCGCGGTCGAGCATATCCGATACCTGCTCGGGAAACCGCAGCTCGTAGTCCCACTTGGCGGCCTCCCGCACGAGTGCGGTCTGATCGCGCATCTCCTGACCCCAGCCGATCGGAACCGTACGCGCACCGAAGCGGCCTTTTTCCACGGTCGGTGTCCGGCCTGACATGAGAAGCATCGGAACGTGATCCGTGGCCGCATTGAGCGCACCGATCGCGCCGTTGGCGAGGCCGACATTAGTGTGCAGGATGACCGCCTGCGCCTTGCCGGACAGGAAATAATAGCCATGGGCCATGCCCATGGCTGCATGCTCGTGCGGAATGGTGATGGCCTGCGGCAGCGCAACGCCAGACGCTGCCGCTTCGGCCAGGCCCTCGATGATGGGCGGGAAATCAGTCCCGGAATTTGCGAACACGTAGTCGACGCCAAGCGTCTTCAGCCGGCTGAAGATAACACTGCCGGCTACCACCTGCCCATCGCCACTCCTCAACGCATCCACCCAGGCCCTTCGATCTGCTTGACATTTCACATAATGAAATACTGATTTCAATATCACGCTCTTTTGCACGTTGTGTCAAGCAGCTTCCAGCAAGTTTGCAGGAACGGTCAGGACCCCATGAGTACGCCCCTCAACAACTCGATCCTCAAGGCAGTCAGCATACTCGACCTTTTCGACGACAAGAGGCAGGAACTGACAGCCCGAGATGTGGCTGAACTTGGGGATATGAACGGCATCACGGCTCATCGGCTCTTGAGAACGCTGGCCGAAGCGGGCCTGCTGACTTCCCCCCGAAAGGGCCTGTACCGACTTGGAAGCAAGCTGATCGACTACGGGGAGAGGGCCAAGAGCTTCAGCCGCCTAGCGGCCCAGATCCAGCCCTTTCTCAATGGGCTGGCCGCGGAGACCAAGGAAGGAGCAATGGCAACGACCTTCGATGGGTCGGTGATCACCTGCATCGCGGCCGCCCATTCAGACCAGACCTTCAGCTTCAATGCGCGCGTGGGCGCCCGCATGGAGGCCTATGCGACAGCCAACGGCAAGCTGTGGCTGGCCATGTCCGAGCCGACCATGCTCAAAAGCTACCTGAACGCTACGGATCTGACGCCGCTTTCGGCAGACACCGTCTCCGATCCTGACGTTCTTTCACAGGAGCTGGAAATGTCGATTTAGGTTTGAAACCGAGACTCGCGCATTGAGTG
>NZ_RBVY01000022.1 GCF_004000215.1 Nitratireductor alexandrii | reverse complement strand
GGTCAACAGGCCGTTAACCAAGAAAATTTGCGACAGGCCCACACCACCGGCTTGCCCGGGGTGTTGGCACCGTAAAACCAGGTGTTTTTGGAATAGGCATATAGCGTCTTGTTGGCCATTTCATTAACGTGCTGGGTCCAGGCCGTTTGCGCTGCTTCGCTGGCCTCGATGGTAGCCAGGCCGTTTTGCTGCATGTAAGCGGCGCAATCGGCCACCCATTCAACGTGCTGCTCTATCGACGTGACCATATTGCTGAACACCGAAGGGCTGCCCGGCCCGGCAATAATGAACATATTGGGAAACCCATGCACGGTCAGGCCCAGATACGTTTGCGGCCCGTGCGCCCAGGCCTGGCGCAGCGGCACGCCGCCCCGACCCTTGGGGTTGATGCGGTTAAGCGCCCCCGTCATGGCGTCGAACCCGGTCGCAAAAATAATCACGTCCAGCTCGTAGGCGTCGCCGTTTTCCAGTTCAAGACCGGTTTCGGTAATTTGCTTGATGGCCGACTGCTTGACGTTGACCAGCGAGACGTTGTTGCGGTTGTAGGTTTCGTAATAATAGGTGCCCGAGCACAGGCGCTTGGTGCCGATGTAAAGGTCTTTGGGGCACAGGGCTTCGGCCGTTTCCGGGTCTTTGACAATGGCGCGAATTTTGTTGCGCACGAACTCGGCCGCTTCTTCATTGACCTGTGGGTCGGTCAAAATGTCTTTGAACGCGCGCATCATGTACAGACCGCCCAGATCCCAGCGGTTTTCCAGCTCGGTCCGACGTTCGGCGTCGGACACTTCTTTGCCCGACTTGTGGTTGGTGACCTGGTTATGACCAAACCCCGACGCCCGCGCAAATTTGCGCCGCTCGGGGTAATGCGCCTTCCAGTCGCGCTCGATGTCCGGCTTCATGGGGTGGTTTTGCGCCGGCATGGTGTAGTTGGGCGTACGTTGAAACACGTACAAGTGCTGCGCCTGCTCGGCCAATATGGGCACCATTTGGGTGGCCGACGACCCCGTGCCAATGACCCCGACCCGCTTGCCGCGCACGTCAATGCCGTCTTTGGGCCAGTCGCCCGTGTGAAACCACTGGCCCTTGAAGGTTTCCAGCCCCGCCATAGACGGCACCTGCGCCACCGACAACACGCCGGTCGCCATGACCACGTACTTGGCCTCGTAAGCCTCGCCCGCGTCGGTTTCAATATGCCAGCGCTGCGTTTGATCGTTGAACTCGGCCTTGATCACGCGGGTATTCAGCTGAATGTCCCTGCGCAAATCGAAGCGGTCGACCACATGGTTGATGTAGGCCAGAATTTCGGGCTGACTGGCATAGCGCTCGGTCCAATGCCATTCTTGCTGGAGTTCGTTCGAAAACGAATAGGAATAGTCGAGCGACTCGATATCGCAACGGGCGCCGGGGTAACGGTTATGAAACCAAGTTCCCCCCACCCCATCGCCCGCTTCCAGCGCCTTGACAGACAACCCCAGCTCGCGGAACTTGTAAACCGAGTAGACGCCCGCGAAACCGGCACCCACCACAATAGCGTCAAAATTTTGGGCAGGACCCGTTTGCATGGTCTGGCTCATGCTTGTCTCCTTGGCTCCTGTTTACAGGCACTTTTTTTGGTATGGATAACTGACTATCTATTGATCTCAGCGTACGGGGTGGCCAGTTGTCTGTCAATTGAGATAAGCCATGGCATAAGGAAAATCGACACTATGGTTTTCCCGGGAGGGGGGATGAGAATCAATGCCCATCGCACGCTATCAAGTACCACCTTTTTCTGCCAAGTGATGGGCCAACAGCAAGGCTTGAGTACTGTCACTCGACAGCCTGCGCATTAAATCACTAAGCAACTGGAATTCTTTTCGGCTCAGCGTGCCGAATAAAGCGTCGTTAACAGGCCGTTGTAACTCGGCCAGTTTCACAAGGCGTTTCAAGCCCTCTTCTGTCACACTCAGACAAACCCTACGCCCGTCGCTGGGGTGACGTGTCTTTTCCAGCAACCCCAATTTGACCAATTTGTTGGACTCGGTCGTGATAAACGTACCGCTGACATGAAGCTGCTCGGCCACCTGAGCCACGCCTACATCAGCGCCCTTAGGGGAAGCGTGGCTCACCACAATAAGAATTTGGTACTGAATCGGCGACAAACCAATGTGCGCAGCAAATAGTCCACGGGCCTCGGTCAGCCCCTCCGAGAAGGCGAACAAGTCGTAGAGCATTCGCCGAAAAACATTGTCGTCGCCATCCTTCCCCAGCAGTTCAGCCCTGGCTACCGTCCGACGCGCTTTTTCTAAAGTCATAAAGATTCCTTACGCAAACATTGACAAGCAAAATAGCTTTGCTAGAATGCTATTTAACAAACATAAATATAACTGACAGACCAACTGCGCAGTGGAGACAAAATGGACACGTATCCTGTGCCCTTGATTGTCAGAAAAAGATATCCTATTTTCTGACACATGACGACAGCCACAACACCAGTTTCCGATCGTATCATGCGTCGCGCCCGCGCTGGCGGGCGTGGCAGTGTTTTCACGCCCAGTGACTTTCTGGATGTGGCAGGGCGCGCCGCCGTCGATCAGGCCCTCTCCCGCTTGGTCAAAAGTGGGAAGCTGCGCCGCTTGGCGCGCGGTCTTTATGACTACCCGAAGGTCCATCCGAAGCTGGGGCCGCTTTCGCCGGCACCCGACGACGTTGCGCGTGCACTTGCCCGGGAGACCGGTTCGCGCGCGCAGATCGCAGGTGCGCACGCAGCGAATGCACTCGGCCTCTCGACCCAGGTTCCTGCTAAGAGCCTTTACCTGACCGACGGGCCCTCACGCCGGATCGTGCTGGGCAAGCGCGTGATCGATCTGCGACACGCGTCACCCAAGCATCTGATTGCTCCGGGCAGTCCCGCCGGGACCGTTGTTCAAGCCCTCCGCCATGTCGGACCGGTTCGCGCTGCTGATGTGGCCCGGGTTGCAGCCCGTCGGCTATCGGCCAGCGACAAGAGGCTGCTCGCGTCCAACGCCGTCCAGGCCCCGACTTGGATGCGCCCCACGCTGATCTCGATCGGCAACACAGCATCGGAAGCAATAAATGGATAAGGTCGCTCGTCTTCCGGCAGGTGATCGTGCAGCGCTTTTTGGCGAAACCGGCGCCGGCCGTGGCGTTGCCAACACGATCATCGAAAAGGACTTTTGGGTCTGCTGGACCTTGAAGCGATTGTTCGGTCTTCCGAAGAACGCGGCCGCCAGCCTAGTTTTCAAGGGCGGAACGTCTCTGTCCAAAGCCTTTGGCATCATTCGCCGCTTCTCCGAGGACATCGATCTGTCCTTCGATCGGGCGGATCTCGGCTACACTGGCGATCGTGATCCGGAGCAGGAGGGCATCAGCCGGAAGAAGGCAGGGCGGCTCATCGATGACCTGGTGGAGGATGTCGAGAGACATATCGCCGACAGGTTGCTTCCTGCCCTTCGCGCCGCGATCGTCGATGAGCTCGGCGAACCGCAAAACAATGAGTGGACACTTTCGATCGATGAAGCCGATGCGCAGACGTTGAATTTCCACTACCCGATCGCGCTTCCAGCGGCCGAATATCAAGGCATGGCGTACATCACGCCACGGGTGAAGCTCGAACTCGGTGCCCGCGGCGACCCTTGGCCGATTGAGACGAAGGACATCCACCCTTACGCGGCCGAGGATTTTCCTGACTTCTTCGAGGATCCGGACACGGCCGTCACAGTACTCTCGGCACGACGTACATTTTGGGAAAAAGCCACGGCCTTGCACGCGGAGGCCAATCGTCCTGCCGCGTCCGCGACACCGCAATATTTCTCGCGCCACTATTATGATCTCGCCATGCTGCTTGGCTCCGACGAGGGCAAGGCCGCTGCCGCTGATCTTGAGCTTCTGGCAACAGTGGCGAAGCACAAGGCAACCTTCTTTCGCTCGGGCTGGGCAAACTACGATGCGGCGCGTCCAGGCACCTTGCGGCTGATGCCCAACGAGGTGCGGATCAAGGATCTTAGAGCCGACTACGGTGAAATGGCGCCCATGATGTTCGACGACAGCCCGCCGTCCTTTGACGACATTCTCTCCAGGATCGAAAAGCTGCAGGAGTCCATCAACAGCTAGGGATACGACCTGCCGAGAATTTGGAACTGACGATGCGCGAGATGCCTTTCACCCGATCCACGGTCATCGATGCCAACGAACTCGTCGCCGCGGAAGTGCGCACGCACACGCAGATCAACAAGATTGTGCTCCGAATAGGCTGGAGTCGGAGGTCCCGGACGACAATTCCCTGGGCATGGAGAAGAAGCTCGATCGCCTACTGGCAGGAGTGGTCATGATCACGATGTGCGTCGCCATGATGACGGGATATCTCTCCGCGTTCGCCTTCAGGCTCCCGGAAACGTTTCCGGTGCTGTCTTCGATCGGCTGAATTCGACGCTCGTTGAAGAGACCGTGATTTAACCTTCCTGGCGCTGGAAGGCGCAGGCTTGACCTCTGTAGGCCTTAGGGAGGTAGCAGCGATGGCCTCTAAAACCGAAATATTGGAGCGGATATCCTGCGCGTATTCAGATGTGCCTGCCGGCAAAACCGGCCGGACATCGCCGAATTCATGTTCACAGCAGTGGAGAAACTGGATAGCGAACGCTCGAATTCCGCTGCAGGAAAACGCCCCTTGATGGACGCCTATCGCGATTTGGCTGCTTCCTGTGGATGTGAAAAGGCGTGAAATTCGCAGGCGCCATCACGATGCCAGCGCCTCCAGCACTGGGCATTCCGGCACGTCCTCGCCGGAGCACTGAGCCAGCGTTCTAGCCAGGAGCCGTTCGATGCGCCGAAGGTCGGCGATCTTGGCCCTGATTTCCGCCAGATGCGGTTTCGTCCGTTCCTGGATCTCGGCGCAGGTCTGAGCCTTGCGGTCGACGAGATCCAACAGGCCGCGGATCTCATCGATGCCGAAGCCGAGTTCCCGGCTGCGCAGGATAAAGCGCAGGCGCCGCACGTGCGTCTCGTCATACAGCCGATATCCCTTGGCACTACGCGGCGGCTCCGGCATCAGGCCGATATTTTCATAGTAGCGGATGGTCTCAATGTTGCACCCGGTGCGCTTGGAAAGTTGGCTGCGCTGCAGCCCCTTCACCGGAACGTGTTCTATCATGGCGCAATTTTCCCCTTGAGCCTGTAGTGACTACAGGAGCTATGTACCATGGGACCGAATAGCTGTCATGAGGGTTTTGGATGATGAATGGTGCACGTGAAGCGTCCCTGGATCCGGCGCGCGGAATCGACGGTGGCGAAGCGGATTTGGCGGATTCTCCCGAGTCCGACCGCACGGCCTGGGCAACAACCGGGCTCGGCATACTGGGCGCGCTGGCCATGACCTCGTGCTGCATCCTGCCGCTGGTCCTGGTGAGTTTCGGCGTTACCGGCGTGTTCATCGCCCAGCTCGGTGCGCTCTATGAATACAAATGGATCACCTTCACGCTGAGCGCTGCCTTTATCGGCTACGGGTTCTGGAAGGCGTACCGGCCGATCCCGGCCGTGGCCTGCGCCGACGGAAGCTGCGCGCGGCCGATGAACCGCACATTGATGCGCGCCATCCTCTGGATCGCCACAGCCATCGTCGCGGTTGCGGTGCTGTTTCCCTACGTATCGCCCTACTTTCTGACCTTCTGAAAGGAACCTCGAACATGAAGAAATATCTCGTTCCCGCTGCCATATGTGCCTGGATTGTCGCGTCTCCGGCTCTGGCCGGAGAAAAGCGGATCGACGTCAATGTCGGCGAGCTGACCTGTCCATCCTGTTCGTATATTGCGGCCTCCTCCATGAAGGCTGTGCCAAGTGTCGAGATCGTCGATTTCAAGCAGGGCAGCAAATGGGGTGAAGGCGTGTTCACAGTCACATTCGACGATCAGTTGGCCGATGCGGATATGATCGTTGATGCCGTCAAGGCCAATGGCTATCCGGCTGAGGTTCTTCTGGCCAGCAACTAACCCGAAGCAACACCATGGGCGACGACCGCAAGAGTGACGGGGGCAATATAGGCCTCGGCGCAGTCGCTTTGGTGCTGTGTTGTGTCGCCCCGCTGCTCTTGCTTACGGCCGGCGGCGGAGTGTTGACCGCAATCGCCAGCTATTTCGGTTACGCCTGGATTTTGGTTCCGGTGCTCTTGGCGGTGCTGGCAATATACGTCTTGCGGCGACGGTAACGGCCGGTGACTTTTGAGAAAAAGTAGAAATATGAGTGATAAGACCGGCAACAAGCTCTTAACGACTGGCATCATAGGCACCGTAGTCGCCGCACTGTGCTGTTTCACGCCGGTTCTTGCCATTCTATTGGGCGCGGTCGGTCTCTCGGCTTTGCTTGGCTGGATCGATTACGTGCTGCTTCCGGCCCTGATGATTTTCATTGCATTGACCGGTTACGCCGTCTGGCGCCGCCAACGGCGCATACGGCAGACCTGAGAGGATTTCTTAAATGACGGACGATTGCTGCATACCCAAGGGCAACTACGATCTCGCGGTTATCGGGGCTGGTTCCGCCGGCTTCTCGGCCGCCATCACGGCCGCCGAAGAGGGTGCTAATGTTGCGCTCATCGGCCACGGCATGGTCGGCGGCACCTGTGTCAATGTCGGTTGCGTGCCGTCCAAGACGATGATCCGCGCCGCGGAGGCGCTGCACGGTGCACGCGCCGCACAGCGTTTTCCCGGCCTTGCGGGCGAAGCCAATGTGGTCGACTGGGCAGGTCTTGTCGCGGCCAAGGACGATCTGGTCACGACGCTCAGGCAGAAGAAGTATGCCGACCTGCTGCCCGAATATAATGGCGTCGCCTATCTGGAAGGAAAAGCGCGCCTGAATGGCGCCGGCGTGACCGTGGGTGGCAGTACCATTCCGGCCGGCAGGGTCATCGTTGCCACCGGCTCCTCGCCGGCGGTGCCGGATATTCCGGGCATAGCCGAGATTCCCTACCTGACGAGCACCACAGCGCTTGAACTCGAAACCTTGCCGCGCTCGCTGCTAGTGATCGGCGGCGGCTATATCGGCTGCGAACTGGCGCAGATGTTCGCGCGCGCCGGGGCGGCCGTGACCCTGGTGACCCGCCGCCGCCTGCTGCCGGAAGCCGAGCCGGAAATCTCGGCGGCACTGACCGACTATCTCCGCGATGAAGGGGTCACCATAAAGACCGGGCTCGCATATCGTGGAATTACGCGGGCAGGCGACGGTGTAGAGCTTGCGATCACCGTGAACGGCGACGAACAGATGCTCGGCGCCGAGCAGGTGCTTGTGACCACCGGGCGGTCTCCGAACACCGACGGTCTTGGGCTCGGCGAGGCAGGAGTCAAGCTATCCGATAACGGCGGAATTGTCGTCGACGACCGAATGCGGACGACGCGGGAGGGTGTCTACGCTGCGGGCGATGTGACTGGCCGCGACCAGTTCGTCTACATGGCGGCCTACGGCGCCAAGCTCGCGGCGCGGAACGCGCTGAACGGCGACAGCCTCGTCTATGACAACGCGGCCATGCCGTGGGTGACCTTTACCGATCCGCAGGTCGCGGGCGTAGGACTGACGGAACAGGCCGCGCAAGCCGCCGGTTTTACGACCAAGACCTCGATCGTTCCGCTCGACCAGGTGCCGCGGGCGCTCGCCGCACGCGACACGCGCGGGCTCATCAAGCTGGTCGCCGATGCCGGGACCGACAGGCTGCTTGGCGGCCAGATTCTCGCGCCAGAAGGCGCGGATAGCATTCAAACCCTGGTTCTCGCCATCAAGCACGGCATGACGACAGGGGCGTTAGGCGAGACGATCTTTCCGTATCTCACCACGGTCGAGGGACTGAAACTCGCCGCGCAGAGCTTCGGCAAGGACGTGGCGAAGCTGTCCTGCTGTGCCGGATAGGAGGCAAAAATGGAACCGTCACACCGATATGGCGTTGCCGGGGTGCTTGTCGCCCACATCGTATGCTGTGGCGGGTTGATCCTCGTCGCCACCGGCGCGGTCAGCTTGGCGGGTCTTACCAGTTGGCTGACAGGCGGCGGGCTTTTCTGGCTTGCCGCCGCTGTCCTGGCCGTCGTTGGAATCGTCTTGTGGCGCCGGAGCGCGCGACCGGGCGGCAACGATCCTCGCAAGGACACCGTCACGCATCCCCTTCACGGCCAGCATAAATAGGCTTTCGCCAGAACCGATGGCAGCTTTCATGAAAAGAAGGTGACCAGTCCATAGGCTGCACCAACTGAAAAGGCAGAACCATGAGCGACAACAAAAGTTTCGACCTGATCGTGATCGGCGGTGGCACAGGTGGAAACGGTGTCGCCCGGATGGCCGCCAATGCGGGCTGGAGGGTAGCCAGCATCGACAGCCTACCCTTCGGCGGCACCTGCGCGTTGCGGGGCTGCGACCCGAAAAAGATGCTGATCGCCGTCACCGAAGGGGTCGAGTGGGTCCGCAGCCTCGACGGTAAGGGGCTGGAGGCAAAGACCGCCGTCAACTGGCCGGAGATGATCGCCTTCAAGCGCACCTTCACCGACGCCATGCCCGGCCGCATCGAGGGTGGACTGGAGAAAGCCGGTGTCAGCGTGTTGCACGGCGATGCGCGCTTCACGGGGCGCGATACAATCGAGGTCGATGGCGAGACCCTGTCGGCGAAGCACTTTCATATCGCCACCGGCGCCCGGCCGATGACGCTGGACATCCCCGGCGAGGAATTGCTGGCGACCAGTACCGATTTCCTCGAATTGTCCGAACGGCCCGACAGGGTGGTGTTCGTCGGCGGCGGGTTCATCGCGATGGAATTCGCCCACATCGCCAAGCGTGCCGGCGCGCGCGAGGTGACCGTCCTGGAAATGATGGAGCGGCCGCTGGGGAATTTCGATCCCGACCTGGTCGCGATCCTGTCCTACGCCACGGCCGATCTCGGCGTCGATCTGCGAATGGAGGCCAAAGTCCTGAGGATCGAGAGGAATCGCGCAGGTTTTGCGGTCACCTACGAGACGCCGGGCGGCGTAGAGACTGTCGGCTGCGATCTGGTGGTCCATGCAACCGGGCGTGTACCCAATATTGACCATCTCAACCTCGAAGCCGCGGGCGTCGAATATAGCCGCAAGGGCATCAAGGTCAGCTCCTTCATGCGCACCACCAACCCCGCCATCTTCGCCGCCGGCGATTGCGCAGACAGCGGCCCTAACCTGACCCCTGTCTCAGCCAATGAAGGCCGGGTTGCTGCCAAAAACCTGCTTGCCGGCAAGGATGAGCACGAGGTGAATTACCCGCCAATCCCAAGCGTTGTCTTCACACTGCCGCAGCTGGCTTCGGTCGGGTTGTCCGAAGCCGCAGCACGCGACAAGGGATTGGATTTCGACACCCATTTCGACAAAACGGCGGGCTGGTATTCGTCGCTGCGTGTCGGCGCCAGGCACACCGCCTACAAGGTTCTGGTCGAAAAGGGGACCGGAAAAATCCTGGGCGCGCATCTGATCGGCCCCGGCGCCGAGGAACAGATCAACCTCTTCGCGATGGCGATGGGCGCGGGCCTGACCGCGAACCTGATCAAGGGCCTCATCTTCGCCTATCCCAGCTTCGCCTCCGACATCGGCTCGATGGTGTAGGACCCGGCGGGGTCCGGCAGGTTCCTCCTGACACGCCAAAGTGAAATCACCAGGCTGCAAGGGCTCACTTTCTCACTTGTTGACTCCGTACCGATATACGGAGTGCATATGTGCCTGAAAGGTGAAGAGCCATGGCAAATCCAATGACCATTGCCCGTGCTGCCGAAAAGGCAGGTGTTGGTGTGGAGACCATCCGCTTTTATGAGCGGCGCGGGCTGATCGCGCAGCCGCCTAAACCCCGTGACGGCGGCTACCGTCACTACGATCGCGAGACTATCGAACGTATCCGCTTCATCCGGCAGGCCCAGGAACTTGGCTTTTCGTTGCGTGAGATCGACGAACTCCTGGCACTGAAGACAGACGCCCACACTGACTGCGCCGACGTGCGCCTGCAGGCGGTTGCCAAGCGAAAAGAGATCGAGCGTAAGATCGGGCAACTTGAAGAGATCAGGTCCGCGCTCGACGCGCTGATACCCACATGCCCCGGCGGTGGAGACCTGAGTGCCTGCACGATCATGGAGGCGTTGAGCCACCGACGAGCGGCGACAACCCCGGCGCCTTCTCAAGGCCGCTCCGGCAGTATGGAAACGCGCGCGACATTCACGATCGACGGCATGCACTGCGACGGCTGCGCGCGCACGGTTGAAGCCGTGCTCCTGAGCGAGCCTGGAGTCAGCGAGGTGGACGTCTCGTTCAGCCGCCGGGAGGCCGCAATCCGTTTCGATCCCGCGGCCATCAACAGGGGCCGGCTGGAGCAGGCCATCGTCCGGGCGGGCTATTCGATCATGGAGCCCTCTTAGACAATGGAATTCGGGCTGTTCAATCTACTCATCCTGCCATTGGGGCTTGGCCTGTTCGGCTTCATCGAACCCTGCTCGATCGGCTCCAGCCTGATCTTCATCAAATATCTGGAAGGAAGGAAGGACACGCGGAAGCTCGCCGAAACGGCACTTTTCGCGGTGACGAGGGCGCTGTTCATCGGGAGCCTTGGTGTGGCGGCGGTTCTGGTCGGAACGGCGTTTGTCGGGTTCCAGCGCGGCGCCTGGATCGCGCTCGGGTCTGTCTATACGGCAATCGGTGCCCTCTATCTCACCGGCCGGGCCGGGTTTCTGATGCGATCCATCGGGCCGAGGCTGGCCGGATTGAACGGCACACACGGCTCGATCGGGCTGGGCATTATCTTCGGCCTCAACATCCCCGCCTGCGCCGCGCCGCTACTCCTGGTCCTGCTCGGCTTCGCGGCAACGGGCGGGGCGAGCGGCTCGGCGCTCATCAGCGGCTTCGTGTCGCTGGCGGTGTTCGGGCTTGCCCTGTCGCTGCCGCTGGTGGCGGCGATGGCCTTTGAGCCGGCGCGGCGGATGCTCGACAAGCTGGCAGGCCTGTCGGCACGGATGCCCTTTTGGGCGGGCGTCCTTCTCATTGTCCTCGGTCTGTGGTCGATCTGGTTCGGCCTGTTCGCCACGCTACCGACCTCTACCTGAATTCATCACGAATGGCTCTTGACTCCGTAGTCTGGTACGGAGCGCAAACTACCTCTCGAAGTGGCTCCCCATGCGGAGCTTCAGGAATCGGAGGCAGTCATGATTGCAGGGCTTGCAGGAAGAACCGTCGCATTGACCCTGGCCGGCGTCATCGCCGCAACCGGTCTCTCCGCCGTCCAGGCGCAGGCAGGGGAGACGTTCCAGTACGACGAAACCAATGTCAGGCCGGCCGTCTATTTCGCCGCGCTGTCGAACCTCGCCAATGCGGTGATGTTCTCCGGCCTCGGCGAGGCGCTGGTCATCTCGCCCTATGAGCGTGATGAATGGCTGCGCCGCGCTGGCTACGTCACGCGCCCCGCCATGCCGGACATGGCGGCGGTCGGCCCCGTCTACGCTGGCGCGGAGCCGCGCTTTGCGGGCGCGCCGGATTTTACCGTGCCGCGGACGCTGGTCTGGGAGCAATCCTCCTTCGACCGGACGCTGGACCCGGGCGCGCAGGCCTGGGCGATGGTCAAGATCGCCAGCCCTGAATTCCACCTGCAATATCACGACCTGCCGGACAACAAGCTCGCCGGATTGATGATGATCCCGCAGGCGCGCGCCCAGGCCCAGACGCTCGAGAAGCGGCTTCTCAATCCAGCCGGATTGTTTGCGCCGCTCCATGCTGACGGCACCTTCGGCGAGCCTTCGCCGCGCGACCAGATCGCGGTGGTGTGGGCAGCGTCCAATATCATCCTGGCCAGCACGAGCCGGCGCGATGACTATTGGCACGCGGCTTACCGCGATCTGACGGATCCCGACAGCTATCGCGACCTTCTGCGCAAGGCGTTCGCGGCGGTTCAAAAGCTGCCGCCGCAGACGCCGGCCGAGCGCGGCCTCGCCGTCGAGGCGCTGGGGCGCTTCGCGCTCGCAACCGGCGACGAGGAGGAGCGGGCGAACGCGCTGACGCTTGCCCGCGAACATGCCGACGCCTTGAAGCAAGGTGAGGCAACGGAGATCGAGGATATCGCGCTCACCGTCTACGCCCTGACGGAGGCTGGGCGGCTACTTGCCGAGCCCGGCTATGGAGAAGCGGCCGCCACGGTCTTTCGCGACCGTCTGTTGCCGCTGTGGAACGATGCAGCCTCAGCTTTCCGCAGCGGAGAGGAGTCGACGATCTATACGCCGCGTCTGGCAGGCGCGATTGCGGCAGCGCTCGACGCCATGCGCTGGCACGGTCCGGAAGACCTTTCGGCCCGCGCGAACGCACTGTTCCCGCGCTTCTTCGAGAACGCCGTCATCCGCTCCGGCCTCATGCAGGCGAGCCCGCTGCCGCTGGTGGCCGCGCCCTATCTGAACAGTGAGCCGGCAGAGCATTTCGCGCATCCTGTGCTTCCCCGGGCGGAGCGCACCGGAACGGCGCCCGTCTTCGCCTCCGAGGCGGTCTACGCGGATGGCGGCTGGAGCGTGAGCGATCCGACCTTCCGCACGGCCGACGCTCTGTTCCTCGCCAATATGCTGGCCATCCGGAGCGATGACGGTCGAACCGACACCTTCCTAGATGAAGCTCTTATCGCTGGGCTGGGGAGGTAGATCCGATGCCGGTTTCAGGCCCCGTGGCAACGACCCCTGCCAACACCCTGCAACTCAAGATCGGCGGCATGAGCTGCTCCTTCTGTGCCAATTCGATCTCGTCGGCGCTCCTGCGGGACAAGGGCGTGCGGGAGGCCCATGTGTCGCTCGCCCATGAGGAGGTGCTGATCCGCTTCGCACCGGAGCAGACTGACGAAGGCCGGATCAAGCGCACGCTGACCGATCTCGGCTTCACGATCCGCGATCCACGCAAGGTCAGTGCCTTCGAGGAACAGAAACGTGCCATCCGGCAGGAGGCCGCGGATCTTGCGATGGCCGCGGCGGCAGCGCTTGTCCTGTTCGCGGCCATGGCCGCCATGTGGTTGGGCCTCTGGCAGATGCGCGACTGGCATGTCTGGACGGCGTGGGCCATCGCCACTCTCGTCTTCCTGTGGAACGGGCGGCGCATTATCCGCATGGCCTGGGGCGCGGCGAAGCGCGGCATCACCAACCAGCATGTCTTGCTCTCCGTCGGCGCCATCGGAGCCTATATCGGTGGTGTGCTCGGCGCGCCCCTACCATTCCTTAGCTGGTACGGCTTTGTCGGCTTCCCGGCGGTGGATTTCTTCGGCGTCGTCGTGTTCCTCACCGCCTATCACCTACTCTCGGGTTGGGTGTCGCTCTTGGTGCGCACGAAAGCCTCGGAAAGCGTGCGCCAGCTTCTCTCCATGCAGCCGGCGACGGCGAATGTCATCCGTGACGGTGGAGAACGCGAGGTCGCCATCGAGGCGGTGGTAGTGGGCGATCGTGTGCGCGTGCGCCCCGGCGAGCGTGTGCCCGTCGACGGCCGGGTCGTCGAGGGTGAAAGCGCCGTGGACGAGGCGATCGTCACCGGGGAATCCGTGCCCGTTGAAAAGGCCGTGGGCGCTGAAGTCATCGGCGGGTCGATCAATCAGACCGGCGCGCTTCTCGTCGAGACCACGCGCCTCGGCGAGGAGGGTTTTCTCCATCAGGTCGCCCGCCATGTCGAGGAAGCCAAGGCGATGAAGCCGGGTATCGTCGTGCTGGTCGACCGGGTGCTGAAGCGCTACGTGCCTGCTGTTCTGATCATCTCCCTTGCCGCGTTTCTGTTCTGGGGCCTGTCGCCGGATAGTTGGAGCCGCGAGCCGCATTGGGTGCGCGCCATCTATGCCGCCGTCACCGTGCTGGTCATGGGCTATCCCTGCGCCCTCGGCATGGCGACGCCGCTGGCGCTGATCCGGGGCGGCGGTATTGCCGCCACGCGCGGCATCCTGATCCGCTCGGGCGAAGCCTTCCAGGTGCTCAAGGACATCACCCATGTGGTGCTCGACAAGACCGGCACGCTGACCGAGGGCAAACCTCGGCTAGTCCAGGTCGTTCCCCTCAACGGCTTTGACCGCGAGAGGGCCCTCGCGCTCGCCGCCGCGGCCGAGGAGAAATCCGAACACCCATTGGCCAAAGCGATTGTCACCGGCGCGCAGGCAGACGGCATCGCCTGGGCCGAGGCGCGCGAATTTCATTCAGTGACTGGCGGCGGGGTGTCTGCCAGCGTCGAAGGCGCGCGGGTGCTGGTCGGCGCGGCGCGCCATCTCGGCGCCGAAGGTGTCGATACGCAGGTCGCCGAAGCCGTGCTGCAGGAGCAGGAAGCCCACGCGCATACCGCCGTGCTGCTGGCCGTTGACGGCAAGCCTGCCGGCGTGCTGGCGCTGGCAGACACGTTAAAGGCTGACGCAAAGGAAGCCGTCTCGTCGCTCAAGCGGCAAGGCATCACGCCCCTGCTGGTCACCGGCGACAATCGCCTGACCGCCGAGACGATCGCGCGTCAGGCCGGGATTGACACCGTCCATGCCGAGATCCTGCCGCAGGACAAGGCCGGGATCGTCCGCGCCCTGCAAGCCGGAGCAATCGCAGGAAAAGTGGAAACCGGTTTTCCGTCCGCGATTGCGACCAAGCAAAGAACGCGCGCGCGTGTGGCCATGGTCGGCGACGGCATCAATGATGCACCCGCGTTGACCCAGGCCGATGTCGGCATCGCCATCGGCGCGGGCACCGACATCGCCATCGAGTCTTCCGACGTCGTTCTTATCGGCACCCGCGTCGGCGCGACTGGCGAAGCCATTCGCATCGGCGCCGTCAGCTATCGAAAGACCGTCCAGAACCTGTGGCTCGCCTTCTTCTTCAACGGAATCGGCGTGCCGTTGGCGACGACGGGTCTGGTGCATCCGTCCTGGGCGATGATCGCAATGGCGTTGTCGGTCAGTGCCGTGCTCGCCAATTCCTTTGGCGGGCGTCTCTTCGACCGCCGCGCCGTGCGGGATATAAAGGAGCATGCTGCTATGACGGAACCCCAAGCAAAAAGCGCACATGGGCGCGAAACCATCGGACTTTCTGTGCCAAGTATCCACTGTCAGGGCTGTGTCGACACGCTCACCGCCGGCCTGACAATGCAGGACGGTATTGTCGATTTACACTTCAAACTGGGACTCGGACAATTTCTG
>NZ_RBVY01000021.1 GCF_004000215.1 Nitratireductor alexandrii | reverse complement strand
CTGCTAACGATCTATTCACCACACAAAGTGAGGCAGACCCCTTTATATCGAGACATTGCCCCCTGAAATCGCGGCGCTGCCGTGGCTTGCCGTCATGGCGACATGGTTCGGGACGGGCCTTGTCGAGCCGTTTCAGGGCTTTCTCGCCGCGCTGAGCATCGTGCCGCTCCTGTGGCTAACCACGGTGCGCGGACGGCGGACCGTCCCGCTGGCCGTGTTCGTACCCGTCGCCGCTCTGGCGGTAATCTCCGGCGGGGTCTGGTTTTCCCTGACCGGCGTTGCCGACGACGGCAGGATCGTCATCGATGAAGTAGCAGGCATGTTCGTGGCCGCGCTTGGCGGCTGGAAAAGCCTGCGCTGGACGCTCGTAATCGTGCCGATCTACAGCTTCATTGACCGCATCAAGCCGTGGCCGCTTTCGCAGGTGGAGCTGTTTCGAAAGGCTGATGTCGGCGTTCTGCTCGATGACTGTGCGGCCGGGCTGGCGGTCGCGCTCGCCGTGCTTCTTATCCGCGCCGCCCTCCGGCGCGCGGGCTCCTAAGGCCCTTCTTAGCCCTTGTAGGCAACCAGAACCGCGCCCGCCGCGATCAGGGCAACCCCCGCCCAGTTCGGCAGGGAAAGGTGCTCGCCAAGGAAGATCACACCGAATATCGCGACGAGAACGACGCTCAGCTTGTCGATCGGCGCGACCCGCGCCGCATCTCCCAGCTTGAGCGCGCGGAAATAACAAATCCATGAGCCGCCCGTCGCCATGCCGGACAGGATCAGAAATGTATAGCTCCGGCCGGAGATCGAACTGAGCGCCTGGAATTGCCGCGTGACCGCCAGTATCGCAGCCAGCACGGCCAGAATGACGATCGTACGGATGAAGGTGGCGAAGTCGGAGCCGACATTTTCGACGCCGATCTTTGCGAAGATAGCCGTCAGCGCGGCAAAGGCGGCCGAGGCCAGTGCCCAGAACTGCCAGGACAGAAGGATCGGTTTCATGGAACGTCCTCAGCTCAGATTGCGGATGATGAACAGCCCGGCGAACAGGCCGGAGATCGCAAGGATGACCGACACGGCAGCGTACAGCGCAGCAGTCCAGAGCTGCCCGCGCTCATGGAGCAGCGCCACATCGAGCGAGAATGTCGAGAACGTCGTGAAGCCCCCGAGGATACCGGTCGTCAGGAACAATCGCCAGCTCTGGCCGAGGTCCGCTTTATGAGAGAACCAGCCGAGCAGCAGGCCCATGATGAGCGAGCCGGCGATATTGACGATCAGCGTCCCGGCAGGGAAACCGGTGCCGAGCAGGCGCAGAGCCAAAAGGTTGACGCCGTGACGGGCCGCCCCGCCGATGCCGGCACCTAAAAAGACAGTCAGAAAAGCATTCATAATCACCCCGCTTGTTGTTCAGCAGGGCGCAGACGGGTTGCGATAAGGGGAGAATAGCACCTACCGCGCCGAAAGCGCCCGGTAGGAGTCATCAGCCTCGCGGCGGTTATCGGGGGAACCCCATCCCCATCAAGCTAAGAGAATAGCAGGATTTTCGCGCTTCTGTCACCGCGCAAAAGGTTCGGTTTTGCGCGGGCGATCGAAAAGGCGTTCAGCTCCTTTCCTGCGCGTTGCTCTATCGCAGAAGTCCCCGCTTTTTGCACTATCGCGCCGGCGCGGCCACCGTGATCGTGCAGTGCTGATCTTCACTGGCGGTGCGCGCGGCCTCGGCGCACCGGCCGATCGCCTCGGCGTTGTCGCGCGTGAGCTGCGAGGCGTCGACCACGCTGCGCCAGCCGTCGGGGTCGGCCGTCTGCATTATAGTGACGCCGGCATTCCATCGGTCCTGCCCCATGACGATCGCCGCAACATGGGTGTCGGCCGCAAACGGCAGGATACGCGGCAAGAGCAGAACCAAGAGCGCGCCGGTGACCAGGCCGATCGCGCCGACGATCCACATGCGCAAGTCCTGCGAACGCCGGTCGTAGGCGCTCCTGGTGTAGGCGGCCAGGTTGATAGCCTCGCGCCCGAGATCGCGGCCCGTGTTCTCGAGCTGCTGCGCGGCCGTTCTCACCAAGCTTTCCCCGCTGCGCTCGAGCGCTCGAGCATAGTGCTCTGGTCCCTGCCGAAGAATCGGCGATTGCTCGACGGCCTCAAGCCGTTCCGCGACAAGGGCGAGCTGCTGGACGATGCGGCCGAGATCGGGACCGTAATCGGCCGGCTGCTGGAATTTCTCGAACTGGTCGAACGCCGCTTCCACGCCGCGCCGGATGACGGTCATTTCCGCGCCGAGCTGCGCGCCCTGGGTCTCGATCTTGCGCCGCAAGGCGTCGAAGGCCTGCGCGGGATCGCCAGCCTGGTCGTGATCTTCCTGCTCGAATCCTTCCCTGTCGTCGTCCGTCATGCCGTCTCCTATCGCTCAAGCCCGAGACTGCGGCCGCGCGTAAGCTGCCGCTCCATCTCGCGGGCGATATTCTGTTCCTGCCTGACATGGCTGATGCCGAGTTCCTGGCTCCGGCTGCGCACAATGGATTCCGCCTGCGGATCGCGTTCGAGCGCGCCGGCCATTGTCCGCATCTGGCCTTCGACCTTGCCGCGCGCCTCGTCGTGCTGCCAGCCATGCAAACGCTGTCGCTCGCCGTCGAGCTGCTGCCAATGCTGCACGAAGCGGTCGGCCCTGACGGTCGGGTCCGCCTGCATCGCGCGTTCCCGATCCATGCCGGCCACAAGCTGGCCGACGCGCTCGCGGCCGGAAAGCTCCGTCATGGCGTGCGCTGTCTCCGGATCGTGACGCATGGCCGATACCATGAGCCGGGCTGATCCCGACCGCACCTGGTCGAGCTGCTGGCCGGCCTTCTGCAATTCGGCTTTCTGGCTGTCGAGAACGGGAAGTCCGTCGCGTTCCATACGCTCGGCCGCCGACCAGGCGCGGGCGAAGCGGTCAACCGAACGCTCGAACTCGGATGGCTGCCGCAAGCGATCGGCCGGCCTCTCCTGTCCGGACTTGGCTTGCGCCGGCGCCTCCCGAGCAGAAGCGGAGGGGGGGCGCAAGCTCCCTTCCCTTTCCGGCCTTGCATCCGCTGATGCCTCGCGCGGTCCCTGAGCGGCCCCACGATCAACATTGAGTTGCAACCCGGCGAACATGCCATGCTGGCGCTGCTCGGCCCTCTGCGGCCGCTCCTGGGCCGTCTCGGCCCCATCGCGCGGCTGGCGGCCCTCGGCCGCCACGCCGCGATCGAGTTTGAGGCCGGCAAACCGGCTCCGGCGCTGCCGATCGGGGGCGAGATCCTCGGCGCGGTTTTCCCGCGCGAGATCCTCGCCCCCTTTTTCAGATTCCATGCTCGGCCGCTGCGCCTGGCGCTCCATCCGGACATGCGTCCGATCGCGCGGAATCTCGATCTCGCTGCTAATACCCGGCTGTTCCGCGACCCCGCGCCGCTCGGAAAAGTCGCGGGCGTAGTCGAGTGTCGTTTCCTTCACGCCGGCACGACTGAGCCGCGACGAAAGCGCCTTGCCATCCTTGAACTCGTCGCGGCCGGCATAGAGCTGCGCGCCGTCGCGATGCCGCGTCATGGCGACATAGGTCAAATGCCTGTCCATCGTGCCCGACGACAGCACAAAACTCCGATCGACCGTCGCGCCCTGGTTCTTGTGAATGGTGGTCGCATAGCCGTGGTCGATCGCCTGATAATCCTTCATCGTCACCGATATGGCGCGCGCGCCATCCTCCCCGCTGCGCGCCGCGCCGTCGAGGCGGGCGAGGATGCGGCCCGCCTCGACGGTCTCCACGGTGCCGAGCATCCCGTTCTTCACGCCAAGGTCCCGGTCGTTTTGCAGGAACACGATGCGGTCGCCCGGCGCGAACGCCCGTTTGCCGTCATTGGTCTGGTATGTCAGTTCTCGCCCCAAATGGCCTTGGTCTTCCTGGCCCCGCGCCAGCTCGCCCCGCTCCTGCAGGGTGGTCCTGATCTCGGCATTGATGGCGCGCACATCCGCGCGACGATGCGCCATGGCAACGCGGCTTCCCTCCGGACGCTGCTCGCGATCGGCAAGGTAATCGCGCACGATCTCGCCCCGCGCACCCTCGCGGCTGTCGTTGAAGCGGATAGCGCCATGCCGCTCATAGGCGGCCAGGCCCTCGCCCGTCTTGTGGGTGGCGAACGAAACGGAGGCCTCCCGCTGCCAGTCCACGCGCTGCCGGCGAATTTCGGAAAGCTCGGCATGGCCGATCTGTTCGGCAATCGCCCTGAACGGCGCGCCGGCCCCGATCGCCTGCAACTGCTCATGGTCGCCTACCAGCACGATTTTCGCGCCGACCTTTTCCGCTTCCCCGACGAACCGGGCGAGCTGCCGGCTCCCGACCATGCCCGCCTCGTCGATCACGAACACGTCGCCGCGGCCAAGGGTGCCGCGGTCGTTTTGCCAACCGTAATCCCACGACGCCAGCGTGCGGCTCGCAATACCGGACGATTCCTCAAGTCCCTCGGCCGCCTTGCCCGACAAGGCCGCGCCGTGAACCTGATAGCCCTGCGCCTCCCATGCCTCGCGCGCCGCCGCGAGCATGGTGGATTTGCCAGCGCCGGCATAACCGACAACGGCCGCAATCCGCTCCGGTCCGGTAATGTGCTCGATCGCGTGCCGCTGCTCGTCACTGAGCCGCGCCGTTTCGATCTGGCGCTCGCGCTCGCCGGCGTCCAGCTCCCCCCGCTCAACCTTCCCGGCCGTGTCACTGGCAACACTCGACCGGATCGCCTCATCCTGCCGCCCGATCGCGTGCTCGACATGCCGGCGATCGACGCCATGCGTCCGCGCCACGTTCAACCGCTCGGCCGACGTCGCCATGCCGGATTCGATCTCCACCAGTTCACGGGTCGAATACCGGGCAAGCTCGGTCCCGGCCGGCGCGTTCATCTTTTCCGCTTGCAGCTCGACTAGGGCCGGCGACGCCATGACGGCCGCAAAAGCGTTCCGGAAGGCCTGCGCGTCGTCGTTGATGTAGCGGTGCAGCGTCCGCGCAACGTCATGCCGATCGAACACGCTCTTTTCGTTTGTGATGAGCGTCAGCACCTGCTCGGGCTTCTCCCGGATGAGGTCCGCGTTGCGCTGTGCCGCTTCTTCGTCCAGCCGCGTGCGCGACACGTCGACGCCGCGCCGCTCCATCTGGGTGGCATGGACGCCCATGTGCTCGGTCGGCACAATCTCAAGCCCGCGCTCAAGGTGCGACCGATGGTCAACCCTGATATCAAGGCCGGCCATCGCCAGATGCTCGTTCGCATGTTGCTGCCACGATTGCCGGATATCGCGGAGCTGCATTTGCGTGGTTGGTAGCCCCTCATTCAGCAGACGGACATTCTTCCACTCAATATGCGTTTTCTCGCCAAGCCCTTCCTCTGTGACCTGGCGCGTGGTCATCAAAAGGTGCGCGTGATGGTTCCGAACGTCACTTGCCGAATGCGGCGCATGGATCGCAAAATCGACCGCCCCGCCATAGCGGTTCGCTAGGTCCTGAGCGAATGCCCGCGTCAGCTCCAGCCGCTGTTCGGCTGTCAGCTCGTGCGGTAGCCCGATCTCGATTTCACGAGCGACACGCGCGTCCTTCCGACTTTCGGCAAACTCCGCTGCGTTCCAGAGCGCCTGACGGTCCTTTGCCCATTCCGCATTCACACCCTCGGGCAATACGATTTCCACATGCTCGACGCCCTGCTTGCGGCTGAAGTCATGCGTGAGGCCATCGCGTTCGTTCGTCAGGCGCTCGCCGGCACGATAGGCGGCCGACGCAACGGCGCTTCTGCCGCTGCTCCGCGATATCGGCTTCATGCTTGCATGATAGATCGCCAAACGCCGCCTGCCCTTCTCCGATCCGCGATCGGTGCAACTGACTTTCGCAGCAAGTCGTAAGTGCGCCCTTTATAATTCAATCGCTTCGCTCTTTCATATCTCGGTGTGGCGCTGCGGCAAGGTCGATGCAAACCGATTGACGCCGAGACTACATCATAGGCCGGTGAAATTTTCAAGAACGCTACCAGATCAAAGCCTCCCAATCCTTGAGCGTCTGGCCCGTTCGTATAGTCTGCGCGCTCCCATCGGAAGGAGATGAGACCCATGGCGCGAAAAACTATCGAGGAACGGCTTGCGCAACTGGAAGCGCAGAAAAAGACGCTTCAAGCGCGGCTGAACAAACAGGAGCGCGCCAGGGATACAAGGCGCAAGGTGCTGCTCGGTGCGCTTGTGCTCCATCGCCTTGAACATGGCAAGGATGAGTTATCGCGCGCCCTGCCCGACTGGCTGCGCCGCGAACTGCCCGGCTTCCTCACCCGCGACATGGACAAGGAGCTGTTTGACGATCTGCTCGCCCCTGACGGCGATGCAGCCAGGCGAACGGAGAGCGGCGAATGAACCAGGCGACACTTGCATGGACGGCGTTCAAAAACATGATGCGTCAGGCCGCCCGTGATCCGGTGTGGGCCTTCGTCGCCCTCATCATCTCGCCCTTTCGCGGCGGCCTCTACCTGCTCAAGGTTGGGTTTTTCATCGGCCTGGTCGCCCTCGCGCTCGTCGGTTTGCTGCATCTCGCCATACCGCAAGACTGGATCGTCGCTCGTTGGGCGGCGCGCCGGCACATTCCTGTCGAACGCCGGCGTCCTACAGGTCTTCGGCGTCAACGATCACGATAGCGCCCGCCTCGTCTCCGATCTGCTCGGGCAAGAGACGGTCGTGTTCCAGACCATGAGCCGCGCCCTCGATGCCGAAAAGACCGGCATCACCTACGGCGAGCAACACACCGCCCGCCCGCTGCTGACCCCGGATGAGGTCCGCAACCTGCCGCAAAATCTCGAACTGCTGTTCCTGGCCGGGCAACGGCCCATCGTCGCCGGCAAGCTCGCCTATTACGCCGATTCCGAGTTCCGGGGGCTGTTCGACCAGGCATGAAAGATGAAACCATGACCGACAGCGATGCGCCCGAATGGCCCGATCCCGGCGACAGGACCCATGCCGTCGAACAAGCCAAGCGGCTCCGCAACCAGGTCAACGAGGGCGGGTTGCGGTTTGAAGCCTATTTGCCGCCGTCTCTGGCCCTGTGGCTGCTCGACCTGATCGAACAGGGCAAGTTCCTTGATCCGTCCGAAGGCGTGTTCGTGATCCTGGGCAAACATAAGGAGCTGGAACCCCATGCCGATCTGCGCCGGGAACTGCTCAAGCGCAGCATACAGGCGGCGGCCGATGATCCCCGGCCGGGTATTTCGGGCAAGGAAATGAAAGCACGGTTGCGCGAGAAGTTCAAAACCCCCCTGCCCGAGCCGGCCAGATGGGAAAAGCGGTCCCGGCGCTGACGCACCGGGGCTTCTCTCTTGCGGCCCTCCGGTCACTTCGGCGCTATGTGGGAGCGCGTTCCCTCCGGGCCGGTCGCCGCTTCCGCCGCTCGGCACAATGCTAGCCCCCGGCCGGCCGGCTCTATCAAATCGGGCCGTAGGGACGGCCGGGGGCGGAAAATTACATGCTTACAGGAAAGCATGTTGCCCTGCCCTACTTCGGCGCTTCGATCGGTCGGACCTTCTCGCCAAGGTGCCGGGCCATGATCTGCTCATAGGTCGCCGCGTCCATAAGCCCGAGGCGGCGCTGTGCGCCCGCCATTTCCGCGATCTAGCGGGCGAGGCAGCGGCTCCGCATGGTTGTCACGCTCCCGCTAGTGTTCTGGCGCGTCGTCATCTTGAAAATTCGCCTCGTAGTCCTGGCCGCCGTAATAGACGCCGATGATATTCACGGTGTCGTCCGCTACCTCAAACAATATCGTCACACGCCGGCGAAACCCAAGTGTTCGCAAGCCCGGTCGAAGATCGTCGCGCCGCGTGCCTCGGTGCGGAAAGGTTTGCAGATTCTCGCAATAGTCCACGATGGAATCGACATATCGCGCCGCTATTGCGGGCGACGCTGCCCCGGAAATATCGACTTCTAGCTTGTCGAGCTGGTCGAGAGCTTCCGGGGTGAAGTGAACCGTATGGGTCACGCTGAGGCGGGCCGCTTGCGCTTTTCGGCAAGGTGCTGGCGCACCTCGCCGACGCTGAGCGCCCGGCTAGGATCGGCTTTCAGCTTGTCGTAGGCGGCAACGCCTTCCGTGCGCAGCCAGCTTTCAAGGGCCTTGTCGCGCGCCTGCAAGGCCCGCAGGCCGTCGCGAATAACCTCGCTGTCGCTGGCATATTCGCCCGACGAAACCTTGCTCTTGACCATCTGTGCCATTTCGTTCGGCAACGTGACGCTCAACTGTTGTGTGCTGCGCATGGGAATCTCCCGCGTTGGATCGTGCTCAATAGGACTAAACACTATCACATATAAACCCGATCGGGAACGCTACAACGGTCGGGGACTTGCATGATTACATGATTGCATGTAAACATGACGCCTTGGCAACTACTCCCCATCCTCGCGGACTAACGGATAATTGTATTTGGCGAAAAGCAGATTCAGCGCCTCGGCAACAAGCCGCTCCTTCGAAATCTTCTTCCCCTTCTCATCCCTGCTGCGAAAACTGAGTTCGTCCAGCGTCTCCCAATAGGCGGGTGGCAGGAAATGCGTTCTGCCGAGCTTGTTAACACGCGAGGGCGCAACATAGCTCCCGGCCGGCTGCGAAGCTGGTGCGCTCCCTTGCGGCTCTGACGGGGCCTCCGGCGCGGATGCGGGTTGCTCTGCGGTCTTGATCGCAGCGGCGAGAAGCGAAGGCTTGCGGCTCATGCTTTCATCCTTTCATGATTTCCTGTAATCATGCTTGCCTGGTCTAAAAGGAACGTGAACAGGCCGGCGACTTCCTGGGCCGCACGGCCATGCGGTTCCAGCTCCTGCGGCGTCTGCCCCAAGGCCGGGGCGTCCTCATAGGTTTTCAGCCGCGACACATGGATGGGGGCAACCTTCACGTTGAAGCTCGCGGCAATCGCGGCGGCATCGTCAACCGCCCTGCCCCCGGCGTTCGGATGCACCAGATTGAGCACAACGAACGTTGGCGGACTGCCGGCCATGTCGAGAAGCCGCTTTAGCGGCTCCAAAGTTTCAATCGAAAATATCTGCGCCTGCGACGGGACCAGCACTATATCGGCGTGCTTGGCCGCCTCGACCGAGGCGCTTTCCATCTTGCCGGGCGTGTCGATGAACACCCAATCCATGCCAAGGCCGCGATAGGCGTCCAGCGAGCGCCGGATAGCGCCGGGCTGAATCGAGGCAACGTCCGGGCCGTCGCCCTTGCGCCGGTCGAACCAGTTGACGGCGTTTGTCTGTGGGTCGAGATCGAGCAAGGCCGATTTCTTCCCGGCCAGGTGAGCCGCGACCGCAAGCGCCGTCGCGATCGTCGTCTTGCCGGTCCCGCCCTTCTGCGTGCAGAACGCCACTGTTATCATGATTGCATCCTTTCATGAAATAAAGGCTACATGCTTTCTCTAATACATAAAAGCATGTTTTCATGTCGGAAAGGTTAACTACTCCGCTTCCTCAGCGGCCGGCATCGGCTCGTCGCACTCGCCACACATCAGGCAGACACCGGGCTTCGCCCAGGCGTTCAACTCACATGACGGGCAGGTGTAACGGGTCTTGCTGGCCGACTTCGCCATGCGCGCCTGAGGCCTATTTCAGGCTTACATGCAAGCATGTTTACATAATTTCATGTTTCGCACTACCCGTGCCGCCCTCTTTCTCTCGAAAGCCCATGCGGCGTTGGCCGCAGGCGCGAGCGTTGCGGTTTTGCTGTGAGGTGTCCGCTTCCCGATCCGCCCTATGAGCGGATCGGGACCGCCGCAGGGCCGCGAGAGCGGCCCGAACAGCGGCGACCGCTTATGTTTTCACATAGAGAATAGAATTAGAGGGGGATTCAGTCTGGTTATCGGACTCACGTTTCATCAAGCCTTTAGCAATGCTAACAAGAGCTTTCCCGAGTGGCCCGTCGCCTGCGTCGAGCTGCGTCCGCTCATCGAGGGGTAGCGCCTTCCTGTAGGCGTCGATTGCCTCGGCCCAGGTCCGTTGATCCTGACCATGATCGGCAGGCGGGGGCGGGGCCTTGCCGAACCGGCCAAGGAACTGCCGGGCCTTTTCCGGCAGGGACAGGCGATAGGCGTTGCTCGCCTGCTGGACCTGTGGGCCGCGCCCCTCGTTCCCGGTCGGCTCGTAGCGCCGCAGCCAGTCGATGAAGCCATGCGCCCGCAGGTTCTTCAGCGCCCGCACGATCGTATCCCGCGACCGGCCCAAACGGTCCATGATCGTGGTGATTGACGGCTCTAGCCGGCCGGTGCGGAAGTCGATCAGGTTGACGAACAGCCGCAGCACGTCGAGCGCCACCGATCCGAGGGGGCCGCTGCGCTCGCCCTTTTCGTGCAAGCCGGCCTCGTTGTAGATTTCGGCCGCCTTCAAGATCGCCTGCACGTCCTTGCGCGTCGTCGCCTGCCAGATACGGCCCTCCGATCGCCCCTTGAAATAGCTGCGCCGGCGAACCGGCGTCGGGCAGCGCTGGGCCGGGGGAGGGAAGACCAGGCTAAGCGCCGTCTGCCGCGATCCCTGCAAGGTGCCTCGGCGCTCATGGGCGAGCGCGGAAAGCTGCCCGGCCTCGTCATCGCTGAGCTGGCCCGATCCGTGCCGCGTCCAAACCTCCCGCATGATTTCATCAAGCGCGTGCCCGCGCGCGCAGCCAATCGCGGCCGCGATTGGCGTCCTCAACATATGCCCTTCGTCCTTCCATTTGGAGGACATGACGGCGTTGGACGGCGGACACAGCTTCCCCGCTTTCGCAAGAATCAATCTTGCGAATTGGAGGGCTATAGCGTAGATAAGGGGAGAGTGAGCGGACCCATGACCTACGGTGTGTCTGACGGCCTATAAAACGCTCGACCGCGCCAACGGTCGGGCGTTTTGCCGTTATGCCCCTTGCTGCTTCTCGAAATAAAACCTCAAGGCTTCCTCGATGATCGGCGCGCGGGATTGCGCGCCCTTTTGCTGCTTGGCCCGGTCCAACTGTGCAACCAGTTCGCCCGGCAGGTCGGCCCATACGCGCGCCATGCCAGCAGCTTCACGCCGCGCACGCATGGCGGCGACACGTTCACGGGCTGGAATGGCTGTAGGGCTACGACTCATACAGTAAGTGGTAACGCCGAAATTGCTGATTCTGCAAGCTCTTGAATCCGGACCGCTAAAATCAGAGGTTGGTCGGCCGCTGACTAACAGCGGGCAAACATGATTTCTCGCAGCATGTAATCATGCTTCCTCACTTCGCCGTCACGGTATCAAGCGCCCGGTAGAGGGTCGCACGATGCACGCCTAGAAGCCGGGCAACCGCCGCGACAGGCTTCTTGTCATCGTGGATGAGCTGGCGAGCGTGCGCGATCTGCTCGGCCGACAGGGAAGGGGAGGGACCGAACCGCACGCCTCGGGCCTTCGCCGCGACCCGGCCGGCGTCGTCGTGTCGGCCCACGGCTCTGCCAGCGAGCGCAGGTCAGCGCCGGCCTCGTTGATCCGCTCCGCGATCGCCAGAAGGGGCTCCGTGGGAATCTCTGCAATAATACCCGCTAAGAGATTTTTCGTGTGACGGAAAACAGATGATTTCCGCGCAGCGGTTCGGCGCGTCGAAATCGACGGGGTGACCGGGCAATTATTTACGCGACAAACCCTGTCGGAATGTGAAACTGTGCGGCAACTCCTAGTTTGAGGTTTGTCGTACATGTTGATTGGTTACATGCGGGTATCGAGCAGTGATGAGCGGCAGTCGGTTGCCTTGCAGCGCGACGCCCTGCTTGCGGCCGGGGTCGATCAGCGTCACCTGCATCAGGATCGTGCTTCGGGCGCGCGCGACGATCGGCCGGGGCTGAAGGCTTGCCTCGCAGAATTGTGCGAAGGTGACGTCCTAGTCGTTTGGAAGCTCGACCGTCTGGGCCGGTCACTTTCCCACCTGATCCGGATCGTCGAGGATCTAAAGATACGCGGGGTCGCCTTCCGCTCGTTGACGGAAGCGATCGATACGACGAATTCGCACGGCGCATTCCTGTTCAACCTGTTTGGCACGCTTGCCGAATACGAGAGAGTGCTGATCACGGAGCGGGTCAACGCTGGTCTGGCGGCGGCACGCCGGCGCGGTCGCAAGGGCGGCAGGCCACCGACGATCGACACCGAAAAGGTCGAGCAGATTCTGGCGGCGCTGGAAGCCGGCGCCAGCAAGGCGTCGGTGTGTCGGACATTCAAGGTGCCGCGCTCGACGCTCATCGACACATTGCGGCGAACAGGATGGACCGGACCGGGCAAAGAAGATGAGCCTGCTCCCCCAGTTTGAGAGCGGGTGTGACCGATGGCCTTCCTCGACGCGCAGTCGCGCACCGTTCTGTTCGACCCAGGGCATCGATATTCCCGCCGAGTTGCTCTCCCAGGTCGCACCGCTTCCCTGGGCTCATATCGCACTCACCGGCGACTATCTCTGGAACGAAATTGACCGACCCCTCGAACGCTTCAGGCCGATCCGCGCTAACCGTTTCAATCCAAACAACTTCGCTTTCCCTTAGCGGGTATTATTGCAGAAATGCCCACGGAACCCCTTAATCTGGGCATACATCGCCTCGACTGCATGGGCGATCGCGTTCAAGCCCGACATTACCGAGACTGGAGTGGGCAAATCTCGGGTATTCGATACATCATACAGGACGGTCGCTGGTAGAATGGCCCGGTTGCGGTGCGTCTGTTTCTTGCCCTGGCTGGTTTCGCCGAGGATGGAGGTCATCTCCGAGCCCGAATAGGTGGTGGGGATCGCAAGATGTGGCAGGCCCGTGCGTAGGCTCAATGCCTTGCCGAGACCGATCGATGAGCCGCCTCCGAATGAGACGAAACCATCCGCTCTAACGGATCGTGCATAACGAAGTGCATCTTCAGTCACATTGACAGGAGTGTGGACCTCCGCCCCATCGTACAGGCCGGCGATGGCGAAGGGCGAAGAATCCGGAAACGAGGTCCATTTCGCGGCACCTCGGCGTGTCGTCACCAGAAGTGGGGCGCACACGCCGAGCGAAGCAGTCTCGGCCGCCAGCACGTCGAGGCCGACGACGCCAAAAACCACCCGTGGGATGGCGCTATCGAATGTAAATGACTGGAGCATTTGGATATCCGTTTCAGTCTCGGGTTAAACCCGCAAATTTTCGCGGCCTCCGCGCCCTTAGCGCGCCGGTCGATGCGCGCGTACCAGTCCCAGTCCGAGAGGTGGCCGCCACGGGCTCGGCGATCGTCGGAGCTTCATCGGCCAACGCCGTCACGAGTTTGGTGAGAAGCCGTACAATCTCTTTTCGCTCCCTCTGGTCGAGAGCGGCAAGAAGGCGCTCGGAGACGTTGAGAGCCGCCGCGTTTGCAGGCTTGAGCAAATCCCGGCCGCGCGAGGTTAGCGCGACGATTCGTCGCCGGCCGTCTTTCGGGTCGAGCTTTCTCTGCAGTAAGCCGCGCGCTTCGAGACGGCCGACGACTTGCCCGACAGTCGCACGGTCGATGCCGAGCGCTTTGCCGAGGGTGATCTGATCGAGTGCGCCCCATCGTCCGAGCGCCAGCAGGTGGACATGCTGAGGCGGCGTGAGGCCAATCTTCGCGGTTTCTTGCTCGGCGAGACTCATCAGGATCTGGTTCGCGCGTCGTACCAGAAAGCCCGGTCGTTCATGAAGATCGGGCGGAGAGTGGCGGAGTTTGACAGGGGCTTTGCTCATGGCTTGCCATCTTATATCATAGTATGATACTTACAAACAACGCTTGGGAGAGAGATGCTGATCTGATGGACACCGAAGTTGTAATAAGGGACTGTCTCGGACCTCCGGCGAGGGTATCTCGCCCGACGTGGTCGTTGCCCGCAGGCAGCTGGGATACTCATTTCCACGTTCTCGGGCCGCAGAATAGGGGCCTGTTTCGATGCCGAGGCAGGTATCTATGCCTTCGATACCATCAAACCGGGGGCCGTGCGCGGGCGACTTGGAGATCATATGGCTCCCCACGTCAATCTCTGGATCGTGGCGCGCGGCATCAATATTGGTCTGCACACCCGCATGTATTTCGCGGATGAAGCGCCGGCCAACGCTGCCGATCCCGTGCTTCAAAGCATCGAATGGGAGGTCCGCCGGCAGACGCTCATCGCGCCGCGTCAGGCGCGAGACGACAAGGTAATCTACCCCTTCGACATCCATCTGCAGGGAGTAGCAGAAACCGTGTTTTTTGATCTGTGACCGGTTTCAAAATCCCCACCCCACTTATCGCCTTCGCAATGATGGCTCGACTCCAAGACCTGAGGAACGGCTCATGCCCGTGAAAATACGAACACAAGTTGGAATAATTGGCGCGGGGCCTGCCGGGCTCTTGCTGGCATATATGTTGAGAAGGGCGGGGATCGATTCGGTCATTCTCGAAAAGCGGAGCCGTTCCTACATTCTGGGTCGCGTTCGCGCCGGCGTTATGGAGCAGGCGACGCGCGATCTTCTGATCGAGCTGGGACTTGGTGATCGGCTTTGTCGCGACGGTCTGCTGCACAAGGGATTCGAGATTCGCTTCGCCAACGAACGGCGACGCATCGACCTTTCAGAACTGACGGGCGGAAAGGTTATTACGGTCTACGGACAGCAGGAAGTCGTCAAGGATCTTCTTGCCGCGCTCGAACAGGAGAACTATCCGCTGCACTTCGAGATCGACGATGTTCACCTTGAAGGCATAGACGAGGGAGCGCCATGCATACGCGGCCGCGGCGCCGAAGGACCGATCGAGATTAGTTGCGATTTTATTGCCGGCTGCGATGGCTTCTACGGAGTGTCGAGGGCCTCCATTCCCGACGGCGTCCTGTCGGTGCTATCTCGTGAATATCCCTTTGCCTGGCTGAGCATACTGGCCGAGGCGCCATCGGCATCGCACGAATTGATCTATGCGCATCACCAGCGCGGTGGCGCTATCTACTCGATGCGAAACAAGCGACTGAGTCGGCACAATCTTCAGTGTGATCCGGACGGAGCGGCGAAAAGCTGGCCCGCGGATAAGATATGGGACGAACTCGAAGTCCGGTTGAATGCCGATAACAGCGAGCGGCTTCCCCGCGGCCCGATCCTCGATCGTGTGATCACGCGGATGCGCAGCTTCGTTGTGGAGCCCATGCAGTACGGGTCATTGTTCCTCGCCGGAGATGCTGCCCATATTGTGCCCCCGACTGGAGCAAAGGGTATGAATCTGGCCGTCGCCGATATCAAATGCCTGGCAGCCGGTTTCATCGAGCACTATCGTGCCGGCCGGCGAGACAAACTGAACGCATATTCCACAATTTGTCTTGCGCGCATCTGGCGGGTTCAGCGGTTTAGCTGGTGGATGACCTCTATGTTCCATCGCTTCCCGGATCAGGACACGTTCACAGCTCATATGCAGATCGCCGAACTTGATCACGCGACGGGCTCGCAAGCCGCCGCGGCTTCGCTGGCCGAGAATTATGTCGGTTTGCCCCACAGCTGTTGAGGGCCTGTCGCAGGCAGGCCTTTGTCCAGACCGGCATTTGAAGGTACATCAATTAGGCGCGGCAGCCTGTACATTCGAGTCGAGGTTCAGTCCTTCAGTCTTTGTTCCGACGGTCGTTGGAAGTCGGGTGAGGATGCGACGAAACGGACAGACCCTCCCAGTAGAGCACAAGGGGCCTGTCGCAAATTTTCTTGGTTAACGGCCTGTTGACC
>NZ_RBVY01000020.1 GCF_004000215.1 Nitratireductor alexandrii | reverse complement strand
CAGAAATTGTCCGAGTCCCAGTTTGAAGTGTAAATCGACAAGTCACCTCGGCGGTTGCGCCAAGCCGAGCAAGGCCGGGACCCGCCATGCGGATCAAACGTAGGGATCTGGTAACGCTCAGCCGTACGTATGCCTTGCGATCAAGAAGCTCGCCGTCAATCAGCGTTCGTCCGGGTGTCCTGAGAAACGTCTCCGCGAATGCTCCAGCCGGGTTCTCGGCCGTGTAAAGGACACCATAAGTCTGATCCGGTGCATTAAAGCGACCCTGCTGGGATTTATCGAAATAGATCGGGTCGTATGCAGCACTGTAGAACCGGTGAATGATAGTCCCTTTAGGGATTTCTACCAGTTCCGGCTCGCGTGAATTCAGGTCAGGCGGCGGGAGCGGTCCACTCACGCTCCCTGCTCACCATGTCGCTTTGCCGCTTCGACAACGGTGGAGACATCGCCTGCTTTCAGCAACTCAATCGGTCGCTGGCCGTCCAGCCGAACGTCTGGATTGACGAGGAAGTTGAGAACCATCCAAGAATTCTTCGTCCGCAATGCGTCACGCACGGCTTTCAAGCCAGGGACGACAGTTCCATCGCGCTTGAACTGAACAGTTGGAAAGGCACGCCGGTTGCTGGGGCCGGGCACGGCGATTAGCGACCCCTCATGCACACGCTTGTCGACAGCTTGCCGAGAGACGCCACGCATTAATGTCCGGACTTGCTCAAGATCGTAGGCGCCACCCGCCTCACGCAAATCCTCTTGAGCAATACGAACGCCTTCCAAAATGGCGCGGCTGCGTGCGTCAGGCTCGAAAGCGCTTTTATCGACAGCCGTCTCGGTGCCCTTGCGTGAACCCAACGCGCGGGCGACGAGTTCGGCCCGGCGAGCTACTCTAGGACCAAGCGCCTTTTCGATTCTGTTCGCAGAGCTTGGTTTCGAAGAAACAATTGCCACCTCGGCATCCGCTGGCAGCTTGTAGTCGACGAGCACCTTGGCCATGTCACGCTTCACGGTGAACATGGTGATGACGTCCTTGGATCTTGCGCTCTGCCCGATGGCCAAGCGACCTGCGGGCTTTGATACTGCTTTTTCAGCCATGTCACTCACCTCCAATGACTGCAATATATGCCTGAATGCAACTTTGTCAACTAAAGCAACCATGACAACCTAGCTAACTCTAGCACATCGGGGTGCCAAGTCCGTTTGACAACCGCCCGCGAGATTATGGCATCATGTTTCCAAAAACAGATTTCAACATGGTGATTCCTTGCAATGCTCGCTCGAATACATTTGGACATATTGAGAGAGGATTTCGGAGATTTCTTCTCGGGCTGGGGTGATCAGCAATTCACCAACGCGATTAGCGATGGCATCAAGACAGCCGTTGAACGCTGTTTGCGTGGATTCTTTGGTCCTTCTCTTATGAAAGTGCGGATCGAAGATTCGATCACGGCTCAATGCGTGGATGGATACAACAATCTGGGTCTCGATCTCGCTGCGATTTGCAGACTTGGATGTTTCTACGTCCACGGACTGCGTTTCGAGATCGACCTGCCGAACGAAACCAGCGTGTCGGACTGGCAATTTGTAGCGGGGCCATCCGGATGCATGAACTCCTCATCGTCAGCTCTAACACCGCTGTAGGGACAGACGGTACCGGCGGTACCGGGAGCATATTTCATGCGTTCCGCCTTGGCTGGGTCTGCCGCGAACCCTGCGACGGTATCACCAAGTACGAAGTGGCGGGGATGGGCGTCAGCATTGGGCGAATATCGGTAGACCCGACCGTCAGGTGTCTTGGGAATCGGGATGCTGAGCTGCATTTTCGTGCGCGTTCCACCGCTGCGCATCTTTTCAAGTCGTTTCAGCTTCATCCGCTCGCTCTCATACCAACTGGTCTCTGCAGGGCAGAGCATCCAGGTTCTCCGCGATCAGCCACCGGTGCCGTCGAAATAATAGGCTGGTGGCCGCTTTGTCGCTCCGTCTGACCGTATCACCCGAAGTACCCGAAAGCGTATGAACTATTTTTATTTCCGGTCCCCCTGATTCGGCCGCTCCAGACTATGGTTCGATAATAGATCAAAGACGGAGAAAAGCAGAATGGAAGACGGAAGAAAGGCAGTGGAGAAGATACTGGAAGAGCACGTAAGCTATAATACCGAAAATGGTACCCTTCCCTCCGAGACGACCGTTTGCAGGAGCCTGCTATCGCGATATGCCGAACTGATTGAAGCTTACGACGAGCTCTGGACAAAGGCGAACCAAAGCGAGTTTCAGTTGCGGGTGTTCATTGACGGACTGCTCGGAACAGCCGCATTTTGGAACCCCGCCAAGATGGCTGAGGCTCGACGGATGCGTGCCAAGCTGGAGGATGTGAACCAGAAGATCTCGGGAATGGCTATGGAATTGGCCGAACTGTTTGAACAACGCGCTAAGCTCCATGACCATTCCGGCTTCGTCAGCGAGACGCACTATCACGTGCTGGATGTTCTCAGCGAGGCCGCTAGGAACAATCCCCGCTTCACATCCTCTGTGCGAGAACCACTCGAAGCCCTGCATAGCCAATTCGACTTGAAGTACTGGCCTTCCATGTCGGAATTCGTGTCCGTCTTGGGGACCGACGCCGCAAGGGCAACCGTTCACGCTCATCAGTCGGTGACCGCGGCTGGAACAGCATCCTCTCGCCCGTCTCGCGCTGATTTCTTCAGGGCGCTGCTTCAATTCATCGAAGAAAACCGCGATGGCCGCCATCTACCGACCAAATTCAGCCTTTCTGACGCCACATATGCTTCACTTGCCAACTGTGCGCTGGATCTCGGGCCGGACGATCTTGCGAGCGCTGAATACGTGAAGCGCTTGCGCCAAAGGGATCGGGAGGAGGATCGGTGATGAGAACGACGAAGCGCCTTCGCGAAATAAACTGCCTGTTCGATGACTTTTCTGGTCTGCCAACGATCTGATCCGATCACGAACAAGTATGCGTGGTGTGGACATCGACAAAGTCGGACCTTTGTCGTTCTTAATGGTATTCCTTTTCCGACAGGATCGAAAATCACCCTGTTCGGGAGGAGAAAAGATGTCGCGCGAACACGAATACGAAAACTTCGAAGCGCTCCGCCAGAATGAGCAAGAAGACGTGGACTTTAGCGTGACGGCGCGCACCGTCGCTGAGAGCAAAGTGGCAATCGTCGCGCCGCATGGCGGCGGAATTGAACCTCTCACTGCGGAGCTTGCGGAATCAATCGCAGGAAGCAACCACAATTATTACGCGCTCCGAGGCCTTAAGAAACGGGGGAACAAGGTCCTGCATATCACCTCACATCGCTTCGACGAAGAGCGGGCGCTGACGCTGATCGGGCCTTGCGAGAAGGTAGTTACGGTTCATGGCTTGGCGGGGGACAAGAGATCTCTGCAAATCGGTGGACGCGATGAAGCGTTGCGAAACCGTGTTCATAAGGCCCTGGAAAGCGCGGGCTTTGAGAGCGAAGTCGTCACTGACGGAGCATATGGCGGCATGGAGCCAGGGAACATCTGCAATCGCGGAAGTACCGGCGCTGGTGTGCAACTCGAAATCCATGCTGGGCTTCGTCAGATGATGAAGGAAGATGTTGCCACTTATAACAGGTTTGTCGATGCGGTTCGGTCAGCGTTGTAGAAGCCACCTTCCGAGTTCTACGCGCGGCTTCATCTACGGCTAGAGTACGCCCCACGCACGGTAACGCCCCCTCCCCGTCATCTCTCGAACTCCGAGTTCGCTGACCAGATTCAACGCGCCGCGCGGCGTGATTTTCGCGGCCTTCGCAACCATGTGTGCTGAAACGATCGGGCGCGATAACAGGAGATCAATCGCAACGGGAAGGCTGCTCGTCGTCCGCCTGCCCGCCGCCTTCCGGCAAAGTTGCCGTTTCGCTAGTGTCAACCGGTCGATGTCCTTCATCCCGACCGCAGCGGCCGAGCCCATCGCATCGAGAAACGCGACAAGCCTCGTCGTTCGGTCGCGCGATCGCCGACGCTCCCTCGGAACTTCCCGCAAGCCCACAGCATAGGTCAGCAGGTGGGATCGGACCTTTCCTCGCGATCGCAGGAAATCCGAAACGAGCACCTGCCCGAGCCAGTGCTGGCGCTGCAGGGGTTCGAGATATTCCCATGCATCCCAGAGAACCGCTGCGGCTAGAGTGGCCGGAATTGGCTCGACCTTCTTGACCAGCGCGAGCCACTCGCCGATACGCTCACCCTCATCCCAATCCGGATCGCGAATGAGCAGCTCGCCGACACTGGGCTCGGGCTCCCGCTTCCTTTGCTCGGCGGGCTCGTTGCCATCGACCAGCCATTTCGTGCGGGCTAGGATTTCGTCGATCTCGGCGAACTCAGGCGACAGTGCATCGTGATCGAGTAGGTCGAGCTCCACCCCCTCCCCTCCCCTGTCGGCCGGTTTGGCTTCGGCGGAGGGTTCCTCGGCAACGCCGGCGAGCGCCATAATCCCCGCCCGCGAAACCGCCCAGCCGGGATCGTTCCGGGACACGCGCCGCCGGGCCCGCACGATACGGTGCGCGATAACAAGCTCATGGCTCGGCGCGCGAATGTCCATCTGTGCGTCGTGGAGAACCAGATCCTCGAGATGGACGAGTTCGCCGCCGACCCACATACTGGAGACAGAATCGAAGAAATCAGCCCGCTCTGCAAAGCCTGCGCCGACCTCGGATCGGGCGACGCGCTCATCGAGTCGGGCAAGCGCGTCCTCCGCGGCCGCAATCGGCCCAAGGAGGGTCTCGTGGTTCAATTTTCCGATTTCATAAGCCATTGATAACAAAACGCTTCGATTTTAATACGGAAGCTAACACGCTTTTCACTTCCGTCACACCGGTAATTCAATTGCCTCTCCATATATAATGAGCGCTGCGGTCTCCGGGATTGAACAGAGACCTGGCAATCCGTGCTCAGATCGACGAGAGAGCTTGTTTTTCCGGGGTTTTTGACGCTTTCGGTTGTCAGAAAGGCACTCAAGAGACGTTTACAAACGATCGGTTATCCGTATCCTCTATATTTGTAAATCTGCCTTCAACCCGGCTCTCAGGCTTTCCAGATGGCCAAAACACCGCCCAATCCCTCCTCTCGTCGACCACAGGGCCGGCTTATCGGCTATGCGCGCGTCTCCACGGACGAGCAGGCGACGGAAGCGCAGGAGATGGAACTACGGTCGGCCGGATGCGACACAATCATCCAGGAGCATGGTTCCGGCGCCTCGCGGACCCGCCCTGCCCTCGCCCGGCTGGTTCGTGAGATCGGCGCCGGCGACACCCTCGTTGTGGTTCGGCTCGACCGCCTGGCGCGCTCGGTGAGCCACCTGCTCAATGTAATCGAGGAGCTGACGACCAAAGGCGCATATTTCCGCTCGCTAAGCGATCCCATCGATACCACGACGCCGCAGGGCATGTTTTCGCTGCAGGTCCTTGGTGCCGTCGCCCAGCTGGAACGGGCTCTCAACTCGGAGCGGACGAAGGCAGGCGTCAAAGCTGCCAGGGCAAAAGGCCGGCTACCAGGCAATCCTGGGGTGCGGGAACGGCGGCCAGAAATGCTGGCCAAGATGACGGCTGCTCAAAAGGCGGCCTACGGCGCGCGCATCCAGTCCACTGCCAATCAATGGCTTCCGATCGTCCGGCGCATGCGGCCGGACCACACCTGGGACGACATCTCGCGCGTCCTCAAGCAACGCGGTTTCGATTGGACCCCTGAGCGCCTGCGGCGCGCGGTGAAGTGGATGGTTAGCGAAGGCATGGCCGACAAGTCGCTCCTGAGAAAGTCGCCGCCACGAGCGCCCGAGGACCGCCTGATGACGCTTGTGGCGGGCATCCATTCCTCCAATCCGGAGCTCACCTTGCGCGAAATCGCTAACCAGCTCGAGCGCCTTCATGAGCGCACGCCGCGGGGCGGTACGAGGTGGGCGCCCTCCTCCGTCAAGAATCTTCTAGACCGGGCCAAGCGCAGCGGCCTGCTCGAGGCAGCCTGAGCACGGAAGCCGGAATGACCTTGGGGCGCGAACGCGGTACAGATCGCGGGTGCCGACCGTCGCCAGCATACGCCAACAAACCCGGAGAGCGCTGCAATGGAAACGATGACCGTCAACAGCCGGGACGACTTCGCGCAATGGGCGATCGCGCGGGCCCGATCGATCCTGGAGGACCAAGGTTCGGATCTCGCTACAGCGGTCCGGAACGAAGACGAACGACGGATCGGTGAAACCGCAAACGCTCTTGGCCAAGCGATCGTCGACGCACTGCTCGAGGCTTTCGACGAGCTTGTCGACGGCGACTGAGCACAATGTTTCTGCCAAAAGGTGGCCGGGGGAAACAAGGCAGTTCGGCTCATCGAGGTACCCTCACCTTCTCGGGCGTTCCAGCGACCGCAGGAGCGCGTCCGAGACTTCCAAACGCTCGCCTGCCTTGTTCCCGTCGATTTGCGGTTCCGTAGGCTTTTCAGCTGAAGACCGGCTGGCGTCCAGCTTGGCGCGCAAAAGCGCCATGACCATCGGCCACGTGGAGAATTTGCCCTCCCTCGCCTTGTCCGTCAGGCTGCGCAGGTAACCGCCAGCGCTGTTGATCTGGTCGGAGCGCTGCAGGATCGCCGCGAGCGTGATTGCGGCCTGAACCTCGCCCATGGCCTCGCAGGCTTCTCGCCAGGCGCTCGGGCTGACCCCAAGCAGTGGTCGGGCCACCTCCGCGGCCGCCAGAAAGTCCCGCCAGTGGCGTATCTCACCCCCTTGCACCAAATCCTTCACGTCCGGGCAGGCATCAAGCACGATCCCCAAAGGCAACTCCCGCTTCGGCAAGCTCCGCAGGTTGTCGTTTTCCGCGGCGCTGCCGCCCGCTTCATTCTCTTTTCGAGAGCCTTCTTCAGATTCAGATATGGAGTCTGGGTTTGAATTCTGTATGTGGCGACCAGAATGGGACTCATTGGCGTCCGGATTCTGTGTTTTTGCAAATGATTCCAACACCTCGAGGATCTCCGTGTAGAGACCGTGGAGATCGCAGCAGATGTCCTCGATGAGTTGCCTAGGGGCAGATCGCGGCAGGCGGCCGACAATAGCCTGGTAGGTCTGCTGTACCCTGCCCCAATTGCCCGGAACGTTCTCCTCGATGCCGGTCTCGATGAGCTTGACGACGTCGCGGCGCAGTAGCGTCAGGCGTTCCTTGGCAAGCCGAAATGCATTCTTTTCGGCCCGAACCGCGCCCGCGAGTTCCTCGAACTCCTCGGCTCGGGCAACGATCGGGGCCAGATCGAACCCGTAGGCCTGTTCGACCTGCCCACCCCTGCCCTTGCGAGCGAAGCGCTTTCCGTTCGGACTATCCCGGCGGATGATCAGCCCGCATTCGACCAGGACGGCCAGGTGCCGCCGCAGCGTTGTCGCCGGCATGCCGTTTGCACGGGCCATGAGTTGCTCGTTCGACGGCCAGACGATGAGCTCACCATCGCCTGCGAGCTCCGTTCCCGGGTGGAACGAAAGCAGGGCATTGAGGATGGCCAGCGAGCGGTCCGTGGCGCCGATCAGGTCACGCGCTTCCCGGATCGTGTGGAACACCTTCCATTTCTGGACCTGCGCGCCTTCCGGCACGGTCTTTGCCACAGCCTGGCTTGCCATCATGCCAAGCGACATCGTTCGCCGCCCAAAGGGCGTCGTTGGGGTATGCGTCTGCATTTTTCTTCACCTATCGCTAGGCAAAAGAATCCTGCTCGCCGAATCGGCGCTCAAACCGACCTGAATGGTCTTGACTATGATTCGCGGAAGTGGGATTCTCTCAGTCGCCAAACTTAAAGAGAAGGTCTTCCGGAATGCCGTTTCGGGGGCCTTTTTCTTTTGCGCTCAATCTCCGTTAGTGGTTGCTCGTTTTTCCCGACGGAAAGCCTCATACAACTCGCTGAGATTTTCCGAGAGGTAGTCACCGAACGCTGTCGCGTCGGTCCCCTTCGCCTTGAGGGCGATGGTGAATTTCTTGCCACTGGCCACCATCTCCGCGGCAACACGCCCATCAGACGGCGCCCAGGTGCGTTTGGATGGTGCCGGCGCGGTACGGCGCCGTGGCTTTGACGCTTTCAGCTTCGCGACGATCGCATCGAACCGCGCTTCGCTTGGCATGCCTTGAAAATCGGAATTCGACGTCAGAGCCAGGGCAGTGTCGACATTGCCCGGCTTGTCGAGGAGGAGTTTGAGCTCGTACCAGCGATCACGACCGACGGCCTTGGCGCGGCCGATCGCTTCGAGCAGGTCCTTGGGTATCGACGCGACAGAGAGCATCTTTGAAAGTGTCGGCCGATCGACACCGATCGCGGCCAGGGCGGTCGCGTTGTCCTCGTCGAATTTTCGTTGAACGATGTCGGCGGCAAACAGCGCTTTCTCGATGAAGGACGTGTTCGCTCGTGCGTTGTTTTCTTGTCCCTGGGCGATCACATGGTCGCGCTCGGAGATCTCCTTGATGACAGCGCGAAGCTTGAGACCAAGCTCCTTAGCGGCGCGCCAGCGGAGGCGACCGAAGACAAGCATGTATCGGCCGGACCGCTCGGGATGAGGGCGAAGGAGGGCCGGGGAGTTCTGACCGGAACTGCGGATCGACTCCAGCACCTGGGCGTAGTCGGCCTCATAGTCTTCCTGATCAACGTTGAGCCGATCGTTGGCGAAGGATTGGTCCACCAGGTCGGGGTCAACCTCGATTATCGTCTCACCCTCGAGCAGCTTGCCTGCCTGGGCTGCCATTTCGTCGATCGAGCTTATGAGCGAGCGTGATGCACCCTTGAAGGTGTAGTCTCGCGCGACCGGGCGCTCGGCGGGAGCGTCGCCGTTGTCCATAATGCTCGCAAAGGGATTTTTCCGCGCCATTTGACTAGCACCCCCTTATTCGGCATATGCGCTTGAAACCGCGTACTTTTTTGGCGGTTTTGACGGCAGTCAACATCACAGCCGCCCCCATGCCTGGTGAATCAGTCCCTGAATCTCGAAGTTCACGGCATCCATGCTGTCGATCGCCCGATCGTAAGTATCCCGATTGAAGTTCGATCGCTCGACTTCATAGAGCGTCTGCTTGGTGAGGCCGGCGTCAGAAATCGCCGTGGATTTGAGCATCGGGTTCTTCAGGATTTCCTCGGCAAGCATCGACTGCATGAAGCCGACCATCTGCGCCTGGGGAATGTCCGTGGGCTCGTATCGGGTGATGAGATAGCGCAGCCAGTCCAGCTGAACCTGCGCGCCAGCATTCTTGATCGACTTCATGATATTGCCCAGCATCAGCAGAAACTGACTCATGGACATCAGGTCCAGCATCTGCGGATGGACTGTAATCAGAACCGAGGTGGCGGCCGAGAGTGCCGAGAGCGTCAGATAGCCAAGCTGCGGAGGGCAATCGACGACCACAACGTCATAACGGTCACTGACCGAATCCAACGCCCTGGCGACCCTCGTGAAGAACCGCTTTCCTTCTTGAGACGGAGACTGCATCGCAAGCGGCGTCTCGTACTCATATTCCTGCAGTTCTAGGTTCGCCGGGATGATGTCGAGCAACGGGAAGTTCGTCTTCCGAATAACGTCTTCGACCGGGGCGGCGTCATCATATCGGATCGCATCGTAGAGCGAGGGGTTTTTGTCGAGCTCGGGCTGGAAGCCATGCAGGGCCGATAGCGAAGCCTGCGGATCAAGATCCACAGTCAGGACCCTGTGACCCGTGAGCGCAAGGTGCTGCGCGAGATGTGCCGCGGTGGTGGTTTTGCCCGACCCGCCTTTGAAATTGACGACCGCAATGACCTGCAGCTTTTCGCCGGGTTTGCGGTACGGCACATACTTCTTGGAATCCGATCGCCCGTGCTTATCGAGATAGTCCCGCAGCTCGGTCATCTGCTCGGCCGAGTAAAAGCGCCGTCCGCCGGCAACGACGAACGGCTCGGGGCCCTTCTTTTCGAGATGGAGGCGTTTCAGATTGTTTGGACTGATCCCGAGATAATGGGCGACCTCGGCCATCGAGAACCGCCGAAGCGTCTTCTGCCCCTCGGTGGGAAACTTCTCGACCCTCAGTTGGTCGAGCTTGCGCGAGATCTCGGCCCCTTGGGCGAGGATCTTGTCGTCAAACTCAAAACTTGGGAGAAATGCCATCTCCGCTTTGTCCCCCGAACGAGAAAATAGCGCCATATTCGGCCATACGGCCAATCTGGCGCCAGTATGAGCGATTCCCGTTCTCTGGCAAGCGATTTTAGGTTAACAGAAGGTTGCCAGAAGGGCGACTACGATCGGCGGCAGCCTCGATCTTGGCCGCTTTTTTGCTTTTCTCTCAGTGACTTAACAACTCTGCCCGATGATACCTGGAGCAAATCCTGGCCCGGCAGAATTGCCGGGGCCGAACCCGGCCGTTGGGCCCGGGGAAAGCAAATATCCTCCAATCCGCCGTCCGGAAGCCGACTCACCCCAACCGAACCCGGCAATTCTGCCGGGCTGACGGAACGCAGTCATCCATGATCGATAGGCCCGTCAATCGCATTTGTAGGACGGAAATATGCCATGGAGACGAGAGCGGTGCGGAGCCGCTCGATACGAGAGATCTGCGTCTAGCGAGGTCCAGTTTCCGGAAGCTGCCCGATGAGCCGGGCGCGGTCGCATGACCGGCTCGTGCGCAAACTCCAGGACGCACTCGGTGAGGCGATCTGCCAGGCACTCGACGATCCGTTGGTCGTCGAGGTCATGCTCAATCCCGATGGCCGGCTGTTCGTGGAACGGCTCGGGCAGGGGATGGAGGCGATTGGCGCGCTCGAGCCGGGCGCCGCGGAGATCATTATTGGCAGCGTGGCCCATGCTCTTCAGACTGAAGCGGACACCGACCAGCCAATCATTTCGGGCGAGCTCCCCATCGGCGGGCACCGATTCGAGGGGCTGCTTCCACCGATCGTCGCAGCGCCCACGTTTACGATCCGACGGCGGGCATCCCGGCTCATTCCGCTCGAGGAGTATGTACGCGCGGGGATCATGACCCACCGTCAAGCCACCGTGCTGCGGAGCGCTGTTGATTCGCGCATGAACATCGTGATCAGCGGCGGCACTGGCTCGGGCAAGACGACTTTGGCCAACGCGGTGATTGCGGAGATTGTCTCGCTGTCGCCGGACGATCGCCTGGTCATCCTGGAGGACACCGCGGAGATCCAGTGCGCCGCCGAGAACGCGGTTTCCCTTCATACCAGCGACGCAGTGGACATGGCCCGGCTGCTGAAGAGCACGATGCGGCTGAGGCCGGATCGGATCATCGTTGGCGAAGTCCGGGACGGTGCCGCGCTCACCCTCATCAAGGCATGGAATACCGGCCATCCGGGCGGCGTGACGACCATTCACGCCGACAGCGCCATCTCCGCGCTCCGCCGCCTCGAGCAATTGACCGCGGAGGTCAGCCAGCAGCCGATGCGTGAGGTGATCGGCGAAGCCGTCGACCTCGTCGTCTCGATCGAGCGTGCCGGCCACGGGCGGCTGGTGCGTGATGTCATGCATGTCACGGGCTTCGACGGCGCGCGCTATACCACCGATCACCATCCCCAGATCGACGAGGAAAGTCATGCCGCATAACAACCGCGCTCTGGCCGCCATCCCGGTTACGGCAACGCTCTTGCTCGTCGCACTTGCGACGCCGGCGCTCGCCTCAAGTGGCGGCGGACTGCCCTGGGAAGGGCCGCTCCAACAGATACAGCAATCCATTACCGGTCCGGTTGCGGGCTTCATCGCGTTGGCCGCCGTTGCGGTCGCAGGCGGCATGCTGATCTTTGGCGGCGAACTCAACGATTTCGCGCGCCGGCTGATGTATGTCGTGTTGGTCGCCGGCATCCTCCTCGGCGCCACGCAGATCGTCGGCCTATTCGGCGCGAGCGGCGCCTCGATCGGCTATCCGGCCGACGGGGCGCCGCCGGCCGGGGCAGGGGAGGGGAGCGATGGCTGAGCCAAGCGTTGCTCTCGCACGATCCCGCATTCATCGGGCGCTTTCGCGCCCGAACCATTTGATGGGGGCCGATCGGGAGCTGGTGTTGCTGACCGGCCTTGCCGCCGTGATCCTGATCTTCGTGGTCCTGACGTGGTTTTCGGTGCTGCTCGGGATCGCCATCTGGGCCGCCGTGTTGGCTGCGCTTCGCATGATGGCCAAAGCCGATCCGATGATGCGGCAGGTCTATCTGCGCCATATCAGCTATCGCGCGGGCTACCGTCCGACCGCCTCACCGTGGCGGAGGCCCTGACTGGAATGGTCGCGCTTCGTCAGTTCCGAAACACCCGGCCCTCTTTCTCCGACCTTCTGCCTTACGCGGGCCTGGTCGACGATGGTGTCCTCCTGCTCAAGGACGGGTCGGTCATGGCCGGCTGGTATTTTGCCGGCCCGGATTCGGAGAGTTCGACCAATCTCGAGCGCAATGAGGTGTCGAGGCAGATCAACACGATCCTGTCCCGGCTCGGATCGGGCTGGATGATCCAGGTCGAGGCCGTGCGCATCCCCACCGTCGCCTATCCCGCCCGTAAGGACTGCCATTTTCCCGATCCGGTGACGCGCGCGATCGACGACGAACGCCGGGCGCATTTCGAGGCCGAAAGCGGGCATTACGAGAGCCAGCACGCGATCGTTCTCACTTACCGGCCGCCCGAACGACGGCGGTCGGGCCTCGCACGCTATGTCTATTCTGACAGTGACAGCCGCTCGGAGACCTACGCCGATGTGGTCCTGGACACCTTCCGCACGTCTATCCGCGAGTTTGAGCAGTACCTGGCCAATGTGCTTTCGATCCGGCGCATGGTGACGCGCACGGTCGCCGACCCTGAGACCGGCCGCGAGATCCAGTACGATGAACTCTTCCAGTTCATCCGGTTCTGCATCGTGGGCGAGAGCCATCCGGTGCGTCTGCCGGCAATCTCCATGTATCTCGACTGGCTGGCCACGGCCGAGTTCCACCACGGCCTTTCACCCGTGGTCGACAGGCGGTATCTGGCCGTCGTCGCGATCGACGGGTTTCCGGCCGAAAGTTGGCCGGGCATTCTCAATTCGCTCGACCTGATGCCGCTGACCTATCGGTGGTCGAGCCGCTTCATCTTCCTCGACGACCAGGAAGCGCGTGCAAGGCTCGAACGCACGCGGAAGAAATGGCAGCAGAAGGTGCGGCCGTTCTTCGACCAGCTGTTCCAGACCCAGAGCCGTGCGGTCGACCAGGACGCCATGACGATGGTCGCCGAGGCCGAGGATGCCATTGCCGAGGCTTCGTCCCAGCTCGTCGCCTTTGGCTACTACACACCGGTGATCGTCCTTTTCGATACCGACGACGCGCGGCTGCGCGATCAGGCCGAGGCGGTGCGCCGGCTTGTCCAGGCCGAAGGGTTCGGCGCGCGCATCGAGACGCTCAACGCGACCGAAGCCTATCTCGGCAGCCTGCCGGGAACCGCCTATGCCAATGTCCGCGAGCCGCTCATCAACACGCGCAATCTGGCGGATCTCATCCCGCTCAACACGGTCTGGTCGGGCAGCACGACCGCGCCGTGCCCGTTCTACCCGACTGGCTCCCCACCCTTGATGCAGGTCGCCTCGGGCTCGACACCCTTCCGGCTGAACCTGCATGTCGACGATGTTGGGCATACGCTCGTCTTCGGGCCGACCGGTTCGGGCAAGTCGACATTGCTTGCGCTGATCGCGGCACAATTTCGGCGCTACGAAAACGCGCAGATCTTCGCCTTCGACAAGGGCCGGTCGCTGCGCCCGCTCACGATCGCCTCGGAGGGCGATCATTATGAGGTCGGGGCAGGGGAGGGGACTTCTCTGTCGTTCTGCCCGCTGGCCGAGTTGTCGACCGAGGGAGATCGGGCCTGGGCAAGCGAATGGATCGAGACGCTGATCGCCATGCAAGGTGTTGCGATCACGCCCGATCATCGCAACGCGATTTCCCGCCAGGTCGGTCTCATGGCGTCGGCGCGAGGCCGCTCGCTTTCGGACTTCGTGAGCGGGGTGCAGATGCGCGAAATCAAGGACGCGCTCCACCACTACACGGTCGACGGGCCGATGGGGCAACTCCTCGACGCCGAGGAGGACGGGCTGGCGCTCGGCGCGTTCCAGACCTTCGAAATCGAGGAGCTGATGAACATGGGCGAGCGCAATCTCGTGCCCGTGCTCCTTTATCTCTTCCGCAGGATCGAAAAACGTCTGACGGGCGCGCCCAGTCTCATCGTTCTCGACGAAGCCTGGCTGATGCTCGGCCATCCCACCTTCAGGGACAAGATCAGGGAATGGCTGAAGGTCCTGCGGAAGGCGAACTGCGCCGTGCTGCTCGCCACACAGTCTATCTCTGACGCCGAACGCTCGGGCATCATCGACGTGCTCAAGGAAAGCTGCCCGACCAAGATCTGTCTGCCGAACGGCGCCGCGCGCGAACCGGGCACGCGCGAGTTCTATGAGCGCATCGGCTTTAACGAGCGCCAGATCGAGATCGTCGCGACCGCGACGCCGAAGCGCGAATACTACGTCGCAAGCCCCGAGGGCAGGCGGCTTTTCGACATGTCGCTGGGCCCGGTCGCGCTCGCCTTCGCAGGAGCCTCGGGCAAGGAAGACCTCAAACGCATCGATCAGCTGCACAAGGATTATGGTCCGGACTGGCCGGCTGCGTGGCTTATGGAAAGGGGGATCGGCGATGCCAAAGCCATTCTTACACGCGACTAGGATCACGACCGCCGCGATGATGAGCGCGTGCCTGGCTTTCACGGGGCCGGCTTATGCCGGTGCGGTCACCGGGAACGCGACCGAATGGACCCAGCTCCTCAACAACGCCGAGCTGGTGGGGCTGACGGGCCAGTCGGCCGAGCAGATCCAGAACCAGATCACGCAGATCACGCAACTCTCCGAGCAAATCCAGAACCAGCTCCGCATCTACGAGAACATGCTGCAGAACACGTTGCAGCTTCCCGATCACGTCTGGGGACAGGTCGAAAGCGACCTCACGCAACTCCAGAACCTCGTCAATCAGGGCGAGGGCATCGCCTTTGCGATGGGCAATATCGACGACGTTCTCAAGCAACGCTTCGAAAGCTTCGCCGACTTCGAGACGGGGCTCGCGAACGGCGAGGATTTCTCCTCGAGCTACCAATCATGGTCGGACACCAACCGCGAGACGATTTCGGCGACGCTGCGGGCGGCCGGGCTGACGGCCGATCAGTTCGCCAGTGAAGAGGCAACGATGAGCCAGCTCCGCTCGATGTCGCAGAGCTCCGTCGGACAGATGCAGGCGCTTCAGGTCGGCCATCAGATCGCGGCGCAACAGGTGGCGCAGACCCAGAAGCTCCGCGGCCTCGTCTCGCAGCAGATCACGATGATGGCGACCTGGCATAAGTCAGAACAGGCCGCAAAGGATCTCGCGCAGACCCGCCGCGAGGACTTTTTCAACTCGAATGCGCCGTCGACATCGGGCGGCCAGGTCATGGAGCCGCGCTGGTGACAAGAACACTTATCATCGTGGCGGCAGCCACAGTCATTGTCGGAATTGCTGTTGCGATCTGGGTCGTCCCAAACCATGGCGGGGGATCAGACCGGGCACGCAGAGTCCTCGACACACCGTCCGAGTATGACACCACCGGCGGGCAGGAGATGCGGCCGCGCTGGGGCAACGGAGAGGGGCAGGGCGATGAGGCCCCCGAGAATTAGACTTGCCCTTGCCGTAGTCCTCGGCACCTTGCTTCTTTTCCAGCCCGCCCTTGCTCAGGATGGTTCGCTTCTCACGACGCTGGAAAACGAAGTCGCAGACGCCGCGCAGGGATGGGAGACGACCGTCATGCAGGCGGCGCGCTCGCTGTTCTGGATCCTTGCCGGCATCGAGGTCGGCATTGCGGCGGTCTGGCTGGCGCTCGGTGCGGCATCGCTCGACACGTGGTTCGCCGAGCTGGTGCGGCGCATCATGTTCATCGGTCTGTTCGTCTTCATCCTCGAGCAGGGGCCGGACTTCGCACGGGCAATGGTGGACAGCCTGTTCCAGATCGGCGCCGGCGGAGGATCGGCTTCGCCGGCGAACGTCTTCAACGCCGGCCTGCAGGTCGCCAGCCAGATGTCGGAGAAAGCGCAGTTCGGGCTGTTCGAGGACAACGCGCTGGCGATCGCGGCCGTGTTCGCCATGGTGATTGTCGTCATTTCCTTCAGCCTGGTGGCCGCGATCTTCGTGGCCGTGATGGCCGAGATGTATGTCGGCCTGCTTGCCGGCATGATCATGCTGGGCCTTGGCGGCTCGAGTTTCACCAAGGACTTCGCAGTCCGTTATCTCGTCTATGCATTCTCGGTGGGCTTGTCGCAAACATTTTCGGAGCGCGCAATTATCCACT
>NZ_RBVY01000002.1 GCF_004000215.1 Nitratireductor alexandrii | reverse complement strand
CGAAAGCATCCGAAGCGTCGTCGTGTTCTGAGCCGGGGAGGAACGCTTGCAGCATCGCGCGGCACGCAAAGGAAAGCGCAAGGCGGCGCGCTTCGCGGCCATGCTGGCGGTGCTGACTTTTTCGGGCGCGGCGATCGCGGCGGAGGCGGCGTTTCACGGTTCGTTCGCGTTTCGCTGGACACGAGAGCCGGACGACCGCCATCGGGAAATGGTGCTCTTGTCCGATGTCAGCTTCGTGGACCCGGCGGGCCGGGTCTGGCAGGTGCCGGCCGGAACCCGGATCGACGGCGCGTCGATCCCGCCATCGTTGTGGTCCTTTTCCGGCTCGCCCTTCGTCGGCAATTATCGACGCGCGTCGGTGGTTCACGACCATTTCTGCGCGATCAAGACCGCGCCGACCTCCGAGGTGCACGGGATGTTCCGCGACGCCATGGCCGCCGACGGCGTCGGCCAGCCCGAACGCCAACTGAAATACGCGGCAGTCAGCCTTTATAGCTGGCTTGGCGGCCAATGCGGCAAGAAGGAGAATGTCGTTCGCATCTTTTACAGTACAGGCGGCGAAGCCGGGCTCGCCAAGACGGAGGAATTGAACGCGCTCTTGCTTTCGCTGCAGTTCATGAGTTCCGGCCGGCCGGACATTCCCGGCCTTGCGGCGCGTTTCACCGAGGTCGCCCGGATCGAGCACCGTCGCACCTTCGCGGCGATGCTTGCCTATCGCGACACGCCGTCGGAGGACAATCTCGACCGGCTCGCAACCGCCATCCGCGCGGAATCACCAAGTGAAAGCGAGTTGGAAAACCTGATCCTGCTGTCGCGCGCGGTGCTTCCGGACGAAAACAGCATTCTTCTCGAACAATAGGAAATTCAGTGCCCACGAACACGACCCCGGCGATCCTGGTCGACGCCGATGCCTGCCCGGTGAAGGAGGAGGTGATGCGGGTGGCCGAGCGCCACGGGCTCGTCGTCACCTTGGTGGCCAATGGCGGCTTGCGGCCGTCGCGCGATCCGATGGTGCGCCACGTGGTGGTGGCCAAGGGCGCGGACGCGGCCGATGACTGGATCGTGGACCACGCGGCCCAAAACGACATCGCGGTGACCGCCGACATTCCGCTTGCCGCCAGGCTGGTGGCGAAGGGGGTTCACGTTCTGGGTCCGACCGGCAAACCGTTCAGCGAAGCCTCGATCGGCATGGCGCTCGCCATGCGCGACCTGAAGCAGCATCTGCGCGAGACCGGCGAGATCAAAGGGTATAATCGCGGTTTTTCGGCCCGCGACCGCTCCGCCTTCCTGGGTGCGCTCGACAGAAGCGTGCGCCAGGCGCTCAACGCCGCGCGCCAGGAACCCCCTTCCCCGACCGCGCCGGCCTGAGGCGACGGCGCTCGCGCCGAGAACGGGTCGCGGCGGCGGAAAAGCCGCGCCGGCGCGGCCGCGCATCCGACAGGGGTTTGGAATCGCGCCCGGCCATGTTAGGACCAAGCCCTTCCCGCCGCCGCACGCTCGGCGAAGCACGCCCCCTTTCCCACCAGACGACCGGCCGCCTGCGCCGGCAGAGACTTGATGAGCATGAAAACAGTTTCGACGGCAAAATCCCACGGCGGCGTTCAGGGCGTCTACACGCACGCGTCCGAAAGCTGCGCCTGCGACATGACTTTCGCCGTGTTCGTGCCGCCACAGGCGGCCGAGGCGCCCTGTCCGGTGGTTTGGTACCTGTCAGGCCTGACCTGCACGCACCAGAACGTGATGGACAAGGGCGAGTATCGCCGTCTGGCGGCCGAGCTCGGCCTGATCGTGGTGTGTCCCGACACCAGCCCGCGCGGCGAAACCGTGCCCGACGACGCGCAGGACTGGCAGTTCGGCTCCGGGGCCGGATTTTATGTCGACGCCACCCAGGCGCCCTACGACGCGAATTATCGCATGTATTCCTATGTCGCCGAGGAACTGCCGGCGCTGATTGCACAAAATTTTCCCGCCGATATGAGCCGCCAGGCGATTTTCGGCCACTCCATGGGCGGGCACGGCGCGCTAACCGTGGCGCTGAAAAACCCGAAACGCTTCAAGAGCTGCTCGGCCTTCGCGCCGATCGTCAGCCCGTCGACCTCGGACTGGTCGAAAAAGGCCTTCGAGCGCTATCTGGGCGCGGAGGAGGAGGCCTGGCGCGCCTATGACGCCTGCCTGCTGATCGAAGACGGCCAGCGCTTCGGCGAGGTCCTGGTCGACCAGGGCACCGCCGACGGTTTCCTCGAGGAGGGGCTGAAGCCGTGGCTGCTGGAAGAGGCCTGCAAGAAGGCCGGCATCTCGCTCACCCTGCGCATGCAGGAGGGCTACGACCATTCCTATTTCTTCATTTCCACCTTCATGGAGGACCATCTGCGCTGGCACGCGCAGCGTCTTGCCTAGGGTCAATCGCGACCTGCAATGACGCACGGCGTGCTTCCCGCCCCGGCCGGCGCAACTAGGATAAAACCGAAACCGAAGCCCAGGAGGCAGAAGATTTCATGGCCGTTGTCACATCGATCCACCGCCGCGCGCCCGACACCGACACGTTCGGCGGGCGGCTGTCGCGCACCCGCGACTCGCTCGGCCTGAGCACGGGCCAGCTTGCCCGCCGCGTCGGCGTCAAGCAAAAAACGATCGAGCAATGGGAAAGCGACCGGTCGGAACCGGGCGTGGAACGGCTGTCGCTGCTTGCCGGCGTGCTGGACGTCAACATGATCTGGCTGCTGCACGGCGTCGGCGACGCGCCGGAGGACGATATCGGCCCCGACCCCTATGCCGCGATCACGGCCCAGCTCGAGCGCCTCAAGCGCATGCACGAAGATACCGGCCGCATCATCGAGCGCATCCAGCGCGAGCTCGGCCGGCTCGAAGACGAGCGCTGAGGCGCGGGACGCATCGAGGCCGGCAGGATCCGGCCCGCCTTTTCGACGCCCCCGACGCCGGGCCGCTCAGTCGCGCCGCTCGGCCAGTTCCCGCTTAAGCCGCTCGAGGGCCGGCGCGTCCCAGCCCGGCGGCCTTGTCACCGCGACCCAGGGGTCCACGTGGTGCTCGGGCGCGTAAAGATGGCCGTAGCCGATCGGCGCGGTGGTGGCGGCGGCCATATCGAGCGCAAGCTGCAGCAGGGTCACGACCGGATACCATTGCAGCATCGGCGACACGTCGGGCCCGCGCGGCCCCACCATCCATGGCGGCCTGCGGAAAAGCGCCGAAAAGTCGAAGAACGTCACCGGGTCGCTGGCATATTGCAAATAGACGATGCGGATTGGACCCCAGGCGGCTCCGGGGATGTCGAGCGCGTCCTTCTGGCTGGTGAAGCGAATGACCGACCCGTCGCGGAACCGCGGCAGCCAGGCCGGCGAACCGGGCTCGCGCTCGGCCGTCGCCGCGCGCCAGGTGCGGCTTTGAAAGGGCGGGCCGCTCCACAAGATGCCCTGGAACGGATCGCCGACAATGTCGAACATGTCGAAGGACAGATCCGAGTTCAGCGCGCCGAGGCTGAGGCCGTAAAGATAAAGCGCGGGACGCGCATCGCGCGGCATTTGCCGCCAATGGTCGTAGACCTTGCGAAACAGCGCCCGCGCCGCCTCCTTGCCGTAGCCCGGCTCGACCAGCAGCGACAGCCAGCTCGTCAGGTAGGAATATTGCAAGGCCACGGACGCGACGTCGCCGCGATGCAGGATTTCGAGCGTGTCCATGGCGGCCGGATCGATCCAGCCCGTGCCGGTCGGGGTGACGACCACCAGCGCCGAGCGCTCGAAAGCCCCCACGCGCCTGAGTTCGGCGAGCGCAAGGGCGGCGCGCTCTTCGATCGTGGCGGCCGAGTTCAACCCGACATAGACCCTGAGCGGGTCGATCGCCGCGCCGCCGGCCAATGCGGCGATGTCGGCGCGGGACGGCGCGGTGTCGACGAAACCACGTCCGGCGCGACCGAGATCGGACCAGCGCACCAGCGACGCCGCGCTGCCGGTGCGCCAAGCCTCGGGAGGTTTTTCGACGCCGCTTTCGAACGTGCGGTCGAGCTCGCGAAACGACGCGTCGACGGCGCGCAACCCGTAACGCAGCACCAGCCCCTCGGTGGCCGCCCAAAACAGGACCAGCGCGGCGACGGCCCCCGCCACATTGGCAACGCGCCGCGGCACGACGGGCTTCAACCGGCCGGCAACGGCCAGGAGCGCCAGCCGGAACAGCTTGCCGAGCAGGATGGTCACGGCCGCCGTGGCGAAGGCGATCATGCCGATGCGCAACGGCTGGGCGGTATCGAGCGGCTCCAACTCCATCAGCAGCCGGATCGAATTCTGCCAGCCGGCAGCGCGCCACAAAAACACCGCCACCACCGCGAGACAGACGAGCGCGGCAGCGCGCAGCACATAGCGGGCCGGACGTCCCTCGAGCGTGCGGATCCCCAGATAGGACCACAACCAGGCGCAAAACACGCCGATGCCGTAGCCGGCGGCGAACGACACGCCCGACAGCGCGCCTTGCATGAACGCCGTGCGCGGCAACAGGGTCGGCGTCAACGACGCGGCGAAAAACAGCGTTCCCAGGAGGACGCCAACGACCGACATGGTTTCGCGGGCACCCAAAACGACACCCCGCACGATGTCGACAAAGCGGTGTATCAACGTCTGTCCATTCCCCGTCACGTTCAGCCCGCCGGGCCGGATTTCCAAGCTGAAGACGCCACACCGATACCAAGCTTTGGGTGCCGTGTCGTCCCCGCCGTCTTAGCGTCGGCGCGGTCGAGACGGCCGGCCTTTGCCGGTGGCGGCATGGCGAGATGACGACGGCGCCCGCCTCCCCTGCTTTCCTGTTCAAGCCGTTTTTGGCCTCGTGACAAGGCGTAGGCACTAGGATATGGTCCGCCTCGTCTCGGGCCGAAAGCCCGGCCTGCTTGCGGGAGAGAGCCGTTTACGGCCGCCGAAGGGGAAATCGCCCGAAATCTCTCAGGCAAAAGAACCGCAGCAGGTCAAGACGCTCTGGAAAGTCGGGGGGTGATCCCCGCGCCGAAGGTGTAAGCGCCGCCGACAGGGTTCCGGCAGTGCGAGTCTCTCAGGCTTCCGACAGAGGGGCGCGATTCGTCCGTCACAAGACGGACGGCAACGCGTTTCTTTGGAGAAGCAATGACGACGACCGAAACGGCACAAAAGCTCCCCCTGCACGACATCCATGAACAGGCCGGCGCCCGGTTCGGCCCGTTCGCCGGCTGGTCGATGCCGATCACCTATCCGCTCGGGGTGATGAAGGAGCATCTTCACGTCCGCGAGAAGGCCGGACTGTTCGACATTACGCATATGAAACTGTTCGTCGTGTCGGGACCGCAGGCGGCCGAGCTGATCGCGCGCGCCTGTCCGTTCGAGCCGGGCGGGCTGGCGCTCTCCCAGGCGCGGCTGAGCTTTTTCCTGAACGACAAGGCCGGCATTCGCGACGATTTGATCGTCACCCGGCTCGGCGACACGCGCTTCACGATCGTGGCGAACGCCGGCAACGCGGCCGCCGACGAGGCGCATCTGCGCGCGCTGGCGGCGGATTTCGATGCCGAAATCGAGCCTCTGGAGCGGATCTTCCTGGCGCTGCAGGGACCGCAGGCCGAGGCCGCGCTCAACCGCGCCGGCGTCGCCACGGACGGGCTCTATTTCATGCAAGGGCGCGAGCCCAAGCCGGACTGGTTCCTGTCGCGTTCGGGTTATACCGGCGAGGACGGATTCGAGATCGCGCTGCCGGAAGCGGACGCGCGCGCGCTGGTCGCGCGGCTTGCCGCCGACGACGACGTGGAGTGGATCGGGCTTGCCGCGCGCGACAGCCTGCGGCTGGAGGCGGGGCTGTGCCTGCACGGCCAGGACATTTCCAACGAAACGACCCCGGTCGAGGCGGCGCTGTTGTGGGCGATCCCCAAACCGGTGCGCGAGACCGGCGATTTCGTCGGGGCGCAGGCGCTGCGCGCGGCGATCGCGGCGGGGCCAACGCAAAAGCGCGTCGGGCTGAAGCCGGAAGGCCGCCAGCCGGTGCGCGCCGGCGCGACGCTCCTGGCCGAGGACGGCAGCGTCGCCGGACGCGTCACCTCGGGCGGATTCGGACCTTCCGCCGGCCATCCCGTCGCCATGGGCTACGTCACGGCCGACCTCGCCCGGGTCGGAACCCAGCTCACCGTGGAAGTGCGCGGCACGCGCATACCCGTTGCCGTGCACGCCCTTCCCTTCACGCCACATCGCTATCTCAAAGGATAATCAAATGACCAAAACCTATTTCACCGACGATCACGAATGGATCCGGGTCGAGGGCGACATCGCCACGGTCGGCATTACCGACTACGCCCAGGAGCAGTTGGGCGACCTGGTATTCGTCGATCTGCCGGACGTCGGCGCGACGCTGGCCAAGGGCGACACCGCCGTGGTGGTCGAATCGGTCAAGGCGGCATCGGACGTCTACGCGCCCGCCGACGGCGAGGTGACCGGCGTCAACGACACGCTTTCGACCGAACCCGGCCTGATCAACACCGCCGCCAGCGGCGACGGCTGGCTGTGGAAGATGAAACTCGCCGATGCCGGCCAGCTCGACGGCCTGATGGACGAAACCGCCTATAACGCGATGATCGGATAAGGATTCTCCATGCCTTCCACCGCCACCAACGCCGCCTTCGCACGGCGCCATATCGGCCTCGGTGCCGCCGACGAGCGCACCATGCTGAAGACGCTCGGGCTGACCTCGCGCGAGACACTGATTGCCCAGGCGATCCCGAAATCGATCCGGCTCGAGCGCGAACTCGATCTGCCGCCGGCAGCCGACGAGGCCGCCGCGCTGGCCGAGCTGAAGGCGAAGATGGACAAGAACGTCGTCGCCAAGTCCTTCATCGGCCAAGGCTATCACGGCACTGTGGTGCCGGCGGTTATCCAGCGCAACCTGTTCGAGAACCCGGCCTGGTACACCGCCTACACGCCCTACCAATCCGAGATCAGCCAGGGGCGGCTGGAAATGCTGTTCCATTTCCAGACGCTGGTGACGGAACTGACCGGGCTGCCGGTGGCCTCGGCCTCGCTGCTCGACGAGGCAACGGCGGTCGCCGAGGCGGCCGGCATCGCGCTCAGGCATCATCGCGACAAGCGCCATCGCGTAGTCCTGGCCGGCACGCCGCATCCCCAGGTGCGCGACGTGCTCGAAACGCGCATGGCGCCGCTCGGCGTCGAGGTGACGGACGGCGCGGCCGACGACCAGACCGCGGCGCTGATCGTGCCGTGGCCCGACACGTTCGGCGTCTATCGCGACCACAGCGGGGCGATCGCCGCCGCGAAGGCGGTCGGGGCGCTGGTGATCGCGGTCGCCGACCCGCTGGCGCTGGCGCTGACCCAGGCGCCCGCGGAACTGGGCGCCGACATCGCCGCCGGCTCCATGCAGCGCTTCGGCGTGCCGATGGGCTATGGCGGGCCGCACGCGGCCTATCTCGCCGTCTCCGACGCGCTGACCCGGCTGATGCCGGGCCGGCTGGTCGGCCAGTCCAGCGACCGGCACGGCAGGCCGGGCTACCGGCTCGCCCTGCAGACGCGCGAGCAGCATATCCGCCGCGACAAGGCGACCTCCAATATCTGCACCGCGCAGGCGCTGCTGGCCAATATGGCGGCGGCCTATGCGATCTGGCACGGGCCGGACGGCCTGCGCGCCATCGCCGGCCAGGTGCACGGCCTGGCGACGCGGTTTGCCGCCGGCGTCGAAAAGGCCGGATACGAGATCGCCGGGCCGGTATTCTTCGATACGGTGACGGTCAGCGCGCCGGGCAAGGCACGGGCGATCGTCGACACGGCGCGCGCCGACGGCCGGCTGTTGCGGGCGCTCGACGACGACCATGTCGGCGTCAGCTTCGACGAGACGACGAGCGAAGACGACCTTGGCGTGCTTTGCGCCCTGTTCGGGGCCGAAGCGCCGCGCCAGGCTGCGCCCGCCCTGCCCGGCGAGCGCGCCCAGGACGTGTTCCTGACCCAGCCGGTGTTTCACGAAAACCGGTCCGAAACCGAAATGATGCGCTTTCTGCGCCGCCTCGCCGACAAGGACCTGGCGCTCGACCGGGCGATGATCCCGCTCGGCTCGTGCACGATGAAGCTCAACGCGGCGGCCGAGATGGCGCCGGTCAGCTGGGCGAGCGTCGGCGGACTACACCCGTTCGCGCCGGCAGAACACGCCGCCGGCTATCGGGCGATGGCCGACGACCTGGAGGCGTGGCTGGCCGAGATCACCGGTTTCGACGCGGTGTCGCTGCAGCCCAATGCCGGCAGCCAGGGCGAATATGCCGGCCTTTTGGCCATCCGCCGCTATCACCTGGACAACGGCGACGACCAGCGCGACGTGTGCCTGATCCCGACGTCGGCGCACGGCACCAATCCGGCCAGCGCGGTGATGGCGGGCATGCGGGTGGTGATGGTCAAGTGCACCGAGGCCGGCGATGTCGACGTCGACGATCTGACCGCCAAGGCCGAACAGCACGCCGAGCGGCTGGCGGCGGTGATGATCACCTATCCCTCCACGCACGGCGTGTTCGAGGAGGGCATTCGCGGCATCTGCGAGACCGTGCACGCGCATGGCGGCCAGGTCTATCTCGACGGCGCCAATCTCAACGCCATGGTCGGGCTCGCCCGGCTCGGCGACATTGGCGGCGACGTGTGCCACATGAACCTGCACAAGACCTTCTGCATTCCGCATGGCGGCGGCGGGCCGGGCGTGGGGCCGATCGGCGTCAAGGCGCATCTCAAGGCGTTCCTGCCGGGCCATGTCGCGCTCGGCAGCGACCACGCGGTGGCCGCCGCGCCGCTGGGCAGCGCGTCGATCCTGCCGATCACGTGGATGTATATCCGCATGATGGGCGCGCCGGGGCTCCGGCACGCGACCGAGGCCGCCATCCTGGCCGCCAACTATATCGCAGAACGGCTGAAGGCGCATTATCCGGTGCTTTACGCCGGCCGCAACGGACGGGTCGCGCACGAGTGCATCCTCGACACGCGGGTGCTCAAGGACACGGCCGGCGTGACGGTCGAGGACGTCGCCAAGCGGCTGATCGACTACGGTTTCCACGCGCCGACCATGTCCTGGCCGGTGGCCGGGACGCTGATGGTGGAGCCGACCGAGTCCGAACCGCTGTCGGAGGTCGACCGCTTCTGCGAGGCGATGATCGGCATTGCCCGGGAAGCGGACAAGGTCGCCACGGGGCAATGGCCGAAGGACGACAATCCGCTGGTCAACGCCCCGCACACAGCGGCCGAGGCAATGGGCGACGACTGGGCGCACCCCTATTCGCGGCGCGAGGCGGCGTTCCCGGCCGGCGAGCGCGACGGCGGTTTAAAATACTGGTCGCCGGTGTCGCGGGTCGACAATGTCGGCGGCGACCGCAATCTGGTCTGCGCCTGCCCGCCCGTCGAGGCGCTGGCAAGCTGACGCCCACCCGCCAAAACAGATCCCGCGCGCCAGGCGCGCGGGATCGGCCGGCGAGCGGACTCCGTTTTTTCGCGTCCCGCCTTCAAATCGCCGCGCCGCGCGCACCCGGTTCACGCTTCATCGGCTTGAGCGCCGCATCACGATCGGATATGCGGCGGAGCGCGCCTGCCCCGCATTATCACCGCGACCGCGTTCCGTGGCACACTCGGCAGTGATTCGCAGACTGGACCCAGATCGCCCATGGACGACAATAACGACCTTTTCGCCGCGCTCGACACGCCCGCATCGCCGCCCGCCGAGCGCGCGCCCTCGGCGCCGGCGCGCGCGGCCAAGCCGGCACCGGCGGCCAAAGACGGCAGCGAGGCCTACAGCGCCGCCGACATCGAGGTGCTGGAAGGGCTGGAGCCGGTACGCCGGCGGCCGGGCATGTATATTGGCGGCACCGACGAAAAGGCGCTGCATCACCTGTTCGCCGAGGTGATCGACAACTCCATGGACGAGGCGGTCGCCGGCCACGCGACCTTCATCGAGGTCGAGCTCGACGCGGACGGGTTTTTGACCATCACCGACAACGGACGCGGCATCCCCGTCGATCCGCACCCGAAATTCAAGTCGAAATCGGCATTGGAAGTGATCATGACGACGCTGCATGCCGGCGGCAAATTCGATTCCAAGGTCTACGAGACTTCGGGCGGCCTGCACGGCGTCGGCATCTCGGTGGTCAACGCGCTGTCGGATTCGCTCGAGGTGGAGGTGGCGCGCGGGCGCCAGCTCTACCGGCAGCGCTTCTCGCGCGGGCTGGCGCTGGGATCGCTGGAAAAGCTCGGCGAGGTTCACAACCGGCGCGGCACGCGCGTACGGTTCCACCCCGACGCCGAGATTTTCGGCAAGAGCGTGCATTTCGAGCCGGCACGGTTGTGCCGGATGGCGCGCTCGAAGGCCTATCTGTTCGGCGGCGTGGAAATCCGCTGGTCGTGCGCGCCCGAATTGATCACCGGCAAGGACGAGACGCCAGAAAAGGCGGTGTTCCACTTTCCCGGCGGCTTGCGCGACTATCTGACCGCCTCGCTGGGCGACGAATTCCAGGTCACGCGCGAAGTCTTCGCCGGCAAGAGCGAACGCCAGGGCGGCCACGGCTCGGTCGAATGGGCGGTGACCTGGTATGGCGGCGACGGTTTCGTCAATTCCTACTGCAACACCATCCCCACGGCCGAGGGCGGCACGCACGAGGCCGGTTTTCGCGGCGCGCTGATGCGCGGCCTGCGCGCCCACGCCGAACTGGTGGGCAACAAGCGCGCCTCGATCGTCACCGCCGAGGACGTGATGGTGTCGGCGGCCGGCATGTTGTCGGTGTTCATCCGCGAGCCGGAATTCGTCGGCCAGACCAAGGACCGGCTGGCGACGCTGGAGGCGCAGAAGATCGTCGACGCGGCGGTGCGCGACGCCTTCGACCACTGGCTCGCCGACAACCCCCAGGAAGCCACGAAACTGCTCGACTGGGTGATCGCGCGCGCCGACGAACGCGTGCGCCGGCGCCAGGAAAAAGAAGTCAGCCGCAAATCGGCGGTGCGCAAGCTGCGCCTGCCGGGCAAGCTTGCCGACTGCACCCAGAACGCGGCGGCGGGCGCGGAAATCTTCATCGTGGAGGGCGATTCGGCCGGCGGCTCGGCCAAGCAGGCCCGCGACCGCAAATTGCAGGCGGTGCTGCCGCTGCGCGGCAAGATCCTCAACGTGGCCAGCGCCGGCCACGAGAAGCTGAGCGCCAACCAGCAGATATCGGACCTGATCCAGGCGCTCGGCTGCGGCACCCGCTCGAAATATCGCGAGGAGGATCTGCGCTACGACCGGGTCATCATCATGACCGACGCCGATGTCGACGGCGCGCATATCGCCTCGCTTTTGATCACCTTCTTCTACCAGGAGATGCCGGAGCTGATCCGCGGCGGCCATCTCTACATGGCCGTGCCGCCGCTCTACCGCATCAGCCAAGGCGGCAAGGTCGCCTATGCGCGCGACGACGCGCACAAGGACGAATTGCTGGCCAACGAGTTCACCGGGCGCGGCAAGGTGGAGATCAGCCGCTTCAAGGGCCTTGGCGAGATGATGGCGGCGCAGCTCAAGGAAACCACCATGCAGCCCGGCAAGCGCACGCTGTTGCGCGTGGAGGTGCTGGACGACGCCACGGCGACCACCGACACGATCAAGGCGCTGATGGGCACCAAGCCGGAAAGCCGCTTCCGCTTCATCCAGGACCGGGCGGAATTCGCGCACGACCTCGACATCTGAGACCAGGCCGCCGCCGCGCCGCGCGATGCTGCCGTCTTGAATCAAGGTCGCATGCGATCCCCTTGTTTCGACAGATAAAACAGGCATCGGGGCATACGCCGCGCCGGCCCCGGGGCTTCGTCACGCCGCGCGGCGGGCTTCCTCGCGCAGCCAGTCGGCAAGCCGGCGCGCCAGCCGCGACGCTCGCCCGGCGCTGAGTAGGCGCAATTCACCGGTCGCCACCGCCAGCGCGTCGGGCAGATGGACGAGCGAGCCGGCCGCGATCTCCTTGGCGGTCATGAACGGTGTCGCCAGCACCATGCCGAGCCCGGCAGTTGCGGCGTGGATGGCGGCATCGTCGGTGTCGAAGACATGGCTGAATTTGAGGGCGTCGAAGCCGAGGCCGGCCTGTTCGGCCCACAGCCGCCAGTCCCAGTCCCCGGCGGTGGCCGACAGGGCCGGCACACGGCCGATATCCCCGCGCCGGACGTAGCGGCTGCGCTCCAGCAAGGCCGGCGCCAGCATCGGCCGGCAGACATCCTTGAACAGAAGCGCGCCGGGGCCGTCCTCGCCACGGCGCAGATAGCTGATGGCGATATCCGCCCGGCCGCCGAGTTCGACCCGGGCGTAATGGGTCGTCTCCAACCGGATACGGGCCTCGGCCGCGCCCGCCTTGAACCGTTCGAGCGCCGGTATCAGCCAGCGCACGGCAAGCGATACCGAGGCGCGGATGACGACCGCGTCACGGTCGCGGTAGAGTGCGCCCGCGGCCCGCTCGATCATCGCCAGCGCCGGCGTGACGTCGCGCTGGAACTGGCGGCCGGCATCGGTGAGCGCGATCGAATTGTTGCGCCGACGGAAAAGGCTTACGCCGATCCGCTCCTCCAATGCGCGAATCTGATGGCTGACGGCCCCGGGCGTCACCCCCAGTTCCTCGGCTGCCGCCAGCATGCCGCCTAGCCGCGCGGCGCATTCGAACACGCGCACGGCGTTGAGAGAGAGTTTCGGCGTTTCCTGCATCAAAAAATCTCTTTCAGAGAAAAATCTTCTCGTTTTATCCGAAGCATGAAGGGTGAAAGAAAATAAGGCAAATCCATCCTCAGCCCGCCGGAGAAGCCGCGTGTGCACCAGAAATTTCGAGGCCGTCCTGTGGACGGCGGCCGGCACCGCCCTGTTCACCCTGGTATTCGCGTCGGGCAAGTTTGCCGGCGACAGCGCCAGCGCACCGCAAATCCTGTGGTTGCGTTATGTCGGCGGGCTGGCGACGCTCGGCGCGGTGGTGGCGGCCACCCGACAGCCGCCGCAACGCCTAGTCAGCCGGCGACCGCGATCGCATCTGCTGCGCGCCACGCTCGGCGCCAGCGGCGGCATGGCCGCGATCCAGGCGGCGGCCGGCATGCCGATCGTCGACGCAACGGCGATCGGGCTTTTACAGGTGGTTTTCGCCATCGGCCTGGGCGTGTGGCTGCTGGGGGAGCGGATCGGGTCGCGGCAATGGAGCGGCATCGTGCTGTGCACGGCCGGAGCGGCGACCATCGTCGCCTCCAAGGGTGCGTTTCGAGACCTCGATGCCGCCTATGTGCTGCCGGCCGCGATCGCGGCCGCCGGCGCCCTGCTGGTGGCCGGCGAAACGATCATGATCAAAACCTTGAGCGTGCGCGAGCCGGCCCTGACCGTGCTTTTATACGTCAACGCGTTCGGCATCGCGATCCTGGCCGCCCCGGCCTGGCTGGCCTGGCGACCGCTCGGCCTTACCGGGTTGTGGCCGTTTGTGATGCTCGGTCCGATCGCGATCACGGCCCAGTTCTGCATCATCCGCGGCTACCGGCTGGCCGATGTCGCGCTGCTCGGGCCGGTCGACTATAGCTGGCTGGTGTTTGCCGGCATTTTGGGACTTGTCTTTTTCGGCGAGGTGCCGGACCCGGCCTCCTATGCCGGCGCGGCGCTGATCTTGGCCGGCGGCCTTGTTTTGGCGCGCGTGAGACGTTGACCCGCCCCTCGGGCGCCGCAATGTTCGTCCAGGAAGGCCAGCGGGCACGGTCCGGGCCCTACTTATGGTCTTTCGCGAGGCTTTGCGAATGGCGATCCCTTGCTAGAGTGCAGGCAATGCGCATTCGATCCCTGATTCCAGCCGCCCTGTTCGTCGTCGTTCTGCTTTCGGCCCTGCCGGCCGCCGCGCAGGTGCTGGCGCCGGCGACGATCGAAACCGTCGAAGCGGCGAGCCGCCTGACCAAGGGCGATGCGGCCGACTTGGCGGCGGCGCGGCGGATGCTGGAGGACGGGCTGGACGCGCTTGCGCCGTTCGCCCATGCCGACCGCTACGTGCTGGCGGCCGCGGCCGCCTCGGTGGCGCGGCTTGCCGGGGATTTCGAGCGCTCGCAGGTGCTGTTTGCGACCGCGGCCGAGGCGATCGACCAGGTGCCAGGCGAGGACGACCGCCATGCCGCCACGCTCGAGGCGCGCGCCTCCGACCTCGTGCGGCTGGAGCGCCTGGACGAGGCCGACGCCCAATACGAACGCGCCTTCGCGCTCCGCGAGGAAAGCGGGACCACGCGCACCGGCACGGCCGTCGACGCAGCCTCTTCGCGCCTGTTGCTGGCGCTCGCCCTGCTCACCGAAGAGCGGATCGTCGCCGGCCTGCAGCGGCTTTCCGCCTCGCTGCAAAACAATCCGGAAATCGACAAGCGGCGCGAACTCTCGGCCAATATCGCGCTGGCCCGAGCCTATCGCCACCTCGGGCTCTATGACGGCATGCTGGCCTTCACCGAAATCGCCAACCACCTGTTGATGCAGGCGCTGAGCGAGCGAAAGCTGACGACCACGGCCGGCACGACGCCGGCGGGGCTGAGCTGCGCGCAGGAAGAATTCTTGCGCCGCGACCTGGCCGGCCTGCTGATCGCGGCGGCGGAATTCGACGCGGCCGAAAACGCGCTGGCGGGACCGCTATTCGTCGAAGACTGCGCCGAGACCGTCGCCTCCGAACAGGGACGCTATCTCAACAGCATGCTGGCGCGGCTGGCGCTTGCCGCCGGCGCACCGGTGATCGCGCAGGCCAGGCTGGTCGACTTCGCCCGCGACGGCGCCGAGGCCGGTTCGGACAGGCTCGACACGGCGATCGCCGCGGCGCGACTCGCCGCCGCCAATACCCAGCTCGGCTTTCTCGGCCGCGCCGCGCCCTATTATGCCAGCGAGGCGGCCCGGACCGGGTTCCGCGATCTCGACAACCAGGTCGAGCATCTGATCGCCTGGGCGCTGCACGATTTCCTGTCCGGGCACGACGACAACAGCCTGGCGCGCCTCGACGAGGCCGCCGAACTGGCGCGCACCCAGCGGCCGCGCGACTGGTTCCTGCGCGCCCGGATCGATTTCCGACGCATCTACCTGCTGATCGACGCCGGCCGGCTCGCCGAGGCGGAGGCGACGCGGCAGGCCTTCGAGGCCTCTTACGACCGCCACGCGGTCGAGATCGCCGGTGCGCAAAAACTCGCCGTCGGCACGCCGCGCGCGGAAAGCGTCCTGGCCTCGTTGCGGGCGCTTGGCGACCTTCTGGCGGCCACGGCAGCCTCGGACAAGGCCGATGTCGCCCGCCTGCTGGAGGCCTCGCAGAAGGCGGGTCCGCCGTCCCTGCCCGGCCTCGAATATTTCGCCCAGCGCGCCTATCTCGACGCCTGCGTTCTGGCGCAAGGAACGCAAGCCTGCCGGTTCGAGATGGCGCTGAATTTCGCCCTGCCCTACAACGTGCCCTATCGCATTCCGACTCTGCTGGCCTCGCAGCATTTGCCGACCCTGTCCGGCGACCTGTTCCGCTACGGTCCGTTGCGCGACCGGCTCTACGGCCCGCTGAGCGCCCGCCTTTGGCAGGCCGCGCGCGCCGCCGGCGCCGAGGCGCGCAGGCAGGTGCCGGGCGACGCCGACACCGCCGCGCTGGCCGCGGCCATGCAGGGCGCGGCAACGGCGTTCGAATTCGCCCAGCAGATGGTCGAGGGCGCGGCCGAGAAGACCGCAACCCAGGTCGCCCAGCGGCTTTCGGCCGGCGATACGCGGCTCGGCGCGTTGTTGCGCCGGCGCGACCTGTTGTCGGAGCGGATCCTGCGCGCCCGCCTCAGCCTCCTGAAAGGCGGCCGCGACGGCGACATAGACGCCGATCTGACCGAACTCGACGCCGTGCATGCCCAAATCGGCCGCGATTTTCCCGATTTCAAGGCGCGTTACCGCTCCGATCCGGTGAGCTGGCACGACATGCGCGATCTGCTGTCGACCCGCGAGACGGCCGTTCTGATTCACAGCTCGGCAGACGCGACCGATATTTTCGTCGTCGACAGAGAGCGGCTCCACTGGCGGCGGGTCGATCTCGGCGCCGCCGCGCTGTCGAAAAAGGTGCGTGCGCTGCGCGCCGGGCTCGACCCGACCGGCGGGGCCAGAAGCGCGCAGCCGCTGGCGCTCAAGACGGACACGACCGGGTTCGACCGGGCCGCCGCCCACGCGCTCTACCTGACGCTGTTTTCGGACCTCGAACCCGTGCTTGCCGACAAGGAATTGCTGGTGGTCGTCAACGGGCCGCTGGCGGCCCTGCCGCTTTCGGTGCTGGTGACCGCGCCGCCCGAACAAGACGACGGCCGCACGCCATGGCTGATCCGGCGCAACGCGATCTCCGTGCTGCCTTCGCTGGCCATGCTGCGGCTGCGCACACTCGCGCAAACCGAGCGCCGCGCCGCCGGTTTCGTCGGTTTCGGCGACCCGGTCTTTTCGCCGGGCGGGAGCGCGCGCACGCCCGCCCTGTTGGCCAACCTCGCCCCGCTGCCGGGCACCCGGCGCGAGGTCGAGGCGATCGGCGCGATCTTCGAGCCCGCCGAACGGGCAATCTATCTCGGCGGGGCGGCGAGCGAAACGGCGGTGCGGCGCGCCGCGCTGACCGGCCAGCAGGTGATCGCCTTCGCCACGCACGGGCTCGTCGCCGGCGAACTCGGCCGCGACAGCGAGCCGGGCCTGGCGTTTTCCGCGCCGGCCCCGACCGCAGCCGGCGACGACGGGTTTCTGTCGGCCTCGGAAGCGGCGACGCTGACCCTCGACGCCGACTGGCTGCTGTTGTCGGCCTGCAACACGGCCGCGTCCGACGGCAATCCCGATTCGCAAGGTTATTCCGGCCTGGCGCGCGCCTTCCTGTTCGCCGGCGCACGGGCGATCCTGGTCTCGCACTGGCCGGTGCGCGACGACGCCGCGCCGCTGATTACGGTGGAGGCGATCAACTGGCGACGGGAAAACCCACAGGCCAGCCCGGCCCGGGCGCTGCAGCACGCCTTGCTGGCGATGATCGACGATCCGGCAAGACCGGACCATGCCGATCCGGCGGTGTGGGCGCCGTTCGTGGTGTTTTCAGGCGGGCGGTAGCGGCTGGCAGGGCCCGGCTCACGCCGCGGCGATCGCCAGAGCGTGGCCACGCGCGTTTTCGCGCAGCGCCTCGAGGTGGATCGACTTAACCAGGTTGGCAAGCCCGCCGCAATCGACCGGGTCGACCGCCTCGCCACGCGCGTCCTGCAGACAGCGCAGCATCATGTAGGAGACCTCCTGCGCGCCGGCGACGCGCTTGCCCCTGGCGACCTCGCGCCAGACGGCGAGCGCGCGCAGCACCGCCGCATGGGTTCCGGCCGGCAGCCTGGCGGCGCGGAACAAGGCCGCAAGGGCCGTATCGCGCCCGCCCGACAAAAGCGCCCGCACCCGGCTTTCGGGCTGGCCCGACAACGCCACCAGCGCGGCGCCGAAAAAGTCGATCTTGCCGTGTGCGATCACGCGGACGAGAAAACCGGTCGTCAGGTCGCCGCGCATGCGCAGATGCTCCACCAGCGCGGCGAATTCGGCCGGGCGCGTGCCGTCGATCAGCGTCAGCGAGGCGCGCGTGCAGGCCTCGCGCATCAGCCGCTCGGCGCGCGCCTTGCCCATCAAGGCCGTGACGAGCGGCGATCTGGTCAGCACCTCGCCGAGCGAGATCACGAGCGCATGGCGGGTCTCGGAGGGGAGCGCGGGATGGGCGATCAGCGCCTCGCGCACCGGCGCCAGCCCGCCCAGCCGCTCGGCGATGCGGCGAAAGCTCACCGAGGCGATTTCGGCGCCCGGATTGCGCAACAGCGCCACGCAGGCGTCCGGCTCGCCGACCTCGGCAACCGCCGCCGCCAGCGCCATCGACACGCGCGCGCGGGCCGCGATCAGGCCCTGCGCGGCCGCGCCGGAGGCGGCCACGAGGTCGATCAGATCGTTGTCGCCCAATACAGGGGAAAGCGCCAGCAGCGGCGCGGCGACCTCGGGCTGGTCGGCGGCGAGCGCGGCCACGATCTGCTGAGGCGCGCGCGGGCTGAGTTTGAGCGCCTCGGCCATGGCCTGGCGCACTTTCGGCGACGGATCGTCGAGCAACAGGGTCAACGCCGCTTCAGCCGCGCAGCGGTCCTCGAAATCGAGGTCCGACACGATATAGGCGCGCGCCAGCGCGTTGGCGGCGGCGGCCCGTTCGGCCACCCGCGCCGTCTCGATCCATTTCAAGAAATGCTGAACAATCATGTCGCCCGTCTGGCCCCACCGTTGGGCCGACCGTAGAAGGAATTGGTTTACGAACGGTTCACCATCTTTCTTAACCGGAGGCAGCCGCTTGCAGGCGCAGCGCCGCCGCCCTATCAACGGCGCACAGAAGGCGGGAGGGACGACATGGCCGGGCTTCATCTGGAGGAATTCGAGGTCGGCGCGGTGATAAGACACACGCTGCGCAAGACGGTCACCGAAAGCGACAACATGCTGTTTTCGGTGATGACGCTCAATCCGCAACCGCTGCACATCGATTTCGACTTCGCCGCCAGGAGCGAATGGGGCAAGCCGCTGGTCAACTCGCTGTTCACGCTCGGCCTGATGATCGGCATCTCGGTGCACGACACCACGCTCGGCACCACGATCGGCAATCTGGGCATGAGCGAGACCAGCTTTCCGCACCCGCTGTTTCATGGCGACACGGTGCGCGTGGAAACCGAAATCCTGTCGGTACGCGACTCGAAATCGAAGCCGGACCGCGGCATCGTGGAATTCGAACACCGCGCCTTCAACCAGGACGACGTGCTGGTGGCGCGCTGCGTGCGCCAGGCGATGATGCTCAAGAAAAAGGCTACCTGACATGCGCTCCCTGCTTTTCGTTCCCGGCGATTCGGACAAAAAACTCAAAAAAGGCCTGGGCTCGGGCGCCGACGTGGTGATCGTCGACCTGGAGGATTCGGTTGCGCCGGCCAACAAGAAAGCCGCGCGCGACACGGCGGCCGCGTTCCTGGCCGAGGCGCGCGCGGGCGACGCGCCGCTGATCTATGTGCGCGTCAACGACTTTTCGACCGGCCTGACCGACGACGATCTTGCGGCCGTGGTCGCCGGCCGGCCCGACGGCATCATGCTGCCCAAATCGACCGGCGGCGGCGACGTCGCGCGGCTTTCCACCAAATTGCGCGTGCACGAGGCCGAGGCCGGCCTGCAGGACGGCACGATCCGGATCCTGCCGCTGATCACCGAGACCGGCGCCGGCCTGCTCGCCGCCGGCAGCTACACGCCCGACCTGCCGCGGCTTTGCGGCCTGACCTGGGGCGCGGAAGACCTGTCCGCCGATATCGGCGCGCGCAGCGCGCGCGACGAAAACGGCCGCTTCACCGACGTGTTCCGCCTCGCCCGCTCGATGACCCTGCTTGCCGCCGCGGCCGCCGAAATGCCGGCGATCGACACCGTCTTCGTCGATTTTCGCGCCCTCGACGCGCTCAAGATCGAATGCGAGGAGGCCGAACGCGACGGCTTTACCGGCAAGCTGGCGATCCATCCGGCCCAGGTGCCGGTCATCAACGCCGCCTTTACCCCGTCGGCCGAGGCGGTCGCGGAAGCAGAGGCGATCGTCGCCGCCTTCGCCGGGGCCGGCGATGTCGGCGTGGTCGGCATCGACGGAAAAATGTTCGATCGGCCGCATCTGCGGCGCGCCGAAAGGCTGCTTGCCCGCGCACGGGCGGCCCGGCACGCCGCCGCCTGACGGCCGCGCCCAAACCGCCGCGACGAGCCCCAGCCCGGCCGCAACTGGACCAAGCCCGCCGACGTTCGACGCGAATACTGTCCCGCGGGGCCGATTTACATTGGCTCTTCGGCCGTTATTATCGCCGCAAACAATTTTGGGGGATTTCGATGAAAAAACCCATCTTCCGTCCGCTGCACGACCGCGTCGTCGTGCGCCGCATCGAGGCCGACGACACCAGCATCGGCGGGATCATCATTCCCGACACCGCCAAGGAGCAACCGCAACAGGGCGAAGTGGTCGCCGTCGGCAGCGGCAGCGTGAGCGAAAGCGGCGAGGTGCTGCCGCTCGACGTGCGGACCGGCGACCGGGTGCTGTTCGGCAAATGGTCGGGCACGGAGGTCACGCTGGGCGGCGAGGAATTCCTGATCATGCGCGAAACCGACCTCTTGGCCGTGGTCGGACTGCCCGGCAAGCCGGGCACGGGCTCGGGCGGTCCCGGCGGGGAATAGCCGGCGCCGCGCGTCAAGGAGCAATCAATGCTTTCAAGCCTGCCGAAGCTTGCCGACCGCGCCTTTCTGATCGGCTATCTGGTGCCGGCCGCGCTTTTTCTGGCAGCGTTCGCGAGCCTGTTTTCCGACTGGCCGGACCTCGTGGGGCCGCTCGGGCTCGGCGGTGAAGCCGACGGGCTGGAGGTGCTGGCCAAGGCGGCGATCAGCGTGTGGCTGTTCGCGATCGTCTTGTCGCTGCTCAACACCGTGCTTTACCAGGTCGTGGAAGGGTATCGGCCGCCAATCTCCTGGCTCGGCTTTCTCAAGCGGCGCGCCCTGGCGCGGCACGACGCGGCCAAACGCGAAATCGATACGCTCGCCGCAGCCTGGAAGAAGGCCGGCAAAGCCTATCCGAAGGTGCTGCAGGACCGGCACGACGAAAGCCTTCGGGATTTCGTCGCGCACTACCCGTCCGACCGCGACCTGGTGCTGCCGACACGGTTCGGCAATACGATCCGCGCCTTCGAGGATTATTCGCGCGCGCTTTACGGCGCCGACAGCATTCCGCTGTGGATCCACCTGACCACCGTCATTCCAAAGGACTTCTTGGAAAACGTCAACGATGCGCGCACCCATGTGAACAGCCTGCTGAACATCGTCGTACTGGCGACGGTTTTTTGCGCCCTCGCCCTGGCGCGTTACGTCGTCAGCATGCCGTGGGCCGACTTCATGGCCGCGGATCTGGCGTTCATGCTGGCCGGGTCGCAGGCCGGGTTTCTCCTTTACGCGATCGCGGCCGCCGCTGCGGCCTGGCTGGCCTACGAACTGGCGATCGAGCGCAGCGTCGCCTGGGGCAGCCTGGTCAAGGCCGCCTTCGACTGCTTCCTGCCGGAACTGGCGCAAAAACTCGGCGCAACCACACCGCAAGCGGCGGGTGAGAGCGAGGCGTTCTGGGTCGGCGTCAGCCGGCAGGCGATCTACAACCGTCCGCGTCCGCAACAAGCGCCGCCGGCGACCAAAAAACCGGCCGCCCGCGCCGGCAAGACCAGAACCGTCCAGGCCCGCTCGGCCGCCAGCGGCGACACAAAAAAACAACGCGCGCCGGCGAAAAAAAACGCCCGAACCGGGACCGCAAAGGCCAAGGCCGGCGGCAGGAAAAAAACCGCGGCCGGTTAGAGGCGTTCAATCCCGCTGCCAGCGCGGGCGGCGCATGGCGAAGGTCTGGGTGACGGCGGCATAGTCCATGTACCCCAGCCGGGAGACGGTTTTGGCGCGCGCGATGTCGAACAGGCCGTCGGTCAGGAACGCCTCGTCGATATGAACCCCGATCACCTCGCCGACCACCACATGCACGCCGGCCGGCTCGCCCGAAAGACCTTTCGGTTCGAGAATGTCGGTCACTTTGCATTCGAGCGCGGCATGCGCCTCGGCGACGCGAGGCACCGAAACGAGCCGGCTCGGCGCCGCGGTCAAGCCTGCATAGTCGAACTCGCTGGTGCCGCGCGGGGCGTCAACGGCGCTGGCGTTCATCTTTTCGGCCAGGTCCAGCGTGACGAGATTGGCGACGAATTCGCCGGTTTCGCCGGCGAAAGTGGCGCTGTCCTTGCGGCCTTCGGAGGAAAACCAGACCAGATGCGGATGGGTGGAGAAGGCGTTGAAGAAGGAATAGGGGGCCAGATTGAGCGCGCCGTCGGCGCCGAGGCTCGATATCCAGCCGATCGGGCGCGGCGCGACGATCGCCTTGAAGGGGTCGTGCGGCAGGCCATGGCCGTTGGCTGGTTCATAAAACATCATTCGTTCTCCCACGGGCCGGCATAGTCGGACATGATCGCCGACGGCTCCGGGCGCCGCCGGTCGGGCGCGCCGCCGGGATGGCTGCCGATATGAACGAAACCGACCACCCGCTCGTCGGGGGCGAGCCCGAGCAGCGCCCGCCCCTGCGGCGTGTCGGAATACCAGTTGGTGATCACATTGGCGCCGTAGCCGAGCGCGCTGGCCGCGTGGATCAGGTTCATCGCCGCCATGCCGCCGGACACAAACATCTCCCATTGCGGGATTTTCGGATTGGACCTGGGCACGGACACCACCCCCACGACAAGCGGCGCGCGCGAAAACCGCGTCAATTCCTGCGCGCGGCGCGCCTCGTTCAGCGGCCCCTCGCGCGCCTCGGCGAGCGCGGCCAGTCCCTCGCCGACCCGTTGGCGCGCCTCGCCGCGGTAAAGAATGAAGCGCCACGGCTCCAGCCGGCCATGATCGGGAACGCGACTGGCTGCGCGGATCATCTCCGCGATCTCCGATTCGCTCGGCCCCGGCTCGGCGAGTTCGGAAATCGGCGGCGATTTGCGGGTCAGAAGAAAGTCGATGATCGAAGATGCCAAGATATTGTTCCTGTTGTTGAAAACAGACGATTCCTGTTGTCGGAAACGGATGCGGCGCGCGATCGCGGCCAGCTTGGGAAAACGGGCCTTGAAATTGCCATCCGCCTGGGTTTGATGGCAAGCCATGAGACAGGGGATTTCCGCACTGTTCACCCGGCTGTGCCTTTTGGCCGCGCTGACGAGCGCCACGGCGCCGGCCGTCGCGCAGGACGCGCCCGCCCCCGAACTGAAGCTCTCTTTGCCGGGGCTGAGCGGCTACGCGCCGACACAGGGCGAGACCCCGCTGGCCACGGGGGCAAGCGGCGAAGTCACCCTGGAGGCGAAACTGACCGAGGACGCGCCGGAACTGTCGCGCGGACTGGTGTGGCGGGTGTTCAAGCCGGAACCGGCCGCCGACGGCAAATTGCCGCTGGTCGCGCAGGGCCAAGGCGGCACCAGCGCGTTTTCGCTCGAGCCGGGCAGCTATCTGGTGCATGCCGCCTTCGGGCGCGCCGGCGCCACCAAACGCATCACGGTCGGCGCCACGCCCAGCCGCGAGACCTTCGTGCTGGACGCGGGCGGGCTGAAGCTCGACGCGATCCTTTCGGGCGGCGTACGCATCCCGCCGGCGAAGCTGCGGTTCTCGATCTACGAGGCGGCCGAGGATCCCGATGGCGACCGCGCGCTGATCATTCCCAATGTCAGCCCCAACACGGTGGTGCGGCTCAATGCCGGCACCTATCACGTCGTGTCGACCTATGGCGCAGTCAACGCCGTCATCCGCTCCGATATAAGGGTCGAGGCCGGCAAGCTGACCGAGGCGACCGTCGAGCACCGGGCGGCGCAACTGACGATGAAGCTGGTGCGCGATGCCGGCGGCGAGGCGATCGCCGACACGTCGTGGTCGGTGCTGACGGGGTCCGGCGATCCGGTGCGCGAAAATGTCGGCGCCTTCGCCTCGATGGTGCTGGCGGAAGGCGACTACACCGTCATCGCCAAGAACCGCGAGCGCATCTACCAGCGCGACTTCACGGTGGTGGCCGGCCGCAACCAGGACGTCGAGGTGATCGCGGCCGAGGATCTGGTCCCCACCCGCGACTCGGCCTCGAAAGCCCAAATCGTCGACTAGAGCCGTTGTGCTTTTCGTAGAATCGCAGACCGGCTCCAACCTATTGTTTTGATGCGTTTTTGAACGGCGAACCGGCTTCCTGTTCGCCTGGAAACGCTCTAGAAATCCGCGCCCAGACTGAGAGCCATTCGGCCTTTCTCCGAATCAGAAAACGGCTCCAACTTATTGTTCCGACACGCTTTTGAACGGCAACCCGGCGTCCGATCCGCCTGGAGGGGCCCTAGTCGATCCGCTCGCCGTCGCGCACGCGATAGCTCGGCTGGTACATGGTCACCAGTTCCTCGGCGGCGGAGGGGTGAACGGCCATGGTGCGGTCGAAATCCTCCTTGGTCAGTCGCGCCTTGACGGCGATGCCGAGGATCTGCGCCATCTCGCCGGCATCGGGTCCCAGCACGTGCGCGCCGACGACGCGGCGGCTTTCGCCGTCGACGACCAGCTTCATCATCATCTTTTCGTCGCGAGCCGACAGCGTGTGGCGCATCGGCCTGAAGCTTGCCCTGTAGACCTCGACATGGCGGAAGCGCTTGACCGCCTCGTCCTCGGCGAGGCCGACCGTGCCGATCTCGGGCTGGGAAAACACCGCCGTGGCGACGTCGTCGTGGTCGGGACGGGTGGGATTGTCCTTGAAGACGGTTTCCACGAAACACATCGCCTCGTGGATCGCCACCGGGGTGAGCTGCACCCGGTCGGTGACGTCGCCGATGGCGTAGATATTGTCGATATTGGTGCGCGAGAACTGGTCGACCGGGATCTCACCGCGTGGCCCGACAGCGACGCCGGCCGCCTCGAGCCCCAGGCCGGCGGTGTTGGGCGTGCGGCCGAGCGCCAGCATGACGGTGTCGACCACCAGATGGCCGTCTTCATGGAGATGGGCGTCGAGCCGGCCGTCCGCGCGCCGCTCGATCCGGTCGAAGATCGTATGGCACAGGATGCGAATACCTTTTTTCTCCATGGTCTCGTGCAGCATGTGCCTGAGATCCATGTCGAAACGGCCCAGAATCTCCTTGCCGCGATAGACCAGCGTGGTCTCCACGCCGAGCCCGTGGAAAATATTGGCGAACTCGACCGCGATATAACCGCCGCCGGCGATCGCGATAGAGCGCGGCAGGGCATCGAGATGGAAGGCCTCGTTGGAGGAGATGCACAGTTCGTGGCCCGGCAAAGCGGCATGCGGATTGGGCTGGCCGCCGGTCGCGATCAGGATGGTGGCAGCGGTGACGGTGCGGTCGAGCCCGACAAGGCGCACGGTGTTGCGATCAACCAGTTCGGCCCGACAGTCGAAAATCTCGGCGCCGGCATTGTCGAGCCCCTTGCGGTAAAGCCCTTCCAGCCGCGCGATCTCCCTGTCCTTGTTGGCAACCAAAGTCGACCAGTCGAAGCGCGCCTCCGGCACGCTCCAGCCATAGCCGGCCGCGTCCTCGAAATGCTCGGGAAACTGCGAGGCGTAGACGAACAGCTTTTTGGGCACGCAGCCGCGAATGACGCAGGTGCCGCCGTAGCGGTATTCCTCGGCGATCGCCACCTTCTTGCCGAGCGAGGCCGCGACGCGGCCCGCGCGAACCCCGCCCGAACCGCCGCCGATCACGAACAGATCGTAGTCATAGCTGGCCATAAAAACTGCCTCGAAACAGATCGGTTGGGAACGCCTTACACCGGCGGGCGCACGACGGGAACGCCGCTTATGCTGCGAAAGCGGGGCAAAGCGGGAAAATCCGGCGCCGGCGCGGCGAAAGCCGCACGCAAGGCGCCGGATAGTCGGCGGGCAAAATCAGTCGGACGCCGCGGCCGGTTCGGCGGGAGCGGCGTTGTCGGCCGCCTCGGCCTTCTCGTTCAGCGCCTCGTTGACCGCCACGGCCAGATCGCGGGCCAGACCCTTCTGCCAGATGTCGGCGGCCTGGAGCACGTCGCGGGTCACCAGCGGCGACTTGGTCTTGAACGCGATCCCGCCCGGCGAGGTGTAGAAGGTGGCGATGGCGTTAAGCTCGTCCTCGGTGAAGTTGCGCGCATAGGCAAGCGCGGCCTCCCGTTCGAGATCGCCGCGGCGCGGGGCAAGCTTGAGCGCCTCCTCGTCGACGGTCTCCACGATCACGTCCTGAAGGTTGGGATCCTTCTGGATCAGCTCGCCCTTCAGCGACTGCGCTGCACCGGGCAGGATCAGGTCGAACTCTTCCGTCGCGCCGAGCGAATCGATGGCGGCGCGCGCCGCCTTGAGATGGCTCTCGGACACTTCCTGCGAGAAGGCCGGCTGTGCCGCGGCCAGGATAAGGCTCGCCCCGAAGGCGGCAGCCAGGCGGCGGGCATGGAACATAGATGTCATCACTGACAGAACTCCCTTTCTATCGGGTGGCTTTGATGGTGCTCACGCCGTTTTCGCCGGCAATGATAGCAACGCTTGCGAGATCGAGAAACAATCCGTGTTCGACCACGCCGGGGATGGCGTGGAGCGCTTCAGAGAGCGCTCTTGGATCGGGAATGCGGCCAAAAGATGCATCCAGGATCATGTGCCCCCCGTCGGTGACGAAAGGCGTCTGGCCGCCGCGCAGCGCGACCGGGCCGGACAGGCCGAGCCGGCTTGCCGCCTTCTCGACCGCGATCCGGGTCGCGGCGAGGCCGAAAACATTAACCTCGATCGGCAGCGCGAATCGGCCCAGCATCTCGACCAGCTTGGTGTCGTCGGCGATCACCACCATGCTGTCGGAGGCGGCCGCCACGATCTTTTCGCGCAGCAGCGCGCCGCCGCCGCCCTTGATCAGGGCAAGGTCGGGACCGACCTCGTCGGCGCCGTCGACGGTGACGGACAGGCGGGGGGCGGCATCCAGCGTCGTCAGCGGCACGCCGAGCTCGCCGCACAGACGCGCCGTGCGCTCGGAGGTCGGCACGCCGACGACCGTGAAACCGTCGGCGACGCGCGCGGCCAGCAGGCGCACAAACTCCTCCGCCGTCGAGCCGGTGCCGATACCGATGGTCGCACCGTCCTCGACATAGGCAAGCGCGGCGCGCGCCGCCTCGATCTTGAGCAATCGTGCGTCCATGAATCCAGCCTGTCAGCCCGTTGTGGCGCTGATCTAGCACTTCCGACCCGCTGGTCAAAGAGCACGGCCGCGCGCCAAGCGCGACGAATTGCCTTGTCGGCGATATCGGCACGGGCTATCGCCGGGTTTCGCCAAGCCCGCCGGCCGACAGCGAGGAGCCCGCCGCCATGAAGCGCCCGTCCCCCGTCATCGTGTTCGATCTCGACGGCACGCTGATCGACACCGCGCCCGACCTGATCGCCAGCCTCAACCACGCGCTCGCCCGTCACGGGCTCGCCCCGGTCAATCCGGCCGCAATGCGCGCCTTCGCGGGCCTCGGCGGCAAGGCGATGATCGAGCGCGTCCACGCCGAGCGCCGCGTGCGGCTCGAGCCGGAGACCGCGGCGTCGATGGTTGCGACGTTTCTGGCCCATTACGCCGACACGATCCCGGGCACGTCCCTACCCTATCACGGCGCGACGCCCGCGCTTGAACGGCTGGCGGAGGCCGGATTTTCGCTTGCGGTGTGCACCAACAAGCCGCAGGCGATGACCGAGCGCCTGCTGGAGGCGCTGGCCTTGGGCGGGCATTTTTCGGCCGTGTGCGGGGCCGACCGGTTTTCGTTCCGCAAGCCGGACCCACGCCATTTGACCGAAACCATCGCGCTCGCCGGCGCCGACCCGCAGCGCGCCGTGATGGTCGGCGATTCGCGCAACGATATCGCCACGGCCAAGGCGGCCGGCATTCCGGTGGTCGCCGTCGAGCACGGCTATTCCGACATTCCGGTGCGCGCGCTGGAGCCGTCGCGGGTGATTTCGCATTTCGACGAGCTGACGCCGGCGCTCGCGCAACGGCTGATCCACGGCACGCTCGACGGCTGAGCGACAGCGCGCTTGACTTTGCAAAGCCTCCGCCTCTATATCGCCGCCTGTCGCGGGGCCCAGGCCCCTGCGGGCGCGTAGCTCAGCGGGAGAGCATTCGCTTCACACGCGAAGGGTCACAGGTTCAATCCCTGTCGCGCCCACCATTTTCCTCGAACGAATTCAGCCAAAACTCCTGCCCCGCCCCGGCGGGCGAGCTCGCGTGACGTCGGAGCGCGGCGGAAACGACAATCCGTCACCCGCCATGGTTAACCGGCCGCTCGGTTTAGCGTTCTCTTAACCCTGTGCGTGCATTTTTGACGGCGTTCAACAGTACGGGTTGCGTATCATGCGTTCGGGTTTGGCGGTTGTGGGCGGCGTCGTGGCCGCGCTTTTGTTGTCCGGCTGCGCCAATGCGCCGAAAAAACTCGCCGCCGGCGAACGTCCCGGCCTGGCCTTCGCGGAGGAACGCGCGCCGGCCGACACCGAACAGAGCCCGCAGATCGCCATGCTGAGGCCCGACCAGCTGCCGCGCGCGCTTGGCGGGCTGGCCGGGCGCACGATCCGGGTCGCGCGCGTCGCCGACATCGCCCTGCGGCCGGGCGAAGTGGTGCTGACCTTCGACGACGGGCCTATCCCCGGCCGCACCGACAGGGTGCTCGACATACTGGACCGGTTCGGGGTCAAGGCGACCTTCCTGATGGTCGGGCAGATGGCCAATGCCTACCCCGCCACGGCGCGCAAGGTCGCCGCGCGCGGCCACACGGTCGGCACCCACACGCAGGGCCACGCCAATCTCGCCAGCCTCAGCCACGCCAGCGCGCAGGCGCAGATCGAGCGTGGCCGCAAGAGCGTGGCGGCCGCGCTCGGCTCCTACCGCGCGGCGCCGTTCTTCCGCTTTCCCTATCTCGCCTCGACCGCCGCGCTGCGCAACAGCCTCGCCGCCCAGGGCATCGTGGTGATCGACGCCAGCATCGATTCCAAGGATTATTTCAAGAGCGGGCCGCAGGCGATCCGCGCCCGCACGCTGACCCGGCTGCGCCAGCGCGGCTCCGGCGTCATCCTGATGCACGACATCCACCCGCGCACGGCGGCGATGCTGCCGGGCCTGCTCGCCGACCTCAAGGCCGGCGGCTACAAGGTGGTGCATCTCAAGCCCGGCGCGGGCGGCGGCCTGCTGGTCGCCTCGGCAAAAACGGACTGATCGCAGGGCCTTTTGCGCCCGCCGCGCCCGATCCGCCACGCTCGGCGCGATCTCGGGGACGGTTGTGCGGCTTGACGACGGCGCGGCTCAACCGGCCGGCTGGCGCACCGCCGCGATCGCGTCGAGCGCCTTTTGCAGGTACCGGTCGCGGTCGTAGACGTCGCCATGATAGGCGACCTGGCCGTTCTGATCGGGCCAGGCGGTGAAATAGGCGACATAGACGGGAATGGTGCGGGTGATCTTTTCGGAAGAATGGCCGGCGCCGATCTTGGCCGCGACATAGTCGAGCGGCTTGTCGAGCACCGCGGCGGCCATGCCGCGCGGGTCGGCCAGGCGCACGCAGCCATGGCTGAAGGCACGGGTGTCGCGCTGGAACAGGTTCTTGGACGGCGTGTCGTGCATGTAGATGGCGTGCTTGTTGGGAAACAGGATCTTCAGCTCGCCGAGCGCGTTGCGGGAGCCCAGACGCTGGCGCACGTTGAACGGCACCTTGCCGCCATATTGCCCCCAATTGATCGCCGATGAGGCAATGCGCCGGCCGCGCGCATCGGTGACCTCGTAGCCGGCCCGGTCGAGATAGGCCGGGTCGCGGTAGAGTTTGGGCAGCATCTCGTTGACGATGATCGACTGCGGCACGCCCCAATAGGGGTTGTAGTCGATCTGCTCGATCTGGTCGTAGAAGAAATTGGTCTGGTTGGATTTCTTGCCCACGACCACACGCATCGACAGTTTCTCGCGGCCGGCCTCGACATAGGAGGCTGTAAAGGCCGGCTGGTTGATGAAGACGCGCGGACTGCCAAGGGCGGACGGGTGCCAGCGCAGCCTTTCGAGCGCATATTCGACCTTGGCGATGCGCGCGGCCTTGGATTCGCCGGCAAAGGCGCGGACCGTGCGCGGACCGATAATGCCGTCGTCCCGCAACCCCTTGAAGTCCTGCGCGGCCTTGACCACGGGCACGAGTTCGTCGGCGTAAAGTTCGCTCTCCTTGTGGCGTTCCAACAGCGCGGCGTGTTCGGCGCGGAAAGCCTCGTCCGTCTCGCGCGCGAACAAGGCAAGCATTTTGGGCAGTTCGGGGCTCGACTTGCCAGGCCGCAGCAGCAGTTTCGCATCGACGACGATGTCGTTTTCCGCGCTCGCGCGCAGCGCCTCCAGTTCGACGCGCAGCGCCGCGAAGCGTTCGTTCCGCGGATGGCGCGCCTCCAGATAGGCACGCACGTCTCGGCTATGCGCGAGGCGGTCGAGCACCTTTTTCAGGTCGAGCGGTTTTTCGGGAAAATCGTGATAGCCCGACAGACGGTTGGGATCGACACGTCCGGACCAGGCGTCGCGCGCGTAACGCAGCACCCTGGCCGACAGCGCCATCTCGAAGCGGATCAGCTCGGCCTTGCGGGCGGCCATCGCATCCATGGAAAAACCGGGCGCCGGCACCGCCACGGCGTAGTCGGCCGGCTCGAGCGCGAAGTCTGCGGCCTCGCCCAGCACCCGCACGGCCTCGGCCGCACGGCCGTTGGGACTGAAGCCGGAAACCCAGATGAAGGCCCGGTTTTCACCGTAATAGGCGGCCAGCGCCGCAGCCACGTCCGGGGAGCCGCGCAGGTCGAAACCGTCGAGCCCGCCGATCGCCTCGTCGAAAAGACCATTGTCCAGCGACGGCTCGAAGCTCGTTTCGCGCGGGGCCTCGAGCAGGCTCGAAAACGAGACTTTCACCAGCTTGTCGGGACGGTAGGTATAATAGGAAGGCGCGGAAATCTTGACCCGTTTGACGCGCTTTTTCGGTTTCGTGCGCTGTTGCGGCTCGGGACGCACGTCGCGCGCGCGCCGCTCCTTGATGCCGCCGCCGAACAGCCTTTCGAAGAAGTTCTGCGCCTCGGCCGGCACGGGCGCCAGCATCATGGCGGCGGCCAGAAAAGAGGCCGGGTAGGCCAGCAATCGACGGCGGTTGTTGTGCATTAGCCCTGCCCGTTGTTTCGTTGTCCAGTCCGGCTGCCCACACGTTCCGGCGCGCCGGTCCCCGACCGGCCGATCGTCGGCGAGTCGAACCCTAGCGGCGCAGTATGGCAACAGCAAATGGCCTTGCCTTGGCCCGCCGGCGATAAAATTTCTGTTATATTTTTCGCACAGGCGCGGTCGCCGAAGCGCGGCCTGCCGGAGCGGCAACGCTTCGCATGGACATTTTATCCCGCAGCGACAATAAACCGGCCGACACCCTTTCCCAGCCGAAGCGAGGAACATGCGTATGAGCGATCCGGTGCTTGCCGACCTTTTCCCCCTTTCCGCCGACCAGACGCCCTATCGCAAGCTGACCGAGGCGCATGTCGGCCTCGACAGGTTTCGCGGCCAGGAGATTCTGACCGTCGAGACGGAGGGGCTGCGGCTTCTGGCGGAAACGGCCTTCGCCGACATCAACCATCTGCTGCGGCCCGGCCACCTCAAACAGCTCGCCGCGATCCTGGAAGACGCCGAGGCGACCGACAACGACCGGTTCGTGGCCTACGATCTGTTGAAAAACGCCAATATCGCGGCCGGCGGCGTGCTGCCGATGTGCCAGGATACCGGCACCGCGATCATCATGGGCAAGAAGGGGCGCCGGGTATGGACCGAAGGCGGCGACGCCGAGGCGCTGGGACGCGGCGTGCTCGACGCCTACGAGAAGAAGAACCTGCGCTATTCGCAGCTCGCGCCGGTGTCGATGTTTCAGGAAAAAAACACCAAAAACAACCTGCCGGCCCAGATCGACCTCTACCAGGAGGGCGAGGACGCCTACAAATTCCTGTTCGTGGCCAAGGGCGGCGGCTCGGCCAACAAGACGTTTCTCTACCAGGGGACGCCGTCTTTGCTCACGCATGACCGGCTGATCGACTTTCTGAAGGAAAAAATCCTCACTCTCGGCACGGCCGCCTGCCCGCCCTATCATCTGGCGGTGGTGATCGGCGGCACGTCGGCGGAGATGAACCTGAAAACCGTCAAGCTCGCCTCGACGCGCTATCTCGACGGCCTGCCGACGGCAGGCAACGACACCGGCCAGGCCTTCCGCGACCTGGAGATGGAGGCCGAAATCCACAAGCTCACCCAGCAGATGGGGGTCGGCGCCCAGTTCGGCGGCAAGTATTTCTGTCACGACGTGCGCGTCATCCGCCTGCCGCGCCACGGCGCCTCGCTGCCGATCGGGCTCGGCGTGTCGTGCTCGGCCGATCGCCAGGCGCTGGGCAAGGTGACGCGCGACGGCATTTTCCTGGAGGAGCTGGAAACCAACCCGGCACGCTACATGCCCGACATCGACGAGGACAGGCTGACGGCGCATGTGGTGCGCATCGACCTCAACCGGCCGATGGACGAGATCCTGAAAGACCTGTCGCAACACCCTGTCAAGACACGACTTTCGCTGACCGGGCCGATCATCGTGGCGCGCGACCTCGCCCACGCGAAAATCCGCGAGCGGCTGGAAAAGGGCGAGCCGATGCCCGACTATCTGAAAAACCATCCGGTCTATTATGCCGGCCCGGCCAAGACGCCGAAGGGCTACGCGTCGGGCTCGTTCGGGCCCACGACGGCCGGGCGCATGGACAGTTTCGTCGACCAGTTCCAGTCCTTCGGCGGGTCGATGGTGATGCTGGCCAAGGGCAACCGCTCGCGCCAGGTGCGCGAGGCGTGCGCGGCCCATGGCGGGTTTTATCTCGGCTCGATCGGCGGGCCAGCCGCGCGCCTAGCCCAGGACTGCATCAAGAAGGTCGAGGTGCTCGAATATCCCGAACTCGGCATGGAGGCGGTGTGGCGCATCGAGGTCGAGGACTTCCCCGCCTTCATCGTCATCGACGACAAGGGCAACGACTTCTTCAAGGAACTCAATCTCGGCTGAAGGCCGGCATCGCAACGATTTGCTTACCGGCCGCGGCGATAGTGGCGCCGGGGCGTTCGGACTGTGCGCTTGCGCTGCCGCTTGACCTTTCGGGCCGCCATCCCATGATGCGGCACACGGGCGAAGCGGGCGCGTGGCGTACCGACTTTCATTGGGATGGGTGACATGGGTAAAATCGGGCTTGGGATCAAGGCGGCGCTGGCCGCGGCTTTCATGATGGCGGCGCCGGGCTCGCCGCTGGTCGGCACGGCTGCGGCCGAAAGCCTGTTCGCGCGCATCATCCGCGGCGGACAGCCGCGCGTCGAGCACGGCACCAGGAATTCCGACAAATCGCCGATCCCGCGCGAGACGGTGCGCTATGACGGACCGCACGGCAAAGGCACGATCATCGTCAATACGTCCGAGCGGCGGCTCTATTATACGCTCGGCAATGGCCGGGCGCTGAAATACGCCGTCGGCGTCGGCCGCCAGGGTTTTACCTGGGCGGGCACCAACCGCGTCTCGCGCAAGGCCGAATGGCCGGGCTGGACGCCGCCGCCGCAAATGATCCGGCGCGAGGCGCGTAAGGGCCGCAAGCTGCCGGCCCATATGCCCGGCGGCCCCAACAACCCGCTCGGCGCGCGCGCGCTCTATATCGGCTCGACGCTCTACCGCATCCACGGCACCAACCAGCCATGGACGATCGGCCAGGCGATGTCGTCGGGCTGCATCCGCATGGCCAATGACGACGTCAAGCATCTTTACGAGCAGGTCGGGGTCGGCACCAAGGTGGTGGTGGTGCGCTGAGCGGCGCCGTTTACGGGAGGCAGTGATGAAAAAGGGCTACAAGGCGCTTCTGGACGAGGCCAATGCGGTGGTCGAGGCGCTGGCGCCGGCCGAGGCGGCGCCGCTACTGGCCCGCGACGACGTCGCCTTCATCGACATACGCGACCCGCGCGAACTGGAACGCGCGGGCCGCATTTCGGGTGCGCATCACTGCCCGCGCGGCATGCTGGAATTCTGGATCGACCCCGAAAGCCCGTATCACAAGGCGCTGTTTTCCTCCGGCAAGCATTTCGTGTTCTTCTGCGCCGGCGGCTGGCGCTCGGCGCTGGCGGCCAAGACCGCCCAGGACATGGGGCTGGACAGGGTCAGCCATGTCACGGGCGGTTTCAGCGCGTGGAAAGAAGCCGGCCTGCCGCACGAACTCGGCACGCCGAAGGGCTAACGCGCCCGAGCCGGTCAAAAAAATCAGTTGACCAGCGCCGGTTCGCGGATGCCGGCGACGAAGCCGGTCAGTTCGGCCAGCACGCCGGGACCGGCCAGGATGCGGCGGTGGCCGAGGCCGGGCGCCCAGACCAGGCGCACATGCTTGCCCGCCCGGCCATAGGCCTTGGCGTTTTCGGCCGGCACCTCCTTGTCGCAGCGCGCGTGCAGGACAAGGGTCGGGCATGGGTGGCGGGCGAGCTGGTCGGCGCCGACATAGTCTTCCAGCGGACGGCCGGTCAGCCTCTCGACATGGGCGAACAACGCGGTCTGGGTGCGAGGGCCGAGATCGAGCATACGACCGAACTCGGCGAAGAAGGACGGCATGGAATTGGGCGCCGCGATCAGGACCAACCGCTCGGCCGCCAGTCTTTCGACATTCCTGACCGAGCCGACAAGCGCGTTGACGGCGACGGCGCCGCCGAAGGAATGGCCGATGACGGCGTCGAAGGGACCGAACCACGCCCCGGCGAGCGCCGCCGCCGCGACAGCGTTGGCCATGTCGAGCCGGCGGCCGCTCGACTTGCCGTGACCCGGCAGATCGAGGGCAATCACCCGCGCGCCGTCGCGGCGCAGGGCGTCGACGATCGCCGCCATGTGATCGCTGCGCGATCGCCAGCCATGGATGACAAGCACGGTGCGGCGGCGCTCGACGCCGGGCGGCGGACGAAAATCATGCGCGGCGACCCAGCCCGACGGGGTCGTCAGCCGGTGCAGGCGCGCCTCGGCCATGAACGGCGCCGCCCGGTCGAGCGCCCGCCGCTCCCCGGGCGAAACCCGGTTCGGATGCGGGGTACGGCAGAAAAGCGCGAAGGCGGCGCGGCCGGCGATCCGGGGCGCGATATGGTCGGCGATGCGAAAGGCGGTACGGATGACAGTCAACGGAAATGATGCCATGGTGGGCCACCGTGAATTAGTTCAACCATGAACATTATTAGTTCAAGAATGAACAAAAAACAAGACCTGCCGTGGGACAACCCGCGCTTTCGCAACTGGATCGCCGTGGTGCGCGCCGAAAAGGCGGTGGTGCGCGCGCTGTCGAAGGCGCTGGCGCCGCTCGATCTGAAACTCGCGCAGCTCGACATGCTGATGAATCTCTACCGCCATCCGGGCCAGTCGCAGCACGATCTGGCGCGCCGGCTGCTGGTGGGACGCTCCAACATCACCATGTTGCTGCCGCAGCTCGAATCGCAGGGCCTGGTGCGGCGCGAAAGCGATTCCTCCGACAAGCGGGTCATGCGGCTCTATTTGACGCCGGCGGGCGAGGAGCGACTTTTAAAGGCGCTCGCGATCTATACCGAGCTGATCGACACCGTTATGGCGCAATCCTCGCCGGCCGAGTGCGACGCCCTGGGCGAGCAGATGCGCCGCATCGTGGAAACGCTGGCCGAGGCGTGAGGCGGGACGCGCCGGGTGCCCGTGGCCGCGGGCCGGCCGTCACGAGACCGCCGGCGCGTTGACCGACAAATAGGCGCGCGGCGAGGTGCCCAGCATGCGCTTGAACATGGTGGTGAAGGCGGCGACGCTGTCATAACCCAGATCGAGCGCGACGGTGGTGATCGGCTCGCCGTCGAACAGACGCGGCAGGGCGGCGAACAGGCTCGCCTGCTGGCGCCAGACGGACAGGCTGAGCCCTGTCTCGCGCTGAAAGCGCCGGGTGAAGCTGCGTCGGCTCATGCCGGTCTCGCGCGCCCAGTCGTCGATGGTCACGGCCGGGGTCGGCGCGTCGAGATAACGCCGGCACAGCGCCGCAAAACGCCGGTCGCTGGGAAACGGCAGGCCGAGCGGCAATTCCGCAAGCCGCGGGATCTCGTGCAGGATCAGGTCGAGCAAGAGCGCGTCGCGGCCGCGCGCGCCTTGCGCATCGCCGATCGCGACCGCTTCGCCCATCAGGCTGCGCATCAGGGCCGTCATGGCGACGACGCGCAGCGACGCCGGCAGGCCGGCGATCGCGGCCGGCCGGACATAGGCCGACTGCATGCGCACGCCGCCAAGCATGTCGACGGCATGGGTGATGCCGGCGGGAATCCATAAAGCCTGGCCGGCCGGCACCATCCAGCGGCCGGCATCGGTGACGGCGAGCACGACGCCGGCGCGCACGTGAAGCAGTTGCGAGCGGCCGTGTCGATGCGCCGCCACATGGTGCCCGTCGGGATAGGCGCTCGCCAACGCCACGACCGCGCTGTCGGCGCGCTCGATCAGAGCCCGCCGGTCATCGTCGTAGCGTTGCAGACTATGCGCTCCAGAAGTCGCAGAGGGCGCGGCGTCGCGCATGGTTCGTCCTTCCCGTCGCGGCCCATTGCTGGCCCACTCGCAAAACAAATAGACCAAACCAGCAAAGAAGGTCACACCCAGCCGCACTATAACCGTTCGGCCACGGTGCCGTGCCGATAGCCGGAAGGAGTTCGTCTTGGCCGATACCATCGCCACCCCCGCCCGGCTCGCGCCCGAGCGCACCGTCTACGCGGTGATTCTGGCCGTCAGCTTCTGCCATCTGCTCAACGATGTCATGCAGTCGCTCCTGGCCGCGCTCTATCCGATGCTGAAAGACGATTACGGCCTCGATTTCTGGCAGATCGGCCTGCTGACGCTCGCCTTCCAGGTCACGGCGTCGCTGCTGCAGCCGCTTGTGGGGATCGCCGCCGACAAGCGGCCGATGCCCTATTCGCTGTCGGCCGGCATGGGCTCGACGATGATCGGGCTGCTGCTTCTGGCAACCGCCGGCAGCTATGGCCTGCTTTTGCTGGGCGCGGCCTTCGTCGGGCTCGGATCGGCGATCTTCCATCCCGAATCCTCGCGCGTGGCGCGGCTTGCCTCGGGCGGGCGCTATGGGCTCGCCCAGGCCCTGTTCCAGGTCGGCGGCAATTTCGGCACCGCGATCGGCCCGCTTCTGGCCGCCTTCATCGTGGTGCCGCGCGGCCAGGGCTCGGTCGCCTGGTTCTCGGTCGCCGCGATGATCGGCATGGTGATCCTGTGGCGCGTCGGCGGCTGGTATTCGGCCTATCAAAAACGGGCCGCGTCGCGACCGGCCGCACCGACGACGCTCGACCTGTCGCGCCGGCGGGTGGTGCTGACGCTGGCCGTGCTGATCGTGCTGGTGTTTTCCAAACATGTCTATCTCGCCTCGATCAGCAGCTATTACACGTTCTTCGTCATCGAGCGCTTCGGCGTATCGGTGCAGGAATCGCAGGTCCTGCTGTTCATCTTCCTGGGCGCGGCGGCGGCCGGGACGATCCTCGGCGGGCCGATCGGCGACCGGTTCGGCTCCAAGACGGTGATCTGGTTCTCGATCCTGGGCGTTCTGCCCTTCACGCTCGCCCTGCCCTATGCCAGCTATGCCTGGACGCCGGTGCTGACGATCCTGATCGGCCTGATCCTGTCGTCGGCCTTCCCGCAGATCGTGGTGTTCGCGCAGGAATTGCTGCCGGGCCGGGTCGGCATGGTCGCGGGGCTGTTTTTCGGCTTCGCCTTCGGTCTCGGTGGGCTGGGCGCGGCGGTGCTGGGCGTCGTCGCCGACGCCAAGGGGATCGGCTATGTCTACACGGTGTGCTCGTTCCTGCCCCTGCTCGGGCTGTTGACGATCTTCCTGCCCAACCTGAAAGGAGCGCGCGCCTAAGGCGAAGCCGGTCCAAACGGCACCTATCGGCGAAAACGCGCGCGGCACGACGCTGGACGACGACACGCCGCCAGGACGCCTCCGTCGACGGGCACTTGTGCCCGCGCGTTGCGCTCAGGCTGGCGGACCGCGGCGATGGCGGCTATGATCCGGGCTGCGCCCGCGATCCGCCACGGAGGTTCCAGCACGATGACATCGTTGCGTCACACAATCGGACTTGCCGGCGCACTTGCCGGGCTTTTCGTTCTGGCGGCCGGCGCTCCCGGCGCCTTGGCCACCTCGGGACCGGGCTGCTACCAGGTGGTCAATGTCGAGAGCTGGGACGTGCTCAACCTGCGCAGCCGGGCCTCGGCCAAGTCCGCGATCGTGGATATGCTGCGGCCCGGCAATCACGGTATCATCGCCGGCGAAGGCGCGTGCACGCCGACAAGTCGGCCGCTGCCAAGCCGCTGGTGCCGCGTCACCCATTACGACGGCGACCGCACCGTGACCGGCTGGGCCAAGCGGCGTTATCTCGCCCCCAGCGACTGCCCCTGAGCGAGGCAAAGCGCAGAAGGCAGACGGAGCGCTTCGTGAGGACGACACAATGGCTGACACGCCTGGCCGCGGCAGCGTGGCTGTTTCTGGCGCTGCTGACGGCCGCAAGCGGCCTTGCGATGCCCATGGCACAAGCGATCAATCTTGTCGTGGCGGCGCTATTTCTGGGGATCGCCGTCCTGCTTTGGCTGCGCATGCGCGCGGTCGAGCGGGTGGGCGCGGCGCTCGGCCCGGCGGACGCTATGCGCGCGCTGTTGTTGACCGAGACGATCTCCTCGGCGGTGATGCTTTTTGCCGGGGCGTCGTTTCTGTATGCCGCCGCGCACAGGGTTCTGGTCGAAGGCTTCGCCGTGTTCGGCTAACCCGGCCCGGTTGCTCGATCAGCGCGCCAGGCCTTTTTGCCGGAGCTCGTCGAGATAGGCCTGCCAGCGGGTCTCCTTCTCGCGGCCGAGCGTGTCGAGATAGGCCCAGGTGAAGATGCCGGTGTCGTGGCCGTCGTCGAAGACGATGCGCACAGCGTAATTGCCGACCGGCTCGAGCCGGCTGATGGCGACGTGCTTCTTGCCGCCGACGGTGACACGCTGCTCGGGCGAATGGCCCTGCACCTCGGCCGAAGGCGACAGGACCCTGAGCATCTCGGCGCCGAGCGCGTGGCTCTCGTCGGCGAAGGTCACGGTCAGGACGCGCCGGTCCCTGGATACGCGCAGTTCTTTCGGGGCCGCCATGATCAATTCTCCGCTGCCGCCGGTGTGTCCGTTCCGCGGTCATCGATGTCGCTATCCCACCATCGCGGCGCGGCATCAAGTCGATATATTGCACCAGATACAGCGAAAATGTTACCAAGGCCGCAGGGCCGCGCCAGGCAAGAGCGGGCCGGACCATTTGCGAGGCAGGACCGACAGCATGACCGCCAGCACCGCCCCCATGATCGACCCGTTCGGACGCAGGATCGACTATCTGCGCGTCTCGGTCACCGACCGCTGCGATTTCCGCTGCACCTATTGCATGGCCGAGGACATGACCTTCCTGCCGAAGAAGGATCTGTTGACGCTGGAGGAACTCGACCGGCTGTGCACGGCGTTCGTCGAAAAGGGCGTGCGCAAGCTCCGCCTGACCGGCGGCGAACCGCTGGTGCGCAAGAACATCATGCATCTGGTGCGCGAACTGTCGCGTCATCTCAAGAGCGGCGCGCTCGAGGAGTTGACGCTGACCACCAACGGCTCGCAGCTCGCCCGTTTCGCCGACGAACTGGCCGATTGCGGGGTCAGGCGGCTCAACGTCTCGCTCGACACGCTCGATCCCGACAAGTTCCGCGCCATCACCCGCTGGGGCCATTTCGGCAAGGTGATGGACGGGCTGGAGGCGGCCGAGCGGGCCGGGCTCAAGCTCAAGATCAACGCCGTGGCGCTGAAAGACTTCAACGACGGCGAGATCCCCGACATGCTGCGCTGGGCGCATGGGCGCGGCATGGACATGACGGTGATCGAGACCATGCCGATGGGCGAGATCGACGCCGACCGCACCGACCAGTATCTGCCGCTGTCGCTGTTGCGCGCCAGGCTGGAAAACGAATTCACCCTGACCGACATTCCGTTCAAGACCGGCGGGCCGGCGCGTTATGTCGAGGTTGCCGAGACCGGCGGACGGCTCGGCTTCATCACGCCGATGACGCATAATTTCTGCGAAAGCTGCAACCGGGTGCGGCTGACCTGCACCGGCACGCTGTATATGTGCCTGGGCCAGGAGGACGCCGCCGACCTGCGCCAGCCGCTGCGCGCCTCGGAGGGCAACGAACTCCTGCATGCGGCGATCGACGCGGCCATCGGGCGCAAGCCCAAGGGTCACGACTTCGTCATCGACCGCCGCACGAACCGCCCCTCGGTCTCGCGCCATATGAGCGTGACGGGGGGATAGCGTGCGCGCGAAGGGAGGTCCGGCCATGACGATGCGCCTTGTTCTGTGTCTCATCGCCGGCCTCGCGTGCCTGCCCGCCCTCGCCGACACGCTGACCTACAAGAATTCCCGCTTCGGCACCTCGATCACCTTTCCCGCCGAACTGTTTCGCCAAGCGATGGAACCGCCGCAGAACGGCGACGGCATGACCTGGCTTTCCGAGGACGGGGCGAGCCTGGCCGTCTACGCCTTCAACAACGCGCTCGAGGCCTCGCCGGAGGCCTTTGCCGACCAGGCGAGCGAGCCCGCCGGGCGCGAGGGCTTCGAGGTGACCTACCGGCGCGTGAAAGACAATTGGGTGGTGCTGTCGGGTTACGTGGAGAACGATATTTTCTACGACCGGTTCGAGTTCGGCGCCGACAACGTCATCCACGCCATGCTGTTGAGGTTTCCGCGCGCGCTCAAGCCGGTCTACGAACCCCATATCGCGGCCATGGGCAAAAGCCTGAAAGGACCGTAACGGCACGCCCGGCAACGGCTTTTGGCGCCGCCTGCCCGGAAGCGGGCGCGATCGACGCTTCTGGACCAGTGGTTTGCGGTTGCGTTTGCGCGGGGCTGTGCGTAATCCGGTGAAGAACTGTTCCGGACATGGCCTTGCATCTTTCCCCCAATCTGAGCGGCGCGCTCACCATGGCCATTGCCATGGCCGCCTTCACGGTCAACGACGCCGTGGTGAAACTGGTCAGCACCGAGCTCAACATGGGCCAGATCATGCTGGTGCGCGGCATGGTGGCCACGACGCTGATCGCCCTGCTTGCCTGGCGCGCGGGCGTGGCAAGCAAGCTCTCCGGCGTCCGCAACCCGATGGTCCTGCTGCGCGGGGCGGCCGAAATCGGCGCGACGGTCTCCTTCCTGCTCGCACTTCAGCGCCTGCCGCTGGCCAATGTCACGGCGGTTTTGCAGGTGCTGCCGCTCGCGGTGACGATGGGCGCGGCCCTGGTGTTTGCCGAACCGGTCGGCTGGCGCCGCTGGACGGCGATCCTGGCCGGTTTCGCCGGCGTCGTGATCATCATCCGACCCGGCTTCGAGGGGTTTAGCGCGTTTTCGCTGCTCGCGCTCCTGTCGGTGATGTTTTGCACCGTGCGCGACCTCGCAACCCGGCGCATCGACGCCGGCGTGCCGACACTTCTGGTCTCGACGCTGAGCGCGCTCGGCGTGACCATCGTCGGCGGCCTGCTGGTCGTTCCGCTGGGCGGCTGGACGCCGCTCGACGGCGGCCAGTTCGGCACGCTCGCCGTGGCCGCCATCATGGTGCTGGTCGGCTACCAGTGCGTCATCATCTCGATGCGCACCGGCGAGATCTCGTTCGTGGCGCCCTATCGCTACACCGGGCTTTTATGGGCCCTGGTGCTCGGCTACGCGGTCTTCGGCGACGTGCCCGACGCGGCCATGATCACCGGCGCGGTGATCGTCGTGGGCTCGGGCCTGTTCACGCTCTATCGCGAGCAGGTGCGCGGCCCGCGCAAGCCGGCCGCCGAAAGCACGGGGCCGACCATGAGCCCGGACGGTCTTTGAGCATGGCGATGCGCGATCCAGGCGTCCCCGCCCCGGCCGCGATCAGGCGGAGGCCGGCATGAGCGACCGGCGCCAGCTGACGGGGGTTCGTTCGCCGCATATCCTCACCCTCGTCATCGCGACGGCGACCGGGCCGCTGGCGATGAATATTTTCCTACCGTCCCTGCCCGGTATCGCGCGGCACTTTTCGGCCGACTATGCGGTTGTGCAGCTCCTGGTGTCGCTCTATCTCGGCGCGACCGCCGTGCTGCAGCTTTTCATCGGCCCGGCCTCGGACCGGTTCGGGCGACGGCCGGTGATGCTGACCTGCTTCGCGATCTTCCTGATCGGCACCGTCGCGGCGCTGTTTGCCCCGACGATCGAAATCCTGCTCGCCTGCCGCGTGCTGCAGGCGTTTTCGGCGGCCGGCATGGTGCTGTCGCGCGCCATCGTGCGCGACACGGTGCGCACGGAGGAAACGGTCAGCAAGATCGCCTATATCGTCATGGGCATGTCTCTGGTGCCGATGATCGCGCCGGCGATCGGCGGCCTGCTCGACGAATGGTATGGCTGGCAATCCACCTTCGTGCTGACGCTGGGTTTCGGCCTGGTGTCGATCTGCGTGGTCTATCTCGACCTCAACGAGACCAACAAGGCGCTGTCGCCCAGTTTCTCGGCGCAGTTCCGCGCCTATCCCGAACTGTTGCGCTCGCGCCGCTTCTGGGCCTATGCGCTGACGGCCGCCTTCACCACCGGTTCGTTCTTCGCCTTTCTCGGCGGCGGTCCCTATGTCGCCACGGAAATCCTGAAACTCAGCCCGTCGGAATACGGGCTCTATTTCATGCTGATCTCGGTCGGCTACATGAGCGGCAACTTCCTGTCGGGCCGTTTCGGCGCCCGGGTCGGGATCGGACCGATGATGCTTGCCGGCAATGTCGTGACCCTGATCGGCATGGTGGTGTCGCTGGTCCTGTTCGGCCTCGGTTACGTACACCCGCTATCGCTGTTCGGACCGGCGACCATGGTCGGGCTCGGCAACGGCATCACCCTGCCGAGTGCCAATGCCGGCATCGTCAGCGTGCGCCCGCGCCTGGCGGGCTCGGCCTCCGGTCTCGGCGGCTCGATGCAGATCGGCGGCGGCGCCGCGCTGGCGGTGGTCGCCGGCGCGCTGCTGTCGCCCGCAAGCGGCGCCATGCCGCTATTGTGGGTGATGGCGCTGTCGGCCGCCGCGGCGATCGTGGCCACGTTCTACGGCATGTGGGTCGACCGCGTCGCCGGGCCGCTCGGGGGCGCGTGAGCGATGGAGCGCCGCCTCGCCGGGCTGGTGCTCGCCGGTGGCCGCTCCTCGCGCATGGCCGGCTCCGACAAGGCCTTCCTGACACTGGCCGGGAAACCGCTGATCGCGCATGTGCTGGAGCGCCTCGCGCCGGCGGTTGAGGCGGTCGCGGTGAGCGCCAATCTCGACCCGCAGCGTTTTTCCGCCTTCGGCCGCCCGGTGATCGGCGACATTGTTGCCGGCCAGCGCGGACCGCTCGCCGGCATCCATGCCGGCCTGGTCTGGGCAGCCAGCGCCGGCTTCGACCGGCTTGTCACGACAGCGACCGACACGCCCTTCTTCCCGCCCGATCTCGTCGCCCGGCTGGCTGTGGCCGGGCACCCGCAGCGGATCGCGCTCGCCGCCTCGCGCGGCCGGACGCATCCGGTGTTCGGCCTGTGGCCGACGGCGCTGGCCGACGAGATGGCGGCGTTCCTGAACGGGCCCGAAAAACCCTCCGTTTCAGGCTTTTGCCGGTCGCGCAGCATCGATATCGTCGAATTCGCCATGCAAAAGCGCAACGGCGCGGAGATCGACCCGTTTTTCAACATCAACACGCCCGGCGACCTGGCCATCGCCGAGCGGCTGATCGCGGACGAGGCGCAATGACCAGACGGGTTTTCGGGATCACCGGCTGGAAAAATTCGGGCAAGACCGCGCTGACGGCGGCGCTGGTCAGCGAACTCGGCCGGCGCGGCCATGTCGTGTCGACCGTCAAGCACGCCCATCACGCCTTCGACATCGACAGGCACGGCACGGATTCCTTCCGCCATCGCGAGGCCGGGGCGATGGAGGTGGCGATCGTGTCGGGTCGGCGCTGGGCGCTGATGCACGAATTGCGCGACGAGAAAGAGCCCGATCTGGCCGACGTGCTCGCCAAGCTCGCGCCCTGCGACCTCATCCTGGTCGAAGGCTACAAGCACGACGCCCACCCCAAGCTCGAGACCCGGCGCCTGGAGGCGCGCAACCGCGAGCCGCTGACCGCCTCGAGCCCCAATATCGTCGCCATCGCCGCCGACCACCCGGTCTCGGGAGAAACCGTGCCGGTGTTCCGTCTCGACGACATCGTCGCGATCGCCGATTTCGTCGAAAGGTGCACCGGCCTGACAGCGCGCGGCGCTTGAGCCCGAGGGCTTCGACGCAGAACCGCCGCATCGCGCTTTGCGGTTGCATTCCCGGCAAAAACAGTGGGAGTATCCGGTTTTCACGGGTGTTCCGGCACCCGCCGGAAACGACAAGCGGCCGCAAGCCGCAAGCAACGACAAACAGACAGAGAGGAACATTATGCGTATCCAACAGCGTCTGGCGATTGCCGCCTCGGCCGCCCTGCTCGCGCTTTCCCTGGGCACCGGCGCCCATGCCCAGGAGATGATGAAACTCAAGATCGGCACGGAAGGCGCCTACCCGCCGTTCAACAATCTCGAGGCCGACGGCTCGCTGGTCGGCTTCGACATCGATGTCGCCAAGGCGCTGTGCGAGGAAATGAAGGCCGATTGCGAGTTCGTCACCCAGGACTGGGACGGCATCATCCCCGCCCTGCAGGCCGGCAAGTTCGACGCCATCATCGCCTCGATGTCGATCACCGACGAGCGCAAGGAAAAGGTCGATTTCAGCGCCAAGTACTACAACACCCCGCCGGCGATCGCCGTGCCCAAGGACAGCGCGCTGACGGAAGCCACCGACGCGGCGCTGGACGGCAAGGCGCTCGGCGCGCAATCCTCCACCACCCATTCCAACTACGCCGAGGAAAAACTGCCCTCGGCCGACCTGAAGCTCTACCCGACGCCCGACGAATACAAGCTCGACATCGCCAATGGCCGCATCGACGCGGTGATCGACGACGTCATCGTGTTGTCGGAATGGCTGAAGACCGACGACGGCGCGTGCTGCAAGATCCTCGACACGCTGACGCCCGACCCGGTGATCAACGGCCAGGGCGCCGGCGTGGCCGTGCGCAAGGGCGAGACCGACCTGGCCGACAAGTTCTCGGCAGCCATCCTGGCGATCCGCGAAAACGGAAAATACAAGGAAATCAACGACAAATATTTCGATGTCGACGTTTACGGCGACTGATGCCGCCTAAACGCCACCATGCCGGGCGGCCAGATGGGCGCCCGGCGATCCGGTTCCGCACGGCCGGCGATCGCGCCGGACCCGCGGCAGGCGGGCGGGGCACATGGACAACTACCTGACCTTGCTGAGCTTCGGCGACCAGGGCTGGGGCGACGAGATCGCCATCGGCGTCGTCACCACGATAAGCCTCGCGCTCGCCACCCTGCCGGTCGGACTGTTGATCGGCTTCCTGGTCGCCTTGGCCAAGCAGAGCCGGGAATGGAGCTTTCGCACCGCAGCCGACATCTACACCACCATTTTTCGCGGCCTGCCGGAACTGCTGACGCTGTTTCTGGTCTATTTCGGGCTGCAGATCGGCATCCAGCAACTGTTCCAGACGCTCGGCGTGGAAGCCGGCGTGGAAATCAACGCCTTCCTGGCCGGCGTAATCGCGCTCGCCTTTGTGTTTTCGGCCTATGCCAGCGAGGTGTTCCTGTCGGCATTCAGGGCGATTTCGAACGGCCAGTACGAGGGCGGCTATGCGCTCGGCCTGCATCGCAATCAGGTCATGCGGCTGGTGATCCTGCCGCAACTGATCCGCATCGCGCTGCCGGGCCTGTCCAATCTGTGGATGATCCTGCTCAAGGACACGGCGCTGGTCTCGGCGATCGGGCTGACCGACATTCTGCGCCAGACCGGGATCGCGGCGCGCAACACCAAGGAAGCCTTTTTGTTCTTCGGCCTGGCGGCGCTGCTCTACCTGGTGCTGGCGTTGTTGTCGTCGGTCGTGATCGGCCGGGTCGAGGCGGCGGGCAAGCGCGGGGAGACGGTGCGATGACGGCGCTGCAGGAGCGCCTCGAAGCTTCGGAGCGGCCGCCCGCCCTGCCCCGAACCTGGACGGGCGAGCGGATCGCGGGCAATTTGGTGCTTGCCTTCTGGCTCGTCGCCGGCGTCCTGATGGTGTGGTACCTGGTGGAGGCCTGGGCGCCGGAAAAGGTCGAGCGCTACGGCCCCAAATATATTTCCGGCCTACTGACCACGCTGTCGCTGGTCGGTCTTTCGCTGGTGATCGGTGCGGCGCTGTCGATCCCCGTCGCCATCGGACGGATGTCGAAGAACAAGCTGATCAGCCGCATCGCCTTCGCCTATGTGTACGTGTTTCGCGGCACGCCGCTGATCGCGCAGCTCTTTTTGATCTATTACGGACTGGGGTCGTTTCGCCCGCAACTGGAGGCGGTCGGCCTGTGGGGCTTTTTCCGCGAGGCCTGGAACTGCGCGGTATTCTCGTTTGCGCTGAACACGGCCGCCTATCAGGCCGAGATTTTGCGCGGCGCGGTCGAGAGCGTGCCGAAGGGGCAATGGGAAGGCGCGGCCGCGCTCGGCCTCAACCGGGTCCAGACGCTCTACAAGATCATCCTGCCGCAGGCGCTGATCGTGGCGCTCAGGCCCTACGGCAACGAGATCATCCTGATGATCAAGGGTTCGGCGATCGTGGCGCTCGCGACCGTCTACGACCTGATGGGCGAAACGCGCCGAGCCTATTCGCGCACCTACGACTTCCAGACCTATATCTGGGCGGCGATCTTCTATCTCGTTATCGTGGAGACATTGCGCAATGTGTGGAGCGTGGTCGAGGCCAGGCTGACCCGGCATTTGCAGCGGTGAACCGGCGCGTTCGGCGGATTTTTTTGACACAAACACGGATAATGGAGGGGCCAGATGGCCAAAGTCGCATTTTTGGGTCTCGGCGTGATGGGATATCCCATGGCCGGTCATTTGAAGAACAAAGGCGGCCACGACGTCACCGTCTACAACCGCACGGCCGAGAAAGCCGCGAAATGGGTCGACGAGCATGGCGGCGCACATGCCGCAACGCCGGCCGAAGCGGCGGCGGGCAAGGATTTCGTCTTCTGTTGCGTCGGCAATGACGACGACCTGCGCGCCGTCACGCTCGGCCAGGACGGTGCCTTTGCCGCGATGAAGGCCGGCGCGGTGTTCATCGACAACACGACGGCCTCGGCCGAAGTGGCGCGCGACCTGGCCGAGGCGGCCGAAAAAGCCGGTTTCGGCTTTTTGGACGCGCCCGTGTCGGGCGGACAGGCCGGGGCCGAAAACGGCGTTCTGACCGTGATGGTCGGCGGCGAGCAGGCGACTTTCGACACAGCGCGGCCGGTGATCGAGGCCTATGCGAAAATGGTCGGCCTGATGGGCCCGGCCGGTGCCGGACAGCTGACCAAGATGATCAACCAGATCTGTATCGCGGGCCTGGTGCAGGGCCTCGCCGAAGGCATCCATTTCGGCAAGAAGGCCGGCCTCGACGTGGAAAAGGTCGTCGACGTGATCTCCAAGGGCGCGGCCGGCTCGTGGCAGATGGAAAACCGCCACAAGACCATGAACCAGGGCAGCTACGATTTCGGCTTCGCGGTCGACTGGATGCGCAAGGATCTGGGCATCTGCCTTACCGAAGCCGAGCGCAACGGCGCCAAGCTGCCGGTCACGGCGCTGGTCGACCAGTTCTACAAGGACGTCCAGGACATGGGCGGGCGGCGCTGGGATACCTCGTCCCTGCTGGCGCGGCTGGAGCGGTAGGCGTGGCGGGCGCCGCGCCGCCCTCGCCAACCTCCGACGCCGCGGCCGTCGTCGCGCATCTGCAAACGCTCGCCTCGGCCGACAACCGCGCCGGCATGGCACAGTTCGGGATCGCGACCGAGACCGCCTTCGGTATTCCGAACGCGGTCCTGCGGCCGCTCGCGCGCACGATCGGTCGCGACCAAGCGCGCGCGCTGGCACTGTGGCAAAGCGGCTGGCGCGAGGCGCGCCTTCTGGCTTGCTTCACCGCCGAACCGAAAAAAGTCACGGCCGCGCAGGCGCGCGACTGGGCGAAGGATTTCACCTCCTGGGAGGTGGTCGACCACGCCGCCGCCCTGTTCGTCGAGGCCGGACTTGCCGGCGAACTGGTACCGGAGTTCGCCAAGGACGGGCGCGAATTCGTACGGCGCGCCGGTTTTGCCATGATCGCCTGGGCGGCGGTCCACCTGAAAAAGGAGCCCGACACGGGTTTTCTGGCCTGGCTGGAGCTGGTCGAGCGCCATGCGCACGACGAGCGCAATTTCGTCAAAAAGGCGGTGAGCTGGGCGCTGCGCCAGACCGGCAAGCGCTCGCTTTTCCTGCACGAGGCGGCACTTGCCGTCGCGCAGCGCCTTGCCGCGGCGGACGATCGCGCCAGGCGCTGGGTCGGCAAGGACGCCTTGCGCGAGCTGAGCGCACAAAAGACGCTGGACCGGCTGCGGCAGAAAACGCGGCAACCGGCGCGATAATGGCAAAAAACCTCACGCGGCGCTGGCACTCTCCTTGTCCAGCACCATGTAGTCGAGCGGAAGCTGGGTCGTGTACTTGATCTGCTCCATGGCGAAGGAGGACGACACGTCGCGGATCTCGATCTTGGCGATCAGCTTCTTGTAAAAGGCGTCGTAGGCGGCGATGTCGGGCACCACAACCCGGAGCAGATAGTCGACGTCTCCGCTCATGCGATAGAACTCGACGACTTCGGGAAACTCCTGGATCACCTCGGAAAAGCGCCGCAACCATTCCAGGCTGTGCGAATTGGTGCGGATCGAGATGAAGACATTGACCCGGGTGTTGACCTTATCGGGATTGAGGATCGCCACTCGGCGCCGGATGACCCCCTCCTCCTCCAATTTCTGAATGCGCCGCCAGCACGGCGTGGTCGACAGGCCGACCTTCCTGGCCACGTCGGCGACGGCGAGGGTGGAATCTTCCTGCAACAGCCGCAGGATTTTCTTGTCGAGACGGTCCATGACGGCTCCTGTCGGAAATTTTTTCCGAATTTACGCCTATTGCGCCGCTGTTCAAGTAATTTTTTCTCCCCCAATACGAAAATCGGCAGGGCGCGTTCTATTTCATCGGTCCGATGCGGGTTGCGATTTCTCGCCGCAACACGGGCAGCAACTCGCTCTCGAACCAGGGATTGCGCTTGAGCCAGCCGGTATTGCGCCAGGACGGATGCGGCAGCGGCAGGACTTTTGGGCGCCCGGGCCGGGCAAAGATCTCCGCCCAGGCGGCAACCGTTTCCGTCAGCGTGGTCCGGCGCGCGGCGCGCAGATGCCAACGCTGCGCGTGCTGGCCGACCGCCACGACCAGTTCGAGCTGCGGCATCAACTTCATCAGCCGGCCATACCAGGCCGGCGCGCATTCCCGGCGCGGCGGCAGGTCGCTGCCCTTGGCGTCGTAGCCGGGAAAGCAAAACCCCATCGGCGCGATCGCAAACAGGCAGGGATCGTAAAACGCCTCGCGCGAGACGCCGAGCCAGTCGCGCAACCGGTCGCCGGAGCGGTCGTTAAACGGAATGCCGGTCTCGTGCACGCGAAGCCCCGGCGCCTGCCCAGCGATCAACACCGGCGCCGTCGACGAGGCGACGACGACCGGGCGTGGTTCGTGCGGCAGCGGCCGCCCCTGGGGCTGGTCGCGGCAGACCCGGCAGGCGCGGATTTCGCCCGCCAGCCGGTCGAGCTCGGTGATCGGATCGGCCGGCATCACGCCCGCGCGCTCGGCCGGGCGGACACCGTCTCGTACCAGCGCCGCACGTTGCGCAACTCCTCGGGTAGCGCGATGCGCGCCGGTTTCATGAAATCGATGCCGATCATGCCGGTGATGTCGGCCACGGAGTAGTCGTCACCGGCGGCGAATTCGCGGTCTTGAAGCTCGCGGTCGAAGATTTCCAGAAATTGCACGGTGCGCGGCTTGTTGACTTCGCCCCACTCGGCGATCTGCGGCACTTCCCATTCCTTCATCGCCGGGTGGATGTGGCGAAAGGCCTGGCCGACGGTGAAGAGGAAATTCAGTTCCAGGCGGCGTTGCCACATCTCCACCTGCGCCTTGCCGAGGGCGCCACGGCCGAACAGCGCCGGCTCGGGATGGAGCTCCTCGAAATAGCGGCAGATCGCGATCGACTCGGTCAGGATGGTGCCGTCGTCGAGCTCCAATACCGGCAGACGCTGCAGCGGGTTGCGGCGGGTGACTTCCGCGTCGCGATGGCCCATCGCGCCCATGTCGATGGGCACGCATGGAACCTCGATGCCCTTTTCGGCCAGAAAAACCCTGACGCGGCGCGGATTGGGCGCGCGTCCGCCATCATAAAGCTTCACCTTCCACCTCCCGGCAAAAATTGCGCACGGCCGCCATGCGATCGTGGCGTCAGCCTGCACCAAACAGCGCCGCGACCCAAGCCCGCAGACGCTCCGCAAGGCCGATTTCGATGTCGCTCGCGCGACCGTGAACGGCACGCCAGGCACGCGGACGCTCGAACTGCCCGGCCCACAGGCCGCGCGATTCGGCCCGCGCCCGCCTTTCGGCCCCGCCATAATCCCCGTAGGACACCGCCCAGCCCTTTTCGACCATCGTGCGGTTCAATTCGGTGTCGCCGGCGTGGCAAACCGCCAAAAGACGGCCGAAGCGATCGGTTTCGTGGCCACGGCAGACGACCGCGTGCTGGCCAACCAGCGCGCGCAGCGCGTCGCGCGCGGCGCGCCCGCAGGCATAGTCGGCGCCGTCGCGCCGGCACGACTGGGCGAGTTCGGGCGCATCGATGCCGACAAGCCGGATGCGCCGGCCCGCAAGCGTCAGGCTGTCGCCGTCACCGACCGAGGCCTGGCCGCGCCGTTCGACGGTGGCGGTTTCCTCCAGCCGGGCAACAAGCACGGCGACAACCGCGAAAAGCGCCACCGTCAGCGCGATGTCGAACAGCCGGCGCAGCGGCCGCGTCCCGCGGCGACGCCCGGTTTTCGCCACCGGCAGGCGGCGCAGCAATCTGGTCACCGGAAGGGACTCTTAACCATTCGGAAGTAATTCTCCGCTGTCGATCCAAATTTGGAAAACCCGGTTGCGATGGCGCCAAGACGCTCCACCATGGCGGACAAGAACATTGTGGACCGCACCAAGGCCCACCGCAACGCCGACCTTGCGCGCACGGTGCGGGAAACCCGCGACCGGCTGTCCCAGCAACCCGGCAATCCCGCCTTCGACCGGGAAATGCTGCGCCTGCATGCCGGTGCGCTGACCGGCCGTGCCGCCGTGCTGCCGGTGCTGGCGGGCGTCGTCGCCGCCGCCGGCCTCGTGGCCGGGATGGGACCGCAAGTGGCGTTCTGGGCGGTGCTGACGGCGGTCGCCTATGCCGGGCTCGGCCTGTTCGCGGCCCATATCGCCAAAAGGGAGGCGGGCGACATCGACGTGGCGTCGGTGCGTATTCTGCTGCTGGGCGCCCATGCCGTGACCGGACTGTGCTGGACCTGGTTCGCGCTGTTGAGCTGCGAGAGCTGTCAGATCGACCAGTTTGCGACCGTCAAGGGCGTGGTGCTGCTGTTTGCCGTCGCCGCCACGGCGATCCTGGCCTATGCGCTGCGCGGCGCGCTGCTGGCCACGTTCGGCCTGCCGGTGGTGGCCTATATCGGGCTCGCGGTCAATTTGTGGAATCCGGTCGACGCCGCCATGGCCGGGCTTCTGGCCGCCTCGCTGCCGTTCTTTTCCTACATCGCCGGCCATCTGCACCGCTCGGCGGTGATGCTGCTGTCGTTTCGGACCGAAAAGGACGGGCTGATCGCGGAATTGGAGACGGCCAAGTCGATCTCCGACGAGGCACGCCGGCGCGCCGAGGAAGCCAATCTCGCCAAGTCGCGGTTTCTGGCCTCCATGAGCCATGAATTGCGGACTCCTCTCAATGCGATACTGGGGTTTTCCGAAGTGATGGCTGAACAGGTTTTGGGGCCGCTCGAGAACGAGACCTATCGTGACTACGCGCGCAGCATCCACGATTCGGGCCACCATCTGCTGGCGCTGATCAATGAGATCCTCGACATTTCGCGCATCGAGGCCGGACGCTACAAGCTGAAGGAGGAGCCGGTCGACATCGCCAACACGGTCGAGGATTGCTGCAACATGGTCGAACTCAAGGCGCGCAACAAGGACCTGCACATCGCGCGCGAGTTCGAGCCCGCGCTGCCGCCGCTCTTTGCCGACGAACGGGCCGTACGCCAGATCACCTTGAACCTGTTGTCGAACGCTATCAAATTCGCGCCGACCGGCGGCGAAATCCGGGTCCGTGCCGGCTGGACCACCGGCGGCGGACAATATATTTCGGTGCGCGACAACGGCCCGGGCATCCCGGCCGAGGAGATCCCGGTGGTCCTGTCGGCCTTCGGTCAGGGCTCGATCGCCATCAAGAGCGCCGAACAGGGCACCGGGCTCGGGCTTCCGATCGTCCAGGGCCTGCTGGAAATCCATGGCGGGCGGTTCGAGCTGCGGTCCAAGCTGCGCCTGGGCACCGAGGCGACCGCCATCTTTCCGGCCGCTCGCGTCATGGCGCCGCTCGCCGCCGCCCGTCCTCGGGCCGGGAAGGCGAGCGCGGCCTGAGCGTTCAGGCGGGCACGGGCATCGGGCGCAGGCCCGACAGGCAGAGCGCCGCCGTCCTGACCGTGCCGACGGCAAGCGTGCCGGCGATGCCGCCGCCGGGAAGGTTGCCGGCGGCAAGCACCGGTTCGATCGCAAGCCGCCCGACGACGCCGGCCAAAAGGCCATCGGGAGCCGACGCGGCCAGGCGGCAATGCGTTACCGCCTCGGCGTTGAGCGCGTGCAGCACGGCGGCGGCGGCAACGGCCGCGAGCCCGTCGAGGATCACGGGAATGTTTTGCACCCGCGCCGACACGATCGCCCCGGCGATCGCCGCGATCTCACGACCGCCGAGCCGGCGCAGCGCTTCGAGCGGATCGCGCAGATGGCCGGCGTGATGCGCGAGGGCGGCGTCGATGACGGCCCGGGCCGGCTCCGCCCTCGCCTCGCCGGCCTGAACCAGGAGCGGCACCCAGTCGCGACCGCTCCCGCCCTGCAGCGCGGCCAGCACGCAGGCGGCGGCAACCGCCCCGCCGACGCTGAAATCGCCAAGCACGAGCAGGCTGGTCTCCGCGCTTGCCGCCTCCATGCCGAACGCCATGGTGGCCGCGCAGCCGCGCTCGTCGAAGGCGGCGTCGCGGCTTATGTCGCCGGTCGGCAGGTCGAGCGCCAGGTCGAAGACTTTGAGCGCGACATCGTCGGCCAGGCAGGCCTGGTTGATCGCCGCACCGCCGGCCGCGCAATGCTCGACCATGGCCGCGGTCCAGGACGGGGCGCGCGCCGACACGTCGTGGCGGGCAAGGCCGTGCGTGCCGGCAAACAGCGCAAGCTGCGGGCGGCTCACCACCGGCGGCATGCGCTGGCTGGCGCGCGCGAGCCAGCCAGCGATTTCGCCCAGCGCGCCGAGAGAGCCGGCCGGCGCCAGTTCGTCGAGGCGCGCGCGCACGGCATCGGCCGGTCCCTCTTCGGCGCGCGCGAGGCCGCGCAGCAGGTTGCGGAAATCGTCGAAGGGCAAGCCGGTGGTCATGAAAGCCTCAAATCGTAATCCGGGAGCCGGCATAACCCCATGGCGCGCGCGGAACAATGGCCGCCAACGCCGCATCGCGGCCGCGCCCGCGACAAAGGCGGGCGCAAACGCCCTTGCGCGGGCCGGAAAACTGTCCCATCTGCGGTGAGACTGGAAAGGATTTTTGATGGCCGCGATCGAATCGCCCTGCATCCTGGTCTGCTCTATCGACTTCAAGACCGGCTATTGCTTCGGCTGCGGACGCACGCGCGACGAGATCGCCCAATGGATCGCGATGACGGCCGAGGCGCGCCGCCAGGTGATGGCCGAACTGCCGGCCCGGCTGGAGACGGTCGAACGCAAGCCGCGGCGCGAGACCAAACGCGCACGCCTGGCGCGCGCGCGCGGCGCGGCGGACTGAGCCGTGTCGCGACTGTTCTGGCTCATCATCGCCCTTATCGGCGGCGGGCTCATCCTGCTGGTGACCAGCGGCGACCGCGGCACGGTGTTCGGCCTCGACGACGACGCGTTCGCGCGCACGCTCTATCTGGGCGTGTGGGGCCTCGTTCTGGCCGCCTCCATCATCGCCACGCGCATGAAGCTCGGCGATATCGCCCGCAACGTCGCGGTGTGGCTCCTCATCATCCTGGTGCTGGTGGCCGGCTACCAGTATCGCTACGAGCTGCAGGATGTCGCCAGCCGCATAACCGCCGGCATCGTGCCCGGCAGCCCAATGTCGATCGAGGGCGGCAGCGCGGTGAGGCTCGACAAGCGCGGCGACGGCCATTTCGGCGCCCGTGCCCAAGTCGACGGCGCCACGGTGCATTTCGTCGTCGATACCGGGGCCAGTTCGATCGTGCTGACGGCCGCGGATGCCGGCCGGGCCGGCATCGATGTCGCCGCGCTTTCCTTCCGCGTCCCGGTCTCGACCGCCAACGGCGTCGCGCGCGCGGCGGCGACCTCGGTCGGCACGATCACGCTCGGCCCGATCGAACGCAACGGGCTTGCGGTGCTGGTCGCGGCGCCCGGCGCGCTGGGGCAAAGCCTGCTCGGGATGAATTTTCTGGAAACGCTGGCCGGCTTCGACGTGCGCGGCGACGTGATGATCCTGCGCGACTGAACCGTCAGCCCAGCAGGCTCCAGGCGAAGCGCGCCGCCACCACCAGCATGAACAGGCCGAAGCCGATTTCCAGATGGCGCCGCTCAAGCGCGTGCGACAGCCTGACGCCGAGCGGCGCGGTGGCAATGGTGACGGGAAAGATCAGCGCCAGCGCGATCCAGTTGACGAAGCCGGTCGAGCCGACCGGAAGCAGCGGATTGCCCCAGCCGGCCCACACATAACCGATCGAGCCGGGAATCGCGATCAGCACGCCGACGCCGGCCGACGTGGCCACCGCCTGGTGGATCGGACGGCCGTAAAGCGTCATGAAGGTGTTGTTCATGACGCCGCCGCCAATGCCCATCAGCGTCGAGGAGAGCCCGATCAGAAAACCGATCAGCGCCCGCCAGGGGTTTTCGGGAACCCGGTCGCCCAAGCGCCAATGGGGGCGGTTGAACAGCAGCCTGAGACCGACGGCGAGCGCGATGGCGGCAAACACCAGCCGCAAGCCGGCGCTGGAGATCGACGCGGCGACGAGGCTCGCCACCACCACGCCGGCCGGAACGGCGAAGACGAAACTGCGCAACAGCGCGACGTCGACGGCCCCGCGCGCGAAATGGGCCTGGAAGGAGCGCAGCGCGGTCGGCACGATGATGGCGAGCGACGTGCCGACCGCGACATGCATGCGCACGGCTTCGTCGACGCCGAGCGCGCCGAGCGCCTGGTAGAAGATCGGCACCAGCACCGCACCGCCGCCAATGCCGAACAGCCCGGCCAACAGGCCCGACGCGGCCCCGGCCGCGGCCGCCCCCAGGGCCAGGCTGACAATATCGCCGATCGGCAGTTCGTTCACGCGCAGTCTCCGTGCGATCGTCCAGCCGCGCGGGCCGCGATCCAAAATAGCGTTGTCGCCTTCGCCGGCCTCTCGGCCTGCGGGGCCCGGGCCACGAAGCGGCACGGGCGGCATCGGCGGGTTTCGGTCGGCAAGCGCGCGGCTCAGGCGGCCTTGTCGGCCGCCTCCCGGTCGACGGCGGCGAAGGCGCGCAACAGCACCTCGGGGCCGGCGCCCGGCCGGGTGGCCTCGCTCGACAGGATCTGCCTGAAACGGCGCGCCCCCGGCAGGCCGTGGCACAGGCCGACCATGTGGCGGGTGACATGGGCGAGCCGGCCGCCGCCGTCGATATGGGCGGCCGCGTAGCGGGCCATGGCGGCCACGACGTCGCCGAGCGCGACCGGCGCGCGCGTCTCGCCGAAGATCAGCCGGTCGGCCTCGGCCAGCAGGGCGGGCTGGTGATAGGCGGCGCGGCCGAGCATGACGCCGTCGACATGGCAAAGATGCGCCGAGGCCTCGTCCAGCGTGGCGATGCCGCCATTGATGCCGATGAAACGGTCGGGCAGGCGCTGCTTGAGGCGGTAGACGCGCGCATAGTCGAGCGGCGGCACGTCGCGGTTTTCCTTCGGGCTCAGCCCCTTCAGCCAGGCCTTGCGGGCGTGCACCCACAGCGCGTCGGCACCCGCGGCAAAGACGGCATCGGCGAGCGCGTCGAGCGCGGGGCCTGTGTCCTGGTCGTCGACGCCGAGCCGGCATTTGACCGTCACCGGCACGGCGCAGGCCGCCTTCATGGCCGCCACACAGGCGCCGACCAGCGCCGGCTCCTTCATCAGACAGGCGCCGAACGTGCCCGACTGGACGCGGTCGGACGGGCAGCCGACATTGAGGTTGACCTCGTCATAGCCGAACCCGGCCGCGATCGCGGCCGCTTCGGCGAGTTTTTGCGGCTGCGCGCCGCCGAGCTGCAGGGCGACGGGGTGCTCGGCGGGATCGAACCCGAGCAGCCGCGTCCGCTCGCCGTGCAGAACCGCATCGGCCACCACCATTTCGGTGTAGAGCGCGGTGCGGCGGGTCAGTTGCCGGTGCAAATAGCGGCAATGACGATCCGTCCACTCCATCATCGGCGCGATGGCGAGTTTTTGGCCGGCAGCTTTCATAGTCGCTGGCATGTTTCCAAGTTTTGTCCCGTCGACGACGGGCTTGCGTGCGATCGCAGCCGCTATAGCAGCCGCAAGCCGGGTTCGCCAGCGCGGCGGCGGGATCGCGCCCGGAGACGGGTCGGGACGGGATCGGCGGCCGGCAAGGCGTCAGGCGGCGCGCGGCGACCGGCGGGCGCGGACGGTGTCCAGCGCCCAGCGCGCGACCCCGGCAGGCTCGGGCGAAAGCAGCGCGCCGAGGCCGTCCGTGAACGCGTTCCAGACCGGCCGATATGGCTCGCGTACGGCCGTCAGCACCGGTACGCCGAGCTCGCAGGCGGCCGCGATCACGTCGCGAAATCCGTGCCCATCGGCTTCCGCCTTGCCGAAGCGGTTCAGCACGACGAGGTCGGTCCGCGGGCCGATCGTCGCCTCCAGCCGGCAGGCGGCCTCGGCAAGCGCCTGCGGATCGAGGCGACAGCCGCGCGCGCCGGCGCCGAGCGGCTGGGACAGGCGTGTGCGCGCGCCGCCGGCGAGGTCTTCCAGATACGTCACCCCACAGCAGCCCGGCCCGTCCGGCGTCTCGCGCTGCAGGTACCCCGCCACCCGGAAGCCGCGCGCCCCGACGGCACGGGCGACGCTTTCGAGCAGGTCGTCGATGTGTTCGCCGGCCGCGAACCGGACCGCGGCGACAGCAATGGTCTGATCGGTCATGGCAGGTCTCCTCAGGCGATTGCGCCGGTCGACGGTCGAGCGGCAAGACAGATGTCCGCCGCCCGGCGGACATCGCGGTCAGGCAGGCCGCGCGGCACCTGCATTTTGCGGATAGTCGACGCCGCGGCGCGCCGCCATGCGCCGCCCGAGACTGCCCAAATCGTCAAGGGTCAGCCGCGCGCGGGCGAGGGGCAGGACGATCGCGTTCTCCACGATCAGATGCCGGCGCTCATTGGCCGCGAAGCGATGCAGCAGGCCACGGAAGGCCGCGGCGAGGCGCGTGGTCCGCGGCGCCGAAAGCCCCGCGACGATGGCCGTCGCGTCAAGATGGTCGGAGGCGTGCTCCTGGCTCAGTTCGTCCAGCACATCCTCGACGCGATCCTCCGGCTCGGCCCGCCGGCGTATCAGCGGAAACAAATCCTCCTCCTCGTCGAGCACATGGATGCCGAAATCCTCGCGCAGGAAGCGCAGGATGGCGCCCGCGCACGCGCGGTCCGTTTCGGGCGCGTCGGCGACGCGGTCGACCATCCAACACAATATGCGCTGGCGGAAATGTTCGGCGAACAGATAGTCCAGCGGCGCGGCAAGCTGGTCCGCCGGGGGCGGCGATGCCAGCGTTTCCAACGCCATGCGCAAGGATTCGTCATGCGTGTCCATTGCGTCCTCCCTATTGAAGCAACGGTCCCTCGGCCGCGTTCAAGGCGATGCCGCGCAGTTCAGCCTGTCCGGCCAGCACGGCGATATAGTGCGATACCGCCTTCGACCAGGAAGAGGCCTCGAGCCAGGCGGCGATGCGCTCGGCGACCGCCTCAAAGGGCAGCGCCTCGCCCTCGATGCGCCGGTCGAGGGCGATGACGTGGAAGCCGAAACGGCTTTCCACCGGCGCGGCCGAGATCTCGCCCTCGCGCATGTCCGCCGCGGCCTCTTCGAACTCGGCCACCGTGCTGCCGCGCGTCAGCTGGCCGAGATTGCCATCTTGCTGGCGCGACGGACAATCGGAATGCTCGGCGGCCAGGACCGCGAACCGCGCCGGCTCCTCGCCAAGCGCCGCGCACAACGCCTCCGCGCGGCCGCGCGCGGCGGCACGGGCCTCGCGGTCGTTTGGCGGCGCGGCGACAAGGATGTGACGGGCCTCCAGCAGCGTTGGCGTGACGAACTTCTCTGGATGCCGTTCATAATAGCGCCGGCATTCCGCGGCCGAGGCGCTTGGCGCCTGGACCTCGCGCTCGATCAGGACGCGGATGGCGGCATCGCGCGCCGTCTCGGCCCGACCGGCCTCGTCGCGCCGGGGCGCGCTGTCGAGCCCGAGGCGCTGCGCCTCCTGCCAGAGCAGTTCGCGCACCACCAGCGCCTCGGCGGCGGCGCGCAGGGCGGCGCCCGGATTTTCGGCCGGATGGTTCTGCGCCTCGGCCAAAACATCGTTTTCGGGGATCGCGACACTGTTGACGGCGATCTCAGCGATGACCGGCGCGGCCTTGGGCGGAACCCGCGTGTCGGGCTCGCGGTAGCTGGTGTAGCCGCCGTCCTGGGCCGTCTCCGGCTTGTCGAGCGAGGGATTGCGATAAAGCGTCGTCATGGTTCACTCCGCGGGTAGGCGCGTCTGGGCCGCGCGGCGGTTGCGCTCGCGCACCACCTGGTAACCCGGCCGCCACAGATAGCGCAGCGGGACGCTCAGCATGTGCACCAGGCGCGTGAACGGGAACAAAAGCAGGATCGTCAGGCCGAGCACCAGGTGAAGCTTGAAGATGATGGAGGCATCGGCGACGTAACCCGACGCGGCGCCGTTGAAAGTGAAGATGCCCTGCGCCCAGTTCATGAATTTCACCATCTCCTCGCCGTCGAGATGCTGCAGCGAGACCGGGATCGTCAGCAGGCCGAGCGCGAGCTGGATCCACAAAAGCACGATGATCATGGTGTCAGTCGGGCTCGACGCGGCGCGCACGCGCGCATCGAACAGGCGGCGGTGGACGAGCAGCGTCGCGCCGACAATCGCCATGATGCCGGCGACGCCGCCGGCGACGATGGCCAGCAGCTGCTTGGCGCCGTGGCTGATGCCAAGCGCGTCGAAGATGGCGATCGGGGTCAACAGCCCGAACAGGTGACCGAAAAAGATCACCAGAACGCCGACATGAAACAGCACCGAGCCCCAGACGAGCTGCTTGCGGCGCAGCAATTGCGAAGAGCCGGACCGCCACGTGTAGGGTTCGCGGTCGTAGCGCACGACGGTGCCCAGGATCAGCACCGCAAGCGCGATATAGGGATAGATCCCGAAAAGCAGCGTGTTGAAGAAATCAGGCATGGCGGTTTCCTCTCAGGCGTTCGGCGCTTGCGGCGCGCCGGCGGGATTGCGGCGCGCGGCCCGGACCTGGCGTTGCAGCCGGTCGGGGCCGCAGGCGCCCTCGCCGGCATTGCCGCCGAAGGTGACGGCCTCCTCCTCCCAGACGCGGTCGAGCGCCTCCAGATCGGCCGGGTCGTCCTCCGGCATCGCCAGAAGGTCACGGGTGAGCCCGGCATCCGGCTTTGCCCGCGTCAGCGCCTCCAGAACGGCGAAGGCATTGGCGTAGATCGATTTGCGCTTCTTCAGCCGCTCGCGCAGCACCGTAAGGATATGCGCCGTCTGGCCGAGCAGCTCCCCCGCCTCGTCGGCCGGCTTGACCGACAGATATTCCAGGAACAAAGGCAGGTAGTCGGGCAATTCCTTCGCATCGATCTCGAAACCGTCGGCCTCGTACATGGCCATCAGGTCGACCATGGCCTGGCCGCGGTCGCGGCTTTCGCCGTGCACGTGCTCGAACAGATGAAGCGACAGCGAGCGGGTCCGGTCGAACAGGAAGACGTAACGCTCCTGGGCGTCGTAGAGGTCGCACGCGGCGAGGTCGTCGATGAGACGTTCGAGCAACCGGCCGCGCCTGGCGTCGAGGCCGGCCTCGCCCAACGCCGCCTTCAGTTCGGGCAAAGCCGCGTGCAGTTCGGCGCTCGGATAGGCGAGCAGCAGCGAGACGATCTTGAGGGTCTTGTTCATCACACCCGCTCCTTGAAAAGGTCGGTCGGCGTCTGCACGGTGCGCGTGCGCTTGGCGCCGAACAAATCGGTCTCGCTGGACCCGCCCGAACAGCCATTGCCGAAGGAGAAGCCGCAGGAACCGCGCACGTCGTAGGCATCCTCGGAAACCTCGCGATGCGAGGTCGGGATGACGAAGCGGTCCTCGTAATTGGCGATCGCCATCACGTGGTACATCTCCTCGATCATCTCTCCCGTCAGGCCGACCTTGTCGGCGACGGCCTCGTCGATGACGCCGTCGACCGTTTTGGCGCGCATATAGGCGCGCATGGCAAGCATGCGCTCGAGCGCCGAGACGACGGGCGCCTCCTTGCCCGCGGTGAGCAAATTGGCGAGATAACGGACCGGAATGCGCAGCGAGCGGACGTCCGGCATGGCGCCGTCGAGGCCGATCTTGCCGGCCTCCGCCGCCGACTGAAGCGGAGAAAGCGGCGGGATGTACCAGACCATCGGCAGGGTCCGGTATTCGGGGTGCAGCGGAAAGGCGACCTTCCAGTCCATCGCCATCTTGTAGACCGGCGATTTCCTGGCGGCCTCCAGCCAAGCATCGGGAACGCCGTCCGCGCGCGCCTGGGCGATCACGGCCGGATCGTTGGGGTCGAGAAAGACTTTCAGCTGTTCTTCGTAGAGATCACGCTCGTCGGCCGTCGAGGCGGCCTCGGCGATGCGGTCGGCGTCGTAGAGCACGACGCCGAGATAGCGGATGCGCCCGACGCAGGTCTCCGAACACACGGTCGGCTGCCCGGCCTCGATGCGCGGATAGCAGAACACGCATTTCTCGGATTTGCCCGACGACCAGTTGTAGTAGATCTTCTTGTAGGGGCAGCCGGAGACGCACATGCGCCAGCCCCGACATTTTTCCTGGTCGATCAGGACGATGCCGTCATCCTCGCGCTTGTAGATCGCACCAGAGGGACAGGCCGCCACGCAGGTCGGGTTGAGGCAGTGCTCGCACAGCCTCGGCAGATACATCATGAAGGTGTTTTCGAACTCGCCGTAGATCTCCTTCTCGACGCCTTCGAAATTGGTGTCGACAGACCGCTTGGAAAACTCGCCGCCGAGGATTTCCTCCCAGTTGGGGCCCCATTCGATCTTTTCCATCCGCTCGCCGGTGATCTGCGAACGCGGACGCGCGGTCGGCGAGGCCCGGCTTTCGCCGGCCGTTTGCAGGTGGCCATAGTCGAAGTCGAACGGCTCGTAATAGTCGTCGATCTCCGGCAGGTCCGGATTGGCGAAGATTTTCGCCAGGATGCGCCATTTGGCGCCCATTTTCGGCTCGATCTTGCCGTTCGCCTTGCGCGTCCAGCCGCCGTTCCACTTCTTCTGGTTTTCCCATTCCTTGGGATAACCGATGCCCGGCTTGGTCTCGACATTGTTGAACCAGGCGTATTCGACGCCCTCTCGATTGGTCCACACATTCTTGCAGGTGACCGAACAGGTGTGACAGCCGATGCATTTGTCGAGATTGAGCACCATGCCGATTTGCGCACGAACTTTCATTCTGCCGCCTCCTTGTGTGCAGCGGGTTCAACGTACGGGCCTTCGAGCCAGTCGACCTTGTCCAGCTTGTGCACGACAACGAACTCGTCGCGGTTGGAACCGACCGTGCCGTAATAGTTGAAGCCGTAGGCCTGGTGGGCGTAGCCGCCGATCATGTGGGTCGGCTTGGTGATGGCGCGGGTCACCGAATTGTGGATGCCGCCGCGCTGGCCGGTGATCTGCGACCCCGGCGTGTTCACGATCTTCTCCTGGGCGTGATACATGAAGATCGTGCCTTCCTTCATGCGCTGCGACACGACCACCCGGGCGACGATGGCGCCGTTGGCGTTGAAGACCTCGACCCAGTCATTGTCGACGAGGCCGGCCTTGGCCGCGTCCACCTCCGAGATCCACACCACCGGGCCGCCGCGGTTCAGCGTCAGCATCATCAGATTGTCGGAATAGGTGGAGTGGATGCCCCATTTCTGGTGCGGCGTGATGAAATTCAGCACCACCTGCGGCTTGCCGTTCGACTTGGCCTCGATGACCGGATTGATCGTCTTGGTGTCGATGGGCGGCCGGTAGACGCACAACGCCTCGCCGAACGCGCGCATCCACAGATGATCCTGGTAGAGCTGCTGGCGACCGGACAGCGTGCGCCACGGGATCAACTCGTGGACATTGGTGTAGCCGGCATTGTAGCAGACTTTTTCCGATTCAAGCCCCGACCAGGTCGGCGAGGAGATGATCTTGCGCGGCTGGGCGACGATGTCGCGGAAGCGGATCTTCTCGTCTTCCTTCGGCACCGCCAGATGGGAATGGTCGCGGCCGGTATTGGCCGACAGCGCCTCCCAGGCCTTGACCGCCACCTCGCCATTGGTTTCGGGCGCCAGCGACAGGATCACCTCGGTCGCGTCGATGTCGCTGTCGATGCGCGGGCGGCCCTTCGTGGCGCCCTCCTCCGTGACGACACCGTTGAGACGGCCGAGCAGTTCGACCTCGTGCTCGGTGTTCCACGAGATGCCCTTGCCGCCGTTTCCGAGCGTGTCCATCAGCGGCCCGAGCGCGGTGAAGCGCTTGTAGAGATTGGGATAGTCGCGCTCGACCACGGCAACCGCCGGCATGGTCCTGCCGGGGACAGGATCCACCTCGCCCTTCTTCCAGTCCCTGACGTCGAACGGCTGGGCGAGCTCGCCCGGTGTGTCGTGCAGGATCGGCACCAGAACGACATCCTTTTCCACGCCGAGCACTTCCGGCGCGACCTCGGAAAACGCCTTGGCGATGCCCTTAAAAATGTCCCAGTCGCTGCGGGCCTCCCAGGCCGGGTCGGCCGCACTCGTGAGCGGGTGGATGAACGGATGCATGTCGGAGGTGTTCAAGTCGTTCTTCTCGTACCAGGTGGCGGTCGGAAGCACGATGTCGGAATAGACGCAGGTGGTGGACATGCGGAAGTCGAGCGTGACCAGAAGGTCGAGCTTGCCTTCCGGCGCCTCGTCGCGCCACACGACATCGGTGCCGCGCTGACGGCCCTCCTCGCCGAGGTCCTTGCCCAACAGGCCGTGCGAGGTGCCAAGCAGGTGTTTCAGGAAATATTCGTGCCCCTTGCCCGACGAGCCGAGCAGGTTTGACCGCCAGACGAACAGGTTGCGCGGCCAGTTGGCCTCGTCGTCGGGATCCGCGCAGGCCATTTCCAGCGTGCCGGCCTTGAGTTGGGCGGCGACATAGTCCTTCGGCTCCTCCTTCGCCTTGGCAGCGGCGGCGGCGATGTCGAGCGGGTTGGCCTTGAGCTGTGGTGCCGAGGGCAGCCAGCCCATGCGCTCGGCGCGGATATTGTAGTCGATCAGCGTGCCGTCCCACGGACCCTCGGGCGCCGTCGGCGACAGAATCTCGTCGACCTTCAGCGTCTCGTAGCGCCACTGATCGGTATGGGCGTAGAAGAACGAGGTCGAGTTCATCTGCCGTGGCGGCCGGCCCCAGTCGAGACCGAAGGCAAGCGGCAGCCAGCCGGTCTGAGGACGCAGCTTCTCCTGGCCGACATAATGGCTCCAGCCACCACCGGACTGGCCCACGCAGCCGCACATGACCAGGAGATTGATGATCCCCCGGTAGTTCATGTCCATGTGGTACCAATGGTTGAGGCCGGCGCCGAGAATGACCATCGACCGGCCATTGGTCTTTTCGGCGTTGGCGGCGAACTCGCGCGCCACCGCGATGATCTGCGCGCGCGGCACGCCGGTGATCTTTTCGGCCCAGGCTGGGGTATAGGGCTGGTCGTCGTCGTAGGACGTGGCGCAGCTTTTGTCGTTCAGGCCGCGATCGAGCCCGTAATTGGCGACGAACAGGTCGAACACGGTGGCGACCAGCGCCTCGCCCTCGGCCAGCCTGATCTTTTTGGCGGGCACCGAGCGGACAAGCACGCTGTCATGGTCAGTGCCCTGGAAGTGATCGTGCTCACGATTGCCGAAATAGGGAAACGCGACGGCGGCGACCTCGTCGTGATCCTCGTCCATGATCAGGCTCATGTCGAGCTCGACATCCTTGCCCTTGCCGTCGCGGGCCTCGAGGTTCCACTTGCCCTTCTCGCCCCAGCGAAAGCCGATCGAGCCGGCCGGCGCGACGCATTTCTTGGTCTTGCCGTCAATGGCGACGGTCTTCCATTCGGGATTGTTCTTCTCGCCGAGCCCGCCCTTGAAATCGGCGGCGCGCAGCATGCGGTCTGGAACGTAGCGGCCATCCTTCTCGACCAGGCGCACCAGCATCGGCAGGTCGGTGTAGCGGCGGCAATAATCCTCGAAATATTCGGCCTGGCGGTCGAGATGGAACTCGCGCAGGATGACGTGGCCCATCGCCATGGCGAGTGCGGCATCGGTGCCCTGCTTGGGATGCAGCCACAGGTCGGAGAATTTCGCAGCCTCCGAATAATCCGGCGACACGACGACCGACTTGGTGCCCTTGTAGCGGACCTCGGTGTAGAAATGGGCGTCGGGCGTGCGCGTCTGCGGCACGTTCGACCCCCACAGCATCAGGAAGCCGGCATTGTACCAGTCGGCCGATTCCGGCACGTCGGTCTGCTCACCCCAAGTCATGGGCGATGCCGGCGGCAGGTCGCAATACCAGTCGTAGAAGGACATGCACACGCCGCCCAGAAGCGACAGGTAGCGCGAGCCGGCCGCGTAGGACACCATCGACATGGCCGGGATCGGCGAAAACCCGATCACCCGGTCGGGGCCCCATTTTCTCGCCGTATAGGCGTTGGCAGCGGCGATGATCTCGTTGACCTCGTCCCATTCGGCGCGCACGAAGCCGCCGAGGCCGCGGACCTTGATATAGTCGGCGCGCTTGGCCGGATCCTCCTGGATCGCGGCCCAGGCGCCGACCGGTGTCTTGACCGCTCTTTCCCGGCGCCACAGTTTCAGCAGCCGGGACCGGATCAGCGGGTATTTCACGCGGTTGGCCGAATACATGTACCAGGAGTAGCTGGCGCCGCGCGAGCAGCCGCGCGGCTCGTGGTTCGGCAAATCGGGCCGGGTGCGCGGATAGTCGGTCTGCTGGGTTTCCCAGGTGACGATGCCGCCCTTGACGTAGATTTTCCACGAACAGGAACCGGTGCAGTTCACGCCATGGGTGGAGCGCACGACTTTGTCGTGCTGCCAGCGCTTTCTGTAGACCTCCTCCCAGTCCCGGTTCTCGCTGGTGGTCACGCCGTGCCCCTGCGAGAAGGTGCCGGTGTTCTTGCGCGCCAGGAAATTCAGGCGATCGAGAAGATGTGACATGGCTTTCGCGCTCCTTACTCGGCCGGCGTGGGTTGGGTTGCCGGCGTCGCCGGGGTTCGTTCCGCGGCGTATAAGAGGCCGCCGCGGCGCGTGTAGAAGATGAAGGTCAGGACGGTGCAGACCACGTAGAAGACCAGGAAGCCCCACAGCGCCATCTCGGGCCCACCGGTCATGGTGATCGACGTGCCGTAGGCCTTGGGAATGAAAAACGCACCGTAGGCGGCGATGGCCGAGGTGAAGGCGATGATCGCCGCCGATTCACGCTCGGCCTGCTTGAGGCGGGCGGCCTCGCCCAGCTCCGGCATCAGGCGCGGGACTTCCAGGCGCATGATGGAGGGGATCATCTGGAAGGTGGAGGCGTTGCCGACGCCGGTCAGGAAGAACAGCGCCATGAAGCAGGCGAAGAACCCCCAGAAATTGCCGCCGACACCCTGCTCGGGCAGGAACTGCAGCACGCCCCAGACCGCCACGATCATGCCGGCGAAGGTCCACAAAGTCACGCGGCCGCCGCCGAACCGGTCGGACACCCAGCCGGTTCCGGCACGGCTGAGAGCACCGACAAGGGGCCCGAGAAAGGCATAGGACAAGGCGTTCACATCCGGGAACTGCGTCTTCATCAACAAGGGGAAACCCGCCGAATAGCCGATGAAGGAGCCGAACGTGCCGGTGTAGAGAACGCACATCACCCAGTTGTGGAGGCGCGAGAAGATGATCGACTGTTCGGCGAAGGAGGCCCGCGCGGCGGCGATGTCGTTCATGCCGAGCCAGGCGGCGATCGTGGCCACGATCAGGAACGGCACCCACACGAAACCGGCATTCTGCAGCCAGATCATCGAGCCGTCGGTGGCCGTCTGTCCGTCGCCGAAGGCGAAGGCGAAAGTTCCGGTGGAGATGACGACCGGCACCAGGAACTGCATGACGCTGACGCCCAGATTGCCGAGGCCGGCGTTGAGCGCCAGGGCGTTGCCCTTCTCCTTCTTGGGGAAGAAATAGGAGATGTTGGCCATGGAAGAGGCGAAATTGCCGCCGCCCAAACCGCACAGCAGCGCCAGAACCAGGAAGATCAGATACGGCGTGTCCGGGTTCTGGACCGCATAGCCAATGCCGAAAGCCGGGATCAGCAGCGAGGCCGTCGACAACGTCGTCCACAGGCGGCCGCCGAAAATCGGCACCATGAAGGAATAGAAGATGCGCAGCGTCGCCCCCGACAGGCCAGGCAGGGCGGCGAGCCAGAAGAGCTGGTCAGTCGAGTAGTCGAAACCTATTCCCGGCAGCTTGGCGACGACGACCGACCAAACCATCCACACCGAGAAGGCCAGAAGCAGGGCCGGGATCGAAATCCACAAATTGCGGCGCGCGATCCGGCGTCCCCGGTCGTTCCAGAAGGCGTCGTCGTCGGGCCGCCAGTCGTCGAGCACGCCGGCCAGACCGGCGTGCTTTTCGCCCTCGTGGATCGGCTGCATCTCGGGAAGCTGGGGAAGATCGACCACGCCCTCGGCAAGGGCCTTCTGCTCCATCGCGCGGATGGAGAAGTGCATCCACACCATCGCCACGGCCACGATGAGGAACAAAAGCATGAAGCAAGTCGTCCACACACCCGTGAGATCGAGCATGGCGCCGAAGGCGATCGGCAGGACGAAACCGCCAAGGCCGCCGATCATGCCGACCAAGCCGCCCACCGCACCGACATGGTCGGGATAGTAGACGGGAATGTGCTTGTAGACCGCCGCCTTGCCGAGCGACATGAAAAAGCCCAGCACGAAGATCGCCACGACGAAGGGCGCCAGGCTCATGCTGGTGGAAAACTGGATCGGGCCCTGGGTGCCGTGGATGATATAGTCGGTATCGGGATAGGACAGCATGAAGGTCAGCACCGCCGACACGCCGAAGGTCCAGTACATCACCGAGCGCGCACCGTGCTTGTCGGACAGGTGACCGCCATAGGCGCGGAAGATCGAAGCCGGCACCGAATAGGCGGCAGCGATCATGCCGGCCGACTTGATGTCGAGGCCGTAGACGCCGACGAGATAACGCGGCAGCCACAGCGCCAGCGCGACAAAGGCGCCGAAGACGAAGAAATAATAGAGTGCGAAACGCCAGACCTGGAGATTGCGAAGGGGCTCGAGCTCCAGCAGCGTCGAACGGGCCTTTTCGCCACTCGCCTTGCGCGCGGCGGTCGCGGGATCCTCCTTGGTGAACAGGAAAAAGACAATCGCCATGATGGCCAGCACCACGGCATAGACCTTTGCCGTCGACTGCCAACCGATGGCGACGAGAAGAAACGGCGCCCCGAAATTGGTGATGGCGGCGCCGACATTGCCGACCCCGAAAATGCCGAGCGCGGTTCCCTGGCGCTCCTTGGGGAACCAGCGCGACACATAGGCTATGCCGACGGCGAACGACCCGCCGGCAAGACCGACGCCGAGGGCCGCGACCAAAAACATCCCGTAGGTGGAAACGGTGGACAAAAGCCAGGCCGCAACGGCAGTCAGCAGCATGACCAATGTGAAGACGATCCGGCCGCCATACTGATCCGTCCAAATGCCCAGGAAGATGCGGCTGAGGGAGCCGGTCAGGATCGGTGTCGCCACCAGCAGGCCGAACTCGGTGTCGGTGAGACCAAGCTCCTGCTTGATCCTGACGCCGATGATGGAAAAGATGGTCCAGACCGCGAAACACGTGGTGAAAGCGATCGTGCTCATTCCGAGCATCCGGGTCTGTTGTCCGGCCGATACGCCTGAGAGCGAATGCATGATCCCGTCCCCTTCTCCTGCGAACGAAAGCGCCGCAATTTCGAAACGACGGATCAAGTTTTGGGTGATCGGGGCCGGCGCAGTTGATCCGGATCAATCCGCGGCTCCGTTCAATGAGAAACAAAGCGCGCGCAGGCAAATGGCAACAAGTGCACGACTGTGCATCAAGCCGGCCGGTTGAACAGCGAATTGACCGCTGCTACTAGTTCAATCGGCGGCTTGACAATTATCAAGGATTGAAAGCTTGCGAACCAGCGACCTGCCCCAGATGCGGTCTTTGCCCTTGTTCGAAAGCATGGGCGAATCGAATTTCGAGACGCTGATGCAGGCCGCCTATCTGCAGACTTTTCCCGCCCAACTCGACCTGATTACCGAAGGCGATCCTGCCGACTTCCTCTATGTCGTGACCGACGGGTGCGTGGAGCTCTATGCCCGTTCCAACGGCCGGGAGACGACGATGGCGCTGGTGCGGCCGGTCGGCACCTTCATCCTGGCGGCTGTGCTGAAGGATGCGGTCTATCTGATGTCGGCGCGCACGGTGCAAAAGTCGCGCATTCTGCTCATTCCCTCCCAGAACGTCCGCGCCGCCTTCGAGCGCGACGAAGCCTTCGCGCGCGCCATCGTCCAGGACCTGGCCGGCTGCTACCGCGGCGTGGTCAAGGAGCACAAGGACCTCAAGCTGCGCACCGCCGTCGAGCGCCTGGCCAACCGGCTGTTGCGCTATCACAGCGAACAGGGCGCGACCGGCTCGCTCGAACTGCCCTACGACAAGCGCACCATCGCCTCGCTGCTCGGCATGACGCCGGAGAACCTTTCGCGCGCGTTCAACACGCTCAAGCCCTACGGTGTCGACGTCGACGGAGCGGCCGTGCGGCTGAACGATCTCGACGGTTTGGTGACGCTGGCCAAACCCAACCCGCTGATCGACGACCGGGGAACATGATCCGCCTGCGCCGACCGTTCCCCGTCGGTGGCGACCGCCTGGCACCGAGACGCACCGAGCGGATCAATGCGTCCGGCCTGGGCGACGGGCAGGCTTTCACGGCGCATCCCCCTCTCCCGTCGCACGGCAAGGCGCCCCTGAGCCGTGCAGCCGCTGGCGGACCCGGTAGAAGGTCGAGAGCGACCCGAAGCCGGCGGCTTGCGCCAACCCGCCCGCCGGCGCTCGCGGCCTGGCGCGCCGCAAGCTCTCATAGACCGCCAGGCGGCGCGCATTGACGAAATCGAGAAAGCGCGTGCCCAAGATCGTGTTGAAATAATAGGAAATCTGGTTGCGCGTGTAGCCGGTCTCGCGCGCCACATCGGCCAGTTGCAAATCGGGCCGGCGCACCGGACCGTCTCCGGCGAAATAGTCGTCGAGGTCGGCGGCAAGCGCGCCGATCTGCGGCAGCGACAGGCCGAGCCGCAAGGCGGCCGGCCGGGGAGCGGCGCGTCGGTCTGCCTGCCCGCCGTCGAGCTCCGGCATGGCAAGACTGCACATTTCCTCGACCGCCACGATCCGCTCGCCGCTCAGCTCGAAAATCTCGCAAATCTCGATCCCGGCCTGATCGTGTGCCGCCATGTCCGGGATGGCCATGCGATACCGCAAGAAGGCGGTGTCGCCGTCGACGCGCAATCGATCGCGGTAAAGCTGAAGCGGGGCGCGGCGCGGCGGCGGCATGGCGGCGCGCAAATAGGCCTCGATCTGCGGCCCCGGCACGCGGCGGCGCTGGAAATGGTCGACATAAACGGCGTCCGGCGCAAACAGCGCCGCCATCGCGGTAGCGTCGCGTTGCCGCCAGGCCGCGCGATAGGCGGCGACCACGCGCCGCGTCAGCGCGGATCGTGCGGTCTCCTCTCCGTCGGCGCGCAGTCCGGCGTCAGCTTCCATGCGCGCCTCCCCGTCGCCGGCATTGCCGCGGCTGCGGGACCGCTGACACGCCTGGCCGCTTGGCGGCGGGCGGAGATGCGGCTAGCTCGGACAAGAGACGCGCCATCAAGGTCCAGCCACGAGCTCCGACGCCATGACTCAAAAACCCGCCCTCGCCGCCGAACCGGCCTTGGTTCGCGGCACCGAGCACCCAGGCCTTGCCGGCGCCCTGGCGACACCGTTCTGGACGCATGATAGCGGGCTCGCCCCGCTGCCTGCCAGCGCGGCGCCGCTGCCGGAACGCTGCGACCTGGCGATCGTCGGCGGCGGCTTCACCGGGCTGTGGACGGCGATCGAAGCGCGGCGGCGCCACCCCGACTGGCGCATCGTGGTGATCGAACGCGATTTCTGCGGCTGGGGGGCGAGCGGACGCAATGGCGGATTTTGCGCGCCGTCGATCTCGCACGGACCGTCGGTTGCCAAACAACGCTGGCCGCGCGAGGCCGAGACACTGGTCAGGCTGGGACGCGACAATCTCGACCAACTCCAGGCCGACCTGGAACGGCTGGGCATCGACGCGGAGTTCGAACGTTGCGGCAAACTGACGGTTGCGCAGTTTCCCTGGCAGCGCGAGGGGCTGCGGGCGGCCGCGCGCACCTGTGCCGCGTTCGGCATCGAGACGATGGCGCTGGAAGGCGATGCCCTGCGCGAAAAGCTTGTTTCGCCGCTGTTCGAAGCCGGGTTGTTCGAACCGAACTACGCCGTTCTGAACCCGGCGAAGCTGGTCGCCGGCTTGCGCGACACCGCCCTCAGCCAGGGCGTGGAGATTTGCGAGGGGCTGGCGGTGAGCGCGATACGCACCGGCGAAGCGGTGGTGCTGGAGACCGAGGCGGGCGCGCTGCGCTGCGCGCGGGTGGCGCTGGCGACCAACGTGGCCAAACCGCTGCTGCGCCGTCTCGCCGGGGCGGTAATCCCGGTCTACGATTACGCCATCGTGACGCGTCCGCTGAGCGCGGACGAGTTGGCCTCGATCGGTTGGCTCGGACGCTACGGCGTGGCCGATGCCGGCAACCGGTTCCACTATGCGCGCAAGACCCGCGACAACCGCATCCTGTGGGGCGGCTACGACGCGATCTATCATTTCGGCGGGGCGCGCGACGAGGCGCGCACGCAGCGGCCGGTGAGCTTCGACCTCCTGGCGCGGCAATTCGCCGAAGCGTTCCCGCCGCTCGCCGATGTTCCCTTCACACATGCCTGGGGCGGGGTGATCGACACCTCGGCGCGCACGACCTTCTTCGCCGGCCTGGCGGCGCGCGGCAGGATCGCCTATGCGATGGGCTTTACCGGCCAGGGCGTCTCGGCGAGCCGGTTCGCCGCGCTGACCATGCTCGACCATCTCGACGGCCAGAGCACCGAGCGCACGCGCCTGGCGATGCTGTCCACCCGCCCGGTCCCCTTTCCTCCCGAGCCGTTGCGGGCGCTGTCGGTCGCACTGGTGCAAAAGCTGCTGGCGCGCGAGGACGAGACCGGCCGGCGCGCGCTGTTGCTGCGCGGCCTCGACCGGCTCGGCATCGGTTTCGATTCCTGAACGGAGCACATCACCATGACCGACCAGCCAACCCATGTGTTGACTTTCGAGCCCGGCCGTACCGCACCGATGGAAACGCTCACCGACGACCCGAAGGCCGTCGACACGCCCTATCGCAGCACGAGCTGGCGGCATTTTTCCGCGCCCGAGCGCGGTGCGCTCGCCGGCATCTGGGAAGCCGAGCCGCATCTGGAACGCTGCGTGTGCGACTATGACGAGCTTTGCCATATCCTGGAAGGCGAGGTGCGGCTGACCGACGCCGAAGGCCGGGCGCGACGCTTCGGCCCCGGCGACAGTTTCGTGGTCGAGCGCGGCTTTCGCGGCACATGGGAAAATCTGAGTTTCGTGCGCAAAGTGTTTTTCATCCTGCGCTGAGCCGGTCAGGCGACCGCACGGGGCCGGCCGCGCGATCGCGTCGGCTCGCCCCGGCCCGCTCACGGATCGAAACGCCAGCCGCTGGCGGCGAGGCGTTCGGCGAGCGCTGCGATATCGGCCTCCACGCGCGCATCCGGCTCCGGCATGAAGGCCAGCGGGTCGGCGAGGCCGCACGGCAGGTCCAGGAAACCTTCGGCGGTGGCGTGCAGGCAATAGGCCGCGTAGGCGGGGTTGTAGCCGCCCTCCTGGACGACCAGCAAGCGGCCGCCGCACAGCCTGTCGGCCGCGGCCCGGGCCCGGCGCGCGAGCGCGTTGAAGCCGGCCATGGTGACGATCTGACGCCCGTTGGGATCGAACTGGCCGGGATCCTGGCCGTTGCCGATAATGATCAGATCGGGGCCGAAACGCTGGAGCGCCGGCAGGACGAAACGGTCGAAGGCGGCCAGATAGGCCTTGTCGCCGGACCCCATCGGCAGCGGCAGGTTGAGATTGGCGCCCATGCCGGCGCCGCGACCGGTCTCCTCGGTGCCGCCGGTCTGGGGATGGGTCGGCCCCCAGGCGCCGTGATCCATATGCAGTGAAACGGTGAGCACGTCCGGATCGTCGTAAAACCCCTCCTGCGTGCCGTTGCCGTGATGCACGTCCCAGTCGATCACCGCCACGCGCGCCAGGCCGCGGCGCTGCGCCACGCGCGCGGCGATGCCGCTATTGTTGAAGAAGCAATAGCCGTCCGCCATGGCCGGGGCGGCGTGGTGGCCCGGCGGGCGGATCAGCGCCATGCTGACCTGACCGGTGTCGCACAGATGTTCCAGCGCCGCCACCGTCGTGCCGGCCGCCGCAAGCAGCCCGCGCAAACTGTCTTTGGACATCAGCGTCGTTGCGGAAAAACGCCGTCCCTCGCGATCGGCCGCGCGGATTTCGTCCAGATAGGCCGGCGCGTGGAACAGCGTCAACTCGGCGTCGGTCGCCAGCCGGCCGTCGTGCCAGGCGATCCGCTCGCGCACCGGGCCGCGTTCCAAAAGCGATTTCATGTTGGCGAGCCGCGGCGCGCTTTCGGGATGGCGCACCTGCTCGGCCAGAAGCGCGGAGGGCGGGGCCTCGAAGACCCCCTCCCCGGTGTCGTGTTCCAGCACCGCGGGGTGCCAGAACACGGCCAGCTTCGCCTCCCCGGCCATCAGTCGATCACCACCAGGTCGGGCGACAGCTCGGACATGGATTGCGAACCGGTCTCGCCGCAGACCACCGTATCACCCAGCTTGAGCCCGAACCCCTCGCTGTAAAGCGACAGGTTGGGCTCGACCGAGAAGGACATGTTCTTTTCAAAAACATGGTCGTCGGCTTCGTCGAGCATCATCGCCTCAAGCCAGGTCGGCGGATAGGCGAGACCGAGGCTGTAGCCGATCCGGTGGACGCGGGTGCGTGACAGGTCGAGACGGTCGAGGATCTCGTTGCAGACCGTGTTGACCTTGCCGACCGGCGTGCCGGGCTTGGCCGCGTCGATGGCCGCGCGGAAGGATTCCGACAACAGGTCGGCCACCTCCCTGACGCGCGGGGCGGGTTTGCCGATCACGGCGGTGCGCATCAGGATGGCGTGATAGCGGTTGCAGACGCCGGCATGTTCGAGAATGACGATGTCGCCTTCGCTGATCACCTGGCGATGCGGCATGGCGTGGGTCATGGTCGAACGGCGCCCGGTGGCGCACATCGGGCTGATGGCGGCGTATTCGCTGCCGGCCTCGGCCAGAGCCTGGGCGACCACGCCCGATATCTCGATCTCCGACACGCCCGGCCGCAGCGCCTCGAAGGCCGCGCGCATGCCGACGTCGGCCATGCGCGCGGCGCTGCGCTGGAACATCAGTTCCTCGTCGGACTTGATCAGGCGCTCCTCGGCCACCACGATCGAGGCGTCCTGCATGTCGGCCTCCGGCAGATGGCCGCGCAGGGCGTTGTACTGCGCCGGCGTGAAGGTGAAGGCGGTCATTTCGAGGCCGATACGCCCCGCGCCGAGCCCGCAATCCTTCAAGATGTTGGCGACGATCTCCAACGGGTCCTGGGTGGCGATGTCGTAGAAGACGGCCTCCTGAGCGCAGGACAGTTCCCAGGTGGTGGGAATCTCGCTGGTGCGGGTGATGAAGACCGGCGCAGCCAGTTTCGGCGACAGGATGAGCGCCTGGTACCAGAGGAAGCCAAGACTGTCGAAACCGTTGAGATAGTTGATGTTGTCGGGAAAGTTGACCACCAGCGCATCGAGCCCGCGGGACTCCATGCGTTTCATCACGGCTTCGAGACGCGCGCGGTAGGTATGCGCGGGAAACGCGGTCAGCATCGTTGGTGCTCCTTCAGAAAAAAAGCAGTTGCGTAAGGATGGAAGAGATGGCCGACGTCAATCGTCGGGGTCGAGGCGCCGCGCCCGCTCGGTCCGCTCGGCCAGTATCAGGCGCGCCACCATGACGATCAGGGTCAGCGCCACCATTGTCGTTGAGACCGAGGCGATCGCCGGGTCGAGGCTGTAGCGCAAGCCGTCCCAGATCCGCTTGGGCAGGGTGATGACGTCGAGCCCGCTGATGAACAGCGTCACCACAACCTCGTCCCAGGACATGAGGAAGGCCATGAAGAAGCTGGAGGCGAGGCCGAGACGCAGATTGGGTAGCAGGATGTCGTAGACGGCCCTGCCGACCGAGGCGCCGAGCGAACGGGCGGCGCGGAACATGGCCGGATCGATGCGATTATAGGCAACGAGCAGGGTGATGACCGAATAGGGCAACACCATCAACAGATGGCCGAAGGCGACGCCGGCGAAGCTGTCGAGCAAGCCCAATTGGGCGCCGAGATAATAAAACGACATCGCCGAAACGACCTGCGGCACGATGATCGGCAGCAAAACGACCCCGGTCAACAGCGTGCCGAAACGACGCCTGAGCCAGATCCCGGTGACGAACATCGCCGCCAGCAGGGTCGAGACCAGCGCCACCGTCGCCGCGATCGACAGGCTCTGCAGGATCGAGCCCAGCCAGGGATCGACCGTCAGCGCCTGGTAGTGGCGCAGCGACGGCCCGTTTTGCGGAAAGGCCAGATAACGCTGATCGCCGAAGGAGAGCGGGATGACGATCAGGATCGGCAAGAGCAGGAAGACGCAGGCAAGAACCAGGGCGAGCCGGCTGAGCAGCAGGCCCGGGCGCAAGCCGGAGTGACGACCCTGGCTCATTTCAGCCCTCCCACGATGTTCTTGAAGCCGAACAGGCGTCCGAAGATCAGCGCCGTGACCACCACCATGGCCATCAGCACGATGGCGAGCGTCGCGCCCATGCCCCAATTGGAAAGCTGGAACATCTGCAGATAGATATATTCGGCCAGCATCACGGCCCGGCCGCCGCCGAGCAGCGCCGGCGTGACGAAAGAACCCAGGGAAAAGATGAAGACGATGCCGGAGGCCGCCGCCATGCCGGGCAGCGTCAGCGGAAAGAAGATGTCGCGCAGCACCTGGCCCGGCGTGGCGCCCAGCGAACGGGCCGCGTTCAATACCCGGTCGTCGACCTCGCGGAAGGAATTGAGCATCGGCAGCACGGCGAACGGCACCATGAAATGCACCATGCCCAGCACCGCGCCGAACTCGTTGCGCACCAGCGGCAGCGGCGCCTCGATCAGGCCGAGCCACAGCAATGTCTGGTTGATGACCCCGTCGCCACGCAGCAGCACCAGCCAGGCAAAGGCGCGGATGAGCATCGACAGCCAGAACGAGACCAGCACGACCAGTTCGATCAGTTGCCGGCCGCGCGGCGTGGCGAAACGCCAGCGATATGCAATGAGATAGGCCAGCCCGACGCTGATCACGGTGGTCAGCAGACAGATGCGCAACGTGCGCCAGATCACTGTCTGCAGGCGTTGCGCTTCCAAAACCGCCGCATAATTCTGCACCCCCGGCTCGGGCAGGGTGAAACTCCAGCCCAGCACGCCCGCGGTCGGGACGACATATCCCAGCACCACGAGCACCGGCAGCGGCAGAATCAGGAAAACCCAGATTTTCAGGGTTTCGGAGGTCGGGCTGGCCATCAAGTCAGGCTCCGATCAGCGCGAGATAACGCTCCAGCGTCTCCCCGTAATGGTCCGCATGCCACTTGTTGTTGAGCAGGACCTGCTTGCTGAAATTTTCCGGCGAGGTGGGGTTGGCCAAAGCGAGTTCGGGCGACAAAAGATCGTTCGCCGCAGCGCTGACAGGCCCCATGGCATAGGCCTCCATCAGCTTGACCTGCACCTCGGGGCGCAGCGCGTAGGCGATGAAATCCATCGCCGCCTTGGCGCCGGCCGGATTGCCCTTGGGGACCATCCACACCGAGGGCGAGATGATGCCGCCGTCGAAGGTCCAGTCGACCCGCCCGCCGGTGTCTTCCTTGATCAGGGCCGCGCGCGTGTTCCAGACCTGCCCCATGGCGACCTCGCCGTCGCGCAGAAGCTGCTGCGATTCCGCACCGGTGGCCCAATGGGTCAGGATGTGCGGCAGCAATTCCTCGATCTTGGCCAGTGCGCGGTCGACGTCGAGCGGATAGAGCTCCTCCGGTGTCACGCCGTCGGCCAGCAGCGCGCATTCGAGATTGGCGCTCATCCAGCGGTACAAAGTACGCTTGCCGGGGAAGGTCTCGACATCCCAAAAATCCTTCCAGGAGGTCGGGCGGCGGTCGCCGAAGGCCTCGGTGTCGAAGGCAATGACGTAGGAATAGGTGTAGTTGGCCACGCCGTGGTCGTGCACGTCACCGAAATCGATCAGCGACTTGTCGATCACGTCGTAGTCCAGCGCCTCGAGCAATTCGTCACGGCCGAGGCGGTAGGCGGAATACATCTCGCCGTCGCACACGTCCCAACGCACCGCGCCGCTGTTGACCTGGGTCTTGACCGCGCCCTCGGAGGGCCCGCTGCCATCGACCAGAAGCTCCAGGCCCGACGCCTCGCCGAAGCCCGCATAGGCTTTCTGGAACCCCGGCACAGCGTCGCCGCCCCAGTTCACGACCACCACGCGCCCTGTGTCGGCGTGCGCGCGCCGCGCCGCGCCCATCACGGCACTGCCCATCAGCGCCGCCAGGCCGGCATTGAAGCCGCGGCGGCTGAGGCGACCGCGCTTCATGCGCTCGGCCGCGACCATCAGCGCGTCCTCCAAAAATTCCTGCTTTTCCTTCATGTCCTGTCTCCTCTCTTTGATCGTTCGCGGTCGCCCTGTCGGCTCCCGCTTCATTCGGTCATGACGTGACCGCTCTCCTCGGGCCAGTGGCACCAGACCGCCATGCCGGCGGCGAGCCGCGCGGCGAGCGGATCGGTGACCGCCAGCCGTGCATCGAGCGCCAGCCCGTCCTCGGCCTCGAGCTGAAGGATGAGATGCGTACCCTGATAGGTGATGGTGGTGACGGTGGCCGGAAGCGCGTTGCCGTCGGGTTGCGTTTCGCTGAGGCCCATGCGTTCGGGGCGCAACGCCAGCCAGCCCTGCGCCCCCGGCGCGACCTCCTCGCGCACCCGCAGCCGGCGGGTTCCGGAAAGACAGATCGTGACATCGCCCTCGCGCGCCTCGGCGCGGACCGGAATCAGATTCATGTCGCCGAGGAAATTGGCCACGAACCGGTTGGCCGGCCGGTCGTAGACTTCCTGCGGCGTGCCGATCTGCTCGACCCGGCCCTGGTTGAAGACCACGATCCGATCCGACAGCGCCAACGCCTCTTCCTGGTCGTGGGTGACGAACAAAAAGGTGGTGCCGAAATCGCGGTGCAACCTGGCCAGTTCCTGCTGCATCTCCTGACGCAAACGCCGGTCCAACGCCGAAAGCGGCTCGTCGAGCAGCAACATTTTCGGCCGGAAGATCAAGGCCCGCGCCAGCGCGACGCGCTGCTGCTGGCCGCCGGACAGGCGTGCCACCGGCCTGTCGGCCATCGCCGCCAGGCCGACCCGCTCGAGCACCTCGCGCACGCGCGTGTCGGCTTCCGCGCCGGCGACGCGCCGGATCTTCAGCGGATAGGCGACATTCTGCGCCACGGTCATGTGGGGAAACAGCGCATACCCCTGAAAGACCACGCCGAAATCGCGCTTTTCCGGCGGCAGGCCGGTAATGTCGCGCCCCTCCAAGAGAACACGGCCGCGATTGAGGTCGATAAAGCCGGCCAGCGCCATCAACGTGGTGCTCTTGCCAGAGCCAGACGGGCCGAGAAAGGTCAGGAACTCCCCTTCCCGGATTGTCAGCGACACGTCGTCCAGAGCCGCGATACGGCCGTAGATTTTGCCGAGCCCGTCCAGTTTCACGAAAGGCGCAGTCATCGAATGGGGGCTTCCCTTGATCCGTCCATAGGTTTGTCCTATCCATGTTCGTGAGTCATGCTCACATCAAGCGAAAATTTTTCGTGCGTTTATGTGAGTTTTTGTCAAAAATGATGATTTGCGCCCGGAATGACCCATCCCCCCTCCCTGACCGCATTGCGCGCGTTCCACGCTGTCGGCCGGCAGGGCTCGGTCGGCCGTGCCGCACAGACGCTGAACGTGACGCACAGCGCGGTAAGCCATCAGGTGCGCAGGCTCGAGGAGGAGTTGGACTGCAAGCTGCTCGAACGCAGCGGCAGCGGTGCCGAACTTACCCAGGCAGGGCGCGAGTTGATGCGCCAGATTGGCCCGGCCTTCGAGATCCTGGACAATCTGCAGTTCAGCGCACCGGAGGACAATGAGCCGCGCGTCCTGCGGATTGCCTGCGCGCCGGGGCTGTTGTCGCGGATCGCCACCATGCTCGACCGCTTCCTGGTCCACAGCAGCGCGATCTCGCTGCGGCTTCTGCCGCTGAGCGAGGCGCGCGAAGACGAGGTCGACCTGATCATCACCTTCGGCGATTCCCGCTTCGAGGGGTCTCGGCTCGCCATGCTGGGCAACATTCAGTATTTTCCGGTCTGCAGCCCGCGGCTGCTCAATCAGGGCGAACCGCTGCGCCGGCCGCGGGATCTGGCCAAACATGTCCTGATCCATGAACTGAGCCGAACCGACTGGTCGCGCTATTTTCTGGCCGCCGGGCTCAGCGGACTGACCAGCGCCAAGAACCTGTATCTGCCGGACGCCTATCTCACGCTGCATGCCGCCATCAACGGTGTCGGGATCGCCATCAGCGACACGATCCTTGCCGGCGGGGCCCTGCAACGCGGACAGCTCGTACGGCTGTTCGACGTGGAGGTGCCGGCTCCGCATCCCTATTTCATCATCACCCCCGCGCGGCGCGAATCGCCTCTTGCCTGGGCCTTTGTAGAGTGGCTGCAGCGCGAGATCGACGTGCTGTCGAACCGCAACACCGCCTTTAACCTGCCCTCACCGCGCTTCATCGATCACGGCCCGGACTGAGCACCCGACGCCGGACCAAGCCTGGCCGCCGAACCGCGGTTCATGCCCATCCAAAGGAGACTTCATGCCGCACCATCTCTTCATCGACGGCGCCTTCCGCGCGCCGCGCAGCGGAACCTATCTCGACGTCGTCGATCCGGCGCGCGAAGAGCGCTTCGCGCAGGTTCCCGCCGGCAATGGCGAGGATATCGACGACGCCGTGCGGGCCGCGCGCAAAGCCTTCGACGACGGTCCATGGCCCCGTCTGACGGGCGCCCAGCGGGCACAATATCTGCGCGCCATCGCCGCCGGGATCCGGGCCCGCGCCGACGATCTGACCGCGCTGGAAACCCGCGACAACGGCAAACCCCTGCCGGAGGCGGCCTGGGACATCGACGATGCGGCGGGGTGTTTCGAGTTTTACGCAGAACTGGCAGCGCGCTTCGACGGCGAACAGGAAGAGCCGGTGCAGCTCGGCGATACGCGTTTCACCGCACTTGCCAGGCGCGAGCCGGTGGGGGTCGCGGCCGCGATCATTCCGTGGAACTTCCCGCTGCTGATGGCCGCCTGGAAGGCCGCGCCGGCGCTGGCGGCGGGCTGTACCATGGTGCTGAAACCCTCCGAGCTGACGCCGCTCAGCGCACTGGAGCTGGGCCGGATCGTCGCCGAGGCCGGCGTGCCGGCCGGCGTGCTCAACATTGTCACCGGCACCGGCGCCGAAGCGGGCGCGCCTTTGACGGCACATCCGATGGTCGACAAGATCGCGTTTACCGGGTCGGTGCCGACCGGCGGCGCAATCATGCGCGCCGCCGCCCGCGACATCAAAAACATCTCGCTGGAGCTCGGCGGCAAATCCGCCTTCATCGTCTTCGACGACGCCTCGATCGAGGCCGCGGTGGAATGGATCCTGTTCGGCATATTCTGGAACCAGGGCGAAGTCTGTTCGGCGACCTCGCGGCTCCTGGTGCAGGAAGGGCTCTACGAGCGTTTGATGGAGCGCCTGGTGGACGAGGCGCGCCGGATCCCGATCGGAGCGGGCGACCGCGAGGGCGTGCTGCTCGGCCCGCTGGTCAGCGAGGGGCAGTTCCGCAAGGTTCTGGGCGCGATCGAGCGCGGCCGCGAACAAGGCGCAAAACTACTGTGCGGCGGCCGGGCGGAAGGCTTCGACAAGGGCTATTTCGTGGCGCCGACCATTCTGTGCGACGTGCCGCTCGACAGCGACGCCTGGCGCGAGGAGATTTTCGGTCCGGTTCTGGCCGTGCGCCGCTTCGCCACCGAGGACGAGGCGGTGGCACTCGCCAACGACAGCCGCTTCGGCCTGGCCGCGGCGGTGATGAGCCAGGACCGGGATCGCGCCGCGCGCGTGGCGCGCGCGCTGCGCGCGGGCATCGTGTGGGTGAATTGTTCGCAGCCGACCTTCACCGAGGCGCCCTGGGGCGGCTACAAACAGTCGGGCATCGGCCGCGAGCTCGGTCGCTGGGGGTTCGAAAACTATCTCGAAACCAAGCAGATCACCGAATTCACCAGTGCCGAACCCTGGGGCTGGTATCTGAAATGAGGCCCTCTCGGGCGCGTCGAGGCTCTCGTCATGCCGGCGACCGCAAAGCGGCCGCCGGCCAAGGCAATCAGGCGCCGAGCGGCGGGCGCCGGTCGCGCCAGGCCATGGCCTCCTCGAGCTGTGCGGAGACGGCCAAAACGGTGGCCTCGTCGCCGTAGCGGCCGACAAGCTGGACGCCGATCGGAATCGTCTCTTCAGACCAGGCCAGCGGCAGCGAGATCGCAGGCTGGCCGGAAATGTTGAAGGGGAAGGCAAAGGCGGAATCGGCCCATTTGGCGTTGTAGCGGTCGATGTCGGGTTCGGACATGTCGTAATAGCCGACCGGGCGCGGCAATTGCGTCAGGGTCGGCGTGACGAACAGGTCGAACGGCTGCAACTGGCCGACGATCGCACGCCCGATCTGGCGCATCCCCTCGACATCGGTGATGTGCTTGGTGGCGCTGGTGGCGCGGCCGCGCTCGATGATCGCCCAGGTGACAGGCTCGACATCGGCCGGCGTGACGGGACGGCCGACCGCGGGCTCCAGCCAGTCGAACATGGCCGCGGTCTGCACGCAGGTCATGTCGGTATAGGTCCTCCAGGCCGCGTCGCCGTCGAGGTCGAGATCGCATTCCTCGACCTGATGGCCGAGCCCTTCCAGCGTCGCAACGGTGTTCAGCACAGCGGCCCTGACCTGCGGGTCGACGGCCGTACCGTTGGGCGGGGTCACCGAATAGGCGATCCGCAGTTTTTTCGGCGTGCGCCGCGACAAGTCCAGCCAGCTCTCGGCCGGCACCGGCGGCGTATAGGGATCGCCCGGCAGGGCGCCGGCAACGGCATCGAGATAGGCGGCGGTGTCGCGCACGGAGCGCGTACAGCACAGGAAATAGGCGCCGCCGTACCAGTAGTCGCCGAGCGGGGCCAGCGTCACACGGCCGCGCGAGGGCTTCAGCCCGACAATGCCGCAGCACGAGGCGGGAATGCGGATCGAGCCGGCGCCGTCGCTCGCCTCGGCGATCGGCACCATGCGCGAGGCGACCGCAGCGGCGGTGCCGCCGCTCGACCCGCCGGGCGTGACCTCCTCGTTCCAGGGATTGACGGTCGGGCCGTACAGCTTCGGCTCGGTGGCGATCGACCAGCCGTTTTCGGGCGCGTTCGACTTGCCGACCAAAACCAGCCCGGCGCGCTTGATGCGCCCGACGACCTCGCTGTCGGCAGGCGCGACGACGTCCTTGAAATAGGCGGAGGAATTGGTGACCGGCGCGCCCTCCCAGGACGAGGCCAGCTCCTTCAGAAGGTAAGGCACGCCGGCGAAAGGCGCGGCCGTGTCGACGCTCTCGGCGCGCGCGCGGCCCATGTCGTATAGCCGATGGACGACCGCGTTGAGGCGCGGATTGAGGCGCTCGATCTGCGTGACCGCCGCCTCGACCAGTTCGGCCGGCGAAACCTCCTTCTTGTGCACAAGCTCCGCCAGACCGAGCGCGTCGGACTCGGTGTAGGTCTCAAGCAGGGATTCGGTGACTGTCGGCATGTCGTATCCTCCTGTCGAAAGAAAGTGACGCCCGGGCACGCGCAGTCGCCGCCGCATCGAGCGTGCGGACGGGCGGAACGGTTGCGGGTCGAAAGCCGGCCGCCGGGCCCTTGACCCGGCGGCGACGGCGTCAGGAAAGCTCGATGGCGCGGCCTTCCTCGATGCTCTGCTCGGCGGCGAGCACGATGCGCAGGGAGTTGACGGCGGCGTCCATGGATTCCGACAGATCCAGATCCTCGCGGATGGCGCGCAGGAGGAATGCCTGTTCGCGATCGCAAAGCTCCTGGTGGCCGGGTTCGTCCTCCATGCTTAGGATTTCGTCTTTCTTGACGAAATTCTTGTCGTCATCGACATCGGCATAGTGGATCTTGATGGCATTGGTCTTGGTATGCTGATCGATATCGGCCGAATTCGACAATTCGTCGGCCTGCTTGTCGTTTTCCGACTGACCGGCGACGATGGAGACCGCGCCTTTGGGGCCGACCACGTCCTTCACGAAATAGGCGATCTCGCTCATCATCGGGCCCCAACCGGCCTCGTACCAGCCGACCGAACCGTCGTCGAAAGTGACGTGGAGATGACCGTAATTCTGCTTGGCGGCGTCCGCCCACAATTTGGCGCCGATCCCGTGGACACGCACCGGCTTGGCGCCGGTCAACTGGCACATGACGTCGACATAATGCACGCCGCAATCGACGATCGGAATCAGGGAATCGATCAGGTTCTTGTGCCACGACCAGGCCGGGCCGCTGCTTTGCTGGTTGAGGTTGAGGCGCATGACCAGCGGCTTGCCGAGGGTCCGGCCCTTCTCGATGAAGGTGATCCAGGACGGGTGCACGCGCAGGATATAGCCCAGCACCAGCTTGCGGTTTTTCTCGCGCGCCTTGGCGACGACCTTTTCGGCGTCGGCGATATTGGTGGCGATCGGCTTTTCCATGAAGACGTGGCAACCGGCATCCATCGCCTTGAGCGCATATTCGGCGTGCGTGTTCGGCCAGGAATTGATCGAGACGACATCCGGCTTGGCGTCGCGGAGTGCTGCGTCGAAATCCTCGAACAGCGGATAGCCGGCAAGCTCATCGGGGATCGTCTTGCCCTTGATCGACCGGCTCATCAGACCGACGATCTCATAGCCGTCGAGCCGATGGTAGGCGCTGGCATGCGACGCCCCCATATTGCCGAGGCCGACCACCAGAACCTTCAGTTTTTCAGGCACTGCGCCCTCCCTAGATGTTGTTCGTGACCTGTCGCACGGGCGGCCCCTCCAGGCCGCCCGCCATGTCCTTCAAAAGCGCCTCGTCAGGGCTAGATCGCGTCGTCGAACATCTGCGACTTGATCTTATCGACGTCGAGCCCGGCGAAATCGGCCGACAATTCGTAGGCGTCAGCGTCGGCCTTGACCTTGGCGTGGTCGAACTCGTTGGCCGGGCCGATCAGCGCGTTGGAGCACACCTCCTCGGCCTTCACCGGATCGGAAATCTGACCGATCTCGTGGATCTGGTCGAAGAAGGCCTGCCAGCTCGACATGTCGTGCCAGCCCCAACCCTCGCGCTTGTCCATGTCGCCGCGGAAGACGTTGATCTGCTGCAGGATCGACGACGTGCCGAGTTCGGGCCCGGTGTTCTTGGCGAAGGTCGGAAACTGTTCGAAGACGGCCTCGACCGCCGCGCGCGGGTTCTGGTAGCCGAATTCGAGCCCCATCGCCCAGGCGCGCAGGTATTTTTCCAGAAAGGCCACGCGATCGGGATCCTCCAGATCGGCGCTGCGTACCACGAAGGTGTTGGCCGGCAGGTTGGAGTTCTGGACGCCGAGCCAGTAGTCGAATTCGAGGCCGGTGGCGATCCATTCCGCGCGCAGTCCCTCCCAGGCGAGCGCCGCGTCGCCCTGGCCGCCGGCGAGCGCCGTGCCCCAGGTGGGCCAGCCGGCCTCGACATATTCGACCTTGGAAATGTCAACGCCCTGGGCTGCCAGCATCGGATCGACGATCGCCTGCCAGGCGGCCGAGCCGAGCAGCATGGTCTTGCCCTCGAGCTGCTTGAGGTCTGACACGCCCTCGCCCTTGCGGAAGGCGATGGAGAACGTGTCGCGCGCGCCCATGTGGAACACCGACTTGAGCTTCATGCCGTTTTGCAGCGCGAAGGAAAACACGCCGGGCGAGGGAAAGCCCATGTCGGCCTGGCCGACATCGACGAATTTCACCGTCGCCGTACCGTCGGACGGGCCGGGCTGCATCTCGGTGTCGAGACCGTCGAAATAGCCCATCTTCTTGGCGATCCAGTAGGGATAGTCGTCGAGCACCTCGAGCGTGCCGCGCGGCGAGATCCAGGTGAACGTGTCATAGGGCTCGGCGCGTGCCGGCGTTAGATAGCCGGCGGCGCCAAGAGCCGTGGCGGTGACCACGCCTTTGCCCGTGACCTGCAGAAAATGACGGCGGCTGATGCCCGCCTGCATGTTTAGAATGGACGGTTTTTTTCCGGTCATTGCGCTCTTCCCTCTGCGGTTAAGCCTGTGTGGTCTGTCATCGACGCCCGTCAGGCCTTCGGGCGCCGTATCGTCCTGGTCCGGCCCCTAGGCTTCCCAGCTCGCCCACTTCTTCCCGATCAGGAAAAAGAGCACGTAGATCAGGATGCCGAGCGTCGAGAGGATGAGAACCACGGCGAAGAACTGCGGCATCTGGATCATCGAGGAATAGGTCGTCAGGCGATTGCCCAGACCGAACCCGCCGCCGACCATCTCCGCGCCGACCGCCGTCAGCAGACCGAAGATGGCGCCGATCATCAGCCCGACAAGGATCATCGGCAGCGCCATCGGCGCGCGGATTTTCCAGAAGATCTGCAGCGTGCTGGCACCGTAGGAGCGCGCCAGGGCAATCTTGGCGTTGTCGACGCGCCGAAAGCCTGTGGCGGCGTTGATCATCACCATCGGCCCGGAGGCGAGCGCGACGGCGATGATGCGCGGCTCGTAGCCGAAGCCGAAGCGCAGGATAAGAAGCGGCACCAGCGCCAGCATCGGGGTCGTGACCAGAAGCAAGATGTAAGGTGCCACGATCTTTTCGGCGAAGGGGAACTGGGTGATCACCGCCGCCAGGACGAGGCCGATGGTGGCGCCGATGGCGAAGCCGCCGAAAAGCTCGACCAGCGTGTGCAGCAAATGCGGGAAAATCAGCGGGAAGTCGCCGACCAGCGCCACCGCGATCGCGCTCGGCGTGGGCATGATATAAGGCGGCACCTCGAAAACGCGCAACGCCAGCTCCACCCCGCCGACGACGAAGACCGCGACCGCGATGATGGCGACGACTTCGGCCGTCGACTTGATGCCGACGCCGCCCGACAGAGCCGACAGGTTGGTCAGGCTGACCTCGCCGCCCTCGCCCGAAGCGGTCTTGCGGAATTCAGGTATAGCGTCTGATCGATCCACCGATACCGCTCCCTAATCGATGCGTTCCTGCTGCGGCTTGACCTGCGGCGCGGCAGCCTTGCGCCCGCCGACGATCTCCATCTTGATGGCGTTGGTCAGATCGAAGACCTCCTTCGTCGCCATCACCTCCATCGAGCGCGGGCGCTCGAACGGCACCGCGAACTCGCGCGCCACGCGGCCAGGGCGGCCGCTCAAGACCACCACGCGGTCCGACAGGAAGATCGCTTCCTCGATGCTGTGGGTGATGAAGACGATGGTCGTATGGGTCTCGAGCCAAATTTCCTCGACCAGCCGGTTCATCTCCTCGCGGGTGAAGCTGTCGAGCGCGCCGAAAGGCTCGTCCATCAACAGCACCGATGGCCGTAACGACAGCGCGCGCACCATCGCCGCACGCTGCTGCATCCCGCCCGACAATTCGCGCGGAAACTTGCCGCCGAAACCTTCGAGACCGACACGCCGGAGCAGATGGTCGACCCAGGGCTGGTCGGGCTTGATGCGCTTGATCTCGAAGGGAAAGCGGATATTGGCGTCGAGATCGCGCCACGGCAAAAGATTGGCTTCCTGGAAGACGAGGCCGATGTCGGGATGCGGGCCCGTGATCGGCGTGCCATCGAGCAGGATCTCGCCGCCCGACAGCCGGTGCAGGCCCGACATCGACCACAACAAGGTGGTCTTGCCGCAACCGGAAGGGCCGACGATCGACACGATCTCGTTGGCGCGCACGTCCAGGCTGCACCGGTCGAGCGCGAGAAGGTCGCCCGATGCGGTGGCATAGACCTTCGATGCCGCATCGACACGCAGCTTCGGGGTTTGTGCATCGCCTGCCGTCATTCGCCCCTCGGATCGTTTTCGGCGACCCCGAAGATCGACCGCTCATCCATTAAAATCAGTCTGTAACTATCCTACTTTTCTGTCAAGGCACTGGTCGGGCCAATGGATGAATTGGACCAATCAAACCTCCTCAACGCTATATTTTCAGGGGTTTTTACAAATCAGAAAGTGTGTTAGTTTCCTACATAACTACCGAAAACACCCCGTTTGGACCGGGTGACGCCGTGGAGCGAGCGAGAACAGCGTGACGGGTTCGAGGGGATTGTCCGCCGTGGATGCGGCATGGTTTTGGACCGGGCGCTCTTGGACCGCCGGCACCAGGCAGAAGAGGTAGCGCCTATGGTCGAGACAGCGCGCGGAAGCCGGAGGGCCAGCCAGGCTGTGGCCGACGAGGACCATCAAGCCAAGCCGATTCCAGACATTATTTCGCAGATCAAGGATTCCTACGGCGACCTGCGTCCGGCGGAGCGGCGCGTGGCCGACGCCGTTCTCGAGGACGTGAAATTCGCGGTCGACGCCTCCAACGCCGACCTCGCGCGCCGCGCCGAGGTGAGCGAGCCGACGGTGACACGGTTCTGCCGCGCGATCGGCTGCGAGGGCGTGCGCGACTTCAAGCTGAAGCTCGCCCAAAGCCTGGTCGTCGGCGCGCTCTACCTGTCGAAGCCGCCCGCAACATCGACGGGCAACGGCATGCCGTTCTGGAGCGCAGTGTTCGGCCAGGCCAGACAGGCCCTTCAGGAGGCGGAACGGCAACTCGACCCGGCCAGCCTGCAGCAGGCGGCCGAGTTCATAGCCAAGGCGCGCCAGGTGACCGTGTTCGGCCTAGGCGGCAGTTCGTCGGCGCTCGCGCAGGAAACCCAATACCGGCTGTTCCGCTACGGCGTGGCGGTGAGCGCGCACAGCGATCCCTATCTGATGCGCATGACGGCCTCGACGCTGAAACCCGACGATCTTGCGATCGCGATTTCGGCGACAGGGCGCACGCGCGAGGTGATCGAGGCGATCGAGCTTGCCAAGCACTACCGGGCCAAGACCGTGTGCATCACCGCGCCCGGCAGCGGACTGGCGCGCGCCTGCGACGTCGCGCTCGCCGTCGCCGTGCCGGAATATCCCGACACGCTGAAGCCGACGGCCTCGCGCTTCGCCTTTCTGGCGGCGATCGACCTGATGGCGGTCGCGGCCGGCTACAAGCTCGGCGAGAGCGCGCAGGAGAACCTGCGGCGCATCAAATATAACGTGCTGACCCACCGCGGCGGCAAGGATGTGATGGAACCCCTGGGCGACTAGGGCCAAGGGGCCGTTACGCCCCTCACCCGCCACAGTCCGCCGTTTCTACCAGCGACCGCAAAATCCAGCGCGCCACGCGAATCCGAGGAGGAGGCATGATGCTCGACGCCGCACCAACCCAGCAGGCGGCCAACTGGCTGCGATCCTTGTCCGCCGCGCTCGAGGCGCGCGACCCGGATGCGGCGGCGGCGCTGTTCCTGGACACATGCTACTGGCGCGACCTGCTGAGCTTCACCTGGAACATCAAAACGATGGAAGGGCGTGCGGCCGTGCGCGCGATGCTCGCGGCCACGCTTGTGCAAACGCGGCCGCATAGCTGGCGGCTGGAGGGCGATGCGGAGAGCGCGGAGGGCGTGGTGGAAGCGCATTTCAGCTTCGAGACGCAGGTCGCCCACGGCAAGGGCGTCTTGCGGCTGCGCGACGGGCGCTGCCACACGCTGTTCACGATGACGACCGACCTCAAGGGCCACGAGGAAAAGACTGGCCGCACGCGCGAACTCGGTGTGCGCCACAAGGCCGATCCGAGCCGCGAGACCTGGTCCGAAGCACGGGCGCGCGAACAGGCGACGCTCGGCCACACCGAAGAGCCCTACTGCCTGATCATCGGCGGCGGACAGGGCGGCATCGCGCTCGGCGCGCGGCTGAAGCAACTCGGCGTGCCAACCATTATCGTGGAGAAGAATGCGCGCGCCGGCGATTCTTGGCGCAACCGCTACCGGACGCTCGTGCTGCACGACCCGGTCTGGTACGATCACCTGCCCTACATCCCCTTCCCCGCGCACTGGCCCGTCTTCACGCCCAAGGACAAGATGGGCGACTGGCTGGAAATGTATGCCAAGGTGATGGAGCTCAATTACTGGGACTCCACAAGCTGTGTCAGCGCGGCCTATGACGATACCGAAAAGGTCTGGACGGTCGAACTCGAACGCGCCGGCGAACGGATCGTCGTCAAACCGCGCCAACTCGTGTTCGCCACCGGCGCCTACGGCCCGCCGCGCCGCATCGCGCTTGCCGGCGCCGAGCGTTTCAAGGGTCAGGTCCTGCATTCCAGCGACTATGCTGGCGGCACACCGTTCAAGGGCCGCAAATGCGCGGTGATCGGGGCGGCGAGTTCCGGTCACGACGTCTGCGTCGACCTTTGGGAAAGCGGAGCCGAGGTGACCATGGTCCAGCGCTCGCCGACCACCGTGGTCAAGTCCGACACGATGATGGAGATGGCGTTCGATATCTATTCGGAGGACGCGCTCGATCGCGGCATGACGACGGAGGCGGCCGACATGCTGGTGGCCTCCACCCCGTTCGCCCTGCTGCCCGAAAGCCAGAAGGCGCTGTGGGACGAGATCAGGCAGCGCGACGCGGCGTTTTACGACAGGCTGGCGGCGACCGGCTTTGCGATCGATTTCGGCGAGGACGAGACCGGGCTGATGATGAAGGCGTATCGCACCGGTTCGGGTTATTACATCGATGTCGGCGCGAGCGACCTGATCATCGACGGCGAAATCGGCATACGCAGCGGCAAGCAGATCAAGGCACTGAGCGAAAACGGCATCCTGTTCGAGGACGGCGAAGAGCTGGCGGCCGACGCGATCATCCTGTGCACCGGCTATCACTCCATGCACGAGACCGTGGCGCAGATCGTCTCGCGCGAGGTCGCCGACAGCATCGGACCGTGCTGGGGCCTGGGATCGGGCGTGAAAAACGATCCCGGCCCGTGGCAGGGCGAATTGCGCAATATGTGGAAACCCACGCCGCAGGAGGCGCTGTGGTTCCATGGCGGCAATCTGGCGCTGTCGCGGTTTTATTCCAAGATCGTCGCCCTGCAGATCAAGGCGCGGATGGAAGGCATCGACACGCCGGTCTACCGGGACCCGGCATAAAGACCGCCTGCAACGATGCGCCGCCCCTCAATGCCGGCAATAGGGGCGGCCGAAATGCGCGACCACCAGATCGGTATGGGTGTGACGCGGTTTGGCCCCGTTTGCGGCCAGCTCGGCCGGGGAACGGATTTCGTCATTGGGCAGCCAAGCGCCGCCGGCAACGATGCCGCGCGAGACCAGCCGCTCGGTGGCCGTCAGCGTGTTGCCGACGGAATCGGTGAAAGTGACGTCGCCCGGCTCGAGCGCCAGCACGCTGAGATCGCCCGGCCCGCCGACGGCCACCCGGCCGAGATCCGGGCGTCCGATCGCGTCGGCGGGGGTCTGGGTGGTGGCGCGGACGATCTCGGTCAGCGGCATGCCGAGCGCCATCAGTTTCGACATGCACACCAGAAGATCGAAGGCCGGCCCGTCGACGCACAGAAGATGGACATCGCTGCTGATCACGTCGGGCAGCATTCCACCGGCCAGCATGGTGCGCGCGACCTCGAAATCGAACGAGCCCATGCCGTGGCCGATATCGAAGATGACGCCGCGCTCGCGCGCCAGGCGCATATCGGCCTTGATCTCGCCGGCGCCGTTGACCGGCGCGTTCGGGAACGGGCGAAAGCAATGGGTGAGCACGTCGCCGCGCCGCAGACGCTCGAGCACTTCGAGGCGACCGGGCGGCGGTTCGTCGATATGCGCCATCACCGGCAGGCCGACCCGGTCGGCGGTCTCCATCGCCAGTTCCAACGGCGCGATGCCGCTGGTGCCGCCGGCAATACGGCCGGTGCGCACCTTCATGCCGACGATCACATCCTCGTGCTCACGCGCACAGGCGACCGCCTCGCGCGGGTCGCACAGGCGCAGGTCGGCGCACTCGCCGACCATCAGGCGGTTGGAAAACCCAAAAATGCCGGCGAAGGAAATGTTGAGATAGGCCACGATGCGCACCTTGGCGCGTTCCATCACGTGACTGCGAAAACCGAGAAAATTGCCAGCCCCGGCGCTACCGGCATCGACATAGGTGGTGGTGCCGCTCGGGGCCGCCAGCCGGTCGGCGTTGACGCCCAAGGACGTGCCGCCCCAATAGACGTGACTGTGCAGGTCGATCAGCCCCGGGGTGACAAGGCATCCCCCCGCGTCGACGACGCGGGCCGCGCCGTCCACGGGCAGTCCTGCGCCGATCGCGGCCACCCGCCCCTGAGCGACGCCGACATCCAAGACGGCATCGACGCCGCGACTGGGATCGATCAGCCGACCACCCCGCACAAGCACGTCAAAAGACATCAGCCAACCGCTCCCGTTCGCGCTTCCATGGCAACCTGTCCGTTCTCGCCGCGCCCGTTCACACGGGCTTGTAGGCGACCGCCTCGACCTCGATCTTGATGTCGATCATCAACCGGCTCTCCACCGTGGTCCGTGCCGGCGGATTGGTGGGGAAGTGACGAGCGTAGACGGTGTTGAAGGCACCGAAATCGCGCGCGTCTTCCAGCCACACGGTCGTCTTGACCACGTCGTCCATGCTGCAGCCGGCCAGCTTCAGCGCCGCGCCGACATTGGCCAGGACCTGCTCGGTCTGCTCGACGATGCCGCCCTGCACGACCTTGCCGTCGCTGACCGGGACTTGGCCGGAGATATAAACGAAATCGCCCGCACGCACGGCGGGCGAAAGCGGGACATGGGAAGATCCGAAGCATTGCTTGGTCATCAAAACCTCCAGTCAGTACGGTGTCGTCGATGCACGGGCGCCAGGCCGATACAGCGCAACGGACACGGCGCCCGGCCTGTCGCTGCGGCGTCGCACGGCCAAGTTTTGCGCCATCGACAAACCAATCCTGTTACAGGCTTTGTTGGAAAGCAACATCTTTGATAGTTTTGTGTTGCTTTATTACAAGAATGTTCGCATCCTGCCGCTCCGGAAGCGACAGGGTTGCCGGTTCGCCGGCCGCGCGCAGCCGGCAACGGAACCGACGGGGGGAGAGATGATCGATTTCGCGGGCGCTCGTGTGGTCGTGACCGGCGCGGGCGGCGGCGTGGGCACCGCGCTGGCGGCGACGCTTCACGAGTGCAACGCGCGCATCGTGGCCTGCGACCGGCCGGGTGCTGCACTCTCGGCTCCGGGCATCGTTGAAACCCACCATTTCGACCTTCTGGACGAGGACGCGCTTCACCGGGCCTGCGCGGCGATCTGCGAGGCGGGCGCGCCGGCCGCCGTGATCTCGAACGCCGGCTGGACCCGCGCCGAAACGCTCGCCGACATAACGCCGGAAAACCTCGCCACGGAACTCGACCTGAATTTTCGCAGCGCGGCGCTGCTGTCGCGCGCATTCGTGCCGGCGATGCGCGACCGGCCCTCGGGTTCGGCCTTCGTGTTCGTGTCCTCGGTCAACGCGCTCGCCCATTACGGCAATCCGGCCTATTCGGCGGCCAAGGCCGCCCTGCACGCCTGGATGCGGGCGATCGCCACCGAAGAGGGCCGCAACGGCATCCGCGCGAACGCCGTCATTCCCGGCTCCATCAAGACCGAGGCCTGGACGCATCGGCTGGAGGAGAAGCCGGAAATTCTCGACGCCGTCACCCGGCTCTATCCGCTCGCACGGCTGGTGGAGCCCAGCGAAGTGGCGCGCGCGATCGTCTTTCTGGCCTCGTCCTGGGCAAGCGGGATCACAGGTGCCACATTGCAGGTGGATGCGGGGGTCAGCGCCAGCAACCTGCCGTTTCTCGAGCAGATCGCCGGCTAGCGGCCGGATCGCGACCATCCAGCGGAGCTTCGTCATGAATTTTTCCGACCTCGACACCCCGGCCGTGATCATCGACCGGCGGATCGCCGACGCCAATCTGCGCCGCGCCCAGGACTATGCCGACACGCACGGGCTCGTTCTGCGTCCGCATATCAAGACCCACAAGCTGCCGCTGTTTTCCAAACGCCAGATCGACCTCGGCGCCGTCGGCATCACCTGCCAAAAGCTCGGCGAGGCCGAGGCGATGGCCGATGCCGGCATCGCCGACATCTTCATCCCCTACAACATCGTCGGCGCCGACAAGCTGGAGCGGCTGCACGCCCTGCACAAGCGCATTACCCTTTCGGTGAGCGCCGACAACCGGCCGACCGTGCAGGGTTATGCGGCGCGTTTCACCGATGCGTCGCACCCCCTGCCCGTCTTGATCGAATGCGACACCGGTGCCGGGCGCTGCGGCGTGCAGTCGCCGCAGGAAGCGCTGGAACTCGCAAGGCTGATCGACGCCGCGCCAGGGCTGCGCTTCGAGGGGCTGATGACCTATCCGCCGCGCGGTGCGGCCGCCAAGGTCGACCAATGGTTCAAGTCGGCGAAAAAAACCCTGAACGAGGCCGGTCTGGAGGTGGCGCGCATTTCCAACGGCGGCTCGCCGGACCTTTATGCCGCCGCCGAGGTGACGTCCGCGACCGAGCACCGGCCGGGAACCTATATCTATTCCGACCGCATGCAGGTCTCGCTCGGACTGGGCACGCTCGAGGACTGCGCGCTGAGCGTGCTGACAACCGTCGTCAGCCGCCCGACCCCGGACCGCGCCGTGCTCGACGCCGGCTCCAAGGCGCTGGCCGCCGACCGTTGCGACGCGCCCGGTCACGGCCATATCGTCGAATATCCGCAGGCGGTGGTGAAAGGGCTCAGCGAAGAACACGCGGTGGTCGATCTTTCCGGCTGCGCGACCAAGCCGGCGGTCGGCGACAAGGTGCGCGTCATTCCCAACCATGTGTGCGTAGTGTCCAACCTCTTCGACGCGGTCCACCTGATCGACGGGCAAGAGGTGATCGCCCGCGTGCCGGTCGCCGCGCGCGGCCGCGTGACATAGGACCGCCAAACCAGCGGCAAACCCGAGCACGGAGCCCAACATGCAGTTCGACAAAAACCCGTTTCCGGAAGGCGACGCCGACCGGCACTATCTTTGGGAGATGCTGGTGCGGCGCGACATCGACGCTTTCCTTTCCCAGGACTGGTCGATGGTCGAGCACGATTTCATCGCCGAGAGCTTTTTCGGCATGCACGCCCATTTTCTGGCCGACGCGGATGCCTGGCGGCTGCAGTTCCCGCGGCTGGAGGTCTATCGCGACGAGTGGCTGCGCCAGGCGAAGGACTCGGCGGCCAGCCATTTCAGCGAGCCGCTGCGCGAGGCGATGTTCCGCGTCACCAATATGCGCGACATCGACATCGACGGCGACCGCGCCGTGCTGCACAAAAAATTCAACGGCACGATCGCCCGTCCCGACGGCGAGCCCGCGCGGCTGAAATGGCAGACGCTTTACTTCTGCCGCAAGGTCGACGGCGTGTGGAAGATCGCCGGCTTCGTCGGTTATATGCCGCATCCGCTCGGCGCGTGAGCCCTGCCAGTCCACAAGGCGTCTCGATGGAGGCGTGACAAAGACCGATCAGGCCTGGGCCGAAGACAACGGCAGGGGAACGAAGCGGGCCCCGGCGGCCTCCCGTTGAAGACGGCCGAAAGCGGGTGATGCAAAATGATACGGCGCCAGGATCGTGCCGGTGCCGGCGTTTTCCGTCAAAATTCGCTCGCGCGTGGCGCGCGCTGCTTGCGGGTCGGCACAGAAATTGGATACGAGCTCTCGGCGGGCGAATTGCAGCGGATGATGCAACACATCCGCCGTAAACAGTACCGAGGCCGCATCGAGCGTCAGGCGCACGACGCACATGCCGGGCGAATGGCCAGCGGCCGGCTCGAAACGCAGGCCGGGCGCGATCTCGGCGCTCGAGCCGACCAGGTCCAGACAGCCGGCGTCCTCGAGCGGCAGGACGCTGTCGGCGAAGGCGCCGTGCAGGACCGACGCCGACGGTTCGACCCGATGAAGCCGGTTCCAATGGTCGAATTCGGCCCGCGGCGCGACGTAGCGGGCGCGCGGGAAAGTCGGCTCCCAGCCGGCATCGCCCAAAACCGTGTTCCAACCGACATGGTCGGCATGCAGATGCGTGTTGACGACGATGTCGACGCTTTCGGGTCGCACGCCGAGCCTGCCGAGCAGATCGAGAAACGGCCCGTCACGGCGATGCCAGGCAGGGCGATCCAACCGTTGCTTGCCGTTGCCGATGCCGGCATCGATCAAGGCGGTGAAAGCCGGCGTCTGGATCAGATAGATGTTGAAGCTCAGGAGCAGGGTCGCGGCTTCCGCATCGACGGTTCCGGCCGGAACCAAGCCGGCGGCGGCGCGCAGATCGTCGGCCGTCAGCGCGTCGAACAGGGCGGTGGCGGGCCATTCGATCCGGTCGATATCGGGTATGCGGACGATCCGTGCCTGGCCAAGCGTCAGGATGTCGACCGGAAAGGCCGGCCGGCCGCGCCCGACCTCGACTTGCACGGTTTCAATCATCTCATCCCGTCCTCGCCCCTGCACCACCGATCCGGCACGTTCGCAATCAGACACCGAGATAACGGTGTCTGATTTCCTCGTCCGCCTGCAGTTCGCCCGGCGTGGCGGCATAGACCACCTTGCCTTTGTTGAGGATCACGACGCGGTCGGCGAGCGCCAGCGCGAATTTCAGCCGCTGCTCGACGAGCAGGATCGTCGAGCCCCTGGCCTTGACCATTTCCAGTACGCCGAACAGTTCCTTGACGAGAAGCGGCGACAAGCCTTCCGTCGGCTCGTCGAGAATGACCAAGCGCGGATTGCCGACCAGCGCGCGGCCGACGGCCAGCATCTGCTGTTCGCCGCCCGACAGGTTTCCGGCGCGATTGTCGCGGCGTTCGGCAAGCCGCGGAAAGGCGTCGTAGACGGCCTCGACCGTCCAGGACAGGCTTTGCGCATCGAAGCGCCGCAAATGGCGCGCGATCTCGAGGGTCTCGGCCACGCTCAGCGAGCGGAAGGTGCGCCGACCCTGCGGCACCAGCGCGATGCCGGCTCGGCTGCGCGCTTCCGGCGTGGCGTGGGTCAGCGCCTTGTCCAGGAAGCGGATCGCGCCCCGGCGCGGCGGGTTGAAGCCCATGATCGTATTGGCGAGCGTCGACTTGCCGACGCCGTTGCGCCCGAGAACGGCCACCAGTTCGCCCGGCTGCGCGTCGAGCGAAACACCCTGCAGGATGTAGCTATCGCCGTAATAGGTGTGCACGTCGTCCACACTGACGATCGGTTGCGCCATGACGCTCACTCGCCTTCGCCGAAATAGATGCGTTGGATGTCTTCGTTGGCCTGGACCTCGGCCGCGGTCCCGGTGGTCACCAGTCGGCCATTGTGCAGGATGGTAAACAGGTCGGCGACGGCGAAGGCGACATCCATGTCGTGCTCTACCACGATCACGGTCACGTCTTCGGGCAGGCCCTTGATCAAGCCGACGACGCTTTCGGTCTCGGTGGCCGACAGGCCGGAGGTCGGTTCGTCAAGCAGGAGAATGCGCGGCCGGTTGGCGACCGCCATGGCCAGTTCGAGCTTGCGCTGGTCGCCATAGGACAGGTTGCTGACGCGCGTGTCGGCGCCGGCGGGGAAGCGCCACTCGGCCAGGATGTCGGCCACCCTTTCGGCGATGCGCGGATAGGCGCCTGCCGGTCGGATCATCCCGAAACGGCTTGTCGACAGGGCACGCACGGCCAGATGCACGTTTTCGCCGACCGTCATGTCGGGGAACAGAGAGGTGATCTGGAAGGTGCGCGCGAGCCCGTCATGCGCACGCCGGTACGGGTTCTGCTTCGACACGTCCCGGCCGAACAGCCTGACCGCGCCGGAGGTCGGCTGCAACTGCCCGCCGATCATGTTGAACAGCGTCGTCTTGCCGGCGCCGTTCGGCCCCAGAAGCACCCGGCGTTCGCCGACGCCGACGCGCAGCGATACGCCGTCGACGGCGCGCAAGCCGCCGAATTGCATGACCACGTTGTCGACATCGACGGCCTGGGCGCTCATGCCGACCTCCGGGCGCGCCAGGCGTCGCCGACAAGGGTGACGATACCTTTGGGCGCAAACAGCATCACACAGATGTAAAGCAGACCGAGCACGGTCAGCCAGCGGTCGGTGTAACCCGACACGACATGGCTCATGAACACCACCAAAAAGGCGCCCAGGAACGGGCCGATCAGCGTACCGGCACCGCCGACGATCACCATCAGCGTCACTTCCGCCGATACGACGATCCCGACCGCCTCCGGGCTGATGAAACCCTTGTAGTAGACGAAGATGACGCCCGCCCAGCCGGCGAAACCGGCAGAGATGACGAAGGCCAGAAACTTGTAGAGCCAGACATTGTAGCCGAGCGCGGCCATGCGGTCGGGATTTTGGTGAATGCCGCGCAGCGCCTCGCCGAACGGCGAGCGCACGATCAGCCTCATGAGCAAGAGCGCGGCGGCCGCCGCGGCCAGTGCCAAAAGATAGTATCCGGCAGTCGTGTCGACGTTGAGGCCCGGCAGGCCGAGATCCGGCCGGCCGATGCCGCGCAGGCCGTCGTCGCCGCCGGTCAGGCTGCGCCACGAAAACGCAATCGCGAAGGTGATCTGACCGAGCGCCAGGGTGATGATCAGGAAGTAGACGCCGCTGGTGCGCAGCGCGAGCAGGCCGTAGACGGCACCGACGGCCATGCTGGCCGCGATCGCGGCCGCCGCGCCCCACCAGAAGCTGTCTGAAACATGCAGCATGACCAGGCCGGCGGTATAGGCGCCGACGCCGAAATAGGCGGCGTGGCCGAGCGACGGCAGACCGGTCTGACCGAGCAGCAGGTTCAGCCCCAGCGCCAGAACGGCAAAGATCAGGCAGTCGATCAACAGGCCTGTCGAGTAGCTCGACAACAGCCCGCCAAGCGCGGCAGCGACAGCGAAGACGGCGACAGCCACGGCGCCCGCTACGAGGGAAGGTCTCATCAGAAAAATCTCACGCACGGCCGAAAAGGCCTTCGGGACGGATGACCAGCATCGCGACCATCGGCACGAATATGGTGAACATGGCGAATTCCGGCAGCAGCGCCTTGCCGATCGTATCGCTGAAACCGATCAACAAGCTGCCGACGAAGGCGCCGCGCAGGCTGCCCAGCCCACCGATGACGACAACGGCGAAGGCCTGCAGCACGACCTCGAAATCCGCGCCCGGATAGATGCCCAGCATCGCGCCGCCGAGGACACCGGCCGCACCCGCCAGCGCCGCGCCCGCCCCGAACACCAAGAGAAAGATCATCTTGATGTCGAAGCCGATCGCCCGGACCATGTCGGCGTCGTCGACGCCAGCGCGGATGACCGCGCCGATCCGGGTGCGCTCGATGATGAGCCAGATCGCCAGGGCGACCGCGAAACCGCACACAATCAGGGCGACGCGGTATTTTGGAAAGAACAGGCCCGCGAAGCGCAGTGCGCCGTCGAGAAAGTCGGGCCTGTCGAGCGTCTGGGGCAGACCGCCCCAGAACCACAACGCCAGGTCGGAAATGACCAGTAGGACGCCGAAACTCATCAGCACCTGGCCGAGTTCGTTGCCGTGCACCCGCTCCAGAAGGACACGCTGCAAGACCATGCCAATGACGGCGACGAGCGCCGCGGCAACCAGGATGGCGAGCCAGAAACTACCGGTCTGGTTGAGCACCGAGAGGCCGATATATCCGCCGAGCAGATAAAACGATCCATGTGCCAGATTGATGATGCGCATCAGGCCGAAGATCACCGAGAGGCCGGAGGCGATCAGGAAAAGCAGCATGGCGAGCGACAGCCCGTTGAGAATCTGGATCGTGTAGAACGCCATGCTTGCTGTTTTCCGAGATGCGGTTGGACCGAAAGCGACGGGGTGGTGTTATTTCGCCCAGTCGTTGGCGATATCGCGATAGGGCTTCATCGCCATATAGTCTTCCGGGCTCCAGGTGTAGAATTGCGATACCGCCTCGAAACGCGCGATCGGCTCGTTCACCAGTTCGCCATCCTTGCGCTTGACCTCGAAAGCGTAAATGTCGTGCACGGGGCTGTTGTAGCCGTCGAACTTGAACGGTCCGCGCGGTGAATCGAACGACACCGCCGCCAGCGCCTCGTTGACCTTGGCCGGATCGGAAAGGTCTCCGCCAAGCGCCTCGATCGCCATGTGGATCGCCTTAGCGGTTACGTAGGAGCCTTCGGAATAGAGCGTCGGCGAGCGGTCGTATTTTTCGCGGTAGGCCTTCACGAAGGCCGCGTTGCCGGGCGTGTCGAGCGCGCTCGAATAATGCGAGGCGGTGACGATGCCGAGGGCCGCATCGCCCTGCTGGCCGAGAATCAGGTCGTCGGTCAACAGGCTGGTGCCGACCAGCGGAATCGTGCCCTTGAGCCCGTATTCCTCGAACTGCTTGACGAATTTGATCGCCTCGGAGCCGGCGAAGACCGCCACCACCGCGTCCGCCTCGTCGATCTTGAGGCTGGTGAGGAACGGCGCGTAGTCGGCCGTGCCGAGCGGCGGATAGAGCGACTGGATCACCTCGCCGCCCGCCTCGGTGAAGGTGCGCGCGATGCCGCCGGTCTGCTCGAAGCCCATGGCGTAGCCGGGCGCGATCATGACCACGCGCTTATAGCCCTGCTCGAAAAGCCATTTGCCGAACGGATGACTAGCCTGGCTGCCCGAACTGTTGGTGCGAAAAATGTTCGGCGCGGCAAGCTGCTGCGTGAGCCCGTCGGCGCTGGCGACCGACACCACCAACGGTACGTTTTTTTCCACCATATAATCGCGCAGCGCATAGGCGACGCTGGACGACACGATGCCGCCGACGAAATTGACCTTGTCGCTTTCGACCAGTTTCTTGATTTTCGTCAGCCCGACATCCGGTTTGGCCTGGGTGTCCTCGAAGATCACCTCGAGCTTGGCGCCGCCGGCCATGCCGCCGATCTCGTCGAGATAAAGCTGGAAACCGTTGCGGACATCCTCGCCGATCACGGCGAACGGGCCGGTATTGGGCGACATCATGCCGACCTTGACAGTTTCCTGTGCTAATGCACCGCCAGAAGCGGACAGGCCGGCCGCCACAAAGGCGGCGGCGAAAGTCTTCAATCGGAGTTTCATGAAACGGTTCCCCTGATTATTGCGCGTTTGAAGCGGACGTGTTCGATGCTCCGGGCTCATAGTGCGTCGGGTGCGGCGATCCAGCTTGCTTGCCAGCGCATAGTCGCTTGGATGTGGGCGCACCCGCCCCCTTCCCGCGTCTTCCTATCCACGGTGCGGTCACTCGCACGCCATGCGCGTCATGCCGATATCGACCGCCCAGCTTCGCGCTTCGGCTTCCGCCAGATAGGGGTCGAGCCGTTCCGCCCGCGCACGCACGGCCTCGGCGTCGCGCAGCACGGCCGGCATCAGTTCGGCAAGCTCGTCGGCGAGCGCATCCTCGTCGATGGTGAGCAGTTTTCGGTCGCGGACGACGAAACGCCCGTCGACCATGACGGCGCTGACGCCGCGCCCGGCTTCGCCGTAGACGATCTGACGCGTGGCGTCGTTGAGCGGGCGATAGACCGGGTCATCGCGGTCAAGAAATGTGATGTCGGCGCTGAAGCCGACGCCGAGGCGACCGGTGTTTTCCAGTCCGAGCGCCCGCGCGCCGTCGGCGGTAGCCGCGCGCAAGCAATCGCGGGCGCCCGGCACATCGTCGGAGCGCCCGGCAATGCCGGCCAGAAGCACCGACAACTTCATAGCCTGGAACATGTTCTGGGCATCGGAGCACGAGCAATTGTCGCAGCCCAGGCCCGGCCGAACGCCTTTGTTTGCATAAAGGCGATACGGCGCTATGCCGTTGCGGGTCTTCAGATTGCTGATCGGATTCATCACCAGCCGGGTGCCGCTGCCGGCCAACAGGCGGGCGTCGTCGTCGTCAAGCCAGACGCCATGGGCGAGCGTCAGGTCGGGCCCGAGCGCGCCGAGACTGTCGAGATAACGGATCGGCGAGCCGCCATGGTCCTTGAAAATCGTGTGCGCGCCGACCGCCTCGACGCGCGAGATCGCGACATGCGAAAAAAGCCGCACCGCATAAGCGCGGGCGATGTCCAGCAGGCGGAGGAGCAGCCCGCGAGAGCAGCGCTCCGGACTCGACGGACAAACCGCCCAGGTGACGCGATCGCCAGATTGCGCGGGCAGATCGGCCAGGATGCGCTCGAGTTCGGCGAGCGGAGCCGGCATGTCGGGCGGTGGCGGCGGCCCGGCAACGATGGCAGCAAGCTCGGCCGGCAGGATGTCGCGCAAAAAGGGGATCGTGTCGAGCGGGCCGGTATCGGCCAATTGCAGCCCGAGCACGACCCGCAAGCCCGTCTCGCGATAGGTGTCGCGCACGATCGCGGCCTGGCGGCTGGTCAGCGGCCACAGGCTCAGCATGTCCTGCACAGTGGTGATGCCGCCACGCAAGCACTCGGCAGCCCCAATCAACGTGCGCAGCCGCAATTCGCGATCTGAGCGCGGCGGAAAATAACGCGGCAAAGCGCGCACCGCCCAGCGCTCCAAGGACATGACGTTGAAGGCACCCTTCAGCAGCGCGTCGTGGGAATGATAATGGGCGTTGACGAGGCCCGGTATGGCGATCAGCGCCGACGCATCGAAAATCTCAGCGTCGTCCGGCACCCGGAACGCGGTCGCGGCCGGGCCGATCGCGGCGATCTTGCCGTCGCGAACCAGGATGTCGGCCCTTGCCGGTTCGCCGTTCCCGACCGCGGGATCGACCAGCATGGCATTGCGGATCCAGATCGGCCGCGCCGGCCGATCCACGCGCGTCGGCTCCGCGGTCAGCACGAACCACCCGCCAGGTCACTCACGGTGGAGCGCCGATCGAGCCGCATCGCCGGCCTGCGCCCGACGCCAAAGGCCTGCCAGGCGGGCAAGCCGGCGGCAGCCGGGTTTCCAATCCGCACGAAGTTCAGCCAGGCCGCGCGTATGGTTGCCGACAGCTCGGCAAGCTCGACCGGATCAGCGCCGGCAAGCATCGGCGCGTCGCGCCAGGCTTGCGTCGGGCCGAACACGAACGGCAGTTCCAGACAATGGCAGGCGCCAAGTGAGCTGCCGGCCGGATGCCAGGCGAATTCATAGACATAGGCTTCGCCTCCATCCGCAGCGCGCCGCTCGGCAAAGGCGACGGTCGGCTCGACGAACACATCCCGCGAGGCGACGGCGCTGAGCAAGGCGACGGGCGAGCGTTCGCCATCGCGCGCCATGCGGTGAAACGCCTCCAAACGGTGCTGGCCGTAAAACGCGGTGACGAGCTCACCGGCTGCGGCCATATCGAGGCTCTCGCCGCGCGGGTCGAGCGCGAAGAAAGCGTCCGCCTCATCCGACGTAAAGCCGATCAGCACATCGACGCCGGTCATGGCGTCGGCCGCCGCGCGGTCGAAGGCGACCGTGTCGGGAAGGCCAGCGCTCGCCTGAACGAGCTGGAACGGGGGGGCCGTGTCGCCGAAACGGGCATGCCGGCGTGCAATCGCGGCCTGCGCGTCGAGGACGGCATCAAGGGGTCGTCCCGCAAGCCAGGCGCGGACCTCATCCGGCCTGTGGGGATCACCGCCCAATTCCCGGACGAACTCGGCGCCGAGCGCGCGCGCATAGTCGCGATCCTGCGGACGCATGCCAAACGCCGCACTTTGTATGATCACCCGCCGCACGTTTTTTGTCGGGTGGCCGCCGGCAAACAGCGCAGCGATCGAATTTCCACCAGCCGACTGGCCCATCAGGATCATGTTGTCGGGATCGCCGCCGACGCTAGCGGCGATATCGCGCACGACGCAGAGCGCGAGCGCCTGGTCGAGCAGGCCCAGATTGCCCTCGCTGATGCCCGGGGCATAGAGATAACCAAGCGCGCCCAGGCGGTAGTTGACACCGACCACGACCACGTCGCCCTCGCCGGCAAGCAGACTGCCATCGTACCAGTCAAGCCCGCCCGAGCCGCTGGAAAAACCGCCGCCATGAAGCCAGACCACGACCGGCCGACGCGCATCATCAAGCCCCGGTGTGGCGATGTCGAGATGCAGGCAGTCCTCGCTCTGTCGACGTGTGAAATCGCCCATCACGCCGAGCAGCCGGGAGGCGAGCTGCGGGGCGATCACGCCCGGCTCGTAGGCTTCGAACGTCCCGGTCCACGGCGTTTTGCGGCGTGGCGGACAAAACCGCAGAGCGCCGACCGGCGCCTCGGCATAAGGCACGCCACGGAAACGGCAAACCGCATGGCGGCGCAGGCCGGCGATGCGCCCGAGGGGAGTGTCGGCAAACACGGTTTCGGTCGGCTGGTGCATGGGCGTTTCCCTCTTCGCGGAGCGGGAAGCTAGGGCCAAAATCGATCAGGCGGCTTGCGCGAGAGCGCATTGGTGCTTGCGCGCGGACGCGGGACAAGCCGTTTGCGCGCGGCGACAAGCGGGGCTGCGCTGTCGCGCAAGCCGACATCTTCAGCCCGGGCGATGCTGGAGCAATGATGATCCAAGCGCAGGAGACCGCGATGAAGGGCGATATCGATTCAGTGAACCATTTGGGGATCGCCGTGCGCGACATGGAGGCCGCGTGCGCGCTCTATGAACGCCTCGGCTTTCAACTGACGCCGCTTTCGGTGCATTCGGGATCGAGCAATCCGGACGAGCCGGTTCAGCCGATGGCGACGGGAAATCGCTGCGCGGTATTTCCGAACAACTATATCGAGGTGCTGGGCATCGTGAACCCGGGCGCGCTCGACTGGGGCTGGGATCGTTTCATCGACCGGTTCGAAGGCGCCCATATCATCTGCTTCGGCTGCAAGGACGCCGACACGGTCGCCACGCGCCTGGCGGCCGCAAAGGCCGCCAATTCGGGCGTGATCGCCCTGCAACGCGACATCGGGACGCCGGAGGGAACGCGCACGGCGAAATTCGACTGCGTGCATTTCGATCGCGCCACGACCCCGGAGGGCCTGATCCAGGCCGCGCGGCACCGCAATCCGGAATATGTGCACCAGCCGCGCTATCTCACGCACGAAAACGGCGCCACAAGCCTGTCGAGCCTGCTGCTCGTGGCCGAAGACCCAAAGGCGACCGCCGAGCGCTACGCCGTGCTGACCGGACAGCCACTCGACGAAATCAACGGCCTGCCCGGCATCCGCCTGCCACTGGTCACGACTTTGCGTTTCACCAGCCCGCAGGACGCCGGAAAGCGCCTGCCCGGCACGCTTTTGTCGCCGGCCCCGTCGATCGTGGCCGCGACCTTTACCGTAGCCGATCTGGCCTCGGCGCGCGCACTGATCGGCGATGCCGGCTTTCCGGTCGTCGACGGCGACGATCGCTTCCACGTGCCGGCCGAACATGCGCTCGGTGTCGTGCACGAATTCGTGCCGGATAGACGCTGAAGGCTTGAAGACGGGGCCCGCATCCGAATACCGCAACCAAACGAAAAAAGACTGCGACGGCGAGCCCGTCGATCATCGTCGCGACGTCATACCAGACCCGGACGCCGCGCAACCGGCCTTGCGCCCAACGGTCTCGTCACACAAGTTGCGGCGCAGTGGTCGCGCGCGCCTCACGCGGCGCCATGCCGAACCGGGCGCGGAACTGGCGGCTGAAATGCGGGATGTCATTAAAGCCCTGCCGCATGGCGATCTCGGTCACGGTGAGATGGGCATAACGCGGATCGACCAGCAGCGAGCGGGCCCGCAACAGACGCTCCTCGCGAACCCAGGCGCCGAACGTCGTGCCGCTGTTGGAAAAAAGCTTATGGAGGTAGCGCTTCGACAGGCCGAAGGAGTCGGCGATCTTGGCCGGCGTCAGGTCGGGGTCGTCCAACGCGCAATGCAGATGCGCCTTGACCCGCGACAATAGCATGTGTCCGCCACCGCCATCATTTCGTTCCAGATCCTCATCATACCTGCCGTCTCCGGACTTGAAGGCGAGCGCGATCAGGTCGAGCCAGATCTCGATGGCATGCATCTGGTTGGCGCTGCCCAGCAGGTGGCCCTCACGGATGAGGAATTGCAGGTGGTCGCGCGCCAGGCGACCGATCCCGCGTTCGGTGTCCGGCGTGACCGGCAGGTAGCGGGTCGGGTCGATCAGCCTGCTTTCCAGCAACCGCCGCGGAACCGTTATCAAGACGCGATCGGCGGGTTCGGGAAACACCGCCTGGTAGGGCATAGCCTTGTCGAGCAGGAACAGGCTTCCGGCGTCGATCGCCGCGCGACGATGATCGTGGTCGACGTCGGTCTTGCCCGACAGGTTGAAGCCGATGATGTATTGTGCCTGGTTGTCGGCCTCGATGCAGTTGACCGAGCGGTTCAGTTCGACCGGATCGGACTGGATGCGTGAAATGCGCAGCGGGCCGAGGCGGATTTCGGAGGTTTGATAGGCAAAGCGGTCTGCTTTCGCCGGCCGCACCTCGACGCGGGCCACGCGCCGGCTGACAATGGAGATGTACTGACCGAGCTGGTCGCCATGGGAGAAGTTGCCGCGCGCGAAGGCAAACCCGCCATGGGGAGCGCCAACAGTGCCGCCGATTTCAATCATCCCATTCTCCTTTCACTTTTTTCCGCTCCTGGCGCCGTCCGCACCGAGCGTTTCGACCAGGCGCTCGGTCAAGACCCGCACGAGATGGGCGCGATAGGCGCCGCCCGCGTGGATGTCGCTCAGCATCTGATCCGGCTCGAGCGCTAGACCGGAAAGGGTCCGGCGGGCGAAATTCCCGTCCAATGCGGCCTCGGCCTCGGTCCAACGGAAGACACCGGCTGCGCCCGCGCCGGTGACCGCGACCCGCACGCCGTGCCGGTGGCGCGCGACGAACACGCCGACGATGGCGAAGCGCGACGCCGGCTGGCGGAACTTCAGGTAAGCACAGCTCGAACAGGCCGGAAAACCCACCTCACGGATGAACTCGCCCGGCTCGAGCGCGGTTTCGAACAGGTCGACGAAAAACGCGTCCGCGCTGATATCGCGGCGGTCGGTCCTGATCGTCGCGCCGAGTGCGAGCAGAGCCGCCGGATAGTCGGCGGCGGGATCATTGTTGGCGACGGAACCGCCGATCGTGCCCCGATTGCGCACCTGGGCATCGCCGATCATGGCGGCGAGATCAGCGAGCCCCGGAATCTTTTCGCGCACGACCGGCGACGCCGCGACGGCGGCGTGCCGGCACATCGCGCCGACACGGACTTCACCGTCGACCACGGCCAGGTCCATCAGCTCCGACACGGCATTGAGATCGATCAGCAGGTCCGGCGCGGCCAGCCCCTGCTTCATGGTCGGCACCAGCGTCTGCCCGCCGGCAAGCAGCATCGGCTCGTCGCCGTCGCGCAGCAGGCCGAGCGTCTCAGCCAGCGATGTGGGGCACGCATAGTCGAACTTGTTCATGGCCGCATCATCTCCGCCGCATCCAGGATCGCCTTGACGATGTTCTCGTAGCCGGTGCAGCGGCAGATATTGCCCTCAAGCTCCTCGCGCACCGTGCGTTCGTCGAGATCGCCCTCGTGGCGCGCCACCATATCGAGCGCCGACATGATCATGCCGGGCGTACAGAACCCGCATTGGAGCGCGTGATGTTCGTGGAAGGCCTGCTGCATGGGATGCAGCGTCTCGCCCTCGGCCAGCCCCTCGATCGTGGTGACCTTGCGACCCTGACACTGGATCGCGAGCAGCGCGCAGGATTTGACCGCGACGCCGTCGAGATGAACGACACAGGCGCCGCACTGGCTGGTGTCGCAGCCGACATGCGTGCCGGTCAGCCGGCATTGGTCGCGCAGAAATTCAACCAGCAATGTTCGCGACTCGACCTCGGCCGCGACGGGCGTGCCGTTAATTTCCGTTTCCAGCCGCATCATCTGTGCTCCATCGTCATTTTGCCCAGCCTGGCATCCCCCCGCCTGGCGCAACGATCCAAGCGCGCCCGGCGGCCGGCCTCCTCCCAGGCGCTAGCGTACCAACGCGCGGACGTGATTTTCCAGAAGCCGCACCAGGCTGAGCGCCGTCATTTCAGAGGATTTCGGGTTGGTCGCCAACGGTGCGTTCTCAATCGACATATCCAGCCGTCCGAACGCGCCCTCGGCCGCGATGCGATGTGCGTTGCGCGAGGCGGCCGGATCGGCGCACAAGGAAACACGCGTGCGCTCCAGACCGATGCCGGCCAGCGCCGAAATCACCGCGACATTGGCGTTTTGCGGAAAACGGTCGGCCGCCTCGCGCGCCGTGCCGGAAAAGAAGATCGTCGCGCTGTCGAGGCCGTCCAGATCAGCAAGCGTTTCGGCCTCCGTCCCGCGCCAAGCCGCAGGCGGCTTGACGATGGTATGCTCGACCGCGTCGAGGGAGAGCGTCGCCGCGGCAGCGAGCGCGTCGATGCCGGCCATAGCGCCCGGCGGCACGACAATCTGCGCGCCGGTCCGCTCGGCACTCGCGACCAGGCGGGCGAGCAGGGCGTCGTCGCAAAAGGCGGAGGTGGAGGAGACGACGAAATCGTGCCCCGCCGACAGCGCGGCCTCGCCCCAGGGCTCGACGCTCGCCCGACCGGCCGCCTCGACGACCAGATCGATGTCCAGCCCTTCGAGCGCCCCCGGCTCGGCGATCAGCCGCGCCGAGGCCGGCAGATCCGGGCGCGATGCCGCCGTGTCGCGGACCGCGACCGCCACGAAGACGATCTCGCGCCTGCCTCGCTCGGCCAGCAGCGCCGCGAGGCGCCTGGCGATCGCGCCCCAGCCGACGATGGCGACGCGCAGGCCGCGCCGCGATGCGCGCCTAGATGCCGACATAGGACTGCACCCGTTCTGTGTCGCGCTCGATATCGGCGCCATCGCCCGCCCACACGGTACGCCCCTTTTCGAGCACGAAATGCCGGTCGGCCAGGCGTTTGAGCACATGGACGTTCTTGTCGATCAACAGAATCGACTGGCCTTCCGCCTTGAGACGCTCGACACAGGCCCAGATCTCGGCGCGAATGACCGGCGCCAGCCCTTCGGTCGCCTCGTCGAGGATGAGAAGACGCGGATTGGTCATCAGCGCGCGGCCGATAACCAACATCTGCTGCTCGCCGCCCGACAGGGTGACGGCGGATTGCCCGGCGCGCTCGCGCAGGCGCGGAAACAGCGTATAGACCCGCTCCAGCGTCCAGGGATCTGCGCGCCGCAAGCGATTGGACGCGGTCGCGACCAGGTTTTCGCGCACGCTGAGCGTGGGAAAGACCTGCCGGCCCTCAGGCACCAGCCCGACGCCGAGCCGGGCAACGGTTTCCGGCGCCGCGCCGAGGACCGACACGTCGTCGATCAGCACCTCGCCGGCGAGCGGCGGCAGGAGCCCCATGATCGCACGCACGGTGGTGGTCTTGCCCATGCCGTTGCGGCCAAGCAGGGTGACCACCTCGCCGTCGGCGATTTCGAGCGCGACGTCGAACAGGACCTGGCTGGTGCCGTAGGCGGCCTGTAGAGCGCTGACTTTCAGCATGCCTCGTCTCCCTCGCCGAGATAGGCCTTGCGGACCTCCGCATGATCACGGATTTCGTCCGCGCTTCCCGTGGCGATCACCCGGCCGTAGACGAGAACCGAGATGCGGTCGGCAAGCTTGAAGACGGCGTCCATGTCGTGCTCGACCAGAAGCATGGCGACGGTCTGCTTGAGGCCGCGCAGCATCGTGATCATCTGCTGGCTTTCGGCGTGGCCGAGGCCAGCCATCGGCTCGTCGAGCAGCAACAGGCGCGGCCGGTTGGCAAGCGCGACGACGAGTTCAAGCTGCTTGCGCTCGCCATGCGACAGGTTGGCCACGATCTCGTCGGCGCGGTCGGCAAGCCCGGCATCGGCCAGCAGCGCGTCGGCTTCGGCGCGCAACGACCGGTCGGCGCGCACATTGGCCAGGAAGCGAAAACTGTGGCCCTGACGCACCTGGACGGCGATCGCGACATTGTCGCGCACGGAATAGTCCGACAACAGGCAGGTGATCTGGAACGAGCGCGCGAGTCCGCGCGCAACCCGCTGCGCCGTCGAAAGCCCGTCGATCACCGTGCCGTCGAGCGCGATCGTGCCGCCGTCGGGCCGCAACTCGCCGAAAAGCTGAGAGATCAGCGTCGTCTTGCCGGCGCCGTTGGGACCGATGAGCGCGTGGATTTCGCCGGCGCGCACGTCGAGATCGACGGCGTCGGTCGCCACCAGGCCGCCGAAACGCTTCATGAGGCCGCGAACGGCGAGGACGGGAGCGGACGCGGGATTTGTCATGGACGCCTCCCGACCAGGCGCAGCGCCAGGGCCTGAACACCGCCATGCGTGTAAAGGACGACGAACAGCAGGATGGCACCGACGCCGAGCTGCCAATATTCGGTCCAGGCGGCGAGCACGGTTTCCAGAACGATGAAGACGGCGGCACCCGCGAGCGGGCCGAACAAGGTGCCGACGCCGCCGAGAATGACCATCACCATCAGTTCGCCGGATTTGGTCCAATGCAGCATGTCGGGACTGGCGAAGCGCATGAAATTGGCCATCAGCGCGCCGGCCAGCCCCGCCCCCATGCCGGAAATGACGAAGGCGGCGAGTTGGTAGCGATAGACCGGCAGACCAATCGCGGCCATGCGCCGCTCGCTCTGGCGCAACCCGACCAGCACATTGCCGAAGCGCGAATTGACCACCCGCCACAACAGGACGAAAAAGATTACGGCCGCCGTCAAGCAGACATAATAGACGGTCTGCTTGTCGCGCATGTTGAGACCGGGCACTTCGTTGGCGCGGCGGATGATCAGCCCGTCGTCGCCGCCATAGGCCTTCAGCGAGACGAAGAAGAAAAACAGCATCTGGGCGAAGGCGAGCGTGATCATGATGAACTGCACGCCGCTGGTGCGCAGCGACAGCGCGCCGATCAGCGCGGCGAACGCGCCGCTGACGAGGATCGCGGCCGGCAGCGTGACCAGAAGCTGGTTGCTGCCGGGGATGAGGCCCAACAGCGGCTCGCCGGCAGCGTAGTGCTGGTAAAGAATGCCGACGACGTAGCCGCCAATGCCGAAAAAGGCGGCGTGACCGAAAGACACCATGCCGCCGTAACCGAGCACCAGGTTGAGGCTCGCCGCCGCGATACCGTAGATCAGGATGCGGGTCGCCAGCGAGGTCAACGCCGGCTGACCGGTGGCGTCGGCGAACACCGGCAACGCAACGAGCGCGACCAGCACAACCAGACAGAGCACGGGCCTAAAAGTGGATGTACCGTTCATGAGAATGCTCACGAATCGGCCGCAAACAGGCCTTTCGGCCTGACAAGGAGAACGAGTGCCATCAACAGATAGATCCCCATGGAGGAAATGCCGGCGCCAAGCGCATCGGCCTCGGATCCGACCATGACGTGGCGCAGCAGGCCCGGCAGATAGGCGCGCAGCATGGTGTCGACCACGCCGATGATCAGGCTGGCGAAAAAGGCGCCGCGGATCGACCCGACACCGCCGATGACGACCACGACGAATGTGGTGATCAGGATCTGCTCGCCCATGCCCACCTGGACGGCGAGGATCGGTCCGGCCATCAGCCCGGCGAGGCCGGCCAGCAGCGCGCCCAGGCCGAAAACCACTGTATACAGCATGCGGATGTCGACGCCGAGCGCGCGCACCATGTCGCGATTGGTCGAACCGGCGCGTACCAGCATGCCGATGCGGGTACGGTTGATCAAAAGATAGAGCCCCGCGGCGACCATAAGCCCGACGACGATGATGGAAAGCCGGTAGACGGGGTAGACCAGGCCCGGCACAAGCTCGACCGAGCCGGCAAGCAGCGGCGGCATCGGCACGAACAAAGGCTGGCGGCCGAACAGAATGGTGACGAGCTGGTTCAAGATCAGGATGATGGCGAAGGTCGCAAGCACCTGGTCGAGGTGATCGCGCCGGTAGAGACGCCGGATGACCACCATTTCCATGACGACGCCAGTGACGGCGGCCGCGCCCAGAGCGCCGGCGATGCCAAGCAGGAAGGACCCCGTCTCACCGATGACGAGCGTGCCGGCATAGGCGCCGACCATGTAGATCGATCCATGGGCGAGATTGATGATACCCATGATGCCGAAGATCAGGGTCAAGCCCGCCGCCATCAGGAAGAGCATGACGCCGAGCTGAAGCCCGTTGAGCATCTGTTCGAGGAACAAGGTCATCGTTGCTGCCGAAACCCGAAAGGATTGGGGAAAGGAGGCCCCGCGCGACGCTTCGTGCGCGCGAGGCGGCGGCGCATCACAGCGCGCAATCGCTTGCGTAGGCGTCGCTGTGGTCTTCCAGGATACGCTCGCCGGTCTTCAAGATCGGCTTGCCGTCCTCGCCGGCAACGACCTTGAGCGCGTACCAGTCCTGCACAGGGTGCTGGTTGGGACCAAAGGCGAACTTGCCGCGCACGGACTGGAAATCGGCTTTGCGCAGCGCGTTGCGGAACGCGCCGATATCCGCCAAATCACCGCCCGTGGCCTCAAGCGCGGAGGCAATGGCGCGCGCGGCGTCATAACCCTGGCTGGCATAATAGGTCAGCGGACGATCGTAAGCCTCTTGCCAGGCGGCAACAAAAGCCTTGTTGGCCTCGTTGTCGAAGTCGGAGTTCCAGTGGCTCGACACGTTGATGCCAATCGCGGCCTCGCCGACCGCGTTCAGGATGACGCCGTCCATGGACGGTTCGGCCACCACCATCGGCACGACATCGAGCAGGCCGGCCTGCTGGTACTGGCGCATGAAGGTGATGCCCAGACCACCGGGATGGAACTGAAACACGACTTCCGGCTTCGCGTCGCGGATCTGCGCCATCTCGGCGGCGAAATCGGTCTGGTCGAGGCGGGTATAGACCTCGCCGACGATCTCACCCTTGAAGAAACGCTTGAAGCCGGCGATTGCGTCCTTGCCGGCCTGGTAATTGGGCGCCAGCACGAAGGCGCTCTTGTAACCGAGATTGGTGGCGTTCTGACCGGCGCTTTCGTGCAGGCTGTCATTCTGCCAGGAGACGACGAAATAATTCTCGTGGCATTCCCTGCCGGCCATGTTGGACGGGGCGGCGTTAGGGCTGACGTAAATCGCGCCGCCGTCGACGATATCGGGCACTGTGGCGCCGGCGACGTTGGAGAACACGATGCCAGTGAACAATTTTACGCCTTCATTGTTGAGAAAACGGTCAGCGATCTGGCGGCCATTACCGGGCTTCAGCCCGTCATCTTCGACCATCAGCGCCACCGGCACGCCGCCGAGCTTGCCGCCTTCGGCGTCGATGGCGAGTTGGAACCCGTCACGGATATCCTGACCGAGATAGCCGGCCGGACCGGACAGCGTGGTGATCATGCCAACCTTGACGGGCTCCTGCGCCCAGGCCGTCGCGGCCATGACCGCAGATGTCGCAGCGGCGAGCAACACGGTTTTCATTTTCATGCTGAACTCTCCCATTGATATATTTGTTATTGCAGCGCTATTGAAAATTCGTCCGGCGACGCGCCTCTGTCGCACCGCCGGCCTCTGGGCAAGAGCCATCGCGCGGATCAGAGCGTGACCCAGCCCTCCGGTGGTACTTTTCCGGGATGCACGGTGCCGCAATTCGGGCAGGTGCGGACCTTCTCGTCGGCGTAAAAGGCCTGATAGATCGGCGGCAGGTCGCGCACGATGCTTTTCAGCGACACTTCGACCCGCTTGACCAGCGCCTGGCACTCGAAACAGTACCATTCGAATGCGTCGAGCTGGTCGGGCTGGCGCTTCGGCTCGACGACGAGGCCGATCGAGCCTTCCTGCGGCCGCTGCGGCGAATGGCGCACATGCGGCGGCAGGAGGAAGATGTCGCCCTCGCGGATCGGCACGTCGTAGAAATCGCCGTTGTCGACCAGTTTCAGAACCATATCGCCCTTGAGCTGATAGAAAAATTCCTCGACCGGGTCGTCGTGATAGTCGGTGCGCTTGTTGGGACCGCCAACGACGGTGACCATCATGTCCGCGTCCTCCCAGATCTGCTGATTGCCGACCGGCGGTTTCAGCAAATGCTGGTGTTCATCTATCCATTTGGAAAAGCTGAACGCCGAAAGCCGTCTTTGCGTCATGTCATCCTCCTTCGCCTGATCGTCTGTCCATCGGCCCCGCAAGCTGCTAGAGCCTTAGGCCGCACGCCTCGAACGCTGCGCGCGTGGCCGCTTTTTCCTCTTGCGTCAGTTCCAGCAGCGGTGGGCGCACGGCGCCGCCGGCCTGGCCGAGCAGGTCCTGCCAATATTTCTGATGGGCATGCGGTTTTTCGGCCGGCCGGGTTTCGCGCAATGCGTTGCGAACCGGATCGAGACTGTCGCGCACGGCACGCGCCTGCTCGGCCTCGCCAGCGAAGGCGAGATCGGTATAGTCGCGCATGCGCCGGTCGACCTTGGTCTGGATCAGGTAGGGCGGCGAAGAACACAGATAAAGCCGCCAACCAAGTTCCAGCACATTGTCTAGCCACTCCTCCTCCGAGGCGGTGGAAACCTGGATACGGTCGCCGGCGAGCCGCGTCAGCTCGGCATACATCGGCCGCGGCACCGAATATTTGATCGCCACCACCGTCTCAATATCGGCAAGCCGGTTGCAAAGCTGCGGGCTCATCAGATAGCCGCTGTCGGGGTGGCTCCACAGCGCGATGCCGATATCGACCTTGTCGGCGATGGCGCTGTAATAGTTGAGCAGCGTTTCGTCCTGCTGCTTGAAGAAATGCAGGATCGGCGCATGGACGACGATGTAGTCCGCGCCCGCCTTCTGGGCGTGGCGGGCGAGGTCGATGACGACGTCCATGTTCTGGTCCGAACACGACATGATCGTCTGGGCCCGTCCGGCGCAAGCCTCGACCGCGAGATCGAAGCAGCGCTTGCGTTCGTCGAGCGACATGGAAAAGAACTCGCCCTGCTTGCCGGCGATGAAAAAGCCGTCAATGCCGAGATCCTCGATCCAGTGATCGATATTGGCGCGAAACCCGTCCTCGTCCAGGGCGAGCGAGGGCGTGAACGGCATCAGCGCGGCAGCCCAGATGCCGGTCATATGCGTCTTGGCGTGGGTTTTGGCGTCTTTTCTGGAATATTTCATTTTTGTTCCGATCGATCACGGCGCGTCTCGGCCTCGTGCAGGGCGCACCACAGTTTTTCGCTGGTGAACGGCATTTGCGGCAGCGCGGCGCCGCGAGCGGCGAGCGCGTCGCCGACCGCGTTGGCAATCGCGGCCGGAATGCCGATGCAGCCGGCCTCCCCGACGCCCTTGGCGCCGAGCGCGTTGACCGGCGAGGGCGTCTCCAGCTTGTCGATATCGACAAGCGGCACGTCGGCTGCCCGTGGCACGGCGTAGTCCATCAAGGAGCCGGTGACCAACTGACCGTCCTCGTCGTAGACGATGCGTTCCATCATCGCCTCGCCGACCCCCTGGGCCATGCCGCCGACGAGCTGGCCGCGCACCAAAAGCGGATTGACGACGGTGCCGGCATCGTCGACCCAGGCCAGTTTTTCGAACTCGAGCCTGCCACTTTCGGGATCGATGACGACCATGGCCAGGCAGCAGCCGCTGCTCCAGGCCTCGTTGTCGGCATGATAGATCACCTGGCTGGTCAGCACCGGCTCGGCCGGATCACCGGCTTCGCCGCCGACGTGGTGCGCGAAATCCCGCCAGCCTACCCCCTTGGACCCGGCGGCCGACAAGCCTTCGGACGACAGAGCGACATCGGCGGCGGCACAGTTGAGACGTTCGCCGCCAGCGTCGACGATTTGCGCACGCAACCCCTCGCAGGCCCGGAGCACGGCGCTGCCGCCGATGGCGGTGCTGCGGCTGGCGAGCGCACCGATGCCGCCCGGTAGGTCGGCGGTGTCGCCATGGCGCACCTCGATCCGGGCCGGGTCCAGGTCGAGCGCATCGGCGACGATCTGCGAAAAGGCGGTCTGGCGCCCCTGCCCCTGGGCGCTGGCGCCGGTGGCAACCTGAACCTTGCCGTCGCGGCACAGCGACACGCTGGCGCTTTCCCAGCCCTGTCCGCACGGCTCAACATAAAGCGCAAGCCCGAGGCCGACGACCTGACCCGACGCGCGGCGTCTCTCGCATGCCGCGCGAAGGGCCTGATAATCCGACAGGCGCGTCATGCGCTCGAGCAAGGCGGGATAGTCGCCGGAATCGAGCTTGTCGCCGGCCGGCATCGACCAGGGGAAATCGGCCGGGCCGATCAGATTGCGGCGACGGATCTCGAGCGGATCGATCGACAGGCGTCGCGCCGCCTCGTCCATCAACCGCTCCATCAGCATCGCCGCCTCCGGCCGGCCGGCGCCGCGATAGATGCCGACCCCGGCATGATTGCCGTCTGAGGCCTTCAGACTGACGGCTACGGCATCGAGCCTGTAGGGTCCGGGCAGGATGCGCCCCGCATTGCGAACGGGAATGGCCGCGCTGTAGGGCATCCAGTGGCCGAGCGGAAAGGCGAGCCTGGCCTTCAGACCGAGCAGCCTGCCATCGGCGTCGAGCGCCAGCGCGCCTTCTGTGCGCGCGCCGCGGCCGTGGGTGGCCGCGATCAGATCCTCACCGCGCGTGGCGCACCATTTGACAGGCCGCGCCAGTTTACGCGCGGCCCAGGCGACCATCAGATCCTCGGGATAGATCGAGGATTTGCCGCCGAACGCCCCGCCGACATCAGGCGCGATCACCCGCACCTGCGCCATCGACAAGCCGAGAACGCGCGCCAGGTCCTCGCGCGCCCGGTAGGGCGACTGGGTCGAGAGCCAAGCCGTGAGCGCGCCATCGTTCCAGTCGGCGAGCGCGGCGCGCGGTTCGAGCGCGCTCGGCGCGACGAGCGCATGCTCGACGGTCGCTTCCACCACCAGCGCCGCACGCGAAAACGCATCCTTGACATCGCCCAGCGTCCAGTCGGCGGCGACCCGCTCGGCGCCCTGACGCGGCGGCGTTATCGCGAGCGGCTCGACGTCGAAGGCAACCAGCGCTGCGGCGTCGCGCGCGGCGGCCCGGGAGGTCGCGACCACTGCGGCGACGGCCTGGCCGGCCGCCTCGACCGCCTCGCCGGCAAGCAGGCGAAGCGGGCGCGGGCTCATGCCAGGGACGACGATATTGACGGCGCTCTGACCAAGTTTGCCGAGATCGGCAGCCGAAAACACGGCAACCACGCCCTCGGCGGCACGCGCTTCTTCCAACGCGAGCGGGCCGAGCCGGCCATGCGGATAGGGACTGCGGACGAATTCCAGATGCAGGCACCCGTCGGGCAGGTGATCGTCGACATAAGCGCCCGCGCCGGTGACGAGACGGCGATCCTCGACCCGCGCCAAGCTCCGGCCGAGCCAGCGCGGCCGTGCCTGACCGATATCGCCGCGTGCGTTCAAGATCGTCTCTCCTCGACATCCCAGAACGGTTGTCGGGATCAGCAAACACCCGGGCTATCTATATGGCAATCTTGATTTATCGTATTAATTGATCGGAACTTCGTATATATAAACCCGATGAAAGTGACCGTCAGACAAATCGAGAGTTTTCTGGGCGTGGCCGAGGCCGGTAATTTCTCCCGTGCCTCGCGTCGTCTGAGCGTCGCGCAACCGGCGCTTTCGCAGGCGGTCAAGGATCTCGAAGCCGAGCTCGGCGTCAGGCTTTTCGACCGCACGACGCGGCGTGTCGAACTGACTGAGGCCGGACGGGAGTTCCGCAGTTCAGCCGGCAAGGCGCTGGAGGACCTGCAGCTTGCCGTTAGCCGCACCCGCGACCTCGCCGAACGGCGACGCGGGCGCATTCGGGTCGCCGCACCGCCGCTGCTGGCGGCCGTGGTCCTGCCCTACGCGATCGCCGCCTTCCGCGAACGCCATCCCGGCATCACCGTGGAACTGGTGGATGTCGGCACCGAACAGATCGTCGAGGCAGTGGTGTCGGGCCGCGCCGATTGCGGCCTCGGGACCTTTCCGCCCGGCGAGGACGGCATCGAGCGGGTGACGCTGATGCGCGATACGTTGATGCTGTTTTGTGGCTATCAGAGCCCGTTCTACGCGGCCACGACCGTGCGCTGGCACGAACTCGGCGGCCATCCCCTGATCACGCTGACCCGCGACAGCGGCATCCGGCTGCTGGTCGAGGTCGGTTTCGAGACCGTGCAACTGCCGATGAAACCCGCCTACGAGGTCACCCACATCACGACGGCGCTGGCGCTGGCGGAGGCCGGGCTCGGGATTTCGGTGCTGCCGACCTACGCGCTGGTAGCCGCCCGCCACCACAAGGTCGCCGGCAAGCTTCTGGTCGATCCCGGCATCGCGCGCGAGGTGGTGCTAATCCATGCCAGCGGCCGCTCGGTTTCGCCGGCCGTGTCGGCCTTCAGCACGGTCCTGCGCCGCTACGCGCAAAAACTCACCCCGCGCGAGACGAACTGAGCGCGTCTACCCCCCGGCGATCAGGTTGCGCAGGATATGCGACAACACGCTGTCATCGTCGGCGAGATCGAGCACGACGTCGAAATGGTTGCGATCCCGCACCTGCGTCAAGCTCGACGCAAACCCCGCCGCCTGCCACAACGCATGATAGGCGCGCGATTGACGACCGAAGCCGTCCGGTTCGTCCGAGGCAAACGCAACGGCGATCGGACAACCCGTGGACGGCAGATGCTCGGCCGGGCTGAGCGCGACGACGTCTTGCGGCGAAAGCCGGATCCATTCCTGCACAAAGGACCGGGCGATCGGCGCCAGGTGAAACAGGCCGCTGATCGGCAAGGCGCCTTTGACGACCTGCGGCGGCAAGGCGAGGCCCTCCTGCCAGCCATCGGCAAGAACGGCGCCGGTCAGATGTCCGCCGGCCGAACTGCCGCCGACAAATATCCGTTGCGGGTCGACGCCGAAATTCGCGCCGCGCCGCCACAGGAAGGCAACCGCCGCCCGTACCTCGCGCACGATCTCGGCCAGCGACACGGCCGGCGCCAGCCGGTAGTCGAGAACGGCGGTGGCGATGCCGTGGCGTCCCAGCATCGGCGCCATGAAGGCCGAATCCGCCTTGGACAGCGCCCGCCAGTACCCGCCATGGATGAACAGGAAGACCGGCCGCAATCGCTCGCCGGGCACGGCTGCGCCGAAAATATCAAGCGCTTGGCCGCTCTCTTCGTCATAGACGAGGTCGAGCGCCATACCGGGCATGGCGCGCGCGGGCTCCGACAGAGCGCGATAGCGCTGCATTTCGTGCTCGAAACGCTCCGGCGAGACGCTCGCGCGGGCGTTGTAGTCACCATCGAGGCGCGCGCGCGGAAAACCGGCTTCCGCCCGCAGCGCCTCCAGGATCGAGGCCGCCTGCCCGGTCATGCGAGAAAGGCGCGGACCGCGTCCGCGACGGCGCGCGGTTGCTCGAGAGTCGGGAAATGGGTCTTGCCCTCAAGCTTGTTGGGCACGAACCAGGGGTGGCTCGCCGCGAAATCGCGTTGTGCCTGCAGATAGTCCGCTTCGAAGGGCTGCGAGAAAATGTGCGTGATCGGACGGGTCTGCGCCAGTGCGTTCATCCGCAACATCGGATTGCCCCATTTGCGATAGGCTTTCGCGATCTCACGACCCGAGCGCGCCCACATCTCGTAGTCGAACCCCGCCATCTCGTTATTGACGTGGTCGACAATGTCCTGATTGTCAGTGTCGCCGATCCAGCGGTTGAAAAAATCCTTGCGACCGCTCTCCCAGTTCCGCCGATCCTGGATGTCGTCGATCATGGCAAAAAAGGACTCGTCCGGGCTGATCATGATCCAGTCGATCACCACGCTGCGCGGCACGCGTTCGGCGCCCATACGATCGGCGAACTCGATATTCGCCCATCCGCCATGCGACGTCGAAACGGGTACGACCCGCTCCAGGCCGAGCTTTTCGGCGAACGCGACGACGTCGGCGGCCTGCTCGTCGATGGTGAAGTCGCCGTCATAGGTCCGGTCCTCGCCATGGCCGCGCCAGTCGAAACGAATGACGCGATGGGTGCGCGCGAGTTCCGGGGCAAGGTGCTTGAACAGGCGGTGGTCTTGGCACCAACCCGAAAGAAGAAGAAGCGCCTCGCCCTCGCCCGTGTCGTCGTAGCTGAACGGATTAGCGCCAATTTCAATGGTCTTCATGTCGTTTTCCCCGGCAGATCCAGTGTGGCAATCGATCGCGCTTCCGCGGCGCGGCGCGCTCAGATCGCTTCAGCCGTGCCAGTCGGCACGTGCAAGGCCGTCTTCAAGCGCTGCATGGCGAGTTCGCGCGAACGGCCGGTAATGGTCAGCACTTGCGAGCGCAGCGCATCCGGCCAGTAATTCATGTCGCCCTGGCGCTCGGACTGTTCCTGGGTGTGCTCGGTCAGGGGACGTTCGCGCGCCTCCCAGGCCTCGAGCGCGGCGGGAATGTCTGGCGCATCGGCGACGGCGGCGGCCAGACCGATGCCGTTCATCAGCGCGCAGCCGCCGCCCTGGCCGAGATAAGGCGGCATGGCATGGGCACCGTCGCCCAGAACGGCGGCGCGGCCCTTGCTCCAGCGCTTGAGTTTCACCACCTCGAACGCGTCCCAGCGTCCAGAGTCGTCGAACCGCGCGACGAGGGAGGCCAGATGCGGAAAGGAGTCCGTCCAAAGCTCCCGGTCGGCGGGCACGGCCATCGCCGCCTCGTCATCCGAGGCACAACATAGCGCGACGTAGAGTTCGGTGGCGCTTGCAGGGGTGTAGAGGATGCGACGGCTGCCGGAGAAATGCTCGATATATTTGTCTCGGTCGGCCGAGGCCACGTCGCCGTCGGCGCGCGGGATCAGCATGCGGATCGCCCCGTAACCGAGATGCTTGCGATACATCAACAGGTCGAGCGAATCGCGCACGGCCGAGTTGATGCCGTCGGCGCCGACCACGAGATCGGCTGGGCGCCGGGTGCCGTCGGCCAGCAACAGCGTCCCGTCCGGCGCGGCCCCGACCGCCTCCGACGCGGTGCGGATTTCGACGCCGCCGGCGCGGCACACATTGATCAGCGAACGGGTCAGCGTTTCGCGCAGGATGGTGATCAGCCGCGCATTGCCGGGGCGGTTGATCGGGATCTCCTCCATGATCTTGTTGTCGTGGTCGCGGGTCTCGAACAGCGGCCCGACATGGGCATCGGCGGTCGCTTCGTCGTAAGCGCCGAGTGCCTTGAGCACCCTGAGACCATTGCTCCAGATGTAAATGCCCGCCCCGAAGGTGCGCAGGTCGGGAGCCCGCTCGTGAACCGTCACGTCCCATCCGCGCGCCGAAAGCGCAGCGGCGACGGTCAGTCCTCCAATTCCCGCGCCGGCGATCTCCGCCCGACGGCGACGGTCGTTGCCCTTGGCCATTGTCGATCGTCCATTCTGCGTGTCGGCGCCCCCAAAGCGGATGCGGTCCGCGTTCAGGCAGCATCGGGCACCTGGTTTGTTCCGTTCGGTGGGAAAACTTCCAGTTTCGTGCTATTCGCACAATTGAATTATAGAGAATATGATATGATTCTTATGAATATCAAATTCCGACGACAGGGATCCGCGCGCCATGAAACTTCTCGCCAGCCGTCTCAAGATCCGCCATCTTCGCATGGTGGTGGCGATCGTCGACGAGGGCAATCTGGTCGGTGCCGCCAAGCGGCTCAACATGACGCAGTCGGCCGTGACCAAGGCGCTTCAGGAGCTTGAGGCGCTGACGGGATCAAAACTGTTCGACCGCACCAATCGCGGCGTCGTGGCTACGATCTTCGGCGAAACCCTAGCCGAGCACGCGCGCTTCATCATCACCCAGCTCACGCATGCCGAGGAGCATCTGGCCGACCTGCGCGACGGCACCGGCGGGCGCATCGCCATCGGCACGCTGCTGTCGGCTTCAGCCGAACTGCTGCCGGGCGCGATCGCGCGTCTGCGCCGAGAACGGCCCCGCATCGTGATACGCATCGTGGAAGGAACCGGCGACGTCCTGGTGCCGGCGCTGCGCAGCGGCGAGCTCGATCTGGTGGTCGGGCGCCTGTCGGAGCATCGCGAACGCCAGGACGTGATCCAGGAAACCTTGATGGACGACATGGCCTGCGTGGTCGCGCGCCGCGGCCATCCGCTCGCCGAGCGCGACAAGCTCGCCCTGACAGACCTGATCGGATGGGACTGGATTTTGCCGCCCCAGGAGACCAGCCTGCGCCGGCAGATCGACATCGCCTTTCGCCAGGAAGGGCTGGAGCCGCCGGCCCACGCTGTGGAATCGGTGTCGCTGCTGACCAATCGCGGCCTGCTGGTCAACGCCGACTATCTCGGCGTCCTGCCCATTCAGGCGGCGCGGCGCGAGACGGCGTCCGGCGTCATGAGCATCCTGCCGGTGTCGCTCGGCGCTACCAGTCGCTCGATCGGCATCACCACACGGGCCAATGCGCGTCTGTCACCGGCCGCCAAGGAACTGATCGAAACGCTGCGTCTCGTGGCCGCCGACCTGACGACGGCCGGATTGCAGTCGGGTTGACGGATCGGCAATTCGGCAAAATCAACTATTCTTTCAAGTTATACCCAACTGAGCAATTTTCCCTTTACGGCCACCCCGTTTGCGCCAAGCCTTCCGAACGAAGCCGCCGGGAGGCCGCATCGAACGGCCCTGCCCGAAACGGCAGCGGACCTTGTGTTCACGTGGGGAGCAATCAATGACCTTCAAAGCCCTTGCCGTTGCGACGGCATTTACTCTAGCAGCGCTGGGTGGCGCCCAAGCCGCCGATCCGATCCGGATCGGTATGATCACCACCTTGTCCGGCCCGGCGGGTTATCTCGGCCAGGACATCCGCGACGGTTTCGAACTGGCGATCGAGACGAATGGCGGCACGCTCGGCGGCGCAGCGGTGGAACTCGTCGTCGAAGATGACGGGCTCAAGCCCGGCAATGCGCGCCAGATTGCCGAAAAGCTGCTTGCCGACGACGTCAAGCTGTTTACCGGCATCGTGTTCGCCAATGTGGCCTTCGCCGCGGTTCCGGAAATCCTGGACAACGGCGCCGTTTATGTCAGCCCGAATACGGCCTCTTCCACCTTCGCCGGCGATGAATGCCATCCGAACTACTTCGTCAGTTCCTGGCAGGACGACAGTCAGGGCGAAAGCGCCGGCGCCCTGGCGCAGTCGCTCGGTTACAAGAAAGCGTTTCTGATCGCGCCGAACTACCAGGCCGGCAAGGAGACGATGGTCGCCTTCAAGCGGTTCTATAAGGGCGAGATCGTCGGCGAGATCTATACCGGGCTCGACCAGACGGACTTCGCCGCCGAGATGGCGCAGATCCGGGCCGCCAAGCCGGACGTGGTCTACGAGTTCGAACCCGGCGGGCTCGGCATCGCCTTCATGCGCCAATACCAGCAGGCGGGCCTGCTCAAGGAAATCCCGATGGTCGTCCATCCCGCGTCGCTCGACCACGTCATCGTCGGCGCCGTCGGCGAGGCCGCCGAGGGTCTGCAGGTGACCAGCCACTGGAACGACGATTTCGACAATCCGATCAACAAGGCCTTCATGGCCGCCTGGCGGGAAAAATACGGCGACCGACCCGCGACCTATTACGCCGCCCAGGGCTATGACGCAGCCCTTTTGATCGCGGCCGGGCTCGAAGGCAGCGCTTCGGGCGTCGACGACGTGGCCGCGTTCCGCACCGCGCTGCTTGGCGCCGACATTCCCTCGGTGCGCGGGTCCTTCGAATTCGGTCCCAACCAGCACCCGGTGCAGGACTGGTACGCGCTGAAGGCGGTCAAGACCGAAGACGGCAAGATGACGCTGAAGACGGACAGCAAGGTGCTGAGCGGACATGGCGACAGCTACGCCGGTGAATGCGAGATGCCGGCCGCCGAATAGGGCTTGCCGCGCCGGGCGCACATGTGCGTGCAAAAGACGGGAAGGCCGGAGCGGAAACGCCCCGGCCTTCTTTCGTGCGCTGGCTCAAGAGACAAATCACGATGGACGACCAGCCGGCAGTCCTTGTGGAAAACGTCCTACCTCGATGCCGGCAAGGCCTGAACGACCGGCTTTTCCTTGCCCAGTTTCCGGCCGCAAATGCCACGGCGTATCAGGTTGAGGCAACTCCGACGCGGGCGAGAAGCGCATCGCGCGAACAGCCGACGAGCCCCATCTCGGCCGCGCCCCGTGTCGCGACCTCGCCCCTGCCCCGCGCGATCGTGCACAGCGCGATCAGGGCGTCGGCCACCGGCGTCGCCACACCGGAAATCCGCGCGATCACCGTGAAGGGAACGAGCCCGTGTCCGAAATCCTCGACATAATAACGGTGATCGAGCGTGTCGGGCGCCTTGATCAGCCGATTGGCGGCCCCCGAGGCGATCGCGCGGTAATCGCCAGGGTCGGCATCGGCGGGAACCGTGCCGAGCGCGCGCATCTCGCCGATGACGGTGGGAAGCGTGTGCCCAAAGGCGGCCGCAACCGCGATCCGCTCGGCGTCGAGCGCGCGCATCACATGCATGACACCCGGCGTCATGCCCTGGACATAGAAGGTGAAGTCGCCGCCGGTCGCTTCCGTCCATGACGCGCCGAGCATGGCACCGGGGGGATGGACGATCATGTTGACGTTGCTCAGGCCGGTGGCGATGATGTCGCCGCTGTCATAGGCGCCGGGAAAGAGCGCGCAGGCCAAGTCGAGCGCAGCGCGGCCCGACGGCAGCGAGGCTGCGCGCAGCGCCTTTGCTCGACCGGTGATATTGACGACATCTGGCCGTGGCTTGCGCGCGACATAAGCGAGCGTGGAGAACTCGGCGAGCGGAGGAAGCTCGCCGCGAACGGCGTGGTAGGCGGTCTCGAACTCGAACACGCCGCCCGTATGGCCGGGATTGAGGATTATGGGTCGCGTGGCGCCCCAGCCCGCCGCGGCAAGCGCGCGGGCGACCGCACTGTGCGCGTAGACCGGCAAGGCCACGACCGCCGCTTCGACATCGCCGATCGCCGCGGCAAGGTCGCTGGTCAGGCCGGAGGGACGCAACCGCCCCTCGCCGAGCACCCCCGCAAAACCTATTCCCTCGCGCAAGAACGGCTCGATCGTGGACGCCGAGCGGGCATAAAGACAGACCTCATGGCCTGCCAGGCTCAGTTCGACGGCGGCGGCGGCACCGCCATTTCCCGCACCAATCACCAGAATGCGCATAGCTTTCTCCCGCTTGCCGGCGTCTCAACCGCCCAGCCGCTGGCGCAGGCGCGAAAGCGCCTCGGCCGCCGCCTCGACATCATCAACCGCAAAACCCTCGGCGATCTCGGCGCTATAGGGCCGGATCATCTCCGTGGCCTTTGGCGAATAAACCACGCGGCCGTCGCGAACGCTGACGCCATCCTTGTCCTCGAATTGCAGGTTCCAGGCGACCGCCTCGTCGCGGCCGATGCCTGAGGGCAGATCGAGTCGGACGCCGTCGACGTCGACGGCGACCGGGTAGCCGCCCGGCAGCCCCATCGGACCCGGCACATGCGCGCGGCGCGCGCCCTCGCCCGCCAATGCGAGCAGCACCGGTACGGAGCTCGCCGCCGAAACCAGGTTGAGATCGCGATAGGGAAGCTGGATGTCGCGCGTCATGGCGTCAACATCCTCGATCTCGGCCTCGCCGATCCAGGCGCGAACCGGCGCGCCGTCGCGCTGGCCGGGCGGCTTACGCCACTCGACAACGTGGCGATGATGGCCAAGGACCCGAAGCGCGGGACGCTCGGCAAGCGGCAGACGCCCGCCGATCATGGCCGAAAAGATGCCGATATTGCCCACGCCCGTGGCCATCGGCATCCCGGCCGCGGCGAGCACTTGGTTGACGCCGTCGGGATAGCAGGTATTGACGAAATGCGCTTTAAGGCCGGCCTGCCTGAGCGCGCCCGCGGTGCGCCACGCCAACAGCGCGTGAAAGGCAATCGTCATGCCGAAACCGGCGCGGGCGACGAGGTCGGACCATTCGCTTTCGCCGTTGTCGACACTCCAAGGCGATTGCGCGGAGGCCGACTGGACGACCACTTTGGGATCAAGCCTACGCAGCGGCTCGACCAACGTGTCGCGCGCGGTCGCGTCAAGTTGCACGCTATCGAAAGTGACGGACGTGCCGTAAATGGCCGCCCGTGCACGACAGGCGTCGAGCAGCCATTTCATGCGGGCTGGATTGCGCCCGCCGATCGCCACCCGCAGGTCGCTCGCCGCCGTCGCGGCAATGTCGGCCAACATGATTTCGGTGAAATAGCCGGTCCCACAAAACAGGATGTCGCAGCGCTGGTGCCGCTCCATGGTCGCTTCCTCCAGATTAGCCGATACGGATCAGCGTGTCGGTGTTTGTGTAGTCGGACAAAAGCGTCGCGCCATCACCCGTCACATGCAGCACGTCCTTGTTCTGAACGCCGAAACCGTATCCCGTGCGGTAGCACAGCGGCTCGAAGCCCAGCACCATGTCCTGTTCGATCCGGGCATCGCCGCCCGGAGCGCCCAGGATCGGCGTCTCGCCGATGTAAGGGTCTTCATGAAGATGCAGACCGATGCCATGGCCGACGAAGGAGATCGGAGGCAGGTTCATGGTTTCCAGGCGCGCGATAAAATCTCGATACACATCGAGGCAGCTCGCGCCTGGCCGGATTTGGTCCAGGATCGCGTATTTGCACTCGACCATCAGCCGCCAGATATCTTCGGCCATCGGCGGGGCTTCCTGCACATAGGCGGTCCGGCATACGCCGGCCTGATAACCGCCGATGACAGAGAATATCTCGACCCGGCAGACGTCGCCGCGCTGAAGCTTGCGGGCCGTGGGGCCGACATTCGGAAGCTGGCTGCGCTCGCCGGTCGCCACGATCAACAGCTTGAAATTCTCAGCGCCGAGCTCGTAGGTGCGCCGGGTCAGAACGGCGGCGATGTCGAGTTCCGTGTCACCGGCGCGCACGGCGGCTAGACTATCGGCGATCGCCTGGTCGGCGATGCGCGACAGACGCCGGATCAGCGTCACCTCCTCCGGGGTCTTGATCTGGCGCAGACGCGACAAATCCTTTTCCACCCCGACCAGGCGGGCGTGCGGCAAAAACCCGGCGAGACGGGCGAAATCGCCGGCGGGCAGATAGTCGAGTTCGAGCCCGAGACATGCCCTGGCGAGCCCCATACCCTCAAGGGTGGAGGCCAGCACCTGCATGGGGTCGTCACTGAACTCGCGCCAGACGCTGAGCGAGGTGTCGGGCGCCTCGCGCCTGACGGTCGTCTCTTCCATATCCACGCAGAACAGTCCCGGCGTGCCGCCGGCCGGCACGATCGCCATGGCATGGCGATGACGCATCAACGGCTGGGACGGGGCGACGAAACCGGCCACGTAACCGAAATTCTCCGGGGAACTGGTGATGACGGCATCAAGCGAGCGGTCTTTCATCAGACCCTGGAGCTTGTCGAGAATTGCCTGGCGCATGGGAACTGACCTCAGGAAGCGACGCGATAGGTTTCGATCTTGTTCTCGTCGATCTCGACGCCCATGCCGGGGCCGGTCGGCACGCGAATGCCGCCATCGGTGAATTCGAGCGGCGTGGCGATGAGGTCGTCAGCATAGTAGATGCCGCCGACACGACCGTTCTGATGTTCTGCCGGCATCGAAACCGGGATAACATTGGACAAAGTGGCGGCGGGCGCGGCGGCGGCGAGATGGATGTTGGCGAGATTGCCGACGCCGGTTTCCACCGACCCGTTGACGTTGCAAGCAATGCCCGCCGCCTCGCAGACCGCTGAAACCTTCATCGCCTGGTAGAGCCCGCCGGGCTTGGTGGTGTAGATCGAAACGATCTGGGCGGCGCGCTGCTCGACGATCTGCAGCGCGTCATGCGCGTTCCAGGCGGATTCGTCGGCCATGACCGGCGCGTCGATGGCAGCGGCCACGGTTGCAAGGCGCTCGATCCCCATGACCGGCTGCTCGACATAGATCAACCGGCTCGCCTCCATGCGGCGCACGGTCTGGATCGCCTGACCTGGCGTGACATAGCCCTCGTTGGCGTCCACGCACAGCGCGATGTCCGGGCCGACGGCCGCACGGATCGCCTCCACGATCGCAACGTCGCGGTCGGGATCGACACCGACCTTGATCTTGATGGTGCGGATGCCGTCGGCGACCACCTTCTTGACCTCTGCCACCGCCTCATCGAGGCCCAAAAGACCGATCGAATGGGTTACGGGTACGACGGGCCGCAGCAGGCCGCCCAACAGCGCATGCACCGGAACGCCGAGCACCCGCCCGGTCAGGTCGTAATAGGCAAAGTCGAGCGCCGCCTTGGCATAGGGATACCCCTTGACCTGGGCATCCATGCGCCGGTGCAATTCGGCGGGATTGGCGATCGCCAAGCCGGTGACGGCCGGCGCCAGATAGCGCGAAATCACCGTCTCCACAATCGCCGTGCTCTCGCTGAAATAGCGGCCGAACTCGCCGCCCCAATCCCTGAGCGCAGGCGCCTCACCCCAGCCGACGGTGCCGTCGGTGCCGGTCATGCGCACCAAGAGATACTGGCCAATCGGCTCGGTGAGTCCGGTCCATTTGTGCACACGCCGGGTCGGCAGACGCACAAGCACCGTCTCGATTGCCGCGATCTCCACCATCGTTCAGCTCCATTCCAAATTTTGCAATCTCATAATGTGATCACATTTACAATGTCAACGTATCCGGACGAAAAAGCTCTTGTTTGTCAGGTATTTCATGTTGGGGTTAAGCGCTGCCGCAGAGCCGTGATCAGGGGAAAGGCGATGATCAGAACCGTCACAGCCAGCATCGCCGCGCAGATCGGACGGGTCAGAAACACACTCCAGTCCCCATAGACGATCATGGTCCGGCGCAGGTTCTCCTCCAGAACCGGTCCCAAAACGAGGCCGAACATGATCGGCGCGGTCGGGACACCGACCTTGGCGAGCAGGTAGCCGGCACCGCCGAAGAAGATCATCAGCAAAACGTCGAACAGCGCATTCTGGACCGCGTAGGATCCTGTCACGCACAGGATCAGGACCCCGACATGCAGGATACGCGGGGGAACGCTCAACAGCCGCGCGAAGACCCGCATCAGCGGCAGGGCGAGCAGGAAAGTCACCAGCACTGTGAGCGCCAGGGCGACATAGATTGAGGCGATGAAATCGGGATGTTCGACGAACAGATCCGGTCCCGGCCGCAGGCCATGGACGAGCAGCGCTCCGATCAGAACGGCGGTCATGGTATCGCCCGGAATGCCGAGCGTGATCAGGGGAATGAGCGCGCCGCCGACACAGGCGTTGTTGCCCGCCTCGGCCGCCACGATGCCGCGCGGATTGCCGTCCCCGAACGTCTCGCGCTTACCAAACAGCTTCTTTTCCTGGGCGTAGGAGATCGAGACCGCCACCGCCGACCCGGCGGCGGGAATGATCCCCACCAGAAGACCGATGGCGGAGGACCGGATCGCGGTCCCGAACCTGGCCGCAATCTGCCCGATGGATGGCCAGAGACTGACGATGCGGCTGGCGCTGCGATCGCTGTCGAGTGGCTTTTCCAGGAGCCGCAACACCTCGGCCAGACCGAAAATGCCGACCGCGAACGGAATGATGTTGATGCCGCCTTGCAGACGATGAATGCCGAAATCGAACCGCGACAGATTGGTCACCACGTCAAGGCCGACCATGCCAAGCGCCAGGCCGAGAATGCCTGACATAATGCCGAGATAGGTCGAGCCCGGCGACGCATAGGCCAGCATCGACAGGCCGAACACCATGATGACCGCATATTCCGGGCTCTGAAAGGCAAAGGCCGCCTCGGCGAGGATCGGCGCGAACAACATCAGGCCGACAATGCCGAACAGACCTCCGATCGTGGAAGCCATCAGCGCATAGGTGAGCGCCTGGCCCGCGTCGCCGCGGCGCGCCATCGGATAGCCGTCGAGCTGGGTGACCATCGAGCCCGGCGTTCCGGGAATGTTGAGCAAAATGGCCGAGATCGAACCGCCATAAACACTGCCGTAGAACGCACCGATCAGGAAGATCATCGCCACATGCGGCGACATGGAAAAGGAAAATGGCAGCAACACCGCCAGCGTCATGGTCGAACTGATGCCGGGCAGCGCGCCGAGGATGATACCGAGCAGCGTCGCGCAGACGCCGAGCCCGAGCAACCAGGGGCTGGTGAGAACCTCCAGCGCCAATGTCGAGAATTCTGTCAGCATGATGCTTTCATGGGAGCGGCACCTGGATGCCGTGGCGGAAAATCAGATAGACGCCGACAGCGAGCGCCACGCCCTCGGCCGGCAATTGCACGACATGGCGGGCGCAAAGCCCCTCGCCCGAACGCCAATGCAGGATCACGACCCAGACGATCGCGAAGGCGATGCTCGCCGACAGAAACCCGAACGGTCGCAGCGCGGCCTGGTAGGCCACGAGCGAGAGCAGCATCAGCCCCGGCATCCAAAGCCGAGCCGGCGAAAACCCGCCGTCGGCTGCACGGAAGCCGCCATGCACGAGAGCGCGGCGCAGCACGATCAGTATATGGCCGACGCCCCCGATCAGCAGGACGGTGAGCGCAATCCACGGCACGAAACCAGGTCCCGGATCGGAGCCGGTGCGTCCGAGTTCCAGATATTCGTTGTTGGCAAGGCTGGTCATGCCCACCAGCGCTATCCCGGCGAAGGCGCCCCCCGCAAGAAGCTCGGCAAGCGCCGGGCGACGTTCTTCGTCGCCGCCCGCAGCCTGGCCCGCTTTGTGCCGGCGCGCCGGTTTTCCGGTTGCGCCCGCCCGGCTCATTTCTGGCGGACTTTTACGAGGCCGGCCTCGAGCAGAACCGGATACATGTCCTCGTCCATCTTTTGCAGGAAGGCGGTCGCGTCGGCCGATCCCAGCGGCGCGATCGAAAAGCCGGCCGCGGTCGCCCGCTTCTTGAAGTCCTCATCGCCGAGGGCCGCCATGATCGCGGCTTCCAGCTTCGCGACGACCTCGTCCGGCGTCTCGGCCGGGACGACGATGGCGCGGACCGTACCGGTCACCAGCGGGAAACCCGCTTCGGTGAACGTGGGAATGTCGGGGGCCAGAAAATGCCGCTCGGCACCGGCCACGGCCAGGATCGTCACCTCGCCGGCCTTGTGCTGGGCGATCAAATCGGTGACCGAGGGCGTGGCGGTCTGGGTCTCGCCGGACATGATGGCCTGCACCACCGGCGCCGACCCCTGATAGGGCACGAGGGTCAGGTCGATGCCGAGCGCGATTTCCATCAGCGAAGCCGCCACGAAGGCCGTACCGCCGGCTTGGTCGTTGGCATTGCGCAGCTTGCCCGGCTCCGCCTTGCCTTCGGCGACCAGTTGCTCGAGCGTCTTAATGCCGGTGTCCTTGCCGGCCGCGATGATCGCAGGATCGACGCCGATGAAGGCGACGACCTTGTACTGGTCCAGCGTCGGCGAATTGGGGTTGCCGTATTGCTCGGCAATGAAACCGGTAGCGACCATGCTCATCGTGTAGCCGTCGGGCGGGCTCTCGGCGACCTCGCGCAGGCCGAGCGAACCGCCGGCGCCCGGCTTGTTCACAACCACTACGGGCTGACCGAGCGACCCGGTCGCGCCTTCCGCGATCATGCGCATTAAAGTGTCGCTGCCGCCACCGGCCGGCCACGGCACGACAAGCGTAACGGGCTTGTCCGGGAACGCGGCGGCGGTGCCGACCCCGGCCAGCCCGAGCATGGCTACCGACAGGGCAAGCGCGGCAAATCTCTTCAGTTTCATCAGATCCTCTCCCATTTTGGCTATCTACTAGGAATAGCATTTCATGATTGCATTTTGTGATGACACTTTTCGATTTGCAAGAGCGAAAGTTGAGCGCGTGCGCTCGAATCGGCCGCGCCGCCTTGCGCGCCACCGGCTTGACGTTGCAATTTTTCCCATTAATGATCTCAATACGTGATCACAAAATCTGAATGCCGGTCGAGTGCCGGCGAGGAGTATTCATGCGCATATGTGACATCGTTCCGGTTCGTTCGCCAAAGGTCATTGCGGGAATGCGCAAGCAGCGGACAGTTTGGGAACGCACGGGCGTCGAGATCGAGGTTCGCGCGGTCGAGCAGGGCCCCTACTCGATGGAGTTCGCGACCGAAGAAGTGCTGGCCGGTCCGCACGTTCTCAAGGAAGTCCGCCGCGCCGAGCAGGACGGCTTCGACGCCGTCGTGCTCGACTGCATGGTCGATCCCGTTCTGCGAGCCGCCCGCGAGACGGTTTCGATCCCGGTCATGGCGCCGGGGCAATCAGGGCTGGCGGTGGCGAGCGTGCTCGGCAAGCGCATTTCGGTGATCGGGATGCGCAACGGCCGCCAGCATCTAGAAGAGCATATTCGCGCCTATGGCTATGCCGACACGGTCGTGTCTATGCACGCCGTCGACGTTCCACCGGCCGAACTGATCGAGAGCAAGGCACATTGCCTGCCTACGATCGAGTTCGAGATACGCCGAGCGATCGAGGACCACCGGGCCGAGGTGATCCTGTTCGGCTGCACGGCCATGTCCGGCTACATCAACGATCTGAAGACACGCGTTGGCGTGCCGATCGTCGAACCCATGGCCTGTGCGATCAACATGGCGATCGCCCTGGTGACCATGAGCCTGTCGCATTCCAAATTGTGCTACGAAAGCCTGCCCAAACGCAGCAGGGCACCGGGCAGCATCGACATTATCTGAAGCACCGTCCGGCAAGATAAGAGGCACGGAGCGCACGGCTGGGCCCGCGCGCTCCATTTACCCGTCACACGGCCGCCTGGACCTGCATCTCGACACGCAGCGCGGGGCTGGCGAGACTGGCCTGCACGCAAGCACGCACCGGTTGCCGCCCCTCGACGACCCAATCATCGTAAACGGCGTTCATCGCCTCGAAATCCGCGATATCGCTCAGCCAGATCATCACCTGGATGACGTTTTCTTTCGACGTGCCAGCCTCTGCCAGAAGCCGATCGATCTGACCCAGAACGTCGCGCGTCTGACCGGCGATGTCGGGCGGGCCGTTCCGCGACGTGACGCCCTTGAGATAGACGGTGCCGTTGTGCATGACCGCCGCACTCATGCGCGCGGTGCCGGGGATCCTGTGAAGTTCAGCCATCGTGTCGTTCTCCTTGCAGCGAGGTGGACGGGAGGCGCGCGACCGACGCGCGATCGAGTTCGCATAACGTATTCCAGCCGCCGATCGTCATGGCGTTGCGCATTTCCTGTTCGAGAATGTCGAGAACCGCCTCGACCCCCCTCGCCCCTGCGACGGCCAGGCCCCACAGATGCGCCCGGCCGATGACGCAGGCATGGGCGCCGAGCGCCACCGCCTTGACGATGTCCGTGCCTCTGGAGATGCCGCCGTCGAGCAGCACCGGAACACGGCCGCCGACCGCCTCGACGACGGCCGGCAGGGCATCGATACTGGCAAGCGTGCCGTCGAGCTGGCGGCCGCCATGATTGGAAACCTGCACGGCGTCGGCACCGCGTTCAACCGCCTCACGCGCATCGCGCGGATCGAGAACGCCCTTGACGACGAGAGGCCCCTGCCATTGCTCGCGCAACCAGGAAAAATCGTCCCAGGTCACGTCCGGATCGAGTACGGAGGAGATATAGGCGGCCATGTCGACCATGTTGCCGGTCGAGCGACCGGCGAAATTCTGCATCGCAAAACGCGGCGCGCGCGCCATTCGCAGCCACCAACGATAATGCCACACGACGTCGATCAGGGTGGCCGGGGTCAGCTTGCGGTCAATGGAAAACCCGTTGCGGCTGTCGCGATCGCGCCGGCCGTGCACGGGCGCATCGGTCGTCACACAGATGGCGCGGTACCCGGCCGCGCGCGCGCGCTCGAGAAATTCCAGCGTCAGCCCGCGATCGCGATAGAGGAAAAGCTGGAGCCATTTATCACCGTCCGACGCGACTGCGATGTCCTCCATGGATTGCAGGGAACCGGCCGAAACCTGCATGACGATCCCCTTGGCCGCCGCCGCCCGGGCCGTTTCGGCCTCGCCGAATGGCCACAGCAGGCCGGACGCGCCGGTGGGAGCGAGCATAAGCGGAAACGAAAGGGTGCTGCCGAAAAGATCGCGCCGCAACGACACCTGCGCACTGGAGCGAAAACTGCGTCCGCGCAGCCACCAGTCTCCGAAACCTGCCCGATTGCGGGAAACGGTCTGCTCATCGAGCGCACCGCCGGCGACAAAATCATAGAGCATACGCGGAAGAGCGCGCTCTGCGGCCGCCCGGTAGTCCATGACGTTGATGAGACCTTTGTGGACCGGCATGCCAAGGCTCTCCTCACTATTTTCTTGCGGCCCGCCACCAGGATGGTGAACCTGCCACCGAAACCCGCCGCCTCGGTCGCCTGGGGGTTTTACCCGGCGAAGCCAAGCTGGTATAATGATCTCAAAGTGTCATCACAATAGCCGAAACGACAGATGGCCAAATTCGCTTTCAGGAGACAGGCATGACACGGACGACGCCGGCAGAAACGGACACGAAGACGGTCAAACCGTCAGGGCGCGGCAAGGTTCAGGACAGGGTTCTGACCAGCCTGCGCTACGGCCTGATGTCGGGTCTGTTCGTGCCCGGGCAGGTGTTCAGCCTGCGAAAGCTAGCCGCCAGCCTGGGAACGAGCCCCATGCCAATTCGCGAAAGCCTCAGCCGACTGGTCGCCGCCAACGCGCTCGAGGAACTCCCGAACCGCTCGGTGCGGGTGCCGCGGCTGAATGCGACAAGCCTGTCACAACTGTTTGAGATGCGCACCCTGATCGAGGGCGTGGCGACGCGTGTCGCCTGCGAGAAGGTGACCGACGAGTTGCTGGAGAAACTGGAACGGCTCAACCAATCGATTATAGAGGCCCACGGCCAAGGCGACATGGCCGAGGTGCTGCGCGCCAACCAAAAATTCCACTTCGCCATCTACGGCCATGCCGATTCCGACATCATGATGCCGCTGATCGAATCGCTTTGGCTGCGCAGCGGCCCGACCATGTACTACTCCCTCAACTCGCCGGGTCTGTGGGACGCGAGCTCGCATGTGAAGATCCTCGACGCCATGGACGCCAGAGCGCCCGAGGAGGCGCGGGCGGCAATGGTCGAGGATATTCTCAAGACCGGCGACTACCTCGTCGAGAAGGCCAGCACACGAACCAATTCCGGCCCGTTCGCCGATCTCGGCACGCTCGCGGCCGACGACATGACCTGACGCGTCGGCCGGGCCGACAACGCGGCCAGCAAGGCCAAGCGCCGGGTTTTTGACCCGCTTCCCACCGATCAGCAGATCGGCGAATGGCTGCGCTTATCCAAATAAAATAAATATAAAATCGATCAATTTTGCTCCACCGAAGCAAATCAACTTGTACTTAAAAAATATCCATTGAAAATAATGCATATAAAACGAACAAAAAATCAAATAACAACACCCTAACTCTCGATCCAAAGCATAAAAATCAAAAACTTATTTGCCTTTTTCAAGCCTGGATCAATGGAATTTCGGAACTGGCCAATTCGGTCGCGCTTGTATCGATTGGTTGACGCTGCGTAATGCGCGGATGCCATCGTCGTGTCCCGGCGTCGGCCAGTTGGAGGAACCAATGAACGCAATCGTTAGAAAACCAATGTCGGGCGCGTTGGCGGCCGGCGCGTTGCTGGCGGGAACTATGTTCGCCGTGCCCGCATTCGCTTTGGACCAAGCCGTGGTCGCCCCGCGCGCCATGGTGGTGGCCGGACATCCGCTCGCGGTCGAATCCGGCATCAAGGCCATGCGCGCAGGCGGCACGGCGTGCGACGCCTTCGTGGCCGCATCCGCGACGCTGAGCCTGATGCTGACCGACATGATGGGTCCGCTCGGCTCGGGCTACGCGCTGGTGCACACGCCGAACGGCGACAACAAGAAGGTCCAGGCGGTCGACTACAACGGCCTCGCCCCCGCAGCGACCGACCCGGCCAAATACGAAACGATGGAACACAAGCGGCGCGGCATTCTAGCCCCGACGGTACCCGGCGCCCTCAAGGGCTGGGAGGAAGTGCACCAGAAATGCGGCAAGCTGCCGTGGGCGGATTTGTGGGTCGATGCCATCGGCTACGCGGAAGACGGCTGGCCGTTCGACCCGGCGACGGCGTTCCACGTCAAGCGCCATATCCCCGAACTGGCCCCCTACCCGACCTGGGGCGAGGAATTTCTGGTCGACGGCGTAGCACCACCCGCGGGCTATATGCTCAAGCGGCCAGATCTGGCGGCCACCTATCGCAAATTCGCGGAGATGGGATCGGCCGCGCTCTATGACGGCCCGGTTGGCGATCAACTCGTCGCCTTCATGGAGCAGGAAGGCGGTCTGATCACCAAGCAGGATCTGGCCGACTACAGCGTGAAGTGGTCGGAGCCGATCACGATCGACTATCGTGGCTATACGGTCTACGGCAATCCGCCGTCATCCTCTTCCATCACCTGGATGGAGATTCTCAATACGCTCAAGGGCTACGACCTCGCATCGATGGAGCGCAACTCGCCGGAATATTTGCGGCTGTTCATCGAGGCGACCAAATACGCCTATCAGCATGCCTACCAGTATAATGGCGATCCGGCCTTCGTCGACGTCCCGGTGGACCGTCTGTTGTCCGACGAGGCGGCCGAGGATATTCGCAAGGCGATCGGCGACAGCGGCGTGCGCGAGTTCAAGCCCGTCGATCACGCCTCGCTTCACCAGCCTGACTGGCCGAATCACTCGACCTCGCACATCGTGATCCGCGACGAAGAAGGCAACTCGATCTCGGCCACCAATACGCTCGGCACGTTTTTCGGCGCGGGCATGGTCGTGGAAGGCACCGGCCTGGTGCTGAGCAACGGCATGGACTGGTTCGACATTGATGTGAATATCTGGACCGGCGAGAAGCCGGGCGTGCTGGGCATGGAGCCGGGCAAACGCAACCGCTGGACGTTGTCTCCGGGCATGATCTTCCAGGGCGACAAGCTCTACATGCTCGTTGGTGGTGCCGGCGCGGAAGCCACGATGTGGGGCATCGCCCAGCCGATCGTGAACGCGATCGACTTCAAGATGGATCCGCAACAAGCACTCGACGAGCCGCGTTTCCGCTACGGCGACATCTACCACTACACCGGCGGAACCTCGATCGGCCTCGATCCCGGTTTCGCGCCCGACACTCGCGCCGCGCTGATCGCAATGGGATACGAAGTGGACGAGCCCGGCACCTTCTCCAACCCCTCGCGCGGCACCACGCAGATGATGATCATCGACCCGGAAAGCGGGGCGTTGTGGGGTGGCGCAGCACCCAATGGCCGCGACTTCGTCAGCGGCTATTGAGGCAAAGACCGACAGCTGGGCGGCCTGACCGCCCGGCCGTTTTCTCATGACAACGAACCAAGGACACCTCCCATGACGTTCACCGCGCGCCTGGCCCTTGCCGTCGCCCTGTTGCTGGTGCCTGTTGCCGCACTGGCGCAAGACAAGGCCGCCGTTCTCGTAACCTCCTCCGGTCAGGCGCTCGACGCCTTCACGGTCAAGACCCTGCTCGGGCGGGCCGGCGTGGCCAACGACTACGACCCGCATGCGCGCGCGGCCGATCTCGACGGGCGCAGCGCGGTGGTGATCGCGGTCGGCGCCAGCGTGAAGGGATTCGGCGCGGCCGGCATCACGGCCGAGACGGAGATCGAGCGCACCACTGCCCTGCTGGACGCAGCCAAGGCCGCCGGCGTGAAGATCATCGGGGTTCACATCGGCGGCGCCGAACGGCGCCAGGGCCTGTCAGAGCAGTTCGTGCAACTCGTCGCCCCGCGCGCCGACAGCCTGGTGGTGTGGAAAACGGGGAATGCGGACGGCTATTTCGACACCGTCGCAGCCGAAAAAAACATCCCGATCACGCAGATCGACAAATTGACCGAGGTTGGCCCCGTTCTCGCCGGTGAGCTCGCCGCCCAATAGGTCCTGGGCGCCAAGCGGCCGCCCGGCCTTTTCTTCAGATCGGCGAGGCGGACTATGACGCTGCCCTTTATCAGCGACCTGAAGCTTTTTCTCGCCTTGCTGGTCAGCGCTGTCGGCATCGTCGCATGGCTTTGGCTGGCCGCCTTCGCTCACGCGCACTGCAGGCGGGCCGTGCCGATACGTATCCATGTCGCCGGCTCGCGCGGCAAGACCAGCGTGGCGCGACTGATCGGGGCCGCGTTGCGGGCCGACGGCCGGCGCGTTCTGGTCAAGACAACCGGCACGGACCCGGTGCTGATCCTGCCGGACGGGAGCGAACGTGACTGGCCGCGCTGGGGGCCGCCGAGCATTTCCGAACAGACGCACTTTTTCCGCGAAGCACGGCGACGGAACGTCGACGCGGTGGTGTTGGAATCAATGGCGATCGAACCGGAGTATCTATGGGCGTCGGAAAACTACCTGGTGCGGGCAACCCATACGCTGATCACCAATGCACGTCCCGACCACGCCGAAGTGGTGGGCCGTCACCCGCTGGCCGCCGCCCATGCGATGAGCCTGGTGGTGCCGCAGGGGGGCCGGCTGATCGTGTCCGACGAGGCGGCGGACGGACCGATCCGTGCTCGGGCGGCGCGCCGGAACTGCGCGGTAACGACCGTCCCCACCGCCGCCGTCGACCATGACGAGGCCAACCGGGCCCTGGCGATGGCTCTGTGTGCGACGCTTGGCATCGCCGCCGACACCGCTCACGCCGGTTTCGACGAGGCGGGCGTGGATTGCGGCGCCTTTTTCGTGTCCTGCGGCGCGCTCGATGGGCGTCGGTTCCGTTTCGCCAGCGCCTTTTCGTGCAACGACACACGCTCGCTCGAACAGCTCTGGCACGAGACGCCATGTCCCGGCGTACCGGTTATCCTGCTCAACGCGCGCCACGACCGGCCCGAGCGCACGCGCGCCTTCCTTGCCTGTCTGGCAGGCCTGGCGCCACGCGCGGAGATTTATCTTTCCGGTTTCGTACCACGCCGCTGGACGCGCGCCGCCGGCCTCGCCGACGCGCGCGTGCACCGGCTTGTGACCAACAACGCCAGACGCGCACTGGCCACGCTCGTCGAGGCGACGCCGGCCGAGGCCACCATATGGGGAATCGGCAATTATTCCCGGCTCGGCCGTGACATCGTTCGACTGCTGAAGAGCGAGGCCACGCCGTGCTGACTCTGACGCTCGGCCTCGGCATCGCCGTCAGTCTGGCCCTTTTCCAGCTCACCGGCCTCAGCGCCGGCGGCGTGATCGCGCCGGGCTACCTGGCGCTCGTCCTCGACCGTCCGGGCATGCTGGCAACCATCGCCCTCGCGGCCTTTGCCACGTGGGGCCTGTTGCTGGCGCTGTCGCGGGTGCTCTTTCTCTACGGAACGCGCCGCTTCGGCGTGGCGATCCTGCTGGCGCTTGTGCTGACGACCGGCATCCAGGCCCTGCGCGGCGGGCTCGGGCCGATCGCGCTGGAATGGGGCGGCCTGGGTTTCATCGTGCCCGGCCTGATCGCCCACCAGATGGATCGCCAGGGCCCGGTGCGCACGTTGCTGATGATCGCGATCGCAACGCCGCTGACGCGGGCGCTGGCAATGCTGATCGTGCCGTGGTGGTCCTGACGATGCGTGCCTCGACCCCGATCCGCTACGCCGGCCACGAGCCGCTGTCGCCAACGCCCTTTGTCGCGCTCGCAGTCGCGGCGGCCTTGTCCGTCGCCATGTGGCAGCTTGTCGAGGCGCGGCTCGGACGTCTTACGCATCCCGCTCACGGAGAGATGGTGCGCGCCGCGCAAAAAATGCAGGCGGCGACGCAAGTGGCGCGCGCGCAGCGCGCAGAGCTCGGGCTGTCGCAGCCGCCCGCCTTCGACCCCAACCGCACCGGTCTGCTCGGCTCCGAATTCACCGAAACGACCACATCGCTCGGCGATCCGGCCGCCAAACGCACCGCGACCAATCCCGATCTTGCGGCCGCCCTCGTCGGCCGCATCGCCGAACTCGAACTGGCGCGGGGAACGCCGGTTCTGGTGGTCGTCTCCGGCTCCTTCATCGGCGCCAATATCGCCGCGATCGCGGCCGTCGAGACACTTGGCCTGAAGCCGGTACTGGTAAGCTCGCTCGGCGCATCGATGCACGGTGCCACCGATGCCGCCCTGACCTGGCTCGATATCGAAACGGAACTGCGCGCCAAGGGTGTGATCGCGGCAAAGTCGATCGCCGCCGTCATCGGCGGCGGCGGCGGCGTCGGCGGCACGATGGGGACGGACGGGATCGCGGCCCTGCGCGCAGCCGCACGGCGCCATGGCGTGCCGCTGGTCGAAAACAGGCCCGTCGAAGCGCTGATCGACAGGCTCTACACGCTCGGTGCGGCCGCTGCCGGCGACCGGCCGGGCCTGCTGATCAATTCCGGCGGCTCGGTCGCCGCGCTCGGCACCTGCGCAAACGGCGCCACGCTGCCGCCGATGACGCGCGGGCAGGTTTTGACATGCACCGACGGCACGCCGGGGCTGATCGTGCGGGCTTCCAACGCCGACATGCCGGTGCTGCATCTTCTCAACATGCGCGCGCTCGCCGCCGATTGGGGCCTGCCCTTCGATCCCGTGCCCCTGCCGATGGTCGGCAACAACCGCGCCGTCTACGGCATGCCGCCAAAGCCGCGACAGCGCTAACCCTTCGCGCCGCCCCGTGCGGTGCGTTTTCCAGGAGGACACAAACGATATGCTTTCCCCCGGTTTGATCTTCGCGATCGCCGCTCTCGCGCTGTGCGTGCTGACGTGGCCGCTGCGCTGGCCCCTGCCCGCCGCCCTTATCGTCGTGTCGATACTTGCGGCCCTGCTTGCCGGCTTCGGCATTCCTTTCCGGCACCTGATCGAGGGCGGCTTCGGCTACATCAATCTCGTTCTAGCACTCTTTGCCGGTGCGTTCTTCGGTCAGGCCATGCACATGTCGGGCGTCGCCGACGCGTTCGGCCGCCACGCCCATGCCGTTCTGGGCGGCAATCCGTGGCTGGTGCTCGGCTTTGCCGGTCTGCTGCTTTTCACCGTCGGTATGTTCGTGGGCATTGCCGGTGTCGCGGTGCTGGCGGCAGGCGTGCTCGTGGTGCCGATGTTGCGCCAGACCGGCATGGAAAGCCATCGCATCGGCGCCTTCATCGCCGTGCTGGCGACCTGCGGCATGATCGCGCCGCCGCTGAACGTGCCCGCCATGACGATCGCCGACGGCGTCAACATGCCCTATATCGGCTTTTCGCTGCCGCTGCTGTGCTTGGCTGTCCCGCCGGCGCTGTTCATGGTGGCCAGCTGCGCGTGGCGGTTGCGGGGCGCGGCAACGCCGGCGGCGGGGCAAACGGGTGCGCCGGGACTCGCGCTGACCGGTCTCGCGGCCATTGCCGCAATCCTCGTGTTCTGGACGCTGCTGCGGCTCTTTCCCAGCACGATCCCCGACCCGGCAGTCCCGATCGTGCTGGTCGCAGGCGCGCTGATGATACTGCCCGCGCTCGGCCGACGCGGTCTCGGCGCGACGATGTCTGCGACCTTTTCCGGCACGCCGCTGGTGCTTGCAGCCGTATTGGTGACGGTCGGCGTGGCGGTCCAGATCATGACGCTGACCGGCGTGCGCGGGTTCCTGGTCATCAACTCGATGGCCTTCCCGCCGCCCTGGACCTTCGTCGAGATGGTGGTCATCCCGATCTTCGGCGGCGTGCTGACCAGTATCGGCGCGGCCAATATTCTGGGCGTGCCGTTCGCCTTCGCGCTGATCCACCAGGACATGATCCTTAATGTCAGCGGCCTGTCGGCGATCGCCGCCCTTTCGGAATTCATGCCGCCGACGGCGATCGCCGCCGCGCTCGCCACCTACGTGGTCGGCGATACGCGCCTCGGCGCGGTGCTGCGCGCCTCGGCCGGAGCCGCGCTGGTGATCGCGGTGCTGGCAATCCTCATGCTCATCTTCGCCGACAGCCTCACCGGATTGCTGATCAGCGAACACGTCACTATCCGCGAACATTGACGGAGACCCGGACGATGCTCTTCGAACTCTTCCTGTTCTACGCCTACCGGGCGCTGGCGCTCGTCATAGCCCTGATGATGCTGTGGATGCTGTTTCGGCAACGCGACTGGCAGCAGCAATTCTTCGCCATGCTGGTCTTCATTCCGTTCGCCCTGCGCGCGGTGGGGGTGAAATGATCATGAAGCGCTTTTTCGAGGACGCCTTTCACCGTCCGCGCGCCTACTTGCTGGCGGCGGCCGCGGCCGCGGCCGCCATCGCCTCGGGCGCAGTCTTCCTGTCCATGCACGAGGCCGAGCCGATCGTCGCGGGACCGGGGGTGACCAGCCAGAAGATGCTGAGCGACTACGTGCCGGCCATGGCGGGAACACCTGCCGACACGCCGGTGTTCATTCTTGAGGGCGCGGAGCCAGGCGGCACCGCCCTGGTTCTGGGCGGCACCCACCCCCAGGAGATCTCCGGCCTGATGGGCGCGGTGCTGATGGTGGAGAACGCCACGCCACAGCGTGGCCGCATCATCGTTCTGCCGCAGGCCAATCGCAGCGGCTTCACCCACACGGATCCGCTCGAAGGTTTCCCCCACACCTACGAGATCGAGACGGCCGGCGGTACGCGGTGGTTTCGCGTCGGCATGCGGCTCACCAATCCGATCCATCAGTGGCCCGACCCGGACCTTCACCTGCATCCCCAGTCGGGCGAACGCATGGTCGGCTGGGAATCGCGCAATCTCAACCGCAATTTTCCCGGCGATCCCGACGGCCGCTACACAACGCGGCTGAACGCCGCCATCGTTGCCCTGGCACGCGCCGAGGGCGTCGACATCGTGCTCGACATGCACGAGGCCTATCCCGAATATCCGATCATCAACATGCTGGTGGCGCATGAACGCGCCTTCGAGATCGCCACGCTGACCATGATCGGATTGCAGACGCGCGGGATCGCCATGGACCTGATGGCATCGCCGCCGGCCCTGCGCGGCCTCAGCCATCGCGAATTCGGCGACCATACCGAAGCCTTCGCCATCCTGAGCGAGACCGCCAATCCCGCCATGGGACGCTTTCGCGGCCGGACCGACGAGGCGCTGGTGGTCGAGGGCAAGGACGTCAACTATGTCCGCGCCGCCGCGCTCGACCGGCTGTTCGTGCCATTCGACGAAAACGGGCATCCGCTGCGCGAACGGACCGCGCGCCAGCTTGCCACGATCGAGGAGATGTTGATCGCCTACAACGAGGCCAATCCCGACAAGCAAGTCGAGGTGAGCGGGATCCCGGCCTACCAGACGGTGATCGACGAGGGGATAGGACGCTTTCTGTTGCCGGTGCCGGCAAAATAGGCGTCGTCGGGAGCGGGCGGCCGCGCGGGGCGGTCGCTCCGCGCCGGTCAGTCGAGATCGGCCACCTCGGCAGTGTCGCCGCCATGGACACGCTGCGACAAGGATGCCTTCATGAAGGCGTCGAGATCGCCCGACAGCACATCCTGCGGACTGGTGCTTTCGGTGCCCGTGCGCAGATCCTTCACCAACTGATAGGGCTGAAGCACGTAGGAGCGGATCTGGTGGCCCCAGCCGATATCGGTCTTGGAGGCCTCGGTCTCGCTGGCGGCCTCCTCGCGCTTTTTCAGCTCGTCCTCGTAGAGGCGCGCGCGTAGCATGTCCCAGGCCTTGGCGCGGTTCTTGTGCTGCGAGCGTTCGGCCTGGCACTGAACGACGATACCGGTCGGCACATGGGTGATGCGCACCGCCGAATCGGTGGTGTTGACGTGCTGGCCGCCTGCACCGGAAGCGCGGTAGGTGTCGACGCGCACATCCGATTCGGCGACCTCGATCTCGATCGAATCGTCGATCACCGGATAGACCCACACGCTGGCGAACGAGGTGTGACGCCGAGCATTGCTGTCATAGGGCGAAATGCGCACCAGCCGATGGACGCCCGATTCGGTTTTCAACCAGCCATAGGCGTTGCGGCCTTTGACGAGAATGGTGGCCGATTTGATACCGGCCTCCTCGCCGTCATGGACCTCGAGCACCTCGACCTTGAAGCCGCGCCGCTCGGCCCAGCGCGAATACATGCGCAACAGCATGTTCGCCCAATCCTGGCTTTCGGTTCCGCCGGCGCCGGCATGGACCTCCAGATAGGCGTCGTTCGCGTCGGCCTCGCCCGACAAAAGCGTGTCGATCTGCCGATCGGCCAGTTCCGTCTTCAGCGCCTTGATCGCGGCTTCGGCCTCGGCCACGACGGCGGCGTCGCCTTCCTCCTCGCCGAGTGCGATCAGTTCGACATTGTCGTCAAGCGCGGCGTCCATGCGGGTGATGGCGGCGATCGAATCCTCGAGCGTCTGGCGCTCGCGCATCAACTCCTGGGCCTGCTGTGGATCGTTCCAGAGCTCGCCGTCCTCGGCGCGCGCGTTCAGATAGTCGAGACGTTTGCGGGCCTGATCCCAGTCAAAGATGCCTCCTCAGCAGGCTTATGGCCTGCTTGATTTCGTCGACAAGCGTCTCGGTTTCCGCGCGCATGGCAGTTCACCTGCTCTTTGGTGTTGAGCCTAAGATTCGCGGCGGACCATATTGAGCCGCCCCCAGCCTGTAAAGGCGGCACGGCGCATGGCTCCGCGCCGTGATGTCAGTAAAGACCGCCGCCGCCCGAAGAGATGGCGCGGCTCGCCGAGGGCGATATCGCCGCCGGTTCGGAAATGCCGAAATCGCCGCCGATGATGGAATAGGTGTCGGCGGGTCCGGTGCCGGGCTTGAAGGCTTCCATGATAACGCCGCCCTCGCCCTGATTGGCGTGCATGCCGGTCTTGCGGTTGATGGCGATCAGCTTCATGCCTTCGGGGACCTGGAAGTCGACCGGACGCATGTCCTTCAGCGCCTCGGCCATGAACTCCTTGAAGATCGGCGCGGCGAGCCCGCCGCCGGTCGACCCCTTGCCCATCGGCCGGGGCTGGTCGTAGCCCATGTAAACACCCACCACGATGTCGGGGGTGAAACCGACGAACCAGGCGTCCTTCTCGTCATTGGTGGTGCCGGTCTTGCCGGCGATCGGGCGTCCGAGCTCGGAAAGCGTCACCGCGGTGCCGCGCTGGACGACGCCCTGCATCATCGACGTGATCTGATAGGCGGTCATCGGATCGAGCACCTGCTCGGCATCGTCGATCAGTTCCGGCTCCGACTGGCCGTTCCAGGCCTCGGCGTTGCAGCCCTCGCAGCGCCGCTCGTCGTGCTTGTAGACGGTCTCGCCATAACGGTCCTGGATACGGTCGATCAGCGACGGCTTGATCTGGCGCCCGCCATTGGCGAACACCGAATAGGCCGACACCATGCGCATGACCGTGGTTTCGCCGGAACCGAGCGAATTGGCGATATGCGGCGCCATCTTGTCGTAGACGCCGAAACGCTCGGCATATTCGGTCACCAACGGCATGCCCATGTCGTTGGCGAGCCGCACGGTCATCAGGTTTCGCGAGCGCTCGATGCCGGCACGCAGCGTCGAGGGGCCCGCCGATTTGCCGCCATAGTTCTTGGGCTGCCAGACATCGTTGCCGATGCGGATGGTGATCGGCGCATCGAGCACCACGGAGGCCGGCGTATAGCCGTTGTCGAGCGCGGCGGCGTAAACGAACGGCTTGAAGGCCGAGCCGGGCTGGCGATAGGCCTGCGTGGCGCGGTTGAACTCCGACTGCGAATAGGAAAAGCCGCCGACCATGGCGAGCACGCGCCCGGTATGCGGGTCCATGGCCACCATGCCGCCGCTGACCTGCGGCACCTGGCGCAGCATCCAGCCGCCGGGCTCGCCCTCGCTCGCCTCGACCTCCTCGACATAGACCACGGCACCGGGCGCCAGCACGTCGGCCGGCGATTTCGCCTTGAGCCGCTTGCCGTCGACCACGTGGCGCATGGCCCATTTCATGTTGGCGAGCGGCACTTGCACCGTCTCGCGCTCCTCGGCGATCTCGCCGGAGACCTGGCGGCCCGGTTGAAGCCCGACCGTCAGCCCGTCCTCGTCGGAGGCCAACACCGCGGCGACCCTCCATTCCGGCACATCGCCGAGCGCGTCGACCTCGGCCAACGGCACGCCCCAGTCGCCGGAAATGTCGATGGTGGTGATCGGGCCGCGATAGCCGCGCAGCGTGTCATAGCGCTGCAGGCCGTTCTGCAGGGCGGCGCGCGCGATCACCTGAAGCTTGGGATCGAGCGTGGTGCGCACGGAAAGCCCGCCCTCGTAAAGAGCGTTCTCGCCATAGCGCGAGATGATCTCGCGGCGGACCTCCTCGGTGAAATACTCACCGGCGAACAGATAGGTGCCGCCACGGCGCGGCTTGACGTTCAGGCCGGTCGCCTTGGCCTTTTCGCCCTCGCGCGGATCAACATAGCCGTTGTCGACCATCTGATCGATCACCCAGTTGCGCCGCTCGATCGCGCGCTCGGTGTAGCGGAAGGGATGATAGTTGGACGGCCCCTTCGGCAAGGCGGCGAGATAGGCGGCGTCTGCGACGGTCAACTCGTTGACGGATTTGTCGAAATAGGTCAGCGCCGCGCCGGCGATGCCGTAAGAGCCGAGGCCAAAGAAGATTTCGTTGAGATAGAGCTCGAAGATGCGATCCTTGGAATAGGCCTGCTCGATACGGAAGGCGAGCAGCATTTCGCGGATCTTGCGCTCATAGGTCTGCTTGGAGGTCAGAAGGAAGTTTTTTGCCACCTGCTGGGTGATGGTGGACGCGCCCACGGGCCGGCGACCCGAGCCCATATTGCGCAAATTCGTAACGACGGCCCGCGTGAGGCCCATCACGTCGATGCCGGGGTGGTGGTAGAAATTTTTGTCCTCAGCCGACAGGAACGCCGCCTTGACGCGGTCCGGCACAGCCTGGATCGGCAGATAAAGCCGGCGCTGACGCGCGAACTCGCCCATCAGCGAGCCGTCCGCCGCATGCACGCGGGTCGTTACCGGCGGCTCGTATTTGGCGAGCACCTCGTAATCGGGAAGGTCGCTTGTCAGGTCGCCGACATAAAGGGCGACTCCGCCGGCCACCAAAAGCGCCAGCATGACGCCGATGCCGAAGAAATAACCGATAAGGCGTATCATCCGTGCTCCAGTCCGCAAGAATCCCCGTGCGGGACCGCTATAGCGCACTTGCCGACATCGTCACCCCGGCAAAACGCATCCAAATCCTTCTGCCCCGCCGATGTGGGCAAATTGCGGCGACGGCAAGGCATGCAGCCATTCCATCCACACCGACGCCTCATCCCCTCGCCCCCCCGACCATGGCCGCATAAGAGGCGATCGCCTCGATCAGGCTGCCGACCGCCCTCTTGCGCCAGTCGACGTCGAGAAGCTGGGCCTCGTCCTTGGGATTGGACAGATAGCCGAGTTCGACCAGGACGGACGGGACGTCGGGGGCCCGCAACACGCGATAGGCCCCGGAGCGGTGCGGGTTCTTGATCATCTCGATCGTCTCGTCGAGCCTGTCGACCAGGGCGCGGGCAAAACTCACGGAAAAGCCGAGCGTCTCGCGCCGGACGAGATCGACGAGAATGTCGGTCACCTGCTGGCTCTTTTCCGGATTTTCGATGCCGGCCAGCGAATCGGCCAGATTCTCGCGGATCACGGCGGCACGGGCGATCTCGTCGGAGGCCTGTTCGGAAAACGTATAGACGGTGGCGCCGCGAATGTTGCGATAGCGAATCGAATCGGCATGCACGGAAATGAACAGATCGGCCTCGTGCTGGCGCGCGATGCGCACCCGCTCGTCGAGGCGCAAGAACACATCCTCGGTCCGGGTCATGAAGACCCGGTAGCGCCCCGTCTTTTCGAGCGCGGCGTGCAGTTCCTTGCAAAAGGACAAGGTCAGGTCCTTTTCGGCCGTGCCGCGCACGCCCTCGGCGCCGCCGTCAATGCCGCCATGGCCGGGATCGAGCACGATCGTGAACTTGCGGTCGGCGTCGCGCTGGGCGGTGATCAGCCGGTCCCGCTTGTCCGGGGCGATGGTCGAGCCGTTGGCCCGCGCCAGGTCGGCCATGGCCTGTTCGAACTGGCGCTCGGAGGCGGCGACCAGATCGAGCATCATGCGGTGGCCGGCCCCATCCTCGTTTTTCCGCACGGCCAGCTTTTCCACCGCGAACGGCCCGTCGGAGGCCAGGATGATGCGCGAGCGTCCATCGCCGAGATTGCCGTACCGGACCTCGGTGACGAGCCCGCGCGGCTCGAGCGCCTTGGCATCGAAGCCGAACGCGGTTTCGGGCAGGTCGATGACCAGCCGGTGCGGCGCGCGCAGCAAAAACCATTTCAGCGACGGCTCGCGGTTGAACTCGATCACCACGCGCATGCGCGTCGCGTCGCCGGCCATGCGGTAGGCGCTGGCCGCCACCGGGTCCGCAACCGGGTTTTGTGCATGCAGCGTGGCCGGCATCCAGGCGATAAAAATAGCGGCGACGATCCCGATGAACAGGCGGCGCAGCACAAGCGCCAGCGCGGCGCGATCGGGAAGATTGGGGCGGCAAGGCACGTTGTGCAGCATCCAGTTGGGCGGCAGGCGAATTATGACGGGACCCCCGTGTCCACGACACTCTTACACGACCGCGCTTGACCGAGCCTTGCCGGCGCGGGGCACTCGCCATCGCCTTTTGCCGGCATCGCAAACGGGGTTGCTATTGTCGCGTCCAAATCATAAAAGCGTCGGCGGGTCACTTCAATGCCCCGGAACGTGTCTTGCCGTCCTTCCTTTGAAGGTTTTCGAAGGTAAAGAGCGACGTTGCGCGACGGCCCGAGCTTCGGCGCGCCGGTGATCCAACAGAATTTCGTCAAGGCATTCATGACAAAGAAAGCCTTTGCGTCAGGAAAACGGCCGGGTCATGACGACTCCGCGCCGGCTCGACAAGAGCACCAAACTGGTCCGGCCTGTCCGGGCCTCCATTGAAACGGTTCGACGGTCCCTTGATGGCCTGCACCCTGAGCAACCAATTCGGAGCCTCCCGCGCCGCCACGGCAGCGGGCCGAATTGCGCGGGGCGCCCATCGCTCGACGGCGAACACAATTTGGTCCGGCAGCCCCATCCCCCCCGGTCATCGACGGCTCAGCAGACTGAGCCCGCCGGTGCGGATCGCTGCCGGGGAGAACAGCAATAATGCCCAACAAAATGCTTATCGATGCCTCCCACCCGGAGGAAACACGCGTTGTCGTGGTTCGCGGCAACCGGATTGAAGAGTTTGATTTCGAATCACAGGACAAAAAGCAGCTCAAAGGAAATATCTATCTCGCACGCGTAACCCGCGTCGAACCTTCCCTGCAGGCCGCTTTCGTCGAATATGGCGGGAACCGTCACGGGTTTCTCGCCTTCAGTGAAATCCACCCCGACTATTACCAGATCCCGGTCGCCGACCGGCAGGCGCTGCTGGAAGCGGAGGCCGAAGCCGCGTCGGAGGACGACGAGGACGATGCGGACGAACGCGCCGAGCGCAGCCGCCCGAAGCGGCGCAAGCGCGGCGGGCGGGCACGCGGCGGATCGGCGGCCGATCGCGAGGCAAGCGCCGACAGCGACGCCGATGAGAACGGCGCGGATGAGAACGGCTCAGAGGAGAGCCGCGCCGACGAGCCGGCAGCCGACAGTGCCGATTCCGGCATCTCCGCTTCGGAGCTTGCCGAAGAGGACCGGGGCGACGACGGCGATCCGGCAGAAGGCGACAGGAAAGGGCCCGCGATCCCGGCGCGCACCGATGCCGATGTCGTCAGCTCCGATCCGGCCGAGGCCGAAGCAGCGGACGCATCCGACGACGAAGACCAGGCCGAAGGCGACGACCAGGACAGCCAGCGGGCAGACGCCCAGGACGATGACGCGCCCGTGGCCCGCAGCGGCCGCTCGCGGCGCAGGGGCCGGGCAAGGCAAGGCGGCGATGAGACGGCGGACGCACAGGACGAGGCCGACGGCGAGGTCGAATCGGTTGGCGCCGAGGACGCATTGGAAGAGCTGCCGAGCCGCCGCAAGCCGGTGCGTAAGCAGTACAAGATCCAGGAAGTCATCAAGCGCCGCCAGATCCTTCTCGTCCAGGTCGTCAAGGAGGAACGCGGCAACAAGGGTGCGGCGCTGACCACCTATCTGTCGCTGGCTGGACGTTATTCCGTGCTGATGCCCAACACGGCGCGCGGCGGCGGGATTTCGCGTAAGATCACCAGCGCACCGGACCGCAAGCGGCTCAAGGACGTGGTGAAAAACCTCGAAGTGCCGCAGGGCATGGGCGTGATCCTGCGTACGGCCGGCGCCAACCGGACCAAGGCCGAGATCAAGCGCGACTACGAATATCTGATGCGCATGTGGGAAAACGTGCGCACGCTGACGCTTGCGTCGACCGCGCCGAGCCTGGTCTACGAGGAAGGCAGCCTGATCAAGCGCTCGGTGCGCGATCTCTACAACAAGGAAATCGGCGAAATCCTGGTTTCGGGCGAGGAAGGCTATCGCGAGGCCAAGGATTTCATGCGCATGCTGATGCCCAGTCATGCCAAAGCGGTGCAGCCCTATCGCGAGGTGGTTCCGCTTTTCGTGCGCCACGGCGTCGAGGCGCAGCTCGACAAGATGCTGCAGCCGCAAGTGACGCTCAAATCGGGCGGCTACATCATCCTCAACCAGACCGAGGCGCTGGTGTCGATCGACGTCAATTCGGGACGTTCGACCAAGGAACACTCGATCGAGGACACCGCGCTGCAGACGAATCTCGAGGCCGCCGAGGAGATCGCCCGCCAGTTGCGGCTGCGCGACCTGGCCGGCCTGATCGTCATCGACTTCATCGACATGGAGGAAAAGCGCAACAACCGGTCGGTCGAAAAGCGGCTCAAAGACCATCTCAAGCTCGACCGGGCGCGGATCCAGGTCGGTCGCATCTCGCATTTCGGCCTGTTGGAGATGTCGCGCCAGCGCATCCGCGCCAGCGTGCTGGAATCGACCACCAAACCCTGCCCGCAATGCGGTGGCACCGGGCATGTGCGTTCCGATTCTTCGGTGGCGCTGCACGTGGTGCGGGCGATCGAGGAATTCTTGCTCAAGGATGCGCGCAACCACATCACCGTGCGCACGCCGGTGGCGACCGCGCTCTACGTGCTCAACCATAAACGCGGCAACCTTGCCGATCTGGAAGAACGATTTGGGCTGACGATCACCATCGAAGCCGATGAAAGCATCGGCATGCAGCATTACGTGATCGCCAAGGGCGGGCCGGTCGAAAGCCCGATCGATGTTCAGGCGCTCGGTCCGATCAGCGTGTCTGGCGAGGTCGACGACAGCGCCGAGGATGCCGACGCGAGCCCGGTCAGCAGCCAGGACGAGGCCGAGGACGGCGACAATCGCGGCCGCAAGAAACGGCGGCGGCGCAAGCGGCGCGGCGGCCGCGACAGGGATCTGTCCGCGGACGCCGACAACGGCGACACCGAAACCGATCAGGACGACGACCAGGACGGTGGCGAGCAAACGGAAGACGCGGCGGCATCCGATGAGGACGATGCGGGCGGCGATCGCAAAAAACGGCGGCGCGGCAAGCGCGGCGGGCGCAAGAACCGCCGCGACCAAGCGGGCGAGGAGGACGCCCCGATCGGCGAGAACGCGACCGCCGACGAGGCCGGTGGCGACCCGGCGGCCGTCGAAACGGACGAGACGGGCGAAACCGATCTGAAACCGGAACCGATCGCCGAGGTAGCCGAGAGCGTCGCGGCGGACGAGGCAACCGTAAACGCCGAAACCGAGACCGCAGAAACCGCGAGTGCCGCGCCCGCCGAGACAATGGAAACACAGGACGCCGCGGCCGAACCGACCCCCAAAAAGGCACCCAGGCGCAGACGAAAGGCGGCCGAAGCGGCCGAGACAGTCGCGCCGGAACCGGTCGTGACCGCCCCGGTCGCCGAGAGCACGCAGGAGACGGAGCCGGTCGTTACCTCCTCTGTCGCCGACAGCGAACAAGAGACGGACGCCGAGACCAAGCCGCGCAAGGCCGGATGGTGGCAACGCAAAGGGTTTTTCTGATCTCAACACCGAACCGGGGCCTCGGCCCCGGTTTTTTTGATCGGTCGATGCCATGGACGCGCACACGCTCGCCAAAACCGTGACGCAAACGCTGCGTGGCCAGTCTTGTGTGAGGGCCCTCTTTCTGAGCGGCAGCCATGGTGCGGGTCTCGAAGACGCTTACAGCGATATTGACTTTCTCGCCGCCGTGCCGGCCAATCTGCAAGGCGATTTCGTGGAGTCTTGGCGCACCGCGCTGGGCCCGGCGGGCGAGATCGTGTTGTGGCGCGAGCTGCGTGGCCAAGAAAGCCTGCTGATCAACGCCATCACCGAAAGCTGGATGCGGATCGACGTGCATGGCCTTGCCCCGGCGCGCATTGCCGGGCGCGCCAAGGACGGGCTCAAGATGCTGTTCGATGATGACGGCATCGCCGCGACCTTGGTCGAGGGCAGCGCGACCACCCGCACCGACGCGCGGCGCCTGCTTTGGCAGTTCGAAGAGTTTCTTCGCATCCTGGGCCTGCTTCCGCTTGCGGTCGGTCGGAAGGAATATCTCAACGCGGTGACGGGCCTGTTCCATCTGCGCAACTTGCTGATCGACCTGTTGATCGAGGAAACCGGCGCCCCCCACAGGGGTGGCGCGCTTCATCTCAACAGGCTGATCACGGACGAGCAGAAGGCGCTTCTGGACGGCCTGCCGACGGCGGTGTCGAACGAGGCGTCCACGATCGCCGCACACCTCGCCTATGCCGCCGCCTATCTGCCGCGCGCCCGCAAGCTGGCCGCGGCGCGCGGCATCGACTGGCCGGCGCGGTTCGAGGCCGCGACCCGCGCGCATCTCAAGACCACGCTCGCCATCGAGATGCCGACAACCGGGGCGTGAGACGGATTTCGTCCCCCTGCCCTATACACCCAGCCAGCGGCCGATCCTGTCCATCGCCTCGGCCATCGCCTCGGTCTCGCCGGCATAGGAAAACCGCATCGTGCGATGGCCCTCCACCGTGTCGAAATCGAGCCCGGGCGTGGCCGCGACATGGGCTTCGGCGATCATGCGCCGGGCAAACGCCATCGAATCGTTGGTCCATGCCGACACATCGCAATAGGCGTAGAAGGCTCCGTCCATCGGTGCGGCGATGCGCAGGCCGAGTGCCGGCAGCCGCTTCATCAGCATGGCCCGGCTGGCCGCGTAGCGCGCCTTGACCTTTTCCAGGTCCTCGGTCGCCTCAAAGGCGCGGATCGCGGCGCGCTGCGACAGATCCGGCGCGGAAATGTAGAGGCTCTGCTGGATGCGCTCGATCGGCCGCACCAGCGCGTCCGGCACCACCATCCAGCCGATGCGCCAGCCGGTCATGCAGTAATATTTCGAGAACGAGTTGATGACGACGATATCGGGATCGACCGAAAGCGCGGTCGTGTCGGGCGCGCCGAAGGCGAGCCGATGGTAGATCTCGTCGGAAATCAGCGCGATGCCGCGATCGCGCGCAACGGCGGCGATGCGCGCGGTCTCGTCGGCCGGAATCACTGAGCCGGTGGGGTTGGCGGGACTGGCGAAAAGCAGGCCCTTGAACGGCGTCCTGGCGTGGGTTTCGGCGATCAGATCGCCCGTCAGATAACCGTCGCCGTGCAACGGAATTTCCACCACCTCGAGCCCCAGGGCGGCGAGGATGTTGCGATAGGCCGGGTAGCCGGGCGCGGTGATCGCCACGCGCTCGCCGGCGTCGAACATCGCCAGGAAGGACAGGTTGAAGGCGGCCGACGACCCTGTCGTGACCACCACCCGCCCCGGCGCGACGGCAACGCCGTAATGGTCGTGGTAATGGACGGCGATCGCCTCGCGCAGCCCGGCCAGGCCGAGGGCGTCGGTATAGGCGATCCGGCCTTCGCGCGCGGCTTCAACGGCGGCCTGGCGCACGATTTCAGGGGCGGGATCGGACGGCTGGCCGACTGCCATGGAGATGATCGGAGAGCCGTTTTGTTTCAAACGGTTGGCTTGCGCCAGCACATCCATGGCATGGAACGGCTCGACGGCGCTGCGCCTTGATATCGCCACTGTCATGCCTTCACCCTCGCCTTTTGTTGCTCGATGACATCTCCGAGGCGGCCGCGTCGGGATCACGAATGCATGAACGCCGCCACTTGGCCTTCCCAACAGAGTTCGGGTCGTCTACCTGTGATTTGCGAAATGTCCAAGTTCAAGATGCCCATGACAGGCCGAACACGCGCCACGTTCCTCGTGGCGGCCTTTTTGCTCGTGCTGCAATTCGTCGCCGTGCCATTCGCCAGCGCCCAACAGCGCATCCCGATCGTGCGCGATGCCGAAATCGAGGCGCTGGTGCGCGACTACGCCCGACCCGTGCTGCGCGCGGCCGGGCTCGGCAAGACCGGCGTCGACATCGTGCTGGTCAACGATGCCGGCTTCAACGCCTTCGTCGCCGGCCGGCGCATCTTCATCAATACCGGCGCGCTGATGACGGCCGAAACGCCGAACGAGATCATCGGGGTCCTGGCGCACGAGGCCGGCCACCTGGCCGGCGGCCATCAGGAACGCCTGCGCGCCCAGATCGCCCGCGCACGCACGATGGCCGTCGTGTCGACCCTGCTCGGCATCGGCGCCTCGGTCGGCGGCGCGCTCACCGACAATGGCGGGCTCGCCCGCTCCGGCGGCGGCATCGCGCTTGCCGGAGCCGAACTCGCCCGTCGCGGCCTGCTTGGCTACCAGCGCACCGAAGAAAGCTCGGCCGACCGGCTGGCACTCACCTATCTGGAGCGCACCGGCCAGTCGGCGCGCGGCATGCTGAAGACTTTCGAACGCTTCGCCAGCGCGCTGGCCTTGACGGGGTCACGCGTCGACCCCTACCAGATCAGTCATCCGATGCCGCGCGAGCGGATCGCCAATTTGAAGACGCTTGCGGAGAAAAGCCCGCATTTCAACAAGCAGGACCCCGCCTCGCTGCAATTGCGGCACGATTTGATGCGCGCCAAGATCGCCGCCCACACCAGTGGCCCGGCGGCCACCGCACGGCTGTTCCGCGCCAATCCGCGCAGCCTGGGCGCGCTTTACGGCGACGCGATCAACACGCATCTGCGCGGGCGGCCGCGCGACGCGCTTGCCAAGGTCGACGCGTTGATCGCCAAGCAGCCGAACAATGCCTATTTCCACGAATTGCGTGGCGACGTCCTGATCCGGGCCAACCAGCCGGGCCCCGCGGCCAAGGCCTATGCGCGCGCCCGCAAGCTGGACGGTTCCAAATCGTCGATCATCCAGATCAGCTACGGCCGGGCCCTGCTCGCGGCCGGCGACGAGAAATCGACCCGCGAGGCAGTGCGTCAGATCAGTCAGGCGCTCGATCGCGACCGCGAGAATCCGGATGGCTACATGCTGCTTGGCCAGGCGCAGGGCCGGCTCGGCAATATCGGAGAGGCCGAACTCGCTTCGGCTGAAATGCACTATTATGCGGGCTCTTACGACCAGGCGCGCATCTTTGCCGCGCGCGCCCAGCAAAAGCTGAAGCGGGGCAGCCCGGCCTGGGTGCGGGCGCAGGACATCATCAACGCAAAGCCGCCCGGTCGAAAATAGCCGGCGTATGTCATCGGGATCAGTGGACATGAAGAAAATTTTCGCAATCGGCCTGGTGGGCATCGCGGCCTCGGCGATGATGCTGGTCGCCGGCTACCTGTCGGGCCGCCCCGTCGCCCCCGCAGCCGCCAGCCAGCAGGAGCCAGCGGTCGTTCAGGCCGCCGGCACGCTCGACCGGACCGAGGTCGAGGCGATCATCCGCAGCTATCTGCTGGAGAATCCCGAATTGCTGTTGGAAGTCCAGCAAGCTCTGGAAACCAAGCAGCAGGAAGAGCAGCGCCTCGCCCAGGGCGAAATCATCACCTCGATGTCGGACGAGATCTTCAATTCGGCCTATGACGGCGTTTACGGCAATCCGGCCGGCAAATACACGCTGGTCGAGTTTTTCGACTACAATTGCGGCTACTGCAAACGCGCCATGGCCGATATGGAAGCGCTGGCGGCGGACGATCCCGAAATCCGCTTCGTGCTGAAGGAATTTCCGATCCTCGGTCCGGATTCGCAGCGCGCCCACGTCGTTTCGATGGCCTTCCGCGCGCTGATGCCGGAAAAATACGCCGAATTCCACACCAAGCTGCTTGGCGACGCGGCGCGCGCGACCGAGGAGCGCGCCATCAGCACAGCGCTGGAGCTCGGCGCCGACGAGGCGAAGCTGCGCGAGGAAATGGAAAACCCGGCCATCGTCGAGGCCTTCGCCCGAACCTACGATCTGGCCAACAAGCTGCAGATTACCGGCACCCCGTCCTACGTGGTCGGCGAGGAGGTGGTTTTCGGCGCGCTTGGGCGTCAGGTTCTGGCTGAAAAGATCGAGGCGCTGCGCGCCTGCGAAGAAACAGCGACCTGCTGACGAGACGGGACGGGCAAAACACGTCCGGCTATTGTGGACAGCGCAAGTTCCCACTTGCGCTCTTTCCTCTCGCGATTATGGCAACTATAGAGCCTTGCATGGTTGGAGCGAACCGTGAAAGGCTCCAAAGTCCGGCGCCGGCGGGATCGTTGCGCGCCACGAGGTCGAGATGTCGCGAACCGTCTATATCCTGAACGGCCCGAACCTGAACATGCTGGGCAAGCGCGAGCCCTCCATCTATGGAGGCAAGTCGCTTGCCGACATCGAGGCGGACTGTCGCGAGACCGGTACCAAGCTGGGTTTGACGATCGAGTTCCGGCAATCCAACCACGAGGGCGAGCTCATCGACTGGATACAGGAGGCGGGCGACAAGGCGGCCGCGATCGTCATCAATCCGGGCGCCTATTCGCACACCTCGATCGCAATCCACGATGCGATCCGCGCGGTCGGTCTGCCGGTCGCCGAAGTTCACCTGTCCAACATCCACGCACGCGAAAGCTTCCGGCATACATCTTATGTCTCGCCGGTCGCGGCGGGCGTCATTTGCGGTTTCGGACCCGTTGTCTATACGCTCGCCCTGCAAGCGCTTGCCGCACGCGTTTGACCGCATGGCCACCACGAGGAAAAAAGCTCCAATGTCGACAAAGAAACCCGTTGTGGATCAACAACTCATCCGAGACCTGGCCGAGATTCTCAACGACACCAATCTTTCGGAGATCGAGGTCGAGCAGGACGATTTGCGCATCCGGGTCTCGCGCCAGAGCGCGCCCGCCCAGGTGACGGCGGCGATGCCGGCCGCACCGGTCCCGGCGCCGGCCCCGCCAGCGGCCCCAGTTCCGGCTGCGGCAGCGGAGCCCGCCGCAAGCGCGCACAACGCCGTCACCTCGCCGATGGTCGGCACCGCCTATGCCGCGGCCGCGCCGGGCGCCAAGCCGTTCATCGAGATCGGCCAGAAAGTGAGCGAGGGCCAGACGCTGTTGATCATCGAGGCGATGAAGACAATGAACCAGATCCCCTCGCCCCGCGCCGGCACCGTGAAGGCGATCCTGTTCGAGGATGCACAACCGGTCGAATTCGGCGAACCTCTGGTCGTGGTCGAGTAAGGCGGCGATGTTTCACAAAATCCTCATCGCCAATCGCGGCGAGATCGCCCTGCGCGTCCTGCGCGCGGCCAAGGAACTCGGTATCAAGACGGTCGCGGTCCACTCGACCGCCGACGCCGACGCCATGCACGTCAAGCTTGCCGACGAGAGCGTGTGCGTGGGGCCACCGCCGTCGCGCGACAGCTATCTCAACATCCACCAGATCGTGGCGGCCTGCGAAATCACCGGCGCTGACGCGATCCACCCCGGCTACGGTTTTTTGTCTGAAAACGCCAAATTCGCCGACATCCTGGCCGCGCACAACATCACGTTCATCGGCCCGTCCGGCGATCATATCCGGGTGATGGGCGATAAGATCGAAGCCAAACGCACGGCCAAGCGGCTCGGCATTCCGGTGGTTCCGGGCTCCGAGGGCGCCGTCAGCGACGAGGACACGGCCCGGCGCATCGCCGCCGAGATCGGCTATCCCGTCATCATCAAGGCGTCAGCCGGCGGCGGCGGACGCGGCATGAAGGTCGCTCGCAACGAGGACGACCTGACGGTCGCGCTGGCGACGGCACGCTCTGAAGCCGGCGCGGCGTTCGGCGACGATGCGGTCTATATCGAAAAATACCTTGAAAAACCGCGCCATATCGAAATCCAGGTGGTCGGCGACGGCCGTGGCGGCAGTGTGCATCTGGGCGAACGCGACTGCTCGCTGCAGCGGCGCCACCAGAAGGTCTGGGAAGAAGCCAATTCGCCCGCCCTCAACGACGAGGAACGCGCCCGCATCGGCGAGATCTGCGCGCGCGCGGTGGCCGATCTCGGCTATTCGGGCGCCGGCACGATCGAATTCCTCTACGAGGACGGCAATTTCTATTTCATCGAGATGAACACCCGCCTGCAGGTGGAGCACCCGGTGACCGAGGCGATCACCGGCATCGATCTGGTGCACGAGCAGATCCGGGTGGCGTCGGGCGCCGGGCTTTCGTTCACCCAGGACGATGTGCGCTTCGAGGGCCACGCCATCGAATGCCGCATCAACGCGGAGGACCCGCGCACTTTCGTGCCCTCGCCCGGCACGATCACGCATTTCCACACGCCCGGCGGCCTCGGCATACGCGTCGATTCTGGCGTGTATTCCGGCTACAAGATCCCCCCCTACTACGACAGCCTGATCGGCAAGCTGATCGTGCACGGGCGCAACCGGGTCGAATGCATGATGCGGCTGCGGCGGGCGCTGGACGAGTTCGTGGTCGACGGGATCAACACCACGCTGCCGCTGTTTCGCGACCTCGTCGGCAATATCGACATCGCCAATGGCGACTACGACATTCACTGGCTGGAGAACTATCTCGCAGCGAAGGACTGAGTTGACCGCGTGACATGACGAGGCCGTTCGCGCCAGGAGACCGCATACCGCCGGACTTGTTGCTCAAGGCCTATGCCAACGGTGTGTTTCCCATGGGCGAGAGCGCCGACGACCCGGAAGTGTTCTGGGTCCGTCCGGAAACGCGCGGCATCATTCCGCTCGACGGCTTCCACATCCCCAAGAGCCTGCGCAAGACCGTGCGCCAGGCCCCGTTCGAGATCCTTTTCGACCGCGATTTCGACGCCGTTTTGGACGGATGCGCGGAAGCCCGCTCGGGGCGCATGAGCACCTGGATCAACGCGCCGATCCGCACAGCCTATCGCGAACTCTTCGCGCGCGGCCATTGCCACACCGTCGAGGCCTGGCGGGACGGGCGCCTGGTGGGCGGTCTTTACGGGGTGACGCTCGGGCGCGCCTTTTTCGGCGAGAGCATGTTTTCGCGCGAGCGCGACGCCTCCAAGGTCTGTCTCGTCCACCTGGTCGAGCGCTTGCGCGCGCGCGGGTTCGTGCTTTTGGACACGCAGTTCACCACGGCGCATCTCAAGCGCTTCGGCGCCGTCGACATGCCGCGACGGCGCTATGAAAGCCTGCTTGCCGAGGCCACCACCGGTCACGCGGTGTTTTATCCGTAGGCTCCCTACGCGCGAAAAGTCAGTCGGCGCGCGCTTCGGGCGCGGGCACCTTGGAGTCCTGCTTGCACGATTTCAGCCACACGTCATAGACGGCGTGCTCGACCGCGTTGAGGCCCGGGCTTTCGGCGAACATCCAGCCGGTGAAGATGCGGCGGATCTTGCGGTCGAGCGTGATCTCGTCGACCTCGACGAAGGAATCGGTCTTCGCCTCCTCGGTGTCGGGGCTGGAATAACACACGCGCGGAGTCACCTGCAGCGCGCCGAACTGGACCGTCTCGTCGACATAGACGTCGAAGGTGATGATGCGGCCGGTGATCTTGTCGATGCCGGTGAATTCGGCGACCGGGTTGGTGATTCGTTCAGCCGAGGCAGAGCCTACCGCCAGCCCGATGGCGGCCGCGACAATCAGGCACCGGGACATCAAGACACGAGCGGTTTTGCGCATTTTTTCCAATCCTACCCGCGGGGGAGCCGAATGCCGGTTCGGACCTCACCATCCCTGCCCTACCCCGCTAAAGCGGCATTGTGGCAAAAATGACAAGGCGCCGTTTCTCCCGCGTTTCAGCTTCCCGGCGTCCAGGCGTCGTAGTCGCCGGTCACCGCCGGACGCTTTCCGGGCGACAGCAGCGAGCCCTGCGGCCGGTAGGCCTGCGCGGTTCCCGTCATGTTGGGCACATGCGGCTTTTGCCAGTCGCGCGGGGTGTAGTCTTCTTTCGAGGGCGGCGTGTCGATGCGGTGGTGCATCCAGCCGTGCCAGCCCGAAGGAATGCGCGAGGCTTCCGCAAGCCCGTCATAGATCACCCAGCGGCGGGTGCGGCCTTCCGAGTCCGTGCCGCCCTGATAATAGCAGTTGCCGAATTCGTCCTCGCCGACAAGCGTGCCCTTGCGCCAGGTGTGAAACCGCGTGCCCAGCGTTTGCCCGTTCCACCAGGTAAAAAACTGCAGCAGAAAATTCTTCATGGACAGCCTCGCGCGCGCATGTGCGCCTTATGCCGCCGCAGTGTCGCGAAAGCAAGAGGCCGCGCGGGCTTTGCCGCGACGAGGAGCGCGGTTCCGCATGGCCGCAATCAGCCGCCGGCCGGGGACGGGTTGCGCCGACCGGTTTATTTTAGACTTCTAACAGGCGGCACCGCGCGCTAGGCTCGCGCCGCTCGCCTGCGCGACGTTCAGGCTCCCGGTTGCCGAAAGGACCACCGCATGCCCGCCTTGCCGAAACCAGCGATCGCATTCGTGGCCGCGCTTTGCCTCACCGGCCTTTTGCCCGCCGGTCCTGCACGGGCCGACGCCGGCACCGGCGGCATCGCCTTCGTGCAGGCGCCGGAACAATCCTCGGGCGTGTGCGCGGCCGGCAATCCCGACAAAGGCTTCGCGTGTGCACGGGAAAAATGTGCCGAGGGCGGGGCGGCGGCCGGCGACTGCCTGCGGATCGCCTGGTGCTATCCGGCCGGATGGAGCGTGGACGTGTTCATGCAGCATCGCGAAGGCCCGCACTGGCATGACTATAGTTGCGGCTGGGTGAGCCGGGATGCCGCGCTCGCCGCGGCGAAGGTGAAATGCGACCCGGCCTTCGCCGACACTCTGATCGAGTGCACGCCAGTCAGGCTGTGGAACCCGGAAGGCGTGGAGCAGCCGGTCGAATGAGGATGCCATATCGGCCAAAAAGCGGACCGTCCTTCGTGAAGACGGGTCTGCAGCCGACGCCGGCCGCCGGCGGCGCGGTTACCTCCAACATGGTCGGGATTCTGTGCGCCATGGGCGCGGCGACCGCCTTTTCGCTCAACGACGTGGTGATCAAATATCTGTCCGGCGACTACCCGCTGCACCAGATCACCTTCTTGCGCAGCCTGATCGGCATCACCGTCACGCTGGCGGTGTTCGTGCCGCTCGACGGCTCCTATCGCGACCTGCGCACTGACCGGCTCGGTTTCCATCTGATGCGCGGTATGATCGTGGTATGCGCCAACATGACCTTTTACGCCGCGCTGGCGACATTGCCGCTCGGCGAGGCAACCGCGATCTATTTCGTCGGCCCTTTGTTCATAACCGCGTTGTCGGTGGTTCTTCTGGGCGAAACGGTCGGGCCGCGGCGCTGGTTTGCGGTTCTGGTCGGGCTCGCCGGCGTTCTGATCGTGATCCGCCCCGGCGGCAGCGCCTTCCAATACGCCGCCTTCCTGCCGCTGATCGCCGCCTTCGGCTATTCGCTGTTCCAGATCACCACCCGCAAGCTCGGCCTGGCGGCGAAGGCCTCGACGATGTCGTTTTACATCAACCTCGTCTTCATCGGCTTCTCCGGCATGGTTGGGCTGGTTTTCGGCGACGGTCGCTACAGCGGCACCGGCAACGCCAACCTGGAATTCCTACTGCGCGCCTGGACCTGGCCGCCGGCCGGCGACTTCGTGCTCCTGGGGGCGATCGGCGTAGTCGGCTCGACGGGCGGTTATCTCGTCAGCCAAGCCTATCGCCAGTCGCAGGCCGGCCTAATCGCGCCGTTCGAGTATATCGCCCTGCCGCTGGCGATTTTCTGGAGCATCATGATCTGGGGCGACTGGCCCGACGCGGTCGCCTGGCTCGGCATCGCGCTGATCGCGGCAGCCGGGTTCTACGTGCTCTATCGCGAGGCCGCGCTCGGCCGGCGCATCCGCTGGAAGACGCCGTTCCGGCGCGAGCGATAGAACCGGGGCTCGCAACCGCGCTCAGGCGAGCGCGCGTGCGTAGACCAGGGCGGGAATGCCCGATCCCTCCTTGCCGCAATGCTGCGTCCGTCCCACAAGCGAGAAGCCGTGCGCCTGGTAAAAGGCGATCGCGGGAAAATTGGCCGCCTCGACCTCCAGAACGAGGCGCCGGGCTTGCGGAAAGCTCGCGACGATTTCGTCCAAAAGCATGCCGCCGATGCCCCTGCCCTGCATGGCCGGCAGGACGTAGAGCTGGTGAAGCGTGACAACCCGGCCGTCGTCGTCCGCGCTGGCGAAAGCCACACCGCCGAGCGATTGGCCGTCATCGGCAAGGATGAATTCGGACCGCGGCTGCGTCAGCCGCCCCCGGAGGGCAGCCGGAGAATGCCAGTCCTCGGTGATTTCGGTGACGCGGTCGACACCGTAGATCGGGTCGTAAGTGGCGTGCCAGGTCTCCACCAGCAGCGCGCGCACGGCCGCAAGATCGCGCGCGCTCGCCGTGCGCACGAACATGGTCAGTCGAGCCCGAGCCGGGCCTTGACCAGCGCGTTGACCGCCTGCGGATTGGCCTTGCCGCCGGTCGCCTTCATCACCTGGCCAACGAACCAGCCGGCCAGGGTCGGCTTGGCCTTGGCCTGTTCGACCTTGTCGGGATTGGCGGCGATCACCTCGTCGACCGCCTTTTCGATCGCACCGGTGTCGGTGACCTGCTTCATGCCGCGCGTTTCGACCAGTTCGCGCGGGTCGCCACCCTCGTTCCAGACGATCTCAAACAGATCCTTGGCGATCTTGCCGGAGATCGTGCCTTCCTTGATGAGGTCGATGATCGCGCCGAGTTGATCCGGGGAAACCGGAGTCTCTTCAATCTCCTGGCCGGCTTTGTTCAAGGCGCCCATCAAGTCGTTAATGACCCAGTTCGCCGCCATCTTGCCGTCACGACCGGCCGCGACCTTCTCGAAATAGTCGGCTGCCGCCTTTTCGGCGACCAAGACCGAGGCGTCATAGGCCGACAGGCCGAGATCGCGCACGAAACGCTCTTTCTTTTCATCCGGCAGTTCCGGCAGACCGGCGGCGAGCGCGTCGACATAGGCCTGGTCGAACTCGAGCGGCAACAGGTCCGGATCGGGGAAATAACGATAGTCGTGCGCTTCCTCCTTGGAGCGCATCGACCGGGTCTCGCCCTTGCCGGGATCGAACAGCCGGGTCTCCTGGTCGATCGTGCCGCCATCCTCCAGAATGGCGATTTGGCGACGCGCCTCGTATTCGACCGCCTGGCCGAGAAAACGGATCGAATTGACGTTCTTGATCTCGCAGCGCGTGCCGAATGGCGCGCCGGGCCGGCGCACGGACACGTTGACGTCGGCGCGCAGCGATCCCTCGTCCATATTGCCGTCGCACGTGCCCAGATAACGCATGATCGAGCGCAGCTTGGTCACATAGGCCTTGGCCTCGTCGGGGGAGCGCATGTCGGGCTTGGAGACAATCTCCATCAGCGCCACGCCGGAACGGTTGAGATCGACGTAGGACATGGTGGGATGCTGGTCGTGCATCGACTTGCCTGCATCCTGCTCCAGATGCAAGCGCTCGATGCCGACCTCGATATCCTCGAATTCGCCCTTGCGGTCGGGGCCGACCGAAACGCTGACCTTGCCCTCGCCAACGATCGGCTGCTGGAACTGGGAGATCTGGTAGCCCTGCGGCAGATCCGGATAAAAATAGTTCTTGCGGTCAAAAACCGACTTCAGATTGATCTGCGCCTTCAAACCGAGGCCGGTGCGCACGGCCTGGGCCACGCATTCCTCGTTGATGACGGGAAGCATGCCGGGCATGGCCGCGTCGACCAGGCTGACATTGGCGTTGGGCGCGGCCCCGAACGCGGTCGAGGCGCCCGAAAACAGTTTGGCGCGCGAGGTGACCTGCGCATGGACTTCGAGGCCGATGATGACCTCCCAGTCGCCGGTAGCTCCGGCAATCAGCCTTTTGGGGTCTGGCGTGCGCGTGTCGATGATGGTCATGATGCGGATTTGCTCGTTGGATCGATTGCAGGTTCGCTAGACCAAAGGCGGGCGCGAGGCAAGGTTTTGTCGGCCCCTCCAGCCGCAAGGCCGATCCTTCGCCGGTACCCAAAACCCCGCTGGCGGCCACGGGCCGGTTTGATCGAAGTCAAGGCGCGGCGATCCGGACGATCCTATCGTGAGGAGACAGGGACGAGGACAGGAGCCGCACCAATGAGCGCTTTCGGTTTCATCGACAGGATCGCCGCCAGGGCCGACCTGATGGAAAAGATGATCGACACGCTGGGCGTGCGCGACGGCATCCTGGAGATGCCGGACGAGGCGTCGGTGATGCGCAATGCGGCGCTGCGGTGCCTGTCCTGCCGTCATGGCGCGGAATGCGGCTCATGGCTGGAGACCAGCCCGACCCATGAGCGCGCACCGTCCTACTGTCGCAACCGTGAGCTGTTCGATTTCGTCGCCGACGAGGCCTGACAGCGCCGCCACACAGTTTTTCCACTGCTTGAAATGCCGGTCAGCGCACGGACCGCGTGGGCTCAGGCGGTGGCGATGTAGTTGCGGATCTCCTCGGCCTCGTGCTCGATTTCCTCGATTCGGCGCTTGACCACATCGCCGATGGAAATGATGCCGGCCAACTTGCCGTCGCGTTCGACCGGCAGGTGACGGAAACGTCCCTGGGTCATGATGCCCATGACCTCGTTGACGCTGTTGTCCTCGCGGCAGACCATCACCTTGGCCGTCATCGCCTTGGACACGGGCTTGCCCAACGCCTCGACGCCGTCCGCGGCCAGCATGCGCACGATATCGCGTTCCGACAGGATACCGGCGATCCTGCCATCCCCGCGGGTCACCACGACCGCGCCGATCTTCTTCTGCGCCAACAGCGCTATCGCCTGGTCGACGGTGCTGTCGGGCGAAATGACGACGACGTCGCCGCCCTTGTCCGCGAGAATGGTCCTGACCAGCATGGCGTCCTCCTAGGCTGCATAACGGGAACTCCCCGCAGGGCGACCGGCCCTTGGCTAGGCATGGTGCTACCGGATTTCGGCCAATGCAAGCCTGTCGGCGGCTCAAAATCCGCGCGGCGAGCGGGAACGGTCGAACGGCCGAATGGCGAAGAAGCCGACCAAAAATCCGCCAATATGGGCTTCCCAGGCGATGACGGCCGAAGAACCGGGCACACCGCTCAACAGACCGGTCGCCAGATTGATCGCCATCCACACGCCCAGGAAGGTGACGACCGCGCGCCGGCGCAGCACGGCGCGGAACGGCAGAACGGGTCCGGCGAATCGCGATTGTCCGGGCACGCTGCGGTCGATCTGGAAACCGAAGCGGGCCGCGGCCCCCATCATGCCTGAGATCGCCCCGGACGCGCCGACCAGCGGGACCGCGCTTTCGGGGTAGACCAGATAATGCAGGCCGGCGGCGGCCAGCGCCGTCGCCGCCCAGAACAAGACAAAGCGCAGCGCGCCGATCCGGTTGGCGAGCGGCGAACCGAAGGCGGCAAGCCAGATCATGTTGATGGCCAGGTGGGCCACGCCGCCATGCAGCAGCGAATAGGTCAGCGGGCTGGTGACGGCGTAAATGTCGAGCGCGTAGTCGCCCGAATAGCGCAGCGGAATGAAAGCGGCGCGCAAAAGAACCGCGATGTCCTGTGTCGGCGAAATCGCGTAGCTGCGCAGGAGATGAAGCAGCGCGCACAGCGCGATGAAGGCGAGCACGACACCTGGTATATTGAAGGCCGGCTCGCCGCCCGGTGGCGGCGGCGACCAAGCCTGCCTGTTGCCATGATCGGATTGTGCCGTCACCCTTGATCCAACCATGCTGATTCGCTTGCCGGCGACTTCGCCCGCTTCGGTGCGACAACGCAAGTCATGGTTAAAAAAAGCCGCCCAGAGTTGCCCCTGGACGGCTGGTCGAGCCCCTGCCCGAAAATCTGGAGATCGGAGCCGCCTGGCCGGATTTGCCAATAAAGCCAAGCGCTTCGTGCTGTCCCTCCTTCATGCCATGCCAGTGCCAGGCCGGCAACCGAAACTCTTTGTTAACCTTAACGCGACGCCTCCGTGAACAACCCGGCTTAGCGCTGGCACGCATCCTGCTCCGTCCTCCATGTATCGGCGGCGGGAGGCTCCCGTTGTTCGGTGATGAGACACCTCAACGAGCAAAACGAAACGGGGACGCATGAAACTCGACGGGACAATCGCACTTTTCCAATATTGGGACAGGCTCCGAAACGGGCGTCCCGCGCCGCGCCGCGCCGAGATCGAGCCGGCCGACATCAAATCGATGCTGGCCGACACCTTCATTCTGGAGCAGGACAGCCGCGGCGCGGCCGTGTTCCGCCTCGCCGGCACCCGTCTATGCGCCGCCTATGGCCGCGAATTGAAGGGATTTGCCTTTTCCTCGTTGTGGGCGGCGCGCGACCAAAGCCTGGCTGCGCGGCTGGCGGCCGGCGCACTGCGCGAGAAATCGGTGTCGGTGACCAATTTCGAGGGCATCACGCAGCAGGGCCGAAGCTGCGGTTTCGAACTGCTTTTGTTGCCGCTGGAGGGCGGCGTCGACAGCCCGCGCTCGCTGGGTAGTCTGGCCCCCGTCGAAAAACCCTACTGGCTGGGCAACGATCCGATCCTGGAAAGCCGGATCGATTCCATGCGCATCGTCGACCCCGACCGCGAACCGCTGTTTTTGAAGAACGGGCCCGCGATCACGGTGCCGTCGCTCGTGCCGTCGGCTGGGACGCTGTCGAGCGGCCAGGGCGCCAAACGCCGCCGTTTCAAGCATCTGGTCGTTATCGAGGGCGGTCGCGACAAATAGGAGCGAGGTCGCGGCCCGGCCTTTCCCATGTCCGCGCGCAGCTTACCGCTTGTTAACCGTTCACAACCTATGAAGGTAACGTCCATTCGCGGGCCGAGGATAATATGACGTCACTGGCGATCGATTCAGCGCCGTCACAGGCCGAGAGGCGCCACTTTCAAAGAGTGCGCGTCAAGGTCTACGGACGCTATATGCTGGAGGATCGCACCGAGCATCCCTGCCAGGTCATCGACATGTCTCCGGGCAATGCGCTTTTGCGTTGCGACCGGGTGGGCGCGCTCGGCGAACGCGTGATCGCCTATCTCGATCATATCGGCCGGATCGAAGGCGTTATCACCCGCCTGCAGAGCGACGGTTTCGCCATCACCCTGATCGCGTCGGAGCGCAAGCGCGACAAACTTGCCGCGCAGCTCACCTGGCTCGCCAACAAGCACGAACTGGACCTGCCGGAAGACCGCCGCCACGAACGCATCACGCCGCGCAATCCGATCAGCACCGTGCGGCTCGGCGACGGGCGCGAATATCAGTGCCGGATTGTCGACCTCTCGCTTTCCGGCGCCGCCGTCGAGATCGACGTGCGCCCCGCCCTGGGCACGGCGGTTACGCTGGGCACGATGCGCGGGCGCGTGGTGCGCCATTTCGAAGACGGTATCGCGGTCGAATTCGCCGTGCTGCAGCGCGAGGAATCGCTGCAGGCTGAGTTCAGCCGACCTTCCCAGAACTGAGCCTCGCCGGCCACGGTCGACGCGGACGCGATACGAGCCGCACAACACCGGCGCCGACGAAACGCGAGCGGCAACAATCGCCCTTCGCGCAGCGCTCACGCGCCGAATCGGCCATCTCACATCGGCACATCGGTACGCGTCCTGTCCGCCCGTGGGCATGACCCGCCGGCTTTGCCCCTTTTTATCCACCACCCCGCGCGGCGCGGCCCGGTCGGAGCACCGGCACCTTTGCCGCCTCGAACAACCGGAGTAATTTTAACAAAATTAGGCGCAGATTCGCCTCAATTTTCCTCTTAATTTTATTCTTATTTGCTTCTTGATTTATTCTTGTTGTCTCAGTGATTTACTTAATTTGCACTTCGCACCTTTGCGTCAAATAAATTCGACCGTGCCATTGTCTTGTCAAACGGGGAGACAAGGCAATGATCAATACGGGACGATCCTTTCTTCTGGCGGCCGGCGTCGCCTCGATGGTTGTGGCGGCCGGCCATGCGCACGGCGCAAATCCGTTCATGCTGACGGGCGCGCGCACCACGCAGCCGGTCGGGCATTACGAGTTGTGCAAGCGCATGCCTTCGGAGTGCGATCCCGGCCAAGCCGCCTCGCGACCGGTCGAGCTCACCCGCAAATTGTGGAAAACGATGCTCGAGATCAATCACGCGGTCAATGTGGCCGTCACGCCCAAGACCGACTACGAGATCTGGGGGCGCGAAGAGGTGTGGTCCTATCCGCAAGGGGTCGGCGACTGCGAAGACTATGTGCTGGAGAAGCGGCGGCTGCTGATCGAGGCCGGGGTTCCGTCGGGCAATCTGCTGATCACGGTGGTGCGCCAGCCCAACGGCGACGGTCACGCGGTGTTGACGGTCAACACCAGCTACGGCGACTTCATCCTGGACAATCTCCAGCCCCGCGTCCTGGCATGGACAGACACGGATTACCGCTACTTGAAACGACAATCCACGCGCAATGCCGGCGCCTGGGTGGGCATCGAGGACGGCCGCAGCGTCGCCGTCGGCAGCGTGCGCTAGGTCGCGTCTTTTCGAGGTCAGGGATACCCGGTCGAGTCCCCACCCTCCCCGTCCCCAACGACCGGGTCAAAGGAGCCGGCCCGTGTCCCCGGGCCGGCTCCGCCTTTTGCGGGCCGGGCGGCCACCTCAGGCGGGGGCGAGCCCCTTCATGAACCGGCGGCCGTTTTCGACATAGTGGACGGCCGACCACTTCAACAGTTCCACCGCCTTGTCGTCCAGTTCGCGCACGGCCTTGGCCGGTGAGCCGACGATCAGGCTGTTGTCGGGAAAGCTCTTGCCCTCGGTCACCAGCGCACCGGCGCCGACCAGACAGTTGGCGCCGATCCGGGCACCGTTGAGCACGATCGCGCCCATGCCGACCAGACTGTTGTCGCCAATGGTGCAGCCATGCAGCATGGCACGGTGACCGATCGTACAGCCCAGTCCGACCGTCAACGGAAAGCCGATATCGGTGTGCATGACGGTGTGTTCCTGCACGTTGGAGCCGGCTCCGATCACAATCGGCTCATTGTCGCCACGCAGCACGGCGCCGAACCAGATGCCGGCATTCTCGCCGAGCCGCACCCGGCCGACCAGGGTCGCGTCAGGCGCGATCCAGTTGGTCGTGCGATCGTCGAATTCGGGCTCGAGGCCGTCCAGAGCGTAGATGGGCACGATGACTGCTCCTGTCGGTTTGTCGCGCCGTCAGGAAAACAACGCCGCGGCGTGGAATGCAAGCTCGGCAACGATCGTGCCGGTGGCCGCGACCCAGATCGCCGCAAGCGCCGTGCCGGCCACCGCGGCGCCGGCCTGCCGACGCCCCTCGCCGACGGCACACAACACCTCGTTGACGAGCATGAACGGACCGGCAAGCGCCGTCAGACACAGCGACCGCGCGAGATGGTGCGGCGACACGAACGGATCGCGTAGGCCGAGACGGCGTCCCGCCCACACTTCCATCAGCGATCCCGCCAGCCCGGCAAGGGTCAGGCCGCAGCCGAACACAAAAGCCACCGTCGCAATCAGCGCCATGTTTACCGTCCCTTTACCATGAAACCGCAAGGTCTCTAACGACTTTGCAAGTTCCATGCCGCACCGCGCGTGCCATCAGGGCACAACAGGCCGGAAAAGGGAGTTCGACGTGCACAGCAGCGATACCGCCGATTCGCAGTCCAGCGGAGCGATCGACGAGCGTTTCATGCTGCGTGTGTTTGCCGGTTTCGCCCTGATGGCGCTCGCCGCAGTGGGGATCAGCGCCGGCGGCAAACTGCTCGGTCGCTCGATCGTACTCGCGGGGCACACCGAAAACACGACGCCGCACGAGATCGTCATCGGCAACGACGTGCTGGTTGTCCCTGCCAATGCGATCCGGTTCGAGCGCGAGCGCCGCGACGGGGTCGCGCCGAACCTGCATCTCTATCTGCGCTGGCCGGATATGAGCGGCTACCGGGCGGCGGCGCGCGAGGATTTCAACCATGCAGGCGGCCGACGCTCGATCCTGTTCTTGTCGTTCGAACCGCGGATGATGTCGCGCGACATGAGCGGGCGCTACGACCCGATCTACAGCGCCTTGATCGAGACGACGGCAAGGCCCGGCCCGGGCGGCCTGCGCGTTCACGCCTTCAGCGACAAATCAGGCTATGCCAACGAATTGCTTCTGGTCGGCCCGCGCAACGGCGGCGCACCGTTCGTGGCGCGATGCCTGTCCGGCCCGGTTGCGTCCGAACTTCTGGCCGAATGCGAGCGCGACATTTTCGTGGGAAAAGAGTTAAGCCTGACCTACCGCTTTCCGGTCGAACTTCTGGCCGACTGGCGCAGGCTCGACGCGGCGGTGCGCGGCTATGCAGGCACCGTGGTCAAGAGCGCCGCCGACGAGGCGAGCGCCTCGCGGCAACGTTTCGGGCGTGCCGGCTGAACGCAGCCGCTACAGGTCAATGTCGAGGATCGCCATCGAGAAATTGTAGGACAATTCGCCCTCGTCCTCGTCGCGATAGATGATGCCCAGAAACTCGTCCTCGAGATAGAGCTCGCACGAATCGTCCTTGCGCGGCCGCGCCTTCACCTGAAGCTGGGGATTGCTGAAGGTGCGCTTGAAATAGGCGTCGAGCTTCCTGATCTCATCGGGTTTCAACCGGCGTCTCCTGATGCATTGGCGGGGTCTGAAAGAGCTTGATGAAGCCCGCATGTGGCATGGGCGTCGTCGCCCTGTAAACCCTGAATGTCGTCCGTCCCACGCCGGCGCAGCAGTCAAAGCCGCACGCCGTCAGCCCTTTTCGGACAGGAGCTGGTCCATGGCGCGCGACGGCTCGGCACAGCCGGCCTCGCCGACGATGCGCGCCGGGACGCCGGCAACCGTCTTGTTGTTGGGCACCGAGGCCAGCACCACGGAGCCCGACGCCACCTTGGTGCAATGGCCGATCTCGATATTGCCGAGCACCTTGGCGCCGGCGCCAAGCAGCACGCCGTGCCGGATCTTCGGGTGGCGGTCGCCGCCGGCCTTGCCGGTGCCGCCGAGCGTGACCCCGTGCAGGATCGAGACATTGTCCTCCACCACCGCGGTTTCGCCGATCACCAGCCCGGTGGCGTGATCGATGAAGATGCCCTTGCCGATGCGCGCGGCGGGATTGATATCGGTCTGGAAGACCGAGGACGAGCGGCTTTGCAGATAAAGCGCGAAATCGCGCCGTCCCCTGTTGAACAGCCAGTGGGCGAGCCGATGCGTCTGCAGGGCGTGAAATCCCTTGAAATAGAGGACCGGCTCGACAAAGCGCTGGCAGGCCGGATCCCGGTCGTAATAGGCTTGGATGTCGACGCGCACGACCGCGCTCCATTCGGGGTCGGCATTGCGCATTTCGCGAAATGCCTGGCCGATCAGGGCCGCGTCCAGATCGTCATGGTCGAGCCTTTCGGCGACGCGATGGATGACGGCATCCTCGAGGGTTTCCTGGTTCAACACGGTGGAATAGACGAAGGCCGCCAGCAGCGGGTCGTGCTCGACGGCGTCGAGCGCTTCCTGGCGGATCGATTCCCAGATCGGGTCCACCGGCCGGATATCGCTTGCGCGGGCGGGGTTGCGTGCCGTCATCATTTCGCTCCCTGAGCCAGGACGTCCATCGGCTTGCGGTGGAAGAGAACATACGTCAGAACGCCCCGACGTAGAACATCAATTTCCTCAACCCTCGTTCAATTGGATTGATATGGGCGATTTTCAAGGTCAATCCGATCATTCGGCACCGGGGCTTCTCATCGCCCGCGCGGGCGACGGCGTCGTGACGCTGACGCTCGATCGCCCGGCAAAGAAAAACGCGGTGACCCTTGCCATGTGGCGCCAGATCGCGGCCACCGTCGACGCGCTGAACGGCGACCAAACGGCCCGGGTGCTCGTGCTTCGCGGTGCGGGCGTGGATTTTTGCGCCGGCGCCGATATCGGCGAATTCGCCGAGGTGCGTCGCGACGCCGGCACCGCGCGCGCCTACGAGGATGCCAATTCGGCCGCCTTCGCGGCGTTGCGCACCTGTCGCGTGCCGGCAATCGCCTCGATCGCGGGCGTGTGTTTCGGCGGCGGCTTCGGCCTGGCGGCGGCCTGCGACCTCCGTCTCGGGGCGGCCGACGCCGTCTTCGCGGTCCCGGCCGCGCGGCTCGGTCTGGCCTATCCGGCCGACGCAATGGCCGACATCGTCGCTGCATGCGGGCAACATATGGCCCGCTATCTCAGCTTTTCCGGCGCGCGCCTGGCAGCAAAGGCCGCACACGAAACCGGCTTCCTGCTGGAGCTTTTGCCCGACCAAGCCGCGCTGGAGGCACGCGTCAGCGATATCGCCTCGGCCATCGCCGGCAACGCGCCGCTTTCGATCGCCGCCTCCAAGGCCTCTATCCGCGCCGCGCTGAGCGGGCGCGACGACGATCTGGCCCACGCCAGGGCACTGGGCGACGCCACGTTCGACAGCGCCGACTACGCGGAGGGGCGCGCGGCGTTCCTGGAGCGGCGGCCGCCGCGCTTCGGGGGACGCTGAGCGGCTGGCCTGGCCCATCAGACGGCCGGTCGTGGCGTTAGCGGCTTATATGTTGCAGGACGCATGGTCCGGGCCTGCCAGCACGCATACCGCGCCGGTATGGTCGTAGAGTGTGAAGGAACCCGCCGCCATGGCGACGAGCGCCACCGACACCATCCTTCTGCCCGATAGCCGCCATTCCTGGTATCGGCTGGCGCTGTGCATGGTGCTGGGAACGATAGGCAGCGTCGGCATGTGGGCGATCGTGGTCGTGCTGCCCGCCGCCCAGGCCGAGTTCGGCGTCAATCGCGCCGACGCCTCGATCCCCTATACCGCGACCATGGTCGGGTTCGCGCTCGGCAACGTGGTCATCGGCCGTTTCGTCGACCGTATGGGCGTCGCCATCCCGATCGCGGTAGCCGTGGTGATGCTCGGCAGCGGCTTCCTGCTTGGCGCGGTGGCACCCTCCGTGTGGCTGCTGGCCGCCGCCCAGGTTCTGGCCGGCTTCGGCGCCGCGGCCACGTTCGGGCCGATGATGGCCGACATTTCGCGCTGGTTCGTGCGCCGGCGCGGCATCGCCGTCGCCGCGGCCGCCTCCGGCAATTATATTGCGGGCGCCATCTGGCCGTTTTTCCTGCATGCCGGCATGGAATTTGACGGGTGGCGCTTCGCCTACAGCGCGGTCGGGCTTTTCTGCCTGGCCACGATGTTACCGCTCACTTTGCTCTTGCGCGGCCGGGCTCCGGAATTCCGGCCCGGATACGCGCTTTCCGCGCCGCCGCAACGCCAGGTGACCGGGCTGTCGCCACGCGCCCTGCAGGGCCTGCTGATCGTCGCCGGGCTCGGCTGCTGCGTGGCGATGTCGATGCCGCAGGTGCATATCGTGGCCTATTGCGTCGATCTCGGCTTCGGGGTAGCGCGCGGGGCGGAGATGCTGTCCCTGATGCTGGCGGCCGGCATCGTCAGCCGGCTTGCCTCCGGGGTGATCGCCGACCGCATCGGCGGGGTGAAGACGCTGCTGCTCGGCTCGGTGCTGCAGGCGATCGCGCTGATGTTCTACATCCCCTTCGACGGGCTTGCATCGCTCTATGTCGTGTCGCTGATCTTCGGCCTGTCACAGGGCGGCATCGTGCCGAGCTACGCCATCATCGTGCGCGAATATCTGCCACCGCACGAGGCCGGCGAGCGCATCGGCATCGTCATCATGGCCACGATCGTCGGCATGGCGCTCGGCGGTTGGCTGTCGGGCTTCATCTACGACCTGACCGGCTCCTACCGCGCAGCATTCCTGAACGGCATCGCCTGGAACATGCTCAACATCGCGGTGATGGTGTTCCTGCTGATGCGCACGCGCTCGCCGAAGAGCAAGGGCAGAGCGGTGCCCGCCTGAGCGGATGCGGCGCCCTGCCGCCGCAACTCCGTCGATTTTGGGATAGAGGCCTCAGAACGCCTTGAAGGTCAGCGTGGTCAGGGTACGGAAAATACCGGGAACGTTGGCGACGTTCTCGTCGATGAACTTGCCGATATCGACACCGTCCTCGACATAGACTTTCAGCAACAAATCATAATCGCCGCTGGTGGAATACATCTCGGAGACGATCTCGCGCTCGAAGATCGCATCGGCAACCTCGTAGGTCTTGCCGGGATAACACTGCACTTGTACGAAAACGGGTCTCATTGCGGGTAGCCTGCCTTTTCGTGTCCGCTCGTCCGGGCGCGCGTGACGCCCCCGTGATTCCGGGCGACCTTCCGCCGCCGGCCTCACCCTGTCAACAAGGTTCGCGTCAAGGCGTGACCGGGCTCGGCCAGACCGTCGATAACGTTGAAGTGGTGGCGGTCCGGCTCGACCACGCAGGCAGTCTCGGCGCCGCAGCCGGTCCAGGCATTGGCCAAAAGCGCGTTCTGGCGCAAGAACTCGGAACGTTCGTTGCCGCCGACCCAACAGCACACGCGCGCCCCCGGCATCGGATCGAGAAGCGCTGGGCTTTGCGCGCGCGCCTCTTCGGCATCGATCTTCAAATCGGCGTTCATGGCGGTACGCATGATCGGGCGCAGATCGTGCACGCCGGAAATCGACACCACGTTGCGAATGCGGGCGCGCAGGTCGGGCGCAAGCGGCGATGTGGCCGACACCATGCGGCTGACGAGATGGCCGCCGGCGGAGTGGCCGGCAAGCATGACGGGGCCCTGGATGCGCCCCGCCGCATGGGCGATCGCTACGCCGACCTCCTCGACAATGCCGGCGATGCGGATTTGCGGACAGAGCGTGTAGGAGGGCATGGCGACCGCATAGCCGCTTTCGACCGCGCCGGCGGCAAGGTGCGACCAGAAACTCTTGTCGAGCCGCAGCCAGAACCCGCCATGAACGAACACGACCAGCCCTACGGCCTCATCTCCGGGCATGAACAGATCGTAGCGGTTGCGCGCGCCTTCGCCGTAGGCCTGTTCGAGATGCGCCCTGCCCTCACCCGCCAGCCGATCGCGAAAGGCTTGCGCCGGCTCCACCCAGGCATCAGGCCAACGCTCGCCGCCGGCGATGTTGGGCCCGTTGGCATAGGCGTCGTTCCAGTCGTCCACACGGCGATAATTGGTCACGCTCAGTCCCTCTCTGGCCGGTGCGTTCGCGGTCCGGATTCGTTCCGCGACCCGACCCCGGCGCATTCCGTTTCTCGCCACATCGTGCGGCCTTGTCGAGCCAGGGTCCAGAGTGCGGCCCAGTACAAAATATTTCAACCTTGAAATTTCATACTTGAAATATTGGCCGGCCTTTGACATGGTTTATCTGTCGCGCAGGGAGGAACGCCCGACATGAAAATCGCCATTCTCGGCGGCGGGCCCGCCGGCCTTTATTTCGCGATCTCGATGAAGCTTCGCGACGCCGCCCACGAGGTCACCGTCTTCGAACGCAACCGTCCCGACGACACGTTCGGCTGGGGCGTGGTGCTGTCGGACGAAACCCTCGACAATCTCGCCGCCAACGATGCCGCCAGCGCGGAAAAGATCCGCAAGCATTTCGCCTATTGGGACGACATCGCCGTGTTTTATCGCGGTACGCAGACCGTCTCGACCGGCCATGGGTTCTGCGGCATCGGACGCATGCGGCTCCTGCTGCTGCTTCAGGAACGCGCCCGCGAACTCGGCGTCGACTTGCGCTTCGAGACCGAGGCCGATGAGCCACAACATTACATGGACCGTTACGACCTCGTGGTCGCCTCGGACGGGCTCAACTCCAAGGCGCGCACCGCGTTCGCCGACATTTTCAAGCCCGACATCGACGTGCGCGCCTGCAAATTCGTCTGGCTCGGCACGCACCAGAAATTCAACGACGCCTTCACCTTCATCTTCGAGGAGACCGACAAGGGCTGGGTATGGGCGCACGCCTACCAGTTCGACGACGACACGGCGACCTTCATCGTCGAGTGCTCGGAGGAGACCTGGGCGCGATTCGGCTTCGGCGAGATGTCGAAGGAGGAGTCGATCGCAACCTGCGAGGCGATCTTCAAGGACCATCTCGGCGGCCATGCGCTGATCTCCAACGCCAACCATATCCGCGGCTCGGCCTGGCTCAACTTCCCGCGAGTCCTGTGCGAGCGCTGGTCGCACAAGAACCTGGCGCTGATGGGGGATGCGGCGGCAAGCGCGCATTTTTCGATCGGCTCGGGCACCAAGCTGGCGCTGGAGAGCGCGATCGCACTCGCCGACTACGTCACCAGCGAACCCGATCTGGAGTCCGCCTTTCGCAAATACGAGGACGCGCGCCGGCTGGAAGTGCTGCGCCTGCAATCGGCGGCGAGGAACTCGCTGGAATGGTTCGAGGAGGTCGAGCGCTATCTCGATCTCGACCCGGTCCAGTTCAACTATTCGCTGCTGACGCGCTCGCAGCGCATCAGCCACGAAAATCTGCGCCTGCGCGACAAGGACTGGCTGGAAGGCGCCGAGCGCTGGTTTCACGGTCAGGCCGGCAACGACATCAACATCGCGCGCGCGCCGATGTTTGCGCCGTTCAAGCTGCGCGACATGGCGTTGAAGAACCGCATCGTGGTCTCGCCGATGGCGCAGTACAAGGCGGTGGACGGCTGCCCGACCGACTGGCATTTCGCCCACTATGCCGAACGCGCCAAGGGCGGCGCCGGACTGGTCTATATCGAGATGACCTGCGTCAGCCCCGAGGGCCGGATCACGCCGGGTTGTCCGGGATTCTATGCGCCCGAGCACGAGGCCGCCTGGACCCGGCTGGTCGATTTCGTCCATGCCGAAACCGAGGCCAAGATCTGCGCCCAGATCGGCCATTCCGGCGCGAAAGGCTCGACCCAGCTCGGCTGGCAGGACATGGACGCGCCGTTGGAAACCGGCAACTGGCCGCTGCTGTCGGCTTCCGAGGTCGCCTGGTCGCCGCAAAACGCCACGCCGAAGGCAATGGACCGCGCCGACATGGATATGGTGCGCAACCAATTCGTGGCCGCCGCCGAGATGGCCGAACGCTGCGGCTTCGACATGCTCGAACTGCACATGGCGCACGGCTATCTGCTGTCGTCCTTCATCACCCCGCTGACCAATACGCGCACGGACGACTATGGCGGCTCGCTGGAAAACCGCATGCGCTACCCGCTGGAGGTCTATCGCGCGGTGCGTGACGCGTGGCCCGACAACAAGCCGATCTCGGTGCGCATCTCGGCCAATGACTGGGTCGGCGAAGACGGCATCACGCCGCAGGACGCGGTCGAGATCGCCGGTCTGCTGCGGGAGGCAGGCGTCGACATTTGCGACGTATCGGCCGGCCAGACCTCGATCCGCGCCAAGCCGGTCTATGGCCGCATGTTCCAGACGCCGTTTTCCGACCGGATCCGCAACGAGACCGGCATGGCGACGATGGCGGTGGGCAATATCTACGAACCCGATCACGCCAACTCGATCCTGATGGCCGGCCGCGCCGATCTGGTGTGTCTGGCCCGGCCGCATCTTGCCGATCCCTACTGGACGCTGCACCAGGCCGCCGCGCTCGGCGACCGCCAGGTCAAGTGGCCCGATCCCTATCTGCCCGGCCGCGACCAGCTCTACCGCCTGACCGAACGCCAGGACCAGATGACGGGCAAGGTTTGACGATGGAAACGCGTCACGCGCTGGTCACCGGCGGCGGCTCCGGGGTGGGCAAGGCGATCGCGCTCGCGCTCGCCGAGGCCGGCATCGAGGTAACGATCTGCGGCCGGCGCCAGCAGAGCCTCGACACGGTCGCGCAGTCCAACCCGCGCATTCACGGCGTCAGCGCCGACGTGACCGACGAAGCCTCGGTCAGGGCGCTCTACGAAACCGCGGAAGCCGCGCGCGGGGCCTTCGACATCGTGGTCGCCAATGCCGGCATGTCCGGCAGCGCGCCAGCCCACAAGACCACGCTCGGCGACTGGCAACGCACGCTCGACGTCAATCTGACCGGCGCCTTCCTGACCGTGCGGCCGGCGCTCGCCGGCATGCTGGAACGCAGGCGCGGCCGCATCGTCTTCGTCGCCTCGACTGCCGGCCTGAAGGGCTATGCCTATGTTGCGCCCTATGTCGCGGCGAAACACGGCGTGGTCGGACTGATGCGGGCGCTTGCGAGCGAGACCGCCAAGTCGGGCGTGACGGTGAACGCGGTGTGTCCGGGCTTTACCGAGACCGAGATGCTGGACGGCTCGATCGCCCGGATCGTCGAAAAGACCGGACGCAGCGCGTCGGAAGCGCGCGCCATGCTTGCCGCGACCAATCCGCAAGGCCGGCTGATCGAGCCCGACGAGGTCGCCGCCACGGTGCTGTGGCTTACCGGCGAGGACGCGCGCTCGATCACCGGCCAGGCGATCTCGGTGTCGGGAGGCGAGACATGGTGAGCGGGCTGGTCGCGACAATCGGTCGCCGGTCGGGCAACAAGGAGCGGCTGCTCTTGTGGATCCGGCTGTTGCGCGCCTCGCGCATGATCGAAAGCGAGCTGCGTGAGCGGCTGAAGCGCGATTTCAACTCCACACTGCCGCGCTTCGACGTGATGGCCGCGCTCTATCGCGCCCCCGACGGCATGCTGATGAGCGACCTGTCGCGCTTTCTGCTGGTGTCGAACGGCAACGTGACCGGTATCGTCGACCGGCTGGTGTCGGACGGCTTCGTCAGCCGCGCGCGCCGCGACGGCGACCGCCGTACCTCTATCGTGACCCTGACCGAGCGGGGGCGCGACGAATTTCAGCGCATGGCGCGGGTCCACGAGGACTGGATCGGCGACCTGCTCGGCGACGTCGATGAGGCCGACGCCAAACGGCTTTCGACAATGCTCAAATCGTTCCGCAGCAATTGGGAGGGCGAGACTTGACCGCAATGGCAGGCCTGAAACCGCGGCATTTCCTCTGGGAGGCCGAAAACGGCGTGGCGCGGGTGCGGCTCAACCGCCCCGAACGCAAGAACCCGCTGACCTTCGAGAGCTATGCCGAGTTGCGCGACACGTTCCGCCAGCTCGCCTATGCCGACGATATCGACGTGGTGGTGTTCTTGCCCAATGGCGGCAATTTCTCCTCGGGCGGCGACGTGCACGACATTATCGGACCGCTGGTCGCGATGGACATGAAGCAGTTGCTGGCCTTCACCCGCATGACCGGCGATTTGGTCAAGGCGATGCTGAACTGCTCCAAGCCGATCATTGCCGCCGTCGACGGGGTGGCGGTGGGTGCGGGCGCGATCATCACCATGGCCTCCGACATCCGGCTGGCGACGCCGCAGGCCAAGACCGCCTTCCTGTTCACCAAGGTCGGGCTGGCGGGCTGCGACATGGGCGCGTGCGCCATGCTGCCCAGGATCATCGGCCAGGGCCGCGCGGCGGAACTGCTTTATTCCGGCCGCTCGATGAGCGCGGAGGAAGGCGAGCGCTGGGGTTACTACAATCGGCTGATCGAGGCCGAGACGCTTGAAGCGGAGGCGTTGACGCTCGCGAAATCAATCGCTTCCGGCCCGACCTTCGCACATGGAATCACCAAGACCCAGTTGAACCAGGAATGGTCTATGGGTCTCGACCAGGCGATCGAGGCCGAAGCGCAGGCGCAGGCGATCTGCATGCAGACCAAGGATTTCGAACGCGCCTATCACGCCTTCGTCGCCAAGCAGAAACCCGTATTCGAGGGAAATTGATGGCTGACCGCAGCTTCCTGTCCTGGCCGTTTTTCGAGGACCGCCACCGCGACCATGCCGAACGGCTGGAGGGTTGGTGCGCCCAAAACCTGCCGGTCGCACATGACGACGTCGACCAGGCCTGCCGGCAGATCGTTGCGGCGCTCGGCCGCGATGGCTGGCTCCAGCCCACGGCGGTCGATCCCGCCGCGCCCGGCCCGCTCGACGTGCGCACGCTGTGTCTGACCCGCGAGACACTGGCCCGCCATGACGGGCTCGCCGACTTCGCCTTTGCCATGCAGGGGCTCGGCACCGGCGCGATCAGCCTGTTCGGATCGCCGCAGCAACGCGAATGGCTGGAAAAGACCCGGCGCGGCGAGGCGATTTCGGCCTTCGCGCTGTCGGAACCGCGCTCGGGCTCCGATGTCGCCAACATGGACATGAGCGCGACGCGAGACGGCGGCGACTACGTGCTTTCGGGCGAAAAGACTTGGATTTCCAACGGCGGCATCGCCGACGTCTACAGCGTGTTCGCTCGCACCGGCGACGCGCCGGGCGCCAAGGGCATTTCGTGTTTCGTGGTGCCGGCCGACACGCCGGGCCTCGAAATCGCCGAGCGGATCGAGGTGGTCGCGCCGCACCCACTGGCGCGGCTTTCCTTCAACGATGTGCGCGTGCCGGCGAGCGCGATGGTCGGCAAACCCGGCGAAGGGTTCCGCATCGCCATGTCGGTGCTCGACGTCTTCCGCTCCACCGTCGGCGCGGCGGCGCTCGGCTTTGCCCGACGCGCGCTCGACGAAAGCCTGGCGCGGGCCGACGGCCGGGAACTGTTCGGGGCGCCGCTGTTCGACCTGCAGATGGTGCAGGGCCACCTCGCCGACATGGCGCTCGACGTCGATGCGGCCGCGCTGCTCATCTACCGCGCCGCCTGGACCAAGGATTCAGGCGCGCCGCGCGTGACCCGCGAAGCGGCAATGGCCAAGCTCTACGCCACCGACCGGGCACAGGAAGTAATCGACAAGGCGGTGCAGCTTCATGGCGGCGACGGCGTGCGCCGGGGTCACATCGTGGAGAGCCTCTACCGGGAGATCCGGGCGCTCAGGATCTATGAAGGTGCCTCGGACGTGCAGAAAATCGTCATCGCCAGGCAGATTGCCAACTAAACCAGCAGGGGAAAAACAATGCTCGGACCGACGGGACATACGGACACATTTTCCCGCGACAACCTGCCGCCTCAGGATGCGTGGCCGGGTTTCCTGCTCGACGGCTTCGACTACCCCGACTATCTCAACGTGGGCGTGGAACTGACCGACCGCCTAGTCGAACAGGGCTTTGGCGACCGCACGGCGCTGATCGGCAACGGGCGCCGGCGCACCTACAAGGAACTTGCCGACTGGACCAACCGCCTCGCCCATGCGCTGGTCGAGGATTACGGCGTCAAGCCGGGCAACCGGGTGCTGATTCGCGGTCCCAACAATCCGGCCATGGTCGCCTGCTGGCTGGCCGCGACCAAGGCCGGCGCGGTGGTGGTCAACACCATGCCGATGCTGCGCGCCGGGGAACTTGCCAAGATCGTCGACAAGGCGGAGATCACGCTGGCGCTGTGCGATACGCGCGCCAAGGACGAGCTCGTCGCCTGCGCCAAGGACAGCAAATTTTTGAAACAGGTCATCGGCTTCGACGGCACCGCCAATCACGACGCCGAACTCGACCGCGTCGCGCTCGACAAATCGGTGATCTTCGAGGCGGTCAAAACCGGCCGCGACGACGTCGCGCTGCTCGGTTTCACCTCGGGCACGACCGGCGTGCCGAAGGCGACGATGCATTTTCACCGCGACCTTCTGATCATCGCCGACGGCTATGCCAAGGAAGTGCTGCAAGTGACCCCCGACGACGTGTTCGTCGGCTCGCCGCCGCTCGCCTTCACCTTCGGCCTCGGCGGCCTGGCGATCTTCCCGCTGCGCTTCGGCGCGGCCGCCACGCTGTTGGAAAGCGCCACGCCACCCAACATGATCGAGATCATCGAGACCTACAAGGCGACGGTCTCCTTCACCGCGCCGACGGCCTATCGCGCCATGCTGGCGGCGATGGAGGACGGCGCCGACCTGTCCTCGCTCAGGGTGGCGGTGTCGGCGGGCGAAACCCTGCCGGCCCCGGTTTTCGAGGCCTGGACCCAAAAGACCGGCAAGCCGATCCTCGACGGCATCGGCGCGACGGAAATGCTGCACATCTTCATCTCCAACCGTTTCGACGACATGCATCCGGCCACGACCGGACGGCCGGTCACCGGCTACGAGGCCAGGATCGTCGACGCCGACATGAACGAGGTGCCGCGCGGCACGGTCGGCAAGCTCGCCGTGCGCGGCCCGACCGGCTGCCGCTACCTCGCCGACGATCGTCAACGCGATTATGTCAGAGACGGCTGGAACCTGACCGGCGACGCCTTCTACCAGGACGAGGACGGACGCTTCCACTTTGCCGCGCGTACCGACGACATCATCGTGTCGGCCGGCTACAACATCGCCGGACCGGAGGTCGAAGCCGCGCTTCTCGCCCATGCCGACGTCGCCGAATGCGCCGTCATCGGCGCGCCCGACGAGGCGCGCGGCGAGATCGTTCAGGCGCATGTGGTGCTCGTTGAAGGCCGCGTCGGCGACGAGGCGATGACCAAGCGCCTGCAGGACCACGTCAAGGCGACGATCGCGCCGTATAAATATCCGCGCTCGGTGGTCTTCATCGCGGCGCTTCCCAAGACCCAGACCGGCAAAATCCAGCGTTTCAGGCTGCGCCAGGACACGCAGGCATGACCGATTTTTCCAAAACCCGCGCCCTCTTCCACCTGCCCGACGGTCTTGTCTATCTCGACGGCAACTCGCTCGGCCCGCTGCCGAAAAAGGCGGTCGACAAGACGGCGACGATGATGCGCGAGGAATGGGGCGAGATGCTTATCCGCGGCTGGAACGCCGCCGGCTGGATGGCTCAGCCGCGGCAGGTCGGCGATCGCGTCGGGCGGTTGATCGGCGCGCCTGAGGGGTCGGTCGTGCTGGGCGACACGCTGTCGATCAAGGTCTACCAGGCGCTCGCCTCGGCGCTGGAACTGCGGCCGCAGCGCAAGGTGGTCTTGTCCGACAACGGCAATTTCCCGACCGACCTCTATATGGCGTCCGGGCTGATCCAGTCGCTCGACAAGGGCCACGAGTTGAAGATCGTCGCGCCGGAAGAGGTCGAGGACGCGATCGACGACACGGTGGCGGCGCTGATGCTGACGGAGGTCGACTACCGTACCGGGCGCCTGCACGACATGAAGCGCCTGACGGAGAAGGCGCATGCCGCGGGCGCGCTGGCGATCTGGGATCTCGCGCATTCTGCCGGCGCGCTGCCGGTCGATCTCGCCGGCGCCGACGCCGATTTCGCGGTCGGTTGCACCTATAAATATCTCAATGGCGGCCCCGGCGCCCCGGCCTTCATCTATGTCGCGCCAAGGCTGGCCGAAAAGGTCCGCCCCGCCCTTTCGGGCTGGCTCGGCCACGACGCGCCGTTCGCCTTCGACCTGGACTACCGAGCCGGCCGGGGCATCGACCGGATGCGGGTCGGCACACCGCCGGTAATCGCGCTGGCTGCCCTCGACGCCGCGCTTGACGCCTGGGAAGGCGTCGACATGGCCGATCTGCGCGCCGCCTCGATCCGGCTTTCGGAGCGCTTCATCGTGGAGGTCGAACGGCGCTGTCCCGATTTGACGCTCGGCTCGCCGCGCGACCCGGAGCAGCGCGGCAGCCAGGTCTCCTTCCTGCACGACAACGGCTATGCCATCATGCAGGCACTGATCGCGCATGACGTGATCGGCGATTTCCGCGCGCCGAACGCGATGCGGTTCGGCTTCACGCCGCTTTACCTCGGCGAGGACGAGGTGGTCGCCGGCGCCGAACGGCTCGAACGCATCCTGGTCGAGCGGCTTTGGGACCGTCCCGAGTTCCACGAAAGGGCTGCCGTGACATGAGCGCTTCCTACGACCCCTCCAGCGACGGCGCGGTGACGGATTTCGCGAGCAAGATGTCCTATGGCGACTATCTGCACCTCGACAGGATCCTCAGCGCACAAGCGCCGAAATCCGACTCGCCCGACGAGATGCTGTTCATCATCCAGCATCAAACCTCGGAACTGTGGATGAAGCTCGCCGTGCACGAGGTCACTTCCGCGCTCGCCGCCCTGCGTGGCGACGCCCTGCAACCGGCGTTCAAGATGCTGACCCGGGTGGCGCGCATCTTCGAGCAGCTGAACAGCGCCTGGGACGTGCTGCGCACGATGACGCCGAGCGAATATACTCGCTTTCGCGCCGCCCTCGGCCAGTCCTCCGGCTTCCAGTCCTGGCAGTATCGCGCCATCGAGTTTCTGGCCGGAAACCGCAATACGGCGATGCTGAAGGCGCACGCGCACGATCAGGCGGTGACGGCGCGGCTGGAGGCGATCCTGGAGCGGCCGAGCCTCTACGACGAGGCGCTGCTTCTGCTTGCCCGCCAGGGCTTCGAGATCGGCGTGGACGCCAAGCGCAAGGAATGGCGCTCGAGACGCGAGGAAAGCGCGACGGTGCTGGCGGCGTGGAAATCGGTCTACCAACAGCCCGAACGCTACTGGCAACTCTACGAGCTGGCGGAGAAGCTGGTCGATTTCGAGGACTATTTCCGGCGCTGGCGCTTCAACCACGTCACCACCGTGGAACGCATCATCGGACTGAAGCGCGGAACGGGCGGGACGTCGGGCGTGAGCTATCTGCGCAAGATGTTGGAGGTGGAACTGTTTCCGGAATTGTGGAAAGTCAGAACCGAACTATGACGGCGGGCCGAGGCACCACGGCCGCGCCGGGCGGATCGCAAGCCGGCCCCGGGCCGGGATGGACCGTTCAAAGATCGGGTGTCGTAGGGAACGAAACAGGGAGACGACCATGAAGAAATTTCTTGCAGCGGGCGTGATCGCCCTTTCCGCCAGCGTTGCCGGCGCGGCCTTCGCCGAACCGGTCAAGGTCGGCATGATCACCACCTTGTCGGGCGGTGGCGCCGGGCTCGGCGTCGACGTGCGCGACGGCTTCATGCTGGCGCTCAAACAGGCCGGCAATTCCGACGTTGAGCTGATCGTGGAGGACGATGCCCGCAAGCCGGAACTGGCCGTGCAGATCGCCGACAAGATGATGCAGAGCGACAAGGTCGACATTCTGACCGGCATCATCTGGTCGAACCTGGCGATGGCCGTCGTGCCGAACGCCGTCAATCAGGGTACCTTCTACCTGTCGCCCAATGCCGGCCCCTCGGCGCTTGCCGGCGCCAACTGCAACAAGAACTATTTCAACGTCGCCTGGCAGAACGACAATCTGCACGAGGCGGCGGGCGCCTATGCCGCGGAGGCCGGCTACAAGAAGGTCTTCATCATGGCGCCGAACTATCCGGCCGGCACCGACGCGCTGACCGGCTTCAAGCGCTTCTACAAGGGCGAACCGGCCAACGAGGTCTATACCAAGCTCGGACAGACCGACTACGCCGCCGAGATCGCCCAAATCCGCGCTTCCGGCGCCGACGCGGTGTTCTTCTTTCTGCCCGGCGGCATGGGCATCGCCTTCATGAAGCAATATGCCCAGTCGGGCGTCGAGCTGCCGCTGGTCGGCCCGGCTTTCTCCTTCAGCCAGGACATTCTCGGCGCGGTCGGCGACGCCGCGATCGGCGTCAAGAACACCTCGCAATGGTCGAAGGACATCGACAACGACACCAACAAGGCGTTCGTCGAGACCTTCCAGGCCGAATATGGCCGCTTGCCCTCGCTCTATGCCAGCCAGGGTTTCGACACCGCCAACCTCATCCTGTCGGCGGCGGCCAAGGCGGACGTGAAGGATCAGGACGCGTTTCGCGCGGCGCTGAAGGAAGCCGATTTCAAATCGACCCGCGGCGACTTCGCCTTCGCCGACAACCACCATCCGATCCAGGACATCTATGTCCGCGAGGTGATCAAGGAAGGCGACACGCTCACCAACAAGATCGTCGGCGTCGCGCTGGAAGATCATCAGGACGCCTACGCGGCCGACTGCAAGATGTAACCCAACGAGCGCCCTCTCCTCGCCCGCGGGGAGAGGGCGGCGACCGGCCGCAGCGGCGCGGCAGAGCCCGCCCGCATGCGCTTGGTCGCCACTTCGCCCCTTCCCCAATCCGGCCCGCCGGGCCGCCTTCTCCCCGATGTAGCGGGAGAAAGGTTCCCGCTTCCAACGTTCAGGACGACCGTGCAAACCGCGCTCCTCATCGAACAGATCCTCAACGGCCTTCAATTCGGCGTCATGCTGTTCTTGATGGCTGCCGGCCTGACGCTGATCTTCGGCGTCATGGGCCTGATCAACCTCGCCCACGGCTCGCTCTACATGATCGGCGCCTTCGCCTGCGCGACGGTTGCCGCGGCGACCGGCTCGTTCTGGCTCGGGCTGGTGGCGAGCCTGGCCGCGGCGGCGGCGGCCGGCGCACTGGTGGAAATGACCGTCATCCGGCGGCTCTACGACCGCGACCATCTCGACCAGGTGCTGGCGACCTTTGCGCTGATCCTGATCTTTTCGGAGGGCACGCGCTGGGTGTTCGGCTCGTTTCCGCTTTATCTCGACATCCCACCGCTCTTGCGCGGCGCGCTGCCGCTGCCGGGCGGCGGCGCGTATCCGGCCTACCGGCTGGCAATCATCGGGGTGGGCATCGCGGTCGCGGTCGGCCTTTACCTGCTGATTTCGCGGACGCGGCTCGGCATGCGCATCCGCGCCGGCGAATCCGACCGGGAGATGATCGCCGCCCTCGGGGTCGACATTCGCACGCTCTACACCGTCGTGTTCGCGCTCGGCGCCGCACTGGCCGGGCTGGCCGGCGCGCTGGTCGGGGCACTGCAGTCGGTCCAGGTCGGCATGGGCGAGCCGGTGCTCATCCTTGCCTTCGTGGTGATCGTCATCGGCGGCATCGGTTCCATCAAGGGCGCGCTGGTCGGGGCGGTGCTGGTCGGCGTGATCGACACGCTCGGCCGGTTCCTGCTGCCGGTCGTGTTCGCCACCTTCATGGACGCCTCCGCCGCTGCCGGCATCGGCGCGGCTCTCGCCTCCATGCTGATCTACGTGTTCATGGCGCTCGTGCTGGCCATTCGCCCGCAGGGCCTGTTTTCGGCGCAGGGTTGACGATGATGGGCAATCCTCGCGAAAGCATCCTCAACCTCGTGCTCGTCCTGGCCCTGGCCGCGATCCCGCTGGTCGCCACCGGCATGGGCGAACCGTTTTACGTCACGCTCGCCACCCGCATGGCGATCCTGGCCCTGGCCGCGGTCGGGCTGAACTTCCTGCTTGGGTTGGGCGGGTTGGTCTCGTTCGGCCACGCGGCGTTTTTCGGTATTGGCGGCTACGTCGCCGGCATCGCCGCCACACACGCCTTCAACAACGAGCCGCTGCTGTTCGGTCTTCCCGGTACCAACCAGATGATCGTCATCTGGCTGGTCGCGATCCTCCTGTGCGGGCTCGCCGCGCTCGCGATCGGCGTCATCTCGCTGCGCACCAGCGGGGTCTACTTCATCATGATCACGCTCGCCTTCGCGCAGATGATCTACTATTTCGCGATCTCCTGGCCGGCCTATGGCGGCGAGGACGGGCTGTCGATCTATGTCCGAAACGGGTTTCCCGGCGTCAACACGCTGAACGGCCTGCACTTCTTCTATCTGTGCTTTGGCCTCCTGCTTGCCGCGCTGGCCGTATTTTCCGTGTTGCGCAACTCCCGCTTCGGCGCGGCGCTCGAAGCTTCCAGGCAAAACCAGCAGCGCCTCGCGGCCGTCGGGATCGCCCCGTTTCGCGTCAAGCTCGTCGCCTTCGCCATCTCCGGTATGATCACCGGGCTGGCCGGCGCGCTGTTTGCCGACCTCAACCGCTTCGTCAGCCCATCGATGCTGTCCTGGCATATGTCGGGCGAGCTGATCGTGCTGATCATCCTGGGCGGCACCGGGCGGCTGTTCGGGCCGGTCGCCGGCGCCATGGTCTACGTCCTGTTCGAATTCTATCTCGGCGGCATCACCGAGCGCTGGCAGTTCTTCCTCGGGCTGATCCTACTCGGCGTCGTCTTGTTCGCGCGCGGCGGCGTGGTCGGCCTGATCGCGGGAAAGGCACGTCATGGCTGAGCCCATCCTCGAGATCCGCAACCTCAACAAGAGCTTCGGCGCCCTGAAGGCGACCGACAATGTCAGCCTCGATCTGCGCGCCGGCGAAATCCATGCGCTGATCGGGCCCAACGGTGCCGGCAAATCGACGCTGATCCACCAGATCGCCGGGTCGCTGCGGCCCGGCAGCGGCACGATCCGGTTTCTGGGCCGCGACATCGGCGCGCTCGGCGTTCCCGAGCGCACACGGCTCGGGCTCGGCCGCACCTTCCAGATCTCGTCGCTTGCGCCGGACTATTCGGCGCTGCGCAACGTCATGCTGGCCGTGCAGGCACGTCAGGGCACGAGTTTCCGCTTCCTCAAGCCGGTGATGGCCGACCGCTCGCTGCGCGAGCCGGCGCTGGAAGCCCTGGAACGGGTGGGGCTGGCCGAGCGGGCGGACGTCCCGGCGGCGGAACTGTCGCACGGCGAGCGGCGCCAGCTCGAGATTGCGATCGCGCTCGCCCTCGGCTCCAAGGCCTTCCTGCTCGACGAACCGATGGCCGGCATGGGACCGGAGGGCTCCAAGGCGCTGACGACGTTTCTCGACGGGCTGCGCGCCGAAGCGCCGATCCTGCTGGTCGAACACGACATGGATGCGGTGTTCGCACTTGCCGACCGCATCTCCGTGCTCGTCTACGGTCGTATCATCGCCACCGGCACGGTCGACGAAATCCGGCACAATCCCGACGTGCGGCAAGCCTATCTCGGGGAGGAAGGGTGATGCTGCTTGAAGCCACCGGACTACAGACCTTCTATGGCGCCAGTCAGGCCCTGTTCGGCGTCGACCTGGCCGTGGGCGAAGGCGAGGTCGTCGCCCTGATGGGCCGCAACGGCATGGGCAAGACCACGACGATCCGGTCGATCTGCGGCCTGAACCCGCCACGCGCCGGCACGCTGCGCTTCGCCGGGTCGAGCCTTCAAGGTCTGCGCCCGCACCGCGTCGCCCGGCTCGGCATCGGGCTGGTGCCGGAGGGGCGGCGCTGCTTTCCCAACCTCACCGTCGAGGAAAATCTGATTGCGGCGGCGCGTCCGGGCGCCTGGACGCTCGCCCGCATCGAGGCGCTTTTTCCCCGGCTTGCCGAGCGCCGGCGCCAATATGCCATTTCGCTCTCGGGCGGCGAACAGCAGATGCTGGCCGTCGGCCGCGCGCTGATGACCAATCCGAAGCTCCTGATCCTCGACGAGGCGACGGAAGGCCTCGCGCCGGTGATCCGGCAGGATATCTGGAGCTCGATCCGCAAGCTCAAGGACGAGGGCCAGGCGATCCTGGTCGTCGACAAGACCATGTCGGAACTGCTTCCCGTGGCCGATCGCTGCGTCGTGCTCGAAAAGGGCACGACGGTATGGAACGGGCTGCCGGCGGAGCTTTCCGACGACATCCGCAACCGTTATCTCGGCGTCTGACAAGAAAGGGCAAAACCTTGCACGCGTCCTCCCACGAACTTTTGAACCCATCCCATTGGAAAAACGCCAAAGGCTACGCCAACGGCATCATGGCCGAAGGGCGTACGGTCTTCGTCGCCGGGCAGATCGGCTGGAACGGCCAGCAGGAATTCGAGACCGACGACTTCGCCGGCCAGGTCCGCCAGGCTCTCCAAAACGTCGTCGACGTGCTGGCCGAAGCGGGCGCCGGACCGGAGCACGCCACACGCATGACGTGGTACATCACCGACAAGCGTGAATATCTCGATCGGCTTTCCGACGTCGGGGCGGCCTATCGCGACGTGATGGGCCGCAATTTTCCGGCCATGACCATGGTCCAGGTCGCCGACCTGATCGAGGACCGCGCCAAGGTCGAGATCGAAGTGACCGCGGTGTTGCCGTCCTGAGCGGCCAAACCACACGGCAAGTGCTGGACCAACGGCCGGCAGGCGCATGCGCTTGCCGGGGCCGGCGGGCTTTGCCAAACACGCCCGATGAGCGCGGAACCCTCGAACCTCAAAGCGGCCCTGTGGATGGCCGGCTGGCTGGCATTGATGCTGACCATGACGGTCGCCGGCCGCGAAGCCACGCGCGAACTCGACGTCTTCCAGATCATGGAGATGCGCTCCATCATCGGCCTGCTGCTGCTCTATCCGGTGATCCGCATGGCCGGCGGCCTGCGTTCGGTGCGCACCGCAAAGCTGCCGCGCCATATCGGCCGCAACGTGGTGCATTACGGCGCGCAGTTCGCCTGGTTCTACGCGCTGGCGCTTATTCCGATCGCCCAACTGGTCTCGATCGAGTTCACCATGCCGATCTGGACGGCGATCCTGGCGGCGGCGTTTCTGGGCGAGCGTATCAATGGCTGGAAGATCGCCGCGATCGTGCTCGGCCTGATCGGGGTTGCCATCATCGTTCGCCCGGGCGCCGCCGCGCCGGATATCGGCCAGTTGTTCGCGCTGTTCGCGGCGATCGGCTTCGGCGTTTCGGTGGCGCTGGTGAAGTCGCTCACCCGCCACGACAGCGTTCCCACGATCATTTTCTGGATGCTGGTGGTGCAGTCCCTGCTCGGCATCGTCCCGGCGCTGGCGGTCTGGCAATGGCCGTCGCCGACGGTGATGCCGTGGATCGTCGTCATCGCCTTTTGCGGCACCTATTCCCACTATTGCATGGCGCGCGCGATGCTGCATGCCGATGCCACAACGGTGGTGCCGATGGATTTCCTGCGCGTGCCGCTTTCGGCCCTTCTGGCCTGGCTGGTCTATCAGGAGGGGATCGATGTCTACACCGTCATCGGCGCTGCGCTCATCCTTGCCGGCAACACCCTCAATCTCAAGCAGGGCGGAACGGCACGCATTCGCCCCAGCTGACACAACAGGCGGTGACACTGAAAACAGGGCGCGCAGGCGCGCCTGTCCCACCCAGCCGGTGGACAAGCCGCACAAGCGCTCCTTTGTCGGCAGGGCTTGCCTTGTCAAACGCCCTCCCCCCTTATATGAGCGGGCGAGGCGAGAGCAGTCACAAAGAAACGGCACCGAAAAAGCCGGCATGCTCCGACGAGCGGGAAACAGGCAGCATTACAAGCAGGCCGCATGACGACGATCATTGACGTCCAGGACGTGACGAAGCGTTTCGGCAACGTGCTCGCGGTCGACCGGTGTTCGCTGCAGGTCGAACAAGGCACCATCACCGGCCTGATCGGCCCCAACGGCGCTGGCAAGACGACGCTGTTCAACATGGTCGCCGGCGCCTTCGCGCCCAGTTCCGGGCGCATCCTGCTCGATGGCGAGGACGTGACCGGGCTTGAGGCGCACGCGCTTTTCGCGCGCGGCCTGCTGCGCACCTTCCAGATCGCGCAAGAATTCTCGCATATGACGGCGCTGGAAAACCTGATGATGGTGCCGGCGCGCCAGGCGGGCGAAAACTTCTTCAACGCCTGTTTCCGGCGCGGTGCGGTGCTCGCCGAGGAGGCGCAAACGCGCAAGAAGGCGGAGGACGTGCTCGGCATCCTCAAGCTCACCCACGTCAAGAACGAAAAGGCGGGCAATCTGTCGGGCGGGCAAAAGAAGCTGCTCGAACTGGGGCGCGTGATGATGGCCGAGCCGCGGGTGGTGCTGCTCGACGAGATCGCCGCCGGCGTCAACCGCACGCTGCTCAACGACCTCGCCGCGGTCGTCCAGCGCCTCAACCGCGAGGACGGGCTTACCTTCTTCGTCATCGAGCACGACATGGATCTGATCGCGCGGCTGTGCGATCCGGTGATCGTCATGGCCGCGGGAACCGTCATGGTCGAAGGGCCGATGTCGGAAGTCCGCAACAACGCCGACGTAATCGAAGCGTATTTCGGCGGCACGCCCGCCGATGGAGGGCGCTGATGGCCCTGCTGGACATTCGCGACATCCACGCCGGTTATGGCGGGGCGAACATCCTCAACGGCGTCAGCATCGCCATCGAGGCCGAAGAGATCGGCGTCATCGTCGGGCCCAACGGTGCCGGCAAGTCGACGACGCTGAAGGCACTGTTCGGCCTTCTCACCATCTCCAAGGGCAGCATCACCTTCGAGGGAAGCGACATCACCAACACGCCACCGGAAAGCCTGGTCAAGCAGGGCCTTTCCTTCGTGCCGCAGGAATATAACGTCTTTCCCACCATGAGCGTGCACGAAAACCTGGAAATGGGGGCCTATGTCAGGCGCGACGATTTCCGCCACCTCGTCGACCAGGTCTACGGCTTCTTCCCGCCGCTGAAGGACAAGCGCCGCCAGCCGGCGGGCGAACTGTCCGGCGGCCAGCGCCAGATGGTGGCGATCGGACGCGCTCTGATGACGGAACCGCGCCTACTGCTGCTCGACGAGCCGACCGCCGGCCTGTCGCCGCTGTTCACCAGCGAGATCTTCGAACGCATCGTCGCCATCAACGCCGCCGGCACCGGTATTTTGATGGTGGAGCAGAATGCGCGCCAGGCGCTGGCGATCGCACACAAGGGGTTCGTGCTCGCCGGCGGACAGAACCGCTTCACCGGCACCGGGCAGGAATTGCTCGACGATCCGGACGTGGCCAAAAGCTTTCTCGGCGGGGAGGACCAGCCATGACCGAGGTCGATCTGCTGACCGCCCTGCCGGTGCGCGAGTTCGTGTTCTTCATCAACAAGGGTATCATCGCCGGGCTGATCATCGGCTCAATCTATGCGCTCGGCGCGGTCGGGGTGACGCTGATCTTCGGTATTCTGCGGTTTGCCCATCTCGCCCATGGCGACATGATGACCACCGGCGCCTTCATCGCGCTGATACTGACCGCGCTCCTGCCCGGCGTCGGGGCGCTGGTCGGGCTGCCGACCGCCTTCGTGCTGATGCCGATCGCGATGGCGCTGACGGCGCTGCTGGCGATCGTGCTCGACCGCTGGTTCTACCGGCCGCTGCGGCAGGCCAATGTGCGCCCCGTCACCATCGTCATGGCCTCGGTCGGCGTCATGCTGATGATGCAGGGCCTGATCCGGCTGGTGTTCGGCACGGGAACCCGGCCGCTCTATGTCGGGGCCAAGGACATCTATCGCGTGCCGGTCGGCGACGGCTTCATCGTCGTTACCGAACCGCAATTGCTGTTGTTCGTGTTCACGGCGCTGTGCATCGTCGCGCTCCACTTCTTTCTCACGCGCGCGCGGCTCGGCAAGGCAATGCGCGCTGTCTCCGACAATGCCGACCTGGCTCGGGTGTCGGGCATTCCCACCGAGCACGTTGTGCGCGCCACCTGGATCATCGGCGGCGCGCTGGCGGCGGCCGGCGGCACGCTGCTGGCCCTCGACGTCACCTTGAAACCCGATCTGAGCTTCAACATCCTGTTGCCGATCTTCGCCGCGGCGATCGTCGGCGGGATCGGTCAGCCCTACGGCGCGGTGGCAGGCGGCCTGGTGGTCGGCTTCACCGAAACGCTGGCCGTGTTCAACTGGGCGATCCTGCTGAGGCCGCTCGCGCCGTTTCTGCCGGACTGGGTGGAACTGCCCACTCAACTCGCGCTGGTGCCGACCGAATACAAGATCGTCATTCCCTTCTTCATCCTGGTCGCGGTGCTGATCTGGCGACCGACGGGAATCTTCCGCGGGAGCGTGATCAAATGACGAACCGCGCCGGACGCGAGACCCTGCTGTTTGCCGGCCTGGCCGTCTTGATCGCCCTGGTCTTCGCCGCCCAGGGCGCGGCGTTCGGAACGCGCATGCTGGTCGAGGCAAGCTGCCTGGCGATCGTGGCGCTCGGCCTGACCATCCAATGGGGATATGCCGGCTTGTTCAATGTCGGCACGATGGGTTTCATCGCGATCGCAGCCTACACGACGGTGCTGGTCTCGTTTCCCGTCAACGGTGCCTTCTGGACGTCGAACGGCCCCGCCCTTCTCGGCAAGACCGCGCTTTACCTGGCTGTCGGTGGGCTTTTCACCTACGCGATGAGCCAGACCCACCGCCTCGGCCTGCCAAAGAAATTCCGCACGCTGCTCGCCCTGATCGCCGGTGCCGCGACCTATATCGCCGTCTCCGGCGCGCTCGGCCAGGCTGCCGCCCATATCGAGGGCGAAGCCGGCTTCATCGGCGGTTTCGGCCTGCCCGTGTGGATTGGCTGGCTCGGCGGCGGCATCGTGGCCGGCGCGCTCGGCTGGCTGATGGGCCGCATCACGCTCGGCTTGCGGGCCGACTATATGGCGATCGCCACGCTCGGCATCGCGGAGATCGTCAAGGCCTATCTGAAGAACGCCGACTGGCTGACGCGCGGGACGCTGACCGTCTCGCCGCTGCCCTGGCCGGTGCCCACGCCGGCCGATCTCGGCTTCGTCATGTCGCGCGCGGCCTATCTCAGCGTCACGGCGGTGATGATCGTGGTCATCTTCGTGCTCCTGCAGCGGGCCTGGGCCGCCCCCTGGGGCCGGATGATGCGCGCCATCCGCGACAACGAATTGTCGGCGGCCGCGATGGGCAAGGACATCAACCGGCGCCGGCTGGAAATGTTCGTACTCGGCAATGTCATCATCGGCATCGGCGGCGGCGCGCTGATCACCTTCAGCAGCATTTTCGACCCGTCGAGCTTCCTGCCGCTGAACCACACGTTCCTGGTTTGGGTGATGGTCATCCTGGGCGGTGCCGGCAACAATCTCGGCACGATTTTCGGCGCGCTGTTCGTCTATGTCATCTGGACGATGTCGGAGCCGGCGGCGCTGTTCCTGTTCGACCAGATCGCCTATTGGGGCGACAGGCTGTTCGACTGGCAGGCGCCGGCCGACATGACGACGCGGGCCCTGCAGATGCGGGTCTTCGTCATCGGCCTGACGATCACCCTGGTGCTGCGCTTCGCCCCGCGCGGCCTGATCGCCGAGCGGCCGGTCAAGTATGAATGACGGCGGCGCCCTTGCGCCGCCTCGTCGCCGTTGTCTGCAATTTTCAACCCGCTCCACTGCCGTGCGCGGCGGTGTGAGCCGCCCACGAAAAAGGCCCGGGACGACCCCGGGCCTTTCGCATGGAAATGATCGGTCGAATTAGTCGACCTGGCCGACTTCCTTGAAGACCACGCCGTCGACGACCGTCTTGACGATCACGCCCGGCACGTCGCCGTTGTCGTCGAATTCGTGGCTGCCGGAGGCGCCCTCGTAATTGATGTCGGCGCCCTCGGCGAGAAGCTTCTTGGCCTTTTCCCATTCGCCCGGCAGGATCACCTCGCCCGGCGCGCTGGCCACCTCGCGCAACGCCTTGCTCAGCCCCTCACGGCCGCCATTGCCGTTCTTTTCGATGGCGAGCGCGATCAGGAACGCGGCATCGTAACCCTGCGGCACGAAGGTGCCGGTGGGCGGCACGCCGGCCTCTTCGGCGAGCTTGTTGAAGACGGACGTGCCGTCGGTCTCGCTGCTGCCGGGGCGAGTGGCGACCATGCCCTGCAGCGGTGCCTCGCCGACAGCGGGAACCAGCGTGTCGCTGATCATACCGTCGCCGCCGGCGAACTTGGCGAAGTCGCCGCCTTCGATAGCCTGGCGAATGATGGTTTGACCGGAGCCGTCGGCATAAGCGAGCACGACCAGCATGTCCGCACCGGAGCCGGCGAGCTGACCGATCTCAGCGCGGTAATCCGCCTTGCCGTCCTCGTGCGCCACGTTGGCAGCGACCGAACCGCCCTGCTCGGCAAACGCGGCCGCCAGCGCATCGGCGAAGCCTTTGCCGTAGTCGTTGTTGACATAGGTGACCGCGATGTTTTCGACGCCGTCGGCGCGCAGCGTCTTGGCCAGCATCTGGCCCTGATAGGCGTCAGACGGGGCGGTGCGGAAAACGAGATCGTTGTCGTCGAGCCCGGTCAGCGCCGGCGAGGTGGCAGCCGGCGAGATCAGCACCACGCCGCCTGGAATCGCGGCCGTGTTGGCCGCGGCGATGGTGGCGCCCGAGCACAGCGGCCCGACGAGGGCTGTCACATTCTCGGAGTTGACCATGCGGTCGGCGGCGCCGGAGGCGGCCGTGGTATCGGCGCAGGTCGAATCGCCCTGTACAAGGTCGATCTTGCCGTCGAGAATGCCGCCCTGGGCATTGACCTGGTCGACGGCGAGCTTGACGCCCTCGAAGATCGGCGGTGTCAGGCTTTCGATCGGCCCGGTGAACCCTCCCAGAAAGCCGATCTTGACATCCTCTGCGCTGGCGGGCGCGGCCATGGCCAGCGCCAAGCCGGCGACGGACGCCGCCATGACATTGCGAAATACGGTGCTCATGAAGAATCTCCCTGTTTGTCCGTCTCTTGGCATCCGCATGGCGGACCAGACGCTCCGCGCGCCGGACATGCACGGTAGCCGTGGGCCGATATTGGAATTGCATTAGTACTTTGTAAAGCCGTGCACCGGTGTTCACCGCCAGGAATCCGCGCGCCGCCATCCCCGGCAAGCACGACCTTTATACCGTAATAACATTACATCTTATCTTGACGAATGTAATAACATCACATACCCCTTGCACGTCGGCGCCGACCCTGGCGACGACGGAAATGCGTTTGACGAAGGAGTTGACGATGCGATCCCTGGCCCAAGCCGCCCTTGCCGGACTTTCCCTTGCCGTTGCGGCGCCGAGCGTGCAGGCCGGCGCGGAACCGTTCGACGTGGTGGCGAGCTTTTCCATCATCGGCGACTTCGCCCGCGAGGTCGGCGGCGATCGCATACGCCTGACCACGCTGGTGGGGCCGAACGGCGACGCCCACGTCTACGAACCGCGCCCGGCCGATGCCGCCGCCATGACCAAGGCACGCGTCGTTCTGGTCAACGGGCTGCAATTCGAAGGATTTCTCGACCGGCTGATCGAGGCCAGCGGTACCACCGCAGCCGTGGTCGAAGTCTCGAAGGGCGCGCATATCCTGCCCGTCGACGGAGAGGCTCACGACCATCACGCGGACGAGGACAAGGCGGCCGACCATCATCATGACGAGGCCAGTGATGAGGACGGCCACGCCGAAAAGGATCACGCCGGACACGATCACGGCGCCTACGACCCGCACGCCTGGCAGTCCGTCGAGAATGCCGAGCGTTATGTCAAAAACATCGCCGAGGCCTTTTGCCTGACCGACCGCGACGGCTGCGCGACCTATCAGGAAAACGCCGCCGCCTATATCGGGCAGCTCCAGACGCTCGACGCCGACATCAAAACCGCGATCGGCGAGCTTCCGCAGGACAAGCGCACCATCATCACGTCGCACGACGCGTTCGGTTATTTCGAGCACGAATACGGCCTGCACTTCCTGGCCCCGAAGGGCCTGTCGACGGAGGCCGACGCCTCGGCGGCCGATATCGCGGCGCTGATCCGTCAGGTGCGCGAAGAACGCGCGTCCGCGATCTTTGTCGAAAACATCACCAATCCTCGCCTGGCCGAGCAGATCGCGGCCGAAACAGGCTTGCAACTGGGCGGGGCGCTCTATTCGGACGCGCTGTCCGATAAGGATGGCCCGGCGGCGACCTATATCGACCTGATGCGTCACAATCTGACGACTATCACCAGTGCCATCGCCGGCAGTTGAAGCCGGTCGCGCCAAGGAAAAAGCCGGTTTGTGCCGGTTTTTTCTGGCCATTAGATGTAATGTTATAACATATTGGATTTAATCGACATGGCCATACGTTTCCACCGTTCCATGATCCTGGCATGCGCCGCCACCTTTTTCGGCTGCCCGGCCAGCGCCGAACAAATCGAAGCCTGGCGGGTTTTCGTCGCCGACCATTCCGAGCCGGTGGTCCGGGCGATCGACCTTCGCGACGGTGACGAAATCGAGCGGTTTGCGCTCACCGGCGCGGCCCGGCTCCATCGTTCGCAAAGCGGGCGCATGGTCTATGCCGTGCAACGCGATGCCAACCGTGTCCAGATGATCGGCACCGGCATCGCGCTCGGCGATCATGGCGATCACGGAGACATCACGATCGGAGCACCGAGGCTGCTCAAGGCAACCCTCGCCGGGCAGAAACCGGTACATCTGGTCGAGCGCGATGGCATGGCCGCCGCCTTTTTCGACGATGAGGGCATTGCCCGGCTGGTGGCTGAGCATGCCGCGCTCGAGGGAACCGGAGAGCCGCAAGAGATCGCCAGCAGAGCACCGCATCACGGCGTAGCGATCCCGTTCGGCGTCCATATGCTGATGACGCGCCCCCACCCGAGCGACCCAGGCGCCCTGCCCGTCGGTCTCGACCTCTTCGGACCGGACGGCGCGCCGGCAATCGATTACGCCCCCTGTCCCGACCTGCATGGCGAGGCCCAATCCGGCAACCTCGTCGCCCTTGCCTGCGAGACCGGGCTGTTGGTCGTCGCGCCTGGCCAGGCGCGGCCGGAAATCCGCCACCTGCCCTATGCGGCCGGGCTGCCCGAGGGCAAGACGACCAAGCTCGTCGGCGGCACGGGGTTGCGCTATTTCCTCGGCAATTTCGCCCCGCGAGTTCTGGTACTGATCGACCCGATGCAAGAACAGGAAAACTTTCGCCTGGTCGAGCTCCCGACCCGCGCCGTGGATTTTGCCTCCCATCCGGCAAAGCCGCGTTTCGCACTGGCCTTCACCGAGGACGGCCATCTGCACCGGATCGACGTCGTCGCCGGCCGCATCGACCGTTCGGTGCGGCTGACCGGGCTCTACAGCATGGACGGCCACTGGAGCGATCCGCGACCGCGCATCGCTGTGGCGGGCCCGCGTATCGTGGTCAGCGATCCCCTGGCCGGCCAGCTTCATGTCGTCGACACCGAAACGTTCGAGACGATGGGCTCGATCGCGGTGGCAGGCGAACCGTTTTCGATCGTCGCTGTCGGCGGCGCCGGCGAAACGCATTGAAGGGCCGCGACATGCCAAGCGCAAATCCAAAACGGCGCCTACCGACGACCGTGCTGTCGGGCTTTCTGGGGGCTGGAAAAACCACCCTGCTCAACCATGTACTCAACAATCGCGAGGGGCGCCGGGTCGCCGTCATCGTCAACGATATGAGCGAGATCAATATCGACGCGGCCCTTTTGCGCGACGGTGGCGCCAACCTGTCGCGCACCCAGGAACGGCTTGTCGAAATGACCAATGGCTGCATCTGCTGCACCTTGCGCGACGACCTGCTGGATGCGGTGCGCGAACTGGCCGCGGCGGACAGATTCGACCACCTTTTGATCGAATCGACAGGCATCGCAGAACCGCTGCCGGTCGCGGCAACCTTCGCGTTTCGCGACGAAGCCGGCCGAAGCCTGTCCGACCTCGCGCGTCTCGATTCGATGATCACCGTGGTCGATGCCGTCAATCTTCTGAGGGATTACGGGTCGGCCGACTTTCTGCGCGATCGCGGCGAGACGGCGGGCGCCGACGACGACCGCGCCCTGGTCGACCTTCTGGTCGAACAGATCGAGTTCGCCGACACGATCGTACTCAACAAGGTCTCCAGCGTCCCGGCTCCGCAGCGCGCTATCGTGCGCCAGATCGTCAAGGCGCTGAATCCCGAGGCGGAACTGATTGAGACCGATTTCGGCGACGTCGCGGTCGCGCGCATCCTCGCGACAGGCCGTTTCGATTTCGACAAGGCGCAGGCCAATCCGCTGTGGTTCCAGGCCCTGCACGGTTTTCTCGACCATGTGCCCGAAACCGAGGAATATGGCGTGCGCTCGTTCGTCTATCGCGCACGCGCGCCCTTCGATCCGCTTCGCCTGAAGCAGTTCATCGACGGCACGTGGCCGGGCGTCGTCCGCGCCAAGGGCTTCTTCTGGCTTGCCACCCGGCCCGACCATGTCGGCGAACTCAGCCAGGCCGGCGCGCTGGTGCGCACGACACGGCGCGGCCGCTGGTGGGCGTCCGTGCCAGCGCGAAACTGGCCCGACGATGCCGAATGGCGGGCCGCCATGAAACCCTATCTCGATCCCATCTGGGGCGACCGGCGCCAGGAACTGGTCTTCATCGGCTGCGACCCGATGGACGAGACCCGGCTGCGCGCCGCGCTCGATTCCTGTCTTGTCGAGGCGCCGGACTTTACGCCGCAACGATGGCGATCAATGCCGGATCCGTTTCCCTCATGGTCGTGAGCAGCCGCCGGGGCGACATCAAAGCGCCACGGCGGTTTCCTGCTTGATATCCTTCAGCACCAGGTTGGTGCGTACATTGGCGATACCGGGAAGGCGAAACAGGAATCCTTCCAGAAAGCCGTTATAGGCGGCGAGGTCCCGGCATACGACGCGCAGATGGTAATCCGCCTCGCCGGTGGTGGCGAAACAGTCGAGCACTTCGGGACGTTGCGATACCTCGGCGATAAAGGTGTCGACATGGCGATGATCATGACGGGTCAGCGACACGTTGACGATGGCATGGAAGGCCATGCCGGCACTGGCGGCATCGACCAGCGCGACATAACGGCGAATGATGCCGGCCTCCTCCAGCGCCCGCACCCGCCGCCAGCAGGCCGATGCCGACAGACCGGCCTTTTCGGCCAACTCCTGGTTGGAGATGCGGCCATCGCGCTGCAAAAGCCGCAACAGCCGGCGGTCCTGGTCCTCAAGCCTGATCGCATTCCGGCTCATATCCGGAAGCCCCTTTCTCAATTACGCCGCCAACCGGTCGAAGTTTTCATTTAGTGGGGCAGATAACGGCAATCTGAACAAAAATTCCAGCGCAAATCGGCTACACTTCCCCCTTCATTTCCTGGGAGGAACCCGTGACCGCGCACGATCCCGTCCGCGACTATTACCGCTACCGGCTCGAGGACCGCTATGCCGCGACTTCCGGCCGCGTCTTCATGACCGGCACCCAGGCGCTTGTGCGCGTGCTCGTCGACCAGGCCCGGCGCGACCGGCAGGCGGGTCTCGACACGGCCGGTTTCGTGTCGGGCTATCGCGGCTCGCCACTCGGCGGCGTCGACCTGGAACTGTGGCGCGCCAAGGCGCTGATTGCCGAAAACCGCATCGAGTTCCTGCCCGCCGTCAACGAAGATCTGGCCGCGACGGCCGTGCTCGGCACCCAGCAGGTCGAAACCAATCCCGACCGCGAGGTGCAGGGCGTGTTTTCGATGTGGTACGGCAAGGGACCTGGCGTCGACCGCGCCGGGGACGCGCTCAAGCACGGCAACGCCTACGGGTCCTCGCCGCATGGCGGGGTGCTGGTGGTGGCCGGCGACGACCACGGCTGCGTCTCCTCCTCGATGCCGCACCAGTCCGACGTCGCCTTCATGGCCTGGTTCATGCCGATGCTGAACCCGGCCAGCGTCGGCGAATATCTGGCCTTTGGCGAATATGGCTACGCGCTGTCGCGTTTTTCGGGCATGTGGGTCGGCTTCAAGGCGGTATCGGAAACGGTCGAATCGGCTGCCTCTGTGGAGATCGGACCCGACGGGGTCTTTGCTGCTCCCGATTTCGACCCGCCGCCCGGCGGCCTGCATTATCGCTGGCCCGACCTGCCCGGCCCGCAGATCGAGGAGCGCATGGAGGCGAAGAAACACGCCGTTTTCGCCTTCGCCGAGGCCAATCCGATCGACCGGCACATCTACGACGTCAAGAAGGCCCGTTTCGGCATCGTCACCACCGGCAAGGGCCATGGCGACCTGATGGAGGCGCTGCGCCTGCTGGGCATCGGCGAAGCCGAATGCCGCGAACTCGGCATCGACATCTACAAGGTCGGCATGGTGTGGCCGCTGGCGCGCCGCGACGCGCTCGACTTCGTGCGCGGCAAGGACGAAGTGCTGGTGGTGGAGGAAAAGCGCGGCATCATCGAAAGCCAGTTCAAGGAATATTTTTACGACTGGCCCGGTCACAAGCCCAGGGTGATGGTCGGCAAGCGCGACGAGTGCGGCGAAAGGCTGGTGCCGTGGACGGGCGAATTGTCGCCGCGCGCCCTGGTGCCGATCGTCGCCGGCCGGCTCGAGGGGTTGTTTCCCGGGCGCGGCTTCGCCGAGCGGGCGGCTGCGATCACGCGCGCGGAACCGATCGCGATTGCCGTCGAAGGGGCCGCGCGCACGCCCTATTTCTGCTCGGGCTGTCCGCACAACACCTCCACCAAGGTGCCGGAGGGCTCCAAGGCGTTGGCCGGAATCGGCTGCCATTTTATGGCAAGCTGGATGGACCGCGAGACCAGCTCGCTGATCCAGATGGGCGGCGAAGGCGTCAACTGGGCCGCCTCCTCGCGCTTTACAGGCAAGGGCCATGTCTTCCAGAATCTCGGCGAAGGCACCTGGTATCATTCCGGTTCGATGGCGATCCGTCAGGCGGTCGCCGCCGGCGCCAACATCACCTACAAGATCCTCTACAACGACGCCGTCGCCATGACCGGCGGCCAGCCGGTCGACGGGCCGGTCAGCGTGCAGGCGATCGCGCACCAGGTACGCGCAGAGGGCGTGGAGCGCATCGCGCTGGTTTCCGATCAACCGGAAAAATTCCGTCGCGGCGACCTCCCCCCCGGCACCAGCATCCATCATCGGCGCACGATGGACGCCGTGCAGCGCGAGCTGCGCGAGATTGGCGGCGTGACGGTGCTGATCTACGAACAGACCTGCGCGACGGAAAAGCGCCGGCGCCGCAAGCGCGGCACGATGGAGGATCCGAAGAAATTCGCCGTCATCAACGAATTGGTGTGCGAGGGCTGCGGCGACTGTTCGGTGGAATCGAACTGTCTGTCGGTCGAACCGGTCGAGACCGAGTTCGGGCCCAAGCGGCGCATCAACCAGTCCTCCTGCAACAAGGATTTTTCCTGCGTCAACGGTTTCTGCCCGTCCTTCGTGACAGTCGAGGGCGCGACACGGCGCAAGAAGACCGGGCTGGAGGTCGACCTGACGAGACTTGCCGGCGTCCTGCCCGAGCCGGAACCGCCGGCGCTCGACCAGCCCTACGATCTGCTGATCACCGGTGTTGGCGGCACCGGCGTGATCACGGTCGGCCAGCTCGTCACCATGGCCGCGCATCTGGAAGCGCGCGGCGCGTCGGTGCTCGACTTCACCGGTTTCGCGCAAAAATTCGGGCCGGTCCTGTCTTATGTCCGCATCGCGCCGACGCCGCAGATGCTGCATCAGGTGCGCATCGACCAGGGCGCGGCCGACGCACTGATCGGCTGCGACATCGTCGTGTCGTCCTCGCCCAAGGCCTCGACCTCCTACCGGCCGGGCATGAAAGCCGCGGTCAATCTGGCCGAGATGCCGACCGGCGACATCGTGCGCCGGCGCGACGCCAGCCTCAGGGTCGACGCGCGGCTGGCCGCCATCACCGCCGTCACCGGCGCCGACAACATCGCCGCGCTCGACGCCAACCGGGCGGCGGAAAAACTGTTCGGCGATTCGGTGTTCGCCAATGTGATGATGCTGGGCTTTGCCTGGCAGGCCGGGCTGGTGCCGGTGTCGTTGGAGGCGCTGCGCCAGGCAATCGTGCTCAACGGCGTCGCGGTGGAGCAAAACCATCGTGCCCTGCTGCTCGGGCGTATCGCCTACGCCGAACCGGCGCGGCTGGCCGCGCTGATTGCGCCGCCGGCGGCGGCACCGGAAACGCTCGATACGCTGATTTCACGCCGCGAGGCGTTTTTGACCGACTACCAGGACGAGCTCTACGCCACCCGCTATCGCATGATGGTCGACAAAGTGCGCGCCGCCGAGGCGGGACTTGGCAGCGAAAGCCTCACGGCGGCGGTCGCGCGGGCGCTGTTCAAGCTGATGGCCTACAAGGACGAATACGAGGTGGCGCGGCTGCATACGCAAACAGGGTTCGCGGAGCGGCTGAAAGACGAGTTCGACGGCGAGTTCCGTATCGTCCATCATCTCGCGCCGCCCTTCCTGCCCGGCGGCAAGGATGCACGCGGCCGGCCGCTGAAACGCGCCTTCGGTCCCTGGATCCGCCTGCCCTTCTGGCTACTTGCGCGTATGAAAAGCCTGCGCGGCACGGCGATCGATCCGTTCGGCCACACCGCAGAGCGGCGCATGGAGCGCGCGCTGATTAGCTGGTACGAACACAAGATCGACCGCGCGCTTGGCGAACTCGCGCCCGACACGCAGGCCCGGCTGGCCGACGCCATGGCGCTGCCGATGCAAATCCGCGGCTACGGGCCGGTCAAGGAGGAGGCAGCGGCAAGGACCAAGGCCGAGATGGAGGCCGTGCTGGCCGGGTAGGCGCATTCACGGCCGGCATCCCTCCGCCACACCGTGCCCGGACGGGCGCCTCCCCCCGCGTCGCCCGCGATCAAGCCCGTTGCGGAACGCCCTTGCGCTCCACCGGCGTTGCGTGCGCGCCCTGCAGCCGGCCGACGAAACTGATCGCCTCGGCGATGTCGCGCGCCGTCGCCTCGTCGATATAGGTGGAACGATCCGGCGGCAGAAACTGCGTCCAGTAGCCTATGATCTGCGGCGCGGGCGCCCGGGCGATCATCTGGCCGTTCATGACGTAGCTGTTCATGCTGTCTTCCTCCGAGCTCGCGGCCTCGGAGCGCGAAATCGAAAACACCAGAAACCCGCCGCCCTGGCTCTTGACCGATTTCGACGTGCTGCGCAGCGCCTCGGATTCGGCCATGTCGATCTTGACCTTGATCGACACGTCCTTGGCCAGAAGCACGGCCACCGGATAGGCGGGGAAGGAATAGTTTTTGAGAACGTTGAGCAGCTTTTCCTCGCCCTTGTCGCCCATGAATTGATAGTTTTCGAGCTGGGTGTCGGGTGCGAGCGGCTTTTGCAGCGTGCGGAAGAAATCCGAGGTGTGGGTGAAAACCTCCGGCTTCATCCAGGCCCTGTCGATCAGCACCTTTTTGCACAGGAACCCGATCTGGATTTCGTCGGACGCCTGCATGAAGCGCTCGGCGAACTCGGTTCCGCTCACCTCGGTCGTGCCGCCGCCGCTGCCCAAAAACAGGTTCACGCCCCACTGCATGCGGTCGAAATAGGTGTTCATCGTCTTCGACGTCGCCAACTGGTCCTTGGAGATGGTGACGGTGAGCTGTGTCCAGCGGTTGTTGGCCGGGTAGTCGAGCTTGTTGGGGAAGGAATTGGTGCCGAACGCGTTGGTGTCATTCAGGTCGATATTGGGGTTTTGTTCCTTCAGCTTCTCGTTTTCCGGCGAATAGAGATAGTCGTAGTAGACGTTGGAGGCCGACGCCATCTGCCGTTCCAACCGCTCGATCGCCGCCAGCTTGGTCTCGAGCTGCTTGACATAGGCGTCGAGCCATTCGAACTGGATGCGGTTGGCGTCGGTCTGCAGAAATTTCGTCGCCGCTCCCGCCAGGGCCCAGCCGCTGTCGATCAAGGTTTGTTGCGCGTCGACGAGCTTGCCTTGGCCGGTGCCCACCTGATCGGCGATGTCCTTGATCATCGCCCAGTCCATGGTCTGCGGCACACCCTTGCTCGGTTCCGACTTGCCCAGATTGGTGCCCAGCTCGTTGATTTCGTCGGTCAGTTCCTTCTGCTCGTTGCTGTCGGTCACGTTGGCCAGCGGATTGCCGCGCGATTCCATGACGTCGCAGAATATCTTGACCGCGGTGACGGCGTTTTCGGTATAGGTCTTAATCAGCGCCGACTGGGCGTCGCTGAAGGCCTGGCCCGCCTTCTGGAAGGCATCCGCATCGGCTTTCACCGTCGCATCGTCGATCTGCGGGATGATCGCCATCCAGGTGCGGATCTCGAGCTCAAGCTGCGTGCGCGCGACGTCGAGCGCCTGTTGCTGGGCTTCCGGATCGGCCAGAAGATCGATGAACTTGGTCGAAGGCTTGATTTCCTTCGGCCATGAATACGGCACGCCGCGCGTGGGGTAATAGTTCATCCCTTCCTGGTAGGGAACAGGGATGACGGCGTTGCGCACGAGCTGCTTGGCCTCGTTCAATCCGCCGTCGTCGCTGGTGTCGAGCACGGTGATGGCGTCCTGCCAGGCCGTCAGCGGAAATTCGACGACGAGTTGATCGTATTTGGCGTTGATTTCCTGAATATGGCCGTCTGCGTTGACGGCATACCAGGCCAGATATTCGTCCCAGGCACGTGTAGGATCGAGCGGATTGTCGGCCTTGAATTTGGCCCGCATCTCGGCCTGCAGCTTGCCCCAGTTCTGCTTGGCCCTGATCCATTGCTGGAACAGATAATCGAAATAGTCGACCAGGCGGATGGTGACATCCTTGCCGTCGATCACCACGTCCACCTTGGTTTGCAGGCGCTCGCGAATGATTTCCTGCAGGCGGATCAGGTCGACGCTCGGCATGGGGCCGAGTTGCGCGACGGCCTGCTTGTAGCGATCCGACACCCGCGTCCCGTCGGGCTGGGTGATCGGCGCCGGGGGCACATATTGATCGAGGATCTGCGAGGTGCGGATGAGCGCGCGCTCGGGCATGTTGCCGGCCGTCTCCTCGCTATCCTCCCATCCGAGGTGTCCTGCATCGAGCACGGTGCCGGGCCAACACAGACAAAACATCTGGGTCGGGTTCTTGTTGGCGAAACTGGCGATGATGGCGTTGTAGATCGCCTCGGAAAAATCCTGCGCCGGCGGCGGCGCGGCCTTGACGCGGGTCTGGCCATTGGGTCGCGGCGTTGTCTTGGCGGTTTTTTCGGCCTGTTTGGCGTTCGCGGCCGGCGACGACGCATCGGCCTTGGCCACCTTGCCGGATTCCTTTTCGGTTTCGGGCATCCCATCCTCTCCCCTTGTTCAGCGCCGCGCTTGGCCGCGCGGTCATGGTGGCGATCGCCTTGTTTGCCCTCCGGCAGCCGCACGCATCCAACCGTCGCCCCGACCCCGGCCGCGAAGGCTGAAGCCTGGCTTCACGGATGGTCGTGTCGTTCGCGCGCCGTTTCGAAAACCGACATCCGCCGGTCGTTGCCATGCCCTCGTCAGGCGGTTTCGCCGCGTTAGTGCAGCATCTTCTTGTTACAGCCCTTGGCGTCCGGCGTGGCGTTGCAGGCCTGCAGCTTCTTCACCGAACTGTCGTAATTCTTGCTCCAGCTCGTCGGCTTGGCTCGCGGCGGCATCCAGTGGGTGTCATCGAATTCGCCGGTATCGAGCTGGTTCGGCGCCAGCTTGCCGGCCGAATAATCGGTGAACGAGCCGCTGGAATTGCCGAGCCCGAGGCTGTGGCAGGTCACGCACGCCCCCTCCTCGCCCGTCTTGCGCGGCTGAATGTCGAAGTAGCCGTGATATTGCTTCCAGCTCGCACCGAAATGGTCGAGCGCGACGATCTCGTAGGCTTCGCCGGAGCTACGCCGCGGTAGGCTGTCGGTCTTGTTGATCGTCACCTGATAGGCATAGGGCGTGCGCACATAGGGGTTGGCGTCGTGGCATTGGGCGCAGTTGATCTGTTCGACCACGGAAGGTTTGTCCCAGAACGCATCCGCGCCGGCCTCGAAGGGAGAAGGAATATCGGTTCCCGGGATCGCCTGCTGCGGGGCAAAGGCGCTGCCGGAGACGGTAAAGGCGGTCAGATTGGGGTCGGACAGCCGCTGGAAAAAGCAGGTTTTCTTGTTGGCCGGGCTGTAGACGATCATGGCGATATCGTCATATTCCGGCTTGATCTTCTCTTCCGCGAGGCTGCGATATTTGTAGTTGCGGCACAAAAGCGCGTAATAGGGCCAGTCCTTCTGATCCACGTCCTGCTGCTCGACCTGTCGCACCTGAAGGCGTGAGTTCGGCACGCATTGCCCGATTCCGCCGCGCGAGATGTCGAGGATGGGCGGCTTATCGCATGCCGTCTTGTCGGTGAAGTATTTCGAATCCGCCGGCGTGTCGGCGGGGATCGGCACCCCCTTCTGGCTTATCGGCAGAATAGGACCGTCAATGCATTGGAACCGCTTTGGAAAGGCGATCGGGTTTTTTCCGGAAAGCTCTGTCAAACATTGGTTTGCGTATTCGGAGAATTTTTGCTGCAACACGTCCCCTGCCACTTCGGAGCCGTCCTGAGCTTGCGCCTGTCTCAACCCGACAAGATCAGGCAAAAAGACGCTGAAAAACGATACAAAAACCACATTTCCGGCCACGACTCCACATAAATTGAAGCCGAAACCGCGACATCCCAGGGACATCTACGATCCCCTTTTGCACATAAAATGAACTCTACATCGATGGTTTCGGATTTTTACTTAAAATGCAACTAGAAAATGTATTTCATTGCTTATATTGAGATTTTCATACATTCGGAGTTGCAGACGGGACGAAAAGGGACGCCCGCGACGTCCGGACCGCGGCGGATCTTTGCGATCCGCGGCGGCGCTGCGGCGCTGCCGGCAGGTCAGGTTCTGCGACGGGTTGCCGTTGTCGGCAGGCTCTGTCGGCGACGGCCAGGCGGCGGCGTGATCCGCACGCGCCGCAAAGCCGCCCCTTATCCGGTCCAGGGCCGGCCGGCGGCGCGGAAGGCGTCCCACAAGGCACGCAGGCCCGCTTCCAGATCGGCCAGGTCGCGGGCCTGCCAGCCACGTATCGCGCCGCATGCCTCATGCCCGGCCGCCGGTGTTTCCGGCACGGCCAGCCGGTCGAGCAGAGCGGCGGTGACGGCGACGTCATTGTAACGGCCGAGCCCGTCCTGGAGAGCCGACAGCGTCTTGGCGTAGCGTTTTGCCCGCTTGCCCCTTGCGCACAACGGCAGCAGGAAGTCGGTGACGTAGCGAAGCTTCTTGACCGCCAGGCGCAATTCGTGGCGGGCTTCCGGTTCCAGCCTGTCGAAATGCCGCCCCTTGGCCAGCACCTTGCGGTGCTGGCGCGTCAGCACGGCGAGCGCATGGTCGGTCGCCGGCGCGGCAAGAGCGGCGCGCGCCTTGTCAGACAGTTCGGCGCGCCAACCCCGGCATTCGATCCAGCGGGCGAGCAGAAGCTGAAAGCGCTGGGCGCGACGGTCGGCCAGCGCGGTGCGGGCTTTATCGTAGCCCTCGGCGCGCAAGCGCTCGGCCGCGGCTTGCAGGACGGCGAAACCGGCAATCTCCGGGCAGCCCGAGGCGACGGGCGGCACGGTCTCGGCCAGGAAAACGTCCCACTCGCGGGCGTCGCCGTGCGCGCTGGCCAGCCAACGCGCCTCATCGGCGAACGCGCCGGCCTCGGACGAGTCGGTCAGCTTGCCCAGCAGCTTGAGGATGGCGCGCATGCGCCGCAGCGCGACGCGCAGCTGGTGGACCCCTTCGGGATGGCGACCGTCGACGGCGGCCGGCTTGTTGTGCACGAAATGTAGCAAGGCATCGACCAGCATAGCCGCGAAAACGTCGTCGAGGACGACCCGGCCGCGAAGGGCGCTTTTCTTCGCCTTCGCATAGGCCGGTGGCCGGCCGAGCGCCAGGTCGAAGCCGCGCGCCGCCTTGCTGCGGACGCTGAGCTCGGCCGGTCCGTGATCGAGAAGGCCGAGCGCCAGATCGTAGAGGGCCGATGCGGCGCCGCTTTCGAGCTCGAATTCGAGCTCGCAGATCGGCTCGCTCGCCGCTCCGGCCACGACGCGGCCTTCGTCGACGGCCAGTTCGATCACGGCGTCGGGCAGGTCGAGCTTGCGCGTGCGGCGCCTGACTTCGGTCGAAAACATCGGTTCGAGCGGGGCCGCGCCGAGCGCCGCGAAGAAGGCTTTGGGCAGGTGCGGGGCCAGCACCTCGATGCGCGGCTGCATGTCCGGCACCGGCGCCTCCCACTCGCTGCGCCCGAGCAGACCGCCATTGACGGGCGCCGTCGACTTGACCGTCATTGTGCAGGCCGAGCCCTTGCTGCGCACGCGCAGCGTAAAGCCGGCTTCCCAAAGGGACCGGTCGGGCGTGTCGTAATAGACCGAGTTCAGGCGGCGGACGGTCCCGGCATTGCGGGCATGACGCTCGATTACCGGCGCGCATGCTATCTCGGCCAGGCGCGCGGCGGGAACCACCAGCTTGAGCTCGATTTCCGTCGGCGCGGCGCGCGCGCCGGCCTCGGCGCCCGGATCGTCAAGGGTCTCGGCCGAAGCCGGCATCGAGCTTGCCTCCCTGTCGCGCAAAACCAACATTTCACACCTGGCACGCGCGGCGGCGACCGTGTCGTGGCGAACTGTCGGAAAAACGGCGACCAACGTCAAGACGGCGCAAGCCATAGGCGCTGCGCACTGCCTGTTTCAGGAAGACGGAATCGAGACAAGAATGGCGCGAGTGACGGGGCTCGAACCCGCGACCTCCGGCGTGACAGGCCGGCACTCTAACCGACTGAGCTACACCCGCGCTGCGACTTGCGTTGCCCACAGGCACCGTCGTCGTGGCGGCTGAATTAAGCGGTTCGCGAATGCCTGTCAAGCGCCCCGAGAGCGATTGTGCACGCCCTTGCCGGACCGAGGCGAGCGGCGTCGCGCCAACGACGCGGGCGGGTGGGTTTTATCCTGCCGCGGGCAGGCACACGGCAGGCTCAGCCTGCGACAAAAAACACGACACCGACCCCGGGCCGGCCATGCGTGCGCGCTGCCGGCGAAGGCTTGCACATTGCCCACGAAGCGCTTAAACCGCGCCGAGGCGGGCGATTAGCTCAGTTGGTAGAGCGCTTCGTTTACACCGAAGATGTCGGCAGTTCGAGCCTGTCATCGCCCACCATTTCAACTGCCTATTTCCGCAACGTCGCGCCAGACGAGGCCTTCTTGCTGCTACGCCCTCCCCCGGGGCCGCCAGCTTCGCTGGCAACACACATCGGCGACCACCGTTTTGGAGCGGGTCGATCGTCCGGTCACCGCGCTGCGTCCGGCGAAGCCATCCTGGCAACCCGGACGATACGGATCGGGGTTTCGAGATATTCCTTGCTTGTTGCGCGAGCGAACAGGCTTTCAATGGTCTGGCGGCCGGAGACAAGCTGGCCGAACGCCGCAAAGCCGGCGCGATCGGGATTGCGGCCGCCGCCCTCGTCCAGTTCGGGCTGGTCGCCGCGGCAGATGAAGAAACCCGGCCCCGCAGTGCCCGGCGCGCGCCGGGCCATCGACAGTGTCCCGTCCAGATGCCGCAGCCCGGTCTGCGAGGTCGGCTCGTGCGGGATCGGCGGAAATGGCGGTTCGGTGCCGTTGGTCAGGCGCCACCCCCATTGGATGACCTCGATCTTGTGCGGTGTCTCGGGCGGCTGATTGTGCATGGTGACGATCCGGTAGACCGCACTGCCGTCGAGATGGCCGCCATCGACATAGGCGAGAAAATTGCCGGCGCTGATCGGTGCGTTGGCCTCGTCAACAGCCAGCGTGAAGCTGCCAAGCTCGGTTTCGACCTCGACCCGTGTCGGGGCGGATGCGCTCATGTCGTCCTCGTTTTCATGCTGTGTGCCGCAGCGCGGCGAAAAAACGAGCCGGTGTCGGCGCTCGACGTCTCCGTGCAGGCTCAGATCATCAACCTGCTCAAGGACCTTCAGGCTCGCCTCGGCCTGGCCTATGTGTTCATCGCCCACGATCTGGCCGTCGTCCGCCACATGGCCGACCAGGTGGCGGTGACGTATCTCGGCTGCGTGGTGGAACGCGGGGACCGCAAGGCGCTGTTCGACGCCCCCGGCCATCCCTATACGCGCATGCTGGTGTCGGCCGTGCCGCGGGTGGGTAGTCTTGCGGGCGCCCGCAAGAGGGAAATTCTGGGCGAGATGCCGAGCCCGATCGACCCACCGCCCGGCTGCCATTTCCATCCGCGCTGCCCGTTCGCCGCCGAACGCTGCCGACGCGAGCCGCCGGCCCTGGCCGACAGGGCCGATCGTGGCCTCGCCTGCCACCGCGCCGATGAATTGCCGATTTTCAGCGACGACGCGAATCGGCGTGCACTCGGCCCAGGCGCAATGAAGCGCATGCAACGCTACGTCGACAGCACGCGCTGAGGCCGCTCTTGGATAGGCGGAATCCGCCGCTCCTCCGCATTTCGTGGCTTGGCCGGAGCCATTTGGCTCCGGCCGAGAGCCGTTCTGCTTTTTAACGGAAACGCAGAACGGCTCTCACTTCTTGTTTTAACGCGCGGCCACCACGGTCTGGCGCTGCGTCCCGAGCCCGTCAATGCCGAGTTCGACGACATCGCCCGCGCGCAGATAGCGTGGCGGCGTCTTGCCCATGCCGACGCCCGGCGGGGTGCCGGTGGAGATGATATCGCCCGGTTGCAAGGACATGAAGCGGCTGATGTAAGAAACCAGGAAAGCCGGCTTGAAGATCATCGTCGCCGTGGATCCGTCCTGCATGGTTTCGCCGTTCACCTTGAGCCACATCGGCAGCGCGAGCGGATTTTCGATTGCATCGGCCGGCACCAGCCAGGGTCCGGTTGGCCCGAACGTGTCTGCCGACTTGCCCTTGGTCCACTGCCCCTCGTGCTCGAGCTGGTAGGCGCGTTCGGATACGTCGTGCACAGTGCAATAGCCGGCCACGTGATCGAGCGCTTCGGCTTCGTCGACATATCTGGCCGTCCGCCCGATCACCACGCCGAGCTCGACCTCCCAGTCGGTCTTTTGTGAACCGCGCGGCAGGACGAGGTCGTCATTGGGGCCGCAAATCGCCGATGTCGCCTTCATGAACAGGATCGGTTCGGAAGGGACCGCGGCTCCCGCCTCGGCCGCATGGTCGGAATAGTTGAGGCCGACACAGATGAATTTCCCCGTACCGGCGACGCAAGGGCCGAGCCGCGGATCGCCCTCCACCTTCGGCAACGAGGAAGGATCGATCGTCTTGAGCCGGGCGAGCGCCCGCGGATCGAGCACCTCTCCAGCCAAGTCGTCGACGTGAGCCGACAGGTCGCGCAGCGCGCCCCGGTCGTCGACAAGCCCCGGCCGTTCCCGTCCGGGCGCACCATAACGCACGAGCTTCACATCAGTTCTCCAAATTTTTCGCAGGCAAGTCCGATGCGGCCCCGCGCGGCATCGGCGCGCGGGGCCAATGGATCAGGCGGTCCAGCCGCCATCGATGACATAGGCCTGGCCGGTGGTGAAAGTCGCCCCGGCCAGATGCAGGGCAAGATCGGCGATCTCGTCAGGCGTGCCGATGCGCCCCATCGGCTGGCGCGCGATGAAGGCCGCCCTGGCGGCCTCGTAGTCCCCGCCCGCCCGCATTCTTTGCTGGAGCGAGGGACTGTCGACCGTTCCCGGACAAATCGCATTGCAGCGGATGCCGCGGGCGACGAAATCGGCGGCCACGGACTTGGTCAGGCCGATCACCGCCGCCTTGGTTGTGGCGTAGACGAATCGGTTGGGAGCCGCCTTCACACTGGACACCACCGACGCGATGTTGACGATCGCGCCGTCGCCCTGCGCGAGCATGCCGGGCATAACAGCCCGAATGGTGCGCATCATCGCGCGCACGTTGACATCGACGGCACGGTCGAACTCCGCCTCCGTGGCGTCCATGATCGTGCCGGAATGCACGATCCCGGCGCAGTTCATCAACACATCGAACGGCCCGTGCTCGTCGACCAGCGCGCCGATCGCGCGTTCGTCGCATACATTGAGCCCGGCCGTGCGGATGCCCGCCGGCCCTTCCAGGCCGGCGAGCGCGCTGCGGTCGATGTCGGTGGCGAGCACATGCGCGCCCGCCGCAGCCATGCGCTCAGCGAAGGCCCGGCCGATGCCGGCGCCGGCCGCGGTGACGAGCACCCGCTTTCCCGTCAGGGGCGACACGGTCATGGCCTAAAGGATCCGGTGGCGCGTGAAGATCGTGCGCAGCGTTTCGCCGGCCGCCAGCTCGTTGCGTACCGTGGTTTCCGCGCGCACCTTGGCCAGCGCCACACCGACCACCTCGACGATCAGCGTGCGCGGCACGATCACCATGCCGTCCTCGTCGGCGAAAACCAGATCGCCGCTGTTGACGTCGACGCCGCCGATCTTGCCCGGCACGTCGTAAAGCACCAGCTTGCCGCGATATTTGGTGTCAACCGGCGTCGTGCCTGCACACACTACCGGAAAGCCCATTTCACGAATCATACGGGCGTCGCGCACCGAACCGTCGGTGACGAAACCGCCGGCCTTGAGCACCTGGGCGCGGGTCGACAGCAACTCGCCCCACGGCGCGATATGCGCCAACCCGTGGCAGGCAAGCACCGGCACCTCGTTCGGCTGCAGGCTGTCGACGAGATCGATCTCCTCGCCGTAGACGTCGAGCTCCTCACTGTCGTGATAGACCGGCATGTAGATGCCGACCCTGGCAAGGCCGCAGAGCGGCTTGGACACGTCGAGCAACCGCATGGCGCCGCGCGGCGACTGGTTGTAGAGACCGTGACGGTCGAGCGTGTCGCTCAAGACGGCGGCATAAAGCTCGCTGCGACACGATTCGATCGCGTCGTGAACGGTGGTCGGCATTTCGCTCATGAGATGGGCCTTTATATTGATGGATAGCTAGAGGTACGGTCAGACCGGTTTGTAGGCGACGACTTCGATCTCGATCTTGCCGTCGACGACAAGCGGCGAGACGACCGTGGAGCGCGCCGGCGGAGCGCTGCCGAAATGCTGCGCATAGACCTTGTTGAAGGCGCCGAAATCACGCGCGTCGTCGAGCCACACCGTGGTCTTGACCACATCGGCGAGCGTGCAGCCGCATTTTTGCAGAACCGCGACGATGCGCTGGATCGTCAGTTCGGTCTGCTCGGCGATGTTGCCGTTGATGATCGTGCCGGTCTCATCCAGCGCGGCCTGGCCGGACAGAAACAGAAAATCGCCGGCGCGCACGGCGGGCGCAAGCGGCAGGGGAGTTTTGGGGTCGACGCCGATCCGTTCGATCATGATGTCCTCGTCTTGAGCTTGGATAAAAAGACCCCGCCCGGCCGCCGGACGGCCTGGCGGGGTCGGGTGGAAAGAATTATTCGCTGAACATGGCCGACCAATCGGCCTTCAGGCCCTGCTGCTCGGCCGCTTCCTGCCAGATGTTGACCAGGCGCAGGAAATGATACTCGCCGCGCCGGATCCCGTAGGAATAGCCTTGCGGATCCAGCGGCTCGTCGGTTTCGAGAATGCGCACGTCGAGATTGTCGTTTTCCGCCACCAGCTTCTTGGCCGAAGCCGTATCGCTCACCATGGCGTCTGCACGACCGCTGGCAACGTCGACCAGCAACGTGGAAAGCTTGTCGGTGACCAGCGATTTCACCTCGGCGTTCTTGAAAAAGCGCTTGGCAAACCCCTCGTCGGCGGAGCCGGAGGTAACGACGATCACCTTGCCTTCCTGGTCGAGCGCGGCCAGATCGGCAATGTCGGTGTTGGGGCCGACGGTCACGCTTTTGGTCTCATGGCCGGAGGGCTCGCTGAACAGAATGCGCATGGCGCGCTCCGGCGTGCGGAACATCGGCGCCATGACGATGTCGCACTTGCCGGCCTCCAGGCTGGGGATCAACGTGCCCCAGGTGGCGTCGACATGCTCGACCTCGACTCCCATCGCCGCGGCCAGGTTCTTGGCGGCCTCGACATCGGACCCCTTCCATTCGTTGCTGGCCGGGTCCTTCACCGCCCAGGGAAACGCCTCGGCGTGACAGGCCTGCAGGACGCCGCGATCGCGGATTTCCTGGATCTGATTGTCGGCCGCGCCGGCGATCCCAGGTGCGGCGACCAGGGCGGCCAGCGCGGCCGCGATGAGCGTTTTGGATTTCATAGTGACTCCTCCAAGGTTGAACGTTTGTCTGTGGCGCCGCCGCGTGGCGGGCCGTCGTCTCACAACACCTTCGACAAAAACGCCTTCTGGCGTTCGTCCTCGGGCGCGGTGAAGAAGGTTGCGGGGGCGGCGTCGACCAGAAGCTGGCCCTCGGCCATGAAAAGGATGCGGTCGCCGACCTCGCGCGCAAACCCCATCTCGTGGGTCACGACGACCATGGTCATGCCGCCGCGGGCGAGATCGCGCATGACGTCGAGCACCTCGTTGACCATTTCGGGATCGAGCGCGGAGGTCGGTTCGTCGAACAGCATGATCTCCGGCTCCATCGCCAGCGCCCGGGCGATCGCAACGCGCTGCTGCTGGCCTCCCGAAAGCTGGGCTGGGTATTTATCGATCTGCTCGCCGATGCCGACCCGCGTCAGCAGCTTCTGCGCCGCCTCGTCGGCCTCGGCGCGGCCGAGGCCGCGTGCCGTCATCGGTGCCAGCACGAGGTTCTCGCGCACCGTCATGTGGCCGAACAGGTTGAAGTTCTGGAACACCATGCCGACCCGGCGGCGGATCGTCTCCAACTCGCGGCGCGGCCCCGGCAGGGTGTGGCCGAGCACATCGACCGTACCGCTGTCGATCGTCTCGAGCCCGTTCATGGTCCGAAGCAGGGTCGACTTGCCGCTGCCCGAGGGGCCGATCACGCAGACGACCTCGCCGGTCGCGATCGTGGTCGAGACCCGGTCGAGAGCGACGAACGTGCCGTAGCGCTTGACCACGTCCGTGCAACGGATCGCTAGCTTTGTCGCGCCGGCATTCATGGGCGTTGTGTCCAAGGAATGGAGATCATCGTGACGTCCTCTTGAAATGTCTGGTCTCGGCGCGGCGCACGTAAAGGCTGAGCGGGAAGATCAGCATGAAGAACAGCACCGCGACCGCCGTCAGGAATTCGAGATAGGCGAAGGTCTCGTTGCCCAATACGGTCGCCTGATAAACGATCTCGGCGACGCCGATCGTCGACAACAGGCTCGAGGCCTTCAGCAATTCAGTGAGAAAATTGACGAAGTTCGGCATCATCCGCCGAACCGCCGGCGGCAACACGACCCGCCGCCAGATCGTGGGTGCGGGCAGGCCGAGCGAAAAGGCGGCTTCCAACTGTCCCTTCTCGGTCGACAGGATCCCGGCGCGCAGGATCTCCGCGACATTGGCGGCCACGAACAGCGACAGCGCGACGATACCGCTGACCTCTGCCGACATGCGCAGCCCGAACAGGAGCGGCAAACAGGAATAGACCCAGAAAATCAGCACGACTTCCGGAATGGTGCGAAAAAAATCGATCACGAACACCGCGACCCGATAGCCGGGACCACGGCCCGACAGTTTGCCGAGGCAGAGCACGACACTGCCGACGGCCCCGAACAGGATTGCGTAAAACACGATGCGCAGCGTGACCAGCAGCCCCTGCAGGACAAGCGGATAATCGGCTTCGAGCGCGTTGAGGTCGAATGTCATGATCAGCGCCCCTCACGGCGGGCGAGCGAACGCTCGAGCCAATGCGTCGACTGGCTTATGGCGTAGCCGAACAAGAAATAGATCAGCGCGGCCAGCGTCAGGATTTCGATCGGCTTGAAGATTGCGTTGGCGATGCGCGTGGAGACTGTCATCAGCTCGCCGACCTGGAGCACGGTCAGGATGGCGGAGGCCTTGAAGAAGCTGATGGTCATGTTGACGAAGGGCGGGATCATCACCCGAAAGGCCGGGGGCAGGATGACGCGCCGCCAGCGCGTATAAACCGGGATGCCGAGCGCGTCGGACGCCTCGCCATAACCTGCGGGAACGGCCCGGATGCCGCCCCGTACGATCTCGCCAAAATAGGCGCTGGCCTGCAGTACGATGGCAATGACACCGCTGACGATCGCACTGGTGTTGATGCCGGAAACCAGCGGCAGGGCGAAGTGGATCCACAGCACCTGGACCAGAATCGGCGTATTGCGGAAAAGCTCGACATAACCGATGGCGAACCAGCGCGCCGCCGCCAAGGGCACTTGCGTCAAGACGGCCAGAATGGTGCCGAAAAACATACCGCAGGCTGCGGCGGCCGCTGTCAGAACCAGGGTCATCACCAGCCCCTCGGCCAGCGCGCCGCGATATTGCCACAGAACGGCGAAGTCGAGCCCGCCGACGATCCTCCAGTTGAGATTGACCAGGGCGAGCGCGATCAACCCCACGAGGCCCGCAGTCAAGCCGCCGCGTATCCAACGTCCGCCCGATGCTTCGATCAGCTCTCCGAAAAGGCCCATGCCCTTGCCTGCCCGCCTGTCACGGCTTTATATCAAAACGATGATCCGTTATTTCCGGTACAGCGTTCCAGTTTTTCATTGACATGTCGAGTCCTTTTTGCGTTTTTTATCGCTAAGGTGGTCAGCGCCGCCGCCGTGCGGCGCGAAAACACCCGGTCGCCTGGCCCAACCCGACGACCGCATTGCTTCAGGAGTGTGATGATGTCCCGAGACCTGCAGGCCGAGGATGCCCCGATCCGGGCGATCTTGAACGCCATGGACGCGCTGGAGTTCATCGCTCAGTCGCGCCAGGGGGTTGGCGTGCGTGAACTGGCCCGCATCCTGCGCCTGACGCCGGCGACCGCAAGCCGGGTGGTCGCCTCGCTGCAGGCCAGCGACATGCTGGACCAGGACCCCGACACGGCGCGCTACCATCTGGGGCCGCGGGCTCTGAAAATCGCCGCCGACCACAGTCGCAGCATCAATCTTCACGGCGTCGCCGAATCCTATCTGCGCGACCTGGTCGACGCGACCGGCGAGACCATTTTCCTGGGCGTTCTCGACGGCGCGGAGGTTGTCGTCATCAACCGGATCGATTCGCCGCAGCCGCTGCGCATGGCCGGCGAACTCGGCACCCGCGAACCCGCCCACTGCACCGCCCTTGGCAAGATTATGCTTGCCTCCAAGCCGACCCACGAACGCGCCGACCTGGTCGCCCACCTCGCTCTGGAGCCGGGGGCCGGCAACCGGGTCATGACGCGCGAGGCGCTGGAGGCCGTGCTGGAGGAAACGGCCGGGCGCGGCTGGGCGCTCGACGACGAGGAACATTTCGAGGGCGTTCGCTGCGTCGCCGCCGGCATCGTCAATTCCGAGGGCCGGACCATTGCCGCGATCAGCGTGTCGGGGCCGGCGGTGCGGATGACGGACGCGAAAATAGCCGCGACCGTGCCGACGCTGCGCGCCATGGCGGCGGCGATCTCGCGCCGCCTCGGGTACCGTCCGGCCGACGCCGTCAACGCCCCGCGCTGAGGAGAGGCTCAGCAATGCGTGTCGCGATCGGCGGTTTTTATCATGAGACGAACACCCGCGCGCGCACCGTCACGCGCCTGACGGATTTTCAGGCCTATCAATATGCCGAGGGCGCTGCCCTGGTGCGGACTTTCGCCGGCACCAACAGCGAAATCGGCGGCATGCTCGACGGGGCGGCCGAGGGCGGGCACGAAACGGTGCCGCTTCTGTTTGCCGCCGCGGTGCCGTCGGGCCCGATCGAGCGCGCCTGCTACGAGCAACTCCTCGGCCGTTCGCTCGCCCTGCTGGCCGAGGCAGGGTCGGTCGACGCGGTCCTGCTTTCGCTGCACGGCGCGGCCGTCGTCGAAGGCATCGACGACCCCGACAGCGCCTTCGTCGCCGCCGTGCGCGCGGCCGTCGGCCAAGACGTGCCGATCGGCGTCACGCTCGACTATCATGCCAATATCGGCTCCGAACTGTTCAACGCGGCAAGCTTCATCTCCGTCTACCGCACCTACCCCCATACCGACATGGCCGATCGAGGCCGGGAAGCGGCACGCGTCACGCTGGCGCCCGACGGGCCGCCGCCGGGCGTGATGCGCAAGCTGCCGCTGATCACGGTGCCCCTGGTTCAGGCGACCGGCGATGCCGGCATGGCCGGCGCCATGCGCGCGTTTGCCGACGCGCTGGCGACGCCGGGCGTGGTCAGCGCCTCGCTCGCCATGGGCTTTGCCTATGCAGACAGTCCCAATCTGGGCGCGACCGTTTTGGCCTATGGCGGCGAAGCGGCGCAGCGCGCCGCCGACCGGCTGGCGCATGCGGTGTGGGAAGAACGCGCGACCCTGCTGCCAAAACTGGTCGAGCTTTCCGCGCTGCCCGCCGCCCTGGCCGCCGACGGTCGGGGCCCGACCATCGTCGTCGACCCCTCGGACAATGTCGGCGGCGGCAGCGCCGGCGACGGCACCGCCTTGCTCGAGACGCTGCTTGCCGCCGGTATCGGCGGCGCCGTGGTGATCACCGATCCCGAGGCGGTCGCGGTGGCGGGGACCGCCGGCCTCGGCGGCGCCTTCGACGGCCTCGTCGGCGCGAAAGCCGATACGCTGCACGGCAGACCGGTGCGGCTGCGCGGCCAGGTGAACTGGCTCGGGCAGGCCTCCTTCACCAATACCAGCAGCTACATGACCGGTTTCGTCACCGCGATGGGCGACTGCGCGGTCGTCTCGCACGGCGACCTGCATGTCGTGCTGACCAGCCGGCGCACGATGCCCTTCGACACCGGCATTCTCACCGCCGTCGGCCTTGCCCCCGAAGCGCAGCCGGTGATCGTGGTCAAATCGGCGATCGCCTGGCGCGCCGCCTTCGCCCCGATCGCACGGCGCGTGCTCGTCGCCGACACACCCGGCATCTGTCCGGCGCGGCTGCGGGCCGAACACTACACCAAGGTGCCACGGCCGATCTGGCCACTCGACCCCGATATCGACCTCAATCAGGAAAGCCCCACACCATGAGCGTCACCCGTGAGGATGTGTTTTCGGCCGCGGAGTTCGAGCGGCGTCGCGACCGCGTTCGCAGCGCTATGCGCGCACAAGACCTCGACGCGATCGTGCTGCACGACCCGTCGAACATCTACTATCTATGCGGCCACCACACCCTCAATATCTGGGATTACCAGTGCCTCGTGCTGCCGCTCGATGGCCTGCCGTTCATGGTGCTGTGGCAATTCGAGCAGGGCCGCTTCAACGCCAGCGCGAGCGCCTGCGAGGCGGTCTATTTCGACAACGGCGCCGAACCTGTGGCCGCGACCGCCGCAGCGCTCGCCACGCACGGCCTGGCCAAGGCGCGGATCGGCCTGGAGGCGGCGGGCGGCTTTCTGAGCCCTGCCCGCCACGCAGCCATCGTCGAAGCCTTGTCCGGGGCTCGCATCGCCGACGCCAGCGGCCTGGTGGAAGACGTGCGCGCGGTCAAATCTACGGCTGAGCTCGACGTCATGCGCCAGGCGCAAACCGTCACCGATGCGGCCATGCGCGCCGCGCTCGGCGCCATCCGGCCGGGCGCCAGCGACCGCGACATCACCCGCGCGATGGCCGACGCGCTGATCGCAGGCGGCACACAGGGCTTTTCGATCTTTCCGATGGTCGCCGTCGGCGCGCGATCCGGCGTGCCCCACCATGCCCAGATCGGCGCCACCGTGGAGAACGGCGACACGGTGTTTCTGGAATGTTCGCCGGCGCTCCATTGGTACCATGCGCCGCTGATGCGCACGGCCGCGCTGGGGACGCCGCGCGACCCGTTCGTGGAGGAGGTGGCGGCGGTCGGCACCGAAGCCATTGAGGCGATGATGCAGGCGATGAAGCCCGGCGTGGCCGCCTGCGAGGTCGCCGAGGCCGGCGCGCGCGTCGTCGACCGCATCCGCGACGGGATCCTGTTCCACGATTTCTACGGCTATTCGGTCGGCATCGGCTTTCCGCCGACCTGGATCGTCGGCGGCACGATGCAGATTACCCGCGACAACCCTCGCCCACTCGAGGCCGGCATGACCTTCCATTTTCCTATGACGCTGCGCAAGCTCGGCGTGTTCGGCGTCGGCCAAAGCCGCACGGTGGTCGTCACCGAGACCGGCTGCACGGCGCTCAGCGCCCTGCCGCTTGGCCTCGACAGGGTCTGAGGCCATGACGCAAACAAAACTGCGCCTCGGCCTGGTCTTCCCCGGCGGCGGCTGCGAAGCCGATTTCTACCGCTTCGAACGCGGCACCGGCGAGGCCGTCCGGGTCTATTTCGCGCAGGCGCGATACGGCGCCGTCGAAGGCGCCGACCACCATCCCGACGCGCTGCGCGAGACGGCGCGCGTCGACTGGATCGTACAGGCCGCGCATCGCTTGTCGCAGGTTCCGCTCGACGCCGTGGTCTGGGCCTGCACCAGCGGCAGCTTCATCAACGGCCGGCGTTTCGCCGAGGAACAGGCACGCGGCATTGCGGCGGCGACCGGTGTGCCGGCGACCAGCACCTCGCTCGCCTTCGCGGCCGCCGCGCACGCCCTGTCGGCGCGCAAGGTCAGCCTGCTTGCCACCTATCCCCAGGACACGGTGGCGTTCTTCACATCGTTTCTGGCCGAATACGGCATCACGGTCGAAAACAGCCGCAGCCTCGGTTTCGACAGCGGCTGGATATCGTCCGGCTTCGACGGCGACGCGCTGCTGCGCGCGGCCGAACAGGCAATGGCGCCCGGCACCCAGGCCCTGCTGATTCCCGACACCGCGCTTCCCACGCTCGGCGTCATCGACGCTCTGGAAAAACGCCTCGGCCTTCCCGTCCTCAGCGCCAACGCGGTCACGCTCTGGCACGGCATGCGCACCGGCGGACAGGTCGTGCCGGTCAGCGGGTTGGGAACGCTGCTCGCGGATTTCGCAGAGATGCCGGCCGTGTAGGCGCGGCAGGCACCCCAGGAGGAGCCCCACTCAATAGGTGGCGCGACCGCCCGAGATGTCGAAGACCGCTCCGGTGCTGAAGGAGCAGTCGCCGGAGGAGAGCCACAGACACATCTTGGCTGCTTCCTCGACGGTGCCGAAGCGGCCCATCGGCACTTTCGACAACATGTAGTCGATGTGCTGCTGCGTCATCTGGTCGAAGATTTCCGTCTTGATGACCGCCGGCGTGACGGCGTTGACGCGTATCCCGGTGCCGGCCAGTTCCTTGCCGAGTGACTTGGTCAGGCCCAGAACGCCGGCCTTCGAGGCGCTGTAGGCGGCCGCGTTGGGATTGCCTTCCTTGCCGGCAATCGAGGCGATGTTGACAATCCGGCCGTAATCGGCCTTCTGCATGGCCGGCAAAACCGCCTGGCAGCACAGAAACGTGCCGTTCAGATTGACGTCGATCACCCGCCGCCAGGCGTCGGCGTCGTATTGGGCGACGGTGTCGTTGGGACCGGTGATGCCGGCCGAATTAACCAAAACGTCGACACGTCCGGTTTGCGCCAGCAGGCCCGCCACGGCCGCCTCGATCTCAGGCTTGGCTGTGATATCGAGCGCCGACGCGCTGACCCTGTCTGTCCCGATCCCCTCGGCCGCCCGGTGCACGCGCTCGTGGTTGTTGTCCCACAGACAGACCCACGCGCCGGCGGCGTGGAAGCGCCGCGCGAGTTCGAGCCCGATGCCACCGGCCCCGCCGGTGATGACCACGCTCTGTCCGGTGAAGTCGTATTCGACCATCGTCATCTCCATAAATACTTGTGCGGCAAGGCTCGTCCGCGACGGGTTCAAATGGGGGCGTGCCACCATTTTTCGAACGGGTTGCTGTACAGGATCGTGTCGATGACCTCGGCACTGACTGGCGGCACGCGCGGGCTGTCGTGATCCTGCGAACAGACCAACAGCCCGTCGACCGCCTCGTCGAAGGTCGAGAACGGGAAATCCGTGCCAAAAAACACCTTGTCGGCGATCGAATAGTCTTGGATCTCGGCCAGGCATTTCTGCAGAATCCACGGCCTGTAGCACAGGCCGGTGATTTCGCCGTAGACGTTCGGGTTCTTGCGTACGATCACCGCCGCCTCGGCCGTCCAGGGATGGCCCATATGCGCCATGATGATCTTGAGGTCGGGATAGGCGAGCGCGACAGGGTCGACATGCAGCGGGCGCCCGAACTCGATACGGGATTTCGGCGGAAAGGTCGTGCCCATGTGCAGCGTCAGCGGCACGTCATTGGCCTGGCAATATGCATAGACCGGCTGCATGCGCGGGTCGTCGAGCCCGACGCCGTTGTAGATCGGGCCGAACTTGACCCCCTTGAACTTGAGCTGCTCGACCGAGTGCCGGAGCCGTTCCATATAGTCCGGGCGGCGCGGATCGACATAGGCGAAACCGACAAATTTTTCGGGATATTTCGCGACCGCGGCGGCGGTGGTTTCCTCCGCGCCCTGGATGCCGATACTGTCGCCATATTGCGGACTGAACACGATGACGCGCTCGAAACGCGCCAGTTCGCGCGCCAGCGTATCGGCGTCGCTGGCCGGCGGAAGGCCGCCCGGCCGCACGCGAGCCAACTGCTCGTGGTAGACCGGCAGATACTGCTCGGGGTCCCATACATTGACGTGGCAGTCGTAGAGGGGGCGCTTGGTAGTCATGCCGCTTGTCCCGCTTGTGCCAGCACGGTCTGCGCCCAGGCACGGACCCGTTCGCGCCCGAAAGCGCTTGCCATGCTGTGCGGCGCACGGCTTTTTCCACTCAACGCGCTTACACGCTCCGCGATCAGGGGCTTGCCGTAGACCAGCAGCGTATCGATCGATTCCATGATCATGTGCCACAGTGGCAGCACCTGCTTGTAAAGCGCGACGGCGCGCGCCTTGTCGCCTTCGTTACCCGACATGTAGAGACGGTAGATTCGCGAAGAGATGTCGCCGGTCTCGGCTCCGGGGATGAAACCGGCGCAGCCGGCCTCGATGCAGTCGATCATGCCGACGCCGGCCTGACCGTTGAAGACGTCGAACGCCCCCTCGGTGCGGGTGATGAAATCGCCGACACCCAGTGCCGACATTTCCGTCTTCATCATCGTTAGATTCGGGTGCTGGGCCTGCATTTCGACAAGGCTCGCGACCGAAAAGCCCTGCCCGAGATATTCCGGCGCGATCTGGATGCCAAGCGGCAGGTCGATGCCGTCGGCGACCGTACCGAAAAACCGCATATGCTCGGTTTCGGAAACATCGCGCACAGCTGCCGGCTGCAAGATCAGCCAACTTGCCCCGCACTGCTTGGCCAGCCGACCGAACGCGATCTGGTCGCGTGCCGTCCGCTCGGCAACCGTCACGGCCAGCGGTACGCGCCCGGCGATCGTCTCGCCTGCGCATTCGACAACACGCGCGCGCTCGCCGGCCGAAAGTTTGTGCACCTCGCCGGCCAGTCCCAAGATGGTGATCCCGTCCGCGTTCCAGCCGATCAGGGCCTCGATCTGCGCGCGCAGCGCGGCAAGGTCGAGCTCACCATCCTCGTCGAAGAAGGTGTAGGCCATCGGGTAGACACCCTTGAAATTCGTTCTCGACACAGTTTTCACCAGCCTTTCGATCTAAGCCGCGCGGTCGAACCGCAATACGGCGCGTGTTTAGGTTGTTTGGCCCTGAACCAGCTCCACCGGCAGCACGATGTCGCGGTCCTCGAACTCGCCGTCGTCGATGCGGCGGGTCAATGCGGTCGCGGCCGTGCGGCCCAGTTGCTCGGCAGGAGAGATGACGGTCGTCACCTTGGGAGAGAAATAGCGCCAGAAATTGAACCGGTTGAACCCGGTCAGCATGATCTGATCCGGCAGTGTCAGGCCGCGCTGTTCCAGCACGGTGTGGGCAGCTATCGCCATCTGGTCGTTTGCGGCCAGAATGGCGTTCGGCTTGCCGCCCTGGTCGAGGTAATTGGCCAGCGCCACCTGCACGTCGGCGTCCTTTTCGCTTTCCGACACCAGCACGCGCATCTCCACGTCCGGTCTCGAATGGAGCGCTTCCCTGACGCCGCCGACACGCTCGCTGATCGCCGGCCACTCGACCTGCGGTACGACCACCAGCACCGACCGGGCACCGCGCGAGACCACGTGTTCGGCCAGCAGGCGGCCGCCGCCGCGATCGTCCTGGCGGATCGAACAGATGTCCGGCTCGGCGCGCTGGACGCCCTCCTGGAACAGAACGATTGGCTGACGCAGGCTCTTCAGAAGTTCGCGCAGATTGTATTTCGTCGGCTGGCTGCCCGACAAAAGCAGGCACAGCCCGTCGGTCTCCATGCGGCGAAACGCCTTGGCTTCGCTCAGTTCGTCCGTGAACACGCCCTGTATGGTCAGCGAATAGCCCTGCTCCGCCAACTGGGCGCACAATCCGTCCGCCAGCGCGGCAATGAACGGATCGCCAAGGAATTTGCGCTCGTCGTAAAGCACGATGAAGCCGATCGAGAACATACGCGAGGACCGCAGGGCGCGCGCGGTGGCGCTTGGCCGGTAGCCGAGTTCGTCGATCGCCGCCTTGACACGCCGCCTGGTTTCCTCACCGACCAAGTGATCGCGACCGTTGATGACGTTGGACACGGTCATCACCGAGACGTCCACGGCCGCCGCGATCTCCTTCATGGTCAGCTTCTTCTTGCTCATGACAGCGCCTTCACGCCCTCTCCTGCGGACCGGTCACCCGGCCTCGATCCACATCTGCCTGCCGGCGGCGCCCTTGAACCACACGTCCCGGCACGCGGCGGCCATGGCGTCGATGTCGTCAAGCTTTTCGGCCGTGGCGATGATCGTGCCGGGAATCGGTCCGTGCGGCCCCGACAGAAGACTGTTTCCGGATTCGTAGAAATAGGCCAGGTCGAGCGCCAGCTCGCCGTCGGCGACGCCCGGGATCCCCGGTGGCAGAGGCACGCCTTGCGGAAGCGGCAAGTACACCAGGTCGCCGCGCGAGGGATATACCGACAGGCTTTCGGCGGCCGGAACGGGGTCCGGCATCTTGCACAGCGTATAGATTTCGTTGTTGGCGTATTTGGCGTGCCATACCTGATGCCGGACTGGCAGCAGGTCGAGCACGGCCTTGCAGGTCGCCGGCGCAGAGTCCCAGCGCAGCCTGAGCCGGATGGACAAATCCACTCCGGAAAGACCGATGCGCACATGCGTCGGACGATCGCTACCCGTGATTGTCATATGTGATCCCCGTAAAATCGCGACATCTTCATCTAGCTTGTAACTTTAACGATAAATGTACGTATAGTCAAGCAGTTCGCACCAAAACCCAGCACCAGGAAGTCGACCGGCCCGAGACGGAAAGGCCCGAAAACTCCGGCGTCCGCCAGCGGCGGCGGCAGAACGCGCGCGGCGAACGACGCCGTCGACGTGGCCTTTTCCACCCGGCGATACCGGGCGGCGCTCAAAGCGGCTTGTAGGCGATCGCCTCGATCTCGACCTTGGCGTCCACGACCAACGGGGAAACCAACGTCGAGCGCGCCGGCGGCGCATCCTTGAAATATTCAGCGTAGACCTTGTTGAAAGCGCCGAAATCGCGTGCGTCGTCGAGCCAGACCGTGACCTTGACGATGTCTTCGGCCGTGCACCCGGCATCCTTCAGCGACGCCAGCAGACGATCGAGCGTCAAACGCGTCTGCGGGACGATGCCTCCGTCCAGCACGTAACCGTCCTTGTCGAGGGCGGCCTGCCCCGAGGCGAAGACGAAGTCACCGGCCCGCACGGCGCCGGAAATGGGCAAAGGGGTTTCCAAAGGATAACGTGTAATCACGGTTCTCGATCCTGTGTGTGTTGGTTGAACAATGTCGCGACGGTCAGGCCGTGACACGCTGTCGCTGTTCGCCGAGCCCCTCGATGCCCAGCCGCATCACGTCGCCGCCGCGCAGGAAGCGTTGCGGCGTCATCCCGAGGCCGACGCCCGGCGGCGTGCCGGTGGAAATGACATCGCCCGGCTGCAAGCTCATGAACTGGCTGACATAGCTGACCAGTTCGGCCACGCCGAAAATCATCGTCGCGGTGCTGCCGTCCTGAACCCGTTCGCCGTTCAGTTCGAGCCACATCGGCAGAGCCTGGGGATCGCCGACCTCGTCTGCGGTCACCAACCAGGGGCCGAGCGGACCGAACGTGTCGGCACTCTTGCCCTTGACCCATTGTCCGCCGCGCTCGATCTGGAAGGCGCGCTCGGACAGATCGTTAACGACGCAATAGCCGGCGACGTGGTCAAGCGCGCTTTGCAGCGGCACCGATTTGGCCGGACGGCCGATCACCACGCCGAGCTCGACCTCCCAGTCGGATTTGAGCGAGCCCTGGGGCAGCACGACATCGTCGTTCGGACCGACAATGGCGCTGGTCGCCTTCATGAACAGGATCGGCTCGTCGGGAATGGCCATGCCGGATTCGGCGGCATGGTCGGAATAGTTCAAGCCGATGCACACCATCTTGCCCACCCCACCGACACAGGGCCCCAACCGCGGATTGCCCGCGACCACCGGCAGTGCCCCGCCGTCGGCGATCTCAGCTATCCGGGCCAGCGTGTCGGGCAACAGGGTTTCGCCGGCAATGTCGGCGACGACCCCGGACAGGTCGCGAAGTTGGCCGTCATTGTCGAGCAGTCCGGGGCGTTCCTCGCCCTGCGGGCCAAAGCGCAGCAGCCTCATTGGTAAAATCTCTCATATTATGCGGTTTCGAGGGGATGGCCCGACCTGCCAGCGGCGAGCCAGTCGGGCCATCCGGCTTTCAGGACGTCGACGCGCTCACTGGGCGAATTCGTCGTGCCATTTCTGCTTCAGGCCCTGCTGGTCGGTGTTGATCTGCCAGATGTTCACCAATTGCTGGAAGCCGTATTCGCCCATCGGCAGGGCGTAGGAATATCCTTGCGGATTGAGCGGATTGTCGGGCTCGATAATGGTCAGGTTCATCGCCTCATTGGCGCCGACGACCGAGCGCAGCGTGGACGTGTCGGTCAGGAAAGCATCGACGCGACGGCTGGCTGCCTCGATTCCCAATGTGGAAATCTTGTCGGTCACCAGCGCCTGGATCTTGGCGTTCTTGAAAAACCGGCTCGCAAAGGCTTCGTCGGCCGAACCGGAGATCACCGCCACCGTCTTGTCGGCCTGATCCAGGTCGGCATAGCTCGCAATGCCGGAATCGCCGCGTACGGCCACGCCCATGGTTTCGTAACCGGTCGGTTCGGTGAACAGCACGCGCATCGCGCGTTCGGCCGAACGGAAGATGGGCGCCATCGCGATATCGCATTTGTCGGCTTCCAGCGACGGGATCAGCGTGGCCCAGGTCGCATCGACATGCTCGATCCCGACACCCATCGTCTCGGCGAGATGGGCGGCGGCGCGAATGTCGGAGCCGACCCATTCGCCGCTCGCCGGATCCTTGACGCCCCAGGGTGCCGCTTCGGCATGACACACGCGCAAGGTGCCGTTGTCGACGATCTTCTGGATCTTGTCGTCCGCGGCGAAGGCGGCGGTTGCGCAAAGCAACGCCGCTGCCGCCGCCGTGACGAGGCTAAAGGTCTGTCTCATGGTGTTTTCTCCCTTTTACCGTGAGCTGATATGTTTGACGTCCACAATCGCCGGAACCGCCCGTAGGCGGCGCCCGGCTAAAGAACCTTCGACAGAAAGGCCGCGTGCCGCTCATCCTTGGGAGAGGCGAAAAACGTTTCTGGATCGGCGTCGACGGACAGGACGCCGTCGGCCATGAAAAAGACCCGGTGGGCGACTTCACGCGCGAATCCCATTTCGTGGGTCACGACGAGCATGGTCATGCCGCTGGCGGCCAGGTCGCGGATCACCTCGAGCACCTCCTTGACCATTTCGGGGTCGAGCGCCGAGGTCGGCTCGTCGAAGAGCATGATTTTCGGCTCCATCGCCAGGGCCCGGGCGATGGCGACGCGCTGTTGCTGGCCGCCGGAGAGCTGGCCGGGATATTTGTCGACCTGATTGCCGATCCCCACCCGGTCGAGCAGTCTTTCGGCCCGCGCGTTGGCTTCGTCGCGCGAAACCTTCAGCGCCGCGGTCGGACCGAGCGTGATGTTTTCGCGCACCGTCAAATGCATGAACAGATTGAAGCTCTGAAACACCATGCCGACGGAACGGCGCAACTGCTCGGTCTCCTTACGTCGGCCCGGAAGCGTGTAGTCCAGGATCCGGATGCGGCCCTCGTTGATCGGCTCCAGACCGTTCAAGGTGCGAATGAAGGTCGATTTGCCGCCGCCGGAGGGGCCGACGATGCAGGTCACGTCCTTCTCGCGGATTTCCGTCGAAATCCCGCGCAGGACCTCGAACGAGCCGTAGCTCTTGCGGATGTTCTCGACGCTGATGACGACGGGCGTTTCGGCCGCGGCGCTGCTGGTTTCCACTCGGCTTCCTTCCATCATTAGTGTCCCGCCTTGCCCGCGAGTTTCTGGTTGGCGCGGCGCACATAAAGGCTCAGCGGGAAAATCGTCACGAAGTACAAAACCGCGATCGCGGACAGAAATTCGACATAAGCGAAGGTCTTGGAGCCCAGGACCGACGCCTGGTAGGCCATTTCCGCAACGCCGATCGCCGAAAGCAGGCTGGTTGCCTTGATCAGTTCGGAGAGAAAGCTGACCAGCGCCGGCATCATGCGGCGAATGGCCGGCGGCATGATGATGCGCATCCAGATGACTCGGACCGGAATGCCGAGCGCCAAGGCGGCCTGCACCTGCCCGCGACTAGCGGAATTGATGCCGGCGCGGAATATCTCAGCCAGATAGGCCGACGCGAACAGGCTGAGCGCCAGGATGCCGCTGGCTTCCGCCGTCAGGCGAAAGGAAAACAGCAGCGGCAGGCAGGAATAGACCCAGAAGATCAGGACGACTTCAGGAATGGTGCGGAAGAAATCGATATAGGCGACGGCAAACCGATACGGCCAGCCCCGGCCTTCCAGCTTCATGAAACAGGCGACAAGCCCCAGGACCGTACCGATCGCGAGAGACACGGCGCAAATGCGCAGCGTCACGAGCAAGCCCTGCAGGATGAGAGGGTAGTTGTTTACCAGGTGCTGGATTTCAAAATTCATCACACCCTCCGCTCATTTCGCCGCGCGTTCGAGACGCAGGGTGAGTTGGCTCAGGATGTAGCCGAGAACGAAATAGATCACGGCAGCCGCGGTAAACAGCTCGATCGGCTTGTAGACCGCATTGCTGATCCTGTTGGTGATCGTCATCAGTTCGCTGACCTGCAACACCGACAGGATGGAGGTCGCCTTGAAGAAGCTGATCGTGAGATTGACCAGCGCCGGGATCATGGACTTCAGGGCCGGCGGCAGGATCACCCGCCCCCACGTCGTGCGTGCCGGCAGCCCCAGGGCGTAGGCGGCCTCCCACTGCCCCTTGGGGACGGATTCGATGCCGCCCCGCACGATCTCGGAGAAATAGGCGCTGGCCTGCAGGGCGATCGCGATCGTTCCGCTTTGCAACGCCGTCGTGTTCCAGCCGGTAAAGACCGGCAGCGCGAAGTGAATCCAGATCAGTTGAACCAGGATCGGCGTATTGCGAAACAATTCGACATAGGCAACGACGACCCAGCGCACCAGCGCCAGCCGCGATTGCGACAGCGCGGCGAGCACGGTGCCCGCCGTAAGGCCGCACAGGCCGGCGATGGCGGTCAGGTAAAGCGTCACCATCAGCCCCTTGGCGAGCGCAAGCCGGTAGTCCCACACCACCGAAAAATCCAGTGAGGCGAGAAGCTGCCAATTGACGTATTTCCAGGCAGCGACGCCGATCAGCGCGAGCGTGGCCATGACGGCAACCAAGCCCCAAGGCGAGCGCTTCTCCTCGACCTGCTCCTCCAGTGCGAACATCATGCCTCCCGTTCACGATCAGGTATTTAGCCTTGATTGAGGTCTTATTTAACGTTAAATGTAGCTGTAAACCCGCTCCCCGTCAAGAGAGCTTCGAAACCCGGCCTTGGCGGCGCGCGGACCGCGCCAAAGACAGGGCGTAAAATGGGTCCCTTTTGGAACCCGAACGCAGCTCCGGCGCACGGAGCAACCAACCGGCCGACCCCGGCCTTCGGAGGACATACGGATGAATGAGTGCGTGCGGATCGGGATGATCATCCCCAGCGGCGGCCCCGAGGCCGACTACTACGCGTTCGAGCAGGCGGCCGACGCGGGCGTGAAGCTCTATTTCACCATCTCGCGGATTGGCGGCGCGCACGGCAACGACCACGATCTGGACGCCTTGCGCGAGACGGGTCAACTCGCCTGGATCACCGAGGCTGCCCAACGCCTGCGCGGCTTCGATCTCGACGCCATCACCTGGGCCTGCACCAGCGGCAGCTTCATGTCGGGAAGCGCGTTCGCCGCCCGCCAGGCCGAGGCGATCGGCCAGGCGGTGGAGGCGCCGGCGACCAGCACGTCCCTATCCTTCGTGGACGCCATGCGCGGTCTCGGCCTGCGCAAAGCCAGCGTTCTGGCCACCTATCCAGAGCCCACCGCGCGCGCGTTCTGCTCGTTTCTTGGCGAGGCCGGACTGTCGGTCGACGCACTCACCTGTCTCGACATCCCTACCGGTTGGGATGTTCCCGCCCTCCCCACCGAGACGATCGTCGAAAAGGCCGTCGAAGCGTTTTCGTCCGGTTCCGACACGCTGCTCATTCCCGACACCGCAATGCCCAGCCTGCATTTCATCGAAACACTCGAGGATAGGCTCAACGTGCCGGTGCTGACGGCCAATGCAGTGACGCTGTGGGGAGCACTGGAACTGACCGGACGCCGACCCTCGGTGTCTGGGTACGGCACCCTTCTCGGCCGGGCAGTTTAACGGCCGCGCTCCGCGCAGCATCAACGACCGGGCTTGCGCCGACCGCGGCGGCGCCTCCCCGTCCGACCGCCGGCGCGGCCGACGCCAGCGGCAACCCTAACGACGATGGGAGCGATTTCGGTTGCCGCGCGGCCCGGCTGCCACCATGGCGATTGTTTTTTCGATTTTTTGTGCCGTCTGACGGTTTTCCAATTGGAAAACCCGGTCCGGACACGGTTTTGCCTTGCCGCACGCGGGAAGCAAAAATAGTCTTTTTTGCCGCCGTCGACCTCCCGCGGCGAAACCGAAACAGAGGGCAAGACATGATCGGCACCTATTCGCGCATCCTCGCCGGCGCCGCCTGTGCGGCGGCCATGCTGGCGGCAGGCCCGGCAGTGGCGCAGTCCAAGACGCTGACGATTTCCTGGTGGGGCTTCAACGGCGACAAGCTCAACGAGTACATCGTCCAGCCGTTCCAGAAACAGTGCGGCTGCGAGCTGGTCTTCGAGACCGGCAACAATGCCGACCGGCTGAACAAGATCAAGATCCGCAGCGGCGGCGGCGTCGACGTCGCCTATTTCACCGATTCCTATTCGCAGATCGGCATCGAGGAAGGCCTGTTCCAGCCGATCGATCGCTCAAAAATCCCGAATATCGACGGGCTCTACGAGATGGCGCAGGCGCCGCAGGGCGAATACGGCCCGGCCTACTCGATCGGCCGCGTGGGCATCGTCTACGATTCGGCCAAGGTCGAGCCGGCGATCACACGCTGGAGCGATCTGTGGCGCGACGACCTGAAGGGTCAGATCTCGCTGCCCGGCATTACCACGACGGCCGGCCCGATGGTCGTCATGCTGGCCGGCGACAAGGCCGGCACCGACGCCTTCGAGGACGACGGTCCGGCTTTCGCCGAGATCGAGGCGCTGAAGCCGAACGTGGTCAAGAATTACAAGACCGGCTCAGAGATGATCAATCTGTTCTCGACCGGCGAGGTGACGGTGTCGCTCGCCCAGGACTTCGCGTTGGCGCAGTTGCAGGCGGCCGTGCCGACCGTGGTGTGGGCCGACCTGGAGGACGGCGCAGTGGCAACGCTGAACACGGTCAACATTCCCAAGGGCGCCGCAAACGTCGAGCTCGCGCACGAATTCATCAATTTCATCCTCGACCCCGAATTGCAGAAAACGCTTGCCGCCAACGGCGTCGACGCACCGGTGGTGAAATCGGTCGAACTGACGCCGGAACAGGCTAAGCAGTGGACCTATGGCGCGGAGATGATCGATAATCTGAAGCGTGTCGACTACGCCAAGATGAACGCCGCCAAGAGGGGCTGGATCGACCGCTGGAACGAAATCTTCGGTATGTAGGGCGGCCTCACACCCGTCCTTGGGTCAAAACCCGCGGCGGATGCGGCGACATGGATGGGGACGGCGGCGGCACCGCCTCCCTTTCCAAACCCTCAGCGTGCCACGGCAGACAGCGTCCACACCCAGCCCGCGACGGCTCTACTAGAACGCGGAAATTTCGACCATGCCCAAACGTTTCGCCGGCTGGATACTCGCCTTCCCCGCGACCGTCTTGGTGGCGCTGTTCCTCATCGTGCCGGTCACCCTAACGATCGCCACCACGTTCGGCGACGGCTCGGGGCCGGTCGCGCCCTATCTCGATTTCTTCAACAGCGGCTTCCGCCGCACGGTGTTGTGGCGCACGCTCGAGGTCTCGCTGGCAACGACGGCGATCTCGCTCTTGCTTGGTTTCCTGACCGCCTATGTGGTTTCGCGCGCGCCCGGCCGGCTGAAAAGCATCCTGATCATCGCCGCCGTGTTCCCGCTCCTGACCGGCGTGGTCGTGCGCTCCTTCGCCTGGCTGATCATTCTGGGCAAGAACGGCATTTTGAACAATTTCCTGACCTGGATCGGCGTCATCGGCGAACCGCTGTCGATGCTCTATACGGAAGGGTCGGTCATCGTGGCGATGGTCTATCTGTTCACGCCGCTGATGATCCTGACGCTGGTCGGGGTGCTCGAGAACATCCCCGACGACGTCATCCAGGCCTCCGCCTCGCTGGGCGCCACTCCGGTCGCAACCTTCCGCCAGGTCATCTTCCCGCTCGCCGTGCCGGGCCTGATCGTCGGCGCCGTGCTTGTCTTTACCGGGTCCTTCACCTCTTACGCCACGCCCCAGCTCCTCGGCGGCGAGCGTCAGATGATGATGGGCACGCTGATGTACCAGGCCGCAATGGTCAATTTCGACTGGGTCAGCGCCTCCACCATCGCCACGATCATGGTCGTCATCACCGTGTCGGTGGTGCTGGCCATGACCCGCATCGCCAAGCGCCTCAACCCGATGACGACGTGATGAACACATCCATGCCCCGCTCTCTCGTCGCCTTCGCGGCGGTGGTCTATATCTTCCTGGTCGGGCCGCTGATCATCGTGATCGGCGCGGCCCTCAGCGACACCTCCTATCTGACGTTTCCGCCGCAGGGCCTGACCTTCAGGTGGTTCGAGAATATTTTCGAGATCAGCGCCTTCCGCCGTACCATCGTGACCAGCATGCAGCTCGCCTTTTTGGCCACAGGCCTGGCGCTACTGGTCGGGATACCCGCCGCCTACGCACTCAACCGCCACCGCATCCAGCTGCCGTCCTGGCTGTCGACGGTGTTCGTGCTGCCAATCCTGGTGCCGGAGATCGTGCTTGGTTTTTCCTTGCTGAAATCCGTTGCCGTCGGCGCTTCGCTGCCGATCTTCCTGTCGCTTCTGATCGGCCATACGCTGATCGTGCTGCCCTATTGCGTGCGGGTGATCTCGGCCAGCCTGTCCTCGTTCGACTTCTCGATCGAGGAGGCCGCGATCAGCCTCGGCAGCCGGCCGGCAAAGACCTTTTTCACCATCGTGCTGCCGAATGTGCGCTCGGGCGTGATCGCCGCCTTCATCCTGGCCTTCATCACCTCGATCAACGATGTGTCGACCTCGCTGTTTCTGACCGGGCCAGGCATCTCCACGCTGCCGATTCAGATTCTCGCCCATGTCGAGCAGTTCTTCGACCCCACGATCGCTTCCGTATCCGTTTTGCTGATGGTGCTGACCGTCGCCGTGATGGCGATCGTGGAACGCACGCTCGGCCTGACCTTCCTGACAAAGTAGACACGATGACCCAGCCGCTTTCCGTCGAAAACGTCACCGCCCATTACGGCACCACCAAGGTGCTGGAGGACCTGTCGCTATCGGTGGCAGCCGGCGAACTGGTTTCGCTGCTCGGTGCGTCGGGTTGCGGCAAGACGACCACGCTGCGCCTGATTGCCGGCTTCCTGGAACCGACAGCGGGCCGGATCACGCTCGGTGGCCGCGACCTGACCCGGCTGCCGGCCTATCGGCGCGACATCGGGCTGGTGTTCCAGAACTACGCCCTGTTTCCGCATCTGAGCGTGCTCGACAATGTCGCCTTCGGGCTCAAGCAGCGCGGCGTCGGCTCGAGCGAACGCAACGGCAAGGCACAGGCCATGCTCGAACGCGTCGGCCTGTCGGGGCTGTCGGACCGCCTGCCCGGTGCGCTGTCGGGCGGCCAGAAGCAACGTGTGGCGCTGGCGCGCGCGCTCGTCATCGAACCGCCGCTTTTGATGTTCGACGAACCGCTATCCAATCTCGATGCCAAGCTCAGGGTCGACATGCGGGTGGAGATCCGCCAGTTGCAGCGCGCCAACGGCACCACATCGGTCTACGTGACCCACGACCAGGAGGAAGCGTTCTCGATCTCCGACCGGGTGGCGATCATGAATGCCGGGCGCCTGATGCAGTTCGACACGCCCGAAAATCTCTATCAGCGGCCGGCCAACGCCTTCGTCGCGCGTTTCGTCGGCTTCGAAAACCTGATCGCGATGCGCGTCGTGGCGCGCGAGGGCGACCAGATGACGGCCGAGGCGGCCGGCGGCACCCGGCTCGAGCTCAGCCAGGCCCGGTTCGGCGACATCCCCGACCGGTTCGTGCTGGCGACGCGGCCAGACGGGCTGTCCGTCAGCGCCGACCCGAACGCGCCGGGCATTCCCGCCAAGCTGGGGCTGCGCACCTATCTCGGGCGCGCCTACCAGTATCAATGCGAGACCGAAACCGGGCGTCTGATCGCCAACGGGGCGCTGTCGACACCGCTGGAACCCGGCAATCCGGCGCGGCTGGTGCCGGTGCCCGACCAGTGCTGCGTGCTCGACGCGGAGTGATGGCCGAGAACAGCCCGTTGATGCCTTCACCTGACATGCCCCAACCCGACCGGGACCACTCATGACCCTGCTGATCACCAACGCCACGCTGCTGCCCTGCACGCCGGAGATGCCGGTGATCGAGAACGGGTTTGTGCAGATCGAGGGCGAGACGATCACCGCGACGGGCGCCGGCCCAGCGCCCGCCATCGACGGCGCCGAAACGTTCGACGTCGATGGCGACATCGTCATGCCAGGCATGGTCAACCCCCATTGCCATATGGCGATGACGTTGTTTCGCGGCCTCGGCGAAGATGTCGACGACCGGCTCTATCGTTACGTGCTGCCGCTGGAACGCAAATTCGTCACACCGGAGATGGTGCGGGCCGGCACAAGGCTCGCCGCGCTGGAGCTGATCGCCGGCGGCGTCACCACGGTGGCGGACATGTACTATTTCGAAACCGAGGTCGGCCGTGTGATCGACCAGGCCGGCATGCGCGGCGTCGTCGGCCAGACGATCGCCGATTTCGACCCGCCCGACCACACCACCATCGACGCCGGCTTCGCGTTGACCGAAGACCTTGTGGCCGAATTTACCGGCCATCCGCGGGTGATCGCCTCGATTGCGCCGCATGCGCCCTATTCGACCGATATCGCGGTCATGAACCGGGTCGCGCGCTGGGCCGACGCCCACCCCGACGTGCCGGTGCAGATCCATCTGGCCGAGATGGATTCGGAAATGGACTGGTGCGCCAAGAATCACGGGCTTCGTCCGGTCGAATTGGTCGAGAAAGCCGGGTTGCTGCGCAAAGGGTTGATCTGCGCCCATTGCCTGCACGTGTCGCAAAGCGACATCGAGAAGATGGCGCGCGCCGAAGTCTGCGTTGCCCACAATGCGCGCTCCAACGCCAAGGCCGGCCGCGGCATCGCGCCGGTGGAGGCGATGCGGGCGGCCGGCCTGCCGGTCGGGATCGCCACCGACGGGCCGATGAGCGGCAACACGCTCGACCTGTTCTCACAGTTCGCGCCGGTCACAATGTTCCAGAAGCTTCTCGGCCACAGCCGCAAGCCGATGCCCGGTGTGGACGTGATCCGCATGGCCACGGTCGAGGGCGCGCGCGTGCTCGGCCTCGATGCACACATCGGCACGCTGGAGCATGGCAAGCAGGCGGACCTGATCCGCATCGACATGACGGCCCCGCGCCTGCAGCCGGTCTACGATCCCTATGCAACGCTGGTATTTTCGGCCATGCCGGATGATGTGCGCGACGTCATGGTGGCCGGATCGTGGCTGATGCGCGACCGCACCGTGCTGACGCTCGAACGCAAGCAGGTCTTGCGCGACGCGCTGCAGGTGGCCACGCGCTTCAAGGCCGAGATGACGCGGATCGACGCCGGCGGCTGAACCTGGACCACGACAAGCCGGCCCGCTGGCCGGGCGCCGGCATTGCGCTTGGCCAGCCCGTCCGGCATGGATCGCCGACGCGACCCGCAATCGACAGGAGACGACAATGCCCGCCCCGACCGAACAACTCGATGCCGTTCTCGCGCATATCGACGCCAATCTGGACCAGAGCCTGGAACGGCTTTTCCAGTTGATCCGCATCCCCTCGGTTTCCACCGACCCGGCCTATGCCGACGACTGCCGGCGTGCGGCCGACTGGCTTGCGGGCGCGCTCGCCGAGATTGGTTTTGAGGCGTCGGCGCGGCCGACCCGGGGACATCCGATGGTGGTCGGCCACGCGCCGGCGAGGCCGGGGCCGCATGTGCTGTTCTACGGCCATTACGACGTGCAGCCGGTCGATCCGCTGCCGCTTTGGAATTCGGACCCGTTCGAGCCGACGCTGGTGCCGCAGGACAATGGCGACACCCATATCGTCGCGCGCGGCGCCTCCGACGACAAGGGGCAGTTGCTGACCTTCGTGGAAGCCTGCCGCGCCTGGCAGGCGGTGGCGGGCGCCTTGCCGATCCAGGTGTCGATGCTGTTCGAGGGCGAGGAGGAATCCGGCAGCGCCAGTCTCGGGCCGTTCCTCGACGAGGCCGGCGCGGAGTTGAAGGCCGATGTCATGCTGGTGTGCGATACCGACATGTGGGACGACAAGACCCCGGCGATCACCACCATGCTGCGCGGCATTGTGCAGGAAGAAGTGACGGTGCGCTGCGCCAGCCGCGACCTGCATTCGGGCATGTTCGGCAATGCCGCCCGCAACCCGCTGCAGGTCCTGTCGGAGGCGATCGCCACGCTTCGCGCGCCGGACGGCAGCGTCACGCTGGACGGATTTTATGACGGCGTCAAACCGCTGCCGGCCGACGTGGCGGCGCGCTGGAAACGGCTTCCCTTCGACGAGGAGGGGTTTTTGAAGGATATCGGCCTGTCCATCCCGGCCGGCGAGACCGGCTATTCGGTGCTGGAACAGGTCTGGGCGCGACCGTCCTGCGAGATTAACGGCCTGTGGGGCGGCTATACGGGCGACGGCTTCAAGACCGTCATCCCGGCCGAGGCACACGCCAAGATTTCTTTCCGCCTGGTTGCCGGCCAGGACCCCGAAAAAATCCGCGCGGCCTTCCGCGCCCATGTGCGTGCGCATGTGCCGGAGGATTGCAGCGTCGATTTCGTGGTCCATGGCGGCAGTTCGGCCACCGTGATGCCCATCGACAGCCCGTTGCTGCAAAAGGCGCTCGGGGCACTGTCCGAGGAATGGAACTGCGAGGCGGCGGTCGCCGGCACTGGCGGTTCGATCCCGATCGCGACCGTCTTCAAGGACCGGCTCGGCATGGATTCGCTGCTGGTCGGCTTTGCGAAGTTCGACAACCGTATCCACAGCCCGAACGAAAAATACGACCTGTCGAGCTACCACAAGGGCATCCGCTCCTGGGCGCGCATCCTTGCCGCCTTTGCCGCAACGGAGACCGAAAGAGCGTGAACGACACCGCGCCCCGGCCGGTCGTCATCGATACCGACCCCGGCATCGACGACGCGATCGCCATCCTGACCGCCCTCGCCGCACCCGCCTTCGACATTCGCGGCGTGACGACGGTCGCCGGCAATATCGGCATCGAGACCACCACGCGCAATGCCGGCCGCATCTTGGCGCTGGCCGGGCGCGGCGACATTCCGGTGATCGCCGGGGCGGCCGAGCCGCTGGCGCGCAAGGGTTTTGATACCGCCGAGATTCATGGTCGCGACGGGCTCGGTGGAGTGCCGTTTCCCGAACCCCATGCGCCACCGGCCGGCGCCGACGCCGCCGGCTGGATCGCAGCCACGCTGGACGCGGCTGCGCCCGGCACGCTCGATATCCTGGCGCTCGGGCCGCTGACCAATCTGGCGCTTTTGCTGCGAGACCGGCCGGACACGGCCCAGCGCGTCGGCCGCATCATCGCAATGGGTGGCGCCATCGACGAGCCCGGCAATATCGGGCCGCGCTCGGAATTCAACCTGGCCGCCGATCCTGAGGCGGCGGCGGCCGTGCTCGGCAGCGGCCTACCGGTGACGCTGATCCCGCTCGACGTGACACGCCGCGTGCGCGCCGCGCGCGCCTATGTGGCGTCGCTGCGCGCGGCCTCCACCACGGCAGCAACCGCCTCCGCCGACCTGATCGAGGCCTATTTCACCACCACGACGGGCGGCACCAGCCGGCCGTTGCACGATCCCTGCGTGATGCTGTTCGCGCTCCGCCCCGACCTGTTCGACTGCGAAGACCTCACCCTGTCGGTCGATACCGGCGAAGGACCTGACGCCGGCGCGCTGGCGCCCGGCGAGGTGGACGCGCCCAGCGTGACGGTGGCGCTGCGCGTCGACGCCGACCAGGCGCTGGCGCTGCTTGCCGACATGCTTGGGAAACGCTGAGGCGGGCTCAGTCGGCTGCCAGTTCGATTTCCACCAGCCGGGTCCAAAAGGCGACGCCGGAGGCAATCGCGGCGTCGTTGAAATCGTAGCGGCTGTTGTGATGGAGCGCATCGTTTTCGGCCGGTCCGTTGCCGAGCCAGACATAGGCGCCCGGCACCACGGCGGAAAAATGCGCAAAGTCGTCGCCGGCCGTCGACGGGGCGAAGGTATTCACGATCCGCCCGGCACCCAGCGCCAGTTCGGCCGCACGCCGGGCACGCCGCGTCGTTTCGGGATCGTTCATCACCGGCGGGATCTGCCTGATGTAGCGGTAATCGACCTCGATGCCGAACATCGACGCGACGCCGCGCGCGAACACGCCGATCTCTTCCTCGAGCAGGTCGCGGGTCTCCGGCGTGTAGGCGCGGGTGGTGCCGCCGATACGCACTTCGTCGGGAATGACGTTAAGGGCGTCGAAATCGCCGGCCGAAAGCGCGCAGGCACTGACCACGGCCGGCTGCAACGGGTCGACACGGCGCGCCACGATCGATTGGACCGCTGACAGGAAATGGCCGGCGGCGGTGACGGCGTCGCGTCCGAAATGCGGCTTGGCGCCATGCGTGCCCTTGCCCCGGAAGGTCAGCGTCCAGCGGTCGGAACTGGCCAGTTGCGGGCCTTCGACCGCCGCGATCTGATCGGTGGCAAGCCCCGGCATGTTGTGCAGGCCGTAGACGGCATCGACCGGAAAGCGATCGAAGAACCCGTCCTCGATCATCGCCTTGGCACCGCCCCGGCCCTCCTCGGCCGGCTGGAAGACGAAATGCACGGTGCCGGCAAGATCGGGATGGTTTGCAAGCGCACGCGCCGCCCCCAGCAGCATGACCGTATGCCCGTCATGGCCGCACGCATGCATCCGCCCTTCGATCGTCGAACGGTAGGGTCGCTCGTCGGCCGTTGCCGCCTCGCCCATGGCAAGTGCGTCCATGTCGGCGCGCAAGGCGATACGCCGCCCGCCCGCACCGCGCGACAACGTGCCGACGACACCGGTCCCGCCCAGGCCGGCGTGAACCGCCAGACCCGCCTCGTTCAGGATGCGGCGAACGAGTGCACTGGTGCGCTCCTCCTCGAAACCGAGTTCCGGATGGGCGTGGAGATCGCGCCTCAAGCGGGTGAGAAAGGCGATTTCGTCCTCGCCGGCATGGTTTTCCGCTCCCGTCATCCCTAAACTCCATCCGCCGTGGGCCGACCCGGTCGCGCCGCGCAAAACCTTGTTTCGAGGTCTTTTTTTGCAACAGAAAGGACGCGATTGCCACTGAAACCGCACGAATTCTGGCAGGAACTCTATCCGCCGGGCTTTTTTGCCTGCAAGGCGCAGACGCGCCACGACACGCTTTATCCGGCGGTATTGCCCGACGGGTGCCAGATCGCGCTGCCGATCCGCCCCCTGCCCGGCAAAAGCCGGCTCGCGGTGGCTTCGCTAATCGTCAATCAGGCGAGTTTTGTCGTCGAGGAGGCGCTGGCCGGGCACATGATCGACGCCATACGCCCGTTCAAGCCCGAGATCGTCGTCGGCGTGCCGACCCTCGGCCTGCCGCTCGCCCACGCGGTGGCGCGCGGCCTCGGCCACAGCCGCATGGTCGCGCTCGGAACCTCGCGGAAATTCTGGTATGATGACGCGCTCTCGGAACCGCTCGCCTCGATCACCAGTCCGGGACACACGCGAAATCTCTATCTCGATCCGCGCCTGCTGCCACTTCTGCAAGGCAGGCGGGTCGCGGTCGTCGACGACGCGATCTCGACCGGCCGCTCCACGGCGGCCGTGGTCAAGCTGCTCGGCAAGGCAGGAACAAGGCCGGTCGTGCTCGCCTATGCCATGCTTCAGACCGCACGCTGGCAGGCCGAGCTTGAAACGCTCGAAGCCGGTCTTTGCCGACGGGTGCGCGGCGCGTTTGAAACACCGCTGCTGGAGGCCGTGGGAGACGGAGGCTGGCGTGCGCTCGACACAGCCTCCGAAGCCCGGGCTCTGTCATCAGACCCCCACAATGAATGAAGCCGGGACGTGCCCGGCTTCATTGATCGTCCCCCGACAAAACCGACGAGAAGCAACCAGGCTCCACCCCGCTCCCGGCATCCGCTGCTCGGCGGGCTTTCCGGCGGACGCCGCGCCGCAAAAGCCTAGCTGTTGACGGCGTCCTTGAGGCCTTTGCCGGCCGAGAATTTCGGGACGTTGCGGGCCGGAATCTGAACCGGCTGGCCGGTCTGCGGATTGCGTCCGGTGGACGCCTCGCGCCGGGACACTTCGAAATTGCCGAAGCCGATCAGACGGACGTCACCGCCATTTTTCAGTTCGCCGGTGATCACCGAGAATACGGCTTCGACGGCCGATTGCGCGTCTCCCTTGGAGAGGTTCGCCGCCTCGGCCACGGCCGATACGAGTTCGTTCTTGTTCATGAAATCCTCATTCGTTCAAAAACCGCATTTATGGCGACTCAACCCGCCGCGCCCGAACTCTAGTGACAAGTAAGGCCCCAACCAAGCAGCAAATCGGCTAAAGACCGCATTTGCGGGGTTTTTCGATCGTTTTCCAACGAAAAGCCGGGCAAGAGGGCCCGGCTTTCCTTGTTCTACAGTCGCCTCGGCGGCGAGGACTAATGCGCCAGGTTCTGCGCACCCGCCTCGTCGGCCTTGGCCTTGGCCGCCTCCGCGGGTTCGGCCGGCTCGGTCCATTCGATCGGCTCGGGCATCTTCATGAGCGCATGCTCGAGCACCTCGCCGACGCGGGCGACCGGAATGATCTCCAGACCGCTTTTGACGTTGTCGGGGATCTCGGCCAGGTCCTTGGCGTTTTCCTCCGGGATCAGCACCTTCTTGATGCCGCCGCGCAGGGCCGCCAGAAGCTTTTCCTTGAGCCCGCCGATCGGCAGCACGTGGCCGCGCAGGGTGATCTCGCCGGTCATGGCAACCTCCTTGCGCACCGGAATGCCGGTCAGCACCGACACGATCGCCGTGACCATGGCCACCCCCGCCGACGGACCGTCCTTGGGCGTTGCGCCTTCCGGCACGTGGACGTGGATGTCGCGCTTGTCGAAAACAGGCGGCTCGACGCCGAAATCGACCGCACGCGAGCGCACATAAGACGCCGCGGCCGAGATCGATTCCTTCATGACGTCGCGCAGATTGCCGGTCACGGTCATCTTGCCCTTGCCGGGCATCATCACGCCTTCGATCGTCAACAGCTCGCCGCCAACCTCGGTCCAGGCGAGGCCTGTGACCACACCGATCTGATCCTCACCCTCGGCCTGACCGAACCGGTAGCGCGGCACACCGAGATAGTCGGCGAGATTGTCCGATGTCACCTCGACCGATTTCGCGTCGGTCTTGAGGATCTCGGTTACAGCCTTGCGGGCGAGCTTCATCAGTTCGCGCTCGAGATTGCGCACGCCGGCTTCCCGCGTATAGGTGCGGATCGTCAGGCGGATGGCCTCGTCGTCGACCGAAAACTCCTTCGGCTGCAGCGCGTGATCGCGGATCGCCTTGGGCAACAGGTGGCGCTTGGCGATCTCGACCTTCTCATCCTCAGTGTAACCGGCGATACGGATGATCTCCATGCGATCCATCAAGGCCGGCGGGATGTTGAGCGTGTTGGCTGTGGTCACGAACATCACGCTCGACAGATCGTATTCGACCTCCAGATAGTGGTCCATGAAGGTCGAATTCTGCTCGGGATCGAGCACCTCCAGCAGGGCCGAAGACGGATCGCCGCGGAAATCCATGCCCATCTTGTCGATCTCGTCGAGCAGGAAAAGCGGGTTGGACTTCTTCGCCTTCTTCATCGACTGGATGACCTTGCCGGGCATCGAGCCGATATAGGTGCGGCGATGGCCGCGGATTTCGGCCTCGTCGCGCACGCCGCCGAGCGCCATGCGGATGAACTCACGACCGGTCGCCTTGGCGATCGACTTGCCAAGCGAGGTCTTGCCGACGCCGGGCGGGCCGACGAGGCACAGAATCGGACCCTTGAGCTTCTTCTGCCGGCTCTGCACGGCGAGATATTCGACAATCCGCTCCTTGACCTTCTCAAGCCCGTAATGATCGGTGTCGAGCACCTCCTGGGCGAAATGCAGATCCTGCTTGACGCGGGAGTTCTTGCCCCACGGGATCGACAGCAGCCAATCGAGATAGTTGCGCACGACGGTGGCCTCGGCCGACATCGGCGACATGGTGCGCAGCTTCTTCAGCTCCGCGCTCGCCTTCTCGCGCGCTTCCTTCGACAGCTTGGTCTTCTTGATGCGCTCCTCGAGCTCGGCCATCTCGTCGCGGCCGTCCTCGCCCTCGCCGAGCTCCTTCTGGATCGCCTTCATCTGCTCGTTGAGGTAATATTCGCGCTGCGTCTTCTCCATCTGGCGCTTGACGCGGCTGCGGATGCGCTTTTCGACCTGGAGCACCGAAATCTCGGCCTCCATGAAGCCCATCGCCTTTTCCAGGCGCTCGCGCACGGCAAGCGTTGCCAGCATTTCCTGCTTTTCGGGGATCTTGATGGCCAGATGCGACGCGATCGTGTCGGCAAGCTTGGAATAATCCTCGATCTGGCTGGCGGCGCCAACCACTTCGGGCGAGATCTTCTTGTTCAGCTTGACGTAATTTTCGAAGTCGGCGACCACCGAGCGCGCCAGCGCCTCGATCTCAACCTCTTCTTCCTCGGGCTCGGCCAGCATTTCGGCGCGAACCTCGTGGAAGTCGCCGCGATCGGTGAATTCGGTGATGCGCGCGCGCGAGGCGCCCTCCACCAGCACCTTCACGGTGCCGTCGGGCAGTTTGAGAAGCTGCAACACGTTCGCAAGCGTGCCGACCTCGTAGATCGCGTCGGGTGCGGGATCGTCATCGGCGGCATTCATCTGGGTTGCGAGCAATATCTGCTTGTCAGCGCCCATCACGTCTTCGAGCGCCTTGATGGACTTTTCGCGTCCGACGAAAAGCGGCACGATCATGTGCGGGAACACCACGATGTCGCGCAGGGGGAGGACGGCGTAAACACCGCCGGGGGCAGAGCCGGTGGGCGCTGGGGCTGTGGTCATAGTCTTGCCTTTCATTCCGCGGCCACCCTTAAGCCAACCGCGAATCCCATTGTAACGGCACCGACCCGTTCCGCCTATCTCTGCTTCGCGCCACGCGAAGCCCAAGCACGGTCGGATGAGGCGCCGTCTCGTCCTATCTTAGTTGGAGGCCCGGCAGTCAAAGATCAAGGGCGGCCGGCCACCCAAGCACTGCGGCGCCACGACAAACGCAAAAGGTACGAAAACGGCACGAACCATTGCGGTCCGACGGCGCGTACGCGCCACCCTTTAGGCCCGGTCTGGAGGCCGAAACGGCGGCACGAGCCGCCACCGATCGGTCAGGCGCTGGCGTTGGCCTTTTCCTTTTTCGGCTCGGCGTAGATGTAGAGCGGCCGGGCCTTGCCGGTCACCACGTCCTCCGAGATCACGACTTCCTGAACGCCTTCCAGGGCCGGCAGCTCGAACATCGTGTCGAGCAGGATCGATTCCATGATCGAGCGCAGGCCGCGCGCGCCGGTTTTGCGCTCGATCGCCTTGCGGGCGATGGCGAGCAAGGCCGATTCATGGAAGGTCAGCTCGACATTTTCCATCTCGAATAGGCGCTGGTACTGCTTGACCAGCGCGTTCTTGGGCTCGCTGAGGATCTGGACCAATGCTTTTTCGTCGAGATCCTCTAGCGTCGCCAGCACCGGCAAGCGGCCGACGAATTCGGGGATCAGGCCGAAGCGCAAAAGGTCTTCCGGCTCGACCAGCCGGAACAGCTCGCCCGAGCGGCGATCTTCCGGCGAGGCCACTTCCGCGCCGAAACCGATCGAGGTCTTGCGGCCGCGGTCGGAGATGATCTTGTCGAGGCCGGCGAAGGCGCCGCCGCAGATGAACAGGATGTTGGCGGTGTCGACCTGAAGAAATTCCTGTTGCGGATGTTTGCGGCCGCCCTGCGGAGGCACGGCGGCGACCGTGCCTTCCATGATCTTCAACAGCGCCTGCTGGACGCCCTCGCCCGACACGTCGCGGGTGATGGAGGGATTGTCCGACTTGCGCGAAATCTTGTCGATCTCGTCGATATAGACGATGCCGCGCTGGGCCCGCTCGACATTGTAGTCGGCGGACTGCAGAAGCTTCAGAATGATGTTTTCCACGTCTTCGCCGACATAACCCGCCTCCGTCAGCGTGGTGGCGTCGGCCATGGTGAAGGGCACGTCGATGATGCGCGCCAGGGTCTGGGCCAAGAGCGTCTTGCCGCAGCCGGTGGGTCCGATCAGCAGGATGTTGGACTTCGACAGTTCAACGTCGTTGCCCTTGGAGGCGTGGGCCAGGCGCTTGTAATGATTGTGCACGGCGACCGACAGCACGCGCTTGGCGTGGCTCTGTCCGATGACGTAGTCGTCCAGGACCTCGATGATCTCCTGCGGGGTCGGTACGCCCTCGCGCGACTTCACCATCGAGGTCTTGTTCTCCTCGCGGATGATGTCCATGCACAGCTCGACGCATTCATCGCAGATGAACACGGTCGGGCCGGCGATCAGCTTGCGAACCTCATGCTGGCTTTTGCCGCAAAACGAGCAATAGAGCGTGTTCTTGGAATCGCCGCCACCGCTGCTGCTGACCTTGCTCATGCCTTCAGTCCTTTTCGGTCCTTCCCGGCAAGCGCCGGCGAGGAGGATATGTCTTTGGGAAACCGGGAGGACTTGTCGAACTCACCCGTTACCCCGTTCGACTACGAAACACACTTTGCGCGAAGCGGCAACAACTCGCCAAACCCCGCCCGAGGGTATTCCCCCGAAACTCAACATAGGCTTAACGTAGGGCCTCCCCCCGCAGGAGGGAACACCCGAATGTGACAGAATTGCCGCAGGATGTTTCAAAATTGCGTCAGGCGCGCGCTTTGGCGCGCGCTCTGCCAGGTCAGCCTTCAGGCTTGTCCTTGGCCTCGGTCTCGATCGCCGAGCGGCTGGCGATCACCTTGTCGACAAGGCCGAACTCGAGCGCCTCCTCCGCGGTCATGAAATGGTCGCGGTCGAGGGTCCGTTCTATGGTCTCGTAGTCCTGGCCCGTGTGCTTGACATAGACCTCGTTGAGACGGCGCTTGAGCTTGATGATGTCCTGGGCGTGACGCTCGATGTCTGAGGCCTGGCCCTGGAAGCCGCCTGAGGGCTGGTGCACCATGATGCGCGCATTGGGCGTGGCGAAACGCATGTCCTTGTGGCCGGCGCACAGCAGGAGCGAGCCCATCGAGGCGGCCTGGCCGATGCACAGCGTGGAGACCGCCGGCTTGATGAACTCCATCGTGTCGTAGATGGCCATGCCGCTCGTCACCACGCCGCCGGGCGAGTTGATGTAGAGCGAGATTTCCTTCTTCGGGTTTTCCGCCTCCAGAAACAGAAGCTGGGCGCATACCAGCGTGGCCATGCCGTCCTCGATCGGGCCGGTGATGAAGATGATGCGCTCCTTCAGAAGCCGCGAGAAAATGTCGTAGGCTCGTTCGCCACGATTGGTCTGCTCCACAACCATCGGAACGAGGTTCATCGCGGTCTCGACTGGGTCTTTCATCAGGTATCCCCCTTCCGGTAGCTGGATTGCGCCGGTGGCTTGATTCGGCAAGGCTCACTCCGCGCTAGATAAGGGGCCCGGTCCCGCTTTCGCAAGGCCGGGTACGCCGCGCCCCCGGGAAACGGCCGGAATGGTTTACGCAGGCTCGGCCCGCAGCCCGGCGCGCAGACGGGCGAAATCGGGCCGCTCGACATGATCGGCCACGCGACGGCCGACATAGGCGCCGAACTTGTAGCCGTGGCCGGAACAGGCCGACACCACCAGGCAGCGGCCGCGCTCGGCGGCGAAGAAGGCCTCGTCCGGGGTAAAGGTATAGGCGCAGGTGACGACCAAGGAGACCCGATAGTCGGCGATGCGCGTCAGCGGCGGTGCGAACAGGTCGCGGATCGCCTCGCCCTCGCCGGCCTCGGGCGTTCGCCGCGCGTCGGCGTCGGGCGAGGCGAAGCGGTGCAGGCCGGAGCCGAATTTCAACCCGCCATCGCCAGAGGGCGGGATGATGTAGCCGTCGGTGGCCCCGCCGACATCCAGCACGACGGGTGCGTCCGCCCAGGCGCCTGCCAGTTCAGCGGGCGGGTCGAGATAGACGACCGCCGTGCGGTAGACGGCCAGCGAGCCGGCCAGATCGGGGAAAAGCTTGGTCACCCAGGCGCCGGCGCAGACGACCACCTTCTGCGCGGTGAGCGTGCCACCGTCGGCCAGATGCACGCGGCCTTTGTCCTCGTCAACGGCGACGACACGGGTATGCTCGCGCACATCGACGCCTTTGTCGCGCAGCCAGCCCAGCAGGTCGGCGGCGATGCGCCGGCAGTGCAGCGCCCCGCCCTCAGGCGAGGCATAGGCGTAACGGATCGCGCCCGCGTCGAGAAACGGCCAACGCGCGGCCGCCTCGTCCGGCTGGAAAAGCGCGAACGGATAGCCGCCGGCCTTCAGGCCTTCGAGAAAATCCTCCGCCTCGTCGCCCTTTTGGCGCGACACGCACAGGAACCCGCGCGGATCGAGATGGTTGCGGCCGAGATCGGACCAAAGCGCGTCCCAGGCATCATAGGCCTCGGTAATGGCATCGCCGTAGCCGCTGACCGAGCCATAGGCGCGGCGGATGATGCGGTGATGGTCGCCGGAGGCGGCAAGCGGATTGGGGATCTGCCCCTGTTCGAGCACGGTGATGGCGTGGCCGCGCGCGGCAAGCGCCCAGGCCGTGCACAAACCGGCGATGCCGGCGCCGACGACGATGATCTGCATCCGTGCCTCCCCGACCGCGCCTCCGCCAGCCCTGTCGCCGACAAGCACGATCTGGATCGCTGATAGCGGCAAACGCGGCCCGGCGAAAGCCGCGACCTCCCGCTTCACTTGGCTTTAACCCGCCCCCGGTCCTTATTTCGAACAAACCTTGGAAAGGACCTCGATGATCCGCTCATGCCTGTTTTGCCTGTCGCTGCTGGCGGTCCTGGTCCCTTCGACGGCGTCGGCAAAAACACTGTGCACGGTGATCGTCGATGCCGACACCGGTGCGCGCCTGCTGGAAGACGGCACGTGCGATCTACGTGCGACGCCGGCTTCCACGTTCAAGGTCGCGCTCGCCGTGATCGGGTTCGACGCCGGCTTCCTGACCGACATGAAAGCGCCGGTGCTCGCCTACCGGGAGGGAGAGGCCGACTGGGGCGGCGAAAACTGGCGGCGGCCGACGGAACCGACGCGCTGGCTGAAATATTCCGTCGTGTGGTATTCGCAACGCATCACGCACGCGCTCGGCGAGGATGCGCTGACACGTTATGCGCGCGCTTTCGGCTACGGCAATGCCGATTTTTCCGGCGATCCCGGCAAGAATAACGGGCTCGAACGGGCCTGGATCAGCTCGTCTCTGGCCATTTCGCCCCTGGAGCAGGTGGCGTTCCTGCGCAAGCTCGTCACCGGACGCCTGCCCGTCAGCCAGGCCGCAATGGACAAGACGCTGCGGATCGTGGCGACGACCCAAACCGGCGGCTGGCGCGTTTCCGGCAAGACGGGCGGCGCCTACCCGCGCAAGGCGGACGGCAGTTTCGACCGGGCACGCGGTTTTGGCTGGTTCGTCGGCTGGGCTGTCCGCGGCGAGCGTCGCCTGGTCTTTGCCCGTCTGGCCCAGGACCAAACGCGCCAATCCGGCTCGCCCGGCATCCGGACCCGCGAAGCGTTCTTGAAGGCGTGGCCTTCGCTTGCCGCGACGATCGCCCCATAGACCGGTCGCCAGAACCGATCGCCGGGCATGCGCGCGCCGAGCTCTGGACCACAACACAAACATGGCGCCGAATGGCGGAGCTGGGCTATGGGGTGGGGATGAGCCTTGAGACCGCCCTTGTCGCCGGCGCCGACCTGACCCAGCGCCGGCTATCGCTTTCGCCACGCGACCCCGCCTTCGTCCAGGATCCGTACGGGGCCTATGGCTGGCTGCACGCCCATATGCCGGCCTTTTACTGGCAGGAATACGGGTTCTGGTGCTTTGCCGGCTTCGACGCGGTCAACCGGCTGCTGCGCGACCGGCGCTTCGGACGCGAAAACCGCTGGGGACCGCCGGCGATCGTCGGCGACGAACGCGCCCATCTCGCCGATTTCGATGCGGTTGAGGCACGCTCGCTGCTGGAGTTGGAACCACCGGCACACACAAGGCTGCGCAAGCTGGTCAACCGCGCCTTCGTCTCGCGCCAGGTCGAACGGCTGCGCCCGCGCGTCGAGCAGCTCGCGCATACGCTGATCGACCGTTTCGAGGCCGACGGCGAAGCCGATCTGCTCCCCGCCTTCGCCACCCCGATCCCGGTGACGGTGATCGCGGAGATGCTGGGCGTACCGGTCGAGATGGGCGACCGGCTGGTTGCGTGGTCGAACCGGATGGTGGCCATGTACACGCTGACCCAGGACCGCCGGACCGAAGAGGAGGCCAACCGCGCGGCACGCGATTTCGCCGCCTTCCTGCGCGGCTATGTCCGCGAGCGGCGCGAGGCACCGGGCGACGATCTCTTGAGCCTGTTGATCGAGGCCAGCGCGGACGGCGAGCAGCTCGACGAGGACGAATTGATCTCGTCGGTGATCCTGTTGTTGAACGCCGGCCACGAGGCGACCGTGCACCAGACCGGCAATGCGGTGCGCACGCTGCTGGCCGAGGGCGGCGATCCGCGCCGTTTTTTCGAAACGCCGGATACAACAGCGGCCACGGTCGAGGAATGCCTGCGGATCGACGCGCCGCTGCACATGTTTACCCGCTACGCCTACGAGACGGTGGAGATCGAGCCCGGCATCACGGTGGAACCGGGCGAGCGGATCGGTCTGCTGCTGGGGGCGGCCAATTGCGATCCTGCCGCCTTTTCGGCGCCGCGCCGCTTCGACCCGGCGCGCACCGACCAGAAGAACGTTACCTTCGGGGCCGGCATTCATTTCTGCATCGGCGCGCCGCTCGCCCGGCTCGAGCTCCAGGTCGGGCTCAAGGTGCTGTTCGACCGGCTGCCCGGCCTCCGGCTGGCCGAGACGCCGCGCTATCGCGACATCTATCATTTCCACGGTCTGGAGCGGCTGAACGTACGCTTTTAGCGCCGTTCACCTTTCGGGAAGACCTGCCAGCAATTTGGCAAGCAGGGCGTCGAGTTCCTCCTGCTCGGCGCGGCTGAGGGCCGCAACGACCCTGGCCTCGTTCTCGACATGGGCGCTCACCGCCTCGTCGATCAGCGCCCTGCCCTTTTCGGTCAGGCCCGCTTGCAGGGCGCGGCGGTCGCGCGGGTCGGGCGCGCGGGCGATCAAACCCTTGCCTTCCAACCGGTCGAGCCGGCTGGTCATGGTGCCAGAGGTGACCATGGTGGCCGTATAGAGCTCGGTCGGGCTCAGCGCATAGGGCGGGCCGGCGCGGCGCAGGGTCGCCAGCACGTCGAAATCGCCGGCCTGGAGCCCGAACCGGGCGAAAACCGGGTCGAGATGATCGCGCGCGATCGCGCGGGCGGCGATCGCGATCCGGCCGAGAACCGCCATCGGCAGGGTATCGAGATCGGGACGTTCGCGCTGCCATTGCGCGATGGCGAGAGTGACGCGATCCAATCTTTTCTCTCCTATTTGACTTGACGAAAAGTATCTTGATACAAAGATAAATGTCAATCGATAGCGAGCAGAACCGGACCACACGCCATGCCCCCTCCCGCCACACCCCGCTCAGCCCCGCTGCTCGCGTTCGGCCTGCTGGTCGTCGTTGGCCTGTTCATCGGCCTGACGGCCAATCTGGTCAAGCTCGCGACGGCAGCCGGCGCGACGCCCTTCGCCTTGCTGTTTTGGTCCACGCTCGGCGCCGGCCTGGTGCTGGCCGCGGCCGCCGCGCTCGCCGGCCAGTTGCCACGCGCAGGCCGCCGCACCGGCGAATATTTTTTCATGTCGGGCCTGCTCAGCCTGGCGCTGCCGAATTTTTTGATCTTTTCGGCCGTGCCGCATGTCGGCGCCGGGTTCGCCGCAATCTCCTTCGCGTTTCCGCCGCTCTATACCTATGCGCTGGCGATCGCGTTCGGCCTGGAACGGTTCCGCACGGTGCGCGGCGCGGGCATCCTGGCGGCCCTGGTCGGCGTCGTGATCCTCGCCGCCGCCAAGACGATGAGCGGCGACAGCGCGCCGATATGGATCGCGGCGACGCTGCTGGCCCCGGTCATCATCGCCGCCGGCAATATTTACCGCACCATGCGTTGGCCGCAGGGCGCTGGTTCGCTGTCATTGGCGCCAGGCATGTTATTGGGCGCGGCCTTGCTGCTTGGCCTTGCAAGCCTGGCCGCCACGATCCCGCTTTCGCTCCCGGCAACGCCGGCCGTGCTCGGCACGCTGGCTGCCCAGATCGCGACGTTTTCGGCGATGTATCTGCTTTATTTCGTGCTGCAAAAAGTCGCCGGCCCGGTCTATCTCAGCCAAATCGGCTCGGTGGGCGCAATCAGCGGCGCTGCGGTGGCGATCTTGGTTCTGGACGAGAGCGTGCCGCAAGGCCTGCTGCCGGCCGCCCTTCTGATCGGCGTCGGGATTTTTCTGCTGTCCAAGCGCTCCGGGCCGACCGACACGCCGCCCCCGCGCAACCGGCCCGTCTCAAGCGCAACGCCGTGTCGCACGACAGGTTGAGCGCGGCGTAGACAATGGATCGGAGCAGGAGTTCAGCGGGCAAAAGACGCACGGAGCGCGGCCGACGACGTCCCGATCCGAGACAGAACGAGCCCTTGAACGGGCCAAGCCGGTCCGCAGACAAGGAAAGCACTGGGATCGCTCCCAGTGCCTCCCTGTTCGGATCAGCGTTCATCTTGCCTCTGGTCCGAAGACCATCCGCCAAGCGGTACCGCTGAACCGGACGATTTCGGCAACGGCGTTTCCCGAAGGATTTCCCTTCCCGAAACCCGCCCGCAGCCCACAAGGACCTGCAAGCACGCCATCGAAGGACTTGACCGGCCTTCACGGCAGCATCGGTTCCGCTTTCCGCGTTCCAGACCGCTTTCAGCGGGTCCGCGGGACCCTGGCTCCGCATCGTCTGGCGGGTCGCCCCGCCGTCCCATCCGGGCCAGCACGGGCTCAGGTTTGCCTTTCGGTTTTCCCCGCGGTCCGGGCGGGACGTCCAAGCACCTGAGATGACCTCACGCTACGCCTGCCGCGCGGGCGCGACAAGGTTTGACCACCTGTGGAAAACGGGGATCAAGGGGAAAACTTGCAAGAATTTGCGCGATGGACCCTTCGCGCGCAATCTTCCCGGCCATCGACGGGCTTTCCGGCAACATCTTGCGCCGACGGCATCGCAGTCGGCCTGCATGACCGGCGACGAACGCCGCCGGTCCTTTTCTCCTTGCGGTCAGCCGGCCTTGGCGAACGCCTGGTCGAGATCGGCAATGATGTCGTCGGCGTCCTCGATGCCGATCGAAAGCCGCACCACGTCGGGGCCTGCGCCGGCGGCGGTCTGCTGTTCGTCCGACAATTGCTTGTGCGTGGTCGAAGCCGGATGGATGATCAGCGAGCGAACGTCGCCGATATTGGCCAGGTGCGAGAACAGCTCGACATTTTCGACCACTTTCACGCCGGCGTCGAAACCGCCCTTCAGCCCGAAGGTAAACACTGCGCCGGCGCCCTTGGGCGAATATTTCTTCATCAGCGCATGATTGGGGTCGGACGGCAGGCCCGGATAGGATACCCAGTCGACCAGCGGGTGTTTTTCCAGCCATTCGGCAACCTTCAGGGCGTTGTCGCAGTGACGCTGCATCCGCAACGCCAGCGTCTCGATGCCCTGCAGCAGCAAGAACGCGTTGAAGGGCGAGATCGACGGCCCAAAATCGCGCAAGCCGAGCACCCGGCAGGCGATCGCGAAGGCGAAATTACCGAACGTTTCGTGCAGCACCATGCCAGCATATTCCGGCCGCGGTTCCGACAGCATCGGGTAATTGCCGGATTTGGACCAGTCGAACGTGCCGCCGTCGACGATCGCCCCGCCCATGGAATTGCCGTGGCCGCCCATGAACTTGGTCAGGGAATGCACGACGATGTCGGCGCCGTGTTCGATCGGCCGCAGCAGGTAGGGCGAGGCCATGGTGTTGTCGACGATCAGCGGCAGGCCGTGCTTGCGCGCAATGTCGCCGATCTTTTCCAGATCGACGAACTTGCCGCCGGGATTGGCCAGGCTTTCGACGAAGATCGCCCGCGTCTTGTCGTCGATCAGGCCGTCAAAGCTTTCCGGCTCGTCGGTATCGGCCCAGCGCACTTCCCAGCCGAAATTCTTGAAGGCGTGGCCGAACTGGTTGATGGAGCCGCCATAAAGCTTGTTGGCGGAAACGAAATTGTCGCCCGGCCGCATGAGGGTGTGGAACACCAGCAACTGGGCGGCGTGGCCGGAGGCGGTGGCGAGCGCGGCGGTGCCGCCTTCGAGCGCGGCGATGCGCTCCTCGAGCACGGCCTGGGTCGGGTTCATGATGCGGGTGTAGATGTTGCCGAACGCCTTCAGCCCGAACAAGGAGGCGGCGTGGTCGACGTCGTCGAAGACGAAGGAGGTGGTCTGGTAGATCGGCGTGGCGCGCGCGCCGGTTGCCGGATCCGGCTGCGCGCCGGCATGGATGGCAAGTGTGTCGAATCCGGGCGTGCGCTGAACCATTTACTATCTCCCTGAATGGATGTGCGCGCCATACATCGCAAAGGGAGGGCGGCTTGGCAAAGCAGAAATTTGCGTGGCACGTGAGCATCCGGGATCAAACCCGTCGCCGCAAGCCGCCCTTTCGGTTGACTATTTTCGCGAACGGGGCTTTTCGGCCGCCTGGTAGAGGCCGAGACCGAAGCCGTCGGGGTCTTGAAAGTCGGCGCTCCATCCCCCGGGCGCCTCTTCGACCGGGGTCACGATGGTTACTCCCTGTTCGGCGAGCGCTGCGACGATGTCGTCGATGCCGCCGTCCTCGAGGTCGAAGACCAGCGCCGGCGTGTTGCCGCGACTGGCCTCCATCTCGAAAAAGACCATGTCGAGACCGCTATCCAGCGTGCCTTGCAGCCAGAAGGGCTCGGCCCCCTCCTGCCGGACCAACCCCAGCCCGAGGACGTCGTTGTAGAAAGCTTCCGTGCGGACGATATCCGAGACGTAGAAGACGATCGAAGCGCGATGCGGTTTGGGCAGCATGTTCGGGAGTTCCTTGTTGGTGACGTGATACGCCTATCGTTGCCGCGCCCGCGACTTTTGTGAGCGCCGTATCAGAAAAATGTGCCCGTCCGGATCATGGCTGGCGAAATCACCGTTGTTACGCGCCAGATAGGGCCGCAATCCCTGCCTTATGCGTCCGTACGGCAGATCGAGGCTGAGACCGGGCAGTCCGCCCGGCAGCCGGCTGCCGCTTTGTGCGAGCGCCTTTCTGAGCGCCGAGACGCGCTGGCGCACCGCAGTGTCGGTGAGCCCGAGCAGGTAGGCGATCTCGCGCCGTGTGTGGCCCGACAGCGCCAGCGCGGCGACGACGCGCAGCGATTTCGGCAGGGCGGACGGAATGGGCGCGTCGGTCCCGGCATCATCATGCGCCGGCTCGGCTTGCTGCTGCCATTGCCTCTCGCGGATTTTTCGCCGCATGGCGCTGCGCGCGTCAAACGCGGCGCGGTTGCGGATCGCCCCGGCGATCCATCGCCGGTTTTCCGGCTTCGACATGTCGATCCGACCGACCGCAAAGGCGGAGAGAAGCACCTCCTGGACAATGTCTTCTGCTTCGTCGGGGCGACGCGCATGGCGCCGTGCGGCCTCCAGAAGCGTGGTATAGTGGCGTGCATGATTCATGCGTGTAAGCCTTGGTGCGGATTGCCGGAAACTACGCCCCTGCCGCCCCGCGCCGCAAGGCTGGCGCACTATCGCTTGACGATGCCAAAACTCTGGTAGCCGTCGCGCATCAGCGGTTTTTTGGCCGAAATCACCCGGCTGTTGACACCGTTCCAGCCGATTTCGCCGGAAAGTCGCGCATATTCGATCTTCGGACAGCGATCCATCACCACCTTGATGCCGGCCGCCTCCGCGCGCGCGGCGGCCTCATCGTGACGTACGGTGAGCTGCATCCAGATCACTTTCGGCAACGGGTTAAGCGCAAGCGCCTCCTCGACGAGGCCGGGCACGGCATCGCTGGCGCGAAAAATGTCGACCATGTCGATCGGCTCGGGAATGTCGGTGAGCCGTGCAAAAACCGGCCGACCGAGAATGGTGCCGCCGGCCTTGCCGGGATTGACCGGGAAGACCGTGTAACCCTTGTCGATCAGATATTTGGTCACGAAAAAGGACGGTCTGACATCGTTGGCCGAGGCGCCGACGATGGCGACGGATTTCACCGCGTTGAGAATATCGGCGATATAGGCGTTGTCGTATGCGTCGTGGTTCATGCCATGCCTGTGCCGGAAGCGGCGGGATCGATCAAGCCCGGGCGCGCCATCGCTACTTGCCCGTCCACTCGGGATCGCGCTTGTCGAAGAAGGCGTCGAGGCCTTCTTCGGAGTCGCGGGTCATGAAACCATCGACCATGACGGCGGAGGCGTAGTCATAGGCCTCCGACAGGCGCATATCGGCCTGTTCGTAGAAGGCGCGCTTGCCGCGGGCGATCGCCACCGGCGATTTGGAGGCGATTGCGGCGGCGTATTTCGCCACCACCTGGTCGAGATACTCCTCCGGCACGACCCGGTTGACGAGGCCGAACTCGCGCGCGGTCGCCGCGTCGATCATCTCGCCGGTCAGGAGCATCTCCATGGCGTGCTTGCGCGACAAATTGCGCGACAGCGCCACCATCGGCGTGGAGCAGAAGCCGCCCAGATTGACGCCGGGCGTGCAGAAACGTGCCGTTTCGGAGGCGATCGCCAGGTCGCAGCTCGCGACGAGCTGGCAGCCGGCGGCCGTCGCCACGCCGCCGACCTTGGCGATCACGGGCATGGGCAGGCGCACCACCGTCTTCATCATCTCCGAACAGCGCCGGAACAGTTCTTCCAGAAAGATCCGGCCACGGTCGGGATCGCGCCGGTGCGCGGCCATCTCCTTGAGATCGTGACCGGCGCAAAAGATCTTGCCGGTCGCGGCAAGCACCACGACCCGCACGGCCCGGTCCTCGCGCGCCGCCAGCAGCGCCTCGTGCAGCGCGGCGATCATCTCCGTCGACAGGGCGTGCGCGGGCGGATTGGCCAGGGTCAGCGTCATGACGCCGTCGCTGGTCGCCACGTCGAGCAGCCCGTCGGACGCTTCGCTGCTCGCGAGGTTCACGATCTCGGCCATCGGCCACCTCCCTTTTCATCCTGTTGATCGCTGTTCGTCAGCCATGACTATCATGCCGGGGCTTGAAGATCAGCCGGGAAACGGCAATTGTGATTGACGTTTACGAAAACGGAAGAGACGTTGGGGAGGAGCGGATGGCGAGAGTTCTGTATGAAAAGGACGGGCGCATCGCCCGCATCACGCTCAACCGGCCGGAGGTTCTCAACGCCATCGACGACGACTTGCCGCGCGAACTGGCAGAATGCGTGGCGCGCGCCAATGACGAGCCGGGCGTGCACGTCATCGTGCTTGCCGGCGCCGGGCGCGCCTTCTGCGCCGGATACGATCTCGCCTACTATGCCGAGGCGGCCGGCGGCGACGGCAATGCGGTGACCCAGGATATGCCATGGGACCCGATGAAGGATTACGCCTTCATGATGCGCAACACGGAACTGTTCATGTCGCTGTGGCGCAGCCACCGGCCGGTGCTGTGCAAGGTGCACGGCTTCGCGGTCGCCGGCGGCTCCGACATCGCGCTGTGCGCGGACATGATCGTGATGGCCGAGGACGCCGAGATCGGCTACATGCCGGTGCGGGTCTGGGGCTGTCCGACCACGGCGATGTGGGTCTACCGGCTGGGACCGGAACGCGCCAAGCGCATGCTTTTTACCGGCGACCGGATCACCGGCAGCGAGGCCGAGCGGCTCGGCCTGGTGCTCAAGGCGGTGCCGGCCGACCGGCTCGACGACGAGGTCGACGCACTCGCCGAACGCATGGCGGGCGTACCGGTCAACCAGTTGATGATGCAGAAGCTGGTGGTGAACCAGGCGATCGAGGCGATGGGGCTGAAGCAGACGCAGATGTTCGCCACGCTCTTCGACGGCATCACCCGCCATTCGCCGGAAGGGCTCAATTTCAAACATCGCGCCGAAGAGACCGGCTGGAAACAGGCGGTGCGCGAACGCGATCTCGGCACGTTCGACTGGACCGAGAACCGGCCGATCAATCCAAAATAGGAGGCCCGGTCCGATGAGCGGCTATGTCGGCGACGAAAATCAGCGCCTCCTTCAGCAACGCGCGGAACTCGACTACGACTGGACGATGAACACGCCGGGCGCATGCAATATGGGACGGTTGCTCGGCACCGACGATCCAGAGCAGCTGGGCGCGGTCGAGATTGCCAGGGTGCTGGAACGCGACGGGGCGTTCGCGTTCCGCATGATCGCACCCGACACGGCCAAACAGACGAGCCTGCAGATGGCGCAACTGGGCTACCATGTCGCTTACTGGGACATGTTCAGTGCCGACGCACACACTGCCCTTCAAGGGAGCGAGGCCGTGTTGGACGGCGCGCGCGCCAGCGATGTCACGGTCGTGTGGCTTGACGCAGATGCGGACGACGCGGAGGCAGCGCGCTTTCAACGGCTGATGCACGAGAACGGTATCACCCCGTTCTCGGCCTCGTTCCTACGGGGAAATTTCGGACATGCCGTGACGGTCGGGCTGGAGGACGCGTCCGGCGTCTTGCTCGCCTGCGGCCATGCGTATCTCCCGCACAATCGCTTCAGCCGGTATGCGCGCCACGCCTGGTGCGGGCTTATCGCCGTGGCGGTGGCAGCCCGGCGCCGAGGCCTAGGGACGCTGGTCAACGCGATATCGGTTCGAGACGCGGTAAGAACGCTGGGAGCCACGCATATCTACGAGTTCGTTTCACCAACCAACACGGCATCCCGACGGATGGTCGAAGCCTGCGGGCTCACGCCGAATACCGGGCTGCAAGGCGGTATCGCGACCCGCGGACAAGCGCGCTTCACCCGCTAGAGCCAGGAGCAGCCAATGACGATCCACGAACCGAAACTCGACGCCGACCAGATCAACGCGCTGTTGCGACGCGCCTATCCGCAACTCAATGCCGAATTTTCCGATTATGTCACGCTCGAGGTGTTCGCCGGCGGCTGCACCGTCAGGCTCAATGCGAACGAACGCCATTTGCGGCCGGGCGACACGGTCTCGGGTCCGTCCCTGTTCACGCTCGCCGACATTGGCGGTTATGTGTGCGTGCTTTCGCATGCGGGCCCCGACGCGCTGTCGGTGACGACCAATCTCAACATCAATTTCGTGCGCAAGGCGCCGGCCGGCCCGATCGACGGCCATTGCCGCATCATCAAGCTGGGCCGGAACCTGATGGTGTTCGAGGTCGACATGAAGGCAGGCGCGGACGGGCTGACGGTGGCGCACGCCACCGGCACCTATTCGATCCCGCCGAAACGGGACGGTTGACGAACCCCGAACACCGCCACCGAGCCCTAACGAGGCGTCCTCGCCCCCGTTCAACGCTGAGAATAATGTGGTATTTTAATACCGTATTTTTAACCTATTGATTTTACTGTTATAATTTTGAAGGCCGTTGTTGAAATCCCTTGACCGGATCGTTTGCGGCGTTTATGGGAACGCGCGGTCACATCGAGGATCTGTCGACGCGACCCGTTTTGCCGGCCGGCCTTGGCCTGCCCGGCAATCGAAGCAACAAGAAACGCCTTCGCCAGCGAAGGTCATTTTGGAAACCGGAACCATGAAAACATTTTCGCAGAAGCCTGCGGACGTGACCAAGAAGTGGGTGCTGATCGACGCCGAAGGTCTCGTCGTCGGCCGCCTCGCCTCGATCGTCGCCAACCGCCTGCGCGGCAAACACAAGCCGAGCTTCACCCCGCATGTCGACGACGGCGACAACGTCATCGTCATCAATGCCGACAAGGTGGCGCTGACCGGCCGCAAATATACCGACAAGACCTATTACTGGCACACCGGCCATCCCGGCGGCATCAAGGAGCGCACCGCGCGCCAGTTGCTCGAGGGCCGCTTTCCCGAGCGTGTCATCGAAAAGGCCGTCGAACGCATGATCCCGCGCGGCCCGCTCGGCCGTCGCCAGATGAAGAACCTGCGCGTCTATGCCGGCACCGACCATCCGCATGTCGCCCAGCAGCCGGAGACGCTCGACGTCGCCGCGCTCAACCGCAAGAACAAGAGGGCCTGATATGGCTGAGCTCAACTCGCTCGAAGAACTCGGCGCCGCCACCGGCGCTGTCGCCACGACGGAAGAGCCGCAAGCGCCGGTTCACGTCCAGAAGCTCGACGACCAGGGCCGCGCCTATGCCACCGGCAAGCGCAAGGACGCGATCGCGCGCGTCTGGGTCAAGCCGGGTTCCGGCAAGATCACGGTCAACGACAAGGACTTCGACAAATATTTCGCGCGCCCGGTGCTGCAGATGATCCTGCGCCAGCCGATCGTCGCCACCAACCGCGACGGCCAGTACGACATCGTCGCCACCGTTACCGGCGGCGGGCTTTCGGGCCAGGCCGGCGCGGTTCGCCACGGCATCTCCAAGGCGCTGACCCATTATGAGCCGACGCTGCGCGGTACGCTCAAGAAGGGCGGCTTCCTGACCCGCGACAGCCGCGTGGTCGAGCGCAAGAAATACGGCAAGCGCAAGGCCCGCCGGTCGTTCCAGTTCTCGAAGCGCTGATCTTCGCAACTGGTTTCAGATGCAAAAGCGGGCCTTCGGGTCCGCTTTTTTGTTGCGCCGACGTTACCGAGCCACGATAGCTTGCTTCGACATCAGCAAGGAGCCCGCCATGCCCGCATCCTCGATCGACCATGCTTTCACAGCCCGCTCCAACCGGGGTGCGGCCGGCGATCCGACCTATGCCGGGGCGCTGTCGTTCATGCGCCGCCGCTACACGAAAAACCTCAAGGGCGCCGACGCGGTGGTGTGGGGCATCCCCTTCGACGCCGCCGTCACCAACCGCCCCGGCGCGCGCTTCGGCCCGCAGGCGATCCGGCGCGCGGCGGCGATCTTCGACAACGACCCGCAATATCCGTTTGCGCGCGACCTGTTCGCCGAACTGGCCGTGATCGACTACGGCGACTGCCTGCTCGACAACGGCAATCATCAAAAAACCCCGGCCACGATCGAGCGCGAGGCGAAAAAGCTGCTCAAGTCCGGTGCGTTCCTGCTTTCGCTGGGCGGCGACCATTTCGTCACCTGGCCGCTCTTGAAGGCACACGCCGCGCAACACGGACCGCTCGCGCTGGTTCAGTTCGATGCGCATCAGGATACCTGGTTCGACGACGGCAAGCGCATCGATCACGGCTCCTTCGTCGGCCGCGCAGTGCGCGACGGCGTGATCGATCCCGAGCGCTCAATCCAGATCGGCATCCGCACCCACGCGCCGCAGGATTGCGGCATCCGGATTCTTTACGGCCACGAGATCGACGAAATGCGCGCCGACGAGATCGCCTATCAGATCGCCGAGCGCACCGGCGGACGCAAGGTCTACATCACCTTCGACATCGACTGCCTGGATCCGGCCTACGCGCCCGGCACCGGCACGCCGGTTGCGGGCGGCCCCTCCTCCGCCAAGATGCTGTCGGTGTTACGCCAGCTCGGCCAGCTCGACATCGTCGGCGCCGACATCGTGGAGGTCTCGCCGCCCTACGACCATGCCGACATCACCGCGATCGCCGGGGCGACGGTGGCCCAGCATTATCTGGGACTGCTGGCCGAACGAAAGGCGCGGGAACAAGCATAGGCACAGCCGGTACAACGCCCCGGCCCTGATCCGGCGCGCGAGGGCGTTGATGCGCTGAGTCAAACGCCTCGGCCGTTGAATCAAACGATCGCGGCAAGCCATTGATGGCAGATTCCTTTTTGAGCTAGAGAAGGCCATGAAACCGAAAATCTTCATCGACGGTGAACACGGCACGACGGGTCTACAGATCCGTACGCGGCTGTCCGGCCGCGCCGACCTCGACATGCTCTCGATTCCCGAGGCCGAGCGGCGCAACCGCGACTTGCGCGCGGCGATGCTGAAGGACGCCGACATCGCCATCTTGTGCCTGCCGGACGACGCGGCGCGGGAATCGGTCGCCATGCTGGACGGCGTCAACTCGACGCGCATCATCGACACCTCGACCGCGCACCGCACGCATCCCGACTGGGCTTACGGCTTCGCCGAAATGACCGCCGGCCAGGGTGAGAAAATCGCCAAGGCACGGCTGGTCGCCAATCCGGGCTGCTATCCGACCGGCGCGATCTCGCTGCTGCGTCCCCTGGCCGAGACCGGCATCCTGCCCGGGGACTATCCGGTCACGGTCAACGCAGTGTCAGGCTATTCGGGCGGCGGCAAGCAGATGATCGCGCAGATGGAGGACGAGGCCCATCCCGAGCACATCGCAGCCCCCCATTTCCTCTACGGGCTGACCCTGGCGCACAAGCATGTGCCGGAGATGCAGGCGCACGGACTTCTCACCCGCGCGCCGATCTTTTCGCCGAGCGTCGGTCGTTTCGCCCAGGGCATGATCGTGCAGGTGCCGCTGCATCTTACCGATCTTTCCGGGGCGCCGCAGCTTGGCGACATCCATGCCGCGCTGGACGCCCATTATGCCGGACAGTCGATCGTGGAGGTGGTGCCCTTGGCCGAAAGCGCCGGCCTCGCGCGTCTCGACCCGACCGCGCTCAACGGCACGGACGACATGCGGCTTTACGTCTTCGGGACCGAGGGCAAAGGTCAGGCCAATCTGGTCGCCGTGCTCGACAATCTCGGCAAGGGCGCCTCGGGCGCTGCCGTGCAGAACATGACGCTGATGCTCGGCGCGGCATGACGGAGCGTCGATCGCGCTGAGGCCGGCGGTCCAATCCGCCGTGCGCCTCAGTTCCTGAGTTCGACTTCCGTCTCGCGCGGATAACTGCCCCTGGTGCCGCGCCAGTGGGCAGCGGCGAAGCCGAGCACGACCAAAGCGGCGGCCTGGTGCCACAAGGCCCAGCCGAGCGGCACCTGCAGGAGCAGCGTTATGATGCCGATGGCGGCCTGGGCCAGAACCAGAAGGAAAAGCAGAACGGTGCGGCGCGCATGGGTCGTGCCGGCTTCGGCCCGCAGGGTGGCGATCATGTGCCAGAGCGCGGCCAGGAACACGATGTAGGCGCCCAGGCGGTGCACGAACTGAACCGTCTTGGGGTTTTCGAAAAAATTGGCGATCGCGGGCGATTGCACGAACAGGCCGCCGGGAATCAGGCTGCCGTCCATCAGCGGCCATGTGTTGTAGGCGAGGCCGGCATCAAGGCCGGCGACGAGACCGCCCAGATAGATCTGCACCATGACCAGAACCACCAACCAGCCAGCCCAGCGCCGCGTGGCGCGACCGGACGGCGCCTGGGAATGCGGCGCCAGCCCGCGCGCCACAACCATGGTGGCGGCAAAGATCAGACAGGCAAGCGTCAGGTGGGTCGCCAGCCGGTACTGGCTGACGCTGGTGCGCTCGACGAGCCCGGAAGCGACCATCCACCAGCCGATCGCCCCCTGCAGCCCCCCAAGCGCAAGCAGGCCGAGGAGTTTCGGCTTGACGCGCCGTTCGAGGCGGCCGCCAACCCAGAAATAGATCAGTGGCAGGGCGAAGACGAAACCGACGCCGCGGGCAAGCAGCCGGTGAGCCCATTCCCACCAGAAGATCACCTTGAACTCGGCAAGGCTCATGCCCTTGTTGATCTGCTGGTATTGCGGGATCTGCCGGTATTTTTCGAACTCTTCGCGCCATTCGGCGGCATTGAGCGGCGGGATGACGCCGTGGATCGGCTTCCATTCGGTGATCGACAGGCCCGAACCGGTAAGCCGGGTCGCGCCGCCGACCACGACCAGCGCAAACAGCACTACGAGTACGACATAGAGCCAGGCCCGCACCTGGGCGCGGTCGCGGTCGAGCTTGGCGAGGGCACCGTGAAGCGGCGTCTGCGCGATGGCGGTCATGGGCACCGGTTCCCTGCTGCGTCGATGACGGCGAACAGGTGGACCAATTGCCCCGCGCTGGCAAGCATGCCCCACGCGGCAAGCCGTCGCGCCGGACGTTTCCCGGGCCGCCGGGATTGCACCGGCCGGCGCGAAGGCGCAATAAGCGCGCCAGAAGAGGAAGACCGATGCCCGTGCGAGTGAAAAAACTGATCGGCACCGTGCTGCTGGTGGCGCTGGTGGTGATTTACGCGCTGCTGGCCACCGCGATCGCCACCGCGCGGCTGGCCGAATCCGGCGCGCTGGTGCATCTCGCCTATTTTCTGTTCACTGGCCTGTTGTGGATCCTGCCCGCGATGGCGATCATCAAATGGATGGTCGGGCCGCCGAAATCGCGACCCTAGGACGGTTCACAGGGTCACGACCCGGCGGCCGCGATTGGCGATCGGCGTGGTGATGCCCGACAGCATGGTGCGCACATGCGCCACGCGCTGATAGCGCCCGTTGATCGAGATGCGCGGCAGCGAGTGAAGGTGACGGGCGTGCTCGGTTTGCACCATGCCGTGGCGCGTGGTGACGGCCGAGGCGTAGCCGGCCTCCCGCGCCAGCGCGACCTCGCGTGCGCCGACCGCAGAGACATAGCCGTAGGGATAGGCCATGTGCCGGGGACGCGCCCCGAGCTCGATCTCCAGAATGCCCCCGGCATCGACGATCTCGCGGCGGGCCTTGTCTTCGTCGAGCCGCCGCAGATTGTAATGATGCACGGTATGCGAACCGATCGTGACCAGCGGATGGGCGGCCGCGGCGCGGATCTCGTCCCAGTTCATCAGCGTTTCCCGGTTCGGCCCCTCGGGATCGACCCCGGCCGCGAGCGCCAGATCGCGGATGACCGCGCGCTGGTGTTCCTCCGGCACCTCGCGCGTCAGATAATCGTGAATGGCGTTGTTGGCGTTCAGCTTGCCGGCCGGGGTGGAACAGTCGAGCGCCACCTTGCCGCTCGCCGTCGACAGATAGACCGTGTCGCGGCACGACACGATCCGTTCCAGAACGTCCCACCACAACAGCGCCCGGCCCTCGATCAGTGCGGGCGCGACATAGATCGTGATCGGCGCTTCGTGCTTTTCCAGCACCGGAAGTGCCTCCTGCACGTTGTCGCGATAGGCATCGTCTGCGGTGACGGTGACGAAAGGCTCGCCGCTTGCGCGCGAAGCCAGCCGATCGACCGCCTCGTCCATCGTCACGAACCGGTAGCCGAGACGGCCCACCTCGGCCAGAAGTGCGTCGAGGAAATGCGGCGAAACCGTCAGATGGCGGTTGGCGCCGATCACCTCGCCCGTCGCCTCCGTGACCCGATGCAGCATCAAAATGGCACCGACACCGCGATAGAAACCGCCGGCAATGGGCCCCAGGAGGCTGAAGCGCGCCACGTTCAGGGCCAGTTTGCGCAGCAATTCCCCCCTGTCGATCATTCCTTCACCATTGTCGGTTAGGTTCGGCGCATCGGCCGAAAGGCCCGTTCGGCCCTGTTACCGTTCGAGGTCTACACCCGAAGGTTAAAGGTATGGTTGACGCAAGGAGCCCCGTGACGACGCGAACGGCACCGCAGACGCACCGCCACGCCACGCAAGCGGGCCGCGCAGCTTATTCCGGCCGCGATGTCCTGCAGGCGACCTGTCTGCAGGGCGAGGCCGCGCTGACGGCCTATGCCGCCCTGTGCCGCGATTGCGTCTTCGCGCCCGCCCAGAGCGCGCAATGGGTCGCGTGCTGGGCCCGGCACTGCAACGCCGACATCGTCGTCGCGACTTTGTCGCGCCGGCACCGACCGGTCTTCGCCGTGGCGCTGGAAGTCGTGGCGCACGGCTCCGCCAAGATGGCCTGCCTCGTCGGCGGCACCCATGCCAACGGCAATTTTTCGCCCGTTGTGCCGGCCGCGGCCGCCGACATAGGCCCGGGCGACATCAAAACCCTCATCCGGTCGATCCGGGCCGCGCGGCCCGATATCGACCTGCTCGTCTTCGAACGCCTGATCAGCGTGTTTCGCGGCAGCCCGAACCCGTTAAGTCGTCTTGGCGGCGCGCAAAGCCCCAATCCGGCGCTGGCCGTCGATCTCACCGGCGGATTCGAGGCGGTGTTGGCTCGTGCCAGCGGCAAGCGCAAACGCAAGAAACACCGCTCGCAAACCCGCAAGTTCGAGGCGGCCGGCGGGTTTCGCCGCCTGCGCGCCGAAAACCGGCTCGAGAGCGAACGCCTGCTCGATGCGTTTTTCGCCATGAAGGCCGAGCGTTTCGCCACCATGGGTATCAAGAACGTCTTTGACGGGACACCGGTCCAGGACTTCTTCCGCGAGCTGTTCGGATCCGAGGCACACAAGGCCGCCCCCGCCTTTGTGCTGCACGGGCTTGAAGTCGGCGGCCTGCTGCGCGCGGTGACGGGTTCGAGCATCAGCGCCGACAGCGTCATTTGCGAGTTCGGAGCGATCGCCGGCGACGAACTCGCCTTCGCCAGTCCGGGCGAGTTCCTGTTTTTCGACAATATCCGCGAGGCATGCGAGCAGGGTCTGGCGATCTACGATTTCAGCGTCGGCGACGAAACCTACAAGCGGTTGTGGTGCGATATCGAGACCCACCACGTCGACATCGTCCTCCCGCTAACGCTCAAGGGTCGCGCAAGCGCTCTGTCGCGCCGCACCGCCGCGCTGGTAAAGCGACGGGTGAAAGCCACCCCTCTTCTTTGGGAGGCCGTCAAGCGGGCGCGCCGGGCAACACGCGGCAGCCGCGAAACCTGATTTCGCCGGTTCGATCAGGCCGCGGACCGACGGCCCGGCTCCGGCGCGTAAGGCGGAACATACCCCACCGGAGTGACGAGCATGGCGTCGGAGAAGCCGCTGGAGTGCAGATCGGTGGTGGTGGTGGAAATCGCCTCGTCGTCTTCCTCGATCACGGAGACGAAAACCTCGCTCGCCCCGTCGATCAGCCGGCCGATGCCGGCCGCGTCCGCCGGTCCGCATTCCACGATCACCATGTCGTAGGCGGTGGTCAGCGATTCCATGATGATCGGCAGGCGGTCCGCCGCCCGCATGGCAAGGGCGGGATCGGCAGTGCCGCTTGGGATCACATGGCACTCCGAATAGTGGTCGGGATGGATGACGTCGGTGAACTGCGCCTTCGAGCACAACAGGTCGGTTATCCCCGGCAGCCGCGCGCTCTCCAGCATCGGAAACGATGCCGCGCCGGTTTCCGTCAGGTCGAGCAACAGCGCACGCAATCCGGCGTCGGCCACCTCGCGCGCGACCATCACGGCCGACGCCGCCCCCTCGTCGCCTTCCGGAGAGATGAACAGGGCCCGCGACGCGCCCCCTGCGATGAGCTTTTCCGCTGCCGCCTCGATGGTGATCTGGCCACGGGTGAAAACCGGCATCGGCGCGGCGGCCGCCGCCTCGACGCCGGTGTCGTCTTCGACAAGATTTTCGTCGGCATCGGCCTGTTCGACTTCGGCGCGCGCGGCCACCTCGGTGGCGGCCTGCCGCCGGGCGGTTTCGGCTTCGGCCTCGTCGGCTTGGTCGCGCGGCATGACGACATTTGACGGCACACCGTCATAACGCTGCGCGGGACGCAGCGCGCGACCGCTGAACAGTTCCGCAAGCAGGGTCGCGACTGCCATCAGGATGAGTGCGGCGGCGAATGCCGCACCGGAGATCGGCAGCACTTTGGGGAAATAGGGTTCGCCCGGCACGGTGGCGCGCGAGAAGATGCGGGCATCGGCTGGCAGGTAGTTGCGGTCCTTGCGCGAGAGCGCCTCGCGGTAGCGCGACAGGTAGGATTCCAGCAGATCGCGCTGTGCGGCCGCCTCGCGCTCCAGGGCGCGCAATTCGACTTCCTGCTCACCCACGCGGGCGGATTCGGCCTTGAGCTTGTTGAGCTCGGCGACCAATTCGCGCTCGCGCAAACGCGCGGATTCGGCCTCGGTTTCCAGGCTGGACTGGATTTTTTGGGCCTCCGCGCGGAGCTGGCGGTCGAGGTCGGCCAATTGCGAGCGCAGCGCGCGAATGCGCGGATGATTGTCGAGCAGGCTGGCCGACAGGTCGGCGATATCGGCCTTGAGTTGAACCTGGTTCTCGCGAAGGCGCTGGATCAGCGGCGAGGCCAGCACGTCGGGAAGAGCGTCGATCGAAGCGCCCTGCGAAAGCGCCTCGCGCATCGAACGCGCCGTCGCTTCGGTCGAGGCGCGGTTGGCGCGCACGCGCGACAATTCGCTGGACAGCTCCGAAAGCTGCTGGGTGGCAAGCATGGAATTGTTGCCCCCGACAAGCAGGTCGGACTGGGCGCGGAAATTGGCGACCTTGCTTTCCGCCTCCTTCACCTTGGCGCGCAGATCGGCGATTTCCGGCTCCAGCCATTCGGTTGCGTCGGCATTGGATTGCTGCTTGGCATCACGCTGCAGCTGGATATAGGCGTCGGCGATCGCATTGGGCACGGCAGCGGCCAGTTCGCGGTCCTCGGAGGAGAACTCGACGACGATGACGCGCGAGCTTTCCACACGATAGATATTGAGCTTTTCGCGAAAAACCTTGAGCACGCGCTCCTCTGGCGGCAGCGCGACGGGATCGCCGCGCAGCCCGGTCAGGATCATCAGCCTGTCGACGAGCGATACCTGGCCGTCGGCTTCGAACTCGGGCAGCGCCGCCAGGTCGAGCTGACGGGCGACCTTCGTGAGAATGTCGGTGGAGGAAATCACCTCCACCTGGCTGGTCACGCCCTGTTCGTCGAGGATGGGATCGGCGTCGCGCTGGGTTTCGGGCCGGGTGAACACCGATTCCCGCGTCTCAATCAAAATGCGGGTTTCTGCCTTGTAGTGGCGGGTGGCCATCGAGGCCAGCATGAACGCAACCGCCGTCACGCCCAGCGCAACGACCAGAATGCGCAGCCAGTTGCCGGCAAGTCCCGCAAACAAAGCGGCAATGTCGATATCAAGGTCCTGGTCGGGATTGCGCACGCCGGCCATCGGCAAAACTCCGAGTTTTCTGCGGGCAAAAGTAAACGCCTATGGTAACCGGCAGGTTAAGAAACCAGTGCCGGCTGAAAGAACTGTCTCGACCGTCTTCGCGCCGGCCCTTTACCGGGCATTAACCCTAACAGGTGGATAACAAGCGCGATGTCGGCCTCCCCTGGCGGCCGCCTGTGTCAATCAAAGGTGCGTAGCGGATCATGAAACGCCGGCTCGTCATTTCGGTTGCCCTTCTCGCGCTCGCGACAGCGGCGGGGTGTTCCGGCTATCGTCCGGCTCCGCCGGCCTTCCACGCCGCACTGACCAAGCCCTACGTGCTGGATTCGGGCGACCGCGTGCGCATTACGGTTTTCGAGCAGGAAAGCCTAAGCAACGTCTACAGCGTCGACCAGGCCGGCTATATCGCCTTCCCGCTTGTCGGCGCCGTCGCCGCGCGCGGACAATCGGCCAGCGCGATCGAGCGGCAGATCGCCGGCAAGCTGCGCGACGGCTATCTGCGCGACCCCGACGTGTCTGTCGAGATCGACCGCTATCGCCCGGTGTTCGTGATGGGCGAGGTCGGCGCGGCCGGCCAGTATTCCTACGTGCCGGGCATGACGGCGCAAAAGGCGATAGCGGCGGCCGGCGGCTTTACCGCCAGAGCCAATCAGGGCGGCGTCGATATCACGCGCGACATCAACGGCAAGGTGATGACCGGGCGCGTTCTAACCTCCGACCCGGTGCTGCCGGGAGACACGATCTATGTCCGCGAACGCCTGTTCTAACGCGCAACGGCCTCGTATTCCGTGACACAAAGCCTGCGCATCGTTCATTGCTTCCGCTCCCCTGTCGGCGGTATTTTCCGCCATGTGCGCGACCTGAGCCAGGCGCAGACGGCGGCGGGACATGAGGTCGGGGTGGTGTGCGATTCCTCGACGGGCGGCGATTTCGAAAACCGCCTGTTGGCCGAGCTCGAGCCCGAGCTCGCGCTGGGCGTGGCGCGCACCCCCATGCAGCGCCATATCGGACCGGGCGACATCGTGTCCGCATTTCGGACTTTTGGACTGATCAAGAAATTGCGGCCGGACATCCTGCACGGGCACGGCGCCAAAGGTGGCGTCTACGCGCGCATGTTCGGCTCATTGTTGCGGGTTTCTGGGTCTCGCGTAGCCCGCCTCTATTCGCCGCATGGCGGCAGTCTCCACTACGACGAAACGGCCCTGACGGGCCGCTTCTTCTTTGGTTTGGAGCGACTGATGGACCGGTTTTCCGATCATATCCTGTTCGTGTCGCAGCAGGAGCGCGCCATGTTCCGGCGCAAGATCGGCGAGCCGAAAGCGCCCCATCACGTCGTCTATAACGGCATTCGCGCCGAAGAATTCGAGCCGGTGGCGACCGATCAACAGGCCGCCGACTTCCTCTATATCGGCATGATGCGCGACCTGAAGGGTCCCGACATCTTCATCGACGCGTTGGCGCGCGCGCAACACACGCTGCAACGCCCGGTGAGCGCGGTGATGGTCGGCGACGGCGAGGATCGCGAACGCTACATCGCCCAGGCCGGCGCGCTCGGGCTGGGCGAACGGATCCGCTTCGAGATGCCGATGCCGGCTCGTCAGGCTTTCACGCGCGCGCGCATCGTCGTGGTGCCGTCGCGTGCGGAGGCAATGCCCTATATCGTGATCGAGGCACTCGGCGCCGGCCGGCCGATGATCGCCAGCGCGGTCGGCGGCATCCCCGAGATTTTCGCCACCGCGTCCAACGCACTTGTCGAGCCGGATGCGGCCGCGATCGCCGCCAAGATGGCCGAGGCGCTCGCCGACGAGGACGCCTATGCGGCCTCGATGCCCGGGCGCGCCTTCATGACAGAAAATTTCAGCGCCGACGCGATGGCCACGCGCATCGAGGCAATCTACGAGGACACGGTCGCACGCGTCCGCTACCGCAGATAACGCCAATGCCGACGGCCCCATCAAGGGAATCTTAGCAGCTTCCTGCTAGACCCGTTGCGGCGTGGAAGGCGTTGGCATGAACAAGATCGACCCAGAACTGAGATACACGCTCGAGGCGGTCCGGCAATTCGAGGACGAGGGCACGGCCCATCAGACGGCCGGCACGCTGGGCCCGATGGCGCGCAATATCGCCAGCCAGTACCGGCGCGACACGTTGTCGCCGGTGATGGTCATGGGCATGCTCAGACTGTCCGAGTTCGCCGTTTTCGCGCTCGCCGGCGCGCTGATGTATCTTTATTACGTCGGTCCGCAGACCCATCTCTACTGGGAATACGCGGTTGCGATCCCGGCCGGGTCGCTGGGCGCGGTGGTGCTTTTAGAATTCGCGCACGCCTATCATATCGGCGCCCTGCGCGCGCCGTTGCGCTTTGCCGGACGTATCGCGCTGGTCTGGTCGGCGACCTTCGCGCTGATGGCGCTCGCCGGCTTTTTCATGAAAAATTCCGCCGAGTTCTCGCGGCTGTGGTTCGCAGGCTGGTATCTCAGCGGGCTGCTCGGCGTCCTCGCGCTGCGCTTCGTCATGTCGCGACTGATCCGCCGCTGGGCACGCAACGGCACGATGGAGCGCCGCGCCGTCATTGTCGGCGGTGGGGCCGCCGCCGAAAGCCTGATCCGCTCGCTCGAGCGCCAGCCCTACAACGATATCCGCATTTGCGGGATTTTCGACGATCGCGACGACAAGCGCTCGCCGCCGATCGTGGCCGGCTATCCCAAGCTCGGCACGGTTTCGGAACTGCTCGAATTCGCCCGCATCGCCAGAATCGACATGCTGATCGTCTCGCTGCCGATCTCGGCCGAAGCGCGGGTTCTGTCGATGCTCAAGCGGCTTTGGGTGCTGCCGGTCGACATCCGCCTGTCGGCGCATTCGAGCGCGCTGCGTTTCCAGCCGCGCTCCTATTCCTTCATCGGCTCGGTGCCGCTGCTCGACATTTTCGACAAGCCGATCAACGACTGGGACTCTGTCGCCAAGCGGATTTTCGACATCGTGTTTTCGCTGTTCGGCATCGTGCTGTTCGCCCCGGTGATGATCGCGACCGCGATCGCCATCAAGCTGGACAGCAAGGGGCCGGTGCTGTTCCGGCAAAAACGGCACGGCTTCAACAACGAGGTCATCGAGGTGCTGAAGTTCCGCTCGATGTATTCCGAGCAATGCGACCCGACGGCGAAAAAGGCGGTGACCAAGGACGACCCGCGCGTGACGCGCGTCGGCCGCATCATCCGCAAGACCTCGATCGACGAATTGCCCCAGTTCTTCAACGCGCTGGTCGGCAGCCTGTCGCTGGTGGGCCCGCGCCCGCACGCGGTGGCGGCGCAGTCGCACAATTTGCTCTACAACGAAGTGGTCGACGGCTATTTCGCCCGACACCGCGTCAAGCCGGGCGTGACCGGCTGGGCCCAGATCAATGGCTGGCGCGGCGAGGTGGATACGGACGAGAAGATCAAGATGCGCACCGAATACGATCTCCATTACATCGAGAACTGGTCGCTGTGGTTTGATCTCAAGATTCTGGTGCTGACGCCGATCCGGCTCTTGAAGACGGAGTCCGCCTATTGACGGCAGCCGCGCCCTCCCTGCCGCGCCAGGCCATCAACGCCAAGCTGGTTTCGCTGCTGGCCTCGGCCGCGATTGCGCTGGGCGTGTTCCTGTCGGGCTTCGTGATCCGCGAGCCAGCGCCCTACGAGCTATACATGGCCGCTTTGATCCCGATCTGGGCGCTTTTCGGCCTGCATCTGTCGCGCGGCACGGCGCCGCTTCTGGTGCTTCTGATCGTCTTCAATCTCGGCGGCGTCGTCTCCATGCTGCAGATGGACACCTTCAACGACGCGCCGCTCTATCTGGCGGTGTCGCTGTTTCTGGCCCTGACCTCGGTGTTCTTCGCCGCGGTGCTGGAACGGCGGCCCGAGCTCTACCAACTGGTCTTCCACGCCTGGATCGCGGCCGCGCTGTCGACGGCGTTTTTCGGCATACTCGGCTATTTCCACGCCTTTCCGGGGGCGGAGATGTTCACCAAGTTCGAACGCGCGGCCGGCGTGTTCGAGGATCCGAACGTGTTCGGCCCGTTCATCACCTTGCCGGGCATCTACCTGCTCTATCGGCTTTTGACCGGCCCGGCGACGCGCATCCCCTATTACGCGCTGCCGCTGCTGGTGATCGCCTTCGGCCTTTTCCTGTCCTTTTCGCGCGGCGCATGGGGCCTGTTCGCGATCTCGGCGATGCTGATCACCCTGGCGGTGTTCATACGCCACCGTAGCGGCGCGTTCCGCGTCAAGATCATCGTCATGGCACTGATCGCGCTGGCGCTTCTGGTCGCTGGCATGGTGATCGCCTTGCAGATCCCGGTGATCGCCGACCTGTTCGCCGATCGCGCCCGGCTGGTGCAGGACTATGACGGCGCGCGACTCGGCCGCTTCGCGCGGCACGCGATCGGGTTTTCGATCGCGCTGGAAAGCCCGTTCGGCATCGGGCCGCTGGTGTTCGGCAAGACGTTCGGCGAGGACACGCACAATATCTGGCTGAAGGCGCTGCTGGCCTATTCCTGGCTCGGCTTCGCGGCCTACGCGATGCTTATCGTGTGGACGCTGGTGGCCGGCCTGCGCATCCTGTTTCGCGACCGCCCCTGGCACCCCTATTTTTTGTGCGCCTATGTCGTCCTCGTCGGCCACGTCCTGCTCGGCACGGTGATCGACACCGATCACTGGCGGCATTTTTACGTGCTGCTCGGCCTGGTGTGGGGCGCGATCGCGCTCGAATACCGGCTCGCCTATACCGGCCGAACGCACGCGTCTTTCCGCTGACGGCGTGACCGGCGCGGCGTGCGCGGCCGCACGCCGGGCTCAGATGGCGAGATATTCGTCGCGCAACCGGGTGTCGTCGAGCACGGAGCGCGCCGAGCCCTCGTAAACGATCTGCCCCATGTCCATGATGACCGCCTTGTCCGACAGGCGCAGCGCGGCAACCGCGTTCTGTTCGACGATGATCGTGGTGATACCGATATCGCGGATCTGGCGCACGATGCTCTCGATCTCGTGGACGATGACCGGTGCCAGCCCCTCGTAAGGCTCGTCGAGAAAAAGGATCTTGATGTCGCGCGCCAGCGCCCGGGCGACGGCCAGCATCTGCTGCTCGCCGCCCGACATGGTGGTGGCTTCCTGGTTGCGGCGCTCGGCCAGGCGCGGGAAATGCTCGTATATCCTCCCGATCTCCCAGCCCCGCGGCTCGCTGACCTGGGCCAGGATGAGGTTTTCCTCCACCGTGAGCCCGCCGATGATGCGCCGGTCCTCCGGCACGAGTTGAACGCCCTCGACCGCCGCCTGATGCGCCTTCATATCGTGCAGAGGCCGCCCGTCGAGCCAGATCTCGCCATGCTTGAGCGCCGGCTGGTCGAGCCGGGCGAGTGTGCGCAGCGTCGAGGTCTTGCCCGCGCCGTTGCGGCCGAGCAACGACAGGACTTCGCCCTTGGCGACGTCGAAGGACACGCCCTGGACGATATAGGATTCGCCATAATAGGCGTGGATGTCTTTAACGCTGAAAAACGGCGCCGTGTCTGGTGAGACCGGCGAGGCGGTGGCGGTGTCGGCTGCCGAAACGCTGGCGTTCATTGCTCACTTTCCCCCAGATAGGCTTCCTTGACCTTCGGATCGGCGCGCACCTGTTCGGGCGAACCTTCGGCGATGATGCGGCCCTGCGCCAACACGCTGATGCGGTCGGCCAACGAAAACACGACATGCATGTCGTGCTCGATGATCACCTTGGTCATGCCGCGCTGCTTGAGACGCTTGAGCAGGTCGATTGTCATGTTGGTATCATGCCGGGACATGCCGGCCGTCGGTTCGTCGAGAAGCAGCAGCTTGGGACGCTGGATCAGACACATGCCCATTTCCAGCCGCCGTTTGTCGCCGCGCGACAGACTGCCGGCGAGCGCATGGCGCTGCTCGTAGAGACCGACATCATGCAGCACGGCCTCGGCCTCCTCGCGAATATCGGCCTGGCCGCTGACGGCCTGGATGGCGTTGAAGCGGAAGGAGCCGTCGCGGCGGGCGAAGGCGGGGATCATGACATTGTCGAGCAAGGACAGATCGGCGAAGATCTCCGGCGTCTGGAAGACGCGGCTGACGCCGAGCTGGTTGATCTCGTGCGGCTGGTGGCTGTCGAGGATCTCGCCGTCGAAGATCACGTGGCCGGTGTCGGGCGCGATGCGGCCGATGCACACGTTGAGCAGCGTCGATTTGCCGGCGCCGTTGGGGCCGATGATGGCGTGGACGGTGCCTTCCTCGATCTGCAGGTCGACATCGCTCAGCGCTTTCAGGCCGCCGAAGCTCTTGCTGACGTCGGCGACGTTGAGAACCATGTTCTGCGTGGACATGCGCCCTACTCCGCTGGCTGGGCCGACCCGGCCGACATGTCGGCGTGGGAGGGTTTGCGTTTGATGCCGGCAAGCTTCGCCAGCCGGGCAATGCCCTCCATGATGCCGCCCGGCAGGAAGATGACGATCAGCATAAAGATGACGCCCAGGGTGAGATGCCATCCCTCGCCGACGAACAGGCCGGCAAGCTTGACCATCACCGTCTCCAGCCCGACGGGCAGAAAGGCGAAGGCGGCGTGCAGGGTGCCCTCGTTGAAGGAGGAAAAGATGTTTTCGAAATATTTGATGACGCCCGCGCCCAGCACCGGCCCGACCAGCGTGCCGACACCGCCCAAAATGGTCATCAGCACCACCTCGCCGGAGGCCGTCCACTGCATGCGTTCGGCGCCGGCGAGCGGATCGGTGGCCGCCATCAGCGAACCCGCCAGCCCGGCATACATGCCCGAGATGACGAAGGCGGTCAGCAGATACGGCCTGGTGTTGAAACCGGTATAGCGCATGCGGTTCTGGTTCGACTTGATCGCCCGCAACATCATGCCGAAGGGCGAGCGGAAGATGCGCATCGTCAGAAAGAAGCACACGATCAACGCCGCGGCACAGAAATAGAAACCCGGATAGCCGCTCATGTCGATGCCGAACAAATTGGTCTGCGGCAGCCCGGCGCCCGGCGCGGCGAAGGCGTTGTCGATGATGCGCGGATCATTCAGCGTCAGTTGCAGACCGGTCTCGCCATTGGTGATTGGGGTCAGCACGGAATAGGCGAGATTGTAGCTCATCTGCGCGAAGGCGAGCGTGAGAATGGAGAAGTAGATGCCCGAGCGGCGCAGGCTGATATAGCCGATGACGACGGCGAACAGGCCGGCCGCGGCAATGCCGAAAATGACGCTGGGAAGGACGTTCATGGTAAAGAGCTTGAACGACCACACGGCGGCATAGGAGCCCACGCCCAGAAAGGCTGCGTGACCGAAGGAGAGGTAGCCCGTCAGCCCGAACAGGATGTTGAAGCCGAGGGCGAAGATGCCGAAAATGCAGAATTTCTGCAAAAGGGCGGGGTACCCGGCGCCGAACGGCGTGAGCGTCCACGGGCTGATCAGCACCACGATCGAGAACCCCAGGAAAAGCAGCCAGTCATTGCGCGAAAGATTGGCGAACATCGGTCAGTCCTCCATCACGCCGGCGCGTCCCATCAGCCCGCGTGGCATGGTCAGCAGGATGATCACGGCGATCAGATAGATGATGATCTGATCGATGCCGGGAAAGATGCTTTTGACCTCGTTCATCGAGGCAAAGGATTGCAGGATTCCGAGCACGAAACCGGCCAGCACGGCGCCCGACAGCGAGCCCATGCCGCCGACCACCACCACGACGAAGCTCAAAACCAGGAACTCCATCCCGATATGGTAGTCGGGCGGCAGGATCGGGGTGTACATCACGCCGGCGAGCCCGGCCACGACCGCTGCGATGCCGAAAACGACGGTGAAACGCTTTTCGATATCGATGCCCAAAAGCCCGACCGTCTCGCGGTCGCGCATGCCCGCGCGCACCACCATGCCGTAGGTGGTGAAATTCAGGAACGCGAAGACGGCGCCAATGACCACGGCGGCGAAGACGAAATAGATCAGACGCCACCAGGGATAGACGATGAAGGCATCGCTCATGCCCAGCCAGGCGGCGATATCGGCGGTGCCGTTGAACATCTCCGGCGCCGATTGCGGGATCGGGTTGGCGCCAAAAATCTTCTTGACGATTTCCTGCAGCACGATCGCCATGCCGAATGTGACGAGGATCTGATCGGCATGCGGCCGCTTGTAGAAATGGCGGATCAGCCCGCGTTCCATGATCAACCCGATGAGCAGCATCACCGGGATGGCGATCAGGATCGACAGCGGCACCGACCAATTGACGATCGCCGCGCCAAGTTCGCCGAACTGATGCTCCATGAAGGGGATCGCCTTGGGGGCGAACAGCTGACCTTCCGCCTTCGGCGGCTGGATCGGCCATGTCAAAAGCGCGTTAAAGGATACGGCACAGAACGCGCCGAGCATGAACAGCGCGCCATGCGCGAAGTTCACGACCCCCAGCGTGCCGAACACGAGCGTCAGCCCGAGCGCGATCAGCGCATAGGCCGCGCCTTTGTCGAGACCGTTGAGAATTTGGATGATGATAGCGTCCATGATCTTGCCGCCCCGTCCGGCTCCAAAGCCCGCGCGAGGCGGGCCGCGATGGCGACCGGTCGCCGCGGGGGCGACCGGTCCGGTGCTTGGCCCTTCAGCCTAGCAGCTCTTGCCTTCGTTGGGCCCGAGGTCGCCGCCGAAGATCGAGGCGTCGTAGGTCAGCGCCTCGCGGTCGACTTCCTTGACGACCTTGAGCAGATCGTATTCGGACTGCTTGTCATCGTTGCCGCGCACGACCAGAGCCTTCTTGAAGCACTGGTGATCCTCGGCGCGGTAGAGCGTGGGGCCGTTGCCCATGCCGTCGAACTCGAAGCCCTCCAGCGCCTTGATGACTTCCGGGGCGGCGAAGGTTCCGGCCCGCTCGCAGGCATCGGCATAAAGCAGCGTCTGGACGTAGCAGGTGTGGGCGGCCTGCGACGGCGGGAATCCGTATTCCTCGCCGAAGGATTTCACGAAGGCCTGCGAGGCATCGTCCTGCAGCGACCAGTTCCAATTGGTGGTACCGAGAATGCCCTCGATGTTCTTGCCCGCCCCCTGCGCCATCAGGCGCGAGAACAGCGGCACGACGACCTGGAAATCCTTACCGTTGACCTGCTTGTCGCGCAGGCCGAACTGGACCGCCTGTGTCAGCGAATTGACCATGTCCTTGCCGTAGTGGTTGAGGATCAGCACGTCGGCGCCGGAATTCAGGACCGGGGTGATGTATTGCGAGAAATCGCCGGCGCCGAGCGGCGTGCGCACCGCCGAAACCGTCTCCCAGCCGAGCTTTTCGGTGGCGTTGATGATCGATTCCTCCTGGGTCCAGCCCCAGGTATAGTCGGCGGTCAGGTGATAGGCGCGCCGGTCGGTGCCATATTCCTCGGCGAGAACCGGGCCGAGCGCCTGGCCGGACATATAGGCGTTGAAGAAGTGGCGGAAACCGTAACGCTTCTTGTCCTTGCCGGTCGTATCGTTGGAATGGGTGAGGCCCGCCATGAAGATGATGCCCATCTCGTTGCACAGGCCCTGCACCGCGACCGCGACGCCCGACGATGATCCGCCGGTGATCATGATCGCGCCTTCCTTCTCGATCATCCGCTTGGCGCTGTCGCGGGCGGCATCGGACTTGGTCTGCGTGTCGCCGGTGACGAACGCCACCTTCTTGCCGAGCACGCCGCTGCCCTTCAGCGCCTTGGAGGTGAAGGTGTTCAACAGGCCGCCGTCGCCCTCGCCGTTCAGATGCTTGACGGCGAGTTCATAGGCGCGCAGCTCGTCGGCGCCCTCGTCGGCATAGGCGCCGGTCTGCGGCACGTTGAAGCCGAACACGACCGTATCGCCGGTCGGCATGTTGCAGTATTCCTGCGCGCGCGAGGCGCTGGTGAAAATGGTCGGCATGGCCAGACCGGCGCCGAGCGCGGCGGTGCTGGTGAGAAAGCCGCGGCGGTTCATTTTGTCGAAATGCATGAAATTCCTCCCTCGGGTGTCGGTGCGGCGCCATGCGGCGATGCATGCCGGCCGCCCGCTCCCCTTTCTGCGCAAATTCAGTCAATTTCACAATAAGCCTTTGGTTTATATAGAAATTTCTGTAAATAACTTGCGCTCTACTCCGAAAATTGTGTAAACAATTCACAAAAATAGCGGATTGCCGACGATGACCAAGACGCTTTCGGGGTTGAAAATCAGGGTATTGCGCAAGCAGCGCGCCCTCACCCAGGCCGAGCTCGCCCGGCGCGCCGGGATTTCCGCTTCCTACTTGAACCTGATCGAGGCCAACCGCCGCCCCGTGACCGCGGCCGTGCTCGAACGCCTCGCCGCCGGTCTCAACACCGGACGAGAAACGCTCGACGGGCAGGCGGAGAAACGGCGCGTCGACGATCTCAACGAGATCGCCGTCGATCCGGCGATCGGCGCGGCCGCGTTACCGCCGCACGGCGCCGAGGAACTGGTCGGCCGCCTGCCGGACTGGGCAGGCCTTTTGTTGCGGCTCTACAGTGTCTATCGCGATCGCAACGAGGCGGTCCTGGCGCTGGCCGACCGTCTCAACCGCGATCCCTTCCTGGCCGACAGCGTGCACCGCATGCTGACCAGCGTGACGGCAATCCGTGCAGCGGCCGAGATTCTGACCGACGAGGAACGTCTCGACCTGCCGAGCCGGCGGCGCTTCCTCGACATCATCGCCTCCGACAGCGCCCGCCTGTCCGACACCGCCCAGGCGCTGGTGGACTTTTTCGGCAGCGCCCATCAGCGGGTGCGCTCGGCCACGCCGATGGAAAGCGTCGACGCCTTTATCGCCGAAACCGACAATTTCTTTCCCGACCTCGAGGCGCTGGCGGCCGGCCTCGGCCATGGCGACGGCCCGCCGGGCGGCGGGGCCGGCTTCCGCGACCCGTCCAGCCGCTTCGCCCTGGTCAAGGAGACGGTCCACGGGACCGCGGGCGACCCCATAGCGCGGATCGTGCAAAACCACCCCGCACTCGGCTCGGAGACGGCGCGCACCCTCGCCGCCGCCGCGCTCGAAAGCTATGTCGCCGGCGCGATCCTGATGCCCTACGATGCCTTCCTGCTGGCGGCGCGCGAGAGCCGCTACGACATTGACGCGCTGATGCGCCGGTTCGGCGTCTCCTACGAACAGGCCGCCCACAGACTTGCGACCTTGCGCAGGCCGGGCGCGGAGGGCGTACGGTTTGCCTATATGCGCTCCGACCCATCGGGCTATGTCACCAAGCGCCTGCCGCTCGCCGCCCTGCCCCTGCCGCGTTACGGGACCGCCTGTCCCTTGTGGGCGGTTTACGCCGCCTTCCAGAGTCCCGGGGTCACCGTCCGGCATTACGGCCAGCTGCCGTCGGGCGAGAGTTTTTTGTTCTTCGCCCGCGCGGTCGACAAGAGCACGGCCGCGATCGGCAGGCCGCGCAACCTGCAATCGATCATGCTTGTGTGCCAGGCCGCCGAGGCCGACGCGACGGTCTACGGGGACGGCATCGACCGGAACAGCGCAACGCTCGCCGTCGGCACGGTCTGCCGGCTGTGCCCGCGCCAGGACTGCAGCCACCGTCAGGAAGCTCCGCTGATCGGCTGAACTCCGGCACCTGCCGGGCCTTGTCGCGGCGCGGCGTCAGACAAAAGGCGAATGTTTGAACACCGCCGATGCGTGTAGGTAAAACCGCAAAAATAAAAGAGGGAACGGGGGGTGGAGCGGACACGCGTCCTGATCGTCGAAGACGAGCCCAATATCGTTGAATCGCTGCGTTTCATTCTCGAGCGCGCCGACTTTGCCGTGGAGGCGCTCGCCAGCGGCACGGACGCGCTCGACCGGCTGCGCCGCGGCCGGTTCAGCGCAGCCATCCTCGACGTCATGCTGCCGGGCATGAACGGTTTCGAGCTGCTGCGCGCCATCCGCGCCGATCCCGCCCTGAAGCGGCTGCCGGTTCTGGTTCTTACCGCCAAGGGCCAGGCCGCCGACCGGCGCATGGCCGAAACGATCGGCGCCGACGCCTTCATCACCAAACCGTTCTCCAACGCCGACGTCGTGGCGCGGGTGCGCTCCATTGTCGGCGCGTGACACTGAGCGCCGCGGCGGCGACGACAAGCGCGGCACGCGCGACCTGGCCTCGGTTCTGCCGTTCGCGGCCATATTCTTGTTCCTGCCGCCCTTTGTCCTGACCTTCACCGCCCCCCTGGCACTGGGCGGCATTCCGCTGATCGTGCTTTACATCTTCGGCGTGTGGGCGCTGGTGATTTTGTGCGCGGCCATCGTGGCGAGCCGACTCGCAGGCGCCGGCGCGCGCGACCAGGCTTTCCGGCGGCCAGACGAGCCGGCGAAAGACTGATGCTGTCGGCCGATCTCGTCATTGTCGCGTGCATGGCCTATGTGGCGCTGCTTTTTGCGGTCGCCTTTTTCGGCGACCGTCGGGCGCGGCGCGGTCCCGGCGGATGGCTGTCGTCGCCGCTGGTCTACACGCTGTCGATCTCGATCTACTGCACGTCGTGGACGTTTTTCGGCGCGGTCGGTTCGGCGGTGCGCAACGGGCTGGAATTCGCCACCATCTATATCGGCCCGACGATCGTGTTCGTTGGCTGGTGGGTGTTTCTGCGCAAGCTGGTCGCGGTCGGACGCACCTACCACACCACCTCGGTCGCCGATCTGATCTCGGCCCGGTTCGGCAAGAGCTCGGCTCTCGGCGCGCTGGTCACCATCATCGCGGTGGTTGCCGCCACGCCCTATATCGCGCTGCAACTCAAGGCGCTGACGGCAAGCTTCCAAGTGCTGACCTATCCGGCTGGTGCCGTCGCGGCCGCCAATCTCAACCTGAAACCCGATTTTGCGATCGCGTTCTGGGTCGCGGCCGGATTGTGCGCCTTCTCGATCATTTTCGGGGTACGCAACATCAACGTCAACGAGCGCCACCACGGCGTGATCGCGGCGATCGCGGTCGAGGCGGTGGTCAAGCTGGTGGCGCTGGTGGCGGTGGGGCTTTGGGTCGTTCTGGGCAATGAAGGCGGACCGACGGCAATGTTCGCGGATGCGCCGGCCAACCTGACCAACCCCGCCGACACGTTCGGCAGCCGCTGGGTGAGCCTCGTCATTCTGGCCGGCGCGGCGGTCATCTGCCTGCCACGGCAGTTCCAGGTCACGGTGGTGGAAAACACCAGCGAGCGCCAATTGCGCACGGCCTCGTGGCTGTTTCCGCTCTACCTGTTCCTGATCTGCCTGTTCGTCATTCCGATCGCGCTCGCCGGCCTGCAGCGCCTGCCGGAAGGCTCGAACCCCGACCTGTTCGTGCTCACCCTGCCCTTCAGCGCCGATCAGGGCACGATCGGCCTGCTGGCCTTTCTCGGCGGTTTTTCCTCGGCCACCTCGATGGTGATCGTCTCGTCGATCGCGCTGTCGACCATGATCTCCAACCATCTCGTCATGCCGCTGGCGCTCAGCCTGCGCCTCGCCCCCGACGCCAGCGCCCGGCTGATGCGCCGTTTCATCCTGACGGCGCGCCGCGTCAGCATCGTGTTCATCGTGTTTCTCGGCCTGCTCTATTATCGGCTGAGCGGCAGTTTCGACGCGCTTGCCGCGATCGGGTTAATCTCCTTTTGCGGCGTGGCGCAATTCCTGCCAAGCTTGGTGGGTGGGCTCTACTGGCGCCGCGCCACCCAAGCCGGAGCATTGGCGGGGCTTGCCGCCGGTTTCGCGATCTGGGCCTACACGCTGTTCCTGCCCAGTTTCGAAGGCGCCTTCCTGCTGCCGGCGAGCGCGATCGCCGACGGCCCGTTCGGACTCGGCTGGCTGCGGCCGCACGCGCTGTTCGGCCTCAGCCGGCTCGATCCGCTGGTGCATGCCCTGTTCTGGAGCATGACGGCCAATCTGGCGCTGTTTTTCGGCGTGTCGCTGCTCACCGATCCGACCCCACTCGCCCGCTACCAGTCGCGCCTGTTCATCGACATTTTCCGGCGCCAGACCGAGAGCGAGCTCAGCGTCATGCGGCGCACGGCCAAAATCCGCGATCTGCGCGGCATCGCCGACCGCGTTTTGGGGGCCGGCGAGGCAGTGTCGCTGTTCGCCTCACAAAACACCCGCGACCACGCCATGACCGCCAGCGACGAGCTAATCGCCACCGTCGAACAAAGGCTCGCCGCCAATGTCGGCGCCGCCACCGCACGCGCGCTGGTGTCGTCGGTGGTCACCAGCGAGACGATCAGCGTGGAAGAGCTGAAGCGGCTGGCCGACGAGACCGAACAGATCCGCGCCTATTCCGAAGAGCTGGAGCAGAAATCGCGCGAGATCGAGGCGACGGCCGACGAGCTCGCACGCGCCAACCGGCAATTGCGTGCCATCGACGAGCGCAAGGACGAGTTCCTGAGCCAGGTGAGCCACGAAGTGCGCACGCCGATGACGTCGATCCGTGCCTTCAGCGACATTCTTTTGCAAACCCCGGACATGCCGGCGGCGCAAAAGCAGCGCTATCTGCGTGTCATCCAGGAGGAAAGCCTACGGCTAACCCGCCTACTCGACGGCATTCTCGACCTCAACCAGCCCGGCGACAGCGGCGCGCGCGCGACGCCGGCACCGTTCGATCCGGAGCTGGCGCTCGACCAGGCGCTGGCAAGCTGCGAGGCGCTGGCCCGCGCGGCCGGGGTCGGCATCGTCCGCGCAAAACGCGCGCGCCGGGCCATCGTCGACGGCGACCGCGACCGGCTGGCCCAGGTATTCGTCAACCTGCTTTCCAACGCCATCAAATATAACGGCACCCGCGCGCCCGAGGTCGTCATCGCCAGCCGCGTGCGCAAGGGGCGCTACGAGGCGACCGTCAGTGACAACGGGCCCGGCGTACCCGAAGCCGAACGCGAGGCGATTTTCGCCAAATTCGCGCGCGGCGCCGCGGCCGGCCAGACCGGCGCCGGGCTCGGGCTCGCCATCAGCCGGCAGATCGTGACCGGTTTCGGCGGCACGCTGACGGTGGCCGAGAGCCCGCAGGGCGGCGCCGCATTCACCGTCAGCCTGCCGGTCGCACAACCGCAAAGCTCGGCCGGCACGACCGACTGAGAGTTCCCCAGCGCAACTGCGATCGACGGCCGTTTTTCGCTTGCACGCGCATGGTCGAGCCTTTAAGGCTTGCCCCGGTTCGGAGCGTAGCGCAGCCCGGTAGCGCACTTGACTGGGGGTCAAGGGGTCGTGGGTTCGAATCCCGCCGCTCCGACCATTTTTTTAAGTGTATGACCCGGAGACATAGGTAACAGTCTGTACCTAAGACATGGGTGACACTGTCGCCGGGGTGGTGCTGCCTCGTGGACAGGCGTTGCGGCCCTTTGGCCGTGCGCGCTATGCTCGCATCGCACAGGCCCGGGAGCACAGCGTGAGCGCGTACAGCATCATCGTCGAATATGAAACGGTCGAGGGCGGCGAAGCCGAATTCTGCGCGCTGATGGGCGAGCATGCCCGTCGCACGCTCGACGACGAACCGGGCTGCCTGCGTTTCGAGCTTTTGCGGCCGATCGACGAGGACGGCCGGCCGATCGCCCGCCGGTTCATCGTCAGCGCGCTCTATGCCAACCGGTCGGCACTGGCCGCGCACCGGCGCACGCCGGGCGTCCAGCGCCTGCTGACGGCGATGGAGCCGTTCGTGGTCAAACGGCGGCCGACCATTTCACAAACCGTGTTCCCGGCAGAGACGGATCACGGGCTGCGGCCGGAAGAGCTCAACGCCGCCAATGACGGCTAGGCGGACCAACCGCCGAAGGCTTTAGAATCGATCCGCTGTTCACGGAATCGCACAGCGGCCCCACCTTATTGTTTGACGCGTTTCCGAACGGCGAACCGGCTTCCACTTCGCCTGGAAACGCTCTCAGCGACGATCGCCTCAGCGCACCTGATCGAGCAGGCGCTTGCATTCCAGAAGGTCGAACAGCGCCTCCTGCAGGAGCGCCCGGTTGTCACGCGAAAGCCTGCCCTCGCCCTGGACGGGGCTCTCCTCGTCGGCCTTGCCCAGCCCGAAAAACCGGCGACTCGGCTTGGCCTTGGGCTCGCCGACCAGCATCTCGTCGTCGGCGGGTTTGGGGGCGGCCGGAGCCGGTGCCTCGGCCTGCTTGCGCTTGGTGATCGCCTCCGCGGCGGCGAGGTCGCCGGCGCCGATGGCGGCCACGAACTGGACGCCGTTTTCGCGCAGCAATTTCTGAACGCCCTTGATCGTGTATCCCTGATCGTAAAGCATGCGCTTGATGCCCTTGATCAGATCGACATCCTGCGGACGGTAATAGCGCCGCCCGCCGCCGCGCTTCATCGGCTTGATCTGGGCGAAGCGGGTTTCCCAGAACCGCAGTACATGTTGCGGCAGGTCGAGATCCTCGGCCACTTCGCTAATGGTTCTGAACGCGTCGGGGCTCTTGTCCATGGCATGCTCCAGCAAGGACGTTCCTCCGATTCGGTCCCTATTTCAGCGGTTTGCGCAAAAATATTCAAGCCGTTGCGCGGTCCCGGCATACCGGCGCCAATGCTCGGCGCGGCCATCCAGGGCGCGGCACTGCCGACGCACGGCGATCCGGCCCGAACCGATCGGCGGCGGTTTTATTTCTTTTCGCCTTTGACGCGCAGCGCCTTATGCGCGCGCAGAATGCGGCTCTTGAGCACATTGGAGGCTTTGAAAGTCATGACCTTGCGCGGCAGGATCGGTACTTCCTCGCCGGTCTTGGGATTGCGGCCAATCCGTTCGTTCTTCTCGCGCACCTGAAACGTGGCGAAGGAAGACAGCTTCACGGTCTCGCCGCGCACCACCGCGTCGCAGATCTCGTCGAGCACCATTTCGACCAGCTGTGCCGATTCGGTCCGCGACAGCCCCACTTTGCGGTAGACCGATTCAGCCAGATCGGCGCGCGTAATGGTCTTTCCCCCCATTCGGTCGTCCAGTCTCGCTCAGAATTGCTAGATTATTCAAAACCGAAGGGACGTTAGGGAATCAGCGCACCCAGGTCAAGAACCGGCAGGCACGACGGCGCCTCTACCATCGTAGCAGCACCGCGCCCCAGGTGAATCCGCCGCCCATCGCCTCGAGCAGGACCAGGTCACCCTGGCGAATCCGCCCGTCGCCCACCGCGCAACCCAAAGCGAGCGGCACGGAGGCCGCCGAGGTGTTGCCGTGCAGATGGACCGTGGTCACCACCTTGTCCTCGGCGATGCCCAGCTTCTTGGCCGAGGCGTCGATGATGCGCTTGTTGGCCTGATGGGGAACGAACCAGTCGAGATCGTCCGCGCTCACGCCGCCGGCGGCGAAGGTCGCTTCGACGACGTCGGTGATCATGGCCACGGCATGCTTGAAGACCTCGCGTCCCTGCATGCGCAGATGGCCGACCGTGCCGGTGGAGGACGGCCCGCCATCGACATAGAGCTTGTCCTTGTGTGCGCCGTCAGACCTAAGGCTTGCGGCCAGGATGCCGCGGTCGGCCACCGTGCCCTGCCCCTCCGTCGCTTCCAGGACCACCGCGCCGGCACCGTCGCCGAACAGGACGCAGGTGGTGCGGTCGCTCCAGTCGAGAATCCGCGAAAAGGTCTCGGACCCGATGACGAGAACCCGCCTCGCCTGCCCGCCGCGGATATAGAGGTCGGCCGTCGTCATGGCATAGACGAAGCCCGAGCACACGGCCTGCTGATCGAAGGCGAAGCCGTGATGCATGCCCAGGCGCTCCTGGATCTCGACGGCGGTCGCGGGAAAGGTGTGGTTGGGCGTCGACGTCGCCAGCACGATCAGATCGATGTCGTCGGGCGTCATGCCGGCAGCGGCGAGCGCGTTGCGCGCCGCCGCCTCGCCGAGAGAGGCCGTGGTCTCGTCGTCTGAGGCGATATGGCGCTGACGAATGCCGGTGCGCTGGACGATCCACTCGTCGGAGGTCTCGACCATGCCCTCGAAGTCGGCGTTGCGCATGACACGCCGAGGCAATGCGGTTCCGACGCCGCGCACGACTGATCGTATCATTCCTGTATTCCTAAATATCGCCCGTGGCGGTTTGTTTGCCCGCGCGCTCGCCGGCCGACCGCTGAGAATGAAAAAGGTCGAGATCGGCCCTGATCTTCTCGATCAGGCCGTTGCGCGCCATATCGTAACCGAGTTCCACGGCGGCGGCGAAACCCTCATCGTCAGTGCCGCCATGGCTTTTGACGACGATGCCGTTCAGCCCCAGGAACACGCCGCCATTGATCTTGCGGACATCCATTTTCTCACGCAGGCGCTGAAAGGCGGAGCGCGCGAAAACATAACCGATCCTGGCGAAAAGCGTGCGGCTCATGGCGCTGCGCAGATATTCGGCCAACTGCTTGGCCGTACCCTCGGCCGATTTCAGGGCGATGTTGCCGGCGAAGCCTTCGGTGACGACGACGTCCACGGAGCCTTTTCCGATATCATCGCCTTCGACGAACCCGTGATAATCCATCGTCCTGAGATCAGCCTCGCGCAACAGCCGGCCCGCTTCGCGCACGTCTTCCTGCCCCTTGATCTCCTCGACGCCGACATTGAGCAGGCCGATGGTCGGCCGCTCGAGATCGAACAAGGCGCGCGCCATCGCCGCGCCCAAGATCGAAAAATCGATCAGTTGATGGGCATCGGCGCCAATGGTGGCGCCGACGTCGAGCACGATGCTTTCGCCGCGAACGGTCGGCCAGATGGCGGCGATCGCAGGGCGTTCGATGTCGGCCATGGTGCGCAGGCAGAATTTCGACATGGCCATCAGCGCGCCGGTATTGCCGGCCGACACGCACACGTCGGCCTCGCCCTTCTTGACGGCTTCGATCGCCTTCCACATCGAGGACTTCCACCGTCCCTGGCGCAGCGCCTGGCTCGGCTTGTCGTCCATGCGCACGGCGACCTCGCAGTGCACGAAATCCGAAACCGCGCGCACGCGCGGATGTTTGTCCAGGACGGGAACCACGGCGTCCTCACGCCCGAACAGCATGAAACGCGCGTCGGGGCGCCGCTCGACCACCTTTTGGATGCCCGGAATGATGACGGACGGTCCGTGGTCGCCGCCCATGGCGTCAATGGATATCCTGATCACGCCTGTCTCATCTCATATCTGACGATGGTCGAACCTCCGAAAGCCCGGCGAAAATAGCGCTTTTGAAAGCCGGCACAACCGGATTCGCCGGAACAAAGCGCACAGTTGTCAGCTTTTGCGCTTCAAGGAAAGCAATTTCGCGAAGGGCGATTCCTGCTCCTGGGAACCCGACGGGCCTTCGGCAATCTGCGACATCGGCGCGTTCTCGCAGCGCGGGTAAGGATCGAGGCCGAGCGCGAAATATTGTTCGGCAAGCGCACCGACATCGATCGAATCGCCCGAAAACGTCTCCGGCGCGTCCTGGCCCTCCGGGTCGAGGAGGATTTCGCCCTCCGCCGACAGCGCCGGCCGGGCCAGGCGCGAGGTTTCGGGCACGAACAGCGCCTCAAGCGCTTCCTCCACCCGAGCCTCAAGCGGCTCAAGCGTCACCACGCAGGTCTGCACGATGTCGGCCGAAACGGTGCCGACCACCCGCACGCCGTCAGCGCGCCAGGCCGATACGTTCAGCATCGCGCGAAAATCGCGCACCGCCTGCAGGCCGTGGGTGACGGCCAGGGCCGCCTTTTGATCCCCATCGGCAACGATCGAAACCGGCATGCCCTTGCGCGGCAGCGTACGGATGTTGACCCGAAAGGAGAGCGGGCTTTCGACACTGTCCGTCATCGTCTCACGCCTCGGTCTTGCGCTCCGCGGCCGTCGGGAAGGCGATCTCGCCGCGCAGCAGGCTTTCGCTGTCCTGGCCGGCCAGTGCCAGATGCGCGGCCATCACATAATCGGCCAGCGGCGCGGCGCCCTGCCACTCGGCAATGTCGGGCCGGATATTGCGCGCCAGCGCGGCCGCAAGTGCGCTCCGGTCGCCCGACTCGATCGCCTCGCCATAGGCGCCGGCGCGGCCGTAGAACATGCGCGCCAGTTTTTTCACGCGCTTGGCAATGCCCAGGTCACCGATGCCGAGTTCCCGTAGCGAATGGTCGACGTCGCGGAAGAACTCGTCGGTCAGATCCTGCACCAGTTCCGACAGCGGCGCGCCGTCCGGCCGCGCCCGGTGCATCAGCAAAAAAACATGCAGGGACAGCATCTCGAAGCGGCCGAGCGGCGTATCGGGCACCGACCAGCTTTCATAAGGAACCGGCTGCCGCGCCGCCGCCACGATTTGCCGGTAGAGTTTTTCGACCACGGCCTGGTTCGGTTTCGGGGCGAGGCCGAGTAGTTGTTTGAGCATGCCGGATCACTCCCTGGTCCGCCTCACGAGAGTGGGCCTGTTGCATCGGCGTGTAAGCTGGTTTACCGAGTTCGCGCTGCGGCGCAAGTCGCGAAGCGTCTTTCATGGAGATGTCGTTGCTTCCAGTCAATTTCAATGGGGACAAACGCCGGCGCTACCTCCTTGCCGCCCTGGCGGCCGGAATCCTGCCGCTTGCCGGCTGCAACGCCGCCCAGACCCTGAATCCGCGCGAAACCCTCACCCAGGGCTATGTGGTCGACGAGGAGGCGCTCGAGCTGGTGCCGGCCGGCTCCAGCCGCGAGCAGGTGTTGCTGGCGCTCGGCACGCCCTCAACCACGGCGACGTTCGACAACGAGGTTTTTTATTACATCTCGCAAAAGCGGGTGCGCCCGGTCGCCTTCATGCGCCCGCGCCTGGTCGACCAGCGGGTTCTGGCCGTCTATTTCGGCGATGACGGCCGCGTGGCGAGCCTGTCCAATTACGGGCTGCAGGACGGCAAGGTGTTCGACTTCGTGTCCAGGACCACGCCGACCGGCGGCAAGGACCACACGTTCGTCGGACGTCTCCTGTCCGGCCTCGGCAGCGGCAAGCCGCCGCCCAACGGTCCGTTCGGCGGCCCGCCGGGCTAATCCCGAACCCGGGTCGACGGCAGCCAAAGCCGGACCGCCAAACCAAACGAAAACCCCGCGGGATCGCTCCCGCGGGGTTTTTGCTTGATGTCGCTTGTCTGCTGTCAGTGCGCCAGGACGGCGAGCAGCAGCAGGGCGACGATGTTGGTGATCTTGATGGCCGGGTTGACGGCCGGACCGGCCGTGTCCTTGTAGGGATCGCCCACCGTGTCGCCGGTGACGGAGGCTTTGTGCGCGTCGGAGCCCTTTTCGTGCTTGACGCCGTCCTTGTCGACGAAGCCGTCCTCGAAGCTCTTCTTGGCGTTGTCCCACGCACCGCCGCCGGACGTCATCGAAATCGCGACGAACAGGCCATTGACGATGACGCCCAACAGCGACGCACCGAGCGCGGCGAAGGCGGAAGCCTTGGAGCCGGAGATCAGGTAGACGCCGAAATAGACCACCAGCGGCGCCAGAACCGGCAACAGGGACGGGATGATCATTTCCTTGATCGCCGCCTTGGTGAGCAGATCGACGGCACGCGCATAGTTCGGCTTGGACGTGCCTTTCATGATGCCCGGATCGTCGCGGAACTGCCGACGCACCTCCTCCACGATCGAGCCCGCCGCGCGACCGACGGCCGTCATGGCGATACCGCCGAACAGGTAGGGGATCAGGCCGCCGAAGATCAGGCCGGCCACCACATAGGGGTTGGACAGCGAGAACGAGACGTCGCCCATATCGGCGAAATAGGGGAAGGTCGCGCTGTTGGCGGCGAAATATTCCAGATCGTAGGAATAGGCCGCAAACAGCACCAGGGCGCCGAGACCGGCCGAGCCGATCGCATAGCCCTTGGTGACCGCCTTGGTGGTGTTGCCAACCGCGTCGAGCGCGTCGGTGGTCTGGCGCACTTCCGGCGGCAAATCCGACATTTCGGCAATGCCGCCGGCATTGTCGGTGACCGGGCCGAAAGCGTCGAGCGCGACGATCATGCCGGCGAGGCCGAGCATGGTGGTGACCGCGATCGCGGTGCCGAACAGGCCGGCGAGCTGGAAGGTGGAGATGATGCCGGCGATGATGACGATCGCCGGCAGGGCTGTCGCCTCGAGCGAGACGGCCAGCCCCTGGATGACGTTTGTGCCGTGGCCGGTGACCGACGCCTGCGCGATCGAGTTGACCGGGCGCTTGTTGGTGCCGGTGTAATATTCGGTGATCACCACGATCAGCCCGGTCACGACCAGGCCGACGACGCCGCACACGAACAGGTTGGTGCCGTTGACGGTGGTGCCGTTGGCAAGCGCAAGGTCGCCCCAGCCGATGGTCAGCGAGGTCGCCGCGCCAATGCCGATGACGGTCAAGATGCCGGTCACGATCAGGCCCTTGTAGAGCGCGCCCATGATCGAGCCGTTGGCGCCGAGCTTGACGAAGAACGTGCCGACCACCGAGGTGATGATGCACGCGCCGCAGATCGCCAGCGGATAAAGCATGACGCTGCCCAGAACCTCGGTGCCGCCGAAGAAGATGGCGCCGAGCACCATGGTGGCGACGACCGTCACCGCGTAGGTCTCGAACAGGTCGGCGGCCATGCCGGCACAGTCACCGACATTGTCGCCGACATTGTCGGCGATGGTGGCCGGGTTGCGCGGATCGTCCTCCGGGATGCCGGCTTCGACCTTGCCGACGAGATCGCCGCCGACATCCGCACCCTTGGTGAAGATGCCGCCGCCGAGCCGGGCGAAGATCGAGATCAGCGAGGCGCCGAAGCCGAGCGAGACCAGGGCGTCGATGACGGCGCGGTCGGACGGCGCGTGGCCCATCGGGCCGATCAGCACGTAATAATAGACGGCGACGCCGAGCAGCGCGAGGCCGGCGACGAGCATGCCGGTGATGGCACCGGACTTGAACGCGATGTCGAGACCGGCCGCCAGGCTGTTGGAGGCCGCCTGTGCTGTGCGCACATTGGCACGGACCGACACGTGCATGCCGATGAAGCCTGCGGCACCCGACAAGATCGCGCCGATCAGGAAACCGACCGCGGCCGCGCCCGACAGCAGCCACCAGGCCAGCAGGAACACGACGACACCGACGATTGCGATGGTGGTGTACTGCCTGTTCAGATAAGCCTGCGCCCCCTCCCGAATAGCGCCGGCGATTTCCTGCATGCGCTCATTGCCCTGATCGGCCGCAAGGACCGATTGCGTCGCCCAGATGGCGTAAAGGACAGAGAGAAGGCCGCAGGCGATGACCACATACAGTATTGTCATTGCCAATTTCCTCGAGTTTGGCCCAGAAAACCCCTCCCTGGGCCGTTGAAGGAAGATCGGTCACCGCCGAGACATGGCGGATTCCGACCAGTCGCCGCGGCTTATGCGAAACGGCCAGGGCAACGTCAAGGTTTTGTTAGAGTTTTGCCCCGCTTTCGCCACGAATGCGCCGCGCGGACAGGCCGAGCACGACGAGCGCGGCGATACACACGAACACGACCGGGAAGATGATCCAGTTGAGCATGTCCCATCCCCAGGCGTTGTAGACCTGGCCCGACATCAGCGAGGCGAAGGCGACGGAGCCGAACAAAAGAAAATCGTGGACGCCCTGGACCTTGCCCTTCTCAGCGTCGGTATAGGTCTCCGAGACCATCGCGGTGGCGCCGATAAAGCCGAAATTCCAGCCCACGCCGAGCAGGATCAGTGCGCTCCAGAACTGCCACAGCGCGATGCCGGACAGGGCCACGACGGCGCAGCCGACGAGCAGGATCAGACCGGTCGCCACGATGGCCTCCTTGCCGAAGCGGGCGATCAGCCGGCCGGTAAAAAAGCTCGGCGCGAACATCGCCATCACGTGCCAGGAAATGCCGAGCGCGGCCTCGTCGGGCGAAAAGCCGCAGCCAACCATGGCAAGCGGCGCGCCGGTCATGACAAACGTCATCAGCGCGTAGGAGCCGACCGCGCACACCAGCGCGACGATGAAACGCGGCTGCGAAAAAATGGTGCCGAGCGGGCGAACCGGCGCAACCATTTTTGCCGACGCCACGGCCTGGCGGTCATGCAGGCGCAGGAAGGACAAAATGACGGCTCCGAGCGCGGCCAGGCCGATCACGGCGGCAAACGAGCCGGCGAACATGACCGGGGCAAACAGGTTTCGGGTAAAGATAACGACCTGCGGGCCGACGATCGCCATCACAACGCCGCCGGCAAGTACGGTGGAAATCGCCCGCGCCTTGAACTGGGCGGGCGCGTTGTCGGCGGCGGCGAAGCGGTATTGCTGGACCGACGCCCCGCCGATACCGATGATCAACAGCCCGAGCGAAAACAGCCAGAAATCGCCACGGAACAGGGCGAAGGTGGCAAGCGCGCCGCCAGACGCGGTGGCCAGCGTGCCGGACAGAAAACCGTTGCGCTGTCCGAAGCGGCGCACCAGCCAGGCGAGCGGCAAGGCGCCGAGCGCGACACCGACCGTATAGGCCGTGACCGGCGCGGTGGCGAGCGACTTGTCCGCGCCGAGCAGGTAGTGGCCGGCCAGCCCGCCGATCGAAATCGAGACCGGGGCGGCGGCGCCGACAATCGCATTGGATGCGGCAAGGATGAGCGCGGTGCGACGCGCTTCGCGTGCCTGCGCTTCGACCGTCATCAGGCGTCCCTGCCCCGCCCCTCGCCACGCAAACGCCGCGAGACGCGGTCGAGCACGGCATTGACCAGCTTCGGCTCCTCCTCGACGTAGAAGGCCTTGGCGATATCGACATATTCGGACACGATGACGGCGACCGGCACGTCGGCGCGTTTCATCAATTCGAAAACGGCGGCGCGCAGAATGGCGCGCAAGGTCGTGTCCAGGCGCGACAGCGGCCAGTCCTCGGTCAGGGCCTGGCGGATCACCGGATCGACCGTCTTCTGGTTTTCCACGACGCCGGCCAGAATGGCGCGGAACCACTGCGGATCGGCCTCGCGATAGAGCGCGCCGTCGAGTTCCTTGCCGAGACGGAAGGCTTCGTATTCGGCGGTCGTCTCCAAAAGGCCGCTGCCGGCGACGTCCATCTGATAAAGCGCCTGGACGGCGGCGAGCCGCGCCGCGCCGCGCTTGTTCGCGGGGCGCCCCAGCGATTTGTCGTTGTCGGTGGGCGCGGTCACGGTCAGGCTCCGAGCCTTTCGCGCACGGCGATCATGGTCAGCGCCGCACGCGCGGCAAAACCGCCCTTGTCGCCTTCCGTGCGCCTGGCGCGCGCCCAGGCCTGTTCCTCGTTCTCGACGGTGAGGATGCCGTTGCCGATGGCGATCGATTCCTCGACAGCGAGGCCCGTCAGGGCGCGGGAGGATTCATTGGCAACGATGTCGAAATGATAGGTCTCGCCACGGATGACGCAGCCCAGCGCGACAAAACCGTCATAGTCGGTGCCGCCCTCCTCGGCGCCGTCGAGCGCGAAGGCGATGACCGCGGGGACCTCGAGCGCACCCGGCACGGTGACGACGTCATAGCTGGCGCCGGCCTCCTCGCACGCGGCCTTGGCCCCCTCCAGCAGCGCATCCGAAATCTGATCGTAGAAGCGCGCCTCCACGATCAACAGATGTTTTTTTCTGGCAGCGCTCATGGGGTCTCTCCGCGTGAGCGGCTGACTTAGGCCGAACCGCGTTGGCACGCAAGCGCGAGTTTGCGGGCCAGCCGGCGGCGGCGATGATTGGACACAAAGTGCCGGCGGCAGCGCGTGCGGCGCAAGTTTGTTTGCGCCATACGGGCCGGGGACACCGCAAAGGCGCGGACTATCCGCCGTCGGGCGCGGTCTCGGCCAAGCGTGCGGCATAACGCGCCATCGTGTCGACCTCCAGGTTGACGCGATCGCCGCGCTGGCGCTCCCCCCACGTGGTGACGGCGAGCGAATGCTGGATCAACAACACGTCGAAGCGCGCGCCCTCCACACGGTTGACCGTCAGCGACGTGCCGTCGAGGGCGACCGATCCCTTGGGCGCGATAAACCGCGCGAGCGCCGACGGCGCCTCCAAGGTGAAACGCACCGCGTCGCCCTCGTCCTTTCGGTCCACGATCTCGGCCAGGCCGTCGACGTGACCCGACACGATATGGCCGCCGAGTTCGTCGCCGAGCCTCAAGGCGCGTTCCAGATTGAGCCGCGTGTCCTGGCGCCATTCAGCGACGGTCGTCAGCCGCAGCGCCTCCTCCCAGGCCTCGACCTCAAACCAACGCGCGTTCGAACCGGCATCGGGCAGCGCCACCACCGTCAGGCACACGCCCGCGCAGGCGATGGAGGCGCCGATATCGATCGTGGCGGGATCATAGGCCGTCTCGATGCGGACACGCCGGCCCTGCGAAAGCGGGCGAATGTCGACGACGCGGCCGATATCGCTGACGATTCCGGTAAACATTCACGCCGTCCTCACAAGTTCAACATAATCGTCGGTGCCGAAACGGGCGCGCCGCAGGACACGAAATCCCTCGGGCAGCGTATCGCGGTCGAACGGTGCGGCGATGCCACCCGGGCCGACCGGGACCGGCCCGGTGAACAGGGCGATGCGGTCGACCAGCCGTTCGGCCAAAAAACCTCTGGCGGTATTGGCGCCGCCCTCGACCATGATGCTCGACATGCCCTGGGCGGCCAGATCCTCCAGAAGCTCCGGCAGCGCGACCGCGCCGTCGAATTCCTCGGTGGCAAGCAGGCCCACACCGGCCCGCGTCAGCGCTTGGCGCCGCGCCTGCGGCGCCGAGGCGCAGGCGGCGACCAGCAGCGGGACCCGGGCGGCCTGCGCCACCAGCTTCGATGTTACGGGCAGGCGCGCGCCACTGTCGAGCACGATGCGCACCGGCGAGCGCTCCTCAAGACCGGGCAGCCGGCAGGTCAGTTCGGGATCGTCGGCCAGCGCCGTACCGATGCCGACCATGACGGCGTCGGTTTCCGCACGCATAAGGTGGACCTGAGCACGCGCGACCGGACCGGTGATCGGCAGTTGCCCCTGCCCGGTGCGTCCGATCATGCCGTCGGAGGAAACGGCCAACTTCAGAATCACTTCCGGGCGTTTTTTCAGAGAACGCGTTAGGTATCCGGCCATCACGTCGCCAGCGCGATCGGCCAGCACGGCCTCCACGACCTCGATGCCGGCGGCCCGCAGCATGGCGTACCCCTTGCCGGAGACGCGCGGGTCGGGATCACTCGCGGCGCCGACGACGCGCGCGATTCCAGCCGCGATCAGCGCCGAAGCGCATGGCGGCGTACGGCCATGATGGGCGCAGGGCTCGAGCGTGACATAGGCGGTCGCCCCGCGCGCCCGCTCGCCGGCCTCGGCCAACGCCTCGGTTTCGGCATGGGGCCGACCGCCGCGCGCCGTGACCCCGCGACCGACGATCACCGGCGCGTTGCCGTCGTCGGCGACGATCAGGGTGGCGACCGAAGGATTCGTCGCGGTGAGACCGAGATTACGGCGCGACAAGCGGATGGCGGCGGCCATGAAACGCCGATCGAGCGCGGCCTGGCCCTCGCCGGCGGGAGAGGGCGCCGTCACGGTTCGCGGGCGACTTCCTCGCCGCCCAATTCGCCGAGCAATTCGTGAAAATCCTTCGCCTCGCGGAAATTGCGGTAGACGGAGGCGAAGCGGACATAGGCGACATCGTCGAGCGACTTCAGCGCCTCCATGACGAGCCGGCCGATCTGGTCGGAGGCGATCTCGGTCTCGCCCGAGCTCTCGAGCTGGCGCACGATGCCGGAAACCGCACGCTCGATCCGTTCCGGTTCGACATTGCGTTTCCTGAGCGCGATATCGAAGGAACGGATCAGCTTGTCGCGGTCGAACGGCACCTTGCGGCCCGACCGCTTGACGACGACGAGATCGCGAAGCTGCACCCGCTCGAACGTGGTGAAGCGCCCGCCGCAATCCGGGCACACGCGGCGGCGGCGGATCACGGCACCGTCCTCGGCCGGACGGGAATCCTTCACGGCCGTGTCTTCAGACTGGCAATAGGGGCAACGCATCGCGATCCCTCGTCGTGGTTATTGGCGGCAGGCCGGCGTCAGCCGAGATAGGGATAGAGCGGGAAGCGTTCTGTCAGCGCGACCACCTTGTCCTTGACCGCGGCTTCCACGGCCGCGTTGCCCTCGTCGGAATTCGACGCCTTGAGACCGTCCAGCACCTCGGCAATCAGATTGCCGATCTCGCCGAACTCGGCCTGGCCGAACCCGCGCGTGGTTCCGGCGGGGGTGCCAAGCCGGATGCCGGAAGTGACGAACGGCTTTTCCGGATCGAAGGGGATGCCGTTCTTGTTGCAGGTGATGTTGGCGCGGCCGAGGGCCGCCTCGGCGCGCTTGCCGGTGGCGTTTTTCGGCCGCAAGTCGACCAGCATCAAATGGTTGTCGGTGCCGCCCGAGACGATGTCGAGGCCGGTCTCCTTGAGGCTGGCGGCGAGCGCCTTGGCATTGGCGGCCACGTCGCGCGCATAGGTCTTGAACTCGGGCTGAAGCGCCTCGCGGAAGGCGACCGCCTTGGCGGCGATGACATGCATCAGCGGCCCGCCCTGCAACCCCGGGAACACGGCGGAGTTCACCTTTTTCGCAATCGCCTCGTCATTGGTCAGGATCATGCCGCCGCGCGGCCCGCGCAACGATTTGTGAGTGGTGGTGGTCACGACATGGGCGTGCGGCACCGGCGAGGGATGCACGCCACCGGCAACAAGGCCGGCAATGTGGGCCATATCGACCATCAGCCAGGCGCCAACCGCGTCGGCGATCTCGCGGAAGCGCTTCCAGTCCCAGAAGCGCGAATAGGCGGTGCCGCCGGCCAAAATCAGCTTGGGCTTGTGCTCATGCGCCAGCCGTTCGACCTCGTCCATGTCGAGCAGGTGGTCGTCTTCGCGCACGCCGTAGGAGACGACGTTGAACCATTTTCCCGACATGTTGACGGGTGAGCCGTGCGTGAGGTGACCGCCGGAATTCAGGTCGAGGCCCATAAAAGTATCGCCGGGCTGTAGCAAAGCCAGAAACACGGCCTGATTCATCTGCGACCCGGAATTGGGCTGCACATTGGCGAACTGACAGCCGAAGAGCTGCTTGGCGCGCTCGATCGCCAGGTCTTCGGCGATGTCGACGAACTGACAGCCGCCATAATAGCGCTTGCCCGGATAGCCCTCGGCGTATTTGTTGGTCATGATCGAGCCCTGCGCCTCGAGCACTGCCCTGGAGACGATGTTTTCCGACGCGATCAGCTCGATTTCGTGGCGCTGGCGACCGAGTTCCTTGCCGATCGCGCCGAAGATTTCCGGATCAACGTCCGCGAGCGGGCTGTTGAAGAAGCTGTCGGCAGCGGGCGATACGGCAGTGGCAGTAGCCATAGTGAACGGTCCTCATGTCGAGATGGTTCAGGGATGTGCGGGCGCATTAACACACTTCGCAGCGGGCTTCCACGCGGCCGGCGCGAAATTTGCCGGCGCCTGCGCGCCGCAGCAGGTCGCACGCGCGGGGGCACGCCCGGCCACGGCCCACCGGGCGAAAACAGGCCGGCGCGGACATGAAAAAGGCCTCCCCGGAAACCGGGAAGGCCTCGATCGGATGAAAGGGGTCCGGCCTTTAGAGGGCGGACGAGATCATCAACTCGTCGACACCGTCGCGGCCATAAATGTCGTCGCGGAAATGCACCACCTGATCGCCGGTCGACCAGGCCGAAACATAGGTGAAATAGACCGGCACCGGCGCTGCCAGCGCCACCGGCGTGCTCTCGCCCGTCTTGATGGTCTGCTCGAAACGCTGGCGGTTCCAGCCATCGGTATCGCGTAGCAGCCAGGTAACGAGATCGCGTACGTTCTGGACGCGCACGCAGCCGGACGAATCGAAGCGCATCAGCTTATTGAACAGGCCCTGCTGCGGCGTGTCGTGCATGTAGACGGCATGCGGATTGGGAAAGTTGATCTTCACCGAGGCCATGGCGTTGATCTTGCCAGGATCCTGGCGGAAGCGCAGCTTGGCGGCCTCCTCCGTCGACCAGTCGATGGTGGCCGGATCGACCTCGGTGCCGCCCGGCCCGAGGATGCGGATATTGTTTTCGGCGAGATAGTTCGGGTTCTTGCGCACCAGCGGAATGATGTCCCGGCGCACGATCGACACCGGCGCGTTCCAGTACGGATTGACGATCACCTCGTTGATCTTGGAATTGAGGATCGGCGTCTGACGGTCGATCTTGCCGACGATGGCGGTATGGCGCAGCACGACGCGCGAATTCTCGACCGCCTCGATCTGGGCAGCGGGGATATTGACCATCACATAGCGGTCGCCAAGGAAACCCGACATCGACCGCAGCCGCACGATATTGGTTTCGAGCTGGCCCAGGCGCACGGGCGCCGATACGTTCATGGCGGCGAAAGTGTAGCGGCCGAGCACCCCGTCGGCGGGCAGCCCGTGGCGCGTCTGGAAGCGTTTGACGGCGGTGTCGACATAGGTGTCGAAGGCCGACGACATGCCCGCGCTCTGGGCCAGGTCACCGGAAATCATCAGCCGACGGCGCAGCGCCTCCACGTCGCGGTCGACCACACCGAGGCGCAATTTCTTGGTTGCCGGCACCATCGGCCAGCCGCCGCGGGCCACGATAGCGGAATATTGCGCGATCGCCTGCTCGACATGGCCGACGGTCTGCGGGCTGAGAATCGGCAGGTTCGAGGCCACTTTCTCGCCGCTGCTGGCGCGAGCGTCGAACTGATCGTCCCAGGCACCGCGCTTCGGCGACAGGATCAGATCCCTAATGACATCCTGTTGCGCGCGCGCGGGCACCGTGGACAAGGACGCGGCGGCCAGGCCCGCGCCAACAAGGAACGTGCGGCGATCCGTCTTCATCGTGCCAGTCAGCCTCATTATTCGTGTTGTGCGCACTCTCGGGGCGCGCCATCGCAATCAAGGGTCGATCCTAAAAGCGCGTGGTTAACAAAGCGCCTACCCGTCAAACGCGACCCCAAGCGCGACCTGCGACCCCGGACGTTCCTACACGAAAGAATATGGCGGCAAGAAGGCCCCGACGCGACACATATGCGTGAGAGGCCGAAAAGACGACGGGCCGGCGCCCGGCACCGACCCGTTCGACATATCCAAACCGAGGCGAAGAGCGACTACATCCGATAGGCGATGGTGTCGTTCCAGAACCGGTCCAGTCGCTGCAGGGCGCGATTCATCTGGCGGAATTCCTCGATATTGATACCGCCGACCTGCTCGATCGAGCCGATATGGCGATTGTAGAGATTGCCGACCACCTCGGCGATCTCCTGGCCCTTCGCCGTCAGGCTGACCCGCACCGAGCGGCGGTCGACCCGCGAGCGCTGATGGTTGATGAAACCGAGATCGACCAGCTTCTTCAGATTGTAGGACACGTTCGAGCCGAGATAGTAGCCGCGCGAGCGCAGCTCGCCCGCCGTCAACTCCGCATTGCCGATATTAAACAGCAGCAGCGCCTGGATCGCGTTGATGTCGGAGCGGCCGTTACGCTCGAACTCGTCCTTGATCACATCGAGCAGGCGGCGATGAAGACGCTCCACCAGCTGCAGCGATTCCAGATAGAGCGTGCGGATCGCTTCGGGTCCCTCGCCCTCGGTCGGGACGGCCTGCGGGGCCTGTCGTGACTTGTTCATCGTCTTTTGCCTCTTGTTTGACGCCCGGTGATTGTTTTTGTTTTCACCTTGGCGCCGACCCTAGCGCAGACGAATAAAATTCGACTTAAACCTCAGCCTTAACAAGCGATTACGGACCGGAGATCAAAAGATGCGTTAATTTTCTCCCAATCCGCGCGGCACAATTTTCAATCAATTCGAGCGTTGCGGCGCTGCAGCGCGATGCCGACGCGGAAGGCAATGTAAATCAACGCAACGAGCAGGTGCGACACGGCTATCAGCGGTCGATGGCCGAACATGTCGGGAAAACCCCAATACATCGTCGTCTCCATCGCCGCGCACAGGAACCAGATCACCGGCCCCCAGGAGGCCGTCATCCACAGGCCGATGCCGGCGAACGGAAAAAGCACCGACAGCGACACCGAGGCGACCTGCCATTCCACCGACATGGTGTCGAAGCGCCAGAGCGGGCCGTCATAATAGCCGATCAGCCGGACCCAGTACGCGACCCCGAACATCAGGCTGTAGGCGGCGACGATGCGCAGGAACCAGGGAAACGCCGCCTCGACCAGTCCCGGCCGCCAGGCGGCGACATCGACGCCGTCCTCGCTCACAACTCCAGGTCCCGCTCAAGTGGTGCGAAATAGGCGTCCACGACGTCCGGCGTCACCGCCTCGAGTGTCGCCGGCTGCCACACCGGCGTGGCGCCCTTGTCGATAATGGCCGCGCGAATGCCCTCGTAGAAATCGTGCCCCGTCAACATGCGGCTGACGATGCGAAACTCCATGCGCATACAGGCTGCCATGTCCATGGTCGCGCCCTGTGTGATCTGGCGATGGGCAACGCGCAGGCTGGTGGGCGAACGCTTGGAAAACGTCTCCAGCGTCGCGACGGCGAAATCCTCGCCGGCCTCGGCGTCGCGGCGCAGTGACGTCAGGGTTTGGTCGAAATCGTCCGGCGCGAAATGGCGGGCAATCGCGGCCACCGCATCGGCCGCGGTCTCGCCCGGCACCGTCTGCGCGTAGCGCGCGGTAACCGCGTCGGCATCACCGCTTTCTGCGAGCGCGGCCAGGATCGCCTCCAGATCGGCGTGTCTGACGGCATGGCTCGCAAGCCCGCTCCACAGCGCATCGCCCTGGCGGATGCGGGCGCCGGTCAGACCGAGATAGAGGCCGAAGCGGTCTTTCAGCCGCGGCAGGATGTAGCTGCCGCCGACATCCGGGAAAAAACCGATGCCGACTTCGGGCATGGCGAAGACGGCGTTCTCGCTCATCAGCCTGTGGGTGCCATGGAACGACACACCGACGCCACCGCCCATAGCGATACCGTCGACCAGGGCGACATAGGGTTTAGGGAAGCGCGCGATGGCGAGGTTGAGACGGTATTCGTCGGCGAAGAAATCGAGCGGCGGATAGCCGGCGCGTCCGGCCTCGTAGATGTGCAAGATATCGCCGCCGGCGGAAAAGGCCCTGCCCTCGGCCTTGATGACGATCAGCGCGATCTCAGGATCGTCTGCCCAGGCGGCGAGCGCTCTTGTCAGCGCAAGCACCATGGCGTGGGTGACGGCGTTGAGCGCCTTGGGGCGCGTCAGCGTCACCACCCCGGCCGCACCAAGCTTTTCGAAACGTATCTCCTCGCCACCGCCGAAATCCATGCCGGTCGTCCCTCGCGTCGTCTGCGCGGCCAGGTCGTCGCACCACTCGATCCGGCACACCTCGCCCGATGCCGAGGCTTATGCGGCGGCCGCGCCGGCGTCAATCTCGCCGGCGCCAAAGCCGTCATCGACGGCCCTAAAGCGGCTTTGTGCGCCGCCGCACCCATGCTATCCCTCGCCCGGAAATCGCCCCCCGCCATGGAGTGCGCCATGAACCGCATGTTTCGCGACACCAAGAACGGCGCACGCAGCGTCGACGAGATCACTGCAAGCCGGCGCCTGCGGCGCCTGCGCAAGACAGACTGGTCGCGCCGCATGGTGCGCGAGAACCGCTTGACGGTCGACGATTTGATCTGGCCGATCTTCGTCATCGAGGGCGAGAACCGACGCGAGGAAATCGCCGCCATGCCCGGCGTCTACCGCATGACGCTCGACCTGGCGGTCGCCCAGGTCGAGGAAGCCGCGAAACTCGGCATCCCAGCGGTCGCCACCTTCCCCAATATCGAGCGCGACCGGCGCGACCGGACCGGCTCGCACATCCTCGACGCCGACAACATCCTCAACAAGGCGAGCCGGGCGATCAAACAGGCCGTGCCGGAAATCGGGATCATCACCGACGCCGCGCTGGACCCGTTCACCGACCATGGCCACGACGGCATCCTGCGCGAGGGCATCATCGTCAATGACGAATCGGTGGCGCAGATCGCCGAGGCGGCCGTGCTGCAGGCAGCAAGCGGCGCCGATGTGATCGCGCCGTCGGACATGATGGACGGGCGCATCGGCGCAGTGCGCGACGCGCTCGACGCCAACGGCTTCCAGGACGTGGCGATCATGTCCTACGCGACCAAGTTCGCCTCGTCCTTCTACGGCCCCTATCGCGAGGCGGTTGGCACGGCCGGCCTGCTCAAGGGCGACAAGCAGACCTATTATCTCGATCACGCCAATTCCGACGAGGCGGTGCGCGAAGCCGAGCAGGACCTCGCCGAAGGCGCCGACATGATCATGGTCAAGCCCGGCCTGCCCTATCTCGACATCGTCCGCAGGCTGAAGGAGGCGTTCGCCATGCCCACCTTCGCCTACCAGGTGTCGGGTGAATACGCGATGATCAAGGCGGCGGGCGCCAATGGCTGGATCGACGAAGACCGCGCGATGATGGAATCGCTGCTGTGCCTGAAGCGCGCCGGCTGCGACGGCATCCTGACCTATTTCGCGCCGCAGGTGGCGCGGGCTCTCAAAGGCTGACCTGCACCACTTCCGTCTCCCGGTTATCCATTTTGGTATACTGCGGCTGTACTCCGCAAACGATCCGCGTGTTCATAGATATCGTCAAGGGATTCAATCTTAACGCGATCTTCCTTTTCTCCATCGAAAAGCCCAATATATTTCACGGATCTATTAAAATGGAGGCGCGTTAACGGTTTTCTATTGTTGTCATCAACAAGAATTCCGCAGTAACTTTTCTGATCTCTCATTGTTACACGCGAAGGCTTTATCAAATCCCTCACCAACGCCCTCACGATCATGAAGCCCTCGATCTCTTCTTCTGTTGTTACAATCTCTCCCTCGTGCGCATCATCCGAAACCTCAATAGATTCCGTTTCTGCAAGCGCAGACGACAAGCGCGACTGGACAGCCTCCCTGATTACATCACGGAACGCCGATTTGACCATGGGAGTAAATTTCTCCCTTACCTGACTAGTAAACCGCCCTTGATAGAGATCAGATGTCACCATCCTGACCAATTCCTCTGGCGGATTCTCCATAATATTGGACAATTCCCTCTTTATTGCGGACGTATATTTCAACCGTTGAGCGGCCTGTAGAATGCCGTCTACATCGAACTCATTTTTGGCGAACTTCTTGAGTTCTCCCATCAGCGGACCATGGATATCTGACAAGTCGAACGTCAAAAAAGGCTTTTCGTCCAGCCTGTTTGGCGCCACCAGATCGGTGTGAAAGTGGAAAGTGCGACCATTGGTCAAGATAGCGAATTTTGCGTTCGTGACCGAAAAATACCGATAGAGTTGTGCCAGATGCGCCTTTTCCAGCGAAACGCTGATCGGTTTGCATTCGATAAGGATACGAATCTCGTCTTCTATCTTAATGGCGTAATCGACCTTCTCACCCTTTTTCCCTACAGCATCGGCGCAGAATTCAGGTATGACCTCACCTGGATTGAATACGTCGTAGTCGAGTGCCGCTAAAAATGGCAAAATCACCGCTGTCTTGACTGCCTCCTCGGTGAGCATTGTATTCGAGTGAATTTTTATGCGGTCAGCCAGCACGCGAAGCCTGTCTTCAACGCTCATTTCTTCCTCCAAAATATTCAGCAACTGAGGATTGGTCAAAAATGTTCCTTACGCAAGCCACCGTCACAAGAAGGCCAACGTCGGATGACTTTGAAGAACTCACAATCGCTGCTGTGCCTGAAGCGCGCCGGCTGCGACGGCATCCTGACCTATTTCGCGCCGCAGGTGGCGCGGGTGCTTTCGGAAAGATGATGGCGGCGACAGGGTTTTCGTCAGACGCTGCGATGCGACGAGGCGCGCCCCGATGAGCGCGGCGCGTCTGCTCATCCTGGCCGCGGGACTGATCGGCGCCGCGGGCGTGGCGCTGTCGGCGGTGGCCGCGCATGCCGGCGGCGGCAATGTGGCGACCGCGGCGCAATTCCTGCTTTTTCACGCCCCTGCCCTGCTGACGCTCGGGCTCCTGTCATGCGAACGCCTGGCTCACGCGGCCGGACTGGTTCTGCTTGCCGGCGTCCTGCTGTTCGCCGGCGACCTGCTGATGCGGCACTTTGCCGACACCAGGCTTTTCGCAATGGCCGCGCCGGCGGGCGGAACGCTGATGATCCTCGGCTGGCTGGGCGTCGCCGGCTCGGCCCTACGCAGGCCGCGCGGCGCGGCGTGACGGCGGCAGCCCTTCGCAATTCTTGATTTCGGCCGGACGATCCCCATCTTCGACGGGTGGCGCGCGAACCGCAGCCCAGGAAAGGACAGGATGAGCGACAATATTCTCGACGGCGATATTTTGGCTTCGCGGCTTGACGACTGGCGCGTCTATGAGGGCGTGCGCACACGCCGGGTCTTTGCCTTCCTGCTCGACTATCTGTTCATCGGCTTGCTTGTGATCCCCTTCGCGGTCCTGGTGCTCCTGCTCGGCGTCTTGACGCTCGGCCTGGGCTGGGCGCTGTTCGGCGTTCTTGGCCCGATCGTGGCGCTGATCTATATCTGGAGCACGCTCGGCGGCGCGAAACAGGCCACGCCCGGCATGCAGTTGATGGGCCTGCGCCTGGACCGGCTCGACGAACGCCCCGTCGACGGTCTCCTGGCAGTGGTTCACACCGTGCTTTTTTGGGCCGGCAACGCGATCCTGACGCCCCTGATACTGCTGGTCTCGTTGTTTGCCGACCGCAAGCGTACGCTGCACGACCTGCTGCTGGGCACTGTGGTGACACGCGCCGAGCGTTAGCGGCCTGTCGGCCGGTTGTGCCGCATGCAGGCTCGGTTCAATTTTTCTGATGACATTTGGCCTTGGCAAAGTCCAAGAAAAGGTTGACGTTTTGCGCGCGCCGTCCAAGCTATGGATTGTCCGCAGATATCGGAAACCATGACGCAGCATCCGACCCAGTCGCCGCAGTTCTTCCTGACAGCGCCTTCGCCCTGCCCCTATATTGACGGGCAGTTCGAGCGCAAAGTGTTCACGCATCTGGTCGGCGAGAAAGCGCCCGAACTCAACGACCTGCTTACGCAAGGCGGGTTTCGCCGCTCTCAGAACATCGCCTACCGGCCTGCCTGCGAAACCTGCCGGGCCTGCGTGTCGGTACGCATCCTGGCCGAGGAGTTCCGCCCGTCGAAGAACATGAAACGGGTCATGCACAAAAACGCCGACCTGATCGGCGCGGTGCACGACGCGGAACCGACCACCGAACAATATTCACTGTTTCGCGCCTATCTTGATGCCCGCCACCGCAAGGGCGGCATGTCGGACATGACCGTGCTCGACTACGCCATGATGGTCGAGGACACCCATGTCGAGACCAAGATCATCGAATATCGCCGCCGCGGCCCTGACAGCTTCATCACCGGCACCGGCCAGGGGGAACTGATCGCCGTGGCGCTGTCCGACACGATGGCCGACGGATTGTCGATGGTCTATTCCTTCTACGATCCGAGCCAGGAAGAGCGCTCGCTCGGCACCTACATGATCCTCGACCACATCGCGCGGGCGCGCACGGCCGGCCTGCCGCATGTCTATCTCGGCTACTGGGTGCACGGCTCGTCGAAGATGGATTACAAAATACGCTACCAGCCGCAGGAGCATCTCGGTCCAAAAGGGTGGGAACGCTACGACGGCGCCTCCACCTGACGGGCAGGACACGACGTTGCGGCTTGCTGCAACGGAACCGGCATTGTGCAAGGCAAAACACTGAAACACTTGTCGCGCCCGGCCGGGTAGTGCGCTGGCCAAACCGGGCTAAGCTCTCCGCAAATCGAACTGTTTTCAATCGGATCAGCCGCCCCTGCCATGACCGCTTCCACCAGCCACCACACCAAGGGCCTTTTGATCACGGCGATCGGCGGCATGACGCTGACCATCGACATACCGCTGATCCGTCTCGCCGACGGCGACCCTTGGTCGATCCTGATGCTGCGCAGCGGCACTACCGTCGTCGCCGCGCTCACCATCTGGCTGGCCTGGCGGTTGCTGCGCGGCAACGCCCCGGCGCTGATTCCCGGTCGCGCCGGGCTGATGGTGGCCGCACTCTACGCGGCCTCCTCGGTGACCTTCATCATGGCCGTCTACAACACCACGACCGCCGATCTGGTCTTCCTGCTCGCCTTCAACACTATGTTCGCCGCGCTGCTGTCGTGGCTGTTTTTGAAGGAGCGCCCGCGCCCGGCGACACTGATCGCCATGGCGCTGATGCTGGTTGGCATGCTGATCATCGTCTATGACGGCATCGGCACCGGCAACCTGGTCGGCGACCTGTTTGCGCTCGCCTCGGCCTTCATGCTGGCCACCGCGATTACGATCTCGCGGGCGACCGGCAAGGATATGGGCTTTACCGCGCTGGTGGCGGTGTCGCTGCCGTTCGTGATTTCGCTCCTCATGGTCGCCAAGACCGGCTACCGGGTCGAGGCGCCGTGGTGGATCCTGTTCAACGGCGCCGTCATCATGCCGATCTCGTTTTTCTGCCTGGCGACCGGCCCGAAATATATTTCCGGTCCGGAAGTGGCGATGTTCTATCTGCTGGAGACGGTGCTGGCGCCGGTCTGGGTGTGGATGATCTTCGCCGAGGTGCCGACGGCGGCCTCGATAACCGGCGGCGCGATCCTGGTCGTCACGCTGATCGCGCATTCGCTGTGGCAATTGCACGACGGCCGGCGCCGGCGCGCCGCTCTGGCGGTGCGTCACCCGGCCTGAGCGGCCGGGCTAGCGTTTCAGTATTTCTGCGGCACGTAGAGTTCGGGCGGCAGCACTTTGCGCTCATAATTGGGATTGAAGACACGCTCCGGCAAGGCGATCTCCTCGTGCGGGATCGGCTCGTAGGGCACCTGGTTGAGCAGGTGGTCGATGCAATTCAGCCGCGCACGCTTCTTGTCGTTGCCCTCCACGATGTACCACGGCGCCTCGGAGATGTTGGTACGGGCGAACATCTCCTCCTTGGCTTTGGTGTAGCCTTCCCAGCGCACCCGGCTTTGCAGGTCCATCGGCGAGAGTTTCCACTGTTTCATCGGATCGTGGATGCGCATCAGAAAGCGCATCTGCTGCTCCTCGTCGGTGATCGAGAACCAATATTTCACTAGCAAGATACCCGAACGCACCAACATGCGTTCGAACTCCGGCACGTCGCGGAAAAATTCCTCGACCTGGTCGGGCGTGGCGAAGCCCATCACCCGTTCGACGCCGGCGCGATTGTACCAGGAGCGGTCGAACAGGACGATCTCGCCGCCCGCCGGAAGATGCGGGACGTAGCGCTGGAAATACCATTGCGAGGTCTCGCGCTCGGTCGGCGCAGGCAGAGCGACCACCCTGGCGATGCGCGGATTGAGCCGCTGGGTGATGCGTTTGATGACCCCGCCCTTGCCGGCCGAGTCGCGCCCCTCGAAGATCACCACGATCTTCTTCTTGTGATGGGCGACCCAGTCCTGCAGCTTGATCAGCTCCGACTGAAGGCGGATCAGCTCGCGGAAATAGGTCTGCCTGTCGATCGTGTCCGGGTGGGCCTTCTTGTAGACCTTGCGGATCTCCAACGACAGGGCCGGTTCCGACAGCTCGAGCTCGTAATCCTCGTCGAGCGTGTCGGCAAGCTCAGCCTCGAGCCAGTCCTTGCCGCCATCCTTGCTGTGCATCTTTACCCTCACATCTGCCATGCCGCGGACCGGTGCCGGCCGCGATTTCGCACACGATTTTAGAGGTCTAGCCGGCATCGATGACGGAATTATTGCAGCGGTGTGGCGAACTCAGACACCCGCCAGAGCCTGCCGGTCGAGCTTGCCGGTTCCCGTTTTCGGCAGTTCGGCGACGAATTCGACGATACGCGGATATTTGTGGGGAGCAAGGGCGGCCTTGACGTGCTCCTGCAGGAGACGGGCCTCGTCGTCGCCCGCGATCCCGGCACGCAGGCATATCACGGCGCGCAGGGTCATCCGGCGGTCGGCGAGTTGGTGCGCCACGACGGCGCATTCATGGACGTGGGGGTGCTCGTTCAGGCACCGCTCGACCTCGAGCGGCCACACCCACTGCCCCGAGACCTTGATCAGATCGTCGGCACGGCCTTGAAAATAGAAGAACCCGTCGCGTTCGACAAAGCGGTCGCCGGTATAGATCCAGTCCCCGCGCATGGTTTCGCCGGTCTTGTCGGGCCGGTTCCAGTAGCAAGGCGCCGAGGACGTGCCGCGCACCCACATCACACCCTCCTCGCCGGGCCCGGTCCGGCGGCCCGCGGCGTCGCGCAGCTCGATCTCGTAACCCGGGACCCGGCGGCCGGCCGAGCCGGGCCGCTGCCCGGCTTCATCGTTCGACAGGTAAATGTGCAGGATTTCCGTCGAACCGAGCCCTTCGACGGCCGACAGGCCGGTGAGCGCCTTCCAGGCCGCGTGGATATCGTGCGACAGCGTCTCCGCGGCCGAGATCGCCAGGCGCAGGCAGGACAGGTCGCGGGTTTCCACCCCGGTCGCGCGGCAAAGCGCGGTGTAGAGCGTCGGCAGGCCAAAGAACACGCTTGGCCGGTATGTCTCGATCACGTCGAGCACGCGGTCGGGATCGGGGCGACCGGGCATCAGGAGCGTGGTCGCGCCGACGGCGAAGGGAAAGGTGAACGCGTTGCCGAACCCGTAGGCGAAGAAGATTTTCGGCACAGAAAAGCAGATATCGGCGGGTTCCAGTCGCAGGATGGCGCTGGCATAGGATTTTTGGGTATAGGCCATGTCGTGGTGGAGGTGGACGATCCCCTTCGGCCGGCCGGTCGAACCGGAGGAATACATCCAAAACGCCATGTCGTCGGGTCCGGTGTCGGCGCAATCGAGCGTTTGCGGTTGGCCGTCGAGAAATGCCGTGGCCTCGATCAACGACCCGGCGCCGTCCGGCGGCGCGCCATTGACGACGACGCGCTCGATCGCGCTCGCCGCCAGCGTTCCGGCGGTAAACCGGTCGGCAAATGCCGCCTCGCAGACAGCCAGGCGCGCGCCGGAATCGGCCAGATAGAAGGCCAGCAGATCCGCATTGCTGGCCGTATTCAGCAGCACCGGCACGAAGCCTGCCCTGACGGCGCCGAAAAAGACGGCCGGATAGGCCGGCGTGTCGTCCAGAAACAGCGCGATGCGCGCGCCGCGCTCGAGACCGAAGCCGAGAAAGGCGTTGCCCCAGCGTGCGGCCTCGGCGCAGAGCGCGCGATAACTCAGCGTCCCGGCGGGGCCGATCACCGCCGGCCTGTCGGGCGCGCGGTCGAGATTGTCGAACAGGATGGCGCTGCAATTGGCGTGGCGCGACTTGTCGAAGCCGATTTCGCGCGCGCCCGGTGTGTCGCCGACCGGATCGACGAGCGCGGCTCCCGCCGGTGAACCGTCGCCATTCATTGCGGCCCTTCCCTGGCGGCCTCGTAGCGGCGCATGAAATCGGGCGACAGGCGGCGCAGCCGGCCCATGTCGACCCGGCCCGAACGGGTGATGTAGTCGAAAGCGAAATCGAGCGGGGCACGGACCATTCTTTCGGCGAAACCGTCATACCAGGCAGCCGAACTGTTGGCCGCGTCGACGATCTTTTTCGCAACCGGCTGGCGCGCGGCCTGGAAGGCGGCAAGGCTGGCCGCAAGCGCGTCATGCGCACAGAGCGCCTTGACCAGGGCGATCGCGTCCTCCATCGCCAGCCGGGTGCCCGAGCCGATCGAGAAATGCGCCGTATGGGCTGCATCGCCCAAAAGCACGCGGTTGCCCGAAACCCAGTTTTCGCACCACAGGCGCGGGAACCGGCGCCAGAGCGACCGGTTGGTCAGAAGCGGGGCACCGCCGAGCGCGCCGGCGAAAATGTCGGCGCACAGGCGCGCCGAAGCCGCCTCGTCCAGCGCCGCGAAACCATAGGCATCGAACGTCGCCGGGTCGCATTCAACAATGAAGGTGCTGCGGCCAGGCGCATAGCGATAATGGTGGGCGTTGAGCGTACCTTTGTCGGTGCGCAGGAATGTCTGGGTCAACGTGTCGAAGGCGCGCTCGGTGCCAAACCATGCGAAATGATTTTCGAACTGGCCCCATACCGGAGAGAACGCGGCTTCCTCGCCGGCCCGCACGACCGAGTTCAGCCCGTCCGCGCCGATGACAAGATCGCCCTTCAGCCCCTGTCCATCCTCAACGGGACAATCGTAGGTGATCTCCGCTCCGGCCGCGCGCGCCCTACGTTGCAGAATGTCGAGCAGTTCGAGCCGGCCGATAGCGGCGAAACCGATGCCGTCGATCGTCACCGTCTCGCCGCGGTGAACGAGCGTCATATTGCGCCAGCGCTCCATGCGCGGCGTCACCAGATCGTGCGTTTCGGGATCGTCGGCCCGCAGGAAGTCGAGCGCCTGGTCGGAAAATACCACGCCGAAACCGAAGGTGGCGTGTGGCGGGTTCCGCTCCCAAACCCGCACCCGGCAACCGGGCATCGCCTCGCGCATCAGGATCGCGGCGTAGAGCCCGGCCGGTCCGGCCCCGACAATATCGACCGACGACAAGGCTACCAAACGCGCCTCCCTTCATGCTTAGTGCAGATGACAGCCTACAAAACTTTGCATAATATGCAAAGCATTTCATAATATGGAAAAACCATGCTCGATCCTGCCTTCACCGCCCGCTTCCAGATCAGCTTCGGCGACTGCGATCCGGCCGGTATCGTGTTCTACCCCAACTTCTACCGCTGGTTCGACGCGACCTGTCATGGCTGGTTCCGCGCCGCCGCCGGCAGCCATGCACGGCTGTGCGCGGCTCTGGGCAGCGTCGGGGTGGGGCTGGTCGATTCGGGGGCCAGCTTCCGTTCGCCGGCGACAGAGGGCGACGTGCTCGACGTGGCGCTGCGCGTCGAGGCATGGAACCGCAAAACGGTGCGGCTCGGATATCGCGGCACGGTCGGGGACAGGCTGGTGGTCGAGGGTTTCGAGCTTCGCGCCGTCTTTGTGCACGAAGACGGGCGCATGCGCGCCGGCGAGACGGCGCCGCTGCGCGCGCTTCTGGAACGGACCGACGGCAATGGCCGATAGGCCGGACGGCACCGGCGGTATCCAGTCGCTCGACCAGGCGCTCAGGGTGCTCGTGGCCCTGGCACGGCGCAAGCGCGCGGCGAGCCTTTCCGAACTTGCCCGCGACTGCGGCATGCCGACAAGCAAGGTGCACCGCTATCTCGCGTCCTTTCTCAACGCCGGCTTCGTGCGTCAGGCCGAGCGCTCAGGCAAATACGACCTCGGTCCGGCATCGATCGAAACCGGGCTGTCGGCACTCAACCGGCACGATTTCGTCAATCGCGCTGCCGACGCCCTGCCCGGGCTGGCGGCGGACACCGGCCTGACGGCGTTGTTGTGCGTGTGGGGCAATTTCGGCCCGACCGTCGTGCGCTGGGAACGGGCAGCCTCACTGGTGGCGGCCTCGCTCGGGCTCGGCACAGCACTGCCGCTTCTGACCTCGGCCACGGGCCGGGTTTTTCTGGCCTATCTGCCCGAAGCCGTGACCGCCGCCCTCAGGCGCAAGGAACTTGCCGAGGCGGCGACGAGCGGACGGGAATTTGACGATATCGGACCGGACGAGGCCGGCGTGCACGCCTTGGCGGAAACGGTGCGCGCCGCGGGCCACGCAGCAGTCGACGGCCGCTACATTCCGGGACTTGTGGCGATGGCGGCGCCGGTCCTCGACTGGCAGGGCCAGGCCCAGGCCGTCGTCACGCTGATCGGCACCGACCCGCGCGCGATCGCCAAGGACGCGCCGGCGCTAGGGCAGATGAAGGTGTTTTGCGCAGCCTTGTCGATCACCGGCCCCGGCGGGGCGCCCGCCTGACGGGACGAGAGGTCCGCACCACAAAACGACACGAACAGGCATATGGAAAACCGCCGGCGCAAGGCCGGCGGTTGGTAAAGCGGCGCGTATCGCGCTCAAAGAATGAATCAAGGCAAAGCTCGAATACCTTGATCGAACTGGATTTTCGCCAGGCTTGCTCATGTCGGCCTTCGCAAAGCCGGCCGAGCCTGAGCGGCTAGAAATCGAGCGCGACGTCCTTGTCGCCCTCGCGCAGCCGCGTCGGCAGGCCGATCCGGTTCAACAGGCCGAGGAAGGGCTGCGGCGGCAGTTCCTCGACATTGACCATTTTCTGCACGTCCCAGGTGCCGTTGGCGATCAGCATGGCGGCGGCGACCGGCGGCACGCCCGCAGTATAGGAAATCGCCTGACTGCTGACCTCCTCGTAGCAGGCCTTGTGATCGCAGATATTGTAGATCAAGACCTCGCGCGGCTTGCCGTCCTTCTCGCCCTTGACGAGATCGCCGATGCAGGTGTTGCCGGTGTAGTGCGGCGCCAGCGAGGCCGGATCCGGCAGCACCGCCTTGACCACCTTGAGCGGCACCACCTCGAGCCCCTCGGCGGTCGTCACCGGCTGTTCCGACAACAAGCCGAGATTCTTCAGCACGGTGAAGACGGTGATGTAACGTTCGCCGAAGCCCATCCAGAAACGGACGTCCGGCACGTTCAGGTTCTGCGACAGGGAATGGATCTCGTCATGGCCGGTCATAAAGGTCTGGCTTTCGCCGACGACCGGCAGATCCCAGACCTTGCGAACCTCGAACATCTGGTTGGAGGTCCATTTGCTGTCCTGCCACGACCAGACCTGGCCGGTGAACTCGCGGAAATTGATCTCGGGATCGAAATTGGTCGAGAACCAGCGATTGTGGCTGCCGGCATTGACGTCGATGATGTCGATCGAGTCGATCCGATCGAAATACTCGTTGTTGGCCAGCGCTGCATAGGCGTTGACGACGCCCGGATCGAAACCGACGCCGAGAATGGCGGTCACGCCCTTGTCCTCGCACTCCTTGCGCCGCTTCCATTCGTAGTTGGCGTACCAGGGCGGCGTCTCGCAGACCTTGGCCGGATCCTCGTGGATGGCCGTGTCGAGATAGGCCACGCCGGTTTCCAGACAGGCCGACATCACCGACATGTTGACGAAGGCGGAGCCGACATTGATGACGATCTGGACGCCTGTGCGCTCGATCAGCGCCCTGGTGGCCGCGACGTCGAGCGCGTCGAGTGCGTGCGCCTCGAGCACGCCGTCCTGCTTGAGGCTGCCCTTTTCGCGCACGCTGTCGATAATGGCCTGACATTTTTCCACGGTGCGCGAGGCGATATGGATATCGCCGAGCACATCGTTGTTCTGGGCACATTTATGAGCCACCACCTGGGCGACGCCGCCGGCGCCGACGATCAAGACATTCTTTTTCATCCTGACGCGTTCAACTCCATCGTTGGAAACAAACATGATCCGGCGCCGAGGCGCCGGCGTGTCGGTTAGGACAGGCTGGCCACATAGTCATCGAACGAAAACGTCCTGATGACATCGACGCTGCCGTCGAGCTGGCGCACGGCGATCGCGGGCATGTTCACGCCGTTGAACCAGTTTTTCTTGACCATGGTGTAGCCGGCGGCGTCCTGGATCGAAATCCGGTCGCCGATTGACAGTTCCTTCTCGAAGCGGAATTCGCCGAAAATATCGCCGGCCAGGCAGGACTTTCCGCAGATCATGTAACTGTGCGGGCCGGAATCGGGGCGGATCGTGGCCCGCTCGCGGTAGATCAAGAGGTCGAGCATGTGGGCCTCGATCGAGGAATCCACGATCGCCAGGTGCTTGCCGTTGAACAGCGTGTCGAGCACGGACACTTCGAGCGTGGTCGAGTTCGTCACCGCAGCTTCGCCCGGCTCCAGATAGACCTGGACCCCGAAACGGTCGGCAAACGCCGACAGGCGGTCGCAGAAAGCATCGAGCGGATAGGCCTCGCCGGTGAAATGGATGCCGCCGCCGAGACTGACCCAGTCGACATGGCCGAGCAGTTCGCCGAAGCGGGTTTCGATCTCGCCCAGCATGCGATCGAACAGCGCGAAATCTGCGTTTTCGCAGTTGTTGTGGATCATGAAGCCGGAAACGCGGTCGAGCACGGCGGCGATGCGCTCGGCGTCCCATTCGCCGAGCCGGCTGAATTGCCGCGCCGGATCGGCGAGGTCGAAACCGGAACTGCTGACGCCCGGATTGAGACGCAGGCCGCGCACAATGCCGGCGGCGGCCGCCTCGAACCGGTCGAGCTGGCCGATCGAATTGAAAATGATCTTGTCGGCATGGCCGACCACGGCATCGATCTCGTGATCGGCATAGGCAACCGAATAGGCGTGGGTCTCGCCACCGAATTTCTCGCGGCCGAGCCTGACCTCGTAGAGCGACGACGAGGTCGTGCCGTCCATGTAGTCGCGCATCAGATCGAAGACCGACCAGGTGGCGAAGCATTTCAGCGCCAGCAGCGCCTTCGCACCCGAGCGTTCGCGCACATGGGCGATCTTTTCGAGGTTGCGCAAGAGCTTCGACTTGTCGATCAGATAATACGGCGTCTGGATCATCGGCCCCGGTGGTCGCCTCGCAAGATTGCCCGTCATTGGTTCGGAAATTCGCGCCGGGCCTGACGGCAACGCGCGTCCGGGCCTTCGGTCTGCCGGCCTTACTAGCCGAGACCGGCTACCGCCCGCAACGCCCCGCGGCGAAAAAGACGCCGGGCGCGGGGCGGCGTTTTGCTGCACCGTGGCCGCCGCGCGCGGCGGCGTTCTGTCCTGGACCCGCGGAAACGTACCGGCGACAGCGCGCCGCGTTCAGCCGAATTTTCCGGTGCGCGGAAAGCCTTTCGGCGCCATGCGGCCGGCCCCGGCGCGCGCGCCCATCCACTCCGTCAACTCCTCGCGGACACGGGTGAAGGTGCGGTCGGCCGAATCCTTCCAGGACAAGCCCTCCTCCATGGCGAAGGTCTTGATGTCGGCAATGCCGCCATCCTTGTATTTTTGCAGGCGCACGCCCTTGCCACGGGTGAGTTCGGGCACCTCGTCGAGCGCGAACACCAGCAGCTTGCGGTTTTCCCCGACGACGGCGACATGGTCGCCGGAGACGGGAACGCACAGCTTTGCCTCGTCCGGCGCCTTGACGTTCATGACCTGCCTGCCCTTGCGGGTGTTGGCCACGACTTCGGCCTCCGGCACCACGAAACCGTTGCCGGCCCAGGATGCCAAAAGCAGTTTGCGCGCGGGATCGTGGGCGAAGGCGGTGACGATCGCCTGGTCGTTGTCCATGTCGACGATGATGCGCACAGGCTCGCCGTGGCCGCGCCCACCCGGCAGCCGGTCGGCACCGATCGTGTAGAACTTGCCGCCGGTGGTGAAGATCAGCACCTTGTCGGTGGTCTGGGCGTGGAAGGCGAGCTTGAGCTTGTCGCCTTCCTTGAAGGACAGGCTGGACAGGTCCGACAAATGACCCTTCATCGCTCGGAGCCACCCCTTTTCCGACACCACGACGGTGACGGGCTCCTTTTCGATCATCGCCTGGTGAATGTCGGACAGGTCGTGATCGGGAGCCTCGGAGAAGGTGGTACGCCGCTTGCCGAGATCGGGGTTCTTTTCGGGTCCGAATGTCTCGCGGATCTCCCCGATTTCCCAGGCCACCGTACGCCATTGCTTGGCCTCGGATGCGAGCAAGGCCTCGATCTTGGCCTTTTCGTCGGTGAGCTGGTCGAACTCCTTGCGGATCTCGAACTCCTCGAGCTTGCGCAGAGCGCGCAGGCGCATGTTCAAGATCGCTTCGGTCTGGGTATCGGTGAGATCCCAGCGCGCCATCATCACTTTTTTCGGCTCATCCTCCTCGCGGATGATGCGGATCACCTCGTCGATGTTGAGGTAGGCGATCAGATAGCCGGCCAGAATCTCCAGCCGCCGCTCGATCTCGCCCAGCCGGTGACGCGAGCGGCGAACCAGAACCTCCTTGCGGTGGTCCAGCCATTCCCTGAGCACCCCGGCGAGCGACAGGACGTTGGGCACCCGCCCGCGCGTCAGGACGTTCATGTTGAGGGAAAAGCGGCTTTCGAACTCCGACAGCTTGAACAGCGATTCCATCAGCAGCGCGGGATCGACCGTGCGGCTCTTGGGCACCAGGACGATGCGCACATCCTCCGCGCTTTCGTCGCGAATATCCTCAAGCAGCGGCAGTTTTCGAGCCAAGAGCAGTTCGGCGGTCTTTTCGATCAGCCGCGACTTCTGAACCCCGAACGGGATTTCGGTGACGACCGCGATCCAGGTGCCGCGCCCCTGGTCCTCCTGGTGCCAGCGCGAGCGCACACGGAAGGCGCCACGGCCGGTCTCGTAGGCGTCGAGGATCGAGGCCCGGTCGTCGACGATGACGCCGCCGGTGGGAAAATCCGGTCCCTCGACGAATTTGAGCAGCTCGGCAACACTCGCCTGAGGATTGTCGATCAGATGCAGCGCGGCGTCGCAAATCTCGGCAACGTTGTGCGACGGGATCGAGGTCGCCATGCCCACGGCAATGCCCGAGGAACCGTTGGCGAGCAGGTTCGGGAAAGCCCCCGGCAGAACGACCGGTTCCTCCTCCTCTTCGTTGTAGGTGGGCCTGAAGTCGACCGCGTCCTCGGCGATCCCCTCCAAAAGCAGCGGCGACACCTGGGTCATGCGCGCCTCGGTATAGCGCATCGCCGCCGCGCTATCGCCGTCGATATTGCCGAAATTGCCCTGGCCGTCGACCAAGGGGTAGCGCATGGAAAAGGACTGGGCCAGACGCACCAGCGCGTCGTAGATCGCCTGGTCGCTATGCGGGTGGAACTTGCCCATCACCTCGCCGACGATGCGGGCGCATTTGGCGAAGCCCTGCTCGGGGTTGAGCCGCAGCAGGCGCATCGTATGCATGATGCGGCGATGGACGGGCTTCAGCCCGTCGCGCACATCCGGCAAGGCACGATGCATGATGGTCGACAGCGCATAGGCGAGGTAGCGTTCCTCGAGCGCGTTCTTGAGGTCGACGGGCTCGATCGCGTCACCGCCATCGCCACCGGGCGGAATCAGGCTTTTTCCCATGTTTTCCGGTTAATGGAGTAGGTATCGCCGGGCAAGTGGGCGCGCGCCGGAACGGCTTTGTGCCCCCAGCTTTCCCGGTATATAAGCGCTCTCCGATCCATCTGCGAAATCCGCGCAAACCTATGGCCGTGCGGTCGAATATCGTCCAAAGTGAGCAAATTCACTGAAATCGCGGCGTTTTCCGCATTTTGACATTATCCGGTCCATTTGTTCGCCGTAGATTGGCACAAAGGGACATCGAGCCAACTCAGGGAACAAATTCATGTCTTACCCACGTCTACGCCCCCACATTTTGGCCTGCGCCGGACTGATGGCGGCCTACATGCCGCACACAGCCCTGGCCGCCGATGCCGACGAGGTGGCGGCGCGCCTCAAGGCGATGATGGAAAAACAGGGCGTGGAGGCATCCTGGAGCAACATTGCCGGCGACGGCACGCGGATGACGTTGCAGGGCGTCACGGTCAAACCTGCCGGTACCGACGAGGCCTTGCCGCTCGGCAACATCGAGCTTGCCGACATCAGCGAGGACGGGGACATGATCGTCGTCGGCACCCTGGCGATGCCGTCCTACGCCTTCTCCAGTGAAGACGTGGACGTGGCCATCGACGGCATCAGCGTCACCGGTCTCGAATTGCCGGCCGTTGGCGACGACAGTGTCGCCGCCATGGTCGGCGCTTATGAAAGCGCCGACATGAACCTTCTGAGAGTGACGCGGGAAGGCCGGCCGCTGTTCACGCTCGAGCAGCTTCATGTGGAAATGTCGCCGCTCAGCGACGATGCGCCACTGGAATTCAGCGGCGCCGCGGAAAAATTCACCGCCGACCTGACCACGATCGAGGATCCCCAGGCCAAGGCCGTCGTACAAGCGCTCGGCTACGAAACCATCAACGGCTATCTGGAACTGTCCGGCTCGTGGTCCCCGACCGACGGGCGCATGGTACTCGACCAGTACGACATCGCCGTCGATCAGGCCGGCACGATCGGAATGACCTTCGACATTGGCGGCTACACGGCCGAATTCATAAAGGCGCTGCGCGACATTCAGGCCAAAATGGCTGAAAACGAAGGCCAGGACCAGTCGGCGCAGGGCATGGCCATGCTCGGCCTGATGCAGCAATTGACGCTCAACGGCGCCACCTTGCGCTTCGACGACGACACGCTGACGCAAAAGACGCTCGAATTCGTCGCCGCGCAGCAGGGCGCCAAGCCGGCCGACATCGTCAACCAGGCCAAGGCGGTCCTGCCCTTCGCCATGGCGCAGCTCAACAATCCCGAATTGACGGCGGCGGTCTCCGCGGCGGTAGGCAAGTTCCTCGACGATCCGCAGAACCTCGAAGTGCGCGTGGCACCGCAGAACCCGCTGCCGTTCGCCATGGTCGCGGCCGGAGCGATGACCGCGCCGCAGGCGCTGCCGCAGCAGCTCGGCCTGAAAATCACCGCAAACGAATAAAGGCGGTTCTCGAAACCGAACCGACACGGCCCGGCATTCTGTGCCGGGCCGTCTTTTTGTCCGGTCTTACCGGCGCATGTAGAGCCACAAGGTGGTCGGCGCCAGCACGACGGTCAGGAGCGCCGGCGCAAACAGCGCCAGGCCGATTTCGTGCACCGTCACGCCGCCGTTCATCAGACCGCGCATCGCCGTCGTCATCAAGGAAACCGGGTTGATATCGACGAAGGTATGCAGCCAGCCGGGCATGGTGGCGGGATCGACCATGATGTTGGAGGCGAACACGACCGGGAACAGGAAGGTGAAGCCGACGGTCATCACCGTCGTCGGCGTGCGGATCAAAAGGCCGAGGACGAGGAAGATCCAGCCCGTACCGAAGCCGATCGCGACCAACAGCGCGAAGGAAGCCGCCACACCGACGATACCGGTCTCGGGCTGATAGCCGAGGATCAGCCCGATCGTCAAAATGATCGCCGCGGCGATCAGATGGCGCAGCATGTCGCCGACCATCAATCCGGCGAACGGCGCCAGCGGCCAGACCGGCAACGAGCGGAAGCGGTCGAAGAGACCCTTGCCGAGATCGGTCGACAGGCCCATGCCGGAATAGACCGCGTTGAAGACCACGGTCTGCACCAGGATGCCGGGCAGAAAGAACTGCAGATAATCGCCGGTCGAGCCGGCGAGCGCGCCGCCGAACACGAAGGTGAACAGCAGCGTGAACATGATCGGCGTCATCACCAGATCGAAAAGCTGCTCGGGCACGTGCTTGAATTTCAACACCGCCCGCCAGGCAAAGACCAGCGCATTGGAAAATGCCGAGGGACGGCGCGGACGCTCAACGCCATGCAAGGCGGCCGCCAGGGCACGGGTTCGGCTCATCGCTCGTCCTCCACTACCGGATCGCTCTCCACACCCTGTCCGGTGAGCGCGAAAAACACCTCGTCGAGACTGGGCTGGCCCATGGAAAAATCGGACGGCTCGATCCCCGCTTCAATCAGTGCCGCGATCGCCTGGCTGGCGATCTCGGCGCTGCCGGCCATAACCGACAATTGCGCGCCCTCCACGCTGGTCTGGACCGGGCTGGCCAAGCGGGCCTCCAACAGCCGCGCGGCCTCGTCGAGCCGTTCGCGGTCGGCGAGCGCGACATGCAAGAACCCGGAGCCGGTCTGCGCCTTCAGTTCGCGGCTGGTGCCTTCGGCGATCTTGCGGCCATGATCGATGACGGCGATGCGGGCGGCGAGCTGGTCGGCCTCATCCAGATACTGGGTCGTCAGCAGAATGGTGACGCCGGCATCCGCCAGACCCCGGATCATGCGCCAGACCGCCTTGCGCGCCTTGGGGTCGAGGCCGGTGGTCGGCTCGTCGAGAAACAGCACGCCCGGCGTGACGACCAGCGACGCGGCGATGTCGAGCCGGCGTCGCATGCCGCCCGAATAATCCTTGACCTGCTTGTGACCGGCATCGGCGAGCTCGAAGGCGTCCAGAAGCTCGTCGGCGCGCGACTTGGCGGCGCGGCCGCGAAAGCCCCACAGACGCGCCAGCATCAACAAGTTCTCGCGGCCGGTCAGATCCTCGTCGAGCGAGGCGAACTGACCGGTCATGGCGATGACGGCGCGCACCTCGGCCGGTTCGTTCACCAGGTCGCGGCCGAGAACGCTCGCCGTCCCGGTGTCGGGCCGCGAAAGCGTGGCGAGCATGCGCATCAGCGTCGTCTTGCCGGCACCGTTGGGGCCGAGCACGGCGAAGATCATGCCGCGCGGCACGTCGAGGTCGATGCCGTCGACCGCACGCACGGCACCGAAATGCTTGACCAGGCCGCGCGCGGATATGGCGGGTTGCGCGGCGGTATCGTCAAGAGGCTGTTTGCCCGCGGGCGAGACATCGTTCATGGGGCCGGTCCGGATCCTGAGACAAGACGGCCGGGTGGCCGCATCGCGGGCAGACGCCTATAGCAGACGCAGGCGATTTCCGCACGCGCAGAGGCAAAAATGCTGACATCTGCCGCCGCTTGGGCTGCGCACGTCCCGCAGCCTGCAAACCTGTCGCTATTGGCCGCGCCGGCCAGACGCCCAATGCTGCAGGCAGGTCTGTACGATCACGCATGCGCCATCGCGCAGAGCAACAGGCGTCAGGCGGAATTGCGACCCCTCGCCCGCCATTGGCACGTGGACGAAACCGCTCATCGCCGGATCGAGCCCGTCGCAGACCCCGGCGCGCGACAGGGCAAAGACCGTGTTGCACAAATAACCGCCGGCATCGTCAGACCATTCGACCGGAAGATCGTGCCCGCCGAGCGCAATGGCGATCGCCGCGAGCGGCAGGCTGGAGGACAGCGTCGGCGGACCGGCGCAAATCCGTTCGGCGTCCGGCAGGCCGCCTGCCCGATCGGGGCGCGCGCCGGCATGGCTGTTGCGGGCCAGGCGCTCGAGGCGAAAGCCGCGACACTCCGCGGCCAGCCCGAAATGAATGGCGATATCGGGCAAAAAATCGCGGCTGATGGCCGAGAGCTGGGTGGCGATCGTGGCATAATCGACGTCGAGCAGCGCCGATCCGATGCCGAGGCCACGCGCCTGCGGGGCAACGGCGATGCCGTCCATCAACAATTGGCCATCGGCCAGGTCGCGCTCCAGCGCCGACAGCAAGACCCCGCGCCACACCGCGCCGACCCAGCCGTAGACGGCCGCCATCTCGGCAAGGCCGCCGCCGACCATGGCGCCGTCTTTTGTCTTGAAGCCGGCAATGCCGAGCAGCGTGGCGCCGTCGCCGCTGACGGCCGACAGGCAAAACGCCGGATCGATCACCGAGGCGACGAAACGCTCGCCGCGGCCGTCGCGGCCAAGCACGCCGCCGATCTTGCCGGAAAAGGCCTCGAAATAGAGCGCCGCGGCTTGGCCGCGGAGCACTTCGGGAAACCCGGCGACGATACGCCAGTCCGTGTCCAAGCGATCGCTACTCCTTCGGTGGCGCAACCACCCGCAGATTGAGGTCGCGCAGTTGCTGCGGCATGGCGGGCGACGGCGCGCCCATCAACAGGTCCTGCGCCTGCTGGTTCATCGGGAACATCGTCACCTCGCGCAGGTTCTTCGCCCCGACCAGAAGCATGATGATGCGGTCGATGCCGGCAGCCATGCCGCCATGGGGCGGCGCGCCATACTGGAACGCCCGGTAGAGACCACCGAAACGCTCCTCCACGGTGGCGCGGTCGAAGCCGACGATCTCGAACGCCTTGACCATCACATCGACAAGATGGTTACGAATGCCGCCCGATGCAATCTCGAACCCGTTGCAGACGAGATCGTACTGGTAGGCCTTGATCGACAGCGGCTCAGCGTTTTCCAGCGCCTCCAGCCCGCCCTGCGGCATGGTGAAGGGGTTGTGGCCGAAATCGACCTTCTTTTCCTCTTCGTTCCATTCGTAGAACGGGAAGTCGACGATCCAGGCGAGTTCGAAACGGTCGCGGTCGATCAGGTTCAGCTCCTCGCCGGCGCGGGTACGCGCGCTGCCCGCGAAGGCGGCGAATTTCTTCGGGCTGCCGGCGACGAAGAAGCAGGCGTCGCCGTCTTCCAGGCCGAGCTGGGTGCGGATCGCCTCAGTGCGCTCAGGCCCGATGTTTTTAGCGATAGGACCGGCACCTTCCAGCCCCTCGCCTTCCTTGCGCCAAAAGATGTAGCCGAGGCCCGGCTGGCCCTCGCCCTGGGCCCAGGAGTTCATCCGGTCGCAGAAGGCGCGGCTGCCGCCGGTCCTGGCCGGAATCGCCCAGACCTCGGCCTTGTCGTCATTGGCCAGGATGTTGGCGAAGACCTTGAAGCCGGAGCCGCGGAAATGCTCCGACACGTCCTGCATCTCGATCGGGTTTCTGAGGTCCGGCTTGTCGGACCCGTATTTGCGCATCGCCTCGTCATAGGGAATGCGCGGGAAGACTTCCGTCACCGGCTTGCCGTCGGCGAATTTCTCGAAAATGCCGCGCATGACCGGTTCCATGGTCGAAAACACGTCTTCCTGCTCGACAAAGCTCATTTCGAGATCGAGCTGGTAAAACTCGCCCGGCAGGCGGTCAGCGCGCGGATCCTCGTCGCGGAAGCAGGGCGCGATCTGGAAATAACGGTCGAAGCCCGACACCATGATCAACTGCTTGTAGATTTGCGGCGCCTGCGGCAGCGCGTAGAACTGGCCCTCGTGCAGGCGCGAGGGAACCAGGAAGTCGCGCGCGCCCTCAGGCGAAGACGCGGTCAGGATCGGGGTCGAATATTCGGTGAAGCCGACCTCGCCCATCGCACGGCGCATCTCGGCGATGATTTTCGTGCGCGCGACGATGTTCTTGTGCAGGGTCTCGCGACGCAGGTCGAGGAAACGGTATTTCAGCCTTATGTCCTCGGGATAGTCAGGCTCGCCGAAGACCGGCAGCGGCAGTTCCCTGGCCTGCGACAGCACCTCGATGTCGCGCGCGAAAATCTCCACCTCGCCGGTCGGCAGGTTCGCATTGACGGTGTCTTCGGTACGCGCCTTGACCTCGCCGTCGACGCGGATCACCCATTCGCCGCGCACCGTCTCGGCCGTCTTGAACGACGGCGAATCGGGATCGGCGACGATCTGCGTCAGGCCGAAATGGTCGCGCAGGTCGATGAACAACAGGCCGCCATGGTCGCGGACGCGGTGAACCCATCCGGCAAGACGAACGGTCGCGCCGACATCGGCTTTTCTCAGTTGGGCGCAGGTGTGGCTGCGATAGCGGTGCATGAGGGAAATTCCGGTCTGTGGATTCATGGGGGACCGGCGTTGCGCCGCCTGGTCCGGAAAGTGGCGCGAAAAGCGCATGGGCGGGGCGTTTTGTCAAGGTGACGACGGGGCAGCCCGGCGGGTCGGTGGGCGTTCCCGACAGCCGACGGGGCCCGGTCACTTGTCTCAGATCAAGGCATCGCCCGGGTGCGCATGATGAGTGCCCACAATAGGGTTTGGCCTGTTAAGAGCTAGAATAGCGTATCAATACAGGGTCGCCTGCCGGAGAAGCCATCGTGAGAGCCGTCCGTATCCTTGGTCTTTTGGCGGTTGCCGCCGCGGTCGCGTTCGGCGCCTACTGGCACTGGTCGCGGCCGCTTGCGGTCGCTACCGTGTCACCGACGCGCGGCGACGCCGCCGAGATCGTCTACGCCGCCGGCATCGTTGAGCCGCGGAACTGGGCCAAGGTGACGGCGCTGGTGCGCGAGCGCATCGTGTGGGTGTGCAATTGCGAGGGTGAACGCGTCGCCGAGGGCGACGAGCTGGTGCGCCTCGACGACACCGAGGCCGCCGCCGTGCTTGCGGAACTGAAGGTGCGCCATGCGCTGGCGGCCGCCGAGCGCGACCGTATCGCGCTGCTGGTCGAACGCAATGTCGTCAACCAGACCGAACTCGACCGGGCGCATTCGGCGGTCGCGCAGCTCGAAGCGCTGATCGCCGGCCAGGAGGCGCGGATCGCCAACTACGTGCTGACCGCTCCCAGCGACGGCGTGGTTCTGCGCCAGGATGCCGAGGTCGGCGAAATCGGCGAACCCGGAATGGTGCTGTTCTGGGTCGGGCGCCCCTCGCCGCTGATCATCGTGGCCGAGGTCAACGAGGAGGACATTCCACGCGTGGAGACCGGTCAGCAGGCGCTGCTGCGCGCCGACGCCTTCGCCGGCCGCACGCTTGAAGCCACGGTCGACAGCATCACGCCGAAGGGCGACCCGGTGACCAAGACCTACCGCGTGCGCCTTGCCCTGCCCGCCGTCACGCCGCTGCGCATCGGCATGTCGGTCGACGTCAACATCGTGGTGCGAGTGTCGCGCCAGGCCCTGCTTTTGCCGACCCTGGCCGTCAGCGACGACACGGCTTTCGTGGTCGAGGGCGACACGGCGCGCCAAAAAGCGCTCGAAACCGGCATTCGCGGCACGACCCACATCGAAATACTCGGCGGGGTCGACGAGGCGGCGCGCGTGATCTCGCCCTTTCCGGAGGCGATCGAGGACGGCCAGCGCGTGCGGGCCGGCGCGGGCGGCTGATGCGCCTGATCCTCGACATCGCGCTGACGCACATTGTCGGGCGCGGACGCCAGACCTTCGTCGCCGTGATCGGGGTGGCCGTCGGGGTCGGCTTTTCCATCGCCATGGCCGCCCTGATGCAGGGCGGTCAGGACGATTTCGTCGAGCAACTGATCGACACCATGCCGCATGTGCAGATCACCGACGAGCGCCGGACCTCGAAACGCCAGCCGGCCGAGGACCGCTTCGCCGCCGCGCAGATATCCGGGCTGAGACCGCCCGACGACCGGCGCGGCATCATCAATCCCACCGCCGCCATGGCCTGGCTCGACGCCTGGCTTCCCGGGCATTATTCGGCAAGCCTGAGAACGCAGGGTGTGGTGCGTTACGTCGGACGCGAGGCCGGCGCCTCAATCGTTGGGGTCGACCCGGCAACCGAACGGGCGGTCTCGCCGATCGTCGGCGATTTCGTCGCCGGCAGTTTCATCGCGCTCGGCTCGGGCGGCAACAACATCGTCATGGGCGACCGCATGGCCGACAAGCTCGGCGCCCGGCTCGGCGACACGGTCTCGGCGGTGTCGTCGACCGGCCTGTCGCGCGCGTTCCGCATCGTCGGCCTGTTCCACACCGGCACGACCGCGCGCGACGAGGGCGAAGCCTATATTCTTCTGAAGAACGCGCAGATCCTGTCGGAACGCGCCAACGCCATCAACGATATCCGCGTCAAGCTCGACGACCCGTTCTCATCGCCGCCGATCGCCCGACGCATCGAGGCCGAACTGGGCTACAAGGCGGTGGCCTGGCAGGAGGCCAGCGAGGGCATCATGGAGGCCTTCGTCGTGCGCAACGTCATCATGTACACGGTCGTTGCGGCGATCATGCTGGTGGCCGGCTTCGGCATTTTCAACATCGTGTCCACCATCACCCACGAGAAGGCGCGCGACATCGCCATCATGAAATCGCTGGGATTTTCGCAAAATGACATGCAGCGCATGTTCGTCATCGAGGGCCTGGCGATCGGCGGGGCTGGCTCCGCGCTCGGCTGGGCGCTCGGCTTCGCGCTGACCACCGCGCTCGCCTCGGTGCGTTTCGAACTCGACGCCGGCGGCCAGGAAATCACCAATCTGCCGATCGCCTGGAGCGCGCTGCACTACGCCATCGCCAGCGTCTTCGCCCTTGGCTCGGCGGCGGTTGCCGGCTACCTGCCGGCCCGGCGCGCGGCGCGGCTCAATCCGGTCGACATCATCCGGGGGGCGTCATGAGCGCGTTGATCGAGGCCGACGGGCTGACCCGCATCCTGCCCGAGACCGTACCGGTCACGCTGGTCAAGGATGTCAGCCTTTCGATCGATCCGGGCGAGTTCGTCGCCATCACCGGCCCGTCCGGATCGGGCAAATCATCCCTGCTCTACCTGCTCGGCCTGCTCGATTTGCCGACATCCGGACGGCTGAGGGTCGACGGACGTAATTGCGGCGAGATGGACGAGGCCGCCCGCGCGCGGCTGCGGCTGGACAAGATGGGGTTCGTGTTCCAGTTCCATTTCCTGCTGCCGGAATTCTCCGCCCGCGACAATATAGCGATCCCGATGCGCAAGTTGGGCCGGTTGACGCGCGGGGAGATAAACGACCGCGCCGAGGCCCTGCTCGCCTCGCTCGGGCTCGAAGACCATGTGCACAAAAAACCGTTCCAGCTCTCCGGCGGCCAACGCCAGCGGGTCGCGGTGGCACGCTCGCTCGCCAACGATCCCGCACTGCTTCTGGCCGACGAACCGACCGGCAGCCTGGATTCGAAAAGCTCCGAGCAGGTGTTTTCGATCCTGCAGGCGCTGGTGCGCGAACAGGGCAAGACGGTGCTCGTGGTCACCCACGACATGGAAATGGCCGGGCGCATGGACCGGCGCATCCATCTGGTCGACGGCATGCTGGCCGATGCCGAGGCCACCGACTAACACCCGCCCCGGCCAAAGCGTATGACGTGACGTTTTCGCAACCGAATAGGTCCGATTGGCACTAACGGGCAGCGCAAAATCGCGGCATGATCGCGGGCGTCCGATTCCTCCCGCACCTGCGGTCCATGTCCTCCATCCGCCCCCTCATTCCATTGCTGATCGCCGCCGGCATCCTGCTCGGCGGCAACGGGCTGCAAGGCACGCTGATCGCGCTGCGCGGCGCGCAGGAGGGCTTCACGCCGTCGACCATCGGGCTGATGGGCACGGCCTATTTCGGCGGCTTCCTGCTCGGCTGCCTGGCGATCTCGCGCATCATGAAGGCGGTGGGCCATGTGCGCGCCTTTTCCGCGCTGGCCGCGATCGCGTCGGCCGGAACCCTGCTTCTTGTGCTGATGATCGATCCGGCCACCTGGTCGGCGATCCGGTTTGCCAGCGGGTTCTGCTTCGCTGGGCTGTTTACCGTCATCGAAAGCTGGCTCAATTCCGGCGTCGCCAACCGCGACCGGGCGCGCGTGTTGGCGTTCTACCGCATCATCGACATCGGCGCCGTCACCGGCGCGCAATTCCTGATCCCGGTCTTCGGCGCCGACGGGTTTTCTGTGTTCGCGGTGATGTCGATCATGATCACGCTGTCGCTGGTGCCGGTCTCGCTCGGCGACCGCTCGAACCCCGTCCCGCCCGCCGATGTCCGGCTCGATCTCGGCCGGGTCTGGCGCATCTCGCCTGTCGGGGTGATCGGCTGCGTGGCGGTCGGCATCACCAACAGCGCCTTTCGCACCTTGAGCCCGGTCTATGCCGAACAGATCGGCATGTCGGTCACCAATGTGGTGACCTTCGTCAGCGCCGGCATCGTCGGCGGCGCGCTGATCCAGTACCCGCTCGGCTACCTGTCGGACCGGTGGGAACGGCGCGCGGTGCTGCTGATGACCGCCGCCGGCGCGCTGGGCGCCGCGCTGGCGCTGGTGTTCTTCGCCGGCGCCGGGCCGTTCGCCAATTTCGTGCTGGTTTTCATCTTCGGCGCCTTCGCCATGCCGCTGTTTTCGCTGTCGGCCGCGCACGCCAACGATCGCGCCGGCAAGGACGAGTTCGTGCTCGTCAACGCGGCACTGATGCTGTTTTACTCTTTCGGCGCGATCGGCGGCCCCTATGCCGCCTCGACCGCTATGGAATGGTTCGGCCCGCGCTATCTGTTCGCGTTTTCCGCCGTCATCTATGCCGCGCTGATCGCGATCATCGTGCACCGCATGCTGACGCGCGGAAGCGTTCCGGCCGAGCAGCGAAGCCGCTTCACCGCGCTGTTGCGAACCTCGACGGCGTTCGCCCGGCTGGCCAGGCGTCGCGACGAGGCGCGCCACGGCGACGACGGCCCATAAAGGGTCCCGCATCATCACGTTGCCCGCCCGCATCGCCTTCACGCCGGGGACTTCAGGCTGCCCGAAGGTCAAAACCATTCCATCAAACGGCTTCCATCTGACGATAAACGGCACTAAAGACCGGTTATGCATGTGATTACGACCACGGCCGAGCTCGCCGACACCGTTGCAAGCCTTTCGAAGTCCGACTTCGTCACCGTCGACACAGAATTCATCCGCGAGACCACTTTCTGGCCGGAACTGTGCCTGATCCAGATGGCCGCGCCAGGCATGACGGCACTCGTCGACCCGCTCGCTCCCGGTATCGATCTGGGACCTTTCTTCGATCTGATGGGCAATGAGCGCGTCACCAAGGTGTTTCACGCCGCCCGCCAGGACATCGAGATCGTTGTGCATCGCGGCGATCTGGTGCCGCAGCCGCTTTTCGACACCCAGGTCGCGGCCATGGTATGCGGCTTCGGTGACAGCGTGTCCTACGAACAGCTCGTCCAGAAGATCACCGGCGAGCGCATCGACAAGTCGTCGCGCTTCACCGACTGGCGCCGCCGCCCGCTGACCGAGCGCCAGCTCGCCTACGCGCTGGCCGACGTGACCCATCTGATCGACGTTTACCGCCATCTGCGCGACGAACTCGACCGCGAGGGCCGCGCCCATTGGCTGAACGAAGAAATGCAGGTCCTGACCACCCGCGAGACCTACGCGCCGGACCCGGAACACGCCTGGAAACGCCTTCGCGTGCGTCTGCGCAAGCCGGTCGAGCTGGCCGTGCTGAAATCGGTCGCGACGTGGCGGGAACTGGAGGCACGCGAGAAAAACGTGCCGCGCGGACGCATTCTCAAGGACGACGCGCTCAGCGAAATCGCCGTCCAGCAGCCGCAGGACCAGGCCGCGCTGGCGCGGCTGCGCACGATCCCGAAGGGCTGGGAACGCTCGAGCGCGGCAGCCGGCGTGCTGGAGGCGGTGAATGCCGCCCTGGCGCTGCCGCGCGAGGAGATGCCGCGCCTGCCCAAACAGCAGCAACTGCCGGAGGGCACGGGTGCCGCGGTCGAGCTGTTGAAGGTGCTTTTGAAGCACGTCGCCGAGAAACAGGGCGTGGCGGCGAAAATGCTCGCCTCGGGTGACGATATCGAGCGCATAGCGGCCAACGGCACGCAGGCCGACGTGCCGGCCCTGCATGGCTGGCGGCGCGAAGTGTTCGGCGAAACGGCCCTCAAGCTGGTGCGCGGCGAACTCGCTCTACGCTTCGAGGGCAGGAAAGTCGCCATCTTCGAGCCGTAACCCGCGCTCCCGTGGCGCGCCTCTCAACGGTCGGGCCGATTTGAGGCGCATCTCGGCTCAGGCTTCGGGACTGCCCCGCCCCAAAGGGCCCGGCTTGGGTAGCCGTTTTGGTCGAGACAGGACAAGCGCCTTAGCGCGGTTCATCCTCGCTCTCCAGGCGCAGTTCCAGCGGACGGCCGCTGAGCTTGGCGAGCTGCTGAAGCCGCCCCTCCGGCCGTTCGCCCATCAAGGCGCCGTGCGACCTGGGGATTTCGAGCGCCAGGCCGTCCTTGCCGTTGGCCACCCAGCGCAGTTGGGGAATGACGCCGGGCATCGAGGCCGAGAGCAGGTAGACGACGCGCAGCAACCCGCCCAGCATCCGCGCGCGCTCCAATAGGCGCGGCGTGGCCAGAGCGCGCATTTCGGGCGCGGCAGCGTCGTTGAACAAACCTTCGTGCCGGTAGAGATTGGCCAGCGCGATATAGGCACGCCCCGGGTGGCTGACCCCGATGAAGGAGCCGTGGGCAATGATGTTGAGCGACTGGGTGCCGCGATAGTCGGGATGGGCCCGCCAGCCGATATCGGCCAGTAGGCAGGCCGCGCGCCGGTAGCGCGCCTCCTCCTCGGTTTCCTCCAGCCCGAAAGCCGCAAACGCCGTGCCGGTCCAGTCGGCGAGCTCTCGGGCATGGGTGACGGAACGGGCGCGCAGCACGGCCAGTTCCTCGGCCGCCGAAAGAAGCGGGTCGGAGCGGCGCGCGTTTTCGCCGAGCAGCGAATAAAGATAGCCTTCGCGCACGCCGAGGCCGGAAATGACGATCTTGCCGGGTTTCATCACCCGGATGATTTCCTGAAGCACGGCCGCGCCGTAAGGCAGAAGCGCGCGACGGTTTTTCGAGATGTGCTGGATGCCCTTCATCTTGTCGATGTCACCGCGCGCGACGCGCTTGAGAAAGGCGGCGGAGCCGTCGACATCCATCTCGTAATTGTGCATCACGTGCAGCGGATAGTCCGTCACGTGCATGTGCAGCCGGGCGAGATTTCGCCAGGTGCCGCCGACACAGTAGAAATTCCGCCCCTCCCCGCCCTTCAGCAATGTCGCCCGCGCGATCTCGCGCCGCGCGATGCGTGCCGCAGCGGCGACGGAGCCCTTGGACATGTCCTGCAGGCGCAACCCACCGAGCGGCAGTGTGATGCCGTCGCCGATCGTGTCGCGTCTGACGTCGACAAGTTCGAGGCTGCCACCGCCCAGGTCGCCGGCAATGCCGTCGGCCTGATAGAAGCTCGAAATGATGCCGAGCGCGGAAAAATGCGCTTCCTCGCGGCCGCTCAGGACCTGGATGGGCACGCCGAGAATGGCTTCGGCGCGTTCGATGAAATCGGCGCCGTTTTCGGCCTCGCGCGCCGCCGCGGTGGCGATGACGTGAAGTGCTTCCGCACCGGCCTGCTCAGACAGCGCACGAAAACGGCGCAGTTCGTCGACCGCGCGCCGGACCGCGTCGCTGTCGAGACGGCCGGTCGACACGATCGCCTTGCCGAGCCCAGCCAGCATCTTTTCGTTGAACAAAACGGTCGGGGCCCGGGCGATGCCCTCGTAGACGACCAAGCGGATCGAGTTGGAGCCAATATCGATGACCGAAAGCGGATGGCGGTCCTGAAGCCGCCCCTGGGATGTCACGATCATCAGGAAGGGGCTTGCCTGGCCTTCTTGCGCCGACCGTGCTGGACGATGCGTTTCGGGGCATTCGATTTCAGCGCGTCTCCGCGCCCGGACAGGCTTGGATTGGTCATGAAATATTCCTGAGCATTGAAGGGCTCTTCCCCGTCTTCCGGCGCCATGCGGCGCGACGTTCCGTCCGGCAATATTTCGAAACTCTGCTGGTTGTCCATGATATTTCCCAGCATGATCTGGTCGAGCACCTGTTCATGCACAGTTGGGTTGGTGATCGGCACCAGCGCCTCGACGCGCCGATCGAGATTGCGCGGCATCAGATCGGCGGACGAGAAATACAGCACCGCCTCGTCGGAAGGCAGGCCGTGGCCGTTGCCGAAGCAGAAGATGCGGCTGTGCTCGAGAAAACGCCCGACGATCGACTTGACACGGATATTGTCCGACAAGCCGGCAACCTGCGGCCGCAGGCAGCAGATGCCGCGAATGACCAAGTCGATCTCGACGCCGACCTGGCTGGCACCGTAAAGCGCGTCGATGATCGCGGGGTCGACCAGCGCGTTCATCTTCATCCATATCTGGCCGGGCCGGCCGGCGCGCGCATGCGCGACCTCGTCGGCAATGTGGTGCAGGATGCGCTCGCGCAGCGTGAAGGGCGAGATCGCCAACCGCATCTCGCGATCCGGCTCGGCATAGCCGGTGATGAAATTGAACACCTGCGCCACGTCGCGCGCGATCTCGGGATCGCAGGTGAAATAGGACAGGTCTGTGTAGATGCGTGCGGTGATGGGGTGATAATTGCCCGTGCCCAGATGCACGTAATTGCGCAGTTTCTGGTCCTCGCGCCGCACGACCAGCGACATCTTGGCGTGGGTCTTCAACTCCAGAAAACCGAAGACGACCTGCACGCCGGCGCGCTCGAGGTCGCGCGCCCAGCGTATATTGGCCTCCTCGTCGAAGCGCGCCTTGAGCTCGACCAGCGCGGTGACGGACTTGCCGGCCTCCGCCGCGTCGATCAGGGCGCGCACGATCGGGCTGTCGTTGGAGGTGCGGTAAAGCGTCTGCTTGATGGCCACGACCTCGGGATCCTGCGCGGCCTGGCGCAGAAACTGGACGACCACGTCGAAGGATTCGTAGGGGTGGTGGACGATGATGTCCTTTTCGCGAATGGCGGCCAGGCAATCGCCGCCATGATCGCGAATACGCTCGGGAAAGCGCGGATTGTAGGGCGGAAATTTCAGATCGTCGCGCGGCACCGAGACGATCTCCGAAATCTGGCTCAGCGCCAGCGGCCCCTCCAACACGCTGATGCGGCCAGGCAGGACGCCGAGTTCGCCGGCGACGAAATCGCGTAGCGCAGCCGGCATCTCGCGTTCGAATTCGATGCGGATCACGGAGCCGCGCCGGCGCCGCTTGAGCGCCGTCTCAAACAGCCGCACCAGATCCTCGGCCTCCTCCTCGACCTCGATATCGCTGTCGCGAATGATGCGGAACGTGCCCGACCCCGTGACCTTGTAGCCCGGAAACAGCCGGTCGATGAACAGGCCCACGACCTGTTCGAGCGTGATGAAACGCACGTCGGGACGCTCCGCCGGCAGGCGAATGAAACGCTTCAGCGCCACCGGCAGGCGCAACAGCGCCGTCATCTCCGCGCCGTCCTTGCGCCGCGACAACTGCAAGGCGATCGAAAAACCCAGATTGGGAATGAAGGGGAACGGGTGGGCCGGATCGATCGACAGCGGGGTGAGCACCGGAAAGATCGATTCGAGGAAATGTTCCTCCAGCACGGCCTTTTCCGCCGGCGACAGCGCGGCACCGCGCACGACCTCGATATTCTCCGTCTCCAGGAGCTCCATCAGCGTTGCGAGCGATTGGCGCTGGTCGTTCTGGAGACGCTCGACCTCGCGCAACACCTGCTCGAGCTGCTGCTCGGGCGTGCGCCCGTCAGGACTGCGCAACGCAATGCCCTCACGGACCTGGCCGGCGAGCCCAGCGACCCGGACCATGAAGAACTCGTCGAGATTGGCGGCCGAGATCGACAAAAACCGCACCCGCTCGAGCAGCGCGTGCCGCGGGTTCTGGGCCTCGTCGAGCACCCGGCGGTTGAACTGCAACCAGGAAAACTCGCGATTGACGAACCGCTCGGGCGTGTCCTCGCCCAGCTCGGCGACGGTCGAGACGTCCTGCTGGAATTCGCTGTGGACGGGCTTTAGTTCGTTCATCACCGCACTCAATTCGATTTCATGTTGCACGGGCGGCGATTCATTGCCAGTTTTCCGGCGCGCCGCCGGCGTGTGCGCGCCGGACGCCAGCCTTGCAAATACGCCGAATATGATACAAAGGCGAGGCGCGTGTCACGCGCAGCGGAAAGATCCTTGAGGAGCAGACAGATGGCCGGCCATTCCATCCCGCACTTCCAGAACGACGCCGGGCATGCGGCAGTCGAGATCGGCGTGAAGGAATTCATGTGCGTCGGCGCGTCGGATCCCTTCGATCATCCGCATGTCTTTCTCGACATGGGCGACGAGGACGAACTGGTCTGCCCGTACTGCTCGACGCTCTATCGCTTCAACGCCGCGCTGAACGCGGAAGACACCAGCCCGGCAGGCTGTTTCTACCGCCCGCAGGCGGCGTGAGCACGAGGCGGTCTTCCCCGTGAAGACCTCCCCGCCATCGCTTCAGGTGCTCGTGGCCGGCGGCGGCATTGCCGGCCTGACGGCAGCGATCGCCTTTGCAAAGCGCGGCTATTCGGTGCGGCTTTTCGAGCGGGCACCAGGTTTCGCCGAGATCGGCGCCGGACTGCAGCTTTCGCCCAACGCGACACGGCTTCTGCGCCGCCTCGGCGTGCTCGACCGGCTTCTGCCGGCCGCCGTCAGGCCACAGGCCGTCGTGTTGCGCGATGCGCGCGGGCTCGTCGAGCTTGGCCGCGTCCCGCTCGGACAGGCCGCCGAGCGGCGCTGGGGCGCGCCCTATCTGACCGTCCATCGCGCCGACCTGCAAAGCGCGCTTCTGGCGCGCGCCGAGCAGGATCCCAACATCACCATCACGACTGGGGCGGCCGTACGCGACGCCGCCTTTCATGCACACGGCATCACGCTGTCGGTCGATCGCAACGGCGCGATCGACGAAGCCAGCGGCGGATTGCTGCTTGCGAGCGACGGCGTGTGGTCGACGCTGCGCGGGATCGCGCTCGACGGCATGGACGATTCCTTCACCGGGCTCATCGCCTGGCGCACGACCCTGCGGCGCGGCTCGGGCACGGGCTTTGCCGATCGGCTGATCGGCGCGGACGTGGTAACGGCCTTCCTGCATCCGCAGTTTCACATCGTGGCCTATCCGATCCGCGCCGGAGCAGCGGTCAATCTCGTGGCGGTGACGAAAGGCGACGCGCAAAGCCTCAGCTGGGCGGCCGGCACCGATTCCACCGTCTTGAGAAATGCCGTGAGCGGGGCAGCGAAACCGCTTTTTGAACTCGTGGAAAATGCGGGAAGCTGGACGAGTTGGCCGCTGCACGTCGTCGACGCCAAGGGACCGTGGACCCGCCCGGAAGGCGTCGCGCTGATCGGCGATGCCGCGCACGCCATGACCCCGTTCGCCGCACAGGGCGCGGCAATGGCGATCGAGGACGCCGAGGTGCTGGCCGGCATCGTCGCGCGCCATGAAGACGACATCCCGCTGGCCCTGCAAATTTACGAAACCGAGCGCCGGCCGCGGGTGCTGCGCGTCGAGCAACGCGGTGCGCTCAACCGGTTTGCCTGGAACGCATCCGGGCCGGTGGCGCTGGTGCGCAATTTCGTGCTCAAACGACGCTCCGGCACGCGCCTGGCCGCCGACCTCGACTGGCTCTACGGCCAGGACGTCACGCAGTCCTCGGGCTGAGCCGGACCGGTGGGGAGCGGCCGGCGTCCCCGCGCACCATCAGATCCGGCCAATCAATGCAGGATCTGGCTCAGGAACAGTTTCGTGCGCTCGTGCTGGGGGTTGTCGAAAAACTTGTCGGGCGTGTTCTGCTCGACGATCTGGCCCTGATCCATGAAAATGACCCGGTTGGCGACCTCGCGCGCGAACCCCATCTCGTGCGTGACGCAGATCATGGTCATGCCCTCCTCGGCGAGGCCGACCATCGTGTCGAGCACTTCCTTGATCATTTCCGGATCGAGCGCCGAAGTCGGTTCGTCGAACAACATGATGCGCGGGTTCATGCACAGCGAGCGCGCGATCGCCACGCGCTGCTGCTGGCCGCCGGAAAGCTGTCCGGGATATTTGTCGGCCTGCTCGGGGATCTTGACTCGCTCCAGGAAATGCATGGCCGTCGCCTCGGCCTCCTTTTTCGGGGTTTTGCGCACCCAAATCGGCGCCAGCGTGCAGTTCTCCAGAATGGTGAGGTGCGGGAACAGGTTAAAATGCTGAAACACCATGCCGACCTCGCGGCGGACCTCGTCGATCTTCTTCAGATCGTTGGTAAGCTCGATGCCGTCGACGACGATCTTGCCCTTCTGGTGCTCCTCGAGGCGGTTGATGCAGCGGATCATCGTCGACTTGCCCGAACCGGACGGGCCGCAGACCACGATGCGCTCGCCGCGCATGACCTTGAGATTGATGTCCTTGAGCACATGGAACTCGCCGTACCATTTGTGCATGCCGACGATCTCGATCGCCACGTCCGTGTCGGATACCTGCATCTTGGACCTGTCGACGGCGATCTCATCGGCGCCGACAGCATTTTCGCTAGCCATCGAGTTTCCCCTTTTTTCATTCGTGGCCGTGGATCTCGGTTATCGTTTGTGACCCGTGTCGAGAAGCCTTTCCATGAAGATCGAGTAGCGCGACATGCCGAAACAGAAGCACCAAAAGACGAAACCCGCGAAAACAAGTCCCGTCATCGGTGTCTGCGGCGAAGCCCAGGTGGCATCCGAAAAGTTCTGTCGCACGGCGCCCAGAAGATCGAACATGCCGATAATGTAGACCAGGCTTGTATCCTTGAAGAGCCCGATAAAGGTGTTGACGATGCCGGGAATGACCAGCTTGAGCGCCTGCGGCAAAACGATCAGGCCCATTTTCTGCCAATAGCCGAGGCCGAGCGAATCCGCCCCCTCGTACTGGCCCTTGGGGATCGCCTGCAGGCCGCCGCGCACCACTTCGGCCATATAGGCCGACGCAAACAGGGCCACACCGATCAACGCACGCAGAAATTTGTCGAAGGTGACGCCGGCCGGCAGGAAGAGCGGCAGCATGACGCTGGCCATGAACAGCACCGTGACCAGCGGCACGCCGCGCACGGTCTCGATGAAGATGACGCAGATCATCTTGACCACTGGCATGTGCGACCGCCGGCCGAGCGCGAGCACGATGCCGAGCGGCAGCGAGACGGCGATACCGACAAAGGACAGCACCAGCGTGACCATCAGACCGCCCCACAGCGGCGTTTCGACATAGTCCAGGCCGAACCAGCCGCCGACCAGCAGGAAAAAGGCGACGACCGGAAACACGACGAAAAGCAGGGCCGCGTTGAGCGCCTTGTGCGGCACGCGGGGAATGAGCAGCGGCACGATCAAAAGCACGAACATGAGGCCGGTCAGGGCAACGCGCCAGCGCTCGTCGAGCGGATAGCGCCCGTATAGGAATTGCTGGAACTTGGCCCCGACAAACGCCCAGCAGGCGCCCGACCACCCATCGGGCTGGATGCCGCCCTGGGCCACGGTGGCGCAGAAGGAGCGGTCGCTGCCCGTCCATTGCGCGTCGACGAAGGCCCAGTTCAAAAGCGGCGGCAACGAATAGGCGATAAACAGCAGCGCCAGAACCGTCAGCACGCCGTCGAACGGGGTTGCGAACAGGTTCTTGCGCAGCCAGTGGCCGAACCCCTTCTCGCCTCTCGGCGCCGGCTGGTTGGCGACGAGTTCGGCGCGCACGAAGGAAAGGTCGTGTTCCTGCATGTTACCGCTCCACCAGCGCCATACGGGCGTTGAACCAGTTCATGAATACCGAGGTGGCAAGACTGAGCCCGAGATAGACGACCATCCAGATGGCGACGACCTCGATCGCCTGGCCGGTCTGGTTGAGGATCGTGCCGCCGATGGCGACCAGATCGGGATAGCCGATCGCGATCGCCAGCGACGAATTCTTGGTCAGGTTCAGATATTGGCTGGTCAGCGGCGGAATGATGATGCGCAAAGCCTGCGGGATGATGACGAGGCGCAATGTCGTTCCCGACCGCAGCCCCAAGGCATAGGACGCTTCGGTCTGGCCCTTGCTGATGCCGAGAATGCCCGCGCGCACGATCTCGGCGATGAAGGAGGCGGTGTAGAAGGACAGGGCGAGATAGAGCGCCAGGAATTCGGGCTTCACCGAAATGCCACCGACCAGATTGAAGGTCGACAATTGCGGAAACTCGAAGCTGAGCGGGAAGCCGGTCAGCGCGAATGCCAAAAGAGGCAGGCCGACAAGCAATGCGAGCGAGGTCCATAAAACCGGAAATTGCTGGCCGGTCGCCATCTGGCGCGCGACTGCGCGCCGCCTGACGAAAAAGATCATGGCGAGCGCCACCACCAAGGACAGGGCGATCAGCCAGGCGCCTTCGCCCCAGACCGGCCGGGGGAAGAAAAAGCCGCGACTGTTGAGATAGGAGCCGAAGGGCAGGCCGATCGAATCGCGTGGCAGCGGCAGCACGGACAGGACGCCGAAATACCAGAAGAAGATCACCAGCAGCGGCGGGATATTGCGGAACACCTCGACATAGACCGTACAGATCTTGCGCACCAGCCAGTTGCGCGACAGGCGTCCGACACCGATCAGGAAGCCGATCAGCGAGGCGGTGAAGATGCCGAGAACGGCAACGACGAGGGTGTTCAACAGGCCGACGACGAGCGCGCGGCCATAGGTGGAATCCGAATCGTAGGCAATCAGGCTGGTGGCGACGTCAAAGCCGCTGCGCCCGCTCAGAAAACCGAACCCGGAGGAAATGTTGGAACGCTGGAGATTCTCGATCGTGTTGCCCACGATCCAGTAGACGAACGCGAACAACCCTACGAAGACGAGGACCTGAAAGACGATCCCGCGAACCTTCGGGTCATAAAGCAACGAGGCCTTCGCTACGCCGTCGTCGCGGACAGTGTCCTGACTGGCCATCTGATCCCTCCCGACCCTGATAGCCGGGAGGCACGTGGGAGCGCCTCCCGGTGGTCCAGGAAAAGATCAGCGGATCGGGGGAGCGTAGAGGATGCCGCCCTTGGTCCAGAGCTGGTTCAGGCCACGGGCGATCTTGAGAGGGCTGTCCTGGCCGATATTGCGCTCGAAGCTCTCGCCGTAATTGCCGACCGCCTTGATGACGTTGACGACCCATTCCTTGTCGAGACCGAGATCGGCCGCGAGCGTGGAATCCGGCTCCATGCCCAACACGCGCTTGATCTCGGGATTGTCGGATCCCTTCATCTCGTCAACGTTGGTCTGGGTGATGCCGAGTTCCTCGGCGATGATCATCGCGTTCAGCGTCCACTTGACGATGTCGAACCATTGGTCGTCGCCCTGGCGCACGACCGGGCCGAGCGGCTCCTTGGAGATGATCTCGGGAAGCACCACGTGATCGTCGGGCGCCGACAAGGTCAGCCGGATCGAATACAGGCCCGACTGATCGGTGGTGTAGACGTCGCAGCGGCCCGAATCGTAGGCGGCGTTGACCTCCTCGAGCTTTTCGAACACGACGGGATTGTATTCCATCTTGTTGGCACGGAAATAGTCGGAGAGATTGAGCTCCGTCGTGGTGCCGGTCTGCACGCAGACCGAAGCGCCGGAAAGCTGCAGCGCGGAATTGACGCCGGGCAGTTTCTTGGCGTTGATCATGAAGCCCTGGCCGTCATAATAGTTGACGCCGGCAAAGTTGAAGCCGAGCGAGGTGTCGCGGCTGAGCGTCCAGGTGGTATTGCGCGACAGCATGTCGATCTCGCCGGACTGCAGCGCGGTGAAGCGTTCCTTCGCCGTGGTGGGCGTGTACTTCACCTTGGTCGCATCGCCGAAAACGGCCGCGGCGACCGCCTTGCAGATATCGACGTCAAAGCCCGACCATTCGCCCTGGTCGTTGGGGGCGGCGAAACCGGCAAGACCGGTATTGACGCCGCACTGGACGAAGCCCTTGGACTTCACGTCGTCGAGCGTGGCGGCGGATGCTGCGGATGCGGCGAGCCCGAGAACCGCCGCGCCAAATACGCCGGTCAGAAGTTTGGCTGTCATAATGGAACCCTTTTCTGTTTTCCCGGGGTCTCGATCCCCGTTGTTTTTCCCTCTCGGAAGCTGAGCATTTCGCCCGGAACCCACCCGGACCAACGCCGTGTCGACGGACGTTGTTCTGCACCTCCCGCTCACCGGCGCATCGAAGGCCATTCTGACCTTTTGGTCAAGGGTGAATGGCAGGATTAGAAACCGTTGGAGGGTCTGCGAAGCGGTTTTTGGCCAACCGGGGTCCTACAACTCATCCGCGAAACGGCGAGCCGGCACGAACCGGGCGCGACCACAGGCTCCTGAACGCCTTGCGGAAACGCGGACGGGGCCAAAAACGCCCCGGCGGCAGGCGAAACACGATGCCGCGCAAGGCCAGCCAGCGCGCCAGGAACAGCGTGTAAAGCGTTCCCACCAGGAAGCCGGCGACGACGTCGGTCGGGTAGTGGGCGGCCACGCCGATGCGCATCGAAGCCAGGATCAGCCCGAGCGGCAAAATCGCGACGGCGGCGCGCGGAAACCACAGCAGCAAAACCATGGTCAAGACGCCGGCCACCTGGGCGTGGCCGGACGGAAAGGAGGCGAAATCGTAACCGGGCGAAAACGGATCGAAATGGGCCGGACCGAGCGTGTCGAGGAATTTCGGCCGGGCACGGCCGACGATCAGTTTGACCAGATTCGTAAAGAGGCCGGAGACCGCGACGGCCAGGAACACGAAACCGGCCTGGCCCGACAGTTTCGCCCAGACCGGCTTCCATTTCCGTTCGGCCCGGCGCCAATCCACCACCCCGGCCAGCAAAAATACCGCCAGCGCGACGACGAGATAGACCGTCGACTTGGCGACGTCGGTGAACCTGGCGCTGAGATCGACGAAGACCGGGCTGGTGCTGCGGACATAGTCGATTAGGGTCGAATCCAAAAAATGCAGCAGGAAGATGGCGTAGACGCCGACGACCGCGACAAGCGTCATGCGGTTGGACCAGGCCGAGGCCCCGTCCTGCCTGAGCGGCGGCGCCCAGAACCGGTCATGCGCCTCGCGCAGATAGGCCCAATACGCACCTGCACCTCGTGTCATCCGGATTCTTTTTCCTTTTTGCCGATTTCGTGCAACGCGGTTCCTGTCCGCGCGGCCAGCCATGCACCAAACGGCGCCGGCCTGACAAGCCTTGGCGGCGTCGGGAAGGCCAGCGCGGGGCAATCCTTGGTTCAGCCGGCCTGCGATATTGCCTCGCGCCCGCGCCGCGACTAAGGCTTGCACGGTCGCAACCCATGCGAGGACCGATGAACACCAAGACGCCGACGCCGGGGATCAACACCCTCCTGACACATTGCGGGAACGATCCGCGCGACTTTTTCGGATTCGTCAACCCGCCCGTCGTGCATGCCTCGACGGTGCTTTTCCCCGACGCCGCGACCATGGCCGCGCGCGATCAGAAATACACCTACGGCACGCGCGGCACGCCGACCAGCGATGCGCTGGCCGAGGCGATCGACGCGCTCGAGGGCTCCGCCGGCACGATCGTCGTACCCTCCGGCCTGGCGGCGGTGACGGTGCCTCTCCTCGCCTTCCTGTCGGCCGGGGACCATGTGCTGATCGTTGATTCCGTCTACCATCCGACCCGCAATTTCGCCGATACGATGCTCACCCGGCTCGGCGTCGAGGTGCAATATTACGCGCCGGAGATCGGCGCGGGCATCGCCTCGCTGATGAAGTCCAACACGCGCGTGGTGTTCACCGAGGCGCCGGGGTCCAACACGTTCGAGATGCAGGACATTCCCGCGATCGCCAAGGCGGCCAAGCAATGGGGCGCGGTGGTGATGATGGACAACACCTGGGCGACGCCGGTCTATTTTCGCCCGCTCGAGCACGGCGTCGACATTTCGATCCATGCCGCGACCAAATATCCCGCCGGCCATTCCGACGTGCTCTTGGGCACCGTGTCGGCCAATGCCGAACACTGGCCCAAGCTGCTTGCGACCCATCACACGCTCGGCGCCTGCGCCGGCCCCGACGACGTCTACCAGGTGCTGCGCGGCCTGCGCACGATGGGCGTGCGGCTCGAACGCCACCAGCAGAGCGCGCTCGAACTCGCGCACTGGCTGGAAGGCCGCGACGGCGTTGCCCGGGTGCTGCATCCCGGTCTCGAAAGCCATCCCGGCCACGCGATTTGGAAACGCGACTTTTCCGGTGCGAGCGGGATTTTCTCGATCGTGCTCGATGGCGGCGGCACGGAAAAGGCGCATGCCTTTCTCGACGCGCTGACCCTGTTCGGGCTCGGCTATTCCTGGGGCGGCTACGAAAGCCTCGCCGTGCATGTGTGGCTCGGCGACCGCACGGTGGCGAAGAAAGATTATGGCGGCCCGCTGATCCGGCTGCAGATCGGGCTCGAGGACGTCGCCGACATCAAGGCCGACCTCCAGCGCGGGCTGGCGGCGGCCGGATCGGGCTGAACGGCGGACGCTTGCAGATGATCGACAACCCGTTCGGCACGGGGTTGTCACCCATGTCTTAGGGACAATCTGTTACCTATCTCTCCGGGTCGTACATGAAATAGCTGGCGATCCCGGCAGGACTCGAACCTGCGACCATCGGCTTAGAAGGCCGGTGCTCTATCCAGCTGAGCTACGGGACCGTCGCGGCGCCCGGCGGCACCGCGCGCAGCCCGGGCACTCTAATGCGTCCAGGGCGTCTTGCGGTCATAGCGGAAATTTTCCGCATAGGAAATCTGGCGCCGGCGCAGTTCCTTCGGCTCCTCGACGCGGAAGGCCACGCCCTGTTTCTTAGCGTAGGCGACGGCTTCTTCGCGGGTCTCGAAGGAGAGCTTGATCTGGCTCTTCATGTCGGCCGAGCTGGTATAGCCCATCAGCGGATCGATCTTGCGCGGCTTTTCGGGCTCGAATTCGAGAATCCAGCGTCCGGTCTTGGCCTTGCCGGACTGCATGGCGGTCTTGGCCGGGCTGTAGATGCGGGCAGACATCGGTGTTTCCTGCTTTTTGACGCGAATGCGACTGTCGGCACTGCCCTAGCCAGAATCAGGCCGTTTGCCAAGCCCGCGCGGCGCGCGATCTGCCGGCCGTGGCAAGATCGGCATCCGGTCTCCGGCCGGAGCGGCCGTCAATCATGCGGGCCGAACCCGGGTCGTACATTGAAAAAATGGTCGGAGCGGCAGGATTTGAACCTGCGACCCTCTGGTCCCAAACCAGATGCGCTACCAGGCTGCGCTACGCTCCGACTGCGGACGGAGGCCGTGGGATACACAGGTCGCGCGCCGACCGCAACCGCTTTTGCAGCGGCGCGGCCCGCCGCACTCACAGGTCGAGCCCGCCCTGCCCGGCGTCCATGGCGCCGATCACCTGGGCCGCCAGCGCCCGCGAAATCCGGCATTTCTGCTCCATCGCGGCGCGGTCGAGCCGCTCGACCACCCGGTTCGCGGTCGACAGCGACCGCTCGATGCGGGCAATCAGATACTGCACGACATGGCGCTCGATCTCGATTTGCCGGTCGGCGAAGAGTTTTGTGATGACGCCGGCGAGCAGCCTATCGTCCGGTTCGCCGATCTCGACCAGCGTCGCCGCCTTCAGGCGGGAGTTGAGATCGGCAAGCCCGATGCCCCAGGCCGCCGGGAAATGACGCGAGGTCAAAAGCAGGCTCGATCCGGCCGCGCGTACGGCGTTGATCAGGTGAAACAGCGCCGTCTCGTCGAAGGCGCCGGGCGCGATGCCGTCGACCAGGATGGGGCGCTCGGCGAGCACGGCCGGATCGACCGCCGCGATATCGCCGACCGCCGGCGCGATCGCGGCCGCCCGCGCCCTCCAGATATCGGCCAAATGCGTCTTGCCCGAGCCGGTCGGCCCCGCCAAGACGACCACCGGCGCGGGCCAGTCCGGCCAGCGGTCGATCATGGCGACCGCGGCCGCGTTGGCGTCCGAAACGATCAGGTGATCGCGCGAATAGTCGGCCCGATGGCCGAGATCGAGCGGCAATTGCCGGGGTGGAGGCGTAGCGGACATTCTCAAACCCGGCCGGTCACTCGCCGGACGTTCCATGGCCCCGATACATGGGCGAGGCGAGGTAGCGGGCGAGCGCGAAGCGGACCAGCACCGCCACCGCGGCGGCGGCCGGAACGGCGATCAAAAGGCCGACGAAGCCGAACAGCGTGCCGAAGGCGAACAGCGCGAACATCAGCCAGACCGGATGCAGGCCGACGCTCTTGCCGACCAGCTTGGGCTGCAAAATGTTGCCCTCGATGAACTGGCCGCCGAAGAAGATCGCGGCCACGGCGGCGACCATCATCCAGTCCGGCCAGAACTGAACGAAGGCGACCCCGACCGACAGCGTCAGACCGACCAGGGAGCCGATGTAGGGAATGAAACTGATCAACCCGGCGACCAGACCGATCAGCAGGCCGAAATTGAGCCCGACCACCGTCAGGCCGACCGCGTACATGACGCCGAGGATGAGGCACAAAGTGCCCTGCCCGCGCAGGAAGCCGGCGGTGGCGGTGTTGATGTCTGTGGCGAGCTGGCGCACCGTGCCGACATGCTCGCGCGGCACCCAGCCGTCGACGGTCTCGATCATCCGATCCCAGTCGAGCAGCATGTAGAAGGCGACCACCGGGGTGACGACCAGAAGGCCGGCAATGTTGATGATCGCCATGCCCGACGACCACAACGACTGGAACAGCCCGGTCAAAAAGCCGGCGCCGGAACTGATCAGCGAGCTCAACGCCTCGCGCAGGCTTTGCGAATTGACGCCGATCGTGCGTTCCAGCCAGGCCGGGTCGATGTTCATGACCAGGGACTGAAGGCGCGAAAAATAGTCCGGCAGCTTGGCGCCGAAATCGGCGAGCTGAGTCGCCAGGATCGGCACGATCACCATCAGCGCCAGCACGAAGGCAAGCAGAAACCCGATCAGGATGACGATGGTGGCGGCAAGCCTGGACAGGCCGTAGCTTTCCAGCTTGTCGGCGACCGGATCGAGAAAATAGGCCAGCACCATGCCGGCGACGAAGGGCAGCAGGATGGAGCTGAAAATGAGCAGGAACAGGATCAGCAGCGCGGCCGCGATCATCCAGAACAGAACCTGACGACGCAGCGAGGCGGCCGCGACGCGGTACGCCTCGTTGTGGTTCTCACTCGCCTGGGTTCGCGCTTTCGCCATAATCGTTCATGTGCCGGAGCCAAGCCACGAGATAGGCCGCAGCCGAAGCCAGGGTCAAGAGGCCGGAGACAATGACCAGTGCGCCGCGCAGCGCGCCGGCCTGACCGTCGAAGGCCAGTTCCGCCAGAACCAGCGCCGCCAGAACGATCTGGACGGCGGTGTTGGCCTTGGAGACGAAAAGCGGCTTTACCTCGACCGGATTGCCCATGATGGTCGACAACAGCACCGCCGCCACGATCAGCGCGTCGCGCGAGACCGCCGCGATCACCAGCCATAGAGGCAGTTCGCCCATGTAGCCGAGCACGACGAAAACCGACACCAAGAGCAGCTTGTCGGCCATCGGGTCGAGATAGGCGCCAAGCTCGGAACGCTGGTCGAACTGACGGGCGATGAAACCATCGACCCCATCGGACACGCCGGCGATCACGAAGCCGGCCAACGCCCAACCCATCTTGTCGGTCAGCAGCGCGAACACCACGGCCGGCACCAGAAAAAAGCGCAGAATGGTGATCACATTTGGTATGGTCACGATGGCTCTCCGGACCGGTCGCGAAATCTCGTGCCGATAGATGGACGGTTTCGGACCGGCCTTCAAGCCGGGAGCGCCGCACGGGATAAATCCGTTGATGGCGGCGGGCGGGCCGGGGCCGGCCTTGCAGCCCGGGCGCCTTCATGCGAAGAGCCGCCTGACAGGGTCCGCCGGCGGCGACGTGCCGGCGGCCGAAGCGACGGGAAACGCCATGAGCCAGGGCAAGAACGGTCTCACCTACGCCGAGGCCGGCGTGGACATCGACGCCGGCAACGCCCTGGTCGACAAGATCAAGCCGCTGGTCCGCTCCACGCGGCGCCCCGGCGCCGACGGCGAGATCGGCGGTTTCGGCGGCCTGTTCGACCTCAAAGCCGCCGGCTTCAGCGATCCGGTGCTGGTGGCGGCCAATGACGGGGTCGGCACCAAGCTGAAAATCGCGATCGAGGCCGGCATTCACGACACGGTCGGCATCGACCTGGTGGCGATGTGCGTCAACGACCTCGTCGTGCAGGGCGCCGAACCGCTTTTTTTCCTCGACTACTTCGCCACTGGCCGGCTCGACCCGGACCAGGGTGCCGCGATCGTTTCGGGCATCGCAGCCGGCTGCCGCCAGGCCGGCTGCGCGCTGATCGGCGGCGAAAGCGCGGAAATGCCCGGCCTTTACCGGGACGGTGACTACGATCTGGCGGGCTTTGCGGTGGGAGCGGCCGAACGCGGCCAGTTGCTGCCGACCGACGACATTGCCGAGGGCGACGTGATCCTGGGCCTGTCGTCGTCGGGCGTGCATTCGAACGGGTTCTCGCTGGTGCGCCGGATTGTCGACAAGGCCGGCCTGGCCTGGGACGCGCCCGCCCCGTTCGCGCCGGAGCGGACGCTGGCCGAGGCGCTGCTCGAACCGACCCGGATCTACGTCAAGCCGCTGCTGAACGCGGTGCGCGGCACCCACGGCATCAAGGCGCTCGCCCACATTACCGGCGGCGGTTTTCCCGACAATATTCCGCGTGTGCTGACCGGGGACTGGTCGGCCGAGATCGACCTGGACGCGATCGATGCACCGCCGGTGTTCGGCTGGCTGCGGCGCGAGGGCGGCGTGGCCGATGAAGAAATGCTGCGCACCTTCAATTGCGGGATCGGCATGATCGCGGTGGTGGCGGCCGGCCAGGCCGCTCAGGTCGCCGCCGTGCTCAACCAGGCCGGCGAAACCGTGACCTCGATCGGACGGATCGTGCCGCGGCGCGATGCCGGCGTGATCTATCGCGGGACGATCGCGTTATGAGGGCGCGCCGGCGTGTGGCCATCCTGATCTCCGGGCGCGGCTCCAACATGGAAGCGCTGATCGCGGCGGCGGCCGCTGCCGACTTCCCGGCCGAGATCGTCGCGGTGATCAGCAACGAGCCGGACGCGGCCGGCCTGCAGATCGCCCGCGGACACGGTATCGAAACGGTCGCGATCCCGCATCGCGACTATGCCGACCGGGCCGCGCACGAGGCCGAAATCGGCCGCGCGCTCGGCGAATACAAGCCCGACATCGTCTGCCTGGCCGGCTATATGCGGCTTTTGACGCCCCGCTTCGTGGCGGCATGGGAAGGCCGGATGATCAACATCCACCCGTCCCTGCTGCCGGCCTTTCCGGGCTTGAACACCCATCGCCGAGCGCTCGCGCAAGGCGTGCGCCTCCACGGTTGCACCGTCCATTTCGTCACAGAAACCATGGATGACGGCCCGATCATCGCTCAGGCGGCGGTGCCGGTGTTGTCGAGCGACAGCGAAAATTCGCTGGCCGTGCGCGTGCTTCTGGCCGAGCACAAGCTCTATGCGATGGCCCTCGGGATGGTCGCGCGCGGCCAGGTGGCGATGCGCGACGGCAGGGCGGTGTTTTCCGGCACTGACGATGGCGATCCCGAGGCGCGGCTCTTTTCGCCCGCGCCGCCGCAGTCCGATCCCGCCGCGATCGCAGATGTGGAACACCTGGCTCGCTTCACGCCCTAACCGCGACCGGGCTTCGGGCACGGAAGGACCGTACCCGATCCAACGCAGCACGGGGGACGAGGGTCGATGGCCGACACGACGACAACGCCGCCGATCGCCGACGATGCCGTGCGCGCGGTCTTCGCGGCATGGCCGCCCGCCTTGCGAGGCCGGCTTCTGGCGCTCCGGCGTCTTATCCTGGAGACCGCCGCGACCACCAAGGGCGTCGGCGCGCTCGAGGAGACGCTGAAATGGGGTCAGCCGGCCTATCTCACCACGCGCTCGCGCAGCGGCAGCACGATACGCCTGGGTGCGCTGCGCGGCCAGGACGGATACGCGCTTTATTTCATCTGCCATACCGGCCTGGTGGAACGCTTTTCGGAGCTCTATCCGTCGACGCTGCGCTGCGTCGGCAACCGCGCCCTCCATTTTGGGCCCGACGACGCACTGCCGGAGGCGGAACTGCGCCACTGCCTGCAACTGGCGCTGACCTATCATCTGCGCAAGCGCAGTGCCCGCTCACGGGGAAGCGCGACATCGACCGGGTGACTCAGTCAGGATATTAGCCGGCCGGCCGGATCCACACGCGATTGTCGTGGAACGCCGCCCCGCCATAGGGCGCGGGCGCATCGGCACCGGTCAAGACGTTGATGCCCTCGCCGCGCTCATGCGCGGCGTTGGGCCAAATCCCTTCCGCGACAGCGACCCCACGCTTCACGCCGCCGAAAAGCCTGGCGTGCAGCACGATCTCGCCGCGCGGATTGCCGATCTCGACGCGGTCTCCATCTTTTATGCCGATTTCGGCGGCGTCGTCGGGATGAAGCATGATTTCCGGCCGCCCTTCGCGCTTTTTCGCGCTCGGGGTCTCGGAAAAACTGGAATTCAGGAACGAACGCGCCGGCGATGTCGCCAGCCGGAAGGGATGGGTGTCGTCCGCCTCCTCGATCACACCGACATGGTCGGGAAAGACGGGCAGCCTGTCGTGCGGCCCGAAAGCGCCCAGAGATTTCGGCGGCTTGGCGGGAGCGACCGTGCCGGTCCAGTCGGGCCGGAAACGGAATTTTCCGTCCGTGTGGCCGAAACCGGTCAGAAAATGGGCGGTGTCGAAGTCCGGCTGCAGGTCCACCCAGCGCTCGCCGGCGAGAGCGTCGAAATCGCCCAGGCCGCGCTTGGCGAGCATGACGTCGATATGAGCCCGCGCGCTGATGCCGAAGCCCGGACGGTCGGCGACGCCGAGCCGTTCGGCCAGGCCCTCAATGACATCGAGATTGGGACGCGGCCCGGCGGGCGGATCGATCAGTTTCGGGCCGAGGATGATGTGCTGATGGCCGCCGCCGCGATAGATGTCGTCATGTTCGAGGAACATGGTGGCCGGCAGGACGACATCGGCAAGCGCTGCCGTTTCGGTCATGAACTGTTCGTGCACGCAGGCAAACAGGTCCTCGCGCAGGAAACCTTGTTTCACCAACCGCTGCTCGGGGCAGACATTGGCCGGATTGGTGTTCTGGATCAGCATCGCGGTGACCGGCGGACCGTGGCGCAGCGCCTCGGCATCCCCAGTCAGGATGCGCCCGATCTGCGACTGGTCGAGCATGCGGATGCGCGGATCCGCAAGCTTCACCCCCTCCAACAATGTCTTGTCGAGCCGGAAAATGCCCGAATTGGAGTGAAAGGCACCGCCGCCCTCGTACTGCCAGGCGCCGGTGACCGCTGCGATCGACAGGGCGGCATGCATGTTGACGGCGCCGTTGCGCTGGCGCGCGAAACCGTAACCGAGGCGGAAAAAGCTGCGTTTGGTGGTGCCGACCAGCCGGGCGAAAGTCTCGATCTCGTCAACCGTGAGACCGGTAATCGCGGCAGCCCATTGCGGCGTGCGCGAGGCCAGATGCGCCTCTAGCCCGGCCGGATCGTCGGTGTATTTTTCCAGATAGGGCCGGTCGGCAAGGCCGTCGCGAAACAGGACATGCATGACCGCGCAGGCGAGTGCGCCATCCGTGCCCGGCCTGAGCACCAGGCCGAGATCGGCCTGCTTCATGGTGGCGTTGTCGTAGACGTCGATCACCACGATCTTGGCTCCGCGTTCCTTGCGCGCGCGAATGGCGTGGGTCATGACGTTGACCTGGGTGGCGACAGCGTTGGTGCCCCAGATGACGACGCAGTCCGATTTCGCCATTTCGCGCGGATCGGCGCCGCACAGCGCGCCCGCGCCCATGACGAAACCCGTCCAGGCGAGATTGGTGCAGATCGATTCGAAGAAGCCGGAATATTTTTTGGCGTGACGCAGACGATGGATAGAATCGCGCTGCACCAGCCCCATCGTGCCGGCATATTGATAGGGCCAGACCGTCTCGCTGCCGAAACGCGCCTCGGCAGCGAGGAACTTTTCCGCCACCAGATCGAGCGCGGCCTCCCAACTCGCCTCCTTCCAAGCGCCCTCGCCCTTGGCGCCGGCGCGCACCAGCGGCTTCAAAAGCCGGTCGGGATGGTGGACGCGTTCGGCGTAACGCGCGACCTTGGCGCAGATCACGCCTGCGGTATAGGTGTTGTCACGCGCGCCGTGCACGCGGCCGATGCGGCCGCTGTCGAGAAGCTCCACGTCGAGCGCGCAGGTCGAGGGGCAGTCGTGCGGGCAGGCCGTGTGGCCGATCGCGATCTTGGCGTGCTGGTTCATGCCGCAAAACTACCGGGTTTGGCGGTTGGACAACAGCCATCCCGGCGAAAAAGAATCGGTCCACCCCGTCGACAACGCCGACGGTGGTGCGTTTATGAAGACGGGTTGAGCGTATGAACTACCGCCACGGCTATCACGCGGGCAATTTCGCCGATGTGGTCAAACACGCGGTGCTGACGCGCATCCTCGACTATCTCAAGCGCAAGGACAAACCGTTTCGGGTGATCGACACCCATGCCGGCGCGGGCCTTTACGATCTGTCCTCGGAAGAAGCGCAGAAGACCGGCGAATGGCGCAACGGCATCGCCAAACTGGCGCAGGCCGACCTGGCCGAGCCGGCGAAAACCCTGCTCGCGCCCTATCTCGAGGCCGTGGCGGCGCTCAACCCGGCCGAGCCGCTGCGGTTTTATCCGGGCTCGCCGGAAATCACGCGCCACCTGCTGCGCGGCCGCGACCGGCTGACGGCGATCGAACTGCATCCGCAGGAGGCGTTTGCGCTGAAAACGCGCTTCGACGGCGACTACCAGGTGCGGGTCATCGAACTCGACGGCTGGCTGGCGCTCGGCGCGCATGTGCCGCCGAAGGAAAAGCGCGGGTTGGTTCTGGTCGATCCGCCGTTCGAGCGCGAAGGCGAGTTCGACCGCATCGTCGACGGCCTTGCCAAGGCCTATCGGCGCTGGCCGGGCGGCATCTATGCGCTGTGGTATCCGATCAAGGACCACGCCGCGGTGGCGCGCTTTCGCGACCGCCTGCGCCACGCCGGGATTGCGCGCATTCTCGACGTCTCCTTGTCGGTGCGCGGCCCCTCCCCCGAACCCAGGCTCGACGGGTCCGGCCTGGTGGTCGTCAACCCGCCTTTTCTGCTGGAGGAGGAGATGCAGACCATTCTACCGACCCTGGCCGTGCTGCTCGCCGAGGACAACACCGCGTCGTGGCGGATCGAGCATCTGGCCGGTGAGGACGCGGCGCGGGAGGACTGAGACGTCAGCCGAACAGCTTGCGCCGCAGCCGTGCAACGCCGAGAAAGATACCGCCCAGACCGTTCGGCCCGTAGGGCTCGTAAGCGCGCAATCGCGAAATCAACCCGTCGCGTGTCTCGAAGACGAAGACCTGCGGAAAGTTCAGCGCCTGACCGTTTTTCAGCACGTGGCTGGTGTCGACCTCCACGGCGCCGCTCACCGCGTCGCGCCCCTCAAACAAATGGATGGTGGTGAAGCCGAACTGGCGCATGACCGACAGGCCCCAGTCGAGACCGGCTTCGATTTCGGCGCGGCCGTTCATCTGCGGGCTGGGGTAATGCGGGTCGAACAGCCGGGCGTCCTCGGCAAAGCAGGCCAGCGCGGCCTGTTTGTCCCGCGCCTCGAGCGCCCGAAACAGGCGTTCCAGCACGGCCGATGCCGGTTCCGTCATCGCGTCCCCCCAAAAAACCGTCCCGAAAGACAACCCGGTGCGGAGCCTATCACAATGGCCGGAGCCGACAACACGGCCCGGCGCAGCTTGACCAGGCCACGCCTATTCATCACAGTGCGCCTCCCGTCCAGCCCGACTCGGAGTAACGAGAATGGTACGACCCGTCCGCATCGGTTTTGCGTTGTCGCTGCTTGCGGGCGTGTTGATGTGGGCCGTTCCGGCAAGCGCCCACGATCTGACGCCACGTGCGTGCGGCGACGGCGCCATCTTGTCGCGCATCACGACGAAATTCCGCCACCAGGTCCGCCACGTGCCAAATCTGCCCGACGTGGAGATCGTCAACTTCCGGCGCGTGCACGAGCGGCGTTACCTGCCCTGGCGCGAGAACAGGCCGATCGCGCGCCGCTATTGCGGGGCGACGGCGGTGCTGTCGGACGGGCGCCGGCGGACTATCTGGTACCTGATCGAGGACGGAATGGGTTTCGCGGGCATCGGCGACGGCGTGGAATTCTGCGTGTCGGGCTTCGACCGCTGGAAGGTCTATGACGGCCGCTGCCGGGTCGTGCGCTGAGCGCCCGCACGCGCAGCGGACCGTTTCAACGAAGAATCACGAGGCCGACACCGTCATGATCCGCATTCTTTACGCTCCGCCCTCGCCCTATTCGGCCAAGGTTCGCATGGCAGCCACACTGGCGCAGGTGCCGTTCGAGGCGGTACCGGTCGACACCGGCGCCGAACCCGATCTTCTGATCGACGCCAATCCGCTCGGCAAGATCCCGGTGCTTTTGACCGAAGACGGGTTCGCGCTCTACGACAGCCGCGCGATCACCCAATATTTGAACCGGATTTCCAAGAACGCGGTCTTTCCGCGCAATGCTGTTAAACGCACCGAGGCCGAATGCATGGAGGCGCTGGCCGACGGCATGACCGACTGCCTGCTGGCCCACGTCTACGAACGGCGCTTCCATCCGCCGGACAAGGTGCACCAACCCTGGCTCGACCGGCAATGGGCGAAGGTGGAGCGGGCACTCGACCGGTTGAATGCCGAGCCGCCGAAACTCGGGCGACGCATCCATTGCGGCCATATCGCGATCAGGGCGGTGCTCGGCTATCTGGAACTGCGCTTCGGCACCGACTGGATGCGCGGGCGGACCAGGCTGAAGAACTGGATGAAACGGTTCGACGACAAATATCCAGACCTGGCCGCGCTGCTGCCTGCCGCGTCGTAACGCGGGCGTCACGGCCGGGCAGTTCTGCACGGCCACCTTGCCAAGGCGCGTTGTTCCAAAATCGGCGAAGCCTGCAAATCGCGCCAGCCATTGGCGCAATGCCTGCCCGGCGCAAAAAGGCCGGGCGCGAAACGCCCGGCCGGTTTGTTTTGGTTTCGTGCTGCCGTTCGGATCAGAATTTCATGCCGAGACCGAACAGAACCTTGTTCTCGCTGGCGTCGATCGAGGTCGGGCCGCCAGACAGCGAAAAGTCCTTGTCGCCATAGTCGACATAGCGGTATTCGCCGCGCGCGAAAATCCGGTCGGTCAGCTTGATGTCGGTGCCGACGCCGGCCGTCCAACCCAGCATGGTGTTGGTGTCGGACGTGGTCGCGTCGGACACTTCGAGCCGGCCTGCGGCGCCACCGGCGGTGCCGTAGACCAGCACGCGGTCGCTCAACGCGACGCCGAGGCGCGCGCGCAGCGTGCCGTCGACGCCCGATTGCGACGTCAGGCCGGCATTGGTGCCCTCGTTGCCGTTATAGCCGATATCGGCTTCCGCACCGTAGACGAACATGCCTTCCTGAACGTTCCAGCCCCCGAAGGCGCCACCCTGGAAACCGTCGGTATTGATGGAATTGCCCGGCGCACGGGTACGGCCGCTGAAGCCATAGCCGCCATAGGCACCGACATAGCCGCCGGACCAGGTGTAGACCGGCACCTCTTCGACCGGCAGCGGCGCCACCGGCGTCTGGTCAATGACGTCGGCGGCCTGGGCCGACGCAACGCCGAAAAGGGCGACGGCTCCGACCGCAGCGGCGATCGAGCGGGCGTGATTGGTTTTGGTACGCATCATCTTCTCTCCTTGGTCACTCGGCGGAGGACGAGACCGTCTTCCCCCGCATGAACGCGCACCGGACCGTGTGGGAGGAACGGGCGGGTCCGGCTGCGGCGAATGTCGGGTTTGAATCTGGCTGAAAGGTACCGAAAATCTGGTCATTGGCTGGCCGCTATGCGGCCGAAATTTGACGTGACGTTTCAGCAACAGGCGCCCGGCTAGGCGCAAACGGTGATTCAAGATACCGCACCATCATGTTGAAATTGCTACAGAAAAACTTCGGGCGAACAGGTCGAACCGTTGTGGCCGGCCACGATATGGACAGGTGGACGCGACGACAGTGCGCCTTTCAATCGTAATTTTGCCGCATATATTTCGGCGGTGTTAACGGGAGTGAACGGACCCATGGCCGAAAACGGGCCAACAGCCCTTGTCACCGGCGGCGCCAGGCGCATCGGCGCGGCGATCGTTGAGGACCTCGCCGCCAACGGGTTTGGTGTGGCCATCCACTGCAACCGCGCCCGCGAGGAGGCCGACCGGCTTGCCGACGCGATCGGCCGGGCCGGCGGAAAAGCCGTCGTGCTGCCGGCGGATCTGTGCGACCCTGACGCCGGTGCCGGGTTGATCGCCGCGGCCGCCGATGCGCTTGGGCCGGTGCGCCTGCTGGTCAACAACGCCTCCGCCTTCGACGACGACAGTCCGGCTGATCCCGACTGGGAACGATGGGACCGGCACTTTGCCCTGCACCTGAAAGCGCCGGTGGCGCTGACCTCGACCATGGCCAAGGCATTGCCCGCCGACGGCGACGGGCTCGTCGTCAACGTCATCGACCAGCGGATCTGGAAGCTGACACCGCAATTCTTTTCCTACACGCTGTCGAAATCGGCCTTGTGGACGGCGACGCGAACCATGGCCCAAGGCCTGGCACCGCGTATCCGGGTCAATGCGATCGGCCCCGGCCCGACACTGAAGAACGCGCGCCAAGCCGTCTCCGACTTTCGCGCCCAGACCGACGCCCTGCCGCTCAAGCGCGGTCCTCTGCTGACGGAGTTCGGCGCCACGATACGCTATTTGTGGCAAACACCGTCGATAACCGGCCAGATGATCGCGCTCGACGGCGGCCAGCATCTTGCCTGGCAGACACCCGATGTGACAGGCATGCGCGAATGACATCCAGACACGATCCCGATCCCGCCAACCCGTCCGGCGAAAGCCGCGATGAGGAACCGGCCGCAGCGGCCGCGATCGCCAGCGGGCCGATCGACTGGACCTCCGGCGCGGAAAACACCGGCGACAAGAGCGGCCTCGAACTGATCGGTGAATTCGTCAAGCGGCTGCCCAACGCCCCCGGCGTATATCGGATGATGAACGCCGCCGGCGACGTGCTTTACGTCGGCAAGGCGCGCAATCTCAAGAAGCGGGTCAACAATTATGCCCAGGGCCGCGGCCATACCAACCGCATCGCCCGCATGGCGCGCGAGACGGCGGCGATGGAATTCGTCGTCACGCGCACCGAGATCGAAGCGCTGCTGCTGGAGGCCAATCTCATCAAGCGCCTGCGGCCGCGCTTCAACGTGCTGTTGCGCGACGACAAATCCTTTCCTTACATCCTGATCACCGGCGATCATCGCGCACCCGGCATCTTCAAGCATCGCGGCGCACGCTCGCGCAAGGGCGAGTATTTCGGCCCGTTCGCCTCGGCGGGTGCAGTCGGACGCACGATCAACGCGCTGGAACGGGCCTTCCTGCTCAGAAGCTGTACCGATTCGGTGTTCGAAAGCCGCACCCGCCCCTGCCTGCTCCACCAGATCAAGCGCTGCTCGGCACCGTGTACCGGCGAAATCAGCGACGAAGGCTACGCCGCGCTGGTGGACGAGGCGAAAGCCTTTTTGTCCGGGCGCAGCCAGAAGGTGAAGGCTGAAATTTCCGCGGCCATGCAGGAGGCGGCGGAACGGCTCGATTTCGAGCGCGCGGCCGTGCTGCGCGACCGACTGTCGGCGCTCAGCCACGTCCAGAGCCACCAGGGCATCAATCCGCATTCGCTCGAGGAGGCCGACGTGTTCGCCATCCACCAGGAAGGCGGGCAAAGCTGTATCGAGGTGTTTTTCTTCCGCACCGGCCAGAACTGGGGCAACCGCGCCTATTTTCCCAAGGCCGACCCCGCGCTCGGCCCGCAGGAGGTGCTCGGCGCCTTTCTGACGCAGTTTTACGACGACAAGCCCTGCCCGCGCGCGATCCTGCTCACCCACGCGGTCGAAGAGCAGGACCTGCTGGCCGCTGCCTTGTCGGCCAAGGCCGGCCGCAAGGTGACGATCGGCGTTCCGCGCCGCGGCGAAAAGAAGGACCTAGTCGACCACGCGCTGCAGAACGCACGCGAGGCGCTCGGGCGCCGGCTGGCCGAAACTTCCTCGCAGGCGCGCCTGCTGACGGGGCTGGCAGAGACCTTCAACCTGGAAACCCCGCCGCGGCGCATCGAGGTCTATGACAATTCCCACATCATGGGCACCAACGCCGTCGGCGCGATGATCGTCGCTGGCCCGGAGGGATTTGCCAAGGCGCATTACCGCAAGTTCAACATCCGTTCGACCGATATCGCACCCGGCGACGATTTCGGCATGATGCGGGAGGTGCTCACGCGGCGCTTCACGCGTCTTTTGAAGGAGCGGCCGGACGAGGCCGGGGCCGAGACCGAAACGCAGGACCTGGCCGACGGCCTGCCCGCCTGGCCCGATCTGGTGCTGATAGACGGCGGCCAGGGCCAGATGAACGCCGTGCGCGCCGTCTTCGCCGAACTGGGCATCGCCGAGCGCGTGACCGCGATCGGCGTCGCCAAGGGTGTCGACCGCGAGGCTGGGCGCGAGCGGTTTTTCGTCGACGGGCGGCCGCCCTTCATGCTGCCGCCACGCGATCCGGTGCTCTATTTCACCCAGCGGCTGCGCGACGAGGCGCATCGCTTTGCGATCGGTTCCCACAGGGCCCGGCGCAAGAAGGAGATGGTGAAGAACCCCCTCGACGAGATCGGTGGCATCGGACCGGCCCGAAAACGCGCTTTGCTGCACCATTTCGGCACCGCCAAGGCGGTGAGCCGGGCCGGCGTGGAGGACCTGATGACGGTGGACGGCATTTCCGAGGCCATGGCCAGGCAGATTTACGATCACTTCCACGACAGGAGATGACCCGCGTCGCCTTGGCCCATTGTGCGCGCGCGCCCTTTCCGCGATGTTGACCGCGAGCGCCCGCTTCTGGTTTGAGTGGGCGGGTTTAACGGTGTTGCCATTTCATGTCCAACCGCGCTTTCAACCTGCCGAACATCCTGACCTACGGGCGCATCCTCGCCGTGCCGCTGATCGTGCTGTGCTTTTTCCTGGAAGGCCGGCTGCGTTCCAGCGACTTCGCCCGCTGGAGCGCGCTCGGCCTGTTCATGGCCGCCAGCGTGACCGACTATCTGGACGGCTACCTGGCGCGCATCTGGCAACAAACCTCCAATATCGGCAGGATGCTCGACCCGATCGCAGACAAGCTTCTGGTCTCGACCTGCCTGCTGTTGCTGGCCGCCGATCCCGCGCGCACCATCCATGGCTGGTCGCTGTGGGCGGCGATCATCATCCTGTGCCGCGAAATCCTGGTCTCGGGCCTGCGCGAATATCTGGCCGAACTGAAGGTGAGCGTGCCGGTGACGCGGCTGGCAAAATGGAAGACCACCATCCAGATGATCGCGATCGGCTTCCTGCTGGCCGGACCGGCGGGCGCGAAACTGCTGCCCTATACGATCGAGATCGGTATCACGCTGCTGTGGATTTCGGCCCTGGTGACGCTTTATACTGGCTACGATTATTTCCGCGCCGGTTTGAAACACATCATCGATTGAGGCCGCGCCATGAAACTGGTCTATTTCGCCTGGGTGCGCGAGCGGATCGGACACGCCGAGGAGGAGGTCGACCTGCCTGACGACGTCGTCACGGTGGCCGGCCTGCTAAGCTGGCTTGCAGGCCGCGGCGAGGAATACGAAACCGCCCTCAAGCACGCCTCGGCGATCCGTGTCGCCATCAATCAGGAACATGTCGCTCACGACGCGCGCATCGAGGGCGCGCGCGAGATCGCGCTGTTTCCGCCGATGACGGGCGGGTAAGGCGGTGAGCGCCCCGATCGAGCCGGCCGTGCGCATCCAGCGCGAGGATTTCGATCTCGCCCACGAGAGCGCCGCACTGTGCGCGGGCCGCACCGATATCGGCGCGCTCGTCACATTCACCGGCCTGTGCCGCGACGAGGCGGGCACGCTGGCCGCGCTCGAACTGGAACATTATCCGGGCATGGCCGACGCCGAAATCCGCCGTATCGCCCGCCAGGCGGTCGAGCGCTGGCCGCTTTCGGGACTGAGGGTCATCCACCGCTACGGAAAGGTCCGCCCCGGCGACAATATCGTCGCCGTGCTTGCCGCCTCCCGGCACCGCCAGGCTGCCTTCGACGCGGCCGCCTTCATGATGGATTTCCTGAAAACCCGCGCTCCGTTCTGGAAAAAGGAACACCGCAGCGACGGCTCCGAGGGAGGTTGGGTGGAGGCGCGCGACATCGACGACGAGGCCACGCAGCGGTGGCGCGAGCCTTCTGCCGCGGATCGCTAAGCAGCGCTTAATCATAAGCGCGAAGTTTTCTGCCGATTAGACCTTTTGCAACCCCGACTTTTTACGGTGCGATCAAACAATAATGACGCGCACGGGACGGGGATCTGCGAATTTGCTGGAGAATTTCAGCGCCATAGAAGGCTTCATGCTTCCCGCCGCGACCGCGGGCGCGGCCGCATGCCTGGCCGGCCTGACCGCGGCCGTCATTCACTATCGCGGACGGTGCCGCCAGTGGCGCGACGAACACCGCAACCTGTCCAGCCTGGTGGAAAACCTGTCCGAAGGCATCTACCGCTCCAGCCTTGACGGACGGCAATTGAGCGCCAACCGAGCGCTCGTCAAGCTCAACGGCTATGAAACGGAGGCGGAACTGCTCGCCGCCGTCAAGAACATCGCCTCGGAATGGTATGTCGATCCGAAGCGGCGCGACGAGTTCCGCGAGATCCTGCAACGGGACGGTTATGTCGAGGATTTCGTATCGGAAATATACCGGCACAAGACGCGCGAACGGATATGGATCACGGAATCGGCACGGATCGTCCATCACCGGCGCACCGGGAGGCCGCTTTATTACGAAGGCTCGGTGCGCGAGATCACCGAAACGGTGACGCGCCTGCGGCTGGAAGAACAGTTCCAGAAGCTGACCAGCAACCTGCCGGGCGGCTTGTTTCAGATCGTCAGGGGCCGCAGTTTCGATATCACGGTCAACTATCTGAGCGACGGTTTCGAAAACCTGCTCGAGGTCCCGATCGAGGAAATTACCGCCGGGCGCCAGCTTTTTGCCCGTTTCGTGAACCCGGACGACCGCAAAGCCTATTTCGGCGCCTTCCGCACCTCCTACGACACGATGGAGCCGCTCGATCACGAATTTCGCATCACCACCGCGACCGGCAAGGAAAAATGGCTGCGCATGAGCGCCAAGCCGGAACGGCTGAACGACGGCCAGGTGAGTTGGCATGGCTACGTGTCGGACATTTCGCTGCGCAAGCGCCAGGCGCTCGAAATCGAAGAATTGGCTTTCTACGATCCGCTGACCAAACTGCCGAACCGGCGCCTTCTGGCCGAGCGCATCGCGCGCTCGGCCAAGACCTGCCGGCGTACGCGCAAGCCCGGCGCGCTGTTCTTCATCGATCTCGATAATTTCAAGTCGCTCAACGACACCCAGGGCCACGATATCGGTGACGACTATCTCGTCGAGATATCCAGTCGCCTGCGCCAATGCGTGCGCGAGACCGATACCGTCGCCCGCATGGGCGGCGACGAGTTCGTGGTCATTCTCGACGGGCTGGGCGACAGCGAGGCCGCCGCGGCGTCGCAGGCCATCATAGCCGGCAACAAGATGCTATCGGCACTGAGACGCCCCTTCGAGCGCGGCGAGTTACGCCACAGCTCGTCCGCCAGCATGGGCGTGGTCGTGTTCGGCGAACACGACAAGGCCGGCGACGACCTGCTCAAGCGCGCCGACATCGCCATGTATCAGGCCAAGGGGGCGGGACGCGACGGCCTGGCGCTGTTCGACGAACGCTGGATGAACGGCGAACAGGAGCGTTTCACGCTGCTGGAAGATTTTCGCCGAGCCCTGGAGGAGAAGACGCTGGAGCTGCAGTTTCAGCCGCAGATCGACCGCGAGGGGCGCGTCGCCGGCGCCGAAGGGCTGTTGCGTTGGCGCCATCCGCGGCTCGGCATGGTGCCGCCGGACCGCTTCATCGCCTTGGCCGAACAAGCCGGATTAACGCATCAGCTTTGCCGTTTCGTGCTGGCAAGCGGGGTGAAAACACTCGCCGGCTGGCAGCAAAACCCCGAAACGGCCGGGCTGGGCCTGTCGCTCAATGTCAGCGTGCAGTCGTTCTCCGGCCCGCAATTCGTATCTTTCCTCGAAAACCTGCTCGAAGAACACGCGATCGAGGCTTCGCGCTTGACGATCGAATTCACCGAACACGTGATGGCGACCGACCAGACGCTCGTCGCCAACCGGATGAACGCGCTGAAGAGCAGCGGCCTGCGCTTTTCGCTCGACGATTTCGGCATCGGCTATTCGTCGCTGGCCCGGCTGAAATCGCTGCCCTTCGACGAGGTCAAGATCGACGGCAGTTTCGTGCGGGATATCGAAAACTCGGATGGCGACCGCGCGCTGGTGCGCACTATCCTGGCCATGGCCAACACTCTCGGTCTGGATGCGGTGGCCGAACATGTCGAGACCCGCAGCCAGGAAGCGTTTCTGTATGCGTTCGGCTGCGACCTGTTCCAGGGTTATCTCTACGCGGCCGCCATGCCCGAAACGGCTTTCCTGGAATTCGCGCGCGCGCCGGAAACCGCCGCCTCGGTAGACGACGCCTTGCGGGCACAGGCGTGACCGTATCGGCCGATGAACGCCGGAGCGAACATAAAAAAAGACCGGCGCGCGGCCGGTCTTTTCGGTCTACGGACTGACGGGCACTCGGCCTCAGCCGACGATCTCGATGTCGGAGAACCAGTATTTGATCTCCTGCGCGGCGGTTTCCGGCGCATCCGAGCCGTGCACCGAATTCTCGCCGATCGAACGGGCATGAACCTTGCGGATCGTGCCCTCGGCGGCATCGGCCGGATTGGTCGCGCCCATCACTTCGCGGTTCTTGGCGATCGCATTTTCGCCTTCCAGAACCTGGACCACGGTCGGACCCGACGACATGAACTCGCACAGCTCGTCGAAAAACGGGCGCTCCTTGTGCACCGCGTAGAAACCCTCGGCTTCGCGACGGCTCATCCACACGCGCTTGGAGGCGACGACGCGCAGGCCGGCTTCCTCGAGCATGGCGGTGATGGCGCCGGTCAGGTTGCGACGCGTCGCGTCGGGCTTGATCATGGAAAAAGTGCGTTCGATCGCCATCGAATGTTCCTTTGAAAGATGCGGGGAAGGTCGCGGCTCTATACAAGCCGCCCCGCGCCTTGCCAAGAGCCGTTCAAGCAGCCGCCGGCACGCGTCCGGCCAGGCCGTCGTGAAGCGCCAGGCAGCGTTCGAGCCACGCAGCGACGGGGTCTGCGGCATCAAGCAGTTGGAACGACGAAACGACACGCGCCCATTGGAACGCGCCGAAGACGATATAGTCGCAAAAGAGCGGTCCCTGCCCGCCCAGGAAAGGCTGGACGGCAAGCGTGGCGCGCAAGGGTTCCAACTGCCTACGAAATTCCTGCAGGCCTTCGTGCCTGTCGGCGCCGGCCTCCTCCAGGGTCTTGCCGAACCGGGCCTCGCGCGAGCGCCGAAAATAGGCCTGGTCCGGCGCGGCCAGACAGGCATTGATGTCGGCAAGCAGCGCACCGCCGATGAAGCCGTGCACGACCGTCTGGGTCCAGCGTTCGAAAAACCGCGCCATCGCCTGACCGCCGGCACCGCCGAACAGCGTCGGGCGATCCGGATAGGTTTTTTCCAGATAAAGCGCGATCTCGAAGGAATCGCCGACGAGCCTGTCGCCGTCGCGGATCAACGGCACCGTTCTGCCGGAGCCGTTTTCGATCGTGGCGACCTTGGTGAACGGCGTCGCGACGCTTTCGAACGGCAGGGATTTGTGGGCGAGCGCCATCGCCGCCTTCCAGCAATGCGGGCTGAAGGGGCGCGCCGGATCGGCGCCGACGAGTTCATAGAGCAGAATTGCCATGGAGTGGCTCCCGGACCGGTGCTAGGAGGGACTTTCGATCATTCGTCACCGGAAAGAAACCGATGAAGCGGCATTTTCGCATGATGGCGGCCTATAATCGTTGGGCAAACGCCACGCTCTACGACGCGGCCGCCGATTTGACCGACGCCGAATTCGGTCACGACACCGGCGTGTTCTTCAAATCGATGCTGGGCACGTTGAACCACATCCTGGTCGCCGACCGTATCTGGATGAAGCGCTTCACCGCCCAGGGCGAGGCGCCGAAATCGCTCGACGCCATCATCCATCCGAACCTGACGCCGCTGCGCCTGGCGCGCGAGGCCGAAGACGCACGCATCAGCGCCTGGGTGGAAAGCCTCTCCGACACCGCGCTCGCCGGCCGCTTCACCTATGTCACCGTCACCGACATGAAGACGGTCAGCCAGAGGCTGGCGCCGGCAATGGCCCATTTCTTCAACCACCAGACCCACCATCGCGGCCACGCCCACGCCATCCTGTCGCTCTTGGGACGAACGCCGCCCTCGCTCGACATGATCTATTTCCAGCGCACAGAGGACGGGCGGGAATTCGCCTGACGGCATCGCCGCGCCAAATGCATGCGATGTCTTCCCCCTTGCATCCGCGCGCGCGCTCGGCCACAACCCCGCGGCCATGATTACCATCAACGATCTTTCGCTGCGCATTGCCGGGCGCCTTCTCATCGACCACGCCTCGCTCTCGCTGCCCGGCGGTGCGAAGGCCGGCCTGGTGGGACGCAACGGCACCGGCAAGACAAGCCTGTTTCGCGCCATCACCGGCGAGGCGCAGATCGAGAGCGGCTCGATCTCGCTGCCGAAAAACGCCCGCATCGGCCAGGTCGCGCAGGAGGCGCCAGGGACCGAAGAGCCGCTGATCGACATCGTTCTGGCGGCCGACAGGGAGCGCACCGCGCTCTTGGCCGAGGAGCGCACCACGACGGACCCGCACAGGATCGGCGAAATCCACATGCGGCTGGCCGATATCGACGCCCATTCGGCCGAAGCGCGCGCGGCGACCATTCTGGCCGGGCTCGGCTTCGACGAGGCGGCGCAGAAAAGGTCGGCCTCGTCGTTTTCGGGCGGCTGGCGCATGCGCGTCGCGCTCGCCGCGGTGTTGTTTGCCGAGCCGGACCTGCTGCTACTCGACGAGCCGACCAACTATCTCGACCTGGAAGGCACGCTGTGGCTGGAAAACTATCTGACGCGCTACCCGCATACGGTGCTGCTGATCAGCCATGATCGCGATCTGCTCAACCGGGCGGTGAACTCGATCGTGCATCTCGACCAGCACAAGCTGACCTTCTGGCGCGGCGGCTACGATCAGTTCGAACGCCAACTGGCCGAAAAGCAGGCGCTGCAGGAAAAGGCGCGCGCCAAGCAGGACGCCCAGCGCAAGCACATGGAGGCCTTTGTCGAGCGCTTTCGCTACAAGGCCTCCAAGGCGCGCCAGGCCCAGTCGCGTCTCAAGGCGCTCGAGCGCATGGGCACGATCGCGGCCGTGGTCAACCAGACCGTGCGGCCATTCTCCTTTCCCGCGCCGGAGCGCAAGGTCGCCTCACCGATCGTGGCGATCGAAAACGGCTCGGTCGGCTACCAGCCGGGCAAACCGATCCTGAAAAACCTGTCGATGCGTATCGACGAGGACGACCGCATCGCGCTTCTGGGCGCCAATGGCAACGGCAAGTCGACCTTCGCCAAGCTGCTCGCCGGTCGGCTGACGCTCGACGGCGGGAAGATGACACTCGCACCGCAGCTCAACGTGTCGATGTTCGCCCAGCATCAGCTCGACGATCTGCGCCCGGACGAAAACGCGATCGAGCACGTGCGCCGTCTGTTGCCCGCCCTGCCCGAGGCCAAGGTGCGCTCCCGGGTCGCGCAGATGGGCCTGGCGACGGAAAAGATGAACACGCCGGCCAAAGATCTGTCCGGCGGCGAGAAGGCGCGTCTTTTGATGGGGCTGGCCACCATCGAAGGGCCGAACCTGTTCATCCTCGACGAGCCGACCAACCATCTCGACATCGATTCACGCCATTCGCTGATCGAGGCCCTGAACGATTTCGAGGGCGCGGTGATCCTGATCTCGCACGACCGCCATCTGATCGAGGCCACCGCCGAGCGGCTGTGGCTGGTCAATGACGGCACCGTCGCGCCCTATGAGGGCGACATCGGCGACTATCGAAGCCTGGTGACCGGCGGGACGAGCGACCGGCGCGACCGGCGCGAGGCCGACAAGGCCTCCAAGGCGGAGAAGCGACGCGAGGCGGCCGAACGCCGACGCGCCCTGGAACCGGTCGCCAAGCAGATCAAGGCCACGGAAGGACTGATCGACCGCACGCGCAAGCGTCTCGAGGCGATCGAGAACGAACTTGCCAACCCTGCGCTTTACGAGCGAGATTCCGCCAAGGTGGCGACACTCGGCAAGGAGCGCTCCGAACTTGCCGACCAGCTCGCCCGCCACGAAGAACTGTGGCTGACGCTGTCGGCACAGTATGAGGAGGGGATGGCGCAATGAACATCAGGACCGAACGCGACGGCGCGATCACCGTGGTGACGATCGACCGTGCCGAGGCACGCAATGCCGTCAATCCGGCGATGGCCGAGGCTCTGTTTTCCGCCTTTATCGCCTTCGAACGCGACGACAGTCAGAAGGTCGCCGTTCTGACGGGCGCCGGTGGAAACTTCTGCGCCGGATTCGACCTCAAGCATGCTGCCGGCGGCATGGACGAGGAATGGTTCGCCACCCACGATCTCGATGCGTCCTTCGACGGACGCGACGACCAGCCGCGCAAGGCGCCGATGGGACCGACCCGGCTTTCGCTGTCGAAACCGGTGATCGCGGCGATTTCCGGTGCGGCGGTGGCCGGCGGCATGGAACTCGCGCTGTGGTGCGACCTGCGGGTGATGGAGGAAACCGCCTATATGGGGGTCTATTGCCGGCGCTGGGGCGTGCCTTTGATCGACGGCGGCACGATACGCCTGCCGCGCATCGTCGGCCATGGCCGGGCCATGGACCTGATCCTGACCGGCCGCAAAGTGGACGCGGCCGAATGCGCGGCGATCGGGCTTGCCAACCGGCTGTGCAAGCAGGGCGAGGCACGTGCAACCGCTCTCGCGTTGGCGGCCGAGATCGCGCGCTTTCCGCAGGCCTGCATGCGCGCCGACCGCAAATCCGCGCTGGAGCAATGGTCGCTCGACCAAGCGCCGGCACTCGCCAATGAATGGAAAAGCGCCGCCGCCTTCCGATCGGAAGGTGCAGACGGGGCGGCGCGGTTTTCGGCCGGCAAGGGCCGCTCGGGCAATTTCGACGCGATCTGAGCCGACCGCATCGCCGACGCGCGGCCGTCAGTCGTCCTTGCCCCGCCCCCAACGGCGTGTCTTGCCGTTGTCCGCGGCGGTTTTTTTGCGGCCGCGCAACCGAAACGCCGCCACCAGACCGACGAAGCCGACCGCCATCAGGATGTAACCGGCGGGAACTGCGCGCGGATCCAGATCGAAGGCGCCGGCGCGCAGAACCAGTTCGACGCGCGCCATCACGATGCCGTCGGCGTCGCCCGGTCCGACTGTGAAGATATAACGCGCGTCGCCGTTCACCGGATCGATGATGCCGACCTCGTCGCGATAGACGTAGCCGGCGACTTGCGGACTGTCGGGGCGCGGCGGCACGCCAAGGAAGGTCACGGTCTCGGCGAAAACGGTCGCCCCGCCGGTCGATGCGGTGACGGTAAGCACGGTGAGCCTGTCGCTCGGCCGGAACTCGCCGGCGGCGGTCAGGTCGACGAGGACCCGAACCGGGGCTTCAGACGGCGCGAGCGCCACCTCGGCAGGCTCAAAGCCCGACGCGCGATCATAAACCTTGTAACGGCCGATCTCGTAGCCGGAGACGTTGTCGACCGCCCAGGGATAGCCGATCCCGAGCGCGATACCGGCCACAAGAATGATCAGGAAGAAAAAACGCATCGCAATATCCCCCGCCGCGGCGGTTTGGCATGCGGGAAAATCAATGTCCACAACGGCGCCGGCGCGCCTCCCCCTGCCGCATGTCAGGGTTTGCGCCAGGTGGCGAACAGATGCGGGATCGTACGTCCGGGCCGGCTGATCTCGAAACGGTTCTCGTGCTCGCGGTGCAGGCCGAACTCGGCAAAACGCCCGGCCTCGTCGAGCGTCAGCGGCCAGGGCGGTCCGTCCGGCACGCTGTCGCGCGGGCGCAGCCGCGTATAGACCAAAAGCCTGCCGCCCGGCGCGACCAGAGCCGCGATGGCACCGATGAGGTCGCGCTGCATGGCCGGCGCGACGGACTGGACAGTGTAGCACTCATGCACGAGATCGAAGCCGGCCAGCCAGTCGCCCGGCGGATCGAAGAGGTCGGCGACGCGATAGGCGACCGGCGAGCCGGGGAAACGTTTTTGAGCCCATTCGATCGCCGTGCGCGAGGCGTCGAAGGCGAGCGTTTGGTATCCGGCCGCCGCGATCGCCTCGGCATTGTCGCCCAGCCCGCAGGCGACGTCGATCGCCCGCCGCCCATTGCCTGGATTGTCCGTCAGCCAGTCGACGAGTTCGGGCTTGGGCGCGAGATCGGCCCAGGGAACACCGGCGGCATCGCCGCCCGCCTCGTCATAGACCGCTTCGAAAAAATCCTGCCGATCGGATCCGGCCGCCGACTTGGCGTCGTCGCGCCGGTTCACCCGGGTTCTGGCCGCCTCTCGGCGGCGCTCGAAATCGTCCGTCACGCCTTGCGCTCCCAGCCCCGTTCCGGCGTCTGCTGCCAATACGTGGCCTGGTGACCGGCCGCCTTGACGGCCTTCCAGTGACGCCGCGCGGCCTCGACATGCGCCTGATCGTGGCCGTCAAACATGATCACCGCGCGCTCGTAACCGTCGAGTGCCGGCGGTTCGGCGCCGTCGACCAGAAACCGGATCGCGGCTGCGTTGGGATTGTCCGGGCCGGTGGTCAAGAGCACCGGCTGGTCGCTCGTATTCGGCTCGCGATCGGTTCCGTGGCCGATGAAGGAATCGTCGCGCCACGTCCACAGATGCTGGTCGAGCGCGTCGCGGCGCTCCTCGCTTCCGGTCTGGACCACCACCGACCAGCCGCGGGCCAGAGACCGCTCGAGGAGGCCGGGCAAGGCGTCCTCGAGAGTCGAATCGGTCAAGTGGTAGAACAGAACCTCCGTCACGCCTCGTAATTGTCCCTGACCAGACGGTCGAGCAGCCGGACCCCGAAACCCGATCCCCAGGATTGATTGATGTCGTTTGACGGCGAGCCCATGGCGGTGCCGGCAATGTCGAGATGCGCCCAGGGCGTTTCCTTGACGAAACGCTGCAGGAACTGCGCGGCGGTGATCGCTCCCCCGAAACGGCCGCCAATATTCTTCATGTCGGCGTTCTTGGAATCGATCAGCTTGTCGTATTCGGGCCCGAGCGGCATGCGCCACAATTTTTCGCCGGTCGCCGTGCCCGCCGTCGACAGATGCTCGGCGAGCGCATCGTCGTTGGAAAACAGGCCGGCATGCTCCTGGCCGAGCGCGATCATGATGGCGCCGGTAAGCGTGGCGAGATTGACCATGAATTGCGGCGCGAAGCGCTCGTTGCAGTACCACAGCGCGTCGGCCAGCACGAGGCGGCCCTCGGCATCGGTGTTGAGCACCTCGATGGTCTGGCCCGACATGGAGGTGACGATGTCGCCCGGCCGCTGGGCGTTGCCGTCGAGCATGTTTTCGACCAGCCCGATAATGCCGACGACATTGGCCTTGGCCTTGCGGGCGGCCAGCGTGTGCATGAGGCCGGCAACCGCGGCCGCGCCGCCCATATCGCCCTTCATGTCCTCCATGCCTGCGGCCGGCTTGATCGAGATGCCGCCCGAATCGAACACCACCCCCTTGCCGACAAAGGCGACCGGTTTGTCCTTCGCCTTGCCGCCATTCCACTGCATCACGGCAAGACGCGGCGGGCGGGCCGAGCCCTGGGCAACCCCCAGAAGCGCACCCATGCCGAGCTTCTTCAACTCCTTCTCGGTCAAAATCTCGACTTTGACCCCGAGCGCCTCCAGCGCCTTGGCACGATCGGCGAACTCGACCGGTCCGAGCACGTTGGCGGGTTCGTTGACCAGGTCGCGCGCCAGGTTGACGCCGCCGGCGACGGCCTCGACGGAAGCGAACGCCTTGCGCGCCTTGGACGGGTTCGCACATTGGATTGTCACCCGCACCGGCTTGTCCTTGGCGCTCTCGTCCTTGTCCTTGCGGGTCTTGTATTTGTCGAAGCCATAGGCGCGCAGCATCAGCCCGAGCGCTAAGGCTGCCGCCGCGTCGGCATCCGGTTCTTCGTCCTTCATGTCGAGGATGACGGCGGCATCGGCCGATTTCTTCACCAGCGACCACGCACCACCGCCGATACGCATCCAGGCCTTTTCGTCGCGCTTGTCGAGCGGCCCCGCGCCAACGACGGCAAAGCGGTCGAACGGCGTGCCTTCGGGTGTCAGCACATCCAGAACAGAGGCCAATTTGCCCTTGAACTCGGCAATATTGGCGGCTTTCGGCACGATACCGGCCGCGTCCAGGGCGCGCGCCTGGTCGCCGAGAGCATTGTCGTCATTTACGACGACCACCACCGCCCCCTTCTTGGGCGCGGAAAACTTGGCAAAGCTGATCTTGGGTGCGTGAGGCATGGATGTTCCCGAATGGCCGGAGGGGCGCGGCGTGCGCGACGATGAAAGCGGACCGACCCTAAAAAGTCCGGCTTTGCCTGGCAAGCGCAGCGCGGAAAACAAGCCGTTTTACCGATCGTTAACCGCGCTCCTTCGCTATTTTTTAGCCCTGATTGCGCACCATCGTGTATGGGACCGGGACGAACAGCCCGCAGCATGCGCTTGTGTGAAGGCCGACGGGCGCCTAATTTGCTCGGCGGGGTTGAAGCGTGACGCGCGCGAATCATAGGGACGCACCGCTTTCGCGATGAAACTCGTCGAGAGATACATCTTCTACCGCGCCTTGAAGATTTCGGGCGCGGCGCTGCTGGTCGCGCTCGCCATGGCGTGGACCACGCAGATTCTCGCACGGGTCAACATCGTCACCGACAGCGGCCAGACCGCCGGCACGTTTCTCGAGCTGGCCACGCTGCTCTTGCCGACCGTGATACCGGTAGTGATGCCGTTCGCCATCATCATCGGAATTTCGCAGACCCTATCGGCGATGAATCAGGATTCCGAGCTCGCCGTAATTGCCGCGGCCGGCAGCTCGCGCGGCACGATCCTCAAGCCGATGTTGGTTCTGGCCGCACTGGCAAGCGCGCTTTCGTTCGCGGTCGACAACTGGGTCGAGCCGACGGCCAGACAACGCACCCGCACTCTGGTGGCCAGCGCCCATGCCGACCTGCTGTCCTCCGTCATCCAGGAAGGCAACTTCCGCAAGGTTCAGGAGGGCCTCTTCGTCCAGGTCGCCGAACGCCTGCCGAACGGACGGATGGGCGGGATATTCGTCGCCGATTCGCGCAAGAAGGACCTCGATCTTTATTATTACGCTAAACAGGGCGAGGTTCAGCAACGCGGCGACCAGCAGTTCCTGTTCATGATCGACGGCGAAGTGCACCGCAAGACACCAGGCGGCGACGTTTCGGTGGTCCGTTTTGCATCCTATGCGTTCGACCTCTCGGAATTCGCGCCTACCGGTAAGACGGTCCAGATTTGGCCGAAGGACCGCACGCTCGGCTATTTGTTCAACCCGGATCCGAACGACGCCTACCTGCAATGGAGTCCGCCCTTCTTCTACGCAGAGCTTCACCGCCGCCTTTCGGAATGGAGCTATTCGCTGGTGTTTGCGTTGCTGGCGCTGGCGGCTGCCGGCGACGCGCGCTCGCACCGCCAGGCGCGAATCCATCCGATGGTCACCGCGATCTCGATTGCGCTTCTGGTGCGTTGGGAGGGATATTTCGTCGCCAACAAGGCCGAAACCGTCACCGCCTTCGTGCCCCTGATCTACGCGGTGCCGATCTTGAACGCCGCTTTTGCCTGTTATCTGATCGCCGCAAGCAAAACCCTCGAATTGCCGGCCTCCTGGTCGGATCAGTTGGCGCATTTCTTTGCGGCACTGCGCATGCGCGCGCGTGCCCTGCGCTGGCCCGGGACCCGTCACTCCCTGGAAAGGGGCAGCGGATGATCGGCTGGACGCTGGGGCAGTATTTTTTCCGACGCTATCTCGCCATCACCGGCTGGTTCCTGGCCGGTATTTTCGCGCTGGTCTTCATCATCGACTTCACCGAGCAATCGAGCCGGTTCAGCGGCCTGCCCGGCTATTCACTGCAATTGGGCATGACCATGAGCGCGCTTCGGGTGCCGATGGTGCTGCAGCAGACGATACCCTTCGTGGCATTGTTTTCGGCGATGACGACACTGATCTCGCTCAACAGGAAATACGAGTTGGTCGTCACGCGCGCGGCCGGCGTTTCGGCCTGGCAGTTCCTGTTTCCGATCTGCGTGGGGGCGTTCCTGTTCGGTCTCTCGACGATCATCGCGCTCAACCCGATCGCCGCCAACGGGCTCGCGAAGGTCGAGGAGATCGAAACGACGCTGCGCTCGGGCGAATCGAATGTCGTGTCGGCGGCCTCGGCACCCTGGCTGCGCCAGCGCACCGAGGAAGGCCAGACGATCGTCGGCGCCCGCGCGGTCCTCAACAGCGGGCTTACGCTGTCCGACGCCGTCTTCATCCGCATCGGCGAAGACGGCAACATCATTGAGCGGCAGGACGCCGCACGCGCCTATCTGCGCGACGGCTATTGGGAACTGGAACAGGTTCGCCGCTTCAAATCCGGCGCCAAACCCGAAAGCGTCAAAAACGCGCGGGTCCTCACCAATCTCCGGCCGGAATTCGTCGAGCAGCGGCTCGCACGGCCGGAGGCCACGCCGTTTTACGAACTCGGCAGAAAGATCGAAACCGCCAAGGCGTACGGCTATTCCGTTAACGCTTTTTCGATGCATTATCATTCACTTGTGGCACTTCCGCCACTACTGGTCGCAATGACGCTGATCGCGGCAACGGTTTCGATGCGATTTGTCCGGCTCGGCCAATCCGGCACCCTGATTCTGGGTGGCATCCTCGCCGGCTTTCTGCTTTATGTCGTCTCGACCTTGGTCAAGGCGTTCGGCAGCGCGGGTATCGTGCCGCCGATCGTTGCGGCGTGGTTGCCTGTGGTTATTGCAGCATTGTTCGGGGTAACGTTCCTGCTGCACAAGGAGGACGGTTAGTGGGGTTCAGGAGGGGTAGCGGTGACGGGCACCCACGCATCCGCCTTGGTACAAGCGCCACGGCGCTCGCCCTGCTGTGTCTTGCCGGCATCGTCGATATTCCGCGCGCCCAAGCACAGTCCCTGGACGGCTTGAATGTCAGCGTCGGCCCCGCCGACCAGCTCCTTTTGGAAGCCGACACGCTGATCTACGACAATATCAACCAGACGGTGACCGCAGAGGGGTCGGTGCGGATCGACTACGGCGGCAACCGCATGGTTGCCCGCCGCGTGATCTACAATCAGGCCACGGGCCGTCTGGTGGCCGACGGCGACGTGGAAATCGTCGACCGTGACGGCAACCGGATCTTTTCCGATCATATCGACGTCACCGACGATTTTCGGGACGGGTTTATTAATGCCCTGAGTGTGGAAACGGCCGAGAAGACCTATTTCGGCGCCGAAAGCGCCGAGCGCAAAGCCGGCACCGTGACCACGTTCGTCAACGGCATCTACACGGCCTGCGAACCATGCGAGGACAAGCCGGACAAGGCGCCGATCTGGCGAATCAAGTCGCGCAAGATCATCTGGAACAAGGACGCCAAGACGATCCGCTTCCAGCGACCGCGCTTCGAGTTTTTCGGCCTGCCGATCGCGCAGTTGCCGGCGTTCGAGATGGCCGATTCGAGCGTGAAGCGCAAAAGCGGCTTCCTGTTTCCCGGCATCGGCTTCAAGAGCGAGTTGGGCGCCAGCGTCACGCTACCCTATTTCTTCGCCTTTTCGCCGACCTACGACCTGACGGTGAAAAGCACCTATTATTCGCGCCAGGGCTTTATGGCCGAAGCCGACTGGCGCCAGAAATTCAATTCTGGCGAGTATTCGCTGAAAATCGCCGGCATCAGCCAGAAGCAGCCGACCGCGTTCAAACCGGGCTATGTCGACAGAACGGTCAAGACCCGCCTCATGGCGGGCACCAAGGGCAAGTTCACCATCAATCCCCGCTGGACGTTCGGTTGGGATGTTCTGGTGCAGTCCGATCCGAACTTCGCCAACACCTATCTGCTGGATGGCTATTCGGAGGCGATACGCCGGAACGAAATCTATCTGACCGGCCTCAACGACCGCAATTATTTCGACCTCCGATTCTACAAATTCCAGGCTCAGGAAGTGCTCCCGGCCGCGCACCCGTCGGCGCGGGATCCGCGGCAACCCTGGGTACTGCCGTCCTTCGACTATGCCTATACGGTGGACGAGCCGGTGGCCGGCGGCGAGTTGAGCTTCGACGTCAACACCCAGGTCGTGGGCCGTATGCGGCGGGATTTCCTGCCCGGCAGGCCGGCGCTGCCCGGCATACGCGGCTGGTCCGGCCGCGTGACGGCCGAGGCCGAGTGGAAGAAGACCATCGTGACGTCGGGCGGCCTGCTGGTGACGCCGCTTCTGCATGCACGCGCCGACGGTATCGGCGTGGACGCGAGCGCCGGCTCGAACGCTGCGATCGCGGCCATGACCGGGGGGCTGACCGGTGCCGCTTATACGCATGACGGCACCGCCTACGGTGCCGTGGCGGCCGATATACGCTCGTCCTATTTCCGTGCGATGGCGACGGCGGGCCTGGAGGCGCGTTGGCCGATCCTGTTCTCCACGTCGAGTGCCAGCCATGTGCTGGAACCGATGGCGCAGCTTTTCGTCCGGCCGGATGTCGGCTACGGCTCGACGCTCGGCATTCCCAACGAAGACGCGCAAAGCCTGGTCTTCGACGCCTCGACCCTGTTCGAGCGCGACAAATTCTCCGGCTACGACCTGATCGAAAGCGGCACCCGCGCCAATCTCGGCCTGCGCTATTCGGGCAGCTTCGCCAACGGCTGGACGGCCAACGCGATCGTCGGCCAGTCCTATCACCTGGCCGGACGCAATCCGTTCGCCGCGCCGGACCTGGTCAATGTGGGTGCCTATTCGGGCCTGGAAACGGACGTGTCCGACTTCGTCGCCATGGCCGGGTTCGCCTCGCCGGGCGGCGTGGTCTTCAGTGCCGGCGGCCGCTTCGACGAACAGAGCCTTGAAGTACGCCGTGCCGAAACCAGCGTGTCCATCCCGATCGACCGCCATAGTATCAACGCAAGCTACACCTTCATCCAGGCGCAACCGCTCTACGGTTTCCCGCAGGATCGCCAGGAGGTGACGCTCGGCGGCCGGGCGCGCCTGCACGACTATTGGAGCGTTTACGCTTCGGGCACCTATGACCTCGCCTCCTCGACGCTTGCCAACAGCTCGTTCGGGTTCCTCTATGACGACGAGTGCTTCACCTACGGCATGACGTTCTCGCGCACGCAAAACACCATCTCCAAGGACGTGTCCTACGGGTTCGGCTTCAATATCTCGTTCCGCACGCTCGGAGATTTCGGAACGTCCACGTCGACGAATGCGTTCGGCACAAACTGATGCGGGCCCGTTCGTCATGCTTTCGCCGTATAGGCCAAGCACGACATTTGCGGGGTAGAACACCGAAGGCCCCCCAAGAGGGACCGCGAAAGAATGAGACACGGAGCTCAGCCATGCGACCTGCATTGAATCGGATCGCCGGAACCGGCTTTATCCTGCTTTTCGGGTTCATGACCTGTCTGGCCAGCGTGGCCACGACACCGGCGCAAGCGAGCGAAATCCGTTACATCGTCAACAATGTGCCGGTGACGAGCTACGACATCGCCCGGCGCAAGGCGTTTTTGCGGCTGCAACGCCGCTCGGCCAATGCCTCGGACGAGATGATCGAGCAGACGCTGAAGAATATCGAGATCAACCGACTCAACATCCGGGTTCCCGATGCCGATGTCGACGCGGCCTATGGACGGTTTGCCTCCGGCAACAAGCTGTCGAAAAGCCAGCTCGATCAGATCATGGCCCAATCGGGCGTGACGAAGAGCCATTTCAAGGACTTCATCCGCTCCCAGATCGGCTGGAACCGGGCGCTGGGCGCCCGCTTCCGCGCGACGGAACGCCTCACCGAGCAGGACGCGGCCCATCGCATGCTGCAGGATGGCGGCAACAAGCCGACGGCGACCGAGTATATGCTGCAGCAGGTGATTTTCGTCATCCCTTCGGCCGAACGCAAATCGCTGCTCAGCCGGCGCAAGAAGGAAGCCAACGCCATGCGCGGCCGCTTCAACAACTGCCAGAATACGCGTGAGTTCGCCAAGGGCCTCGTCGACGTTACCGTCCGTGACCTGGGCCGGGTGATCGCGCCGGAACTGCCGCCGGACTGGAAGAGCCTGATCCTGGAAACCAAACCCGGCCAGGCGACCAAGATCCGCGAAACCGAGCGCGGTGTTGAATTCATCGGCATTTGCAGCACGCGCGAAATTTCGGATGACCGCGTCGCCCAGATGGTGTTCGAAAACGAAGGCGAACTCGACAAGAAGGCGGCCGAGCTTTCCGAGAAATACCTCAAGGAACTGCGCGAGAAAGCCAGCATCATTGAGCGCTGAACAGCGACGCCCGCTTGCCCTGACATGCGGCGATCCTTCCGGCATCGGACCCGATATCGCGCTGGCGGCCTGGGCTGCGCGCGCGCACTATGCCCTGCCGCCGTTCTATGTGCTGGGTGATGCCGAGCAGCTTGCCGTGCGCGCGCGCAGCTTGGGTCTGTCGATCCGTTTCAAGCCGTCCGACCCCGCCTCGGCGGCGGGCGACTTCGAAACGGCGCTACCGGTCGTGCCGCTCCACAACCGTCTGACCGACAGGCCTGGCGCGCCGTCCTCGGCCAATGCCGCCGGCATCATCGAGGCGATCGAACGTGGCGTTGCCGACACGCTTTCGGGCGCGGCCGGCGCGATCGTCACCGGACCGATCGCCAAGAAGCCGCTTTACGACGCCGGTTTCGCCTTTCCCGGCCATACCGAGTTTCTGGCCCATCTGGCGCAAAAAGCGACCGGCATGCCGGCCAGACCGGTGATGATGCTTGCCGGGCCGGAACTGCGCGCCGTGCCGGTCACCATCCACATCCCGCTCGCCGCCGTCCCGGCCCGGCTTACGACGGCGCTGATCGTGGAAACCGGCCAAATCACGGCCGGCGACCTGGCGCGTCGTTTCGCCATCGCCAGCCCGCGCCTCGCGGTGGCCGGCCTCAACCCGCATGCTGGAGAAGACGGCGCAATAGGCCGCGAGGATATCGACGTCGTGCGGCCCGCAGTCGACGCGCTGCGTGCGGAAGGGATCGACGCGCGCGGTCCGCTGCCGGCCGACACGCTGTTTCACGCCGAGGCGCGGCACAGCTACGACGCCGCGCTTTGCATGTATCACGATCAGGCCTTGATACCGGCCAAAGCGCTGGCCTTCGACAAGACGGTCAATGTCACGCTCGGCCTGCCTTTCGTGCGTACCTCTCCCGACCACGGCACAGCCTTCGCGATCGCCGGCACGGGCGCAGCGCGCGCCGACAGTCTCGTTGCCGCGCTGCACCTGGCGGCGCGACTGGCGACGACGGAAGCCGGACATAAGGCTGCATGACGCGCGACGGCCTGCCTCCCCTGCGCGAGGTCATCCAGCAGCACGGGCTTGCTGCGAAAAAATCGCTCGGCCAGAATTTTCTGCTCGATCTCAACCTGACCGACAAGATCGCACGCACAGCGGGCGACCTTTCCGGGGCCACGGTGATCGAGGTCGGCCCCGGTCCCGGCGGGCTGACACGGGCGCTTCTGGCGAATGAGGCCAAAAGGGTGATCGCCATCGAGCGCGACGAACGCTGTCTAGCGGCCCTTCAGGAAATTGAGCGCCACTATCCGGGCCGGCTCGAGATCGTTGCCGGTGATGCGCTCAGGACCGATTTCGCCACACTCGCGGCAGGTGCCGGGCCGGTACGGATCGTGGCCAACCTACCCTACAATATCGGTACCGAGCTGTTGGTGCGCTGGCTCACCGTCGAGCCCTGGCCGCCATTCTACGTCTCGATGACATTGATGTTTCAGCGTGAGGTCGCCGAGCGGATCGTGGCAATGCCCGGTGAAAGTGCCTACGGACGGCTCGGCGTTCTCGCCGGCTGGCGCAGCTCGGCCCGAATCGCCTTCACCGTGCCGCGCGAGGCCTTTACCCCGCCGCCCAAGATCACCTCGGCGGTTGTCCACCTGACACCGCGATCCGCGCCATTGGCATGCGAGGCCAAGCGACTTGCGCGGATCACCCAGGCCGCATTCGGCCAACGCCGAAAAATGCTGCGTCAAAGCCTGAAGGCGCTCGGTGGCGAAACGCTGCTGCAAAAAGCCGGGATCGAGCCGACGCGGCGGGCCGAAACCCTGTCGATCGCGGAGTTCGTCGCTTTGGCCAACGCGCTCGAGAACTGAGCCGGCCCTATTATTCGGTCCGCTCGTCAAGCAGCCCGCTGACGAAATCGAACAGGCCCGGCCGGCGATCGCGTTTCAGGCGTTCGGCGACAACAATAGCGCGCACGGCGGCGTAGGCGCGATCGAGATCGTCATTGACCACGACATAGTCGTAGTCGCGCCAATGTTCGATTTCGGAACGCGCATTCTCGAGCCTGGTCTGGATGGTGGTGTCGGAATCCTCCGCTCGCCGGCGCAATCGCGATTTCAGTTCGGTCATCGACGGCGGCAGGATGAAGATCGATACGATGTCGGCCGGCATCGTCGCCTTGAGCTGTTCGGCGCCCTGCCAGTCGATATCGAACAGCATGTCGCGGCCTTCATCCATGGCGATCTCGACCGGCTCGCGCGGCGTACCGTAGAAATTGCCGTGCACCTCGGCGGATTCCAGCAGCGCATCGGTGTCGCGCATGCGCTCGAAATCCCGCGTCGACAGAAAATGATAATGCACGCCGTCGATCTCGCTGCCGCGCCGCGGTCGGGTCGTCACGCTGACCGACAATTCCAGCCCGCCATCGTTTTCGAGCAGGCTGCGCGCAATCGTCGACTTGCCCGCGCCGGACGGCGAGGACAAAACCAGCATCAAGCCGCGACGGCGAATTGACAAGGCGGGCTGCATGGCGCCCATGGGCTACTCCAGATTCTGAACCTGTTCGCGAAACTGATCGACGACGGCCTTCAGTTCGAGCCCGATGGCGGTGACCGACGTCGCATTGGACTTCGAACACAGCGTATTCGATTCGCGATTGAACTCCTGCGCCAAAAAATCGAGCTTGCGCCCGACAGCACCACCTTTCTTCAGCAATTGCCGCGCCGTCGCGACATGGGCTTGCAGGCGATCGAGCTCCTCGCGGATGTCGGCGCGCGTGGCCAGAAGGGCGGCTTCGGTGTGCAGACGCTGTTCGTCGAGGCCGGAGGCCGCGTCGAGCAGCAATCCGACCTGCATGGCGATACGCTCGCGAATGGCCGCCGGCTCGCGCGAGGGATCGGCTTCGGCATCGCGGGTGTATTTCTCGATCGCGGCGACGTGGTCTTCGAGCACGACGGCGAGCTGTTCGCCCTCCGCCAGACGCGCGGCCTCCAGATCCTCCAATACGCTGTCGAACGCGGTCATGATGACCGCGTCGAGGGCTTCGCGCCCCTCCTCGTCCTCGACCGTGTCTGGGATGTCGAGTACGCCGCGCAGCGCAAGCAACCCGTCGGCGGAAGCCGGCGAGCAGCCGAATTGCTCTTCCAGACGCCGGGCAAGGCCGGCAACATCGCGCAGGAAGGCCTCGTTGACGACGGGTTGCGCCAGCCCCGGCTGCCGGCTGACGACCAGCGTGGCCTGGACGTTGCCGCGCGAGAACCGGCGCTGCACCGCCTGCTTGGCCGGCAGTTCGAGCCGTTCGAAGCCGGACGGTAGCCGCAGGCGCACGTCGAGGCCGCGGCCATTGACCGAACGCACCTCCCAGGAAATGGCGGTGCCGTCCCGATCGGCCGCCGCACGGGCAAAGCCCGTCATGCTTTGTAGCGCCATCACTCCCCCCGCCCCCGGCGTTACCCCGGCGTTAGGTCAGTTCGAGCCGGTCCCGTCCTGACCGGTTTCGTCCGCCTGGTCCCGTCTCTTCTTCTCGATCTCGCGCCAGCGCGCAACGTTTTCATTGTGCTCGTCCAGCGTCTTGGCGAACACATGCCCTCCCGTGCCGTCGGCCACGAAATAGTACTCGTCGGTCTTTGACGGGTTGGCGACCGCCTCCAGCGCGGCGCGGCCGGGCGTGGCGATCGGCGTGGGCGGCAGCCCGTCGATCAGATAGGTGTTGTAGGGGGTCAGCTTGTCGATGTCGGAGCGGTAGATCGGCCGGTCGGACGGCTTGCCTTCGCCGCCGAACAGGCCGTAGACGATCGTCGGATCGGACTGGAGCCGCATGCCGCGCCGCAGCCGGTTGATGAACACGGCGGCAACGCGCGGCCGTTCGTCGGCGCGGCCGGTCTCCTTTTCCACGATCGAGGCGAGCGTCACGAATTCATCGATCGTCTCCAGCGGCAGGCCCTCGACGCGGCGTTCCCAAACCTCTTCGACCAGGCTTTTCTGGTCGGCGATCATCTTTTCGATCAGTTCGGCGCGCGTTGTTCCGCGCGTGAAACGCTGCGTGTCGGCAACCAGCGCGCCTTCCGGCGGCAGCTCGGCCGGCATCTCGCCGGTCAGCGCTTCGTGCTTGGCGATCCGATCAAAGGCCTGGTTGACCGTCAGTCCCTCGGGAACGGTCAGCGAATAAAGCACCGAGCGCCCGCTGACCAACAGATCCATGATGTCGCGCATGGAGGCGCCGGCCTTGATCTCATACTCGCCCGCCTTGAGGGCGTCGTCGGCGCCGGCGGCCCTCACGCCCAGCCGGAACACGTTGCGGTCGCTGATCAGATTGCGCCGCTCCAGCATCAAGGCAATCTCCGAAACGCTCGTTGCCGGCTTGACCAGCACCATCTCGGTGCTTTGAGCAGGACCGGGACTGTCGAACTCTCGCTTGCCCAGATAGACGGCGAGACCGGCGACCAGAACCACGAAGATAACCGTCGACATGACGAAATTCATGAACACGACGACCTGGTTGCGCGAGCCCTGCGAGCGCCGCGGCGGCGGGGTGCCCTGTTCGGGACGCAGCGCTTCGCTCGCGGATTTCGGCACGATCGGCTTCGGCGCCTCGTTCCTGTTGCCGAAAGTGGTTTCGTTCGCCGGTTCCGTAGTCATCGGCCGTCACGCTTCTCCGTTATGCCAAAACCCGACGCCGTCCCGCCGGGACGTTGCAAGGACTAGCGATGAATATGGCAAAATTGACGACCGGCGCAGCCGTTTAGCCATCATGGCGGCGGAAAACGAGCGAAGCATTGGTGCCCCCGAAGCCGAAAGAGTTCGACAGCGCCACATCGATCGTCCGGTCCTTGGGCCGATTGGGCACCAGATCGAGCGCGGTTTCGACGGACGGATTTTCCAGATTGATGGTCGCCGGCGCCTTGTTGTCGCGGATAGCCAGGATGGAAAAGATCGCCTCGGCCGCCCCGGCCGCGCCCAGAAGATGGCCGATGGAGGATTTGGTCGACGACATGGCGATCCCCGAGGCCGCATCGCCCACCAGGCGCTCGACCGCGCCCAGCTCGATCGTGTCGGCCATGGTCGAGGTGCCGTGCGCGTTGATATAGTCGACGTCGCCGGGCGTTAGGCCGGCGCGTTTGAGAGCCGCGCTCATGCAGCGATAGGCGCCGTCGCCGTCTTCGGACGGGGCGGTGATATGGAAAGCGTCGCCGCTTAGACCATAACCGATGATTTCGGCGTAAATCCGCGCGCCGCGCGCCTTGGCGTGCTCCAGTTCCTCAAGCACGACCACGCCGGCCCCCTCGCCCATCACGAACCCGTCACGGTCGCGATCATAGGGACGCGAGGCCTTTTGCGGCGTGTCGTTGTAGGCGGTGGACAAGGCCCGGCAGGCCGCGAAGCCGGCGAGTGACAAACGGTTGATCGGCGCTTCCGCGCCGCCGGCCAGCATCACCTCGGCGTCGCCGAAGGCGATCAGCCGCGCCGCGTCGCCGATCGCATGCGCTCCGGTCGAACAGGCCGTGACCACGGCATGGTTCGGCCCCTTCAGGCCGTGCCGGATCGAGACCTGACCCGAAACCAGATTGATGATATTGCCGGGAATGAAGAACGGGCTGATGCGGCGTGGGCCGCGATCACGCAGGATGAGTGCGTTTTCGGCGATGCCCTCGACGCCGCCGATGCCGGAACCGATCATCACGCCGGTGGCGTTCTGGTCGTCCGGCGTTTTCGGCGTCCAGCCCGAATCCTTCAGCGCCTCGTCGGCGGCGGCGATGCCGTAGAGGATGAAATCGCCGACTTTGCGCTGTTCCTTGGGCTCGAGCACATGGTCGGGATTGAACGTGGCATCGCTGCCGTCGCCCCGCGGAACGACATTGGCGATTTTGCACGGCAGATCGTCGGTCTCGAAATGCTCGACCCGCCGTGCCGCGCTTTCACCCGACAAAAGACGGCGCCAGGAATGCTCAACGCCCACCCCGAAGGGGGAAACGAGACCCATTCCCGTGACGACGACTCGTCTCATCACTCAACCACCACGGATATCTTGCGGAATTGCCCGAAGGCTGCCGTTAGGCGGAGGCTTTGTCGATATACTTGACCGCATCGCCCACGGTCAGGATCGTCTCAGCCGCGTCGTCGGGGATCTCCACGCCGAACTCTTCCTCGAAGGCCATGACCAGTTCGACGGTGTCCAGGCTGTCCGCGCCAAGATCGTCGATAAAGCTCGCGCCCTCGGTGACCTTGTCGGCTTCAACGCCAAGATGCTCTACAACGATTTTTTTGACGCGCTCTGCGGTGTCGCTCATTTGGAAACCCTCGACTTCGGTTCAAGTTGGTCTTCGTTAGCGGCAGGATGCCCGCTAATCAAGTTGAAAGATCGCGCCACGCCGGCATGACCGGCCACGGCTTCTCCGGACGAAAAACCGGCGCAAAACGCACGGCGGACAATGCCCGGATCGCCAGTTTGCCGGGCCGCATACCATGAAAACCCGGACCGGCAAAGGCGAAAACACGCCGCAAAGAAGCGCATTGCCGCCATTTCGGCGCCCGCGGACGACGACGGCCGAATCAACGGCGCGGCGGGCTCAAATCATCGCCATGCCGCCGTTCACGTGCAGGGTCTGTCCGGTCATATAGGCCGCCTCGGTGGAGGCGAGAAAGGCCACGGCAGCGGCAACCTCGGCGCCGGTTCCCATGCGCTTCATCGGGATCGCCCCCATGATCGCGTCACGCTGCTTGTCGTTGAGCTTGCCGGTCATCGCCGATTCGATGAAGCCGGGCGCCACGCAATTGACGGTGATGTTACGGCTCGCCACTTCCTGCGCCAGCGATTTCGAGAAGCCGATCATGCCGGCCTTGGAGGCGCAGTAATTGGCCTGGCCGGGATTGCCGGTGACGCCGACGACGGAGGTAATGTTGACGATGCGGCCGAAGCGGCGGCGCATCATCGGATGGGTGAGTTCGCGCGTCAGGCGGAAGACAGCGGTCAGATTGACCTCCAAAACAGCATCCCAGTCATCGTCCGACATGCGCACGAACAAGCCGTCGCGGGTGATGCCGGCATTGTTGACGAGAATATCGACGCCGTCGAGTTCGGCTTCGGCCTTCTGGCCCAGCGCCTTGACGGCAGCGCGGTCGGACAGATCGGCCGGAAAGATCGTCACACGCTCGCCGAGCTCGCCGGCAAGGGCCTCGAGCTTTTCGACACGGGTTCCGTGCAAGCCGACATTGGCGCCCTGGGCGTGCAGCAGGCGGGCAACCGCCTCGCCGATGCCGCCGGAAGCGCCGGTGATGAGGGCCTTGCGGCCGGTGAGATCAAGCATGGTTCGTCTCCTGCTGGGCTCCGAGGCCAGCCCGCGCAGCCGGCAGGGCGTGGCCGCGATGGTTCGTTACAAGGCGGCGAGCGCCGCGTCGATATCGGCCGGGGTGCCGACGCTGGCGGTCGCCAGCGTGCGGTCGATGCGGCGGGCAAGCCCCGACAGCACCTTGCCGGCGCCGATCTCGTAAAGCCCGGTCACGCCGTTGCCGGCGAAAAACTCCACCGTCTCGCGCCAGCGTACGCGGCCGGTGACCTGCTCGACCAGGCGCCGTGCGATCTCGTCAGGATCGGTGAGCGGGGTGACGGTGACGTTGGCCACCACCGCGATGGCGGGCGCCTGCATCGCCACCTCGGCCAGGGCCGCGCGCATGGCCTCGGCGGCCGGCGCCATCAGCGCGGAATGGAACGGCGCGGAAACCGGCAGCATGATGGCGCGCTTGGCGCCCTTTTCGGTGCACAGTGCGGCCGCGGCTTCGACAGCCGCCTTTGCGCCGGAGATGACGATCTGGCCGCCGCCATTGTCGTTGGCGATCTGGCAAACCCCGTTGCCGGCCGCCTGGCAGGCGGCTTCGACCTCGGCGTCGTCCAGGCCCAGGATCGCCGCCATGGCACCCTCGCCTGGCGGCACCGCCGCCTGCATGGCATTGCCGCGGATACGCAGCAGGCGCGCGGTATCGGCAAGCGAGAAGACGCCGGCCGCACACAAGGCCGAATATTCGCCCAGGGAATGGCCGGCGAGATAGTCGACCTTGTCCTCCAGCACCAGCCCGCGCGCCTGCATGGCGCGCAAGGCGGCGATGGAGACGGCCATCAGCGCCGGCTGCGCGTTCGCCGTCAGCGTCAGCCTGTCCTCCAGTCCCTCCCACATCAGCGTCGACAACTTCTCGCCCAGCGCCTCGTCGACCTCGTCGAAGACGGCACGGGCCTCGGGGAAGGCCTCGGCCAGTTCGCGGCCCATGCCGACGGCCTGGCTACCCTGGCCGGGAAAGGTGAATGCGATCGCCATCGGGCGGTATCTCCCCTTCGATTGTCTCGCGCTGCCTGTGCGGCAGGACGGACCGCGAAGTCAAGGCCGGGCAGACAATCACCAGGAGGCCGCGAGCGGGAGCGCCGGGGCGATCCCTTCTCAGCCGGCCGGCAAGGCGGTCTCCACCAGCCTTGCCCAGTAGGAGCAGCCGATCGGGATGATCTCGTCGTCGAAATCGTATTCGGGATGGTGGAGATATTGGGTGTCGCCCTGGCCAAGATAGATGAAGGCGCCCGGCCGCGCCTCCAGCATGAACGCGAAATCCTCGCCGCCCATGACCTGCGGCGTTTCGGTGTCGACCTTGTCGCCGGCCACCTGGCGCGCCACGTCGGCTGCGAAACCGGCCTCGCGGGCATGGTTGGACAAGACCGGGTAGTGGCGCTGATAGTCGAGCGTGGCCTTGGCGCCGAAAGCGGCGGCGGTGTTTTCGACCACCTGCGCCATGCGTTCTTCCAGAAGGTCGCGCACTTCCGGCGACAGGGTGCGCGCCGTGCCGGTGAGCCGCGCGGTCTGCGGAATGACGTTGAAGGCGTCGCCCGCCTTGAACGTCGTCACCGAGATCACCGCCGCCTCCACCGGATCGACGCTGCGCGACACGACCGACTGCAAGGCGGTCATGATATGCGCGCCGACAAGCGTGGTGTCGATGCAGCGCTGCGGGCGCGCGGCATGCCCGCCCACGCCTTCGATGTCGATCACGAACATGTCGGCCGCGGCCATCATCGAGCCGCTCCTGAGCGCGAACTGGCCGAACGGAATCCCCGGCGCGTTGTGCATGCCGTAGACCTCGTCGATCGAGAACCGATCCATCATGCCTTCCTCGACCATGACGCGACCGCCGCCGCCGCCCTCCTCGGCGGGCTGGAAGATGACCACCGCAGTGCCATCGAAATTGCGCGTTTCGGCAAGGTAGCGCGCCGCGCCCAAAAGCATGGCGGTGTGGCCGTCATGGCCGCAGGCATGCATGACACCCGGCGTCGTGGACTTGTAAGGCCGCTCGACCGCCTCCTGGATCGGCAGGGCATCCATGTCGGCGCGCAGGCCGATCGTCCTGCCGGACTCCGTCTTGCGGCCACGAATGACGCCGACCACCCCCGTGCGCCCGATGCCGGTGACGACTTCGTCGACCCCGAATGACTTGAGCTTGTCGGCGACGAGCGCCGCCGTGCGATGGACATCGAACTGCAGTTCGGGATGGGCGTGGATGTCGCGGCGCCACGCAGTGACATCCTGATGAAACTCGGCAATCCGGTTGACGATCGGCATGTTGTTTTCTCCTCCGGCTCGTTTCGGCGTTTCTGCGTTCCCTTGCCGCCGTTTTGCACGATCGTCGGCGGCGCGCAAAAGAAAATCGGATGATCCAGCCCCCCGCCCGGCCGCGCGCCGACGGCAAGCGGCCTTGCATGGCCGGATCGCCCTCCCCATCTTAGCGCGACCGCGCAAGGGGCTTGGCGGCAAACAGGGGAAATGCTCGTCCGTGCGCGATATCGTCTTCGTCATCGTCGGTTTCATTCTGTTGTTCGGCGGCGGCGAACTTCTCGTGCGCGGCGCGGTTTCGGCGGCCAGGCGGTTCGGCGTCACGGAACTGGTGATCGGCCTCACCGTGGTCGGATTCGGCACGTCGATGCCGGAATTGCTGGTCTCCGTCGAGGCCGCCCTGAAAGGCCGGCCCGAAATCGCCATCGGCAATGTCGTCGGGTCCAACATGGCCAACCTGCTTCTGATCGGCGGCGTGACGGCGGTGCTCGCCCCGTCCGGCGGCTGGGGCGCGGATGTGCGCCGTGACGTGCTGTTGATGCTTATCGCCACGGCGCTGTTGTTGCTGGCTGCCGCCTTTGGCGTGCTGCCGACTTGGGGCGGCCTGCTGCTGGTGCTGTTTCTGGTCGCCTATCTCTACGCTCATTACCGTGCCAGCCGGAACGGCGGTGAAGCCGATGGCGGCAGCGTCGTGGTCGCGCCGAAAAAACCGGCCTGGCTCGCCGCCACGCTGCTTGCGGCGGGTCTGGCGCTGCTGTTCGTGGGTGCCGATCTGCTGGTCGAGGGCGCCAGCGCCATCGCCCTGGCGCTCGGGGTTTCGGAAGCCGTGGTCGGCCTGTCGATCGTCGCCATCGGCACCAGCCTGCCCGAACTCGCGACCTCGGTGGTGGCCGCCTGGCGCGGCCGGGCGGGCGTTGCCATCGGCAACATCGTGGGATCGAATATTTTCAACATACTGGGCATATTGGGCGTGACGGCGCTGGTCGCGCCGCTGCCGATCTCCGAACGGTTCTGGCAGGTCGACGTTCCGCTGGTGCTCGCGATCAGTCTCGCCTTCGCCGCGATGCTGGTCTTGCGCGACCGGCTGGGCCGCACCACTGGCTTCGTCATGCTGGCCGCCTACGTCGCCTACACGATCGGCCTATATACCGTTGCCGGCTAGACGCCCGCGCTTGCCAGATTGGCAAAAACCTGTATAAGCGCGCTCACTCTGCCGGTCCAGTTGGGGGCTGAACGGAGGGCCGTGCGCGCATTTCCTTTGAAAATTCGCTCCGCGTGTGAAGGCAAAAGGCCTTCCGCCTCCCGTGTCTCCGCTCTCGACCGTCTCGACCATGCGCCTTTCTTCTCCCGCCAGAGCGGGCAAAGACAAGTCGCAGAGGCTTAGCCGCTGGTTGCCGGGAGAGCGAAACGGAAGAAAGGCAAAGAAACAATGGCTCTTTACGAACATGTGTTCCTTGCCCGGCAGGATCTGTCGCAGCAGCAGATCGACGCGCTTGTCGAACAGTACAAGGGTGTCGTGGAAGCCAATGGCGGATCGGTCGGCCGGGTGGAAAACTGGGGACTGAAGTCCCTGACCTACCGCATCAAGAAAAACCGCAAGGCCTATTTCACGCTCATGGACCTGAGCGCACCGGCTGCCGCCATCAACGAGATGGAGCGCCAGATGGGCCTGTCGGAAGACGTGTTGCGCTTCATGACCATCCGCGTCGACGCGCATGAGGAAGGCCCCTCGGCGATGATGCAGAAGCGCGACCGCGACGATCGCGGCGACCGCTTCGGCGGCCGTGGCGATCGCGGCCCGCGCCGGCCGCGCGAACAGTCCTAAGGAGCACGACAATGGTCGACATCAACCAGATCCCGACCCGGCGCCCCTTTCATCGCCGGCGCAAGACCTGCCCGTTCTCCGGCTCCAACGCGCCGAAGATCGACTACAAGGACGTAAAGCTGCTGCAGCGCTATATTTCCGAGCGCGGCAAGATCGTGCCCTCGCGCATCACCGCAGTCAGCCAGAAGAAGCAGCGCGAACTCGCCAAGGCGATCAAGCGCGCGCGTTTCCTCGGCCTTCTGCCCTACGTGGTCCGCTAAGGCTCCTCGGCGCCGCCGCCAGGCGGCGCCAGTCCCCCGCGACGGGCGCGGTACGGACGGATCGAACGAAAATCCCGGGCTGGGGCCCATGCCCCTAACTGCCGGATGGCAGGACAGCGACAGGACGGCGACCATGCCGCCATTCGGCTTCCCGCAATCCGGCCCGCGCCGCAAAGGCGCCCGAAACAAGGATTGATACGATGGAAGTCATTCTTCTCGAACGCATCGCACGGCTCGGTCAGATGGGCGAAACAGTCAAGGTGCGCGACGGCTACGCCCGCAATTTCCTGCTGCCGCAGGGCAAGGCGCTGCGCGCCAACGAAGCCAACAAGAAAAAGTTCGAAAGCCAGCGCGTCCAGCTCGAAGCGCGCGACCTGGAGCGCAAGTCCGAAGCCGAAAAGATCGCCGAGCGCCTCGACGGCATGTCCTTCATCATCGTGCGTGCGGCCGGCGAAACCGGCCAGCTCTACGGTTCGGTGTCCCCGCGCGACATCGCCGACCTGCTGGCCGAAGAGGGCTTTTCGGTCAATCGCAACCAGGTCGAGCTCAACCAGCCGATCAAGGCGATCGGGCTGACCAACGTGATCATCGCGCTTCACCCGGAAGTCGAGGTGACCGTGACCATGAACATCGCGCGCTCCACCGACGAGGCCGAACGCCAGGCAGCCGGCGAGAAGCTGGATTCGGCGGAAGCGATCTACGGCGACGACATCAACGAAAACGCTCGCCCGGACAGTTTCTTCGACCCGAACGAGGACGGCGAAGGGTTCGACGAGGGCGATCAAACGGTCTGATACAGAAAAAAAACCGTTCAGGATCAATGCCCGGGATGCGAATTCCGGGCATTTTTTTCTTGATCGAAGGACGGCTGTTCCCACATTCTCGGGTACGGGTGATCCAAAAAGTGACTGTTGCGGGAGGTGCTGCTCCCATGAACGTGTTTTTGCGCAGCCTTATCGAACGTCTGATCCGGACGGGCAATCTGACCGTGATCGACCACAGGGGCCGGTCGGCCTCGTTCGGCGACCAGAGCGGACCTCGCGTGACCGTCGCCATCCATTCCGCCCATGCCGAGCGCGCCATCACCTTCGACCCGGTGCTCGCCCTGCCCGAGAGCTACATGAATGGCGAGATCGACCTTCTGGAAGGCGATCTGCTCGACCTTTTGCAGGTGATCTACCAAAACTCCCCGACCCTGGATGTCGGCGCCTTGTGGACCCGGATGGCCGATGGTTTCCGGCACGGGCTGAGGCGGCTGCAGCAATTCAACACGACCGAACGCGCCCGACGCAACGTGCGCCGGCACTACGACCTTTCGCGCGAACTCTACCAGCTCTTTCTCGATCGAGACCTGCAGTATTCCTGCGCCTATTTTGCGCGGCCGGACATGACGCTCGAGGAGGCCCAGGAGGCCAAGAAACGCCACCTCGCCGCCAAGCTGGCGCTCAGACCCGGACAGACCGTGCTGGACATCGGATGCGGTTTCGGCGGGCTCGGCCTCTATCTCGCCCGCAATTTCGATGTCGACGTCTTGGGCATCACCCTGTCGGAGGAACAGTTGGCGATCGCCTCCGAGCGCGCACAGCAGGAAAGGCTGGAGGGCCGGGCCCATTTCGAGCTCAGGGACTACCGCAAGCTCGGCGAGCGCTTCGACCGCATCGTTTCGGTCGGCATGTTCGAGCATGTCGGCGTCAACCATTATCGCGCCTTCTTCGACAAATGTGCGACGATCCTGAAACCGGACGGCGTTATGGCGCTGCACTCGATCGGCCGCTCGGGACCGCCATCGACGACCACGCCCTTCATCCGCAAGCATATTTTTCCCGGCGGCTACATTCCCGCACTCTCGGAAGTGCTGCCGGCGATCGAGCGCTCGGGCCTGCAGGTCACCGACGTCGAGATACTGCGCCTTCATTACGCCGAGACGCTCAAGCACTGGCGCCAGCGTTTTGCCGCCAACCGCGACCGCGTGCGCGAGATTTACGACGAACGGTTCTGCCGGATGTGGGAATTTTATCTCGCCGGCTCGGAGGCCGGTTTCCGCTGGCAGGATCTGATGGTGTTCCAGATCCAGCTCACACGCCGCAACGACACCCTGCCGGTGACCCGCGACTATATCGGCGTCGCCGAAGACAGGCTGGCCGATGCCGATGACCGCCGACCGCCCGACCCGGCCGCCGCGCAAAAGCGCAAGCGCACGCCGTCGTAGTTCCTGCCGGCGCCACGGCGCAAACGGGAAGCCGGCGGCCGTCGGTGGTAGAATGTGATTCGGTCAATCAGTTTGTGACGCGCCGCGCGAATTGTCCTGTGGACGCGTGTGAATTGCGTGCGGTGAACGCTTTTACTTCACCATTCGTTAACCGGTTCTGGTACCGAAAGGCCGACAGGGGCCGAAGGGAATCATGGCAGAAGCAGTCCACAAGCTCGGCGCGCCGGAAACGCCGCTCTATCGCGAGCCGCCGCACAATATCGAGGCCGAGCAGGCGCTGCTCGGCGCGATTCTGGTCAACAACGACGCCTTCTACCGGGTGTCGGATTTCCTGAAGCCGGGTCATTTCTTCGAGCCGCTGCACCGCAAGATCTTCGAGGTCGCGGGCGAACTGATCCGCATGGGCAAGACCGCCAACCCGGTGACGATGAAGACCTTCCTGCCGGCGGAGGAAAAAGTCGGCGACATGACGGTGGCGCATTACCTCGCGCGCCTGGCCGCGGAGGCCGTCACGGTCATCAACGCCTCCGATTACGGGCGTGCGATCTACGACCTGGCCACGCGCCGGGCGCTGATCACGGTCGGCGAGGACATGGTCAACATCGCCTTCGACGCGCCGGTCGACATGTCGCCCGCCGACCAGATCGAGGACGCCGAGCGCCGCCTGTTCGAGCTTGCCGAAACCGGACGCTACGATGGCGGCTTCGAGAGTTTTACCGACGCCGTCAAGACCGCGATCGACATGGCCAACGCCGCCTATATGCGCGACGGCCACCTCTCGGGCATCTCGACAGGTTTTCGCGATATTGACGGCCGACTGGGCGGGTTGCAGCCCTCCGACCTGATCATCCTGGCCGGGCGACCGGCGATGGGCAAGACGTCGCTGGCGACCAATATCGCCTTCAACGTCGCCGCCGCCTACACGCCGGCGCAGCAGGCCGATGGCTCGTTCAAGGCCGCCAATGGCGGCGTGGTCGGCTTCTTTTCGCTCGAAATGTCGTCCGAACAGCTCGCCACCCGCATCATCTCCGAGCAGACGGAAATCTCGTCGTCGAAGATCCGCCGCGGCGAGATCACGGAAACCGAGTTCGAAAAGCTCGTCGCCTGCTCGCAGATGATGGAAAAGACCCCGCTTTATATCGACCAGACCGGCGGCATCTCGATCGCCCAGCTCGCCGCACGCGCCAGACGCCTCAAGCGCCAGCGCGGCCTCGACGTGATCGTCATCGACTATGTTCAGCTCATGCAGGGCACGAGCGCGCGCGCGGCGCAGAACCGGGTCCAGGAAATCACCGAGATCACCACCGGACTGAAGGCGCTGGCCAAGGAACTGCAGGTGCCGATCATCGCGCTGTCGCAGCTCTCGCGCCAGGTCGAAAACCGCGACGACAAGCGCCCGCAGCTCGCCGACCTGCGCGAATCGGGCTCGATCGAGCAGGACGCCGACGTGGTGCTGTTCGTCTATCGCGACGAATATTACATGCAGAACAAGGAGCCGGAGGAAGGCACGCCCGAATACGAGGAGTGGCGGATGAAGTTCGAGCGGGTGAAGGGCAAGGCCGAACTGATCGTCGCCAAGCAGCGCCACGGCCCCACCGGAACCGTGGAACTCGCCTTCGAGGGCCAGTTCACCCGCTTCTCCGACCTGGCCGAGGAAGATCGCCTTCCCGAGCGTTTCGAGTAGGCCGGCGTTTCGAGTTAATTCGAGTTAAAAAGTGTCAGACACGATCAGCATTCACGAAACCGGGACCGACGCCCGGCTCGCCGGCGCGTTCGCCACCATCGATTTGCGCGCGCTGCAGCACAATTACCGCGCCCTGGCGGCCCAGGCCCCGACGGCGCGCACGGCCGGCGTGGTCAAGGCCGACGCCTATGGGATCGGAATCGCCCAGGCCGTCCCCGCGCTTGCCGCAGCCGGCTGCGACACGTTTTTCGTCGCCTGGCCGGATGAAGGCCGCGCGGTGCGCCGGGCGGCCCCGCAGGCCCGGATCTTCGTCCTCGGCGGGCTGTTCGGCCGCGAGGCGGCCCAGGCCTATGCCGAAGCGAAGCTGATCCCGGTGCTCAATTCGCGCCGCGAAACGGCGATCTGGGAAGGGTTCTGCAACACCGATGGCGTTGCCCATCCGTGCGCGATCCATGTCGACACCGGTATGAACCGGCTCGGGCTGACGCTCGAGCAGGCCAAGACGCTGGCAGAGGAAAATGCGCTGACCGGCGCCCTCAATCCCGTGCTGGTGATGAGCCATCTCGCCGCTGCGGACCAGCCTGACCATCCGCTCAACCGACGCCAACTCGACGCGTTCACGGCGGCTCGTCGGTTCTTTGGCGGCGTCGAGGCGAGCCTGGCCAATTCGGCCGGGATCGGGCTTGGCAGCGCCTATCATTTCGACCTGATCAGGCCCGGCATCGCGCTCTACGGCGGATTGTCGGGAACGGGCCTGGAACCGGTCGTGCGCGTGGAGGCGCGGATCGTGCAAATCCGCCAGGCGCGCGCCGGCGAGGCGGTGAGCTACGGCGCCGCGGCGGTGGTGCAGCGCGACAGCCGTGTTGCGATCTGCGCGGCCGGCTATGCCGACGGCCTGCCGCGCGCGCTGTCGGGCGCGGGCGTGCCGCTGCGCGAGGTCACCGGCGGCGGACACGGTTTCGCGGGCGGGCGGCGCGTGCCCGTGCTCGGCCGCGTCACCATGGACATGACCATGTTCGACATCACCGACGTGGAGGACGGGGCGCTCACGGTCGGCGACCGGATCGAGTTCTTCGGCCCGAATGTCGATATCGAGGAAGCCGCGACGGCGGCCGGGACGATCTCCTACGAATTGTTAACCGGGCTCGGCCGGCGCCACCACCGCACCTATATCGGGCCGGCGGCTGAAAGCAGCACGAACGGAGACGGGAACTGATGGCGCGCGCGCGCATCCAGTTCATCTGCCAGAATTGCGGCAGCGTGCATTCGCGCTGGGCCGGCAAATGCGACGCCTGCGGCGAGTGGAACACGCTGGTCGAGGAAGGGACCTCGGGCGGCATCGGCTCAGGGCCGGCCGCAACGCGCAAGGCGCGCCCCGGCCGTGCGGTGGCGTTGACGACACTTTCGGGCGAGATCGAGGACGCGCCGCGCATCGCTTCGGGCATCGACGAGCTCGACCGGGCCACCGGCGGCGGTTTCGTGCGCGGCTCGGCGCTGCTGATCGGCGGCGACCCCGGCATCGGCAAATCGACCCTGCTCACCCAGGCCGCCGGCGCGCTGGCACGCCAGGGCCACCGCGTGGTCTATGTCTCGGGCGAGGAAGCCGTGGCCCAGATCAGGCTGCGGGCCCAGCGCCTGCAGGCCGCCGATGCGCCGGTCGAACTGGCGGCGGAAACGAATGTCGAGGATATTCTGGCCACCATCGCAGAGGGCAGACGGCCGGACCTTCTGATCATCGATTCGATCCAGACGCTGTGGACCGACATGGCCGATTCCGCGCCGGGCACCGTCACCCAGGTGCGCGCCTCCGCCCAGGCGCTGATCCGTTACGCCAAATCGACCGGCGCGGCCGTGGTGCTTGTCGGCCACGTCACCAAGGATGGCCAGATCGCGGGTCCGCGCGTCGTCGAGCATATGGTCGACGGGGTGCTCTATTTCGAGGGCGAAGGCGGGCACCACTATCGCATCCTCAGAACGGTTAAGAACCGCTTCGGCCCGACCGACGAGATCGGCGTGTTCGAAATGTCGGACCGGGGCCTGCGCGAGGTCTCCAACCCGTCCGAACTGTTTTTGGGCGAGCGCACGGCCCAGGCGCCGGGCGCGGCGGTGTTTGCCGGCATGGAAGGCACCCGGCCGGTACTGGTGGAAATCCAGGCGCTGGTGGCTCCCTCGCCGCTCGGCACGCCGCGCCGCGCCGTGGTCGGCTGGGATTCTCCGCGGCTTTCCATGGTGCTCGCGGTGCTGGAGGCCCATTGCGGCGTGCGGTTTTCCACCAATGACGTCTATCTCAACGTCGCCGGCGGCTATCGCATTTCCGAGCCGGCCGCCGATCTCGCGGTCGCCGCGGCGCTGGTTTCCTCGCTGGTCGGGCTTGCCCTTCCCGCGGATTGTGTCTATTTCGGCGAAATCAGCCTTTCGGGCGCCGTCAGACCTGTCGCGCATGCGCAGCAGCGGCTGAAGGAGGCCGAGAAGCTCGGCTTTGCCCAAGCGGTCATGCCGGCCGGCAGCGGAGATATCGCCGGGGGCATCGCGGCGCGATCCTTCCAGCCCGGCGCGCTTGCCGATCTGGTGGCCCGGATCGCGGGCTCGAAACGAGGACGCGACGAGGATTGACACCTTGCTTCAAACGGACGCCCGTGGGTCACTGGGAGTGGAACTCTGATGCCGATCACGCTGCTTGACGGAATCCTAATCGGTTTCACACTCGTGTCGGCCGTGCTGGCCATGGTGCGCGGCTTTTCGCGCGAAATCCTGTCGATCGCGTCCTGGGCGGCGGCCGCGGCGGCGGCCTATTTCTTCTATCCCTTGGTGCTGCCTTACGTGACGCCCTATATCGACAATGCGCAGATCGCTCTTGCGGCGGCGGCGGCGATCGTGTTTTTCGTCGCGCTTATCGTCGTGTCGGTCATCACGATGAAGATCGCCGACTTCATCATAGACAGTCGCGTCGGCGCCCTCGACCGCACGCTCGGTTTCGTCTACGGCGCCGCACGCGGCATTCTGGTGATCGCGGTCGCCTTGTTGTTCTTCAACTGGCTGGTCGGCGAAAACCGACCGACCTGGGTGGCGCAAGCCAAGTCGCTGCCGTTGCTTGAAGGAATCGGCGAAAGGCTGCAGACGCTGCTTCCGGACGATCCGGAAAACTCGATCCTGAAGAAGATCACCAGCAGCGACGACGGCTGAACATCCGGCCACAGTCGAGCCGGCGGCAACGCGGACGGCACCGCGTATCGGTCAAGTGAAAGGCGGCTGTCATGACGGACATGCTTGCGAGGCCCGTTGGCGGGGATGAGCGCGAGCGGAGCGCGGCCGCGGAAGCGGACGATCATTTCCACGACGAATGCGGCGTGTTCGGCATATTCGGGCGCCAGGACGCGGCGGCGATCGTCACGCTCGGCCTGCACGCGCTTCAGCACCGAGGCCAGGAGGCGGCCGGCATCGTCTCCTTCGACGGCAGCCAGTTCCACGTCGAGCGCCATGTCGGACTGATCGGCGACACCTTTACCAAGCAGGCGGTGATCGACAGCCTGAAAGGCAACCGCGCGATCGGCCATACGCGTTACGCCACCACCGGCGGCTCGGGCATCCGCAACATCCAGCCGCTGTTTGCCGAACTGGCCGATGGCGGCTTTGCCGTGGCCCATAACGGCAACATCACCAACGCCATGACCGTGCAGCGCAACCTGCAGAAACAGGGCGCGATTTTCTCGTCGACCTCGGATACCGAGACCCTGCTTCATCTGGTCGCGACCAGCCAGGAGAAGGATTTCAACGCCCGGTTCACCGAAGCCGTGCGCCAGCTCGAGGGCGCGTTCTCGCTGGTGGCGCTGTCGTCGAAGAAGATGATCGGCTGCCGCGACCCGCTTGGCATCCGGCCGCTGGTGCTGGGCGATCTCGACGGGGCATGGATTCTCGCATCGGAGACCTGCGCCCTCGACATTATCGGGGCGCGTTTCGTGCGCGACATCAAGCCGGGCGAGATGGTGGTGATCACCAAAAAGGGCGTGGAAAGCCATTTTCCGTTCGGCGAGGTGCGGCCGCGCTTCTGCATCTTCGAATATGTCTATTTCGCGCGGCCGGACTCCTCGGTCGAGGGCCGCAACGTCTACGACGTGCGCAAGAATATCGGCATGGAACTGGCGCGCGAATGCCCGGTCGAAGCGGATCTGGTGGTGCCGGTGCCGGATTCGGGCACGCCGGCGGCGATCGGCTTTGCCCAGGCGGCCACCCTGCCCTTCGAGCTCGGCATCATCCGCAACCACTATGTCGGTCGAACCTTCATCCAGCCGGGGGATTCGATCCGCCACATGGGCGTGAAGCTGAAACACAATGCCAACCGGCGCACGATCGAGGGCAAGCGGGTGGTGCTGGTCGACGATTCGATCGTGCGCGGCACCACCTCGCAGAAGATCGTGCAGATGGTGCGCGACGCCGGCGCCAAGGAAGTGCATATGCGCATCGCCTCGCCGCCGACGCGCGCCTCGTGTTTTTACGGCGTCGACACACCGGAGACGGCGAAGCTGCTCGCCTCGCGCATGTCGATCGAGGAAATGCGCGATTTCATCCGGGTCGATTCGCTGGGTTTCCTGTCGATCGACGGGCTCTACCGAGCGGTCGGCGAGGCCGCGCGCGACAGCGAGGCCCCGCAATTCTGCGACGCCTGCTTCACGCGCGACTACCCGACCCGGCTGCTCGACCACGAGGGCGCCGACAATGTGCGCCAGCTTTCCATCCTCGCCTCGCGCGCGCAATTCTAAGAGAAGCAGCCCCGACGTGACCTCCTCCCCTGACCTTACCGGGCGCCTGGCGCTCGTCACCGGCGCCTCGCGCGGCATTGGCTATCATATCGCCAAGCAGATGGCGGCGGCCGGCGCGCACGTGATCGCGGTCGCGCGCACCGTCGGCGGCCTCGAGGAGCTCGACGACGAGATCAAGGCCGAGCATGCTCGTACCGGCAAGGGCGAGGCAACGCTGGTGCCGCTCGACCTGGCCGACATGGCCGGTATCGACCGGCTCGGCGGTGCGATCCACAAACGCTGGGGCAAGCTCGACATTCTGGTCGCCAATGCCGGCGTGCTTGGCGTCGTTGCGCCGATTGGCCATGTCGAGGCCAAGGTGTTCGAGAAGGTGATGACGCTCAACGTGACCGCGACATGGCGGCTGATCCGCTCGCTCGACCCGCTGCTGCGCGCCGCCGACGCCGGACGGGCGATCGTGCTGTCGTCGGGGGCCGCGCATTCGGCGCGCGCCTATTGGGGCCCCTACGCGGCCTCGAAGGCCGCCGTCGAGGCGCTGGCGCGTTCCTGGGCCGACGAAACCAAAAACACGCCGCTCAGGGTCAATATCGTCAATCCCGGCGTGGCGCGCACCGCCATGCGGGCACAGGCAATGCCGGGCGAGGATCCCGACACCCTGCCGCATCCGGCCGAGGTGGCTGCGCAAATCGTGCCGCTGGCCGGCCTCGACATCACCGAGACCGGAAAGATCTGGGATGTCGAACTCGGCCGTTTCACCGCCTGGCAGAAACCGCAATAGGCAGGCTCTCCTACACGCGAACGTGACTGGCGCTGCACGGGAAGCCGCCGGACACTGATCCGGGGGCGCAACACCGTGTGCGGAGGAACGCCATGAAACGCCTGGTTTTGACAGTCGCCATCTCGACATTCGCCACCCTGGCCGGCGCGCAGGCGCAGGACAACGCGATGAGTTTCTTCATCACCAGCGCCGGCCCCGGCAACGGCGCGGATCTCGGCGGGCTCGCCGGCGCGGACGCGCATTGCGCCAGCCTGGCCGCGGCGGCGGGCGCAACCGGCAAGACCTGGCGCGCCTATCTGTCGACCGACGCCGAAAACGCGCGCGATCGCATCGGCACCGGCCCTTGGTACAACGCCAAGGGCGACAAGATCGCCGACGACGTGGCCGCGCTGCATAGCGACGCCAACGCGATCAATAAGCAGACCGGGCTCGACGAAAACGGCGCCGCGATAAACGGCCGCGGCGACCAGCCCAATCGGCACGACATCCTGACCGGCTCCAACCCCGACGGTACGGCGGCGGCCGCGACCTGCGCGAACTGGACGGCCAGCGGCGACGGCCAGGCGATCGTCGGCCATCACGACCGCATGGGTTTGCGCGACGACGCGCCGTCGAAATCTTGGAATTCATCGCATCCCTCGCGCGGCTGCAGCCAGGAGGCATTGCGGAGTACGGGCGGCGACGGCCTGTTTTACTGCTTCGCGACCGACTGACCGTTTTCGGGCCTTGCACATAGCAGAGCATAAAAAGGCCCCGGATGCGCCGTCCGGGGCCTCGTCGCGGCGCTGTCTTCAAATCAGCGGCCGAGCTGCATCTGGTAGTCCCCGCCGAACCGCGTGTAGCCGTTCGAGCCATAGCGACGGTGCAGTTCCTCGCGCTTCTGCGCCTTTTCGCGCCAATATTTCATCGCCGCGTCGCGCTTGGCCTTCTGCTTGGCCCGCCAGGCAGCCAGACGGCGCTCGCCTTCGGCCTCGCGCTGGCATTGCCGGCAATTCGCCTTGTCGTGCTCGACCTCCTGCTTGACGCGGCGGGCGCGTTTGGCCGGCTTGCCGCCGAGCACCTGGCGCGTCACATCGCCGGGGGTGTAGCGCGTATCCATGCCAAACCCCTTGTCGAAAATGCACCACACGACGGTGCAGGAGAAATCGCCGACCACGCCGCCGATCACGCTCAGCCCGACCCGGCGCGGCGCGCCGCCCATCTGGATGATTTTGGCGGCATCATCAAAGCCATTGCGCTTTTTCTTCGGCTTCGACGGCTTTTTGGTTTCCTTTTTCTGCGGCGCCGCGGCGGGCTTGTCGCCGATCTCGATCGTGCTCGAATAGCTGCGATCGGGGCCACCACCGTCGCGGGCGGACGCGATGTCGGTCGCAGCCAGCGAGCCGGCCAGGATCGCGGTCGCGGTCAAGAGATGGGTCAGTTTGAAGAGTTTGGCAGACATGTCGTCCCTCCGTTTTGTGCGTTGCCAATATCGATTGGTCGTCACGACGCGGAGAAAGGTTCACGGTGCCGTCAAAAAAATGTTCGGTCTGGCCGATCCGGATGGCCGAAGCGGCTTCGACACATCGGCGCGACTAGGCGGGCCGGTAAGCTTCGAAGCTGATGCTGTCGTCGCCTTTGCGCGGTTGTCGCCCGTGCTGGTAATTGCCCGACGCCACCACGTCGACGAAACCGGCATCCCGCAAAAACAGGGAGAATTCCCCGACACCCCACCACCGCAGCTTGAACAAATCGAGTTCGCTCGCCAGCAGACGGCCGTCGCGCCAATGATCGTAGCGCAGATGGGCGAGAGTGGTCTGCGCGACACAGTCCGTTTCGACCCGTTGTTCGGTAAGCGTCAGCAGATCGCCATCCGGCGTCGTCCAGCTTCGAACCGAGCCGGCCGGTTCCAGAAAAGCACTGACCGGGTCGAGATCCAGCAGCAATTTTCCGCCCGGCACCAGATAGTCGAAAAACCGCCGTAGCACGGTTTTCGCGGACGCCGCGTCCGTGACCAGTTGAAACGACCCGGCGGGGACGATGATCGCCGAAAACGCGCTCTCGTAATGAAAATCCGCAAAAGTCTGCCTGGTCAGCCGGGCGGACAGGTTGCGCCTTCGGCATTCATCGCGGCAATAGGCCAGCATCTCGTCCGACGCATCGAAGCCCTCCATCGCAAACCCGGCTTCCAGGAGCGGAACGAAAACGCGGCCGTTCCCCACCGCGGGCTCGAGAACGGGTCCCCGGCACGGCTCAAGGCGCTGCCGGTAGTACTCCACGTCGCCGAACGAACGGCCGACCGGCTTGTCGAGATTGTAGACCCAGGACGCGAGTCTTGCGTAACGATTGTTCATGCTGCACTGACGGAATTGAACAAAGACGATGGCATCGCATGGCCGCCACGCCGGGTTCTCCGGCCGACCACCGAAGGCCCGGTAGACGATCAGGCGCGAAACCGCAAACGTGTCGGCGAGATCACCCGGCGAATATTTTCCCGTGTCGTCCGACGGTCACAGATACCGGCCGCGACCGAGCAAAAAACATCCATTTTCGAGCCAAAACCATCTATTTTTATGAAGAAGCCGCAGTCCGCCGCGTGGTTTCGCGCGGTAATTCGCCGAATTCGCGGCGATAGGCGGCGGAAAACCGGCCGAGATGGGAAAATCCCCATTTCAGCGCGATGTCGGTGACCGATACGCCATCGCCGCCTTGCTGCAGATCGAAACGCACCCGCCGCAGGCGCTCGCGCTGCAGGGCGTGCATGGGCGACAGGCCGTGGCGCGTCTTGAAGGCGAGCTGCAGCGTACGCGGCGTCACCTCGGCCGCCTCGGCGACGTCGAGGAGGGTGATGGGGCGATGGCAATTGGCGCGCAGGAATTCCTCGGCCCGGCGCAGATGGCGCGGTGTAGCGCCTTCCGGTCCGTGTTCGAGAAAGATCGACATGTTGCTCGGCTGGCCGCGCAGGAACGCCTCCAGCAAGCGCTGCTCGTTGTAGGCGGCCTGGAGGCCGGTCGCCCAGCCTGGGCCGCATTCGGCGGCCTGGAAAAGCCGCTCGGCGAGCCGGCGCCATTCGCGCATTTCGGGACGGGAGAAATCGATCTGCGGATCGAAGATGATCGGTCCGGGCAGCGCACGGTCGCACAGGCGTTCGGCGAAAGCCATGAACGGCGCCTTGCGAATCTGGACCAGCAATTGTCCGCAGCCGCGCCACCAATGCATGCGCGTCTCGAGATCGGCATTGAGGATCGAGGCCGTCTCCAGCCCGGTCAGGAACTGCTTGCGCCCGTTGCAGATGGTCGCCGCGCCGGCGATCGGCATCTGGATCAGGTAAAAACTGTCCAGCGCGCCGGGATCGATCATCACGTCGGCGCCGTAGCTGATGTAATTAAGGGAGATCATGCTGCCGGGCGCATGGTGCTGGGTGGCGTGAAAGGCGGCGCCGTCGCCGACGATCTCCAGGCGATGATTGCAGAAAATGCGCGCGACCCGTTCGCGCGCGCAGTCCAGGTCGACCGTCTCGAACAGGACGTGACCGGAAAGAGGAGGCGCGTGGCGGGAACCTTCTTCAGCCCTCATCCGAACAGTGTAGCATCGTTGGGCCACCATCCAAGTTTTCGTCGCTTCATTCGGCCGCAGCGGAGCGTTTTTTTCGTTTTTTGGATAGTCGGCTCGCAATCCGGACAGAAATCGTACGCCGGTCGTGCCTAATCTGACAACGAGAACACAGGCGTCCGGCTGAAGGCGCCTTCTCGCACACAATGGGAGAACGATATGGCTGACGACCTCGACAAGGGCATCACGCGCAACGGCACCGGCTTCAACGGCACCACCTGGAACATTCTCGGCCAGGTCTATTTTCCGAAAGCGTCGTGCGCGTCCACATTCGCCTTCGAAACCAACAGCGATCCGGGCCAGTTCGTGCCGGTCCACATCCATCCGACCCAGGACGAGTTCATTCTGGTCCAGGAAGGCGAACTCGACCTGAAACTCGACGGCGAATGGTCCAAGGCCAAGGCTGGCGATCTGGTGCGCATGCCGCGCGGCATTCCGCACGGCTATTTCAACAAGTCGGACAAGCCCGCGCGGGCGCTGTTCTGGGTGTCGCCGGCCGGCGAACTCGAAGCGCTGTTCAACCGGCTGCACGACCTGAGCGACCCGGACGAAGTCGTGAAAATCTCCGCCGAACACGCGGTCGACTTCCTTCCTCCCGAAGCCAACGACTGAACCTTACGGGCAGCAAAGGCGGCGGCCGCCGGAAACGGTCGCCCGCGGCGTGCATGGCGCGCCGCCGGCGGAGCCGTGAGCAAACGGCCGCCCAAAACCGGGGAACCACCATGGTCGAGAAGAAGAAAGTCGCCGTTATCGGCGCGGGCGTCAGCGGCTTGGCCGCGGCCAAGGCGTTCAAGGAGCGCGGGCATGCCGTCACCGTCATCGAGCGCAGCCACGCGCTGGGCGGGGTGTGGGAGCCGTCGCGTTCCTACCCAGACGTCCAGACACAAAGCCCGAAGGATCTTTACCGCTATACGGGCAAGCCGATGCCGGACCATTATCCGGAATGGCCGAAGGGACCCCAGGTCCACGCCTATCTGACCGACTACGCCCACGAGAACGGTCTGACACCGCTGATCCGCTACGAAACGCGTGTTGCAGCCATGGAGCGACGCGCCGACGGCCGCAAGGGCTGGACGCTGGCTCTGGAAGGCGCCGACGGCACGGCCGGAACGGAGACGTTCGACTTCGTCGCCGTCTGTACGGGCCAGTTTTCGGAAAAAAACATTCTGACCCACCCCGGCCAGGACGCGTTCGTGGAAGCCGGCGGGCAGGTGATGCACTCGTCAGACTATACCGATCCGGCCATGCTCAAGGGCAAGAAGGTGGTGGTGCTCGGCTTTTCCAAATCGGCCACCGACATCGCCGTCAACGCAGTCAAGTCGGGCGCGGAAGCGGTCACGATCGTCTATCTGGAGACGGTGTGGCGCGTGCCCTACTTCATCGGCGGGCTGATCAACTTCAAGCGCATTCTCTACATCCGGGCGCAGGAAAAAATGTTTCCCGGCTGGGGCCAGTCGACGATGGCCAGGCTCAATCACGCGCTCGCCAAACCGTTCGTGTGGGCCAACTGGCGGGCACTGGAAAGCCTCCTGTCGATCCAGCTCAAGCTCAAGAAAACCGGGCTGAGACCCAAGGAGCCGATCGAACGCGGCATCAACTGCTCGGTGCCGATCGTCACGCCCGGCTTTTTCGATATGGTCGCCGACGGCCGTATCCGCGCCGTGCAGGGCACGTTCGACCGTTACGAACCCGGCACGGTGGTTTTGACCGGGGGCGAGCGGGTGGCCGCCGACATGGCGATCCTCGCCGTCGGCTGGAAGCTCGGCGTGCCCTTCCTGCCGGAGGAATACCGCAAGAAGCTGGTCGAGCCCGACGGCCAGTACCGGCTCTATCGCATCATCGCCAATCCGGATCTGCCGGATATGGGGTTTGTCGGGTTCAACTCCTCCTTCTGTACAGTGCTTTGCGCCGAACTCGCCGCCAACTGGCTGGTGCGCTATGCCGACGGCATGCTCGCCCATCAGCCGAGCGCCGAGGAGATGAACCGCAATATCGACATGATGCTTCAATGGAAGCGCACGGAACGGCCGGCGGCCGGTGTCTATGGCGGCCTGTGCGTGGCCCCCTATCACTTCAAGCATTTCGACGAATTGCTGGCGGACATGGGCGCGCGCAAGAAGAAGCGCAATCCGGTGGCCGAAAACCTGGCCCCGCCGAACGCCGACGCCTATGCGCGCTATCTGGCCTCGACGCCGCAATATCGCGCGGCCTGAAACGTCGAAGGGCGGCCGCTGGGCCGCCCTTGCTGGTATTGGCTGAACGCCAGGCCGATGGCCCGGTTCAGAGCGCGGCGATGACGATCACCTCGACCAGGTGCTGCGCGGTCGCAAGCCGTGCCTCTCCGGTGGCGCGCGCCGGCGGGTTCTCGGGATCGACCCAGGCATCCCAGACCTCGTTCATGGCGGCGAAATCGCGCATGTCGGACATCCAGATCGTCGCCTGGAGGATCTTCGACTTGTCGGATCCGGCCGCGGCCAGATGACGCTCGACGGCGGCGAGCGCATCCCTGGTCTGGTCGGCGACGCTCTTGCCCGGGGTTCCGACCTGGCCGGCCAGATAGACGGTGTTACCGTGGATGACGGCCTGGCTCATGCGCTTGCCGGGCTCGAGACGACGAATGGACATTGCAAAACTCCTTGTTGCTTGCGGGGAGAAAACGGTGCGACGCGGCAAAGTGCGTCCGTGTCAGGCGGGTTCCGTGGCCCGCTCGCGCGCTTCGCGGCGCCGGTAGAAGTGCCAGCTCAGCGGAATGAAGGCGAGATAGGCGATGGCGGTCACGCTCATCGTATGCCAGGGATAATTGATCAAAAGCAGCACGTAGGACACGATCGCCAGGATCAGCGGCATGACCACGTCACCGCGGACGCGGCCGACATTCTTGCCCGACCAGACCGGCACGCGGCTGACCAGAAGACAGGCGACCAGCAGCGTGAAGACGCTGGAAAGACCGGCAAAGACGGCGCCGTGCTCGACACCGAGAAAGCTGAGATAGGCCGGCAGGAGCACCAGCATGGCGCCCGCCGGCGCGGGCACACCGACGAAATAGCCGGCCCGCCAGCCCGAGGCGCGGTTGGGATCGTGGTCCATGACATTGAAGCGCGCCAGCCTGAGGCCGCAGGCGATCGCAAACAGGAGCGCTGCGATCCAACCCGGCGCGCCGGCGCCGTCCAACAGGAATGCATAGAGCACCAAGGCGGGCGCGACGCCGAAATTGACGATGTCGGCAAGCGAATCCATTTCCGCGCCGAATTTCGAGGTCGCCTTGAGGGCACGCGCCACGCGGCCGTCGACGCCGTCGAGGAAAGCGGCCAGAAGCACCATCGCCACTGCCAGTTCGATGCGCTGTTCAAAGGCAAGGCGGATTCCGGTCAGACCGGCGCAAATCGCAAGCACGGTAACCAGATTGGGCACCACCATGCGCAACGGGATCTCGCGGATGCCCGGCCCGCGCGGATCGGGCGTCTTGTGCCCGCTCCCATCGTGCGATTTGCCGGTAAACGGCACCGGTCAGGACACCCTGACCAGCGGCGCGACGCGCGGCGCCCCGAATTCGGCGATGACCGTCTCGCCGGCGATCGCCGTCTGGCCGATCGCCACGCGCGCCACCGCGCCCTCCGGCAGGAATACGTCGACCCTGGAGCCGAAGCGAATCAGGCCGATGCGTTCACCGACTGCGGTGTCGGTGCCCTCCTCGACCCAGCAAACGATACGGCGCGCGATCAGGCCGGCGATCTGCACAGTGGCCACGCTGCCGTGGGGGCTTTCGATGACGAGCCCGTTGCGCTCGTTTTCCTGGCTCGCCTTGTCGAGCTCGGCATTCAGGAACTTGCCGGCCCGGTGCTCGATGCGCGACAGCCGCCCGCGTACCGGCGCCCGGTTCACGTGGCAGGAAAAAACGTTCATGAATACGGAGATGCGCAGCATCTCGCCGGCGCCCAGGCCAAGCTCGCGCGGCGGAACGGCCGGCCCGACGGCCGAAACAATACCGTCGGCCGGGCTGATGGCCAGACGGTCGTCGACCGGGGTGACGCGCTCGGGATCGCGGAAGAAATAGGCGCACCAGGCCGTCAGAATGGCGCCGATCCAGAACAGGCTGGTGGAAAACACGCCGAGAACGATCGCCGCGCCGGCGAAGGCGCCGATGAACGGCCAGCCCTCGCGATGCACGGGCACGAATGCGTTGCGGATCGATTGCTGCAGGCTCATCGCCGTCGACTGGCTCCGGTTTCGTCAGAGCCGGAGGCTTAACCGAAACACCCGTCGCCCGCAACGCGGCGCGTGAGACGCGTCAATCGCGGACGGGATCGATTTCCGGCGTGCGGCGGCGCACCACGACACCCATCTCGTCGGTCTCGCGGGCGCGGCGCAAACGCTCCTCGGCCTCCGTCGCTTCGCGCTGGCGGTCCCACATCGCCGCGTAGAGCCCGCCGGCATCAAGCAGGGCGCGGTGGGTGCCGCGCTCAGCGATCAGGCCGTCCTTGAGGACGATAATCTCGTCGGCGCCGATCACTGTCGACAGGCGATGGGCGATCACCAATGTGGTACGACCCTGGCTGACCAGATCGAGCGCCGCCTGGATTTCCTGCTCGGTATGGGTGTCGAGCGCCGACGTCGCTTCGTCGAGGATCAGGATCGGCGGTGCCTTCAAAATCGTGCGGGCAATGGCGACGCGCTGTTTTTCGCCGCCGGACAGTTTTAGGCCGCGCTCGCCGACCATGGCCTTGTAGCCACCCGGCAATTGCTCGATGAAACCGGAAATTTGCGCCAGTTCGGCCGCCTTGCGCACTTCCTCGTCGGTGGCATCGATGCGGCCGTAGCGAATATTATAGGCGATGGTGTCGTTGAACAGCACCGTGTCCTGCGGCACCATGCCGATCGCGGCCCTGAGGCTCTTTTGGGTAACGTCGCGCACATCCTGGCCATCGACGGTGATGCGGCCCTCCTGGATGTCGTAGAAGCGGAACAGGAGCCGCGAGATAGTCGACTTTCCCGCACCCGACGGGCCGACGATGGCCACCGTCTTGCCCGGCGGCACCTCGAAACTGATGCCCTTGAGGATCGGCCGGCTTGCGTCGTAGGAAAACCGCACGTCCTCGAAGCGGATCGCGCCCTGCCCTGCAGCGAGGTCGTGCGCGCCGGGCCGGTCACTGATTTCCTGCGGCACGTCGAGCAAGTCGAACATCTGCTCGATGTCGGTCAGCCCCTGGCGGATCTCGCGATAGATGAAACCGATGAAATTGAGCGGCACGGAAAGCTGCATCAGCATGGCGTTGACGAACACGAAATCGCCGATCGTGTGCGTGCCGGCGATCACTTCGCGCGCCGACATCACCATGATGACGGTCATGCCGACGCCGAAAATGGCACCTTGGCCGAAATTCAGCCAGCCGAGCGAGGTCCAGGTCTTGGTGGCCGCACTTTCGTAGCGCGCCATCGAGCGATCGAAACGGCGCGCCTCCATGGCCTCGTTGTTGAAATATTTGACGGTCTCGAAATTCAGCAGCGAATCGACCGCCTTGGTGTTGGCGTCGGTGTCGGAGTCGTTCATCTCCTTGCGGATGGCGATCCGCCAGTCGCTGGCGCGCACCGTGAACCAGGTATAGGCCCACACGGTGGCGGCGATGACGGCGACATAGGCAAGGCCGTAGACGAAGGCAAACACCACCGCCACCAGAGCGAATTCCAGGATCGTCGGCACCGTGTTCAGGATGGTGAAGCGCACGATCGTCTCGATGCCCTTGACGCCACGCTCGATAACGCGCGACAGGCCGCCGGTGCGGCGCTCCAGATGAAAACGCAGCGACAAGGCGTGCAGATGCACGAAGGTCTTGTAGGCGAGCTGGCGCACGGCATGCTGACCGACCCTGGCAAACAGGGCGTCGCGGAGCTGGTTGAAGCCCCATTGCACCAGCCGCACGACATTGTAGGCGACGACCAGCATCACCGGCGCGAGCAGAAACGCCGGCAGATAAGAAGGCTCGCCCCCGTCGCCGGCGAGCGCGTCGGTGGCCCATTTGAAGAAGAACGGCACCATCAGCAGCACGAGCTTGGCCGCGACCAGGAAAAAGCTCGCCCACACCACACGCATTTTCAGGTCGGCGCGGTCGGCCGGCCACATGTAGGGCCACAGATTGCGCAGGGTCTTCAGCGTGGCGCCGGAATCGGCGGAAACGGTTTTGTCGGCCAATCAAGGCTCCCTGGATGGAATTGCGACCGCGCCGGGTTCAGGCACAGCACGAGGACAGAAAGGTCGACATCCGCCCCTCGAGGCGCGCCAGCGCGTCCCGATCGACCATGTAGCGCGAGCGACGGTTTTCCGGGACGTACCGCACCAGACCGGCATCGACCAGCACTTTGAGATGCTGCGAGACGGTCGACTGCGCCAGATCGAACGCATCGACGATCTCGCGGCAACAGCAGGCTTCCCGACAGGCCAGATGACACAGAATGCGCAGCCGCGCCGGGTGCGCCAGCGCCGCGAAGCCGGCGGCGAGTTCAGGCAGATCGCGCTGCACGCGGGCCGGGGCGCCGGGAATGTCGAGATTATTCATCGTATATCGACGATAAACGATGAATTCATCCGGCGCAAGGTTCTGACCGACCGCGTCGCTATTCGACGGCGGTCGTCGCTCCGCCGCTAGCCTCGATCGTGGTCATCTGGTCCTCGAGCGCCTGCATGTCGGCTTCTTCACCGTCATCCGACGTATCCGGAACGCGGAACACCTGCCCCGGCCAGATACGGTCGGGATCTTCGATCTGGTCCTCATTGGCGAGATAGATCGTGGAATAACGCACGCCGCGACCATAGACCCGCCGCGATATCCGCCAAAGCGTGTCGCCGCGGCGGATAATCACCGCACTCTGTACCGATTGCAGCTTCGGCGCCAGCACCTCCTCGACCGCGGGCGCTGCCGGTTCGGTGTGCGCCGCAACGACTGCCTCGCCGGCGTCGCCGTCCTGGTCCGCCGCGGTTTCGCCGTTGGCTGCGGGCGCCACGGTTTCGGCCGTCGCCTGCGGCCGCTGCGCCGGCGCATCGTCAGGCTCGTCGACGACGGGCGCCTCTTCGGCACGTGCCGTCTCGGCGGGGTTCTCGGCCTCGGACGGCAAAGGCGCCACGGCGGCCACGGCCTCGCCCGGTTCGCGCTGGAACGGCACGGCGGCGCGGGCCACGACCTTGCGGCCCCCATCATCGAGCAGATCGGCGCGCACGATATAGTCGCCGACCGGCAGATCGCGCTCGGTCTCGATCAGGAAACGGCCGGAGGCCGACACTTCCGTCTCGCCGAGCAGGATGGCGTTGGCATAGACCCTGACGATCAGACCGGGCGCGCCCGTGCCGGCCACGAAGACCTGACGCCCCTCGATCTCGACGGCCTCGACCCGCACCTGCGGCGCAGCCTTGTCGGCGGTTTTTTCGGCGGGCGCGGGCTTCTCGTCGGCTGGCAGTGCCACCGCCGCCTCGGCGGGGTCCGCGGCTTCAACGTCCTCGGCCATCTCGGACGCGCGATCGGCTGCCGCCACCGCGACCGGCTCCTCCGCCGCGGCATCAGGCCTGTCGGCGGTGGCCGGCGGATCGGCGGGCTCGGTACCATCGTTTTCGGCCGGCGTCTCGTCCGCCTGCGTCGCCGCACGCTCATTTTGGGCATCCGCGTCGGCCGGCGCGTCGGTCCGCACCTCCGGCGCCGGCTGCTCGGACGCGATTTCCTCCTCCGCCCGCGTCGGGTCCTGAACAGGGGGGTCGGGCGCGACGAGATCGGTCGCCTTCCCCCCTTCCGTTGCGTCCTCGGTCGCCGTACCCTCGGGCACGGTGATCAGCTTGCTCGGCTTGCCCGGCTCCTCCACCAGCGCCAGAACCTGCCCTGATTCGGTCTCCGGAATCGCGACCACCGCGGTTTCGACGGAGGTGGCGACGACATTGTCGGGTGTCGTGGAGCGCAGCACGATCTGGTAGTTCCCCGGCTCGAGCGGATCGTCGAGGATGACGGCGAAGTCGCCCTCCAGGCTCGCGGTCGCCTTGGCGATCACCCGCGATCCGGCGATGATCTCGACCGAAGCCTCCGGCGCGGCCTTGCCGGCAAAAACGACGGACCCGTCCGGCTCGACACGAACCAGATCGAAACTCGGCGGCAAAATATCTTTGTTTTCAGGAGTTTGCGCCTCACCCTCAACGACCAGACCGGCCGAGGGCGCATCCTTGGCGGGCCCATTCCGGTTTGCGGTGCGGTCGGCCTTTGCAGCCGCGCCATCATCCGGCAGGGCCGCGACCATAGCCGGCGGCTCCTTCAAGAAACCGTCGAACGCGCCGCTAATATAGGCGGTCGACACGGCAGCGGCGGAGACACCGGTCAGAAACAGAAGCGCCTTGAGCGGCGAAATCACCATCTTGAGTGCGGTCCTTTGCCGATTAGGGACGATTTATCCTGTTTTCCGCGGTGCGACAAGAAAAACGGCATGCGGCACTTGACCCGCGAAGCCCGGGGGATCACCAATCGCGACCATGAAAAGCATTCATTCGATCTGCGTTTATTGTGGTTCATCTGCAGGCAGCTCCGCCCGCTATGTCGAGGCCGGGGCGGCGCTCGGCGGAGCGATCGGCGCGGCCGGCCTGCGCCTCGTCTATGGCGGCGGCGCCAAGGGCGTGATGGGCGCGGTCGCGTCCGGCGCGATGGGCGCCGGCGGCAAGGTGACCGGCATCATCCCGCGCTTCCTGATGAACAAGGAGGCCACCGAAGACGCCCTTGCCCAGCTCGACGAACTCGTCACCACCGAGGACATGCACCAGCGCAAGCATATCATGTTCGAAAAATCCGACGCTTTCGTGGCGCTGCCCGGCGGCATCGGCACGCTGGAGGAAATCGTCGAGATCATGACCTGGGCCCAGCTCGGGCGCCATTCCAAACCGATCGTGTTTGCCAATCTGGACGGCTTCTGGGATCCGATGCTGGCGCTGCTCGACCATATGCGCGCCGAAGGTTTCGTCCATACGGGCGACCGCGTGCGGCCGCTGGTTATCGACCGGGTCGACGACATCGTCCCGACACTGGTCGCCGAAACGTCGGCAGGCCAGGACGCGCGCGGCGACCGCCAGGTGATCAACCGACTCTAGCGTTTCAGCCCCGTCCGGGAAGGCTTGTAGCCGGAGGCGGCGTCAAGCCGGGCGCGTTCCCTATGCCGGCGTGCCGCGATCGCGGTACATCGACCAGCTGTAGAGCGCCAGCGCGATCCAGATCAGGCCGAAGGCCAGCAGACGGGTTTCGCCGAAGGGTTCGCCAAACACGAACACGGCGAGCAGGAAGATCATGCTCGGGGCGATATATTGCATGATGCCGATGGTCGACAGCCGCAACAGTTTGGCACCGAAACCGTACAGCATCAGCGGCCCGGCCGTGACCACCCCGCAGCCGACGAGCAACAGCATGTCGGCCGGCGCCGTCAGCACGAAATGCCCCTCGCCGCGCATGGCCAGCCAGGCGATATAGGCGAGCGCGGGCAGACACAGCACCATCACTTCGAGGAAAAAACCCTGGCTCGGCCCGATGGGCAGCGTCTTGCGGAAAAAGCCGTAGACGGCGAAGGAGAAGGCCAACACCAGCGATACCCACGGCAGGCCGCCGGCTCTGACCGTCAACAACGCGACGGCGGCCGCGGCGAGCGCGATGGCGACCATCTGCAGGCGCGACAGCCGCTCCTTCAAGAACACCGCTCCCATCAGCACGCTGACCAGCGGATTGATGTAGTAGCCGAGCGAGGCCTCGACCGTGCGTTCGGCCGCGATCGCCCAGACATAGACGCCCCAATTGACCGAGATCAGGGCGGCGGTGAGCGTGGCCATGGCGAGCGTGCGCGGCGAGCGCAGGGCGGCCTTCACATCGGCGGTTCGGCCGAGCAGGATCAGCACCATGCCGGCGAGCGGCACCGACCAGAGGACACGGTGGGCGAGCACCTCGACAGCCGGAACATGGCCCACCAGCTTGAGGTAGAGCGGCAGAAGCCCCCACAGGAAATAGGCGCTGAAGGCAAAGGCAAAACCGCGCGCGGCGGCGTTTTCGGCCGGAGCCGTGTCGACTGTCATATTGGTGCTATGCGCCCTGACCCCACGCGCGGTCAACGGCATGTCCGCATGGATCAGCGGTGAAACCGCTTCTGGCCTACTGTGCCGCGGCCAGGGTTTGCGCTTCGCGATTCTTGATCAGCTTGTAGACGATCGAATCCATCAGTGCCTGGAAAGAGGCGTCGATGATGTTGTCGGACACACCCACCGTCCACCAGCGCGCGCCGGCGCCGTCATGCGATTCGATCAGCACGCGGGTCACCGCTTCCGTGCCGCCGTTGAGGATGCGCACCTTGTAGTCGACCAATTCCATGTCGGCGATCTCGTTCTGGAAAATGCCGAGATCCTTGCGCAGCGCGATGTCGAGCGCGTTGACCGGCCCATGCCCCTCGGCCACCGAGAGCTTGGTTTCGCCATCGACCGTCACGCGCACGATTGCCTCCGACACGGTCTTCAACTGGCCGTTGGCGTCGAAACGGCGTTCGACCATGCAGCGGAAGGAATCGACCGCGAAAAAATCCGGCACCCGGCCGAGCGTACGCCGCGCCAGAAGCTCGAAACTGGCGTCCGCGCCTTCATAGGCATAGCCCGACGCCTCCCGCTCCTTGACCAGCGCGATCAACGTGTCGAGACGCGGATCGTCCTTTGCGACCGCGATGCCGCGGCGCTTCAGCTCGGCGATGAAATTCGCCTTGCCACCCTGGTCGGAAACCATGACGCGCCGCGCATTGCCGACGGCCTCCGGCGGCACGTGTTCATAGGTCTGCGGCTCCTTCAACAGCGCCGAGGCATGGATGCCGGCCTTGGTGGCAAAGGCCGACGCGCCGACATAAGGGGCCTGCGGCTCCGGCGCGCGGTTGAGCAATTCGTCGAAGGCGTGGCTGAGACGCGAAATGCCGGAGAGCGCTTCGGTCGACAGGCCGGTCTCGAAGCGGTCGGCGTAGACCGGCTTGAGCATCAGCGTCGGGATCAGCGAGACCAGATTGGCGTTGCCGCAGCGCTCGCCGATACCGTTCAGCGTCCCCTGCACCTGGCGCACGCCGGCCTCGATCGCGGCCAGCGAATTGGCCACCGCCTGCCCGGTATCGTCATGGGCATGAATGCCCAGCCGATCGCCGGGGATGCCGGCGGCGATCACGCTTTCGACGATCCCGCGAATTTCGGCCGGCTGAGTGCCACCATTGGTGTCGCACAACACCACCCAGCGCGCACCGGCCTCGTGGGCCGCCCGGACGCAGGCGAGCGCATAGTCGGGATTGGCCTTGTAACCGTCGAAGAAATGCTCGCAATCAAGCATCGGCTCTTTGCCGGCGGCGACCGCCGCGGCGACCGAGGCACGGATCGATTCGAGATTTTCCTCGTTGGTGCAGCCAAGCGCGACGCGCACGTGGTAGTCCCAGCTCTTGGCGACGAAACAGACCGCGTCGGAGGCCGAGGCGATCAGCGCCGCCAGCCCCGGATCGTTGGAGGCGGAGACGCCGGCCCGCTTGGTCATGCCGAAGGCGACGAAGGCCGAGCGGACCGTACGCTTTTCGGCAAAAAACGCCGTATCGGTCGGGTTGGCGCCCGGATAGCCGCCTTCGACATAGTCGATGCCGAAATCATCCAGAAGCGCGGCGATGGCGATCTTGTCCTCGACCGAAAAGTCGATGCCGGGCGTCTGCTGGCCGTCCCGGAGCGTGGTGTCGAAGAGATAGATGCGCTGTTTTGTCATATCAGATGTCCGAAACAGGGCCGCGTGGCGCGGCGTCATGGTCTGTCCGCAAAACTGTCGGTGGCGCGGATAAGACGGTCGAGAATGCCGGGTTCGGAGAAGGCATGGCCGGCGCCCTCCACCAGATGGAATTCGGCCCGCGGCCAGGCCTTGTGCAAGGCCCAGGCGTTTTTGGCCGGACAGGGCATGTCGTAGCGGCCGTGGACGATGACGCCGGGAATGTCGGCGAGCCGGCCGGCGTCGCGCAGCAACTGTCCCTCGTCGAGCCAGCCGCCATGAACGAAATAGTGGTTCTCGATACGGGCGAAAGCGAGCGCGAAATCGTCCTCGCCGAACTTGCCGCTGGTGGCGGGTTCGGGCAGGAGCGTGATTGTCTCGCCTTCCCACAGGCTCCAGGCCTTGGCCGCCTCGATCCGTGCGGCCCGGTCGGCGCCGGTCAGGCGCCTGCGATAGGCGCCCATCATGTCGTCCCGCTCGGCCTGCGGGATCGGGGCGACGAACCGCTCCCACTTGTCGGGAAACATTTCCGACACGCCGAACTGATAATACCAGGAAAGCTCGGCCTGGGTCAGCAGGTAGATGCCGCGCAGAACCAGTTCAGAAACACGCCCGGGGTGGGCCTGGGCATAGGCGAGCGCCAGGGTGGAGCCCCAGGAACCGCCGAAGACCTGCCATTTTTCGACCCCAACCATCGCGCGCAACCGTTCGATGTCGGCGACCAGGTGCCAGGTGGTGTTGGCCTCGAGCGAGGCGTGCGGGGTCGAGCGACCGCAGCCGCGCTGGTCGAACAACAGCACGTCGTAGCGGGCCGGATCGAACAGGCGCCGATGCGCCGGCGCGATGCCGCCGCCCGGCCCGCCATGCAGGAAGACGGCCGGTTTGGCACCCTTTGTGCCGGCGCGTTCCCAATAGATGACATGGCCGTCGCCGACATCGAGCCGTCCGGTTTCGAACGGTTCGATCTCGGGATAAAGCATGCGCAACGCGGTCATGACGAACCTTCCGGCGGCCAGGTTTCGGTGTCGCGGTCGGGATGCTGGTGGCTTTCGACCGAAGCCATGAATGCCTCGGCGGCCGGGCTTTCGCCGGCGACCCGCCACGGCAAGCCGTGAAGCGTTTCGACGAAGGCCAGCTTGTCGGCCGGGTTGAACTGGACAACGGGTGCGGCCAGCGTGGGATCGTCGAGCGCACCGATGGCGATCTCGACGCCGCCATCATATTCATAACTCAGCGGCGTGCCGCATTTTTGGCAGAAGCCGCGCCGGACCAGATTGGAACTTGCGAACCGCGCCGGGGCGGCACGTGTCCATTCGAGCCCCAGCGCCGTCACCAGCGGCCCGTAAAAGCCGCCGAACGCCTTCTGGCACATGCGGCAATGACACAAGGAAGCGCGACCGAGACCGCCGGCGCGAAACCGCACCGCGCCGCACTGGCAACCGCCGGTAATGGGATCGCTCATCGCTCGTCCTCCGGCGGCCAGGTTTCGGTGTCGTGGTCGGGATGCTGGAAGGAGTCGATTTCGTGCAGGAACGTGCCGGCTGCTTCATCCTCCAGCGTCGTGCGGCCGGGCAGGTCGCGCAGGGCGTCCACGTAAGGCAGCTTGGCCTCCACGCCCCACTGCACGACGGGCGCGATCTCTTCAGGCTGGTCGAAGGCGGCGATGGCGAGCGCCACGCCGTCCGGCGCCTCGTAGGTGAGCGGCGTGCCGCATTTTTCGCAAAAGCCGCGCCGCACGTGATTGGACGAACGAAACCGGTTCGGTTCGGCACGGGTCCATTCGAGCCGGGCGGCGCGCACGGACACCAGCGGCAGGAAAAAATTGCCGCTCGCCTTCTGGCACATGCGGCAATGGCACACCGACGCCTCGCCGAGCGCGCCCTCGACGCGAAAGCGCACCGCGCCGCACTGGCAGCCGCCGGCATAGACCGGCTTGTTGTCGAGGCTCATCGCGTGCCTCCTCCACGCCTCAACGCCGCCCTCACCGCTTCACCTCCCAGGTGGTAACGCGCTCGCCGGTCTCGGGGTCCTTGCCGTCCTTCAACTGAATGCCTTGAGCCGCCAGTTCCTCGCGGATGCGGTCGGCCTCGGCCCAGTTTTTGTCGCGGATCAAGGCGAGGCGCTCGGTGACCCGGTTTTCGACTTCCTGACGGGTTAACCCAACCAGGCCGGCCATCAATTCTTGTCGCAACTCAACACTGTCAGCTTTGGCGACTTCAAAATCTCGTCCCTCGTCCGCCAAGCCCAACCATACCAACGTTGCAGCCAAATCGTTCTGGGAGTCGGCTGGCGAGGCGTTTGCTGGAGACCGTGCCCATTTCGAAAGTTCATCTAGGGCCTGTTTGGCCGTCCAGAAATCGAGATCCTCTTTAAGCGCGCTCACCACCGGGCCATGCACGCTGCCCTTTGAGGGAATGCCTCGACTTATCTCCGGGCCCAACCAACCAGTCAGCAAGAAGCCAGCCTCTTCCAGCCTGCGCACGGAAAAATCGATCGGCTCGCGGTAATGGGTCATCAGCATGGCGAGCCGCAAGACCGCGCCGGGCCATTTGCGGCCGCCGAATTTATCGGTGTGCAGCAGATCGTGGATGGTGACGAAATTGCCCTCCGACTTCGACATCTTGCGGCCCTCGACCTGCAGAAAGCCGTTATGCATCCAGTAGCGCGCCATCGCCTGGGTGCCGTGGGCACAGCGCGACTGGGCGATCTCGTTCTCGTGATGCGGGAAGATCAGGTCAAGCCCGCCACCGTGAATGTCGAAGACCTCGCCGAGATAGGCCGCCGACATCGCCGAGCACTCGATGTGCCAGCCGGGCCTGCCGCGAATGGTCGTGCGCGCGCCGTCGATGACGAAGGTCGCGTCCCAGCCGGGCTCGTCGCTGGACGACTGTTTCCACAACACGAAATCGGCCGGGGTCTTCTTATGGGCCTCGACCGCCACGCGCGCGCCGGCCTGCTGGTCCTCCAGCCTGCGCCGCGAGAGGCGGCCATAATCGGGCATGGAGGCGGTATCGAACAGGATTTCGCCTTTCGCCGCATAGGCATGGCCGCGTTCGATGAGCGTTTGAATCAGGCCGACCATGTCGGTCTTGCCGTCGTCGCGCGGCAGTACGAATTCGGTCGCGCGCGGCTCGAAATCAGGCTCGAGGCAGCCGAGCGCCTTGACGTCCTCGTGAAACTGGTCGGCCGTCTTTTGCGTCACCTTGCCGATCGCCTGGTTGAGGCTCAGACGGCCGGCGCCGATCTCCGCGCCGAAATCGCGCAACGCGCGCGCGTTGATCTTGTCGTCGACGTCGGTGATGTTGCGCACATAGGTGACGTGATCGGCGCCGTAGAGATGGCGCAGCAGCCGGTAAAGCACGTCGAAGACGATGACGGGGCGGGCATTGCCGATATGGGCGAAATCGTAGACCGTCGGCCCGCAGACATAAAGGCGCACATTGTCCGGATCGAGGGGGATGAAATCCTCCTTCTCCCGGCTCAGCGTGTTGTAGAGGCGTAGTCCGCGAAAGGCCTCAGACATGCGTTTTTCCTTCACCACCGGCCGCCGGAACCGGCCGGCCGCTACCCGAAATCCGTCGCCCGCCGACTGGCCGGGGCGTTTTTCTCAACCGTGAAGAGGAACGAAAACGACCGGGCCAGCGGGGCGCTAGCCACAAATGCAGATGCCGATAATGGCGCCAAGCGTTTTCATGGCCGGCTTTATCGCCCCCGCGACGCCCACCGTCAAGACGAATTGGCGCGCCGCCGACGCCGGACATGTTGTCGGAACGCAACAGTGGGCCCGCAAGAAACCCTCCGTTAAGCGGAATCACCGCACCCTGGGAAACAGAGCGGCAACTGCCACGTTTCGGTCGCAATCGAGACCCAAGTGGCGGCCGTTCAGCGGTTGCCGCGAACGAGAACGAGACAGGTTCAAAAACGCCATGCCACGCACCACGATCGAAGCCGAACGCGAACGCCAGCGCGCCGAGGATCAAGCACTCACCAGCAAGTATCGCGCCATCGGCCCGGCGGCCGTTCTGGCGGCCCTGATCTGCCTGAAGGCGAAAGAGAACAACGGCGTTTCGGCCACCGGCCGGACGGCTTAGCCACGCGCCACCGCGCCTTGCGCGGACGCCGTCAAAACAGGTCGAGTTGGGCTCCCGCGGCCTGAGCGGGCGAAGCGGGCGCCTCGCCAAGGCCGGTTGCGGGCGCAAGCGCGACCGGTTCCAGGATATCCGCGCCGGCATTGGCGACCTTGTTGACCTTGTCGGAAATCGGGATCGCCTCGAAGAAGCCGGGCTCGACCGGGCTCAGAAGATCGGCGACATCGGCCGGGCCGTTTCTGCGGCAGTCGAGCCAGCGCGAAAAATGCTCAGGGCGGATCACCACCGGCATACGGTGGTGGATATCGGCGATCTTAGCGTTCGCGGCCGTGGTCAGGATCGCCGCCGTGTCGAGTTCCGATCCGCCGGGATCGAGATAGGTTTCCATCAGCCCGCCAAAGGCGACCAGCCCGCCCTCGCGCGGCCGCACGAAATAAGGCTGCGCCTTTGCCTTGTCCCGGCGCTTCCATTCGAAAAAGCCGGAGGCCGGGATCAACGCCCGGCGATGGCGCATGGCGGCCTTAAAGGTGTTTTTTTCCGCCGCGGTCTCCGAGCGCGCATTGATGAGCAGCGGCAGGTCCGTCGGGTTCTTGGCCCACGCAGGAATGAACCCCCAGCGCACAAGCAGCGCCTGCCTGTCGGGCAGGTTCGAACCCGGCTGGCGCGGCGGGCCGGCGAGCGCGACCAGGATCGGCTGGGTCGGGGCGATGTTGTAGCGCGGCGGGAAATCCTCGCCGCCGGCCACGCCCAAAAACGTCTCGACCTCGTCGAGCGTCGCCGTCAATGCAAACCGTCCACACATGGCGACAGGGTCGCCGCCGGCGGTGCCCGCGTCAAGCCGGCGCCGGCACAGATTGCGCAGCGGCGCGCGGACGGCTACCTGTTGCGGCCATGAGACAGGTTGAAGCGCCCATACTGGCCGTGTCGGTCGCGCTCAGGCGCGGCGACCGGCTGTTGCTGGTGCGGCGCGCGCGCGCGCCGTCGAAGGGCGTCTATGCCTTTCCCGGCGGCCGGGTGGAGGCCGGCGAGACGCTCGAGGAAGCCGCGCGGCGCGAACTGAGGGAAGAAACCGGGCTTTCGGCGGGTGCGCTCGTCGTGCACCAGGTCGTCGACCTGCCGGCGGCCAGCGACCACCCATCGACATTCCGACTGACGGTGTTTGCGGCCGATTATGCCGGCGGCGAGGCGGTCGCGGCCGACGATGCCGAAACGGTCGGCTGGTATTCGCTCTGCGAGGCGCGCGCGCTTGCCATGCCGCCGTCGATGCGCAGCGCCGTCGACGCCATGCTGGCGGGAACCGGCGTGGCGGCCGGTCTTGCTGGTGACAAAATCAGCGGCCAGGATCGATGACCATGCGCGTGACAACCGCCCTTCTCTACGCCGTTCTGGCGCTTTCGACACTGACGGCCATACCGGCGCGCGCCGTCGACGCGCCGTATGAAGAGCGACTGTTGCGGCTCGCCGAGGTGCTGGGTTCGCTGCATTATCTGCGCAATCTGTGCGGAGAGACGGGCAATTTGTGGCGCGAGCAGATGGAGGCGCTGCTGGCGAGCGAAAATCCATCCGCGGACAAGCGGGCCCGCTTCGTCGCGCGCTTCAATCGCGGCTACCGTTCCTTCGCCGAGACGCATGTGACCTGCACCGAATCGACCATGGCGGCGATCGAGCGCTACATGAAGGAGGGCGAGGCGTTGTCGCGCGATACCGCGGCAATGTTCGGCAATTAAGGCTCCGTTAACTTTTTCCGCAAGCGCGGCGTGCAAGCCGTTCCGCATATGCTAAAAGATTAACGGGACATTAAGGGACGACGGCCGGCGGAGCCGATTCGGCGCACCGCTGAAAGGGTGGAATGCTACATGGAACACGGCAGCGGCGAGATTGACGCGCTGATTCGCGAAGAAAAGCGCCTGACCGCGATCGAAAGTCAGACGGAAGCCTGGGCCGAGGGCCTTTCGGCCGGAATCGAGCCGGAGATCATCGCCGAGGCGGCGCTGACCACGGCATTTGAGGAATTGCTGCGATCCTGCAACGAGGATGTCGCGCTCGGACTGATCGAAAAGATTCGCGAAAAAGTGGTCAGCGGCGAATTCGAACATTCCCGCTCCTGCCACTGACGCCTCGTCCGGGACAAGGACCAAGCCAGGCGATCCAGACCGCATGCTGAGCGCATCGACAGGACGATCACGGGCCGGACCGAAAAGGCGATGGGCGCTGGCGCTGCTTCTGGCGGCCGCGGGCATGAGCCTTGCGACATCGAAAGCCGAGGCCGGCGCGACCGCAGTCACGGTCGGCGCAAAGGTGGCGCTCAGCGAACTCAAACGCAACGAGATGCCGGACCCGGCGCCCGAGGATGCGGGCGACGAGGCCGGGCCCGCCGACCAGCCGGTCGAAACCGTTCCCCTGCCCGACCCGATCGAGCGCTTTCCATTGCCCGACACGCCCGCGGACACGGTGGAGACACCGCAACCGGAGGTTCCGGGCGAGGATGACGGCACCGAGGCTGCCGCTGACGACCAGGCGCTTCCGGAGATCCTCTACGATCTCGACCGGCTGCCCGAACCGGTACGGCGCATGCACGGGCTGATCATGTCGGCCTGCCGCAGCGGCGACCTGGAGGCGTTGAGGCCGCTGATCGGTCCGGGCCCGAAGGGCACCCAGCTTTCCTTCGGCGCCGTCGAGGGCGATCCGATCGATTTTTTGCGCCAGGCGTCGGGCGATGCCGACGGCCAGGAAATCCTCGCCATTCTGCTCGAAGTTCTGGATGCCGGCTACGTCCATCTCGATGCCGGCACGCCGAACGAGATCTATGTCTGGCCCTACTTCTTCTCGATGCCGCTCGACGCGCTGACGCCACCGCAGCGGGTGGAACTGTTCGAGCTCGTCACCGCCGGCGACTACGAGGACATGAAGAATTTCGGTGGCTATAATTTCTATCGCGTCGGCATCACCCCGGAGGGCCGCTGGGTGTTTTTCGTGGCCGGCGACTGAGCCCTTGCGCCTTGCAAGCGGTGCCGGCGCACCCATATGACAAGGCAAGAGGGAGAACCGTGATGAGCGCGCGAGACCAACTCGCTCCGCCTTTCGAACATAGCTTTCAACGCGGCCGCTCGCGCGCAGGCATGCTTCGCCGCGTCGCCGTCTTCCAGATAAAACTCTTCGCCGACGGGCTGCGCGACGTGGTGATGAGCCCGCTTTCCATCCTGGCCGCGATCGCCGGTGCCTTTTCCAGGCGCGACCCGGACGTCTATTTCGATCGGCTGATGCATTTCGGCCGCGGCACAGACCGCTGGATCAACCTGTTCGAGCTGCACGATCCGGCGTTGCGCGACACCACGACGCTCGACACGATCGCCGACGACCTGGAACAGGCCGTGCGCCGCGACTATGCCGGCGGCGGGCTCAGCGCCCAGGGTGCGGAACGCCTGCGCAATCTGGCAGCACAATTGCGCCGACGCGGCAACGCCAAAACCGACGGCTAGCGGCGCGTGCCCCGGCGGGCCGGGCCGCTGCTCTCCCCTTGCCCCTCCGGCCGGCCCGGCCTACCTAGGCGGGGTATTCAATCACAGGCCGATTTTGTTGATGCCGATTATCCGTCTTGACGACCGCGCCCTGATTAGGGTGGCCGGTGCCGACGCCGAAACCCTGCTCCAGAACGTGGTCACGCCCGATCTGACCTCGCTGGGTCAGGGCGCGGCAAAACCCGGTGCACTGTTGACCCCGCAGGGTAAAATCCTGTTCGACTTCCTGATCGCCCGCGATGGCGAACAAGGGTTCGTGCTGGAGTGCCGCGCCGACATCGCGGACGATTTCCTGCGCCGCCTGATGCTTTACAAGCTTCGCGCCAAGGTGGAAATAACCAAACAGGATCAATGCCCTGTGCTTGTTTCCTGGCAAAATGATTCGGACGGCTCACGTCTTGAGTCACCTGGTTTAGAAACCGATTCAGGCGCGCTGGACGACAGCCGCTTCCCCGCAGAACTTGTGGTACGGCGCCATCACCACGCCGCGCCCGACGCGCCGGCTGGCACCGGGCAAGAGGCCTGGACGCGGCTGCGGATCGAGCATGGCGTGGCCGAAAGCGGCGCCGACTACACGCTCGGCGACGCCTTTCCGCATGACGTCCTGTTCGACCAGAACGGCGGGGTCGGGCTGCGCAAAGGCTGTTTCGTCGGCCAGGAAGTGGTCAGCCGCATGCAACATCGCGGCACCGCGCGGCGGCGCCTGTTGATCGCACGTGCGCGGTCGCCGCTGCCCGCGCCCGGCACGCCGGTGACCGCCGATGGACGCGCGATCGGCACGCTCGGCTCGGTGGCCGGCGAAAACGGCCTGGCGATTGTACGCATCGACCGGGCCAAGGCGGCGATCGACGCCGGCACGGCGATCAGCGCCAGCGACGTCGCGGTGACGCTGGAAATCCCGCCCGGCATGGATTTTTCCTTTCCCGAACCGAAGTCCGATGGAGCCGCGCAGTGACCGCCGCCGCGCCGGGACGCGCCTGGCAACGCATGCTGTCGGGACGCCGGCTCGACCTGCTCGACCCCTCACCGCTCGACATCGAGATTGTCGACATCGCCCACGGGCTGGCGCGCGTGGCGCGCTGGAACGGGCAGACCCACGGCGACCACGCCTTTTCGGTGGCGCAGCACTCGCTGCTGGTGGAAGCGATCCTCGCCCAGACCCCCGGCCGGCAGGGGCGCAGCCCGCGCCTGGCCGCCCTGCTGCATGACGGCGCCGAATATGTGATCGGCGACATGATCTCGCCGTTCAAGGCCGTCGTGGGCGGCGGCTACAAGGAGGTGGAGAACCGCATCCAGGCGGCTATCCATCTGCGCTACGGCCTGCCGGCGAAACTGCCCGAGACGCTGAGAAAAGCCATCAAGCGCGCCGACCAGATCGCCGCCTATTTCGAGGCGACGGAACTGGCGGGGTTTTCCGAAAGCGAGGCGGCGAAGTTTTTCGGCCGGCCGCGCGGCTTTACGGCCGCCATGCTCGACCTCGCGCCGAAACCGGCAAGCGAAGCGCAACGCGCGTTCGTGGCGCGTTTCGAGGCGATCGAGGCCGGCTGAAGCCAGCGGCACGCTGCCACGATCCGGAACCTGGCCTATCGCTCCAGCCGGTCGAGAAACCACTGCGTCAGACGCGTCCAGACCGCGTCCTTCTCGCCGGCGTCCTCGCAGCCATGGTCGAGATTGGGATTGTCGTTGACCTCGATGACGAACACGCCGTCCGGCGTTTCCTTGAGGTCGACACCGTAGAGCCCGTCGCCGATGCAGCGCGCCGCGCGCACGGCGACATCGATCACGCCGGCGGGGGTGTCGCGCAGGGTGAAGGCCTTGAACCCACCCTGAACGGGTTTGCCCCTGCGATCGTGATTGACGATCTGCCAGTGTTTTTTCGCCATCAGATACTGGACCGCGAACAGAGGCTCGCCGCCGAGCACGCCGATGCGCCAGTCGAACTCGGTCGGCAGAAATTTCTGCGCGATCAGAAGGTCGGATTCGCGCAGCCAATGGCCGGCAAGCTCCTTGAGCGCACGCTCGTCGGCCGCCTTTTTCACCCCGCGCGAAAAGGCGCCGTCAGGGATCTTCAGCACCAGCGGAAAGCCGAGCCGGCTCGCGGCGGTGTCGAGATCGGCGAGGCTTGCGATCATCACCGTCGGCGGCACCGGTACTTTGTTGAGCTCCATCAGCTCGTTGAGATAGACCTTGTTGGTGCAGCGGATCATCGACAACGGGTCGTCGATGACCGGCATGCCCTCCTGCTGGGCGCGCCGGGCGAAACGGTAGGTGTGGTTGGAGATTGCCGTCGTCTCGCGGATGAACAGCGCATCATAGTTTGCAAGACGAGCCAGATCCTTCTTCGTCACCGGCTCGACCTCGACCCCCATCCTGGCGGCCACCCTCGCCCAGTGGCGCAACGAGGCCACCTGCGAGGGCGGCAGCTCCTCGTTGGGGTCGATCAGCGTGGCGAACGTGTAGCGCGCCACCGTCCGCGATTTCGTCTCGCGCCACTCACGGCCGGTATAAGTGGCCAGGCAGGCGACGAAGCGCGCCTGCTCGTCCGGCTTCATGCGGGCCAGCGGCAGAAAGCCGATCTTGCGGATCGCCGCCCAGCCGGCACGATCCTCGATCGTCACCTCGAGCGCCGGCGCCCGAAACCAGTCGAACAGCAGGCGCGCGAAGCGGTCGGTCGCCTTGGTCGGCGCGATCCCGAAGAACACCGTCAGTCGCGCCGGCACCATGCCGCCGAGCTCCTTGCGGCACCGATTCAGCGCCTGTTCGAGTTCCGGCAGCGCGTTTTCGTACAGCTTGCGCTCCGACAGGTCGATGATCGTCTCGACCGAGGGGATTACGCGATGCCCCCGCGAGGAAGCGAGCAACGAGGCATAGTAGCCGCGGCTTTGATAGGCATAGCTGTTCGACAGGTTGATGACCTTCGGCCGCTGGCCGCGAAACAGCGCCGGATGGGCGAGGTAATCGCGGTTGGTGATGATCTTGTGCGGCGTGGCGGCCGGGCCGAGGTCGTTGCGCCTGCCCGTGAGAATGACCCAGCTCATCGTTCCTCTTGCCGTTTGAGCATCACCGCGGCGCGCAACCCGTCGCTGCCGAACTGCGCCATGCGCATGAAAATCGCGTAGGGCACGGGGATGCCGGCCGCGTCGGTCATGGTTTCGCCGCGCTCGTCCTCGACCCAGGGATCGTGGATCGTGACATGCGTGCCATCGTCGGCGATGACAAGCACCCAGTGCGGCACCTTCTGGCCGAACATCAGATACCCGCTCACCAGCACCATCGCGAGACCGCCGCCCGACAGACAGGCGCGGATATCGTCCAGCGAAAAGGCGCGCGTGTGCGTGGGAATGTCGAGGGCCGCGGCGCGCCGGCGGAAATCGGCCTGGGCCACTTCCATCACGGAGCGCTTTTCGTGGCTGCGCACGGATTGCAGGAAAAGCGGACCGACGGCCGACACCAAAATTTCGGCCGACAGGCCGACATCGTGCGCGGCCACCGCCAGGCCGAACGGTTCGCAGCCGCCGGCGCCCGACATCATGAACACCGTCGTCGCCTGGCGCCACAGCCGCAGTTCGGCGGTGTGGTCGGCCTCGTAGCCGGGCAGAAAATGGCCGGCGGCCATCATCAGGCAGCACGGCCCACAGGTGAAGTCCCAGCTCTGCCGGTAATAGGGAACGCCGGTTACCGGCGGATGCGCGCCGCGCAGCGTCTTTTCGAAACGCAGCGCCGCCATGCCGTCATGATAATAGCCGGGTTCGCGGCCGATGCGGCGATAGCCGTTCTGTCTGTAGAGTGCGATCGCCCGGTGATTGTCCTCGCGCACCTCGAGCCGCAGGAGGAGCCTTTCGCGGTCATAGGCCGCGTTTTCCGCCGTCTGGAGCAGCAGCGGCCCAAGCCCGGGCCGATCGGAGGCCCGCGCGATCGAATAGAGCCTGGCAACGCCGCTCCCCTTGCGAAACAGCACCATCGCATAACCGGCGACGCGTCCTGCCACCTCGGCGACAAAGGCGGCCGCGGTCTCGCGTTCGATCAACTGGCGAAAGGAACGGCGCGATATCCGATCGCCCGCAAAAGCGGCCTGCTCGATAGCCACCAGTGCATCGATATCGGCGGCAACGGCCGGGCGAACGCGCGAAGACATGCCTGCGTCTTGATCCATGGGCGACCCGGTGGCTCCGCCCTTGGAGCCGCCTGCACCGGGTCGTCATGCGGCGCAGGCTGAGGACTGCCAACGCGCCCGAATTGCGACGGAAGTGTGGCGAAACCTGTGGACGAGCGGTGCCGCTCGCAAGCGAGAAACCCCGGTATCGCGCGACCTGGCGGCGCGTGCCGCTTTTGTAGCGGGCGGCCTTTCAAGCCGGAACGCGATCCGGTCTAATGCCGGCCAAATCACACAGTCGCGAAGGACACCCATGGACACGATCGGAGAAAACGCAACCGGCCTGATGGCGGCGCTCGGCGCCGGGCTGGAGCAGGCGGGCGCGCTCGCCGTCGAATATTCCTTCTCGGTCCTGGGCGCGGTGATCCTGCTGATCGCCGGCTTCATCGTCGCCGGGGTGGTCGAACGCTCGGCCTATCGCGGGCTGGGCGGGGTGCGCGGCTTCGACGAGACGCTGAAGAAGTTCCTGTCAAAGACGGCACGCTACGGCGTGTTGGTCATCACCGTCGTCGCCGTTCTGGCGCAGTTCGGCGTCCAGACCGCCAGCATCCTGGCCGCGCTCGGCGCCGCCGGCCTGGCCATCGGCCTTGCCCTGCAGGGCACCCTGCAGAACATCGCAGCCGGCATCATGCTGCTGGTGCTCAGGCCGTTCCGGGTCGGCGAATATGTCGATGCCGGCAGCGTTTCGGGCTCCATCGTGGAGATCGGGCTGTTCGCAACCGAGCTGAAGACGGTCGACGGGCTGTTCGTGCTGGCCCCCAACAGCGAATTATGGAATTCGCCGGTCACCAACTATACGCGCAACGCGCTGCGCCGGGCGGACGTGACGATCGGCATCGGTTACGGCGACGACATCGACCTGGCCCAGGCGACGCTGGCCGGGCTGATCGACGGCGACAAGCGCGTGCTTTCGGAACCGGCACCGGCCACGTTCGTCAGCGAACTCGGCGACAGCGCGGTGGCGGTGACGGCGCGTTACTGGACCAAGACGCCGGACTGGTTCCAGACCAAGCTCGACGTGACCAAGGCCGCCAAGCTCGCCTTCGACGACAAGGGTATTTCGATTCCTTTCCCGCAGCGCGACGTGCACCTGATCGGCCAGGACAAGGACTGATCCCTAGCGGTGCCGGGCGCGCCACCAAGCGCCCGCGCCTTTCATCAAAAAAATTGATCTACACAACGCGCTCTATTCGCTGGAATGAACCCGGCCGATCGGTAAAATCCATGCGAACAGGAGCTCTCCCCACATGGCCATTCCGTCCAGTCCCGCCGCGAGTCGGTCCGCCCTGCCCTGGCTCATCATCATTTGCGGCGGCCTGATCGCGGCGCTGACCTTCGGCCCGCGCTCGGCGATGGGTTTTTTTCAACTGCCCATGCTGGCCGAAAAGGGCTGGGACCGCACCACGTTCGGCCTGGCAATGGCGATCCAAAACCTGGCCTGGGGGCTGGGCACGCCGCTGTTCGGCGCAATTGCCGACAAATTCGGCACCTGGCGGGTGCTCGCCCTGTCAGGCGCGATGTATGCCGCCGGGCTCTATCTGATGGCGGGCGCCGAGAGCGCGACCATGCTGCATATCGGCGGTGGCCTGCTGGTGGGGCTCGGAGTCGCCTCGGGCTCGTTCGGCATCGTGCTGGCAGCCTTTGCCCGCAATGTGCCGCCGGAGGGCCGCAGCCTCGCCTTCGGCATCGGCACCGCCGCCGGCTCGGCCGGCATGTTCTTGTTCGCCCCGCTGAGCCAGGGGCTGATCGACGCCTACGGCTGGCACGACACGCTGGTCGTCATGAGCGTGATGATGCTGGCCATTCCGCTATTGGCAATTCCTTTGCGCGGCAATTCGTCGAGCGGCAGCAACAGCCAGGCCGAGATCGATCAGACGACCGGCCAGGCCCTGCGCGAGGCTTTCGGCCATCACAGCTATCTGCTTCTGGTGTCCGGCTTCTTCGTCTGCGGTTTCCAGGTCGCCTTCATCACCGCGCATTTTCCCGCCTATATTTCCGATATCGGCATCGAGGCCCGCTACGCGGTGATTGCCCTCGCCCTGATCGGCTTTTTCAACATTATCGGTTCGCTCGCCTCCGGCTTCATCGGCCAACGTTATTCCAAACCGATCTTCCTGGCCTGGATCTATATCGGCCGTTCGGTGCTGGTGACGGCATTTCTGCTCTTGCCGCAATCGCCGGCGAGCGTCGTCGTGTTCGCCATCGTCATGGGGCTGTTGTGGCTGTCGACGGTGCCGCCGACCAACGCGCTGGTCGCCATCATGTTCGGCACCCGCCATCTCGGCATGCTGGGCGGGTTCGTCTTCCTGTCGCACCAGATCGGCTCGTTCCTGGGCGTGTGGCTGGGCGGCTATCTCTACGACCTCTACGGCTCCTATGACGCGGTGTGGTGGCTGGGTGTCGCGCTCGGCCTGTTCGCGGCCATCGTGCACTGGCCGATCAGGGAACAGGCGGTCGAGCGGCCAGGACTGGCCGCGGCCGAATAGAAATCAGCGCGGACGCAGATTGCGCGCCGGAAAGATCGAGCAGGTTTCGGTACCGAAGGCGAGAAGCTTGCCGCTGGCGTCAAGAAGCTTGGCTTCGGAAACCGCCAGCGTGCGGCCCTTGTGCACGACGACGCCCTCGCAGACCACCTCGCCGGTCCCGGGCGTGATCGGGCGGGTCAGGTTCACCTTGAACTCGGCGGTCGTGTAGGCCTCGCCCTTGGCCAGCAGCGTCTGTACAGCACAGGCTAGGGCCGAATCGAGCAAGGTCGCCGCCCAGCCGCCATGGACGCCGCCGAGCGGGTTCAGATGGCGCTCGCTCGGCACGCCTCGAAACACCGCGCGCCCCTCGGAGACCTCGACCAGGCCGTAATTCAAGGTCGCGCCGATCGGCGGCGCGGGATAGGCCCCGTCGACGATACGCTGCAGAAGCTCCAGCCCGGTGTGATTTTCGATATCCTCGTGCGGGATCGTGCCGACACCGAGCGGAGAGATGTGACCAGGATACAGTTCCACCGCGCTCATTCAGGTCTCCTCGTTCACTGCGACAGCCGTCGCGGCCCGGCTTCGCCTGAGCGCCGCCAAAAAACCGGCCCTGGTCTGCGGCAGCGCGATGCCGCGCGGCTCGTAGACATGCCGGGTGAAAAAATAGCCGGTCAGGCGGAACGCGGCCTCGACTGCGTCGGGATCGCCGCCGCGTCCGGCCCGCGCGTGCAGGAATGCCGGCAGCGGCAGCAGCCGGTCGGCATAGGGCTCGCCGGCCAGGCGCGACACCGCGCGCCCGGATTTGGGCGAAACGTAGACCAGATCCTCGACCGCGCCGGTGGCCGCGCAGCGCGACAAATCGAGCCCGAAACCGAGCTCGTCGAGGATCAGCAGTTCGAAACGCACGATCAGTTCGGCCGCCAGGGCCTCGTCGTCGAGATGCCGCAGGATCACGCCCAGCGTCTCGAAAAGCCGGGGATGCGGGTCGCGCTCGGGCAAAAGCCGCAGATGCGCGGACAGGGTCTGCAGACCGTAGACGGCGCAGGCGCCCGACAGGAGCCGGGCCGCGTTCAGTTCCAACGCCTCGACCTGATAGGTGCCGAGATGCTCGTCGAGCCGTGCCCGCCAGGCCAGTTCGACACGGTTTCCCGCCTGCAGCAGCGGCTGCTGCTTGCGCGAACGCCCGCCGCGCACCAGACCGAGATGTCGGCCATGGGCGCGCGTCATCACCTCCAGAATGAGGCTGGTCTCGCCGTGCCGGCGCGAACCGATGATGATGCCCTCGTCACGCCATTCCATTGCCGATGCGTGAACCGATTTCGTCCGGAAGGCAAGACCGGCCGGGCCGGTCAATCGACGGAAGCCGCAGCCCATTCGAAGCTGACGAGAAGATCGATCGCGTAGACGGCGAGCACCAGGAGGGCGACGACGACCAGCCCGGCGAAGGTGCCCTATTGTTCCACGAGATTGAGATGGTCGCGGTCGGCGCGGCGTATCCAGCCCAGCACCTCGGCGTGGCGGTCCTCGACATATTCCTTCGGCATCAATCAGCCGACATGCGTCGCCTGACAGTAGATGAAGGGAATCCGGAGCACGGCAAGCAGCACGCAGGTCAGGACCAGGTAAAACCATTCACTCGTCATCGATCGCGCCGCCGGCAAAGGACGATGGCGAATAATTTAACATAAACATAGATTAACTGATGCCGGCGCGATCAGCCCGGATAGTCGAGCCCCATTTCGCGATAACGATCCGGGTCGTCGCCCCAGTTCTCGCGCACTTTGACGAACAGGAACAGGTGCACCTTTTGCTCGAGCACCTCGGCGATTTCCTTGCGCGCGGCGCTGCCGATCGCCTTGATCGTCTCGCCCTTGTGACCGAGCACGATCTTCTTCTGGCTGTCGCGCTCGACATAGATCACCTGCTCGATTCGCACCGAGCCGTCCGGCTTTTCCTCCCATGTCTCGGTTTCGACATGCGAGGAATAGGGCAGTTCCTGATGCAGGCGCAGATAGAGCTTTTCGCGGGTGATCTCGGCGGCGAGCTGACGCATCGGCAGGTCCGAAATCTGATCCTGCGGATAATACCACGGGCCTTGCGGTAGGGTTTCGGCGAGGTAGTCGAGCAGATCGTCGCAGCCCGAGCCGGTCAGCGCGGAGATCATGAAGGTGCGCGAGAAAGCCGCCTTTTCGTTCGCAGCCGCGGCCAGTGCCAGCAAGGTCTCCCGCTTCACCCGGTCGACCTTGTTGAGAACCAGCACCATCGGTTGCGAGATTTCACCGACCCGGTCGAGCAGCGCCTCCGCGTCGCCTCTGATTCCACGCTCGGCATCGATCATGACCACAACGATATCGGCGTCCCTGGCCCCGCCCCAGGCCGTGCTGACCATCGCCCGGTCGAGGCGGCGGCGCGGCTTGAAGATGCCGGGCGTGTCGACGAACACGATCTGGGCATTGCCGTGAATGGCGATGCCGCGCACGATCGCGCGCGTCGTTTGCACCTTATGGGTGACGATCGAAACCTTGGTGCCGACCAGTTGGTTGATCAGCGTCGACTTGCCCGCATTCGGTGCGCCCACCAGCGCCACGAAGCCGGAATGCGTCGACGTGCCGGTGCGTTCGGTGTTTTCGGTCACTGTGCCGGTTCCGTCTTTTCCCATACGCCCTCGCGCACCAGCATCGCGGCAGCCGCGGCCTGCTCCGCCTCGCGCTTGGCGCGGCCGCTGCCCCTGGCCGGGGCAAGGTCGCCGACCCTGACGCTGACGGTGAACAGCGGCTCGTGATCGGGGCCTTCGCGGCCGTCAAGCTGGTAGGCCGGCGTCGTGCCTGCGGCCTGGTGGGCCCATTCCTGCAACGCGGTCTTGGCATCGCGCTCAGCCCCTTGCGCCTTGCGGCTGCGCGGCTCCCAATATCTCAGGATGAAGGGCCGCACAGCATCGAGCCCGCCGTCGAGATAGATCGCGGCGATCAGCGCTTCCATGACGTCGGCGCGGGTGCTGCGCCCCTTGCGCCCCGACGCGGATTTGAGCCCCGATTCGGCGCGGATGAAATCGGCCAGGCCGATCTCCTCGGCGACCTCGGCGCAGGCCTCGCCGCTGACCAGCGCGTTGAGCCGAAGTGCCAGTTCCCCCTCGGGCGCGCCGGGGAAGGCGTGAAACAGAAGATCGGCCACGACCAGCCCGAGCACGCGGTCACCGAGAAATTCGAGCCGTTCGTAATCCGCACCTGACCGGCGCCGGGCGCTCGAATGCGTCAGCGCGCGCTCGAGCCGCTCGAGATCGTTGAAAACATACCCGGTGCGCTCACGCAGCGCGTCGACCAACGCCGGCCCGGAAAAGCGTTTTCTGGCCGTCATCTGATCATGTTGAACAGGCGCGTCGGGCGAATGTGGCTCGGCCATTTCCAGATCTCGAGCGGGCTGGCGCCGCCGGAGATGGAAAAGAAGATGATGTTGGCGCGGCCGACCAGATTTTCCTCCGGCACGAAGCCGAACACGCGGCTGTCGGCGGAATTGTCGCGATTGTCGCCCATCATGAAATAATGTCCGTCCGGCACGACGAATTCGCGCGTGTCGTCGCTGATGCCGTTCGGCGTCACGTCCAGCGTATCGTAGGAGACGCCGTTGGGCAGGGTCTCGCGATAGACATCGACCGGGCGGTTGACCTCGGTGATGTCCGGATTGTCGATCTGGCCGGTCTTTTCGCGAACCACGGGCTCGCCATTGATGTAAAGTTGACCCTCGCGCATCTGGATACGGTCGCCCGGCAGGCCAATGACGCGCTTGATGTAGTCGAGCGCCGGATTGGGCGGATATTTGAATACCGCCACGTCGCCGCGCTCGGGCGCACCGTCCCAGATGCGGCCTTCGAACAGACCGGGCGAAAACGGCAGCGAATGCCTAGAATAGCCATAGGCCCATTTGGTCACGAAGAGATAGTCGCCCTCCAGAAGCGTCGGGCGCATCGACCCGGACGGAATCGAAAACGGCTGAAACAGAAATGTCCTGATCACCAGGGCCAACAGCAGCGCCTGGACGATGACGTTGACAGTCTCGCCCAGCCCGCCAGATTTTTTCCGCGATTTGTCAGCCACGCTCATTTCGTCCTCAAATCAGTCAGCCGACCGGTCTTATCGGCTTGCGCGGCGCGGAGCAACGGCATTGCCCGGCCGCCTGCGGCAAACATCGCGATCGTGGCACTTATTCGGCAGGAACCGCCTCGATGATCACGAACGCCTGGGCCAACGGATGGTCGTCGGTGATGGTGAGGTGGATCCGCGCCTCGTGGCCCGGTGGCAAAATCATGCGCAGCCGCGCCGCCGCGCCGCCGGTAAGCTCCATGGTCGGGCGGCCGCCGTCGAGATTGACCACGCCCATCTCGTTCCAGAACACCCCCTCCGCGATCCCCGTCCCCAGCGCCTTGGCGCAGGCCTCCTTGGCCGCGAAGCGCTTGGCGTAGGAAGCCGCGCGGTGTTTGCGCCCCTCCGATTTCGTTCGCTCGGTCTCGGTGAAGATGCGCTGCGTGAAGCGTCGTCCGTAGCGCTCGAGCGAGCGTTCGATGCGACGGATGTCGATCAGATCGGACCCGAGACCGACAATCATCCGCGCGCAACCGCCCCGTCGGCCGGCCGTACGGCGCGGCGCATGGCCCGCTCGGCGAGGCGACGCTGGCGCTGGCGCCGAAAGGCGGCCACGCCCCAGCGGGTCACGAGGTAAAAACCGAGCGCGAATGCCATGCCGAGCGGGATGCCGCCGGCCGTCATCGGTTTCAGGAGCGGGTCCCAGAGCTGGGAAAATTCGAGATGGCGCAGCATGCGCCCGAAATGGATCGTCGCCGAGGCTCCGGGCTGACCGCTGCCGAGAAGGAAGCTGCCGAATTCGAAGGTGCTGGCCCAGATCAGCGGAAAGGTGATCGGATTGCCGATGGCGGTTCCGATCGCCGAGGCAAGCAAATTGCCGGCGAGAAGCCAGGCGAACACGGCGGCGAAAACGAAATGAAACCCGAGAAAGGGCAGGAAGGAGACGAACACGCCCGAGGCGATGCCGGCGGCGATGGCGTGCGGCGTCGCATTAAGGCGCAGGACGCGTTTGACGTAGTATTGGGCCGAGCGCCAGAAAGAGCGACGCGGCCACACGAATGTGCGTGTTCGCTCCCACATGTCCGCCGGCTTTCTACGCCGAAACAACATCGATCAACCACCCCGGCTCGTTCGCGGAAATCGGGATCGGAACCATGTCCGAACGCCGCCGCCGGGCCCAACCCGGCCAGGCAACCATCCCATCACCCGCTTAACAAAGATATAGCCCCGCAATGTGGCATCGCCAACATCGATATCCGTCGCAGCGCCGGCACGCGCTCCCTGTGCGGTTCGTCGTCGGGCGCAATCACCCTAGCCGTTGACACGATGTCCTTCGCTGACGGACGGCGTGTCGCGTAACTGCCCGAGCAGCCGGTTGAGATGTTTGAGGTCCCAAACCTCGAGATCGAACACCATTTCGGTGAAATCGGGGGCGGTGCGCACCATCGACAATTTGTGGATGTTGGCATCGTTGGAGGCGATCACTTGGGCGATTTCGGCCAACGACCCCGGCTCGTTGATCGCGGTGACCGAAATGCGCGCGGGAAAGCGTTCATTGGTGCCTTCGAGGATATCCCAGCGCACGTCGATCCAACGCTCCGGCTGGTCGTCGAAGGCGGTCAGCGAAGGCGACTGGATCGGGTAGATGGTGATGCCGGAGCCCGGCTGCATGATGCCGACGATGCGGTCGCCCGGAACCGCGCCCTCGGGAGCGAAACGCACGGGAAGGTCGCCGGCGACGCCGCGAATCGGCAGGGCGCCGTCCTCGGAGAGCTTTTTCTTGCGCTTCTGCGCGTCCTCCTTCTTGGCCGACCGGCCGGGAATCTTGAACAGCATGCCGGCGGCGTTGCGCAGGTTGAACCAGCCTTCCTCGCGCGGGCGCGGCGCCGCGGTCACGCGCTCGTCCTTGTAGTCGGGAAACACGGCGCGCAGCACGTCGGGCGAGGACAGCTCGCCGCGTCCGACCGCCGCAACCACGTCCTCGATGTCCTTGCGCGCCAGGCGGTGCAGCACCGGCTTCAACTGATCGCGCGAATAGGTGTGGCCGGCCCGCTCGAAGGCCCGTTCGAGGATGCGCGTGCCGAGACCGGAATATTGCTTGCGGATCGCGGCGCGCGTGGCACGCCTGATGGCCGAGCGCGCCTTGCCGGTGACGACCACCTGTTCCCAGGCCGCCGGCGGCACCTGCGCTTTGGAACGGATGATGTCGACCTCGTCGCCGTTCTTGAGCTCCGTCATCAACGGCATGATGCGGCCGTTGACCTTGGCGCCCACACAGGTGTCTCCGACATCGGTGTGGACGGCGTAGGCGAAATCGATCGGTGTCGCGCCGCGCGGCAGGGCGATCAGCTTGCCCTTGGGCGTGAAGCAGAACACCTGGTCCTGGAACATCTCCAGCCGGGTATTTTCCAGAAATTCCTCGGGATTGTCGCCTTCCGACAACGCCTCGATGGTGCGGCGGAGCCAGGCATAGGCGTTCGTCTCGGTCGAGATCGCATGGCCGGCGCCGTTCGGCTTACTGCCGAGATCCTTGTAGATGGAATGGGCCGCGACGCCATATTCTGCGACCCGGTCCATGGCGTAGGTGCGGATCTGCAGTTCCACGCGCTGGCGCGAGGGCCCGACGATGGTGGTGTGGATGGAGCGATAGTCGTTCTGCTTCGGCGTCGAGATGTAATCCTTGAAGCGGCCGGGCACCATCGACCAGGTGGTGTGGATGGCGCACAGCGCCCGGTAACAATCCTCCACGCCGTCGACCAGCACACGAAAGCCGAAAATGTCGGAAAGCTGCTCGAAGGAAAGCGCCTTGGTCTCCATCTTGCGAAACACCGACCAGGGCTTTTTCTGGCGGCTCTTCACCTCCGCCTTGATGTCGTATTCGGCAAACAGCGCCGACAGGGCGGACTCGATCTCGCCGATGACGCCGCGATTGCGCTCGAAGATTTCCGTAAGGCGCTCGGTGACCGCCCGATAGCCACCCGGATTGATATGCTTGAAGGCGAGTTCCTCGAGCTCCTCGCGCATGTCCTGCATGCCCATGCGCCCGGCCAGCGGGGCATAGATGTCCATGGTTTCCTCGGCAATGCGCAGGCGCTTGTGCTCCGGCACGTGGTCGAGCGTGCGCATATTGTGCAGCCGGTCGGCCAGCTTGACCAGCAGCACGCGCACGTCTTCGGAGATGGCCAGCAACAGCTTGCGCAGATTTTCCGCCTGCTCGGCCTTCTTGGAAACGAGGTCGAGCTTCTTGAGCTTGGTCAGACCGTCGACCAGCTTGCCCATGTCCTTGCCGAACAGCTCGTCGATTTCCTGACGTGTGGCGGTGGTGTCCTCGATCGTGTCGTGCAGCAGGGCAACGGCGATGGTCGATTCGTCGAGATGCATGTCGACCAGAATCGCGGCGACCTCGAGCGGATGCGAAAAATACGGGTCGCCGGAGGCACGCTTCTGGTGGCCATGCTTTTGCATGGCATAGACATAGGCCTTGTTCAGAAGCGCCTCGTTGACGTCGGGCTTGTAGCGCTGCACACGCTCGACAAGCTCATACTGGCGCATCATCGTCAGGCCGGCTCCGCAAACGAAACATGCGCCGCGGCGACACGGCGCATGTCATAATTATACACGAGCGGCCGCCCCCGGTAGGGGGCAAGACGCCTCGCCATCAGAAATCGTCGCTTTTCTCCGGCGGAACCAGGCCTTCGATGCCGGCCAGAAGCTCTTCTTCGCTCATCCGGTCGAAGGAAACCGGCTCGTCCTCGCTCGGCGCCGCCTCGGCGATCGGCGACGCGGCCTCGTCCTGCTCGATCACGGCCGGCTCGTCCGCCTCGGGCTCGTCGACCTCGACATGCTTTTGCAGGGAGTGGATCAGGTCTTCCTTCAGATCGCCGGGCGACAGCGTCTGGTCGGCGATCTCGCGCAGCGCCACGACAGGGTTCTTGTCGTTGTCGCGATCGACCGTGATCGCCGCGCCCTGGGAAATCTGCCGAGCGCGGTGACCGGACAGGAGTACCAGCTCGAAACGGTTTTCGACCTTATCGATACAGTCTTCAACGGTGACGCGGGCCATCAATGCCCCTTTCAGCTTCGATTGTTCGGGATTCGGTCGGCTCCATACTCCGGATACGGCCGAATTACAAGCATTGCCGCACCGGCCCCCGCCGCTGCGCGCGCTCTGTCGACGCGGCGGCGGCCGCTAGAAGGACGGCGCGGCGACGCCGGCGCGCCGGCAGGCCGAGACCAGCGTGTTGGCCATCAGCATGGCGATCGTCATCGGTCCGACGCCGCCCGGCACCGGCGTGATCGACCCGGCCTGCGCGCAAGCCGCCTCGAAGTCGACATCGCCGACCAGACGCGTCTTGCCCTCGCCCTTCTCGGGCGCAGGAATCCGGTTGATGCCGACATCGATCACGGTGGCGCCCGGCTTGATCCAGTCGCCCTCGACCATCTGCGGCCGGCCCACCGCGGCCACAAGAATGTCGGCCGTGCGGCACAGCGCAGCGAGATCGCGGGTCCGGCTGTGGGCGATGGTCACGGTTGCGTTGGCCGCCAAAAGCAGATTGGCCATCGGCTTGCCGACTATGTTCGAGCGACCAACGACGACGGCATTGAGGCCAGACAGATCGTGGCCGCGCACACGCTGCGTCAGGATCATCGAGCCGGCCGGCGTACACGGCACGAAGGCGCTATCGGTTTCGCCGGTGGAGAGCTTGCCGACATTGATGAAATGAAAGCCGTCGACATCCTTGTCCGGGTCGATCGACTGAATGACACGACCCGCATCGATATGAGCGGGCAAGGGCAGTTGAACCAGAATGCCGTGAATGGCCGGGTCGGCATTGAGGTCGGCGATCAGAGTAAGAAGCGTTGCTTCATCGGTGTCCTCGGCCAGTTCGTGCTGCACGGAATGGAAGCCGCATTCCTTGGCCTTTCTGGACTTCGAGGCCACATAAACTTGGCTGGCCGGGTCGGAACCGACGATCACCACCGCGATGCCAGGCACGACGCCAGCCTGCGCGCGCAGGCTCTCAGCCCCCTCCTTCACGGTCGCGACGACTTCGTCCGCGACCTTGCGCCCCTCTATCAGTTCGGCCATTCGACGCTCCCCCGAATCCATTCGATCCGGGAGCTTTATGCGACAATCGGCACGGACGATACCTGCCATTGCGTCGCGGCGTGCCGTAAACGCGAAAGCCGTCAGATGAAGCGACGGCGGCCGCGATTCTCACTGAGCTCGCGCAGGGCTTCGCGGAACTCGCGCAGGCTCTCGCGGATTTCGTTGATTGCCGCGCTGTCATGCTCCTGTGCCTCGACGGGCGTGTCCATGGCGGGGCGAGCGGCGGCGTCGGCATGGAGCGCAGGCCCCCTGTCGGCCGGGCCTGCCTGCGGCGGCGCCTGGTGCTGCCACGACGGGGCATGATGCTGCGGAACGGGCCAGTAGGGCACCGTCTGCGGCGCCGGGTGGGCCCAATAGGCAGGCGGTGCGGGCGGATAACCAGGTCCGGCCGGGCCCCAAGGATGATAGGATTGCGGCGCGGAGCTATGGATCGGCGCGGCGGACGCGGAACCGGGCTCGCCGGCGAAAGCCGGATGCCAGCCATAGGCCGAGCCGGGCGCGGGATAATGAGCGCCAGTGGCCGGGTCGTACCAATAGGGCCCTTGAGGGCCGGGAGCATTGTCGGCCGTTTCGGGCGAACGTGATGTCTGCCAAGCTGAATAGTCCGGCATGCGGTGCATATCTGCCTCCTCGGCGGTCTCCGTCGCGGCGGCGACGGGTTCGGTTGCACTGGATTCGCGGTGACGGGACTCGGAGCCGGAAGCCTCTACAACATCGGGCTGCGGCGACTGGGTTGTTGGGGCGAGAGCGCCATCGTCCTCAGGTTCGTCGCCCTCCTCGCGCCGCCGCTCGACAGGCGCTCGCGCGTGGCGCGGCGCCGGCGAGACGGGGGCAGGCGTCCGGTCGGGCGCGGCGGACGTTCTGCTGCCAAGAGTGGCGCGAAAACTGTCATAGGCGCCACGGGCCGCGCCAAGTCCAACGCCGGCGCCAAATCCCAACATCGTGGCGAGTACCGTCATCGTCTTGCGCGACATGCCGGTCGGTTCGAGCGGCGGCGTGGCTTCGGAGATCACGCTGATATTGACGGCGTTGATGTCCTTTTGCTCCCCGGTCTCGCGGGCGCGCATCAAGAACGTCTCGTACACGGCCCGTTTGGCGGCGGCTTCGCGTTCCAGCTCGCGCACCGTCACCAACTCGTCGCTGAGATTGGCCTGGCGCGCCTTGAGCTGTGCAAGACGCGCGGCCAGTTCCTGCTCGAGCTGCACAGCCCGTTTGAGGTCGACCTGGATCGACTGGGCGACCAGGCGCAGTTCCTGCGAGATCTGCTGACGCGCGCTGGCAAGCTGGGCCTCGACCGCGGCGCGTTCTGGATGCCGGGGGCCGAGCTTGGCGCCGAGCCGGTCGGCCTCCTGGCGCAGGGTCGAATATTGCGCCCGCATTTCGGTCAGAACCGGAGAGTTGATCTGCTCGGGCAAGTTTCCCGTCAAGATGGTATCGACCGAGATCGAACGCGCCGACTCCGCACGCGCATTGAGTTCAAGCGTGCGGGCGCGCGCGGTGGTGAGCTGGTCGTTGAGCTTGATGATCTCATCGTCGCTGATCAGGCGCCCCTGGGCGTCGACGATGTCGTTTTCGGCCTTGAAAGCTTCGATTTTGCGTTCCGCTTCCTCGACTCCGGCGCGCAATTCGGACAATCGGGACGACAGTTCGTCCGAGGCCTTACCGGCCGTGCCGGACTGCAAATCGCCGTAGGCTTCCAGGAACACCTCGGTGACGGTGTTGGCGATCAGGGCCGCCTTTTGCGGGCTTTGCGATTTGGCGGCGATGGAGATGACGAAGGTCTTGCCGCCGCGCTCGGCATCGACGGCGCTGTAGAGGTTCTCCACCGTTATCGCATGGCGGTTGGCATTTGCCCCCTCGCCGCCGCCGCCGGAGAACGAAATCAGGGATGTCAGCCCGGAAAACAGGCTGCCCAGGCCGCCGCCACCGCCCTCGCCGTTGAACTCGGGATCCTGGACCAGATTGAGCCTGGCGACGGTCTTGTTCATCACGGTGCCGGAAAGGATGACCCGCACCTGGTTTTCCACCAGCGCCAGGGTCGCGTCGGACGGCAGGCCGCCGGACGTCAGATCGCGGTCGACGAACTTGATGTCGCGCGGGTCGACCAGCATCTCGGCGATCGCCTGGTACTCCTTCGGCGTCGACAAGGCGATGAACACGCCCAGCAGCGCACCGCAAACCGTCGTGGCGGCTATCAGGCCTTTCGAGTTGAAGACGCCGCCGATAACGGCCATCGGATCGATCAGCGGCCGCCATTGGGAATCGCCGTCGTCGACTGAAGAGACAGGCTGGAAGCCCCGACGCCGGGAGGCGTTTGTCGTATCCGGACCGTCGGCCGGCGCCCCCCTGTAGGTCTCGCCCCCAGGCGCGTCTACGCCGCCGGCCCCGCGCTGCGGCCACTCGGGCCTGGCGTCGCGCTCCTCGTTCGTTCGCGGCCCATCCCCGATCGTCGCCTTAGCCTCCGAGGCGGTGGACGCGCGCGACGAGGCCAAAGCCTGGATCAGCGAACTATGGCCCGCCTCGCGGCGCGAGCGCGCGACCTCGTGGCGTTCGGCCGGGGACACCGTCGGGGCGTCGGAAGAGGTCGCCGGCTTGCGGCCGGCGGTCGCGCCCTGCGCACGCGACGCGTCCGCCTGCGGATCGACAAGGGCCAGGAGAGACCCTTTTCGCTTCTTGCGGTCGCGGTGGTCGAATGCAGGCATCGGTTCGCACGTCTCGGATAAGTTGCAACGCCCGCCGGCGCCAATCGTTAAGGCACGCTAAACAGCCATGGGAAACAAAAAGTTAATTTGCTTAATTTTTAACGCCCCCACGGAGCCGGTTTCACGGCAGCGCGCAGGACGACAAAACCGCACGTTAATGTTTCATCGATACGCTGCTTTCGAAAAGGCAGGACACCAGGGCCTATGGCACCGCAATCCGGCATCGACGCCACCGCCGCCAGGGCCGGTGCGATGGACCGCATTTCCGATTTTCTGACCTCGCGAACCGCCTTGGTGCGCAACTACCTGACGGCGGTGAGCGGTTCGCTCGGTCGCCTCGTCTTCTCGCTGCTCTACTTCGTCGTGCTGGCCAACGCCCTGTCGATCGCCGAGTTCGGGCTCTTCGCCACCGCCTCGGCCGCCGGTGTGATGCTGTCGCGCATCGTCGGTTTCGGCTTCGTGTCCTCGCTCTATCGGATAGCGACCGTCAAACCGCGCCTGCTGGGCACCTTCGCCGGCGGGTTCCTGTTGATGACGGCGCTGTCGCTTCCAGCGCTCGCGGCCGCGAGCTGGCTCACGCACGCGATTTTCTTTGCCGGCGAGCTGCCGCTTGCGACCTTCGCGCTGGTGATCGTGTCCGAGGCGCTGCTTTGGCGTTTGGTCGAGACGGTGGTCATCGTCAATAACGGGCTGAACCGCTTCGCGGCCGCGGCCGTGCTTGTAATTGCCGGAACGGCGCTGCGCGCGGCCGCAGCCGCGCTGTTCGCCTTTGCGGCCACGCCCACGCTCGGCGACTGGGTCTATTATTACCTGGCGGCGAACGGGATCTGTCTGGCGATCGCGCTCGTCTTCTTCTGGCCGCGCCAGCGGCTGCGGCTGCGGCCGGCACTCTACTGGTCGCGGCTTGCCGACGCGCTCTACGTGGCGGGTGCGGAACTTCTGTTTTATCTGCAGATGGAGTTGGACAAGCTGCTGGTGCTCGCTCTGGGCGGGCCGCATCTTGCCGGCATCTACGCGATCGTCATGCGGCTGGTCGACCTGACCGCGATCCCGATCCGCACCTTCACCATGCTGCTCGTGCAACGGGTGATGCGCGCCCCCGAAACGCTGTCGAAACTGTGGCTGCGCGTCGGCTTCGAAGCCGGCATCCTAACCGTTTCCACGCTGGGGCTGGCCGCGCTTGCGCTGGTGCTGCATTTTTATCCGACGATCCTGGGCAAGAACGTATCGCAGGCCGCACCGCTGGTCATTCTCGCGCTCGCGGTGCCAGGGCTGCGCAACCTGATCGAATATCAGGCCGAATTGCTGTTCGCGCGCGGTCAGATGTTGTTGCGTGCCATAAACCTAGCGCTTCTGGCCGGGGCCAAAGCGCTCGTGCTCGGTTATCTGCTGCTTAACGGGCCGGACGCGCAGCAGTTGGTGCTGATGCTGAACGCCGCTTTCGCGGTGCTTTATCTTGCTTCGACGACGCTGACCTATAGCGCGTTAAGACGACCGGCAAAACGCGCCTGACGCACGGGGCAACGGCGACCGGGGCCAAGCCAAGCTAGCGGCCTTCTGCGGCGCGCACCAGATCGCGGATCAGGTCCATGTCGGTGCCGATGAAAGACTGCATTCCGATCGCCACCTGGCCTGGATCCATCCCGTCCACGAAGGCCCGCACCGTCGCCGACGTCAGGCGCGGGCCGCGCCAATAGACCCGGCACAGTTCCTCGCCGGAGAGGAAATGGCCGCGGCCCTTGATGACCTCGTCGACATAACGCCCGTAGATCATGCATTCGGAAAATTTCCGCTCCGCGCCGATCGCCGCCACCCAATGGCGGCCGCTGATGCGCTCGATCCGCTCGCACATCGACACGACCGCGTCGCGCCGCCAGGCGATGAAGGTGGCGATATAGTCGTGCGGCGCGACCGCCGGGGCCTCGATACCGAGTACCCTCGCTGCGTTTTCCGACCAGATTTTCTGATCGCCGTCCACAGGACCGCGAAGCGCGTCGTCGCGCCGGAACAGGCGCACCTGCCCGTCCTTCCAGAAGCGAGCGCAGTCGAAATCCTTCAAAATCACCACGTCCGAATCGCAATAGACCAGCGCGTCCTCGTCGGCGTGGGCGGCGATCGCGATGCGGCGCAATTGCTGCACATGCCAGCCGCGCAACGGCTTGGTGCGCGTCGACAGCCAGAATTTGCGCCGGAAAAGGCTGGTCGGGTCGGGCACCACCCGCAGCCAGGCGGGCAGGATATCGCGCTCGTCGATCACCACCCGGTTGGTGGTTTCGAGCGCGCGAAAAAGCGGTACGTCGGCATGCGCGACCAGGATGTAGTGCCGGCTGTGGCCGGTAACGTGGCGGTCGATGGTTTCGCACAATAGACGGCAGCGCTCGAAATCCGGCGCATAGCTGGCCGTCACCAGCGCGCTGGTGCCCACGGCTTGCGCGGCGGCCGGCGCCTCGTTCCGCGGATGGACGGCCACGTTCACGCAGCCGGCCCCGCACGCCGCAATCTTTGCATCAGGACCCGAAACAAAAACAGCGGATTGCCGACGATATAGCGACGCCACAGGCGCGAAGGCTCCAGGCCGAGCCGAAACAGCCATTCCAGGCGCAGCCAGCGCACCCATGACGGCGCGCGCGGGACCGCGCCGCTTAAGAAGTCGAACAGCGCGCCGACCGCGAACGCGGTAGTGCAATGGTCCGCGCTGAGCCGGCCGTCGATCCAGTATTCCTGGCGCGGCACGCCCATCGCCACCAGAAGCACATCGGGGCGCAACCGGCCAAGGCGCGCCAAGATCTCGTCTTCGGCCGCGGTATCGAAAAACCCGTCGTGAATGACGGTGACGCGATGTTGCGGCATCATCGCTTGCAGGCGCGCGGCCGCCCGCTCGACATTGTCCCTGCTCGCTCCAAGCAGCCCGATCGTCAGCGACTCTTGCTGCGACTTCAGGAAGGCGGGAATGAAATCGGTGCCGTTGAGATTGGCGGGGAACGGGGCGCCGTAGAGGATCTTCGCCGCCACATCGACGCCGACGCCGTCCGCCAGCACCACGAAATCGGACAACAGGGCAGCGAAGCGCGCATCGGTGCTGGCGACGTTGGCGATATGAGCGTTGAGGAAGCCGATCTTGGTGAAACGCCGCTCGCGGATGCGGCGCGCCAGGAAGGCGATCGCCTCGGCCCGGTCGAAGGGCGCGACGTTAACACCGAGAATATCCTTCCGCCGCTGCTGCGAAGGGTTTTCGACCGCCGTGGTGAGGGACTGCATGCTCATGCCGCCACCTCGCCCCGGGCAACACCGAGCGCGTCCAGCCCCGTGGCGATGGCGGCGTCGAGTGCGCGTATCTGACCGGCGTGGAAAGCCGAGCCGTCGAGAGCCTCGGCCTGCCCGGCCGCACGCTCAACCAAGGCGGCAGCGAACGCGTCCGGATCGTCGGCCACCGTGCAATTGGACGGCAGATAGGAAACGCCGCGCAGCGAACGCGACGTCGCCACGGACGGCAGCCCCAGTTCGAAGGTCTCGATGGTTTTGAGCTGGACGCCGGTTCCGGCCTGCGCGATCAGCGGCACCACCGCGGCCTGGCGCACGAAGTCGCTCGCATCGGGAACCCGGCCGACGAATTCGACGCCGGCGGGCACGCGTCCAAGCCCCGCAGGCACGTGCCCGGCGATCCTGACACGGAAGCCGGCAGGCAGGCGTGGCGACACCTCGCGCAGGAACCAGTCCAGGCCGATACGGTTCGGCTCCCAGCTCCAGGTGCCGATCATGCCGGCCTCGAAGGCGATTTCACGCGAGCGCGGCCGCGGCGGCTCGTCCCGCGTCACCAGCGCCAGCGCCGCCGAGCGCGGCCCGGTCACGCCGAGCGCTTCGCGGTCCTGCTCGGCGAGCGTGAAGACAAAGCGGGCCTGCCGGCACAGCCGTTCCTCCATAGCCCGCAAAAGGCGCGCCTCGCGGCGGAAAAGCGCGCGCTGGACCACGTCGCGCGCGGCAGCCGCGTTTTCCAGAGCCGAGCGAAACTCGACATTGTGGGCGACGAAGATCGACGGCTTGTCGGTGAAAAGATGCTCGTAGGCGCCGGCAAGCTGAACCGCGTTGAGCACATAGGCGTCGAAGGGGCCGATCCGCTTCAGCGCCGCGCGCAGTTCCCGTTCGGACGCGGCGCGCATCTTGACCGACGACACCGTCAGGCCCGACGCCATCGCGCCGGCCAACCACTTCATTTTCTGGATCGCCGGCGCGCCCTGGGTGCGCACATCGACCGATCCGAGCGCGACGGTGTTGTGCGGGTCCGACGGAGCCTTGCCGGGCCAGGTATAGCCGAGCACGGTGACCCGGGCGCCGGCGCGGCGCAAGGCGGCGATGATCGCGGCATTCGCGATCTCGTAGCCGGTCGTCGGCGCGCCGTCGGGGACGAGTGATGTAACAAAAACCAAATGCATGTCGCTTACCTGAATGTGAGCCTAGCAGCCTCCGGTGAAGTCTTGCTTAAGCAGGCAAGGGACGTGCCTTGTGACGGCAAAACGGCAACTACGGCACGGCAAAACCACCGCAGTGCTTAACCATACGTTAACAGGCAACGCGCTTTATGAACGAAACGGACGGCCAAGGTCTCAGCATGCAAGCGCTCGCCACTGTCGAAAACGTCCGGCTCGTCGCGCAATCGCCCGGACTCGAGCCGGACAAGGTACGAATCGCCGTCACCCTGCCGACCTTTCGCCGGCCCGAACAGGTGCTGGACACCATTCGCTCGGTCGCCGCCCAGAACACCGAACGCGGCTTCGCGCTGATCGTGATGGAAAATGACGCAGAACGGCACGCCGGGGCCGACGCGGCCGCGCCGCTGTTCGAAAATGGCACGGTGAACGGGCTTTTGATCGTGGCGGAGGAGCGCGGCAATTGCAGCGCCTACAATGCCGGCTGGTCGACCGCGCTGGCCGCCTTTGCCAATCTGAGCCACGTTCTGGTGATCGACGACGACGAAATCGCCGGCCCGGATTGGCTCGAGACCATGGTCGCTACCGCCGAAAGGCTGGGGGTAGACATTGTCGGCGGCCCGCAAGTGCCGGTCTTCGAGGGAACCGGAAACGACCATTGGGCCGATCACCCGGTGTTTGCGCCACCCTATCGCGAGACGCGGGCAGTGGAAGCGCTCTACTCGTCCGGCAATCTGCTTGTCTCGCGCCGCGTGCTCGACGCCATGGAGCGGCCGTTCCTGGAGCCGGCTTTCAATTTCATGGGCGGCGGCGATTCGGATTTCCTCAGCCGGGCGGCGCGCAAAGGTTTCAGGCTCGCATGGTGCGCGGAGGCACCAGTCATGGAGACCATTCCGGCGCGCCGTCTGGAAAGCGACTGGATCAGGGCGCGTTCGCTGCGCAACGGCGTGATCTCGACGCTGGTGGAAAAACGCAGGCGGGCCGGCGATCGGCTCGGCGCCGTGCGGGTGGCGGCCAAGAGCCTCGCCCTGCTCTGCGCAGCGCCGCTGCGCGGCGTCTTGAACCTGGCGCGCACCGGTTCGTTTCCCATCGGCGCCTACCCCATCTACGTCGCGCTCGGGCGCGTTCTCGCCGAATTCGGCTATGCCAATGAGCAATACAGACAGGCTGAAAAAAACTGAGTTCGCGCCGCTCGACGGCACGACCCTGCGCCAGATCTCGACGGTGCTGGCGACCGTCGTGCTGGCGATCGTGCTGATCTCGTTCCGCCCGTTCCAGCCCGAAGGGCCGGCCGCCGAGGGCGGCGATATCGTCAACCAGATCGGCTTCGGCTCGCTGGGACTGCTTGCCATATTTTCGCTTCTAACCCTCACCGACCGCAAGGTGGTGGCGATGATGCTCAGCCCGTGGTGGCTGATCGTGTTCGGGTTTTTGGCGCTTTCGGTCCTGCACGCCATCGACCCGCCCTCGGCGGCGCGCGCGGCGCTTTTCACCGCGATCGGCGTGCTGGTGATCGTCACCGTGCTGGTGCTGCCGCGCGACGCCGAGTCCTTTACGACGGTGCTGCTCGTCGCCGGCCTGGCGGCGGTCCTGCTCAGCTATGCCGGATTGGCGCTGTTTCCGGGCACCGCGGTCCACTCGGGAGCCGGCGTCGAGCCGCAACATGCCGGACTCTGGCGCGGCGCGTTCTCGCACAAGAACGTTGCCGGGCCGGTCATGGCCTGTCTCAGCTTTGCCGGGCTCTACGCCTTCCGGCGCGGCCGACGCTGGGCCGGGGGGACGTTGCTGGTGCTTGCCATGATCTTCATGGTCAACACCGGCTCGAAGACGACGGCCGGCCTGGTGCCGCTGTCGATCGTGCTCGTCGCCCTGCCGGGCATTGTCGGCATGCGCTTCCTGACGCCGCTGATTTTCCTGACGACAATGGTCGGAGCAACGCTGGCGACGTTGGGGATCGTCTTCATCGGGCCGCTGAAAGACCTTGTCCAGCAGCTCGCCCCCGACCTCACCTATACCGGACGCACGGCCCTTTGGGACTTTCTCGGCGGCATGATCGCGCAGAAGCCGTGGTTCGGCTACGGCTATGAGAGCTTTTGGGGCACGCCTTTCATCTATTTCATGGAGCAACCCTTCGATCGCGACTGGGATATTCGCGGCTCCGTCCACGGCCATAACGGCTATCTCGACATCGCCGTCCTGATGGGACTGCCGGCGCTGGCCGCCTGTCTGATGGCGTTCTGGATCGTGCCGCTTGTGGACTATATGCGCACGCCGCGCCTGAAAGAGAACATCTACCTGTCCGACTTCTTCATGATGATCCTGCTGTTCACCTCGCTGAACGCATTCCTCGAAAGCTTCTTCCTGCGCCGGGTGGATCCGGTCTGGCTTTTCTTCCTCATGGCATGCCTGGGCTTGCGCATGGCCGCCCGTATCAGGTTTCCCTCCTCGTCGGCCGGCTGAGTGCGGAAATTGCCGGTTGCGCCGGCTGGCCCGATACGGCATTGCTGCGGCCCTCACCCAGAAGAAGCGGCGGCCGGGTCTGCCGGAGGAGATCACAAGTGGCTGTGAAAGTAGTGCTGGTCGGATGCGGCAATATGGGTCATGCCATGCTTACGGGCTGGCTGGCATCGGGCAAGCTGGCCGCCGGCGACATCGCCGTCGTCGAACCGAACGAAACCCTGCGCCAACGCGCCTCGCAAACCGGCGCGGCCGTGGCCGAGCACGTCTCTCATTTGCAGGCCGGCTTGCGGCCCGAATTGATTATCTTCGCGGTCAAGCCGCAGGTGATGCGGAGCGTCGTAGCCGATTATCGCGGTTTCGCGACCGGCGGCACGACATTCGTGTCGATCGCCGCGGGCATCGGCATTGCGTTGTTCGAAGCGCTGCTGGGCGAAAAAACGCCAATCGTGCGTTGTATGCCCAACACGCCCGCCGCGATCGGAAAGGGCATGATGGTAACGGTCTCCAACGCGCAGGTCGCGCCGGACGCCGAGACCTTTCTGGCCGACCTGCTTTCGGTCAGCGGCCGGGTGCTGAAGCTCGAAGACGAAGGCCTGATGGACGCCGTGACCGCCGTGTCCGGCTCCGGGCCGGCCTATGTTTTTCATTTCATCGAATGTCTGACCGCAGCCGGCGAGCGGGTCGGCCTGCCCGCGGAGGCGGCGAAGCTGCTGGCCATGCAGACCGTGTTCGGTGCCGCCTCGCTGGCAGCCGAAAGCGAGACCGAACCCGGCCTCCTGCGCGAACAGGTCACCAGCCCGAACGGCACCACAGCCGCCGCCTTGCAGGTTCTGATGGGCCAGGATCGCCTTCGCGCGTTGATCACCGAGGCTGTCGAGGCGGCGCGCGACCGTTCCGTCGAGCTCGGGAAATAGCCGGGCGGCGCTCCCGCCACCCGATTTTGCCAACTCCGCCTACGGGCGCACGGGCGCGCCCAAAAACACCGGCGCGGCGACGGCGCCGCCGACCGCGCGCGCGGTGCGATTGTGCCCGACATGGGCATCGGCGAGTTTTCGCGACAGCCCCTGGAACGGCTTTTCGATCACAAAATGCGCGATCAGCGCCACGGCCACCACCGCCACGATCATCGCCGCCACCATCAGCGTCCCGAAAACCGGCCCGTTGAGGCCAAAACCGTAAAAATCCTGCCCGTTGATCTCGAAGGTGCCGATCAGCTCGAGCCCCACGACCTTCTCCACGATGCTGGCCAGATTGATCATCCGCGCCTGAACGAAAATATGCACGATGTAGATGCCGTAGGAGAGCGCCCCCAGCCACAGAAACAGCCTGGTTCTGAGCAGTCGGCTGATCATGCCGCCTTCCAGAACGAAGACGCACAGGGTGAGCGCGAACACGAACGGCGCCGCGATGCCGGCCGCATTGTCGCCGGCAACAGCGACGAATGCGGCCACCATGACGATGGCGGCGAGTTCGAGCGCGCTGGCGCCGGCCACCGCGCCCACGCCAGGCCGTACCGCCAGGCCCGCCTTGGCCGACAGCAATTTCGAGCCGGCCGCGAAATAAAGCAGCGCGCCGAGCGAAAACCCGTAGACGCAGCGCACGAAACCTAAATCCCAGGTCGCGTCCATATAGTCGGGCGAAAACAGGTAGAGCACCACCGGACCGGTGACGACGGCGACAACCAGCGCGATCCAGGAGCGGCGCCCGAGCAGCACCACAAGCCCGCCGAAGAGAATATAGGTCCAGAACTCGGCCGAGATGCTCCAGCTCGGACCGTTCCAGGTCAGCCGGCTATCGACCCCCATGCCGTTGAGAAGGGCGAGGCTCGTCAGCAATTCGGACGGGCTGTTGCCGTCGGTAAACGGCGCCGGGCCGTTTCCGGCCAGTGCCGGAACGCTCCAGCGCAGCGCCTCGAAGGCGACGAACAAGGCAAGCACGGCAACATGGAGCGGATAGATCCGGCCAATGCGCAGAACGACGAACCGCAGATAATCGACCCCCTCGGCCAGCTTGGCGCCGTATCCATAGGCGATCACGAAGCCCGACAGCACGAAGAAATAGTCAACGAACAGATAGGCGTTGCGCACGACCAGGCTTTCGCCGAGCGGGCCGGAGGCCGGAAAATGCATCACGGCCACCAGCAACGCGCAAATGCCGCGCCAGGAATCGAGCGTTTCGAGCCGAATATTGGCCTTGGCAGCGCTGCGATGTGTCGCCCTGATACGGGCCACCGTGTCGTTCTGGTTCATTTGACCGTCGTGCTCCCTCGTTCGGACACGCAAACATCGCCGCGCGCCATCGCACACAGGCCTGAAGCAAAACCCGCGCCAAAACGGTCAAGACTTCTTGATTTTCAGCTCGGGCCGCGCCTATCGGGGCCCGAATCCCGGTTTTCGGCCGCTTGTTATCCGTACAGCATCTGGTCCTGACGTCGGCGCAGCGCATAAAGCCGCGTGCTCGGATCGGGCGCGGCATTGTCGGTGGTCAGCAACTCGCCTTTCTTGACCGACTTCAAAACCTTGCCCCCCTCGAGAAGGCCGACGGGAACCGCATTTTTGGCGCGCGCGTCGGTCACCGTCATGGTGAAGGAGCGGTAGCAGGTCTCGCCGATCGCATCGAAAGCCTCGCCGGCGGCGAGATCGCGCTTGGCGAGCGCGCAGACTTCGGCCACGGGACGCGGCAACGGCACCATGTCGGGCTTGCCGGTCAGCATGATGCGCGCCGCCGTCAGCGGAACTTCGAGCGAGGTCAGATGGTAGGGCCGGAAGAAGCTGTAATAGGGACCGGTGCCGATATGCAGGTCGTCCATGCGCTCGATGATACGTGGGTGGGTCGCCTCGACGATGACAAAGACGCCCGGTGCGACGCCCTTGCCGACCGTGTAGTCGACCACGCCCTTGCGCGTCAGGATGCCGCCGTCCTGCCGGGGGATCAGCACCTTGACCATCTCGTCTCGGTCCGCGCGCGGCCCGTGCATGCCGGGAACGTCCGGTACCAGACCGGTGGCGTTGGCGATCGCGGCCATCTCGACCATGGTCTTGGACCCGTCGACGAACTCCACCAGCATACGCGGGTTCATGTTGCGCCGCGTCGCCTCCTCGACATAGTCGTCGGGCACGGCGTCGTGGTTGAGCGGATTGTTCTTGCCCTTGCCGGCCGAAACGATGGAATAGCCGAGCGCGGAAGCGAATTCGATCAGTTCCATGCACGAAGACGGCTCGTCGCCCGCGCCGACCGTGTAGACGACGCCCAGCCGGTCGGCCTCCTGTTTGAGCAGGCAGCCGATGGTGACGTCGGCTTCGACATTCATCATCACCACGTGCTTGCCGTGCTCCATCGCCATCAGGTCGAAATCCGCGGCGACGCCGGGCTTGCCGGTGGCATCGATCACCACGTCGACGAGCGGATTGGTGACGAGCAATTCGTTGGAGGTGATCGCGATCCTGCCGGCCTCGATCGCCGCCGTGGCGGCCGAAGCCGTACCGGCCTCGCGCGCCATCGCCTCGTCGCCATAGGCGATGCGGATCGCATCGCGCGCGGTATGCGGCCTGCGTGTCGAGATCGCGCAGACCTCGATGCCACGCATCAGCATGGCCTGGGTGACAAGGTCGGTCCCCATCTCGCCGGAGCCGATCACGCCGACGCGCACGGGTCGGCCTTCATCCGCCCGCCGCGCAAGATCACGGGCCAGACCGGTAAGAGCGACATTGGTCATGGACAGCATTTTTCCCGCACGCTTCGGTGCGCGGAGCTAGTACCCCCATGCCGGCAATGTCAATCGTTGCGGCATCACGCGAGTGAAGACGCGCCGAAATGCGCGCCTTCGTCCACATGCCCCCTACCCTTCGGGATCCGGCCGGCCGATAGTCGCGACAGCGAATCCGCCGCGAGCAGACCAATGTCCAGCATGATCCTGACGACCGCCGAGTGCTTAACCCTGTGCCGCGAGGCCGCGCTCGGCGCCGGCGCCCATGACGGAGCCGCGACCGCGCTCGCCCGGGCGACGGTTGCCGCCGAAGCCGCAGGCAACAGCGCCATCGGCCTGGGGCATTTCGAATTCTATCTCGACGCCCTGCGCGCGGGCCGGATCGACGGCCGGGCCGAGCCGGCGATCGAACGGCCGCTGCCGTCGATTTTCCATGTCGACGCCCGCCGGGGTACGGCGCATTACGGCTACGCGCTCGTCCGCGACCGGCTGATCGCCGCCGTGCGCACGGCCGGTCTGGGGATCTTTGCGCAAAAGAACGCCTTTACCTGCGGCGCGCTCGGCTATTTCGCCCAGCAACTCGCCGAAGCCGGCCTGGTGGCACTGGCTGCCACCAACGGCCCGGCGCTGATCACCGCAGCGGGCGGGCGGCGGCCGGTCTACTGTACCAACCCGCTCGCCTTCGCCGCGCCGCTTGGTGGGGACGACACGCTGCTGATCGACCAGTCGTCGAGCCAGACGGCCTATGTCAAGCTGCGGCAGGCCGCCGAACGGGGCGAATCGATTCCAGAAGGCTGGGCGATCGACGGCCGGGGCCGGCCGACAACGGACGCCCGCGCGGCGATCGAAGGCGCGCTTCTGGCGTTTGGCGGCGCGCGCGGGGCCAATATCGCGCTGATGGTGGAAGTGCTTGCGGCCGGACTGACCGGCGCCAACTGGTCGCTCGACGCGCCATCGATCACGCAGGGGCCAGACTCTCCGCAAACCGGGCTGTTCGTGCTGGCGGTCGACCCGGCCGCGTTCGGTCAAGGCTTCGCTGCCCGGCTCAGCGACCATGCCGCACGGCTCGAGGCCGAGGGCATCCATATTCCAGGCCGCGCCCGGCGCGAACGCGTTGCGGCGGCGGGCCGCGACGGGATGCGCGTGCCACGCGCGCTGGTACAGCGCATTGCGGCCTTTGCCGACCCCGCGCCATAAAGCGCAAGGGCTCAGCTGTCGACAGACAGGGCGAACGGTGCGCCCTCGAAGGCATCGGCACCACGACCGATCGAGCGCACCGCCTCGACCATGCGGCCGTCGCGCCCCAAAATTTCGTCGGCCAGCGCGACCAGCCGGATATTCGGCGTCGCGGAGGGCGAGAGACGGCGCAATGTGCGGGCGAGTTCGGCTTCGCCGCGCATGGGCGCCAAGGCGGCGGCGATGATGTAGGCGGAGGCGGTGGAGCGCGAAATGCCGGCAAAGCAGTTGATCACAAGTGGCGTGGCCCGATCCCAACCCCTGCCGAATTCGATCAGGCTTTCGACATGCGCGCTGGCCGGCGCCACCATGTCTGGCGCTTCCTCGACGATGTCGTGCATCGACAGCAAAAGGTGCTGATCGGCGGCGATCGGCGCCGGCCGGTCGAACGGGGTTCCGTGTTTGAGCAGCGTCAACAGCCGGCGCGCGCCGGTCGCGCTGATCGTCTCGCCGAGACGCGACAGGGGGCAGACCCAGATCATCATTTTTTTGCCTCCTTGGCCGGATCGGTTTGCTGGTTTCGCGCGGACCATGCCGCAAGCGCGGCCTCGAGCCGTGGCCAGGCGTCGTCGTCGGGCAGGCCGATCCGCAGACAATCCGGCCGGGCTTGGAAGCGGCGGGTGAAAATGCCGGCCGCGCCCAGCCATGCAAACAGGTCCGGCGCGGCCGGATCGCGCAGGAAGGCGTAAAGCGCGGTGCCGCCGCGGGGCTCGATCCCGGCTGTGGCAAGCACGGCGTCGAGACGCGCACGCTCGGCCCCCAACCGGGCGCGCATCCGCGTCTGCCAGGCCTGGTCCGCCAGCGCCCGCAGGCCGATCTCGAGCGTCGGGCCGGAGACCGCCCAGGGCCCGAGCGTAGCGGCCAATCCGGCCACAAGGTCCGGCGCGCCGAGTGCAAAGCCGAGCCTGATGCCGGCAAGGCCGAAAAATTTCCCGAACGAGCGCAGCACGACGACCCCGCCTTCCCCGCAGGCGTCGCCGAGAGAATGCGCGGCGGGACCGACATCCATGAACGCCTCGTCGAGCACCAGCAAACCGCCCTTGGCGTGCATATGGCCGGCGAGCGCGAGCAGGGTTTCGCGTGCGACGACGCGGCCGTCCGGATTGTTCGGGTTGACGATGACGGCAAGATCGGCGTCGTAGAGCGCAGCGACATCGCTCACTTCCTCGACCGCATGGCCGGCAAGGCGCGCGCAGCGCCCATGTTCGGCATAGGTCGGTCCGAGCACGCGGGCCCGGCCGGCGGGAATCTGCCGCATCACAAGCGGCAGCAAGGCCTGGGTGCCGGGCGCGGCCACAACGGCGACATCCGGCCCGGCGCGATAGGCGCCGGCGGCAAGGCGCGCCAGTTCGGCGATCCGGCCCGGCTCGGGCAGGCGCGAAAAAGCGGTGGCCGGCAGGTCGAAAAGCGGATAGGCGTGCGGGTTGATGCCGGTCGACAGGTCGACCCACGGTCGCGGCGCATCGGGAAACAGCGCCCGGGCCGCGTCGAGGCTGCCGCCATGATCGGAAACCGCGGTTTTTTCAGCCCGTTGCAACGCCATGTTCTTGTCCACCGCCTTTCTGTCGCTGCTTGTCGAGCGGGCCGCCGGCTATCCCGACCGCCTGTTCATGGCGATCGGCCATCCGGTGACCTGGATCGGCGCGCTGATCGACCGTCTCGACCAGCGCTGGAATCGGGAGACGGACAGTCCGGCGCGTCGCCGGCATGCCGGGCTGGCCGCGCTCGTCACCATTGCGCTGCTCACCGGCGGCGCCGGGCTGGGCCTGCAGGCGCTGCTTATGACCCTGCCCGCCTCCATAGCCCTCGCGCTCGCTGCCTGCCTGGCGGCAACGCTGATCGCGCAAAAAAGCCTCGACGATCATGTCGCGGCCGTCGCCGGCGCGCTGGAAACCGGCGGCCTCGACGCCGGACGGGCGGCGGTGTCGCAGATCGTCGGGCGCGATCCCGACACGCTCGACGAGGCCGGGGTGAGCCGCGCGGCGATCGAGAGTCTGGCGGAAAACTTCTCCGACGGCGTCACCGCGCCGCTCGTCTGGCTCGCGCTCGCCGGCCTGCCGGGCATCGCGGTCTACAAGGCGGTCAACACGGCCGATTCGATGATCGGTCACCGCACACCGCGCCACGAGGACTTCGGTCGCGCCGCCGCCCGCTTCGACGATCTGATCAACCTGCCGGCCTCGCGGCTGACGGCACTGGCGCTGGTGGCGGCCGCGGCCCTTCTGCCATCCATGTCCGGACGCAACGCCTGGCGGGCGGTCCGGCGCGACGCGAAAAACCACCGCTCGCCCAATGCCGGCTGGCCGGAGGCGGCGATGGCCGGCGCGCTCGGCCTGGCGCTCGCCGGCCCGCGCTCCTATGGCGGACATGTGGTGGACGACGCGGTGATGGGCCAAGGCGGCCGCCGGAGCGCCGACGCGAGCGATATTCGCCGTGCACTTACCCTTTACCGGTGGGCGGACGGGCTGTTGATTGTGTCGACCGGCGCGCTCGCTGTGTTGGTCAGCGCGCATTTTTGATCAGCCCGTCAATGTCGAGATGGGCCTCCATGTGGTCGGCCAGTCCGTCGAGCGCGGCCTCGACGCCGCCCTCGTAATCAAGCCCGGAGGCGGCGCCACCAAGACGCTCCAGCCAGGCGGCGCGCTGGCGATCGTCGGCGAACAGCCCGTGCACATAGGTGCCGGCAACGCGGCCGTCGGGCGCGGTGGCACCATCGGCCCGCCCGGCGATGGCGGCGAACGGCCGCGCGGCGTCGGGACCGGCGGTGACGCCGATATGCATCTCGTAGCCGTGAAAGGAGACACCGTCGGCCGTGTCGCCACGCACCTCGACCAAAGCCTTTTCGCCTGTCAGGCGGGTGTCGACCTCGAGCAGACCGAGGCCTTTCACCCGTCCTGCCTGCCCTTCGACGCCGTCCGGATCGTCGATGGTACGGCCGAGCATCTGGTAGCCGCCGCACAGGCCGAGCACGAAGCCGCCGCGGCGGCGATGGGCCGCGATATCGACATCGAAGCCGGCGGCGCGCAGGGCGGCCAGATCCGCGATCGTTGACTTGGAACCGACCAGCAGCACCAAGTCGGTATCGCCGGGAACCGGCATGCCTGGCCACAACCGTGTCAACGCCACGTCGGGTTCGGCCTCGAGCGGGTCGAGATCGTCGAAATTGGAGATATGCGGCAGGATCGGCACCGCGACCTTCACCCGCCCCCCGGCGCGGCCGCGCCGATCCTTGCCGGTCAGCGCCAGCGCGTCCTCCGCCGGCAGGCGGTTGGCGTCGGCAAAATGCGGCAAAAGCCCGAAGGAGGCCCAGCCGGTACGCCGCGCAATCTCGTTGATGCCGTCGACGAACAAGGCCGGATCGCCGCGAAAACGGTTGACGAGAAACCCGACGACGAGCGCGGCGTCGGCCGGATCGATCACCGCTTTGGTGCCGACCAGACTGGCTATGACGCCGCCCCGGTCGATATCGCCGATCACCACCACCGGCACGTCGGCGGCGCGCGCGAAGCCGAAATTGGCGATGTCGTTGGCACGCAGATTGGTTTCGGAGGCACTGCCGGCGCCTTCGACCAGCACGATATCGGCCTCTTCCTTCAGACGCGCGAAACTGTCGAGCACGGCCGGCAGCAGACTGGGCTTGACGCCCTGATAGTCAGCCGCGCGCGCGGTGCCCCGGACCCGCCCCTGGACGACGATCTGCGCGCCCGTCTCGCCCTGCGGCTTCAACAGAACCGGGTTCATGTGCACACTGGGCGTCACGCCGGCCGCGCGCGCCTGCAAGGCCTGGGCGCGGCCGATCTCGCCGCCATCGCCGGTGACGGCCGCGTTGTTGGACATGTTCTGCGGCTTGAACGGACGTACGCGCAGGCCGCGCTTGGTCAGGGCGCGCGCCAGGCCGGCCACGACCAGCGTCTTGCCGACATCGGAGCCGGTGCCCTGGAACATCAGCGCACGGGCCGTCATGGCGGCGTCTCGCGGGCCCGACAAACAGACATTGCTAGAACTCGATACCCTTTTGCGCCTTCACGCCGGCGGCGAAATGATGCTTGACCTGCCCCATCTCGGTGACGAGGTCCGCGGCCTCCGCCAAGGCGGGCTTGGCGTTGCGACCGGTGACGACGACATGCAGATCGTCGCGCCGGGCCTTGAGCGCCTCGACGATCTTTTCCACGTCGAGATAGTCGTAGCGCAGGGCAATGTTGAGCTCGTCGAGAATGACAAGGCCGATTTCGGGATCGGCCATCAATGCCTCGGCTTTGGTCCAGGCGGCCTCGGCAGCGGCCACGTCGCGCTTCAGGTCCTGGGTCTCCCAGGTGAAGCCCTCGCCCATCGCATACCATTCCACCTTGCCGCCGAAGGTCAAAAGCGCGTCCTTCTCGCCGGTGTGCCATGCGCCCTTGACGAACTGGACGACGCCGACCTTGCGGCCGTGGCCGAGCATGCGCAGCGCGAGCCCGAAGGCCGCCGTCGACTTGCCCTTGCCCGGGCCGGTATTGACGATCAGCAGGCCCTTTTCGATCTTTTTCGACGCCACTTCGGCGTCCTGAACGGCCTTGCGCTTCTCCATCTTTGCGCGATGGCGCGCGGCCTCGGTTTCGCTGACTTGTTTCATCTATTTCACCCGCATCGGCAGTCCGGCGACCATGAAAACGACCTCGTCTGCCACGGCCGCGACCGCCTGGTTGAGGCGCCCGGCCGCGTCGCGAAAACGGCGGGCGAGCGCGTTGTCCGGCACGATGCCGAGGCCGACCTCGTTGGCGACCGCGACCCAAAACCCGCGCGGGGCGGCAAGCGCGGCGACCAGACCGGCGGTCTCGGTCTCCACGTCCCGGCCGGCCAGCATCTGGTTCGACAACCACAAGGTCAGGCAGTCGACCAGAACCGGCCCTTCGGCCTCCGGCGTGGCCAAAGCCCCGACAAGATCGAGCGGCGCATCGTGCGTCGACCAACGCCGGTCGCGCCGGGCCCGATGTGTGGCGATGCGCTCGCTCATTTCGGCATCGAAGGCCTGCGCGGTCGCCAGATAGGTCCAGGGCGCCGGCTGCGCCTCGATCAGCGTTTCGGCGTGCGCGCTCTTGCCCGAGCGCGCACCACCAAGCACCAGGATCAGCCGTCCTTTGTCAGGCAAAGCTTGTCCGCGCATTGTCGGCCTGGCCGAAAAAGCGCGGCCGCAGCGCACCGACGGCCGCGCCCAGCACCAGCCAGAAGACGAGGTTGGTGACGGTGACGACAACGACGAAGCGGTGATGCAGATCGGCCGGAACCGGCGATTCGTGGCTGACCGGCTGTGGCGCGCCGATCAGATGCGGCGCGACGATCAGCGCCACCCCGACCACCGCCCACACGGCCGAGGCGCGAAACGCGATCAGCGCCAGGCCGGCCGCGGTCGCGGCCACGGTGGCGATCCACCATATCTGCCGGGCAACAAGATCGGCAGCCGGCATGGCCGGCAATTCGGGCGGCAGGCCAAGGCCGGGCGCCAGGGTGAAAACGGCGAAACCGGCAAAACCCCAGACGAGACCCTGACGCCAGCCGGCGATGCCACCGGCGAATTCCGACGCCGCGACCAGCAGAAGCCCGAATCCGACACCGGTAACGATGGCGGCGAGTGCCGTATAGAGGTTTCGTTCCATTCCGTCGGCCGGCGCCCAGGCTTCCACGCCATCCTCCGCCTCGGAGACGGCGGCCTCGCCATGATGGTCGCCGCCAGCGCCCTCGAAGGTCTCGGCCTGGAGGATCAGCGGCACGGTCGCGTAGATCTGCATGGCCGTCAGCACGAGCCCGGCCAAAAGCCCGGCGAGCGCCGCGACGAACACGACGTTGCGAAGATCAGACATGTCGAACAATCCGTTAGTGGCAGGGAAATGCCATGGAGTGGCGATAGTCGTGGGCGGCATTGTGGACCGCCTCCATCGGGGCGAAGCCCGAAACCGCGACGACGAAAAGCCCGAGTAGCGCGGCCATCGCTAACGGCATGGCCCGGGATCGAGTCGAGACGGGCGCGCCCAAGGTCGTGGTGTTCGAATTCATGTCCTGTCCTTTCGCCCTCCACCCGAGGGCCTTGGCATTGCGTTCGCGACGACGGCAGGTTTCCTGGCTTGCGGCTCGACGCTCCCTGCCCGCCTTCCCGAAGCAGCGCTTCAGTGGCCTGTGGGGTGGAGCTTGCCGCCTACAGTTGCGGGGGCAGCCGCGGATTTGGGCACGAGGCCCGCACCGCATTCCCTTCTTCCCTCGGGAACCATCGACGATCGGAAACATAACGCAAATCGAAACGGGCGCAAACCTCAATTCACCCGCTCCGCTGTCCCGATGCCGACATCACGGCCCGGGACCGGCCGTCGGTGGTGCTCCCGCTCAGATGCTGAGCGCGAGCACCACCGACAGGATCAGCAGCGCGGCGAAGGCGACGTTGACAATGCGGTTGAGCCGCGGCTCGCGCAGAACTCGGGTCAGAAGGGCACCGCCGGCGAGCCAGACCGTATTGACCAGGGTGAGGATGACAAGCAGCAATCCGGCCTTGATGAACGCGTCGACGATGGAGGAACCGGCAAACAATACGAAGCCGGTAAACATCGCCGCCATCGCCGCGTAGGCCTTCGGGTTGAGCAGGGAAAGCACGATCCCGTCGCCGGCGGAAGGCGCCGGTTTTGTCTGCCGCGCCTCCGACAGCGGCGGCGCGTTGGCGATACGCCAGGCGAGATAGAGGAAATAGGCCGCCGCAGCGGCCGTCACCACGGGCCCGAGCGCGGGCACGGCCAGGACGATTGCGATCACCCCGCTCGCCGTCAGCCCCATGACCAGCACCATACCGAGGAGAAGTCCCGTCATGTAGCCGAGGCCGCGCCGGGCACCGAACGCGGCGCCTGTCGCGGCGAGGCTCAGCGTGTTGGGACCCGGACTGCCGGTCAGCACGAAGCCGGCGACGAGGAACCCGATCAGGTCTTCCATGGTATGCGTCCGTTGCGATCCAGCCGGAAATGACAGGTTCCTACAGTCGAGACGCGGCGGCAAGCCGCCTGGCGCAGCTTGGATTGACAGTTCCGGCGCTCGCGGCCTAAATGCCGGCCTGACGGTTCCCTTCCACGCGGAAGGGCTAAGAGGGAACGCGGTGCGAAGCGACCGGCTTCAACTCCGCGGCTGTCCCCGCAACTGTGAGCGGCGAGCTTCGCGTCGATTGCCACTGGATTTGTCCGGGAAGGCGGCGCGGTGCGGCGACCCGCAAGCCAGGAGACCTGCCGTCGCAACAGCAATCCTAACCGTCCGGCGGGTGACCCGGGCAAGGAGTTCGACGATTGACCTTCGACGACAGGACTGATTCGTCCGCCACGGACCCGGCCGCAACGGCAGACGCGCCGACGCCCGCCACAGCGACAATCCTTGTGTGCAGTTCATGCCGCGGCGCGGACGGCGCCGACGACCGGCCGCGTCCGGGACATTTTCTCGCCGAGGCCGCACGCGCGGCCAGCGACGATACCAGCATCCGGATCGTGGAGATCGAATGCCTGGGCAATTGCAAGCGCCGGCTGAGCGCGGCGCTGTTGCGCGAGGGGGCCTGGAGCTACGTGTTCGGCGACCTCGCGGTCGAAAACGGGGCCGACCTGGTGGCCGGAGCCAAGCTCTTCCAGACCTCCGAGAACGGGCTCATGCCCTGGCGCGGACGGCCCGAATGTCTCAAGCGCGGGCTCGTCTCCAGATTGCCGCCCGCAACCGCCATCGCCCCTGCCGCAACCCAAAAGGTTTCATCATGACTGCTTCCGCCGACCGCGTCCCCTGCACCGTCGTCACCGGTTTCCTCGGGGCCGGCAAGACGACGCTGATCCGCAACCTGATCGAGAACGCCAATGGCCGGCGTATCGCCATCATCGTCAACGAGTTCGGCGATGTCGGCATCGACGGCGAAATCCTGAAAGGCTGCGGCATCGAGAACTGCCCGGAAGAAAACGTGCTCGAACTGGCCAATGGCTGCATCTGCTGCACGGTCGCCGACGATTTCGTGCCGGCGCTCGACCAGATACTGGCGCGCGAGCCGAAGGTCGACCACATCCTGATCGAGACCTCCGGCCTGGCCTTGCCCAAACCGCTGGTGCAGGCGTTCCAGTGGCCGGCGATCAAGGGGCGGGTGACCGTCGACGGCGTGGTGGCGGTGGTCGACGGGCCGGCGCTTGCCGACGGCCGGGTCGCCGCCGACATGGACGCGCTCGCCGCCCAGCGCGCGGCCGACGAAACGCTCGACCACGACGATCCGGTCGAGGAAGTGTTCGAGGATCAGGTTGCCTGCGCCGACCTGGTGATTTTGTCAAAAAACGACCTGCTTGACGAAAATCAGGCCGGCCGCGCCCGCGCGGCGGTGGAGCGCCACCTTGCGCGCGCGGTTAAAATCGTGCCGGCCGCCAACGGCAAGGTCGATGCCTCCGTGCTGCTCGGGCTGGGGCTGGCGGTCGAGGACGATATCGAAAACCGGCGCACGCATCATGACGGCATGCTCGACCACGAGCACGACGATTTCGACACGCATGTGATCGAGCTGCCCGCGATTTCCGATCCCGACGCGCTGGCGCGCCGGGTGACGGCGGCGGCGGAAAATGCCGGCGTGCTGAGGCTCAAGGGTTTTGCCCATGTCGAGGGCAAGCCGATGCGCCTGCTGGTGCAAGCGGTGGGACCGCGCGTGTCGCATTATTACGACCGCGCCTGGGGCCCGGACGAAGCCAAGGGCACGCGCCTGGTGGTGATCGGGCTCAAGGGCCTGGATCGCGAGGCGATCGAAAAGACCCTGGCGGCATAGGAGGACGACCCGCAGCGCGATGCACATCCTCGCCACCAGTTCCGCGACGCTCGACGATCTGATCGAGCCGGTCGACTTGCGCCAGGCGCCGGCCGACATGGTGGCGTTGTCGTTCACCGACAGCGATCTTTCGGCGCTGGCCGCCGCCTGGCGGGCCGAAGGCGAGGCGGTGCCGTCGCTCAGGCTCGCCAGCCTGCGCGAGTTGCGCCACCCGATGTCGGTCGATCTGTGGCTCGACAGCGTCGCCGCCCGGGCGAAAGTGATCCTGGTGCGGCTTCTGGGCGGCTATGACTGGTGGCGCTACGGCTGCGACCGGTTGGCCGAGATCGCGCGTCGAAAGGGCATCGCGCTGGCACTGTTGCCGGGCGAGTGCCGCGAGACCGACGAGCGGCTCGCCGCGTTGTCGACGATCGCTGCCGAGGAGCAGGCCGGCCTGCTCGCCTATTTCCGCGAGGGCGGGACGGCGAACATGCGCGCGCTGCTGCGCCGGATGGCGATGCACGCCGGTCACGACATCGAGGTCGAACCGGCGACACCGCTGCCCAAGGCCGGGTTTTATTGTCCCGGCCACGGCGCGGTCGACGCCGCGACCGCGCTGGCCGCGCGGCCGGACGGCGCGGCGACAGTGCCGCTGCTGTTTTACCGTTCGATGCTGCTTGCAGAGGACGTCGCGCCGATCGACCGGCTTTTCGAGGCGATGGCCACGCGCGGGATGTTTGCCCTGCCGCTGTTCGTCTCCAGCCTGAAGGATCCGGCGGTCCGCGCCTTCGTGACCGATACGGCGCGGCAGCAGGCGGCGCGCGCCATCGTCACCACGACGGCCTTTGCCAGCGGTGCGGAGCCCGGCGCCGAAACGCTGTTCGACGCGCTCGGCGTGCCGGTGTTCCAGGCGGTGATCGCCACGACGCGGCGCGAAGCCTGGCAGAGCGGCGCGCGCGGTCTGGCGCCTGCCGACCTTGCCATGCATGTCGTCCTGCCGGAACTCGACGGGCGTATCCTCGCCGGGGCGATCTCCTTCAAGGACGCTGTCGATAGCGGCGACGCGCTCGCCTATCGCGGCCAGGTCAACCGGCCCGAGCCCGACCGTGTGGACGGTCTCGCCGACCGGATCGCCGCCTTTCTGGCGCTTCAGGCGACGCCGCGCGCAAAACGCCGCATCGCCATCCTGATGCCCGATTATCCGGGCGCGGCCGGGCGCACCGGCTACGCCGTCGGGCTCGACGTGCCGGGCAGTGTCCTGGCCATGCTCGCCGACCTTAAGGCGACCGGCTATGACGTTAAGAACATTCCGGAAACGTCGCGCGAGCTGCTGCGCTTGATCGAGCGTGGCGAAAAGGCCGTGTCGGCCAAGACCTATGCGCGCCATTTCGAAACCCTGCCCGACGCCGCGCGTGTGGCCGTGGAGGCGGCGTGGGGGCCCTCGCCCGCCGACGGATCGGAGGATTTCGGCTTTCGCGCCGCGACGTTCGGCAATGTCACGGTGGCGCTCGCCCCCGATCGCGGACGCGCGGAGGACCGCCGCGCCGACTATCACGACCCGGCCCTGCCGCCGCGCCACGACTTGCTCGCCTTCGGGCTGTGGCTGCGGGAGCGGCACGGGTGCCACGCGCTTGTCCACGTCGGCGCGCACGGCACGCTCGAATGGCTGCCGGGCAAGACAGTGGCGCTGTCAAACGCCTGCTTTCCCGAGATCGTGACCGGCGGCCTGCCGGTGATCTATCCCTTCATCGTCTCCAATCCGGGCGAGGCAGCCCAGGCCAAGCGCCGCATCGCGGCCGTCACCATCGGCCACCTGCCACCGCCTTTAACCGGTGCCAGCCTGTCGCCCGAGCAGCAGGAACTGGAGCGCCTCGTCGACGAATACGCCCAGGCCGACGGGCTCGACCGGCGCCGGCGCGACCGTCTGGCCGGGCTGATCGTGGAGATGGCAGCACGCAACGGTCTTGCCCCGGAAGCCGGCGTTGCGGAGGGCGACGATCCCGACGCCGCGCTGATGAAGATCGACGCCTGGCTGTGCGACCTGAAGGATTTCGCCGTCAAGGACGGTCTGCACATCTATGGCCGCGCGGCCGCACTCGACGACGAACCGATCCGGCAAAACAGCGCCGGCGCCGAACGCGACGCGCTGATCGCAGCCCTCGACGGGCGCCATGTCGCGGCCGGCCCTGCCGGCGCGCCGGCGCGGGGCCGCACCGACGTGCTGCCGACCGGCCGCAATCTCTATACCGCCGACCCGCGCACCATGCCGACGCCGACCGCCTTCGAACTCGGCCGGCTGGCCAGCGAGGAAGTGCTGCGGCGCTACTTGCAGGATCACGGCGACTGGCCGCGCTCGCTGGTGATCGATCTGTGGGGCAGCGCCAGCCTGCGCACCGGCGGCGAGGAGATCGCGCAGGGGCTGGCGCTGATGGGCTGCCGGCCGCAGTGGGACGCCGCCACGGGCCGCGTGACCGGCATAGAGGTCTTGCCGCCGGCGCGCCTGGGGCGGCCACGCGTCGACGTCACCTTCCGTATTTCCGGCCTGTTCCGCGACATGTTCGCGACCCAGATCGCGCTGCTCGACGCCGCCGTCGCCGCGGTGGCCGCGCGCGAGGAGGCGGCCGGCGACAATCCGCTCGCCGAGGCAAGCCGCGGCGGCGCCCGGCCGCAGCGGATTTTCGGCTCCTCGCCCGGCGCCTATGGCGCGGGCATCGAAGGCCTGCTTGCCGGCGGAGCCTGGGCCGAGCGTGCCGAGATCGGGCAAGCGTTTCTGGACGCGACCTCGCACGCGTTCGGCGGCGCCGAGGGCGAGGCCATGGCGGCGCCCGGCGCCTTCGCCGAACGCGTGGCCGACGCCGCGCTGCTGATCCATACCGGCGACGATCCGGGCCGCGACATTCTCGAGGGCTCGGCCGACGTCGCCTTTATCGGCGGTTTCGCCGCAGCCGCGGCCGCGCTCGGCAACAAGGCCGACCTGATCGCGCTCGACACCACCGATCCGGCTAGGCCGCGCGCCCGTTCGGTGGCGGAGGCGGTGACGCGCGTGGTGCGCGCACGCGCGGTCAATCCGCGCTTCATTGCCGGCCAGATGCGCCATGGCCCGCGCGGAGCGGCCGAATTCGCCGAGACGGTCGATCGTCTGGTCGGTTTTGCCGAGACCACGGCGGCGATACCGGGCAGCCTGATCGAGGCCGTGCACGAGGCCTATCTCGGCGACGAACAGGTGCGCGCGTTCCTGCTCAGGGAAAACCCGGCCGCCGCGCGCGCGATCGCCCAGCGCTTCGCCGACGCGCGCCGGCGCGGCCTGTGGCATCCGCGCCGCAACGCCATCGACGACGATCTCGCCGCTCTGATCGCGGAAGCACGCGCCGGGGAGCAGGCGGCATGAACGCGTCCCCGCGGCGCGGCGCCTGCCCGTCCCTGGCCGTACCGATGGAAACCGGCGACGGGCTGCTTATCCGGCTGCAGCCCTTGCAGGGCGGGGTGAGCCCGGTCCAGCTTGCCGGCCTTGCCGAGGCCGCGGCGCGCTTCGGCAACGCGATGATGGAGGTGACGGCGCGCGGCAGCCTGCAGATCCGAGGATTGACCACCAGTTCGGCCGGCGATTTCGCCGCCGCCGTCGACCGGCTCGGCATCGCCGTACGCGACGGCGTGCCGGTCGAAACCGGGCCGCTCGCCGGTCTCGATCCGAGCGAAGCCGCCGATCCGCGCCCGCTGGCAGAAAAGATCCGCGCCGGCATCGCCGCCGCCGGCCTGGCGCCGAAACTGGCCCCGAAAATTTCGGTGATCGTCGATGGCGGCGGGGTCCTGACGCTCGGCGACCTGATCGCCGATCTGCGCCTGACGGCGCTGGATGCGAACTCCTGGCGGCTTGCGGTCGGCGGCACGGCGGCGCGCGCGCGGGTGCTCGGCATCGTGACGGACGAGGCCGCCCACGCTGTGATCGTGACGCTGCTTGAGGCGATCGCCGCCAAAGGAGGTGCTGCGCGCGGGCGCGATCTCGCGCCCGACGAGCTTGCAGGCACGCTGCGCGGCCTCGCCATCGCTGAAGCAGCCGAGACCGATGCCAGGACGCCCGCCGCCTCCCTGCCGGTCGGCCGGTTTGCGCTGAAGGACGATCGCGTCGCCCTGGGCGTCGCGCTGGCCTTCGGCCAGGCCCATGCGGACGCCCTCGCCGGCCTCGCGGCAACGGCCGAACGCGCCGGCATTGCCGAAATCCGCTTCGCACCGGGGCGTGGCCTGATGTTGCCGGCGCCGGCCGACGCCAAGATTTCGACCGTGCGGCAGGCTGCGGAAAAACTCGGCTTCGTTGTCGAGCCCAGCGACCCGCGCCTGTCGGTCGTCGCCTGTGCCGGCCGGCCGGCCTGTGCCGCCGGCCGTTACCGGACCCGTGAGACCGCAGCCGCGATCAGCGAGGCGGCGGCCGGCCTGCTGGACGGCTCGATGCGGCTGCATCTTTCGGGTTGCGCCAAACGCTGCGCGCAGCCGGCACGACCGGGCTGGACGCTTCTCGGTGGCGACGCGGCCCGCATGCTGACCGCCGACAGGGCCGGCGCATACGAAATGCGCGGCAAGGTCGCGGCCGGAGAAGAAGCCGACGCATTCGCACGCTTGACGGCGGCCTTCGCGCGCCACAGGAAGACGAACGAATCTGCCGCCGCCTTCCTGGCCCGCCAGGACGCCTCCACGCTTACCACTTGGCTTCGCCGGGACCCGACATGACAACGACCGACTATATCCGCGACGGCAACGCGATCTACGAACGCTCCTTCGCGATCATTCGCGAGGAAGCCGACCTGACCCGGTTTTCCGACGCCGAGGCCGACGTCGCGGTGCGCATGATCCACGCCTGCGGGCTGGTCGAGGCGGCCGCGCAATTTTCCTTCGCGCCGGGTTTCGTCAAAGCCGCGCGGGCCGCGCTCGTGGCCGGGGCGCCGATCCTGTGCGACGCGGAAATGGTGGCGCACGGGGTGACGCGGGCACGGCTGCCGGCCGACAACGCCGTGATGTGCACGCTTCGCGATGCACGCACCCCCGACCTTGCAAGACAGATCGGCAACACGCGTTCGGCCGCGGCGCTGGAATTGTGGCGCGACCGGCTCGACGGCGCGCTGGTGGCGATCGGCAATGCGCCGACGGCGCTGTTTCATCTGCTCGACATGATCGCGGCCGGCGCGCCGAAACCCGCCGCCATCATCGGCATGCCGGTCGGCTTCGTCGGCGCGGCCGAATCCAAGGACGCGCTGGCGGCGAACGCGTTCGACATCCCCTATGCGATCGTGCGCGGCCGGCTGGGCGGCAGCGCGATGACGGCGGCCTGCATCAACGCGCTGGCGAGGGCGGGCCTGTGACCTCTCCCCGCCCAGGCCGACTGATCGGCGTCGGCACCGGTCCCGGCGATCCCGAACTGTTGACGGTCAAGGCCGTGCGCGCGCTTGAAAACGCCGACGTGGTGGCGCATTTCGCCAAGCGCGGCAACAATTCCAATGCGCGGCGCATCGTGGCCGACTTGTTGCGGCCGGACGTCGCCGAACTGGCGCTGCTTTATCCGGTCACGACCGAGATCGACAAGACCGAGGCCGCCTATCGCCGCGCGATCGACGGGTTTTACGAACAGGCCGCTGCCAGCGTCGCCGAACGGCTCGACGCCGGCCAGACCGTGGCGGTGCTGTCGGAGGGCGATCCCCTCTTTTACGGTTCCTACATGCATCTGCACGTGCGGCTGGCCGAACGCTACCGGGCCGACATCATCCCCGGCGTCACCGCGATGTCCGGCGCATGGTCGCAGACCGGGCTGCCGATCTCCCAGGGCGACGACGTGTTGACGGTGCTGCCCGGCACGATGGCGGAGGCCGAACTTGCGCGCCGGCTTTCCGACACAGACGCCGCCGTGATCATGAAGGTCGGGCGCAACCTGCCCAAAATCCGCCGCGCACTCGAACATGCCGGCCGGCTCGACAACGCCTTTTACGTCGAGCGCGCGACGATGCAAAATGGGCACGCAACACGGCTTGCCGACAAGGGCGACGACGAGCAAGCGCCGTATTTTTCCATCGTGTTGATACCGGGCTGGCGGGGGCGCGCATGACCGGCAGGCTGTTCGTGATCGGCACCGGACCCGGCAATCCGGCCCAGACCACGCCGGAAGCAAGCGCGGCGATCGCCGAGGCCGGGCATTTTTTCGGCTACGGACCCTATCTCGACCGGCTTTCGCTGCGGCAAGACCAGCAGCGCCACGCCTCCGACAATCGCGAGGAGCTGGCGCGCGCGCGCGGCCCTCGGCATGGCGGCCGGCGGTGCCGCGGTGGCGGTCGTTTCGGGCGGCGATCCCGGCGTCTTCGCCATGGCGGCAGCGGTCTGCGAGGCGATCGAAGCCGGCCCGGCGCGCTACCGCTCGATCGATCTCACCGTCGTGCCCGGCGTCACCGCCATGCTGGCGGTCGCGGCCCGGGCCGGCGCGCCGCTCGGCCATGATTTCTGCGCGATCTCCCTGTCCGACAATTTGAAACCCTGGACGCTGGTGGAACGCCGACTGGCGGCGGCGGCCGAGGCCGGGTTCGTGATCGCGCTCTACAACCCGATCAGCCGTGCCCGGCCCTGGCAGCTCGGCCGCGCCTTCGAACTGTTGCGCGCGCATCTGCCGGCGCATGTGCCGGTGGTGTTCGGGCGCGCGGCCGGGCGGGCGGACGAGACCATCACCGTCATGCCGCTCGGCGATGCCGACCCGGCCAAAGCCGACATGGCGACCTGCATCATCGTCGGATCGGCCGAAACGCGGCTGATCGAGCGGCCCGGCCGGCCGGCTCTCGTCTACGCGCCGCGCTCGGCGGAAACGGTTGCGGAAAGGGCGGGCACGGAATGAGCCAGCGCCCGTACCGCCTCGTCCACGCTCGCGACGGTGATGCCGTCTGCGGGAACCGGCGGCCGGCGTACCAATACGCTTTCGATGCCGAGCGTGCGGGCGGCGGCAAGCTTGGCGTAGGTCGCATCGCCGCCGCTATTTTTGGCAAGCACTGCGTCGATGCCGTAGCGCCGGAACAGCGCTTCTTCCGCGTCCTCGGCGAACGGACCACGGGCGAGCAGATACGCGACGGAGGGCAATGCCAGCGGCGGCTCGACCGGGTCGACGCTGCGCACGAGATAAAAATGCCGCGGCGCGGACAGAAGCGGCGCCAGTTCCTGGCGTCCGAGCGCGACGAACACGCGGCGCGGCGCGGTGCCGAGCGCAGCAACCGCCTCGGCGACCGTGCCGACCTCGCGCCAGCGATCGCCCTCGTGCCGCTGCCAGGCAGGCCTGCGCAGCGCAATCAAGGAAACACCGGCGGCGCGCGCGGCCGCGGCGGCATTGGCGGTGATGCGCGCGGCGAAGGGATGGGTCGCGTCGACCAGCACGGTCACGCCTTCGCGGCGCAGCCATGCCTCAAGGCCGGCCGCGCCGCCGAAGCCGCCGACACGCACCGGCACGGGCTGCTCTGGCGGATTGCGGGTGCGGCCGGCGAGCGACAGGGTGAGCCGGCATCGACCCTTGAGCCGCGCGGCCAGATTTCGCGCCTCGCCCGTTCCGCCGAGGATCAGGATATGGTGCTGCATCATGCCATCTAGCGATCCACGCCCGATCAGCTCAACCGAAAAACGCTGGCTGACGATCGTCGGCATCGGCGAAGACGGGCTCGACGGGCTCGCGCCGCAGGCGCTGCGCGCGATCGCGACGGCCGAACATGTTTTCGGCGGCCGGCGGCACCTGAAGCTCGCCGCGGGTCGGATCGCCGGTGTCGCCCACCCCTGGCCTTCGCCGTTCGGTGCGGCAATGGCGGCGGTCTGCGCGCTACGCGGTCAAGAGGTCTGCGTGCTCGCCTCGGGCGATCCTTTCTGCCACGGCGTCGGGGCAACGCTGGCGCGCCATCTTCCGGCCTGCGAGATGACGGTGCTGCCCGCGCCCTCGGCGTTCAGCCTGGCGGCGGCGCGGCTGGGCTGGGCGCTCCAGGACGTCGATACGGTATCGCTGCACGGCCGTCCGGTCGACTATCTGCGCCCGCTGCTGCAGCCGGGCCGGCGCGTCCTGGCGCTGACCTCGGACGAGACCGGCCCCGAAGAGATCGCCGAATTGCTGCGGACCGACGGGTTTTCCCGATCACGGATGACCGTGCTGGAAGCGCTCGGCGGCCCGGCGGAGCGGATCACGACACTCAACGCCGGCGCGGCCCTGCCCGAGACGATCAACCCGCTCAACCTGGTCGCCATCGAGCCCGTGGCCGACGCCAATGCCAGGCTTTTGCCGCGCGCCGCCGGCCTCGACGACGCGCTGTTCGTGCATGACGGCCAGATCACCAAACGCGAGATCCGCGCGCTGACCCTGTCGGCGCTGGCCCCGCTGCGCGGCCAATTGTTGTGGGATGTCGGCGCGGGGTCCGGCTCGGTGGCCATCGAATGGATGCTGGCCGATCCGGCCATGCGCGCTATCGCGGTCGAATCCGATCCGGCCCGCGCCGAAACCATCCGCCACAATGCGCGGCGCATCGGTGTGCCGGCGCTCGCAGTGGCGGAAGGTGCTGCGCCGGACGCGCTTGCCGGCCTGGAACCGCCCGATGCGGTCTTCGTCGGCGGCGGCGGCACGCTGCCGGGCGTGATGGAAACGGCAATGAAGGCGCTGAAACCGGGCGGACGGCTGGTCGCAAACGCGGTGACCCTGGAGATGGAAGCCCGGCTGTTGGCATTGCGCGTGCGCCACGGCGGCACCCTGACCAGGCTGTCGGTGGAACGCGCCGGAGCGGTCGGCACGATGACGGCCTGGCGGCCGGCCATGCCGATCGTGCAATGGACATGGAGCAAGCCATGATCGTGGCGGGTTTGGGCTGCCGACGCGGGGTGTCGGCCAACGACGTTCTGGCCGCGGTCGAGGCCGGCATGACACGGGCCGGGCTGTCCGGCACGATGCCCGACATGCTTGCGACCGGGACAATGAAGCGCGACGAACGCGCTATCGGCGAAGCCGGCGCACGGATCGAGCGGACGGTGGTTCTGGTCGACGGGCCGGCGCTCGCCGCCGTCGAACCGGCGCTGGTGACGCGCTCGGCCGCCTCGCGCAAGGCGAGCGGATCGTCCTCGCTGGCCGAGGCGGCAGCGCTGGCGGCCGCAGGCCCCGGCGCGAAACTGCTCGCGCCGCGCACGATTTTCGGCGCGGTGACCTGCGCCGTCGCGCAAGCCGGAGGCCGGCGATGACGGTGCACTTCATCGGCGCGGGCCCCGGCGCGGCCGACCTGATCACGGTACGCGGCCGCGACCTGATCGCGCGCTGTCCGGTCTGTCTCTACGCCGGCTCGATCGTGCCGCCTGCTCTTCTGGAGCATTGTCCGCCGGACGCGCTGGTGCGCGACACCGCGCCCTTGTCGCTTGACGAGATCGAGGCCGCCTTCGTCGACGCGCACGCCAAGGGCCAGGACGTCGCGCGCCTGCATTCGGGCGATCTGTCGGTGTGGAGCGCCGTCGCCGAGCAGATGCGCCGGCTCGACAAAAGGGGCATCGCCTATACACTCACGCCCGGCGTGCCGGCCTTTTCGGCCGCCGCCGCGGCGCTCGGGCGCGAGCTGACCATACCGGAGGTCGCGCAAAGCCTGGTGCTGACGCGCGTCTCGGGCCGCGCTTCCAAGATGCCGCCGGGCGAAAGCTTGCAGGTCTTCGGCGCGAGCGGCGCCACGCTGGCCATCCATCTCGCCATCCATGCGCTCGACCGGGTGGTGGCGGAACTGACCCCGCTCTACGGCCCCGATTGCCCGGTGGCGGTGGTGGCGCATGCGAGTTGGCCGCAGGAGCGTATCGTTCGCGGCAGCCTCGCCACAATCGCACGCCAAATCGCCGACGACCCGATCGAACGCACGGCGATCATCTTTGTCGGTCCCGGCCTGGCGGCCGAGGATTTCCGCGAGAGCGCGCTATACGACGCGGCCTATCAGCGCCGTTTCAGGGGACGGGAGGCGATATGAGCATCGAGAACGCGATCGGCCGGCTGGCGCCCGAAATCGTCGAGTTCAAGGTCGGCCAGGTCTGGCTTGCCGGGGCGGGCCCGGGCAATGCCGGCCAGCTTACGCTCGACGTGGTTTCCGCGCTCGCCCAGGCCGACGCGATCGTCTACGACGCGCTGGTCGACCCGTCGATCCTCAAGGCGGCGCAAGATGCCGACCTGCATTTCGTCGGCAAGCGCGGCGGCAAGCCCTCGACCCCACAGGACGACATCACCGCGCTGTTGATCGCGCTCGCCGGCCGAGGCAAGCGCGTCCTGCGGCTGAAGGGCGGCGACCCCTACGTGTTCGGACGCGGCGGCGAGGAGGCAATGGCGCTTGCCCGGGCCGGAATCCCGTTCCGCATCCTGCCGGGCGTCACCTCCGCCTTCGGCGCCCTGGCGAGCGCCGGCATTCCCGCCACCATGCGCGGCCTGAACAAGGCGATCATCCTGGCGACCGGCCACGCCGCCGGCGAACCGGAGGATCTCGACTGGGCGGCGCTCGCCCGCACCGGCCAGCCGATCGTGGTCTATATGGGACTGAGACGGCTCGAGACGATTGCCGCGGCCCTGATGGCGGGCGGCCTGTCGGCGACGACGCCGGCTGCGGTGATCGCGGCCGCCACGACCGAGGGCGAAACCGTGCTGGTGTCGACATTGGCCGCAATCGCGCGCGAGGCGGCCACTTGCGGCATCGCCTCGCCGGCGCTGATCGTGGTCGGCGAGATCGTGTCGATGCGCGCCGAACTCGGTCAGTTCGTCAAGCTGGTCAAAAGCGCATGACCGCGCGCGCCTTGATGATCGGCGCCGCCCGCTCGGGTTCCGGCAAGACCAGCGTCACCATAGGCCTGCTGCGCGCCCTCAGCCGGCGCGGTATCGCCGTCAGGGGTGCCAAATCCGGACCGGACTATATCGATCCCGGCTTCCACGCGGCCGCCACGGGACGACCCGGCGTCAATCTCGACAGTTGGGCGATGCCGCCCGCCCTGCTCGACGCGCTGACGGGAACGGCCGCGCATGGCGGCGATCTGGTGATCGTGGAAAGCGCGATGGGGCTTTTCGACGGCATCCGCGCCGAGCCCGGCCGCACGGGTGCCGCGTCGGATTTGGCGCGGCGCTACGGCGTGCCGGTGCTTCTGGTGCTCGACGTGTCCGGCCAGTCGCAGACCGCCGCCGCGATCGCGCGCGGCTTTGCCAGCCACGACCCGCAGGTCCGGATCGCCGGCGTGATCCTCAACCAGGTCGCAAGTCCCCGGCACGAGACCTATGTGCGCGAAGCGCTGGAGGATATCGGCATCGAGGTGGTGGGCGTCATCTACCGCAATCCCGAAATGGCGTTGCCGGAACGCCATCTCGGCCTGGTGCAGGCAAGCGAGCACGCGGCCATCGACGCCTTTATCGAGCGGCTGGCCGACACGATGGAAAAATCGATCGATCTCGACCGGGTCATGGACCTTGCCGGCCCGTTCGCGCCTGCTTCCGACGGCGACGCCACAGCGAACCTGCCTCCGCCCGGACAGCGGGTCGCGATTGCCCGCGACGCGGCGTTTTCTTTCGTCTACCCGCATGTGCTGGCTGCTTGGCACGCTGACGGGGTCGACATCCTGCCGTTTTCGCCGCTCGCCGACGAGGCACCGGACGAAACCGCCGATGCGTGCTGGCTGCCCGGGGGCTATCCGGAGTTGCACGCCGCCCAACTTGGCGCGGCCACCCGTTTCAGGGACGGCATGCACGCCTTCGCCGCGACCAGGCCCGTCCATGGCGAGTGCGGCGGCTTCATGGTGCTCGGGCGGGCAATCGAAGATGCCGACGGTGCCGGCCACGCCATGCTCGGCCTGCTCGGCCACGAAACCAGCTTTGCCAAGCGCAAGATCAATCTCGGCTATCGGCAGGCGCGGCTGCGTTGCGACTGCGCCATCGGTCGGGCCGGCGACACGGTGCGCGGTCACGAATTTCATTACGCGCGCGTCACCCAGGCGGGCGACGACGAGGCCCTGGCCGACATCGCCGACGGCGCCGGCAATCCGCTCGGCCTATCGGGCGCGCGGCGCGGTACCGTCACGGGCACGTTCTTTCACGCGATCGCGAGGGCCTGACAATGGCGGGACTTCCCCGTTCGGACGAGATTTTGGCCGATATGGCAACCGCGCTCAGCTTTTTCACACGCCTGCCGGTTCCGTTTTCGACAGATGCCGGGCGCTCGCTGTCGCAAAGCCTGTGGGCCGCACCGCTGGCCGGGCTGGCGGTCGCGCTGACCGGTTGGCTGGCCTTCGTCGTCGCGCTGTGGCTCGGCCTTTTCACCGACATCGCGGCACTCGTGGCGCTTGGTGCGATGCTCGTGGTCACCGGCGCCCTGCACGAGGACGGGCTTGCCGATGTCGTGGACGGCTTCGGCGGCGGACGCGAGCGCGAGGCAAAACTCGCCATCATGCGCGACAGCCGCATCGGCACCTATGGCGTATGCGCGCTCACACTCAGCCTGATCGCACGCTGGCTTGCTCTCGCCGCGCTGGTGACGCCCGGCGAGGCGCTTGCCGGCCTCGTCGCCGCGCACATGGCCTCGCGCGCGCTGTTGCCTGCCTTCATGCGCCTAGTGCCGAATGCGCGCCACGACGGACTGTCGGCCGGCGCCGGCGACGTCGACACGCGCACCGTCCAGATCGCCGCCCTGTTGGGCGCGGTGGCGCTGCTGTTGCTGGGCCTTGCCGGTGCGGTCATGGCCGCCCTGGCGCTCACGCTGTGGGTCTTCTGTCTGCGGCGGATCGCCATGCGCCAGATCGGCGGACGCACCGGCGATGTTTTGGGCGCCCTGCAGCAGGGCGGCGAAATCATCGTGCTGGTGACCGCCTGCGCCATGCTCGCTTGAGCCCACGGGAGTTTTCATGAACGGCTTTTCGACGCTCGCCCATCTCAAGGCCGCCTGCCGCGACCTGCCCGAAGCCGATCCCGGTGCCGACGAGGCGGCGCGGGCGCGCCAGGGGCAGTTGACCAAACCGCCCGGCAGTCTCGGCCGGCTGGAGGACATGGCGGTATGGCTCGCCGGCTGGCAGGGGCGCGAAAAACCCCGACTCGACCGGGTCGAGGTGATCGTGTTCGCCGGCTCGCACGGCATCACCGCGCGCGGCGTCTCGGCCTTTCCGGCCGAGGTGACCGCACAGATGGTGGCGAATTTCTCCGCCGGCGGCGCGGCCATCAACCAGCTCGCCCACGCCGCCGGCGCGGGGCTGAAAGTGGTGCCGCTTTCAATCGACAGACCGACGGTCGATTTCACCGGAGCTCCGGCGATGAACGAGGCCGCGTTTCTCGCCGCGGTCTCGACCGGTTACGCGGCGGTCACGCCCGGCACCGACCTGATCGCGCTCGGCGAAATGGGGATCGGCAACACGACCGCGGCCGCGGCACTGGCCGCGGCGCTGTTCGGCGGCACCGGCGCCGATTGGGCCGGACGCGGCACCGGCGTCGACGACGCCGGGCTGCAACGCAAGGCGGCCGTGATCGACGCAGGGCTCGCCCGGCACGGCGAGCGCCGCGCCGACCCGCTCGGCCTGCTCGCCGCGCTCGGCGGGCGCGAACTGGCTGCGATCTTCGGCGCGACGCTTGCAGCCCGGCATCACCGCATTCCCGTCGTTCTGGACGGGTTCGTGTGCACCGCCGCCGCCGCGCCGCTTGGAAGATTGCATGCGCGCGGCCTCGCGCACGCCGTCGCCGGCCATGTCTCGGCCGAGGCCGGGCACCGGCGACTGCTCGAGGCGGTCGGGCTGTCGCCGCTGCTCGATCTCGGCATGCGGCTCGGCGAGGCTTCCGGCGCCTGCGTGGCGCTCACGATCCTGCACGCGGCGGCCGCCTGTCACGCGGGTATGGCCACCTTCGCCGAGGCCGGCGTTTCCGACGGCTGAGACGGAGAACCTGGTATCATGCGCACCCTTCTTGTGATCGGCATCGGCGCCGGCGACCCGGACCAGATGACGGTTCAGGCGATCAAGGCGCTGAACAGGGCCGAGGTCGTTTTCATCCCAGCCAAACAGGGCAAGGACGGGCTCGCCGAACTGCGCCGCGAGATCTGCCGGCGTTTCATGACCCGCGAGAACTGGCGCGAGGTCGGCTACGAGGTACCGAAACGCGCGGAGCCCGAGCCGTCCTACCGGCAAAGCGTCGACGACTGGCACGCGGCGATCGGGGTGACCTGGGAACGGCTGCTGGACGAGGAACTCGACGAGAACGGCTGCGCGGCGCTGCTCGTGTGGGGCGATCCCTCGCTCTACGATTCGACGCTGCGCATTGTCGACCACCTGGCGCGGCGCGGCCGCATCGCTTTCGAGTACGAGGTCTTTCCCGGCATCACCAGCGTCCAGGCCCTGGCGGCGCAACACCGGATTCCGTTGAATACGATCGGCGGTCCGGTCCACATCACCACCGGCCGACGCCTGTCGGAAAAATTTCCCGCCGACGCCGACAGCGTCGTCGTCATGCTCGACGGCGTGCAGGCCTTCCGCGGCGTGCCGCCGGACAATGTCGACATCTACTGGGGCGCCAATCTGGGTACCGACAGCGAAAGCGCAATCGCCGGACCGCTTGGCGAAAAGGCCGATGCGATTTCACAGGCCCGCGCGACCGCCCGCGACAAGGCGGGCTGGGTGATGGACACCTATCTCTTGCGCAAGCGCGCGCCCGACACCGACTGAACCGACAGACGGCACACCGCCCTTCACGCCCCGCCGACAGGCCCGCCCTGCCCCGGTCGCCAGGCCCCGCCCTGCGTCACGACCGGCCGGGCCGGACGACACGCGCGCCGTGCGAATTTCGCCGGCAACACGCCGCGCATGGTTGACGGGCGCGCGGAGCCTCACTAACAAATATGTAAATGAATATAATTTGGTCCAAACGGACCGCAGGGAGGAAAGCATGAAAAAGACACTCGCACTGACCGCCGCCTTCGCGATGCTGGCCGGCTCGGCCGCAGCCGAAGAGGTGACATTGAAGGCGGCGAGCGCCTTCGCGACCGGAACGACCTTCGCGCGGCCGTTTGCGGCCTTCGTCGACTGGGTCAACGAAAACGGCAAGGGCGTGCTGCAGATCAACGTGGTCGGCGGACCGGAGGCGGTGCCGCCCTTCGAGCTCGGCAACGCGGTGTCTTCGGGCGTCGTCGACCTGGCCAACAACACCGCCGCCTTCTACACAAACCTGCTGCCGGAAGGCGACGCGTTGAAGCTCGCCACCAACACGATCCAGGAGCAGCGGGAAAACGGCTGCTACGACATCATCGACGAGATGCACCAGTCGGCGATGAACGTGAAATATCTGGCGCGCACCGGCGACAACGTCAATTTCCACCTCTATCTGACCAAGCCGATCGAGAAGCCGGACCTCAACGGCCTGACCATCCGCACCACGCCGGTCTATCAGGCGATGTTCAAGGCGCTCGGCGCCAATCTGGTGCGCACCGCGCCGGGTGAAGTCTACACCGCGCTCGAGCGCGGCGCGATCGACGGCTATGGCTGGCCGATCCAGGGCGTGCTCGATCTCGGCTGGGACGAGCAGACGAAATACCGGGTCGATCCGGGTTTCTATCAGGTCGACGTCAACGTGATCGTCAATCTCGACACCTGGAACGGGCTCGGCGACGAGCAAAAGGCGCTTCTGGAAAAGGCGGCCGCGTGGATCGAGGCCAAGAACGCCGACAATCTCGACATCAACGCCAAGGAGGCCGCCGCGCAGGCCGAAGCCGGTATCGAGGTGATCGAATTCTCCGGCGCCGACCGCGAAGCCTGGCTGAATGCGGCGCAGGACGAAGGCTGGGCCGCGATCGCCGAGATCAATGCCGAGGCGGCCGACAAGCTCAAGGCCTGCTTCTGACCGGGATCGGTCGACGGATCGGCACCGATGCGGGCACTGACATCGCTTTATCGGATCGTGGTCCAGGCGCTCGCCATCGCAGCGGGCGCCATTCTCGCCGCCATAGCTCTCGCGATCGCGCTCGACGTGGCGCTGAGGACGTGCTGCACCAGCGCTATCCACGGCCTGACCGACATGACCGAGCACGGCATCGCGGCGGCAACCTTCCTGGCGGCGCCGTGGGTGTTGATGAAGAATGCCCATGTGGCGGTCGACCTGGTGGTCATGCTGTTGCCGACGCGCACGCGGCTGCGCCTCGACCTGGTCATGAACGTCGTCGGCGCCGGGGTCTCGGCCGCGTTTTCCTGGTATCTGCTGCAGGCCCTGACGAGCGCCCTGCAGCGCGGCTCGATGGTGCGCGGCATCATCGTCGTACCCGAATGGATGACGTTCGCCGCACCGGCAGCCTGCACCCTGCTGCTAGCGATCGGCTTCGCGCTCAGGATTGGCACTGTCCCCGAAAAACGCAGCGCGACAGGGCTTTAGGGTCTTTCATGCACAAAATGATTCAAGTTCGGTTCGCGGCGAATGCGTCGCGCAGCGCGACGGACGGGACCGGTCTTTCAGACCGAGCGTCGTGCGACGGCCGCATGGAGCGCTAGCGCATGGATTGGCCATTGATCCTGCTCTTGATGCTCGGCGGTCTGGTCGCGCTGCTGGCCGCCGGCCTGCCGGTCGCCTTCGCCTTCATCGCGGTCAACCTCGTCGGCGCGTTCGTCATTCTCGGCGGCGAGATCGGCCTGGTGCAGATGGCACGCAACTCGGTCCAGTCGATCACCAGCTTTCAGCTCACGCCGATCCCGCTGTTCATTCTGATGGGCGAGATCCTGTTCCAGACGCGAGTCGCCCACAGCGCCATTGACGCGGTCGAACGCGTGGTGACGCGTATTCCCGGCCGGTTGTCGATCGTGACCGTATTCGCCGGCACGATCTTCGCCGCGCTGTCCGGCTCGACCATCGCCAACACCGCCATGCTTGGCTCGACGCTTTTGCCCTCCATGCTCAAGCGCGGCTATCATCCCACGCTCGCCTTGGGGCCGATCATGGCCTCCGGCGCGATCGCGATGCTGATCCCGCCCTCGGCACTGGCCGTACTGGTCGGCAGCCTGGCCGGCATCTCGATCGCCGGGCTTTTGGTCGCCGGCATCGTTCCAGCACTGATCCTGTCGCTCGCCTTCGTGGCCATCATCGTCGTGTCGGCGCTGCTACGGCCGGAACTCGCCCCCCAGGACGAGCTGCCGCCGATGTCGGCCTGGGAGCGGTGGAAGCCGTTCGTCACCCATGTGCTGCCGCTGTCGGGCATCTTCGTCGTCGTCATCGGCAGCCTGCTGGCCGGGCTCGCCACACCGACCGAGTCGGCCGCGCTCGGCTGCATCGCGGCGGTCGCGGCCGGCGCCGGCTACCGCTCGCTCAGCCTGAAGAACCTGTCGGTGGCGGTGATGGAAACGGTAAAACTGTCGGTGATGATCCTGTTCATCATCGCCGCCAGCCAGACCTTTAGCCAGATCCTGTCCTTCAGCGGCGCGACCAACGGCCTAATCAACCTGATCCAGACGATGGAATTGTCGTCGCTGCAGATCCTGATCGGCATGATCCTGATCCTGCTTTTTCTCGGCTGCTTCGTCGACCAGGTGAGCATGTTGATGGTCACCATCCCCGTTTTCGTGCCGTTGGCCCGCGCCGTCGGCATCGACGATTTGATCCTGGGGGTGATGTATCTGCTGACCATGGAAATCGCGCTTCTGACGCCGCCGTTCGGCCTGTTGCTGTTCGTCATGCAGGGTGTGTCGCCAAGCTGGATCAAAATGCGCCATATCTACGTCGCGGTGACGCCGTTCGTGATCACCAAGCTGATCGTACTGATCCTGGTGCTCGCCTTTCCTGCGCTCGGAACCTGGCTGCCGGCCCAACTCGGCCGCTGAGCGGAAACGATCCGGCAACCGGTTTGACCCGGCCTTCGCGAGAGGCAATAATATATGCAGATGAATATAATTCTTCCTACCGATCACAGGGGAGGTCGTACCGATGGCTGAACGCTCCTTCGCCAAGGAAGTCGAGAAGCTACGTCTGGGCGACGGCGAAACCTTTCATGGCGAAGGCATCCTCGCCATCACCAAGGCGCTGCTGCAATGCGGCGTGGGTTATGTCGGCGGCTATCAGGGCGCACCGATCTCCCACCTGATGGACGTGCTCGCCGACGCGCAGGACATTCTGGCCGAGCTCGGCGTACGCTACGAGGCCAATGCATCGGAATCGGCGGCCGCCGCCATGCTGGCCGCCTCGGTGCACTATCCCATCCGCGGCGCCGTCGCCTTCAAATCGACGGTCGGCACCAACGTCGCCTCCGACGCCCTCGCCAATCTTGCATCGGGCGGGGTGACCGGCGGCGCGCTGGTCATCGTCGGCGAGGATTACGGCGAAGGCTCCTCCATCATGCAGGAGCGCAGCCACGCCTTCGCGATGAAATCGCAGATATGGCTTCTCGATCCGCGCCCCAACCTGCCGTCGATCGTCAAGGCGGTCGAGGACGGGTTCGAACTTTCCGAGGCCACCAACACGCCAGTGATGCTGGAGGTACGCATTCGCGCCTGCCACCTCTATGGCGCGTTCGAGACCAAGGCCAACCGCCGCCCGCCACTGACCGTACGCGAGGCTGTCGACGCTCCGCGCCGCCAGACGGATCGCATCGTCCTGCCGCCGGCCGCCTTCGCCCACGAGCAGGAAAAGATCGCCAAACGCTGGCCGGCCGCCCAGGCCTTCATCAAGGAGCACGGCCTGAACGAATTTTTCGGGCCGCAGGCGGGCAAGGTCGGCATCATACTGCAGGGCGGCATGTACAATTCCGTCGTGCGCGCACTGCAGCGGTTGGGACTGGCCGACATTAACGGCGACACCGAGGTGCCGCTCTATGTGCTCAACGTCACCTATCCGCTGATCGACGACGAGATCGCGGCGTTCTGCGCCGGCAAGGACGCGGTGCTGGTCGTCGAGGAGGGCCAGCCCAACTATATCGAGCAGGCGATCGGCGCCATGCTGCATGCCGGCGGCGCCCCGACCCGCGTGATCGGCAAGACGGCGCTGCCGATGGCCGGCGAATATACCGGCCAGGTCATGCTCGACGGCGTCGGTCGCTTCCTGCGCGAAAACGGCCCCGGGATGCTGGCGCCCGAGCACCGGGCGCCGAACCGCCCACGGGAGCCGCAGCCCGCGCCGGAGCTGGCCGAGATCGTGCCGCAGCGCCCGCCCGGCTTTTGTACCGGTTGCCCGGAACGGCCGATCTTCGCGGCCATGAAACTGGTCGAGCAGGAGCACGGCAAGCATCAGATCGCCGCCGATATCGGCTGCCACCTGTTCTCGATCCTGCCGCCGTTCGAGATCGGCGGCACCACGATGGGCTACGGCCTCGGCCCGGCCTCCAATGCCGCCTTTCACGGCGGCGGCGGCAAACGGCCGATCTCGATCATCGGCGATGGCGGTTTCTGGCACAATGGCCTGTCGTCGAGCATCGGCAACGCGGTCTACAACGAGGCCGATGGTGTCATTCTGATCGTCGACAACTATTACTCCGCGGCCACCGGCGGGCAGGACGTGCTGTCGTCGAGGGCCGAGAACCGTTCCAAATCGACCAACCATCCGATCGCCGACGCGGTCCGGGGGGTCGGCGTCAAATGGGTGCGCCAGATCGACCGCACCTACGATGTCGGCAAGATGCGCGACACGCTGGCCGAAGCACTGACGACGCCGGAAAAAGGGCCGAAGGTGATCGTCGCCTCGTCGGAATGCATGCTCAACCGCCAGCGCCGCGAAAAGCCACTGATGGCCAAGGCGGTCAAGGACGGCAAGCGGGTGGTCAAGCCGCGCTTCGGCGTCGACGAGGACGTGTGCACGGGCGATCACGCCTGTATGCGGCTGTCGGGCTGCCCCTCACTCAGCGTCAAGACGCTCGACGACCCGCTGCGCGACGATCCCGTCGCCGCGATCGACCAAACCTGCGTGGGCTGCGGCAATTGCGGCGAGGTCGCCGACGCCGCCGTGCTGTGCCCCTCCTTCTACCGGGCCGACGTCATCCGCAATCCCACCCGGTTGGAGCGTGCCATGACGCGGCTGCGGCAGCGCGCCACCCGCGCGCTCGCCGGCTGGCGCCAGCGCCGCCGCCTGACCTTCGCCGGAGACGCCGCAGCATGACCATCGCCATCGGTCCCGACGCGCCCCCGGCAATCCCGATTGCCGATCCGCACATCGTCAAGCTCGCCATCCTGGCCGTCGGCGGCCAGGGCGGCGGCGTGCTGTCCGACTGGATCGTCCAGGCGGCCGAGGAAAGCGGCTATGCGGTGCAGACCACCTCGGTGCCCGGCGTCGCCCAGCGCACCGGCGCCACGATCTACAGCATCGAAATGACGCCGCGCAGCGACAGGCTGCCGGTGCTGGCGCTGATGCCCTCGCCCGGCGACGTCGACATCGTGATCGCCGCCGAACTGATGGAGGCCGGACGCGCGGTGATGCGCGGCCTGGTCACGCCCGACCGCACCACGCTGATCGCCTCCACCCACCGCATGCTCGCCGTCTCGGAAAAGATCGTCGCCGGCAACGGCATCGCCGACGGCGACACGGTGCTCGCCACCGTCGAGGAGGCGGCCAAGCGGTTTATCGGCTTCGACATGGACAAGATCGCCGCCGAGGCCGGCACGATGATTTCGGCGAGCCTGTACGGCGCGCTCGCCGGGTCGGGCGCGCTGCCCTTCGAGCGGGCCGCGTTCGAGGCCGCGATCCGCAAAGGCGGGCGCGGGGTGGAGGCCAGCCTGCGCGCTTTCGAAACCGCTTTCGAGCGGGCGCGCAATGCGGACGCAACGGCCAATGCGGCCGATGATGCGCCGCAGGCGGTGGCGGGAATGGCCGCGCCCAGCGGACCGGCGCACCTGCTCGAACGCTGGCGCGACCTGTGCGAGCGGATTGCGGCCTATCCGCATGCCATGCGCGACATGGCCACGCGCGGACTGGCCAAGGTGGTCGATTTCCAGGATCTCGCCTATGGCGCGGCCTATCTCGAACGACTCGACGTGGTGCTGGCGGTCGACAAGGCTACCGGAGCCGATGGCCGGGAATGGGCGCTGTCGGTCACGGCGGCCAAGCATGTCGCCAACGCGATGGCCTATGACGACGTGATCCGCGTCGCCGACCGCAAGACCCGGGCCGACCGCTTCACGCGCATCAGGCGGGAAGTCGAAGCGCCCGCGGACGCGCTCGTGCAGGTGACCGAATTCATGCACCCGCGCGGCGAAGAGGTCTGTTCGATGCTGCCGGCGGGCCTCGGCCGGTTCGTCGAGGCGCGGCCGCGCCTGCTCGCCGGGCTCGACCGGATGGTCAATCGCGGCCGGCGCGTGCGCACCGATTCCCTGATCTGGTTCACCGTCTTGTTTACGCTCGCCGGACTGCGCCGCTGGCGGCGGCGGCTGTTGCGCCATGCCAAGGAAACCGCCCATATCGACGAATGGCTGACCCAGGCGCTGCACATGGCGCCGCAAAACTATGCCCTCGCGGTCGAGATCGTCGCATGCCGGCGCCTGATCAAGGGGTACAGCGACACGCATCAGCGCGGCCTATCGAAATTCGACCGGGTCCTGGCGACGGTGCCGCTGCTTGCGCCGCGCGACGACGGCGGCGACTGGCTGCGCCGGCTGCGCGAGGCCGCGCTGAAGGACGAAGACGGCAGCGCCCTAGACGGCGCCATCGAAACCGTGCGCTCCTTCGCGGAAACCGGTGACACGCTTGCGGCGCGCGTCAAAGCCGACTAGTCGGAGCCCCGTGGGTCAGGTGTAGTCAGGATTTTCAATGCGGGAGCGATCGGAACCGGAACAGACGGACGCGCAGCCGGACAGCGGCCGGCGGACCGTGCTGCTGGAAAACATCCTGCCCTATCTCATCAACCGGCTCGGCTTCCGGATGAGCCGGATGCTGAACCGCGACCTGCGCGCCTACGGCCTCGGCATCTCCGACTGGCGCGTTCTGGCGGTGCTGGATTCGGCGCGCGCGGTCACCATCAACGATCTTGCCGACTATGCGATGATCGAGCAGTCGACGCTGAGCCGGCTGGTGATGCGCATGGAGCAGCAATCGCTGGTGCGGCGCGAGCGCGGCGGTCCCGACGGACGTGTCGTCACCGTATCGATGACGGAGGACGGACGCCTTGCCTACGAGAAGGTGCGTGCCATGAGCCTTGCCCATGCCGAGCGCGTGGTGATGGGGTTTTCCGACCGGGAGAAGGCGGAGCTGAAAAAGGCGGTGCGCCGCATGACCCGTAATCTCGACAATTACGATATCGCCAAGGACGAGGCACCAGGCCAGCCGGCACGGATCGTTCCGCGCCGGCCCTGAGGTTCGTCTCCTGCACGACGACGGTGATGCAGTGAATCACCATCGTCGTCTATCATCTTGTTGCGACGCGGTTTTCAGGAACCGCTATCCGCTTTCAAGTTCACGCGCCCGGTACGCCGATGGAGACCGGCCGCACCGGCGAGCCCGAGCCGCCGCGCGAGCGCAGCGGCAGGATCATTGTGCACGAGGTCCACACCTTGTCGGCCGCCAGGTCGCCGAGCCGTGCGTTCTGGATCTGGTGGATGCCGGCCTCGGCCAGATTGAAGCTATGGATGGCGAAAGGCTGTCCATCCGGCACGCCCTCCGGCGGCCCCGCCTTGCCTTGCAGCGCGCCATCGTTGACCGGGTCGGTAAAGGGATTGTCGAGGGCGAGCAACACGATGCGCTTTTCGGCCAGATATTGCGCGGCGTCATAGGCCAATCCCGGGCCCATGCCGTAATAGGGCGTATCACCGGCCGGGTCCTGCCAATTCTCGCTCCAGCCGGTGTGGATGTAGACCACGTCGCCGGGCAGGATGCCGCGCTCGGCCAGCCCCTGGCTTTCAAGCATCGCCTCGATATCGGCAGTCGTCACCCGGTCGCCGGCGCCCAGCGCCTCGCCGCCATTGTGCGCCTTGGCGTCCAGCAGAACGGCCGAGGTGACGATCGGCGGCACGTGCTCTATGCCGAGCTTGAGCAGCGGCGAATCCGGCGCCGGCTTGACCTCGTCCTGGCTGTAGCCGCCATAATACTGCGCCGTGCCGGCCGGAAATTCGCCCTGGCCGTCCCAGGCCTTGGGCAGGATGGCGAAATGGCCGAGCGCGTCCATCTGCGTGCCCTGCGCGCCGGGCTCGCCGCTTTCGACCTGCTCGCCGTTGAAGGCGTGCAGGGTGCCGGGGATGCCGACCGTCGGGCGGTAAACATATTTAAGCGGCACGCCGAACGGCGACAACGGCATGGTGTTGGAGCGTTCGTGCGACAATTCGTAGGCCTTGGCGTCCGGCGCGGCCAGGTGCGCGGCACAGCGCAGCCACGTTCCCTGCCCGAGCGCGTTGGCCATGCCGACCTGGTCGCCCTCGCCCCAGGGCGGGCTCGGCACCATCGTCTTGGAGCGTTCGACGGCATCGGCCAGGCCGTCCGACTGCGCGAACGCACCGCCCGCACCGACAAGCGCGAGCGTCGCCACGACGCCCAGAAGCTTTTTCATGATGATCCTCCCTCGACTGTTCCGGGCGGGCTTTCTGCACGGCCGGTCACAATTATGTGCATTTACATATAATCAGGCCCACCGGCCGGAGTCGAGCGCGGCCGCGCATACAAAAAGGCGCGACCGGAACCGGCCGCGCCTCGTGTCCAAACGCAGGCTTCGAACGCGCAACGACCTCAGAACGCGGCGGGCAGCCGCATTTTGAGGTGTTTGGTTTCCAGAAAGGCGTCGAGGCCCTCCGGTCCGAGCTCACGCCCCATGCCGCTCATCTTCCAGCCGCCGAACGGCGCCTGCAGCTCGCTGGTGTCGTTGACGTTAACGCCGATCGCGCCGAATTCCAGCTTTTCGGCGATCGCCCACAACCGGCCGAGATCGCCGCCATAGAGATAGGCGGCAAGCCCGTATTCGAGCCCGTTGGCCATCGCCAGCATGTCCTCGACGCCGTCGAAGGGCGCGATCCCGACAAGCGGGCCGTAGGTCTCCTCGCTCATCGGCATGCTGTCGAGCGGCGCGTTGTCGATCACGGTGGGGCGATAGAAATGACCGTGGCCGAAGGCGCCGTCCTTGGGCGCGAACCCGCCGGCAAGCAGGGTCGCGCCCTTGTCGAGCGCGTCCTTCTTGTGCGCCTCGACGCGGCGGATGACGGACGGATTGAGCACCGGTCCATAAGCGACGCCGTCCTCGAGCCCGTTGCCGAGTTCGGTCGCCTCGGCGAGCGCGCCCAGGCAGTCGGCGAAATCGCGATGCACCTCGCGCGCCACCAGGATGCGGTTCACCGTAATGCAGATCTGGCCCATGTTGGAAAAGCCGCGCCGGTGGGCGGCCCTGGCCGCCGCCTCGATGTCGGCGTCGGGCATGACGATGAAGGGCGCATGGCCGCCGAGTTCGAGGCTGACTTTCTTCAGATTTCCGGCGGCGTTGCGCATGATGTCCTGGCCGGCCGCGATCGAGGCGGTGGCCGAGATCATGCGTATCTTGGGATGGCGCGACAAGGCGGCGCCGGCGACCGGGCCGAGCCCCGGCAGATCGGCGATCGCGCCTGCAGGCAGGCCCGCCTCGTGGAGGCAGTCGACAAACATGCCGATCGCGAATGGCGTTTCGTGCGGGCTCTTGACCACCAGCGGACAGCCGGCGGCGATTGCCGGGCCCACCTTCCAGCAATAAAGGTCGACCGGATAGTTCCACGGCACGATCGCCGCGCAGACGCCGACCGGGTGGCGGGTCACCAGATTGCGGATGTCCGGCGCCGAGGCCGGCCGCAACGAGCCGCCGAGGCGCACCGCCTCGCCGGCATAATAGCGCAGAACCTCGGCGCCGAAGCGGATCTCCTTGATATTGTCGGCGACCGGCTTGCCCTGCTCGCGGGTCAGGAGCACCGCCATGTCGTATTCGCGCTCGATCATCAGCGCGGCCGTGCGCTCGAGGATCGCCGCGCGCTCGCTGGCCGCCATTTCCGCCATCACCGGCGCGGCGGCAACGGCTGCCTCGACGGCTTGGTCGATATGGGTCTCGGCGGCCAGCAGCGTGGTGCCGACCGGTTTGCCGGTTGCGGGCTCGGCGATGTCGAAACGCTCGGCATCGTCGAAGAACCGCCATTGCCCGGCGATGAAAAATCCGCGTTGCATGGTCATTATCCCGATTGGTTGCTGTCGCCGGTTCAGCGCGCCTTCAGGCGGCGCCACAATTCGGCGTAGTTGCGGTCGTTCTGGGCGTCGGCGGCGGCCTTTTCGGTGGTGTTGGGCGAAACCATGACGAACGGCTTGACGCCGCGCCCGGCCAGTTTCTCGGCAGTGGCGGCGTTGATCGCCTGGCCGACGGCGATCGCGATCGAGGTCGAGGTGGCGCCCACCGCGCCCTCCACACCGTCGATGCGGATCGACGCGTCGCCCTTGGGCACGCCGGTGTCGATGACCACGTCGGCGAGCTCGAACAGGCGCTTGCCGCAGCTATGGCGCGAGGGCGTGCTGGAGGAATGCGGCACCGAGGTCACGCCGATCACCTTCATGCCGCGCGCCTTGGCGCCGACGGCGATGTCGAGCGTCACGGCGTTGAGGCCGGAATGGGAAAAGATCAGCATGGCGTCCTGCCCGTCAAGCTGGTGCGAGGCCAGGATCGCGTCGCCATAGCCTTCGCGGCTGTGGATGAAACGGTACTGGCGCGCGCCACCGTCGCCGAGCACGCGGTGGAAGGAGATCATCGTGCTTTCCACGATCGGCCGGAAGCCGGTGACGGTGCCGGTGCGCGGGAACATCTCCATGGCGGCGAACGAGCCGTGGCCGGTGCCGAAGGTGAAAACGAGCTTGTCGCGGGCAATCGCCTCGGCGCAGATTTCGGCGGCGGCCTCGATGGCTTCGGCCTGGGTTTCCATCACGGTGTTGAGCCGCTCGATGACGAGCGCGAAATAGTTTTGGGCAATCGTGGTCATGCGAAGCTCCGTTGGATCGATTGGCGGGCCGGCAAGCCGGCCGCGTTTAAAGGGATGTGATGGCGCTGAGCGCGGTCGTGAACAGCCGGTGCTCTGCGGCGGCCATCGCCTCCGGCTCCAGCTTGGCGCGTGTCACGCCGTCGACCGTGCCAACGCACAGGCTGGTGAAGCGGACGTCGAGCGCGGCCGCGGCATTGACCAGCGCCGAAGTCTCCATGTCGGCGGCGACGACACCGCGCTCGGCGAGCATGGCGCGATTGGCATCGACCCGCGCCTGGGTCGGTGCATCGAGCGCGAACATGTCGCGATAAAACGCGTCGAAGGTGGCGAAGGTGCCGGTGTGGAGTTGAGCGTCGCCGGCTGCGACCGCCGTGGCCACCGCGCGGTTGAGGCCTGCGTCGGCGCGCTGCGCCTCGACATCGTCGACATAGGACCGGGATGTCCCTTCGAAACAGGCGATGCGGTCGCTGAGCACGAAATCGCCGGGCGCGACCGGCGCAAAATACATCGCCGTGCCGATGCGCATGAAGCTTTTGACGCCGAGATCTGCCAGTTCGTGCAGCACGACGGTGGCGATCGGCGCGCCCATGCCGAAGGCGACCGCCGTCACCTTTTTGCCGGCATAGGTTCCGGTCACCGATTTGAGGCCACGCTTGACCGGCATCGGCCGGGCGTCGTCGAGCAACAGCGCAATGCGGTCGACCCGGTCGGGATCGCCGGCCAGCAACGCCCTGTCGCCGACATCGGCTTGCGAATAGCCCAGATACCAGGCCGATTTCATGAAAGGCTCCTTTCTGCGCGACCGCGGACCTCGAGCATCTGCCGGGTCGCCTCGGCCGCGACCTGCGCGGCGGCGTGCGGATCGCCGTCTTTCAAATATGCGCCGATGAAGGCGCCGGCGAAGGTGTCCCCGGCGCCGGTCGGGTCGGAGACGGAAACCGGATCGGCGGCGACGAAACGGCTTTGCCCATCGACGCCGACCTGATAGCCGCGCCGGCCCATCGTCTCGATCACGATCGCGTCTTCGCGGGTACCGGCTGTGATCAGGGCGCGTTCGGCCTGGTTGCAGAAGATGACGCTCGCGCGCGCCGAAAGCCGTGCGCACAGGGCCGGCGTGAAACAGGTCGGGTCGTTCTTGGCCACCCAGTAGAGTCTCGCGTCCGGCCCGACGAGATCGAGGATTTCGGCAAGCAGATGCCCCGGCCCGACGGTGACGCACACATGCGCCGCCTCGGCGAGGTGCTGGCGCTGCACCGGGGTCAAAGCCTCGCGGCCGGCGAAACCGGGATCGTAGAGGCAGATCGAGGTCCCGTCCGCTTGGTAGAGCATCAGCGAGATCGGCGAGCGCGGCGCGTCGATCCTGGCAAGGGCGTCGGTCGCCATGCCCGCCTCTCCGGTCATGCGCACATAGGTATCGCCGGCCTGGTCGGAAGCGACCCAGCTTATCGGGGTCGCCCGATGACCGCCGCGCGCCAGCGCCGCACCGGCATAGGCCGGCGAGCCGCCGAGCCGCGGCCAGGCACCGGGATCGCGAAAGCGGATCTGCGTCGTGCTGTCGCCCGCCACCGTGCCGTCGAGCAGCGCGGGGTAATCGAGGCTGGCATAACCGGTGATGACCACCTCAGCCATCGGAACCGCCGGCAAGCTGGGACAGCGCCTCGTCGAGCTCGACGACATGACCGAGATAGCGGTCGATGTCTTCCAGCGAGGCTGCCTGGAGATTGGCGCGGTTGGAGTTGGTGGCCTGGCGCGGCACCACCACCCTAAAACCGTTGGCGAAGGCGTCCTGGGAGGTCGCGCGCACGCATACATTGGTCTTGACGCCGCAGATGATCGCGGTCTCGACGCCGTTTTCGCGCAGCATCAGGCCGAGATCGGTGGCAAAGAACGCGCTGTAGCGGCGCTTGACGATCTCGACCTCGCGCGGCGCGTCGGCGAGCGGACCGAAACCCTCGAAATAGGCGGCGTCGAAACCACCTTCGAGGCAATGCTGGGGCAGGCGCTTCTGCTCGAAGTCGACGAGCCCACGGCGATGGCGGTCGAGCGTGTGGACGATCAGGCGTTTGCCGGTGCGGGCGGCGTCCAGAAGCCGGCGGACCGGCTCAATGGTCTCGCCCGCGGCCGGATAGTAATTTTCCCCTTTCGGATGCAGGAAGGAATTCTGCATGTCGATGACGATCAGTGCGGGCTCGCTCATGCTTGCGCCTTTCTTTTCAGGTTCCAGGCCGTCAGGCACAGGCCGAGAATCACCATGGCGTATGGCAGGGTGCCGATCAGTTGCGGCGGCAGGCCCACCGTTTGCAGGCGGATCTGGGTCGCATCGAGAAAACCGAAAAACAGGCACACCAGCGCCGTGCCGACCGGGCGGTTGCGGGCGAAGTAGAAGGCGGCGAGCGCGATGAAACCGCGGCCGGCCGTCAGCCCCTCGTTGAACAGCCCGATCGAGGCCAACGCCAGGTGCGCGCCGGCAAGACCCGAATAGAACCCGGCGAAGGCGGTGCCCAGATCCTGCAGCGACTTTTCGCGCAGCCCGACCGCGCGAGCGACGTGCGGGGCGTTGCCGGCCGCGCGCAGCCGCAGGCCGAGACGCGTATTGGCAAGCAGGAACGGCAGGGCCGCCACACTCAGCCAGGCGAAGACAGTGAGCGGGTCGAGATCGGCGAGCACCTCGCCGACGAGCGGCAGCGCGGCGACGGAATCGGGCAGCAATTTGGGCAGCAATTCCACATCGGGCATGCGCAAGGTGCCGCTGGCGTCGAAGCCGACATTCATGATGAAGCCGACGAAACCGGCAACCAGCACGTTGAGGCCGAGACCGGCGATGATCATGTTGGCGCGGGCGCGGGTGATCGTCAGCGAAAACAGATAACCGATCGCCGCCGAAACGAGGGCCGCGGCCAGGACCGCGACACCCCAGGAGCCCGTGGCCGAGGAAACGATGACGGCGACGAAGGCGCCGGCGAGCATTTTGGCTTCCAGCGCGATGTTGACGATGCCGCCCTGGCGGTTGACCAGCCCGCCGATGGCGGCAAGCAGGATCGGCGTGGCGAGCACGACGGAGGTGGCCAGAACCTGTTCGGCAATCTGCATCATGAGGCCCGTCCCCGCCGCAGCGACAGGCGGCCCAGTTCCATCACCGCGAAGATCATCACCGTGCCCTCGATCACGTTGACGATGTCGAGCGGCACGTCGGAAAACAGCTGAATGGTGGTGCCGGCCGAGGCCAAGGCGCCGAACAGCACGGCCCCGAACACGATGCCGAAGGCAGAATTGCGGGCAAGCAGCGCCACCGCCATGCCGGTGAAACCGTAACCGGCGGAAAAGCCGTCGGAGAATTTGTGCACCTGGCCGAGCGCGTGGCTGGCGCCGCCGAGCCCGGCGACGATGCCCGAGATTGCCATCACCAGGACGATGGAGGCGGGGATCGCAATGCCGACGGCACGCGCGAAACGCGGGTTGAGGCCGACCAGCTTGGCCTCGTAGCCTGCCGGTGTCCAGCGCGCCCACACCCAATAGGCGGCAACGCAGGCGAGCCCGATCAGAAAGCCGCTGTGAAGCGTCGAGGGCGGCATCAGCCTGGAAAGTTCGGCCACGTCGTGAATGGTGTCGGTGGTGTTGTTGCCGGAGGTTTCCGACAAGAGCAGCGTGTTGACCAGGAAGCCGGACAGGCCCAGTGCGATGAAGTTGAGCATCAACGTCGACACCACCTCGTCGACGTCGAGCCGCGCCAGCAACAGGCCCGGCACGTAGAGCCAGACCCCGGCAACCGCCATCGCGGCCACCATGGCGAGCGGCGCGATCGACCAGCCGAACGCCACCGGCAAAAGGGCGCCGGCGGCGGCCGCCGCCAGTCCCCCGAGCACGAAAGCGCCGTCGACGCCGACATTGAAGACGCCGGAGCGAAAACAGATCGCCGTGGCAACGGCGGTGAACAGAAGCGGGGTCGCGGCCGACAGGGTGGCGGCAATGCGCCGCGACGACCCGAAACCCTCCGACAGCATCAGCGCGTAGGTGTCGAGCGGGTTTTCGCCGATGAAGGCCAGCACCACCGCGCCGACGAAAAACGCGAACAGGACCGGCAGCGCGAAGCGCGCAATGTCGCCGGCCATGCGTTCGAGCGCCGGCATCAGGCTCGGCCGGCCGGCCCCCGGCTCCGCGGTTGCATCAGCCATTGGCCGCCTCCCCGTGACTGTCTTGCTGCAGCATCAGCCGGCCGATCGCCTCCGGCGTCGCGGTTTCGTCGGCGATCTCACCGACGATGGCGCCCTCGGCCATCACCACGATACGGTCGGACAGCGCGATCAGCTCGTCGAGTTCCTCCGACACCAGAAGCACGGCGCCGCCGCGCGCTGCGAAGTCGCGCAGGATCGCATGAATGGCGGCGATGCCGCCGAGATCGACACCGCGCGTCGGCTGGGCGACGACGAGCAGCGCCGGCTCGGTCGCGATCTCGCGGGCAAAGACGAGGCGCTGCTGATTGCCGCCCGACAGGCTGGCGACCGGATCGGACAGGCGGCCGAAACGCACCTTGAGCTGGGACAGGCGGCGGAAGGCCTCGGTCCGCACGGCGCCCAGGCGGCGGAACGGACCGCGGCGGAAAGCCGGCGCGCGCTGGCTCGCAGCCATGACGTTATCCTCGATCGACGCGCTCTTGGCCAGGCCCTCATGCGCCCGGTCGGGGCTGATATAGCCGAGGCCCGCGGCGCGAAAATCGGCATTGTCGCGGCCGGCGAGCGCGCGCCCGTTAAGGCCCACCGCGCCCGAAGACGGCTTGCGCAGGCCGACGACGCACTGGATGAACTCGTCCTGGCCGTTGCCGGCAATACCGGCCATGCCGACGATCTCGCCGGAGCGCACCTGAAGATCGACCGCACGGACCGGATGGGAACCCGCGATCGCTGGCGCGCTCAGCCCCGTCACATCGAGCACCGGCGCGCCGGCAGCGGCGCGCACAGCGGCCGCCGGCGGTGCGACAGACGCGGCCTCGCCAACGATGTGGCGCGTCATCGTGTCGATGTCGGTCTCGTCGATGCGGGAGGAGGCCACAACCCGGCCGCGGCGCATGATCGTCACGCGGTCGGCGAGCGCGATCACCTCGCGCAGCTTGTGGCTGATGAAGACGATCGACGTGCCCTGATCGCGCAATTGACGCAGCAGCGTGAACAGGTCGTCGGCCTGCTGCGGGGCCAGCACCGCCGTCGGCTCGTCGAGGATCAGCACTTTCATGCCGCGCTGCAAGAGCCGCAGGATTTCGGTATATTGCTGGATGTGGACCGGCGCGGTGCCGGCACGGCGGTCCCAGTCGATCGCCAGGTCGGTCTTGGCCGCCAGGGCATCGCCGGCCGCGCGCGCCGCGCGCCAGTCGATGTGGCGGCCGAGCGGGAGCGCGGCCGTCACCGGCTCGTGGCCGAGGACGAAATTCTCCAAAAGGGTCAGTTCCGGCGCCAGCATGAATTCCTGGTGCACCATGCCGATGCCGAGACCGAGCGCCTGCTCGGGGTCGCGCAGCCGGATCGGCCGGTCGTTGAAGACGATGCTGCCGGCATCGGGCTGTTCGAGCCCTTGCAAGAGCCGCATCAGGGTCGACTTGCCGGCGCCGTTCTCGCCGACGATCGCATGAATCTCGGCCGGAGCGACCTCCAGCGTGATGCCGCTATTGGCCCGCACGGCGCCGTAGCTCTTGGCGACGTCGCGCGCGCCCAGCCGCACGGCCACCGGCGCGGTGCTATGATTTCGGATGTCGGCCAAAACGGTTTACCGGGCTTTTTGCAACGGGAAGAATGGCCGGGCGTCGCACGCCCGGCCCAGACGGCGATCGATCAGTTGTAGAAGTCGGGATAGCCCTTCTCGGTCACGTCCCAGACCTCGACGGAACCGTCGACGATGCCGGCCTTCAATTCCTCGACCTTGGCGAGATAGGCGGCGGGAATGCGGTCCTTGGTGTGCTCCATGTCGGACAAGGCCACGCCGTTCTCCTTCAGGCCGAAGGTCAGCACCTGGCCGCCGGGAAACGCCCCGCCGGCATAGTCCTCGAGGATCTTTTCGACCGCCACGTCGACGCGCTTGACCATGCTGGTCAGCACATGGCCGGGCGCCATGGAATCCTGGTCGGTGTCGACGCCGATCGCGTAGCGGCCCTCCGCCTTCGCCGCCTCGATGATGCCGATGCCGGTGCCGCCGGCGACCTGATAGACGATGTCGGCGCCCTCGGCGAACATCGCCTTGGCGAGCTGTTCGCCCTTGGCCGGATCGCCGAAGGATTCGGCATAGGCGACCTTGACGTCGATATCCGGATTGACCGCCTTGGCGCCCTGGATGTAACCGACGATGAACTTGTCGATGCCCGGCGACTTGACCCCGCCGATGACGCCGATCACCGGATCGGCGTTGATGCCCTCGATCGACGTGTCGGTGGTGACCTGGGCGGCGAGCGCGCCGGCCAGATAGGAGCCCTGATGCTCGGCGAACACCACCGAGGCGAGATTGGCGCCCTCGCGGGTCTGGTTCATGATGACGAAATTGGTGTCGGGATAGTCGGGCGCGATCTTCTGCATCGGCTCGCCGTGGATCCATTCCAGGCTGACGACCAATCCGAAGCCGCCATCGGCGGCGCGGCGCATGATCTCCTCGCCCTGGGCGACGACATCCTTGGATTCGATCGGACGGCCCTCGACGCCGGTCTTTTCGAGCCCGGCCTTGAAGCCGGCATAGGCGGTGTCGTTCCACGAGCCGTCGCCGAGACCGCCCTGGGCGATGATCAGCGCGGCCGGGGCCACGTCGGCGGCCCCCGCCTGCGGGGCGGCGACGGCACCCAGAACGGTCGACACGGCAAGCAGTTTCGTCAGGTTTTTCATAAAATTCCCCTTTTCCATTGGCTCCAACCTTTGGTTCAGAAATCCGCTCCCGCAGCGACGATGCGCAGGCCGGAGCCGGCATGGCGCTCGCCACGGACCAGATGGGTGTCATAGGTGTAGAAATCGGCGCGATAGACCGCTTCGACGGCCTCGACCAAAAGATTGTCGGCCGCGTAGCTGGTCCGGAACACGACCATGACCGGGCTCGGCGCAGTCACGGCGAGCACGGCGCATTCCGACGCCGTCGCCAGCCGCGCGGTGACGCGCTCATGCGCCTCGCGCACCGCCAGGCCGGCGGCCTCGAAACGGGCGTAGAGCGAAAAGTCCGGATCCTTAAGCAACGCGGCCGCGCCGTCGCCGGCAAGACCGATGCGCTCGCACACGGCGGCCGGGATCACCGAGCCATGGACCGCGCACGGTTCGCCGTCGATCAGGCGCACGCGCTCGAGCCGACGCGCCGGCGCGGCGACGCCGAATTGCTGCGCCTCGGCGTCGTCTGCCGAGCGAAAGGCGAGCAGGCGCTGCTCGGAGCGGTGCCCGTCCTGGCGCGCGGTCTGGGAAAAGCTCAACAGATGGCCGGCCTTGCGGTGCAGCGAGCGGTTGGCGACGAAACTGCCCGCGCCCTGGCGTCGGGTGACGAAGCCCTGCGAGACAAGCTGCTCGATGGCGCGTACGACGGTGCCGCGGCTGACGCCGTTGGTCGCGCAAAGCTGCGCCTCGCTCGGCAGCCGATCGCCCGGCTTCAAGACGCCGCCCTCGATGCGCGCACGCAGCTCTTCGGCGAGGACGAGATAGCGGGGCGTGCTGGCGGCCATCGGTTTCATGCCATCACGGTAAAATAGACTAGTTGACTAGTCAAGTTTGAAATTATGGTCTTCCCTCGTGCGGGATCTCGCCCGCCCGTGCCCTCTCCCGCTTCCCGCAAACCGCCGGCCACCGGCCCGGCCGAGCCGCCATCCCCTGGGGCGCGGCGCCCGCCGCCGGCCGGTTCGCTTGCGACGTCGTCGATCGCGGCCACGTCCACTGCCGCCGCGCGCGGCGCAGCAAGGCCGCCCTGCCCGCGCGAGCGCCGCCGGCCGAGCCGGACAAGGGGGCGGACAAGCGGTTCGAAGACCCAGCCCACGGGCCGCCGCCCGCCCTGGCCACAAAAATTCGCCCGCGGTCGCCGTCGCGGGCGAAAGCTTGCTTGACAGGCTTGCCGCGGCGACCCTATATCCGCCCAACCTTGCGGTTCGGGCCTGCCCGGACACCGCGCCGCCTCGCGGCGTGAACGGGGCGGAGTAGCTCAGCCGGTTAGAGCAGAGGAATCATAATCCTTGTGTCGGGGGTTCGAGTCCCTCCTCCGCTACCAAAAATCATCAATGATTTCAGATAGATAAGTCTAGCATTTTTAATCGACAGCCGGCGTGAACGGCGCTCGGTGCCGTTTTGGTTAACACGGGCGTGCGCTTGGACGCGACGGGAGACTCCAATCCGAGGCGTCTTGGCTCTCTTGAGGTTGTTGTTGAGACCGTCAGCGCCGAGCTCAAAGTTGATTGTATCGTCTATAAGCTATTCGACCTAACGGGCAATGAGGTCACGCTCTGGGAACGCGCGATTTGATGGTTCCTGTTCCCACGCTGATTTCAGCTTGGCGTTCGACAAGTATTCCGGGGATTGTGAGGGACGAGATCTATTCGTTCATGACGGCGAAGTGTAGATTTCTCGCATGACGGGTCATTTGGATACAATGCGTGCGGTCCTTTCAGAATCCGAACACGACTTCGGAATCATGCTGGGTAAGGTCTTGTCGCCCTCCCAGCCGCTCCAGTCGGAGGAGTTTCTCAGGGGCCGAGAAGAACAGCTTCAAGGCATAAAGCGCGCGCTATACCAAGCAGGTAGACACGTCCTGATTCACGGCTTGCGCGGGGTCGGCAAGTCATCTCTCGCCCAGACCGCCGCCTTCAGCCTGTCCACGGACATGGACCCGATCATCATGGCCTGCGACGACAAGAGCACGTTCGGCAGCGTCATCAGGGAGATGTTCGACGGCGCGGTGACGAACAATCCGCTCGTGGAGAAACGCATCAGAGAGGCGGGCCTGAGTTTCTCGAAACTCGGGATCACGCTCGGCGGGAAAGAAGCGACCCAGGAGGGCAAAGCGAGCGCACCGGGTTCGGTGAACGAAGCGGTCCGGTTGGTCCAATTCCTGTGTGAGAGCTACACGGTGAAACCCGTCATCGTGATCGACGAGTTCGATCAGCTTACCGACAAGGACGAACAGCAGTTCTTCACCAACTTCATCAAGCAGGTATCAGACAGGCACGTTCCGGCGCACTTCATATTCTGCGGGATCGGCGAAAGCATCGACGCCATCATGTCCGCCCACGCGAGCGCAGATCGATACTTCCACACGGTGGGACTTGGCCAGCTTCCGTGGGAAGCGCGCTATGAGATCGTCAACGGGGCAGCCGAGCGGCTTGGCGTCACAACGGACGAGAATACCGTCATCCGGATCGCCCGCATCAGTGATGGCTTCCCGCATTATGTCCACTTCGTCTCTGAAAAGCTGTTCTGGAGAGTGTTCGAGGCGCAGAACGGTGGCCGGATCACGCCCGAACTTTTTGGGTTTGCCATGTCGGATGCGGCTTCATCGATGGACATGAAGCTGCGCGGGCCGTACGAAACCGCCACGCAGAAATACAACAACGACTACGAAGCCGTGCTCTGGGCTGCAGCGGACGGGCACGAGATGAAGCGGCAGAGTTCTGCCATCTACGAGTCTTATCTGCGCATCATGCGGGATCGCCCCGAGGAAGCCTTGGATCGCGCCAAGTTCAACCAGCGCATCAACAGGCTGAAGCAGCCCGCCCACGCCAGCATCCTCACAGGCAGCAGACAGGGGTGGTACGAGTTCACCGAGAAGATGATCCGTGGGTACGTTCGGCTCCGAGCAGAGCAGGCAGGCGTCGTTCTGGAGGTCGACCATCCGGCAATGAAGCGGCGTCTCCGGACTTTCTGAAGCCTCACAGGCAACATACCATACGACCCCCGAAATTTGGTGATTTGAGGACAGCGGCTTGAAGAAATGTCCCCGTTGTTGTACGCGGGGACATTGATCGAAACCGTGAGACAATCACAATTTTCCGGTTCGAAGATCAATGACTTAGCGGCTGTCAGAGGACATCGTCCCTCCTCCGCTGCCATTTTTCCTTTTATTCTAGATAGTTAAGACAACGTCACACCCCACAAGTGTTAGGATCTCGTTGGAAGATCACGCCTCTGAGTACGGCGCGTGGATACACTCCAGACGCTCTTGCTGGCTGATCGAACGCGCTGCGGCCAATGGCCGTGCACCGGCCCCGCCCCGCGCCCTCACACCGTTCGCGCGTTTTTTGCGTCCCTATCGATGAACTGCGGGATGATGTCGCCGAGCGTCGGCGTCGGCGCCTCGGGCGAGCCAGGAACGGTGACGTCCCCAGACGCGGTGTAGCTGGTTAGCGCGATGGTCTGTCGCGATCCGGACCAGTGCCGACCTGCAACGAATTGACACCACTACGCAGATGATGCGCCCAGTATCTCCTGAATGGTTGCTACAGGAAGGAACATTCTGGGCGGATCGGATTTGAAGGGTATAAAGCCGTAGCCCTCGTAGAGTTTCTTGCGGCGGGCGGTCAGACCGGGATTTCCATCGTCAAGAACATCAAGCACGACTACGGCGATCCCCAAGCTTTCAGCGGCGAACGCGATGCGCTGCAACGCATCCACGAGCAGATCACCTCCATAGCCACGTCCTGTATATCTTTGATCAACGCCGATCATGGACATGTATGCGGCTGGGATCGACCCATGGCGCGGACGGGATCGGGCATAGGGCTTCGGCAGTTCCTGATAGTCGACCGCATGGGCATTGATCGCATAGAAGCCGATGACCTCGCCAGCTGCGCCAACCATGATATGGACGCGCAGATTGCCGGCCTTGGCCAGTTTGTTCGCGGTCTTTTTGAAGAAGTTGTCGACCTGCTCAACACCACAGGAAAAAGCCGCCCGATCATGTTTTTTAGGATCGAACGGCTCTATGATCAGCCCTGCATCGGCGGGCGAGGTCACTTGGAAGCGATACGCGATCGATGGCGCGCAAAGGCATCCCGCAACTTCGCAGTCGGGGCCGGCGGGTTGTCGAGTGCCAAGAAGAACGCGGCATGATCTGCCGGATCAAGCATGGTACGCTCATGCGTGGCAATCGTCTCCAACGCCGAGCTATAAGCGGCGTTCATCGTGAAGACAGAATCGTCCACTCCGCTCAGCGCCGCCGCTTGCTGGATCGCCTTCTTGATATGGGGCTTGGTACGGAAATTCATCCGTTCGCTCGCCCGCTCATCAATGGTTTTCGTGTGATCATGGAAAGCGCGCATCGTCGCCTCCTCAATGTTAGCTCAAAGATTATGTACGTCGCCATGGCGTACATGTCAACTTGGGGACGGCTTTTCTCTCTTGCCGATATGCCCGCCTCGCACCACTCCATCACCAGTTCGCGAGGCCAAGCCACCATAATGTTCGAGAAGCGGACACGGCGAGGAAAGCGCCCAATTCCTCCCATCGCAAAAGCCAAGAGCTGGATACTCCAATACCTATTGGCTTCAGGTCGCACCGGGTCAAAGAGATGCGTTGAGGTCCAGTTTGCGTCTGCGTCACAACAAGTGCCCGCACCGAAGACATGGGTGACGGTACGCATCCATCACACTGGCTGACGGCTCGTCCTCAAGACACGCCCTTCAGCCGGCTTCCGCGGCGCCGTGCTGCATGCGGCCGGCCTGACATTGGTGGTTCGGCGCGGATGCTCCGGGGCTGTGATGCGCGATCCCGCTTGCGGCTGTCCGGTCCTAATCCCGCTCCGGCTTCCGAGGACCTCGCCGCTGTTCGGCCTGGCCCGCTACCGCGCCGCACGCAGCCGCTGCGTGACGGCGCCGTCGACCCGGTCGCCGTCGATCTTCACCCCGTAGATCGCCTCGGCGTCCTCCCGGCTCAGCAGTTCGTCGAGCACGTCGCGCAGCACCCGGTCGGGCTCGCGCTCGAACGGATCGCCGAAACCGCCGCCCGAGGAGGATCTCATGCGCAACACGTCGCCGGCGCGCAGATGCAGCACCTTGATGCGTCCGACCGTGCGGCTTGCCTGCCCGGGCGCGTCGATTTCGGCCAGGCTGTTGCCACCGGGCGTGCCGCCGGCCACGCCCCACGGGCGGCAGCGGAACCGGTCGAGCCCGCGCACCGTGATCGCGGCGTCCGGGGCCCGGTTCTCGAGCTCGATCGCCACCGACGCGCCGCCGCGAAACCGGCCGTGACCGAAGCTGCCGGCAACCAGGTCGTGGCGGCGTAGGATGAGCGGCATCTCGCTTTCGACATGCTCGACCGGCGCGCTTTTCAAAACGGCGATCATGGTGTCGCTCGCGTCCACCCCGTCGCCGCGCACGCGTCCGCCGGAGCCGCCCGAAAACGGCTCGACGACGGCGACGCGCTGCCGCCCGTCGCCCGACGGGTTCCAGGCATAGCTGATGATCCCGGCCTGGCCCGCGCCGCAGGCGACGATGCCGCCGGGCACCGCCTGGTTGAGACAGCCCATCAAGGTGTCGTAGCTGCGCATCACCGCCACGAAGCGGTTGCCCATCGCGGCGGGAAAGGTGGCGTTCATCACGCTGCCGCGCGGCGCGCGGGCGCGGATGGGACGCATGATTCCGCCATTGACGGGAATGTCCGGCTCAACGGTGTGGATATAGTGGGTCAGCGCGAGGCACAGAAACGGGTGGGTGCGGTCTCCGGTGGTGAAGTTGAAGGCCGCGCGCACCTGCGGCGAGCTCCCGTCATAGTCGATTTCGGCCTCGTCGCCGCGAATGGTGAGCCTGCAGCGGAACTCGATATCGGCGCCGTTCTGGTCGCCCTCGATCCGGTCGGCAAAGCTGTACTGCCCGTCCGTCAGCCCCGAAATCGCGCGGCGCGCCTTCATCTCCGCGTAGGCCATCACATCCGCCACGCCCTGCTCGAAACCGGCGCGGCCGACCTTTTCGCACAGTTCGTTGATGCGCCGGTCGAGCAGGCGCATTGCCGCCATCATCGCCTCGAGATCGCCCCAGATCGCCTCGCCGATGCGCGAATTGTCATGCAGGATATCGACGATGTCCTGGTTCAGCCGCCCGGCCTCGACCAGTTTTTTCGGCCGAATCCGCAAGCCCTCCTGAAAACACTCATAGAGATCGGGGGAGATGCTTCCGGGCACCGCGCCGCCAATGTCGGAGGCGTGGATGAAAGACCAGGCGAAACAGGCGAGCCGGCCGTCGACGAAGATCGGCCGCGCCATGTGGATATCCATCATGTGGGTGACGACGCCGTCGGTGCGGAACGGGTCGTTCGAGATCAGCACGTCGCCGGGCCGCAGCTGCTCGGCGCAAAAATGCTTCAGCAGGCCGGCGATCGTCTGCCCGCTTCCCGTCACGACGCCGGTCTGCATCGGATAGGCAAAGAAATACCCGTCCAGATCGGCCACGGCGACCTGGAAATCCTGGGTCTGCTTGACGAAGGTCGTATGCGCGGTCCGGTAGGCCAGCGTGGCCGCCTCCTCGGCCATCGCGGAGAACCGGTTCTTCATGATTTCGGTCTGGACGGGATCCATCGCTTGCTCCCTACCGTCGTTCCATCTCGAGATTGCCGAGGCCGTCGACGCGCGCCCGAAACCCGTCGGGAACCAGGATCGTGGCGATTGACTGCTGCACGATGGCCGGGCCGTCGCAGTGCCAGCCCGTTCCAAGGTCGTGCCAATTCCACACCGCCACACGCCGCCAGGAGCCGTTCAGCCGGATATCGCGCTCGCCGGCCGGGACAGCCGCGCCAAAGCGCTCGGCAAGCATGCCCGCCGCCGGCCGCGCGCGCGGCCCGATCGTGCGTACGCGCAGCGCGTCGATGCTGACGGGAGCCTGGCGGTCACAATAATCGAACAATCGTTGATGCTGGTCGTGGAACGCCGCCTCGGCGGCCGCGATCGACATCGCGCCGGCCTGCGGCGCGGACACGTCGACGGATATGGTGAAAGACTGGGCGGCGTAGCGCATATCGGCCAGATAGACGTGACGCACCGCGGCCAGCTCCGTCACCTTTTGGGCGGCAAGCCACCGCCTGCCCTCCTGCGCGAGGGCCGCAAAACCGACAACGAGCTCGTCGGTGCCGAGCCGCTGACCGTGCACGGAGCGGACCGCGTCGTGCATCATGTCGGACACGAGGCCGCCGAAGGCACAAAAGACGGAGGGAATGCGCGGCACCACGACGCGGCGAATGCCGACCTCCTCGGCGAGCAAAGGGCCGTGGATGCCGCCGGCGCCGCCGAATATCATCATGGTCAGGTCGCCGGCGCTGACGCCGAGCCTGGCCAGGAACGGCGTGATCTTGGCAAGCATTTCGGAGGTGGCGACCGCCACGGCGCTTTCGGCGACCTGCACGCTGTCGAGACCGAGCCGCTCGCACAGCGGCTGCAGGGCCCGCACCGCCAGGTCCCGGTCTAGCCCCAAACGACCGCCCAAAAGCCCTTCGCCGGGCAGATAGCCAAGCAGGAGATAGGCATCCGACAGTGCCGGCTCGTCGCTGCCGAGACCGTAACAGGCGGGCCCCGGCGACGAACCGACGCTGCGCGGACCGACTTTCAAAACGCGGTCGTCGAGCCCGATGACGGAGCCGCCGCCCGCCCCCATCGCCTCGACCGCCGTCACCGGCATCATCAGCGGAAAATCGCCGACTTCCGCCTGCCCGGTGGTGGTCGGTCGCCCGCTCTCCACCAGCGACACGTCCACCGACGTGCCGCCCATGTCGAAGGTAAGCACATGATCGATACCGACATGCTCGGCGAGCACCTGGGCCGCGGTCACGCCGGCGGCCGGGCCCGAAAGCAGCGTGTGGATCGGCAGCCTGCGCGCCTCGTCGACCGACATGATGCCGCCGTTCGACTTGGTCAGATAGAGGCGCGCCTCGGGGTAGCGTGAACGCAAAAAACCGTCGATCTCGTGCAGATAGTCCTGCATGAGCGGCTTCACATAGACGTTAAGCAGGGTCAGCACGGCGCGTTCGTATTCGGCCTGTTGCGGCCACACCTCGTGCGAGGCCATCACCTCGAGCCGGGGAAACTCGCCGCGCGCGATCTCCAGCGCTCTCACCTCGTGTTGTTGATACCGGTAGGCGTTCACAAAGCAGATCGCGGCGCCGGCCAGGCCGCGATCGACAATTGTGCGCAACGCCCCGCGCAGACCGTCCTCGTCGAGCGGCCGGTCCTCGGTGCCATCCGCAAGGATGCGGCCGGCAACGGCGAAGACGTTTTGGCGCGGGACAAGCGGCCTGGCTCTCCGGTTAAAGAGGTCGACCGGCTTGTCGAGACGCAGCCGCGCCAGGCCGAGAATGTCGCGAAACCCTTCCGTGGTGATCAGTCCGACCGGAGGCTGCGAGCGCTCTATCACCGCATTGGTGCTGACGGTCGTGCTGTGCACCACGGTCAGGGGCGCCCGATTAGAATAGCCGAGCTCGGCGACGATCTCGTCAATACCCCGCTTGACCGCCTCGGCGAAATTCGGCCGCGAGGTGGGAATCTTGCGGCTTTCGATCTGCGCGTAGCCGTCGCCGTCATCCTTCCAGACGGCGAAATCGGTGAACGTGCCGCCGATGTCGATGCCGATCCTGAGCATACCGCGCTCCCAAAACGCCGGTCACGATCTCGTATCCGCCCCGGCGAGCGGCTTGCGGGATCGCGGCGGCGGCTGCGCCAACGATTGGCGATGTTTCGGACTGGATTGTCGACCGCCCGCAACGACCGCAAGGCCTTTGCGGGCGGGATCGACCGCGCCGTCAGTTCTTCCAGACGTCGCCGAGAACGCGCAGCCAGTTGCCCGACATCACTTTCTCGATATCGCTCTCGTGGTAGCCGCGGGCGCGCATCTTGTCCCAGACCAGCGGCGTCGTGGAGATCGTCTCCATGCCCTGGGTCGAGCGGTCCTCATAGGTATACCAATCGCCGAGCACACCGGTGACGTTGGGATAGAGACCGTTCGGCCCCCACATTTTCTGCCAGGCGTCCTTAGTCTGGCCGATGTCCTCCGGCAGGTCGCTGGCAAACGCCACATGCTCGATACCGCCGACCTTGACCAGGTGATCGAGGTGATCCAGGTAATCGTCGAGCGTCGGGCGCTGGTCCCAACGCACGACGGGCGCCCAGGTGACGGCGCCGATCAGGCCGCCTGTCTCGGCGACGCCGCGGATCATTTCGTCGGTCTTGTTTCGCGGGCTGGGGCACACGGCATAGGCGTTGGCATGGCTGAAGACCAGCGGACGCTTGGCCGCCGCCAGATAGTCGAGGCTCGTGCGGTGGCCGCAATGCGACAGGTCGACCAGAATGCCGAATTCCTCCATCGCCTCGAGCCACATGCGTCCGGCCTCGGTGATGCCGCGGTCGCCCATATCCGTGAAGGACGCGCCGTAACCGAATGCGTTGCGCTCGTTGTAGGTGGGCTGGATGATGCGCATGCCCAAGGCATGAAAGCTCGCCAGCAGCTTGACGTCGGGCTCCGCCATCAAGGTGTTCTGCGCGCCGAGAATGACGCCGACCACGCCCTTGTCATGGGCGGCGACGATCTGGTCCACGGTCGTGACGACGGTCGCCAGTTCGGGCATGCCCTCGATCGCGCGGCGCGCCTCTTCGAGTTGCAGCAACGCGTCGTGAAGATGCGCGCCCGGCCTGATCGCCGTCAGGTTCATCGCCGAGATGCCCCCTTCCAGCGTCCGCTTGAGCTGACCCGGGGTGACCCCGGCGCAATTCAGCCCATCGATAACGATCGGGCGCGTTTTGGTTTCGGCACTCATCTATACCTCACTTGCATCTTGACTGTTGTGGATGGTTGGGAGCTGCTGGCGGGTGCGCGCGGCATAGGCTGCAACGCGCCGCCGCGCGGCGGGTGAGAGAATGTCCAGCGGATCGGGCGAGCCTTCCCAATCCGGCAGGTCGGCGGCCCTGTGACAGGCGACCGCGGCATCCGTGCCGATCTCGGCAAGGGTCGGCTCTTCCTTGCGGCAGCGGTCGACGGCAAACGGGCAGCGGGGATGGAAACGGCAGCCCTGGGGCAGGTCGATCGGGTTGGGGATTTCGCCCGACAACGCCATCCGGTTCAGCCTTTCGCGAGGATTGGGCTGCGGTATCGCCGACAGGAGCGCCCGCGAGTAGGGATGGCGCGGCATGGCAAAGAAATCCCGCTTCGGCGCGGTTTCGATGATCTTGCCCAGATACATCACCGCGACCCGGTCGGAGATGTGTTTGACCACCGCCAGATCGTGCGAAATGAAAAGATAGGACAGGCCGAGCTGCGCCTGCAGATCGCCCAAGAGATTGATCACCTGAGCCTGGATCGAGACGTCCAGGGCCGAGACCGGTTCGTCACACACCACAAGCTGCGGTCGAACGATCAATGCCCTGGCGATCCCTATCCTTTGCCGCTGCCCGCCCGAAAATTCGTGCGGGTACCGACCGGCATATTCGGGGGCGAGCCCAACCTGCCGCATCACCTCGTCGATGCGCGCCCGGCGTGTCGCCTGGTTTCCGAGATCGTTGACGATCAGCGGCTCCTCCAGCGTCTGCCAGACCGTCATCCCGGGATTGAGCGAGGCGAACGGGTCCTGAAAGATGATCTGCATATGCCGCCGGAAACGCCGCAATGGCGCCCCGCGCAGTCCGCCGATGTCGCTGCCGTCGAAGCGGACGGTTCCCGCCGACGGTTCGATCAGGCGCATGGCGAGCCGCGCGGTGGTCGACTTTCCGCATCCGCTTTCGCCCACCAGCGCCAGCGTCTCCCCGCGTTTCAGCGAGAAGGACACGCCGTCGACGGCCCGCAACACCTGCTTGCGCCGGGTAATCAGCGATTGGGAGATCGTATAGGTCTTGGACAGGTCGCGTACTTCCAGAAGCCCTTCGGTCACGATTGGCCCTCCTCGATTGGCGCCTTCAGGCAGGCAACGGCGTGCCCGTCGGCCACGGCCGTCAATTCGGGCCGCTGCCGGGTGCATTCCTGACCGCTGAAGACGCATCTGGGATGGAACCGGCACCCCGGAGGCATCGACGCAACCGGCGGCACCACCCCGTCGATGGCCAGCAGCCGCGTGGCGGCCTGGTCCATGCGCGGGATGCTGCCGAGCAGACCGAGCGTGTAGGGGTGCTGCGGGTCGGCGAACAGCGCGTCGCAGCTCGCCTTCTCCGCGATGCGCCCGGCATACATGACGGCGACCTCGTCGGCGACCTGCGCCACCACACCCAGGTCGTGGGTGATCAGAACGATCGCCATATTGGTCTCCTGCTGGAGATCGCGCAGAAGATCGAGGATCTCGGCCTGGACGGTCACGTCGAGCGCCGTCGTCGGCTCGTCGGCGATCAGCACCTCCGGCTTGCAGGACAACGCCATGGCGATGGCCGCGCGCTGGCGCATGCCGCCCGACAATTGGTGCGGATATTCGTCGAAACGTCTCTCCGCCGCCGGCATGCGCACCTGCACCAGCGCCTCGATGGCACGGCGGCGCAGCACCTCGTAGGACGACTTGCGGTCGTGCGCGCGCATCGCCTCGACGATCTGGAAGCCGACGGTCAGAACCGGATTGAGGCTCGTCATCGGTTCCTGGAAAATCATCGCGATACGATTGCCGCGGATCCGTCGCATCTCGGCCGGCGACACGTCGAGCAGGTTTCGTCCGGAAAACTCGATCCGTCCCTCCAGCCGACAGGGCGGCGGCACCAGCCCCATCACCGACAGCGACAGCATCGACTTGCCGCAACCGCTTTCGCCGACGATGCCGAGCGTCTTGCCGCGCCGTACCGACAGGTCGACGCCGTCGACCACCGTCACGCCGCCGGGTCGCGAGCCGAGCGTCGTGCGAAGCTGCTTGATCGACAGGATCTCGTCGTGCCGTTCGACACCGGCGCTTGGCCTGCTGGTCATGGTCAAGCTCATCGGCCGTCCTCCCCGGACAGGCGGGGATCGAGAGCATCGCGCAGAACGTCGCCGATCATGTTGATCGCCAGAATGGTGGACGCGATGGCGATGCCCGGAAACACCGAGGCGGCCCAGGCCAGGCTGATATATTTCTGGCCCTCGCTGATCATGCCGCCCCATGTGGGCGTTGGAGGCTGGATGCCGAGCCCCAGAAAGCTCAGCGTCGCCTCGATAAGGATCATGCGCGACAGCTCGTAGGTGGCGAACACGATGGTCGCCGACAGCACGTTGGGGCCGATATGCCGGAAGATGACACGCATTGCCGGCGCGCCGATCGCCCGGGCGGCCTCGACATACTCCATTTCCCTGACCGAGATCACCGCCGCGCGAACGATGCGGGCGAATTGCGGCCAGCCGGAAACGCCGAGCACCACGATCAGGGTGAGCACGGACGAGCCGACGACGGCGACCACCGCGATCACCAGCAGGATCACCGGAAAGGCGAGCTGCATGTCGATCAGGCGCAAGACGAGCGCATCCGTCCTGCCGCCGTTATAGCCTGCGACCAGACCGACCGTCGTACCGATGCTGCAGGAGATGACGACCGCGGCGATGCTGATCAAAAGCGTCGCGCGCGCGCCGTAGATGATGCGCGACAGGATATCGCGACCAAGCTGGTCGGTTCCCAGAAAATGCCCCTCCGGTCCACCCAGGAAGGACGGCGGCGCGAGCCTTGCCAGAAGGCTCTGCTCGGCGGGATCGTGCGGCGCCAAGAGGCCCGGCGCGAGCGTGGCCAAGAGGGCCAGCCCGACCACGATCAGGCTGGTGACGGCCACCGGCGAGCGCAGATGGCGCATAAGCGAGCCCAAGCGCCTGTGCCGACGAGCCGGCATGGATACAGGTGCAGCGGTCATTTGTAACGGACCCTTGGATCCAGCACCGCCGAGAGGATGTCGGCGAGCAGGTTGGAGAGGACGAAGATCAGGGCGAAGAAAAACACCACCGCCTGGACGACCGGATAGTCGCGCGCATAAATCGCCTGGATGACGAGGCGGCCAACGCCCGGCCAGGAAAAGACCGTTTCGGTGACGATCACGCCGCCCATCAAGACGCCGAACTGCAGCGCGATCACCGTCAGCACGGGAATGAACGCGTTGCGCGCGACATGGCGCATGACGACGGTGAATTCGCCCAGCCCCTTGGCCCTCGCGGTGCGAACGAAATCCTGCCGCATCACGTCCAGCATCGTCGAGCGCATCACCCGCGCCAGCAGCGCGACGAGCGTGGAGGCCAACGTGGTGGCGGGCAAGATCAGGTGAACGAGCCCGCCGCTGCCACCGGTCGGCAGCCATTTCAGCCACACCGAGAAGATGAGGATGCACAAAACGCCCCAGTAGAAGGTCGGCACGGCCTGACCGAATGCAGCCAGGCTGCGCACCGCCACGTCGAGAAGCGAGTTGCGGTAATAGGCGGACACGATGCCGGCCGGAATGCCGACGCCGACGGCGATAAAAAGCGTCGCCAGGGCGAGCTGAATCGTCGCTCCGAGCCTCTCTGCGAGCAGGCTTATGGCCGGCTCTCCGAAGCGCAGGGAATTGCCGAAATCGCCCTGCAAGGCCTTGTAGAAGAACGCGACGAACTGCTCCATGAGCGGCTTGTCGAGCCCATACTGGACCCGAAACGCGTCCCGCGCCTCCTCCGAGGCATCGATCGGCAGAAACAGGTCCGTCGGATCACCGCTCAGACGCGTGAGGAAGAAACACACCACCACAATGCCGAGCAGCGACGGAATTGTGTAAAGAAGGCGGCGCAACACATAATCGACCATTGGACACCTGTGGTCGCGGGAGTGCGTGAAATCGGGCGGTAGGGCTTCGCGCCGGTCGGCGCGAAGCCCGCAACGTTAGTTCAAGGACATTCCGTAGATGACCCAGCGCTGGTCGCCGCGCGGCGCGAAGCCGTCCACACGCTCCGAAACGCCGTAGAGATCGACACCCTGGTACAGGAACAGCACATGCGCCTGATCGTGCATGATGCGCATGGCTTTACTGTAGATCTCCTGCCTCTTGGCGCGATCCAACTCGCTGCCACCGGCGTCGATAAGTGTGTCGAGCTCGGGATTGTTGACGTAGGAATACCGCCAGTCCGAGCGGTATTGCGAGAGCTGCAGATCGGGATCGTCGGCGGGAGCCAGCCCGACATAGCCCATCGGCTGCAGTTCGCGTCCACTGAGCTGACGCAGGAACTCGCCTGGTTCGAGCGATACCATCTGGGTTCTCACGCCGACGGCGCCCAGCATGCCGGCAACCGCTTCGGCCACTTCCCTGTCCTGCGCATAGCGGCCGGTGGGGAATTTGAACGTGATGTCGAAACCGTCGGGATAGCCGGCTTCGGCGAGCAACGCCTTCGCCTTTTCGGGATCATAGGGGTAGTCGCTGATGTCGGGATTGAAACCGACCTGCTCCTTGCGCAACAACTGTCCGTTGAGCGATCTCGCCTGCCCCTGAAACAGCCCTTTGATGATGCCTTCCTTGTCGACCGCATAGTTGATCGCCTGGCGAACGCGGACGTCATGCAGGGGGCTCTCCTGGCCGGGTAGATTGGACAGGGAGACCGTGAAGATCCGATAGCTGGGGATGGACAGCACCTCCAGGCCGGACTGGCCGCCGATCTGCGCCGAAGCCGCGATCGGGACATTGGTGGCAATGTCGAATTCACCGGCCATGAGCGCGGAGGCACGCACCATGTCGTCGGGGATCGGACGCAGCACGACGCGCTCGATTCCTTCGGGAGCCTGCCCCCAGTAATCGGGGTTCGCTTCCATCACCAGTTCGCTGTCGCGCACCCAGTCGGCCAGCTTGAAGGGTCCGGTGCCGATCGGCTTGCTGCCAAACCCGTCGGGCCCGCCGACTTCCTGCCAATAGGCCGGCGGGACGATGAAGACCTGGCTCAGCACGAGGTTAAGCGCGGGATAACGCTGGTTGAGATAAAGCATGACCGTGTGGTCATCGACCTTTTCGGCCCTGTCGATGACCACGGAGTAGCGCCCATAGGCGGGCGTGGTCTTTATGTCGGTGAAGATGTCGAACGAATGGACGACCGCATCGGCGTTGAAGGGCTCCCCGTTCGTAAATTGGATATTTTTGCGCAGCGAGATACGGACCGTCTTGTCGTCGACCAGTTCGTAGCCCTCGGCCAGGATCGGCTGCGCCTCATCGGAATCCGGCGGCACCCAGAACAGCGGCTCGACGATCAGGCTGCCGACATTGATCTGCTCCTGGGTGGTCGAATAGTTCGGCCACAGCGAAACGGGATCGAAGCCCTGGGCAATCGACAACACGCCCTCTTCCGTCGCCGAAGCCGGAACGACACCCACAAACTGCGAAGCCAGCAGCGACACCGACATCAAGCCGGAGAGAAACGTTCTTCTGATTATCGTCATGGATTTTACCCCTCTTTCCTTTTTGCGATAAGTTGATTTCACCCTGCGGCAGACCGAAACCCCGCAGAGCGGCGCCAGGTGACCGGGCCGGCTTTCTCCTTGGCCGGACCCGAGAATTTCGTGTTCAGAGCGTCTCCGTTGCACGCGCCGGGTCCGACCAGAACGGATCGCCCACGCTCTTTCCGATACGCAGCGCCTCCTCGCGCACCCGCGCCCGCATGCGCTTCAGCAACTGCTCGTCGACGGCGTCCGACGGATAGGAGATCGAAAACGAAATGTTTTCGTGACGCGCCGGGTCGCAAACGGCGGCGCCGACCGCCGACACGCCCGACCGCATGCCGTCGTACAGGTTGAAGACACCCGTGCGACGGGTCTCCTCGATCCTGGCCATGGCGTTTTCGCGCGTCTCTTCGCTATCCAGGCTGCCTGCGAGCGTGGCCAGGATCTGATCGTCCGCCTGCCTGGCCAAGAGCGTGACGCCGAGCGCCGTCGGCAATGCGGGCATGCGTCGTCCCACCGCATGCACGAGACGCAACGGATAGGAGCCCGACTTGGCCCGCAGGATGATGATGTCGGCGCCGGACAAGACGGCGACGTAGCCAACGAACTGGAACTCCGAGATCAGGTCGTCGATGCTGGTGTTGACCATCGACAAGAGCGACCGCGCCGCGACGAAGCAATCCGCCAAAGCGAGCGCCTCCACCCCGAGAACATAGCCCGCATCGCCCGCTTCGCGCTCGACAAGCCCGAACTCGCTCAACGTCTTCAGCAGACGCGACACCGAGCTTTTGGGGATGTCCAACTCCCGACACACCTCGCCGACCCGCAGCACCGGGCGCTCCTTGCTGAAGTGGGTGAGGATTTTGAGACCGTTTTCGAGCGAGCTCATGTCGTTCCATATACAGCAACAGTGTTGTTCTATATAGTTCAATCTCTATCCACCTTTTTGTCAACCCGGAATCTCCGCAAGCGCCCTTGCGGCACGCATACCGGCTGTGAAGATTCTCCATCGGCTTGATTGGAAAGGGATCTTTTTCCTCGAAAATCCGGGCGGGGCGGTCTCGATCACCGCGCCGCGTCCGGCCTCGGACAAAGCGGCAACCGACATGCGCCGACGCGCGCCGTCATGGCCGGACGCGTTGCAGCCGTCTCCGAGCGTCGAAAATGCGACGTGCCCTTCGCCGCCCGCTCCCCCATTCGAGAAGTCGGTGCCCGGCAAGCCGGCGCGGCCAGATCGGTAGACGACCGGCCGCTGCCGGGCGTCCCGCACACGGATCGACCTTGCGGGCCGGCGAGCGTGAAAGAAAAACCACGCGGCCCCTTCAATCCGGTGGCAAAATGTGTCAATTTATATTGACACTCAAGGTTGACGGCGCCATGTCCAGCCCCTTTCCCTTCTCGGCCATCGTTGCCCAAGAGGATCTGAAAAGAGCCCTGCTGATGGCGGCGGTGGAGCCGCTTCTGGGCGGCGTCCTGATCTTCGGCGATCGCGGCACCGGCAAATCCACGGCCGTGCGCGCCTTGGCCGAGCTGCTGCCGAAGATCGAGACGAGAAGCGGCTGCCGCTTCAATTGCACGCCCGCAGAGCCGCAGGCGGCCTGCCCGGTGTGCACCCCGCGGGACGGTGGAAAACCTGCGCGAATCGTCAAAATCCGCACCCCGATGATCGATCTGCCGCTCGGCGCAACGGAAGACCGCATCTGCGGCGCGCTCGATCTGGAAAAGGCGCTCGTGGCCGGGCAAAAGGATTTCGAGCCCGGCCTGCTGGCTGCCGCCAATCAAGGCTTCCTCTATATCGACGAGGTCAATCTCCTGGAGGACCACCTTGTCGACCTGCTGCTGGATGCCGCCGCGTCGGGTGTCAATGTTGTCGAACGCGAAGGGTTGAGCGTCCGCCACGCGGCCCGTTTTGCCCTTGTCGGCAGCGGCAATCCGGAAGAGGGTGATCTCAGGCCGCAACTGCTCGACCGGTTCGGCCTCAGCGTCGACATCAAAACCATTGACGAGCTGGATCAGCGCATCGAGGTGATCCGCCGCCGGGACGCCTATGAAGCCGATCCCGTTGCCTTCTGCCAACGCTGGTCGCGCAAGGACGCCTCCATCCGCAACCGGGTCGTCAAGGCCCGGAAGATACTCCGGCAGGTCGACATCCCCGACCATGTGCTGACACGTATGTCGCAGCTCTGCATGAGCCTGGGCATAGACGGCATGCGCGGCGAACTGACGTTGATGCGCGCCTGCCGGGCTGCGGCCGCGCTAGACGGACGGCCGCAGGTCGACTGGAACGACGTCTCCGACATCTCGCCGATGGTGCTGTGCCACAGGCTGCGCCGCGATCCGCTCGACGATGCCGGCAGCGCACCGCGGATCGAACGCGCCGTCGCCGCCGTCGCCGCCGGGGCCGGACATGGATGAGCTCGCCTCCATGCAGGGCTCCGAAACGGCCGCGCCCGACCCGTGGCAGGATGCTCTTGTGGCGGCAAAAATCCTCGCGGCCGGCGGGCCCGGGATCGGTGGTCTGTGGCTGAAGGCCAGGGCCGGCGGTGTGCGGGAGACCTATCTCAACCATCTCGGCGCCCTGCTCGATCCCGGCGCGGGTTGGGTTCGCGTACCCGCCGGCGTGTGCCTGTCCGCGCTCACCGGCAGTATCGACTTTCCAGCAACGGCTTTGGCGGGGCGCCTTGTCACCCAGCCAGGATTGCTGGCCAGGGCGGACCGGGGCGTGCTGCTCGTGCCCATGGCCGAGCGGCTGGAAGCGCCGGCGGCGGCCCTGCTCGGCGAGGCCATGGACACGGGAAGCTGCGCCAAAGCCGGACGGTCCGCCAACCGGAGCGAACGCGAAAATGCGCGGTTCCAGGTCATCGCGGTCGACGAAAGCGCCGGCCCCGACGAAAGCCCGCCGCAAGCGCTGACGGACCGTCTCGGCCTGATCGTCGACCTGAATGCGGTTGCCTGGAGCCAGGTCGCGTCTGTCGCCGCGCCTGCCTCCGCGGCCTCCCCCTCTCCGGTGGCGTTTGAGACAGTTACGGCCAGCGACGATCTGGTCCGGCTCTTCTCCGACCTTGCCTGCGCCGCCGGCGCCCGGTCCCTGCGCACGCTGCGCCATCTCGTAACCGCCTGCCGCATCCTGACCTGGCTCGACGGCCGGTCCCGTGTCAGCGAAAAAGACGTCCTGACCGCCCTGCGGCTGTGTCTCGGCGTCACGCTCACGCCACGGCAACAGGCCGCGCCCGAAAGCGCCGAGACGCGGGCGGGCGATCCGCCGCCTCAGGACATCGCCCATTCGGCGCGCGATTCAGACCCGCCGCAGGATCGACACGCGCCGCCCGAGGACGGCCCGTCCAGCCTCGCCGACCTCGGCGAGCTTCTGGCCGCCGTTGAAGCCGGAACGATTGCCGGCCTGCCGGATTTCACGTCCAGCACCACCGTGCGTTCGCCGCGCGCGCGTGCGGGCAAGTCCGGAGCAGCGCACAAGCAAGCGCGCCGCGGCAGGCCCGTCTCGACCGTCCGCTCCGCGCCCTATCGGGACGCGCGGCCGAACGTGATCGCAACGCTGCGCGCGGCCGCTCCGTGGCAGGCTCTGCGCAACCGGCAGCGCCAGCTTGTGGCGTCCAGGCTGCACAGAGGGCCCGCTGGCGGCAAGCAACCGCGCACGCTGATCACGCGGGACGACTACCGCTATCGGCGTCTGCGCCACGAGACACCGTCAACGGCGATTTTCCTCGTGGACGCGTCCGGCTCTACCGCACTCGAGCGCCTGGGCGAAACCAAGGGCGCGATCGAGCAGTTGCTCTCACGCTGCTACGTGCGCCGGGACGAGGTCGCCATGATCGCCTTCCGCGGCGCGGGCGCGGACACCGTCCTGCCGCCGACCCGGTCGCTGGTGATGGCCAAGCGCAAGCTTGCCGGCCTGCCCGGCGGTGGCCCCACCCCGCTTGCGGCCGGACTGGAACGGGGCCTGGACATGGCCCTCGCCGTGCGCCGCCAGGGCAGCACGCCCGTTCTGGTGTTGCTGACCGACGGCAGCGGCAACGTCGCGCTGGACGGCAGTGCGGACCGGGCACTTGCCGCACAACAGCTGACGCGCATTGCAACACGCTGCCGCGGCGAAGATATCCGGTCGGTGTGCATCGACATTGCGCGGCGCCCGCGCGCGGCAGTTGCCAGCCTGGCCGAAACCATGGCCGCCGAGCTGCATGTCCTGCGCCACGCGGATGCAAGCCATATGTGCGAGGTGGTGAACACATCGCTGGAGGAGGCGCGCTCGTGACGGCGCAGCGAACCTGGCTCGCCTGGGAGACGGACGGCCGGATATGGCCGCACCGCCAGGCGAGCCTGTTTGTCTCGACCGGCGGCTATCGCTGGCACGTGCAGATGTTCGGCCCGGATCAGGCCCCGGCATTCGTCCTGCTTCACGGCACAGGGGCGGCGTCCTTTTCCTGGCGCGCGCTCGTGCCGTTGCTGCAGGACCGTTTTCGCCTGGTCGTGCCGGACCTGCCCTGCCACGGTTTCACCCGACCGGAATCGGCGGCGGATCTGTCGCTGTCAGGCATGACCGCGGCCATCGGCGGTCTGCTTCAGCATCTTCATATCCGGCCGCAACTGGTTCTCGGCCATTCGGCCGGAGCGGTGATCGGGCTCTCCCTCGCGGCCGCTGCCGCGCGGCACAAGGACGGGTCCGTCGATCGGCCGCGGATGGTTTTCAGCGTCAACGGCGCCCTCAAACCGATCCGCGGCAACCGGCTGCTGTCGCCCATGGCAAAGGCGCTGTTTGCCAATCCCCTGTCGGCTTCGATGTTCTCGCTTCTGGCCAAGACGACCCCGCTCGGCAGCAATCTCCTCGCGGCAACCGGCTCGCGGATCGGTCCCGAGGGCGAGGCGATCTACCGGCTGCTGCTGGGGTCGTCCGGGCACGTGCGCGGCGCGCTCGGCATGATGGCCTCCTGGGACCTGGAACAGCTTCCATCCCTGCTGCGCCGCCTGCCGGTCCGGCTCGCGCTGCTCGCCGCCCGCGACGACCCCATGGTGCCGGCGACAAGTTCCCAAAACGCCGCCGCCCTCGCCCGGGACGCGCGCCTGACCCTCAGCGATACCGGCGGCCACCTGCTGCACGAGTGCGATCCCGAACGCGTTCACGCCTGGATCGACGACGCCTTGCGCGAACGCCATTCGAGCGGAGTGGATGCGGCATGAACATCGCCCAACGCTTCGCCAGCAGCGCTTCCTCCCCCGGGGCGCGGGACAAGCCCCATGCCGTCGTCATCGGCGCCGGCGTCGGCGGCCTCGCGGCCGGCGCGCTTCTGGCGGCGCGCGGCTACCGCGTCACCATATTCGACCCGCTCGACGCGCCTGGCGGACGCGCCTATGCCTACCGGCAGGACGGCTTCACCTTCGATGCCGGCCCGACCATCATCACCGCTCCCTGGCTGTTCGAACAATTATGGGCCGATTGCGGCGCGTCCCTGAAGGACGATCTCGATATCCGACCCAACACCCCGTTCTACAAAATCCGCTTCGACGACGGCACGGTGTTCAGCTATTGCGGCGACCGAGCGGCGATGGAAGCCGAGATCGGGAAGATCTCACCGGAGGATGTCGCCGGCTACCGCAGTTTCATGGCGGAAAGCCGGCGCATCTACGACATCGCCTTCCTGCGGTTCGCCGACCGGCCGTTTCACAGCAAGTTCTTCACCGCCGGCGCGCTTGCCAAGCTCGTGCGGCTCGGCGGCTACCGCTCGGTCTATTCGGTGGTTTCGCGGCATTTCCGGCATCCCAAACTGCGAACCGTCTTTTCCTTCCATCCGCTGCTTATCGGCGGCAATCCGTTCACGGCAACGTCGTTCTACTGTCTGATCGCGCATCTGGAGAGCAAGCACGGCGTCCATTACGTCCTGGGCGGCACCAACGCGCTGGTCGACGGCATGGCCGGTCTCGTCAGGCGCAACGGCGGCACGATCCGTCTCGGGCAAACGGTCGAAACCATCCTGACGAGCGGACGCAACGCGACCGGCGTCCGTCTGGCCGGCGGTGAAACGGTCGCCGCCGATATCGTCGTGTCGAACTGCGATCCCGCCGTGACCTATGGCCGGCTGCTGAAAAACCTGCCGCGCAAGCGCTGGACGGACAAAAAGATCCGCCGCAGCGACTATTCCATGAGCCTGTTCGTCTGGTATTTCGGCACCGACCGCCGTTTCGACGATGTCGGTCACCACACCATGCTTTTCGGACCGCGTTATCGCGGCCTGTTGAACGATATTTTCGGCAGCAAGCGGCTTGCCCGCGATTTCAGCCTTTATCTGCATCGCCCTTCCGCAAACGACCCCTCGGTGGCCCCGAAGGGCTGCGACGCGTTCTACGTGCTGAGCCCAGTGCCCAATCTCGCCGGCACCACCGACTGGAGCGAAAAGGCACTGGCCTATCGCGACCGGATCGCCGCGCGCCTGGAAGAAACGCTGCTGCCCGATCTGCGCCGGCATATCGTCACATCGCGCATCACGACCCCGGTCGATTTCCGCGACCGTCTGCATTCATGGCAAGGCGCCGCCTTTTCGCTCGAACCCAAGCTGTTTCAAAGCGCGTGGTTTCGCCCGCACAACAAGAGCGAGGAACTCGACAACCTCTATCTGTGCGGCGCCGGAACCCATCCCGGCGCGGGCCTGCCCGGGGTGGTCTGCTCCGCGCGGATCGTCGCCGATCTCGCGCCGGACCCGGCGCGGTTCGCCGCGTCCGCGCAGCCCGGGCCGCAACGCAGAGGACGACCATGAGCGCGATCGACACGGGCCGGCTCGAGGGCGCCGCGGCGCCCGCGCCATCGGGGCCTGCCTGGTCCCGCGGCCAGGCTTACGGGTTTTGCGGGCACCAAACGGATCTCGGCGCCTGTGCGGCAGCTATCCGCAAAGGCTCGAAATCCTTTCACCTGGCCTCCATGATCCTGCCACGGGAAACCCGTCAGGCCGCTCAGGCGCTCTACGCGTTCTGCCGCCATGCCGACGACCTGATCGACGATCCGCGCGCGAACCGGCTGGCACTGAACCGGCTGCGCGTCCGGCTCGACCTGATCTATCGCGGTACGCCGGCCGCCTATGCCTGCGACCGGGCCTTCGCGCGCACCGTGGCGGCCTATGCGATCCCCAAAACCGTGCCGTTGGCACTGCTGGACGGCTTTGCCATGGACATCGCCAACCGGCGCTACCGGACGATCGCCGAGGTCAAGACCTACGCGACCCGCGTCGCCTCGACCGTCGGCCTGATGATGGCGCTGGTCATGCGAACCGGCGACAGGCAAGCCCTGGCGCGCGCGGCCGATCTCGGCATCGCGATGCAACTGACCAACATTGCCCGCGATGTCGGCGCGGATGCGCGCCTTGGCCGGCTTTATCTGCCCGCCGACTGGCTCGAGGCTGCGGGTGTGGATGCGGAGCGTTTCCTGCGGGCTCCCCGGTTCTCGCCGGCGCTCGGCGAGGTGGTGCAGCGCCTCGTCGGGGAAGCGGCGCACCATTACCGGCTGGGTCATGCCGGGATCGCGGCTCTGCCGGCCAGATGCCGCCCGGCCATTCGCACGGCGGCACTGGTTTACGAGGAAATCGGGGCCGCAATCGCCGCCAACGGCTATGACAGCGTCTCCCGCCGCGCGCATATCAAGCTCGGCGGAAAGCTTGCGCTGATGCTGCGGGCCCAAGGGCCGGCCCCGAGCGGCCCGACCTCGTCGGCAAGGCTGCTGGGCGCCGCCGCGGATCCAGCGGCGGCCGAACTGGTCGCCGCGGCGGCGGACGCGTTTTCGCGCGCGCCGTCGCGAATAGCGGCCGATCGCGCCGATCCGGGCCGCTTCCTGACCATCATCATGCGGCTCCAGGCACAGACCCGAGACGAGCGGCGGTTCCGCCGCCTCGAGGCCCGGGAGAAAGCGTCCGGCCTTGTTTGAGGCTTATTTCGGCCTGATCGAAGTGGCCCTGGTTTTCGGCCTTGCCGTCGCCTTTTACCTCTGGCAGCGGCATGACCTGAAAAAGGCGCGCGACAAGACCCGCGCCCGCGAACGGCAACGGCAGGCGGACAAGAAAACCGACTAGGCCGAAGTCCGACGCGGCATGCGGAAGGGCAACATCAGCCGGACCATTGGATTGGCCAGCCGCCTGCAGTTCAGCGCTTCGTGAACCATGGTCACCGGCACGCCCTCAAGCGACGTGCGCACGAGCGCGCGGCTGTAAAAAGGCGTGTCCTCCAGCCTGCACAACAGCTGCGGCAAAGCCCCGGCGTCACAGCCGATTCCGCCGCCAACGCCCCACAGGCCGCGTGGAAGCGGGTGACGCGGCGGCGGCGTAAAGTCGGCAGCCGTGCCATCGGTCGAAAAAGACAGGCCAAGGGTACGCCGTCGGCCGTCCTTCAAAACCGCATCGTAGAGGATCGCGGCCGCCTCGGACCCAACCTGCCCGCGTGCCCAGTCCCAGCCGTCAAAGTCGGTTTCGAGGGGTCGGTCACCCGCGTTGAAGTCGTGATAGGCCTCGCCTTGCCAGCCGCCACCGGGAAAGAAATCGCTTTCAACGCTGATCCTGGCCCGCGGAAAGACCGGCCACCAGCGGTGATGCCCGTGCGGATCGAGCTCGATGACGACATGGTTTCGTATTTCCGGCTCAATGCGGATCGCTCCCGAGATGCGCGTCGGCAGCAGGCGCTGCCCGGGCCAGGGCAGCGCCATCTCGTCGAACTGGATCTCAAGCCCGTCGCCGTCCTTGGCATAGTCGAGGCGGCTGTTGCCGATGCACAGTCTCTGCGGCGTCCGCAAAAGACTTTTGCGCCCGCGTTCCGTCATCGCCCAACCGTTCCCGCCAGGCCGGTACAAGGCGACATTGAACGCGACGTGATCCTGCGGAGCCTTACGCCCGGCCCAGTGATAATAGGGCGAGAATACCGAACCGATAAAGGCAATCACCGTCAGCGCGAACTGTCCGCAGTCGCTGGTCGCGTCCGCATACCACCAGCAGTAGCCGCCGGGCGGAACCGGCCGGTCGAAGCAAGGTCGGCCAACAGGCAGTCGGCCGCGATCTTGCCCGACAGCGCCGCCATCGGCACGCCCGGCCCCGGGTGGACGCTGCCGCCTGCCAGGTACAGCCCCTGCAACGCAGCGCGGGCGCCCGGACGGTTGAACGAGGCCATCCAGCCGTGCGATGCCCGGCCGTAAAGGGCGCCGCCCGTCGCCGGATAGAGACGATCGAAAAGGTCCGGCGCGCTCAGAACCTGGGCCTGCCGGTTGCGTCGCAGCACCAATCCGTTTGCCGCCAGCCGGCGGTCCATCGCTGTCAGGCATCGATCCAACTCGCTTTCGGAATAGTCGTGCCGGTCGCCGTCCGCCGGCAGGTTCATCAAACAGTAGATGCGCTCGGCCGTCGCGGCGGCCGGCCCTGCGACACCGCCGCCGGTACGGTCCTGCGCGCAGACGTAAACCGTCGGGTCGTCCGGTGGCGCCCGCCGTTCGAAAACGGCGTCGAACTCGGCTTCATAGGCATCGGAAAAAAACACCGTATGGTGGGCAAGCGGCACCCCCTGCGGCCGCGCCGGAGCGCAGACGACCAGCGCGGATTGGGACCGTTGAGCGGGATTGCCACCTCTACGCGGTCTTTCCGGCCGCCCGAGAAGCTGCGCCAAGGCGGCCACATCGCCGTTGAAGACCACCTGCTCGGCCGGGACGGTTTCTCCACCCGACAGGCTGACACCGGCAACGCGCGTCCCGCCTGCAGCCGTCACGATGGTTTCGACACGGGCCGCGTATCGAATTTCCACGCCGAGACCGGCAGCCAGATCAACCAACCGCCGCGCCAGGGCGTGCATGCCGTCTTTCGGGATCCAGACACCGGTCTGCTCCACATGCGCGACCAGCATCAGGGTCGCCGGGGCGAGATAGGGCGAGGAACCGCAATAGGTGGCGTAACGGGCGAAGAGCTGCTTGAGACGCGGATCCGAAAAATAGTCGCCAAGAACCGACCAAAGCGTGGAAAAGGGTTTGAGGGCGAACAGAGCGCCCGGCTTCGTCATGCCGATCCGCCAGGAAAGGCTTACCGGATTGGGGCGGGTCGCGTCGATGAAGGTGGTTTTCAGCAGATCGAAAACCCGGCGGCTGTCGGCGGCAAATCTCTGAAAGCCTTCCGCCTCGCGATCGCCGGCAAAAGCCCGAATGGCTTCGACATTCCTGCCCGGGTCCGCGTGCAGATCGAGGCAGGCGCCGTCCCGCCAGTAATGTCGCGCCAGCAGATCGGCCTTTTCCAGCGCCAGTTCGTCGTCCAGGCAGGTGCCGCAGTCCTTCAACAGATCGTCGAAGACCCATTTCATGGTGAGGACGGTCGGACCCGCGTCGAACATCCGCCCGCCGGCCCGCACCTGGCGCAGCTTGCCGCCCGGCGCATCCGAGGCCTCCAGAACCAGCACCGAGCATCCGGCCGCAGCCAGCCTCAGGGCGGCCGCGATGCCGCCGATCCCGGCCCCGACAACCACGACCCTGTGCTTCGGTGCTCGTCTTCGCATGCAGCGCTCCGACGTTGACATTTACCCGCATTTCGTCACTTTATATTGACAGTGTATCGTCAATTAAAGTTGACATCCATGTCAAAAACAGGGAGCGGCCCCATGGACCTGTCGGAACGCATCGAAACCGGGATGCAAACTGCCATCCGCTACGCCACCGCAAATGGCTGCCCGCAAAAACTCGCCGGCGCGTTGCGCTACGCGGTCTTTCCCGGCGGCGCGCGCATTCGGCCGCGCCTCTGCCTCGCCGTCGCACTGGCGTGCGGCGATCGCAACCCCCGCGTCGCCACAGCCTCGGCCAGCGCCATCGAACTGCTGCATTGCGCCTCGCTGGTTCATGACGACCTGCCCTGTTTCGACAACGCCGCCACCCGCCGCGGCAAGGCTTCCGTCCATAAGGAGTATGGCGAGGAAATCGCGCTTCTGGTCGGAGACGGCCTGATCGTGGCCGCGTTCGAAACCATTGCCCGCGAAACGCTGCACGCGCCGCACCTGACCGCCCGCCTCATCTCCACCGTCGCCAACGCTGTCGGCTCGCCCTACGGGCTGGTCGCCGGCCAGGCCTGGGAAAGCGAACCGAAAATCAATATCGCCGCCTATCACCGCGCAAAAACCGCATCGCTTTTCACCGGCGCCGTCTCCACCGGCGCGCTGTCTTCGGAAGGCAATCCGCTCGACTGGTACGCTCTGGCCGATGCCCTGGGTGCCGCCTACCAGGTCGCCGACGACCTCTACGACGCGATGGACGAGAGCGGAAGCATGGGCAAGCCCGTCGGCCAGGACAGGCTGAACGGCCGGCCCAATCTGGTCGCGGAACTGGGCGTCGAAGGCGCCCTGAAACGACTTCTGGACCTGGTTGACCAGGCGGCGGACAACGTGCCGGACTGCGAAGGCGCCGGCATGCTGCGCGCCATGATCCACAAGGAAGCAAAACGGCTCATGCCGGCAAAACTGGCGGCAAGCGCCGCCTGACGCCGCGCGATGTCGGAGCGCGTCACAACACGCCCGCAAAAGGCCGAGACGCGCCCGACAAAAGGCTTGGCGCCCGACAGATCCGCCGTGCGCGGCCTTGGCCTGCGGATACGCCAATGGCGCAACGCCTTGCTGGGCTCTCCTGAATTTCGCAGCCGGATACAGCGTTTTCCGGCCACGAAATGGCTCGCCAACAAAAAAGCCAATGCGCTGTTCAGACTTACGGCCGGGTTCGTCCATTCGCAGGTTCTGGCCGCCTGCGTGAAGCTTCGCGTCTTCGATCATCTGCGCGATCGCAGCCTGAAGACCGCGGAGCTGGCCGAGCGCTGCGACCTGCCGGAGGCCCGGATGCGGCTGCTGCTGGAGCAAGCCGCGCGCCTCGGCCTGGTCAGGCAGGCCGAGACGGACGGGTGGATACTGGACGACGCCGGCGTCGTCGTGGCGACCGATCCCGGCATCGCGGCCATGATCGCTCATCACGACATGCTCTACCAGGATCTGGCCGATCCGGCGACGCTGCTCAGAGCACCGGAGACCGACACGCAATTGAAGCGGTTTTGGGCCTATGCTCGCAACGAAAAGCCGGGCGCCATCGATCCGGACCGCGCGGCGTCCTATTCCGGCCTCATGCAGGCAAGCCAGTCCATGCTCGCCGACTGCATTCTCGCCGCCCATGATTTCGGCCACTACAAGTCCATTATGGATGTCGGCGGCGGTGACGGCACATTTTTGGCGACCGCCGCGGCGGCCCATCCGCATCTCGCGCTGCACCTGTTCGAGCTGCCGCCCGTCGCGGAGCTCGCCCGCCGGAATCTGAGCGCGAAACCCCTGGGCGCACGCAGCGAACTGCACAGCGGAGATTTTGCCGCGGATCCGATCCCCGCAACCGCGGACTGCGTCTGCCTGATTCGCATTCTGTGCGATCACGACGACGCGCGGGCCCTCGCCATTTTGAACAATCTGCATCGCAGCCTGGCGCCGGGCACACGCGTGATGATTGCCGAGGCGATGGCCGGACCAAGCGAGGGCGCGCAGCTCGCCGCGGTCTATTTCAGCCTCTACTTCCTCGCCATGGGCTCCGGCCGGTGCAGGACGGACACGGCAATCAAGGGATTGTTGGTACAAGCCGGCTTCGGACGCCCGCATACGGTCGCAACGCCCAATCCCCTCCTGGCCACGCTGGTGTTCGCCGAACGTTAAACGACTGCAATGCCCGTCTCGCAAGCGACGGATCCGCCGTTTCCCACCAATGTGACTGTAAATTTTAATTGACACTCACATGCGTCAACTTACAATGACATATCGTGAGCCGCCAAACCCCGGCTGCGGGAGGCATGAAATTGGACACCACGGCAATCGTTTTCGAAAAGCCCGGCGCGCTGCGGGTCAAGCGCCTCGCGCTGAGCGCGCCGAAACGTGCCGACGTGGTCGTCGAAACCATCATGAGCGGCGTCTCGACCGGCACGGAAAAACTGCTGTTCGACGGCTCCATGCCGGCCTTCCCCGGCCTGGCCTATCCACTGGTCCCCGGCTACGAATCCGTCGCGCGCATCATCGAGGCCGGCCCTGAATCCGGACGTACGGCCGGCGAGACCGTCTTCGTTCCAGGGGCGAGCTGCTTCGAGGGAGCGGCCGGCCTATTCGGCGCTTCGGCCGACCGGCTCGTTCTGCCCGGCGCGCGGACGGTCCCGGTCGGGGACGATTTCACCGAGGACGCGGTTCTTCTGGCGCTGGCGGCGACGGCGCATCGTGCGGTCCGGCGGGCCAGCGGCCCGGTGGACCTCATTGTCGGCCACGGCGTTCTCGGTCGGTTGATTGCGCGGGTCGCGCAGGCGCTCGGAGCGGCATCGCTCCAGGTTCTGGAGACGTCTGCGGACCGGCGCACCGGCGCCACGGATTACGACGTTCTCGACCCGGCATCGCCTGCCATCCGCGCGAGTTGCAAGTGCATCGTCGACGCCAGCGGCAACCGGACCGCGCTCGATCCGGCCATTGCCAGGCTCGACAAAGGCGGGGAACTGGTGCTGGCGGGATTTTACGGCGACCGCGTGAGCTTCGACTTCCCCCCCGCGTTCATGCGTGAGATCTCGATCCTGCTGGCCGCGGAATTCAAACCGGCAGACATCCATGCCGTGCTGGATCTCGTGGCGACTGGCCGGCTGTCGCTCAAGGACCTTGTCACGCATCGCGCCCCGCCGTCCGAGGCGCACAGGGCCTACCGGACCGCGTTCGCCGATCCGGCCTGCCTGAAAATGGTGATCGACTGGAGGAAAGCCGCATGACCCTGGAAAACCCGACCAGCCAGCACTACCGGATGGAAGACTTCCTGCGCGAGGAGGCCGCCATCGAGCCGGACCCACCGGCCACGGGACCGGTCACCAAAGAAACCCAGATCATTGCCATTTACGGCAAGGGCGGCATCGGCAAGAGCTTCACCCTCGCCAACCTCTCCTACATGCTCGCCCAGCTCGGCAAGAAAGTGCTGCTGATCGGCTGCGATCCGAAAAGCGACACAACATCGCTGCTGTTCGGCGGTCGCGCCTGCCCGACGATCATCCAGACCGCCTCCTCGGCAAAGGAAGCCGGCAGCGAGGTGACCGTCTCGGATGTCTGTTTCAAGCGCGACGGTGTCTTCGCCATGGAGCTGGGCGGCCCGGAAGTCGGCCGCGGCTGCGGCGGCCGCGGCATCATCCACGGCTTCGAAACCCTTGAAAAACTGGGGTTCCACGACTGGGATTTCGACTATGTGCTGCTCGACTTCCTCGGCGACGTGGTCTGCGGCGGCTTCGGCCTGCCGATCGCGCGCGACATGTGCCAGAAGGTGGTGGTCGTCGGTTCAAACGATCTGCAATCGCTTTATGTCGCCAACAATGTGTGCTCGGCGGTCCAGTATTTCCGCAAGCTCGGCGGCAATGTCGGCGTGGCCGGCCTGGTCGTCAACAAGGACGACGGCACCGGCGAGGCCCAGGCCTTCGCCAAGGCCGTGGGCATTCCGGTTCTGGCGGCCATTCCCCAAGACGAGGACATTCGCCGCAAAAGCGCGAATTATCAGATCATCGGCATGCCGGGCGGCACCTGGGCACCGCTGTTCGAGACCTTGTCCGTCAATCTGGCCGAGGCTCCGCCGGTGCTGCCGGAACCGCTCGATCAGGACGGGCTGCTGGCTCTTTTCGATGCCAGCGAAACCGGCGCCGACTACCAGCTGACACCGGCCACCCCCGAGGACATGTGCGCGGCCGGCGCCGCCGACAGGCCGTCGCTCGAGGTGATTTACGACACGGTTTAACAACCGGACGGGATTATGAACACACACGCGAAGCACTTGGAGATGCAAGCCGTCGGAACCGCCGCGCCCCGCGAAAGCGCGGCGGCTGAACCGGGCGGTCGTGCCGCGGCGCACTCCGCCGGCTGCCATGGCGGCACGGAGCTGTCGAAAGCCGCGGCGCGGGCCGCGGGCAACCAAGACCTGATGGACCGCTACGAAAGCGATTATCCCAAGGGGCCTCACGACCAGCCGCAATCCATGTGCCCGGCCTTCGGCTCGCTGCGGGTCGGTCTGCGCATGCGCCGGGTGGCGACGATCCTGTCGGGGTCGGCCTGCTGCGTCTACGGGCTGACCTTCACCTCCCATTTCTACGGCGCCAAGCGTTCGGTCGGTTATGTGCCGTTCAACTCCGAGACCCTGGTGACCGGCAAGCTCTACGAGGACATCGTCGAGGCCGTGCACAAGATGGCGGATCCGGCGCGGTTCGACGCCGTCATCGTCACCAATCTGTGCGTCCCGACCGCTTCCGGTGTGCCGCTGCGGATGCTGCCCAAGGCGATCGACGGCGTGCGCATCGTTGGTATCGACGTTCCGGGTTTCGGCGTGCCGACCCATGCCGAAGCCAAGGACGTCCTGTCCGGCGCCATGCTCGCCTATGCGCGCAAGGAGGCCATGGACGGGCCGGTTCTGCCACCGCGCGACGGCCTAACGGACAAGCCCACGGTCGCTCTGGTGGGGGAAATGTTTCCGGCCGATCCGATGGTGATCGGGGCCATGCTGGAGCCGATGGGTCTGGCCGCCGGCCCCACCGTTCCGGTGCGCGAATGGCGCGAGCTTTACGCGGCGCTCGACTGCGCCGCCGTGGCCGGCCTGCATCCCTTTTACACCGCGACCTTCCGGGAATTCGAGGCCGCGGGACGCAAGATCGTCGGCTCGGCGCCCATCGGCCTGCACGGCACCGATGCCTGGCTGTCGGCCATCGGCGAGGCGTGCGGCATTGCCGCGGACAAGATCAATCTCAGCCGCAACGCCATGCATGGCGCCATTTCGGCGACGCTTGGCGACAACAGGATCGACGGCCGCATCACCTTGTCCGGCTACGAAGGGTCCGAACTCCTGGTCGGGCGGCTGCTGACGGAGCTTGGCGCGGATCTGCGTTATGTCGGCACCGCCTGCCCGAAGACGCCCTACAACGCAGCCGATGCCGAGTGGCTCGAGGCCCATGGTGTCGAGGTCCGGTTCCGGGCATCGCTGGAGCAGGATCTGGCCGCGTTCGAGGAATACCGGCCCGACCTGGCCATCGGCACCACGCCGGTCGTTCAAAAGGCCAAGGAACGCGCGACACCGGCGCTCTATTTCACCAATCTCATTTCCGCCCGCCCGCTGATGGGCCCGGCCGGAACCGGCTCTTTGCCGGGGGTGATTTCCACCGCGATCGCCAACAAGGACCGCTTCGTCAAGATGCAGCATTTCTTCGAAGGCGTCGGTCAGGGCGACACGGCCGGCATTTGGCAGGACGTGCCGCAGGACAAGAGCAGCTATCGGGCGAAATACGCCAAAAAGGTCCGTGTGTCGCAGAACGCGGTCGACAACGGGGAGAGCGTGGGATGCTAATCCTCGACCACGACCGGGCCGGCGGTTACTGGGGCAGTGTTTATGTGTTCACTGCCGTCAAGGGGCTGCAGGTCATCATCGACGGACCGGTCGGCTGCGAAAACCTGCCGGTCACCTCGGTGCTGCACTACACCGACGCCCTGCCGCCGCATGAACTGCCGATCGTGGTCAGCGGTCTGTCGGAAGACGAACTCGGCCAGCATGGCACGGAAGCGGCGATGAAACGGGCCCGCGAGGCGCTGGATGCCGACCTTCCCGCCGTTGTGGTCACCGGCTCGATCGCCGAGATGATCGGTGGCGGCGTCACGCCGGAAGGCACGAATATCAAGCGCTTCCTGCCGCGGACCATCGACGAGGACCAATGGCAGAGCGCGGACCGGGCGCTCAAATGGCTGTGGAGCGAATTCGGGCCGAAACGCGTGCCCAAACCGCGTGGCCGCAAGGACGGCGCCAAGCCGAAGGTCAATATTGTCGGCCCGATCTACGGCACCTACAACATGCCCTCCGACCTGCACGAAATCCGGCGCCTCGTGGAAGGCATCGGCGCGGAGATCAACATGATCTTCCCGCTCGGCAGCCACGTGGAGGACGTGCGCAAACTGGCCGACGCCCAGGCCAATATCTGCCTTTATCGCGAGTTCGGGCGGCTTTTGTGCGAAACCCTCGACCGGCCCTATCTGCAGGCGCCGATCGGCATTCATTCGACCACCGCCTTCCTGCGTTCGCTGGGCGAGATATTGGAGCTCGATCCGGAGCCGTTCATCGCCAGGGAAAAGCACACCACGCTGAAACCGCTGTGGGATCTGTGGCGCTCGGTAACCCAGGACTTCTTCGCCACGGCCAATTTCGCCGTCGTCGCCAACGAGACCTATGTGCGCGGCATTCAAAATTTCCTCGAAGAGGAAATGGGCCTGCCCTGCGCCTTTGCCGTCGCGCGCAAGGCGGGGACCAAGACCGACAATCCGCAAGTGGCGGAACTGATCGCGAGCAGGCCGCCCATGGTGATGTTCGGCTCCTTCAACGAGCGCATGTACATGGCCGAAGCGGGCGCGCGCGGGAAGTTCATCCAGCTCTCCTATCCGGGCGCGATCGTGCGCCGGCATACCGGCACGCCGGTGATGGGCTATTCGGGCGCCTGCTGGCTGATCCAGGAAGTCTGCAACGCGCTGTTCGACATGCTGTTCGAGATCCTGCCGCGGGCGGGCGAGCTCGATGCGATCGAGGCCACGGCCGCTCGGGCGCGCGCCGAGATGCCGTGGCAGGCGGGCGCCCAGGCGGCCCTCGACGAACGGATCAACCGGGAACCGGTACTGGTACGCATTTCCGCCGCCAAACGCCTGAGGGAAGCGGCAGAGCGGGAGGCCCGCCGCGACAACGCTTCGCACGTAGAGCTGACACATGTCGACAGGGCGACGCGCCTGTCGGCGGCGCCGGCCTGATCCCCCGACGGGGTCGGAATCGGCAGAACTGAGGGAGGTAGAAAATGCTCTCCACGGCACACGACAACCGGCTGGCCCGCCGTCACCGGGAGCGGGAATCGGAACGCCAGATGATGAAAAGACTGTTTTTCATCGTCTTTCCGCTCTGCCTGGCGGCCGTGGCGCTGGCGCGGGTCATCCAGGTGTTCGGCCCGCGCGACGGCACTGTCGAGGGCTCCGTTTTCGCCGAAGCCAAAGCTTCGGCCTATGCAGCCTTAGGGTACGCATTCCACGTGTGACCCAGGATTTTGCCGGTGTTCTCGACATCGGCAAGAGCCCAGTGAGACTGATCATCCGGCTTCACTGGAACCCGGCCGCGGGGGCGCCGCGGCGTTTCGAGACTAGGAGGTGAATTGATGGCTGATTCATCAAATGTCTCACTTTCGGGTCTGACCGAAAGCGAAGCGCAAGAGGTCCATGGATTCTTCATCCAAGGCTTTTTGATATTCACGGCGATCGCGATCGTTGCGCATATCTTGGTCTGGTTGTGGCGTCCCTGGATTCCTGGTCCGGATGGTTATGCCTCCCTCGACGGGGTCAACCAGACGGCTCAGGCGCTTCTGTCGATGCTTGCATAGGGAGGTCGCAACATGTGGAGAATCTGGCTCATGTTCGATCCGCGCAGGGCGCTCGTTGCTCTGTCGGTCTTCCTGTTCACGCTCGCCATTCTGATCCATTTCATCCTGCTGAGCACGGATCGTTTCAACTGGCTTGAGGGGAAACCCGTCACGACCGGTTCGATCGAGCAATCCGTCACGGGCAGCGAGGGTCTGAAGCTTATCGGCTGAAACGGGCGGCGGGCGCGGCCGTGTCAACGGTTCCGTCCGCCGCCAAAACACAAGACAGCCCTGTCGCCATGCGGCTGATCATCCGTAGGAGAGGAACAATGGCGCTGCTGAGTTTTGAACGCAAATATCGCGTACGTGGCGGGACGCTGATCGGCGGCGACCTCTTCGATTTCTGGGTCGGCCCGTTCTATGTCGGCTTTTTCGGTGTCACCACCGCGTTTTTCGCCAGCCTTGGCACCGCCCTGATCGTCTATGGGGCCGCGCTCGGCCCCACCTGGAACATCTGGCAAATCTCGATCGCGCCGCCGGATCTGTCCTACGGCCTGGCACTGGCCCCGCTGAAGGAAGGCGGGCTTTGGCAGATCATCACGGTCTGCGCGCTCGGCGCCTTCTGCTCCTGGGCGCTCAGGGAGGTCGAGATCTGCCGCAAGCTCGGCATCGGCTATCACGTACCCTTCGCCTTTTCCTTCGCGATCTTCGCTTATGCGACGCTGGTGGTGTTCCGGCCGTTGCTGCTGGGCGCCTGGGGTCACGGGTTTCCGTACGGCATTTTCAGCCATCTCGATTGGGTGTCGAATGTCGGCTACCAGTACCTGCATTTCCATTACAACCCGGCGCATATGATCGCCGTGTCGTTCTTCTTCACGACCTGCCTGGCGCTGGCGCTGCATGGCGGGCTGATCCTGTCGGCGGCCAATCCGGGCGAGTCCCAGGAAGGCGGCGGCAAGCAGGCCGAAGTCAAGACGCCCGAATACGAAGATACGTTTTTCCGCGACATTATCGGCTACTCGATCGGTACGCTCGGCATTCACCGGCTGGGCCTCATCCTCGCGCTCAACGCGGGTTTCTGGAGCGCTGTGTGCATCATCATCAGCGGGCCGTTCTGGAACCAGGGCTGGCCCCAGTGGTGGAACTGGTGGCTCGACCTGCCGATCTGGAGTTGAGGGGAGCTGTCATGACCCAGTATCAGAACATCCTGACCGTCGTTCAGATCAGCGGCCCGGTCGAAGCGGGCCTGCCCCTGCCCAAGGGCGACAGCGCCCGCAAGGGCACGCCGTTCATGTCGCGCCTGCTCGGCTGGATCGGCAATGCCCAGATCGGCCCGATCTATCTCGGCTATCTCGGCTCCCTGTCGTTGCTGTTCGGTTTCATCGCCTTCGAGATCATCGGCCTGAACATGCTGGCTTCCGTCGGCTGGGACCCGATCCAGTTCGTGCGCCAGCTGTTCTGGCTCGGCCTGGAACCGCCGCCGGCCCATTACGGCCTTACCGTGCTGCCGCCGCTCAACGATGGCGGCTGGTGGCTGATCGCCGGCTTCTTCCTGACCGCGTCGGTGCTGCTGTGGTGGCTGCGCGTCTACCGGCGCGCGCGCCAGCTTGAACTGGGCACCCATGTCGCCTGGGCCTTTGCCTCGGCGATCTGGCTGTTCCTGGTGCTCGGCTTTATCCGCCCGCTGCTGATGGGCAATTTTTCGGAAGCCGTGCCGTTCGGCATCTTCCCGCATCTGGACTGGACCGCGGCATTTTCGATCCGCTACGGCAATCTCTACTACAACCCCTTCCACTGCCTGTCGATCGTCTTCCTCTACGGCTCGGTGCTGCTGTTTGCCATGCACGGCGCCACGATCCTGGCGGTCGGCAAATATGGTGGCGAACGCGAGCTGGAGCAGATCACGGATCGGGGTACGGCCTCCGAACGCGCCGCGCTTTTCTGGCGCTGGACCATGGGCTTCAACGCCACCATGGAGTCCGTCCATCGCTGGGCCTGGTGGTTCGCCATCCTGACGCCGCTGACCGGCGGCATCGGCATCCTTTTGACAGGCACCGTCGTCGACAATTGGTACTTGTGGGGCGTTGAGCACGGGCTCGTTGCGCCTCTGCCCGACATCTATCCGGACGTCGTCGATCCGGCCGCGCGGTAAGGAGAGGGAAAATGCAACTTTGGATACCGTTTGCTGCTTCCGCCGGAGCCTTGCTCGCCATCGCCAGCTTCGTCGGCGCCGGCTGGGACGCCCCGCCGGTCGAGACGACCCAGATCGGCTATCGGGGAACCGGCATGTATCTGGAACAGGATGTCGAAAAACTGGAGGCGCTCAAGGCCGCCAATGTCGTGCCGGAAGCCCCATGGGAAGCGGATCCGGAAGGCGAGCGCGCCGGCGACATCTACCAAAATGTCCAGGTGCTCGGCGATCTGTCGGACGATCAGTTCAACCAGTTCATGGCGGCGATCACCCAATGGGTCGCCCCGGAAGACCAGGGCTGCGCCTACTGCCACGATATCGAGAACATGGCGTCGGACGAGGTTTATCAGAAAGTCGTCTCCCGGCGCATGATCCAGATGAACCAGGCGATCAATGTCGACTGGCAAGACCATGTCGGCCAGGTCGGCGTGACCTGCTACACCTGTCACCGAGGCGAGGCCGTGCCGGCCAATTACTGGGTCGACGACCGCGAACCGAAACCGGCAAGCAATGCCAGCCGGGCCGGCCAGAACGTCGCCGGCAAATATTCCGGCAACACTTCGCTGCCGCAGAACGCGCTGATGGATTACCTGCTCGGTGACGAGGCCATCCGCGTCCACTCGCTCACGGCCCTTCCAACGGGCACCAACACGGCCGGCGTGAAGGAGACGGAAAACACCTGGGCGCTGATGATGTACATGTCGGAATCGCTCGGCGTGAACTGCGTCACCTGCCACAATTCCCGCGCCTTCAACGATTGGGACCAGAGCCCGCCGCAACGGGTCACCGCCTGGCACGGCATCGCCATGACGCGCGCGCTCAATGCCGACTATCTGACCGGCCTTGCCCCCGTCTTTCCGGCGGAGCGCAAGGGACCGCAAGGCGACGTCTTCAAGGTCGGCTGCGCCACCTGCCACAACGGCGTTCAAAAGCCGCTCAACGGCGTGTCGATGCTTCAGGACTATGTCGATGCGCTCGACAAGAAAGAAGGCCCGGCCGATGCGCCGGACTACACGACTTATGTGCCGGGTGAAACCCAGGTGCTGGGCGCCGACGCGCCGACCACCTCGTCCGCACTGCCTGCCCGGACCACGGTCGCCAATACGCAGGATTGACGGGCAAGCCGCCGCACCTCGAAGGGAGCCGTCAGGCTCCCTTTTGCGTGTCCGAACCACCCTGGAACGGATAGATGCAGCCCCTGGCAAGCGACCGTTCGGGCATATCGACGTTGAAAAAGGGCACTTTGCCGGGGCGCGCCCGGTGAAACCCGGAGCGCCGCGAAGCCCGGCTATCCGTTCGGTTTTCTTCTACAATCCTGGAGGCAAAACTCCTGGAGGCAAAACCGGGTCGCGGTTCCGATGGAGTTGGCCTAACCGAAGGTCAGGTCGGGAAAACGCTGCAGGTAGATCCGGAACCAGGGCGCGAAATCCTGCGGGGCGCTTGCGACTTCGCGATGCAGCTCGTCCGGACTGATCCAGCGCACCGCGTCGACTTCGTCCGGATTGGGCTCCAAGGCCAAGCTGTGACGATCGACCTCCGCGCTGAACAGCGTCACGCGCTCATGCTCGCTGAGCCCCTCGCCGACCGGCGCTTGATATTCCACGGTCCGGTGGCGGGTGAGCGGCACGGTGAAGCCGAGCTCGTCCTGCAGGCGGCGCTCGGCGCAGGCTTGGAGGCTTTCCCCCCAATGGGGGTGGCTGCAGCACGTGTTGGCCCATTGCCCGCCGCAATGATATTTGGCGGCCGCGCGCCGCTGAACCAGCAACTCGTCACCGTCGAAGACGAACACCGAGACCGCCAGATGCAACAGGCCCTTCACGTGCGCGTCCATCTTCTCCACCGGATAGGAGGAGCCGTCGCCGGCGATTGCCGGGATGATGATAGGCCTGTTCATGCTTCACGGACTCCTGGACCCGCTCGATCGCGCCCGTCACGCCGCGGCCCGCGCCAGGGCGCATTGCGACCACAACGCGCACACGGATTCGGCCAGGTGCCGGATATCCGCGTCGCTGTGCAGCGGTGTCGGCGTGATGCGCAGTCTTTCGGTGCCGACCGGCACGGTCGGATAGTTGATCGGCTGCACATATATGCCGAAATCGGCCAGAAGGACATCGGAAATCCATTTGCACTTTGACGCATTGCCGACCATCACCGGCACGATATGGCTGGGATTGTCCATATGCGGGATGCCGCGGGCGTTGAGCGCGGCGCGAACCTTGGCGACGTTTTCCCCGTGGGCCCGGCGCTCGGTCGTGCTTTCCTTCAGATAGCGGATCGACGCGGTCGCTCCGGCTGCAAGCGCCGGCGGCAGTGCCGTGGTGAAGATGAAGCCGGAGGCGAAGGAGCGCACGAAGTCGATCAGCACGGCTGGACCGGTGATGTAACCGCCCATGACACCGAAGGCCTTGCCGAGCGTGCCCTCGATTACCGTCACGCGGTCCATCAGCCCTTCGCGCTCGGCGACCCCGCCGCCGCGCGGGCCATACATGCCGACCGCGTGCACCTCGTCGAGATAGGTGATCGCCCCGAAATCGTCGGCCACGTCGCAGATGTCCCCGATCGGGGAGATGTCGCCGTCCATCGAATAGACGCTTTCAAACGCAACCAGCTTCGGCGCGTGCGGGTCGTCCGCTTCCATCAGCTCGCGCAGATGGGCCGGGTCGTTGTGGCGGAACAGGCGTTTCTGGCAACGCGAATGGCGGATGCCCTCGATCATCGAGGCATGGTTGAGCGCATCGGAATAGACGATGATCCCCGGGATCTTCGACAACAGCGTCCCGAGCGCCGCCCAGTTGGAGACATAGCCCGAGGTGAAGATCAGCGCCGCCTGCTTGGCGTGGAGGTCGGCAAGTTCGCGTTCCAGAAGCACATGGTAGTGATTGGTGCCGGAAATGTTGCGCGTGCCGCCGGCACCGGCGCCGCATTTTTCGATGATTTCCTTCATCCGGCCGGTAACGATCGGATTCTGCCCCATGCCGAGATAATCGTTGGAGCACCAGACCGTCACCTGCCTCGTCTTGCCCGTCTCCTCGTAGAAGGTCGCTTTGGGAAAGTCGCTGCAGTGGCGCTCCAACTCGGCGAATACGCGATAATTGCCGGCGGAGCGAAGACCGGAGAGAGCGGTTTCCATGTGATTGAAAATGTCCATTTCCTGTTCCTCTTCCCTCTCTGGTGCCGTCAGGGCGTTTTCGCCGGATGGTCTGCGCCGGCCGAGGCGAGGGCCGGCTCCACGTTTGGTGTCTTGGCCGCGCCGGTCGCGGGCGCTCCGGGCACCGCCCAGCGCCACAGGGCCGCGTCGGAGACCGGCAAAACGAGAATGAGATGCTCGATGATGGCGAGCGCCATGAAGGTCGACAGCAGGATGTGGCCGACCACCGAATAATCCTGCTCGGCCCGCAGAGCGCCGGCCACCAGCACCGCCAGCAGGCCGACCGCTGCGGCAAGCAAGAGCGGGAACAAGGGCGTCGTCCTGCCGGTGTTGAAATAGGATTTCAGATGCAGGATCGCCGGCGGCATCAGGCCGCTGATGGCGTGGCGCGCGCCCAGGAAGATCAGCACCTTGGCCGAGACCCGCATGCCCCACAGCAGGCCGAATGTTGCCAGGCCGAACGGATTGTCCGTGTCCCTGAGCATGAACCAGAGAAAGAGGCCGGTGACCAGGAGCGCGATTTCGTGGTCGCAGACCGCCTTCCAGGCGGCCTTGAACCGGTCGAACCCGGTCAGGCCCGGGGGACATTCCTGCTTGCGCCGCCCGGTGACCATACCGGTCAGGAAGGTGGTTTCGTGCCAGGCCCAAACCAGAAGCGCGCCGAAAAAGCCCGCATAGGAGCCGAGCGGTGTCCGTTGTCCGCTGCCGTAGAGCATCAGCAGGAAACCGACCATGCCGACCAGCGTCACCGTCGCCAGCAACGGCCACGGGCCGAGCCGGCGCTTGGTCGACCAGTGGACCATGGCCAGCACGAGCCCGGTCGAAAGCCACCAGACGCCGATGGCGATCAACGCGGCGATGACCGGGGTCGCGAAGTTCATGGCTGCGCCCTACCAGACCGGCTGCAGACGCGAGGTGTCCGGCAGCGCGTTGGTTTTGGTCGGGATCATGTACATGCGCAGGAAATTGACGCCGGCGGCGCAGCCCCACCAGGCCTTGCCGAACCGGCCGGTCAGGCCGCCCTTGGCGCCCGCCGCCTGCATTTTGCGATTGATCCGTTCCATGCGCCGGAAGCCGTCGACCAAAGCCGGGTTGTCGAGATCCAGCACCAGCGGGAAGCACTGGCGCGAGATTTCCGAGGTCAGCTTGAAGACCCGCATGTCATAGGCGTGGATATCGACGCCCAGCGCCTTGTGAAAGGCCGGGCGCATGTGATCGCGCGCATACATGGTGGTGAACACCGCCAGGAGGAAGAATTTGATCCAGAGCTTGTTGCGCCCTTCCAGAAGCCGCCGGTCAGAACGGATGATCAGCGAAAAGGCTTCACCGTGGGAGAACTCGTCATTGCACCATTGCCGGAACCACTTGAAAATCGGGTGGAACCGGTGCTCGGGATGCTGTTCCAGATGCCGGAATATGGTGATGTAGCGGGCATAACCGATCTTTTCCGACAGATAGGTCGCGTAATAGATGAATTTCGGCTTGAAATAGGTGTATTTCTTCGCCTTGGCGAGGAAACCCATATTGACGCCGATGCCGAAATCCTTGAGCGCGTCGTTGATGAAGCCCGCATGGCGGCTTTCGTCGCGGCTCATGTAACCGAAGAGCTCACAGATCTCCTTGTTCTTGCCGCGCCGCTTCATTTCCTTGTAGAGCACGCAGCCGGAAAATTCCGAGGTCAGCGAGGAGACCAGGAAGTCGATAAGTTCCTCCCGCAGGTCGTCCGGCAGGGCGGCAAAGTCGATCTCGTCCCAATCCTCGTTTCGCTTAAAATGGCCCTTGTTGGGATCGCTCCTCATCTGCGCAATCAGCGCGTCCCATTCCTCGCGTACCGGTTCGACGTCGATCTTGTCCATCTCGTCGAAGTCGGTTGTATAAAAACGCGGGGTCAGCATGGTGGAGACCAGCGCGCTGCGGGTGGTGTCGTTGACGGACGCCTTGCGCGCGTCGGCCATCGGCGTGTGGCCGGCCAGGTCGGCCTTGGAGACAGGCTTGTTCATGACAGTGCCCTTTCCGTGAAACTGAATTCGCACAATTCCATCATGTCGAAATCCCCGGTCGCGCGCGTCCAGGCGCGCTCGAGCCGCCCGGCACGGCGGATCGTCGCTTTGCGGCGGAAACTCTCGCATCGACCGTAGGGGATGGAGACCGGCGCGCCGTGCACGAAGACCTCGTCTCCGGGATGGACCACGGTGCCGTTGTCGAAACGCACATGGGCGCCAAGCTGGTCGAACGTGTTGTTGATCTCCACGGTGCAGTCGACCGTTTCCCGGCGCCGCATCAGGGAAAAAAGCGGGTTGGTCATCAGCTTGCTCCTCCACGAGCCTCGAGCAGGGCCTCAAAGGCGGCCGCGTTGTCCTTGCCGAACGCTTCCAGATAGATCCGCTCGCCCGTCGCCGTGTCGGACAGGCTGACCGTTCCGGCCTGCCACTTGATCAAACGGTAAGGAACGGCCTCGGAAACCTTGGCCACCATGCGCATGCGTTCGAACGCGCGCAGCGAGCCGCGTACGAAGCCGCCCGTGTCCTTTTCATAGGTCGCAATTCGGCTGCCGCTGGCGGCGTCGGCCACGACGACGATGTCGTCGGCGCCGCGCAAAATGGTGATGTCTCGGATGGCGACAGGCGCCCCGGTGCGGTGCTTGATCACACCGATCCCGGTGGCCTGGCCAAAAACCACCGCGCCGGCGGCAAACACGAGCAGCAATGCCGCGCCGATCAGGATACCGGCCGGGAACGGATTGCCGTGCCTGCCCTTGCGGTCCGACAGATAGCCGAGATGGGATGCCGAAGCCATGGTGTCCTCCTATTCCGCGGCCACGACCGCCGGCGCCAGCGCGTCCGCCGCGCGATCGTCCTGCGCCAGCCGGGCATGCCCGGATGTCAGCGCCGCATATTGGGTGATCGCCAGCGCCAGGATGTCGGCCGCCTTCTTCGCGTCCGGCAGGCAGATCAGGCTCGGTTCCGGATCGGATAACCGCCAAGCGCGCGTGTGTGGCCATTGCAGCAGCCAGGACATCCGGTGCCCGGCAAGCAGTTGGATCGCCACATGCCCCGCCCCGCCGCCGAGTTCGGCAAGCGACAGGGCGTTCACCTGCTTGAAGGGCAGATTGAGCGTCAGCGAAAAGGCGACACCGAACCGCATCACCACGCGACGGGACGTGATCGTATAAAGCGTGGTTTTGTGAACCGCCCAGGCAAACAGTTCCAGGATACCGATGACGGCGGCCGCAAGGGCCGTCAGCACGGCGACGGAAAACACGATCCCAGCCGCCGGGCGGCCGTCATAAAGCCCGCCGACGACCGCCCAGGCGATCAGCAGCCCGAAATACCCGGCGATCCAGCGATTCTTGAGCACATGCCGAGCGACGAGCCGGGCGCAGGGCCGGCCCTGCCAGAGGATCTCCTCGCCATGCGGCGGATAACCCGGCAGGCCCGCAACGGGCTCGATCTCATGTTCACGCACGACAAACTGTTTCACAGCAGAGCCTCCCGTCGGTTGCGCAGGGCATAGAGGAGGCCGCCGCCGTAATAGGCCGCGATCTTGTCTTCTTCCAGCCGCGTCACCGTTTCCGCTTTTGCGTGGCCCGGTACGTCGGCGAACTGCTCGGAGGTGACGGCGTGAACGTAGAGATACGGCTTGTCGCCCCTGGCCTTCTTGATGACGACGAAATTGTTGGGCAGCAACGGGCCGGAGGCTCCGTCCTCGCCCTCGATTTCGTAGTAGCGGATCAGGTGTTCGGAGCGATCCACCCAAACGTCCTTGACGATGCCGGCGGGCTTGCGGTCGCAGCCGACCACCGGCAGGCCGCGCGGATCCGTTTCGCCCGCGGCGATGTCGAACCCGTCGGCGACGCGCATCGGCACGATGCGGGCCTCGCCGTGGGCGGTCAGGTCCGGAAGGTCCTGGCGCTCGGCCCAGGAGCCCGGCCCGACGCCGGCCAGCATCGGGTTGCCGGTCGGCTCAAGCGGAGAGCCCGACGCGCGCGCCATGCGTTCCGCATTCAGCGCCCGCTCGTCGCGGGCGAGATCAGGGACTTGTTTCGTACCCTGGCCATGAGGAAGAACGAAGGTCTTCTTGTCCGGCACGAACAGCCATGGGCTCTTGTTGTGGGCGCCGGAAACGTCATCCTCCAGCGGATACCCCTCGCGCCGGTCCTCCTTGCGGATGTACCAGATGAGCCCGGCGAAAAAGACCCAGAACGCGTAGAGCACCACCTGTGCGACATCTATGCTGCCGACCACTGAACCCGTCATGGGTACCTCCTCCTCCAAATGGTGGCCTCGCCCCGGATCAGCCGGGCATCTCGGCCAGTCCAAATCGCATGTTATGGCGGCTGTCCTGCCGGTAGCGGTGTCCCGTCAGCGGGCCGAGTACGGCCAGGCAAACGAACAGCAGCCCGATCTCCAAGTGATAGACGACAAGATATCCGGTCGCCGCGGTGTCCATGGCGGTGCCGAGCGCCCCGTCGAGCGCGAGCGTGTTGACGGCGTTCTTGATGATGCCGCCCAGAAGCAGGCTGGCGCCGATCGCGCTTGCCTGAACCGCGCCCCAGGCGCCCACCAGGATGCCGCTGTCGGAACGGGCCGAAATACCCATCGCAGCCAGCATCGTACCGACCGCGAACAGCCCGCCGCCGAGCCCGATCCCGGCCGCGCCGGCATAAAACAGGCCATCGACGCCGAGCGGGGATGCGAAGATCACCCCGGAGAAGGCCGCGATGCCGATCAGCAGCCCCCGTGCGGCCACCCGGTACATATGCGCGCCACGGTTGAGACTGTGCGCCGCCCAGGCAAAACCGACCATGGTGCCGGCGGGCCAGAGCCCGGTCAGAAGCGTGGTCTGGCCGACGCTCATGCCGAGGATTTCGCCGCCATAAGGCTCCAGAAGGATGTCCTGCATCGAAAACGCCGCCGAGCCGACGGCGACCGCCAGCAGCAAGCGCACGGTGCCCGGATCCCGACGATAGTCGGCGAGCGCCTCGAAAAAGCCTGGCAGCGTGCGGTCCCTGGCGGTCCGGCTCGGGTCGCGCGCCTCCTGCTTCCACATGGCGATCACATTGAGCGCGATGGTGAGGACCGCCGTACCCTGAATGACCTGAATCAGCAGTTTCGGCGTGAAATCGACCAGGAAAAAGCTGTAGAAACCCGAAGCCGCGATCATGCCCGCCAGCAGCAGGACATAAAGAAGCGCCACGACCCGTGGCCGTTTCTCCCGCGGCACGATGTCGGTCGCGAGTGCGAGGCCTGCGGTTTGCGCCATATGCAGTCCGAAACCGGTCAGCAGGAAGGCAAGGCTGGCGCCTGCCGCCCCGGCCCATTCGGGGCCCAGCGTTTGGGATTGCAGCAAAAGAAGCGCAAACGGCATGATCGCCAGGCCGCCGAACTGCAGCAGGCTGCCGAGCCAGAGATAGGGCACGCGCCGCCAGCCGAGCACGGATTTGTAGGTGTCGGAGCGATAGCCGAAAAAGAGCCTCAACGGGGCCGCCAGAACGGGAATGGCGACGACGGCCGAAACCAGCGCGACCGAAACCCCGAGTTCGACGATCAAAACCCGATTGAGCGTTCCGGTCAGCAGCACCAGCACGCAGCCGGCGGAAACCTGGAACAGGGAGAGCCGCAACAGGCGCGAGAGCGGCACCTCGGTCGTGGCCGCATCCGCAAACGGCATGAAGCGCAGTCCGGCCTTTTGCCAGAGCGCAACCATCCTGCGGTTTGCGGCGCCAAGCATCATGAGCGGACCACCTCCACCGCCTGGGACGTGTAGAAACCGACGGAAATCCGCTGGCTGCGCCCCACTCGCCAGCCGGACATGTGTTGCTGGGCGACCAGTTGACCGGCCAGTTGCTCGGGATCGGTCGGGTAGATGGCGGGTGCCCGGTCCGATCGCGGAAAGACCTTGCCGATCATCAGCATCGCCCTGAGCAGGTGCGAGCTGGGTGCCAGCGTGAACAGAAGGCCGCGGCGGGTGCGCTCGGCGAACTGTTCCAGGACGCTCCTGGCGTCTTCGGGCGCGTAATGGATCAGCACATCCATCGCCACGACGGCGTCGAACCGCCCGAGACGCGGGTCGAGCATGTCGCCGCTGCGAAAATCGACGCGGCCTGCGGTCGGTACGCTTCTTTGGGTCTGCAGCTCCGCCGCGCGCTGCCGGGCGAAGGACACCATCTGCGCGGAAAGATCGATGCCGACCACATCCGCGCCGCGCGCCATCAGCTCGAGCGACAGGACGCCGGAACCACAGCCGGCATCCAGGATCCGCCAGCCGGTCAGATCCCGCGGCAACCAGCCGGCGAGCGTTTGGCGCATCGCCTCGCGGCCCTGGCGGACGGTCGCCCTTATGCCGCTGACCGGCTGGTCCCCTGTCAATCTCTTCCAGGCCGCCAGCGCCGTGCGATCGAAATAATGTTCGATCTCGCTGGTTCGCCTGACATAGCTGGCCCGTGTCATGCCTGCTCCCAAAGCCTCACTCGAAACCGAGAAACTCGAAAATCTCCCGGTCCTTCATCGGTTCGGCGCTCAAGGCCTCCGTGCCCGCCCACAGCTGTTCGGCGAGCTGGAGATATTCGTTCTGGATGGCCTGGATCTCCGGCGCGTCGCCCATTTCGAAAAGCGTGCTCTTCTTCAGCCGGCTGAGGCGCACGTGATCGGAATCGGGCACGTGCGCCAGCCGTTTCAGGCCGACCGCCTCGTTGTAGCGGTCGATCTGGTCGGTCTCCCGCGACCGGTTGGCGATGACCCCGCCAAGGCGCACTTCGTAGTTCTTTGCCTTGGCCTTGATGGCCGCGACGATGCGGTTCATGGCAAACACGCTGTCGAAATCGTTGGCGGCCACGACCACGGCCCGCTCCGCATGCTGGAGCGGCGAGGCGAACCCGCCGCAGACCACGTCGCCGAGCACGTCGAAGATCACCACGTCGGTATCGTCGAGAAGATGATGCTCCTTCAGCAGCTTGACGGTCTGGCCGACCACATAGCCGCCGCATCCGGTGCCCGCGGGCGGGCCGCCGGCCTCGATGCACTGCACGCCGTTGAAGCCCTCGACCATATAGTCCTCCGGCCGCAACTCCTCGGTGTGGAAGTCCGCCTGCTCGAGAATGTCGATCACGGTCGGGATCAGGGATTTGGTCAGGGTGAAGGTGCTGTCGTGCTTGGGATCGCACCCGATCTGAAGCACCCTCTTGCCGATCTTGGAAAAGGCGACGGACAGGTTGGACGAGGTCGTCGACTTGCCGATGCCGCCCTTGCCGTAAATGGCGAAGACCTTGGCCCCGTCAATATCCATGGTCGGATCGAGATGCACCTGGACGCTGCCCTCCCCGTCCGCGCGTTCGCGCAGCCTTGCGGCGGTACGCGCCTCTCGCTCGGCGGTTTTGGGATGAGTGTAGATATTCATTCGGCTGCCTCCGTCACCAGGCCTTCGAGCCGGTCTTCGAGTTCGTCTCCCGCCCGGCGCAAGGCCTCGAGCGTCTCCGGGTCGGGCTGCCAATAGTCGCGCTCGTGCGCCTCCATCAGCCGTGCGGCAACCCGTGCGGCTGATGCCGGGTTGAGCTCGGCGAGCCTGCGGCGCATGGCCTCGTCGAGAACGTAGGTTTCGGTGATTTTCTGGTAGATCCAGGGATCGACACCGCCCGTGGTCGCCGACCAGCCGAGCGTGTTGGTTACGTTCGCCTCGATGTGGCGCACGCCCTCGTAACCGTGCTGGAGCATGGCTTCGTACCATTTCGGATTGAGCGTGCGCGTGCGGGTCTCCAGCGCGACCTGTTCGCCGAGCGAGCGGACCCTGGCCTCGCCCTGGGTCTGGTCGGAGATGAAGACGGGCAGCTCCGCGCCGCCTTTGGCTTTCGAGACCGCCTTGGACAGGCCGCCGAGCGTGTCGAAATAATGCTCGATCGTCGTCACGCCGATCTCGACCGATTCCAGGTTCTGATAGGCCATATCGACTTCGGCAAGGACGGCGTCCAGGAGCGCGCTCTGACGGCTGGTCTTGCCCCTGCGGCTGATCGCGAAGCTCTTGCGGCTGGTGTAGGTCTTGGCGATTTCCTCGTCGTCGGTCCAGGCGGACGACGCGATCAGCATGTTGACATTGGATCCGTAGGTGCCGTCGGCGTTGGAAAACACCCGGTAGGCGGCCGTCTCCAGATCGCAGCCGCTGGCGGCGCAATAGGCCAGCGCGTGCTTGCGGATGAAGTTGCGCTCGGCCGGCTCGTCCGCGGTCGCGGCGAGGTAGCTCGCCTCGGCGAGCATGCTGGCCTGGATCGGCAGCAGATCGCGGAAAATTCCCGACAGCGTCATCACCGCGTCGATGCGCGGGCGGTTGAGCTCCCGCAGCGGGATCAGCTCCGCGCCGCAGACCCGGTTATAGGCATCGAGACGCGGCCGCGCGCCCATCAGTGCCATGGCCTGGGCAAGCGGCGCGCCGCCGGTCTTCAGATTGTCGGTGCCCCACAGCACGATGGCCACCGTTTCGGGCAGCTTGCCGTCGCTCTCCAGATAGCGTTCGAGAATGCGCGCGGCCTGCCGCGCACCGTCCTCCAGGGCGAACCTGCTGGGAATGCCGAACGGGTCGAACCCGTGAATGTTGCGTCCCGTCGGCAGCAGATCCGGCGTGCGCATGAGATCGCCTGACGGAGCCGGCGGCACGAACCGGGCGTCGAGCGCGCGCACCAGACCGTCGAGTTCCCGGTTTTCGGCAAGCTCGCGATTGATCGCAGCGAGTTTGCGGACCGTCTCGCGAGCCTCTTCGTCCAGACCGGCGCCGGCGGCTGCGAGAGCCTCCCGGTCCGCCCCCGCAATGGCCAGGCAAAGCGCCTGATCGGCGACAAAGCCGGATCCGGTTTCCAGGCCGACGGCCATGCGGGCCAGCATTTCGGCGCGTTCGCTGGTCGTCATGCCGCGTCCGGCGACGTGAAGTCCATGCGGGATCAGCGCGTATTCGGTTTCAGTGAGCGCCTGCACAAGATGCTGCACGAAGGCGCTTTCGGAAAACTCCGCCGTGTCGCCGGCCAGATCGAGCTGGTCGGCCTGCACGCGAATGACGTCCAGCAACCGTTCCCGCTCGGCGCGCGCTTCGGGCGGCGTCGACCGGTACTGGTCGAGGCTGGCCTTCAGGCTGTTGAGGCCCTTGTAGAGACCGGCCTCCGTGATTGACGGGGTCAGATAGGAAATCAGCGTTGCCGCCGAACGGCGCTTGGCGATCGATCCCTCGGAGGGGTTGTTGGCCGCGTAGAAGTAAAAATTCGGCAGGCTACCCAGCAGACGATCGGGCCAGCAGGTGCTCGAGAGGCCGGTATGTTTGCCCGGCATGAATTCCAGCGCCCCGTGCGTGCCGAAATGCAGCACCGCATCCGCGCCGAAGGTTTCGCGCAGATAGGTGTAGTAGGCCACGAAGGCGTGGTTGGGAGCGAAACCGCCTTCAAACAGCAGCCGCATCGGATCGCCCTCGTAGCCGAAGGGCGGCTGGATGGCGACCAGCAGGTTGCCGAACTGCCGACCGAGCACATGGATGCCGCGGCCGTTGGAGAGGACCCGGCCCGGCGCCGGGCCCCATTGCGCCTCGATCTCCGTCAGGTGCCGCTCCTGGCGGACATGATCGTCAGCCGACACCGTCGCGTGGACATTGGCTTCCGTTCCGAAACGATCGGCATTGCCCTTCAGGATCATGTCCTGCAGCGTGTCGGCGTCGGCCGGCACTTCGACGTCGTAGCCTTCGGCCGCGAGCCGCTTCATGGTCTCCAGCAGGCTTTCGAAAACCGACAGGAACGCGGCCGTGCCGATATTGCCGCCATTGGGCGGGTAGTTGAACAGGGTAAGCGCGATCCGGCGCTCCGGCCGCGGCGTCCGGCGCAGCCGCGCCATGGCGGCCAGGCGGTCCGCCAGGAGGCCGACGCGTTCGTCGTCGGGCCGCATGCAGGCACGGCCGGACGGGCAGTTGCCGAGTTGGCGGGCGCACACGCATGGCTGTTTTTGGTCCACGGCGCCGGAGCGTCCGCCGATCACCATGGCGCCGACGGCGCCGTCGAGTTCGGGAATGGCCACCATCAGCGTCGTCTCGATCGGGGTCAGGCCCTGGGTCGAGGCCTGCCAGGCTTCGCGGGTCTGAAACTCGGTCACGCAGGCCGACAGATAAGGCACATCGAGCTTTGCCAGGGTTTGGGCAGCGGCCGCGGCATCGCTGTAGGCTGGGCCGCCGACCAGGGAAAAGCCGGTCAGCGAGCACAGCACGTCGACGGTGGCCCTGCCGTCGGCATCGGTCATGTAGTCGTCGATCGCCGCGCGCATGTCGAGGCCGGAGCAGAACACCGGCACGACATTGAAACCGCGGGCCTCGAGCGCGGCGACCACACCGTCATAGTGGCCGGTATCGCCGGACAGGATGTAGGTGCGCAGCAGCAGCAGCCCGACCGTGCCTTTCGGCTTGCCGACCCTGGCCACGTCCTTCAGCCGGGTCGCGACGCGCGGCGAACAGCGCGGGTGATAGAGCCCCCGCTCCGGATAGTCCTTCGGCGCGTCCGCAGTGACTTGGCCGCGCAAGGCCTTGCGCTCGCCGGACGCGTATTTGCCGACCAGCAACCGTACCATGTTGGCGATGTTGTCGTCCGACGCGGCGATCCGGTATTGCAGCGTCAGGAAATAGTTGCGCACATCCTGTGCGGTGCCGGGAATGAATTTCAGCAGCTTGGGCAGGCGCCGCAACATGGCGAGCTGGCGCTCGCCGGCGGTCCTGCCGCTTTCCTTGCCACCGCGCGAACTGCCGCCGCGCAGTTTCTTCAGCAGCGCCAGCGGGCCCTTCTGCGCGCCGCTCATGCGGAAGCGGCCCATGGCGGTGTATTTCATGATCGTGCCGGCCGACATGCAGCACACCATGGCATCGCAGTTGAGGTGACGGGCTTCCAGCTCGTCGGCGATCGCCTTGACGTGTTCCTCGACGAAGATCATCGACACGACGATGATGTCGCCGGTGCGGATCGCTGAGCGGCACGCGGCCAGGGATTGCGGGTCCTCCGCCCAATCCGTGGCCGCATGAACGGACAAGGTGAGGCCGGGCAGGTCCTTCGCCAGCAGCTTGCGCGCATCGTCAACGGCGGCCGCGACATGGTTGTCCAGCGTGATCAGAACCACCCGAACCGGGAGGTTGCTATCGGGCGAAATGGGCTTTCGCATCGTATAACGTCTCCACGGTGATCGGGTGAATGCCGTTTTCGGCAGCGAAATGCTCGGTGTTGCGGCGGGCCTTGCCCCGAACGAAGAAGGGCACTTTCTTCAACTCGCGCTCGGCTTCCCGCGTCCACCGCGTGTCCTGATCTGACAGTGCGATCGGCGTGTCGGCCTCGGTCTCGGCCGGCTGCGGGGCCGGGCTGTGGGCATGAAGGTGCGACGCGGGGGTCTCGTCGTTGAATTCGAAATCGTCCCGGAACATGGCGAGCAGATGTTCCTCCAGCCCCATCATCAGCGGGTGCACCCAGCTGTCGAAAATGACATTGGCGCCTTCGAAACCCATTTGCGGCGAATAGCGGGCCGGGAAATCCTGCACGTGCACCGGCGCGGAGATCACCGCGCAGGGCACCCGCAGGCGCTTGGCGATATGCCGCTCCATCTGGGTGCCGAGCACCAGTTCGGGTCGGGCCTCCACGATCGCGTCCTCGACCTCGAGGTGATCGTCGCTGATCAGCGGCTCGACGTCATGCTCCCTGGCGGCGGCGCGCACTTCGCGGGCATATTCGCGCATATAGGTGCCGAGCCCGCATACCTTGAAGCCGAGTTCGTGCGTCGCGATCCGGGCGGCGGCGATCGCATGGGTGGCATCGCCGAAGATGAAGACGCGCTTGCCGGTCAGATAGGTGCTGTCGATCGACCGCGAATACCAGGTCAGCCGGTCGCCGTCGTTCGATGCCTGTCCGTCAAGGCCGGCGAGCGTCCGGGCCTCGGCAACAAAGCGCCGCGTGGCCGCGACACCGATGGGGATCGTCGACAGGAACGGCATGCCGTAGGCCTTGCTCAGCCAGCGGGCCGACGTTTCGGCGATTTCGGGATAAAGCACGATGTTGAAGGCCGCCTCCGGCAGCATGGCCAGATCCGCCGGTCGGGCGCCGAGCGGGGCCACGACACGCACATCCAGACCGTTGGCCTCGAGCAGGGCGGTGATTTCGCGGACATCGTCGCGGTTGCGGAACCCCAGCGCCGTCGGCCCGAGCAGGTTGCAGCTGTTGGCGGCAACGGTGTCCGGTCGGCTCCGGTTGCCGACACAGGCGCGGACCAGGCGATAAAAGGTCTCCGACGCGCCCCAGGCCTCCTTCTTCTGGTAGGAGGGCAGTTCCAGCGGCACCACCGGGATGTCCAGCCCCAGCGTTTTGGCAAGGCCGCCGGGATCGTCCTGAAGCAGTTCGGCGGTGCAGGAAGCCCCGACCAGCAGTGCGTCGGGCTCGAAGCGATCGACGGCGTCCCGGCACGCGGTCTTGAAGACATCCGCGGTGGACCCGCCGAGATCGCGTGCCTGGAAGGTCGTATAGGTGACCGGCGGGCGCGCCTTGCGGCGCTCGATCATCGTGAACAGCAGATCGGCATAGGTGTCGCCCTGCGGAGCATGCAGAACATAATGCACGCCTTCCATCGAAGCGGCGATGCGCATGGCGCCGACATGCGGCGGTCCCTCATAGGTCCACATGCTCAACTGCATGACGCGCCCTGCCCGGCTGTCAGCCCCGTGTCCAGCAATGCGTTGCGCCGCAAGGGGCGCGCGAACAGTTCGGCCAGGTCGCCGGCCTGCTCGTAACCGTGGATCGGCGTGAAGGCGAACTCGATCGACCACTTGGTCAGGCGGCCCTCGGCCTCGAACGGATTGGCAAGGCCCATGCCGCAGACGATCAGATCGGGATCGGATGCGCGGCAACGCTCGATCTGCCGATCGACGTCCTGGCCTTCGGAGAGCGCAACGCCGGCCGGCAGCAGGGCGAGTTCGCCGGCGGCATGATCGCGGTGCAGATAGGGACTGCCGACCTCGACGATCTCGGCCCCAGCTTCCCGCGCCAGAAAACGGGCCAGCGACGGTTCCAGTTGCGAATCGGGAAAGAAGAAGATCCGCCGCCCCTCGAGCCAGGGCAGATAATGCGCCAGCGCCGCCCGCGCGCGCTTGCGCGGCGCGGCGGTGACCTCGTGGAAGCGGCCGGCGGACACGCCGAAGGCGGTCGCGATCGCCTGGAGCCAGGCGGTGGTGCCCTCTTCACCCAGCGGAAAGATCGCATCGATCCGCCTGGCGCCCCGCGTCTCCAACGCGGCGGCGGCCGCGCCGAGATAAGGCTGTGCCAGGATGAACCGGGTCTGCGGGCCGACGACCGGCATGGCGCTGCTGCGGCGGCCGGGCAGGAAATGGACCTTCTCGATACCAAGCTCGCTCACCAGGCGCGCAAGCTGATCCTCGACCACGTCCGGCAGGCATCCGGCGATGACCAGGCGCGCCGCGTCGGCGGGGGATTGCGGCCGGGGCGCCTCGCCGATCAGAGCCGACAGGAAATTGTCCTCGCCCTGGGTGAAGGTCGTCTCGATGCCGCTGCCGGAATAACACAGCACCCGGTGCCTGGGCGCGTGGACACGGTTCAAGCGTTCCGCGGCCTTGGAAAGATCGAACTTGATCACCTCGGAAGGGCAGGAAGCGACCAGAACCAGCATCCCGATGTCCGGCCGGCGGGCGAGCAGCTTGTCGACCACACGGTCGAGCTCGTCATGCATGTCGGCCATGCCCGCAAGATCGCGCTCTTCCATGATCGCGGTGGCAAAGCGCGGCTCCGAAAAGATCATGACGCCGGCCGCCGACTGCATCAGATGGGCACAGGTGCGCGAGCCGACGATCAGGAAAAACGCGTCCTGGACCTTCCGGTGCAGCCAGATGATCGATGTCAGACCGCAGAAAACTTCGTGCTGACCGCGCTGGCGGATCGTCGGGGCGGTGGCGCAACCGGCGGAAAAAAGCTGGTTCATCGCACCGACCCCGCGCCCTGCAGTTCGCCCGCGGGCGCCGCCACGAGACCGTCAGCCGGCGCCTGTTGCCGTGCCGAGCGGTCGAGACGCGCCAGACGCAGTTTCCAGACGAACTGGCCGGCATTGACGACATAGGCGGCATAGGCGGCGAGCGCGAGCCCCATCAGGCCGAGCGGGCCGAGGAACTCCAGGTAGAGCGCGGCCAGGTAGGCGGTATGAAGCGCCAGCACCAGCATGGAAAAGACGTCTTCCCAGAAGAACGGCCGGGCGAACAGGTACCGGCCGAAGACCTGCTTTTCCCAGATCGAACCGGTGATCATGATCGCGTAGAGCGCCAGAGTCTTGATCACGACGGAGATTTCGGCCGCCGCAAGCCCCTTGCCGGTGACAAGGAAGACAAGGATCAGCGCCAGGCTGATCAGAAAGACAAGAAACTGCACGGGCGCGAGGATGCCCTGCACCAGCGTCCAAACGCTCTCGTCGCGCCGCCGCCGCTCCTCCTGGGTATAGAGAAACCCGGCCTCTACCGACTTGCTGGCTGCACTTGCGGACATCCGATCCTCCCGCCCGAACCCGACGCAGGGTCCGGCAGATCAGGAGGGTAACGCCGTGACGGCAAAAGTGTCAACTTTGAGTGACGTATATTTTTGTTTACACGAAACAAGAGGGGAGTCATGCTAAGCGCGCTCACATGCGCAAGCAAAGCCAGGACCCGCAGACCCCAGAGCTTGCCCCCTTTCCGCAAAGCCAGGGAGGCCGACCGCAAAGTGAGGATGAACGGCACCATAGAGCCACCCGTCGAGGCCGCGCACGCGCGCAGCACGCCCGCTGCCGCCGAGAATTTTTTTGTGCGATGCAACGCACAAATGCTAAAAAGCTCCCGGCTCAACAGAGGTGAACGGGCAACGCTTCGCAGCCTCATACAAGGACCCGTGGCTGCCATGACCGCCGAACATTTCTCTGGTTTGCTGGACACGGGCCTGGAAAACAACGACCATTATAAAGACGCCATAGCCGGCTTGAAGAAGCGCGTCCTGGCACCCGGCACACGGATTGCGGACTTGCTCGCCTTTCTCGACACGGCAATCCGGTTGCGTGTCATGACTGGCGAGGAAGGGGCGGCGCGGAGCCCGACGGCGGTAAAAGTCCTGCTTGCCGAGGCAGTTGCGCGGCAGCTCGGCAAGGATTGGACATCCGACAGGGCCAGCTTCATTGACGTCTCCATCGCCTCCTCGCGCCTCCAGGAACTCGCCCAGGCGCTGACGCGCGAGGCCAGCGTCAAGGCCGGCAGGTGGCGGGCGCCGCTTGCCGCCATCGTGCTGCCGCGGGGCGAACAGCACAGCCTGATGTGCTATCTGACCGGCGCCCTCTTTCAGACGCTGGGATGGCAGCAACAGGTCGTGCCGCACGAATCGTTTGATCAGCCCAAGATTGCCGAAATGATTGCGCGCGCAGACGTGGTTTGCGTCGGCTGGAGCAATATGCGGCTGAAATCGGATGTCCAAAAGCTGATCGCCGACATCAAATTGAACACCCAGGAGAAGGCGCCACCCGTGATTGCAGGCGGCGTCGCAGCGCTTGACTTTGTCGATTTTCTTGTGGGAATGGGAACAAATTGTGTGTGCGACAGCGCATATTCGGCCGTAAAAATCTCGGAAAACTACTATAATTTGGGAAAAACCAGTCATTTTCCTGCGCCGATGGGCGATAATGCCGACAAAAAAACAAGCAGGATCGATCGGCAATCCCAATGACCCTTCCTCCGGCACACGGCGCGCAACGAGATATCGGAGTCACGAGCGATTTGCTTGAGATGCTTGGCCCAGACGCTCTGACGGCGTTGATCGGAATCGGTGCGGACATCGTCTGCCTGGTTGACGACAAGGGCATCGTGAACCGGCTTCACTATAAAAACCGGGAACTTGACGCCTATGGCCTGTCGGCGATCGTCGGCAAGCCCCTGCGCGACTGCGTGACGGTGGAATCGGTACCGAAAATCGATGCCCTGCTTGCTCCCGATTCGAAACAGCGTCCCGCACGCGGCTACCAAGTCAATCACAGCGCAGCCGGCCAGCCCGACCTGCCCGTCGCCTATCTTGCGGGAACGTCTGCGGGCTTTCCCTTTACGATCGTTGTCGGACGCGAGATGCGCCGGCAGATGCAGGACCAGCAAAGACTGGTCGAAGCCCAGATCGCGATGGAGGCCGACTACCGGGAGCTGAGGCAGGCCGAAGCGCGCTACCGGACGGTCTTCAAGATGTCCGAGACGGCCCATCTGGTGCTCGACGGCGAAAAGAGAATCGTTTTGGAAGCCAACGCCGCGGCTGCCGCGGTTCTGGCAGCAAGTTCCGGCACGCTCACCGGCAAACCGGTGCGCGACCTGTTCAACAAGCAGGACAGGGACCGGCTGGGAGATGCCATTGGCGAGGCCCGGCACAGCGGAGAGCCAATCCAGCTCGAGGCGCTGAAAACGGCCAAGGGCGCCGAAATCGATGCAGAGCTGCGCGCCTATCGCGAACATGGCGCGACCAACCTCGTCGTGACCCTGCGGGCTTGCCAGGAGGGGGGCGCCGTGCCGGCCCGCCCTGCCCCCGTTCACTCGAATGGCGCGGATGTCAATTTGGACCTCCTGCCGGAAGCCGCGCTCATGACCGACGCGGAAGGTACGGTCCTGGCTGCAAACACGCTCTTTCTCGACCAGGTCCACGCCCCGACACACAATCAGGTGCTCGGACGCAATGCGGCCAACTGGCTGGGCAAATCCGCGATAGAGCTCAATGTGCTTTTCACGCGCGCCAAGGACGAACGAACCCTCAGCGGCTTTTCCTCGGTCGTCACCGACATGCTGGGCGAGGAACACGCCGTGTCTCTTTCGGCCCGCTACGACAACGCGTCGGACACGGTACAGTTGCTGGTGATCCCGCAACCGGCAAGCGCCGACAAGGTGGCCCTGCGGCCACCTGCGACCCCGGAACAGGCCGAGGGCTTCGCCAGCCTTGTCGGCAAGGTGCCGCTCAAGGTCCTGATCCGCGAATCCCTCGACGTGGTGGAAAAGATCTGTATCGAGGCCGCTCTCGATCAGACCAAAAACAACCGGGCCAGCGCCGCGGAAATGCTGGGCCTGTCGCGGCAGAGCCTCTACATCAAGCTGCGCCGGCACGGGCTGGAAAACTACCGGCCCAACTCATAGCGCCTTTCCCGGCCGCGTAAACGGTCAAGACGGCGAGCCGTCGCCTGCGTGATCGCGCCCATGAGTGTCAATGTTAATTGACACATTTTCGGGCCGGACATAGCATGCCGGTCATGGAACTGACACGCCACCCATCGCAGGCAAACTGGCCCATGCCAGGCGCCGTGATCGCGTTGCTCAAACCGATCACCTGGTTTCCGCCGATGTGGGCCTATGCCTGCGGCGCGATTTCAACGGGACACAGTCTCAGCGACCGGTTCGGCTTCGTCGTGCTGGGCGTTCTGCTCGCCGGCCCGCTCCTGTGCGGAACCAGCCAGGCGGTCAACGACTGGTACGACCGGCACGTGGATGCCATCAACGAACCGGAGCGGGTGATTCCCTCCGGCCGCGTCCCGGGCCATTGGGGGCTTTATATCGCGATCATCATGTCGGCGCTTTCGCTGATGGCGGCGTGGATGCTGGGCACGCTGATTTTCGCCGCCGCGCTTGTCGGCCTGGCCTTCGCCTGGGGTTACAGCGCACCGCCTTTGCGCTTCAAACAAACCGGCTGGCTCGGCAACGGCGTGGTCGGCTTCAGCTACGAAACCCTGCCCTGGCTCACGGCAGCGACCGCGATCACCGGCCTCGCCCCCGCCGCCTCGAGCTGGACCGTCGCCCTGCTCTACGGCGCCGGTGCCCACGGAATCCTGACACTCAACGATTTCAAGGCGATTGCCGGCGACAGAACAATGGGCATCAAGACGCTGCCGGTCCTGCACGGCGCCCGCCCCGCCGCGTTCATCGCCTGCGCGATCATGGCCGCGGCGCAGGCCGGCGTGGTCGCGACGTTGTGGTCGCTGGGCCTGCCCCTTTCCGCCCTCACAGTGCTGCTGTTGCTGATCCTGCAGATAGTCTGCATGGTGCGTTTCGTCGGCGATCCGGTCCGTCTCGCCGTCTGGTACTCGGCAATCGGCGTCGGACTCTATGTCACCGGCATGATGGTGACCGCATTCGGACTGCGCACGCTTGTGCCTGCGGCTTTGTAGGACCGCGCGAAGGGAGCCCCCATGCTTGGCCGGCAAGACAGCAATCGGGACGCAGCTTCGGACATGCAAGGTCTCAGCTGGTTCGCGATCGTGCGGCTGGGCCTCGTCCAGGCCTCCCTCGGCTCAGTCGTGGTGCTGACCAATTCGACGCTGAACCGTGTCATGATCGTGGAGCTTGCCCTGGCCGCCGTCATTCCCGGCCTTCTGGTCGGGCTTCATTACGGCGTACAGATTTCGCGCCCGCTCTGGGGGCACCGGTCCGATATCGGCAATTCCCGCACGCGCTGGATTCTCGGGGGCCTCGCCCTGCTTGGCGTGAGCGGGACCGCCGCGGCAGCAACCACCTTCCTGTTCGAAATCAGTTTCGCTGCCGGTCTGGCGGCCGCCAGCGTGGCTTACGCGCTGATCGGCGTCGGCATCGGCGCCAGCGGCACCTCGCTGCTGGCGTTGCTGGCGACCAAAACCGCGCCGGAGCGGCGGGCTTCGGCGGCCACCATCACCTGGATGCTGATGATCGCCGGCATCGTCGCAACCTCCATCGTCACCGGCCTCAATCTGGAGCCCTATTCGCATCTGCGCCTGGTCGCGGTGACCGCGGCCACCGGGCTTGTGGTGCTGGTGCTGTCGGCGGTGGCCGTGGCCGGCATCGAACGCCGGCCGACGCTCGCCGACGGCCAGAAGCGCGAAAAGGCCGGCAGTTTCCGCGAGAGCGTGCGGGAAGTCTGGAGCGACGCGGAAGCGCGACTGCTGACCGTGTTCATCTTTCTGTCCATGCTGGCCTACTCCACGCAGGACCTGGTGCTGGAGCCCTTCGCGGGCCTGCTCTTTGCCATGTCACCGGGCGAAACCACCCGGCTTTCGGGCGTGCAGCACGGCGGGGTATTCGCCGGCATGGCCGTGGTCGGCATCGCGGGGGCGCTGTTTTCGAAACAAAGGCCCGGCCTGATGAAGATGTTCATTGTCGCCGGCTGCCTCGGATCAGGCTTGGCGCTCGTGGGCCTGGCGGTTTCGGCATCTTTCGCGCCGACCTGGCCGCTCGCGGCGAATGTCTTCCTGCTCGGCCTGATGAACGGGGCTTTCGCGGTCGCCGCGATCGGCACGATGATGATCCTCGCCGGGGCCGGCACACGGGCCAACGAAGGCATGCGCATGGGCGTCTGGGGCGCCGCCCAGGCGATTTCCTTCGGGCTTGGCGGCCTTGCCGGCACGGTTGCGCTGACCTTGGGCAGATGGGCGACGGCGCAGGACAGTACGGCGTTTGCGATCGTCTTCGCGCTGGAAGCGGTGCTGTTTTTGGTGTCGGCGGCGATCGCGCTGCGCATCGGTGCCGGCCGCCCGTCATCCGCCCTAACGGCCGCGCGCCCAGTGCCGCCCGCGGTACCGGCGGAATAATGGAGACGAGCCTGCCCCTCTAGAGAATGGAGTGCGCCATGCAGACGATCTACGACGCGGCGGTTATAGGCGGGGGGCCCTGTGGGGCGACGGCGGCGCAAAAACTGGCCGCGGCCGGCCATTCGGTCGCGCTCGTGGATCCCGGCGACCGGATCAAACCGTGCGGCGGCGCCATTCCCTCGCGCGCCCTTCGCGATTTCGACATTCCGGATCAGCTTCTCGTCGCCAAAGCGCATGCGGCCCGCGTGATCGCGCCGTCCGGAAACACCGTCGACATGCACATCGGCGATGTCGGTTTTGTCGGCATGGTCGAACGCGAAAGCTTCGATCCGTTTCTGCGGGCCCGGGCCGAAGCCGCTGGCGCCCATCGCATTGCCGGCAAGCTGGTGGCGATGGAGGAAGCCCCGGACGGCACTTTGCGGCTGACGATTGATCGCATGGGCGACGACGGCCACGGGGCGAAACATACGGTCGGCGCACGGCTGGTCATCGGTGCCGACGGCGCCAATTCCACCGTCAGGCGGCTGACGTTTCCCGCGCGCAGCAAACCGCCTTATGTCTTTGCCTATCACGAGATCGTGGAAAGCCCGTCCGACGCGAACCCACTCCGTTTTCGGGGCGACCGGTGCGACGTTGTCTATGACGGCCGCATCTCCCCCGATTTCTACGGCTGGGTGTTTCCGCATGGCGACCGGACCTCGGTCGGCTGCGGCACGGCAATCAAGGGACACAATCTGCGCCGGGCAACGTCGGCGCTGCGCGACCGGGCCGGGCTGACGGGCCAGCGCACGCTGCGACGCGAGGGAGCGCCGCTGCCGCTCAAGCCGATGCGACGCTGGGACAACGGCCGCAATGTGCTATTGGCGGGAGACGCCGCCGGCACGGTCGCACCGTCCTCGGGCGAAGGGATATATTATGCCATGCTGTGCGGCAGTCTCAGCGCCGAAGCGGTCGCGGCCTGCCTGGCCACCGGCCGGGCGTCCGCTCTCAAGCAAAGCCGGCACCGCTTCATGCGCGCGCATGGCCGCGTCTTCTTCATTCTCGGGATCATGCAAACCGTCTGGTATCGCAGCGATCGTCTGCGTGAACGGTTCGTCTCGTTGTGCGCGGACCCCGACATTCAGCGCCTGACCTGGGAATCCTATCTCAACAAACGTCTGGTGCGACGGGATCCGCTTGCTCATGTCCGGGTGTTTTTCAAGGATCTCGCGCAACTGGTCGGCATCCCGGCAGGTCAGAAATGAGCGTAGTCTTCACCTGGTTCCAGTCCGGCTGGGTCGCCTTTGGCGCGATCGCGTTTCTGTGGGCCGAATTCGCGCTCGTGTGCTATCTGTCCGCCGCGCCCGGCCTCCGTTTCAGACTGTTGCTGGCCAACGTGCTTGCCGGAAGCTGCCTCCTGGCCGCCTTGGGGTTCGCCCTGCGCGACGGGGTGCTGCCCTGGGTGCCGGTCTTTCTAAGCCTGGCGCTGATCGCGCATGTCTGGGATGTCGCTGCGCGCCTGCGCGGTCAGTCGGCTTCGTTAAGGCGCAAGACGGAAAAATTGAGCAGGCCGGCGATCGTCACCCACACGAGATAGGGCGCGAACAACAGCGCGGCGAGTTGGGACACCGGCCAGGCGGTCACGATAAACCCAGCGATGGCGAGCCACAGAAGAGCGACATCGCCAAGCGCGAGCCCCATCCGCCTCAAGCCGAAAAACAGCCAGGACCACATGCCGTTCAGGACGAGCTGCGCCGCCCAGAACAACAAGGGCAGCGACCAGCCGGCCGCCGCCCACACACTCCAGCCGGCATAGGCGATCATGATGTAGAGGATCGTCCAGACGGTCGGAAAGGCCCAGTTCGGCGGTGTCCAGGACGGTTTGCGAAGCGTCTCGTACCAGGATCCCGGCTTGAAGACGGCACCGCTGGCGGCTGTCAGGATAACAAGAACGATGAAGATCGCAGCAGCCATGCGCCGGCTCCGTTTCGACAGTGAAAGCCCTCTCAACCTACATGGCGGCGCCAGCGGCGGAAAGCGGGTCCGCAAACCGTCCTGCGATAGCGGGCAAAGGCGCCACGCATTGACGCCGGAACGCAACTATCCGCCGCTCACGACGATTTTTCCGACCCGACTGTAAAAAAAAGTTTACACTTCTGCCAAGTTCCCGGACAATGCACGCTAGACGCCGCCGTCCACCGGCGCCCCGGTTCCGCGGTGTTGACAACTACCGGCAGGTGGACGGGTTCGAGCGCGGGAGGAAACGCTATGGGCTCCACGTTCAGGGAAGATGCCGCTACGTCGTTGCTCGACCGGATTGAGGGTCCACACGATCTCAGACGCCTGAGCGAAGACGAACTCGTCCTGCTGGCCGATGAACTGCGCGCGGACATCATCGACGTCGTGTCCGAGACCGGAGGGCATCTCGGTTCCGGCCTCGGGGTCGTGGAACTGACCGTTGCCCTGCATGCCGTCTTCGACACACCGCAAGACACGCTGATTTGGGATGTCAGCCATCAGTGCTATCCGCACAAGGTGCTGACCGGACGCCGTGAGCGGATACGCACCCTGCGCAAGAAGGACGGCCTGTCCGGCTTCACCAAACGCAGCGAAAGCCGCTACGACCCCTTCGGCGCCGCCCATTCCTCGACTTCCGTCTCCGCCGGCCTCGGATTTGCCGTTGCCCGCGATCTCAAGGGTGAAGCCGGGCATGTCGTCTGCGTCATCGGCGACGGCGCCCTGACGGCGGGAATGGCCTATGAAGGGCTCAACAATGCCGGGGGCCAAAAACGGCGCCTGCTTGTCATCTTGAATGACAACAACATGTCGATCTCGCCGCCGACCGGCGCCATGTCGGGACATCTGAACGCGCTGGCGGCGCACCGGGACGGTGCCGCGCGGGATCGCAACCTATTTGAAAACATGGGCTTTACCTATTGCGGCCCGGTGGACGGTCACGACGTGCGCGGACTGCTCGCCACGCTGCACAGGCTCAAGCACGAGGCCGACGGGCCGGTACTGCTTCATGCCATTACCCGGAAAGGCGCCGGCTACGGCCCGGCCGAGACCGCCGCCGACAAATATCACGGCGTCTCGAAATTCGACGTTCGGTCCGGCAAGCAATTCAAGCCGCGGCCAACTGCGCCGAGCTACACCAAGGTGTTCGCCAATGCGCTGGTCGAAGAGGCCAGGCACGACCCGCGCATCGTCGCCATCACCGCGGCGATGGCCGCGGGAACCGGTCTGGACGTTTTCGGCCGGCAGTTTCCCGAACGCACCTTCGATGTCGGCATCGCCGAACAGCACGCCGTCACCTTTGCCGGCGGGCTCGCGGCAAGCGGCATGCGTCCGTTCTGCGCCATCTATTCCACGTTCCTGCAGCGCGGCTACGATCAGGTGGTTCACGATATCGCCCTGCAGAACCTGCCGGTGCGCTTTGCCATCGACCGGGCCGGACTGGTGGGCGCCGACGGCCCGACCCATGCCGGCGCCTTCGACATCGGCTATCTGGCGAACCTGCCCAATTTCACCGTGATGGCGGCCGCCGACGAGGCCGAGCTGGTCAACATGGTCAAGACGGCGGCGGAACATGACCGGGGACCGATCGCCTTCCGTTATCCGCGCGGCGAAGGCACCGGGGCGCTCTTGCCCGAGACAGGCTTGGCGCTGCCGATCGGCAAGGGGCGCATTGTCGATATCGGGCATACGGCAGCGCTGCTGTCGTTCGGCGCTCGACTGGACCAATGCCTGGAGGCGCGTGCGCTCTTGGCGGCACTCGGTATCTCCGTCACGGTAGCCGATGCTCGTTTCGCCAAGCCGCTCGATGTGGAGTTGATTGAAGACCTGTTCTCCAGACACCAGCTTCTGGTGACCATCGAAGAAGGCGCGACGGGTGGTTTTGGCGCGTTGGTGCTGCATTACCTGGCCGGTCGCGGGTTGCTCGACGGACGTTGCGACATTCGCACGATGACCTTGCCGGACACGTTCATATCCCAGGCCGCGCCGGCGGACATGTATGACGAGGCGGGACTGAACGCACAGCAGATCGCGGCGCTTGTCCGAAACACCCTGGCGCAGGCCGACCACGGTTCGGCGGCGAGACTGAGCGGGTACATGACAGGTATTCAGCACCGCCCCCAATGGGCGCATCGTGCGGAGGACCGGTAAAGATCGACGACGTCAGATTGCACCTAAACGAAGACATGATCTCGTTTGGCGGATACAATTTGATGTAGTACAGTCGACTTCGTGGAGGAGCCTGACCGCCTAGGCCGAGTCATCGGGAGGGGGAATTGGCCTATAAAGAGCCCAGTAACGTTCAGACGGGAACAACAAAGTCTTCGTTACCGTTCACCGAACATGGCCAGACGTTAGAGACAGACAAGACCAGCCGCCTTTCCTCGCAGGACCTGACGGTTCTGGAGCAGAGCGTACGTAGCCAAGTGTCTGGTCTGGTCGGTGCCCTGCACGCCGGCTCCAAGGATGCAGGCGGCAAAGCCACGCGTGCTGCGGACATCGACCATCGACTTCATCCCGAACTCGACGAACGGGCCAGGCAGATGCCGGCCATGGACCGGGCGGTCTCGTATCGCGAACGGTTCCTGAAGGCGCTTATCGATCCGGACCCGCGGCACCACCGGGACCTGATCCAGGAACTGCTTCAGGCGGATATCCCGCTCCAGACGCTCGCCATTCATCTTTTGTGTCCGATCGCGACGGAGCTCGGCAATTACTGGTGCGATGACGATGCCGATTTCATCCAAGTCGCGGTCGCCTCCACCCGGTTGAGCAACGTGGTCCATCATTTGACCCATGCGGGGCCGCAGCCATCGCAGCCCGCCTCGGCGAAGCGTATCCTGCTTGCCCGTTCCCACGCGACCAAGCACACGCTCGGCGTCACGCTGGTCAGAATGTGTTTCAGGGATCTGGGCTGGATCGTCGATGGCGGCGCCGACATGGAAATCGGCGAAACCATGTATATGCGCCTGTCCGCCCGCTCCTACCATCTGCTCGGCCTGTCGATCGGACAGTTGGAGGAAGCAAGGGACTGCAAGGAAGCCATAGATCGCTGCCGGTCGGACGCCACCACCCGCACCATGAAGATCGCGATCGGCGGCGCTGCCGTTCTTGCGCAACCGGACGGGTTCCGGCACACCGGCGCCGACATCGTCGCGCATTCGGCTCTGGAGGTCATCAGGCTGGCGGAGCAGTTCGGCGCGGCTGGTCAGTCGCGCAGTTGACGGGTTGCGGCCGCGCGCCGGCCGCGCGCAAGGGTGGTCCCGCCGCCGCTCGCTCCGCCAAACGAGAGCCGTTGCGATGTTATCCGGCCGGCTCCAGCGCCGCCCGCACCGCCGCGCGGCCGGCGAGGAAGCCAAAGGCGATCGCCGTCAAAAGCCCGTTGCCGGACAGATAACCCGACACGTCTGGGCCCGACACGCCGCAGGCCGCGCCGCCGCCGGCGAAAAGATTGGCAAACGGCCGGTCCTGCCGGTCAAGGACGCGGGCGCAACCGTCGATCCGCAATCCGCCCTGGGTATGGAACAGCGCGCCGGTCACCTTGACCGCGTAAAACGGCGGCAACAACGGCGCCAGACCGGAAAAATCGCGCCCGAACGGGTCCGGCCTGGTGCCGGCGCAAATCCGGGCCACCTCAGCCAGGCTGGCGGCGAGCCGCAATTGCGGCAGCCCGGTCATGGCGGCGAGCGCACCGACAGTCGGCGCCGTGCGCACGGCGCCTGCGGCAACCGCCTCGCGATAGTCGGGAAAGGTGAGGCCGAAGCGGTGGACCGTTTCGTCGTAGATGTTCCAGGCAAAACCGCCCGGCTGGGCCAGCACCTTGACCGCCTGCTCGGAATAGCCGCCGCTTTCGTCGGAAAACCGGTCGCCCCGCTCGTTGAGCTGGATCGCGCCTTTCATCATCAGCGCCCAGGAAATCAGGATCGCGTGCGGATGGGCCAGCGAGCCGTGCCCCTGGTAGCCGGACATGTGCGCGAGCCCGGCGCCGAGCGCCTTGCCCCAGCGCACGGCATCGCCGGTATTGCCGGCATGGCCGTAATAAAGCGCCCCGCCGAGTTCGGGAATGTGGGTTTTCACCAGGTCCGGATCGCCGCCGAAACCGCTCGAGGCCAGGACCAGCGCGCCGCAGCCGAGCGTCTCGCGCCCGCCGCCCGGCCGCTCGATCCCGACCGCCACGATCCGGTCCCCGGCATCGGCATCGGCATAGAGCTGGGTGGCGCGCGCCTGGGTGGCGATCGCGATCTCCATCGTCTCGGCGGCGGCCAGCAGGCGCGCATGCAGCGCGGCCCCGGTGCGCTCGTCCACGCAATGCATGCGGTGGCGGCTGTGACCGGGGTAAAGAAAATCATCGAGAACCCGCCAGTCGACGCCGGCGTGATCGGCGAGCCATTCCAGCGCCGGGCCGATGGTTTCGGCGGCCAGGGTCGCCAGTTCCGCGTCGCAACGCCCGTTCGCCTTGGCCAGGATGTCGGCCGCGAAGCGGGCCGGCGTATCGTCCGCAACGCCGATCTCGCGTTGGAAGCGGGTGGCCGGCGCCGGCACGAAACCGGACGACATCGCGGTCGAGCCCGAGGGCGTGGCGTCGCGTTCGACAACCAGCACCTGCGCCCCCTCCGCACGGGCGCGCAGCGCCGCCATCAGCCCGCAGGCGCCGGCGCCGATAACCACGACATCGGCCGCCGCGTCGACCCGTTCGGGCGCGCCGCGCAAAACGGGGGCCGCCGTCACCGTCAAGACCCTTCGACAAGGTCGCGCGCGTCGGCGCAGCGCATGACGCGCGCCACCGTGGCCAGATCCGCCACGGCGCGCTCGTGGGTGTCGCGCGAGAACGCCGCGCAGCCGTCCGACACGACGATGGTGGCGAAGTCGCGCACGTGCGCGTCGCGTACCGTGGAGGCGACGCCGCCATTGGTGACGATGCCGCAAAAGATCAGCGTGTCGATGCCGGCCTTGCGCAGCAGCCATTCGAGCCGGGTCATGTAGAAGGCCGAATAGGCGATTTTTTCCACCGTCAGATCGGCCGGCTTGAGACGGTCGACCAGATCGTGGCCCCACGAACCGGGAGCGAAGTCGCCCTTGCCGAGAAAGGGTCGCATCGCCTTGAGATGCGGCGCGATGAAAGGCTCGCCGCCCTTGCCGGGAACCAGGGTAAAATGCGTCGAGACGACCCAGCCGCCCCGCGCGCGCAGCGCTTCGGCCAGAGGCAGCACGCGTTGCGGCAGGGCAGCGATGTCGTCATTGGCCTGACCGCCGCGGGCATAGGCGCCGTCGGGATGCAGGAAATCGTTTTGCAGATCGACGATGACCAGCGCAGTGCGCGCGGCATCGATTGCGGCATGCGTCATTTTTCATCCCTTTTCGGCGTGATCACCAGATTGCCGAAACGGTCGACGGCGGCGACGAGCCCCGGGTCGACGAAGATCGTGGTATCGGGTTGCTCGAGTAGCGCCGGCCCCTCGATCACCGCGCCGACGGCGAGGCCGAGCCGCTCGTAGACACCGGCCTCGTGATGGGCACCATCGGCATAGACTTGCCGGGTCGCGGTCCGGCACGCTTCGGCCGGCCGGCCGTCGACGGGCGCGAAGACCTTCATGTCGAGCGCCGGCCGCCGGCCGATCACCGCGACGCGGTGGTTCATTATCCGTTTGGGGATGCCGTCCAGAAGCCGCCCGAAGGCCTCGCGATAGGCATCGTCGAAGGCGCCGGCAACCGTTTCGGCGTCGAGCCCGCCGGGGCCGATCGCGATCGGCACGGCGACGGAATGGGTCTGGCCGAGATAAAGCATGTCGAGCTCGAACACCCGATCGACGCGCTCGAAGGCGACGCCGGCACGCGCCAGCACCGTCTCGGTTTCCTCCGCGACGGCCAGCATCGCGCGGCCGAGCGCTTCGGCGTCGACATCGTCCAGGAGCCGATTGACCGTCTGGACCCGGTCGTGACGCATATCGGCCACGACGCAGCCGAGCGCGGAGGTGACGCCGGGAAAGCGCGGCACCAAAGCCGAGCCGAGGCCGACCTCCTTGATCAACGCGCCGGTGTGCAACGCGCCGCCGCCGCCGAAGGGCATGGCCGCGAACTCGGCCGGATCGTGCCCCTTCTCGATCGAGACCAGGCGGATGGCGCCGGCCATCTTGGCGTTGGCGAGCCGCAGAACGGCTTCGGCCGCGTCCTCGACCGAAAGCCCGAGCGGCTGTGCGATCCGGGCTTCGATCGCCGCACGCGCGGCTTCGATGTCGAGCCGTTCCAGCTTGCCGCCGATCGGGCGATCGGGATTGATGCGGCCGAGCACGAGATTGGCGTCGGTGACCGTCGGGCGGTTGTTGCCGAGACCGTAACAGACCGGGCCGGGATCGGAACCGGCCGATTCGGGACCGACCTGCAGCAGGCCGCTCTTGTCGAGCCCGGCAATCGAGCCGCCGCCGGCGCCGATCGTGGTGATCTCGATCATCGGGGTACGCACCACCAGGCCGAAATCGATCGCCGTCTGGGCGGCGAGCGCGGCCTGGCCGTCGGCCACCAACGAGACGTCGAAAGAGGTGCCGCCCATGTCGCAGGTGATGATGTTGGCAAACCCGGCCGCCCGCGCGATGGCGGTTGCCGCGATCACGCCGGCCGCCGGTCCCGACAGCGCCGTGCGCACGGGATAGCGGCGCGCGGTCTCGGCCGACATCACCCCGCCGTTCGACTGAACGATCAAAAGCTCGCCGGCGAAGCCGCGCCCGTCCAGCCCCTGTTGCAGCCGCTCCAGATAGGACGAAACCACCGGCTGCAGATAGGCGTTGAGCGTGGCGGTGGAGGCGCGCTCGAATTCGCGGATTTCCGGCAGGATCTCGGTGGCTGCGGTGACGAAGGCGTTGGGCCAGACCGAGCGCACCGCTTCGACGGCGCGTCGCTCATTGTCGTCGTTGGCGTAGCCGTTGATGAAGAAAACGCACACCGCCTCGCAGCCGGCCGCGGCAAGAACGCCGGCCCGCGCACGCACCGCGTCCGCATCGACCGGGGTGAGCACGGTGCCGTCGGCCAGCACCCGCTCGGCGACCTCGAGCCGGTCGCCGCGTTCGACCACCGGCGTGAAGCCGCCCTTCAGGCCCCAGGTGGTCGGACGGTCGCGCCGGCGCATTTCGATCACATCGCGAAACCCCTCGGTGGTGATGATGCCGGTGCGCGCGCCCTTGCGCTCCAACAGCGCGTTGGTGCCGACGGTGGTGCCGTGGACGAGCGTGCGAATGTCGGCGAAATCGGCGACGATCTCGGCGATGCCCTGGACGAAGCCGCGCGATTGGTCGCCGCGCGTGGAGGGAACCTTGGTGGTGATGACGGCGCCCGCGGTCTCGTCGAGCACGAAAACATCGGTGAAAGTGCCGCCGACATCGACACCGACAATATAGGCTTTGTCGCTCACGTGGCGGCCTCCCGGCTGCGCAGTTGGCGGGTGGCCTCGTCGTCAACGGTGCCGTCCGTCGAAAACGCCACGCCATAGCTGGCGGCCGCCTGTTCGACGCTGACGAAACCGAGCCGCAGGTCGCGCGCGACCTCCTCGATCGGGCGTGAAAAGGCCGGACCGTAGCCGCCGCCGCCCGGCGTTTCGAGCCGCAGGCGCTGGCCGCGGGCAAGCTGGACGCCGACCGTCTTGGACACCATCGGCGGCCGGTGCTCGCCATCGTTCTGCTGGTAGGCGAAGCGGTTTTTTGCCCCGTCGCCGCCACCGACGACGCCGCGCGGGGCGAAACGGCCGCGCTCGCCGAACAAGAACACGTCGGCCCGCTCTTCCAGAAGCTCGATCTCGTAGATGGCGCCGAGCCCACCGCGATAGCGTCCGGGGCCGCCCGAATCCGGGCGCAGCGCCCATTGCGTGAAGCGTACCGGATAGGCCGCTTCCAGGATTTCGAGCGGAGGGATGGTGGCGGTCGAGATCGGCGCGTTGCCGTGGTTGAGGCCGTCGCCGCCGCCATGGGCGCCGTGGCCGCCGCCGAAGAAGGAAAACATCACCCAACGCTGGCCGGTACCGCGATGGCCGGCCAGAGACAGCGCGTTGATGGTGCCGTAGGCACAGGCCATCGCCGGCTCCGGCGCGATCCGGGCGACCGCCTGGAAGACGACGTCGATCAGGCGCAGGATGGTTTCGGTGTACCCGCCGACCGGTTTCGGTGCGGTGACGGAAAGCAGCGAGCCGGGATCGATGCGGAACTCCACCGGCTCGAGTACCCCGGCATTGGCCGGCACGTCGCCGAAAATATGTTTCAGCGCGACATAACAAGCCGCCACCGTGGTGGCGCGCGAGATGTTGACCGGGCCGGCACAGGCCGGCGATGAGCGCGAAAAATCCATCACCATGCGGCCGTCGCCGACCGTCAAATCGAGCGCGATCCTCAGCGGCTCGTCGACGATGCCGTCATTGTCGAGAAAATCCTCCGCCGACACGGTTCCGGCCGGCAATTCGGCGATCTGGGCGCGCATCATCTCCGCCGCACGCGCCTTCAGGGCAGCAAGTGCTGCGGAAATCGTCGGCGCGCCATAATCGTCGATCAGCGCGTGCATGCGTTTTTCGCCGAGTTCGAGCGCGTTGATCTGGCCGTTCAGGTCACCGTAGAGCGACATCGGCAGGCGCGAATTGGCCGACAGGATGTCGACCACGTCCTGGCGGAACGCGCCGCCATCATAGAGCTTGACCGGCGGGATCAGCATGCCTTCCTGAAAACACTCGGTGGCGGCGGGATTGTAATTGCCCGGCACATTGCCGCCGACATCGTGCCAATGGCCGACCGAAGCGAGAAAGCAGAACACCGCGCCGTCGCGGAAGACCGGCTTGACCAGCCGGAAGTCGGACAGATGGGTGCCGCCGTCATAGGGATCGTTGAAGATCCAGACATCCCCCTCGTGGATGCCGCCCCGGTGCCTGGCCTTCTCGATGACCGCCTGCACGGCGAAGGCCATCACGCCGACGAAGATCGGCAGGCCGGACTTGCCCTGGACCAGGGTCTCGCCGGTCGCCGCGTCGTAGATGCCGTGCGAGGCGTCATGCGCCTCGGCGATGATCGGGTTGAAGGCGGAGCGGAACAAGGTGGCATCCATCTCGTCGGCGATCTGCTCCAGCCGGCCCTTCAGGATCGCCAGCGTCACGGCGTCGACGGTCGCGGTGCCGCTCATTGATCGTCCTCCGCGTCATAGCGCTTGCCTTCGGCGAGCAGCTCCGGCGTGCCGATGACCCCGTTCAGCCCCGCGAAATCGAACATGCGGTCGCGAAAGGCCTGGTTCGAGCCGGTGCCCAGCAGGTTGGCGTAATAGGCGCGCGCCGTCGCCGCGACCGCACGCACCACCCCACCCGGAAAGATGACCAGGTCGAAGCCGAGCGCCTCCAGGCCCGCGGCATCCATCGCCGGGGTCTTGCCGCCCTCCACCATATTGGCCATCAGCGGCACGCGCCCCTTGAAGCGCTGGACGATCTCGCCGATCTCGGCCAGCGATTGCGGGGCCTCGACAAAAAGCATGTCGGCGCCGGCCTCGACATAGGTCTCGGCCCGGTCGAGGGCGGCCTCGAAACCTTCGACCGCGATCGCGTCGGTGCGGCCGATGATCAGGGTTTCCTCGCTGGCGCGGGCATCGCAGGCGGCGCGGATCTTGCCCGCCATCTCCGCCGTCGAAATCAGCGATTTGCCGTCGAGATGCCCGCAGCGCTTGGGCATCGTCTGATCTTCGAGCTGGAGGGCGCCGGCACCCATGCGCTCGAACACGCGCACGGTGCGTTGTACGTTGAGCGCGTTGCCGAAACCGTTATCGGCGTCGACCACGATCGGCAGGCTCACCCGGTCGCGCAGCGCGGCGATGGTGTCGGCGACCTCGCTCATCGAGACCAGCCCGATATCGGGCCGGCCGAAGCGCGTATAGGCGATCGAGGCGCCCGACAGGTAGACGGCCTCCGCCCCGGCCTGCTCGGCGATCAGGCCCGACAGGGCGTCGTAGACGCCCGGCGCGAGCAGGATCGGTGACGTCTGCAATCGTTTCTTGAGGCTCATCGGCCCGTCTCCCGCGCGCGCTCCGCGGCGAAGCGCTTCTTGAGATGCGGCACCAGGCCGCCGTCACGCAGCATGCGCCTGAGATTGTCGGGCAAGGGCTCAAGACGCACGCAGACGTCGCGGTCGGGCAGCCGCAACCGGCTTGCGTCCAGGTCGAGCACCGCCCGCTCCCCATCCGCGACCGCGTCCAGATCCGCGCCGACCAGAACCGGCAGGCCGAGATTGATGGCGTTGCGATAGAAAATGCCGGCGAAGGAGCGCGCCACCACCCCGGCGACGCCGAGATGTTTCAAGGCCTCGGCGGCCTGCTCGCGCGAGGAGCCCATGCCGAAATTCCGGCCCGCCACCACGACATCGCCGGGCTGCACGGTGGCGGCGAAATCCGGCCGCGCCGTTTCCAGGCAATGGGCGGCCAGCGCCTCGATGCCGCCCTTCATATAGGCGCCCGGCGCGAGCTGGTCGGTGTCGATGTCGTCGCCGAACAGGAAAACGCGCCCGCTCATGCCGTGTCTCCGCCGGCCAGCAGGTCGCGCGGATCGACGATGCGGCCGGCGACCGCCGCGGCCGCCACGGTATAGGGAGAGCCAAGCCACACTTTCGCCGACGCCGCCCCCATGCGCCCGCGGAAATTGCGCGCGGTCGAGGAGATGCAGGTGACGTCCTCGCCGAGCCGGTCGGCGCCATAGCCGGCGCAGATGCCGCAGGCATTGGGCAGGATGCGCGCGCCGGCGCCTTCGAACACGGCCATGATGCCGTCGGCGGCCGCGCGCTCCTGGTCGCGGCGCGAGGACGGCGCCACCATCAGCGCGACGCCAGCGGCCAGGCGCCGGCCTTTCAGGATCGCCGCGGCGTTTTTGAGATCGTCATATTTGGCGCCGGTGCAGGCGCCGATATAGGCGACGTCGATGCTCGTCGGCGGCGCCTCGCCGACCGGACCGGCATTGGCCGGCGAATGCGGCGCGGCCACTTGCGGGGCGAGTGCGGCGGCGTCGAAGACATGATGTTCGAGCAGCGCCGCGCCGGGATCGGTGTTGAGCCAGCCCCAGTCGCCGGCATCGCCGCCATGCGCGGCAAGCCAGGCCACCGTCGTGGCGTCGGGCGCGATCAGGCCCGCCTGCGCGCCCAGTTCGGCGGCCATGTTGGACAGGGTCATGCGCTCCTGCATCGACAGTGCCGCGACCGCCTCGCCGGCATATTCGACCGCCTGGTAGCGTCCGCCATCCATGCCCAGCCGTGCGCACAGCGCCAGCATCATGTCCTTGGCGACGACCCCGGGCCCGAGCCGGTTTTGCCATTCGATCAAGATCGTTTCGGGAACCTTGAGCCAGATCTCGCCGGTCGCCAGCACGCCCGCCATCTCGGTCGCGCCGACCCCGAACATATAGGCGCCGAAGGCGCCGCCGGTCGGGGAATGGCTGTCGCCCCCGACCACGAACATGCCGGGCCTGAGATGGCCGCGCTCGGGCAGGACGACGTGACAGATGCCCTCGCCGTCATGGAAGGCGACCTTGCGCTGGCGCGCCCACTGCCGGGTGAGTTCGAGAATGCGGGCGCCCTCGTCTGTGTCGCCGGGCACGAAATGATCGGAGATCAGCACCACTTTTTGCGCATCGAACAGCCCGACGCCCAGTTCGCGCAGGATCGGCTCGACCCGGCGCGGGCCGCCCGAATCGTGGATCATGGCGAGATCGACGGCGGCGGTGACGACCTCTCCAGGCGCGACCGTGTCGCGGCCGGCCGCGCTTGCGATGATCTTCTGCGCCAAGGTGTGCGCCATCACACCAGCCCGAGATAGGAGCGTTGCAATTCGGGATCGTCGAGCATGGCGGCGGCCTTGCCGGACAGGCGGATTTCGCCGTTCTCCATGACAAAGGCGCGGTCGGCGATCTCGAGCGACTGCAGAACGTTCTGTTCGACCAGCAGGATCGTCAGTCCGGCCTCGTTGAGCTGCCGGATCAGGGCGAACATTTCTTCCACCAAAAGCGGCGACAGGCCGATCGACGGCTCGTCGAGGATCAGCAATTCGGGTTCCGCCATCATGCCGCGCCCGATCGCCAGCATCTGCTGTTCGCCGCCCGACAAGGTGCCGGCCTTCTGATCGAACCGCTCGGCGAGCCGGGGAAACGTCTCGCCGACGCGGGCGATGTTGGCGGCACGGTTGGGCTTGCCGCGCCGATAGGCGCCGAGCTCGAGATTTTCGCGCACCGTGAGATTGGGAAAGATATGCCGGCCTTCCGGCACCTGGATCAGGCCGAGCTCGACGATGCGCCGCGCGCCGAGCCGGGTGATGTCGTGGCCGGCAAAGCGGATGGTGCCGCCGCGGCAGGGCAGAAGCCCGGACAGAAGCGCGGCGAAGGTCGTCTTGCCGACGCCGTTGGAGCCAAGCAGCGCGACGATCTCGCCACGGGCAATGTCGATGTCGACGCCGCGCAGCACCTCGACCGCGCCATAACCGCCGCGCAGACCCGCTACCTCAAGCATTGGCCGCCTCCCTGGCGCGCATGCGCTCGGCCATGCCCTTGCCCAGATAGGCTTCGATCACGCGCGGATCGGCGACCACGTCCGACGCCGTGCCCTCGGCGATGATTGCGCCCTGATTGAGCACCCAGGTATGTTCCGACAGGCTCATCACCGCCTGCATGACGTGCTCGATCAAAAGCACGGTCACGCCCGCGTCGCGGATCGCGCGAATGACCGGGATCACCGCCTCGATCTCGGACGGGTTGAGCCCGGCCATGACCTCGTCGAGCAGGATCAGCTTCGGCCGGGTGGCGAGCGCGCGGGCGACTTCGAGCCGTTTGCGCCCGGCGACGGTCAGCGCGGCCGCGTCGATGTCGAGCCGGTCACCGAGCCCGACCTTGCGCGCCACCTCGCCGGCATAGGCGAGCGCGCCGGCCCGCGAGGCGATGTGAAGATGGGCGCCGACGGCGATGTTGTCGCGCACCGTCTGGCCGGCGAAGGGCTGGACGATCTGAAAGGTGCGGACCATGCCGCGCCGGGCGATCGCCTCGGGCGAAAGGCCGGTGATGTCCTCGCCGCAAAACCGCACCGTGCCGCGGTCGGGGCGATGAAAGCCGGTGATCATCGCAAACAGGGTCGTCTTGCCGGCGCCGTTGGGACCGATCAGCGAGGCGATCACGCCTTGCGGCACGGTGAAACCGACATCACGGGCGGCCTGAACGCCGCCGAAATTCTTGGACAGGCCGGCGACCTCAAGCATGGCGGCGCTCCACGGCGAGGGCGCGCGCGCCGCGCCGGGCGCCGAGACGGCCGACGAGGCCGGCCAGGCCGCGCGGCATGAAGGTGACCATGACAACCAGCAGCGCGCCGTAAACGGCCAGGCTGATGCCCGGCGCGTCGCCGGTCACCTCGCTGGTGAACTCGGAAACGGCGTGGATTGCGGCGGCACCGAGCAGGGGACCGAACAGCGTGCCCATGCCGCCGATAATCGGCACCAGCAGGCTTTCGATGGAGACCGCCGGACCGTAGGCGATCGACGGGTCGAGATAGAGCAGATATTGCGCGTAAAAGACCCCGGCCAGGCCGGAAAAGACACCCGACAGCACGATCGCGCCCATCTTGACGCGAAACGCATCGACGCCGAGCGCGCGGGCGGCCTCCTCATTGTCGCGCACCGCCATCAGCCTGGCGCCGAACCGCGAATTCCCGATCCACCACACGACGAGGAAGGCCGCCAGCGTCATCGTCCAGATCAGCCAGAAATAGGATGTCTTGGAAGCGAATTGCAGATTGGCCAGGCTGCGCTCCAGCGGGATCAGGATACCAACGCCGGCGCCGGTGACCTCGACCGAGTTCGACAGGATGCGCAGGACCTCGGCGAAGGCGAGCGTGACCAGCGCGAAATAAGAACCGCGCAGGCCGTAGCGGAAGGTGGAAAAGCCGATGAAGGCGGCGACCGCTCCCGCCGTCAGCGCGCCGGCGACAAGCCCGATCCAGGGATTGACGCCGAACTGCACCTGCAGCACCGCGACGGTATAGGCGCCGGTACCGAAATAGGCGGCATGGCCGAAGGAGAACTGGCCGCCATAGCCGCCAAGAATGTTCCAGGCCTGGCCCAGCAGCGCGGCGTAAAGCGTCATGATGATGACGTCGAGCCAGAATTCCGAAACGACCAGCACCGGGGCTGCCCCGATGACAAGGAAGACCGCGAACAGGAGCAGCAGCGAACGCATCTCTAGACCCTGTGCCCCAGGAGGCCGGTCGGCCGGAAGATCAGCACCAGGATGAAGATCGCGAAAATGCCGATCTGGCCCAGGCTCTCGCCGAGGAACAACCCGCCCATCGCCTCGACCACGCCGATGACGAAGCCACCGATCAACGCGCCGACGAACGATCCCATGCCCCCCAGTACGACGATGGTGAACGCGATCAGCACGAAGCCGTGGCCGACCTGCGGATTGACGTAATAGCTCGGCAGAAGCAGGCAGGCGGCAACGCCCAAACAAGCAATGCCGAGCCCGTAGCTCATCGCGTAGACATGATCGGTGTCGATGCCGACCAGGGCCGTGCCCTTCTTTTCCTTGGCCACGGCGCGGATGGCCCGGCCGAGATCGGTGCGCGCCATGACCAGCCACAAAAGCGCGGCGGTGACGATGGCGCCGGCGAACGCCACCACTTTGGGCAGTGGCAGGAAGGCGCCGAGGATCTCGACCGTCTCGAAGGAATAGGGCGTGTCGATGATGCGGGTGTCGGAGCGGAAGAAAAACAACGACAGGTTCTCGATGACGATCGCCAGACCGAGCGTGACGAGCAGGATGTTCTCGTCGCGACCGTGGCTGGCGCGGCCGATAATGCCGCGCTGCAGCGCATAGCCGAGGGCAAACATCGCCGGCGGCACGATCAGCAGCGCCAGGTAGGGATCGATGCCGAAGCGCGCCTTGAGATAATAGACGGCGTAAAGGCCGAGCATCAAAAGCGCGCCATGGGCGAAATTGATGATGTGCAGAACGCCGTAGATCAGCGTCAGCCCGAGCGCCACCAGCGCGTAGAGCGCGCCGGTGGTGATGCCGTTGAGAACCGAGGGGATGATGATGGCGAGATCGGGCATGTCGGTGTCCGCATTGCTGTCGCTCCGCCGGGCCGGGGCGCGGCGGAGCGCGTCGCGACTGCGATCAGCCCATCGGGAAGACCGCTTCGGCGGAAGCGAACTCCTCAGGGAAGATCACCTCGATGGCGCCATTCTGGACTTGCGTGTTGACCGGCTGGGCGCCCATGTTCTGGCCGTTTTCCATCTTGGTGGGGCCGTAGGGCATGCCGTGCTTGTCCCAGGTCGAGCCGGTGAGCGCCGCGATCACGGCCTCCTTGTCGGTCGAGCCGGCGCGCTCGATGGCGTCGGCCAGGAAGGCGACGGCGTTGTAGGCCAGGAACACCTCGTAGGTGTAGATCACACCTTTGGCCTCGGCCGCCTTCTTGCGCTCCATCGCGACCTCCGATTTCGGATCGAACCAGTGATTGCAGTCCATGATCTGCTCGGCGGCCTGCGGATACTCATTGACGAACTGATAGCTGGACGCCGCGCCGCCGAGCACCGAATAGATGCCCTTTGCCGCGACCTGCTGCTGTTGCAGCGTGCGCGCCAGAAGTACGTATTCGTTGTAGTAATTGGCCGGAATGATCAGGTCCGGCTGCTTCGACTTGATCTGCAGGGCGATATTGGTGAAGTCGCGCGTCGGGTTGGCGTGCTTGATGACATCCATGACCTCGATGCCGATGCCCGGCAGTTTTTCGGTCAACAGGTTGGCGGTGCCGGTGCCGAACAGCGATTCCTCGTGCACGATCATCGCGCTCTTGGCGGGCGAACCGGCGGCTTTGTTGATGGTGTCGAGATTGGAGACCGCGATCTCGGCCACCTTGCCGTAGCCCGGCGCGAAGCGGAACGTATTGGCCAGGCCGCGGCTGGTGATCTGGTCGGACACGCCGACATCGACCACGTGGGGCGTGTTCGTTTTGGCCGCTTCCTGCGAGGTGGCCAGGGAAATCGCGGAGGAATAGCCCGCGACAATGCCGGCAACGCCGGCCTCCACCATCTTGCTTACTTCCTGCGCGCCGATTTCGGGCTTGCCCTGGCTGTCGCCCAGAACGGCTTCGAGCATGGCACCGCCCATCGACTTGATGCCGCCGGCGGCGTTGATGTCGTCGATCGCCATCTGTGCGCCGGTCCGGCACTGGGTGCCGGAAAAGGAGATGAATCCGGTCACCGGGTGGATCAGCCCTATCTTGACGGTGTCGCTCTGCGCCCGCAGCACGGCCGGAAAGCCTGCCGAAGCCACGCCGAGCGCGGCGGCGCCGGCCAGAAAGTCGCGTCTTGCGATGCGGGGCTGCGATCGAACGAGCCTGTCGGTCGTCTTGGTCTTCATGACTATCCTCCTGTCGTCATCCGGCCTGGATTCCCCGAGGGTCCCTTCTCTTCCTCATCGCCGGCCGGAATCGGCGATGACGGCATTGTCGCCCAATGCGCTCCGTCCTTGGCGCGGACCCGGCGCATGGACATTTCGAAGCGGTAGAGATCGGGCCGGTAGACCACGCGGATATATTCCACCGGCCGGTCCTTGCTATCGCGTACCACGCGCCTGACCTCGATCAGCGGCGCACCGGCATCAATGCCGAGCGCGGCGGCGACGGCGGCGTCGGCAAGCGTGGCCGAAACCGTCTGGCGGGCGGAGGCGACCTCGACGCCGGCCTTTTCGAGAAGATGCAGCAGCGGCCTCGCCTCCAGGTCCTCGCGCTCGTATCTGCGCCCGACGCGGCTCGGCACATAGGTGACCAGAAACGACATCGGCTCGCCCTCGAGACTGCGCACGCGCACGGCGCGCTGCACCTCGTCGCCGGGCGCCACCTCCAGTGCCGCGGCGATATCGGCGGAAGCGGCCACATAGCCGAATTCCAGCACCCGCGCCTGCGTGGCGATGCCCATCAAGGACACGTTTTCCAGCCAGCCCTCAATCGAGGCCATCACCGCCGGAGCCGGCGGCTGCGCGACGACACGCGTGCCCCTGCCCCGCTCGCGCACGACCAGACCGGCATCGGCAAGCTCGTTGAGCGCCCGCTTGGCGGTGATGCGCGAGACGCCGAACTCCTGGCACAGTTCCTGCTCGCTCGGCACGAGATCGCCGGCCGACAGGCCCCCGCCATAGATGCGGCTGCGCAGGATGACGAAAAGCTGGTGATAAAGCGGAACGCGGGAGGCTTCGTGGAGTTGGCGAGCCGGGCGCGGCTTGTCGCGACGGGCGGTGCTCGCCGACTCGTCCAACCTGTCCATCACACCCTCCCGATGCGCTGCCTATATGGCATGTAGGTATATCATTATATCAATTGAATGGTTGCCGCAAGCGGCAATCCACGACCGCTCTTGCGGCGTCGGTGGCACGCGGCAGCGCGTCGTGCGGCAACCGCCCGGTCGTCGCGGGCGACCCGGTTCGCAAGCTTGTCAAAACCCGGCGCGTCACGCGGCGCCGGGCTTTGGCAGGGGGTTGTCGAAGACGAAGGTGTTGGAAGGCGGCGGTCTCTGGCCAAGCCGGCCCGCCGGCGCGCTTCAGAAAACCAGTGTGGCGCTCATCGTCCTGGCCGCCTGGCCATCGGCGCACCAAAGGTCCAGCCCCTCGCCGGAACGGACCGCGTTGACGGTGAACGGACCGCCGTGGAAGAGCGGCGACAGGCCCCGATAAGAAAAGCCGCGTGGCGGACGACCGCCGAGCCGCGCGCCGAGATGCAGCATAAGCGTCGCCTGAAGCGGACCGTGCACGACAAGGCCCGGATAGCCCTCCTCATCGCGCGCATATTCGACGTCGTAATGGATGCGATGGCCGTTGAAGGTCAGCGCCGAATATCGAAACAAAAGCGTCGTGGTCGCCTCGACCGTCTCGGTGTGGTCGGCGGCCGGCATCGGCGCGAGCGATCCGGGTTGCGCGGGCGTAGCGGGCGCGGTGGACGGCGCGCCGCGATAGACGATGTCCTGGCGCTCGCTGATCACCGTGCGGCCGTCGCAGTCGAAATCGTGCTCGACCGTCACGAAGACCAGTTCGCCGCTGCGGCCGGTCTTGTGAACGATGTCGGCGATGCGCGAAACCCTCCTCACCTCGGCCCCGATCGGAAGCGGCGCGTGAAAGGAAAGCGCGCCGCCGGCCCACATCCGGCGCGGCAGCGGAACGGGCGGCAGAAACCCGCCGCGCGCGGGATGCCCGTCCGGGCCCAGTTCGCCGGGCGGCACGGCCGGCGGCGCCAGGCACCAATGGATGGCGAGCGGGGCGGCGACGGCGTCGCGATAGGCCGAGCGGCCGAGCGTGGCCTCGAAACGCTCGGCAAGGCCCGGCGAAACGATGTCGCCTGCCCGCTGCTCGCGTCCGATCCAGCGCTTGAGATCGTCGATGTCGACCGCGCTCATGACGACGCCTCGGCGAATTCGCGCCGCACGGCGTCGGTGTGGACGCCCAGCGCCGGCACGGGCCCGCCCTTGACGGCGCGGCGCAACGGCGAGGCGACCCCGTCGAAGACGCCACCCGGCGTCTCGATCGGGATGCGCCGCAGAGCCGCGTGGCCGGAAAGATCGGCCACCGTGGAGACATTGGACCAGGCGAGCCGGTTGGCCTCGAGCTTGGCGATCGCCTCGGCCCGGCTCATGCCGCCGAAAATTTCCGCCATGATCCCACCCAGCCGTTCGCGGTTTTCGACCCGGCTCGGATTGTCGTGATAGAGCGGATCGTCGACCAGATCCGGCCGCTCGAAAACGCCTTCGCACAGGCGCCGCCATTCGCCCGGATTCTGCACCACGATCACGATCTCGCCGTCGCGGCAGGCGACCGAGCAATAGGGGTAGATCGCGGCGTGGGCGAGCCCGGTGCGCGGCGTCGGTTTGCCGCCATAGTCGTGATGCAGCAAAGGCACGCTCATCATGTCGGCCATGGTGTCGAACATGGCGATCTCGATGGCCGCGCCGCGTCCGGTCGCGGCCCGGCCGACCAGCGCCTCCAGGATCGCGGCATGGGCGTTCATGCCGGTCATGACGTCGGCGATCGACACGCCGACCTTGACCGGCGTGTCGGGCGTGCCGGTGACCGCGCAGACGCCGCTCTCGGCCTGGATCAGCATATCGTAGGCGCGCATGGCGCGCGCGGGACTGTCCTGAGGGTAGCCGACGATGTCGACGGCGATCAGGCGCGGATGGCGCGCGACCACGTCGGCGGCCCCGAGACCCAGCCGGGCGGCGGCGCCCGGCGCCAGATTCTGCACGAAGACGTCGGCGCGCGCCACCATGCGCTCGACCAGCGCCCGGTCGTCATCGTCTTTGATGTCGAGCACTGTGCTTTCCTTGCCCCGGTTCAGCCAGGCAAAATAGGCGCTGGTGCCGTGAACGGCCTTGTCGTAATGGCGCGCCGTCTCGCCCTCCGCGCGCTCGATCTTGATGACACGGGCACCGGCATCGGCGAGCCGCAGCGTGCAGGTCGGCGCGGCGACGGCCTGTTCGATGGAGACGACCAGAAGACCTTCAAGCGGCAGCATGGCTTTCCTCAATAGGAGCGCGGCAGGCCGAGCACGTGCTCGGACAGATAGCTCAGGATCAGATTGGTCGAGATCGGCGCGACCTGGTAGAGCCGGGTTTCGCGGAACTTGCGCTCGACGTCGTATTCCTCGGCGAAACCGAATCCGCCATGGGTCTGCACGCAGGCTTCCGCCGCCGCCCAGGAAGCCTCGGCCGCAAGCATCTTGGCCATGTTGGCCTGTTCGCCGCAGTCCTCGCCGGCCTCGAACATTCTGGCTGCCTGGTGGACCATCAGTTCGGCCGCGCGCATCTGCGCATAGGCGCGCGCGATCGGGAACTGCACGCCCTGGTTCTGGCCGATCGGACGGCCGAAAACCCGCCGCTCGCCGGCATAGGCGCTCGCCTTCTCGATGAACCATTTGGCGTCCCCGATACATTCGGCCGCGATCAGGATGCGCTCGGCGTTCATGCCCGACAGGATGTAGCGAAAGCCCCTGCCCTCCTCGCCGATCAGGTTGTCGGCCGGCACGCGCACGGAATCGAAAAACACCTCGGTGGTGGCGTGGTTCATCATCGTGCGGATCGGCTTGATCGTCATGCCGTCCTTCAACGCCTCGCGCATGTCGACGATCAACACCGACATGCCGGCGGTGCGCTTTTCGGCCTCCTCCTTCGGTGTCGTGCGCGCCAGAAGCAGCATCAGGTCGGAGTGCTCGGCGCGCGAGGTCCACACTTTCTGCCCGTTGACGACATAATGGTCGCCCTCGCGCCGGGCGAAGGTCTTGATGGACGTGGTGTCGGTGCCGCTGGTCGGCTCGGTGACCCCGAAAGCCTGGAGCCGCAATTCGCCGGCGGCGATGCCGGGCAGATATTTTTGTTTCTGCGCCTCGCTGCCGTGCCGCAGCAGCGCGCCCATGATGTACATCTGGGCGTGGCAGGCCGCGCCGTTGGCGCCGGCGCGCTGCACCTCTTCCAGGATCGCGGCCGCGGCCGACAGCGGCAGGCCGGAGCCGCCATATTCCTCCGGGATGAGCACGGACAGATAACCGGCATCGGACAGCGCCTTGACGAAGTCGCTCGGATAGGCGTTGTCGCGGTCGAGCTGGCGCCAGTAGTCGGGAGCGAAGTCCGCGCACAGCCGTCTGACGCTTTGCCTGATCTGCGCGATGTCCTCGCCTTCCGGAAGATCCTTGATGGTCATGAAGTTTTCCGATTTTGGTCTGGTTGATCTGTGTCGGCGGGGCCGGGTTCAGGAGAGGCCGGCACCGCGCGCGGGCATCAGCGCGCCGATATGGTTGGCGCGTTCGATCGTCCACAGGCGCGGCAGCACCACGTCCATCTCGGCCGCGTCGGCGGCCCGGCTGAAGGCGGCGAGGCCGCGCACCTTGGCGTCGATCTCCTCGCGGCTGAGCGTGTTGCCGGGATCGCCCTTGGGCTCGTCGACCCTGGCCTCGATATGGCGGCCGTCGCGCGTCTCCAGCGCGATCTTGCCGATCCAGCGCGCCGGATAGGCGGCATTGACCTCGTCGTCCAGCCGCATGACGACGCGCGCGCGGAAGGCAGCGACCTCGGGACTGTCGAACCCGTTCTGGAACTCGCTCATGCCCGCGCGGCCATGGGCGGCGATCAGGCCGAGCGTGGTGCCCATGGAGAATTTCGCCTGGTGCACGCTCGCCGGCGCCGTCACCGGCCCGAGCACGTCGATGGCGGCCTGGTGGACCAGCGCCGTGACGCTGCCGATATCGTCGATCGTGAGATCGTTGTCCTGCATGGCCTTCAACAGCGCGTCGGCGGCGGGATGGGTATGGCGGCAGGAGGCGTGAAACTTGAACGAGGTTTCGGCCAGCGCCCAGCGCACGCCCAGCCGGTCGGTCAGCCTTTGCGGGTCGGCGTCGCTCGACATGCCGGCGCCCATGCCCTGCGCGCCTTCCAGAATGCGTTTGGCGCCGGTGAAGCCGTCGGCGGCGAGATAGGCCGCGATCAGCCCATTGGCGGCCGCCTTGCCGGTGTGCAGCGGCTTTGAATCGGCCGCGTCGCGCAGGAATTCCCAAAGGCCCGCGGCCTGCGTGCCGGCCGACCCGAACGCGTCGAGCATGGCGGCGGGCGTCAGTCCCAGCAACCGGCCGGCGGCCGCGGCGGCGGCCAGCGCGCCGGCGGTGCCGGTGGTGTGGAAGATACGGTAATGCGAACGGCCGAGAAATTCGCCGATGCGGATGCCGGCCTCGTAGCCGGCCACAACCGCGGCGATGAAATCGCGACCGGAGGCGCGGTTGGCCTGGGCGACGGCGAGCGCTGCGGGAAACACCACCGCGGCCGGATGGAAGACCGAGCCGTTGTGGACATCGTCCTGCTCGGCCACGTGCGAGGCGGCGCCGTTGACCAGCGCGGCAAACAGCGGCGAGCTGGAGCCGCGGCTTGCAAGCAGTTCGCTCGGCCCGTCCGCCGGCCCCATGCGCGCGGCGAAGGCGGCGACGATCTCGACCGGGCGCACGCCCTTGCCCGCGAGGGCGGAACCGGCCCAGTCGACGAACAGATCGACGGCGCGCTCCACCACCGGCTGCGGAATATCCTCATAACGCAGCCCGGCGGCAAAGGCGGCCAGCCGGGCGCTCGGTGTCTCGTCCAGGTGCTCGTGCATGGTCGCGCTCCGTCACGGCCGGCGGGAGTGACCGGCCCGCCTCATCGTGCATGTAGCGCCTTGTCGCGCAATTCGTTATTCAGGAAACACGCCTTCAGCACAGGCGAACGCTCCCGGAGAAAAGGCTCGATGTCCGGCCTTCGTTACGACCTCGTGGATCTGCGGCTTTTCGTCAGCATCGCGGAAGCCGGCAGCCTGACCAAAGGCGCCGAACGCGCGCATCTGTCGGTCGGCGCGGCATCGATGCGGGTCAAGAACCTCGAAGAGGCGCTCGGCGCGCCGCTGTTGGTGCGCACCAGCCAGGGGGTCAACCTGACCCCCGCCGGAGAGGCGCTGCTGACGCACGCACGCCGGGTTTTCCGCGATCTCGAACGGCTGCACGGCGACCTGCAGGCCTTCTCGCGCGGCCTGCGGGGACGGGTGCGCGTGTTCGCCAACACGACCGCGATGACCGAAATCCTGCCGGCAGCGCTCGGCTCCTTCCTGGCCGCCCACCCGCATGTGGACATAGACCTGGAGGAGCGGCTCAGCCCGGAAATCGCCCGCGCCGTGGCCGACGGCAGCGCCGATATCGGCATCCTGGCCGGCACCGTGCGTACCGACGGGCTGGAGGTGCTCGCCTACCAGGAGGACACGTTGGTGCTTGCCGTGCCCGCCGGCCACCCGCTTGCCGGCGCCGACACGGTGGATTTCGCCGAGGTGGCCGCGCTCAGCCTGGTTTCGCTGCAGCGCGGCAGCGCCATACACGGCTTCATGGAGAATATTTTTGCCGAGATGGGCGTCGCGCCCGACATCCGCATCCGGGTGTCCAGCTTCGAATCGCTGTGCCGCATGGTCGAGGCCGGCGTCGGCATCGGCATGCTGCCCGGCTCGGTGGCGAACCGGCTCAAGCACAACCACGCCATTGCGGTCGTGCCGCTTTCCAACCGCTGGGCGGTCCGCGAACTCAAGATCTGCGTGCAGAAGCTCGACGAGTTGCCGGCATTCGGCCATGCGCTGGTCGAACACCTGGTGTCCGGCGCCCGCGCGGCGTGATGGGCGCGCCGCCCGCTCAGCGTCCCTCGCCGGTGAAATAGGCCAACGATCTGCGCAGATCCTCGGCCCGAAAGCCGCGGCCGATCACCACCACGGAATTGTCGTCGTCGGTCGGCTTCGCGCCGGCTTCGGGCACGATTTCGGGCTGCTGGACGACCTTGCGCACGCTTTGCAGGAGCAGCCGCCCGGCCGGCGTGCGCACCACGCCCTTGACCCGCATGATGTCGTCGCCGCGCGCGTGAAGCAGCGCGCTCAGCCAGATCGAAAAGGCCGGCCAGTCGGTGGCCTCGGAAAGGTCGAGCCGCGTGGCGGCGATCGGGGCGGCCGCGCCCTCGCCTTGGGCCGGCGGGATCGCGACCGGCTCGATGCCGGCATGGTCGGGCAGGCCGGCGCCGCTGCCCATGGCCGCCCCCGCTATCGCCGCACCGGGATTGAGCGCGTGCAGAGTGGCGACGAGCCGGGCGAGATCGGGCCCAGCGGCGGCGTCGACCTTGGTCACCAGCAGCCGGTCGGCGGTCTCGATCTGGCGCAGGGTCAGCGGCTCGTTGCGCATCTGGTCGAGCCCGTAGAGCGCATCGATGGCGATGATGATCTCGTCGACCATCAGATGGTGGATCAGGACCGGGTCCGTGCGGATTGTGTCGACGATCGGGCCTGGATCGGCCAGCCCGCTGGTTTCAAGCACGACACGGTCGAGCGAGGCCAGCGCGTCGTCGCCGCCGACGCGCGCGTCGCAGATGGCGCGTAATAGCGTGACCAGCGCCTCGCGCCCATCGCAGCACGCACAGCCGCCCGCCAGCACCCGCAGTTCGGCCGATCGCGCCAGCAGCGCGTCGTCGACCGGCACCTCGGCCGCCTCGTTGACGATCACGAGCGCGTCCTTCATCTGCCCGTGATGCAACTGGTGGCGCAGCCAGGTCGTCTTGCCCGAGCCGAGAAACCCGCCGAGCACGGTCAGCCGCATGCGCCCGTCGCGGGCCTCGCTCATGTGTCCTCGCGCCCCTCCGCGTCACACGCTTCGGCGAGGAAACGCGGGTCGAGCGGATCGATGACGTGTCCGCTCATGCGTTCGGCCGCCTGCCAAACCTCGTTGACGTCGCCGACCATTTCGTGGCGGCCGGTGCGATCGGACAGGGTGAGGCCGGGTGTGACGCCGTCGTCATGCACGCTCAGGCCGAATGCCGGCAACACCGTTTGCAGCAACTGGGCGCGGCGGAAGCGCGCGCGTATGCGGTCGGTCGGCGTCGAGGCGCCGGCTTCGGTCCAGTGGCCGGGGACGGACGGAAACCCGCAATTGGCGCACATTTGTCTGCTCCTTCGATCGCGGCGGACGGCGCCGAACGCCGCCCGCCCTTGTCCGACCGGTCAGATGACCGGCGGGCGCTGCTTGCCCTCGAACGGGTAGCGCGCGCGGAAATCCTCGGCGATTTCCTCGAACGGGACCCAGCGCACGCCGTCGTGGCCGTTAATATAATCGATCAGCCTCTCGAGCATCAAAAGCACCTGCGGCCGGCCGCTGACGTCGGGATGGATGGTAAAGCAAAACGCGGCGTAATCCATCTCGCGATAGACCCAGTCGAACTGGTCGCGCCACAATTCCTCGATGTCACGCGGGTTCACGAAGCCGTGGCTGTTGGGCGACTTCTTGATGAACATCATCGGCGGCAGGTCGTCGACATACCAGTTGGCGCCGATCTCGACCAGGTCGATCTCCTTGCCATGCTCGAGCGGTTTCATCCACTCCTCCGCCTTCTTGGAGTAGTCGATCACCGTCCACTTGTCGCCGACGCGGGCATAAAACGGCTGGAAGTCGCGATAGCCCTGGCTGTGGTCGTATTTGAAGCCGTATTTCTGCAACAAGGCGGCGGTGCTGTTCGACATTTCCCACCACGGCGCGACATAGCCACGCGGCGCCTTGCCGCTCATCTTCTCGATCAGCTCGACCGACTTGGCCAGCACGGCCTCCTCCTGGGTCGGCGTCATGGCGACCGGATTTTCGTGGGTGTAGCCGTGGGCGCCGATCTCGTGGCCCTCGTCGACGATCTGCCGGCACTGGTCGGGAAAGGTCTCCAGCGAGTGGCCGGGAATGAAGAAACTGGTGCGCAGATCGTATTTCTTAAACAGACGCAACAGCCGCGGAACGCCGACCTCGGAGGCGAACACGCCACGCTGGATGTCGGACGGAGAATCCGCGCCGCCATAAGAACCGATCCAGCCAGCAACCGAATCGATGTCGGTGCCGAACGAACAGAAAATCTCTTTCTTTGCCACTTCGAGTCCTCCTTCCAAGTGTAAACCGAACGTCTTCCGCGCCACGCCCGCCCATCCGGCGCGGGCGGTGGTGGGCGGTGGTGGGCGGCATCGCCGGGCCTCGGTCCCGGAGCCGATGCCAGGCCGATCCCGCAAACGGGATCGAGCGGACGAAGCACTTTCCGGGATGCTATACAAGCGCTACGATATTGGCAATTCTCCTTTCATTTTATTGCTTTAGCCAAACGCTTCCGTTCATTGATGCATACTTTGATATCAATTAATTCGATTCCGGTATCGTCGACCGCTCGGCCTCAAACCCCGATCGGCATATGCTCGGCCGACCGTTGCACGGCGCGCGGGGCGGTCAGTTCCTTCCAGGTCGACAGCGCCCGGTTGACGGCGGGAAACGGCGGACGCTCGACAAAGCGGCCCCGGCCGGGCCGCGGCTCGTTGGATCCCTCCTCGCCCCACACCACCTCGCCGCGCGACAACGTGTAGCGCGGCATGCCGCGCACCTCGTGCCCCTCGAACACGTTGTAGTCGATGATCGATTTCTGGGTGGCGGCGCTGATCGTCTTGGTCTTTTTCGGATCCCAGACGACGATGTCGGCGTCGGCGCCGACCATGACGGCGCCCTTGCGCGGATAGACATTGAGGATCTGAGCGATATTGGTGGAGGTGACGGCGACGAACTCGTTCATGGTCAGCCGGCCGGTCTCCACCCCATGCGTCCACAACAGCGACAGCCGGTCTTCCAGACCGCCGGTGCCGTTGGGAATCTTGGTGAAATCGGTGCGTCCGAACTGCTTCTGCTCGGTGGTGAAGGCGCAGTGGTCGGTGGCGACGACCTGCAGCGAGCCGGCCGACAGCCCGGCCCACAGCGATTCCTGGTGCTGCCTGTCGCGGAAGGGCGGGCTCATCACCCGCCGCGCGGCGTGGTCCCAGTCGGCGTTGGCGTATTCGCCCTCGTCAAGCAAAAGATGCTGGATGAGCGGCTCGCCGTAGACGCGCATCCCTTTCTGGCGCGCCCGGCGGATCGCCTCGTGCGCCTGTTCGCAGGAGGTGTGGACGATATAGACCGGCACGCCGGCGGCGTCGGCGATCATGATGGCGCGGTTGGTCGCCTCACCCTCGACCTCGGGCGGACGCGAATAGGCGTGCGCCTCGGGTCCGGAAATGCCCATCTCGAGACATTTCTGCTGCAGGGCGGCGACCAAATCGCCATTTTCGGCGTGCACCAGCGGCAGGGCGCCCAGCGAAGCGCAACGGCTGAACGAGGCGAACATCTCATCGTCGTTGACCATCAGCGCGCCCTTATAGGCCATGAAATGCTTGAAGGTGTTGACGCCGCGCCCGACCACGGTGGCCATGTCGTCGAAAATCTGCTTCGACCAACCGGTCACCGCGACATGGAAGGAATAGTCGGACGAGGCCTGGCGCGCGGCGCGCTCCTCCCAGGCGTCGAGCGCCTTTATCATGCCGTCCTCGCCGGGGACGACGAAATCGACCACCATGGTGGTACCGCCCGACAAGGCGGCGAAGGTGCCGCTTTCCCAGGTCTCGGCTGTGGTGGTGCCCATGAACGGCATTTCCAGATGGGTATGCGGGTCGATGCCGCCCGGCATGATGTAGGCGCCCTCGGCGTCGATGACCTTGTCACCGGCGAGATTGTCCCCGATCGCGGCAATGGTTTCGCCCTCGATCAATATATCGGCCTCGTAGCTGCGGTCGGCAGCCACCACGGTTCCACCCTTGATCACGGTCGACATCGTGTCCTCCTAGCGTTGTTCAAAACCATCGGGCCGGCGCAGCGGTCGCGCCGGTACTGTCTTCGTCACATCGGCGGCGGCACCGCACCCTTGCGCTCCACGATCAGCCGATAGGCATCCGGCTCGCGATGGCGCGCGAAATCGAAGATGGTCTCGCGATAGCGCTTGCCGATATCGAGATCGCAGCGCGCGGTGATGACCTCGTCGCCGATGGTCGAGGCCATGGCGACGATCTCGCCGGACGGAGAGATAATCACGCTCTGGCCGACCATGTTGGAGCCTTCCTCCACGCCGCATTTGGCCGTGCCCACCACCCAGGTGGCGTTCTGATAGGCGCCGGCCTGCATCGACAGATGGTTGTGGAACTGCGTCAGGCTGTCGATGTCGGGGTGCTGGGTGTGGTCGTAGGGCGTGTTGTAGCCGAGCACGACCATCTCCACCCCCTGCAGGCCCATGACGCGGTAGGTTTCGGGCCAGCGGCGATCGTTGCAGATGCACATGCCCATCACGCCGCCATAGGCGCGCCAGACCCCGAAACCGAGATTGCCGGGTTCGAAATAGCGCTTTTCCAGATGCTGGTGGGTGCGGCCGGGCTGCGGCTCGTCATGGCCGGGCAGGTGCACCTTGCGGTACTTGCCGACGATCTCGCCCCTGGGGTCGACCAGGATCGCGGTGTTGAAGCGGTGCTTCTTGCCGTCTTCGTGGACGAGTTCGGCATAACCGACATTAAAGCCGATGCCGAGTTTCTTGGCCTCCTCGAAGAGCGGCGCCGTCTCCGGGCCCGGCATCTCGGTCTCGTAGAAACTGTCGAGCTCGGCCTCGTCCTCGATCAGCCAGCGCGGAAAGAAGGTGGTGAAGGCGAGTTCGGGAAACACCACCAGTTCCGCGCCGCGCGCCTTGGCCTCGCGCATCATCTCGATCAGCCGGCGCACCGTGTCGCGGCGGGTCTCCGAACGGCTGATCGGCCCCATCTGGGCCGAGGCGGTGTTGATCAATCTTGCCATGATGCGTCTCCTTCGTTCGGCGGCCGGCCGCCTCACACGGGTTTGCGGGCCCGCGCCCGCTTCTTCAAAAATGCGTGGATCAAGGTGTGGTCGGCACCCTGGCCGAGATCGGCCAGGGCAGCCGACCACAGGGCAGCCGCCTGCTCGGCCCCGCATGCGGTCATGCCCAGCTCTGTCGCCAGATCGCTGGCGGTATGAAGGTCCTTGGCCATCAGGGCCATGGCGAAACCGGAGGCGAAGCTGCCCGAAAGGATGTGCGGCTTCAGCTTCACCTCGGTGGAATTGTTGCGGCCGGTCGAGGCGTTGAGAATGTCGACCAGCGTGCCGGGATCGACGCCGAAAGCCTCGCCGATCAGCGTCGCCTCGCAGGCCGCCGCCAGGCCGGCCGCCGATACGTAATTGTTGAGCGCCTTGGCGGCATGGCCCGAGCCGAGCGGCCCGGCATGGATGACCGTCGTACCCATGGCATCGAGAAGCGGCCTGGCGCGGGCGATATCGACCTCGCGGCCGCCGGCCATGATGCACAGCGAACCGTCGCGCGCCCGGGCCACCCCGCCCGACACCGGCGCATCCACGAGCGCGATGCCCTTCTCCAAAAGGCCGGCGCCGAGCAGACGCGTGCCCATCGGCGCCGACGAGCTCATGTCGACGACGAGGGTTCCTTCCTTGAGGAATCCCGCGACGCCGCCCGCGCCCAAGAGCGCGTCGCGCACCACCGCACCGTCGGGCAGCATGGTCACGACGATGTCGCAATCCGCGACCGCCGTGCGCGCGTTCTCGAACACACGGGCGCCGGCGGCGGCGAGCGCCTGGCGCGCGGCGGCGTCCGTGTCGACGCCGCGCAGGTCGAAGCCGGCCGCAACCAGGCGCTCGGCCATCGGCCGCCCCATCATGCCGAGCCCGATGAAGGCGACGGGGCCTGTGCCGTCGGACGCTGCCGCCGTCACACATCCATCTCCTTGAACACGTCCCTGGCGATGCGGAAACAGTCGAGCGCCGCCGGTACGCCGCAATAGACCCCGATTTGCAGAAACACTTCCTTCAGTTCGTCCTTGGTCAGGCCGTTGTTGAGCGCGCCGCGCAGATGCAGCTTGAACTCCTGCGGCCGGTTGAGCGCCGCCGTCATGCCGAGATTGAGCAGGCTGCGATCGCGGCGCTCAAGTCCCGGGCGGTTCCAGATCTCGTCCCAGCACCATTCGGTGGTGAGCTGCTGCATGGCCCAGTTGAACTCGTCGGCCTGTTCGAGCGACGTATCCACATAGTCCGCGCCCAGCACGGCACGGCGGGTTTTGAGCCCGCGCTCGAACTTGTCCGATCTCGGTTTTTGTCCGTTCATCCTATCCGTCCTTGCCGCCTCGTCGTGTTCACGTCCGTATCCAGGTCGGTTCGAACAGGCCGCCAAGCAGGCGCTCGATCTCCAGTCCGGCGCTCATCAGCCGCGTGTCGTGGCCGTAAAGCCCCGAAATCAGGATGCTGGTCGGAAGCCCGTCGCCGTCGCGCCCGGTCGGCAATGCAAGACCGCACAGACGCAGAATGTTGCCGAACATGGTGTTGCGCAGCGTGCGCAGATTGACCCGGTGAAAGAGCTCGTCGTCGGCCTCCAGCGGCGCGACTTCCGGCGCCGTCGTCGCCGTCGTCGGCATCAACAAGAACGCATCCTCCAGCTCCGCTTCGATATGCGCGATCGCCGCGGCGCGTTCCGACTGCAGCGACTGCAGATCGTGGGCCGACATCGCCTTGCCCTGCAGGATGCGGTGGGTTACCCGGCGGTCGATCCTGCCGCCGTCGGGTCCGTCCACCAATTCGTGATATTCGTGATAGGCTTCGGCCGCCGCCAGCGAGCCGTGGCTGGCCGTCATGCGGCTGGCCATCTCCAGCGCCTCGACGGGGCGCCTTTCCACCGTGGCGCCAGCCTTTTCCAATCGCCCGATCGCGGCTTCGTAATTGTCCAAAACCGCCTGCTCGGCCTCGTCCAGAACGATGTTCGTGGCGGCGACGAAGCGGGTCGCGGACAGATCGGCGCGCCGGGCCTCGGTCGCCGGCGCGCCGCGCAACACCATGTCGAGCATCACGCAATCGGCCACGCTGCGGCCCAGGGGCCCGATCGTGTCGAGCGTGCGGGCGAGCGGCACCATGCCGGTCTTGTCGATCCGCCCCTCGCTGGTCTTCAGCCCCACGACCCCGTTGAGCGATGCGGGAATGCGCACCGATCCGCCGGTGTCGGTTCCGACCGAACACGGCACCAGCCCGGCCGCGACCGCCGCACCCGAGCCCGAGGACGACCCGCCCGGCGAGCGGGCGACCCGGCGGTCGTTGGGATTGACGGGCGTGCCGTAATGCGGATTGAGGCCAAGACCGGAATAGGCGAATTCCGTCAGGTTGACCTTGCCGAGCGTCACCATGCCCGCCGCCGCGGCGTTGGCCACGCAAAAGGCGTCGCGCCGTTTGGGCGCGGCGTCTCGATAGAGCGCCGAGCCGGCCGTCGTCGCCACCCCGGCCGTGTCGAAAAGGTCCTTCCAGGCGATCGGCACCCCGTCGAGCGGCGACAGCGGCAGGCCTTTGCGGAAACGCTCGGCCGCCGCGCGCGCCTCCTTGCGCGCCCGTTCGTGCATGGTCGCGATGAAGATGCGGTCCGCCTTCGCAGCGTCGATGCGTTCCAGGAAATATTCGGTCACGGCGACCGGGTCGGTCTCGCCGTTGCGATAGGCCAATGCGATTTCGCCGGCCGTGCGACGGGCAATCGCCTCGATATCTTTCACTCTTTCGCTCCTTCGCGATCGTCACCCGCCGGGGCTTCTCAAGCCGTGCGCGGTGGAGTAGGGTCAAAGGATTGCTGCCTGCCCGCGCGCAGTCATCGCGCCGTCTCCGGGCGCAATGCGGCCGCTGCGATTTCCGCCAAGCGTGTCGGGATCTGCCCTTGCAGCGTGGCGAAACACGCGATTTCCGGACAAAATCCTCCCTTGCGGCACGCCAACAAGCGCGCCACATCGTGTCGGACGACACCGCCAAGCGGTTATGCGGATGGGATCAGCCGTTCAGTCGGTCCATCTCCTCCCGTTCTTGTTGCGTCTGCATGGTTCGCGCCGCCCGCTAACGGGCCGCGTAGGGTTCCGGCACGCCGGTGTCGACCCTGTCGAGCAGATGGGCGTGCTGCTTGTCCCAGCTTGCCGCCACCGCGTCTCCGGGGCCGATCGGCTCGACGAAATAGTCGTGGTCGGGAACGTTGGCGACAAACGTGTCCATCCCCGGCACCTGCAGGCTCACCTTTACGAAATTGCCCTGATATTCGATGGAATCGACCGTGCCGAGGACGGCGTTGGTGGCCGCTTCCGTTTCGGCTTCGGTGCGCTTGCGGATGGCGATGTAGTCGCGGCGCACGGAAAAGGACATGTCCTCGCCCACCGCCGGCGCGACAGACTGCCGGGGGAGTTCGAACGTCTCGCCGCGCGCGCTCTTCAGCCTGGCGACGCCGCCTTCGATGCCTTCCACCTTGCCGGTAAGGACGTTTTGCGCGCCCATGAAGCGGGCCACATAGGGTGTGGCGGGGCTGTTGTAGATCTCGCGCGCGCTGGCGGCCTGATCGATTCGGCCGGTATCCATGACCACCACCATGTCGGCGAGTGCGATCGCCTCGGGCTGGGTGTGGGTGACGTGCACGAAGGTGATGCCGAGCTCGGCCTGCAGCGTCTTGAGCTCCACCCGCATCTGCAGGCGCAGAAACTCGTCGAGCGCGGAAAGCGGTTCGTCGAGAAGCAGCACGCGCGGATTGGTGATCAGCGAGCGCGCCAGGGCGACGCGCTGCTGCTGACCGCCCGAAAGCTGCGCCGGCATGCGGTCGCGCAGATGCGCAAGCTGGACGCGCTCCAGCATCTCGTCGGCGCGCTTGCGGCGTTCGTCCTTCCCCACGCCGCGCATCTTCAGGTAGAAGGCGACGTTGTCGCGAATGCTCAGATGCGGAAACAGCGCGTAGCTCTGGAACATCATCGCCGTGCCGCGCTGCACCGGCGGCAGGCCGATCACCGAGGTATCGCCGATGGTGATCTCGCCCGATGTCGGGGTCTCGTGCCCGGCGATCATGCGCAGGATCGTGGTCTTGCCGCAGCCCGACGGGCCGAGAAGACAGCAATAGGAGCCGTGCGGAATGGTCAGGTTGATGTCCTTGACCGCATGGGTGTCGCCGAATTTCTTGGTCAGATCGACCAGGCGGATCTCGCCGGAATTCGACATGTCGGTCGCCGAGGCGCCTGACGGGGCTGTAACGGGTGTGAAGTTCATCTATTTCGACCGTCTGCGTTGAATGAGGATGATCGAGCCCAGGGCCACGGCGATCACGAAGAAGGAGATCACCGTCGTCACAGTGCCCAGGGCGTAGAGCGCCGGCGAGGTGACGTTGGTCGTCATCGTCCAGATCTCCAGCGGCAAGGTGTTCTTGGTGCCGACCGTCAGCCAGCTACGCGGGAATTCGTCGTAAGACAGCGTGAAGCCGAACAGCGCCACCGCGATCATGCCGGGAAACACGATCGGCACGACCACGTCCTTGATCGACTGCCAGCGGCTGGCGCCGAGGTCGAACGCGGCTTCCTCGTAGGACGGGCTCAGCCGCCCGAGGATCGCGAACATGATCAGCAGGCCGAACGGCAGCGTCCATGTCAGATGGGCGCCCAGCGCGGTGCCGTACCAGCTCGCCGACAGGCCGAGAAACTGGGCCGTCACCAGAATGCCGATCGACAACACCAGGCCGGGAATGATCAGGCTGGCGATCGCCATGTAAAACAGCGGTCCCGAGCCGCGAAAGCGATGGCGGAAGCCGAAGCCGGCCGTCACCGAGATCAGCACCGTCAGCACCATGACCACCAGGGCCAGCGGCAGCGAGCGCGAGAAGGCGCCCGGAACGTCGCCGACGCGAGTCGGATTGAACAACTCGTCGAACCAGATCAGCGAGGGATCGCGCAACGGGAAGTTCAGCGATGCCGACGGCCCCTGGAAGGACAGCACAAGCACCGAAATCATCGGCCCGTACAGGAACATCACGAAGAGCAGCATCAACAGGGCGAGGACGTAAAAGGTCCAGGGTCTGCGGTCTTGGGAGGACGGCATGGCGTTACCTGACGAGTTCCTCGCGCACATCGACCAGACGGAAGATGGCGGAGGCGATCAAAAGAACGACGATCAAGAGGATGACCGCGTTGGCGGCGGCCCGCGGATAGTTCAGGAATTGCAGATCGTTGAAGATGGCCGACGCGGCCGATCCCGACAGCCCGCCGCTCATCACGGTGACGACCGAAAAGTCGCCCATCACCAGGGTCACCACGAACAGCGTGCCGAGGGCGATACCGGTCTTGGACAAGGGCAGCACGACGTTCCAGATCACACCCCAGCGGCTGGCGCCGGCGTCCATCGCCGCCTCGAGCAGCGACTTGTCGATGCGTGCCATGGAATTGAAGATCGGCACGATCATGAACAGCGTGAACAGATGGACATAGGCGACCACCACCGCGAAATCGGAATAAAGCAGCCATTCGACCGGCTGGTCCGTCAGGCCGCTGCCGACCAGGGCCTGGTTGACCAGCCCCTCGCGCCCGAGCACCGGACGCCACGAGATCATGCGGATGATGTTGGACGTCCAGAACGGCACCGTGCACACCAGGAACAGCGCGATCGCAGTCACCAGATTGCGGATGTGGAAGACGAGGAAATAGGAGATCCAGAAGCCGATGAAGCCGGTGATCGCCAGCACGATGACGGCGAATTTGAGCGTCGACCAGTAGAGCAGCCAGTTGGTCTGGTTGGTCAGGATGTCGGCATAGTTCTTGAAGGTGAAATCGGGAACGATGCCGACCAGCATCTGGTAGCGAAAGAAGCTCACCAGAAGCACCAGCGCCACCGGGATGGTGAAAAACAGGATCAGGACCAGCGCCAGCGGCGAGACCTGGATATAGGGAAGGGCCGAGGATCTGCTGTTCATCTTTGAAGGTGTCCGGATGTCGGGGGTGGACGGCGGCCGGAGCCGCCGCCCGGTTCTCGCGGCCGTCAGGCGGCGCTGAACTCGTTCCACTTGGAATAGAGGAACTCGGCCTCGTCCATGAGGTTGTTCCACACGGCAACGCTGGAGAAACGGTCCTCGTAGGACCCGCCGTCGCGCACGTCGCCGGCCGAGTTGGTCTTCTGGCCGGTCGGGCTGGTGATATCGGCCGTGGCCGCCTTGCCCTCGTAGAAGAAGCCGCGCTCGTTTTCGCTGAGCGCCGCCTTGGCGGTCTCCGGATTGGAGCTGTAATAGCCCTGCTTGGCGATGAAGCCGCCGACCCAGCCGGAATTGTACCAGGTCATGTATTCATAGGCGGCATCGCGCCTGAGACCGTCGAGATGGGCCATCATCGCCAGCCCGTTGCCCCAACCGCGATAGCCTTCCTTGAGCGGCTGGTAGACGCAAGGCACGTTCTGGGTCTGGACCGCGGTGACGGCGGGCGACCACATCGACTGGATCACCACCTCGCCGCCGGCCATCAGATTGACGGATTCGTCGAACGTGTTCCACAGGGCGCGCCAGTGACCGCCGCGCTTCAGCTCGATCAGCCGGGCGATCGTCTTTTGGATCTCGTCCTGGGTCGGGTTGCCCTTGTCGCCATAGGTCAACTCGCCGGCGCTCTCCAGCGCCATCATGGCGTCCATGATGCCGTTGGTGGGAATGTTCTGGATCGCCGCCTTGCCCTTGAAGTCCGGCGAGATCAGATCGGCCCACGAGGTGATGTCGCGGCCCACCAGGTCGGGGCGAATGCCGAGCGTATCGGCATTGTAGACGCCCGGGACGAAGGTGGCGAACTCGGTCTGACCGCTGGCGAAGGCCTTGGCGTCGACCGCGTCGAGATAGATATATTCGATCGGCGCATCGCCTTCGCGCGACACTTCCTTGCCGTTGAACACGCCGGTTGTGTAAAGCGTGGTGAGCTGATCCCAGTTCTTGATCTTGGCGATCTCCACGCCCTGGATCACGCCTTGCGGAACGGCGATCTTGGTCTGCCAGATCTCCATGTCGGCCACGTCGATCGACTTGGGATCATTGATCATGCGGTTGATCAGGCCGGGATGGTCGACGACCGACATCTCGACCTTGAATCCGAGATCCTCGCTCGCCTGGCGGGCGATGTCCGGCAGGGTCGAATAGGACATGCCGGTATGGTTGATCGTGATGTCCTTGAGGTTCTGCGCCCAGACCGTCGGGAAGCCGGTGACCAGCGTCGTGCCGGCAACAGCGGCGCCACCCTTCAAAATCGAGCGCCGCGACACGCGGCCCTTACCGATCGATTTCGCTGATTTTTTCATTTCCTACTCCCATTCGTCAGTATGAAACATACTCCGCGCCATTCCCATGGCGCTTGACGGGCGAAACCTTGCGTTGGCCGTGTTTTTGTCGCTTCGCCGCCGTCGTCACTGCTTATGCAGTCCTTCATCGCCGCCCCATGAATGCGATGTGTTTTTCCGCTCCTTTCACCAGGGCCTCATGCCGCATCCAGACCCGATTACTGCGCGCCCATTTGCGCCCGCAGCTTGCGGGTTTCGTTCAAGTCAAGCTTCCAACCGTAGCCATCGTCAATCTCTTCCAGCACCACGCCGTAATCGTCGCGGGCGTGCTCGCGGGTGATGAATCCGTCCAGCACGTCGTCGAGGACCTTGTCCGGATCGCGCTCGAGCGGATCGCCATAGCCGCCGCCGCACGGCGAAAAATAGGATACCACATCGCCGGCGCGGGTGAGCTTGCCGGAGAATTTCGCCGGCTCCAGGCTGACCTCGCCGGTGTGGACGTTGCGGATCTCGACCTTGCCGCCGGCGCCCGGCTTGCCGCCGAACACGCCCCAGGGCACGTCCTCGTGCCGGTCGGCCTCGTGCGTCATGTAACCCGGGCTGAGGAAGCGCTGCGACTTGACCACCCCGGCGCCGCCGCGGAACTTGCCGGCGCCGGGAGGCGCATCGTCGCGAACCTCGTAGCGGTCGCAGATCAGCGGCAAATGCATGCCCAGATCCTCGAGCGGGTTGTTGCGCGTGTTGCGCATCAGTTCCTCGATCGTGTCGGGGCCGTCGGATTGCGGGCGCCCGCCCATCGCCGCCTCGTTGACCTCGAGGAAGACCCAGTAGTCGCCGCTCTCGCGCACGCCGGAATAGGCCGCAAACGACAGGACCGCCGCGTTGCCGGCCGTGCATTTGTCCGGCAGCACCGGGGCCAGCGCCTTGATGATCAGGTCGACGATGCGCTGGATCTGGGCGAAGCGCGCTTCGGCAGCGGCCGGCGCGATCGGGTTGAAGATCGAACCGGGCGGCGCGGTCACCTTGACCGGACGGAACGAACCCTCGTTCTGGGGAATGTACTCGGAATGGGTATAGGTATCGAGCAGCAGGGCGCGGAAGGCGAAAAAACAGGCGACCTTGGTCGAGCCCTCGAAGGGAACGTTGTAGGCCGTCGGCACCTGGGCCGACGAGCCGGTCAGATCGACCTCGACCGCGTCGCCGGCAACCCGCACCGTCACCTTGAGCGGCAGGGTGATGCCGCGGTTGCGGCCGTCGTCGTCCAAAAACCCTTCCGCGACATACTCGCCGTCGGGGATTTTGGCGATCTCGCGGCGCAGCATGTTTTCGGTATAGTCCATCAGCTGGCGCGTGGCGCCGAGCACGGTCGCCTTGCCGTATTTTTCCATCAATTGCTGGAACCGCGCCACGCCGAGCTCCGCCGAGGCGATCTGGGCCTCCAGATCGTTCATCACCTGGCTCGGAACACGGGTGTTGTCGCGGATATATTTCCACATCGTGTCGTTGCGCTTGCCGGCCTCGAACAGCTTGATGCCGTTGAGCAGCATGCCTTCGGCATAGACATCGGGAATGTCCATGATCAGGCCCGGCGTGGCGGCGCCGATGTCGATGTGATGGGCGGTGTTGGCGGAAAAACCGACCAGTTCGTCCTCGAAGAAAACCGGCATCACGATGGCGATGTCGGGCGAATGGCTGGCGCCGAAATAGGGATGGTTGTGAATGACGACGTCGCCGGGCTGCCACTGGTCGAGCGGGATCGATTTCTCGATGCCGCGCAGATAGCCGGGCAGCGAGCCGATATGCATCGGCGTGGAATCGGACTCGCACAGCGTGTTGTAGTCGCGGTCGAACAGCCCGGCGCCAAGGTCCTGGCTTTCGCGGATGATGGACGAATAGCTCATCCGGTAGAGAACCGTGCCCATCTGCTCGGCGATCGAGTGCAGCGCGCCGCCAATGACCTGGAGCGTGATCGGATCGACTTCCCGTGTCATCCCTGCCTCCTCAGTTCCGGCCGATCAGAATGTCGCCGAAGCGCATGACCTGGGCAACATAGCCCGGCGGCACGATGGTGGTGGAATTATGCTGGATCACGACGGCCGGACCCGAGACCCGGTCGTCGGCGCGCAGTTTCTCGCGCTGATAGCGGGGCGTGTCGTGCGCCTGGCCGTCGTCGAACACCGTGCGGCGGCTGTAGAGACGCGCCTCGTCGGGGTTTTCGCGCCCGCCATGGCTGAGTTCCGGCAGGGCCAGCGTTTCGACCGCGACGGTCGCCACCAGCCGCAACGTGATCAGTTCGCAGGCCTGGTCGCGGAAGGCGTGGCCGTAGATCTTCTTGTGTTCGTCGTAGAAGCTGTCGACGATCACCTTGGCATTGCCGGCATCGACCGCGCCGTCGGGCATCGCGGCACGCAGCTCGAACCCCTGCCCGACGTAGCGGCATTCGGCGATACGCTGGAAGCGCCGCGCCGCGCGCGGGATGCCGTCGGCGTCGAGCTGCCTGTGCGCCTGGTCCATCAGGCCGTCGAGAGCATCGTTGACGGTCTGGAAATCGGCGTCGCTGGCGTTGTCGAGCACCATCAGCAGCGGATGGGTGTATTCGTACTGCAGATCGGTGACCAGCAGGCCGGTGGCGGCGGTGATGCCCGGCTGAACCGGCGAGATGATGTCCTTGGCGTGGATCGCCTCGGCAAGCGAGACGGCGTGCAGCGGACCGGCGCCGCCGAAGCCCATCAAGGTGAAATTGCGCGGATCGACCCCCTTGGCCATCGAATTGGCGTTGATGGCGAGCGCCATGTTGTTGTTGACGATCTTCAGGATGCCGAGCGCGGCTTCGTCGAGCGACAGGCCGAGCGGCTCGGCGATGTGGCTGCGGATCGCGGTTTCAGACAGCGCGGCATCGATCTTGATGTCGCCGCCGAGGAACTGTTCGGGATCGAGCCGCCCCAGCACGACCTGGGCGTCGGTGACCGTGGGTTCGGTGCCGCCCTTGCCGTAGCAGGCCGGCCCCGGCACGGCGCCGGCCGAGCGCGGCCCGACGCGGAACGCCCCGCCCGGATCGAGATAGGCGATCGAGCCGCCGCCGGCGCCGATCGCGTCGATGTCGATCATCGGCACCAGCACGGGCAGCAGACCCACTTCGGTGTCGCGCGGGTTCTTGATCCGCAGGTCGCCATCCTGGATGACGCCGATATCGGCCGACGTGCCGCCGATATCGATGGTGATGATGTTGGACTTGCCGCAATTGTCGCCGGTCCAGCGCCCGCCGATGACGCCGCCGGCCGGCCCCGACATCAACAGGCCGATCGGCAATTCGCTCGATTTCTCGACCGTGGTGATGCCGCCGTTGGACTGCATGATGCGAATGATGCCGCCGACGCCCGCGGCCCGCAACCGCCCTTCCAGCTTGCGCAGATAGGCAGAGGTCTTGGGCCCGATATAGGCGTTCATCGCCGTCGAGGAGAAGCGCTCATATTCGCGGATCGAGTTCACGACTTCAGAAGAGCAGCACACATAGGTGTCCGGCAGGACCGATCTCACGATCTCCTTGGCGCGCTGCTCGTGCTCGTTGTTGAGGAAGGAGAACAGGAAGCCGATGATGACGGCGTCCATGCCGCGCTTGGCGAAGAGCTCGGCCGCCTGCTTCACCTCGTCCTCGGCAAGCGGCACCTCGATGCGACCGTCGGGCGGGAGGATGCGCTCGGTCACAACGAGGCGGTCGCGCCGCTTGACGAGGGGCTTGGACTGCCACGGCACGTCGAACTGGAGCGAGAAATTGTGCGGGCGCTTGTGGCGGCCCATATGCATGATGTCGCGGAAACCGCGTGTGGTGATCATCCCGACCCTGGCGCCGCCGCGCTCGATGACGAGGTTGGTGGCGACGGTCGTGCCGTGAAACACCGCATCGATGGCGCCCGGCTCGACGCCGGCCATCTCGCAGACATTGAGTATGCCCTGCACGACGCCTTCGGACTGGTCATGCGGCGTGCTCGACACCTTGGTGACCACGACCGACTGCTTGCCGCCGGCGTCGGCACGCTCCAGGATAATGTCGGTAAAGGTCCCGCCGACATCGACACCGACACGGATCATGACAGCCACCTCCCGGCGCTCGAATACGGCCGGGCGCAGCGCCCGACAAAGCACGGCGCCACCGGCTTATGACCGGGCAGCGCGGAGCGGATGGCGCCGCCTCGGCGGCGGGGCGCTGCGATTATCGCGGCGCCCGATACGGCACGGATTCGTGGCATTCGAAAAAAAACGCCCCCATTGAGTTGTTCGCCTCGGCGACCTCTGCGGCCGCTCTTTGATTGATTGATCGGATAGTAGACATCGAAAATCTGCATGTTAAATAATGATTTCGCAATGATTGATACGATGGCGTTATCAAAGTGCACTATGATCTGAAGCATCTGTCCACCTTTGTGGCCGTGGCCGAAGAGCTGAATTTCCACCGTGCCGCGGAACGTCTGGGCATGGCGCAACCCGCGGTCAGCCGGCTGGTTCAGGAGCTCGAAGACCGGCTCGGCGTGAAGCTTTTGGAACGCACCACCCGCAAGGTGATGCTGACGGAAACCGGGCGTTATCTGCTGGAGGAAGCCCAGGATGTTCTCGACCGCCTGGACGTTGCCGAAAGCACGGTGCGGCTGCTTGCCTCCGGCACCAAGGCGATCCTGCGCATCGGCTACACGACGATTACCGGCCACTCGCTGGTGCCGAAGATCGCCCGCGAGTTCCGGCTCGAAAACCCCGAAGTGCGCCTCGAGCTCACCTATCTGACCTCGCCGGTCCAGCGCGACCGGATTTTGCAGGACGAGATCGATCTGGGCTTTATCGAGGGCTCGTTTTTGAGTTCGGAGATCGAGTCGCGCGCGGTCGCGCGCCATTCGCTGGTCGCGCTTTTGCCGCCCGGCCATCCTCTGGCCGCCAAGGAGGCGTTGACGGTGGCCGACCTCGCCCGCGAGGCGCTGATCCTGGGCACCAACGCCGAGTGGCCGACCTTCCGCCGCATCGTCGTCGACATGTTTCAGAACCACGGCCAGGTGCTGACGGTCGGCCAGGAGGCCTCCAGCCTGACCGGCATTCTCGGCCTGGTCACCGCCGGCGTCGGCATGACCGTATTTTGCGGCATGCCGAGCTTTTGCGGCCCGGAGGTGCTGACGGTGCGCCCGATCGCCACCGACACGCCGACCGAGGTGGAAACCCACCTCGCCTGGCGACGCTCCAATCTGACGGCGGCCATGAAGCGGTTCGTGGAAACCAGCCAGCGCGTCGGCGCGAATTACCGCAGCATCGTGTGAGGCGGACGCCGGGCGACACAACTCATTCGGCCGCCACGCGGGCGCCATCGACCGTTTCCAGATAGGCCACGCATTCGTCGGCCGAGTGTACGTCGGCGAACTTGGCGTCGATGTCGTAGAGGTTCCACGCCACCGCGCCGGGCACGCGGTCGCCGATGCAGTCGCGCACGGCGATGGTGCGGAACCCCTCCGCCAGCCCGTCGCAGATGGTGGTGCGCACGCAGGCCGTGGCCGTGACGCCCGTGACCAGGATGGTGTCGACGCCCGCCGCCCGCAAAATACCGGCGAGCGGCGTGCCGTGGAAGGCGCTGGCGCGCTTCTTGAGCAAAGTGTGCTCGCCGTCGACCGGGGCGATGCGCGAATCGATCGCCCACAGCTCCGTGTCGGTCGTCGACACCACCTCGATCGGGATCTTGCAGTGCCACAAGCCCATATCGGTGAAGGGGGCGTCGCGGTCGGTGATCTCGTAGGCCGTCGTCACATGGATGACCGGATGACCGTTGGCGCGGCAGGCCGCCAGCAGCTTTTGCATGCCGGGGATGATTTCCGCGTCCATGGCAAGCTGGTCGCAGGTGAAGGGATTGCCGGGCCGGGTCCAGGCGTTGGCCAGGTCGACGCTGACGAGCGCCGGGCGCCGGCCGAAGCCGATGCGACGTTGAAAACCGCGCTCCTGGTAGATGCGCGTCGACGCCTCGAAGGCGGCACGCAGCATTTCTTCGAGTTTCCTGTCGTCAAGCTGGTCCATCATGGCGCTCCCTTGGTCGATCGCGGCCAAAACCGCTCGGGAGAGTATCGCGGCAGCGTTATGCATGCGGAATTGGCAATGATGCCATTATTAATGCACATTGTGCATCAATTGTTCCTACCGGCAGACATGATGGACCAGCATCCCGGGCTCGAGCTCGCACACTCCTTTCTGATCGCGGCGGAGGAACTCAGCTTCCGGCGCACGGCCGAACGGCTGGGTATCGACCAGTCGGCGCTCAGCCGGCGGATCGCCAAGCTGGAGCGCCAGCTCGGATTCCAGCTTTTCGAGCGGACCACGCGCGAGGTGGTGCTGACGCCGGCCGGCCGCAGTTTCTACGAAGCCGGCGCGCCGCTGCTGGCGGGATACGACCGTGCCGTGGCGACGGCGCGGCGCGTGGCGCAGGGCAAGACCGGCCTGTTGCGAGTCGCCTATATGGCGTTTGCCGCCATCGAGCTGATGCCGCGCGTGGTCACGCGCTTCCGCGCCGCGAACCCCGCCGTCGAGCTTGCCCTGCGCTACCTGCCCACGCAGGAACAGAAGATCGCCCTGTCGGAGGGCGAGATCGATCTCGGCTTCATGATCGGCCCGTTCGAACACTCCGATTTCGACAGCCGGCAACTGGCCTCGGACCCGCTGCATGTGTTCATGCCGCGGGGCCACCCGCTGTCGGCCAGACGTTCCGTCGCGCCGTGCGACCTCGCCGGCGAGGACCTGCTTTTGGGCGACATGGCCGAGTGGGAGGCCTATCGACACCATCTCGGCGAAAAATTCGCACGCGCCGGCGTTCCGGTGACGCCGCGCCAGGAAGCCTCCAGCACGATGGCGCTGCTGGGCCTGGTCGCGGCCGGATTCGGCATCACCGTCTATCCGCGCCAACTGACCGGACTGACCGGCACGACGATCGTGTCGCGGCCGATCGCCGATCCCGCCTTTCACATCGAAACGGTGCTTGTGCGGCGGCGCATCGACCGCGCGGCCGGCGTGCGCGGCTTCATCGACTGCGCGCTGGAGACCGCCCGGCCGGCGCGCGCCGGGCGCAAAAATCGCGCCGGCCATTGACGCATCGTCAAGTTTGCGACCTGATTGGAGCGGACGCGGATGCTTCGGCCCCATCGGCGATCATGAGTGACATCGTGACGATCGTGGAGGCGAAGATGGAAAATTGGGCCAACCGCAAGACGCTGATTTTGGGCCGCAGCGAGATGATCGGGCTTTTGAGCCCGGCCGAATACAATCAATGCGTGGAACAGGCCTATCGCATGCATGGCGAAGGCCGCTTCTACATGGATCCCAAGGGCCATATCGTGCTCGACCGGTTCGCCGGCGAGTGGGAGGCGATGCCGTCCTATATCGAGGAACCGCACGCGGCGGCCTGCAAATGGGTGTCGATCCGCGAGCAGAACCGCGAGCGCTACAATCTGCCGACGGTGTTTTCGATCCTGATCTATACCGAACCGGAAACCGGCTTTCCGCTGGCGATCGTCGACGGCTCCTACCATACGGTGATGCGCACCGGCTCGGCCGGCGCGGTGTCGGCCAAATGGATGGCGCGCCCGGATTCCAAGACGCTCGCCATCGTCGGCGCCGGGCATATGGCCGAAGGCGCGCTTGCCACCTGCAACGAGGTGTTCGACTGGTCGGACGTGCGAGTTTGGAGCCGCAGCCAGGCGACGCTGGACCGCTTCGTGCGCGAACAGCAGCCCAAATATGACGGCTTCACCATCCGCACCTCCACCGATCCGGAAGAGGTCGTGCGCGGGGCCGACGTGGTCGTCACGCTGACGCCTGCGCGTACGCCGATCATCAAGGCCGACTGGGTGTCGCCCGGCACCCACATCGCAGCGGTCGGCGCCGACAAGACCGGCGACCAGGAGCTCGAGGGCAGGCTGCTGACCCGGGCGCGGATCTTCGTCGACGACATCCGCCAGTGCCGCACCGACGGCGAGATCAACGTGCCGCTTTCCGAAGGTCTGATCACCGAGGCCGACATCGCCGGCGAAATCGGCGAGGTGGTCACCGGACGCAAGGCGGGAAGGACGTCCGACGACGAGATCACGATTTTCGATTCGACCGGCATCGCGCTGCAGGATTCGGCGACCGTACCGCTCGAATATCAGCGCGCCATGGAAAAGGGCGTCGGCATCGAGAAAAAGATGATCTCGACCTGATCGGCAAGCCAGGACATCGCGACCATGACCAACACCGACATCTACGCCCAGCAGAGCTTCGGCCAGGCGACGGGCCTCGGCGACACGCCGGCCCTGCTCGTCATCGACTTCGTCAACGGCTTCAACGATTCCGAAATCCTCGGCGGCGGCAATATCGATGCCGCCGTCAAGGCGACCGTTCCGCTGCTCGCCCATGCAAGGGCGCGCGCGGTACCGGTCATCTTCACCCGCATCGTCTATGCCCAGGACGGCAGCGACGCCGGCTTGTGGTGCGAAAAGGTTCCACGACTGCGTGAGCTTACGGAAACCGCGGCGGCGAGCCAGGTGGTGGATGATCTCGCACCGCGGACGGGCGAAACGATCATCCGCAAGACCCAGGCCTCGGCCTTCTTCGACACCACGCTTGCGGCGCAACTTGCCTATCGCGGCATCGATTCGCTGGTCATGGTGGGCTGCACCACCAGCGGCTGCGTGCGCGCCAGCGCGATCGACGCGATGAGCAACAATATCCGCGCGGTCGTGGTGTCGGACTGCGTCGGCGACCGGGCGCTGGAACCGCACGCGGCCAATCTGTTCGATATCGGCCAGAAATATGCCGATCTGATGAGCGCCGAGCAGGTGATGTCGATACTGTAACGACCCCGTGCCGGCGGTATTCGGCGCGGGCGGATACGGCATCGGCGCCGCGACCGGGACGCTGCCTTTGCGCACGCCGCCTGCCGCGGGCGTCGGGTGCGCGGCGCCGCAGTTTCGCGAACAGACGCTGTTTCCCTTTGGGTCGTTTTATGGCAATTCTATTCGCATTGCCGCCCGACGCCGAATTTTGCACGTCGCGACCATTGCCCGACCTGTCCGTTACCGACAAAGGACTTTGCCATGTTCGATCCACGCGAAAAGATCGCGCTGTTCATAGACGGCGCTAACCTCTACGCGACATCGCGGGCGCTCGGCTTCGACATCGATTATCGCAAGCTTCTCGCCAGCTTTCACAAACGCGGCTATCTGCTGCGCGCCTATTACTACACCGCGCTGGTGGAGGACCAGGAATATTCCTCGATCAGGCCGTTGATCGACTGGCTCGACTACAACGGCTACAAGGTGGTTACCAAACCGGCCAAGGAGTTCACCGATTCCAGCGGGCGGCGCAAGATCAAGGGCAATATGGACATCGAACTGACCATCGACGCGCTCGAGCTCGCCGATGTCGTCGACCATTACGTGATCTTCTCCGGCGACGGCGATTTCCGCACCCTCGTCGAAGCCCTGCAACGGCGCGGCCGCAAGGTCAGCGTGGTCTCCACCATGGCCTCGCAGCCGCCGATGATCTCAGACGATTTGCGCCGCCAGGCCGATTACTTCATCGATCTGATGACGCTGAAGGGCGATGTCGGCCGCGACCCCAGCGAGCGCCCGGCGCGCCGCGTCGAAAATACCGACGTCGACGATGACGACGACGACCACGGCGACGACGATTGAAGCCAGCCATGATGTCCGACCCCGTGCGGGCGGTCGAGCCGCCCAGCGATTGCGCGCTGTGCCCCCGCCTGCACGGCTTTCTCGCCGATTGGCGGACGCGCGAGCCCGACTGGCACAATGCGCCGGTGCCGTCCTTCCTGCCGCCGCGAGGCGGTGAAACCGTGCGCGTGCTGATCGTCGGGCTGGCCCCGGGACTGCGCGGCGCCAACCGCACCGGCCGCCCCTTCACCGGCGACTATGCCGGCGACCTGCTCTACGCCACGCTGAAGCGGTTCGGGCTGGCGCGCGGCACATTCGAGGCGCGCCCCGACGACAGTCTGGAACTGGTGGAAACCGCGATCACCAACGCGGTGCGATGCGTACCGCCGGAAAACAAGCCGGTCGGCGCCGAGATCAACACCTGCAGGCGTTTCCTGGTGCCGACCATCGAGGCCCTGCCCCGGCTCGAGGCCATCCTCACTCTGGGCTCGATCGCGCACCAGTCGACGGTGCGCGCGCTCGGCCTGAAGATCAAGGATGCCCCCTTTGCCCATGGCGCGGCGTTCGACGCCGGCCGGATCAGGCTTTTTTCCAGCTACCACTGCTCACGCTACAACACCAATACCGGCCGGCTGACGGAAGCGATGTTCGTCGACGTGTTCGCCAAGCTTGCGGAGCATGTGCGCGCGCGGCGACACGCCGCCGAATAAGCGCCGGCCCTGCCTGGGCGCGGGGATTGCCGGTCAGCCGCGCTCCTTCAAAAGCCGCGCTTTTTCGCGGTTCCAGTCACGCGCCTTGGACGTCTCGCGCTTGTCGTGCAGCTTCTTGCCGCGCGCGATCGCCAGCAGCAGCTTGGCGCGACCGCGCTCGTTGAAGTAGATCTTCAACGGCACCATGGTCATGCCCTCGCGTTCGACCGCCCGCGCAAGCCGGGCCATTTCGCGCTTGTTGAGCAAAAGCTTGCGACGCCGGCGCGGCTCGTGATTGAAGCGGTTGCCCTGCAGATATTCAGGCACGTGCGCATTGATCAGCCAGATTTCGCCGTCCTCGGCCGAGGCATAGGCTTCGGCGATATTGGCGTGGCCCTCGCGCAACGACTTGACCTCGGTGCCGGTCAGCACCAGGCCGGCCTCGATCGTGTCCAGCACCTCGTAGGAGAAGCGGGCCTTACGGTTTTCGGCAACCGTCTTGGAGTTGGATTTCTTGTCCTGGGCCATCGTTTACGCTGCGCGCGACGCGCGTCAGTTCATCAGCCCGGCATGTTTCATGGCCGCGTCGATGCGTTCGGCGGTGGCGGCTTCGACCGCCATCATCGGCAGCCGCACGCCGCCGCCGATGCGCCCGAGACGCGACAGCGCGTATTTGGCGCCGGCCGGGTTGGGCTCCACGAACAGCGCCCGGTGCAGCGGCATCAGCCGGTCTTGCAGGTCGATCGCCCGGTCCCGGTCGCCGTTCAGCGAGGCTTCCTGGAACTCCGCGCACAGGCGCGGCGCGACGTTGGAGGTGACGGAGATGCAACCAACCCCGCCATGGGCGTTGAAGCCGAGCGCGGAGGCGTCCTCGCCCGAAAGCTGGATGAAATCGGCGCCGCAGGTCGCGCGCTGCTCGCTCACACGCTCGACCTTGCCGGTCGCATCCTTGACGCCGGCGATGTTGGCGAAATCCCGCGCCAGCCGCCCCATGGTCTCCGGCAGCATGTCGATGACCGAGCGCGGCGGGATGTTGTAGATAAAGATCGGCAGCTTGGTGGCGCGCGCCACGGCGGCAAAATGCCCGTAAAGCCCGCGCTGGTTGGGCTTGTTGTAATACGGTGTCACCACAAGCACGCCGTCGGCGCCCACGCTTTCGGCATAGTCGACCAGGCCGACGGCCTCGGCGGTGTTGTTGGAGCCGGCACCGGCAATCACCGGCACGCGACCGGCGGCGACCTCGACGCAGACCTTGATCACTTGGCGATGCTCGTCATGGGTGAGCGTGGGCGATTCACCGGTCGTGCCGACCGGGACAAGCCCGTTGGAGCCCTCGGCGATCTGCCACTCGACAAAGGCGCGGAACGCTTTCTCGTCAAAACTCCCGTCGGATGCGAACGGGGTGACGAGCGCGGTAAGCGAGCCTCTGAACATGTTTTCTTCCCAAAATCCTGACGAAAAGGGGCACGCACGCGCCCGCCCCGCTCAATAACCGATTGCGCAGCCGCGCACCATAGTCTTGCCACGAGCAGCCGACAAGATTCACGCTGATCAGGCCCGTACCGCGCGTTAACCGGTCGTTTACGCCGTTTTCACCGGCACACGCCATAGTGACGGCGACAGGGCCATGGACACGGGCTCCCACGGAGGCGGACAACAGCAATGAAGGCGAAGACGACGGCGGGCAGGATCGGGTTGGCGGCGCTGTTGATCGTGCTGCCGGCGCTGCTCGTGGTGGCGCTGGTGGACGCGCCCGGCCCGGCCGTCGATGTCGACAAAGAGCTGACGACGGGCTCGGTCGCGGCGCGGGTGCCGGGGCGCGACCGCGAACCGGCGGCCGACAGCGAAAGACTGGCCCTGCTCAAGGACGGCCTCGATGCGCTTTCCGCCGGTGATGTCGACGGGGCGCGGGCGCGGCGCGACGCGCTGCCGGCCGACGCGCTCGACCGCAAGATCCTGGCCTGGGCGATCGCGCTTGCCGGCGGCGAGAGTGCCGCCACAGCCCAAACCCCGCCCGACTGGCCGGGGCTGGAGGCGCTGCGCCGCGATAGCGAACGCCGCCTTGCCGCCGACGATCCCGAACCGCAGGTGGTGGCCGACGCCTTTTCCGCCACCCCGCCGCAGACCTTCGAGGGCACGATGCTGCTCGGCAAGGCGCTGCGCGCGCTCGGCCGCGACCAGGAGGCGCGCGCTTTGCTGAGCCCGTTCTGGCGCCGCACCAAGCTCAATGCGCGCCAGGAAACGGCCTTCCTGCGCGCCTTCGGATCATTCCTGCCGGCCGCCGACCACCGCTACCGCGCCGAGCGCATGCTCTATGAGGACCGCATCCGCTCGGCCGAGCGCGTGGCCGCGCTGGCCGGCGTCGAGGCGCTCGTTGCGGCCTGGGGAGCGGTAATCCGCAACCGCGACAATGCCGGCGCCCTGCTCGAGGCCGTGCCGGCAGCGCAGCGCGAGGCCGGCTATCACCACGCCAAAGCGAAATATCTCAGGCGACAGGGTCGGTTCGTCGAGGCCGCGCGCGTGCTCGCCGACCCGCCGAGAGCGGGCGAGCAACGGATCGACCCCGACGCCTGGTGGGTCGAGCGGCGGGTCTTGTCGCGGGAATTGCTGGATAGCGGCGCGGCCGAAACTGCCTACAAGGTCGCCGCCGACCACAGCGCCGAGAGCGCGGCGGCGATCGCCGATGCGGAGTTTCACGCCGGCTGGTACGCGCTGCGCGGGCTCGGCGACGCCAAAAAGGCGGCGGCCCATTTCGCGCGTATCGCCGCGGTTTCGTCGGGACCGATCTCGCTGGCGCGCGCGCATTACTGGCTCGCGCGCACGGCGGAGGCCGGCGGTCCGGGCGAGGCGATGCAGGAATACCGGCGCGCGGCCGTCCACGGCACCGCCTTTTACGGCCAGCTCGCCGCCGCCAGGCTGGGGCAAACCACGATCGCGGCCGGCTATCCGGAGCCGAATGCGGCCGACCGCGGCCGTTTCGCGGGCCGCGACATCGTGGCCGCGATCGACAGGCTGGAACGCATCGGCCAGGGCCGGCGCGCGGAGATTTTGTATCGCGGCCTGGCCGACGACTTGACCAGCCCCGGCGAGATCGCGCTGCTGGCGGCCAGGGCGCAAGGCCGCGGCAATCATTTCCTGGCCCTTAAGATCAGCAAGATCGCCGCCGCGCGCGGCATCGATACAGGCGCGCTCGCCTATCCGCTTGGGGCTATCCCGCCTTCCGCCGACGTCGCGGAGGCCGGCAAGGCCCTTGCCTACGCGGTGGCGCGCCAGGAAAGCGAATTCAACGTCGCCGCGATCTCGGGCGCCGGCGCGCGCGGGCTGCTGCAGCTTTTGCCCGGGACCGCCAAGGACATGGCGCGCAAGACCGGGCTTGCCTACTCGGCGGCGCGGCTGACCAGCGACGCCGGCTACAACGCCACGCTGGGCGCGGCCTTCCTCGACGAGCAGCTGGCGCGGTTCGACGGGTCCTACGTGCTGACCTTCGCCGGTTACAATGCCGGGCCGCGCCGCGCCGCCGAATGGGCGACGCGCTATGGCGACCCGCGCGGCGCCGACATCGAGACCGTGATCGACTGGATCGAGCGCATCCCCTACACGGAGACGCGCAACTATGTGCAGCGCGTGATGGAAAACTATCAGGTCTACAAGATGCAGCTGACCGGCCGTGTCGACATCGAAAAGGACCTGACACGCGGGCGCTGAGCACGAACCGGGCGCAGACCGCGGCAATCGCCCTGATTGCGCACGGGCGAAGAACAGGTTGTGCGTTTGACCTTGCCGGCGGCGCCCGGTAGAGCGTGACAGGGCACATTTAGATCGGCCTTTTGCGAAAAAGACCGTGTTTCAACAAAGAGATGGATCGCGACGCCAAGTCGGCGGAACGGCCCGTCGGTCAACAGCCGCGCAAGCGCGATGCGGACGCCAGAGGAGCCATTTGTGACGCAGGACGCCGCCTGGCGGAGCTTTTTCTTCACCGCTTCGGACGGATTGCGGCTGCATGCGCGGCTTTATCCGGGCGACGGGGCTCTCCTGCCGCTGATCTGCCTGCCGGGACTGACGCGCAATGCCCGCGATTTCCACGCGCTCGCCCTCGCCCTGGCAGGCGAAACCGGCCGCGCCCGCCCGATCGTCGCCTTCGACTATCGCGGCCGCGGCCTGTCGGCCTGGGACAAGGACTGGCGCCGCTACGACGTGCTGGTGGAGGCCGAGGACGTCGTCGCCGGCCTGGTGGCGGCCGGGATCGAGCACGGCGCCTTCGTCGGCACCTCGCGCGGCGGACTGATTATCCATGCGCTCGCGGCGCTGCGTCCCGGCCTGATGAAAGCGGCGATCCTCAACGATATCGGCCCGCGCATCGACGGCGCGGGGCTGGCCCAGATCCGCGCCTATCTGGAACGCGCGCCGCGGCCCAAAACGCGCGCCGACGCGCTCGCCATCCAGCGCGCGGCGGCCGGCCCGTCGTTCGAGGCGCTGTCGGAGCGAGACTGGGAACGCATGGTCGACGCGCTTTACGTCGAAGACAGCATGCCGCCGGTGCCCGCCTACGACCCGGCGCTTTTGAAGACGGTAACGGGCGTCGACCTGAACCGGCCGCTGCCGGAGCTGTGGCGGCAATTCGCCGGGCTCGGCGCGATCCCGGTGCTTGCCATTCGCGGCGCCAATTCGAAATTGCTTTCCGCCGCAACACTGGCCGAGATGGCGCAGCGCCATCCCGACATCGAGACCCTCACCGTGGCCGGCCAAGGCCATGCGCCGCTTCTGGAGACCGGCGACCTGCCCCGGCGCATCGCCGCGTTCCTGGCCAAGGCCGACCGTCGGTAGGTCAGGAGAGCGCTTCGGCTCGTCGCCGTCGCGACCAGATTTCGCGGTCCGGGGCGATCCTGGCGTGAAGCCGGCTCCCGCTTTTTGCGTCCACGCGGCGTGAGACGGCAACCGTCCCGGACGTTCTTCGGGCGGACCCGCTTGCGCGCCGCGAGGGCGCGATCCGGCCGGAAATACGGGACAAGACAGGGGTCGCGGCGCAAGCCGCACGGGCCGATGAGACAGGGGTTAGGGGGTTAGGGGGTTAAGGGACGGGAGGCGGAAGTCGGTCGGTGCAAGCCGGCGGACGGGTCTTCCGTCCGAAGTCTTCAGTCCCGCGCGGCGGTTGTGCCCGGGCGTCAACGCTGCGGCCCGTTGCCTGCCCGTTACCGGCGGATGGGCGCGCCGGCGATGCCCGACCGCTGTCGTTTTCTCCGATCCGAACGCGAAAAACCCGGCGGTTGCCCGCCGGGTTTTCCTCAAATCAGCCGATCAGCCGATTAGAAGTAGCGCGTGAAGCGCAGGTAGCCCGAAACCGTGCCGTCCGGATCCAGCGGAGCCGGGGTGGCCGGGAAGTTGAAGGCACCAACGTCGTCGTAGTGGATCTCGGCGCGGACTTCGAAGTCCGAAACCGGGAACCAGACCAACGAGAACTCAGCACCCCAGGCATCAGCACCGGAGAGCAGGTCCGAACCCGCGTAGTACAGGTCGTTCCACCACTGGAACGCCACCGAGGCGCCGAGGGTCGAGGAGAACTGATGGTTGTAGGAAACCAGCACGCTCCACTCGGAACCGCCGTAGTAGCTTTCGGCGGTCGGGCCGAAGATCGCGCTCGGCGAGCCGACATTGTAGGCGTGCGCGCCATCAGCGTAGAACACGAACGCGCGGAGCGAGGAGCCCGGCATGTTCGGGATGTTGATCTGCGCGCCAAGCTGAGCGCCGAAGCCGCCGCTGTTGGTGCCGGCGAACGGAGCCAGACCCGTAAGGGTCGGAACCGTACCGTCGAAGCTCTCGTCGTAAGCGACCTTCACCCAGACAGCGCCCCAGCCCTGCGAGATGCCGATCTTGGCGACGACGTCGGGCATGTAGCCTTCACCCGACAGCGCATCGTC
>NZ_RBVY01000019.1 GCF_004000215.1 Nitratireductor alexandrii | reverse complement strand
TTCACATGAGGCTTATTACGCTCGAATTTACCTTTTGCCATGTGACTTCTCCATTTCCTTCCACCCGCTCGCGGGCATTGTTGACTTCGACGTCAATCCCTCGGGACTACGCGTACTTTTTCTGAATTTCCTGGGCGACCGCGGTCGGGACAGGCTCGTAATGATCAAACAGCATCGTGTACTGGGCGCGGCCCTGAGACATCGAGCGCAGATTGTCGACATATTTGAACATGTTGGCCAACGGCACCATCGCGTTGATCACGGTGGCGATGCCGCGGGCTTCCGTGCCCTGGATCTGACCGCGCCGCGAGTTCAGATCGCCGATCACGTCGCCGACGTAATCTTCCGGCGTCACGACCTCGACCTTCATGATCGGCTCCAGAAGCTGCGCGCCGGCCTTCTGCGCACCTTCACGGAAGGCGGCGCGCGAGGCGATCTCGAAGGCGAGCACCGAGGAGTCGACGTCGTGGTAGGCGCCGTCGATCAGGGTCGCCTTGACGCCCAGCATCGGGAAGCCGGCCACCGGGCCCGAGGACAACACGCTCTCGATGCCCTTCTGGACGCCGGGAACGTATTCCTTCGGCACCGCGCCACCGACGATCTTGGATTCGAATACGAAATCCTCGCCCTCGGGGTTCGGCTCGAACACGATCTTGACGCGGGCGAACTGACCCGAACCACCCGACTGCTTCTTGTGGGTGTAGTCGATCTCGGCGACCTTGGTGATGGTTTCGCGGTAGGCGACCTGCGGCGCGCCGACATTGGCCTCGACCTTGAACTCGCGCTTCATGCGGTCGACCAGAATGTCGAGATGCAACTCGCCCATGCCGGCGATGATGGTCTGGCCGGATTCCTCGTCCGTGCGCACCCGGAAGGACGGATCCTCGGCCGCGAGCCGGTTGAGCGCCATGCCCATCTTTTCCTGATCGCCCTTGGTCTTGGGCTCGATCGCGATCTGGATCACCGGGTCGGGGAACTCCATACGCTCCAGGACGACCGGCTTAAGCGGATCGCAAAGCGTGTCGCCCGTGGTCGTTTCCTTGAGACCGGCCAGCGCGACAATGTCGCCGGCGAACGCCTCGTCGATGTCCTCGCGCGAATTCGAATGCATCTGCAGCATGCGGCCGATGCGCTCGCGCTTGCCCTTGACCGTGTTTTCCAGGCCGACGCCCTTCTTCACCACGCCGGAATAGATGCGGCAGAAGGTGAGCGAGCCGACGAACGGATCGTTCATGATCTTGAAGGCCAGCATCGACAGCGGCTCGTCGTCGGACGACTTGCGCTCGGTCTCCTGCTCGGTCTTCGGATCGACGCCCTTAATGGCCGGCACCTCCACCGGCGACGGCAGGAAGTCGACGACGGCGTCGAGCAACGGCTGAACGCCCTTGTTCTTGAACGCCGTGCCACAGAACATCGGGAAGAACTTGACCCCAACCGTGCCCAGACGGATCAGGCGGCGCAGTTCGTCGTTGGACGGAACCTCGCCTTCCAGATACGCTTCGAGCGCGGCCTCGTCCATCTCGACGGCGGTCTCGATCAGCTTCTCGCGATATTCCTCGGCCTGCGCCTGCATATCGGCGGGAACATCCAGAACGTCCCACTCGGCGCCGAGATTTTCCGACTTCCAGACCAGCGCCTTCATCTCGATCAGATCGACGACGCCGGCGAAATCGCTCTCCGCGCCGATCGGCAACTGCATGACCACCGGCGTCGCGCCGAGGCGCGACTTGACCATCTCGACCGACCGAAAGAAGTCGGCGCCGATCTTGTCCATCTTGTTGCAGAAGATCATGCGCGGCACATGATATTTGTCGGCCTGGCGCCACACCGTCTCGGTCTGCGGCTCCACGCCGGCATTGGCGTCGAGCAGCGCGATCGCGCCGTCGAGCACGCGCAGCGAACGCTCGACCTCGATCGTGAAGTCGACGTGCCCGGGCGTGTCGATAATGTTGAAGCGACGCTTCTTGCCGTCGCGCCCCTGCCAGAAGGTCGTCGTCGCGGCCGACGTAATGGTGATGCCGCGCTCCTGCTCCTGCTCCATCCAGTCCATGGTCGAGGCGCCGTCATGCGTCTCGCCCATCTTGTGGCTCTTGCCCGTATAGAACAGAATCCGCTCGGTCATCGTCGTCTTGCCGGCGTCGATATGCGCCATGATGCCGAAATTGCGGTAGTCGTCGATTTTATATTCGCGGGCCATCTTCGTGCCTTTCGCTCGTCTGTCCGCTCTGCCGCTTACCAGCGATAATGGGCGAAGGCGCGGTTGGCCTCGGCCATGCGATGCGTGTCTTCGCGCTTCTTGACGGCAGAGCCGCGATTGTTGGCGGCATCCAGCAACTCGCCGGAAAGCCGGTCGACCATCGTGGTCTCGTTGCGGCCGCGCGCGGCGCCGATCAGCCAGCGAATGGCCAACGCCTGGCGACGCTCCGGGCGCACATCGACCGGCACCTGATAGGTGGCGCCACCGACGCGGCGCGAGCGGACCTCGACATGCGGCGCGACATTGTCGAGCGCCTGATGGAACACGCCGACCGGCTCCTGCTTGGTCTTGTCTTCGATCTGCTGCATGGCGCCGTAGACGATGGTCTCGGCGATCGACTTTTTGCCGTGCAACATGATCGCGTTCATGAACTTGGTAACAACCAGATCGCCGAACTTCGGATCCGGGTTGATCTCACGCTTTTCTGCTCTGTGACGACGGGACATCTTTTCTCAGCCTCAAAACTGGCAGGCCCAACCCCGGATCGCCGCATCGCGCCGCCCGGACCGACCTTCGCTCAGGTCACTTCGGACGCTTGGCACCGTATTTGGAACGACGCTGCTTGCGGTTCTTCACGCCCTGCGTGTCGAGCACGCCGCGGATGATGTGGTAACGCACGCCGGGAAGGTCCTTCACGCGACCACCACGGATCATGACCACCGAGTGCTCCTGAAGATTGTGCCCCTCGCCGGGAATATAGCCGATCACCTCGAAGCCATTGACGAGGCGGATCTTCGCAACTTTGCGCAGCGCTGAGTTCGGCTTCTTCGGCGTCGTGGTGTAGACGCGCGTGCAGACACCGCGCTTTTGCGGGTTCTGCTGCATGGCCGGAACCTTATTGCGCTTCACCGGCGCAATGCGCGGCTTGCGGATCAGCTGGTTTACGGTAGGCATCAAACCTTCCTTCTCTTCCAATTCCGTGTCTTCAGGCCGTCATCGGGCCGCTCGCAGCGCCTTTTCCATACGCAAAGCCGGGCAAAACGCCGCCCAGCGGCTTGCCCGAACAAAAAAGCAGAGGAAGCGGGAGCCCCGCCTCATGCGCGCCGGATATGTCGTCGCTCGTAGAACGAACCCTGTTTGAGACGAACTTCAGGACGCGTCGTCCCGAAAGGCCAAGTCTCACATCGGCTCAGACGAGGCGGCTAATACGCCCAAGCCGCCGAATCGTCAACCCCGCGGGCCGATAAATCGCACCGAAACCGCCGCGCGGCGCCGGTCGCGCAATTTTATGTCGCAATCACCCCGGCTATCCTGCGGATCGAACCGGGGGCGGCCTGTCGCGCCGCCTGCGAACATGCCACAACGGCCATCATTCACCCGATTCGACCCGCACGGGGCGCATAAAGGGAATCACCTCATGCAGGACAACGACAACCAGCCCGTCACCATCATCACCGGCCGGGTCTGGGAACGGAAGGGAAGCGACCCGCTCGGCGTGCATGTATTGCTGGTCGCCCCCGACGACGACACCGCCGTGCGCTCGGCGCTGGAAGCGCTGGCGCGCGAGGGTTACGTCGAGGCCGAGCTCGATCGCATCGGCGACATGGACGGCGTGCCCGACGACGAGCCGCATCTATCGGCCTATGAGGGCGCCTTGTCGGGCGAGATCTCGATCGTCACCTTCGACGAACCGTTCTGAAGAAACCCTGCCGGCGACACGAACCATCGTCGCTGCCGGCTTTCGGCGACGGCCCTCGCGCTCGATACTGGTCGCACCCCAGGTCCCGGTGGCAAGCCTGTCCGCGCCGGCGTGACGAAAACGAAAAGAGCCGCCCGGTGGGGCAAATAACCGGGCGGCCCAAAGCGCGGCTGGGAGGTCATGGACCCGATCGATTGCCGCAGCCTCATCTAAGCGGCTTGTCCATGAGGCGTATGTGAGGTTTTTCACCCTCCGCCCTGCCCCCAAGCGAGCGCCGCCGCCGCGAGACGCCAACGCAAAACCCGCCGCCTGAATCCAAAGAGGCCCCGGTCATCCCGGGGCCTCCACTCGGTGTTCACAACGGCAGCACGGACCGGCTGCCTAAAATGTCGGCGATCCCGCGCCTTTTATTCGGCGCTTTGCGGGGACATGTCGGCCAGCATCGGCTCGGCCATCTCCGCACCGGACGCCTTGCGGCGCTCGTCGAGGATCAGGTCGTCGCGCTGGACGGCGATGCGCCGGATCTGGCTCATCACGCCGCCGGTGCCGGCCGGGATCAGGCGGCCGACAATGACGTTTTCCTTCAGGCCCTGCAGCGTGTCGGTCTTGCCGGCGACCGCCGCTTCCGTCAGCACCCGCGTCGTCTCCTGGAAGGAGGCGGCGGAGATGAAGGACGGCGTCTGCAGCGACGCCTTGGTGATGCCGAGCAGCACCGGCTGGCCCTTGGCGGGCTTCTTGCCGTCCTCGACCAGGCGCTCGTTGATCTCGTCGAATTCGATCGAATCGACGTGATCGCCGGGGATGTAGACCGAATCGCCCTGCTCGGTGATCTCGATCTTCTGCAGCATCTGCCGCACGATCACCTCGATGTGCTTGTCGTTGATCAGCACGCCCTGGAGCCGGTAGACCTCCTGGATCTCGTTGACCAGATAGGACGCCAGCGCCTCCACGCCCCTGATGGCGAGGATGTCGTGCGGCGCCGGGTTACCGTCGAGAATGTAGTCGCCCTTCTCGATGCTGTCGCCGTCCTGGAGGTGGAACGGCTTGCCCTTCGGGATCAGGTACTCGACCGGATCGCCGCCCTCCTCGTGCGGCTCGATGACGATCCGGCGCTTGTTCTTGTAGTCGCGCCCGAACCGCACCGTACCGTCGATCTCGGCGATGATGGCGTGGTCCTTCGGCCGACGGGCCTCGAACAGTTCGGCCACCCGCGGCAGACCGCCGGTGATGTCCTTGGTCTTGGCGCTTTCCATCGGAATACGGGCCAGAACGTCGCCCGGCTTGACCTGCGCGCCCGGCTCAACCGACAGCACCGTCTCGACCGACAGCATCACCCGGGCGTCACCACCCTTGGAGAATTTGCCGATCTTGCCCTTGGCATCCATGATGGTGATCGCCGGCTTGAGATCGGCGCCGCGCGGGGTCGACCGCCAGTCGATGACCTCGCGCTTGGTGATGCCGGTCGATTCGTCGGTGGCCTCCTGCACGGACATGCCGTCGACCAGATCCTCGAAGGCGACCGTGCCTTCGATCTCGGTCATGATCGGCCTTGTGTAGGGATCCCACTCGGCGATGCGCTGGCCGCGCTTCACCTTGTCGCCGTCGTCGACGAAGATGCGCGATCCGTAGGTGACCCTGTGGACGGCGCGTTCCTTGTCGGCCTCGTCGAGGATGACCACCGCCATGTTGCGGCCCATGACGACCAGATGGCCGTCGGAGTTGCGCACAACGTTGCGATTGCGGATCTGCACCTTGCCTTCATAGGACGCTTCCAGGAAGGAGGAGTCGACCACCTGCGCGGTGCCGCCCATGTGGAAGGTGCGCATGGTCAACTGCGTACCCGGCTCGCCGATCGACTGCGCCGCGATGACGCCGACCGCCTCGCCCATGTTGACGGGCGTGCCGCGGGCGAGATCGCGCCCGTAGCAGACCGCGCAGACACCGACCTTGACGTCGCAGGTGAGCGCGGAGCGGATGCGCACCGACTGCACGCCGGCCTTTTCGATCCGTTCGACGTCGCGCTCGTCCATCAGCGTGCCCGCCTTGACGAGCACGTCGCCGGTGACGGGGTGGTTGATGTCTTCGAGCGCGGTGCGACCGAGGACGCGTTGGCCGAGCGAGGCCACGACCTGGCCCGCATCCACGATCGGCTGCATGGTCAGGCCCTTGTCGGTGCCGCAGTCTTCCGCATTGACGATGCAATCCTGCGCCACGTCGACCAGACGCCGCGTCAGATAGCCAGAGTTCGCCGTCTTCAAGGCGGTGTCGGCCAGGCCCTTGCGCGCGCCGTGGGTGGAGTTGAAATACTCCAGCACGGTCAGGCCTTCCTTGAAGTTGGAGATGATCGGCGTTTCGATGATTTCGCCCGACGGCTTGGCCATCAGGCCGCGCATGCCGGCGAGCTGGCGCATCTGGGTCGGCGAGCCGCGCGCGCCCGAATGCGACATCATGTAGATCGAGTTCATCGGCTTTTGGCGGCCGTTGTCCAGGAACTCGACCGCCTTGATGCGGCCCATCATCTCGTCGGCGACCTTTTCGGAACATTTCGCCCAGGCATCGACGACCTTGTTGTACTTCTCGCCCTGGGTGATCAGGCCGTCATTGTACTGCTGCTCATATTCCTTCGCCAGCGCCTCGGTCTCGCCGACCAGCTTGTGCTTGGTGTCTGGAATGACCATGTCGTCCTTGCCGAACGAGATGCCGGCGCGGCAGGCATGGCCGAAGCCGAGCGCCATGATCCGGTCGCAGAAGATCACCGTCTCCTTCTGGCCGCAATGGCGATAGACCGTGTCGATCATGCGCGAGATGTTCTTCTTGGTCATCTCCTGGTTGCAGATATCGTAGGGCACGTTGACGTTCTTCGGCAGAAGCTCGCCGATGATCATGCGCCCAGGCGTGGTGTCGTGGATCTGCGAGACCGGGTTGTTGTCGGCATCGACGGTCTTGAAGCGTCCCTTGATCTTGGTGTGCAGCGTCACCGCCTTGGTCTCGAGCGCGTGGTGCAGCTCGCCCATGTCGGCGAACACCATACCCTCGCCCGGCTCGTTCTCGTTGACGATCGACAGGTAGTAGAGACCGAGCACCATGTCCTGCGACGGCACGATGATCGGCGCGCCGTTGGCCGGGTGCAGGATGTTGTTGGTCGACATCATCAGGACGCGCGCCTCGAGCTGCGCTTCCAGCGACAGCGGCACGTGCACCGCCATCTGGTCGCCGTCGAAATCGGCGTTGAAGGCGGTACACACCAGCGGGTGAAGCTGGATCGCCTTGCCCTCGATCAGCACCGGCTCGAAAGCCTGGATGCCGAGGCGGTGCAGCGTCGGCGCGCGGTTGAGCAGCACCGGATGCTCGCGGATCACCTCGTCGAGAATATCCCAGACTTCCGGCTTTTCCTTCTCGACCAGCTTTTTCGACTGCTTGACCGTCGAGGAAAAGCCCTTGGCGTCGAGACGGGCGTAGATGAACGGCTTGAACAGCTCCAGCGCCATCTTCTTCGGCAGGCCGCATTGGTGCAGCTTCAGCTCCGGACCGGTCACGATCACGGAACGGCCGGAATAGTCGACGCGCTTGCCGAGCAGGTTCTGGCGGAAGCGGCCCTGCTTGCCCTTCAGCATGTCCGACAGCGACTTCAGCGGACGCTTGTTGGCGCCGGTGATGACGCGGCCGCGGCGGCCATTGTCGAACAGCGCGTCCACGGCCTCCTGCAGCATGCGCTTTTCGTTGCGGATGATGATACCGGGCGCGCGCAGTTCGATCAGCCGCTTGAGACGATTGTTGCGGTTGATGACGCGGCGATAGAGATCGTTCAGGTCCGAGGTGGCGAAACGGCCGCCGTCGAGCGGCACCAGCGGGCGCAGGTCCGGCGGGATCACCGGGATGATCTTCATGATCATCCATTCCGGACGGTTGCCCGACTCGATGAAGTTCTCGACCACCTTGAGGCGCTTGAGCAGCTTCTTCTGCTTCAGCTCGGAGGTCGTCGTGGCGAGTTCCTCACGCAGATCGACCGCGACCTTCTCCAGGTCGAGCGAGCTCAACAGCTCATGAATCGCCTCGGCGCCGATCATCGCGGTGAAGGCGTCCTCGCCATAATTGTCGACGGCGACCATGTAGTCTTCCTCCGACAGAAGCTGGTGCAGCTTCATGTCGGTCAGACCCGGCTCGGTGACGATGTAGTTTTCGAAATACAGGACCCGCTCGATATCCTTGAGCGTCATGTCGAGCAGCGTGCCGATCCGGCTCGGCAGCGACTTCAGGAACCAGATATGGGCGACCGGCGCGGCCAGCTCGATATGGCCCATGCGCTCGCGGCGCACGCGCGACAGCGTGACCTCGACGCCGCATTTCTCGCAGATGATGCCCTTGTACTTCATCCGCTTATATTTGCCGCACAAGCACTCATAGTCCTTGATCGGACCGAAGATGCGCGCGCAGAACAGGCCGTCGCGCTCGGGCTTGAACGTGCGGTAGTTGATGGTCTCCGGCTTTTTGATCTCACCGAAGGACCAGGACAGGATCTTGTCCGGGCTGGCGAGCGAGATCCGGATCGAATCAAACGTCTGCGCCGGCGCCTGCGGGTTGAAGAGATTCATGACCTCTTGGTTCATGCCGTGCTCCTGTTCGAGACCGTGTCGGCCTCTTGTCGAAATCCACCGGGGCCCGGGGCCCCTTTTGATCGGTCGCGCGTTGCCGATAGGCATCGCCGCGACCTTGTGTCGGCCGCCCGCTCCCGCAATCGGGAAGCGGGCGGCTCAATCATCTACTCAGCCGCGTCCGGCAACGAGGTCTGTTCCTCGTCGATGCGGGTGTTTTCCAGCTCGACATTGAGGCCGAGCGAACGCATTTCCTTGACCAACACGTTGAAGCTCTCGGGGATGCCGGCCTCGAACGTATCGTCGCCGCGCACGATCGCCTCGTAGACCTTGGTGCGGCCGGCCACGTCGTCCGACTTCACCGTCAGCATCTCCTGCAGCGTGTAGGCCGCGCCATAGGCTTCCAGCGCCCAGACCTCCATCTCGCCGAAGCGCTGGCCGCCGAACTGCGCCTTGCCGCCCAGCGGCTGCTGGGTGACGAGCGAGTACGGACCGATCGAACGCGCGTGGATCTTGTCGTCGACCAGGTGGTGCAGCTTCAGCATGTAGATGTAGCCGACCGTGACCTGCCGGTCGAACGCCTCGCCGGTGCGCCCGTCGTAAAGCGTCGACTGGCCGCTTTCGCGAAGCCCGGCCTGGGCCAGCATCTCGTTGATGTTGGCCTCGTGGGCGCCGTCGAAGACCGGCGTGGCGATCGAGACGCCGCGCTTGACCTGCTCGGCGAGCCTCATCACGCTGTCGTCGTCGTAACGGCGTACCGGTTCGTTGCGGTCGTTGTCCGGGTAGATCGCTTCCAGCGTGGTCCGCAGCGGTTTGATGTCGCCGCCCGACTTATAGGCCTCGATCATCTCCCCGATCTTGTTGCCCATGCCCGCGCAGGCCCAGCCCAGATGGGTCTCCAGGATCTGGCCGACATTCATCCGGCTCGGCACGCCGAGCGGGTTGAGCACGATATCGGCATGGGTACCGTCCTCCAGGAACGGCATGTCTTCGACCGGAACGATCTTGGACACCACGCCCTTGTTGCCGTGACGGCCGGCCATCTTGTCGCCGGGCTGGATCTTGCGCTTCACCGCGACGAAGACCTTGACCATCTTCATCACGCCGGGCGGCATCTCGTCGCCGCGCTGCACCTTCTCCACCTTGTCCATGAAGCGCTGCTCGAGCGCGTTCTTGGAATCGTCGTACTGCCCGCGCAGCGCCTCGAGTTCGCTCTGCAGCTTCTCGGCGTCGACGGCAAACTGCCACCATTGCGAGCGCGGATAGTCGTCCAGCACTTCCTTGGTCAGCTTGGAGCCCTTCTTGAAGCCCTTCGGGCCCGCGATCGGCTCCTTGCCGACGAGCATGTCGGCAAGGCGCGCATAGGTGTTGCGGTCGAGGATCGCCTGTTCGTCGTCGCGGTCCTTGGCCAGGCGTTCGATCTCCTCGCGCTCGATCTGCATCGCGCGCTCGTCCTTCTCCACGCCGTGGCGGTTGAAGACGCGAACCTCAACCACCGTGCCGAACGTGCCGGGCGGCATCCGCATCGAGGTGTCGCGCACATCCGATGCCTTTTCGCCGAAAATGGCGCGCAGCAGCTTTTCTTCCGGCGTCATCGGGCTTTCGCCCTTCGGCGTGATCTTGCCGACCAGGATGTCGCCCGGCTGCACCTCGGCGCCGATATAGACGATGCCCGCCTCGTCGAGGTTCTTCAGCGCCTCTTCCGAAACGTTCGGGATGTCGCGGGTAATCTCCTCCGGCCCGAGCTTGGTGTCGCGCGCGGCGACCTCGAATTCCTCGATATGGATCGAGGTGAACACGTCGTCGCGCACGATGCGCTCCGACAGCAGGATGGAGTCCTCGTAATTGTAGCCGTTCCAGGGCATGAACGCGACGAGCACGTTGCGCCCCAGCGCCAGATCGCCGAGATCGGTCGACGGGCCGTCGGCGATGATGTCGCCCTTTTCGATCCGGTCGCCCACCTTCACCAGCGGACGCTGGTTGATGCAGGTGTTCTGGTTCGAGCGCTGGAATTTCTGCAGCCGGTAGATGTCGACGCCCGAAACCGCCGCGTCGACCTCGTCGGTGGCCCTGATGACGATACGCGTGGCGTCGACCTGGTCGACGATGCCGGTGCGCCGGGCGCCGATGGCGGCCCCCGAATCGCGCGCCACGATCGGCTCCATGCCGGTGCCCACGAACGGCGCCTCGGCGCGCACCAGCGGCACGGCCTGGCGCTGCATGTTGGAGCCCATCAGCGCGCGGTTGGCATCGTCGTTTTCCAGGAACGGAATCAGCGCCGCGGCGACCGAGACCATCTGCTTGGGCGACACGTCCATCAGATCGACATTGTCGCGCGGGGTCATCATCACCTCGCCGGCGTGGCGGCAGATGACGAATTCCTCGACGAAGCCGCCATCCTTGTCGAGCTCGGCATTGGCCTGCGCGACATAGTGCTTGGCCTCTTCCATCGCCGACAGATAGACGACCTCGTCCGACACCTTGCCGTCGACGATCTTGCGATACGGGCTTTCGATGAAGCCGTATTTGTTGACGCGGGCGAAGGTGGCGAGCGAGTTGATCAGGCCGATATTCGGACCTTCAGGCGTCTCGATCGGGCAGATGCGGCCATAATGCGTGACGTGAACGTCGCGCACCTCGAACCCCGCCCGTTCGCGCGTAAGGCCGCCCGGTCCGAGCGCCGACAGGCGCCGCTTGTGGGTGATCTCCGACAGCGGGTTGGTCTGGTCCATGAACTGCGAGAGCTGCGAGGAACCGAAAAACTCGCGCACGGCCGCTGCGGCCGGCTTGGCGTTGATCAGATCCTGCGGCATCACCGTGTCGATCTCGATCGACGACATGCGCTCCTTGATCGCGCGCTCCATGCGCAAAAGACCGACCCGGTACTGGTTTTCCATCAATTCGCCGACCGAGCGCACCCGGCGATTGCCGAGATTGTCGATGTCGTCGATCTCGCCCTTGCCGTCGCGCAGGTCGACCAGGGTGCGCACGACCGCGATGATGTCCTCCTTGCGCAGGACACGCATCGTGTCGTCCGTCTCCAGCTCCAGGCGCATGTTCATCTTGACGCGGCCGACGGCCGACAGGTCGTAGCGCTCGGAATCGAAGAACAGCGAATTGAACATCGCCTCCGCGGTTTCCAGCGTCGGCGGCTCGCCCGGGCGCATGACGCGATAGATGTCGAACAGCGCGTCCTGCCGGCTCTCGTTCTTGTCGACGGCGAGGGTGTTGCGGATATAGGCGCCGATATTGACGTGGTCGACGTCGAGAACCTGCACCTCCTGGACGCCGGCCTCGTCGAGTACCTTGAGCGTCTTTTCGTCGAGCTCGTCGCCGGCCTCCAGATAGATCTCGCCGGTCGCCGGGTTGACGATGTCCTCGGCCAGATAGCTGCCGAAAATATCCTCTTCCGTGGCGCGGATCGCCTTCAGGCCCTTCTCGCCGAGCTGCTTGGCCTGGCGGGCGGTGATCTTCTTGCCCGCCTCCACCACGACTTCGCCGCTGTCGGCGTCGATCAGATCCAAAACCGTCTTGCGGCCGCGGAAGCGGTCGGCGGAATAGGGAATGCGCCAGGTCTCGCCGTCACGCTCGAGCGACAGCTTGTTGTAGAAGGTCGACAGGATTTCCTCGCCGTCCATGCCCAGCGCCATCAACAGTGACGTGGCCGGAATTTTGCGGCGACGGTCGATGCGCGCGTGGACGATGTCCTTGGAATCGAACTCGATATCCAGCCAGGACCCGCGATAGGGAATGACGCGCGCCGCAAACAGCAGCTTGCCGGAAGAGTGCGACTTGCCCTTGTCGTGATCGAAGAACACGCCCGGCGAACGATGCATCTGCGAGACGATGACGCGCTCTGTGCCGTTGACGATGAACGTACCGTTCGACGTCATCAGCGGCATGTCGCCCATATAGACGTCCTGCTCCTTGATGTCCTTGATCGACTTGGCGCCGGTGTCCTCGTCGATGTCGAACACGATCAGCCGCAGCGTCACCTTCAGGGGCGCGGCGTAGGTGAGGTCGCGCTGACGGCACTCCTCGGTATCGAATTTCGGCGCCTCGAACTCGTAATTGACGAATTCCAGCATCGCCGCGCCGGAAAAATCCGTGATCGGGAACACGGATTTGAAGACCGCCTGCAATCCCTCGTCGGGACGGCCGCCTTCCGGCTCCTCGACCATGAGGAACTGGTCGTAGGACGCCTTCTGAACCTCGATCAGGTTCGGCATTTCCGCCACTTCGGGAATATTGCCGAAGAATTTGCGGATACGCCTGCGGCCGTTGAAGGTGTGGGTCTGGGCCATCGTCACTCCTTGCTGCCTTGCCGGCTTCGTGTCGGGCCGCGGGGCAATCCTCCGCGCGGCAAATCAAAACGGATGAAAACCCGTTTCCTGAAGGCCGCGATCGGCCCACAGGAAAAGGGTTCTCGACATCCCCGTGCAAGCGGGGCCGGCGGGCGGACCAGGTCCACCCGCCGAACACGCGTACTTACTTCAACTCGACCTTGGCGCCAGCGCCTTCGAGCTGACCCTTGATCTTGTCCGCCTCGTCCTTGGAGACGCCTTCCTTGACCGGCTTGGGCGCGCTCTCGACCAGGTCCTTGGCTTCCTTGAGGCCAAGGCCGGTGATGGCGCGGACTTCCTTGATCACGTTGATCTTCTGGGCGCCGGCATCGGTCAGGACGACGTCGAACTCGGTCTTTTCCTCGACCGGAGCGGCATCGCCGCCCGCACCGCCGGCAGCCGCGACCGCCACCGGGGCAGCGGCGGACACGCCCCACTTTTCCTCAAGCATTTTCGACAGCTCGGCCGCCTCGAGGACGGTCAGGCTCGACAGGTCTTCTACGATCTTGGCGAGATCAGCCATTTTTTCAATTCCTTACAAGGTTCGAACACAATTGGGTGACAGCGAGGAACGGCCTCATGCCGCCTCGTCCTTCTGGGCATAGGCGCCGACGACGCGCGCAACCTGCGCGGCCGGGGCGCTGACCACCTGCGCGATCCGGGTCGCCGGCGTGGAGATCATCCCCACCAGCTTGGCGCGAAGTTCGTCGAGCGACGGCAAGGTCGCAAGCGCCTTCACGGCATTGGCGTCGAGATTGGTCGTTCCCATCGCGCCGCCGAGAATGACGAGCTTGTCATTCCCCTTGGCGAAATCGGAGGCCACCTTCGGCGCCACGATCGGATCGTCCGAATAGGCAATCAGGGTCTGTCCGTTGAACAGATCCTGCATGCTCTCGGAGGGCGTGCCTTTCAGGGCGATTTTGGCGAGACGGTTCTTCGCGACTTTGACGGTACCGCCGGCTTCCCGCATCTTCGTGCGAAGATCGTTCATTTGCGCGACGGTGATACCGGCATAGTGGGCCACGACGACCGTTCCGGCGCTCGCAAAAACACCGTTCAGTTCCGTGACAAGTTCGCGTTTTTCCGCTCTGTCCACTGCCTGTCTCCAGTTGACAACCGCTCCAAAGAACGGCTGTCGGGTTGCCTTTTGCCGGGCGGGCCATCCACAATGGATCACCCGAACGGCGTTCGAGGATCCTGCCCCCTTTCACCACGCCGGCCGAAGCCGGCACGCGGGCAAAAGGCAAACACGGTTCGAACCTTTCATCGAGGCCTCGGCCTCTTTGTCCGGTCGACCCCGTCTCATGCAGGCCCATAGCGGATTAAGGAAAACCGCCTGCAATCTCGGACAGGATTTCCGGAGGCCTTGCGGCCGCCGGATTCCGGGCCCGTGGGTCCGGAATTCTGCCTCCGCGGCCGGCGTCGCCGCCGACCGCGGATGTCACATCACGCCTCGGCGAGAGAGGCGACGTCGATCTTAAGCCCGGGGCCCATCGTCGAGGAGATCGCGATCTTCTTGACGTAGTTGCCCTTGGCGCCCGAGGGTTTCGCCTTGATCACCGCATCGGCGAAGGCGCGCACGTTCTGCACGATCTTGTCGGCATCGAACGAGGCCTTGCCGACGCCCGCATGCACGATACCGGCCTTTTCGACGCGGAACTCGACGGCGCCGCCCTTCGAGGCCTTGACCGCGGCGGCGACATCCATCGTGACCGTGCCGACCTTCGGGTTCGGCATCATGCCGCGCGGGCCGAGCACCTTGCCGAGACGGCCGACCAGCGGCATCATATCGGGGGTCGCGATGCAGCGGTCGAAATCGATCTCGCCCTTCTGCACCGTCTCCACCAGATCCTCGGCGCCGATGACGTCGGCGCCGGCTTCCTTGGCCTCATCGGCCTTGGGACCGCGGGCGAAGACGGCGACGCGCACGTCGCGGCCGGTGCCGTTCGGCAGGTTGACCACGCCGCGGACCATCTGGTCGGCATGGCGCGGATCGACGCCGAGATTCATCGCCACCTCGATCGTCTCGTCGAACTTGGCGGTGGCGCGCTCCTTCAAAAGACCCACGGCCTCGGCCAGATCATAGTTCTTGTCCCGGTCGATGCCGTCGCGCGTCGCCTGGATCCGCTTTGCAATTTTCTTGGCCATTTCGCTCACCCAACCACTTCGAGGCCCATCGAGCGCGCGGAGCCCTCGACCATACGCATCGCGGCCTCGACGTCATTGGCGTTGAGGTCCTTCATCTTCGCTTCGGCGATCTCGCGCACCTTGTCGCGCGACACCTGACCGGCGACCTGCTTGCCGGGCTCCTTGGAGCCGGACTTCAGCTTGGCGGCCTTCTTCAGGAAAAACGTCACCGGCGGCGTCTTCATGGTGAAGTTGAAGGATTTGTCCTGGTAGTAGGTGATCACCACCGGAATCGGCGCACCCTTCTCCATCTCCTGGGTCTGGGCGTTGAACGCCTTGCAGAACTCCATGATGTTGATGCCACGTTGACCGAGCGCCGGTCCGATCGGGGGCGACGGCGTCGCCGATCCCGCCGGGACCTGGAGCTTGAGCTGGCCTGCAATCTTCTTAGCCATTTCTCATCTGCCTTGGTTCACACGCCGGCTGGGCCGGCAACTGCAGTTTGGTGGTCCGGACCCGACGACCGGCTAAAGCCGCCTGCCCTCCCACCGCTCGTGGCGGGCACCGCCCGCCGCCCCGCCCGGCAAGGGGCGGAATGCTCCGATCAGGCCTTTTCGACCTGACCGAATTCCAGATCGACCGGCACCGCGCGGCCGAAGATCGATACCTCGACCTTGAGGCGCGAACGCTCCTCGTCCACCTCCTGAACGTGACCGTTGAACGAGGCGAACGGTCCGTCGGAAACCCGCACCTGCTCGCCGATCTCGAACGTAATCGACGGCTTGGGACGCTCCACGCCCTCCTGCACCTGATGCAGAATGCGATCGGCCTCCGAATCGGTGATCGGCACCGGCTTGGAATCGCCGAGAAAGCCGGTCACTTTCGGCGTGTTCTTGATCAGCGAGAACACCGCGTCGGTTAGATTGGCACGCACCAGCACGTAGCCGGGAAAGAACTTGCGCTCGGCATCGACCTTGCGGCCGCGGCGAACCTCGACGACCTTCTCGGTCGGCACCACCACCTGCTCGACAAACTTGTCCAGGCCCTTCTGCCGGGCCTTGTTCTCAATGTCCTCGGCGACCTTTTTTTCGAAATTCGAATAGGCGTGGACGATGTACCACCGCGCGGTCATGTCAGGCGTTCTCCATAAAGCGGGTCGTTATCGTCCAAGATCCAGAAGCAGCTCGACGCCAAGCGCGAGGACCTGATCGGCGGCGAAGAAGAACAGCGCGGCGATCACCGCGAAGATCAGCACCATGATCGTGGAAATCGTCGTCTCGCGCCGGGATGGCCATGTGACCTTGGACGTTTCCTGACGCACCTGCTGCAGGAAAACGAAAGGATTGGTTGTTTTTGACGCCATATGCCGCTCTGTTTCACAAAGCCCGTTGGCCGGACTTCTTTTCGGATGCCCCCGCGAGGGAGTAACTGCACATCGCCAATCACGCCGCCTGCCGAATCAGCGCTATCGCCCATGCAATAAAGGCGCGCAAAGCCATTTCCGGCCCCGCACACCGTGAGTCTGAATGGCCCTACATAGTCCCGAACGTGGGTCCATGCAAGTGGCTTTTCAGTCCGGTGTCGCCGCCGGCGGAACCATCCAATCGTCCCGCAACCCCGTCGATACACGATAATCTTCGCCTTGCGCGAGACTGGCAGGGGCAGAGGGGCTCGAACCCCCGACCTGCGGTTTTGGAGACCGCCGCTCTACCAACTGAGCTATACCCCTAGGCACCGCGTTCGCGCACGGCAGCGCTTCCGTAAGGTCTTCCGCCGCGTCTGTAAAGGGTGCTTTGCGCTCCCCGCGGCGTTTTCGTTCGGGCAGCCGGCAAACCGCCCTTGCGGTGCCGTCGCCGACTTCGAAAACGATCAGGGGCGGCCGCGAGGCCGCCCCTGGATAGTGTCCTTGTTTGGCGGGGTGCGGCGGGATTGCCG
>NZ_RBVY01000018.1 GCF_004000215.1 Nitratireductor alexandrii | reverse complement strand
CTGCTAACGATCTATTCACCACACAAAGTGAGGCAGACCCCGTTTACGTGCCAATCAACAGTAGGGGTCAGCACGTTCCGCCTTCACCAGCGCGAAATCGCCCCTGATCCACGGCTCCATCACATAGGTCTCGCCGTCGAACTCGCGCGACTCCTTGCCGTCCGCAATCGGGGTGCCGACGCTGGCCCGGGTAAAGAATGCCCGCACGCCCGAACCGCCGGCCCGCAGCCGCTCGGCGAGCGTTCCCTGCGGCACGACTTCAAGCTCGATCTCGCCGGCATTGTAAAGCTCGTGAAACGCACGCGGATCGGACGAGCGCGGGAAGGAGCAGATCATTTTGCGCACGCGTCGGCGGCGGATCAGGGCGGCAAGCCCCACATCGCCCGTCCCGGCATTGTTGTTGACCACGACCAGGTCCTTCGCGCCATGATCGATCAGGGCATGGACCAGTTCGATGGGCGCACCTGAGCCGCCGAAACTGAACCGCACCGGGACTGTCGGAGGCTCTAACTCCCAAGTAGGATAGAGCCTGATGAGCAAGACAACGAACAAGTTTTCCCCCGAGGTGCGGACCCGGGCGGTGCGGATGGTGCTGGAGCATGGCGGGGAGTATCCGTCGCGCTGGGCGGCCGTGGTTTCGGTTTCCCAGAAGATTGGCTGTTCGGCCCACACCCTGAACGACTGGGTGAAGAAGGCCGAGGTCGATGGTGGCCGGCGTGCTGGCGTGCCCAGCGAGGTGGCCGAGAAGCTCAAGGCTCTGGAGCGAGAGAACCGGGAGCTGCGGCAGGCCAACGAGATCCTGCGCAAAGCCTCCGCATATTTTGCCCAGGCGGAGCTCGACCGCCCACTGAAGCGATGATCGCCTTTATCGACGAGCATCGTGGGCATTATGGGGTCGAGCCGATCTGCAGCGTCCTGCCAGTCGCCCCATCCACCTATCATGAGCGTGTTGCCCAACGCCGGGATCCCTCGCGGCTGTCGGCACGTGCCCAACGCGACGAAGCCCTCAAGCCTGAGGTCATGCGGGTCTTTGCCGAGAACTTCTCGGTCTATGGCGTCAGGAAGGTTTGGAGACAGATGCAGCGGGAAGGGTTCGATGTTGCGCGATGCACGGTGCAAAGGCTGATGCGGGAGCTCGGCCTGCAGGGTGTCATTCGCGGCAAACCGGTTCGCACCACGATCAGCGACAAGTCGGCTCCTTGCCCGCTCGACCAGGTGAACCGCCAGTTCCACGCACCGGCACCCGATCGGCTCTGGCTTTCGGATTTCACCTATGTGGCCACATGGGCCGGCTTCGTCTACGTGGCCTTCGTCATCGATGCCTATGCCCGCCGCATCGTTGGATGGCGGGCGTCACGGACTGCCCATGCGGGATTCGTTCTCGATGCCTTGGAGCAGGCCCTGCATGATCGGCGGCCTCTGCATGGCGGTGGCTTGGTCCATCACAGCGATAGGGGCAGCCAAGGCAGATTCAACCGGTCAGCGCAACACCCCAAACTTGGAGGTGTTTATGGTGACGGGAAGACGGAAGTCGGAGCGGTCGACGCGGCAAAAGTTATCCTCGCCAGGTCGGCCACCGGTGTGGCAGCGTGAGAACCTGTGTCGGTTCTGGGGAGAAGTGGCGGCGGGCTTGTCCAGCGAGGATGCCGCTGTGGAAGCTGGCGTCTCTGCCCCCGTTGGAAACCGATGGTTTCGGAGTTCAGGTGGCATGCCTCCCACACATCTATCGCCCTCAGCAACACCGCTCAAAAACCGCAGCCTGACGTTCAGCGAACGGGAGGAAATTGCATTGGAATGCGCTCGCGGCAGTGGCGTTCGCGCCATCGCACGGAAGCTGGGGCGATCACCCAGTACAATCTCGCGCGAGATCAGGCGCAATTCGGCGACACGCAGCGGCGACTTCGACTATCGGGCCATTACCGCACAATGGCATGCTGATCGGGCAGCACGACGGCCGAAAGCCGCAAAGCTTGCAACCAACCTGGCACTTCGTGACTACGTTCAGGACCGGCTCGCCGGCCTCATTGGAACGCCTGACGGCATCGCCTTTGAGGGTCCTGTCGTGGTATGGAAAGGGCGGCGGGCCGTTCATCGGCAAAGTCGACGCTGGTCCAAAGCTTGGAGCCCGGAACAGATTGCGCGGCGTCTGAGACTGGACTTCCCTGAGGACCCGGCCATGCGCATCAGTCACGAAGCCATCTATCAGGCGCTTTATATCCAGGGCCGCGGTGCTCTGAAGCGAGAATTATCGGCTTGCTTGCGCTCTGGACGGGCGCTGCGCTTACCCCGTGAACGTGCTCGCAACCGTGGCAAATCCTTTCTCGGGGATGCACTGATGATCAGCGATCGTCCTGCGGAGATCGACGACAGAGCGGTGCCTGGCCATTGGGAGGGCGATCTCATTCTGGGTCTCGGCAGTTCAGCGATCGGCACGCTGGTCGAACGTACAACACGGTTTACAATGCTCCTGCACCTGCCTCGCATGGAAGGTCACGGGATCGACAAGTCCGTCAAGAACGGTCCTGCTCTTGCCGGGCATGGCGCCGAAGCAGTCCGTGATGCTATCGCCGAAACGATCATGGAGCTGCCGGCGCACCTACGCCAATCCCTAACGTGGGACCAAGGTGCCGAGATGGCTCAACACGCACAGCTCAGGATCGATACTGGCCTCGATATTTACTTCTGCGACCCTCAAAGTCCGTGGCAGCGCGGTAGCAATGAAAACACAAACGGTTTGCTACGGCAGTACTTTCCGAAGGGTACAGATCTGAGCCAGCACGGAGCCGATGAACTCAGCGCTGTGGCGCATGCCCTTAATAGCAGGCCTCGCAAGACGCTGGGTTATCGCACGCCGGCAGAAGCGCTCGACGGTTTGCTTAAATCGGATATGATCGAAAGTGTTGCAGCGACCGGTTGAATCTGCCCAATACGTGTCCATCAAATATACCGAGCGGCTGGCCGAGGCCGGCATCGAACCTTCAGTGGGCAGCGTGGGCGACTCTTATGACAATGCCTTGGCCGAGACCATCAACGGTCTCTACAAGGCCGAGGTCATCCATCGACGCGGCCCCTGGCGCAGCTATGAAGCGGTGGAGTTCGCCACCCTCGAATGGGTCGACTGGTTCAACAACCGGCGCCTGCTAGAGCCAATCGGAAACATTCCGCCGGCCGAAGCCGAGGCAAAATACTACGCCGCACTGGATCAACCGGCCGTGGCCGCGTAACTTAAACCAAATGGCCTCCGACAGTCCCGGTGCGGTTCAAAACCGCCGATCAGAACGGTGGCTCCATCGTGGATTTGTGCGACCGCTTCAGCAGCGGTGGTGATGTTTTTCATCTTCGGACTACTACCTTTACTGGCTGTGCGGGTGCGAGGCGACGTAGCTCTTCGAGGCACGAGAACCAGTTCGCCCCGGTCTCAGCGCTTCCAGACGCCATAAAGCTCAATTTGAACCAGCTGCGGGTTTGTTCCACCGACGCCGCTTGCCACACGCGAAGGCGCCGCAAGGGCTATTTCCACGCCGTATGCGTCAGCCGGACGAAGTCTCTCAAACCTCATCCCCCCTCCATGCACGGGTTAGAAGCGATCGTATCGGCGCGTTCTCGATTGGACGTGGGTTCCAATAAGCATTTTCCGTGGCGAGCTCGGCAGCGCGCGCTATATCTGCTTCATCGAAACCCAATGCCTGAAGAGATGTTGGGGCTCCCAACTTTTTTGCAAGTGCACGAAAACCCTTTGCAGCGTCCACACCTCCCATGGCGCGCGACATCGCTACCATCGCGTCGGGAATTTCTGGACGATTGTAGTCCAAAGCATAAGGCAGTATTACGCAGTGGGTAGCTGCGTGGGGCAAATCGAAACTGCCGCCAAGCGTGTGGCACAATTTGTGGTGCAGAGCCATTCCGGCGGAGCCGAGGCAAATCCCACACAACCAGGCTCCGTACAATGCCTTGCTTCGCGCCTCGACATTTCGCTCGTCATCAACGATCTGTGGGAGCGCTTGCGTCAGGACGCGAATAGCTTCCTCTGCCAAAAGGGAAATCACCGGATTGCCGTCCCGGGCGTAAAGTGCCTCAGCGGCGTGTGCAGCCGCATTTAAGCCTGACGTGACAGAAATTTGGGCCGGTAAGGACAGAGTTAAGTCGACGTCGTAGATCACCGTCTGGGGCTGGATTTTTGGGTTACGGATTGTGGTCTTCAACCCATCTTCCGTTTGACCTAGTATTGGGGTCATTTCCGACCCCGCGTATGTCGTCGGTACCACAACCTGTGGCAAACCGGTTCGCCACGCTATTGCTTTGCCCAAACCAATTGTGGAACCACCCCCGATAGCAACCAAGCAGTCCGCATTTATCTCGCGTGCTAGCCCGACACCCGCCGCCGTGACATCGGTTGGAGTGTGCATAGCGGCTTCATGGAACGACCCCGCCAACCGCCATTCTAAGTTGCTCGCGATTGAAAGCGACTGTTCTTCTTGTTGCGGTGTGGACAGTACCAGCGCTCTTTTCAGCCCTAGTCGGTCCAGCTCCGCAGCCAGTGATAGTGATGCTCCACGGCCAAAGATAACCCTTGAAGGAGCTGAATTGTACACGAAAGGTTGCATTGAATATCCGCCCCTCAGATGGCGCCGAACAATCGGGCAGGGTTATCAACCAGGATTTTATGCCGGAGAGCGACGTCAGGAGCAAACCGGGCAACTAAGTTCAACAAATCTCCGTCATCTGGCATGCGCTTCGGGTCGAAGTACCCGGAATGCGGCCAGTCGCTTCCCCAGAGTAGGCGGTCAGGGGCTATCTCACTTAAGGCGTGTGCGAACGGCACAACATCGTCATATGGAACACCTGAATGCGAGATCCGATCGGCTCCCGTCAACTTAATCCAGACATGATCAAGAGTCGCAAGATCACGTAGGATCTTAAAGGGAAGCTGGTTGACTCCGGCCGCCGTTTCAACTCTGCCAAAATGGTCGATTATGATCGGTGTTTCAGCTCCCGCGATGAGGTCACATAGCCCCTCCAAAGCATCAGGAGCAAAATGCATGTTTATGCACCAATCGAGTTCACGGCACCAACCATGCATTCGCTCGAACAGTTCGGTGTCGAGTGCGCCGGAACCGTGCTGGGGATTGAATGCGAAACGTACCCCTCTTACACCGCGGGTCTTCAGGTCACGCAGTTCCGTAAAGGTCATATCACGATGAGGCTTGATTATTCCGAGGAGACGGCGATCAGAACGCTCGACCGCATCAATAGTCACTGAATTATCAATCCCGTGCACATTCGGGTGGACACAGACACCCCGTTCGATGCCCAAACGCTCCATCAACGCCAGATAATCTTCAAGCGGTGAATCCGGCGGAGTATACGGACGCTTTTCCGCATATGGGAACACAGCCGTTGGGCCAAAAACATGGAGATGAGTGTCCCATGCGCCTTTTGGTATTGCAAAACTTATTGGCGCAGAGCGCGCGCGAGGCCCTTGGCAAGGCGGTATGCCAGCTTGATCAGCGGGTAACATTTTCCTGGAGCTCCTTTCTGTTGAGCCGAAACTAGCAAGTCATGCCAATTGCTTCCGAACAGAGATTAGCGCTGCGCGACAGCGGCTCGCGGCAGCATTGATCGCTGGTGCAAGCTCAAATGCCTGCAGGATGGTGGAATGGTGGGCGGGGAAGCGTTTGGTCAGACGTTCCCGAAGGTGCCCACCTGAACGGACGACGTTGGCGACTTCTTCCTCTACGGCGGTGTAAGCTTCGGCGCGTCCCATCGCCTGCGCTAGACCTCCCGCAACCGCATCGCTGAATATCATTCCGTTTGTCAATTCTATGTTTCGGTACATTCGTGCGGCATCGACTTCCAAGCCACCAGCTAGAAGACGAGCCTCTCTGAGCGCTCCTGCCGCCAGTCCGACGAGAGACGGGAGCGCCAGCCATTCAGAATGCCAGGCGCCAACGGGCCTCTCATGAAGGCTTGCCATCGCGCTCACCAACGTCGAAAGGTGGCCCACTGATGCAGAGTGTTGGGCCAGAATGATCATCGATCCAACAGGATTTCGCTTGTGAGGCATAGCCGAGGATCCACCCCGGCCGGCGACCGCTGGCTCAGATACCTCTCCCACTTCCGGTGTCGCAAGATGAACCACATCTGTCGCCATCTTCGCTAGAATTCCGAGAAGGATGGCCAACCAACTACCTAGTTCAACTATTCTGCTACGATGCGTGTGCCACGGCATAGCGGGAACGGCTAATCCAAGATCCGCCGCAGTCCTCGTCACAACGGCTCCGGCCCGATCGCCCATCTGGGTCAATGTGCCTACAGGACCAGCCAATGAGAGGACGAGCACTCGCCGTTTAAGTTGCTCAACCTGAGCTAAGTGCTCAGCGATTGCGACGCACCAGCCTGCCACTTTGAAGCCGAATGTGACAGGCGAAGCATGTTGGCCAGCTGTGCGCCCGATGCAGGGAGTCTCGCAATGTTCCTCCGCTAGCTCGCACAGGGAAGAAAGCAAGGCTCTTAGATCAGTTTCGATCAGATCCACCGCATTGGCCATTTGAAGAATGATGGCCGTATCCATGATGTCCTGGCTCGTAGTACCGAAATGGAAGCCACCTGCCACATCCGGCGGAAGCATGGCTTGCACTGATTTTACGAATGGGATGACAGGGACCGCCCCAAGTCGGGTCTGCTCTGCCAGTACCTTAATGTCCAGAGAGCCAGGATCTATACCTGCGATGGAGTTGGCAAGCTCTTGGCTGACCAAACCTTCAGCAGCCTGAGCGCGCGCCAAAGCGGCTTCAACCCGCAACATCAACGCAAGAAATCGACGCTCCGAGAGCGCGTCCCTCATTTCTTTCGTCGTAAACAGAGGCCCCAACAGGTCTGAATCAAGGGGGGAAAATGCCATCAAAACGCCCAGTAAGATGAATCTAGGAATGGAGCCGCAGCTATAAACTTGATTGGTTATTATGTACAGCGTTAGCTTAATATGAACAGCGCCTGGAAGATGATTCTTGTGCAATCTGCAGTTGGAAAAGCGAAGTACCGTCCCGCTCATCCGGCCAAGGGGTGTTGTTCGGGCCATGTACGATTTTCATATGACGGATATGGAAGTGAGTCAGGGCGGCACTGGGATGTGCAACTGGGAACCGTTTCTCTTGGCTGTTTAGAAACCCCTCTCCTCGCCGGTCAAGGGGATGCAGCATGGCTGGCAAGACTCACCGATAGGAAGGACTATAGTGGCCATCATCCGTCGACCACTCACGAGATCGAGATGATCTGGTATATGACAACCACCGGAAGGCAGCGATTCGCAAGAATGAGAGGACTATGGCTCAGAAGTCCAATTCGCCACAAGGCACAGTACAAACGGTCTCAAAAGCGCTTGCCTTACTTGAGCTATTCACGACCGATGTTGAATGGCTTGGGGTACGCGAAATCGGAAGAATACTCGATATTAACAGCGCTACAGTTCACAATCTGCTTCGCACCCTCGCCAGCTCAGGTTTCGTTGAGCAGCATCCTGAGACTCGAAAATACCGGCTCGGGCTCGCACTCGTTCGGCTTGCCGGAACTAAGCTCGCTCAGTTAGATCTGGTGAAGGTTTGCTCGCCCCACATGAAGGCTCTGATGGAAAAGACGGGGGAAACGGTAACCCTTTCTGTCTTGCACGGTTCGGAGCTTCTTTACCTCGCGAAAAACGAAAGCACCGAACCGATGCGTGTTGCTTCTCGCGTCGGCGGCAGTGCCCCTTTGCATTGCTCTGCAAACGGAAAAGCCCTGCTTGCGTTCATAGAAGAGGCGCAACTGTCCCAGCTCCTTTCGCAACCCCTCAAGCGCTTCACATCGGAAACTATCGTTGATTCGTAAGCGAAGCTTTGTCCCCATTTGATTGATGGGTTTCCCCTCGGTTTGTGGTCTGCGATTCTTGGTTGTTCAGGCAGCCAGGAGGAGACTGAGGGCGATGGAGCTATCGGGCGAGGAAGCCGAAGCCGACGGTTTTGTAGGGAAGCTTGCGCGCCGTACCCGTTCTGGAGGCCGGTTGTGGTCTGCGGAGACCAAGGGGCGCGCTGTTTTCGAGACCATGAAGCCTGGCGCCCGCGTATGTGATGTCGCACGGCGTTATGGTGTCAAGGCCCAGCAATTGACGACGTGGCGCAGATTGGCGCGTGCCGGCCGGATCGCATTGGTCACGGACGAAGCGGCGGATTTCGTGTCGATCGAGTTGAGTGATCCAGCGGCGTCAGGCAAGAACGAGGGGCCTGTCGAGATTACGATTGGCAAGGTTTCGGTTCGCCTGGACGCGGACGTGTCAGCGGTGCGGATCGCGGAGATCGTGACCGCGATCGAGCGCGGCGCATGATCATTCCGGCGCAGGGACTGCGGATTGTGCTTGCTGTACGTCCTGTCGATTTCCGGTGCGGGCACGACGCGCTGGCCGGCCTCGTGCAGAACACGCTCGGGCTCGATCCGCATTCGGGCCTGATTGTGGTTTTTCGTTCGAAGCGCGCCGACCGGCTGAAGATTTTGCTATGGGACGGCACGGGCCTCGTTCTAATCTACAAGCGCCTTGGTCGCGCTGGCCGTTTTGAGTGGCCGCAGATCAGCGGCGGCGTCATGCATCTGACGCGGGTGCAGTTCGAAGCGCTGTTTGACGGGCTGAACTGGAAGCGTGTGGGCGAACGGATCGTCGCAACACCAGCTGCGGCGAACTGACTCGGGGGCTGACGATTTGTTTCGCACGGCGCCTCGGGATGATAGCTTGCGGATGTGCCACCGTCCGCCATTGATCCCGCCCGTCTTGCAGCGCTGCCCGCCGATTTGCGAGCGCTCTTCAGCGCGCAGGAAGCGATGCTCGCAGCCGAGCGTCGTCGCGCTGATGACGAACGCACGGCGCGCCTTCATGTCGAGAACGAACTGGCTGCGTCCAAACAGATCGTCGACCGTCTCGAACTGCTCGTGAAGGAGTACGAGCGCGCACGCTTCGGCAAACGCTCGGAGAAGTTCAATCCCGATCAGATGCAGCTGGTGCTCGAAGACATCGAGATCGCCATCGCCGAAGTCCAGGAGCGCCAAGACGATCGTGCGCGCCGCACCGGCGCGGCACCGTCGGGCCGCCGGGCCAGCCGCGCCGCCCGCGCCTTTCCCGCGCACCTGCCGCGCATTGAGCAGGTGATCGAACCCGAGAGCCTCGAGTGTCCCTGCGGCTGCGGCCAGATGGTCCGGATCGGCGAGGATCGCTCCAGACGCCTCGACGTGACGCCGGCCCAGTATCGCGTGGTCGAGACGGTGCGACCGCGCTACGCCTGCGCGACAGGATGCGCTGGCGTGCGCCAGGCGCCGGCGCCCGCCCATCTGGTGGAGGGTGGCCTGCCCACCGAGGCGATGCTGGCGCAGGTGGCGGTCGCCAAGTTCAGCGAGCACATGCCGCTCTATCGTCAGTCCCAGGTTCTGGCCCGGCATGGCATCCTCATCGATCGTGCCGTTCTGGCGGATTGGATGGGAACGGTCGCCTTCCACCTCGCGCCGTTGATCGAGCGCATGAGCGTCGTGATGAAGCAATCGGGCCGCTTGTTCATGGACGAGACCAGGGCGCCCGTGCTCGATCCGGGCCGGGGTCGAACCAAGACCGGCTATCTGTGGGCTGTCCTGCGCGACGATCGCGGCCACGGCGGCGCTGATCCACCAATCGTGGTCTACCACTACGCGCCAGGACGCAGTGGCAAACATGCCGAGCATATCCTCGACGGCTTCGACGGCATCCTTCAGGTCGATGGATACCAGGGCTATCACAGGCTCGCACGACTCGAGCGTCAAGGCGGCGCGCCGCTGCGGCTGGCCGCATGCTGGTCCCACTCCAGGCGCGAGATCATTGCCGCGACTCCGAAGGCCGGCTCACCCATCGCCGAAGCCGTCCTCGCGCGCATCGCCGCGCTCTATGCAATCGAGAAGGAGATCCGTGGCTCCGACGCCGCGATCCGACAAAAGGCGCGCAACGAGCGATCACGGCCGCTCGTCGCCGAACTCGAGAGATTCCTGCGCGAGCAAGCCGCCCGCCTGTCGCCGGGCAGCGAGATGGGCAAGGCGATCGCCTATCTGCTGAACCATTGGGCTGGCCTCACTTTGTTTCTCGACGATGGCCGCGTTGAGATGGACACTAACCCCGTCGAAAATCAAATCAGACCGCTGACTCTGACGCGCAAAAATAGTCTATTTGCAGGTCACGACGAAGGTGGCCGTTCATGGGCCCGCATAGCTTCGCTCATCGCCACCTGCAAGATCAACAGCGTGGAGCCCTACGCCTGGATGAAAGCGACCCTCGAAGCGATCGCAACCGGTCACCCGCAGTCGCGGATCGACGAACTCTTGCCCTGGTCGTTCGCCCGCACCTCCTAATTCTCCGCAGCTGCCGCCACAGTCGCGACCTCAACGATTTGCAACGCGTTGATCAACGGATTTGCAGTCCGTTGCGCCAACGCGTTGCAATCCGTCCCTCCAAATCTTTGCGAATGGGACGTGGACGTCGCTTACGTTGATTCTGAGATATTGAGAGCTGAACTCCAGGACATTCGGCGTTTAGGCTATGCTGTCGATCTTGGCGGCTACTTACCAGGTGTGAATGCGGTTGGAGCACCGATTCGTGACCAGACCCACAAAGTGGTGGCGTCGCTCGGAATCGTTGGACCTGCCAGCCGTCTTAAGGAGGAGAAACTGACCTTCTGCACCATTCATGTACAAGAGGCCGCAGCTGAAATGTCTCGTTCATTGGGGTGGAACAGGAGGTAGAGGCAAGTGTCCGGGCCAACCGCTGCGCAGTTGGCCGGGACACTTGTATTTCGCTGAAAAAGTCAGAACATCGCCTGGGGTATAAACAATGCAATTTGGGGGAAAAGTACGAGCAAAAGCAGACAGAACCCCATTGCAAACCAGAATGGCAGGACGCCGCGAAAAATCGTGGCCATGGGCACATCACCGGCAATACTTTTCACGACAAATACATTCATGCCGACAGGAGGCGTGATCATACCCATCTCAATCATGATAACAGCTACAACACCAAACCAGATCGGATCAAAGCCCATCGACATCATGATGGGGTAGAAGATGGGAACAGTCACGACCAGCATTGCTAACCCGTCCATGAACATCCCCAAAATCAGATAGGCAACAACGACAAGAAACAGCACGCCATAGGGGCCGAGACCAGAAGACGTCATTGCTTCGCCCAACATCGACGGCAATTGTGTCATCGATAGAAACGGATTGAGGACTGCTGCGCCTATAATGATCAGGTACAGCATGGCTGTAGTGCTGACCGTGTCGCTAACCGCTCGCCAAGCGGTTGACGGAGTCAGCTTCCGCGTAAATAGAGCCAAGATAAGGACCAGTCCCGCGCCGATGCCGGCGGCTTCGACTGGCGTGAATACACCAAGATAAATACCCCCAATTGATACTATGATTACCGTTAGCAGGGGCGCCGCACGGAGTGTGGCAGCCATACGTTCCTTTAGCGGAACATGAGCTCCGCGCGGTCCCGCTTCTGGATTTCGAAGCGAGATGAGGGTGACCGTGAGAATGAACAAGCCTGCAAGCAAGAGACCGGGGAGAATACCCGACATGAACAATTGGCCAATGCTTTGTTCGGTGAGAATGGCGTAGATAACAAAGCCGGTTGATGGTGGGATAAGGAAACCAAGGGTGCCACCGGCAGCAATCGCACCCGTTGCGAGCCCGCTGGAATAGTTGAAACGCGCCATCTCTGGCAGTGCGACACGTCCAATGGTAACCGCAGTCGCCACCGATGAGCCACTGACGGCGGAGAACGCCGCACACCCAAGGACTGAAGCCGAAGCAAGACCTCCAGGGAGTCGCCCCACCCATGCAAAAGCCGCTTCGTAGAGCCCACGGCTGAAGCCGGCTACCGAAGCTATATTGCCCATCAATATAAATAGAGGGATGACGGTCAACGAGTAGTTGGATACCTGAGAGAATGTCTCCGTAACCATTAAGGCGTTCGCCGAACGGAAGCCATTCAGCATCCACGTGCCGAAGAAGCCCACGGTCAGCATCGCCATCCCAACTGGCATGCGCAAGACCATCAATACGAAAAGCGCTACGATGCCGAAGAGGCCAATCGAAAAATCAGTCATCAGCGCCAGGTCCCCCGCGAATGAGGTCAACTATTTGCAGGACCAGAACAACTGCAAAAAGGGCACTCCCGAGCGCCATGAGTCCATAGAATGGCCAGAATGGGACACGCAGCATGTTGGATAGGTCGTTATACTCCAGTGCTTCACGCAGTTTTAGCCACGAGCGCCAAGTCAAGAGGTACATGAGGTAGACGCCTACGGCACGCGAGAACAAGTCGCCAATGAAACGGCCCCACACGCCGATATGCTCATCGAACACATCAACTCGCACATGTCCGTCGCGCTGGGCGGTGCCTGGCATTGCGAGCATAACCAACGCGATCGAGACTAGCTGAATTATCTCATCACTACCGAGGATTGGGGTCTGAAAGAAATAGCGCATGATGACGCCAACAAAGCTGGTGCATAAGATAATGGCTAAGGCTAGAGCTGACAGAGACGTTAAGAAGGCAACCGCCCATTCGATTACTATCGAATGGGCGATGCCTTGCTTCTTTTTTATTGTCGGAGAGTTAGTCATTCTGTAGCGCTTCGACATAGGCGCGTGCTGCAACGCCTGTTGCTTCGACTTCTTCAATCACGCTCTCGACCACGGTACTAGTTGCGGCATTGAATTTCTCGATTTCTTCCTCTGAAAGCGTAATTACTTCTTTACCTTCCGTTCCAGCGAAGTCCTTGAGGGCGGTGGATGCAACGCCGAGCCAAGCCCTATTGCCGTTTCGTGCGGCTTCCTGACCAGCATCGAGAACAGCTTTTTGTTGCTCTTCACTAAGCTCCTGGAAACTGTCGAGATTCATCACCATCAAAAACTGGGAAATCGACGTATCCATACCGACTGTGATGTAGTTTGTCACCTCTTCCAGTCTGAACCCTGTCAGAGCTGTGGCGTCAATCATCGCTCCATCGATGACCCCCGTTTGCATCGCATTATAAACTTCACTTGCAGGCATGGAAACGGGAACACCTCCCCACGCTTCGAGCACAAGGCCTGCGTTACGTGATGGGACGCGAACCTTCATGCCAGCAAGATCCTCGAGCTTACGAATTGGCTTGGTCGCAGAGAACAAAAACGACGGTGCGTTATTCCATAGGGCGAGCAGCTGAACTCGACGATACTCCTGAGAGAGCTTGTCAATGTTGGCCAGCATGCGTTCGGTACCGGTCTCAGCGTCAATCACACCGGGCAGGTCGGCAAGAAGGGTCAATGGAAATGTAGAGGCCGTGTAACCCGGCATAGCCAAGACGATATCAGCGACGCCATCGACAGCACGATTGTACTGCTCGTTTGGGCCTGGGCCAAGCTCCCCTCCCATATAGAGTCGGACGGTTAAATCCCCGCCCGTTGCCTCTGACACTGCGTTCGCAAAAGGCTCATATACCTCTTCAACAATAAAATGCGAGGGCGAATGAAAATCGGCAAGTTTCAGATCACGGGCAAAGGCGGGCAATGTCGACAGAAGCGCTGTCGCGGTCACTGCGGAAACCAACATTTTCGAGAACATCATATTCCTCCTTGGCTTGATGTTGCTAAACTTACGTAGTCCGGTCTTTCTCAACATGCGGCCACGCGATTGGCGTCAGAATTACCTTGCGCTGCAAAGGCAGCCTTCGCAGGCGAGTGCTATGTTTGTGATCTCAGAGGCTGCCCCAAAAAGAGTTGAGTGATTTCAGCCAGTTGTGATTCCTTCGGATTTGCAAAGATTCGATGGAGAGCACGATGGCCTGGACTGAAACCACCCGGCGGCAATATGAGCGTCAGACGAGCCGATATGCAAGCGATGTTACGGATCGCGAATGGGGATTTATAGCTGGCTTCATGCCCGCACCTCGCCGTCTCGGCCGTCCCCGCAAGACCGACTTGCGCGAGGTTGTGAACGCGCTTCTCTATATCGCTTCAACAGGGTGCCAGTGGCGAATGCTGCCCAAGGATTTTCCACCCTGCTCTACGGTGCAGCGATATTTCTATGAGTGGCGGGCGATGGATCTTTGGTCACGGATCAACCACCACCTCGTTATGGAGGCCCGGGAACTGGAGGGGAAAGATGCCTCTCCGACGGCGGGCGCCATCGATAGCCAAAGTGTCAAAACGACCGAAAGTGGTGGTATCCGGGGCTTCGATGCGGGCAAGAAAATCAAGGGTCGCAAGCGCCACATTGTTGTCGACACGCTTGGGCTGATGGTCGGCCTCATGGTACACAGCGCCGATATCCAGGACCGCGACGGTGCTCCCGATCTCCTCAAATCCATTCGCAACCGCTGGCCATGGCTCCTCCATGTCTTTGCCGATGGCGGCTATGCGGGCGAAAAACTGAAGAAACGGCTGCAGAAAATCGGCAAATGGACGATCGAAATCATCAAGCGCTCTGACCAGGCCAAGGGTTTTGAGATCCTGCCCCGCCGCTGGGTCGTCGAGCGCACATTCGCGTGGCTTGGCCGATGCCGAAGGCTGGCAAAGGACTTCGAAAAATCCATCGCTTCAGCAGAAGCCTGGATATCCATCGCCCACATCCGCCTGCTCACCAGGCGTCTCGCAAGGTATGGATATCGTTGATGCCTTTTCGAGTCCGACTCTCACACTTCGAAGAAAACCGTCTCCCTCTGTCCTTGAAGGCGGATTGTGATGTGAAAGGCGGCATCATCGATCTTTTCTGCGATAAGCGTAGCACGCTCATCACTCGACAGGAGAGCCAAGATCGGGTCTTCATCATTAGAGACTTCATCTGCGAAATAGATTCTCGTGTATAATCTGCGGTTCAATCCCTTTCCAAAGATGGAAAGCGCAACGTGAGGCGCCTGTAAGATCCCTGCGGATGTCGGAACACGACCCGGTTTCACAGTGTGAAATGTGAAGGAGCCAGACTCATTGCAGTGGGTGCGGCCAAAGCCCGTGAATGATGACTTTCGTGGGTTGATTTGTGCACCTACAAAATTGCCATTTCCATCAGGCTGCCAGAGTTCGATCATACCATCAGGGATGGCATGATCATCTCCGTCGATGAGCGTTCCCGAAATTGAAATGCGCTGTCCCACAGCATCGTCGGTGGCGAGGTTCCTTCCAAAAATAGGAGGGATCGTTTGATAGTCGTCTGGCGTCAGGCAGTAGGCATAGAAGGGACCGACTGTCTGAGATGGTGTGATCGTCATCGGGGCTTCAATGCGCATGAGTTTCCTCGAAATAGTTCCCGTTTCGGCCCCGCAGAACAATGTCAAAGCGGTAAGTTAAGCCCCATTCAGACTGTGTAGCCTCAAGATCGAGCGAAGCCACCATTCCTCTCTTTGAGAAATCCGGCGCTGCATTATAGATGGAGTCATATCTGAGCAGGGGATCGCCCTCGAAGTAGAGTTGGGTGACCAAGCGGCTCAAAAATGACGGCCCGAATAAAGAGATGTGAATGTGGCGTGGACGCCAGACGTTGTGCAGTCCCACGACCGGATAAGCACCAGGAATAATCGTAATAAATGAATATGAGCCGTCGCTTCCGGTAACGGTACGGCCAGCGCCCGAAAAGTTTGGGTCAAGGGGTGCTAAGTGCTGATCTAACTTATGAATATAGCGACCAGCTGCGTTCGCCTGCCAGATTTCCAATAGTGCGTTTGGAACGCCGCGGCCGTCTTCATCGATAACACGCCCCGTAATTCGAATGCGCTCTCCTATCGGCTCTCCGTCATGCTGACGAGTCAGATCCGAGTCTTCTGGACGAACACTTTCGTGTCCATACACAGGCCCGTACAACTCCGTAGCAGTCTGCGGAATATATCTTAAGGGCCGGGATGGAGCGCGCTTTCTGGTAAAGATGTAGGCCGGCGTATCATAAGGCGGATGCATGCCGACGCTATCGGAGGGATATTCCGCCGGCACTTCGGGCCAGCCGGGGAGGAACAAGGCCATGAGCACTTACCTGTTCATATAATCTAAACACTGTTCAATAAGCTAGAACACTTTTTCTTGCCCGTCAACGCCGTCCCGAGTTGCAGGCCGTCGTCTAAGATCATTTGAGCGGTTCTAGATTGGCTATCGCTTCAAAGAGCTTGCCTCTCTTTGCGCTGGGATATGTCTCGGAGTTTACGACCCGGAATAGCTTGGACTGCGAGGTTGCCGAACCGAGAGAGAGCAACGACCTGAAAAGCTGTTTGCGGCAGGTTTGCGGACGCAGAAATCGGGTTGCAGGCGTCGGAGTTTAACACCGAATCTCTGCCAAAGCCTTTTCGCCGAACCTACATCGGTGGGAATAATATCCTGGTCCAACTATTGAGCTAGCGCACCTGACGAATGGGCTGCTCTTGCAGAGCGCCAAACCTCCGCTCCGTCTAGTCGACCGAACTATTCGAAACAATCGATCATTCTGATCCATTTTTTGCGTTGGACCCTGCGGTGTTGGAATGAGATTTCGTTCGATGCATAGATGGAGTATCAAGTGTCTGCTCGTTCCCCGGTCCAGTCAAAGCAACACTCGACGTCTTTTCGGATAACGACTAAGCTGCAGGATATCTTACCTGGGATATTCCTTGCTGCGGTCGTCAGTGGTGCGGCCTATTCGCTGCGTGGCTTCCCAGCGCTTGCCATTTTCAGCCCGATGATCCTCGCTGTCATCTTGGGCATCATCTTTGCAAACATCATTGAGATTCCCCGTGGCGCGGCTGCCGGGATCGCCTTCTGCCAACGTCCAATTCTCAGGACAGCGATTGTGCTGCTCGGTTTTCAGCTCACCTTTTCGCAGGTCCAGTCCGTTGGCATGGGTGGTTTCCTCATCGTTGCCGTATCGCTTTTTGCAACCTTTATTGCAACATTGGGAATGGCGCGCCTTCTTGGTGTGGAGCGCAAGCTGGCAGAACTGATCGCTGCTGGCACCTCGATCTGTGGCGCCTCCGCGATCGTGGCAACGAACTCCATCACCGATGCCGATGATGAAGATGTGGCTTATGCCGTCGCATCTATCACTCTGTTTGGCACGGTCGCGATGTTCATCTTCCCATTGCTCATGCCGGTCTTTGGGCTCTCAGCGGCAGAGTATGGACTTTGGGCAGGCACGGCGATTCACGAGGTTGCACAGGTGATTGGCGCCGGTTTCCAGAACGGCATGGAGGCAGGCGAGATCAGCACAATCGCCAAACTCTCTCGCGTCGCAATGCTGGCGCCCCTCGTGCTCGCGCTTGGCTATTTGGCCTCGCGAAGTCGGGCTGACGAGGTGTCTGCCCGCGCTCCAGTGCCTTGGTTCGTCTTTGGGTTTATTGCCGTGGTTGCCCTCAACAGCCTTGTCGACCTTCCAGAAGCTTTCACGGCGACCGTTCCCAAGGTAACCACGTTTCTACTCACTATGGGCTTGGCAGCCATGGGGCTGCGGACGAATGTGGGGGAGATTCTTGCCAAGGGTATTAAGCCCTTGCTGCTGGCCTTTTCGGCGTCGATCTTCATTGCCGCGTTAAGCCTCGTCCTGATAAAAATGTTCTAGAAAAATTTCTCAATCCCAAGGGAATAATATGCCGGCTCCGCATCTCAAGCGGGGCTCATGAGAGATCAGGTTTAGATGACACTGGAACAGCTACGAATTTTTGTTGCCGTCGCCGAACGTGAACATGTCACGCAGGCGGCTCGGGATCTCAACCTGACGCAATCTGCAACGAGTTCGGCCATAGCGGTCCTTGAGGCGCGTTATCAGACGAAGCTATTTGACCGCGTCGGCAGAGGCATCGTACTGACAAGCGCGGGCCATACGTTTCTTGCAGAAGCGAAAGCCGTGCTCGCTCGGGCGGAAGCCGCTGAGCATGTACTGGCTGACCTTGCCGGACTGCGCCGTGGAACGATCCATATCGCTGCGAGCCAGACCGTCGGGAACTACTGGTTGCCGCGTTACCTGCACAAATTCAAAGAGGCACATCCAGGCATATCCGTATCGCTCACGATCGGCAACACGGCGCAAGTAGCGGCTCTCTTGCGAGAAGGCGTCGCTAATTTGGGCTTTGTAGAAGGGGAGGTGCGCGACCCCCGCATAGACGCGACGCCAATCGCCTCCGACGAGTTGCTGCTTGTTGCTGTCGTTTTGCATTTAACCTGGGTCTGCCTCACTTTGTGTGGAGATCGGACAATTGGATG
>NZ_RBVY01000017.1 GCF_004000215.1 Nitratireductor alexandrii | reverse complement strand
GGTCAACAGGCCGTTAACCAAGAAAATTTGCGACAGGCCCGGGCAATATCCCATAGCCGGTTTTCCGCCATGAAGCGCATCGGCTCCAGCGTAATCTGGTACCGGCGATTGGTCTGCCTTGCCGAGCCAGAGAGTTCGTTGCTTTCGGCAAGGGCATCTGCCAGGTCCTTCAGTTCCGGGCATACTTCGTCGGTCCCATCTGGCTGCGCATCATCTGCGAGCGAACCGATCATGGCGCCATTGTAGTAACCGACCACAACGCGGTCCCAAACCGCGTCGGGCAGTACGGCTCTGAGGTCGTTCCGTACCGAAACACCCCGGCCGGTGGCAATGGCCAATATGGCATCGCTGTCAGCAATCCTTTGGAGCTCGCCAGCGATGTCGGGTCGCGCGGGATCAAATCGCTCGCGCGTATCAACAACCGTGCCGTCGTAATCCAAAACGACTGCGCCAAAATTTTTCTTCTCCAGCCGGTCCACGAAATCGGCATGCGCTTTCTCCCAGAAGCGCAAGGTGTTCTTCTCTTGGAGGAAATGGACACTCTCGCCGGTTTTTCGCCGGATTGCCGCAGCAGCGGTTGCGTTGACCTGCGGCGCAGTATCTCGATATTCTCTTTTTGGTAGCTTCAAGTGATACAGTCTGCGGCCGAACTCCGGCACTCCAGGCTGCCCAGGATCGATTTCACGAGCCTGGCCCGCCCAACCGGTGATGCGTAGCGCAGCAAGGAGTGATCCCAGCAGCGCCGCCGGACCGGCGCCCGGTATGTCAAGGCTCGCGATCGGCACCTCCACGGGAACGAGTTTCAACGTCTTATTGGCCAGCTCACGGTCTTCTCCGGCGACGAGTGCCAAAACTGCAGTTTGATCCTCACACTTTGCGAGCCAGTGGTGCCGTCCATGTGCAAAGTTTCGGTAGTCCGCCAGTTGAATGTTCCCGAGAGCCGCCTCCGTGAATTTTGACTCTATGTCTATGGCACCGACCTTCGTGGACGGTCCATAAAGGACGATCGTCGTTGATCGTTGCCACAAGGTGTCCGCCGCGGCGCGCCAAATCCGGACCGGTTCGCTCGACGCATCAAGGAGAGGGGCGACGACATCGGAAACGTCATCCCAACTCGCGAGGTTATCGAAGACCGAGACGTAGGCTCGCGCGAGAAGTGTCGAGAATGCGAGCAGGGAGTTGGTGGCTAGGAATCCATCCTTGCCCGCCGGCGGGGGAAATACCAAGAGGTCTACGAAAGGGTGTCGTTCGCAAATAGCCGTGATTGGACTGTTGGCGCGCCCGCACATGACTGCGATTTGACGGTGCTCTCGCTCAATAAGTGACTTCGCCGCAACGTTGATGTCGACATTCGAGCCTCCGGCACTCAAAAGCCACTGGCTGACAGCGGCTTCGAACACGGTGTCGACGGCCTCAAGCGGCGTCTGAACAATCCCCGGTTTTCCCGTATAGGATTGATGCAGCGTCACGAGAGCCTGTGCGGCCGTTAGAGACCCTCCAGACCCTACAGCCGCCAGTGGCGAGAGGCCGGCAAGTTTGACCGCTCTTTCCAGACCGCGGATGTCGGCCGCACAGGCCCATCGAAACGTCTCTTCGAGCCGCGATATTTCCAGTTCGTATGGCTTTGCCACTCTTATTACCCCCAAACTTCACGGGAACATAACAGGAACACCCTATCACATTCGGGCGAAGTCAATACCCCCTTTTATACCGCCACGCTGATTTGCGAAGTGCGTTGCCCAAACCTCCAAAAGAATATCAACAGTTGTTTCCGGCGCTATTGCCTGCAGATCAATGGAGACAGAAAACAAGGAAGGCGCATTCGCAAATTGAATTTCAGTTGAAGCATGTATCGGCATTGCCCATTTAGATAATCCCCCACGCCCGATACCGCCCCCTCCCAGTCATCTCACGCACGCCGAGCTCGCTGACCAGATTCAACGCCCCGCGTGGCGTGACCTTCGCCGCCTTCGCAACCATATGAGCCGACACGATCGGTCGGGACAACAGTAGGTCAATGGCAGCCGGAAGGCTGCTCGTCGACCGCTTGTCGAGAGTCTTCCGCTCAAGCTGCCGTTTCGCAAGCGTCAGGCGATCGATGTCCTTCATCCCAACACCAGCAGCAGCGCCCATCGCATCCAGAAAGGCAATCAGCCTGTCCGTTCGATCACGTGCATGTCGCCGCTCGCGGGGGATTTCCCGCAGCCCCACCGAAAAGGCCAACAAGTGCGATCGGATCTTTCCGCGGGCTCTGAGGAAATCCGAGACGAGAACCTGCCCAAGCCAGTGCTGGCGTTGCAACGGTTCTAGATAATCCCAAGCGTCCCAAAGAACCGCCGCCGCCAAGGTTGCAGGCACTGCTCCGACCTTCTTCGCCAGTTCGAGCCATTCAGCAATACGTTCACCTTCATCCCAATCCGGGTCGCGAATGACCAGTTCACCAACGCTAACCTCCGGTTCACGTTTCTCCTGGTTGCCAGGCGCGCCGCCATCGACCAGCCATTTGGTTCGGGCAAGGACCTCATCGATCTCGGCAAGCTCGGGAGACAGTGCATCGTCCTCGTCCAACTCGACGTTGGGCCCCTCCCCTCCCCTGTCGACCTGTTCGGCCTCGGCCGCAGCCTCTTCGGAGATGCCAGCAAGCGCCATGATGCCCGATCGCGAAACCGCCCAGCCGGGATCGTTGCGCGCCACCCGTCGCCGCGCCCGCACGATACGGTGCGCGATCACGAGCTCATGGCTCGGCGCGCGAATGTCCATCTGTGCATCGTGAAGAACCAGGTCCTCGAGATGGATGAGTTCGCCGGCAACCCACATACTGGGGTCGTTTGCGGGAGGGGGCGAAATCCTACGCTAAGCCGAGGACACGCTTTCCGTAGTTCCTGAGTTCGCCGTTCGGGCCGACATAGCGGTAGAGGGTGACGCGCTCGATCCCCAGTTCCTTGCACAAATTGGAAACGGACGTGTCGCGTTGCGCCATGGCGGCTTGCGCGAGGCGCACCTGAGCTTTGGTGAGGGCAAATTTTCGACCGCCCTTGCGTCCGCGCGCCCTTGCGGCGGCGAGACCGGCCATGGTGCGTTCCCGGATCAGATCCCGCTCAAACTCGGCCAAGGTGGCGAAGATACCGAACACCATGCGGCCGGATGCGGTTGTGGTGTCGATCTGCGCACCCTTTCCGGTCAACACCCGCAGGCCGATCCTGCGTTCTGACAGATCCTTCACGGTGTTGACCAGGTGGGCAAGCGACCGTCCGAGGCGATCGAGCTTCCAGACCACCAGCACATCGCCTTCGCGCAAGGTTTTTAGGCAGGCGGCCAGGCCAGGCCGATCATCCCGAGCGCCGGAAGCGCGATCCTCATAGATGTTGTCCTGTTCGACACCGGCGGCGCGCAGATCGTCGTGCTGCAGGTCGAGGGACTGTGAGCCATCGGCTTTGGAAACGCGGGCATATCCGATCAGCATGTTTCTTAAACGTTGGTTTGAGGCGGCGCGCCGGCCACGATTGCATCGGTCTCTAGAAATGTATCTCAACCAGCTTCATAAACAAAGCATCTTGAACATCATCAAATTTTGAAAAAGGAACATCGATGCCACGTCGCGTCACTCTAACCGATCGGCAGAAGGACGCGCTGTTGCGCCTGCCGACCTCGCAGGCGGACTTGCTCAAACACTATACGCTGAGTGACGAGGATCTCGGGCATATCGGGCAGCGTCGCCGCCCGCACAACAGGTTCGGCTTCGCCTTGCAATTATGCGTCCTACGCTATCCTGGTCGGGTGCTGGCTCCGGGCGAGCTGATTCCGGCGGAGGTCGTCGAGTTCATCGGAGCGCAACTCGGCTTGAATGCCGACGATCTCGTTGACTATGCCGCTCGCGAGGAGACGCGGCACGAGCATCTTTCCGAGTTGCGGGCGCTCTACGGATACCGCACCTTTTCGGGACGTGGTGCGCGCGAGCTGAAGGATTGGCTGTTCCGAGAAGCCGAGATGGCGGTGTCGAACGAGGATATCGCCCGTCGCTTCGTGATCGAGTGCCGTCGAACTCGCACGGTCCTTCCTGCGACATCGACGATCGAGCGGCTTTGCGCCACGGCCCTGGTCGACGCCGAGCGGCGGACCGAGACGAGGATCGCCAGCCGGTTGTCCATGCCGATCCGGGAACAGTTACTGGCATTGCTCGAGGAGACGGCGGACGATCGGGTGACCCGCTTCGTGTGGCTGCGGCAGTTTGAGCCTGGCTCGAACTCTGCGTCGGCCAACCGGCTGCTCGATCGGCTAGAATACCTGCAACGTGTTGATCTTCCCGAGGATCTGCTGGCCAGTGTTCCTGCCCATCGGGTGACACGTCTGCGCAGGCAGGGCGAGCGGTATTATGCCGACGGCATGCGTGATCTCCCGGAGGACAGGCGGCTTGCGATTCTGGCCGTGTGCGCATCAGAATGGCAGGCGATGCTTGCCGACGCCGTGGTCGAGACCCATGACCGGATCGTCGGCAGGCTCTACCGTGCTTCGGAGCGCATTTGCCAGGCGAAGGTCGCGGATGAAGCGAACGCGGTGCGCGACACCTTGAAATCCTTCGCCGAAATTGGCGGTGCCCTGGTCGATGCACAGGATGACGGCCAGCCGCTGGAAACCGTCATCGCGAGCGGTTCGGGTTGGGATGGCTTCAAAACCCTTGTTGCAGTGGCAACCAGGCTGACCGCCACCATGGCCGACGATCCGCTCAATCATGTGCTCGACGGGTATCATCGCTTCCGTCGCTATTCCCCGCGGATGTTGCGTTTGCTTGATCTTCGGGCTGCGCCGGTCGCAATGCCGCTGCTGGAAGCCGTGATGGTCCTACGCAACGGTTTGAACGATCGTGCACATACCGGCTTCCTGCGGCCGAGTTCGAAATGGCATCGTCATCTTCGTGCCCAGGCGGCTGGCGACACTCGCCTCTGGGAGATCGCGGTGCTGTTCCATCTGCGCGATGCCTTCCGATCCGGGGATGTCTGGCTGGCCAGATCCCGGCGCTATGCTGATCTGAAACACGCACTCGTTCCGGCGCAGGCCGCGGCGGAAAGCGGCCGTCTTGCCGTGCCGTTGCGGCCGGAGGAATGGCTGGCAGACCGGCAAGCGCGCCTCGACATCCGTTTGCGCGAGCTTGGCCGTGCCGCGCGCACGGGCACGATTCCCGGCGGGTCGATCGAAAGCGGCGTCCTGCATATCGACAAGCTCGAAGCCGCCGCACCCGACGGCGCCGAGGACCTAGTGCTCGATCTCTACAAGCAGATAGCGCCCACACGCATCACCGATCTTTTACTGGAAGCGGATGCTGCGACCGGCTTCTGCGAAGCTTTCACCCATTTACGCACGGGCGCCCCCTGCGCCGACCGGATCGGGCTTATGAACGTTATCTTGGCAGAGGGGATCAATCTCGGCCTGCGCAAAATGGCGGACGCCACCAACACTCACACCTTCTGGGAGTTGATCCGCATTGGACGGTGGCATGTCGAAGGCGAAGCGTACGACCGGGCGCTGGCCATGGTGGTCGAGGCGCAGGCAGCGTTACCCATGGCCCAGTTCTGGGGCATGGGCACTTCGGCTTCGAGCGACGGCCAGTTCTTCGCCGCCACAGAGCAGGGCGAAGCCATGAACCTGGTCAACGCGAAGTACGGCAATACCCCGGGCCTGAAAGCCTATAGCCACGTCTCCGACCAATATGCGGCGTTCGCGACCCAGGTGATACCTGCAACGGCGAGCGAAGCCCCCTATATCCTCGACGGCCTGCTCATGAATGACGCTGGCCGCCATATCCGCGAGCAGTTCACCGACACGGGCGGCTTCACCGATCACGTCTTTGCCGCATGCGCCATTCTCGGCTACCGGTTTGCCCCTCGCATCCGGGATCTGCCGTCCAAGCGACTCTATGCGTTCAATCCATCGGCCGCCCCGGCGCACTTGCGGGCCTTGATCGGCGGCAAGATCAACCAGGCCATGATCGAGCGCAACTGGCCCGACATCCTGCGCATCGCCGCCACTATTGCGGCCGGAAGCATCGCGCCCAGCCAGATACTGCGCAAGCTCGCCTCCTATCCGCGGCAGAACGAACTTGCCACGGCTTTGCGCGAGGTCGGCCGCGTCGAGCGAACCCTGTTCATGATCGACTGGATTCTGGACGCCGATCTGCAACGCCGCGCCCAGATCGGGCTCAACAAGGGCGAAGCGCATCATGCGCTGAAGCGGGCAATCAGCTTCCATCGCCGGGGTGAAATCCGCGACCGTTCCGCCGAAGGCCAGCATTACCGGATCGCCGGCATGAACCTGCTCGCTGCGATCATCATCTTCTGGAACACCATGAAGCTGGGCGAAGTCGTCGCCAACCAGAAACGCGAGGGAAAATTGCTATTGCCCGATCTGCTGGCCCATGTCTCGCCCCTCGGATGGGAGCACATCAACCTTACCGGAGAATATCGTTGGCCAAAGCCTTAGCGTAGGATTCCGCCCCCTCCCGCAAACGACCCCAGGAGGTCGTCCTTGACCGAGCCGAGCGCCTCCAACCGGTCCCGCAATCCTTCCTTCAGCCGCTCGAGGCGTTTGCGCGACACCCGGTCGTCGCTTTCGACCCGGGTGAGCAGTTCCTCGTAGAGCGTAAGCTCGTCCTCGATCATCTGGCGCTCGAATTCGGCCGGGACGGCGATGAACTTGAAGGCCGAATGGGTGATGATGATCGCGTCCCAATTGGCCGTGGCGGCCCGCGACAGGAAGCGATGGCGCTTGTCCTTTGTGAAGTTGGTCTCGTCGGCGACCAGGATCCGCGCCGTCGGATAGAGCGCCAGGAACTCTCGTGCGGCCTGCGCCAGGCAATGGCCGGGAACGACCAGCATGGCTTTCGAGATCAGGCCGAGCCGGCGCTGTTCCATGATGGCGGCCGCCATCGTCATGGTCTTGCCGGCGCCGACGGCATGGGCGAGATAGGTGGCGCCCGACGAGATGATCCGCCAGATGCCGCGTTTCTGGTGGCCATAAAGAACAAAGGCGCCAGAGGCGCCCGGCAACTGGAGATGGTCCCCGTCGAAGGATCGGGGCGCGATATTATTGAAGGTATCGTTGTAGACCCGCGCCAGCCGGTCGGTGCGGACGGAATCGGACCAGACCCAACTCTGGAACGCGTTCTTGATCTTGGTCAGCTTTTCCTTGGCCGCCTCGGTGTCGACGACATTGAGCACCCGCCGCTCGCTATCGCCGTCCTTCACGGTATCGAAGATCTGCGGGATCCGGCTGTTGAGGGCATCGGCGAGCAGCTCGCCGGCATGCCGGCGCTTGGTTCCCCATTCGGACGTGCCCTCGGCGCGATAGGCAAGCATGCGGGCATCGACCGTCCAGGAGGCGAGTTCCGGCATGTGCCGGATCGTGATGTCCGTTCCCATCGTCTCCTTGACGAAGTCGACGACATCGGAAGCGGGAATCCATGGCGCGCCAAGCCGCGCGGTGATCTCGGATGGGCTGAGATCGGCCGGCTGCACGGCTTCGAGCGCCTCGACATTGCGGCTGTATGCCGGGTCGAGCTCCGCTGCGGCCTCGGCGATCGCCAGCTTGTCGCGCACGGGACCGGAGAGATAGGCGTCGGATGTCTGCCATGACCCATCCGCCGGATCGCGGTAGATCGCGCTGCCCAGCTCCTCGATGACCGTCTCGCGGTCTTCATGCAGCAGTTCGGCGATATGGTCGACATCGACATGCCCGCGCTCGTTGAGAACGACGGCGAGCGCATCGGCGGCACTGGTGATCACCGGCGGCGACGGCGGTGCGATGACCCGCTCGGAAAAGATCGGGCCGGGCTTGGCCGTATCCGTATCGAGATCGTAGGTCTCGATCGATGCGACCAGCCAGCAATCCGGGTCGTCGAGGAAGGGCTGCAGGTTCGGACGGCGATGGGTCTCGCGCGTTTCACCCGTCGCCTCGTTTTCCGTGATCGACACCCTGGTTTGATTGATCGGCCCGAAGTCGCGCACGAAGCTCGACCAGGCGATGCGCAGCTTCACCTGCAGGTCCCGCCAGGGCTGATCGGTCTCCTGGGCCTTGAGGACCGCGCGCACCGCGTCTCGGACCGGGATCAGCTTTCGGACGATGTTGATCTGCTTTTCGGAGAACCCTTCGCCGGATCGGCCCCTACGGATGAGAACCGGAGCGGGTTTGCCGTCAAGCACCTGCATGAGGCCCCTCGACGCGTCGAAGACAAAGCTGCCTTCCCTGACATGGACATCCTCGGGTCTAACGATGTCGATATCTGTGGGGCGAAGCTCAAGATCGACATCGATCGCTTCGGGCTCGCCATCATAAAGGGCTTCCGGGAGGGAAAGGATGGCCGTGTCTAACCTGGTTTCGAGATCGCCCTCATCGGGCAGACAGGTATAGGTCTCGCCGAAGGGACCGGATGTGGTCGCGTGACGGCCGAGTACATGGTCCGGATGGTCGGCAAACCAGCGGTTGACCCGGACGGCCTCGCTGTCCTCGCTGGCGGCAACGACCTCGACGAGGTCCAGCCAGTTCGCCTCGCCCTGCGGCTCGCCGGGCTTGCGCTTGCGGAAGAACAGGATATCGACGACGACATCCGAGCCGGCATCTGCGCGAAAACTGCCTTCGGGCAGGCGGATCGCGGCGATCAGGTCGGCCGACTTGGCGATGTGTTTGCGCGCCGCGGCATCCACCTTGTCCATCGTGCCCGACGATGTGACGAAGGCGGCCAGCGCGCCGGGTTTCAGAAGGTCTATCGATCGGGCGATGAAATAATCATGCAGACGCAGACCCATCGACCGGTAGGCGCGGTCGGAGCGAACCGTCCGATCCGAGAACGGCGGATTACCGATGGCGAGATCGAAATGCGCCGGCAGATCGGTGCGCGCGAAATCGCCCTCGATGATGCGGGCGACCGGCTGCAGAAGGCGAGCGATCCGCGCCGTGACCGGATCGAGCTCGACGCCGGTGACGAAAGACGCATCCCTTAGTGCCGCCGGGATCAGGGCCGGAAACAGCCCCGTCCCGATGCCCGGTTCGAGCACACGGCCGCCTCGCCAGCCGAGGCGCTCGAGCCCTTTCCAGATCGCCCGGACGATGAACTCAGGCGTGAAATGCGCATATTGCGTGCAGCGGGCGAGCGAGGCGTAGTCGGCCTCGTTCACGGATGCCTGCAGCTCTTCGCCAAGCACTTCCCAACCCTTGCGGAATCCCTCCTCGCCCGGCCGGGTGAAGATTGTGTTGGCGAGATCGGAGGCGCCGAACCCGGTGAACCGGATGAGGCGTGCCTGCTCTTCGGACGTCGCGGGCCGGTCCTCCCCCGCGATCGCCGCGGCAAGCGAGATGGCGTCGAGGTTGGCACGGGCGCGGGCTTTCCAGCCCTTTGCCAAGGCGCGATTTCCGGAAAGATGGAAGTTGCTGCCGCGCTCGGGCGCTTCGGCCGCCGGTCGTTTCGCGGACTCCTCGCGCGCTGGCGAACCGGATGAATTCGCCAAGGGCGCAGGTTCGGTCTCGCCTGTTTCAGCCTTTGGGCCATCGGCGAAGGCGGTGACGCCAAGGCCGAGCCCCGAGGACAAGGCCGAGCTACCGAACATATCGAGCGTGAAGGGATCGTGGTCTGACATGGTGATGTCTCCTGTAAGGCGGGCGCACGAAGCCGCGCCGCCGGGAGGCCCGGCAGCGTTTGCCACGTGCGGATTTGAAAGCGGGGTTAGCGGGTGATCAGCGAGAACGAGATATCGTTCTCCGTAAGCTGGATGCCGAGATGGGTGATCCCGAAGCTGCGGTTGAAGCTTGGAACCAGCAGATCGGCATCGATAAACTCGATGCCGTCATCGCCGCCGAAGTGTCGGCGTTTGTAGTCCCACCAGTCGGTATCGCCCTTCGGGTGGCACTCGGTCGAATAAACGACGAGTGGTTTCTGACCTTCGGCGAGCTTGCCGTTGGAGATGATGTAGACGCCCTCGTCGCCGACGAGCCAGAAGCCGGGCTTTTCGCCCTCTCCCGGCCGTGTGCCGTAATAGGGATTGCGGAAACCGCCATTGGCGGCGGCATCCTCTTCGCCGCGCGCGATGACCTTGCGCACCGCAAGGATCGGAAATGTGAACATGGCCCACCTCACGCGGCTTCGGGCAGCGGCAGGTGACGCAAATGCACCGGCAGCTTTTCGGAGATCTGCTGATCGGTCAGGCTCTCGAGCAGCTCGAACCGCGTGACCGGCTTGGCGTAGACGATGACTGTCCGCTTGCCGCGATGTTCGGGGCGGAAGTCGTCGCCGGCATAACCGCGATACTTGTCGTGGGTGGCGCTCCAGATGTGCTCGATCCGCTCGTCGCGGGTCATCGCCTTGACCGGCTGCCGTTCGCGCTCGACGATCGCATCGCGCATGTCATAGACGGACCGCGGATCGGACAGGTCGCAATAGGCGTGGAAGTACCGGGTCACGCCATTGATGCTGAGCGTATAGAAGACGCTGGCGATGCTGCCGGTCAGGAATTCGCGCATGGCGAACATCTCTCCGCGCATCCAGAGCGGCGGCAGGATTTCGAGCATATAGTCATGCTGGGCTTGCGCGATTTCGAACCATTCGCCGGCGTAAAGCGCGCTGTCATCGTTTTGCCAGCGGTTGGGCCGCTCGGCATGGCGGTCAAATAATCTGAACATCTGGTGGCGATCGGTAGTGCCGAAATAGACTTTTCGGATGGATGGATGAGAGGTCATGGCAGGCTCCTTCGGGACTTGTCCCGGGCCGGAGCGCGGCGCACCCTTTCGGTGTCACCATCTTCTTCAGCCCTTCCGGACCCTTTCCCGCGGCCGCCTCTCCGTCCGGCCGGGTCAAGGGCCGGCGTCAGCCGGGCGGAGCTTCACCCTTGAGGCGGGTGGCGGGCATGCGGCAGGGCTTTCTCCCCTCTCCCTCTCCCTCTCCCTCTCCCTCTCCCTTTTCCTTCGTCTTTCTCACCGTCTCCCGCAGGACGTGGTTCCAGTCCTCAAGCTCCGGGCACAGGCGCACGAAGCCGCAACCGGCATCGGTGGCAAGCGCCTCGAGTCTTGTGGCATAGGTCTCCCCTTGCGCATTGTTGTCGGTGGCCGCGACCAGGAGGGCGTCTGGCTGGACGGCAAGATCGAGCAGCGCCTCGGAGCTCGCCGGCGACCAGCCGCCGCCGGTGCTGAGATAGCGCGTGTCGGGGCGCTGTTCCTCGAGTGCGGCAAGGCTCATAGCGTCGATCGCGGCCTCGGTGACGCAAAGTCGCGGCCCATCGGCGGGCCCAAACCGAAAGAGGACTTTCGCGCCTCCCGTTGCAAATCCACGCCAGTCGGGACCGCGCTCCTCCCAGCCGGTCACGGCGCCGGAGCGGTCCCGATGGGCCGCCCACATGCTGCTTTGCGGGCCTTCGCACAGGATGTCCTGCGTGATGGCCGCTCTGAGAATCGCCTCGGGAATGTCACGCTCGTCGTGCAGATAGCGCCATGTCAGCGATCCACGCCAGGGTTTGCGCCGCGCGTTCCAGCGTTCGGGAATGGAGAGATCAGGCGCGTGCGCGCGTGACAATCGCTTCCATTCCGGTTCGGAAGGGACGAAGCCGACCAGATCGGCGACGACATAAAGCGCGGCCGCGAACGGGAGACCGTCGAGATGCTCGACCAGTCTGAAGACGTCCCCCTTGGCCTCCGACAGCGGATCGAACCAACCCTTGCCCTCGTGAATGACGATGATGATGTCGTCGCCGCGGCGGTACTTGACCGCCTTGCGGGTGCTTTCCTTCAGATCGACGGCGAAGCCGGCGGTTTCCAGGACCGCCCCGCAATTCACCTTCTCTCTCAGCTCTTCGAGCTCGGCTTTTTCCATTTTCTTTCCGCGTCTTGCGCGGTCCTCTATCCGGTTTCCGCTCCCTGGTCTTTAGGGGCGGGACCCGGATGCCGCGAAGAGCAAGGCAGGCCAGGGCGCGGCTGGCAATCCGGCAATTGTGCCGGGGCAGATTTATTCGCAGCCAGACGTGGCGCAGCTTCCCTTGCCTGCCGCCGCGCGCAAGCGGCAGGCCCAGCCTCACATCCCCTTGGCTTCCTCCTCGTCCGCGATCCGGCGGACGACATCGAAGTCCATTTCTGCGAGGGGACTGATGCGCGCGACTTCCGCTGCCACTTTGACCCAATGATAGAATTCGTCCCGGTCCCCGTGATGACGGGCACGCGCGGCTCGGCGTTGTGCCTCGTAATAGGCGTTGACCTCATCGGCAGCAGCAAGATGACGGGCATCGGCCTGCCAGCGGCGCCGGATCGCATTTCTGTGCTGAACCCATCGGTGAATCGCCGTGAACACTGGTAGTCCTTGCCTCCAGGTCCCGCCCCCTGGGTCAGGGATGGCCGCCCGCATGGGTGAAAACCCGTTCCGGGGCTTCAGCATTGCCAACAGCCCGGTCCGAAGGGCGACGCCCACAGCAACGTCATTTCCGGCCGTACCTCCAATATGTTCACTGCCCGACATTCCGGCTTTTGGAAGAGACCGCTGACCAAAATTTATATCTAATCTTTGGTCAGTGAGGGTAGCCAGCATCCTGCCCGATCCCTCGGGTGGCTCTCTCCAGGCTCAATCTACAAAGTCATGACGACAAGTGTGCTTTTTTCGGCAACTCGCCAGACCAGGCAAGCCGGTCCGCAATCAATTCGGCAAATGATGCAATTGAACCTTCGACACTCGCGGCCTCCAAAGACGTCATGTAGGCGGCCCTGTGTTCCAGATCGATGATCGTCCAGGGATAGCCGCCCGAAGCAAGCATGGTGTTCATCAGGAAACGCGCCATACGGCCGTTACCATCCGGATAGGGATGAATGTAACCCAGGAGCCAATGGCCTAACACGGCCCGAACTGCCGCTGATTCCTCGTGCTGAAGCCGATGAAACAATGCCGCCATTCCATCGGAAATGGCCTCGACACGAGGTGGAGTATGTCGCGAACCGCGCAGATAGACGGGATGATTGCGATATCCGGCCAGTGCCCCCGCCTTCAGGATGCCTGCAGTCACCGATGGTCGAAACAGCTCTTCATACCAGCTATCGTGTTCCTTGCTCACAACCAGACCTGGCGGTTCTCCTGCGATGATCTTTTCGATTGATGCCCGGACAGCCTGGAACGCCTGCCAGTATCCCCTCGCCGCCAAAGCGTCGATGTCCTTCTTGTGTTCGGGATTGCCAAGCGGATCAAACGAACCTTGCCGTACCTGTTCAATCAACTCCTCAGTGACGGAATAGCCCTCGATGGACAGCGAGTGATAGGCGTCGTTGACATAGATATCATCGACCTTGGCCAAATAGGCTTGCCTGTCTGTGGGCAGGCCGGGTTCCTTCGGGAACAGGTCGATGATCGTTTGCCGATGTTTGTCCCATGCGTTGTTCACGCGCGCTGCAAGGGCAGAAATCCCGATGGGAAGAGACGCGACATGCTCAACATCGGCAAACGGGTCTTTTTCCCGGATATCGTAGTCGGCTGCCTTCATTTTCCGAATTATGGCGTCGGCCTCGTCTCCCCGTTCCATGCGACGTAGCGCACCGGCGATCCTCCCCGCAGCCGACACGTGACCTCCGTCAAGTAGCCGGGAAAGAAGCGGATTTGTGTTCTTCAGGCCGCTGAGAACGATCTGCGCCTCGGCCGGATAGTTTCTGAAAAACGCTTCAGGAACGTTGATCAGTGCCGCCTCGACGGTCAGAAGAGACAATCCGTCCTTTGCGGCGATGTCCTCTTTGGGAGGCAATGCCTTCTTGAGATCATAAAGCGACGTGTCGAATGGCAGGACGGTGTTGTTCCCCGATCCCTTTGGGCTCCATATGATGACCTGTTTTGGGATAAACCCGCTTTCCGCGTGGAGCAACAGCGACTGCTCGGATGAGAAACACCAGTCCGATCCGAAACGCTCATGGCAATAGCGGCGGCAGAAATCCCAAAAGGAGGTGTACCAGAAGGTGGATTCGTTGGGCTTGTCCTGCGGACGGGTGACGATCAGCCAGCCAAGGATGATGTCCTTCAGGAAACCGTTCTTCTTGAGCCTCTCACGATGCGTACGGCTGAGTTCACCGCTTTTCAGCACATTGCCGTGCTGCGCTTGCAGGTCCTTGAGCACCTCGAGCGAGGCAGCGAGCTTTTCATTTGGCGTGGCCATGATATGTGTCCGCGATCAGCATCCCGGCAGGATACGCGTTTTCTTGGTTGTTGAATTACACGTATTTACTGCTGATAGATTACACGTTTTACGCGCCGTGTAAATGCGCGTACATCACGACACGCGCCCAAACTATGCCGCGCCGCGACCGACCCGCTGGAACCTTGCTTCACGTCGAATAGCAGGTCAGAGGTCACCGATCACAGCCGCCCTGAACACCGAGGCCACTGCTCATCACCGTGAATCCAAAGGAACAATGCCTTCTCCCTGGGATTAGCTGCGCCTAACTGATGCGGCAACTATGTATGGCTGCCCAGGACGAATGCGTCGTTCTTGCGCAGAAAGCCCAGGTAGCGATCGACGTAGTCGGTTGGAACAGCGGTCTTTACGCTCGCACGATCGGCAAGTGCTTTGCGCCAAGCCTCTAGCTTGGCAAAGCCCTCGACCAAACCCGTTGGCAAAACGGTTTCGATAGTATCGATCTGACGAAACGCCGGTCCGAACGCGGCGTCGACAAAGGAAAACCCACCGCCGGCAAAATACGGCCCCTCTACTTCGCCTTCCAGACGCCCGAATTTTTCCCGGACCGCCATTGCAGCTGCATCGAGATCGGCTGCATTCCCCGCTGTGGTGTATTTCCAGAGATCGCCCAGCAATTGCGAGGCAAACTCCATCCACGCACGATGGCGCGCCCGTTGCAGGGCATCCTGTGGATGCAGTTTCGGTCCCGGCGCCGCCTCTTCGATATACTCGACGATCACGGAGCTTTCGAAAACATAGACCGGCTCTTCCCGATCCCTTTCAACCTTGAGTATGGGAACCTTCCCGAATGGCGATATCTCGCGAAACCAGCCCGGCCTGTCCGCCAGATCAATGTAGACGACATCGAAATCAGCACTTTTTTCTTTCAGTGCGATGACGGCCCGCTGAACGAATGGGCATAGCGGGAAACTGATCAGTGTAAGCTTGGTCATCAGGTTGCTATCCTATTTGAAATAAAGAAAATGTCTGCGAGACAATGTTTCCACCAATCGGCATTAAAAGTGCTCGATGTTGCGCGGCGATGCGTTAAGCGGCAACGGTCTCTTGCCTGTCGAAGGCATCACGCGCGGCGCGGATATCGTCATGGCGCTTGTCGGCCCAGACGATCAGCCCGGCCAGCGGCCGAAGCGCCGAATGGCCGAGGTCGGTCAGGCGGTAGTCGACTCTCGGTGGTGTCGTTGGATAAACGGTCCTCTCAACCAGTCCGTCGCGCTGCAAAGCCCTCAGCGTCTGTGTGAGCATCCGCTTGGAGATGTCCCCGACCGCCTTGTTCAGCGCACTGAATCGTTTGGGCTCGCGGGCGAGCATCATCAGGATCAACACCGACCATTTGTCACCGATCCGGTCGAGCACGTCCCGAACCGGGCAGTTGGAGGCATCGACGCCTTCAGCCTGCCATTGATCAAAGTGTTGGATAATCTCTTCCGGCACCTCCGGGAGGTTACTCACGTGTTCCCTGGTCATTGAAAACTGCCTCCTTCCAATGCCTATCGATCCTTGGTAACGAAACGAGACCATAACTCATTTTGTAACCAAAATCAAAGCGTGAAGGAAAATGTCATGGCTACCAAATACCTCGTCACCGGCGCATCAGGCCAACTGGGCGCTCTTGCGGTCGCCGATCTGGTGAAGGAAGTTCCTGCGCAAGATGTCGTCGCATTGGTGCGGCGGCCGGACTCGGCAGCGCCGCTCGAGGCGCTGGGCGTCGAGGTGCGTGTCGGGAACTATGACGACCCTGCCTCGCTCGAGAAGGCGTTCCAGGACATCGACCGTCTGCTTCTTATCTCAGCCTCCGAAATGGGAAAGCGGACAGCACAGCACAAGAATGCGATAAATGCCGCAAAGGCGGCCGGCGTCAGCTTCATCGCTTATACCTCTATTTTGAGGGCCGACAGTTCCCCGATCGGGCTCGCCGCAGAGCATCTGGAGACCGAGAACGCCATCAAGGCGTCCGGCATCCCCTATGCCCTGCTGCGCAATGGCTGGTATACCGAGAACAAGACCGCCTCGATCGCGCCTGCGCTTGAGCACGGCGCCTATATTGGGGCAGCCGGGGAAGGACGCTTCTCTAGTGCAACCCGGCAGGATTTCGCGGAGGCCGCCGTTGCCGTCCTGACCGCCGATACGCCGGAAGCCGGCGCGGTCTACGAACTGGCTGGCGACGAGAGCTACACAATGGCCGAGTTCGCCGCGCAAATCGCCAGCGCGTCCGGCAAGCCCGTCGCCTATGTCGACATGAGCGAAACAGAGTTTGCCGCGGCGCTCGAAGGCGCCGGCCTGCCGGGGCCAATCGCCGCCATGCTGGCTGACAGCGATGCGCAGGCGGCAAAGGGTGCGCTGCAGGACGACAGCCACACACTTCAGAGCCTGATCGGCCGCCCGACCACACCCTGGGCTGAGACCGTGCGCGCCGCGGTTAAAGAGCTGAGCGCCTGACGCAGGCTGGACAACAAGAACCACAAGGAAACCATTATGAAAGCAGTGCAGTTCAATGAGTATGGAGGACCGGAGGTCCTGAAGATCGTCGAGATCGACGAGCCCCATGCCGGTCCGGGCCAGGTTCGGATCGCGGTCAAGGCGGCCGGGGTCAATCCGGCAGAGTGGAAGATACGGGCAGGCCTCTTCAAGGACTTCATGCCGGTCGAATTCCCCTCTGGTGTCGGCTTCGAAGGTGCCGGGATCGTCGACGAGGTCGGCGAAGGCGTGACAGGCGTCGCGGTTGGCGATGCCGTATTCGGCTCGGGTGTCGCCACGGCGGCGGAATATGCGGTGCTGAACTACTGGACGCGCAAACCCGACGACATGCCCTTCGACGTGGCCGGTGGGTTTTCCGTGGCTTCGGAGACAGCGATCCGCAGCCTCAACTATACGGACGCGAAGGCCGGCGAGACAGTTCTGATCTGTGGCGCAGCGGGCGGGGTCGGCTCCGCGGCGATCCAGATCGCGCGGGCGCGCGGGATGACCGTCATCGGGACGGCGAGCGCGGCCAAACACGACTATCTGCGCGAACTGGGCGCCATTCCGACGACCTATGAACCGGGCCTCGCAGCACGCGCGAAGGAACTGGCGCCGCAGGGCGTGGACGTGGCGCTGGATCTCGCCGGCGCCGGGATCATCCCAGAACTGATCGAGATTACCGGCGATGCGTCGCGGGTCATCTCGATTGCCGATTTCACCGCGCCGGAACATGGCGCGCAGTTCACGCCGACGCCGCAGGAGCACCCCGAACGGGCGTTGGCGGAAGCGGCGCGGCTCTACTCGGAAGGCGCCTTGCGCCTGCAGGTGGAGAAGACCTTTCCGCTTTCGCAGATCGCCGAGGCCCAGGCGCTCAGTGCCGAAGGGCATGTCACGGGTAAGCTGGTCGTTACCGTAAGCTAACCCACGAGTGAGTTACCACTCCGACACCCGGGCGGCGCTACTGCTACCCGGTTGTCCTGACCAATCATGCGAGGCCCAATGGAAATCGGACTCTTCACCTTCGGCGATATCGGCACCAATCCGCATACCGGATTAACGGTCAGCGCGCCCGAACGTCTGCGCAACATCGTCGAGGAAATCGTTCTTGCCGATCAGGTCGGGGTCGACGTCTACGGGCTGGGCGAACATCACCGGCCTGACTATGCGGTCTCGGCGATCGCGGTCGCACTTGCGGCCGCGGCGACACAAACTAAGCATATAAGGTTCACCAGCACCGTTTCCGTTCTGAGTTCCGACGACCCGGTGCGGGTGTTCCAACAGTTCGCAACCCTGGACGGGCTGAGCGATGGACGCGCCGAGATCATCGCCGGGCGCGGTGCCTTCATCGAGTCCTTCCCCCTGTTCGGTTATGATCTGGATGACTACGAGGATCTGTTCATCGAAAAGCTCCACATGCTGCTGGCGATTAATAAACAGGAGCATGTGAACTGGCCGGGCAGCAAACATACCCAGGCGCTCGACGGGCTGGGGGTCTATCCCCGGCCTGTGCAGGCCCCGCTTCCGATCTGGATGGCGGTCGGTGGAACGCCACAGTCGGCAGCTCGCGCGGCAAGCCTCGGCCTGCCCGCCGCCTTCGCCCTGATCCTCGGCGGCGAATGGGCGCGGCTTGCGCCGCTGCTGCAGCTCTACCATCAAACGGGTCACTCCGCCGGGCAAGACAGGTCCCGCCTGAAGACCTCGCTGAATGCGCATGCGTTCGTTCATGAAAGCATGGAAAAGGCGATCGACATCTATTATCCGGCGCATTCCGCCAGGATGGGCGATCTGGGGCGCGAGCGTGGCATGTCTACCCAGAGCCGGGAGACCTTCACCGCGTTTTGCGGTCCGCGCGGCGGCTACTTCGTCGGCGGGCCCACCGAAGTGGCCGAGAAGATCCTCGCCGCCCACGAGGCATTGAGGTTCGACCGCATAATGCTGCAGTTCGGGGTCGGCGTCATCGAGCATCGCGAAATGCTGAAAGCCATCGAAATCCTCGGCACCGGCGTTATTCCGGAAGTGCGCAGGGGACTTTCAAAGAGCGCTTGAAACCGACGGCTTCCTGCGGCCATCTGCAAACGACAGCAAAATGCGGCCCGCGACGAGTTGACGGGGCGGATGTCGCCGAGGGCGGCGCTCCCGGTCAGTACCTTCTGTGCTGGGCACGCCATGTGAGCCAGCCGTTGAGACATACGAGACAAAGCACGATTAGCGGTGCGACCGCGTGCGAATATTCCCCGTTGAGGAGCACCGTTACTGCCGCCGCCGCCATGACAGCGGCCGCAAGCAGGCAACCGGCAAGCCGTGTGAACGGCACTGCGATGAGCACGGCCGAGGTCCATTCAAGAATTCCGGTGACATAGTGGAACCAGCCCGGGTAGCCCCAGGTCTCATAATCTTCGATGACCTCAGGCGATGCGAAGATGTTCAGAAAGCCCCCGAATAAGAAGAAGGCCGCCAGCAGCCAGGCGTAAATGTGTCTCCAGGGAATGTTCTTCACGGCTTCTCTCCGTTCTCGATCAGCGCGCCGTCAGGGACGACATGACCGCCGTTGCGTCCGATGGATTCTGTAATCGACTTGTACCGGCGTTGATGCCAGATCAGGGGCCGCCGTTCGGAAATTTTCTCGATAGCCACGACCCCACCGGCGAAGAGCATATGGGTCTCAGTTTCCATCGCGCCGATCAGGTCACAATCCATGGCGACGACCGCTTCCGCCAACCGTGGATGTCCGGAGGGCCATTCGGACCAGGAGCCATGGTCGAACCGTTGGTCCGGGTGGCCGCGGCCCGCGAAGGCGTCGGCCACGTTCTGCTGCTTCCGCGACAGCATCGCGAGCGAGAAGCCGTTGGACTTGCCGATCATATCGGCAAGGTCGCTCGTGATGTCGATTGAAACCAGAATGGAGGGCGGATCGACGGACAGCGAGAATAGCGACGTCACCGTTCGTCCGAGGCGCCTATCACCATGACGCGCCGTCACGACGCAGGCGGTTGTGGCGAAGGAGGCCATGGCGTCGCGGAAGTCACGCTGAGCGGCAAAGGGCCGAAATGCGGTGCCGAGCCGAAACGCCGTTGGCTCGGTCGGATGAGCCTCATGGTCTGTCATGATCCTTGGTCTTTCCGGCTCTGCCGGTGGCGGACCCTATCCGAGGTTCGCTTCCGCGAATTCGTAGTTGGCCAGATTGTCGAGGAAGTTCGACACATAATCCGGACGGCGGTTGCGGAAGTCGAGATAGTAGCTGTGTTCCCAGACATCGAGGCCGAGAAGCACCCTGCCCCCGCCGGTCGCCAGCGGGTTGGAGCCGTTCGGCGTCTTGGCGGTCTTCAGCTTACCGTCGTCGCCGAGAACGAGCCATGCCCAGCCGGACCCGAACTGGCCGACAGCGGCGGTCTTGAAGGCTTCCTTGAAGGCGTCGACCGAGCCGAAATCCTCGACGATCTTCGCTTCCAGCTTACCAGGGATCGCGCCGCCCTTCGGCGAGAGCGCGCTCCAGAAATGGATGTGGTTCCAGTGCTGGCCGGCATTGTTGAAGACCGGCGCCATGTCGGGCTTGTCCTTGACGAAGGCGATGATCTCCTCGAGCGACTTGCCCTGCAGGTCGGCGTTCTTCTCGACGAAGCCGTTCAGCGCCGTCACATAGGCCTGATGGTGCTTGCCGTGGTGCAGTTCCAGCGTTTCCTGGCCCATGCCGCGTTCGGCGAGAGCGGATTGGGCGTAATCGAGGGCGGGCAGTTCGAAGGTCATGACGGGTTCCTTTCATTGGACGGCTTGCACCGGCATACCGCATCGGTTATTTTCCAAGTGATGTCTTTGAAAACTACCTCCGATAATATGTCAAGTGAAGGCTTGGAAAATACCGGCTGGACGCCACGCAATCCGGCAGAGCGCGTCCTTATGCTGCTCAAGATGCATGGATCGCTGACTGCAGCTGCCCTCGGCGATAGGCTCGGCACGACCGGCGAAGCCGCGCGCCAGCAGCTTGTCCGGCTGGCTGACGAGGGTCTCGCGGTCGCCTCCAGCGAGCCGGCCGGCGTCGGCCGGCCAACACGGATCTGGAAACTGACCGCGGCGGGACATTCCCGCTTCCCGGACACCCATGCCGCGCTGACCGTGCAAGTCCTGGAGTCTGTTCGTTCGGTTCTGGGCGAGGATGCTCTCGAGCGGATCATCGAGAAACGCGAGGACGAGACCCGCGCGCAATACAGGGCCGCCATGGTCGGCTGCACCGGCCTTCATGAACGCGTCGCAGCCCTCACGGAATTGCGTTCAGGCGAGGGATACATGGCGAGTTGGCGGGAAACAGACGACGGGAATTTGTTGCTGGTCGAGAACCATTGCCCGATCTGTGCCGCTGCCACCTCCTGCCAGGGCTTTTGCCGCGCCGAACTCAATATTTTCCGCGACGTCCTGGGTCCGGAGGCCACGGTGGAGCGCGCGGAACATCTGGTCAATGGCGGACACCGCTGCAGCTATGTCATACGTGAGGCCGACGCATGAATACGTCCGCCACCGGGCGGCTGCGCGCCGTCCATCCCGACATCGGGCGCGCGCTGGGCGAAGGCCTCGACGAGGCCATGATCCGCCGCGTGGTCGACCGCTTCTACGCGCTTGCCCGCCACGACGGGTTGATCGGTCCGATCTTCCTGCGCGTCGTCCCGGACGAGCGTTGGCAGGCGCATCTGGATACAATCATCGATTTCTGGAGTTCGATGCTGCTCGGCACCGGGCGCTATGGCGGGCGGCCGATGCCCAAGCACATGGCGATTCCGGAACTCGACGACGTGCATTTCCAGCGCTGGCTCGCGCTCTTCCGCCGGACCGTGGAGGAACTGTGCCCGCCGGCGTCCGCCGCCCTCTTCATTGATCGCTCAGAGCGGGTCGCCAATTCCTTCCGCATCAACATCAAAATGCGCCGCGGCGAAGAAATCATTCATATGAAGCCGCTGGATCGCGAGGAATTGTCTTGAACGCCCTGCAAGAAACGCGATCTTCGACAACCAGTTTCTATCTGACCGCTGTCATTCTCGGATTGCTCACGGCTGTCGGGCCATTCGCGATTGACATGTACCTGCCGGCGCTCCCCTTCATCGAAAAGGGGCTCGACACGGACACGGCTACCGTACAGCTGAGCCTCCTGTCCTTCTTCGTCGCAATGTCGCTCTCGCAACTGGCTTACGGTCCGCTTGCCGACATATATGGACGCAAACGACCACTCTTTCTCGGTCTTGTGCTCTATCTTCTGGGTGCCGTGGCCCATTCATCGAGGACCAAAACAAACCCGTACCCCCAGGCGACGTTGCCTATACCGTGAGCCTGCTTTCCGAGATGTTCGCAACCGAAATTTCCAATATGCGGAGCCAAATTACGCGCAACTTTGCATCGGTAGTCTCTCACGAAGTGTCGTGAACGATAGGGCTCGACGCTGAATCGACGCCCAATGAAAATTGGCCATCGAGTGAAGGTCGCGGACCGCCCCTTTGGAGGACAAAGATAGTTCGGCCTGATGTCAATCTCCGGAGAGCCACGTTGGCATGCCCTGCTCGCGGGATTTGATCTTCAAGTTGTATCACTCGCGAGACGATTACCAGCCTATGGAGGCAAGTGAATGGCGAAACGGCCTTAGTACAGGAACCGCGAGAGGCTTCTAGGGCGCAAAGCCAACGCCGTACTGCTCGGCCAAACTCCAGAACCAGTCGTGATCCAGATCCGTCTCGCGGGCCACTTCGCGAATTGCGCCTTCTGTCGCGTCGAAAAGAGCATGACAGAGCTCATCATCGTCATGCCGCGAGAAATAGGCTATTCCGTCAACATTTACCGGGTGGCTTGCCAGCGCCTTCGACCAGGACTGAGGCACATCATAGGGTAGACCGCTGTGAGTCATGTCGATTTAGGTTTGAAACCGAGACTCGCGCATTGAGTG
>NZ_RBVY01000016.1 GCF_004000215.1 Nitratireductor alexandrii | reverse complement strand
GGCGCGGCCTGGCGCGGGGGCGCCGGCGCGTCGCGGTCGCCGACGGCGGGTTCGGCCGGTTGCGGGGGCGCCGGCTGTTTCGGGGCCAGGCGGTTGACGGGCTCGTCCTCCAGCGCCTCGTCGGCGCCGCTGTCGGCATAAAAGAAAAGCAGTTCGCGCAGGTCGCTCACGCCGTCACCTTGTCCTTGCTCGCCGATCAGTAGAGCTTTCGCGCCGCGATGAAAACGGTCTGCGTTGTCTCATGACAGCGGGATGCGTGGATCCTGGACCAGAAAGAAGGTCAATTTCGGCGTAAAATCCGAAATCAGGAAGCCGAAATCGGTCTGTTTGCCGGGATCGACGGTGCCTTCTGTGAAAAGCAGCCGGTCATAAGGCTCGAAATCGCGCTGGTGACGGGAAAATCCGCCGGAAAACACCGTGTCCCGTGCGGTGTCGCGCTGGTTGAAGGACAGTCCGTCGCCGAACACGCTCGGCTGCCCGAGTCTTTCTTGAAGCTCGAACTCGAATTCGGTCCAGGCAAGTCCGCTGGCGTTGCGCGCCACCACGACCAGCCTGAGGAACCCGTTGGCGAACTTGCCGTCGAAACTGTAGAGCCGGATCGGCGCCTCGGCCCGGATCACCAGCGTCACCGGGCTGGCGGAGTAGAATTCCTGCGTCAGCACGACCGGATCGTCGCGCGTGCCGACGCCGCGGGCCGACAAGATCCTGAAACCGCCCAACTCGTCGGAAAAGGAATAGGCGCCGGCGCGCCAGCGTTTGCCGTCTTCCGCCGCGGCGGGCAACGCCAGGGCGGTCAGCCACAAAAGGGCGGCAAGCCGACGAACCAGTCGCATGGCCGCGCGCCGTTTGCGTGCCGTATCCATCGCTAAAGTATGCCCGACTTTGCGGCCCGGGCAAGGCGGCGCGTCGGCTTGGCATATTTTGACGTTTACGTTAAGGTAATTAAATAGATGCGCGAAACAGCGGCGCTGTGTCGCCATCGCGGTTTCTTTCGTTCGTGCAGGCACTAAGGTATGGCGAAGCGAGCTTTTTTGTGACAGGCGATGGCCGCAAGGATAGTGCCGCGCGCGCCGATTTGGAGGAGTGAATGAGCGAAGCCGAACGCGAAAGCATGCAATTCGACGTGGTGATCGTCGGCGCTGGGCCGGCGGGACTGTCCGCGGCGATCCGTTTGAAGCAGCTCAATTCCGACCTGTCCGTCGTCGTTCTCGAGAAGGGCGGCGAGGTCGGCGCCCATATTCTCTCCGGCGCCGTGGTCGACCCGGTCGGCATCGACAAGCTGTTGCCGGACTGGCGCGACGATGCCGAACACCCCTTCAAGACGCCGGTGACCGACGACCAGTTTCTGCTTCTGGGGCCGGCGGGTTCGGTCCGTCTTCCCAATTTCCTGATGCCGCCGCTGATGAACAATCACGGCAACTATATCGTTTCGCTCGGCAATGTCTGCCGCTGGCTGGCCGGCCGCGCCGAGGCGCTCGGCGTGGAAATCTATCCCGGTTTCGCCGCCGCCGAGGTGCTCTACGACGATGCCGGCGCCGTCATCGGCGTGGCCACCGGCGACATGGGCGTCGAGCGCGACGGCAGCAAGGGGCCGAACTACGCGCCGGGCATGGCGCTGCTGGGCAAATACACGCTGATCGGCGAGGGCGTGCGCGGCTCGCTCGCCAAGCAGCTGATCGCCAAGTTCGACCTCGATCGCGACAGCGAGCCGCAGAAATTCGGCATCGGGCTCAAGGAACTCTGGCAGGTCAAACCCGAAAACCACAAGCCGGGCCTGGTCCAGCATTCCTTCGGCTGGCCGCTCGACAAGAAGACCGGCGGCGGTTCGTTCCTCTATCATCTGGAAGACAATCTGGTCGCGGTCGGTTTCGTCGTCCACCTGAACTACAAGAACCCCTACCTGTCGCCGTTCGCCGAGTTCCAGCGTTTCAAGACGCATCCGGCCATTCGCGACACGTTCGAGGACGCCAAGCGCGTCTCCTACGGCGCCAGGGCGATCACCGAGGGCGGGTTCCAGTCCGTGCCCAAGCTCGTCTTCCCGGGCGGCGCGCTGATCGGCTGCTCGGCCGGCTTCGTCAACCTGCCGCGCATCAAGGGTTCTCACAACGCGGTGCTGTCGGGCATGATGGCGGCAGAAAGCGTCGCCGAGGCGCTGGGCGCCGGCCGCGCCGGCGACGAGCTCGCCGGCTATGACGAGACCTGGCGGGCGAGCGAGATCGGCCGCGACCTGAAGAAGGTGCGCAATGTCAAGCCGCTCTGGTCGCGCTTCGGGCTCTATCTCGGCGTCGGCCTCGGCGGCTTCGACATGTGGCTGAACACGCTGTTCGGCTTTTCGCCGTTCGGCACGCTCAAGCACGGCAAGACCGATGCGGCAGCACTCGAGCCGGCCTCCGCGCACAAGAAGATCGACTACCCCAAGCCCGACGGCGTCCTGACCTTCGATCGTCTGTCCTCGGTGTTCCTGTCCAACACCAACCACGAGGAGGACCAGCCGGTCCACCTCCAGGTCAAGGATATGGACCTGCAGAAGGAGTCCGAGTTCGACAAATTCGCCGGGCCGTCGACGCGCTATTGCCCGGCCGGGGTCTACGAATGGGTCGACGCCGACGGCGATTCCGTTGCCGACAAGCCGGGCGCGGCCGGTGCGCGCTTCGTCATCAACGCGCAGAACTGCGTGCACTGCAAGACCTGCGACATCAAGGATCCGAACCAGAACATCAACTGGGTGCCGCCGCAGGGCGGGGAGGGGCCAGTCTACCCGAACATGTGATCCTGGCGCGCCGCGCCGGCCGCGTCAAACACGCCCCGTCACCGGCCGGCCGCGCGCGCGACCGTGGTGGCCGGCGCCGCGTTGGCGGGAGCGTCGAGGACGAAATCCGCCACGACCGGCACATGGTCGGAGCCCGCATCCGCGCCGCGTCGGGTTTGCACGAGCCGGACGCCTTGCCGGGTCATCACATGATCGATCGGCAAGCCGAGCGCCGGCCTGAGCGCCTGCGGCAAGGCATGATATAGCCAGGTGGCGCCGAGGCGCGGCGGCGGCTCGAACCCGCCATCGGCCACGAACCGGCTGAAAAACGCGCTCCACGGCGTGGCGTTGAAATCGCCGGCCAGGATCGTCGGGCCGTCCAGTGCGGCGATCACCGGGGCAAGCCTGGCGGCCTCGGCAGCCTGTCGCGACGGCCACGGCCAGCCGAAATGCACCGCCGCCACGCGAACCGTCGTGCCGCCGAGATCGATGCCGGCATGCGCGAAGCGGCCATTGAGGGTGCAGGCTCGCCGCGCATCGGCAGCAAACGGCCGGCGCGACAGGATCGCCACGCCGCCGACGCCCGCGCTCGCCGCGCAAACAAGCCGGTATGGATAGGCGGCGGCGATCGGCTCGAGCGCCGTGCGCCACCGCGGCGACACCTCGTTGAGGGTGACGATATCGGGGTGCTCGCGGGCGATCAGCGACAGCACCCGTTTGGGATCGGGGTGGTCGAAACGCAGGTTCAGCTGCAAAAGCCGGTAGCGCGCCACATCCTGCTGTAGAGTCCACGCTCCGGCGGCGGCCGGGCTGTGCCAGAACGGGCCCGCCAGCGTCGCCACCGCGGCCAGGATGGCCACCGTCGCCGCGCCGGCCCCGGTCCGGCGGGCGCCGAGCCAGGCCATGACCAGACCCGCGACAACCAGCAGCCCGGCGACATGAAGGCGCAGATGCGCGAAGGAATCGAACGCCGGGTGCAGCGCGCCGGCGAAGCCGGCCGCCAGCGCCAGCGTCAGTCCGAGCGCGGCGGCCATGGAGAGCTTGGCGAGCATGCGTCGTCCACGATGTCGTTTATGCGTCGATCCGGTCATGCCTCGCCTTGAAGCCGGCAAGTGCGGCACGATCATGATCGCGCCGCGACACGCTACTGGAAGGCGGTTTCCGAAAAGCTCCTGAGCTTGCGCGAATGCAGCCGCTCGGGCGGCATCTCGGCAAGCTTTTCCAGCGCCCGGATGCCGATGGTCAGGTGCTGGGCGACCTGGCGCTTGTAGAAGTCGGTCGCCATGCCCGGCAGTTTCAACTCGCCGTGCAGCGGTTTGTCCGAAACGCATAGCAGCGTGCCGTAGGGCACCCGGAAGCGGAACCCGTTGGCCGCGATGGTGGCCGATTCCATGTCGAGCGCGATCGCCCGCGACTGCGACAGGCGCTGCACCGGCCCGCGCTGGTCGCGCAGTTCCCAGTTGCGGTTGTCGATCGTGGCGACCGTGCCGGTGCGCATGATGCGCTTGAGCTCGTAGCCGGCGAGCCCGGTGACTTCCGCGACCGCCTCCTGCATGGCCACCTGCACTTCCGCCAGCGCCGGGATCGGCACCCACACCGGCAGATCGTCGTCCAGCACGTGGTCCTCGCGCACATAGGCGTGCGCCAGCACGTAATCGCCGAGCGCCTGGGTGTTTCTCAGTCCCGCGCAATGGCCCAGCATCAGCCAGGCATGCGGCCGCAGCACCGCGATATGGTCGGTGATGGTCTTGGCGTTGGAGGGGCCGACGCCGATATTGACCATGGTGATGCCGGAATGGTCGGGCCGGGTCAGGTGATAGGCCGGCATCTGCGGCAGGCGCGGCGCGGCCTGGCCGCTTCCCGGCGCGCTTTCGCCGGCCGCCGTCACCAGATTGCCCGGTTCCACGAAGCTCGTGTAGCCTTCCCCGCCCTTGGCCATCAGCGTGCGCGCATGGGCGCAGAATTCGTCGATATAGAACTGGTAGTTGGTGAACAGCACGAAGTTCTGGAAATGGTTCGCGCTGGTGGCGGTGTAGTGCGACAGCCGGTGCAGCGAATAGTCGACCCGCTGGGCGGTGAACGGCGCGATCGGCAGCGGCTCGCCCAGGCCCAGCTCGTGCGTGCCGTTGACGATATGGTCGTCCGTGCCGTTGAGGTCGGGCACGTCGAAAAGATCGCGCAGCGGCCGCTTGATGCTGTCGGCGACCGCCGCCTCGACATAGGCGCCTTCGCCGAACGCGAAATGCACGGGGATCGGGGTTTCGGATTCGCAGACCGTGACCGGCACGCCGTGATTGCGGATGATCAGCGCCAGCTGGTCGATCAGATAGTTTTCGAACAGGTCCGGCCGGGTGATGGTGGTCGAATATTGCCCCGGTGTGGGCATGTGACCGTAGGCGAGGCGGGTGTCGATCTGGTCGTGGCTCGACACGGTGACGCCGATTTCGGGGTAATAGGCGCGGTAGCGCCGGTCGACCGCGCCGCCGTCGGCGAGGCCGTTGAAGGAGGCGCGCAAAAACGCGGTGTTGCGTTCATAAAGCGCCTTGAGCGCCTGCACCGCCGCCTTGGCGTCGGTAAAGCTCTGGCGGATATAGGGTTCGGGTCGCGCGATCGTCTCGATCGGTTGTGGGTAGATTCGCTTTTCCATATCCCATTATAGAGAGACTTGGCGCGCTCGGGGAGGGGGGCAACGATGTCGCGGCGGTTTATCGCGCCCGGCGCAGCCCGACGACGATCACCAGGCCCGCGCCGCTGGTCGCGTTAATGTCGCCGCCGACCAGAATGGCTTCGTTCCCGCCCTTCGCCGGCATGGCGAGCAGCGGCACGCACAGGGCCGCGGCGAGAAGCGCGAGGCGGGCGCCGGCGGCAAGAGCGGCCGGGAGACGGGCGATGACATCGTTCATGGGGGGCTTTTCCGGACTGGAACTCTACTGGAACTGTTATCTTTACGGACGGCGGCTTCAGCGCGCCGGCGGCGTGCAGACGAGGCCCTGTTCGAACACACACGGGATGAACAGGCCGATTTCGAACGAGCGCGCCGGACGACTGCCTTCGGCGACGAGGATCGAGAAGCCGAACCCGAAAATCAGGATGAGCAGCGAAACGATGGTGAGGCGGCGCGCGAGCATGTGGTTTTCCCTTCTTGCGCCCCCTTGTGCCACCGCCGGCCTGAACCCGCCCTGAGAGCGGCGTTCATCGGCCGTTCATGTGGCCGCGGCGTGGTGGGAAAAAGGCGGCTCGCATGCCTCCGCCCACCATTCGCAACGAAAAACCCCGCCGCGCGGCGACGGGGTTTGCCAAGGTTTTTTCGAGGAGACCGGCGGCGCGCACGGTCATGCCGCCTTGTCGCGGCCCAAAAAGGCTCCAGGCGAAGCGCAAGCCGGTTCGCTATTCGCAAACGCGTTGAACCGATCGGTTAGAGCCGGACTGCGAATCCGCCAAAAAGCAGAGCGGTTCTAAAGTTTTTGCCAGGACTGCGACTGGCACAGCAGCCCGCCGAACACGCAGCCGCTCATCTTCATCGAGGATCCCGACAGCGATGCCTTGCCCGTATAGGTCTTGTCTTCGGCCGGGTCGGTGATCTTGCCCTTGTATTTGCCGTTTCCGGTCGCCTGCATCTTGCCGATCTGCTTGCCCTTGTGGTCGCCGGTCTTCAGCGTGATGCAGAAACTGCCGCCGCATTTGGCGATGCCGGCGGTTTCGCCGGACTGCGTTCTCCAGTTTCCCTCGATCGGATCGGCCAAGGCCGCGCCGGCCGACATGATCACGGTGGCAAGGGTGATCGCGAAAAGTCTCTTCATCCGTTTCCTCCCTGGTCGGGCTTCAGCCCCTCGTCTTACGCGAACGTTAACGTAAACCAGGGCGGGCCGCGACGAAAGCCGTCATGGGGAGGAATTTGCCGCCTGCCGGCGCGCGCAAGATCGCGCCTTGCCGACACGCCCATTCGCGGCCGTGGTTAGCCAAACCTTGCCGGCGGCCATCGGCATTTTAACGACAAGAGCGCCGATTCCCCGGAAATCCGCGGGGTTCGATCGTTAACGAATCCCTTGGTTTACCTCTTGTTTTCATTTCATTTTCTCCAAATTAAGCACGCCATTTAACGACGGATTCAAGCCTCGTCGCCATTCTCGGAACCATCGAAACGGCGGCACACCGAACGCAACCAGGCCGCCACAACGCGACAACAGGGGACTGAAAAATGGCGCGATATGAGATGCTTGAAGCCGGTGCCGGCGATATCGGAAACACGGCCCAGGCCGACATTCTGTTCGAGCTCGGTATGATGTATGCGACCGGTCGCGATTGCGACGTCGACATGGTGGCGGCGCATAAATGGTTCAACATCGCGGCCATCAAGGGCTCGGAGCGCGCCGTGGCGCTGCGCGGCGAGATCGCCGCCTCCATGTCCAAGATGGAAATCGCCCGCGCCCTGCGCGAGGCGCGCGAATGGATGACCATGCATTGAGCCCGGCCATCACGGCCAGGCGGTGCGCGGGGGCGGGGGCTGCCGGGGCGCTGCCGACGACGAAAGCCGCGCTGGCCATTGACGGGCCGACGCGGCTTTCCTGTTTTGGACCGCGCCTCAGGTGCCCGAAAAGATCTTCAGGCCCAGAATGCCGGCCACGATCAGCGCGATGCAGGTAAGCCTGGCCGCCGTCGCCGGCTCGCCGAACAGCACGATGCCCAGGATCGCCGTGCCGACCGCCCCGATGCCGGTCCACACCGCATAGGCCGTGCCCACCGGAAGGGTGCGCAACGCCGCGCTCAACAGATAAAAGCTGATCGCCATCGCCGCCACCGTCAGCACGGACGGCACCAGACGGCTGAAGCCTTCGGTATATTTGAGCCCGATCGCCCAGCCGATCTCGAACAGACCGGCAAAAAACAACATCACCCAGGCCATCTGCGGTCCTTTCGATAAGCGAACCGTTCGCCGCGAAGGGCAATCAATCGGCGGCGAAGCGTACCAGTACCGTGCCGTCGGTGACCTGCGCGCCCTCGGTCACGATTTCGGCGATCGTGCCGTCCTGGCCGGCTGCGACGGTGTGTTCCATCTTCATCGCCTCCAGCACCAGCAGCGCCTGGCCTTTCGTGACCCGCTCGCCCTCGGCCGCGCGCGCCACCTTGACCAGCCCCGGCATCGGGGCGCGGATCGTGTCGGTTCCGGCGGCCTGTTCCTCGGCCTCGGCCACCGGGTCGGGGATTGAGAAACTGTGTCCGACCGCGCCCTCGAACACGGTCACGTGGCCGGGCCACAGCGCGACCGCTGCCGAACTGGCATGCAGCGCGTCGAACACGAATTCGTTCTTGGCGCCGAGCCCGACCGCGAAGGCGCCGCCTGGCCGGGCGGTGACGCTGGCCGTGATCTCCTCGCCGTCGCGGACAAGCCGCACGCGCCGGGCGATCGGGTTGAAATGCGCATAACCGGCAAGCGTGTCCCATGGATCGGCCGAGGTCGCGTCGTGCACCGCGCCGGAGGCGGCGAGCGCGGCGCGCGCCACGATCGCCGCGCCGGGCGGAGCGATCGCGGTCAGGGCCTCCTGCTTGCGCGCGATCATGCCGGTGTCGACGTCGCCGGCGGCAAAATCGGCGTCGCCGGCAAGCGCGGCCAAAAACGGGATGTTGACGGTCGAGCCCGCGACCTGGGTTTTTTCGAGTGCCGCGACCAGGCCGCCAAGTGCTGCCGCGCGGTCGGTGCCCTTGGTGATCAGCTTGGCGATCATCGGGTCGTAGAAGGGCGAGATCGCGTCCCCGGCCGCAACCCCGGTGTCGACGCGCACGCTCGTGTCGTCGCCGAGCCGGCGCGGAAACTCCAGATGGTGCAGGGTGCCGATCGCCGGCAGGAAATCGCGCGTGGCGTCCTCGGCATAGATCCGCGCTTCGAAGGCGTGGCCGTCGAGCCGGATTTCCTCCTGCGTCTTGGGCAGGGTCTCGCCGGCGGCGACGCGCAATTGCCACTCGACCAGGTCGACGCCGGTCACCATCTCGGTGACGGGATGCTCGACCTGCAGTCGCGTGTTCATCTCCATGAACCAGAACCGGTCCGGCCTGAGCCCGTCCGAGGCGTCGACGATGAACTCGATCGTGCCGGCGCCGCTATAGTCGATCGCCATCGCCGCCTTCACCGCCGCCGCGGTCATGGCCGCACGCATCTCGGCGGTCATGCCCGGTGCGGGCGCCTCCTCGATCACCTTCTGGTGACGGCGCTGGGCCGAGCAGTCGCGTTCGTAAAGATGGACCGCATGGCCGTGATTGTCGCCGAACACCTGCACCTCGATATGGCGGGGTTTTTCGACATATTTTTCGATCAGCACCCAGGGATCGCCGAAGGCCGCCTTGGCCTCGCGCTGCGCGGCCGCCAGCGCCTCGGCGAAATCGGCCGGGTCGTCGACGCGGCGCATGCCCTTGCCGCCGCCGCCGGCGCGCGCCTTGATGAGCACCGGATAGCCGATCTCCTTGGCCTTGCCGGCCAGAAGCACCAGCGCCTGGCCGTCGCCGTGATAACCCGGCACGACCGGCACGCCGGCCTTTTCCATCAGCCGCTTGGCGGCGTCCTTCAGGCCCATGGCGCGGATCGAATCGGCCGACGGGCCGATGAACACCAGCCCGGCGGCGACCACCTGGTCGACGAAATCGGGATTTTCCGACAGGAAGCCGTAGCCGGGATGGATCGCCTCGGCGCCGGTCTCGCGCGCCGCCTCGATGATCCGGTCGCCGACCAGATAGCTTTCCGCCACCGGCGCGGGGCCGATCGCCACCGCCTCGTCGGCCATCGCCACATGCATGGAGCGCCGGTCGGCCTCGGAATAGACCGCGACCGTCTTGACGCCGAGGCGCCGGGCGGTGCGGATGACGCGACAGGCGATTTCGCCGCGATTGGCGATCAGGATCTTGGAAAACATTCATCCTCCACGAAAGGCGCCGAACGACCCGCCGGTTAAGCCATGTCCGGGCGGCCAAGTCCAGCCGGCGCCGGCGCGGGAAGCTTGCCAAATCGGGCCGTTTGTGAACAGTGCCTGTCACTGCACCCCGTCGAACCGAACGGCAAAGAGGATCATCGATTGCGGACCGGCCTGCGCGCGCTCTGTCTCCTTGCCGGTCTGGCGGCCTCGTCGCCGGCGGCCGCGGGCGACTGGAAACCGGTCGAGAAGATCGTGACCTACGCGATCTCGGGGCGAACCGGCATCGAGCTTTATCGCTCGATCGGCGAGAACGGCCCGAAGATCGGCGTCGGCCGCGCCATCGCCTACACCGATTTCGATCTGAAATGGTCGCGCAACTACGTGCCGGAGCGGGGCGGCTGCACGCTCGCCGCCGCGCGGCCGCATCTCGTCATCACCTACCGGCTGCCGAAGCCGAAGGGCACGCTGCCGCCCGAGACGCGTCCGCGCTGGAAGCGCTTCATCGACGGAATCGAAAAACACGAGCGCGTGCATGGCGCGCTGATCGTGGAATTGGTCGAGCAGATCGAGGCGGTCTCGGTCGGGCTGCGGACGGAAAACGATCCCAAATGCCGGAAGATCCGCGCCGAACTGACCGAAAAACTGGCCGCGCTGTCGCAGGAGCAGCGCCGCAAGAGCCGCGAGTTCGACCGGGTCGAAATGAGCCAGGGCGGCAATGTCCAGCAGCTCGTGCTGGCGCTGGTCAATGGCGGATGAGGCCGGTACACCGCCCGTCGCGCACGGTCGTCTTAACCCTCTGGATAGCTTCGGCCCGTAAGGCGTGATCCTGCGGGATGGATGCCGGTCGCGACCAAGGCGATGTTGCGGCAGGCGCGCCAGGCAACCACCGAAGGGCGGAGGGTGACACGATGAGCAGCGCAACCGGTGCGGAGGCCCCGCATTCAGCGCCACGGGGCGCTGCCTGGCGGCCGATGCTGGCCCCGCTTGCCGCGGTCGTGCTGATCGCGCTGGAACAGCTCCACATTGTCGATGAAACATCGGTGCCGTTTCTGGCGCTCGCCGGTGTCGTGCTGGTGGCGACGGTGTTTTCGGCCGTGCATTTCGCCGAAATCATCTCCGCGCGCATCGGCGAGCCGTTCGGGTCGATCGTGCTGGCCGGCGCGGTCACCGTCATCGAGGTGGCGCTGATCGTGTCGATGATGCTGGCGCCGTCGGAGGGCGACGTCACCGTCGCGCGCGACACGGTGTTCGCCACCGTCATGCTGGTGCTGAACGGTGTGGTCGGCCTGTGCCTGCTGACTGGTGGCCTGCGCCACCGCGAACAGTCCTTCCAGAGCCATGGCGCGGTCGCCGCCTTTTCCGTGGTCGGCGTGTTGGCGACGCTGACCCTGATCCTGCCGAATTTCACCCTGGCCGTCGACGGCCCCTATTATTCAACCGTTCAGCTCGCCTTCGTCACCGTGGTGTCGCTGGCACTTTATGGCACCTTCCTGTTCGTTCAGACTGTGCGTCATCGCGGCGACTTCCTCGACATCTCCACCCCGGGCGAGGCCTCCGGCCACGCCGTGCCCTCGAACGGCCAGACCGCGCTCGGCGCGGCGTTTCTGGCCTTGTCGCTGGCCGCCGTCATCATGCTGGCCGAGGCGCTGGCGCCGGCGGTCGAAAAGGGCGTTACGGCGATCGGCTTCGCCGAGGCCTTTGTCGGGGTTGTGATCGCCGCCATCGTCTTGCTGCCCGAAGGCATGACCGCCGTGCGCGCGGCCGCTCTCGACCGTCTGCAGACCAGCCTCAACGTGTCGACCGGCTCGGCGATCGCCAGCGTCGGCCTGTCGATCCCGGCGATCGCGATCGCCTCTTTCCTGCTCGGCAAGCCGCTCACGCTTGGGCTGGAGGGCGAACATGTCGTGCTTCTGGCGCTGACCCTGTTTTCCGGCACGCTGACGCTGGCGACCGGCCGCACCACCATCCTGCAGGGCGTGGTGCACCTGGTGATCTTCGCCTCCTTCGTGCTCCTGGCCGCCGCGCCTTAGCGGCGGCGAAGGCCGGCCGTCGAAAGGCCGTAATCGCGAGGGCTGGCGAGCGGCGGTCGGCGGCGCGGATCATCGGCGCGTTCCCTGCCGCGTCGCTTAGGCCTTGAAGCAGTGGGCGCGGTGCCAGGCGAGAAATCGCGGATGCGGGCGTTGCAGGCCGCGATCGGGAACGAGGGCACGCCCGCTGCGGTTGATCATCGCCCGCACACTGTCCTGGTCGTTGACCTGCCGCGACACCAGGATGCCGAAATCGTCGGCAAGCGAGATGAGCCCGCGATCGAACATCCAGTGGACGGTGCCGGAAAGCGCGATGCCATTGCGCAGACTGTCCGGCCCATTTGCCTCCACCGGGCGGATATGGGCGGCCTCGACCTCGGCGCGCCCGCGCCCGTTGATCAGCTTCAGGCCGGTGACGGCGCAGCGCTCGCCATAGGCACGAAGCACGACGCGGCGGAAGACGCGGTCGCGCACGATCCGCGACGTCAATTGTATCACGCGCTCGCGCTCGTGCTCGAACGGCACCTGCTCCTCGTCGATCTCGTAACGGGCCGCCTCGCCGACCCGCGGCAAAAACGCGTCCTCGTCACCTAGTCCGGCGGCAAGGATGCGGTGGAAATCGGCCGGCGCGAGCGGGCGCACGGCAGCCTGGGCACGGCCGGAGATCCTGCCGGCCTCGTTCAGAAGGCCACGCTCGATGACGCCGTCAGGACTGCTGAACGGCACCGGATCGGCAAAATCGAGATAGCTGCCTGGCTCGATGATCGCGAGATACATGCCGGGCACTGCTGGATCAGCGATCACCTCTTGAACTTTTGCCACCGCAAAATAGCCGCGCGTGGCAGGGACCTTGGTCGGTTCCAGATAGACGATCCAGCCGCCGACGCAGGCTTCCACACGGCTGAGATACATCGGCGGGAACTGGTAGCGCTCCGATGGGCTGTCGTCGTAGATAGAATCGGAGCGGTGAATGAAGACGCCGAAGGACATGAAGCCTTCGTAGCGCGATATTCGCGTGCCGACTATCTCCCGCTAGGCGGCAGCCTAGCGATCGAAATGCGGCCGGTAGGGCCAGTCGATGCCGTAGGCCTTGAGCGGCTCGATGAGATGGTTCGGATTGAAGCTGCGAATGCCGAAATGGCGGTAGAGCAGACCTTTCGCGGTCAGGCGGACGCTGCCGCTCTCGGCGGGGGTGTAGGCGGGTTTGAGGTCCTCGGTGTAAAGCCGCCCCAGAACCGGGATTGCCTTGTCCGGAGCCCAGCCGAGCACCTTTGCCGCCGCCGACAGGCGAACGAAGGCCGAGGAATGCTGAAGCAGGGCCTCCAGCGCGTCGCGGCCCTCGGGCTCTCTCAGCACCAGTTCTTTCAGGATGGGGACCGTCTTGTCGTAGAGCCGGTTTGCGGCCGGCGTGTCCTCGCGGCGGATCGCGAGCCGCCGCTGCTCCTCGTATTCGACCAGGGCGGCCACGAGCGCGCCAGTCGGCTTGTCAGAGATTGTCCGGGTCATAGCCAAGTCTGCCCTCCCGCTTGGCGGCAGCCTAGCGATCGAAATGCGGCCGGTAGGGCCAGTCGATGCCATAGGCCTTGAGCGGCTCGATGAGATGGTTCGGATTGAAGCTGCGAATGCCGAAATGGCGGTAGAGCAATTCTTTCGCGGTCAGGCGGACGTCACCGCTCTCGGCGAGGGAGTAGGCGGGTTTGAGGTCCTCGGTGTAAAGCCGCCCCAGAACCGGGATTGCCTTGTTCGGAGCCCAGCCGAGCACCTTTGCCGCCGCCGACAGGCGAACGAAGGCCGAGGAATGCTGAAGCAGGGCCTCCAGCGCGTCGCGGCCCTCGGGCTCTCTCAGCACCAGTTCTTTCAGGATGGGGACCGTCTTGTCGTAGAGCCGGTTTGCGGCCGGCGTGTCCTCGCGGCGGATCGCGAGCCGCCGCTGCTCCTCGTATTCGACCAGGGCGGCCACGAGCGCGCCAGTCGGCTTGTCAGAGATTGTCCGGGTCATAGCCAAGTTCTTCCGCTGCCTCTCTGATCAAGTCGATGCCGTGATTGTATTGGTCGCGAAACGAGAACCGACTTACGTAGAAGCGGCGAACGATATCGTTCGTGGCCGACGACTTGCGGCTCATCTTGCCATTGATGTGGCGGTGCAGGTCAACCGGCAGGTTGATGATGTTGTCCGTGCTGTGAATGAGTTCAGGCGAAAAAAGCACCTCCAGTCTTTTCTCGACGATGTGATGCCATTCACGGCCGGGACCTGCGGGTCCGAGGTAATTGCGCAGTTCGCGCTCGTTCCGGAACCGCAGCACCGGCTGGCCCGGCCGTTGCCGCGACATGGGGCCGATCCTGCGTGTTTCCGTATCGAATTCCTCCTCGTCGGGAAACTTCGACTTCTCGCCCCATTGTTTCGGCAGCCGGCGGAGCGTCGGCCCGACGCGGCGAGCGATCTCGCGGAAGAGGCGCACGGCCTTCGGGCCCAGGCGCATCAGGACGGGCAGGATCGATGCGGCGCCGGCGGTAAGATAGGCGATCCACTGCCCACCCTCGGGCGTTCCTGCCGGCGCTCGCGGCTGGAGGTGCCAGTTTGGGTTCGCTTTGATGACCGATCGCATCCCGCTGCTGGCACGGCGCACGCGTTCCGCGGCGAGATGCCAAACGAGCCGGTTGTATTTCACTGTGAGGTCGGGTCCGCGCATTCCATGTCCTCGGTCACTTCGGGAAGGATACCGGCGAGCAGGAAGGCGTGGACAAGTTTGGTGTCGTAGGCGTCGGTCGGGACCGTTCAGGCATGGATCCTCGGGTCAGGCCCGAGGATGACGATCACGACCGGGTCGCACGCTGGCGCGGCGTCGCGGACTGGACGCTAGGTGCGTCATCCGCCGGGGCGACGTCGGCGCGGCATCGCGGGTCGGGCGCTGGGCGCGATATCAACGGGTTGGTCCCTGGAACAACCGGCGCGGAACCGGACCTCGTGTCGGTTCCAGTCCGAACGGAACCCCATCGCCAAGCTTGACGACCGATCCAAAAATTCCTGTGATCCGCGCCGGCCCTGTCAAGTCGGGCTTACCAGAACGGAAAAGCAATTGTCTCGTCCAAAGCTCCTGATGATCTGCGGCAAGATCGCCTCCGGCAAGTCGACGCTGGCGGCGAGGCAGGCGCGGGCGCCGGACACCGTGTTGATTAGCGAGGATTTCTGGCTGGCGCGGCTCTATCCGGGCGAGATCGCGACGATCGACGACTATGCGCGCTGCACGCGGCGGCTGCGCGAGGCCGTCGCGCCGCTGGTCGCCGACCTGCTGCGCTCGGTGTCCGTCGTGCTCGACTTCCAGGCCAACACGCCTGCCTCGCGCGCCTGGATGCGCGCCATCTTCGAAAAGGCGGGTGCGGCGCACGAACTGCATTATCTCAGGGCGAGCGACGCCGTGTGCAAGGCGAGGCTCGCCGGCCGCAATGCGACGGGCGAACACGAATACCGGGTGAGCGAGGCCGAGTTCGACCTCTTCACCAGCCACTTCGTCGAGCCTTCGGCTGACGAAGGGTTTTCGATCGTCCTGCACGATCAGGGGTAGGGGCGAGCGGCGCGCCCGGGGGCGGCGAATGCGGCGCGGGCGCGTCAGGTCGTCCGCAAAATCTTCTCCATCGCCTTGCCCTTCGCCAACTCGTCGACCAGCTTGTCGAGGATACGGATTTCGCGCATCGTCGGCTCCTCGACCTCCTCCACGCGCACGCCGCAGATCACGCCGGTGACCTTGTCACGGGCCGGGTTGGGCTTCGGCGCCTCGGCGAAGAAGGTCTCGAAATCGGTCTTTGCCGCGAGCACGGCGTCGAGCTCGGCGGGGCCGTAGCCGGTCAGCCAGGCGATAATCTCGTCGACCTCCTGCTTCGTGCGCCCCTTCTTCTCGGCCTTGGCGACATAATGCGGATAGACGCTGGCGAAACTCGTCGTGTAGATGCGGTGCCTGGCCATCAGGGCTCCCCGGTGATCGTGGTGCGCGGTGCGGCGGAGCCTGCGGTGGGCGGCCGCCAAATGCAAGGCCTGCGCGGCGTGAGGCAAATGGGGTGGCGCAACGGTCACGCCTTGCTGGCCAGCCAGATGACGTGGCGGGCGCCGCGTCTGGTGGTGCCGGCGCGCACGGAAACTTCCTCCACCGCCAGGCCGGTGTCGCGCAGGCGGCGGGTGAAGCTGCGGTCGGGTCCGGCCGACCACACCGACAAGACGCCGCCGGGCGCCAGCGCGTTGTGGGCCGCGGCCAGCCCGCTGGCGCTGTAGAGCGCATCGTTGCTGGCCCGGCTCAGCCCTTCGGGGCCGTTGTCGACGTCGAGCAGGATGGCGTCCCATCGCGACCGCTGCGCCCTGATGACGGCGCCGACATCGGCCTCCACGATTGACACGCGCGGGTCGGTCAGACTGTCGCCGTGCAGCGCGGCGAGCGGGCCGCGCGCCCAGGCAATCACCGCCGGCACCAGCTCGGCCACGGTGACGTGGGCTTTGGGCGGCAGAAGGGGCAGGGCGGCGCGCAGCGTGAAACCGAGACCGAGGCCGCCGACAAGCAGCCGCGGGGCTGGCGATGTCAGGCGCTCGATGCTCAGCCGGGCGAGCGCTTCCTCCGAACCGCTCAGCCGGCTGTTCATCAATTCGTTGCTGCCCAGCATGACGGAGAACTCGCCGCCGCGCCGTTTCAGCCGCAGCGTCTCCCGGCCGCCGGGCACGGCGGCGGTGTCGAGTGTTTCCCAGGGGATCATCGGGACGGCTCCGAAGGCGCGCGCAAGGTCGCGCTCACATTCTGAAGACGCCGAATTTCGTCTCCTCGCGTTCGCCGTTGAGCGCGGCCGACAGGCTGAGCGCCAGCACCTCGCGCGTCCTGGCCGGGTCGATGATGCCGTCGTCCCAGAGCCTTGCCGACGAATAGAGCGGGTGGCCTTCCTTCTCATATTTTTCCAGGATCGGCTTTCTGAATTCCGCCTCGTCCTCGTCCGACCATTCACCGCCCTTGCGCTCGATGCCCTCGCGCTTGACCATCGACAGGACGGTGGCGGCCTGCTCGCCGCCCATCACCGAAATGCGCGCGTTCGGCCACATCCACAAGAAGCGTGGCGAGTAGGCGCGCCCGCACATGCCGTAATTGCCGGCGCCGAACGAGCCGCCGATGATGACGGTCACTTTCGGCACGCGCGCCGTGGCCACCGCCGTCACCAGCTTGGCGCCGTCGCGGGCGATGCCGCCGGCCTCGTATTTCTTGCCGACCATGAAGCCGGTGATGTTTTGCAAAAACACCAGCGGAATGTCGCGCTGGCAGCACAATTCGATGAAATGCGCGCCCTTGAGGGCGGATTCCGAAAACAACACGCCATTATTGGCGATGATGCCGACCGGCAGGCCGTGGATGCGGGCAAAGCCGGTCACCAGCGTCGTGCCGTAATTCTGCTTGAACTCGTCCAGTTCGGAACCGTCGACGATGCGCGCGATCACCTCGCGCACGTCGTAGGGCTGCCGCGTGTCGGCCGGCACCACGCCGTAAATCTCGTCGGCTGCGTAAAGCGGGGCGACCGGGGCGCGGGTCTCCAGCCGGGCGGGTTTTTTCCGGTTCAAATTGGCGACGATGCGGCGCACCAGGCCGAGCGCGTGCTCGTCGTCGATGGCATAGTGGTCGGCCACGCCCGACTGGCGGGTATGCACCTCCGCTCCGCCCAGTTCCTCGGCGGTGACGTCCTCGCCGGTCGCCGCCTTGACCAGCGGCGGGCCGCCGAGAAAGATCGTCGCCTGGTTGCGCACCATGATCGATTCGTCCGACATCGCCGGCACATAGGCCCCGCCCGCCGTGCACGAGCCCATCACGCAGGCGATCTGCGGGATGCCGGCGGCCGACATGTTGGCCTGGTTGTAGAAGATGCGGCCGAAATGCTCGCGGTCCGGGAAGACCTCGTCCTGATTGGGCAGGTTGGCCCCGCCCGAATCGACCAGATAGATGCAGGGCAGGTTGTTTTCGCGCGCGATCTCCTGCGCCCGCAGGTGCTTTTTCACCGTCAGCGGATAATAGGTGCCGCCCTTCACGGTGGCGTCGTTGACCACCACCATCACCTCGCGACCCGACACCCGGCCGATGCCGGCGATCATGCCGGCCGACGCGATGTCGCCCGAATACATCGCATGCGCGGCGAACTGGCCGATTTCCATAAATGGCGAGCCGGCGTCGAGCAGCTGCGCCAACCGCTCGCGCGGCAAAAGCTTGCCGCGCGCGGTGTGGCGCTCGCGCGCCGCCTGCGGGCCGCCGCGCTCGATCTCGGCCGCCGTTTCGGCGATCTCGGCCACCAGCGCCTTCATGCGGCTGGCATTGTCGCGAAAATTCTCGGCGGCGGGGGAAATCTGGGAGGAAAGCGTGGCCATGATGATCCTTGCACTGTCCGGTCGGAGGCGGAGCCCCGGCATGACCTATCGATAGGGGGGCAAGCGGAGCCTGTCCAGCATTGCGGCCGCGACCGCGCGGCGCGGCCGCCGCCAGAGACGTCCGATCTTCAGGAGGCGGCGGTGTTGCCGTGCGCGGGCAGGCCGCCGGCCCGTTTGAGCAGGCGCGCGACATGCATCAGGTTCCACGTCATGAAGGTCAGGTTGCGGCGGGTGAAATCATTGTCGAAACCGGCGCGGCTGCCGTCGTCGAGCGTGTCGCCGTAGGACGGGCCCGGCCCGGCCTCGCCGATCCAGCCGCAATCGGCCTGCGGCGGGATCGTGTAGCCGACATGCTGCATGGCGTAGAGGCAGCTCATCGACACATGCTTGATGCCGTCCTCGTTGCCGGTCACCATGCAGCCGCCGGTCTTGCCGTAGAAAACATACTGGCCCTTGTCGTTGCGCTGGGCGGAATGGGCGTAAAGCCGCTCAATGATCACCCGGCACAGCGAGGATTCCTCGCCGAGCCAGATCGGCGTGCCGAGCACCAGAATGTCGGCGTCGCGTATCTCGGGCCAGAAAACCTCCGGCCAGTCGTCGTGGCTCGCGCCATGCTCGCGCATGTCGGGCTGCACGCCGAAGGCGAGGCGATGGTCGGCCGCGCGCAGGTTCGTCACGGCGACGCCGTTCTGCCGCATGATCGCGATCGCGTCGTCCATCAGCGTCTGCGTGTGCGAGACGCCCTGGTGCGAGGCCTTGAGCGTGCAATTCACGAACAGGGCGGTGAGGCCGGAGAAGTCGAAATCGTGGCCGCGATTGAGCCGTTGCTGGGCGTCGCTGAGCGTCATGGTTCGTCTCCCGTTGCTATGCTGTCGTGCTTGGCCAACGCGGGCTGGATGGCGCGGTTCCAGCGCACGATACCAGCCCCGCGCGGCGCGAAAAGGCCCGAGGCACGGCTTCGGCGCCGCCCTTGCCGGCCGCGGCCGCCATATCTTTGCCGCCTTGTCCGCCTATCGAGCCGGTCCATTCCGGCCCCAAGGAGCCTGTCATGAGATCGCATTCGAGTTCGCCACGTTTCGTGCCGACGCTCGTAGTGCGTCCGGCTGACAGCAATCCATTGAGGCCCGAAGGCCATGGCCCGTTCCATGATCCAGCGCCGGCAGGAGGCCGCGCGCGAAAGAGATGAAGCTTACGACGCCACGCTGAAGCGCGTTGTCCGCGCCGCGCGTCCGGCTCCCGATTTCAACAAGGCGCTCGCCGAGGCGAGGGGCGGTTTCGTCGGCGAGGCGATCCGCGACCCGGCCGCCTGGCGTCCGCGCATGAAGTCGCGCGATCCGGCCCGGCTGCGGCTTGCCGCTGCGCGTCATCTTTATGCGCGCTATCCGGTCTCCGGCGCGCTCGAGCGGATCTGGATCGATGCCGGCGGGCTCGACGTCGGCGAGGTGCGGCTGCGCAAGAGCTGGTACGTGATCGCCGCACGCGGCGGCTCGCTCTACAAGGAGGCCGCCGGCCGCTGGCTGACGCGCAAGGAGGTGCACCGGTTTCTCAATCCGCCGGGCGATCTTTCCTTCGAGGCCGCGTTCTGGCAGGCGGTGGCGCGCAGCTATACCGACGATCTCGGTCTGGCGCTGAGCATCGCGCACAGCAAGATCGCCCATACGCCGCGCCGCCAGTTCGCCTTCTGGCGCGAGGTTGTGTGGTTTTTCTGCGCCAATCCGGCGCCGCGCGCGCTGGTCGACGACCTCGTCGATTACCTGGCTGCCTGCCGCCGGCGCGACCGCGGCTACAGCCTCAAGGGCCGCACGCTGGCCTCGCTCGAGCGCCAGATGCACGACTGGCATCGCGACCTGGCGACGATCGCCCGCATCGAGGCTGCCCGTCGTCGGGCGGGGCGGGCGGCGGCGCGCGCCGGCATGGCCGCACCCGAGGGCGGACGCTGGGACGGGTCCGCGCTCGCCGACTGGTCGTGGAAGCCATCGGCGAAGGAACCGCGCGCGCGGCGCGAGGAATATGTCGTGCGCCAGCTCTCCTCGGCCGCCGAACTGGTGGCCGAGACCCGCGCCATGCGCCATTGCGTGTCGACCTATGCGGCGAAATGCATTGCCGGTTCGGCGTCGATCTGGTCGCTGTCCCGGCGCGGTGCGGGCAAGGCCGAGCGGCTGTTGACCATCGAGCTCGACAGGTGCGACCGCCTTGTCCAGGTGCGCGGTTTCGCCAACCGGCCGCCCCTGCCCGACGAGCAGAAGGTGCTGGCGCGCTGGGCCAAGGCGCGCGGCGTGGTGGTGACGTGAGCAGGCCCCGCGCCCGAGACAGTGCGCCGGCCCATCGCCGGCAGGCGCTTGTCTGCGGGTGGACCCGGCGATGCTTCGGGCACAGGCGCCGCGATGCCAGGGAGGCGTTGCCTCCTTGCGACACGTTTCAGGTCGCCGGTGGTGCGCGGACGTCCCGAAACGGGCGCCTGCAGGGGCAGCCGGCCTAGCGGATCAATTCGACCGTGCAGGGCAGCGCGAGCTCGGTCCAGGAGCGGTCTGCCGTGATGGCCGGCAATCCCTCGCGCGCGGCGAGAGCGATACAGACCCGGTCGGCCAGCGACAGACCGCGCGACCGGGTCGCCGCCCGCAACGCGACCGAGGCTTGCGCCACGTCGTGATCGAGACCGACGAGGGGAATGTCGATCAGGTCGAGCGTTTCTCGCGCCTGGCTTTCCGACAGCCCCTTGTCGACGAGCTTGGTCCCGACCTCGATGGCGTTGACGAGGCTCATCAGCGATCCGCCCAGGCGGGCGCGCACGAAATCGCTTCCCGGTTCGTCGTTGAGCAGAGCCAGCACGGCCGACGCGTCGAGGACACCGCTCACCGCTCGTCGTCCCGGCGCGCCTCGAGGCGGCGCTCGGCAATCAATTCATCGACGAGGCTGACGCCTTCCGGCACGACCTGGCGAACGAGAGCCTGCGCCTTCTGCAGCGCGGCATCTTGCGACAGCAGCCGCAATTCGCCGTCGATGACGCGCGCAAGCAGGCTGTCGCCCTCCGAGACGCCCATCGCGGCGCGCATCTCGGCCGGAATGACAATACGGCCGCCGGCGCCGATCTGAAGGCGTCCTTTCAGCAGTTGCCGGGCCGGGCGGTCGACGGGGTCGGCCGTCGATGTCGCCCGAGGCGGATTTTTCGCAGCCGGGGTACCGGCGACCAGAACATTGCGCACGTGCTGGTAACGCTTGCCGAGAAAGCGCGCGATGTCGGCGCGGGCGAACCCGGCCGCGTCGAGAGCGCGGATCTTGTCGGACACCGTGCTCTGCCCCTGGATCACCGCGCGCATGCGGTCGGTTTCCAAACTCGCCATGTCTCGTATCCCGCTCGCATAGCAACCGAGCAAACATGGTATATCCATAAAGAATGTCAAATTGATATGTTTTTTGTCATTTATGGTTGCTTCCCATCTTCGACCCCGACCGAGCGGTCAGCGACGGTCGTCCGGCGATCCGCGTTGAGGCTGCTCAGCCGAGCGTTGCCAGAACGATGCCATGGAGTTCCGGCGAGGCGCTTGCCACGATGGCGCCGCTGGAGGCCAGGGAGAGCGGCCGGCCCGACCAGTCGGAGATGACGCCGCCGGCCTGCGTCACCACCGGGCACAGGGCGCAGATATCGTATGCGTCGAGGTCGCTGCCGTTCAGGCAGACATCGATCAGGCCGCGCGACAATGCGCCATAGGCCGGTGCGCCGCCGTCAAAGACATTGAGCCGGCCGGTCGAACGCAGCCGTTCGAAGGACCGTCCGGCATCGCCGGCGAAACTGTCGGGATTGGCCAGGCTGATCCTGGCGTCGGCAAGCCCGGTCTGACCGCTGCATCGCACGGTACGGCCATTGAGCTTGGTGCCCTCGTTTTCGGCCGCTGCGTAACGTGCGCCGGAAAGGGGCAGGTCGATGATGCCGATGACGGGCACCCCGTCGCGGCATACGGCAATCAGCGAGGCGAAATTCAGCAACCCGGTAGCGAATTGCCGGGTCCCGTCGATCGGGTCGAGAACCCAGGTAAAGGCGCTGGAACCGGCGTCCGTGCCGTATTCTTCACCGAGAATTCCGTGCGAGGGGAACAGGCGCCGGATCGTTTCGCGCCAGTTGGCCTCGATGGCCAGATCGGCATCGGTCAGCGACGAACCGTCGGATTTGTACCGCGCGGCGACGTCTTCGAACCAGGCCTTGCGGGCGAGTGTCGACGCGGCGTCGGCCAAAGCCATTGCGGCGGCGAAGATTGTCTCGGATTCGCGCATACCGGTTTCGTAGAGGGGGCCGATGTCGAAACGATTACAACCGCGCAAGCCAACCGGCACCAGAGGAGGCCGGCGCCGGTCTTCGTCAGGGTCGGGATGGAGGCAGACCCTATCGCGACTCGCTGTCGGCCTGGCTTTTGAAGGTCAGATACATCAGCAGCAGGTACACCGCCGGCACGATGCCGAGGATCATGAATTCCAGAAAGCCGGCCGGCGCGCAGTCCAGGCAGGCAAACCGGTAGGCGACATAGACAATCACCGCCACGATGAGGGCGAGACCGATCCACCACGGAAGCAATGGGTTGCGCCGTTGTTTCGTGTTGGCCATGGCAAGAACTCCCTTCGACACCGGCTTCCGACGTGCGGCTACTCCGTCGTGACGCCGTCGAAATGCTCTTCATGCGCCTCGGCTTGCGCCTTGGTCGCGTGCACCGTCCCGTCGCGGTGCTCCGGCGGTCCGTAGATCGTGTAGAGGCGCAGCGGCTCGTTGCCGGTGCATTTGACATTGTGGCTGGCGCCGGCCGGCACGATGAAGGCATGGTCCGCTTTCACCGGGGACCGATTGCCGTCGATCCAGGCCTCGCCCTCGCCCTGCTCGACACGGAAGAACTGGTCTCGATCGTCATGGACTTCCTCGCCGATGTCATCGCCCGGCTGAATGGACATCAAAACGAGCTGCAGGTTCTGGCCGGTGTAGAGAACCCGGCGGAAATCCGTGTTTTCTTCGGTCAGCTTTTCGATATCGTCCACAAAGCCACGCATCTCGTCTCTCCTGCTCGTCAATCGTGCCGTATTGCTGCAGGCTGGATAGCAAATCAGCATCCGGCCCGTATTGACCTCCGTCAAGTCGCGGTCTCGCACGCCCGAAATGCGGCGCCAGCGCTTCGGACCGGAGTTCACCACGTGCCGAACAACACCAGCTGGAATGCCCAGAGCGCGACGATGGCGAGGACCACGGTGGTTCCAACCGCATCGCCCGAGGCGTTCTCCGTGGCATCCGGTATCAGTTCCGAAAACACCATCCAGATCATGGCGCCGGCCGCGATGCCCAGGCCAATCGGCAGGAAAGGCTCGAACGATTGCACAAACAGGAAGGCCGGTACGGCCATCAACGGCTGCGGCAGGCTGGTGAAAATGCTCCATAGCGATGCCTTCCAGATGGACGTGCCGCGCGGGATCAGCACCAGGCAGATGGCAAGGCCCTCGGGGATGTTGTGGATCGCGATGGCGGTTGTGATGAAGGCGCCGAGTTCGGGCGTGCCGGCAAAGGAGACGCCGACCCCGATCCCTTCGGCAAAGGAGTGCGCCGTCATCACGCCCAGAATGAGAAGTGCCCTTGTCGCGCTTTTGCCGTGCAGGTCGGCGATGTCGGCGGTGTCGCGCCGCCGGAGCAGCCGATTGGCCGCGAGGATGGCGGCAAGACCGAGCAGGATGCCGATAAGAACCCGGTCGAGGGCGATGTCCGCGCCTTCGTCGATCAGATTGTAGCTTGCCCCCAGCATGAGCCCGGCCGCCACCGCATTGGCGATGCTGAGCCGCCATCGGTCGATGCGCTTCACGAACACGAAGGGCAGGGCGCCCAAGCCGGTGGTCACCGCCGTCGTCATGGCCGCAAGGAAAACGAGAACGACATCGGCGTCCATGGTCATCTCTCGATCCGTCTTCCAGCGCGGCGCTCCGGTCGCGCGTGCGGCTCGGTTCCGGAAAACCTGTTGGGCCAGCGACCCCCGGTTGAGACGTCAGCCGTCGAAACCCCGCGAATGGGCGGCATTTGCCGGCCTCAAGCGCTTTCCGCCATCATCTCGCGGCCGATCAGCCAGCGCCTGATCTCGCTGGTGCCGGCGCCGATCTCATAAAGCTTGGCGTCGCGCAACAGCCGGCCGGTCGGATAGTCGTTGATATAGCCGTTGCCGCCGAGGATCTGGATGGCGTCGAGCGCGCATTGCGTCGCTTTTTCGGCCGAAAACAGCACGCAGCCGGCCGAATCCTTGCGTGTCGTCTCGCCCCGGTCGCAGGCCGCCGCCACCGCGTAGACATAGGCCCGGCTGGCGTTGAGCGCGGCGTAGATGTCGGCGAGCTTGGCCTGGACGAGCTGGAACTCGCCGATCTTCTGGCCGAACTGCTTGCGTTCGTGGCAATAGGGCACGGCCACGTCGAGGCAGGCGGCCATGATGCCGACCGGCCCCGCCGCCAGCACCACGCGCTCGTAGTCGAGGCCGGACATCAGCACCTCGACGCCCTTGCCCTCCTCGTGCAGCACGTTTTCGAACGGCACCTCGACATTGTCGAACACCAGTTCGCCGGTGTTGGAGCCGCGCATGCCGAGCTTGTCGAGCTTCTGCGCCACCGAGAATCCCTTCATGGTGTTTTCCACGATAAAGGCGGTGATGCCGCGCGAGTGGCGCTCGGGGTCGGTCTTGGCGTAGACCACCATCGTGTCGGCGTCCGGGCCGTTGGTGATCCACATCTTGGTGCCGTTCAGCACGTAGCGGTCGTTCTTCTTTTCCGCCCGAAGGCGCATGGAGACGACATCGGAGCCGGCGCCCGATTCCGACATCGCCAGCGCACCGACCTTGTCGCCCGCGCACAGGCCGGGCAGATAGGCCGCCTTCTGCGCGGCCGTGCCCCAGCGCCTGATCTGGTTGACGCACAGATTGGAATGCGCGCCGTAGGAAAGCCCGACCGAGGCCGAGGCGCGCGAAATCTCCTCGATCGCCACCACATGGGCGAGATAGCCCATGCCCGATCCGCCGTGCTCGGGATCGGCGGTGATGCCGAGCAGGCCGAGCGCGCCGAGTTCCGTCCACAGCCCGGCGGGAAATTCGTTGCTGGCGTCGATCTCGGCCGCGATCGGGGCGATCTTGTCGGAGGCGAAGCGGCGCACCATGTCGCGCAGCGCCTCGATTTCCTCACCCAGTCCGAACTGCATCATGTGCGTGTACATCGTTTCCCTCCGCATGCCCGGCCGCTGCGACCAGGCGCATTGTCATGGTGTGGTATGTGTCGGCCACTTCGCGCACCGACAGTCTTTCGTCGGGGCGGAACCAGACGATCACGCCGGTGATCATCTGGAGGATCGCCATCGCCGTCAGCGCCGGATCGTCGACGGTGAACGCCCCCGCAGCCGCGCCGGTGCGCAAAATCCCGCGCAGTTCCTTTTCGTAGGCTGCGCGCAGCCGCAGCACCGCCGTCAGCCGCTCGGGCGAAAGGCTTCTCAGTTCCATGTTGGAGACATGGGTGGCGTGCCGGCGTGCGACGTGAAAGATGATGTGATTGCGCACGAAGGCGGCGAGCCGCGCGGCGCTGTCTGCCGGGCCGGGATCGGCCGTCTTCCAGGCCGCGATCAGGTCTTCCATATGTTCGCGCATCAGCGTGAACAGCAAATCTTCCTTGGTCGGGAAATAGCGGTAGAGGGCGGCGGCCTGGACGCCGACCTCGGCTGCCAGCCGGCGCATGGAAACCGCTTCGTAGCCATGGCGCGCGATCAGGTTGACGGCAGCCTCGCGGATCGCCGCCTCCGTCTTTTCGCCGTCCGAGCCGATCGTGCGCGCCATTGCGTTCCTCCCGGTCGGAATAATAAAACGAACGTTCAATTAATTCAAGGACGCCGTTGCTGGCCGTGACGGGTCCCCGGCCGCGCCCGCAAGGTTGGGGCGCGCGGCTTTGGGCGCGGTCGCGCATGGTCATCAGGCGGCGGGAGCCAGCCGGTCGCGGAGGCCGGGTTGGGGCGGACGGCTGGTCCAGAGCCGCGTGAGGCTTGACATTCCCGCTGCCCTACACCAAGTCTCGAACCATGTATTGGACCGAGCTGCCCGTAATGAGCCTTCACAGGGTGTGTCCTATCGCGGGACACTGACCCCGGGCCCGGTCGCGTCGCGCCCCGGCTGCGGGGGCACAGGCAAGTTTCCCCGCGGAGCGGGTCGACGCAAGCCACACAGGCGACACTTCATTCATCAGAACAAACCAGGGTGCCGCGCATCGTTGATGCATCGGCGGCGCCAGATTGACGAGGAAGTCCAGGAATGGCTCCCGAAACCAAGAAAAAGCGCAAGCCGGCAATTGCCATGACCCGGTCCGACCACGAGCGGCTCTCGCGGCTGGCGGAAGGTTTTGCCGAGCGCAATCCCGCCGTCGCCGACCAGCTCTTCGCCGAGCTCGACCGCGCGCGCACCGTGGACGATTCGAAGCTGGCCGCCGACGTGGTGCGCATGGGCTCGCGTCTGCGTTTCACCAGCGATGTCGGCGAGGACCGCACCGTCACGCTGGTGTTTCCCGGCGAAGCCGATATCGCCGAGGGCAAGATCTCCGTGCTGACGCCGATTGGCGTTGCGCTGATCGGCCTGGCGGCCGGTCAGTCGATCGACTGGACCGCGCGCGACGGCCGCACCCATCGCCTTACCGTCGAAAGCGTGGACAATACCGGCGGCGTGGTGTCCGCGTCCGGGCCGGTGCATGAAGCGGGCCGGGCCTCATGAGCGGGGCCAGGCCCTTCTGTCGCCTCACGCTGTTCGGAGGCTGTCTCCTCGCAGGATCGTAGCCCCTGCGCCGCCCGCCAGCGGCCAGGGGATTCTCCATTGTCGTCAAACCGCAACCGCTCCCCGGGCGGAGCGCTGGAGAACTGCGATGTCTGAGCAAAGCTGCATCCTCACCACCAAGGATCATACGATTCTCGAAGTCATGCTCGAGCGCTGCCTGGGGCAGGACGATCCGATGGCGGCGCTGCTGAAAGAAAAGCTCGACGCGGCGCGTGTCGTCTTCGGCGACGACGTTCCCGCCACCGTGGCGACCCTCAACAGCCGGATCACGTTCAGCGTCGACGGCCGCGAGCCGGACACCCGGGTGATCTCGCATGAACGCATGCAATCGCCGGTCGGACTTTTCCTTCCGCTGACCTCGCTGCGCGGGCTGGCGCTGATCGGTCTCAGCGAAGGCCAACTGTTCCGGTTCGCCGGACAGGACGGCGTTCAAGAAACGATCGTCCTGGAAAGCGTGCTCTATCAGCCCGAGGCCGCGCGGCGCGAGAAGGAAGCGCTGACGCGCATGGCGCCGCCGGTTCAGAAACGGCCGACGCTCACGCTCATCCAGGGCAGCGCCCGGACCGTGTGCCGCCCGGCTTCGCCCGGTCCCGGCGGGTTCGACGATCCCGGCCCCTCCGCCGCCTGAAAGGGCCTTCCAGCTTTCGCGGTTTCCGGCCTCCGGCAACGGGCCCGGCCAGGCCGCTTTCCCCAAGGGCGCCGTCCGCCGGGCGGCGCCGTCTTCATCCAAACAACCGGAGAACGAAAATTATGAAAGTGCTGGTCCTCGGCGGAGGCGTCATCGGCGTGACCACCGCCTACTATCTGGCCCGGTCCGGACACGAGGTCGAACTCGTCGAACGCTGTGAGGGGTCGGGCAAGGAGACCAGCTTCGCCAATGCCGGCCAGGTTTCGCCGGGCTACGCCTCGCCCTGGGCGGCTCCGGGCGTGCCGCTGAAGGCGCTGAAATGGCTGCTGATGCGACATGGACCGCTGGTGGTGCGTCCCGGCGTGGATCCGGCCCGCTGGATCTGGCTCTTCAAGATGCTGCGCAACTGCACCGCGGACCGGTATGCGCGCAACAAGGCCCGCATGGTGCCGCTCGCCGAATATAGTCGCGACTGCCTGAAGCAGTTGCGGGCCGAGACCGGTATTGCCTATGACGAGCGCAGCCGCGGCACGCTGCAGCTTTTCCGTACCCAAAAACAGTTCGACGGCATCGCCCGCGATGTCGAGGTGCTGCGCCAATTCGACGTCGCCTACGAGGCGCTCGACCGCGCGGGCTGCGTGGCGGCCGAACCGGGACTGGCAGGGGCGAAGGCCGATATCGTCGGCGGTCTGCGGCTGCCCGGCGACGAGACCGGCGACTGCCATCTTTTTACCACCCTGCTGGCCGAGGCCGCCGCCGCGCATGGCGTGGCGTTTTCCTACGGCACCGAGGTCCAGGCGCTGGTGAGCGACGGCCGCGGGGTGACGGGCGTGGTTACCTCGCGCGGCTTTCGCGAGGCCGACGCCTATGTCGTGGCGCTCGGCAGCTACAGCCCGGCGCTGATCGGCCCGCTCGGGCTCAAGCTGCCGGTCTATCCGGTCAAGGGCTATTCGCTGACCATGCCGGTGGCTGACGAGGACGCGGCCCCGGTCTCGACCGTGATGGACGAGACCTACAAGACCGCGATCACCCGCTTGGGCACGCGCATTCGCGTCGGCGGCACTGCCGAGATCGCCGGCTTCGACCTCGGCCCGAGGCAGAGCCGTCGGGCCGCGCTCGAGCACTCCTTCAATCACTTGTTTCCCGCAGGCGGGGATACCGCAGCGGCCACGTTCTGGTGTGGGCTGCGTCCGATGACGCCGGACGGTCCGCCCGTGGTCGGGGCCACGCCGGTGGAGCGCCTCTATCTCAACACCGGCCACGGCACGCTGGGCTGGACCATGGCCTGCGGCTCAGCCCGCGTTCTGGCCGATTTGGTCGGCGGCAAGGCGCCGGAGGTCGATGCTGGCGCTTTGAACCTGTCGCGCTACGGCTGATCGGGCTTCCGGTCGCTCAGCCGGCCTGCGCCGCCGCGCGCGCGCCGGGCAGTTCGGCGGCGAAAAGCGCCAGCTCGGCCTCGGGGCCGGTCGACACGCGGATGCAGCGGTCGAGGCCGGGCGCCATCGGCTTGCGCACGAAGATGCCGGCGCCGAGCAGCGCCGCCATCACCTTGTGCGCATAGGCGCCGTCGCGCCCGCAATCGATGGTGACGAAATTGGTCGCCGAGGGCAGGGCGGCAAGCCCGTTCTCGGCGGCAATCGCCGCGATGCGGTCGCGCGCGGCCGCGACCTCGCCGACGACGCTGTTGAGCCAGGCCCGGTCGGCAAGGGCGGCGAGCGCGGCCGCTTGGGCCATGCGATTGACCCCGAAATGGTTGCGCACCTTGTCGAAGGCGCGGATCTGTTCGCGTTCGCCGATCGCGTAGCCGCAGCGCAGGCCGGCCAGCCCGTAGGCCTTGGAGAAGGTGCGCATGCGCAACACGTTGGGCCGTTCGACGTCGAGCGGCGGCAGGGTGCCGGCGGGCGCGGTCTCGCCGTAGGCCTCGTCGAGCACCAGCATGGTGTGTTCCGGCAGCGCTTCGATGAAGCGCATCACCGCCTCCGAGTCCCACCACGTGCCCATCGGATTGTCGGGGTTGGCGAGATAGCACAGGCTCGCGTTTTCGCGTCGCACCGCCTCGGCCAGGCCGTCCAGATCCTCGCGGTCGTCGCGATAGGGCACCGTGACGAGCCGCGCGCCGAAGCCGGCGACATGGTAGTTGAAGGTCGGATAGGCGCCGAGCGAGGTCACCACGGTCGCGCCGGGCGCGGCGAACAGGCGCACGACCAGGCCGAGCAGCCCGTCAATGCCCTCGCCGACCGCGATCGTGTCGGGCGCTACGCCGAGCTGTGCCGCGAGCGCCTGTTTGAGGTCGAAATTTTCCGGGTCGCAATAGCGCCAGGCCAAACCGGCCACCCGCGTCATCGCCTCGATCACGGACGGGGCCGGTCCGAAACCGCTTTCATTGGCGCCGAGACGGGCGCGAAACGGCGCGCCGCGCGCGCGTTCCTGCGTTTCGGGTCCCACGAAGGGCACGGTGGCGGGCAGCGACTGGGCAAGCGGGGTCAGGGCGGGACGGGAGGACATGGGCGCGGGGATCCGGCTAAAGGAGGGAAAGGGCAATATAGCCGGATTGCGACCGGACAGGAACCGCGTCGTCAAGCGGCGGAGCGGCCGCCTGACAAAAACGGCCCGGCGCGAACGCCGGGCCGAAAAGCGATATCTCGCAGGCGCGAGGGTCGGTTAGAAGCCGCGCGTGAACGACAGGAAACCGCCGACCGAGCCGTCGCGGGTGTCGATCTTGTCGTAGGTCACTTCGGTGCGAACCTCGAAATTGTTGATCGGTTCCCACACCATCGACAGTTCGGCGACATACCCGTTCAACCCGGTGCTGACGCTGGAATTGCCGGCATAGAAATCGTTGAAATATTCGAAGCCGACCGAGCCGCCGACCGTCGAGGTGAACTGGTGGTAGTAGGAGGCCAGCGCGGCCCATTCGGCATTGCCCATGCCGCCGGAAATCGCGCCATAGGAGCTGCCGGTGCCGTAGACGTGATCGCCATCGGCGTAATAACCGACCAGACGGATCGAGGAGCCGGTTGTGTTGGGGATGTTGAGCTCAACGCCGATCGACGCGCCGAAACCGTCGAAGGATTCGTCGTAACCGACCCGGCCCCATACGCCGCCCCAGCCCTGCTGGTAGGAGAGCACGCCGACGACGTCGGGCAGGTAGCCCTCGCCGGAAAGCGCGTCGTCTTCCAGCGAGATGACGCCGAACAGGCCGACATCGCCGCCGAAATTATACTGGATCAGGTGGCGCTGCTGGTCGCCGTACCACAAGGCGCCGTCGGAATGCGTGCCGGTGGTGTTGACGCCGGCGACCGTGTCGCCCCAGGCCGATTCGGTGTAGCCCATGCGCAGGCCGCCGAGGCTGATCCAGGCCTGGTCGACGGAGACCGCGCCGTCGCTCGGCACGCCCCAGGTCGACTGCAACCGCAAATAGCTGCGCAGCATGCCCCATTCGGTGTCCTGGCGAGCGTCGATATTGACCCGGGCGCGGGTTTCCTTGTTCCAGCCGTCCGGTGCGTATCCGTTGAAGTTCGGCGTGTCGGTCAGCCCGTCATCGCTGGTCGCGCCGACCCGGTAGCGCACGTAACCCGAGATGCGCAGGCAGGTCTCGGTGCCGGGGATATAAAAGAAACCGGCTCCGAAGGCGTCGCAGACCCGTACATATTCCACCGGCTCCGGCTCGGCGATGACCACCGCGTCGGCTGCCATCGCGGCAGCCGGCGCGAAGGCCAGCGTCGCCGTGGTGCCGACAAGCAACTTCCTGATCTTCATGTCATTCTCCAATGGTGGACGGGGCTTGGGACCCCCGCCCGAAACGCGTTTCATGCGTCCGGCGGCTCAGCGAAGGCGATGAGGTCGTCCGGAACATCGAATCGTAATGTTATAACAAATTATGACTCGATGGCTCAGCAATAAGCAGATTGTTGTGGGGTTGGCCAGAGCGAAATTGCGTCGCAGCCGACCGTTCCGCGCCGATCAGCGGACGCGGGCGCACAATCGCCGAAGCGTGTGACATCTGTGCTACAGAATGGGGAAGGCGGCCGTCACAACCCGCGCGCGATCCGGGCCAGCATCGCGGCCTCGCGCCGGGTGGCGGGATCGTGGCTCGGCTCCGGCCGCGAGGACAGCTTGGCCAGCACCACCCCGCGCTGCGGGTCGATCCACAGCCATTGCTCGTGGATGCCGATCGCGGCCAGGCTGCCATGATCGTCGCCGACCGAATACCAGCACGAGCGGTAGCGCCCCTGTGCGAACAGGTCGACGAAATCGCCGTCCGCCCAGGCGCTCCGGCTGCCGTTTGTACGCAGGTCCGAAATCCAGTCCGCCGGCACAACCTGGCGGCCGTTGGCGACCCCGCCGTCGAGCACGAGTTGGCCGATCCGGGCCAGGTCGCGCGCCGTCATCGCGATGCCGCCGGCGGCCCGCGCCGTTCCGATCCGGTCGACGGTGACAAGGGCCTCGCCCGTGGCCCCCATCGGCCGCCACAGCCTGTCGCGCAAAAAGGCATGATAGCGCTGGCCGGCCGCGCGCTCGACGACCAGGCCGAGCATGTCGGTCGCCGGCGAGGCGTAGCGAAAGCGCCGGCCATGGGCTCCATCGGCGCGCGGCAGCGCGGCAAGCACCTGCGGCAGGGTTTCCGCCGCGTCGGGATCGTGCTCGGGATTCCACAACATGGCGCGGCGATAGCGGTCGAAGGCGCTGTGCCGGTCGAGATAGTTTTCCTCGAAATCCAGACTGACGGTCATGTCGAGCAGGTCGCGCACCCTGGCGTCTGCAAACGCCGAGCCGGGCTCGACGGCGACATGGTCGGTCACCGGCTGGTCGGGATCGAGCAGGCCGTCGCCGACCGCGATCCCGGCGAGCAGGCCGGTGACGGATTTCGAGATCGAAAACACGATATGGGCGCGTGCGGGGTCGCAGTGCGGCGCGTGCCATTCGGCCACCAGCGCCCCGTCGCGCAGCGCCACGAAGGCGTCGCCATGCGAGGCCTCCAGATGGGCCGTGGCACTGACCCTGCCGCCGTCGTCGGTCTCGATCATCAGCGCGCCGAGGAGGCCGGACCCCGGGCCGGGCGCCGGTTTGCCGGCTGGCGCGCTGATCGGCGCGCACGGCACCAACTCGCCGACATTCTGGAACGCCCAGGTGCTGGCGGGATATGTGCGCCAATTGCCGAGATGGATCCGGTCGCGGGCAGGGGGCAGGGACATGGGGCGCCGTCCGATGGTCGAGTTCGCACCCCATTAGGCGCCGGCGGCCGCCCATGCAAGCCGCGCGTTCCTGCCGCGTTCAGGCGGGTCGTGACGCCGGCGCGGCGAGCGTTTTCGCAGGGATTTTTGGCCGAACGCCCGCGCAGGTGCCTCAACAGTCGTTGCAGCGCTCGTGTTCCAGCACCTTGACGCAGGAATCCAGATCGTGCGTGGCGAGATGGGCATAGCGCATCGTCATCTGCAGGGTCTGGTGGCCGAGCCACATCTGCACCCGGCGAATGTCGATGCCGCCGCGCACCAGCCGCGAGGCGCAGGTATGGCGCAGAATATGCGGCACCACGTCCTTGTCGGCACCGAGCCCGACGCTGGCCTTGGCCTCGTTCCAGATCGCCCGGTAGCGCACCTGGGTCAGCGTCGCGAACGGGCCGTTGGCGATCCCGCGCTGGCGCTCGATCGCGTTTTTGGCCCGTCGAGTCAGCGGCACGGTGCGATAGCGGCCGGACTTGGTGACCCAGAAGGTGACGCGGCCCGCATCGATATCGTTCCAGATCAGGCCGAGCGCCTCGCCGAGGCGGCAGCCCGTATCGACCAGAAAGACGGAAAGCCGGTAGGCGTCGCCGCTGCGCGCCTTGATGGCGGCAAACAGCCGTGCCTCTTCCTGTTGTTCCAGGAAGCGGATCCGCCCGGCTCTTTCCTTTTGCCGCCGGAATTCCGGCAGGCTGTGAATCTTACCCATCTTATGCGCCTTGCGCAGCAATTTGCTCAGGGCCGCCATCTTGCGGTTGATGGTGGCGTTGCTGTTGCCGCGCTCGCGCAGGGCTCCGATCAGGTCGTCGAGCATGTCCTGGGAAAATACGCTGAATCGCCGGCCGAGCAAAAGCTCGTTCAATTCCCCGATGAACGCGGCAACATTGGTTTTATGACGCCCATCGTCCCAGATGACATCGCCGAAACGTGCGTAAAGCTCGGCCAGGGAGTTGTTGCTTACGGGGCGAGGCGAGCCATTCCAGGTAAGCGAATATTTTGCGGTGCAATCGGTGGATATGCTATCAAAAGTTGTATTCGCCGATATGCCAGCGACGCACCTACTCACATCAATCCCTCCTGCGAGCGAAAAATTAGAAAGTTCTAAATAGTTCTCGCGGTGGGGAATTTGCAATGGCGCTTCTCTTTTTGCTGTGGAGTGTCCGGCTCTCACCGGGTTCCAGCCTAGGGCGCGTGACTCGCGATTTTCCTTGGGTTGCCTTTCGAACTCCTTCGCCTTTGCCAGGTCGGCCTTGTCCGTGGAAGAAAAATGGCCCGGCAATTTGCCGGGCCATCTGTTTGATATTGATCAGAAGTAGCGCGTGAAACGCAGATAGCCCGAAACCGTGCCATCCGGGTTGAACCCGCCGATGCTACCAACGTCGTCGTAGTGGATCTCGGTGCGGACTTCGAAGTCCGAAACCGGGAACCAGACCAGCGAGAACTCGGCACCCCAAGCGTCGACGCCGGTCTTCACGTCGGTACCGGCCAAATAGAGGTCGTTAAACCACTGGAAGGCCACCGATGCGCCCAACGTCGAGGAGAACTGGTGGTTGTAGGAAGCCAGGATCGACCATTCCGAACCACCGAACAATCCACCAGCATAGAGCGACACGCCCGGGATGAACGGCGGCAAGCCGGTAATGCCGGCTGCGACGTTGATCGTCGGAGCGCCCACGTTGAAAGCATGCGAGCCATCGGCATACGACGCCATCAAGCGAAGCGAAGAGCCCGGCATGTTCGGGATGTTGATCTGCGCGCCAAGCTG
>NZ_RBVY01000015.1 GCF_004000215.1 Nitratireductor alexandrii | reverse complement strand
CCGCGCCCGCGCGCACGGTGCCGGCCGCGCCGCGCCCGCCGGCCGGGCCGGTATCGGCGGCGGTTCCCGACGAACGCCAGGCCGAACGGGCGCGCGAGCTTGCGCGCAGCGCCGGCTCGCTGGAGGATTTGCGAGACTTGCTGGCGGATTTCGACGGCTGCAATCTGAAATTCACCGCCAAGAACCTGGCGTTTTCCGATGGCGACCCCGCCGCCGAGGTGATGCTGGTCGGCGAGGCGCCGGGACGCGAGGAGGACATTCAGGGCCTGCCCTTCGTCGGGCGCTCGGGCAAGCTGCTCGACCGCATGCTGGCCGCGATCGGCCTCGACCGCGGCAAGGCCTATATCGCCAACGTGATCCCGTGGCGCCCGCCCGGCAACCGTACGCCGACGCCGCTGGAGACGGAAATCTGCCGGCCCTTCATCGAACGCCAGATCGAGCTTGCCGCGCCGAAAGTGCTCGTCACGCTCGGCGGCCCATCGGCCAAGGCGCTGCTGCGCACCCAGGAAGGGATTTTGCGCATGCGCGGCAACTGGCGCACGCATATCACCGCCTCGGGGGTCGAAATTCCGACGATGCCGACCCTGCACCCGGCCTATCTTTTGCGCAATCCGGCCCACAAACGGCTGGCCTGGCGGGATTTTCTGGCCCTGAAACTGAAATTGCGGGAGCTGAAGGACGACGCCTGACGGCCGGTCGAAACGGCAGGCCGCACATTCGGAGGAGACGATGCAATTGCTGTCGCTGTCCGACCCCGTCCTTGCCGCCTACGCGATCGCGGCAAGCCTGATGATCCTGAAGGTCGTGGCGATGTCGTGGCTGACCGTGGTCCGCATGAAGCAGGAAAATGCCGGGCTGCGCGCCCCGGAAGATCTGAAGCCGACGCGGCTCACCCCCCGGCCCGATCACACGCAGCTTCATCCCAACGAACGCGTCGAGCGCATCCGGCGCATCCAGATGAACGATCTGGAAAACGTGCCGTTCTTCCTGGCCGCCGGCTTTCTCTACACGTTGACAACGCCGCCGCTCTGGCCGGCGCAGCTCCTGTTCTACGGCTACGTCGTCACGCGGCTCCTGCATTTCGCCGCCTATGCCACCGGCCAGACCCACGATATCCGCGCGGCGCTGTGGACGCCCGGCTCGCTGATCATCGCGTTCATGAGCGGCAGCGTCCTGCTGGCCGCCGTCGGGTTCTGATACAGGCCCAGCCCCTCACCCCGCAGCCTTTTTGCGCAAGAAGAGGCGACTTGTGACGATGTCCTTGGCAATCGCCCGCCCGCACGGGTCGCGCACCGAGACATCGGTCACGGTCTGGATGCGCCCGCGCTGAATCACGACCGCCTCGGCCGTGAGGTCGCAACCGCGCGCCGGCGCGAGATAGGCGATGCTCATGGTCGCGGTGGCCCCGCCGGCAACGCCGTCGCCGATCCCCGACGCGGCCGCGGCCGCGCCGGCAATGTCGATCAGCGTGGCGATGACGCCGCCATGGACAAGGTCGTCGAGGGTTACCCGGTCGGGTCCGAAGGGAAGCGTGGCGACGATCCGGTCCGGCTCGATCGTCGTAAAGCGCAGACCGATCCCGCGAGCGACCGGCGAGCCGGCGAGCACGTGGTCGATCCAGCGTCGCGCATCGTGATGCACCATCGGCTTTTCCCTCCGATCCGCGCCCGGACACCGGGCCGCTATCAGGCGCCTTGCGCCGCGGCCGCGCGCAGAGCCGCCGCCTGCAGCCCAGCGAAGCCGGCAACGGCGACCGCCTGGGCGACAACGAAGGCGATGCCGAGCAGGCTCGGCTCGACCAGGCCGGCGACCAGCATACCGAGGCTCGCCGCAACCCACAGCGCGTTGAGAGCGACAATGTCGATCATCAGCAGGCGCGGCACCCGCTCCTTGCGGGCGGTGAAGACCAGCATGGCGACGAAAGGAATGAGCACCAGACCCGCCCACAACAACAGCGGCTGCGGCAGGCCGAGCAACGGCGACAGCACCCCCGCGCCGCCGGCCATCAACAGGCCGGCCGCGCCGCTGACGGCGGCGTCGAGATAAAGCGCGTTGCGCAGGAAGGGTGTGATGGCGACGGTCATGGCAAATCTCCTTGATGCGAGCTGGCCGGCGGCATGGCCTTTGTGAGGCGTCTGCGCCCGACTGGAGGAAGCATGGCGCGGGATCGTGTTGCTGGCGATTACCCGCAAGGTAATGGGATTGCGCGCCGTGCTCGGCTATCTATCGGGTATGAGCACCAAACCCTCGCCGACCGTCGGCGGTCTGATCCGAGAATGGCGCACCCGCAGGCGGATGAGCCAGCTCGACCTCGCGCTCGAGGCCGAGATATCGCAGCGCCATCTGAGTTTCGTGGAAAGCGGTCGCGCCACGCCCTCGCGCGACATGGTGCTGCATCTGGCCGAACGGCTGGAGGTGCCGCTGCGCGCGCGCAACCGCATCTTGCTGGCCGCCGGCTATGCGCCGGGTTTCACCGAGCGTCGGCTCGACGATCCCGCGCTCGGCCAGGCAATGGCCGCCGTCGAGCAGGTGCTGAAAGGCCATGAGCCGTTTCCCGCGATCGCCGTCGATCGCCACTGGAACCTGGTCAAGGCCAACCGGGCGATCGCGCCGTTTCTACAGGCCGTTGCCGAACCCGCTCTCTTGGAGCCACCCGTCAACGTGCTGCGGCTCAGCCTGCATCCGGGCGGGCTCGCGCCGCGTATCGTCAATCTCGTCGCATGGCGCGACCACCTTCTGGAACGCCTGCGCCGTCTCAACGAAACCGTGGCCGACGCAGGGCTTGCGACGCTGGAACACGAATTGCGGGGCTATCCGGCGCCCGCGCGTGAACGGCCGGAACGGCCTCAGCCGGACGGTCCGCTGGTGGCGGTGCCGCTGAAGCTTAAGATCGGCGAAAACGTGCTGTCGCTGATTTCGACGATCACCGTCTTCGGCACGCCGCTCGACATATCGTTGTCGGAACTGGCGATCGAATCGTTTTTTCCCGCCGATGCCTGCTCCGGCGAAATCCTGCGCGCGCTCGCCGCCGGGTGGACGAACGGCACGGCCTCGTGACGCGCTCAGCCCTGCGGCGGGGTCACCCGGCGGGCAGCACCCCGCTCCAGGCCGAGCCGGTGCTCGCGCCAGATGATGAACAGGCCCGCGCCGACGACGATCGTCCCGCCGACCATGACGTGAATGGTGGGAACGTCGCCGAAAACCGTATAGCCGATGGCGATGCCGAGCAGCATGGAAGTGTATTCGAACGGGGCGATGGTCGACATGTCGGCATGGCGATAGCTTTCCGTCATCAGGATCTGGCCGATGCCGCCGCACAGCCCCGCCATCACCAGCATGACGGCCTGCAACGGCGTCAGTGCCGCCCAGCCGAAGGGCAGCGTCAGCAGTCCGGCGACGGTGGCGGTGATGGAAAACCAGAACACGATCGTCGGCGATCCCTCCGTCTTGACCAACCGGCGCACCAGCAGCATGGCGATCGCCGAAACCGCCGCGCCGACCAGGGCGGCCAGCACGCCCAGCGCCTCGCCGCGGCCCAGTTCGGCGCCCGACGACAACAGCGTCAGCTTGGGCCATGAAATGATGGTGACCCCGACCAGCCCGACCATCACCGCGCTCCAGCGAAAAATGCGCACCGTCTCGCCGAACACCAGCGCGCTCAGCATAACCACGATCAGCGGCTGGGCGTAGTTGATGGCGATCCATTCCGGCAGCGGCAGACGCGTCAGGGCGAAAAAGCCCAGCCCCATGGCGATGACGCCGACGACACCGCGCGCGACGTGGCTGAGCGGCCGGCTGGTGCGGAAGGCGACGGCCAGCTCCCGGCGAAAGGCCATGACCGCCACCACCGGGATGACGGCGAACAGCGAACGGAAGAACACGGTCTGGCCGGGCGGCACCTCGCCCGACGCCTTGATGAAGGTCGACATGGCGACGAAGGCGCACACCGAGGCGATCTTGAGCGTGATCCCGGTGAGCGGTCTTCGGTCGTCGTCGTCGTCCGGGAGCGGACTCACGCCGTGGCAGCGTCCTTGATCGCCTGCCAGACACGCGACGGCGTGGCCGGCATGTCGATATGGCGGATGCCGTAGCCGCGATAAAGCGCGTCGGTGACGGCGTTCATCACCGCCGGTGTGGCGCCGATCGTGCCGGCCTCGCCGGCCCCCTTGATGCCGAGCGCATTGGTGGTCGACGGCACGTTGCGGGTCTCGAAGGAAAAGGACGGCACGTCGTCCGCGCGCGGCATGGCGTAGTCCATGAAGCTCGCCGTGATGAGCTGGCCGTCCTCGGCGTAGACGGTGTCTTCGACAAGGGCCTGGCCCGCACCCTGAACCACGCCGCCATGGACCTGGCCGGCCAGAAGCAGCGGGTTCACCGTGGCGCCGAAATCGTCGACGATGGTGTAGGCCAGGATTTCGACGTCGCCCGTTTGCGGCTCGATTTCGAGTTCGCAGATGTGGGTGCCGTTCGGATAGGTGGCCTCGTCCTGGACGAACTCGCCCATGCCCTGCAAGTCCTCGGGCTTGCTGGCCGCCTTGGCGATCGAGGCAAAGTCCATCGACCGGTCCGTGCCGACGATGCGCGCCGTGCCATCGACGAGTTCGATGTCGGCGGCGGCCGCTTCCAGCTCGTCGGCGGCGATCTTGCGGATCTTGCCGGCAAGATCCTCGCCGGCGCGCGCGGCCGACACCCCGCCGAGCGGGATCGAGCGCGAACCGCCGGTGCCGCCGCCGGCGGCAAGCGCGTCAGTGTCGCCCTGATGCACCGTGATACGGTCGATCGGCAGATCGAGCTTTTCCGACACGAATTGCGCATAGGCGGTGGCATGCCCCTGCCCGTTCGACTGGGTGCCGATCCTGAGCGTCACCGTGCCGTCGCCGTTCAACTCGACATGGGCCGGCTCGGAGCCGGCGAAGGCGCAGGCCTCGATATAGGTCGCCATGCCGATCCCGCGCAGCCGGCCACGGGCACGCGAGTCGGCCGCGCGCGCGGCAAAGCCGGTCCAGTCGGCCCGCTCCATTGCCTGGTCCATATGGCCCTCGAACTCGCCGACATCGTAAAGACGCCCGGTCTGGGTACGATAGGGAAACTGCTCCGGGCGGATGAAATTGCGCCGCCGGATCTCGTCGGGCGCCAGCCCGATCTCGCGCGCGCATTCGTCGACCAGCTTTTCCAACAAGAAGGCGGCTTCCGGCCGTCCGGCGCCGCGATAGGCGTCGACCGGGCAGGTGTTGGTGAACACGCCGGTGATCGAAACGTCGAGGGCCTCGATATCGTAGACGCCGGTCGACATGGTGGCGCCGACAAACGGGATGAACGGCCCGTACTGGGAATTGTAGGCGCCCATATTGGCGACGATGGCGACCCGCAGGCCCAGGAAGCGACCGTCGTCGTCCATGGCCATTTCCGCCTCTACCTGATTGTCGCGCCCCTGCGCGTCGGTCATGAAATGCTCCGCCCGGTCGCCGGTCCACTTGACCGGACGGCCGAGACGCTTGGCCGCCTCCAGGACCAGCGGGTATTCGCGATAGACGAAGGTCTTGGGTCCGAACCCGCCGCCGACATCGGGCGTCACCACCCGCAGCTTCTCGGCCGGCATGGCGAACACCTGCTCGGCGATGATGCGGCGCATGGAATGCACGCCCTGCGAGCCGGTGGTCAGCACCAAGCGGTCCTCGTCCGCATGCCATTCACCCAGCGCGGCGCGCGGCTCCATATAGTTGCAGACAAGCCGGTTGTTGTGGAAGGCGATACGGGCAAAGCGCGTCGCCTTGGCGAAGGCGGCCTCGGCCTTGTCGCGCTCGCCGAGCAGATATTCGAAGGATTTGTTGGACCCGGCCTCGGGCCACACCAGCGGCGCGCCGGCGTTGAGGGCGTCGGCGGTGGCGGCGATCGCCGGCCGGTCCTCATAGGTGACATCGATCAGCTCGGCGGCGTCCTGGGCCTGGGCCCGGCTTTCGGCGACGACGAAGGCGATCGCGTCGCCGACATAACGCACCTGGTCCCGGCACAGGATCGGAATATCGCGGGTCGGCGCGCGCGTGCCGTCGGGCTGGCGCTGCATGGCCGGCGATTTCAGCGGGTTGAGATGGGCGATATCGGCGCCCGTCAGCACCAGGTGCACGCCGGGCGCGGCCCTGGCGGCGTCCGTCGAAGCGATCTCGAACCCGGCATTGGCCATCGGCGAGCGCAGCACGTAACCGTGCAGCGTGCCCTCGGGCGCAAAATCGTCCGTGTACCGGCCCTTGCCGGTGATGAAGGCGGCGTCCTCGACGCGCAGGACCGAAGCGCCCATTCCGAATTTCGGCGTCAACACCGTCATGTCATAGTCCGATCGTTGCTTTGGAGAACCAGGGCGGGGTAAGCCACGCCTCAGTTTTGTCGAGCCGCCGTGTCGTGTAAAGGGCAGGCGAACGAATTTGTTGTGCCACGTCAGGCCGAAACCGGCAACGGCGGGGGCGCGCTCCAGGAAAGGTCGGCGCATGCGTTCGGATACCGGTCAGGTTTTTAAACTCGAGGACTACAGGCCCTGCGACTATCTTATCCCCGAGACCGACCTGACCTTCCGGCTCGACCCCGATCGGACGATCGTCGTCGCCCAATTGTCGATCGAACGGCGCGACGGCGCGCGGGCGGCCAAGACGCCGCTGGTGCTCGATGGCGACGGGCTTGAATTGGTCTCGCTCGAAATCGACGGGGCGCCGGTCTCCGGGGACGACTACACGGTTTCTCCAGACCGGCTGAGCCTGCATGCGCCGCCTGCGGCCCGCAGCTTCACGCTCACCGTCACGACCCGACTCGCACCGGCCGGCAACGAGGCGCTGATGGGGCTCTACCGCTCCAACGGCGTCTACTGCACGCAATGCGAGGCCGAGGGGTTTCGCCGCATCACCTATTTCCTCGACCGGCCGGACATCCTGTCGGTCTACACGGTGCGCATCGAGGCGGATCGCGGGTCGGCGCCCCTGCTTTTGTCCAACGGCAATCCGGGCGAAACCGGCCCCCTGCCCGACGGCCGCCATTTCGCCGTCTGGCACGATCCCTTTCCCAAGCCGTCCTATCTGTTCGCCCTGGTCGCCGGCGACCTCGCGGTCGTCAAGGACCGCTTCGTCACGCGCTCGGGCCGGCCGGTCGAGCTCAGCATCTATGTCGAGCACGGCAAGCAAGGCCGCACCGCCTATGCCATGGACGCGCTGAAACGCTCGATGATCTGGGACGAGACGGTGTTCGGGCGCGAATACGATCTCGACGTGTTCAACATCGTCGCCGTATCCGACTTCAACATGGGCGCGATGGAGAACAAGGGCCTCAACATCTTCAACGACAAATATGTGCTTGCCGACGAAGACACCGCCACCGACGCCGACTTCGCCAATATCGAGGCGATCATCGCGCACGAATACTTCCACAACTGGACGGGAAACCGCATCACGTGCCGCGACTGGTTCCAGCTCTGCCTGAAGGAGGGGCTAACCGTCTATCGCGACCACGAATTCTCCGCCGACCAGCGCTCGCGCGCGGTCAAGCGCATCGCCGAGGTGCGGCTTCTGAAAGGGCATCAATTTCCCGAGGACCAGGGGCCGCTGGCCCATCCGGTGCGCCCGCGCCGCTATCGCGAGATCAACAATTTCTACACCGCGACCGTCTACGAAAAAGGGTCGGAAGTCGTGCGCATGATCCGCACCGTCGTCGGCGCGGAAACGTTCCGGCAGGGCATGGATCTCTATTTCGAGCGCCATGACGGCGAGGCGGCGACGGTGGAGGATTTCGTCAGGGCGTTCGAGGACGTCTCCGGCCAGGACCTGTCGCAATTCTTCCTGTGGTACCAGCAGGCCGGCACGCCCAACGTCACCGCCAAGGCCAGCTATTCGGCCGCCGACAAGGAACTGGTGCTGGAGATCGAGCAGTCGGTTCCGCCGACGCCGGGCGAGAGCCGCAAGCGCCTGATGCATATCCCGCTGGCCTTCGGCCTGGTCGGGCCGGACGGCGCGGATATGGGCTGGGATCACGTCGAGGGGGCGACCGTCAGGGACGGCGTCATCCATTTGCGCAAACGCAAGCACAGGCTGCGGTTCGGGGGAATCGCGAAACGGCCGCGGCTGTCCCTCAATCGGGGCTTTTCGGCGCCGGTGACGCTGTCGGTCGAGGAAAAACGCGCCGACCGGCTGTTTCTGGCGCGCCACGACGGCGACCTCTATGGGCGCTGGCAGGCGCTCAACACGCTGCTGGTCGATACGCTGATCCGCAGCGCGCGCCATATCCGCGGCGGCCGCGACGCCGTGCTGCCGGAGGATCTGGTGGCGTTGTGCGGCGATATCGCCGCAGACGACGCGCTGGAGCCGGCCTATCGGGCGCTGGCGCTGACATTGCCCAGCGAAGCCGACATTGCGCGCGAGATGGGCAGCAATATCGACCCCGACGCGATCCTGGCGGCACGGACCCTGCTGGTGCAAGCGATCGCACACGCGCATGGCGCCGACTTCGAGGCGCTGCACGCTGAGATGTCGCAGGCCGGACCGTTCAGCCCGGACGCCGAAAGCGCAGGACGCAGGGCGCTGAAGAACGTGCTGCTCGACTATCTGGCGGCCCGCGGTGCCGACGCCGCGCCGGCGGCGCAACACTATGCCGGGGCCACCAACATGACCGACCGGGCGGCCGCGCTCGCCGTACTCGTCAACCGCCACGCCGGCAGCGCCGAAACGATGCAGGCGCTGGCGGATTTCGAGCGCAGCTATCGCGACGATCCGCTGGTGCTCGACAAATGGTTCCAGATCCAGGCCGCCGCGCCCGGGCCGGAAACGCTCGAAGCGGTGCGCGCGCTTGCCGCTCACCCCGCCTTCTCGGTCGCCAACCCGAATCGGCTGCGCGCCCTGGTCGGAACCTTTTCCAGCGCCAACCAGACCGGATTTCATCGCGCCGACGGCGAAGGTTACCGTTTTTTCGGCGACATCATCCTCGCGGTCGACCGCAAGAACCCGCAGGTCGCGGCGCGGCTGGCAACGGCGCTGCGATCCTGGCGGTCCTTGGAACCGGAGCGCAAGGCCGTGGCGCGCGAGGCGCTGCTGCGTCTGGCCTCTGCCGACGGGCTGTCGGTCGATCTGCGCGACATCGTCGAGCGGACACTCGCCTGAGCGCGCGAATCGCCCGGCCGAAAACCTTAAAATTTTACGAATTTCGCCTCCCGGCTCTGGACAAGGCGAATCGCGTTTGATTCTTTAATAGCGATTCGGGCGTGCGGCGTAGCCGGATCTTTTCGGGGACATTGAGAGGCGAGAAGCCTATGGCGGAGACGGACGCGCGTAGCGCGCCCGAGGCGGATATTTTTGCGCGGCGAACGGGGCGCCGTCGACCGATGCGCGGACTTTCGGGAAACGCGCGCATCATCGCGGCCCCCGCCTATGAACGGCTGATCGCCGCCGAGCCCTATCTGCGTCGTTCGATCCCTACCCTCATCATTGTCTTTCTCGTCATCGTGGCAGCGGCGCGGGCGACGTCGCTGATGTCGTGGCGCGAGGATATCGAGCGCACCGCGCACATGACGCTCGGCCTGGGCGCGGCCCAGATCGCCAGCGCCGTGGAGGCTGCCCGACACGACCCGCAGCCGCACGGACCGAGCCAGGCCTTTCTGGAGCGCTCGGCGCCGCTTGCGGCGCTGCGCAACCAGCACGCGCTGCTGATCACCGACGGACGCTTCCAGGTGGTGGCCGCGACACCGGAACTGCTGTCGTGGACGGGACAGTCGCTGGAAGAGCTGATTTCGGCCGGCCAGCCGCTGTTTCTGTTCGGCGAGCGGGCGGGCGTGATGCCGGTGACGATCGGCGGCGAGCCGTGGCTTGCCACCGTCAGGCTGCTTGCCGACAATCGCGGCGCCACCGCCGCGCTGTTGCCGCGCGAGACGATGCTGGCCGAATGGCGCCGCGCCGTGTCGCTGAACGTTACCTTGTTCGTGATCACGTCGGGCGTGCTGATCGTCGTGCTTTACGCCTATTTCAGCCAGGCCGCCCGCGCCCAGGCCGCCGACCGCATCTACAACGAAGCGCACCAGCGCATCGACCTGGCGCTGGTGCGCGGACGTTGCGGATTGTGGGACTGGGACATGGGCCGCGGCAAGATGTACTGGTCGCGCTCGATGTACGACATGCTCGGCTACGAGCCGTGTGAGGACATGCTGTCCTTCGGCGACGTCGCCGGGATCATCCACGCCGACGACGGCGACCTGTTCGGCATTGCAAACCGCATCGTCTCGCGCGAAGTCGACCAGATCGACCAGATCTTCCGCATGCGCCACGCCAAGGGCCATTGGGTCTGGATGCGGGCGCGCGCCCAGGTGATCGACCCCGATTCCGCCGACGTCCACCTGATCGGCATCGCCGTCGACGTCACCGAGCAGCACAATCTGGCACGCCAGTCCGAACAGGCCGACATGCGGCTGCGCACCGCCATCGAAAGCATATCCGAATCCTTCGTTCTGTGGGATCCGAACGACAGGCTGGTGATGTGCAACACCAAATTCCAGGAGCAGATGGGCCTGTCGGCCTCGCAGGTGGTCTCGGGCACATCGCGCCCCAATCTCGAGGCAAGCATGAACGGCTACGCCTTCGAGCGCAAACTGGCGAGCCCGCAGGGGCGCGGCGGCGGGGCGACCTACGAGCGGCAACTGGCCGACGGGCGCTGGCTGCAGGTCAACCAGCTTCCCACCAAGGACGGCGGCACGGTCTCGGTCGGCGCCGACATCACACAGTTGAAGCTGCACCAGGAAAAGCTGGTGGAAAGCGAGCGCCGGCTGATGGCGACGATCCACGATTTGAGCCTCGCCCGCCGGGCGGAGGAAGAACGTGCCCGCGAGCTGGTCGACCTCAACCGGAAATATATGCGCGAAACCGAGCGCGCCGAGGCCGCCAACCGGGCGAAATCGGAATTCCTGGCCAACATGTCGCACGAGCTGCGCACGCCGCTCAATGCCATCATCGGCTTTTCGGAACTGATGCAGTCGAGCCTGTTCGGACCGCTCGGCTCGGAGCGCTACGAAGAATATACCCGCGACATTCACGCCAGCGGCAACTACCTGCTGGGCGTGATCAACGACATTTTGGACATGTCCAAGATCGAGGCCGGTCAGTTCTCGCTGCAGCGCGAGGAGATCGAACTGGCCGCCTTGATGTCGGAGGCGGTGCGGGTGATTTCGGTTCAGGCCTCGGAAAAGGCGATCGAGATCGAGACCAATATCGCCCAGGCCACGACGCTTCACGCCGACCGCAGGGCCGTCAAGCAGATCGCGCTCAATCTGCTGTCCAACGCGGTCAAGTTCACCGGCGAAGGCGGACGCATCAGCGTGCGGGCGCGCAAGGCCGGCGGCGCGCTGGTGCTGTCGATCGAGGACAATGGCTGCGGCATCCCGCGCGACGCGCTGAAAAAGCTCGGGCGCCCGTTCGAACAGGTCGAAAACCAGTTTTCCAAGAGCCATCGCGGCTCGGGGCTCGGCCTGGCGATCTCGCGCTCGCTCACCGAAATGCACGGCGGTTCGCTGAAGATCAAATCGACCCAGGGCCGGGGCACGATCGTATCGGTGCGCATACCGGTCGCGGAACTGAAGATGGCGGCGTGAGGCCGCCGGTGGCGGGGGCCACGGCAATGCCCGGGAGTCGGGGGGCTCCCGGGCATTCTCTTGGCTATTGCGGGCGGTGCCGGCGGTGATGGCCCTTGCCGCGCCGCGGCATCTCGGACCGGTCGATCACACCGTCATCGTTACGGTCGAGAAGCGCGAACATCTTGCGTTGACGATTTTCGATCTCGTCCGCCGTCAGCGCGCCGTCGCCATTGACGTCGAAACGCCGGATCAGGCGCCGTGCCTGGCGTTCGGCGCGGATGCGCACGATCTCGTCGGCGATTTCGCCGACCGTCATCTGGCCGTCGCCATCCGCATCGGCATTGGCGAGCCTGGCGTCGATCGTGGCGGCATATTCCTCGAAGGTGAGGTCGCCGCTCCGATCGGCGTCGGCGCGTTCCAGGCGCATGCCGTGGCCGTGGCCGCCCTTCCAGCCCTGCCGCATGTCGTCGTCCTGGGCCTGGACCTGGGCGGTGGCGGCGCCGAGCAGGCCGGCCAAAGCCAGGAAGGTCATCGCCGCATTGGTTCTCGTCTTCATCGTTTGCTCCTTTGGGTGGTCGCCCCCGTTGCGAACGGAGCATGGCCGTGCATCCCGGCTTTCAGCCATGCGTCCCACGAAACAGCGCGTCGAAATGGGTGCGAACGCGCCGTGACGTCTCTTCGATATGCGCCTCCAATATCTTCAGTTCGGGCAGATCGGTGTTGCGCAGCATCAGATCGGCCAAACCCGGCGGCATGTCGTCCGGTTCGATCTCGCCGGTCAGGCAAAGCCGCGTCACCTGGGTCAGCCCCATGAACAGGGCAAACGCCTCGACCAGCTCGTCGCGCATTTGCGGTGCGCAGAAATCCGGCGCCAGGCGTGCAAGCAGGTCCGCGGTCGCCGTCGAGCGCTCGCCGGCCAATCCGCCGGTCAGCACGGCCGTCTGGGCGATGAATTCGAGGTCGATCAGACCGCCGGGAACGAGCTTCAGGTCCCACAGGCCGCGCGGCGGCTTTTCGTCCTCGATCAGCGCGCGCATGTCGCGGGCGTCGCCGAACACCTTCTGCCTGTCGCTCGGCATCGCGAGCAGCGCCTCGACTTCCGCCGCCACCGCCTCGCCAAAACCGGGATCGCCGGCCACGACGCGCGCGCGGGTCAGCGCCATGCGCTCCCAGGTCCAGGCGTCCTTGCGCTGATAGTTGCGGAACGCGTCGATATGGGTGGCGACCGGGCCCTTGTTGCCGGACGGCCGCAGGCGCAGATCGAGCTCGTAGAGCACGCCCTCGGCCGTCGGCGCGGAGACGGCGGCGATCAGCCGTTGCGTGAAACGGGCGAAATAGTGCGACGGCGCGAGCGGCCTGGCGCCCGAGGAATCCTCGGCCTTCTCGTCATGGTCGTAGAGCAGGATCAAATCGACATCCGAGCCCGCGGTCAATTCGCGGCTGCCGAGCTTGCCCATGCCCAATATGGCGACGCGGCCGCCGGAAACCGTGCCGTGGCGGCTGGCGAATTCGGCCGAGACCGCGTCGAGCGCGGCACCGATCGTCAGATCGGCGAGATCGGAGAACGCCTTGCCGGCGCGGGTCGCGTCGATCGCGCCGGTCAAAAGCCGCATGCCGATCAAGAATTTCTGTTCGGCGGCGAAAATGCGCAGCCGGTCGAGCGTCTCCTCATAGGCGACCGCGCCCGCCAGAAAGGCGTCGAGCCGGGCGGCCAGATAGGCCTTGTTGGGCAGTTCAGACAACAAGCCGGGATCGAGCAGGCCGTCGAAGACGTGCGGACGGCGGGTGATGATGGCGGCCAGACGCGGCGCGGCGCCCATGATGGTGGCGAGCAGCCGCAACAAGCCGGGATTGGACTGCAGCAGCGAGAAAAGCTGGATGCCGGCCGGCAGGCCGCGCATGAACTCGTCGAAGCGCAGGATCGCCTCGTCGGCCCGCCTGGTGGCGCCGAAGGCCTCCAGCAGCGCCGGCGTCAGCTCGGTCAGCCTTTCGCGCGCTTCGGCCGACTGGGTGGCGCGATAGCGGCCGAAATGCCAAGTGCGGATGACGCGGCAAATGTCGCTCGGCCGTTCGAAGCCCAGATTGCTCAGCGTCTCGAGCGTGCCGGGATCGTCGACATCGCCGGTGAAGACCAGGTTGCCGACGCCGCTGGACAGTTGGGGGGCGCTTTCGAACAGCGCGGCATAATGATCTTCCACATCCTTGAGCGCGGCCCGGAACGCCTGCGAAAAATCCTCGATGGAGGCGAAGCCGCGCAGCCGCGCAACCCGCTCGAGCCCGCCGTCGTCCTCCGGCAGCGTATGGGTCTGTTCGTCGGTCATCATCTGCAGCGCGTGTTCGATGTCGCGCAGGAACCAGTAGCGCGCCGACAGCGTGTCGCGCGCCTCGTCCGAGATCCAGCCCCGTTCGGCCAGACAGGCGAGCATCGGCACCGTTTCGCGCCCGCGCAGTTCCGGAAACCGGCCGCCGGCGATCAGTTGCTGGGTCTGGACGAAAAACTCGATCTCGCGGATGCCGCCGCGGCCGAGTTTGACGTTGTGGCCGCGCACGGCGATCTCGCCGTGCCCCTTGTGGGCATGGATCTGGCGTTTGATCGAATGGACGTCGGCGATCGCGGCGTAGTCCATATATTTGCGCCAGACATAGGGCGTCAGCTCCTTGAGCACATGCGCCGCCACCTTGCGGTCGCCGGCGACCGGGCGCGCCTTGATCATGGCCGCGCGTTCCCAGTTCTGCCCGCGGCTTTCGTAATAGTTGAGCGCCGCCTCGACCGGAATGGCGAGCGGGGTCGAGCCGGGATCGGGCCGCAGGCGCAGATCGGTGCGGAAGACGTAGCCGTGCTCGGTGCGGTCCTGCAGGATACGCACCAACCGGCGCGTCAGCCGTGAAAACAGGTCCGTCGCCTCATAAGGGTCGCCGACCGCCGGCGCCTCGGGGTCGAAAAACGCGATCAGGTCGATGTCGGAGGAAAAGTTGAGCTCGTGCGCGCCGAGCTTGCCCATGCCCAGCAGCACCCAGCCCGAGCCGGTTTCGGGATCGTCCGGGTCGGGCAGAGCGAGCTTGCCCTTGTCGTGCGCCTCGCGCAGCAGGAAGCGGACCGCCGCGCCAATCGCAGCGTCGGCCAGGCGGCTCAACCGCATGACCGTTGTGCGGGTATCGCAGGCGCCGGCAATGTCGCACAGCGCGATCAAAAAATGCGCCTCGGCCTTCAGCCGGCGCAACTGCGCCATCAGGCCGGCCTCGGTCGCATCGCCGCCGCATGCGAGGTTTTCGATCTCGCCGAACAGGGTTTCGAGCCTTGCATCCGCCTGCTGCTCGAACAGGCGCTCCAGGATCGCCGGGTCGCGCCGGGCGACGTCGCGCAAATAGGGCGACAGGGCGAACACACCCGCCAGAAAGGCGGCGAGCGGCGTATCGGAGCCGGCAAGCGCGGCCAGTCGCGGCAGATCGGCCTCGCGCGCGGATTCGCCGAGCGCTTCGAGCTGCTCGGCTGCCTCTTCGGCCGACGGTGCGTTGATCGCACGCGCCGGCGCGCCGAACCAGGCGCGGCCGTCGTCGCGCGGTCTGTCGCCGGCGGCACTCACGATGCCGCGCCCGCGGCGGGAAAGATCATCGCCACTTTCAGGCCGGGATCGGCATCGGCGAGCTCGAGCCGCCCGCGATGAAAGGTCATGACGGCACGGGCCAGGCTCAGCCCAAGGCCGGAACCCGGCTGGGAGCGGCTCGCCTCGAGGCGCACGAACCGCTCGGTGGCGCGCTTGCGGTCGCCGGCGGGAATGCCCGGGCCGTTATCTGCGATCACGATGCGCACCTCCCCTTCGGTTTTCTCCAGCGCGATCGACACGGCCGGCGCCGTGGCGTGCCCCGCACAATACTTGATCGCGTTGTCGACCACGTTTGACAAGGCCTGGGCGACGAGCTCGCGATTGGCCGTCACGGTCTGCGGCCCGGCGATCCGGGTTTTGAGCGCGACGCCGCGTTCCTCGGCGACCGGCTCGTAGAGTTCGGCCACGTCGGCGATGATGCCGGCGAGATCGATCCGGTCGGTCGATTCGGCCGAATAGCCGGCCTCCAGCCGCGAAATCATCAAGATGGCGTTGAAGGTGCGAATGAGCTGGTCCGATTCGGCGATCGCCGCCTCCAGCGCCTCGCGCAGCGCGGCCTTGTCCTTGGAGCCGGCCAGGGCGGATTCGGCGCGCTGGCGCAGCCTGGTCAGTGGCGTCTTCAGGTCGTGGGCGATGTTGTCGGAGACCTGTTTCAGCCCCTCGTTGAGGGCCGAGATGCGCGTCAGCATGGCGTTGAGATTGTCGGAGAGCCGGTCGAATTCGTCTCCGGCCGCGCTGACCGGCAGCCGGCCGGAAAGGTCGCCGCCCATGATGCGCTGGCTCGCCGCGGAAATACTGTCGATGCGGCGCAGCGCGGCGCGGCCGACGAAGAACCAGATCACGAAGGCGCCGATGCCCATGAAGGCGAGCGCGAGGATCAGCGCGCGCTGGACCACCCGGCGGAAGCGCTCCGGCTCGCCGAGATCGCGGCCGACGAGCAGGATCATGCGGTTGGGCAGGCGGATGACCAGCGCCATGGCGGTATGCGCCAGACGTCCGCGCGCGGTCTCGGGCGTCGGCGCGCGCTGGCCAAGCCCGTTGTCGCCGTAGCGCTCATAGGCGAAGGGGCGCTGGGTCCAGCCTTCCAGCTCGAGCACGCCCGGCTGCAGGCTTTCGACATTGCCAGACAGGATGCGGCCATTGGGATCGGCGATCAGATAGAGGTTGGCGCCGGGCTGGCGCGCGCGCTGCTCGACAACACGCACGAGCCGGGGAATGCCGCCGCGCTCGTAGGCGCGTGCCAGATTGCGCGCCTCCTCCTGGATGGTTTCCTGGTTCTGGGCGGCGATGATGCGCACGGAGATCGAGGTCATGTAAATGACCAGAAGCACCGCGCAGGCGCCGAACAAAAGCAGATAGAGCGCGGAAAGCCGCGCGGCCGTCGTCTTCATGATGGCCGGCAGGCGCATCGTCAGCCGGCTTTCAGCATGTAGCCGGCGCCGCGCACCGTGTGCAGGAGCGGCTTGTCGAAGCCCTTTTCGATCTTGCCGCGCAAGCGCGACACGTGCACGTCGATGACATTGGTCTGGGGATCGAAATGATAATCCCAGACATTTTCCAGAAGCATGGTGCGGGTCACCACCTGGCCGGCGTGACGCATCAGATATTCCAGCAGCCGGAACTCGCGCGGCTGCAGGGCGATCTCGCGGCCGGCGCGACGCACCGTGTGCGACAGCCGGTCGAGCTCGAGGTCGCCGGCCCGGTAGACGGTTTCCACGTCGCCGGCGCCGGCACGCCGGTTGAGCACCTCGATGCGGGCCAGAAGCTCGGACAGGGCAAACGGCTTGGTGAGATAGTCGTCGCCGCCGGCCTTGAGGCCGGTCACGCGGTCGTCGACCTCGCCGAGCGCGGACAGGATCAGGACCGGCATGCGTTGCCCGCGCGCCCGCAGGCCGGCCACCACCGACAGGCCGTCGCGGCGCGGCAGCATGCGGTCGACGATCAACACGTCGTAGTCGCCGCCGTCGGCGAGCGTAAAACCGGTTTCGCCGTCGCCGGCCACATGCGTGGTGTGGCCGGCCTCGTTCAGGGCCCGCTCCAGATAATCGGCCGCCTCGCGGTCGTCCTCGATCAGCAGAATCTTCATGGCGGCCTTATACGACACAAGTCTTGCAACGCGCACCGGGCCGCGGCGAGGCGGCCCGGTGCCTTGAACCGTCTTTGGCGGGCGCCGCGGCCAAAAGCCCGGACGCCCGGCTTGGTCTACGCCGTCAGCCGCGGGCGACCGGCAGGGCGACGAAACGGTTGGTGTCGTCGCGCTGCAACTGGAACAGCACCGCCTTGCGCCCGGCGCGCGAGGCCTCCGCCACCGCTTTTTCGACGGCGTCGGCGCTGTCGACGGGTACGGAATTCACCGCCACCACGATATCGCCGGAGCGGATGCCGCGATCGGCGGCGGCGCTGCCCGGCTCGACCGCGGTCACGACCACGCCCTCGCCGCTGTCGGCGGCAGTGACGGTCAGGCCGAAATTCTCCAGAAGATCGCCTTCGGACTGCTCGTCGGTCTGCAAGGCGGCCTGCTTTTCCACGCCCGGCATCTCGGTCAGCTCGACCGCGATCTTCTGGCTCTCGCCATTGCGCCACACCGTGATCTCGGTCTTGGTGCCGGGCGTCATGCCGCCGATCAGGCGGGCGAGTTCGCGCGGCGAGGCCACCTCCTTGCCGTCAACGTCGACAATCACGTCGCCCGGCTTGATGCCGGCGGCGAACGCCGGGCCGTCGGATTGCGGTTCGGTGACCAGCGCGCCCTTGTTTTCGGCCAGGCCGAGCGATTCGGCGATATCGTCGGTGACCGGCTGGATCTGGACACCGAGCCAGCCGCGATCGACCGTGCCATCTTCGATCAGTTCCTTGACGACCTCGTTGGCGATCGAGGCGGGAATGGCGAAGGCAATGCCGACATTGCCGCCCGAGGGCGAGAAGATGGCGGTGTTGATGCCGACCACCTCGCCGTTCAGATTGAAGGCCGGACCGCCGGAATTGCCGCGATTGACGGCAGCGTCGATCTGGATGAAGTCGTCATAGGGGCCGGCGCCGATGTCGCGGCCGCGCGCGGAGACGATGCCGGCGGTGACCGTGCCGCCGAGACCGAACGGGTTGCCCACGGCCACCACCCAGTCGCCGACCCGCACCTTGGCGTCGTCGGCAAAGGCCACATAGGTGAATTTGCGCTCCTCGGCGACCTTGAGCACGGCCAGGTCGGTGCGCGGATCGGTGCCGATCAGGGTCGCGTCGATTTCCGTCCCGTCATCTATCATCACCGTGAATTCGGAACCGCCGTCCACGACATGGTTGTTCGTGACGAGATAGCCGTCTTCGCTGATGAAAAAGCCGGAGCCCTGGGAGACGGGCCGGGCGCGTCCGCGTCCTTCGGGGCGGCCGCCGCGCGGCCCAGGCCCGAAGAACCGGTCGCCGCGGAACTCGCGGAAGAAACGCTTCAGCGGGTGACCGTCCGGCAGGTCGTCGAAGCCCGGCCCGCCGAAAAACGAGCCTGGACCGCGATCGTTCGCCGGCTGCAGCTTCGCCTTGACCCGGACGCTGACGACGGCCGGCGAGACGCGCTCAACGATGTCGGCAAATCCGGGCGCGGCGGGCGCGTCGACCCTGACCGCCTCGGCCAGGACGGGCTGGGTGCCGGAGGTGATGGCGGTAAAGCCGACCGCCGAGGCGACCGCGACGGAGGCGACCGCAGCCAGGAGCCGCTTGCTGGTTCGGGAGGCAGTGTTTTGCGGTGAAGTCATGGTCTGCTGTTTCCTTTCGGATCCACGTTCACGATGAACTCTTCTGGACCCGACAGGTAGTTGGCATCACATTACGGCACCATTTCCGTCGCATGAAAATTTGGTAATGTTGACAAGGCGCGGCCTCGCCGTCCGGCCGGGTCGCGTCCTTGCCGTCACGCGCCCGTGCGGACGACCGTCTTGACCTTGGCGCGCGCCTCCAGCGTGCGGTGGACGGGGCATTTGTTGGCGATCTCCTCGATCTTGTCCGCCAGCGCCTCGGGCACCTCGCCGTCGACGGTGATCACCCGTTCGAAGCGGTCGATCTTGCCGCCGTTGGAGCGTTCCTCGTCGCTGCATTCCTCGCAGTCGCGCGCATGCACCTTGGCATGGGACACGTCGACGCTGACCCGGCCGAGTTCGAGCTTCTTGAAATCGGCATACATGCGCAGCGTCATGGAGGTGCAGGCGCCAAGCGCCATCGACAGGAAATCATACGGCGACGGGCCCGTGTCCAGGCCGCCGACGCTTTCGGGCTCGTCGGCGAACAGGCGGTGGCGGCCGGCCTGGACGGCGTTCTGGAACTTGCCGGCGCCGGTTTCCGTCACCCGCACATGCTCGACATTCTCCGTCCCCTGGGGCGTGTCACGGCGCATATAGCGGCCGGCCCAGCCGACGATCACCTGGGCGGCAAACTCGGCGTCGTCGGGATTGGTGAGCAGATGATCGGCCTTGTCGAGCGACACGAAGCTCTTGGGATGCTTGGCGCTGGTGAAGATCGTCGTGGCGTTTTCGATACCGACGACGGCATCGACGGGCGAGTGCAGCACGAGCAGCGGCTTTTTCATGCGCGCGATCGCGTCGGCCAGATGGGTCGCGCGAACGTCGTCGACGAATTTCTTGCCGATGCGGAAGCTGCGCCCGGCCAGCGTCACGTCGGCCTCGCCCCTGGCCTCGATCTCCGACAGGCTGGAGTCGAAATTCTTCAGCACGTGGCCGGTGTCGGCCGGGGCGCCAATGGTGACCACGGCCTTGGCTTCGGGCACGTCCTTGGCGACCGCCAGCACGGCCGCGCCGCCAAGCGAATGACCGATCAACAGCGACGGCGCCTCGTAGCGCTCGCGCAGAAATGCGGCCGCCGACAAAATGTCGGCGACGTTGGAGGAAAAATCGGTCGAGGCGAATTCGCCCTCCGACGAGCCCAGCCCGGTGAAGTCGAAACGCAGCACCGCCACCCCGGAACGCGACAGTTCGGAAGCGAGCCGGCGCACGGCGACCAGATCCTTGGAACAGGTGAAGCAGTGGGCAAACAGCGCATAGGCGCGCACCGGCCCGCTCGGCGTATCGAGGCGCGCCGACAGCTTGGCACCCGAATGGCCCTCGAAATCCACGCGCACGATCGTTTCCTTCATGGCACTCCTCTTTGCCCGAACCAGTCGCCGGGCCGGCTCAGTCCGTGTCGCGCGACTTGCGCAGGATGGCGTCGAGTTTCTTCCGCTCCTCCGCGCTCAGCGGAAGCGGACCGGATCGCTTGGCACGACTGTTGAGGAAGATGAACATGCCGCCGACGACAAGCAGCACAGCCGGCGTCGCCCACAGCGCGGCATTGCGCAGGCTGAAGCGCGGCCTGAGCAGGACGAACTCGCCGTAGCGTGCGACCACGAAGTCGATCACCTCCTTGTCGCTGTCGCCGGCAACCAGACGCTCGCGCACCAAAACGCGCAGATCCTTGGCAAGTTCGGCGTTCGAATCGTCGATCGACTGGTTCTGGCACACCAGGCAGCGCAGATTGACCGACAGCGCGCGCGCGCGCTCCTCCAGTGCCGGATCGTCGAGCACCTCGTCGGGCTCGACGGCCAAGGCGGGGATGGCCCATGCCCAGGCCAAGACCAACAGCCCGGCGGCCAGATGGCGCGCCGTCGGCCTCATGGAGCGGCGGCCGCCGGCTCGGCCTTCCTGGGGCGCGCCGGCGCGCCGACGCGCAGGCGCCGGTCGGCCAGCGACAGGGTTCCGCCTATCATCATCACCAGCGCGCCGAGCCAGATCAGCGTCACCAGCGGTTTCCACCAGATGCGCACCACGACGCCGCCATCATCGGTTTCGTCGCCGAGCGAGACGTAGAGCTGGCTCAGTCCCAGCGTCTCGATACCGGCCTCCGTGGTCGGCATCCGGCGCGCCGTGTAGAGCCGTTTCGACGACATGATGGTGGCGATCCGGTCGCCGTCGGCGTTGAAGACCGGGAAGATGCCCTGGTCTTCGGTGTAATTCGGGCCGCGATGCGGGCTGAGCGCCTCGAAGCGCAGCGTATAATCGGCCACGTCGACGGTCTCGCCGGGCTTCATGGTCAGGATCGTTTCGGTCTGCAGGGTGACGACGGCGACCACGCCGAGCGTCGACAGGCCAAGTCCGAGATGGGCGAGCGCCGTGCCGTGGGCCGAGCGCGGCAGGCCGACGAGCCGGCGCAGCGCCGTTCTCGGCGTCACCTTGCCGATGCCCGCGCGCAGCGCAAGGTCGGTCAGCGCGCCGAAGACCAGCCAGAAGGCAAGGCCGATGCCGAGCGCGGCCAGCGCGGCGTTCCTGTCGAGAAACAGCAGCGCCAGGATGCCGGCGAGCGCGGCGAGCGCGAACGCCATCGTCAGGCGCTGCGCCGCGGCAAACAGGTCGCCGCGCTTCCACGCCAGAAGCGGGCCGAACGGCACGGCGACGAGAAGCACGGCAAAGACCGGGCCGAAGGTCAGGTTGAAAAACGGTTCGCCGACCGAGATCTTGTCGCCCGTCACCGCCTCGATGGCGAGCGGGTAGAGCGTGCCGACCAGCACCGTGGCGGTGGCCGTGCTCAAAAACAGATTGTTGAGCACCAGCGCGCCCTCGCGCGAGATCGGATGGAAAAGCCCGCCCGGGGCGAGCGACTGCGAACGCCAGGCAAACAGCGCCAGCGCCCCCCCGATGAAAAACACCAGGATCGCCAGGATGAAAACGCCGCGGCTCGGATCGCTGGCGAAGGCGTGCACGGATGTCAGCACGCCAGAGCGCACCAGGAAGGTGCCGAGCAAGGACAGCGAAAAGGTGAGAATGGACAGAAGAAGCGTCCATATCTTCAGCGCGCCGCGTTTTTCCATCACGATCGCCGAATGCAGCAGCGCCGTGCCGGCCAGCCATGGCATGAAGGAGGCGTTCTCGACCGGATCCCAGAACCAGAAACCGCCCCAGCCGAGCTCGTAATAGGCCCAGAACGAGCCCATGGCGATGCCGCCGGTCAGAAAGACCCAGGCGACCAGCGTCCACGGCCGCACCCAGCGCGCCCAGGCCGCGTCGATTCGTCCCTCGATCAGCGCGGCGACGGCGAAGGAAAAACAGACCGAAAAGCCGACATAGCCCAGGTAAAGCAGCGGTGGGTGGATGGCGAGCCCGATATCCTGCAGGATCGGGTTGAGATCGCGCCCCTCGATCGGCGCCGGATTGAGCCGGGCAAACGGGTTCGAGGTCATCAGGATGAACAGGAAAAACGCCGCGCCGACCATGCCCTGCACCGACAACACGGTGGCCTGCAGGGTTGCGGGCAAATTGCGCCCGAACGCGGCGACCAGGGCGCCGAACAGGGTCAGGATCAGGACCCACAACAGCATGGAGCCCTCGTGATTGCCCCATGTGCCGGTGACCTTGTAGAGCATCGGCTTTTGCGAGTGCGAGTTCTCGAACACGTTGACGACCGAAAAATCCGACAGCACGTAGGCCATGACCAGGGCCGCGAAGGCCAGTGCCGTCATCGCGAAGCAGGTGATGGCGACCGGCCGTCCGGTGGCCATCAGCCGGGCGTCGCCGGTCCGCGCGCCGACGAGCGGCAGCACCACCTGGGCCAGCGACAGCGCGAAAGCCAGCACGAGGGCGAAATGTCCGGTCTCGATCATCATGGCGCTACTCCTGGGCGTGCTGCCAGACGCCTTGTTCCTTCAGGCTGTCGGCGACTTCCTTCGGCATGTAGTTTTCGTCGTGTTTGGCCAAAACGCTGTCGGCCACGAACGTGCCGCCGGCATCGAACGTGCCTTCGGTGACCACGCCCTGCCCTTCGCGAAACAGGTCCGGCAACAGGCCGACATAGACCACAGGCACCCGGTTCTCGGTATCGGCGACGGCGAAGGAGACCTGGCTGCCCTGGCCGCGCACCACCGAACCGTCCTCGACCAGGCCGCCGAGGCGCACACGCTGGCCGGGCGGCACCGCCGCGTTCGCGATGTCGGCGGGCATGTAGAAATAGGAGGTCTTTTGCCCGAGCGCATAAAAGGTCAGCGCCGTCGCCGCGCCGAGAAAACCCAGCGCGCCGGCGATGATCGACAATCTCTTCTGCTTGCGTGTCATGCTCACTCCACCGCGCCGAGGCCGAGCGTTCCGGCAAAGTCGCGCAATTCTTGTCCGGCCTCGCTGTCGGCCCCCAGGGCCTTGAGACCGCGTTCGAGCGCCTGGCGCGCGTCGTCCTTGCGGCCGAGCACGCTGTAGGAGCGCACCAGCCGGCGCCAGCCATCCGCATCGGCGGGGTTGTCGCGCAGACGCTCGTCAAGGCTCGCCACCATGGTCTCGATCATGGCCGCGCGATCTTCGGCATTCATCTGCGCCGCCGCCGCGACATCGTCGCTGGACGGCCCGCCGGCCACCGGAGCGCCGAGTTCGGCCTGCGCGCGCGCCAGCGCCTGGCCGACCACGCCGCGCCAAGGCGAGGCTTGCGGCAGGTCGCCCATCAGCGCCGTCAGGCCGGCGACAGCCTCTTCCAGGCGGCCCTCCTGGGCCTGCGCCGTGGCGAGGTAGAACCGTGCCTTGGGATTGTCGTTGCCGCCTGCCTCAAGCGCGCGACGGAACGCGTCGGCGGACTCTTTGGTGACGATGCCGCCGGCTTCGGCGAACAGCGCCTCGCCCAGTCCGGTCTCGCGGGCCGCGTCGCTGCCCAGAAGCCGGATCGCGTTGCGATAGGCAACCACCGCGTCTTCGGGCCGGTTCAGGCGCAGATAGATCGGGGCGAGCACGTTCCAGCCGCGACCGTCCTCGGGGTTGGCGCGAATATGGCCTTCGGCCCGCGCCACCAATTCGTCGAGCGTGTTGTCGCGCGGGTCCTTTTCCAGGCGCTGGGCGAGCGGCTGGGCCGGCAGATCGGGCGAGCCGATGGTGGCGTACACGCCCCAGCTCAAAAGCGGAACGCCAAGCACCGCGCCGGCGGCGACGATCGGCAAGAAACGGGAGGCGCGCGCGCTGCCCTCCGTGCCGGCGGCCTCGAGCTTGATCATCCTGCGGCCGATCTCCGCGCGCGCTTCCTCGGCCTCGCTCTCGCCGATCAGGCCGCGCTGCCGGTCGCGCTCGATCTCGGCGAGCTGGTCGCGATACACTTCAAGGTCGTGGGCGGAGGCCGGCACATGGGTCTGCGGACGGCGGGCAAGCGGCAGCAGGACCGCGAGCGAGGCGGCGATCGTCAGCAACGCGAGAAAAAGCCAGAACACCATGTCCAATCACATAGACCCGCCGGCCTGTTCTGCCAATCGCCACGGCATGCGGCGATTTGGCCCTGAGATGCCCCGACGCCGATCCCGGAACGGTTCGCCCGCGGCGAACCGGCTAGGTCAGAGGCGTCCAGCTTCCGTCCTCGTTGCGACAAGCGGTACCGCGCGCCTCGCGCGTGCCGGACCCGCCGGTCACCGCATGCCTGTACTGGCGGCAGTCCTGACTGCCGACACGATAGGGCTGGGCCGCGACCACTTCGCCCGACCATGCCCCGCCCTCGCTTTTCCAGGTCACAGGCTTGCCGCCCGGCGTGTGCTCGAGCGCGGTGTACTCGGCCTGTAGCGCGAGCCGCCGGTCGCGCGAATTCAAGTCCTTGCCGAGTTCGCGGCCGATCAGACCGCCATCCATCGCCTTTTCGATCGACGCGGTCGACTGCAGCCCGGGCGTCACCCGCCCAAGCGAGGTGGTGGTGCATCCTGACAGCAAGGCGCAGGCAAGCGCAAGCAAGAGATTCGGTCTCATGGGCCGGCCTGCATTCCCTTTTCGGATGGTGGCGAGGGCGATCGATTCCGCGTACCGGTCAGTTTTGGCCGAAATTTGGCGCCGCATCAATCACGCCGCGTCAACATTGTCGTCAACTGGCCTGGCGAAGCACGATTGCGACCCGCAGGCCGCCCAGTTGCGCGCGCTCGAGCGCGATGGTGCCGCCATATTCGCCGACGAGATCGGCGACGATGGCCAGACCGAGCCCGGTGCCGGGTTTGCTTTCGTCGAGCCGGCGGCCGCGTTTGAGCGCCTCGCGCGCCTTGTCCGGCGGAATGCCTGGCCCGTCATCCTCGATCGAAATCTCGAAATTTTCGCGGTTGTCCGCGCCTGCCATCAGGGACACGCGGACCCGCGACTTGGCCCATTTCACGGCATTTTCCAGGAGATTGCCCAAAATCTCCTCCAGGTCCTCGCGTTCGCCGGCAAACACGATCTCCTCGGCCGGAAAGCTGCTCTCGACGGCCACCGCCGGATTGAGCTTGCGGAAAACCCGCACCAGTCGGTCCACGATGTCGCGTGTCGGGGTGCGAAAGACGACGCTGTCGCGCTGGGCGGCGATGCGCGCGCGCTTGAGGTAATGCTCGACCTGTTCCTGCATCGAGGCGGCCTGGTCGACGATCAGATCGCCCTTCTGCCCGCCCATCGAGCGTCCCTCGTTGAGCAGCACGGCAACCGGTGTCTTCAGCGAATGGGCCAGATTGCCGACCTGGGTGCGGGCGCGTTCCAGAATGCGGCGGTTGTTTTCGATCAGCGCGTTGGTCTCGTTGGCCAGCGGCTCGATTTCGGAGGGGAAGCGCCCGTCGAGCTTCGTGGCGGTGCCTTCGCGCACCTGGGCGAGTGCGTTGCGCACCTGGTCGAGCGGACGCAAGCCGAACAGGATCGCCAGCGCGTTGATGGCGATCATGCCGGCACCGAAAACCGCGAGATAGGTGTAGATTTGTCGCTCGAACTGGCTGATCTGCTGTTCGAGTTCGCTGCGATTGCCCATCACGCGGAAGCGGGCGACGCGGTTTTGCGCGTCGAGGATAAAATCGTTTTCCAGAACGTCGATGCGCTCGCCGCCGGGACCCGTCGTCTCGTAGCGGCGCTGGAATTCGCTGTCGAAGGGAACTTCCGCCACCGGCGGCGCCGGGATCGGGCGGGTCATGGAAGGCGAGCGAAAGCCGCCGCCAAGCCCGGGCGACACCGGTTCGACGGCCCAGTACCAGCCGGATTCCGGCTGGGTAAATTTGAGGTCGTACAGTTCCGGCGCCCCTCGCAGGCTGCCGTCTTCGGCAACGCTGACGGCGGTGACGACGCTGTAGAGGTGGGCCGTCAGAAGCCCGCGGAAGCCGCGCTCCTCGGCATCGCGGTAAAGCGCGGAGATCAGCGTCGCGATGACGACGAGCGCGGCGATGGCCCAAACGGTGGAGTAGGTGACGACGCGAAGGGAAAGCGAGCGCGGCCCGAACCTCATCCTCCGTGCCCGGCCCGCTGTCCGCTCCCGACCGGGCACGCGCTCATGCGGCGGGCCCGTGCATGCGGTAGCCCATGCCGCGCACGGTCTCGATCAGATCGTTGCCGATCTTCTTGCGCAGGCGGCCGACGAACACCTCGACCGTATTGGAATCGCGATCGAAATCCTGATCGTAGAGATGCTCGACCAGTTCCGTGCGCGACACCACCTCGCCCATATGATGCATCAGATAGGCGAGCAGGCGGAATTCGTGCGAGGTCAGCTTTACGGGCGTCCCGTCGAGGTCAACCTTCGAGGTCTTGGTGTCGAGCCTGAGGCCGCCGCACACAAGTTCGGTGGTGGCATGGCCGGCGGCGCGCCGGATCAGCGCGCGCACCCGTGCCAACACCTCCTCGATATGGAAGGGTTTGGCGACATAATCGTCGGCGCCGGCATCGATGCCGGCGACCTTGTCGCTCCAGCGGTCGCGCGCCGTGAGCATCAGAACCGGCATTTTCTTGCCGTCGCGCCGCCATTGCTCGATGACGCTGAGACCGTCCATCTCCGGCAGGCCGATATCCAGAATGACGGCGTCGTAGGGCTCGGTGTCGCCGAGAAAGTGCCCCTCCTCGCCATCATAGGCCGTGTCGACGACGTAGCCCGCCTCGGCGAGGGCGTCGCTGATTTGTCGGTTGAGATTCTTGTCGTCCTCGACAACGAGTATGCGCATCAGGTCCTCGACGCCATCGATTGTGCCCGGACCTATCTAACGTGCTTCGGCCAGGGAGGAAAAGCGGTTCGTCGGCCTCTATCCCGCGTTTACGGTGGTCTGCACGCGACGCGGCGGCTTGCCGTCCTTGCTCGGCACCGTATAGGTGATGACGCACACCGTGCGCCCGTCCTGGTCGACGGTCACGGCCTTGCGAAGCTGGCCGCCGGCGCTGGAGGCCACCGACTGGCCGATCGCGTTGCAGTCGGCCGCGATCGTATGAACGTAGGCCGGCACGCTCGGCGCCCGCGCGAGCATCGCCGCGTGCGCGGGACCGGCCGTCGCCACGGCAAGCGCCAGGACCGCGTTCCTGATATGGGGACAAATACCGTTCATGGCGCTCTTCTAGCCGGGACCGGCTGAACGCGGAATGAACATACGCGGCTCGAATCGGCCCTGTCGCCTGCTCCGGACACGCTTTCTCCCCCGTTCAGCCGGGATCGGCCTCGTCGTTGCGGATTTCGGCGGCAACTCTAACCGATTTTCGCCGTTGCCGACAATCGGCCGAAAAGGGCGAAAAGTCCCGAAATCGCGGTGACGGTTTCCAGCACGGTCTCCGTCAGCGCGGCGTTGTCGAGCGCGCCGACCGGCACACCGAGCAAACCGGCGGTTCCCGTCAGCACGGTGATCAACGAAGCCCAGACGGTGCGCGACATGTACCAGGGTTTGGTTGCGGTCATGGGGATATCTCCTTTGTGGTGGGGAAAAGGAAGGCCGGACGCATTCAGCCGATTTCGGTCCGCAGCAGCGCCCGCAGGCCCGGTGCGCCGGCAAGACCCTTTTTCTGCATGACGAGGATATCGACCTCGGCCGGCGTGGTGGCGAAATCGGCGAGGATGTCGGCAGCCGGATAGGTCCAGTGCGGCACGGTCGTTTCGGCGGCGCGCACGAGGGCGCCGGCGGGATTGCGGATTTCGACCCGGTAGGCCTCCGCCTCCTCGCCGAGCGGGATTTCGGCGGGCTCCCAGCTGTCGGCGGCGATCCGGCCGCGGCGTATCCAACGTATCGCAACGTCGCCGCTTGGCTGCGGCCTGGCGGCAATGTGGACCGGCGCCAGCGGTTTGGCCGCGCGCACGCCGCCGCCGAGATGGGCCGCCGAAAAGGTCGAGCCGCCGAAATCCGCGCCGGCCGGACCGATCAGCCAGTGAAGCGGCAGGCCGACCTCCCGCGCGCGCAAGCCTGCCGGTCTGACGGCTGCGTCCAGCAGCACGAACGGCGCGCCGGCCGAGGCACCGGCGGCCGTCGCGTCCTCGGTGCCGAGCTGCCCGCGCAGCAACCCGCCTAGTTGCCAGATATTGGGCGCCGTCTCGACGGCCGTCTCGAACTGGACAATCTCCCACGCGCCGTTGTCGGCCCTGATGGCGGCCGCGTTGGCACCGTTCAGCATCTGGAGGGTCGACACGCTGGCGAGCGCGCCGCCGCGCAGCGACACATGCGGCCTGTTTGCCCGGTCGATGCGCCCGACCGGCCCCTGGACCAGATCGGCCGCGAGCGAGCCGGTCACCGCCGGTCGGTCGAGATCGGCGCGCTCGTCGAAACCGGTCTCCTCCGGCGAGGCGAACACGCGCTGCGCGCGCCACGGCCGCGACCAGGCGGCGATCTGAAAGTGCCGGTGGGGCTCGTCCGCGACCGTGGTCAGCGGCAGGTCCAGGAATATGGCGAACGGGGCCGCGAGCGCATCCGGCAGCCGGGCGGGTATCTCGTGCCGTGCGGGAATATCGGGCGTTTTCGGCACGCGTTCGATGCGCCGTGCCTCGACGCGGCGGACCAGCTCCTCCTCGATCCCGGTCACCAGGAAAACGCCGGCGACACCGGCCTGAGCCAGGCTCACCAGCGATCCGGCGGCAAATCCGCGATCGCCCGCCGGCACGGCAAAGGCGACGGTCTCGCGTGCGCGCCACTGCCGGCGCTGCCAGTCGAGTGCGAGCGCCCGGGCCGGGCCCTCTTCCAGATTTCCCGAAAAGGACAACGTCTCCTGGCGGTTGTTGCCGGCGTCCGGACGCAGATGGCGGACGGTCGCGGCCTGGTAGTCGCGCATCGGATCGCGAAAGGCGAGCACCACTTCGCCGGGCAGATCGTGGCGCGGCGCGCGCCTTCGCGTGACCGCCGGTTCGGGCTCGCGCCAGACGAGATCGGCGACCTCCACCGCCGCGCCCGCCACCGTGTCGAGGTCGCGCACGACAAGCGCATCGGCGTCCTCGATCACCGCCAGGCCATAGATATCCGCCAGTTCCTCCAGCGCGGCACGTGCCGTCGCGGGTTGACCGATCACGTAGCCGACCAACGTGCCGCCGGCATCCGCGGTGTCGGCCAATGGCAGGCCGTGGTCGGCCAGAACCGCGTTGACGAGATCGGCGACCGTCGGATTGGAAAGGCGGCCGTTCAACCAATGGCCGAGCGGCCAGTTGCCGCCGTCGCCCCAAACATGCTTGGCCAGCGGAAAAACGGGAAAGGGCCTGGCGTCCCAGGCCCACAGATAGATCCGGTCCCGGTCGATCATCCGTCCGCCATAGGCGCCCGAGACCGGGTTGTCGGTCTCGACGAAACCGGCGACCGCCTCGTCCCAATGGTCGAGATGGGTGCGCAGGAAACGGTGCTGGGCCAGGTCCGAGCGGCCGCCATTGGAAAAATGCGGCAACGCGCTTTCGGCGGATTTGGGGTCGACGAAGACGTTGGGCTGGTTCGGCCCCTTGTCGCAGGCCGGACAACCGAGTTCGGTAAACCAGATCGGCTTCGAGCGGGGCACGAAGGCCGTCGGCGTCGCCGCCTCCACCCCGCCCGGGCGGTCATGATGCGGGTTCGACCACCAAGAGACGATATCCTTGGGGCGGTACACCCACGGCTTGCCGTAGGCGCCGTCGGTGATGGCGCTGCGCTCGCGCATCAGGCGCGCCGCCTCGCTTACATAGTGCCAGTCGAACCGTTCGCCGCCGGCGATCGCCGCCCGCAGCGCCTTGGCGTCGTAGGGGCCAGCCGCGCCATCGGGACTGGTTCCGGCATGATCGCCGTCGCGCCAGTCGGCCAGCGGCAGGTAATTGTCGATACCGATCGCGTCGATCGCCGGATGGGCCCACAGCGGATCGAGATGGAAATAGACGTCGCCGCTGCCGTCGGCCGGCTGATGGCCGAAATATTCGCTCCAATCCGCGCCGTAGCTGATCTTGGTCGGCGCACCGACGACAAGACGCACCTGCGCCGCCAGATCGCACAGCGCCTCGACCACCGGAAAAGCGTCGGTTTCGTCGCGCAGCGTCGTCAGGCCGCGTAATTCGGAGCCGATCAGAAAGGCGTCGACGCCGCCGGCCGCCTGCGCCAGCATCGCGTAATGCAGCACGAAACGGCGATAACCCCAATCCTGCGGATCGCCGGCATAGCGGGCCAAGCCGTCTTCGATCGAAAAATCGGCCGCCGTCGCCGCGCCCATGAACAGATCGGCCTGGCCGCGCGCGGCGGCGCTCTTGTCGGCGCTTTGAGGCCGACCCGGCGCCGGATCGCACGTGATGCGGCCACGCCATGGATAACGCGCCTGGGCGGGGCCGCCATAAGGGTCTGGCAGCGTGTTGCCTTCCGGCACGTCCATCATGATGAAGGGGTAGAGCGTGACCTTCAGGCCGCGGGCCTTCAAGGCCCCGATCGCCTGGATGACCGACAGATCGGACGGCGTGCCGCCATAGGCGGCGCGGCCGGCGTCCTGCGAGACGATGTCGGCCTCGGCCGGACCGAGCCCGCCGGCTTCCCAGGGAGCCGACGCGGCGGCGATCGACGGGTCGGTGATGCCGGGCCGGATGCGGCACTCTCCGGCTCTGAGATCGTTGCCGAACCAGGTCGCCACCAGGGCGACATTTGTCAGGTTCGGGCAGGTGGCGACGAGTTCGTCGAGCGAGGCTTCGAAATCGCTGGCCGCATAGAGCACGTGCCGGTTGACGAGACCGGCCTCACCGAGCTGAATACTCTGGCTGACCTCGTCCGGCGCATAGCCGAACTGGGTCGAACCCGGAATCAGCGCGACGGCGCGGACCTGGCCGCACAACGGACCGACAGGGCGGATGACTTCGAACTGCAGCTGAGGCAGGCGGTTGCCATACGCTTCGAGCGGCAGGCGTTCGAACACGACATAGGCGATCCCGCGATAGGTCGGGGCGTTGCCCGCGCCCTGCTTGGCCTCGATCAGCGGATCGGGCGGCTGGTCCTCGCCGCCGCGATAAAGGCGCATGGTGACCGCGGTCAGGTCGAGTTCGCGGCCGTCGGCCCACACCCTGCGGATCGTGGCGATCTCGCCCTCGCACAGGGCGAAGGCCGCGTTGGCGAAATAGGCGTAGGAATTGACGCGCGGACCGCCCTTGCCGCCCTGGCGCTCGGAGGTGCGGGTTTCTTCGAACCGCGTCGCCCAGATCAGCGTGCCTCCCAGCCGCGCGGTGCCGTATAGCCGGGGCACGGGTGTCCCCTCCTCGGCGGAAAAGGGCTGCGCGCCTTTCAGTCGCGGCCCTTCCCGCGTGCGCGTTCCGCCCAGCACATAGCGGTCCAGGGCATAGCCGGCGAGCGCGCCGGCGGCGGTGCCGATGGTAACGCCGGTCGCGCCCAGAAAACCGCCGAGATAGGCGCCGGCGGCCTGGAGCAGGAGTGTGGCCAAGACTTGCCCTCAGTCGGGTTCGGGAAACGAGAAAACGCCGGCGATGCGGCGGCGCCATTGCGGCACGAGCGCGGAGACCGTGACCGCATGGCCCTGATAGGCGTGCACGAAGCGATCCGGCACAAGCAGGATGCCGGCATGTTTGGCCGGCAGTGCCGGTTTCCAGCGAAACAGCACCAGATCGCCCGCCGATGCTGCCGCCAGCGGACGCTCGCGACAGTGACGGCGCGCGGCGTCCAGCAGGCGGTCGCGTCCGCCCGCTTCCGCCCAGTCCGGCGCGTAGGCTTCGACCGGCTCGGGTTCGCGCCCGTAGAGCGCGCGCCAGACACCGCGCACCAGTCCCAGGCAGTCGCAGCCGACGCCCTTTTTCGAGCCCTGATGGCGGTAGGGGGTCCCCACCCAGCCGAGCGCTTCGGCGACGACCCGCGCGCCAATGGACCCGTTCGATGCCGGCCTTACGCTCATGGCACCAGCGGGCTCCCGTCGAAGCTTTCGTCCGGCGTCGCATAGCCATAGGCGACATCGTTGCCCGGCAGGTGCGGAAAGCCGCGAAAATTCAGATGATTGCCGAATTTCGCCTTGCAGGTGGAAAAATGCTTGTCGCAGCCGGCGCGCAGCGTCACCGCCGTACCGGGAGGCGGCAGGGGCGCGGTGTCGCGCCAGATCACCAGTTCGTCGGCCGCGCTGCCGCGCCGATGCGCGAGGATGCGGTAGCGCGCGCCGGCCAGCGGTCCGTCGAGGCAGATCAGGATGCCGTTGGAAAACCAGCCTGGTTCAAACGCCTCGAGGCCGTCGACCTCCACCATGTCGGCGGTGACGACGGCGCTGACCGTTCCCGCACCGGTAAATGCGGGCTGGTCGAGGGCGACGCCGCAACGCGCGTCGCCCAGCTCCGCGTCGCAGCCGCGCCGGAACCAGCGTCCGCGCGGCTGGTCGAGATGACGCTTTTGGCTTTCCAGTTCGGCGCGAAACCGCCCGTCCTCAACCGTGATCTTGCCGATCACCGCCCTGCGCAGCAGCGCGTGCTGGTCGGGCGCGCGCCAATTGACCAGGAAGGTCTCGACCGTCGCGCCGTCGAAACGCCCGGCCGCGATTTCCTCGGCGTCGAGGTCGGCCGAGGCCAGCGCCCCCTCGATATCGACGGTATCGACCGCCAGGCCGAGGCTTTCGCGCGCTTCGCTGGCCGAGAACCCCGAACCTGGCATACACGACGTTCCGTCGACGACGAGCGCGCGGTCGTGGTCGGTGAAACCCAGAACCGTCGCGTCGCTCCGCACGAGGCGCCAGCACTGGCATACCGTCGTCACCTCGCTTTGAAGATGCGCCAGAAGGCCGGGCGGAAAGGCGCTCACGACAGCACCTCGATCAAGGGAACGGCGGGAATCTGGCCGGCCTTGAAGGCGGCAAGGCTGACCGACAGCGCCTCGCTATCGAAGCGGACGGGAACGTCGAATTCGTAACCGGCCGTGATCTCCAGCCCCACCGGGGGGATCGAGCCGGGCGCGAACGTGACGATACCGGTGGTGACGTCGACGGCGAAATCGGCACCGGCTGCTGCCTCCACACCGTCCACCGCGACGCTGACGGTGCCCTCGACCGGCTTGCGGATCGCACGCGCATAGGCGTCTGGCCCCGAACCGTAACGCTTGACAAGCTGATAGGCGGCGGTGGTGGCGTCGCCGGTTCCGATCGCCTGGTCGAGGGCGGACGGCGTTTGCTCCGGCGCGCAGGATTTGCGGTCGAACGGATCGCGAAAGCGGAAACCGTGCAGCGATCCGCGCCGCGCCTCGAAAAAGGCGAGCACCGCGTAAACGTCTTCCAACGAGCGCAGCCCGGTACCGGCATCGTAGCTGCGTCGGGAATCGGCGAACCTGGCATTGCGCCTTTCCCGCCCCGAAGTCAGCGTCACGATCTCGTTGCGCCGTACCGGCCCGCCGGTCGCCCCGAAAGACACCGCGCTCGGAAACAACACCTCGTGAAACGCATCAAGTTCGGCCATGCCGCCTCCCCCCGTTTTGCCTGTCGACCCGGTCCGGTCAAAGCGAGCGGGCGCCGCGCGAGGCGGCGCGCGCGATCATGCCGGTGATCTGCGCTTCGGATTTGCGGAACGAGGCGGCGTCCGGCGTCGTCACGTTGAACACGATATTGACCGGCGCGGCCGTCCCGCCTGCGGCCACGCCCAGGCGTCCGTCGGCGCCGCGCGCGAGCGGCAGGATCGCCTCCGCGCCGGCCTCGCCCATCAGGCCGAGCCCGCCCCGCATCGGAAAATAGGTCGGTTGCGACACCACCCCGCCGGACGCGAACCGAGTCGGTTTGCCCGGAACCCCGCCTTTGGCATGCGGAACGGCCTTCAGCAGCATGTCGAACAGGCCGGACATGCCCGCGCCGATCAGGTTCTGCAGCGGCGCCAGCGCCTTGCCGAGCGCCATCTCCGACAGGCTGAGGGCGAGGCGTCGCAACACGTCCTCCAGGGCCCGGCCGCTGAAGGCGGCCCGTTTGAACGCGTTCGTCAGGCGTGCGCCGAAATCGTCCGACAGGCCTTTGAGGTCGTCGAAGACCTTGCGTACGGACTCGGCGTCGAATTCCAGGTCGATCCGCGCTGTATCATTCATGTCGGTCCTTGCCTCCCTGGTCTGGAAACCTGGCCATCAAGGCCTCGAGAACGGCGCGGTCCGGCACGGCGCCGTGGCGATGGCGAGCCAATCCGCTCGCGCAGGCAAACTCCTTCGGCGTCATGGCCCAGAACTGGGCCGGCGAAAGCCGCAACACGCCGAAGCCGATCGCCATTAATCGTGACCAGTCCATCGCCTGCCGCCTGCTTGCTCTTCGCGACACAGGAACCGGCCGCTCAGTCTCGCGGCTCGGGCGCCGTGGCTTCGGCAGACCCGAAAGTGGCGGTGAGAAGCCGCGCCACGATCTCGGCGAAGCCGGCCACGCCGCCGTCGACGGCCATCGCCATCACCTCCTCGTCGCTAAGCGACGCGCCGCCCCCGCGCAGGCCCGCGCCGACGATGCGCGCCAGGTCGCGGGCCGAAAGCCGGCCGCTCGCCATACGCTTGACGAGCGCCTGCAGGTCGTCCGCCCCGAAACCGGCTTCCAGTTCGGCCAGCGCGCCCAGCGTCAGGCACAGACGGTAGCGGGTGCCGTCGAGCTCGGCGGCGATCTCGCCGCGCTGCGGATTGATAATCATCAGCTTGCCGAAAAACCGATCGCGCCGGCCGATTCCAGCGCCAGTTCAAAGGTTACTTCGGCATCGTGACTGCCGGCATATTCCAGCGCCGTGATCTGGAAGGGACCCTCCACCGTGCCGAAGTCGGGCACCACGACCTGCCAGGCGTCGGTGGCGCCGGAAAAGAAGCGGGCGCGGATCTCGCCATCAGACTGCGCGTCCTTGAAGATGCCCGATCCGCTCACGGAAGCGCGCTGCACGCCCGAGCCGGCCAGCAATTCGCGCCAGCGGCCGGCCGAGTCCGAATCGGTGATGTCGACCGTCTCGCTGTTGAATGCCAGTCGCCGCGCCCTGAGGCCGGCGACGGTCAGAAATCCGCCCATCCCGTCTATGTCGAGTTTCAGCAACAGGTCCCTGCCCTTCTGCGCACCCATGAACGCGGTCCTTTCGTGTCTGGAAAATTCGCGATGACGCAGCCGGCGCTCAGCCCGCCGCCTCGATCAGCGCGCGAAACCGCAACACCCCCCTGTAGAGGGCGAGGTCGTCGTCGTAGCGCACCTCGGCGAAGTCGAGCCGTATCAGCACCAGCTGGCCCTCGGCCAGCGGCACCGGCTGCGCGGCCAGGACCGGCCCGATCAGGTCCATGATCTCCAGGGTTTCGGCCTTGCCGCGCGCCTTCGACCACACGTGCAGGCTGAAAAGCTGCTCGGTGCCGCTCTCGGTGCCCGTGCTCCAGTCGTAAACGCTGGTGCGACCGAAGGTGACGTAGGGAAACGGCACGTTGGCCGGCGCGTGATCGTAGATGCGTGGACCGCCCAGCCGCGTCGTCAGGGCGGCGTTGGCGCTCAGGGCCGCATGAACGGCCGCCTGCAGTTCAATCGCTGCGGCCGCCACGCGCGCCTCCCGCCTGATGCATGTGCGCGCCGGGCGCGCCTGCGCGCCCTTTGCGTCCCTCGGCTCGAAGCCGCCGGGCGTGATCGTGCTGCACACGTTCATCGGCGCGTGCATGCGCCCTGCTCCTGAGGGCGCGCACCAGACCGTCCAGCGTCAGGCGCACGGCAATTTTCATCGCCCCTCCTCCTCGCTCTGGCAGACGAGATAGCGGCCGCTCTCGTCGGGATCGTGCAGATGACGGATCGCAAACAGCCGCGCGCCGGCGCGAAAACGCATGCCGCTCGCCACGTCGTCGCGATGGCGGATGGTGATGCGGTGCGTCACCCGCTCGAGGCGCTGGTCGGGACCGAAGCGGCTCGATGCGGTGATCGGTTCCAGCCGGGCAAACACGGTCGCCACCGCATTCCAGTCCTCGACATGGCCGCCGGTCGCGTCGACGACCGTGTCCGCCGCCTCCAGCGTCAGCCGTGCGCGCAGCGCGCCGGGATCGATGCGCGCGCGCCTCACAACAGCGCCTTCGGTCGGTAGCCCGCCATCAGGCGCCGATAGCCGTCGGGCAGCGACACCGGCTGGTCGCGCGCACCGAACCCGGCGCGAAACTCGTACCAGTGCGACACGAGCAGCGTCATCGCCCGCTTCAGCAGATCGGGCACGTCGACGCCCGAGGCCCCGAAACCGGCGCGGAAATCGATCTCGATCCCGTTCATCGCCAGTCCCGGCCGTGCCGGCTCGCGCATGGAAAGCCGCGCCGGCCGCGACAGCCCGTCGAGCTGATAGTGAGCGGGGTCGGCAAGCGACGCCGCGCCCTCCTCGTCATAGATCGTGACGGACAGGATCTCGCGCACGGGGTGCCGGCGCAGATGCGCCACCCCGCCGCGCGGCCAGCCGTCGAGCGCCAGCCGCCAGTCCTGGTCGATCAGCGCAAGGCCGGCATGTCGCTCCACCTCCTCGCGCGCCGCCCGGATCAGGCCGGTGATCAGATCGTCCTCGGCCGTGTGGTCGAGGCGCAGAAACGCCCGGCATTCGGCCACGGTCAGTGGCTCGACCGGCGGCGCGACGGTGCGAAACAGCGCCATCGAAAATCCTTCGTCGTTGGGATTTTTTGAAACGAGGCGGCCCCGGCGCTGGCCGGAGCCGCAAGCCATGGCGCCAGGACGCCATGGCGAAGCGGATCGCGGATCAGGACACGCCGAATTTCAACAGTTTGATGGCGTCGAAATCCTGCACGCCGCCGCCGACCCGCTTTGTGGTGTAAAACAGCACGTAGGGTTTGGCCGAGTAGGGATCGCGCAACACACGCACGCCGGTACGGTCGACCACCAGATAGCCGCGGCCGAAATCGCCGAAGGCGATCGCGGTGGCGTTGCTGGCGATGTCGGGCATGTCCTCGGCCTCGAACAGCGGGAAGCCCATCAGCATGGCCCGGCTGCCGGGGGTCGCCGGGGGCTGCCACAGATAATTGCCGTCGGCGTCCTTGAGCTTGCGGATCGCGGCCTGCGTCTTGCGGTTCATCACCCAGCCGGCATTCTGCCGGTAGCCGGCCTTCAGCGCATAGATCGTGTCGATCAGCACGTCGGAGGCGTCGCTCGCCGGCAGCGCGCCGTCGACCCCGGTCGCCACGTAACCGAGCTTGCCCCACACCCAGCCGCTTTCGCCAACCTGGTCGTAATCGAGAAAGCCGCGCGGCTTGTTGATGCCGTCGCCGGCGACGAAGGCCACGCCTTCCTGCTCAACAAAGGCGGTCTCGATCTCGCCGGTGATCCAGTCGTCGAGGTCGACCGCGCTGTCGTCGAGCAGCGAGGCGGTCGCCGCCGGCATGGCGTAGATCTCCATGGTCGGAAACTGCAGCTCGGCCAGGGTCGCGCTGGTCGTCTCGGGCCGTGCCGCCGTCTCGCCGACCCAGCCGACCGCCGGCCCGCTCAGCGCGAAGGGCTTTTTCAGCACCGCGCCCGATACCTGCCGCACCGACGCGATACCGCGGATCGGCGACAGCGCGGCCAGCCGCTTGCCGATCGCCGCCTCCGTCTCGTCGGGCACCAGATAACCGCCGTCCTGTCCCGAGCCGTAGGACATCGCCTTGGTGTCGAGCGCCCGCAAGGCGCGGTCGTCGCCGGAGCGCATATAGGCATGGAAGGCGTCCTTGTGCTCGCCGGACGCGCCGGCCGCGAAGCCGGCCCCGCCCAGCGGCGGACGCGCCTTGCCGATCAGCAGCCCGTCGAGGCGCCGGCGCTGGTCGTCGAGCGCCTCGGAAATGCGTTCGAGCCGCTCCTCCACCAGCACGTCGCCCGCCGCCTTGCCCTCGACGGCGGCTAGACGCTCGTCATTGGTCTGCTTGAACGCCTCGAAAGCGTGCATGAATTCGTCAAAGGCCGGCGCGATCTCCCGCGATGCGCCGGTTTCGGCCTTGTGTTCGGGAGCGGCGATGCTCTTTTGCGTCATTGCGGTTCCTTTCCTTCGATCAAGAATGTTGCGGCGCGGATGATGCCGGCGAGATCGCCCGGCGGCGAAATCGCCTCGCTATCGGGGCCGATCGCCTCGACGCGGGCGCCGGTCAGCATCGGGAAGGTCACGACCGAGATTTCCCACAGATCGGCCTCCAAGATGCGGCGCACGCGCCGGCGCGGGTCGCGCGCCGCGCGCACGGTGCGAAAGCCGATCGACAGTCCGTCGATGGCACCTTCGGCAATTAGCGCACGGACTTCGCGCGCCCGCCCGACACCCGGCGACAGCACGCCTTCGACAAACAGGCCGCGCGCGTCCTCGCGCAGGGCGAGCCAGCGCCCGATCGGCTGGGCAGGATCGTGCTGGAACAGCATGCGGATGCCGCCCGGGCCCTTTTCGGCCAGCGCGCGCGCAAACGCGCCCGGCTCGATCAGATCGCGACCCTGGTCGGGCCGGCCGAACAGGCTGGCGTAGCCGCGAAAACGGCCGCCTTTGCCGGCGCCCGCGCCGGGGCGCGCCCAGCCGGCCGCGTCCCTTGTCCGCGCCGTGTCAACGTTCATCGCGGTTCCCTCCCACGTCCGGCACACGCCCGCCCGCTGGCCAGCGCTGCAGGAGACGCATGACCAGCCCCAGCGCCCACCAGGCGCACAGGCTCGCCGCGGCCGCGCCCATCAGCATGGTCTCGGCGGTGCCGATCGCGTCGGCGATGCCGAGTTCGGCGGCGATCTTGAGCCCGGCGACCGTGCCGAACACCAGGCCGCAGACCACCCCGACGGCGAAGCGGATCGCCGCCTCGCGCCGGGTTCGCGGCAACATGTAGGCGAGCGAGACGGCAGACCCCGCTACCGCGCCCGCGCCCTTGGCCGCCCATTGCCAGGCGGCATCCGGTACGTCGGTCAAGTTCTTCTCCGATTTTACTGAACCGCGGCGGTCCGATGCCGGGCCTGGCAGCACTCGATCGTCCCCCCGGTCGAGGTTCGCCGGGTGCTCGTGTGCTGTTGTAAGAGATCCTGGCTCAGCCCCAGCCGACAATAAGCTTGTCGGCCGGCTCGGGATGGTTGAGCCAGATTCGGACCCGGCTATTCAATCCTCAACCAGACCACCGGTGTCCCCGGATCCTTCGTCCCGCACGTGTGACACCCGTATTTGCGTCCGATGCGATTGAT
>NZ_RBVY01000014.1:42500-46465 GCF_004000215.1 Nitratireductor alexandrii | reverse complement strand
GGACTCTCCAAACAACTGGAGGGACGTCAGGGCTCAGGTCATACCTAAACGCAAGAAGCCCGCCTTCAGAAGGGCGGGCTTTTTGAACTATATATTTGTTGTCATTCGATGAGCGACCCGAGAGATAGGTGACGTTTTGTACCGGACACATGGGTAACACTTTTGGCTTTGCCGGAGGTGTTGATGCCGTGGAGAGAGAGTTCGGTTATGGAAGAACGTCTACGCTTTGTGGCTCGCCTTCTCGATGGGGAAGGGATGAGCGATGTATGCCGCCAGTTCGGGATCTCGCGCAAGACCGGCTACAAGATCTGGGACCGCTACCGTCAGGAAGGGCTGGAGGCGCTTTGCGACCGCTCGCGGCGTCCGGTGCGCTACGCCAACCAGTTGCCCGACCAGATCGAGCGGCTGATCGTGGAGACCAAGCGCGGCAAGCCGCATTGGGGCGCCAGGAAGATCAGGGAGTTGCTGGTGCGCAGGCTGGCGGGCGAGGTTCGCATTCCCGCCAAGTCGACGGTGCACGCCGTGCTCGACCGCCATGGCCTGGTCAAGCGCGCCCGTCAGCGGCGGCGCTTCAAGGCCGAGGGCACGGTGCTGTCGCAGGCGGCGGCACCCAACGATCTATGGTGCGCCGACTTCAAGGGCGAGTTCAAGACCGGCGACGGCCGCACCTGTTACCCTTTGACGGTGAGCGACCAGGCCTCGCGCATGATCCTGTGCTGCGAAGCCCTTGAGAGCACGAGGGAGGCTCCGGTCATCGAGGCCTTCTTGCGCCTGTTCCAGGAGCGCGGCCTGCCCGCCGCCATCCGCAGCGACAACGGCCTGCCGTTTGCGTCGCCCAACGGGCTCTACAATCTGTCGAAGCTGTCGGTGTGGTGGCTGAGGCTCGGCATCGCGATCGAGCGCATCAGGCCCGGCCACCCGCAACAGAATGGCCGTCACGAGCGCATGCACCGGACCCTCAAGGCCGAGACGGCGCGCCCGCCGGGCATGAACGTGCTCCAGCAGCAGGACCGCTTCGATCGATTCGTCAGCGAGTTCAACGAAGAGCGCCCCCACGAGGCGCTCGCCATGAAGACGCCGGCCGAACGCTACACGCCCGCTTCAAGAGCCTATTGTGGCCTGCCGGACGTGGACTACCCCTTCCACGATAGGGACATCCTCGTCACCGCCTGCGGCCGCATCTGCATGGCAAGAAAGAAGATCAACGTCTCGACCGTGCTCGCCGGCCAGAGGCTCGGCATCAAAGAAGTCGACGACGGCATTTGGCTCGTCAGCTTCATGCACTATGATGTGGGATATATCGACCTGGAACAGAGGACCTTGCAGACCATCGACAACCCGTTCGGCACGAGGTTGTCACCCATGTCTTAGGGACAGACTGTTACCTATCTCTCCGGGTCGTACATCGGTATCGGTGGTTGCGGGGGCAGGATTTGAACCTGCGACCTTCAGGTTATGAGCCTGACGAGCTACCGGGCTGCTCCACCCCGCGTCAACCGAACCGCAGACCAAGCCTGCGACCCGTAAGCATGAATCGAGAAAACCGCCCGAGGGCGGATCGTTCGCTGCAGCGATCGAAAAGAGAAGATTTATGTGCGTTTTGCAGACCTGGCAGCGACTTACTCTCCCGCGTCTTGAGACGAAGTACCATCAGCGCTGGAGCGTTTCACGGCCGAGTTCGGAATGGGATCGGGTGCAGCCGCTCCGCCATAACCACCAGGTCGGCGAAACGCACATATCGAGAAGCTGTCTTTTCCGCGCCATCGCGTTCAGCGATGGGCACAAGCAATGAGAACGATCAAGCCAATCGAGCTATTAGTACCGGTAAGCTTCACACATTGCTGCGCTTCCACACCCGGCCTATCAACGTGGTCGTCTTCCACGACTCTCAGGGAATACTCGTTTTGAGGTCGGTTTCCCGCTTAGATGCCTTCAGCGGTTATCCGTTCCGTATATAGCTACCCTGCTATGCGGCTGGCGCCACAACAGGTCCACCAGAGATACGTCCATCCCGGTCCTCTCGTACTAGGGACAGATCCTCTCAATATTCCTACACCCACGGCAGATAGGGACCGAACTGTCTCACGACGTTCTGAACCCAACTCACGTACCGCTTTAAATGGCGAACAGCCATACCCTTGGGACCTGCTCCAGCCCCAGGATGCGATGAGTCGACATCGAGGTGCCAAACAACCCCGTCGATATGGACTCTTGGGGGTCATCAGCCTGTTATCCCCGGCGTACCTTTTATCCGTTGAGCGATGGCCCTTCCACACGGGACCACCGGATCACTATGACCGACTTTCGTCTCTGCTCGACTTGTCAGTCTCGCAGTCAGGCAGGCTTATGCCATTGCACTCAGCGAACGATTTCCGACCGTTCTGAGCCCACCATCGCGCGCCTCCGTTACTCTTTAGGAGGCGACCGCCCCAGTCAAACTACCCACCATACACTGTCCCGGACCCGGATAACGGGTCGCGGTTAGACATCCATGACGATAAGGGTGGTATTTCAAGGGTGACTCCACGCAGGCTGGCGCCCGCGCTTCAAAGTCTACCACCTATCCTACACATGCCGACACGAATGCCAGTGTAAAGTTATAGTAAAGGTGCACGGGGTCTTTCCGTCTAACCGCAGGAACCCCGCATCTTCACGGGGAATTCAATTTCACTGAGTCTCTGCTGGAGACAGCGGGGAAGTCGTTACGCCATTCGTGCAGGTCGGAACTTACCCGACAAGGAATTTCGCTACCTTAGGACCGTTATAGTTACGGCCGCCGTTTACCGGGGCTTCGATTCAAAGCTTGCACCTCTCCTCTTAACCTTCCGGCACCGGGCAGGCGTCAGACCCTATACGTCGTCTTGCGACTTCGCAGAGCCCTGTGTTTTTGATAAACAGTCGCTACCCCCTGGTCTGTGCCACCCCCATGAGGTTGCCCTCAAAGGGGTCACGCTTATCCCGAAGTTACGCGTGTATTTTGCCGAGTTCCTTCAGCAGAGTTCTCTCAAGCGCCTTGGTATTCTCTACCAGTCCACCTGTGTCGGTTTCGGGTACGGTCTATAAGGAGGAGCTATTTCCCGGGACCGCTTCGCTGCCCTTCCAATCCAATAAGGAAGAACAACACACACGATCCGTCACTACCTCCAGGCTCACGAATATTAACGTGATTCCCATCGACTACGCCTTTCGGCCTCGCCTTAGGGGCCGGCTAACCCTGCTCAGATTAACTTTAAGCAGGAACCCTTGGACTTTCGGCGAGGGGGTCTCTCACCCCCTTTATCGTTACTCATGTCAGCATTCGCACTTCCGATACCTCCAGCACTCCTCACGGATATGCCTTCATCAGCTTACGGAACGCTCCGCTACCGCTTGCAAAGCAAGCCCAAAGCTTCGGTGTATGGCTTTAGCCCCGTTACATTTTCGGCGCAAAGACCCTTATTTAGACCAGTGAGCTGTTACGCTTTCTTTAAATGATGGCTGCTTCTAAGCCAACATCCTGGTTGTTTTGGGATCCTCACATCCTTTCCCACTTAGCCATAACTTGGGGACCTTAGCTGTTGGTCAGGGTTGTTTCCCTCTCCACGACGGACGTTAGCACCCGCCGTGTGTCTGCCAACTAGTACTCCCGGGTATTCGGAGTTTGGTTAGGTTTGGTAAGTCGGTGAGACCCCCTAGCCCATCCAGTGCTCTACCCCCCGGGGTATTCAGCTGACGCTCTACCTAAATAGATTTCGCGGAGAACCAGCTATTTCCGAGTTTGATTGGCCTTTCACCCCTAGCCACAAGTCATCCCAATCTATTGCAACAGATACGGGTTCGGTCCTCCAGTAAGTGTTACCTTACCTTCAACCTGCTCATGGCTAGATCACTCGGTTTCGGGTCTAATGCGACGAACTGAACGCCCTGTTCAGACTCGCTTTCGCTGCGCCTACACCTACCGGCTTAAGCTTGCTCGCCACATTAAG
>NZ_RBVY01000014.1:0-37500 GCF_004000215.1 Nitratireductor alexandrii | reverse complement strand
TGCTGCGCAATCCCGTGCCCAATGGCCGTTTCCGCTCCGGCTTCGGCAGCCGCCGCCACCCGATCCTTGGCTACCGCAAGATGCATACCGGTGTCGACTGGTCCGCCCCGCGCGGAACCCCGATCATCGCGGCCGGCAATGGCAAGGTCGAAAAGGCCGGCTGGGCCGGCGGCTACGGCCGCCAGACCATCATCCGCCATGCCAATGGCTACAAGACCTCCTACAATCACCAGAATGCGATCGCCAAGGGCGTGCGGGCGGGCGCGCGCGTGCGCCAGGGCCAGGTGATCGGCTATGTCGGCTCCACCGGCCTGTCGACCGGTCCCCATCTGCACTACGAATTGATCGTCAACGGCACCAAGGTGGATCCGATGCGCGTGCGCCTGCCGACCGGGCGGGTGCTGAAAAAGGAAGAGCTCGCCGCCTTCAACAGCGAGCGCGAGCGCATCGACGCGCTTCTGGCCGACGAAACCGGCGACGCCCTGAAACTGGCGAGCCGCTGATTCGCGGCAACCCCGGTAATTTTATCCGGCTTGGTCTGGCGCCGCCTCCCCGTCGAGGACGGCTCCTTCCCCCGCGGCCCAGTGCGGCTGCGTCAACCAGGCGATGATCGCGGCGACGAGGCACAGCCCGGCCGCCGTTACGGCGACCGCTTGAAAGGCCCGGTCGCTCGCCGCGACGCGCTGTTGTTCGGCCGCCGCGTCGAGCGGCACGGACGGCAGCGCGCCGAACGCGACATCTGCGCCCTGCGGCGCCAGGGCCGCGAACACCAGCCCCGCCATCGCCCCCAGTGCGGCGACCGACATCAGCCCGGCGGCGCGGGCAACGGCGTTGTTGATGCCCGACGCAAGCCCGGTATCCTCGTCGGGCGTGGCCAGCATGACGGCGGCCGAAAGCGGCGAGACCAGTATCGACATGCCGAGCCCCATCAAGGTCAGCATCGGCAGGGTAACCAGCCACATCTGGCGCAACGGCATGGTCGCGGCGAGACCGCCAAAGGCCAGCGCCACCATCAGCCCGCCGACCGTCAGCGGCAGGCGCGGCCCGATCCGGTCGGCCAGGCGCCCGGCACGCCCCGACAGAAAAGCGATCAGCAGCGACAGGGGCAGGAACATCAGGCTCGCCTCCCATTCCTGCGCGTTCCAGGCCGAGACCAGCGTCATCGGCAGGAAGAACAGGACCGCGCCGAAGCCGAAAAAAAGCGCCAGCGTGTACAGATTCGCGCCCGAAAAGGCTTTTGAGCGAAACAGCTCAAGCTTGACCATCGGCGCGCGCGCCCGGCCCTCCCAGACGATGAAGGCGACGAACACCGCGCTCCCGGCCCCGATCCATGCCAGCGGCGGTGCGGCGCGCGTCTCCGGCGGCAGGCCGAGCGCCGTCAGCCCCCAGGCCATCAGGCCGAGCCCGCCGGTGGCCAGAACCGCGCCGGCAATGTCGAGCGCGCGGCGCTCGGACGGCCGGTCGCGCGGCACCCGCAGAACGATCATGCCGATGGTGAGCAGGCCGATCGGCACGTTGATGGCGAAGATCAGCCGCCACATCCAGTCCTGGCCGAAGGACAAAAGCATGCCGCCGAGGAAAGGGCCGGCGGCCGTCGTCAGCGACGAATAGGCCGCCCATATGCCGATCGCGGCCCCGCGTTCGCGGGCCGGATAGGATTTCGCGATGATCGCCAGGCTGCCGGGCACCATCAGCGCGGCGCCGATGCCCTGCAGGGCGCGCATCAGGATCAGCGTGTCGGCGTCGGGCGATAGCGCGCACAGCAGCGAGGTCGCCATGAACAGGCCGATCCCGGCAAGAAAGATGTTGCGCACGCCGAACACGTCGCCGGCCGCGCCGCCGATCAGCACCAGCGCCGACAGAAACAGCATGTAGGCATTGCTGATCCACTGCGCGTCGACCAGCGTCCCGCCGAGGTCGGCACGGATCGCCGGCATGGCCAGCGACACCACCGAACCGTCGATGAACCCCATCGACGAAGCGAGAATGGCGGAGACGAGAACGAATTTGCGCGCATGCGGCGGGCAGAACACACGCCGCGTCGTGCCTGTCTCCTCAGGCGAGAGCTCGGGTACAGGCGCCTCCATCGGCGGGATCCTCCCAACCCGCTCTATCGGAATTGGAGGTCCACGACCAGCCCTTGGCCGCGACACGGCGCGCACGCCGCGCCCTCGCAAGGCCGGCGGCGCGCTGGCTCATTCCACGAAACTCACCCACACGCCCTTGGCGACCATCTTGGCCAGTTCGTGCGCGTCCCAGTTGGTCAGGCGCACGCAGCCATGGCTGTTGGTCTTGCCGATGCGCGCCGGCTCCGGTGTGCCGTGAATACCGTAGGTCGGCTTGGACAGCGCAATCCAGATCGTGCCGACCGGCCCGTTCGGCCCCGGCGGAATGGTCAACACGCGGTCGTTGTTGCCCTGCTTGAAATTGATCTTGGGATTGTAGGTGTATTCGGGATCGAAGGCGATGCGTTCCACCTTCACCGTACCGGACGGCGAGGGCGTGTCGGCCGAACCGATCGTCGCCGGATAGGCGGCGACCAGATTGCCCGCCGCGTCGTAGGCCCTGACCTGCTCGCGTCCCTTGTCGGCGACGATTCGGGTGACCGCGCCGGCGCGCGGCTTGCCCGGGTCGGCAACCTTGATACGGGTGCCCGGTCGCGAAAAGTCGGCGCCGGGATTGAGCACGCGCAGATAGGTTTCGTCCATGTGGAAACGTTCGGCGAGCATTTCGACCGTCGACGTGAAGCCGAGCCGCTCCATGCGGGCCTTTTCGCCGTAGTCGGCGGGGATCGACGCCACGAACGGGCCGGCCGCGTCGGCGGCGGTGATCGTGTAGGTCGAAAAGGCCGGCCCCCCGGTATCGGCGAGCGCGGCCTCGATCAGCGCCGTGTCGTCCGGGTTGAGCCGTTCGCCGGTCATCTCGGCAAGCGCATCCAGCGCCTTGCGCACATTGCTGCCCATCCGGCCGTCGATGACGCCGGGCGACACGCCCGCCCGGTCGAGAAGCACCTGCAGCCTGGCCACGTTCTCGCTCGCGCCGGTCGGGCCGCGCGGCCGTGCGGTCGCGCCCTCGTCCTTGCGCGGGGTCGACCCGGTCACCGGATCGTCCGACAGGCGATCACGGGGAAGCGGCTCACGGCGCGCGAGATCGCCGTCCTCGTCGATGGCGGGCAGCCGGCGCCGGGCGATGAAATCGTCCTCTTCGGGAAAGGGCTGCCGATAATCGCGCGCCGGCTCGTCCGGCAACGGCGCCAGCGGCCGCCCGAGCTGGCGCTCGCGATAGCGCCGGTAGCGCTCGAGCGCGTCGGGATCGTTGAGGCTCGGCCCGGCGCGTCGCGGCAGGGGCCGTTCGCGCAACGGCAGCCGGCGCGGCCGCTCGATCGCGATCACCTCGCCAGTATAGGCGTCGACGATGACGCGGTTGCCGGCCCGGTCGTAAAAAATCTCCACATCGCCGCCTTGCGCCAATCGCAGAGCGGGCACGGCAGTAGAGCGCGCTTCCTCTTCGGCAAACCCCGTCACAGGCATCGCGGCGACCGCCGCGGACGCACGCGCAAGAACGACAAGGGCGAGAGCTGCGAGAAGCGGGATCGTTCCGGGTTTTGGCAAAGACAGTCTCCGAGAAAAAAGCGCTGCTCGTTATGCGCAGGCGCGGCGTCCAGCCGCCAGTGTGGTTTCTTCCAGATGAACCGGACATGAAAATGGCGAAAGACCGCGCCGCTCACGCCTCGAGGCCGAGCGCCCGCTGCGTCTTTTTCGGCAGTTTGCACGCCACCAGGCGATGGCTTTCGGCGAGATAGTCCATAAGCGCGGCATCATCGACGCTCTGCGACGAAACCCGCTGGATCCACGTCATGCCGCGCGAGGCGAGATAGGGCGCCGGACGGCAGCCGGGCTGCTCGCGCAGGACCTCGTAAGCGAGTTCGGACACCTTGAAGCTGACGGCAAGGTGCTCCCCTTCCGTCCAGCCGGCAATCGCGAACACCTTGCCGCCGACCTTCCACACATGCGCGCCGCCCCACTGCACGACATGGGTGGTCGCGGGCAGCCCGGTGCAAAAGCGGTTGTATTCATCGAGTGTCAGGGCCGGCCTCCTCTCGGTCGGCCGCACGGCCACCGTCGTCTGCGACGGACTATGGAGAGGCGCGCGCCGGCGCGCAAGCCAGGCGCCCGTCAGTCCGCGGTCCGGGCGCCGGCCCGCCTGGCCGCGTGGCCCGGCTCGCCGGTTTCGATGAAGCCGATCGTGGTCTGAAGGCCCTGGCGCATATGGTCGGCGAGATGATCCAGCATCGCGTCGAGATCGTCGCCCGAGGCAAGGCGAATATAGGTGTCGTGCGCCTGGCGCGAAGGGCCGCGGCGCGCATGCGCCTGCTGGTGCATCGCGAAATAGAATTGCAGATTCGGCTTCAGCCGGTTCCAGCTTTGCAACAGAAGCTGATGGTTCGACATTTCGTAACACCAGCTGTGCAGATGGAGTTCGTCCTCGATCGCGCCGAGCGGATTGGTCCCCTCCTCTATGGTGGCGGCGAGCGCTTCGTTGCGCCTGCGCAGATCGGCGAGGGCGGCCGGGGTGCGTTTGCTCCAGCATTCCTTGAACGCGAACTGCTCCAGCGCGGTGCGCAGCGAGTAGATTTCTTCGAGATCGCCGCGCGTCACCTCGCGCACGAACAGCCCCTTATAGGGCTTGCTGACCAGAAGGCCGATATCGACCAGTTCGCGGATCGCCTCGCGCAGCGGCCCGCGGCTTATGCCCAAGGCCGATGCCAGCCGCGTTTCGGTGAGCCGGCTTCCCGCCGGCAGCTCGCCCGAGACGATCAGCAGCTTCATCTGGTCGACCGTGCGGCTGCGCAGGGTGCTGTCGGAAACCGGCTTGATCAGCGTGTTGTCAATCATGCGATTGATCCGCGATGTTGCGCTCGACCAGTTGCTTGTAGAGCTGGCGGATGCGCGCCATGACGGGCCGGTTGCCGTCGCCGATCGGCTTGCCGTCGATCGAGGCGACCGGTGTCTGCGCGCCGAACGTTCCGGTCAAAAACGCCTCCTCGGCCCCGTAGGTCTCGTAGAGCGAAAAATTCTTCTCCAAGACCGGGATTCCGTTTTCGCGACACACCTCGATCACCTTGGCCCGGGTGACGCCGTTCATGCAGTAATCCCCGGTCGAGGTCCACACCGCGCCGCGGCGGACGATGAAGAAGTTGCAGGCATTGGTGGTGTTCACGAACCCGTGCGGGTCGAGCATCAGCGCCTCGTCGGCGCCGGCCTGTTCGGCCTGTAGGGCCGCAATCACGCAATTCAGCTTGGAATGGCTGTTATATTTGGCGTCCTGCGACATCGGCAGGCCGCGCACCTGGGGAACGGTGGCCAGCCGGATGCCCTGGCCCTGCAGGCTGTCGACGGGTTTCGAGTGCTCCATGATGATCACCAGCGTGGGCCCCGAGCGCGACAGGCGCGGATGCTGGAACGGCCGCGCTTTGACGCCGCGCGTCAGCATCAGCCGGCAATGAACGTCGTCCGTCATCCCGTTCGCTTGCGCCGTCCGCGTCAAGGCGTCCAGAATGCCGGCCCTGTCGGTGCCGACATCGAGCGAGACCGCTTTGCAAGAATCGAAGAAGCGGTCCATGTGTTCGTCGAAAAAAGCCCATTTGCCTTTGTAGAGGCGCATGCCTTCCCACATTCCGTCGCCGAGCATGAACCCGGAATCATAGACCGAGACCTTGGCCTCGTCGCGCGGAACGATCTCACCGTTGACGTAGATCTTGATATCGCGATTGCGGATGTCCTCGTCGGCATCGTGGGTGGTGCGGCTGTCGATTCGATCGATGGTGTTCATGGTCAGGGTCAGTCAATCTGGGGTTCGGGCAAGCGGAACATATTGTGGCCGCGGAGGAAATTTTTGGTGGCGTCCTGGCGGGGATAGGTCAGCACCTCGGCCGGCGTGCCCTGCTCGAGGATGCTGCCCTCGGACAGAAACAGCACCTTGTCGGCAACGGTGTAGGCAAACCCCAATTCGTGCGTGACGATCAGCATCGTCATGCCTTCCTCGGCCAGTTCCTTCATCGTTTCGAGAACCTCGCCGACGAGTTCGGGATCGAGCGCCGAGGTGGCCTCGTCGAACAGCATGATTTCGGGCTCCATGGCCAGTGCGCGCGCGATCGCAATACGCTGCTGCTGTCCGCCCGAAAGCTGGGACGGATAGGCGTCGGCCTTCCAGCCGAGCCCCACCTTGTCGAGATATTTTTCCCCGCGGCGGCGGCATTCGGACGAATCGCATTTCAGCACCGTGCGCGGCCCCTCCATGACGTTTTCGAGCGCGGTCATGTGGGGGAACAGATTGAAATGCTGGAACACCATGCCGACGCGCGACCGGAGCTGCGTCAATTCCCGCTCCGCGTAGGCGACGCGGCCGTTGCGGGCGCTGCCGATGGCCTTGCCTTCCAGGTGGATGCGGCCGCTGGTGGGGATTTCCATGAAATTGACGCAGCGCAGCAAGGTCGACTTGCCGGAGCCGGACGCCCCCAAGAGCACCACGGTCTCGCCCTTGTTCACCGACAGGTCGATCCCCTTGAGAACCTCCAGTTCGGCGAAGGATTTGTGCAAGCCCTCGATTCGTAGAACCTCTGTCATCGCGTTCACCGTCGGAATGTGTCGCGCGCCTCGAAGCGGCGCACCAGGATCGTTGCGGGGAAAAGCACCAGGAAGAAGATCAGCGCCACGCTGGTATACATCTCGATCGGATTGAACGAGATCGTCGACACCACCTTGGCCTGGTACATCAATTCGCCATAGGCGATGACCGAGGCGAGCGAGGTCATCTTGAACAGTTCGACCGCCCGGTTCATGAAGGCCGGCAGCATCCGGCGCACGGCCTGCGGCAGCACCACCCGGCGCATCTGCTGCCAGTAGCTCATTCCCAGCGCCTTTCCGGCTTCCCATTGTCCCTTGTGGATCGATTGCAGCCCGGCGCGATAGATCTCGGAGGAAAACGCCACCGTGTTGAGGGTCAGGCCCAGCGTGGCGGCGGTGAAGGCGTCGATCTTGAACGGCGCGATGATCGGAAACGCGAAAAAGAACCACATGATCTGGACGAGAACGGGCGTGTTGCGGAACAGTTCGACGAAGGCCGTGGCCGGATAATAAAGCCAGCTCTTTCCCGAAAACCGCGCCGCGCCGACGAACAGACCGAAGAACAGGCCGAGCGCGAGGCAGACCGACCCCAGGACCAGGGTGTTCTTCAGCCCGATCAAAAGCAGCGTCTTGTTGGCCAGGACGGAGGCGAAATCCCAATTGTGGTCCATGGCGCCCTCCCTCAGTTCACGACCGTCTCGCCGCTGCGCGCGAGACGTTTTTCCAGCCGCCGGACCGCGATCGAACAGGCCAGGATGACGACGAAATACATCGCCGCGGCAACCGTGAAGACCTCGATCGTGCGGTAGGTCGACTGGGCAATGCTGTTGGCCTGGTAAAGCAGGTCGGCATAGGAGATCGTGCTGACCAGGGTGGTCGTTTTCATCAGTTCGATGGCGCGTTCCAGGAATGCCGGGATCATGCGTTTGACCGCCTGCGGCAGGATGATCCGGCCGAGTGTTTGGTTGCGGTTCATGCCGATGGCCTTGGCCGCCTCCCACTGGCCCGAATCGATCGACTGGATGCCGCCGCGGAAAACTTCGGCGAAAAACGCCGAGGATTGCAGCGAAAACGTCAAGACCGAGGCCCGAAACGGGTCGATTTCGACGCCGATCAGGATCGGCATTGCGAAAAAGAACCAGAACAATTGCGCAATTGGCGGGGTCGTGCGCAGAAATTCGATGACGAATCCGACGGGAAGCCGCACCGCCCGGTTTCCGTAGAGGCGCAGCAAGGCGAGCAGCAGGCCGAGCGGCACGCCGAACAGCAAGGCCAGGCCCGTGACCTTGAGCGTGTTGACAAGCCCGAGCAGCAAGAGGTCGTAATTGCGGAAAACCACCGCAAAGTCCCACTCATACCCCATCGTCAGCTCCTGCCCGTGGCGACGGGGCGCCGCGGCGCCCCGTCCTTGGCCGCGCTACCAGTCCTCGCGACGGATCGCCGGCACCGTTTCGGGGTCGACGCCGTATTCGCTCAGGAACTGCTCGTACCATTCCTGGGTCTGGCCGGTCTGGTAGTAGTAGGAGATGGCCGTGTTCACCCAATCGCGGAAGCGTGTATCGGCTTCCAGGCGCACGCCGGCCGACGAGGTCGACTGGCGGATCGGCTTGGGCAAAACGATCTGTCCGCGCCCGATCTTCTGGCGCATGGCGATCAGCGGCGGATGGAACAGCGACACGGCGTTGACACGCTTCGACTGGAAGGCGGCGACCGCTTCGCCATTGGAGGGGAAACGCAGGATTTCCGCCTTGTCCAGACGCCCGGAGACGTAGTTGTCCATCGTTGTGCCCTGCGTCACGGCGATCTTGATGTCGGGCTTGTTGAGATCGTCCCAGGTCTCGATCGTCAACTCGTCGTCGGCCAGTACCGCCAGCGCGTAATAAAGCAGCGGCTGGGCCGGAAAGCCGACCGCGACCGCGCGCTGGGGCGTGGCGTCCAGCACGAACATGATGTCGATCTGGTTTGCCTGCAGGGCCGACACCGCCGTGCCCCAGGTCACTTCGACGGGCTCGAGTTTCACGTTCAGCGCTTCGGCCATCGCGTTGCCGACGGATACGCCGAGACCCGTCCATTCGTTGGTGGCGGGATTCTTGAAGAACCACGGCGGCGCCTGGGTGACGCCGATGCGCAGCGCCCCACTGTCCTGGATCGTGTCCCAGGTCGATTTTTCCTGGGAAAAGGCCCCGGTCGAAACGGCCAGCATGGCAACGATCGCCAAGGCGACGGCCGCCAGCCGGGATTGAAGATGGTGGATCATGATCGTTGCTCCCATTGACGGTTTTCAGATTTTACCGATTTTGTATGATTGTCAACAATCAATCAGTACAACAATACTCCGGCGCCACCCGCCTCGCCCTACGCCCCGGCAAACGAAAAACGCCCCTCCCCGGCGGGGAGGAGCGTCATTGGCGCGCGCCGGCACCGGGCCGGAGCGGATATAAGGTCGACGGGCGTTCAGGCGGCGGCTTCCGCCGCCTCGGCTCCGGCCTCGTCGTCAACCGACGCGACCCCTGGACGGAAGGTCAGCCGGTCGGAGCCCGCCGTCACCACCACGTCCTGACCGTCGCGGACCTCGCCAAGCAGGATCTTCTCGGCCAGCGGGTCCTGCAGATCCTTCTGGATGACGCGCTTGAGCGGGCGCGCGCCATAGGCTGGATCGTAGCCTTTGTCGGCCAGCCAGGCGATCGCGCCCTCGTCGAGATCGAGCGTGATCTTGCGGTCGGCGAGCAGCTTTTCGAGCCGGGCGAGCTGGATTTCCACGATCTGGCCCATGTCCTGCCGGCGCAGCCGGTGGAACAGGATCACCTCGTCGACGCGATTGAGGAATTCCGGCCGGAACGAAGCCCGCACCACCGCCATCACCTCGTCGCGAACCTTGTCGACATCCTCGTTCTCGCCGAGCGAGACCAGGAATTCCGACCCCAGGTTGGAGGTCATGATGATCAGCGTGTTGCGGAAATCGACCGTGCGGCCCTGCCCGTCCGTCAGGCGGCCGTCGTCGAGCACCTGCAACAAGACGTTGAAGACGTCGGGATGCGCCTTCTCGATCTCGTCGAACAGCACGACCTGATAGGGCCGGCGGCGCACCGCCTCGGTCAAAACACCGCCTTCCTCGTAGCCGACATAGCCGGGCGGTGCGCCGATCAGCCGGGATACGGCATGTTTTTCCATGAACTCCGACATGTCGACCCGAACCATGGCCGTCTCGTCGTCGAACAGGAAATCGGCCAGCGCCTTGGTCAGTTCGGTCTTGCCGACGCCGGTTGGGCCGAGGAACATGAACGAGCCGATCGGCCGGTTCGGATCCTGCAACCCGGCGCGCGCGCGCCGCACGGCCTGCGACACGGCCTTGACCGCCTCGCCCTGGCCGACGACCCGCCTGGCGAGTTCGTCTTCCATGCGCAGCAGCTTGTCGCGTTCGCCTTCCAGCATCTTGTCGACGGGGATGCCCGTCCAGCGCGACACGATATGCGCGACGTGGTCCGGGGTGACGATCTCTTCCACCATCGAGCCGGCGTCGTCGCGCGCCTCGGCCTCGGCCAGCTTTCGCTCCAGCTCCGGGATCACGCCATAGGCCAGTTCGCCGGCCTGCTGGAATTCGCCCTTGCGCTGGGCGCCGGCGAGCGCGTTGCGCGCCTCGTCGAGCTGGCGCTTGAGGTCGGCCGCCAGTCCGAGCTTTTCCTTTTCCGACGCCCAGGTCGCCGTCAGCCCGGCCGATTCCTCCTCCAGCTTGGCCAGTTCGGCGTCGAGCCGCTCGAGCCGGTCCTTGGAGGCATCGTCCTTTTCCAGCTTCAGCGCCTCGCGCTCGATCTTGAGCTGCATGATGCGCCGGTCGATCTCGTCGAGCGCCTCGGGTTTGGAATCGACCTGCATTCTGAGCCGCGAGGAGGCCTCGTCGACCAGATCGATCGCCTTGTCCGGCAGGAAGCGATCGGTGATGTAGCGGTTCGACAGCGTCGCCGCCGCGACCAGCGCGGAATCGGAGATGCGCACCTTGTGGTGCTGCTCGTATTTCTCCTTCAGCCCGCGCAGGATCGACACCGTATCCTCGACCGCCGGCTCGTTGACGAACACCGGCTGGAAGCGGCGCGCCAGCGCGGCATCCTTTTCGACATGCTTGCGGTATTCGTCGAGCGTGGTGGCGCCGACACAGTGCAATTCGCCGCGCGCCAGGGCCGGCTTCAACAGGTTGGAGGCGTCCATCGCCCCGTCGGCCTTGCCGGCGCCGACCAGCGTGTGCATCTCGTCGATGAACAGGATGATCTCGCCTTCGGCGGCGGTGACTTCCGACAACACCGCCTTCAGCCGCTCCTCGAATTCGCCGCGATATTTCGCGCCGGCGATCAGTGCGCCCATGTCGAGCGCCATCAGGCGCTTGTCCTTGAGCGATTCGGGCACGTCGCCATTGACGATCCTGAGCGACAGGCCTTCGGCGATCGCCGTCTTGCCGACGCCGGGCTCGCCGATCAGAACGGGATTGTTCTTGGTGCGCCGCGACAGGACCTGGATCGTACGGCGAATCTCGTCGTCGCGCCCGATCACCGGATCGAGCCGGCCGGAGCGCGCGTCCGCCGTCAGGTCGCGCGCATATTTCTTCAGCGCATCGAAGCCCTGCTCGGCATTGGCCGAATCGGCGGTGCGTCCCTTGCGGATATCGTTGATGACCTGGTTCAGCGCCTGCGCGCTCACACCCGCCTTGGCCAGGATATCCGCGCTCTTGGCGGTCTTTTCGATCGCCAGCGCGGTCAAGAGCCGTTCGACGGTGACAAAACTGTCGCCGGCCTTCTTCGCCAGGTCCTCGGCCGTCGAAAAGACCTTCGCAAGCGGCTGGGCGAGATAGAGCTGGCCGTTTCCGCCCTCCACGCGCGGCAAGGCTTCGAGCGCGGCGTCGACGGCAAGCCGCACGTCCTGCACCCGGCCGCCGGCCCGCTCGATCAGCGACGCGGCCAGTCCCTCCTCGTCGTCGACGAGGACCTTGAGCATGTGTTCGGGGGTGAATTGCTGGTGATTGCGCGACAGCGCCATCGTTTGAGCGGACTGGATGAAGCCACGCACCCGCTCGGAATATTTTTCCACGTTCATCGACGTCTCCGTTTCCTTGCCGGCCCGCCTGCGCGGCGCCGGATCGGTTGAGGTGACGGGTCCCTTCTTGAGAAGCGAACCCCTTCGCTTCCGATATGGGTATGCGATCCGTCGCACTCAAGCGGCGACGCGTGGACTTCGCTGCGAAATCGATTCGGGCACCGGCGCGCCAACGAAAAAGGCGGCGCGAACGCCGCCTTCTGACCCTGGAGCCGTCGCCGCGGCCGGTTACTGCGCCGCGGCAGGCAGCGGCAGGTCGCCCTGTCCGTCTTCCGACGAGGTCTGCGACTCGCCTTCGGCGCTCGCCGGAGCCGGCGCGGCCGCCTCGGCGGTTTCGGCATCGCTGGCACGCGGGCGGCGCGGCCGCCGCGCGCGACGCGGTGCCGCCGCCTCGCCATCCTTGCCGTCTTTGCCGTCTTCCTCGGCAGGGGGCGAACCGTTGGCGCGCCGCGACCGCTTGGGCTTCTCGGCGGCCGTCTTGATCGTTTCCTGTTCGATCGCGACCTCGACCGGCGTGCCCTCGATCACCGGCTGCGGGCCCGAGCCGTCATCCTTGGCGCCACCGCGCGGCGTCTGCGGCCGCTCGTCCTGCTGGCCGTCCTGCGCCGCCTTTGGCTGGCTGTCGGAGGTCGTCTGTGCCGGAGCGTTGTTCTGGTTGCCCTGGCGCTCGTCCGCGTCGTCCTCGTCGAAATCGTCGCGCTGGTCGCGGGGCGCGTTGTTTTGAGCCGACTGGCTCTGAGCGGCCGCGATGATGCGGTTGTAGTGTTCGGCATGCTGCAGATAGTTCTCGGCCATCACCCGATCGCCGGCGCTTTGCGCGTCCCGCGCCAGCGCCGTGTATTTGTCGGCAACCTGTTGCGCGGATCCCCTGATTTTCACGTCCGGGCCGTTGCTTTCGTAGGACCGGGTCAGAGGATTGGGGCCCTTGCGGTTGTTGTTGCGACCGCGCATACGCCTGTTCTGCTGTTGTGGCCTCATCCGATTCTCTTTTTTGCAATCATCGTGAACACAGGGGAACGCGGTTTCGCTCTTTGTCGCGACCGCCTTACCATCGAGCATGGGCGAGCTACCGCCGTTCGGCCGCTGGCTGCCAACTCGCTTTCGGTTGCGCTACCTGGCCGAACGATCCCCACACGAAGCGCTTTCGCGTCACGCGATTGGCAGCTTGTTTCCATTGGAACCGAATCGATACAGCACTGCCTGCTTCGTCTCATCCGGTGGCCGGAAACTAGCGATATTCATCACCCTTGCCAAGTATTTTTTCGCACGGCACAAACCGCGCCCTATAAGCCGAACACCAGAGCCCGGTCATGGCCGGCAAGATCGCGGGCCGCCGAACGCAGGCTAAAGCCGTGCGCGGCGAAGACGGCGACCACATCCGTTTTTTGCCGGCTGCCGATTTCCACCCCGACCACGCCATCGCGATCGAGATGGGCACCAGCGCCGGCGGCGATCACGCGATAGGCGTCGAGACCGTCGGCACCGCCATCGAGCGCCAGATGGGGATCGTGCCCGGCCACTTCCACCGGCAGCTCACGCATCTCCCGGGACGTAATGTAGGGTGGGTTGGACACGATTGCATCAAAAACGCCGGTCACGTCGCGAAACCAGTTTGAAACATGGGCCGTAAACCGCCCATCCATTCCAAGACGGGTGGCATTGCCGATCGCGGTCCTCGCAGCCTCCGCCGACAGGTCCACGCCGCACGCGCGCGCCTGCGGCAGCGCGGCCAGCAGCGCAAGCGCGATCGCGCCCGTACCCGTGCCGAGGTCGAGAATGGCGCAGTCCCGCTTGCGCGCCACGACCCCGGCGAGCTCCGCCAGCACCGCCTCGACCAGCGTCTCGGTATCCGGTCGCGGTTCCAGCGTCTCCGGCGACAAGGCGAGCCGCAATCCGTAGAAGTCGCGATAGCCGAGAATGCGGTGCACCGGCGTTCCCGCAAGCCGCCGTTCGACAGCCGCCATGATCGCCGCGACGGTGCGCGCGTCGAGCAGCAAGGCGGGATCGCGCAGCGCGTCGATGCGCTGTGTCATGGAAAAATGCTCGACGATCAGCCTGGCATCGAGGGCCGCCTCGCCGAGTCCCGCCGCGTTCAGGCGGCGGCGGGTTTCGGCCAGGACCGTGCCGAGATCGCGCGCGGACGCCGGCAAAGCGTCTTCAGCCATCCTGCGCCATGTCGGCCAGAAGCGCGGACTGATGGTCCGATATCAGCGCGTCGATGATCTCGTCGAGATCGCCCTCCATCACCCGGTCGAGCTTGTAGAGCGTCAGGTTGATGCGGTGATCGCTCACCCGTCCCTGCGGAAAATTATAGGTTCGGATCCGCTCCGAACGGTCGCCCGAGCCGACCTGCGAGCGCCGCGATTCGGAGCGCTCCTCCGCCGCCTTGGTGCGCTGGATGTCGAACAGCTTGGCGCGCAGCAACTGCATGGCGCGAGCGCGGTTCTGGTGCTGCGACTTTTCCGCCTGCACGACGGTGATCCCGGTCGGCAGATGCGTGATCCGCACCGCCGAATCGGTGGTGTTGACATGCTGGCCGCCAGCGCCGGAGGCGCGCATCGTGTCGATGCGGATGTCCTCGTTGCGAATCTCGACGTCGATCTCCTCGGCCTCGGGAAGCACGGCCACGGTGGCAGCCGAGGTGTGGATACGGCCGCTGGCCTCGGTTTCCGGCACCCGCTGCACGCGGTGCACGCCGGATTCGAATTTGAGACGCGAAAACACGCCCTTGCCAGACACGGTGGCGATGATCTCCTTGTAGCCGCCGGCATCGCCCTCGCTCGCCGAGACGAGTTCGACCCGCCAGCCGCGGCCGGCGGCGTAGCGTTCGTACATGCGAAACAGATCGCCGGCGAAGATCGCCGCCTCGTCGCCGCCCGTCCCGGCACGGATCTCCAGGATCGCGTTCTTGTCGTCGGCATCGTCCTTGGGCAGAAGCAGGATCCGGATGCTTTGCTGCAACGCCTTGATGCGCTCCTCGATCTCCGGCAGTTCGGCTTCGGCCAGCGCGCGCATCTCCGCGTCCGTCGACGGATCGGAAAGCATCGTTTCCAGCCCCTCGCGCTCGGCCTCCGCGCCGCGCAGTGCGCGGATCTCGCCGGCGAGCTTTTCCAGCTCGGCATATTCCGAAGCCAGGCGCACATAGGCCTCGGGCTCGGGGCCGGCGGCCATCTGCGCCTCGATCATCTCGAAGCGTTTCAGGACCTGATCCATTCTCTCGGACGCAACGAAGCTCATCGGTCAGGTCTCGCAGGAAATGTCGAATTCGGCGGCGAAGGCGCGAAGCCGGGCCGGTACGTCCATGTCGACGGCGCTCGCCTCGATCATCTGCACCATCAGCCCTTCGAGCGCGCCGACCGGCAGATCGGCCAGCATCGCCTTGACCGGCCCGATCGCGGCCGGCGACATCGAAATCGACCGGAAACCGAGCCCCACCAGCGCCATCGCCGAAATCGGCCGGCTGGCGAGCTCGCCACACAGTGTCACCGGCTTGCCGGCCTCCCGGCCGGCGTCGATTACGGATTTCAAGACCCGCAGAAACGGCACCGAAAGCGGGTCGAAACGCCCCGCCAGCAGGCCGTTGCCGCGATCGGTCGCGGTCATGAACTGGAACAAATCGTTGGAGCCGATCGAGACGAAGTCGACCGTCCGCATCAATTCGGGAAGCTGGAACAGGAGCGACGGCACCTCGATCATGGCACCGAGCTTCAGGCTGGTCGGCAGCGCGTAGCCGAACCGCGCCAGCTGCTGCACCTCGCGCTCGATCAGGCCGCGCGCCTTGGCGATTTCGCCGATTTCCGTCACCATCGGCAGCATCACCCGCAACTCGCGGCCCGACGCCGCCTTGAGCAGCGCCCGGAACTGGGTGCGCAACAACCCCGGGCGGTCGAGCGTCAGACGGATCGCCCGCCAGCCGAGCGCCGGGTTCTCCTCTTTTTCCGCGCCGCGAAAATAGGGCAGAACCTTGTCGCCGCCGATATCGATCGTGCGAAAGGTCACAGGCTTCGTGCCCGCCGCCTCGAGCACCTCGCGGTAGAGTTTTTCCTGCTCCTGGGCGCGGGGAAAGGTCGCCGCCACCATGAACTGCAGTTCGGACCGGAAAAGCCCGATTCCGGCGGCGCCTGCTTCGGCGAGCTGCGGCAGGTCGACGGCCAGGCCCGCATTCATCATCAGCTCGACCGCGATCCCGTCCTTCGACACCGATGGCCGGTCGCGCAACTCGCGATAAAGCTGCTGTTTCTTGGCCCGGAAACGAACCTTTTCGGCATAGGCCGCCTCGACGTCGGGCTGCGGCCTGAGGTGAACCTTGCCGTCATCGCCGTCGACGATCAGCGCATCGCCGTTCTCGGCCATCGACACCGCGCCCTTGGCCTGGCCGACGACCGGAATGTCCATCGCCTTGCCGACGATCACCACGTGGCTGGTGACCGCGCCTTCCTCAAGCACCAGGCCGCGCAGCTTGTCGCGCGGATAGTCGAGCAGTTCGGCCGCCCCCATCGAGCGGGCGACGATGATGGCGTCCTTGGGCAGCGAGGCCGCGATTTCCTCCGGTCCGCGACCCATGAGCTGGCGCAGCAGCCGGTAGCCGAGATCGTCGAAATCGTTCATCCGCTCGCGCAGATAGGGGTCCGTCATGTGCAGCATGCGCGCGCGCATGTCCGACTGCACCTTCTCCACCGCCGCTTCCGCCGTCAGGCCGTTGCGGATCGCCTCTTCGAGCCGCCGCACCCAGCCGCGGTCATGCGCGAACATGCGATAGGCTTCCAGCACGGCGCGATGCTCGCCCTCGAAGGCGATCTCGCGGCGCGAAAGCATGTCGTCGATCGACAGCCGCAGCGATCCGAGCGCGGTTTCCAGGCGCTTCAGTTCCTGGTCGACATCCTCGTTGAACAGTTCGGTGACGACGATGCGCGGCTCGTGCAGCACGACATGGCCAAGCCCGACGCCCTCGTTGAAGGCGGCTCCGGTCAGGCTGACCGGCCGGCTGAGGTCGAGTTCCATGCCCGGCCGCGTCAGCCGCCGCAGATCGCCGGTGGCGATCATTTCGGCGATCACCATCGCCGTCGTCTCCAGCGCCTCGGCCTCGTCGTCGCCATAGTGCCGGTTGGTCTTGTTCTGGACCACGAGCACGCCGAGCGTGCGGCCGGCCCGCAGCACCGGCACGCCGAGGAAGGAATTGTAGATCTCCTCGCCCGTTTCGGGGAGGTAGGTGAAGGCGGGGTGGTTGCGCGCGTCCGAAAGGTTGAGCGGGCGCGCGCTCGCCGCGATCGTGCCGACCAGGCCCTGCCCGAGGCGCAATTGCGCCAGATGCACCGAACCGGGATTGAGGCCTTCCGTGGCGTAGAGTTCCAGCACCGCGTCGGCGCGCAGCACATAGAGCGAACACACCTCGGCGACCATGTTGGCGGCGATTTCGCGCACGATCCGGTCGAGCCGCTCCTGCGGCTCCACGGCTTCGGCCATGATCTCGCGCAGCCGCTTCAGCAATATGCGCGGGCTGCCGGCGATTTCGCGCATCGGCGTTTCTCCAACGACCGCGTCCCCGCCGGGCGGACATCGCCGCAGCGGCCGCGTCGCGCTCAAATCATTGGTCTACTGCTTATCCAGCCCGTAGACGGAATGCAAAGTACGCACGGCGAGTTCGGCATAGGGGCCGTCGATCAGAATCGAAATCTTGATCTCCGACGTCGTGATCGCGCGGATATTGATTCCCTTTTCCGAAAGCGCCTTGAAGGCGGTGGCCGCCACGCCGGCATGGCTGCGCATGCCGATGCCGATCACCGACACCTTGACCATGCCCGTCTCGTGCTGGACCGCGTCGAAGCCGATCGTCTCGCGTACCTTGTTCAGCACCCCCAGCGCCTTGTCGACGTCGCTCGACGGCACGGTAAACGTCATATCGGTGCGCGAACCGTCCTCGGAAATATTCTGGACGATCATGTCGACATTGATGCTGGCTTCGGCGAGCGGACCGAATATCCCGGCGGCGACGCCGGGCCGGTCGGCAACGCGCCGCAGCGAAATCTGGGCCTCGTCCTTGGCATAGGCGATGCCGGTGACGACCTGCTGTTCCACGATTTCATCCTCTTCGCAAATGAGCGTGCCGGGCGGATTGTCGAAATCCCCCATGCCGGGCGCCTCCGGATCGGCGAACGACGACCTGACGAATGTCCTGACCTTGTGCACCATGGCGAGTTCCACCGAGCGCACCTGCAGCACCTTGGCGCCGAGCGAGGCCATTTCCAGCATTTCCTCGAACGAGATGCGCGCCAGCCGGCGCGCCTTGGGCTCGATGCGCGGATCGGTGGTGTAGACGCCGTCGACGTCGGTATAGATGTCGCAGCGGTCGGCGCCCACCGCCGCGGCGATCGCGACCGCCGACGTGTCGGAGCCGCCGCGGCCGAGCGTGGCGATGCGGTTGTCGGGCCCGATGCCCTGGAAACCGGCGATCACCGCCACCTGGCCCTCGCCGAAGCGCTTGATCAGGAACGAGCCGTCGATGTCGGTGATGCGGGCGGCGCCGTGGGCGTTGTCGGTGCGGATCGGAATCTGCCAGCCGAGCCAGGAGCGCGCATGCACGCCCATCGCCTGCAGGGTGATCGCCAGCAATCCCGCCGTCACCTGTTCGCCCGACGCCACCACCGCGTCATACTCGCGCGCGTCGTGCAGCGGCGAGGCCTCGCGCGTCCAGGCGACGAGTTCGTTGGTCTTGCCGGCCATCGCCGACACCACCACCGCGACCTCGTGACCGGCATCGACCTCGCGTTTGACATGGCGGGCCACGATGCGGATGCGATCGATGTCGGCGACGGACGTTCCGCCGAATTTCATCACGATACGCGCCATGAAACGGTCGAACCCTGTAGCGGAATGCGCCCGGCAGTCTGCGGACGGATTTGAAAGAGGCACGCCGCCGTGGCACGGGGCGCGATGCGCGGTTTCCATAATGCAAAGGGGGTGGGTCCGCAAGCCGACGCCGCGCCCCGCCGTCCTGTTCGCCGGCGAACACGCTTTGTCTCTGTGACAATTTTGGCGTCTTGACTTTGGCGGCGTCGGACCCGACTTGATGTCCGGCGTAGAGGAGACCGCCGGATGCCCGAGACGCAACCAACGACGATCGACGCCGACGAGGTCGCACGCTTTTCCGCCCTGGCCGCGGAATGGTGGGACCCGAAGGGCAAATTTCGTCCGCTGCACAAGTTCAACCCGGTTCGCCTGGCCTATATCCGCGACCAGATCGCAACCCGTTTCGGCCGCGATCCGCGCTCGTCACGGCCGTTCCAGGGCCTGCGCATCCTCGATATCGGCTGCGGCGGCGGCCTGTTGTGCGAGCCGATGGCACGGCTTGGGGCCGAAGTCGTGGGCGCCGACGCCTCCGAAACCAATATCGAGGTCGCCAAGCTGCATGCCGCCGAGGGCAAGCTGAAGATCGACTACCGCGCGACCACCGCCGAGGCGCTGGCCGAGGCGGGCGAGGAGTTCGACGTCGTCCTCAATATGGAGGTGGTCGAGCATGTGTCCGACATGAACCTGTTCCTCGCCAAATGCAGCCAGATGGTCAGGCCCGGCGGGATCATGGTGGTCGCCACCATAAACCGCACGCTGAAAGCGCTCGGCCTGGCGATCTTCGGCGCGGAATACGTGCTGCGCTGGCTTCCGCGCGGCACGCACCAGTTCAACAAGCTGGTGCGGCCCGCCGAGCTGGAAGCCGCGCTTGACGCGGCCGGCATGAGGGTCGTCGACCGCACCGGCGTCGTCTACAACCCGCTCGGCGACCGCTGGCAGCGTTCGCGCGACATGGACGTCAACTACATGGTCCTGGCCGAAAAGAAGCCCGCGGACGGCTAAGGCCGGACAGGCCCCGCGGCCGGCCGATTCCCGATCGGTTGGGTGTGCGGCAGCCGCCCGCGGCGGGCGGTTCAGTTCTTGTCGTCGGGAAAATCCGGGATCGGGATGAACTCGACCCCGTCCTCGACCAGCCCTTTGGCCTCCTCGGCCGTCGCCTCGCCGTAGATGCCGCGCGCCTCGGTCTCGCCGAAATGGATCTTGCGCGCTTCCTCGGCGAATTTGTCGCCGACATAATCGGCGTTCTCGCGCATCTTGTGCGCCAGTTCCTTCAGTTTGGCCATCGCCTTCTTCTGCTCGGCATTGGCCGCCAGCGCCAGCTTCTCCTTGCGCCGGCCGGTCGACAGGGCCGGCGCCATCAGGGTCTTTTCCACCTTCGTCGAGCCGCACTGCGGACAGGCCACGAGATGCCGCGCGGCCTGGGCGTCGTAATCGTCGTTGCCGCGAAACCAGGCTTCGAAGTCGTGACCGGCGTCGCAATGGAGCGAAAACCGGATCAAGACGCCACCCTCCGCGCCGAAAGGCCGTCATCGGCGAGCATATCGAGATCGAAATCGCGCGCGTTCTGCAGATTGGGTATTTTCGCGCGCGCGGCGGCGCTGGCGCGCGGATCGATCTCGGCAAGGGCGATGCCCGGCTCGTCGCCAGGCATCTCGGCCGCCACCGCGCCCCACGGATCGACGATCACCGAATGGCCGAACGTCTCGCGGCCGTCCTCGTGGCGCCCGCCCTGGGCCGCGGCGATCAGCCAGGCCCCGTTCTCGATGGCCCGCGCCCGCGTCAGCACGTGCCAGTGGGCCTTGCCGGTCTGGCGCGTGAAGGCCGCCGGCGCGCTCAGCACCGCCGCGCCCGCCAGCGCCTGGGCGCGGAAAAGGTGCGGAAAACGCAGATCATAGCAGATGGCCAGTCCGAACGGGACGCCGGCCAGCGGCGCCACGACCGCGCGCGCGCCCGGCTGGTAGGTTGCCGATTCGCGCCAGCTCTCGCCATTGTCGAGGTCGACGTCGAACATGTGGATCTTGTCGTAGGTCGCCACCAGCGCGCCGGTTCTGTCGAACAGGAACGCCCGGTTGGCGACCTTGCCGTCGGGCAACGCGATCGCCGTCGAACCGACGTGGATCGCGATCCCAAGCTCCGCGGCAAGCCGTCTGGCCGCGTCAACCACCAGGTCGCCGGCCTCGTCCTTGACGATCCGCCGCAGCGTCTGCCTGTCGCGCACCAGCGCGCCGGTCATCTCCGGAGACTGCACGTAGGCGACGCCCCGGCCGGCGGCCTCGCGAACCAGCGCTTCGAAATCAGCGGCGTTGCGCGCCGGGTCCATGCCCGATCGCATCTGCACAACCGCGGCCTTGAAAGCGTTCATCGCCATCCTCAGACGAACGAGCCGTTTGCGATGAGCGTGTCGAGCTTGCCGCGCTCCTCGAGCGCGTAAAGCTCGTCGCAGCCGCCGACATGAACCGCGCCGACGAAGATCTGCGGAAAGGTCGCGCGTCCCGAACGCGTCATCATCTCATTGCGCAGTTCCGGCGAAAAACTCGCATCGTGCTCGACATAGGCGACGCCCTTCTTGTCCAGAAGCCGTTTCGCCGCCGTACAGTATCCGCACATGGCGCGGGTATAGATCGTCACATCAACCATGACCAATTCCGGTTTTCCGCCCCCTATATAGGGGCAGCCGCATCGTCCCGGAAGTCCTGCGACAAAACCCGCGCGAATGTGAGCACATCGACCGCGTCCGCCCCGGCCCGCACCAGCGCGCGGGCGACCGCGCTGACCGTGGCCCCGGTGGTGTAGACATCGTCGACGACCAGCACCCGCCGGCCCTTGACCATGGCCCGCCGCGCCGCCGGCACCGCGAACGCGCCCCTGACGTTGGAGTGGCGTTCGGCGAGTCCGAGGCCGACCTGCTGGCGCGTGCTGCGCGCGCGCAGCACGAGTTCCGGCTCGAAGGCGATCCCCGCCCGAACGGCGATGGCGCGCCCGAGTTCGGCCGCCTGGTTGAACCGCCTGAGGAGGAAACGCCGCCGATGCAGCGGAACCGGCACGATCATGTCGGCGTCGCCGAGAAGCTCGGCCCCGGCGCGCGCCATCCATCGCGCCATCCAGGGCGCCAGGTCGGTTCGGTCGCGGAATTTCAGCCCCTGCACCAGCCGGCGCGCCACGCCGTCATAGGCAACGGCCGCACGCGCACGCGAAAACGGCGGCGGTTCCGCGATCGCCGCCAGACAAACCGCCTTGTCGCCCATCTCGCAGCCAAACGGGATGCCCAGCACCTCGCAATAGGGACGCTCGATCAGGGCCAGTTCGCGCCAGCATTCGCCACACAGCGTACCGGGCTCCACCACCAGCTTGCGGCAGCCCGCGCATGTCGGCGGAAAGGCGAGCGTGCCGATCAGCGCGGCGCCGCCACGCACCGCACGCTTGATCTCGTCGAGCCGATGGTTCACCACGCTGGTCCCATGACCGGCAAATTACCAGAACCAGGCGGCATCAGCCATTCCTTCGACCGGCGAGGATTGATGTCACAGGCGGGCCTCGATGGAAAACATCCTTGACCTCGAGCTGGCGATCGCGCGCAAGAAGCGGCTTCTGGCCGGAGGGCGGCCGATCGCGACCTTCTTGATGGAACGCACCGCCGACGAGCTCGGCGAGCGTCTGGCGACGGTGGAGCGGCGCTTTGCCGACTGCGCCGCCATCCACTGCCTGACACCGCACGCCGCGCTGGCCATGCGCGCCTCGGGCCGCGCCGGCAATGTGAGCCGTATCGAGCCCGATCCGGTGTTTCTGGAAGGCGGCGCCGGCTTCGTCTCCGACGGCGAGCACCTGCCGCTCAAGCCCGAAAGCCTGGATCTCGCCGTGTCCCTGCTCGCGCTGCACGAGGTCAACGATCTGCCTGGCGCGCTGATCCAGATCCGCCGCGCCCTGCGCCCGGACGGCCTGTTTCTGGCCGCCTTCGCCGGCGCCGGCACGCTGGAGGAACTGCGCCACTGCCTGCTGGTGGCCGAGACCGAAATCACCGGCGGCGCCAGCCCCCGGGTCCTGCCCTTCGCCGACGTCCGCGCGGCGGGCGCCTTGCTGCAGCGGGCCGGCTTCGCCCTGCCGGTCGCCGATATCGAAACCATCACCGTGCGTTATGCCGACATGTTCGCGCTGCTGCGCGACCTGCGGCAGATGGGTGCCACCAACACGCTGTTCGGGCGGCTGAAACGGCCGACCGGCAAGCAGGTGTTCCTGCGCGCGGCCGACCTCTATGCCGAGCGCTTTGCCGATCCGGACGGACGGCTGCGCGCCACCTTTTCGTTGATCTGGCTGTCGGGCTGGGCACCGGACGCCTCGCAGCCGAAACCGGCCAGGCCGGGGTCGGCGACGATGTCGCTCGCCCAGGCGCTGAAGGACCAGGACGGGAAATAGAAGCCGGCGCGCCCTTCCGCCGCAAGCCCGATCTCCAGGCGCCCGAACCGTTTCTTAAAGGTTGTCCTTTATGCAGCGGAGGACGGAAAACGGAGAGTAAAGCGTGCGATTTTCCGCCGCCACAACTGCGGAACGGCTTTTGCCGGAGCGCCTGGCGCTCCGCGCGCGCCCGCTGCTGGGCCTCGTGGACTCCGTTCTTTCGGGCGCCGACGGGCGTGGCGAAGCCGGGCGCATGTCGCTGATCGCCTTCTTCATCCGCATCGTCAACGCCGTCATCGCCTTTGTCAGCCAGGTCCTGCTGGCGCGCTGGATGGGCAGTTTCGAATACGGGATCTTCGTCCTCGTCTGGGTCACGATGGTGATCGTCGGCAATCTCTCCTGCCTCGGCTTCCACACCTCGGTGATCCGTTTCATTCCCGAATATCGCGAAAAGGGACGTCTTGCCGAATTGCGCGGCATCCTCTTGGCCAGCCGGCTTTTCGTCCTGATCGCCTCCACGATCGTCGCCGCGATCGGCGCGATCGGCATCTGGCTGTTCGCCCCCTCGCTCGAATCCTACTACATCGTCCCCTTCTATCTCGGCATCGTCTGCCTGCCGATGATCTCGCTGTCCGACGCGCTCCAGGGCGTGTCGCGCGCCAATGCCTGGGCGATCTCCGCGCTTTCGCCGACCTATCTGATCCGGCCCGTGCTGATCCTGGCCTTCATGGGCGGCTCGCTCCTGGCCGGGTTCCAGCCCTCTGCAATCACCGCGATCATCGCGGCGATCATGGCCACCTACACCACCACCATCATCCAGCTCGTCTCGGTGACCGGACGGGTCGACCGACACATGGAGCCTGGTCCGCGCAAATTCCTGCTGCGCGAGTGGGTCCTGGTTTCGATGCCGATCTTCCTGGTCGAGAGCTTCTTCTTCCTGCTCACCAATGCCGACGTGCTGATGGTCGGCCGTTTCATGCCGCCGGACCAGGTCGCCGTCTATTTCGCGACGGTAAAGACCCTGGCGCTGGTGCATTTCGTCTATTTCGCCGTCAAGGCCGGCGTGGCCCAGCGTTACGCCAGCATCACCCATGCAGGCGACACCGAACTGCTGAGCGCCTTTGCGCGCGAGACCGCCTCGTGGACCTTCTGGCCGTCGCTGGCGATGGCGCTCGCCGTCCTCCTGCTCGGCAAGCCGATGCTGTCGCTGTTCGGGCCCGAATTCGTCGCCGGCTATCCGCTTTTGTTCGTGCTCGTCGGCGGCGTCGTGGCGCGCGCGGCGGTCGGTCCGGCCGAAAGCCTGCTCACCATGACCGGCAACCAGAATGTGTGCGCCCTGGTCTACGCCCTGGCGCTGTCGCTCAACATCGCGCTCAATTTCATGCTCATCCCCGAATTCGGGCTGTGGGGCGCGGCGATCGCGACGGCGATCGCGATGGCGTTCGAGGCGCTCGCCCTGTCCTTCACCGTATGGCGCCGCCTCGGCATCGTCATGCTGGTGTTTCTGCCGTCATCGCACGAAGCGCGAGGTTGATATGGCCGCCATTCCCCTGATCGAGGAAACCAGCGCCAGCGCGTCGAGCCCGCTGATCGCCAACCTTGCCGGCGTCAGCGGCGAAGCGCAGCAGCAGCTCGAGATCGAGACCCAGGGGCCCGGCGCGGCACCGCGCCGCCTGGCGATCTATCCGGCCTCGGCCGGTTTCGATCTCGTCGAGGAGCTGGACTTTCTGTGCGTGCGCACGGTCGAGCCCAATATTTTCTTCAATCCGCGCTTCCTGGCGCCGGCCATGCCCAGGCTGGAAGACCGCGAGGTGCGGCTGGCCGTCATTCGCGACGGCGACAGGGACAAGAACCGGCTACGCCTGCTGGTGCCCTTTTCCGTGGAGAAACCCGCGGTCCCGTTGAGCGTGCCGGTGATGCGCACCTGGTCGAGCCCGTTCGGCCCGCTCGGCACGCCGCTGGTCGATCGGGACGACCCCGTCGGGGTGCTCGAGGACTTTTTCTCGATGCTGGGCCGCAAGCACCTGAACCTGCCCAGGGTGCTGATCCTGCCCGATCTGCGCATGGACGGTCCGGTCGCCCGGCTGATCCGCACCGCCGCCATGGGGCTCGACCTGCCGGTGGTGACCACGTCGCGCAGCATGCGCCCCTTCCTCGACAGCGATCTCGATGCCGAGACCTATCTGCGCACAGCGCTCAAACCGCATCATTTCCGCGAATTCCGCCGCCTGAAACGCCGGCTCGCCGAAACCGGCGACCTCGTCTACTCGGTGGCGCGCCAGCCCGACGAGATCCGCAACGCGCTCGAGACCTTTCTGGCGCTGGAGGCTTCGGGCTGGAAGGGCCGCGAGCGCACCGCAATGGTGATCGACCGCTATCGCGCCGCCTTCGCGCGCGAGGCGATAAACCGGCTCGCGCAGCGCGACCTGTGCCGGATTCACACGCTCAGCCTCGACGGCACCGCGATCGCCAGCCTGATCGTGTTCGTCGAGGCCGGCCAGGCCTATACGTGGAAGACGGCCTATGACGAAAACCACGCCGCCTTTTCTCCCGGCACGCTGCTGATGATCGAGGTCACGCGCCAGCATCTGGACGATCCCAATATCGAGGCGACCGATTCCTGTGCCGTGCCCGACCACCCGATCATGAGCCGCCTGTGGAGCGAACGGCGCGAAATGGGCACCATGGTCGTCGGCCTTGCGCCCGACACCGACCGCCTTGTGCGCCAGGCCGCCGGACAGATCCATTTGAACCGCGAGACCCGCAATCTGGCGCGCATCCTGCGCCGGCGCATCAAAGGACTGATCGGCAGGCGCTGAGCGCCCCTGGCGCGGGTCAGCCCGGATCGGATCGGGCCTCGCGGCGGGCGCGATCGCGAAAAATGCGCCGGATCACCTTGCCGGTGGTCGTCAGCGGCATCGAATCGACAAATTCGACCTCGCGCGGATATTCGTGCGCGGAAAGCCGTTCGCGCACCCACAGGCTGATCTCGGATTTGAGCGCCTCGGAAGGCACGTGCCCGTCCTTCAGCACCACGTAGGCCTTGACGATTTCGGTCCTGATCGGGTCCGGCTTGCCGACCGCCGCCGCCAGCGCCACCGCGGGATGGCCGGTCAGGCAGTCCTCGATCTCGCCCGGGCCGATCCGATAGCCGGCCGAGGTGATGACGTCGTCGTCGCGGCCGAAGAAGTGAACGTAGCCGTCCGCGTCGGCGATTCCCTGGTCGCCGGTCAGCATCCAGTCGCCGACGAATTTCTGCGCGGTCGCCTTCGGGTTCTGCCAATATTCCAGAAACATCACCGGGTCCGGACGCCGCACCGCGATCTGGCCTGCCTCGCCCACCGGACGGGCATGGCCGTCATCGTCGACGATGGCGACCCGGTGACCGGGCACCGGCTTGCCGATCGCCCCGGCGCGGCTGACGCCGAGTGCCGCACAGGACGACAGCACCAGATTGCATTCCGTCTGGCCGTAGAACTCGTTGATCGTCAGGCCGAGCGCGCCGCGCGCCCAGTCATAGGTTTCCCGTCCGAGCGCCTCGCCGCCCGAACCGACCGTACGCAGGCTGAGCGCGAACCGCTCGCGCACGCCGGACACCGTCTTCATCATCCTGAGCGCGGTCGGCGGAATGAAGGCGTTGCGCACCTGTCGGCGCGCCATCAGCGCGAACGCCGCCTCGGGATCGAATTTTTCCGCGCGCGACGACACGACCGGCACACCGAGCAGCAGCCCCGGCAGGAGCACGTTGAGCAGGCCGCCGGCCCACGCCCAGTCGGCCGGCGTCCACAGCCGGTCGCCGGGTTGGGGCAGGAATTCGTGCGGCATCTGCACGCCCGGCACATGGCCGAGCAGCACCCGGTGGCCATGCAGCGCGCCCTTGGGCGGGCCGGTGGTGCCGGAAGTGAAGATCATCATCGCCGGATCGTCGGGGCCGGTCTCCTCGGCCTCGAAACGCGTCGATCCGCCCGCCACCAGGGTGGCGAAGGACCGGGCTCCTTCGCCGGCTTCGCCGGTCACGATCACGGTGTGCAGCGACGGCAGGCGCGCGCGCAGCGGCGCCAGCTTGGCCAGGCCGGCATGGTTGGTCACCACCGCCGACACCCCGGCCGTCTGCAGTCGGTACTCCAGCGCCTCGACGCCAAAAAGCAGCGCCAGCGGCACGGCGATGGCCCCGAGCTTGTAGATCGCGACATGGCTGATCGCGGTCTCGAAACTTTGCGGCAGGAGCAGCGCCACCCGGTCGCCGCGGGAAACGCCGAGCGCGCGCATGGCGTTGGCGAGCGCGTTCGAGCGCTCCGCGAGCCCGCGATAGCTCATCGTCGCCGCTTCGCCGCCGATGTCGTCGATCAGCGCGATCCGGTCCGGCGCCTGCGCCGCCCACGCATCGGCGACCGCCACGCCGATATTGAACCGGGCCGGGATGGACCAGCCGAACCCGGCGTAAAGCCGGTCGTACCCTTCGCCGCGTTCAAGCATCGTCCTCGGCATGCCCCGTTCGACATCGCAACACCCGCCCCGCAACGGAGCGGGACGGTCGGTTTTCGCAAACCTTCTCGACCCGGGGCAAGTTTAAAACGGCCAGCCGGTGGGGCATTACCGGCTGACCGTGCGGTTTTTTCCGCCAGCGCCGCACACTGGACGGTCAACGAGCGAAAAACACCGCAACCATCGTCGCCAGACCGCCCGCCACGCTGGCGACGGCTTCATGCGTCAACAGATCTGGCGACCGTCCTTGTAGATTTTGTAGCTGTATTTCTTCGAGCTGGCCGTGTTGTAGAGATTGCTTGAGCTTGAACAACCGTAGAATTTGACCGGCGGACTGCACTGGCGGCGGAAATTATAGATTACCGTGCAGCTTCCGATCATGACGTCATTGCCAGCCATATCTCCCTTCCACTGGCCGTTCTGAAAAAACGACACTTTGTAGGAAGCCGCCTGGGCAACCGTGAGGCCGGAAAAAAGAGCCGTCACGGCCAACAGAAACATCTTGGATTTCATGCTCTTCCTCCATTGTGAGGAATCGCATCTTAAGTTCTTCAAGAAAACGGTAAATTAGTACGGATGTGCTAACGCCTGTCGAGGATCGTTGCGAAACGCCGAAGGCTGTCGGGCAGCTTCGTTCGCCGATGCAAAATGGTGCCCCTGGCCGGGATCGAACCAGCACTCCTTGCGGAACGCGATTTTGAGTCGCGCGCGTCTACCAATTCCGCCACAGGGGCCCTCAGGCCGGCCGACCGAGGGTCGGACGGCTGCGGACTATACGGCCGAGGCCCCGTCCGTCAACTGCCCCGTGCCGGAAACCTTGTTTTCAAAAGGTGACGCCGACGGCGCGCAAACCGCTTCCATTTGCCGATGAAGGGCTCTAGAGCCTTTGCGGGTTGGATCGAACCATTCTGGCTCACAGGATTTTTCCATGCTTCGCCGCCTCTACGACTGGACCATGTCGCTGGCCGCCACGCGCGACGCCGAAAAGGCGCTTGCCGGCGTTTCCTTCATCGAAAGCTCGGTGTTTCCGATCCCGCCGGACGTTTTGCTGATACCGATGGTGCTTGCCGAACGCGCGAAATGGCTGCGCTACGCCGCGCTGTGCACGGTGGCCTCGGTGGCCGGCGCCTTGCTTGGCTACCTGATCGGGGCGTTCGTGTTCGAACTTCTCGGACAGCCGATCCTGGCCTTCTACGGCGCCGAGGATTCCTTTGCCAAGGTCCAGGGCTGGTATGACCGCTGGGGCGGCTGGGGGGTGCTGTTTGCCGCCGTCACGCCGTTCCCCTACAAGGTGCTGACGATCTTTTCCGGCTTCACCGGGCTGAATCTCGTGACCTTCCTGGTCGTGTCGATCATCGGACGCGGCCTGCGTTTCACTCTCGTCGCCTGGCTGCTCTACCGTTTCGGCGAACCGATCCGCACCTTCATCGAACGCAATCTCGGCCTTCTTTTCACCCTTTTCATGGTGCTCCTGATCGGCGGTTTCGTCGCCGTGAAATATGTCTTCTGATCCCATGGCCCGCACAAACACCAACGGCTCCGGCGCGCTTGCCGCCACGGCGTTTTTTCTGTTCGCCGCGATGGCTGCCGTCGTCGGCGGTGCGCTCGGCTTCGAGCATCTGGGCGGTTACATTCCCTGCAAGCTGTGCCTGGAACAGCGCATGCCCTACTATATCGGCGTGCCGTTGATGGCCGGCGCCGGCGCCGCCGCGCTGATGCGCGCGCCTGGCTGGATCGTAAGGCTGCTGATCGCGGCCGGCGGTCTCCTGATGCTCTACGGGCTCTATCTCGCCATCTACCATTCCGGCGTCGAATGGGGCTGGTGGGCCGGCCCGGCCGATTGCGGCGTGGTCGCCGCCCCGCCCTCGAGCGAAGGCGGCATTCTCGACGCAATCAACACCGTTATCCCGCCCTCCTGCGACAAGGCCGCGCTCCGGGTGCTGGGCCTGTCCTTCGCGGGATGGAACGCGATCGCCAGCCTGGCGCTCGCCATTGTCGCGCTGCGCGCCGCGGCAAGGGGCACAAGCCGCCAAGCGTGATTGGCCGGCCGGCCTGCGTCTTGCCGCCCGGGCAATGGCGTGCTTGCATCACCCGGGCGAAATCCTATATCGGCCTTCGAAGCGAGGACGACCTCCCCCATCCGGGATTTATGTTCGGGACGGCCCGAAACACGAAATGGGGGCATGATGCGCACCACCGGGGACCGTATTCGTCACGCGATCAGCTTCGAGATTGTCGGTCTGATCATCGTCACGCCGCTTGGCGGCTGGTTTTTTAGCTTACCGATCCACGACATCGGCATCGTCGCGCTTGTCAGCGCCACGATCGCCACCTTGTGGAACTACGCCTACAATCTCTTGTTCGACCACGCGATGCTGCGCCTCGCGGGCGATGTTCGCAAATCGCCGGCGATACGGGTCGTGCATGCGGTATTTTTCGAGATCGGGCTTCTTTTGGTGCTGCTGCCGTTCATTGCCTGGTATCTCGGTGTCGGCGTGCTGCAGGCCTTGATGATGGACGTCTCGTTCGCCCTTTTCTACATGGTCTACGCGTTCGTCTTCAACTGGGTGTATGATCTGGTGTTTCCGCTGCCGGCCGCCACGCCTGCTCCGCAAGAAACGGGCGCACGGCGCTGAGACCGCCGGCGACGACACTGCGGCTGCAAACCTACGGTTCCAACTCGACGTCCCAATAGAGATAGTCCATCCAGCTTTCGTGCAGATGGTTGGGCGGAAACAGGCGACCGTTATTGTGCAGATCGTGGACCGTCGGCTGAAAAGGGGTCTGGGTCGGCCACATGCGCGCCTGGGCCGGCATCATGCCGCCTTTCTTCAGGTTGCAGGGCGAGCATGCCGCGACCACGTTTTCCCAGGTCGTGGCCCCGCCGCAACGGCGCGGCACGACATGATCGAAGGTCAGGTCCTCGCGCGCGCCGCAATATTGGCACTGGAAACGATCGCGCAGGAAGACGTTGAACCGGGTAAAGGCGGGATGGCGCGACGGCTTCACATAGGCCTTCAGGCAAACCACGCTGGGCACCCGCATCGAGAACGACGGCGATGACACGGCATGGTCGTACTCGGCGACGATGTTGACCCGGTCGAGGAACACCGCCTTGATAGCGTCCTGCCACGACCACAGCGACAGGGGAAAGTAGCTGAGCGGGCGGTAGTCGGCGTTGAGCACCAGGGCCGGCAGACTGTCCGGCGACACCGAAATCGTCACGTCCGTCGTCTCCTTTCCTGAGGACCTGAACGGCGCGGATAATCTAAGCGACACATGTCAGGAATGTGAAGCGGCTATATGCGGCAACTGTTGCCGGAATGCCGCGCAAAGCCCCTAACGTGCCGTTGTCGCGGGTTTGACGGCCGCCGGCAGCGCGTCGCGCCCCTTCATTTCTCGATAATAGGCCCAAAACAGGCGTGCCGCGACACCGCGCCAGGGACGCCATGATTCGGCGATTTCGGCCAGGGCCCGCGCGCTCGGCCGCGGATCGATCGCCAAAGCGTGCCCGACGGCACTTTGCAGCGCCACGTCGCCGGACGGAAAGACATCGGGATGGCCCGACGCGAACAGCAGATAGACCTCGGCCGTCCACGGGCCGATGCCGTGCAGCGCCGTCATCCGCGCGATCGCCTGTTCGGCGTCGAGCCGGCAAGCCGCGTCGAGATCGAACCCGTTTTCCGCGAACGCGCCGGCAACGGCGCGCAGCGTTTTCTGCTTCGGCCGGGACAGGCCCGCCTGGCGAAAAAGATCGTCGCCCGCCGCCGCCAGGGCCTGCGGCGTCATCGGCTGCACGAGGCCGGCAAGACGTGCGAAGATCGCGTCGGCGCTGGCGCGCGAGACCTGTTGCGACACGATGATCGACACCAGGCTTTCAAAGCCCGGCTCGACCCGGCGCAGCGGCACCTCCCCGGCAACGGCCCGCACCCCCCGCAAGCGCGGATCGCGCGCGCACAGTGCCTCCAGGCCCATCTCGACGTCGTCCAGAACGTTGATGCGGCGCACGGCTTTTCCTTCCGCCAAAGCCGGAGCCCGCCGACGACCCGCATTGGCCACGGGTCCGGCTTCAAGGCCTTTGCGGCTCGATTGACCCTTGCGGCGCGCGGAAAACGCCCGTCGCGCCCATTCCGGTTTGTCGTGCGATAGTCTAGCAATCGCCCTCATGTCCGTCCAACCGCCGCCGATAGGTTCATGACAGGTCCCGTCTTCCGCTTCGCGCCGAGCCCGAATGGCGCGCTGCATCTGGGCCACGCCTATTCGGCGCTGCTCAACGCCGATCTGTGCGCGGCGGCCGGCGGACGCATGCTGTTGCGCATGGAAGACATCGACACCGAACGCTGCCGGCCCGAATACGAGGCCGCTATCCTGGCGGATCTGGCCTGGCTCGGCCTGTCATGGGAAGAGCCGGTGCGCCGGCAATCGGACCATTTTTGCGACTATCGCGACGCGCTCGACCGGCTGATCGACGCGGAACTGGTCTATCCCGCCTTCATGAGCCGGGGCGAGGTCCGCGCCTTCATCGCCGAGACCGAAACCGGGCACGAACCCTGGCCGCGCGATCCCGACGGCGCGCCCCTCTATCCGCCGGGCGACAGGTCGCTGTCGTCGAAAGAGCGGGCAAGGCGCATGGCCAACGGACAGGCCTTTTCCTGGCGCCTCGACATGCAGGCCGCGCTGGACCGGGTTGCCGGGCCGCTCGAATGGAGCGAGGCCGGCGGCGGACCGGCCGGCGAAACCGGGCGCGTGCGCGCCGAGCCGGGCGCCTGGGGCGATGTCGTGCTGGCGCGCCGGGACAGTCCGGCAAGCTACAATCTGTGCGTGGTCGTCGACGACGCCATCCAGGGCGTCGGCCATGTCGTGCGCGGGCGCGACCTGTTTTACGCGACCGCCGTGCACCGCCTGTTGCAGGACCTGCTCGGCCTGCCCGTCCCGGCCTATCTGCATCACGACCTCGTCCTCGACGCCGACGGGCGCAAACTGTCGAAAAGCCGGGGCGACACGGCCTTGGGGGCGCTGCGCGCCGGTGGCGCGCGGCCCGGCGATATCAGGCGGATGGTCGGCTTGCCGCGCGCGGCCGGCGCTTCCGCGCTCAGATCCGGCGAATGACGCCCTTGACCAGGAGAAGAAACAGCAGGATGACAAAGGCTCCGCCCAATCCGGCAAAGGCCGCGTCCTGCACCTGGCGCAGGCTGACGCCGTAGGCATTGACCACATAGATCGACGCGAAGAAGCCGCCGGTCAGGACCGCCATCGTGCCGAACGGGCCGAAACCGTCGCGGCCGATGATGGCGTTGAGCGCCAGCGCGAAAATGAAGGACAGGATGCACACCGTGCCAACGGCCATGAACAGCCAGCCGAAACTGAGATTCCAGATCATCTTTTGATCTCCGTATCCGCGCACCGCCACACTGGATCGGTGGAAAGCGGCGTCTGGAGCCTAGTCGAAATTGCTTTCCAATTGCTTAGGCTCGGGTTCTTGACGCGACGCCCGCGATCAGATCAAGCCGGACGGATCCCCGACCGGCTTCGCCGACAAGGACAAACAAGACCATGCCCATGTCACGCCTCGCGCCCGCCCTGTTCGTCGTCCTGTGGGCGACCGGTTTCATCGGCGCGCGTTACGCCATGCCCTGGTCGGAGCCGTTCGGCTTCCTGGCGGTGCGCTCGGCGATCACCTTCCTGCTTCTGGCCGCCATGCTGCCGCTGCTCGGGGTCGCCCGGCTGCGCGCCGGGGCCCAGGCCTGGCATTCCATGGTCGCCGGCATGCTCATGCACGGCATCTATCTCGGCGGGGTGTTCTGGGCCATCCGCAACGGCCTGCCGGCGGGGTTGACGGCCCTGATCGTCGGCCTCCAGCCGCTGATCACCGCCATCATGGCCGGCGTTTTCCTGGGAGAACGGATCATGCCCCGCCACTGGCTCGGGCTCGCCATCGGCTTTGCCGGCGTGGCGATCGTGCTCGCCCCCAAGCTCGGCTCGATCGGCGGCGGCGTCACGCCGGTCAATCTCGCGGCCGCGTTCCTCGCCGTCATCGGCATGGCCGCGGGCACGGTCTGGCAAAAGCGCTTCGTCACCGATCTCGATCTGGCCACCGGCGCGCTCTACCAATATCTCGGCGCCACCCTGTTGACGGCCCTGGTCGCGTTTGCCTTCGAAACCGGGACCTTCGTCGTCACCGGCGAGTTGATCTTCGCCTTCGCCTGGCTGGTGCTGGTGTTGTCGATCGGCGCGATCTTCCTGCTGATGTATCTGTTGCGCCAGGGCGAGGTGTCGAAAGTGGCGTCGCTGTTCTACCTGGTTCCGGCGGTCACCGCCCTGTTGGCCTGGGCGCTGTTCGGCGAGGAACTCTCCCCGGTGCAGATCGCGGGCATGGCTATCGCGGCCGCCGGCGTCGGGCTGGCGACCGCTCAGCCGCGAATGCGCGCCCGGGCCTCGCGATAGCGTCGGATGGCGGCGTTGAACTCGCCGCCCAGGATGAAGATCACCGACACGATGTAAAGGAAGATCACCGCGATCATGATCGAGGCAAGCCCGGCATAGGTCGACACATAGGTCGAAAACCGCTCCAGATAGGCCGCAAACAGCGTCGACCCGATCAGCCAGCCGATCAGGGTGAGCACGATGCCCGGGATCACGTCCTGGAAACGCCGCTTGCTGGCCGGCAGCCAGAAATGCACCGCCACCAGGCCGACGACGATCACCGACGAGGCGATGACGTAGCGCCACAGCGTGATGGTGCCCATATAGGGGCCGATCCAGGAAAATTGCCGCTCGGCGATGCGCGCGGCCAGCGGCGCCAGCACCAGGAGCACGCTGATCGCCAGGAAGCCCATCGTCGCGATCAGCACGAAGGCGAAGCTCTGCAGCCGCCGGTAGATGAACGAGCGCGTCTCCGTCACGCGATAGGCCCGGTTGAGCGAAACGCGCAGCGCCTCGATGCCGTTGGAGGCAAACAGCGCCGCCGCGATCACGCTGACGGTCAGGAAATCGCCGCGCTGGACGGTCAAGACGTTGAAGACTTCGCGCGCGATCGGTTCGGCGATCTCCTGCGGCCAGGTATCGAAGACCAGGTGGACCGCCGTCTCGGCAAACGCGCTCGCGCCCAGAAAGCTCGCCAGCGCGGTGGCGAAGATCAGGAAGGGAAACAGCGCCATCAGCGCCGACAGCGCGAGATGGCTGGCCATCGACCAGCCGTCATCGGCGTCGAAATGGCCAACGGCGTCGTTCAGGATGCGTCGCGCGGCGACGATTCTGCGCATAAATCCTTCCCACGATTGTTTCCCGCCCCCGAATATGTGAAGCCTCCGGCGCTATTGGCAAGCCGTGTTTGTCGCCGCAAGAGGATTTGGGCCGGATGGAGGACGCACGCACGATCGTCGTGACCGGAGCCTCGAGCGGCATCGGCGCCCATTGCGCGCACGCCCTTTCCGGGCGCGGATGGCGGGTTTTCGCGACCGCGCGCAAGCCGGCCGACATCGCCGCGCTCGAGGCCGCCGGCATCGAGAGTTTTTACCTCGATTACCGACAGCCCGACTCGATCGCCGCCCTGGCCGACGCCGTACTCGGCAGGACGGGCGGGCGCATCGACGCCCTGTTCAACAACGGCGCCTACGCCCAGCCCGGCGCCGTCGAGGACCTCCCCGTCGCGGCGCTGCGCGAGCAGTTCGAGGCCAATTTCTTCGGCTGGCACGATCTCACGCGCCGTCTGGTGCCGGCGATGCGTCGGCAGGGCCGGGGCCGGATCGTCCATTGCTCGTCGATCCTCGGCCTGGTTCCCGCATCCTATCGCGGCGCCTATGTCGCGTCGAAATACGCGCTCGAGGGGCTGATGCTGTGCCTGCGCGCCGAATTGGCCGGCTCCGGCATCCACGTCGCGCTGATCGAGCCCGGCCCGATCCGCTCGCGCTTCGCCAGCACCGCGCTGGGCTGGTTCGAGAAGACCGTGATCGTGGAAAATTCGCCGCACCGCGACGCCTACCGCGCCCAGCTCGCCCGCATGCGCGCCGGTGGCACCCAGTCCCGGTTCAAGCTGGGGCCCGAGGCGGTGATGGCCGTCTTGGCGCACGCGCTCGACAGCCCGCGCCCGAAACCGCATTATCCCGTCACCCTGCCGGCCAGGACGGGGCTGCTGTTGAAGCGGCTCCTGCCCGCCTCCTTGTTCTACCGCGTCGTGGCGCGCCAATCCTAGGCGCGCCACGGCCGCACCGCCTTTTTCGGAGAAACGCCCATGTCTTCCGTCTTCAACGTCCTGGCCATCGTCTTCATGGTCGCGGTCGCCTTCGTGCTCGTGCGCGGGCTGATCAACATGATGCGCGGCGGGTCGGGCAGCACCTCCAACAAGCTGATGCAGGCGCGGGTTATCCTGCAGTTCATAGCGCTCGTGTTCATCGTGCTGGCGCTTTATTTCAGCCGCGGCTGAGCCCGGCGCCGATCACGAAACCCCGTTGTCCGACGACAAGGAAAGGGCGCAACGAACATGGTCAAGCTCAACAAGATCTACACCCGCACCGGCGACGACGGCACCACCGGCCTGGTAAGCGGGGCGCGCCGACCGAAATCCGACCCGCGCATCGAGGCCTTCGGCGCGGTCGACGAGGCCAATGCCTGCGTCGGCCTCGCCCGGCTCCATACCGCGCGCGATCACGCCGAAATCGACGCCATGCTGGCCCGCGTGCAGAACGATCTGTTCGATCTCGGCGCCGATCTGGCGACCCCCGACACCGGCGCCAAGGTCGAATTCGAGCCGCTGCGCATCGTCGCCTCCCAGGTGACGCGTCTCGAAGGCGAGATCGACGAGCTCAACGCCGCGCTTGCGCCGTTGCGCTCCTTCATCCTGCCCGGCGGCGCGCCGGCGGCCGCGTATCTGCACCTGGCCCGCACCGTCACCCGGCGCGCCGAGCGGTTGATGGTGGCGCTGTCGTCGATGCCGGACGAAACCGTCGGCCCGCAGGCGCTGCGCTACATCAACCGGTTGTCCGATTTTCTGTTCGTGGCCGCCCGCGCGGTCAATGACAACGGCGCGACCGACGTGTTATGGGTGCCGGGGGCAAATCGTTGACGGTGGGGGGCCGGCGATGTTCATTCCGCTGCACGACGCCAACAGCCTGAAACATATCAAGCTTCAATATGTCACGATCGCGCTGATCGCGATAAACGTGCTGGTCTATTTCCTCACCGCCCTGTCCGACACCACCATGCACGCGGCCGCCTACGGCCTGGGTTATGTGCCGGCGGTGGTCAACGATGTCGCCGAATTGCCGCCGCAACTGGTGCTGGTGCCGGAGGACCTGACCTATCTCACCTACGCCTTCCTGCACGGCAATATCTTCCATCTCGGCGGCAACATGCTGTTCTTGTGGGTGTTCGGCGACAATGTCGAGGACGCGCTCGGCCATTGGCGTTTCCTGATCTTCTATCTCGCCTGCGCCGTCGCCGGCGCCTGGCTGCACGGCGCGATCGCGCCGTCCTCCGAAGCGCCGCTGATCGGCGCGTCGGGCGCGGTCGCAGGCATCGTCGCCGCCTATCTGATCCTGCATCCGCGCGTCAAATTGTGGGTGCTGGCCTTCGGCCGCATCCCGCTGCGCATTCCTGCCTTCATCCCGCTCATCCTGTGGGTGCTGTTCCAGTTCGCCATGCTGGTGATCGGCGGCGATTCCCAGGTCTCGTGGGGCGCCCATGTCGGCGGCATCGTCGCCGGTGCCGGGCTGGTGCTGATCATGCGCCGCCGCGGCGTCCCGCTGTTCGACCGCGCGATCGTAACCCCAGAAGCCGTCAAGACCGCCGAAACCACGGCACCCGATGGCCCCGCCGTCACCGACAAGCCGCGCTGGGGCCGGCAATAGCGGGCTCGTCTCGCGATAATATTGACGTGAACGTCAATCGCCACTAGACCCCATGGCGGCCGGTCGCCGCGCGATCCCATCCCGGACCACGCCGGTTTTTCGGGATGCATGTCGGCATCGGACTAGCCGAAACGGCCGCGCAAATGGTAAAGGCCGCGAAATCCGATCCATCAGAAAGGTTTTGAGCGCATGAAAGTCCTCGTCCCGGTCAAGCGTGTGATCGACGC
>NZ_RBVY01000013.1 GCF_004000215.1 Nitratireductor alexandrii | reverse complement strand
TGGTCAACAGGCCGTTAACCAAGAAAATTTGCGACAGGCCCTTCTCGGTCGGCATGAAGCTGATGGCGCTGGTGATGATCGCGCGCATCGGTTCGGAAGTCCTTATCGATCTCGCCAACTCACCTTCGGGCACCGACGAGTTTCTCTCGACTCTCGCCATCGGCGGTATCTCCGTTGTGGTGTTCGTCATCGCCATGTACGTCCCCAACATCGTCCAGGGCGTCGTGCAGGGCGTGTCGGTGACCGGCGGCATGGAGACGATCCGGCACGGCGGCCAGGCCGCGACCATGGCCGCCGGCGGCGCTGCGCTGGCCTGGGGCGGGGCGCGGGCAGGGGCCTCGGCCTACTCCGACGCACGGGCGGCCGGCAGCTCATTCGGCGCGGCTGCGCTCAAGGGTATGACCAGCGGCGCAAGTGCCGCCGGCTCCGCGCTCGCCTCGGCCGGCCGGGACAAGGCAATCGGCGTTCCCGGCACCTGGGGCGCATCGACGCTTGGCCTCGCCAATTCCAAGCTCGACCAGAGCCAGGACCGCCCCACCACAAGAAAATCAGCAGACGACAAGGCGTGACGTAGACCATGGCCGCAAAGAGCCCACCGGAAAATCCCTACCTTGCCGCGCGCCAGGAATGGAACGAACGCTACGGGTCGTATGTGAAAGCGGCCGCGTCCTGGCGCATCGTCGGCGTGACCGGGATGTTGATGGCAGTGATCGGTTTCTCCTATGCGCTCTATCAGAGCACACAGGTGCAGCTGGTGCCCTATATCGTGGAAGTCGATCGGCTCGGCACGGCGGCGAGCGCCGGCTTCCCGCAACAGATCGAATATGCCGACCCGCGCGTGGTGCGTGCCACGCTCGGCAGCTTCGTCAGCAATTTCCGGTCGGTCACGCCCGATGCCGTGGTGCAGAAGCAGTATATCGACCGCACCTATGCGCATCTGCGCACCGCCGATCCGGCGACGGAGAAGGTCAATGCCTGGTTCCGGGGGAATTCGCCATTCGACCGCGCCCGCACGATGACGGTGGCCGTCGAGGTCACGAACATCGTGCCGCTCTCCAACCAGAGCTACCAGGTCGACTGGACGGAATATGAGCGCGACCGGCAGGGCAGGGAGCAGGACGTAAAGCGGTTTCGGGGCGTGGCCACGGTCACGCTCACGCCACCCCAGGACGAGGCGGTCATCCGCCTCAACCCGATCGGCCTTTACCTCAGAAATTTCGACTGGACGGCGCAGCTGTGAGTGCCCGGAGGATCCCTTTCATGAATTTTTCCAAATTCCGGAGCGCAGCACTTTGCACCGGACTTGTTTTCTCGACGATTGGAGTGCCGGCCCTGGCGCAGCCCCTAGATGCCACGGAACAGCGTGGCACGAGCCTTTCGGGCCAGTGGCAGCAAGGGCAGGGGGTCGTGACGCACGGCCCTGACGGCAAGGTCGTCTTCCTCTTCGGCCAGATTCAGCCGTCGGTGGTCTGCTCGCCGCTTCAGGTGTGCGACATCGAACTCCAGCCGGGCGAAATCGTGCGCGATGTGCTGCTCGGCGACACTGTGCGCTGGAAGGTCGAACCGGCGACGTCGGGCGCGCCGGGCAGCCAGGCAGTGCATCTGATCGTCAAACCATCGGAACCCGGCCTCGTCACCTCGATGGTGGTGACGACCTCGCGGCGCACGTACCACATCCAGCTCAAGTCCCATCAGACGAATTACATGGCGCGAGTCGGGTTCGATTATCCCGAAGACGTCAATGCCCGCTTTGCCGAGATCGCTGAGCGCATGGAGGCGAGCATTATGCCCGGCGCCGGCGTGCCGGCGGAACAGCTCAATTTCTCGTTCCGAGTGAGCGGAACGGCGCGATGGCGGCCGACCCGCATCTACAGCGATGGCCAGAAAACCTACATCCAGTTCCCCTCGTCGCTGTCGGGCCAGGATGCGCCGGTGCTGTTCGTGGTTTCCGGCGGCGAGAACCGGATCGTCAACTACCGCATGAACGGCACCATGATGGTGGTCGACTATTACATCGACAGCGCGATCCTGGTCTCCGGCGTTGGCCGCGCCCAGGAGAAAATCACGATCAGGCGGGGAGGGTAGGGGATGCACGGTCCTTTGATTCACGCTCGCCTGGTGGCTTTCGTCCTGTGCGCGGCACTGCTGGCCGGGTGCCAGACACTTGGCGGTTCGGGTCTGGTTACGAGTTCGGCGACCGCACAGCTCACCCCGGAGGCGGCGTCCTCGATAGCCGGGGACATGGTCGAGCGGTTTGCCGAGCAGGTCGGTCCCGGCACGACGACAATCCAGCTCAAACCCGACGGCTCCATTTTCGGCGAGGCGCTCGAGTCCTCTCTGAAGGGTTGGGGCTATGCGGTCGCCACGGATCAGGTGACGGAGGGGACCAACACCGTTGCCCTCGCATATGTCGTCGATGCGTATGAGGGCAGCATCCTCGTCCGCTTGTCGACCCAAGCACTGGATCTCACGCGCATGTACGAGTTGGGCGGGGAGGGGGCGACACCGATCTCGCCGCTTTCGATGATGCAGCGCGAGGGACGTGAGCCGCAATGACAGAGAGCCTCAAGCTGGGTGGTTCCGATCTCTCGGGCGGGCCGCGCATCCGCCGCCTCAATCGCCTTCCGATCGTCGCGGCTATCGTGCTCGTGGTGCTCTTCCTTGCCGCGATCTTCTACGGCCTGTCGTCAAGGGGGCTCCGCCTCGGAGGTGACGACTCCGCGGACGCACCCGGTTCACGTCCGGCCTCAACCCATGCCGATCAGCTCAAGGAGGGTGTGCCGGACGGCATCATCGGGGAGCCGGCACAGCCGCAGTTCGAGCCGGCTCCAGCCGAACCCGACGAGCCTGCGGAAAACCTGTTCATGCCGGAGCCGCCGGCATCGCCCACCGACGAGGCACAGGAGCAGGCGCTGGAGCCGGAAGAGCAATGGCGCGCACGCCTCGAGCGAGAGCAAGAAGAACAGCTCATGCGCGAGCTGCACCGTCAGCGCATGGCACGGTATCAAGCCAATGACGCGGCATTTGATTCCCCGATTGCCGTTTCCCTGCGCGACCTTTCGGCTGACAGCACCGGGGGCACGGCCGCGGCCCCTGGCGAACCGCAAGCGTCGGCTGGCCGGCCGCAGAGCGCGCTCGATCTCTACGCCGCCGCCATGGAGGCGGGCGTTGGTGGCGCCACGGACGCGAACGGGCAGGCGGCCAAGGAGCGCTTCTTCAATCAGGACATTCGGGATCTTGGTTACCTTCCCAATCCGGTCATCGAGCAGATTTCGTCCTATGAGCTCAAGCGCGGCTCGGTCATCCCGGCAACGCTCGTCACGGGCATCAACTCGGACCTTCCCGGGCGGATCACGGCTCAGGTCTCGCAGAATGTCTACGACAGCGCGACGGGCCGGCACCTTCTCATCCCGCAAGGATCGAAACTCTTCGGCCGCTACGATTCTGAGGTCACATTCGGACAGGACGGCGTGCTCGTCATCTGGACCGATCTCATCTTTCCGAACGGATCGACGCTGCAGATCGGCGGCATGGCGGGGACCGATGCGGCTGGCTATGGCGGGTTCCGGGACCAGGTCGACAACCATTATCTGCGCACGTTCGGCTCGGCGATACTGGTCGCTCTGATCGGGGCCGGGACGGAAATGATGCTGCCACAGGACCGCAATAGCTTCGGCACGGCAAACAGTGCCGAGGACGCCGCCAGGCGCTCCTTTGCCGAAACCTTCGGTCAAATCTCCGAGCAGACGGTCGCGCGCAACCTCAACGTCCAGCCGACACTCGAGATCCGTCCGGGCTACCGGTTCAACGTCCTCGTCGACCAGGACATCGTCTTCCCCGGGTCGTATCGGTAGCGATGACCCATTTCGTTTTCAACGCTCCGTGCAGAAGGGACGCCTTCTGTCGCGGGGCTTGCCATTGGACCCGCCCACAATTGAACGCCAATTTGCTCAATCTCATCGACAGGCTTTCGCTGCCGCTTGACGAGCGGGCGGCCCGCAGATCGTTGCGGGATTTCGCGGACGATACAGGGTTTGATTTCTTCGCCTATCTCTATCTTCGTGGTCCGGAGAGCTTCGCGGTCTCGAACTATCCGCGCGCCTGGCAGGAGCTTTATGTGCAACGGGAGTTCATCCGGGTCGATCCGGTGGTGACCAAGGCAAAGCACGGACCGCCGTTGTTCTCATGGTCGGCGGATGAGGCGCGGCGCAACGGACGAAGGGACGTGATCAGGTTCTTCATCGAGGCCGACCGGTTCGGCATCAGGTCTGGAATCTCGATTTCGATTCCCGTGGGGTTCAGGGATCGCATGGTGTTCACGCTTGCGAGCGGGAGGCCTGTATCGAAACTGAGCGAGGACATCGATCCGGTCACCGCTGCGGTCTCCGTCGCCTTCGTGCACTCCCGACTGGGAGGTGAACGCGGCGACGCGTCGCTAGCGACCAGCATCCGGCTATCGCCGCGCGAGGCTGAGTGCCTGCGCTGGTTCGCGGAGGGGATGTCGATGGCCGATATCGCTCTCATGCTCGACATCTCGTATCGCTCCGTTCGGTCCTATATCGACGCGGCTACGAACAAGCTGGGCGCCGCCAACAACCGGCAGGCAGGTACGATTGCTACACGAATCGGACTAATATGACCGTGGTCATGCCAGCTAGCCGGCTAATTGATCACTGGGCGCTGCCCGTCGACCTCAGGAACGAACCCGAGGCGCTCGACTACCAGGCTCACGACCTGATGCTGCGCATGAAGGTTGAGCATGGCGATCCGGTAGTCGTGCCTCAACTGCCCCAGATGCTCGTCTCTCGAACCGGCGGCGTCAAGCTGGCTGACCTCCTCGAACAGCTCCTGGGCCTTCTGCAACCGGCTCCTGTTCTCCCGAATGACCGCGACGGCCACCTGTGCCAGCTCTTTCTCACTCAGCTCGGCCAGGAGAGCGTTGATGACACTGGATGTCGCCGCCGGGCCGGGTCCGATGTCGACGTCTGGTTTTGTTCGCATTCAATCCCTGCGGCTTGGTTCGCGGTGCGCCCCCGCAAACTATAAAGACCATGACCCCAAGCCGGGGGTTAGAAAACCGCCACAGACGGTCCCTGCGACCTTTAGCACGAGTGCCTGGACATGCGTCGCAGGCCCCCGGCCGTGGCCAGAGGATCCTTGGTGTCGCGTCAGCCGACACCTACTCTGTGGTGGGGTTTCTAAGCCCCAAGGCGGCGCGTACCGCCTCGGAGCCCTTATAGGACATGGTTGCCGCGTCGACCAGAGAACCATGTCACAAAAGCGAGGGTCGATTAGGCGTGGCGGGGGATTGGGGTCTGCCGCGGCTCTACATTCGCCAGCACAGGCGCGAGAAGTCTGCCGGCTTCGCCCAGGCGCTTTCGCATGGTGTCCGACATGTCGAATATGCCGGCATAGGTCATCGTCCTGCCGATGCGTGTGGGGGTGCCGATGACCTCGAAGACGCAATCGATCGTGCGAAAGATTCGCGCCATTCGCGCGTCGAAGACGGATACGACGTGCTCGACGCCAGCCCGCTGGCAAACCTCGACGATGCCGCAAAGGAGCTCGATTGTCGTGCGGTTGACCACATGGTTGGCCTCTGTGCGTTCGCATGCGTTGAACGTGGCAGGGTTCACGGCGAAACGGGAGCTTTCCCAGATAAGGGGACTCGCCGGGGCGCCGCCGGGCACAAGAACCGGGAAGACGTCGCGCAACATGTTTGGACTGGTGGTCGGGAGCAGTCGCACCGCGCCCTGCAGCGCTCCGGTCCGTTCGTCGAGCGAAAGCAGGTAGAGGGGATCTTCGGCGTCGAAGCGGTCGATCTCCCTTCCATCTGTGACGGTGACATCCCATTCGAGCCGGTCGGCGAATACCGTCGCCCGCATTCGAAACATCTCGTCAATCAGGGTGGAGTGACGATCCCGCTCCGCGCCTTCGATGATGATGATCATGGTGTTGCTCCTTGCGTTTGTTAAAAACGCTGAAGCAACTAGACCCCGGGAGACGGCCTCGAAATCCGGCGCATCTGCCGGATTTACGGCAGTTGAGTGAGCAGACTAGCCTTGCCGGCTTTGTTGACCGCATGGGTGTTGTTAGCGGCACCAAGCTTGTGGCGGGCGCTCTCAAGATAGCAGCGCACGGTGTGCTCCGACAGGCCGAGGATAACGGCGGTCTCCCACGCCGTCTTTCCCTCGGCTACCCACAACAGGCACTCTCGCTCGCGCGGGGACAGCCTGGCCTGCTCCACGGTCTTCCCCTCCAACCGCAGAATCGCCTGGTGCATATGGAGCGCCAGCATTTGGAAGTCGCGCATGTAGTGGAGTCGGAGGTACCGCCAGTCGCGATCGCTGGCGTCGCTCGTGATCGAGACCAGCGCTCTATCACCGTGCTGGCCGTGGACGGGCAGGGAGATGCCACGACGGCCGAGGCCGAACTCCTTTGCCTCCCCGAACAGGCGCCGAACGTCCTCGTCTGCCCGATCAAACTCGTCCCAGTCGATCGGCAGCATACGGCGCATACCGATCTGCACGGTCGGATCGATATCGACGAAGCGCTGGGCCTTGTAGTGATCAACCCATTCGTTCGAATAGGTCACTGCGAGATAGGGGGATTGTCCAGGCTGTGCAGTCACTCCAGAGCCCAGATAGGCCACCGTCTTCAGCCCATAGATGTCGAGCAGCCTACCCAAGAGTTCGGGAATCCCAGTCGCGTCGGTTAGCTCCCCAAGCTTTTCGAGCAGTTCGAAAAGTTCCAGATCACCGGAGTATCGATCTCGCCGGTTCATGCTCAACGCCCTTTCTGCAGTGCTGTAGTGCGTACAACCGCTGATCGTCTATCAAGGAAAACCGGACCAGGCGACATTCCTGCCCGGGGATGAATTCTATACGAGCCAGCCGCCGGTCGGGCGGCCAATCGGCTCAAGTTCTGGTGGCCGCTGGCTGCCTTCCATCGTCGGTCGCGTTCAAGACCTGGGGCACGCCCCCGACGACATGGCGCAGAGCTTTGCCGCGCAGGTCGCCAACATCAGGACGCTCGGTTGCTATGGCGGCGGCTCTAGATCGGCGCGTCGAGGAGACGTACTTTGTGTTCAATAGATTGGTAATTGGGCCGAATAAAGATGACTTCTTCCGTCATCTTTTAGAGGCACATTGGCTGCAGAAAATCAAGGCGTATGCGTGATCAGATCCGAGACCTTCGCACATGCTCTCATGATCGGGTTGTACTTCCCCATTTGAGCTTGGTTCACGGCATACGGTTTCCGGTCCCCTGACGCAAACCGCACAGCCCGGCTAGTCATCTGCTCATCTCAGATGTTGAACGCCATGATAAGTGGAAGATCGAAGAGCCGCGCCCAGGCAATGGTTGCTGACTTCTGAATAGCGACGATGCTTGTGCCGTCTGTCCACCAGCCGTTTCCCGTCGCCACAATGATGTCGGGTGCGTAGAGTGCCGATTGCAGGACAGGCCAGACAATCAGCTGCTCATAACAAATCAGCGGCATCAACCGCACACTGCCGGTTTCGACGATCGGATTGCCGAAGAAGTGCGCCCGCGCGCCGCCGGACTCGCCAATCAGCGTTAGCCATGGCTGCCACATCGAGATTGGCACCGGCATTCTCTCTCGGTAGAGGATGCGCGCTCCCTCGCCCGAGATTTCGACCATGACATTGTCATAGCCCTGCCCGTCAACCAGGATCGCTCCGGCATTGACGGTGACGTCGACTCCTTTGAGCTCACGGACCCAAAGGCGTTCAACGGTCGGCGTCCACACACCGGCGGCACCCTCGGGCAGTACCACGATCTTGTTGCCCTGGGCCGCTGCTGCCTTTACCGCGGCAATCGTCTCGCGATGCTGGAACAACCCGGCATATGTGCCGCGTTCACCCCCGAATTTCGTATCGACACCGATCCAGCCCTGGGGCAGGCTGGGCTCCGTCCAGGTTGCGGCGGACCAGGCAAGCGCTCCTCCCCAGACGAGCGTTGCGATCGGCCAGAACTTCGTCGTCATGGCGAGGAGGCTGATCGCTGCCGCCACGAGGCCCCACCATCCCCAGCCCGGGAACACGATCCCGGTCGCCGTGATCGGATGCGCCCAACCCACGATTCCGAAGGGCGGCACGCTCATGAGGATTGCCGCGGCGGCATATCGAAGGGTTCGTCCCGCCCCGGGCCGCGATGTCCACAGTACAGCATGCACGGCGACGAAGGCGAGCGATGCGCCGAGCCAGAGCGCGAGACCTTCGGCGATCCCGCTGCCAAAGTAATTGACAACACCCTGTGGCAGACCGCGTGACGTGGCGAGGAAATATCCCGCCGACACAATTGCGGCCGCAGTCCGCGAGGGAGAATTTGCCCACAGGGCGGGAAACACCAAGGCGAGCGGAAGGGTGAGGGGATTGCCGCTCCATCCGATCACTCCGACTGCCACGGCGACCGCCGTGAGACCGACAGTCTTCACGACGTCACGGGTGTATGGTGAGGACGGGATAGGCCAAACCGAGGACGCCGGCGGCCGGGACCGGCCCGAAATATCTGGAGTCATAGGAACCTGCGAAATCAGAGTGAAGGAAGATGTGACCGCGCGGCACGACGCCGCCGGTGAAGGGAGTGAGCGCCCTGCCCTCGGCGTCTGCGACGCGCAGGTCGGAGCCGGTCAGCGGCACGTCATCAACACTCACCGCGCCAGCGATCTCAACCCGCTGCCCCTGCGTCGCAACGACGGTCTTGATCAGCGGGCTCAGCCATCCCGGACAGAGCCCCGACCGCAGATATCCTCGCTGCCGCGCGAGTGTGAACGCGGTCGTTGGCGGCGGGCAGATGATGATGAGATCGCCGACTGCAACCTCACGGTCGAGCGGCACGATCCGCCAGATCCCGAGCGGGTAGCTCGGGGTAAGATTGATGCGCAGGCCGCCTACGTAGCCGAGGGCGAGCAGGCAGATCACGGCAGCGGCGCCGATTCCGAGAATGGCGAGTGCGCAATGCCGGCGGGTCATTTGAGCACCTGGGACTGACGCTGGCTCTGACGCAGCGCCTCGGTCTCCTTGAGCGCCTGGACGGTGCGCTCGTGGGCGGCGAGCTGCTGTGCCGTGCGCATCATCGGCCAGGCCGTAACAAGCTTCTCGCGTTCGGCCGCAGGCAGGCCGAGGGCCACCTTCCTGAACAGGGCGCCCTCGATGTCGCGCGCGCCATTCGACAGCAATGTGCGTTCCCCGAACCGCTCGGACACCGCCTTGTTGAACCCGTCGATCTCGGCTTTGGCCATGCGATCGGCCAGCGCGAATCCAAGCGCTGCCGTGAGATCGTTGCGGTCGATCGCGTCGCGCACCTTTTCGAGCACGACACGCGCCGCGGGTGAAAGCGCTGGAATATCGATGGAGACGCGATGGCGCAGCGCCGTTTCATCGGCCTCGAGCCTGCGCGTAGCCGCCTCGCGCAAACGCAGGTAGCGCTCGATCTCGCGCCCGAGTGCCGGGATGTTCGCCTCGGCCTCACGCCGCGCTCCGCGATCCGCCCGGCTCGCCATAATCCCATCACGGCCGCGCAGAGCGCCGATGGAGGCGGGTTCACGCGCAAGGACTCCAAGCCGCTCTGACGCTGTTGCACGATCGGTGAGCATGGCGTCGAAGCGCATGGCGCCAAACGCCGCCTCCGGATCTGCGAAGACCAGGCGGAACCGGTCGGATACCTCCTCCCACTGTCTCGCGACCTCCTTATCCGCATGGACCTTCGCTGCTGCGACCTCCGAGATGGATTTGGAGAATGTGGTCACGCCCTTGACCATCGGCTCGGCCTCCTTCTTCGATTGGACGGCGGACAGGGTGGCGTCGAACAGGCCGATTCGGACGCCGACGGCGCGGAGCTTGCGGCCGAGATCGGCAAGGCGCCGCTTCTGGCGCAGCGTCCAGTCGAGCCGGTCGCGGGCGAGTGTGCGGGCGACGCGCATGAGATGAAGTCCGCGGCTGTTGGCGAAGCTGAGCGCCTGCCGGTAGAAGCGTCCGGCGGCATAATCGAGAGTGGTTTCCTTGGCGTTGCGCCGCGACAGGAGCGTTTCGAGGCCGCCCGCGATCTGGAATGACCGCGCGCCGTAAAAGAGCTGGAGATCCTCCCTGTGCCGGGTCATCGCCACATAGGTCAGGTGCCGGTCCAGCGAGAGCGAGGCAAGCACTTTCACGCGATCGACGGTCGCGCCCTGGCTCTTGTGGATCGTGGTGGCGTAGCCGAGATCGAGATTACGATAGAACCGCTCCTCGACTTCAACGCGGCGCTTGTCTGCACCCTTGCCGATTTCCGCGACAATCCTGCCTGGCCCGGCTTCGACCACCTTGGCGATCATGCCGTTCTTGACACCGAGCGCGCCCTCGTTCCTGAGAAACACGATCTGGTCGCCAGCATCGAAATGCCGTGTCCCCTCTTCCGTTTGAAACGCATGGCCTTCGCCGACAATGCCACGCTCGAGCAGCTTTTCGCGGGCGAGCCGGTTGAGTTCACGCACGTCGCGGCGCAGATGGGCCAGGATGAGTGTGGTCTTCTCGGCATCGTATTCGCGGTTCCAGGATGCGATCAGGCTGTCGACCGCCTGAGCCTTCAGCCTCTCCCCGACCACCATGCCGCGGCCCCGATAGGCCGAGAGCGCGGCCGTCACATTGCCGCGCGCGAGATCGAGCGAGGCGGTGCGCATCCAGGCGTCTTTCTGGCGGTAGATCGTCTCCAGCTCGGCATAGCCGGTGCGCTCGACGATGGCGCGGAAGGCGGCACCCGCCTCGATTGGCTGGAGCTGCTCGGCGTCGCCGACAAGCACCAGCTTGGCGCCAGCCTTCGACACCGCCTCGACGAATGTCGCCATCTGTTTCGACGCGACCATGCCGGCCTCGTCCAGGACGAAGATGGTCTTGTTGTCGAGGCGGTTGCGCGCCTCGTTCCAGCGCAGCTCCCAGGACGCAAGTGTGCGGGACGGGATTCCAGCTTCCGTCTCGAGGCCCTCGGCCGCCTTGCCGGCCAGCGCGCCCCCGAGCACGGTGTAGCCTGCCGCCTCCCATGCCTCGCGCGCCGCGCGCATCATGGTCGTCTTGCCAGCGCCGGCGCGGCCGACAACGGTCGCAATCCGCGCGCCGGACGTCACGTGCGCGATGGCCGTGCGCTGCTCGTCTGAAAGACGGTCGTGACGCGCGAACACGTCGGCGACGATCTTCTCCCGAACGCCGAGCCACTTCGCCTTCACGAGCGCGGACGCGCGGGAGACCATCGCCGCCTCGAGGCGGATCAGCTCGCGCGTGGTGAGCTTGTCCGGCAAGCGCGCGCCGGTCGCAAAGTCGACCGTCCCGGATTCGAGACGCAGACAATCCGGGCTTTGAACGATCCGCGCCAGGAGCTGCTGGAAGGTTCCGGGATCGTCGACATAGCGATGCAGCACCTTGGCGATGTCGCGCTCATCGAACACGCTCTTTTCGCGTGAGACGAGATCGAGCACGATTTCCGGCCGGGCCTGAATGCGCTCGGCGTTCACCGCGCGCGCAGCCGCATGCGATGCGAGGCGTTCGAGCCTGGGTGCCCTGCCCTCGCGCGTTGCCCGGCGCTCGATCGCCTTTGCGCCCGGGCCGATATGGGTCGTGGGCACAAGGTCCATGCCGCGCTCCGCATAGGATCGTCCGTCGACGCGGATCTCGAAGCCGCCCAACGCGAGGTGCTGGTTCTGAAGATCGAGCCAGCGTTGCCGCTGCTCGAGGAATTCGGCCTTCTCGCCCGCCCAGAGACGATACTGGATCTTTCCGTTCTTCGTGCGGATCGCCTGGCCGTCGGCACCGATCACGGCGACCTTCTTGGCCCCGAATCCGCTCTCGGTCAGGGGGCGCAGCGTCGTCATCAAATGCACATGCGGATTGCCTGGATCGTCGTGATAGACCCAGTCGGCGACCTGCCCGCGGCCGAGCACCTGCTCCTGGACGAACTGGCGCACCAGCGCGACGTTCTGTGCCTTCGACAGTTCCACCGGCAGCGCGATGATAAATTCCTTGGCGAACTGCGCGTCGGCGCGTTTTTCAAAGGCCTCGACCTTGTTCCAGAATGCTTCAACGGCGCCCGCGACCGAGCGGTCGGCGATCATCTCACGCGCCCATTTCGGCGCATCGGCGGGAAGCAGGAATTCCTCGTGTGCGAGATTGCGCTTTCCGGAATAGTCGACCGTCCTGGCCTCGGCCGCATGCTCCATCTTCGCGCAGTGGCGGTAGGCGGCCGACAACACGGCACTGCGCCCATCAGCGCGGCCGATGATCTGGGGCGTGAAATGCGTGATGGCCACGGTGACTGCGATCCCGGCGGTTGAACGACATGCGTTCCGCAGGGCCACGCCTCTCCCGGGCGGGGCCGGGCGCGGAACGTCGCGTCAGCGACGTATTACTGCGCCCTTGGAGGCATTCCTTCGGAACGCCGGGATGATCTCTCAAAGCGTCGGCTTCGCCGACCCGTCATTTCTGCCGGGTCGCGCTGCGCGCGATCCCGGCCGATCCTCGCCATCGCTACAAAGCGAATGGTCGAGAAGGAAAACTACCGGAATGAAGAAGCCGTCATCGAAGATCAGGGAAGAAATCGCCAGGCTGCAGGAGCAGCTCAAGCAGGCCGAAACGCGCGAGGCCGAGCGCATTGGACGGCTCGCCCTCAAGGCCGGTCTCGGCGATATCGAGATTGAGGAGCGCGCGCTCGTGTCCGCTCTTGAGGACCTCGCGGCCCGGTTTCGCAAGGGGAGCGGACGGGCGGCCAGGCCAGCGACGGCGCCGGTCGCGCCTGGCGCGGCTCAGGGGCCGTCTGGCGAGGCTTGAGCGGATGCGGCAGGCAAGCCAGTCAGAGGCGCGCAAGAAGGATACGCGCGAGAAGATCCAGCTCGGCGGGCTGATCGCCAAGGCCGGGCTTCGTTACGAGAAGCGCGCTTTGCTGCTCGGCCTCCTGATCGATGGCGCGAGCCGGATAAGGACCGACCAAGACGAGCGCGCGCGGCTGATGGCGATCGGGATGAAGGCGTTCGCCGATGAACCCGACTAAGCTCGCCATGGTCGCTGCCCCGGTCATCGTCATGGCGGGGGCGTGCCTCGCACTGACGGGGATGGAGCACTGGCTCGCAAGCTTAGCCCGCGCGCCGGACGCGCGCATGATGCTTGGCCGGATGGGCATCGCGCTGCCCTACGCGGTCGCAGGCGGGGCCGGCGTCGTGTTTCTCTTTGCGGCCAGGGGCGCGATCTCAATCCGGCTCGCGGGCTGGGGGGTCGTGGCTGGCACGTTGGTGGTGATCACAATGGCGGCGGTCCGCGAGATCGGCCGGCTCGCCGCATTCGCTGCAACGGTGCCTCCAGGCACATCGATCGTCGAATACACCGACCCCGCCACGCTGACAGGGGCGGTCGTTGCGGCGGTCGCCGGCGTGTTCGGTCTGCGCGTCGCCATTCGCGGCAATGCCGCTTTCGCGTCGGCCGCGCCCCGTCGGGTCCGGGGCAAACGTGCCATCCATGGGGAGGGCGAGTGGATGACCATTTCTGCTGCCCGGCGTCTCTTTCCCGAGGCCGGCGGCATCGTCGTCGGCGAGGCCTGTCGCGTCGACAGGCAAGCGGCCGGCGGGCCCGGTTTCCGCGCCGACGACCGCGCGACCTGGGGTGCTGGCGGAAAATCGCCGCTGCTGTGCTTCGACGGTTCGTTCGGCTCGTCGCACGGGCTGGTCTTCGCCGGGTCGGGCGGCTTCAAGACCACCTCGGTGACCGTTCCGACAGCGCTCAAATGGGGCGGCGGGCTGGTCGCCCTCGATCCATCAAACGAGGTAGCGCCGATGGTGATCTCTCACCGGCGCAAGGCCGGCCGATCGGTCTTCGTGCTCGACCCGAAGGAGCCGGGCACCGGCTTCAACGTGCTCGACTGGATCGGGCGGTTTGGCGGGACAAAGGAGGAAGACGTGGTGGCGGTCGCCACCTGGGTCGTAACCGACACCGCTCGCCAGGCATCCATCCGCGACGACTTCTTTCGCGCGTCCGCGCTTCAGCTCATCACAGTGCTGATCGCCGATGTGTGCCTGTCGGGTCATACGGAGAGGGAAAACCAGCATCTGCGGCAGATGAGGGCGAACCTTTCCGAGCCGGAGCCCAAGCTGCGCGAGCGGCTGCAGCTGATCTACGACAATTCCCAATCCGCGTTCGTGAAGGAGAACGTCGCCCCCTTCATCGCCATGACGCCCGAGACCTTCTCCGGCGTCTATGCCAATGCGGTCAAGGAGACGCATTGGCTTTCCTATCCGAACTATGCCGCGCTGGTCTCCGGCAACAGCTTCTCGACCGACGATCTGGCGGACGGCGACTCCGACGTGTTCGTCAATCTCGACCTCAAGACGCTCGAGGCGCATCCCGGCCTGGCGCGCACCATTATCGGCGCACTGGCCAACGCGATCTACAACCGGAATGGCGAGATGAAGGGCCGCACGCTCTTCCTGCTCGATGAGGTCGCGCGGCTGGGATATCTCCGCATCCTGGAGACCGCTCGGGACGCCGGGCGCAAATACGGCATCAGCCTGCTGCTCCTGTTCCAGTCCATTGGCCAGATGCGTGAGACCTATGGTGGGCGGGACGCATCGAGCAAATGGTTCGAGTCAGCCTCGTGGATTTCTTTCGCGGCAATCAACGATCCGGAGACCGCGGATTACATTTCGCGGCGCTGCGGAAACACGACGGTCGAGGTGGAGCAGCTCAGCCGGACCTCGCGCATGTCGGGATCCTCGCGCACGCGTTCGCGACAGCTCTCCGCCCGGCCGCTGATCCTGCCCGAGGAGGTCCTGCAGATGCGCGCCGACGAACAGATCGTCTTCACGGCCGGCAATCCGCCGCTCAGATGCGGCCGCGCCATCTGGTTCCGGCGGGAAGATATGGTCTCGATCGTCGGAGAAAGCCGATTCAGGGCAAGTAGCCCCGTCCTGTAACCGTTGCTTGCCAGGCCTCGCGATCTGTAGACAATGGAAACCGTTGGGGAGGCGGCAATGGCGTTCTTGAAGTGGCTGTTCGGCAGATCTTCGACAAAGGGCTGGACCGTGTCGGAGAATGGCAACCCGATGCTCGTTGACGGGCCCACCCGCATCACGGTCTTTCCTCAGGATCGCGGATGGAAGTTCTGCATCGCAGACGTCGAGGACAGGACGGAACCCTATTTCTCCGAAGCATATTCCAGTGAACAAGATGCACGCGAAGAGGCAATCGCGTACTACCGGGAAGAACCGCCACGGCATCAGCCTCTTTCGGCGTCGGGTGCCGAAAGCCGCCGTGAGCGTTGGGAAGCACACATCCGCGACCGCACAAAACTGATCGAGGAGATCCGGCGGTTCCTTTCAGAGAACCCCGATTTGAGCATCACCGCGCTGCGGAAACCTGAAGCCAAGGTCGCCAGCCACATCAAGCAGCTCGAATGGCAAGTTGCCGAATACCACCGTGCCGATGTTTCGCCGGAACTGATCCAACTGGCGAAACGGCAGGCGCAGACGCTTTCTGAACTTGCCCGAGAGATTAGTGCCAGGATCGAAGCCAGGCAGAAACAGCGCCCACCGCGCAGCGCCCCCGTCCAGGACAGCCAGTTGACAGATGAACTGGCCGGCAGGGTCGACAAGGTCATTGGCCTCCTCGCGAACGAGCCGGTGATGGATGACGAGAGGCGAGAGCGGTTAAGCAGGCGATCGATGCAGGCCGCCACAAAGAAGATGCTCGATCAAGGGCTCACCTATGGAGAGGCATCTGGTGCGCCGGATTTCCTGAACCAAGACGAGGCCTCCTTTCGTGCTTTCATGAAAGAGGCCGATCAGGACCTGTCGTGGCAGTGCGACACGGTCGCGGATGCCTTCCAACGGTATCTCGCCACAGGCGAAGTTCCGGCGCCTCACTATCCGATGAGGATTGCCGTTCTTTTGCACAGGGCCCGGGATTTTGCTCGGGAGAAGCAGTTTCTGGCCGCGTGGTGCACGCATTTTCCGTCTGGGAATGGCACCACCTACGCCAAGATTGTCGAAAGAGCCAAAAAGTGCGGCGCGGTGCCCTCCTGACCAGCCGGCGAGGGTCGGGGTTCCTCTGCATGGCCCCTCTTCCGACTATTGCAGGAACGATCGGCGTTCCCTCCACCCGCGGGTTCCCCGGGTTTGAGGTCGTATCAATCCCGTGAATCGATCAGGGCCAACCGATTCAGGAAATGCGTTGGACGACGCTTCCGCGTGGAGCGAGACTTCCGCACATGAACGATCGCCGTTCGGTTCATCTTCGCCGCATTGACCCGTCGCAGAACATGCGGCGGTTCTACAGCCTTTCCGTTCAGCCCACATTGTTCGGCGGGGCGTCCCTCGTGCGGGATTGGGGTCGGATCGGAACGCGCGGCCAGTCGATGATCGAAACCTTCGACACGCCGGCCGAGGCCGGCGATGCGATGTTGCGGCTCGAACGCAGGAAGCGGCGCCGGGGCTATCGCGACCCGCATTTTTCGCTGAGCGGCAGGCGGGAGTGAAGTGGACGACTGGCGTAGGATCTGGCGGCTGTCGTTCCGTCGAAACAGAAATGGCCCCGCCTATTCGGCGGGGCCGTTGGGGATCTGGTTAGTCCCGGTTGCCGTTAGGGCGGGACCAGATGAGCTGCACGCCTTCCTGGCCTTCCACCTCGATGAGGGTGGCGTAGATCGGAGCCGGGAAGCTCGGGTCGTCCAGCTTGACCGAAAGGTAGTCGCGTTCGGTCTGCTTGGCCTGTTTCTGCCACGCCGCACCCAGCTCAACTGCACCCGAGAAGATGCGGAAATGCGGTCCGTTCTCGGAAGGGCTTTCGACGCGCTCGAAGCGGGCCTTGACGTTCAGCGTTAGAGTTTTGATCGCACCCGTGAATCCGGTCTTGGTGGTGGTGAAGGTGCCGATGTTTGCCATTGTCGTGTTCCTTTCGAAGTTCCGAGCCGCGCCCATCGCGGTCTCGATGGCTGTCGAAGAGATCGGGAACGACCGGCGCGCACCTGAAAGGCCGCAATGAAATGGAGGACGGCCGAGAGGAACTTTCTTGGTTCGCGAGGAATGCGAACATCAGTTCGCAGGGGAGGAAAGTTTTGGACGGGCGTTGCGAAATGCCGGTCGAGGTGGAGCCGTTTCCCGGTCAGACATGCCCCATCGAGACCGCGCCGGGCGAGCTCCAAGACCTCGAGGTGAAGGGAACACGACCATGGCGCCCGAGCCCGGAGCCATTGCGCTCCCGCGACATCCGTCGGTGGGATCAACCGCGCGCTCGACGCTGGCGACTTTGACGGCAGACTGCCACGCCTGCAGCCGGGCTCCATTCGCTGGTTCTCGCGCGCACGACGAGCGGTGCCGTACCCAGTCGGTCGAAGAACATAACCGTCGCCCCTACCGTCCTCCGCTGGTCAGCCAGCCTCGGCAGAGTTACGGCTTCCGGCATCCGCTTGGAAGCCCGCAGCCCGATGCCCACGATATCTCGCGGCCGGACTGCAATCGGAAGGATCGAAGGCTGCCTAGACACCGCACATACCCTCGCACTCGTTCGGCCACAGGTCGAGTTGCCCGTGGTCGGAAAGCGTCGACAGATCGGCTTCGTCAAGAGGAACGGCGGACCGATGGAGAAAGACCTCTCCCCGAATTCCACGCAAACCCGTCCGGATGGCTCGATCGACCTCGACCGCATCGGACCAGGCAGCGGGATCATGATCGCGCATGGCGCGCCAGCGTGCGTTGTCATGGAACGGACAGCCGATGCAGGCCGATTTCGGCGGTTGGGGGTAATCGTGGCGGCGCAGCCAGGCGATGCAGTCCCGCCGGCTCATGCGCATCTCGATCAACGGCCAGCGGTTGACCTGCCAGGTTTCGCGGCTCGGTTTCACGCGCATGATCTCATCGCACGAGATTCCGATCCATTGCTCGACAACGGCATGGCCGGGCGAGCGCTTGCGGGCGAGCCCCGCAAGCTCCCTGACCTTCCGGCGGATCGGCACGATCTTGAAATCCGTGGTGCATTGACGCCGGATCATGCCGATCGAAACGGTGTCGCGTGACGTGCGCCGTGTGGCGACCTGGACGAGTTCGCCGGCCGCATCCTCGTCGAATCCGGGCACGGCGGATCCCACCGGGGTGACGGTTTTGGCGAACGCTGGAATCGACGCCCAGCGTTTACCCTTCGCGGCGCCCATGAGCTGATCACGTATGTTGCCCGCCGAAACGACATGGATGGGAAACGGCAGGACGTTGGGCGATCGCAGCCAGTCGAGATGGTCATAGACCGCCTTTGGCTCCCAGCCCGTTTCGGCGAATATGGCGCAATCGGGCATTGGTCCAATCTCGCCATGGGCCGCCATCAGCGCCAACGTGGTCGATTGGACACCGGCGCCGAGCGATAGCACGCGCAGCCGGATGGCGGAGGGCTCGATGCCCTCCGCAGCAGCATTCGAAAAGGAAAGCATCAGGCCGCCTCCAACTGTCCCGTGTCGGTGGCGGAGGGCTGCAGGCCGTGCAGATAGGTCACGGCCCGTTGCGCATGGGCGGCGGCCTGAAAGATTGCCCGTCGGTCGTCGGAAAGGACGCGCAACCAGCTCGCCACATAGGACGCATGGTCCGGCCGTGGTTCGAGTTCGGGAACGATGCCGAGGTCCGCGCAAAGCAGTGCCGAGCCGATCTCCGCGACGAGCTCTTCGCGCGCGCGCTCGGTCTTGTCCCTGGCGTAGCGGCTCAGATCGCGGCCAACCCGATTGGGCCTCGAGGTCCAGTGGACTGTTTCGTGACTGAGCACGGCGACGTAGGATTCGGCGTCCCGGAACGTCTCGAAGGGCGGCATCTGGATGTGATCGCTTGCCGGCGCGTAGAATGCCCGCGCGCCGCCATGACGGATCACGGCCCCGGTATTGGCGAAGAAGCGGTCGGCATGTTCGATCCGCTCGACAGGATCAATGACCTTCGCGGGCCGGTGGTGATAGTGATCGGGAAGCCCGTCGATCTGGTCGCAATTGAAGACGGTGTACGTCTTGAGAAACGAAATATCGCGCTCCAGTTCCTCGCCCTGGGCGTCCGTCTCGGTTTTCGTGAACCGGCTCGCATAGACGACCGTCGCGCCGGTTTCGCCCTTGCGGACTTGTGCGCCGATCTGAGCCGCCTGCCGATAGGTCATCCAGAGCGGCGCGGTGAACCCGCGCGCCAGGCTCTCCGACCACAGCAACAGGACGTTGATGCCGGTGTATGGTTCACCGGTGTGGCGCAGCGGCCGGGTGATCCGGCCGTCGACATGGCCGACGCTCCAGGGTTTCACCCACGGCCGCACGCCCTTCTCCAGATCGGCAACGATCTTTTGCGTTATGCGCGCGTAGATATCGGTCTTCGCGCCCTTTTCTTTCTTGCTCATCTCAACCTCCGTTTCTGGAGGCCGCGCCGATCGCGGCCCCGTCACGGGGCCGGTTCAGGCGGAGCATCAGGGCGCGCCTGCACCCGCAGGGCCGGACCGAAGGGAAGGACGGCGCAAGCCGTTGCCGGCGCGGCCGGCTCCGCCCGGGCCACCAACCGGGACGGGCCGCGGTCGGGCGAAACAAGCGCGGCGGCGCCTGGCGCCGCCGCTGCGGAAAGTGAACCGAGAGCCGGTTCAGTGAACCGCGTGTCCACCGGTGTAGGGATCGTATTCGAAGAGGATGTCGACCTCGGCGTCGTCGACTTCGTCGGCGGGCAGCACCCCATATGCGTCGTCGGACTGGAAGAGGACCACCGGGGTCATCAGGGTGCGGGCGAGTCTCCAGGCGTGTTTCTGGGCGAGGGAAAGATCGTGCGACATCCGAGGCTCCATCGTTGGAGCGGGCCAATTCCCGCTCTGATGGCTCCGTCAGTGTGCGGCACGCGGACGCGATCACCGTGCAGGCGTCAGCCAAACGGCCGCAGCCTTGCTAGCGGACCCTTTACGGGTTGATCGTGGAAGTTCCGCGGCCGCACCAGGAATGCCATCCCTGAAGAGCGGGATTGACCCTCCCCGGGACTTGAAGCCCGTGTTGCGCGTTCTCGAGGGGGAAGCCGGGCTTGCTTTTCGTCTGATACAACATTATTGTTGTAACGATGATTCCTGCCCTCGTCCAATTGCCCGGCTCTCCGTGGCCTACACTGCCCGCCGGGATGCACGCGGCGAGTTTGGAGGACGTGGCGGCTGCTTTCGCAACGAACGTTTGGCGGCGGGAGCTTTTCGAGGGGCTCGTTCTCGCCTCCGGCAAGCTGCGATTGGCGGGATGTGCGATGATATATCTCGACGGGAGCTATGTGACAGGCAAGCCGAGGCCTGGCGACTTCGATGCATGCTGGGACCCTACCGGGGTCAATCCGGCCAAGCTTGATCCCGTGTTCCTGGAATTTTCGAACGGTCGGGCAGGGCAGAAAGCGGCATTCAAGGGCGAGTTCTTTCCGTCCTCGATGATGTGCGCGGATGTCGGGCGGGCATTCGTCGATTTTTTCCAACTGGATCGTTTCACAGGAAAACACAAAGGGATCATCGCCATTTCGCTTTCGGCCGATCCGCTTCTCTCCGGGAAGGTGCAGCCATGATTTACAGCGACAAACAGTATGGCGTATCGAGTGCCCAACTAGCCAAGTTGCAAGACGCCCTTGCTGCTGCGAAAGCGCGCGCATCGGATCAGCATTGGCTCAAGCAGGCGGAAATTGATGGGCTCGAAAGCCAAATCGCCGATATAGAGGCGGAGCTTGCTGAATACGATCTGCTGAAATCCGGCCAGGTCTCGTTCTCGAAAACCTATGCGCTTGAAGAATTGCCGCATGTGCTGGTGCAGGCACGAATTGCCTCCGGAATGAGTCAAACGGACCTCGCCCAGAGACTTGGCATGAAGCCGCAACAGGTGCAGCGCTACGAGGCGACCGACTACATGGGCGCAAGCCTTGGTCGGCTGATCGAGATTTCGAAGACGCTCGGTGTGAAGGCGTCGGGAAGTTTTGAGGGACCGAGGCAGGCTGGCGGATCCGTGTTCGCGTGGGGTGATGCCGATGATATCGTCTGGGGGCAGTTTCCCTACAAGGAGATGATCAAACGCAGGTGGTTTGATCTGCCCCGCGGCGCAAACCCGATCGAGCGCGTCAAGGAGTACTTCCTGCACGCGGCCGGACCGCAATTCGCGACAGTCTTCCATCGCAAGAAGATGCGCAGTGGAAACGTGCCGAACGAATACGCCCTACTCGCGTGGCAGGCGCGCATTCTTGAGCGCGCGCGTAGCAAGATCGAAGCAGAAGAGATCGGGACGTTCGAACTCGATGACCGGTGGCTGCCGGAATTGGTGCATCTCACGAAAAGGAAGGACGGGCCGAAGCGTGCCCGCGATCTGTTGGCAGAGAAAGGCATCGTTCTCGTCGTCGAGCGTCACCTGCCAGGGTCGTATTTGGACGGCGCCGCCATGCTCGCTGATGGTGAGACACCAGTTGTGGGCCTTACGCTACGCTATGATCGACTGGATAATTTCTGGTTTGTGCTGTTGCATGAGCTCGGTCATGTCTTCCTGCACCTCTTCGACGGTTTGCGGTTCGACTTCTTCGACGAAGAGGACGGCAATGACGGTGATGCGATCGAGGCGCAGGCTGACAAATTCGCACTCGACGCGCTGATACCGGAAGCATTGTGGGATCAGTGTCTGTCCCGCTTCGCCCTTTCGGAAGAGGCGGTGAGGATCGACGCGGAGACGATCGGGATCGATCCGAGCATCATCGCGGGGCGCATCAGGAAGGAGCGCGGCAACTACACCATCCTGAACAATCTGGTTGGTCGGGACCAGGTGCGCTCGCAGCTAGAGGAGGCGAGCGATGATCTTGACTGAGGATATGTATGTTCCGGCGTTGCGGTGGCGTCAGGGCGAATACCAGGCGCTCGCCCGCCTTGCCGCCGTCGCCAAGGACCGTATCGTGCCCTATGTCACGATTCCAGAAGTCGAATTCGATTTCGAGTTGTGGCAGCCGAAGAAGACGGTTCAGGAGCATGTGCATCCGTTTGCCGCTCGCTTCAAGGCCAAGTGGGGGCAACGGCCAGCGTGGGTAGGCGTGCATCCCAGTATTTCCGGCAACCCCATGGGCGACGGCCGCGACATCTTCACATACGTGTTCGAAGCCATGCGGACATTCCAGGCAAATGCGATGCCCGCCGTTCCTCTCGATGCCTCCTCATCCATGGTCGCATCGGTTGCAGGAATCGTTGCGACCGATGACCTTGGAGCGGCTATCACAGTTCGGCTGGAGGATCTGATGAAGCCCCATGCGCGAATGCGCATCGAGGCTTTGACCGCAGCGCTTGGTGTATCGCTCGACGAAGTTGACCTCATTATCGATCTCGGCGCACCGAATTTTGAGCCCTACAATGCTTTTGCTGGCGCGCTCATTGCGGCAATGCAAAAGCTTGGGGATCTGCATGCCTTCCGCAATTTCGTCGTGATCGGCACGGCGATACCGGAAACGTTCAAGGATGTTGCCAAGGGCGCCGACCAGCTCCCGCGTCACGACTGGCTCTTCTATCGGGCGCTGCTCGGCAAGATGCCAGCCGGCGTTCGCCAGCCGAACTACGGCGACTACACGATCGTCCATCCAGAATTCAAGGCGTTGGATATGCGCATGATCAAGGCGGCCGGAAAGCTCGTCTATACGACGACGACGGCTTGGGAGGTGCGCAAGGGCGGGGCATTCAACGACAATCGTGCACAGATGCATGGTCACTGCGCGTCAATCGTAGCGTCGGGAAAGTTCGACGGTGCCGGCTATTCAAGCGGCGATGAATATATCGCAAGATGCGCGGTTCATAAGGAAGGACCGAGCAATCAGACGCGGTGGAAGGAGGTGGCGATCAACCACCACATCACGCGTGTGCTGGACGATCTCGCCACGCTTGGCGCTGCGCCATGAAAGTGCGAATGGAGGCGGTGATCTCGCGCAAGCTCATGGCTTCACATAGCATCTCGTAAAGCTGCCTTCTCGGCCGCCGGAGGTCCTTCGGCGCATATCCTGCCTGGCCCAAGAGTTCGATGACTTCATCGCGCCAGAGAAGATGCGCCATCATGACCGGATCGATCTCGGGATTGGCGATGGCGTTTCGCAATACATGAAAGCTGATACCGCCTCGTGGTCCCTGCTCCGCCACGATCACGCCGCACCATTCGGGGGCGTGACTCATGATGCTTGCGACATGCTTCGGCGCAGCGACGAGTGAGAGCTTTTGTAGCGTCTGGCGGTAGATGTCGATCTGCGTCGCGAACCGGTCCAGGTTGTCCTTGGCGCTCTTGATTTCATAGCCGTGGATACAGCCGTTGATGACGGCCACGTCGATACGACTTCGGGCGTGCGCAAGGCCCAGTTCGTCGATCACGAGCGTATCGGGATGAGATTTGGCGCGCCGCAATCGTTTGGCATGTAGCGCAGTGCGAATGTCTGCGTCTGTCGTTCCCAACTTTGTCATGGCCGCCATCGTCATCCCCCCAGCCCACTTTCTGCCGGAAGTTCTGCTTTGTGCCAAGGTGGCATTCTGACTCACCTGACATTTCTCGGGGGCGTCACCAGCGATGTGCACGCCGATCGAGCTCGACCCTGAAGACCGCTGTTCTGGCCGAATGCTTATTGTCGTAACAATCTCTCGCGGGAAGGCAGCTATCGAACCGAACGGGCGGAGCCGGAGCTCCGCCCGAGCCGTTCAGCCAAGGGCGGCCATCTGCATTTCGGCCGCCTTGCGATCGACGGTCTGGCCGGGATTTTCGACATGGCGTTCGAAGGGCTTCCAGGCTTCGCCGACGACCTCTTCGTAGGCAGCCACCACGCCTTCGGCGGCGCAGCGGAGCGCGTGGGCCTGAATGCCCATGTCGGCAGCGAATTCGCGCTTGCGCTGGGCGGCGCTGTCGAAACCGACCGGACCGTCGAGGTCCGCGTCGCGGTCGTCGTTGGCGTTTCTGGCCGTGGCATCGCGGGCTTCCGAGACCGACCGGGAATAGAATTGACCGGCGCCGTGGGCTGAACCGACATAGGAGCCGACGATCCGCTGGAGATGGATCTGCATGGCCCGTTCGCCGAGGCCTTCGTTCAAGGAATCGGCCGTTTCGATGATGATCTTGCGATGGAGATCACGGATCCCGTCGCTGTCGATGACGGGGAGGCCGAAGCTTTCGGCAATGAGGGATGCCTGGGCGCTGTCGGGACAGGCGAGGCGGACCATTTCGAGGGAGGCGCCCTTGCGGAGCTGGACGACTTTGCTGGATTGACGGCTGGAACGAGCGGTTCTGGTCATGTGAGAGTCCTTTCCTTCACGGTCTGGCCGAAGGCTCGAGCCGGCCCCTGCCGGCCCTCCCTTCGGGCGCGGTCCAGAAAAACCGGCGGAAGGAGGAGGCTTCAGGGTCCGTGCGGACCAAAGCCGAGCGGACCAGCTTTGCGGGCAAGCAGGGCCCTTTGACCTCGCACCGTCCCGCGGGGCTGGTTTGCCGAGGCTGGTGCGGATGGCCGCTCCGCGGCGCGCCAGCGGCCTTGAAGGCTCCGGCCGCCGGTTTAGGACCGAAGCCAGAACCGAAGGGAGGCCGGCATGGGTGGCGTTCCACCGAAGCTGACTCATGAAGGAAGTGACAATGATCCGGGACAGCACGCCCGTCATCCCGACAGGCTGGACACCCCGGCATTTTGCGGCCGAACACTGCGGTCCTCGCTTCTCTTCCTGACGATGGCAGTCGCACACGCCCGAGGAGCGAGCTCCCGTGAAACGGTATCGATCGAGTCAGTTCCTTCGACGTCTGGAAGGTATCAGCCAACAGACGCCTTGCATGCGCTATCGGTGCGTAGACGGGCGGATCCGGGTCGTTTTTCCGCGCTTGGCTCTCGCGTGGTGCTCCATTCGGGAAACGGTGTTGCTCCCGGCGTGTAGTCGGCCGGAATCACGACAGGTGCCATCGATGCGGCGAGGTCTTCGCCGGCGACGGCCCAATCGACGATCGTGCCGGCCGCCGGAACAGATGCTGCACAACGGTCGAACTGGTTCTCCAAAGCAGCTGCGACAGCCGAACGAGGACTGGCGGCCTGCGTGTCGACGAGGATGTGTACCGCGACGAGATAGGTGGTCATCGGTTGGGTCTCCGTGCTGGATGGTTGAAGCGTGGCGCGCGGATCGAGACGAGCACCGCGCGCTTCCAGGCATCGGCGCCTGTGAAGCGATGGCGATGGCGCGTGTGTTGGACGACAAGACGGGGATGCGCGCCCTCCATCCCGAACGCAGCCCGCCAGCCGAAGCGGACCGCGATCGCTTTCCATGGGATGGACATCACCTCCCCCAGGCGACAAAGCTCGAGGGCCCGTCATAGGATGCGTGGCGCGCCGGATCGACGACGAAACCGAAACGACCGACCTCGTAGTCGCCGGCCGGGACCAGAAAGCGCCGGCGCTCGAGGCAATCACCACGGCCTCCACCGAGCGTGGCGATCACTTCAACAAAACCGTCGTGGTGCTCTGACCTGATCGCCGACACGACGACCCAGTCACCGGCATGCCGCGCCTCGAATGCCCGGCGATCCTTCTTTCGGGATTCGCCGGGCCGCAGAACGGTTCCGAAGATCACCTCCCAGGCGTCCGGCCAGGAGTCCTTCAGTGTCTGCTCGGCACATCGCCGTTCGAATCCGGTGAACAGGTGCGGGAAGGTGATCGCAACGATCGCCCATTCGGAGTCTTCCTCGTACCAGCCGTCCCTTTTTCGGAGCCGGGAGTGGACACTGGCATTGCGGTCGGTCGAGAGATGGAAACCGCCGTGTCCGGCCGTCGAATGGCAGACGATGCCCTCGGCAAAGACCGTCGCGCCCTGCGAGGGTCCCCATGGCGTATGGGCGCGGGAGCGGATTTCCCGGCGACCGAGCGCGCTCTTTTCGCGATTGTGCTCGGCCTGCTCGAGCACCTTTGCCCTGAATTCCGCCTCGTCCGCGAGTTGGCCACCATGCCCGTAGAAGTCATTGCGGGTGAGTTCCGCCAGCGGCCGGCGCGCGCACCAGCATGTGGCGAGAAAATACTGGCCGACGCGCCCCGGCAGCATGGCAAAGACAGTGTCATCGACGCGCGCCACGGGAAATCCTTCAGCACTGATGCCGAAATGAGCCCCCGACTGGCCCGGCGTTCCACCCGGCCGAGGGTGCGATGGCTGATCACGGGTCATGCCGCCCTCCCCTCGACCTGATCGGCCGCAGCCATGTCCGCGGTTACCTCACGGAGCACGGCATTTGGATAGCCGTGCCGCGACAACCATTCATCGGCGGCCTGACGGTTGGCCGCGACATGGACGAGCTCGGCCTCATCGCCGGGGCGGTCGAGCACGAGGACGGAGCCGATGGCGGGCCGTTCGACTACCGTGAAGGCGAGGTCGCTATCGACCGAAAAGGTCTTGAAGACCCTGAGCACGATCACCGCCTTGCTGCCGAAATCGCCCTCATGAAGCGTGATCGCGGCCGGTATTGTGGTTTCGCCGACGCGCGTGCCGGCCTGTTTCCTGACGAGCCGGCCGGTGTTGTTGCGACTTTCCCAGGCCCGAAGCTTGCGCCGATGGCGTTCGGGGGGTTTTGGGGTGCCGTCGGAATAGCGGATGATCGCGCCCAGCGGCACGTGGTCAAAGATCAATTGCGCGGACATGGATGTCCTCCTGTTCTGGATGGTGAAAACGAAAGCGCCGCCGGGGTGAACCGGCGGCGGATCAGGCATTCGAAAGAGAAGTGTGGTGGGGCTATTCGGCGGCCTCGCGGAACCCTTCGCTGGCGTCCTGGTCCGGGTCGACGGGTTCGGCATCCGTGCCGCCCGGCTCCTCGTCCTCCTCGGTAACCGCGTTGGAGGCGAGCCATGCGCCAAGCGCTTCGCGGTCGGGCGCGAAGAACGCCGAGGGATGAACGAAGCTCTGCTCGTTGAACGCCTCGACCAGCGCCGCCCGCGTATCCTTGACCCGGGCCCGGGGCAGGACGGATGTGCCTTCGCACGAGGCTTCGAGGGCGGAGCGCGACAGGCAGGACAGAAATTCATCCGTGCCCATATTCGGGAGGAAGCCGTCGGCGCCGATCACATCGCCCGCAGCGCGGGCCACGATGCCGCTATTGGTCCGGTTTTCCTGGCAGGAGAGCACCTCGATCAGCATGGAGCGGACGGCGACGCGCAGGGTCTCCATGTCGAAGGAGAGCTTGCCCTCGGCGTCGAAGAGAGCCGCCGCGTGACGCGCGATCCGTCGATTGCCATAGTAATAATCGTCTCCACCTCCATTGGCGGAGTCCACCCTGACATTCTGGCCGGCGAAGGCGAGGACCAGCAAGGCCATCAGCGTGTCGTCCTCGATCGGCGCACGGCCGAGCGCCTCGTGAAGGGCGTCGGTGCGGAAGTCGCCGATCATCTCGACGCCCTTGCGGGTGACGTCGGGCCGCGTCTTCGGCATCACGACGGCGTCGTCGCCCGAAGGCCCCTTGCCCTTGGCCGCTTTCGGCTCCGGCATACGGAAGTGAACGGTCTGCACCTTGCCGTCGCGGTCGAGATACATGGCGGAGTGATCGGACTTCTTCGGCTTGCCATAAACCCGTTCGGCCTTCTTGGGCAGCTCCGGCTGGCCCCATGTGTTGGCCTCGGTGATGACCCCCTTCTTGGGCAGGTTCCGCGTCATCCACTCCTGCTGCGCACCGAGATAGGCTTCGACGTCGGTGGTGTAACGGCTGTCCTCGTCGGCGGGCGCGAACAGGTCCTCCACCCAGGAAATGCCGTAGGCCTGGGCGAGTTCGTCGTCGAAACTCGCATCGCGCGCATACATGCGGGTCTTGGAGAGACCGTTGGCGACGCTCCACCAGGAAACCTGGGGATCGCCTTTGCTGGGCTTGTGCGCCTTCCAGACCTCCTTCTGCTCCTCGAGCGAGGCAGCCGCGATCGTGCGGAGCTGGCTTTCGTTGGGCATGTCGCCCTTGGCCATATGATCAAGCATGGCCGGCAGCACATTGGCGAGCAGCCGCAGCTTTCGGATCTGGCGGACCGAGAGCGCCAGCGCCACGGCGATCGCCTCTTCCGTCCAGCCAATGGCGACGAGGCGCTCGATCGCCCGCCACTGGTCGACCGGATTGAGCCCTTCATGGGCGAGCGTTTCGACGAGCGAACGCATGGCGCCACCATCCTCGGCGGCCTCTCCGACGATCACCGCGATCTCTTCGAGACCGGCGGCGATAGCCTGTTTGACGCGGCGGTGCCCGGCCTGGATGACAAAGCCGTTGCCGCCGTCGGGCTGAGGCGCCACGACGGGCGGCTGCACGATGCCGACCGCCTTGATCGTTGCAAGCAGCAGCGCATCGGCCTGGGGATTGGATTTCGAGCGGCGGGCCTTGTCGGGATTTTCGACGAGCGCGCGCGGATCGACGAGCTTGATTTCCATCGGGATGCTCCTTTCGGGGTTCGGGAATCCGGCACCACGCCGGTCCCTTTTTCGTCTTCTTCCCGAAGACATCCCCCGGCCCGCGGAGCGGACGGGCCGGTGCAACTGCGGCGGAGCATCCCTGCCCGGCAGGGCGAGCATGGCTCGTGAGCCATCGCGACGACCGACGGGCCGGGATCGCGAGCGGCGCGGTTGAGGTGAAACCGTCAGCGGCCTGGCCGCTCTGCGAGGGGTACTTCGTCCTCCCCCTCCTCTGTCATGTTTGCGGCTCTTGACCGCAGGTCGTCAGAACCGCCGCCGTGGCCGCGGGCTTCTCCATACGCGCCCGCGCTTCCATCGTTTCCCGGATGGGAGCCGGCGGGCCTGTTGCATCGCCGCCACGCGTGCCGCCCGGAATCGTGCCTGAAGGACGCCGACGATCTGTGCCGCGTCCAGAATCTGCGGACGCTCGTGCGCGGCCCGCACGAGACCTCGGCGGCCGAGCGCCACGACAACGCCGTTGCCCTCCGCCCGCCCGGGCAGAAGCCCCCAAAGATAACGCTCGATGGGCATGGCATCCGGCGCAACGGGTTCCGCACCGGCGAAATCGAAAAAGGCGGGAGCCCGGCAATCGATCCAGTTCGGCGGAAAGCACTCTCCCGGGAAGGCGAGCGTGTAAATTCCCCTCCAGGGCGTGGGCCGCAGCATTTGCCCACCTGCCGCAAAGCGCGGCGCGTCGCGCTTGAGGCGGGTGCCGTCTAGGACCCAAATGAGGTTCGGATAGAAGGCCTCGCGCGCGGCGCGTTCGTCGGGCCGCAAGTGGGAGTGCTGGAATTCCAGCACCAGTCCGTGCCCGGTCCTGACATCGGCGATGTGCCGCTCGCCGTCGGTGGCGACATGGACGAACTCCTGCCAATCGGCCGGAAATCGGCTCTTCCATTTGCGATGCCATCGGGTTTCGGGTTCCCACCAGTGATCGCAGGTTCGCCTGCCGCGGTGCGCCCAGTGATGGACGCGCCGGTCGCCGCATTTGGCGACCATGGACTGTCCGCAACCCGGGCACAGGGCAGAAAGACCGTGGCTGGCTTCGACGCGTTCGTTGTTGACCAATGCATAGCGCATGTCCGACTCCATATATATTGAGACGCATCCGCCAGTGTGGCGGGCGCAGATTGTTTGTTTTGGATGGAAGCAAACCGCAGCATGGCCAGACGGAGCTGGTGCTGTCTTGATTATCTTCGGCGTGACGGGGCAATGCCGGTCGCCGGTTATGATGACGGAATGTCGAACATGCCAGGCTCCGTCTTGTGCTCAGGCATGTTGCAAGATTAACCGCCGACCGGTTCCCGTCAACTCCGGTTGATCGACTATCCTCAGAGAGAGTTCGTCAGGCGGCGGCCCGTTCGGACCCTGTCGCTGCGTCCGCGAGCTCGGCTTCGATCTCGGCCAATTGCCGGCGCTTGTCTTCAAGCTCTCCCGCAAAGGCGAAGGCTTCGCCTTGGCGAGAGCGGTAGGAGGAGAGCCTGCGCTCCGCGTCCGCCAGACGCTGGCGATAGCGGAGCCGCTCGTCCTCGAATGCCGAAAGCGCGTGCTCGAGGCGTGAGACCGCGCCGAGCGGTGTCGTCGTGACCGGAAGTTCGATTTCGTGTTCGGCGCCTGTGCGCATGAGCATTGTGGTGTAGCGATATCCATCCGCACCGAACCGCTCGCCGGAGAATTCGACATCGAAGCCGCCGATCGTGGCGATTGCGGCGTCACCCTCCTGCTGAAGCTGGATCAGGGTGAGGATCTCCTTCATCAGCGCCCTGCCGGCGGGTTTGCGCTCGGAAAAGGATTTGCCGGCGACCGTCATGGCGAAAGCCTCGCCCGCGGTCGGGAGACGCCGGTCGATGTCCATGCCGATGTCAGCGATGCGGCGGGTCGCGATCTCGATGTCGCGCTCGGCCTCGCGAATCTGACGTCGGACCGCATGCTGATCGTCCATATGGGCGGAACGTAGCCGTTCCAGACGGGCGATGTCGGCTTCGAGCCCCGCCTTCTGCATCAGGCGCGGGTCGCCCGACGCGATTGCCTTGGCCATGGCGAACTGGTTGGCCTGACCCTCGCCCATGTCCTCGAGCCTGCGGATCGAGGTGTCGCCGGAAAGGGCGGCGGCGATGAACCGGGCCTTGCGCTCATTGTTCTGCCACATGGTGGCATCGAGCGAGCCTTCCGTCGCATAGGCGAAGATATCGATCTCGTCATGCTGATTGCCCTGCCGGCCGATGCGACCCTCGCGCTGCTCGATCTGCGAGGGCAGCCACGGCACGTCAAGATGATGCAGGGCCTTGAGGCGGAGCTGGGCGTTGACGCCGGTGCCCATGGTTTCGGAAGAGCCGATCAGGAACCGGACCTTGCCGGCATTGACGTCACCGAACAGGCGCTGCTTGGCCTGGGCCTTCTTATGGTCCTGCATGAAGGCGATTTCCGACGCCGGCACGCCCCTGCGCACAAGCTCGTCCCGGATCCAGCGATAGGCAGAGAATCCCCTGCTCTTTTCCACGCTGATCGTGCCTAGATCGGAAAAGATCATCTGCGCGGCACCGGGCAGCTCAAAGCGATCACCGTCGGGCTTGCGGTAGGTGTTCTGTGACGTTTCCACCCAAATGCGGAAGGCGTTGCCGATCAGGTCGTTGAGCTTGTTGTCGGGCTCGTCTTCATTGTCGGGGTCGACCAGGCGCAGGTCGATCGCAGCGTGGCGACCGTCGGTGATCACCGACAGCAAGATGTCGTCTCCGGGCTTTGCCGGTCCCTCCCGTTCCTCGATCGCCTTGATGCGCGCATCGAGCACGGTCTGGTAACGCTTGAACGCGGCGGACGGCCTGGAGGTCCTGATCTGGCGCTTGCCGGTCGAGACCGCCGGCACCTTCACATACTGCCGCAAGTCCTCGGGCAACACGACGTCCGCAAAGGAGCGGAACATGGCGATGAGCTCGGGCACGTTGACGAAGGTGGCAAAGCGCGTGACGGGCTTGTATTTGCCCGAGGGCTGAAGCTCGAGTTCGGTCGTCACATCGCCGAAGGTCGAGGCCCAGGCGTCGAACTCGTGGAGGCCACGCTCCTTCAGCGCCTCGATGCCGAGGAAGCGCTGCACCGAGAACATCTCGCCGAGGGTGTTGGTGATCGGGGTGCCCGAGGCCAGCACCAGCGCACGGCCGGGGTTCTTCGTCTCAATAAAGCGGGACTTGACGTAAAGGTCCCACGCCCGTTGTGATCCGTTCGGATCGACCCCCTTCAAGCTCGACATGTTGGTGGCAAAGGAAAGCTTGCGGAACTCCTGGGCCTCGTCGACGATGATCTGGTCGATGCCGAGCTCGGAGATGGTCAGAAGATCGTCCTTGCGCGTCGCGAGCGCTTCGAGCCGTTCCTTAAGCCCCTCCTTCAGCCGCTCGAGCCGCTTGCGCGACACGCGGTCGTCGCTTTCGACCCTGGTCAGCAGCTCCTTGTAAAGCTCCAGTTCGTCCTGGATCATCTGCTGTTCGAAGGCCGACGGAATGGAGATGAACCTGAACGCCGAATGGGTGATGATGATCGCGTCCCATTTGGCCGTGGCAGCCCGAGCGAGGAAGCGATGCCGCTTGTCCTTGGTGAAGTTGGTCTCGTCGGCAACGAGGATGCGGGCGGTCGGGTAGAGTGCCAGGAACTCGCGCGCCGCCTGGGCGAGGCAGTGACCGGGAACGACCAGCATCGCCTTGGCGATCAGCCCGAGCCGCTTCTGCNTCGCCTTGGCGATCAGCCCGAGCCGCTTCTGCTCCATGATGGCGGCCGCCATCGTCATGGTCTTGCCGGCGCCGACGGCGTGGGCGAGATAGGTCGAGCCCGCCGAGATGATTCGCCAGATGCCGCGTTTCTGGTGCCCATAAAGAGAAAAGGCGCCCGAGGCGCCTGGAAGCTGAAGGTGATCGCCGTTGAACGTTCGCGGGGCGATGTTGTTGAACCGGTCGTTATAGTCCCGGGCAAGCCGATCAGTGCGGTCTGGATCGGACCAGATCCATGCCTGGAAGGCCGTCTTGATCTTTGTGAGCTTCTCCTTGGCCGCCTCGGTGTCGACCACATTGAGGACGCGCTTCTCGCTGTCGCCCTCCTTCACGGTATCGTAAATCTGCGGAACCCGGCTGTTGAGCGCATCGGCGAGAAGCTCGCCGGCGTGCCGCCGATCCGTGCCCCATTCCGAGGTCCCCGCGGCGGTATATCCGAGTTGGCGCGCCTCGACCGTCCAAGAGGCAAGCTCCGGCATGTGGCGGATCTTGATTTCGACGCCCATCATCTCCTTGACGAAGGCGACCACGTCGTCGGCCGGAATCCAGGGGGCACCCAGACGTGCCGTGATATCGGACGGGCTGAGGTCGGCCGGCTGGACATCACGCAGCGCCCTGACATTGCGTTCGAACACCGGATCGAGCGCCGAAGCGGCTTCCGCCGCCCTGAGCTTGTCGCGCACCTTCCCCGAGAGATAGGCGTCGGCGGTCTGCCAGGACCCGGTCTCGGGGTCGCGGAAAACGGCGTCGCCGAGCTCGGCGACGACGGTGTCCACATCGGCATGCATGAGCTCGGCAATGTGGTCGACTTCGACATAACCGCGCTCGTTGAGCACCACGGCCAGCGCATCGGCGGCTGAAGCGATGACCGGCGTCGAGGGCGGGGCGATCACCCGCTCGGTAAAGATCGGACCGGGGCGCGCCGTGTTCGACTCGAGGTCGTAATCCTCGATCGAGGCGACGAGCCAGCAATCGGGGTCGTCTAGGAAGGGCTGGAGATTGGGACGACGGTGCGCCTCGCGGATTTCGCCGGTCTCAAGATCCTCCTTCACCGATACGGTGGTGGAATTGACCGGACCGAAGGCGCGCACGAAGTTCGACCAGGCGATGCGCAGTTTGACCTGATGCTGTTTGAAGGACTGGTCGCGCTCCTGGGCCTTCAGGACCTCGCGCGCCGCATCGCGGATCGGGATCAGCTTTCGGATGATTCTGGCGTGCTTGTCGGAGATGCCGTCAGCGGAGCGGCCCTTGCGCACCGTGATGGTGACGGGTTCACCGCCGCGCATCTGCATCAGCGCCTGGTTGTTGCCGACAAAGAAGCTGCCCTCGCGGATGCCCTGCCCTTCGGGCTCATCGAGTTCGTGGGCGTCGCCGGCATCGGTTTCCGGACCGACGGCTTCGGGCTCGCCGTCATAGATCGCTTCCGGAAGAAGACGGATGGCGGCGCCAAGCGCCTGCTCCAGATCGACATGGGGCCGGGGCAGGCAAGTATAGGTTTCACCGAACGGTCCGGACGTCGTGGCATGGAGTCCCAACACGCGATCCGGATGCTGCGCGAACCAGCGATTGACCCGGATGGGGCCCTCGTCCTCGGTTGCAGGCCGGACCTCTTCTGTTTCCAGCCAGGACATGTCGCCCTCGGCGTCGTCTGGCCTGCGCTTCCGGAAAAAGAGGATGTCGGCCACCACATTCGTGCCGGCCTCGGCCCGGAAACTGCCCTCCGGCAGGCGGATGGCAGCGACACGATCGGCCTGTCTGGCGATCGTATCCCGGGCGGCTGCATCGGCCTTGTCCATGGTGCCGCTGGAGGTGACGAAAGCCGCAAGCCCGCCGGGCTTCAGCCGGTCGATGGCCTTGACGATGAAATAATCATGCAGCCGCAGGCCGAGGCCGCGATAGGCCCGGTCCGAGCGCACCGTGCGATCGGAAAAGGGCGGATTGCCGATCGCCAGATCGAAATGGGCCGGCAGATCGATACGGGCGAAATCGCCATTGACGATGCGGGCGCGGGGCTGGAGCAGGCGGGCGATCCGCGCCGTGACCGGGTCGAGCTCGACCCCCGTGACATGCGAGACCGGGCGTAGGTCCTCGGGCATCAGAGCGGGAAACAGCCCCGTGCCGATACCAGGTTCGAGCACCCGGCCGCCGCGCCAGCCGAGCCGCAGCAAGCCCGACCAGATGGCCCGGACGATAAATTCGGGCGTGAAATGCGCATACTGCGTGCAGCGGGCGAGCGAAGCGTATTCCTGCTCGGTGGTGGCATCCTGCAGATCGGCGCCGATCTCCTGCCAACCCTTGCGAAACGCCTCCTCGCCCGGGCGCCGGAACACCGCATTGGCCAGTTCCGAGGCCCCGAACCCGGTGAACTTGATGAGGGCCGCCTGCTCCTCGGCCGTCGCCGAACGGGCCTCGGCTTCGATCGTCAGGGCGAGCGCGATGGCGGCGATATTGTCCTGGGCGCGCTGCCTCCAGCCACGGGCCAGCCCGCGATCGCCGGCGAGATGGAAGTTCTCGCCGCGTGCGCTGTCGGCGGTCTTGCCGGCGCGTTGTGAGGCCGCCGGTTCTTCAGGCGTATTATCATGATCCTCCGGCGGTTCGATCGTCGTGCCGAACGCGGTGACGCCAAGGCCGAGACCGGATGAAAGGGAGGTGTTGGCTAGAGACACGAGCGTGAAGGGGTCGTCATTGGACATCGGTTGTTCTCCATGTGTTGAGATGCACGCCCGCCCGCCGCCGGTTTGGCCGGTGGCGCGACGCGCGTGACAGATTCGGGATGGGGTCAGCGGGTGATCAGCGCGAACGAGATGTCGTGCTCGGTGAGCTGCACCCTCAGATGCGTGGCCCCGAAGTTCCGGTTGAAACTCGGGATCAGCAGGCCGGCATCGATGAATTCGACGCCGTCATCGCCACCGAAATGCCGGCGCTTGTAGTCCCACCAGTCCGGATTGCCCTTCGGATGGCATTCGGCGGAATAGACGACGAGCGGCCTCTGCCCATCGGCGAGCTTGCCGTTGGAGATGATGTAGACGCCCTCGTCGCCAACGAGCCACAGGCCGGGCTTTTCGCCCTGGCCGGGTTTCAAGCCGTAATAGGGGTCGCGGAAGCCGCCATTGGCGGCCGCGTCGGCTTCCCCGCGCGCGATGACCTTGCGCACGGCCATGATCGGGAAGGTGAACATGGCGGCCTCACGCGGCCTCGGCGAACGGCAGGTGGCGCAGATGAACCGGGAGCTTCTCCGAGATTTGCGCGTCGGTCAGATGATCCAGCAGCGCTAAGCTGCTTCCATGCCTGCCATAGACGATGACGGTGCGCTTGCCCCGATGCTCGGGCGGATAACCCGCCCCGGCATAGCCGCGATACCGGTCCTCGGTGGCGCTCCAGATATGCTCGATCCGCTCCTCGCGGGTCATCGCCTTGACCGGGCGGCGCTCCCGCTCGACGATGGCGTCGCGCATCTCGACCGGCGAACCCGGCCGGGCGAGATCGCAATATGCATGGAAGCAGCGGTCCGCCCCATTGATGCGCAGCGCGTAGAACACGCTGGTGATGCTGCCGGTCAGGAATTCGCCCAGGGCGAACATCTCACCGCGCATCCAGAGCGGCGGCAGGATATCGAGCATGTAATCGTGCTCGGGCCGGGCGATCTCGAACCATTCGCCCGCGAAGAGGGCGCCATCGTCGTTCTGCCAGCGGTTCGGGCGCTGGGCGTGGCGATCGAACAGACGGAACATCTGCCGGCGATCGGCTACCCCGAAGTAGATCTTGCGGATGGGAGAGAGGGTCATTGTTGGGCTCCTTGGCCTCCGGGGCTGGAGCGCGGCTCATCCTCTCGACGTCGCCATCGTCTTCAGCCCTTCCGGACCCCTCTCAAGCGGCCGCCTCTCCGTCCGGCCGGGTCAAGGGCCGGCGTCAGCCGGGCGAAGCGTCACCCTTGAGGCGGCCGGCGGGCATGCGGCAGCCGTCCTTCCTATCCTTCCCAATCGATTCCTGCTTCCTCACCAATTCCGTGTTCCAATCGTCTTCCAGCGGACAGATCCGCTCGAACCGGCATTTTGCTTCGTCCGCAAGGGCCTCCAGGCGGCTTGCATAGATCTCGCCCTGCGCGTTGTTGTCGGTGGCCGCCACAAGATGGGCGCCCGGCCGGCAGGCCTGTGCGTGAAGGGCTTGTGCCGTGGCCGGGGCCCAGCCGCCGCCGGTGCTGAGATAGAGGGTATTCGCTTGCACATCCTCGATCGCGGCGAGGCTCATGGCGTCGATCGCCGCCTCGGTTACACAAAATCGGAGCGCATCGGGCCGGCCAAGACGGAACAGCGTCTTGGTGCCGCCGGTCGCGAAGCCGCGCCAATCGGGACCGCGCTCCTCCCAGCCGGTCACCTCACCGGCGGAATCGGTGTGGCCGGCCCACATGCTACCCTTCGGGCCTTCGCGCAGGAGGTTCCCGGCAATGGCCTTCCGGATAACACGCTCAGGGATATGGCGCGTGTCGCGGAGATAACGCCATGTCGCCGAGCCGGGCCATGGTTGGCGCCGGACCCGCCAGCGTTCCATGATCGTCAAGTCGGGCGCGCGGTCCCTGGCCTCGCGTGTCCAGACCGGTTCGGTCGGGACAAAGCCGACCAGTTCGGCAACGACATGGAGCGCGGCGGCAAAAGGAACGCCGTCGAGATGTTCCACCAGGGAGAAGACGTCGCCCTTCGCATCGGACAAGGGATCGAACCAGCCCTTGCCGTCATGGATCACGATGATGATCTCGCTGGCGCGGCGATACTTCATCGCCTTGCGGCTGCTCTCCTTGAGATCGAGCGCGAACCCCGCGTCCTCCAGCACGGCGCTGCAGGGCACCTTTCTTCTCAGCTCTTCCAGGTCTGCTTTTTCCATGTCTCGCCTGCGCCTTCGCGCGCTCCTCTTATCCGATTCCCGCTCCCAGTCTCTGCCGGAACGAGGATCGGCATGCCGCGAAGAGCAAGACGGGCAAGGGCGCGGCGGGCAACCCGGCAGATTTGCAGGGACGGACCGATCTGGCCTGCCGCGGCGAAGCCTCCCTTGCCGGGCGCAGCGCGCAAGCGGCACCTAGACCCGCACGTCAACCGCTGCGTCTCTCTTCCTCTGCGCTGCATCTCCGAATGGTCCTGGAATTCCGGGCAAAGTGCGATTCTGAACCTTCAAGCAGCTTGAGATGCAAGAGCCGTCGAGTTCAGGAAGCCGTTCGCGGTCCGAACAGGATTACTGTTGCGCCGACCAGACAGATGGCGGCGCCTAACGTATCCCATCGGTCAGGTCGCACTCCTTCGATCGTCCATAGCCAGAGAAGCGACGCGCAGATATAGACACCGCCATAGGCGGCGTAAGCTCGACCGGCAGCGCTTGTGTCGACCAGCGTCAACAGCCAGCCGAACAACAGGAGCGATATCGCACCGGGCGCTATCCACAATGCGGTCTTTCCCTCGCGCAGCCACAGCCAGAGGCTGAAACACCCGGCGATCTCGAAGAAGGCGGCGGCTGCATAGACGACGGCGGTCTTGCTCACTGGCGTTGCTCCCGCCCCGGCGACCGCGAGGCACCGGCGACAGGTTCGGCCATGTCGTGAAGGATGGTGCAATCAGGTCCGGGGCCGCCGGCGCAGGCGGCGTCGCAGCGGCGCACGAAATCCGCGAGATTGCTCTGCAGCTTCCTCAATTCCGCGATCTTGTCCCGCACCGCGCCCAGATGGTCGACAGCGATGGCGCGCGCTTCCATGCAGGAGCGGTCGCTGTCCTGCGTGAGCGCCACTAGCGAGCGGACCTGGTCGATCGGGAAGCCGAACTCGCGGCATTGACGGATGAAGGTCAGGCGACGGCGATCCTCTTCCCCGTAGCACCGCTGGCCGCCATCACGCCGGTCGGCCGGCGGCAACAGGCCGATCTCCTCGTAATAGCGGATGGTGGGCGGATTGGTGCGGGTGCAGCGGGCAAGGTCGCCAATTCTGAATGTCATCGGGATGATCCCAAAGGGTTGAACTTAAAGTCACTTGAAGGACTAGGTTATGGATGGCGAATGTGAATTGAAAGGGATCGTCATGGAAAATACCGACATTTCGGCGGAGGCTCCAATAGCCTGCTCGCTGGAGAGCGGCGCGTTCAGGGAGCGTCTCGCATGGATTGCTGACCTCAACCGAGCGGCGTTGCTGGACGCGCAACGCGAAGGCTTGCGATTGATCCTGACCTACCGACGCGACCATGCTGATCAGGTGCGCGAGATGGTACGGCGGGAGCAGCAATGCTGCGCCTTTCTCGGATTCGAGCTCCAAGTGGGGGATGACAGCGTGACACTCGCCATCGCGGCGCCCGAGAGCGCCGCCGACGCGCTGGACGCGGTCTTTGAACCATTCCTGCCGAGCGAAACCGGCAACGCCGGTTGCGGTTGCACGGCAACGCGTGACACAAGGAGACTCGATCATGGCTGCAACTGAACACGCCGGACGGTCCTGGCTGAGAGCTATCGGGATCGGCATCCTCGTTTCCGCTCTCACCGCCGCGGTGATGCTCGCACTGACAGCCGCCGGTGTATCGCCGTTCCCGAAGCCGCCCTCGCTAGCTTTTGCGGAGACCGCGCTCGGACGGACCTTGCCCCTGCCGATCGGGCTGCTGTTTCACACCGTATACGTGACCTTCTGGTCGGTGATCTTTGTACGGTATCTTCCGCGACGAGATGTCTGGGCCGCGTTGGGTCTCGCCGCCTTACTTTGGATCGTGATCCTGGTGGTGTTCTTCCCTATCGTCGGATGGGGCCTTGCCGGCCTGTCCATCAGCCCGAAACTGATCGTCGCGTCCTTCGTGCCTCACTTGCTCTTCGGATTGCTGCTTTGGGGGCTGGACATGTATCTGCCGGGAAAAGATGCTCGTGGCGCCCGCGGAACGTGACAATATAAGTCGTGAGCCGACATGGGTCGGACCCGCCTCCCCGTCACTCAAGTTGCCTGACCACCCAGCGTGCCGGCTCAAATTGCCGGTCCGCTCGCCGGAAAACGGCAATAGTAGGTCATTCGTTCGACGACTGTACCCCGATCCGCCGGAATGCCATTGAGGGTCAGCGTTGTAACCTGAGTGGACGGCGGCGAAACGATCGTTCCCGCTATTTTCGTTTCGGGATGCTCATCCGGAACGAGCGTGAACCGGTATGCCCCTCCTTCGCTGTCTGTCCAGGTCACACTCCCGCGATCGTAATCACCTTCGGCGGAATAGGTCGTCTCGATCCGAGTTGGCGTAACGATGAGATACAGTTCGAGCTCGTCCGTCTCGAAGTTCGGAACTCTCCCCCACAGCCAATCCTCCGCCTTGGCAATGGAAGGTTTGACCTCGGCCACCAGGTCGCGACAATCTGCGTCCGTGGGAACGCCAGGTCCGGGATACCACAGATAGACACCGAAGGGTCCCGGTGCAGCGAAGGCACCGGGCGTTGCCAGACACAGCATCACAAGAAGTTCGCCAGTTCGGAAGCTTCGTTCGGACATGGCCGCCACTTGTACCCTTGCTGCGGCCTAGCCGGCGAACCCCCGTGAAGGAGACAACAACCAAGCTAGTGCTCGTCGTCGCATAGATCATGGCTGGCGAGCGCGCGGAACACGTAGCAGTCCTTGATCTGCTCGCCTTCGCAGCCGGTAGCGATTCGCGCTAGTTCGCGTTCCAATCGGCGAAGCCTGTTGATCTTGTCGCGCACCGCCTGCAACTGCTCCGCTGCTATCCGGTCCGCATCGACGCACTGCCGGTTCGGGTGTCCGCTGAGTTCAATCAGCTCGCGTATTGCCTCGATCTTCAGCCCGAGATCGCGGGCATGCTTGATGAATGCAAGGCGGTCGCGTTCCTCTGGAGTGTATCGGCGCTGGTTCCCTTCCGAGCGCTCGGGTGGAGCCAGAAGCCCCATCTGCTCGTAATAACGTATGGTCGGTATCTTGACGCCGGTGCGCCGGGACAGGTCTCCAATCGTCAACATGACAGATCTCACAGCAATTCCATGATTTCTATAGAACCTAGAGGTATAGCAGGCACCCCGCAATGGGAACATTTGCCGCAACAGATTACGCGTTTATCAAGCCGCAGAGTTCGTGATGAACCTTGACCCTCCAGCAGCTTGAGGTCACATGATTACCCCAATTACATAGAGGGAGAGCTGTCATGATACGTCTCTTGCCAACACTCGTCTTTGGGCTCCTGATACCGATCGCGTCGGCACACGCTACCGAAGGAGCGCCATCGCATAAGGCTGCATCCGACGAGCTCTCGGTCGAGCACGCAGAGATCGTCTTGCCAACTATCGGACGGGCGAGCGCAGCGGGCTATTTGGTTGTCTGGAACGGGAAACGCTTGCAGGCAAACCTCGTGTCTGTTGAAAGCCCTGCTTTCGAGTCCGTCGCCATCTACAAGATGGAGCAAGACGACGGTATCGCGAGAAAGCGCCGGGTGGAAGGTATATTACCCATTCCCGGTAACGCGGAGCTTTTAATGCGACCCGGCGGCGTGCATCTATTGCTCACCCAGCCGAAAGAAGCGCTCTCGTCCGGAGATGCTGTCGAGTTGACGCTGGTTTTCGATAGCGGAAAACGTATTGCGGCAACCGCCACACTTCTGGCTGCCGGCACGTCTGTGACAGATCATCACCATGGCAACGGGGATGGCGTCCAAGGTAGCGGTCGTCTTTGAACCAAAGGTCACCTAAAGGGACAGTTTGACGGGCGACCAATGCTGCTAGTCCGAATAGACGGAATTCGAGGGCACTTACCCGTGGTTAACGACGGACTTAGATAACAGCCGGGCTTTGATTTTCATTCAATTAAACTATAACTCTTTGTTTTCGCGTGATTTTCAGCTCCAACAGCTAACGTCTCTCCCGCAAATTTGGGGAGAGTGTCACAATGCATCGACTTGTTCTGGGCGCGGTCGCGCTCGCCGTCTCGTGCGCTTCGGCTGGAGCCAACGCACTGCATCTCAATCCATCGCAGTCGGCGCTGGCGAAGAACATGGAAACTTTCGGCAACACGTCAATTCCGATCGGTTACTACGAGTACTGCCAGCGCTACCGTGAGCGCTGCGCCCGTCAGCCGGAGAGATCCAAGGTCGAGCTGACACGGGAACTCTGGAAAACAATCATCGAGGTCAATAACGAGGTGAACACCACCGTGGAGCCTCTGACGGACAGGGAGATTTTCGGCGTCGAGGAACGCTGGGACTATCCGGACCAGGTCGGCGATTGCGAAGATTTTGCGCTGGAGAAACGGCGAATTTTGAACGAGAAGGGCGTGCCGCTGGGGGCGCTGCTGATGACCGTTGGCCGGGATGCCGACGGCGGCGGCCACGCAGTCCTTACAGTGGTGACCGATCACGGCGACTTCGTCCTCGACAACGTTGAGCCGCGGGTACTTCTGTGGAAGGACGCCGAACTGTACTATCTCAAGCGGCAGTCGCCAGACGATCCAAACAGGTGGGTCAGTCTCGCCTCCAGCTGACTCAGTCCGATCCGATCGGTCTGAGCCACGCGAATTCGAACGCCGCAGCTACGGAAAGCACATAGGTTGCGGCGTTTCCATAGACCATTTCCATGACGTTGTGTCCTCCGAGCAGGCAGTAAGCCCAGAATACGGTCGCCAGGACAGGGTAGACGGCCACGCCGGCAACCAGAAAGGTGGCGATGCGTGCGATCATGGTCGCTCCGACGATTTGGATTCACACCGTCAACTACTAAGGTTCATCGCGCTCCCGCGCCATTCACTGGTCGGTGATCGCTTCCGGCGACCCTGCATTGCTCGCGCTAAGTTCCGCTTCCATGTGCCAAAAGCTAAACGCGAAAGCGGCTGCCACGAATGCAACCAGCGCCAGCATGACCACGACGTTGCGGGACCGGCGACTGCTTGCAAGGGCAGCACTCTCGCGAATAGTGAGACGTTCGGGTGCTTCAGTCACTGTGATGTATCTCCCTTTGTGCGACCTGTGTTAAGGAGACCGGATGCGGCGGTGAAGAGGGCATTCGGTTCGCAGTGCTGCGGCGGTTTGCCGCCCCTTGGATGAGTCACGTAAACGCGCCATTAATCATGATTGGCGAGTGTCTGACCGATTCACCAGCTTGGAATGCATCGCCGTGGATCAGGTTCTAGATTATGGTTCGATTGATCATAGCATTCGCGCTGGTTTCGCTCATGGGCCTAGCAACGTCCGCGTGCGTTTCAACGGTGCTCGACGTGGACGGGAGGTCAGTCCAGCCGGTTCCGGCTGCGCTTGTCGCGGAAATGAATCGCAAATCAATGTCGCGGTCAGCGCCGATCCTGATTCGGATCTTCAAGCAGGAGAGCGAGCTGGAGATCTGGAAGCGCGACAAAAGCGGCAAGTTCGCGCTCCTCAAGACCTATCCTATGTGCCGCTGGTCGGGAAAGCTTGGGCCGAAGACGCGCGAGGGCGACCGGCAGGCACCCGAAGGCTTCTATCATGTCAGCGCCGGCATGCTTAACCCGAACTCGCAATACTACCTTTCCTTCAATCTCGGATATCCCAACAGGCTCGAATCCGCACTCGGCCATACCGGGGAAGCGCTGATGGTGCACGGGGCATGCTCGTCGTCCGGCTGCTTCGCAATGACGGACGAGGGCGTGGCCGAGATTTACGCGGTGGCGCGCGAAGCGCTGAAGGGCGGCCAGACGGCGTTCCAGGTTCAGGCTTTTCCGTTCCGCATGACACCTGAAAACATGGCGAAGAACCGAAACCATCCGAGTTTCGATTACTGGATGAACCTCAAGAGGGGTTACGATATTTTCGAAGTTACGCGCCTGCAGCCTCGCGTCTCCTACTGCGCAGGCCGCTACGCGTTCAACACCGAGTTTGAAGGTGGCGAGCCGAGGGATCCCCTCGCGGCATGTCCACCGGCCATCTCCATGCCAAATCCCGTCGTCGCGGCGCGCTCGCAATCGGATCTGCGGGAAATGAACCGGATCGTCGAGGAAGGCTCGGCTGTGCGGGCGCACGCCTATTCGGACGGAGGAATGCACCCGAAATTCCGCGAGCTGCTGGGGCGCCTTGGCGACAAGGCGCTTGCCGAGCGGGTTTCTGTGGACGCGGTACCGATCAGCCGTCCCGATGCCGCTCTTGCCGATCCTCACGCCCCAAACGAAGAATAGACGTTCCCCGGTTCAGGTCAGTAGCCTGGAAACCGGTACGATGACAGCCAACAGAACGGGCTGGTGCACGAGATAGATCACGAGGCTTGTGCGCCCGCACCACGCCAGGAATCGTGCTGTCTGACCCTGCGGCGCCGATCTCGACAGATATCGTTCCAGATCAAAGGTCAGCAGCCATTTCGTCGCCGCCATGCCAAAAAGCGTGAGGCCGACCCATGGGAATATCGGCACGAAATCATTGCTCGGCGGGGGCTGGGTAAAAAAGCCGATCCAGGCCGTCAGTCTGGTGTCGAAAGCTGTCGACTCGTAGAAAAACGGAAGCGCAAAAATTGCAGTCCCGGCCGCCAAACATAGTGACGCGGGAGCGCGAATGAACAGGGCCCCTATCAGCGTCGCTGCTGCGATTGCATGAAGGATGCCGAAATAGACGAAGCTGGCCGGGAACACGAGGTACGTCACTACGGTGACGGCCGCCGCTGCGAGGGCGATGATACTCAGACGCCGCATGAATGGCGACCATCTGATCTGCGTTCGATGTGCAAGAACGAGGCTGACGCCGACGAGGATCATGAAGGTGCCGGCCAGACTGCGACCGAACATCAGCCAAGCGGGATGCTGCGCGACACCTGAGATGATGCCGGTGAACTCAAAATCCCAGACGAGATGGAACAGGACCACGCCCGCAATCGCGAGGCCACGAACGATGTCGACAGCAATGAGGCGTTGCGTCCCTGCCAAGGAGTGATCTCCGGTCTGTATTTCAGGTTCGTGTAAGAGCTCATCCCGCTGGAGGTTCAACCCCATATTTCCCGTTCGATCACCCAATCTCACATTGATTTGGCTTTGCTTAACCATCCCGGTGCATTAAATGGAGGCATGTTCCGGATGCTTTCCACTATAGCGTTCCTGTTGTTCGTGCTCATGCACGTGGCCGCCGCACCGGTCATTGCCGCGGGGTCGACTATAGAAGCGGGCGAACCGAGCCGGAATGCGACGTTGGTCTCCGAAAATTGCGACGCGGCAGGCAACGCCGGAAATTGGCAGCAGCAACGGAATGTTGCGCCGGATGCAGCCCTCCCGCGGCTTTCGACATGTCCGGATCATTGTGTGTGGTTGGTACAAGCTCTTGAGCCCCTATCTCGCGCGGTCAGCAGCCTGCGCGCACTCGCCGGATCACCCTCTCCCGCGCCCGTTCCCTTCGAGGTTTCCCTCCCGCCGCCGCAATAAACGCGATCGCCGCGGGCGAGGCCTTCTTGCCCAGATCACACGAACGTCCCGTCTCGCGGCCCATCCGGAGCGCCGCAGGCTGGTCATCATCCGGGATAACAGTTCCCGCTTGCGGCAAGCCGCAGTGCATCGTGAGCAGAAAAATCGTGAAAAGCAGCAAAGACATCCACTTCGACCCGAAGCGCCGCGCCTTCCTCGCCGGCATAACAAGTACCGCAGGTGCATTCGTCGTTTCAGGCTGTACGACAACGAACGGCGAGAACACGGCCGAGCCGGAGCCACAGCCGGACCGGTCCTATGTTTCAATGTATGCGGCGATGCCGAACGAGAGGTTTCCGATACCCGCGGTGGATATCTCGAAGGTCAACAAGCGATTTTACCGCCAACTCGTCGATGACCCCACCGGCGAACGGCCGGGGACGATCGTTGTCGATACGCGACGCTTTTTTCTTTATCTGGTCCAGCCCCGAGGCAAGGCCATGCGCTATGGCGTCGGCCTGGGTCGTGCCGGGTTCGAATGGTCGGGACGCGGCGTGATCCAATGGAAGCAGAAATGGCCGTCATGGACGCCGCCAGCCGAGATGATAGCGCGACAGCCGGAACTGGAGAAATACAGCGCTGAGAATGGGGGAATGGCACCGAGCCTCCTCAATCCGCTCGGCGCACGCGCCTTGTATATTTTCCAGGACGGCGAGGACACCCTCTACCGAGTCCACGGCACGCCCGAATACTGGACGATCGGAAAGGCGGTTTCGAGTGGCTGCGTGCGCCTTATGAACCAGGACATCATAGATTTGTACAAGCGCGTGCCCACCCCCTCGCCCATCATCGTTCGCCATGGCGCCCGTTCCATTGTCTAGAGAGAAACGCGCTTGCCCCTCTAGCTGCTGGAGGTTTTACAAATCGGGATCGCAGTTATGGAGATGTCATGAAACGCCGTCATTTTCTTGCAGGTGCGTCCGTATTTGCTGTCGCCGGCATTAATCCGCTTCCGCTGTTCGCTCAGCCCACGCAGCAGCAGTTGCTGGCACCCGGTCCGCTTCCCGAGAAAAGTTTCGGAGATGCGGGCGCACCCGTGACCGTCATTGAATACGCGTCGCTGACCTGCGGTCATTGCCGCAATTTCCATATGACGGTCTGGCCCGACTTCAAGGTCAAGTACGTCGACACGGGCAAGGTCCGCTTCATCATACGCGAGTTCCCGTTCGACCCGCGCGCCTCGGCCGGTTTCATGCTGGCACGGTGCGCCGGCGAGGACAAATGGTACCCGACGCTCGACCTGCTCTATCGCTCGCAGGACCGCTGGGCCCGGGTTTCCGACGCGACCTCGGCTCTGAAGTCGATCATGGGCATGACGGGCATGGAGGGTGAGCAGGTTGAAGCCTGTCTCCAGGATCAAGACCTGCTGGACAAGATCACGGCCATCGCTGACACGGGCAAGTCGTACGGCGTCGACTCGACACCGACCTTCTTCGTCAACGGCGAAATGTTCAAGGGCGTGCTCAGCCTCGAGCGATTCAGCGAAATCATCGACCCTCTCTTGGTTGCCGAATAAGGAGCGGACAAATGCATGAGATGACGATCATTTCCGGATTCGGCTCCGCATCGCGCGGCATCATTGCTGCAACAATCGTATTCGCTGCGGCCATGACGGCCAGCCCCGCCGTCCTTGCTCAGCAGGAGGAGATTGTGGCGCGTGTCGACGGCCAAGACATCACAGCGTCGGAGCTGGCAGTTGCCGAAGAGATGTACGCGCAGCAACTGGGCTCCATGCCCGATGATGCAAGGCGCTCGGTTCTCGTCGATGCACTGATAGACCTGCGCATCGTCGCAAACGAGGCGCGAGATCGGGGAATTGCCGGCGACGAGTCCTTCAAGCGCAGAATGGCGTTCCTGGAGCAGCAAACGCTGCGTTCCGTTTTCATCAGCGAGCAGATCTCCGCGTCTGTAACGGAAGAGGCGGTGAGGACCGCCTACGAGGCGCAAGTCGCGCGCATGCCCCGCGTTGAGGAAACCCGGATTCGGCACATCCTGCTGGATACCAAAGAGGCTGCGGCCGCGGTCATCGAGGCGCTGAACGCCGGCGAGGACTTCGCCGTTCTCGCGCGCGAACGTTCCAAGGACACGGTCTCGAAGCCTAAAGGGGGTGATCTGGGTTTCGTCGCGGCCGGCCAGTCGCTTCCGGAGATCGACGCCGCCGCCGCGAAACTGCAGGTCGATGAATACACCGCCGAGCCGGTCCGCAGTTCCTTCGGCTACCATGTGCTGAAGGCGGAAGAGAGGCGGCAGCAGCCGGCGCCGGAGTTCGAAACCGTCGCACCTCAGATTCGTCAATCGCTTCAGGCGGCGGAGCAGCAGCGCATCATTGGGGAGCTTCGGGCAGAAGCCGAAGTCGAAAAGCTGGTGCCAGACGTGACGCCGCCAGCCGCGGACGACGGTCACGACCACTAACCACATTTCATTGGCGGTTCCGGGGGGACATCATGCTCAATCGAAGGCAATTCCTGCTCACCTCTTTCGCGCTGTTCGCCGCCGTGCAGGGCGCGGCGGCCCATCCGGAAACAGGGACTGCGCTTGCCCCTCAATTCCTGCCACAAGAGGTCGATTTCGCACGGGAATATCCTGTCGGCACGATCGTCGTCGATACGGCGAACCGCTTCCTCTATCTGATCGAGTCGAAGAATATCGCTCGACGCTACGGGATAGGGGTCGGCCGGGCGGGTCTCGCCTTTTCCGGCACTGCCGAAATCGGCCGCAAGGCGAAGTGGCCCAGTTGGCGTCCGACCGACAACATGATCAGACGCAATCCCGGAAAATATGCGCGATATGCGGATGGTGTACCGGGCGGCCCGAACAATCCGCTCGGTTCACGCGCGCTGTACCTCTATCGCGACGGCCAGGACACTTTGTACCGCATCCACGGCACCACCGAACCGTCGTCGATCGGTAAAGCCGTGTCCAACGGGTGCTTCCGAATGCTGAACGAACATGTCGAAGACCTGTTCGAGCGCGTCCCGGTTGGAGCAAAGGTTGTTGTCGATTGACAAAGCCTCCTTTCGTGCTGGTTGTAGGTGCCGGTCAGGCCGGGCTCGCTGCTGGCTACCACTTGCGCAGGGCAGGCATTCCGTTCGTTATCGTCGACGGCAACGACCGCGTCGGAGACAGCTGGCGCAGGAGATATACGTCGCTGACGCTGTTCACGCCGCGCCAGTTCAGCGCGCTGCCGGGAGCGACTATTCCAGGCAACCGCGAACTTTATCCGACTCGCGACGAGTTCGCCGACTACCTTGAAGCGTATGCGCGTCTGTTCAATCTGCCGTTGCGGCTGAATTCACGCGTCGTCAGGCTGCAGCGGTCGGGTGGCGGGGAATTCGAGGCCACTTTGGAGAGTGGCGAGGTTCTGGCAGCCACGTATGTCGTCATCGCGACGGGCGGATTTCAGATTCCTCTCGTCCCGAAAATCGCCGCTGGCTTCGGGACTGCGGTGACGCAATTGGCTGCCGACACCTATCGCGATCCGGCCTCAGTGCCCGAGGGGGTGGCCCTGATCGTTGGTGACGGCGCAAGCGGTCGGGACATTGCCGCCGAGCTTGTCCCCAGTCGCCCGACCTTGCTTGCGGTAGGGAGGCCGCGCAAGCTGTTCCCGGAACGCCTATTGGGAAAGAGCATCTGGTGGTGGCTCCATTGGTCTGGGCTCATGCGTGCGCCTGCGGGCTCGGCTGTCGGGCGGCTGATGCGGCGGACCGATCCGTTTCCCGATCGCGACCGCAGCCTCGACAGCCTCGCACGCAAGGGCGTTCGACTGAAGCCCCGTCTCACGGAAGCTGCGGGAACGCGCGCGAAATTCGCTGACGGCGGCGAAGCTGAAATTGGCTCCGTCATCTGGGCCGTAGGCTACCGCGATGATAGCGATTGGGTGCAGATTTCGGCCGCCAAGAACCCGGACGGCTCTTTCGCCCACACGAACGGCGTTTCGCCGGTCCCGAACTTGTTCTTCGTCGGCAGACCATGGCAGCGCAATCGCGCCTCGGCCCTCATCATGGGCGCCGGTCGCGATGCTGGTGCCATCGTGAAACTGATTTCCGAACGGATATAGTAGCCAGATTTCCCGTCGACCGCGGATATGCGTGAAAAACTCGCGCTAATGTCCACCCTCATCTTCAACGATAACTTTGACCGGCAGCTTACCTTCATCCCCGAAATCCAGGATCACCTCGAAGCTGTCGCCTTGCTCGACGGAGTCGCGCATTCCGGACAACCAGATGTGTTCTCGCCACGCGGCAAGTGACACGGGCTTGTTTGGACGCAACTCGATGAATTCGAGCCAGTTTACCTCACCGTCCTTTGAAATGCGAAAGCCAACATCCTCAGCCAGTGGGCTCGAGGCTCCGACGAGCCGCGCGCTCTTGTCGCCACGATTGAGGATCGGGCCGTACACCGCGATACCCCCGGCACCCTCCTCGGGTGGGGATGCCCAGACATGACCGACCGCGATATCGTCGAGCTTGTAACTGTGCGCCAGTGTTTGAGACGGCGTCTGCTGGAGCACAAAGACGAGGCCCGCCGCTAGCGCCGGGACCGCCTTTTTGAACCGCGCTCCGCCACTGCGGGCGACCGCGTGCCAAAACTCCATCGCCGTCATCTAATCGTCCTCCGGTCCTCTGGCGCCTGGCCCCAAAACCGGCACGGAAACCGCGATTGGAGATGCGTTCGCAAAACGCAGCGTGAGCTTGAGTGTTTCTCCCTTCTCAATCGGCCGCTCCAGATCCATGAGCATGACATGATACCCGCCCGGCTCCATGCGAACGCTCCCACCGGCAGGCACCTCGATTGGTCCGGCCGGCACCATCTTCATGACATCGCCTTGCTTGACCGTGCGGTGAACCTCCGCGCGGCCTGCGACGGGAGTCTCCAGCGCAACGAGAGTGGCGGGGCGATCATCCTTGTTCAGGATGGTCAAGTAGGCCGCCGCAGGTCGCGAGGCCAGGATGGAGGCGCGCGCCCACGGCTGCTGGACGAAGATGGCAGCTCCATCCTGTCCCCACGCCGGAATCGCGAACGCGAGCACAAACAAGCTCAGCAAGCCGATAGGATGCGCGCGCACGGTCATGTCTCCCCACCCGCACCGCCGAATCTGGCAATGGCCTCGCGGATCGTCTCGGCCATCTCCTCCGGAGCGGTGCCGTAGCTGAAATGCGTGAGATAATCGCCGGATCTCGACATCAGATATGTGTTGCCTTGATGGCTCACGAGGTAATCGCCACTGCCCTGATAGGCTTCGCCGTCCATTCCGACCTTCTCATACGCCACCCGATATGTGCCCGCCATGGCGTCGACCTGATCAACCGTCCCGGTTAGACCGGTGATGCGCCTGTCGAATGCCTTCACATACTCAGCCATGACCTCCGGCGTGTCGCGATCCGGATCGAGGCTTACGAAAAGATATGCCACGGCATCGGCATCGTCCTTCAACAGTTCGATAGTTCGCGCGATTTCGGCCAACGTAGTCGGACATATGTCGGGACAGTTCGTGAAGCCGAAAAAGACGAGGCGTAGCTTTCCGGCGAAGTCGTCGTTGGTGACGGTCTTGCCCGTGTGATCGACGAGGGAAAACTGTCCGCCTATGGGGACTGAGCCCGGCTCTGCAAATGTGTCCTGCTTCGGCTGGCTGGCCATCAAGCCTGGCGACGGCCCGCGCATTACGTATGCAGCACCGAGGGCAACCGCCAGCACCAAAGCGACAGCGGCCAGAAAACCCGAAAGGACTCTCAAACCCCTGCTGCTCATCGTCTTGGCGCGTCGTTCTCGAATTCCACCGAGCGGGCGCCATCCAGCCTTGCATCGGTTGCTTTCGAGCCAGCCTTCAGATCGCGAGCAGCGTCGATTTCCTCGCTCGATAAATCCTTTTGCCTGAAGAAGGTGTAGGAAAGCGTGACCTCGCGGAACATTTTCGCGTTCTTGTCCTTCAGCATCTGCTCGTCGAGGTAGAGGACGAGCGGCATTCTCGCGCTCTCGCCCGGCCCGAGTTTTTCTTCCGTGAAGCAGAAGCACTCAATCTTGAAGAAGTATGGCGCCGTTGGGTACGGGGTGACATTGAACGTGGCGCGCGCGACGATCGTTTCGTCGGACTTGTTCTCAGCGTAGTAGTAAACCCTTGTCGGCTCCCCGAAGCGGGTTTCGACGCTTCGTTGCTCGGGGCGAAACTCCCAAGGCAGGCCTGGCGCAACATTGGCGTCGAAATGAACTTTGACCGTTTCGTCTGTGGTTGTGGCGGACGGCTGCTTCGCAACAGCGCGCTGTACCGTTCCGCCGTAGCCGGTCAGGTCGCAGAACATCTGGTAAAGCGTGGGCGAGTAGGCCACCAAGCCGGTCATGGCCCCCAATAGCGTTACACTGAGGGTGAGCACGCGTATATTCTTGCCGCGTAAAGTGGTCATCGGTCCAACTCAATAATCATTCTCTTGCAATCGTCTCGCGCTCCAGCATTTCGTTCAACGCGACACCACCACGCGCGCCGCTTTGACGCAGCAGAGCTGCAGGTCCCCTCCTTGACGCTACGGATCCGAAGAGGATCGTACAACCTCTAGCGGCTTTAGGTTCAAGCATCCGCTGTGCGACCGTTTCACCTCGTCAGACCTTTAACGAATGCTTCGCGTCGTGCGGCGAGTTCGGCCGGCACTCCCGCTGTCCTCATATGATTCCTGAGCAAGACCCGCTCAGGTCCGGTTGCTCTGTTGCTCTGCCGGATTCGGGATTGAAAAGCAGATTGGATAATTTGGAGCACTACGGAATAGCCGAGGAGGCGATCCACCAGACTTGCAGGACGTGATCCTGGACCGATCTCCATGAGCCTGACCGCTATGGACGGCTAGCGCTCAGCTCCACCCGCCGTTGTATGTCCGGTAAAAGATGTGGCTACCGATTTGCGTCATCTCTTCCATCCCATCAGCCCATTCGGGATTGACGTAGGTCGCATTGTAATGTGTCGATGAGCCAACTTCCCGCAGGAAGATCTTTCCCCCGGTCACGGCCATAGCCACTTCGCGGGCGGTCCGATAGGCACGGCGGTTGACGATGCGCTCGGGAAGGCCGTCACAAGCGAACGAAAATTGGCATCGTTTATACCAGTCAGCGTTTTGATAGACGACATTGCACACTTCATTGGGATATGTGGGGTTGCGCACCCTGTTCAGGATCACTTGGGCTACTGCTGCCTGCCCTTTCAGGCTCTCCCCCCGGGCCTCGAAATAAATGGCTGTCGACAGGCACTTCTGTTCTTCAGAAGAGAAGACCTTAGGCGGTAAAGGGTCCTTCATCCACACGTGGTCCCCCTCAACAACAGGAGGAACGAACCGTCCTTTCCGCTTGGTTCCGAGTAGAGCATCAAAGGGGGATGAAGGGTCGTGGAAGGGATCCGTTGGCGCGTAAGCTGTCGCTAGGATATCCGCGCCATCATTGGTGACCAGATCGGCCAGCTTTGCCGGGACGCCTGCAAGCCGATCCATTTCGGCGCTGTGAAAAAGCATTCGCTTCGTGGGTCGCTTCGCGTCGCCCACATCAAACGGTGCGAGACGCTGCGCGTTGACCGCCTGGGGACGCAATCCTAAGCGAAGGCCCAATGCAACTTCGGCCAATTGGCGCTTACCTGCTCCAGCAGATACCCTGTCCTGCTTGTCGCCTCGTACCACGTGCGGCTCGTCGGAAACATGCCGAGCATGGTTCGACTGGTCCTCGAAGACGAATTCGTTCGTCACGATGTGAGGAGCGCGCCCTACTGGATTTACCGCAGGATCTGTGCCCGCCATACCAACGACGAGCCAGATCACGGCGAAAACGGCTTTGGTGAGGTTTCTCGCTCCAAAGCATCGTTTTCGGCTGCGCCCCTGCATGCTATCCTTCCGCTTCCCTCCCGAGCAGCCTGGGTCGTTAACCTTAATGAGCCGTTAAATCAAAGTTCCCTTTCGTCGCAGGATAGGCAATTTATTGGCCGCCGCCGCTCCTAGTGGCCGTGCGTGATCTGGCCGACGACCATGGAATCGACGGCGCCCTCCAGACGTTCCCTCGTGAACATCGTCTCCGCGCTAGGCCGCAGCAGACGTAGCGCATTTGCCACCACGAGCAGCGACACGCCGACATCCGCCGCGATCGCGCCCCACATCGAGGCCATGCCGAAGGCGGTCAGGCCGACAAAGACGGCCTTGGTCGCCAGCGAGACACCGATGTTTTGGTGGATGATGGACATGGTGCGCCGCGAATGGCCGATTAGCCATGGCACTTTTCCGATGTCGTCAGTCATCAGCGCGATATCCGCCGTCTCGATCGCCGCGTCCGAGCCCACCGCGCCCATAGCAATGCCGTAGTGGGCGCGGGCCATGGCCGGGGCGTCATTCACCCCGTCGCCGATCATGGCGACCATGTCGTGGGTCGTCACCAGCTCCGTAATGGCGGCGACCTTGTCCTCGGGCAGCAGTTCGGCGCGAACCTCGTCGATGTCAACCTCGGCGGCGACGGCGCGGGCGGTGCGGTCGTTGTCGCCGGTAAGCATGACGATCTTCTTCACGCCCTGTTTGTGCAGCTGTGCAACGATTCCGCGTGCATCCGGCCGGATCCGATCACGCAGTTCCAGCAGGCCCAGAACGCCGGAGTCGTCGCCGACGGCGACCATGGTTGCGCCCGCCCCTTCGATGCGGTCGCGCAGGTCGACGGGGATTGCGGCGCCAAAACTCTTTTCGGCGGCGAACCTGTCAGACCCGAGCCAGACGGTGCGGCCGTCGAATCGGCCTTCGATGCCACGGCCTGGCACGGTGCGGGTATCCTCGGCGGCGGTCACGTCCTTGCCTGCATGGGCGAGGATCGCCTGCGCGAGCGGATGCGACGACCTGGCCTCGAGCGACGCGGCAACGGCCACCAGGTCGGCTTCCGACGTGCCGCCCAGCGGATGCACGGCGGCCACTTCGGGCTTGCCTTCGGTGATCGTGCCGGTCTTGTCGAGCGCCAGCGCCGTGGTGCGTCCCGGCGCCTCGACGTAGGCGCCGCCCTTGATCAACACGCCCGCCCGTGCCGAGGCAGTGAGCGCCGCCACGATGGAGACCGGCGTCGAGATCACCAGCGCGCACGGGCAGGCGATGACCAGCAGCACGAGCGCATTGTAGATCCAGAAGCTCCACGCCGCACCCATAAGGAGCGGCGGCAGCAGCGCGATGGCGACGGCGGCCACCATCACTATCGGGGTATAGATGCGAGCGAATTTCGACACCCACTGCTCCACCGGCGCCCGGCGCGAATGCGCGTCGCCGACCATGCGGATGATTTTTGCCAGGGTGCTGTCCGATGCGGGTTTGGTAGCGCGCACCGTCAGCGTGCCCTCGCCGTTGATGGTGCCGGCATAGACCTCGTCGCCCGCCTCCTTTGGGACCAGCGCGCTCTCGCCCGTGATCGGAGCCTGATCGACCGCACCCGCCCCATCCGTCACCTCGCCGTCGAGCGGGATGCGGTCGCCGCCGCGCACTACGAATCGGTCACCCACGACAACCTCGGCCGCGGGCACGTCCGCCTCGGTGCCGTCGCTGCGGATCACCCGCGCCGTGGCCGGCGCAAGGTCGAGAAGCGCCGCGACGGCATTGCGCGCGCGCCCCACGCTCCAGCTTTCGAGATAGAGCGACAGCGCGAAGAAGAAAGCGACAGTCGCGGCCTCGAAATATTCGCCCAGGCCGACGGCGCCGGCAACGGCAATGACCATCAACAGGTTCATGTCCGGCGACAGACGCCGCGCCGAGGACCATGCCTTGGACGCCACCAGCCAGACGCCGAATACGATAGCGAGGCCGAACAGACCTGCTTCGACCAGCGGCATCGCCGCCTCGCCGTGGCCCGCGAACAGCCCCAGCGCACCGCCCAGCCCGGTCTCCACAATGTGATACAGGAACCCTGCCGCCCAGAAGCCGCCACTGACCGCGGTGAACCGCGCCTGTTTTCTTAGGTGCACGGCGCGGTCGGCCTCGGCATTGTCGGCGTTCCAAGGTCGCGCGCCCATCCCGGTTCCCGCAACCGCCTTTATGATCTTATCGTCGGAGGCGGGATTTGCCGTCTCCAGCACCGTCATCCGACCGTTGATCACGTCGAAGGCCAAATGCTCGGCACCGCCGACCACCGGTCCGACAACGCGGTTCAGGATCGCCACTTCCTCGGCACAGTCGAGACCGCTGACCTGAAAGCTGCGCCCATTGGCATCCATCGAGGCCTCAGGCATGTCGGTAGCGCAGCACGCTTGGCCGTCGTGAGAATGCCTACGCTCGTGCCCTTGAGGGCTTTCGTGATTGTGTTCTTTTTCGGTGAGCATCGTTGTCTCCTGTCCCGCGTCGGCTGAGGTTGCGTTTCACCGTTCCGCGGTCGACTCTGATTGGTCCTTCCAAGATAGGACCTCTAGCAACTGTAGGTTCAAGACCCGATGCGAAGTTTTCAAGCGGTCTCAGATGAAGCGTCGAACGCGCCGCTTATAGTCGGAGTAGGCGTTGCCAAGCCGCGCTTCAAGCCAGGGTTCCTCGGCAAACGGCGCGATGAATGCGCTGATCATCGCCAAAAGCGCCGGCCACAATGCGAGCAAGGAATTAGCCGCAAGCACAAAGCCGGCGATGATGAGGATGTCGCCGATGTATTGGGGATTGCGTGTGAACCGGTAGGGGCCGCCAGTCACGAGTTCGCCGGCCAGTCCGGTGGTCGGCCTTGCACCGAGGACGACGACACCCCACCAGGCCAACCCATTGCCCAGAACCAGCAACACGCCGCCGGCAACGCGCCAGTGCAATGCAGCCAGTCCTAGACTGCCGTAGTCGACGATACCGATGTAAAGCGTTCCGATGATCAACAGGCCGATCAGCACCCACACCAGCCAGAACTGCCATCCCGCCTGCCCGGAGGGAGGCGGCCACACACGCTGGGCCGGTTTCGCGATGGACCAGAACAGCAGCGCAACCAGAAGCGCTGCGGATGTGACGGTGATGAAGAAGGTAATGGTGAGCATTTCGGACACCCCGCAAATGGCGCAGGGGCGTTCCCTACGCTGGAAGCCAGCACAAATGCAGCCTTGTGCATTGGCGGAGGGTGTAGTCCCTATAGAGGCTAGAGGTTCAAGGGCTGTATGGCACGGCTGACTTTCAGTGGAAAGCTAAGAACTGCCGTCGCTGCCAATGAGTACATGGCAACGAGCAACAGCTTCGGGCGTCCCACGCGTTTGGTCGGACAATCTCGCGCCAATCCCCGCCACCAGGGTGCGGCCGGGGATGCAGCGGCGGATCAATGCAGTGCGCCCACCAGCGGTGCATCGCCGTCGCGGATGCTCACCCACCGTCCAGTGTGATAGGTCGCCTGCCTCTTCAAAAACAGGTAGCCGGTCTCGTCCCAGGGGAGAATGTCATCGGTAAGATTGTCGAGGATGTAGTCGCCGACTTCCGTTCTGACGGTGAGGACGGCATGCCCCTCTCCGTTGGATTTCTTGAGAACCGTGAGCAGTAGGTTTGCGGGCGAAACGCCCTCATTCATCAGGACGCGGCGCTTTTGGAGCGCATAGTCCTCGCAATCACCCCTGTCGGTCGGATAGGTCCAGAATTCGTCCTTGCCGTAGATGTCGGTGTCATACATCGGCTTGATCGCCTTATTGATCGACTCTGATAGACTGGCGAGGCGTCGCCGAAAATCATTGCTCCACGCTATAGGACTGACGTCATTCGATCGTACCGAGCACTCCTTCGGCATGCGCTTGCACAGTTCATAGTGTCCGATCGGCTGCGAGGTCTGGCCTCCAGTCACCATTTGGCTCGGATGCGCCGACGCCGCCCCCGAAGAGGCTATACCCAACAATGTAGCGAGGATTCCCAGCAATCTCTTGCTCGGCATCGTTTCCACCCCTTCGCCCGATTCGTTACCAATACGTTAACAACGCAACGGGCGGCTGACCATTGCAGATGGGCCACAGTTCGGGATGCAATCTGCCTCGCCGGTGCAGCGGCAGGATTGCCCGCATCTCCGGCTGATTGGCGCTCGCAAGGGTCCATGTGCATCCACTCACTGCATCGCAAAGGCAATTCGCCTCGCGGTATTCCGCGAAAATACCTGCGCAGAGAATTTGGCTTGGGGAAAAGCAATATTGCGCTCGGCGTTGGATGGGCTAGGCAAGCTTTGGCGGCGTCGGCTTCACGTGATGCCTCCAACAAATATGGAAATGTCATGTCAAAGGAGCGAGAGTGAACAATCTGTGGCTGGTCATAGGTCTCGCTCTGCTTCCGGGGCTGGGCAACTTAGCCGGGGGAATGGTGGCAGAGTTCGTCCGCACGACGCCGCGTCTCCTCAACCTCGCGCTGCACGCGGCCTCTGGCATCGTCATCGGCGTCGTCGCCATCGAACTGATGCCCGAGGCGCTCGACAATCTTGCCGGCTGGTGGATCGCAGTCTCCTTCGCCGCAGGAGGCGCGGCCTATGTTGGAGCCGAGACATTAATCGAGCGGGTGACGTCGGGAGGCGGCCGCGGCGGCAGCCCAATGTGGATGATCTATGTCGCAGTCGCTGTCGACCTTTCGGGGGACGGGTTGATGATTGGATCGGGCTCGGCGGTCGCGACGTCGCTCGCCATCGTCCTAGCGGCCGGGCAGGTGCTGGCGGATTTTCCCGAAGGCTATTCGGTGGTAGCGAATTTGAGGGAGAAGAAGGTGTCCCGGGGCCGGCGAATTCTCGTCTCGCTCTCCTTCCCCCTCTATTGCATAGGGGCGGCCCTGATTGCCTGGTTCCTTCTGCGGAACGCGCCCGACGCCGCCAAGTACGTCGCCCTGAGCTTCGTCGCCGGCCTGCTGACGGTCGCCGCTGTGGAGGATATGCTGGAGGAAGCGCATGAGGCCGCGGGAGATACGCGAAGCTCTACGCTCGCCTTCGTCTGCGGCTTTGCGCTTTTCGCGCTCGTGTCCGCCGGACTCAGCTCCCTCCTCGGCAAAGACGGTTCGCCAGGGGGAGGCACCGCAGGAATTTCCACGTTGAAGGATCAGATGATCTATGCCTCATGATCACGGCCACGCCCACATAGATCCGAAATCGGGGGACCGGCGGGTCTCCGTCGCCATTTGGGCGAATGGCCTCCTGACCGTCGCGCAGATCGTCGGCGGCATCCTGGCTGGCAGTCTCGCGCTGATCGCCGACGCGCTGCACAACTTCTCGGACATGGCCTCGCTCGTCATTGCCTTCGCGGCACGCAAGATTGCGCGCCGCCCGGCCGACAAACGCATGACATTCGGCTATGGCCGCATCGAGATTGTCGCCGCCCTGATCAACTATACCACGCTCATACTCGTCGGCTTCTACCTGATCTATGAGGGCGGCATGCGGATGATCGATCCTCCTGAGGTCCAGGGTTGGACCGTGGTGATCTTCGGCAGCATCGCCCTCGCAGTAGATACGCTGACGGCCCTCCTCACCTACTCGATGCAGAAAGGCAGCGTGAACATACGCGCGCTCTTCCTGCACAACCTGTCGGACGCGCTTGCATCGGTCGCCGTGATTATCGGCGGCTCCCTCATTATCCTTTACGACATGCGCTGGGTTGACCCCGCGATCACGATCGGTATCGCGCTCTACATCTTGTATCTTGCCTTCACCGAAATCAGTGGCCCAATCCGGACGCTGATGCTGGGGAGCCCGCCGGATATCGACAGCGACGCCGTGATCGACTCGATGCGAAACGTCGCCGGGGTCCGAGACGTTCATCACGTGCATCTCTGGCAGATGCAGGAGCACGAGGCGGCGCTTGACTGCCACGTGGTCCTGGCAGCGAATGGCTGGAAGCGCATTGAATCTGTCAAGGCCGACATCAAGGAGCGCTTGAAGAACGGCTTCGGCATCACCCATTCCAGCCTGGAGTTCGAGCACGTCGATTCCGCACACAGTGACGCCGATCTCTATGGACATGACGGGGCGGTGGGAAAGGAGAACGACCATGTTCACCGAAACGCTGACAGCGCAGGATGACGTCGTGGGGATTGCCTGCGAAGGCAAGCTGACCGAAGACGACCTGAAACGGATGCACGCGCTGCTGCACGAGCGGCTGCAGGCGGAAGCCGAGCCTGGCCTTGTCGTCGATCTCACAGGATTCGAAGGTTACGAGGGGCTCGCCGCGCTGCGCGAGGACATGAAGATGGACACGACCCACCGCAACGACTTTCGCCGTATCGCCGTCGTCGGCGACAGCAAATGGATGGAATGGGGAACGTCGCTGGCCGGGCTTCTGACGCGTTCTGAGATGCGCTGGTTCGGGCCCGGCGAAAAGGAAGCGGCTGCCGAGTGGGCTCGCAGAGGCTGATCCATTCTGTTGTCGGCAGGCACTAGCCGGGCGGTCGCGGCCGATCTGGGTGCTCCTTGTTCTGCTGATCACCCTTGTCCGGCTGTCTGTCGTTACCAGCGCACCTGCGGATCGACTGGCTGCTCGCGGCAGCGAGAACCGCGTCGGCATGATCGTCAGAAGTCGAACAACTCGCTCAGGAACGATTCCTTCTTCTTGCGATACGGCTTGCCGCCGTGCCCGTGACCTTGCGGCGGGGCGCCTCTCGGCTTGGTAAAGGAGCCGACTATGTCGCCGATCGCTCCATGATCTTGTCCAACTCGCCACGGTCCAGCCACACGCCGCGGCACTTCGGGCAATAATCGATCTCGACACCGCTGCGTTCGGGCATGACGAGTGTTTCATTGTCAACGGGACATTGCATGCGCTCGCATCTCCTGTTCTCGCTTCCGCTCTGAGGTCAATTCCGTTCCGAAATAACTTCTCGATCTCCCGATTCAACCAGGGTCTCTTCCGGGCCGTGACCCGCGCTTGCACTGGGACAACTGCGATGCTAAATTGCAAATCGTTTGCATTTGCAGGAATGAAAGATGGGCGAGATCACCGATTGGTTCAGGGTAAAATTGAGCAGGCGCGGCATGCTGGGCGCTGGTATCCTGGCGGCTGGGGGATCGGCCGTAGCTGCCACCGGCGCCGCGCAGCAGCCCGCCCCAGCGGAGCGTTCCAGCGGCTCGGGGCACGACGGATTGGGCTCAGCCGGTCACGGCTCGAGCCACGGCGCGATGATGACCGTCGGCGAGGTCGATGAGGAGCGCAACGGCTTCGACACCATGAAGATGCTGACTGACTGGGAGACCGGCACCGTCTCGCGCCTGCCCGGCGGGCGGGTTCTGCGCACCTTCGAGATCGATGCCGTCGACAAGGAGATCGAGATCGCCCCCGGCGTCATGTTCCCGGCATGGACCTATAACGGCCGGGTACCGGGGCCGGCGCTGCGCGCCACAGAAGGCGAGAGGCTGAAGATCGTCTTTCGTAACTTCGGCTCTCACCCACATTCGATCCACTGTCACAATATCCATTCCGCGCGCATGGACGGCATTCCCGGCGCCGGCGTGATCGCGCCGGGCGAGGAGTTCGTCTACGAGTTCGACGCCGTACCCTTCGGCTGCCACCTCTATCATTGCCATGCGCTGCCGCTGAAACGGCACATCCACAAGGGGCTCTACGGGCTCTTCGTCATTGACCCCGACCCCGCGCTTCACCCGGAACACGCCGATGTCGCCCGGTCTCGCCTGCTCGGCACGCCGGAGAATGCGGAGTGGCAGGAACTGGCGATGGTGATGAACGCCTTCGACACCAATTTCGACGACGAGAATGAGGTCTATGCCGTCAACACGGTCGCGCATACCTACATGAAGCGGCCGATCCCGATACGGCGCGACAAGCCGGTGCGGGTCTACCTCGTGAACGCCGTCGAATTCGATCCGATCAATTCCCTCCACCTTCATGCGAATTTCTTTGACTACTACGATCACGGTACGACGCTGACGCCGACGCTTCGAACGGTCGATACGGTCATGCAGTGCCAGGCCCAGCGCGGCATTCTCGAGTTCTCCTTCAAGGACCACGAGCCGGGGCTCTATATGTTCCATGCGCACCAGTCGGAGTTTGCCGAGCTCGGCTGGATGAGCTTCTTCGATGTTCAGGAGGCCGTGGCATGAATGAAGCGCACCCCGTCACCGAAGCAGGATCGACTCCGGCCGAAGAAGCGCCGCGCTCCCGCGCACCCCTCGTCTGGCTCGTTTTGCCGCTCGCCGTGCTAGCGCTTGCGGTTGCATGGCTTGTCGCGGCCGACCCGTTGAGAAGTTTCGACAACGGTGCGCCCCCCGTGGAGAACCTGACATTCGAGCGAACGGTCCTGTCGTCGGGCGGCATCGACGTACTCGTCCGCGCCGGCGGCTCGGAACCGATGACCATCGCCCAGGTCCTTGTCGACGATGCCTATTGGGAGTTTTCCCAGGATCCGTCAGGACCACTCGCGCGCGGGGAGACCGCCTGGATCCATCTGCCCTATCCCTGGGTTCAGGGTGAAGCGCACGCGGTGAAGATCATCACCAGTACCGGTGCAACCTTCGAGCACGAAATCCCGGTCGCCGTGCCGACGCCGGTGCCCACCACGGGAAGCCTCGTCAATCAGGCGCTCCTGGGCGCCTTTGTCGGCATCGTTCCCGTTGCGATCGGGCTTATGTTCTATCCGGCGCTGCGCGGCATCGGGCGCGGCGGCATGAACTTCCTTCTCGCCATGACCGTGGGCCTGCTGGTCTTCCTGATGATAGACGCCGGAGGGGAGGCATTCGAGCTTGCGGACGAAGCCGCGGCCATCTTCCAGGGCCAGGCGATGGTTGTTCTGGCGGCTGCGGCAAGCTTTCTGCTGCTCATGGCGATCGGCCGCCGCGACGGCACACCGGCCGGGCTGGCGCTCGCGACATTCATCGCCCTCGGCATCGGCCTGCACAATCTCGGCGAGGGCCTCGCCATTGGCGCGGCCTTCGCGTCTGGGGCGGCGGGTCTCGGTACCTTCCTGGTCCTCGGCTTCACGCTTCACAATATCACCGAGGGGATCGGGATTGCCGCCCCGATGCTAAAGGGGCGACCCGCTCTGTGGATATTTCCGGCGCTGACGCTGCTTGCCGGCGGCCCGGCGGTACTCGGACTCTGGATCGGAAGCCTCGCCCATGCGCCGCAATGGTCGGCGCTGGCGCTGGCGATTGGGGCGGGCGCCATCCTTCAGGTCGTCATTGAGGTTGCCGCCTATCTCATGAAATCCGACGGGCGTGGCGTCGCGGCCCTGTCCTCGTGGCCTGTCCTGTCCGGAGCCGCCTTCGGGGTGGCGTTCATGTACGCCACGGCCATGCTGGTGAAGATCTGACTTGATCTAATTCCGGGTGTTCGGGGAAGCGGGAAAGTGGCAGTCGGGATCGACATGCCGTCATGAATCGTCCCATCCCCCGCTCAGGGCTCGCGCGGCCATTGCGGATGCAGATCGTCGATGACGAAAGCATGGGCGTGGCGCAGGCCGCCGCTGGGTATGCCCTCTTTCCAATGCGGGTCATCGGCAGGCAGTTCGGGATGTCTGTGCGGGATCGTCTCCTTGTCGGTCGCCGGCCAGAGAAACAGCGCCGCCGCCAATGCTGCAGCGGCGATGACGGCAAGAACCAGGAATGTCGGGACCAGTCCAATTGTGGCGCCCAGCCAACCCGCCAACGGATAGGTAGCAAGCCAACAGGCATGCGACAGGGCAAATTGCGCGGCAAAAAGGGCCGGTCGATCCTCGGGATGCGAGGAGCGCCGCAGCAATCGGCCGGAAGGCGTTTGCGCGGTGGAATAGCCGATCCCGATCACGAACCAGAGCGGCAGAAGGACAGCAAAGCCTGGGACAACGGTTCCCGCAATGAGGCCTGCGATCATGACCGCGACGCCAGCGAGCATCGCTACACGGTCGGAGATGGTTTCGAGCAGCTTCGGCAGGGCAAGCGCGGCCAGCATCGACCCGCCACCGAAAGCCGCAAGCGCCAAGGCTGTCGATTGCTGAGAAAGACCGAATGCGCCTTGTACAATGACCACAGTGTTGACGATCACCATCGCACCGGCCGCGGCGACGGCCATGTTAATTGCCAGCAGGCCGCGCAACCGCGGTGTTGCCAGATAGATGCGCATCCCACGCGTGGTTCGTTCGTATATCGGCCGCGGCGTGGTCGGTTTCGGGCTGGGCAGCAAGACCGAGACAACCAGGGCGGCCGATGCGAGGAAGCCGATGACGGTGCCTGCGAACAACGTATGAAAGCTCATCAGCGTGAGCAGCAGCGCGGCCAGCATCGGACTCACCAGGCTTTCAAGATCGTAGGCCAGCCGCGACAGGGACAAGGCACGTGTATAGTCCTTCTCGTCGGGCAGAACATCGGGGATCGTCGCCTGGAACGTTGGGGTGAATGCCGCCGATGCCGATTGCAGCAGGAAGATCAGCACATAGACCTGCCAGACCTCGGTGATGAATGGCAATAACACCGCGATTGCCGCGCGCACCAGATCGAGGCTGACCAGCATGGCGCGCCGGGGAAGGCGTTCGGCGAACGCTGCCGCAACCGGCGCAACGCCGACATAAGCGATCATCTTGATGGCGAGCGCGGTACCGAGGACCGCCCCGGCATCGGCTCCTGCCAGATCGAATGCCAGCAACCCAAGCGCAACGGTTGCCAGTCCCGTGCCGATCAGGGCGATGACCTGTGCGCTGAAGAGATGCCGATAAGTGCGGTTCGCCAGGATTTCGAGCATCGGCGTTTCACAGATATTTCGTGATCGCCTTGAATTCGGCGATCGAGCGCTTCTGCACTTCCGGCAAGCCCTCAGCGGCTTCGGCGAGACAATGGTCGAGATGATCCCGGATCAGCGTTTTCTTGGCTTCGGCAATCGCTTTTTCGACCGCGTGGAGCTGCTGAGCCAGTTCGAGGCACGGTCGGCCGTCCTCGATCATTCCGATCACGCCACGCAGATGACCTTCAGCGCGTTTGAGGCGCTTGATGACGGCGGGATGTGTGGAATGGATAGGGTCGGACATGCCTCACGATATCCTCCCTGGGGGGATATGGTCAATGACCGCGATACCGTACCGACCAGCAGCAAATTGAGCCAAGACAGCTTCGATCAAGAACAACTGGCCTCTACCGATTCACGCGAGAGCGGTTCGAGAAGGCCGTCAATACCGCGGTCGTCGGCCAGATCACGCTCGGACATTGAGGCAGAGGACAAGCCTGATCGACATCTCGAATTTGAGCCGATCCCCGGTCCGACAGGAGGCGAACAGCCTGTTGCCGAAGATTTGAGCTGGATTAGCCGATCGTAGACAGCACCGGAAACGTCTCCAGCAGCCAGAAGGCAAAGGTGGAGAGGTAGCCGGTCATCATGGCGATGCCCATCGCGATCATGACCACTCCGGCCAGCACTCGCAGACTGCGTCCGAGGCGTCCGAACGCTTTCAACTTGGCGGACAGCGTGTCGGTGAACAGCGCGGCAAGCAGGAACGGCACGCCGAGACCCAGCGAATAGATCGTGAGCAGCGCGACGCCGTCAGCGAGCGTCGCCGACGCGGCGCCGACTGTCAGGATGGCGCCGAGGATCGGACCGATGCACGGTGTCCAACCAAAGGCGAAGGCCAGGCCGAGGACATAGGCCGAGACGGTTCGTCCGCCGGGCAGATCAAGGTGGAAGCGTGCCTCGCGCATCATCCATGCCGGGCGGATCGTTCCGAGCATGAACAGCCCGAACAGCGTGACGATCCCGCCCCCGACGATGTTCAACTCGAACCGGTAACTGAGCAGCAACTGGCCAAGCGCCGAGGCGCTGGCTCCGAGAATCACGAAGACGGTGGTGAAACCGAGCACGAAGCAGAGGCTGAGACCCAGCGTCGCGCTTCGGGCGACAGCGATCTCGCCGGACGGGGAAGCAAAGGTCGACCGGCCAGCGACATAGGAAACATATCCCGGCACCAGCGGCAGCACGCAAGGCGACAGGAACGAAATAATGCCGGCCACGAAGGCGCTGAGGATACCGATATTGGAGAGTTCAGGCATTTGGACAAACTTTCAGAGGCGGCTCCGGCTTCATCGATTCTGTTCCTTCCGGGCTTGGTTGATCAGCCGCTGCATGGTCTGCAGGTCGGTGGCGCCGCGCAGGATCTCGTCTCCGATCACGAAGCCCGGCGTGCCATTGATCCGCAATGCCCGGGCGAGCGCGAGATTGCGCTCGATCTCGGCGTCGATCGCGGGATCTTGCATGTCGGTCCGGAGTTGTTCGACATTGAGGCCGATCTCTTCAGCGACAGCGATGACCTGCGCTTCGCCGGCGGCTCCTGACACCTGCATCATCGCCTTGTGGAACTGTGGGTAGAGGTTCTGCCTGCGGGCCGCGAGCGCCGCCCTTGCCGCGAACACGGAATTCGGCCCCAGAATAGGAAACTCCTTATAGACGATCCGCAATTGGGGATCGCCGTCTTCGGCCTCTACCATCGCGGGCGCGACCTGCCGGCAATAGGGGCAATTGTAGTCGAAAAACTCGACCATCGTGACGTCGCCTTGCGGATTGCCGCCGACCGGGCTTTCGGGGCTGTTGAGCAGTTCATCACGGTGCGTGGCAAGGGCCGCCTGAGCTTCCGTCTGCTCCGCCTCCCGTTGCTTGCGTTCGAGGTTCTGCATGGCCTCGACGATGACCTCCGGGTTGGCGACAAGATAGTCGCGCACCCGCCGCTCGAAAGCGTCCTGCGGCAGGTTCTCCGACGCGGTTGTAAGAGGCTGCTGGCCTGCCCTGAACCCTGGATCGAGCAGATACCAGGCGCCTGCCGCGATGATCAGCAGCAGGGGCAGGAGGAGAAAGCCAAAGCGGCGCCCCGTGAATCTCGAAAATTGCGTCAACTTCCTTCTCCTGCCGTTCAGAACCAGCCTGTCAGCCATTCCCACCACCCCTTTTCGGCAGGCGGCTTTGGCGCATGCGCGTTGTTGATGAGCTGATTGATGTAGAGCGTTAGATTTGTCTTGCTGAAATCGGAACCATGGAAAATTCCGGCATGCCGTCCGTTGCGGTCGATGACATGCGCCATCGGCAACTCCTGGCTGCGGCTACTCAGCGCGGCGAAACGATCCGCAGCGGCAGTTGTTTCGTCGTCCGATGGGATCACGAGCCGCCAGTTCGCCTCGTCCCACGGCGCCTCGATCGAGGCATCTGCGTCGTGAACGGTTACGAACGTGACCATTTCCTTCATGGGCGAAACATTCACCTGTCCTTGCACGCCTGCGAGAAGGGCCTGCTGTTCGACGCATGGACCGCCACAGTCCGTTGGCACAAAGCTCAGCACGATGATCTGATCATGGAGATCGCCGAGGCGCAGGACGTCACCGCCCGGTTCTTCGACATTCAGATTGGGCGTGGAAGGGCGATCCGCGACCTCGAAGGCCGGCTCCTGTGCGGTCATCACCTCGTCAATGCGCTCACCGGGATGGTTTGCAAATGCCGGCTGTGCGACCAGCAGGAAAGCTAGGATCAGCAAGCGCTTCATTCAGCAGCCTCCCGTGGCCCCTCGGCCGCTATTCCGAGCACGGAGACGTCCACCGTAATCTCTCCCGCCTTTTCGAAGCTGAGCGTCATCGGAAACGCCGTGCCCTCACTGAGCTTGTCTTGCAGTCCCATCAGCATCAGGTGCATGCCGCCGGGTGCTAACGTGATCCGCTCACCCGCCGGCAATTCAAGCGTTTCGATGTGCTTCATGCGGCTTACGTCGCCGTCCTTTTCGACTGCGTGAATCATGACCTGCCCGGCAACAGGCGTGGTCACACCGAGGAGCCGATCTTCCGCGGCACTCTCGATCGTGAGATAGGCGGCGCCGGGACGAGACGCGAGGATGGTCGCGCGCGCCCACGCATCGAAGACGCGGACAGTCTCCTCAGCGAGTGCCGGCGATGCTACCGCCCAGACCGCCACCACTATTGCAATCAGTTTTCTCATCATTGTTTCCTGTTCATTCTTGGAAGGATATCGGTGGCCATCTCTTCCGCGGACTGGTCACCTTCCCGGAAGACATCCTCAAAGCGCCCTTCGGGTGTCATCAGGTAGATGTGCCCGGAGTGAGCCATCAGGTATCCGTCCGGAGCCGTTTCCTCTTCCATCTTCTCGTAGTAGACGCGGAAGGATTGGGCAGCCGCGGCGACCTCGGCTTCGGAGCCGGTCAGTCCGACCAGCTTCGGGTGAAAGGCCTGGACGTATTCCGCCATCACCTCCGGCGTGTCGCGGGACGGGTCGACCGTGATGAAGATCGGTGCGACGCGCTCGACCTCCTCCCCAAGCCGATCCAGCACATTCGCCATATAGGCGAGCGTGGTCGGGCAGACGTCCGGGCAATGGGTGAATCCGAAGAACACGAGTTGCCAGCGTCCGAGGAAGTCGGCCTCGGTTACGCGATTTCCATTGTGGTCGATCAACGAAAACTCGGAGCGAATCGCGGCTTCGCCGACGGTGACCGGCGGCGGCGGCTCACGGATGCCGATCGTCCGGACGAAATAGGCGCCACCGAGCGCCAGCGCAGCAGCGGCCACGAGGATCCATAAGCTGAAGCGTATGCGCCTGAGCTGCGTTGTTTTGGTTGATGTCATATCAGTCTTCCTCGAAAGGCCCTGTCCAAGCACGGCCCATCGCGATATGGCCCCTCGATTATCTGGGCACGTTGCGATGCCAGGCTGTGACCGGCCCACCCTCCGGGATGGAGGGCGGGCCGGGATTGGGCGGCTTAGCCGTTGTTGTCGGGTGATTTCTCGCGCCACTGCTCGTTGGGCCGTCCGGAGCCGTCATGGCTCATGGACTGCATCATCTTGTTGCAGCCCTCCATCATCTCGCTCATCTGGCCCATCATATTCATCATGCCCATCATGGAGCCGCCGGACTCCTCTGAGTCATGGGCATACAGCGCGGGTGCAGCCGCGAGGCCCGCGATGACGGTGGAAGTGATGGCAAGCGCTTTGATCGATTTACGCATCGGTCGGTCTCCTTTCCTTGGAGGGTTGCGGTTCGGGGCTTGCAAGAACGGCGGCGTCGCCTCTGATTGGTGGATTGCGCGCCGCGCGGTCAGGCGGTGCGTCGAGAGCAACTTCCTGCGTGTCTGCCCCTGCGTCCTCGATCGCCGCCGGGTCGGAGTTACTCGCGCCGGTCGAGCAGGACTTGCCGCCCGACCGGTTCATGCACAGGCCGAGGGCGCACATGGCGAGGCAAGGCAACACGCTGATCAGGATCGGCGCGGTGCCGACAGCGGCCAACCAACTCCAGTTCAACGCCAGACCGGCCGCGATCGCCAGTCCGGCGAGCACGAGCAGGCCGCGTCGGCCGCCGAGGTAGTAGCGAAGGGCATAGAGCAGGTCGCGACCGAGCGAGCCGTCTTGAGATTGTGACTGTTGTGTATCGGCCATGGAGGCTTCCTTCTCAGTTTGACGTCAGATTGTTTTTGAGAAATGCAATCATCTCGGGCGTGTCCCACTCGGCCGGACCGACGAGCCTTCCCAATTCTCGGCCCTCGCTGTCGATCAGAAGCGTCGTCGGCAGTCCTGGCGCCTGGAGGTCGAACGAAGCCCGCATGGAGGCGTCGATGTAGAGGCCGAGATGCTCGATGCCGATTTCGGCGTAGAACTTCCGAACCACCTCCGGCCCGGCCCGGTCGACCGAGAGCGGCACGACCTCGAAGCCAGGGCCACCGAGTTCCGCTTCAAGTGCATCGAGCGTCGGCATCTCCTCGCGGCAGGGCACGCACCACGTCGCCCAGACGTTGAGCAACACGGTCTTGCCCCTCAAATCGGCCAGCGTAAGAGCCTCACCGTTCCCGTCCTCAAACTCGATTTCGGGGAGCGGCCGCGGCGCCTCGTGCATCACGAAGGACCGGGACGAGGCCGTCTCAGCCTGTCCTCCGCCTTGAGGCGCACGCACTGGCGTGCCTCCGCTGAAATAGATCACGCCGACGATCGCGATCGCGGCCAGGGTTAGCGTGCCTGCCGCCAGAAATACGATTGTGCGCTGTCCCTGCAGGAGGTTCCTCATTGGCCGTCTCCCAGGTCTTTATCGCCTTCCGCCTGACGGCGCAGTTCCTCCACGAGCGGCAGGATGGTGCCCGTGAGTGCCTCTTCGCTCACCGGGCCGATATGCTTGTAGGCAACACGTCCGTCCGCGCCGATGACGAATGTCTCGGGCACGCCGTAGACACCCCAATCGATGGCCACGCGTCCGCTGATGTCGGCCCCGGTGCGCGTGTAGGGATCGCCAAGGCTGTCCAGCCATTTCGCCGCATCGTCCGGCTGGTCCTTGTAGTTGAGGCCGTGCAGCGGCACGGCGCCTTGCGCCGCAAGCTTCATGAACAAGGGGTGCTCCGCGCGGCAGGCAACGCACCAGGAGGCGAAGACATTGACCAGCGAGACTTCGCCCTTGAGATCGGTGCTCGACAGGCCAAGCGTCCGGCCCTTGACCGGCGGCAGCGCGAAGTCGGGCACCGCCTTGCCGATCAGCGTAGACGGCAGGTTGCCTGGATCACGCGTGAGCCCCCAGGCCAGCACCACGCCGAGCACGGCCGCTACAGCAAGAGGCAGGAAGGCCAGGACATTGCGGCGGCGCATCGGAACCGTGGGATATTCGTCGGTTCTGCTCATGAGCCGTCCCCGTCGCTGGCCGTAATTCGAGCCTGGACGTCCCGCTGGCGCTCGGGCCAGGTGCTCTTGATAAAGGCGAGCGCGGCGGCGATTTCCTCGTCGCTCAGGATTTCCCCGAAGGCAAGCATGTCGCTCTCATAGCCCGGGACGACACCGCCGACGCCGAGCTTGGTGATGGCGAACAGGTCCTGGTCCGAGTGGTGCCAGGTGTGTCCGCTTTCATCGTGCGGCGGCGCCGGCATGCGGCCGTTCTCCAGCCGGCGTTTCCAGTTCGGTTGGCCTTCAAGGTTTGCGCCGTGGCAGGAGGCACAGTTCTCGGCATAGATCTCCTTGCCGCGGGCGATTTGTTCGCTCGTCACGGGCTGGCCAAGGAACGTCACGTCCGCCGCTCGCGCATTGCCACCCTGTACTTGCGCAAACGAGACGATGGCTGCCAACGTCGAAACGGCGACAGCGGAAAGGAGGATCACGTTGCGCCTCATTGCGGCCCCCGCAGATATTTCACCAGCGCGAAGAGGCCGAGGATCAGGACAGCAAGGACCAGAAGCGCTACGAGACCGCTGCCGACCATCATCCAACCCATCAAGCCCTCCATTCCGCCCATGAACTCATTCATCGGAATAAACGGAGACCCCGCCCTCGCCGAAGGCGTAGGTCTTTAGCGTGCCGGTTTTTGCCGGCGCCATGCCGGGAGCGTTGGCCGGCATGCCGGGCAGTGTGATCCCGGTGATGTCTGGCCGTTCGGCGACAAGCCGCTCGATGATCTCGACCGGCACGAGCCCGCTCACGACATAGCCGTCGATCTCGGCCAAGTGGCATCCGATTCCTTGCCGCGGAACCCCGGCCTCGATCGAGCGCTTGTCGAAGTTGGTGTCGTCGACGCGCGTCACTGTGTAGCCATTGCCCTCCAGATAGTCGGCATAGGCATCGCAGCACCCGCAGCCCGGATCGCGCCAGATCGTGATCGTCTTGTTGTCCGACGCTGCCGCGACGGCGGAACCTTGAGGCGAGCTCGCCGAACCCAGCGACCAGTAGGCGATACCGCCAACGGCAACCACGGCGACGACGGCTACGGCAATTGTTTTCCTGTTCATGACATTCTCCATTATGCGCGCGCGAGCGCGGTCCAGTTCGCGCCGCCATCGCGGCTCCGGGCGAGGCCATCGCCGGTGATGGCGACGACATGATCGGCATTGGTGGGGTGGACAGCGATGGCCAGCGCGCGCGTGTTCGACTTTTGCGACCACACGACTCCGGCATCCTGCGATTCCCAGATGCCCGAAGGCAGTGCGGCGTAAAGCCGAGTGGGCAATGAAGCCGCGCTGACCAACGCGTTTATCGCCTCGCCTGCGGGAAGCGGCGCCTCCATTTGTGCCGGCTTCCCCGAGACAAGCGCGTCCATCGCATCGCCCGGCTGCACGTCCTGCCAGCGGCAGAAGCAATCCGGCACGCGGGTGAGACCCAGTTCGGTCCCGGCATAAATCCAGATGCCGCCCATGCCCGTTGCCAGATCGACCGAGGCCAATGCCGTCAGATCACGCTCGGCGTCTGCTAGCCACGGGCGATCCATCGCGAACGCCCAGGACTCGCCGGCATCCTCGCTTTGCCATAGCCCGTCGCCGCGAATGGCGGCATAGATGGCATCCGGTTCAGCCGCTGCTACGGTGACGGCGGTCACCGTAGCAGCGGGCAAGCCTTGGCTTCTCGCCTCCCAGTTATTTCCGCCATCTTCAGAGACGGCGACGCCGCCGCTCGTGAGGCCCGCCACTATCCGGCCGGGCCGGCCCGGATGCGTCGCGAGCGAGAGGATACCGCCTCCGGCTGGGGCGGACAGATCTATCCAGCCGCCGGCGCCTTCGCTGCGGGAAAGGGCGCCTTCGGCCAGGATCAACGCTTCGCCATCGAAGGCGATGGCGGGGCCGCTTGCCCCGGGTGCGGCGCGAAGGCTGAACGGCAGGCCGATCAGCCCGGCGCCCGCCGCCAGTGCGCCAAGGAAGGCACGTCTGGAAAGACGAGCGGAATATTCGGGCGTGGTTGTCATGTCGGTGTCTTTCATGTTCAGCGCGCCTCACAGCGTTCCGTGACGAGATGATTGAGGTCGGCAAGGCTGGAGAAGATTACCGAGAAGCGGTCACCGCCCATGCCGGCCCCAAGGATCACCGCGACGCCCGCCGGCGGGCCGGTTTCGACGCTGTCGATCTTGAGCCGGATGTTTTTCTCCCAATAGGGCGTTTCCTGGCCGTCGCCGGTGGTGATGAAATAGCTGTCCCCGCAATGGCGGATTGCCGTGACGCGCATTTCAGGCGGTGGATCGCCGATCGGCCCCGGCGCTCCGGCCCGCAGCCAGCCGGCCGGGATGAGACCTTCGTCGACGACCTTCCTGCCGCCGCCGGGCTGGCCGGCGATTTCGAGGAAGGCGACGAGGTCTGCGCGCGCCTGAGGATCGTCGATTCCGCGGAACGTCATGTAGGTGTCGGGGATCATGCCCGCCGGGTCTTTCAGCCAACCGTCGAGCGCGGCCGCGTTCCAGGAGAAGCCCGCTTCCCGCAGTCCGCTCGAATAGCGCACGAACCCGTCCGCTGTGCCCGCAATACGCTCCATGAAGCCGTCAAGGCTCGGACCGCTGAGGTGCAGGCCGGGTGCGAGGGCATGGCAGGCAACGCAGGCGCGATAGACCTGTGCGCCGCGCCGCGCATCCCCGTCGGCAAGTGCGGCCGAACTGACCGACAAAAGGCTCATTGCGGCGAAGGCGAGCGCGCCGAAAGTGGCCCGAAACCCCAAGATCGGGAGTACCGCACTGGCCGCTAAGGTCACGGCGGATGTGCGAAAAGCCCGACGCCCCGGCGTCGGTAGATATAAAACCATGATGTTCCAACCATCCTGAGAGGGCGCTTGAGACCGCAGCGCGCTGACCGCGCGATGCGAAGCGGAATCATGGGTGGTCAGTCTGACCGCGCATGATGTCAGGCACCGCGAACCGGAAGAACTCCGGGCGGCGTCAGCTCAGAATGGTGGTTCGGGGAGGATAAGGGTCGGGCGGGCCGGTGCGCCCGGTCACGCTTTGGAGGACAAAGCTGTCGGTAGTCGTCTCAGCGCCCGGCAAGCTTGTCTGGCCCGACGGCACGACGGCCAGGATCGGCGATACGCAGACATTGTCGCACGGAGGCATATCGCCGTTACCGTCCGAGCAATCCTGGCAGTCGCCCATGTCCGCACCATCGATCACGGCAAGCGTCATCTTCGCGCTCATGGTGGCGGCATTCGCGGCATGCACGACCGTCCCCGCCGCGAAAGCGGCGAGCATCATGATCATGAAAATGCGAACATACCTTGCCATGGCATATTGAATACCCGAAACCATATGGCCTGTCGATATGCGTTTCTGTCGCATCTGCCGCACTGATCCAAGTGTTGATCAATGATCGAACCGAACGATGCAGTTTCGGAGCTGAAAATCTGGCGACGATGTTTTTGGCCTCGTCACATAATCTTGATCTAAACTGACCACGTCTCAATGCGGCCCTCGCCTACAGGCCGCCAGTCGAGTTCAAGGCGGAGTTCAAAACCGCCGAGCCTGGACTGACTGCAGCGCAGTAGCCCACCCAGGCTCGACGGCCTCTATATATGCGCAATAACATCGCAGAGAACCCGCAGCATGCGACCCTTCCAGGAACTTGATGACGCCGCCGGTGATGATGAACCGCTTGGCGTCTCCTTGCGGAAATGAGCTGCCGAAACCCTGTAGCTGTCCGGTTCGATGATCAGGCTGAATTGTTGCAAGAACCGCGGAATTCGTGCGCAGCAGACCTCAAACGCCTACGATGACCAGTTCGGCGTTCTTGGGCCCACTGATGTGAGCGCCGCACCAAAGCCAACCCATCACGCCGACTGCGACCAGAACCCACCCGATCAGGGACAAGCTATGCTCCAAGAAGAGCAGCCGCCTGGCTCCAGGCATTCATAGTCGAGCGTGACGAAGAGAAGGACTGCGAAAGAGCGTGACAAGACAATGCGCAAGCAGGGCGAAATATACGTGGCATTCACAGGAAAAACTCATATGCTCGAGTTCGTTCAAACGTTGCCATAGCGGAGATCACGCTTCTGTAGCACGGTGTTCTTGACGCGCCGCCTGCCAGACCTCCCGCGCCGCATCGGCGTTGATCGCGGCGATGCCCAGGCCGACGATCAGGTCCGGCCAAGCGGACAGGGTGTAAACGGTGAGCAGGCCGGCCGCGATGATCGCGATGTTCGCCAGCGCATCGTTGCGCGCCGAAAGGAAGGCGGCCTTCGTCAGACTGCCGCTATGGCGCCGGAACCGGGTCAGCATGAGGGCGCAGGAGAGGTTGACCGCAAGAGCCCCGAGGCCGGTCAATGACAGCGCGAGGGGCTCTGGAGGTGTCGGTGCGACGAACTTGTCCCACGCTGTCCAGAGCGTTGCGAGGCCGGGGATGAGCAGGATACCGGCGAGCGCCATTCCGACTTTGGCGCGGCGGCGGGCGGACCATCCGAGCGCCGCAAGGATCAGGAAGTTGACCGACGTGTCCTCCAGAAAGTCGACGCTGTCGGCGAAGAGCGACACGGAGCCGATGGCGAGCGCGACGGCAAACTCGACGCCGAAATAGGCGAGATTGAGAAGGGCGACCAACCAAACCGCCCGTCGCAAACCCTGATCATGCGATGACATGTCCATTCGTCTGTGATCAGATGCCGGCCTTGCGACCATTGGTGCCGTATTGGAGCACGCGCACATTCTCGAGCGTGATCAGGCCGCTCGTCATGAGGCGGTCGAGTTCCGGCAGGAATGCGTTGATCTTGTCCTCGCTCTCGACGATTTCGATGACGAGCGGCAGGTCCTCGGATAGCCGCAGGATCTTCGACGTGTGCACCCGGCTCGAATGTCCGTAGCCGAGCGCCCCTCTGAGCACCGTCGCTCCGGCGAGATGCATCTCCCGGGCCTTTAGTACAATCGCCTCGTAAAGCGGCCGGCCGTCGTCTTTGTCATTCTCGCCGATGAAGATTCGCAGGGCGAGCGCCTGTTCCGGTACCTGCATGTCGTCCGTCCTTTCCTGATTTGATTGTGCCAGTCGGCGTCGGCCATCCAGGCGGTTGAGACGCATGGCCAATGTATGTCCCACCCACACGGCCAATAGCCATATGACGACGGATGCACCGATATTCAGTCCCGCAAACCGATAATCTTTCGCCATCGCGAACCGGAGCGTTTCCAGGCTGAACACGGAGAAGGTGGTGAACCCGCCGCAGATGCCCGTCATCACGAACTGGCGCTGGCGCCCGCTGACGAAGAGTCGACCATCCGGCCCGGTCAGCGCCGCATAGGCTCCGATCACAAACGATCCGATCCCGTTTGCCGCCAGCGTGCCCCAGGGGAACCCCGGACCCAGCATCTCGAGGGAAGCCAGTGAGACGGCGGCGCGCATCACGCCGCCGATCGCCGTGCCGAAGCCCACCGCCAGGTACATCAGCAATCCGCTGCGGAAGCTCCGCCACCGAGCCGATCTGAGCGGACTCATGCCGCACCCGCCGCAATGGCTGCACGGCCAGCGAGCACGCCCAGCGTCACGGCGCCAAGACAAAAGGCGAGCGACAGAATAACGTTCCTCGCCGCCCGCCGCCATTCGCCATCACGCGCCAATGCAAGCGTTTGGAGACTGAACGAGGAGACGGTCGTGTAGCTCCCGAGGAATCCGGTGACCACGAGCGGCCAGACCTGTGGCCAGTTCGCGAGAAGATTGTTGTCGGCGAGACAGGCGAGGATGCCGATCGAGAACGCCCCCGTGACGTTCACGACGAATGTGCCCCAGGGAAAGGTTTCGCCGATAGCGCGGGCGACGAAACCCGAGACGAAGAAACGGACCATGCCGCCTAGGGCACTTCCCGCCGCGACTAGCGCGAGCAATGTCCAGAGGTTCGTCATCAGGCCGTGCGGGAAGCCGTCACCGCTTTCTGATGGCGTGCTGCACGCAGGACGGCGCCCATGAGCACGACAAGGCACCCGACGAACAGAACGCAACCACCGAGCAGCGGTGAAAGATCGCCGATATCGATCAGCGCGGCGGCGACGCCCACGACCGCAAGCACGGCCACCGTCAGCCGCGCATCGCCCACGAACATGCCGAAGAGTTCCGCGAAGACGTCCCTGAGAATGGTCATTGCACGGCCTCCCTGGTCGAGGTGCGGACAAGGTTTGCGGCGAGAAATCCTGTAGCGAGGAAGAGTGCGGCAAAAACAAAGAGGGCAAGGTCTGCGCCCGGCCATTCCACGCCCAGACCCTCGCCGGTCCAGAACACTCCGAAGGCCGACAGCATCACTCCGACGCCAAACTTGAGGGTGTTCTCTGGAACCCGCGAGAGCGGCCGGTGGACGATGGCGCCGACCAACAGGACAAGCGTACAGGCCGCGAGCGCGCCGAGGCTTGCGGGCCACAAAAGGCCACGCCCGGCGCCGACGGCGATGACGATGAACACCACCTCCAACCCTTCGAGCAGCACCGCCTTGAACGCGGTGATGCCGGCGATCCATTCGAGCGATGTCTTCTTCCGCTGGGCTTCCTCGCCGAGATGCGCGGTTTCGGCCGCGAAGATCGCCTCCTCGTCATGGAGCGGAATCACGCCAGCCATGCGCAGCGCAGCCTTGCGAAGCCAGCCGATGCCGAAGAGGAGCAGGAGAACGCCGATCACCAGTTGCAGCGCGTGCAACGGTACGCGGTCGAGCAGAGGGCCGAGGGACAGCACGACCGCCGCCAGAACGGCCAGCGCAGCCGCGGTTCCAAGTACCGCCGGGCGCCAGCCGCGCAGCGTTGCCACCGCAAGGATGATGGTGAAGGCCTCGACGATCTCGACCACGGAGGCGAGGAAGGCCGAGCCGATGGCTGGGGCGGCTGTGGACCATTCAATCATCGTCGCCGATCCTTTCGTGTTGCAATCATTTCAGTCCCATCTCCTGGCCTCCGTTTCGGCTGCCCAACGGCTCACGCCAATGTCGTCCAGCAACCGGTCGTCGAGTTCCGCTAGCGCGGCACGCTGGCGCTGGCGGTCGAGCCAGCGCAGCACCCGCGACGGTGCCTGCCGCACCGCCTGGGGCGGGAAGTGCGGAAAGAAGATAGTGGGTGAGCTAATCCCGGTTTGAAGCATGCCCATGCCGTCACCCGTTCTCGTCATGAGCATCGAAGACGCGCCGGGCGTAATCGTCCAGGACAGCCTCGCACCCTTTCAGCCGCTCCTCGGCCTCGGCTGCACGGGCGCCGCCATAGAAGTCGAGCTTGCGGATCTTGCCGAGCCAGCCCTGAAGTTTCTTCAGATCGACGTCGTTCTCCTCGAGCTCGGCATAGGTGAAATGGTTCGCCGTGACTTCCTTGGCGACCTCGCGTTCGAAGTCGTCGCACTTGTCGATGAACTCTTCATAGGCGTCGTCACGATCCGCCTTGAACCGGCCGATCACCTTCTCCTCCTGACCGCGGTCCAGCGCGACGGTCTCGAGGATCACGCACTCCCCCTTCGCCTCGCCGATGTCGTTTTCGATCATCTTAAGCCGGCGCACATGGTCGTCGGTCTTCGGCAGCAGGCAGACGCCGCTCTGGAGATAGACAGCGCCCATTCCCTTGAGCCGACGCCAGATGCTGATCCGCTTCGCCGCCGGCTCGGGCGGAACCTTGTATGTGAGAAGGAGCCATGCAATATCGGTCATGCGTTCACTATTGATGTTACAATGGTAACATGTCAATAGACCAATTGGCACAGATTGCCTGTTGCCGACGGCCAAGAAAGCAATCAGCCCGTGCAGGACAAGAGTTGACAAAGCCGAGGGCGCGGCGAAGAACGCCGCGCCAACTTCAGATTCACAGGGATTTCGGGAAGGCCATCAGATCCTTGTCCACCTCCACGAGCGCCCGGGCCTTGGCTGCCCAACCTCGCAAAGCGCGACGGCATTGGCTTTCATCGTGAGGTCGATCTTGGCATAGCTATTGGTCGTGCTGGGTCTTCGACAATCGGATCGTCGAGCTGCTTGCCGAACTCGTCTACGTCCGTGTCCTCCCGATACTGGGTAGGAAAACCGAAGGTCTCGCCGACACGCTATAACGGGCGTGGGGTACGCTACGACAGCACGCATTTTCAACGTGCCTTTCACACTCGGCGGTCGGAGCGGTGGGCCTAACTTCACGCGCCGCTTGAAGACCGTCGCAAGTTTCGACCCATTCCTTTTGGGCCAAAGATGCTTTGGCAGATCAGATCGGCCACAATTATCCAGAGGAACCCGGCAGACCACCCTGCGAGCACATCGCTAGGCCAATGCGTCCCAAGGTAAATTCGGCTTGCACCTGATAGAAATGCCAGTACGGCAGCCGATATCCAGATGTAAGCCTTTGCGGTTGCGTTATTCAGCGATCTCGACGCAATTAGCGCTGCCGTACCGACAAACAAAGTAGCCAGCAACGCATGGCCGCTCGGGAAGCTCGTGTTGAGCATTTCGGCCGAGCCGGGGAGGTGATGTGGTCGGAAGTAGCCGAAGACCGACTTCATGAGATAGCCACCGAAAGCCCCTCCGCCGATGGATATCACAACGAGTCCCGCCGCCGAACGACAACCGGCAACAAGAAAAAACCCTAAGAGTGAGGATGCGCCGACGAAAACGATTTTAGGGCTACCGATCGCGGAGAAACTCCATGCGATCGACGCGCCGTGCTCATCAGCCCGCGGCGCGCCAGCTGGGTTGGGATGGCCAAAGAGCAAAAATCCGTCCACCTCGTGGTTGCCCGTCAGAAACCAGTACGAAGACATGACCAAAGTGAGGACAGAGAAGGTGATGGCCGCGGATATCAATGCCCGCCGGAAAACGGGATCGGCCAACAGTGCGCGACGTGAGATCCGAGCACTTGCTCCGATGATCCGACTGTCGTCGGCAATGTGTTTTTTGTACATGCCGCTGAACATTGCCCAAAGCTACTCGATGCCCACTAACGATAGGTTACCTCTAGGCTCGCCGCGCCCTTTCGCGCGCGCGTTGCAACCGGACCGCTCATGCCGATGCGCCGCAGAAGCGGTCGGCGCAGGCGAAGCGCCGGTGCCTCGACCAGAGTCCAGGAAAACCAGGCTGCGGTGAGGGCAAGCACAGTCGCGAAGAGCGCGTTCTGTGCCACGCTCATCCAGGGCATCGCCTGCACCAGCCATTGCTGGATGAAGAAGCCGGTTATGTAGGCGCCGTAGGAAAGGTCGATGCGAGCGGTCCAGCTCTGGAGCCTGCCCATCTGGATGCTGCCCAGCCACAGGCTCCAATAGGCCGTCGCGACGATTATTACGGGGTAGCGGATAGCCAGACCGCTGAGCAGGACCGCGAGAACCGCCACGGCGAAGGCAAGAGCGATGTCGCGCCGAACCGGAACGTGATCGCGCGCAATCCAGCATGCAACGCCGAGATAGAAGGCGAGCGTAAATCTGGCGAGTTGCGCTGCGAAGCTGAACTGTTCCGGATCGCCTGCAATGCTGATTACGACCGCCGCCACCGCCAGCACCGGCAGCACGGGGACGAGCCGTCGCAGCCCCCGCAACCGCAGCGCTGCCAGCGCGGACATGAACGCAACCAGCGTTGCGTAGCAGATGACCTCGAAACGGATTGTCCAGATGGGAATATTGGTGGAGCTTCCCATCGGATTGTCCGTGAAGACACCGTCAAGAGCGGCCCCGACCGAGAACAGTAGGGTTGCCTTCACCAGGAACGTGCCGATGTTGTCGAGCGTCCAGTAGTCGGCGGGGGCGGCCGAGGTTAGCCACAGGCCGCCGATAAGAACGATGGCGAGGTTTACGCAGATCAGCGCCGGCATGATGCGCAGCGCGCGGGCCACCACGAAATCGACCCAGCCCGCCGCGCGTTCCCAGCTTGCCGCGACCATAAAGCCGGAGAGCACGAAAAACACATGCACGGCATGCGCCGCTAGCGACCATCCGGTCGCCGCAGCAAGCGGCTCGGCGGCTTCCCAGCCGCCAACGACGCCAAATGCATGGGTGAAAATCACCGCGATAGCAGCCGCCAGCCGGATCACGCCATAGCTGTTAGCGTCCTTGTTGGCGAACGCCGAAAGAGACAATGATTTGCCGCCCATGACCTGCCTGAACCCATCATTGGTACCCGTCATGTGCGCGACTTCTAACATATCGCTCAAGTGCGAGCTTCTGGTGATTGGCAGGACGGTTAACGTGGCCACATGCCACCATCACCCATTGACGCTGCATTTCAATGACGAAGGCAGGAGACCTCCGATCATTGACCGCTACGCAGCCGCCGTGCGCCATAAGGTGTCAGCCCGCGCGGCTTATAGATGGAGAGCACCAGTGCCAGAAGAACCACGACAAGGCCGCCGGATGCGTGAAGGATCAGCGAGGCCTGTACCGAGGCGAACGCATCCGTGGTGAACGAGCCATCTGCCGCCGCGCGGGCGAGTTGATCGATCCCGCTCAGCTGGAGCAGCAAGACGCCGAGCGCGAAGACGGTCAGCACTAGCTTGGCGATGATCCAGTAATGCCGGAACAATCCCCAAGGCGTCACGAGAGACTGGATGATCCCGATCAATAGCGCGCCCGAGACAAGGGGTACAATGATCCACCATGCCACTTGGCTCAGCGCCGGATAAATGGCGAGCGGCGGCAGCCGCCTATCGACTGTGCCGATGATCGCCAGAAGCAAGAACACCGCAATTGCGCCAAGCGATCCCACGGATGTGGCGACGTGGACAACCAGCAGGAATTTGCGTTGCGCCGCGGATGGCAAGATCAATTGGCCCGTTCCTAATTGGGATGAGCCGCACCGGGCTGCGCCGGGAGGTGGCGGCCCGGACCGTGCGGTCCACCAACGCCGCTTAATGCGACGACGACCAAGATGAGGCCGAGGATGCAGGCAAGGGCAAGCGAGCCTTTGACCCAACGGGGCATCGCTGTGGATTGATCACGATCGCGCGTCACTCTTCGCTCCTCTTTGTTTTCAACCCGCTGGACAATAGCTTGTTGCCGTGCGTGAATCTCGTGCCGCAAACAGACAGGCTGCCCTGAATGTCTGACTTAACGACGAACGCGCGGACGACAGGTCCGCTGAGGCGGGACGCAAGACGCACCCGCGAGGCCGTGCAGGATGCGTTGATCACGCTGGCTTGCCAGAAGGAGTACCGGGATATCCGAGTTGATGAACTCTGCGAGGAAGCGGGCGTCGGGCGCTCGACCTTCTATCAGCATTTTGCAAGCAAAGACGATGTGAAATCCAGAGGCGCGATGCGCCTTTGGACAAAGATGCGTGCGATCCAGCAACGATCGGGGAATATCGCGTGGAAAGGCCGAACGGCAAACCCAGGGCATAGGCGCCGAAAAACGTGCTCGCCGATCCTGCCGAGGGACGAAGCATCGGGATGGCAATGTGAATGACACGCCACAACGCCAGTGCGGTCCCTGCCAGCACGAGGGCCAGCAGCCCATAGACATAGGCCAGCGCGGACGTCAGCAAGCGCAACACCGCGAAGCCGGCAAGACCGAAAAGGCCGCCCAGAATGATATCGACCGTGACGATCCCGAGCGCGAAACCGGCCGACAGGCAAACCCGCGCATACGCGCATTGTCTGTTGCGTTCGTTCCTTCGCCAGCGCCAAGACCGGTGGCCACGGCGATAAGTGGAAACGAACTCGGCGCGATCCCGACGACAAGGCCCGCCAGAAGCACGAGGGCGACCGTCAGCGGGGTAAGGCCGTCGATGTTTTGCAGGAGCGTTTCGATCCCGCTCATACGGTCTGCTTTCCCTTCGTTTGTTTTCGCTGCGATTCGACCTGTCCGCTGACCCGGTGGCCGAGCCGGGTGATCGCGTCCGAGATATTCCGGGACGCGAGGCGCCTGGGATCGAAGGTGACGGCAAGCGTCTTGGCCGCTGGATCACCGCTCACGTCGAGGATACCTGTCGATTTAGGTTTGAAACCGAGACTCGCGCATTGAGTG
>NZ_RBVY01000012.1 GCF_004000215.1 Nitratireductor alexandrii | reverse complement strand
GTGGATAATTGCGCGCTCCGAAAATGTTTGCGACAAGCCCGTATTCGGTGCCAAGTTCCATCGTCGCCTGCGACACGGCATAGGAAGCCTCTTCGGACACGCCCGGATCACTCATGCCCGGCATCTCGGCGAGTTGCGACATCGAGAACCGGCCCGGCGTCAGGCCCAGGAGGAGCACCGTGATGTCGGCAACGCCGGTGCGCACGAGGTCGAACTGACGGGCCGCCGGGCCCATCTGGCTGGATTCGTACAGCTCAAGTACCAGCTCGCCGCCGGTGGCTTCGGCCAGCCCGGCCTTGATCCGTTCGAATTGCTCATTCAACGGGCTGACGGGCGGCGTGAAGAGCGAGACTTTCAGGGTGGTTTCGGCCGCTGCGGGCAAAGCGGTGACCAGGGTGGCGGTCGCGAGTGCGGCGGCGCCAAGACGTGACATCAATTTCATTTTTTTCCTCCCGGATGATGGCGGGACGCCGGTTCGCGTCCATTCAACCTTGAAAAAGGTATCTGCCGACTGTTGCCACGTCAAGTATAACGTGGATTGCCAACTCGTAATTCGGCTTGGGCCGTGCCGTGTGGACCGACGGGGTTTTGACGGCCGCCGGGCCGGGTCAGAGCATCAGATGCCGGACCAGGAATTCCACACCGGCCTCGATCGCCGCATAGGAGCGCGGCAGCACGTGGGGCAGGGTCAGGAACGGGTGGATCTGGCCGGGGAAATGCGCCCCGGTCACCTCGGCTCCGGCCTCGGCCAGCTTGGCGGCGAAGGCGCGGCCCTCGTCGCACAGGACGTCACAGCCCGCCGTCATGACGAAGGCCGGAGCGACACCCGCGAAGGACGGTGCCAGCAGGGGTGAGGCGTGCCAGTCGTGAGCCTGATCCGAGGTCTCCAGATAATGGTCGATGAACCACGCCATGGTCCGGGCCGAAACCGGCATTCCGGGGAAGTCGATGCCGTAGGAGGGTTGCGACATGGTGAGGTCGGTCACCGGGTAGAACAGCGCCTGAGCGCGGGGCCGGGGCAGGTCGCCGTCGCGGGCCATGAGCGCCAGGACGGCGGCAAGGTTTCCGCCGGCGCTGTCACCGCTGAACGCGACCCGCGCGGGGTCGATCCCCAGCCCGTCGGCATTGTCGAAGATCCAGCGGACGGTCTCGGCGCACAGATCGAGGGTGCGGGGGAACTTGGCTTCCGGGGACAGCGGGTAATCGAGCGAGATCAGCGTCACATCGGCGCCGCGCACCACAGAGCGGCACAGATGATCATGCGAATCCGGGCCGCCGATCACCCAGCCGCCACCATGGAAGAAGATCACGGCGGGGGAGGGGGTTTTTCCCAGAAGCGGGCGGTAGATGCGCAGGCCAAGCGGGGCGCTGCCGGACCCGCCCGCGGCAAGGTCCGAAACCGCCCCGATCGTGGGGCACGGCAGATTCGCCGCCGCCCGCCGTTGGTCACCAGCCGCGCGGGCGTCAGCGGGGTTCATGCTTTCCATCGCGGGCACCTGCGCCTTGGCGAACATATCCAAGAGCGCGGCTGCATCGGCGTCGAGCGTCGGTTGTGTTTTATCCATCATCTTGCTCCTCCCTCACGGAAACAAACAGTGTCAGCGTTGACCTGTCAACAAAAACCGGCTACCCCTGACTGGACTTAAGCCGGCGGTGAGCAATCCCGCATGCGCCGAAGATTGAAGAAAATGGGAGGAAGAAGATGTCGGCCGCACAAACCCACACGTCGAAATATGACATTGTCATTGTAGGGGCCGGATTTGCCGGACTTTATGCGCTGTATCGCTTTCGGAATGAAGGCTACCGCGTGAAGGTGATCGAGGCCGGGAACGGCGTTGGCGGCACCTGGTTCTGGAACCGCTATCCGGGCGCGCGCTGCGATGTCGAGAGCATGCAATATTCCTATTCCTTCTCGGACGAGGTCCAGCAGGAATGGTCGTGGAGCGAGCGTTACGCGCCGCAGGGCGAGATCCTGGAATATGTCAATTTCGTCGCCGACAAGTTCGACCTGAAGAAGGACATCCAGTTCAACACCCGCGTCAACACGGCGGTGTTCGACGAGGCGGCGGGCCTGTGGGAGATCGGGTGTGAGACCGGCGAGACCTTCGTTGCGAAATACTGCCTGATGGCAACCGGCTGTCTGTCCGTGCCCATGTCCCCGAAGCTCGACGGGATCGAGCGCTTCAAGGGCGAGCTTTACCGCACCTCTTCTTGGCCCGATAAGCCGGTCTCGTTCGAGGGCAAGCGCGTCGGTCTGATCGGCACCGGATCGTCGGGCATCCAGGCCACGCCGCGCCTGGCCGCTGCGGCGGATCATCTTTACGTGTTCCAGCGCACGCCCAATTATTCGATCCCGGCCCATAACCACGAGCTGGACGACGATTACCAGCACGACTGGAAATCGCATTACCCCGAGCGCCGTGCGCTGGCCAAGCAGACCCGCAACAACACGCTGAACGCGGCGGGTGAAGGTCCGGGCGAGGGGCTGAGCTGGGACGAGCGCGAAGCGGTCTTTGAGGAGCGTTGGCAGTTCGGCGGGCTCGGGTTCATGTACGGGTTCACCGACATGACCAGCAGCAAGGTCGTGAACGATCACGCCTCGGATTTCGTGCGCCGCAAGATCGACCAGATCGTGAAGGACCCCGAGACCGCAGCGAAGCTGAAGCCGATGCATTACCCGATCGGTGCCAAGCGGATCTGCGTCGATACCGATTACTACAAGACCTTCAACCGCGAGAACGTGACGCTTCTGGACGTGAAGGCCGACCCGATAGAGACCGTGACCGAAGCGGGCGTCAAGCTGGCTTCCGGCGAGATCGAGGTGGATATTCTTATCCTTGCGACCGGGTTCGACGCGATGACCGGGGCGCTGACGCGGATCAACCCGGTCGGGCGCGGCGGCCAGACCCTGACCGAGCGGTGGGAGGACGGTCCCAAGACCTATCTCGGCATGGCGATCGATGGCTTCCCGAACATGTTCATCGTCACCGGCCCCGGCAGCCCCTCGGTGTTCACCAACATGGTGACATCGGTGGAGCAGAATGTGGACTGGGTTGCCGATTGCATGAACCGGCTGGAAACGGAGGGCGTGCAGACCATCGAGGCCACGACCGAAGCGGTCGATGACTGGACCGTGAAAGTGGGCGAACTGGCCGAGAACACGCTGCTGACCGGGCTTGGGTCGAATTCGTGGTATGTCGGGGCGAATATCGAGGGCAAGCCCAAGGTGTTCATGGCCTATCTTGGTGGTGCGGCGACGTATTCGGATATCTGCAAGAGCGTTGCGGATGATGGCTATGCCGGGTTCCGGCTCGTTTCACCTGCGGACGCGTAGCAAAGGGAAGAACCGTCGTAGTAAGCCAAATCGGGCGGGTCCGTTGCGACGTCGGACAGGCTTCCGACGCCGGTGGCAAACCGGCTTGGGAAATCCCACTACTGTGGCGGGCTGGGGGGCGCTTCGGTTCGTCTTCGCAGGCGTTTGGATCTTCCGGGGCGCGCCGAACAGGTCGAGCATGGATCATCCGTACTGCAGACCCCGGAAGACCCGGCATCTCCGGTCCGCATGCGGGCAACGCCATGCTCGGCACGGCAAGTTCGATCTTGACGGAACAGGCCGGTCCGAGCCGGTTTACGCCGGAGAGATGACAGGCCGACGGCCTAGCCGGATTTCTTGATGGTCGAGACGTTGTTGAGCACCTTGCGCAGGAACGCAAGAATCTGTTGCTTCTCTTCCTCGCTCACCCCGGCCAGCAGGTTGGCCTCGATCTCGAGCGCGACGCGGAGGATCTCCTCACCCAGTTCGCGGCCTTCCTTGGTCAGTTCGACCTTGAGATCGCGCCGGTTGATGGGCGTGACGACGGCGATCCCCTTGGTCTTAAGTCGGGCCACCGAGCGGCTGACCGCCGCTTTGTCGAGGCCGATATAATCGCATATCTGCGCATTGGTGCCGCCGTCGAATAGACCGAGATAGGCAATGATGCGCCAATCCGTCAGCCCGACGCCAAAACGGGCCAGGTATATGCTGGACGACCGCGATGCGACCTTGTTGTAAACCCATGTAATCAGAGCCGGGAAATAACTGTCGATGTCCCATGTCGACAAGTTCACATTCTCTGACGCCATATCTTTGCTCACAATCTTACCTTGCAGGCCACGGATCCGTTTCCCTGCCTTCACGACCGGCGGTAGCGGGGCATTCGCTCTTTCTAGGGTAGTTTCGATGATACGACAACCTAACCTTCGGCTCTGTGTGCGAAGGCGAACGAGGCCGCCTGCCGACCGTCCGGGCCATAGCGAAAGCGCAACCGCGGTTCCCGCGGGAACCAGATTGGGCGAACAGAATCAGGCTATTGGATCATGTCCGGGGGGCGTCCGCATGCCGTTCGCAGGTCTGCAGACAGCTCGTGGGCACAGCCGGCGCCGAGAGCGAGCCCCTGGGGAGCCCGCCGACAGGATCTGCCAGCACCAGGTCGGACGCTGAGACCACGGCGACGTTGGCCGCAACGGCGCGCGACGGGTGTTGGCGCCGCTTGTGTTGGACCCGCCCGGGTTCGAAATCAGTCCTACCATTTCGGGCCACGCGCGGGGCATGCGAGCTTCGGGGCGGCTAGCATCAAAAGGCCGAAATTGCTATTCAGAATCCGGAGATAGAAACGGATCGCATATGGTTGCCCCGGTACAGAACCCATTGGAAGTGCCTTTCAAGCCGGTCCAGTCGCACCGCAGTTTCGAACTGGTGTGCGAGCGGGTCCGCGAGAAACTGCTTCAAGGCGAATTGAAGCCGGGTGACAAGCTGCCTCCCGAACGCGACCTGGCCCGGCAGTTTGGCGTCAGCCGCAACGTGGTGCGCGAGGCGCTGCGCAGCCTCGAAATCGCCGGCGTCGTCGCGCTCAAGAAGGGAGTGAAGGGCGGGGCCTTCATCCAGGAAGGCGCGGCAAGCTCGATCACGCAGGCCCTGTCCGATCTGATCACCTTGCGTGCGGTGTCGCTGCGGGACCTGTTCGAGGCCCGTATGATGATCCTGGAAATGGTCATCGACCGGGCTTTTTCCGGGCCGGGCGAGGTGGATCTGTCCAGGCTGGATGAGGTGGTCACGCAAACCGCCGAGGCGGCGCGCGACAATGCCATCGCAAGGCGCGTGCAGCTCGCGCGGGAATTCTACCACGAGCTTGCGGCACTCACCGGCAATACCGCGATCATCTTCATGGTTGATGGGCAAACCGAACTGGTCCAGACCTTCCTGCGCTACCGGTTGGGCGAGCTTGATGCCGAAACCCTCATTGCGTCGCGCGAGGCGTTTCTGGGGCACCTGAAAGTGGGGAACACGGACGCGGCCAAGGCGAACCTGCGGGAGCACCTCGACCGCGTCCACACCAATCTCTGGTGACGGTCAGCCAAGCAACCCGCGGTCCCGGAACCCGGCAATATCGGCCTCGGAGAAGCCCAGCAGATCGGTCATCACATGCTCGGTGTGCTCACCGAGCCGCGGCGAGGCCGACCGCAGGACGGTGGGGGTTTTCTCGAAACGATAGGCGGGGCCGTTGTATTTGAGCGTCCCCATTTCCTCGTGATGGAGCGGCCAGAAATGGTCGCGGGCCTCGAGGATCGGATCCTCCAGAAGGTCCGATCCTTTGTAGGCTACCGCCGCCGGCACCCCCGCCGCGCGCAGCCGCTCGGACAGCTCAAATGCATCCTGCGGTGCGGTCAGCGCGGCGATCGCCTCGTCCAGCGAGTCCGGCCCGATTGTCCGTGCTGTATCCAGCCGCTCGGGCGCGCCGAGGGTTTCGCGCAATGCGCGCCACTGAATCTCGGTCTCGCATTCGATGACGATCCAGCGCTCATCGCCGGTGCAGCGATAGACCCCGTGCTGAATCGCACCGTCCTTGCGGTTGCCCGACCGCTGCGCCTCGTGTCCGGTGACCTGGAGGTCGAGCAGCTGCGGCGCGACGAGTTGCACAGTCGCCTCGATCTGCGCCAGTTCGACAAACTGGCCCTCGCCGGTCCGCTCCCGGTGGATCAGCGCAGCCATGAGCGCGGTGAGCGCATAGCGGGGCGAGACGCTGTCGGAATAGGCACCCTTGGGCGTCGCCGGCGGCCGATCCGACCAGCCGGTCATGTGCTGAATGCCTGCCAAGGCCGCGCCTTGCGCGCCGTACCCGGGGTGCCGTGACCAGGGGCCGGTTGCGCCATGCAGCGAGGAGCTGAGCACAATGATCCGGGGATTGATTTTCTTGAGGTCTTCGTAGCCCAGGCCCCATTTCTGCATCGTGCCGGGGCGAAAACTATCGGCGACGATGTCGGCCCATTCGACCAGCGGTCGTATGATGTCGAGCCGGTCCTCGTGGCTCATGTCGACCGCCATCCCGAGTTTGGAGGAATGGAAATCGGCGAAGAAGCCGGATCGGTTGATGCCCGGCTTGTTGTCGATGAAAGGCCCGCCCAGCCGGATCGAATCCGGGTGCTTGAAGCTTTCGACCTTCACGACCGTTGCGCCGTTGTCCGACAATTGCTTGGTGGTGATCGGACCGGCGGCGGCCCACATGAAGTCACAGACCTTCAGCCCGTCAAAGATTCCTTTGCTCACTTTGCCGACTCCGTTTGCTGTGCGTTGATCGCATATGTCGCGGTATGCGCCCCGGCTTTCGGCGCCGGGCGCGGCGCACGCAACGGCGTTTCGGACATCCGCGCCCAATTGGTCGGCAGCTTGACCGACAATTTTCGCAGCGGGTCCTCAAGGACCTGGAAATAATCTCGCGCCGCATGCTGCGGGTTCACAAGAATGTCGCCCAGCGAGTTGATCGGCGCCAGCAGGATACGCTCGGCCACCGCGCGGGTGGTCAACTCTTCCAGCGTCTTGGTCTCGATGAAGCGTTTGATGACATCGGTGACGGTGTCATAATCCTCCTGGCTGATGAAGAACTGGCCGTCACCGTTCCAGTCGCGGCTGGTCAGGATGTCGTCGGTGATCCCGTCCTCGGCCATCCATTTCAGCAGGGCGTCATAGGATTTGATCCGGGCCGAACCGCCGCCGCCGCCGACCGGGCCGAAGACGACGAAACCGTCTTTGCAGGGCCACACGAGACGGGTGAAGAACTGGTTGGCGCGCTCCTTGCGGATCGCCCCGCCGCGCAACTCGTTCAGTTGCAGGATCTGCCAGGCCATGGTGGTGTTCAGAAGCGTCCAGATCACGCACTCTTGCACCGAAACGTCTACCCGCTGTCCTTCACCCGTCCTAAGCGCGTGGTAATAGGCCATGAGTGCGGCATTCGACGCCTCGGCCCCGGCCTGAATGAGCCCGACCGGAACGCCGATGCGCACCGGCGGGCGGTCCACGTCGCCGTTCTGGTAAAGGTGACCGCCAAGCGCCTGAAGCGTCGTGTCCGTCGCCGGCGTATGGTCATAGGCATGGCCCCGCCCGAATGGCAGGATCTCGGCCCAGACGACCGCCGGGTTGGCGGCGCGCGCAATCGCGGCCAGCCGGTCCATCTCTTCCAGGCTCATGCGCTGGAAGTCGGTAACCACGATATCGGCGGTCCTGGCCAGCGCCTCGAAAACGGCAAGACCCGCGTCGGTGGCAAGGTCCGCCGTCACGCTCGACTTGCCCAGGTTGAAGACGATCCAGCTTGCGCTTTCCTCGCCCCCCTCGATCGGGATCAGGGGGAGGTCGCGTCGCGCGGGCTCGCCCCCCTCCGGTTCCAGCTTGATCACTTCGGCCCCGAGGTCTGCGAGCGCTCGCCCGCAGACCGCCCCGGAGAGCGCGGATATTTCGATCACACGTACGCCGGACAGCGCAACTTTGCCGTCGCTCACAATTCGTACCCCAGCGGCTCGCCCAGATCGGCCCGCATCAGCACATTGCCGCTGTCCGCCCAAGGCGTCTCGACCGGCAGCTTCAGCGACAGGGCGCGCACCTTGTAAAGGTCGGGATCGGCATAGCGGTCGGGCAGCTTGCCGGTTTCGGCATAGGCACCGGCCACTTCCAGGAGCATGCGCCGGGTCATGGCGATGCCTGTGTCCGACGTGCAGAGATTTTCCTTGGTCCGGTCATAGACGCGGGCAACGCCGGACTGGCAGGCGGCATCCTGCACCCAGAGGCCCGGCAGGCCAGAGAACCACTTGGTTTTCTGCGAGTCGTAGTCGAACATGTATCCGGTTTCGCGCCGATATTTGGAGATGTAGCGGCCATACGGCACTTCCGGCCCCTGATCGTCGTGACCAGGGTTCGAGTGGTGCCCCGTTTCGCGCCCGTGAAAGCCTTCGGTGAACACCGGGCGGGATTTCGGGTGCAGCGGCTCGTTCGGACGGTAGGAGAACATCAGGCAGAGCGTGGTTTCATCATCGATTGGCACCCAGGCGTGGCCCGAGAGCTCATAGAACTCGTTCGCCTGCGGCGGCACCATGCTGTAGAACGGCATGACGAACTGGTTCACGCGCCAGTAGAGCGTCTTGTCATCCACCTCGCGCCGGGCGGCGATGGACATGCCGAAATCCTGACGGATACATTCGAACCTGGGGCGCAGGTCGCGGGCCTGAACCCACTGGTTGATCGAGCCGCCGTCGTCGATGCGACCATGCAGGATCGCGGCATGGGCGGAGTCGATTTCGCCTTCCAGTGCCTGGAGCCAGTTGCATTCCTGCACCCGGAAGGTGATGACCACGTTTTCGTCCGGAACCATGTTCCATTCGAAATTCGGCAGCGGCGGGCGGTTGTTCGCATCTTCGGGGCCCATATAGGTCCAGACCACGCCGTTGCGTTCGACACAGGGATAGGACTTGATCTTGACCTTTTCCTTCAGCCGCGACCGGACGGGTTCGGCGGGCATGTCCACCACGTCGCCCTTGGTGTTGAATTTCCAGCCGTGATAGACGCAGCGCAGACCGCAATCCTCGTTCCGGCCATAGATCATCGGCGCACCGCGGTGCGGGCAGACCGGGTCGACCAGGCCGACGGAGCCTTCGCTGTCGCGGAAGATGATCATGGTCTCATCCAGGATCTTCACGGTCTGGGGCTGCGCGTTCTTCTCCAGATCGGCGCTGGCGAAGATCGGCAGCCAGTAGTTGCGCATCAGCCCGCCCATTGTGGTGCCGGGACCGACGCGGACGAGGGTTTCATTGTCTTCGTGGGACAGCATGTGGTGTCTCCTTTCAGTGGGTCTTGCGCGTTTCGAAAACTCAGTTTGATCGGCTCTGCCGGTATTCTTCCGGCGACTTGTCCAGAAATGCGGTGACTTCGTCGCCAAGGCCAAGAAACCGCGCCCACCAGCCGGGTGTCGATGTGGCCAGCGGCGGGCGCGGAACGGGCGGGAGGTCGCCCTGTTGCAGGCGTCTCAGGATCTCGGCGAAGCGCATCCGCTCGATCTCAAGAAACACCTGTTCGACATCCAGACCCTGGGCGTGGATATCGCCCAGTTCCGGATAACTCAGGCGGCGCAGCCAATCGCCGCCTTCCACTTCTACAGGTTCGGCCAGAAGCGTGTAGGGGATGTTCAGATAGTCGCGGACAGTCACAGGGGTCATGGGTCTCTCACGCCTCCGGTTCAATCATCAGGAAAGAGGAATCGTCGAACGGGCCATTATGGACGAGGATCGGCCCGACGCCGGCCTGCTGCCGCGCCCCGGCCTTGCCGGTGGCCTGCAAATAGGCCTCGCGCAGGTGGCCCATTCCATGCATCCGGCCTTCGCCCAGGCTGCCGCCGAACGTGTTGAGCGGCAGACGTCCGTCCGCGTTGCCGTGCCCGTCGCGAATGAAGGACCATGCGCTCCCGGGCGGACACAGGCCAAAGCCCTCCAGCCATTCCCAGATCATCGACGAGAAACCGTCGTAAAGCTGGGCCTGCGTGACATCCGCCGCGCTGCGCCCGCTCGTCTCGAACACCGCATTCGGGGTGGTGAAGCCGCTCCAGCCCGTGACCCGGGCGGCCGCCGCGCCAGCGGGCAGATCTGCGGCCCGGCACATGACAAAGGCCATCGCGCCGCAGACCGGCATGTCGCAATCCAGAAGCCCGTGGGGCGTGGCAATCATCGGGGCGGCAAGGTAGTCGTCCAGTCTGACGCTCCGGTCGCGCCAGACTGCATCGGGGTTGTTCGCGGCGTGCCGGCGGGCCAGCGCCACTACTTCGTAAAGATCCGCACGCGTTGCGCCATGGGTCGCCATGTACCGTTGTGCCCGGGTGCCGAAACGCGCGCCCGCCGTGGTGAAGCCGAAGGGTTTGGTGAACTGGTCGTTGCCGAACGCCTGATCGGCCCCGGAGGTCGCGTAGGACAGCCCCGGCAGATTATACATCGCCCTGAGACCGAGCACGAAACGGCTGTTTGCGGCGCTCAGGGCATTGGCGGCGAAGCTCACCATATCGGTCGGGTAGCGGCGGAACAGGTCCGCGCCATATGTGAGCGGCAGGTTCAAGGTGGCGGCGATGGTCTTGAGCGAGATCTCGTCGCCACCTTCGGCATGGGGCGAGCCGGCATTGGTTGCGAAGGGCGCGCCGACATAGCCATCGACATCGTCCGCCGAGATCCAGGCATCCGCAAGCGCGCGCCGGATCGCCTCGACCGACAGGTCGGTAATGGACCGATCCGTCTTGCGCAGGATCTCGGACGCGCCGAAGCCAGCGATGACGACGCCGCCCATCACTCCGCCTCCGACGATCCGACCACCGGAAAACTGAACCCATTCGGGTCCGGACGGAAGGTGAGCGTCAGCGGCGCATCGGGCGCCAGCGTTTCGACCACGCCGTCTTCGTCGAGCGCCACCAACGTCGCCCGCGGGTCTTCCTCCAGCGAGACTTCGACCACCGTCACCGGCGGCTCACGCCCCGGCAGCGCGGCGATGTGGATCCGGCACCACCCCTTGAGCCGCCCGCGCCCCGACAGCGTGACCCAGTCCAGCGCCCCGCTGCGACAGGAGGGGCAGGCGGGTTTCGGCGGGCAGACGATCCGCCCGCACTCCCGGCACTTGGGCAGGGACAACCCGCCCGCCCGCCCGGCATCCCAGAACCGGCGCGTGTCGGCATTCGGACTCGGTTGTGGGCGATGATTCTCCATACTTCTCAACGTATTGCTATGATTTGATCGGACCTTACAAGGGTTCTACCATTAAATCAATACGATGAATCCGATACGACCTTCAACGGCCATCGTGGCGCGGGACACCCATCCCAGCATATCGAGAACCAATCGAATGAAACTTAAGTACTTTAATATCATAAGGTTACATTTGTTGACATTAAAAGGTACTACCTTTTAGAGTATGTAAAATGCGAACAGTGGAGGAGCCAATGCTCGAATCGTTTGATCAATCCGAAGAGCTTCAGATGTTCCGGGAAGCCGTGCGCAAAATGAGCGAGAAGGAATTCGCGCCCATCGCCGCGCAGATCGATGATGAAGACGCCATGCCTGACAAGGTCATGCCGCTTCTGCGCGACATGGGGCTAGTTCAGCTTCAGGTGTCGGAGGCATATGAGGGTCCGGGCGGTACGCTCCTGATGAACTGCATCGCCAAGGAAGAGGTTGCACGCCATTCCTTCGCGGTCTCGCATCTTGTCGGCGCCTGCGATTTCGCCATGGTCCTGCCCCTGCGCGCCTTCGGGACCGAAGAGCAGCGCCGGCACTTCCTGCCGCAAGTGGCGACCGGCAACATCACCGCGGCCATCGGCCTGACCGAGCCGGGCACGGGTTCGGACGTGTCGGGGATCAAGACAACGGCGCGTCGCGATGGCGACCATTGGGTTATCAACGGGCAGAAGACCTTCATCACCAAGGGCGACACCGCCAAGTTCATCAATGTGATCGCGCGGACCAGCGAAGGGACACGGGGCGGCGGCCTGTCGTCCTTTCTGGTGGAACAGCGCACGCCCGGGCTGACCATCGGCGGCGCGGTCCGCAAGATGGGCCTGCGCGGGATCAAGTCCGTGGACCTGTTCTTCGATGACCTGCGTGTGCCGGCCGAGAACATGATCGGCGCGGAGGGTCAGGGCTTCAAGAACACCATGCACTGCCTCAACTACAACCGTCCCACCGTCGCCGCCTCGGCGCTCGGTCTGGCCCAGGGTGCGCTCGACGCCGCCGTCGCCTATGCGAATGAGCGCGAACAGTTCGGGCAGAAAGTCATCCAGTTTCAAGCCATCGGCCACAAGCTTGCCGAGATGCGGATCCAGATCGAGGCGGCGCGCGCGCTGCTCTACCGGGTCTGCGCACTGGCCGACAGCGGCGCGACCAACGGGTTGGCTGAAATGGCTTCCTGCGCCAAGGCGTTCGCCAGCAACACCGCGATGCAGGTCACGACCGAGGCTGTGCAGGTCTTTGGCGGCGCCGGATACCTGTGCGACAACCCGGTCGAACGGATGATGCGCGATGCCAAGGTGACCCAGATCTACGAGGGCACGACCGAGATCCAAAAGCTCATCATTGCACGCTCGATGGTGGCTTGAGATGGGTCCGCTCGCGTCGCTGCGGATCGTCGAGTTCGAAGGGCTCGGCCCGGCGCCCTTTGCCGCAATGACCCTGTCAGATCTTGGCGCGCGCGTCACCCGCATCACGCGGGCGGGCGCGCGCACCAGGCCGCCGACGTTCCTGAACCGGGGACGCGATGATGTGCCGCTCGACCTGAAGACCGAGGCGGGGATCATAGACGCGATGGCGCTGATCGCCGAGGCGGATGTGCTGGTGGAAGGGTTCCGGCCCGGCAAGATGGAAAGTCTCGGTCTCGGCCCCGCCGATTGCGCCGGGCTGAACCCGAAACTGGTCTACGCTCGGATGACAGGCTGGGGGCAGGCGGGGCCGCTGGCCCATCTGGGTGGGCATGACATCAATTATCTCGGCCTTTCCGGCGTGCTCAGCCTCTTGGGTGAACCCGACCGGCCCCCGCGCGCGCCGCTGAACCTGATCTCCGATTTCGGCGGGGGCGGGATGTACCTGGCACTCGGGATCCTCGCGGCGGTGATGCAGGCGCGGGAGACCGGGACGGGTTGCATCGTCGATGCCGCCATGGTCCATGGCACCGCCCATCTCGCCTCGATGCCACAGGCATGGATGGCGGACGGGCGCTGGCGTGGTGGGCGGGGGGACAACGTCCTCGATGGCGGTGCGCCCTTCTATCGCTGCTATGTCACCGCCGATGGTGGCTACATGGCGGTGGGCGCGCTGGAGCCCGTGTTCTTTCGGGCCCTGGTCGAAGCGCTGGACCTCGACCGCGCCTATCTTGACGGTCAGAACGACCGCAGCCTGTGGCCGCTGATAGAAGCCGACATCGCCGAACGGTTTGCGGGCAGAAACCGTGACCACTGGACCGCCGTGTTCCGGGAGATCGATGCCTGCGTTTCGCCGGTACTGTCGATGGCCGAAGCCCAGGCGCACCCGCAGATGCAGGATGTGTTCGCAATGCGCGACGGTGTTCTGCAACCGACACCCGCGCCCCGCATCCTACCCCTCGCCTGACGGGTCGGGCAGGGCAGGGCGCCTGCGCCCATCGGGTCGGCGGCACCCGATCGGGGACGGCCAGGGCCTGGGGCGGCGATCACGGCGTCGAGATCGCCTGGGTCCCGCCCGGATCACCGCGTGGTCGAGTGGAGCGCCTCGTTCATCAGCTCGGCCAGATCGGCCGGCTGGGTCACCACGCTGCCATGGGCCGGGGCGATCCGGCGCGGCGGGTAGGCGGCGAACAGCCGCTCCATCTCGCCGATAAGCCCCTCTTTCTCGGCAAAGCGCGTCCAGTATAGCGCCAGGTCGAGCACCTGTTTGCTGTCGGCGACCGTGGGCGGGGTCGGCAGTTCGTCCGAGAAGAGCGTGCATTCCTCGGTCTCGTAATGCGAGAACCCGAAGGCGTCCGACACGAACATGGTTGCGGTCAGATCGTCCCAGGCCCAGAGCGTGTTGGGCAGGTCGTGGATGATCGCAGGCAGGAACGTGATGGTGCGCCCGCCCAGGTCGATGCTGTCGCCCGCCGCAACCGTATGGAATCGGCCTGCCGCGAACGCCTCGGGATAGGCGAGGTGGAAATTGCGCACATCGCCGACGACCTGCGCCTCGGGAAAGGCGTCGAGTAGCCCGCCCAGATTGCCCGCATGGGGATATTCCTCATGGGTCGGGAAGATGAAGAGCTTGCGGTCGCCAAGATGGGCGCGGACATAGTCGGCCGTCGGCGCGGCGTCCTTGGCGTGGCTGGTGTCCACGATCAGCGCCGCTTCGTCGCCCAGCACCAGATAGGCCGTGCCGTGGGAGTGGAACGACCGACCATACATCTGCGCATGGAAACAGCCGCCCAGCAGGTGCATTCCGTCGCCCATGTCGCGGGTGTTGAAACCGGAGTAAATCATGCGATTGGTCGCCACGACGCTCTGATCCTGCGCGCCGGGTTGCGGCTGGGCCGCCGGGGCCGCGGGCCGGTTGCGGCCCAGATCGCGCAAAACGTCCAGAAGCACGGACTGATAGAGCTTCACCGCTTCCGCGCCCACGATGGGGCAACCGCGCGACGGTGCGAGAATATCGACCTCCAGCCTCGAAAACAGCGCCTCGAGCCCGTCGATGATCTCGGTCAGGTTCGAGAACGTCAGCCAGTCGAATTTGGCAAGGAGATGCCGGCGCATCCGGTCATGGAGGGTGGTTCGCACGGGAACATCCCGCATCACCGGTTCGGCGCCCTGCCCATGGGTCGCCGAGGAAAAGATGTCGGAGGTGAACAGGGTCCGGGTGCCGTTGTCATAATACCAGATCGTCGACAGGAGCCTCAGCGGTGTCTGCACCGGCTCAAGCCAGTGATCCGGGCCGAGCATGATACGGGTGCCGGGCAGGGCAGGGTGCTGATCCACCCCGAAGCTTTTCATGTGCAGATGCGCGCTTGCATCGTCGAAAAAGTCGAGCGGATTGATGACGCCAGGAGTATAGGCCGTCTCGACCCCGTAAGCGGTCACCAGATTCGGCAGGTTCGAGATTACGTCCGGCTCGTTCCGCGTCACCGCGACCCTCGTGACCTTTTCACCCTCGCACAGAAGCCGCGCAAGCTGCGCCGCAATGGTGTCGCGATGCGCCGCCACACCCGCCTCAACCAGCGCTACCCCCTCGCGACCACGCAGAAAATAGGCATTGAGGGGCTCGCATTGCCCGTGGAACGAGGGATCGCGCCAGCTGATCCGCCCGTCGATTTCGACGCTATCGCCCAGAAGGTGAAGGGTTTCGCAGTCGAGCGAGACAGGCAAGTCATTAACTCTGCACTTTTTCATTCGTCTTTCGCCTCCCCGTATCAGACCGCGAACGCGGCGGCGCGCACGAACCACCTCCCCCAAAAACCGGGGAATTGAATTGACATTTCGGGCAAATGAATTTTTGGTTGGACCATTCGCCAATTCAGTTGCGCAACACTTTAATGTTGAACTATCAACATTAAAACCTGGTAGGGTCAAGTGAATCGCCGACGGACGGAGAGGGAGGATAGTTTTGATATTTGATCAACCCGCGTGGGTTCGGTGGATCGTGCGCATCAATCTTGGGGTTGGTGGTCTGGCGATCGTCGCAATGCTGGTTCACATCATCATTGATGTGACCGCGCGGCACCTGTTCAACATCGCGGTGCAGGGCACGCTCGAGATCGTGTCTTTCTACTACATGGTCGGGCTCGTCTACCTGGCGATCCCGCTTGTGCAGGCGCGCGACGACCATATCTTCGTCGAGCTCTTCACGGCGAACACCTCGCCGAAGCGGCAGGATGTGATGGATGCGGTGATCCGTGTCTTCTCGGCCACGCTGTTGCTGTTATTTGCTTGGGTGACGGTGCGGGAAGCGCTGCACCAGACCTCGATCGGCGCGGTGGTCGAGGCCGGGACAGATACCGTTCCGGTCTGGCCGACCCGCTGGCTTATCCCGCTGTCGATGGTTTCGACCGCAATCCTCAGCCTCTGGCAGTCTGCATATCTTTTCCGCCATGCCGGCGAACGACGCGAATCCCAGGGCGAGGAACATACTTATGGATAACGTCCTGATCGGCTGTCTGGGCCTTGGCGCCATCCTTGTTCTGCTTGCGCTGCGCGTGCCTATCGCGGTGACGCTGATCAGCGTCTCGCTCGCGGGGATCTACGGCATCGTGGGCGAGCGTGCCGCCATGGGCTCGCTCAAGACCATTCCCTATGAATTCGTGGCGCATTGGTCGCTTTCGGCGATCCCGATGTTCCTGCTCATGGGGGCGGTTGCCTTCAATGCGGGCATCGTCAGCTCGATCTACAAGGCCGCGCGACTATGGCTTGCGGGATTACCCGGCGGCCTTGCCATCGCGTCGAACTTCGCTTGTGCGGGCTTCGCCGCCGCCTCGGGTTCCTCGGTCGCCACGTCCAGCGCCATGGGCCGCATCGCCGTGCCCGAGATGCTGAAGTTCAAATACGACAAGGGGCTTGCCACCGGCGTCGTGGCCGCGGCCGGCACGCTTGGCTCGCTGATCCCTCCCTCGATCCTGATGGTGCTCTACGGCACCTTTGCCGAGGCCTCGATCTCGAAGCTGATGATTGCGGGGATCATTCCGGGCATTCTGACCGCCGGCATCTATGCGGTGATGATCGCCGCCCGGTGCAAGATCAATCCCGAGCTGGCCCCGCCGGTAGACTTCAAGCCGAGTTGGAACGAACGCTTCGCCTCGCTTCGGGACGTGTGGCCCATGCCGCTTCTCATCCTGGGTGTTATCGGCGGGCTCTATTCCGGCATCGTCACCGCGACCGAGGCCGGTGCGCTGGGCGCCTTCCTGTCCATCGTGATCGCCGCGGGCTACCGCCGCCTGACCTGGGATGTGATGCTGCAAAGCATCAAGGACACGCTCTACGGCACCGGCGTGATCTTCTTCGTCTCCATCGGCGCCGTACTCCTGTCCCGCTTCATCGCCCTGTCTGGCATTCCCTTCGCGATGATCGACTTTGCCGAGCATTTCGGCGTGCAGGGCTACGGGATCGTGCTGTTCTGTGGCGTCGTCTTCCTGATCCTCGGCATGTTCCTGGACCCGATCGGGCTTCTGCTGATCGCGCTCCCGGTCTTCCTGCCGATGATCGAGGCGTCGGGCTTCGACCTGATCTGGTTCGGCATCCTCGTCATCAAGTTCGTCGAGATCGGCCTGATCACCCCGCCGGTCGGCCTGTCCGTCTACACAATCAAGGGCGTCGTCGGAAACACCGTGCCGCTGGGGACGATCTTCAAGGGCATCCTGTGGTTCCTGGCCTGTGAACTGCTGGTCGTCGTCCTGCTCGTCGTCTTTCCCAAGATCAGCCTCTTCCTGCCGGGGCTGATGCAATGACCGAAAACTTGACCCACGCAAAACCGAACAATCTGGAGAGGAGAAACCCATGCGTACCAAACTGATCCTGGCCGCTGCATTAGGCACCGGCCTCGCGGTCCCGGCCATGGCCGAGACCTACAACTATGCAACCTTCGTACCGCCCGCGTCGTCGAACAACACGCTCGCGCTCGAACCGGCCTTCGCCAAGATCGCCGAAGAGAGCGGGGGCTCCATCGAGTTCAAGCTCTTCGCCGGTGGCCAGCTTCTGGGCGGGCGCGAGATGCTCGGCGGCCTGCGAGACGGGATCGCCGATGCGGGCTTCGTTGCGCCCAACTACTTCATCTCGGAACTGCCCAACGCGGCGATGCTGCCTGACATGATGCCCTTCGGCGGTGACCCGGTCGCGGTGGCGGGCGCGATGCTGGAGACCATGTTCTTCGACTGTCCCTCCTGCATGGCGGACTACACCGACAACAACCTGGTCTATCTCGGCGGTCAGGTGCCCACCCCCTATCGCATGCTTTGCTCAAGCGAGCTAGACGGTTCGGCGGACTCGCTCAAGGGTCTTCGGATGCGCGGCGGCGGCACTGCCATGTCGCGCACCGCGGAAGCGCTCGGCGGGATTGCCGTGTCGATGACCGCGGGCGACATGTACGAGGCGATGGAGCGTGGGCAGCTTGACTGCATCGTCGGCCCGACCGCCTGGCTCAAGCAATACAGCCTTGCCGAAGTGGTGAAGACCGTGATCGAAGAGCCGCTGGGCGTCGTCGCGGGCCTTGGCCTAGTCACGTTCAACAGGCAGTCCTGGCACGACCTCGGCGAAGAAGGCCAGCAGATGGTCCTGCGCCAGATGCCCTTCATCGTCGCCCAGTCCACCGTCACAGGCTATATCGGCGATGACGAGCGCGCCAAGGAAACGGCCGTCGCCGACCATGGCGTGAACTTCGTCCAGGGCGAAGAGTCGATGAAGGCCGCCCTTCAGGCCGCCAATGACGCGGCCCGCGACATCATCTTGGCGGAAGCCGCCGAACGCGGTGTCGAAGACGCGCAGGCGATCATGGACGCCTATGTTGCCAACCTCGAAAAATGGCGCGCGATCTCGGAGGAGCAGATCAAGCGCGATGCCGCTGTGCTGGAGCAGGTGCTTTGGGACGAAATCTACAGCAAGGTCGATCTTTGATCTGACGGACTTCAATCGGATTGGAAGAGGGCGCTTCGGCGCCCTCTTTCTTTGTGTCAGTAGACGATCAGAAACCCGATGGAGGCGATGACGAGGATTGCGACCGCCGTCGCGCCGTTCCACCGCAGCCCGACCTGCGAAGCCGGGCGGTCGAGCGCACCTGACGCGATGGCGATGGTCGCCGTCATGGGAGACACGATCACCGCACAGGACCAGCCGATGAGCGCGGCCAGCATGAACATCGCATCCGGCATGTCGATGCCGACCCCGGCAATCGCCGCCACGAAGAGCGTTCCGGTGATGACCGGGCTGATCCCGACCATGGACAGGGCAAGGATCAGCCAGGCCACGACCACCGCCAGTACGCCCGCCGAAAACCCGGCCTTCAGCACGATAGCTTCCACGACGCTCGCGGGGACCATGGCGGCAAGGGCGAGGCCGACGAAGCCCGATGCGGTCATCACGCAGATCTCGCTGGTCGAGCGGGGGAGGAGACGTATGGTCTCACCCCCCATCCGGGCCAGCGACGCGCCCGGTGAAACGGCCCCCCGGTTCGCCAGCATCCACAGCACCGCGTAGCTCGGCACGATGATCAGGATCGCCGCGCGCAGCGGAACGCCCAGAAAATGCTCGGCGAGCCCGGCAGCCCCCGCGATGACGACGAGAACAAGGACAAGGCCGAGGAGGTCCTGAAGCCGTCCCCGACCGCTCTTCGCCGGAGGCACGTTCCTGGCCCGCGGCTCCAGCAGGTCAAAGGCCCAGGAGACGGCGAGGTAGAAGGCCAGCGCGCTCAGCCCGTAGGGCAGGAAGCCAAACCAGGTCAGGCCGGGGAAGATCGGGAGCAGCAGGTTGATCGCCACCCCCAGCGGGGACCAGTAGATGCCGGGCGCAAAGCCGCGCAGGATCGCGTTCACCACCCGGCGGGTCTGAATCTCGCGCACCCGCTCGTTCGGCGCGGTGGCGTTCACCGTGCGCAGCGCGATGTTCAGAAGCAGGAGGAAGCCGCCGACATTCAGCAGCACGCCGAAAATCTGGCTGCCGATGGCAAGCAGCCCGAAGCGGCGCGAGGGGGGCTGCTCGACGACGAAATGCCCGGCCCCGGTGACCATGGGCGACCCTTCGGCGGCAACCCGCAGCACCGTCATCACCGCGACCAGCGCGGGCAGGTACATGGTGCGCGAGGCGATGACCTGGAATTCTGCCCAGCTCACGCCGACCGCGATGCAGCCGATCACCACCACTGCGGACATGGCCAGCATAATCCGCGCATTGGGTTTCAGCCCGCGCCAGCCGACCAGCACGAAGGCCAAGACCAGAATCAGCGCCGGCCCCGCCAGCGCATGTTGCCCGGTCACCAGGTCGATGAAGGCAAGCACGATGGCGGGCATGATCAACGCAATGGGAATCGCGCCCCGAAGCCCGGTTCCATCTGGCGTCGGGTCCGACATCATCGTCCGATAACTCGCCTTTGGTCATGCCTTTCCAACCAGGAAAGAAGCGTCGAAAAATCCGCCATGTTTCTTTGTTTTATCATATCTTCCCGCCCATCTCGCAGGACGGTTCCAGCTTGCGATCAAATGGACCTACCATTAGAGTTTAGCGGGAACCGAGGGAGAATAAAATGACTGATGCACCAAAGGCGCCGTTCCGGGTGATCGATTTTTCACAGGTCATGGCGGGGCCTTTCTGCACCCGGCTCCTTGCCGATGTCGGTGCGGAGGTCATCAAGGTCGAACCCGAAGGCGGCGAATCCATGCGCGGCCGTCCTCCGGTGCGCGACGGTGCGTCCTCCTATTTCGGGGCGCTGAACGCGGGCAAGCGCAGCGTCACGCTCGATCTGAAATCCGAGCAGGGGCTGGCCCGGGCCCGCGCGCTCATCGCCTCGGCGGACGTGGTGGTGGAAAACTTCCGACCGGGCGTGATGGCGCGCCTCGGTTTGGGTTGGGACAGGCTGTCCGAGCTGAATCCGCGCCTGGTGTATTGCGCGATCTCGGGCTTTGGCCAATCCGGTGCGGCGGCGACCCGACCGGCCTACGCGCCGATGATCCACGCGGCCTCCGGTTTCGACCTCACACTGATGGGCTTCGATCCCCCGGCCAACCGCCCGGCTCCCACCGGCATGTTCTTTGCCGATGTGCTGGCAGGCGTCTTTGCCTGGGGTGCGATCCAGGCCGCGCTCCTGGAGCGTGAACGCTCGGGGCTGGGGCAACTTGTCGATGTCGCGCTGATGGATTGCATCCTGTCGATGATGGTCTATGAGGTACAGGAGGTGCAATTCCCGCAAGCCAATCCGCGCCATGTCTACGTGCCGGTGAAAACCATTGACGGCTTCATCGTGACCGTGCCGCTCAGCGACAAGAATTTCCAGGGACTTCGAACCATGCTGGGCGATCCTGACTGGGCCAAGGACCCGATATACGCGACCGCCGTCGGGCGGCAGACCCACTGGGCCGAGATGATGGTCGAGATTGAAGCGTGGACCCGGTCGCGCAGCGGCGACGATTGTGTCGCGGCACTCATGGCCGCAGGTGTCCCGACCTCCCGGTACAGGACGGTAGCCGAGGCGTTGACCAGCGACGAGGCGCGCGAGCGTGGTATCCTGGCACCGGTCAGCGACGCGTCGGGCGAGTTCAAAGTGCCGAACCCGCCGTTCAAATTCTCCCGCTCAAGAGCCCATGTGGGTAACCGCGTGCCTGAGGTGGGCGAAGGCAACGACGAGTTCTTCGGCTGACCTTTCGGCCTGCCCTGGGTGCGGTGCTTGAGGCACCGCACCCAGGCCGCAATGGCTCCTGGCATTCTCATCCCAGCGGGGCTAGGCGTCTTCGGACGCGCGCGATTTCCGTCCGACGAAACCGAACAGGTGGCCGGCGATCTTGCGCATCTGGATCTCTTCCGAACCTTCGGTGATCCGGTAGCGACGGTGGTGGCGGTAGATGTGTTCGAACGGCTTATGCCGCGAATACCCCATGCCGCCGTGGATCTGCATCGCCCGGTCAGCCACCTCGCAGACCAACCGATTGGCCCAGTAGTTGCACATCGACACCTTGTCGGACAACGTCCTGGCGATTTCGGTAGCGGGCATCCGGTCCATTTCCCAAGCGGTCTTGCGGATCAATTGCCGCAGCATCTCGATCTGCGTCGCGGCCTCGACAAGTGGCCACTGGATTGCCTGGTTGACCGAGAGCGGCTTGCCGAACGGCGCGCGTTCCTTGGCATATTTCACACTTTCGGCCAGGCAATAGCTAGCCGCGCCCAGCGAGCTTGCGGCCTGCCGAATGCGGTTTTCGTGGACGAAAGCCTGTGCCAGTGCCAACCCGTTCTCTGGCGGGCCAAAGATGGCGTCTTCCGGCACCCAGACATTGGTGATCGAGATCCGCGGGTGGTCAGTCGGCATATTGAAGGTCCAGAGCCACTCCTCGACTTTGATGCCGGGGTCGGTCGCATCGACAATGAAGGCGCTGATCCCCTTGGCGCTGCCTGCTTCGCCGGACGTGCGGCAGAAGACGGCGACATGGGTCGCCTTGTGCAGGTTGGTAGTCCAGCATTTCTCGCCGTCGATCCGCCACCCGGGCACACCGTTGCGGGTTTCGCGGACCGCTGTCGTCTCCATATGGGTGGCGTCAGACCCGTGCTCGGCTTCGGTCAGCCCAAAGGCGATCCAAGTCTTTCCGGTGATCGCGCCTTCGATGAAGCGTTCCTTCTGGGCTTCGGTGCCATAGTCGCGCAGCATGATGACCTGCGGCAGGTTGGCGACAATGGAATGCTCGTTCTGAAGGTCGGTGTGCAGCCCCAGCCCCTTGGCGGCCAGGTGTTCGCGGATCACTGCCATCCACAGGTTGGATCCGCCCTTGCCGCCAAATTCCTTGGGCACAGCAAACCGCAGGTGGCCGGCAACATCAGCGCGTCGCTTGGCTTCGCGTTGCAGCTCTTCCCATTCCTTGCGCGGCAGGCCGCCCCCCTCGAAATCGGTCCGCGCCCATTCGCGGCGATGATCGAAGAAGCGGATATTGTCGTCCTGTTCTTCCAGTGGCTTGATCTCACGCTCGATAAAATCGTCAAGCTCGCCAAGATAGGCGACAAGATCTTCGGGAAGGTCAAAATCCATCATTCTTCTCCTTTGGGGCCGTCCAGTTCGGTCTCGCGACGGAAAGCGGCGTATTTGGGCTGGTCGATCGACAGCCGGTCCAAGGTGGTCGCCCAGAGGAATTCGGCCAGCGCCTCGGGGTCGAGCGCGGGGGATCCGGTCCGGATCGCGGTCGAAAGGGCAGCTTCCATCTCGTCTGGCATCGCGTCGCTGTTTAGGAGCTCGCGCAACCTGTCCTGTTTCCGGTCCGCAGCGTCCGGGCCGAAGGTCAGTTCGCGGGCGACGATGTCGAGCACGTTGGCGGCGACAAGCCCCTCGAAGCGGCGCTCGCCCAGAATCTGCAAGACATCCTTGCGGAGCCAATCTGCGACAACGCGGACAAGTTCGACGGCATCTGGCGTAGCTGTGGTCATTTACGCGCCCTCGGCAGGATCAATCGCAGGAGGTCGATCTCGGTCTCGGACGTGCGCCGACCGATGGCGGCACGTTCGACCGTGCGGTCGCCGCGGCGGAACTCCTCGGCGAATTCCACGCAATCCAGACCCCAGCGCAGCGTGCCCATGACTTCCCAGAAGCGCACGCGCTCCGGGTCGACGGCCTGACCGCCCGCGGCCTCGTATGCGGCGAAGAGGTCTTCACGGCTGCCGAAGCCTCCCGCCGGTTTGTCAATCTGCCCGAACCGCCAGGATCCCACGCAGAACCAGCCCAGGTCCTCCATCGGATCGCCCAGATGGGCGAGTTCCCAGTCGAGAATGGCGCGCAACCCGTCCGGACCGACCATCAGGTTCCCGGTGCGAAAATCGCCATGAACAAGCCGGACCTGTCCGGGATCCGGCAGATTGCGTTCGAGCCAGGTCAGCGCAAGGTCGAAGACCGGGCGATGTCCGGGGTGCCCGTGGTGGAGACGCGACAACACCTCCAGCCGGGCAGCGGCGTCGATCGTCGGCAATGCACCGAGCTTCTCGACCGAGGCCGCATGTATCCTGGCAAGCGCAGTCCCGCATTGCCGGGGCAGGTCCGGCCGGATGTCGGCCAGCGCCGGATCGCGCAGGATCCGGTGGCCAACAGTCTCTCCGTCGAGCCAGTCCATGCAGAGCGAGGCGCCAAGCGGATCCTCCGCGCCGGTGTTCCAGTGGACACGCGGAAGCGGCGCACCAGCGGCGGCGGCGGCGGACATCGCGACCGCTTCGGTCGGCAGGTCGATCCGGGGTTTCAGGCCCTGTTTCTTGCGGGACAAGGCCGGAACTCGCCGCAGGACCAACGAAACCGAATCGCCGCCCCTGTTTGCGGCGAACCGCCAACATTCCTGGCTCGCGCCACCGGCCAACTTGACAAGTCCGCCATCATATTCCGCGCCACCCCAGAGGCGGGGCACGGCATCAATCAAGGCTTGGGAGAGGGAGTCGGTCATCGTTTCTCTTAATGGTTCTTCCATTAACCACATGCCTATTGTAGGGATAGCAAACTCGCAAGCCCCAATTTCCGCGGCGTCACTTCAGCACAGACGTCTTGACGAATGGTAGGATATTTGAAAAACACCACCAAAGAGACGGAAAACAATAGCCGTCAGACAGGGAGGAGCGATGAAACTTCTGGCAAGATTGGTCCCACTTTTGTCGTTATGGCTCTACTGGGCCGGCGCGATATGCGTGATCCTGATGGTCACGCATATCGGTGTGGATGTGATCGCGCGGCTGGCGTTCGGGCGGCCGACAATCGGCATGGTCGAGACCGTGACCAACTACTACATGATAGCCGCCTGCTTCCTCCCGCTTGGTTATGTCCAGTACCGGCGCAACCTTCTGACGGTCGAGGCTTTCACCCTGTCATTGCCGAAGCGGTGGTTGCGGATCCTCGACATCGGGGCGTTGTCGGTATCCGCAGCGATTTCGGTCGCGCTGGCATGGCATTCCATCCTGAAGGCGATCGACCAGACCCAGAAGGGGGAATACCTTGACATCACGGCATTCGACTTCCCGCTCTGGCCCGCGCGCTGGATGATCGTCTTCGGCTACGGGGCGGTGCTCCTGGTTCTGATCTTGCAGATCATCCTTCTGATTTCCGGGCGCGACCTGGGCGAGCCCGAGGTGGTTGAAGCATGAGCGGTACGTTGATTGGAGCCATCGGCATTGTCGCAATGCTGGTCCTCATGGCGTTGCGCGTGCCGATCGGCTTCGCCCTGTCCACCGTGTCCTTCGTGGGTATCTGGGCCGTGCGCGGCGGGCGTCCTGCCGCTTCGACCTTCCAGAACCTGCCGTTCGAATTCAACGCGCACTGGACGCTGACGGCGGTTCCGATGTTCCTGCTGATGGGGTCCATCGCGGGCAACAGCGGGCTGACGCGGGATCTGTTCGACGCGCTTCGGCTGATGCTCGGTCGTGTCCGCGGCGGGCTGGCCATCGCCACGAACTTTGCCGGCGCGGGCTTTGCGGCGGCCTGCGGGTCGAGCCTGGCCACGACGGCGACGCTTGGCCGTATCGCGGTTCCTGAAATGCTGAAGGCGGGGTACGCGCCGTCGCTGGCGACCGGGGTCGCCTCGGCGGTCGGGACGCTGGGCGCGATCATTCCGCCGTCGATCATGATGATCGTCTATGCGATCTTTGCCGAGGTTTCGGCGGGCAAGATGCTTGTCGCCGGGATCATCCCCGGGATCCTCACCGCCGCCATCTATGCGCTCATGATCTACCTGCGCGTTCTAGCACAACCTTCGATCGCGCCGAAGGTCGAGGCCGACAGCCGAAGCCCATCCGAGAAGATGAAGGTGATCATCGGCTGCTGGCCGCTGCCCGTTCTGAGCCTTGGCGTGATCGGTGGCATCTACAGCGGCATCGTTTCGCCGACCGAGGCGGGTGCGCTGGGCGTGATCCTTGCGGCGGGCGTGGCGCTGATCCGGCGGACCCTGACCCTGAAGGTCCTGCGTGAAAGCCTGCACGAGACGATATCGACCACCGCGTCGATCCTGTTCATCGCCACCGGCGCGCTGCTGTTCACCCGGTTCCTCGCGATCAGCGGGCTGCCCTATGACATCGCGCGACTGGTCGACTCGCTCGGCACCGATCCGCTTCTGATCGTGCTCCTGGCGTCGCTGGTCTATCTGGTCTTTGGCTGTTTCCTCGATCCGATGGGCGTTCTGCTGCTGACCCTGCCGGTCATGCTGCCGATCTTTCACGCCGCCGACATCAACCCGATCTGGATCGGCGTCATCCTGGTGAAGTACCTGGAAATCGGGATGCTCACACCACCGCTTGGCCTGAACGTCTTCGTCATGAAGGGCGTGGTCGGAAAGAGCGTGCCGCTGGGCGCAATCTTCCGCGGCACCGCATGGTTCCTGCTGGCCGAAGTGTTCGTGATGTTCCTGCTGATCGCCTTCCCGAAAATCACGCTTCTGCTGCCCGATCTGATGTGACGGCGGGGCATGCAACGAACAGACAGACTGAACGATAAGGACAAGACATGACAAACGGATCGGCAGCCCAGGCCCCTGATCGCGAGTATCAGGAGTTTCTCAACGAAGGTCGCTTCGTAATCCAGAAATGCGGGGCCTGCGGCGCGTATCAATTCGCACCGCGCGTCTTGTGCACAAGCTGCGGCTCGGACGCGCTGGCCTGGCAAGACGCCAGCGGACAGGGCGTGGTCTATGCGGCGACCACCATTTGCCAAAAGCCCGAACGGGGCGGCGATTACAGCTATGTCCTTGTCGAACTGGACGAGGGCGTGCGCATGATCTCGACCGTCTTGGACCGCCCGCCGCTGGACGTGGCCGTCGGCCTGCCGGTGGTGGCCGAGATCGAGGCGGGCGATCCTGCGCGTGTTGTGTTTCGTGGCGTGGAAGGAGCGGCCTGATGGATCTGAGATCGAAATCCGCAATCGTCGGCGTCGGCCAATACGGTATCTCGGCGGCACCGGGCATGAGCCATATGGAAATCATGGGCCATGCGGTAAAGGCGGCCCTGGCCGAGGCGGGGCTGACCCTTCAGGATGTCGACGGTCTGTTCACGACCAATATGAGCAACCTGCTGCCCGGTCTGTCCGTGGGCGAGTACCTGGGGTTGCAGCCGCGCTTCACCGACGCGACGAATTACGGCGGCTCGGCCTTTGTCGCCTTTCTGCAATCGGCCACGGTGGCGATTGAAACCGGGCTCTGCGACGTGGCGCTGATCTGCTACGGCTCGAACCAGCGCAGCGCGGCGGGCAGGCTGGTCAGCCCGGTGGAGCCACAGCCCTACGAGGCGCCCTATCATCCCCGCAACCCGATCGGGGCCTATGCGCTGGCGACCTCGCGGCATATGTACCAATACGGCACGACCCGCGAAGACCTCGCATCAGTGGCCGTGTCGATGCGGAAATGGGCCGAGTTGAACCCCGAAGCGACGATGCGCGATCCGATCACCTTGGAAGAGGTGCTTGCGGCGCGGCCCGTCGCCGATCCGCTGACCGTACGGGATTGCTGCCTGGTCACCGATGGCGGCGGCGCTGTGGTGCTGGTCTCGGCCGAGAAGGCCCGCGAAATGTCCAAGACCCCGATCTATGTGCGTGGCTTCGGCGTTGCACATACCCACAAGTCGATCATGGAAATGCCCGACCTGACGGTTAGCCCCGCGGCTCTGTCCGGGGCGCGTGCCTTCGCCATGTCCGGCCTCGCGCCGCAGGACATCGACGTGGTCCAGCTCTACGACGCCTTCACCATAAACGCGATCCTGTTCATGGAAGACCTCGGGTTCTGCGAGAAGGGGCAAGGGGGCAAGCTGTTCCGTGACGGGTTGACCGCGCCGGGCGGAACCATTCCGGTGAACACCAACGGGGGCGGCCTGTCCTGCACCCATCCGGGCATGTACGGGATTTTCACGATCATCGAGGCGGTGCGGCAGCTGCGCGGCGAGGGAGGCGAAAGGCAGGTCGCCGATTGCGCCACGGCTGTGGTCCACGGCAACGGCGGCACCTTGGCAAGCCAGGCCACGGGCGTTCTCGCACTCGAGGCCTGAGCGAAGCGGGGTCCACCTTTCTTGGGGTGGAACCCCGCTTTTTCTAATGGTACTACCAATTATAGCCTGAACCAGACACATGAAAGGGAAACAACATGGCGGGACCTCTTGACGGAAAGGTCGCTATCGTCACCGGTGGCGGACGGGGCATCGGACGCGCTCTTGCGCTCGGCTTGGGTGCGGCGGGAGCCAAAGTCGTGGTCAACGACCTGGGGACTAGCCTCCAAGGAGAATCCGACGGCGCCAACCCGGCCGAAGACGTCGCCGCCGAGATCATTGCCGCCGGGGGCCAAGCGGTCGCAGACAACAACAGCGTGTCCGATCCGGACGGTGCCGAAGCCATGGTGAAATGCGCGGTCGGCAATTTCGGTCGGCTCGACACGGTCCTGAACAACGCCGGCATCGTGCGCGACGGATTGTTCCACAAGATGAGCTTCGATAATTTCGACAGCGTCACCAAGGTTCATCTCTATGGCAGCTACAATGTCAGCCGTGCCGCAGCGACCGTATTTCGCGAGCAGGAATCGGGAAGTTATGTCCACTTCACCTCGACCGCCGGCCTGATCGGCAACCTGGGTCAGGCGAACTACTCTTCTGCCAAGGCGGGGATTGCGGGTCTGTCGCGGTCGATCGCGATCGACATGAAGCGCTTCGGCATCCGCTCGAACTGCATCGCGCCTTTCGCCCTGACCCGGATGGTGACCTCGGTTCCCACCGGCGACACGCCGGAATTTGCCGAAAAGCGAAAGCACATGACTGCCGAAAAGCTGGTCCCGATGAGCGTCTTCCTGGCCAGCGATGATGCGAGCGACGTGACCGGACAGGTCTTTGCCGTGCGCGGGAACGAAATCTTCGTGATGAGCCAGCCGCGGCCCATTCGCGGTCTCCATCGTGCCAACGGCTGGACCCACGACGACATCCGTGACGTGTTCATGCCCTCTGTCAAAAACGACCTGACCCCGTTCGAGACCACGATGGACGTGTTCTTCTGGGATGCCATTTAAACCGATGCCCTCTGTCGATCCTATAGACGGCCTCCTGAGCGAGGCTGACCGCACCTTCCGGCAGGAGGTGCGGGATTTCATCGCCGTGGCGCTTCCTGCCGAGGCACGACGCAACGCCGACATCGGCCGCCACGCCACAAAGTCCGAAGTCGTTTTCTGGCAGAAGGCGCTGAATGCACGGGGTTGGGCCGCACCATCCTGGCCCGAAGAATATGGTGGAGCGGGCTGGTCACCCCTGCGCCAGTTGCTCTTCAACCTCGAATGCGGCCTCGGCGCGGCGCCCAAGGTGCCAGCCTTCGGCACCCGTATGGTCGGGCCGGTGATCTATGCCTTCGGATCGGAGGCGCAGAAATCCTTCTACCTGCCGCGCATCCTTTCGGCGGACGATTGGTGGTGCCAGGGCTTTTCCGAACCCGGCGCCGGATCCGACCTCGCCGGTCTACGCACCCGCGCGGTGCGCAAGGGCGACCGATACGTGGTCGATGGCCAGAAGATCTGGACCACCAAGGCCCAACATGCCAACCGCATGTTCGCGCTTGTGCGCACCGACGACAGCGGGCGCAAGCAGGACGGGATTTCCTTCCTGCTCCTCGACATGGACAGCCCTGGCATTGAAGTGCGCCCGATCATCTCGATCGACGGCAGCCATACGCTGAACGAGGTGTTCCTGTCCGGCGTCGAGGTCCCGGCGGAAAACCTCGTAGGCGAGGAAGGGAAGGGCTGGGCCTATGCCCGCTTCCTTCTGGCGAACGAACGCAGCGACATCAGCGGCGCAGGCCGCAGCCGCCGGCAACTGGCCCGTATCCGGGCCGCGATGCACCTGCCGCAGCCGGACGGCCTGCCGCTGGCTCAGGCGCCGTCCTTCATGGCCGCGCTGGCCGAGGTCGAGATCGCGCTCACCGCGCTGGAACTGACCGAGCTGCGTTACCTCGCGGTGCAGGCGCAGGGCGGAGACATCGGCGGGGGTGCCTCGATCCTCAAACTGCGCGGCACCGAGATCCAGCAGGAAATGACGCGGCTCCTGCGCGAAGCCATCGGCGCCGAAGCGGCCATGGCCGGGCCCGAGGCGACCGGCGCGCTCGCCAGGCTCGACGCTGCGGCTGCCGAGCTGAGCGAAGGCGTCATCGAGGAATATCTCTATGGCCGTGCGTCCTCGATCTATGGCGGCACCAACGAGATTCAGCGGTCACTGCTCGCGCGCGGGCTCTTGGGCGCAGAAGGGGGTCGGGGATGAGCGAGATGTTTCTGCGCAGCGAAGATGCCGGGATGATCGCCGAAAGCGCCCGACGCTGGATCGAGTCCGAGTATCGCGCCGATGACAGTGGGCATTCGGTCGACAACTGGGCCGCGATGGCCGAGCTTGGCTGGCATGCCATCGCCCTGCCAGAGGACTTGGGCGGACTCGGCCTTCCCGCCGGAGCGACGCTTGCGCTGGCCGAGGAATGCGGACGCGGGCTTGTGACTGAACCTGTGGTCGAGGCGGCTCTCGTCGCTGCGACGCTGGCCGGAACCGTGCTCGACACAGCGGCGCTGGACGGCCTTGCCGAAGGGCTGGTGACAGGCTCGCGGATCGCCATGGTCCTGGGCCTTGGCGCGCCGTTTGAGCCAGGCGCAGACGGAACCCTCACCGGCGTGGCCCGGCATGTGCCGGGTGGTGCGCAGGTGACCGACTACCTCGTGCTTGCTCGCCAGGCAGGGGGGGAGCTCGCGCTTTTCGCGCTCGAGGGCCAAGTCGAGCGCCGCGTATATCGCTCGGTCGACGGGCGCGCCCTGGCCGACATCATACTGACCGCCACCCCGGCGACCCGGATCGCCGATGGCGAGGGGCTGCGGACCACAGCCGCTCGGACGCAGAGCCTGCGTCGCGCTGCGCTGGCAGCTGAAACGGTCGGGGCCATGGAACGCGCCATCGAGGTCACGTCAGGCTACCTGCAGGAGCGCACCCAGTTCGGCCAGCCGCTGGCCAGGTTTCAGGCCCTACGCCACCGTATGGCTGATATGCATGCCGATGCCGAGCTGGCCCGCACCATGGCCGCGATGCTCGTCGCACCGGACGGCACCCCGGCCGAGGCGGGGCTGGCCGACCGGGCGCTGGCCCAGATCACGACCGCCGCCCGGACTATTGGCGAAAGGGCCATCCAGCTTCATGGCGGCATGGGCATGACGCAGGAAATGGCCATCGGCGGGTACTTCAAACGGTTGCTCTACCTGTCGATCGCGCTCGGCGGCGAAACCGCGCCACGTAGCCGGATCGCATCGGCGCTTGTCGCAGAACCGGAATACGAAAGGAAATCATCATGATCGACGAGGCCGAGCTCCGCGCATTTTCATTCGGCGAGATTCAGTTCGAGGTCACCCCGCGCGACGCAATCCTTTATGGGCTGGGCGTGGGTCTGGGAAATGACCCGACCGACACCAATCAGCTGCGCTACGTCTACGAAAGCGCGCTGGAAGCCTTTCCCACCATGCCCGTGGTCCTGGGAAGCCCGGGCATGTGGTTCGCGAAGGCCGGGCTCGACTGGCGCAAGATCGTGCATGGGGCACAATCGCTCACGAATTACCGGCCCGTGCCGATCGGGGTGCCGCTGGTCGCGGCCTCCCGCGTTGCGGCGATCTATGACAGGGGCGCCGAACGCGGTGCGGTGGTCGAGGTCGACCGCAATATCGCCACGGCCGACGGAACCCCGGTGGCCACCACCGTCTCGACCTATATCTGTCGCGGCGACGGCGGCTTCGGCGGAACTGTACCCGAGCCGGTCGACGACTGGGCCGCACCCGACCGTGCGCCGGATGCGGTGGTGACGCTGCCGACCCTGCCGCAACAGGCGCTGATCTATCGGCTGTCCGGCGACATCAACCCGCTTCACGCCGATCCCGCCGCCGCCGCAAAGGCCGGGTTCGACCGCCCGATTCTGCACGGGCTTTGCACCTACGGCCTGATGGCGCGCGGTGTTCTGGACTCCTTCGGTGGCCGCCTGGCCGAGATTTCGGGGCGACTGAGCCGCCCGCTTTTCCCTGGCGAAACGCTGAAGCTTTGTGCTTGGCGCGACGCCGACTCTGTGCTGTTCGAGGCCTCGGTTCCCGCGCGCCAGACCCGTGTTTTCGCAGCAGGCCGTGCCCGGCTGGAGGATGCGGAATGAACGACGCGGTCCTGACCCGGCTCGATGCCGGCGTGCTGACGATCACGATGAACCGGCCCGACCGGATGAACGCATGGAACGGCGACATCGAGGAGGGTTTGCGCGCCAGCCTCGCCGCGGCCGTTTCCGATCCCGAAGTGCGGGTGGTGGTCATCACCGGGGCCGGCCGGGCGTTCTGCGCCGGGGCGGACACCGAATTTCTGAAGGCGCTTCAGGACGGCACCGCCAAGCTGCCCGAACCGCCGGGCGAAGATCCCTGGCCTGCGGGTACGCCCGAGATCTATCGCGGCAAGTTCTCGATCCCGGCCGCGGTGCCCAAGCCCGTCATCGCGGCAGTCGACGGGCCCGCCGTCGGTATCGGGTACGTTTTGTCGCTCTTTTGCGATATCCGTATCGCGTCCGACCGTGGCGCGTTCATCGGCTCGTTCTCGCGCATGGGGCTGATCGCCGAGAAGGGGATCGACTGGGCCCTGACCAATGTCGTGGGACAGGCCCGTGCGATGGAAATCCTTCTGAGCGGGCGCAAAGTCGGCGCGGAAGAGGCATTGCGGATCGGTCTAGTGACCCAGGTCCTGCCGGTCGAGGATTTCGCCGCGTCGGTGCAAGCCTATGCCGCCGAAATGGCCACCGCGATCTCGCCCCGCTCGGCCGCGATCATCAAGCGCCAGGTCCAGCAGCTTCGTTTCGACGATATCGACACGGTGATGGCCCGCGGCGAGCGGGAGCTCGCGGAAAGCCTGAAAAGCGCGGATTTTCGCGAAGCCATGGCGGCGATGAAGGAGAAGCGCCCCGCTGCCTTTCCCGGCCTCGGATCCTGACGGCCGGGCCGGGTTCAAAGGCGCCTAGGCGGCGCCCTCCGGCATGATCCGCGTCAGCGCGGCGCGGTATTCCGTCTCCAGCGTATCGACGATTTCCGCGGCGGTCTCGACCTTGGCCGAACTCGCCACGCCCTGGCCCGCAGACAAGATGTCAATCCAGGCCCGCAACCCTTCTGGCCGCGGGGTGTCGGGATCGAGCCGCGCGCCGGCGGGCAGGGTCTTCGGATCGAGACCCGCCTCGACCACCGAGGCGCGCAGGTAATTCGCCGCCACGCCGGAGAAGAGCGGCGTATTGACAATGTCATCCGCCCCCGCCTCAAGGATCATGGCGCGGTGCCGCTCCGGCGCGAGTGATTCCGTCGCCGGGATGAAGCGCGTACCGACATAGGCCGCATCCACCCCGGCTGCTTGCGCTGCCAGAACGCCCGCTCCGGTTCCGATCCCGCCGCCCAGCAGCAAGGGACCGGCAAAAAAGCGGCGCACCTCGGCGGCGAAGGCAAAGGGTGACAGTCGCCCGGCATGTCCACCCGCCCCGGCGGCAACAAGGACAAGCCCGGACGCACCCTGATCCAGCGCCTTTTCGGCATGCTGGACAGTCGTCACATCATGCAGATGTATCCCGCCATACCCGCGCACCGCCTCGGAAATGTCGCGCGGCGCGCGCAGGCTGGTGATCACGACCGGAACCTTGCGGTCGACGCAGACGGCAAGGTCGGCCTCCAGCCGCGTATTGGTCGGCGCGGCGATGAGGTTGACGCCCCAGGGCGCACCGGGCGGCAGGCGCCCGGCGATCTCGTCGCACCAATCTCCGAACGCCTCTGTGCTGCGGGCATTCAAGGCCGGAAACGTCCCAAGGATGCCCGCCTGTCCCTGCGCGACGACAAGATCCGGGCCAGAGACCAGGAACATCGGCGCACCGACGACAGGCAGGCGCAGGTCGGTGAATACCATCGGTGGCTCAGACTGGTTTGGCGAACTGGTCGCGCAGTTTCCGCTTCATCAGCTTGCCGCTTTCCTCACGCGGCAACTCGGGCAGGAAGGTGAAGGTCTTGGGTATCTTGAACTTGGCGATCCGTTCGGCCAGGAAGCCGCGCAGATCGTCCTCGCTCGGCGCCGCGCCCTCCGCCGCCTTGACATAGGCCGCCACGACCTCGCCGAATTCGGCATCCGGCAGCCCGATCACGGCGCAATCGGCCACGCCGGGATGCTGGATCAGCGCCGACTCGATCTCGGCCGGGTAAATGTTCGTCCCGCCGAAGATCACCATGTCGCGCTTGCGGTCGCTGATATAGAGATAGCCTTCCTCGTCGGTATAGCCGACATCGCCGATCGAGATGAAACCATCCTTCTCGGACTTCGCCCGCTCCTCCGGGCGGTTGATATAGGTGAAGTCGGAGTAGTTCTCGTTGCGCATGTAGATCTCGCCCGGTTCGCCCGGCGGCAAAAGCTCGCCTTCGTCCGAGTAGATGCGCATCTCGCACCCTTCGACGCATTTTCCGACCGTGCCGGGACGCTTGAGCCATTCTTCGGAATCGCAATGGATTGCAATACCCACCTCGGTGCCGCCATAGACTTCGTGCAGGATCGGTCCAAGCCAGTCGATCATCGCCTGCTTCACTTCCGGAGGGCAGGCGCTGGCCGTATGGCTGATCCAACGCAGCGAGCTGACGTCGTATTTCTCGCGGGTTTCGCTGGGCAGTTTGAGAAGCTTGATGAACATCGTCGGCACGGCCGTTACGGTGTTGATCTTGTATTTCTCGACCGTGGCAAGGAACTGCTCTGGATCGAAACGCGGGGCGAGCACCAGAAGCTCGCCCCGCGTCGCCGCATAGCGGGCGAAAGCGTTCGGGGACGCATGGTACAGCGGTGTGGTGATCAACGTGCGCACATCGGGCGCCAGCCCATACGTGTGGCGGAACACTCCGACATTGCGGGCGGCAAGCGCCGGGTCCATGGCCTCGCGCTTCACACCCTTCGGCTTGCCGGTTGTCCCGGAGGTATAGATCACGGCACCGCGCGGCGCAGCGTCCGCCTCGGTACGAGGTTCGCTTTTCTCGATGAAATCGTCCCAGGTCTCCATGCCCGCAGGGACGCCGCAAGTCTCGGACGGGATCCTGTAGGAGTCTGCAATAAACGTCGGCGTCGGCACGATCAGCACATGGCAGCTCTCGGGGACGCGACCTGCGATCTCGTGCCACAGATCGGCATGTGCGATCAGCAGGTCGGCCGCGCAATCCTCGACCACGTAAAGCACTTCGTCCGGCGACGAATGCCAGTTGATCGGCACATAATAGCAACCGACCTTCTGTGCGGCGACGCTGGCCTCGATACAGGGTATGTCGTTGCGCAACAAAGTCGCGACCGTATTGCCTTCGGCAAGGCCCATGGCCCCGAAGCCGCCGGCCGCAAAAGTTGCGCGGCGCTCCAGTTCATCCTGCTCGGTGGTCCGTTCGGGTGTCGTGATGCTCGCAAGACGCACTGGCGACTGAATTCCTTCCATGCTTCCCCCAGAAGTTCGATCCGTGTAGTGTTCAACGATATTAATGGTATAACCATTAAGAATGACAATGGCTAGCAAGGATTTTTCTATGAGTCGAGAAACTCTGTTCGACGGCCTGCGGGTGATCGATTTTGCCAACTTCATTGCAGGGCCAAGCGCGGCGACGATCCTGGCCGATTTCGGCGCGGATGTAATCAAGGTCGAACCGCCAGGTATCGGCGACGGCGCGCGGCGGACCTTCCGGCTTGAGAACCTGCCAAATTCCGAGCGGGATTATGTCTGGGATCTTCTGGGGCGCAACAAGCGCTCGATCTGCCTCGACCTGCGGCGCGAAGAGGGTCGCGACATACTCATGCGTCTGGCGCAGGATGCCGACATCGCGGTCACCAACATGTTGCCGCGTCAGCGCAAGGCGCTCGACCTGGACTATGAGAGGTTTCACGCGCTCAACCCGCGCCTGATCTATGCGCTTCTGTCCGGGCATGGCGACTGCGGGCCAGAGATGAACCGGCCCGGCTTCGACGCGACGACGTTCTGGGCGCGTTCTGGTCTGGCCGACCTTGTGCGGCCCTCGGTCGAGGCGCAGCCAGCGTCGCTCACCGCCGGAGCGGGCGATCAATCCACGGCGCTGGCGCTGTTCGGCGCGATCATGACGGCGCTCTGGCGGCGCGAACGGACCGGACAGGGCGGGCGCGTGTCGTCGACGCTGATCGGCAACGGCATCTGGTCGAACGGTGTCTATGTGCAGGCCGCCCTGAACGGGGCCGAGATGGTGTATCGCGAACCGTACACCCGGCCCCGCAACGCGATGACGAATTTTTATCCCAGCGCGGACGGGCGCTGGCTGATCCTCTCGCTGATCAAATCGGACGAAGCCTGGCCAACGTTGCTGGAGGTGCTGGACCGGCAGGCGCTGGCCAGCGACCCGCGGTTCGATACGCCACAGGGACGGCGCGACAACGCCACCGCACTGGCGGCCGAGCTGACCCAGGCGTTTCGTGCGAAACCGGCAGCGGACTGGCGCGCGCTGTTCGAACGCGCCGGGCTGACCGTGGGCATGGTGGCTCAACCCGGCGATGCCCGCGACGACGCCCAGATGCGCGCCGCCGGTGCGATCGTCGAGGCCGCGCATCTTCCCGGCGGCCTGACCATCGACAGCCCGCTGACCATCGACGGGATCGAGAAGCGCCCGCCCGGCCCCGCGCCCGAAAAGGGCGCGCATAGCCGCGAGATTCTGGAAGCGATGGGCTTTTCCGCGGACGAGATCGACGGGTTCTACAACTCGGGCCTGATCGAATGAGCGAACACTGGCTGGTTGCGGGTGCGTCGGGGTTGGTCGGCAATGCCTGCCTGCGCCGGCTTTCCGGCCGCCCGGGCGCGAAGGTCACCGCTCTGTCGCGCAGGCCGCCGTTTGCCACATTCGGCGCCGGTCACCTTTCGCTCGACCTGACCGATCCCGCCGCGATCGAGGCGGCGGGCGCGGCGCTTTCGGACGTGACCCATGTGATCTATGCCGCGCTTCATGAAGAGGCCGAGCTGGTCTCGGGCTGGACCCGAAAGGGGCATGTGGACACCAACACCGCGATGCTGCGCAACCTTCTGGACGGGCTTGCGCGCCATGCGCCGGGCCTGGCTCATGTGACACTTTTTCAGGGGCCCAAGGCTTATGGCGTGCATGTCGGCCCGCTCCCGATCCTGGCGCGCGAGGATGTGCACGAACGGCGCGACATACCGAATTTCTATTGGGATCAGGAGGATCTGGTGCGACAGGCGGGGAAAGCGGCGGGATGGGACTTCACCATCCTGCGGCCCGTCTTCGTGCTGGGGCAAGCCATTGGCGGTGCGATGAACTGGCTCGCCGCCATCGGGGTCTATGCGGCGCTGGCCCGGGCGCGGGGCGAACCCTTGTCGTTTCCCGGCGATCCGCAGCTTCTAAAGCAGGCGACCGACACCGATCTTTTGGCCGCCGCCGCCGAATGGGCGGCGGGCAGCCCGGCGGCGGCAGGGCAGGCGTTCAACGTCGCCAACGGCGAGGTGTTTCGCTTCGGCGATGTCTGGCCCGGCATCGCACGCGCCTTCGGGATGGAGCCGGGCGAGCCCCGTCGTCAGAGCCTTGCCGAAACCCTGCCGGGGCAGGCCCCGGCCTGGGACGCGATCCGGCAGGCGCAGGGGCTTGCCGCACCCGGGCTTGACGCCTTCGTTGGCTCTTCTGCCCAGCTTGCCGATTTCTCGATGGGGTACGGCACGCAGGCGATCCGCTCGCCGGTGATCCTGTCCGAGGTGAAGATCCGGCAGGCCGGGTTCACCGAGGTGCTGGATAGTGACACGATGTTCGCCAAGTGGATTGCCCGGTATCAGAAGGCGGGCCTGCTGCCCGCCCCCGATCAAACGCCGAGATAGGCGCGGCGGACTTCCTCGTTGTCTATCAGATCCGCCGCATCGCCCTGCATGGTGACGCTGCCGTTGGTCAGGACATAGGCCCGGTTGGCCCAACCCAGCGCGGCCAGTGCGTTCTGCTCGGCGACCAGAACGGCCGTCCCGGCGGCGCGCACCTCGTCGATGATACGCCCGATCTCCTGCACAATGACCGGGGCCAGCCCCAGCGTCGGCTCGTCCAGCAAAAGCAGCCGGGGCCGCGCCATCAGAGCCCGACCGATGGCTAGCATTTGCTGTTCGCCGCCCGACAACGTTCCCGCCGCCTGCGTGGCGCGTTCGGACAGGCGGGGGAACATCCGGCGGATCGCATTGCGGTCCTCCTCGTGGCCGCCGCCGGGCCGCCCGAGCGACAGGTTCTCGTCCACGCTCATCCGGGGGAAGACCGCCCGGCCTTCGGGTGACAGCGCCAGCCCGCCCTGGATACGGCGCCGCGTCGGCAACCCGGCAATCGGGCTGCCGTCAAGGTCCAGCCGTTTGCTTGCAGCCGGAACCAGCCCCATCAGGGCCTTCAGCACCGATGACTTGCCCGCGCCGTTGGCGCCGATCAGCGCGACGACCTCGCCCGCCGCGATGGACAGAGAGATGCCATCGACCGCGCAATTGCCGCGATAGCTGACCTCAAGACCTTCGACCTCAAGCATTCTCGCCCTCCTTGGAGCCGCCCAGATAGGCTTCGACGACATCGGCTTGACGGGCGATCTCGGCCGGGGCGCCGTCGCCGATCTTGCGCCCGTGATGCAGGACCGCGATGCGGTCCACGAAGCTCATCAGCATGGTCAGGTTGTGGTCCACGATCAGGATCGTCATGCCCCGGTCGCGCAGGTCCGCCAGAACATCGCGCAGGCGATTGGCCTCGACCATGTTGAGACCGGCCGCAGGCTCGTCAAGCAGCAGAAGATCGGGCCGAACCATCAGCGCCATGCCGACACCCAGAAGCTTCTGTTCGCCATAGGGCAGGTCGACAGCGGCGTCATGGGCGCGGTGCGACAGGCCGACTTCGGCCAGCCCGGCCCGGACGATACGCCGCCGTTCGGCTTCCTCCCGGCGATAGCGGGGCGTCTTGAGCAGCGTGGCCCAGAAGCCCGAAGGGTGCTGCATGTTGGTGGCGCAAAGCATGTTTTCGACCACACTGAGGCGCGGAAACACCGCCGAGTGCTGGAACGTCCGGACCAGGCCCTTGGCCGCGATCTTGTGCGGCGCGAGCCCGATAATGTCTTCTCCGCGCAGATGGATGCTGCCCGCACTGACGGTCTGGAACCCGCTCAGCATGGTAAAGAACGTCGTCTTCCCCGCCCCGTTCGGCCCGATCAGGCCAAGGATCTCGCCTTCGGCAACCGTCAGGTCCACGTTGTCCACGGCGGTCAGCCCGCCGAACTGGCGACTGACCCCCTCGATTGTGAGGATCGGCGCGCAATCGGGTCTGTCCTTCTTTTCGGGCAGCGCCTGGGCCATGTCCTGATCGGACACGGGCTCCGGCGCATCCTCCGCTTTTGGTTTGCGCCGGGGCAGGAGATCCAGCACCGACATGAGGCCGCCCGGGAACACCACGACCGTGGCCAGAAGGATCAGTGCGAAGAGCGCGGTGTTGAGCTCGCCGATGCCCCGGAACATCTCCGGCAGGATGGCAAACAGCGCGCCGCCGATCACGGGGCCCGCCAGCGTGGCCCGACCGCCGAAGATGACGGCCAGGACACCGATGGCTGAGTTGTCGATGCCAAAGACGGTGGGGGACACCACGATGATCTTGGGCACCAGAAGCGCCCCGGCCAGCGAGGCGAGCGCGCCGGACACGGCCATGGCGCGCATGCGCACCCAGCGGGTCGGAACGCCAAGCGATTCCGCCAGGTTCGGATCGTCGCGGGTGGCGTGCCAGCGGCGGCCCATCGGCCCAGCGACCAGGTTTGCAAGTCCGGCCCAAGCAAGAACCAGCACCGCAAGCACCCAGAACAAATAGCCTTGGGCATCGTTCCACCCGACCAACCCGGTGCCCGGCGCGCTTTCGGGCATGGCCAGAAGCCCCATGGGGCCATTGGTGAGCCCGACAAGGTTGGCGGCGAAATATTCCAGAAGGCCGGCGATCACCAGTGTCGCGATGGCGAAATACGCGCCGTTCAGCCGGGCCGACAGCGCGCCAAAGGCGATGCCGAAGACCACACCGGGCAGCAGCGCAAGCGGAACGGTCACCCAGTATCCCAGCGTCGGCGCGAGGATCGCGCTGGTATAGGCGCCCAGGCCCAGAAACGCGGCATGACCGAAGGTGATAAAGCCGATCTGCCCCACCACAATGGCGACGGACAGGGCGAACAGCGCCAGCACACCGCCATAGGCCAGCACGTCAAGAATATAGGCGGACCCGGTCAGGGTCGGAATCAGGGCGGCTGCGGCGAGGCCCGCGGCAAGGACAAGAAGTCTCATCAGGCTTTCCCGAAAAGGCCGTTGGGCCGGGCAATAAGTATGAGCAGCATGAGGCCGGATACCGTGGCGCTTGCCATGCCCTGGTCGAATGTGAGGGACAGGACCGATTCAAGGATGCCGTAGAGCGCGGCGAAGGCGACCGTGCCCCAGACCGATCCCAGCCCGGCGGCAACCACGATGACGAAGGCGGTCATCAGCGCCCCCTGGCCGATATTGGGGCTGAAGGCCGACAGCGGGGCCAGCAAGGCGCCGCCCAGCCCGCCGATTGCGGCGGACATGGCAAAGGTGACAAGGATCACCTTGCCGGTGTCGATCCCGACCGCGCGGGCGGCGAATTCGTTTTCGGCCAGGGCGCGCAGTTCGTTCCCGAAGCGGGTCATGCGGATCAGGTAGAGCAGGGCGAGAAGGGTCAGCCCGGCCACGATGATGATAAACAGGCGCTGATTGGTCAGCATGAGCGGCCCGACATGCAGGACTCCGGGGATACCGTCGAACCGCGCCGGCGCGGGCCCGCGGGAGGCAAGTACGGCCTCGTGGATCAGAAGACCCGCTGCGAATGTTGTGAGCAGCACATCCTGGTGCCCGTCTCGTCGTCGCACCACCGGGCGCACCGCAGCGAGGTGTAGGACGACGCCCAGAAGGCCGGCGGCAGCCGCCGCGACGGGGAGTGTCAGGACATAGGGCAGATTCAGCAGCTCGGCCGCATAAAGCGCCGCCAGGGCACCGATCATGACCACCTGACCATGACCGAAGTTGATCACGTGGAGCACGCCGAAGACCAGCGTCAGCCCAAGTGCGATCAGCGCATAGTTCAACCCGATCGACAGGCCGTTAACGATTTGTTGAGCAAGCAGCATCCGTATCTTCCATTGCATGGGCACCGCCTCCCCGTTCGGGGAGGCGGCAGAGGTCGGGTCAACGGGCCTGGATCGTGCCGTTGACGTTCACGACTTCGACCAGACGGTTGCCATTGGCGGTGGCCTGGTTATCGACAAAGTCGAGCGTCCCGCGCGGGGTCTCGAATTCGCCGTCGCGCAGGGCAGCGGCAATGGCGTCGGTGTCGTCGGCGCTGCCCGCGACCGTGACTGCATGCGCCATCAGGTCCACGGCCTCATAGCCAAGGAAGCTCAGCTTGCCGGGAGTTTCGCCAAACTTGGCCTTGAAGGCTTCGACAAAGGCGACGTTGGCGTCGTTTTGCAGGCTCGCGTCCCAGATGTCGGCGGAATAGGCGCCTTCCATGGTGTCGCTGGCCAGCCCGATGAGCTGCGGCGTCAGGTTGCCGGGCATCGGGAAGAGCGTGGCGTCGATCCCGGCCTCGCGGATCGCCCGCATCATCGCCGCGCCCTGTTCGGTCGCGCCCCAGACACCGGCGACGAGGGTCGGGTTCTGCTCCTTGATCCGGGTGGCGATGGACGAGAAATCGGTCTGCGCCATGATCTCGTAAAGGTCGCTTTCGACAACCTGATCACCGAATTCCTTCTCCAGCAGCCCCGAGACGAGGCGACCGTAATCGCCGTTTTCGGCGATGATCGCGATCCGGGCTTCCGGATCGACTGCATCGACAAACTGGCGCAGGGCCAACACGTTCTGGGCAAGGGTGAAGTTGGTGCGGAAGCCGCGCTCGTACTTGGTGATGTCCGGGTGAATTGCGGGGGCGGCGATCATGACGCCCTGGTTCTGCTGCACCACCTGCAACAGCGCGACCGCGACGGCGCTGTTATACCCGCCGACGATCAGCTTCACGCCGTCTTCGCTGAACAGACGACGCCCGGCCGACACCGCCTGCGCCGGTTCATAGCCATCGTCATAGGCGATCAGCTCGATGGGGCTGCCGCCGACACCGCCAGCTTCGTTGATCATCTCGGCGGCCAGATCGGCGCCGCGCTGAAATTCCTCGCCCCCGATGGTCTTGATCGGCGCGACAAGGCCGATCTTGAGCGCATCCTGTGCCTGAGCCGCGCCGGACAGGGCAAGGGCGGCGACTGTCGCCGCCAGGGTCTTCTTGATAAAGGTCTTCATGGGTCTCCTCCGTTGGTCTTTGGGTTTTGTTCCGGGTCGTAAAGCTCAATAGGGGCTTACGGGTGCAAGCCAGCGGGCCGGGTTCGCGACCAGCATTTTCTCGATATCGGCCTCGCTCACCCCTGCCTTCGCAAGGCGCGGGAGCACCTCCTGCGGGATAAGAAGCTGGGTCCAGTCGGCGGGAAATCCGCTGCGTTCGGGATCGTCAGGCCACCAGTCTGTGTGGATCGTGGCGTCATGCGAGAGGACGATCCGGTCGGCGAACCCGTCACGCACCAGTGCCGCCACCGTCGCGACCCGCTGATCCAGACCGGGCTGGCCCGGCATGACGAAACCGAACCTGTCGGCGCCGATCATCGACCCCGCCTCCATCAGGCTGCGCAGGTAGTCGAGATCGCTGGAATCGCCGGAATGGCCGATGGTGACACAGGCAAGGTCCACACCTTCCTCGGCAAAGATACGTTGCTGGTCTAGGCCCACCTTGCCCGCCGCGTTGGTGTGGGTGGTGATCGGCACGCCGGTCATCCGGTGAACCACGGCGGCCACCCTAAGAATGCGGTCGATATTCGGGGTTACTCCCTGCCGGTCGGTGCAGACTTTGATCGCCCCGGCCTTGATCCCGCTGCCCGCGATTCCCTCGCGGATATCCTTCAGGAACATCCGCGCCATCAGATCCTGTTCGCGGCCCTCGCCTGGCCCGGGGCCGAAGCGTTTGAAGGGGAAGGGCAGCTCGTCATAGGTATAGATGCCGGTCGACACCACGATGTTGAAATCCACGTCACGGTTCGCCTCGGCCAGAAGTGCGATGTCGCGGCCATGGCCACAGGCAGTGCAGTCGATCATTGAGTCGATGCCGGCCGCCTTCAGCTCTTTCAGCCGCGTGTTGATCTTGCGGACCGCCGCATCGCGGCCTTCGGGAAAGGCAAACTCGGGGTATTCGAGCTGATTCCAGTCGCTGAGCATCACCACATGCTCGTGGCTCAGCACTCGTCCCAGCTCAGAAATGGGTCGCGGACCGCGCACGGTCTCTACGGCTACGTCCTTGGTCGACACCTCGTGGTCCTCCTCCAAGCGGCATCACCTCAATTCCGGTGGAGCCTAGGCTGCAAAGCCTGATACGGTTAATGGTTCTATAATAGAATGGTAGCAAAATATAGCGACATGTGGCGCCCCGACGAACGGCGGCTTCGGCTCCGGATGGCCCCGGCCTAGAGCATGGCGACTGGCGTCAGTGGGGTGCCGACACCGCCGACGACCTTGACCGGCGGAGCGCTGAGAAGGCAGGACCAGCGCCCCTCGGCGGCGCAGGCCTCGGCAAGCGCGTCGAAGTTGAAAATTTCGCCCAGCGTCATGCCCACGTCGCGGATCAGCACGCAATGGAGCGGGAGCGACCCGGCCAGGCCCATTTCTGGCCTGGTCACCTCGACCGCCCAGTTATCGACCGCAACCGCCGCGATGTCGCGCGCGTGAAGCCAGTCTGCGGTCTCCAGCGACAGCCCCGGCTCGCCCGCCCAGAAGCCCGCAACATCGCGGTCCTGGGTCCAGTTGCGGATCCAGCCGGTGCGCACCATCAGAATGTCGCCCGGCCCTGCCGTCACGCCTTGCGCCTTTTCCGCCGCGTCCAGCAGGTCGGGGCCGATGGCGAACCCGGCGGGCAGACGGTCGACCCCCTGGAGCCGCGCGATATCCAGAAGCACCCCGCGCCCGACCACGCCGGTGCGGGCGATTTCGTGGATCGACAGGGCAAGAGAGCCGTTCCGGGTGGTGATCGTCCCGGACTCGTATCCGTTATAGAGCAGCCCGTCATAGCCGACATGGCCCAGACCGTCCCATTGGGTTACGGATTGCAGGGGCATATAGACGTAATCGTCGGCCACGAACATCCGGTCGGCGCGATGCGCGAAATCGACCGGAGTCAGCGACATCAGGTGGCTCGGATTCACCCGCGATCCGGTTCCGGCCTGAATGCCGTCCTTGGTGACCTCGATACCGAGGTCAAAGATCGTTCCGCTTCGCACCTCTGCCACCGCGGCCAGCCGCCGGGCGTCGGTGATGTGGTTGAGGGTTCCAAGGGCATCCTCAGACCCCCAGCGCCCCCAGTTCGAAAGCCGCTTGCCGACCTCTCTGAATTCCTCTGTCATGTTCCTCTCCTCCCTGGTGCCGCCGTGTCAGCCCGAGGCGCCGGCGCGTTCGGCCAGTCGCCAGGCGGTCTCGGCCAATGCCGGCGCGCGGGCGGCGGCTTCCCGGGCCCGTGGCGAGGCGGCGTTCCCCTCCCGCACCCGCCCGGCGATCCCTTGCAGGATGCAGGCGAACCGGAAGGTGTTATAGGCGAGGTGCCAGTCGAGCTTCGGCGCATCGCTGCGACCGGCGGCCCGGCAATAGGTCTCGACCATCTCGTCCTGCCCGGGTATCCCCAGCGCATCCAGATCGGCGCCACCAAGCCCAACCTGGCGACCGCCCGAGACATGCCATTGCATCAGCATGTAGCTGAGATCCGCCAGCGGATCGCCCAGCGTGGACAGCTCCCAGTCGATCACGGCGGCCACGCGCGGCGCGGTCGGGTGCAGGATGGTGTTGTGGAGCTGGAAGTCGCCATGAACCACGGTGGTGCGGGTCTGGTCGGGGATCGAGCCGGGCAACCAGTCGATCAGCTTTTCGAAGGCCGCGACCTCGCCCGATTGCGACAGCCGGTATTGCTTGGTCCAGCGCCCGATCTGACGGGCATAGTAATTGCCCGGCGGGCCGAAATCGGACAGGCCCAAAGCGTCCGGATCGAAGGCATGAAGCGCCGCCAGCGTTTCGGCCAGCGACTGAAACACGGGGCGCCTGTCGGCGCGGTCCAGGTCGGGAAGCTGCTGGTTCCAGAAGACCCGGCCCTCGACCGCCGACATCACGAAAAAGATCGAGCCGATGACCGTTTCATCGAGGCAGAGCGCAAAGGGCCGCGGCACGGCATAACCCGCGACATGGAGCGCCGACAGAACCCGATGCTCACGGTCCACCGCATGTGCGGACGGAAGGAGGTTTCCCGGCGGGCGGCGGCGCAGCACGTAATTGCCCGCACCGCTGCGCAACAGGAAGGTGGGGTTGGATTGCCCGCCGACGAACTGGTCCACCTGCAAGGGGCCGGTGAAGCCCGGCACATGGTCGATCATCCAGCTTTCCAGCCGGGCCGTGTCAATCGCGTTCCGCGTTTCGACCGGCGCGGTGTCCGGCTGTCCTGCGCTCATGCCAAGGCCCTCCGCCGCTCCATCCGGGCGATCGTGCGCCAATGCACCTCGTCCGGCCCGTCGGCGATCCGCAACACGCGCAGGGTGGCATAGGCATCGGCAAGCCCCGCATCCTCGGTCACCCCGGCTCCGCCAAAGGCCTGGATTGCATCGTCGATGATCTGGATCGCCTTTTGCGGCAGCCCGATCTTGATCAGGGCAATCTCAAGCCGCGCTTCCTTGTTGCCCACCTTGTCCATCCGGTCGGCAGCCTTGAGGACAAGAAGCCGCATCATCTCGATATCCGCGCGAGCGGTGGCGATGCGGGCGTCCCAGATCGAGTTCTCGATAACCGGGCGGCCGAAGGTGGTGCGTGCGGCCAGCCTGCGGATCATCTTGTCCAGCGCCTCTTCCACGATCCCGATGGCGCGCATGCAATGGTGGATGCGCCCCGGCCCCAGCCGTCCCTGCGCGATCTCGAAGCCACGGCCCGGCCCCAGAAGCACGTTTTCTGCGGGGATCCTGACATTCTCCAGAAGCACCTGCGCATGGCCATGTGGCGCGTGATCGAAACCGAAGACCGGCAACATGCGCTCGATGGTGATGCCGGGTGTGTCGAGCGGCAGAAGCACCTGCGATTGCTGTTGGTGCAGCGCCGCGTCCGGATCGGTCTTGCCCATCAGGATCGCGAACTTGCAGCGCGGATCGCCAAGGCCGGAAGACCACCATTTGCGCCCGTTGATCACGTAATGGTCGCCGTCCCGCTCGATCCGGGTCTCAAGGTTCGTGGCATCGGACGAGGCGACCTCGGGTTCGGTCATCAGAAAGGCCGACCGCATGGTGCCGTCCATCAGCGGGCGCAGATAGCGGCGCTTCTGCTCCGGCGTCGCGTAACGGATCAGGATTTCCATGTTGCCGGAATCAGGCGGGCTGCAATTGAACACTTCGGACGACATCGGCAGCCGCCCCATCTCCTCGGCGCAGAGCGCGTAGTCGAGGTTGTTCAGTCCGGCCCCGTGGTAATCGTCGTCCTCATGCGGCCCCGGTGGAATGCACAGATTCCAAAGCCCTTCGGCACGGGCCTTGGCCTTCAGATCATCGAGGATCGGCGCGGGTGCCCAGCGGTCGCCTTCGGCGCGCTGGCGCTTGTAGTCCGGCAGGGCAGGACGAATCACATCATCAATGAAGGCGCGCGTACGATCCCGCCAGTGAAGCTGGCGCGCGCTGTAATCGAAATCCATGCTGGGCGTCTCCTCTTTTGTTGACAACGTATCGCCATCGGTAGCATGAAGTAAAGATAGGTACATTCAATGATAGGACCAATGGACAGCAAATCGCCATACGATGACCCAGAGAGGTTGCGCGAACCTCGGGTCAGCGGATTGGCGAACCTGCGCGACCTGGGCGGTCACGAAACGGTCGGCGGCCCAACTCGATGGCGCAGAGCGCTTCGATCGGACGGGCTGCACGAGCTTGATCCTGACGGTCTTGCCGCTCTCCGGGCCCTTGGCATTGCGACCGTGATCGACCTGCGCAGCGCACGTGAAGTTGAAGTCCAGCCAAACCCCTGCGCCACCGATCCCGCCTTCGACTATGTGAATGTCCCGCTGTTCGAAAAGCTGTCACCCATCGACATCGATGCCTCGCGCGACGACTTCGATCTGAGCCAACGTTATGTCGAGGCCCTCGACACCTGCCAGAGCAGATTTGCCGGCGTGTTCCGCACCATCGCGGCGGCGGGCGAGGGTGCGGTGCTAGTCCATTGCACGGCGGGCAAGGACCGTACCGGCCTGGTGGCCGCGATGTGGCTTCTGCTCGCCGGCGCGACGCAAGAGGCCGTGGTCGCCGATTACCTCGCCACCGAGCGGCAGGGCCGCCCGCTGCTTGAGAAGCTGAAAGCCCGCAACCTCGCGCGGAGCCGCCTTCCCGAAGAAGTGGTCGCCGCCTTCTATCTCTGCGAGGCGCGGATGATCATGACCTTCATCAACCATTTGACGGCGCGCGGCGGTGCCGCCCGCTATCTGGCCCGATGCGGCCTTGGCCAAGCCGACCTGGAGCACGTCCGGCGCCACCTGGCGGGCTGACCACACGGCGACGACATAAAAGAGAGGAGAACCCATGACCAAGACGACACTGGAACATTGCACCGTGGAGCGGGAGGGGCATGTCACGATCGTGACGATCAATCGGCCCGACGCGATGAATTCGTTGCACTACGCCGCGGACATCGAGCTTTCAGGCGTCTGGGACGACTTCGAGTCTGATCCCGACCAATGGATCGGCATCCTGACCGGGGCAGGGGACAAGGCGTTCAGCGCGGGCAATGACGTTAAGGCCCATGCGGCGAGCGGCACGCGCCGGGTTATGCCGCGCTCCGGCTTTGGCGGGTTCAGCACCCGGTTTGACATATCCAAGCCCGTGATTGCGGCGGTGAACGGCTTTGCCGTCGGCGGCGGGTTCGAACTTGCCTTGGCCTCCGACATCGTGATCGCCGACGAGGCGCGCGCCTGGTTCGCCTTTACCGAGCCGCGTTTCGGCCTCGCGCCGCTCGCGGGAGGCGCGCAGTACCTGCCGCGGTTCATCGGGATGCAGCGCGCCATGGGGATCCTGCTGACAGGGCGTCGCGTCCCGGCGCAGGAGGGCTACGACCTTGGTTTCGTCACCGCGGTCGCACCCGAAGGCAAAACCCTGGAAGTTGCCCGCGAATGGGCCGAGATGATGATGCAATCCGCCCCGGCCTCCCTGCGCGCGACGAAGCAGACGGTGCGCAGGACGATGTTCGACGGCGAGTTCGTCAAGTCCTTCCCAATCGACATGCCCGAAGTCGAGGCGATGCGAAACAGCCCGGACTATCTCGAAGGTGTCCTCGCCTTTGCCGAGAAGCGGCCGCCGGTCTGGAGCGGCGGCTGAGAGGCCACGGGCGGGCCCCGCCTAAAAGGCGAGCACCACCTTCCCGGTGGTCTCGCGCCCTGCGATGCGAGCCAGAGCTGCCGGAAGCTCGGTGACGGCAACGGGCGGTTCGATCAGCGGACTGAGCTGACCGGCGGCCTGCATCGCCAGAATGTCCTTGCGGATCGCCGCCGGAATGGCCGGGTCGCGCCGGGCGGCAACGCCATAAAGGACACCGACCGCCGAGGCATTCTTGATCAGAAAGCGGTTCGCAGGAAAATCCGGAATATCGCCCGAAGTGAAGCCGATCACCAGGTAACGGCCGTTCCAACCCAGCAACCGCAGCGCCGCCAAAGCGATCTCACCGCCCACCGGGTCGTAGATGATGTCGATCGCGTCGCTGCCGAAATCCTTCTTGACCTCATTGGCCCAGTTCGAGTCGGTATAATCATACACCGCGTCGGCCCCGAGCCTGCGGCAACTCTCAAGTTTCCCGGTCCCCCGTGCCACCGCGATGACCCGGGCGCCCTTTGCCTTTGCGATCTCGACCGCGGCGCTGCCCACACCCCCGGCAGCGGCCAGCACAAGGACAGTTTCTCCTGCGGAAAGTCCGCCCTTGTCCATCAGAGCATAATGCGAGGTCATGTAATTGCCCCGCAGCACCATCGCACTGGCCGGATCGGTTCCCTCGGGCACTTCGTAAACCGAACCGGCGTCGAACACGGCTTTCTCGGCAAATGCGCCCGTCGAGGCAAACCCAGCAATCCGGGCACCGACGGGCAGGGGCACGCCCTCGCCTACAGCAATGACGGTGCCTGCCGCCTCGGCGCCCAGAACGAAGGGTAGCTCGGGCCGCACCTGGTAGCGCCCCTGGATCATCAGCGTGTCGAAGAAGTTAAGTCCCGCAACCTCAGTCTGGATCAGGTACTGACCGGGACCAGGCGTGGGGTCGGGCACGTCCTCGTAGCACAAACCATCGAGACCGGAATATTCCTTCATAACCCAGGCTTTCATTCTTTGTCTCTCCTCCAGATTCGGCATCTCAACAATGGTCCTACATTTAGCATTTCAATGGTATTGACAATAGGTTTTCCCCTATTGCATGATCTCGGGGCCGGTTGGGAGTCGCGCGCGCCATGAGGTGTGTGCAACGTCGATGATCGCGTGCCGCCGGAGAAATTTAGGGAGGAAGAATCCAAATGAAGGTAACGTTCAGCATGCTTGCAACCGTCGCCGCCCTGTCGGGGCTGGCAATGGTCACAGGCCCGGCGTCCGCGCGCGAATATCTCTACGGGTCATTTGCCCCAGCAACCTCCAATCTGAACATCCAGTTCGTCGAACCGTTTCTGAAGGAAATCACCGAAAAGACCAACGGCGAGGTCGCCTTCGAATTCGTGCCCGGCGGCGGGGTTGTGGACACCAAGACCGCGGTGGCCGGCCTGCGGGACGGCGTGGTCGATGGCGCGACCTATTCGAACGTCAGCTTCGCGACCGAGCTTCCGATCATGTTCATGTTCTCTGAACTGGTTGGCATCGGCGGCGTGGCCCAGGCCCGGGGCGGCGCGTTTATGGATTATTATGTGAACAATTGCGAAGCCTGTAACGAAGAGATGGAAGAGCTGAACCAGATCGTGCTCGCCCCGTTCGCGCTTGGCAACTACAACCTCTTCTGCACCAAGGAAGTCTCGGCCCCCGAGGATTTCAACAACCTGCGTGTTCGGGCCATCGCACCTTGGTCGCGGATGTTTGGCGCGCTGGGCGATATGGTGCCGGTGAATGTCAGCCTCAGCGAAGCCTATGAGGCGCTGCAACGCGGCGCTGCCGAGTGCCACTCCGGCCCGCCCAACACCTACCTCGCCTATTCGTTCATCGACGTGGCTCCCTGGTTCGTCGAAACCAATCATGGTGCCGTGGTGAACGCCGCCGCGATCGCGCTGAGCCGCGATGTGTGGGACGATTTCTCGTCGGAAACCAAGGCGATTGCCGCGCGTGCCGCCGCCAATGCCATGGCCAACGGCGTGCTTGCCTATGAATCGCAGGATGCTGCGGCCCGTCAGAAAGCCATCGACGAAGGCAAGAACCTGGGCATCCTCAACGAAGCGTCCATGGCGGTCCTGGACGAATGGACCAAGAACAACGTGGCCCAAGTGGTTGCGCGTGGCCAGGAACGCGGGATCGAGAACGCGCAGGAAATCGTGGATAACTATCTGACCTACCTCGAAAAATGGCAAGCGATGGATGTCGATTTCAACGATCAGGACGCGCTCGCCGAGATCTACTGGACGGAGATCTTCTCGAAGATGAAAGGCGTGAACTAACGCCTCCCACTCAAGGGAAATTGCACCGCCCGTTGCCGCAAGCGACGGGCGGTTTTCGTTTGGGCGGGGTCAGACGCGTCCCGGCCCATTCCAACTTCGGACGTCAGGGAAGCCACAGTTGATCCAGTGCCACACTCCTGCCGTGCACCGTCTTTTCTGTGTCTGAGAACCTCGCCAAGGCCCCCGGGATGAGTGATGCGAAACCCCGCGTCAATCGAGGCACGGACTTCACCGGGTCGCGTTGGCATATGGTGCGGCGGTCGCCCCCGCACAGACAGTCAGTTCAACCGTCATTCGCTCCCGCGAGATAGGTGCAGGACGCCCAATCCCACCGCCACCATGATGCACAGCGGATAGACCGTCCCGGCGGCAAACCGGGCGTCCGCCAGCAGGCTTGCCGCCGCCGTCACGATGAAGCCGGTCGAGAGCTGAAGGAAGTTCAGAACCGAGCTTGCCATTCCCGGGGCTGTCGGCGCGCCATAGATGGATTGCGAGGTGAACATGGGGAAGAACAGCCCGTTCCCGAACGAGATCAGCGCAATCGGAACCATGACGTTCAGCACGGTCAGCGTGTCATGCACATGCAAAAGCGCTAGCCCGATGGCGCCCGCCGCATCCAGTGCGATCCCTATCAGCGCAATGCGTCCCACGGACATCCGGCCAATCAGCACACGACAGATGACGGTCGCCAGTATGTAGACGGCGGCCTGCGCCATCAGGATGAGCCCGAAGCTGGAGGTCGAGACCCCGATCTCGACGATGAGAAGCAGCGGCGTGATGGCGGCAAAGGCATACATGGTGCCGGTCGGAATGGCCGCGACCAGCGCGGGGCGGATGAAACTCCCCGTGCGCAGCAAGAGTATCAGCGCGCCTATGACGGTGCCGAACCGCAATGGCTGCCGCTCGCCCCGGTTGGATTCCGGCAGGCCGAACACGGTCAGCAGCACGACGAGCAGGGCGAGAAGGCCAAGCACGAGCAGCGTGGCGCGCCATCCGAAGGCCACGACCAGAAGCGCGCCTGCAAAAGGCGCAATCGCGGGCCCCACGGCAATCGCCCCCGACATAAGCGCGTAAATCCGTGTGGCCCGTTCCGGCGGAAACAGGTCCCGAACGATGGCGCGCGAGGTGATCAGACCGGCCGACGCGCCGATCCCCTGAAAGAACCGAGCGGCGATCAGGTGGTCGATATCCTGAGCGACCGAAGCCCAGAAACTAGCGGCGATGAAGATTGCGAAGAACGCGCTCAGAACCGACTTCCTTCCGAAGCGGTCCGACAGCGCGCCGCAAAGCAGTTGCGCAATCGCGAGCCCGCCCAGAAGCGCTGAAATCGCAAGCTGCGCCTTCGCCTCCGTCGTGTTGAGCTCACCCACGACCGAGGGTAGGGCAGGCGCGAAAAGCGAGCTGGAGACGGGCCCAAGCGTCAGCATCGCCGCCCCGATCAGCGCGACACGGGTCTCGCTCACCTTCATGGATTGGCGGGGTCTTGCGATCGGAAATCGCCAGGTCATGCAATGGGCCTGCGGTCAACTGTCCTGACGCCCATCCCGCCGGTCGACTGCGCCAGGTTTGCGTTTAAAAACGGCAACGCTCGTTGTCGGTGCAGGGATCTGTGCCCTTTCACCCGGCCGCGCCCCGGGGACAGGCTCGTCGGAAGGGGCCGACAGACACCGCACGCGCCGGCACCCGAACCTGTGCGATGAATCTTCACTGCGCGATTTGACATCCTTGCTCCGGTGTTCTTTTGGCACTACCATTCTATCATACCTCCTTTAGTGCTTTCAGCAAGTGCCGTATGGTTGATACATTCAACAAATGGAGTTACTTCGCCATTGCCCCTTCCATTGAACCCCGGCTAATCTGGATGGTATCAAGCGGTACCCGGCGCCGTAGAACGTCGGTGAAAACAGGAGCCCGTGTGAAACCATGTTCAAGCCGGTAACGACCGCCCGCACGTTCGAAGTGATCAGTGAACAGATTCGCGAACAGATTGAAGCGCGTAGGTTGCGGCCAGGCGACAAGCTTCCCCCGGAACGGGAACTGTCGCTGCAATTCGGCGTAAGCCGCAACGCGGTTCGGGAAGCGTTGAGAAACCTCGAGAGTGCCGGTCTCATCGGGCTCCAGAAGGGCGCGCATGGCGGGGCTTTCGTGCGGGAGGGCAGCTTCGACGGTGTCACCCAGTCGATCCGCGACATGCTGGCGCTTGGCCGCATCTCGCTCGACAACCTCACCGAGGCCCGGCAGGAGATCATGAAAGTGGTCCTGCGCATGGCGGCGCAGCGGGCGACCGAAGACGATTTCAAGAAGCTGGACGAGAATCTCGTTCTGTCGCGCCAGGCCATCGAAAACCGCGAACACGAACAACAGATGAAGCTGACGGCGGCCTTCTATTCGCTGCTCGCAAAATCGACCCAGAACATGGTGCTCATGCTGCTGACCGAACCGCTGGCGGAAGTGGTACGGCGCTTCGTTCGGGCCGCCGACATCCGGGCGACGATCTCGGTCGTCGAATCCCGCGAACAGGTCGTCCAATGCCTGCGAAATCATGATGCAGACGGCGCGATCACCATCATGAACGATCATCTCTCGAAAGTGCATGAAGCCATTCTGCGCCGATACCCCGAGGGGTCGATCATGGCTGTGGACCAGTAGCGACCCCGCATTTCGCCGCGGGTCTGCCCGGACGAAATCCGGTCCGGGCGAAATCTCATTTTCTAAAAGTGGCGCATGGTCCCGCATCGTTCCGGCCCAGGGCGGTACGTCGGGCTTTCCCTTTTTCCGGACCAGCCGTCTTTCCTCATATATGCCTGCATATGAAGATTTTTACCAATGGATCGAACCGTGGAGCAGGTAACGGACTTGCCCGCAGCACATCTCGACTTCGGTTCTCGGATTGACAAGTTGATACATCAACGATCATAGTGAAATCCCGAAATATGAATACCCAGACGCCCTGCACGCCGGGGTCGCCCATGGAGTAAGAGATGTGACGCCGCTCAAGGATTGGCAGGAAACGGGTGTGACCTTCGGTGCCTGGCTCAGCGTGCCAAGCCCGGCCACGGCCGAGCTGTTCGCCGCCTCCGCCTTTGCGTGGTGCTGTCTGGACATGCAGCATGGCGCGATCCATGAGGGCAATCTCGAAGGGCTGCTACACGCGATGGCCGCGGCACAGACTCCCGCGATCGTCCGTGTCGGCTGGAACGAACCAAGGCTGATCATGTGGGCGCTGGACATGGGCGCCTCCGGCGTCATCGTGCCCATGGTGAACACCGTCGAAGACGCCGAAAACATCGCCGACGCGCTCTATTATCCGCCGAAGGGCACCCGATCCTTCGGTACGATCCGCAACGGCTACGACGCCGATCCGGGCGAGGTGTTCGGCCTTGCGATGATCGAAACACAGGAAGGTCTGGACCAGGTCGAACGCATCGCAAGCGTTGATGGGCTGGCCGGGATTTTCATCGGCCCCGTCGATCTGGCGCTGTCGATCGGATTGACCCGGCAGGATGCGCTCGACGGCCATGAAAAGCTCGACGCCGCCTATGCGCGCATAGTCGCCGCCGGCCAGGCAAACGGGAAGATTATCGGCTCGATCTGCATCCACCCATCCCATGCCGAAACCTTCCTGGACCTCGGCATAGGCCTCGTCGCGCTCAACAGCGACCGGGCCTATGTCACCCGCGGCCTCGCTGCCGATGCCGCCCGCATTCCCGCCCTGCGCACCCGCGCCCGGGCCGTCGGCGGCACCGGTGACGCTGGCTGACAACGCGCGGGGAGGAGCAGTGCGCCATGTTCAAAGGGTTCACATTCAAGGCGAGAAAGCCGAACCAGTTGTTGAATGTTGAAGACTACCGACGTCGCATGCACCGCTGCGTCCCGGCCGTTGTGCGAGACTATGTCGAAGGTGGTGCCGACGATCAGAAAACGCTGGCGGCCAACCGGACCGATTTCGGGGCCTGGACACTCCGGCAAAGAACGCTGGCCGGGGTCAGCGCCGTCAACCTCGCGACCTCCGTGGCTGGCTCCGATCTCGCAATCCCCGTCATGACATCGCCCACCGGCATGTCCGCCCTGACGAACTGGGTCGGGGATGTCGGCGTCGCGCGGGCAGCCGAGGCCGCAGGCACCCTCAGCGTGCTCAGCACCGCGTCGTCCTACAGCATCGAGGAAGTGGGACAGGCCACCGCGCGGAGCCATTGGTTCCAACTCTATCCTTTCGGCGATACCGAATTCGTCCAGCATATGTTCGACCGCGCCCGCACCGCCGGGTTCTCGACCCTGGTCGTGACGACCGATGTCCCGGTGCGCGGCAACCGCGAGGGCGAAACCCGCAATGGAATGGCGATGCCGCCGACCATCTTCCCTTCGACCGTGTTCGATGCGGTCCGCTATCCGGTCTGGTGGTACAATCTTCTCAAACACCAGCGCCTGGGGGCCGCGAACTATGAGAAAGGCGTCAGCAGCCGCATCAACACCACGGTAGAAACCCACACCAGGCAGGCGCGTTTCATGCAGTCCGACCTGGTCTGGGACGATATCCGCTGGATGCGCGACCTCTGGAAAGGCCCGATGCTCATCAAGGGCGTGCTCGACGTCGAGGATGCGGTGTCGGCCGTGTCCACGGTCGGCGTCGACGGGATCATCATCTCCAACCATGGCGGGCGGCAGCTCGACTGTGCCAGCTCCACCGTTGCCGCCCTGGACCGGATCGGCGCCGAACTGGGCGGCAAGACCCAGATCATCCTGGACGGTGGCGTGCGCCGCGGCACGGACGTAATCAGGGCTTTGTGCCTCGGCGCCCGGGTTGTGCAGATCGGCAGGCCCTATCTCTACGGTCTCGCTGTTGGCGGGGAAACCGGTGTGCGCAACATCCTGGGCATTTTCGAAGAGGAAATGCGGCGCGCGCTGATCCTGATGGGCTGCAGATCCGTGCACGATCTCGACCGCACTTGGATCAACCGGGTATCGCCCGTCTGACCGGAGACTGGTCAAAGATAGTACATAAGACAAATTATGCGATTTTTGGCTTGCCCCAAATTTCGCTGTAGAATTCGTCCTCTACAACCTCCCTGTGGACGACCGACTGGCGGCACCGGTATTGCCGGTGCCGCCCTTTTCCTACCCGTGCTCGGTAATGATCGCCCTCGTGGCCTGAACCGCCGAAGCCAGGGCCGCCCGGTCTACGTGCGCGATCCTATATCCCTAACTATCGAGCGAAAGCGCACTTTGGACACTGCCATCCTCAGCAGCACGAACCGCGCGGGCACGTGCCTTCGACAAAGTTATAGTATCGTCTTCGATACGGCACCCGAAGATGTACCCTGCCGACCTGAACGGCGCTTAGGAGTTCGCGACGTTCTCATGCCAGCGACAATTCGCCGACACGGCATTACCAAATGGACTCTCCTCGGGGTAGAATGTGAATGTTGTGCAAGGGCTTACAGGATGCCGGAGATCAGACATATCAGATATTTGAGTTAAGAGCTTCAAGACTCTCGCAAGAGATCTTGGCGACAGCATGTGGTGAATCAAAGCGGCGATAAAGGACCGCTTGTGATCGACAATTGGCATTTTATTTCAGCTGCGCGACCGCGGGATTTTTTGGCCCGCCTCACGGCCGCCCAAAGCCTGATGGAAAGGCGCTACTCATGAACACCAGACGGGACGAAGGCACGGCGATTGCCCGATTGATTGATGGCACGGCGAACCTGACGGTCGGCTGGATTTATCTCTGGAACACGCTCGAGCTTGGCGTCCTGTGGCTGCGACGCGATCTGGCGCCGGAGCGCATCGAGCCGCCCTTGGACCCTGAGGTTCTTGCCATGGCCAAATCCGTGACCACAGACGAGATCACGGCGCTTCTTGATAGACTCGCGGCAGGTGGGACACCCAAGTAGATTGAATGGGAGACGTCCGACAGGCTCGACCCATCATTGATATATTTAACGTGACATTCCTATATTATTGCTGAATGATGCGAGAAGCCTTCCTCCTGTTGGACCCCGCCGATGCTTCGCTCAATCACCCGCATTATTCTTGCAGCCCTGATCAGCACTCTCCCGATCCTGGGCGGCGCGAACCGCGCAGCTGCACAATCCTACCCGATCGATTGCGCGATCCTGCTGTGTCTGTCTGGCGGATGGCCAGCATCCGTCCCCTGCGCTCGCGCCCGCGCCGAGTTCATTCGGCGGATAACACCCTGGCCCGTCGAACCGCCGCTCCAGATCTGGCGCTGCCCGATGGGTGCGTCGTACCACCCAAGCGGTGATGGTGGCCACGGCGGGCGCCTCTACGACATTCTCTTCGACAATGCCCCCCTGCCCCAAAGTCTACCCGAGAGTCGGCCATCGATTGGATCGGAGGCAACACCGGCGATACTAACTCTGGACGCCGATCGACGCCGTAATCTGCCAAACGGGCTCGCGCTGCATCTGGCACAGGACCGGGCGGACATCGATATCAGTGGCCCCGAGTTCAATTTCGTGCGCTCGATCCGTGTCTATGACGTGCGATATGCGCGACAGCATGAATCCGGCCGGGATGGAGACTGCAATCGATCCGCGACGGTCCGCCTTGGGACATACGGGGTTCAGGGCGATTTCGCCTGGGCTCCGACCTCACTGACGGCCCTGCCCGAAGCGCATGTGGGCCTTGAACGTTGGGGAGAGCATTGCCCGGGCATCTTTCACCGGTCAGTCTTCGTCGACTGGCGCGATTACGAGGGCAATTACGGCTACGAACAGGTGAACTACTGACCGGCACTTCGTGCCTGCACGTCGCGCGGGAAGGTGCGAAGCATCCGTCGACATGACCCGGGGCCCTCAAAACTGGCGCGTCGGTGTGCTTGCGCTGCCAGTCACTGCAAGAACCCGCGCAATACTATAGGGATGTCTTCCCCGCGTTCCGCGAGTTCGCCGCCCTGACCACTACCAGCCTGTGATGACCGTGTCGCAAACCCTGGGCCAGCGTCCCATCGACTGACGCCGACTTCCCTTTCAGATCCTGTGATCTGGCTCCGTCGCGCCCTCGGCAACCGACAACAGTTCACCAGCCTCTATCCCCAGGGCACGCGCCAGCACGATCAGCTCGATGACGTCGATCCTGCGCTCCCCGCTCTCGACCCGGGCGACGAAGGACTGGTGGCATCTGAGCCTCTCCGCGAGTTCGGCCTGCGTCAGCGCAGCACGCTTCCTCGCCGCGATCAATGCATCGCGGAGCGCCTCATGTCCCGAACTCCTGATCGTCTTAGCCACGCGTCACAAACCTCTTGTGAACGGGCTAATCCAGTTTGTAGATTATCTAAAAAGTGGATATTGTGAGCGTATTATGGACTGCGCGGTCAAACCTGTTCTTTCGTATGCCTTCGTGGTCGCTGCCGATAGATCCGCGACGGGTTCGCGCTTCCAGACGTCACCGATCGATCGTCTCCAGGAACCGTCCATATTCCTCGCTCACCTCGCGCGCTTCCTCAAAGGCGCGCGCGCGTTCCGCTTCCAGGCAGCGGAAATAGCTCTGGATATCGCGAATATAGAGATCGAAGTCGCGCCGGATGAGATCGGCATAATCCCGCGCTGCTCGGGCGTCGCTCGGCACATAGGGGCGAACCGGGGCAAGGCAGGATTCGGCCGTGGCATTCCCCGTGGATAGCACGAGCAGAAGTATTGCCTGCGATGCGCGGGCTCGCCACAACCGGAGGTTACCCAAACCCCTATATTTCTTGATCAATCGCATGCGCTCGGTCTATCCATTGCGTGAGCGAGAATCCGCTTGTCGCGCGGTCAATATATCTTGTGCGTCAAAGCTATATCATTGTATGTCTGGGCTTCAACATCTTTGGCCCGGTCATTCGCCTATATGGAGAACGTGATCCGGGTGATGGACCTAGAAAAAGAAGCTCCGAATGTGGTCACCGAACCCAGATTCCGCGATCTGGTCGCCAGCGGCTATCGCGTCGAAATTGTCTGCAAGGAGGACGCCTTCAAGAAAGGCCCCAATTGGCACGGGGTGTGGATTCTGCGCGCGGTCAGCGACGAAGGCGTCGAAAAACTCCTCGTTACCGCCCGGACCCGGACATCGCGCAACGATATCAAGATCCGCGAGATCAGGACCGTCACCGGAGTCATATCTTTCCTGCAGGGCATCGGCTTCTCCCATGCCGACATCCCGCTCGAGGAAGGCAAGCGGACAGTCCAGAAGCTCTCCGGCGAGGAGATCGCCGCCAGCCGGGGTTAGCGCCCTTCTTCTCGCCGTCCTGAGCTTTCCGGCGTCGGCCGAGATGGTGCTGGTGATGGGGAGCGATGGATCGCTCTCCCCGTCGCGGGCGCAATCCAGCTTTGCCCGCAATTACAATGACGGGATCGGGCAAGGATCGGCCTCGGAGGGGCTGCGTATCTTTGGCGAGGATGGCGACGCCGACGAGGACGCGGCGTTGCGGATCGCGGCGGCGGCACCTCGAGCGCCGGTGCCCGGCCCCGACATTCTGGCCGCCATCGAGCAGACCGGGTTTCGCTACGCGAGCCATGGCGGTCTTCGAACAGCCGGCCTGACCGTCACGGACTGGCTCAACCTCTATCGGGCCAATATCGAGATCGAGAGCGCCTACGATCCGCGCGCCCGCTCCCGTGCCGGAGCGATCGGGCTCGGGCAGCTCATGCCGGACACGGCCCGCGCGCTCGGTGTCGATCCCCATGACTGGCGGCAGAACCTCGACGGATCGGCCCGCTATCTCGCGCTGATGCTGTCCGAGTTCGGCGACGTGCGCCTCGCCCTTGCTGCCTACAATGCCGGTCCCGACGCCGTGCGAGACCACGGCGGCATTCCCCCGTTTCAGGAAACCCATTCCCACGTCCAGCGGGTGCTGGCCGTCTTCACCCGGTTGGAAGGATAGATGTTTTGAAAAGCCCCGTCGCAACCCTTGTCACGCTTGCCACATTCCTTGTGGTCCTCGCCGAACCGGCACTCGCACAAAGCATAGACCTCTCGCCGATTCAGAGCCTGTTGCAGGGGATCGTCGACGCGCTGACCGGCCCCTTGGGCGTAGTCATCGCCACCCTCGCCGTCCTTGGCGTCTTCCTGAGCTGGTTCTTCAACATCATCGACCTGCGCCAGGCACTCTGGGTGCTGGTTGGCATTGCAGGCGTCGCAGCAGCGCCGACCATTGTTGCCGCCGTCTTTGGTGGTGGTACGCCGTAAGGGGTCGACCACGTGGCACAGCGATCCCCCCTCTTCATGGGCCTTGTGCGCCCGCCAAAACTCCTCGGGCTGCCGATCATGTATGCGATGGTCTGGCTCTTCGGCTCGGTGCTGCTCTTCGTCTGGGTGCAGCACATGGTGCTGCTCGGGATAGCAGCGGTGCTTTATCCGATCCTCTGGAAGGCGGCGGACTGGGACCCGCGCTTCATCGACGTGATGATGACGTCGCTCCAGGAGACCCCGCCGACGCGGAACCGCACCGTCCACGGGGGCGACAGCTATGCCCCATAAAGAAGCTCTGGACGAAAGCTACGATGAGCGCACCCTGCTGCCGGACTGGTATGCGCGGGAAAAACGCCTCGCGCAAATGCTTCCTTACGTCAGCCTCGTCAATGACCACACCGTCCGGACCCGGGTCAACGAGCTCTTCCAGTGCATCCGCCTCGGCGGCGTGAATAGCTACACCACCGACGACGTCTATCTCGACAAGGTGACCGCGCTCTTCGCCCGGATCATCGCGCAGCTTGGCCCCGAGTTCAGCTACTACGTGCACAAGGTCTCGAAGTCGATCACCCCGGACCTCCTCCCTGTCCGGGGTGACGGCTTCGCTCACGCCGTGGATGAGGCCTGGCGTCTGAGGCTGGGATCGGCGGGTCTCCGGGACAAGACCCTGACGCTGACCATCATCCACCGCCCGCCGCCAAAGAGTTTCCTGGGTTTCGTGAACCGTTCTGCGCCGGAGCAGTTCAAGGAGGAAACCGCGAAACGGGTGCGGCGTCTCAGGGAGGCGGTCGGGGTCTTCACCTCGGGCCTCGCCGAGCTCAAACCCCGCCTCCTCTCGGCCGCCTCCGGCGAGTTGGTCGGTTTCCTCGGAGCGCTCAATACGGGCCGCGAACTGCCGCTCTACCCGGCAAACCGCTACGGGTTCCTCGCTTACAATGTCGCCAATACCCGCGTGACGTTTCTGGAGGATCACTTCGAGCTCTCGGGTGGCGTGGTCGGTCACCGGTTCGGCAAGAGCTTCACCATCGGCGAATACTCTGAGGCCACCACCTGCACCATGTTCGACATGCTGAACCTGCCGGTCGACATGATCGTCACCCATTCCTTCACGCCGATCAATTCGAACCTGATGGCGGGCCGGATCAAACGCCAGAAACGCCAGATGCAGGCCTCCCAGGATGCCGCGCTCTCGCTCCTCGAAGCGCTCGACATCGCCCATGACGATCTCGAGGCCAAGCGCCAGAGCTTCGGCGAGCACCACATGGTGGTGACGGTCTTTTGCGACAGTCTTGACGAGCTCCAGTCCCTCGGGGCCGAGATCGTCAACGCCGCCGCGGCCGAGGGCGTGAAGATGATCGGCGAGCGCATGGCGGCCAAATCGCATTATTTCAGCCAGCATCCGGGCAACCAGCCGAAACGCGTCCGCGCCAGTGCGGTCACCAACCGCAATTTCGCGGATTTCGCGGCGCTGCATCGCACGCAGCTCGGGAAGGAAAAACACCAACTGCCCTGGGGCCAGGAGATCACGCTCTTCCCGACGCCGGAACAGAGCGCCTATCGTTTCTCTTATCACGAGCAAGGCTCGCCCGAGAAGGAGCCCACCAGCGGGCATACTCTCATTCTCGGCCGACCCGGTTCCGGCAAATCCGTCCTCTCGGCCTTCCTGATGACACAAGCCCGGCGCGTCGGCGCGCGCATCTTCGTCTTTGATTATCGGCTCGGCATGGAAATGGCAGTCCGCGCCAATGGCGGGCGCTACGCGTCGATCAAGGCGGGACAGGCGACCGGTCTCAACCCGCTCTGGACCGAGATCGATGAGCGCGGCACGGCCTGGCTCTCGGACTGGCTCGCCTCGCTCCTCTATCGCGCCGACAAGCCCCTGACCCCGGCCCAGGCCAACCGCATCCAGGAGGTGGTCCGCCAGAACGCCACTGCCAGCAACCCCGCCTTGCGCAACTGGAGGGATTTCGCCTCGCTCTTTGTCTCGACCGATGACAATGGCGACCTTCACCAGCGGCTCTTAGAGTGGACCGAGGACGGCCGGTACGGCTGGATCTTCGGCCAGAGCCTCGAGGACACCTTCTCCCTCGATGGCGATGTTGTGGGCTTCGACCTGACCGGCATTCTCGACAGCGAGAGCGAAAAGGAACGCATGGCCGTGCTCTCCTATCTCTTCCGCCGGATCGAGCGGGAGATCGAGGACCGGCGACCCACCATCATCGCGATCGACGAGGCCTGGAAGGCGCTCGACAACGAATATTTCGCCGAACGCCTTTCGAACTGGCTGGTGACGGCGCGAAAGCAAAACACCGTCGCCGTGATGATGACGCAATATGCGAGCCAGTTAGAGCGCACGCGGACGGGCAAGACCATCATCGAGGCGGTGCCCACGCAGATCCTGCTTCCGAACATCCGGGCGCATGCGTCCGACTACGCGATGCTGAACCTCTTCGAGAAGGAGCTCGACGTGCTCCTGAACACTGGCAGCGACAGCCGCCTCGCCCTCATCCGCGACGACAGAGGCTCGGTCGTGGTCGACGCCGACCTCTCGGCGCTCGGCCCCTATCTCACCATCCTCGGCGGCATGGAGAAGGGCGAGGCCCTCGCCGGGGCCGACTACCGCAACCGTCCTGATTTCTGGAGGCTCTCATGATCCGACCCCTCATCCTCCTCGCCGCACTCGGTGTTCTCTCTTCCTGCGCCGAATATCGCGAGCCCCAGGCCAACTGCTTCGCCTTCCACGCCTCGCTAGATCAGGTCGAGCCGGATTGCATCTTCACACCCATCGGAAACCCGGAAGACGGCATTGAGGTCTAGGGTCGCACATATCCTCCTGGCGGCTCTCCTTCCGGCGGCCGCGCTCGCCCAGGGCGTGCCCACCAACGATTCCGGGCTGACGGCCCGCGATATCGTCGAGACGGGCGACCGGGACGCCGACCTCGCCGTCCAGCGTGAGAAACTCACCGTCGAAGAGTTGCTGACCGAGATCGAACGGGAACAGCTCGCCACGCTGCGCGCCATCCTCGACGCGCAGACGAGCTTCGGCGGCCAGGGACTGCCGGACATGGTCGCAGACCTCGAGGGAGGCGGCAGCGATCCGGACCGGTCCGCAGAGGCGGTCTATGGCTCCGGCGATGTCGATCCCAATCCGGGCGGCGCGGGTATGTTCGGGGATACGGCAGAAAACATCGAACAGCTGATCATCCGGGTCGCCCGGGAGACCTCGGGCCTCGCGGGTGTCGGCCGGGCCGGTCTTTCCGTCGTGCAATGGCGCGCGCTGCTGCAGGCGCTGATATGGCAGGAGAGCCGCTTCTCCATCGGCGCACGCTCGCCCGTGGGCGCCTTCGGCCTGACGCAGATCATGCCCGACACCGCCAGCGATCTCGGGATCAATCCGGAATATTACGACAGCCCCTATCTGCAGGTGGCGGGCGGGGCGCGCTACCTCGCGGAGCAGCTCGCCACCTTCGATGGCAATATCATCAACGCGCTCGCGGCCTATAACGCGGGCCCGGGCCGGGTGTTCGAATATGGCGGCGTGCCGCCCTTCAAGGAGACCCGGCATTACGTCACGGTCATCCCCGAACGCTACAACCTCTATCTCGCGCGGATCGGCGGGATCGAGGCACTCGGCACGATCGATCCCGCGCTCTTCGCCAACGCCCATCTCTCGCTCAGCGGGTTCGGGGCCGCCTTCTACGGCAGCAATTCGCCCGCCGCCATCCGGCAGGCCGCCCTGCGCGTCCAGGACATCGTCACCCGGATCGGCACGACCCGGGACGTCCAGGAGAGCATGGCGCTCAACACCTATGCCCGCGCCGAGCTCGTCCGGCTGATGGCGGCCCGCATTCGCCTCAAAGCCGCACGGACCCGGCCGCTGAGCGCCGCCCAACTGGCCCAGGCCGCCGCCCGTCTGGCCGAGAACGAATTCATGGAGTTCACATTGGAGGACCTGGATTGATGCCCCATAGATTTGTCACAGCCGCCCCGCTCCGCGCTCTGGCCCTTGCCAGCGCCCTGACGCTCATCGGGCCGGTTCTGACCGTCACCCCGGCAAACGCGCAGGGCGTGCCCGTCGTCGACACCCAGAACATCGCCCAGAACATCCAGCAGCTCCGGCAGATGATCGAAGACGAGATCCTGCAGAACGAGCAGCTCGTGCAACTCCGCGAACAGCTTGCCACGCTCACGGATCAGCTCGCGGAGTTGCAACGGACCTATGAGGCGCTGACCCGCCTCGCCGAACTCCCGGAAATCATCCGCACCCAGATGGAAGACGAGCTGAACGGCCTGCTCGACCAGGAGTTCGGCGACATCATCGCCACCATCGAGGCGATCAAGACAGGGGATTTCTCCGGGCTCACCGGGTCCGGTGCCAGCGAGATCGAAACCCAGATGGACAGGGTGCTGGCCGATCTCGGCTTTGACGAGGACACACTCGCCGAAATGGCCCGCAGCGGCAATCCCGGCGCGGGCCGCGTGGCGACCATGGCCACGACCGGCGCGCTGGTTTCTGCTGCGGCCCAGAACAGCTACGAGGATGCCGGACAATCCCTCGAACGCGTCGACCGGCTCGTCGGGCTCATCGACGAGATGGACGAGCTGAAGGAGAGCGTCGATCTCAACACCCGTGTGACGGCGGAACTGGCCATCGCGCTCGTGGCCATGTGGCAGCTCGAAGCGATCCAGACCGTGGGCGACGGCACCGGCGGCGTCATCGATGCCGCGACCATCGCCGAGGAACAGCGGTTCATGGAGTTCACCCTCCCGGAACTGAACGCGGAATGAGGCGAAGGCATTGGACGAAGAAACCGCCATCATCGAGGAGGAACTGGTCTACGGCGCGCTGAGACGGGAACGGCTCTGGCAGCGCCTGGGACTCTTCGGCCTTGGCTTTGGCATCCTGGGCTGCCTCAGCGCGGCCGCCGTGGCCATCCTCGATGTCGATCCACCGCCCGTTGTTGTGCCTTACGACCCCGAGACCGGCTTCGCCTTGCCTGAAGCCTCCGTCGGGGCCACCACTGTCACCGAAAACCGCGCCATTATCGAGGCGGAGGTTTTCCGCTACGTGACCGACCGCGAGGTTTACAACCAGCTCGACAATGACGTGCGCATCCGCAGCGTGTTGCGCCGTTCGGACCGTGCAGCAGGGGCTTCGCTGCGCCAGATCTGGAACTCGGCCAATGCCGACTATCCCCCGACCGTCTATGGACCCAACGCCCGCCTCGACGTCGAGATCCTCAGCATCAACCTGATCGGAAACAACCGGGGCACGGTGCGGCTTCGCAAGCGCCTGACCTCGATTCAGGGGGTTCAGGCGGGCCTCTTCACCGCGACGCTCCTCTTCGAGTTCCGCCCCGAAGAGAGCCGCTCCATCGACCAGGTCTGGACCAACCCGTTTGGCTTCACGGTCGTCGAATACGCGATCCGCTCGGACAGATTGGAGAACCAGTAAGTGTGTTTCACGAAAAAGAACTCAGCGAACGCCTTGCCAGCGTCCCAAAAGCGCGAGACGGGCCAGGCTCTTTGCAATGCGAAACTCACCGGACACGCCCGGGCGTTCCTCGCGGCCTTTTTGATGGTCTCGCTGTTTGCGCCCCACGCGTCAGCCGAGGCGATCCCGCGCGGGGGACCCAACGACCACCGCGTACGGGTCGCCTCCTATCAGGAAGGTCAGGTCTACAGGTTGAACGTCTCCCTGACCCATGTCACGACCATCGAGTTCGGCGAGGGCGAGAGCATCCGGTCTATCATCGCCGGCGACACGGAAGGATTTGAGATCGACGGCGTGCCCGGCGGGCGGGCCTTTGCCATCAAACCCGTTGCCCGCGGCGTCCACACCAATGTGACCGTCTACACCAACAGGCGGAGCTACTATTTCAACGTGAACGAGGTCTCGAGCCCGACCTTCTATGTCGTGCAGTTCCGCTACCCCGAAGACAATCGCCGCCCTTCCAACGCCATCGCGCGCGCCGCACCGAACACCAATTACGGGGCCAGCGCACGGACGGAGTTCACGCCGACCCGGGTCTGGGACGACGGCACCTTCACCTACTTCGCCTTCCCACGGAACGCGCCCGTCCCGGCGATCTTCCGTTACACGAACGGGCGCGAGCGCACGGTGAACACAGGCGCGGTCGAAGACGGTGTGATCCGTGTCTCGGGCGTGGGGCGCCAATGGGTGCTGCGTCTGGGCGAGAACGTAGTCTGTATCGAGGCGACGCCGCCCGCGGAGGCCGCCTCATGAGTGACAATAACACCGATCTCGAACAGCGCCTCGCCGCGCTCGAACGGGGCAACCCGCGCCACGGACCCGCCCCAAAACGCCGCTCGCCGCTCCTCGCCCTCCTCCTCGCAGGACTGATCCTGGCGGGCGGCTTGGTCCTTTTGCTGTTTTCGGGCCCGGGGGAAGAGGTCGCCCTGCCGACGGCCACCCCGGACGAGTTCCAAACCGAAGGTGACGGGTTCGGAGAGATCGAACCCTTCGTGCCGCCGCCCGCCCCGGAACCCGAGATCGTTCTCGTCGAACCAGAACCCAACGCCGAACTTCTGGCGCAGATCGCCGCACTCCAAGCGCAGATCGCGGAGCTGCGCAACGCGCCGGACACCGACGCCGGGGCGGACAGCGCGGCAGCCGAGGCGATCGAGGCGCTGACCGCACGGATCGCAGCACTGCAGGCGGCGTCCGAGAGCGCCCAGGCGCTGTTCCAGGAAGAACTCGCCGCCCGAGATCGCGAACTCCAGCAACTACGCATGGACCTGGACCTTGCGCTCCTGGAGGTCAACAAGCCGTCGCCCGCCCCGCTCGGACCCAGTGATGAGGAGCTCCGCGCCCGCGAAGAAGAGCGGCTCCGGCGCGAGGAAGAGGCACGGCGGCTGGCGGAGCATCAGCGCCGGGCCGAGGAGGAGCGCGCGTTCCAGGAACGGCGGATCGCTTCGCCCGTCATCGCTTTCGGCGGCACAGGCGGCGCCAATGCAGGTGAGACAGAACTCACCGAGCGCAGATTTGGCGAGGTGACAGAATTCGTGCTGAACGGCGCGCTGCCGGTCACGGTCACGCAGGCCGAGGTCATCGCCAACCCCTCGAACACCGTCATCCAGGGCACGATGATCCAGGCCGTGATGGAGACCGCGCTCGACAGCGCTCTCCCCGGCCAGACCCGCGCCATCATCTCCGAAGACGTCTTCAGCTATGACGGCTCACGGCTCCTGATCCCGCGCGGCTCACGCCTCATCGGACGCTATCGTTCCGGTATCGAGATCGCCCAGAAGCGCGTCACCATCGCCTGGGACCGGATCGTCCTGCCAAACGATCAAACCGTCCAGATAAGCTCCTTCGGGGGAGACGAGTTGGGGCGTTCGGGTGTCACCGGCTTCGTCGATGCCCGCTTTGACGAGCGGTTCGGCTCCGCCGCGCTGATCTCCATCATCTCAGCCGCCCCGAGTGTGGCCGCCGCGCAGGTCGAGGATGAGACCACCGCGGACGTACTTGAAGATGTGGGCGATGACCTGGCCGAGGCCACCGACAGTGTGATCGGCGAATATCTCTCCATCGGCCCAGTCATCTATGTCGACCAGGGCGCGCGCGTCACCGTCATGGTCGACCGGGATCTGGAGATTTTCTGAGATGACGCTCTCCTATCTCCAGACCTCACTCGACAAGCTCGCGGACGCCGGACGCGACGACGTCATCGAGATATGCATCAACCCGGATGGCTCTTGCTGGGGTGAGTTCCAGGGGGATCACTTCATGCGGGCACTGGATCAGCGACTGTCGGTCACGGAGGTGCGCGATCTTGGCAACCAGATCGCCTCCTCAGCCAACACGACTATGAGCAAGGACAAGCCCATCGTCTCGGTCTCGATCACCTATCGCGACCGCCCGATCCGCGCCCAGGTCGTGACCCCGCCCGCGGTGCTCGCGGGCATGTCGATCTCGCTCCGGTTCTTCTCGAGCCTACCGCTGGACCATATCGAGCTTCGTTTCCTCTATGGCGAAGAGCGCAAGCTCGAGGAACTGCGCCAGGAGAAAAACTGCGCGCTGCGCGAGGTCGTGGCTTCGGGCGACATCTACGCGGCCATCCGCTTCTGCGTCGAGAACAAGCTCAACATGATCGTTTCCGGCGGCACCTCGACCGGTAAGACCGTCGCGGCCCGGAAAATCCTCTCCTACGTTCCCGATGAGGAACGGATCGTCACCATCGAGGAAGCCGCAGAATTGCTCCCGGCCCAGCCGAATGCGGTGACCCTGATCGCCAACCGCGACGCCGAGTTTCAATCCGCCGACGTGCTCCTGACCGCAACGCTGCGCATGAGGCCCGACCGGATCATCCTCGGCGAGGTCCGCGGCAAGGAGGCGATGACCTTCCTCGAGGCGATCAACACCGGCCATGGCGGTTCGATGACAACCCTCCATGCCGAAACCCCGCAGCTCGCCGTCCAGCGTCTCGCCATCGCCGCGCTCAAGACCGAGATCCCGATGACCTACAAAGACATGGTCCAATACATCGAAAGCTCGATCGACGTGATCATCCAGGCGGGCCGCGAGGACGGCCAACGCGGCATCACAGAATTCTATCTCCCCGGAACCGGATTGCTGGAAAGGCACAAGGCATGAAGCGGTTTGAATACGACATCCTGTTCTGCAAGGTGAAGAAGCAGAAGGATTATGAAGAGATGCGGCGCACCCTGAACGAACGGGGCGCCGAAGGCTGGGAGGTGATCTCCGCCGAGGCGGGCGACTATGGCTATACCGCGTTCCTCAAACGCGAGGCCGTGGACCGGCCGGAGGAGGCGGTGACATGACACGCGCGACCGCTCTCGTCTGCTCATTACTTCTTTTGTCGGGAACCATCGCATCGGCCGAGCGCGACCTGGTCCCGACACTCGACAATCAACCCGATGTCTGCCCCGACCAGCCGCCCGAGCCGGAGTGGATGCGAAACACTGAGGTGCGTGACGCCTACAAGCGCGTCTTGGTCCAGCAAATCTACCGGTTCCAGAGCATGGAACGCATCGTCGACGCGCAAAGCTGCACCTGCGCCACCCGGTATCCGTCCTGGGAGGCCGCGGGGACGGTCTATTTCGATCGCTATTCCTCGGCAGACTATTGGGAGGTGGTCGAGGCAACGTCAGACTTTCGGCGGCAGGCGAACGATCTCCGGAAGCAGGCCATGCCGATCTGCGAAGCGGCGGGCAACTGGTAGCGCGTCATGAGCGTCGTCGCGTATTTCGTTGAAACGGCCGAAGGCTATCTGGACTCCGCGGCCGAAACCCAGTTCGGCGCCGTGGCCGCCACGGTCGGAACGATTCTGGTCCTCGGAACGACGCTCGTGGTCATCCTCGTCTGTCTAAACATGATCTACCAATACCGGTCCATGGACGGCCGGACCGCCTTCTGGCTCGCCGTGAAAATCGGCCTGATCGGGATATTCGCGACCAACTGGGTCCAGTTCAACGCCCTCGCATCCGCCATCCTGAACGGGATAGACAGCATCGCCGGATCACTGGTCGCGTCGGTCGGCGGCGGGACGCCAGGGCCGTCGGGGACCTTCGCCGAGGAGTTCGATCAGCTCATCGCGGCGCTCGGAGACTACCTGAACGCCGCGGGGTCCGAACTGAACTGGATGGCCGGCGCGCTTCTCGACACGCTCGGCGTTCTCCTGCTCTCGATCCTCGGAGGGCTGGCGGCCTTCATCGTCGTCGCCTCCAGGCTCATGATCACGCTTCTTATCGGGATCGCGCCGGTGATGATCTTCCTGACGCTCTTCGAGGTGACCAAGGACTATTTCGCGCGCTGGCTCTCGGCGCTGATCTCCTTCGCGATCTACCCCATCGTCATCGCCGGCGTCTTCGCGACGATCACCGGGGTCTCGCGGGCGTTGCTCGCCGAGCTTGGTGATCCGGAGGGGGCTTCGAACATCGGCGCTCTCCTGCCCTTCTTCATGTTGGTGCTCATGGCCAAGGGGTTCATCATCGCTACGCCCTTCATCGTCCGGTCGGTCTCCGGAAACATCATGATGCCCGCGCTTTCGGCGGGCTTTGGCGGGAGCTATGCCTTCGCCCGGGGCCTGGCAGGAAGCCAGCAAGTCTATAACCGATACGCCATCGGAGGCGCGACAGGCGCCGAGTATGCCGCGCTTCGGGCGCGGCAGTTTCTCGGCGTCCAGGCGCTCCCGACCCGCCCGAACGCCGCGGGCGGCGGGCCGGCCGCACCTACCGGCGACTCATCTGGCAGCGGTGCCCGCATGCTTGCGCAACTGGCACGGCTGAGCAGGTTGGGCAGGCGGTAGCGCTGCCCAGAGGTGGCGCGACTGGCGGGAACAGGCTGTTCGCGGGCCGAACCTTTGCTGTCGGCAGGGTTCATGACAAACAGCATGAATGGTTTTGCGCTGGTGGCGTCGTGCCGCGTTTGGGGACGGCACACTGCTACAGGATCAGGCGCAACGATATCGGCGCCGGTGTTGCTGTCTCGGACGTCCGTCCTGTATCCCCTTCTCAGATCAATGAGCCCGCCGACCAGCCTCCTTAGGGAATGTGCAGCTAGCGGGCAGCAGATTGCAGCGATGTTTTCGTTGAATTTTTAACTTGTCGCTTGACAATTTAAGAGAGTGGAGTATCTAAGGTGCCAAGGAAGAAGCACACGTCAAAGGAAATCGAGGCCGTCATCCAGGAGCTCGAAGAGCTGGGATGGGACCTTATTGAGGGCAAGGGGCACGCGTGGGGGATCCTCCGATGCCCGGCCAACGATAAGGATTGCCGCTGTGGCGAGTTTTGTCAGATGTCTGTCTGGTCGACCCCGAAGAATCCACAGCAGTTCGCGAAAAGGATCCGACAGAAGGCCCTGGCCTGCGTGAAGCTTCAGAAGAACGACGAAGGTAAAGCCGATGGCTGAAGAATTCGAATTCGAACTGGTCTTTGCGCTCCCCGACGGAGAGCACGATGCGTTCGCGCTCTCTGACGCCGTCTTCGAAGCGGGTTTTGAAGATGCCCTCGTGGGCACCGGTCATGCCGGTCTGCTGGGTGTAGAACTGGAACTTGAAGGGGATGAGGCCGAGAGCGCGATCCTTGAAGCGGCGCGGGCGCTGATCAAGGCGCTGCCGGCGGGCACAGTTCTGCGCGAGGTCCGTCCCGACCTGGTGTCTCTTGCGGATGTCGCAGAGAAGCTCGAGGTGAAGCGACAGGCGCTCCAGCAGCGCAAGATGCCCCTCCCCGTTGCCGGTGGCCTCTACCGCATCGATGAGATGATCGAGGTTCTGATGGAAGCCTCAAAGCCGGCGAAGGGGCAGCGTCGTCCACGCTTTAACCTGGCTTCCGCCGCGAAGTGGTTTCGTGCGGGCCCCGCGGCCCGCAGGGTGAACGCCCAGTTGACGATGCGTGAGATTGATCCTGCGACGATTGAGCGAGCCCCTCGACCAGAGCGCGACGACCCTGGCTTTCTTCACCCGTGACAATGGTCGGCTCAAGGGCGCGGCCACAAGACGCCATCGCGGCATTCTTTCGTGTCACCCGCATGTCGGCTTAGCCAAGCCCGAATTTCTCGCCCGTCTCGCTGACGTTTGTATCCGAACCGGACATCTCCGCCTCCAACCGCTCCAGATCACTCACGGCGTCCTGTACCCGGACGACATCGTCTTCTGTCGCAGCCTCCACCTCCAGATCTGCTTGCCGCCCGAAATCCATCTCAAACTGCCGCTGATCGTCCACGAGGACTGCGGCACGACCACGCCGAGGCGTTTGAGCCGGACCGGGCTCAATGGGTGCAATGCTTCCGGATTCTGTTAGCCCCATCCTGGCCTCGAAATCGCGTTCCGTGAGACCTGACCCACGCGGAGCTGGAGGCATCGCCCGGACACTCAGGGGCAACCCCCCCATCGGAGGAACTGGGCCTTTCGGGAAGGGCAGATCCCCCTCCTGCGCCGCGTGGATGCCTTTGAAAAACGGATCCTCGTAGTAAACAACCCGCTTCGCCCGGACCGGCATCTGCGCGTCCACGACCACCACGATCTCATCAAGCGGCAGGCGTCGCGCCTCGTCCTCGGGCAGGAGCGCAACCTCCTCCGTCCGCTCGGACTGGCTGCGCCCCTCAAAAGGGTTCTTGCCGACCGCACGGGAGCGCGTGACGACGGTCTTGGTGGTCTTCCCGACCGCCTTGCTCAACTCCTCGACGGTCTTCTCGTCCGAAGGAGTCAGATAGAGCTTGAGCCCGGCGTTCCCCTGCAAGGCGCGCCGGGTATTTTCACCGTAGATCTCGTCGATGGCCGGGATGGTCTGGGTGACCACCGCGAGATGCCCGCGATAGGCGCGCAGCACCTCGATGCTCTCGGCCACGATCGGCATCTTTCCGAGCCGGTTGAACTCGTCGAGCATGATCATGACCGGCCAGGGCTCGTCCGGCCCCGGCTCCTTGTCCTGAAGCGCCGACAGCAGGTCTGAGAAGAAGAGCCGGATCAGCGGTGCCAGCGGCTTCACCATGAGGGGCTGGACCACCAGATAGACGCTGAAAGGTTTCTTGCGGATCGTCCGGAAGTCAAAGTCTGAGGTCGCTGTCGCGTCATCGATCGCCGGGTTCTGCCACTGATCGAGACCCGAGGTCATCAGGAGCGAGACATAGGAGGTCAGCGTGTCGTTGTTGGTCGAGGCCAGCCGCGTGAATATCAGCCGCGCCGCGGCGTTTTGGACCTCATGGGCGCGCGCGAGGTATTCCTTCTGCTTCTGCCCGCCCGAGGCGGCGATGCGGTAGATCTCCCCGAGCGTCGGCCTGCGGCGCTGGAAGGCCAAAAGCCCGGCCGCGACGAAGAGATCGATCCCGCCTTTGAGGAGGCCCTGCACCCGGTCGTTATCGTTCTGCAGGAAGAGCGTGGCCAGCAGCTGCAGTTCCATCTGCTGGCGGGCCGGGTCTTTGAGCTCATAGATGCGCAGAAGTGGGTTGTAGCGATGCGTTCGTTTGTCTTCCCATTCGGTCGGCGCGAAGCGGAACACCGCGTCGCCCTGCGCCGCCCGGTGGCGGGCCGAGGCCTCGAAGCACTCGCCCTTCACGTCCAGCACGACCGCCGAGCCCTGCCAGGTCAGAAGGTTCGGAATGACGAAGCCGGTGGTCTTGCCGCGCCCGGTCGGCGCCACGATGAGCGCGTGCGGGAAGGTCCGGGAGCAGAGGAACGGTGCACGGGATCCGGGCTTGCCCAGTTTCCCGATGACAAAGCCGGTGCCCGGCGCGCCGAAGAAGCCGTTCCGCTTCATCTCCCTCCGGGTCTGCCAATGGGTGTAGCCGAAGCGGGTGAGCGCCGACCCCGACATCGCAAGGCTCATCATGAGGCCCGCCACCCCGGCCCCGCCCATGATCAGGTTGATCAGGCGGAAGTCCTCGGGGCGGACGACCCCGATGGCGCGGTAGTTCTGCGCGACGTAGAAGAAGTCGATCTCCGCCCGGAAACCCAGGTCCCGGAACGTCACGACAGCCGAGGCGATGACATAGCCGATCGCGATAGCGACCAGTGTGACCAGCGCGACGCCGAGGACGAGGCGGCCCTTCCCCACCCCTCCCATCAGTGCGTCTCCCCGCGCTCGGTCTCGCCATCGACAAGATCGGCGCGGTGGAGCTCGAACTCGCGGTCTGCGATCTCCTCGACCACGGCGCGGGTCGCCTCGCTGTTGGCGGTGGCCGCGTCCGACTGCAGGTAGGTCTTCGCGGCGTAGAGCCGGTCGAGGCGGTCTCCGATCTGGGTCTTCAGCACGTCGACATCCCCGTCCCGCAGCCGGTCGATCTGCGCCGCGTCGAGCTCGCGCTCGACGGCGTCGCGGTAGGCCAGTCGCTGACCGTCGTCCTGGAACGGCGACTGCAGATTGCCGGCCCGTTCATGATCGACGACCCGCCGGATGTCCGGATCGGCGATCGGTGCCCCCTCGACAGCGTCCCCCTCGCGCGCGTCCGACAGCCGCCCGTCGCGCAGGTCGAGCGCCACCTCCCGGAGCTCGTTTTCGCGGCGGACCCGGTCGATGGCCTCGGTGTCGCGCAGCTCGGTGACGGCGGCATAGGTCGCGCCAAGCCCGCGGGCGAGATGCGAGGGCATGTCCGGGTGGCGATCGCGGAAATCCTCCGAGACAGCATCCGCAACGGATGTCCGCGCGTCGCGCCCCTCCATGATCCGGTCAACCTCGCGCGCGATTTCGCGGGCACGGGCCTCGTCGGTGATCCGCTCCCTGTAGGGTTCGGACCGGTCGATCACGTCTCCCGGGCGCGCGAGCAGGTCCGGATGCGCATCGAGGTAGCTCCGCTGCTCTTCCTCGATACGCCGCTCCGCCCGGGAGGCGATCTCCCACTCCCGCGCCTCGATCTGGTCCTCGGTCAGGCCTTCCGCGCGCATGTCCTGGCGGATCGTGCGCTCCATGGCATCAGTGGCGTCCGGATGATAGTGGAACCGGTCGGTCACGGTGCGATCTTCCACGACACCGTCTTCGCGCAGGACCCCCGCCCGCTCCAGTGCGACGCCGAGCTGGACATGGGCCCGGTTGAGGGTCTCGCGCGCCGTCTCCAGATCCGCGCGACGCTCGAGGTTGAGCCCATCCCTCCCGGCCACCCTTGCCAGGTCGTCGGCGATCCACTGCCGCTCCAGCGCGGCGTTCTGCGCGCCCGTCTCCATCCGCGCGACCACCACAGACGAACTGATCCCGATCCCGCGCAGCGCGGTGTCGACCTGCGCCCGCACCTCGGGGTCTCGCAACCGGTCGAGCCGGGCCGCATCGATATTGGTCTCGGAATAGACCCCGCCCTCCGAGGGCTTTTCGGTCAGTGTCACGGATCTGAGCCCTAGCGGCTGCATATGCGCGAGCCGCGACTGGATCTCGTTGAGGCTGCGCTCGAGCCTTGGCCGCTCGGCCTCGGGCTTCTCGGCGATCATGCCCTGAACGCGCGCGACCTGATCGGCATAGCGGGTGCGCAGATCCTCGAACGATTGCTCCTCTGCCATGTAGACGCCTCCTTCCAAATTCAGCTTGCCGCCCCTCGCCAGGAGCTCTCCGGACCGGAAGAGCGCGTTGGCGATATCCTCGCGATTGTCTGCGGAAGCTTCAGCAGCAAGGGAGTGATAGATGATCCGGGTGTTTGCGATCTCTTCCAGAGCGCGATCCAAGTCTGCCCCGACCCGTGGCCGCGGCTCCGTGGCCCGCCCCTCGTCCTTCGCCGCATAGACCTCGCGGGTGCGCGGCGGGTAGTGCACAACCCCGCGATCCAGCCGCCGCGTCGCCTCCAGACGCACGCCGAACCGTTCGGCCTCTTCCACCATGGCGAGGCGGAAATCGTCGTAGTTGAAGCGATGATCGCGCCCCAGAAAGAAGAACTCGCCCTCCTGCGACCGGCGGTTCAAGACTATATGCGCGTGGGGATGACCCCGGTCCTCATGGACCGCGATGATGTAGTCGAAATGCCCCTCCTCGGTCTGGAAGAACCGCTCCGCCACATTGGCGGTGATATCGCGCACGTCCTCGCCCCGGGTGCCGATCGGATAGGACATGAGCATATGCGTCGTCTGCCCGAGCTTGGGTTTGAACCCGGCACCCCAGCGCTTGGAGAAGCGGTCGGTGAGGTCCTTGATCTCGCGCGCCTCGAGCCTGGTCTTGCCGTCCAGGAACCCGCTCGAGTCGACGATATGGGAGGACTTCGTGGTGAGGTAGTCGAGCTGGTTCATCAGCTGGGATTTCGTATGCGTGCCCCCGCCCCGGATCGCCTTGAAGACCGCCGCCCGATGGCCGGCCGCGGCCCGCACGAGCTGCCTCTGCCGGGACGCCTGCAGCCCCTGCATCGAGCCGCGGATCCGGCTCCAGCCGTCCCGGAAGATCTCTCCGGTGACGTCATGGACGGCATCATTCAGCCGCATGGGCGAACTCCCTCAGAGCGGCGGTCGCCGATAGCTGCATCCCGTCCCGGCGGCGACGCAAAAGCAGGTCGATCTCGTCAGCGCTGTCGAGGATGAACCGTGCCAGCCCGCGCATCTGCGCGAGGCGCAATTCGGACAGTTCGGCGCTGGCGCCAGCACCTTCCCCCTGCTCCGCGCGGTTGGCCTTCACCATCTGCTTCGCGATCTGCACGACGCCGTTGCCGACCTCGTGCAGCGAGGCCCGGTAACGCGCCATCTCAGCCGCCAGCTGCGCATCCGGAACGAAGGTTCCGCCCGCCGCCTGGATCAGCCGCCGGACCCCCTCCGTGCGGGTCTCGATCCCCGCCGCGGCCAGGACCTCATCCAGCGCCTCGAGCTCTTCCGGGGTCAGCTTCACCGTCACCGCGGCCGTTGCTACGGCCGCATCCCGCTGGCGATCCGCGTCCGCTTTCAGGGTGTAGCGCACCGCCCGCGCCGTGACGCCGAACCGTTCCGCCAGCTCCGACGTCGAGACCCCATCCGCGGCCTCACGGACGATCTCCGCTCTCTCGGTCTCGGTCAGTCTCTTGGTCCGGGTCATGCGGAAGAAAGCCCCCCTATTTCCTGCCACCTTCATTCAAGGTCGCCCTCATCATACGAAACTATATGTAACGGTCAATGCAATATTATCGTAGACTGCCTCCAGGCGACCTTGAATTCCGCTTCTGGCCGAGCACCGCAGGTGCGAGGCCCGACACACAGGGCCCAAGAAAACCGACCATCTCCAACCGCACACCGGCCGCCTTTTGTCATGCCCGCGCCCGAGGTTCAGGCCGAACACGCATGTGTTCGGACGGAAGCGAGGGGCGGCGCATCTCTGCACCGACGGGGCTGACGGACAGGGTCAAGGGCGGCCAGATTTGGCTCGGCCCAAATCTCTGCCGGAAAAACCGGCGGGCGCAGCCCGACTGTTATTCCGGATGGCCCCCTTGAGGCTGGCCGGCAGACCTGTTCCAGGCGATCTCTCATATCCCCCGTCAGGACCGCTCGCGGTCCTGACACCTTCCCGGGGACACCGGCCGAAGGCAGGGGTCCCCGGTCTTGGCGCAGCCTTCCCTGGAACAGGGAAAGGGCCGCCCGGGGGCGGCCCATCTTTGAGGCGGACTATTCCTGCGGTTCCTTCGCGCTCGGCGGGAACATCACCAGCTCCTGGACCGCGACCGGGAAGTCGAGCTTGAGGCTGAAGAACTCCGAGCCGTCGCCGTTGCGGGTGTTGCGGAACATCGCGCCGACGCGTTGGAAGCGGGTGCGCTCCTGGCCTTCGCCGTCGGTAAACTTGACGGGAACGGTGGCAACGTAGTGGTTGGTCATCTGGGTCTCTCCTTTTTTGCGATGGGGATCGTCCGGCACGGGGGAGAAGGACCGGCCGCAAGCGCAAATGCGGAGGGTCCGCGGCCAAGGGCCGTGGAAGCCGTATTTGTGCTTGCCGGAGCGACAGCGGAGGGAACGGTCGGGCCGACCCCGTGCGATCCCAATCGATGAGCAAGAAGGAGGGATCCGAATGGGCATCCTCCAATGCCAGCTGCCACCAGTCGTGTCCGGATCGTGTGGCATCGCATGTGCCTCACCGCTTCACGGTCTCGGCGCTATGGGTTGCCCTGACCCGCTCGATTATGCCTTGGAGTTCCGCCTTGGGCTGACGATCTGTCGTCGCGGTCCCCGATGGTGATTCCGCCGTTTCTCGAAGGTCGGATGATCGATCCGGGGTGGCTACCGTCGCGTGACGTGGGCGGAAGGGGCATGCGACGGGCACCGCGCAAACCACTGCCCATCGGACACGACGAAAGGGCCGCGCCATGCGCGACCCTCTCTCATTCATTCTCCAGCGGTCTTCTTCGCGGGGTCCGCGACCCGCATCACCGTCATCCCCTTCGCCTCGGCCTTCTGCCCGAGGTTCAGCGCCACCCCGTTGCCGCCGAAGAGCACGACCCCCGTCGCGGCGAACCGGTCGTCGAGCATCTCGTCGTTGCACTTGAAGGGGGCAGCCCGCCCGTGCGCCGACCAGCGGGGATCGAAGCGGGCCTGCGGAACGCCCCGCGCCCGCGCCCACCGGGCCGCGATCATCTCGGCGCCGTGCCGTCCGCCCTTGTGGCAGAGGAAGATCTCCTGGTTGCGGGTCTGCCTGATCCGCTCCCGGACCTTGTCCAGGGTGGTGAAAATCAGGTCGACATCGGTCCAGTCGGTCGCGCCCGAGACGATCAGGGGCACGCCCTCGACCGTCGACTTCGCCGCCGTTTCCCGGTCGTGCTGTTCGAGGAGCTGCTTCGCCTCGAAGACGGCGCCCGTCTCCTGGGCGCGGAGGCTCGCCCGCGATCCGGATGCCGGGATGAAGGCATGCCCCGTTTCCACCTCGTAGCACTCCGCCGCGGCCTCGCTCATCGTCTCGATGGCGCCTACGATCTCGCGGAGCTGGAGGAAGCGTCCCTGCGCCTCTTCGAGCGCGGTCTCGGCGATCTCCGATCCGTCGTGGCTCTTCGCCAGCGCGCCGATCTTGTCGGCGGTCCGGTCGAGCTCCTTTCCGATGGCGATCTTGCGGCGCTGCAGGATCGTTGCCAGCCCGTGCGCGAGCGGTTCGATCTCGGCCTCGAGACCGGTGTTCCGCAATTGCCCGAGGAGGGCCTCGAAGGTTTCCCGGACGATGTGGTCGGTCAGGATGTGGTCCTCCGGGATCGGGAGCGCCGCGCCCTTCTCCGTCAGGCCGTAAAGTTCGATGATCTCGTAGGCGTTCGCCTGGTCGTAAGCCATGGTGTCTCTCCAGATGTTCGGTGACCACCACGGGAGTGTGGTGGCATGGCCGGACGTCTGGTTTCCGAAGCTGACCGGGTCAGGGACGGCGGAGCCGCCGGCTGGCCGGGCGCAAAAGTTTTCAAGGCGCCTGACTAACCACAGACGCGGCGCCGCGCACGGGACCGACGCTCCCTCACCCACCGCCCTCACCGAAAAGTTTTGCGATCCTTGACGCGGGCGGATTCGGGAGCCATCCGGAGGATATGCTTCCGCACTCATGTGTGTGTGGTTTGACGCCAGGTTTGACCGACGCGAGCAGGCAAGCGGCGCGACCGGATGCAGAGCGCGACGGATGGAGCGGCGGGATCGTTTTGGCTCCCGGCCAAAACAGACCAGAGCGCAATCCGTCGCGGCGGCCGGGGAGTGCCGCGCTCGCGAGACGGGCAAACCGGGATGCCGGGTGCTTCGCCGCGGTGAGGCCGCATGGCCGAATGCGCGATCGGCCAGGGGCCGATATCTCGCCCGCGACTTGGCGAACGAGCGGGCGAGGCCGTCAGGCAATCGTGCGGGATGGGCCAACTCATGCCACAAAGGTCTGGCAGGGATAGGCAGGAAAGTGAAAGGAACTGGCCGAGGAATGACCCGGGGCTTGAGATACCTCATCGTGATCGCCCTGGCCCTGGTGACCTCGCCGGCCATGGCCCAGGTCAAGGTCCGGGATGCCGACACGATTGTCGTCTCCGGAACGCCCGTGCGGCTGAACGGGGTCGACGCGCCGGAGCTCGGTACCCGCGCCGGACGAGACGCGCGGCGCTGGATGGTCAATCATCTCGCTGGACGCCGGGTCGAGTGCGAGCTCAACGGAGAGCGGACCCATGACCGGTGGGTCGGTATCTGCTTCGTCGAGGGCGAGGATATCGGCGCGGCACTCATCGCCGCCGGTCACGCACTCGACTGCCGCCGGTATTCCGGGGGTCGGTATGCTCATCTCGAGACGCCGGCGGCGCGGTCGCGGCTCAGGCGGGCGAACTACTGCTAGACTATTCGCTCGGAACTAGCTGCAGCCGCACATTGGGCCGCTTGGAGCCCAAACTACTAAACTTCTGTGATGCAACGAACGGCTGCTTTTGCGCGGGTTTGCCGATCTGGGATGATCCTGTAGTGCAACTACGCCCCAAGAAGTGCGTCGATCACCGCACATTCGGGTGCGGCATCGCCTGTGCATCGGGCGACAGTTTCAGACAGGACTCGCTCAATACGCTCAAGATCAGCAATTTTTGCCTTCACATCTTCAAGGTGCGCTTCGGCGACAGTCTGGACCTGAGCGCACGTCTGGGTGCGGTCGTCCACCAATCCGAGCAGCCCCCGAATTTCTTCCAACGAGAACCCGAGATCGCGTGACCGCATCACGAACTTCAACCGTCTGACATGGGTGTCGTCATAGCTGCGATAGCCCTTCGGGGTGCGCGGCGGGTCCGGCATTATCCCCACTGTCTCGTAGTACCGGATGGTTTCCAGGTTGCAGCCCGTGGCCCGGGCGAGATCGACACGCCGAAGTGCATTCACGCCTATGTTATCCATTTTCCATGAAAACTCCCTTGAGCCTGTATCAACTACAGACATTAGGAAGATCAAAACAGCCGATCAAGGACGATTCGATGAACCAGAGCGTGAGCGCGGAGATTTCAGGCCAAGATGGCCCAGGAAGTAATGATACAGCCAAGGGCTGGGGTGCGACCGGGTTTGGCGTACTGGGCGCTTTGGCGATGACGTCCTGCTGCATCCTGCCGCTTGTGCTGGTGAGTTTCGGCGTGACGGGTGTCTTCATCGCGCAGCTCGGCGCGCTTTACGCCTACAAATGGTACACCTTCGCGCTGAGCGCGGCGTTCCTCGGCTACGGGTTCTACAAGGCCTACAAGCCGGTGCCTGTTGAGTCCTGCGCGGATGGCACCTGTTCCCATCCGATCAATCGCAAGGTCATGCGTGCGACCCTTTGGGGCGCAACGGCTGTCGTCGCCGTGGCGATGGCCTTTCCGTACATCACGCCCTTCATCTTGAAATTCTGAGCAAGGATCAAACCTATGAAACACATTTTGCTATCATCAGTGCTGGCAGTCGCCGCGCTTTCCTCACAGGCGTTCGCGGAAGAACAGACGGTTGAGATTGCGGTCAGCGAACTCACCTGTCCGTCCTGCTCGTTCATCGTTGCAAGTTCGATGCGCGGTGTTCCGTCTGTCGAGATCAACGACTTCGTGGAGGGTCCCGAATACGGTCATGGCGTTTACAACGTCACCTTTGACGATGCCGAGGCCAGCGTGGAACGGATCATCGAGGCGGTGATGGCGAATGGCTATCCGGCTGAAGTCCTGTCGGACCCTGCGTCCTGACGATCGGGGCATTTCTATGCGTGACAACCTGATGGGCGGCCTTATGGCCTTCGGTGTTGCGGCACCGATCATGATCGTCTGTTGCGGAGGCGGAACGGCTCTGCTCGCCGCAGTGTTCGGCGGCGTTGGAGCCTGGCTTTCGGGCTTGGGCGGCATTGCTATCGCCTTGGTGGCCGCGCTCGCATTTCTGGTCGTTCGCGAAGTCCGGCGCGCCAGCAGACGACCGGCAGAAACCAATCGCTCTCCAGACAGAAAGAACGCGCCTTGACCCAAACAACTGAAAACCCTGACCGCTTGCTGAAATGGGGGCTGGGCGGCGCGTTGTTCGCGGCCCTGTGCTGCTTCACGCCCCTGTTGGTCGTCGTCATCGCCGGAGTCGGCCTTTCGGCGTTCACCGGCTGGCTCGACTACGCGCTGTTTCCGCTCATGTTCTTCAGCCTCGCCGTGGTGGCACAGGCGCTCTGGTTGCGGGCTGGTCGTCCAGGGCCGAGCCCAAAACTCTGGGCGACGGCCCTCGCAGCCTTGCTGTCGATCCTGATCATCTGGTTCGAGTTCCGCTTTGCCCTCCGCATCACCATCGGTGCTTTTGCGGCTGTCGGCCTCTACGCCATTTTTCTCAAACGAACGAAATCCAAAGGAGTAGCACAATGATGATGGGAGCCTGCACGGGCCTCGGCATGTTCTTCGGAATGCTTGGTATGCTGACACCGCTGATCGCCATCGGCGCGATCCTCTATCTGGTCTTTGCAAAGCGGCAAGACACCGACCTGCGGGAAGCGCACTGACATGAAAGACTTGGGCAAGAATGACGACGGAAACGGCGGCTATGACCTGATCGTTATCGGGGCGGGATCGGCGGGGTTTTCCGCCGCGATCACCGCTGCTGACGCAGGCAAGCGGGTGGCCCTGGTCGGCCACGGCACCATCGGCGGCACCTGCGTGAACGTTGGTTGTGTGCCGTCCAAGGCGATGATCCGTGCAGCCGAGGCGATCCATGGTGCACATGCAGCCAAGCGGTTTCCCGGCCTGTCGGGTGACGCAAAAGTCGATGATTGGAAAACGCTGATCCAGTCGAAAGACGATCTGGTGGCAAACCTGCGACAGAAGAAGTACGCGGACCTGCTGCCGGAATATGCCGGGGTCGATTATATCGACGCCGGTCCAGCGCAACTGACTGAGGGGGGTATCATTGTTGGCGGTCGCACCCTGACCGCGCCCAAGGTGGTGATCGCCACCGGCGGGCATCCGGTTCTGCCGACCATTGACGGGATCGAGGAGATCGGCGCACTCGACAGCACCAGCCTGCTGGAGCTTGAAACCCTGCCGGAAAGCCTGATCTTCATCGGCGCGGGTTACATCGGGGCGGAACTGGCCCAGATGATGAGCCGAATGGGCGTGAAGGTTACTCTGGTCGCCCGGTCGCACCTCTTGCCGGGCGCGGAACCGGAGGTTTCGGAAGCACTTGCGGCGGCGTTCACGGCCGAGGGCATCACGCTTCTGACGGGTTTGAGTTATGACAGCGTGCGCCGCGATGAGACCGGCGTGACCCTGCGAGTCATCCGGGACGGTGAACCCGTTGAGGTTACGGCAGATCATCTGGTTTCCACCGCAGGACGGCGGGCCAATACGGATGGTATGGGCTTGTCAGAAATCGGCGTGGAGACCAACGCGGGCGGGTCCATCGTTATCGGCGACGACATGCAGACTACGGTGCCGGGCATCTATGCGGCAGGCGACGTGACCGACCGTGACCAGTTCGTTTACATGGCAGCCTATGGCGCGAAACTCGCCGTGAGAAACGCGGTTCTTGGCGAGAACCAGCGCTATGACAATGCTGTCATGCCTTGGGTCGTGTTCTCCGATCCGCAGGTGGCCGGGGTTGGACTGGGCGAGCAACAGGCGCGGGACGCCGGGTTCGACTTGAAAACCTCCATCGTGCCGCTCGACCAGGTGCCGCGCGCGCTGGCCGCCCGTGACACGCGCGGATTGATCAAGCTGGTGGCAGACAGGAAGACCGACAGGCTGCTGGGTGGCCAGATCATCGCGCCCGAGGGGTCCGATACGATCCAGACACTGGTTATGGCGCTGAAGTTCGGCATGACGACCAAGGCACTTGGGGAGACGATCTTTCCCTATCTGACTACCGTGGAAGGTCTGAAACTGGCGGCGCAGACCTTCGATATGGACGTGGCCAAGCTCAGCTGCTGCGCCGGATAAAAGATCGAACCAAGGACCGGAATATGAATGAGAAGTATGACCTGATCGTCATCGGGGCGGGCATGGCCGGGGTTGCGGCCGCAAATAAATGCGGCGCGGCCGGGTGGCGCGTCGCCATTGTCGATGCTCTGCCTTATGGCGGCACCTGCGCCCTGCGCGGTTGCGATCCCAAGAAGATCCTCCGGGGCGGCGCGGAAATCGTCGATGCGGCGCGGCTGCTGGACGGCAAGGGGATCGACCCGGCCGGGCTGGCGGTCAACTGGTCCGATCTGATGGCCCACAAGCGCGGCTTTACCGATCCAGTGCCGGGCAAGATGGAGAAAGGCCTGAAGGGCAACGGCGTTGAAACACTACATGGTGCCGCCAGGTTCACCGGCCCCGATACGCTCGAAGTTGACGGGAAGGCCTATGAGGCGCGTAGGTTTCTCATCGCCACCGGCGCGATCCCGAGACCCGTCAGCTTTGCCGGTGCCGATCTGATGATCGACAGCACGGATTTTCTCAATCTTGAGGCTTTGCCCAAGCGTATCCTGTTCGTCGGGGGCGGGTTCGTGTCTTTCGAATTTGCCCACATCGCGGCACGGGCCGGTGCCGCGCCGATCATCGTGGATCGCGGCGCGAGACCGCTAAAAGGCTTTGATCCCGATCTGGTCGAAATGCTGATCGCCCGCGGTGCTGATGTCGGTGTAGAGGTGCAGCGCAAAACCGAGATCGTCTCGATTGAAGCATCGGGTGCCGTCTTCTCAGTAGCAGTCAATTCAGGTGGCGAGACGAGGGTCATCGAGACCGATCTTGTCGTGCACGGAGCTGGCCGTGTTGCGGCGCTCGCCGATCTGGACCTCGATGCTGCTGGTGTCGCATTTGGCGACAAGGGCATCATCGTGGCCCCGCATCTGCAAAGTACGTCCAACAGCGTGGTCTTTGCTGCGGGAGATTCCGCCGATACCGAGGGGATGCCTCTGACACCCGTCGCCGTCATCGAGGGCAAGGTCGCAGCCTCCAACATGCTCAAGGACGCCGAGATCGCGCCGGATTACTCCGGTATCCCGACTGCGGTGTTCACGGTGCCGGAGCTGACCCGCGTCGGCATGTTGGAGACCGAGGCTCGCGAGGCCGGGCACGATGTAGACGTTCGCTTCACAGACACGGGCAACTGGTATTCCAACTACCGGATCGGCGAAAATTCTGCCGCCGCGAAGATTTTGATCAACAAGTCGGACGATAGGATTCTCGGGGCGCATCTTTTCGGCCCGGAGTACGGCGAGCTGATCAACTTCTTCGGGTTGGCGATCAAGCTGGGTCTGACCTCGAAACAGCTCAAGTCGATGACCGCAGCCTATCCAAGCGTCGGTTCGGATTTGGGGTCGCTTCTTTGAGTTCAGGTGATTTCCTCCGATAGACCTGATCATACTCGGTAGGTTAGCCTCATCGGATGAACACAGCTGTCATCTACGTCACCGCTGCGCTGGCTGAAATTGCCGGATGCTTCGCGTTCTGGGCATGGCTTCGGCTGGACAAGAGCGTGTACTGGCTGGCGCCGGGAATGCTCTGTCTTGCCGCGTTTGCCTGGCTGCTTGCGCTGAGCCCGGCCGATCACGCGGGTCGCGCCTATGCGGCCTACGGAGGCGTCTACATCCTATCGTCCCTTCTATGGCTCTGGGCAGTGGAGGGCCATCGCCCGGATCAATGGGATGTTATCGGAGCGGTTGCTTGTCTTGTCGGCGCGGGCATTATTCTCTGGGCGCCGAGGGGTGTTTGAGAGGCGGCTGCATATGTAGTGCAGCGCTAGCGCGTCGAATTGATTACATCGCCTTTTCGCTCTCACGCTCCGATATACCTGCTGCTCTTCTACAACTCGCCGTAATTGTAGAGCCGTTTCATTTATTGACCGTTCCTGCCAACCAACAAGTCTGAAAGCAATCCAATTGCAATCAAAGCCCACTTCGGCCCGCACAACCGACCTTAGGGTTCTGCTCTGATACGACCAACAAACACGAAAAGGAGCCACGTTCCCGTGGCTCCCTTCGGCGACCGGCGCTCTGACCAGTCATTCCGCTCGAAAGGTGATCACGCGACCAGCGACAGCCCGGCCCCGCCTTCCCGCTCCCGCTCGCCGCTGTCGACGAACGGGATGATCGAGAAGGTCTTGCCGCCCCGCTGCTCCTCGTTCTGCACGGCGTTCACCCGCAGATCGCCGTCGGGCGTGTTGATGAGGAGCGAGACGTACTCGTTGCCGGTCCGGGCGCTCTTGGCCATCCAGGCCGAGCCGACGCGGATCGGCTTGCCCTTGGGCGAGCTGACCTCGATCCGGTAGTCGGGGTGGGTCTGCTCCGTCTTGTAGTCGTTCTCGATCAGCATGAAGTCGAGGTCGAACATCATGTTGGCGATGTAACCGGCGAAGGCGTTGTCGGCATCCATGGCGGTCAGCTCGCCCGAGATCGAGCCGGACTTCATGGTGCCGGCCGACACGAGCGGGATGATCTCGAACGCGCCGGTTCCGGCCTCGCGGGCTTCCTTGGTCTGCACCGCGTTGACGCGGAACGGGCCGAGACCGACATCGATCTGCATCGAGATGTAGGGATTGCCGGTGGTGTTGCCGGTCTCGTTCCAGGCCGTGCCGATGCGCACCTTGCGTCCGGACTTGTTGACGGCTGTCACATCGTAGTCCGGGCTCTTCTCGGACATTTTTGTCCGTGCCTCGAGCGCGATCGCGATGTCGAACCGGCTGGAGTGGATCATCCCGGTGTACTCGGCGGCGGCGGTCTCAACGTTCTTCGTCAGGGTTCCTGCGAACATGGGTCTTCTCCTTCTGCTTGCCGGCCAGGCTCCAGGCCTGCGACCGGCGGGTTGCTCTCCGACCCCTCACGGGATCGCAAACCCCGAACGCCTTCTTTCCTTTCCCACCTACCTCCAACCTGACCTGGCGCCGGAAGGTGTGTCCGACGTTGCCTCTCGCACCTTCCTCCCCTTCTCTTCCGCGGCACCATGGTCCGGCTCCGATATGAAGAAGTCGGCCTTGGCCCCGTTCAGGTGTCGGCCGCTCCGGTCGGTCAGACCGATGGTGCTGCCGTTCCGGTCAAAGATGACGAGGTATTGGCCAAGGCCATCCCGGTGAACCCGGTAGCCTTCGTTCGCCCAGCGAACGGGTTTGCCCGCATCCACGGCGGCCCTTATCTCATCGATGGTCATGGGTGGCTCCACGCGGATTGGTTTCACGAGTGATGGAGGCCACCGCACCGCGGGCGGCCATCCAGTCCCTGAGGCCGAGGATCGTCTGTCCGGCAGCAACCGCGGCCAGCCACTCCGGTCGCGGATCACCGACCTGCTGATCCGCCAGCCCGACGATGTGCCCGTTGGCCATCCAGGGCGCGGGCTGAATCCTCGTGAACCAGTCGGCGATGCTCGGGATGCGTCCCCGGCAGTCTTCCCGGACATGCTGCTCGCCGATCCAGCGGATCGGAATCTCGCGCCCTGCCCCGTTGGTGAGAGAGTTCCCGAAGACCCGTTCGGCCTCGAAGATGCCTTGCGTGTGGTGGCGCAGGGCGCGGTGGGTGAAGAGCGCGAGATGCTCCTTCGAGGCGTCGAACCAGTCGTGCACCGCCTGGTAGTCGGACGGCACGCCGCCGAACTTCCTGGCGGAGCTCTCGGCGTGATGCAGGGGATGGGCCACGTCAGAGCCCCTCGTCGCAGGTGTGGGTGCACTCGACGTATCGGTCGGCATGATCGAGGGTGATGCTGTCGGCTGTGACATCCCAGGTCAGCGTGCCGTAACCGCCCTCGTTGTTCTCGAAGCCGGGATGATGGTGATAGGCGAAGGACCAGGCAAAATCCTCGAGCTTCATGCAGAGATCGCCGGGGAGCTCGATGCCCGTGGGTTGCACAGACACGTCCTCGACATTGCCGGAATCGCCGTAGCCTTCGTATTCGGCGATCACCTCCGTGATGCCGAGCGCACGCAACTGCGGGAGCAGTTCGCTGCGGGCGGCCCTGTTCGCGGCGTCGCGCTCGGCCTGCCATTTCGCCATTGTCTCGGCGAAGTTGATCTGGGGATCTGTCATTGGTCTGGTCCTTTTCTCTGGGATGGGGGACAGCGCCGACAGGTCCGGAGACCCGCAACGGCACCGGAACGCTGGCGTGCAAAACCGCGCCTGCGTTCTCCCCGACATGAAGCGGACTTTTCCTTTCAGGCGGCCTGCTCGGCCGCCGTCGGAGACCCGTCCCCCAAGATTCGTCCCAGGATGGCGGCGGTTTCGACGCCCTCCCCATGGGGCAAGAAAACCCGAAGCTGGAAGGCAATGATCTCGGTGAAACACCCCATGGCTTTCAGACCCTCGATGGCGCCCCTGTCCGCGCCGTCGATCTCGAGGCGCACCGCGCCCGCGACGCGGCGGCGGGTCAGGCGCAGCCCGCGGCCGAGATCGACCGGCGCGCTCGATCCGATGGCGGCGGTGAGCATCTCCTGCGGCGTCTTCGGTGTTCCCATCATGAACCGGGCGCGCAAGGCCGCGGCCCCGTCCTCGCTGACCGTTCGGCCGATCATGCTCGCCTGCCCGTCGGGCGTAACGCGGTAGATGCGTTCGTTTCCCGAGGGGATGTCCTTCCAGATTGGCAGCAGCAGGCCGGTCAGCAAATATAGCTTCGTCGTGCTGACTTTCGGCAGGCCGTCGGCCTCCTCGTCCCAGAGGCGGAGGAACTCGCGCGGCTTGATCTTCTCCCAGGCGGAGGCCTGGAATTTGTCTTCCTCGACATAGCTCGATCCGGTCGGCCGGGTCACCTTGCGCATGAGCGTGACGCTCTCCTCGTCATACATCTGCATCGGATGGGCGGAAATGAGCGCCGCGCGACCAGACGCGCGGTTGATCATCGGCAGTTTGTCAGGGTTCCGATCCAAAGCCTCCTCGGCCGAGAGGACATGGACAGGGTCTGTGACCTCGAGCCCGACGATCCGCGTCACTGCCCCGGAGCGTGGACAGGTCCAGAGATCCTCCGTCGAGACCTGTTCGATCCGCTCGCCGCGCAGCGTCTCAACCCCGAGATCGAGCGTGCCGGCAGCGCGGGCGCGTTCGGTCTGATCGGCGATCCGGGCCATGAACTCGGCGAAGAGCGCGTTCTGCATGGCGATCGGCAGCGCCAGGACCCGGTTCAGGAACCGCTGGATCGGCGGAAGCTCTTCGAGGAGCACGCCGTCTTGCTCGATCAGCCGCAGAGCGGTCCAGTCCGTGAAGCGCTCATAGGTCATCGCCGTGGCGCGTCCGGCGGCGAGATCGGCGTAGTAGCCCCGGAGCGCGGCCCGCGCGACTGGGCTCTCGAGATTGTCCTCGGGTCGGAACATCCCCTGCGAGCCGGTTTCGCGCTGGCCTTTGGTGAGGGCGCCGAGCTGGTCGAGCCGCCGGGCGATCGTCGAGGTGAACCGCTTCTCGCCGTGTACGTCCGAGGTGCAGACCCGGAAGAATGGCGCGGACACTTGGGCCGAGCGATGCGTGCGGCCGAGCCCCTGGATCGCGGCATCGGCGCGCCAACCGGGCTCCAGCAGATAGTGCCGCCGCCGTTTGCGGTTCCTCGCGGTCTCGGCGGCATGGTAGGACCGTCCCGTCCCGCCGGCATCGGAGAAGATGAGGATATCCTTCTCGCCATCCATGAAGGCGCGTGTTTCCGAAGAATTGCTGCCGGCGGACCGCTTCTCGATGAAGAGCGCACCATCGCCGGATTTCAGCGGCCGGATGGAGCGTCCCGTCACTTCGGCCACGGCATCGTCGCCGAAGGTCCAGAGGATCTGGTCGAGCGCAGATGGGATCGGCGCGAGCGTCATCAACTCCAACATCGCGGCATCGCGCAAGGCCAGCGCCTCGCGCGAGACGACCAGTTCGCCATTCGCGTCGCGCAAGGGCTCGGCCACGACGTTGCCCTCGATCTCCACGAGCTTCTGGGCATGGATCGGGAAGGCCTGTTCGAGGTAACTGAGAACGTAATCGCGAGGCGTCAGGGCACCCTCGACCAGCTCGTCTTCCGGGTCCATTGCCTCGAGCCGGCGCTTCAACAGGCGTTCCCCGGTCGAGACCACCTGGACGACGCAGGCGTAGCCATCCGCCACATCCTGCTCGATGGCGCGGATGACGGTCGGCGCCTTCATCCCCATCAGGAGGTGGTTGAAGAACCGCTGCTTGGTGCTCTCGAACCGGGATTTGGCCGAGACCTTGGCGGCCGAGGCGTTCGTCTGGCCGGAAGCGTCGTTGACGCCGGTCGCGGTGAGCGCCGCCTCGAGATTCTGGTGAATGGTGCGGAAGGCTCCGGCATAGGCGTCGTAGATCTCGATCTGTGCGAGCGTGAGCGCATGTTCGAGCACATCGTATTCGACGCCGTCGAAGCTGAGGGCGCGCGCGGTGTAGAAGCCGAGGGTCTTCAGATCCCGCGCCACCACCTCCATCGCCGCCACCCCGCCGGCCTCCATCGCCGAGACGAAACTCTCCCGGCTCGGAAAAGGATGCTCCGGACCCGGACCCCAGAGCCCGAGGCGGGAGGCGTAGGCGAGGTTCGAGACACTCGTCGCACCGGTCGCCGAGATGTAGAGGACGCGGGCGCGGGGTGCGGCAAGCTGCAGCCGCAGACCGGCGAGGCCCTGCTGGGAGGGTTTGATCCCCATGCCCTCGTCAGAGCCGGCGGCGTTCTGCATGGCATGGGCCTCGTCGAAGGCCAGCACGCCGTCGAACCCCTCGCCCATCCAGTCGAGTATCTGCGCGAGGCGTGTGCGTCCGCATTTGCCGGCAGACCGCAGCGTCGCATAGGTCACGAAGAGGATGCCGTCGCCCATCGGGATGTCCTGGTCGGGTTTCCATTTCGAGAGCGGCTGGATGTCGGCGGGCGAGCCCCCGAGGTCGGTCCAGTCGCGGATCGCGTCTTCGATGAGCGTGGCGGATTTGGAGATCCAGACCGCCTTGCGACGGCCGGCGAGCCAGTTCACCAGGATCAGACCGGCGCATTCCCGGCCCTTGCCGCAGCCGGTGCCGTCGCCGAGGAAATAACCGAGGCGATAGGCGCGCGCCTCCGGATCATCGTCCGCACGGGTCATGCGGGTCTGATCCTCGTCGATGGTGAATCTCCCCGGCAGGTCGCGCGCGTGGGCATCGTTCGCCATGAGGATGGTCTCGAGCTGGGCTTCCGAGAGATGGCCCTCCTCGATGAGGCGGGCGGGGAGGCGCAGGTCGCGGGCAGTGTCGACCGACGGCATCGGCGGGGCGACCGAGGCCATGGCGATGCTTTCGACCAGCGGCGTGGGGTGTTCCCGGGCACCCGCGATCTCGATCCGCTGCGGACGATAGCGGGCATAGATGTCGGACACGGGCACGTTCTCGCGCAGGGTCGCGAGGCTCGTGAACGCCAGCGGGATCGCGGCCTGGGACCTGGATTTGGCGGATGGGGCGGTCGCGACCGGGGACGTGCGCTCGGGGGATGCGGCGCGCCGCGGGCCAGGCTGTGCCGGCCGACCGGACCGGACGACGGTCGCCGCCGGTCGCGGTGCGGCGATCTCGTCGATGTAATGCCCCGCAACCTCCAGGTCGTCGACGGCCATACGGACGAATTCGACCTCATCCTTGACCTTGTCGAAGACCAGGAGTTGGGTGTCCACTGTGGTGCCGAGCCGGGCGTAGACATGTCCCGGAATCATGAGCGCCAGACGGGGCCTTGCGATCGCCGAGGCCCGCGCCCAATGCGCCGCGTCCCGGTCCGGGGTGAAGCCCGTCGGCATGATCGCGACGAGACGCCCGCCAGGCGCGAGGCGCTTCGCCGCCGAGATGAGGTGCTTGGCCGCGATGTGCCGGTCCCGGGACCGGTCGACCGAGGAGGCGAAGGGCGGATTCATCAGGACGACGCTTGGCCGATCGGTCGTTGGCAGCAGATCGTCGATATGTTCGGCGTCAAAGCCGGTGACGGCCGTCTCGAAGACGGCCTCGAGCAGCGACCGGCGGAAGGGGTCGATCTCGTTGAGAATGGGCCTGGCGCCTGCGTGAACGGCAAAGGCGGCGAGCGTGCCGGTGCCCGCCGACGGTTCCAGGACCGTGTCGCCCGGGCCAATGGCGGCCGCGCGGGCAACCAGCGCCGCATAGGGCAGCGGAGTCGAGAACTGTTGCAGCCGGATTTGTTGCTCGGAGCGTCGCGTCTCGGTCAGGAGCCGCGTGGCGAGGAGGCGCGCTTGCGAGGCCGCATCCTCTGCCCCCGCGCGCGCAACGCGCATCGCGGCGGCCGCCTGCGTCGTGTCGTAGGCCATCCGCCACGACCATGCCCCGGTCGCGTCACTGCCGCCGAAGCTCTCACGCATGATCCGGGCCAGGGAGGACGTCCGGAGCGCTCGATCGTCGATCTCTCGGCCGATCTGCGACAGCGCGTCTCGGAGGTGCGCGCGGGATGGAAGAGTGGGGTGGGGCTTCGGCGTGGCCATGTCGTCTGTCCTTTCAAGTCAGAGTGCGGGTCTGACAGGACAGGAAGCCCCCTTTTCGCTTTGAAAGCGCAAAAGGAGGCAGACGCCAAAGGGGCTACATCAACTCGCTCAGGGCCATTGCTGCGCTGCGTGCAAGACACGCAGGATCGCCACGAGGTCCGGGGTCTCGGCATAGACCACGATGTAGTTCGGGCGCACGACCATCTCGCGGGTGCCTTCGACGCGGCCCGCGCGGTACATCTGAGGATGCGCCGGAAGGCGGGCGACCTTGTCCTCGATTTCGTCCTTCAGGGCCTGCGCGGCGTCCGGGTTGTCGTCAGCGATATAGTCGATAATCGCAAGCAGGTCCGCAATGGCTGTGGCCTTCCATTCAAGACCCGGCACGTCGCTTCCCGTCGATCAGCGCCTGGGCGTCCTGCATGACCTGCGCATGGGGCGTTGCCGGGCGTGGATCGTCGAGGGCCTCCTGCACCTTGGCACGGAACCAGGCGTCATAGGCGTCGGGATCGGCGGTCAGACCCGCCGGCAATCCGCCTTCGGCGGCCACGCGCGTCAGCAGAATGCGCACGGCATCCGACAAGGTGAGACCGACGCCGGCGAGCGCATCGGAGGCCTGGGCCTTCAGCTGGTCGTCGACACGGACATGTAGCATGGATGTCTGGGCGGGCATGGTTCGGTCTCCTTTTGCAGATATATATGTATCTCAAATGAGATACGCTATCAAGACCCCCGCCCTTCGTAGAACTCGGCCAGCACGGGACTCGCCGCACCCTTCGCGGAGCCGAGCAATTCTGATCCGGCAAGCGATGCCTTCGAGAGTCGCACCAGTCCGCCCGTTTCCTCGATGCGGTAGCACCGGCGCTTTTGGCGTCCGCGCCGGTAGTGGGTGGCGGTCACGATCTGGCAGGTGCTGCCATCGGTCAGCGTGACGGACGCGGCCAGCTTGATCCTGTCGCCCTCGTCGTAGTCCGGGATCGCCGCCCAGTCCCGGCAGCGCTGGCGCCAGGCATGGGCATAGCTGCCCGGATCCTTCAGCTCAGAGAGGAGGTTGAGAAGACCGAGCGGCGCGCGCGATTCCACGGGCCCGGCGCTCTCCTCCATGTCCTTGTAGCCCCAGCAGCCCTCGTCGTAGCGCGTGAGGAAAACGGCCCCGAACGTGATCGACCCGTCGTCGTCGGTCACGTATGTCGCGTCTTCGACCGGCGAGCCGTCGAGGCTCGAGACCCTGGCAGCGGCGTACCAGGTCGACCCGACCTTGCAGGCCTTGAGCGGTACGGTCTTGCGGGTATCGCTCTGGAACGTGCAGAGCCGCGTGATCTCGGCCTTTTCATCGGCGTAAGTTTTGACGCGCCGGTCGGTGTAGAAGAGCCAACCCATCTCAGTGTCCTTTCTCTCAGAGGAAATGGTTTGTCGCCAATGTCCCGAGAGCGCGAAGCGCGGCAGGGTATTGGCGATGCGATCTTGAGAAAGGGCAGCTCAAGCTGCCCTCCGGTCGTCGAGTTCGATGAGCGCATCGAGCGGCACCCGGTAAGGCAGCATCTCGTCGAAATCCTCGCAGTTGCCTTGGTTCTGGACGATCGCCTCGGTGTCGGTGGCATCCTTGAGGATCACCCGGAAGGTCCCGCCGAGACCTGAGGGCACGTCGTAAACACCGCCGATCAGGTAGTCGGCGGCCCTGCGCGGGAAGACGCGGATGGTATGACCGTCCGTTGCCAGCCGGATGGTGTCGTGACCGCGGTCGATCAGCATCTGCACGTCGTCGAGAATGTCGGTGTAGAACTGACCGGTCAGATCGCGGAAGGCCGCCTGCCGGGCCGCCATCCAGTCCGGGTCACGGAACGGGTTGATGCCGTCGGCGAAGACGAAGGACGGATCGGCTTGCGCCGTCGTGACGATCCGTGTCGTCGTGCCGTCAATGCCGTTCGAGCGGAGATGAACGCCGGTGCCGACGATCAGGATCAGGGCGGGCTTGCCGACCGGTCCGTTCCAGTTCGGGAGGAAGGTCGAACAGCCGCGCGCATGCGCGATCTGGGCCGCGACGCGCGCGGCTGAAAAGGTGAGAAGGGACATGGGAGGATCCTCGTGTGGGGGGATGCGACCCGCACCGTCACTGCGGTGCGGGTCGGCTCAAGGGTCAGGCCGCGTTCGCGACCGCGGTTACGCCTTCGGGCGTCTCGGCCTCGGGCGCCTCGACCGGTTCGACGCCCGCCGTCTGCATCATCGGCGGACACCAGGACGCGACCGCCGTGCGTTGCGCCTCGGTGAGCGTGGCGAAGGGCTCGGCGAAGAGCTTGTCGCAGAAGGCGACGATCTCCTTCTTGCTCGACGAGGCGAGCGTCACGGCCTCCTGCGCGAGCCCGAGCTCCTCGCCGAGGATCTTCAGGAGCCAGGCCTTCTTGAAGCGGCCCCAGAGCGCCGCGTTCGGCGTCCAGTGCGCGCGGATGTCGGGCATCACCTCGATCTCGAAGGCATGCATGAGACTGTCGCTTCGCGGATCCCTGGCAAAGCACGACTGTGTCGTCGCCGCCGTCGCATAGGCGACCAGTTTCGCTTTCTCTCCTGCGTCGAGCTTGCGGAAGGCCGCGAACTGGTCGGCTGGCGACTTGGCCTCGTCCGCCCAGGAGAGATCGAGCGCGTCGTGGACTTCCGCCACCTGCTCGAGCGAGGTGCTGTCGATCTCGTCCATCTTGGCATGGCTGCGATATTCCTTCCGGGCATCGACCTTGATCGCGTGCGTCGCGCTCATGCCGTGACCCAGAACATCGGTGATGAGCTTGAAGAGCGTCAGGTCGAGCGTGGCCTCGGGATGCATCGCCATGGCGGCCCCGAGCGCCATCGCCCGTTCGATCTTGAGATCGTCGGTCAGGGAGGCCGGGTAGACGATCTCGTCGCAATCCTTCTCCTGTTTGTCGCCCGATGCGCCCGGCGCCTTGCCGGAAAGCTCAGATCTGTCCTCCGGACGCACGAGGCCGACATGCAGGGTCACCTGCCCGTTCGACCAGGACGCGATCACGCCGGAGCGCGCGAGATCCTCGGCGCTGTAGGCCTCCTGCAGGTCGCGGGCCTCGTCTTCGAGTTCGTCGACCCGCGCGTAGAGTGCCTCGTAGGCGTCTTCCTCGAGGCTCTCGTCCTCCATCTCGCGCTCGAGTTTTTCGAGCTCGCTTGTGATCTTGTCGAGGCGCTTCCGGCCCTTGGCATCCGGCTCGACCGGCCCCGGATAGACCCGGCCGTAGTCGGCCATTGCCGCGTAGTCGTAGCGGACCACCGCCTCGGCCCAGGCGAAGCCCGCCCTGGCCCGCTCGTCTTCGGCGGCGGCGGTCAGTTTCTCGAGCAGGATCGTCTCGACGAGGCCCGCGTCTTCCAGGACCGAATGCTCTTCCAGAAGATCGGCCGCGATCGTGCCACCGCGCGCCTTGTACTCTTCGCAGACGAAGGCGCCGATGTCGTCGCTGATCTGCACGCCGCGGGACTTCAGAGCCTGACGCACCGTATAGGCCTGCAGGTAAATGTCGTCCTTGGTGAGCGCCTCGAAAACCTCCTTCTGGACCGCCTGGCTCGGGTGATCGGCGAAGGCCTTCATCACATCGAGCGTGATCTGCTTTGCCCGCGCTGCAGCCCGGATGTCGGGATGGATGAGACCGTAGCGGAGACGGCCCTTTACGGCCGCCACGGTCGTGCCGAAGGTCCTGGCGATCGTCTCGGGCGTCTGCCCGTCAACTTCCATCATCCGGGCGAAGGCTTCGAACTCGTCGATCGCGCCCATGGGCTCCTGGGTGATGTTTTCGGCGAGCGAGAGCGCGGTGGTCACGTCGCAATCGTCCGGCACGAGCCGGCAGTCGATCTTCGTGCTCCTGGTGAACCCCTTGGCGCTCTTGTCGGAGACGAGTTCCTGAAGCGCCGCATGGCGCCGGCCGCCGGCGAGGACACCGAACCCGGTCGAGAGCTTCTGGACCAGGAGCGGCTGCAGGAGGCCGAGCACGGCGATGCTGGCCTTGAGATGGGCGATGTTCTCGGAGGCGTAGCTCTCCGGCGATTTCGCGCGCACGTTGGCCGGATGGGCCACGAGATCGCCGATGGCGACGGAAACGGGTTTGAGGGCTTGGGTCATGGTCTGTCCTTCTCTTGAGGGTCAGGTCTCCACGGGCGAGCCGCGGGACCGATCCCCGAGGTCGGGGACCAACCCGACAAAAGGCCCGCTTCCGTAATGGGGCGGGCCTCTGTCAAGGGTATCGGGCAAGTCAAGAACTCCGGCGAAGAACTCATTCTTCACCGGTTGTAAGACACAGATTCAAAAGCCTACTTTTTCTTTTTCACTGCAACCGCACGTCAGTACTTAAGGGTACCCCCTGTCCGGGCTTCGCTCTTCCGTCCGTAGTCAGCCATCGGCCGCCACTCTATGCCTGGTTCAATTCTGGTCCCTGGGTGCCCATCTTTCCCGCGTATTCAGCGCTAGCTGATAACCAGCGGGCCTGCGGCATCTCCAGGAACCTCGTCCCGGCAAGGGACCTCGACGTACCTGTAGTCAGGTGCAGCTCATACCTCCGTCTCGAAAAGCCTTGGAACGTCTCGCTCAGGCTATTGCGCCGGAGCTCTGCGTGTAGCGAAACGGCGTTCCGTCGATCCACATGCGGTGCAATACAACTCCAATTCGTCGAGCGAGAGCAATCAGGGCTCTCTTCGATCCGCGCCTGTGTGCGACTCTACGTCCCCAGGCCTGGAGCCAGTTCGGAGCGCCTCGATGCATCAGGATCATCGCCGCCTGATACAGAGCCGTGCGTAGGCCGCGATCGCCGGTTTTGGTGATCTGTCCTACGATATCCATTTCCCCCGATTGAGTGCGCCTCGGCGTCAAACCCGCCCACGGACCAACGTCTTTCGATCGCGCGAAGCGGGTCGGGTCATCGATCGCGGATCTTACGGTCAGAGCAACGATTGGGCCGACACCCGGCATCGTCGTCATCAGGCGGCATACATCGTCGTGCTTTGCCAACCCAGTGATCATCGTGTCCAACGCCGCCAGCTCGGCCCACAACTGCTCCCGGGCACGCAGAAGCGTCGACGCCGAGGCGGACAGGATTTTGTTCTCGGCAACCAGTTCTCTCACCCGGTCATCGTATCTGATGCGGGTGACGTGTCCGAGCTTCAGGCCAAAGTTCCTGAGAACACCTCTCATTGAGAGTTCGATGTTGATAATCGCCTGCTGAAGAGACTTTCGCGCCGTCAGCAAAGCGCGGATTTCCTGGGAGGACACGGATTTGCGGTGCACCGGCCGGTACCAACCCATTTGCAGCAGTCGCGCAATCCCCTGGGCATCGCGTCTGTCGGTCTTGATAGGCATTGCTTTCAAGGCGGCTTTTACCAAACGGGTTTCCATCAAGACGACGTCAAATCCGTCCTCTTCCATCCCCTTGCTCAGCCATTGGGATAGCGGTCCGGCTTCGAGCCCAATCGCCTCAATCTCATACGGCAGTGAGCCGATCGCGTGCACCAGGGCCTCAGGCTCGCTGGCCGCCTGCAATTCGTCGACAACCCTCCCCTGCGGCCCCAGCACACAAATCGCAGTGCTTGCCAGTGAAACGTCCAATCCGATAAATACATTCATGTCGTTGCCCTTCTATTCTCAGGAATTGAGGCGCATGGAGACATACGACCTCGTAGACGCGCTGCAGGCGCATCAAGGGCAACGGCACTTCAAGTCATCCTGACAGACAAGCGAAACGTGTTCGATTCGCCGACAGCCCCATTACGGCATCTTTCCCTCTTCCAGGGTCAGCGGGCCTCTCACTGCTCGGCAGGCGTCTCCTGCCCTTACCAGTCGTGCGCCATCATGATCGTCAGCACGCGGATGGTGGTCTCGGGATTGTCGGGTGCTTCCGCCCCGTAGCGGAAATCGGAGTCCGTTTCGTACAAGTCGATTTTCCAGAACACGGTCTCGCTCCGGATCGTCACCGCCCCGAAATCGTGCCAGCCCGCGGGATCGTTCTCGGGCGCGAAGGTGTCGAAGTCGCCCGTGGCCTTTACTGCCTCGGCCATGAAACCGTCACCGGCCTCCATGAGCGATCGGGTGACATGGAGGCGGCCCTGGATCGGCTGATCTGGCGCAATGCCGAGGCAGGCAAACCTGCGGAACGCGTCGTTCTGGGCGGCGATGACGCCGGCGTCGGGCGTGGGAGGCTCTGCGGGATCGGTGTGGTGCATGTGTCTGTCCTTTCCGGATGTGGGGAAACCACCCGACCCAGGGCCCTCTTTCTCTTTCGGCGCCGGGTCCGCCGAAACGGCTCACCGCTTCACGCGGCCCGCTCCCCCTGCCCCGCCTCCGAGGCAGCGACGAGGTAGTCGCAGGCGCGCTGCGCGTCCGCCGCATGCTTGAAGATCGCCCGCTTGTCGGAGCGGAGCACGTGGAGCCAGCTGTCGAGATAGGCCGCGCTCAGTTCCAGCGTATACGCGGAGAACCCGAGCTTCTGCCCGAGAAACACCGTGCAGAGCTCGGCCACGATCTCCTCGCGGGCATAGGCGGTGTTGCCGAACCGCGCGTCGCCGTAACTCCGGTTCAGACGATGCCGGGGTTTCGTCCAATGACCAAGTTCATGGCCCCAGACCGCGTAGAAGTTCCGCGGATCCTCGAAAAGTTCGATCGGCGGCATGTAGATCTTGTCGAGGGCCGGGACATAGCAAGCCTCGCGCCCCGAGAAACTGACCACGGCACCGATGGCCTCGAAGAAGGTCTGCATGTGCGGGATCGCCGCGCGTTCGGGATACACTTGTGCTTCTGGCGGGTCGGGATGGAATTTCGCATCGAGGCCCTCGATCTGGTCCGCGTTGAAGACCCGGTAGGATTTCATGAAGGGGATGGATTTGGCATCGTCGGCGTCCGCCTCGTCGTCGTGGGCATTGTTGTCACGCCCGCGCTCGGCGGTGCCGTAGTAGACGACGACGGAGGATTTCGAGCCCTTGATGACCTTGGCCTCCAAGGCATTCGCCTGCCTGAGCGTCATCCAGTAGGGCGAGGTGTACCCCGCCATCTGCGTGCGCATGGTCAGGAGAAAATTGTTGATACCCTGGTAGGGCTCACCGGTCTGCCGGAGCGGCACCGAACTGCCGCCGACGGTCCAGGGCTTGCGCCAGGGCAGCACGCCCCGGTCGATAATGCGGACGAGTTCGTCGGTGATCGATGCCGCGGCATCGAACCTGAATTTGGACTTGGCCATGAGTGGTCTCCAATGTCTGAGGGAGCGCGCGGGTCCCCGCGCGCAGATCGGAGAACGTTCACGTGAGGCCATACCTAAGCGGACAGCAGGCTCCGGCCGGAACCCCGCCCGACCCTTTCCCGCCTTCCCCGGATCCGACAGGACCGAGGGCCAGCTTTCACTTTCATCGACCGACGCCAATTTCTCGGTCGAATTGCTGATATTCCGGCTCATGGAGAGCGATGAACCCTCTTGCCTGAATCCATGAACGCACGGTGCAGAACAGGTTTTGGGCGGAAGCGTTGACGCATTGGACCGACTCTACGATACTAGAACAAATAATGAACAACAGGCCCGCGAGCATGCCCAAAAACATCCTCATCTTTTCCGACGGAACCGGCCAGGTCGGAGGGTTGCGACCCGACCAGCGACTCTCGAACGTCTACAAGATATACCGCGCGATGCGTCCCGGACCTTCCTCACCGATCGACCCGAAGGAACAGGTCTGCTTCTACGACGCCGGTCTTGGTGCGGGAGAGGTGGGCGGTTTCACGCTCCGGCGGATCAGGAACATCCTGTCGGCCGCTGTCGGGACCGGGATCGACGAAAATGTCATCGATTGCTACGAAAAGATCATCTCCTACTACGAGCCAGGTGACCGTATCCTGCTCTTCGGGTTTTCGAGAGGCGCCTACACTGTTCGTGCCGTTGCCAACGTGATGAACCTCTGCGGTGTCCCCACAAAGATGCCGGACGGATCGCCAGTTCCGCGCTTCGGTCCGAGACTCAGGAAGATCGCGAGTGACGCCGTAAACTTCGTCTACAATCATGGCAACGGTTACCCCCGTGGCCGGAAGCCCTACTATGAACGTCGCGAGGAACTGGGCCGCCGCTTCCGGCAAAAGTACGGAAGCTTCGTGCCGGGTGCGGACGAGGACGTTCAAGGCAATGTACAGCCTACGTTCATTGGCGTCTTCGACACGGTCGCCGCACTCGGGAACGCACAGGTAAGTCTTCTGGCCGGTGTCGTCGTGTTCGCGCTTTGCGCAGCCTTCGGCGCGGCACTCTGGTTCTCCTGGCCCTGGTATGTCTGGTTGCCGCTCCTCGGCCTTCTAGGTCTCATCGGATTCTGGTACGCGAAGCTGAAGTGGTCGCAGTGGAAGTACTTCTCACCAGACGAGATGAAGCCCCTCAAGCTGTCCCGTCTCTCCGATTGGCCCTCGATCTGGAAATACGGTCACTACGCCAAGTGGAACCTGGAGAACTATGATCAGTGGCTCGATTCCGATGTCGGCCACGCTCGTCATGCCCTCGCAATAGACGAGCAGCGCAAGAACTTTCCCCGTGTGAAATGGGCGATGGCGGCAGAAGCGAAGAAGACTGAAGGCCGCAACCCGCCGTGGTTGAAACAGGTCTGGTTCGCCGGTTGCCACAGCGACGTTGGCGGCAGCTACCCGGAACCGGAGTCCCGTCTCAGCGACATCGCGCTAGGATGGATGCTTGAAGAACTGAAGGAATGCGTGCCTGACGTCCAGATTAACGACAACAAGCTCTATGTCATGTCGGATCCGACAGGCATGCAGCACGAGGAGACATTCATGTTCGCGTATGGTCCAATCCGGCGCCGGTGGCCGGTTGCGCCGCGCGAAGTGAGCGCCGCTTTCCCTCTCCATCCATCAGTCATCGAGCGCCTCGAAGCTGCGCTGGTTTCGCATGTCGGAGAAATGAGGCCTTACAGGCCCGATCAACTCCGTGACCATCCATCCGCGAAGTCTTACTTCGATGATGGAGAGTGAGCAGAATCTCGGTGTGATCGGTGTTGATAGGGTGGGCCATTATCGTTACTGCTTGGGCAGCACACCCCGCCGGTTCGTGCTAGAGACGGCGCAAGCTCGAGCGCGCCGATGTTCCTGATGTGCTATTGCACTGACACTCCGCGGCAGCCATCAGTCAGCTGATCAATGTGTGTCATTCACCAATATCTGGAATTCACGCCGTGGTTGTGTAGTTGCTATGAGACTTCGCGCACCATATATTGTGGCCTCTAAAGCAAAACACCGCATGATACGTGAGAAACATCGGTTTTGAGGCTACCGTGACTTTATCTAATCGTTCGCTTCCAAAACCAGAGACATGGCAAGAATTCGAGCATCACGCATGGCTCCTGTTCCGCTCCGAACTCAAAGACCCAGCGACCGAGAAAAACGGTCGGCAAGGACAGTCACAGCATGGCGTCGATGTGTATGGGCAACGAGACGGGGAGCATTGGGTGGGGGTCCAGTGCAAACAGAAGATGGACGAAGGGGTTTCCGAAACTGAACTTCGAGAGGAGGTTGAGAAAGCGAAGTCGTTCGAACCAAAAATTTCTGAGTACATACTGGTCACTACCGCGAGACGCGACGCGAACATCCAGAAAGTCGCAAGAACGATAACAGACGAACTCAAAAAAACTGACCACGCATTTTCGGTATCGGTCTGGGGATGGGACCAATTTCAAGAGCACGCTTCGCAGCACTCAGATGTTTGGGAAAAGATCGACCCAACATGGGACCCCTACACCAAGACCGAACTTGAAAAAATCAGAGTTTCCATCGAAGAACTCCGACAAGAAAGAGCTTCTGCATCTCTACCTGACCCGCGAAGTGAGGTTCGGGCGCCCGCCTTTGATGCTCGGTTGGAAAACGAAAGCTCCCCTCTGCACACGAAAATCACCATCTTTGTTGAGATGGTTGAAAGTGGAGAAGTGGACGCTGGTCGGAATCGATTGGCCAATCTGCGAGAAAGTGAATGGGAAACCGCGTCTCCTTCCGAGAAGTACAGAATTCTCATCGGGCTCGCGTCGTCGGCGCTCAAGGTCGGTGATGATACTGAAGCGTTTTCTCTAATCGACCACGCCTTTGATATTTGTCCTGACCACAAATCGGCCAAACGTAATCTCGCAACTTCGAAGCTTCTGAGAGGTGATTACGGGAGAGCTGCTGAACTGGCGCAAGAAGCATTTGACACTGATACAACTGATGAGGTTGCGGCTACCGTCTTGATCCAAGCTCGCAGCTTCGACCCGAGCGCAGAACTCTTGGCCGGACTGCCTGACGACCTTTTGGCGCGCCCTTCTGTCAAAGCTGCGCACTGTCAGGCCATGCGGAATCGTGACGACCCGACGTGGACTAAGCTAGCAATCGAGGCGTACGATCTCGACCCGTCAGACGAACAGACTCGATTGAACTGGGCAGACGCGGTGCTAGAACTTGAGATCCGTGGCAATGCGGCCAGTGCGCAGGGCGGAAACACCGACTTTCCCAAGTTCGCAGATCTAAATTTGGCGGCGGACTATCTCGCGCAGGCCTGCATATCGAGACGCTCCAGATTTTCGATGGCAACCATACACAATGCAGGGGTCGCATCGAGACTTGTCGACAAGATTGACCAGGCAAAACAGGTTCTGGAAATTGGGCTTGAGAAGCATCCGCAGGATAGCGCACTTGGGTTGCAGTTGGCCATCATTGCTCATGAAGAACGAGATTTTGGTCGGATCTTAGAACTTCTCGATCCGGCGAGTGACCAGCCGGAAATAATTTCGCTGCGGATCGAGGCCTGCGCTCGAACCACTGGGCCAGAAGAAGCCTTGGAAAAGGTTGAAGCAGTAGATTCTTCGAAATGGAGTGAAGAGCACAGGTTAATGCTCTTATCCGCCGAGCTGTCCGCACTCTCTATTTCCGGAGATTGGGCAACGGCCGTCCAAAGATGCGAGCGCGCGGCAGAAGAGTTTCCCAACTCAATACGCGTTAAGATATTGCAGGCGCGGGTTCTGCGGATCAGTGGAAATGAGGAGCTGGCAAAGGCCAAGGTCACAGAAATTATTGGCGACCTTCCATCTGCTGTGACGATGGCGGAGCGAATAGAGCTGGCGACCGAATGCAGATTCCTTGAGTGCTTCGATCAAATCTCAGAGCTTCTTGACGGTTACGTTTCTTCGCAGCACGACAGCGAGGCACTTCGCTTGCTTTTATCCGCGCTGGTGACAAGTCAAAGGCATAGAAAAGCAGTAACTCTGATGGAGGAGTTTCCTCCGGAACTCTCGGAGAATGTTTGGTTTCTGAGGGCTCGTGCTATTCTTGCGGTCAACTCCGGCGCGTCTGACGTCGAGAAGCACCTTGATGCGTATTTGCGTGCAGAATCCGACGATCTGGAGATGCAGATAACCAGAATGGGACTGTGGCAACTCCAAAACCGCTTGAAGGAGATTCGAAACAAACTCCGTGCTTTCGAGAAAAAGATCCCCGATGGGAACAGTCTCGAGCGCATGCGACTTTGTCATTTGGCGGTACAGTACGGAAACAAGAAGTGGGGAGTAGAAACTGGTTATCAGGAGCTTATCGCAAACTGGGACGATCCAGCGGTACATCTTGCCTACCAAGGGTTGATATTGATGTACGATGGCCTTGAAGATGCCATCCCCGAAACAGAGACGATCCAAGAGAACTGCGTTTTCGAAACCAAGTCGCACGACGGTCTGCGTCGCGCACGAATTGAAGAGAAGAACGCCCACAATTTCGAGGCTGAACGGCACTCACCTTCAAGCGACTTTGCCAAGGCATGCCTTGGTAAATCTGTCGGCGAAAAGTTCACGGTCACAACTCAGTACGAGAGCATCGAATTCGAAGTTCTTTGGATCAAACCAAGGGCGGTCGATTTGTTGCATCGCTCAATGGAGGAGTTCAACAAGCGGTTCCCGATGAACTCGGGCATGCAGCGTGTCTCAATTGATTTCGAAAGTGACCGTCCTCTTGAAGGAATGGAACGCATCGCAAAGGCAGCACATGATCGCGACCAATCCATCCTTGATAAGTACGCGAAGAACGCGCTTCCGTTCTGCTTCATTGCGGAAGCACTAGGTAAAGACCCCATTGATGGCTGGGCTGGCCTTCCAGGCGTTGGGATACAGCCCCGGGTGTGCATTGGCAGCCTTGAGGAACGAAACTCGGCAATCACCCAGATTCAGTCCAAGTCGTTGAAAGGGTGCGTGCTCGATCCGATAACTGCCTCGCTAGCATCAGACTTCCATCTGTGGACGGTTCTTGCGGAGATTTGCGGGCCAGTTCATGTTACCCAATCAACGTTGGAATTACTGGCAAAGCGGGAGATAGAGGCCCAAAACAACATTGACCGACAAACGGGGATGTCAACCTGGCAAGGCGGGCGTTTGGCGATTATCGAGATAACCCCCGAGCAAAACAGGGCTGCATATGAGGACAAGAAGCGACAACGCGAAGACATACTAGCCAACTGTAAGGTGGCCACCGCAGTTCCACCTGTCGATCTGGAGGGACGAAATTTTGAAGTCTCTCAAATGCTCGGTGCATCGGCGAGAGACACAGTGTTCGCCGCAGCAGGAAGCGATCTTTTGCTTGTGTCAGAGGACCAAGGCTTGCGGCAATGGGCTGGGACTTCATTCGAAGTTTCTGCGACTTGGCTTCAACCAATCATGCTTCTGGCCAAGGATCGTGGGCTGGTATCGATCGAGGATTACACGAAGTTTATCGTAGATTGTGTTGATTGCCACTGAGAACTGACCCGGCGTGGCCTGATA
>NZ_RBVY01000011.1 GCF_004000215.1 Nitratireductor alexandrii | reverse complement strand
GCGTCGATCACACGCTTGACCGGGACGAGGACTTTCATGCGTTTTGCTCCAAATGGGTCGAGATCACGAGGCGGCCCGCGCATCCGCGCGCACGTATTGCATCAGATCGAACTGAGATGAAAGAAGATGGTCGGGCGACAGCGCCGCCCCCGAGGCGAAAAGGCGCCTGGCGGCCATGTGGGTCCTGGCGTCGTTGATCGTGTCGACGGCGACCGCCGTGCCGGCGCGAAAATACCAGAAGGCCCACCCGCCGGCGCGCGCCGCCGCAACCGGGATCACCCGGTCGTAGTCCAGCGCCAGGCCGACCGACTGCAGCTTGGCGTCGTACTGATCGCTCCAGAACCAGGGTACGGGCGCGTAGGCGACATCGCGGCCGAGCAGGGCGTCGGCGACCGCGATCCCCTGGTCGACCGCGTTCTGAACCGATTCCAGCCGCACCCGCCGCCCGGCGAACGGAAAGACCGCGCAATCGCCCGCCGCGAAGATGGCCGGGTCGCTGGTCCGGCAGGACGCGTCGACCAAGATGCCGCCATCGACCGCAAGCCCCGCCGCGGCCGCCAGATCGTCATTGGCGATCCCGCCAATGCCGACCAGCACCAGATCGGCCGCAACCGTACTGCCGTCGTCGAGCACGGCCGCGCGCACGCGCGACCCGTCGCCCAGCAGCCGCGCCAGGCTCGCGCCCGTCCTGACATCGACGCCGTGCGCGCCATGCAGCGCGCCGACGGCCGCGGCGGTCTGCGCGCAGGCGACACGCCGCAAAAGCCGGTCGGTCTGCTCGACGACGGTGACCGCACGTCCGGTCTGCGCGGCGATCGCCGCCACTTCCAGGCCGATATAACCGCCGCCGACCACCAGCACCCGCCCGGCATCGGCGAGCGCCGCGCGCAGGCGTTCGGCATCGTCAATGCCGCGCAAGGTAAAGACCCCGTCCAGCCCGCCGGCAACGGTTTCGGGCAGGGTTCGCGCCCGCGAGCCCGTGGCCAGAACCAGCCGGCCATACTCGAGCCGCTCGCCGTCGGCGAGTTCAACGGCGCGCTCGGCGCGGTCGATGCGATGAACCCGGGTGCCCGTGCGCACGGCGATACGCTGCGTGTCGAAAAACTCAGGCGCCCGCAGCCCGAGCCGCCCGGCCTCGGTCTTGCCGAGCAGATAGGCCTTCGACAGCGGCGGACGCTGATAGGGCAGCCAAGGCTCCGCGCCGATCATCACCACGGCGCCCTGGTGCCCGCCCTCGCGCAGGCGCGCCGCACAGGACAGCGCCGCCTGCCCGCCTCCGACAATGACAATATCGTCGCGCAATTCGCACCTCTGGCGGGTCGGGTCGCCGTTTCAGGGTGTCAGCTGTCCAGCAGATGGGCCGCCGCGTGGGCGATGGCGTCCTCGGTCCAGGCCATATCCGCCTCCGTCAGCGCCAGCGACGCATAGATCTTGCTGGCCGGCTTGAGGATGCCGCGCTCGCGCAAGAGCGCGTTGAAGCGGGCGCTCAACGCCTGGTCGCCCCCGGCCACGCCACGATAGTCGCGCACCGGGCGGGCGCTGAAGACGACGTCGAACAACACCGGGTCGCCGACGATCTGGTAGGCGACGCCGAGCGGATCCAACGCCCGGCGCAGCATCGCCATCACGGCCTCGCCGCGCCGGGAAATCTGTTCGTAGCTGCCCGCGCGACGCAGGATCTCCAGGGTCTTTAGGCCGGCGACGGCGGCGACCGGATTGCCGCTTAGCGTGCCGATCTGCGGCGTGAAGCCCGCGCGCCCGACCGCCGCCTTGTCGAAATGCGCCATGATCTCGGCCTTGCCGGCAACCACGGCGAGCGGAAATCCGCCGCCGACGATCTTGCCGAGCGTGCATAGATCGGGAACGACGCCGTAGCGCTCCTGCGCGCCGCCATAGGCGAGCCGGAAGCCGGTCACGATCTCGTCGAAGATCAGCACGATGCCGCGCTTCGACGTTTCCTCGCGCAGCGCCTCGAGGAAGCCGGGCTCGGGCGGCACCAGGCGCTGCAGCGGCTCGACGATGACGGCGGCGATCTCGTCGCCGTGCTCGGCCAGAATCTGCCGCACGAACGCCTCGTCGTTGAACGGCGCGACGAGCACGGATTCGCGCACTCTGGCGGGAAGGCCGGCCGAATCGGCGATGCCGTTGGGGAAATTCTCGAGCCGGTCGGGAAAGATGCTGATCATCGCCTCGGCCGACATGCCGTGATAACCGCCCTCGAATTTCAGGATCTTGTCGCGCCCGGTATGCGCACGCGCCAGGCGCAGGGCATACATGTCCGCCTCGCCGCCGGTCGACAGGTAACGCAGCTGTTCGGCGCAGGGCACGGCCTGGCAGATCACTTCGGCCAGTTCGATGCCGCGCGCATTGCTGGCGAAGAACGTCATGCCCTTGCCGAGCTGTTCGCGGACCGCCTCGATCACCTCGGGATGGTCATGTCCGAGGATCATCGGGCCCGAGCTGATCAGATAGTCGACATATTCCTTGCCGTTCTCGTCCCAGACACGCGCGCCATGCCCCTCGCGGACGACGATCGACGGATCGAAGTTCCCGAAGCCGCCGGCCGGCAACACCGCCTTCGCCCTGTTCAGCCACGCGTCCTGCATCGAGCCCGCCGTCCCACTCGTCTTGTCAAGCATTGGCGATCGCCTTTCCGTTCAGGTCAAGGGGCTCCGCGTCGGTACGCGGCAGGCGGTTTTGCGGGTCGTAGGCCGGTTCGTCGCGAACCCGTGCCTTGCGCGCCTCGCCCATGATGATGACGTCGAGCTCGGTGCCCGGGACGGCCGCCTGCGGCGCGATATAGGCGAAGGCGAGGATCGCGCCCACCGACCCGCCATAGGCGATCGACGTCACCGAGCCGACCACCCGCCCGTCGAGCACCACGGCCTCGCCGCCATTGCCGTCGCAGATCCCGTCGGCCTCGATCTCGAGATAGGCGCACAGCCATCGCGGCGGTTCCGCCAACGCGGCCTCGGTGGCGCGCTTGCCGCGAAAATCGGGTTTGTCCATCTTCACGAAGCGCATCACATCGGCCTCGGGCAGGGTCACCTCGTTGGTGAGTTCGCCGGCGCCCTTGAACATCTTTTCCAGCCGCATGACGTTCATCGCGAACGAGCCGTAATCGGCCAGGCCGAACGCGGCGCCGGCCTCGTGCAGCGCGTCGTAGATCACGGGCAGGCTGTCGCGCGGACCGTGCAGCTCCCAGCCGAGTTCGCCGGCATAGGACATGCGGAACGCCCACACTTTTTGCCCCGCCACCGCGATCGGCTGCGCCGTCAGCCACGCAAACGCGGCATTGTCGAGCGCTGCGTCCGTGCAGGCACACAAAATGTCGCGCGCACGCGGCCCGTTCAGCGCCACCGCGCCCCACTCTTCGGAAAGATTGGTGATCGTCACCGCCTCGTCCGGCCGGCGGCTGAACGCCAGATGGTCGAGCAGCCGCTGTTCGAAGAAGGCCGCGCAGGTGAAATAGAACCGATCCTCGGCAAACCGCACGATCGTCGTTTCAAGCTCGACGCGGCCGGTGTCGTTGAGCAGATGCGTCAGCGCGATGCGCCCCGGCTTGGACGGCAGCCGGTTCGGCACCAGCCGGTCGAGAAAGCCGGCCGCATCCGGTCCCGACACCTCGACCTTGGTGAAGGCGGAAATATCGACCAAACCGGCGCGCTCGCGCACGGCGCGGACCTCCTCGCCGACCAGATCGTGCCAGGCCGGACGGCGGAACGAATAATAGTCGCGCTGCTCGAGCCCGCCGCGCGCGAACCAGCGCGGCCGCTCCCAGCCATAGACTTCCTCGAACACGGCGCCCTTGTTCTTCAGCCGGTCGTAGAGCGCGCTCGGCTTGACCGGGCGTCCGGCGGTGCGGTTGAGATGCGGGAACGGAATCTCGTGGCGAAGCAGATAATCCTCCTTCGCCTTGGTGACCTGATAATCCTGGTCGGCGAACTTGCCGTAACGGCGCGGGTCGTAGTCGCGCATGTTGATGTCGGCGGCGCCGTGCACCATCCAGCGCGCCAGCTCGCGGGTCAGGCCCGGCCCCCAGCCGATGCCGATCTGGCAGCCGCAATTCAGCCAGAAATTGCGCAGTCCCGGCGCCGGCCCGATCAGCGGATTGCCGTCCGGCGGGTGCGAGATGGCACCGTGGATGGCCTGTTTGATACCCAGTTCGGCGAGCACCGGCATCCGCCCCATGGCGTTTTCCAGCCACGGCATGATGCGGTCGTAGTCGGGCTCGAACAGCTCGTGCTCGGCCTCCCACGGGCATTCGTCGACCCAGACCGTGTTCGGATTCGCCTTTTCGTAGATGCCGATCAGGCCCGACTTCTGCTCCATGCGGATATAACCGGAGACCAACCGGTCGTCGCGCACCACCGGTAGCTCCCGTTCCAGATCCATGAATTCGGGAACCGTGTCGGTGATCAGGTAATGGTGGGTCATCGAGGTGGTCGGCACGTCGAGCCCAACCCATTTGCCGACCTGGCGCGCATAGGTGCCGCCGGCATTGACGACGTGCTCGCACACGATCTCGCCCTGCTCGGTATAGACCCGCCATTCGCCGTTGGGCTCGGGCTTCACGTCGACCACCCGGCAGTGACGGGTGATCGTCGCGCCGAGCTGACGCGCGCCCTTGGCGAGCGCGAAGGTGGCGCCGGCGGGATCGACATGACCGTCGTCGGGCGTATAGAGCGCCGCGCGCACGCCCTCGAGATTGTAGAATGGATGCAGCTCGCGCACCCGCTCGGGGCCGACCAGTTCCATTTCGAAACCGAGCGCCCGGCCGACGCTCATGGTCTGACGCAGCCAGTCGAACTCGTCCTCGGTATAGGCGAGCCGGAACGAGCCGCAGCCGTGCCAGGTGACCGACTGCCCGGTCTCCTTTTCCAGCACCTGGGAGTAGAGGTCGATATTGTAGCCGACGCACTTGCCGAGCGAGAAGCTGGACGTGGAATGCGTGATCTGGCCGGCCGCGTGCCAGGTCGAGCCGGATGTCAGCTCCGACTTTTCCAACAAGACGATATCGGTCCAGCCCTCATGCGCGAGGTGATAGGCCAGCCCGCACCCCATGACGCCTCCGCCGATGATTACCACCCGGGCGTGGGTTACACTCATGATCGTCTCTCCGATGAAAACAGCCTATGGACATGGCTATCGAACAAATGTACGGTTGTCAACGATGAAACAAATGAATGTACCATTACCGAAATCACCCGCCGAGGTCCTTGCCGAGCTCGCCAACCGGCTGTCGTCCTTCACGCCGGAACTGCAGAAGGCGGCCACCCACATTTTGGAAAACTCCAACCTGGTCAGCGTCAGCTCGATCCGGAAAATGGCCCAGGATGCCGACGTCAAACCCAACACGCTTGTCAGGATGGCGCGGACGCTGGGCTTCGAGGGCTACGAGGATTTCCGCAAACCGTTCCGCGAGCAGGTCATTCGCGGCCGCGAGGACTTTCCCGACCGCGCCCGATGGCTGCAGTCGCTGTCCAAGGGCGGCAAGCTGGCCAGCCTTTACGCCGACATGGCGGCGGCCTCGATCGAGAACATCGAAAGCCTGTTTTCAGACACCGACGCCAAGAGCGTCAAGGCGGCCGCCGACGCCGTCATCAAGGCGCGCACCACCTATGTGCTCGGCGTCGGCATCGCCAACGTGATCGCGGGCAACTTCGCCTATCTCGCCGGCATGGCCGTCGGCAGCGTCGTGGCCATCCCGCGCGACGGCTCGCTGCCGGTCGACGGGCTGGTCAGGGCCAACAAAAACGACGTGCTGATGGCCATGACCTTCAAGCCCTATCGCCGCGAGGTGGTGGAGGCCGTCGACGTCGCGGTGGCGCACGGCATGAAGGTCATCGGCATTTCCGACAGCCCGGCCTCGCCGATCCTGGCCAAGGCCAGGCATCGCTTCGTGGTGCCGATGGACACCCCGCAATTCTTCACCTCGACCGTCGCCCTGACGGCGCTTCTCGAAACGATCATGGCTTTTGTCGTCGCCGAGGCCGGCCCCGAGGCCGTCAGCAATATCGAGCGATTTCACCGGCGACGTCATGAGCTTGGCATCTACTGGAGTGAGGAACCACGATGAACGCACCCGCCGTGCCGCCGATCGCGCCCCTGCGATCCCTGGACGCCCGCTACTACACCGATCCGGAGGTTTTCGCCAAGGAACAGGCGGGACTGCTGGCGCGGACATGGCAATTCGCCGGACACGTCTCGCTCGTGGACAAGCCCGGCGACTACTTCACCTTCGAAATCGCCGGCCAGAACCTGTTTTGCATCCGCGACCGCGACGGCGAGCTGCGCAGCTTCTACAATGTGTGCCAGCACCGTGCGCATGAATTGCTGCGCGGCACCGGCAACACCAAGCTTCTGGTCTGCCCCTACCACGCCTGGACCTATGAACTGACCGGGAAGCTGCGCAGCGGCCCCAACATCCGCGCCGTGCCCGGCTTCGACCGCAGCGCGATCTGCCTGCCCGCGGTCCGCACCGAGCTCTTCTGCGGCTTCATTTTCGTCAATCTCGACCCCGACGCCAGGCCGATGGATGAGTGGTTTCCGGGCGTGCGCGAGCAATTGCGCGACTATGTGCCCGACATCGAGCGGCTGAAACCGCTGGAATGGGTCGAGATTCCCGAAAACTGCAACTGGAAGGTCTCGGTCGAGAACTATTCCGAGTGCTATCACTGCCCGATCAACCACAAGACCTTCGCCACCGGCGTGATCAAGCCGGACACCTACGACATCCAGCCCCAGGGCCATTGTCTGCGGCACACCACCGAGTGCCAGAACCTGGAGCAGATGAGCTACCCGATCGACCTGGCCGCCAATCCACGCGCCGGCGAATATTCGTCCTGGTTCCTGTGGCCCACCTTCTCCTTCCAGGTCTATCCGGGCAACGTGCTCAACACCTATCACTGGACCGTCAAGAGCGTCGAGGAAGTGGTGGTCTGGCGCGGCTGGTACACGATCGACGGCGTCGATTCGGAGGTGATCCGCAAATTGGCGCTCCAGGACCGGGCGACCACGGTCGAGGAAGACATCCACATCGTGGAATCCGTCCAGCGCGGTCTGAAGAGCCGCGGCTACCAGCCCGGCCCGCTGGTCATCGACCCCAAATGCGGCGTCAATTCCGAACATTCGGTGCGCGTCCTGCAGCAATGGATACGCGAAGGGGTGGATGGCTGACATGAGAGCGTACTGGCAAAACTATATCGCCGGCAACTGGGTCGATGGCGGCGCCGGCAGGATCGCGGTCGACGACCCGGCGACGGGCGACACGCTCGCCGAGCAGGCCTGCGCCGACGCCGGCGATGTCGAGCGCGCGGTCGCGGCCGCCAAGGCCTGCCACCGTTCCGGCGTCCTGACCGCGATGCGCCCGGTCCTGCGCGGGCGCATGGTCCGCGCCATGGGCGACTATCTGCTGACCGAGATCGACACCGTCGCCGAGGTGCTGTGCCGCGAAGCCGGCAAGCCGCTTTGGGAGGCGCGTCTGGAGGTGGAGGGCGCGGCGCGTTATTTCGAGTATTACGGCAACCAGGCCGAAACGCTCGAGGGCCGCTCGATCCCGCTTGGCGAGGCCTATTACGACTTCACCACCTATGAACCCTACGGCGTGTCGGCGCAGGTGATCCCCTGGAACTACCCGCTGGAAATGGCCGCGCGTTCGCTGGCCCCGGCGCTGGCCACCGGCAATGCCTGCGTCCTCAAGACGCCCGAGCTCGATCCGCTGTCGAGCGCCTTCATCGCCCTGGCGGCCGAGCATGCCGGCCTACCGCCCGGCGCCGTCAACATTCTGTGCGGGCTCGGCCGCGAGGCCGGCGCGGCCCTGGTCGGCCACCGCGACGTCAACCAGATCGTGTTCACCGGCTCGGTTCCGACCGGCATCAGCATTGCGACGGCGGCGGCCGGCAATGTCGTGCCCTGCGTGCTCGAGCTCGGCGGCAAGTCGGCAGCGATCGCCTGGCCCGACGCCGATCTCGACCGGCTGCTCGCCTCGGTGCGCTGGGGCATCTTTTTCAATGCCGGCCAGGTCTGCTCGGCCATGTCCAGGCTGATCGTTCACGACGACGTCCACGACGAAGTGGTTGATCGGATCGCCGACCTGGCACGCTCGATCTCGACCGGTCCCGGCATCGATCGGACCGATTTCGGCGTCAATATGGGCGCGATGATTTCCGCCGCGCAGCGCGACCGGGCCGAAGCGATGTGCCGGGAGGCCGAGCGCCAGGGCGCGCGCGCCGTCGTTGGCGGCAGGCGGCTCAACCGGCCCGGCCATTTTCTCGAGCCAACCGTGCTCGACGGCATCGCGCCGGAGATGACGATCGCCCGCGAGGAGGTGTTCGGCCCGGTCCTGTCGGTGTTGAGGTTCCGCGACGACGACGAGGCGATACGTCTGGCCAACGCCACCGAATACGGCCTGGTCGGCGGCGTGTTCACGGCCGATGTCGGCCGTGCGATGAAGACCGCCGCCCGGCTTCGCGCCGGCCAGGTCTTCGTCAACGAATGGTTCGCCGGCGGCGTCGAGACGCCGTTCGGAGGTTACGGCAAATCCGGCTACGGCAGGGAAAAGGGCCGCGAGGCCCTGTGGAACTATGTGCAGACCAAAAACATCGCGATCGCGGTTTAATTCCAGGAGTTTCGTGTGAAGCAAGATCTGTTCGACAAGGGCCTCGCCAAGCGCAAGGCGACGCTCGGGGCCGACTATGTGGAGAAGAACCTCGCCGCGGCCGACGCCTTCACCCGCCCCTTTCAGGAGGCGATGACCGCCTGGTGCTGGGGTTTCGGCTGGGGCGACGAGACGCTCGACGCCAAGACGCGTTCGCTGATGAACCTCGCCATGATCGGCGCGCTCGGCAAGATGCACGAATGGGAGACGCATTGTCGCGGCGCGCTCAACAACGGCGTGTCCACCGACGAGATCCGCGCCGCGATCCATGTGGTCGGGATCTATTGCGGCGTGCCGCAGGCGCTCGAATGTTTCCGCGTCGCCAGAAAGGTGCTCGAGGAGCGCGACCTGCTGTGAAAATCATCCGGATCTGCGTCTGGCGGTTCGACCTTCCGCTGACGAAACCCTATTGGCTGTCCGGTGGCCGGCTGAAATTCGAGGCGCTCGACAGCACGTTCGTGCGCATCGACACCGATGCCGGCCTGTCCGGCTGGGGCGAAGGCTGCCCCTGGGGCAACACCTATCTGCCGGCGCACGGACCGGGCATCCGCGCCGGTATCGCGACACTGGCCCCGGCTCTGCTGGGTCGCGACCCGTGCGCGCTGGAGGCCGTCAACCGGGCGATGGATACCGCGCTGCCCGGCCATCCCTACGTCAAATCGGCGATCGACATGGCCTGCTGGGACATTTTCGGCAAGGCGAGCAACATGCCGTTATGGCGTCTGTTCGGCGGCGAGACCGCCGATCCCGTCGCCGTCAACTCCTCGATCTCGACCGGTTCCAACGAGGAAATGATCGCGTTGATCCGCGACGCCTATGCCGAAGGTTACCGCACCCATTCGGCCAAGGTCGGCGGCAGCGATCCCGCGCGCGACATTGCCCGGATCGAAGCGATCGAGGCGGCGCTCGAGCATGACGAAACGGTCACCTATGACGTCAACCGCGCCTGGACCCCGGCGGTCGCGATCCAGGTGCTCAACAATGTGGGCCTGCGCGGCTGGGTCGAGCAGCCGTGCCAGACGCTGGCGCAATGCGCCCATGTCGCCCGCCGCGTGCGCCAGCCGATCATGCTCGACGAATGCCTGCACAGCTTCGAGGACCATCTGGAGGCCTGGAAGCTCGGCGCCTGCGAGGGCGTCAAGGTGAAGCCGAACCGGGTGGGCGGTCTTACCAAGGCCCGCCAGATCCGCGATTTCGGCGTGTCGGTGGGCTGGCAGATGCATATCGAGGACCTGGGCGGCTCGGCGCTCGCCGACACCGCCGCCATCCATCTGGCCTCGTCGACACCGGCCGAGAACCGGCTGGCGAGCTGGCTGTGCCACCATCATCTCGCCATCGACCCGGTGGCCGGACAAGGCGCCCGCAACAGCGATGGATTTGCCGTCCCGCCGAGCACTCCAGGCCTCGGCGTCGCTGCGGATGTCGAGAGACTGGGCGACCCGGTCGCCATCTATTCCTGATGACGAGGAGAACGACGTGAAGCAGCCGGATTCAATGCGCGCGGTCGTCCTGACCGGCCATGGCGGCCTCGACAAGCTCGCCTATCGCGAGGACTGGCCGGTACCGGATCCTGCGCCCGGCGAGGTGCTGATCCGGGTCGGGGCGTGCGGGCTCAACAACACCGACATCAATACCCGCACAGCCTGGTATTCCCGCGCCGTCGGCGGCGGCATCACGCCGACGAGCGGCAGCGCCGGCTTCGAGGAAGCCGAGGCCGAGGCCGGCAGCTGGGGCAGCGCGGCGCTGCGCTTTCCGCGCATCCAGGGCGCCGACGTGGCCGGCCGGATCGCGGCGGTCGGCGACGGGGTCGATCCCGCGCGGATCGGCGAAAGAGTGATCGTCGACCCCTGGCTTCTCGGCCCGGGCGACTGGCTCGACACCGCAAACGCGGCCTATTTCGGCTCCGAATGCGACGGCGGCTTCGCCGACTACACGACCGTGCCGGCCCGCAATGCGCTGCGCATCGACAGTCCGCTGTCGGATGCCGAACTGGCGACCTTTCCCTGCGCCTACACGACGGCTGAAAACCTGGTCGCGCGGACCGGGCTGAAACCCGGCGAGACCGTGGTGATCGCCGGCGCCTCGGGCGGGGTGGGCTCGGCCGCGATCCAGCTTTGCCGGCTGCGCGGCGCCCGCGTGATCGCGATCGCCTCGCGCGCCAAGGCCGGCCTCTTGGAAGAGCTGGGCGCCGATACGGTGATCGACCGCGCGACGCCCGATATGGCCGAGGCGATCCGCGCCGCGGCCGGCGGCGGCGTCGAGGTCGCCCTCGACGTGGTCGGCGGCGGTCTTTTCGCGCCCCTGCTCGAGGCCCTGCGCCATGGCGGACGCTATTCCAGTTCCGGCGCGATCGCCGGTCCGGTGGTCGAGTTCGACCTGCGCCAGCTGATCTACAAGGACCTGCAACTCACCGGCGCGACCATCGTGCCCCCGGGCACCGCCACGCGCCTGGTCAGCCTGATCGAGCAGGGCCTGCTGCGGCCGCTGCTGGCCGAACGCTATCCGCTGCGCGAGCTTGGCGCCGCCCAGGAAGCGTTCATGCAAAAGCGGCATGTCGGCAACATCGTCGTCACCATGGCGTGACGGACGGCGACCGGGCGCGTGCGGGCCTCAATCCCGCGCGTCCGTCCCGTCGGCTCCGTCCGCCTCGTCGCGCTCCTGCAATTCGTTCGACCAGGCCTGCGCCGTCTCCACGGCGAGCGGCGTGGAGGCCGGCATCACGCCCACATAGGGCGCCATTTCCTCGACCGGCGGCGTCGGCCGCTGCGCCATCCGCCACAAAGCGTAGGACGCCACCATGGCAAACAGCAACGCCAGCACGAGCCAGAAGGACTGCGCGCCGGCCCTGTCCATCGCGCCGCCGATGACCAGGGGACCGAAGATCGCGCCGAGCCCATAGATGAAGACAAGCCCCCCGGAAGCGGCCGGCATGTCGTCGGCATCCAGATAGTCGTTGGTGTAGGCGATCAGCAGCGAATAGAGCGGGCTCGCCACCCCGCCCATGGCAAAGGCGGCCACCAGCAGCGGTACCAATGTCGCGCCGGCGAAAAAGCCGAGCCCGCAGGCCGCCACGCCGAGCGCCGCCAGAAGCAGGATCAGCAGGCGCCGATCCATGCGGTCCGACGCCCATCCGACTGGGAATTGCAGCACCAGACCGCCCAGAAACATCGCCGCTACGAACAGCGCGATACCGGTTTCCGACAGACCCGCCTGGGTGCCGTAGACAGCGCCCATGCCGGCCTGGGCGGCAAAGACGCCGCCAAGCAGGAAAAGTCCGATCGTGCCCAGCGGTGAATTCTCGTAGAGCTGGCGCAGGCTCATCGGCTTGCTGGTTTCGGCGGCCGGCGTTGCCGTCGCCGCCAGAAGGATCGGCCCGAACGACAGCGACACCAGGATCGAGGCGAGGATGAACAGCGTCGCACCGGCGGTATCGGCCGTTGTGAGCAGCCATTGCGCCGCGACCATGCCCGCCATCTGCGCCAGCATGTAGGCGGAAAGGATCTTGCCGCGCAGGTCGTTCGGCGAATCGTTGTTGAGCCAGCTCTCGGCGGTCACGTAGACCCCCGACATGAAGAAGCCGAACAATACCCGCAGCAGAACCCACGCCCACGGTTCCGCGACCAGCGGGAAGGCGATCAGCGTGGCCGACATGAACGAGGCGAAGGCGGCGAAGACGCGCACATGCCCGACACGGCGGATTAGCCGCGGCGCCATGCGCGCACCCGACAGGAAGCCGACGAAATAGGCCGACATGACCACCGACAATTCGGCCGAGGAGAACCCCTCGATTCCGCCGCGCACCGCCAGCAGGGTCGCATGCAGGCCGTTGCCTGTCATGATCAGGGTCATGCCGAACAGCAATGCCCACACGCGGCCCAACACGAGAAGCATCCATGTCCTCCACTTCGCGGCTCAGGGCAGTGCCCGTGTGGGCCCTCAGGGTCGCGCCGTCGAAACGCCGCGCCCCCGAACGGTCTCACCCACCGACGTGGCGCATGAGCGGGCTGCCTGTCAACCGGGGGAGGTGCCGCGGCTTATGACTGTGCCGGCGCCATGCGCGTCTGGCGGATTGTGTCGAGCCAGTCCGGGTCCATTTGCGGGACCGAGGCCAGCAGCAATTCGGTATAGGCGTGATGGGGCGGCACGAAGATTTCCTCCTTCGGTCCCTGCTCCACCACTCGCCCCTGATGCATGACGACGACCTCGTCTGCGATCGCCCTGACGGTGGCGATGTCGTGGGTGATGAACAGATAGGAGACCCGCAACTCCTCCTGCAGCCGCATCAACAGCTTGAGGATGCCGCGTGCGACGAGCTGGTCGAGGGCCGAGGTCACCTCGTCGCAGATGATCAGGTCCGGCTCGGCGGCGAGGGCGCGGGCGATGCACAGGCGCTGTTTCTGCCCGCCCGACAACTCGCCCGGATAGCGCTGCAGAAAGGCCTCGCCGAGCTCGATCTGGTCGAGCAGTTCGACCATCCGCTCCTTGCGCGCGGCGCCGGTCATGCCGTGGAAGAAGGTAAGCGGCCGCCCCAGAATCTCGTCCACCCGCTGGCGCGGGTTCAGCGAGGTGTCGGGGGTCTGGTGGACGAGCTGTATGCGCCGGCGCAGCACGCTGCTGCGCTCGCGCAGCGTCGGCTTCAACTCTTCGCCGTCGAAGCGGACCGTTCCCCCGGTGCAGGGCAACAGGCCCGTCACCACGCGCGCCAGCGTCGACTTGCCCGATCCCGATTCGCCGACGATCGCCACCGTGGTGCCTTCGGCCACCGACAGGCTGACATCGTGCAGCACCTTGCTCGCGCCATAGGCGGCGCTGACGTCGCCGATCTCGAGGATCGCCCGGCCGACATGCGAGCCGACCCGGCGCGCCGCGCCCGATGCCAACAGCTCGCGCGTATAGGCGGCGTTCGGGCGTTCGAGCACGCGCCGCGTCTCGCCCTCCTCGACCAGCTCGCCATAGCGCAACACCATGATGCGGTCGGCGAGCTGCGCCACCACCGCGAGATCGTGGGTGATGTAGATCGCGGCGGTATTAAAGTCCCGCACGACGTCCTTGATGGCGGCGAGCACCTCGATCTGGGTGGTGACGTCGAGCGCCGTCGTCGGTTCGTCGAAGACGATCAGGTCGGGCCGGCAGGCCATCGCCATCGCCACCATGGCGCGCTGGAGCTGGCCGCCCGAAACCTGGTGCGGGAAACGGTCGCCGATCGTCTCGGGATCCGGCAGGCGCAGCTTGCGGTAGAGCGCGACAGCTTCCTGGCGCGCCGTCGCGGCATCGCAGGCGCCGTGCAGGGTCGCCACCTCGACGAACTGGTCGATGATGCGATGGGCCGGGTTGAACGACGCGGCCGCCGACTGCGCCACATAGGCGATGCGCACGCCGCGCAACCGGCGCAGCTCGTCTTCGCTCAGCACGTTGAGATCTGCGCCGTCGAACAGGCTGACGCCGCCGCTGATGCGACAACCCGGCCGCGCGTAGCCGAGCGCTGCCAGGCCGATCGTGGACTTGCCGGCGCCCGATTCCCCGATCAGGCCGAGCACCTCGCCGCGCTTCAGCGTGAGGTCGATCCCCTTGACGATCTCCACCCAGCCGGCGTCGTTCTGGCCCTCGATGCGCAGCCCGCGCATTTCCAGCACCACGTCGTCCCGCGGGTCGGACATGTTTTCACGATTCATCATGCAGCCCGCTCGTTTCATGCAGGAACCAGTCGACGACGAAGTTGACGCCGACGGTCAGAAGCGCGATCGCCGCGGCCGGCAGAAGCGGCGTGATGTCGCCATAGGTGATCAGGATGGCGTTGTCGCGCACCATCGAGCCCCAGTCGGCCGTCGGCGGCTGGATGCCGATCCCCAGGAAGGACAGCGAGCTGATCAAGAGGAACACGAAGCAGAACCGCATGCCGAACTCGGCGATCAGCGGCGGCAGGATGTTGGGCAGGATCTCCCGGCGCACGACCCAGCCCAGCCCCTCGCCGCGCAGCCGCGCAACTTCGACGAAATCCATCACCACGACGTTCATGCCCGCCGCCCGCGCCAGCCGGAACACGCGCGTGGAATCGAGCACGGCGATGATGACGATCAGGGTCGGCACCGAGGTGCCGAAGATGGTCAGAAGCAGCATCGCGAAAATCAATTGCGGGATCGCCATCAGCACGTCGACGGCGCGGGCGAGAAACTGATCGAGCCAGCGTCCGACGGTGGCCGCCAGCAGCCCGGCCCCGCCGCCGATGATGAAGGCCAAACAGGTGGTCACAAACGCGATGCCGACCGTGTTGCGTGCGCCGTAGATCAGCCGCGTGAAGGTGTCGCGTCCGAGATTGTCGGTCCCGAGCGGGAACGCGTTCGACCACGGGCTGAACTGCGCGCCGACGACCTCGCTTTCGCCATAGGGCGCGATCAACGGCGCGAACACGGCCACGATCACGTAGACCGCGATCACGGCCAAACCGAACCAGGCGCTCCACGGCGCCGCGCCGAGGCTCTTGGCGAACGCGCCGGCTGCGGCGCGCAGGCCGCCGGCGGCCGGTTGACCGGCATTGCCGCTGTCCGGCGGCGACGCGGCCTCGTAGGGTCTGGAAGGATCGCTCATCGCGGATACAAAAGCCTCGGATTGGTCAGGATCGACAGAATGTCGGCGATCAGGTTGAGCATCACATAGGTGGCCGCGAAGATCAGGCTGCATGCCTGCACCACCGGCACGTCGCGGCGCTGGACCGAATCCACCATCAGCTGCCCGAGGCCGGGATAGACGAACACCACCTCCACGACGACGACGCCGACGATCAGATAGGCAAGGTCGACGGCCACGACGTTGATGATCGGCGCCAGCGCGTTGGGCAGGGCGTGGCGGACGATCAGGCTGTAGCGCGTCGCCCCCTTCAGCCGCGCCATCTCGATATAGGGGCTCGCCAGAACGCTGATGATCGCGGCCCGGGTCATGCGCATCATGTGTGCGGCGACCACCAGCGTCAGCGTCAGCGCCGGCAGCGCGGCCAGGTGCAGCGCCTCGCCGAAACCGTTGCCCGGCCGCATCGTCGACAGGCTCGGGAACCAGCCGAGCTGCACCGACAGAAACATGATCAGGATATAGGCGACGAAGAACTCGGGGAACGACATCCAGGTCAGCGTCACCAGATTGGTGAGACGGTCGAACAGGCTGCCGCGATAGAGCGCCGTCAACAGGCCGAGCATCAGCGAGACCGGCACCGCGACGCAGGCCGCGACCGCGGCCAGAAAGACGGTGTTGCCCAGCCGCTCGCCCATCAGTTCGGATATGGCGCGCCCGTTGGCGAGCGAATTGCCGAGATCGCCGCTCAAAAGCCCCGAGAGCCAGTCGAGATAGCGCACGTGCAAAGGCAGATCGAGCCCAAGCTCGCGCCGGAACGCCGCCACCGTCTCCGGCAGGGCCGAGCGGCCGAGGATTTCGGTGGCCACGTCGCCCGGCAGCATCGACACGCCGAGAAAAATGATCAGCGAGACGATCCACAGCACGAACACACCCAAAGCCAGGCGCTTCAAGACCAGCGTCAGTATGTTCCCCATCGAGCTTCCGGTTGTCCGAATGATACAATCGTTTTTCTATAGACAGGTTAATAAAACAATCGTACGCTCGTCAATGAACAAAACGCACACCAGCGCCAGTCCCCGAAAAAGGCCGCGAACGAGGAGCGGTCGGGGCCGGGCGCGCGGTGCCGGGAGAACGCGTCGCTGCCGACCGCCCCTGGCGGCGACGGCCCGCACGAGGGGCGAAAGGGAGAGTTCGAATGAATCGTGATCCGTCGAAATCGTGGAACCTGTCGCGGCGCGCCCTTCTGGGCGGCGGCGCGGCGGCCATTGCGTCGATTGGCCTTCCGGGCCTTGCCGGTCGCGCCGCGGCCGCGACGCCAAAGCGAGGCGGAATCCTGCGCGTGGGCTATTCGCAGGGCGGCACGAGCGACAGTCTCGATCCGATGACCTATTTCTCCGATCCGCAATACGCCTATGGCTGGATGTTCGGCAACAATCTGGTCGAGCTCGCGCCGGACAAGAGCCCGATGCCCGAACTGGCCGAAAGCTGGGAGGGCAGCAACGGCGCCAAGACCTGGACCTTCGTGCTGCGCAAGGACGTGGAGTTCACCAACGGCAAGAAGCTCACCGCAGCCGACGTGGTCTATTCGCTCAAGAGGCACATGACGGACGATTCGAAGTCCGCCGCCAAGGGGCTGCTGGAGGGGATTTCCGACGTGCGCGCCGACGGCGACCACGTGGTGGTGGTCGAGCACGCGACCGGCGATGCCGACGTTCCGGTCATCCTCGCCGATTTCCATTTGCAGATCATTCCCGAGGGCTTCAACGACTGGACGACCTTCATCGGCTCCGGGCCCTATATCCTGGAACGCTTCCAGCCCGGCGTGACCTTGTCGGCGCGCCGCAACCCGAACTACTGGAAGCCCGACCGCGCCTGGTTCGACGGCATCGAGTTCACCTTCATCAACGACGCCACCGCGCGCGCCAACGCGCTGACCACCGGCGCCGTCGACGCGGCAGACCGGATCGAGCCGAAGATCGTCAACCTGATCCAGCGCCAGCCCAATCTCAAGCTCGTCGAGACGATCGGCAGCACCTACGTGGCAAGCTGCATGGACGTGCGCGAAGGTCCGTTCGACGACAACGACGTGCGTCAGGCGGTCAAATACGCCATCGACCGCGAGGCGCTGGTCGCCAGCGCCTTCTCCGGCTTCGGCGAAGTCGGCAACGACCATCCGATCGCCAGCAACGATCCGTTCTTCAACAAAGACCTGGCCCAGCGCCAGTACGACCCCGAAAAGGCCAAATGGCATCTCAAGCAAGCCGGGCTGAGCTCGCTCGACCTGGAACTGAGCGCCGCCAATTCCGCCTTTGCGGGCGCGGTCGATTCGGCCGTGCTGATGCGCGAGCAGGCCCGCGCGGCCGGCATCAACCTCAACGTAAAGCGCGAACCCGACGACGGCTACTGGTCGAATGTGTGGATGAAGCGCCCCTATTTCATGACCTATTGGGGGGTACGCCCGACTCCGGGCATGATGTTCTCGCTCGCCTTCCAATGCGACGCGCCTTGGAACGAATCGCGCTGGTGCGGCGAGCGCTTCAACCAGCTCCTGAAGGCGGCGCAGACCGAACTCGACGCCGAAAAGCGGCGCGGGATGTACCAGGAAATGCAGGCGCTGAGCCACGACGAAGGCGGCAACTGCATCTTTGCCTTCCCGGCCGCGCTGGACGGCTACAGCGACCGGGTGGCCGGCGTCGAACCCGACTTGGTCCGCACCATGTTCGGCTCGCGCCTGGCCGAGCGCGCCTGGTTCGCCGACTAGCGCTCGATCCCGAAAACCGGGTGCCGGTTTTCGGGTCGGCACGCGCCATGCCGAGCGCTGGACCGCGAGGGCGTTTCGACCGAGCGCCATAGCGGTCGTGGACAGGTTTTTCCGGCCCGCTTCGGCGGCCGGCGTCTGAAAGCAGTTTTGGACGCCGGCCGCGTTTTTTCATCATCCAACGAAGTGGATAGCGTGTCATGGCTTCCCCTGACGAACTCGTCGCGGCCGACCTGTGGAGCGATCTCAGGACCTATCGCGACATGCCCGACATCGACATGGAACGGCTCTATGCCTATCGCCTCGGGCGCCTGCGCGGCGCCCTGCGCGAGACCGGCGCGGCACTTTGCGTGCTGGTGAGCCCAATCAGCCTGCGTTACGCGGTCGACTATCGCACCTACGGGCTGTTCCAGTCGCATGTGCCGACCACCTATCTGTTCGTGCCGGTCGAGGGACCGTTGGTGATCCACGGCGTCTACGGCACGCCGCCGATAGTCGACGAAACGCGCCCGGCACGCCCGCTCAACTTCTTCGACGGCGGCCACGAGCTGAGCGAGGCGGCGCGGCTGTTCGCCGACGACGTGGTGCGTTATCTGGCCGAGATCGGCACCGACAACCGGCGCGTGGCGGTGGAATATGTCAACCCGAGCATCACCCAGGCCCTGCTGCAGCGCGGGCTCGAGGTGATCGACGGCGTCACCGTCTCGGAGGCGGCACGGGTCATCAAGTCGGCTGACGAGATCGCCTGCATGCGCTGGGCGATCGGGGTGGCCGAACTAGGCATCGCCAAGATGAAGCAGGCGCTTCGTCCCGGCGTCACCGAACTGCAGCTCTGGGGCCTGCTCAACTACACCAATCTCGCCAATAACGGCGACTGGCACGACGGTCGCATGCTGGCGTCCGGACCGCGGATCAATCCCTGGCTGCAGGAGGCGACCCAGCGGCAGGTGGAGTCCGGCGACCTTGTCGGCTTCGACACCGACATGATCGGCCCGTTCGGCTATTTCGCCGACATCTCGCGCACCTTTCATTGCGGGCCGGCCAAACCGACCAGGAGGCAGAAGCAGCTCTACCGCCTCGCCGTCGACGAGATCGACCACAATCTCGCCCTGCTGCGCCCGGGCCTCACGCTCTTTGAGTTTCAACAGCAGGCGCTGGTGCTGCCGGAGGAATATCACGCCAACGCCTATACCTGCCTGATCCACGGCGTCGGCATGGCGGACGAGTATCCGCGCGTCAATCCGGTGTTCGGCACGCCGTCGCATTATGACGGCACGCTGGAGGTCGGCATGGTGGTGTGCGTGGAAAGTTATGTCGGCGCGCTCGGCGAGCGCGACGGCGTCAAGCTGGAACAGCAGGTGCTGCTGGTCGAAGACGGCTACGAGCTGTTGTCGACCTACCCTCTCGAAGACTGTCTTTTGGACTGACCCAGGCGCGGCCCGGCGGCCGCGACGGGCTGCCGCCGAGCCCTTTCCAGGTTGTTATGGCGCCATGACTTTCTCGACGATGCGGCGGCCGAACTGATGGGTCGGCCCTTCCCAGTGCGGCGAAAGCCGACCGCCGTCATAAGCGGGCGACCGCCGTCCCTGCTGCAGCAGCTCGAGCACGCCGATATCCTCGCGGTTGAGATCGTCCCACATCTTCATCAGCGCCGTGCGCGGTTCTCGGAAGGTTTCCGCCGTCGCCGCCTCCCCGACGAGAAACACATGCAGCTCCTCGCGCGTCAGGTCGGGCGCGACCGGATAGGAGACCAGCAGGGTGAATTGGTCGGGATAGACCTCGGCGGCGAAGTGGGGAAAACACAGGAACCACAGGCCCCGCTGCGCGTCCGCCGGCGGCAGGCCGGGATAATGCGGCAGCCCGTCCCCGCGCCCTTCCTCAACCTGCGGAAAGACGTAGTCGTTGTAGAAGACATGGTCCTGCCACTCGCCCGACCAGCGGATGTTCATCGGCGCGAACTTGATCAGGCGCGGATGCACGGCAAAGACGTGATACCCCTCCATGTAGTTCTCGTAGACCAGCTTCCAGTTGGCCCGCACCTCGAATTCCAGCTTCCCGGCCCAGCGGATCGCCGAGAAATCGTAGGAGCCGGTGCGCCGCAGCAGCGGCGCCAGCCAGTCGGCGAGCGGCTGCGCGTCGCCCGACACGTTGACGAAGATGCAGCCGTTCCAGACCTCGGTACGCACCGCCACCAGATCGAGCTTGTCGCCGCCGCCATTGTCGAACCGATCGACCTGGTCGGGTCCGAGAAAATGCGGCCGGGCGCGCAGCTTGCCGTCGAGCCCGTAATTCCACGCATGGTAGGGACAGGTCAGGGTGGACTTGCGACACGGCTCGGTGACCAGCCGGGCGCCACGGTGCCGGCAAACATTGTGGAAGGCGCGCACGATACCGTCCCGGCCGCGCACCACCACCAGCGGCGCGCCGCCGATCTCGATCGGTTTCATCGCGCCGGGTTCGGCGAGTTCGGCCTCCGCGCCGGCAAACACCCAGGAGCGGCGAAACACACGCTCCTGTTCCAGGGCGAGCCATTCCTCCGACCAGTAGGCCGCGTTCGGCAGGCCCGACGCCTCCTCGATCGGCGCGAAGGCCTGCGCAAGCCCCTCCTCTCCCAACAGGGTTCTGACCCTGGCCGTCACTTCGGAATGCTGCATGACATTCGCCTCGTTTCAAAAATAACAGCCATATTGACACCATATGAAAATTATGATGTCAATGTTTTCATGATAAGCAAAAAACAGACATCAAAAAGGCAAAAAACGCCTGCCGAACACCTCGGCGGCGAGCTTAGGAGCCTGCGCAAGGCGCACGGGCTCAGCCTGAAGCAGCTCGCGGAGAAAAGCGGCAAGTCGCTGAGCTTTCTCAGCAAGATCGAGCGCGGTCTGGCGCGGCCGTCGATCACCGCGCTGCAGGACATCGCCGAGGTTTTGGGCGTGCCTATCGGCTGGTTCTTCGAAACCGAGGGACCGGTGGCGGCAAATGAGCGCCCCTATGTCGTGCGCGCCGGCCGCCGCCGGCGCCTGACCTATTCGGGCGTCGCGTCGACGGACTATATGGGCTTTCAGGATCACCTTTTGTCGGCCAATCTCGACGGCGAGCTGGCGATGGGCATCTCGCGCTACGAACCCGGCGGCTCGACCGGCGACGATCTTTACGCCCATCAGGGCGAAGAGGCGGGCCTGGTGCTGGAGGGCGAGATCGAACTCACCCTCGGCGACGAAGTTTTTGTGCTGCGCCCCGGCGACAGTTTTTCCTTCCCCTCGAAGATTCCGCACCGCTATCGAAATCCCGGCCAGGTGACCGCGGTCGTGGTGTGGGCCAACACGCCGATCTCGCTCAGGCGCTAGGATCGCCGCTCCCAAGAACGGTCCAAGTCCCCGCCGCCCGGAGCTCCCCTCGCAAAAGATGGAACAGGACGAATGCGCAAACATGCCCGCGTTGTGGTTATCGGCGGCGGAAACATGGGCACGGGTGTGCTCTATCATCTGGCCCGCGAAGGCTGGACGGACTGCCTGCTGCTGGAAAAGGCGGAACTGACCTCGGGCGCGACCTGGCACGCGGCCGGGCTGGTGAGCCGCATGGTCGCCGGCCACGCGCTCGGCTCCATCCACGATTACGCGGTCGATTTCTACAAGTCGATCGAGGCCGAGACCGAGCAGTCGGTGAGCTGGCACGGATGCGGCTCGCTGCGCGTGGCGACCTCGCCGGACCATCTCGACTGGATCCGGCACATACGCGACACGGTCGTGGCGCGCGGCCAGGTGGCCGAGATCGTCTCGCCGGACGAGGTCGCGCGCCTCAATCCCCTGTACGACACCAAGGCGGCGGGCGTGTTGGCCGGGCTCTACACGCCCGACGACGGCCATGTCGACCCCGCCGGCACCTGCTTCGCGATGGCCAAGGGCGCCCGCATGATGGGCGCCGAGATCGTGCGCCGCTGCCGCGTCACCGGCGTCACCCGCCTGGCCTCGGGCGAATGGGAGGTTCTGACCGACCAGGGCCATCGCATCGTGTGCGAGCATGTGGTCAACGCCGGCGGCTACCACGCCAGGCAGATCGGCGCCTTCTCGGGCCTCGACCTGCCGATCACCACCATGCAGCATCATTACGCGATGACCGACGACGTGCCCGCGTTCGCCGCCATGGGCCACGAGATTCCGGTCACCCGCGACGACTATTTCTGCGGCTATATCCGGCGCGAGCAGAAATCGGCGCTGATCGGCCTCTACGACAAGCAGGCGCCGCAGACCGCCTGGCTGGACGGCTGTCCCTGGGATTCCGAAAACGAGCTCTTCGAGCCCAATCTCGACGGCATCCTGCCCTGGCTCGAGCGCTGTTTCGAGCGCTGTCCGTCCCTGTCCGATATCGGCATCAAGCGCATCGTCAACGGCGGCATCACCTACACGCCCGACGGCGCCATGCTGCTCGGCCCCGCCCCCGGCCTCGCCAATTACTGGCTCGCCTGCGGCGCGACCGTCGGCATCGCCTGGGGGCCGGGCGCCGGCCGCGCCCTGGCGCAATGGATCGTGCACGGCAGCGCCGAGATTTCCACCCGCGCCTTCGATCCGCGCCGCTTCGGCGCCTGGAGCGACGCCGGCTATGCCCGCCGGCGCGCAACCGAGGACTACACGCTGCGCCAGGCCATGCCGTTCCCGCAGATCCAGCGCCGGGAGGGGCGCGACATCCGCCTGTCGGGCGCCCACGCACATACGAACGCACTGGGCGCCGTCTACGAGGAGGCCGGCGGCTGGGAGCGGCCGCGCCTCTACGCGCCCCGGGAACCGGCCGGCTGGCGCCGCACCGCCGCCTTCGACACGGTCAACAAGGAAGCGCTGGCGGTGCGCGAGGGCGTCGCGCTCGGCGATTTTTCGGCCTTCGCCAAGTTCGAGCTGACCGGCACCGAGGCCGAAGCGTTCCTGAACCGGATCTGCGCCAACCGGATGCCGAAGGCCGTCGGCGGCACCTGCCTGACGGCGATCCTTAACCGGCGCGGCACTTTCGAGGGCGAGGCGACAGTCGCCCGGCTCGGACCGGAGCGCTTCTGGTTCGTGACCGGCGCCCCCTCCGAACGGCGGGTCTGGGACTGGCTGACCGTCCACCAGCGCGGCAACGAGGCGGTGACCATCGTCAACCGGTCCGACGAGATCGGCATCCTCACGCTCGCCGGCCCGCGGGCACGCGACGTTCTGGCCCGCGTGAGCGGCGCCGACCTGTCCAACGCCGCCTTCCCCTGGCTGCGCGCGCGAGAGATCGACGTCGCTGGGATTCCCGTCATCGCGCTTCGGCTGTCCTTCGCCGGCGAACTGGCCTGGGAGCTACACGCGCCGAACGACGCGCTCGGCCGGTTGTGGAGCACCCTGTGGGCGGCGGGCGAGACCTTCGCCATCGCCCCCTTCGGGGCCAAGGCCCTGGATCTGCTGCGTCTCGAAAAGGCCTATCGCGGCGGCCACGAACTCGCCAATGACGTCTCGCCGGTGGAGGTCGACATGATGCGGCTGGTGAAGCTCGACAAGCCGTTCGTCGGCCGCGAGGCGCTGATGGAGCGCATGGAGCGGACGGACGGCGCGCGCATCGCCTATCTCGAGATCGACACCGGCGACGCCGACGTCCTCGGCGGCGAGGCGGTGTTCTGCGGCGCGGCGCGGGTCGGCGCGGTGAGCTCGGGCGGCTACGGACCAAGCGTCGGCCGCAGCCTGGCGCTTGCCTTCGTCGCGGCCGACATGGCGACGCCGGGCACGGCTTTGACCGTCTCGCTGCTCGGCGAACGGCGCGCCGCCACCGTGCTTGCGCAGCCCGCCTACGATCCCGGCAATCTGCGTTTGAAGGCATAGCGCCGGCCACGGACGGCGCGGCAACGGCGACCGCCCAAACCCGCGCCCTCGGATAGTCCCCCTGTCTTTTTGGAAAAGGCACAACACCATGAAGATCACGCGCATCCGCGTCTATCGCAAGGACCTCACCTATGTCGGCGGTATCTACCGCTGGGGACGCGGCAACGCGATCACCGTCGCCGCGTCGACCGTCGTCGTCGTCGACACCGATGCCGGCCTGTCGGGCGCCGGCGAGTTCTGCCCCTGCGGCGACAATTATATGGAAGCCTTCGGCCACGGCACGGAAGCCGCCGCGCGGCTGCTCGCGCCGGCGCTGCTCGGTCAGGATCCGCGCCAACTATCCGTGATCGAGCGCCTCATGGACAACACCATTCGCGGCCACGGCTACGCCAAGGCGCCGTTCGACGCGGCGTGCTGGGACATTCTCGGCAAGGCGACCGGCCAGCCGGTGTGGATGCTGCTCGGCGGCCGGCATACCGACGGCGCGCCGCTCTACAAGGTCGCTCCCCAGAACGCGCCCGATCAGATGGTGGCCGAGATGAATGCGCTGCGCGAAACCGGCTACCGCCAGTTCCAGGTCAAGGTCGGCGCCGACTGGGTCGAGGATATCGAGCGCATCCGCGCCACGGTGCCGAACCTGCTGCCGGGCGAAAAGGCCTTCGCCGACGCCAACCAGGGCTGGCGCGTCGACGAGGCGATCCGCGTGGCGCGCGCCACGCGCGATCTCGACTACACGATGGAGCAGCCCTGCCAGACCTACGAGGAGTGTCTGCAGGTGCGCCGCCGCATCGACCTGCCGATGAAGCTCGACGAGTGCGTCACCACGATCGACATGGTCCAGCGGGTCATTCGCGACCGCGCAGCCGAGGTGGTGTGCCTGAAGATCTCCAAACAGGGCGGCCTGTCGAAGGCGCGGCGCATGCGCGACCTGCTGATCGACAACCGTATCCCCGTCGTCGCCGAGGACAGCTGGGGCGGCGAGATCACCACCGCCGCGCTCGCTCACTTCGCCGCCTCGACGCCGCAGGAATTCCTGATCAACACCACCGACCTGCACAATTACAACAACGAGCGCACCGGAACGCCGCTGCCGCCCACGCGGAACGGCAGGCTATACGCGCCCGACGCGCCGGGCCTGGGCGTGGAACCGGATTTCGACAGCCTCGGCGAACCGGTCGCCGTCTATGGCTAGGCATCCGTCGCGGCCGTAATCCTGCGGACCTTGTCCTGTCGAAGACCGGCCAGCGTCAGCCCGTAGATACAGGCGACGACGACCGCCAACGCGACGATCTGGTACGCCGCGATCGTATCTCCCAAAAAAGGCACCGCCAGCACCATGGTCAAGGCCGGCCATGGTGCGGTGATCGAGCTGGCCAGCGACACGGCAATATGGCGCACGGCATAGAACCAGACGATCAGTTCCAGGAAATAGACCAGCCCCATCACCGCCGAGATCGGGCGCATCACCGCCTCGATTCCCCTGAGCAGTCCAAACGGCAGCGCCACCGTCAGCACGACCGCCAGGAACACGGTGGAGATCGCGACCCGGAAAAAGGTCACCTGGGCCGGCGTGATCGGCGTCGTGTTGAGCTCCTCCTTGATGATGACGTGCGCGATGCTCCACAACAGCGGCACACCCAGGCAAACCAGGAACCAGGGCGACATGCCCGCTATCGTGAACGTGCCGCCCGTGCCGAGAAAATAAAGCGATCCGATCAACACAGCCGTCAGCGCGAGCTCGGCGGCCGTCTTGCGTCGCCCCAAAAACAGGCTTTCCCACGCGATGGAAAACAGCGGATAGGCCTGGATGGCGATGGCCGCGTTGGCGGCGCCGGCTCTGTCGACGCCAAGAACGTAGAGATAGGTCGACAGGCCGAACAAAGAGCCTGTGAACACCGCCACCGCCCCCATGCGCCTGCGTTCGCGCCGCGACAGCCCGGCCGCGAAAATGCCGCGTGTGCCCCGCTTGAGCTCGATCCCGAATACCGGCAGGGCAAACACCACCTGCCACACCGAAAGGGCGAAGGCGAAGGCAAGAGCACCGGTCGCGGCCGAGCCGAGATTGGAAATGATCGGCATCACGCCGAGAAGGCCCAGGCTGACCAGCGAGAGCGCGATGCCCTTGCCGGCGGACGGCGTAGAAATTCCCATCGACCTATCCATGCAAATTGCATTGACGATGCCAAAAATTGAACTCAATATTGCATTGATTCAATCGAAACATTGCGCTGATGGCAATTTGGATTCCAGATCTCGACGGCCGCACCGGACCCAAATATCTTCAAATCGTGGCCGCCATGGCCGAGGACATCGCCTCCGGCAAGCTGGCGGCCGGCGCCCGCCTTCCACCGCATCGCGAGCTCGCCTACAGGCTCGCCGTCTCGGCCAACACGACCGCCCGCGCCTATGCGGAAGCCGTGCGCAGGGCGCTGCTTCGCGGCGAGGTCGGGCGCGGCACGTTTGTCAGGTCGCCCGACGGCCGGAAGGACGGCGAGACGGCAAATAGCCTGCACCGGACGCGAAGCGGACCGATCGACCTGTCCCGCAACCTGCCGCTACAGGGGTTTGCCGAACCGCATGTCCGGCGTGTTGTTGAGGAGATAGCGCACGGTTCGCGACTGCCGGCGCTGCTGGACTACCAGGCCGACGACGACCTCGCGTTCCATATCCGGGCCGGACAGGCGTGGCTGGATCATTGCGGCGTGAGCGCCGGACCGGACGAAATCGTCGCGACCGCAGGCGGACAGCATGCCGTTTTGTGCACATTGATGGCCGTCCTGCAGCCGGGCGATCTGCTGCTGACCGAAGCCCTCACCTACATGCCGGTGCGCGCCATGGCAGCGCGTCTGGGCCTGCATGCCGCCAGTGTCGCGATGGACCGGGAAGGTGCGATCCCCGAGGCGTTTGAAGACCTCTGCCGCCATGCGCATCCCAAGGCCTTCTACCTGACCCCCACCTTGCAGGCCCCAACGACCGTCACGCTTTCGCACGAGCGGCGCCGGGCGATCGCCGATATTGCCGGCCGCCACGGCGTGATCCTCATCGAAGACGACGTGTTCGGACCGCTCAAGGCCGACCGCCCGGCGCCGCTCGCGACACACGCACCCGACCACACGGTCTACGTCACCAGTCTCTCGAAAACGGTTGCGCCCGGTCTGCGGGTCGGCTTCGCGCGCGCAGCCGAACATCTGCTGCCCGGCCTGCGCCACGCGGTCAATGTGAGCGTCTGGATGACGCCGCCCCTGACGCTGGAAATAGCCGCACGCCTGATCGTCGATGGCACTGCGGCCGAACTTGCCGCCCGCCAGAGACAGGTCGCCGAGCAGCGGCAGGCGCTGGCGCGCGCCCTGCTGGGCGACAGCGGCCTGGTTTCCGACCCGCACGGCCTTCATGTCTGGATGCCGTTGCCCGAGGGGTGGCGCGCCGATGCGTTTCGCGCGCGCTGCGCGCAACACGGCGTCCTGGTGAGTGAGGCCCGCAGCTTCGCCGCCGAAGCCGCCGGCGCGCCCGACGCCGTGCGGATCTGCCTGAGCCACGAAATCGACGAAGCGCGACTCCAAAAGGGCCTGCGAAAGATCGCGCAACTCCTGCACGACAAGACGGGCAATTACGAACTGGGCCTTTGAACGCCGGCCGATCACCCGCGCGCCCGTCCCCGGCCGCGCTCGAAACTGCCTAGCCGGCCCGACCTTTATCTGCGGGCAGGTTCAGTGGGAAAGCAGGACGGGCATCAACAGATCGCTCAACACCCCTTGCGTCGCCCCGCCGAGCACGAAATCGCGAATGCGCGAATGGCCGTAGCCGCCCATCACCAGGAGCTTGGCCCGCGCCTCGATCGCCGTCTGCTGAAGCGTCTCGGCGATCGGGCAATCCTCGGCATGGACGGGCACCGCCTCGGCATTCAGGCCTCGTGCGCGAAACACGCCCGCCAGCCGCTCGCCGGCATCCTTTTCCTCCAGCGGCTTTTCGTCCAGAACGGTGACGACCGAAATCCGCGACGCCCGTTTCAGGAACACGCTTGCGTCCGCCACCGCGCGCGCGGCCACGCGACCGCCGTCCCAGGCGATGGCGACGTGGTCGAAATGAGAAATGTCGGAGAGTTCCGGCAACAGGATGGTCGGCCGGCCCGAGCCGAACACGACGGCCTCGGCGGTCGCGCGCGAGGTCGCGTTGCCCGCCTCCCAGCCGATCAGGCTCATGTTGAAATACCGCGCTTTCCTGGCGGCGGTGTCGGCCAGCATCGCCAGCGGTGCCGCAACGGTCTCGGTGGCGACCTCAACGCCGATCCGCGCGGCCTCGTCGCGCAGCAATCCCAGCAGGTGCGCGCCGCGCTGTCGGCTTGCCGCCTCCGCCTGCCGGATCAGGGCGGGCGTGTCGAGCAGCCATTTCGAAAGCACGTTGGCCGTGTCGGGAATATCGGCCTCGATGGCCAGTGCGTGCAGACCCGCATCGATCGCGGCGCCCACACGCACCGCATGCTCGGCAAACGCATCCGCGTTGGCTTCCGGATAGGTAACGAGGGGAACGAAGGCTTCGAGTCTCATGAGCGTCCTTTCCAGCCCGCGCACTATCGCGCCCGCGCAGGGCCATCGCCTTGATCTGTCTCAAACGGCGGCCGCCTGGCTCGCGGCGTCTGACGACGCGCGGCCGGGAGCCTAAGGATTGAGGCTTTTGATATAGGCGATGATGGCGCCGATCTGTTCGGGAGCGGCGACGAATTCCGGCATATCGGGATGACCGGTCGACAGGCCCTCGGCCAGCGCTTCCTCGAGCGATTCGATCGGATAGCGCTGGGAAAGCGTGCGCAATGGCGGCGCGTCCGGATGAGGGCTGGCGTCGGTCGACCCAGTCGCATGGCACTGCGCGCAATTGGCCTCGATCAGCGCGCGACCGTCCGCGACCGGCCGCTCGTCAGCCCGGGCCTGCGACATGGCCGCCAGCACGACGCCGAGGGCGGCGAGAACTCTGATCATCTTTTCCTGTCTCCTGCAGTTTCGGGTTTGTGCCCGCGCGAGGCTGACACCGCATTGACCTGGCGCAAAGGATGGATCGGCCGCGCCAGGCCCTTGTTTGGGAACCTCCGGATCGAGACCGCCGGACCGGGCCGGCGATCATCCGCCACCGCCCTATGCCAGCCCATCGGCGCCATGACCACGCCTGGAGGCGCAAAACCCGATCGCGCGGTTCGCGCCGCCGGCTCGGCAGGCAGGCGTTCGCGCTACCCGCCAGGGGTGGTCGGGCATAGTCGCCGCCTGCGGCCCCAGCGCCGTTTTGCCGACGAAACAAGCCTCGGCTTGATCCCCGTCAAGGCGCGCCCGCGCCAAATCCGTTCTTCTGGAAAACCGTCAAGGAAGAGATCCGGAGTAGCACGAGATGGGACTTGTTTCAGGAAAGATTGCGCTGGTTACGGGTTCGGGCGCCGGCATCGGCCAGGCGACCGCGGTCAGGTTTGCGGCGGAAGGCGCCAAGGTGGTGGTGTCGGACGTAAACGAAACGGGCGGCGCGGAAACCGTCGAACTGATCCGCAAGGACGGCGGCGAGGCGATTTTCGTCAAAGCCGATATCTCGTCCGCCGCCGACGTCTCCGCGCTGATCGCCAAAACGGTGGAGACCTATGGCCGTCTGGACTGCGCCTGCAACAATGCGGGTATCGAGGGCAAGATCGCGCCGCTGGCCGAACAGGATGAGGCGGATTTCGACCGCGTTCTGACGATCAACGCCAAGGGCGTCTTCTTGTGCCTGAAGGCCGAACTGGCGCAGATGGCGTCGAATGGCGGCGGCGCCATCGTCAATCTGGCCTCCGTCGCCGGCCTGGTCGGCTTTCCCGGCCTCGCGCCCTACGTCGCCTCCAAGCACGCCGTCAACGGCCTGACGAAGAACGCGGCGTTGGAATACGGCAAGCACGGAATACGCGTCAATTCGATCTGCCCGGGAGGCATCGACACCCGCATGCTGGACTCGCTCGCCGAGCAGTCGACCGACGGCGCGCAGACATCGGCGGAAATGATGGACCCCATGCATCCGATCGGGCGGATCGGCCGGCCCGAAGAGGTGGCGGAACTGATCGTGTGGCTCTGCTCTCCACGCGCCTCCTTCATGACCGGGGCAAACGTCCCGGTGGACGGCGGCTACGTCGCGCAATGAGCCTCCGGCCTCTGCCGGTCGCGCCGCTGCGGTGGCGCGATCGACCTCCGCACGCCGCTCCTCACCAGGTCTCGATCAATCCCCGCAGCACGTCGCTGCGGCTGATCTGACCGGCGAGACGACCGTCGCGCAGCACGGGAAAGCGGCGGAAATGGCTCGCAAGGAAGCGTTCGGCCGCCTGTACAAGTTCCATCTCGGCCTCGAGGGTCTCGACCTGGGTGGCCATATAGTCTCCAACCACGCCGCCCCACTCCCGATAATAATGCGAGCTGAGCGCGGCCTTGAGACAGTCCTTCTTGGACAGCATGCCGATCAGTTGGCCCTTGTCGTCGACCACGGGCGCGCCGGAAAGCCGCGCGTCGAGCAGGATTTTCATCGCCTTGTTGATTTCCATCCCCGGGGTCAGCGTCACCAGTTGCGTGGCCATATAGTCGGCGATCTTCGGCCTGGCTTTCATGGCGTGCGCCTCGTCTTGCAGCCGCAGGCCGCACAATCCGCGCCGTCGCCGCCCGAAAGCCCGCCGCACGAACCGCGGATCGGAGCGCGCCCGAACAGCAGCCCGAGCGCCAACCCGCCGATGGACAGCAGGATCAGGAAAAGCGTGAGAAGAAATGTCTGCATGCCCGCCTCCGCTCAAAGCAGCCGCGCCTGGAAGCCGGCGGTGGCGACCTCGCGCGCATCGTCCATGACGAACAGCGCCTCGATCGCCGCGCGCCGGGCGAATTCGGGGCCCCGCCGCGCGCCCATCCCGTAAAGCGCCGTGGCCAACGCATCCGCCGTCATCGCCGTTTCCGCCGCCACCGTGACCGAGGCGAGAGCGGAACGCGCCGGCGCGCCCGTCGCCGGATCGATGATGTGGCCGTAGCGCCGTCCGCCATAGGCATAGCCATTGACCGCATCGCCGGACGTGGCCAAAGACATGCCGTCGAGCGCGACCGCGCGCTGAAGGCCGCCTTGCGGCAGCGGCCGTTCGATGCCGATCCGCCAGCGCCGGCCCGACGGGTGGCGGCCGATGGCGAAAACCTCGCCGCCGAGTTCCAGCACGAAATCGGTCATGCCGCGCGCGCGGCACACGGCGACCATGCGGTCGAGCGCATGGCCCTTGGCGATGCCGCACAGATCGAGCGACAGGTCCGGCCGCGCCTTGCGCGCCGCGCCGTCGGCCACCTCGATCTCGCTGGGCCGGCCGGCCCGGCCCTGACGGATCGGGCCGAAGCCGTAGCGGCCGACCAGCGGGCCGAGCGTCGGGTTGAAGGCGCCGTCCGTCAGGGCCGCTACGCGCAGCCCCTCCGCCGCCACCGCGCAGCTCGCCGCCGACAGCGCCTGCCAGCCGGTCGTGGCCGCGCGGTTGAAACGCGACAGCTCGCTGTCGGCGCGAAACGGCGACATGGCGCCGTCCACCGAGGCGATGACCGCCGCGAAAGCGCTTCGGATCGCCCCCGCGTCCAAGGGCACCGCCGCCACGAGGGTCCAGGACGCGCCGAAAGCCGGGCCACGCAGGACACGCTGCCCGGCCTCCGCCGCCTCGGCCGGCAGGGCCCCGGCCAGCACCGCACCGCCTGCAAAAAGCATCAGATCGCGTCGGGACAGTTTCATGGTCAGACTCCGAAATCGTCGAAGAAGATGCTGTCGGGATCGACACCGATCTCGTCCAGCATGGCCAGCACCGCCTTGATCATCAGCGGCGGGCCGCAGAGATAATATTCGCAATCCTCGGGAGCCGGATGGTCGGCCAGATGGTCGCTCAGCACGACGTCGTGGATGAAGCCGGTGGCGCCCTTCCACGCGTCGCCGGCGGCCGGTTCCGAAAGCGCCGGCGTCCAGGAAAAATTGGCATGGTCGGCCTGTAGGGCGTCGAACTCGTCCTGATAGAAGAGGTCCGCGCGGCTGCGCGCACCGTACCAAAAACTCATTCGTCGCTTTGTGCCGAGGCGCTGGAGCTGATCGAAAATCATCGCCCTCAAAGGCGCCATGCCGACACCGCCGCCGACGAACACCATCTCGCGATCGGTCTGGCGCGCGGCGAAATCGCCATAGGGCCCGGCCACGGCGATTTCGTCTGCGGGCTTGCGGTCAAACAGCCACGACGACACGATCCCCGGCGCGGCACCATCGACCGTGGGCGGCGGCAGGGCGAGCCGGATCAACAGGACGATGCGGCCGGTATCCTGCGGCCGGTTCGCAATCGAATAGGCGCGCGAGGTGGAGCCGGCGCTGTGCGAGACGAGCGCGCGCAGCCCGAGCCGTTCCCATGTCTCACGATAGGCGGGCGCGACGTCCAGCTCGGCGAAGCGCAGATCATGGGCCGGGGCGGTCACCTGCACGAAGGCGCCGGCGCGAAAATCGAGCCTTTTCCCGGATGGCAGCTCGAGCACGATTTCGCGGATCAGCGGCGACAGCATCCGCGTCGACAACACCCGGCAAACCCAGCTTTCCACGCCCATGATCTCGTCGGCGACGCCGACGTCGAGGTCGTTGCGCACGCTCACCTGGCAGGCCAGGCGCACCCCTTCGCGCATCTCGCGACGGGTGAGCTTGGCCGCCTCCGTGGGCGCGGGCGCGCCCGCGCCCTGCTCGACCGTGACCCGGCACTGGCCGCACGTGCCCTTGCCGCCACAGGCGGCGGGCACCGGCACGCCGCCATCCGTCAGGATTTCCAGCAGTTTCATACCCGCCCGGCCGTGCAGGGTCTTTTCCCCGTTCACGCGCACCGCGACGCCGACACTCGGCAACAGCAGCGCCCGCGCGGCGACCACGATCGAAGACAGGATCAGCACGACCGCAACGAACAGGACCGCGCCGAGGACGATTTCGTTCATGGCAGCCGCACCCCGGCAAAGGCCGAAAAGCCCATCGACATCAGCCCGGCGACGATGAAGGCCGAGCCGAGACCCTGCAGCCCGGCGGGAATGTCGGCATAGCGCAGCCGCTCGCGGATCGCGGCGAAGGCGACGATCGCCAGCGCCCAGCCCAATCCGCTGCCCAGCCCGTAGACGACGCTTTCGGCGAAATCGTAACGCCGTTCCACCATGAACAGGCTGCCGCCAAGGATGGCGCACTGGACCGTCAGCAGCGGCAGGAAGATGCCGAGCGCGCCGTAAAGCGCCGGCGCGTAGCGATAAAGCACCATTTCGAGAATCTGGACCACCGCCGCGATCACGCCGATGAAGACCATGAAACGCAGAAAGGACAGGTCGACCTCGGGCAGGCCGGCCCAAGTCCAGGCGCCTTCCGAGAGCAGGAATGTCTGTACCAGATAGTTTGCCGGCACGGTGATCGTCTGCACGACCGCCAGCGCCACGCCAACGCCCAGCGCCGTTTCGAACCGGTTCGACACGGCCAGGAACGTGCACATGCCCAGGAAGAAGGCGAGCGCGAGATTGTCCTCAAGCAGGGCGCGCTGGAAAAGCTCGATCATGCCCGCCTCCGCTGATCGCCGGTGCGCAGTCGAAACTCCGGCTCCTCGGCCTGCTCGGGTTTCCAGGTACGCAGCGCCCAGATCAGGAAACCGATGATGAAAAACGCGCTCGGTGCCAGCAGCATCAGGCCGAGCGGCTGGAACCAGCCGCCAGCCTCCACGGTGGGCAGAACGGAAAAGCCGAGCAGCATGCCGGTTCCGAAAAGCTCGCGGATTGTGCCGACCACGACCAGGATCAGGCTGTAGCCGAGACCGTTGCCGAGACCGTCGAGCGCGGCGGCGAGCGGCGGATTGCGCATCGCAAAACCTTCGGCGCGGCCGAGCACGAGGCAATTGGTGATGATCAGCCCCACGAAGATCGAGAGGCGCTGGCTCATGCCGTAGGCATAGGCCCTGAGAAGCTGATCGACGACGATGACCAGCGAGGCGATGACGGTCACCTGCACGATCAGCCGGATCGAGGACGCTATATGGTTGCGCATCAGGCTGATCAGGAAGCTCGCGGCGACGGCCGTGAAGGTCAGGGCCGCGCTCATGGTCAGCGAGGTCGCCAGCGACGTGGTGACGGCGAGCGCCGAGCAGATGCCGAGAATCTGCACGGTGATCGGGTTGCCGTCGAGGATCGGAAACAGAACTGTACGCAAGCCGGCGCGCCTCATCGCGGCAGCCTCCCCTCGCGCAGATTGTCGAGGAACGGGCCGAACCCGTCCGCGCCGAGCCAGAATCGGACGAGATTGGAAACGCCGAGCGAGGAGCGCGTCGCGCCGGTGATGCCGTCGACCTCGTAGGCGTTGCCGGACGCGTCGCGCACGACGCCTATGCGCATCTCGCCGGCCTCGTCGGCGACCTTCTTGCCGGCCCACTGGGCCTGCCATTCGGTGTCGGTGATGCGGCTGCCCAGCCCGGGCGTCTCGCCCTGCTCGTAGATCGAGATGGCCGCGATCGTGTTGAGATCGCCTTCAAGCGCCAGATAGGCGCGGATGGTCGACTGGTAGCCGGTGCCGTAGGCCGGCAGCACGACGAGCAGCGTCTCCTCGTCCCGGCGCACGATGTGGACCGGCGCAAGGTCGGGCCGCCGGCCGATGCCGGCAATGTCCTGCTCCTTCGACAGCGCGACCGAGCGCGCGGGGTCGGTCGCTGCCGCCGCCGCGACGAAGGAGGCCGGATCGACATCGTCCTCATAGATACCGGCCGTCAGGTCGACAATACGCGTCTCCAGCGTGTCGGCGTCGACCTCGCCGAGAATATCGGCCATCCCCGGCACGGAAGCCAGCATCTCGGCCATGCGCTGCTGGCGGGCGCGCTCGACATTCTCCATCTGCCGCGGCTTGAGGCTGACGGCGGTGACAGCCACGGCGACGGCCGAAACGGACGCGACCAGAAAGGCCACCAGGAAGGTCTTGGCGCTGCTGTCGTTGGGCAGCGCGAGGAATCGCCGCCACCAGCTGAGAGGGTTCAGGTCTGCCATGGCCTGCGCTTCCTGCGAGTGATGTTGATGCGGACGGCGATGCGGTCGATCAGCGGCGCGAACACGCTGCCGAGAAGGGCTGAAAACACGATGGCGGCGGTGGAGCCGACGCCCTGCCCGGCTTCGCCGAGGATGACGATCAGCACGCCCACCAGCAGCCCGTGGGCCCAGCGTCCGGGGTTGGTGGCCGCCGCGCTTGCCGGCTCGCACACGAGATAGACCGCGCCGAGTGCGAGGCTCGACGTCAACAACGCGCCCGGCATGCCGAGCCCCTTCAACATCGCCCAGCTTGAAAAGCCGATCGCCACGGACACCAGGATGCGCCAGGAAATCAGCCCCGACGCCAGAAGAAGAAGCGCCCCCGGCAGCACGGCGGCGGCGACGAGCAACGTATCGCCCTGTTCGGCGCCTGATGCCGGGAACGAGAAGAACACGAAGGCAAGGGCGGCGACGGCCGGGTGCAAAAAGGAATAGCCGCGCCCGCCGAATATCTGCTCGCCGATCACCACGCCGAAACTCAGCGCCAGCAGCGCCTGCCAGGCGGGAAGCCCGGACGGCACCATCAGGCAGAAGACGATCGCGGTCGGCACGGCGTGCCAGTTCATCTGCCGGCCGCGCAGCCGCGTAAACAACAGGGTCCAGCCGAGCGCGACGGCAAGCGCACCGGCGATCAGCGGCAGGATCGCGCCCGCCGTCTCATAGGCCGCCGCGGCAAGCGGAAAGGCCAGCGCCAGCGAAAAGACGCTCGTTGCCCGGTCGCCGGTCCAGCGGCGTGGAAGATGTCCGCCCCGCCCGGCAGCCAGCGCGGTCTGAGGGAAGTCGATCCGCGCGTCCATCAGCCTTCCGCCTCGATCTGGTCAAGCACCTCGCGCAGCAAGGCGCCGTAATCCGTGCCGGTGGTGCACAGATGCGAAAGCAGCGCGAGATCCTCCTCCACCAAGTCGAGACACCCCAGATCGCGGGCCGTCTCGACATCGCCGATCGAGAGCGCGCGCAGCAGCGGCACCGGCAATATGTCGAGCGGCATAGCGCGCTCGAAGGCCTCGCGCGGTATGATCGCCCTGTCCGGGGCGCCCGCGAACAGCCCGCCCAGCCGGGCAAGCAGCCCGTGCCTGCCCCGCCCCTCCGCCTCGTGCGCAAGCACGGTGACCTGGTTGTGATAGCAGCCGAGATAGGCCGCCTCGCGACCGGACAGCGCCGGGCCGGAAATGACCCGCACCGCGCCCTCGATCAGTTCGCCGTCGAGCGCCTCGTCCAGCGAAGCGCCCACAGGCAGCCGCACCAGCGAGGGATCGCGCACGCCCGCGCCGGCGATCGCCACGACACGCTCGCCCGGCAACCGTCCGGTCGCCAACAGATGGCCGATGGCGATCACATGCTGGTAGCCGATCTGCCAGACCGTCCCGCCATGCGCCACCGGAGCGAGGTGATGGATATGGGTGCCCGCCAGCCCCGCCGGATGCCGGCCCGACACCGCGACGTCGCGGATGCGTCCGTCCCCATCGCCGCATAGCGACGGACCCGGCGCGCGGCACACGTAAACGGGTCCGCGGGTCAGCAGCGGCAGCACGGCGAGACCGCGCTGGAAGGCGTCCGCGTGCAGCCCAATCGCCACGCGCGGATCCGCCGCCAGCGGATTGCTGTCCAATGCGGTCACGAAGATCGCGTCGGCGCGCGCGTCGGGGTCGGGAATGTGGCCGAAGGGACGCGCCAGGAAGGAGGGCCACAGCCCGCTGCGCAGAAGAAGGCCGCGCATATCCCCCGCCTCGGCGGGGTTCGACGGCACGTCGTGGCTTTCCGCCTCGTCGCCGTCGCGCCGGATCACCAGCGAATCGAGCGCGCGCCGCCGGCCGTAATTGATCGCCGTGACGATGCCGGCGGCCGGTGCGGCAAAGGCGATCTCGGGCCGCTTTCGATCGACGAAGACCGTCTGACCGGCGCGGACCCTGTCGCCGGGCCCGACCGCGAAATCAGGTCTTACCCCGGGAAGGTCGTGGCCGGAGACCGCGACCGAGGCGACCGCGCCGGCCGCCTCGCGCACGAGCTGGCGCGGCTTGCCAGGCAAGCGGATGTCCAGCCCCCGCCTGATCCCCAGGTGGATCGGATCGTGTGTCCCTGTTCCAGCCAACCTTGTCCCAACCAACCCTGACCTGTTCCGTGCCGCATGAAAGAGGCAATCCGCAGACTGCATGTTTTGGAGCTTATTCCGACCGGCGATCCCCGCGCCTTGCGCTCGATCAAACCGTTCGTGTCTCGACCGTTTTCCAAGACCGGGTCGGATCGTTTCGAAGGGGCGTCACGGCCCGGGCGAGACCCGAGAAAGGCGAATGCGGCAACGATCCCTCCCGACCGGTTCGGAAAATCCAGCGGGGGAAGGCCGGGGGCGAGGCGTTCGCGTCGACGGGCGGCGCGTCTTGTCCGGCAAGGCCGGCCGATTGAATTTCTTTCACCAAATCCCGTTCTTTATGTGTTTGGACGCGGCCGAAACTGTTCCTACTGTCCCCGCGACCTTCGGTATCCGCCTCGTTTTCTTCGAAAATACGCTGATTTGATCAATGAAAACCCATGCCCATGTCGTCGTCATAGGTGGTGGTGCGGTCGGCATGTCGATCCTCTATCACCTGGCCAAGGCCGGCGTCAGCGACACGCTGCTGATCGAGAAGAACGAACTGACCAGCGGCTCGACCTGGCACGCCGCCGGCAACATCCCGACCTATGCCAACAGCCAGGGCGGCATGCGTGCGGGAAACTATGCCTGGCGGCTCTACAAGGATCTGGCACAGGCCGTCGACGCCCCGATCACCTATCGCCATACCGGAGCCTTCTGGACCGCCCAAACCCAGGAAAGGGTCGACTTCTACCGCCACCTCGTCGGTATTGCCGATACGCTTGGCTATGATCTGCGCATGCTGACACCGTGCGAGATGGAGGCGATGCATCCCTATTACACGGCCGGCACGCGCGTCATCGGCGGTCTTTACGATCCTTACGAAGGGGATGCCGATCCCAGTCAGTTGACCCAGGCCCTGGCCAAGGGCGCGCGCGATCTGGGCGCCGCCATCGCCCGCTTCACCACCGTGCGCGCGATCACCCGGCGCCCCTCGGGCGACTGGCTGGTTGCAAGCGACAGGGGCGATGTGGTTTGCCAGGTGGTGGTCAATGCCGCCGGCTATTATGGGCGACGGGTCGGGCAGATGGTCGGCCAATCGCTGCCGATCGTCACGCTCGAGCACCAATATCTCGTCACCGAGGCGCTGGCGGAACTGGAAGCCGACCCGGCGAATTTTCCGCTGGTGCGCGATCCCGACTCCATGTTCTACCTGCGCCGCGAGCGCAACGGGCTGTTGATGGGCTCCTACGGGCACGCCGGCCGTGCCGCGTGGCTGGACGGCATGCCCGACTGTTTTGCCAATCAGCTTTTTCCAGACAGTGTCGACGACATGATGGAGGTGCTCGAAGCCGCGCTGGAGCACATCCCGTTGCTGCGGCAGGCTGGCGTCAGGCGCTTCGTCAACGGGCCGATTCCCTACAGTCCCGACGGCGCCCCGCTATGCGGTCCCGCCTACGGCTTGCCGAACGTCTTTCACGCGTGCGGCTTTCCTGTCGGCATCACCCATTCCGCGGCGGCGGGCAAGGCGATCGCGGAGTGGATCAGCGAAGGCGAAACCGAGTGGGACATGGCGGCCTGGGACCCGCGCCGTTTCGGGGACTGGGCCGGTTTCGACTACGCCGTTGACCGGGCCTGCGACCTGTATGAGCACCAATATGCCATCCCCTATCCGCACCGACATCGGCGTCTCCGCCGTCATGACTGCCGGCCGGCTGATCGCGCGCCTGGCCGAGATGGCCGAGGCGCAAAAGCGGCCGGGCCTGCTGCAGCAGGCGTTCGTGCCGCCTTACACGACCATCCATGTCGGCATGGTTCAGGGCGGGCTGGCGCCATCGATCATCGCCCGCCATTGCGCATTCTGCTGGGATATCCGAACCCTGCCGGGAACCAAGTCGCAAAAAATCGTCGATACGTTCACGCACTGGGTCGAGGACGTCATCCTGCCCGAGATGCGGGCCGTCGGCCCGCGCTCGTCGATACGCACGACGACCGATTTCGACATCCCGCCCCTGGCCGTCGATACGAACTCGAGCGCCGAACGGCTGGTGCGCGCGCTGACTGGAGACCGCGAGGTCAGATGCGTGGGCTATGCGACGGAAGCGGGCCTGTTTCAGGGCCAAGGAATCGATACGGTCCTGTGCGGCCCGGGCTCGATCGAGCAGGCCCACAAGCCGGACGAATTCTTGCCGCTTTCCGATCTTGGCCAATGCGATCTGCTCTTATCGCGGTTGATAAGGCAGATGTGCTGAACCGCGCCGGAGCGGGGCGTCGCGCGTCGTCAAGGACAAGCGGAGTGAGGCCGTTTGCCCTTCGGCCCGGCGCGGCCAGCTTCGGGCCCACCGTATTGCAGGCGGTCTAGATGATGCCGCGCTCCGGCAACGGTTTTCCGTCCGCGACGCGCTGCCATCCGAACCGCGTCAGGTCGATCGTCTCGTAGCCGCCTTTGACAATCAGTTCGGCGATCGCCCGCCCGCAGCCCGGCGCGTGCATCAGCCCGTGGCCGGAAAAGCCGGCCGCCATGTGAAAATTGCCCAGACCATCGGCGCCGGGGCCGATGATGGCGTTGCCGTCGAAATCGTTCTGGTCATAAAGCCCCGGCAGGGTGGCCTTGCATTTCGTCCGCTCGAATTTCGGAAAGCGGTGCGCCAGAGCCGGCCAGACGACATGCTCGAAATAGCCGTGGTCGGCCTCGAAATTATAGCCGCGCGGTTCCTCGAGCGTCGGCACGCCACCGGAGTAGCCCCTGCCCTCCGGCCGGAAGGCAAGCCGTTCAGGGTCTTTGAGATAAGGCAGCGCCTCGATCTCGTCCTCGCATTCGAAATAGTGCTCGAACCGGCGCAGAGGTTCGATCGGCACCGCAAAATCCAGCATGGCGCAGATATCCTTGGCCCACGCGCCCGCGGCGTTGACGAAATGGTCGGCCTTGATGCGCGAGCCCTTGTCGGTCAGCGCCGCCGTCACCGTCGCCGCCCCGCGCTCCATTCCCGTCACGGTCTCGGCCAGAAAAACCGCGCCCAGCGCCTGCGCCTTCTTGCGCAAGCCCATGAGCACCGCATACGGATCGAGCCAGCCGTCGTCGGGCGACAGCACCGCCGCGCCCAGATCCCCCACATACATCGATGGAAAGCGCGCCTTGATCTCGCCGGGCTCCAGCCAGACCACATTGCAGCCGAGGCCGAGCTCGGTATCGTAATTGGCCTTGAGCACGTCGATTTCGGCCGGCGGCACGATGAAGATATATCCCTGCTTCTTGAAGCCGATCTCGGCCGGGCCGTTCTCGGTCGCCATCGTCTCGGGAAAGTTTTCGTAAAACGGGATCGAGTAGTTCGAAAGCGCGATGTTTTCAGGCAAGGAAAACAGCCGCCGCACACCTCCCGAAGCACGCGGCGTCGATGCCTGTCCATAACCCGGGTCGCGCTCGATCACCGTGACGTCGAGCGCGGGCGAGAGCGTCTTCAAAAAATAGGCCGCGGCCGCGCCGATCGCTCCGCCGCCGATGATTGCAACGTTCGTTTTCATCACATTTGTCTCGACAGTTTCGAATTCTTCCCTTCGCGGCGCCAGGCCGGCTACTCGCGCACGACCATGACCGAACATGTCGCGTGTCGCACAACCCTGGCCGCATTGGGTCCGAGCAGATAGTCGCCGAGCTCGGGACGGTGCGAGGCCATCACGATCAGATCCGCGTTCACCGTCTCGGCCATTGACCGGATCTGATCGTAGATCGCGCCATGGGCCACGATGTGATGCACCTGCAGGCCTTCAAGGCCGGCCTGCCCGGTATAATCGTGCAAACGCGCCCGTGCCGCCTCGGTCAGCCTTTTCGAAAAATCCTTCGGAAAAAAGGTCGAGGCGAAACTGTCCAGCGGCGCAACGACGTTCAACACATGCAGAACGGCGTCGTAATCGAGAGCGATCTGCCGAGCCGATTTCATGGCCTTGTCGTTGACGCGCGGATGGTCGAGGTCGACCGGGACGAGGATATTGTCAAACATCGGGCAACGCCTTGCGTTTGTTCCGCCGCCCCATTTGCAGGAGCACGATTAGCCCGAGCACGGCATAGGCGGGGCCGTAGAACCATTCTTTCGCCACGCGGGCGGACGGGCGCTCCACCTCCAGCACCTTCCAGCCGAAATCGACGCCCCATTGCTGCGCGGGACTGTTGAAGTCGACATTGTCGACATAAACCCCGTCATCGCCGATGCGCATCTCCATGCCAGTCGCCTCACGCAGGCGATCCTGGCCGGATTCGCCGGCCCGGCCGAGCGGAATCGCGATCACGCGCTGGATCATGTCGCCGCTGAAATTCTCCCCTTCCATCAGCAGACGCAGCTGGGCGTCGTCTTCGGCGTCGGCGACGATCTCGTGGATCGAGGCCGGCTCGGCCGCCTCGAAGGGCGGTTGCACCAGGTCCAGCCAGAAGCCCGGCCGCAGAAGCGACAAGGCGACCACCAGCAACACGGCGCTCTCCCAAAGCCGGCTCTTGACGAGAAAATAACCCTGGGTGGCCGCGCCGAACGCGCACATGGCGATCGTCGACGAAACGATGACCAGCACGGCGCCCCACCAGCTTGCGATATTCATCAAGAGCAATTGCGGGTTGAAGACGAAGATGAATGGCAGGATGGCGGTGCGAAGGCTGTAGTAGAAGGCCTGCACGCTGGTCTTCATCGGGTCCGAGCGGGCCACGGCCGCGCCGGCGAAACTGTCGACGGCAACGGGCGGCGTGGTGCCGGACATCAGGCCGAAATAGAAGACGAACAGATGCACCGCAAACAGCGGGATCACCACCCCGTTCTGGGCCGCGAGCGTGACCAGGGGCTGCGCCATGACGCTGGCGACCACGATATAGTTTGCCGTCGTCGGCAGCCCCATGCCCAGAACCACGCACATTATGGCCGTGAACAGCAGCATGATCATGACGTTGCCGCCGGAAACCGCGTTGATGATTTCCGTCATCAACAGGCCGAGGCCGGTCAGCGAGACGACCCCGACGATGATGCCGGCCGCGCCCATCGCCACCGCGATGCCCACCATGTTGCGCGATCCCGAGATCAGACCCTCGACGAGGTCCGCCCCGCCTTCCCGCAGGCACGGGCCCAACGCCTCGCTTTTCCGGCCGCGGAAATAGGCCGTGATCGGCTTTTGCGTCAGCATGATCGCCACCATCACGACAATCGCCCAGGAGACGGCGAGCCCCGGCGACAGGCGTTCGACCATCAAGCACCACACTAAAACACCGATCGGCAGCACGAAGTGCAGCCCCGCCATCAGCGTCGGTTTCAGCTCGGGGATCGTCACCAGCGGCGCGTTCGGATCGTCGATCTCCAACTGCGGATATCCGGACGCGACCTTGAGCAGCCAGAGGTAAAGCGCGGCCATCACCAGGCCGGCGACGGGCGTGGCGTAGTCGCCGGCGAAAAGCTCGATCCCGTTGGCGGTCACGTAAACCAGCCCGGCGACCAGCGCCACCAGGCCGAACCCGAACAGGAAGCTCCAGATCTGGCGCAGCAGCGAGCTTTCGCGGACCCTGGCCAGCACCGGCATGTTGGCCTTCACCGCCTCGAGATGCACGATGTAGAACAGGCCGATATAGCTGACGATCGCGGGCACGAACGCGTGCACGACGACCTCGTAATAGGTGATGCCGACGAACTCGGTCATCAAAAACGCGGCCGCCCCCATCACCGGCGGCATGATTTGCCCGTTAATCGAAGCCGAGACCTCGATCGCGCCGGCCTTTTCGCGCGAAAAGCCGATCCGTTTCATAAGGGGAATGGTGAAGGTGCCGGTGGTTACGACATTGGCGATGGCCGAGCCGGAGATCAGCCCGGTGAGGCCGGACGAGACGATGGCGGCCTTCGCCGGCCCTCCGCGCAAATGGCCGAGCATCGAGAAGGCCAGCTTGATGAAGAAATTGCCGGCGCCGCCCTTGTCGAGCAGGGCGCCGAACAGGACGAACAGAAAGATGAAGCTGTTCGACACCCCGAGCGGCAGACCGAAGACACCCTCGGTCGTCAGCCACATATGATCCACGTAGCGGTTCAGGGAAAACCCGCGATGCGAGATCAGGTCGGGAAGCAGCGGCCCCAGGAAAACATAGACCGAAAACACCGCGGCCACGATGACCAGCGACAGGCCGAGCACCCGGCGGGTAACCTCCAGCACCAGGAGAATGCCGAGTATCGATACGGTCGTTTCGGCGGTGGTGCGCACACCGCCGGCATTTTGGACCACGTCGCGGTAAAAGAGCAAAATGTAGAGGCAGCATCCGGCCGCGAGCGCGGCCAAAAGCCAGTCATGCGCGGGAATTCTGGTCCGCGACGAATAGCGAAAGGCGGGAAAGGTCAGAAACCCCAGAAAAAGCGCGAAAGCCAGATGCAGTGCGCGCTGCTGACTGTCGTCGATCAGGCCGATCCCGGTGACGAAGGGCAGAGGAGAGGCCACGTAAAGCTGATAGAGCGGCCAGAACAGCGCGACCACGAACAGGATCGCGCGCGCAGTGCCGGACGGGGCGCGCGCACCGGTGTCGTTTTCCGCAATCAGGTCGTCAAGATCGTCCTGCTGGGTCTTCGCGTTCATCCGATGTCTCCCGCGCTGACGAGAACGGGTGCCACTGAGAGCACCCGTTCGTCTTCTTCCTGATCTGCCGCCCTTGTTATTTCAGCAGGCCGACTTCGCGGAAATATCGTTCGGCGCCCGGGTGGTAGGGGACCGAGCGGCCATTTGCGACCGCGCCGTCACGGTTCACATGGGCATAGAGCGTCGACTGGGCCTTGAAGTCTTCGAAATTGTCGAACACCGCCTTGACCAGATTGTAGACGACCTCCTCGTCGGTATCGGCCGTCGCAATCAGGGTCGCGGTAAGCCCCCAGGTCGTCACCTCCTTGTCCTGGCCCTTATAGGTGCCCGCCGGGATCACGGATTTCGAGAAATAGGGCAGTTCCCCGATCATCGCCGCGATCGTGTCGTCGTACCAGTTGATGACCGTGGTGTCGCAGGTGTTGGTCGCCTCGGTGATCGACGAAGCCGTTATACCGGTGGTGTAGAAAAAGGCGTCGATCTTGCCGTCGCACAGCGCCTGTGCCTGTTCGCGCGACGTCAGCCGCGTGGCCTGACCGAAATAGGAATCCGGATCGGTGCCGTAACGCGCCAGCGCCGCGACCATGCTCGCCTCCTGACCGGAGCCGGCATTGCCGATATTGACGATCTTGTCTTTCAGGTCGGAGAAATTTTCCAACTCCATATCCGCCCGTCCGACGAGATGGGACGTGTCGATATGCAGAGAAAACAAGAAGCGCAGATCCTCGTTCGCGCCATTGGCGTCGAAGACGGAGGAGCCGTTAAAGGCATGGTATTGCCAGTCCGACTGGACGATGGCGACATTCAGGTCGCCTGCCGCCATCGAACGCAGATTGGCCACCGACCCGCCCGTAGATTCGACCGTGCAGCGTATATTGTGGCCCTGCGCCTCACGGCTCTTGTTGAGCACATTGCAGATGAAACCGCCGGTGGGATAATAGCCGCCGCCGATACCAGCCGTGCCGATATTGACGAACTGGCGTTCCTGCGCGGCCGCTCCAGAGGCCGTGAGCGCGGCTACGCCGGCAGCAAGTGCGATCTTAAAAACTATATTCATCTGGCTTCCTCTTGCCGATTGCTTGATCCGGTTTGCATTTTTTTCAGGCACCTCTTCTCAAGAAGGCCGCGACTTCTTTCTTGGTCGCCTCGATATGCGCGCGCAGCGCCGCGACGGCGGCGTCCACGTCGCCCGCCATGCAGGCGGAGAGTATGTCCTGGTGCTCGCGCATCGGCCGCTCGAGGCCGGTGGCCTCGGTGACGAGCAGCCGCAAATACTGGCCCAGCTTCTGCTGGAGATCGTCGATCATCGCCAGCAACTGCCGATTGCCGCATGGCTCGTAGAGCATTTGATGGAACTGCACGTTGAGCCGGCTCCACTCGCTCACCTCGACCTTCTGCGCGTAGTCCCGCAGCAGCGCCTGCGTCTCGCGAAAATCGGCGGCGATCATGTTCGGCACCGCCAGTTCCAGCGCCCGGCATTCAAGCGCGATGCGGATGTCGAGAAGCTGGAGGATCTCCGTTTCGGTGTAGAAGCGGACGGTGGCCCCCTTGTTCTTTTCAAACACGACCAGGTTTTCGACTTCCAGGCGGCGCAACGCCTCGCGCACGGGAATTTTGCTGACGCCATGGCTGCGCGCGATTTCGTCCTGGCGCAGCGGCGTCGCCGGAGGCAGTCGGCCGGAAAGGATCCGCGCCTTGATGTCCGCGTAAATCGGATCCGAGGCGCTGGTCGCGCGTTTGGCTCCGGCCTGAGGGTGGGTTACGTTTGCCATTTCGGATTTGATTCTTGCAAATCGTATACTATTTTGTCAATGGAGAATACGAACGCCGGCGCAAAGATCGTCTCGCGCGTCCCGAATTGCACAGCAGGAGCCGTCAGCCATGTCCTCGCCCACAACGATCGTGATCGGAACCGGCATTATCGGCATTGCGACGGCCTATTATCTCGCCCGGTCCCGGAACCAGCCGAAGGTCGTGCTGGTGGACCGGGATCAGCCGATGGCGTTCACATCGGCCCAGTCGGGCGAGAACTATCGCAACTGGTGGCCGCACCCCGCAATGGTGGCCTTCACCAATCGCAGCATCGACCTGATGGAAGACATCGCCCGCGACAGCGGCAACCGGATCAACATGAACAGGCGCGGCTACGCCCTGGCCACGCGCGGCAGCGACATCGACGCGATCGTCGCGCAGTTGCACGACGGGCTCGGCGACGAGGCCGGCCGCCTGGTGCGCTATCACACCAAGGACGTCGCCCCGACCTACGCATCGTTCGACAAGCCCGACTGGCAAGGCGTTCCCGACGGCGTCGACATCCTGCAAAACCGCGCGCTCATTCGCGACCGCTTCCCGAGCTACGACCCGCAGGTCGAGACCGTCATTCACATCCGCCGCGGCGGCGACATCAGCGGCCAGCAGCTCGGCATGTACATGCTCGACTATTTGCGCGAGGCCGGCGCCGAGCGCCTGCTCGGCGAAGTGCGCGACATCGCGACCGGAGACGGATTCCGCGTCGAGGTCGCGACGCCGGACGGGATCCGGCATCTCGAGGCCGACAGGATCGTGAACGCGGCCGGTCCGTTCGCCGACAAGATCGCCGCCATGCTGGGCGTGGACCTGCCCGTCCACAGCACGTTCCAGCAAAAGGTCGCATTCGAGGACCATCTGGGCGCCGTGCCGCGCACGCTCCCGTTTTCGATCGATCTCGATGCCCAGACGATCGACTGGTCCGAAGAAGAACGGGCGATGCTGCTGGAGGATCCGGATTTTGCCTGGCTGGCACACCCCATGCCCGGCGCGATCCATTGCCGCCCCGACGGCGGCGACGGCGGCAAATGGGTCAAGCTCGGCTGGGCCTATAACGAGACCCCGGCCCAGGCCACCTGGGAACAGCAGCGTCACGACAATTTCCCCGAAATCGTGCTGCGTGGCGCGGCGCGCCTGTCCCCGGCGCTCAAGGCCTATTATGGCCGGCTGCCGCGCAGCATGCATCATTATGGCGGCTGGTACACCATGACCGGCGAGAACTGGCCGCTGATCGGCCCGATGGGGCCGGACGGCGCGTTCATGAACTGCGCTCTGTCGGGATTCGGGACGATGGCGGCCTGCGCGGCCGGCGAACTCTGCGCCGCCTGGATGGCCGGCAGCGCGCTTCCCGATTATGCGGACGGCTTTTCCCTGCGCCGCTATCAGGACCCAGGCTTGCTGTCGGCCCTGCGCGCCGCCAACAAGGGGGTGCTGTGACGGCGCGGGCGACAGGGACTTCAGGCGCTCGCGTCGAGGCCTTGCGGCGGCGCGCAATCGCGCCATCGGACCAGATCGGCGCCGATAGGGCCTAGCGCCTGCGCAGACAGTCCCGTGTCGACGCCCATGGCGGCGAACATCGCATCCAGGGCTTCGGTCGCCACATTGCCGCTCGCGCCGGGCGCGAACGGGCAGCCTCCCAGCCCGCCGACCGCCCCGTCGAACCGCCGAATCCCCACCCGCCATCCGGCATAGGCGTTCGCCAGGGCCAAGCCGCGCGTGTCATGCAGATGCAGCTCGAAATCGACCTCGGGCAGCTCCTCCATCAAGCGCCGGCAAAAAGCCTCGACCTGCAACGGGTTCGCCATGCCCACCGTGTCGCACAGCCCGATCCTGTCGGCGCCGGCTTTGGCAAGCCGCGTGGCCAGCCGGACGACCTTGTCGAGATCCGCGGCACCGTCGAACGGGCAGCCGAACACGACCGACAGCGACACCCTGGTCACGAGCCCCGCAGCCCGGGCCTCCTCGTGAAGCGCCGACAAATCGTTCAATGACGCCTGGACCGAACGGTTCAGATTGGCGCGATTGTGCCCCTCGCTGGCCGACATCACCAGCGTCACGCCTTCCACGCCTGCCGCCAGTGCCCGTTCGAGGCCGCGGCGGTTCGGCACCAGCCCGAAACGCGTAATGCCCAGTCGTCCGGTAGCCCGCGCCACCTCCTCGGCATCCGCCAGCGCCGGAATCCATTTGGGATGCGTGAACGAGGTGATCTCGATTTCGGTGCAGCCGGCACCCGCCAGCCGCTCGATCAGCTCCGTCTTTTCGTCGCTCGGCATCAGCCGGGTCTCGTTCTGCAGGCCGTCGCGCGGACCGACCTCGGTGATCGACACGGACTGCGCGCGGCGCAAGGGCGAACCGGCCCGGTTGTCGTCTGAATGGATGACCATGGCTCAAACCACGCCGCGCTTGCCCAGAGCCTCGACCTCGTTCGGGGAAAGGCCGAGCGCTTGCGTGAGTATCTCGACATTGTGCTCGCCAAGCTCGGGCCCCACCCAGCGCACGCGTCCCGGATTGGCCGACAGCCGCGGCACAACGCCCTGCATCACAACCGGCCCATAGGTCTCGCTCGCCACTTCGATGACGGCGCCGCGCTCACGAAAATGCGGGTCCGCGCACACGTCGGCCGCGTCGTTGATCGGTCCCGCCGGCACGCCGTAATCGTTCAGGCGGGCCAAAAGCGCATCCCTAGTCAGGGTTTTCGTCCATTCCGCGACGATGTCGTCGAGCAAGGCCTGATGCTGGCCGCGGCTGCGATGATCGGCAAAGCGCGGGTCCCCGGCCAGTTCCGGGCGTGCCATGGCCTGGGTCAGCCGTTCGAAAATCGCATCGCCATTGGCGGCGATCAGCAGCCACTTGCCGTCCACGGTCGGATAGAGGTTCGACGGCGCGATCCGCGGCAGGCCGGTGCCCGCGCGTTCGCGCACGGCCCCGGTCGCGCCATGCTCCGACAGCACGCTCTCGCACATGGCAAGCATTGCATCGGTAATGCCGACATCCACCACCTGCCCCTTGCCGGTAAGGGCGCGGCCGTGAAGCGCCGAGAGGATGCCGATACAGGTGAAAAGCCCGGCCACGCTGTCGCCCACCGACAGGCCCATGCGCGGCGGCGGCCGATCGGGAAAGCCGCACAGAGCGCGGACGCCCGACATCGCCTCGGCGATCGCCCCGAAACCGGTGCGGTTCGAATAGGGCCCGGTCTGGCCGAAACCCGACACCCGGCCGATGACGAGTTTGGGATTGGCCCCCATCAGGCGCGCGGGAGCCAGATCCCACTTCTCGAGCGTGCCCGGACGGAAGTTTTCGACCAGAACGTCCGCCTGGCCGATCAGCTTGCGCGCGATCTCGCGCCCCGCGTTCTCGCGAAGGTCGAGAGTGAGCGATTTCTTGTTGCGGGCGATGACCGGCCACCACAGGCTGCGGCCATTGAGCGTTTCCACGCCCCATTGCCGCATGGCATCGCCACGCCTCGGCGGTTCGATCTTGATGACCTCGGCGCCGAGGTCGGCCAGGACCTGACCGCAGAAGGGCCCGGCGATGAAACTGCCCATCTCGATCACCCTGAGGCCGGTGAGAGCACCGTCGATGGCTTGCGTCGCGTCGCTGTTCGTCATGGTGTCGCTCGTCTCTCCCCGATTGTTGGGTGGCCGGGCTGCGCCAGGCGGCAGGCCGGTCCGTCGTTTCCGCCCCGTCAGACCGGGCAGCCGTGATAGTCCAGCAGGACCACGCAGGCCTCCTCCACGTGAAGCGAGGCATCGCCGCCGAAGACCCGCAGGTCGATTTCCAGCGGCTTGTCGTAGGGCGGCAGGCGATGGCCGATTGCAGCGGTGCCGGCCAGGCGCGCGCCGCCCTCACGCTGGATTCCGACGGAGTAGAGGCCCGCCCGCGGCTCCATGAGGTCGGTGCGCACGCGGCCTCCTTCCATCGCCGTCAGCCTGAATCGGTTGCTTTGGACATGGCGCAGCCTTCCGGCGATGCGATGGAACTCGCCCATGCCGCGCGCGGCGACGCGCGGCTGGCCGGCCAGCAGCGCGTTGCGTATCGCGGTGGAGGAGATCTGCTGTGTCGAAGCGCGCAGCAGCGGTAAGACCGTGACGCCAAAGCCGAGCGCGCGACCCAGTTCAAGCAAGGTGTCCGTGGTGCCGGCACGGGCCTTGCCGAAGCGGAAATTTTCACCGACCACCACATGCCGAAGATCGAGCCCGTCGCAGATAACCAGGCGCGCGAAGTCTTCCGGCGACAGGCCGGCCATCTCGCGGTCGAACGCCAGTTCAAACAGGCAGTCGACACCGAGCCTTTCAAGGCGCTCGGCCCTGGTCCGGCAATCGGTAAGCCGAAACGGCGCAGCATGGGGCGAAAAAAACGCCCGCGGATGCGGCTCGAAGGTCACCACTCCCAGCGGGCCGCCGTGTCGCAGGGCCTGCTTGCGTGCCGTGTCGATGATGGCGCGATGACCGAAGTGCACGCCATCGAAATTGCCGATCGCGGCGCAGGCGCGCCGGTCGCCGTCGGCAAGTTCTTGAAAGGATCGGACGAGTCTCATCAGGGTGCCCCGGTGGTTGAAGCGAGGCCGTTCGCGCCAAGGAAAACGGCGCCGCGGCACTTCATCGCCCCTTGCTGGGCGCGGCGGGCGTTCAGTCGCCCTTGTGCAGAAAATCCCCGATGGTCTCATCGGTGTGGAACACCGGCTTTTCGTAATAATGCGGCCCGTCATAGATCTCGATCAGGACGCTTTTCTCGTGCGCCAGCGTCGGCCCGTGCGGGTTGTCCTTCGGGTTCATGTAGAAGCTGCCGGGTTTCAGCCGCAGCCCGACATCGGTATATTCGTAGTCGCCCTCAAGGCAGTACATGAACTGGTTCGAGGCATGGATGTGCTTGACGGGAATATGCCCTCCCTTGTCGAACTCCAGGATCGCGATCGAGGCGCCGGTTTCCGGGTTCTTCCAAAGAAAATACTGGCGCAGACCGTAATCGGGGAAGTCCAGCCACTTGTCCGCATCCAGCGCGTCGCGGTCGATCAACACTTCGAGCGACTGCGCCAACGCAGCCTTTTGTTCCGCGTTCATGCATCTTCCTCCAGGTTGGGGCGGCCGGCGGCCACCCAGGCTTCGTATTCCTTCCGGCTGTCGGGCGTGGCCGGGAACAGGCCGAATATCGAGCGGCCGCGCCGTATATGCGCGGCGACGAACGTTTCGTAATCGCCGGCGGCGGCGACCTCGTCGGCGACCTCCTGGGCCAGATGGCGCGGCAGCACCACGACCCCGCTCTTGTCGGCGACGACGATGTCGCCGGCATAGACCGGCACGCCCGCGCAGCCGATCGGATCGTTGAACGCCACCGGACTCAACGCGATCGGCGTGGCCGGTCCCGACGGCCCCGCCTGAAAACACGGCAGGCCGGTCTCCGCCACACCGGGGCTGTCGCGATAGCCGCCATCGGTCACCACCCCGGCGACGCCGCGCGTCTTGAGGCGGAGCGCCATCATGTCGCCCATGCACGATGCGCGCCGGTCGCCCCCGGTCGACATGACCAGGACCGCACCCGGAGGACATTCTTCGATAGCGCGCCGGTGCAGGCTCTCCTCGGTGGCGTAGAGCGCCATCGTGTCCAGATCCTCGCGCGCGGGAATGAAGCGCAAGGTGAAGGCTGGCCCGACGAGTCGCGGCTGGTTCTCCGCCACCGGCGACAGGCCGACCATGAAGCTGTTGCGCAGCCCCCGTTTCAGGAGCGCATTGGCCAAGCTGGCGGGATCGCATGTCTCGAGCGTCCGGCGCAGGGCGTCGGAAATGGGCGCGGTCTGCGTCACGCTGCGGGCTCCTTGACGACCGTATTGCGCAGGATGCCGACGCCTTCGAGTTCGACTTCGACCGTGTCGCCATGCTTCATCCAGACTGGCGGATCCCGGCGAAGCCCGACGCCGCCCGGCGTGCCGGTGACGATCACGTCGCCGGGATTGAGTGTCATGAAGGTCGAGACGTGTTCGATCTGCTCGGCGAGGTCGAACATCATCAGATCGGTGGTCGTGTCCTGCATGACCTGGCCGTTCAGGCGGCATTTCAAGGCCAGGCTGCTATCGGGCGCGATCTCGTCGGCGGTCACCATCCATGGGCCGAACGAGCCGGTCGCGGGGAAGTTCTTGCCGGCGGTCCACTGGTTGACGGCCAATTGCCAGTCGCGGACCGACCCGTCATTGTAGCAGGATATGCCCGCCACGTGCTCCAGCGCCCTGGCCCGGGGGATGCGCCTGCCGGCCCTGCCGATCACCACGGCCATCTCCGCCTCGAAGTCGAACTGATCGCTTTCGCGCGGGATCACGAGCGCGCGCCCATGGCCGGTCTGCGATTCCGCGGTACGCAGAAACAGCGACGGCGCGGCCGGCTTTTCGGTGTCGTGGTTGCCCTCGGCGCGGTGGGCCTTGTAGTTCAGCCCGACGCAGACGATCTTGCCCGGATTGGGCACGACCGGCAAAAAGCACAAATCGTCCAGATGAAAGTCGGCGCTCGCGCCCTTGACGGCAGCGGCGGCACGTTCCAGCCCCCCGTCGCGCAGCAACGCGACCAGATCGCCACCGAGCCGGCAACCAAGATCGAACACCCGCTCGCCGTCCGCCACTCCGAAACTGGCTCGGGACGGCGTCACGTAAGACATCAACTTCATCAGGCTTTCTCCATTTCCAATCCGCCGGCCGCCATGTTCAGCGCGCGGGCGGCGGCCACTGCGACCAGATGCGCGCGGTAGCGCTTGCTGGCATGCATGTCCTCGTTCATGGTCGCGGGATCCTGTTTGAGGTCCCTGATCGCGTCCGGTGACCAGTTTGCGCGCAGCGCGGCCTCGAAATCCGCCTGCCGGAACACGCAAGGGCCGGCGCCGTTGACGGCAACCCTGATCTGCCCGTCAAACGCGGCGATGAAACACCCCACCGTGACGTAGCCCGATGCCTGGTTGGCGATCTTGTGATAGCCCGCGCGGCGCGGCACCCGGAAATGCACCCGCAAGACGAGCTCTTCCGGCTCGAGCGCCGTCTCGAACAATCCGGTGAAGAAGGCGTCGGCGGGGATGCGCCGCTTCGTGGTCTCAACCGTCGCGTCGAGGCCGACGACGGCGGCGGGATAGTCCGCCGCCGGATCATTGTTTGCGATCGAACCGCCGATGGTTCCCATGTTGCGCACCTGCGGATGGGCGATGCCCGAAGCCAGATGCCGCAGCGCGGGGATCGCCATGCCGATATCGGCATGGGCGGCGATTTCGGCATGGCGCGTCATCGCGCCCACGCTCACATGGGTGGAGGAGACCTCGATCCCGCGCAGCTCCGCGATCGCGCGCAGGTCGATCAGCACGCTCGGCCGGTCCAACCGCTGCTTGAGGGCGGGGATCAGCGTCTGGCCTCCCGCCAGCACGCGCGCTTGCGGGTTGCCGCGCAGAAGCTCGAGAGCCGCGTCCAGGTTTTGCGGGCGTTCGTATTTGAAATCGGGAAGGTTCATCGCACGCTACCGTCGCCGCATGAGTCCGGTGCGTTGCGGGCAACGTCCATGATCGCATCGACGATGTTCTGATATCCGGTGCAGCGGCACAGATTGCCCTCCAGGGCCTCGCGGACCGCCCTTTCGTCATGGCCGATGCCGCTGCGCACGACGTCGATCCCCTGCATCACCATGCCGGACGTGCAGTAGCCGCACTGCAGCGCATGATGCTCCCTGAACGATTCCTGCATGGGATGCAGCCTGTCGGAGGTTCCCAGCCCCTCGATCGTGGCCACCTCCGAACCGTCCGCCTGCACGGCCAGGAGCGTGCAGGATTTGACCGCCCGCCCGTCCAGGTGAACGGTGCAGCATCCGCATTGCGTGGTGTCGCACCCGACATTGGTGCCGGTCAGCCCGCAGAGTTCGCGCAGGAAATGGACGAGCAACATGCGCGGCTCGACCTGATGGGTTTCGGGAACCCCGTTAACGGTGATCGTGACTTCGTTCATGACCGTCGCCTCTCAGTGCGTGCCAAGCCAGGCGGCGGCCGCGGCAAGGACGGCAACCGTGAAGGCCCAGGCCCAGCCAGGCATCTGCAACGTGAACTGGCCGGCCGGCGAAACGGCGGGCGCGGCCGCGACCAGCGCCGCTTTTCCAGGCACGGCCGCCGCTGGCTCGCGGTCAGACCCGAACGCCTCCTGGCCACCGGAAGCAGCAGGGGCCGCGGCCTCCCCCGATCCCTCCGCCAGGGCCGACGGGTCCTTCAGCAGCGCTTCGAACTTGTCGAAAAACTGCCCCGCCATGCGCTTGGCCGTCGCGTCGATCAGCCTCGATCCGATCTGCGCCAGCCGGCCGCCCATCGCCACATCCGCGCTATAGCTGAGACGGGTGCGCGCCGTGTCGCCGTCGATGTCTTCAAGCACGACCTGCGCACTGCCCTTGGCAAAGCCGGCAATGCCGCCTTCGCCCTCGAAGCGCAGGGTGCAACGTGCCGGCGGATGCAGGTCCTCCTGCCACAGCCGCCCGCGGAAACGGGCGCGCACCGGGCCGAGCGAAGCCAGAACGACCGCCGAATAGGCGCCGTCGTCGTCGAGGGTAAAGGACTCGCAGCCGGGAATCGCAGCCTTCAAGAATCGGGGGTCCAACAGCCCGTCCCATACGCGTTCGCGCGGGGCTTCGATGTCCTGGCTTCCAGTCAATTGCATGTCACTATCCGATCTTCTGATATCGCGGGCATCGCCGTTTCGCGGGTCAAAGCGGAGGCATTTCGGAAGGACGATTGGTCTGCCAGCGGAAGGCCAGCACCTCGATGCGCTCCGACAATCCGGCGATTTCGAACGGGTCGTTTGCGAGGATTTCCCGCACCTGGGCCTCGGAATCGGCTTCGATCAGCATCAGCCCGCCGCAGGCGTCCCCGTTTTCGTCGAGCAGCGGGCCGCCGCAACGAACGCGATCGGCGAACCGGCTCATGTATTCGCGATGCGCCGGCCGCGTCGCCGCCCGGACCTCCGCGGCACGACCGTCGCTGCGGTCGATCCGATACACGGAATAAAGCGTCATTCCTCTTCTCCTTCGGGGTTCATCGCCTCCCAGACCGACATCGGCGTCAGCGGCATCTTTAGGTCGCGCACCCCGTAGGGACGCAGGGCATCGACGACGGCCGACACGATGGCGGGCGGCAAGCCGACGGTGCCGGCTTCAGCGCCGCCCTTGACCCCCAGCGGATTCGTCGCCGTGGGGACGGACCGCAGGCCCAGCTTGAAGCGCGGGAAATCTCCGGCCTGGGGCATGGCGTAGTCGGTGTATGCACCCGTCAGAAGCTGGCCGGTCTCATCGTGCACCACCTTCTCCTTCAGGGCCTGGCCCGCAGCCTGCGCGATGGCGCCCATGATCTGCCCTTCCAAAAGAAGGGGATTGACCACATTGCCGACATCGTCGACCGCGGTCACGCCGACAAGGTGAACCTGTCCGGTCTCCGGCTCGACCTCGACCTCGGCGATGTAGCAGCCATTGGGATAGTTCTGCGGATTTGCCGAGAAATGGCCGATGCCTTCGAGCCCGGACCACAGATCCGCCGGGATCGATTTCAGCGCTCCGGACGCATAGGTGGTCACGCCCTTCCAGGCAAAGCTGGCCTTCGCCACCTCGTCGATCGTCACGGAGCGCTGATCGCCCGCCTTCCACAGATAAAGGCCACTCTCGAACACGATCTCAGCCGGATCGACCTCAAGCATGATCGCGGCCAGCCGGGTACCCTTGTCGATCACGCTTTCGCAAGCCTGCTTGAGCGCGGAGCCGCCCACGGTCATGCTGCGCGAGCCGAAACTGCCGCGGCCCGTCGCGATCTTGTCGGTATCGCCCTGCAGCAGACGGATCTTTTCGATCGGAACGCCGAGCCATTCATGCGCCATCTGCACGAAGCTGGTTTCGTGGCCCTGGCCGTAGCTGAACGTGCCGGCAAGGATGGTCACCCCGCCCGCGCTGTCGAAGCGGACCTCCATGCGTTCGCTGATCGTGGCGCAGACCTCGATATATACCGCCAGTCCGCGCCCGCGCAGCCGCCCCCGGGCTTCGCTGTCCGCGCGGCGCGCCGCGAAATCCTCCCAGTCGGCAAGCCGAAGCGCTTCATCCATGATGGCTTCGAACTCGCCGCAATCGTAGGTCTCGCCGATGCAGGTCGTGTAGGGCATCTGGTTCGGCCTGATGAAGTTGCGGCGTCTGATCTCGTCGGGAGCCAGCCCCAATTCCTCGGCTGCCAGATCCATCATGCGCTCGACGACCAGGGTCGCCTCGGGCCGCCCGGCACCGCGATAGGTCGTCAGGGTTCGGCTGTTGGTGAAGATGCCGTTGACCGTCACATGCATGGCCGGGATCGCGTAGACGCCCGACAGCATCCGCGTGCCGACCAGCGGCGGATGCGCGGTCGACGGGCCGAGCTGGCAACCGAGATTGTGATTGACGACGATCCGGGCGCCCAGCACCGTGCCGTCCTTGTTGAAGGCGAACTCGGCATCGGCGATCTGGTCGCGTCCGTTGAAGTCGGACAGAAAGGCCTCCGACCGGTCGCTGACCCACTTGACCGGACGCCCGGTGCGCTGTGCCGCCCACAGCACCAGGATTTCCTCGGGATAGATGCCGCCCTTGGTGCCGAAACCGCCGCCGACGTCGCCGGCGACGACATGGACGCGATGGGCGGGAACGCCGAGGATCTGGTCGGCCAGGATCAGCCTGATGCGGTGCGGATTGGCGGTGGAGCTGGTGAGCTGCCAGCGCATGTCGCCGGGATCCCAAGCGCCGATACAGGTGCGCGGCTCCATCGGATTGCCGGCCACGCGCTGATTGCGGATCCTGGCGCGGACGACATGCTCGGCGCGCTCGAACGCCGCATCGGCCGCCGCCGCATCGCCCAGTTCGTGCGTGAAGCAACGATTGCCCTTGGCCTGCGGCCACACGAGCGGCGCGTTGTCGGCCAGCGCCGCTTCGAGCGTCGGCACCACCGGCAATTCGTCGTATTCGACCTCGATGCGCTCGGCCACGTCGATCGCGGCCGCCAGGGTTTCGGCGACGATGAAGGCAACCCCCGTGCCGACCGCAAGCACGCGATCGGTGGCCAGTGGCGGGAACGGCGTGGCATGGTAACCTCCGCCCGTTATGTTCGGCGGGATGCTGACGCAGGGAATGTCTCCCCAACCGTCGGCCGCGTAGTCTTCGCCGGTCAAGATGGCGACCAAGCCGGGCACGTCCAGCGCGGGCGAGACGTCGATCCGCTTGATCTTGGCATGGGCCACGGGCGAGCGCAGAACGTAGCCGCGCAGCTGCCGCGTCATGGTGATGTTGTCGGCGAAACGCCCCTTTCCCGTCAGCAGGCGCGGATCCTCGCGGCGCCGAACCGGCGCGCCGATGCCGCTATGGTTCAACTGTCGCGACGGCGTCACCACAGTTCCAGCGGGCATCTCGTTTACGATTTTGTTCATCCTGTCCTGCACCGGCTTGGTCGTCTCACTGCTTCACTATTCGCGGGCTCAATAGCTAAAGCCCTGATCCTGCCAGAGGATCTCCGGCACCGACTCGACGCTCCAATCCGGGGGGGCCACGTTGCGGTAGCTGCCGCCGTAGTAGAGCAGCGGCTTCTGGTGGTCGTGGTGCAGTTCCAGCGCCCGCACCTCGCCAACGAACAGCGTGTGGTCGCCGCAGTCGTACTCGTGCGCCAAATCCGCCGCCAGCCGCACCATCGCGCCGTGCACGACCGGAATATCGGCGAGTTGATCGAAGGCCGGGACGCGGTCCGGAACCGCCTTGCCCGCAAAATGGTTCGATACCCATTGCTGGCTCTGCGACAGGACGCTGACGCCATACTGGCGGGTGCTGACAATCCGGCCGTGCATGCGCGCCGTCTTGGCGACCGAGACCAGGACGAGAACGGGCGCCAGCGATCCCGACATGAACGCATTGGCCGTCATGGCGTGGATTTCGGCGTCCCGGCCTGTCGAGATCACGACGACACCGGAGGCGAACTGCCCCATCGCAGCGCGGAAATCGCGCTGCGAGAAGTTCTGCGCTTCAGGAGCTTGAGGGACATGTTCCGCCTTGGCCAAAGCAGCCTCCTTCTTGCTTTCGAAATGCCTCGGGCTCAGCGTTTGCCGAACAGGTTGACGTCTTGCGGGTCGAGCAGATCCGGCACCGTCCATCCATCGAGGTCGTATTCGTCCATCGCCGACTGCGCGAAGGCCTTGAACCGATCGAGGTCTCGGTTGGCCTGGGCGTTCCACAGATTGGTCAGCCGGGTGATGTCGTTGCTGCCGATATAGTTGATCTCATAGAGCTCGTGCCGGGCGCCGAACTCGGTGCCGATGGCGTCCCACAACATCTTCATCACCTTGACACGCTCGACGGCGTCGGCACCGCCCGACCCTCTGAGATAGCGATCCAGATAACCGCGGATTTCCGGCGCCTTGAAATCGGCGGTGTGCGAATTCAGGTAAATCAGACCCGAAGCGACGATCTGTTCTATGATGTTCTTGATTTTCGGCATGGCGTGCTGGTTGAGCACGCGATAGGCGCCGGCAAAGCCGCTGTCGGGGCGGACCATCTCGTTCCAGGGCGCCGCACTCTTGGCCATCGCGTCGGAAAGCGCCCAGAAATTGTTGCGCCAGGCGATCACCTCGCCCAGTTGCGCCTGCACCCCGTGGAACCCCTTGGCGCCGGTGATTTCGAGCGCGCGGGTCAACAGGCCGACGATGAAGTCCAGCTTGACGGCGAACCGCGTGCAGCCGTGCAAGGAGGCGCGCTCGAGAAAGCCGGAGCCGGTATTGAACCGGTTGGCGACCTCGAGATCGCCATGCATGAACACGTCCTCCCAGGGCACGAAGACATTGTCGAGCACCAGGATGGCGTCATTCTCGTCCAGTCGCGAACTCAGCGGATAGTCGAAGGGCGAGCCCATCGCCGCGGCCCGGTATTCGTTCGAGACACGGCACAGCAGCTTCACGCCTGGAGCGCCGGTCGGAACCATGAAGACCGGCGCGAATTTCGGATCCGCGATCGGCACCTGGGCGACATGTGCCACGAAGGTGAAATGCGTCAGGGCCGAATTCGTCGCCACGACCTTGGCGCCGGAGACATAGATGCCGGCATCGTCTTCCTTCACCACTTTCACGAACACGTCGGAGCCGTCCGCCGTGGGCAGGTCGCGATCTACCGGCGGATGCATGATGGCGTGGTTTACGTACCAGGTCCGTTCCTGCGCCTTGCGGTACCAGCGCAGCGCGTTGGCTTCGTAGCCTTTGTAGAAGTCGGCATTGGCGCCGAGCGTGCCCAGGAAGGCGCCCTTGTAGTCGGGCGAACGTCCCATCCAGCCCCAAGACGTGCGTTGCCATTCGGCAATCGCATCACGCTGGGCAAGCTGTTCCACAGCATCCTTGGGCGCGCGGAAAAAGCGATGGGTCCTGCCGCCCCATTCGGTCGGCACGGTCAGAACGTCGCGAAATTCCGGATTGTGCAGCTTGTCGTACATCCGCGCGATCATCCGGGCCGCGTTGCGGAACGCCGGATGGGTGGTGACGTCCTTCACCCGCTCGCCATAGATCCAGACCTCGCGACCGTCCTTGAGACTGTCGAGATATTCCTGGCCGGTGAAGGGCATGAAGTCGCCGGTATTGCTACCGGCGCCCTTCTGTCGCGATGCGGACGCCTCAGTCACTGCCGCTGCCCCGATAGGCCTGCGCGGTGATCTCGAGCAGGATGTCCGGATCGGCCAGTCCCGCGACCTGCACCAGCGTGGAACACGGGAAATCGCCCTCGAAGAACTCCTTGCGCGCTTCCCAGATGCCTTTGTTGTCGGCCATGTTCGTGACGTAGATCGTCATGGTCACGACGTCGGCCATCGACGATCCGGCGCCTTCCAGGCAGTCCTTGATCTTCTGGAAAATCACCTTCGCCTGCTCGTAGGCGCTTCCGACGCCCTGGATCTTCTTGAGATCGTTCGCACGCGAAGTGAACCCCGACAGGAAGATATGGTCGCCGACGCTGATCGTGTTCGACCAGTGGCCCTCGGGGTACTCGGCGACCTTGTCGGTGATAAAGCGCTGCTTCTTCAAAGGGGTGGCGTTGTCATTCGACATCTTCATTTCCTTTAGTGCCGTCATGTTCAGCTCCTTTTCTTGCTGGATTGATCGACCGCGCGGTTCAGCGGAAGAATTCGGGCGTCGGATCCATGCCCCATTGCGACTTGGTCGGCCCTTCGTCGTCGAGGTAGTAGTCCTTGCCTTTGTATTCGGCGGTGTTGGCGTCGCCGTCGGTGTAGTGCTCGATGCGATTGCCGAACGGGTCCGTCCAATAATCGAAGATCTGGCTGCCGATCAGATGGCGCCCCACGCCGATATCGAGGTGGTAGCCCTTGCTGACCAGGTAGTCGTGCGCGCCCATGACGGCGTCGAAGTCCTGCATTTCGAAGGCGCAGTGGTGGCAGCCGACCTCCGAGGCCTCGTTGATCAGGATCGAATGGTGATCGACGAGTTCGCTGCCGAGATCGAAGCGGATAAAAGTGCCGACGGCCTTGTTCACGCTGGGAACGATCATCTTGTCGCTGTCCAACATCGCGAAACGCTCCCGCATCCAGGCCAGCGTCTGGTCGTGATCGCGCACCTTCAGCACGAAATGGCCCAGCTTCAGCGCAAGCCCGGGCTCGCGCTGCGGCCGCAGCGACTGGTTCACGCGTTCCTTGCGGTCGCCCCAGTTGAAGTGGTGGGAGGAACGATGCTCGATCGGTTCGACCGGCTCCTGACCCCACACGCCGTCGATCTCCAGCCCGTCGGGGTGCTGCATGCGGACACGCCAGCCCCCGCCCGGCAGATCGGTGATCTCTTCCACCGGTCCGGAGCCCTCGAGCTTGGCCAGTTCCTCGAGATCCTCCTTGCTGCTCATGATGAGCGCGCCGCCGAGGAACTTCTTGTCGCCCTTGTAGGTAATGTGCACGACCGGGGCCACACCGCCGCCACGCATGAGCAGGACGTCGTCCGTCCGCTTGGCCGTGATCAGACCGAAATCCTCCATGAAGGTCTGCATCTTGTCGAGGTCGGGGACCTGGTATCGCACATAGGCCAGATCGACTGCTCTGGGCATTGCTTCTCTCCTCTTGATTTGGGTTCGGGGCGCTTCGCCCCCGGCACTCACTTCAGGACGCTGACATCGTCGTTGTTGATCAGATCGGGCACCGTCCAGCCGTCGAGGTCGTATTCGGACATGCACTCGTCGACCATCGAGGTCATCTTCTCCATTTCGCCGAGGCTCAGGCTTTCCCAATAGTTCTGCAGGCGCGTCAGATCGTTCGACCCGAGATAGTTGATCTCGTAGAGTTCGCTGCGGCCGCCGAATTCGGTGCCGACGCAGTCCCACAACAGCTTCATGAGCTTGATGCGCTCAATCGCCTCGACGCCCCCGGTACCGCGCAGATAGCGGTCCAGATGCGGCCGGAGCTCCTCGCTCTTGAAGTCGTCGGCATGGCTGTTGAGATAGATCAGGCCCGACGCCACGCTCGCCTCGATGATGTTCTTGATCGCCGGATAGGCGATCTGGCTGATCGTGCGATACGCGGTTCCGAAGCGCGAATCCGGCTGCACCATCCCGTTCCACTCGACGTTGGACTTGGCCATGGCATCGCTCAGGCCCCACATCGTGTTGCGCCACGCGATGACCTCGCCCAGACGCGACTGGATCCCGTGGAAGGCGGAGGTGCCGTTGATGTCCAGCGCCTTCTTCAGCGCGCCGGTGATGAAGTCGAGCTTGACCCCGAGCCGGGTGCAGCCGTGCATCGCCGCCCGCGAGTTGAAACCGGAACCCGGGGCAAAGTCGTTGGACAGCTCCGGATCGCCGTACATGAAGACGTCTTCCCAGGGCACGAAGACGTTATCCAGGATGAGGATCGCGTCGTTCTCGTCCATGCGGCTGGAAAGCGGATAGTCGAACGGGCTGCCCAGCACGGCGGCGCGATGTTCGTTCGAAGCCCGGGACACCATCTTGACGCCCGGCGCGCCTGTAGGAACGATGAACACCGGCGTGAACGCGGCGTCCTTGATCGGAATCTGCCCGGCATGCGCCACGAAAGTGTAGTTGGTCAGGGCGGAGGCCGTCGCCACGACCTTGGCCCCGCTGACATACAGGCCCGCGTCGGTCTCCTTTTCGACCCGCACATACACATCCGACTGGTCGGCGCTTTTTGCGTTGCGGTCGACCGGCGGATTCATGATCGCGTGGTTGATGTACCAGGTGCGCTCCTGCGCCTTGCGGTACCAGCGCAGCGCGTTGTTTTCATAGCCCTTGTAGTACTGGAAATTGGCGCCGAGCGTGGCGAGAAAGGAGCCCTTGTAGTCGGGCGAGCGCCCCATCCAGCCATAGGAGATGCGCTGCGTCTCGGCCACGGCGTCGCGCGCCGCAATCTGCTCGCCAACGGATTTCGGAGCGCGGAAATAGCGATGCGTACGCCCACCCCACTCGGTCGGACAGGTCAGGATGTCCCGGCGCTTGTCGTCGTGCAAGGCATCGTAGAAGCGCGCGATCATGCGCGCGGCGTTGCGAAACGCCGGATGCTCGGCGATATTCTTGATCTTCTTGCCGTAGATCCAAACCTCCCGGCCGTCATTCAGGCTTTCCAAATACTCCTTGCCGGTCATCGGCAGGAATTCGGTTCGGATATGGCTGGCTTGCACGTTCATTCGGTCCTCCTTCGATCTTTTTGCTCGGCACCGCCGGTTCGCCCGTGGCGGTCTTCGCTCAATGTCTGGCGATAGCCATGGCGAATATCAGGATGGCGCCCGTCGCCATCGTTTGGGCATAGGCCCCAACCTGCATAAGGTTCAGCCCGTTCTGCACAAGCATGATAAGCAGCGTTCCCAGGAGCACGGCCAGCGTGCGGCCGCGCCCACCGGCCAGGGCAACGCCCGAAATCACGCAGGCCGCGATCGATTCAAGCGGCAGCGAGGTGCCCACATTGGCCTCGCCGGTGCCAAGCCGGGCCGTCAGCAACAGCCCCGACAGGGCCGCCAGCAGACTTGCCAGCGTGAAGGCGGCGATCGTGACGCGAACCGTGTTCACCCCCGACAAGGCGGCGGCCTTCGCGTTGCCCCCGGCCGCGTAGAGCTGGCGGCCGAAACGCGTCCACTCCATCAGCACGTAGACGAGCGCCACCAGAACCAGCGCCACGACGGCGGCGATCGGGAATCCCAGCACACGGCCGAACCCGAACCACTCTCCAAGCATCGGCGGGAGCCCGTAGATCGGCATGCCGCCGGAAACCAAAAGGGTGACGCCGAACAAAACCGAGCCCATGCCGAGCGTCATCATGAAGGGAGGAATGCGCAGCACGCTGATGCCCAGACCGTTGACAAGGCCGGCCCCCACGCCGATCGCCACCGCGGTGCCGACACCGGCCAGCAACGCCAAAAGCTGGAATTCGGGAAAGGCGGCATAGACCGCCGCCATCACCAGCGCCCCCACGACAGACGTCAGAGACACGGTGCTGCCGACCGACAGGTCCAGCCCGCCATTGACGATGACGATGAACTGTCCGAGCGACACGATCAGCAGATAGACCGACTGTCGCGCCACGTTTGTCAGATTGTCGACGGTCAGAAAGTTCGGCGCCTGCAGCGAAAAGATCACGAAAACGAGCAGAAACATGACCGGCAAGGTGGCGGATTGCCGGTTCTGCACGAGCCAGGCAAGTGCAGCGCTTGTTGCCGGACGGGAGCCGGCGTCGTTCGGTACATCCAAAGTGTTCACGTCTACCCCGCCTTCAAAAGAATTGTTCCAGAATCTTGTGTTCGTCGTATTCGTCCCGCGCGAATTCCGCGACGAAGCGGCCATTGCTCATGACCTTGATCCGATGCGCCAAGCCCATCAGTTCGGGAAGGTTCGACGACGCGATCAGGATGGCGGCGCCGCGCTCGCTCAGCTTGGAAAGCGCGTTGTAGATCGACAGGCACGCGCCGATGTCCACGCCGACAGTGGGTTCGTCGAAGACGTAGACGGAAATGTCTTGCACCATGGCCTTGGCCAGCAGCACCTTCTGCTGGTTGCCGCCCGACAGGCTCTCGACGGGGTCATCAAGCTTGGCGGGTTCGAAATCGACCAGCCGGGAGATCTCCGTCAGGAGACGGTTCTCCTGGTCGGTCTTGATCCAGCGGCCGCGCAGAGGCCCGAAACTGTAGGATGACAGCGATATGTTCTCGCGGGCGCTGCGTCCCATCGACAAACCGTCATGGCGCCGGTCCGAGGGCGTCATCCAGAGCCCGTTGCGGATCGCATCCGCAGGATCGCCCTGTTTCACGGGCCGGCCATCGACGGTTATCGTCCCCGAGCGCAGGCGATGGAGGCCGAAACACGCTTGTGCAAGCTCCCCCTTGCCGCACCCCACCAGCCCGGCAACGCCCACGATCTCGCCGGCTCGCACCTCAAGCCCCGCATCCTGAACCTGGACCTGGCCTCGCCTCGGGACAGTGGTAACGGCATCGAGGCTCAGGCGCACCGCGCCGAGATCGGCTCGTGGCGTCGGATAGATCTTCGCCATCTGTCGGCCGGTCATCAGCCCGATGAGGTCGTCTTCGCACGTATCCGCCGGAACCGTGTCGATGTGCCTGCCGTCGCGCAGGACCGTGACCCGATCGCCGACGATCGGTATTTCGTGGATGCGGTGGGTGACGTAGATGATGGCGGTGCCTTCGGCCTTCAGGCGCAGGACCAGCTTGAGCAGCGCCTGCGCATCATGCTCCGACAACGATGCCGTCGGTTCATCGAGGATCAGCAGTTCGGGCGGCCGTCTCAGCGCCTTGCATATCTCCACCATCTGCTGCTTGCCACGTGTCAGCGAAACGACGCGCGACCTGGGGTTCAGGTCGAAGCCCAGACTGTCGATCAGGGCCTGCGCTTCCTCGACGGCGGCCTGCTTGGCCAGCAGGCCGAAACGGTTGGTCGGCTCCTCCCCCAGGATGATGTTCTCGGCCACCGTCTGGTGCGGAATGAGCGAAAACTCCTGGAACACCGCACGCACGCCGTGGGCGCGGGCCTCGGCGACGGAACCGAACCGGGCGACCTTGCCGCGGACGACGATCTCGCCGCCGCTGGGCGCATTCGCGCCCGCCAGCAGCGAGATGAGCGTCGACTTGCCCGCGCCGTTCTCGCCGAACAGAACATGCGCTTCGCCGGCCCGGAAATCGAGCGTGACCGGAGCGAGCGCGACGTTGCGCCCGTACCGTCTCGTGATTTCACGGACGCCAATCACCGCGGGACCCGCCTGAACCGAGGCGGCCGGGGCAATCGGCTCCTGCAACGCGATACTCATTCCCACGCCTCCCGAATCTCGCTTCCGGGATGCCGTTACTGGGACAGATTGAAGACGGGCCGGTAGCCGCGCGGCGCCATCACCTCATCGCGGTTCATCTCGTCGACGCTCTCCTTGGTGTAGACAGCGCCGAGGGTCCCGATGTTGAAATGTTCCTGCTTGCCTTCCAGCACGCGAACGGCCTGGTCCAGCATGATGCGGCCCGTCAGCGTGATCGGCGCCACGCCGGCCGCCTCGATGTCGCCCGTCTTGAGATATTCGTACACGCCGGGCAGCATATAAACCGAGACCAGCTTCACCGTGTCGGCGATGCCTCTCGCCTTCAAGAGAGGAACCGCCGCCTCGGCCATGACAGCCGTCCCAACGATGTAGTCGACGTCGTCATGGGTCTGCAGAATGTCTTCGACCAGCCGCGCCTGAACCTCCTTGCCGACGTCGCCGTGCTTGGTTTCGACGATCTCGACGGCGCTGCCCTCTATTCCCTTCTTGAAACCGGTGTCGAAGGCGGTGACGAAACCCGCGCCAGCCGGACCGGGCAGCCAGGCGATCTTGGCCGGCTCGCCGCCGGCGGGATGTTTTTCGGCCAGATACTGGCCCGCGCGCAGCCCCTCGGCATAGGGGCTGGTCAGCACCCGCGCCGCGACCTTGTCGCTGTCGACACCGTTCACGATGTCGATGACGGGAATGCCCTTCTGCTCGAGCGTGGCGAGCAGATTGTTCACGCCCTCCGCGGCGATCGCCACCATCAGCACCGCATCCGCGCCGCCGGCGACGCAGTTCTCAATCTGGCTGATCTGATTGGCGAGCCGCGTATAACCGCCGGCATCCATCGTCTGGACGTTGACGCCCAGCAGCTTGGCCTCTTCCACCATGCCGTAATTGGCGGCGACGAAGAAGGCATCCTTCATGTGCGGAACCGACACGCAAAGCTGCCAGGGGCGGCTTGCGGTCTCGGAGGCGCTGAGCGGCACATAATCGACGCGCTCGGTATTTCCGTCGCGATCGGTCGCGTCCACCGCAAGCGGATACCAGTCGGCCTCGGCAAGAGCCGGCCCCGCGACCGCGATCATCGGAGCAAGCAGGCCTGCGCGAAGTGCCATCGATAAAGTCATATGTCGTCTCCCCCTCATCACTATTGATGAGAGATTTTTCGACAGCGATAGGGATAAGTCAATTGACATTAAAATCGGAATAACATTACGAATCTCTCATATCAGTATGGCCGGGGACTGGGAGGACCTTAGATGCTGGCAATCGAGCGATTCTTTCGCGATCACATGAACTTCCGCCACATGCGCATCCTCGTGGCCCTGGACGATTATCGCAACGTCAAGCGCGTCGCGGCCTATCTCAACGTGACCCAGCCTGCAGTATCGAAGACACTGTCGGGCCTCGAAGCCGGCCTCGGCCTCAAACTGTTCCACCGCACGAACCGCGGCATGGAACCGACGATGCTGGGAGCGAGCCTGATCCGCCACGCGCGCGACATTCTCGGGCAACTGAGCGAAGCGCAGACCCAACTCCGCGAGATCGCCGAGAACCGCGTCAGCCGCATCTCCCTCGGCGTCCTGCCCACCGCCTCCGTCGTGATCATTCCCCAATTCATCGCCCGGCTGGAAAGCATCGCCTCCTCCACCAATATCCGCATCACGGAAGGGACGATGGACCGCCTGTTGCCGTCGCTTCGCGCGGGGGATGCTGATTTCGTTCTGGGCCTGCTGCCGAACGCGCCGATGTCGGCCGAATTTCGCAGCGAACTCCTGATCGAGGATCCGCTCGCCGTCGCCGTCCGCAGGGGACATCCCCTGGAACGCGTCAAAAGACTATCGTGGGAGGACGTGGCGCAGTTTCCCCTAATCCTACCCCCGTCCTCGGCGACCACCCGCTTGCCGATCGACGCCTTTCTCGCCGCCGAGGACGTGACGATCGAGGCACGGCGGGTGGAGACCGTTTCCACGATGGTGGTCGTCGGAGCGATCCAGCATACGGACTCGATCGGTTTCGTTTCCAATTCCCTGGGGCAGTATTTCGAGCGGCTGGGAGTCGTCACCATCCTGCCCATCCCGGTTCCCGACGTTCAATTGCGCCTGGGCCTGATATGGCTTGCCGATCGCCGCTATTCGGAATCCCATCAGCTCGTCCTCGAAATATTGCGGGAGGTATGCCGTGGCCTCGGCCCGGCCCCCCGGTCCGGCCGGAACGCGACCGGTGGCTGAACGGCCGTCACCCGCCGCAAGGTTCTCCGTTGCGATCGACGCGGCAGACGGGCGGGCAGGTCCGCGCGCCCGGCCAAGCCCGGACATGCCATGATGGACATTCGTCAGCTTCGATATTTCATGGCGATCGCCGAGGCCCGGTCCCTGTCGGCCGCGGCGCAAAGACTGCGCATCGCGCAACCCTCGCTGTCCCAGCATCTGGTCAACATGGAGCGGGAGCTGGATGTCAGGCTGGTCGAACGCTCGTCGCGCGGATCCGTTTTGACGCCCGAAGGAGAGGTGCTGCTGCGCCACGCAACGGAAATCTGCAGCAGGCTCGAGCGCTGCGTCTTCGAGATGCGCGAACTGTCCACCCATATACGCGGCCATGTGCGTTTCGGCATGCCGTCCTCGGTGTCGATGGTGATGTCGGTGCCGCTGGCCGAAACGATACGCGTCGAGCTTCCCGACGTCAGGCTCCGGGTCAGCGAGGCGATGAGCGGCTTCATCAAGACATGGATCGACGACGAGACGGTCGATATCGGCTTTCTCTACGACTTGAACGGGGTCGACCATTTCAGCGCCACGCACGTCCTCGACGAGCGACTTTATTTCTTTTCCGCGCCGGATGCCTGGCCGCTCAAGACGGCGCCCGGAACACCGGTGCGCTTGCGCGATCTCGAGAGAATCGAGCTCGTCCTACCCGGAGAGCCACACGGCCTGCGCAGCGTCGTCGAGGACGCGGCGGCCGAAAGCGGCGTCTCTCTGTGCATCATGACGGAGCTGGACGCGATGACGCAGATCAAGGAACTGGTCGCGCGCGGCTCCGGCTACTCGATCTTCGCCCCGGCCGCCTGTCAAGACTTCGTCGAAGCCGGCCGCCTGCTGAAGGCGCCGATCGTGGGACCCGTCATCGCGCGCCCCGTCTATCTGGTCCGCAATCCGGCCCGGATACAAACCCGCGCATGCGCGTCCGTCGAGGCGCTTACGCTCGATGTCGCCCGCGAGATGGTCCGGCGCGATATCTGGGAAGGCGAACTTGTCGGGGACACGGGCTGAGCCCGCAGCGCGCGCAGCCTTTGGACGCCGTTTTTGCTTTTTCACGGATTCGCGGACCGGCAGTGATTCAATCTTCCAAAGCGACTTTGAACGGCGAACCGGCTTCCACTTCGCCTGAGACACCTCAAATAGCCGCCGCCCTGACGGCCGGGTCGTGCCCACGGCCATGTTCTCATTCGCGCGACGGCATAGGTTTTTTCGATGGTCGCGCCCGTTTAAACCTATATCCCGGTTCGGCCCGCGCCGTGTCAGAAAGCCCGACACATCGAACAAAACGGGAGCCTTGCCATGTCGGGTGATCTGGAGGGCCTTCTGGTCGTCTCAATCGAGCAAGCCGTCGCGGCGCCGTACCTGTCGGGCCGTTTGGCCGAAGCCGGCGCGAGAGTGATCAAGGTCGAACGTCCCGAGGGTGATTTCGCGCGCGAGTACGACCATCTCGTCCATGGCGAAAGCGCCTATTTCGTCTGGCTCAACAGGGGCAAGGAATCGGTTTGCCTCGACCTGCGCAACGAGGCGGACAAGACCGTTCTGGAAGCCGTGGTGCAAAAAGCGGACGTCTTCATACAGAACCTGGCGCCGGGGGCGATCGACCGTCTGGGTTTCGCGCCCGAACGGCTGCGGACCGAAAACCCGCGCCTGATCACCGTCTCCATTTCCGGCTACGGCGAAGAAGGCCCCTACAGGCAGCGCAAGGCCTACGACCTCCTGGTTCAGGCCGAAAGCGGCCTTTCGTCGATTACCGGCAACCAGGCGGGCCCGGCCAGGGTCGGCGTTTCGGTCTGTGACATTGCCTGCGGGATGACGGCGCACCAGGCGGTGCTGCAGGCGCTGATCGCCCGCCACCGCACCGGCAAGGGGCGCCACATCTCCGTCAGCCTGTTCCACGCCTTGGCCGACTGGATGAACGTGCCTTACCTGCAATATGCCTATGGCGGCAAATCGCCGGACAGAAACGGCCTGAACCATCCCACGATCGCACCTTACGGCGCCTATGCCGGCGCCGACGGGAAGGAAGTCCTGTTCTCGATCCAGAACGAGCGCGAATGGGCGAAGTTCTGCGAAACCGTGCTGGAGTGGCCGGACCTGGCCAGCGACCCTCGTTTCGACACCAATTCCAACCGGGTCGCCAACCGGGCCGCCTTGAACGAGATCATCGAAGGCGTGTTCTCCCGTCATGGCGCGCACGCGCTTTCGGACCTGCTGCGCCAGGCCGGCATTGCCAGCGGCCTGGTCAACGCGATGGAAGACCTGGTCCGGCATCCGCAGAACCGCTACGTCGAGGCCGAGACCCCCACCGGCCCGGTCCGTCTTCTGGCGCCGGGCGCCGTCGTCGACGGGAAGGTGCCCGATTTCGGGCGCGTGCCGGCCCTGGGTGCCCATACCAGGCAGGTGCGGGAGGAATTCGCGCCGACGCGGCGTGGCGCCAACGTCGAGCCGCGCCGGGATTGACCGGCCGGCGGGGCCGTTTTTGCAACGGCCGACCGCCGTGCCGGTTCAGTTCAGGATATCCGGCAAGAACGTCGCCAGCGGCGGGAACAATATCAGCAAGACGACGGCAACCAAGTTCGCCGCCACGAAAATCGTCATCGCCCCGAAGACCTGCCAGATCGTCACCCGGCCGGGCGCCAGACGTTGGACGATGAACACGTTCATGCCCAGTGGCGGCGTGATCAGGCCGAGTTCTACCACCAGCGCGACGATCACGCCGAACCAGATGGGATCGTAGCCGAGCCCCACCACCAGCGGCGTGAACACCGGAACCGTCAGCACCATCGCGGCAAGACTGTCGAAAACGCAGCCGAGCAGGATATAGATCACGCAGATGCCGACGATCACGCCGACCGGCGGAACGTTCAGCGCCTGGATCCATTGCACGAGCTGCGCCGTCAGCCCGGCGATGGTGAGGAAATTGTTGAAGACAAGCGCGGCCCCCATGACCAGAAGCAGCGAGCCGGTGGTCATCATCGTGTCGACCAGCGCCTCTCCAATCTGGGTGCGGTTTGCGCAACCGCGGATCGCCATCATCACCAGCGCGCCCGCCGCGCCGCAACCTGCGGCTTCGGTGGGTGTGAAGACGCCGGAATACATGCCCCCCAGCACAAGCAGGAACAGTGCGGCGACCATCCAGGTCTTTTTCAGGCTCCGGGCCTTGTCGCGCATCGGCAAGGCTTCCGCCGGGCGGCCCATGTCGGGACGGAAATATACCATCAGCCAGGCGGCGAGCATGTAAAGCAGCGCCAGCATGAGGCCAGGGACCAAAGCCGCCATGAAAAGCGCGGCGATGTCGTTTTCGGTGATGATCCCGTACAGCACCAGCGGCACGCTCGGCGGAATCAGGATACCCAGCGTACCGCCCGCCGCGACCGCTGCGCAGGCAAAGCTGTCGCGATAGCCGTAGCGCTTGAGTTCGGGCAGCGACACGCGCGAGATCGTGGCGGCGGTGGCGACCGAGCTGCCCGAGACGGCCGAGAACGCACCGCTGGCGCCGATCGTGGCGTGGGCGATCCCTCCGCGATAATGTCCGAGCCACGCGCGCGCCGCCGCGAAAAGATCGCCCGCCAGCCCGGCGCGGTAGATGAAGGCGCCCATCAGCACAAACAACGGAATGACCGAAAAGCCGTAGCTCGAAATCGCGTCGGTGAGCTGCGTGCCGACGACGGCGCTGGAGGCCTCCCAGCCGCGAAAATAGGCAAATCCGACCGTTCCTACGAGCAACAGCGCGACGGCAAGGGGAACGCCGATGAAACTGAGTACGAAAAGGGCTGCGAACCCGATGAGGGAAGCGGTCATGCCGGCGTCTCCCCGGCAGGTTCGGCCTCGGCGTCGACGGCCTCACCGTTGCCCAAGGCGCGCAGCGTCGCTGCCAGGAAGATTGCGGCCATGGCACCGCTCGTGAGGGAGAAAACATAGACGATCGGCGCGACCGGGAGTTCGAGATAGCCGATCACATCCTCGAATTCGGCCGCCTCCGTCGCGTGTCGCCACATCAACAACGCCAGCACGCCCGCCACCACGGCCGACACCAGCGAAACGACGACCATCCTGATCCGTTCGCGCAGGCTGGTCGGCGGCCCTTCGAACAGGGTCAGCATGATATGGCCACGGCGCAGGGTCACTGCGGGAAGCGACAGCGACACGGCGACGGCGAGCGAAAAACTGACCAGCTCCACCGCTCCCGGCAAGGACCGGTGGAAGACATAACGCCCGATCACATCGATCACGGTAATGGCGATCATGATCAGCAGGCATCCACCCGAACCGATCAGGAGCAGACGCGCCAGGCTCTGTGCCTTGCGCGCGAAGGAAAACGGCATCGGCGAACTCATGACACCGCGCATCCCGCCGGCATCCCGGGCCGTGCGCACCGGCCGCGATAGTGCTGGAAGATATCGCATCGAGGATCGAGAGGTAGAGACATGACGTCGCCTTAGCGTTGAGGGGGGACATGCTTGACGGAGGGCGTTGCGTTCAGGCGGCCAATCGGAGGTCGACGACCACCGCAGGAGGGGCGCGATCGGTCTGCCCCTCCATCGAGACCGCTGGATGTCAACGGCCGGTCACAGGGACTTCAGGAGATCGCGATAATATTCGATCGCCGCAGCGCCATCGATGCCCTTGTCCGAAACCTTCTGGATCCAGTCCTCCTGGAGAAACTGGAACGCTTCGCCGAGATCGGCCGAGAACTCGTCGGAAATCGTCGAAAAGACCACCCCGTCCTTCTTCAGGTCCTCGATCACCCGGTTGTTTGCCGCTTCCACGGCTGCGAGCCTGCGCGAAAACGCCTCGCCCGACAGCGATTCGAGCGCGGCACGATTTTCCTCGGACAGGCGGCGCCAGGCGCGTTCATTCATCACCAGTGCGAAGCTGCCGGCCGTCGTCAGTTCGCCCAGCCCCGCGATCGATTTCGTATAGCGCGACAGGTTGAAGCTGATGACCTCGATCGGGGTGAAGGCCACATAGGCATCCACCATGCCCTTGGACACGACTTCGAAATATCTGAACGCAGGCCCGGCCACGACACCGGGCGTGATCGAGCCCCAGGCGGTCGCCGCCATGCCGGGCGTCGTGGCGAGTTTCAGCGCCTTGAGTTCTTCCACGCTCTGCGGCGGCGTTTCGCTCAGGCTGAACAATGCCTGCGGCGCGAGCGTGAACAGCGACAGCAGCTTCACGCCCTTCATCTCGTCGGCCGCGGAAAAGTACTTCTCGTAGGTTCGCCACAGCGCCACAGACGTCGCGTCCGTCGTCTTGTGCGGGTTCGGCAACTCCGTCATCATCAGCGAGGTGAGCCGGTTGGGCACCACGGACGAATATTGCACCGTAATGTCGGCGACCCCGTTCTGCACCATATCCAACTGCTCGGGAGGCGGCGCGAGACTTGCAGCGGAAAATTCGATGACGACCTCGCCCTTGGTCTCCTCCTCCACCGCATCGGCCCAGGGCTTGAGAACGTCGGCGACCAGCGGATGGGTCATCGGAAAAAAGGTCGAGAACAACAACTTCGTTTCCGCGGCCGCCGCCGACACATTCAACGTGGCCATTGCCAATGTGAAGACCGCAAGTGACGTCTTGAGTTTCTCCCCGATCATCTTTCGTTCCCTTTCTTTTGGTTTTGGGGTTGGTGTCGATGGTCTAGAACCGGGTTTCGACGGGCGATGCGGCGGACAACTCAGCCCGCCTTGGCCGAAATCGGCTTGACGTAGAACGATCGGTATTCCTCGGGCGCCTCGTCTTCGTCGAAGAGTCCGAGCAGGATGCCCTTTTTCCGCGGCCCTTCGGCGAAACGCGCCTCGACCAGATCGTCCGGCATCGTGACGCGCTGCGCGTCGCGCCGCGCCCACCGCGCGAGCCGCTCATACATCATGGCGACGATGTCGGCCTTGTCCGGGTCGGCGCCCAGATCGACAAGCTCGCCCGGGTCGTTTCTGAGATCGAAGAGCATCGGGCGGAAACCGCCCTCGGCGTGGATCAGTTTCCAGTCATGGTCGACCACCATGAACATATGCGCATCTTTCTGGCTTACCCCCAGACGCGTGCGCACGGGCTGCTGTGCGTAGTTGTATTCGCTGATGGCGAACCGGCGCCAGTCGTCGGGGATTTCACCGTGAAGCAAGGGCAGCAAGGAACGCCCCTCGACGATATGCGCCGGGACCTTTCCGCCGGCGATCTCGATGAAGGTGGCGACGAGATCGATCGCCTCGATCAACGCATCGCAGCTCGTCCCGCGCGTCGCATCCGCCTCCGGCGACGGGTCGTAGACGATCATCGGAATCCGAACGGAGCAGTCGTGGAACATGTCCTTTTCGCCGAGCCAGTGGTCGCCCAGATAATCGCCATGGTCGGACGTCAGGACGATGACCGTGTCGCGGTCCTGTCCGGTTTCGGCGAGATAGTCGAGTATGCGCCCCAGCTCGGTGTCGCATTGCGCAATCAGCCCCATATAGGCGGGCACGACCGCCTGGCGAACTTCGTCGCGCGAGAACGCCTGCGAAAATCCTTGCTGCTGGAAGGCCTTGAAAAGCGGATGGGGATTGTCGCGCTCCGCCTCCGAGCGCACCGGATCAACGACGTGTTCGGGGCCGTAGAGGTCGTGATAGGGCGCCGGAACGATATAGGGCCAGTGCGGCTTGATGTAGGAAAGATGCGCGCACCACGGCTTGCCGCCCTTTTGGCGCGCGCCCTCCATGAAGGCGATCGCTTCTCGCGTCAGCCAAGGGGTCTCGCTGTCCTTTTCTTCGATATTTGCCGGCTTGGCGGCGTTGCGCATGAACCAGCCGCTGGCCGTCATGCCATCCTCGAAACCCGCATTGGCAAAATCGGCCCAAGGGTTTTCGCCCTCGTAGCCTTTGGCGCGAAGATAGTCGTTATAGGGCTGCTGGTCGCTGTAGAAGCCCTCCGGCCCCTGCGCGATGAGGCCGTCTTCGCGCACGAAAACATCGAACCCGCATTCGGCCTGACGGGCGCCGATCACGCTGTCGACCTCGATCCCCAGCCGCGCAAGCCCCTCGCTGTCCGGGCGCATGTGGGTCTTGCCGATCAGCCAGCATTCCATTCCCTGCTTGCGCAGATGATCCCCCAGCGTCATCTCGCCCACACGCAGCGGAAATTCGTTCCAGGCAGCGCCATGCGAATGCACATAACGCCCGGTATAAAAGGACATGCGCGAACTGCCGCAGATCGTCGACTGGGCATAGGCATGCGTGAACCGGACACCTTTTCGGGCGACGCGATCGAAGTTCGGCGTTTTCAGGTGGGGATGGCCTGCGCAGCCCAGATAGTCGAAGCGCAACTGATCGTACATCACGAAAAGAATGTTCTTTGCGGGCATTCTGCTCACTCTTTTCGACCAGCCGCCTCGACGGAAGCGCCAAGCCCTTCGTCCAGGAAATCTGGTTGCTATCGTCGCCGTGGAATGCCGACCCCAGATCGGGTTGTGATCCCGCTGCGCCCTCTTCTTGGTGCGCTTACAAAATTGATAGGCTGATCAAGGAATAAGTCAACTTACATTAAACGGAGGAAAACATTACCATTAGTTTATACCAACACCTCCTGATCAAGCGTTCCACGATTGTCGGCAGAGCGACAGGGCGGCGAAGGGGCGACGGACCATTTTTCGCGCGCCGTGCGAGCCGGCGCGGCGCGCTCAGGTCGGCTGTCGTTCTTCCACGCGGCTACCCGCAAGGCCTTTGCGGACATAGAACCCGTTGGGGATCGCTTCTTGAACGAGCGGCACATGGGAGATCAGTCCCACGGCGCGGTTCTGTCGGACAAGGGCGTTCAGGACATGAAGAACCTGGTCGAGCGTGCCCGACCCGTTCTCCGTGTCCAGGCTTCCGAACCCCTCGTCGATGAAGATCGTGTCGAGCCGCACCTTTCCGCTGGCGCCTTCAACCACGTCGGCAAGCCCCAGCGCAAGCGCAAGCGCCGCGATGAACGTCTCGCCGCCCGACAACGTGTTCGTGGCCCGCGACTTGCCGGTGTGAATATCGAACACCTGGATACCCAGGCCGCGACTGCCGCGGCCCGTCCCGACCAGATCGCGTTCCATCCGGTAGCGGCCGGCGGTCATCGGGCCGAGCCGCAGATTGGCCGCTTCCAGCACCTGATCGAACATGGCGCCGATCGCGAAGGTCTCCAGGGTCAATCGCTGCGTGTTGTGCCCGTTCACGAGCGCAGCCAGTCCGCGCAGGGGACCGGAGGCGGCCTCGGCCTCGTCGAGCCGGCGCAGCGTATCGTCCAGCCCGGTCTTGAGCCTCGTCAGATGCTCGACACGGTTTTTCGCTCCGACGCGCTCCTCCGTCGCCCGGCCCAGCGCCTCCAGCATGGCGGCATGCGCTTGCCGCAGCGCCTCCAGGTCAGGTCGGGCCGTGCCCGCAACGGCGGACGCTGCCGTCCTCGCCGCGTCCTCGGCGCTCTTGTGCGCGCGCCAAAACACCTCGACGGCCTCCCGGTCCGACTCCAGCGTCTCGATGGCCGGCTTGAGAGCCTGGAAGGCTTCCTCGCCAAGGCCGAGCCCGCGAAGGCGGGTGTGGAACGTTTGCTTCGCGTTCCGATGGCGTTCCCGGCAGGCCGCGAGAGCCTTGTCGGCGTTCTCGCGGTCCTTGGCGGCGCCGAGAGCCGTTTCGCGCGCGGTTCTCAACGCCTGATCCGCCGCAGCCTTGGCCGCGACGCGCTCCTCCAGCAACCGCGATATCGTCGTCAGGGCGGCAGCGAGTGCCGCGGTGTTTCTCAGGTCCTCCGGCACTTCCGCCAGCTTGGCAGCACGCGCGGTCGTGGCCTGTGTCGCTTCGTTGCGGCATTCCTCGAAGCGATCGCGCGACTGGTCGCGGTCCCGTTCCAGTTTGGCGATCCGCACATCCAAGTCTTCGATTTCCGCCTCTGCCGCGACGATATCGATTTGCGGACCCAGCGCCGCGAGGGCCTTGTCCTGACCCGCGATCGTCGCGCCCAGGGCTTCTGCGGTCTCCTCGGGCCGGGCCAGACCGGACAGCCGCTGCGTGCGGTCGGCGAGCCTGGCCTGCAGTCCGGCCAGCGTTTCGGCTGCCTGGCGGGACTCCAGATCGGCCGCCTGCCAGGCTTTCCTGGCCTCCCGGAACCTCGTGTCGCGACCCGCATTGTCGAGATCGCCTGTCGCGGGGTTGGGATGCTCGCGCGCCCCGCACACCGGACAGGGCGACCCGGCCTTCAGCTTGGTGGCCAGGTGCAGCGCCTGCGCGGCAGCAAGGTTTTGCTCGGCCGCCTCCAAAAGCGAGCGCGCGTTCCCGGCGCGTTCGCAAGCCGCATCCGCAACGCGCGTCTGCCGTTCGAGCTCGGCCTGTGCCACATGAACATCCTGCTTGGCCTTCGCCCAGGTCTCGGCGAGGACGTGCCGCGCGGCCAGGGTCGCGCGCCGGCCGGCGATCTCGGCACGCCGCGCCTCCGCTTCGCGCGCGGCTTTCAGGGCTTCGCCTTTGGCAGCGCGGATTGCGCGCGCTTCCGTCAGCCGCGCATTGGCATCCTCGAACGCGGCACCGGCCCCGCGCTGCGCCGCCAGCGCAGTCTCGACCGCCTGCTCGATACCTGCGGCCGCTTCGAAGACCTGTCCGAACCGTTCCAGTTCGTCCTTCTTCCGGCGCAGGGCGTCTTGTTCGGCGGCACGTTCTTCCTCGTTCCGCAGCGTCGTGGCGGCAGCCTCGGCGCTCTGTGTGGCCTGCTCGGCCGCCGCGCGCGCCTTTTCAACCGCCGCTTCGGCGTCGCCGACCTCGCAGGCGGCCTCGCTGACGCGGGCTTCCGCGTCGAGCAGCGAACGCGCGCGTTCGGCTTGCCGAACTTGCTCGGCACGGGCTTCGATGTCCTGCCTGCGCGTCTCCAGTTCCGCAAGCTGCCGCTGGGTCTTTTCGGCCGCCACGAACTTCTCCTCGACGGTCTCGGCCTGCCGCACCGCCTTCTCGGCCGCCTGCGCCCTGGATTGCGCGATCTTTTCGGCTTGCAGGAACTCGGCTAAGCGTGTTTCCGCCGCCGCGATGCCGGCAATCAGCGCATCGGCGCTCTCGAACCCCTCCGCCGACAACTGCCGGGCACACAAGGCGCGTTCCTCCTGAACATGCCGTTCGGCAGCGTCGGCCTCGAATTTGAGATCGGCCATCAGCGCCTCGTAGCGCGAGACGTCGAAAAGCTCGCGCAGGATCTCCAGGCGCTCCCTCGTTTTGGCCGACAGGAATTTTTCGAAACGTCCCTGCGGCAAAAGGACGATCTGCCGGAATTGCTGCGCCCCGTAGCCGAGCATCTCCGCGATCGCGGTATCAACCTCGCGCACCTTCTTTTCGGCGACGATCCTGCCGCGTTGCGCGTCGGTTATCGCGTCGGGCGCCATCCCGGTCGCATCGAAAAGATAGGCCTCGTGCGCGCTGCGCGTCTCGCCGTCGCCGCGCGCCTTGGGGCGCATCTGGTCCGGGCGCCGCACAACGACGTAGCGCCGATCGCCGACGTCGAACACGAATTCGACCTCGGTCTGAACATCGGGATCGGCATGATCCGAGCGCAGCGACGGGGCGTCCTGCTCGGCGTTCGCCGGTTCCCCGAAGAGCGCGAAGGTCATGGCGCTGAAAATGGTCGATTTTCCCGATCCGGTCTGGCCGTAAATGCCGAACAGTCCGGCCTCGACCGCATCACGGAAATCGATGACGACCCGCTGCGGATAGGGGCCGAACGCCTGCAGGGTGAGCCGGACCGGTCTCATTCGCGCTGCTCCTTTTCGCCAAGCCGGCCGAGAGCCGAGGCCACGACCGCCCGTTCGCGCTTCGACAGCCGGTCATCCCGGACGTGTTCGAGAAAATCGCCGATGATGTCGACCGGATCCGCAACCGCGACAGAGCGTCCCGCGAGCGATTTCAGCTCCGGTGCGCGCTGCCGGTGCTCGTAGGCGAGTTCGCAGGCGTTGGGAAATACCTGGCGAATGCGTTTCATCGCGTCGATAACCGGCACGTCATCGGTGAGCACCAGCTTGACGAAATCCTCCGACGGTTCCGCCTGGAGGAGTTCGGCGTGTTTTCCCCGCAGAACGCGCACACGACGCCGCGGTTCGAACGGGATCACCTCGACTGTCGCCCGGCCCGCCGCATCGAGCTCGACCAGGCTCATCGACTTGGCGCAATCGGTTTCGTCGAACCCGAAGGCGAGCGGCGCGCCCGAATAGCGTATGTGGGACGCGCCGACCGCCTGCGGTCGATGCAGATGCCCGAGCGCCACGTAGTGGGCGCCGTCGAAAATTCCGGGATCGACGGTCTCGATCCCGCCGACCCGCGTCAAAGGCCGTTCGCTGTCGCTCCCCCATGCGCCGGCAACGAAGGCATGGGCAACGACCACCCAGCGCGCGCCATCGGGAAGATGCCGCCGCGCGCAGGCGAGCTGGGCGGCGAGGACATCCTGAGGCGACTGCAGGCTCTCGTCGGCAAAACATGCGCGCGCCGCGTATTCATGGGCGAAGGGCAAAGCGGAAAAGGCCACGGGACCGTGCGCGTCCGCCAGCACGAGCGGTCTTTCGTCCGAACTGATCGGCCCGCGTATCAGGGCTCGCCGGGTGTCGGTCATGATCGACATCGCCGCGATCCGATCCCCCGAATCGTGGTTGCCGGCGATCATGACAACGGCCGCCTCGGTCTCGGAGGCGACGCGGGACAGGAACCCGTTAAGCTGGCGAACCGCCGACGCGGGCGGGGACGCACGATCGAAGATATCGCCCGCGATAACAAGCACATCGGCTTGACGGGCAATGACCGCCGACACGATCTGGTCGAGGACGGCCGCGCAATCGGTATCGAGCGCGATCCCGTTGAACTGGCGCCCGAGATGCAGGTCGGCAGTGTGCAAAATCCTCATGTTCGAAAAAGACCTGTTTCTGAACGCATAGTTTTTTGGATACACCGGAGACGGAGCGCCACGACAAGGCCGCGGCCATCGATAGCCTCAAACATACGCTGCGGGAACGCCCGGTTTTCCCGACCGCTGCCGCGCGCGGCGCGGACCGGCGAACGCAAGCCTCTGCGCGAACGCTTCGGCCCAACGACGGCTCACGCCGCGTCGGATTTGCGTGTCTACCGCACTCTCGCGCCCAGTTCAGCCCCGGCATCCCGTCACGGACCTGCCCGAGCGGAGCGGAGAGACACCCGCCGTAGCGCTTTGATACGCTGCCGTTGACCAGGATCAAACCATGTCAGGGCACGACGGGGTATTATTCGCCGTTGTCGACGATGCCGCCCGCGAACCCGGCGGGGTTGCCGCGCAGTTCGGCGCCAAGACGACCAGCGCCCGTTATGATGGGTTTGCGTCACTCATCTCAGGCAGAGGAGGAGCCTCGCAATGAGCGAGAAACTCGTCGTGTGCAGCGAATGCGGCGGGGTGAACCGCGTGCCCGGTTCGCGACCGGCGCTTGAAGCGAAATGCGGCAAGTGCGGGACAAGGCTTTTCACTGCCCGTCCGATGGACGTGAGCGCAGATGTCTTCGAGCGCCAGCTCACCCGCGGCACCATCCCCGTGCTGGTCGACGTCTGGGCGCCCTGGTGCGGACCGTGCAAGATGATGGCGCCCGCCTATGAGGCGGCCGCGTCCGAGCTGGAGCCGCGGGTGCGGCTGATCAAGCTTAATTCCGACGCGGAGCAGGCGGTGGCGGCGAAACTCGGCATCCGCGGCATTCCCACCATGATCCTGTTCCGCGGCGGGCGGGAAGTGGCCCGCACGTCTGGCGCCATGTCCACCGCCCAGATCGTGCGCTGGGTCCACGACCGGCTGTCGCCGGCCGCCTGAGCGGTTCGATGGATCCCCTGATCGCGAAATTTGGACTGGCCCTTGCCATCGGCCTTCTGGTCGGGCTGGAACGGGGCTGGCGGGAACGCGACGCGCCGGACCACAGCCGCACCGCGGGAATCCGCACTTTCGGGATTTTCGGCCTCTTGGGCGGCGTCTTCGCCGCCTTGTCCGCGGCGTCGGGCTCGAACGCCGTCCTCGTCGCCGGCTTCATCGGCTTTGCCTTCATCCTTGCATGGTACAAGGCCCGCGAATCGGTTCACGACGAGGACTACAGCGTCACCAGTGTCGTCGCCGGGCTCGGCGTCTTCGCCCTGGGGGCCCTTGCGGTTGCAGGCGATTATCGCGCCGCGGCGGCGGGCGGCGCGGCGCTTGCCGGCGTGCTTGCCAGTCGTGAGGTGCTGCACGGGCTCTTGCGGCGACTGACCTGGATCGAACTGCGCTCCGCGCTCATCCTCGCGGTCATGACGGCGGTCGTCCTGCCGCTTCTTCCCAACAGGACGATCGATCCGTGGGGCGGTCTGAACCTTTGGGAAATCTGGCTCTTCACCGTCCTTGTCGCTGCCATTTCCTTCCTCGGCTACATCGCCATACGCCTGTTCGGCGAAGCCCGCGGCCTTCTCGTCAGCACACTGGCCGGCGCAGTCGTTTCCTCCACGGCAATGACGGTCGCAATCGCACGCAGCGCGGCCAAGGAGGGCGCCAGGCCGATGCCGCTGGCCGGTGCCGCCTCGCTCGCGGCGATGGTTTCCATCCTGCGCGTGGCGCTGGTGATTACGCTGATCGAGCCCAGCGTCTTTCCGACAGTCGCCGCACCGGCGCTGGCGGCGGCGCTGAGCTTCGGCGCCTGCGGCATGCTGCTGTTCCGCAAAGGCGGCAAGATGGGCGATGCGCCAGCACGCAATCCATTCGACCTGGCGCCACTGTTGCTGTTTGCCCTGTTCTTCGGAATGGTGGCGACCGCGGGCGCGGCTCTCTCCAAAATTTCCGGCATCAGCGGTCTCGTTGCCACCTCCTCGCTTTCCGGCGCGCTTGACGTCGACGTGGCCGTACTCGGCGCGATCCGCCTGGTGGGAGGTTCGATCGACGCCACGGTTGCGGGACAGGCGGTGTTGGCTGCGCTGGCAGCCAATGCGATTACCCGCGTGGCACTGGCAGCCGCAGTCGCGCCGCCCCGCTTCTCCCTTGCCCTCGCCGGCTTTACCCTCCTGGCCTTGGTGGTGGGTTACGGCGTCTATCGCCTCATGCCGGTATAGGTTTCAGGCCGGCTCGGAGGCCTCTTGGCCGGTGGGCGGAAGATCTCCGGCCGAGCTTGCGTCTTGCCGTGCGGACTCGCCTTTCTGCCCGCCCCTGAGCGCCACATAGATCGCCGGGATGACGAGCAGGGTGAGCGCGGTCGAGGAGGCAAGCCCGAAAAGCAGGGAAATGGCGAGCCCCTGGAAGATCGGATCGGCGAGGATGACCGCCGCGCCGATCATCGCGGCGACGGCGGTCAGCAGGATCGGCTTGAAGCGGATGGCGCCGGCTTCCAGAAGCACGTCGAGCAGGGGCCGCTCGGGCGCGCGGGCATGGCGGATGAAATCGACCAGCAGGATGGAGTTGCGCACGATGATGCCGGCGAGGGCGATGAAGCCGATCATCGAGGTGGCCGAGAACGGCGCGCCGAACAGCCAGTGCCCCACCATAATGCCGATAAAGGTGAGCGGGATCGGCGTCAGGATGACCAGCGGCAACTTGAAGGAGCCGAACTGGGCGACCACGAGAATATAGATGCCGAGGATCGCCACCATGAAGGCCGCGCCCATGTCGCGGAAGGTGACCCAGGTGACTTCCCACTCGCCGTCCCACAACAGTGTGGGATGCGCCTCGTCGTCGGGCTGGCCGTTGAGAGCGATCACCGGCTTCGGCACGTCGCCCCAATCGGCCTGTTCGATCGCCTCGCCGACGGCCATCATGCCATAGACCGGCGCCTCGAAGGCACCGGCCAGTTCCGCCGTCACCATTTCGGCCGCCCGCCCGTTGTGGCGGAAGATGGGATAGGAGGCGGGCTCGCGTGTCACCGTCACCACGTCGCCGAGCTCGATGACGCCGCGCTCGCCAGGCAGGGCATTGGCGGGCACCGGCGTGGCGAGCGCCCGCTCGTTCACGATCCTGTCGCCCTTGGCGAGCGCCACCTTGATGGGGATCGGCGACCGCCCGCCGCCGCGATGCGAATAGCCGACGGTCGAGCCCGCATAAAGCGAGCGGATCGTGTCATAGACATCCGCCTGCTCGACGCGGTGATATTCGAGATTGTCCTGGTCGATCGATATCCGCACGCGCTCCTGGCGAACGCCATAGGAATCGTCCACATCGACGATAAAGGGCACGCTCTCGAAAGCCTCGCGCACTTTGGCCGCGACCGCCCGCCGCACCTCGGGATCGGGGCCATAGACCTCGGCCAGCAACGTGCCCAGCACCGGTGGTCCGGGCGGCGGCTCGACCACCTTCAGCGCCGTCCCCTGCGGCATGTCGAGCCCCGCCAGACGCGCGCGCATGTCGAGCGCGATGGCGTGGCTCTCCCGTTCGCGCTTGTCCTTGGGCAGCAGATTGACCTGGACGTCGCCCAGTTCCGGCGAGGCGCGCAGATAATAGTGGCGCACCAGCCCGTTGAAGTTGAACGGAGCGGCGGTACCGGCATAGGTCTGGAACGAGACGGCCTCCGGAATGGAGGCCAGCCTCACCGCCACCTGCTGGAGCACGCGGTCCGTATCCTCCACCGAGGCGCCCTCCGGCAGGTCGACGACCACCTGAAGCTCCGCCTTGTTGTCGAAGGGCAGCAGCTTCACCGTCACGTCCTTGGTGTAGAAGAGCCCGAGCGAGGCGAGCGTGGCGATGCCCACGATGATGATGAAGGTCCAGGCTCGGAAGCGCGATTTCAGGATGGGCCGGGCCACCGCGACATAGGCCCGGCCCAGACGTCCGCCCTGGCCGTCATGTTCCGAGATTTCGGCCCGACCCACGAATTTCAGCATCAGCCAGGGCGTCAGCATGACGGCGACGAAGAAGGAAAAGACCATCGCGGCCGAGGCGTTGGCCGGGATCGGACTCATATAGGGGCCCATCAGGCCGGAAACGAACAGCATCGGCAGCAGCGCCGCCACCACCGTAAGCGTGGCGACGATGGTCGGGTTGCCGACCTCGGCCACGGCGAGGATGGCATCGAGCGCGCGCGAGCGACCGGTGTTCATGCCCCAGTGGCGGGCGATGTTCTCGATCACCACGATGGCGTCGTCCACCAGGATGCCGATGGAAAAGATGAGCGCGAACAGGCTCACGCGGTTGAGCGTGTAGCCCATGACGTTGGAGGCAAAGAGGGTGAGCAGGATGGTCGTGGGGATTACCACCGCCACCACCAGCGCCTCGCGCCAGCCGATCGCGAAAGCGACGAGGAGCACGATGGAGACCGTGGCGAGCCCGAGGTGGAAAAGAAGCTCGTTGGCCTTCTCGTTGGCCGTCTCGCCATAGTCGCGCGTGATCGTCATATCCACGTCGTCGGGGAAGATCTGACCGCGCACCTGCTCCAGCCGATGGATGATACTCTCGGCGATGCTCACCGCGTTGGTGCCCGGCCTTTTGGCGATGGCGAGCGAGACGGCAGGCAGGCGCTGAAGCCCTTCTCCCGTTTTGCGCAGCTCGCTCACGCGGGTTTCGTTCGGCTCCGTGGCGAGCACGATGTCGGCCACGTCGCGCACATAGACCGGCCGGCCATCGCGGGCGGTGAGAAGCAGGTTGCCGATTTCGCTTTGTGTCTGCAGCGTCTGGCCGGCGAGCAGCGTGCGCTGCTTTCCATCCTCGCGCACGAGGGCGGCCTGGAACGAGCGGTTGGCGCCCTCCACCTTGCCCGCAAGCTGTTGCAGCGTGACGCCGTAGAGCGAGAGCTTTTCCGGGTCCGCCTCGACGCGGACCTCCTCCGGCTGCTCACCGACAATATAGGTGAGGCCGATGTCCGGGAGCTTGGCGACCTCCACCTGGAGTTCGCGTGCAAGGCGCGACAACCCATTGGTCGTCCAGCGTCCGGCGGCCTCGGGCGTCGGCGTCAGCGTGACGACGACGATCGCGACATCATCAATGCCGCGGCCGACGATCAGCGGTTCGGGGATACCGTAGGGAATACGGTCCATGTTTGCCCGCACCCTGTCGTGCACGCGCAGGATGGCCGCGTCAGCGCTGGTGCCGACCAGAAAGCGGGCGGTGACGACCGCACCGTCGTCCCTGGTCTGCGAGTAGACGTGCTCGACGCCGTCGATGCTCTTGACGATCGATTCCAGCGGTTCGGTGACAAGTTTGACGGCATCTTCCGCCTTGAGCCCGTTGGCCTCCACATGGATGTCGACCATGGGCACGGAGATTTGCGGCTCCTCCTCGCGCGGCAGCGTGAAGAGGGCGACGAGGCCGAGCGCAAACGCGGTGATGAGGAAGAGCGGCGTGAGCGGCGAGGCGATGAACGCCCGCGTCAGCAAGCCGGCGATACCGAGCTTCATGGGAGGAGCACCTTGTCGCCGTCGCGCAGGCCTGTGAGAATTTCCACGCGCGGTCCATCATCGCCCAAAAAGGTCTCGCCGAGGATGACGGCGACCTCGACGACGCCGTCGGCGGTCGAAAGCGCGACATAGTCGATGCCGTGGCGGGTGGTGACCGCCGCCGGCGGTACGGCGACGGCGCTGCGGCGGCCGACCGGGATACGCACGAGCGTGCGCTCGTTGACGAAATAGTCGCCGAGGCCTTCGACCTCGACATCGGCGATGACACGGCCTTCCGATATTTCCGGATAGACCTTGGCAATGCGGCCTTGCCTCTCCGCCTCCGCCTCGGACGCATCGCCGAAGCCGCGCCGGCCGAGCAGGACGGTGCTGCCCTGCGCGATGGTGGCGGCATGCCGTTCCGGCAGGGAGAGCCGGAGGTAGTAGCGGCCGGTGGCGACGCGCGCGACCGCCTCGCCCGGAAGCACGACCGAGCCCGACGTCACCGGAACGGTGAGCACGCGGCCGGTTGCCGGCGCAAGCACCTCTCCCTCGCGGGCCTGCTGTTCGATGACCGCCCGCGCCGCCTCGGCGGCCGTCAACTGATTGGTCGCCACGTCGAACTGCGTCCTGGCCGAATCGACACGCCCCTGGGAGACGACGCCGCGGGCGAAGAGCTGTTCGGCCCGCTCCAGCTCCGTCCTGGCGTTGTCGAGTTGCGAGGCGACCTCCTTGATCCTTGCCTGGGCGGCGTCGAGCTCGAGCGTGATCTTTTCGTCGACGACGATGGCGACGACCTGCCCCTCTTCGACTTCGCTGCCCTCGGTGACATGGATCGCGCGGATCGTGCCGCCGGTCCGCGACCGCGCCGGCACCACGGTGCGGCTCTTTACCTGGCCGAACACGGCCTTCATTTCCGGGATCGACAGGGTCTCGACCGAGAACTCGTCGGCGGCGGCGGTCGTGGCGCCGACGAAAAGCATCAAAACGGCGAGGACAGGAGGGCGGGATCGCGACATGGATGCCGCCCTATTTGAACGACACGCCCGGCTTCACGCCGAGTTTCTTGAAGACCATGGCGGCCGGACAGAAACCAGTGAGCGACGCCTGCATCAGGTTGAGGCCGACGAAGGCGGTCAGCAGATACCAGTAGGGCGAGACATAAAAGCCGAGCGCCAGGGAGGCGAGCACCATGAAGCCGGCAAACATCATGACGATACGATCGAGGGTCATAGTCATTCTCCTTGGATTGGGCCGCGCGTTCATTCGCCCGGCTCGAGTTCGATTTCCTTGAGCTTGTCGATGCCCAGCATGTGCAGAGCAAGGTTCTCGTAAAGGGTTTCCGCCTTGCCTTGCCGGACCTTGTGCAGGAAGTATTTCTCGAAGCCGATCTTGGCCGCATGCACCCACCGGCCCTGCGAGGACCAGTTGACGTTGCGCGGCGGAAGCTGCGGCTGCGCCACGAAGGCAATGCCCTCGTCGCCGAAATCAGCCAGACACACCGCGTTCCAGGAGGCGACCGCACTCGGCTTTTCTCCCCTGACAAGCGCGGCGATGTTTTCCGCCGTCGCGGTGACCATGGATTCGATCATGAAGCCGGTCTTGGGCACGCCGACGGGAAGCGGCGTCTTGCCGACCGGCGGGATCGCCACGCCCACGCCGATGGCAAAGACGTTGGGATAGGCCTCGTTGCGCTGATATTTGTCGACGGTGACGAAGCCGCGCGCATTGACGAGCCCTTCGATGCCGTAAACGGCGGGCACGCCGCGAAACGCGGGAAGCATCATCGAAAAGGCGAAGGGAAGTTCGTGTTTCGTCCGCGTCGCGCCGGCCTCGTCGACCTCCTCGACATACATCCGATCCGACTCAACCCTGGTCACCTTGGCGTTTGTAATCCATTTGATGTGGCGCTCGCGCATGGCGCTTTCGAGCAAGCCCTTCGTGTCGCCCACCCCGTCGAGCCCGAGATGGCCGATATAGGGCTCGGGCGTGACGAAGGTGATCGGCACCTGGTCACGTTTTTTGGCCCGGCGAAGCGCCGTGTCCAGGATGAAGGCGAATTCGTATGCTGGGCCGAAGCAGGAGGCGCCCTGCACGGCGCCGACCACGATCGGCCCCGGCCGCACCACGAGCGCATCGAAGGCCTTCTTGGCCTCCACCGCGTGATCGGTCTGGCAGACGGACTGGGTATGGTGGTCGGGACCCAGCCCCGGCACCTCGTCGAAGGCGAGATCGGGGCCGGTGGCAATGATCAGATAGTCGTAGTCGACGACAGTGCCGTCATTGAGCTCGACCCGGTTTTCGGGCGCAAGCACGCGCCGGGCGCCCTGCGGTTTGAGCACGATCCCCTTCTGCTTGAAGATCGGTTCCAACGCGACGGTTATCTCTTCCGGCTTGCGCCAACCAACCGCCACCCAGGGATTGGAAGGCACGAAGGAATAGGTAGCGCCGAGATTGACAACCGTCAGTTCGTCCGACGGACCCAACTTCTCCCTCATCTCATAGGCCATGATGACGCCGCCCAGGCCGGCACCGAGAATGACGATATGCGACATGAGCTCTTCCTCCAGGCGAAAGCGCCGAAATTTTGCTATGTCTGCCACCCGTGACACGGCGGTGCTTTGATCCGGCTCAAATCTCGCATTGCGCGAGCATCCGGGGCTCCGGCATGTCCGCGGAGGCAAACGCTCCGAACGAACGACGTCGTCATGCTTGCATATAACATTCAAACATTATAAATTCAAGATTATGAATGTAAAAGAAATGATCCCCGCCTCGCATGACGCCGCAGAGCTCATGCGCAGCCTGTCGCATCCTCAGCGGCTCCTGGTGCTTTGCGCATTGGGCGCGGAGGAGAAATCCGTCGCCCAACTGCGCGCCGAACTGGACATCGCCCAGGTGCCGATGTCGCAACAGCTGATGCGGCTGAGAGGGGCCGGGCTGGTCGAGGCCAGGCGCGACGGCACGACCGTCCATTATCGCATCACGCGCCCCGAGGTGCTGACGATCGTGGAAGCGCTGCACACGGCGTTTTGCGGGCCGCGATAGGGCCCTTCGGCCGGAAAACGGCGTCGCGCGCGTCGGCGGACCGCGAGGCTCTGCTGGAGCGCTTCGCCATAACCAATTCAGCCCCCCCGCGGCGCCGTGGAGAGCTGTCCGGCCCGGATGACGCGTCCGGCGCCTCCCCGCCACGGTGCCCCAACCCCGCGCTCGGTGGACGATTGGCGGGTTTACATCGCCACTTCTGTTATATTAGTGTAATTCAGGTAAATGTCCCGCGTGACGCCGGGTTTTCGCAACGCGTCGCGGCTCGCGGAGCCCGACCCCTTCCGGTCCGACCGACGTGGGGCACTCGACCGGCACGTACAGCATCGCGCCATGCCCGCTGGCGCGTTCCCATCCATCTGGAGACGAGGTGTTTCGCATGGCACTGGTGAGCGGAAGTCCGAAGGGACGACACGGGTGAAGGGGACCGCACCCGACGGCGGCTTCGCAACCGGCAGCCAGCATCATGGCGTGCCGACGCCGAACAGGGACCAGCATTGGCTCGACCCGGTCGCCGTGGTCGGCATCCACGCACGCTTTCCGGGATCCGCCTGCGAAACGCTCGACGAATACTGGCAAAACCTGATCGACTGTCGCGACTGCGTCGGCCCGCCTCCCGACGACCGGTTTTGGCCGGCCAATGCGGCCGGGCAGGCGGAGGCGGCCGGCGTTCGCGAAGGCGGTTTCATCCGCGACGTCGATGCATTCGACGCCGCTTTTTTCGGCATCCAGGAGGAAGAAGCCAGGCTGATGGACCCTCTCCAGCGTCTGGCGCTGGAGTCCGCCTGGCATTGCGTCGAGGATGCCGGCTACCGGGCGGCCGATCTGGGCCGCGACGAAACGGGCGTGTTCTTTGCGGCGGGCAAGTCCGACTACGAGGAACTTCTCTACCGTGACGGAACCGCCGCCCACGCCAAACTGGCGACGGGCGTCGCCACCTCGATCGTGTCCAACCGGGTGTCCTTCGCGCTCGGCCTGACCGGTCCCAGCCTCGCCGTCGACACCGCCTGTTCCGGGTCGCTGGCGGCCCTGCACCTGGCCGCGCAGGCGCTGCGCAACGGCGATTGCACGGCTGCGATCGTCGGCGCGGTGAATCTCATTCTTCACTCCACGCTGTCGCTGTCGCTCAAGGAAGAGGGCGCCCTGAGCCCCGAATGCCGCACGAAAAGCTTCGACGCGGCCGGTAACGGCTATGCCCGCGGCGAGGGGGCGGCATCGTTGCTTTTGAAAAGGCTCGACGACGCCGAAGCCGACGGAGACCACATCTACGGGCTGCTGATCGGTTCTGCGATCAGCCATGGCGGCCGCGCCAACTGGCTGACCGCGCCGAACGCGGTCGCCCAAAAACAGCTCATGGTGAAGGCCTGGCGACGCGCGGGTGTCGATCCGCGCTCGGTGAGCTACATCGAGGCGCACGGCACGGGCACGCCCCTGGGCGATGCCATCGAGTTCAATGCCATCAGCCAGGCTTACGGCGCGTTGACCGCCGGCCAGGCGCAAGACGGGCAGCCGCATTGCCGTATCGGCTCGGTCAAAGCCAATATCGGCCACGTGGAAACGGCCTCCGGCCTGGCCGGTGTGATCAAGGTGCTGTTGGCGATGCAGCACGGGAAGATCCCCGGCAATCCCCATCTGACCACCGTCAACCCGATGTGCGAGACCGACGGCACGCCCTTTCGCTTCGTACGCGAAACCGAAGACTGGCAGACGCCGCGCGGCCCGGACGGCAGCGCGGTTCCCCGCCGCGCGGCAATCAATTCCTTTGGCTTCGGCGGGGCCCTGGGACATGCGGTGCTCGAGGAACGCCGGCAAACGAACGCGGGCGCCGACAATCAGGTCTCGTCAGCGCTCCCGGTTCTGCCACTGTCGGCCAAGGACGAGGCCGGCCTGCGCCGCTATGCGCAAAGGCTGCACCGGTTCGTGAAATCGCTGGCCGAAAGCCGAGGCGAGACAGGCGACCGCAGGCCTCACTTCGACGATTTCGTCTACACGTTTCAAGTCGGACGCACCCCGTTCCCGGTCCGGCTGGCGCTTGTCGCACAAGACTGGCCAAGCCTTGAAGACCTGCTCGCCCGGCTGGAGGCCGGCGACGAGGATTCCGACATCCTGCGCAAGGGGCGCGCTCCGCTGCCCGCCGTCGCACCGCGCGACGAACTCACGGAATCGACGGTGCGCTTCGCTCAACAGTGGGTGGATGGCGAAAAAGTGGATTTCGCCAGCCTTTACACTCGCGGCCAGCGACGGCGTGTCTCCGCACCCGGCTATCCTTTCGCGCGCTCGCGTATCTGGTTCCGCTCGAGATTGCAGCCCGTGGCTTGACGGGCAAGGGCTGCGGCAGGGGTCGATAGGTTCGAAAACCGATGACGAGGCGAAGCAATGAACGCAGTGGAAGGAAACGGCGCCGGCCGGGAAAGTCGCGACTATCTGGAAGCGGTGAAAGCGGTGGCGGCCGCGATACTGGACATATCGGCCGACGATCTCGACCCGGATGAGGCGCTCGGAAATCTCGGCTTCGATTCCGCCGCGCTCAAGCTGTTTTCAGCGCGGCTTTCGGATCGCTTCGGCATGCGGATCGATGCCGTGTCGCTTTTTGCCCACCCGACGCTGCAGGCGCTGAGCGCGCATATCGCCGAACAAGACCCCCGTTCGGAAAGCCTGGAATTGCCGGTACAAGCGAGCGCCGGGCCCGCCGCGCCGCAAACCGACCGCAGCCGCGACATCGCCGTTATCGGCCTGGCGTGCCGGCTGCCGGGCGCGGCGTCGAAGGAGGAGTTCTGGGCCAACCAGCTCGGCGCCAGGAATTGCATCCGCGAAGTTCCGAAGCGGCGCTGGGACTGGCGGGCCCTGTCGGGCGATCCGCTGCGCGATCCCGGCCGCACCGACGTCAGATGGGGCGGCTTCATCGACGGCGAGGACCTTTTCGCGCCCGAGTTCTTTGGCATCTCGGTCTATGAGGCCGAACTCATGGACCCGCAGCATCGCCTGTTCCTGAAGACGGCATGGGAGGCGCTCTGGGATGCGGGCTACGACCCGAATGGGCAGGCCGGCGGATCGGTCGGCGTTTTCGCCGGCGTCCAGTTCCAGGACTACCAGAAGCTTCTCGACCAGAAGGGCATGTCGAGCGCACAAGTGTTGACCGGCAGCGCCCATGCAATGGTTGCCAACCGGGTATCGTTTCTCCTGGACGTGCATGGTCCCAGCGAGGCGGTCGATACAGCCTGCTCGAGCAGCCTCGTCGCGCTTCACAATGCCGTTCGGGCCATCCGCAACGGCGAATGCGACCTTGCCTTGGCCGGCGGCGTCAACCTCCTCCTGACGCCGGATCTGTTTGTGATGGGCCGGCAGCTCGGCGTGTTGTCTCCGACCGGGCAATGTCGCACCTTCGATGCCGATGCGGATGGCTACGTGCGGGCGGAAGGCGTCGGCGTTGTGCTGCTGAAGCCGTTCGAGGCGGCGTTGCGCGACCGCGACCACATTTACGGCGTCGTCAAAGGCACGGCGGTCAATCATGGCGGCAAGGCGGCTTCCCTCACCGCTCCGAACAGCCCGGCGCAGGCCGACCTCGTCATGCGCGCACTCAACGACGCAAAACTCTCGCCGGACGACATATCCTATGTCGAGATGCATGGAACCGGCACGGAACTCGGCGACCCGATCGAGATGGAGGGCGTGAAGGAGGCTTTCCGCAGCTTGAGGAGACAACGCGGCCAGCAACCGTCTGCCTGCGCGGTTGGTTCGGTGAAGACGAATATCGGCCATCTGGAACCAGCGGCGGGGATTGCCGGGGTCATCAACGTGCTGCTTTCGCTGAAACACGGGGCTTTACCCGGGCTTTCCAACTTCCGCAGCCTCAATCCGCGCGTCGTGCTCGACGACGGTTTCGTTCTCCAGGCCGAAACCGGTCCCTGGCCCGTAAACGCCTCCGGCGGAGCCCGCGCCGCCATCGTCAATTCCTTCGGCTTCGGCGGCGCGAATGCTTCCGTCGTCGTGCAGCAGCATGTCGCGCCCGCGCCAAACCGGGAGCTTGCCGCAGAGGTCTTCGTTCCGGTCGCGGCGTCCGACCCCGATCGCCTGAAGGCCTATGCCGCAGCATTGGCGCGGATCGTTCGCGCGCCCGAGCACGCGGGCGGCATGGACGCCGAGCTCTGCGATGTCGCCTTCACCCTGCAGCAAAGAAACGAAACCCGCCCTGCCCGCGCCGTCGTGCGCGCGTCGTCACGATCCGAACTGCTGCGCGGGCTCGAGGCCATCGCCTCCGGCCAGCCGCTGCCCGCAACCGTCGCGATCAAGGGCTCGGCGGCATGCCGAACCTGGCCGGCACATGTCGGGCAGTGGCTGGACGGCGGCAGCGTCGACTGGCCGGACATTCCCGAGGCGCGGCGGCTGCCGCTGCCGGTTTCGCCATGGCCGGAGCGAAGCTGCTGGTTCGAAGCGCGGCCGGCCGACGACGACAGCGACGAACCGGCCGGGATGATCTACCTGCAGCCCGGCTGGCGCGAGGCGGCCGCGGGGCCTTCGCGGCGGCTCGACGGAAAATCCATCTGGGTGATCGGCCGCGACAACGAACAGATCGCCACGTTCGCGCCGATCCTGCGCAGCGTGCTTCCGTCGACGGCGAAACTGGTCACCTCGCTGATCGACGGGCGCGCGGTCGTGCCCCAACCGTCGCTCGAAAGCTGGAACGCCGGGGACAACGCCCCGGACCTGATCGTGCTTCTGCCTGCAGCGGCGGACGTTGCAGCGCGTGCCGACGAGGTTCATATCCTGTTCGAACTGACGAAGGAGCTGATGGAACGCTCCTTCGGTCGACAGATCGACATCTTCCATGTCGCCGGCCGCGACTTCGGCGCCAATCCCGCGGACGATGCTCTTCCCGCGCTCGCCAAGTCCGCCTTCCTCGAAAACGAACGGCTGAAGCTCCATTCGCTCTATTTCGGCGATCTCAATGGACAGGACTGGCGGCGCCTCGTCGCCCTCGAGCTCGTTGCTGTGCCTGCGGCGTCGCCGCAGACCGTCCGCTTCGACGGCGTGCGCCAGGTCTACGGCCTTCAGCCCGCATCCGTACCCGAGCGACGGCCGGAAGACGGCCTGTGGTTCCGCGACGACGGCGTCTATCTTTGCCCGGGCGGTGCCGGCGAACTGGGCTGTCGGCTGGTTGAGAGGCTGCTGCGCGAGGTCGATGCGACCTTCGTCATCACAGGCCGTTCACCGCTCGCCGGCGTCGTCAAGGATCGCGTTGACGCGCTGGCACGCAAGGCAGGCCGCTCCGACCGCCTGGTCTATGTCCCATGCGACATAGCGGACCTCGCGCAGACGCAAGCGTTGGTAACCGACATCGTCGGCCGCCACGGACGCTTGAACGGCATCGTCAATTTGGTCACCGCGCACAACGACGCCTACATCTACAACAAGCGCTGGGAGGATTTTTCCGCGGTGATCGCGTCCAAAGTGGTGGGCAGCGTCAATCTGGACCTGGCCACCGCCGAACTGGACCTCGATTTTATCGTCGCCTTCTCCTCGCTCGCCGCGTTGGGTTTTGCCGGGGGAGCGGACTATGCCTACGCATGCGCATTCCAGAATGCCTTCGCCAACTGGCGCAATCGCGAGGTCGCGGCCGGACGCCGGCGCGGGCGCAGCTACGCCGTCAGCTGGTCGCGCTGGAAATGGGACAAATACGTCACCGAAACCGTCGACGCGTGGTTCCAGTCGCTCGGTTACCAATTCATGGATGCGGACACCGGCGTGCGCGCCTTGCGCAATGTCATGGCCCAGCCCGTCACGGATATCCTGGCCATGCACGGCGACCGCAACCGGATCATGCAACATCTCGATCTCGTGAGCGGATTGCTTTCGAGCCGATCCGGTGGCGAGGCGGTTGCCGCAACTCCGGATCGTCAGCCTGCGACGCCACCTGGCCGAAGCCAAGATGAAGGCCTGGAAGGCGATCTCGTCGCGATCGTCCGGGAGTTGCTCAAGCTCGACGAGCTCGACCCGCGCACGCCGCTGCCGTCCGTGGGGCTCGATTCCGTCATGGCCGTCCGGCTGATCATGCTCATCGAGCAGCGTCTGTCGAAATCGNGACCCGCGCACGCCGCTGCCGTCCGTGGGGCTCGATTCCGTCATGGCCGTCCGGCTGATCATGCTCATCGAGCAGCGTCTGTCGAAATCGTTGTCGCCCAAGGAACTGCTCAAGCACCAGACGGTCGCCGAGCTTGCGGCACATATCAGGTCGACAGAGAACCGACCGGTGGCGGAGCCTTCGGACCGGCGGGCACTGACCGCTTGACCGCCGTGCCGGCCGCCCTCGAGCCGGCCGGCATTTCACCGAAGCGCGGATCGGTTCCGGCTTATTGGTTTGAAGGTTTTCCGGACGGCGAACCGGTTCCTCCGCCGCCCGGAAAGCCTCCCTCGTCGTCACTGCGGCCGGAGGATGGCCTCGCCTCGACGCCTGCTTGTCAACGCCGTTACGCGGACCGGGTGCCCGCGTCGAACATCGCAACGCCGTGCGGCCCGAGCTCGCCCTGCCGATAAGAATCCGGGACACGGACAACGATCTTGCCGACGCTTTCGCGCGAGGCCAGATGCCGGTAGGCCGCGACGATTTCCTCGAGCTCGAAGATTTTTCCGATCGTTGGCGACACGGTTCGGTTCGCAAGCAGGTCGAGACCGTCTTTCATATAGGCCATCGCAGCCGCCGGATTATCAAGCAGCAAGCGCCTCAAATCGAGACTGTGAAAGCTCTGATTGTTGTTCATGATGGAAAGGTCCACCGACTTCGCCGACCGCAGCGCCGTCATGGCGAGTTCGACGTAGCGCCCGCCGAGCGACAGGCATCTGATGCCTTTTTGCAGGGCATCTGCCGGCAATGTGTTGATCACCACGTCGACCCCCCTGCCGGCGGTGCGCCGCCCGATCTCGTCCTCGAAATCGTTGGCGCGATAGTTGAACACGTGATGGACGCCGAGTTCCTTCAGATACGCGATCTTCCGGTCGGAGCCGACAGTGGCGAATATCTCCGCGTCTCGATGCTTCGCCATCTGTACGGCGACGAGGCCGGTCCCGCCGGCGGCGGACTGGATCAGGATCCGTTCCCCCTTGCGCAGTTCCGCCTTGCTGAAAGCGCCGACCATCGTCGATGTGACGATCGGGAACGCGCTGGCCTCCTCGAAGCTGACCGTGTCCGGCTTGCGGAGCAGCTGCGTCTCGCGGCAGGTGACGACGCTTCCCTGCCCGCCGAGCCGTTCTCCCATCACGGCGATCACCGGGTCGCCCGCCGCGACCGCCGTGACCGCACTGCCGACCGACGCGACGACACCGCTCGCCTCGAAACCGGGCGTAAAGGGATAGCTGGGCATGGTGGGGTACATGCCTGAGACGCACAGCAAGTCTCCGAAATTCAAAGAAAATGCGTGGACGGCAACCCGGACCTGATCCGGCTCGAGGTCCGGCAGGGTGCCCTCGACCAGGCGGATATCGTCGATCCGACCGGGATTCGTCAGAAGGACGTGATGGAATTTCGGCAGACTCACCGCCACGGAGAGCGCCGGTCGCGGCGCGTCGGCGTGTTTGGATTTGCGACCACGCGCGAGGATGTTCTTCAACTCGACGACGGTGCTGGGGGACGACTGGACATTTTGAGCCGCCGGCTCGGCCGCTGGTGCGGCGTCGCCGGCGGATACCGCGATCGATTGACCGAAATCCGCGCAGATTTTCGCGCAAAGCCTGTCGACCGTGTTGAAATCGAAGACCGCGATCGTCGGCAGATCGATACCCAGCGCCTGGTTGATGTCGTTCACCAGCCCCACCGAAACGATCGAATCGAACCCGTATTCCGAAAACGGCCGGTCGCTCTCGATGCGCTCGCGCGCCATGCCCAGCGATTGCGCGACCTTGTCGAGCACCACGTCGCGGACATGGTCCGCCTGCATATCGCCGCCCGCTCGGGACGGGGCAGCGGCCGGCATTCCGATCGCCGCGTCCTGCATCGCTGCCTCAGGATCGGCGCGCCTCCGATCTTCGGCGGCCGCGGTCTCGGGCCGGAGTGTGTCGGCGAAGTCGGTGCAAATCTTCTCGCACAAACGATCGACCGTATTGAAATCAAAGATCGCGATCGTCGGCAGATCGATATGGAGCGCCTGGTTGAGCTCGTTGACCAATCCGACGGAGACGATCGAATCGAACCCGTATTCCGAAAACGGCCGGTCGCTCTCGATCCGCGCGCGTGCCATACCCAGCGATTGCGCGATCTTATCGACCACTATCTCGCGGACATGGCTTTCGTTCGGTCTCTCCTGCGGCGGGCGGGACGCCGGGGGCGGCGGGACCGGCGCCACCTCTGCGCCACCGGCAGGCTCGTGCCGCTGCTGGCGCACAAGCCCATCGCTCTCAGCGACCACCACTTGCTGCCCCAGCCCGACCGCCTGCGATGTGGGAAAGAGCACCGCCTTGAAGCCCTCGCCCTTGAGAACGCGCCGCCAGGCATCCGCGGACAGGCAGGGCGAGCCCTTCAGCCTTACGCTCTTGTCTTCCGACAGCCACCAACCCTCGAGAAGGCCGAAGGTGAGATGCAGGAACAGCGATGTCTCGACGATCTCGTTGAGCAACAACAGGCCGTTGCCGCGCAGGAGGGCCTTGGCATTGCGCAAGGTCCGTCGGATGTTGCGGGTGGCGTGCAGAACGTTGGTCCCGACGACGAGATCGTACTGACCGCCATCGAAGCCCTGATCGGCGATCGGCTTTTCGACATCGAAGATCCGGGTCCGAAAATACGGATTCTCCGCCCCGAAAACGCGTTCGCCATGCACGAGGAAGGCCCGTGAAAGGTCGGTATAGCAATAGTCGTCGATACGGTCCCGATACCCCTTCAGCCGCTCCAGGATACGCGCGCTGGTGCCGCCGGTGCCGGCGCCGACTTCCAGAATGCGGATGCGCGCCATCGGGTCCTGCGCGGCCCGCTGCTCGATGAAGCCGACGACCGTGGTCGCCACGATCTCGTTGAAGTAGTCGGCGACGGGATTGTCCTTGTAAAATCCCTCGACCAGCGCCATCGAGGCGTTCGGAAAGAGGATGTCCGTCGCCCGCGTCGCGCCGCTTAGAATATCGGGCAGGGCGCGCATGGTCTTGTCGAGGAGTGTGACATTGGCCGCCATGGCCGGTTCCGACAGCCAGAGGCTCCGACGCGCCTCCCACTCCCGCCAGGCCGCCGCCTCGTCTGCCTCGGGACATGCCAGCCGCCAATAGACCGTCCCGTCGTACGCAAGGTAGTTGGCGTCGGTGAGAGCGGTCAGGCTCTCCGCCAGCCATCGGTCGTAGAGATCGCGAAGTCCCAAGGCAGCCTTGATCCCGGCAAAGTCCGTGGGCGAGGCCGGAAATCCGAGCGTGCACAGTTGGGCCCAGAGCAGCCGGCGCAGCAACCGCTCGATCTCTTCAAAACCCGCCGCCCTTTCTGGCCGCATCTCTTGCGCCCGTGTCGCGACCGAGGCTTGCAGCCCCGCAAGCGTCGACGGATACGGTGCCGGATGGACGCTCACCTCGTCCGAGGCGACTCCATCTTCGTCGGCGAACGGCCGTGTCGGCTTCAGCAACACGACCTGATCCTGCCCTGCACGCAAAAGCAGTTCCAGCCCGGCCATGCTTTCCTCGGGCTCCAGCGAGCCTTGCCCGAGCCGCGCCATGCGCTCGCGATACGCCTGTGAGGCGACGATGCCTACGGACCCCCAATACCCCCAGTTCATCACCTTGACGGCGCATGGCAGATCTTGAGCCAGACGATGCGCGAACGCATCCTTGAAGGCGCAGCCGGCGGCGTAGTTGCTTTGTCCCGGCGGAGCCTTGAAACTCAGCATCGACGAGAAGAACAGGGCGAAGTCGAGAGGGTCGCGACCGAAGACCCGCGCCAGGTGTACGCTACCGTCGACCTTGACCGAAAGTGCCTCCAGGAAGGCCGCTTCCTCCATTCTGGCCAAGCTGGAATCGTTGAGGACGATCGCCGAATGGACCACGCCATGGACCTGGCCGTGCGCGTGCCTGATCAAATCGCGTACCCGCGCGAGGGCCGCTTCGTCCGACGCGTCGGCAACATGATAGTCCGGTGCCGGACCGAGCGCGGAAAGGCGATCGATCTTCGATTGGATTTCGGCATTCTTGGCGCGCCGGCCGATCCACACCACCTGCGCCCGATAGGCGCGGATCATGTACTCGGTCCAGACCTCGCCGATGCCGCCGGCGCCCCCTAGCACGACATAGACGCCACCGCGCCGATACGGGCTCGGGCCGGAACCGTCGAGCCGGGTGGGTAGGAGGACGCGGCGATACCACTCGCCGTGCCGGTATCCCAACGGGTTGCCGTGCCTGTCCGCAGGCAAGCGGAACACATCGGCGACAGGCCAGCCTTCGTCGCGGGGCATATCGAGAAGACGAACCCGCCAGGTCGGATATTCCTTCGCCATCGAGCCTATCAGACCGTGCACACCGGCGTGGGTGGGGTTCAGGTCCTCGCCGCGCTCGACCGGCAGGGATTGCGTCGTGACCACCGTCCATCCCAGCGGCCTGTCGCCATATCCAAGCTTGAGCAGTGCCTTGATGAGGCGAAAACACTGCAGAACGCCGCGCCGCTGGCCTTCGATCATCCCCTCACCCAAGGACAGGGACGACGGATCGTCCGGCGCAAGCCAGACGACGTGATCGATGGCGCCCGCCTCGCGAAGTCGGTCCTCGATCGCCTCCATGCCGGATGCCTGGTCGAGCTCGATTAGGCGCGCTTGCGGATAGGCGGCGCGAAATTCGGCCTGGCGCGCGGCGCTGCCGCCGATAACGGCCACCATGTCCGCGGTCGCCGGCCATATGTCGCCCCACGCGGGATCGGTCGCCTCCCACGCCGGCGTCAGCGTCACCGCATCGCTATCGCTCGGCATCGTCGCGGGGCGCTGTTCCTCGCCCTGAGGCGCCGCCCGCATGGTGAAGCCGCGCAGCGCCACGCTGGTTCGCCCGTCGTCGTCGCAAATATCGATGTCCAATTTGCGCAGCGTGCGCGACGCATCGCCGCCGGCGCTATCGCGCACCCAAGCCCAGCCGCTGGACGGACTCGGGCCGAACACGGCGACCGCTTCGGCCGCGAAGGGTAGCGACAGGCCGTCCTGCTGGGCCCGCGCGAGTTCCAGACCGAGCGCCGCCTGCAAGGCACCGTCCAGAATGCTCGGATGAAGCACATAGAGCGCCGCGTCGTCCCGCACCGGATCGGGCAAGTTCAGCCGCGCCAGGACCTGCCTGCGTCCATGCCGATCGGTCCCGACGGACAGTTCGGCGACGCTGCGTTGCGCCGCGCCGTAGTCCAGGCCGATTCGTCGGAAACGCTCGTAACACGCATCTGCCGGGATCGATGTCGACCGGCATTGCGCCTGCAGCGCCGCTATGTCGACGACCGGGGCTTCGCGTTCGGCCAAAGGCGCGGCCCGCCCCTGGCAATGCACGATGCGTTCGTCGTCCCGCCCCCCGGCAGCTTGGGTCGACACCATCCACGCCATGACCGCACCGTCCCGCGCGGAGAGGTCGATCGCGACGTCGAGCGCGGCGGCGTCGACCGTAATCGACTGCGCCCACACCACGTCCTTCAGTTCGATCCCCGCCCGCCACGACGTCTCTGTGCCCGACTGCGCCACGGCGGCGCGCGCCATCTCCAAATAGGCAACGGCCGGAAGCACGCGCCGCCCTTGCACCACATGATCGGAGAGGAAGAACTCGTCGCCGCCAAAGCGTGTCAGGAAGCGCCGCTCCGCCAGCTCGGACGCATGCGCCTGCACAAGCGGGTGCGAAAAATCGGCGCGCGCGGCCTCCGGCGCGTCCGCGGCGGGTCGCGCCTGGACCGCGTTCGGTTTCGGCGGCAACCAATAGCGCTCCCTGGCGAACGGATAGGTCGGCAGCGCGAGGCGGGCTGGCTTGTTTTCTGGATAAAGCGCGGCCCAGTCGAACGTCCCGCCCTTCACCCACAGTTCGAGCAGCCTCGCCTGCTCGCCGTTCTCGACCCATTTCGCCAGGTTTTCCCGACTGTCGGCTGCGGCACCGCCCGGGGCATCCGCGTTGCGGGCGGCCTTGCCGCGATGAAGGCCCTCGATCGCGGCATCGCCTGCCAGATAAGCGCGCAGGGTTGCTTCGAGTTCGGATATCGAGGTCGCGAGGAAGCCCAGGCGCACGTCCATCGGCTGTCGCCCCACTTGCAACGTGTACGCGACGGCCGCCAGCTGCTCGTCGCCCAGCGGGTAGGTCGCGATCGCATCGAGCAACTGCCGCGCGCGCTCCGCCAGACGCTGCTCGGTCTTGGCCGAGAGCACCACCATGGCCGGCGCTCCGGTGCCTGCTGAAAGGTCGGCTGCGCCAGCCAGTTCCGCGACATATTCCTCGACGATGAGATGGGCGTTTGCCCCGCCGCTGCCGAACGAGCTGATGCCGGCCCGCCGCGGCAGCGCATCGCCGTCCTCGTCTTGCAACGGGGTCCAGGGCCGGCTGTCGCGCACGACGTAGAACGGGCCCTCGTCGAGCCGGATATGCGGATTGAGTTGGTCGCAATGCAGGCTCCGGACCAGCGTTTGATGCTGCAATTGGAGCAACACCTTGAACAGGCCCGCCGCGCCGGCCGCCGCCTCCAGATGTCCGATATTCGTCTTCACGGAGCCCAGCCCGCAATAGGGCTGCCCCATGTCGCGGCGGCTGCCCGCGAAGGCTTCGGCAAGCCCCCTGACCTCGGTGGGGTCGCCCAGTGCCGTTCCGGTGCCGTGGGCCTCGACATAGGTGATGGTGTCGGCCGGTACGTCGGCGCGCGCAAGAGCCTGTCTTATGAGCGCCGCCTGCCTGACATTGCTCGGCACGGTCAGCCCCGCGGTCTGACCGCCATGGTTGACCGCCGTCCCGGCAATAAGCCCGTGAATGCGGTCGCCCGCATCCACAGCCGCGTCCAGCGGCTTGAGCAGGAACACCACGCCGCCCTCGCTGCGGACATAACCGTCTGCGGCGCGGCCGAAGGTCTTGCATCGCCCGTCCTTGGACAGCATGCCGGCCGAATAGAAGGCCACGCTGTTGGCCGGATGGCACATGATGTTGACGCCGCCCGCCACGGCTTGGTCGCACATGCCGCTCTTGATGGCCGAGACCGCCTCGTGGACCGCGACAAGCGAGCTGGAACAGGCCGTATCGATCTGGATGCTGGGTCCGTTCCAGTCGAAGAAATAGGAGATGCGGTTGGCAAGCAGGGCGACGGACGTCGAGAGTCCGAAATGCCCGTCTATATGGTCGGCCTGTTCGCTGTAGAGACGCAACTGATAGTCCGAACCGCTGGCCCCGACATAAACGCCCGTCTTGGTCCCGGTGAGCGCGTGCGCCGAATACCCGGCATCTTCGATGCACGACCAGGCCAGTTGCAGCATCAGTCGCTGTTGGGGATCGAGGAGCGCGGCATCCTTCGGAGAGATGCGGAAGAACAACGGGTCGAACTCGTCGACGCCGTGGATAAAGCCGCCCCGGTCGATACCGCGATGCTTGCCGCCCGGGTCGATCCCGGCGGGCCACGTCCATCTGTCCGCAGGCATCCGACCGACCATGTCCTTGCCGTCGCGCAGCGCGTTCCAGAAGCTGTGCCGGTCCTCGATCCCCCCCGGCAGCCTGCACGCCATGCCCACGATCGCGATCGCGTCGCCTTTCGGCGCGGGTGTCTTGCGTCTTTCGGCTGGCGGGGAGCCGGCAGCCGACGAAGCGTTCGTCTGCGCCGGCTTCGCGCCGGCGCCATCCTGGCCGGCGGATGGCTGCGCAAACCGTTCCGCCAGGTGCTTCGCGATATGCTCGCACGTGCCGTACTCCGCGAAGAACGTCGCCTCCAGCCGCACGCCGAACGTCGCGCGAATACGCTCCCGCAGATCGAGCAGGTCAGCCGAATCCATGCCGAGCTCGAACAGGGGGCGCGCGACGTCGACCTGCGCGCCATCGCCAGCGCCGAGGATCGCCGCCACCGTCGTGGCGAGGAAGGGCTCGATTTCGTCCGCGCCGACCGGGACAGCCGTTGCGGTGGCGTCGACCGACAGTTCCTTGCGCTGGCGGCGCCCTTCATACCTGACCAGAACGCCGAAACCGCCGTTTTCGCCGTCGCGTGGCCGGTAGTTTGCAACCAGCCTTTCGATCCGGGCGCCGTGCATCTCGTGAAAACGAAGCACCGTATCGACAAGCCGTCCCTGCTCGTTCCGCAGTTTGATGTAGCGCGACAGGTCCACACCGTCGTGCTTGGCGTAATCCTTGCAGCGCGTTACGCCGATCACGGCCTCTATGCCCGGCGTGGCCGCGCAATATTGGAGCATGAACTCCAGAAGCTGATCGCCATAGCTCCTGTCCTGCATTTCCGGCAGGACGTTGAGCGCGAGCAGCAGCGCCAGCGGCCCGGCGGCCTCGTGTAGCTTGCCGACCGTGAACATCGTCGAATCGCCGAAATCGTCATCGACAACACGTTGCGAGTAGACGGCGCCGACGAGACCGCGTTCGTTTTCAAGCACGAGCTGGCCGGCCGGATGGCGGGTCAACCGGCCGCGGATCATTGCCGAGGAGGCACGGCTGCCGACCGCCCAACATGATTTTTCCAACGCCGCCAATGCCGGCAGGTCGGCCTTGGCGGCAAGACGAACGCTGTAGTCGCGATGCCTGAAGCGCACGGCCGAGAACGCGTCCGTATCCGCCATCTGCCCCAATTCGAACGCTGGACCGGCATCGGGAAAAACCCCGCCGCCCCCCAGCGCCAGCAACAATCGTTGCGGATCGCGCATCCAAGCGATCGCGCAAGACGGCTCCAAAGCGGATTGCTGGGCCAGAACGGTCAGGCCGTGCCGCTTCAGCGACGTGCCAAACGAGCCGGCATCGAAGAGCAGGCTTGCCGCCGCCATCGCTGCCGCGTCGGGTTCCGTATCCACGGCCGGAGCATGGATATAGGCAGCGTTTTCGAGATCCGTAACGCCGAGCGCGGCCAGTTGTTCGGCAAGCATCGCACCGCTGTCGCAGAGACCGGGGACAACGCGAGCGGAGGAACCGGCATGGTCGATGTCGGGACTGGGGTTCAAGCCGATCAGGATCGGCAGCGAACCGGACGGCAGGTGGCGATACTCGGACCGCAGAACCCGCTCCAGGTGACGCGATAAAGTGCCCGCGCCGAAGCCGATGTCGACGATATATTTCGGCGCGCCATCCTGAAAGCATCGGTCTAGCAGCAGCCGCGCCGGCGTTTCGGGGATTTTCGTTTTGGGTGTGTTTGCCATCGTCTCCCACCATGCGACTTCGCCAAGGCATAACCGTCGCCCGGCCGCGGTCTCGACTTGCCTGGAGCGTGTCAGTGAACCTGTGCGACGAGCTTCGTCAGAACGTTTCCCGGTCCGACTTCCGTGAATTTGGTGACGCCGAGATTTCTCAGATGCCGAACCGTGTCCTGCCACCGGACCGGACTGGTGATCTGTCTGGCCAACAGATCCTTGATCGCGACGGAACTGTTTTCGGCCGGATAGGGCTTCGCGGTGACGTTCGATATCACGCCGAGCCGGGGTGCGTTGAAAGAGTAATCCGCCAGGGCAAGGCGGAACGCGTCGGCGGCATCTTTCATGTAGCGCGAGTGGAAAGCCGCGCTGACCGGCAACGGAATGAACATGTCGACATGCGGCTTGAGCGCCGTTTCGGCAGCGTCGATATCCCGTTCGGGACCGGAGATGATGGTTTGGCTTGGCGAATTGTGGTTGGCGATGTCGATCGTGCACAACGCATGATCCTCGATCAGCCCGGCGAGCGTTTCGGCATCCGGACCGATCACCGCGGCCATGGCGCCGCCGCGCGCCTGGCCCATGAGTTCGCCTCTCTTCTTGACGAGCCTGAGCCCGGTGTGAAAATCGAACACGCCGCTGGCGAAAAGCGCGTTGAACTCGCCCAGGCTGTGACCCGCCACGTATGACGGAAGCCCGTTCTCGCGCACCGCACCGAAATGGTGCAGCGCGTTGACGACATAGAGCGCGGGCTGCGTGAACTGGGTCTGTCTCAGCCGGCCGTCCTGATCCTCGAGGCACAGAGCGCGAATGGAATAGCCGAGAATCTGGTCGATTTCGCTCTCAAGTCTCCGGAATTCCTCTTGCTCGAACCACGCGCCTCCCATGCCGCGATGCTGCGAGCCTTGCCCCGGAAAGATGAATGCTTCCATGTTCGAGCGACCTCCCCTCCTCCGCCCGGTCGCCACGGCAAACCAGCCGGCTCGTGTTTGGCGTTTGCAGCGTTGCGACTTTCTTGCGCTGGAGAGGCATTCCTCCAAGCAAAGGCCCTCATTTCGCTGATACGCCTCAAGGTTGTTATCCTAATATAATAGAATGCGTCGAACAAGGTGGACGGCCCGGATCATTGTTTTGCCCTCAGCCGGCGCCGGACGCGGTTTGCCCGCGCTCCCACCCCGCGGGCAGGTTGATGGGGCGCGTCCGCCTGAGCACGAGATGCGGTTCGATGGATGTCGACACCGCGATGCCGAGGGCATAGCCCATCAATCGAAGGCTGCGAAACGCCCAGCGCGCGGGATCGTCCGCGATGGCGCATGTGAAATGCACCATCGGCCGCACGTCGTCGACGTCGAACCAGACGCCCTCCACCGGCAGCGACATCCCCAGCCCACGCGCCTTCAGATAGGCTTCCTTCAGGGTCCACAGCGTGAAGAAGAACGCGCCACGCCGATCCGCCGCCAAGGCATCGAAACGCACCTGTTCCGGCGGCGCGAGGACGCTTTTGGCCAGATCGTCGACAGGCCCCATGCGGGCGCGGTGTTCGACATCGACGCCCAGTTCGGCGACGCCGCCCACCGCGCAGACGACCATGCCGTGGGTGTGCGAGAGGCTGAAATGCAGATCGCTGACGCCGTGGCAATCGGCGATATAGGGGCGGCCATGGCGATTGGTCGCGAAGCGCCAGTCCTTCGGCGCGATGTCGCGATAGCGCGACAGGCTGGTCCGCACGAGGCCCCGCGCGGCGAGATATTGTTGGCGGGCCGATTCCGCTTTGAAAGACCCGTGACGCTGCCGCTCATCGTGGCTCAGGAGTTGCAGGCAGTCTGCCTGTTCCGCCGGCGAGAAATCGTCGAGCGGCACGTACCACAGGTCGATACGAGGCCGGCCCGCCGCCGCATCGTCGTCCTCATGCGAACCACCGGCGATGCCCAAATGATTGCTGCGCGACGCCGCACGACCGCGATCATCGAGCCTGCGAAGCGAGACGCTGCCCATTTTCGCGCCTCCTCCCGTGAGGTCGTTCGAGAACGAATTGAAAATCACCGGTTCAAAAGAATAAAATACTAGTATAATGATCAGGTCAAGCGAGCCGATCCCAGGCAAAAAATCGCCCCCCGGCTTCGCCCGGTCGGGTCATCGGGCGGCACCAGAACGAGGACATCAAATGATCGTTGATGCGCATCATCATCTTTGGAAGCCGGGGCGCAACGATTACGACTGGATGCGCGGCGCACCCGATATCCTGTTGCGCGACTACCTTCCCGACGATCTGGCACCCGTGTTGCAGCGGTTCGGCGTGGTGAAAACCATCGTCGTGCAGGCAGCCCAAACGCAGGCCGAAACCGACTTCCTGCTCGACCTTGCCGAAACCACGGATTTCATTGCCGGCGTGGTCGGCTGGCTCGATCTGGAAAGCGACGACTTCGAGGCGCAGCTGTCGATCTACCGGAACAGGCCGAAATTTGTCGGAATACGGCCGATGCTGCAGGATCTGCCCGACGACGACTGGATTGTGCGCCCGCAGGTGATACGCAGCCTCAAGGCGATCGCCGAAGCCGGGGTCGCATTCGACTTCCTCACCTATCCGCGCCATCTCGGCCATGTCGCCACGGTGCTCGAGCAAATACCGGGGCTGAAGGCGGTGATCGACCATCTGTCGAAGCCGCCGATCGGCTCCGGCGAACTGGATCCCTGGCGGGCGGCAATCGAGCGCGTGGCCCGTTTCGAGAACGTGCACTGCAAGCTCTCCGGCCTGGTTACCGAAGCGGAGCCGGGAAGTTGGCGCGTCCGCGACCTGCAGCCTTATGTTCACCACGCGCTCGCCTGTTTCGGGCCGGAAAGGCTGATGTTCGGCAGCGATTGGCCGGTGTGCCGGATTGCCGGTGAATATGCAGACGTGCTTGCGGCGACGATGCGCGCCCTGCCCGCGGAGCTGAGCGCGGATGCGAGGATATTCTCCCGCAATGCGGTGCGATTTTACGGGCTGACATCAATCGATTGAGGTCACGGCGGCACCGGTGCGTGGCTCGATAGTGCCATGAACGGGGCGGTTTATTCGGCGCGGACGTTGGGCAGGGGTAAGTAGCGGCGTCGCAGGGGCGTTGGATCGATCGCCGTGCGCCGTCCCGCCTTCAGGACCTCTCCCCAGTCAACCGTTTCCCCGGCAAGCCAGCGCCTCGCCGCCGCCCCGACCCGATCGTCCGGCGGACCGGCTCCGTCTTCTCCGGCGTGCTGCGGCTGCGTCGCGCCCCGCGCGAGATCGCAGAGCCGCAGCGCGAGTTCGCTCCTCGATGAAACCAGAAACGCTCTACGGCAGGCGCGATGAGACCTGCCGGCGGCGAGGGTGAAGGCCAGGTCGGCGAGTGATTCAGGTGCCTCGCGGTCAAGCCATTGCAGCAGCCGCTCGGCCTGCTCGCGCAGATCGTCCGCCTCGTCGCCGGAAAGCAGAATGGGAAGACGGTCCGGCGCCGGGTCGACAGCGGGCGGTGGCGGCGGTTCGCTCAAAACGATGTGGGCATTGCATCCGCCCAGCCCGTAAGCGTGAACGGCGGCCGTGAAAGCAGCCTGCCCGATACCCGCCGAAAGCTCTCGAACCGCGATATTCTCGGACAGGATACGGCAAGCGCCGGGGCGTAGCTCCGTGTCTTCCACGATGCTTCGATGGCCGCGGGTCCCCGGCACCATCCCGCGCCTGATCGCCATGACGATCTTGATGATTTGAGACATGCCGCCGGCTGCCTCGAGGAAGCCGATATTGCCCTTCACCGAGCCGATGCGGACACCCTCGGCAAAAACCGCCTGAAACGCCAGCAACTCGCTGAGATCGCCGCCGCCGCCATTTCCATGCGCCTCGACATAGGCCACCTGCCGCGGATCGAGCCCGTGGCGGCGATAGGTTTGGCGGACCAGATCGGCCTGGGCGGCGGCATCCGGCCGCGTGAGGCCGCCGGACGAGGCGCCCTGATGATTGACGCCATTGGCCAGGATGAGGGCATGAATGGTGTCGCGGTCGTCCAGCGCCGCCTCCAGTGGCTTGATCACCAGCGCGGCCACGCCCTCGCCCAGCACCTGCCCGCCGGAATCGCGGTCGAACGGGGCGCATTCCCCCGACGGGCTGAGCAGGCCGAGTTCCTGCAGCATCACGAGTCTGCTCGGTTCCAGGAGCAGGCTGACGGCCCCGACGACGGCCTGTTCGCACTCGCCGTTGCGGATCGCCTCGACCGCGCGGTGGACGGCGACGAGGGCGCTGGAGCAGGCGGTGTCGACGATCTCGCTCGGCCCGCGGAAATCGAAGACGTAGGAAATCCGGTTGGGCACGAGCGAGCGGGCGCTGCCGGCGGCGAGATAGATCCGCGAAATCTCGTCCCAGTCCCCGGCACGGGCGTAGAATTGAAAGTCCTGATTGTACATCGCCACGAACGTGCCGGTCGAGCGGCGCCGAAATTCCTCCGGCGCATATCCGGCGTTCTCGATCGCGAGCCAGGCTTCCTCCAGCATCACGCGTTGATGCGGATCGATTGTCTCGGCTTCGCGGGGAGACAGGCGGAACAGGCCGTTGTCGAAGTCCAGGACGTCGTCCAGCGCCCCCACCTTGGGCACGGCGATCCGGTCGTTGCCGCACCAGGGCCATCGCTCGCGCGGCGGTGGCGAAAAAAGGTCGGCCCCGCCGATCAGGGAACGGTGATACGCTTCCGCCCCCCGGCTGCCGGGGAAGCGGCACGACATGCCCACGATCGCCATCGGCGAACGCGCACGACCCGCGACACCGCGCGGCGCGATGTTGTCCCCAAGCGCTTGGTCGGCAGCCGCCTGCATGTCGGGCGCAAGCCTACGCGTCGACCGGCTCGAAGCTTCTCTTGAGCTCGGCCAGGTAGGGGAGATTCGCGCGGATGTCGGAGAGGGAGGGACCGTAGTCGAGCAGGCACGCGATCTCGTCCACCCCCGCCGCGGCAGCCGAGAGGGCGAATTTCCGCGTGTCGCCGACCGTCCCGAAAAGCGCGGCGGTGTTGAAGTAGCGTTCGAACGAATATTCGGCCATGTCGTCGATCTCCGCCGGAGAAAGTTGCCGGCCGACGTCGACGGCCTTGCCCTGGAGATGGCTCGACAGGCTGGTCTTGATGTATTGCAGGAAAGGACCCCGCACCGCGTCGTGCACGGTGTCGATGTTCTCGTGGACGAACGTGTGCAGCATCAGCGTCACCGTGCCTCCGGCGGGATCGAGGCCGGCTTCCTCGCGACCTTGGCGATAGAGCCGAACCTTGTCCGCGAGCTGCTCAAGCGAAATCCCGGCGAGCATGGTGAGAACGTTCATCCCCAATGCGCCCGCCTTGCGGAAGCTTTCCGGCTGCTTGGACGCCGTCAGCCACAGGTTCGGCTCGGGCTGAACGGGCCGGGGATAGGTAACGATTTCCGTCGACGCCTGGTCTCCGTTCGGATAGGCGACCGGTTCGCCGCGCCAAAGCCTGCGAATCTCGTCGATGCGCTCGAGCCAGATGCTGCGCAGGTCCGCGTAGGAGGATGGCGAGAGCACGAAGTCGTTGACGTTCCAGCCGCTTGCCAGCGCGAGGTCGACGCGCCCGTTCGAAAGCTGATCGACAACGGACCATGATTCGACGATCTCGGCTGGGTGATGCAACGGCACCACGACGCTGCCGGCGCGCAGGCGGATAGTCTCCGTCACCGCCGCCAGATAGGCCGCGACGACGGCCGGATTGGGATAGATGCCGCCGAGTGTATGGAAATGGCGCTCCGGTATCCACACCGCCTCGAAACCGTGCCGGTCGCCGTAGCGGGCGATCTCCGAGATGACGGCGTAGGCGCCGCCGGCCTCCTCGGGATAGGAATTCGAGAAGAACATGAGGCTGAACTTCATGGGCGCTCTCCGATTGCTTCGCCGCCCGCTGGCGCGGCAAGCGCCTTTACCATCGCGCGATGCCGCAGCAGCGGCCGGCCCGGACGGTCCGGGCCGGCCGCTTGAGCGTCAGAATGCCGGCTCGACCGACTCCACGTTCTCCTTGGTCACGACGGTCAGCGGGATCGGCAGTCGATCCTTGACCTCCTCGCCATCGAGGATGCGCGCCATCGTCTCGATCGCCAGCCGGCCGTCTTCGACCGGCGACTGGACGATCGTCGCGTGCATCTCGCCGGTGCGGATGGACTCGAAGGCATCCTTCTGGCCGTTGATGCCGACGATCGGCGGGGTCGGCTTGGACGGATTGGCTTCCTTCCAGGCATCGATGAAGCCGCGCGCCATGGTGTCGTCATTGGCGTAGACGCCGTCCAGCTCGTCGCCGAAACGCGTAATGAGGTCGCGGCTCACGACCAGCGCCTTCTGCTGGTCGAAATCGGCATTGACCGTGTCGAGCACCTTGATGCCCGAACCGATTTCCTTGAGCCGATCCTCGAAGCCGCCGACACGGCCGATCGTGGTGCCGTTGCCGGCCTGGCCGGCGATGATGACCACGGAGCCCTCGCCGCCGAGTGCCTCGTTGAGCGCGTCCGCTGCCATCTCGCCCTCCTCATAGACGTCCGGTCCGGTAAAGGATGTCACGAACGGCTTCGCCTCCTCGCCCATTGGCGAGTTGATGAGAATGGCCGGAATCTCGGCCTGCTGGGCGCGCGCCAGCCCGGGGATGTAGGCCTGCGGGTCGAGCGGCCAAAGAATGATCCCGTCGACGCCGCGCGCCACGCAGGTGTTGAGCTGCTCGGTGCCTTTCTGGACGTCGAAGTCCTGGCTGAGGCTCAGGATCTCGATCTTGAGCTCCTTAGCGCGCTCCTGAAGCGCCTCGTTGGCCGGGGTGGCATAGGCATGCGAGTCGGCCGCGTTCACGTAGCAAACCGTCTTTGCCTGTGCCAAGCCGGTCGACGCCAGCATGGCGGCGGCGGCCACGTACAATAAATTCCTCTTCCCAATCATGCGCTTCCTCCCTGTTTGATTGGATTGCCTTGAACGAGCGAAGGACGGCTGGCCGTAGCCTTCCGCCTGGTGCTGACGGTACGGTCGAGCACGACGAGCAGGATCAGAATGAACCCCGAGACGACCTGTTGGACGTAGGCGGGCACCGACTGAAACTCCATCGCCACCGTCAGCGCGCCGATGGTGAGCACGCCGCCCAGCGTGCCGAGCGCGGAGCCCTTGCCGCCCTCGATCCTGGTTCCCCCGACGACGACGGCCGCGATCACGGTCACGATCAGGGTGGAGCCGAACACGGGCGAGCCGGTGTTGGTCACCAGGCTTTGCAGTACCCCGGCGAGGCCTGCCAGCGTGCCGGCGAAGACGAAGCCGAAGAAAAGGATGCGCCCGGACGCGATGCCGCTTTCCTCGGCCGCCACCGCGTTCGACCCGACCGCGAAGACGTTGCGGCCCGGAATGGTGCGCGTCAGCCAGAAATGAAGCAGCAGGATGAAGGCCACGAACAGCGCGCTGCGAACCGTGAACACGTCCAGATAGATCTGCGCCAGGGCGAGCGAGAACATGATGTCGGTTCCCGTCACCGGCTGACTGTCGGTGATCCAGTGCGCGATGGAGCGGAAGATCAGCATCGTGGCCAGCGTGAGGACGAGCGAATGCACCTTCAGGCCGACCACCAGGGCGCCGTTGATCGCACCCGCCACCATGCCCACGACGACGCCCGCCGCAGCGGCCGGCAGGATGCCGAGTTGCGGCTGCAGCATAATCGACACGATGCCGGCCAGCGCGAACACCGAACCGGCCGACAAGTCGATCTGGCCGGCGATCAGCAGGACCGTGAGACCGATGGCGATCAGACCGATCGTGGCGGCGCGGTCGAGCCCGAGGCTGAGCGTCGTGGCGCTGACATAGCCCGGGACGAGCATCGCCGAGATGATCAGGGTGAGGCCGAGAATGATCGGGACCCTGTATTGCAGAGCCAGCGAGACGTACCGCATCACGCGCCTCCCCTCTTTCGGAGTGCCGCATCCATGCCGACGGCGCAGACGATCAGCGCGCCGAGCACGAAACCCTGCACGGGCGTGCGAACCCCCTCCAGCACCATCACATTGGTCAAGAGCTGCACGAAGACCAGGCCGGCGATGGCGCGGGGAACGGAGCCGAAGCCGCCGATGATCGAGACGCCGCCGACCACGACCGCGGTGATGGCGCTGAACTCGTAACCGGTGCCGACCAGCGGACGGGCGCTCTGTAATGTCAGCCCGAGCAGGCCGCCGCTGATGCCGGCCGCCAGACCGGTGATGACGAACGCGCCTGCCTTGACCGCGCGAACCGGCACCGCGCTTGCCTCGGCGGCGCTGTAGTTGCCGCCGGTCGCCAAGGTCCACCGGCCCCAGAAGGAGCGCGAGAGAATAATATGGCCGAGGATTGCGATCGCCGCGAAGATGATGGCGACGACGGGGATGCCGAAAAGCCTGCCCTTGACCAGTTCGGCGGAAGCCGGGTTGGTTCCGTAGACGATTACCCCGCCGACCGCGGCTTGGACGATGCCCAGCCCGATCGTTCCCACCCCCAGCGTGGCGATAATCGGATTGACGCCGAAATACCCCACCAAAACGCCGTTCAAAAGCCCGATCGCCCCGGCCAGCGCGACCGCGACCATGAACGAGGGAACCGGTCCGATCATCGGCTGAAGACCGAGGGAAAGGATCGCGCCGCAGGCGATGGTCGCCGGGACCGAGAGGTCCGCGAGCCCTCCCACGACGAGCACGAACGTCATGCCGACGACGACGATGCCGACGATCGACATCGAGGTCAGAACGTTGAGGAAATTCCCGGTGGAGAAAAAGGCCGCGTTCGCGATCGAACCGTACAGGATCACGGCGAGGATCGCGATCAGGAGCCCGGCCTTGGACAGCGCGTCCACGACCTTGCTGCCGCGCGTGAAACGATCGCCGGGCTTCATGCGTGCGATGTCCACAACCCCCTCGGTCATGCGACCTCCTCGCCCGTCGCCAATGCCATGATCCGCTCCTCGCTGAGCTCTTTGCGATCGATCGGGGCGGAGGCGTGACCGTCTCGCATCACCACCACCCGGTCGCACACGCCGAGAACCTCCGGCAGTTCCGACGAGATCATCAGGACAGCCATGCCCTCGGCGACCAACTGGCCGATAATGTTGTGGATTTCCGCCTTCGCGCCGACGTCGACGCCCCTCGTCGGCTCATCCAGAATGAGCACCGACGGCTTGGCGGCCAGCCATTTGGCGATCACCGCCTTCTGCTGGTTGCCGCCCGACAAGAGATTGATCCGGCGCTCGCCGTCCGGCGGCGAAATCGCGAACTGGGACACGTAGTGACCGGCAAGCGCGCGGTCGGCGCCATGGCTGACGCAACCGAGCTTGCTGAGCTGCCGCAGGATCGGCAGGCTGATGTTCTCGCGCACGCACATCGCCGGAACGATGCCGTCGCCCTTGCGGTCCTCCGGCACATAGGCGATGCCGGCCTTCACCGCATCGGACGGCGATCGAATACCCGGCTCGCGCCCGCCGAGCCGCAGGGTGCCGCCGGTCAACTGGGACAGGCCGAAGATGGCACGCGCGACTTCGGTGCGCCCTGCCCCGACCAGCCCGGTCAGGCCGAGGATCTCGCCGGCCCGCACGTCGAAGCTCACATCGCGGAAATGTTTGCCGTCGCTGATATTCTCGACGCTGAGGACCGGCGCGCCGATGGCCGCGGGACTCTTCGGGAAGACATTGCTCACTTCCCGCCCGACCATCAGGCTGATCATTTCGCCGGCGGTTATGCCCTCGATCGGCCGGGTCTCGATCATGCTGCCGTCGCGCAGCACGGTCACCTCGTCGGCGATCTGCAGAACCTCCTTGAGCCGGTGGCTGATATAGACGATGGCGATCCCGTCGTCGCGCATCTTGCGCAGGATCGAAAAAAGCGCGGCGGTCTCGTGCTCGCTCAGGCTGGACGTGGGCTCGTCGAGCACGATGATGCGGGGGTCGGCGGCATAGGCTTTGGCGATCTCGACCAGTTGCTGCTGGCTGATCGACAGATTGCCCAGCCGCTCGCGCGGATTTATCGCCGCGCCCAGTTCCTCCAGAACGGCCGTCGCCTTGGCGACCATCTCGCGCCGGCGCAGCAATGTCCATTTGCCGGGCATGCGGCCGAGATAGACGTTTTCCGCAACGCTGAGATCCGGGACCAGGTTGATTTCCTGGTGGACCATTCGCACGCCGAGCGCCTGCGCGTCGGCGGGACGGCGCATGCGCACCTCCGTGCCGCCGACCCTGATCGTACCGCTCGTGGGCGGATAGGACCCGTTCAGAACCTTCATCAGGGTGGATTTGCCCGCGCCGTTTTCTCCCACGACGGCATGGACACTGCCGAACTTTACGGAGAAGTTGACGTTGGACAGCGCCTTCACGCCTGGAAACGTCTTGGTGATCCCCTTCATGTCCAAGGCGCAATGAGCGTCTGTCATGTCCGGCTTGGTTCCTCCCTGGCAGAACCGGTCGCTGCCTCCACAACGACCGCGTGCATGTTATGTTAGTATAACAGTTCTTTCAAGCGGCTGCTTCTTCCTGAATGTCCGTCGGTCTGTTGAGAAGCGTCCCCACGGCCGAAAAAGGCCGACGCGCAGCGCATCGGTTCCCGGCGCCGCCTCTATTGCACTAATATAACAGTCGTGACAAGCTGAATTTCGCGTCGAGGCGTTTCGGGGCGCCGTCGACCTGGCACAGGCCGTCCTCCCGAAATGTTTGACATGCTAGTATAAGGGTGATCATTGCCCACGAACGGCAACTTGGATGGTTTCATGGACTTCGACCCGAAAACCCTGAACCGGGCGCTCCCGCTCCGGGATCAGATCTATCAGAAGATTCGCAACATGATCGCGGTCGGACGGCTGAAGCCGGGCGACCCGATCAACGAGGTCGCCATCGCCGAAGCGCTGGGCATCTCCCGAACCCCGGTGCGCGAGGCGGTCAAGCGCATCAGCGACGAAGGTCTCATCAATGTTCTGGCGCAGACCGGCACCTATGTCGCGCCCATAAGCCGGGCCGACCTCGAGGAAGCCTATGTGATCCGCCGCGCGCTGGAAATGGAAAGCGCCAGGCGGGCCGCGCCGAAATTCACCGCCGCGGCGGCCGAGGCGCTGGAGGACAACATCGCCGCCCACCGCCTCGCGATCTCGCGGGGAAAATATGCCAGCGCCATACAGCTCGACGACGTGTTTCACCGCACGATTGCCGAAACCAGCGGCTTCCCGATGATTTGGAAGGCCGTCGACATCTCGAAGGCGCAGATGGATCGTGGCCGCTACCTGGCGATCCCCAAGCCGGGTTATGGCGAACAGACGATCGAGCAACACGAAGCGATCCTCGACGCCCTGAAGCGCCAGGACGCCGAGGGTGCCGCGCTGGCGATGGAACATCATCTCGAGACGTCGCTTCACAACGCGATCGAAGTCGCCGGAGAGCTGGGCGCCAAGGTGGCGTCGACGGCAACCGAAGCAGAGTAGGCGCGGCATGAAGAGGATGGGGCTTTGCATTTCCCTGAAGGCCGAGGCCGTCGCGGAATACAAGCGGGTTCACGCCGAGGTCTGGCCCGAGGTCCTCGATGTCATCGGCCGGGCCAATATCAGGAACTATTCCATATTCCTGCGGCAGCCGGAGAACCTGCTCTTCGCCTATTGGGAGTATCACGGCTCCGATTTCGCGAAGGACGCGGCCAAGATGGGCGAATCGCCGGCAATGCGTAGGTGGTGGCAATTGTGCGACCCCATGCAGGAGCCCTTGCCGACGCGGGCCAAGGGCGAATGGTGGGCCGCTATGGAAGAGGTCTTTCACCTCGATTGAATCCGGGCGCCGTAATCGTCCGCGCGGCGCCGTTCAACGGGCCGGACAGACACGGCCGCATCCGCCGCAACCCCGACGGCATCGGGAGGCGGGCTTTCTGAGGGCGCAACGATCCCCGCTCTTCTTCTCGGTTCCCGGCGGCCGCCATAGAAGCGCCACAGGCCGGAGATGACCGGTGCCCGAGCTTCTCGCACCACCTGAGATCGCTTGACCGGCTGCGTACTATTATATTAATATTCTAATTTCAGTCACCCTTTCGTCCCGACGGTCGAAACGGCCCCAATCCGAGTTCATTTGATGACGCGATTTATTAAATTGTTTGAAGCCGACAACATCCTCCTTGCGGTGAGCCCGCTGGAAGCTGGCGAGAAAGCGGGGGACGTGGTCGTTGCGACACGCATACCGCGCGGTCACAAAATGGCCCTGCGCGATATCGCAGCCGACGAGGCCGTCGTGAAATACGGCCAGATAATCGGCTTTGCCCGACAGCTCATCGCATCGGGCGACTGGGTACACGAGCACAACGTCTATCTGCGCGACTTCGAGCGCGACCATGCGTTTGGCACCAATGCGCGCCCCACCCGCATGCTTCGGGAAGACGACAGGGCGACGTTTCAGGGTTTCAAGAGACAGAACGGCAAGGTCGGCACCCGAAACTATATCGCGACGCTGACATCGGTAAACTGCTCGGCCAGCGTTGCCCGTTTCATCGCCGACGAGGTCAACCGCTCCGGCATCCTCGCGGATTATCCAAACGTCGACGGCGTCATCTCGCTGGTTCACGGCACCGGCTGCGGCATCGACGTCAAGGGCCCGGCCTACGACGTCCTGAAGCGCACGCAGTGGGGTTTTGCCACCAATCCGAATGTCGGCGGCGTGCTGATGGTCGGTCTCGGCTGCGAGGCGTTCCAGATTCCGCGCTGGATGAAATCCTACGGCATCGAGGAGAATGCGACGTTTCGCGCCATGACCATCCAGGAATCCGGCGGCACCCGCAAAACCGTCGAAGCCGGCGTCAAGGCGATCGTCGAGATGCTGCCCATCGTCAACGCCGCCGAACGAACGACACAACCCGCCTCCGAACTTGTCCTGGCTCTCCAATGCGGCGGATCGGACGGCTATTCCGGCATCAGCGCCAATCCCGCCCTCGGCGCCGCGGTGGATCTTCTGGTCGCTCAAGGCGGCACCGCCGTCCTGTCCGAGACGCCGGAAATCTATGGCGCCGAGCATCTGCTTACCTCCCGAGCCGAAACCCGGGAGGTGGGCGAAAAGCTGATCGAACGGATCCGCTGGTGGGAGGCCTATACGGCCAAGCACGACATGGAGATGAACAACAACCCGTCCCCCGGCAACAAGCTTGGCGGTCTGACAACCATTTTGGAAAAATCGCTCGGCGCGCTGGCCAAGGGCGGCACGACCAATCTTCGCGCCGTTTTGGAATACGCCGAGCCGATCCGCGAACGCGGCCTCGTCTTCATGGATACGCCCGGCTACGACCCCGTCTCCGCGACGGGTCAGGTTGCCGGCGGCGCGAATGTGCTGTGTTTCACCACCGGGCGAGGCTCGGCTTTCGGCTGCAAGCCCACGCCTTCCCTCAAGCTCGCGTCCAACTCCGTCATTTTCGAGAAGATGCGCGAGGACATGGATATCAACTGCGGAGACGTCATGGACGGCGTCTCGCTCGCCCGCAAAGGCGAGGAGATCTTTGCCGAGATCCTTCGCGTCGCATCGGGCGGGGCGACCAAGTCGGAATCGCTCGGCTATGGCGACAACGAGTTCGTGCCCTGGAGCCTCGGTGCCACGATGTAGATCGCGCACGGCGCGCGCCAATGCCGCCGGTCGACCCGGTCCGGCTTTTTCCCGCCGGCGAGCGGACGATTTGATCGTACCGCGACAGGCGGTCCGGGTGGAAAATTGTTGAAGAAAGGCGAGATCGAGCCGCGCTCCTACCGGGATGCGATGGCCAACTTCGCCGGCGCGGTTCATGTCGTGACCACCGACGGGGTCGCGGGCCGGCGCGGCGTCACCGTCATCGCCGCCTGCTCGGTGTCCGACACCCCGCCGACGGTACTCGTCTGCCTCAACCGCGAGAACCGGTCCAACGACCGCTTCGCCGAGAATGGCGTTTTCGCACTCAATACCCTCGCGAGCGAGCATCGGCCGCTCGCCGCGGCCTTCTCCGGCATGACCGGCCTGTCGCAGACGGACAGGTTTGCCGCGGCCGAATGGGAGACGATCTCGAGCGGCGCGCCGGCCCTTGCCGGAGCGATCGCCGTTTTCGACTGCCGGATCGTGGCGGCTCGAAGCGTCGCCACGCATCGAATCCTCATCGGCAGGGTTACGGGCCTGCGTTTCGGTGAAGGCGAAGAACCGCTTCTGTATTTCAGAAGGGACTACAGGCTGCTGGAGCGCGACTGACGGCGCCGCACCGGCGACTGACGCCGGCTACGGACATCATCCGCGTTCAGGCAAGCGCCCTCTCGTCGATCAGCCCGTCGCTGTGGAGCGCGTCCCAAAGCGCGTCCGGCAGCGGCCTTTCGAACCACTCGACGTTCTGCACCACGTGGTCGGGATGTTTTGCCCCGATCAGGACGGAGGTCACGGCCTTGTGCCTGAACGGGAACTGTATCGCGGCCGCGGCAAGCGGCACGCCGAACGCCTCGCACGCCGCCGCCAGCCTGTCCGTCTTCCTGGCGATATCCTCGGGCGCGTCCTGATAGTTGAACTTGCGGTTGCCCGACTGCCCGGCGGCCAGGATGCCGGAATTGAACACGCCGCCGATCACGATCGACATACCGCAGTCGAGAGCCTTGTCCAGCAGCGAATTGGCGTTTTGTTCCAGAAGTGTATGGCGCCCGGCGAGCAGCGTGCAATCGAGCTGGGCCTCGTTCATGGCATCGAGCACCACTTCGGCCTCGTTCACACCGAGGCCGAAGCCCTTGATGATGCCGGCCTCGCGCAGCGCGCCCAGGGCGCGAAAGCCCCCGCCCGACGTCAGCGCCGTCCAGTGCGCGTCCGCACGCTCCGCGTGGGTCAGCCTGCCTATATCATGGACGAAGAGGAGGTCGATCCGCTCGCGTCCCATACGCTGCTGGCTGTCGTCGAAGCTGCGCATGATCGCATCGTAGGAATAGTCGAACACCTCGTGGAAAGGCAGTCCGTTTCGCCATCCCGCGTCGAGCGGATTCTTCTCGGCAGCCTGCGGCAGCTCCCGTCCCGGGCGTTCGCGGGCCATGAGACGGCCGACCTTGGTGCTGACCACCGGCTGCGATGCCGAAACTCGCTCCCGCAAAAAATGGCCCAGCATGTGTTCGGCACGGCCGAGCCCATACATGGGGGCGGCGTCGAAATACCGGATTCCGCAGTCCCAGGTCGCCTTGAGCGTGGCCAGACAGGTCCGGTCGTCGACCGGCGCGTAGAGGCCGCCCAGCGACGCACACCCCATGCCAAGCGCGGTTACGTCCAAGCCCGTACGTCCGACGGTGCGTGTCTCGCTCGCTTTCACCCTGCCCCTCCTTGCAATCGCCTTATTTTGCCGCTGCGGCACTTGTGGGTTCTGTTACACTAATATAATAGATCAAATCAAGCCATCGCAGGCTACGCGAGAGGCCCGCCGACCGCCAAGCCTCCCATGCGCATCGTCCAATCTTCAGGCAGAACCGAGCGGAGTGAACCATCGACATGAACAGGATCGATCTCAACGGCCAGCATGCCGTCGTCACCGGCGGCGCTCAAGGGCTGGGCTTGGCGATGGCCAGGCGCTTCGTCGCATCCGGCGCCACGGTCACCTTGTGGGACATCGACGAGGCGCAGCTCGAGGCAGCGCGGCGAGAGCTCGGCGACGCGGCGTCGACGCAGATCGTGGACGTGGCCGACTGGGACGCGGTCAAGGCGGCATGCGACCGGACGGAAGACGCCGCGGGCGGGATTTCCGTCCTGGTCAATTCGGCCGGCATCGCGGGCGCGGCGGCCCCGCTCGACGTATACGACATCGCGATGTGGAAGAAAGTTATCGACATCAACGTCAACGGCACTTTCTACGTCAACCGCGCCGTGGTTCCGGGCATGAAGGCGCGCAATTACGGGCGCATCGTCAACATCGCGTCGGTCGCCGGCAAGGAAGGCAATCCCAACGCCGCCGCCTATTCGGCCTCGAAAGCGGCGGTGATCGGAATGACGAAGTCGCTCGGCAAGGAACTCGCCGAATACGACATCGCGGTCAACTGCATCTCGCCTGCGACGGCGCAGACGCGGATCCTTGAACAGCTCACCCCCGAACACATCGACTATATGCGTTCGCGCATCCCGCGGGGTCGCCTTCTCGAAGTCGACGAAGCCGCCGCGATGGTCGCCTGGCTCGTCTCCAAGGAGAACAGCTTCACCACCGCCGCGACGTTCGACCTGTCCGGTGGACGCACGACGTACTGAAAGGCCAAAAGAATGAAGTTTCTTCGCTACGGACCCGCCGGCTCCGAAAGGCCCGGCCTGTTGGACGACGACGGCCACATTCGTGATCTTGGCGGCGTGGTCGACGACATCGGCGGCCGGTGGCTCGCCGACCTCGCCTGGACGCGGGACGTCGCCATTGCCCGCCTGCCGGTGGTCGAGAAACCGCAAAGGCTCGGTCCGTGCGTGGCCGGCACCGGCAAGTTCATCTGCATCGGGCTCAACTTCGCCGACCATGCGGCGGAGGCGGGGCTGGAGGTTCCTCCCGAACCGGTGATCTTCATGAAAGCCACGTCGGCGATGTCTGGGCCGGACGACGATATCGTCATTCCAAGGGGATCCGGCGCGACCGATTGGGAGGTCGAACTCGGCGTCGTCATCGGCAAGCCCGCAAAACATGTGTCGCAGGACGAGGCGCTCGACCATGTCGCCGGCTATTGCGTCGTCAACGACGTTTCGGAACGCGATTTTCAGAACAAGAGGTCCGGCCAGTGGACCAAAGGCAAATCGTGCGACAGCTTCGGTCCGACAGGACCCTGGCTTGTTACGCGTGACGAGGTCCCCGACCCGCAGCAGCTCAAGATGTGGCTGACGGTCAACGGAGTGACCATGCAGGACGGATCGTCGGCGACCATGGTCTATGGCGTGGCTCATCTCGTGAGCTACCTGTCACAGTTCATGACCCTGCACCCGGGAGACGTCGTGTCCACCGGCACCCCGCCCGGTGTCGGGCAGGGTTTGAAACCGCCGCGCTATCTGAAACCCGGCGACGTGGTGGAACTCGGGATCGAGGGCCTGGGCGCGCAGCGGCAGAGCGTACGCGCGCATGCCTGACGCGCCACGTCGGCGGCCCTGCGGGCCCGTCGATGCTGGCGCGCCGGCGGCCGATGCCTTGCGACCGGCTGCAGAGCCTTTCCAGGCGAAGCGGAAGCCGGTCCGCCGTTTAGACATGCGCTAAGCCGACAAGGTGGAGCCGATCTGCACGTCCGTGACAAGCAGATCGGCTTTACGCGGCGCGGAGGAGTTCGGCCAACTCGCCGAACGATCTGGTAAAGATGTCTTCGAGCTGGGGCCGCACGCCAAACTCCGCCTCGATCTTGTTGGCAAGGATCGGCGCGACCAGAGAATCCCCGCCCACCTCCAGGAAATAGTTCTGCGGCCCGATGTCCTCGCATTTGAGGATCGCGCGGGCCTGTTCCAGGACGCGCTCCTGCAAAACCGCCTGATCTGCGCGCGTGGTCTCGTTCATCGTCATCGCTCCATTGCGTCGTGCCGAAACTCGTCCGCCTCCGACCTACGATCTTGGACGGCGTTTTTTGCCGGTTTCGCCGCCCGCAAATCGCGTCCGGTCCAAATGCGATCGCGGTATTCCTGTCCGGTGAGTATGGGCTGACACGGACCGAGAGCCCGCGCGACGTGCTGCGCGGCATCGGCCGTGAACAGGTCCGCGCCGATCGCCGAAACAAGCTGTGGTATGCCGTGGCGAAATCCGCTGACCTCTGCGGGATTGCGGCCGTTGCTGAGAAGGGCGCCGGCGCCGAAGAAATGAATGTCCTTGAGATAGGGCGCGCTGCCGGGCCGCTTCTCGGTGAAAGCGAAGCCCGGCGACAGATAGGGGTGGCGCGCGAGATCGTCATGCGCCTCTGCCGGCGGTGGCTGGTAGCGGTCGCGCCATAGCGCGATCTGGTCGACGATGCTTGCCAATTCGGGACGCGCGGAAAGATCGACCCTGTATCCCGTTCCGGCGATGACGAAGTCGAATTCGAAAATCGTGTCGTGCCCGCCAAGTCGAAGCGTGACCGCGACGCCATCCGTATCGAGAATCGGATCGCACGCGCCGAGATGGAGGTGAAACGTGTCGAAGCGCGCGGCGCGACGCACCGTATCGGGCACCGGTCCCTGGGCGCGCCGGCACAGCGCGCTCATGATCGTCCACCGCTCGGCATCGGGCAGGAGCCGGAAATGCTCCACCGAACCGGGATAATATAGCATCCGCATCACAGACAGGCGTTCGAGGTCGTCATGGCGACAGAACAGGTCCACCGAAGCCGCGCCCTTTTCGAGCGCGGCCGCCGCGGCGTCGAACGCCGACGAGGCCGCGCCGAATACGGCGACGCGTTGCCCTCGTAACGCACCGAAATCGATCGGCTCCTCCGCGTGCGCATAAAGATCGGCCGGCAGCGATTGCGCGATGAAGCCAGGCATATTGACGCTTCCGCTGCCGGCGAAGCCGGTCGCCAGGACGAGCTTGCGGCAGACTTCCGCCTTGGGGCGGCCGCCGATCGACAGACGAAGCCGCAATCCCTGCTCCGCCGGCTCGACACCTTCCAGCCGCGTCCCGAACCGCACCGATACTCCAACCATCTTGCGGTACCAGCGCAGGTAGTCGGCCCAGTCGATCCGTGAGATGGATTGCATCCCTGCATAGGCCGCCTCGCCGCGACGCGCTTCGTACCAGGCCCGGAATCCCAATTCCGGTATGCCCAGTTCCGGCCCGGGCAGATGCTTGGGCGATCGCAGCGCGTTCATGCGCGCCGTATTGAGCCAGATGCCTTCCCCGCCCTCGTCGGCCGCGTCGATGACGGCGGTTCGCGTTATCCCGGCGCGTCGCAACGCGAAAGCGACCGCCACGCCGGACTGGCCGCCCCCGACGACGACGACATCGTGGTCGGTGCCGGACCGCTCGGGAACCCAGTTGTCGGGATAGCCTCCATGAAGCTGGATCGCACGGTGAACGGTCTTTTCGAACGCTTCGGCGACATAAGACCCGCCATCCGCGCACGGACCGGTCTGAAGCTCGCCGGCGTCCAGGCCTTTCCGCATCGAGAAACCTCTCCCTTGGCGATCAACCGCCCGGCCTACGCCCGCCGGTCCTTGCAACCTTTGCGACGCCGCACCGGTCGATCTTTCTAAGGGCGAGCTGCCGTGGGCTTCCGGCGTGCCAACCACCCTTCCTCCCTCGACAGCGTTACACTAATATAATAGAACCATCAAGGTCTGACGCCAACCCTCGCGGCGTCGGCGATGCGGAACCGGGAGGAGCATGGAATGGTTGAAGCAGCGGCGTCGGCGAAGTGCGTGAAGAGTGAGCGAGCGCCGTTTCTTCTGGAAGGCATTCAACAGGCATATTGGGTCGGACAGGGCGCTGAACTCGACCTCAGCACCCCCGCCACCTACTATGTCGAAGTGGACGTTCCGGTAGGGTTCAAAACCGAACTGACGCCCGCCCTTCAGCGGATCCTTCGACGACACGACATGCTGCGGGCCGTGATTCTGCCGTCGGGCGAGCAACGGATTCTCGACGATGTCGGGCCCTACCAGATCGAAACCCTCGACCTGAGAGACCTTCCCGCAGCGCGGCGGCGGGAGCGGCTCGAGGCGCTTCGGACCGACATCAACGCCGGGCAGATGCCGCCGGACATATGGCCGCAATTCGACATCCGCGCGACGCGGGACGAGGCCGGCTTGCGCCTGCACATGCGCTTCGCGCTGTGGATGATGGACGGCTGGAGCTTCCATCTTCTTCTGCGGGAATGGCTTGCCCTGTGCGCCGACCCCGCCGGCGCCCTTGCGCCGGTCGAGATGTCCTTCGCCGACTATGTTGAGGCGCAGAACCGTGTCCGGCGGGGACCGGGCTGGCAGGCCGCGTGGGATTACTGGCGACCGCGCCTGGACGACTTCCCGGGTCCGCCGTCCCTGCCTCTGACGAGAGGACTATCCCGCGACCGGCATCCCCGGTTTCGGCATCTCACTCGGACCATGTCGGGCCCGCACTGGACGAAAATCGTCGAGATCTGCGCACGGCTGCGGATTCCGCCCAGCCTGCTTGCCTGCGCCGTCTATACCGAAGTGCTCTCCCGCTACGCCGGCAGCGATCATTTCGCGATCACCGTTCTGTCTTCCGGACGTTTCCGGCACCTGCCGCAAGCCGCCAACACATTCGGCAATTTCGGGACCACCATCCTGCTTGAGGTCGACGCCTCGCGAAACCGCTCGTTTGTCGAGCGCGTGCGCGCCCTGCAGCGCCAGTTCTGGCGCGATGCCGAGCGGATCGAAGTCAGCGGTATCGACATCTCCCGCGCGATGCAGCAGCGCGCCGGAACCGGGCCGGGCATGAGCGTGCCGGTCACCTTCACCGCGGTCACGCCCCCCGCCGACCCGGAGACCGCCGGTCATCCCGGGGTGCGCATCGATCACGACACGGCGCGCCTCCAGGTTCCGCAGGTCTATCTCGACCATCAGATGCACTTCGGCGACGACGGATCGGTGATCTTCAACTGGGATTATGTCGAACAGATTTTCCCCGCCGGCTTCGTGGAGGAACTGTGCCGGGCGCATCTCGACCTGTTCTTGAAACTGGCAGACGATGAGGCGCAGTGGAACGAACGGGATCCCAAACCATATCAGCCGGCGGCGCCGGCGGCGGCCATCGTCCCTTCCGCCGCGCCCGAGCGGCTGGAAGCGGCGTTCGAGCGTCAGGCGGCCGAGCATCCCGAAAACGTCGCGGTAATCGCCGCCGATCGGCGCCTCACCTATGCGCAATTGCGGCGCCTGGCAGTCGCGACGGCCGGCGAGCTGCGTCGGCGCGGCGTTGCGCGCGGCGATCGGGTCGCGATCTCGCTGCCCAAGGGCTGGGAACAGATCGTCGCCGTTCTCGGCGTCCTCTATGCGGGCGCCGCCTATGTTCCGGTCGATCCGGACCTGCCGGCCGAACGCCGCAACGTGCTGTTCGCGCAAAGCAAGACGAAATTCGTCCTGACGCGAACCGCCCTTGAGCGCGCGCTTGCCTGGCCGCAGGACGTTCAGCGCGTCTGCGTCGATCTGGTGCGCGACGACAGCCAGGACGCGCCGTGGCGCACGGAGACAAAGGCGACCGACCTCGCCTACGTGATCTTCACGTCGGGCTCCACCGGTGTTCCCAAGGGCGTCATGATCGATCACCGCGGCGCGTGGAACACGATCGTCGATCTCAATGGCCGCTTTGCGCTGAAGCCCGCCGACAGGATACTCGCCCTTTCGTCGCTCAGCTTCGATCTTTCGGTTTACGATATTTTCGGAACGCTCGCCGCCGGCGCGACGATCGTCATGCCGGATGCCGAACGGGCCAAGGATGCCTCGCATTGGCGCGACCTTGTGCGGCGCCACGACGTCACGGTCTGGAACTCGGTCCCGGCGCTGATGCAGCTCGCGGTCGAGGGTGCGGGCGGCCCGGTCATGCCGTCCTTGCGTCTGGTCATGCTGAGCGGGGACTGGATCCCGCTGACCCTGCCCGAGCAGATCCGCCCGGCGGCACCGGGGGCGGAGATCTGGAGCCTGGGCGGCGCCACCGAGGCGTCGATCTGGTCGGTTCTCTATCCGATCGGCGACGTCGATCCCGAATGGCGTTCCGTTCCCTACGGCCACGCGATGGACCATCAGTCCATCCACGTTCTGGACGCCGATCTCGCCATGTGCCCGCCATGGGTGCCCGGCGATCTTTATATCGGCGGGATCGGGGTCGCGCTCGGCTATCTGGGCGACGAGGCCAAGACGGCGGCCAGCTTCATTCGCCACCCGACCACCGGCGAGCGCCTCTATCGCACCGGCGACATGGGGCGCTATCTCGCCGACGGCGAGATCGAATTCCTGGGACGCAAGGATTTTCAGGTCAAGATTCAGGGTTATCGCGTGGAATGCGCCGAGGTCGAGGCCGCTCTTCTCGCCATCCCCGAGGTCGCCGCAGCGGTGGTGGTGGCCGTCACCGACAGCGCCGGGACGCGACACCTCGCCGGTTACGTCGTGCCCAAAACGGCCGGCACGCAGGTGGAACCGGCCGGGTTGCGGGAGCGGCTTCGCGCGGTCCTGCCGGCCTATATGGTGCCCACCTATATCGTGTCTCTCGACAGCTTGCCGCTCAGCGACAACGGCAAGGTCGTTCGTTCGGCCCTGCCGGCACCCGATTTCGGCGTCCGCGAGACCGCCAAGCGTTCGTCGGCGCCGCCACGGGACGCGCTGGAGCAGGCGGTTGCCGAACTCTGGCGCGAGACGTTCGGCACGTCCGGGATCGGACGGGAAGACGATTTCTTCGCGCTCGGCGGTTCGTCCTTCGCCGGCATGCGTCTGATGGCCAAGCTCGAACAGCGTTTCAAGCGGCGGTTTTCCTTCGCCACGCTCGTCAGCCACCCCACGGTGGCGGGCATCGCCGATCTGCTGCGCGGCGACGGCGATGAGCGCGCCGATGCGATCCTGACACCGATCCGGCAGGGCGGTGAAGGTCCCGCGCTGTTCTGCGTTCACCCGATCGGCGGCAACGTCATGTGTTACGTCGGGCTCGCCCAGGCCCTGGGCTCCACTCGCCCCGTCTACGGATTGCGCGCGCCGGGGCTGACCTCCGCGACGCAGGCGCCTCTGGACTCGATTGCAGACATGGCTGTCCGCTACATAAGGGAGATCCGGGCCGTCCAGCCGGACGGTCCCTACCATCTGATCGGCTGGTCGTTGGGAGGCTTGGTCGTGCAGGAGATGGCGCGCCGCCTCGAGGCCGAAGGCGAAACCCAGGGCCTGGCCGCGATGATCGACAGCGCCGTGCCCGACGCGCCCGCCGCGGCGGGTCCGGCCGAACGCTTCGCCGGTTTCGTGAACGACCTGGCTGCCGTCGCCCGCCTGCCGCTTCGCGGCGAGAAACAGGAATTGGAGCCGTTATCCGCCGACGAGCGTATCGTGTGGTTGACGGAACGCTTGGAACAAAACGGCGTGCCGACCGACGCGGCCGCGATGAAGGCGGTCTATGCGGTTTTCAACGCCGGCTCCAGGGCCCTCGACAACCACACGCCCCGCGCCCTCGGCGGAAGGCTCCTGCTATTTGCGGCGGCCCGGCGGCCCGACGCCCGGAACATGCGGGACGAGTGGAAAGCGTTCGCTCCAGGGATCGAAATCGTCGAAATGGATGCCGACCACTATTCCATCATGCAGTCGCCGAGGATCGAGGACATCGCGTCGACCGTCACCCGGGCGATGACGGAGACGGACGCGAAACGGGCGCAATCCAGGGCCGGGACCAGGTCGACGCCGGGCGGGCCCGTCGCGCAGATCCGCGCCTCGCAGGAGGCCTGACCTCTTCCCACGAAAAGCCGCTCGCCCTCCCTGGCCGTCATGGCGTCGCCTGACCTGAGCCCCTGAATCTCCTCCAGATTTTGGTAGAGTC
>NZ_RBVY01000010.1 GCF_004000215.1 Nitratireductor alexandrii | reverse complement strand
CGAAAGCATCCGAAGCGTCGTCGTGTTCTGAGCCGGGGAGGCATACGCCTCCCTCCCAGCCATCGCCCGCCGGCGGCGTTACGCAACAGTGTGAAGAAACGCCCCGGCGGGCCTGATCCAGCTTGGCTGCCCGCCCTCGCCCGGCCTCAGCGCTCGCGTTCGGCGTCGAGCAGATATTCCTTCATTTTCTGGGCCACGGGCGACAGGGCGCGCTGACGGTGCTGCAGCACCGACACGTCGCGGCTGATCGCCGGCTCGACCAGCTCCATCACCTTGACGTCGACCAGCGGCGCGAGTTGGCGGGCGTTTTCGGGCAGCACGGAAACGCCAAGCCCGGCCGCGATCATACTGATCGCGGTGGTCGAGAACCGCACCTCGTAGGACGGCCGGACATCCGGGGCAACGCGCAGCAGCGCCCGGTCGACGAGGTCGCGCAGCGGATTTTCCTTCGCCAGCGCGATCAGCGCCTCGCCGGACAGATCCGACCAGCGCACATTCTTCTGGCGCGCGAAACGGTGGTCGGCCCGGCACACCAGCATCAGCCGATCGCGCATCATATGGGTGGATTCCACCTCCGGGTCCTCGTCTGCGACCGTCCCGATGGCGAGATCGACCTCGTTGCGCTTCAAGGCCGGACGGATCTCCTCCTCCGGCATGTCGCGCACCTGCACGCTGATATCGGGATAGCGCCGGTTGAACCGGGCGATCACCGGCGGCAGAAAGGTGGCGGCCAGGACGATCGCCGAGGCCACCAGAACCCGCCCGCGCCGCAGCGAGGCGAGTTCGTGCACGCTGTCGACGGCGATTTCCAGGTCTTCCAGCACCTTGCGGGCCTGGGGAAAGAACTCGCGCCCCGCCCCCGTCAGGCTGACCATGCGGGTATGGCGGTCGAACAGCCTCTGCCTGAGCTCGGTCTCCAGCTCTTTGATCAGGATGCTGATCGCCGACTGGGTCAGGTTCAGTCGGCCGGCGGCAAGGTTGAAACGGCCAAGCTCCGCCACGGCGACGAAGGCCTGGATCTGGCGAAGCGTTACGTTCACACGGCGGGTTCCGTCCTGCTGGGTCCGATGGCCGTCGCGGCCATCTCCATCCGGCAGGGTGACGCTATCGCGATTGATTTTCAATCCGACAATATTCGCGAAATTGTTTCGAATTTTGAATGAGAGTGCCGTCCGCGCTCGCGCATCACACACACGCGGCGGCCAGTCGGGCCGCTTCCTGCCTGTCGCCGGCCATCAGCAGGCCCATCTCCTCGATGCGGCTCCGGTCGGGCGGCAGCTCGCCGACCAGCTCGCCATGAAACATCACCAGAATGCGGTCGCAAATGGCGAACAACTCCTCCAGCTCGGTCGAAATCAGCAGGATCGCCCGCCCCGCCTCGCGCTGCTTGAGCACTTCCTGCATCACCAGTTCCATGGCGCCGATGTCGATGCCGCGGGTCAGCTGGTTGATCAGCAGGAAATCGGGATCGCGGGCAAGCTCGCGCGCCACGACCAGCTTTTGCTGGTTGCCGCCGGACAGGTTCTGGATCAGGTCGAACTCGCCCGACGCCTTGACCCGGAACCGGCGGATCAGGTCGCGCGTGTGCTCGGCGATCGTGCCGAATTTCAACAGCCCGTGCCTGGCGAAGGGCGGCCTGTTGTAGCGCTGCAGCAGAACGTTTTCCGTCAGCGCCAGCGGCAAGACGATCCCCATCTTGTGGCGGTCTTCGGGAATGTGTGCGAGCGGCCGGCGATTGACCTCATCCGGCGGCAGTCGGCTGATCTCCTCGCCATTGAGCGAAATCGTGCCCGCCGTGACCGGCAACAGCCCGGTCATGGCGAGCGCGAGTTCGCTCTGCCCGTTGCCGGACACGCCCGCGATCCCGACGATTTCGCCTTCGCGAACCTCGAGCGAGACGTTGCGTACCGCCGGCAGGCCGATCTCGTTGTCGCAGCTCAGCCCCTCGACCCGAAGCACGGCGCGGCCCGGCGCCCCGTTCGTGCGCGGCAGGTCCATCAGGACGTCGCGGCCAACCATCATGCGCGCCAGTTCGCGCGGATTGGTGTCGGCGGCCCGGGTCGTGAACACCACCTTGGCATCGCGCATCACGCTGACGCGGTCGCTGACCGTCATCACCTCGTCGAGCTTGTGCGAGATGAAGATCACCGTCTTGCCGTCCTTCACGAGGTCGCGCAACAGCACCAGCAGGCGGTCGGTCTCCTGCGGCGTCAGCACCGCCGTCGGCTCGTCGAGGATCAGAAGGTCGATGCCGTGAAACAGCACCTTCAAGATCTCGACCCGCTGCTGTTCGCCGACCGAAAGGTCCTGGATCAGCGCGTCGGGACGCACGTCGAGCCCGTAGCGCTCCGACAGGTCGCGAATCCGCGCATGCACGTCGCCCATGTCGGTGATGACGCGTGCCGGCATGCCCTGGCCGAGCACGTAGTTTTCCGCCACCGTCAGGTTGGGCACCAGCATGAAGTGCTGATGCACCATGCCGATGCCGTGCCGGATCGCCTCGCGCGGCGAGCCCAGCCGCAACGGCGCCCCCTTGTAGACGATCTGGCCTTCGTTCGGAGACAGGACCCCGCACAAAATGTTCATCAACACGCTCTTGCCGGCGCCGTTCTCGCCGAGCAGGGAGTGAATCTCGTTTTCCTCCACCTCGAGCGTCACGCCGCCGCTGGCGACGAGGTCGCCGAAGCGCTTGTGGATATTGTCCATGCGAAGGAAGGGCTGTGTGGTCATCGATCCCGCCTCACGCCTTGTTATAGGGGACGCCGAGCATCTTCGGCGTGTCGGCCTTGTTGCGCACCATCACCAGCGCGACGATGGTCATCACGTAAGGCAGCGCCTGCAGGGCCTGATAGGGAATGTTGAGCGCCGGCTGCGCCTGAAGCTGGAGCTGGAGCGCATAGAAAAGGCCGAACAGCATCGCGACGAAGAACGCGCCCACCGGCGACCAGCGCGCGAACACCACCACCGCGAGTGCGATGAAGCCGCGGCCGGAGGTGATGTTCTCGACGAACTGGTTGGAATGGCCAAGCGTCAGAAACGCGCCGCCGAGGCCGGCCAGTCCGGTGCCGATCATGACCGCCCCGTAGCGATAGGCGGCCACGCTGCGTCCGACCACGTCGACCGCCTTGGGATGCTCGCCGACGGCGCGCAGGGTCAGGCCGAACGAGGTTTTGTAGAGCACCACCACCGCGAGCACCACGACAAGCAGCGTGCTGTAGACGATGGCGTTGTGACGGAAAAACGCCTCGCCGAAGAACGGCAGATCGCTGAGCCCGGGAATGTCGAGCGGCTGCGCGATTTCCACACCGCGGCCGGTGCCGACGAAATAGGTGCGGAACAAAAAGGCCGTCAGTCCCATCCCGAGCAGGTTTATCGCCGCACCGACCACGATCTGGTTGGCCTTGATGGTGATGGTGAAAAAGGCGAATAGCAGCCCGACGGCCATGCCGGCGCCGATCGCCGAGGCCAGTCCGAGCGGCAGGCTGCCATAGGTGAACATGGTGGCGAAACCGACGAAGGCGCCGACCAGCATCACGCCCTCCAGCCCGATATTGAGCACGCCGGCGCGTTCCGAAAACACCTCGCCGATCGCGGCGAAGATCAGCGGCGTCGCCAGGCGCCAGGAGGCGCCGATCGTGGTGGCGATGAAACCGAGTGTCGCGACGTCTTCCATGATGAACCTACTGCGAACGGGAGGCGGAGCGGAACCGGTAGACGCCGAAGGCGACGACCGAGAGAATGACCATGCCCTGGATCACCGACACCAGAACCTGCGGCACCTGGGCGGTGATCTGCATCAGTTCGGACCCGGAGCGCAGTATGGCGAACAGCCCGCCGGAAAAGATCGCCCCGATCGGGTTGTTGTTGGCCAGAAGCGCAACGGCGATGCCCTCGAAACCGTAACCGGGCGAGATGTTCTGGTAGAGCCGGCGCGTGACGCCGGCGATCTCGAACGCCCCGGCCAGCCCGGCCATGCCGCCGCTGATGCAGATGGCGATCATGATGTTGCGGCCGACATTGATGCCCGCATAGCGCGCCGCGTTGGCATTGATGCCGACCACGCGCACGGCGTAGCCGGCACTGCTGCGGAACAGGAAGATATAGAAGGCGATCGCCAGGGCGACGGCGACCAGGATGCCGATATGCAGCCGCGTCGGCGGCAGGATGCGCGGCATCCAAGCCTCCTTCAACAGCCGCGCCGATTGCGGATAGGCCGAGGCGGCGTCGCGCAGCGGACCGGTGACGAGATAGCTGGTCCCGATCAGCGCGATATAGTTGAGCATGATCGTGGTGACGATCTCGCTGGCGCGGAAATAGACCTTGAGCAGGCCGGCGATCCCGGCCCAGGCCGCGCCGGCGGCGGCGCCGGCCACCATGATCAGCGGCACGTAGATCCAGGGCGTCAGCCCCTCGAAGGCCACGCCGACGATCGTCGCCGCGACCGCCCCGGCATAGAGCTGGCCCTCCGCCCCGATGTTCCAGATGCTGCAGCGAAACGCCACGCACAGACCGACGCCGATCAGGATGAGCGGGATCGACTTCAGCAGGATCTCCGCGATCGAGCGCGTGTCCTGCAACACGCCGACGATCATCACCGAAAACACGTCCCAGCCGTTGAAGCCGTTCAGGCTCAGCAAAATACCGCCGCAGATCAGCGCGACGAGAACCGCCGCGGCGGGCAAGGCGATCGCTTGGGCGATCCGAACCAACATGCTCATGGCATTTCCCATAAGATCGGTATCCGCGGCGCCTGGCCGCTCGTTTTCGATGTTCGCCATGATCCTGTCGTCGTTGAAAAAACTCTCGAAAGCGCGGAAGCGGAGACCGGTCGGCGGCCGACCCGCGCGGGTGATGGTGCTATTGGCCGCGGGTAGCGATCTCGCCGGCGATGATGCGGTTCCTGGCGTCCTCCACTGTGTGACGGACATCGTCCGGCACTGGGCGGGCGGAATGGTCGTTGTAGGAGAAAGCCCTCCTCGAACACTTCACGACGCTCCCTCCCTCATCATCACCTGGCACGGCGCGACGAGCTTTCGCCGCCGCCGTGAGGGCGCGCCCTGCGCGCCCCCGTCCTTCATGGCGCCTGGTGTGGCTCGATCGTTTCCGGAAGCCGGCGACCGGCTCCGCGGTCGGGCCTCAGCGGGCGCGCGTCTGGATTTCGCCGGCGGCGATCTTGGCCCTGACCTCCTCGACGACAGCGCGAATATCGGCCGGAACCGGATTCTTGACGTCGTCGCGGAAGGTGAACTTCATCACCTCGGGATCCTTCAGGCCGAACTCGTAGTTCTGGGTCGGCACGTCGCCCTCCTGGATCATCCGCGCGACCTTCACCACGCCCTGGGCGTAGTCGGCGACGTAAAGGCCCAGAATATGGTCCGGCGCGACCTCGGTGAAATCGCTGAAGATGCTGAACGTGCCGACATCCTTGCCCGCTTCCGCGATCGCCTGGTAGCCGCCGATCGTGGCGCCCGACGCATTCGGCACCAGGAAGTCGACGCCTTGCGCGATCATGCTCAAGGCCGCCTCCTTGGTGGCGGTGGTGTCGGAGAAGTTGCCGATATAGGCCTCGCTGATCGGGAACTCGGCATCGACGCTGCGCGCGCCGTTCCTGAAGCCCTCGAACGCCTGCTGGATCGGCGGGATTTCCATACCGCCGACAAGGCCGGCCTTCTTGCCCATCTTCGCGGCGACCACGCCCATCAGGTAGAAGGGCTGACTGGTGTCGGTGTTGAGGCCGATCACATTGTCTTCGTAAACGTGGCTCGAGGAAATCAGAAAGACCGTGTCGGGATAGTCCGGCGCCACGTCGAGGGCGGAATCCTGAAATTCGAAACCATGCCCCAGGATAATGTCGTAGCCCTGGCTGGCGTAGTCGCGGAACGCCTTTTCGAAAGAGGCCGGGTTCTGCTGCAGCTCGACATAGCTGACCTGCGCGCCCAGTTCCTTCTCCACGCCCTTCAGCGCGTTGTAGCCGATACGGTTCCAGCCCTCCTCCGAGACGCTGCCCGGCACGAGCAGCCCCATCTTGAGCGTGTCGGCCCAGGCTGCCGTCGGCAACGACATCGTCACCGCGGCCGCAACCGCCATGCCCGCAATATAACTGCGTCTATTCAGGTTCATGATGCTCCTCCCAGATTTCTTTCATCATGCGTCCCGGCCCCGGTGGAACCGGTCAGCCGCTCCCCGCCGGCTGGCGGTGCTCGTCTCCCGCGACCGGCCTGGAGGCCATCTCGAAAACGGGTTTGCCCTTGGCGATCACCGTCATCGTATCGGCGCCCCCGGCAACGAACGTGTCGACATCGGCGCAATCGGTGATCAACAGGTCGGCGAACGCGCCGTCGCGCAGGCCGTAATCGGCTCCCAGGCCCATCAGCCGAGCCGGGATTTCGGTCATCATCGAATAGACGGTTTTCAGTTCGTCGCCGCGCAGATGGCCGGCAAGCAGCGTCCAGCGGCCGATCTCCAGCATGTCGCCGGCACCGGTCGGCACGAACGGATCCTGGATATTGTCCGATGCGGTCGCGATCGGCACGCCCGCGCGCACGAGTTCGGCCACGCGCGTCAGTCCGCGCGGAGGCAGCATGTCGGCGTCGCGCCCCTGCAGATAGAGATTGGCCGCCGGCAAGGTGACGACGCCGAGATCGAGTTCGAGGATCTCGTCGCGGATGCGCTCGAAGGCCGCGCGCGGCATGGCGCTCAGCACCGAAACGTGGCTCAGCACCGTGCGGCTCTCGAGCCCGTATTTGCGCACCCGGTCGAACACGGCATCGAACAGCGGCCGCTGCGGGTTGAGATGTTCGTCCAGATGCAGATCGACCGGCTTGCCGTGGCGGGCGGCAGCGCCGAACAGAATGTCCATATAGCGGTAGGGGTCCTCGGCGACGGCCGGGGTGCCGCCGACCACGTCCGCCTTTTCCACCGCCGCGTCGATATTGGCGTCGAGCCATTCCAGGTCCTGGCCCGGATGCGGGGTCATGAAGGCGACCAGTTGCAGGGTCAGCCGCTCCGCCCAGGCCCCGCGCAGCGCCGCCAGCGCCTCGATGCCGTTGAAGCCGGCATCCTTGTCGACATTGATATGGCTGCGGATCGCGGTCGTTCCGCGCGACAGGCAGCGCGCCATGGTGCGCTCGGCGCGACGCGTGATGTCGTCCGGCGGCGCGGTGCGGGCATATTTGGCAAAGGCCTCGCGCGCGCCCTGCAACGTGCCGGACGGGTTCGGCGTGAACCGCAGCACGCCTGTCTTGTCGAGATGCTGGTGGGCGTCGACGAGGCCGCTTGTGACCAAACGGTTCGCAATGTCGACGACATCGGCGTCGGGCGCCGTCAACTCCTCGCCGATGCCGGCGATGCGCCCGTCGGCGCCAACGAGGATGTCGGCGCTGCGTATGTCACCGGCCCCGGCGACGACGCGTCCGCCGCGCAAGATGTAAGCGCGACCGGCACGAGGATGAAACACGCTGCCGTTTGCCAGCATCCCAAACTCCCTTTCCTGGCTTTCACCATCGACGGCAACGCTATCCCTGGCCCCATTGATTAGGCAAATTCATTATCCAGATAAATTCTTTCTGAATATCAATAAATGGAACCAGGGCGCCTCGAGCGTCGGCAGCCATACGGCGCGCCGAGCGCCAGCGGCATGAATCGATCTGAAAGCAGGATAAATCGTGAACATCTCACATTAAAAACTCACAATTTTTCAATTATTATTTCTGATATGCAAATTATAGTGCATTTCATAATGCGATAATTATATAAATATAAATATCTTTCAAAAATTATCGATTTTAATTACCTTATTTCGGAATACGATTTGTATCGTATTGATTTTAATGAATTTTTTTACAGTTCCAATTTTTGTTGACAATCTTTACTTAAAGAATAAATTGTTGACAATCAAAGCGGAGGTCGCATGCCGGAATCCCCATTTCGCACCCGCCCCGGTCGCAACGCCGCCACGCCCGGCGCATCGATGAGCGGACCGGAAGCCGAAGAACGTGTCGTCAGCGCGGTGGTCGAGGCCATTCTCGGCCACCGGATCGCGCCGGGCACGCGGTTGATCGAACGCGAACTCGCCAACTATGCCGGCGCCAGCCGCTCCGCCATTCGTAATGGCTTGCTTACGCTTGCCCATGCCGGGCTCGTCGAGCTCAGCCCCAACAAGGGCGCGACCATCGCCATGTGCTCGCCGGAGGAGGCAAGACAGATCTTCGAGGCGCGCATCGTCATCGAGGCTTCGGTGCTCGACATTCTCGCCCGCACGCTCGACGAAGCCGGCCGCGCCAGGCTCGACGCCTTTATCGACGAGGAACATGCCGCCTACGAGGCCGGGCGCATGGAAGAGGCCCGCCACCTGTCGCGGCGCTTCCACCTGCTCGTCGCCGAACTGTCCGGCAACGACGTCCTGACCGGCTTCGTGCGCGATCTCATCAACCGCCAGCCGCTGCTGTCGTGGACGCGCGAGGTCCGCCAATCGCGCTTTTGCGGCAATGACGCGCACAAGCGCATCGTCGAGGCGCTGGCGCGCGGCGACGGCGCCGAGGCCGCGCGCCTCAACACCGAGCATCTGCGCGAACTCGAACGGGAGCTTCGCACCGACCGCGAAAGCGCCCTCAAGACCGTCGGCGCCGAGGACGCCGACGAGGTTCCGCGCCCGCGCCCCGGCTGACCGCCGGCGCCCGCCGGAAATGATCTTGAAGAACAAATAGATAAAGGGATGGAGCCGCCATGAGACGTTTTGACTACTACCAGCCGAAAAGCCTGGAGGAGGCCTCCGCGCTCATGGCCGATCTCGGCTCCGAGGCCAGCATCATCGCCGGCGGCACCGATCTCCTGGTCGAGATCAAGGAGGAGTTGCGCAAGCCGCGCCATGTCGTCGACATCAAGAAGATACCCGGCCTGCGCGACTATTCCTACGACGCCGAGACAGGTCTGCGTTTCGGCGCCCTGGTCACGGCGCGCGACCTGGAAATCTGGGCCCCGGTAATCGAGCACTATCCAAACCTGCGCACCGCCGTCGCCGCGCTCGGCTCGATCCAGGTTCGCAACCGCGCCACCGTGGTCGGCAATGTCTGCCGCGCCTCGCCATCGGCCGACACCATTCCGCCGCTGATTGCCGACGGCGCGTCGCTGTCCGTCTACAATCGCGGCGACGAGCGGCAGATTCCGATCGAGGATCTGTTTACCGGGCCGGGCCGCACGGTCCTGGTGCCCGGCGACATCGTCACCGGCATCTCGGTGCCGCCGTCGCGCCCGCAAAGCGGCCGCGCCTATATCAAGCACGGCCGCCGCAAAGCGATGGAGCTCGCCACCGTCGGCGTTGCCGTCAGCCTCGAGCGCGACGGCGACACCTGCACCGAAATCCGTATCGCGCTCGGCGCGGTCGCGCCCACCCCGATCCGCGCCCGCAACGCCGAGGCGCTTCTGCGCGGCCGCGCCATCGACCCGGCCGCCTTCACCGCGATCGCCGATGCCGCGATGGCGGAATCCACACCGATCAGCAATGTGCGCGCCAGCGCCGCCTACCGCCGCGACATGGTCGGCGTGTTGACCCGGCGCGCCATCGGCCAGGCCATGGGAGGCGTTTGATGACCCGTATCGTCACAATGACCGTCAACGGACAGGAGCACGAGCTGCCCTCGCCCGCCAACCGCACCCTGCTTGATGTGCTGCGCAGCGAAGGCGGCCTGACCGGCACCAAGAAGGGCTGCGACGTCGGCGATTGCGGCGCCTGCACGATCATCATGGACGGCAAGCCCGTCAATGCCTGCCTTGTGCTGGCCGTCGAGGCCGAAGGTGCCGATATCCTGACCATCGAGGGTCTGCAGCACGCGCCGGACAGACCGCATCTGTTGCAGGAGAAATTCATGGAGCACGGCGGCGCCCAGTGCGGCTTCTGCACGCCCGGCATCGTCATGATGGCCAAGGCCCTGCTCGACGAAACCCCCGCCCCGAGCGAGGACGAGATCCGCTTCGCGCTGGCCGGCAATATCTGCCGCTGCACCGGCTACACCAAGATCATCGAGGCCGTTCAGAGCGCGGCCGAAGAATTGAACAAAGCGAGGGCGCAATGACCGTTCACGACCTTCCCGTCGCGACCAGGCAGACCTTCTCGGTCGTCGGCAAGAGCGTCAAGCGCTCCGACACGCTGGAAAAGGTTACCGGCAGCGCCGTCTATGCCGGCGACATCATCCTGCCCGGCATGCTGCACGGCAAGATCAAGCGCTGCGAGATCGCCCATGCCCGCATCAAGGCGATCGACACCTCCAAGGCGCTGGCGCTCAAGGGCGTCAAGGCCGTGCTCACCCACGAGAACGTGCCCCGCGTCCTGCATTACGGCTCGCCGCATCCGCGCTCGGCCTCCGTCACCAGGGACCAGTACATTCTTGACGACCGCGTGCGCTACTGGGGCGAGGGCGTGGCCGCGGTCGCGGCCGTCAGCGAAGAAATCGCCGAGGAAGCGCTCGGCCTGATCGAGGTCGAATACGAGCCGCTGCCGGCCGTCTTCACCGTCGAGGACGCGCTGAAACCCGGCGCCCCGGCCCTCCACGACAACGGCCTGGACGAAAACAACGTCCTGCCGCCGGTGATCGTGGAACGCGGCGACATCGAGCAGGGTTTTGCCGAGGCCGACCTCGTCCTGGAGGGCGAATACGAGCTCGGCCGCCCGACCGCCGCCTATATGGAGCCCAATATCTGCGTCACCCAGTGGGACGGCAACGGCAAGCTCACCATCTGGAGTTCGACCCAGACCGCCTTCATGGTGCGCGGCGCGCTGGCCGAGGTTCTCGGCGTCCCGCTCAATAAGGTCCGCGTCGTGGTCGACCACATGGGCGGCGGGTTCGGCGCCAAGCAGGACCTGTTCCAGCACGAATTTCTGGCCGCCCTGCTCGCACGCGAAACCGCGCGGCCTGTGCGCATGGAGTTTTCCCGCAAGGAGACCTTCTTCGGCGGCCGGTCGCGTCATCCCGGCAAGATCTGGCTCAAGCAGGGGTTCACCAGGGACGGCCGCATCACCGCGCGCCAGGCGCGTGTGGTCTTCAATTCCGGCGCCTATGGCTCGCACAGCCCGGGCGTGACCAATGTCGGCACCGCCGCGATGACCTCGCTCTACCGCTGCGACAACGTGCATCTGGAAGGTCGCGCCATCTACACCAACACGCCGATCGCCGGCGCCTTTCGCGGCTACGGCGTGGTGCAGACCTATTACGCCATCGACCTGCAGGTCGACGAGGCGGCCGAAAAGCTCGGCTTCGACCCGGCCGAGTTCAAGCTGAAGAACGCGGTCCGCGAGGGCGACATCGCGCCGTCCAACCATCCCATCGTCGGCCACGGCCTGGAGGACTGCATCCGCCGCGGCATGGCCGAGAGCGACTGGCACACCGCGCGCAAGGCGCCCAAGGGCGACGGCGTCAAGCGTCGCGGCTGGGGCATCGGCTGCGAAATGCACGGGTCCAGCGCCTATCCCGGCATCAAGGAACAGGGTAACGCCATCGTCAAGATGAACGAGGACGGCACGGTCACGCTGTTGACCGGCACGGCCGGCCTCGGCACCGGCGCCCACACCGCGCTGTCGCAGATCGTCGCCGAGGAGCTCGGCGTGCCGTTCGAGGATATCGCCGTCGTCCAGGGCGACACCGACGTCGTGCCCTGGGACATCGGCGCCTTCGCCAGCCACACCACCTATATGGGCGGCCGCGCCGCCCAGATCGCGGCCGCCGACGTGCGCCGCCAGGTGCTGGCCCATGCCGCGCCGATGCTCGACGCAGCCCCCGAGGACCTGACGATCGTCGACGGGCTCATCATGCGCACCGACGGCTCCAACCGGTCGATCCCGCTCGGCGAGGCGGTCGCCCCGCAGCGCGGCATGCCGGCGATCCAGCTTGTCGGCGTCGGCACCTATACGCCGACCAAATCCTACTCCTTCGGCGCCCATTTCGTGGAGGTCGAGGTCGACACCGAGACCGGCGAGGTCGCCGTCCTCCAGGTGATCCCGGTGCACGAGATCGGCAAAATCATCCATCCGGTCGCCGCCGCCGGCCAGATCGAGGGCGGCATCCAGCAGGGCATCGGCCATACGCTGAGCGAGGACTACGTGATCGACCTGACCAACGGCCGCTCGCTCAATCCGAGCTTCGTCGACTACAAGATGCCGCTGTCGATGGACATGCCCCCGATCCGCACGATCATCCTGGAGACCGCGCCCGATCCGGGCGGTCCCTGGGGGGCCAAGGGTGTCGGCGAAGACCCGATCATCGCCATCGGGCCCGCCATCGCCAACGCCATCCACGACGCGATCGGCGTGCGCTTCCGCCACTACCCGATCACGCCGGAAAACGTCCTCGACGCCCTGCGCGCGAAAAGCAAGGAGGCATGACAATGCCCAACATCGAGACCACAGGCGGCGACAAGGTTCCCGTCACCATCCTCACCGGCTTCCTCGGCGCCGGCAAGACGACGCTGCTCAACTACATCCTGACCGAGCGCCACGGCCACCGCATCGCCGTGATCGAGAACGAATTCGGCGAGATCGACGTCGATTCCGACCTGGTGATCGCCTCGGAGGAGGAGATTTTCCAGATGCAGAACGGCTGCATCTGCTGCTTCGTCGACGTGCGCAACGACCTCGTCGAGGTGCTGCAGAAGCTGCTTGCCCGCAAGGACAAGTTCGACCACATCCTGGTCGAAACCAGCGGACTGGCCGACCCCACCCCGGTCGCAACCAGCTTCTTCATCGACAACGAGGTCGCCGGCCAGGTCGAGCTCGACGCCATCGTGACCATGGTCGACGCCAAGCACATCGCCCAGCATGTCGACGATCCGCTTCTCGACGGGCGCGACAACCAGGCGGTCGACCAGATCGTCGCCGCCGACCGGATCGTCATCAACAAGGTCGATCTGGTCGACGATGCCGCCGTCGGCGCGCTGGAAACCAATTTGCGCAAGCTCAACGAGACCGCCGACATCTTGAAGGCCAGCTATGGCAAGGTCGACCTGTCGAACATTCTCGGCATCAGCGGCTTCCAGCCCTCCTACGTCGCCGAACGCGCCAAGCTCCTGAACCTCGACGACCATCATCATCACCACCATCACACGCACGATCAGACGGTGGCATCGGAATCCTTCACCTTCGACAGGCCCTTCGACCGCGCCAGGCTGGAGGCGACCCTGTCGGCCTATCTCCAGGAAAACGGCGACGCGATCTTCCGCACCAAGGGGATTCTCGCGATCGAGGACGACGACCGCTTTTTCGTGCTCCAGGCCGTCCACAAGCTGATGGATTTTCGCCCCGACCACGCCTGGGGCAAGGACCGCCCCTATTCCAAGCTGGTCTTTATCGGCCGCGACATCGACCGCGCCGAGATCGAGAAAATGCTCGAAACCTGTCTCGCCTGAGACGACCCATCCTCCCAGGACACCCCACCTGTCGCCGGCCTTCGCGCCGGCGATTTTTTGCCTGTTCCGTTCGCGGGGACATAGGTCAAAATGATCGTCCGCCTGTCGTCGGGAGAAACGGGAATGTCGGGAAAATCGGAAAGTTGAAGCGTCTGCGACCGCCTAGGGCACCAATGACGGGCCTACCCGGCCACCGGCTGCCTGGCAGCGCCCTTCAGTCCGGCCCAGCGCCGCACGAGGCCGGCATCGATGTCGAACAGGTCGAGCACCCGCCCGACCGTATGGTTGACCATATCGTCGAGCGTTTGCGGCTTGGCGTAAAATGCCGGCACCGGCGGGCAGATGATCGCGCCGGCCTCCGTCGCCTGCGCCATCGAACGGATATGGCCCGAATGCAGCGGCGTCTCGCGCAGCATCAAGACCAGCTTGCGGCGTTCCTTCAGCGTCACGTCGGCGGCCCGCGCCAACAGGCTGGAGGTCACGCCGGACGCGATCTCCGCCAGCGTCTTGACCGAACACGGCGCCACGATCATGCCCAGCGTGCGGAACGAGCCGCTGGAACAGGCTGCGCCGATATCCTTGTTGGAATGTACCACGGCCGCCAACTGCTCGACCTCGGCGATCGTGCTGTCGGTTTCCATCGCCAGCGTGATCCGCGCCGCGTTCGACACGATGAGATGCGTCTCGATGTCGAGCGCGCGCAGGATCTCCAGAAGGCGAATGCCGTAGATCGCGCCGGAGGCGCCGCTGATGCCGACGATCAGCCGCTTGCGGGAGGGATCGGCCGGCTTCACGGGACGCCCGCCTCAGCCGCCGGCAGTGCCGAGCCGTTCGAGCACGGCACGGGCGCGGGCGAACGCCGCATCGTCGATCCTGGCCAGCGTGCCATGAAAATCGGCGCCGCGCGTGGCGTCGAGGCCCATGCGCGAGGTGGTGCCGATGCCCGACGCCGACGGGTCGAGCGCGTTGCCGGGCAGCCCTTCGATGATGACGACGTCGCGATGCGGCTGGAAATGGGTCGAGAGCGCCCAAAGCACGTCGCTGTCGCGGGTGACGTCGACATCGGCGTCGACGGCGATCACCGTCTTCAGATAGGCGTCCCAGCCGAGCAGGCCGAGCATGACCTGCCGCGCCTCGCCCGGCCGCATCTGGTTGAGCGCCACATAGGCGTGGAAATGGGTGCCCGAAGCCGGGTAGTGCACGGCCGTCACGCTCGGAAAACGCTGCTTTAGCTTTTCCACCATCTCGGCCTCGCGCGGCACGCGCCCGAGATTGAGATGTTCGGCCGAATTGCCGCCGGCGACCGACACCAGCATCGCGTCGCGCCGGCGCATCACTGTCTCGACCCGGAACAGATTGTTGGTCGAGCGGTCCGACGAATAGCCGGTGAACTCGCCGAAAGGTCCCTCCTCGACATGGGCCTCCGGCTCGATCACCCCTTCCAGCACGATCTCGGCGAAGGCCGGCACGCGGATGCCGTGCTTGGGCGTGCGCACCACTTTGAGCGGCTCGCCCAAGAGCCCGCCGGCCACGTCGCGCTCATCGGCGCCGAAGGCGAGCCGGGCCGAGGCGGCGATCATGAACAGCGGATGCGCACCGATCACCATGGCGACCGGCATCGGCTCGCCGCGCTCCTTGGCCATGTTCAACAGCCGCCACAAATGGCCGCGCGAATGCAGGCTGGTCGCCAGTTCGTTCTTCGAATGGATCATCGCCCGGTGGTAGCTCAGATTGCCGCCGCCGGTCTCGGGATGCTCGGCGATGATGACGCCGCTGGTGATGTATTTCGCCCGATCGGTGGCGAAGTGCTTCAGCATCGGCAGGGTCGCAAGGTCGATGTCGCCGTCCTCGACCAGTTCGCTCACCGGGCCGCTGTCGAGTTCCACCGGCGCGACCTCGCGGCGCGCGCGCGCCTGATAGGCCTCGTGCAGGCGGCTTTCCTCGACGCCGAACAGATGCGCGATGCGCTCGCGCGAGCCGAAAATATTGGAGACGACCTCGGCCCCGATATTTTCGACCTTGCGAAAATGCAGCACCGGCGCCCGGTTTTGCGCAGCCAGCGCCCAGATGCAGGCGGTGACGTCCTGGTCGTCGGAAACCGGCTCGTCGATCGTCAGGAGATCGTGCGGACGGGCCGCGCGATAATCGGCCAGGAAACGGCGGATGTCCTGGGCGTCGTGGGGGGCCGGCTTGTCCATCAGCATACTCTTTGATCTTGCCTCGGGCACGGGAGATGCGGCGGCCCGGCATCGCCGGGCCGCCTGCGGACATCAGGCGGGAACAGCCTGGCCCGCGCCGCGCGTGACGCCTGCATAGGTGTCCGTCAGGCGCGCCTTCGCCTCGTCCATGGTACGGGGCGGAGGGGTGGGGTCGATGCCGACCAGCTTGGCGATGTTGTTGCCCAGATAACCTTCCAGGTCGTCCTCCGACAGGCCGAGCCCCTGCGGCGGCTCGTGGCACAGAACCTCCAGCTCGCGCAGCCACATGCCGGGCTCGTTGGGCGGCGAATCGGTGCCGAAGACGATCTTGTCCTTCGGCAGTTCCTTGGCGAACTCGACGATCCGCGACTGGAAGCACCAGCCGGATTCGCAATAGACGTTGGGTGTGTCCATCGCCATCCAGAAGGATTCGAAGGAATAGTTGCCACCGGTCTGGATGCCGAAATGGCCGATGATGAAATTGACCATCGGGAACTCGCGGATGATCGGGTAGAACATCGTCGGGATCGTGTAGGGCCCGTCACCGGTGTGGATCAGCACCACGACACCGAGCTCGGCGCATTTCTTCATCGCCGGCCGCAGCCATTCCAGCGCCCGGTCCGGCCGGTAGCCGTGCATGTTGGCGTGCAGTTTCAGCATCTTGAAGCCGTATTCCTTGACGTGGAATTCCAGCTCCGCCGCGCCGTTCTCAGGGCCCCAGCGCGGGTTGTAGTTGAAGTTGCCGATGAAGCGGTCCGGGTATTTCTGGCACAGCTCGGCGATGTAGGCCATGTAGTCGCGAATGCCCTCGCGGCCCATGCGGTTGCCGTCGCGATAGCCGGTATTGCCGGGCGGCGGCTGGATGAAACCCATGTCGATGCGGCGCGGCTTGCCGTTGATCCAGTACGGACCGTCCATCAGCTTGAGCATGCGCTCGCCGGTGAATGGCGTGCCGGTGTGCCGCCAGGCCTCGTCGACCAGATTGGTCGGATGCAGGTGGGTGTCGATAATCATGATGATCTCCGGGATTTTTCGAGAGCGATACGCCGGACGGCCTCAGGCCGTTGCGAGGCTGGGCGCTTCGCCCTTCAGACGTGCTTTCGCCTCTTCGAGGGTGCGCGGCGGCGGCGTCGGATCGAGGCCGATCATGCGCGCGATATTGTTGCCGAAATAATCTTCCAGCGTGTCCTCATCGAGGTTCATGCCCTGCGGCGGCTCATGGCACAGAACCTCCAGCAGCCTCAGCCACATGCCCGGCTCGTTGGGCGGCGTGTCGGTGCCGAACAGGATCTTTTCCTTCGGCAGTTCCTTGGCGAACTCGACGATGCGCGACTGCAGGCACCAGCCCGATTCGGCGTAGACATTGGGCGCGTCCAACGCCATCTGGAACGGCTCGAAGCAGTAGACGCCGCCCGTCTGCACGCCGAAATGGCCGAGGATGAAATTGACCTCGGGGAACTCGCGGATGATCGGATAGAACTCGGTCGGGATCGAATAGGGTCCGTCGCCGGTATGCACCTTCACCAGAAGGCCGAGCTCGGCGCATTTCTTCATCGCCGGGCGCAGCCAGTCGAGCGCGCGGTCGGGCCGGTAGGCGTGCATGTTGGCCTGGAGCTGCACCATCTTGAAGCCGTATTCCTTGGCGTGGTGCTCGATCTCCTCGGCACCGTTCTGGGTGCCGTAGCGCGGATTGTAGACGAAGCAGCCGAGGAAGCGGTCGGGATATTTTTGAACCAGCTCGACCGTGTAGGCCATGTAGTCGCGGATCGCGTCCTTGCCGGTCAGGTCGCCGTGCCCGTCAGTATAGATCGTGTTGCCCTGGGGCGGCTGGATAAAGGCTTTGTCGATGCGGCGCGGCTTGCCGTTCACCCAGAACGGCCCGTCCATCATCTTCAGCAGGCGCTCGCCGGTAAACGGATCGCCATCGTGCCGCCATGCCAGGTCGACCAGCTTGGTGGGGTAGCAGCTAATGTCGATTATCATCGATTGTCTCCACAATTGGCAAAGTCCCGCCAACACGGAGCCCGTGCGCGGCGAAACCACCGCGCCCGACAACAATCCTGCCGCAATCTCTGTCAGCTCTTACCGTCGGGCGCAGATCAAGTGATCTCTTGCCAGCAATTCCCGACCGGATTTTTCGCGTTATACGCGACCGAAATTCGGCGTTCTGCTTCTACTGACAATGACAAATTCTTAGCCGATTTAGCCAAGATTTGAAAGTAAAAAAGGAGAAAAAATTCAAGTAATTTCCTATGCTTAGGAAAATATCGGCACATCGCGGCCCTTGCCTGCGGCCCCTTCCGCAAGCCCCGCCGCGTTCCGGCGCGCGTTTATCATCCGCGCCTCGGCCACACCCAATAGGTGCAGCCGAAACGCCCCCCTTCCCGCCTAGTCTTTCGAACCGATTTGCGGCGTGTCGGCCCGCGCCTCGGCGATCTTTTCCCTCAATTCATGCACGATGTCGTTGAACTCTACCGTGTAGGTCAGGTCGATCGGCCGCGGCCGTTCGAAACCGATCTCGCGTTCCAGCACCACGCGTCCGGGCCGCGCGCTCATGACGAAGACGCGATCGGCCAGGTAGACGGCCTCGCGCAGATCGTGCGTCACCAGCACCACGGTGAATTTCTTCTTCTGGTGCAGGTCGCGGATCACGCCCCACAATTCCTCGCGGGTGAAGGCGTCGAGCGCGCCGAACGGTTCGTCGAGCATCAACAGGCCGGGCTCGTGGATCAGCGCCCGGCACAGATTGGCGCGCTGCTGCATGCCGCCCGAGAGCTGCCAGGGATAGTTCGATCCGAAACCGCCGAGACCGACCAGATCGAGCATGGCTTCGGCACGCGCGACATACTCGGCCTTGTGCTTGCGCAGCCGCTGGGCGTGCGGCGCGACGATCTCCAGCGGCAGCATGATGTTTTCGAGCGTGCGCCGCCACGGCAGAAGCGACGGGTTCTGGAACGCCATCCCGACAATGTCGAGCGGCCCGCGAACCATGGTGCCGTCGACGGCGATGCGGCCCTTTTGCGGAATGACCAGGCCGGTCGTCAGCTTCATCAGGGTCGACTTGCCGCAGCCGGAGGGTCCCACCACGGCGGCGAACTCGCCCTTGCGCACCGACATGGTCAGCTCCTCGACGGCGGTCACGCCCTCGTCGCCGCCATAAGACAGCGTCACATCGGAAATCTCGACGAAATCGGTTTGCGGCCGGCCGGCCTGGGCCGGATCGACCTGCGCCAGCTTGACCGGCCGCTTGGCGGCCGCGCCGTCGGCTTGATGCAGCGAAGTTTCGTTATACAGCAAGGTCACGGAGCCTGCCTCCTGTCTTGGGGTGGTCCGCGAAACCGCGGCCCGGTGTCTCGGGTTCAGTGGTTCTGCGAACGATGCGCCCAGCCGGTGAAACGTTGCTCGACCAGCGCGGTAAGCGCGTAAAGCAGGATGCCGAGCGCCGACAGCACCAACAGCGCGGCAAACACGATCGGCACCTGGAAGGCGGCCTGGGCGTCGAGCATCAGCTTGCCGAGCCCCTTCGACGCGCCGGAGGTTTCGGCCACCACCGCGCCGATGAAAGCGAGCGTGATCGCAACCTTGAGCGAGCCGAAGAAATGCGGCAGCGAGCGCGGAATGCCGACCTTGGTCATCACCACAAGCTTTTTGGCGCCGAGGGCGCGCAAGACGTCCTCGAGCTCCGGTTCGACCGTGGCGAGCCCGGTCGCCACGTTGACCACGATCGGGAAGAACGAGATCAGGAACGCGGTCAGGATCGCCGGCACGGTGCCGAGACCGAACCACAGGATCAGGATCGGCACGACGGCCACTTTCGGGATCGAGTTGAAGGCGATCAGCGCCGGGTAGACGGCCGAATAGACGGCGCGGTGCCAGCCCACCGCGACGCCCAGAAGCAGGCCGATGACGATCGCCAGCGCGAAGCCGAGCAGCGTCGTCCACAACGTCACGATCATGTTGTCGAAGATGACGACCCGGAACTCCCACAGCGCGGCGAGCGTCGCCGAGGCCGTCGGCAGGATCGATTCGGGAACGTTGAACAGCCTGCAGCCCACTTCCCAAACCAGGAACAGGCCGAGCGTGAACAGCACCGGCGAGCCGATGTTTTCCGCATGCCAGATCCAGTCCGGGCCACGGCGGGCGGGTTTGGCCGGAGGCGAGACGATATCGGTCTGTGCCATCTTATCCACCTTTGTAAGTCGCACCGGTGGCAAGAGCGGCGCGCGCGCCGCTCCCGCCTGTAGCGGGCCTCGACCCTATTGGATCATCCGCTCTTCCTTCGCCGGCAGGTAATCCTCGGTATAGATGTCGGACGCCTGCGGCTTGTTGGTGAAGGAAAACGTTTCCTCGAGCTGGTCGATCGAGCGCGCCAACCGCCCCGCATCGACATGGCCGAACCCGTTTTCGCGCACGTCGTCGGTGAAGTAGCACTGCTGCGCCACCAGCTTCAGCCGTTCGAGCTCGATATCGCGCTTGGCGATCGGATTGTGTTTGAGGACGCTGTCCATCGCGCCTTCGGGATCGTTGATGGCATCGCGGAAGCCGCGAATGGTGGCGCGCACGAAACCGGCCACCGCCTCGGGATGCTCGGCGATGAAGGACGGGCTCGCCATCACCGCGCTGCCGAACAGGTCGAGCCCGTAATCGCTCATCATCATGCCCACGATCTGGTCGTCGGGCACGCCGGCGGCCTTGACCGCGAGCTTGTTGGAGATGAAGGCGGTCACCGCGTCGACCTGGCCCTGCGCCAGAAGGGTCTCGCGCACCGGAAAGCCGACATTCTCGATCTTGATCGTCGACGTGTCGATCCCGTTGAGCTTGGCGAAGATCGGCCAATGCGAATAGGCCGCATCCGCCGCCGGCGCGCCAAGGATCTTGCCTTCCAGATCCTTCGGCGCGGCGATGCCGTTCTTCTTGATCGTCAGGATCGAAAACGGCGGCACGTTATAGGTCACCAGCACCGCCTTGATCGGCACGGCGTCGGCCGTGTCGCGATATTTGATCAGCGCGTTGAGGTCCATCTGGCCGATATCGTAGGAGCCCGACGCGATCCGGTTGATGCCGTCGACGCTGCCGGTCCCCGGATCGATCGAGACGTCGAGCCCCTCATCCTTGTAATAGCCCTTGTCGAGCGCGACCAGAAAAGGCGCGACATGGCCCTCGAAACGCCATTCGTGAATAAACCGGACTTTGGTCAGTTCCTGCGCGGCGGCGGGAAGCGCCGCAATCGCCATGACCATCGCACTGAGTAGTAAAGCCAGTTTGCGCATCGTCTCCTCCCAGAGACCGGCCGGTAGCGACCGGTCGAATTCGCGCCAACACCAAAACCATGCCCGAAGGACAGCTCCAACGGTCACCGGACACGGTCCGCCGGGGGCCGAAAGCCCCAATTGTCTACAACGAGTCGGGAAGAACCAAATTCGTACAGCGCAACCCATCTCGTTGGCGTTCCAACAAGTGAGCAATTATCTCCCCCGCCCTTCAGGCGGCAGGGATTAGTGCGCTTCTACTCACGCGGCAGGGTAAAGCTACATCAAGCCGCCACGCGCTGTCAAAGTGAAACTCTTGCTAGCCAAACCGACCCAATCGCTTTGATTGCAAAGACTTACGCCTCACATCCATTACGCGAAAACGGCGCGCGGAAAGTAGAACGACACCACCCAGTTCGGCGCGTCGACGATCTCGCTGATCCGCAAATCGCCGCAGACGGAGCACAGCATATAGGCGTCGACGGGAGCGAGCCCGTGCTCGCGCGCGATCAGCTCGATCATGCCGGCGAGCGCCGTGCGCGCGCCCTCTTGAAGATCCGGCCCCACCCCCGTCGTCACTTCGTAGCCGGCGCCGTCGAGATGGCGCGTCACCGGGCCCGGCGTGGTGAAGCGCGGCATCGACAGCCCGGCCTGCTTGACCAGGTCCAGCTTCAGGGCGACCGTCATCGCGCTTTCGATCGCGGTGCCGCACACCTCGCCATCGCCCTGGGCGGCATGGGTGTCGCCGATCGAAAACAGCGCGCCCGCGACCTCGACCGGCAGATAGAGCGTCGTGCCGGCGGCCAGGTCGCGAATGTCGAGATTGCCGCCCACCCGGCGCGGCGGCACCACCGAATGTCGCCCGGGCGCGGCCGGCGCGACCCCGATCGTGCCGGCGAACGGCTTCAGCGGCACGCGCGCATTGGCGCCGAACAAGGCCGGCACGCGCCCCGCAACGTCGTAGCGCCACAGATGCAGCGCCGGATCGGGAAACTGGTCGGCAAGCAGGCCGAAACCGGGAATATTGGCCGTCCAGCCGAAGCCGGACGGCTCGAATGCCTCGATCGTCACCTTGAGCGCGTCACCCGGCTCGGCCCCGTCCACGAACACCGGCCCGGTGACCGGGTTGATCGTGTCGGAGGCCAGCGTCGCCACGTCGGCGACCGTGCTTTGCGGCGTGAAATGGCCGCACGCGGCGTCGAGGCACTCGAAGCTCAGGCGCGCGCCGGGCTCCACATGCATGACCGGCGCGATCGCCTTGTCCCAGCCGAAATGATGCCGGGCGCGGTGGATGGTGTGGTCGGCTCCTGTGCACATGGCGCGTCTCCCCGGTGGCCGGCATGGCGGCGGCTGCAGGCTGCCGCCACCCCCGCCCTCGCCATCCACAATGACCGCTTGGCGCGCCCGGTTCCACCCGCATCGGAGATTTTTCCGCGCGAAGCCGTCGCCAACGGGCCGGCCCGGCTACTCGCCGGCCACCTCGCGCGCGATCTCGTCGAGCAGGGCGTTGACCTGGTCGCGGCCGCCGCCCTCCGGCAGACGCCGGAAACCCACGCGCACCGTGCCCGGCGCCGCCTCGGTTTCGTAGGCGAACACGACATAGGGGCAATAGGCGATATTGGCGACGTCCTCCTCCATCGCGCGGCGCGAGATGACGGCCGAGCAGAACTGAAAAAACTCGGCATTTTTGTAAAGCGCCTTCTGCGCGCCGACATCTTCGGCGGTACGCTGCAGCATCTCGCCGATAAAACCGTGATAGTCGACGACAAAACCGCGATTGACGATCGCGCCGCCAAGGTCGAAGGCAACGTCGGCGAACGGCGTGTCGGTTTCGTAGACGGTGATGTCGTCGGCCGCCTCGGCCAACGCGGCCGGAGCGAACGTGGCAAGAACAAACGCGGCGATCCGCAAAACACGTTTCATTGGCTTGGCTCCTTTTGCGCGCATTGTCGCCCGCTTCGTCGCGCCTGTCCATTCACATAGAAATTTTTGCATATTTGATTCCGCCGCGGGTGCGGCGATTGACGCGCCTGACGGTCCGTGAAATCATTCGAAAAATTGAATATGTTATCGGGAGGCCCGCTCATGCCAACACGCCGCGACGTTCTGGCCGGTATCGCAACCGCCTCTGCCCTCGCCCTTGCCCGGCCAGCGCTTGCCGCCGCCGCCCTGTCGACCGGGGCCGGCGAGATCTCCGTCGTCAGCGACGGGCGCATGTCGCTGCCGCTGGCCTTCGTCTTTCCCGACATCCCGGCCGAGGAACGCAACGCGCTGCTCGCCGAAAGCGGCATGTCGACCACCGCCTACGAGCCCGATTGCAACGTCACCTTGCTGCGCGCCGGCGATCGGCTGGCGCTTTTCGACGCCGGCGCCGGCCCCAATTTCCTGCCCACCACGGGCAAGCTTCTCGCCGGGCTGGAGGAGGCCGGCGTGGATCCCGCCGAGGTCACAGACCTCCTCTTCACCCATGCCCATCCCGATCATCTGTGGGGCGTTCTCGACGATTTCGACGATCTCGCCTTCCCCGAGGCCACGCCCCGGATGGCGCGCGCGGAATGGGATTTCTGGCGTGCCGACGACACGCTGGCAACGATGCCGGAGGACCGCAAGAGCTTCGTTGTCGGCGCGCAGAACCGGATGGCCGCGCTGGAAGACCGCATCGCCCTGTTCGCACCGGGCGAGGAAGTGTTCCCGGGCGTCGAGGCGGTCGACACCGCCGGCCACACGCCCGGCCACGTCGCCTTCATGATCCATGGCGGCGACCAGCCGGTGCTGATTGCCGGCGACGCGCTGACCAACGCGGTCTCCTTCCGGCGACCCGCCCTGCACTCGGGCAGCGATCAGGACCGCGAACAGGCCGCGCAGACCCGCCTGCGCCTGCTCGATCGGATGGCGGGCGAACGGGCGCGGTTGATCGCCTTCCACCTGCCGTATCCCGGCATGGGCACGGTCGAGCGCAAGGGCGAGGCCTATCGCTTCGCGCCGCTTGGCTGAACCTATCGCGCCGGCGCGTCGTCCATGCGCCGGAACGCCGCCAGCACCGACCCCTCGATCAGATAGGCCAGGCCGAGCCGCGCCCCGGCCATGATCGCCACGATCACCACCGGCGCCGAGAGCGCCATCGCCGACAGGGCGGTGATGCCCTGGCCGACCGTGCAGCCGAGCGCGAACACGCCGCCGGTTCCCATCAGGAAACCGCCCGCGAAATGCCGCCCCAGCTCGCGCGCGTCGTCGCAGGCTTCCCAGCGCACGTCGTGGCTGCGCCACGCGCGCAGGCCGGCCCCGACCACCACCCCGATCACCAGGCCGACGCCGTAGTCCGGCCCGATGCCGGTGAACAGGATCGCCTGCAGGATCGTGTCGGCGACCGGCACGACGAAGGAGCCGGCCTCCACCTGCACGGGAAAGAAGGAATGGCGCGCGGCAAGCGTCGTCGCCACCCAGCCGAACGCGATCACGGCGCCGACCGTCATGCTGGCGCCAATCGCCAGACGGGCGCGACGAAAGCCCCGGTCGCGCAACACCCACCAGATCAGGCCGCCGGCGATCAGCGCCGCCACCGCCGCATGAAGGTCGAGCCCGGTCACGGCACTGGCGATCGCCCCCATCGACTGGCCGCCGAATGCGGAAAAATCGAGCGCCAGCTCGTCGACCAGCTTGACCCGGGCCAGCGCCGACAGGCCGCGCTGCGCGGCCATCGCCGACAGGCCGAGCACCATCAGCACGACCAGCGAACGCAGGCTGCCGCCGCCGAGCCGCACCAGCGCGCCGAAGCCGCAAGTGCCCACCAGCGCCATGCCGAACCCGAAGGCGAGCCCGCCGATGACGGCGCCGGTCAGGCCGAAAAGCGGCATCAGATAAAAACTGCGCCCGGGATCGGCGAGACCGAGCGCGACGAGGGTCTGGGTCAGCACTAGGGCAACGGCGGCGGCCAGCGCCCAACCGCGCACGCCGTGGCTGTCGCCCGCATACCAGTGGCGTTCGAGCGCCGACATGGCGCAAAAATGCACGCGCCGCGCGACGAAGCCGAGGACCGTGCCGGCGACAAGCCCCGCCAAAGGCAGGAAAAACGGCGATCCGACGATATTCTGCACCTGCGGTTCCTCCCTGGGACCGCGCTCTTCGCCGGCCGGTCCCTAAGCCGCAGGCTGCCTTGCGTCAGGGTTTCCGGATCTTCGGCTCTCCCTGCCGGACCGGGGCGCAAAACAGCCCGTAAAGGGTCTCGATCACCGAGGCGACCTCCGCGCTGGCGATCGAATAATAAATGACCCGTCCTTCGCGACGTGTGTTGACCAGGCGATCGAAGCGCAGGCGCGCAAGCTGCTGCGACACCGCCGCCTGCGGCATGTCCATGATGTTTTCCAGTTCCGAGACCGATTTCTCGCCCTCCGCCAGGAGGCACAGGATCAGCAGCCGGCTTTCGTGCGACAGCGCTTTCAGCAATTCGCTGGCCTTGCGCGCCTGGTCGAGCAGCGCCTCGAAATCCTCCGGTGGCTGGTTGCGATCGAGTTTCGGAAGGGTCATTCGTGTTGGGTCTCGTCAAGCTTTGCGATCAAATCGCCAACAAGATACCAGAAAAATTCATCGCCCGGATAGCCGCGTATGCGGCCGAACTCGCGCCCGCCCTCGACCAGGACGAATGTCGGCGTGAAGCGTTCGCGTTCGACGAAGTCGAGATCGGCCGGCCAGGCCTGGGTGATGTCGACCCGGCGCAGCGGCGCCCTGCGACCTTCCTGCGTCTTGGCATAGGCCGGCGCGATTTCCTCGTTGAAGCGCGCGCACCACGGGCACCCGGGCTGTTCGAGCATGATCAGCTCGGCCGCCGCGGCGGGCGATGCCAGCCCCGCAAGGATCAACAAAATCAGAGGGAACGCCGCTCGGCGCATGCAATGTCCTTTCGTCGATTGCAATATATATAAATTTTCGCATATCTTCCAAGGGAATTGTCGCCGGCCCGGCGGCCCGGTTCACCGCAAGGAAGGAACGCGATGCTGGATATAAGCCTCGGAGGCGCCCTGCTGGCGGGACTGCTGTCCTTCGTCTCGCCCTGCGTGCTGCCGATCGTTCCGCCCTATCTGGCCTGGCTCGCCGGGTTGAGTTTCGAGGAATTGCGCACCGACGCCGTCGCCGCCGGGGCGCGCCGACGCATCGTCGCGGCCGCCCTCGCCTTCGTGCTCGGCTTCACCACGGTGTTCGTCGCGCTCGGCGCCACCGCCAGCGTGATCGGCAACACGATCGCGCAATATTTCGACATATTGTCGGTGATCGCCGGCGTCATCATCATCGTCATGGGATTGCATTTTCTCGGCGTCTTCCGCATCGCCCTGCTCTATCGCGAGGCGCGCGTGCAGGTGGACAAGAAGCCGGCCGGCATCGTCGGCGCCTACATTATGGGCCTGGCCTTCGCCTTCGGCTGGACGCCGTGCGTCGGCCCCGTGCTCGCCGCCATCCTGTTCGTCGCCGGCTCGGAGGGCACCGCCGCTCGCGGCGCGCTTCTGCTCGCCGTCTATTCGCTGGGCATCGGCATTCCCTTCCTGCTGGCCGCGGCCTTCGCCGGCCGCTTTCTCGGCTGGGCGGCGCGTTTTCGCCAGCACATGCGAAAGATCGAGATGGCGATGGGCGGACTGCTGGTCGTCACCGGCATCCTGTTCATAACCGGCCAGATGGCGACCATCTCCTACTGGCTGCTCGAAACCTTCCCCATCTTCCAGACCATCGGCTAGGAGACTTGTTATGATCCGCTCGCTGCTGTTGACTGCCCTCTTCGTGCTTACCGGGACTTTCTCGCCCGCCGCCGCCGAGATCGGCGATGATGGCCTGCACAAGCAGCCCTGGTTCTCGCTCACCTTCCGCGACGTCGCGGAGGATATCGAGACGGCGCGGCAGGACGGCAAGCGTCTCGCCATCGTCTTCGAGCAGCGCGGCTGCATCTATTGCGCCAAGATGCACGAGGAGCTTCTAAGCGACCCGCAGGTGCGCGACTACATCAAGGCGCATTTCAACGTCGTGCAATACAACATGTTCGGCGACGAGGAGGTCACCGACCTCGACGGCGAGGTGCTGACCGAAAAGACCGCCGCGCGCAAATGGGGCTACGTCTTCACCCCGACGATCGTCTTCCTGCCGCAGGAGGCGCCGGATGGCACCAGCGTCAGCGAGGCGGCCGTCGCCACCATGCCCGGCGCCTTCGGCAAGTGGACCTTTCTGCACATGTTCGAATGGGTGTTCGAAAAGGGTTATGACGGTGACGAGCATTTTCAGAAATATCACGCCCGCAAGCTCGACGAGCTTCGCGCCGCCGGCCGCCTGGAGGCGGAGTGAGGCCGGGGGAGCGGCGACATATGCAAATAATCATATTTTTCCGTTGAAGATTTGCACGGACATGGATAGCGTGTGGCAGGAGAGGATATCCGCCCAATAAGAGCGGAAACACGGGAGGAAATCGGGCTGATGATTCGTGTGACAGCAATCGTGACGGCGGTCTTGGCGGTCACGGCCACCAGCGCTCCGGCGGATGAAACCGCGCCCCAGGACGTCAAGTTCGAGGATCTCGCCGTTGCCGCCTCCTTGACCGGCAAGCCGGGCGACCCGGCCGCCGGGCGGGACGTGTTCAAGGATCGCAAGCTCGGCAACTGCCTGGCCTGCCATACCAATGCCGACATGCAGAAAGAGCTGTTCCACGGCACGGTCGGTCCGGCCATGGACGGCGCCGGCGACCGGTGGGAACCGGCCCAGCTGCGCGCCATCATCACCGACGCCAAGCAGGTCTTCGGCGAACAGACCGTCATGCCGGGCTTCTATTCGCTCGCCGTCGGCAAAGACGTTCGCGAGGATCTCGTCGGCAAGACCATCCTGACGGCGCAACAGATCGAGGATGTCGTGGCCTATGTCGCCACGTTGAAGGAATAGCGCAAGCGCGAGGAGAAACAGTCATGACCATCAACAGACGCCAGGCGCTGGGTCTTGCGGCGGGAGCGGTCGCTTTTGCCGCCGCCGGCCTGCCCGGCCGCCCCGCATCGGCAAGCCCCGAGGAAACTCAAAAGCGCATCGCCGAATTCACCGGCGGCAAGACGCCCGAAACCGGCCGGCTGACGCTGACGGCACCCGAAATCGCCGAAAACGGCAACACCGTGCCGATCTCCATCGAGGTCGAAAGCGCCATGGAGGGCGACGACGTCGTCGAGCAGGTCATGATCCTGGCCGAAGGCAACCCCAATCCCGACGTCGCGGTGTTCAATTTCTCCGAAGCCAGCGGCATCGCGGCCGCGACGACGCGCATGCGTCTGGCCAAGACGCAAAACGTGATCGCCGTGGCGAAGATGAAGGACGGCTCGACCTTCATCGACCAGAAGGAAGTCAAGGTCACGATCGGCGGCTGCGGCGGTTGATCAGAGAGGAAACGACACAATGGCCACACCCAAACCGCGCGTGAAGCTCCCCAAGACCGCCTCGGCGGGGGAGATCATCACCATCAAGACACTGATCAGCCACCAGATGGAATCGGGCCAGCGCAAGGACAAGAACGGCGATCCGATCCCGCGCCAGATCATCAACAAGTTCACTTGCGAGTTCAACGGCACGCCGGTGTTTTCCTGCGATATTGACCCGGCGATTTCGGCCAACCCCTATTTCGAGTTCAACGCCAAGGTTCCCGAGAGCGGAACCTTCAAGTTCACCTGGATCGACGACGACGGCTCGGTCTACGAGCACGAGGCCGGCATCGAGGTCAAATAAGACGGCCGGGCAAAAGGGGATCCGCGCGAACGGTCCCGGCCCGCAACCGCGAGGCAAGAAATGGGAGGAAGGCCGTGAGGAATAGATACGCAATTGTCGGGCTTGGCGCGCTCCTGGCTGTCGCCACGGCCTTGCCGGCCGCGGCCGAGCCGGTCGACGACGAACTGGTTATCGACGGACAGGCCATGACGGTGCGCACCGCCGCGCCGGAGGGCCATCCCTTCGACGAACTCCTGTCCGGCTGGCTGTTCCGCGAAGCCGAAACGCGCGAATTGGAGGCCGATTCCTTCCAGAACCCGGGCATGCTTTACGTCGACCGCGGCGCCGACATCTGGAACGCGGTCGACGGCACGATGGGCAAGTCGTGCGCGTCGTGCCACGACGACGCCGCCGACACGATGAAGGGCATCGCCGCCAACTATCCCAAATGGGACGCCGACGCCAAGCGGCCGATCAACATCGAACTGCAGATCGACAAGTGCCGGGTGGAGAACATGGGCGCCGAGGCCTACAAGTTCGACACGCCCGACCAGAAGGCGCTGACGACCTATATCAAGCACCAGTCGCTCGGCACGCCGGTCGCCGTCGATCTGAGCCAGGGCGACCTGCAGAGCTGGTGGGATCGCGGCAAGGACATTTACTACACCCGCACCGGCCAGTTGAACTTCGCCTGCGCCTCCTGTCACGAGGCCAATTCCGGCCAGTATATCCGCGCCGACCATCTGAGCCAGGGCCAGGCGAACGGCTTTCCCACCTACCGGCTGAAACAGGCCGACATGGTGTCGCTGCACAACCGTTTCCGCGGCTGCATCCGCGACACGCGGGCGGAATTTCCGAAAGCCTTTTCCGACGAGCTGATGGCGCTGGAAGTCTACGTCACCTGGCGCGGAACGGGCCTGTCGGTCGAAACGCCGGCCGTGCGCCAATAACGCCGACAAGACCGTGCGCGGCGCGGGCCGTCGCGCGTCAAAGCCAAAGCAGAACGCATTCCGCCCCGTGTTGCGCCGGGCGGACGTGGGAGCCGTCGGGGCAAGGACATGATCTCAAGACGCGAATTCCTCATGGCAACGGCGGCGCTGTCGGCCGTCGCCGGTCCGGGCCTCGTCGGGCGCTGGTCGCGGGCCGCCGCGCAGCAGACGCTCACCGAAGACGCGCTGCTCGACTTCGAGGCGCACGGCAACGTCACCCTCGTGCACCTGACCGACATCCATGCCCAGCTTCGGCCGGTCTATTTCCGCGAGCCGTCGCAAAATATCGGCGTCGGGGCGGTTGCCGGCCTGCCGCCGCACGTCACCGGCGCCGACTTCCTCAAGCTCTACGACATCGCCCCGGGCAGTCCGCATGCCTATGCGCTGACCGCGGAGGATTTTTCCGCGCTCGCCCGCACCTATGGCCGCATGGGCGGGCTCGACCGCATTGCCACCATCGTCAAGCGCATCCGCGCCGAGCGCGGCGACCAGATGCTGCTTCTGGACGGCGGCGACACCTGGCAGGGCAGCTACACCGCGCTGAAGACCAACGGCCAGGACATGGTCGAGGCCATGAACGCGCTGGCGCCCGACGCCATGACCGGCCATTGGGAATTCACCTATGGCGCCGAGCGGGTCACCGAGATCATCGGTTCCCTGCCCTTCCCCTTCCTCGGCGGCAACATCTACGACGCGGAATGGAACGAACCCGCCTTCGAGGCCTACAAGATGTTCGAGCGCGGCGGCGTCAACATCGCCGTGCTCGGCCAGGCTTTTCCCTATACGCCGATCGCCAATCCGCGCTGGATGTTTCCGAACTGGTCGTTCGGCATCCGCGAGGAGGATATCGCCGCCAATGTGGAGGCCGCGCGCGCCGCCGGCGCCGATCTCGTGGTGCTTTTGTCGCATAACGGCTTCGACGTCGACCGCGCGCTCGCCGCGCGCGTCTCGGGCATCGACATCATCCTGACCGGCCACACCCACGACGCCCTGCCCGAGCCGGTCAAGGTCGGCTCGACGCTGCTGATCGCCAGCGGCTCGCACGGCAAGTTCGTCACCCGGCTCGACCTCGACGTGCGCGACGGCGCGCTCAAGGGCTTCCGCCACCGGCTGATCCCGGTCTTTTCCGACGTGATCGCGCCCGACGCGGAGATGGACGGCCTCATCACGCGGCTGCGGGCGCCGTTCGAGGACGAATTGAGGCGCGAACTGGCGACCACCGAAACGCTGCTTTACCGGCGCGGCAATTTCAACGGCACGTTCGACGATCTGATCTGCCAGGCGCTGCTCGACGTGCGCGAGGCCGACATCGCGCTTTCGCCGGGCTTTCGCTGGGGCACCTCGGTGCTGCCGGGCGAAAAGATCACCGTCGAAGACCTGCACAATGCCTGCGCCATGACCTATCCCGCCGCCTATCGCTCGACGATGAGCGGCGAGACCATCCACGCCATCCTGGAGGACGTGGCCGACAATCTGTTCAATGCCGACCCCTATTATCAGCAGGGCGGCGACATGGTGCGCGTCGGCGGCATGGCCTACACGATCGATCCCGGCGCGGCGATGGGCAACCGCATCACCGACATGACGCTGGTCAAGACCGGCGCGGCCGTCGAGCCGGGACGCGACTATGTCGTGGCCGGCTGGGCCTCCGTGAACGAGGCCACCGAAGGCCCGCCGATCTGGGAGGTGGTCGAGGACTATCTCGCCCGAAACCCGGTCGTGGAGCTAAAGGAAAACCGGCTCGTCAGGCTGAAAAACTGACCACCGGGACAGGGCGGCAATGGACAGGCGAGCTGCGGTTTGATATATATTAAAATTCATATGTGTAAATGGATACCCGGCCGGACGGAACCGAACCATGCCTGATCAGCCATCGAGACGCGGCTTTCTGAAGGGCGGCCTGGCCGCCGGCGCGGCACTCGCCACCGCGACGACCGCCGCGCGCGCGGCCGACGATCCCGCCATCACCGAAATCCAGGACTGGAACCGCTATGCCGGGCCGGGCGTCGACGCCGAGCCCTACGGCGTGCCCTCGCCCTACGAGGCCCATGTGGTGCGCCGCAACGTGCCGTGGCTGACGGCCGATCCGATTTCCTCGGTCAACTTCACGCCGCTGCACGAGCTCGACGGCATCATCACGCCCAACGGGCTGTGCTTCGAGCGCCACCACGCCGGCATCGCCGAGATCGACCCCGCGCAGCACCGGCTGATGATCAACGGCATGGTCGACACGCCGCTGGTCTTCACCATGGCCGATTTGATGCGTTTTCCGCGCGAAAACCACGTCTATTTCCTCGAATGCGCCGCCAATTCCGGCATGGAATGGCGCGGCGCGCAGCTCAATGGCTGCCAGTACACGCACGGTATGGTGCATTGCGTGATGTATACCGGCGTCAAGCTGCGCCACCTGCTGGAGGAGGCCGGCATCCGCGCGGGTGCGGCCTGGGTCATGCCCGAGGGCGCGGACGCCTCGGCGATGTCGCGCTCGCTGCCGCTCGAAAAGGCGCTCGACGACTGCCTGGTCGCCTTCAAGATGAACGGCGAGGCGTTGCGGCCCGGCCAGGGGTATCCGCTGCGGCTGGTGGTGCCCGGCTGGGAAGGCAATCTGTGGGTGAAATGGCTGCGCCGCATCGAGATCGGCGACAAGCCGTGGCATCTGCGCGAGGAGACCTCGAAATATACCGACCTGCTCGCCAATGGCAAAGCCAGGCGCTTCACCTGGCAGATGGACGTCAAATCCGTCATCACCAATCCGAGCCCGCAGGCGCCGGTCACCCACGGCCGCGGCCGGCTGGTTCTGGCCGGGCTTGCCTGGTCGGGCGGCGGGCGCATCAGCCGGGTCGACGTCTCGATCGACGGCGGCCGCAACTGGACGACGGCGCGTCTCGACGGGCCGAGCCTGCCCAAGGCGCTGCACCGCTTCTACCATGCCTTCGACTGGGACGGTTCCGAGCTCTTCCTGCAGTCGCGCGCCATCGACGAAAACGGCTTCGTGCAGCCGACCAAGAACGATCTGCGCGCCGCGCGCGGGGAGAATTCCATCTACCACAATAACGGCATCCAGACCTGGCATGTGGCGAAAGACGGAGTGGTCGAGAATGTCGAGATTTCCTAGGCTCGCCGCCGCGCTTGCCCTGTCGCTGCTGCCGGCAGCGGCCCTGGCCGAAGGCGACGTTGACGCCGGCGAAAGGGTCTTCGCCAAATGCAAGGCCTGTCACGCCGTCGGCGATGGCGCCAAGAACCGGGTCGGCCCGCAACTGAACGACGTGTTCGGCCGTATCGCCGGCACGGCCGAGGGCTTCCGCTATTCGCCCGCCATGATGAAGGCCGGCGAGGACGGGCTGGTCTGGAACGAGGAGACGCTGACGGCCTATCTCACCGCCCCGCGCGCCTTCATCAAGGGCAACCGGATGGCCTTCGCCGGTCTGAAGAAGGACGCCGAAATCGACGATGTCCTCGCCTATCTGGCGACGTTCTCGCAATCGGGCGACGACGACGCGGCCTCCGCCGAACCGGCGCCGGCCGACGCGCCCGACACGGCGACCGAGGATGGCGCGGCAGCCGAACCCAAAGCCGGCGAGCCCGAAGGGGCCGTGGTGGAGGCGGAAGCTGCGGCCGAGCCGCCCGCCCATGGCGTCTTCCATCTCGGCCGCCCCGCCACCGAGGCGGAGGTCGCGGCCTGGGACATCGACATCCGTCCCGACGGCGCCGGCCTGCCGGTCGGCAGCGGCACGGTTCTGGAGGGCGAGACGGTCTATACCGAGCAATGCGCGGTCTGCCACGGCGATTTCGGCGAGGCGATCGGGCGCTGGCCGGTGCTGGCGGGCGGCTACGATACGCTGACCCGCGAGCGTCCGGTCAAGACGATCGGCTCCTACTGGCCCTATCTGTCGACGGTCTACGACTATGTGCGCCGCGCCATGCCCTTCGGCAACGCCCGCTCGCTGTCGGACGACGACGTCTACGCCTTGACCGCCTATGTGCTATATTTGAACGACATCGTCACCGACGAGGCATTCGAGTTGAACCAGGATAATCTGGCCACGATCCGGCTGCCGAACGAGGACGGCTTCGTCGCCGACGACCGGTATGAGGAACCGCATTATGCGGCCGGGGCCGAGCCCTGCATGCGCGAGTGCAAGCCGGGCAAGGCCGAGATCGCCCAGCACGCCGCCGTGCTCGACGTGACGCCGGACGGCGACAGCGACGAGGACGGCTCCGGCGGCGGCATCGACTGACCGGCAATGCCAGCGCCAATGACGCAGCGCGGGAGGAACGACGTGCCGAAGAATGCCGGTATCGTGTCGCGGCGCCCGACACCGAGCCCGATACTGGGCCCGCTCTTGGGCCTGATGCTCGGTGCCGTTGCCCTATCCATGGGCTCCCCCGTCCTGGCCAGCGAGGCCGGCCCGCCGCCGCCATCGGCCGAAGACCTGCTGCGGGCCGAGCATCTGGAGACCGAAATTCTGTCCCTCGACGGCGACCCCGCTTTCGGCGAATATCTCGGCGGCGAATGCGTGACCTGCCACCAGTCGTCCGGCGCCGGCGGCACCATACCGCCGATCGCCGGCCTGCCGGTCGATCACACGGTGCGCGCGCTGGTGGAATACAAGCTCGGCCTGCGCGCCAACGAGGTCATGCGATTGATGACGGCGCGGCTGGAAGCCGACGAAATCGCCGCCCTAGCCGCCTATTTCGCCGAGCTGTCGCCTTAGAGCGTTTCCGGGCGAAGGGGATGCCGGTTCGCCGTCCGGAAACGCATCGAAACGAGAAGGTGAAGCCGGCCTGCGATTTCGTGACAAGCAGAACGGCACTTGGATTTGGAGCATGACGCGCAAGAACGTCTTTCACTGAAAACCGGTACTCGGGAGGATGCCATGACCGGATTGACGAGAAGGCAATTTACAACACTGGTCGGCGCCGGCGCGGCCAGCCTCGCCGCGCCCACATATCTGCGCGCCCAGGGCAAGCCGCGCGTGGTCGTGATCGGCGGCGGCGCGGGCGGCGCGACGGCGGCGAAATATGTCGCCAAGGATTCCAACGGGGCGATCGACGTCACCCTGGTGGAGGACGGCGACAGTTTCACCACCTGTTTCTTCTCCAATCTCTATCTGGGCGGCTTCCGCGACTTGCAGTCGATCACCCACAGCTACGACCAGCTGGTCTCGGCCTACGGCATCACCAAGGTCACGGGCCGCGCGAGCGCGGTCGACCGCGCCGCCAAGACCGTGACCATGGCCGACGGCGCCACGCTTGCCTATGACCGGCTGATCCTGTCGCCCGGCATCGATATGATCTGGGATTCCGTGCCCGGCTATTCCCAGGCCTCGGCCGAGATCGCCCCGCATGCCTGGCAGGCCGGCCCGCAGACCGAGCTTTTGAAAGCCAGGCTCGACGCCGTCGCCGACGGCGAGACGATCGTCATGGTCGCCCCGCCCAACCCCTATCGCTGCCCGCCCGGGCCTTACGAGCGCGTCTCGATGATGGCGCATGTGCTCAAAGCCAAGGGTTACACCGGCGCCAAGATCGTCGTCCTCGATCCGAAGGCGAAATTCTCCAAACAGGGCCTGTTCCAGGCCGGCTGGGAAAAACACTATCCCGGCATGGTCGAGTGGTACGGGCCCGACATCCATGGTGGCATCAAGACCGTCGACGCCGCTGCCGGCACGGTCGAGACCGATTTCGACACCTTCAAGGGCGTGCTCTTAAACGTCATCCCGGCCCAGAAGGCCGGCGCCATCGCCGACGGCTTTGCCGACGACAGCGGCTTCTGCCCGATCGACGCGGCCTCGATGCGCTCGACGATGGACGAGGCGGTGTTCGTGATCGGCGATGCCTCGATCGCCGGCGACATGCCCAAATCCGGCTTCTCGGCCAACAGCCAGGCCAAGATCGCGGCCATGAATGTCCGCGGCGACCTGACGGATTCCAGGGTCTTTCCGGCGAAATATTCCAACACCTGCTGGTCGCTGATCGAGACCGACGACGGCGTCAAGGTCGGCGCCCAGTACGAGCCCAAGGATGGCAAGATCACCTCGGTGGCGAGTTTCATCAGTCAGACCGGCGAGGACGCCGCGCTGCGCAAGGCCACCTACGAGGAATCGATCGGCTGGTATTCCGGCATCGTCTCCGACATGTTCGGCTGAGCGCACGCCGCTTGTCGGAAAAGGATCGGCTCCGTGGCGCAGACAACCGGGATGGCGGCCCTTTGAAACGCCATCCCGCCTCGGGGCCGCTGCGCCGCCTACGGGCTTTATTCGGCCGGCACCGCGTGCGAACGCGACGCCACGGCAGCCGCCGCCGGGCGGGCGTCGATCAGCCTGTCGGCCGCCGCCGCGCCGCCGATCATGGCGGCTAGGCCGAGCAGCGACGACAGCGCCAGCACCGCGCCGCCGGTGAAACCGGCGCCGATGGTGCAGCCGACGGCCAGGATGCCGCCGAACCCCATCAGCGCCGCGCCGAGCGTGTAGCGCAGGACCGAAGGCGTTCCGGGTTCGGAAAAACGGGCGATCCGGAACTCGCGGAACAGCAGTGCCGCCGCGAAGGCGCCGGCGAGCGTGCCGACCAGCACGCCCTGGTCGAGACCGGGTCCGTCGCTGCCGGCTGCCGCCAGCCCGCCCGTCGTGGCGAGTGGGCGGATATAGGACAGGCTCTCGGCCTGGATCGGGTCGAACACCTGCAGCGACAGCGTGTAGGTGAACCACCAGCCGGCGACCACGGACAGGCCGACGCCGATCCCGCCGACGACCCGCCAGGGCGACGGCCGCGCCTTCACCGCCAGCAGCAGCGCCGCAATCGCCAGCGCCGCGCCGATGACGACACCGGCCTGCTGGCCGAGACCGGCATGGGCGAGAACGTCGTTGCCGCCAAGCTGCGCCGTGCTCCACAGGCCGCCGATTGCGTCGCGCGCCGGCACCAGCACGCCGCTATAGGTGGCCAGTCCCACCACCGCGATCACCACGGATGTGTAGAGGGCGCGCAGATTGCCCGAGGCCGACAGCACGATCAGTCGCGATACGCAGCCGCGCGCCAGCACCATGCCGACGCCGAACAGGGCGCCGCCGATCAGCGCGCCCGACAGGCTCTGCGCGGTGGAAAAGAAGCGCGTTTCCAGGACGTCGAGACGGCCGCTTGCGAGTAGATATTGCACGCCGAGCACGGCAGCGGCGAAACCGGCCGCCCAGACGGCGAGCGCCTTCGGATCGCGCCCCCGCGTCAGGTCGAGCACGGCCGAACGGGTGCAAAAGGCGCTGCGCTGAGCGAAAACGCCAAAAAGCGCGCCGATCAGCGCGCCGCCGGCGATCGCGGTTCCGCGCTCGCCCAATTGATCGATCAGGGGGACGAAATCCATGGCTCGAGGCTCCGGATGACACTGGCTGCAAAATAAGCCATCCGGGGCGGATTAGCAGGAAACCGTCCTCTCACCGGAACCCGGCTTGCGGAACGGCTTTGCGCGGTTTTGCCGGCAAGCGGCATTTCATTCCACTTGCCGGATCGCGCGCAGCCGGCCGTTCAGCCCAGCACTTCGGCGACGGCCTCGGCCGTCTTGGCAACGATCTCGTCGGCCTCGGCCGGCGTCAGGCAGAGCGGCGGCGCAAAACCCAGTATGTCGCCCTGCGGCATCGCGCGGGCGATCACGCCGCGTTTCAGGAGCGCGGCCGCAACGGCCGGGCCGACCTTCCTGGAGGGATCGAGAAATGTCCGCTTGTCCTTGTCGTCCACGAATTCGACAGCGGCCAACATGCCCTCGCCGCGCACCTCGCCGACATGAACGTGGCCGGCGAGCGCGTCGCTCATCGCCGCGTTGAGATAGGCGCCGGTTTCGGCGGCGTTTTCGACCAGGCCGAGACTGTCGATCAGCTTCAGATTGGCGACACCGGCCGCAGCACCGATCGGGTGCGCGGAATAGGTCCAGCCATGGCCGATCGGCCCGTTCTCGTCGGTCCCCTGCTCCAGCACCGTCCACACCCGGTCGCCGATGATCGAGCCCGACAGCGGCGCATAGGCCGAGGTCAGCCCCTTGGCGATGGTGATGATGTCGGGCTTCATGCCGTAATGGTCCGAGCCCATCATCGTGCCCAGCCGACCGAAACCGGTCACCACCTCGTCGGCAATCAGCAAGATGTCATGCTTTTCCAGCACCGTCTGGATCGCCTGCCAATAGCCTTGCGGCGGCGGCACGATGCCGCCGGTGCCGAGCACCGGCTCGCCGATGAAGGCGGCGATGGTGTCCGCCCCCTCGCGCGCGATCAGCGCTTCGAGCTCGGCCACGCAATGGGCGACGAAATCGGCCTCGCTCATCGCCAGGTCGGGCCGGCGGAAATAATAGGGGGCTTCGGTGTGCAGGATGCGCTCGAGCGGCAGATCGAACTTCTTGTGGAAGAGCTCCAGCCCGGTCAACGATCCGGTCACCAGGCCCGAACCATGATAGCCGCGCCAGCGCGAGATGATCTTCTTCTTTTCCGGCCGGCCGAGAATATTGTTGTAGTACCAGGTAAGCTTGACGTTGGTCTCGTTGGCATCGGAACCGCCAAGGCCGAAATAGACCTTCGACATGCCCTGCGGCGCACGCTCCAGCACCATTTTGGCGAGCGTGATCGAGGCCTCCGTGCCGTGGCCGACATAGGCGTGATAATAGGCGAGTTCCTTGGCCTGTTCGGCGATCGCCTCGGCGATTTCCGGCCGCCCATAGCCGACATTGACGCAATAAAGGCCGGCGAAGGCGTCGAGCAACCTGTTGCCGTCGCGATCCTCGATGAACACGCCCTTGCCGCCCGACACGATGCGGTTCGGCGCTTCGCCGCGCGCGTGCTGGGCGAGATGCGTGGAGGGATGGAAGAAATTCTCCCGGTCCCACTGGTCGAGCAGATCGTTTCTGAGCATGGCTTCCTCCTATGTCACGGTCGGGCCGAGATCCGTCTCGGTCAGTATCTCGGCGCCGTTTTCGGTCAACAGCACGGGGTTCGACACGAAATAGTCGCCCCGGCCCGTACCCATCAGCCAGGAGAGTACGTGAAAACTCATCCCGGTCTTGATTTCCATGTCGCTGCCGGCGCGCAACCCGGTCACGCGGTTGCCGCCGGTCCACGATGGCGGCACGCCGATGCCGACCGCGTAGCCGCAATGATGGCGGCGGTAATGCGAAAGCCCGGCCGCATCGACCACGTCCTGCCAGGCCCTATAGACCGCACCGGCCGTCCGTCCCGGTCTGAGCGCGGCCAGAACCGCGTCGAAGCCCGCCTTTGCCGTCTCCGCCATCGCCGCGTCGTCGGCTTCGATCCCGCCGACATGGACCAGCCGGCCGATCGGCGCATGATAGCGCGCCACGCAGCCCGACAGTTCCAGAAACACCGGCTCGCCGGCCGGGTAGCGCCCGTCGCCCCAGGTCGCGTGCTCCTCGCCGAGCCGCGCGCCCGGCCGGATGAAGGGACCGAAGCCCGGCGTGTCGCCGCCGGCGCGGATCATCGCCGCGTGGCATTCCGCGGCCACCTCGCGTTCGTCCGCCCCCGCGCCGATCGCCGCCATCGCCGCCGCCACCGCCGCGTCGGTCACTCCGGCGGCCTGGCGCATCAGCGCCTGCTCGGCCGGCGACTTGACCAGCCGCATGGCATCCACCAGCCCGGTCATATCGTGCCAGTCGACATCCGCCAGCCCCGCACTGAGCGCCTGGCCGAGGCCGAGGCTCAGCCCCCCCGACCAGTGCTCGAGCCCCAGCCGCGCCCGGGCGGCGAACCGGCCGCGCAGGATCCGGACCGCCAGATCGGCCGCCGTCTCGGTGTCGGCATGCCCCTCGAAGCGGGCATTGCGCACATAGGTCTCGATCGAAACCCTTTCCATCGCCCGCGTGACCAGCACCAACTCGCCATCGGCCGGCACGATCAGGATATGCGGGGCGAAATAGCCCCAATGGTCGAGACCGGTCAGATAGAAGATGTTTTCCGGCGTGGAGATCAGCGCCGCGTCCAGGGCGAGCGCCGCAAGCGCCTCACGCAGCCGCGCCACGCGCCCGGCCAGTTCCGCGTCGGAAAACGGGTTGCGGTGCATCGGCGCCTCAATCGGTTTCGCGGCAGATATATTTGATCTCGGCATAGGCTTCCATGCCGTGGCGCGAGCCCTCGCGCCCGAGGCCGGCCTGCTTGACGCCGCCGAACGGCACCGGCGCGCCGGTGATCTTGGTGCGGTTGACCGCCACCATGCCGAATTCGAGCGCCCGCGCCAGGCGCGCCGCGCGCCCGGTATCGCCGGTATGCAGATAGGCCACCAGCCCGGTCTCGGTGGCGTTGGCCCTGGCCAGAACCTCGTCCTCGGCATCGAACGGGGCGAAGGCGGCCACCGGGCCAAACGTTTCCTCGCGAAAGATCAGCGCGTCGTCGTCGACATCGGCAAGCACGGTCGGCGCAAAGAAATTCTCGCCCGCCGGATGCGGTTCGCCCCCGGCCATCAGCCGCGCGCCGCGCGCCAGCGCGTCGGCCACCTGCTCGCGCTGCTTGGCGACCGCGCGGGCATTGATCAGCGGCCCGATATCGGGATCGGCAAGGCCCGGCCCAACGGTCAGGCGGGCCACGCGTTCGGCAAAAGCCGCCACGAAGCGCGCATAGATCGGCCGTTCGACATAAAAGCGGTTGGCGGCCAGGCAGTCCTGTCCCGAGGTGGCGAACTTGGCCGCGACGGCGCGCTCCACCGCGCGTTCGAAATCGCAATCGGCGAAGGCGATGAAGGGCGCATGGCCGCCGAGCTCCATCACCAGGCGCTTCACCGTCGGCGCCGATTGGGCGTAGAGCAGCCGGCCGATCTCGGTCGAGCCGGTGAAGGAGACGACACGCACCAGCGGCGAGGCCGTCATCGCGCCGACCACCTCGGCCGCGCGTCCGGTCAGGACGTTGAAGACGCCGGCCGGCAGCCCGGCCCGTTCGGCCAGCTCGGCCAGCGCCAGCGCCGAAAACGGCGTCTCGGACGACGGATGGGCGACCACGGTGCAGCCGGCGGCGAGCGCGGCGGCCGCCTTGCGCGTCAGCATGGCGGCGGGAAAGTTCCACGGCGTCACCAGCGCCGCCACACCGGCCGGCTGGCGGATCACCGACATCTCGGCCCCGGGAAGATGCGAGGTCACGCTTTCCACGTTGAGCCGTTTCGCCTCCTCGGCGTAGAACTCGATGAAGGAGGCGGCGTAGTCGATCTCGCCGCGCGCTTCCGACAGCGGCTTGCCCTGCTCCTCCACCATCAGCCGGGCGAGATCGTCGCCCGCCGCGCAGACCAGCTCGAACCAGCGCCGCAACACGGTGGCGCGCTCCTGCGGCAATTTCGCCGACCAGGCGGAAAAGGCGCGATGCGCGGCCGCGATCGCCGTCTCGACATCGCCTGCCGTCAGCGCCGGCACCGCGCCGATCCTGCGGCCGTCGGCGGGATCGGTGACGTCGATCGCCGTTCCCGACGCCCCGGCGACCCACGCGCCGTCGACATAGGCGAACTCGCGGAAAAGCCGCGGATCGCGCAGCGCGGACAGGGATGTCTTTTCCAGCTTGGCGACCGCGTTCATGGCAGGGCTCCTCCGTTCCGGTTGCGCCTGAAGTGTCGACCGGCGGCCGGCGAAGTTTTTCTTGAAGACCCCGCCCCGCGCAGACGGTTTTTCCGTTTTGCCCGCCCTGGGAGCGCTCATTCGTCTTCCGGGGCCGGCGGCACCAGCGCGGCAAAGGGCAGCCGCGCCGAAATCTTGACCGGCTTGGTCACGACATAGGTGAAATAGCGCGCCAGCCCGACCTGGCTTTCCAGCAACTCGTCGACCAGGCGCTGATAGGCGTCGATGTCGCGCGCGATCACCTGCAGAATATAGTCGAAACCGCCGCCGACCGCCCAGCAGGCAACGATCTCATCGTGACGGGCGACCGCGCGCTCGAAAATCTGGAAATGTTCGGCCCGGTGTCCTTCCAGTTCGGCCGCCATGAAGATCACGACATGCGGCGCGATCTTCTTCAGCGCCACCTCGGCCCGGTAGCCGGTGATGATGCCGGCGTTTTCGAGCCGCTTCAGCCGCTCCCAGCAGGGCGCCGCGGTCAGGTTGACGCGCCGGGCGAGCTCGGATTTCGAGATCCGCCCCTCCTCGCGCAGTATGGCGAGGATCTTCATGTCGCGATCGTCGAGTTTCAGCATGCGCGCGCCATTCAGGTCGAAATCACCGTGCCCGCCCCGCCGGCGCGCGCCGCCGCCAGCGCCACGGTGGCGATCGCGGTATCCTGCGCGCCGGTGCCGGTCAGGTCGCACACCGTCACCTGCATCTCGCTTTCCCGGCCGGGCCTGGCACCGGTGACGATGTCGCCCAGTTCGCCCGGCGTGCCGCCGCGCCAAAGCCCGGCCTCGATCGCGCTGCGCAACTCGCCGAGCCGTTCGCACTGGCTCACCCGGTCGGCGACGTAAAGCCCCGCCTCGACCAGCACGCGCGGCTCGATCTCGTTCTTGCCGCCCTGGTCGGAGCCCATCGCCGTCACGTGTAGACCGGGATGCAGCCAGTCGGCGAGGAAGATCGGCTCCTCGGCCGGCGTCGTGGTCACCACGAGCTGCGATTGCGCGGCCAATTCGGCCGGATCGGCGATGGCGCTGGCCTCGATGCCGAGTGCGGCCGAAATGTCGGCCGCACAGGCCGCGGCCTTGGCGCCGTCGCGCGCCCACACGAGCACACGCCGGAACGGACGCACCAGGTGAGCGGCCTGGATTTGCAGACGCGCCTGCACGCCGGCGCCGTAGACGCCGGCGGTCGTCACCGTCGCCGGCGCCAGATGCCGGGCCGCGACCGCGCCGGCGGCCGCGGTGCGCACGTCGGTCAGGTAGCCATTGTCCAGAAGCACGGCCTCGACCAGCCCGGTCTTCGCCGAAAACAGCACCATCAGCCCGTTCAGGCTCGGCAGGCCGAGCGCCGGATTGTCGAAGAAGCCGGGGCTGACCTTGATCGCGAAACCGTCGAAGCCCGGAATATAGGCGGTCTTGACGTCGACCTCGCCATTGGCGTCGGGGATCGCCATCGACAGGACCGGCGGCATCACCACCTTGCCCGAGGCGAGCGCTGCGAAAGCGCGCTCGACCGTGTCGACGGCGGCGAGATCGAGGCGCACCGCCGCGCGTAACTCGGTTTCGGTCAGAATGGTGATCTCATGCGGCATAAGGCGCTCCCGTGATGCGATAGTCGCCAAGCGTCACAGCCGCGCCGCCAATGATGGCGCTGAACACCGTCATGTCGACATTGCGGCCGGTGATGATGGTGGCGACCGGGCCGGCGAGATCGCCCAGCCTTCCGGCGAGGAGGGCGGCGGCGCCGACCGCGCTCGCGCCCTCGCACACCAGCCGGTCCTCGAAATAATGCGTCTGCAGGGCGCGGTAGATGTCCTCCTCCGTCACCAGGATCACATCGTCGAGAAAATCGCGGCAAAGCCGGAACGACAGCTTGTTGTCGAGCCCGATGCCGCCGCCGAGCGAATCGGCCAGGCTCGCCACCTCCTCGACCTCGACCGGACGGCCCGCCGCCAGCGAGGCGTGCATGGCGGCTCCGCGGTCCATCGATATGCCCACCACCCGCACCGACGGCTTGATCGTCTTGGCCGCCAGCGCCACCCCGCCGGCAAGCCCGCCGCCCGACAGCGGCACCAAAAGCGTCGCGATATCGGGGCGGCGCTGCATGATCTCCAGCCCGATCGTGCCCTGGCCGGCGATCACGTGCGGGTCGTCGAACGGCGAAATCTCCGTCAGTCCCTCCTCCGCGCACAGGCGCTGGCTTTCCGCCAGCGCCTCGTCCTGGCTCCGGCCGACGATGCGCACCTCCGCGCCCAGCGCCTTGATGCCGTCGATCTTGGTCTGCGGCACCAGCGAGGACATGCAGATCACCGCCCTGATACCGCGCGCCCGCGCCGCGAAAGCCACCCCGCGCCCGTGATTGCCGGTCGAACAGCAGGTCACGCCGCGCGTGGCGTCCTTCAGCTTGAAGACGGCGTTGACCGCGCCGCGCAGCTTGAAGGCGCCGACGGGCTGCGTCGTTTCCAGCTTGAGCAGGAATTCGCCGCCGGCGCGCGCGCCCAGATACGGCGACGGCACCAGCGGCGTGTCGCTCGCGATGCCGTCAATGGTGCGCCGGGCCTCGAAAATATCGCAAAGGGTCAGGGAAGTCATGTCAGGATCGATCGCAACAGAAAAGACAAAGCGGCTGTCGAACAAAACCCTGCCCGCTACCCCGCCTCCAGCACGGCGCTCAGGAACTGGCGCGTGCGGTCGCTGTCGGGGTCGTTGAACAGCTTGTCGGGCGGTCCCTGCTCGGCGATCTTGCCGCCGTAGAAGAAGCAGACCCGGTCGGAGAATTCACGGGCAAAACCCATCTGGTGGGTGACCATCAGCATGGTGAGGTCGTGCTCGGCGCCCAGTTGCCGGATGACGTTGAGCACCTCGCCGACAAGCTCTGGATCGAGCGCGGAGGTCACCTCGTCGAACAGCATCACCTTCGGCCGCATCGCCAGCGCCCGGGCGATCGCCACGCGCTGCTTCTGGCCGCCCGACATCTGGATCGGGAAATGCCCTTTCTTGTCGGCGAGGCCGACCATGTCGAGCAGTTCGGCCGCGCGGCTCTCGGCCTCGTCCCTGGGCAGGCCGAGGACTGACACCGGCGCCTCCATGCAGTTCTGCAGCGCGGTCATGTGCGGAAACAGGTTGAAGTGCTGGAACACCATGCCGATCTTGCCGCGCACGCGCCGCAAATGACGCTCGCTGGCCTTCACCAGCGTGCCGTTCCTGTCCATATGGGTCAGCGGCTCGCCGTCGACCCAGATCACGCCATCATTGATGCGCTCGAGCGTCATCAGCATTCTAAGCACCGTCGTCTTGCCGGAACCCGACGGCCCGATGATCGACACTTTCTCGTTGCGCTCGATGTCGAGATTGAGCTGGTCGAGCACGGTCAGCGCCCCGTAGCGCTTGGTGACGTTTTCGAAACGGACCATCGGATCGCTCATGGCGAGGCTCCTACTGCAGATGGTAGCGGCGGTTGAGCCACAGGCTGATCATCTGGACGATCACCGACGCGACGAGGCTGAACAGCAGATAAAGCGCGCCCGCCATGGTGATCGCCTCGATATAGCGATAGTTCTCGGCGCCGAAATTCTTGGCGCGCTGCAGCATTTCCAGGATCGCGATCGCCGCCAAGATCGGCGTATCCTTGAACATGCCGATGAAATAATTGCCGAGGCTGGGCACGATCGGCGGGATCGCCTGCGGCAGGATGATCACCCGCCAGGCCCGCGCCGTCGACAGGTTGAGCGCGGTGCAGGCCTCCCACTGGCCGCCGTCGACATTCTCGATGCCGGCCCGGTAGCACTCCGAGCAATAGGCGGCGTAATGGATGCCCAACATGCCGATGCCGGCCGTCCAGGCCGGAATGACGATACCGAATTGCGGACCGACGAAATAGACGAAGAAGATCTGCAAAAGCAGCGGCGTCGAGCGGATGAACTCGACGATCTCGGCCATCGTGCCGGAAACGATCCGGTTTTGCGATTGCCGGATCAGCGCGAAGACCAGGCCCAGCACCAGCGCGATCGCGAAGCCCAGAAACGTCGCCTGCACGGTGACGATCGCGCCCTGAAGGAGATAGGGCATCGCCTCCCAGACATACTCCCAGTCCCAGATGCTCATGCCACCACCTCCCGGATGAAGCCGCGCGAGAAGCGGCGCTCCAGCCAGCGCACCAGCGGCGTGATGATGGCGCGGGCGATCAGGTAATACCCGAACAGCGCGACGGCGAAGAACAAGAGATAATTGCCGGTGGCATCGGCGGCGAGCTTCGAGGCGGTGGTCAGTTCGGTAATGGTGATGAAAAAGATCAGCGACGTGCCCTTCAGCAATTCGATCAGGAGATTGCCCCAGGGCGGCAGCATGCCGCGGATCGCCTGCGGCACGATGATGCGCCGCATCATGGTCAGCCGCGGAAAGTTGAGCGCTGTCGAGGCCTCGTACTGGCCGCGATCGACGCTTTGGATCGCCGCGCGCACCAGCTCCGCCCCGTATCCCGAAACGTTCATGCCGACACCGACGATGGCCACGGTCCACGGCGACAGCGACAGACCGAAAATCGGCAGCACGAAGAACCACCAGTAGAGCTGCACCAGCATCGAGGTGCCGCGGAAGAACTCGATATAGGCCACGGCCAGCCAGCGCAGCGGCGCCAGCGTCGACACGCGGACCAGACCGACCACCAGTCCGAGCACGATGGCCACGATCGAGGCGCCGGTGGTGACGAGGAGCGTGACCGCCGCGCCCTTGACCAGGGCAGCGACGCTGAAACCGAGGGCGAACTCGTTCATGAAGCCGATTCCCATCCCGCGTCCTCCGGCTCACCGGCCGGAAGACGCCCCGGGTTCACATCGGATACGACACGCCAAACGCGGCGCCGTCTCAGCCCTTGCAGAGCTCCGCCGTCGGGGTTCCGTCGGGCAGATTGGCCTTGGAATAGCCGTAGGGCTCGACCGACTTCATCATCTCCTCGGACCCGACATACTCCTTGAGCGCGGCATTGAAGGCGTCGACCTCTTCCTGCTGGTTGGGCAGGAAGGCGAGACCGGGATAGCCGTCGATGACCGGCGGGGTGAACGGGTCGGCGAGTTCGACCGCCTCATCCTTGTCGGCGAATTCCTTCATGGTGAAGTAGGTGCCGCTGCCGGCCGCCGCGCGTCCGGCCTTGACCGCCTGCAGGATCTCGGCCGGGCCGGCGACCTGCATGATCTTGTCGTCGGCGATGCCGACATTCTTGGCGTTCTTGACGGTGTTGTAGCCGGCGCCGGTGACGAACATCAGCTCCTTGTCGCGCACGTCGTCGAAGGAATGCAGGTCCTCGGGATTGCCCGTCGGCACGAGCAGCGCGTCGGCGAACGTGCCCAGCGGCTCGGTGAACAGCGCGTTGCGGCAGCGTTCCGGCAAAATATACATGCCGCCGGTGATGATGTCGAAACGGCCGGCCTGAAGGCCCGGGATCAGAGAGCCCCATTCGGTCACCACCGGCTCGATCTTGGTCGTGCCCATCTTCTTCAGAATGTCGATGGTGATCGCGTTGACGAAACCGAGCGGCTCGTTGTTGTCGCCCGGATACGCCCAGGGAACTTCGTTCGAGAAGCCGACACGGATCGTCTCGCCGGCCTTGATCTTGTCGAGCAGGTCGCCCGCCGAGGCCGATCCGGCCCACGAACCGACCGTCAGCGCAGCGATACCGAGCGCGACGGCGCCTTTCAGGATTGCACGTCTCATAACGATACTCCCATTGTGAGGTTCACCCATTATGCTTTTGTTGTGTACAACATCACGCCCAAACGCAGGATGTCAACGGATTTCTGCTCTTATCGATAGTCTTGAGTATGTTTTTTTGCTTGCGCGCAAATAGATGTACACATTATCGTCCGACATCGGGCGACGCCGCGCAACCGTCGCCGAGGGAGGAACCATGCCGGCCGCCGACTTACCGTTCACGCAGACCGAATATCAGCGCCGCCTGACCAAGGTGCGCGCGGCGATGGCCAAGGCCGATATCGACGTGCTTTTCGTCGAGGATCCGTCCAACATGGCCTGGCTGACCGGCTATGAGGGCTGGTCGTTTTACGTGCATCAGGGCGTGGTCGTGTTCCACGACGCCGATCCGCTGTGGTGGGGCCGCACCCAGGACGCCAACGGCGCCCTGCGCACGGTATGGATGCCAGACAGCGACGTGGCCGGCTATGCCGACCGCTACATCCAGTCGACGCGCTATCACCCGATGGAGGACCTGGCCGAGCGGCTGCGCGCGCGCGGTTACGCCGGCAAGCGCATCGGCGTCGAGATGGAGAATTATTATTACTCCGCCAAGGCGCATCTCGTGCTGACCGAAACCCTGCCGCAGGCGACCTTTGTCGACGCCACCGCGCTGGTCAACTGGCAGCGCGCGGTCAAGTCGCCGGAGGAGATCGTCTTCATGCGCCGCGCCGCCTCGATCTCCGAAAAGATCGTCGACGGCATTCTCGCCCGCGTCGAGCCCGGCCTTCCCAAGAACGAACTCGTCGCCGAGATCTACGCCGACGCGATCCGCGGCACCGGCGAAGCCTGGGGCGATTATGCCGCCATCGTGCCGCTTCTGCCGAGCGGCGCCGACGCCACCGCCCCGCACCTGACCTGGGACGGGCGGCCCTTTTCATCCGGCGAGGCGACCTTTTTCGAGATCGCCGGCTGTTATCGGCGCTATCACGCGCCGTTCTGCCGTACCGTCTTCCTCGGCAAGCCGCCGCAGGAGATGCTGGACGCCGAAAAGGCGCTGGTCGAGGGGTTGGAGGCGGGACTGGAAGCGGCCCGGCCCGGCAACCGGGCCGGCGACGTCGCCCGCGCCCTGTTCGGGTCGCTCGAACGCGCCGGCATCAAGAAGGAGGGCCGCTGCGGCTATCCGATCGGGCTTTCCTATCCGCCCGACTGGGGCGAGCGCACGATCTCCTTCCGCCATGAGGACGAGACCGTGCTCGAGGCCGGCATGACCTTTCACTTCATGCCCGGACTGTGGATGAGCGACTGGGGTCTCGAGATCACCGAAAGCATCCTCATTCGCGACGGCGGCCCGGCCGAGTGCTTGTGCGTCCGGCCGCGCGAGCTCTTCGTCAAGGACTGAGCGCCATGGCCGATCTCGATCGCACCCGCGCGATCCTGGCCGACCTGGTCGGCTTCGCCACCGTTTCGGCGGACAGCAATCTCGACCTGATCACCTTCGCCGCCGACCTGTTGAGCAGCGCCGGGGCGACCATGTCGATCATGCGCGACGAGACCGGCGGCAAGGCCAATCTGTTCGCCACGCTCGGACCGCCCGGCGATGGCGGCATCGTGCTTTCGGGCCACACCGACGTCGTCCCGGTCGAGGGCCAGGACTGGTCGAGCGATCCCTTCCAGCTCGAAGAGCGCGACGGCCGCCTCTACGGCCGCGGCACCTGCGACATGAAGGGGTTCATCGCCTGCGCGCTCGCCATGGCGCCCGCCTTCGCCGAAACCGAACTCGCCCGTCCGGTCCATTTCGCCTTCACCTATGACGAGGAAATCGGCTGCTTCGGTGCCCGGGCGCTGGTGCGCGAACTCGCCGGCGCCGGCCTGCGGCCCGCCGTGGCCATCATCGGCGAACCGACCGGCATGGGCGTGATCGAAGGCCACAAGGGCTGCTACGAATACACGACCGAGTTCACCGGTCTCGAAGGCCACGGCTCGGCGCCCGAACGCGGCGTCAACGCCGTCGAATACGCCGTCCGCTACATCGCCCGCCTGCTCGATCTGGGCGAACAACTCAAAGGCCGCGCGCCGCAACAAAGCCGTTTCGACCCGCCCTGGACGACCGTCCAGGTGGGCCGCATCGCCGGCGGCGCGGCGCGCAACATCATCGCCGGCCAATGCGCCGTGGACTGGGAAATGCGCCCGGTCAGCACCGAGGACGCTGATTTCGTGAAGGCCGATCTCGGCGCCTATGTCGACCAGGTTTTGCGCCCGGCCATGCGCGCGGTCTCGGCCGACGCCGAGATCGTCACCCATGTGATCGGCGAGGTCGAGGGCCTGCGCACCGTGCCCGATTCGGAGGCCCGCCGCATCGTGTTCGAACTCACCGGCGAGACGCATGCCGGCGTCGTGCCGTTCGGCACCGAGGCGGGCCTGTTTCAAAGCGCCGGCATCTCGTCGGTGATCTGCGGCCCGGGATCGATCGACCAGGCCCACAAGCCGGACGAGTTCGTGGCACTCGACCAGCTCGACGCCTGCCTGGGCATGCTGGAGCGGTTGCGACGGAAGATGAGCCGATGACCGCCGTTCCGACGCTGGGCAGCCTGCCGGCCGCAGACGGCGCGATGCAGACCGGAGGGTCGCGCGAACGCATCGAGCGCATCTATGCGGTGCTGCGCAAGCGGATCTGCCTGCTCGACTACGCGCCGGGCGAACGCCTGCGCGAGGAAACGCTGGCCGACGAGTTCGACGTCAGCCGCACCCCGATCCGCCGGGTGCTCGCCCGGCTCGAGGACGAGGGCCTGCTGCGCTCCGTCCACGGCGTCGGCACCATCGTCACCGATATCGACATCGACGCGCTCGAGCAGGTCTATCAGCTGCGCGTCGAGCTCGCCGAGCTGATCGGCAAGTTGAGCCCCGTCCAGCCGGACGCGGACAAGATCGATGCCTTTCGCGCCCTGCTGGCGCGATGCGAGGCGCTGGTGGCGAGACCCGACGCGCGCGCCTTCGCCGAGATCAACATGGACTTTTTCCATCTGCTGAACTCGCTGACCGCGAACGAGCCGCTGCGCGCCATCAGCGAGTTGCTCTATTATCAAACGACCCGCATCTGGCTGAAGACCGCCTCGCGGCTGGAAAGCTACCAGGCGGTGCTCAACACCGAGATCACCATCTTTCACCGCGAGATGGCCGACATCGTCGCCGCCGTGGAGATCGGCGACCTGGAAGTCGTCGGCCATATCCGCCGCGCGCACATCTCGATGAGCTTCTTGCGGTTGCGCAACAGCGCCCACGCCGACGCGACCCGCGCGCACGACGCCGGTCACGACGCTAGTCACGACGATTGAACCGGGCGCGCGCCGCGCCTGTTGCCATGCCACCGTCATTTGCGGCAAGGTGATCGGCGGGCACGAAAGGGGGGTCGATGGCACGGCGGATCAGGATCATCAGCGGCCTGATCTTGTTCGTCTTCGTGACGATCCATCTCCTCAACGTGGCGCTCGGACTGCATTCGATCGCGCTTATGGACCGGGCCAGGCCGGTTCTCATGGGCCTGTGGTCGAACCCGCTCGGTACCGCCATATTGGCCGGGTCGATGATCGCGCACGCGGCATTGGGCCTTGTCGCGGTCTACCAGCGCAACACGCTTCGCCTGTCCGCCTCCGACAGCGTCCAGCTCGTGGCGAGCCTGGCCATCGTGCCGCTGCTGACCCCGCATGTCGTCGGCACGGTCGTCGCCGCCAGTTTCGGCATCGTGCCGAGCTTCGCCCTGCTGATCCCCTATTTCTGGATCGACCAGCCCCAGGAGGGTCTCAGGCAGGTGCTGCTTCTCGCCTTTTTGTGGGTCCATGGCTGCGTCGGCGTCTACACCTGGGCGCGCATCCAGCCCTGGTGGCCGCGCATCGGGGGCTTCCTCTACCCGCTCGCCGTCGCCATCCCGGTGCTCGGCCTGCTCGGTTTCGTGGAGGCCGGAAACCAGGCGATCGCCTATGTCGACGACCCGGCCGCGTTCCCGGGCGCCATACCGCCGCTCGATCCCCCGGTCCTGACCCGCCCCTTCGACGAGATCCTGGCCCTTTTGAAGCGGATCAACTGGACCGTCTTCATCCTCTATCTGATCCTGCTGGCCGCCGTTTTCGCCGCCCGCCAGTTCCGCGTCGCCGGCAGTCACGGTCGCGCGCGCATCACCCTTGCCGGCGGGCCGGTCATGACCGGCTCCACCAGCCTGAACCTGCTCGAAATCGCCCGGCTGAACCATACGCCGATGGCCAATCTGTGCCGCGGTCGCGGGCGTTGCGGAACATGTCGCGTGCGCGTGCTTGCGACGACGGAAAAACTGCCCGAGCGCACAGAGGCGGAGGAAAAAACCCTTGCGAGGCTGGCCGCGCCGCCGGACGTCCGGCTTGCCTGCCAGCTTAAGCCTCCGGCCGGCGAGATGACGGTCGAGCGGGTATTGTCGCCGTTCCTGCGGCCGCGCGACATGCATGACCTCGAAGCCGAGGCGGCGGACGGGCCGCGCCACGGCGAGCCGAGCACGGCATGATGATGCGCTCGGCTCGTGCCCTCGCCGCCTTGCTGATGTGGTTCGCCTGCATGGCGCCGGCGGCCGGCCAGGTCGCTCAGCCGGCCGCGCAGACTGAGGCCCAGGACGAGGCCGTCGGAGAGCCCTCCGCCAACGATGTCCAGGAATTGCTGCGCATTCTCGGCGATCCGCGCGTCGTCGAATGGCTCAAGACCCGCCTTGCCGATCTGCCGCAGCCGGAAACGGCGAACCGGTCGCTGCGCGCCGAGATCGAGGACCGGCTGAAGGCGGCCCGCCGGCGCATCGCCGAATTGGGCGAGGCCTGGTCCAATTTTCCTTATCTTCCCGATGTGCTCGCAGAGGCCTGGCGCGCGCAGCTCGAGCGCGGCGCGGCGCTGCGCAGCCTCACCTATGTGATCGTCTTCCTGTTTATCGGCGGCGGACTGGAATGGCTGTTCTGGCAATATTTCCATCCGGTTCTGCTGCGCATCGAACACACACCGCCGCACAGCCTTGCCCAGCGCCTGCGCGGGGCGGGCGGCCGCCTGCTGCTCCAGGCAAGCGGCCTGCTGCTGTTCGCGCTCGGCAGCATCGGCACGTTTTTGAGCTTCGGCTGGCCGGCCTTTTTGGAGCGGGTGGTCGTCAGCGTGCTGTTGACGGTGATCGGCATCCGCGCGCTCGCCATGCTGTCGCGCTTCATCCTCGCCCCGCGCAACGCCCAGTTGCGGCTGGTGCCTCTGGAAACACCGATGGCCGGGCGCATCCATCGCTGGCACCTGGTGGTGGCCGTCGTGTTCGCCAGCGCGATGATGCTGTCCGACACGTTCGCCTTCCTGGCGCAGGGCCCGTCGGGCTCGCCGCAGGCCGTCAATGCCGCGCTCGCCGTCGCCGTCGTACTCGGCGCCGGCGCCACGGCGGCGGTGATCGCCATGGTTTGGACGTTGTCGCGCGGGCTGGCCCGCGACCACGCACCGCCGGCAGGGGCCGCGCGGCGTTTCGAAACGGCCCGCCTGCGTGTCCAGCCGACGGTGATCAGCGTTGTCGTCTTCCTCGCCTATCTGTTGTGGGTCTTCGACGCCCACGAATTGATGTGGACCGTGCTGGTCCTCGGCATGTTCGTGCCGGCCGCGCGGCTGATCCGGGTGATGGCCGACCATTTCGTCGACCGCGCCGAGCAAAGCGCAAGAGAAGACGCACCCGTCGCGCAGCAGGCCGACGCCGCCGGGCCAGACGACGCGAGACCGGAAGAACCCGCCGACGGCGCGGTCGCAGACGCCCCCTCGGACGCGCGCGACCCGGCCCAGGCCGAAGACGAGCGCTACGCCATCTATCGGCCGCTGATCCACCGTGTCGCCCGGTTTGCCCTGGCAGGCCTGGCGCTGCTGGTGCTGGCGGCCGCCTGGAACACCAATATCGCCGCCTTGTCGGACTCGCCGCGCTTCGCCGGGCGTCTGGTCAAAATCGCCATCGACATCGCCGCCGCCGCGCTGATCGCCGATCTGGTCTGGGGCTGGGCCAAGACCGCGATCGACCGCCGCATGGCGGGTTACGTCGCCCCGCCGCCCGGCGAGCCGCCGGGCCCCGAAGCGCGCATGGCCACGCTCCTGCCCTTGACGCGCAACATTCTTCTGGTCGCCCTGATCGCGCTCGTCGGCCTGACGGCGCTCTCCTCGCTCGGCGTCAACATCGCGCCGCTGATCGCCGGGGCCGGCATTCTCGGCGTCGCGATCGGCTTCGGCGCGCAATCGCTGGTGCGCGACATCGTGTCGGGCATCTTCTTCCTGATCGACGATGCTTTCCGGGTCGGCGAATATGTCGAGATCGGCGACCTGCGCGGCACGGTCGAATCGATGTCGCTGCGCTCGATGCGCGTGCGTCACCATCGCGGCGCCGTGCATACGATTCCGTTCGGCGAACTGAAATCGCTGACCAATTACAGCCGCGACTGGGTGATCATGAAGCTGGAGTTCAGGGTTCCCTTCGACACCGACCTCAGACTGGTCAAGAAACTGGTCAAGAAGGTCGGTGCCGAGCTCCAGGCCGACGAAAATTACGGCCACTATTTGATCGAACCGTTGAAATCCCAGGGTGTGCGCCGCATGGAAGAGTTCAACATGGTCGTCGGCGTCAAATTCATGGCCAAACCCGGCGCGCAATGGGTGATCCGCCGGGACGCCTACCAGAAACTGCGCGACACGTTCGAGGCCAACGGCATCAACTTCGCCCAACGCAACGTCAAGGTGGAGGTGTTGTCCGATCGTCCCCTGTCGGCGGAGGAAAAGGAAGCCGTCACCGGCGCCGCGCAGGACGCGATCGACCCGCCCCGCCAGCAACAGCCGACCCCCGACGAGCCATGAGCCCGAAACGCGTCGATTTGACCATTCGGACAAAAACCTCGATGCCAAACCTTGAAACGGCGGCTGCGAATGGTCACTTGGCGCGGGAACCAGGTCGGATCGAAGCGTCCGCGGCAGCGGGAAAAAAGGTTCGTTTGGCCGAGCGCGCGAGCGTTTCGTTGCGCTTAAGAGTTATATCGCCTATCACCAGCTAATCGTTGGTGGCGAACCTTCCGGGCTGTGCATGAACCCGTTCGACAAGTTCAAAGTGCTCATGTACAGCCATGACACCTTCGGCCTGGGGCATTTGCGCCGTAGTCGGACCATCGCGCACGCACTCGTCTCCCATTTCCGCAACGTCGAAGTGTCGATTATTTCCGGGTCCCCGGTGGTTTCGGCCTATCCGTTCGAGGACCGCGTCGACTACGTGCAGATTCCGGCCGCGCACAAACTCTCCGACGGCTCCTACGTCTCCGGCAGCACCACCTCCACCTTCGACGACACCATCCGCCAGCGCGAAGCGCTGATCGACGAGGCGGCCGACCGGATCGATCCGCAACTGGTCATCGTCGACAAGGAGCCGCTTGGCCTGGCACGCGAGATGCTGCCGGCCTTGCAGCGGCTCAAAGACCGCGGCGCCACCACGGTGCTGGGCCTGCGCGACGTCCTCGACGCGCCGGAGCTTTTGCGCGAGGAATGGGCCCGCAAGCACATTCTCGACCATCTCGAAGCCCTCTACGACGAGATCTGGATCTACGGGCCGGGCAGCTTCTACAATCCGCTCGCCGGCATCGACCTGTCCGAGGCCGTGCTCTCGCGCACGCGCTATACCGGCTTCCTGCCGCGGGCGCTGCCCGAGACCGGCGACGCATCCAACGACTATGGCAGCGGCTACGTGCTGGTGACCGCCGGCGGCGGCGGCGACGGCTACGACCTGATGGCCGCCGCGCTCAACGTCATCAAGCAGGGGCTTTGCGGCCACCTGTCCTTCCTGTTCGTGCTCGGCCCGTTCATGACCGACGGGCAGCGCTTCGAGATCATGGCGCGCGCCTCGGGCGTTGCGAATGTGCGCGTCGTCGACTTCGACGCCAATCTCGAACAGATCGTGGCCAATGCGCGCGCGGTGATCGGCATGTGCGGCTACAACACGTTTTGCGAGGTGATGTCGTTCGACAGGCCGGCGCTGTTCGTTCCGCGCACCGCGCCGCGCCGCGAACAGTCGATCCGCGCCCACCGTGCCGAGGAATTCGGCTGGGTCGACGTGCTCGACATCGACAGCGCCAAGAACCCGCACCGCTTCCTGGCCGCGATCGACCGGCTGCTGGAGCGCGCGCCGCCATCGGCGGCCGTTGCCCGCCCCGACATGGACGGCCTCAACCGCATCTGTGCATTGTCGGAAATCCTGCTCGACCGCCGGCGCGAGGCCGCCACCGCCACGGCCTCGCTCAGGGCCGCCAGCCTATGAATTCACACATCGCCGTCGTCCTGAAATGCTATCCGCGCCTGTCGGAGACGTTCGTGGCGCAGGAATTGCTCGAACTCGAGCGCGCCGGCTTCCGTCTCACGCTGGTTTCGCTGCGCCACCCGACCGACAAGAAGACCCACCCGATCAACGACGAGATCCGCGCGCGGACCCTCTATTTGCCCGAATATCTCCACCACGAGCCCGGCCGCGTGTTGGCGGCCTGGCGCAAGGTACGCCGCCTTCCGGGCTATCGGCAGGCGCGCAACAATTGGCTGCGCGACCTGCGCCGCGATCCGAGCGCCAACCGCATTCGTCGCTTCGGCCAGGCACTGGTCTTCGCCGCCGAGTTTCCGCAGGACGCGGCCTGGATCTACAGCCATTTCCTGCACACCCCGTCCTCGGTCGCCCGGTATGCGGCCGAGATGCGGCAAATGCGCTGGAGCGCCTCGGCTCACGCCAAGGATATCTGGACCTCGCCGGATTGGGAGATCCAGGAAAAGCTCGCCGCCAGCGACTGGACCGTCACCTGCACGGCGGGCGGCGCGCGCCACCTCAAAAGCCTCGCCGACGACCCCGACAAGGTGAGCCTCGTCTATCACGGCATCGATCTGTCGCGCTTTTCGCCGCCAGCGGCGCCCGCCTACGCCCGCGACGGCTCCGACCCGCGAGACCCCGCGCGCATCCTGTCCGTCGGCCGGGCGGTGACCAAGAAGGGGCTCGACACGCTCGCCGCCGCGCTCGCCCGCCTGCCCGCCGACTTGAACTGGCACTGGACCCATATTGGCGGCGGCGAATTGAGCGAGGCGCTGAAGGCGCAGGTGGCCGAACTCGGGCTTGCCGGGCGGGTCAGCCTGCACGGCTCGATGCCGCAACGCGAGGTGCTGGCCGAGTACCGCAAGGCGGACCTGTTCGTGCTGCCCTGCCGGATCGCGCCGAACGGCGACCGCGACGGACTGCCCAACGTGCTGGTGGAGGCGCAAAGCCAGGGCCTGGTCTGCGTTTCGACGCCCGTCTCCGGCATTCCCGAACTGATCCTCGACGGCGAAACCGGCTTTCTGGTCGCCCCCGACGAGCCGGAGCCGCTCGCCGTCACGATCGAAACCCTCATTCGCGACCCGGGCCTGCGCCGACGCATCGGCGAGGCGGCCGAGCACCGCGTGCGCACGGCGTTCGACCATCGCGGGGCGATCGGACGCCTGATCGCACGTTTCGTGGCCTCCGGCGTCGCGCCGGCCAAACCGTCCGCGGAGAAAATCGCCTCGTGACCAAAAAGGTCTTCTTCTACGTCCAGCACCTGATGGGCGTTGGCCATGTCTTCCGGGCCGCGCGCATTGTGCGCGCCCTGGTCGCGGCCGGCTTCGAGGTCGATCTCGTCTTCGGCGGCGTGCCCATCCCCGATTTCGACAGCGGCGCGACGCGGACCCATTTTCTGCCGCCGGTGCGCGCCGGCGAGGCCGTTTTCAACAAGCTGGAACTGCCGGACGGCACGCCGGTCGACGACGCCTGGAAGGACCGGCGGCGCGACATCCTGCTCGACCTGTTCGAGCGAACCCGGCCCGACATCGTGCTCACCGAGGCGTTTCCGTTCGGCCGGCGCCAGATGCGCTTCGAGCTGCTGCCGCTGATGGAAGCCGCACGCGCGCGCAGGCCACGGCCGCTGATCGCCGCCTCGATCCGCGATATTCTCCAGGCCAACACCAAGAAGCCGGAACGCGACCACGAGGTGGTCGAGATTATCCAGTCCTATTTCGACCATGTCCTGGTTCACGGCGACCCGGCCTTCACGCGTCTCGACGACACGTTCCGCCTGACCGGCGAGATCGCCGACAAGGTCTTCTATACAGGCCTCGTCGCGCCCGAACCGCCGCCCCCCGCGCGCCGGCGCGCCGGGGTTGTGGTTTCGGTCGGCGGCGGCGCGCTCGGCCACACCCTTCTCAGGACCGCGCTGCAGGCCAAGCCGCTGTGCAGCCTGCGCGACGAGCAATGGACGGTGATCACCGGCCTGAGGACCAGCGAGGCCCAGAAGGCGGAATTGAGCGCGCTCGCCTCCGGAAGGCTCGAATTCCTGTCCTTCGTGCCCGACCTGCCCGCCCTTCTCGCCGCCGCCAGGCTGTCGATCTCGCGGGTCGGCTACAACACCGTGGCCGACATCTATGCCGCCGGCTGCCGGGCGGTGGTGGTGCCCTTGTCGGACGGCATCGAGACCGAACAGATCACCCGCGCCGCGCTGATGGGGCGCTCCGGGCTCGCCGAAGCCGTCGCCCATACCGACGAAACGCCGGACGGGATCGCGGCCGCCATCGACCGTGCGATTGAAGCGCCTGTGCCCGACCGGGCCGCGATCCGCCTTGACGGCGCCGCGGAAACGGCGCGGCTCCTTGCCCGCTTCGCCGCCGCGCCCGCGCCGGCGTGACACGGCCACACGGCTTGACCGCGCCGCCGCGTTCTCTCTAGCGTCGATGCCGATGCCCGCAAAAATCGCCTTTTACGCGCCCTTGAAATCGCCCGATCACCCGATCCCGTCGGGCGATCGCGAGATCGCCCGCGCGATGATGAAGGCGCTGCGCCTGGCCGGCTACCAGGTGACGCTCGCCACGGAAACGATCTCCTATCAAAAGCGCCCCTCGTCCACGCTGTTTTGCGAACGCCGGGCCGCGTGCGAGGCCGAGCGCGACCGGCTGCTCGGTGCCTGGTCGCACACGCCGGCGACCGCGCCCGATCTGTGGTTCACCTATCACCCCTATTGCAAGGCCCCGGACTGGATCGGGCCGGCCGTGTCCCAGGCGTTCGGCATTCCCTACGTGACGGCCGAAGCCTGCCGCACCCGCCAGGCAACCGACGCCGACTGGGCAGAGGCACGCGCCGCCGTCCAGGCCGCCGTTGCGGGCGCCGCCGCGAATTTCTGCCTCAAACCCTCGGACCGGGCCTATCTGGAGAGTTTTCTCGACGATCCCGGCATGATCGTCCCCCTGCCCCCCTTCATCGACACGGCCGCGCCGGCACCGCAGGCACCGCCGCCCGTTCCCTTCGACAACGACGCGCCGCTGCTTCTGGCCGTCGGCATGATGCGGCCCGGCGCCAAGATGGCCTCCTACCGGGCCCTGGCCACGATCCTGTCGGGCCTCGCCGCGCGCCGCTGGACCCTCGTCGTCGTCGGAGACGGTCCCGGCCGCGCCGATGTCGAGGCGATGTTTTCCGAGCTGCCCGCCGGCCGCGTTTTTTTCGCCGGCGCGCTGCCGAAACCCGAAGTCGCCGGCTGGATGGGCGCGGCCGACATTTTCGTCTGGCCGGGGCTCGGCGAGGCGTTCGGCATGTCCTATCTCGAGGCACAGGCGCTCGGCCTGCCGGTCGCCGCCTACGCCGCCGCCGGCGTGCCGGTCGTTGTCACGCCCGCAAGCGGTCTGCTCGCCCCCGAAGGCGACGTCGAGGCCTTTCGCGCCAATCTCGCCCGCCTCATCGACACGCCCGCGCTCCGGCAGGCGATCGGCGCCGCCGGGCGCACCAACGTCGCCGACCACCATTCGATCGAAGCGGCCGCGCGGCTGTTCAAACACACGCTCGACCCGCTGCTCGAGCGCGCCAGGCAATCGAGGCGACAACGATGAGCCCCTTCGCCGAGCTCGACCGCGAACTGGCGCGCTGGGCCGGCGAGGGGCTCGCGCCGCGCCTGTTCTTGCGCGACGACGACGCCACCCGTCCCTCCCCGGCGCTCGACCGGCTGATCGCGCTTGCCAGGCGGCACCGGGCGCCGGTCCTGCTCGCAATCATTCCGGCCGACGCGACGCCGGCGCTCGCCGAGCGCATCGCCATGGAACCCCTGGTGACGCCCTGCGTCCACGGTTATGCCCATCGCCGCCACACGCCCGACACCGAAAAGGCGGTCGAACTCGGCGGCGACCGCGACGTCGACGAGGTGCTGGCCGAGTTGCGCGCCGGGCGCGCCCGGCTGCAAGAGCTGTTCGGTTCCCGTCTCTCCGGCATTCTGGTGCCGCCCTGGAACCGGATCGCGCCGGCGGTGGCCGCCCGCGTCCACGAAGCCGGATTTCGCGCGCTCTCGACCCATGCCTGGCGCCCGACAGGCACGCGCTTGCCCGAACTCAACACCCATGTCGACATCGTCGACTGGCATGGCGGCCGCAAGGGGCGCCCGCTCGACTGGACGATCGCCGAGACGCGCCGCCGGCTCGGCGAGGCGCGCGCGCGCGGCGGCCTGCCGGTCGGCATCCTGTCGCATCATCTCGTCCATGACGACGACGCCTGGGCGACGCTCGACGGCCTGCTGTCCTACCTCACCGGCGACAAGGGACTGGCTTTCCGCAACGCCGACGATCTCGCCGCCGCGCTGCCTCCCCCCGCTCAGTGATAGGGGTCGGCGGCGTCGCGCAGGCCGTCGCCGAGGAAGTTGAAGGCCAGGATCACCAGGATCACCGGCACGACCGGCAGGATCAGCCACGGATAGAGCGCGACCACGTTGATGTTTTGGGCCTCGTTGAGCAGCACGCCCCAGCTCGTCACCGGCGGGCGCAGGCCGAGGCCGAGAAAGCTCAACGCCGTTTCGCCCAGGATCATGGTCGGGATGGTGATGGTCGCCGAGGCGATCAGATGGCTCATGAAGCCGGGGATCAGGTGGCGGAAGATCACCCGCGTCGGGCTCGCCCCCATCAGCTCCGCCGCCACCACATATTCCTCCTCGCGCAGCGACAGCAGCTTGGAGCGCACGGCGCGCGCCAGCCCCGTCCAGTCGATCAGGCCCAAAATGATGGTGATGCCGAAATAGACCAGGATCGGACTCCAGGTCACCGGCATGATCGCCGCCAGCGCCAGCCACAGCGGAATGCTCGGCAGGCTTTGCAGCACCTCGATCACGCGCTGCACGATATGGTCGACCCAGCCGCCGTAATAGCCGGCCGCGCCGCCGATCGAAATGCCGAGGACGAAGCTGACGGTGATGCCGATCAGGCCGATGGTCAGCGAGATACGCGTGCCGTAGATCATGCGCGACAGCACGTCGCGTCCGAGCCTGTCCGTGCCGAGCAGGAACACATCGCCCCCCTCGGCCGGGCAAAACAGGTGTACGTCGCTCTCCCACATGCCCCAGAAGCGGTAGCGGTCGCCGCGGCAGAAGAAGCGCAATTTCTGAACCTGGGACGTGTCGGCGGTGTATTCGCGCTTCAGCGTCTCCATGTTGAGCTCGAATTTGGTGCCGTAGACGAACGGACCGACAAACGCGCCCTCATGGAACAGATGCACGCTCTGAGGCGGCATGTAGATCGCGTTGACGTTGCGGCTTTCCAGATTGTAGGGCGCCAGAAACTCGCTGATCAGGATCGAGGCGTAAAGCAGCACCAGAAAGATGCCCGAGACGACCGCCGCGCGGTGGCGGCGGAACTTCCACCACATCAGGCGCAGTTGCGAGGCCAGATAGATGCGCTCCTGCGCCGGCGTCAGTTTCTCCGTCACCTCGGGGTCGAAGGCGGTCTGCGAAACGAAATGCTCGAGCGGTCCGCCGTCCGGCGGCAGGGGAGACGTCATCGCCGGCGTCCCTCCTGCAGCCTGATCCGCGGATCGAGAATGGCAAGCGCGATGTCGGAGATCAGCACGCCGATCACCGTCAACGTCGCCAGGAACATCAGGAACGATCCGGCCAGATACATGTCCTGGCTCTGCAGGGCGCGGATCAGCAGCGGCCCGGTCGTCTCCAGCGACAGCACGATCGCCACCACCTCCGCGCCGGAGATCACCGCCGGCAGGATACTGCCGATGTCGGCGATGAAGAAGTTGAGCGACATGCGCAGCGGATATTTCAGCAGCGCCCGCAGCGGCGGCACGCCCTTGGCGCGGGCGGTCACGACATATTGCTTCTGCAGCTCGTCGAGCAGGTTTGCCCGCAGCCGGCGGATCATGCCGGCCGTACCCGCCGTGCCGATGACGATCACCGGGATCACCATATGCTCGGCCATCGACCGGAATTTGGCCCAGCTCATCGGCTGGTCGATGAAGCGGGCGTCCATCAGATGGCCGATCGAGGTGCCGAACCACACATTGGCGAGGTAAAGCAGGATCAGCGCCAGCAGGAAGTTCGGTGTCGCCAGGCCCAGAAGGCCGATGAAGGTCAGCCCGTAATCGCCCCAGGAATATTGGTGCGTCGCCGAATAGATGCCGATCGGAAACGCGATCAACCAGGTGAAGATGATCGTCACCATCGAGACCACGATGGTGAGATAGAGCCGGTTTCCGACCACGTCGCTGACCGGAAGCTCATATTCGAACGAATAGCCGAAATCGCCCTGCAGCATGCCGCCGACCCAGGTGAAGTAGCGTTCGAGCAGCGGCTTGTCGAAACCGTATTGTTCCTTGAGATATTCGATCTTCTTCGGATCGACCGTCTCGCCCTGCGCCTGCAGTTCGGCGACATAGGTCTCGAAATAGTCGCCCGGCGGCAGTTCGATGATCAGGAACACCAGCGCGCTGATCAAGAACAGCGTCGGGATCGCGGCCAGCAGTCGGTAGACGATGTAACGCAGCAACCGGCCTAATCCCCTGCCGAGAACCAGAACGCGTCCGGCATGTAGACCCCGAAATAGGCGACCGGAGAAAACGCGTAAATGCCCTTGTCGGGCACGTTCTGCAACGTGTCGCGCACCACCACCGGCTGCAGCACCCCGTTGACCGTGCCGATCGTGTAGACCTGGTCGGTATAGATCTCCAGCATCTCGTGCCAGATCGCCCGGCGCTCCTCGGTCGTCGACGACACCCGCCAGGACTGGAACAGCTCGTGCAGGCGCAGCGCCTTCGGTTCGTCGACCATCTCCCCCGCCTTGCCGCCGGTCTCGACATATTGGCCCCATTGCGGCCAGATGCCTTGCACCGACGAAACCGGCGCCAGTTCCTCCGGCGGCATGTCGGCGGTGGCGAGCCCGACATTCAGGCCGCTCCATACCGACATCTGCGTGTCGCCGGCCAGGAACCGGCGGCGCAGATTGTCGAGCTGCATGGAGCGCGGGAACACCTTGATGCCGATCTTGCCCCAATATTCGCCGACGAGCTGGGTGACGTCGGATTCCTCGGTGCCGCCCGCCAGTTCCACGATCAGTTCGGCCGGGCGGCCGTCCGGCAGCCGGCGCACGCCGTCGCCGCCGCGCTCCAGCCCGATCTCGTCGAGCAGCCGGTTGGCGAGGTCGGGATCGTATTGCGCCCAGGCCTGGTCGTATTCCGGCCGGAACAGCGGCGAGGTGTCGAGCACCGTGTTGGCGGCCGGATGCGCCAGGCCGAAATAGAACTGCTGGTTGATCTCCTCGCGGTGGATCGCCACCGACAGCGCGCGGCGGAACCGCACGTCGCGAAAGAGCGTGCGCCAGACCGGATCGTTGACGTTGAGGTTGGGCAGGTAGGCGACCTGCGAACCGTCGCCGTCGCGCCACAGCTTCACCTCGTAGCCGTGCGACTGGCTGGCCTGTTTGAGGAAGGTGTAGTTGTCGAAGCGCAGATAGCGGGCCTGCAGGTCGCTGTCGCCGCTGCCGGTCTTGGCCGGAATGATGTCGGCCGAGCTGATGCCCATGAAGATTTCGTCGATATAGGGCAGTTGCCGGCCGGACTTGTCCACCCGGTGATAATAGGGATTGCGCTTGAAGATGAAGCGTTCGGCCGGCGGCGGCGTGGTGTTGACCCAGGGTTCCAGCGACGGCAGGTCCGGGTTTTCCGGCCGGTAGGCGCGCGCCCGGATCGTGTGCAGCGCCACCCAGTCGCGTACGCCGGCCTCGGCGACCTTGGCATCGAGTTCGGCCTTGTCTGTATATTTTTGGTGGAACTGTTTCAGATAATGCGCCGGCACGGCGATGTAGTTCGGGCTGCCGCCGGCGAGCGACGGCAGGAATTGCGGGTTGGGTTTCGACCAGGTGTAGCGAACCGTCTGCTCGTCGATCACCTCGAATTCCGGCGGCTCCCCGTCGACCAGCATGACCTGCGAGGGCCCTGCCCGCGACAGATCCTCGTTGGTCTCGACATCCTCCCAGGAATAGCGAAAGTCCTCGGCCGTGAACGGATGGCCGTCGGACCAGCGGTGGCCCGGCCGCAGCTTCAAGGTGAAGATGCGGCCTTCCTCGACTTCGAAGCTCTCCAGGATGTCCGGCACGAGATCCAGCTTCTCGTCGAAGCCGACCAGCCGCGCATAGCCGTAGATCGTCATCATGCGGATGTCCTTGGACTGGGCCATCAGCATGGTCAGCGTGCCGCCGTAACGCCCTTCGCTGCGGCCGAGCGCGGCAAGGTCGATCACGCGCGGCGTGTCCGGCAGCCTTTCGGCCATCGGCGGCAGGGCGCCGCTTTCCACCGCCTGTTTAAGCGCCGGAGGCTCCTGCGCCAGCACCGGCGCACCAGCAAGCGCGCACGCGACGATCAGGCCGGCCATGCAGGCCGACAGGCCCATGCGGCGGACGAGAGCTGAAACGGTCATGCTGATATCCTCTCCCGGGATGGCAGCGAACGGGCAAGCACCCAATGGTCCTGGGCAACCGGCACGAGCCGCAGCGGGTCGCCGTTTACGCCCGGCTTGAACTCGTCCGGCCAGTCCCGCGCGGGGTCATGGGTGTCGCCGTCGTGATGTGAGAAGTCGAGCTTGCGATCGAGGCGAATGGTGGGTACGGCCGCAAGCAGGCTTTTGGTGTAGGGGTGGACGGGCCGCGCAAACAGCGTCTCGACATCCGCGACCTCGACGATGCGGCCCCGTCGCATCACCGCGATCCGGTCGGCGATATATTTGACCACCGCCAGATTGTGGGAGATGAAGATCATCGTCAGGCCGAGATTTTTCTGCAGATCCTTCAAAAGATTGAGGATTTGCGCTTGCACGGAGACATCCAGCGCCGAGACCGGCTCGTCGCAGATCAAAAGGTCGGGCGACAATGCGAGCGCGCGCGCAATGCCGATCCGCTGGCGCTGGCCGCCGGAAAAACTGTGCGGATAGCGGTTCAGCTGGCTGGTCTGCAGCCCGACCAGCGCCATCAGCTCCGCCGCGTTGCGGCTGTTGGCCTTGCCGCTCGCGACGCCGTGGATTTCCAGCGGCTCGCTCAGCGTGTTGAGGATCGTCGAGCGCGGGCTGAGTGAACCGAACGGGTCCTGGAAAACGATCTGGATGCGCTTGCGGAACGCCTTCAGCGCGTGCCCTTCAAGGTCCAGCACGTCGCAGGCGTCGGTTCCGTTGTCGAACCGGATCGTGCCGCTATCGGCTTCGATCGCCCGCATGATCAGCTTGCTGATGGTCGACTTGCCGCAACCGCTTTCGCCCACGATGCCGAAACACTCGCCAGGCATCACGTCGAAGCTGACATCGTCGACGGCGAGCGTGCGCGTGCTCGCGCCGCCGAACCAGCGCCCCGCCTTGCCGACATAGCTCTTCGACAGGTTGCGCACGCGCAGCAAGGGTCCGTCGATGCGCGAAAAATCGCGGGTCTGGCCCTTCATCGAGCTCGGGATCACCGGGGTACTGTCGCGCAGGGCGACGAGCTTCTGGTCGCGGTCCATATCCAGGTCCGGCACCGCCTTCATCAGCGCGCGTGTATAGGCATGGCCGGGCGCCTTGAAGATCGCCTCCAGCGGCCCGGCCTCCACGACTTCGCCGTGATAGATCACCACCACCTCGTCGGCCATGTTGGCGACCACGCCCAGATCGTGGGTGATCAGAAGCAGCGACATGCCGAGTTTGGCCTGCAGCGACTTCAAAAGCCCGAGCACCTGGGCCTGCACCGTGACGTCGAGCGCGGTCGTCGGCTCGTCGGCGATCAGCAGGGCCGGCCGGCAGATCAGCGCCATCGCGATCATGGCGCGCTGGCGCAGCCCGCCCGAAAGCTCCATCGGATACATGTCGTAGGCGCGCTCCGGATCGGGAAATCCGACCAGGTGCAGCATTTCCTGCGTCGTCGCGCGCGCCTCGGTGCCGGCGATTTGGCGATGCAGGACAAGCGCCTCCTCGACCTGATGGCCGACCTTGTGCAGCGGCGACAGCGACGTCATCGGTTCCTGGAAGACGATGGCGATACGCCCGCCGCGCAAGGCCCGCATCTCCGCGCTGTCGGCGTCGAGCGCGGCGATGTCGCACTCGTCGTCCGGTCTCAGCGGATCGCGAAACCGGATATGCCCGCCGGTGATGCGGGCCACGCGCGGCAGAATGCCCAGAATGGATTGGGCGATGATCGACTTGCCCGATCCGGACTCGCCGACGAGCGCAACCGTCTTGCCGGCGGGGATGCGAAAGCTCGCATTCTTCACCACCTCCAGACTGGTATCCTGGATCGCGATCGAGATGCTGAGGTTCTCGACGCGCAGCAGGTCTTTGTTCGCGCTCACGCCCGATTCCCCCGATCGCGCTGTCTTCGCCGTAGTCGCGGCAGGGTAGACGCGCCTTCGATTTTTGCAATACGTCCCGTCGCCGCAGTTCTGGCAGGGCTGCATGACGCGTGTATTTCACCAGGCGGCCGTCACGCCGGCCGCGCTTGCCGCCCGTCGAAAAAATGCACCGTGCCATGGCCGACCGGGTCGCGCAGCGCCTCGGCCGGGTCGCGGCCCGCCGCGCGCATCATCAGGATGCGCAGATTGCCGGCATGGGTGACCAAAAGCGACAGGGGCGCCCGATCCAGCTCGTCGATCAGCCCGCGCATCGCGCGGTCGATATCGGCATAGCTTTCGCCGCCGGGCGGGGCGTAGGACCAGCGCTCGGCCTTGCGCCGCCGGCGCTCCTGGGGAAAGCGCGCCTTGACCTCCAGCGTCGTCAGCCCCTCCCAGTTCCCGAATCCCGCCTCGCGCAGTCGCACGTCCACGCACAGCGCCGCCTCCGGCAGGCCGAGCGCGTCGCGCACGATCTCGGCCGTCTCGCGGGCGCGTGCGAGCGGCGAGGTCACGATGCGTTCCGGCGCGGACAATCGCGGCTCGTTCGCCAGCATCGCCCGAAGACCCGCAGCACCCGCCCTGGCCTGCGCGCGGCCTGCGGGCGAAAGCGCGATATCGCTGTGCCCCTGGAAACGGCCTTGCGCATTCCACGCCGTCTCGCCGTGACGCATTGCGTAAAACGCGATTTTGACCATAATTTACTCTGATTGGGCGCCGTTTTGTGGCATTAAATCCGAAAAGATTGGCATTTTCGGCGCAGATTTCATGAAAAACCAATCCCTTTTCGGGCCGATCGTTCAAAAATTGCGGCTTTTGCGCCCGACCCTGTTTGTCCTGAGCGTCCTCGTGTTGCAAGCCCTGCTTCATGCCGGCGCGGCGTTGGCACAGGCGCCCCAGGCGCAACCCCGGGACGGCGCTGCCCTGGAAGCGTTTCTGGAAGCGGCCCGCAAGGACGGCTCCACGGTGATCGTCGTCCAGCCCGGCGGCGACGACAAGCAGGCCGCCGCCCCGCCGATGACGATGGCGTTTTCGAACAAGAATCTGCTCGAGGCGCGCGCCAACATGCGCCGCATGATCGCCAACGCGATGGTTTTCCTCGACGACCTGCCGAAATCGCTGAAGGCGGCGAGCCCGGACGGCACCGCCTGGTGGCTGGTCATCGCGCTGGTCACGGCGGTCGGCGGCCTGATTGCCGGTCATTACATGTTCCGTCTGGTGACGCGCTGGGGACGCGATCATTTCCGCGCGCTCTACGACGAAAACGAGCAGAAACGCTCCGGAAAGCTCGCCTATCTGCTGGCGCGGGCGGGCTGGATGCTCTTGAGCGCCGGCATCATGTTCGCCACGGCGATCCTGGTCGCGGTGATCTTCGACACCGGCCACGAACCGACCCGGGCGACGATTTTCATCGTCGTGTCGACCTATATCGGCTACCGCGTGCTGCGCGGCGTCGTGTTCTGGAATTTCTTCGCCCCCACCTCGCCGGCGCACCGCCTGGTCGAACTCGACGACGCCCAGGCGCAGCGCGTGTTCAGGCACTGGGCGGTCGCGCTGGCGATCGGCGCCCTCATCATCGGGCTGTGCCGCTGGATCCAGATCCTGGCCTTGAAAGACGGTCCTTCCGGCGCCTCGATGGACATCGTCAACGCCGACGCCCACAGCCTCGCTTTCATCGTCGGCCTGCTGATCTGCGCGGCCATGCTGGCTCTTCTCGCCGTCGTCCACAAGCAGGATCTGCGCATCATCATCCTGGGCAAGGGCGACCCCGCGCAGAAACCGGCCTGGCTGAAAACCATCGCCTTTCTGGCGGTGCCGCTGCTGCTTCTATATCTGGCGCTGGCCTGGTTCGTCAGTTCGGTGCGCCTCACGCTCGGCCTGCCCGGCGGTTATATTCCCGTCCTCGCCCCGATCATCGTCTTCGTGGCCGCGATCTTCGCCTACGCCGTCGCCTCCTATCTGATCGAGATCGTCTACGAACGGCGCGCGGCCGCACATCTCAGGCGCGAGGAGATGAAGCTGCAGGCCGAAAAGCAGGCCTGGGAGCGCGCGCAGGCCGCCGACGAGATGATGTCGGAGATGAGCGAAGACATGCGCGACATGATCGAGGAGGGGGGCGAGATGACCGTCATGCGCACCACGCCGGAGCCCTCGACCGCGATAAGGCCCTATTTTCCCGCCTTCAAGCCGTTTTTCGAAAACGTCGTCCAGGCCACGATCCTGGTGGTCTCTGCCGGCGAGCTCGCCCGGCTGTGGGGCATCGATATCGGCCGCGAGGGCGGGCATCCGCTCGCCGCCGCCCTCGACATCCTGCTTGCCGTCATCGTCGCGGCCTCGGCCTACCGGACCGTCAACGGCTACATCGATCACCGCATCGTCGAGGAGGGCGGCACGCTCGACGACCAGCCGAGCAATCCCGGCGAAGGCGACAGCGAAGGCGGCAAGGGCCAGTCGCGGCTCGCGACCCTGTTGCCGATCTTCCGCAACGTGCTGATCTCGGCCATCATCGCCATCGGCGCGATGGTGGTGCTGGCCAATCTCGGCGTCGATATCGGCCCGCTCTTCGCCGGTGCGGGCGTGATCGGCATTGCGATCGGCTTCGGCGCCCAGACCCTGATCCGCGATATTTTCTCCGGCGCCTTCTTCCTGATCGACGACGCCTTCCGCAAAGGCGAATATATCGAGATCGACAATGTGAAGGGCGTGGTGGAAAAGATCTCGATGCGCTCCTTCCAGCTGCGCCATCATCTCGGTGCCGTCCACACGGTGCCGTTCGGCGAGATCCACCAGCTCACCAACTATTCCCGCGACTGGGTGATGATGAAGCTGCCGCTGCGGCTGACCTACGACACCGATGTCGAAAAGGTCCGCAAGCTGATCAAGAAGCTCGGCCAGCAATTGCTCGAGGACGAGGTGGTCGGGCCGCTCTTCCTGCAACCGCTGAAATCGCAGGGCGTCTACAAGATGGAGGATTCGGCGATGATCGTGCGGGTCAAGTTCATGACCCGGCCGGGCGACCAGTTCGTCACCCGCAAGGTCGTCTATGCCGCGATCCGCGATCTGTTCGAGAAGGAAGGCGTGCGCTTCGCCCATCGCGAGGTCACCGTGCGGCTTGCCGACGGCGAAAAGGCAAGCGAACTGAGCCCGGCGCAGAAGGAGGCGATCGCGGGGTCGGTACGCTCGGCAATCGACGAGGAAGACACCGGCGACAAGAGCGCCGGCAAATCGACCACGCCGGCGCTCTGACCGGCAAGCGCACGACGCCATGACCACGCCCCGCCCGCCGCTCGACACGACGACCCCGTTTGGCCAGCGCCGGCCCGGCTTCGCGCCGGCGGCGGCGTGGCGTCTGGCCACAGCCGGCCTGCTTTCGCCCGCTTCCCGGCGCCTCGTGCGCAAGCGTCTCGCCGGCCGCTTTGCCGGCCCGTTCGATGTCGAGGTGGCGGGGCTGAAGCTGCGCGCCTATCCGACCGAAAACCGCGACGACCGCATCCTGCTCGGTCGCGCAACGATGCCGGAGCCGGCCGAGCTGGCGCTGATCGCCCCCCGGCTCGCGCCGGGCATGGTGTTCGTCGACATCGGCGCCAATATCGGCACCTATGCGCTGTTCGTGGCAGGAACCGCCGGACCGGCCGGGCGGGTGGTCGCCTTCGAGCCGCATCCGCGCACCTTCGCCAAGCTCGCCTTCAATGTCGCGGCCAACGCCAACCACACCATCGCCGCCCGAAACCTCGCGATCGCCGAAACGGCCGGCACGATGACGCTGCACAGCGACGGCGGCGGCAATATCGGCCATGCCTCGCTGCTGGCCGAAGCCGCCGGCACGGTGCGCGCCGGACACGAGGTCGCGGTCCGGCCGCTCGCCGCCGAAATCGCCGACCAGGGGCTTACGCGGATCGATCTCCTGAAGATCGACGTCGAGGGTTTCGAGGATCGGGCCCTGTTGTCGTTTTTCGACCAGGCCGAACCGTCGCTATGGCCGGCCGCGATCCTGATCGAGACCGTCTTGTCCCAATTGTGGCGCACGGACTGCCGCGCCGCGTTGGCACGGCGCGGCTATGCCGTGGCCGGCGAGACGGCGGAAAACCTGCTGCTCGTCCGGTAGAGGTCCCGTTTGCCTCAGGCCTTGCGATAAAACACGTCGCCGACGACAAAGCCGTCCAGCCCCGTGTCGCGGGCATACCGCACCAGATCGCTCATCCGGTTGATGAAGCCCTTGCCGGAAAAATTGAGCGAGGTGTTGCACAACACCCCGTAGCCGGTCGCGTCCTTGAACGCCGACAGCAGCGCATGGATCTGAGGGTTCTGGGCCTGCGTCACCGTCTGGGCGCGCGCCGAGCCGTCGACATGCGTCACCGCCTTCAAAGCGTCGGTGGTCACCGTCTGGAAGAACAGCATGTGCGGGCTCGGCCCGTGATGACCGAAATACCGGTCGAGCTCTTCTTCGAGAAGGATCGGCGCGATCGGCCGAAAACCCTCGCGCTGCTTGATGGCGTTGAGACGCGTGTGGGTCTCGGCCGAAAACGGTGCCGCGATCAGCGAGCGGTTGCCGAGCGCGCGCGGTCCGATCTCGTAGCGTCCCTGCACCCAGGCAAACACCGCCCCCGCCTTCAGCCGCGCGGCGAGTTCACCATCGTCGCGGGCGACGGCCTCGAAACCGGACAGGTCGGCCTCGTCATGCACGAAATCCTCGCCGGCATAGGCGTCCCAGGCGATCTTGGCGTTGCCGGTGTAGCGATACTGGGCGTCGGCGGCGGTGCCGATCGCGGACCCGGAATCGTTGGTGCAAGGCTGGACGAAGACGTCGGCGAACAGGCCCGAGCCGATCCAGGCGCTGTTCCAGTCGCAATTGAGCCCACAGCCGCCCGACACCAGCAGCGGCAGGCCCTCGGTCATCTCGCGGCGCGCAAACGCGGCGAAACGCTCGAACACGGCATCCTGAAACCGGCGGGCGAGATTGCGGAACGCCTGGCTGTCGAGGCCGATATCGAAAAACGGCGTGTCGGTGAAATCGGCCTTGCGCAACGGCGCGGCGACCGCGTCCCAGGCGATCAGCCGTTCCATCAGCGCGCGCTCCTCGGGCGTCTCCGGCGTGTCGTGTCCGTACCCGGCGATCGCCATCAGCTTGCCGGCATCCTCGCGCCGCGATTTGCGCGCCTCGACCGGCAGTTTCGGATCGGCGAGCCCGTAGAGAAAGCCGTATTTGTGGCCGGGGCCAGACATCGGCGTGCCGAGCCTTCTCACGCCGAGCTTTTCGTCGATCCGGTAGAAGCTGCCGATCACGCCTTCCCAGACCAGCGCGTAGCAGGGCTGGCCCTGCGGAAAGGGCGACATCGCATAGCTGCCGACAATATGGGAGCGTTCGTGCGAGGAAGAGAAATAGCGAACGTCGCGGCCCTGGAAACGATGCGGCCGGTCGATGATGCCGGCCTCCGTTTCGCCGAAATAGCCCGCCCCGATCGGATCGGCCATCGGCCGGAACGAGCGCAGCCAGCCGGATACGGCCAAGACGTCGGGTACGTTGTCGGCCAGCGACAGTCCGTGCAGCATCAGTTCCGGCGTGATCGGCCCGTAGCGCGGGCCGGAATCCTTTTCCGCCTCGATCGAGAAGGCGAGCCGAGCGTCCTCCAACAGCGCGACATGGCCGTCATGGCCAGGCTTGTAGGCAAAGATTTTCATGAAAGCTCCGAACTGCGGGAGAACGAGACGGCGGCGATCCGACCTCCAGTCCTTACCCGATCATCGTTCGGCATGAAACCGGTCCCGGCGCCCGAGGCGCCGGGATCGTCCGCGAGGCGGCTTATTCCGCCGCCTCGGCATATTTCTTCGGAGTATAGTTGAGCACCGGCCCGAGCCACCGCTCCACCGCCGCGACCTCCATGCCCTTGCGGGCGGCGTAATCCTCGACCTGATCGCGCTCGACCTTGGCGACGCCGAAATAATAGCTTTCGGGATGCGAGAAATAGAGCCCGGACACGGACGAGCCCGGCCACATCGCATAGCTTTCGGTGAGCTTCACCCCGATTGTCGCCTCGGCGTCGAGCAGGCCGAACAAAGTGGCCTTTTCGGTATGGTCGGGCTGGGCCGGATAGCCGGGCGCCGGACGGATGCCGTGATAGGGCTCGCCGATCAGCTCTTCCGGCGTAAACGCCTCGTCGGCGCCATAGCCCCAATAGTCCTTGCGCACGCGCTCGTGCATACACTCGGCGAAGGCCTCGGCGAAGCGATCGGCCAGCGCCTTGACCATGATCGAGGCGTAATCGTCATTGGCCCGCTCGAAACGCTCGGCGATCGCGATCTCCTCGATGCCGGCCGTCACCACGAAGCCGCCGATATAGTCCGGTTTGCCGCTTTCGACCGGTGCGACAAAATCGGCAAGCGCCAGGTTCGGCTTGCCGTCGCGGCGGGTCAGTTGCTGGCGCAACGTGTAGAACGTCGCCAGCTCCTTGTCGCGGCTGTCGTCGGCGAAAAGGCGGATGTCGTCGCCGACCGCGTTGGCGGGCCAGAAACCGATCGTCGCCTTGGGCACGAACCATTTTTCGTCGATGATCTTTTTCAGCATTTGCTGGGCGTCGTCGAAGAGCTGGCGCGCGGCCTCGCCCTGCTTTTCGTCCTGCAGGATCTTGGGATAGCGCCCCTTCATCTCCCAGGTCTGGAAGAACGGCGTCCAGTCGATATAACGCGACAGCTCCTCCAGGTCCCAGTTGTCGAAGACGCGCGTGCCGGTGAAGGACGGCGCCGGCGGCTCGTAGCCGGCCCAGTCGGGCTTGAACGTGTTGGCGCGCGCCGCCGCCAGCGGCAGCCGGCGCTTTTCGGCCTCGTTGCGCTCGTGCGCGGCCGCCACCTTCTTGTATTCGGCCTGGACGGTCTCGACATAGGAGGCGCGGGTTTCCGGCGACAGCAGGCTCGACACCACGCCCACGGCGCGGCTGGCATCGGTGACGTAGACCGCCTGTCCGCGCTCATATTGCGGATGGATCTTGACCGCCGTGTGCACGCGGCTGGTCGTGGCGCCGCCGATCAGCAGCGGAACGTCGAAACCTTCGCGCTCCATCTCCGCCGCGACATGCGCCATCTCGTCCAGCGACGGCGTGATCAGGCCGGAAAGCCCGATAATGTCGACCTTTTCCTCGCGCGCGGTCTGCAAAATCTTGGTTGCCGGCACCATCACGCCGAGATCGATGATCTCGTAATTGTTGCAGGCCAGCACCACGCCGACGATGTTCTTGCCGATATCGTGCACGTCGCCCTTGACGGTAGCCAAAAGCACCTTGCCGGCATTCTTGGTGTCGTCGCCGCTCTCGCGCTTCTCGGCCTCCATATAGGGCAGCAGATGGGCCACCGCCTGCTTCATGACGCGGGCCGACTTGACCACCTGCGGCAGGAACATCTTGCCGGCGCCGAACAGGTCGCCGACCACGTTCATGCCGGCCATCAGCGGCCCCTCGATGACGTGCAGCGGCCTTTCCGCCTTGGTCCTGGCCTCTTCGGTGTCGTCCACCACATATTCGGTGATGCCGTTGACGAGCGCGTGTTCGAGCCGCTTTTCAACCGGCCATTCGCGCCACGACAGGTCCTTTTCCCGGGCCGCCTTGCCGCCGGTTCCGCGGAAGCGCTCGGCAAGGTCGAGCAGGCGCTCCGTCGCGCTCCCCTCGCCTTTCGGCGTCCGGTTCAGCACCACGTCCTCGCAGGCCTCGCGCAGTTCGGCGTCGATCGTGTCGTAGACGGCGAGCTGGCCGGCATTGACGATGCCCATATCCATGCCCGCCTGGATGGCGTGATAGAGGAAGACCGCATGCATCGCCTCGCGCACCGGCTCGTTGCCGCGGAAGGAGAACGACAGGTTCGACACCCCGCCCGACACGTGGGCGTGCGGCAGGGTGCTGGTGATCTCGCGCGTCGCCTCGATGAAGTCGACGCCGTAATTGTCGTGCTCCTCGATGCCGGTGGCGACCGCGAAAATATTCGGATCGAAGATGATGTCCTGCGGCGGGAAGCCGACCTTTTCGGTCAAAATCTTGTAAGCGCGGGTGCAGATCTCGACCTTGCGCTCTTTGGTATCGGCCTGGCCGGTCTCGTCGAAGGCCATCACCACGACCGCCGCGCCATAGGCCCGGCACAGCCGCGCCTGCTTCAGGAAGGCCTCCTCGCCTTCCTTGAGCGAGATCGAGTTGACCACCGCCTTGCCCTGCACGCATTGCAGGCCGGCCTCGATCACCTCCCATTTGGAGGAATCGATCATCACCGGCACCCGCGCGATGTCGGGCTCGGAAGCGACCAGATTGAGATAGTCGACGATGACGGCCTTCGAATCGATCAGGCCCTCGTCCATGTTGATGTCGATCACCTGGGCGCCGTTTTCGACCTGGTCGCGGGCGACCTCGAGGGCGGCGGCGTAATCGCCGGCGGTGATCAGCTTGCGGAAGCGCGCCGAGCCGGTGACGTTGGTGCGCTCGCCGACATTGACGAACGGAATGTCGTCGGTCAGCACGAACGGCTCCAGCCCGGAAAGGCGCATGCGCGGCTCGATGTCGGGCAGCGCGCGCGGCGCGTATTTGGAAACCGCCTCGGCGATGGCGCGAATATGCTCCGGCGTCGACCCGCAACAGCCGCCGACGACATTGACAAGCCCCTCGCGCGCGAAGGCCTCGACCTGCTCGGCCATGAATTCCGGGCTTTCGTCATATTCGCCGAACGCATTCGGCAGGCCGGCATTGGGATAGGCGCAGGTAAAGGTGTCGGCGACGCTCGAAATCTCGGCCAGATGCGGACGCATCTGCTCGGCGCCGAGCGCGCAGTTGAGCCCGACCGTGAACGGCTTGGCATGGCAGATCGAGTGCCAGAACGCCGTCGGCGTCTGGCCGGACAGGGTGCGCCCCGAAAGGTCGGTGATCGTGCCCGACATCATGATCGGCAGCTCGATCTCCTTTTCGGCGAACACTTCCAGCGCGGCGAAGATCGCCGCCTTGGCGTTCAGCGTATCGAAGATCGTCTCGATCAGCACGATGTCGGCGCCGCCGTCGATCAGGCCGCGCAGCTGGTCGGCATAGGCGATCCTGAGGTCGTCGAAGGTGACCGCGCGAAAGCCGGGATTGTTGACGTCGGGCGAGATCGAGGCCGTGCGGTTGGTCGGTCCGAGCGCGCCGGCGACGAAGCGGCGGCGGCCGTCCTTCTGCTGGGCGCGGATCGCGGCGCGGCGCGCCAGCCGGGCGCCGTCGCGGTTCAGCTCGTAGACCATCGCCTCCATGCCGTAATCGGCCTGGGCGATCGAGGTCGAGGAAAACGTGTTGGTCTCCAGGATGTCGGCGCCGGCGAGCGCGTATTCGAGGTGGATGTCCTCGATCGCCTTGGGCTGCGACAGGATCAGGAGATCGTTGTTGCCCTGCTGGTGGCAGGCGCAGCCGGCGAACTTGTCGCCGCGATAATCGTCCTCGCCGAAGCCGAGGGCCTGAATGCGCGTGCCCATCGCGCCGTCGAGAACGAGAATGCGTTCGCGCGCCGCCTGTTCGAGCGCGGCGCGAATTTCCTTGCCGTCCGGCTTTTCCGCAACCGGGCCGAACAGCTCATCAAGGCTGGAAGCCATAAAATATACTCGCGTGATCGTGTTCTAGAATTCCTTCCATGGTCACATAAGGATATCTTTATGTCAACATGACGTCGCAATCGGGTGCGGCATGTGTCGCATTCGCGAATATGGCGCCGGATTCCGACCGCGCATGAGCCGGGCAAGGTCCGGCGCAGTCGGGTTCTGCCCGAAGCGCCGGACGCCGATCACGGCCAAGCCGGCGGGGTCAGTCGCCGTGCTTCTTGTGGCCGCCGCCCATGCCGGTGACCTCGAAGGTCAGGTCGACCGGCCCCGCCTTTTCGAAAATCAGCCGCACGGCGAAGGTCCCGCCTTCCTCCGGCTGGGCAGTGAGCCCCATGAACATGAGGTGGAAGGAGCCCGGCTTCAATTCGACGGTTTCGCCGGCCGGGACAACCAGCCCGTCCGCCAGCGGGCGCATGGTCATCACGCCCTTGTCGTCGATCGCCATCTCGTGGATCTCGCCGCGCGCGGCGATGTCGGTCTCCGCCGCGACCAGCCGGTCGTCGGCGCTGCCCTGGTTGCGGATGACGACGAAGCCGCCCGCCACCTTGGCGCCGGCGGGCGCGGCGCGCGACCAGCCATGCTCGACGACGATGTCGCCGACCCTGGCTTCGGACGCCATCAGTGACAATGCGCTCGCCAGGAGCAGCGCGAAGGCGAGAACGGCAAGGCCGAGCCTTTCCTCGACGCTGGCGAGGAAGGACGGTTGCGGACGGAAGAAACGCGCGAAAGCCGCGCCGAAAACAGTCGACATGATAATCTCCAAGAACAGTCGGGAGCCGGGGCCTGCCCGGCGACAAATCCAAAACGGAACCGTCGAGAACGGTCCGGATCAGCCCGAAAGCGGAGGCGCGCGCGGCCGGCCCGGTTCGCCGCGCCCGCGTGTCGTCGGGAGGGCGCGATGGGATACGCGAACGGAGGCGTCGTCGAAAAGGGCGGGAAATGGCGCGGTTTCGTGCGCGGCGGTCGCCATGACCGGCGCGAACATCGAACAGGCCGCCGCACAGCAAGCCGGCACTTGGTGGCCGCCGCCGCCGTTTTCGCCCGGATCGCCGACGCTGTTGCCGATGCACAGCGGATTGCCGAACGCGTCGAGCGCCGGTGGAGCGGCATTGGCGCCGCCGACAAAGCCGGCGAGCACGGACTGCAGGACGAGGAAGGCGGTCGCGACGATGGCGATCCACGATCGTGTCCGGTGAAGCCGTCCTTGCACGCTGTCCGCCTTTTTGTTTCGAGCCCCGTCATAACAGCGCGGCGGTTTCGCGCAAATCGCAAAAACCCGCCTGCGGCAATTCGGACCGCGCCGTAAAACGGCGCCGCTGTACCAATCGATTAAGGCGCGCAGCCGCTTGCCTTGCCGCGCCGCTTGTCCCAAGAGCCGGATCGATGCATGGCACGGACGCCCGCGAAAGCTCCGCGCGACCGCGTATCAAGAGGCCACAATGAGCAGAACGGCAGCCTACCCGGCCGCGCCCCCGGCGCCGGCACGGATGACGGTTTGGCGGCGGGAAATCCGCGCCACCCTGGCGCTCGCCTGGCCGATGGTCATGACCAATCTCGGCCAGAACGCCATGACGGCCACCGACATCATCATGATGGGGCGGCTCGGCCCGGTCACGCTGGGCGCCGGCACGCTCGGCTGGTCGCTCTACTTCGCGCCGATGATCTTCGGCCTCGGCCTGATCCTGGCGACCGCGCCGATGATCGCCAGCGAACTCGGGCGCCGCCGCCATTCGGTGCGCGATGTGCGCCGCACGGTGCGCCAGGGCCTGTGGATCGCGACGCTGGCCGCGCTGCCGATCTGGCTGTTTTTGTGGTTCGCCGAACCGCTGCTGCTGATGATGGGCCAGCAGACGGAACTGGCCCGCGAAGCCGGCCGCTACATGATCTGGCTGCAATGGGCGATCCTGCCCTTCTTCTGGTATATCGTGCTGCGCTGTTTCATGGCCGCGTTGGAGCGGCCGGGCTGGGCGCTGGCGGTCACCTTTTGCGCCGTCGCCTTCAACGTTCTGGCCAATTGGTGCCTGATGTTCGGCAATCTCGGCTTTCCGGCGATGGGCATCGCCGGTTCCGGGCTGGCGACGACCCTGTCGAGCCTGTTGATGTTCGCCGGTGTCACCCTGGTCGTGACCGTGGACAAGCAGTTTCGCCGCTATCGGCTGTTCGGGCGCTTCTGGCGCCCCGACTGGCCGCGCTTCGTCGCCCTTGCCCGCCTCGGCCTGCCGATCGGCGCGATCGTGCTCTTCGAGGTCTCGATCTTCAATGTCGCGGCCATGCTGATGGGACTGATCGGCACGACCGCGCTCGCCGCCCACGCGATCGCCATGCAGGTCGCCTCGCTGTCCTTCATGGTGCCGATGGGCATCTCCCAGGCGGTCACCGTGCGCGTCGGCCGCGCCTACGGCGCCGGCGATCCCGAGGGCATCGCGCGCGCCGGCTGGACATCCTTCGCGCTCGGCGTCGGCTTCATGGCGCTGATGGCGCTGGTCATGATCGCGGTGCCCGAGCTTCTGATCGGGGTCTTCATCGACGCCTCCACGCCCGAAAACAGAGCGGTTGCGCAACTGGCGGTCGGTTTTCTGGCCTTCGCCGCCCTGTTCCAGATCTTCGACGGCGCCCAGGCGGTGGCCGGCGGCATGCTGCGCGGCCTTCACGACACCCGCGTGCCCATGCTTTACGCCGCGCTCGGCTATTGGGGCGTCGGCCTGCCGGTCGGCGCGCTCTTGGCCTTCCGGGCCGACCTGGGCGGCGCCGGCATCTGGCTCGGCCTCTCCTCCGGCCTGGCCGTGGTGGGTGTGCTGCTGCTGGCGCGCTGGCTGGCGCGCGGACGGCTCGGCCTGATGAAGCCGCGATAGCCGCGCCGGCCGGTTTCGGCATCCGCAGCAAGATTTGGCGGTTGACCCGATTCGCGCTGCGTGGAAATCGTTGGACATGTCGAGTGATTCGCCAAATTCCGCGACCCGCCCCTGTGGCGGCGACGCGCCGCCCTTCCCGGGCCGGCGGTCATGAACGGCGCGCGGCAAACGCTCTCGCGCGAGACCCTGGCCGCGATACCGGCCGTCACCACCCGCAGCGACCTTTCCGACTGTCTCGGCCGCATCTGCGCCGAAGCGGGCGCGGAACGGTTTCTTCTGTTGGGCACCCTGATCGATCATGGCGGCGAGCGGCCCTACATCATCGCCTCGAACTGGGTCTACGACACCGTCCACATTCTCGGCCTGGAGCGGCTCGCCCGGCTTTCGGCCGGGCCGCGCACCTGCGCGATCGGCGAGCCGGCGAAACCGATCGCCACCGACGGCGACGACGCGCTGCGCCTGCTCGCCCGCCACGGGCACGCGGAAATCTACTGTGTCGGTCTCAACGCCACCGCACAGCGCTGCAAGGCGCTGTTTTCGTCCGGCCGGGTCGGCGCAATCGACGACCAGATGCTGCCGCAGGCGCAACTCGCCTGTTGCTATTTGCTGTCGCGGGTACCGGCCGACCTTCTGGGCACCCCGCCGCCCAATTCGCTCTCGGTGCGCGAGCGCGAATGTCTGCGCTGGGTTTCAGAGGGCAAGACCACCGGCGAGGTCGCGATGATCCTCGGGGTCACCGCCAACACCGTCAACAGCTATCTCGCCCATGCGATACGCAAATACGGCGCCAGCAACCGCGCCATGGCGATCGCCACCGCGATCCGCAGCGGGACCATCTGAGTGATGAAGCACCGCACGGCCCAGGACGGTCCGGCCAGCCCCGCCAAGGCGAAAGCCGCCGCCGACGGTCTCGACGTCACCCAGGAGAACGTGGCGGTCGTGCTCGACACGGTGCGTCAGGCTCGGCGCCTGGCCGCCAGCGCGGCGGCATCCTTCTACGGCCTTTATGTCGAGACCCGCCACCGCCGCATACCCGGATTGGCCACCGTCTTCGACCGGGAATTCCCGCGCACGTCCGACCTGTCGCGGGCGATCTGCGGCCCCGCCGGCATGGCCTGGATGGCCACGCGCGCCGAATCGCTCGCGCCGGCCTGGTGGTACTGCGAAACCGGCGCCCAGCAATGCCCGGCCTTTCCACTGGTTTCGCTCGGCCACAAGGTTCCCGCCCTGACGCCCAACCTGCCGGGTCTCGCCCTGCCGGTTTTCGCCGAGGGCGGCATCGGCGGCTTCTTCGTGCTGGCCGGACGCGACATGGCCGTCGACGACGGCCTGGTGTGCGACCTGCACATCCGCGCCTTTTCGCTGTTCCGGTCGCTCGCCCGGCTGCGCCTGTCGCAGCTCGACGGCACGCCGCCAATGTCGAAACGCGAGCTCGAATGCCTGACCATGACCGCCGAAGGCAAAACCAGCGAGGATATCGCGGCGGCACTCGGCCTGTCGGTCCACACCGCCAACCAATATCTCGCCACCACCACCCACAAGCTCAACGCGATGAGCCGCACCCACGCGGTGGCCAAGGCGCTGCGGCTCGGGCTGATCGAATAGGTTCCAGGCCGGCCCTCAGATGTCCAGCGGCACCGTTCGGCGGATCTTGGACGCATCGAGCGCGTTTGCCAGAAACCGCGTGTTTTCCATCGGATCGGGCGAGGGATCGTCGAGCGCGACATAGCCGATCTCGACCCCGGCCTTGAGCGCGGTCATGTTGAGCGTGAAATAGACCGTCGCCCCCTTCGGCCGCAATTGCAGGTCGAGATTGACGGTCGGCTCCCCCGACCAGCCGATGTCGACATCGCCGCCATGGCCGAAACGCAGCGTGTCGGGCATGAAATAGAGTTCGGCCGCCGATTCCACGATATCGGCCAGATTGGCGAAATATTCCAGCCGGATATAGGCCACGTAATCGGCGACATCGACCAGCCGCAGTTCCGATACGACCTCACGGATCGCATCGGCTACGATGATTTCGCGTGCAGAAGTGTGCGGCTGGCGATTCATGAATGCGACTTGCCTGTCTTCGCGCCGTTGCGGCTGCTGTGAATGATGCGGACCAGTTCCGCGACCGCCTCGTAGAAATGAGGCGGGATCATGCTATCGACCGAAACTTGTTTGAAGATGGAACGGGCGAGCGCCACGTCCTCGAAAACCGGCACATTGTGCTCCTCCGCGATCTCGCGGATCTTGAGCGCGATCAGATCCTGTCCCTTGGCCACCACGACGGGTGCTGCGCTTTCCTCGCGCACGTAACGCAGCGCCACCGCATAGTGGGTCGGATTGGCGACCACCAGCGTCGCGCGCGGGACCGCCGCCATCATGCGCTGGCGCGCGCGATCGCGGGCAAGCGAGCGCATCCGCGACTTCAGGATCGGATCGCCCTCGGCCTGCTTGACCTCGTCCTTGACCTCCTGCTTGGTCATGCGCAGTTCCTCAAGCCAGTGATAGCGCGACCACAACAGGTCCGCCGCGGCGATGAGGACCATGACGATGGTGATGGTCACCACCAGCTCCACGGCCAGGTCCCGGATGACGAGGCCGAAGCCCAGCGGGTGTGTGACCATGCCCTGCAGCAGCCGCACATCGACGTCGTGCATGACGAAATACAAGAACACCATCGCAAACAGCACTTTGCCGAGAGACTTCAGGAACTCCACGAACCCCTTGACCCCGAACACCCGCTTCCAGCCGCCGATCAGCGAGATGCGGGAGAATTTCGGCATCACGCGCTTGCCGACGAAACGCGGCATGTTCTGGAAAACCGACGCCGCGAGCCCGGCCGCCACCAGCAGGAACATCACCACCATGACGGCCCGTCCGATCTCCATGAAGACGGTCTGGTAGAGCGAGATCGCGTCGAGCTCGGTCTCCAGCCGCCATTCCTCGGGCCGTTCCAGAAATGTCGACAGGAAACCGGCCAGGCGGATGCTGGTATCGTAGGCGAAGAACAGCAAAAAAATGGCGATCGCGGCAAAGGAGGCCAGGATCGGCGTCTCGCGCGAAAACGGCTGGTTGCCCTTCTCGATACTGTCACGGATCTTCTTTTCCGTGGCCGGTTCGGTTTTGCTGTCCTTGTCCTGATCTTCGGACATGAAGGAGCCGTCCTTTCATCGCCATGGCCGCCGCATGGCGAGTGCCGACGCGTCTCGGCTAAGCGGCGGCCTGGGTGGACGGCAGCTCGATCTTGCCGTCCTTGGACAACCGGATGGCGGTGGCGGCGATGGCGCGGCGGGCCTTGGCGATTTCGGCCGCCGGAAGGCCGTCGAGCTCCATCGCCAACTCGGCCTCGATCATGCGGCGCGAGCGCACGCCGAGCGCCGACAACACCACTTCCGTCAGTTCCTTGCTTGCGTTGCGCAGCGCCAGGGTGACGATTTCCGTCGACAGCCCATCGAAGAGCATCAGCCGCGCCTTCTGGCTGAGCAGCGGCAGATCCTCGAACGAGAACAGTTGCGCGCGGATGGCATGCACGTCCTGCGATCCGGCCGTTTCCATATCCGACAGGATCTCGTCGAGCTGTGCTTTTTCCAGCTCGTTGAGAACGGTGGCGACGCGCGCCTGGCCTTCGCTCGACGATTTTTTCGCACTGTCGCCGAGAAGCGTCGCCCGCACCTGGTTTTCCACGATCCGCAACGCGCCGGGCTTGACGTTGCCCATCGTCACCATGCGTTTGGCGACTTCGCCGCGCAGCTGCTTGGGCATGGCCAGCAAGACGTTGGCCGTGGCGGTGGAGGACAGTTTGGTCAAAACCAGCGCCGCGGTCTGGGGATGCTCGCCGGCCAGAAAGGCGCCGACGCGTTCGGGCTCGAGTTTTTCGACCTGCGGCCAGACCGCCACCGGCACCTCGCCGCCCGTCTCCGCGCCGTGGTTCATGATCGCGCTGACCTCCTCGGGCGACAAAGACTCGCTCAGGATCTTGTCCATGGTCGCGGCCGAATCCATCAGCCCCGCCCCCTCGGCGAACTCGTCCTCGAACTCGGCGATGATCTTTTCCAGCTCGCCCTGCGGGATCGTCTTGAGCATCCGCGCCGCCTCGATCAGCGACTTGAGTTCCTCATGGCTGAAGAACTTCAAGAGCCGACCCGCCGCCGGCTTGCCCATCGCCACCAGGATCGCCGCCGCCTTTTGCGCCCGCGTCAGGCTTTCGGCCGTTATCCCCTGCGACGTGGTCGATGTGTGCGCGTCGAAATCCATGAAACGGTCAGGATGCCTTCGAGTTGCTGATGATTTCCGTCAGCCGGATTCCGAAACGCGACGAATCGCTTTCCAGAACGGTGATCTCCCCGCGCGCGATCTTGCGGCCGTTGACGACCACGTCGACCGGCTCGCCGATCCGGCGATCGAGAGCCACGGTTGCGCCCTTGCGCAGCGACATCAGTTCCGAGACCTGCATTTCCGTGCTGCCCAGAACGATCTGCACGTCGACGGGGATCCCCATGATGACGCCCGAACCGGCCGCGTCCGTGTCGTCGCTCGCCGCGCCCAGCGTGAAGTCCGGAGCCGCCCCTTCCCCAACGGCAAAATCGGGCGTGGGCTCGGGTTTGCCGGCCGCCTCCTCGCCTTCGTGCAGGACACCGCGCAATTCGTCGATCGCCCGGTTCAGGTCCTCTTCCTCGTCCCCGGTCCCGGCCGGGGCGTTGACTTGGTTCATCGTCCAGCTCCTGGTCCCGCGACCATGACGGGACGGGTCAGGTCAGGCAGGTTAAAGCCCATCGATCAGTTCCTCTTCGGTATTCCAGGGGCTTTTGATTCGTACGGTGTAGTGTTGTCCAAGCCGGCCGAACTCGCAAACGAACAGCGTCTTGTTCTTGCTGGCAAGCGTGGCCTGCGCGGTCGCGTCCGCGGCCAGCGCGATCGTCTGGCCCTGCTTCAGCTGCGCGATCGCCCCCAGGCTCATGCGCGCGAGCGGCATCGTCGCCTGCAGCGTGACCTTCGAGCGCATCACCTCCTCGCTGAAACGCGCCGACCAGTCGTCGCCCCGTCCGCCCGGCTGCGCCGTCTCGTCCGCGCCTGCCTCCTCGCGCGGACGCAGCAGGATGCGCTGCGGCATCGTCACCACGACACGACCGGGTTGGGGGTCGGTCTCGACGAGAAACTCGATTTTGACCGCCGGCCCGTCCCGCAGCACGATCTTGTGCAGCCCCTCGCCCGACTGCACAGGCGGCAACGGAAACCGGACCTGCAGAGCGCGCTGGCCGAACCCGTTGAAGGCGGTGGCGACCTGTTGGACGATCAGCCCGGCGACGTCGCGCTCCAGCGACGACAGATCGCGGTCGATCGCCTGCGGCGCGGCGTCGGGTTCGGCGCCGAACAGCGCGTTGATGAACACCGCGATCGCCAAAGGGTCGACGCGGATGACCAAAGCGTCGGGCGAATTCGCCGACGCCGCCACCACGACCGCGTCGTGCGGTCCCGCATCGCCGATCGCCTGCTTCATGCGCGCCATGTCGACCTCGCCCAGATCGATCGAGACCGGGTGGCTCATGCCTTCGCCCATCGCCGCGCGCAGCGGCTTCAGCGTCCGCTCGCCCAGCGTGCGCGCGCTTTCGAGGATCAGATCCGGCTCGCCGGTATCGCCGAGCAGACGTTCGAGAATGTCGTTTCCGCCGCGCTCGGAGACGGGGGCGCCATCCGCCATGTCAGGCCGCCTTTTTCGCTTCGCCGCCGCCCGGGTTCAGCGTGTGCTGCTCGACCGCGTCGATCGAGGGCCGGTCGTAGGAGGAGATCGTCTTGCGGCCGAATTCGAGCGCGACCTGCGGCAGGGCGCCGTTCATGTAGGCCAGCAGGGTCTGCTTGACGATGATGTAGAGCCGGTTGCGCTTTTCGCGCACGACCTTGATCTTGGCCGCGATCGGCCCGACCACGCCGTAGGACAAAAAGATGCCCAAAAACGTGCCCACCAGCGCGGCGCCGATCAGCGCGCCCAAGACTTCGGGCGACTGGTCGAGCGCGCCCATCGCCTTGATGACGCCGAGCACGGCGGCGACGATGCCGATCGCCGGCAGGCCGTCGCCGATGGCGACCAGCGCGTGGTAGGATTTCAGCTTGTCGTGGCGGATGGTGTGGATTTCCTCGTCCATCAGCGCCTCGATCTCGTGCGAGCGGGCATTGCCGATGATGATCAACCGGCAATAGTCGCAGATGAAATGGGTGAGGTCCTTGTTTTTCAGCACCAGCGGATAGGATTGGAAAATCGGCGATTCGTCGGGATTGTCGATATGGCCTTCGACCTCGCTGCGCGATTTGGTCTTCAGCTCCCGCATCAGGCTGTGCAGCACGCCGAGCGTTTCCAGATAGTCGTTCTCGTTGGGAACGGCGTGCTTGAACGCCTCCACGATCGCCCGGCCGGCGTCCTTGACCGTCGACATCGGATTGCCGATCAGGAAAATGCCGAGCGCCGCGCCGGCGATGATGACGAACTCCCAGGGCTGGATAAGCACATCGATGTGCCCGCCCATGGCCATGAAGCCACCCAGAACGCAGCCGAACGTGACGACCAGACCGATGAGAATGCCCAAAGCGGCGCCTCCGCAATTCGCTTGAAGGTTTCCCCTAGCGCGGCTTGCTTGTGTGAGGCTTGACCGCGCGCCGCGCGGCCCCGGAAAGGTTCACGCAAGCAATTGCGCCTAGTGTGAGGGCGGTCGAACCCGTATCGGAGCACCCGCTTGGTCAGCACCTTTGTCAGCTACAACGCGATCGCGCGCGATCTCGATCGATCGCTCGAGCGGGTTCAGACCCAGCCGATGGTTCAGCGCGAGAGCGACTATTATCTGGAAAACATCGAGAAGGTGAACTCGGTCGAGGAGTTCATCGGCAATGACCGCCTGTACCGTTATGCCATGAAGGCCTTCGGCCTGGAGGACATGGCCTATGCCAAGGCGTTCATGGTCAAGGTGCTGGAGGGAGGCATCGACGACAACGACAGTTTCGCCAATTCGCTCAACGACCAGCGCTATCGCGAGTTCGCCGAGACCTTCAACTTCGCCCGCTTCGGCGAAGACGCCACGCTCTTCGAGCGCACCCGCCAGGGCACCGTCGACCGCTATCTGCGCCAGACGCTGGAGGAAAACGCCGGCGACCAGAACGAAGGCGTCAGGCTGGCGCTTTATTTCGAGCGCAAGGCGCCCGATATCGAGAGTTTCTATTCCATCCTCGCCGACAGCGCGCTCGCCAAGGTGGTGCGCACCTCGCTGAGCCTGCCCGATTCCTTCGCCCTTCTCGACGTCGACAAGCAGGTCGAGATTTTCGAGCGCTCGCTCGACATCGAGGATTTCAAGGACCCCGAGGCCCTGTCGAAATTCCTGACGCGGTTCACGAGCATGTGGGAAATCTCCAATCCGACCTCGGCCAACGTGCCCAACACGGCCATCCTGTTCGGCCAGCCGGCCGAGCTGGGGATCTCCACCGACCTGCTTTTGACCATGCAGAAGCTGAAATTCTGAGGACGCGCCCGTGCAGACCGGTCTTTATGTCGCCCTTTCCTCCCAGGTCGCGCTCGAAAAGCGGCTGCGAACGATCGCCGACAACGTCGCCAATGCCAACACGGTCGGCTTCCGGGCGACGGAAGTGAAATTCGAGGACGTGGTGTCGCAATCCGGCTCGGATTCGGTCGCTTATGTCTCGCCGGGCTCGACCTTCCTGTCGGCCACGTCCGGCCCGCTCAAGCAGACCGGCAATCCGCTCGATTTCGCCGTGCGCGGCGAGGCTTGGTTCGCCATCGACACGCCCGTCGGCCCGGTGATGACACGCGACGGCCGCTTCACCATGCTGGAAACCGGCGAACTGGTCTCGACCGAAGGTTACCCCGTTCTGGACGCCGGCGGCGCGCCGATCCAGCTCGATCCGTTCGAGGGCGCCCCGACCGCCGGCAGCGACGGCATGCTGCGCCAGAACGGCCAACCGGTCGGCGCGATCGGCCTGTTCACGTTCACCCCCGGCGCGGAATTCGCGCGCTACGGCAATTCCGGCGTCATCCCGGCGACCCCGCCCGAGGCGGTGGTCGACAATCTCGAGGTCGGTGTGATGCAGGGCTTCGTCGAGGAGTCCAACGTCAATCCGGTCAAGGAAATGACCCGGCTGATCATGGTCCAGCGCGCCTTCGAGAACGCCGCCGCCGCGATCCGCGAGAGCGACAAGTCGCTCGACGGCGCCGTCAAGGCGCTCGGCGGCTAGCGCCGTGGAACCGAGCGGACCATTGCAGGAATACGCCGCCTCGTCGGCGCCCGCCCCGGCCCCGGACGCCGGCGGCAAGGGGCTCGACGCTCTGGAGGCCCTGGGGCGCCTCCACCGTGGCCTGGTCGAGGACGAGGCGCTCGTGCGCCGCGGCGGCCACGTGCGCGAAGTCTCCGCCACCCATTACAGGGTCGGCGGACTGTCGGCGGCGGCCAGGCTGGGCGACATCGTCGAACATCGCGGCCGCCACGGACCGAAAACCGGGGAAGTGGTGCAGATCAGCGCCGAAAGCGTGCTCGTCGCACCGTTCGAGACCACCTTCGACGCCGGCATTTCCGACCCGGTCTTTCTGCGCGGCCCGTTCCGCATCCGCCCGGACATCTCTTGGAAGGGACGGGTGGTCGACGCGCTCGCACGCCCCGTCGACGGCGGCGCGCCGCTGGTGCCCGACACCGCCAATCCGGCGACATCCGTGACCCCGCCGGCCCTGTCCCGGCAGCGGGTCGACGCCTCGTTCCGCACCGGCGTGAAGGTGATCGACATCTTCACGCCGCTATGTTTCGGCCAGCGCATGGGCGTGTTCGCCGGCTCCGGCGTCGGCAAGTCGACGCTGCTTGCCATGCTCGCCGCCGCCGAGGCCTTCGATACGGTCGTCATCGCGCTGGTCGGCGAGCGCGGCCGCGAGGTGCGCGAGTTTCTCGAAGACACGATCGGCACCGAAAGCATGAAAAAGACCGTCGCGGTGGTGGCGACCAGCGACGAAAGCGCGATGATGCGCAAGCGCGCCTCCGGTACCGCGATGTCGGTGGCCGAATATTTCCGCGATCGCGGCGACAAGGTGCTTCTGATCCTGGATTCGGTGACCCGGTTCGCGCACGCCCTGCGCGAGGTCGCGATCGGCGCCGGCGAGCCGCCGGTCGCGCGCGGCTATCCGGCCTCCGTCTTCACAGATCTGCCGAAACTGCTCGAGCGCGCCGGTCCCGGCAGCGAAGGCACCGGCTCGATCACCGCGATCATCTCGGTCCTGGTCGACGGCGACGACCACAACGACCCTGTGGCCGATTCGGTTCGCGGCATCCTCGACGGCCACGTCGTGCTCGACCGCGCGATCGCCGAACAGGGCCGCTACCCCGCCGTCGACCCGCTGGCGTCGGTGTCGCGGCTGGCCAACCGCGCCTGGAGCGATGGCGAGCGCACGCTGGTGACGCGGCTCAAGGCGATGGTCTCCCGTTTCGAGGAAACGCGCGACATCCGCATTCTCGGCGCCTACAAGCCGGGCGGCGATGGCGAACTCGACAATGCGGTACGCCAGGTCCCCGCGATCTATCAGGCGCTGATGCAATCGCCGCAAGACGGCGCGATCCCCGATCCCTTCGCCGAACTGGCCCGGCATCTCAAGGCTCAGGAGGCAACGGATGGCTAACTGGCGTATCTTCGGCCAAAAACGCGGCAAGCGGCACGAACCCGCCCTCGCCGGCACGCCGTCGACCCCCGGGCCCACGGGCGTCCGTCCCCGGCGCAAGGGACGCTACAGCCTGTCCGACGCCATCCTCGCCGGCCTCGGGCTCGGCATCGGCGCGGCAAGCTTCACCTTCCCCTGGTATGTTTTTTTCCATCAGGAACAGTTCGGGGTGCGTGTCGTCGATTTCGACGGCACGGAGATCGAATCCGACCTGTCCGGCCCATTCTACACGCCGCGGGTCAATTGGGCGCCGCAGCGCCTCACGCAGGAAGAGATCGCCGAACTGCCACTGGATTTCGCTCCGACCGGCACGGTCCTGCCGGACAGGACAGCGCCCGACACCACGGGAAGCGTGCAGCCCTTTCCGGCTCGCAAGCCCGCCTACGCGCTGGTCCACGTCGCCAAGGGGCGGGCCATGATCCAGGACGCGAACGGTTTCTGGGTGGTCGAGCGCGGCTCGATCCTGCCGGACAATTCGCGGGTCATGGCAATCGAAAAACGCTCCGGAGCCTGGATCCTGCGCACCAGCAACGACGACGTGATCGAAATGACGCCCTAGGGCCGGGCCGTTCGGGGCGCCACCGTCCCGACCCGGAAAACGGCCGGCAGCGACCGGCGATCCCGCATGCGGCCTTCGACGAGACCTCTCAAGACGAACGGCGGCGCGGCCACGCAAGGTCCGCGCAAGACTGTGTTTCTAATCTGACCCTGACCGAGGGAAAGATCATGCAACCGGTAAGTCTGTTCGATCTCGCCGCGCAGCAGGCGCGCTGGCTGTCCGTGCGTCAGTCGGCCGTGGCGGGCAACATCGCCAACATCAACACGCCCGGCTACCAGGCGATCGACGTCGTGCCGTTCGAGCAGGTCCTCGACAGCGCCAAGCTCGCCTTCGCGCCGACCCGGGCCGGCCACATTCCGCTCGGCGCCGGCCGCGAAACCTTCAACGTGCGTCAGGACGCGATCGAAACCACGTCGCCCTCCGGCAATTCGGTCACCGTCGAGCAGGAGCTGGTGAAAGCCGGCGAGGTTCGCCACGCCTTCGAACTGAACACGGCGATCGTGAAATCCTTTCACCGCATGATGATGATGGCGACGAGGGGCTGATGGCGATCGATCCGCTTTCCGCCGCCCTCAAGATCGCCGCCTCGGGTCTCGGCGTGCAGTCCGAACGCCTGCGCGTCGTCTCCGAGAACCTGGCCAACGCCCAGTCGACCGGCAACACACCGGGCGCCGATCCATATCAGCGCAAGACTGTGACCTTCGCCACCGCGCTCGACCGCGACAATGGCGGCTCCTTCGTACGCGTTCAGTCGGTCGATCTCGACCGCAGCGAATTCCCGGTCGAATATCTGCCAAGCCACCAGGCCGCCGACGATGGCGGCTTCGTGAAGATGCCCAACGTCAATCCGATCATCGAGATGGCCGACATGCGCGAGGCCAATCGCTCCTACGAGGCCAACCTTCAGGTGATCAAGCAGGCGCGCCAGCTGATCTCCATGACCATCGATTTGTTGAGGTCGCAAACATGATCGCCGGACTGGGACTTGTCGACCGCCTCAACCAGACGTCTCTGGGCAACGGCCTGGCCGGCGCCGGGACGGTCGCCCCGCCCGTAGCCCCCGCGATCGCGCCGACCTCGTTCGAAGCGGCGCTGGAGGCGGCGGCCAGCCAGTCGGTCGCCACGCTGGAGCGCGCCGAGAGCGCGTCCATGCATGCCTTGAAAGGCGGCGACATCCAGGCGCGCGACGTCGTCGACGCCGTGATGAGCGCCGAGCAGACCCTGCAAGCCGCGATCGCGATCCGCGACAAGATCGTGACCGCCTATCTCGAAATCAGCCGCATGGCGATCTGAGGAACAGCGATGAAAGCCCTAGCCATTGCCGCCACCGGCATGAACGCCCAGCAGCTCAACCTGGAAGTGATCGCCAACAACATCGCCAACATCAACACGACCGGCTTCAAGCGCGCGCGCGCCGAGTTCTCCGACCTTCTCTACCAGGTCGAGCGGCTGCAGGGCGTGCCGAACCGGGCCGACCAGAGCATCGTGCCGGAAGGCGCCAGCATCGGCCTCGGCGTCAAGGCGTCGGCGGTGAGAAACGTGCATATGCAGGGCGCTCTCGACAGCACCGGCAACAAATTCGACCTGGCGCTCACCGGCCCCGGCTGGTTTCAGATCGAGGGCGCGGACGGGCAGACGCTCTACACCCGCGCCGGCGCCTTCAACACCAACGCCAATGGCGAACTGGTCACCGTGGACGGGTTCCGCGTCGTGCCCGACATCGTCTTCCCGGCCGAGACGGTCGAGGTGATCGTCAACAAGTCGGGTCAGGTCTTCGCCCGTCTGGACGGCCAGGTCGACCTGCAGGATCTCGGCCAGATCACGCTTGCCACCTTCCCCAACGAGGCCGGCCTCGCCCCGCTCGGCGACAATCTCTTCCAAGAGACCGCCGCCTCCGGCGCGGCCAATGTCGGCGTGCCGGGAGACCCCGGTTATGCCGCCATCGAGCAGGGTTATCTCGAGAATTCCAACGTCGATCCGGTCAAGGAGATCACCGAGCTGATCTCGGCCCAGCGCGCTTACGAAATGAACTCCAAGGTTATCAAGGCGGCCGACGAGATGGCGTCCGTCGTCACCCAGAGCATCCGGTAGATCGATGTTGCGGCTTCGCCTGTCCTCACTCGTCCTCGGCGCCGCCCTGACGCTCGCCGCCTTCGCCGGGGCGGCCGTCGCGCAGGAGATGGCGGTGGTGGCGAAGCGCGTCATCTATCCCGGCGAGACCGTCGACGCCGGGGCTCTGAGCGAAGTCAAGCTCAGGCGCGGCAACAACCGCATTCTGACCTCGATCGCGCAATATGCCGACCAAGTCACCGGCAAGGTCGCCAAGCGGACCCTCCTGCCGGGCAAGCTGATCCCGATCAACGCCCTGCGCGAGGCCTATATGGTTGAGGCCGGCGCGCCGGTCGCCGTCAGCTATGTCCATGGCGGACTTCAGATCTCCACCATCGGCATCCCGCTCCAGCCGGGCGCGATCGGCGACATGGTCAAAGTCAGGAACGCCGATTCCGGCGCGGTGTTCACCGGCATCGTGATGGCGGACGGATCGATCCGGGTCGGCGCGATATGATCAAGCGCCTCGCCCTGGCCCTGTGTTTCGGCCTCACCCTGGCAGCGCCGGCCAGTTCCGGCGGCGAGCTCAATGACGGGTATGACGGCGTGCAGGCCGTGCGGGTCTCCGCCAGCGGCCAGGCGTCCAACCTGCCCGCCCCCACCGGGCCGGCATCGCGCATCAAGGATATCGCCACGCTGCAGACCGCGCGCGACAACCAGCTGATCGGCTACGGCCTCGTGATCGGCCTGCAGGGCACCGGCGACGGGCTGCGCAATTCGCCGTTCACCGAGCAATCGATCCGCGCCATGCTGCGCAATCTCGGCATCGCCATGGAGGACGGGCGCGCACGGGCCAAGAACGTCGCCGCCGTGATCGTCACCGCCAACCTGCCGGCTTTCGTGCAATCGGGATCGCGCATCGACATCAACGTGTCCTCGCTCGGCGACGCGACCTCGCTCGCCGGCGGCACCCTGGTCATGACGCCGCTGCGCGCCCCCGACGGCGAGATCTACGCCGTCGCCCAGGGGCCCGTCTTCGTCTCCGGCTTCACCGCCCAGGGCGAGGCCGAAACCCTGACCAAGGGTGTGCCGACGTCCGGCCGCATCCCCAACGGGGCCATCGTCGAACGCCAGGTCGCCGCCCGCTTCAACGACGACAGCGTGTTGACGATGCAGTTGCGCAATCCCGACTTTTCGACCGCCGTCAGGATCACGGACGAGATCAATCGCTACACCACCAGCCGCTTCGGCAAGCGCCTGGCGAGCGAACAGGACGGGCGCACGATCCTGATCACCCGGCCGGGCGGCATCTCGGCCGCGCGTTTTGTCGCCGAGATCGAGAACCTGATCATCCGGACCGACACCCCGGCCCGCGTGGTCATCGACGAGCGCACCGGCACGATCGTGATCGGCCAGGACGTGAAGATATCGCAGGTCGCCGTCAGTTATGGCGCCTTGACCGTGCGCATCACCGAGCAGCCGAAAATCGTCCAGCCGGCGCCGTTCTCGCGCGGCGAAACCGCCGAGGAGCCTTCCACGATCATCGACGCCCAGCAGGACGATGCGCGCGTCGCGCTGCTCGACGGCCCCGACCTGCAGACGCTGGTGGGCGGCCTCAACCGTATCGGCGTCAAGCCGGACGGCATCATCGCGATCCTGCAGGGCATCAAATCGGCCGGCGCGCTGCAGGCCGAGCTGGTTCTGCAATAGGAGACGGAAAGGTGGCGACAAGGATGCGAACCGCGAAACGCGCCCTTCCCAGGGCGTTGGCGATCGGCGCGCTCGCCGCGCTGTGTTTCGGCGCGGGCGCCTTTGCCGTCTCCGATTCCTTCGCCCAGGCGCGCAAGGTCCCGTCCCGCCTGACCGACGAGGTGCGCGAATTCTGCGCCAACATCATCGACGCCGCCCGCGACCGCCGCTACGCCGTGCAGGCCCAGGAGCTTGAAAAACTGCGCTCCGAGATCGACGAGCGCATCGTCGCGCTGGAAGCCAAGCGCAGCGAATACGAGGCGTGGCTGAAGAAGCGCGACGAGGTCATCAACAGCGCCGAGGACAGCATTGTCGGCATCTATGCCCGTATGCGCCCCGACGCGGCCGCCGCGCGGCTGGAAAAGATGGACGCCATGCTCGCCGCCGCGATCATCCTGAAGCTCAAGGGCCGCCAGGCCGGCGGCATCCTCAACGAGATGGACGTGCAGGCGGCCGCGAAACTCACCGGCATCATCGCCGATGTCGCCAAAGCCGAGGATCCGACATGAAACGCAGCCTGCCGATCCTGGCGACGGGGCTCTTTCTGGCCGGCTGCGCCGGGGAGCTGAACGAAATCGGCCGCGCCCCGAGCCTGTCTCCGGTCGGCTCGGGTCTCGACCCGGCGGCCGGCTCCGTGCAGGCCTATCCCGAAGCGCCGGCCGCGCCGGTCAAGCGCTTCTCCTTGTGGGACGACCGCCAGAGCCAGCTTTACGAAGACGCGCGCGCCCTGGTGGTCGGCGATATCCTGACCGTGTTCATCTCGATCAACGACAAGGCGATCCTCAACAACGAATCCGACCGCAGCCGCACCACCAACCGCACGCTGGGCCTGTCCGGCGGCTTCGAGGCGGAGGGCGTCGGCAAATCCGCGTCCGCCGATCTCGACATCAATTCGCGTTCGACGGCCGCCGGCTCCGGGGCGACGGCGCGCTCGGAAAACATCCGCCTGTCGGTCGCCGCCGTCGTCACCGAAGTGTTTCCCAACGGCAATCTGATGATCCGGGGCTCCCAGGAGGTGCGCGTCAACGCCGAGCTGCGCATCCTCACCATCGCCGGCATCGTGCGGCCCGCCGACATCAGCGCGAGCAACACCATCCCCTACGAGCGCATCGCCGAGGCGCGGATTTCCTACGGCGGCCGCGGCCGGCTGACCGAGGTCCAGCAGCCTCCCTATGGCCATCAGATCCTGGATCTGATCTCTCCGTTCTGAGGATTAACAAGGGGCAATGTCGCTCGCCAACGTCGAAGACCAGGCCGAAGCCGAAGCCAAGAAGGGCCCCTCGCTGATCGTCCAGCTCGGCGTGATGGCGGTGCTGACCCTGCTGGCGGTCGGTGGCGGCTGGGTTGCCGGCATGTATCTCAAGACCGGGTCCGAGGCCGAGCCCGCGACCCAGAAAGTCTCGGTCGAACCGGTGGTGCCGGAGACGCCGGACGAGGCCCATGGCGGCGAGGACGAACAGGAGGCCGACGGCGAGGCGAGGCCCGTCCCGCGCCTGGTGCCGCTGGAGCCCATCACCACCAATTTGAGCGCGCCGGCCGACATCTGGGTGCGCATGGAACTGTCGATGGTGTTTGCCGCCACGCCCGATCCCGAACTGGTCCGCAGCATCCACCAGGACATTCTCGCCTATATGCGCACCGTCACCCTCCAGCAGGTCCAGGGCGCAAGCGGCTTCCAGCATCTCAAGACCGATCTTGAAGAACGCGCCCGCATTCGCAGCAACGGCCTGGCGCGCGAACTGGTGATCAGGACCCTTTTGTTCGAATGAGAACGCTACTCGCCACCGCAACCGCCCTGCTCGCGCTGACCGGGGCCGCACACGCCCAGCAACTCGATCTCGGCCAGATCGCGGGTCAGGCCGACGGTGCCACGATCGGCTACATCATCCAGATTTTCGGGCTTTTGACCGTGCTTTCGGTGGCGCCCGGGCTGTTGATCATGGTCACCAGCTTCACCCGCTTCGTGATCGTGTTCGCCATTCTGCGCGCCGGCATCGGCCTGCAGACCACGCCGGCCAACATCATCCTGATCAGCCTCGCCCTGTTCATGACCTTCTACGTCATGACCCCGACTTTCGACAGCGCCTGGAATAACGGCGTGCGCCCGCTGGTCAACAACCAGATCGACGAGACCGAGGCCATGCAGCGCATCGCCGATCCGTTCCGCGACTTCATGCTGGCCAATGTCCGCGACGCCGATTTCAACCTGTTCGCCGACCTCGCCCGGGAACGCGGCCAGAACGTGGTCGAGGGCGAGCAGGTCGATCTGCGCGTCCTGGTGCCGGCCTTCATGATCTCGGAGATCAGGCGCGGCTTCGAGATCGGCTTCCTGATCGTGCTGCCGTTCCTGGTGATCGACCTCGTGGTTGCCACCGTCACGATGGCGATGGGCATGATGATGCTGCCGCCCACCGTCATATCGCTGCCCTTCAAGATCCTGTTCTTCGTACTGATCGACGGCTGGAACCTGCTCGTCGGCAGTCTGGTCCGCTCCTTCAACTGACGTCGCCGCACGGCATCCGTCCGCGCTCGAGACCGGCGCCGCCGTCTCGGGCCCGCCCGCGGCCGCGGTAAGGAAGCGTTAGTCATTTTCTTGAAATCCCGACCGAAAATTATCGGTTTGGTAAATTTTTTCCATCACAACATGGTTAAGCAGGATGGATCGGCGACCTGACCGAGGGATGTCGACTGGCATGATGCCAAGCCGTCTTACCGGTGAAGCCCGGTATGTCCCTGTTCGTTAGTTTGTGACAGTCAGTAAGGGACAGTTCCCAATGTCGAGTATTATGACCAACGCGTCGGCGATGACCGCGCTCAAGACCCTCCAGGCCACCAACAAGGCTCTCGAAACCACCCAGGCCCGCATCTCCACCGGCTACCGCGTCGGCGAGGCGAGCGACAACGCCGCCTATTGGTCGATCGCCACCACGATGCGCTCCGACAACAAGGCCCTGTCCACGGTCCAGGACGCGCTCGGTCTCGGCGCCGCCAAGGTCGACACCGCCTATACCGGCGTGAAAGCGGCGATCGAGGTCGTCGACGAGATCAAGGCCAAGCTGGTGGCAGCCCGCGAGCCGGGCGTCGACCGCACCAAGATCCAGGCCGAGATCACCGCGCTGCAGGGCCAGCTGTCCTCGAACGCGGCCGCCTCGACCTTCTCGGGCGAGAACTGGCTGTCGGTCGATTCCGACGCCGCCAACTACAATGCGACCAAGTCGGTCGTGTCGTCCTTCAATCGCGCCGCCGACGGAACCGTGACCGTTTCCACCATCGCGATCGACACGCTCAGCATCAAGCTGTTCGACGCCGGCGCCGACGCGGCCGCGGCCGGCACCGGCATTCTCGACGGCCGCTACGACGCCGCCACCGGCGCGTTGCTCGCCGACCAGTCGGCAGGCGGTTTCCGTGTGATGGACCTCACCATCTCGGCCCTGACCAACAGCGCCGCCGACCTGACGACGCTGGAGAACTACATCAAGGGCGTCGACGACGCGCTCAGCAAGATGACCACCGCCGCCTCCGATCTCGGTGCGGTGAAAAAGCGCATCGACCTGCAGACAACTTTCGTCTCCGACCTGATGGACACGATCGATCGCGGCGTGGGTACGCTTGTCGATGCCGACATGAACAAGGAATCGACCCGCCTGCAGGCCCTCCAGGTCCAGCAGCAGCTCGGCATCCAGGCCCTGTCGATCGCCAACCAGAACTCGCAGTCGATCATGTCGCTGTTCCGCGGCTAGTCTTACGGTTAACCGACCGTCTCCACCCCATTAACTGAATCAAAATGTCCCGGCCTTAAAAGGGTCGGGACGTTAGTCGTTTCAGGACGGATCAAAGCCCGTGTTTCGGGTCGCTTGATTGGCATGATGCCGAGCCGTCTTACCGGTGAAGCCCGGTATGTCGAGTATCTGCGTTTTGTAAGGGGACACCCATGTCGAGTATCATGACCAACGCGTCGGCGATGACCGCGCTCAAGACCCTCCAGGCCACCAACAAGGCTCTCGAAACCACCCAGAACCGCATCTCCACCGGCTACCGCGTCGGCGAGGCGAGCGACAACGCCGCCTATTGGTCGATCGCCACCACGATGCGCTCCGACAACAAGGCCCTGTCCACGGTCCAGGACGCGCTCGGTCTCGGCGCCGCCAAGGTCGACACCGCCTATACCGGCGTGAAAGCGGCGATCGAGGTCGTCGACGAGATCAAGGCCAAGCTGGTGGCAGCCCGCGAGCCGGGCGTCGACCGCACCAAGATCCANCGCGCTCGGTCTCGGCGCCGCCAAGGTCGACACCGCCTATACCGGTATGACGGCCGCCATCGACGTCGTCGACGAGATCAAGGCCAAGCTGGTGGCCGCCCGCGAGCCGGGTGTCGACCGCACCAAGATCCAGGCCGAGATCACCGCGCTGCAGGGTCAGCTGACCTCGAACGCGGCCGCCTCGACCTTCTCGGGCGAGAACTGGCTGTCGGTCGATTCCGACGCCGCCGGCTACAGCGCGACCAAGTCGGTCGTCGCCTCCTTCACCCGCGCCACCGACGGTTCGGTGTCGATCGGCACGATTACGATCGACACGTCCAGCACCAAGCTGTTCGACGCCGGCGCCGACGCGGCCGCGGCCGGCACCGGCATTCTCGATGGCCGCTACGACGCCGCCACCGGCGCGCTGCTCGCCGACCAGTCGACAGGCGGCTTCACCGTCGCCACGCTGGACATCTCGGCCCTGACCAACAGCGCCGCCGACCTGACGACGCTGGAAAACTACATCAAGGGCGTCGACGACTCGATCAGCAAGATGACCACCGCCGCCTCCGATCTCGGCGCCGCCAAGAAGCGCATCGATCTTCAGACCGAGTTCGTCGGCAACCTGATGGACACGATCGATCGCGGCGTGGGTACGCTCGTCGATGCCGACATGAACAAGGAATCGACCCGCCTGCAGGCCCTCCAGGTCCAGCAGCAGCTCGGCATCCAGGCCCTGTCGATGGCCAATTCGAACTCGCAGTCGATCCTGTCGCTGTTCCGCTAATCGACCAAGCGGCGCGTCGGCGCCGCACCTGAAACGATCCGGGCCGCGCTCGTCACGAGCGCGGCCCGATTTCATTCTCGCGCAAGCTTCGCGCATTAGTCTTCCCGGGCCATTCACTGCGGGACGACGCGCTTTGCCTGAACAACTCCAGAAAATCGCCGACAATCTCAAGGCGCTGGGCACCCAGCGCCTGATCGTCATGGGCGGCATGGCCGCCCTGGTGATGGCTGTCATCACGGTGGCGTCGCTCTATCTGAACCGACCGGCGATGGAGACGCTCTATGTCGGTCTCGACCGTGGCGACGTCAACCGGATCGGCGTGGTTCTGGGCGAAGCCGGCGTCACCTACGACATCGGCGCAGAGGGGGCTTCGGTCCTGGTGTCGTCCGGCCAGGCCGGCCGCGCCCGCATGATCCTGGCCGAAAAGGGACTGCCGGCCAGCTCCAACGCCGGCTACGAACTGTTCGACAATGTCGGCTCGCTGGGCCTGACCTCCTTCATGCAGGAAGTGACCCGCGTGCGCGCCCTCGAAGGCGAGATCGCCCGCACCATCCAGTCGATCGCCGGCATCAAGTCGGCGCGCGTCCATATCGTCATGGCCGAACAGGCCAATTTCCGCCGCGGCGAGCAGAAGCCGACGGCCTCGGTCGTCATCCGCACCGGCGGCGTCGACGCCACGCGCAGCGCCAATTCGATCCGCCATCTCGTCTCCGCCGCCGTGCCCGGCCTGACCGCCGACAACGTGACCGTGCTCGACGCGGACGGTTCTCTGCTGGCCGCCGGCGAGGATCCGACCACCAGTTCCCTCAATCAGTCGATCTCGATCCAAAGGACGGTCGAAAGCCAGATCGCCGACAACATCTACCGCGCGCTGTCGCCCTATCTCGGACACGAGAATTTCCGCGCCAGCGTCAAGGCGGTGGTCAACACCGACAGCCGCCAGATCGAGGAGACGATTTTCGATCCCGATTCGCGGGTCGAGCGCTCGATACAGATCATCCGCGAAAACGACAATTCCAACAAAAGCACCGCCGCCGCGCCGGCATCCGTCGAGCAGAACCTGCCCGACGAGGACACGGGCGGCGCCACGACACCGCAATCGAGCGAAGAGCGCGAGCGCAAGGAGGAAATCACCAATTACGAGCTGAATTCCAAGCGCATCGCCACGGTCAGCAACGGCTATTCGATCTCGCGGCTCTCGATCGCGGTGGTGGTCAATCGCGAGCGGCTGGCCGCCGTACTCGGCGAGGGCGCGACCCCGGAAATGGTCGAGGCCCGTGTGGCCGAAATCCAGCAGGTGGTGTCGACCGCCGCCGGCCTTGACGAGGAACGCGGCGACAAGATCAACGTCACCGCCCTTTCCTTCGTCGACGCCATGGAGGCCGAGGCCGCCGCCGCGCCCGGCTATCTGGAGATCGCCGCGCACTATACCGGGTCGATGGTGAACGCACTCGCCTTCATCGTCGTCGCCTTCCTGGTGTCCTGGTTCGGCCTGCGTCCGCTGGCCGGCATGCTGACCAAGAAAGAGGACGGCGAAGCACCGAATTTCGAGGACCTGCAGCTTTCCATCGGTTCGCCGCTCGACAATATCGCCCTGCCCGACCCGCTGGCGGAGATGGCGCCGAACGAAAACGACGTCATGGAAGAACTGAAGATGCGGCTGCGGCCCGCGCCTCAGGAACGGCTCGCGCAGATGGTGGACCTCAACGAGGAACGCACGGCCGCGATCCTGCGTAAATGGACCCAGGGCGAGAGCGTCGGCGAGGCGATGGCGGGCTGATGGCGCACCTGTCGCTCGCGGATATGCTGGTCGATTTCGGCAAGCGGGACGAGCCCGCGCCTTTCCAGGCTTCGATGCCGGACTTCGACATGCCGCTGGTCATGCAGCCGGCCGCGCCCGAAACGGACCCGCCGGATGTCGACGCCCTGATCGCCGAGGCGGTCGACAAGGCGGTCGACAAGGCGGTGGCCGACGCCACCGCGCGGCTGGAGGCCGACCATGCCGCGGCGCTGGAGGCCGAGCGCGAAAAGCACGCCGCCGAGGTCGCCGCGCTTCAGGCCGGCATCGGCGAGGAATTGGGAACCGCAATCCGGCAGCGTTTCGAGGCCGCCGAAAAGCGGGTGCTGGACCTGACCGCCGAGGTGGTGACGCGCGTTCTGGGGCCGGTTCTGGCCGAGGATCTGCAACAACGCTCCGTGGCGCGGCTGGCCGAAATCATCAGCGCCGCCCTGCGCGACGCCGAAACGACCAAGATCCGGGTCCATGGACCGATGTCGCTTTACCAGGCGCTGGAAACTGCGCTCGGCGAGCAGGCGAGCCTGCTCGAATTCACCGAATCGAACGGGCTCGACCTTTCCGTCGCACTCGACGGCAGTGTCTATGAGACGCGGCTTTCGGAATGGTCGGTCTCGGCGGCAAAGGTGCTGGCATGACCACCGACAAGTCCGATCACCCGCACGAGATCATCATCGTCAAGCACGCCCGCGGCGACGATCACGACGGCCATCACGGCGGCGTCTGGAAAATCGCCTTCGCCGACTTCATGACCGCTTTGATGTGTTTCTTCCTGGTCATGTGGCTGATCAACGCCGCCAACGAGGAAACCAAGGTCTCGGTCGCCAGCTATTTCAACCCGATCAAGCTGGTCGATCGCAATTCGAGCCGGCGCGGCCTCGACGACGCCGGCTCCGGACCGCAGAAGGAACAGGGGTCCGACAGCGACGAGGAGTCCGACAAATCCACCAAGTCGGAAGGCCCCTCGGCCAGCGGAACCGGCGACGAGCGCAGCGCCAGGGCCGGCGACAGCACCGATTCGGCGTCGGACGAGCATCTGTTTTCCGACCCCTACGCCGTGTTGGCCGAAATCGCCGCCGAATCCGGTGAACTGCAGAACCTGAGCGCCAAGGGCGACGGCGGCTCCGACACGGCCGGCGCGGCCACCGGCGCCTCGGGCGGCGAATCCTACCGCGATCCGTTCGCGCCCGATTTCTGGTCCAAGCAGGTCGAACAGGACGATCCCGGCGAGCCGGATCTGTTCGAGACGCCGCAGGTCGAGACCGCGACCGACGGCGCCGACCCGCGCGCCAGCATCCGCCACCAGGAATTCGAGGACGATCCGTTCGCGCCCACCGTCGAGAAAAAACCCGACGAAAACCCCGATGCCGGCGCGCAGAGCGAAACCGCCGGCGCGGCTGCCGACGAAGGCGACAAGACCGAGGACGCCAAGGCCGAAGCCGAACAACCCGACGCCGCCGCACTGGCGGAAGCCAAGGCGATCAGCGAGGAACTGGCCGAGGCCTTCGGCACCGGCGAGAAGATCTATGACGGCATTTCGGTGACTCCGACGGAGCGCGGCGTGATGGTGTCGCTGACCGACCAGCTCGACTACGGCATGTACGAGATCGGCTCCGCCGTTCCGCGCCGCGACCTGGTGCTGGCGATGGAAAAGGTCGCCGCGGTGCTGAGCACGCACAAGGGCGCGATCGCGATCAACGGCCACACCGACGGTAGGCCGTTCCGCAGCAAGGATTACGACAATTGGCGGCTTTCGACCGCCCGTGCCCACTCCGCCTATTACATGCTGGTGCGCGGCGGCCTCGACGAAAGGCGGATTCGCGAAGTCACCGGGTATGCCGACCGCCAGCTCAAGGTGCCCGAGGATCCGTTCGACGACCGCAACCGGCGTATCGAAATCGTCCTGGAGACGAAAGGGTGATCGCCCGCCTGGTTCTGCTCGGCGCGCTGATCGCGACAGGTCCGGCAACCGCGATCGCCCAAGGCGCTGCGATGGCGCCGTTCAAGGTGGTCCGGTCGCTGCAACTGGTGCAGGACCGTCTGGCACGCGGCGATCATGCCGCCCTGCCCATGCAGCGCAAGCTGCTCGAGCTCACCGACGAGCGCTTCCGGGCCGTGACCCGCAAGGAGTTCGAAGACCGCCGCAACTTCACCGCGCTGATGGTCTACGCGATGAGCGGCGGCAATCCGGCCACGCTCGACGTGGTGCTGTCGCGCACCATGCCGGCCGGCACCGACCGCGCGCTCGGGCTGGGCGTTCTGGCCTATATGCGCGGCCAGTTGCCGAAGGCCGCCCAGGCGCTGGCCGATATCGACCCGATGGCGCTCGACCCCGAGGTTGGCGCCTATCTGGCGCTGGTGAAGGGCTCGATCGTCGCGCTCAGCCAGCCGGGCACGGCTCTGGGTTTCATGGACCAGGCGCGGCTGCTCGCGCCCGGCACGCTGGTCGAGGAGGCCGCGCTGCGGCGCTCGCTGCCGGCCTGCATCACGCTCAACCAGCCCGAGCGCTTCATGACGGTGGCCGAGCAATATACGCGCCGCTTCCTGCGCTCGCCCTATGCCAGCGAATTCGCCGACGCCTTCGTCGAGGGTCTCGTCGCCTTTCATGACCGCATCGGCACGCGGGAGATCGACCGCATCGTGTCGCTGATGCGCCCCGCCCAGCAGGAGGCGATCTATCTGCGGTTGGCGCGCCGCAGCACCATCAAGGGACAGACAGAACGGTCCGCCTTCGCCTCCACCAGGGCGCGCGAGGTGGCCCGCAAGACCGACGAGCCGGAAGACCCGCGCGCGGTGCTCTACGCCGCCCTTGCCTCGATCACCTCGGAAAACGCCCGCGATGTCGTGGCGACCCTCGAAAAGGTCGATCCGGCCGCCTTGTCGCCGCGCGACCGGCGTCTTTTCCAGGCCGCGCGCGCGATCGCGGCCGAGATGCTGGCCCCGCCGGCGGCACCGGCGGGGCCAGCGCCCGACGCGCAAGCACCCGGACCCGCGCCCCGGCTCGTGGCCCCGGCCGAGCCGCCCGCCGAGGCCGCCGTCGCGCCGCTGCCCGAACCGACCGCCGAACCGACGGTGCCGGCCACGGACGAACCCGGCCCGGCGGCGACCGAGACCGCCGCCGCACCCGGCGAAGACGACGAGGCCTACCGGCAAGGCTCCGAACTCGTCACCTCGGTGCGCGAAAAACTCGAGGCCATCGACCGCATGCTGGAAGAACAACAAGAGGTGGAACGCCCATGACAGAAATTTCCGGCCCGGCCGCCGCCCTGCCGCTGGCCAATGCGCGTCTCGCGCGCCGCGACGGGGAGCCGCAGGACGACGCCTTTTCCGGCATCCTGCAGCGCGGGCCCAACAAAGCGCCCAAGCCCGGCAACGACCCGGAAGAGCCAGCGGCACGCCGCTTGGCCGACCCGGACGACACGGCCGCGGACAAACGCCAGCCGGCCGAAAACGCCCGCGCCGAGGACGCGCAGCGCCGCGAACTTTTGCCGGCACCTGTCGAGGGTCCGTTCGCCCTGCTGCGTCATCCGGGCCTTGCCCTGCGCGCGGCCGCCGCCGGCGAGCACCAGGACGACACGACCGCGCCCGAGGAAAAACCGGCCGAAGACCAACCGGTCGGCGAGGGCGCCGAGCCGGCCGCGATCGTGCCGCCAGTGCCCTTGGCCACGGCCGAGGCGCCCCGTCGCACCGGCGGTCCGGGCCTCGCCGGACAGGCTGCGCCAAACGCGGGCGGCGACGACCGCAGGGCGCCTTCCACGCAAATGCGCGTCGGCGAGACCGTGCCGGCCGAGAGCGGAGAGGACGCGCCGCGCGCCGACCAGCCGCGCGCGGCCGCGCAGGAAGCCGGCCCGGCCGGCCGGGCCGCGACACCGATGGCCGGCGAGCCGGCCGAGCCGCTGCCGATCAAGATCAAGGTGCTCGCCGAGACCAGCCATATCGGCCTCGGTCCCGCCCAGCCGGGCGAAACCGTCTCCGCGCTGGCGAAATCGATCGCCGCCGACCGCGGCATGAGCGAATTTGCGCGCGCCGCCGCCAGCCCCCCGGATACGCCCGGAGTCAAGTGGCAGGCGCCGGTCCGCGATCTCACGATTCAGCTTCAGCCGCTATCCCTGGGGACGGTGAACGCGCGCCTGCGCACCCAGGGAGAACAACTTACGGTAGAAATTAGCGTCGACAATGCCGAGGCGTTTCAGCGGCTTTCGGCCGAGCGCGACGCCCTGACGACCTCTTTGCGCGGCCTCGGCTTCAAGGTCGACGACGTGTCGATCGTCCAGCAGCCCGCCTCCGCCCAGACGGCGCAGGCCGGCCTTTCGGCACGCGACGGCAACGGCTCGCCAGGATTTTCGCCCGGCGCGCGCGAGCAAAACGAAAACCGCTCCCAGACGGGCGATCAGTCAAGGCACGACAGGCAAGAAGGTGGCTCGAATGCGGATGCGCGCACTGGCGATTCCGGTTCTGCTTCTGGCGGCATTTACATCTGAACCGGCGGCGGCGAACCCCTGCGAGGGCGAGATCCTGCGCGCGGCCGAAAAATACGGCGTGCCCGCCGGCATACTATATGCTGTGGGCCTGACGGAAACCGGACGCAAGGGAAGCCTTCAACCCTTTGCGCTGAACATCGAGGGGCGGGCTGTCTTCGCCCATGACAAGGCGACGGCGATCCGTGCCTTCACCAAGGCGCGATCGGAGGGCGCCACGCTGATCGATCTCGGCTGCATGCAGATCAACCATTATTATCATCGCGACCGCTTCTCCGGCGTGGCGGACATGCTCGACCCGCGCCGCAATGTCGACTACGCCGCCCGGTTTCTGGCCAGGCTGAAAAAGCGCCACACGAGCTGGTCGATGGCCGTGGCGCGGTATCATGCCGGTCCCGACAACGACCCCGCGCAAAAGCGCTATGTGTGTCGCGTGATCCAAAACATGGTTGCAACCGGGTTCGGCCGCTGGACCGCAAACGCACGCGCATTCTGCAATCAATAAGTGCATGACACTGCAGGATTCCGGCACCGCAAACGCCGGCCACTTCTGTGGACAAGCTGTGGACAAGCCTGTGAAGCGCGGCACCCGAATCCCAAATTGATACATACAAGAAATCACAGTTGCCGGTGATTCCCGCCACCGGTTACGCCTTTGTCCGGCGAACCATGAAACTGATTCGGAGGGCGGGCCGATGATTGTGATTGTGGATGAGCGTGATCGAGTAAAAGAGGGATATTCTTCGCTTTTCGGTAGAGAAGGTGTCCCCAGCGCTGGCTTTTGCGCCAGCGAGTTCGGCGAATGGGTATCGACGGCGGCCGAGGACGACCTCAAGGCGGTCGGCGCGTTCCTGATCGGCGAATGCGACAGCCATCCTGTCTCACCACGGGCCTTGCGCGAACGCAGCGGGGCTCCGGTGATCGCGCTCAGCGATCATCATTCGTTGGAAAACACGTTGCGGCTGTTCGAGCTCGGCGTCGACGACGTCGTTCGCAAGCCCGTGCATATTCGCGAAATCCTGGCTCGGATCGCGGCGATCCGCCGGCGGGCGCAAGACGAGGCGGCCCACACCGAGATCGGCAAGCTGCGCATCTACACCAACGGCAAGGATCCCGAGATCGACGGCACGCCGTTGCCATTGCCGCGCCGTGAGCGACGCATTCTCGAATATCTTGCCAGCAATCGCGGGCGGCGGGTGACGAAAACCCAGCTTTTCAACGCGATTTACGGAATTTTCGACGACGAGGTCGAGGAAAACGTCGTCGAAAGCCATGTCAGCAAGCTGCGCAAGAAATTGCGCGAGCGGATCGGCACCGATCCGATCGATTCAAAGCGTTTCCTCGGATATCGGCTGAACGTGTGACCGGGTCGGCCCCGGCCGCCGCACGGCGGCAAAGGCAGCCCCCGGCACCGGCCTTGGCCAGGCCTTTGTGCCCAAGACAGTTTCGCGCAAGTCAGGAACGATAGCCTGTCAGGAAGCGGTGCTGACCACGAGGAGAAGTTGCAATGAGCCTTTACGGGATGATGCGGACCGGCGTATCCGGAATGCAGGGCCAATCCAACCGGCTCGGCACGGTCGCCGACAACATCGCCAACGCCAACACCAACGGCTATAAGAAATCGATGACGGAGTTCTCCACCCTGGTGATCGCCAGCGGTGAAGGCAGCTATTCCTCCGGCGGCGTGGTGTCGAACGTCCGCTCGGCCGTCTCGCGCCAGGGCGTCATCCAGTACACGCCGTCGGCAACCGACCTTGCCCTTTACGGCAACGGCTTCTTCGTGGTGCAGGATACCGCCGGCCAACCCTTCCTGACGCGCGCCGGCTCCTTCGTGCCCGACGACGAGGGCCGTCTGGTCAACGCGGCCGGCTTCTACCTGATGGGCTACAGTTTCGAAAACGGCACGCCGACCCCGGTCAGCAATTCCTTCGCCGGGCTCGAGCCGATCCAGGTTCTTCAGCAGGCGCTGACCGCCATTCCGAGCACGTTCGGGCGTTTCTCGGCCAACCTGCCGGCCGGCGCCGCGGTCGTGCCCGCCGCAGACCTCCCCTCCACCAACGCGCCGGGCGCGACATTCACCAACAAGACCTCGATGGTCACCTATGACAGCCTAGGCGGCGAGGTCCTGCTCGACATCTATTTCACCAAGACGGCGGCGAACGAATGGGAGGTGGCCGTCTACAATCAGGCCGACGGCGCCCCGACGACCGGCTTCCCCTATGCCACGGGTCCGCTGGCGACCGAGACGCTCACCTTCGACGGCACGACCGGCCAGCTTGCCACCGCCAGCGCCGACGATATCCAGATCCCGATCCCGGGCGGAGAAACGCTCGACCTCGACTTTTCCACGCTCAGCCAGTTGTCGGCCGGCTACATTCCCGGCGACTCCAACGTCAATGGCAGCGCGGCCAGCGCCATGAAGGAAGTCAAGATCGACGGCGACGGCACGGTCTACGCCCAGTACGAAAACGGCACGCTGCAGGAGCTCTACCGGATCCCGCTCGCCAATGTCCGCAGCCCCGACCGGCTGAATGTCGAGAGCGGCAATGTCTACAGCCAGAGCACCTCCTCGGGCGACGTCTTTCTCGGCTTCGCCGGCGAAGGCGGCTTCGGGGCGGTGCGCTCGGGCGCGCTGGAAGCCTCCAATGTCGATATCGGCGAGGAACTGACCGCGATGATCGAATCGCAGCGCAGCTACACCGCCAATTCCAAGGTTTTCCAGACCGGCTCCGAGCTGATGGACATTTTGGTTAACCTTAAGAGGTAGTCTGGCGTGTCTTTGTCGGAAAGAGCTTTGGAATGTCGCTGACGACTGCTCTCGGGATCGCGCAGAACGCGCTGCTGACGACGGCGCGGCGGACCAGCATCGTCTCGCAAAACGTCACCAATGCCTCCAATCCCGACTATTCTCGCCGCTCCGCCGTTCTGTCGAGCGACGCGCCCGGCGTTCGCGTCGCCGAAATCCGGCGCGCGGCGGCCGAGGCCCTTTTCCGGCAGAACCTGGCCGCCTCCTCGTCGTGGGAAGCACAAAAGCAGTTGCTTGCCGGCCTCGACACGCTCGCGATTTCGGTCAACGGCGCCGACAATGCCGCCTCTCCCGCAACCGCGCTCGGCAAGCTTCAGGAAGCCCTGCAGCTCTATGCGACCAGCCCGTCGAGCGCCACCGTCGCCGAGGGGGCGCTCGACGCCGCGCGTCAGTTCGTCCATTCGCTCAACAATGGCAGCGCCCAGATCCAGACGTTCCGCACCAATATGGATGTGGAAATCGGGCTCGCGGTCAACGACCTCAACAGCCTGCTCGCCGATTTCGAGATTGCCAACAAATCGGTGATCGCCGCCCGCGCGACCGGGCGCGACGCCTCCGACGCGCTCGATCAGCGCGATGCGATCCTCAAGCAGATATCCGACCATATTCCCGTCTCGACCTTCTCGCGCGCCAATGACGACATGGTCATCACCACCGCCGACGGCGCCACCTTGTTCGAGACCAGGCCGCGCGCCGTGTCTTTCGAGAGCACCACCGCCTTCGCGCCGGGCATCGGCGGCAAATCCGTCTACATAGACGGCGTTCCGTTGCGGCCCGACAAGAACGGCGCGGTTTCGGGACGGCTTGCCAGCGTCGTCGCCCTGCGCGACGACGTCGCCACGACCTTGCAGACGCAGCTCGACGAGATCGCGCGCGGCGCCATCGCCGCATTCGCCGAGACCGACCGCACCGGCGCGGGCGCGCCCCCGCTTGCCGGGCTGTTCACATGGGCCGGCGGCCCGGCCCTGCCGCCGGCAGGGACAACCACCACGGGGCTGGCCTATTCGATCTCCCTCAATCCGGCGTTCGATTCCGACGTCGGCGGCAATCCGGCCCTGTTGCGCGACGGCGGCGCCAACGGAGCCGCCTATGTCGCCAATCCGGGCGGCGCCTCCTACGCCGACCTTCTGATCGACTACGGCGACCGGCTCGGCGACCCGATCGCCTTCGATCCCGCCGCCGGGCTCGCCACCAATGTCAGCGTCACGGAATTCGCCAGCGGCGCGATCGGCTGGATCGAGGCAAGTCGCCAGACCGCCTCGAATGCCGAAATGACGACAAGCGCCCTGAAAGTGAGGACCGCCGAAGCGCTGTCGAACGAAACCGGCGTCAATATCGACGTCGAGATGTCGCTTCTGCTCGATCTCGAACACGCCTACGAGGCGTCGGCCCGGTTGATCCGCACCGTCGACCAGATGATGGCGACCCTGTTGGACGTGGTGTGAGGCAGCCGTGAAAGTTTCCTACGTCTCCTCCCAGGCAATTTCCCAGGCGCTCAGGCACTCTTTGCTGCGGATGCAAAGTGAACTCGTGAGCGGCCAGAAGGAGGCCCAGTCGGGCAAGGTCGCCGATGTCGGCCTGGCGCTCGGCATCCGCACCGGACAGGCGGTGTCGCTGGCGCGGGACGTCGGTCGGCTCGAATCGATCGTCAGTTCCAACACGCTGGTGTCGTCGCGTCTCGCCGCGACCCAGGATTCACTGAGCCGGATTTCGGAAGCGGGGTCGACCTTCCTGTCCGCGCTGACCGCGGCCGTCTCGGGCGATTCCAATCCGGCCACCACCCGGCAGGCGGGTGTGGTCATGGGCGAAGCGCTGACCGGGATCGTCAATTCCAGTTTCAACGGCGAGCATTTGTTCGCCGGCGTCAATACCGACGTGCTGCCGCTCGCCGACTATCGCGCCGATCCGCCCTCGGCCGCCAAGACCGCCTTCGACGCGGCGTTCCTGGCGCATTTCGGCTTTGCCCAGGACGATCCCGCCGCCACCGCTCTCGACGGCCCCGCCATCAAGGCCTTCCTGGACGGGCCCGCCGCAGCGGAATTTCTCGGCGCGGGCTGGGAGGCCAACTGGTCGAGCGCCACCGATCAGGGGATATCGACGCGTATCGCGCTCAACGAAACCGTGGAGACGTCCGTCAGCGCCAATATCGACGGCATACGCAAACTCGCCATGGCCGCCACAATTGTCGACGATCTCTATTCGAGCGCTTTGAACGAAGGCGCTCTGGTGGCCGTCGCCGAGACCGCAACCTACCTGGTCACCGAGGCGATGGGCGACATCGCCCAGGTGCAGGCCGCCACCGGCTTCACCGAACAGCGCATCAAGAGCGCCAGCGAGCACCTGTCCATGCAGGTCGATATCTTCAACGGCTTCCTGAACGACATGCAGGGCGTGGACCCGTTCGAGGCGGCCACGCGCGTCAACGCGCTGATCAGCCAGATCGAAACCTCCTACGCGCTGACCGCGCGCATCCAGCAACTGAGTCTGACGAGGCTGTTGTCCTAATCCGGCGCCACGACGGCAGAAAGTGAACACGGAAAGAAGATGTATCAGTTTTCATACGCCGACATCCAATCCGACTCGGCCGCGGATGCGAAGGACCGCGAACGGCAATTGCTGACCCGATCGATCGACCTACTGATCGCCGCGCGTGACGCGGGCGCCGGCTCGATGCAGGCGGTCGAGGCGGTCCATTTCCTCAATCGGCTGTGGACGGCTTTCGTGGAGGATCTCGGCAGTCCCGAAAACGGCCTGCCCTCCGAGTTGCGCGCCAATCTGATTTCGATCGGCCTGTGGCTGCTGCGCGAGGCCGAAGCGATCCGCCAGGGCGAAGCCGAGAATTTCGACGGGCTGATCGAAGTCTCCCAGATCATCAGGGACGGCATCCAATGAAGGGCAAGCTGCGGATATCGCTCAAGGCCAACGAGAAGATCTACATCAACGGCGCGGTGGTGAAGGTCGACCGCAAGACCTCGATCGAGTTCCTCAACGACGTGCAGTTTCTGCTCGAAACCCATGTCATGCTGCCCGAGAACGCGTCCACGCCGCTGCGCCAGCTCTATTTCATCATCCAGGTCATCTTGATGAATCCGAAGGATTCGAACGATGCGCGCGACATGTTCCGCCGGTCGCTGCCGCTGCTTCTGGCCAGCTTCACCAGCGAACAGATCCGCGCGACGCTGAAACAGATCGACAGGCTGGTCGCCGAGGAACACACCTACGAGGCGCTGAAAATGCTGCGCGGCCTGTTTCCGCTCGAGGCGGCCATTCTGGCCGAAAGCGATACCGCCCACAAACCGATCGAAAACCTGGCGCTGGAGGCGCTTGCATCATGACCGTAACCAGCGCGACATCCGCACCGCCGGCCACGACGCCGCAATCCGACGCCAAACGCTCCAACACGGTCGACTATGATTCCTTCCTGAAGCTGCTGGTCACGCAGATGAAGAACCAGGACCCGACCAAGCCGATGGAATCCACCGACTATATCGCCCAATTGGCGACATTCTCGCAGGTCGAGCAGACCGTGCAGACCAACAGCAAGATCGACCAGCTCATGCAGATGTCGCTGCTCGGTCAGGCCGACGCCATTATCGGGCGCACCGTCACCTCGGCCGACGGCGCGGTCTCCGGCCAGGTCGCCGAAGTGCGCATCGGCAGCGCCGGTCTGATCGCCGTCTTGGCGGACGGAACCGAATTTCCGGTCGAAGCGGGCATGACCGTCAGCTAGGGTGGCGCCTTGGCCCGGCGTTCCCTTTCGGCCGGCGGATTCGAAAACCCATGAACGAAGCCGACGCTCTCGATATCGTCCAATTCGCCATCTGGACCGTGCTGATGGCATCCGGCCCGGCCGTGATCGTGGCCATGCTCGTCGGCGTCTCGATCGCCCTGATCCAGGCGCTGACGCAGATCCAGGAAATCACGCTCACCTTCGTCCCGAAGATCATCGCCATCCTGCTTGCCGTCGCCTTTTCCGGGCCGTTCGTGGGCGCGCAGATCTCTTCCTTCACCAACGTCATCTTCCAGCGCATCCAGGGCGGGTTCTGATCGCGCCGCGATCCGCCCGCCAGGGCCGACACGGCGCGTAACGCTGAGCCTGCCCCGCTTGCGGGCCCGCACCCTTGCCCATTGCGGCGTCTGCCGTTCGACAGAAAGGAAATTCGTGTTGATGCTCAAAACCATCGCGATCCGCGCGGCGGGCCTCGCCACCGCGCTCACGCTCCTGTCGGCGCCCGCACAGGCCGAACACGACGACGCGGCGGGCGCCCGGCCCGCGCCCTCGCCCGCCCAGGAGGTCGCGATCGAGACCACCCGGACCGAGATCGACGCCGCCATAGCCGGGCTTGACGACCTGGCCGCCGACATTCTGCGCCGCTCGGCCGTTCCCGGTCTGGCGATCGCGGTGGTGCACGCAGGCGAGACCGTTTACGCCAAGGGGTTCGGGGTGCGCTCGCGCGCCGAGGGCGGGCCGGTCGACGCCGACACGGTGTTCCTGCTGGCCTCGCTGTCCAAGCCGATCGGCGCCACCGTCGTCGCGCATCAGGTCGCGCGCGGCGTGGTCGGCTGGGACACGCCCGTCCAGACGCACCTGCCCTGGTTCCGGCTGGCCGATCCCTGGGTATCGGCACATGTCACGATCGGCGACCTTTACGCGCATCGCGCAGGCCTGCCCGACCATGCCGGCGACGATCTGGAAGACATCGGTTATGGCCGCAAGGCGATCCTGGAGCGCCTCCATCTGCTGACGCAGGCCGCCTTCCGCGACAGCTACGCCTACACCAATTTCGGACTGACGGCGGCGGCCGAAGCCGTGGCCGCGGCTGCCGGCAAGTCCTGGGAAAAGCTCTCGGCGCAGGCGATCTACCGCCCGTTGGGCATGACGGCGACCAGTTCGCGCCACGGCGACTATCGCGCCCGCGCCAACCGCGCCGCCTCGCACATCCCCGGCCCCGACGGGTACGAGGTCGCGGACCTGCGCCAGCCGGACGCGCAATCCCCGGCCGGCGGTGTCAGCTCGAGCGCCAACGACATGGCCAGATGGATGACCATGGTCCTCGGCGGCGGCACGTTCGACGGCCGCGAGATCATCGCGCCCGCCGCGCTCGCGCCGGCCGTCAGCCCGCAGATCCTGCCCTCGCCGCCGCATGCGCTCGACGCGCGCGCCGGCCAATACGGCTTCGGCTTCAATGTCGGCGTGCGCGCCAGCGGCCGCGTCGTCTTCAGCCACTCGGGCGCCTTCGCGCTGGGCGCGGCCACCGCCGTCACGCTGATCCCCGGCCTCGATCTCGGCATCGTGGTGCTGACCAACGCACCGCCCGTCGGCGCAGCCGAGGCGATCGCGGCCAGCTTCGCCGACATGGTCGAATTCGGCGAGGTCGGCCGCGACTGGTTCGACGGCTATCGGACACGCCTGGCGCCGCTGACGGCACCGGCGGGCGAACTCGCCGGCCGCAAGGCGCCCGCCGGCGCACGCCCGGCGCAGCCGCTGGAAGCCTATCGGGGCACATACGAGAACGCCTATTACGGAGCGGCCACCATCACCGTCGACGACGGCCGCCTGCAGCTTGCCGTCGGCCCCGCCGGCATCGCCTTTGCGATGACGCCGTGGGAGGGAGACAGTTTCATCGTCGAACCCTTCAACGAGAACCAGCCGAAGGGTTCTGTGTCCAAGGTCACGTTCGACATGGCGGACGGCGCGGCGAGCGCGGTGCGCATCGAACATCTCGACGCCTATCGCGACGGCGTCTTCACGCGGGTTGCGACTGAGCGGTAGACCCATGCGGCCGGCGGTCGCGCCGGCGGCCGGCCGCGCCGCAAAACTCATCCTCGCGCAAGCTTGGGGTCCTAGTCTGCGACCTTCAAATCAGGCGCGGAGATAGCAAACAGACATGGCGGCAGGCCCGACCACATACACGCCCGTCCCGGCGGCCTCCGCCCGCAACGGCCGCGACGTCTTCTTCGCGATCGGCATCATCACCATCCTGTCGGTCCTGTTCCTGCCGATCCCCTCCTTCATGATCGATATCGGGCTGGCGTTTTCGATCGCCATCTCCGTCCTGATCCTGATGGTGGCGCTTTGGATCCAGCGGCCGCTCGATTTCTCCTCCTTCCCGACGATCCTGCTGATCGCCACCATGCTGCGGCTGGCGCTCAACATCGCCACCACACGCGTCATCCTCGCCCACGGCAACGAGGGCACCAACGCGGCCGGCTACGTGATCGGCGGGTTTTCCAACCTGGTCATGGCCGGCGATTTCGTCATCGGCCTGATCGTGTTCCTGATCCTGATCGTGGTGAACTTCATCGTCATCACCAAGGGCGCCACCCGCATCGCGGAGGTCGGCGCCCGTTTCACCCTCGACGCCATTCCCGGCAAGCAGATGTCGATCGACGCCGACCTTTCCGCCGGCATGATCAACGACAAGGAAGCCCAGGCGCGCCGGCGCGAGCTCGAGGAGGAAAGCTCGTTTTTCGGCTCCATGGACGGCGCCTCGAAATTCGTTCGCGGCGACGCGATCGCCGGCCTGATCATCACCGGCGTCAACATCGTCGGCGGCGTGGCGATCGGCTATGGCCGCCACGACATGAATCTCGGCCAGGCCGCCGACGTGTTCGTCAAGCTGTCGGTCGGCGACGGCCTCGTCACCCAGATTCCGGCGCTGATCGTCTCGCTGGCCGCCGGTCTGCTGGTCTCCAAGGGCGGCACGCGCGGATCCGCCAACCAGGCCGTCTTCGGCCAGCTCACCGCCTATCCGCGCGCCCTGCAGGTGGCGGCGCTGCTGCTGGCGGTTCTGGCTTTTCTGCCCGGCCTTCCCTTCCTGCCCTTCGTCGGGCTGGCGCTGGTGATGGCCGGCATCGGCTACGCGATACCGCTGCGCCAGAACCGTCGCGCCGCGGCCGAGGCCGAGGACGAGAAGCAGCGTCAGCAAGCGATCGAGGCGGAGGACAAGAACTCGATCAAATCGTCGCTGAGGACGCCGGAAATCGAGCTCCTGATCGGCAAGCAGCTTTCCGCCCGCATGCTCGCCTCGCATCAGGAACTCGCCTTCCGCATGGGCAAGATGCGCAAGAAATTCGCCCTCGACTACGGCTTCGTCGTGCCGGAAGTGCGCCTGACCGACGATTTCGCCATCCCGCCGAAGAGCTACCAGATCAAGATCCACGGCACGGTGGTAGCGGAATACCAGATGCGCGTCGGCGAGGTGATGGTGCTTCTGGGCGGCAACGAGCCGCCGGACATGCCCGGCGAGGAGGTGCGCGAGCCGGCCTTCGGCATGCGCGCCTATTCCGTGCCCGAAACCTTCTCCGAAGAGTTGAAGCGCGACAATTTCGCGGTCGCCGACAATCTCTCGGTCTTGCTCACCCATCTCTCCGAGGTGATCCGCAACAACCTGCCGCAGCTCCTGTCCTACAAGGACATGAAGACGCTGATCGAGCGCCTCGATCCGGAATACAAGAAGCTGGCCGAGGAAATCTGCACCAGCCACATCTCCTATCCGGGCTTGCAGGCGGTGCTGAAGCTGCTGCTGGCCGAGCGCGTCTCGATCCGCAATCTGCATCTGATCATCGAGGCGATCGCCGAGATCGCCCCGCATGTGCGGCGCACCGAACAGATCGTCGAACACGTGCGCATCCGCATGTCGCAGCAGATCTGCGGCGACCTGTCCGAAGCCGGGACGCTGAAGGTGCTGCGGCTCGGCAATCGCTGGGATCTCGCCTTCCACCAGGCGCTCAAGCGCGACCAGAAGGGCGAGGTGCGCGAATTCGACATCGACCCCCGCCTGCTGGAGGAATTCGGCCAGGAGGCGAGCAAGGTGATCCGCCAGCATTTCGACGCCGGCGAGCGCTTCGCGCTGGTCACCGCGCCCGACGCCCGGCCCTATGTGCGCATGATCATCGAACGCCTGTTCTCGACGCTGCCCGTCCTGTCGCATGTCGAGATCGCCAAGGGCGTCGAGATCAAGGTGCTCGGCTCGCTGTCGTGATCACCGACCAGATCGTCATCACGGCGTTTCTGGCCTTTTGCCGCATCGGCGCCTGTTTCATGCTCATGCCCGGCCTGTCGAGCGTGCGCGTGCCCATGCAGATCCGGCTGTTCGTCGCGATCGCGGCGACCTTCGCGCTTCTGATCCATCTTTGGGACAGCCTGCTTCCCTACGCCAGCCGCGCGCCGGACGTCCTGGCCCAACTGATCGTGTCGGAACTTTTGACCGGCGCGCTGATCGGGCTGGTGACCCGGCTCTACATTCTCGCGCTGCAATTCGTCGGGTCGGCCATCGCCATGCTGTCGGGTTACGGCAATATGGTGGCCTCCGGCATCGAGGAGGCCGAACCGCAGGCCGCCGTGACCAATCTGATCACGCTTTCGGCGCTGCTTTTGCTGTTCATCTTCAATTTCCACCACGAAATCATCAAGGCCCTGGTCAATTCCTACGAGGTCGCCCCGCCGAACCTGCTGTTCAATCCCCGCTCCGCGCTCACCGACATGGTCGACGTGCTGGCCGAGGCGTTCCTGGTCATGATCCAGCTCGGCAGCCCGTTCATCGCCTACGGCATCATCGTCAATCTCGCCATCGGCTTCGTGAACAAGCTCACGCCCCAAATTCCGATCTACTTCATCTCGCTGCCCTTCGTGCTGGCCGGCGGCATCCTGCTTCTTTATCTCGGCATCGGACCGTTGCTGCGCCTGTTCGCGGACGGGTTCGTGCCGATCACGATCGGTCGCTAGCGATGGAAAAAAGTCAACGCCTGGCCCGGCTTCTCAAGGTCCAGAACCAGTTGAAGGCGCTGCACGAAACCCAGCGCGCCGGCCATCTGCGCGCCGCGCACGAGGCCGAGGCCAGGGCAAGCGAGGTCGCCGCGCGCAAGGACGCCCCGGACTCGCTGGCGGCGCTGTTTCCCGAACTTTACGAGCGCAGCATCGCCCGCGCCTTTCAGGATCGCGATCGCGCCTTGAGCGCGGCGGAAACCGAAGCGGCCAAAATCGCCGTCGAAACCGCGCGCTGCCGACTGCTCGACCGCGATCGGCAAATCGCCTTCCGGCAGGAAGAACGCGCCCGCGAGGAGCGCGACGGGCTGGAAAGCGTCGAGCGCATGCTCGGGCGCGCGCCCGACAGCAAGTAAGGTTGCGGCAAGCTCTGTCTGCGACAACGGATGGAACGGAATTTCGAGAAGAGGATCGCCTTGGCCATTTCGCCCCCCAGCGACATCGTTCTCGATGTCGCCCGCGCCGTCGACCAGGCCGACCTCGCCGCCGCGCGCACGCGCCTGGCGGCCGCGGCAAGGTCGGTGATGGCCGAGTTCGAGGCAGGCGGCGCGCCCGACCTGCGCGGCAGGCCCGCCGACGCCGTCGGCACCAGAGCGCCCGAGGCCTTCCGCGACTTCGAGGCCATGGTGCTGCAGACCTTCGTGCAAAGCATGCTGCCCGAGGACGCCCAAAACGTTTACGGCGAAGGCCTGGCCGGCGAGATGTGGAAGACGTTTCTGGCGCAGGAGCTCTCCAGCGAGATGGCCAAGCGCGGCGGCATCGGCATCGCCGAGCGGGTTCTGGGCGATTTCTACATGGATGACGACAAGCGCGTCGCGATGGCCGGCGTCGCCGCCGATACACAGGAAAAACGCGTCGCCGACACGCAGGATCTGCTGTCGGTGGCGTTGATCGACGAAATCCAGCGCACGATCGTGCGCAGCTTCGAGGACGAGGCCGACCTCACGGGTCTGGCCGAACGGTCCGGACGCTGAGACAGGGAGCTTGCGCGACAGTGAGCGAACAGGACATCTACACATCCGTCCCGAGCACGCGCGCCGGCGCGCCGTCCGGGCCCAGCCCGCGCTCCGGCTCGCTCGGCACCATCATCGCCCGCATCGAGGAAGCGATCGAGGCCGAGACGGCCGCTATCCGCACCGACGTCAATTTCGATCTCAAGGCCTCCAACGCACGCAAGAGCCGCCATCTCTACGACCTGAACCGTGCCGTGCGCGACGTGGGCGCCGACACGCTCGAAGCCCATCGCCCGGACATCGCGCGCCTGCGCGCCAAACTTGCCGACAACGAATCCGCGATCAAGGCTCATCTGAGCGCGGTCAATGAGGTCGCCAGGCTGCTGCAGGACGCGATCGAGCGCTCGGAGGACGACGGCACCTATTCCACCAGGGCCTTCGGCGCCGGCGGTCGCCCATGATCAAGTTCGTCATCGGCGCGCTATGGATCGTCGCCGTCACGATCGGCTCGATCTTCTTTGCCTTCTCGGCGACCGGCGACAAGGGCGACACCGGCGAGCGCGCCTATCTCGAGGGCCTGGAATACTACAAGACCGAGATCGTGTCGGTGCCGGTCATCCAGAAGGGCGAGGTGCGCGGCTATTTCCTGACCCGGCTTGTCTATACGGTCGAGCCCGAGAAGCTGAAGAAACTCGAGCTGCCGCTCGACACGCTGCTCGTCGACCAACTCTACACCTATCTGTTTTCCAATCCGCAGATCGATTTTTCGCAGACCGACACGCTCGACATCGTCGCACTGCGCAACGGCCTGCGCGACAGCATCAACGAGCGCGTCGGCGACAAGCTGGTCGAGGAAGTGCTCGTCCAGCAGCTCGACTATCTGACCAAGAGCGACATCCGCGACAACGCGCTGCGCCGGCGCGACGCCAACGGCGGCGAGAACCGGCCGGTCCTGCGTTGAGCCCGGACACGATCCGCCGCGACGTCACTGTGGCCAGAAAGGATCGCGACGCATGAAACTCGTCACTTTCGAGCAGCAGACCACGCGCCGGATCGGCCACGTGGATACCGACACGCAAACCGTCTTCGACCTGACCCGGGCCTCGGGCAACGATCCCGCCTTCGCGACCATGCTCGACCTGATCGACGCCGGCGAGGCCGCGCTCGGCCACGCCCGCGAGATGGCCGCCGACCCGGCGCTGGTCGCCCGCCATTCCTCTCCGCTGGCGCAGTTGCGGTTGCTCGCACCGCTCCCCGTGCCACGGCAGATGCGCGACTTTTCCGTCTTTCCCGGCCACATCAAGCAGGCACCGCGCGGCATGCGGCGGCTTGCGGCCATGGCACGCGGCGACGAGGCGGCGGCAGCGGCAGCCAAGCCGCTCGACGCGGTGCCCGACATCTACAGCGCCCAGCCGGCCTATTATCTGACCAACCGCTTTTCGGTCATCGGACCCGACACCGTGGTTGCCTGGCCGCGCTACAGCCGGGTGATGGATTTCGAATGCGAATTCGGCATCGTCATCGCCAGGCCCGGCCGCGATATCGCCGTCGGCGACGCCGGCTCCCATATTTTCGGCTACACGATCTACAACGACTTTTCCGCCCGCGACACGCAGCTTGCCGAGATGCAGACCATGCTCGGCCCGACCAAGGGCAAGAGTTTCGACTACGGCAACGCGATCGGCCCGTGGATCGTCACGCCGGACGAACTCGCCGATCCCTACAAGCTCGCCATGGAAGCGCGGGTGAACGGCGAGGTCTGGGGACGCGGCTCGTCGGCCGACATGTTGTTCACCTTCGAGGACATGATCGCCCACGTCTCGCGCGACGAAACCCTGCATGCCGGCGAATTCTTCGGTTCCGGCACGATGGGCAACGGCTGCGGGCTGGAACTGGATCGTTTCCTAACCGACGGCGACGTTGTCGAACTGGAGGTCGAGGGGCTCGGCGTGCTGCGCAACACCGTGCGCGCGCAAGGCTAAAAGCTTCGGCCGCGCGGCGCTTTCCGGACGCTATCTGAAACGGGGATCGCGCTTTTCCAGAAACGCCCGCAGACCCTCCCTGGCATCGGTACCGGTCTGCGACAGCGCCGCACTGAGGCTTTCGGCAAACAGACCGTCGCCGCGCCCCATATCGTCGATGCGCGAAACCGCCTGGATGACCAGATAGTTGACCAGCGGCGCGTTGGCGGCGATCTCGGTGGCGAGTTCACGAGCCTTGGCGATCCCCTCGCCGTCGTCGACCAGATAGTGCGCCAGACCGAGGCGGTGTCCCGTCTCGGCATCGTAGGAACGCCCGGTCAGCATCATTTCCGTCAGCCTGTCGGCGCCCAAGATGCGCCCGATCCGCACGGTCGCGCCGCCGCCGACAAAAATCCCCCTTTTGCCTTCCGGCAATTGAAACCGGGCCGAAGGCTCGGCAATGCGCACATGGGTCGAGGCGGCGATCTCGAGCCCGCCGCCGATCACCGCGCCGTTGAGCACCGACACCACGGGCAGACCGCCGAACTGGATCTCATCCATGACCTGGTGCCAGCCGCGCGAATGCCGCATCACCTCGGCCGGCTCGCGCGCGACCTGTTCGGAGAGGTCCAGCCCGGCCGAAAAATGTCCGCCCAGCCCGTGCAGAACCGCCACCCGCACCGCTTCGGGCGGCGCGGCGAAAAAGCGCTTCAGCCGGTCCAGCAAGGCGTCGCTGATCGCGTTGCGCTTTTCCGGCCGGTTGAAGGCGAGGAAGGCGATCGGCCCGTCGATCGTGATGCGCAAGGGCGCGGCGGCATCGTCGTCGCGCATGGCCGCGCCGTTGGAGGCATTCATTCCGTCGCGTCTCCCGGTGTGCAACCGCGTTGGACAGGTCAAAAAATGTTTTATATCATAACATTAATACGCGACACAAGGCGATGCGACGGACCGAACAGGCAGTTGACCCGGCTTCGCCCTTCGTGCGAACAAAATTGCCGGGGGACCGGACACCGCCAGTGTTCGCCGGGCAAAAACGGACAAGGCCACCCGCGGCGACAACGCGGCGACGAACCGGATACAGGGGAGCGGTCGGCAGGCACAGTGAGCGTTGATTCCAAGAAGACAGGCCCGAGCGATGGGCGCGACGGCCCGGCCGACGCCCGGCCTGTAACGCAGGCCGGCACCGCCATGCCGGCGATGTCGACCATCATCGGCTACAAGCTGCGCCGCGCCCAGTTGCATGTCTTTCAGGATTTCATCGGCACGTTTTCGAAACTGAAACTGCGGCCGGCCGAGTTTTCGGTCCTGACCATCATCGCCAACACGCCGGGGCTGAAACAGTCCGAGATCGCCGAGATGCTCGGCATCAAGCGCGCCAATTTCGTCGCGCTGATGGACGGGCTCGAAAAGCGCGGCCTGGCCGAACGCCGCAAGGCCGACACGGATCGGCGTTCACATTCCCTGCATCTGACCCCTGAAGGCGAGAGATTCGTGCGCAGGATGGCCGTCGTCTGGGCCGAGCACGAAAACCGCCTGATCGAGCGCCTGGGCGGCGCGCGCGAGCGCGACCGCCTGATCGACCTGCTCGACCGCCTGATCGAACCTGCGGGGCAATAGGCCCCGGACCGGGACGGGCAGCGCTATCCGGCCGACAGCGCGGCGATCACCTCTTCGGGGATGGTCTTGCCGCGTATGCGATCGGGATCGTCGGGGTGCTTTTCGGCCCACACCCGGGTCTCGCGCGCCTCGATGGCGAGCTCTTCGCCCTTGAACACGCGGTGGCGGACGTCGAAGCTCGAGCGGCGCAGGTCGCCGACCCGGCTTTCGATGACGATCACGTCGCCATAACGCGAGGGCAGGATGAAGCGCGCCCCGGTGTCGACCATCGGAATGCCGACAATGCCGTAGGCCTTCGTCCAGGCGATTTTCTTCATGCCCAGCGCCTTTTCGAACAGATAGGCGGTGGAGGCGTCGAACATGGCGAAATAGCGCGGGTAGAAGACGATGCCGGCGGCGTCGCAATCGCCCCATTCGATCTCGACCTCGCGGCGGTGAACGAGCATGGCCGACGCTCCGTCAGCCCGCGTCCGGGTTTTCGACCAGAACCGCGATCCCCTGCCCGCCGCCGATACAGGCCGCCGCGATGCCGTAACGCAGGCCGGCGCGGCGCAACTCGCGCGCCACCGTGGTGGTGATGCGCAGACCGGTCGCGCCCAGCGGATGGCCGATGGCGATCGCGCCGCCATTGACGTTGAGCTTGTCCTCGTCGAGGCCGAGCTCGCGCGCGCAGGCGATCGTCTGGGCGCCGAAGGCCTCGTTGATCTCGATGCGGTCGATCGCGTCGAGGCCGAGCCCGGCCTCATCGAGCAGCGCCCGGATCGCCGGCGCAGGGCCGATGCCCATAATGTGCGGCGGCACGCCGACCGTCGCGCCGGCGACGATGCGGGCAAGCGGTTTGCGTCCGCTGGCGCGCGCCTTGCTGACGACGATGGCGGCGGCCGCACCGTCGACGATCGCGGAGGAATTGCCGCCCGTCTGGACCCCGCCGAAAGCCGGCCTGATTCCAGACAGCATGTCGTAGGACGACGGGCGGATATGGCTGTCGGTGTCGACCGTCTCGATCTTGCGCGGCAGCCGGATGCCGCGCTGGTTGAAACCGTCGACGGCAAAACTCTCGCTGACCACCGGCGTGATCTCGCCGGCCAGAAACCCGTCCGCCTGCGCGGCGAGCGCGCGGGCGAAGGAACGTTCGGCGTAGCGGTCCACCTCCTCGCGCGTGATGTTGTAATCGCGCGCCAGATTTTCGGCCGTGTCGCCCATGGTGCACGAGCAGGCCGGATCGAGCAGCGCCTCCCACAGGAAATCCTTGAACTCGACCTGACCCATGCGGAACCCGGAACGGTGCGTGTAGGCGGCGACCGGATTGCGGCTCATCGATTCGGTGCCCACGCACAGCGCCGCCTCCACCCGCCGGCGCTCGACCAGCTCAGCCGCCTGCAGCACCACCTCGATGCCGGTGCCGCAAATGCGCTGCACCAGATGCGCCGGCCGCTCCACCGGTACCCCGGAATAAAGCCCGATATGGCGCGGCGTCATATAGGCGTCGAACGAGGCCTGGGCCATCGAGCCGGCGATGGTGGTGCCGATATCGGCCGGGTCGAACCCGGTCTTGTCGAGCACGGCGCGTGCGACCTTGATGCCGAGATCGATCGGCGAGATCGCCGACAGCGCGCCGGTATAGTCGACGAACGGCGTGCGCGTGCCGTCGAGCAGCCAGGCGTCGTCGAAGCTGAAACGCAAGCCCTGCGGAGTGTCGGTCATGTCGGTTGCAGCCTCTTATGCATCATCGTGAACGCCGCCGGCCGGCAAGTCGCACAGGTCGCGCCCGTCGCCGCCGGCGATTAATGTTATTGATTATAACAAAATAGCGCCGGACTCAACCGGGCCGATCGCCGTCCGTCGGGTCTTGTGGGCCCGGATCGAGTTCGATCAGCAGGTCTCCGGCGCCGACCTGCTCGCCTTCGCCGCGATGGACCGCCCGCACCGTGCCGGCGACCGTGGCCGCAAGCGCGGTCTCCATCTTCATCGCCTCGATCACGGCCAGCGTATCGCCGGGCTCGACGGAATCGCCCGCGACAACGGCGAGCGAGCGCAAAAGCCCGGTGACCGGCGCCGTCACGCGCGAAGCGTCCGCGACCGGCGGCCGGGCGGCCAGGGGATCGGTTTCGCGGAACGCTAGACTGTGCCCGTCCACATCGAGCCACAGCGTCCGGCCGGCGAGCGAAAAGATCGCCCGCGCCGGCGTGCCGGCATGGACGTAGCGCACCTCCTGGCCGTGCAACGCGATCTCCGTCAGCGCCACCGCGTCGCCATCGACACGGATCGCCGAGACGAGGCCACGCGCGATCTCGGCCACGACATGGCGGGTGTCGCCGCCGCATGTCAGCGTCAACGGGCAGGCCGCGATGCCGCTTGAGCGGAACCAGTCGCCGTCGACGTTAAGCGCAAGAACGGCGCCGGCGAGCGCGAAGTGCCAGTCCTGCAAGGCTTGCGCACCCATCGCCTCGCGTCCGCTGTCGAGCAGGTCGTCGATGAAACCGGTGGTGACGCCGCCCTGCCTGAACTCGGCCCCCTCCAGCAGGTCGATCAAGAAACCGCGATTGGTCGTCAGGCCGAACAGCGGCCGCGCCCTGAGGGCCCGCACCAGCCTGTCGAGCGCCTCGTCGCGGTTGGGACCATGCGCGACCAGCTTGGCGATCATCGGGTCGTAATGCGGCGAGACCCGGTCGCCCGCCGCGACGCCGCTGTCGATCCGGATACCCGTCTCGCCAATCTTGACCTGCGGCTGCCAGAACAGGATTTCGCCCGTCTGCGGGCGGAACCCGTCGGCCGGGTCCTCCGCGTAGAGCCTGGCCTCGATCGCATGGCCAAAAAAGTCGATATCCTCCTCGCGCAACGGCAACGGCTCGCCCGCCGCCACCCGCAACTGCCATTCCACCAGGTCGATGCCGGTCACCATTTCCGTGACCGGGTGTTCGACCTGGAGCCGGGTGTTCATCTCCAGGAAATGATGCTGGCGGTCGGCGCCGACGATGAATTCGACCGTGCCCGCCCCGACATAGTTTACGGCCCTGGCCGCCGCGATCGCGTCCACCGCCATCGCCGCGCCCATCGCCGCATCGACGAAGGGCGACGGCGTTTCCTCCACGATCTTCTGATGCCGGCGCTGCGCCGAACAATCGCGCTCGCCCATGTGCACGACATTGCCATGCGCGTCGGCGAACACCTGCACCTCGACATGGCGGGCCTCGGTGACGAGCTTTTCGAGCAGCACGCGCCCGTCGCCGAACGCCGCCTCGGCCTCGCGCCGCGCGCTTTCCAGCGACGCCTCGAACGCCTCGGCCCGATCGACCCTGCGCATGCCACGCCCGCCGCCGCCGGCCGCCGCCTTGATCAGGACGGGAAAACCGATCTCGCGCGCCGCCGCGGCCAGCCGTCCGGCCGACTGGTCGGCCCCGTCGTAACCCGGCACCACCGGCACGCCGGCCTCGACCATCACCGCCTTCGCCCCGGCCTTGTCGCCCATGACGCGGATCGCGTCGGGCGGGGGGCCGACGAAGACCAGTCCCGCCGCCTGGCAGGCTTCGGCGAAATCGGCGTTTTCCGACAGGAAACCGTAGCCGGGGTGGATCGCCTCGGCTCCCGTCGCCCACGCGGCGGCGATCACCGCGTCGCCGTCGAGATAGGACAACGAAGCCAGTGCCCCGCCGATGCGCACCGCCTCGTCGGCCTGGCGCACATGCAACGCCGCGCGGTCGGCATCGGAATAGACCGCCACCGTGGCGATGCCCATCCGGCGCGCGGTGGCGGCGATGCGGCAGGCGATCTCGCCGCGATTGGCGATCAGCAGGCGCGCAATCACGCCGCCGCCTTCCATGAGCACGGGCGGGAGCGGCAATTGCCGAACGGCGACATCGGGTCAGATCCTCGCAAGGCCATGCGACTACCCGCGCGCCTTGTTGCTCGTGCCCGGCAGCGTGCCTTCCAGCTTGCAGATGATGCCGAGCATGATTTCGTCGGCGCCGGCCCCGATCGACACCAGGCGCGTGTCGCGAAAGGCGCGGCTGACCGGATTGTCGAGCGTATACCCCATGCCGCCCCAATATTGCAGGCAGGAATCGGTGAGTTCGCGCGCCAGGCGCCCGGTCTTGAGCTTGGCCATCGAGGCGAGCCGGGTCACGTCGCGGCCGGCGACATATTGCTCGATCGCGCTCCAGGTCAGCGCCCTTAAAGCCTCGACCTCGGTCCTGAGTTCGGCGAGCCGGAAATGCACCACCTGGTTGTCGAGCACCGGTTTGCCGAAGGTCGTGCGCGCGCCGGCGTAGTCGATCGTCAGGTCGATCAGCCGGTCGAAGCCCTTGAGCGAGCTCGCCGCCGAATAAAGCCGCTCCTCCTGGAACTGCAGCATCTGCATGGTGAAGCCCATGCCCTCCTGGCCGATGATGTTGCGCCGCGGCACCCGCACCTCGTCGAAGAACAGTTGCGCGGTATCGGACGAATTCATGCCGATCTTCCTGATCTTCTGGCGCGAGATGCCTTTGGCATCCATCGGCACCGCGATCAGCGACTTGTTCTTGTGCGCCGGGCCGTCCGACGTGTTGGCGAGCAGGCAGCACCAGTCGGCCTTCATGCCGTTGGTGATCCACATCTTGGTGCCGGAAATGACGAAATCGTCGCCGTCCGCGCGTGCCGTCGTCTTGACGGCGGCGACGTCCGAGCCGCCGCCGGGTTCCGACACGCCGAGACAGCCGACCACATCGCCGGCGATCGAGGGGGCGAGAAACGTCTTCTTGACGTGATCGGACCCGAACCGGTTGAGTGCCGGCGTGCACATGTCGGTATGCACCCCGATCGCCATCGGTACGCCGCCGGCCGCGCACAGGCCGAGTTCCTCGGCCATCACCATCGAATAGGAAAAATCGAGACCCAGCCCGCCATAGTCGGGATCGTATTTGATGCCGAGCAGGCCGAGATCACCGAGCTTCTTGAAGAGGTCGTGCGAGGGAAATTCCTCCGCCGCCTCCCAGTCGTCGACATGGGGGTTGATCTCGGTGTCGACGAACCTGGCCACGGTACGGCGCAGATTGTCGTGCTCGGGGGTGAACTGCATCGCTGTCATTCCTTCCTGTGTGCCTGGACGCTCATCCCCGTGCCACGCCGAAGGCGTTGGGCCTGAGTTCGCGCCCAGCGCCTTCCGCCGCGATCTGAAGACAGAGCCCCAGCACGCGCCGGGTGTCGCGCGGGTCGATGATGCCGTCGTCCCACAGCCTGGCGGTGGCGAAGAGAGCCGTCGACTGCGCCTCGACGCCGGCGCGTATGCCGGCGCTCATCTTCGCAAGCTGCTCCTCGTCGGGCTGCGCGCCGGAAGCGGCCGCCTTGCCGCGGCTGACGATCTCCATCACCTTGGCCGCCTGCGCGGCGCCCATCACCGCGGTGCGCGCCGAGGGCCACGAAAAGATGAAACGCGGCGAGAACCCCCGCCCGCACATGCCGTAATTGCCCGCGCCATAGGAGCCGCCGAGAATGAAGGTGAATTTCGCCACCCGCGCATTGGCGACCGCCTGGATCATTTTCGAGCCGTGCTTGATCGCGCCGTCGCGCTCGGCCCGCGAGCCGACCATGTAGCCGGTGGTGTTCTGCAAAAAGACCAGCGGCGTGCCGGCCTGATCGCAGAGCTGGATGAACTGCGCCGCCTTGAGCGATCCGGTCGGCATGATCGGGCCGTTATTGGCGAGAATGCCGACGCGATGTCCCTCGACCGTGGCATGACCGCAGATCGTGTCGGGCGAATGGGCCTGCTTGAATTCCAGAAAGTCCGACCCGTCGACGATGCGCGCGATCACCTCCTTCATGTCGAAGGGCGCCTTGTCGTCGAGCGGCACGATGCCCATCAGTTCCTCGGCGTCGTAAAGCGGCGGCGCGGCCGGCCGCGCGGGCGCGACGGCGTCCCAGCCGATCGTCTTCATGATCTCGCGGCCATAGGCGATCGCCTGAACGTCGTCCTCGGCGAGATATTCGCCGAGCCCGGTGACCGTGCCGTGCAGGTCGGCGCCGCCCAGCGCCTCGTCGTCCGCCTCCTCGCCGATCGCCGCCTTGACCAGCGGCGGGCCGGCCAGAAAGATCTTCGAGCGCCCGCGCACCAGAACGACATAGTCGGACAGTCCCGGCAGATAGGCGCCGCCCGCCGTCGAGGATCCGTGCACGATGGCGATCTGCGGAATGCCGGCGGCCGACAGCCGGGCCTGGTTGGCGAAGGAGCGTCCGCCTTCCACGAACATCTCGGCCTGATAAAGCAGGTTGGCGCCGCCGCTTTCGACCAGATAGATCAGCGGCAGCCGGTTTTCGAAAGCGATCTCGTGCAGGCGCAACGCCTTCTTCAGCCCGATCGGCGGGACCGTGCCGCCCTTGATGCCGGAATCGGAGGCCGAGACGATGCACCGCCGGCCGGCCACCACGCCGATGCCGGCGATGGTGCCGCCGCCCATGATGGTCTTGCCGCCGTCGTCGTCGTGCATCTTGTAGCCGGCGAGCGTGCACAGCTCGATAAAGGGCTGGCCGCGATCGAGCAGCCGCTCGACACGCTCGCGCGGCAGGATCTGACCGCGCGCCTCGAACCGCGCCCGGCGCGCCGCCGAATTGTCGCGCACGCGCTGCTCGAGCGCCCGCACCGCGTCGAGCTTTTCGGCCATAGCCTCGGCATTGGCCGCAAAATCCTGCGAGCGGACATCAAGCGCGGACATCAGCGCCGGCATCAGCCCGCATCCTCCCCGGCAAGGGCCGCGGGCGTCACGGCGCGGTGAAACCCGTCGAAGGCGGCGATCCGGCTCTTCGCCTGCACCGGGTAGAGCGGGCTGCCGAGCGGCGCGCCGCCGTCGATCGGCACGGTGACGCCGGTGACGAAGGACGCCGCCTGCGACAGCAGGAAACACACCACCGACGACACTTCGGCCTCGACCCCGATGCGCCCGATCGGCACGTGATCCTTCAGATGCGGGATCAGCGCTCTGGTCATGCCCTCATAGGTGTCCATGCCCGACGAGGCGATCCAGCCCGGCGCGACGGCGTTGACCCGCACGCCGTGCCGGCCCCACTCATAGGCCGCCGTCTTGGTCAGATTGACGATGCCCGCCCGTGCCGCGCCCGAATGCCCCATGCCCGGCATGCCGCGCCACATATCGGCGGCCATGTTGACGACCGCGCCGCCATGCTTGCGCATCGACTGGCAAAACGCCTCGCGCATCATCAGGAAACCGCCGGTCAGATTGTTGGCGACCACCGCCTCGAAACCACGCTTGGAGATCGCCTCCAGCGGCGCGGGAAACTGCCCGCCGGCATTGTTGACCAGCCCGTGAAGCCGGCCGTGGCGTTCCACGACGCCGGCCAGTGCCTGTTTCACCGCCTCTTCGTCGCGAATGTCGAAGGCCCGCGCCTCGGCGCTGCCGCCATCCTGCGTGATCTCGGCGACAACCGCCTCGAGCTTGTCCGGCTTGCGGCCGGTGATGACGACATGGGCGCCGAGCGCTGCCAGTTCATGCGCGATGCAGCGGCCGATGCCCGACCCGCCGCCGGTGACGAGATGGACCTCGCCGGCAAAGCAGTCGTCCCGCAAAATGCTTCGATAGCCCATCGCGCGCCTCCTCCCGCGACGACGACGCTAGTCAACGTTGACGTAAACGTCAATCGACTGCTATCACCGGCCTGCCCGTCGCCTTGCCGGCGGGACGAACCGACATCGCCACAAAGGCGCGCGCCGCCACGAGGAGAAAGCCCATGAGCCTTGATTCGATCGCAGCAAAAATCGGCGAGCGCCTCGCCGATTCCGGATTCGACAAATCGGTGAAGTTCGACCTCGGCGAGGCCGGCGCCATCATGATCGACGGCACCAGCGTCTCGACCGGCGGAGGCGAGGCGGACTGCACGATTTCCATGTCCAAGGACGATTTCGAGTCGCTGGTCGCCGGCGAACTCAACCCGACGGCCGCCTTCATGCAGGGCAAGATGAAGGTCGACGGCGACATGTCGGCGGCGATGGCCTTGAGCCAGGTGCTCTGATCCGAAAACCTGCCTTGCCGCGACGATCGCCCGGCGCTTAGCGCCGGGCTTTTTACTGGCTGCATGCCGCCGAGCGACCGGATGCGAGTTCGCGGGACGTGGTCTAGGCCGCCATCCTGCGCGCGCGGCTCCGCGGGCTCCTTTTCCCGCACGCGCCCAGCACGCCGCTTGCGCCGTCGAGCGCACCCGGCCGCAGTTCCAGCGCCAGAAGCCGGTGTTTTTCGTAGGGGCCGGGCATGGCGAGCGCGTCGGTCTTGTCGGCGCTGAAGCCGAAACGCCGATAATAATCCGGGTCGCCGACGAGCAGGATCGCGCCATGGCCGAGGCGGCCGGCCTCCCCGATCGCGTGGCGCATCAGCGCCGCGCCGACGCCCGCGCCCTTGAGCGAGGGATCGACCGCCAGCGGGCCGAGCAGCAACAAGCCGGAAGGCGACGGCGACCGTGCCGCCGCCACGTTCCACAGCCGCACCGTACCGACCAGCCGGCCCGCGCCGTCGCGCGCCGCAAACGCCAGGCCGGCGGCCGGCAGGCGGCCGCGGCGCAGTCTTTCGGAGGATTTGCGTGTGCGGCCGGGCCCCATCGCCCGGTCGAGCAGCGCCTCGCGCGCGAGCGCGTCGGCGTCGGTCTCAAGCGTGATCGTCGCGGCGCCTGCCCCCGTGCCCGGCGCAGCGGGCAAAGGCGGCACGAGCGCCATCACCGGAAAAAATTCGCGCTGGTCCATCTCCAGATCCTTCCCAAGCGGAGACACGTGTCCACAAGCGGGCCGGGGCGGGCAGAACGCCCGCCGCCGGATGATCCGACGGTCTTGCGAACCGTCAGATCACGTAGGATCGCAGCGGCTCGAAGCCGTTGAAGGCGACCGAGGCATAGGTGGTGGTGTAGGCGCCGGTGCCCTCGATCAGCACCTCGTCGCCGATGGTCAGCGACAACGGCAGCGGATAGGGCGTCTTCTCGTACATCACGTCGGCCGAATCGCAGGTCGGGCCGGCGAGCACGCAGGGCGCGGCCTCGTCGCCGTCACGCGCCGTCACGATTGGGTAGCGGATCGCCTCGTCCATCGTCTCGGCCAGGCCGCCGAACTTGCCGATGTCGAGATAGACCCAGCGCACATTGTCGTTGTCGGCCTTTTTCGAGATCAAGACGACCTCCGACTTGATGACGCCGGCATTGCCGACCATGCCGCGGCCGGGCTCGATGATGGTCTCGGGCAGCCGGTTGCCGAAATGCCGCGACAGCGCCTCGAAGATCGCCTGGCCGTAGGCCTGGGCGGCCGGGACGTCCTTCAGGTAGCGGGTCGGGAAACCGCCGCCCATATTGACCATCTTCAAGACGATGCCCTCGTCGGCGAGCGTCGCGAACACCGCCTTGGCGTCGCCCAGCGCCTTATCCCAGGCCGACAAGTCGGTCTGCTGCGAGCCGACATGGAACGACACGCCATGAGCGTCGAGGCCCAGCGCCGCGGCGTGGCGCAACACGTCGACGGCCATCGCCGGCACGCAACCGAACTTGCGGCTGAGCGGCCATTCGGCGCCCTCGCCGTCGGTCAGCACGCGGCAGAAGACGCGGCTGCCGGGCGCAACGCGGGCGATCTTGTCGACCTCTTCCACGCAGTCGACGGCGAACAGCCGGATGCCGAGGTCGTAGGCGCGCGCGATGTCGCGCTCCTTCTTAATGGTGTTGCCGTAGGAGATGCGGTCGGACGTCGCGCCGGCCTCCAGCGCCATCTCGATCTCGGCCACCGAAGCCGTGTCGAAGGACGAGCCGAGCGAGGCGAGCAGGCGCAGGATCTCCGGCGCCGGATTGGCCTTGACGGCATAGAAGATGCGGCTTTCCGGCAGCGCCTTCTCGAAGGCACGGTAATTGTCGCGCACGACGTCGAGATCGACGATCAGGCAGGGGCCGTCGGGACGGCGGGTGGCGAGGAAATCGAGGATACGCTGCGTTGCCATCGGGTCTCTCCAACAGGCGGTTCGACCCGCCAGGCTCAAGGGTCGCGGGCATCGGCGCACACGGCGTCCGGCCCCGCGGTGGACAAAGGGCGCGAAAATGCGCGGCGGGATCCGGACGGTGGAAATGACCGGAGCTCGAAACGCGTTTCACGCGGCGATGAACCTGCGCCTTTGGGGCGAAGATTCGCTTTGTCTGCCTCAGCTTTGGATTGGGAGACCCGTTCCGCACTGCCGGCAATGAAGGTGTGCCTCTTCAGTAACCCCGGTTTATGGACAACCGGCAGACACCAGAAAGGCCCGCACCGTCGTTGCTTCAAGATGTCCTCGATCTGCGGTTGGGCCGCGAGATCGACTGGAGTGGTTAGGTCCAGGTACCGTACCGGCTTCCTCGCCATTTCGAGGACCGGCGGACACCCACAGGCACGTGCGACTTTGGGCAGGCGCGGATATAGGCGCGACGTTCGTCACAATCAATGAAAAATCGATCCGGACTTGCAATTTTTCGCCCGTCGAACATTCTTGCCCACACCGTAAACTGATTGCGAACGATGACCCATACACTTCCGCCCCACAACGCCCTGCTCGACTATCCCGCCCCCGATCTCGGCGAGGTCGCGTCCGGCCCGCTTTCGGGCCTGACACTCGCCGTCAAGGATATTTTCGACGTCGCCGGCATGAAGACCGGCTGCGGCAACCCCGACCGCGAGGCCGAGGCCGGCATCGCCGAACGCTCGGCACCGGCGGTCGAGCGTCTTTTGACGGCCGGCGCCCGTTTCGTCGGCAAGACCCAGACCGACGAACTCGCCTTCTCGCTGATGGGCCAGAACGCGCATTTCGCCCCTCCGGTGAACCCGGCAGCACCCGAGCGCGTGACCGGGGGCTCGTCCTCGGGATCGGCCGCCGCCGTCGCCGCCGGCCTGGCCGACATCGCCACCGGTTCCGATACCGGCGGCTCGGTCCGCGCGCCGGCGAGCTTTTGCGGCGTGATCGGCCTGCGCACCACCCACGGCGCGATCTCGCTCGACGGCGCGATGCCGCTGGCGCCGTCCTTCGACACGTTCGGCTGGTTCGCCAAGGACATCGACACTTACGCCAAGGTCGGCGAGCTGCTGCTTGGCGACGCGACCGACGGGCCTAAGGACGAACCGGCTTTGCGTCCCATGCGCCTGGCCGTGCTTGACGATCTCGTTCTGGGACCGGCGGAGGCCGATGAGTACCGGCGCATGGCGGCGATCGTCGCCGCGGTGCTGGGCGAGGCGGAAACCGCGCCCGCTTTGCCGTTCGCCGTCGACGATCTCTACTGGGCGTTTCGCAGGTTGCAGGCTCACGAGGCCTGGGCCGCGCACGGCCAATGGTTGTCGGCAAAAGACCGTCATCTCGGCCCGGGCGTGCGCGAGCGCTTCGATTTCGGCCGCAGCATCGGCCCGGACGCGGCGGCGGCCGAGACCGGCCGGCGCAACGCCCTGCGCGAGGCGCTTGCCGCCATGCTCGGGAGAAACGGCCTGCTGGTCCTGCCGACCGTGCCCGGGGCCGCGCCGCGCGCGGACGCGCCCTTCGAGGCCTTGCAAGCTTATCGCGAGCGCGCGCTCGGCCTGTTGTGCCTGTCGGGCCTCACCGGATTTCCGCAAATCACCCTGCCGCTCGGCCGGGTCGACGGCGCGCCGTTCGGAATTTCCCTGCTCGGACCTGCCGGCAGCGACCGGGCGCTGATCGGGATTGCGCGAACGATCCTCGGCCACGCCGGGAAAGGCTGAGCCATGGACACACTCACCCGGATGCGTGCCTTCATCTCGGTGGTCGAGGCGGAAGGGTTTTCCGCCGCCGCGCGCAAGATCGGCCGTTCCAAGGCGCTGCTGTCGAAATATGTCCGCGAGCTGGAGGATGATCTCGGTGCGCTGCTGCTCAACCGCACGACGCGCCAGTTCTCGCTGACGGAAGCCGGCCATACTTATTTTCGCCGCGCTTCCGAAATCATCCGCGAGATCGACAGCCTGGCCGATTCGGTGCGCGAATCCTCCGGCGACGTGAAGGGCCGCATCAAGCTGTCGGCGCCGCGCACCTTCGCCGACGCGCCGATCGGCCAGTCGCTGATCGACTTCGCCGCCGCCCATCCCGATATCGTGCTCGACATCAATCTCGACGACCGCTTCGTCGATCTGGTCGAGGAGGGCTTCGATCTCGCCATCCGCATCGCCCGGCTTGAAAATTCCTCGCTGATCGCGCGCCGCCTCGCCCCGTTCACGGTCAAGGTCTGCGCCACGCCCGGCCTCATTAAAAAAAGCGGCGCACCCAGGCGGCCGCAGGACCTGGCGGACCTGCCCTGCATCATCGACACCAATGGGCGCTGGCTTTCCAACTGGCCGTTCATGGGCGACGACGGCGAGACGATCACCGTGCCGGTTTCCGGCCCGATCGAGGTCAACAGCCCGCTGGCCGCGCGCGCGGCGGCGCTGGCCGGGCTCGGTTTCGCCATCCTGCCCGACTTCATCGCCGCCCCCGAGATCGAGGCCGGACGGCTGACGACGCTGTTCGACGACCGCATGCCGACGGATGCCGGCATTTTCGCCGTCTATCCGCATCGCCGCTATCTGCCGGCCAAGGTTCGTGTCTTCGTCGACTTCCTCGTGCAATGGTTCAAGGACGAACGTGCGCCATGACACGGGACGGTCCTAATTTCGCCCGCTTTGTGGTCATGCTGCGGCACGATTCCATCTTCCCATCCGGCAGGTAGTCCATGCGGCCGACCATGCGACATTCGATCCTCACCGCTCTCGTGGCCGTGGCCGCCAGCACAGCCGGACCGGCCGGCGCCCACCCGCATGTTTTCGCCGAGGCACGGCTCGACGTCGTGATCGGCGCCGACAAGTCCGTCACCGCGCTGCGGCATCTGTGGCGCTTCGACGACCTGTTCTCCAGCACCGTACTGGTGGAATTCGACAAGAACGGCGATCTGAAACTGGGCCCCGACGAACTCGAGGAGGTCTCGAGCGTGGTCTACGATTCGATCGGCGAGTTCGACTATTTCCAGATCGTGTCGGCCAACGGCAAGCCGGTCGCCATGAAGGCGCCGGACCGGCTGATGGTCAATTTCGAGGACAATCAGCTCATCATCCTGTTCGAATCCCAGCCCAAGGACAGGCTGGAACTCGACGGCACGGTGGATTTCGGTGTCTACGACCCGACCTTCTATACCGCGATCGATTTCATCGAGGATGCCTATATGGCGGTCGAAGGCCTGCCTTCGGGCTGCGAGCGCCAGGTGGTGCGGCCCGATCCGGACGAGGCGATCGCCCAAAACCAGTCCTCGCTGACCGAGGCCTTCTTCAACGACCCGACCGGCAACGACATGAGCAAGCTGTTCGCGACCCGGCTCGAAATCTCCTGCCCCGCACAGGGTTGAGGCCGGCCATGACCAAAGCACGCACGATCCCCGCACTGGCCGTCCTGGCCGCCGGAACCCTTCTGCTGGCGGTCGAACCCGGCCATGCCCAGAGCTCGCTCGGCATCGGCACCAACGAGGCAATGCTGCCGCAAACCGGGCTTTTCGGCGGCCTGGTCAACTGGGTCAACACCCAGCAGCAGGCCTTCTACCGCGCGCTCACCGGCGCGTTGAAGGCGATGCGCGAGGATAGCGGCAAGCTTTGGCTGCTCGTCGGGCTCTCCTTCGCCTACGGCATCTTTCACGCCGCCGGACCGGGCCATGGCAAGGCGGTGATCTCGTCCTACATGCTGGCCAACGAGGTGGCGCTCAAACGCGGCGTGATGCTCTCCTTCGTCTCGGCCTTCCTCCAGGCACTGAGCGCCATCCTGCTGATCGGCGCGGTCTTTTTGGTCCTGCGCGGCACCGCGATCTCGATGACCGGCGCGACCTGGTTCCTGGAAGTGGCCAGCTACGCTCTAATCACGCTGTTCGGTGCCTGGCTCCTGTGGCAGAAAGCCGGTCCGCGGCTGCGCACGCGGCTTTTCGGCGGTCCGGTGCAGAATCTTTCGGCGGCGATCGCGACCGACCACGACCATCATCATCATCATCATCACGGCGCTCACGCACACGATCACGCCCATAACCACGGCGACGGGCACCATCACCATCATGACCACGCCCCCGGCGCGGCCTGCGCCAGTTGCGGCCATGCCCATGCGCCGAACCCTCAACTTATCTCCGGCGACCGTTTCACCTGGCGCACCGCCTGGTCGGCGGTGGCGGCCGTCGGCCTGCGGCCCTGTTCGGGCGCGCTGATCGTCCTGACCTTTTCCTTCCTCAACGGCCTGTGGCTCGGCGGCATCGTCTCCGTGCTCGCCATGGCGCTCGGCACCGCGATCACCGTCTCGGTGCTCGCCACGCTGGCCGTCGTCGCCAAGAACTGGGCCGTGGCGCTTGCCGGCGACGGCCGTCTGGGCAATCGCATCCACGCCGCGATCGAGATCGGCGGCGCCGCCTTCGTCTTCCTGATCGGCCTCACGTTGCTCACAGCGAGCCTGCAAGCGTAGCAACGGCGGTCAGAGCGTGCCGCCGCGCTCGTCCTCGATATGCGCCCTGACGATCTCGTCGAAGCCGGTCTCGGCCCTGAACCCGAGCGCGCGGGCTCGTTCGGCCGTAAACCGCGTCGGCCAATTGCGCACGATCGCCCAAACCGTCTCGTCGCGCCGCTCGCGGATCAGCCCAACCGCCTTTGTCCCGGCGATACGCTCGAGCGCGTCGATCTGTTCGCCGACCGTGCAGGCGACGCCCGGCATGGTGAGGTTGCGCCGCGGCCCGACCGCCTCGCCGTCGAGCCCGGCCGCGTGTAGCAGGAAACCCACCGCCGCGCGCGGGCTGGCATGGGTGTGCAGCACCGAGCGCGGCACCGGCAGCACCGTCTCGCGGCCGGCGAGCGGTTCGCGAATGATCGCCGAAAAGAACGAGGACGCCGCCTTGTTAGGCTTGCCCGGCCTGACGCAGATGGTCGGCAGGCGAAGCCCGATCCCGTCGAGAAAGCCGCGGCGCGAATAGTCGGCCAGCAGCGCCTCGCCGATCAGTTTCTGGGTACCGTAGGAGGTCAGCGGCGTGGGGTGGAAATCGTCGGGGATCGTGTCGGGAAACGGCGCCCCGAACACCGCGATCGAGGACGAAAACACCAGCCGCGGCGCGTGGCCGGCATGGCGGATCGCCTCGAACAGGGCGCGCGTGCCGTCGAGATTGACCCGATAACCCTTGTCGAAATCGGCTTCGGCCTCCGCCGACACGACGCCGGCGAGGTGAAACACCACATCCGGTTTCGCCGCGACCAGCCTGTCGGCCTCTCCGGGCGCGGCAAGGTCGCCGATATGGGTCGAGACCGTGGCCCCGTTCATCGCCGGCGCGTCGGCGCCGACGATGTCGTGCAGGTCGAGCGCGGCGAGCCGCCTGCCGTTGAGCGCCCCGTCGCGCGCGAGCCGGGCGACGAGCTTGCGTCCGATCATCCCGGCCGCGCCCGTTACCAGGACCCGCATGCTCATTTGCGTCGCTGCGCGCGGCCACGCAGCCAGAACACCAGAAAGAACGCCACCACGAAGGCCACCGCGATGGCCCCGGCGGCAAGCGGCGAGCTCTCGCCGACCGCGAGCATGATCGTGGGCATGTAGAAGGCGACCAGGCCAAAGCCGACCAGGATGATCGCGGCCGCGATCGCCGCGTTGCGGGTCCGGGCGTCCATCACAGCGTCCACCCGCCATCGACCGGGATCGCCGTGCCGGTGGTGAAGGCCGATTCGTCGGCGGCCAGATAAAGCGCGAGCGCGGCGATTTCGGCGGCTTCGCCGACCCGGCCCATCGGCTGGCGCGACACGAACATTTCCATCGCCTTGTCGGTCCCCCCGACGGATTGGCCGAGTTCCTCCACCCGCGCCTCCCAGGACGGTGAACGCACCGTGCCGGGGCAGATCGCGTTGCAACGCACACCCTGGCGGATGAAATCGACCGCGACCGACTTGGTCAGGCCGATCACCGCCGCCTTGGTCGCGCCATAGGCGTAGCGGTTGGGAGCGCCCTTCAGCGACGAGGCGCCGGAGGACAGATTGATGATCGAGGCCGAGCTCCCGGTCTCCCCGGCGCGCCGGAGCATGCCGGGCAGGAAAGCCGCGATCATGCGGTGCATGGATTTGACGTTGAGGTCGAAGGAGAAGTCCCAGTCCTTCTCAGAGCAGTCGAGCACGGTGCCGTGATGCACGAAACCGGCGACATTGACCAGAATGTCGATATCGCCGACCTTTTCGGCGTATTTTTCCACCGCCCGCGTCGAGCGGACGTCGAGCCTGGCCCGTTTGACCCGCCGCAGATCGTCCAGCTTGTCACGCGCCAGATCGGACGCGTAGACCGTCGCGCCCTCGGCGACGAACGCTTCGGCGATCGCGCGCCCGATCCCCTGCCCCGCCGCGGTGACGACCGCGATCTTGCCTTTCAGCCTGCCGGCCATGTTCACCTCTCTTCAATGCGAATGGTTCGTGTGATCGTTGCGTTGGTCGGCGCAATCGCCATATTCGGGCTCGACGGTGGTGTGGCCGATGCCGTGCACGTCCGAAAGCCGCGCCTTGATGCGCGCGATCGCCTCGCCGGCCGCCATCCCGCCGTCCAGACTGGCATGCAGGGTCGCCATGGTGCGGCGGCCGTCCATCGACCACACATGCATGTGGTGGATGTCGCGCACGCCGGCGACATGGGTTTCCAGATCGCGCGCGATGGCGTCGCGGTCGAGGCGCGTTGGCGCGCCTTCCAGAAGCACATGGCCCGAATCGCGGATTAGCGCCCAGGCGCTGCGGAAAAGCAGCACCGCCACCAACACCGACAGGATCGGGTCGATCGGATACCAGCCCGTGGCCAGAATGATGAGCGCGGCGGCGATCGCGGCGACGGAGCCGAGAAGGTCGCCCAGCACGTGCAGAATGGCGCCGCGCATGTTGAGGTCGTCGCGCGACCCACCGTGCAGGACGAAAAACGCCGCGACATTGACGAGGAGGCCGGCAAGGCCGACGACAAGCATCGGACCGCCCAGCACCGGCGACGGCGTCGAAAACCGCTCCCACGCCTCGTAGACGATCCACAACGCGATCACGAACACCGTCAGGCCGTTGGTGTAGGCAACCAGCGTCTTGATGCGGTCGTAGCCGTAGGTCAGGCGCTCGTTGGCGCGGCGTTCGGCGAGATGGAAGGCATACCAGCCGAGCGACAGCGCGACCGTATCGGTCAGCATGTGGCCCGCATCGGCCAGCAGCGCCAGCGACCCGGTCAAAAGTCCGCCGGCCGCCTCCACGATCATGAAACCGCCGGTCAGGAGCGCGGCGATCAGCATGCGCGTCTTGTTGCCGGAGCCATGGTCGTGCCCGTGATCGTGACTGTGATCGTGGCTGTGATCGTGGCTGTGGTCGTGGCTGTGGTCGTGCCCCATGACCGAAGACCTACTCCTTGATCGCCTCACGGCATGCCTCGAGCCGGCGCCGCTGTCGTCCTTCACCGTCGAAATTGGCCGGGTCGAGCCAGGCCTCGAAGGCCCGTTTCAGCGCCGGCCATTCCGAGTCGATCATCGCATACCATGCCGTGTCGCGGTTTTCGCCCTTCACGACCATATGCTGGCGGAAAACCCCTTCGAACGAAAACCCGAACCGTTCCGCCGCGCGCTTGGACGGCGCGTTGCGGTCGTTGCATTTCCATTCGAAGCGCCGATAACCGAGCGCGTCGAACGCATGGGCGGCGAACAGATAGAGGGCCTCGGTGGCGGCCGGCGTGCGCGCGATCACCGGCCCCCAATAGATATTGCCGATCTCGATCACCCCGTTCGCCGCGTCGATGCGCATCAACGTCTGGCGTCCGCACACCGTCCCGCTGCGGCGGTCGATGACGGCGAAGAACAGCGGGTCCGCGCTCGCCGCCGCCTTGTCGAGCCAGGGCTGGAAGTCGGCCCGGCTTGCCGGCGGAAACTCGGGCAGCCACCGGAACCGCTCCGGCGCATCGGCAACGGTCGAGGCCGCATAAAGCCCGTCGCCGTGGCGTGCCGGGTCGAGCGGTTCGAGCCGCACGAAACGCCCTTCCATGGCCGTATGGTGCGGCCGCGGCCGCCCGGTCCAGTTTGCAAGCTCCTCACCCACCTCAATGCTCCTGCCGTTTGACTTTTGCCGCCGGAGGCTCACAAAAGTCGCGCAGAACGGAAAGGACCACAAGGATACGCCGCATGCTCCACACGATTCCGGCCTTCGACCGCATCGGCGAGGAAAACGCCTTCGCCGTGCTCGCGCGGGCCACCAAGCTTGCCGAACAGGGGCGCGACATCATCAATCTGGGCATCGGCCAGCCCGATTTCAGCACGCCCGCCCACATCGTCGAGGCCGCCGTCAAGGCGCTGCGCGACGGCCATCACGGCTACACCCCCGCCAACGGCCTGATCGCCACCCGCGAGGCCGTCGTGCGCCGCACGCTGGCCACCACCGGCGTCGAGGTTTCGCCTGAGTCTGTGATGATCATGCCGGGCGGCAAGCCGACCATGTTCGCGGCGATCCTGATGTTCGGCGAACCGGGTGCGGACATCCTCTATCCCGATCCCGGTTTTCCGATCTACCGCTCGATGATCGAGTTCACCGGCGCCACGCCCGTTCCCGTGCCGATGCGCGAGGAAAACGGCTTCGCCTTCTCCGCCGAGGAAACGCTGGCGCTGATCACGCCGCGAACCAGGCTTTTGGTGCTCAACTCGCCCGCCAATCCGACCGGCGGCGTCACGCCGCGCGCCGAGATCGAAAAACTGGTCGCCGGCCTTGCCGCGTTTCCCGATGTCGCCCTGCTGTCGGACGAGATCTACGACGTGATGACCTATGACGGCGAGCGGCACTCTTCGCTGCTCGGCTTTGCCGAAATCCGCGACCGGCTGATCGTGCTCAACGGCTGGTCCAAGACCTGGGCCATGACCGGCTGGCGCATGGGCTGGTCGATCTGGCCGGAGCGGCTCTACGACAAGGTGCGCAAGCTCGCCGTCAATTGCTGGTCCTGCGTCAACGCCCCGAGCCAATATGCCGGCATCGCGGCGATTGACGGGCCGCAGGACGAGGTCGAGACCATGCTGCGCGCCTTCGATCGCCGCCGCAAAGTGATCGTGGAAGGGCTGAACGGCCTGCCCGGCATCTCCTGCGTGACGCCGAAGGGCGCTTTCTATGCCTATCCGAACGTGCGCGACACCGGCTTGCCGGCCAAGAAAATGGCGGCCGCCCTTCTCGACGAGGCCGGCGTGGCGACGATCGGCGGGCCGGATTTCGGCGTGCTCGGCGAAGGCTATCTGCGCCTGTCCTACGCCAACTCGGAAGAAAACATCCTGCGCGCGATCGAGCGTATGGAGGCGTTCTTGACCCGCTGATCCACGGCAGCCGGGATCAACACCGCCCTCACCGCCGGGCGCGTGGGGCAATCGGGAGGAAGCATGCTCTACGCCATACTCGCCTATCACGAAGAACAGGCCGTTTCCGCGCTGTCGCCCGACGAGGACGCCGCGCTGATGGCGGGCCTGATGAGGGTTCACGACAAGATCGCCCGGCAAAACCGGCTCGGGCCGGCGGCCCGGCTCGATGGAACCGGCACCGCCGTCACCCTGCGCGGGCCCGGCGAACCGATAGTAATCGACGGCCCCTTCGCCGAGACCAAGGAGCAGTTGCTCGGCTTCTACGTGCTGGAATGCGACACGCTGGACGCCGCGGTCGCGGCCGCCCGCGACCTGCAGCGCGTCAACAGATCGGCCGTCTACGAGATCCGCCCGATCACGCTCTACCTGCCCGGCGCGGCCGTGCAAGACGGCTGAAGGCGGCCCGCCGCGAGGCTCACAGATCGTAGAGATACCAAATCGCCAGACAGGTGGTGGCGGCGATCGACAAATTCATCGGCACGCCGATCTTGAGGAAATCGGCGAAACGGTAATTGCCCGCACCGTAGACCAGCGTGTTGGTCTGATAGCCGATCGGGGTGGCGAAACTGGCGCTGGCGCCGATCATCACCGCGATCAGGAAGGGGCGCGCGTCGATGCCGAGCTGGGCGGCGAGCCCGATCGCGATCGGCGCCATCAGCACCGCCACGGCGTTGTTGCTGACCAGTTCGGTGAAGATCGAGGTCAGAATATAGATCGCGGCGAGCGTGACCAGCGGCGGAGAGGCCTCAAGCAGCGGCGTCAGCGCCGAGACGATCAGCATGACCCCGCCGGATTTCTCCAGTCCGGCCCCGACGATCAGCATGGAAAAGATCAGCACCAGGATCGATCCGTCGATCGACCCCCACGCCTCGTCGCTGTCGATGCAGCGCAGCACCAGGATTGCCGCGACGGCGAGCATCGCCAGGATCGCTATGTCCATGACCTGGACGGCGGCAAGCAGCACCACGGCGGCGAGCGCCAGCACGGCGACCGGCGCCTTGCCGCGCCGATAAGGACGTCCGCTCGGCCGCGTTACCGAAACCAGCGCCGCATCCTCGGTGAGGGCGTCGAAATTGGCCGGCGGGCCTTCCAGAAGCAGCTTGTCGGCCGGCCGCAGCATCACGCTTTCCAGATCGGAACCGGGAATGTGGCGATGCCGGTGCGCGCCGAGCACGCGCACGCCATAGCGCCGGCCGAGCGACAGGTCGGCGATGCGGCCGCCGGCCGTGCCGCGATGCGGCGCCACAACCGCCTCCACCGCGACCCGTTCGCCGGTGCGCTCCTGCCCGCGGCGCATGCCCACCCGCAGGTCGGCTTGTTCGTTCAGCGTCAGGATCTCGGCCGCCGTCGCCGCAACGATTAGCGAATCGCCGCGTTTCATGATCCGGTCCTGGATATTCTCGCGCATGATGTCGGTGCCGCTGCGCAGACCGAGGATGCGCAGGCCGGAGCGCTTGAAATCGGCCAGTTGCCCGATCTTGTGTTGGGTGTAGCGGCCTTCGGCCCGCACCGTGATCTCGGACAGGAATTCGGTCTGTCCGGCCGGCGAGGTTTCGCCGCCTGTGCGCCGGTCGGGCAGCAGAAAACGGCCGAGAGTGAGCATGACGACCGTACCGGTCAGGGCCGCCACCAAGCCGACCGGGGTCATCTCGAAGATCGAAAACGGCGCCAGCCCGGCCTCGCGCGCCACGCCGTCGACGAGAATGTTGGTCGAGGTGCCGATCAGCGTGCAGGTGCCGCCGAGGATCGCGGCGTAGGAGACGGGGATCAAAAGACGGGTCGCGGCGACATCGAGCGAGCGGGCGAGCCGGAACACGATCGGGATCAGAATCAACACCACCGGGGTGTTGTTCATGAAGGCCGAGGCCGCGACCGCGCCGAACAGGAGCACGCCGATGGCGGTCGCCGGGCGGCGCGCCGCCTGGCCGATCACCCTGTCGGCGACCATTTCCAGGACCCCGGTACGCACCAGCGCTCCCGACAGCACGAACATGGCCGCGATCGTCAGCGGCGCTGCATTGGAAAAAACCTTCGTGGCCTCTTCGGCGGGCGTCAGCCCGAGGACGAGAAATGCCGCCGCGCCGGCAACCGCCGTGACCTCCGGCGGATACCGCTCGATGATGAAAAACACCAGCAGGACGGCCAACACCGCGAGCGCGACATAGCCTTGATAGCCGTCGATAATCGCTGCCATGGTTAGGGTCTGTCCTTACTCTGGCCCCGGTCCGGGGCGCGGCCTCGCGGCACAGCCGCCTACCTGCGCCGCCACGCTCGCGCACCCTTGCCTATCGAAGCGTGCAATACCGGTCGTGTCCAAGCAATTCCGTTGAAGTTGGCGCGGCCTGCGGAACGGTTTTTCTCAACCGCGGCCGACAAAGGGCATCTTCGTCGCCATCACGGTCATGAACAGCACATTGGCGTTAAGCGGCAGGTTGGCCATGTGCAGCAACGAACGGGCAACATTGTCGACATCCATCACCGCCTCGGGCGCGATCCGGCCATCGGCCTGCGGCACGCCGTCGGCCATCGGCGCGGCCATGTCGGTCAGCGCGTTGCCGATATCGATCTGCCCGCAGGCGATGTTGAAGGGCCGCCCGTCGAGCGCCAGCGTCCGCGTCAGGCCGGTGATGGCGTGCTTGGTCGCCGTATAAGGCGCCGAGCCCGGTCGGGGCGCATGCGCGGAGATCGAACCGTTATTGATGATGCGCCCGCCCATCGGCGCCTGGTGACGCATCTGCCTGAAAGCCGCCCGCGCGCACAAAAAGGCACCGGTCAGATTGACCTCGACGACCGCCTTCCACAGATCGACCGGCGTTTCGTCGATCGTCTGGCTTTTTGAGAACATGCCGGCATTGTTGAACAGGAGATCGACCCGCCCGAACCGGACCGCGACCTGCTCGAACAGATCGTCCACCGCCGCGGGATCGGTGACATCGACGGGAAATGCCAGCGCCTCACCCGGCGTCTGCCCGGCCGCGGCGATCGCTTCCTCGAGCAGCGCCCCGCGCCGCCCGACATAGACCGTGTGCCAGCCGTCGCGCGACAGCGCCGCGGCGGCTGCCCTGCCGATTCCCGTTCCCGCTCCGGTGACGATCGCGACCCTGCTTGCATCCATATGCATTCCTCCGACCCGATGCACTTGGCAGAGGATGGCGGAATGCGCAAGCTGTCTGGGAATAAGGAAGGGCGGCCATTCGCGACCGCCCGATCTGGACCATGCTTGGGAGGAGGAAAGCTGATCCGACTGGACCAAGCATGCGCTCAACTGGTTAACGAAACCTTAACGGGCATCCGCCGCGCGACGCCATCATCAAGCTCCGCACGGCGAAAAAGCCGGCGCGGGCGAACCTACCGGGGCGGACCTACCAGGGCGACCTGCCGGACGGCGCATCGCCCGGTGCGGGCTGCGAAGGAGCCGGCTCCTTGGCCGAAGAGACCGTCGCCTCGATGTGGTCGATCAGCGCGTCGGGCAGTTTCAGGCGCCCGGCCAGCATGTCGAGATAGCCGCGCTCGGCGCGGGTCTGCGGCTCGATCGCCAGCCGCGAGGCGGTGTAGAGTTCCACGCGCTGTGCCTCGGTACGGGCCTCCACAACCAGCGCGTCGAGGTCGACCGGCTTTTTCAGTTCCGACACCAGGAACGCCTCCGCCTCCTCACCGATGCCGGACAGTCTGAGCCGGTCGGCGATCTTGCCGCGCTCCTCATCGTCGACATGGCCATCGGCGCGGGCGGCGGCGATCATCGCGCGCGCCAGGGTGAGCGCGAACTCGGTTTCGCCCTGCGGGGCGGTTTCCGGTCGGAACTCGCTGTCGGACGGGGGTGCCAGAAGCTCGGGTTCGACCGCGGCCGGGTCGGAACCCGGCGCGTCGCCGGCGCGATAGTTCTGATAGGCCTTGTAGGCGAGACCGGCAACGGCGGCGAGGCCGCCGACCTTCAGCGCCGTGCCGGTGACCGCTCGTCCGGTGCCGGTGCCCAGCAGTACGGCGACCAGCGCGCCGGTTGCCAGCGGGTTGTCCTTGGCCAATTGCGTCGCCTGACCCGCCTTGTCGCGGAGCGTTGAGTCCGTGCCCGGAACTTTCGAGCCGAGCAGATCATCGAGCAGCTTCTTGGGATCGAACATAAAACCTCCGCGATTGGGCGTTCGGGCAGCCTCTAGCTAGGCGTGCGGCCACGACATTGCAATGATGTGCGGCGAAAGGATCAGGCGTTCCCATTTTCCCGTTGCCCGAGATGAGGTCCGAAGCCGCGACTATCGGCGAGTTCGACCTGGCGTTGACGCTCGGCATAACGGGCCCGATCGGCGGCCGAACGCTTGTCGGCGCAATGCGGACACGAGACGCCCTCGACGAAGCCCGGCGAGCCCCTGTCCTGCCCGCTCAGCGGATGGCGGCAGGCCCGACACAGTGACGCTTCGCCTTGTGCGAGCCCGTGTCCGACCGAAACACGCTCGTCGAAGACGAAACATTCACCGCGCCAGCGACTTGCCTCGGCCGGAATCTCTTCCAGATATTTCAGAATCCCGCCCTTGAGGTGGAAGACCTCCTCGATCCCGATCGATTTCATGTAGGCGGTCGCCTTTTCGCAGCGGATGCCGCCGGTGCAGAATATCGCCACCTTACGGCCGCGAAACGCGTCGCGGTGCGCCTCGGCCCAGGCCGGAAAGTCGCGAAAGCGCCGGGTTGCCGGATCGAGCGCATTCGCGAAAGTACCGAGCGACACCTCGTAGTCGTTGCGGGTGTCGATCACCACCGTATCGGGATCGTCGATTAGCCGGTTCCATTCCGCCGGCTCGACATAGGTTCCGGCTTCCTCCACCGGATCGACCGCCTCGACACCCATGGTGACGATCTCGCGTTTCAGCCGGACTTTCATCCGCAGGAACGGCATTTTGCCGGCGCGGCTGAACTTGACCTCAAGATCGCCAAGCCCTGCGTCACGTTCCAGATAGGCAAGCAGCGCGTCGACCCCGGCATCCGGGCCGGCGACGGTGCCGTTAATGCCTTCCGGCGCCACGATCAGCGTGCCCCTGATACCGTGGCGAGCACAAAAGGCGGCCAATGGCGCGCGCAGCGCCTCGGGCCGCACCAGGCGGCGAAAGCGGTAGAGCGCAGCGATCTTGACGGGGTCCGGAACCGTGGGCGAATTCATGATGGATGTCGCCTATCCGCTTGGCGCCGAAAGCGCAAGCAGCGGGAAAAAGCCGTGCCGTTTCAGCCCCGTCGACACAAGCACACCATTGGGGCCGTTGGCACCGGCCCGGCTTTCGATCCACCTCTGCATCCCTGCCCGCATCATTGTCCGCATTGGTTGCGGAGGCCCCCGAAGATGTTCAGCAAGGAAATCATCCAGTCGATCACCGCCGCGGCGGCGCGTCACGCCCTCGCGCCGGCGACCTTGCTCGCTGTCGCCGATGTCGAAAGCGCCGGCAAACCCTTCGCGACCGTCGCCGGTCGGCGCGAGCCGGTGATCCGCTTCGAGGGCCATTATTTCGACCGTCGCCTGAGGGGTGCGCAACGCGCCCGGGCCCGCGCCGCGGGCCTGGCCTCGCCCGAGCCCGGCAGCGTCGCCAATCCACGCACCCAGGCCGCCCGCTGGGCGCTGCTGGAACGGGCCTGCGCCATCGACCGCAAGGCAGCGCTGGAATCTGTCTCCTGGGGCATCGGCCAAGTCATGGGCGCACACTGGGCCTGGCTCGGTTACGCAAGCGTGGAGTCAATGGTCGACGAGGCCCGCTCCGGCGTCGAAGGCCAGATCGCGATCATGCTGCGCTACATCGACAAGGCCGGCCTGACAGCCGCGCTCAGACGCCGCGACTGGGCCGCCTTCGCCAAGGGTTACAACGGCCCCGGCTATCGCAAATATGGCTATGACCGGAAGATCGCCCGCGCCGTCGCCAGATACGAAGCGGTGGGCACCGCCGCGGCAGCGCCGGCTTCCGCTATCGACGCCGGTGCCGCCACGGTGCCGGTCACCCGCGGCGCGACCGGCGCGCGCGTGCGCAGCCTGCAGGCACGCCTGACGGCTGCGGGTCACGCCGTCGACCAGGACGGCGTATTCGGGCCGGCGACCGAGCGGGCGCTGCGCGCCTTCCAGCGCCGCAACGGCCTGCGGGCCGACGGCATCGCCGGGCCGAAGACATGGCGGGCCCTCGCCGACGATGGGCAGGAGGCGAACAAAAGTCTGATCTGGCAGCGGCTGCTCGCGGCCCTGCGGCGCGCGCTGTCGCACTGGTGATTTCGGGCACGCGCGGCTTCTGATTACAGGGACGATCGGCTATACCCGCCTCCAGAACGGTTCACGAAAGGCGCCGCCGCGACCATGCCCCAAAAAACCGACAAGCTCCTGCCCATCCTCGCCGGTCAGCCGGTGATCCCCGTCCTGAAGATCGACCGCGCCGCCGACGCCGCGCCGCTGGCGCGAGCCCTGGCCAAGGGCGGCCTGCCGGCGATCGAGATCACCTTGCGCACCCGCGAGGCGATCGACGCGATCCGCATCGCCGCCGCCGAGGTGCCCGAGGCGGTGGTCGGCGCCGGCACGATCCTCAACGCGCGCCAGTTCGACCAGGCCGTGCGCGCCGGCGCCCGTTTCATCGTCAGTCCCGGCACGACCCAGGAACTGCTCGATGCCGCACGCTCCACCGACGTGCCGCTCTTGCCGGGCGCAACGACGCCGAGCGAGATCATGGCCGCGGCCGAGGAAGGCTATTCGATCCTAAAATTCTTTCCCGCCGAGCAATCGGGTGGCACCGCCTTTCTCAAAGCCCTGTCGGCGCCGCTCGCCGGCACCCGCTTTTGCCCGACAGGCGGCGTGACGCCCGCCAACGCGCCGGCCTATTTGTCCTTGCCGAACGTGATCTGCGTGGGGGGCTCGTGGATCGTGCCCGATACGCTCCTGCAAGCGGGAGACTGGGACGGGATCGAGGCGTTGGCGCGCGATGCGGCCGCGCTGTCAAAAGTCTGAGAAAACCGGATCGGCAAGGCGCAGCGGGGCGCACGCGTTGCCGTCTGGCGCCGTCATCTTTCGCAGGAAGCGTTTGACCCTCCGGTCTTTCGCAGCCTGGAGGGCGTGCGCCCTGCCGGAACAGGACATGCCGACAGTCGAACGAGTTCGGGCAAAGACGCCCCGGCCAAGGCGGCGGATCGCATGTGCGCCGGCGGCGCGCTACTCGCTTTCGAAGCGCGCCACCGACAGGAAGGTCACCGCATTGCCGGAGAACCGTGCCGGATCGGGTTCAGCCGGCGCGGTTTCGAAACCGCCCGTGTAGACCTGCGTCGGCGCGATGCGGATCGCGTTGTGCGCCAATGACGGCGTCTTGGCGCTGGCGATCGAACGCGTCGCCCGACCGGCGGTCTCCAGCGCCCAGCGCGCCTTGATCTCCTCGACCGGCAACGTCACCGACCGGCGGTCGCCCTTGGCGTCCGAGGGGCCGGGCTTGGCGCCCTTGTCGGTGGTCTTCACCCGCGTGTCGATCACCGCCTCGGCGTCGCGATAGCCGGTGCTGGCCAGAAGCAGGGCGCGCTGCGTGTCCTTCGGCGCGGCGAGCCGTCCGCCCTTCGTCGGGGCGGTGCCGGTGGCGCCGGTGATTTCCTCGCGCAGCCGGTCGTTCGGGCGCGGGCGCGGCAGGGCGGCGACGATTTCCTTGACCGGGCCGTCGCCGGGCCGGAATTCGGGAACCGGAGCGAAGGCGGCCAGCACGATCTCGCGCTGTTCGGCATCCCTCCTTTCGTCGTCGGCCACCAGACGGCGCGACTTTTCGATAATGCCGGCGATCGCCGATTTGCGGATTTCGGCGGCTGCGTCCGCGGCGCCGGCCGGCTCGTTTCCGGCCGCGGCAAGCGCGATCGCCTCGCGGGCGCCCGGTCGGGTCGCCGGCAGCGGCACGCCGTAGGCGAGCACGGTCTCCTGGCCCGTTTCGGTTTCGTTGGCGCTGTCTTCGGCCGCGAGCGCGAGCCCTGTTCCAACATCCGCCTTCGGCCTGGGCGCGAAAGCCGGCAGCGGCACGCTGCGCTCGGGCAAGGCGGCCAGGATCGTCTCAGGCGTGTCGACCCGGGGCGGTTCCTCGGCCTTCGGCGCCGGCGCGGAAGCCACCGCGACGCCCGGCAGTTCGCCCGCGGGCCTGGGCTTGGGCGCCGCCCTGGGGACGGTCTGTCCGCGCCGCATCGGCTCCTGCGAGATCGCGTTGTTGTCTTCTTCCTCGTCGGCCCCGCCACCGAACAGATTGGCCAGAAGGCCGCCGCCGGAAGACTTGGTCGCGGACCCCGTATCCCTGTCATCGCTGCGTGCGACCTGAACGGTGCCGCCGCCGCTCTTGCGCGACTTGTAGGCGGCGAGCGCCTGATTGTATCCGGGCAGCGGCTTGCCGTCGGTCGGCACGTGCAGGGTCTTGCCGTTGGGGAACACGGACGCCAGTTCGCGCCGGCTCATGCGCGGCCAGTGCCGGACGCTGCCGGTGTCGAAATGGACGAACGGAGACCCGGAGCGCGGATAATAGCCGACCCCGCCGCCGCCCGTATGCAAGCCGGCATTGCGCAGCTTTTTCAGCGGCACGCCGGGAATATAGAAATCCAGCGCCTTGCCGAGCATATGCTGGCTTTTCTTGGCGACGCCGCGGCCGCGCTTGCGCAGCATGGAGTTGGTGGACGGTGAACGATAGCCCGACACGACGTGGATATAGTCGCGCCCACCGACCTTCTGGTAGGCTTCCCAGACGATGTCGAGCAGGCGGGGATCCATCTTCGTCGGCTCGTTGCGCCGCCAGTCGCGCAGGAAGCGGTTGATCTTGTTCAGCCCCGAGGACAGGTAGCGCCCATTGCGCTTATAGGTGATCTCGGCGCGTTCCTTGGTATGGATGAAATAGAGCTTCAACGTGCGCGTTTCCGCGCGCGCCTCGGCCGTCGTCAGCATGACGCATGCCGCCAGCAGCAAAACCGCCATGTGGACGGGACGGAAAAGCGCGCTCGTTCGCCATCCGCCGATGGAAGAAGTCTGGTCGTTCAAATCAAGAGGCCTTGTGGCTTTGAAGTGTCCCCGGAAGACCGACAGACGCATTCCGGTGCGTCCGCACTATCATCCCTAATGGTTAATCGACGCTTATTGAAGATCAAATGCGGTGAGACGATGGCAGAAATCCGGCAAAGCCCCCTTGACCGAGGTCAAGGTAAACCAAAGATTTATCGCGCCTTGCCGATCGGGCGGCCTCAACCGGCCGCATGTTCGCCGCGTCCTGCGTCGGGATCGATGCCATATTCCTTGAGCTTGCGATAGAGTGTCGACCGCCCGATCCCCAGCCGTCTGGCGACCTCGCTCATCTGTCCGGAATAATGCTCGATGGCAAACGCGATCGCCTCGCGCTCGATCACGGCGAGCGAGCGCACATTGCCGCGCTCGTCGAAAAGCGCGAGCGTGCCGGCTCCCGCCCGGTCTTTGGCGTCGATCCCGATCACCAGGTCGGCGCGCGCCGGATCGACCTCCAGGCTGGGCGGGCTTTCCAGATAGAGCCCGCGTTCCTCGACCGGATCGATCGTGCCGACCTGCGCGCGGATCTGCGGAAATTCCTCCGAGGTCAGCGTTGCCCCTTCGCTCAGCACCACCGCGCGAAAGATCGCGTTTTCGAGCTGGCGGATATTTCCGGGCCAGTCATAGGCTTTCAGAACCGCCATCGCCTCGCCCGAGATGCCAGTGACGCGGCCACCGGTCTCCGCGCCGCTGAAACGGTTGATGAACAGGCTCACCAGATCGTCCAGATCCTCGCGCCGGTCGCGCAGCGGCGGCACGTAGATCGGGAAGACGTTGAGCCGATAGAAGAGATCCTCGCGAAAGAAACCGTCCTTGACGCGCTGCAGCAGATCGCGATGGGTGGCCGAGATCAGGCGGATATCGACCTTGACCGCCGCCCGCCCACCGACCGGGTCGACTTCGCCTTCCTGGACCGCGCGCAGCAACTTGACCTGGACGTCGAGCGGCAGGTCGCCGATCTCGTCGAGAAACAGCGTGCCGCCGCTGGCCTCGACGAACTTGCCGGCATGTTTGTCCTGGGCACCGGTGAAGGAGCCCTTCTCATGACCGAACAGGATGCTTTCGACCAGATTTTCGGGGATCGCGCCGCAATTCACCGTCACGAAGGGTTTCGAACGGCGCGGACTGGCGCCACGGATCGCGCGCGCGATCACCTCTTTGCCGACGCCCGACTCGCCTTCGATCAGGATCGGGATGCTGGAGGCGGCCGCCTTTTCCGCCAGCCGCACGACCCGGTCCATCGACGGGCTGCGGGTGACGAGATCCTTGATCGCCAGCGTCTCGATATGGGCCGGCCGCGAGACGCGCTCGTTCCCCCCCAGCGCCTTGACCTTGAGCGCGTTGGCGATCGCGACGCGAAGCCGGTCCGGCGACACCGGCTTGACGACGAAGTCGAACGCGCCGGCACGCATCGCCGAGACCACCGTCTCGATGCCGGCCTGGGCGGTCTGGACGATCACCGGCAGATCGATGCCGACCGCCCGCATGGCCGCAAGCACGGCGAGCCCGTCCATGTCGGGCATGGCCAGGTCGAGGATGACCCCTCCGGTTCCCTGCCCCTTGGGTCCGGTCAGGTGCGCCATCGCCGCCTTGCCGCCGTCGACAGTGACGCAGGCGTGGCCGGCTCGGCTCACCGCGGCTTCCAGAAGCCGCCTTTGCACGGGATCGTCATCGACGATCAGGATGGTGTCTGTCATGGTGGCGCTGGACAAAGCCGTCCTCGCTGGAAATTGGTCACTGGATCATACTGGCACACCCATCTAAATAGGGGCTCAACAAAGCCGGTGAACAAATCCTTTCCCCGACCGCAGACGCCGAACCAGCCCGTAAGGATCAAGGCATGAGCGCTCCGACCGCGACGCAGACCACCGCGACCTCCGCGCGACCCGAGGCCACGACGCGACTGGGCGACCTGCCCGAATGGAACCTCGCCGACCTCTACCCGGCGATGGACTCCAAGGAACTGGCGCACGATCTCGAACGCGCCAAGGCCGACGCGCAGGCTTTCGAGGCCGACTGGCGCGGCAAGCTCGCCGCCGAGGCCGACAAGAAGCAGGAATCGCGGCTGGGCGCGGCGATGGAAGCCTACGAGGCGCTCGAGGAGCTGATCGGGCGCATCGTCTCCTACGCCAGCCTGATCTATGCCGGCGACACCAGCGATCCGAAACGGGCCAAGCTTTACGGCGACATCCAGGAGCGCATGACCGACGCCAGCGCCCATCTGCTGTTCTTTCCGCTCGAGCTCAACACGATCGACGAGGACGCCATCAACGCCGCGCTCGATGCCGCGCCCGCCTTCGGGCATTACCGGCCCTGGATCGTCGACCTGAGAAAGGACAAGCCCTTTCAGCTCGAAGACCGGATCGAGCAGCTTTTCCACGAAAAATCGGTCACCGGACGCGGCGCCTGGAACCGGCTGTTCGACGAGACCATGACCGCGCTGCGGTTTACGGTCGAGGGCGAAGAACTGCCGCTCGAGCCGACGCTGAACCTGCTGCAGGATCCCGACGGGGCCAAGCGCAAGGCCGCCGCCGATGCGCTGGCCAAGACGTTTCAGGCCAATCTGCGGGTCTTCACGCTGATCACCAACACGCTGGCCAAGGACAAGGAGATTTCCGACCGCTGGCGCGGTTTTGAGGACATCGCCGATTCGCGCCACCTGGCCAATCGCGTCGAACGCGAGGTGGTGGACGCACTCGCGGCCGCGGTCGAGGCCGCCTATCCGCGATTGTCGCACCGCTATTACACGCTCAAGGCGCGCTGGCTGGGCGTGGACGCGCTCAACCACTGGGACCGCAACGCGCCCCTGCCCGAAGCGCCGCAGGCCGTGATCGGCTGGGATGAGGCGAAGGACACCGTGCTTTCGGCCTATCGCGGTTTCGCGCCGGAAATGGCCGATATCGCCGCCCGGTTCTTCGACAAACGCTGGATCGACGCGCCGGTACGCCCGGGCAAGGCGCCGGGCGCCTTCGCGCATCCGACCGTTCCCTCCGTTCATCCCTACGTGCTTTTGAACTATATGGGCAAGCCGCGCGACGTCATGACGCTCGCCCACGAACTCGGGCACGGCGTCCACCAGGTCCTGGCCGGCCGGCAGGGCGCGCTGATGGCTTCGACCCCGCTGACGCTCGCCGAGACGGCGTCGGTGTTCGGCGAGATGCTCACGTTCCGCTCGCTGCTGGACAAGACCACCGACCGGCGCGAACGCAAGGCCATGCTCGCCCAGAAGGTCGAGGACATGATCAACACGGTCGTGCGCCAGATCGCCTTCTATGCCTTCGAGCGCAGGGTCCATGCCGAACGCCGCAAGGGCGAGCTAACCTCGGACCGGCTCGGCGAGTTCTGGCTCGAGGTGCAGCGCGAAAGCCTCGGTCCCGCGATCCGGCTGCGCGAGGGCTACGAGGTGTTCTGGAGCTATATCCCGCATTTCATCCATGCGCCGTTCTACGTCTACGCCTACGCCTTCGGCGACTGTCTGGTGAACTCGCTGTTCGCCGTCTACCAGAACGCCGAAAGCGGCTTTCAGGAGAAATATTTCGACATGCTGAAGGCCGGCGGCACCAAGCATCATTCCGAACTGCTCGCCCCTTTCGGGCTCGACGCGGCCGACCCGGCCTTCTGGGACAAGGGCCTGTCGGTGATCGAAGGGCTGATCGACGAGCTCGAGGCCATGGAAGGCTGACCGGGTGAGCCGCCGCGCGCAGCCCGCCCACACTCCCTACGACGGCACGGCGACACCGTTCACCATCGGCCTGAAGCCGCTCGATCTCGTCCGCTGGCTCGAGATCGACGGCGACTACGAGGCCTATCTCGCCGAAAAGCGCCGGCTGTTCGACACGGCGCCCGACACGGTCTTTGCCGAAGAGCCCGAAACCCGCGCCGCCCAGCACGAGGTGCTCGCTCTGGTGCGCGACGGGCTTGCCGCCGGCTTTCCGGCGCTGTTTCCCGGAACGCGGCAATGGGAGGCGGCGCTCGCGGCCATGGAGCGCGAGAGCGATACCGACGCCCCGCCCCTTAAGACCGCCTCGCTCCTGGTCCAGGAAGATCTCGTCCTGATGCGCAAGGGCGAGGCCGGATGGCGGCTCGCCGCGGCGTCGCTGTGCTTTCCCTCATCGTGGACGCTGACGGAAAAATTCGGCCGGCCGATCGAGGACATTCACGCCACCGTTCCCGGTTTCGGGCGCGGGACGCGCACGGCCGGGCTGATCAACCGCATTTTCGACAATCTCAAGGTCGAGCAGCCGGTCGAGCGGCTGAACTGGTCGCTTCAGGACGACGACGACCTCCACAAGCCGCTGTCGAAGACCACGCGCGACGCACGGCGCGAGCGCGAAGCAGCGCACTCAGCCGGCGACGACCCGCTGCTGCGCAGTTTCATCCGCGTCGAACGCCAGACGCTGCGGAAACTGCCCGTCTCCGGCGACATCCTGTTCACGATCCGCATCTTTCTCGATCCGATGCGCATCCTGGCCGCGCATCCCGACCGCGCCGCCCTGGCGGGCTCGCTTGCCGCCCAGCTCGCCGCGCTCGATGCCGCGCAACTGGCCTACAAGGGGCTTGCTGCCGACCGCGAGCGGCTGGTCGCGGCGCTCCAGAAGCTGGCGGCGGCCTGACGCACGTGCCGACCGCCTTCACACGCATGCCAGCTCAACCCGCCTGATGCCCCCGGCGGACCGGAGGGCTGCCTTTCAAAGTACCGAAGCGGCCTTCGGGGATCAGTCCGGCACGTGCCGGACCGCTCCCTTGGAGGCGCTGGTCGTCAGCGCGGCATAGGCCTTGAGCGCGGTGGTCACCTTGCGCTTGCGCGGTGCGGCCGGCTTCCAGGCCTCCGCGCCCCTGGCCTCCATCGCCGCACGGCGACGCCCCAGTTCCTCGTCCGGGACGGCGACATTGACCGTGCGATTGGGAATGTCGATCTCGATCGTGTCGCCGGCCTCCACCAGCGCGATCGCACCGCCCTCGGCGGCTTCCGGCGAGGCATGGCCGATCGAAAGGCCGGACGTGGCACCGGAAAAGCGCCCGTCGGTGATGAGCGCGCAGACCTTGCCGAGCCCCTTCGACTTCAGATAGCTGGTCGGATAGAGCATTTCCTGCATGCCGGGTCCGCCGCGCGGCCCCTCGTAGCGGATCACCACCACGTCGCCAGGCTTGACCTCGTTGGAGAGGATCCCCTTCACCGCCGCGTCCTGGCTTTCGAAGATCACCGCCGGCCCGGAGAAAGTCAGGATCGACTCGTCGACGCCGGCGGTCTTCACGACGCAGCCTTCGAGCGCGATATTGCCCTTCAAGACCGCCAGACCGCCATCCTTGGAGAACGAATGTTCGGCCGAGCGGATGGCGCCGCTTTCGCGATCGAGATCGAGTTCGTCCCAGCGGCGATCCTGGCTGAAGGCGGTTTGGGTCGGCACCCCGCCCGGCGCGGCGCGGTAGAAATCGCGCACGGTTTCGGCCTCGGTGCGCACCACGTCCCAGCGGTCCAGCGCGTCGGCAAGCGAAACCGAATGCACCGTCGGCAGGTCGGTCTTGAGCAGTCCCGCCCGATCGAGCTCGCCCAGGATCGCCATGATGCCGCCGGCCCGGTGCACGTCCTCCATATGGACGTCGCTCTTGCTCGGCGCGACCTTGCACAGCACCGGCACCCGGCGCGACAGGGCGTCGATGTCGTCAAGGTCGAAATCGATCTCGCCTTCCAGCGCGGCAGCCAGGATATGCAGCACCGTGTTGGTGGACCCGCCCATGGCGACATCGAGCGTCATGGCGTTTTCGAAGGCCTCCTTGCAGGCGATGGTGCGCGGCAGCGCCGTCTCGTCGTCCTGCTCGTAATAGCGGCGCGCGAGATCGACGATCAGATGGCCGGCCTCCACGAACAGGCGCTTGCGGTCGGCATGGGTGGCAAGCGTGGAGCCGTTGCCGGGCAAGGACAGGCCGAGCGCCTCGGTCAGGCAGTTCATCGAATTGGCGGTGAACATGCCCGAGCACGAGCCGCAGGTCGGGCACGCCGAGCGCTCGATGGCCTGCACGTCCTGGTCCGAAACGCTGTCGTCGGCGGCCGCGACCATCGCGTCGGCGAGGTCGAGCGCCATGGTCTTGTCGTTGAGGACGACCTTGCCGGCCTCCATCGGGCCGCCCGAAACGAACACGCACGGGATGTTCAGCCGCATGGCCGCCATCAGCATGCCGGGCGTGATCTTGTCGCAATTGGAAATGCACACCATGGCATCCGCGCAATGCGCGTTGACCATGTATTCAACGGAATCGGCGATGATCTCGCGCGACGGCAGCGAATAGAGCATGCCGTCATGGCCCATCGCGATGCCGTCGTCGACGGCGATCGTGTTGAACTCCTTGGCCACACCGCCGGCGCTCTCGATCTCGCGCGCGACGAGTTGGCCGAGGTCCTTCAGGTGCACGTGACCGGGCACGAACTGGGTGAAGGAGTTGACGACCGCGATGATCGGCTTGCCGAAATCGCCGTCCTTCATGCCCGTGGCGCGCCACAGACCGCGGGCGCCGGCCATGTTGCGGCCGTGAGTGGTTGTGCGGGAACGATAGGCTGGCATGAGACTGTCCTGCGGTTGTGGGCCTGCGGGCCGCGCGGTCCCTGGGGGCGGGACCGACGGAGCCGCATTGTTCGTCCCTATCACATAGCGTCCTTTTCGCGGCTTCGAAACCCGCGCTCGCCCTTCGGCGCGTTTTCGCTTTATTGTGACAGGGCTTTGTGATTTAGCCGCGAACCGGAACAACTGGCAATCGGAAAGGAGCCTGTCCGCATGGCCGACAGGGACTGGCCCATCCACGGCGACATCACCGGACCGATCGTCATGATCGGTTTCGGTTCCATCGGCCGCGGCACGCTGCCGCTGATCGAACGCCATTTCCGCTTCGACAAATCGCGCATGGTGGTGATCGATCCGCGCGACGACGACCGCGCGCTGCTCGACGAACGCGGCATCGCCTTCGTCCAGGCGCATGTGACCAGGGACAACTACAAGGAACTGCTGACACCCTATCTGAGCGCCGGAGACGGCCAGGGCTTTTGCGTCAACCTGTCGGTCGACACCTCCTCGCTCGACCTGATGAAATTGTGCCGCAAGCTCGGCGTGCTTTACGTCGACACGGTCGTGGAGCCCTGGCTCGGCTTCTATTTCGACGACAAGGCCGACAACGCCTCGCGCACCAATTACGCGCTGCGCGAGACGGTGCGCCGCGAAAAGCGCAAGCATCCCGGCGGCACCACCGCCCTGTCGTGCTGCGGCGCCAATCCCGGCATGGTCTCGTGGTTCGTCAAGCAGGCGCTGGTCAACCTCGCCGACGATCTGGGGCTCGCCTACACGCAGCCCGGTGCCGACGACCGCCGCGGCTGGGCGAAATTGATGAAAAAGGCCGGCGTGAAGGGCATTCACATCGCCGAGCGCGACACGCAGCGCGCCAAAAACCCGAAACCGATGGGCGTGTTCTGGAACACCTGGTCGGTGGAGGGTTTCGTCTCGGAGGGGCTGCAGCCGGCCGAGCTCGGCTGGGGTACCCACGAGAAGTGGAAACCGAAGAACGCCAGGAGCCACAAAAAGGGCAACCGGGCGGCGATCTACCTGGAACAGCCCGGCGCCAACACCCGCGTGCGCACCTGGTGCCCGACGCCGGGCGCGCAATACGGCTTTCTGGTCACGCATAACGAGGCGATCTCGATCGCCGATTTCTTCACCCTGCGCGATGGCAAGGGCAAGCTCGCCTATCGGCCGACCTGCCACTACGCCTATCATCCCTGCAACGACGCGGTGCTGTCGCTGCATGAGATGTTCGGTGCCGCCGGCAAGGCCCAGCCGGTCCAGCACGTGCTCGACGAAAACGAACTGGTCGACGGCGTCGACGAGCTCGGCGTGCTTCTCTACGGCCACAGGAAGAACGCCTATTGGTTCGGCTCGCGGCTTTCGCTCGATGAGACCCGCAAGCTGGCGCCCTATCAGAACGCGACCGGCCTGCAGGTGACGTCGGCTGTGCTGGCCGGCATGGTCTGGGCGCTCGAAAACCCGCGCGCCGGCATCGTGGAAACCGACGAGATGGACTTCGCGCGTTGCCTGGAGGTGCAAAGACCCTATCTCGGCCCGGTCGAAGGCCACTACACCGACTGGACGCCGCTCGACGGCCGGCCCGGCCTGTTCGCGGAAGACCTCGACGCCAAGGATCCCTGGCAGTTCCGCAATATTCTCGTCAGGTGATCGCAAGGTGGCCGGCCGGTGCCGACGGCCCCGCCCGTCGCATTGTCGCCTTGCTTTTGCCGGCCTGACGCGGCAAGACAGGCGGTGACGATGAGAGGAGCGCCACGATGAAGAAGACCCCCCTGATCCTGGCTGCGGCCGGCTTGGCCGTTTTGGCCGGCTGTCAAACGCAGGGCCCTGGCGGCGGCACCGCGGCGCCCCGTCCGACCGGTTTTCAGGGGACGTGGATCGACGCGACCGGCGGGGTCTCGACCCTGTCGGGCGGTTCGTTCCAGACCGTGGCGCTCGATACCGGCGAACGGCTTTCGGAAGGCCGCTATTTCTCCAGCGGCGCCGACCAGATCACCATGTCCGGCGTGTCCTTGGCCAGAAAGCGCCGCGGCCTGCCGGCCGAGATCAGCTTCAACTGCCGCCAGGTCACGACCGACCAGCTCAATTGCACCAGCGCCTCGGGCTCCACCTTCGTGCTCACGCGACGCCTGCCGGCATGACGCAAGGCGGCTGCCCGGCCGGACGGGTTTCGTTCGCCCGGGCCTGACGCGGATCGAAACTATTTTTTCAAGTGTATTGCCACGCCTTGCGTGGCCGAGCGCCCTCCTGCGATAACGCCTCAAAAAGGGGGAGGAGGACGCCGATGAGCGCCTATTTCGACGATCTGGAGGTTCGTGACCCGGCCGAGCGCGAGCGGGATCTGTTTCGGCGCCTGCCGCGATTTCTCGCAGACGCGGTCGCGGCGGCGCCAGGCTTGGCGCGCTGGCTGGACGGCGTCGCCCCCGAAACGGTGACCTCGCGCGAGGCGCTGGCCAGACTGCCGGTGCTGCGCAAGGCCGAACTGCTGGACATGCAGCGCCAAAACCCGCCCTTCGGCGGCTTTGTCGATGCCCGGGCGCTGGCCGGACAGCGCATTTTCATGTCGCCGGGGCCGATCTGGGAACCGCAGGGACAAGGCATCGATCCCGGCCAGGGCGCGCGCGCCTTCTTCGCCGCCGGCATCCGCCCCGGTGCGATCGTCCACAACGCCTTCGCCTATCATATGACGCCCGGCGGTTTCATTCTGGACGCCGGGGCGCGGGCGCTCGGCTGTATGCTGTTTCCCGCCGGCACCGGCAACACCGAAATGCAGGTCGAGGCGGCGGCGGCGCTGAAACCCACTGTCTATTGCGGCACGCCCGACTTTTTGAAGGTCATGCTCGACAAGGCACGCGAGTTGCAAAAGGACCTGTCCTGCTTTCGCCACGGGCTGGTCTCGGGCGGCGCTCTGTTTCCCTCCCTGCGCGCCGAATATGCCGAGCGCGGCATCGAAGTCCTGCAATGCTACGCCACCGCCGAATTCGGCGTCATCGCCTACGAGGCCGTCGACGCGGACGGCAAGCCGCTGCCCGGCATGATCGTCAACGAGAACCTGATCGTGGAGATCGTGCGTCCGGGCACCGGCGACCCGGTCGAGGTCGGCGAGGTCGGCGAGGTGGTCGTGACCGGCTTCAACCCGATCTATCCGCTGGTGCGGCTCGGAACCGGCGACCTGTCGGCAATCCTGCCCGGCGCGTCGGCCTGCGGGCGCACGGGAACGCGCATCAAGGGCTGGATGGGCCGCGCCGACCAGCGCACCAAGGTCAAGGGCATGTTCGTCGACCCCAAGCAGGTCGCCGACATCGTGCGCCGCCACCCCGAAATCGCGCGCGCGCGCCTCGTGGTGCGCCGCGACGGCGATCGCGACGCTATGGAACTCCAGATCGAGCCGGCCGGCGACGTCGCCCCGGATGTCGGCGCGATCACGGCGACGCTGCGCGAAACGACCAAGCTCGGCGGCACGGTGAGCGCCGTTCGGGCCGGCCTGCTGCCCAATGACGGCCGTGTCATCGCCGACGAACGCGACTATTCGGCCTGAGCCCTGCCGTCGAAACGCTTGCATCGGACCGGCCTCGGTGTGAACATGGCCTGCAACCAGGCGCGATAATTTTGACAACAAAGCGCGCTAGTTCTGAACTGGGTTGTTCGAACCCGGCCGCGCCGCAAGCCGGCCGGGGGTTAACGGGAGAATGGTCATGAAGAAACTCGCCGCGCTCGCTGCCGCCTCGGCCTCGATACTGGCCCTGTCGGCATCGGCCTCGTTTGCCGACTACACGCTCACCATCCTGCATATCAACGACTGGCACAGCCGGATCGAGTCGATCAACAAATACGATTCGACCTGCTCGGCCGACGACGAGACCGAGGGCAAGTGTTTCGGCGGCGCCGCGCGCCTCGTCACCGCGGTACGCGACCGGCGCGCCGCGCTCGACGGCCAGAACCTCTTGTTTCTCAATGCCGGCGACAATTTCCAGGGCTCCTTGTTTTACACGACCTACAAAGGCGCGGTCGAAGCGGAGTTCCTCAATCTGATGGGCACCGACGCCATGGCCGTCGGCAATCATGAATTCGACGACGGCGAGGACGGCCTCACGACCTTCCTCGACATTGCCGACTTCCCAGTGCTGAGCACCAATGTGAAGGTGACCGACGCCTCGAAACTGGCCGGGCGCATCGAGCCGTTCACGATCTTCGAGCGCGGTGGCGAGCGGATCGCCGTGGTCGGCGCGGTCGCCAACGATACCGCCGAATTGTCCTCGCCGGGCGACAACGTCTCCATCGAGGAGGACATCGCCACGATCACCGCCGCGGTCGAGGCGGTCAAGGCGCAAGGCATCGACAAGATCGTCGCGCTGACCCATGTCGGTTATCCGCGCGACCTGGCCGCGATCGCCAAGATCCCCGGCGTCGACGTGGTGGTCGGCGGTCACAGTCACACGCTGCTGTCGAACAAGGACGACGGCGCGGCCGGTCCCTACCCGACCATGGTCGACAATCCGGACGGTTATGCCGTTCCGGTGGTGCAGGCCGCCTCCTATTCGAAATATCTCGGCGAGTTCCAGGTCGTCTTCGACGACAATGGCGTCGTGACCTCGGCCAGCGGCGACCCGTTGCTGCTCGACGCCGCCGTCACGCCGGACGAGGCCGTTCTGGCACGTATCCAGGAGCTCGGCGCGCCGATCGAGGAACTCAAGAGCAAGGTGGTCGCCGAAACCAACGCGCCCATCGACGGCAGCCGCGAAACCTGTCGGGCGCAGGAATGCGAGATGGGCAATCTCGTCGCCGACGCCATGCTCGACCGGGTCAAGAACCAGGGCATTCAGGTCGCCATCCAGAACGGCGGCGGGCTGCGCGCCTCCATCGACGCCGGCGAGGTCACGATGGGCGAGGTTCTGGCCGTCCTGCCGTTCCAGAACACGCTCGCCACCTTCCAGCTGAAGGGCGCCGACATCGTCGCCTCGCTCGAAAACGGTGTCAGCCAGATCGAGGACGGCGGCGGCCGTTTCGCCCAAGTCGCCGGCCTGCGCTTCAGCTTCGATCCCTCTGTCGCTCCGAACGAGGGACGCGTCCAGTCGGTCGAGGTCGACGAAGGCGGCAGCTGGGTGCCGATCGACCCGGACAAGACCTACGGCGTCGTCAGCAACAATTTCATGCGCAATGGCGGCGACGGCTACGCGCTGTTCAAGACAAACGCCGAGAACGCTTACGACTACGGCCCCGGCCTGGAGCAGGTGGTCGCTGACTATCTGGTCGAAAACCGTCCCTATCAGCCGGTGATCGAGGGACGCATCACCAAGGTCGAGGCGATGGCAGCCGCTGAAGAACCCGCGGCGGCCGAGGAACCCAAGGAGGACATGGCTGCCGAAGCCGCGCCCGCGAGCGAGCCGGTGGTGGAAACCCCGGAATTGCCGGCGATGTCGAACACCTTGACGACCAAGGCGCCGGAAGTGCCCGCCGACAAGGCCGCCGAAGAGGCGGCCATGAAGAAGGCCGAGGAAGAAAAAATGGCCGAGGAGGCGGAAATGAAAGCCGCCGAGGAAGCCAAGGCCGCCGAAGAGGCCGCAATGAAGAAGGCCGAAGAGGAAAAAATGGCCGAGGAGGCGGAGATGAAAACCGCCGAGGAGACCACCCTTCCCGCCGACAAGCCCGCCAACGGCGATATGGCGATGGAGGACAAGACCCACATGATCGCGCGCGGCGACAATTATTGGGAGCTCGCGCGTGAATTCTACGGCGACCCGCAGATGTGGACCAAGCTGCAGGCGGCCAACCCGGATTACAACCCCGACCTGCTGCCGATCGGCAGCCCGCTCAAGGTTCCGGCCGCCAACTGAAGCCGCTTCGGCCTCGATCTCGCGACCAATTGCCCCGCTCCCGCCATCGGGAGCGGGTTTTGTTTTTTGTTGGCCGCACCTTGGTATAGAGCAGGTTTCACGCTTGATCCCGCGCCTCCGGCCGCTATGTGCCTCCTTCGCACGAGGACTGCTTCATGACGTTCACTCCGGCCCTTGCCGACAACCAAACCAGGAAGACCGGCCCGTTGCCTTCCGGCCATCCGCGCGTCGCGCCGCCGAAGGTCGGCGTCATGCTGGTCAATCTGGGCACGCCCGACGGCACCGACTTCACCTCGATGCGCCGCTATCTTCGCGAGTTCCTGTCCGACAGGCGGGTGATCGAATGGCCGCGCGCGATCTGGTATCCGATCCTCTATGGCATCGTGCTCAACACGCGCCCGAAAAAATCCGGCGCCGCCTATGACAAGATCTGGAACCGCGAGCGCAACGAATCGCCGCTGCGCACCTTCACCCGCGCCCAGGCCGAAAAGCTGGCGCACGCGTTGCAGGGCCACGACGAGGTCGTCGTCGACTGGGCGATGCGCTACGGGCAGCCGGCGATCGAAACCGTGCTCGACAGGCTGACGGACGCCGGCTGCGACCGCATCGTCATGTTCCCGCTCTACCCGCAATATTCGGCGACCACGACGGCGACGGTCAACGACGCGTTTTTCAAGGCGCTGATGAAAAAGCGCTGGATGCCGGCGACCCGTACCGTGCCGGCCTATCACGACGAGCCGGTTTATATCGAGGCGCTTGCGCGGTCGATCGAAACCCATCTCGCAACGCTCGATTTCGAGCCCGAGACGGTGATCGCCTCCTATCACGGCATTCCGCAAAGCTATTTCCGTGCCGGCGATCCCTATCACTGCCATTGCCAGAAGACGACGCGGCTGCTGCGCGAACAGCTCGGCTGGGACGAGAAGCGGTTGATAACCTGTTTCCAGTCGCGCTTCGGCCCGGAGGAATGGCTGCAGCCCTATACCGACAAGACCGTCGAGAAGCTGGCGCGCGAGGGCGTGAAATCGATCGCGGTCTTCAATCCGGGCTTCGTCTCCGACTGCCTGGAAACGCTCGAGGAGATCGCCGGCGAGGCAGGCGAGATATTCCATGAGGCGGGCGGAGAGAATTTCACCCATATTCCCTGCCTCAACGACAGCGCCGAAGGCATGGCGGTGATCGAAACGCTCGTGCGGCGCGAAGTGTCCGGCTGGATCTGACGGCGCAGGAGACAACCGGCATGTCTTCCAGGCTCGTTCCGTCCGTTCTCGTCGCGCTGGCCGCCGGCGTCGCGATCCTCGCCGGCCTCGTCGCCTTCAGTCGTCCACCCGAACGCCCGCGGCCGGACGCCGGGACCGGGCTCGATTTCGCCGCCGCGATCGCGACGAACCTGTCCACTCTCCCCGACCGGCAGGATTATCGCGCCCGCGACGCGACCGTGCTCTCCTACCGGCGCTATGCCGCAGCCAATGGCAGTGCCGCGCGCACGATCATTCTCGTCCACGGCTCGGGCTGGCACGGCATGCAGTTTCATGCGCTTGCCACGGCGCTCGCCGCGAACGGACTTGGAACCGTGATCGTGCCCGACCTGCGCGGACATGGGCCGGACCCGGTCCGGCGCGGCGACGTCGACCATATCGGCCAGCTCGAGGAAGACCTTTTCGACCTGATCGCCCACCTGAAGAACGGCGGCGAGCCCGGACGGCTCGTGCTCGGCGGCCATTCGTCGGGCGGCGGGCTGGTCGTGCGTTTCGCCGGCGGGCGTTATGGCGGCGAGGCGGACGCCTTCCTGCTGCTCGCGCCCTTTCTGAAATATGATGCGCCGACCACGCGGCCCGCGTCGGGCGGCTGGGCGCGCCCGGCGACCGGGCGCATCGTCGCGCTCGGCCTTATCAACACGCTCGGCATCACCGCCTTCAACCATCTGCCGGTAATTAGCTTCGCCATGCCGCGATCCGTGCTCGACGGCCCGCTCGGCAACACCGCCACAACACGCTACACCTACCGCATGAATGTCTCCTTCGCGCCGCGTCCCGACTACACTGGCGATCTCGCGCGGCTCGACCGGCCGTTTTTGCTGCTCGCGGGCGACCGGGACGAGGCATTCATCGCCGACAAGTACGAGTCGACGATCGGGCCGCACACAAGCAGCGGCTCCTATCGCATCCTGGCCGGCGTCAATCATCTCGGCCTGGTGGATGCCGAGGCAACCGTGAACGCCATCGAGGCCTGGCTGACCGAACGCGTCCCGGCGGGTTCGTGACCGGACGGCCGGCACAACTGTTTCCATCCGGCCACAAAACGGTCTAAGTCTTTCCGCTGACAGGAGCGCCGGCCCAGCGCCGGCGTCCCAATCGACATGGCCAGCGGAGGACTTACGCATGCCAATTACCGGTCTCGACATTCTCATTCCGGTCCTCGTCGTTCTCGTGCTGCTGCTCATCTTCGTCGGCATCAAGACGGTCCCGCAGGGAAACAATTTCACCGTCGAGCGCTTCGGCCGTTACACCCGCACCCTGTCGCCCGGCCTCAACATCATCGTGCCGTTCATCGACCGCGTCGGCGCCAAGCTGAACATGATGGAGCAGGTGCTCGACGTGCCGACCCAGGAGGTGATCACCCGCGACAACGCCATCGTTGCCGTGGACGGCGTCGCCTTCTACCAGGTGCTCAACGCAGCCCAGGCCGCCTATCAGGTGTCGGGCCTGGAAAACGCGATCCTGAACCTGACCATGACCAATATCCGTTCCGTCATGGGATCGATGGACCTCGACGAGCTGTTGTCGAATCGCGACGCCATCAACGAACGCCTGCTGCGCGTCGTCGACGAGGCCGCCAATCCCTGGGGCGTGAAGATGACCCGGGTCGAGATCAAGGACATCAACCCGCCCGAAAACCTGGTCGAGTCGATGGCCCGCCAGATGATGGCCGAGCGCAACAAGCGCGCCCAGATCCTGGAAGCCGAGGGCTTGAAACAGGCCCAAGTACTGGAGGCGGAAGGCCGCAAGGAGGCCGCGTTCCGCGACGCCGAAGCCCGCGAACGCCTCGCCGAGGCCGAGGCGCGCGCCACCCAGTCGGTTTCCGAGGCGATCGCCCAGGGCGGCGTGCAGGCGATCAACTATTTCGTCGCCCAGAAATACACCGAGGCGCTGGCCAAGATCGGCGCGGCCAACAACAACAAGGTCGTCCTGATGCCGTTCGAGGCTTCGTCACTGATCGGCTCGCTGGGCGGCATCGGCGCGATCGCCAAGGAAGTGTTCGGCGAGGATGCGGTGCCGCTCACCCGCCGCACCCCGGCGCGGCCGCCCGTCGTCACCCCGGACGAGTCATGAGCCCGGCACGGGAAAACCTGGCATGATCGCAAGCGTCTTCGTCGAACTCGGCCCGTGGAGCTGGATCGTGCTCGGCTTTGCCCTGCTGGCGGCCGAGATCCTGGTTCCCGGCGTCTTTCTTGTCTGGATCGGCCTGGCGGCGCTCGCCACCGGCCTGTTGTCGATCGCCTTGTGGGACGCCCGGTTCTGGGACTGGCAGCTACAGACGCTGGTGTTCCTCGCCCTGTCGCTGGTCGCCGCCTATGGCGGCTATCGCTTCGTCCACAACCGTCAGACGCCAAGCGACCAGCCGCTCCTCAACCAGCGCGCCCAGCAACTCGTCGGACGCACCGCCACGCTGGACGAGGCGATTCGCGACAGCCGCGGCCGTATCCGCATCGGCGACACCTATTGGCGCGTGACGGGTCCGGACGCGGCGGCGGGAACACGCGTACGCGTGATCGCGGTCGACAACGGCGATCTGGTCGTCGAAATTATCTGACAGCGCAGAGGCTGTCGCCGCAACCGTGCCGGCGCTTCACGCCGCGCCGAGCGCCAGCAAATCGTGGAAATGGACGATCCCGACCGGCCTGCCCTCGTCGACAACGACCAGGGCGCTGATGTGATGCTCGTTGAGCACGGCCATGGCCGCGCCGGCGAGCGTGGATGGACCGATCGTCTTGGGCTCGCGGGTCATCAGGTCCTCGACCGCGAGATCGGCGAGGTTGCGGTCGAGGCTGCGCGCCAGGTCGCCGTCGGTGAAGATGCCCGCCAGCCGGCCGCCGGCATCGATGACGCACACGCAGCCGAAGCGTTTTTGCGCCAGCATCATCACCGCTTCGGGCATGCGGGTTCCCGGTCCCACCAGCGGCAGTTCGTCGCCGCCATGCATGATCTCGCGCACCTGGGTCAGGTTGGCGCCGAGCTTGCCGCCGGGATGGAAGGTCTTGAAATTGTCCGGCGTGAAACCGCGCGCTTCCAGCAACGCCACCGCCAGCGCGTCGCCGATCGCCAGTTGCAGCAATGTCGACGTCGTCGGCGCCAGCCCGTGCGGGCAGGCCTCGGCCGCCTTGGGCAGGCACAAAACGATGTCGGCCTCCCGCGCCAGGGTGGAATCCTCGCCGGACGTGATCGCGATCAGCGGAATCGCGAAGCGTTTCGAATAGGAGACGATCCCCTTCAGTTCCGAGCTTTCGCCCGACCAGGACATAGCGATGACGGCATCGTCGCGGGTGATCATGCCGAGATCGCCGTGATTGGCCTCCGCCGGATGGACGAAGAAGGCCGGCGTTCCCGTGGATGACAGCGTCGCGGCCAGTTTCGAGCCGATATGATGGCTTTTGCCGACGCCTGTCGCGATCACGCGGCCGCGAATCGCCGACAGCAGCGCCACCGCATCCGCGAACGGTTCCGAAAGCCCGTTGTCGAGCGCCTCGGCCAGCGCGGCCATGCCGGACTGACCGGTCGACACCGTGCGCACCGCGGACGCGATCGCAGCCACGCGATCCGGCTGCTTCTTTTCTGGAATGCCCTGCATGGCGCTTCGTTTAGCCGCTTCGCCATGCCGTGTCCAACGCCATTTGACGCCCCGCGACACGCGGCGCGGACGGCACCGGAAAGCACCTCTCAACCAAGCGTTAACCATCCCGATTTACGGTTCGGTAAAGTTCCACCACGCGCGCACGCACCAGGACATGACGAGGACGCCGAAAAGCATGCGGGAAAAAACCGGCGTCCCGCTCTTGCGAGGGGCAGCCACCGGCATTCTCGCCGTCATCCTCAGCACCGGCGTCTCGACAGTCTCCGTTCTCGGTCAGGAGAGCGGGCTGCGTGGCGAGGTGTCGGAGGAAACCGTCAACCGCAGCCTGCTGTCGTCAGGCGGCATCCGTCCAGGCGACGAGGCCCGCCCGGGCGAGAGCGACACGGCGCCACAAACCTATGTTCCCGTCAGCGAAGGCGCGCTTCCCGGCGACACCGAAGACGACGCGGACCCGGACGGGCGCGGGCGCAGCATTTTCGCCGATTCAAACGAGGACGACGATCCCTTCGCCGACGCGCCGCGGCCCGCCGGACGGCCATCCATGGCGCGCCTGAACCGGCGCCAGGCGCAACCGGACGGCGCGGCCGAGCGCACGCAAGACCGGGCAACTGGCACGGCCGCACGAGGCGCGAACGAGGCGGCGGACGAAGACATCGTCGAAACCACCGCTTCGGTACGCGCGCCGACCCTCGACAGTCTCGATCAGGACGCCAACACTTCGGCCGAGGTCCTCAACGGCCGTGTCGAGGCGATCGAGACCCGCGACCTGGAAACCGAGGAGGCGCCCTATGCGCCGCTCGGCCTGCGGCTCGGCACGTTCGACGTCACCGCCACGCTCGATCAGGGCGTGCGCTGGACAAGCAATGTCGATTCCAGCCCCGGCGGCGAGGAAGGCTGGCTCTCGGAGACCCAGCTTCGCCTCAACGCCGTGTCCGACTGGTCGCGCCACGCCGCCCGCGCCAGCCTCTACGGTACGTTCCTGAAATCGGTGTCCGGCGCGGACTATTCCCAGGCCCAGGGCGGCCTCGACGCCGCACTCGATCTCGATCTCGGCAGCGGCTACGCGGCGACGGCGGGCTTTGCCTACACGCTGCGCCCGGAGACCGCGTCCTCGCCGGTGGTGATCGTCGGCACCGCCTCGCAGCCGCTCCAGCACGGCCTGACCGGAACGCTCGGCCTGCGCAAGGATATCGGCAAGCTGCGCCTGTCGGCGACCGGGCTCCTCGACCGCGAATTCTATTCCGACGCCGAATTGTCGGGCGGCGGGACCCTGTCGCAGGAAGAACGCAACGCGACCCTGGCCTCGGTGGCCTTGCGGGTCGGTTACGAGATCGCGCCCGCGCTCGTGCCATTCGTGGAGACCGAGATCGGGCGTCGTTTCTACGATCTTGAAATTGACTCGAGCGGCTTTGCCCGGTCCGCCGATCGCCTGGCCGTGCGCGGCGGCGCGGCCTTCGACTTCGGCGAAAAGCTGTCCGGCGAAATCTCCGCCGGCTGGCTGCGCGAGACCTTCGACGACACGCGCCTGGCACCCGTTGCCGGTCCCGCCGTCGATGCCCGCCTCGCCTGGTCGCCGGTGCGCGGCACCACCGTCACGCTCACCGGCTCGACGACCGTCGAAGGCACGACCAGCGCCGGCGAGAGCGGCTCGATCCTGTACTCGGGCGGGCTTGCCCTGTCGCGCGAGGCACGCGCCAACCTGCTTCTGGAAGCCTCGATCGGCGCCGACTGGCGCGATTATGTCGGCACCAGCGACACCGAGCGCGCGCTGCGCGCGGAAGCCGGCGCGACCTGGTGGTTCAACCGCTATGCCGGTATCAATGGGCGCCTGCGCCACGAAACCTTCACCAGCACGCTGCCCAATCGCGACTGGCAGGCAAGCAGCGTCTATCTGGGCCTTCGGCTGCAGCGCTGAACCATGCCTGCCGAAGGCGGGCGCGTCAGCGCTTGCTGGCCCGGCGCTCGACCGGCTCGATTTCCGCCATCAGCCGCGACAGTTCCTCCGAGACGACCGGCTGGATATCGGGACGCCACAGCGCGAAGGCGACATTGGCCGCCACAAACCCTTCCGGCGAGCCGCAATCGAAAGTCCGGCCCCTATAGTGGTAGCCATAGAAGGACTGGCGCTCCATCAGCGTCAGCATGGCATCGGTCAACTGGATCTCGCCGCCGGCGCCCTGCTTCTGTTCGGCCAGAATGTCGAATATCTCCGGTTGCAGGATGTAGCGCCCGTTGATGTAGAAATTGGACGGCGCCGTGCCCGGGGCCGGCTTTTCCACCATGCCGGTGATCTCGAAACCGGTGCCGGCCGCCTCACCCTTTTCAACGATGCCGTATTTATGCGTCTCGGCCGGGTCGCATTCCTGAACCGCCACGACGTTCTGGCCGGTGCGGGCGTAGAGATCGACCATTTCGGTCAGGCACGACCGCTTCGACTGCATGATCATGTCGGGCAGCAGAAGCGCGAACGGCTCGTCGCCGATGATCGAGCGGGCGCACCACACCGCATGGCCCAGCCCCAGCGGCTCCTGCTGGCGCGTGAAGCTGGTTTCGCCGGGTCCGGGCTGCATGCGCTGCAGCCGCGCAAGCTGGGCGTCCTTGCCGCGCTGGGCAAGCGTATCGTAGAGCTCGACCTGGATGTCGAAATGATCCTCGATCACGCCCTTGTTGCGCCCGGTGACGAAAACCAGGTGTTCGATGCCGGCCTCGCGCGCCTCGTCGACGACGTATTGGATGACGGGCTTGTCGACGACGGTCAGCATCTCCTTGGGCACCGCCTTGGTCGCCGGCAGGAACCGGGTGCCGAGCCCGGCGACCGGAAAAACCGCTTTTCTGACTTTCTTCATCGCTGCAACCACACTTTCGCTTCCGGCCCTGACATCTTCACGCCGGAATTAAAAAATATCCAACAGGAGAGGCGGTCGGTGCGGTTGCACCGCCCTATGTCTCGTTGATTCACACTATGGTAAACCCTTTTCTAACCGCAACCCGCGAAAGATCATCCCGAGACAACAAACGGATCAGATGATGTTTGCAAAATCAGTCGTCGCACGCGCGACCAGCCTTTTCGCCGGTGCCGCGGTCGCGTTCGCCCTGCTGACCGCCCCGGCTCTGGCCGATGCCAAGTTCGAGCGCTGGGTGGCGGGCTTCCGCAGCACCGCCCAGAAGAACGGCATTTCCAAATCCACGCTCGACCGCGCCTTCCGCGGCGTGACCGCGCCCGACCCCGAAGTGCTGGAGAAGGCGCGCTATCAGCCGGAATTCACCGCCCCGGTCTGGGACTATTTCGACAACCGCGTCCACGAGCATTCCATCTCCGAGGGCCGCCAGATGGCGCGCAAATGGAAGAACTGGCTCGACCGCATCGAATCGCGCTTCGGCGTCGACCGCCATATCCTTCTGGCGATCTGGTCGATGGAATCGAATTACGGCGAGATCCTCAAAAACGACCGCGTGATGCGCAATGTGGTGCGCTCGCTGTCGACATTGGCCTATGCGGACAAGCGGCGCGCCAAATTCGCGCGCACACAGCTCCTCGCCGCCCTGAAGATCCTGCAATCGGGCGACATCGACGTCTCCCACCTGACCGGGTCCTGGGCCGGCGCGATGGGCCACACCCAGTTCATCCCAACCAGCTACCAGGCCTATGCGGTCGACATTGACGGCAACGGCCGTCGCGACATCTGGAACTCCATCCCCGATGCCTTGGCGACGGCGGCGAATCTCTTGCGCAAGAACGGCTGGCAGAGCGGCAAGACCTGGGGTTACGAGGTCAGCCTGCCGCCGGGCCGGAAATTTCCCGCCGGATCGATGTCGCTGGCGCAATGGCAGTCGATCGGCGTAACGCGCACCAACGGCAAACCCTTCCCGCGCCCGTCCGAGAAGGCCGAGCTGAAAGTACTCGACGGCCGCGCCGGGCCGGCCTTCCTGATGACGCGCAATTTCTTCATCCTGAAGCGCTACAACAATGCCGACAAATATGCGCTCGCCGTCGGTCTGCTCGCCGACGAGATCGCCGGTTATGGCGGGTTGGAACGCGACTGGAACCGGCCCTTCACCAAATTGAGTTTCGCCGAAAAACAGGAACTGCAGAAGCGCCTCGGTGCGGTCGGGCTCTACGACGGTCCGATCGACGGCAAGATCGGCTCCGGGTCGCGCGGCGCCATCGAAACCTATCAGAAGCGGGTCGGGATGCCGGTCGACGGCCATCCGAGCATGGAAGTGCTCAACCGGCTGCGGCGCTGAGGCGAAGGAAGCTTGATGCACCAGCGGGCTTCGACACGACTGCGCGGCACACGTCTCCTGGCGATCGTGCTGCTTGCCCTGGCGACCGTCGTCGTCGACGTCGCCGGCGTGGCCTATGCGCAGGAGCGGCCACGCTCGCTGCTGGAGTTCCTGTTTCGCGGCGGACGCGAACGCGCCCGCCAGCCCGAACGTCGGCAGGTTCCGCAGGTTAAAAAGCGCAGCGCGCCCCGGCGCACCACGGCGCCACGACACTCCGCCGCGCCGTCGCGGCCGGCCGTCGAGGTGGTTGAAAAGGCCGAAAACGCCCGTGTCGTCATCGTTGTCGGCGACTTTCTCGCCGGCGGTCTGGCGGAAGGGCTGACAACCGTCTTCGCCGAGGATCCGACCGTACGCATCGTCGACAAGTCGAACGGCTCGTCGGGTTTCGTGCGCGACGATTTCTACAACTGGCCCGTCGAGATCGGTCCGATCCTGGACGACGCGAAACCGGCCGTCGGCGTTGTCATGATCGGCTCGAACGATCGCCAGCAAATGCGCGTCGAGGGAAGCCGCGAAAGCGTGCGCTCAGAAAAATGGACGGCGGAATACGCCGCCCGCGCCGCAGCCTTGGCGCAGAGTTTCGCCGAGCGCAACATCCCCGTAGTCTGGGTCGGCCTGCCGGCGTTCAAATTCTCCTCGATGAGCTCCGACATGCTGGCCTTCAACGACCTGCAGCGCAACGCGGTGGAAACCATCGGCGGCACCTTTGTCGATATCTGGGAAGGTTTCGTCGACGAAAACGGCGCCTATGCCGCCACCGGCCCGGACATCAACGGACAGGCGGTCAGGCTGCGCGCCAACGACGGGATCAATTTCACCCGGGCCGGCCGCCGCAAGATCGCCTTTTACGCCGAAAAGCCGTTGCAGCGCATATTGGGTGACGGCCGCTCCACCGTCTTTCCCGAACTCGGCGTGCCCGAGCTGATCGGCCCGCCGGCGGCGGGCCAGCCCACGGTCGAACGCACGCCCCCAATCGCGCTCGGCGATCCCGAACTGGACGGCGCCGACGACCTGATGGGCGCCAGCCTCGACCCTAAGGAAGGCGAGGCCGTGACCCTGTCCGAAAAGCTTGCCATCGAGGGAAAGACGCCCGAGCCCCGTCCCGGACGGGTCGACGATTTTTCGATCCGCGTCCAGCCGGCGGCAGCCGTTGCGCCCGCTCCCGGCGCGGACCGCAACGAAACGTCGGCGATCGTGCCGGCCCGTTAGAGTCGTTCTGCTCTTCACGGCATCGCAGACCGGCTCTACCTTATTGTTTTAACGCGTTTGCGAGCGGCGAACCGGCGTCCACTTCGCCAGGAAACGCTTTGGCCCGCCCCCAAAGGCTCTGACGGCTTCGAGCCCTGGCCGCCGGCACCGGCCAAAACCGCCCAGCGGGCGCCGTTTCCGCAGGCCGGCTTGAATTTTGACGGATTACCGCGGCAGCACCGTCGATCCCATCAGGAAGGCGTCGATCGCATGCGCGGCCTGGCGACCCTCACGAATAGCCCACACGACCAGCGACTGCCCGCGCCGCACGTCGCCGGCGGCGAAGAAGCGGTCGAGACTGGTGCGATAGTCGCGGTCGTTGGCTTCGACATTCGTCGAGCGGCGGCCGTCCACAACGGTCGCCACCTTGCCCGCCAGTTCCTGCATGATGCCGCCCTCGATCGGGCCGGAAAAGCCGATTGCGACGAAGGCCAGATCGGCGCGGATCAGGAACTCAGTCCCGGCGATCGGCTTGCGCGCCTCGTCGACCGCGGCGCATTTGACCCCGGTCAGAACCCCGTCCTCGCCGACGAACTCCAGCGTCGCGACCTGGAACTCGCGCTCGGCCCCTTCGGCCTGGCTGGACGAGGTGCGCATCTTGGTCGCCCAATAAGGCCACACCGCCAGCTTGTCTTCCCTCTCCGGCGGCTGCGGACGGATGTCGAGCTGGGTCACGCGCACCGCACCCTGGCGAAACGCCGTGCCCACGCAGTCCGACGCCGTGTCGCCGCCGCCGACGACGACGACGTGCTTGCCCCCGGCCAGGATCGGCGCCGACGGCCAGGCCGACGACTGGATGTCCTCGCCCGCCACGCGCCGGTTCTGCTGAACCAGATAGGGCATGGCGTCGTGCACGCCGCCCAGTTCGCTGCCGGGAATGCCGGCCGGGCGCGGCTTTTCCGATCCGCCGCAATAAAGCACGGCGTCGTAGGTCGCCAGCAGTTCGTCGACGGTCTTGTCGACGCCGACATTGACGCCGCAGAAGAACGTCACCCCCTCGCCCTCCATCTGGCTGACGCGCCGGTCGACATGGTGTTTTTCGATCTTGAAGTCCGGAATGCCGTAGCGCATCAGGCCGCCCGGCCGGCTCTCGCGCTCATAAACATGCACGTCGTGGCCCACCCGGCCGAGTTGCTGGGCTGCCGCCATACCGGCCGGGCCCGAACCGATGATGGCGACTTTCTTGCCGGTCTTGTGCTCGGCCGGATAGGGCCGCATATAGCCCGTCTCCCAGGCCTTGTCGGCAATCGCGTGCTCGATCGTCTTGATGGCGACGGGAATGTCCTCGAGATTGAGCGTGCACGCTTCCTCGCACGGCGCCGGGCAGATACGCCCGGTCCATTCGGGAAAATTGTTGGTCGAGTGCAGATTGCGGATCGCCGTGTCCCAGTCGCCATTATAGACGAGGTCGTTCCAGTCCGGGATCTGGTTGTGAACCGGACAGCCCGTCGGCCCGTGGCAATAGGGAATGCCGCAGTCCATGCAGCGCGCGGCCTGTTTCTCGACTTCCTTTTCCGACATCGGCAGCGTGAACTCGCGGAAATGCCGGATGCGGTCGGAAGCCGGCTGGTATTTGTGCACCTGCCGGTCGATCTCGAGAAAACCTGTTACCTTGCCCATATGTCGCTCTCCAAGGCACCGCGGCGCGGAGCTTACGCCCCGGCGCCGGCACGGTGTCCGTGTTCCTGCCTACTCCGCCGCCAGTCCCATGCGCATGCGCTCCATCTCGATGAGCGCGCGGCGATATTCGACCGGCATCACCTTGCGGAATTTCGGCCGGTAGTCGGCCCAATTGTCGAGGATCTCCTTGGCCCGCGTCGAGCCGGTGTAGTGCATATGATTGGAAATCAGCTGCACCAGCCGCTCCTCGTCGTGCCGGGTCATGTCGCCGGAGACGTCGACACGGCCCTTGTGGGCGAGATCGCCGCCATGGTGGTGCAGTTTCTCCAGCATGTCGTCTTCTTCCGGCACCGGCTCCAGCTCGACCATGGCCATGTTGCAGCGTTCGGCGAAATCGCCAACCTCGTCGAGCACATAGGCGACGCCCCCCGACATGCCGGCCGCGAAATTGCGTCCCGTCTGGCCGATGACGACGACGACGCCGCCGGTCATGTATTCGCAGCCATGGTCGCCGACACCCTCGACCACCGCCGCAGCCCCCGAATTGCGCACCGCGAACCGTTCGCCGGCGACGCCGCGGAAATAGCATTCGCCCTCGATCGCGCCGTAAAGCACCGTATTGCCGACGATGATCGAGTTTTCCGGCACGATCCGCGCGCCCTCCGGCGGGCGGATGACGATGCGGCCGCCCGACAGGCCCTTGCCGACATAATCGTTGCCGTCGCCGTTGAGTTCGAACGCCACGCCGCGGGCCAGGAACGCACCGAAGGACTGCCCGGCCGTGCCGGTGAAGCGCACCGAAATCGTGTCGTGCTTCAGCCCTTTGTGGCCGTGGCGCTTGGCGACCTCGCCCGACAGCATGGCGCCGGCCGAGCGGTCGACATTGCGGATCGGCATCTCGATCGACACCTTCTCCTTGCGCTCGAGCGCCGGCGCGGCCTCGGCGATCAGCTTGCGGTCGACGATGCCGTCGATCGGATGCTGCTGGCGCTGGGTCCAGTAGGTCGCCTCCTTCGGCGCCGCCGGCTTGTGGAAGACGCGGCTGAAATCGAGGCCGCGCGCCTTCCAGTGCTCGATCAGCGGCCGCTTCTCGATCAGGTCGGTATCGCCGATGATCTCGTTGAGCGCGCGGTAGCCCATCGCCGCCAACAGGGTCCGCACTTCCTCGGCCACGTAGAAGAAATAGTTGATGACATGTTCCGGCGTGCCCTTGAAGCGCTTGCGCAGCACCGGGTCCTGGGTCGCCACGCCGACCGGGCAGGTATTGAGATGGCACTTGCGCATCATGATGCAGCCGGCCGCGATCAGCGGCGCGGTCGAAAAGCCGAACTCGTCCGCCCCCAGAAGCGCGCCGACGATCACGTCGCGCCCGGTGCGCAGGCCGCCGTCGACCTGAAGCGCGATGCGCGAGCGCAATCCGTTCAGCACCAGCGTCTGGTGGGTTTCGGCCAGCCCCATCTCCCATGGGCTGCCGGCATGTTTCAGCGAGGTCAGCGGCGAGGCGCCCGTGCCGCCGTCATAGCCGGCGATGGTGATGTGGTCGGCGCGCGCCTTGGCCACGCCGGCCGCCACCGTGCCGACCCCGACCTCCGACACCAGCTTGACCGAGATATCGGCGGCCGGATTGACGTTTTTCAAATCGAAGATCAGCTGGGCCAAATCCTCGATCGAATAGATGTCGTGGTGCGGCGGCGGCGAGATCAGCCCGACGCCTGGCGTCGAATGGCGCACCTTGGCGATGGTGGCGTCGACCTTGTGGCCGGGCAATTGTCCGCCCTCGCCGGGCTTGGCGCCCTGGGCGACCTTGATCTGAACCATGTCGGCATTGACCAGATATTCGGTCGTCACGCCGAAGCGGCCGGACGCGACCTGCTTGATCGCCGAGCGTTCGGGGTTGGCGGCGCCGTCGGGCAGCGGCATGTAGCGGTCCGGCTCCTCGCCGCCCTCGCCGGTGTTCGACTTGCCGCCGAGCGCGTTCATCGCCCGCGCCAGCGTCGTATGCGCCTCGCGGCTGATCGATCCGAAAGACATCGCCCCGGTCGAAAACCGCTTCACGATCTCGGCGACCGGCTCGACCTCTTCGAGCGGCACGGGCTTGCGTCCCATCTCCGCCGCAGTGCGGATGTGAAACAGCCCGCGAATGGTCTTGGAGCGCCCGGAAGCCGCGTCGATCTGCTCGGCGAAGTCCTTGTAGGTGTCGAACGAGCCCTTGCGCACCGCATGCTGCAGGCTCGCCACCGCGTCCGGCGTCCACACATGCTCCTCGCCGCGGATGCGGTACATATATTCGCCGCCGACATCGAGCGCGTTGCGCAGAACCGGGTCGTCGCTGAAGGCGGCGACGTGGCGCTTGACCGTCTCGGCCGCCACCTCCTCGAGCCCGACACCCTCGATCGTGGTCGCCGTGCCGGTGAAATAGCGCTCCACGAACGCGTTCTTCAGCCCGACCGCGTCGAAGATCTGCGCGCCGCAATAGGACTGGTAGGTCGAGATGCCCATCTTGGACATGACCTTCAAAATGCCCTTGCCGATCGACTTGATGTAGCGCGTGACGATTTCCTGCGCGTCGACCTCGGGCGGGAACTCGCCGCGTCGGTGCATTTCCACCAGCGTGTCGAAGGCGAGATAGGGGTTGATCGCCTCGGCGCCGTAGCCCGCCAGGCAGCAGAAATGATGCACCTCGCGCGGCTCGCCCGATTCGACCACCAGCCCCACGGCCGTGCGCAGACCCTTGCGGATCAGGTGATGATGCACCGCCGCAGTTGCCAGCAGCGTGGGAATGTCGATCCTGTCCGGGCCGATCTGGCGGTCGGAAAGCACGATGATGTTGTAGCCGCCGGCTACGGCCGCCTCCGCGCGCTCGCACAGGCGCTCGACCGCCGCCTCCATGCCCTCCGCGCCCTCGGTGGCGGAATAGGTGATGTCGATCGTCTTTGTGTCGAAGCGATCCTCTGTGTGGCCGATGGAGCGGATTTTTTCGAGATCGGCATTGGTCAGGATCGGCTGGCGCACCTCAAGGCGCTTCTTGCGCGACGAGCCGACCAGATCGAAAATGTTCGGGCGCGGTCCGATGAAGGAGACCAGGCTCATCACCAGTTCCTCGCGGATCGGGTCGATCGGCGGATTGGTGACCTGCGCGAAATTCTGCTTGAAATATTCGTAAAGCAGTTTGGTGCGGCCCGACATGGCGGCGATCGGCGTGTCGGTGCCCATCGACCCGATCGCCTCCTGACCGGTGGTGGCCATCGGCGCCATCAGCAGCTTGAGATCTTCCTGCGTGTAGCCGAACGCCTGCTGGCGATCGAGCAGCGACACGTCGCGGCGCAGTTCGCGCGGTTCCACCGGCTTCAACTCTTCCAGGATGAGCTGGGTGGAATCGAGCCATTGGCGATAAGGATGCTTGCCGGCGATCTCCGACTTGATCTCCTCATCGGAGACGATACGCCCCTTTTCCAGGTCGATCAGCAGCATCCGGCCGGGCTGCAAACGCCATTTCTTGACGATCTTGGCCTCGTCCACCGGCAGCACGCCGGCCTCCGAGGCCATGATCACGCGCTCGTCGTCGGTGACGATATAGCGCGCCGGGCGCAGGCCGTTGCGGTCGAGCGTGGCGCCGATCTGGCGCCCGTCGGTGAAGGCGACCGCGGCCGGACCGTCCCACGGCTCCATCAGCGCGGCGTGGTATTCGTAGAACGCCTTGCGGTCCTCGCCCATCAGCTTGTTGCCGGCCCAGGCTTCCGGGATCAGCATCATCATGGCGTGGGCGAGCGAATAGCCGCCCTGCCACAGGAATTCGAGCGCATTGTCGAAACAGGCCGTGTCGGATTGGCCCTCGTAGGAGATCGGCCACAGCTTGGAGATGTCGTTGCCGAACAGCTCCGAATCGACCGAGGCCTGGCGCGCCGCCATCCAGTTGACATTGCCGCGCAGCGTGTTGATCTCGCCATTATGAGCGACCATCCGGTAGGGATGGGCCAGCTTCCACGACGGGAACGTGTTGGTCGAAAAGCGCTGGTGCACCAGGATCAGCGCCGATTCGAAGCGCGGGTCGAGCAGGTCCTTGTAGTAGGCGCCGACCTGGTAGGCGAGGAACATGCCCTTGTAGACGATCGTGCGCGAGGACAGCGACACGGTGTAGGAGCCGTTGTCGCGCCCGCCGGTTTCCTCGAAAATGCGCGCCGACACCACCTTGCGCAGGATATAGAGGCGCCGCTCGTAGTCCTCGTCGGATTCGATCGCCGGATTGCGGCCGATGAAGACCTGCAGATGCACCGGCTCCGAGGCCGCGATATGCGGCGCCTTCGACAGCGAGGAATTGTCCACCGGCACGTCGCGGAAGCCGATCAGCGGCTGGCCCTCGGCCTGCGTCACCTCAGCGAACACCTGCTCGATATGGGCGCGCAGGTCGCGGTCGCGCGGCATGAAGATGTGGCCGACCGCATAATGGCCCGGCGGCGGCAGCTCGATGCCCTTTTCGGCCATCTCCTCACGGAAGAACCGGTCCGGAATCTGGACCAGCACGCCCGCGCCGTCGCCCATCAGCGGATCGGCGCCGACCGCGCCGCGATGGGTCAGGTTTTCGAGCATGGCGAGCCCGTCGAGCACGATCTGGTGCGACTTGCGGTTCTTCATGTCGGCGATGAAGCCGACGCCGCACGAATCGTGTTCGTTGCGCGGATCGTAAAGCCCGCGCGCGTCCGGCAACCCGCCGGGAATCGGCAAAACGGCACGTTTGGCGGCACGCGCATCGCGCCCGGCGGCCAGGCAGGGCTGCGTCGTCGCTGATGGCGTCGAATCCGTCATCGTCCTTCCTCCATATACCCCCTGATTGCGGGGTGCCTTGATATCGCGGACGCCCATTTTATCAGCACGTCCACCTCGTGCACATCGCTCCACGAGGGTGACCTGTCGGGCTCGGCTTCACAGACCGCGAGCATCCCAGGTCGCTGTTGTCCGGCGCACACGCCAGAGCCGGCGTCCCACGCCAGCCCCGGCCCGAATTTCCCGGATAAATAAGACAGCAGTACTGTCCTAATTCCACAATGGCAGAATTGAATACCGCACACAAGACCGGATCGCGATCTTTTTCGCATGAAATCGCAACAAAATTATCCCCGGAGAGCTTATGGGAAAATTTAGTTTCAAGAAGCTGTCGATCATGTCTGATCGCGCCGCATCGACCGGGCGCGCCGCCGCGCAGAGCCGGCCAGCCGTCGGCCTGGCGCGCGAGCCTCGTCAAGCCTCTTGAAGCCCGGTGACGAAAACGGGCACAGTCCGGCCTTCCTTCAGCTCATTTCGGACACAGCGATGATCTTTGCTTCTGACAACTGGGCCGGCGCCCATCCGGCCATCGCCCAGGCGCTCGCCGACCACGCCGGCGGCCACGCACGCGCCTATGGCGACAGCGACCTCGACCGCCAGGTCCGCCGCCGCTTCTGCGAGACTTTCGACAGGGACGTGGCCGTCTTCTTCGTCTCCACCGGAACGGCGGCCAACGCGCTGTCGCTGGCCAGCGTTTCCCGCCCCGGCGGCGTCGCCTTCTGCCATGCCGAGGCGCATCTGGTCGAGGACGAGGCCGGCGCCACCGAATATCTGACCGGCGGCACCCGCCTTGCCCGGGTCGGCGGCCCGCTCGGCCGCATCGACCCACAGGCGCTGGAAGACGCGATCCGGCGCTACCCGCCGGAATTCCTGCATGCCGGGCGACCGGTCGCGGTGTCCGTGACCCAGGCGAGCGAGATCGGCACCGTCCACACGCCCGACGAGCTCGACGCCATCGCGGCGGTCGCCAGGCGGCACGGGCTGGCCGTGCATATGGACGGCGCGCGCTTCACCAACGCGCTGGTGTCGCTCGACCTGTCACCGGCCGAGATGACCTGGAAGCGCGGAGTCGACCTGTTGTCTTTCGGCGGCACCAAGAACGGCTGCTGGTGCGCGGAAGCGGTGGTGCTGTTCGATCCCGCACAGGCCGGCGAATTTGCCTTCCTGCACAAGCGCGCCGCGCAATTGCTGTCGAAATCGCGGTTCGTGGCGGCCCAGTTCCAGGCCTATTTCGATGATGATCTATGGCTGGACAATGCCCGCCACGCCAACGCCATGGCCGCCCGCCTGGCCGCAAGCGTCAAACGCTCCGGCGCGGCCCGGCTCGCCTGGGAGCCGCAGGCCAACGAGGTCTTCGTCATCATGGCCGGTGCCACCGCCGAGCAACTGACGGGCGCCGGCGTCGCCTTTTACGACTGGAACGCGCCCGAGGGGTTCCAGGGCAGCATGGCCGCGGACGAGCGGATTTGCCGCTTCGTCACCGGTTTTGCCACAACCGCCGAAGAAGTCGACCGTTTCGCGGGCCTGATCGCATGAACCGGCACGACGATTTCGACATTACCGATCGGTAACACTCTCGTCAGTGCGGCGTGATGATCGCTCTCGCCGGCTTTATTTCCATGTGAGCGGCGCATTTGAAATGGTGTCTTGCCGGCTTGAGCCGGCCGGAATTCTTGAAACCGAGAGGAGAACACCATGTCGACCAAAACCATGATCGGCGCCGCTTATCTAGCCAGCGCCGTGGCGGGCGCCGTTGCCGCCGGTGCCATGACCACCACCGCGGCCCAGGCCCAGGAGAAGGAAAAATGCTACGGCGTCGCCATGGCCGGCCAGAACGATTGCGCCGCCGGCCCCGGCACCACCTGCAAGGGCACCTCGAGCGTCGACTATCAGGGCAATTCCTGGAAGCTGGTCGATGCCGGCACCTGCGCGACGATGGAACTGCCGGGCGACCGCATGGGCTCGCTTGAGCCGCTCGAGCGCGACCTGCCGTCCTAAGAACCGGCCAGTGACAGGTTCCGGCGGTTCGCAAAAACCCGTGCGGAACCGCGTCTCGAACACGATGGCGCGTCGCCGAAACGCCATCGTGTTCGCATCCCCGCCGTTTTGAAAGGCTCCGCCATGCCGCATGCCGACAACGCAAACGGTCGCTTTCCGGCGCGCCCCGTGTCCGGCCGCGCCGGCGCCAGCCTGAAACACACCCATCTCGACGCGATCCTTGCCGGGCGCGACCAGGTCGGTTTTTTCGAGGTGCACGCGGAAAACTACATGGGGGCCGGCGGCCCGCCGCACGCCGCCCTTGCCCGCGTAAGGCAAGACTATCCGGTCCTGCTGCATGGCGTGTGCATGTCGATCGGCGCGCCGCAACCGCTCGACGCGGCGCATCTCGCGCGCTTCAAAACGCTGGTCGAGCGCTACGAGCCGGCGATCGTGTCGGAACATCTCGCCTGGTCGACCCACGACGATATTTTCTACAACGACCTCCTGCCGCTGCCCTATACTGACGACACGCTGCGCCATGTGTGCGCGCACATCGACCAGGTGCAGGCCGCGATCGGGCGCCGGCTGCTGCTGGAAAATCCCTCGACCTATCTGGCGTTCGCGGCCTCCGACTACGACGAGACCGGGTTCATCCGCGAAATCGTCAAGCGCACCGGTTGCGGCCTGCTGCTCGACATCAATAACGTTTTCGTGTCCGCAACCAATCACGGGTTTTCGGCGCTCGACTATCTGGCCGACTTCCCGCTCGAGCATGTCGGCGAGATCCATCTCGCCGGCCATCGCGAGCAGAGCGACGACGAGGGCGAGCCGCTGCTGATCGACAGCCATGACGGCCCCGTCGCAGACGCGGTCTGGAAGCTCTATGACATCGTCGTCGAACGCGCCGGAACGATCCCGACGCTGGTCGAATGGGACGGCGACATTCCCGACTGGCCCGTGCTCAAGGCCGAGGCCGACGCCGCCCAGGCCGTTCTCGATCGCCATGCCGCCGCCAGCGCGCGGGACGTCCACCATGCCGCAGCCGAATAACCCCGCCGGCGCGGCCTTCGCCGGCCCGTTCGCGGCACCGCTTCTCGACCCCGATAGGCCGACGCCGCCCGGCGTCGCCGGACCGGGCGCCAAGGCCGGCGACGTGCGTTACAACGTCTATCGCAACAACGTCACCGTCTCCCTCATCGAGGCGCTGGCCGACACGTTTCCCGCCGTAAGGCGCATTGTCGGCGAGGCTTTTTTTCGCGACATGGCGCGCCTCTACGTGCGCCGCGAACCGCCCCGCTCGCCGCTGCTGTTCGACTACGGCCACGGCTTCGCCGCCTTCATCGACGGTTTCGACCATACGCGCCCGCTTCCCTGGCTGGGCGACGTCGCCCGCATCGAACGGGCCTGGCTCGACGCCTACCATGCCGCCGACCGCGCCCCGCTGGCGCCCGAAAAGCTGGCGGTCGTTCCACACGATGCCCTGCCGGCACTGCGCTTCGAACCGCACCCCGCCATGCGGATTGTGCGCTCCGCCTATCCGGCCGTGACGATCTTTGCCGCCAACCGGGCCAGCGGTCCGGTCGGCAAGATCCTGGAGCGCGACGGCGAGGACGCGCTCGTCACCCGGCCGGCGCTGGAGGTTTTCGTGCGCAGGCTGCCGCCCGGCGGCGCGGCGTTCCTGACGCTGCTTTGTGCCGGAAAGCCGCTCGGCGAGGCGGCCGCAAAGGCGAGCGAGGCCGAGCCACGTTTCGACCTCGGCGCCAATATTGCCGGCATGATGGAAGCTGGCGCGTTCGCCGATATCTTTGTTCCCGCCGCATGACATCGCCCGGAGCCAGCAAATGGAACGGCATCATGGATGACGACAGCGATGAGCGTACAAGCAAGCCGGTCGGGCCGCTCGGCGCGGCGATGCGCCTGCACGGCACGTTCTTTTCCGGCCTCCAAGCGGCACTGGCCGGATGGTTCACGGGCCTTGCGGCCCGCGTCGTCTTCGCCAGCGTGCTTTTGCTTTATTACCTCAATTCGTCCTGGGGAAAGTTCTCCGACGGGATTTTCGGCTTTCTCAGCCCCTCGTCGGGAGCCTATGTGTCGATCCTGCCCAAGGTGATGGAAGCCCGCGGCTATGACGAAACCGCGCTCGCCTGGCCTTATGACGTCATCGTCTATCTCGGCACCTGGACGGAATTCGTCCTGCCGCTTTTGATCGTCGTTGGCTTGTTCAGCAGGCTTGCCGCCCTCGGCATGATTTTTTTCGTCATCGTGCAGAGTTATGTCGACGTCACCCATCACGGGCTCGACGCCAGATCGGTCGGCGCGATGTTCGACCGCATGCCCGACGCGATCATCTGGGATCAGCGGCTTTTATGGGTGTTCGTTCTCGCCATCATCGTCGTCCACGGCGCGGGCAGGCTGTCGCTGGACCACCTGTTCACGCGCCGCCGAGAGGGTTAGCCAGGCCCATGCAAAAAAGTGGCGGCGCAGGCGGCGCCGCCACGGATCGTTTCGACACGCGTCGAACGACGCGCCTTATCGGGCGACGTCGGCCTCGATCTGCTTCGAGCCGGCGCCATTGGCCGCGGAGATCGCGATCTTGCGCGGTTTCATCTCCTCGGGAATATTGCGCTTCAGGTCGATATGCAGCAGGCCGTTCTTGAGTTCGGCGCCGGTCACCTCGACATGGTCGGCAAGCTGGAAGCGGCGCTCGAAGGCGCGCGAGGCGATGCCGCGATAAAGCAGTTCGGCATCCTGCTCGCCATCGCTCTCGGTCTTTTCGCCCTTGACGGTCAGGACGTTGCGGTGCGCCTCGATCGCAATGTCGGTGTCGGCGAAACCGGCTACCGCCATCGAGATCCGGTAGGCGTCCTCACCGGTGCGCTCGATATTGTAGGGGGGATAGGTCTGGCCGTTGTCGGGCTGGGCCAGCGAATCGAGCATCGTGAAGAGACGGTCGAAACCGACGGTCGAGCGATAGAGCGGCGAAAAATCAACGTGACGCATGGTGTGTTCTCCTGTTGAGCAACAAGGTTTGCGTTTGGCGTTTTCCGAAAATCCGAACCGGCATTTCCGTGACGCCAGCGACCCCGATCGTGCGGCGGCCGCAGACCTTATTTGGGAAGGGCCAAAACGCTGTTCAAGAGGGACGCCGGCGCCCGGTTTTCTTCCTGAACCGGACATGAACCGTGGTTTCGGCCCGAGTTCATCTTCGCCGCGCTAGTGTTTTCTCAACAGATCGGGGCGCAACGCCGCCTCGCACCAGCTCGGTCCGGGTGTAACGTCCCTTCCTCCCGGATCGACAGAGGCCGGAGGTCGCTGCCAGCGCCTCCGGCCTTGACCTTTCGACAGTCCCTTGCCCGCGACGACTTCTGATTTTCTTTGCTTTTGCCCAAGTCGCTCCGTATCACCGAACCATGAACCTGCGCGCCGACATGCCGGTCGAAGACAAAGACACGGCCGTGCTTCACGAAATCCCGGACAACCCCGTCCCGGAACGGGCGCGCGCGGGCTATTTCGACAGCCGGGACGGCAAAAGACTGCGCTACGCGCTCTTTCCTGCGCAGGCCCGTCCCCTGAAGGGCACGGTGATCATTCTGTCGGGCCGCAACGAATGTATCGAAAAATATTTCGAGACCATCGGCGATCTGGCCAAGCTCGGGCTCGGCTCCGCGGTCATGGACTGGCGCGGCCAGGGCGGTTCCGAACGCCTCACGCGCGATCCGCAGCGCGGCCATGTCGATAGTTTCGACGACTACGCGGCCGATCTAGACCAGTTCTTCACCGACATCGCGCTGCCCGACTGTCGCGGCCCGTTCTACATTCTCGCCCATTCGACCGGCGCGCTGGTGGCGCTGCTCGCCGCACCGACCCTGACCAACCGGGTCCGGCGCATGGTGCTGTCGGCGCCGCTCCTCGCCTTCGAGGGTCAAAACGCCTCGGTGACCGGCCTGCGCCGGATCAGCTCGCTGCTTTACGCGCTCGGTCTGGGCACGATCTATCTGGGCTGGGGCCGTCGACCCGCGGTCCCGCCACCGTTCGCCACCAACAAGCTGACCACGGATTTCGCCCGCTACCAGCGCAACATCGCGCTTTACCAGCATTTCCCGCATCTGGCGCTCGGCGGGCCGACCGCCGGCTGGGTGCGCGCGGCCTGCCGCGCCATCGAAAAGGTGACGGACCCCGCCTTCGCCGCCCGTATCCAGGTGCCGACGCTGTTCGTCGCCGCCGGTGCGGACAGGGTGGTTTCGACCCGCGCCATCGAGCACTACGCGACCGGGCTGCGGGCGGCCTCGCTGTTGACGATCGACGGCGCGCGCCACGAATTGCTGCAGGAAGCCGACATTTATCGCGAACAGTTCCTGGCCGCCTTTTCCGCCTTCGTGCCCGGCACCGACGCCGCGCTCAGCTGACGGCCGCGCGCGGCCGGTCCCGCCGGGTCAATCGCCGACGAGATCGAGCACCGCGCGATGCAGCGCCGGCGTCGCCGCCGCGACGATGTCGCCACCGGCTTCCGGCCGTTCGCCCTGCCAGGTGCTCACCACCCCGCCCGCCCGTTCGATCAGCGCCACCAGGCCGGCAATATCGTAGGATTGCAGCCCGGCCTCCACCGCGATGTCGGCATGGCCGGCCGCCACCATCGCGAAGGCATAGCAATCCGTGCCGTAGCGCGGCAGCCGCACGGCGGCCTCCAGGCGGTCGTAGCGGGCGCGCAGCGCGCCCTGAAACAGCGCCGGCGTGGTCGTGAACAGGCTTGCCTCAGCAAGCGACGTCGTCGCACGCGTGGCCAGCGGCCGCGCGCCACCCGGGCCCTCGTAGAACGCCCCCTGCCCGGTCGCGTAATAAAGCTCGCCGATGAAGGGCTGCGACATCAACCCGGCCACTGCCTTGCCGTCCTCCAGCAGGCCGACCAGCGTTCCCCACAGCGGAACGCCGGAAATGAAGGCGCGCGTGCCGTCGATCGGGTCGATCACCCACACACGGCGCGCGTCGGGGTTCTCCACCCCGTGTTCCTCGCCGACAATGCCGTCATCGGGAAATTCCGCCCGGATGATATCGCGGATCGCACGCTCGGCCTCGCGGTCGGCTTCCGTGACCGGATCGAAGCCGGCCGCCTGCTTGTTGGCGACCGCGCCCGCGCCGCGAAACCGCGGCAGCGTTTGCTCGGCGGCCGCAGCCGCGATTCGGCGCAATAACTCCGCCGTTGCCATGTGGAACCTCATTTTGTTGCAGATTTGCCACATATAAATGGCATTCTCGGTCTGCCAAACGGTGAAATTCGGGTTTTCCACCGTCGACACTTGACTTTTGTGCATTGCACAATACGATTTTGATGAACGGTTCGTCCGTTCATGCCCTTTGGGCGTTTCCTCCCTAGACTTGGACCGTGTCGTCTTCGCGATGCGGTCTTTTTTTGTGTCTATCCGGCCTTATTCCGCCGCCAGGGGCATTGGCGGCCTGCCGAAGCCGGCCGCCGCGATCAAACGCTCCACGAACCGGACCATATCGTCGGCCAGCGGCAGAAAACCGCTCGATTTGCGATAGCTGCGCTCGTTCATGTAAAGCCCGCGATTGACCTCGATCTGCAAGGCATGCAGCCCTCGCGCCGGCCGGCCGTAATGTTCGGTGATGAAACCGCCCGCGTAAGGCTTGTTGTGGGCGACGGTGTAGCCGAGCGAAACCAGGATGCCGATCGCCGCCTCGCTGAGTGCCGCGGAAGCGGAGGTGTTGAAGCGATCGCCGATGATGAAGTCGGGCCGCAGCCCGGCCTCGCCGACCCGGATGCTGGCCGGCATGGAGTGGCAGTCGATCAGCACGGCGAGCCCGAAGGCGGCCTGCGTCTCGCTGAGCAGCCGCCCAAGACAGGCATGGTAGGGTTTGTAGAACGTCTCGACCCGCTGCCGCGCCTCGCCAAAGGGCAATTTGCCGGCATAGATCTCCTGGCCCTCGCCGACGATCCTGGGCACCGTGCCGAGCCCGCCCGCCACGCGCGGCGAGCGGATATTGGCATAGGCCGGCAGCGTCTCCGAAAACATCCGCGGGTCGAGTTCCCACGGTTCGCGGTTGACGTCGAGATAAGCGCGCGGGAAATTGGCGCAAAGCAGCGGCGCGCCGAAGCTGACCGCGGCGGCGAACAGCTCATCGACATAACAATCCTCCGAGCGGCGGATCGCCTGACGGTCGAGCCTGGACAGCGCCAGGAACCGTTCGGGATAGCTGCGCCCGCTATGCGGCGAATTGAAGATGAAGGGGACGCTCTGGTGAGAGGGACGCCGCGTCTGGAAGGGCGCGGCGCCGGCGAAATCGTCGGCGACGCTTATCAAGGACGGATCCACCGCGGGCAGGCTCTGGTCATGCCGCGAAAGTGCCATCCGATCTCCGGCCTGTCCAGAACCAATCGCATGCCGGATGCCCTGCGACCCCGGCGGCAAGGCGAAATAGCGCGCGGGCGGCCGGACGCGACCACGGTTCACTTGATGTTTACCTTACCCTACGCATATATCTGATTTGGTTAACGGGCGGCACGGCGGCCGACTCTGTTCTGGAATGCGGACGGGAATCCATGACGAGAATCCTACTTGCCGAAGACGACAACGACATGCGCCGCTTTCTGGTCAAGGCGCTGGAACGGGCCGGTTACGACGTCATCGATTTCGACAATGGCGCCAGCGCCTATGAACGGCTGCGCGAGGAGCCGTTCTCGCTTTTGCTGACCGATATCGTCATGCCGGAGATGGACGGCATCGAACTCGCGCGCCGCGCCACCGAGATCGATCCCGACCTGAAGGTGATGTTCATCACCGGCTTCGCCGCGGTCGCGCTCAATCCCGATTCGAAAGCCCCCAAGGACGCCAAGGTTTTGTCGAAGCCGTTCCATCTGCGCGAGCTCGTCAGCGAGGTCGAAAAGATGCTGAAAGCGGCCTGACAGGGGCCGCCGCCGGACGGTGGATTTTCGGCATTGACGCCGGCATGATTTGTGTGGTCTATGCGCGGCGCTGATGGGCGTGTAGCTCAGCGGGAGAGCACTACGTTGACATCGTAGGGGTCACAGGTTCAATCCCTGTCACGCCCACCATCAGCCCCAAGCACTTAGCACGAGATTGCGTAGCGGCCGTCAGGTTCAACGAACCTGACGCGGTCGAGCTTGGACCTGCTTCTAGCCTGCTGACTCGTTTCGGCCCAACGCAAGTATGCGGCCAATCAGAACATTGCCGAGGACACATTGCACTTCGCCATGTCCCCGCGCTCGCCCCAATAGCTGATCGCTATAGACATTGATGAATTGCGCAACGATGCGCGGTCAGGTGATAAGGTGAGTTCATGAAGAAGACGATCGGTAAGCCATTTGCCCATACCAGGCTTGTGAAGTTTCTCGACAAGCGCATTCTCGAGCTGCGTCCGCGCAAAACACAGCTCGAGATCGCCGCGGAAGCCGGCTTCAACGCGCTCAACACGCTGGCCATGATCAAAAGCGGGGCGATCAAGCTGCCACTCGATCGGGTGCCGGCCATGGCCAAGGCGCTCGAATGCGATCCGACGCGTCTCTTCATGCTGGCTGTCGAGCAACAGGACTCGGCGCTGGCCCGCTTGCACAAGGAAATCTTCGGCACGCCCGTCACGGCCAACGAGGTGGCTTGGCTGGAAGAAATCCGTTCGGCGTCAGATCACAGCGACCCGACGCTGACCACGAAAGCCCAGAAGGCGATCCGCGGCATCTTCGGCAAGTAAGCCAGCCGAGCAGAACGAGGACGCCGATTGGCGTCTCCCCGTGCCGACTTCATCGGGTCGTCCGACTCCCTCCAACTCGCAAAGCCGCAGAACGTGCGTAGTGCCACGCATCCTGAGTAACAGGGCGCGTCGCTGCGTGCCGCTCGTGAGACTGAACACATCATGCCCTATCAGACATCATTTGATTCCCGCTGGAACCGCGCTTTCATTCCGAAGCACCATTGGCACTTTCATCAGCGCCTCTATCAACACTACAGGCTCGTTCTTGGACCCGGTGATTTCTCACGGATCCAGAAAGACATTCGATCCGGCCACGCACTCCTAGTAGAATCCAGGTCACCCAAGCGCTTCATCTATTTCGTCAACGTGCGCAGCCTGCACGAACGCATCTACGTGCTGTCCGATGGGAAGCGTCTGATCACCGCGTGGCCTCCGGAAGCGAGGTTGGGCGAGATCAGGAGGCGGTTGTCGCCGTAGGCGCTCGGACGGGGGCGATATCTACGATCTGCCGAGATTGACCCCCGGGGGCAAGGAACCAAGCTCATCAGTGTCAGCGGGAGCCACCGATAGTGGAATCCTTGCCGATCGAAGTCCTAGGAAAACCGCTCAGCATCGGTCCGGATGCATTCTGGCGCCCAGAGCGGGGCGCGCACCTATCCGCCCATAAGCCGGAGCACGGAACGTCGCTCTACGCCGTCGCCTTCGCCTTGATTACTTTCTCAATGACGGCAGAGCGAAGATAGCTGCCGTTGAGCACCTCTATCTCGTCCCCCTCCTGGGCATCGAGAACGGCCTCAGCCAACGGCATGGCATGCCCAACAAGCCCCTTTTCGGGATCGTTGCCGTGCTTCGATATCGTTACCTGAATAACGTCCTGTCCATGCGTAAGGTAGCGCAAGCGCACCGTATCGCCGATCTCTATTCGGTCGGATCGTCCAACGAGAGGCTGTTCGGCAACCGGCTTCGTTGGCGATAGGTCGAAGTGCTGCTGAATTGCTCTGTTGGTGCGGGCGGGCTCGGGCCGTGGCGTCAGTTCAAATTCAATTTCCGCCTTGCCCGCAGGTTCCTCGCGGTTCAGGCTCCCGATGTCGGGCTTGCCCGCCAACTCGATCGTCTTCGTTGAGGATTTCAACTGCTCGAGGCGGTTCGTTATCGACTGTCGCAAGACTGCTGCTTCGCGGCGAGGATCCGCAAACCAATCCGTGGACCATATGCGAACGAGCTTCCAGCCAAGCTGCTCCAGCACTTCCTGCCGCAACCGATCACGATCGCGAGCAGAACGTGACGAATGGTAGGCCGCTCCATCGCATTCAACGCCCAGCAGGTAGCCATGCGGCCAATTCGGGTGCTTGACGCCAATATCGATGAAATAGCCTGCTACACCGACCTGCGCGACGGGCTCACATCCCATTGACCTTATCTGTTCAATGACATGCCTTTCGAAATCAGAATCCGGTTCGCGGTCGGTGATGTCACCGCTTTCGAGGATGCCTGTCGCGCTGTATTCGAGCCAACGCTTCAACATCCAGGCACCCTTGTTCCCGTTCTCTTCGGCACGGATATCCGCCGAGGACATGGATGAGAACGTGACAATGCGCAATTTGGCCCGCGAGAAAAGAACGTTAAGCCGGCGTTGTCCGGCAATCCCGTTGATGGGACCAAATCGCTGCGCCACGGCATCGCCCGGCTTTCCAGGGCCGTATACGGTGGAGATGAAAATGACATCGCGTTCATCGCCCTGAACGTTTTCGAGGTTCTTGATAAAGAAACTCTCGAGTCCGTCGCGTTTCTCTTCCCACTGCTCGACATAGCGGCGGACGTGGGCATGCTCCGGCAGGAAGTCGTTGTCGAACAGCTCCCTTAGGTGATCGGCCTGTTGCTTGTTGACGGCCACGACCCCGAGTGAACGGTCGGGATGCTCGCGCATGAAGCGCACCACGGCTTCCATGACCGCCTGCGCCTCGTCGGCATTCAGGCCAGATTTGTAACTTCCACCGACCTGTTGCAGGGAAACGCCCATGTCGGGCCGGATCTCATCTGGTGATGGGAAGACGATTAGGTCGTCGTCATAGATAAGCCGGTTGGAAAATTTGATGAGGCCCGAGTGCCGGGATCGGTAGTGCCAACGCAGTCGCCGCGCAGGACGATATGTGCTCTTCGCCATTTCGAGCACAGATTCCTGCAAAACTGTCTCCTTTTCGTCGTCGTCAACTTCGTCGTCGAGCATCTTTTGGAAGAAACTTGTCGGCGGCAGCTGGTTGGTATCACCGACGATCATCGTCTGGCTGCTGCGAAACAAAGCTCCGATGGCGTCTTCGGGAGGCATCTGCGACGCCTCGTCAATGATGCACAGGTCAAATTGCACCTTGCCCTTAGGAACGAATTGGGCAACGGCTTGCGGCGACATCATCCAGCATGGCTTCAATTCGAGCACCGCGTCAGCCGCTCGACGAACCAGATCACGCACAGATATGAACCGCTTCTTCTTCTCAATCTCGGACCAGATCAAGGCCATATCGGTGTAGTCCGCCTTGCGACCGACACCGTTGCCGGGCGGTGGATCTGCGACGTCATAGAGTTCGGCACGCAACTTGTTGCGCGAAAGCGCGATAAGCTGTCTGTCCAGTTCCGCCAGACGGCGGCGGAGTTCCGAGAGCTTCTCTCCTGTGTAGCCGCTCAATGCTTCGCCATGCTGGTCATACACTCGGCTCGCCTGAAAGCGCGCTACCACCGCCTCCACTATTTCGGCGGTCGACCGATCGAGTTCACGGCTTAGCTGCCGCTCCGCAATCCACCCAAAGCCGTCTCTTTCAACAGCAGTCCTCGCTCTTCTCACGTCGGAATGCGCCAAGAGACCGGTCCGATCCACGGACGCACCGGACAGCCAGCTTTCCAGGCCGACTGGCTTTCCCATCAGACCCTCAAGGTCGACCCCGGTTTTTTGCGTGACATCGGCGACGGCACGTTCCAGCGCCTTCAATTCCTCGACGAGATCGCCAAGAGCTTGTCCAATGCGGGGCAAGTTCCCAGACGACGCAGCAGCACCGAGAGCTTCGGCGAGTTGGCGATCGCCACCCACGACCTCCTTGAGCGCAATCCACTGCTCGAGAGTCGAAAACGTCGAGCTACCCACGCCATTGCCGGACTGGATCCCGAGGATCTGACAGTCTGCCGAAATCGCCTCTCGGTGCTCATTAAGGGCGCCAAGGTCGGCGAGCAGTCTCTCCATGTCGCGCACCGCCATCGAAGCGGGGTTGCAGAATGCGGCGGCTGCGGACCTCAACTCCTCAAGAATCTTGCCCGACTGGTCGACTTTGGCCCGCTCGCGATCCATCATCTGATCGAGCTCTGATGGCGTTATGTCCTGGTCGAGACTGCCGACGTCCGGGAGCGAGAGAAGCAGTTCCGTATCTGCTGTCTTGATGAACGCTCGGATCTGCTGATGCTCCGGCCCCGGGAAGGAGGCGTCCACATTCTCAAGGAAGCCTACGAGCTTCTCATATTGAACGAAGTCGGTGCTCAGGCCACTAAAGTTGAGCCCAAACAAGTCTTTGCACCGGCTATCGTTCTTGAAGTCAGACTCGCGGTCGACGAAGTCAGCTAGCGATGTCAATTCGCGTATCGACTGTTCCTTATCAAACCGATTGTTCCGCGAATTTTCCATGTAGAACTTCTTGGCAGACCTGGCATCCGTCGACAAAAACGATAGGGCACCCATGCCCTTGATCGCTGCAAGCGCTCCCCGGACAGTCTCTCTCGACACCGTCCCTTCTAGAAAGAACATCGCCGACAGCTTCTCCTTGTCGTCGGCAAGTTCCTTGCCGCGCGCGACAAGGGCCTTCAATGCCGGAAGGGCTGCGGGCGATGCGAGTTCAGCGGTTCTCAGGTGCAAAACATCACGCCCTGCGTCGATCACGAGTTTCCGCGCGACGTGGAACATCCGCAACGTCCAGCCGGCCGATCCTGCGCAATGCTCCTGAAAATCGGCAATGCGACGCCTGACACTCGAAACCGCCTGCAGCGTGCGCGCAAGCTTTTCCGTCTTGCTGGCCAGAGCGGCAGGATCCGGGCTCCCCAACCCATGCAGCTGACAGATTTCGAGGGCACGCTCGACGGCATCTCTAGTGCGCAAATCCACAAGCTGTGCAGAAAGACGCACCGTCAGCTCAGCCGTATTTTCGGCGGAAGCCGTGATCCGCCGCATCGGCTCGATGTCGTCGGCAGCAACAAGGTGCGCCCACTCTACAAGCTGATCCACATCGACGGTCGTCAGGAAATCCTTGATCGCTACCGCGTGATCTTTCTGCCGGGCAAGGGATTCCGGGAGAACGATACCGAACTCCTGGCATCTCTTCCTGCACTGACCTGCCCGCGCAGCCCGTGAGGCTGCCCCTATCGTTGTCTCCAGAATTTCGTCGGCTTCGATCGGCGTAAGGGATACGAGGTGCGTTCCCCGCCAGAAGTCTGGCGTTGTCGACGCGGCTGCGAGGGCGGCGTCGAACGCACGCGCTCGGTCAAGGATTCCCTGTAGGGTGGCATCGTCATATTCACCATGCGGGACCAGTGAAAGATCCCGAATTTCTCTCGACAGGTCCGCAACTGCGGGGCCGGTTGCGATCGCCTTGCCTAGTATCTCGAATACCGTGCGGCCTGTTCCGGCAAATATCGACGACAATATCTCAACATACTCGCCGAGCTTGGAGCGCGTGTCTCGTAGTCGCCGATGCTTGGTATCGAAATCTCGTGGCCGCTGAGCGCTCCCCATCGTCAGTCGGTCGCGGAGCGAGGCGACAACCTCCTTTCGGCTTGAGCGGCTTGCCTGAAGCGGCAGGATGAATTCGCCAAGCCCGACCGTCTCCAGGCGAGACCGGACGACATCGAGTGCTGCCAGCTTCTCGGCCACGAAAAGGACCTTCTTACCCTCGGCAAGCGCAGCAGCAATCACGTTGACGATGGTCTGCGACTTGCCCGTCCCAGGCGGTCCCTCCACCGCGATGTTTTTTCCAGACGCTACATCGAGGATGGTGCTGACCTGCGATGAATCCGCGTCCATAACCATGAGAGGCGACCGTCCCTCATTATCGGCAGCATCGACATCATGGTCCTTGGCATAGGGGGACAAGCCTGATGTCTGGGTCCCCGCCATGATGGCTCGGACGATGTCATTGTTTGCGAAATCCGCGGCGGTTGTATCGAGGTCATGATACATCGCGATCCTGGCCGACGGGAAAATGCCGAACACGACCTGCCGCCGCACCTTCCACGTTGGGATGTTCGGCTTGAGCTTGTCGATCAGCTCGAAATATTCCTCTGTCGAGCCGCCGTCGTAGTCGGGGAGCTTCAGTCCGAAGTCACGCTTCAAACGTTCTGCCAGGACGCCATTGGACTCCGCATTCTCGCCGGCACCAACGACGCTGAATTTGGCCCCACCAGGCGTCTTCTGCGACTTAAGGACCACGGGAAGGACGATGAGAGGCGACAGGTTGTTGTCTCGGCCATTGGGGTCCGACCACTCAAGGAAACCGAACGCCGCCTGGACGACATTGACGCCTGTCTCCTGCTGCCACGTATTGCCTTTGGAGATGATCGAATTCAGCCGTCGTTCAAGGTCACGTGGCAGCTGCAGTGTCTGGATTTCATCGTCTGTGTGCCGGCCGTCCTCACGTTCCTCGTCAGGATCGGGAAGATCAAATGCCGGCGTGATGCCGTGTGCCCGCGCATGGGTTGCAAGACTGGCAATATCCTTACTTGTTGGACGCGGCGGCAGGCCGGCCAGTTCCCGCACTCGATCCTTCAGGGCGCGTTCGAGCTTGCGGGATTTGTCGAGGTAGTCGGTGCCGTTCGGGTCGAGCTTGTCCAGTGAAGCCCGATAAGTTTCGTCGGTCGCTCGCGCCAGCGAGACCGCGTCCAGGAAGTCTCGCGTCTGTTCGTCCGGCGGATCTTCTTCCAAGGGCGGCAAAGGCGCGAACTGCATTGCCCGGCTTTCGGATAGACGGAAGAAGAGCACATCAGGCAGTTCGTCGACCACGCGAACATAGGAGTTACTCGCGTGGGACAAGCGCACGCGGATCAACGGGTTACGCGCCGTCAGATCGAGCAGGCGCAACCGGAGATCTTCGATCTTCTCGTTGACCAGCTGCGAGATTTCGCCGGCTTTGTCGACGGCATCCTCAGGCGTCGCCATGACGAGACTTCCCCCATTCATCTCCAGCACCAATTCCCGCTCGAGCTGCTCCATAGCTCTCTTGGCCACCACCTAGGGTTCCTGTCCTGGACAAGCACCACTCCATGGCGAGACTAACGTTTCAGGATAGCGCCAGCAAGAATCCTCGGGTGACTGCTAAGGCTAAGAGCCAATTTCAATTGGAGCCAAGACATGCGAGACCTCTTCGCCTATGCCTCTCTTCCCTTCACGCGACCCTAACGAAACTCGCAACCAATGACGCCGTCAATCAAAACTCAGATCCGACTCATCGCATGGAACTGTGCCGGCAATTTTGCCCGCAAATCTGCGATCATCGAGGAAATGAGGCCGGATGTAGTCGTCATCTCGGAGGCAGAGCAAGATGCTGCCGACGCGCTGCCAGATGCGAGCGGCGGCTTCTGGATAGGAAACGGTCGCCGCGGCCTGGCCGTTGTGGCGCTGAATGGGTGGCGCCTTGAACATGCAGAGGTCCAGGTCGCCGAGCGGCTGTTCTTGCCGGTCAGGCTCTCGCGGGGAGGCCTGACACTGCGCGTTGTGGGCGCGTGCGTGAAGAAGACCACTGACTATGTGGGCCCAACGCTCAGCGCCCTCGAACAGCTGGGCAGCTTCCTCCGGGCTGAACCTGCAATAGTGGCCGGCGATTTCAATCAGTCTGCCGCTCTAGACGGGCGTCGAGCGTCCGGGCGCCGATTTGCGCGCGTAATCGAGCGACTTGATGAACTCCGGTTTCGTAGCGCCTGGCATTCTTTCAAGGAGGAACAGATGGGCGCCGAATCCAAGCCGACATTTTTCTGGCGATGGCAGGATCAACCGCAGTCCCGTTTCCACATCGACTACGCGTTCGTCTCTCGGGACATCGCAATCAATTGGGCTGCCCTCGGCGATCATCGCCCATACGTAGAGGCCGGGCTAAGCGATCACGTGCCGCTGCTGGTTGATGTCTCCATCTGAGCGTCATGTTTCCCAACATCTTTTTTGTTGGCCATTGATAATCAGTCATCATTGACTTATATTTTCTGCACCCGTCCTTAAGAAGGAGACCGGCCGCGGAGATGATCGCACGGCCGGTCAAATTTGGTTCGTTGTGTCAAAATTATACCCTACCAGCAGTCCGCCGTCCAACGACGATTACGCCGATCTGACTGACGAGCAGTATGCAATCCTCAAGCAACTTGAGGAGGAGTCACGCGCGGCACAAGAGCAAAAATGCGCCCGCGAAGCTGATCAATTTTCCGATTGTCGTGCATCGCCAACAAAGCCCGTCGAAACAACATCCCGCGGTCCGGAACGACGTCGCAGGTCACGCAGACCTCGCAAATCAAGAGAAAGAGACAGGCGTGCGTCCAGTCGACTCAATGTCATAGCCCCACCTTCAGACCCCAGCGTCAGCGCCCCTTTAGTAAACGCACCCTATACACTCCGCTCCCACCACGTTGAGACTGATCTAGGTATCCTTTCCAAGCGGGGGAAAGCCGCGGCACGCGACACACGGGCCCTCCCAGCCTGGCGATATGCGAGCGAGTATCTCAAGATGGAAGTTTGCACGAGAGCTGCGCCTGATGCTGGCTACGAAGCTTTCTCCTTGAATCTCGGGCGTAACATCGAACGGGAGGCTAGATGCCAGGGCGATGACGTGAAGTCGTATTTGCAGCAACGGATCGCCCGTGCCTTGAAAGCCCGATTCGGCGCGCGCAAGATCCCTTTTGCTTTCGTGTTCGAACTAACCGAATCTGGTCGACTGCATCTCCACGGCGTTATCTACGTGCCTGAAGGAGAGCGGCGCGAACTCATCAGTGCGCTGAGATGCGCAGGCGGCAAATGGGATGCATGGCTGCCAGAGAAGCAAGCCGATATTCGTGAGCTCTGGAACGCGGCTGGTTGGGGCCGCTACTGCACGAAGACCGCGTCCCGGACGCGGCAGGCGTTAGGGGTGAAATCCGTGCTGTCAATGTCGCGCGAGATGAATCGAATCGCCAAGAGTTACTGGACGCACATCCGTCGCCTGGACGAGGTCGATCGGGCAAAGAGGCGCAACTCCGGTTCGATCAGCTTCGCGATGTTCCTCGAAGCCACCGACGTTCGGCATATCCATTTACCGGCCGCCCCGCTCCCGTATTTCAGACAACCACACGTAAATCGCCTTGTTCCCGGCTCGTTCAGCCAACACACGCGGATGATGAGTGACAGACTGATCGACAACCGTTTCAGCAAAGAACGACACAGAAGGTTGACCCCGCGTTGGCGCTGAAAGCAAGTTCGGCTTTTTCGCGGTAGTCGTGCGTATACTCGCGCTGTCTCGCCCTGCACGTCCGGCCGCACCTCGCCTGCTCGGCAGACGTCTTCCTTCTTGCCACACGCGATACTAGTCGACGAACGGCACGATCCTCGGTCTTCGTCGCCCAACTATTCGGCAGATCCGTGTCGCGCAAGGCTTTCATTATTCACGAGGGATCACTGTGTGCCCCGCTCGGCTCGCACCGCTGCATTCCAGTTCATCCTCACCAAGACGGGCAGACGCGGCGAAACCGCCCAACAAGATGCCGAAAGCGCCCCGGGACGTGATGTCAGTGAATAGTTGCCATCAGGCGCGGAATTCCCGACACCCAAGACCGCATGAACGATTACACCGCGGCCCGGCATCTGACCGCCCATGTTTCACTACCACTCCGGCCAGCCAGTGCGCGCATTAGCGCTGGCACTACACGATACGGTTGCTGTATCAGCGATTTCCTGCTTCCTTCTGCGGCAAGGAAGAAGGGCGACAATGAGCTTTTTCGACACGCCGATCATCAACTCGCCCTACAGGCATCCCGGCCGCCACTGGGAGCTTGATGACGACGGACATCCGACCGACCGGATCGTCGACACCAGACGCTCGTCAGCGTTGTGGACGGCCTTGCCGGGTCAGTCGTCACAGTCAGAGAGATCGCAGGCAAATTTGGTGTTCGACGACCAACTGTCGTCGGAAGCGACCGAGTTCAATCCTTCTCCGATCATCAACGATCTGCGCCAGGAGCTTCAGACGTGGCGCGACCTGCCGAACCCGACCCAATGGAAAGTTAGTCCGGTTACCCAGCGCCTCCTCCTGCACTGGCGCGCCATCCAGCGCGATGAACGCCAGACAATCCGGCCGTTCTTCTGCCAGCTCGAGGCCGTCGAGGCGGCGATCTGGCTGGCCGAGGTCGCGCCCGAGATGGGGCGGCGCGGCCGCCGCTTTCTAGAATGGTTGGCGATCGCCAACAATTTCGCCAACCAGCCGGACGGCGCCGACGCTTCCGTAGCATCGCCCGACCTCATACGCGTCGCGCTGAAGCTCGCCACCGGAGCAGGCAAGACGACCGTCATGGCCATGCTGATTGCCTGGCAGGCGCTCAATGCCGTCAGGTCCGCCAACAGCCGGCGATTCTCCCGGGGCTTCCTGATCGTCACGCCGGGCATCACTATCCGCGACCGCCTGCGCGTCCTGATGCCCAACGATGCGGAGAACTACTACGACCGGCTGAACCTGGTCCCGCACGACCTGATGCCGGATTTGCACCGGGCGAAGATCGTCATCACCAATTATCACGCTTTCAAGCTGCGCGAGACCTTCGACGCCGCCAGAGGGACAAGGCAGGCTCTCGAAGGTCACGGCGACGCGCTGCAGACGCTGGAGACCGAGGGCCAGATGATCCAGCGTGTGATGGGCAACCTGATGGGGCTGCGCAGCCTGGTTGTCATCAACGACGAGGCGCATCACTGCTACCGGGCCCGACCAATCCAGCAGGAAGAAAAGCTCACCGGCGAGGAACGCAAGCAGGCCGAGGAAAACCGCGAGGCGGCGCATCTGTGGATGTCCGGCATCGAGACACTCAACCGGCATCAGGGCGTGCGCGCCGTCTACGACCTTTCGGCAACGCCGTTTTTCATCTCCGGCTCCAACTGGCCGGAAGGCACGCTCTTTCCCTGGGTCATGAGCGACTTCTCCCTAATGGACGCCATCGAATGCGGCATCGTCAAGCTGCCCCGCGTGCCCATCGCCGACAACCGCGCCGACGGCGAGAAGGTGATGTATCGCAATCTGTGGCCGGCGATCCGCACACGCATGCCCGACAAGCGCAAGAAGAGCGAAGGCAAGCCGGACCCGCACAAGCTGCCGATCGAGCTCAAGGTCGCTCTCGATGCCCTCTATGGCCATTACGAAAAGACGTTCCGGCTGTGGGAGAAGGACGGCATCGGCGTTCCGCCGGTGTTCATCGTGGTGTGCAACAACACCACCAATTCCGAAATGGTTCGCGACTATATCGCCGGCTACGCCTACACCGACGAGCACGAACAGGAGCGGGTCCGCCAGGGTGAGCTCGAGCTCTTCCGCAACTATGACGACCACGACCAGCGGCTCGACCGGCCGCGCACCATCCTGATCGATTCGGCCGCGCTTGAAAGCGGCAGCGAGATCGACAAGGCCTTCCGTGATGCGCATGCCGCAGAGATCGAGGCGTTCCGCCGCGAGCGCAACCGGCGTGACAACAGCGCCGGCGAGATCACCGACGCCGAGATTCTACGCGAGGTCATGAATACCGTCGGCCGCAAGGGCCGGCTCGGCGAGCAGATCCGCAGCGTCGTCTCCGTCTCCATGCTGACCGAGGGCTGGGACACCAACAATGTCACCCACATCATGGGGCTGCGCGCCTTCGGCTCGCGGCTGATCTGCGAGCAGGTGATCGGCCGGGCGCTACGCCGCATGTCCTACGACGTCGATCCCGACACCGGCCTCTACCGGATCGAATATGCCGACATCATGGGCATCGACGGACTCAACTTCGCCGACCAGCCGCGGCCGGCGCCGCCGCAGCCGCCGCGCGAGGTCGTGCATGTGCAGGCGATCAGCCCCGACCGCGATCACCTCGAGATCGTCTTCCCGCGCGTCGAGGGATACCGCACCGATTTCCCGAAGGAGCGCATCGACGTCGATCTGACGCGGCTGGAGCCCTACGTGCTCACCCCCGAAAAGGTCGGCGCCACGGTCGTGAAGATGTCCGGCATCATCGGCGAGCGTCACGAGCTCGGCCTGGCCCATCTCGAAGACAAGCGTCTATCCTCGATCGCCTTCGATGTGGCCAACTACTGGATCTCGGAAAAGCTGCGCGATCCCAATGGCGCGCCCAAGACCCACCTTTTCCCGCATGCCAAGCGCATCGTCCTGCAATGGCTGCGTTCCGATCGCCTGGTCTGCCAGGGCGACACCAAGCCGGCGCAATTGCGCTACCGCCAGCTCGCCGACGAGGTCTGCGACCTCCTGATGGGCGCGCTGCTCGACCAGCCCGATGTCGAGCCTGTCGTGCGCGCCACGCTCGACCCGTTTTCGCCGGAGGGATCGACCGCCTCGGTCAGCTTCTACACCTCAAGCCCCAGCCGGCACTGGCCGCGACCCGACCGCAGCCATGTCAACTGGATCGTCACCGACCAGGATTGGGAGATCAAGCTGGCCCAGATGCTGGACGAGCATCCACGTGTCCTGGCCTACGCCAAGAACCACAATCTGCATTTCGAGGTGCCTTACAGCCGCGAGGGCGAGGTGCACCGCTATCTGCCCGATTTCCTGGTGCGGCTCAGGGCCGACGATGGCGGGCCGCCGGTCACGCTCGTCCTCGAGGTCAAGGGCTACCGCGGCCACGACGCCATGCTCAAGGCTCAGGCGATGCAGAACAAGTGGCTTCCAGCGGTCAATCGCCTCGGCAGCTTCGGCCGCTGGGGTTTCGCCGAACTGCGCAGCGTCTACGACTTCCGACCTGATCTCGACGCCGCGATCGACGCCATGCTCAACGTGGCGGAGCCGGCATGAGTGACGTCACCTTCGGCCGCCTGACCGATCTGCTGCCGCGCGAGGCTTGGCGGCACGAGGCCTTGTCCTTCACGCCTTGGCTGGCAGCCAACATCGATCAGCTTGCCGAAGTGGTCGGCATCCCGCTTGAGATCACCGGCACCGAGATCGCCGTCGAGGCGTTTGCAGCGGACATCCTGGCGCGCAACCCGAGCGACGGCACCGTGGTGCTGATTGAAAACCAGCTCGAGCAGACCGACCACACACATCTCGGCCAGATCATGACTTATCTCGCCGGTCTGGAAGCGCACACGGTGATCTGGGTCGCCCCCAGGTGTTGATTGCCACTGAGAACTGACCCGGCGTGGCCTGATA
>NZ_RBVY01000001.1 GCF_004000215.1 Nitratireductor alexandrii | reverse complement strand
GAACTGCGCGCCGGCAGCGATTCCTTGGCATATGGACCCGGTCCGATCCCCATGCGCTGCAATTCCAGCAGCCTGGCTTCGGCCTCGCGCATCGCTGCCCGGTTGGCGGCAATCTCACCCTCCACCGTCTCGTACGCGCTCGGACGCGGTTTCCATCTCGGATCGAGTTCCCGTACACGCTGCACGGCAGCGCGCATCCGGCTGTTGCTGATTGCCAGCTGCGCCGCCTGCGCCGGCGGCACGTTTCGCCAGCGTCCCCCGACACGGCGCGGGCCGCCGCGACCGCCAGTCGGCCTGGCCTGAACCGGTATCACCCGCGCACAGCACCCCTCGTCGGTCCACTGGCCGCCATCGGGATTGCCCTTCGGCACGCGCGGCTGGTCGGGGCGAAACCCGGCCTTGGCCGCTAGCCCCCCCTCGGCGGATAGCCGACCGCCTCGCGCTTTTCGTCGTCGCCGAGGAAGCTTGCCGCGTCGACCCGCGCCCACAGCGCGTCGCGCTCGCCTGAAAGGCCCTCGATGCGGTCGGCGTCGTACCAGAACCGCAGGCCACGCCCGAAGGCCGGCCCCAGGAAGGCGGAAAGGTCCTTGGCGATGCGGCCGACCAGCGGCAGCACCGTCAAGCGGTAGAACGCCCGGTTGGCCTCGGCGTAATTGGCATAAGTGTTGTCGCCGGGAATGCCCAGCAGCATCGGCGGCACGCCGAAGGCGAGCGCCACGTCGCGCGCCGCGCCGTTCTTGGCCTGCAAGAAATCCATGTCCTTTGGCGACAGGCCCATCGCCTTCCAGTCGAGCCCGCCTTCCAGAAGCAGCGGCCGCCCGGCGCGCGTCGGCCCGCCATAGCCCTGCTCCAGTTCCGCCTTCAGGCGCTCGAACTGCTCCTCGGTCAGATTGGCGCCGTCCTTGGGCGCATAGACCAACGCTCCCGACGGCCGGGCCGAATTGTCGAGCAGCGCCTTGTTCCAGCGCCCGGCGGCATTGTGGGTGTCGAGCGCCATCAGCGCGGCCTGCAACGGCGGAAAGCCGTAATGGTCGTCGAGCGGGTGAAAGAGCGAAAACTGCGCCGCGCCCGCGCCCGGCCGCCCCAGCGGCACGCGCCTCTTCGAGCCGTCATGCCGGTAGTCGAGCGCCACCGGCCAACCGGCCTCGTCGCTGACCACCGCCACCCGGTCGGGCCGCAGCAAATGCAGTTCGCGCCCATCGGTGCCGGCCTCGACCAGTTCCGCATAGGCGTTGCCCGAAAGCAGAAGATGGCCGTAGAGCGCCTCGAAGAAGGCACCGCCGGCCTGGCGCGGGTTCGGCCGGTCGATCAGTTCCATCAGCGGGTGCTCGCCGTGTTCGGCCGCGCCCTCGTAGAGCAGCCACGGCACCGCGGCGGCCGTCTCGGCGATCAGCCGCACGCAGCGGTGCACGACCGGGTTGCGCATGAAGCCCTCGCGGGCAAGCGCGCCATAGTCGCGCCGGGTCCAGTTCGCCTCGTTTTGCATATGCAGCGCGACGAAACCGATCGGCCCGGCCTGCTTTGTCTCGGCAGCCGTCGTCGCACCGTCGGGGCGCGGCGCCCACGGCCAGTTCCAGGTCATCGAAAATTCCTGCGCTATGGCGTTTCCAGGCGAAGTGGAAGCCGGCTCGCCGTTCGGAAACGCGTTAAAACAATAGGTTGGAGCCGGTCTGCCAATCCGGGAAAAGCAGAACGGCTCTAGTGGATTTCCCGGATGCGCGGCGTTGCGTGCGGTCCCAGAAGCAGTTCGGTCAGCGCCCACACCAACGCGTCGAGCCGGTCGGGAGAGCGGCCGTCGGAAAGCCCGCCGGGGCCGAAATCGCACATCTCGTCCTCGAGCTCGGGAAACCGCCTGGCATGCGCCACGCGCCCCTGCTCGTAGAGGGCGGCCACCGGCTCGGCGCGCAGCCACTTGCCGCGCGTCGCCCGTACCGGCTTGACCGCCACGCTCGCGTCGACGCCGTGGATGACGGTCGACACCATGTCGCCGCCCTGGTTGACCTCGACCACGATACTGTCGGCCGCATAGCGGTGGTAAAGCGCCACCGCCTTTTGCGCCCACGCCGTCGGCCGCGCCCGGCGCATCGTCGCGTCGGCCATCACCAGCGCCCGACCGTCACCGACCGCGCCCGCCACAACGATGCCGCAGGCGTCCGAGGTGCGGCGCGCGCTCGCCGGCGGGTCGACCGCCACCACGATGCGGCCGGGCGTCTCGTCCGCCCGTCCCCCGGCGGTGCGTTCCACCATCTGGCGCGACCACAACGCGTCCTCGCGGTCGGCGATCATCTCGCCGTCCAGTTCCTGGCGGCCGAGCCGCGTGCCGCCGTAGCGCGTCCGCAGCCAGTCGATGAAACCGGCAGCCAGATGGGCCTGGTTGTCGACCGTTTTCATGCGCGTCACCGTCACCGCCGGGTCGGCCAGCAGCCGGCGCAGAAGCGGGGTCGGTCGCGGCGTGGTGGTGATCAGCTGTTTCGGCGCCGGCCCGACCCGCAGGCCGAACTGCAGCATGTCGAAACAGGCCTCGGCATGGCGCCATTTGCCGGCCTCGTCGCACCAGGCGGCGTCGAATTGCGGCCCGCGCAGGCTTTCGGGATCCTCCGAGGAAAAGATCTGCGCCGTCGCCCCGCCCGGCCACACCAGCCGCCGCCGCGAGGGCTCGTAGCGCGGCCGCGCCTGCCGGGCGCGCGCGGCGATCCCCGACAGCCCGTCGATCATCACCTCGCGCACGTCGGCCAGCGTCTCGCCGATCAGCGCCAGCCGGCCGTATTTGCGGTGGGCGAAGGGCGGCAGGCCGCGCACCAGCATGTCGATCCATTCCGCCCCCAGCCGCGTCTTGCCCGCCCCGCGCCCGCCCAGCACCAGCCAGGAGCGTCCGGGCGGCCACAGCAGCGGATATTGCCGCGCGCGGGCAAAGACCATCCATTCGTGGCGGATCGTCCAGGCCTCATCCTGGCTCGGCGTCCATCCCGCCTCCCGCGCCGCCGCCGCCTCCGTCGACGATCTCGGCGGCGAATTCGTGGGCGAGCGCGACGATGCGCTGGTTGATCTTCTCCAGGACGGCGGCCTTTTCGGCGTCATTATTTATGGTGTCTTCCGTCATCTGGGCGCGGGCCATGTCCTCGGCCTTCTCCAGGGCGCGAAACGCAGCCAGCGCGGCGTCGAGATCGGCCTTGTCGACCCCGCCCTCCCCGGCCTCGAGCGCGGCGCCGAGTGTCTCGATACGGCCGATCCAGCGCGCCAGCTCGCGCCGCAGCCGCGCCAGATGGTCCGGCGTGATCTCGGTCTGCTGCGGCGCCCGCCAGCCCTCGCGCCGGACGCGGCGGGCCAGGCTGGCCTCGCCGCAGCCGGTCAGCTGCGCGATCGTGGCAAACCCCGCTTTCCCGTCCTCGAAAACGCGCCGCGCCGCCGCCCAGCGCGCCGCCGCAGCCAGCACCATCAACCGATCCCGATCGTTTTCTTGTGTTTGGGTTTTTCGTCGTCTGGAACGTCGTCGCCCAGGATTTCGTCCGTCGCGGACATTGGCGATGTCTCGCAACACCCCCGCGCCTCCGGCCCGACCGGCCACTCTGGCGCAACTGTCCGACGATAATCGAACCCTACCAAAGCCCCGTCACGGTGTCAAGGATTTTTTTCCTATTTATGCACTTGACGTACCATAATCGGAGGTGCCATGAAAACAGAGCGTGACGGGCCGGAATTTTCAGGAGGCAATGTAGGGTTTAGTCCCTACGCGTTCGATCAGAGAGATCGCCTGATCGACGGCCTGAATGCATTGCAGGAGCGTTGGGAAAACAGACTCACCCGGGAAGACTTCCATGCTTTGGGCGAAGGTTATGCTCGCGGATGCTTGGCCCTTGTTTGTTACTTTCAGCTTGCCGCCGGGGTTGTTGTACATAACAAGGTTGACACGCCCGCCGGCACCGACCTTGGCGTTCACGCTCCCGAAACTGTTGTTGTATGTCTTATCGAGAAGCGAGACTCCGCGCAGTTCGCTGATTGTTACGGAGGGCACAATCAGGTTGTGCTTGTCGATGTTGTCGACCTTTCTCACCTCCCAAAGCAGAAAATTCCCTCCACGGTAAGGTTTTATGCTTTGGAGCAGGAGCATCACGAAAGCGGGGAATGTCTTCATTATTCGACGCTTAGGTGGGTCTTTGGCTCCGGCCTTCTTGGGGGCAATGAAGGACTGACGAAGCGCCTGCCTCGTTTCATCGGTTGGGAAACCTACGCGCGCCGCCGAAATACCTGCCGCGCGAGCCATGCCGGTCATCACATAGTCGATAGCGCAGCTCAAACTGTGAAACGTGTCGCCGATTGCGAGCACCAAATCGGGAGGGATAGGTGCCGCTTCGACGCGAAAGCTCTGGCCGCCGGTCTCAGGGTCACGCTCTTCGATAAGTTTGCAGAAATCGGATTCGATGTAGCCCTTGAACCACGCCTGCGCCTCTTGGAAGTGGCGGTCGGCCCGATTGACCTTTAGTCTAGCCTGAAAGAATGCATTGTTCAGGATTGAGATGTCCATGTCAGAAAACCCCAAAGGCAAGGACCAGGAAAAGGGCGACGAGGTATTGCGCCGCCTGCTGAAAACCCCGCCCGATCCCAAAGCCGGAAAGGGAGAGAAGAAACCGCCTAAGCGCGGCGCCAAGAAGCGTCAGGATGTGAACTCAAAATGACACTCGCGACATCTGAAAATGTCCATATCGGCACCGCTGGGCTGCGGAGCCATGGCGACATTTGCGCCCCGAGCGATCCAGCAATGGGGGCATTGGAGCTTTCCCCCGAGCGCCGGTTGAAAGCCATCAAGGCGCTTAATAGAGAAGTTCGCCGCATCAAGTTGCGCTTGTATCTGGACTACTTTCGTCTTCGCTTGATGAAGCTCGGATTCCAATTCATGGCATCGCTGGCGGAACCCGTTAGCAACCTCAATCGCGCTTTGAAAAAGTGCTTTGGCTAACTCACGCACAGGGCAATCCTCCCGCCTGAAAGACGGGAGGTTACTTCTTTTTGCGCATTCTTTGGAGTCTTCGTGCCTTTTGCTTAAGCGTGCGCGGCTTCGTCAGTCCGCCGATAGGTAAGACGCTTGCCGCGAGCGCCGCGCAACAGGTCTTCGGCGCGTTCTGCATCGGAAATCTTGAGCGCCATGCGGCGGTTATGCCTGAAATCGAACTCGGCAAGGTAGCGGTGCAGATGCGCCTCGCCGCAATGCTGATAGACACCGACCCTGCCGCGTTTGAAGATGGAGAACACGTTTTCAATCGTGTCGGTGTCCACGACAACATCGCCTGCGCGGCGGGCATATTCCTTCGCGGTGTGCTTTACCGTGCGGTGGCCGGCATATTCCTTGCCGGTATCGGTATAGAGGCGGGACTCGTCGGTGTAGAGCGTGGTGTCGCAAGACACGTTGCGCACCAGCGCTTCGCGAGCGGATGCCGTGGTGGCGGTGTTGACGTGGAAGGTAGGACAGGATCGCCGGGCTCGACCAGCGCGGCGACGCTCCCGGCAATCCATCTCCGCCAGCCGGCACCGCAGATGCGCGTCGCCGCCGTGCCGGTCGGCGCGGAGCCATACCGCGCGTGACGACGCCTCTTCCGCCGCCCCGCCCGCAAACGGACGTCCGTTCCCCGCCGGGCCATCGCCCCGGCGTTCTGGAATATTCTCCTACCTTCTTTACGATGACGCGAAGTTGCAAAGGTCTGCGGCCGGTTTTTCCTTGTATGCGCCGGCCGCTTTGGTGCAATGATGCCGCAGCGGAAGTGGTGGGCCGCCTGAAATTCGCCCGTATGGGAACGCAGCTTGCCTGCCCGATGGCTTACGGACAAGCGGTTGATGGACAACCCATTCGAACAAAAAAAGACACGCGCCCCGCGAACCTCGAAACTGCTCGAGATCGACGCCTGGATCGATTCCAGCCTCTATGAGGCCGGGTTCAAGGCCGGCGAGATCTGGGAAACGATCACCATCTTCTTCCGCCGGTTCCGCGTCTATGGCTGGCGCCGCGGCGTGGTGGAGGCGCTGAGCGAGAGCGTCACGCTCGGCGCGGCCGGCTCGGTCGTGCTCCTGGCGCTGGCCATGCCCGCCTTCGAGGAAACCGCCGGCAACTGGCGCGCCCAGGCCGACTACGCCGTCACCGTGCTCGACCGCTACGGCAACGAGATCGGCCAGCGCGGCATCATCCAGCGCGATTCCGTGCCGGTCGACGAGATCCCCGACCACGTCATCAAGGCGGTGCTGGCGACCGAGGACCGGCGCTTCTTCGACCATTACGGCATCGACGTCATCGGCCTCGCCAGGGCGATGACGGAAAACATGCGCGCCAATTCCGTCGTCCAGGGCGGCTCCACCATCTCCCAGCAGCTGGCCAAGAACCTTTTCCTGTCCAACGAGCGCACCATCGAGCGCAAGGTCAAGGAAGCCTTCCTGTCGGTGTGGCTGGAGGTGAACCTGACCAAGAAGGAGATCCTGCAGCTCTATCTCGACCGCGCCTATATGGGCGGCGGCACGTTCGGCATCACGGCGGCGGCCGACTTCTATTTCGACAAGGGCATAAAGGACGTCGACCTCGCCGAGGCGGCGATGCTGGCCGGCCTGTTCAAGGCGCCGGCGCGCTACGCGCCGCACATCAACCTGCCGGCCGCGCGCGCCCGCGCCAACGAGGTGCTGACCAACATCGTCCAGGCCGGCTTCATGACCGAGGGCCAGGTTATCGCGGCCCGGCGCGAGCCAGCCAATGTCGTCGACCGCGACAACCAGCAGCATCCCGACTATTTCCTCGACTGGGTGTTCGAGGAGGTCAAGGAACTGGCGGCGCGGCTGCCGACCCATTCGCTGGTCGCGCGCACCACGCTCGACATGAACATCCAGTCGGCGGCCGAGGAGGCGCTGGAATACCATCTGCGCCAGTACGGCAAGGATTACGGCGTCAAGCAGGGCGCGATCGTCGTCATCGACGACGGCGGCGCGGTGCGCGCCATCGTCGGCGGGCGCGACTACGGCACCAGCCAGTTCAACCGCGCCACCCGCGCGCTGCGCCAAGTCGGCTCCTCCTTCAAGCCCTATGTCTATGCGACCGCGATGGAAAACGGCTTCACGCCCGACACCATCGTGCGCGACGCGCCGATCACCTGGGGGCGCTGGTCGCCGAAAAACTATTCGCGCGGCTATCGCGGCAGCATCCCACTCTCCACCGCGCTGATCAAGTCGATCAACACCGTGCCGGTGCGCCTGGCCAAGGAGCATCTGGGCATCAAGCCGATCAAGGAACTGGCCGAGGCGATGGGCATCGAATCGCCGGTGTTTTCCGACAAGACCATGGTTCTGGGCACGTCGGGGTTGACCGTGCTCGACCAGGCGACCGGCTTTCACGTCTTCGCCAATGGCGGCCTCGCCGGCCGGCGGCACGGCATCACCCAGCTTCGCACCCATTCCGGCGAGGTCGTTTACGACTGGCGCCGCGACGCGCCGGAGCCGCAGCGGGTTTTGAGCGAGCAGTCGGTCGGCTACATGAACTCCATCATGGTCCAGGTGCCGGAGATCGGCACGGCGCGGCGCTCCGCGCTCGACGGCATCCGCAGCGCCGGCAAGACCGGCACCACCCAGGCCTACAAGGACGCCTGGTATGTCGGCTTCACCGGCAACTACACCGCCGCGGTCTGGTTCGGCAACGACGAGTCGACCCCCACGCGCAACATGACGGGCGGCTCGCTGCCGGCGATGACTTGGAAGCGGCTGATGACCTACGCCCACAACAATATCGAGTTGAAGCCGATCCCCGGCATCGACAAGCCGTTCCTGGAGGGCAAGGACGCGCCCAAGGTCGCCGATGCCGACGGCGACGGCGACGGTGACGGCGAGGCCGCCGGCCGGCCGCCGGTAATGTCGGCGGCAACCACCCGGCTGTTGCGTCAGATGACGCGGCTTTTCCGCGAAGCCGCGCCGATCCGGGTCGCCAGCGAACGCGACACCTCGTCGGCGCTTTGAGTATCCGCGCCGTGCCGTCCGCGCCTTGTCCGCCCTGTCTGCGCGCGCGCCTTGGCCGGGCCTTGCCGGCGAGGCCCGGCTAATGCGCGTTCCGCTCTACATCGCCCTGGTGGTCGCGATCGCTGTCGGCGGCGGCGGCGCCTCGGTCTGGTTCGCGCTCAACGCCATTGACGGGCTCGACACGCTCAGGGTCGGGGCCTGGACCGCCTATCCCGCTTCCGGCACGCCGCAGGTCGACCCCTACGGCCGGGCGCGCATCGCGCGCGACGGCGAACTGCCGCTGGGGCGCGCCGAAGGGCTTTATTTCCTGGCCGAGCGCGATTCCTCCGGACAGGGCCTGCGCCGGCAATGCCGCTACCGCCTCGAGGGCGGCGTGCCGGTCGCGCGCTTCTGGACCCTTTATGCCACCGACAGGACCGGTCACGCCGCGCCGCAGCCGCAGCGGCCCGCCGACGGGCTGCATTCGCGCCAGATCCTGCGCCGGGCCGACAACAGCTTCGACATCGCCATCGGCCGCGCCCCCGCCCCCGGCAATTGGCTTGCCGTGACGGGAACCGGCGAAATGACGCTGGTGCTCACGCTCTACGACACGCCGGTGGCCAACGGCGCCGACGCCCGCGACATCGCGCTGCCCGCCATCTACAGGACCGGCTGCGATGCTTAGGCTGGCTTACGTCCTCCTGTCCGGCCTGATCGGCGCTGCGATCGTGCACATCGCGATCCTGCTTCTGCTGCCGGCCTATGCCGAGCGCGATGCCTGGTCGCGCCTGGAGCAGGCCGGCGCGCCCAACAGCTTCGTCCGGCTGCCGGAAACCGCCTCGGCCACGCGCGGCGCGCGCGCGCCCGACCCCTTCATGGCCGCTGGCGCCTGCCGCTTCGACCTTTCCGAAAGCGGGGTGCGCGTGCAGGCGACGGAGAAACCGCTGTTCTGGTCGGTCTCGCTCTACAATCGCTGGGGGCACAATATCTACAGCCTGAACGACCGCACCGCCTCCGACGGGCTTTTGGATCTGGTCGTGGTCTCGCCCGACCAGATGATCGACCTGCGCAAGGATCTGCCCGAAGACCTGGCCGGCTCGGTCATCATCGAGGTCGAGGAGGATATCGGCATCGTCGTGGTGCGGATTTTCCGGCCGGACGCAACCTTCGCCCCCTTGGTCGACAGCTTCTTCGACGCTGCGCGTTGCCAGTCGCTCTAGCATCGCCCCCCTGCCCGCCGGCAAATGTGATCGGCGGACGGGCGCTATCGACACACAGGCACGTTGCGCACCGTTGCAAGACGCGATATAGCCTGCTCGATTTCCCATTCTGGTGGCTTCAACCACCGCCCGCGTGAGGGACGCGGGCGAAGAAAGGACGATTGTATCATGGCCAATCAGCTTCTCATGCCCAAAGCGACCGCGGTCTGGCTGGTGGACAACACGGCGATGTCGTTCGACCAGATCGCCTTTTTCTGTCACCTGCATCCGCTCGAGGTGAAGGCGATCGCCGACGGCGAATCGGCGCAGGGCATCAAGGGCATGGACCCCATCACCACCGGGCAGTTGACGCGCGACGAAATCGCCCGGGCCGAGAACGATCCGAACTACCGGCCCAAACTGTCCGAGCCCAAGGTGCGCATTCCCGAAAAGAAGCGGCGCGGCCCGCGCTACACGCCGCTTTCGAAGCGGCAGGACCGTCCCAACGCGATTTTGTGGCTGGTGCGCAACCATCCCGAATTGAAGGACGCCCAGATTTCACGCCTCGTCGGCACCACCAAATCGACCATCGAGCAGATCCGCAACCGCACGCACTGGAATTCGGCCAATCTGCAGCCGATGGATCCGGTCACGCTCGGCCTGTGTTCGCAGATTGACCTCGACCTGGAGGTTCAGCGCGCCTCGCGCGGCGCGCCGCAACAGCAGAGCCCCGACGAAACGCTATTGCCCGCCTCGGCGACCGAAAGCCTGCCCGTCGGCAAGGATGGCGCGCCCGCCGGAGAGGAAAGCGAGGGCGAGAAGGAACTCGACGCCGACGCCGTCTTCGCCAAGCTGTCGTCGCTCAAATCCGCCGATCCGGACGAGGACGGCGACGACAAGGACCGGTAGGGCCGGCTTCCGCTGAACAAGAACCGGGCACGGCGGCAAAACCGGGCAAGCGTCTTGGCGCCGGTTTGCTCCGCTCGGTCAGCAGCGACCGGAAACCGGCGGACGGCGCGACGGTTTTGGCGTGTCCGCCGGGCCTTGTTTGCGCAACGCCTCGCCCTGGCGTTCGTAACGAATACCGGGAAAGACGATGATCGCGGCGCTGCCGGACCTGCGATGACAGGCCGGTTTGCGCCGGGCGCTATGGGCGTGGAACTGGATAATGTTCGTCATGGCTGTGCGTTCCGGTGCATGGGACACGATGGGCACGCTTACGACGCTGTCGTTCCGACTGTGCCCACCATAGGGTTAACAGCTTGCTAACACATTGATTGTAGCGTGCTGGCATATGCGCACGGGCAGATCAGGCAGCCCGGCGGGGTCAGCGTAACCGGTCATCGAGGCGTAGAGCGTAACCAGTGAGTACAGCGGACTTCAGGCGAATTGCGGACCGCGACCAGGCCGGCAAGGCCGAGCGGCTGTTGCGCGCGGCGGTTTCGGCCTTCGCGTCGCTGACGCGGCCCAGCCGGCGCGAAATCCGCCAGCTCGACCAGCTCGCCGCCCCCTTATTCGACAAGGTCCCGGCCGAGACGCTGCGTTACGTGGCCGCCGTGCTGTCGGAATCGCCGCATACGCCACCGGGCCTGTTGGCGCGGCTGTGCGAGCAGAGTGCCGACATCGCCGCGCCCCTGCTCATCCGCTCGCCGCTGCTCGGCGACGCTGCGTTGCTCGGCCTGATCGCCCGGCACGGTCTCACCCATGCGCGCGTCATCAAGAGACGGCCGCGCGTCCACCCCACCATCATCCAGGTCGCCAAGCTGCTCGAGGCGACGGCCGCACGGCCGCCCGAACAGGCCGCGCCGACGCCGACCCCGGCCAGCCGCGGTCTGGCCGAACTCGCCCGCCGCCGTCTGCTTCAGACCATGTCGGACAATGAAAACGCCGCTTGCGAGGGCTTGTCGGCCAAGGCTGCGGACGACGCGACGCACGATGGCGACCATTTCCGCAAGCTGAGGGCGGCCGCCCTGGCCGAAAACCGAGAGCCGTTCTTCCGCGCACTCGCCGAGACCGTCTGCTTGCCTTACGACACGGCACGGATGATTGCGCGCGCGCGCACCTATGACGACCTACTCGTCGCCCTGCGCTCGCTCGACCTCACCGAGGAGCAGGCATTCCTGCTTGCCTGCGCGGCCTCGCCGTGGCGCTTTCCGCAGCGCAGGAATATCCGCCTGTTCCTGGAAAAATTCCGATCGATCAGCCGCGACGCGGCACGCGCCCAGGTTGAAACCAGTTGGCGCGAAAGCGCGGACCGGTCCGAAAAATCTACCCTTGCGTCAGGGCGCGACGAGGCCACCGCGCTCAGGGCGTAGCAAGGTCGATCATGTCGCTCACCGGCGTGGAAAGTTCGAGCTCCACCACCCAGGCGTCCGGATCGAACTTCAATTCGCGCTCCAGTTTCCTGCTCAGCGTGTCCTCGTCGACGATCTCCGGCAGTAAGACGAACAGCCGTCCGCCCGGCCTTCCCTCGCCATAACCGGTTTGCGGCGCCGGGGCGAACAGGCTCACCGCGCCGTTGCGGCCGCGCTCGACCACGAAGATCGCGCCTGCCTCCGTCGCCCCGCGATGCACGATGGCGGCGAACCCGCCGGCCGCGAAAGCCCGCCGGATCAAGGACGATACGAAGAGATCGGATGTGACGCGCACGTGCGAACCTCGCCTGCTGCCGGACCGCGTCTGGCCCTGGCGCGCGGACGGTCGGCCTAGAGCGTTTCCAGGCGAGATAGAAACCGGTTCGCCGTTCGAAAACGCTTTAAAACAATAAGTTAGAGCGGATCTGCGCTTCCACGAAAAGCAGTATTGCTCTAGTTCGTAAGCCCGATTTCGGTCATCTTGACAAGCAATTGCGCATCGGGCTGGCCAGTGACGGGAAGACCGAACAGCGACTGGAACTCGCGGATCGCGCTGCTCGTCTGGTCGCCGACGATCCCGTCGAGGTCGATCCCGTCATGCCCGAAAGCCCGCAGCCCCGCCTGGATCTTGACGATATCGGCATCGCCGAGCTGTGCGGAACCGTCTTCGACGGGCGCGGCGTGGCGCGATTTCGGGCGCGGCGCCGGCGCGGGCAAGGCGGCGATCTTCTTTTCGGCCAGCGGGCCCTCGATCTGGTGCAGCAGTGCATCGCTGATCTCGCCGTCGACCGCGAGCCCGATCGTCTTTTGATAGGCGGCAATCGCCTGCTTGGTCAACGGGCCGGAAAGACCGTCGACGTCGCCGTCATAAAGGTTCAGACGCGCCAGCGTCTCCTGCACCTTGCGCACGACCGGATCCCCGGCGGCCGGCGCCGGTGCCGGTGCGGGGGCCGGCACCGATGCGGTCACGTCCGGGCTCGGCGGCAACACCGCCGCCACCGGCTCCTCGCGCGGCGTCTGGCTGGGAACCGGCGCTTCGGCCTTGACCATGATGCGGGTCTCAATCAGCGGCTTGGGGTGCTGATAGGGCTGGTACCACAGCGCATTCGCCGACACATATCCCAACGCCACCACGAACGCGGTCACGCCACCGACGAGGATCGGATTGCGGGCAACCGTCGCGCCCAGAGCGGTCGCGAGACTGCCGAGCGTGTCGGCCAGAACCGGGCTTTTCCTACGCGAATTTGCGGAGCGGGTCATCGGATGCGTCTCTCGATTGTCTTTCCGTCTCGATCTTCACGATATGCGGCACGTTTTCGGACGCGGCGGCTCCGTTTTCTGGTACCGCGATCGTGACCGTCGTGCCTTCGCCCGGGGCGCTTTCGATCGCCATCGTGCCGCCGTTGCGCTCGATCAGCCCTTTCACCAGGGCAAGGCCGAGCCCCGTCCCCTCATATTGGCGGGTGTAGTCGTTCACAACCTGGAAAAACGGCTTGCCGATCTGATGAAGGTCGTTCTCGGCCATACCGATGCCGGTATCGCTGACCCACAGTTCCAGCCGGCCGTCGTCGCGCGATCCGCCGACTGTCACCATGCCGCCTTCGGGCGTGAACTTGACCGCGTTGGCAAGCAGATTGATGAGAATTTGCTGCAGGGCGCGCTTATCGGCGAAAACCTCGCCCAGCGGCTGGTCGCCGGCGATATCGACACGCACCTGCTTGGCTCTGGCCTGGCACGACACGATCGCGCGAGCGGTCGCGACGATCTCGTCGACCACGAAATGCTCCTTGCTGGGCGTATAGGTCCCGGCCTGGATCTTGGCGATATCGAGGATCGAGTTCACCACCGACAGCAAATGCTGGCCCGATTCCTGAACCAGGCCGACATAGTCGCGCTGGCGCTCGTTGGCGAGCGGACCGGCCAAGTCCTGCAGGAGCATGTCCGAAAAGCCGATGATCGCGTTGAGCGGCGTTCGCAATTCGTGGCTGACGGTCGACAGGAACCGCGACCGGTCGGCTTCGGCGCGGCCAACCGCCGTTTCCAGGTCCTCGCGCAGCCGGACCACGTCGTCATTGGCGCGCAGGAAACCGAAGAAGCCGCCGCCAACCGCGCCGCCGCCAGCAAGCTCCAGCCGGAACGGGCCATAGACGGCCCCGACCTCGCCCGTGTCCCGGCGTGGAAGGCGCACCCGCACTTCGAGTGAGCGACGGTCGGCGCCTTCGCGCATGTCGGCCAGCGCGTTCAGATAATGCACCCGGTCGGACACGTGGATCCGGTCGAACAGTCCCGTGCCGAGCAGAAATTCCGGTTCCAGGCGCAACAGCATGCGCGCCTGCGCCGAGGCGTCGGACAATTCGCCATTGCCGGCAAAGCGCAGCGTCACGGCGTCGAGCAGCCCGCCGAGCGTCTCTTCCTGCGGTACGTCGGTTTCGTTGCGCGCCGCCTCCCGCTCGCCGCTCCTGCGCGCGAACCACACGCCGGCATAGATGACGGGCAGCAGCCAATGGCCGGCCGAGGCGCCGATCGCCGGCAGGTCCGGTGCAAGCAGACCGCCCAGGCTCGCAAGCAGAACCGCCGCGCCGGCCGCGCCTGCGCCGATCAGCAGGGAGCGGCGGTCGCGACCGACATTTTCGGTTTCCACGACCAGGGGCAGCCAGGCAAGGAACAGCGGCGAGGCGAAACCGCCGGCGAAAAACAGGATCACGGCGCAGGAAAGCACCGCCGCGCCAAGGGCAAGCGGTTCTGCTAAGCGCCGCGAGCCGGTCTGCGCCACGATCACGGCCGCCGACCAGCCGGCCACGAACACCAGGCAGATCGCGGCAAGCGCTGCGGAAACGCCGAGCGGGATGGTCAGCACCTGGGCGAAAGCGGCCGCGGCCAGAAACGGGCCGGTCAGCGACGCGGCCAGCAGGCGGCGCTGGCGCGCGCGTTCGGCGGGCTCGGCCACGCCTGGATGCACCAGCCCTTCGCACGCCTGCGAAAGCCGGTTCTGCCATCCTCCAAAACTTTTATGGACGCTACCCAAAAACACGTACTCGCCACTTGTCCGCTTAGCGGATCGCCGTTTTCCCCGAACCTCTCATTCACCCTTTAAGGAATGAATAAGGGCCGGCGGCCACCGGGCGAAGCTTCACCGAAAATCCGATTTTAACGGGGCACGGGCCGCGGAACATCGGCGGATGGTAAACGCTTGGTATGCGCGCCAGGCGGCCGGTTTTATCCCGCACTATGGTCGCCATGCGCTGAAAAGACTGCGAAATTATAGGAAAAACAGCCGCTTGGCTCGTTAATGCCGGCTTTCGGAAACCGGCGGGAATCGCGGCAAATTCTCATAAAAACCCGATTATGGGCATTTATGTCGAATTTGACGAAAAAACCCGCTTTTGCGGCAAGCGTCCTTTCGCGCGCCTGTGGCATGTCGATGCGTGAAGGGAAAAAGCCCGGCCACGCACCCGCAAGCGCCGGCTTTGTCGATGGGGAAGAACTATGGGTTTCCTGATCAAGACGGCATTCTGGTTTTCGCTCGTCCTGCTTTTGCTGCCGATCTCGCCGGAGGGCACCGACCCCGAAGCCACGGTCGATCCGCTCGAGGCGGTGTTTGCCGCGCGCGCCGCCATCAGCGACGTGTCATCGATGTGCGAGCGCCAGCCCGGCGTGTGCGAGACCGGCCGCGCCGCGGTCCAGACGATCGGCGTGCGGGCCCGCGAAAGCGCGCGCATCGCCTACGAGTTGCTGGACGATCAGTTCGGGCAGTCCGACCCGGCCCTGACCACGGGAACCGTTGCGACGGAGCCCGCGGACACCGGTGCGACGGCGGATTGATTCGCCGCAATCGGCATTCAGGAAGTGACGTACGCCGCGCGAGCCCCTATATGCGGGGGCAAAGGCTGCGCGATTCATGACATCTGACCTGCAAACCATACTCGACGATTTCTCCTTCCTCGACGACTGGGAGGATCGTTACCGCTATGTGATCGATCTCGGTCGCGACCTGCCGCCGTTCGCCGATGAAAACAAGACCGACGAAAACAAGGTGCGCGGCTGCGTCAGCCAGGTCTGGCTGACGACCGCGCGGGAGCCGGGCGAGGATCCCGTCATCCGGTTCGCCGGCGATTCGGACGCCCATATCGTGCGCGGCCTGGTGGCGATCATGCTCGCGCTTTATTCGGGCAGGAAGGCCAGCGAGATCGCCGCGACCGATGCCGAACCGGTCTTGCGCCAGCTCGGCCTTGACGAACACCTGACGCCGCAGCGGGCCAACGGCCTGCGCGCCATGGTCTTGCGGATGCGCAAGGACGCCGAAACCGCGTTGCGCGAACAAGCCTGAGCCCGGCGCGGCCGTCTCGGCTCCGATGCGCGCATAAGCGCTTTTGCCAACAGGTTTTCATCCGACGCTCATTCCGCGCTGGTCGGCGCGCGCAGGGACGGTCGGAAGTCTTTTGCGCCCCAGTGATGGCTGCCGCGCCGTCGGCCGCGCGCGGACCCCGGCGCATAATGGCGAGCCAGGGCAGCGAGCGCCGTCTTCAGCACGATCTTTGCCGAGCGCGCCGGCCATTGCCGCTCGGTTTCCACCTGTCCGACCCCTTTCAGAAAACAGCAGACATCGATCAGGAGCCCGCCAAGCTCGGGGCCGACGGCATCAAGCGCCGCGTTGACGCGCTGACGCGCCGCCAGGGCGGCTTCGGTCAGTTCCGCAAGACCGCCGCTCTCGCCGCGGCGGCGTGAGGCGATGGCCGCATCCCAATTGGCGCTGATGCGCGGTGTCAGGCGTCCCCGGTCATAGTCCGAACGCAGGCGCTCACCGGCATCGCATTCCGCTTCGCTCAGAAACGCAGCACCGTCGCGCGTGCGGCGGCGTGCCAATTGCGACAGCGGCGATTCGGCCAGATTGCGCCTGACCTTGTGGCGCAGGCCGTCGACATCGATCTCCACCTCGACCGTGTCGCCATGCTGGTCGCGGAACGGGTCGGGCTTTGCCTTCATCCGCGCCAGGCTTGCCCGGCCGGCGGCGGTCAGGGCGAGACGACCGTCGCGTTGGCGTGCCAGTCCGGCCCGCAGCACGGCGTCCAGCGCCTCGGTTTCCACACTGATTGACCCGCGCGTCGCGCCGACCAGTCGCGTGCGGCCCGCGCCTGCGCACTCCTGTGCGCTCGCCTGGTTGCAGGCCAGGAAGCGCAGGATACGCAATTTCGGCTTTCGGCTGACGGGCGCCATTTCAGGCGAACTCCCGATAACGCAGCGCCGCCCGGGCGACGCGCTCGGCCATGGCCACGATGGCGTCGAACTCCTCGTCGTCGCGCATGTCCTCGATCAGATGACAGGCGTGCAGGACGGTGGTGCGGTCGCGTCCGAAACCGCGACCGACCTCGCTCATCGACAAGCCCATGACGACATGGGCGACATACATCGCGATCTGGCGCACGCGCGCCACCGCCAGCGCGGTGCGGCCGGGACGGCGCAGCTCCTTGCTGCTGACGGCAAAGATCGCCGCCGCAATATCGATCATGCATTCGCAGATCTCGATCTTGCGTTCGATCGGATCTTTGGAGGAGCGATGTTGCCCGAGGATCGGCGGGTCCGTTTCAGGGGCTGCGTCAAAGGCGCGGTTGGCGATCACGAGACATGTTCCCTTTTCAAATATAGGAATATGTTCTTATATCGATCCATCGCCGACCTGTGAACAAACAGGCAACGCCTACCGGAACAGAATAATTTTAGGACTTTGATTTTGTTCGATCTTTTTTGGAAGAGACCGAACGCTGCGGCCGATTTCCTCCCCACCCGGCCCAGACCGGCAACACTCGTCACCGACGCCGGGATGGGAGGTTCGGATGCGACGCTTGATCGACGAGGCACGGGCCTTCGGCGGCAGAAAAGCCGAACAAGTGCGCCTGGCCGCCGCCCGGGTGGCGCTGTTTGCCGCCTGCGGCATCGACCTGGAAGCCGCCATCGAGGCGCCACCTGCCCGCAAACGGCTGGTGCGCCTGCGGCTCAAGCGGCTGATCGAACGGGAAAGGCTGAAGGGCGAACGCCGTCACTGGAGCTACGATCTCAACCGGCATATCGCGCTCAAACAGGTCTATGATCTGTTGGGACCGGCTGCCGCGTCCGGCGCGGGCACAAACGAAAACGGCGCCCGAAGGCGCCGCTCGCGGATTCGGGAGACCGAACCTGATCTTAGCTCTTGCTCTTGCGACCAAGGCCCATCTTCTTGGCAAGCGCGGACCGCGCGGCGGCATAGCTCGGCGCAACCATCGGGTAGCTCGCGTCCAGACCCCATTTTTCGCGGTACTGGTCGGGCGTCAGCCCGTAATGCGTCATCAGGTGACGCTTGAGCGATTTGAACTTCTTCCCGTCCTCGAGACAGATGATGTAGTCGTCGTGGATCGACTTCTTCGGATTCACCGCAGGCTTCGGCTTTTCTGCCGGCGCGGCTTCCGCCGCGACGCCGACACGCCCCAGCGCGGCGTGAATATCGGCGATCAGGTTCGGCAGTTCGGCCGCCGGCACCGGATTGTTGCTGACATAGGCAGCAACCACGTCGGCCGTCAGTTCGATCAGATTGTCGTTGTTTGCCACGGCTGTCTCGGAAGTTTCCATAATTGTCTAAGGCCCCAATTTTCAAGATACTCGATGGTCACGCAGCGTTCTTCGGCGCTGCTCGCCAGCTGTGCGCGAACGCCACGACTAGTGACGCTTCACTTGCCCCGTAAATAACCTCTTTGGCAAACAATTCAAGGAGAACCTCGGATTATTTTTAGAGGAAATACATCGGCCATGCCCCCTAGATTTTGTATCCTTAATTTATCATTTACAACTTTTGCGCGCTTTTTGCGTCTCTCAACAGTTTCGAAGTAGAATTTCCGCATCGGCGCGCGTTTCCGGCGGGATCGACATGCAGCCACCACGGGATATGAAGCCGTGACCGGGCGCAAAGCTGCGGCACGACGCGCGCGCCAGCGTTGCTTGCCTGATGCGTCCTGCGTGTCGCCAGGGTGGACGTTCGGGCCGGCGGCTGCGTCAGTCGATAGTGGCCGGCGCGGTCTTGTCCTGCCGCGCCATGTCGTCGTGCACCGATCCGTGCCACAGCTTGTAGCCGGCAATATAGGCGGCCCTGGCCAGAAGATGGGCCGAGATCGGCGCGGTCAAAAGGAAGAACACCACCCCGGCGAGCGCGCGCGTGGTCACCGACGCGTCATCGGTATAGATGCTGAGCGCGATCAAAACCACGCAGGCTCCCAGCGTGCCGGCTTTCGAAGCGGCGTGCGTGCGACTGTAGAAATCAGGCAGGCGCACCAGCCCGATCGCCGCAACCAGCGCAAAGGCCGCACCGATCACGATCAGAACGCCCACCAGGTAATTGTAGAATTCGGCCATCATGGCTTTGCCTCGCTTTTGGGCGGCGGCGTCTCGCCCTCCTCGCCGGCACGGCGGCTCATCACGAAACGCGCGAAGGCGACGGTGGCCAGAAAGCCGACCAGGCCGAGCGCGATGGCCACGTCGACATAAAGCGTGATGCCGGTCTTGATGCCGATCACGGCGATGAAGCCGATCGCCACAGACACCAGCATGTCGAGCGCGATGATACGGTCGGGCAGCGTCGGGCCGCGCATCACCCGAAACACCGTGACCAGAAAGGACAGGCTCAGCAGGCCGAGCGCGACGTTCTCGGCCAGAAGCAGAAAGGATTCGCCACCGCTCACCGGAACGCCTCCAGGATCTTGCGCTCGAAGCCGGTGGCAATGTCGAAGCGGGTCTGGTCGGGATCGGAACAATCGATCGCGTGCACATAAAGGAAGCGGCGATCCTCCGACACGTCGACCGACAGCGTGCCCGGCGTCAGCGTGATCAGATTGGCCAAAAGCGTAATCTCGAAATCGCGGTCGACCTTGAGCGGATAGGCGAAGATGCCCGGTTTCAGATCCATCCTCGGTTGCAGGACCAGGACCGCGACGCGCCAGGCCGACAGGACCAGTTCGTAGGCGAACAGGAGCGCGAGCGCGACGACGCGGCGCGCGCGCGCGAAATAGCCCAGCGATCCGACCTGCTCGCGGATCAGATAAAGCGCCGCCGCGCCGAAGGCGAAGCCGAGCAGGAAATTGGAAAAACTGGCCGAGCCGGTGATCGCCATCCAGGCCAGGGCGAGCAGGATATGGTTCAGATAAAGGATCATGAGCCGGGTCCCAGCGGAAAGACGGCCTCTAGATAGGCGGACGGGTCGCTCAACCCGGCCGCCGCGAGCTGGGCGAGCTGCAGAACCGGCTCAGGATAAATGCCGATCCATATCGCGGGCACCAGCAGCCCCGCCAATATGGCATATCCGCCGCCAAGTTGCGCCGCCGCGCCGTCGCCGGCTGCCGGGCCTGCGTCCGGACGGTCGCGCCAGAACGCGAGCGCGAACACCCGCGCGAGCGCGATCGTCGTCAGGATGCCGCTCACCAGGATGGCGATCGCCAGCCACCACATGCCCGCATCCAGCGATGCCTTCACCAGCACGACCTTGGGCCACAGCCCCGACAAAGGCGGCAGGCCCGCCGCCGCCAGCACCAGTGCGAAGGCGATCGCCGCCAACAGCGGGTGCGCCCGGTAAAGACCGGCGATATCGTGCAGCGAATAGCTGCCGCCGGCCTCGTACATCAGGCCGACCAGAAGATAGAGCGCCGTCATGATCAGGATCGAATGGACCGCGTAGAGCACGGTACCGGCGAGCCCGAGCGGGCTGCCGAGCGCGAGGCCGGCCAGCATCACGCCGATGCCCGACACCACGACGAAACCGACGATGCGGCGCAGATCGGACTGCGCCAGCGCGCCCATGATGCCCAACACCATCGTCGCGCCGGCTACCCAGGCGATTAGGTCCGACAAGACGACCCGCTCGAGCGGGAACAGCACCATCATCGAGCGCAGCAACGCATAGATGCCGACCTTGGTCAAAAGACCGCCGAACAGCGCCGAGGTGACGATTCGCGGCGTGTGGTAGGAGGCCGGCAACCAGAAATTGAGCGGAAAGGCGGCCGCCTTCATGCCGAAGGCCAACAACAGCAAGGTGGCGATCGTCATCAGCGGGCCTGTCTCGCGCGCGGCCCCGACCTTGTTGGCGATATCGGCCATGTTAAGCGTGCCGAGCGTGCCATAGAGCGCGCCGGTCGCGATCAGAAACACCGTCGTTGCAACGAGATTGAGCACGGCATATTTGCTCGCCCCGTCGATCTGACGCTGTTCGGAGCCGAGCACCAGAAGTCCGAACGACGAGATGACGAAGACCTCGAACCAGACATAGAGGTTGAACAGATCGCCGGTCAGAAAGGACCCGTTGACGCCGGCCAGCATCAACAGCAGGAACGGGTAGAAACCGTAGCGGCGGCCGGTCGCGTCGATGTCGCGGATCGCAAACAACGCCCCCACAAGCGTGACGAAGGTGGCGGTGAGCGCGAAGGTCGCGCCAAGCGCGTCGGCGTTGAAGCTGATGCCGAAGGGCGGCAGCCAGCGCCCCATCGTCATCACCAGCGCGCCCTCGGCGATCACCCGGACGAGCAGTGCGGTCGTCGCGGCCAGGGTCGCGGCCGCCACGACGACCGCCATCCAGGCGTGCAGGCGCACCTGATGGCGCACCATCAGCAGGATCGCGCCACCCAGGATCGGCAACGCGACCGGCAGGATCACAACCCAGTCGGCGAGCGCCGTCGGTGCGGTCACCATCGCCGCGCCGAGATCGACGGTATTTGCGCTGCTTACGGCCATCTCGGTCAGTATCCCATCGGCGGCGGACCCTCGCCATCGGGTTCGGCCACACGCATCTCATCGGTGTCGTCGGTGCCGAGCTCCTGGTAGGCCCGATAGGCCAGAACCAACAGGAAGGCGAAAAACGAGAACGAAATCACGATCGCCGTCAGGACGAGCGCCTGCGGCAGCGGGTTGGCGACCGATTCGGGCGGCGTGTCGAAGCCGGCCGGGATGATCGGCGGCACCTCGCGCAACACCCGCCCGGCGGCGAAGATGGTCATGTTGACGGCGTTGCCCAGGATCACGATGCCCAGGATCATCCGGATCGTGTGCTTGGACAGCATCAGATAGATCGCAACCGCGTAAAACAGTCCGACCAGCCCCGACAATGCGGTTTCCATCACAGCCGCTCCCGTTCTTCGAGCGCAAGCGCGATCGAGGTGACCGAGCCGACGACGACGAAATAAACGCCGATATCGAAAAACAGCACCGTCGACAGATCGACCGTCACACCCAGGATTTCGGGCGACGTCCACAGTCCGGTCAGGAACGGAACCCCGAAAAACAGCGACGCAAAACCCGACAGCGCCGCTAGGAACAGGCCGAAGCCGGACAGCGCCATCGGGTGGAAATAAAGCGCCCTGCGCACCGGCGAGACGCCGCATGCGATGCCGTAAATGGCAAAGGCCGAGGCGGCGATCAGGCCGCCGATGAAGCCGCCGCCGGGCTCGTTATGGCCGCGCAGCAGCACGAACACGGAAAACAGCACCATCAGGCTGGTCAGATAGGGTGCGCTGGTGCGGAAGATGACGGTTCTCATCTCAGCCGCCTTCCTTGCCGCCGGCGGCCGGTTTCGGCACCCGCACGCGGATCAGCGCCAGGATCGCCAGACCGGCGACCATGACAACGGCGATTTCGCCGAGCGTGTCGAGGCCGCGGAAATCGACCAGGATGACGTTCACCACGTTGCGCCCGTGCGCGATCACATAGGAATAGGTCTTGAAGAACGCCGACAGGCTGTCGTCGAACGGCATCTGGGTCACCTTCAGGATCAGGAATCCGAAGCCGGCCCCGCACGCGCCCGCCACGGCGATGTCGAGCAGTTTTTCGTTTGTCGGCCGGTGATCGCTGGGATGCAGGCGCAGGCGCGTCATCGCCAGGGCAAGGATGACCACCGACAGCGTTTCGACCATGAACTGGGTGAACGACAGATCGGGCGCGCCCAAAAGCATGAACAAGAGCGCCACCGCGAAGCCCTGGATGCCGAGCGACACGATCGCCGTCAGCCGATCCCGCGCGTAAACCACCGCGCCGAGGCCGATGACGGCGATCGCGATCACCGTCCATTCGTAAAACGGCAGGTCCGGCATTTCGGGCAGGTCCGGCATCTCGCCGAACACGGTCATCGGAGCCCACAGGGCCAGCGCGATCGCGATGAAGGTGACGGTCATATAGACTTCCATCCGGCCGCTCTGGATGATCCGCGTCACGCCGAACGAGGCCCGCAGCAGGCCGCGGATCGTCTGGTCGAACCCGCGATCCGGTCCCCAGCCGATCGCGGCGAGCAGCGCCGCCATCGCCGCGCGTGCCTGGTCGAGGAACCAGTAGATGGCGATGCCCAAAATGACGGTCAGCACCGAAAGCGCCAGCGGCACGCTGATATAGGGGATGACGGAAATGTGGACCGCGATGTCATTGCCCGCCACGGCGCTCGCCATCGGGCTCGAGACGAAATGGTGCGCGGTTTCGGATAACAGCGCCGAGACCAGCCCGACGAGCGCCAGCGTCAGCGGCCCGAGCCACAGCAGGGGCGGCCCCTCATGGGCCTCTTTCGGCGTCGCAACGCGCGGGCCCAGGAACGGCTTCAGCGCCACCGCGAACCCGATCACCAGCATCAGCGCGTTGCCGAGTATGGCCACCAGCGTGAACAGGCCGTGCCAGCCGTCCTGGAACTGCAGTGCGGCGTAGATCTCCTCCTTGGCCAGGAAGCCGAAAAACGGCGGTAGCCCGCCCATCGACAGCGCGGCCAGAAGCGCGGCGGCGAAGGTGACCGGCATCGCGCGGCGCAAGCCGCCGAGCGCGGTGATGTCGCGGGTGCCGCTTTCATGGTCGATCGCACCGGCCACCATGAACAGCGTGCCCTTGAACAGGGAGTGGGCGACGAGATAGAGCACCGCGCCCTCGACGGCCTTGTCGGAACCGAGCCCGGTCAGCATGACCAGAATGCCGAGCGAGGCGACGGTCGTGTAGGCGAGCATCAGCTTCAGGTCGGTCTGGCGGATCGCCAACAGCGTGCCGACGATCAGCGTCGTACCGCCGAACACCGGCAGCACGGTCTCCCACGCATCCGTGCCGCCGAAGGCCGGGTTGAGCCGCATGACGAGATAGACGCCGGCCTTCACCATGGTCGCGGAATGGAGATAGGCCGACACAGGGGTCGGCGCCTCCATCGCGTTGGGCAGCCAGAAATGAAACGGAAACTGGGCCGATTTGGTAAACGCGCCGCCCAGAACCAGCACCAGTGCCACCAGATACAAGGCGCTATGGCGCATGGTGTCGCCGGCGGCCAAAAGCCCGGAAAGCTCGGTTTCGCCGGTCGCGATCCACACCACCAGCAAGCCGGCCAAAAGCGACAGCCCGCCGAGCCCGGTCACCACCAGCGCCTGGATGGCGGCCCGGCGCGAGGCCTCGCGCCTGTGATCGAAGCCGATCAGCAGGAAGGAGGTGATCGAGGTCAGTTCCCAGAACACGAACAGGGTGAGGAACGAGTCGGACACGACCAGCCCCTGCATCGCGCCCATGAACAGGAGGATGAAGGAAAAGAACCGGCCGAGCTGGGGATGGTCCTTCAGATAGCCGCCCGAATAAAGCACGATCAGCGTGCCGATACCCGAGATCAGCAGGGCGAAGGTCAGCGACAGGCCGTCGAGGAACCAGGAAAAGCGGACGTCGAGACTGGGAATCCAGGCATAACCGCCCGAAACCGTGGCCCCGTCGGCCACCGTGCCGAGCAGCCCGGCGAAATGGACAAAGATGAAGGCGGGCGCGAGCGCCAGCACCCAGGCGGCGTTGTGCTTCAACGCTCGCGTGAGGAACGGCGCGGCCAACGCGGCAACAAACGGCAAGACTAGCACGAAGAAGGTCAGCGATTGCGATCCGCTCGCCATTCAAAAGTCCTGTTTTCGCGCGAGCCGCCGCGCCGGTGATGCTGTTGTGTGGTGACATAGCGGCTCACCCCACGCCGGGCAAGCGGATGCGGCGCCTGGCCGCGCTTGGCGCGTGCGGAAATCCGGTCACCGGCCGGCAAAAAGGCGCAAAAACGACCGCGGAACGACTTCAAAAGAAACGGAGGGTTGTGGAAAACCTCGGCCGGAGAAGGGCGTGCGCCGACGCCAAGACCGCCCGGAGGACGGCCGAGATGCTATGGCGCCCAGCGCCGATATTTGTGCCGGAAACCGCGAGCGCCGGCATCAAAGGGGGCTGATATAGCGGCCGTAGACCCAGCCGGTCGTCCAGTCGCCGGTCCGCCTCGGGTCGTGCCAGACCTCGCACCAGCGATAGCGCACGGCCTGCGCCTGCTGCCAGGCCGGCAGCCCGGCGACGTCGTCGAGCGCAAGCCCCTTGGTGCAGCGACCGGTCATCTGCAACGGCGCGCCATTGGGATAGGCCGCCTGTTTCTGGGAATGGCTGGCGGGATATTTGCGCACGTTGAGCGTGTCGCCCCACGGCACGTTGGCGACCTGCCAGCCGTAAAAGGCCGAGGCGCCGGCTTCGACGGCCTGGGCGCCGAGTACGGTCGTCGCGACAAGGGCGGCGGCAAGGCATTTGCGCGTTATCATCATTCCCTCCGGTTTGCTGTCTGTTCATTTGATTACCGGGCGGGAATGCCATAGCTGGGTTGAATACCGGCTGATCGGCCCGTTCATGTCGTGTTCAAGACACGCCCACCCACTCCGCGTTTCGAGAAGGTTCCATGGCGAAAACCGAGAAATTTCCGGATATTCCGGCTCCGACGGCCGAACGACGCCCCGTCGAAACCAGCCATCACGGCATTACCCGCATCGACGACTACGCCTGGCTGCGGGCGCAGAACTGGCAGCAGGTTTTCCGCGATCCTGCTGTGCTGGCGGCCGACATCCGCGCCCATCTGGACGCCGAGAACGCCTATCAGGCAGCGATGATGGGCGACACGGAAGCCCTGCAGAAAGCCTTGTTTTCGGAGATGCGCGGCCGGATCAAGGAGGACGATTCCTCCGTTCCCATGCCGGACGGCCCCTATGCCTACGGCACGTCCTTCAAGACCGGCGGCCAGCAGCCGCGCTTCTTTCGCACGCCGCGCGAAGGCGGGGCGCACGACATGCTGCTCGACGGCGACGCCGAGGCAGAGGGCAAACCCTATTTCCGCCTCGGCAGCGCCGACCATTCGCCCGACCATGCCCGGCTGCTGTGGGGCTATGACGACAAGGGGTCGGAATTCTACGATCTCAAGGTGCGCGACCTCGAATCGGGCGCCGATCTTGCCGACCGGGTCGCCGATACCGGCGGCGGCGGTGTCTGGGCGGCCGGCAATGACGGGTTTTTTTACACCCGGCTCGACGAGAATCACCGCCCGTCGAAAGTGCTTTTCCACCGCCTGGGAACCGATACGGCGAGCGACCGTCTCATCTATGAGGAAACCGATCCGGGCTTCTTCATGAATGTCGGCGGCACGCGCGCCCAGGACTGGGTGTTCGTCGCCATCCACGACCACGAGACGTCGGAATATCATGTCCTGCCGGCGGCCGATCCGACGGCCGCGCCGAAATGCGTGCGCCCGCGCGAAACCGGCGTCCAGTACGATCTCGAGGAAGGCGGCGACATCTTCTTCGTGCTCACCAATATCGGCGGCGCCAAGGACTTCAAGGTGATGACGGCGCCGGTCTCCGATCCCTCGCAGGCCAATTGGCGGGAACTCGTCGCGCACGAGCCGGGCCGGCTGATCCTGTCGATCATGGCGTTCCGCGATTTCCTCGTGCGGCTGGAGCGCAAGGACGGCCTGCCGCGGCTGGTCGTGCACGAACGCGAAAGCGGCGAGGAGCATGTGGTGGCGTTCGAGGAGGAAGCCTATTCGCTCGGTCTCGTCGGATCGCTCGAATACGACACCGACACGATCCGGTTCGCCTATTCGTCGATGACCACGCCCTCGCAGGTCTTCGACTACAACATGCGCACGCGCGAGCGGGTGCTGCGCAAGACACAGGAGGTGCCGTCCGGCCACGCGCCGGATGACTACGTGACGCGGCGCTTGATGGCGCCGTCGCATGACGGGGTCTTGGTGCCGGTTTCACTGCTTTATCGCCGCGATACGCCGCTCGACGGCAGCGCGCCCTGCCTGCTCTACGGCTATGGCTCCTATGGGATCGCGATCCCGGCCTCCTTCAACACCAACTGCCTGTCGCTGGTCGATCGCGGCTTCGTCTATGCGATCGCCCATGTGCGCGGCGGCAAGGACAAGGGCTACGCCTGGTACGAGGACGGCAAACGCGGCAAGAAGACCAACACGTTCGAGGATTTCGTCGCCGTGGCGCGCTATCTGGCCGCCGAAAACTATACCGCGCCGGGCCGCATCGTCGCGCAGGGCGGCTCGGCCGGCGGCATGCTGATGGGTGCGGTCGCCAACATGGCGCCGGAGCTGTTCGGCGGCATCATCGCCGAGGTGCCGTTCGTCGACGTTTTGGAGACCATGCTTGACGACACGCTGCCGCTGACCCCGCCCGAATGGCCGGAATGGGGTAATCCGATCACCTCGGCCGACGATTACCGCACGATCGCCGCCTACTCGCCCTATGACAATGTCGAGGCCAAGACCTATCCGCCGATCCTGGCGCTGGCCGGGCTGACCGATCCGCGCGTGACCTATTGGGAACCGGCGAAATGGGTGGCGCGCCTGCGCGCGCGCAAGCGCGGAGACAATCCGGTGCTGCTGCGCATCAACATGGACGCCGGCCACGCCGGGGCGTCCGGGCGGTTCTCGCGGCTGGAGGAGATCGCCTTTGCCTACGCCTTCGCGCTGAAAGTGACCGGCCTTGCCTGACGACCCGGGTCGAAGCCTGGCGTGCGCGCACCGCAGTTGCGCCACAAACGTAATTAGGCTCTGTTCTGCAGAAAGGGGCATATCAAACGTTTGCGAAGGAGCATTCCATGATCCGCAACGCGTCTAAGGCACTGTCCTGTCTGACCGGTTTTCTGCTGTTGTCGGTGCTCACCGTTCCGGCTTTCGCCGGCGAGATCGTCGAGCGGCCGGGCGAGCGGCCGCGCGAAATGCCCAACATATGCAGCCAGCATCCCGACGATCCCTATTTCGGCAGCTTTCGCGGCATTGGCCAAAAGGGCATGTTCCGCGACCAGATGATCTTCGAGGCGGGCTGCTTTGCCAGCAAGGCGCGTTGCGAGGCGTGGCTTTACGCCATCCGCTCCGACCACAGTGCGGGCGAGAAGTCGGCCTATTGCAAGCCGCGATAGGCGACCGGGCCGGGGTCAGTCTCGTGCGGGATAACCGTTCGGGCGCGGCGGCACCGCCTTGAGATAGGCCGCGATCGCCGCGCGGTCCTCGGCCGGCAGCCGCGCCATGTTCTTCTGGACCGCGACCATGGCCCCGCCGACCGTGTCGAAATCGGGGGTGAAGCCGGATTCCAGATAGTAGGCGATATCGCCCGCCGACCACGACAGGCCGCCCTCGCCGGGCGTGATGTTGGGCACGATGCCGTCGCCCTCGGCCGCGACGGCGCCGGCCAGCCATGCCTGCGTCTTCAGGCCGCCGGTCAACGCGCGCGGCGTATGGCATTCCCCGCAATGGCCGGGCCCCTCGACGAGATAGCGTCCCGCGCGCGTCTTTTCGTCGGCGTCGGAAGCAAGCGCGACCACAGGCTCGGGGTCGAGATAAAGCCGTTTCCACAGACCCAGCCCGCGACGGACGGTGAACGGAAATGCGAGCTCGTGGCCCGGCGCTGCACCCGCCACCGCCGGCAGCGTGCGCATGAAGGCATAAAGGTCGGCGATGTCGGCCGGGCGCATGCGCGCGTAAGACGCATAGGGAAAGGCCGGGTAATAATGGCTTCCGTCGGGCGCCACGCCGCGCAGCATGGCGTTGGCGAAGTCGCCTGCCGACCAGCCGCCGATCCCGTCTTGTTCGTGGCTCGAGATATTCGGCGCGACAAACGTGCCGAACGGTGTTTTGAGTTCCAGCCCGCCGGCCAGTTCCAGGACCGCATCGCCCTGTGCGCCCGGCCGCGCGTGACAGGACGTGCAGCCGGCGGCCCAGAACATGCGCTCGCCGCGCGCGGCGTCGCCTTCGGGAAGCGCCGCGATGGCTTCCTGCGGCAACCGGTTTGGGCCGGATAGATAAAAAAGCGCGGCCGCCCCCGCCACGCCGAGCGCGGCGAGCACGAGGACGAACCTGCCAAGAGTGGATTTTTTCAAGCGAACCGGCCGGATCAGTTCTTCTTCATACGGTAGTTTTCATGGCAGCCGCCGCAATTCTGGCCGATCCTGCCCAGCGCGGCCTGCACGCCGGCCTGGTCCGCGGGCATGGACGAGGCCACCTCGGCGACGTCGGCTTTCAGCTTGTCGGCGCGCTCCTGGAAATCGGCCATATTCTCCCAGATCGCCGGCAGGGCCTCGGTTTCGCCCGTTGTGCTGCCTTCGGGAAACAGGGCGGCCACGTCGAGTTTGTCGGTGGCCTCGTTCAGCGCGGTCAGGTTTTGCTCGACCACGCCGGCGTCGAAGGCGTTTTCTCCCTTGGCGATCGCCGCCAGGGGTCCGAGCGCCTTGCCCATTGCCTTCATAACCGCCTGGCGATCCTCGACCGGACCGGCGAACGACAACGACGCCGTCACCGCGAGCAAGGCTCCTGCCACAAACACTCTCTTCATCAATCGTCCTCCGGCATGTTTCAGGGGAAAATCTCAGGCTTCACAGCCTGATAATGGCCGAGAAACCGTTCACGCGTCATCACGCTTGTGTGAAAGTTGGCGTTGCCACCGTCGACAGACTGTCAACAAAAACGGACCCCGGCCGGGCCGGGATCCGTCGCATGTCATTCCACAAGCGTTTGCGTCGGGCGGTTCAGCCGGACGCCTTTTCGTAGCATTCCAGCACGTAATCCCAGTTGATGAGATTGTCGACGAAAGCCTCGAGATATTTCGGCCGCGCGTTGCGGTAGTCGATATAATAGGAGTGTTCCCACACATCGACGCCGAGGATCGGCACCGCGCCGTGCACCAGCGGGTTCTCGCCGTTCGGCGTCTTCATGACCTCCAGCTTGCCGTTCTTCACCGCAAGCCAGGCCCAGCCCGAACCGAACTGGGTCGTGCCGGCATTGATGAAATCGGCGCGGAACTTGTCGTAACCGCCCAGATCGCTGTCGACGGCCGCCTGCAGCTTGCCCGGCAGGTTCTTGCCGCCGCCGCCGCCCTTCATCCACTTCCAGAAATGGATGTGGTTGTAGTGCTGGCCGGCATTGTTGAACAGGCCCGGATTCTTGCCGTGCGACTGCTTGACGACTTCCTCCAGCGACAGCCCGTCCATGCCGGCTTCCGCGGCCAGCTTGTTGCCGTTGTCGACATAGGCCTTGTGATGCTTGTCGTGGTGATATTCGAGCGTCTCGCGCGACATGTAGGGCTGCAGCGCCTCGTAGTCGTAGGGCAGGTCCGGCAATTCAAAAGCCATCGTCAATCTCCTTTTCAAACACGAACGGGTTGTTGCGTTCAGTTAAGCCCCCTGCCCGGCTTGCGCAACCGGTCCGGGCCAACCTGTTTCGTCGGGGCAGGCCCCTAGACGGTGACCGAATGCGCCCACTCCCAGTAGAGCGCGCGCACGCGTTCGGCGACCGGGCCGGGTTGCAGACGCCGGTCCTCGATCTGGATAACGGGCACCACCTTGGAATGGTTGCCGGTGGAAAAAATTTCGTCGGCATTGAGGAAATCGCCGACGCTCAGCGTCTTTTCGTTCACGCGCAGCCCGGCGGCGTCGAGCAGCGCGATGGCCCGCGCCCGGGTGATGCCGGACAGGAAGGTGCCGTTGGCGATCGGCGTGAACACCTCGCCATCCTTGACGAGAAAAATGTTCGACGTGCCGGTTTCGGCGACGTTGCCCAGCATGTCGAGCACCAGCGCGTTGTCGAAACCGCGCGACTTGGCCTCGAGTATCGCACGGCCATTGTTGGGATAAAGGCAGCCGGCCTTGGCGTTTGTCGGCATCGTCTCCAGCGTCGGGCGGCGAAACGGCGATACCGTCACCGAAAAGCCGGACGGCGAGATCATCGGCGCCTCGTACAGGCACAGGCAGAACCGGGTCGAGTCGGGTTCGGCCGGAACGCCCATATAGCCGCCGTGCTCGGCCCAGTACATCGGCCGGACGTAAACGGCGGTCTTGCCGTCGAATTTTTTCAGCCCGTCCATCGTCAGGCCGGCGATCTCCTCCGGCGAGACGGTCGGTTTCAACCCGAGCGCGATCGCCGAGGCGTTGACCCGTTCGCAATGCCGGTCGAGATCCGGCGCCACGCCCTCGAACCAGCGCGCGCCGTCGAACACGGTCGTGCCGAGCCACATGGCGTGGCTGCGCGGGCCGATGATGGGAACATTGCCTTCGTGCCAGTCGCCGTCGAGATAGGTCCAGGTCAGCGACTGCGCGCTCGTATCAACAGCCATGATTGGAACGTCCTTCTGTTGCAGGCCTATGGATAGTGGTTCATGGCGCGGCGTCAATCGCCTGCAAGGGAACACCGATTGCTCCAACCCACCCTTGACCCGATCCAACCCATCGGATCAAGTCTTTCCAACCGGGAACAGACCACGATGCGCCATTCCGCTTTCATCTTCGATGCCTACGGCACGCTGTTCGACGTCCATGCCGCGGTGCGCCGCCATGCCCAGGCGGTCGGGCCGGACGGGCAGGTGCTGTCGGAAATCTGGCGCGCCAAGCAGCTCGAATATTCCTGGGTTCGCACCATGATGGGCGCCTTCGTCGATTTCTGGCAGCTGACAGAACAGGCGCTCGACCATGCTTTCGAGCGCGTGCCCTCGGCCGATCGCGCGCTGCGCCAGGACCTGCTCGACGCCTATTGGCGGCTAGATTGCTACCCGGAAGTGCCGGCGGTGCTGAAGGCGCTCAAGGCCGACGGGGCACGGCTCGCGATCCTGTCGAACGGCTCGCGCGCCATGCTGGAGGCGGCGGTGAAGTCCGCGGCACTCGACCTGGTTCTGGACGATATCTTTTCCGTCGACGACGTCGAGCGCTTCAAGACCGATCCGGCCGTCTACGACATGGCGACCACCGCCTGGCGGCTCTACCCGCAAGCGGTCTCGTTCCAATCGTCCAATCGCTGGGACATTGCCGGCGCCACCAAGTTCGGCTTCCGCACCGTGTGGATCAATCGCGCCGGCCAGCCGGACGAATATCGCGACTATCCCCCGGCGCTGATCCTGCCGTCGCTGAACGGCCTGGTGGACACGCGATGACCCTCCACGCCTGTTGCACAGGCGCAACAGTCGGAGCGCCGCCACAAGGCTGCCTTTGTTTTTTCACCCCACGGCCGCATTCGATGGGGCATATCAGCCCGGCGGGAGAAAATGTTCGGCGTGCCGGACGTTGAATCGTTTCTAGTGGCTTTCTTTAGCGAGGTAGCATGTCCGGCCCATACCACAACTCCGCGCCCATGACGCGGCGCTCTCTTCTTTCCGGTGCTGCGGCCGGCGCCGCGTCGCTCGCACTGGCGTCGTGCACGACCACCAGCGGCATCCCGCCGGCAGACAAGCCGAAGGACGATGCCGGGCTGGGTTCGGCGTTCGGCAACTACGCCACCATGTACGCAGCCGTTACCGATGGCGGCTTCGACGTGCCCGCCGTGCCGATCGACAAAATGCAACGCCGCTATCTGCGCCGGCTGGTTCCCGATCCGACGGGCGAGCGCCCCGGTACCGTCGTGGTCGATACCTCGGCTCACTTCCTCTACCTGGTGCGCGAGAACGGGCAGGCGCTGCGCTACGGCGTGGGTCTTGGCCGCGCGGGCTTCGAGTGGTCGGGTCGCGCCGTCATCCAGTGGAAGCGCAAATGGCCGAAATGGACCCCGCCGGACGAAATGATCGCGCGCCAGCCCGAATTGGAAAAATACAGCGTGCGCAATGGCGGCATGGAGCCGGGGCTGATGAACCCGCTCGGCGCGCGCGCGCTTTATATCTTCCAGGACGGCGTCGACACGCTTTACCGGGTCCACGGCTCGCCGGAGTGGTGGACCATCGGCAAGTCGGTTTCGTCGGGCTGCGTGCGCATGCTCAACCAGGACGTGATGGACCTTTACGACCGCGTGCCCAACCGCACGCCGATCCTGGTCACGTCGGGCATTTCGCCGGCGGTTTCGTGATCGAAAACCGCCGCGACGTCAGCGTCCCCTTTTGAGACTGCCCAGAATGCCGCGCACCAGGGCGCGGCCGAGCGACGTGCCGACCGAACGCGCCACCGATTTGATGGCGGCCTCCGTCACGCTCTGACGGTTGGAGCTGCTGCGGCGCGTGGTCGTGCGCCGGGTGGTTTTGCGCGTCGTCCCAGGCGTGCGCCGATCCTCGTCGCGATCGCCGAAATCCGGCAGGGTCCAGCGGCTGCGCTTGTCGTCGCGCCCGTCGTCCTCCTCCTCGCGGCGCGCCGCCTCCTCTTCGGCCTGAGCCGCCTTGGCGGCGCGTTTCTGCAGGATCTCGAAGGCCGACTCGCGGTCGACCGGCGTGTCGTACTGGCCGGCGACGGGGCTGATTGCGCTGATCTTTTCGCGTTCGGCCTCGGAGATCGGCCCCAGCCGCGACGCGGGCGGCCGGATCAGCGTGCGCTGCACCATGGACGGCACCCCCTTGGCCTCCAGCGTGGAGACCAGGGCCTCGCCGACGCCAAGCTGGGTGATCGCGGTGGCGCAGTCGAAATCGGGGTTCGGGCGAAAGGTCTCCGCCGCCGTCTTCACCGCCTTCTGCTCGCGCGGCGTATAGGCGCGCAGGGCGTGCTGGACGCGATTGCCGAGCTGGGACAACACCGTCTCCGGCACGTCGAGCGGGTTCTGGGTCACGAAATAGACGCCGACACCCTTGGAGCGGATCAGCCGTACCACCTGTTCGACCCGGTCGAGCAGGATTTTCGGCGCCTCGTCGAACAAAAGATGCGCCTCGTCGAAAAAGAACACCAGGCGCGGCCGGTCGGGATCGCCGACCTCGGGCAGAACCTCGAACAGCTCCGACAACAGCCACAGCAGGAAGGTCGCGTAAAGCCGCGGGTTCATCATCAGCCGGTCGGCCGCCAGAACGCTGATGGCGCCGCGCCCGTCGCGGGTCGTGCGCATCAGATCCTCGATGCGCAGGGCCGGCTCGCCGAAGAAATGGTTGCCGCCCTGCTGTTCGAGGACAAGCAGCGAGCGCTGGATGGCGCCGACCGAGGCCTTGCTGACATTGCCGTAGACCTTGCTGATCTCGTCGGCCCGCTCGGCGATACTGACCAAAATCGCCTGCAGATCCTTCATGTCGAGCAGCAGCAGCCCCTCCTCGTCGGCGATACGAAAGGCGATGTTGATCACCCCTTCCTGCGCGTCGGTCAGGTTCATCAGCCGCGACAGCAACAGCGGTCCCATCTCCGACACGGTGGCGCGGATCGGATGTCCCTTTTCGCCGAACAGATCCCAGAAGATCACCGGGAATTCCTGGAATTCATAGGGATCGAGCCTGATCGCGTCGGCGCGCTTGGTCAGGAAATCCTTCGCTTCGCCCATTGCGGCGATGCCGGAGAGATCGCCCTTGACGTCGGCGCAGAAGACCGGAACGCCCGCATTGGAAAATCCTTCGGCCAGGATTTGCAGGGTCACCGTCTTGCCGGTGCCCGTCGCGCCGGTGACCAGGCCGTGACGATTGGCGTATTTCAGCAACAGCCGCTCGGCCGCCTGATAGCTGTCGTCGGGCTTTCGGCTGGCTCCGATGAAAAGGCTGTCGTCCTGGGCCATGCGTGTTCTCTCCGGCAATCCCGCGACTGGCCCGGGCGCCGGCCGCTTCGTGTCTTCCTATAAACAGCCCCGCACCCGCCGACAACGCCGCCGCGCGCCAGGCCGCAAGGACGGCTGCTTGCAGATTTGCCAAAAGTCCCTGTTGCCCGCCGGTCCGACCGATTGTATCGGGAAGCGCTGCCAGACCGAACCGCGGCGCCGGCATCGACGCGACGTGAGCCGAAGGACGGAGCACCCGCCTTGCAGGTGCGCCGATATTCGCGCGAGGCGATCGGCGTTGTTGCCGGCCAAGACCGGGGCCTTTAGTCTGTCGGCAGCAGGTCGGGAGGATCGAGCCGGAACGCCATGGAGCACAAACTGATCAGCGGAACGACGTTTGCGGGCATCGATGAGGCCGGATGGAGGGCACTCGCGCAAAAGGCGCTCAAGGGTGCCGATTTCGAGGACACCTTGGTGTCGCACACCGATGACGGGCTTCGCATCGATCCGCTCTATGCGCGCTCGGCCCATCCCCAGCCGATCTCGCGCGTCGACCCGGCCGCGCCCTGGCGTGTCGTCCAGCGGGTCGATGATCCCGACCCGGCGCGCGCCAACCGCCAGGCGATTGAGGATGTGGAAAACGGCGCCACCGGGCTGGCGATCGTGTTCGAGGGCGCCCCCAACGCCCACGGTTACGGTCTGCCGTGCACGGACGAGGCCTTCGACCGGGCGCTCGACGGCGTGCCGCTCAACCGGCTCGGACTTCGGATCGACACCCATCCCCTCAGCCGCTCGTCGATCGATTGGCTGGTCGCCTCGCTGGCAGCCAAGCGCGCCGATCCGGCGCGCCTGCATCTGTCGTTCGGGATCGACCCGGCCGCTATCTTCGCCGGGACCGGACGCCTGCGCATGTCGATCGAGGCGCTCGAAGCGTCCATGCCGCAATCGCTTGCCCATTTCTTCGCGCTCGGCCTGCCGGGCGTGCTTCTGGAAGCCGACGGCCGTGTCAGCCACAATGGCGGCGCCAGCGCCGCGCAGGAGCTGGGCATCATGCTCGCCTCGGCCGTGTCGCATCTGCGCATGTTCGAAAAGGCGCGCCAGCCTTTGGTCTATGCCGCCCCGCATGTCGGCTTCGCCATCGCCGCCGACCAGGACCAGTTCGTGACCATCGCCAAGATGCGGGCGCTGCGCCGGCTGTGGCAGCGCGCCCAGGAGGTCTGCGGCATCGAGCCGTCGCCGGCCTCCCTCCATGCCGAGACGTCGTGGCGGATGATGACGGCACGGGATCCGGAAACGAATATTCTTCGCGCCACGATCGCCGTTTTCGCGGCCGCGGCCGGCGGTGCGGATTCGATTTCGGTTTTGCCGCACACGCTCACCCACGGCCTGCCGGACGGTTTCGCGCGCCGGGTGGCGCGCAACACCCAGCTCGTGCTCGCCCAGGAGGCCGGCATCGGCTTCGTCGCCGATCCCGCGGCCGGCTCGGGCGGCATCGCCCATCTCACCGAAGCGCTGTGCGAAGCGGCCTGGGCGGAGTTTCAGCAGATCGAACAGGAAGGCGGCGCGCTCAAGAGCCTCGCCGCCGGTGCCTTCCAGGCCCGGGTGCGGACGGTGGCGGCAAAGCGCCGGCAGGCGCTGCGCGACGGGCAGCGCGCCATCGTCGGCACCACGCTCTACCCGCTCGGCACGGAACGCCCGGTCGCCACGCTCGACGCCGAAAGCCGGCCCGCGCCCTCGGACGGAACGACGTTTTGCGACAGGCTCGCGCCGCTGCGCCTCGACGAACAGGTCGGAGAAGACGCATGATCCCGGATTTTTCGACGATCGGCTGGCAGAAGCCGGCAAGCCGCGCCGCGCCGAACGGCGAGGCGGTGCGCGAAACGCCGGAAGGGATCGCCATCAAGACCTTTTACGGCGAGGACGACCTCGCCGGCCTCGCCCATCTCGATACGTTTCCCGGCGCCCCGCCCTTCATCCGCGGCCCCTACCCGACCATGTATGTGCAGCGGCCGTGGACGATCCGCCAATATGCGGGATTCTCAACCGCCGAGGAATCGAACGCGTTTTACCGACGCAACCTCGCCGCCGGCCAGAAGGGGCTTTCGATCGCCTTCGACCTCGCGACCCATCGCGGCTATGACAGCGACCATCCCCGGGTGGCGGGCGATGTCGGCATGGCCGGCGTTGCGATCGATTCCATCCTCGACATGCGCCAGCTCTTCGACGGCATCCCGCTCGATGAGATGACGGTGTCGATGACCATGAACGGCGCCGTTTTGCCGATCATGGCGCTCTATATCGTCGCGGCCGAGGAACAGGGCGTGGCCGAGAAGGACCTGGCCGGGACCATCCAGAACGACATCCTCAAGGAGTTCATGGTCCGCAACACCTATATCTATCCGCCCAAGCCCTCGATGCGGATCATTTCGGACATTTTTTCCTACACCGCGCAGCGGATGCCGAAATTCAACTCGATCTCGATTTCGGGCTATCACATCCAGGAAGCCGGCGCGACGGTCGACCTGGAGCTCGCCTATACGATCGCCGACGGCATCGAGTATGCCCGCGCAGGCGTGGCGGCCGGCCTCGACATCGACAAATTCGCCCCGCGCCTGTCCTTCTTCTGGAACGCCGGCATGAATTTTTTCATGGAGGTCGCCAAGCAGCGCGCCGGCAGGCTGTTATGGGCGAGCCTGGTGCAGAAGAATTTTGCGCCGAACAACCAGAAATCGCTGGCGCTGCGCGCCCATACCCAGACCTCCGGCTGGTCGCTGACTGCCCAGGATCCCTACAACAACATCGTGCGCACCATGATCGAGGCGATGGCGGCCACGCAGGGCGGCACGCAGTCGCTGCACACCAACGCCTTCGACGAGGCGCTCGCGCTGCCGACCGACCATTCCGCGCGGATCGCCCGCAACACGCAGATCATCCTGCAGGCAGAGTCCGGCACGACCCGCATCATCGACCCCTGGGGCGGCTCGGCTTTCGTGGAACGGTTGACGCACGATCTGGTGGCGCGCGCGCTCACCCATATCGAGGAGGTGGAAAGCCTCGGCGGCATGGCGGCGGCGATCGAAAAGGGCGTGCCGAAGATGCGCATCGAGGAAGCCGCGGCCCGCACCCAGGCACGGATCGATACCGGCCGCCAGGCGCTGGTCGGCGTGAACGCCTTCAAACCGGCCGAAGACATGGAAGTCGACGTGCTGAAGGTCGACAACGCCCAGGTCCGCGCCCGCCAGCTCGCCAAATTGCAGGAACTCAAGGGCACCCGCGACGTGGCCGCCGTGGAAGCCGCGCTCACCGCCCTCACCGACGCCGCCCGCACCGGTGGCAACCTGCTCGACTTCGCCGTCAAGGCCGCGCGCGCCAAGGCCACGGTCGGCGAGATCTCGCTGGCGCTCGAGAAAGTGTTCGGCCGGCACGTCGCAACCATCCAGACGATCAGCGGCGTCTACCGCAAGGAGATCGGCGAGAACCCGGTGGTGGAGCGGGTGCACGAGAAGGTCGAGGCCTATCGCGAAAAGACCGGCGCGGCACCGCGCCTGCTGGTCGCCAAGATGGGACAGGACGGCCATGATCGCGGCCAGAAGGTGATCGCGACCGCATTCGCCGACCTGGGTTTCGACGTCACCGTCGGCGCGATGTTCCAGACCCCCGAGGAGATCGCCAAGCTGGCCGCCGAGCACGACGTGCAGATCGTCGGCGCCTCCTCGCTGGCAGCCGGCCACCTCACGCTTGTGCCGGAACTGTCGCAGGCGCTCGCCAGGCTCGGCCGCGACGACATCATGATCGTCGCCGGCGGCGTCATCCCGCCGGACGATTTCGACGCCGTGTTGAAGGCCGGCGCGACGGCGATCTTTCCGCCCGGCACGGTGATCCCCGAAGCGGCCGAGGACCTCATCGACACGCTTCTGGCGCGATAACGCAGCGCCGTTTCAACGCGCGTTGCAACATGGGTCTTGCCGAAAGAACTTTTGAAAAGCCTCAATCTCAAGGCCGGGGATAGTGTTGTCGTCTTCAAGGAAGGGGACGAGCTACGCATGCGACGCGTCGAGGATTCGGCCGATGAGTTCGAGCGCAAAATGAAAATCGCGCGTGAACGCATGCACAAATACGAGGTCACGTACCGCGCGCTCGCGAAATCACGGAATTCCACACGCGGGAATTCGTTAAGGCCATGCATGCTGAACAGCTTCGCTTGCACGGCGGAGCGCCAGGCATCCGCGATGTCGGCATGCTCGAATCCGCCTTGGCGAGACCGCTCCAGAAGGCAATCTGTGGCGATCCGGACATATTCGACCTGGCAGCAGCGCACCTTTTCGGCATTGTGAAGAACCGTCCGTTTGTGGACGGAAATAAACGAACGGCGCTGGCCGCGACCGACCTTTTCCTCGTCTTCAATGGCTGGAGCCTGGAGACCGACGACGCCAGTTTGATCCAATTTGTCCTTATGGTTGCCGCCGGCGAGATCGACGAGGCCGGCGCCGCGGCGTTCTTGCGCGACCACACCGAGAAGGCCTGAAGCGTCCACCTGTCACCGCCAGGCACCGGCAGCGCCCGCTCCGCATCGGGCTGGCATGGCACTTGCTCCGCCAAGGTGATGAACCTTGGAGCTGTGCCAATGCTGAACAGACGCGCGTTCCTGGCCGGGCTGGCCGGCGCCGGCGGTCTTGCCGCCGGCGCGGCCCATGGCGCCACCCTGTCCGGTATCGAGACGGCCTCGATCCGCGGCTCGCTCGATGCCAGCGAACTCGGCGTACAGCCCGGCCTTTACGACGACCAGAGCGAGGCCTTCGCCCGGGTGCTCGACAAGGCGGCCGAGCGCGACGCGCCGGTCTATCTGCCGCCGGGCGACTACGTGGTTTCGAACCTGGTCATGCCGCGCAAGCTGCGCCTGACCGGCGTGCCGGGCGCCTCGCGCATCCTTTACGGCGGCAACGGCCATCTGTTCCTGGCCGAGGCGGCCGACCATCTGGAGATCTCCGGCCTGCTGATCGACGGCGCCAATCGCTGGCTGGGCGATCATGTCGACGGCCTCGTGACGGTGCGCGGCGCGCGCCATCTCGTCATCGACAATTGCAGCATTCTGGGCAGCGGCAAGCACGCGCTGGCGCTGGAAAACGTCGCCGGCCGCATCGAGCGCAGCCAGATCTCGGGCGCCGCCGATGCCGGGATCTACAGCGTCCAGGCCGGCGGCCTCGCGATCACCGGCAACACGGTCGCCGATTGCGGCAATGGCGGCATTCTGGTGCATCGCTGGCAGGCGGGCGAGGACACCACCATCGTGTCGGGCAACCGCGTCGAGCGCATCGCCGCGCGCAATGGCGGCACCGGGCAATTCGGCAACGGCATCAACGTCTATCGCGCGGGCGGCGTCATGGTTTCCGGCAACCGGATCGCCGACTGCGCCTTTTCCGCCATCCGGGCCAATGGCGGCAACAACATCCAGATCACCGGCAATAGCTGCCAGCGTTCCGGCGAAACCGCGATCTATTCCGAATTCGCCTTCGAGGGCGCGGCGATTTCGTCGAATATCGTCGACGGCGCGGCCAACGGCATCTCGATCGTCAATTTCAACGAGGGCGGCCGTCTGGCCGTCTGCGCGGCCAATCTGGTGCGCAACCTGTCGCAGACCGGCCCCTATCCGGCCGACTCACCCGGGTTCGGCGTCGGCATCACCGCCGAGGCCGACACGGCCGTCACCGGCAACGTGGTCGAAAACGCGCCGCTGTTCGGCCTCCATCTCGGCTGGGGGCCGTATCTGCGCAACGTCACGGCCAGCGGCAACGTCATCCGCGACGCCGGCACCGGCATTGCCGTCTCCGTGGTCGAGGGCGCCGGCGCGGCGGTGATCTCCGACAATATCATCTCCGGCGCGCGCAACGGCGCCATCCGCGGCCATCGCTGGGCCGAGGCCGTGACTAAGGATTTGGCACGGGTCGGCAATGCCGGCTTTGCCCACCTCACCGTCGAGCGCAATCACGCGAGTTGACGCCGGGCCTTGCGCTGTCGCTGCGGCCTCAGGCAAGCACGTCCGTCGCCCGGATTTCGCCGACCTTGATGCCGCGCCGGCTGACGACCGGCGGTCGGGCCATGTCGCGCAAGGTGGCCGCCAGCGGGTCGCCGGCGGCAAGCAGTTTCGCCAGCATCGCGGCCAGCATGGTTTCGGAGGCGCGGGTCGCGCCGTCGTCGCATTTCAGTGCGACGCCCAGGCCAAGTTCGGGAATGGCGGCGCAATAGACTCCTTCGGCGCCGGTCTTGCAAAAGATCCGGCCGCCGGCGGCCGCCATCAGCCTTTCGTCCATCCGCGCGCTGCCCGACATGAAAAACGGTTCGGCCATGCAGGCGCCGAGCAGCCGCGTTGCGGCCGCAGCACGCCGCGGCGCCAGCCCCGCGCCGGTCGCCATGCGCGCAAAGCCAAACGCCAGCGCGCGCAGCGGCACGGCGTGGGTGGGTATCGAGCAGCCGTCGACGGCGGCATTGTCGCGGTCGTGCACGGCGCCGGTGACCTGCTCCATCACCGCACGCAACTCCCGCTGCATGGGATGGTCGAAGCCCGAATAGCCGCGATGCGCGACGCCGCCGTGACAGCAAACGCACAGGAAGCCGGCATGTTTGCCGGAGCAGTTGTTGTGCAGCGCGCTCGGCGTCTGGCCGGCGCGGGCAAGGTCGAGCGTGGCCTGTTCGCCGAGCGGCCAATGGCTGCCGCATTCGAGCGCATTCTCATCGAGCCCGGCCCTGGCCAGCATCGCCGCCGCGCGTTCGGCGTGGGCGGCCTCGCCGGAATGGGAGGCGCAGGCCAGCGCGAGGTCGCGGTCGTCGAAACCGCAGGCCTCGGCGGCGCCGCTTTCGACCAGCGGCAGGGCCTGGATCGCCTTGACCGCCGAGCGCGGAAAAACCGGCCGGTCGATATCGCCGATCTCGAACACCGTGCGCCCGTCGGCGTCGAGCGCCACGACCGCGCCGCGGTGGCGGCTTTCCACCAGCGCCCCGCGCATCACCTCGACCAGAACGGGATTTTTCATCGCCTCACCGGAAATTCACTGCCCTGCCTGTCCCTATCGACCTATGCTCTCACACCCGCCGAGGCAAAGGAAATCCATGCGCGCAATCTTCAGGCCGGTTGTTTTGGGTGTTGTGGTGCTGTTCGCCCTGCCGGCGGTCGGCACGGCGTTGTGGTGGTCGCTCGTCGACCGGCCGGCATCCTGGCGTTCGGCGGACTGGAGCAGCAGCGGCCTCCTGCCGGCCCCGAAAAACGTCGACGCCGCGATCTACGTGCTCGCCGCGCGCACCGGCGGCTTCAAGGGGGCGTTTTCGGCCCATAGCTGGATCGTGCTGAAACGACCGGACCGGCAGGATTACGACCGCTACGACAAGGTCGGCTGGGGCCTGCCCGTGCGCCATAACGGTTTCGTGGCCGACGGTTACTGGTATTCGAACCCGCCGCGGATCGTGCAGGCGATCACCGGCGAGGCGGCGGCGTCCCTGCTGCCGGTCGTGGAGGCGGCGATCGCGACCTATCCCTTCGCCGGCCGCGGCGACTACCGGATCTGGCCGGGACCGAACTCCAACAGCTTCGTGGCCCATGTGCTGCGCCGGGTGCCGCAGCTCGACGTCGCGCTGCCCGCCAACGCGGTCGGGCGCGACTACGCGCCGGGCCTCGCCTCGGTCAGCCTGTCGCCGGACCGCCGCGACCTGCATGTCACGCTCGGCGGGTTCGCCGGGCTGGCGGTCGGGCGGCGCCACGGTTTCGAGATCCATCTCTTCGGCCTGGTCGCGGGCGTCTATATCGTGCGGCCGGCCCTGAAGATCCCGGCCTATGGGCGGCTGGAATTGTTGCGCCGATAGATTTCAAGAAGCCCGCGAATGGTGACGTCGGGATCGAAATGGTGAATGGCGGCGGTGGCGTCGTAAAACAGCGCCGCGATGCCGCCTGTGGCCACCACCGTCATCTGCTCGCCGCGCTCGGCCTGGATGCGCGCGATCATGCCCTCGATCAGGCCGATATAACCCCAGAACACGCCCGACTGCATGGCGCTGACCGTATCGTTGCCGATCACGCGCTGCGGTTTCTTCAGCGCGACCCGCGGCAATTTGGCGGCGGCCGAGTGCAGCGCCTCGACCGACAGATGAATGCCGGGCGCGATCGCGCCGCCCTCGAAGCCGCCATCGGCGGCGACAACGTCGATCGTCGTCGCCGTGCCGCTGTCGACCACGATCAGCGGCCCGGGATAGGCGATATGCGCACCGAGCGCGTTGACCACCCGGTCGGCGCCGACCTCGGCCGGCTTGGCGACGCGGATCGGAATGCCCAACTCGGCGTTCTCGCCGATCACCAGCGGCTCGGCGCCCAGATAGCGGCGCGACAGATTGCGCAGGTTGAAGATCGATTGCGGCACCACGCTGGAGATGATGCAGGCGTCGAGCACGCCCAGGTCGAGCCCGGTCATCGACAGCAATTGGTGCAGCCAGACCGCATATTCGTCCGCGGTCCGGTTGGGTTCGGTGGCGGAACGCCATTGGGCGATCCAGCTTTCGCCGTCGTGCACGGCAAACAGGCTGTTGGTGTTGCCCTGCTCGATCGCAAGCAGCATATGGCCGTTCCCTCGCCTCGCCGTCCGGCGCCGCCTTCCCCTCAAGCGGCGCCGAGACATGTGTCGCGACCGCGGCGACGTCCCATCGAGCCGTCGCCACGCGCCGTCATCCTGTTAAAGCATGATCTTTCCCGAACAAAGAGGCTCGTTGCCGGGATTGTGCCCTAATCGGTCAGGAGAGCCGACGCCGCCTCGCCGAGCGTGGCAGCGTCTTTCGGCTTGCCGTAGCGAATGTCGTCGACGACGAGCGCGCCGCCCTCGCCCGCAGCCAGAACGAGCTGATCGGTCCAGCCCTGATCGCCCTCGCCATAGATGACGTCGACAAGCGTCACACCGTCCTCGGCGCTGACCGCCCCGGCGCTGCAGGCGCCCGCGGCCCCGTCGCCGCTCGCCCAGGGCACGCCCGTGCCAAACGCCGTCTCGGCCTGCCCGCCGGCCGCCAGCGCGGCGGTCACCTTTTCGGTCAGGCCGGGCGACAGCAGATACATGCGTCCCATGCCCTGGTCGAGCTCGGCCAGGCTGCAGAACGCCTGGGCGAGCGCGACCGCGTCGTCCTCGGCGGCATGCGTGGTTCCGATCGCGGCGAAGCCGATCACAAAGGCCGTGGCGAGTCTTTTCATGTCGATGATCTCCGTTGCTGAAACAGGTCCCGATTGACGGAAATCAGCCCTGGAATGGCAACAGGCCAGCGGCGAGAAAACCGCCATCCACGGCGAGCGTCTGGCCGGTGATGTAGCTTGCCTCAGGCGAAAGCAGGAAGGCGATCGCGGCGGCCACCTCGTCGGCCTCGCCATAGCGGCCTTCCGGCACATGCGCCAGCCAGCCGGCGCGCTGGCGGTCCTCGTGCAGCCGCGCGACCATCGGCGTGTCGATCGGGCCCGGCGCCACGCAATTGACGCGGATGCCCCGGCCGCCGAGTTCGACCGCCATGACTTCCGTCATCATCCTCACCCCGGCCTTCGACGCGCCGTAGGCCACCCGGCCCGCATTGGCGCGCAGGCCCGACACCGAGGCGATATTGACGATCGCCAGCGTCTCGGAACGACGCTCGACCGCAGCCTTGCAGCAGATGAAGGAGCCGACGAGATTGACGTCGAGCACATGGCGCATCAGTTCCGCGCTCGTTTCCAGCGCCGGGACGTCGCGGGCGATGCCGGCCGAATTGACCAGACCGCCGATCGGGCCGAGGCGCTCGACGACGGCACCGAAAGCGCCGGCGACCTCGTCCTCGTCGGTGATGTCGGCTTCCAGGAACAGCGCGCCCTCGTCGGCGAGCGCGTCCTCGGCATCGGCGAGCGCGTCGCGGCTGGCGTCGACGACCGCGACCGGCCAGCCGTCCTCCAGCAGCCGCCCGGCGACCGCCAGGCCGATGCCGGAGGCGCCGCCGGTGACGACCGCCGCGTGCCTCATTTGATCCGTTCGAGGATCGACACGTAATTGGCAACCGCCGCGCCGCCCATGTTGAAGATGCCGCCGATGCGGGCGTCTGGAACCTGGATGCCGCCGGCCTCGCCGGTAAGCTGCATGGCGGTCAGCGCGTGCATCGACACGCCGGTCGCGCCGATCGGATGCCCCTTGGCCTTCAACCCGCCGGACGGGTTGACCGGCAGCCGGCCGTCCTTGGCGGTCACGCCGTCGAGCGCGATCCGCGCGCCCTCGCCCGGCTTGGCGAGCCCCATCGCCTCGTATTCGATCAGCTCGGCGATGGTGAAGCAGTCATGCGTTTCCACGAAGGACAGGTCGTCGAGCGTCAGCCTGGCCCTGGACAGCGCCCGGCTCCAGCCTTCCTGGCAGCCCTCGAAGGCGAGGATGTCGCGCTTCGACATCGGCAGGAAATCCTGCACGTGCTCGTTGGCGCGAAAGGCGACCGCCCGGCGCATCGACAGCGCGGTCTGGGTTTCGGCGAGTACGATCGCGGCCGCCCCGTCCGACACCAGCGAGCAGTCGGTCCGCTTCAGCGGCCCGGCGACATACGGGTTCTTTTCGCTCTCGGTGCGGCAGAATTCGTAGCCGAAATCCTTGCGCATCTGCGCATAGGGATTGTCGACGCCGTTCTTGTGGTTCTTGGCCGCAATCGTGGCGAGCGCGTCGGACTGGTCGCCGTAGCGCTGGAAATAGGCACTGGCGATCTTGCCGAACACACCGGCGAAACCGGCCGGCGTGTCGCCGTCCTCGGGCAGGTAGGAGGCCTTCAAGAGGTTCTTGCCGATCTCCGGGCCGGGCGTCTTGGTCATCTGCTCGGCACCGACCACCAAAACGATGCGCGCCGCCTTGGCCTCGATCGCGCGCAGGCCCTGGCGCACGGCGGCCGAGCCGGTCGCGCAGGCGTTCTCGACCCGGGTCGCCGGCTTGAAGCGCAGCCGATCGTCGGCCTGCAGCACAAGGCTGGCGGTAAAATCCTGCGGCGAGAAACCGGCGTTGAAATGGCCGAGCACGATCTCGTCGACATCCTCGGGCCCGATGCCGGCATGTTCGATCGCCTCGACCGCCACCTTGGTGATCAGACCCTCCAGCGTTTCGTCTTCCAGCTTGCCAAAGGGCGAATGCGCCCATCCGACGATCGATGCGGTCATGCCAGCCTCCAATCCGATGATCGCGCACTGTAGCGCAAATGCCGTGCGCGGCAATTGATTGTTCAAGTCTGAACGTATTTTGCAGCGCAGTAAAGTCCGCTCCGCACAGCCGCGCGAATTTTTATTGATTGACCAGTCAATTAAAAATATACAGCTCTCAAGGGAGGCGATCATGCCAAAGGTCGGAATGGAGCCGCTGCGGCGCAAGGCGCTGATCGAGGCCGCGATCGCGGCGATCGGCGCGCGCGGCTCGCTCGACGTGACCATGTCGGAAATCGCCGGCATCGCCGGCGTCTCCTCCGCGCTCGCCCATCATTATTTCGGTGCCAAGGACGATCTCCTCGAAGCCACCATGCGCCACCTCCTGTCGGAGCTCGGCCGCGACGGGTGCGCCGCGCTGCGGGCCGCGCCCCAGCCGCGGGCGCGGGTTTCTGCAATGGTGGCGGTCAGTTTTTCGCCGACCCAGTTCCGGCCCGAGACCGTTGCCGCCTGGCTGGCGTTCTACGTCGAGGCGCAGCGCTCGCCCGCCATGCGGCGGCTGTTGAGGGTCTATGCCCGCCGGCTTCATTCCAATCTGATGAGCGGCTTGCGGCCTTTGATGCCCGCCCTGCGCGCGGAGCGGGTCGCCGAAGGCATCGCCGCGCTGATCGACGGGCTTTACATCCGCCGTGCGCTGAAGGACGGGCCGCCCGACCCCAGGAGCGCGGTCGCGCTGGTGGAGGACTATGTCGAAACCATGCTTGCGACGGAAGCGAGGACGTCATGACGGCGCGCCCCAACATCTTGATCATCATGGTCGACCAGCTCAACGGGACGCTGTTTCCCGACGGTCCGGCCGACTTCCTGCACGCCCCGCATCTCAAGGCGCTGGCCGCGCGCTCGGCCCGCTTTCGCAATAGCTACACCGCCTCGCCGCTGTGCGCCCCCGGCCGGGCCGCCTTCATGAGCGGGCAATTGCCCTCGCGCACCGGGGTCTACGACAACGCCGCCGAATTCGCTTCCTCGATCCCCACCTACGCCCACCATCTGCGCGCCGCCGGCTATCACACCTGCCTGTCGGGCAAGATGCATTTCGTCGGCCCGGACCAGCTTCACGGCTTCGAGGAACGGCTGACGACCGACATCTATCCGGCCGATTTCGGCTGGACGCCGGACTATCGCAAACCCGGCGAGCGCATCGACTGGTGGTATCACAATCTGGGCTCGGTCACCGGTGCGGGCGTGGCCGAGATCTCCAACCAGATGGAGTATGACGACGAGGTCTGCTTCCACGCCGTGCAGCGTCTTTACGACCATGCCCGCGCCTCCCAGGACGAAGATCGGCGCCCCTGGTGCCTGACCGTCTCCTTCACCCATCCGCACGATCCCTATGTCGCACGCCGGCGCTACTGGGATCTTTACGAGGACTGCCCGGCGCTGGAGCCGACGGTCGCCCGCATCGCCGAAGAAGATCAGGACCCGCATTCGAGGCGGCTCTACCACGCCAGCGACTACGCAGCCTTCGACATCCGGCCCGACCATGTACGCCGCGCGCGGCGCGGCTATTTCGCCAATATTTCCTATCTCGACGACAAGGTCGGCGAACTGATCGACACGCTTGCGCGCACGCGCATGCTCGACGACACCGTGATCGTGTTCTGCTCCGACCACGGCGACATGCTCGGCGAGCGCGGCCTGTGGTTCAAGATGTCGTTCTTCGAGGGGTCGGCGCGCGTGCCCTTGATGATGGCCGGTCCCGGCATCGAGGCGGCCCTCTTCCATGTCCCGGTCTCCAATCTCGACATCCTGCCCAGCCTGTGCGCCCTCGCCGGCGCCGACATGGACGCCATCGCGAAATGGACCGACGGCCAGTCGCTGGCGCCGCTTCTTGCCGGCGGAACGCGGAGCGCGCCGGTGCTGATGGAATATGCGGCCGAGGGCTCCTATGCGCCGCTGGTTGCGATCCGCCAGGGCCGCTTCAAATTCGTCCATTGCGAACTCGATCCGCCGCAGCTCTTCGATCTCGACGCCGACCCGCTCGAAACCGTCAATCTCGCCGAACGTCCCGATCATGCTGAGACGGTCGGGCGCTTCATGGGCATGGTGCGAGCGCGCTGGGACATGGCGGGCTTCGACGCGGCGGTGCGCGAAAGCCAGGCCCGGCGCTGGGTGGTCTATCCGGCGCTGCGCAACGGCGCCTATTACCCTTGGGACTTCCAGCCGCTGCGCCAGGCCTCGGAGCGCTACATGCGCAACCACATGGACCTGAACGTGCTGGAAGACCAAAAACGCTTTCCGAGAGGCGAATGATGACGGCCCCGCAAATCCCCGACCTCGATCACCTTCGCCGCGCCTACGCGCTCACCCGGCAGGCGACACAGGTGACACCGTTGCTGGAATCGGCCTTTCTGGCCAAGGAAAGCGGCGCCGCGCGCGTCTTCGTCAAGCCGGAATCGCTGCAATGGGCGGGCTCCTTCAAGGTGCGCGGCGCCTATTGGCGGCTGACACGGCTCGCCCCCGACGAGGCGCGGCGCGGCGTGGTCGCCTATTCCTCCGGCAATTTCGCACAGGGCCTTTCGGCGGCCGGCCAGGCGCTCGGCATTCCCGTGACCATCGTCATGCCGGTCGACGCGCCGGCCGCCAAACGCGAGGCGACGGCGGGTTATGGCGCGCGCGTGATCCTGAGCGAGCATGGCGCGCGTCCGCGCGAGGAGGTCGCCGCCGAACGGGCCGCCGCCATCGCCGCGGAAGAAAATCTGGTGCTGCTTCATCCTTTCGACGACCCCGAAATCGTCGCCGGACAGGCGGGCGCCGGGCTGGAGGCGCTCGAACAGCTTGCCGACAGGAACGCCCGCGCAGACTTGGTGCTGTGCCCGGTCGGCGGCGGCGGACTGATCGGCGGGGTGGCGCTCGCCTTTCACCACCTTGCGCCCGACACGAAACTCTTCGCCGTCGAGCCGCAGGGCTTCGACGGCATGGGACGCTCGCTCGCCGAGGGCGCGATCGAGCCGCGTCCGGCCGGTGCGGCGACGATCTGCGACGGGTTGATGGCGCGCGCGCCGGGCGCGGCCCCCTTCGCCGCGGCGGCGGCGGCCGGCGTCACCGGATTGGCCGTCGCCGACGCGGCCGTGCGGCGCGCCATGCGCATCGCCTTCGAACGGCTGAAGCTGGTTCTGGAACCCTCGGGGGCTGCGGCCATCGCCGCGCTCCTGGAGGCCGGGCTCGACCTATCCGGCAAGACGGTGCTCGTCATCGCCACCGGCGGCAATGTCGCGCTCGCCGATTTCACCCGGCATGTCGGCGATGCGTGAAAGCCGGCATCGCCTCTCGCCCCAACCTTGCAGCGGGAGTATCAGCGCCAATGCTTGAAGCCGATTACGTGATCGTCGGGTCCGGTTCGGCCGGCGCGGCACTCGCCTACAGGTTGTCGGAGGACGGGCGTCACTCCGTGATCGTCATCGAATATGGCGGCACCGATATCGGCCCGCTCATCCAGATGCCGTCGGCCCTGTCCTTCCCGATGAACATGAGCCTTTACGACTGGGGCTACGCCAGCGAGCCGGAGCCGCATCTGGGCGGACGCGTTCTGGCCACGCCGCGCGGCAAGGTGCTCGGCGGCTCGTCGTCGATCAACGGCATGGTCTATGTGCGCGGCCATGCCCGCGACTTCGACCATTGGGCCGAGACCGGCGCGACCGGCTGGAGCTTCGCCGACGTGCTGCCCTACTTCAAGCGCATGGAAAATTCGCATGGCGGCGAAGCGGGCTGGCGCGGCACGGACGGCCCCTTGCATGTGCGCCGCGGCGCGCGCAGGAACCCGCTCTACGCGGCCTTCATCGAGGCCGGCAACCAGGCCGGTTTCGAACTCACCCAGGACTATAACGGCGCCAAGCAGGAAGGCTTCGGCGCGATGGAGCAGACCATTCATCGCGGCCGGCGCTGGTCGACGGCCAATGCCTATTTGCGGCCGGCGCTGAAGCGCAAGAACGTGAGTCTCGTCAACGGCTTCGCGCGCAAAGTGATCATCGAGAATCAACGCGCCACCGGCGTCGAGGTCGAGCTTCGCGGAGCGATTCAACAAATTAAGGCGAAGCGCGAAGTCGTGCTCTGCGCCTCGTCGATCAACTCGCCCAAACTCCTGTTGCTGTCGGGCATCGGGCCGGCCGCGCAGCTGGCCGAGCACGGCATTGATGTCGTCGCCGACCGGCCCGGCGTCGGCGCCAATCTGCAGGACCATCTCGAACTCTACATCCAGCAGAAATCTCTGAAGCCGGTCACGCTCTATTCGGTGCTCAATCCGCTTTCCAAGGCGCTGATCGGCGCGCGCTGGCTGATGTTCAAATCGGGCCTCGGGGCGACCAACCATTTCGAGGCGGCCGCCTTCGTGCGCTCGCGCGCCGGCGTCGACTATCCCGATATCCAGTATCATTTCCTGCCGGCGGCGATCCGCTACGACGGCAAGGCGGCGGTGCCCGCGCACGGTTTTCAGGCTCATGTCGGACCGATGCGCTCGGCCTCGCGCGGCACCGTCACCCTGCGCTCGGCCGACCCGCGCGCAAAGCCCGTCATCCGTTTCAACTATATGGCGCATGATCAGGACTGGGTCGATTTCCGCCACTGCATCCGGCTGACCCGCGAGATTTTTTCGCAGTCCGCCTTCGACGAGTTTCGCGGCGACGAGATCGCGCCGGGCAGCCACGTCGAAAGCGACGCCGAACTCGACGACTTCATCCGCGAGCATGTCGAGAGTGCGTATCACCCCTGCGGCACCTGCCGCATGGGGCATGCCGACGATCCGATGAGCGTGGTCGATCCCGACTGCCGGGTGATCGGCGTTGCGGGGCTGCGCGTCGCCGATTCCTCGATCTTCCCGCGCATCACCAACGGCAATCTCAACGGTCCGTCGATCATGACCGGCGAAAAGGCGGCCGACCACATTCTGGGGCGCGCGCCTCTGCCCCCCTCGAACCAGGAACCGTGGATCAATCCGCGCTGGCGCGACTCCGACAGGTGATCGGTCGGCGATCCGACAGAGCCCGCCGCGCCGTTCCGTTCCGATCAGGCCGAGCGCCCAGGGCGTCTGTTCGCCGCGCCCCCTCGCGCCGGACGCCCGGAAACGATAAGGGAAGGCCAACGCAGGCCCCGCCAAAAGGATCAGACCATGAAAGCTCAACCCAAGGCGTCGCACTACATCAACGGCAGCTATGTCGAGGACCAGGGCGGACAGACGCTGGACGTCATCTACCCGGCCACCGGCGAGGTGATCGCCCGCCTGCACGCGGCCACCGACAATATCGTCGAGCTTGCCATCGAGGCCGCCCGTGCCGCGCAGGGGGCCTGGGCGCGCATGAGCCCGACCGAACGCGGGCGGGTTTTGCGCCGCGCGGCCGACCTGCTGCGCGAACGCAATGACGAAATCGCCCGGCTGGAGACGTTCGACACCGGCAAGGCGATCCAGGAAACGCTGGTCGCCGATCCCGCCTCGGCCGCCGACGCGCTGGAATTCTTCGGCGGCGCGGTCGCCGCCTATAATGGCGATTATGTCGATCTCGGCGGTCCCTTCGCCTATACGCGGCGCGAGCCGCTCGGCGTGTGCGTGGGCATCGGCGCTTGGAACTATCCGATCCAGGGCGCGGGCTGGAAGGCCGGCCCGGCGCTCGCCATGGGCAACGCGATGGTGTTCAAGCCGTCCGAAAACACCCCGCTCTCGGCGCTGGTCCTGGCCGAGATCTTCACCGAGGCCGGGCTTCCCGACGGGTTGTTCAACGTCGTCCAGGGTTTTGGCGATGTCGGCGCCGCGCTCGCCGGCCATCCGGTGGTGGCCAAGGTGTCCCTCACCGGCTCGGTGCCGACCGGCCGCAAGGTGCTTTCGCTCGCCGGTTCGCAGATGAAGCACGCCACGATGGAGCTCGGCGGCAAGTCGCCGCTGATCGTGTTCGACGACGCCGATCTCGAAAACGCCGTCGGCGGCGCCATGCTCGCCAATTTCTACTCCACCGGCCAGGTCTGCTCCAACGGCACGCGCGTCTTCGTCCAGGACGGCATTCGCGAGCGCTTCCTTGCGCGGCTGATCGAGCGCACCAAGAAGATCCGCATCGGCGACCCGCTCGATCCCGAAACGCAGATGGGACCATTGATCAACAAGGCCCAGCACGACAAGGTGTGCGGTTATATCGAGATCGGCAAGGCCGAGGGCGCGACGCTCGCTCATGGCGGCGGCGTGCCGAAACTCCAGGGTTTCGAAGGCGGCTTCTTCGTCGAGCCGACCGTCTTCACCGAGGTCAGGGACGACATGCGGATCGCCCGCGAGGAGATTTTCGGGCCGGTGATGAGCGTGTTGTCGTTCAGCGAGGAAGCCGAGGCGATCGCGCGCGCCAACGACACCGAGTTCGGCCTGTCGGCCGGCGTGTTCACCCGCGACCTGGCCCGCGCCCACCGCGTCATCGCCGACCTGCAAGCCGGCACGTGCTGGATCAACCACTACAATCTGTCGCCGGCCGAGATCCCGTTCGGCGGCGTCAAGCAGTCGGGCATGGGACGGGAGAACTCGCTCGCCGCGCTCGGCCACTACTCGCAGATCAAGACGGTCTATGTGGAGACCGGCGACGTCGACAGTCCGTATTGAGGTCGCGGCGTCACGCCTTGCCCGAAGGGCGGAACCGGCGCGCGGCCTACCCGGCCGCCTCGTCGGCCCCGTCCGTCTTGTCCAGATAGCGCGTCAGCGCGAACACCAGATGGTAAAAGATGCTGGCGGGCACCTCGCGCGCCACCGAGCGCCCCTTTTCGTCGACCCGGTCGATCCACAGGCCGGTCGGCGCGGGATCGATATGCCAGCGGAACAGCCGCCCGACACGCGCCTCGATTTCCGGCTTCAGGTCCGGACCGCCGGCCCCGTCGAGCGCCATCGCCGCCTTGATCGCCTCGGCCTGCGGCCATGAGCGCGACAGCTGGTCGAGCGGCATGCCCGAGCGCGACACCGCGGCATAGGCAAGCCCGGTCGCCCGGTTCAGCCCGTTGGCGACCGCCGAGGCGTAGAGCTTGCGGGCGATGCCGACCAGATCGCCCTGCCCGGTCTTGTCGGCGAAATCGACCAGCAGCGAGGCCCATTCGAAATGGTGGCCCGGCTCCGTCCACTGGCCCTTTTCGCCCGCGGCCGGAGTGAAATCGTCGTCGAAAAACTCGCCGACCGTCCAGCTGTCGGGATCGAAGAACCGGCTGCGGAACAGATCGATGATGCGCGAGGCGCGGCGCAGGTGGACGCGCTCGCCGGTCACGTCGTACCAGGCCAGGAACGCCTCCAGAAGGTGCATATGCGGGTTCGACCGGCGCAGGCCGTTGCCGCCGGGAAACTCCAGAAACCCGGTCAGCCGCTCGTCCTCGAGATGGGCGTCGATGAAGGCGAATGTCTCCGCGCCGAGCGCGCGCGCGGCCTCGTTGCCCGACAGATGGGCATGCGCCAGCGCAAGCAGCACGCAGGCATGGTCGTAGGCGTCCTCGACCGGGTCGACCACCGCGCCGTCGACGCCGATCGCGCGCACCCAGCCGCCGTTTTCGCTGCGGCCCCTGGCGGCGATGAAATCGATGCCGTGGGCGATGATCCGGTCGGCCGGCCCGTCCCAGCCGCGCGCCTTGGCGACGGCGAAGGCATAGATCTGGCGCGCCATGGTGCGCATGCGCTTGGGCTTGCCGAGCGGCCGGCCGGCGAAGTCGAGCGCCTCGTGGAAGCCGCCGCCGACCGCGTCGACGCCGGCCGTCGCCCATAGAGGCAGGGTTTCCTCGAACAGCCAGTGACATACCCGCCGGCGATGCGCGCCGACGACCAGAACCCGGTCGTGGCTGGGGGTGAACCGCGTCTCCAGCCGACCGCTCTGTTCCAGCCGCTCGACGATCTTCTTGACGTTCTGGCTCTGGGCCACCGGCGCGACGAAGGTTGCGTCCTGGGTCGCCACGATGGCGACGTCGCGCATGCCGATCACCGACAACAGCCGGCCCTCGCTGCGCAGATAGGAATGGGCGGTGTCGAAGGCGACGACGTCGCCGATCACCACGTTGCCGTTCTCGTCGGAGGCGCCGACGTCGAGCAGCGATTGCCACGAGCCGAGATCGTTCCAGCGGAAGCCGGCCGGTACCATGGCGATGCGCGCCGCGCGCTCCATGATCGCGTAGTCGACCGAGATCGCCGGAATGTGCTCGTAGAGGTCGAGCGGCAGATAAAGCCCCGACAGATCGCTGGATGCCGCGGCGAGTGCGCGCTCCGCGCCCGCCCAGATATCGGGCGCGAACTCCAGGAAGGCGTCGCGCATGGCGCTTGCCCGAAACAGGAAGATGCCGGTGTTCCAGTAGAAATTGCCAGCCGCCAGATAGGTCTCGGCCGTTGCAAGGTCGGGTTTTTCCACGAAACGCAGCACGTCGCGCACCGCCTCGCCGCCATCGCCGGCAGCCTCGATATAACCGTAACCGGTCTCGGGTTGGCTCGGCTTGATGCCGAACACCACCAGGCGCCCGTCGCGCGCTGGCTTTGCCCCGGCCGCGATCGAGGCCCAGAACTGGGTGTCCGTGGTGATGGCGTGGTCCGAGGGCACGACCAGAACCAGCGCGTCGCCATGATCGGCCAGGGTCTGCAGCGCGGCCACGGCGACGGCGGCGGCGGTGTTGCGTCCGATCGGCTCGAAGATCGGCCGGCCGCCCGAAAGGTCCAGTCCGGCGAGATCGGCGCGCAGGCGCTCGGCGTGGCGCTCGGAGCCGATCAGATAGACCGGCCAGCCGCCATCGCCCCCCGCCTTCAGCCGGCGCAGGGTCTGGGCCAGCATCGAACCGGCGCCGGACAGGTCGTGGAACTGCTTGGGGTTGTCCTCGCGCGACAGCGGCCACAGCCGGGAGCCGACGCCGCCGCTCATGACGAAGCTGACGATCTTTTCAGTCATGGCGTCTCCGGCCCGCTCGCGTCGTCACAGGGTCTGGTTGTAGGCGCCCACCTGCGGGTGGGCGCGCAGCACGGCGTCGAGCGCGGCGAACATGTCCCGCTTGCGCTCCTCCGACACGGGGCTTTCGACCACCACCACGAGTTCCGGCTTGTTCGACGAGGCGCGGATCAGCCCCCAGGTGCCGTCCCGGTTGGTGATCCGCACGCCGTTGACCGTCACCATGTCGGCGATCGGCTGGCCGGCGAAATGCGCGCCGCTGTCGCGCAGCCCCTCGAGCTGGGCAACCACCTTGTCCACCACGGCGTATTTTTCCTCGTCGGCGCAGTGCGGCGACATGGTCGGCGAGCCGAACGTGTGCGGCAGGTCGCGGTAAAGCTCGGCCATCGACTTTTGCGGGTTGCGGTCGAGCATGTGGCAGACCGCGATCGCCGTCACCAGCCCGTCGTCGTAACCGCGCCCGATCGGCGGGTTGAAGAAGAAATGGCCGGATTTCTCGAAGCCCGCGATCGCGTCCAGTTCCTTGACCCGGCGCTTGATGTGGGAATGGCCGGTCTTCCAGTAATCGGTCCGCGCGCCGTTGGCCTTTAACACCGGATCCGTCAGGAACAGGCCCGTCGACTTCACGTCGACGACGAAGCGCGAGCCGGCATGTTCGCCGGAAATGTCGCGGGCAAGCATCACGCCGACCTTGTCGGCGAAGATCTCGCCGCCCTCGTCGTCGACCACGCCGCAGCGGTCGCCGTCGCCGTCGAAGCCGAACCCGACATCCGCGCCGGTGCGCAGCACCTCGTCGCGAATCGCATGCAGCATTTTCATGTCTTCGGGATTGGGGTTGTAGCGCGGAAAGCTGTGGTCCAGGTCGCAGTCGAGTTCGATCACCTCGCAGCCGATGCGCCTCAGGACTTCCGGCGCAAAGGCGCCGGCGGTGCCGTTGCCGCAGGCCGCCACCACTTTCAGTTTACGAGCGATTTTCACGCCCGAAACCAGATCGTCGACATAACGCTGGCGAAAATCCGGCACGAATTCGTAAGCGCCGCCGCCGGACAGGTCGAAATCGGCGTCGAGCACGATCTTTTTCAGCGCGTCCATCTCGTCGGGACCGAAGGTCAAGGGCCGGGCCGCGCCCATCTTGACGCCTGTCCAGCCGTTTTCGTTGTGCGAGGCCGTCACCATGGCGACCGAGGGGGCGTCGAGCGCGAACTGGGCGTAATAGGCCATCGGCGACAGCGCCAGGCCGATATCCTTGACCCGCGCGCCGGCGGCCTGCAGCCCCGACACCAGCGCCAGCTTGATCGCCATCGAATAGGAGCGGAAATCGTGGCCGACGACGATATCGGGTCCGGCGCCGAGCCGCCTGATCAGCGTCCCCAACCCGATGCCGAGCGCCTGAACGCCGATCAGATTGATCTCCGGCGCCTTGTCGGACCCGGGATGGCCGAACCACCAGCGCGCGTCATATTCGCGAAACCCGGTCGGCTTGACCAAAGCTCTGGTTTCGAAGGCAAAGCTGTTCGGTGTCGCGTCGGCGAGCGGTTTTTGCATGGCGATGGCGTGGCTCCGGTCACTGGTGATGGCGCCAACCTAGCAGCGATCGCTTACCGTCGGCTTAAATCGTCGCCGGGGCCGGACCGGTGGCGACAGGGCACGGTTTTCAACCCGCTCTGCCCGCCATCCACCAAGCGCGAATTCGCTGCCGTTTCATGCTTGCAGGATCGCGGCACGAACGCTATAGACCGCCGGTCTGGTTTTGCGGAGTGTAGCGCAGCCTGGTAGCGCACCTCGTTCGGGACGAGGGGGTCGCAGGTTCAAATCCTGCCACTCCGACCAGACGGCGCACAAAAAACGCGCACAGCCCCCCTGAATCCCATCCTCCCAGCAGCGTTCTGCCCTCCACAGATGGAGACAGACGATGCGCATTATTTCGTCAAAGGAGACGGCCGGGGCACTCTTGTCGCCGCCGTAGATGATGCCAAGCACCGCGCCGCTGCTGTGTTTGGCAACACGGGAAAAACACTGATCGATATGATTTCTCGCCAGGATTGGGATTGGTGGGACGCCAGCGGTGAAAAACCCAACGTCGGTGACCGATCAGGATCAACCGCAGCCCCCCTCGCCCCTGTCGAAGGCGCCTCTTGGAGCTCGACCGGCCGGTGCAAGACGGGGAAGATCGTGCAATGTCCCAAATGCAGGGCGATTGCAGCGTTTTAGCCGGTGAAAGACATGGACCATGTATGAGAAAGCGCTTGTGTTTGCGACCACGGCCCATGCGGCGGTTGGACAGCAACGAAAATATACCGGGGAGCCTTACATCGTCCATCCGATAGCGGTAGCCGAAATCGTAAAATCGGTGCCGCATACGCCCGAAATGGTCGCAGCCGCCCTGTTGCATGATGTCGTCGAGGACACCCTTGTCACAATCGAAGAAATCGAGGCCCAGTTTGGCGCGAAGGTTGCCGAGCTTGTCGGTTGGCTGAGCGATGTTTCGAAGCCGGAGGACGGCAATCGTGCAACGCGCAAGGCGATGGACCGCGACCACATCGCCAAGGCTCCACCAGAAGCCAAGACGATCAAACTCGCAGACCTGATCGACAACACGGCATCGATCAAGGCGCGCGATCCCGATTTCTGGAGGGTCTACAGGCGCGAAAAGACAGCGCTGTTGAATGTGCTTCAAGAAGGCGACAAGAGCCTTTGGGAGCGTGCCGCCTTCCAGTTGGAGGACAATGACGATCCACACGCTCGTAACTCGGATGGATAGAGCGGCGGAGTCCCAGTCCGCAGGCCGCGGGTTCAAGTCATTCTATCCCCGCCATTATCTGACCTCGCGCTGTCGCCCTTCGGGCTTCGCTCCAGTCGGGGCCTCGCATCAGCTCGGACGGCCCTTTGCCTTGCGAACCCTGTAGGTTCGAAATGTCTCCCCAATCGCCGCTACTCCGACCGGATTTCCAAAAAATATCAATGAATTGATCGATCATTCCAACCCCAGTTCCTCGACCATCGCCTTGCGCATGAGGAATTTCTGCGGTTTGCCGGTCACCGTCATCGGCAGTTCGGACTTGAAGCGCACATATTTGGGGATCTTGTAGTGGGCGATCTGGCCGCGGCAATGGTCGCGGATCTCGCCCTCGCTGGCCTGCTCGCCCGGCTGCATCACGATCCAGGCGGCCAGTTCCTCGCCATAGGTCGGGTCCGGCACGCCGAACACCTGCACCTCGGCCACCTTGGGATGGCGGTACAAGAATTCCTCGATCTCGCGCGGATAGAGGTTTTCGCCGCCGCGGATCACCATGTCCTTGACCCGGCCGACGATGCGGCAATAGCCGCGTTCGTCGAGCGCGGCGAGATCGCCGGTATGCATCCAGCCGCCCGGATCGACCGCCTCGCGGGTGCGCGCCTCGTCGTTCCAGTACCCGCGCATCACCGAATAGCCGCGCGTGCACAATTCGCCCTGCGCGCCGACGGCCACCGTGCGGCCGTCCTCGTCGACGATCTTGACCTCGACATGCGGGTGGATGCGGCCGACCGTCGACACGCGGTCGTCGAGCGCGTCGTCGGGGCCGCTCTGGAAGGAGATCGGGCTGGTTTCCGTCATGCCGTAGCCGATCGTCACCTCGGGCATGTGCATGTCCTTGACCACGCGGCGCATGACTTCGATCGGACAGGGCGCGCCGGCCATCATGCCGGTGCGCAGGCTCGAATAGTCGCGACTGGAGAATTCGGGATGGTCGAGCATGGCAACGAACATGGTCGGCACGCCGTAGACGGCCGTGCAGCGCTCGGCCACGATCGCGTCCAGCGTGGCGCCGGCCTCGAAGGCCTCGCCGGCAAACACCATCGCCGCGCCCGCCGTCACGCAGCCGAGCGTGCCCAGCACCATGCCGAAACAATGATAGAGCGGCACGGGAATGCACAGCCGGTCGGCCTCGCCGAACCCCATCGCGCGCACGGTGAAGGCGGCGTTGTTGACGATGTTGTAATGCGTCAGCGTCGCGCCCTTCGGCGCGCCGGTGGTGCCGCTGGTGAACTGGATGTTGATCGGATCGTCGGGATCGAGCGCGCGGCTGATCGCGTCGAGGCGCATCATCTGCGCCGGCCCGGCGAGGGTCGGCACCGCGTCGAAGTTGAACATGCCGGGCGATTTCTCCGCACCCATGCGAATGACGATCTTCAGCGCCGGCAGCTTTGCCGCGGCGAGCCGGCCCGGCGCGCATGTGTCGATTTCCGGGGCCAGCGTGCGGATCATGCCGAGATAGTCTGACGATTTGAACGCGGCGGCGGTGACCAGCGCCTTGCAGCCGACCTTGTTGAGCGCGTATTCGAGCTCGGAGAGCCGGTAGGCGGGATTGATGTTGACCATCACCAGCCCGATCCTGGCGGTGGCGAACTGGGTGATCAGCCATTCCGGCCGGTTGGGCGACCAGATGCCGATGCGGTCGCCGCGCTCCAGCCCGAGGCTGAGCAGGCCGGCGGCGAACGCGTCCACCGCCCGGTCGAGGTCGTAATAGGTGTAGCGCTTGTCGAACTGGCGAAACACCGCCGCCTCGCGCGGTCCGAACCGCGACACCGTGTCGGCGAACATCGCCGGAATGGTGACATGGCGCAGCGGCATGGTGCGTTCGCCCGAAACGTAGGACTTGCCGTCGCGCGGCGCGATCTGCGCCGGCGCCGGTTCGGTGGCGTCGTTGGCGTCCCACAGGCTTTGCGAAAGCCTGCCGGCCAGGGATTCCGACAAGATCGTCATCGCACGCTCCCCTTCACATGGCACGCCAGTCGCCGAGGCTTTCGAAGGCGGACGCCGCCCGGTAGATCGTGCTTTCGCCGTAATTGCGGGCGACCAGCATCATGCCGACCGGCAGCCCCTCGCTCATCGCGCACGGCACGTTCATGGCCGGATAGCCGGAGGCGTTGAAAGGCGCGGTGTTGCCGACCATCTCGAAGGCGCGCTGCACGTAGAGATCCAGCGGCGCGTCGGCGGGCGGGATCGGCTGCGCCTTCATCGGCAGGGTCGGCATCAGCACCAGGTCGTATTTGGCGAACACGGCGTCGTAACGCATCGCCAGCCGGCGCATCAGGTTCTGCGCCTTGCCGTAGAAGCGGCCGCGATAGCGCGTCTGGAAATATTCGCCGAGGAACATGCAGATCTTGAGGCTCGCCGACAGCTCGTCGGCGCGGCCCCGCCAACTGGCGAAATGGTCGACCATGGACGGCAGGAACAGGCCGCGATAATTGGTGCCGGCGCAGTTGCCGTGCATCATGAAATCCTGCAGCCCCTCGACGGTGATCGCCGTCCAGTAGTCGGGCGCGGCCAGATGCTCGGGCACGGAGATCTCCTCGACCTCGGCGCCCAGCCCCTTGAAGGCGTCGGCCGCCGCCCTGACCTTCAGGTCGACGTCGGGCTCGCTTTCGGGCCGCGCGAACCCTTCCGCCAGGACACCGATGCGCAAGCCCCGGCAACCGCGCCCGACCGCGTCCGTGTAGCGCTCGACCGTGGGTTTGTACTGGCGCGGATCGAGCCCGTCCTCGCCGGCCAGCACCTCCAGCAGCAGCGCGTTGTCGGCGACGTTGGCGGTCACCGGGCCGACATGGTCGATGGTCTGCTCCACCCCCATCACGCCCGAATAGGGCACCAGGCCGTGCGTCGGCTTCATGCCGTAAGTGCCGCAATTGCTCGACGGGATGCGGATCGAGCCGCCCTGATCGCCGGCGATCGCCATGTCGACCTCGCCGGTGGCGACCAGCACCGCCGAGCCGCTCGAGGAGCCGCCGGCCATGTAGCCGTGCTTGTAGGGATTGTGCACCGGGCCGGTGGCGCTGGTGTGGCTGCCGCCCGACAGGCACAGATTTTCGCAGGTCGACTTGCCGACGATGATCGCGCCGGCGTCGAGCATGCGCGTGACGATGGTGGCGTCGATCTCCGGTACGTAGCCCTCCATGACCGCCGAGCCGTTCATCATCGGAACGCCGGCCACGCACACCGTGTCCTTGACCACGATGCGCTTGCCGGCCAGCGGGCCGGTCGGCGCGCCGCGGATCTCGGTCTTGTAGTACCAGGCGTTGAGGGGATTGTCGGCCGGGTCGGGGCGGTGGCCGGGCGCGCGCGGATAGTTCACCTGCGGGAGGAAGTCGGGCGTGGCGCTCAGCCGGTCATAGCCTTGCAGATAGGGCTCCATGACGGCGAGATAGCGGGCGAGCTCGTCGTCGGCCATCGAGAAGCCGAGCGTGTCGCGCATGGCGCGCATCTGGTCGAGGCTGGGTCGTTTCACGGTCATGGCTTGTGCTTTCGCCGGGTCCCTCGCCGGGACGGGGTTGGGGATGGACAATGCGGGCGCACGGGTGCCGCCCGGCACCCGCGGCAGGGCCGAGGCCGGCACGGCGTGGCGCAGCGGCGCGTCGAAAACGCGCGCGGCAGCCGCCGCCGGCGGGCGCGGCGCGTCGACCGCCCCGGCCGGGGGAGCGCTGCCTGGGCGGGTGCGGCGCGCGGCGCCAAAACCCAGAAACGCTTCCACCTGGCGCGGATCGGCGAGGGCTTGGGCGTCGATCTCGGCCTTGATGGCGCCGCGTTCCAGCACCAGCACGCGGTCGGACAGGGCGGAGATGAAATCGAAATTCTGCTCGACCAGGAGGATGGTCAGGCCCCGTTCGGCGCGCAGCCTGGCCAGCGTCTCCTCGATCTCCTCGATGATCGAGGGCTGGATGCCTTCCGTCGGCTCGTCGAGCAGGACAAGCCAGGGATCGGCGATCAGGCAGCGGGCCAGCGCCAGCAATTGCTGCTCGCCTCCCGACAGCGAGCCGCCCGGCCTGTCGAGCAGGCGCTCGATGCGCGGAAAGTCGCGCAGCACCCCGGCAAGCGCGTCGGGCTCGCCCGCCTCGCCATAGTCGCGCCAGGCCAGCCGGAGATTGTCGCGCACGCTGAGTTGGGGAAAAATCCCCCGGCCCTGCGGCACGTAGCCCAGGCCGAGCCGGGCGCGTTCGTGCGGCGACAGGGTCGTGATATCCGCCCCGGCCAGGCTGACCGAACCGCCGGTGGCCGGCAAGAACCCCATCACCGCCTTCAAAAGCGTCGATTTGCCCATGCCGTTATGGCCGAGAATGCCGACGATCTCGCCCTCGCCGACCGCAAGGTCGATGCCGTGCAGGACGGGAATGCGGCCGTAGCCGGCGGCCAGCGCCCTGACCGAGAGAGCGTCGGAAGCGTTCGCCATGCGCTATCCCTTCTTGCCCAGATAGATGTCGCGCACCCTGGGATCGGCCATGACGGCGTCGACATGGTCCTCCATCAGAATGCGGCCCTGCGCGAACACGGTCACGGTTCTGGCGATCGCGCGGATGAACTGCATGTCGTGCTCGACGATGATGATGGCGGCCTGCCTGCCGATCTCGGCGATCACGGCGGCCAGCCGCTCGATCTCGTCGGCCGTCATGCCCGCCGCCGGCTCGTCGAGCAGCACCAGCCACGGACGGGCGGCGATCACGATGCCCAGTTCGACGCGCTGGCGCTCGCCATGCGCCAGCCGTCCGACCGGGCGCGCGGCCAGATCGCCGAGATCGAGCCGCTCGAGCGCGTCGGCGACCGCGCCGTCCGCTCCCTGCCGCCCAAGCACGCGCAACGCCGCCAGCCAGATGTTCTCGCGCACGGAAAGCCCGTCCATGACGCTCGGCACCTGGGTCTTGATGCCGATGCCCAGCCGGGCGATCTCGTGCGGATGCCAGCCGGTCGTCTCCTGGCCGTCGATCAGGATTTCGCCGGCGCTCGGCGTCAGCATGCCGGCCAGGCATTTGAAAAACGTGCTCTTGCCGGCGCCGTTCGGACCGATCAGGCAGCGCAGCTCGTCGCGGCGCAGCGAAAAGTCGACCCCGTCGACGGCGTTGACGCCGCCGAACCGCATGGTCACGCCGCGGGTCTCAAGCACGATGTCAGCCATCGGCGCCTCCCCGGGCGGGGCGCAAACGGCGCCGCGGGGCGCGCCTGGGCCGGCGCCGGCGCGCCAGGCCGGCCCACTGGCCGAGCGTCGGCACCACGCCGCGCGGCAAAAGCAGCACGGACAGAACCAGAACCAGGCCGAGCACGAGCGTGTTGTCGATCAGCGCCTGCTGGCCGAGCGCGAATTTCAGATAGCCGAGCAGCATCGCGCCGACGAACGGGCCGACCAGCGTGCCGAGCCCGCCGACGATGCACCAGATGATGATCTCGGCCGACTGGCCGAGCGAAAACAGCCCCGGCGTGACGATTTCGGCCCAGTTGGCAAACAGCGTCCCGGCCAGGCCCGCCACCGCGCCGCCGACGGCAAACAGCGCCGTCTTGCGCAGCCGGGCGTCGTAACCCATCAGCTCGACCCGCGCCTCGTTCTCCCGGATCGCGACCGCGACCCGGCCGAACGGGCTGGCCAGCAGCCAGCGCAGCAGGGCGTAGACGACGAGGACGATCGCCACGACGAGATAATAAAAATCGTCGCCGAAGATATAGGCGTCGGGATCGCCGGGCACGTTGAGCGTCTGATAGCCCGGTATGCCGTTGAAACCGCCGAGCCGCGCCTGGCCGATCGCATATTCCGGGCCGGCGGTGGAGTTCATGAATTTGAAGAAGATCAGCGTGACGACCAGCGTGATGACGCCGAGATAGACGTCCGACAGGCGCCCGTAAAACATCATCGCGCCGAGCACGCCGGCGAACAGGAACGGAACCACAATGCCGAGTACGAAGGGCAGCGTGCTTTCGCCGAGATTGATGGCGGCGATCGCGTAGCTATAGGCGCCCAGCCCGTAAAACGCCGCCTGGCCGAAGCACAATATGCCGCCGAATCCCCAGACCAGGCCGAGGCTCATCGCCAAAAGACCGTAGATCAGAAGGATGGTCAGCGTGTAGGTTTCCAGCACGGCCGGCGCGACCAGCGCCAACAGGGTAAAGACGACGAGCACGGCCAGCGTCGCGCCGATATCCGGACGCCCGCTCACAGGCGCCCCCTGAAGAAACGGCCGGTGATGCCCTGCGGCAGAAGCCGCAGCAGCACGACGGCGGCGACCAGCAGCGCCACCTCGCCGACCACCGGGCTTGCGGCGAAGGTGAAGAGCTGGGACACCAGCCCGAACAGCGTCGCGCTCGACAAAAGCCCGACGATGATCGACGCGCCGCCGGAGATCACGGTGATGAAGGCCTTGGCGATATAGGTGCCGCCGGTGGTCGGCACGAGACCGACGAGCGGGGCGAGCAGGCCGCCGGCGAGGCCCGAGAGCGCCGAACCGCAGAAAAAGGTGACCATGTAGACCCGGTCTGGACTGTAGCCGAGCGCGGCGGCCATGTCGGCGCGCTGCATGGTGCCGCGCGCGACCAGCCCGGCCCTTGTGCCGGCCAGCAGCGCGTACATGGCAACGAGCAGCAGCGCAGCGACGACGATGATGAAGAAATTGTAGCCGTTGACCTGGTAGCCGCCGATGGCGAAGCCGGCGATCGGCGGCGAGATGCCGGTGGTGGTGTTGCCGAAGATCATGGTGGCGAGCCCGATCATCACCAGGCTCAGCCCCCAGCTCGCCAGCATCGTGTCGACGAGGCGACCGTAGAGATGGCGGATGACGAGGCGCTCGACCACCAGGCCGATCAGGCCGACGACGAGCGGGGCGACGATCAGCATGGCGACATAGATGTTGATGCCGGCATTGACCGCGACGATGGTGGCGTAGCCGCCCGCCATCATGAACTCCCCATGCGCCAGGTTGATCACGCGCATCATGCCGAACACGACCGCCAGACCGGCGCTGATGACGACCAGCACGGCGATCGAATAGAAAATTTCGACGATGAGGACCGTTGCGAGGTCCATGCGGGCCCGCTCCCTTTTCGCGTTGTCCTGCCCGGCCGGCGGCCGCAGCGGTCGCGACCGGCCCGATCGGCCGGCCGCGCTCGCGTCAGATCTTGATTTCGTATTGCGTGTTGTCGTCGGGGTTGGCGACGAGATCGCACACGCCCTGGGTGTCGACGGGCTGGCGCTGGGCGAAGCTTTCCAGAACCTTCAGCTTCTGGCCGGCGAACTCCATCAAATGCACGTCGAGCACGGCATGGTGGGTCTTCGGGTCGATGGCGACCATGCCGCCGGGACCGTCGATCGACAGACCCTGCGTCAGCGCGGCGATCACCGCGTCGCGGTCGAGCGTGCCGGCCTTGCGCACGCCCTCGGCCCACACATGCACGCCCTGATAGTTGGAGACCGCGATCTCGTGGATCAGGCTGGTGTCGCCGTATTTGTCGGTCCAGCCCTTCAGGAACCGCTCATTGGCCGGCGAGGCGATCTCGGGCGAGTAATTATAGGCGACCAGAATGCCGTCGCCCTCCTCGGCGGTCAGCACCTTGTGCTCGTTGCCGACCCCGAGCGTGGTCGAGGCCATCGGGATCTTCGGCTTCATGCCGGCGGCGGCCCATTGTCGGTAAAACGACAGATGCGCACCGCCGACCAGCGCCGAGACCACGATGTCGGGCGCCGCACTCTGGATCTTGGCGATCGTGGAGCCGAAATCGGCGACGTCGAGCGGAAAGAAGTCGGTCCGCACCACCTCGCCGCCGGCCTCCGCGGCATATTTCTGCATCCAGCGCGCGGTGATCTGGCCGTAATTGTAGTCGGCGGCCAGGATGTAGATCTTCGGCCCCCATTTCTTGATCGCGGCCGGCACCACGATCTCGACCTGCTGGGCCGGGGTGACGCCGGTGACGAACAGGTTGCGGTCGCACACCCCGCCTTCGTAGAGCACGTTGTAGAAATAAAGAACCTCGCTCTTGCGCAGCGTCTGGCGGATCGCCTCGCGCGAGGCCGACAGGATGCCGCCATGCACGACGTCGACCTTGTCGCGGCGGGCCAGCTGCTGGCCGAACTGGGTGTAGAGCGCCATGTCGGACTGGGTGTCGTAGGCGGTGACCTCGACCGGACGGTCGAGCAGGCCGCCGGCGGCGTTGATTTCGTCGATCGCCAGCCGCATGGCCATGTCCATCGGCTTGCCGTAAGCGTCGAAAATGCCCGACATGTCGAGGATCGAGCCGAACTTGATCGGGTCGGCGGCGCGGGCGCCGGGCACGGCGGCGAACAGGCCGCTCGCGGCCAGGGCGGCGCTGCCTGCAAGGAATTCGCGTCTGCTGGTCATCTTTCTCTCCCCTGTGGTGGTCGCGGCGGCGTTCAGCCGTCTTTCTTGGGCCGGGTCGCAGCGGCGGCCCGTCCGGCGGCGTCGGCCGTGCGGCCGGCAAGCTGGGCGTCGAAATCGAGACCGATCTCGTCGCCGAGCTTTTTCATGAAGGGCAGTTGCACCGACATGCCCAAAATGGAGTCCAGCGCCTGGCCGAACGGCGTGCCGTCGCCCTCGCCGGCGCCGTTGCGGCCGCCCAGACCGCCGATCTGGTTGATACGGATCGAGTCGATCTTTTCGACCGGCTTCATCATCTGGGTGGCGATCTCGGGCAGACGGTCGATCTTGTGCATCTCAACGCGGGCCCGCAGCACGGCGTCGGATTGCTGGTTGTCGGCCTGGATTTCTGCCGAGCGTCCCTCGGCCTCGGCCACCAGCCGGTCGCGCTCGGCCGCGGCGCGCAATTGCACGGCCTCGCTCTCGGCCTTTGCCGTCGACAGGATCGAAGAGACTTTCGATTTCACGCGGGCATCGTCGGTCTCGCTGTCCTGCTGCGCCTTCAACTGGGCCAGCTTGCGGCTGCGGTCGGCGGCCGCCAGGTCGCGCGAGGTCTGTACCTGTTCCTGCGCCTCGATCAGCCCAACGCGCGCAGCCTCGGCTTTGGCCTGTTCCTCGGTCTCCTCGCCGCGCTTGGCCGCGATGCGGATCGCGTTGTCGATCTTTGCCGCTTCGACCTCCAGCAGCGCCTCCATCTCGCGCCGGCGCAGGGCCAGGTCGCGGTCGATCTCGGCCTGTTTGAGGTCGCGCGCCTTGGCGATGCGCTGCTCCTCGGCGAGCCGTTCGGCTTCGGTCCGACTGGTTTCCAGCTCGCTGTTGTGGCGGATGCGCTGGCGCTCGATCTCGAGCTTGCTGACGATCTCGAATTCCTGCTGCTCGCGCTCGATGGCGAGCCTTTCCTTGGTCTGCTCGAGCTGGCGCCGCCTGACCGTCGTGTCGGCCTCGGCCTCCACGTCGACGCGCGCCTTGCGGTTTTCCGCAATCGTTTCGGCGAGGCGGCGCATGCCGACCGCGTTGAAGGCGTTGTTGTCGTCCAGATCCGAAAACGGCGTCTGGTCGAGATGGATCAGCGACACCGAATCGACCACGAGCCCTGACTTGGCCAGATTGGCGGCGAGCCGCGCGGCGACCGCCTCGGAAAAGCCGCCACGGTCGACATGCAGCGCGTCCATGGTGCGGCGCGCGACCTCGGCCTGGACGGCGTCGACGAGCTTGCCTTCCATCAGCGCCTGCATCTCGTCCTCGCGAAAGGCCTTCGAGCCGAGCGCCTGGGCGGCGGTGGCGATGCCGTCCGGCGTCGGGTCGACCCGCAGGTGGAACTCCATCGTCAGATCGACCCGCAACCGGTCTTCCGAGATCAGGGCCCGGCCGCCGGTCCGCTCCACCTGCAGGCGCACCGAACGCATGTTCATGCGGTCGACGCGGTGCAGGATGGGCAGCGCCAGGGCGCCTCCGTCGATGATGATTTTACGGCCGCCGGCGCCGGTGCGGATCAGCGCCGCGTCGCGCGTCGACTTCACGTAGAACCGGTTGAGAAACAGGATCGCAACCGCCGCCACGACGATGATGAGAATGATACCAAGCAGCCAAGCCACGCGACCCTCCCCGGCCTTGCGTGCGATTATTATTTGAATTGGAAAATATCCTAAGACGATTTATTTTCCAATTCAAGTAAATTTTGACATCAGGTCCGGCTGGGCGAGCGTCCCGCCGGCGGCCCGGAGCGGACGCGGCGCAAACCGCGACAGGCCGGGATCGGTCAGGACAGGCGGTCGAGGATCGAGAACTGCAATCCGTCGGCGCGCGCGAGATAGGTCGGACAGACCTTGCGGTCATTGGTGTAAAACACCCCGCCTCGGGCGCTGGCATAAGAAATCGGGCCGGGTGCATCGCTCTCGCGCCGGCGCATCAGGCCGGCATAGAAGCTGATGCCTTCGTACATGGACTGGCCGAGCGAATTGAGAGCGGGCGCGGCCCCGTCGTGGATGGCGTGGTAGCGCTCCTTGAAAGACAGGTTCTGCTCGGTCGCCAGCGCCGAAAAATACGACGCCGCGGCGAACAGGCGCTTGGTGTTGGCCGCGCCCGTCGCCATCAGCACGTTTTCCTCGATCGCGGTGGAAAAGCGGAAGACGCTGCGGTCGAGTCCCATGTCGCCAAAACAGCGATTGAATTCGACCGCGTCCTGCCCGACCAGCGAGATCAGCACGATATCGGGTTCGGTACGCATGATGCGTTCGACCAGCCAGGCCGGCTCCTCCAGGCCGAACGGCACGTAACCCTCGAACGTCACCGTCCCGCCCTGAGCGGCGATGCAGGGCTTGGCGATCGCGTTGGAGGCGCGCGGCCACACATAGTCGTTGCCGATCAGTGCCCAGCGCCGCGCCGACAGCATGTCGGACAGCCGCGCGATCGCCGGCACGAGCTGGTCGCTGGGCGTCTCGCCGATGGCGTAAACGTTGGGGGTGTGCTCATGGCCTTCATAAAGCGGCGTGTAGATATGCGGCACGCGCCCGGCGAGCACCTTGTTCAGCCGCTGGCGCACCGAACTGACGCTCATTCCGACGATGCCGGCGACCACGCCGTCCTCCACCAGTCCGCTCAGCTCGTATTCGAGATCGCTCACCGAGCTGTCGTCGGAATTGAGGAAAACCGGTTCGAGCGCGACCCCTGCGATGCCGCCGCCGGCATTGACCTCCGAAATCGCCAGTTGCGCGCAGGAAATGCACGACGGGCCCCACAGCCCAGCCGAGCCGCCCATCGGCACCAGAACCGCGACACGATGCGTCCGCGTTCCGCCGATCGGCGACAAGCGATCCAGATCGCCCGGACAAACCAGGCCGGGCGGCGGAAAGGATTTTCCCCTCAACTCGATCATTCTCGCCGCGGTCAATCCTTCTTGCCTCCCAGCAATTGACCCGCTTCATTTTCCAAGTAAAATAACGGAATAAAGCGGTCAAATCAATCGCCGCGAAAGCGCACGCTTCGCGCACAACGATTTTCCGGACGAGGACGGGACCAGCGACGTGCCGACGCCTTCCATCGAGATGTATTTGACCTACCAGCTCGCGCGGGCGCATCGGCGCCTGCATGCCGAGCTCGAAGCGCGGCTTCAGGCCGAAAAAATCTCGGTGGAGCAATGGCGCGTGCTGGAAATCCTCGCCGACCGCGCCGGCCGCTCGATGGGAGCGCTCGCCGAACAGGTGCTGATGAACCATCCCGCTCTGACCAAGCTTGCCGACCGGATGGTGGCGAGCGGGCTTATCCACCGCGTCGCCGACCCCGACGATCAGCGCCGCGTGCTGGTTCATATCACCGACCGGGGCCTGGCCATTCAAGCGCGGCTGCGCCCGATCGCCGACGCGCACGGCCGGCGGATCGAGGAGACCTTCGGCGCGTCCAAGGCGGCTGCCCTGCGCGCGCTTCTGGAAGACTTGGCCGACGGACACGAGGCCCTGGCGCGCGGCTGAAGCGGTTTCGTCGGGTCGCGCGGTCGAAAGCCCGAGTTCGGCGGGGCAGAGACACGTTGCGCGTTTCGAGGCTCCTTTAGGCGGAGGCGGGTTGCGCGGTCGCCGCGTTTGGCGCGCAGGCCTTGCCCGGCTTCGAGCCCGGCGCACCAGCGCCCGAACCGGCCGCCGGCGCCGGCGCCGGTGGGACAGCCATACACCTGCGAGCCAGCCCAGGTTGTATCAGCCATTAGCATTGCGTGATGGGCTGCATGCTCTAGTGGCGCTATGTGTACCCTGTGCGCCCCTCTCGCATTTCGCCGCCTCGCCGCCTGCCGGTCCGGGGCCACGGCCGTGGAGTTCACCATCCTGGCGCCGCTGTTCCTGGCCATGTTCCTGGGCATGGTGGCGTTCGGCATCCATCTCGCCGCCGCCCACTCCCTGCAGCAGATCGCCGCCGACGCCACCCGCACGGCGATCGCCGGGCTCGATCTTACCGAACGGCGCGCTTTGGCGACCAGTTTCGTCGACGCGAACGCCAGTTCCTATCCGTTCATCGATCGTGACAGCCTGGTCTTCTCGGTCGTGGAAAACCCCGCCAATCCGAACCAGTTCACGGTCTCGGTGCTTTACGACGCGCGCGCGCTGCCGATCTGGAACCTGATGAAGGGGCTGCCGATGCCGCCGGCCGAGATCCGGCGGGTTTCGACCATTCGCGTCGGAGGGTTATGAGATGGCGTCGTCGCGCCCGAAGCGTCTGCGCCGCGCCGCCGGTTTTCTGACCGACCGCAAGGGCAATCTCGCCACCATGAGCGCCTTTCTGGCGCCGCTGGCGCTGGCCATGGCCGCCTTCGCCATCGACGCCGGCGCGCTCTACAACGAAAAGCGCGAGGTGCAGACTTTGGCCGACATCGCCGCGATCGCCGGGGCCAGGCGCCTCGATGCGGCCGAGGACGCGGTGATCGCGGCGCTTCGCGACAATCGTCTGGGCTCGATCACGGTGATCCGCGACGGCGAGCACCCCGACATTCCCGCGGCGGGCGAAAACCTGCTCACCGTCGAAACGGGCCTTTACAAGCCCGACCCCGATCTGCCGGTGTCGGTCCGCTTCGAGCGCGATCACGCCAACCCGAACGCGGTGCGGGTCACCCTGACCCGCACCGGCAAGCGCTTCTTCGCCGAAACCCTGATGGGCAGCCCGACGATCGCCGTCACCTCGACCGCCAGCGCGACGCCGAAAGCCGCCTTTTCGATCGGCTCGCGGCTCGCAAGCCTGAATGGCGGGCTGGTGAACGATCTTCTCGGCGGGTTGCTCGGCACCAATCTGTCGCTGTCGGCGATGGACTACGACGCCCTGCTCGACGCCGACGTGTCGCTGTTCGGGTTCCTCGACGCGCTGGCCTCCGAAATCGACCTCGATGCCGGCACTTATTCGCAATTGCTGGCCACCGAGGCCACGATCGGCGACATCGCCAAGGCGGTGGCGGCCACCGACGGTGCGAACCCGGCGCTCAGGACGGCCTTGCACACCATTGCCACAAGCCCGAACGCCGCCACGATCGAGGTGCCGCTGTCGCACATGATCAATCTCGGCGAAGCCGCCTCGCTGGCGCTCGGGAGCGGACGCGGCGCCTTCGACGCGACTTTGGGCGTGATGGAGCTGATCACCGGCAGCGCGGTCGCCGCCAACGGCCAGAACCAGGTCGCGCTCGACCTCGGCGCGGCCATCCCCGGCCTGGCGCGGGTCACGGCCGCCGTGGCGATCGGCGAACCGATGCAGCAAAGCGGCTGGTTCGCGCTCGGCGAACACGGCACGGTGGTGCGCACGGCCCAGACGCGGGCGCGCATCGACGTCCAGATCGGCGGAACCGGCATTTTGCGCGGCGTCGCGATCAAGCTGCCGCTGTTCCTGGAGGTCGCCTACGCGGAAGGCCGGCTGAAACGCATCGCCTGCCCGGACGGCACCGCCTCCAGCGCCCAGGTCACGGTCGCGACGCGGCCGGGCATCGCCGAACTGCGCATTGCCGAGACGTCGAGCGCCGGTTTCGCCGACTTCACGCGAACGCTCTCCTTCCAGGACGCCGACATCGTCTCCGTGCCGCTGATCAAGGTGCGCGGCCAGGCTCGGGTCAATATCGGCAACGGCCGGTCGACCGATCTGCGCTTCAACGCGACCGACATCCGCAACGCGACGGTGAAGACCGCCTCGACACGCGACATCACCAGCTCGCTGACGGCGTCGCTGCTTGGAGAGCTCGACCTGGAGGTGCGCGTGCTCGGCCTCGGTCTCGGCCTGGGTGCCGTCACCAACACGCTGGCCGGCATTCTGGGCGCGGTGACGCCGGCGATCGACAATCTTCTGGCCGACCTTCTCGGCGTGCTCGGCGTGCGTCTCGGCGAGGCCGACGTCAAGGTCAGCGGCGTGCGCTGCGCCCGTTCCGTCCTCGTCCAGTAGGTCCTGGCCACGGCCCCGGTCGCCAGTTCCCGCCCGGCGCGAGAAACATCGCCCGGCCATCTCCAGCGCCCGGCCTTGTGCGCTTGCCGGCGCGGCAAGGATTGTCGAAAGGCCGATTGCCGGCATAAGGTCGAGCGCCGGCGAGCCGGCGAAACTGCGAGACCTCGATGATCCTGTGCTGCGGCGAAGCGCTGATCGACATGCTGCCCCGACCCGTCGATGACGGCGCCGTCGCCTATGTGCCGCAGGCCGGCGGAGCGGTGTTCAACACCGCCGTCGCGCTTGGCCGGCTCGGCGTTGCAACCGGTTTTTTCGCCGGCCTTTCCACCGATCCGTTCGGCGCCCTGCTCGACGGCGCGCTGCGGGCGAGCCGGGTCGACACGCGCCACGTGCGCCGCTCGGGCCGGCCGACCACGCTCGCCTTCGTCACGCTCGGCGACGGTCAGGCGCAATATCTGTTCTATGACGAAAACACGGCCGGCCGGATGCTGGAGCTACAGGATCTGCCGGTCCTCGATGACGCGGTCGAGGCCTTGCATTTCGGCGCGATCAGCCTGGTCTCGGAGCCGTGCGGATCGACCTACGAGGCGCTGATGGCGCGCGAACGGACGCGCCGGGTGATCGTGCTCGACCCCAATATCCGTCCCGATTTCATCGCCGATCCGCAGCGCCACCGGGCGCGCCTGCGGCGCATGATGGCGATGAGCGACATCGTCAAACTGTCCGACGAGGATCTTGCATGGCTCACCGGCAGCGACAGTGACGACGCCGCCCGCGGCCTGCTCGATCTCGGCCCCAGCCTGGTGGTGGTGACGCGCGGCGCAGCCGGCGCGAGCGGCCATGTCCGCGACCGCACGGTCACGGTCCCGGCGCGACCGGTTTCCGTTGCCGACACGCTCGGCGCCGGCGACACGTTCAATGCCGGGCTGCTGGCGTTTTTGTCGCAAAACGGGCTGCTGTCGAAAGCCGCGCTGTGCGGGCTCGGCCATGAAGCGCTTATGGGCGCGCTTGGCCTTGCCGCACGCGCGGCCGCCGTCACCGTATCGCGCGCGGGCGCCAATCCGCCCTGGCGCGCAGAAATCGGCTGAGCCGGGCGGAGGTCCTTCGCGTGCGCCGTCAGCGGCCGGGATCGGCCGGCAACACCGCCCCGCCCATGGCGATGAACCAGGGATTGGCCCATTCCTCGCCCCGCACCGGCCGTCGCCCATAGGCGAGATCGCCACCGCCAACCTCCACGGTGCGCCCCCCGGCCGCGCGCAGCACCGCGTCGCCGGCGGCCGTGTCCCACTGCATGGTGCGCGAAAAGCGCGGATAAAGATCGGCCGCGCCCCGGGCGAGCAGGCAGAATTTGAGCGAGGAACCGACCGAGACGGTCTCCGTCGCGCCGCAGGCCGCGATATAGTCGGAGGTTTCCCGGCTGAGATGCGAGCGGCTCGCCACCACCAAAGGCGGCTCGGCCGCCGGCCGCACGGCGAGCGGCGCGCGCGCGCCGATGGCGCCGTCGGCGGCGATGCGCGCATGCTCGGCATGGCCGGGCCTGGCCGCGTAGAGCTCGCCGGTGGCCGGCGCCGCCACCACGCCGATCACCGGTGCGGCGTTTCTGATCAGGGCGATGTTGACCGTATAGTCCGGGCGTCCGCAGACGAATTCCTTGGTGCCGTCGAGCGGATCGACCAGAAAGAAGGTCTCGCCGGTCTCGGCATCGGCGAGACCCGCGCTCGCCTCCTCCTCGCCGATACAGGCAATTGCGGGAAAAGCCCGGCGCAATCCGTCCAAAATGGTCTTTTCGGCGCGCCGGTCGGCCTCGGTCACGGGCGAAGCGTCTTTTTTGCGTTCCGTCACGATCCCGCGCCGCGCGACATCGAGAATGTCGCGGCTGGCGAGAACCGCCAGCCGTTCCATCTCGCGCAGAAGCTCTTGGTCGTCCGCCATGATGGGACGGCTCTAGCGCGCCCCATGCGGCCGCACAAGGGCACAGGCCTCGACATTCCCCGCGACGGGACACAGCTCTTGGCCGTTGCCACGCGGGGCCGGGCTTCGTAAAGCTGTCACCACGGACCGCGCGTTCCGGCCGCCTGGCTGCCCGGACGCGCCGAACCCCTGGCGGCGCGCAAGCGGGGCGGCCATCGGGGAGCGCCCCTGCCCCGCGGAGCCGGGCCATGCGCGTGGCGAACCGAAAGAGAGTGCTGGTCACCGGCGGCGCCGGTTTCATCGGCTCGCATCTGTGCCAGAAACTGCTGGCCGAGGGCAGCGACATTCTGTGCGTCGACAATTTCTATTGCGGCGTGAAGGACAATCTGGCCGGCTTCGCGCAGGATCCGCATTTCGAGCTGATGCGCCACGACGTGACCTTCCCGCTCTATGTCGAGGTCGACGAGATCTACAATCTCGCCTGCCCCGCATCGCCGGTCCACTATCAGTTCGACCCGGTCCAGACCACCAAGACCAGTGTTCACGGCGCGATCAACATGCTGGGGCTCGCCAAGCGCACCAAGGCGCGCATCCTGCAGGCCTCCACCAGCGAGGTCTATGGCGACCCGGAGATTCATCCGCAGCCGGAAACCTATTGGGGCCACGTCAATCCGATCGGCGTGCGCTCGTGCTACGATGAGGGCAAGCGCTGCGCCGAAACGCTGTTTTTCGACTATCACCGCCAGCACGGCGTCGACATCAAGGTGGTGCGGATCTTCAACACCTACGGTCCGCGCATGCACCCCAATGACGGCCGGGTGGTCAGCAATTTCATCGTCCAGGCGCTGAACGGCGCGGACATCACCCTTTATGGCGACGGCTCGCAGACGCGCAGCTTCTGCTATGTCGACGACCTGGTCGACGGCCTCACGCGGATGATGGCCGCGCCGGCAACGCTGATCGGGCCGCTCAACATGGGCAATCCGAGCGAGATGTCGATCCGCGACCTGGCCGAGAAAATACTCAGCCTGTGCGGCGGGCGTTCCAAGCTGGTGTTCAAGCCGCTGCCGCATGACGATCCCAAACAGCGCCAGCCCGACATCGCCCAGGCCCGCGACCGCCTCGGCTGGCAGCCGCGGGTCGGGCTTGAAGACGGGCTGAAGGAAACGATCGCCTATTTCAAACGGCAGATCGCGGCGTGAGGTTTCCGCCCGACTATTGCCTGTTAAACGACAGGCACTTTCAACGACCGGCTCAGCGTATCCTCGTTGACGGAAGTTGCGTACCGTGTCAATTGACAGCCCTCGGGTGGTCAACCTGCACGATAATTACCCGTAATCGGAATCATCTGCCGCCTTCTGTCCCTGTTGATATAAGGCATTGTGCGCTGCGCTCTTAAACACCACCGGACAAAATCATGACGATGGATACCCAGGAAAGGCCCCGAAACCAGCCCGACTGGTGCCCACGTATTTCGATTGTTTGTCCATTCTACAACGAGGAACAAATCATCGAGCGAGCTACACTCGACATGTGCAAGCGCCTGCAAGCAGATTTCCCCGGTGATTTCGAACTCATTATGGTGAATGACGGATCCACAGACGCGTCACATGAGCACCTGATTAAGGCATTGCAGGCCGCGCCCCCCAGCCCGATCCGAGTGCTCAGCTATCCCTTCAATCAGGGTCGTGGACGCGCGCTTAAAACAGGCATCGATGCGGCCCGTGGCGACATCATCGTAACGACCGAGGCGGATGGTTCCTGGGGCGAGGATATAGTGGAGCGTCTGGTCTCCTTCCTCGATACATATCCTGCCTACGATTTCGTAGTCGCCTCGCCGCACAGGAAAGGTGGCGCGCTCGTAAACGTCGATGCGCGCCGCGCCTTTCTCAGTCGCGCCGGCAACTGGCTGATCCGTAAGCTGTTCGAAAGTAATGTGACGATGAACACCGGCATGACACGCGCCTATCGGCGAAGTGTGATCCAGCCTTTGGTGGTGTTCGAAAGCGGCAAGGAATTCCACCTGGAGGTTCTCCTGAAGCTCCTTGCTCTCAATTTCGTTGCGGGTGAGCTTCCGGCCGTGTTGACTTGGCAGACGCACCGGCTCGCCCGAGACCCTAACGCCAAACGCAAGTCATCGACGCGCATCCGGCGCACGATCTTCACCCATCTGCGGTTTTTGGTGATGGCACAGCCTGTGCGCCACTTTGCCGTTCTCGGCGCTGCCACGTCGCTGCTGAGCCTGATCTTCCTCATCCTGGCAACGCGCAACCTCTTCATCGGCGAACCGTCCGGATTGTTCGCGCTCGTCGGCCTGAATCTTATCCTCTTCACGCTGATGCTGATTGGGACGGCGGTGACGCTCTATCAGGTTCGCGAGGTGATGATCGAAAACTGGATGAAATATTACCCGAAACCCCATCCTCCATCCGCACGCCCGCTCGAAACCGAGCACGTTTTCACGGCCGACTGACGCGGGAAAACAATGTGTGGAATTGCCGGATACGCGGGAATTGACGACCCCGAACTGATCGGACGCATGTGCGCCGCTCTGGTGCACCGCGGCCCTGATAACGGCGGCTCGGCTGCGTTTCCGGAAGCCGGTTTCCATATCGGCATGCGGCGCCTTGCCGTTATCGATCTGGAAACCGGCGATCAGCCGATGTTTGCCGCGGAAGGTCGGGTCGGACTGGTTCACAATGGCGAAATCTACAATTACCGAGAGGTCCGCCACGAGCTGCTCGCGCTCGGGCACGACTTCGTTACCACCAGCGACACCGAGGTCGTGCTGAAGGCCTATCTCGCCTGGGGAGAAAAGGCATGGTCGCGCTTGCACGGCATGTTCGCGATCGCGATCGCGGATCTCCGCGACGGAATGCCTGTCCTCAAGGTCGTCCGTGATCGCGTCGGAATAAAGCCGCTCTATTACGCTGTTGATGCCGACCGTTTCCTGTTCGCCTCCGAGATCAAGGCCTTGATGACATGGGATGGCTTTGACCGGACGGTCGACCTCGCAGCCGTTACGGACTACCTCGCGCTGCGATATGTCCCCGGCCCCCGCTCGATGTTTCGCGGCGTACAAAAACTTCCGCCGGGCCACGAACTCGTCTTCGCCGGCGGGCAGGCCCATCTGCGCCGCTACTGGTCTCCTCCGGGACCCGGCGTCCAGATAACCGATCGAGCCCCCGCCGACGCGGTTGCCGATTTCGGTGAGGCGATGCGCGCGTCGGTGCGCCGCCATATGATCAGCGATGTCCCTGTTGGCGCCTTCCTGTCCGGAGGGGTCGATTCCAACACGATCGTCGCGCTGATGGCGGAACAGAGCGGAGAGCCGGTGCGAACGTTCTCGGTCGGCTTCGCCGGGCATCCAGACGCCGATCTGCGCCGCGCCGCGGCCACCGCTCGAATGATCGGCGCGCGTCATACGGAGATCGAATGCGGAATCGAGGACTTTCTGTCTCTGCCGGATATCTGCTGGACTCTTGACGAGCCCCTCGGCGATGCGATTGTTGTGCCGATGTCGGTACTGGCGCGAGAAGCCCGCAAGCAAGTCACCGTTGTCCTGTCCGGAGAAGGCGCCGACGAATTGCTTGGCGGGTACATGTTTCACCGAAAAATCGTCGACCTCTGGCACTGGCGCAACCGCCTGCCCCGGCCGGCTTGGTCCCTTGCTTCGGCCCTGGTCGAGCGGCTGCCGGTCACCCTTCTCGACCGCGCTTTCGACTATCCCGGCAAGCTGGGCAGCTCCGGTCGGAAAAAGATCGCCGATCTCGTCCGACATACCGGCAGTGGCAATCTGGCCGAACTCTATCGCGCGTCGATCTCGCTGTTCGACGCCAAGGACATTCTGCAGGCAGCTGGTTCGGCGCTACCCATGCCGGCGCCTCTTGCGGCTCCGCCAGACAATGGCACCGTCCTGCAGCGCCTGCTCGGACTGCAATACGCGCACTGGCTGCCCGACGACATTTTGATGAAGTCTGACAAGATCACCATGGCGCATTCGCTGGAATGCCGCGTGCCGTTCATGGATGACCTCGTGATTCAGGCGGCCGCCCGATGTGCGGACGACGTCAAGCTACGCGGCGGCGAAAACAAATGGGCGCTGCGCCGTTTCGGCGAGACATTGCTAGGCCCCGAGGCGGCAGCGGAGCCGAAGCGGGCCTTCTACGCACCGCTCGACCAGTTCATGCGCGACCGTCGCTTTCGCGATATGCTGCGCGGTATGCTTGATCCAGAACGACTGAAACGGCGTGGGCTTGTTGACCATCGCTATGTCGCTCAGCTGCAAGGCGCTGGGGAAGACGACGGCTTTTTGCTGGAGAAACGGCTTTTCGCGATTTTCATGCTCGAATTGTGGTTTGAAAAATTCGCGCCCGATGCAAGCTGGGCATAAAGGAAAAATTACGTGAAGATCGTTGTCCAGAATTTCAAGACGGGTGTGTTGTCCGTTTCCGACGCGCCGCCTCCCTCCTTGTCCTCAAACGGCGTTCTGGTCCGTGTTCATACGTCTCTGATCAGCGCCGGAACCGATCGCGCCATCATCGGATTGGGCCGTAAATCCTATCTCGGCAAGGCGCTCGACCGACCTGACCTTGCGCGAAAAGTTATCGACCGCGCACGCACAGAGGGGCTCTGGCCGACCTACAAGGTCGTCAAGAACCTGATCGCCGAGCCCATTCCGCTCGGCTATTCCCTCGTCGGAACAGTGATCGCCATCGGACGCAACGTCAACGACATCGCGATCGGCGACAGGGTCGCCGGGGCCGGCCTCGGCCATGCCAACCATGCCGAAGTGGTGTCGGTGCCGCGCAATCTGGCCGCCCGCGTCCCGAAGGCGGTCAGCGACGACCAGGCAGCCTACGTGACACTGGGCGCCATCGCCATGCACGGCATCCGCCAGGCCGACCAACAGATCGGCGCGATCGTCGTTGTCGTCGGCCTGGGACTGGTCGGTCTGGTCACGCTTCAGATCGCCGCCGCCGCTGGTCTGCGCGCCATCGGCGTCGACATCGATCGGCAAAAGCTGGAGCTTGCCCGTGCCAATGGCGCGACGGACGCGTTCTTGATGTCGGATCCCGCGCTCAAGGCCACGCTGGGCGAAATGACGAGCGGCCGGGGCGCGGACGCTATTCTTTTAACAGCCGGATCGCGCAAGTCAGGTGCGGTTTTCGAAGAGGTCGCGGAGCTCTGTCGCGACCGGGCCCGAGTGGTGGTGGTCGGCGACGTCAAGATGGACCTGTCGCGGCGCAGCTATTTCGAGAAAGAAATCGAGATCCTGCAGTCCCGCTCCTACGGGCCGGGCCGTTACGACCCGGAGTACGAATTAGAAGGTAAGGATTATCCGATCGGCTATGTCCGCTGGACGGAACGCCGCAATCTGGAAAGCTATCTGCAACTCGTTGCCGACGGCCGGTTCGACCCAGCCAAGCTGACGACCCATCGCTTCCCGATCGAAAAGGCCGTCGAGGCATATTCCCTTGTAACTGGCGAAGCCAAGGACGAGGGGCTGAGCGTCGGCATCCTTCTCGACTACGACCGGACGAGCACGGTCGACGAGACGCCTCCGGCGCCTGCGGTCAAACGCGCGGTCAAGGCCGACAGGATCGGGCTTGGCCTCATCGGCGCCGGCCAATTCGCCAAGGGAATCCTGCTTCCGGCGATGATGGAGTCCGGAGCGTTCACCCTGCGCGGCGTATCATCGGCGCGCGGACTTTCCGCGATCTCCGTCGCCGAGCGATACGGCTCCGACTACGGTGTCTCCGACAGCGACAAGGTGCTCGACGACGACAATATCACGGCGGTTTTGATCACGACCCGCCACGACAGTCATGCCCGCTACGCGGTCGCTGCGCTCGAAAGAGGAAAGCACGTTTTTGTCGAGAAGCCGCTGGCTCTGACAGCGGGGGATCTGGCCGCTGTCGAGGCAGCTTGCAGAAACTCCGCCGGCACTCTCACGATCGGCTTCAACCGGCGCTTTTCTCCGATGGTCACTCAGGCCGCCGCGCATTTTGCCGACCGCCGTGAACCGCTCAGTATGCTCTATCGCGTCAATGCCGGGCGCGTTCCGCTCAAATCCGAGATGGGGTGGGTGCACGATCCGGCCACAGGCGGTGGGCGTATAATCGGCGAAGGTTGCCACTTCATCGATACCTTCCAGGCTATAAGCGGCGCCTCCCCGGTCGAGGTCTCCGCCGTTGCGGCCAATCCGCGGAGGGCGACGCTATCGGGCGACGACACGGTGAGTTTCACGATAGGATTTGACGACGGCTCGATCGGTACAGTGCACTATTGGGCCAATGGTGACCCGAGCTATCCGAAGGAATATATGGAAATCTTCGGCGGCGAACGGGTCGCGATCCTAAACAATTTCCGGCAACTCGACCTTGTCGCTGGCGGAAAGACGAAACGGACGAAGAGCTTGAGCTCCGACAAGGGATACAATGCCGAGGCGCGCGCCTTCGCGGAGGCATGTCGAACCGGGGTACCGTCCATCGCGCTCGAAAGCCTGTTGGCGACGACACGAGCGACATTTGCTGTCAAGGACGTGCTCCGCGGCCTGTCGTCCAGCATGGATACGGATAACGGATAGACCGGCGATGCAGACCCCCACTCCTTTGAAGCCGCGCCCAGACGAAGACCCGATGTGGGCGCTCTGGCAGGCCAAGGCGCCCGAGATCTACGAACGAATATATTACCAATCCAACCCGGTGGTGGCCGCCATCAACCTTTCGGGCCATAGGTTGATCGAGCGGACCTATCCCAACGGAACACATTTCGGGCGCGTCCTTGAGGTTGGAGCTGGTACCGGCATCCATCTCGACTTCGTCCGTCACTCTTTCGACGACTACCTTGTTACGGACATCAATGCGGACCTCCTCGACAAGGCCAGAGAGCGCCACGCCGGCGACCCGCGTCCGATTAACTACGAAATCGCGGATGCGCTGGCGCTACCCTATCCCGATGCTTCTTTTGACCGGGTCGTCTCCGTCTACAATCTCGAGCATTTGCCCGAGCCACACCGTGTCCTGGAAGAGTGGCGACGTGTTTTGAAGCCGGGCGGCGTGCTGTCGGTCGCCATACCGGCGGAAGGCGGAATACCCTGGAACCTTGGCCGTCACCTGACCACACGACGCTCATTTGCCCGCGAAGGCCTCGATCTCGACTACATCATAGCGCGCGAACACATCAATGCGTGCTACAGACTTGTATCGCTCCTACGACACTATTTCGAAGACCGGGACGAACGTTGGTATCCGGTGCGCATTCCGACCCCGCACCTCAATTTAGTTTTTGCCTGCAACTGCCGTACCAAGGTTAGTGGCGCACCGGCAGACCCGTTCCACGCCACCCGGCCAGAACGCACGGGAGTGGCCTGACCGTGTCGAACCTGGCTCTGGTAACCCTCGTCGGTGTATGCATCGGCTTCGGCCAATTTTGCTTCGCCCTGTTCGTTAGGGGATTGCCACCCACGCCGGAACTGGTTCCGCTTGTCGTCGCGACGTTGCGTTCGCCGTGGCTCTACGGCACCGTCGCGCTCTATGGCAGCGGTGTCGTCTTCTACGGATTGCTGCTGCGCCAAGCGACGCTGATTTCCGCAAACATCTCGATCATCGTGATCGTCGCCGCGTTGAGTTGCGTCTTTAGCCTGATGCTTGGAGAAAAGCCGAGCATGGCGCAATGGATCGGCGTCGGCCTCGCGATCCCGAGCATCGTATTATTGAGAGGGTAAGCGTTGAGCACGGTCTACCTCGACGCGATCAAGCCCCTGCTGGGACGAACCCTGTCCATGCTTGACTGGGAGCCGACCTCGCCCTCTCATGGCAGTTTCGACCGAACCTGGTGGTGCTGGAAATTCACCGACTTCTCTGCGTCACGCTTCCAGGAAGGCGCTTACCTTCTGGCCTGGCTCTTGACCTCGCCGCACGCGCCAATACCCGTCCACGGACGCGAACGTCTTCGCGACGGCGCCGCCGCGGCGATCCGTTTCTGGAGAAGCCTGCAGCACGCTGATGGCAGCTTCGACGAGGCCTATCCGTTCGAGCGCAGTCTCGCCGCCACAGCCTTCACAGGGTTCTATGTCGGATGCGCGGTCGAGCGGCTTGGCGACCTGTTGAATGTGGATGAACGCGAGCACGCCCTGGCCGCGCTCGAGCGCGGTGCCCGGTGGCTTGCCGCAAACGGGGAATATCATGGCATCCTATCCAATCACCTCGCGGCGGCGGCGGCGGCGCTACAACTGGCTGGCGACCTGACCGGCACCGACCGCTTCCAGGCCGCTAGGGATCGCTATCTGGAAACGATTCTGCGCGAGCAGCAACCGCGGGAAGGCTGGTTGCGCGAATATAGCGGCGCCGATCCCGGATATCAAAGCCACGCCATGTTTTACCTCGCGGAAATCCAACGCCGGACCGGCGACGACATCCTGCTCGACAGCCTTTCCAAAGCGTCCGACTTCCTGGCCTGGTTCGCCCATCCCGACGGCACGCTGGGCGGCGAGCATACGAGCCGCGGAACCAAGTTTTTCTATCCCGCCGGTCTGGAGATGCTGGCCAAGCGAATTCCGTCCGCAGCCGCGATAGCCGCCCATGCCCGCGCATCGCTGTCCAAGGGTCGCGGTGTCGGCGCGGCCGAAATGGACGCCTGGAATCAGTTTCCGCTCCTCAACAACCTTTTGTTTGCCGCCGAGGCAGCCACACCACTTGCAGACGCCCCGCCTCTTCCCTGGCAAGCCCCAGGCGCGCGAAAGACCTTTCCCGAAGCCGGGCTTGCCGTCGCCCGTCGGGGTGATCGAGTGCTTGTCGTCGGCGCCAAGGCGGGCGGCGTGGTGAAATTGTGGAAAAGCGACGGCGACCTGCTATACGAAGATTGCGGCTACGTGGTCGAAAACGCTGGCGGCTGGACCGCAAGCCAGGGCGCGTCTACCTGCCTCGTTCGAGAGGCCTCCGCCACCCTGACGATAGAGGTGAAAAGTGACTTCGCATGCCTAACGGCAGAGCGGCTTGCGCCATCACGCTTCATTGCCTTTCGACTTTTCACCACGACGATCGGCAGGCTTCCGGTGCTCGCGCGCTGGTTGAAATCGCTAATGGTAAAAAAACTCGTCTCGACACGAGCCAAGGCCAACGGCACTCTCCACCGACACATTATCTTCCAGGAGGATGGGACTCTGGTCGTCGAAGACAACGTCGAAGGCGTCGCCTCTATGCCGCAACCGGCAAGCCGGCTGGTGCCCTTTCACATGGGCTCTTCACGATATGCGGACGCTACCGATGCGTTGGGCGCGAAGCTGGCATGCCCGCCGCTCGAAGAGGCTGGCAAAGGGCGCTTTCATCGTCGCTTCGTGGTTTCGACATCAGGACTCTCGCGACGATGATCATTCCGCTTTCGCCAAAACAAGAGCGACTGACGATCATTGCAATTGCGGTCACCTGGTACATTTTTCACCTGCACGCGCTCAATGTTGTCCCGCTGGCTGGAGCAGACGAAACGAGTCTTCTCAATATCCCGTTCCGGTTCGTCAAACTCGGCGACTGGCGCTATCCGCTCATCTATTCAGACACCTACAATGCCGGAGACGTCAGGGCGTATCCGTTCCTGCTCTCCTTTGCGCCGCGGGCGTTGTTTCACGAACTGATCGGGTTTTCGCCCGGACTGTCCCGCTGGTTTTCCGCGCTGTTGATACTCGGAACGGCGATGATGACAGTGGTGTTGGCGGTACGTCATTCCGGCTCGCGGCAGATCGCACTCGCCATCGCGGCCGTATTCGCGGCGAGCCCCACCATATTCCATCTCTCGCGTAGCGTGCGGTTCGAGCAGGAAACCGTCTTTTTCGGCGTCGCCAGTGTGGCCCTGCCATTCCTTCTGTTAAACCGCGCCCACAATGCGGGCGCGACCCCACGGCCCTGGCGCGGGGCATTTGTCTGGGGTTTGGCCTCCGCCTCGTGTGCGCTTGCCGCCGGCGCGCACCCGCTTCCGCTCGGTTTCGGACTGCCCCTCGCCGTCAATATCTTCCTAGGCCACGCCTACTGGGCACCGCGTGACGGCCTGAATAGGATTGGCCGACTTGGCTGTGTTCTCGCGGGCGGACTTCCATTCGTTCTCGCTTCGGTGGCTCCACTCACCTACGTGAACGGCGGCTACGCCAACTATCTGGCAGCGATGGCGGGCTTCGTCGAACAACGGAACAACACCTTTATCGACCTTTACGCGGCTATCACGCCGAGCTTCTTGTTTTTGCTGGGTCGTTCCGCCGCAGTTGAGATCACCGCGATCGCCGAGACTACCTTTGCCTGGCGGAACGAGATCAAGGTGTTGTCGCTCGGCGCTAAGATCAGCCCGTTCATCATCATCCCCATCTTGCTCACCGCCGCTTTCAAGTCCCAGCGACGTTTGCTGCGTGCCGACGGCCTGCCTGGGCTTGTCGGGCTTTCCACGCTTGTCGGACTTGTCGCGGTCAAGGTGCTTTATTCACCGAGCACGCACTACGGCGTCTATGTCGCAGTGGGGTGCCTGCTCGCCTCCGCCATGCCACCGGCGATAATTGTCGACGGCCCCATCATCTGGCGCAAATTGCTGTTTGGCGCCCTTGCGCTGACGGGAGCGAGCAGTTTCCTCACCTCAATACCGCATGCAGGAGACGTCATAACGGCCAAGCTATGGAATGCGTTTACCCTCGATCGCAAACTCGCTTTTTTGCGCGAAGAGGGTGAAAGGACCTTCGGCCCGATCCAAAACGCCTCGCAGCATTCACCCCAGCTTTATACCGATACCGTCGCCTGGATGGCCGCCTTTCCACAGGAGCATTCCTACCTAGAAATCCTTTCCGGTACCAACACGGGCCCGGTCGACGGCGTCGCCGTCGACGTGGTTTCGCTCGACTGGTTCCTGAAAAACCTTCCAGTGGCAGAGGGAACTGCGGCGGCGCAGGAACTCAAGACCGAGCGTTTCCTTTCAGCCATCAGGCCGCTTCAACTGGCGACCATCATCCATGCACGCCCCTATGGGGAGGATACGCTGCTTTACAGCCGGGGCCTCAATATGAACACGCCACTGCGGCTGCGGTATATAACCGGAAACGGGGACATTGCCCTTGAGGCCGACCTATCATTCCCGCTTACTCGAACCGGAAACGAATGGGTTTTTCCCGACAGCGTAGCGCCGGGATGCTATGTTATTGCCGCTCGTCCGTCCGGTATCGATCCGTATCCGCCGACAATGATCGGTGCGACAGTGCCGGACGAGCCCGAGCAACTTGCTCCACTCGGCATGGGCCTTAGGACAGGTGTCGACATGCTCTTCACGCTTGTCATCAGCAGCACTACGCCACCCCGTTCCCTATCCGCGCCGGGCATCGAACGGATCGACGCATATCGCCTTTCGCCTGCCCCTACAATCTGCGCGAAGCTGTAAGACCGCACCAGCTATCAGAGGTGGTGCCGCCTGGTGAGACAGCTTGGCAGCCTGGCTAAGGTGGATCGGTTTCGTTTCTACGCCGCCAGTTGCGTCATCGTTTCTGCCGTAGCATAGACCTCGTCGGGTGTCCTGCCGGTGAAGGTCGAGTGCGGGCGTCGCCGGTTGTAATAGTCCACCCAGGAACCGATGCCGCTGCGGGCGTCGCTGCCGGTCTCGAAGGCATTAAGGAACACGCACTCGTATTTGAAGCTACGCCACAGCCGCTCGATGAAGACATTGCCCATCCAGCGGCCGCGCCCGTCCATGGAGATGCGGATACCGGCGTCCTTCAGCGACGCTGTGAAGGCGAAGCTGGTGAACTGGCTTGCCTGATCCGTGTTGAAGATGTCGGGCCTGCCGTGTCGGGCAATCGCCTCTTCGATGGCGGCGACGCAGAAGTCGGCCTCCATCGTGTTCGACAGCCGCCAGGCGAGCACCTTGCGGCTGAACCAGTCCATGATGGCGACGAGGTAAAGGAAGCCGCGCCGCATCGGGATGTAAGTCACGTCGGCACACCAGATCTGATCGGACCGCTCGATCGCCAGATGCCGTAGCAGGTAGGGATAGATGCGGTGCTGCGGATGCGGCTCGCGGGTCTTCGGGGCCTGGTAGATCGGCGACAGGCCTCTTCTGCGCATCAGCCGCCGGACCCGCTTGCGGCCGCGCACCAGCCCTGACACCGCAGGCGCCGCGCCATCTGCCTGGAGCCATACCAGGGCGTCTCAATGAAGACCTCGTCGATGAGACGCATTAGTTCGAGGTTATCCAGGTTCTCGCCGGCGGTCTGTCGGTAGAACGAGGCCCGCGAGATCGACACCAGTTCGCACTGGCGGCGGATCGAAAGCCGTTCATGATCGGGATTAATCATCATTCTCCTCCGATCCAGGCTCAGCGATCGAAGGCTTTGGCCAAAAAATCGCGCTCGACGACGAGCTGGCCGATCTTGGCGTGCAGCTTCGTCACCTCGGCTTCCCGGCCGGCCTGCACATCCGAAGCCTTGTCGTCGAACGCCTTGGCCAGGTTCTCGACGGCCTGCCGCTTCCACTGCGTGATCTGGTTCGGGTGAAGCTGGTGCTTCGTCGCCAGTTCCGAAATCGTCCGCTCGCCGCGGATCGCCTCAAGCGCGACCTTGGCCTTGAACTCGGCCGTAAACCGTCTGCGGGTCTTCATGCTGGATCGTCCTTTCCATCGGGCGATCCACCTTATGCCCCTGTCTCAGAAACCGGCACCACCTCTCTGCGCCTCTTGATCCGTGTTGAAAATCTCAGGCCTGCCGTGCCGGTCGATCGCCTCTTCATGCGCGGCAACACAGTATTCGTCATCCATCGCTTTCAAAAAGAAATCGTTCACAAAATGGGAAATTCTGGTATATTTCAAATATATAATATAATATATTTAAACATTGTTTTATCCCTACCATTCACCTTGAAATACGGCGCGAATCCCCTCATTCTACTATTGGTGGGATTGCCATGGAAAACTGGACCTATGTCGTGGCGTTCTTGGCCGGTCCAGCAGTGGGGCTGGGTTTAAGCTGGCGCGTTCGGGACGTTCCTGCACAAACAGCCTTTGTATGCGGCTTGTGCGTTTTCGCGCTGCTTCTGGCGGCCAAACTCCATGCGCCTTTCGTCACCGACCTTCCCGATGAATGCGTGTTCGGGCTGTTTCAGACCAGCGACAAAACGCGCTGTCATGCGACGACCTCGTCCGTCGATCACCGGCAAGCGCGGCGCAAACGCCAATGATGATGCCCTGGCGGTGAAGACGCGACGCCGCCTCCATTGGCGGTCGAAGGGCGATTCGGCGACGCGGCGCGACCGGCGGCGACGCCGGCCCTTGGGCCGCGCTTGACGGTTTTTTGACGCCCGGCATGCGGCTGGAACCGGGCGCGTTGCGGGCATTCAGCACGTTCTAATCCACAGTTACGGCAGCGGCACCGGCGCGCGCGGTTGCCCTGATGCTGTTCAGTGTATAAACAATCTTCAAGGTGGCGTCCGCCGCCGGCTGTCTCCGACGCACCAGAACAGCGCCTCGCTCACGAGCCCTTCGGGCTTCGGGGCTGCGGGAGACATGACGCGCCGCACCCCGTCCGCGATGGGGTGCGAGACAGGGAAAAATCATGGTGAAGCCTCACTGCTGATTTCGATATCTCGGCGTTTTTGCAAAGCCGTTGCCGCGCCGGGCGAACGGCTGGCGGCGCTGCGCACCTGACCGTCAGTTTTCAACCAACCGAAAAGGAGAGTTCGTTGCTTAAATCAATCATCAAGGTGGCCCTGGCCGGCATCGCGGGCAGCCTCGTGGCCGCCACCGTTCAGGCCGGCCCCCTTGCCGAACGTATCGAGGCGGGCGAGCCGATCCGGCTGGGTTTCGCCGCCGCACCGCCATGGGCGTATCCGGGCGAGGACGGGTCCGCCCAGGGCTTCGTCAACGGCATCACGATCGATGTCCTCAAGAAGATGGGCTACACCAATATCGAACCCGTCCTGACCGACTGGTCGGCGCTGATCCCCAGCGTGAACGCCAACCGGGTCGATATCGTGACCGGCGGCATGTACGTTCTTCCCGCGCGCTGCGCGAACATGGACTTTTCCGATCCGATCGGCGCGTTCGGCGACGTGTTTCTCGTGCCCGCCGGCAATCCGAAAGGCATCGAGACCTATCAGGACCTGATCGACCAGGACCTGACGATGGTCGCGACGGCGGGCTACAACACGATCGCGGACGCGAAGGCGGCCGGCGTTCCCGACAGCAAAGTGATGGTGGTCCCCGATTCGACGGCGGCCCTGGCCGCCTTGCGCGCAGGCCGGGCCGATGCCCTGGCCACGACGATCCTCGAGGCCAACGACATGGCCGGCAAGGCCGACGGGATCGAGGTAACCGATCCCGATGCGTTCACCGGACGCAAGAAACAGGTGGTGGCGGTCGGCTTCCGCCCCGCCGACGACGATTTCCGTCAGGACTTCAACAAGGCGCTCGCCGGTTATATCGGCTCCGACGAGATGATGGAGACCGTCGCCGCCGACGGTTATGTCGACACCTACCTGCCCGGCGATGCAAGCACGCAGCAAGCCTGCCAAGCCGACTGACGCACACTGAAAACAGGATCGGGAGCCGGGCAGCGATGCCGTCCGGCTCCCTCAACACGTCAGGCCCGCGAAGGGCGGCTGGGAATTGATGTCTTATCTGGAGTTTCTAAACACATATGGCGAGGCGCTGATCGGCGGCTCGCTGATGACGGTCGCGCAGTTCGTGCTGGCCGCGCTCGTCGCCGTGGCGGCCGCGCTCGTCGCCGGGTTGATGAAGCTTGCGCCGGTCAAATCCGTGCGCGGCATCGCCACCGTCTATATCGAGCTGTTTCGCGGCACCTCGCTGCTGGTGCAGCTTTACTGGGTGTTTTTTGCGCTGCCGCTGTTCGGCGTGAGCCTGCATAAATTCACCGCGGGCTTTCTCACGGTCGGACTGTGTTTCGGCGCCTATGGCGCCGAACTTGTGCGCGGGGCGGTCGCGTCGGTGCCGAAGGGGCAATGGGAGGCGGCATTGGCGCTCAACCTGTCGCCGGCGCGACGGATGTGGCGCATCATCCTGCCGCAGGCCTTCATCATCATGCTGCCGCCGTGGGGCAACCTGATGGTGGAGATCCTGAAGGGCACGGCCCTGGTCGCGCTGATCTCGGTTGCCGACCTGATGTTCGAGGCGCGCCAGATCAACAGCGCCACCTATCTTTCGGCCCAGGCCTTCGGCACGGCGCTGATCCTCTACTACATCTTCGCGCGGTTTACGGTCACGCCGCTGATGCGCTGGCTCGAGCGCACCATGGCGCGCCGGATCGGGAAGGGTTGAGACATGCTCGAATGGAAATGGGATTTCACCTGGACGATCCTGCCGCGCCTGATCGAGGCGACAGGCAAGACCGTGCTGGCCGCCGGCGGCGGCTTTGCGGTCGCGCTCGTGCTGGGACTGGTGCTGACCTTGGCGCAGCGCACGCGTTTTCGCCCCTTGACCGTGATCACGCGCGAACTCGTCGAACTCGTCCGCTCCACGCCGCTGCTGCTGCAGGTCTTCTTCGTCTATTATGTCGGACCGCAGTTCGGCCTGCGCCTGTCGCCGTGGACGGCCGGCCTGATCGCCATCGGCCTGCACTACGCCGCCTATCTTTCGGAAGTCTATCGCGGCGGCATCGAAAGCGTGCCGAAGGGACAGTGGGAGGCCGCCAAGGCCATCAACCTGTCGGTGATCAAGACCTATCGCCGCATCATCCTGCCGCAGGCGCTGCCACCCGCACTGGCAGGCGTCGGCAATTATCTGGTCGGCATCCTGAAGGATACGCCGATGCTGTCGGTGATCGGCGTGGCGGAGCTGATGCACACCGCCAACGCCATCGGCGCCGAAAACTATCGCTATCTGGAGCCCTACACCATCGTCGGCCTGGTCTTTCTGGCGCTCTCGCTGCCCCTGGCCTGGCTGTTTCGCCGTTTCGAAACCACGGTGCGGCGCAAACTTGGATTGATCAAATGACGGAAGACATGACCCAATACCCCTTGAGGCTGGAAGGCGACGACGCGCCGATGATCCGGTTTCAGAACGTCACCAAGAAATATGGCGACCTGACCGTGCTCGACCGCCTCGATCTCGACGTGGCGGCAGGCGAGATGGTGACGATCATCGGGCCTTCCGGCTCGGGAAAAACCACCGTTCTGCGCATGCTGATGACACTCGAGCAGATCGACGCCGGCGTGATCTATGTCGACGGCGAACCGCTCACCCACATGGAAAAGGGCGGCCGGCTGGTGCGCGGCGACGCCCAGCATCTGCGGCGCATGCGCGGCAAGATCGGCATGTGTTTCCAGCATTTCAACCTGTTTCCGCACATGACCGCGCTCGGCAATTGCATGGAAGGCCCGGTGCAGGTTCTCGGACTGTCGAAAAGAGAGGCCGAGGAACGCGCCCTGGAACTGCTGGACATGGTCGGCATGGCGGAAAAACGCGACGAGCATCCCTCGCGGCTGTCCGGCGGACAGCAGCAGCGGGTGGCGATCGCCCGCGCGCTGGCGATGCGCCCGCAGGTCATGCTCTTCGACGAGGTGACGTCGGCGCTCGACCCGGAGGTCATCAGCGAGGTGACCAGCGTGATCCGCGCGCTGGCCGATCAGCACCAGCTGACCATGCTTATGGTCACCCACCAGATGGGTTTCGCCAAGGAGATTTCCGACCGCGTGGTGTTCTTCTACGACGGCAGCATCGAGGAACAGGGAACGCCCGACAAGCTCTTCGACAGTCCGGACAAGGAACGGACCCAGCAATTCCTCAGCGCCGTCCTGGAGGCGACCTAGACGGGGTTTGCGCAAGCCGGTCGCGCTGCCGGGGCCGTCGCGACCGGGCCGGCGGCTGGCCGCGGCGATGTTTGGGTTTGCCGGGACCGACGGTCCTGCTACAGCAAGTCCGGCATGGAAGCGAGCGACCCAAGCGCATGGCGGAAACGGATATAGTCGAAGGAACGTCCGAGGGTGCGGACGCGCCGCTTGATCCCGGCAAAGCCACGATCGGCATAATCGGGCTCGGCTATGTCGGCCTGCCGCTCGCCGTGGCGTTCGGCAAGCGCGGCCGGGTGATCGGCTTCGACGTCAACCCGGAGCGCGTGGCCGACCTCAACGCCGGACGGGATGCTACCCGCGAGGTCGACGCGGCCGCGCTCGCGGCGGCCCGCCACCTCACCTTCACCAGCACGGCGGACGACCTCGCCGCCTGCTCCGTCTTCGTCGTGGCGGTGCCGACCCCGGTCGACGCGGCCAACCGGCCCGATCTCAGCCGGCTCGAACAGGCCAGCGAGACGGTCGGCGGCGTTTTGAAAAAGGGCGCGCTGGTCGTCTACGAGTCGACCGTCTACCCAGGCTGCACGCGCAGCGTCTGCGCGCCGATCCTGGCACGGCGTTCCGGCCTCGTCCCCGACCGCGACTTTTTCGTCGGCTACAGCCCCGAGCGGATCAATCCGGGCGATCCGGCGCGGCGCCTGGGCGACATCGTCAAGGTCACCAGCGGGTCGACGCCGGCGGCCGCCGACGCCGTCGACGCGCTTTATGCCGCGATCGTGCCGGCGGGCACCCACAAGACGTCCTCGATCGAGGTCGCCGAGGCGGCCAAGGTGATCGAGAACACCCAGCGCGACCTCAACATCGCGCTGATGAACGAGCTGGCCATCGTCTTCCACCGGCTCGGGCTCGACACGAAAGAGGTCTTGCAGGCGGCTTCGACCAAATGGAATTTCCTGCCGTTCACGCCCGGACTGGTCGGCGGCCACTGCATCGGGGTCGACCCATATTATCTCACCCACCGGGCCCAGGAGGTCGGCTACCATCCGGAGATCATCCTGGCCGGCCGGCGCATCAACGACCGCATGGGCGGCCACGTGGTCGAGCGGGTGGCGCGGCTGATGATGAAAAACCGCCTGCCCGTGGTCGGCAGCCGGGTTCTGGTGATGGGGCTCGCCTTCAAGGAAAACTGCCCCGACGTTCGCAACACACGCGTGATCGACATCGTTCGCGGGCTCGCCGAGCTCAACGCCGACGTCGAGGTGTGGGATCCCTGGGTCGATCCCGCGACCGCGCAACGGGAGTTCGGGCTTGAAATCCTAACGAGCGCGCCGCAAGAGAGGCATTATGACGCCATCATCCTCGCCGTTGCCCATCGTGACTTCGTCGACCTGGGGGCGGCGTGGCTGCGCGCGCGCGGCAGGCCGGGCGCGGTGATCTTCGACGTCAAGAGCGTTTTTGCCAAACACGACAGCGACGGACGGCTCTAGACCATGAACGTGCTCGTCACCGGCACCGCCGGCTTTATCGGTTTTCACGTCGCCAAACACCTGCTGGAACGCGGCGACACCGTGGTCGGCTTCGACGTCGTCAACGATTATTACGACCCGTCCCTGAAAGAGGCCCGGCTCGGCGTCCTGGAGGGGCTGGCAGGCGCCCGGCAAGGATCGTTCCGGTTCGTGCGCGCCGACCTCGCCGACGCGACGGCCGTCGAGGCCTGTTTTACCGAACACCGCTTCGACCGGGTCATCCATCTCGCCGCGCAGGCCGGCGTGCGCTATTCGCTCGACAATCCGCGCGCCTATGTGCACAGCAACATCGTCGCCTTCACCAACCTGCTGGAAGCCTGCCGGTACGCCAAGGTCGCGCATCTGACCTATGCCAGCACGAGCAGCGTCTACGGCGCCAACACGGCGATGCCGTTTTCCGAAAACCAGGCCGCCGTGCATCCGCTGCAATTCTACGCCGCCACCAAGCGCGCCAACGAATTGATGGCCCATTCCTACAGCCATCTGTTTGGGCTGCCGACCACGGGCCTGCGCTTCTTCACCGTCTACGGTCCGTGGGGGCGGCCCGACATGGCGCTGTTCAAATTCACCAAAAACATCCTGGCCGGCGAACCGATCGAGATTTTCAACAATGGCGACCATATGCGCGACTTCACCTATGTCGACGACATCGTCGAGGGCGTGGTGCGCACCAGCGACCGGATCGCGGCGCCGGATCCAGGCTGGGACAGCGACGCGCCCGCGCCCGACAGGAGCAACGCGCCCTACCGGATCTTCAATATCGGCAACAGCCAGCCGGTGAAGCTGCTCGACTATGTCGAAGCGATCGAGGCGGCGCTGGGCAAAAAGGCCGAGCGTCGCTTTCTGCCGCTGCAGGCCGGCGACGTGCCGTCGACCTGGGCCGATGTGAGCGCGCTGCAGACCGCGGTCGGCTACCGTCCCGCGACCTCGGTGCGCGAGGGCGTTGCCCGTTTCGTGGCCTGGTATCGCGACTATTACGGCGTTTGAGCGAGCGCGCGCACGCGCGCGCGACACTCCTCGTTTCGCTCAGATGCCACCGCCGTCGCCGAAATGCTGGCCGGAAATGTCGCGCGCTGCCAACCAGCGCTCGATCTCGGCGATGGCGTCGTCCGGCCGGCTTTCCTGGGTGCGAATATGGATATCGGGGGCGTCCGGCGCCTCGTAGGGCGACCCGATGCCGGTAAAATTCAAGATCTCGCCCTTGCGCGCCTTGGCGTAAAGCCCCTTGGGATCGCGCGCCGCGCAGTCCTCGAGCGGCGTATCGACGAATATTTCCGCAAAGGCCACGTCGCCCATCAGCGCGCGCGCCATGGCGCGCTCGGCCCTGAAGGGCGAGATGAACGACACCAGAACGATCAGCCCGGCATCGGCCATCAGCTTCGCCGTCTCGGCGACCCGGCGGATATTCTCGACCCGGTCGGCCTCGGAAAAACCGAGGTCGCGGTTCAGCCCGTGGCGGATATTGTCGCCGTCGAGAATATAGGTGTGCCGCCCCTCGGCATGCAGCTTGCGCTCGAGCCGGTTGGCGATCGTCGACTTGCCCGACCCCGACAGGCCGGTGAACCACAGCACCGCCGGCTTCTGCCCCTTGATCGCCGCGCGCGCGCCGGCGTCGACGTCGAGCCCTTGCCAGTGGATATTGTCGGCGCGGCGCAGCGGATGCGCAATCATGCCGGCGCCGACCGTGGCATTGGTCATGCGGTCGATCAAGACAAACGCGCCGGTGGCGCGGTTTTCGCCGTAGGGGTCGAAGGCGATCGGCGCCTGGGTGGCGATCTCGGCCACGCCGACCTCGTTGAACGCCAGCGTTTTCGCCGGCTGGCGGGCAAAGCTGTTAATGTCGACCCGCGCCTTGAGTGCGCTGACATGCGCCGGCACCTCGTCGGTCTCGGTACGCAGCAGATAGGAGCGGCCGGGCACCAGCGCGCTTTCGCCGAACCACACGATATTGGCGGCGAACCGGTCGGCGACATGCGGCCTGGCCGTCGGCGCAACCAGCATGTTGCCGCGCGAGACCTCGACCTCGTCGGCCAGCACCAATGTGACGGCCTGGCCCTCGCGGGCACTATCGAGATCGCCGTCGCGGGTGACGATGCGCGCCAGCGTGGAGGCGCGGCCGGATTTGGCCACGACGACCTCGTCGCCGACGGCGACCGAGCCCGAGGCGATCGTGCCGGCAATGCCGCGAAAGTCGAGATTGGGCCGCACAACATATTGGACGGGAAAGCGGAACGGCCGCGCGGCGGCGGGCGGGTCGATGGCGACGGTTTCGAGATGGTCGAGCAGCGTCGGCCCGCCGAACCAACCCAGACGCTCGGAGGGCGCGCTGACATTGTCGCCGTAGCGCGCCGAGATCGGCAGCGCGGTGACGGTTTCGAAGCCGAGTTCTTCGGTCAGCGCGGCGTAGTCGTCGGCGATGGCGTCGAAGGCGGTCTTGGAAAAATCGACCAGGTCGATCTTGTTGACGGCGAGCACGATGTGGCGAATGCCGAGCAGCGCGGCGATGTAGGTATGGCGCCGGGTCTGGCGCATGATGCCGGCACGCGCGTCGACCAGGACGATCGCCAGGTCGGCGGTCGAGGCGCCGGTGGCCATGTTGCGGGTATATTGCTCGTGGCCGGGCGTGTCGGCGACGATGAATTTGCGCCGCTCGGTGGCGAAGAAGCGATAGGCGACGTCGATGGTGATGCCCTGCTCGCGCTCGGCCTCCAGCCCGTCGACCAGCAGGGCGAAATCGATCTCCTCGCCGGCCGTGCCGTGCCGGCGCGAATCGTTTTCGAGCGCGGCGAGCTGGTCCTCGAAAATCAGCCTGGCGTCGAACAGCAGCCGGCCGATCAGCGTCGACTTGCCGTCGTCGACCGATCCGCAGGTCAAAAACCGCAGCAGCGACTTGCGCTCCTGGCCGGCGAGATAGGCGCGCACGCCGTCGCGCTGTTCGATGGCGCGGGGGGACACATGTTCCATCGTCAAAAATAGCCTTCGCGCTTTTTCTTCTCCATCGAGCCCGCCTCGTCGCGGTCGATCAGCCGGCCCTGGCGCTCGGAGGTGCGCGCGACCAGCATCTCGCCGACGATCTCTTCCAGGCTGGTCGCCTGCGACTCGATCGCGCCGGTGAGCGGGTAGCAGCCGAGCGTGCGGAAACGGACCATAAGCCGGCGCGGGACCTCGCCCGGCCGCAGCTTCAGCCGCGCGTCGTCGACCATGATCAGCATGCCGTCGCGCTCGACGACCGGGCGCGGCGCGGCGAAATAAAGCGGCACGATCGGGATGTCCTCGCGCAGGATGTATTGCCAGATGTCGAGTTCGGTCCAGTTCGACAGCGGAAAGACGCGGATCGATTCCCCCGGGCTGACGCGAGTGTTGTAGATCTTCCACATTTCCGGGCGCTGGGTCTTCGGATCCCAGCCGTGCTGGGCGTTGCGGAAGGAGAACACGCGCTCCTTGGCGCGCGATTTTTCCTCGTCGCGCCGCGCGCCGCCGAAGGCGGCGTCGAATTTATGGGCGTCGAGCGCCTGGCGCAGCGCCACCGTTTTCATGATGTTGGTGTGGACGCTGGAACCGTGGTCGATCGGGTTGATGCCCTCGCGCAGGCCGTCCTGGTTGACGTGGACCAGAAGATCGAAGCCGAGTTCGGCCGCCATCCGGTCGCGAAAGGCGATCATCTCGCGGAATTTCCAGGTGGTGTCGACATGCAGGAACGGAAAAGGCGGCTTGGCCGGATAAAAGGCCTTCATCGCCAGATGCAGCATGACGGCGGAATCCTTGCCGACCGAGTAGAGCATCACCGGCCGGGAGAAGGCCGCCGCGACCTCTCGGAAAATGTGGATCGCCTCGGCTTCGAGCCGATCGAGATGGGTGAGCGTGTCGTGGCCGCCGCGGTTCTGGAGCATCGGGTTCGCGCTTTCGAAGCAACCGGGATCTCGCATCCCGGCATCCGGCCCGAACCTGCCGCTCCGGGCGGCACTTCTCAAGGCGCGCGATCCTCCGCGGCAGCGCGCAGGCGAAGCATTTTTTTGCGTTTGGGCGTCATCGTGGAAACTTCGTCGCCGACGCGCCGCCCTCGCGCGCCCGGCATCCCGAGCAGTCGGACTGGAGCGGTGCCGACGCGGCGGTTGCCGCTCAGCCGCGCGCCGCGCCCTCGTTGCCCTTGTCGCCGCTGTCGCGCCCTGCGGCCAGTTCCTCCAGCGCCTCCAGCATCAGGTCGGCCTGCTTGGTGCGGTGGAACTGCGCCGAGGCGGCCACGCCCGCCGCCGACAGGGCCTTGCGCCGTGCGGGATCGTTGGCGAGCGCGGTGACGGCATCGGCAAGCGCGCCGGCATTGCCGGCCTCGACATGGACCGCGGAACCGAGCGGCGTCAAAAGCTCTTCCAGCTCGCCCTTCACATTGGTGACGATCGGCGTGCCGGTGGCCATCGCCTCGAAGATCTTCGAGGGGATCACGGTGCGAAACAGCGGGTGATCCTTCAGCACCACCAGGGTCATGTCGCTGAGGCGCCAATAATCGGGCACGGCATCATGCGCGACGCGGTCGACGAACATCATGTTTTCGAGCTGCCGCTCGGCGGCCATGGCCTTGAGCCGCTCGCGCTCGGCGCCGCTGCCGACCATCAGCAGCGTGACCTGCGGCGCCTGCGCGGCCAGCCTGGCGGCGGCCTCGATCAGCATGTCGAGGCCGTGCGCCATGCCGATCGTGCCGATATAGGACACCACGATGCGCTCGCTCAGCCCCAGCTCGGCGCGCAGATCGTCGGCCGGCCCCGGCGAAAACCGGCTCAGATCGGCGCCGTTGCGCACGACGCGGATTTTCTCGGGATCGATGCCGGTCTCGGCCAGGTGGCGGCGAAAGGCGTTGGTGACGGAGACGATCAGGTTCGCGCGGCGATAGAGAAAATATTCCAGCTTGCGCACCATGCGCAGCAAGGCGCCATCCTTGAGCGCGCCGACGGCGATGATGGAATCGGGCCACAGATCCCTGAGCTCGAACACGAAGGGCCGCCGGCGCAGCACCGACGTCATCCAGCCGGCCACGGCCGCAAAGAATTGCGGCGAGGTGGCGACGACGATGTCGGGGCGCTTCACGAACGGCGCGGCGACCGTCGCGCTGACCATGTAGCTGACGAAATCGGCAATGCGCTTGGCGGTGCCGGCATTGGGAAAGATCAGCGTCGGGACGCGGATCACATCGACCCCGTCGACGGTCTCGCGCTTCCACAGCGACTGTTTGTATCCGGCAAACAGCTTGCCTTCGGGAAAATTCGGGAAACTCGTCACCACCGTGACCTGGTGGCCGCGCTCCACCCAGCGACGGGCATGCGCGCTGCTCCTGAGCGCGGCGGCGTTGGTTTCGGGCGGATAATTGTCGGAAAGCAGGAGAATGCGCATCAGGCCAGGAACTCGACCGAAACTTCGATGGGAAGATCGCGCGTCACGCGCCAGACCAGCACCGGGCGCGGCCTGCATATGCCGAATTCGGGCGCGTAGTGCCCGGGTTCGATCGCCAGCCCATCGGCGCCTTTGACGGCGACCGTCACCACCCGCCCGTCGGGCATGGCGAGGCAGAAACCGCCGTCGGTCTGCTCGACCCGGTCCACGTCCGGATGGAGCGGAAAACGGCCGACGGCCGCGTGGCGCCCCCCGCCCTCGATGCGGTCCACGATCCTGACCGCGCCGGCAGTGACCTTGACGTCGCGCGCGTGCAGCGGGCTGCCAGCGAGAAAACGATACCCGTCATGACCGCCTTGCGCGTGCACCGCGCCGTCGGCCACCTTGGTCGTCACCGCGCCGGGACGGGCGCGGCGGCCGACCCGGAAACTTGCCCACACTTCGGAGGAGTTCGCGCCGTCGAGCTCCACGGTGGCGTGGGCGCTGGTCGCTCGCTCGGCCTCGCGCTCGGGGCCCGGCGCATAGGTCGAGGTTCCGGTGTTGGTGACGAGGCGCGCGCCGGCCAGCGAGATTTCGAGCGACAGCGTGTCGGCATGCGCGTGGCCGGGAATATAGTCGGGACCGACCGGCGCGGCGTCGAAGAAAACGCACCAGGGCCCCTCCTGCAGCCGCACATAACCGCTGTCGGCCAGATGGGCGAGCGCCGGCGGCGATGCCGGCGCGGCAATGCCGACCCGGCCGGCATAGGCGCTGAGCTGCGCCAGGTTGCGGGCCTGGCCGAGCGCGGCATCGTTGAAGAAGGCGATCTCGCCGTCGGGATGGCTCATCGCGGCCAGCCAGGCGATCATGCGCGCGGCGCGGCCTTGCCAGTCCTGGTCGGCGGCGGCCCGGCCGAGCGCGTCGGGATAGATCGCGGCAAGCTGGACGAGATCGATCACGTCTTCCAGGATCAGCGCATGATACATCGGGCTGAGCTCGAAATGCCCGCCATCGGCCAGCACCTGCTCGTCGAGTTCGCGGGCCATGATGGCCAGCCCGGCGTTCAGCCAGCGCTCGGCCTCGGGGCCGGAAAAATAGGCGCCAGCGAAGATCAGCGCCTTGGCATTGGCGAACAGATGGTTGCCGAGCAGGTGGAACTCGAGCGATCCGGCGAGCGCGCGCGTCTGCCGGGCGAGACTGTCGAGCGCCTTGGCGTCAAGCGGCAGGCCGGCCAGCGCGGCGGCGATCCAGTTCACGATACGCCGCGACAGCGTGTAGGGCTCCCAGCCATTGCCGGCAAGCGGCGGATTGTCGTCGATCCAGCGGTCGACCAGCGCCAGATGCCAGGCCCTGCGAGCGGGCGCTTCGTCGGCCACGAGGTCGTCGAAATAATGCAGATTGTAGAGCCAGAGCTTGGGCATCGAAGCGTCGTTCCAGCCCGTCAGCGCGTCGAGGCCGGCCTCGCGCGCCAGGAACCGGAACCGCGACGGGCCGACGAGGCTCGGCGGCCGGCCCGCGCAGGGTGTCCAGCCGGCCGCGGCCGCGCGCAGGGGCGGCGTCGCCCCGCCGACCTTAGGGGCGGCACGCAGGCGGCGGCCGACGCGGTCGGAAATCTGGCCCGGGCGCAGATAACGCACGGTCCGCAACAGGCGCCCGGCCTTGGATAGGGAAGCTCGCATGCAGCTCTCGGTGGAACGGTTCGGGAGACCGGCTTTCCCAACCACAGGAAATCGGCAATTGCAAGCATCGGCGCCGGCCGCAGCCCACCCGGCGGCCGACAGCGACCGGATGGAACGCAGGCCGCCGGCGCCGGCGCGCCGGCCATCCGCTCAGCCGAACATCCGGGCGTTCATCAAGACGCCGAGCTCGGGATCGAGATCGACATGGCCGAAGACGATCTTTGGCAGCGCGAGCCACACCGCGCCCGACAGCGGCAGCTTGAGCTGGGCGAGATCGTAGGCGTAGCCATACTGATTGGGAACGTTGTGGACGCAGATATGCGTCCAGCCGTCGCCATTGGCGATCGTCTGGGCCGCCTTGGGCTGGGCGACGCCGTCGCGGCTGGCGCGCACGACCCGGCCGCTGTCGAGCGTCAGCGCGGCGGTGCCGGTCTTGACCTTGACGTGGTAGGCGAAGGTAAGCCGCCTCGGCAAGGCGGTGAACAGGGTGGTGAAGGCGAGGCCGTAAAGCGTGCCGCCGATATCGACCGGCTCGCTCATCGTCCCCGACGCCTTCTGGGTCACCTCGATCACGTACCATTCCGGCCCGAACCGGCGCGCGCCGGGCGGCCGGATCGCCTCGACCAGCGCCTTGACCTCGGCGTCGAGCGCGCCGGCCGCGCCGCCGTAATCGTCGTTGTCGTGGATGAACTTGGCGTGGGCGGCGAGCCCGGCGCCGGAGGTCGGGCTCAGATAGGTCGGCGCGGCATAGGCGATGCCGCTGAAGGCGGTGTTGTTGGCGTTGCCGTTAAAACGGCCGGAATCCGGCAGCACGTTCTGCACCATGTCGCGGCCGACGCGCAGATGGCCGATCACCGCCTCGCCGGCGGCGCGGTCGCCGCGCAGGATTTCGGTCCAGGCGGCGCCGTCGGGCGAGACGCGCACGGAGAAATCGTCGTCGCCGACCAGGCCGAGCTCGGCGCGGCCCGACCAGGCCGATTGCATCAACAGCGACAGCACGTCGGCCTCGCCCTCCTTGTTGAGCGTGTAGCGCAAATCGCCGTCGCCGCCCTCGGCCGCCGGTCTGGCCGTCCACAGCGCCTTGTTGAGCTTGGCCGAAAACGGGTTTGTCGCGTCGGCCGTCGTGCCGAGGCCGAGCAGGGCAAGGTTCTGCAGCGTGGTGATGGCGCCGGCGACGTCGGCCCAGGCCGTGCCGGTCCAGTAGCAAAGAAGCGCCTCGTCGGCGACGAAGGCGAGCCAGCCCTCGCCCGGCCGGTAGAACGCCCAGGCGCCGTCCTGTAAGGCGGCGATGCGGCCCTCCTGCCCGGCCCAGGCGCCGGTCGCGGTGGAGGCCACGATATACCGGTCGCCCTCGGCGGCGCCGCCGGGCGGCGCGGTCAGGTCGCGGTCGATGACGGCAAGCTGCACCACCGCGTCGAGCGCGCGCAGCGCCTCGTTGTGGGTGACGTGTTTTTGCGCCTGCGCCGGCGCGATCACGGGAAGCGAGAGATTTGCGGTTGCGTCCATGGAGCCCTTCCTGCGGAAAAGCCCTTAGGGTAGCGCGCGGCGCAAAAGGGGTGGATGGATGGAAGCATCTCGGCCCCATCAAGATCGGCTGGCTTTTCCACCGATCCAATATTCGTACCAACAAACGAGATTGTATACGGTCCACAGCTGAAGGCTTAGGTCGACGCGTCCTCCCCGATGTTCCCGAAACATTTCCCGTAGATAGTCGAGGTCGAGGAAATCGCGCTCACCGATTTCTGAATTGAGAATTTCGCTTTCGACCTTCCGGCCGAAATCGCCGCGCATCCATTGCGCCATTGGCGCACCAAATCCCATTTTCTTACGATAAATCAGATCGTCGGGGATAAGCCCCTCCACCGCCTTCTTCATCAAATATTTCCGGTCACCATTCTTGACCTTAAGATCGCCAGGAATCGAAAAAGTGAAATCAACTAAATCCCGATCCAAGAAGGGCACGCGCGCTTCCAATGATACCGACATGGTAATTTTATCCACACGCATCAAAAGAAGTTCTGCCAGTCGTAGACGAAATTCGTTGTAAGTCATGCGCGTTAGCGCATCTGCGGAGGGACAAGCGGCATCAAACTCACCATATAGCGCCTCAATAACCGCGAAACTGTCGGGAACCAAGATGCTGGGATCCAAAACACCCGCGTCAATCATCCTCTGGTAATGCGGGCCAGGTTTTAATCTGTCATATTTTACAAGCTGATCCTTGCGGGAATTCCACAAAGACATGGACAATATCCAAAAATACTCACGATCTCGGGCTGCCCGATCTAGCGTGTCCGCGACAAGTCGAGCTTTCGGATGCACCCAAGACAGACCGCGCGCACTCTTGGCTGCGAAGGACTGCACTCCCTTCGGCACATGTTTCTGCCATGGCTGCCAGAAACGATTATGGAGCTTCAGATAGCGAAGATAACCATCATATCCCGCGAACTGCTCGTCAGCGCCCTCTCCAACCTGTACTACGGTCACGCCGGAATCATGAGCAAGCTTGGAGACAAAATAGAGGGGGATGCAGACATAATCCGCCAGCGGTTCATCCTGATGATGAACCAGTTGATCAAGATAGCCGATCATGTCGTTTTCGTCGATCAGCACCTCGCGATAGTTCGCTCCGAACTGTTGCGCAGCCTGCCTAGCGAAGTCGAGTTCGTTCAGTTCTGGATGTCCCTTAAAACCAACAGTGAAAGTGTTCACCGGCTGATTGGTATATTTGCTCATGAGCGCGAGATTTGTGGTCGAATCGATACCACCGGACAGGAAGACCCCAAACGGCACATCCGACATCATTCGACGTTCGATCGATTCATCAAGTCGTTGTCGGATACCGTCTATAAAGAAGCGCTCAGTAGCAGCCGGGCTTAACCCTTTCAATTCTCGCTCGAGATCACAATTGCCCGGACTTGGTGAATAATAGCGTTTGAGTTCGATCCTTTTGTCTGCGCCGACCTTCAGCCAGCAACCGGCAGGCAATTTGTAAATGCCTTTAAACATAGTCAAAGGTGCTGGTGTGGTCAGAAAGCTGAGATAATGCACCATCGCTAAGGGATCGATATCGCGCTCGGCACGTGGGTGTTCGAGAATAGCTTTGATTTCCGAGGCGAACACGAACTCGCCATCGATTTCAGCGAAATAGACCGGCTTTACACCAACCGGATCACGGGCGAGATAAAGCGCTTGATCTTTCGTGTCATAGATGGCGAAAGCAAAATCACCCGACACTCGCTTGAGCAGGCCGCCAATGCCCCATTCTTCGAAGCCATGCACGAGCACTTCCGTATCGGAGTGATCGGTGACGAAGCGATGCCCGCTCTGAACGAGTTCCGGTCGTAAATCTGCATGATTGTAGATCTCACCATTGTAGGTCAGCCAAACATCCTTCTTTTCGTTTGGCATGGGCTGGTCTGCAAGACTGCTTAAATCAAGAATTGAAAGACGCCGGTGAGCCAAACCGACCGTCCCGTCTTCGGCGAGCCACAAGCCACCACCATCAGGCCCGCGATGAACCATCGCATCTCGCATCTTCGGCAGATATTCTAGAATGAAATCACCCTTGGAAGCCCAAGTGCGCATACCAACAATTCCACACATGCTAAAATCCTCTACTTTTGATTAAGTGCGTATATTAAATAAATTCACTTCAAAGTTGAAGGATACAATCCAAAATAACCAATTACTTTTGATTTTAACAGGGTTATATATATTATAATAGAAATAGTCACAGCGCCTCCATATAGCAAAATTAGAAACGGAGAATACATCAACGGTATAGAGAAAAACAAAAATATCTTATTTCCTATAAAGATCGGAGAATTTCCAAACGTAAGAATCTTTTCCGTTGCGGCGAAAGCCAACGCGAACAGAGCTGGAAATACTGCAACACCACCCCAACCCCAATTGTGATAGATATCTACAGCCAATGCCATTGGGGAATTACCGGCCTGCCCGCCTCGATTCGCCTCCGACAAAACATTGGACAGTTGTTTTTGCGTCCCTGGCTTCACGCCGCCTAGATCAGTAACCCAACCCTCACCATAGGTTGGAGCATCCAAAGCCCAAAATTCGTACGAGATACTGTTTTCTCGAGGCACGGCGATGATTGCCCTATGAACAAGCGCGACGATAACTGCAATCGGTTTCGGAAGCTGATAGGAGTCAGAAGTTGGGCTCTGCACCAGATCAGTCTCCGTGTCGGCAGGCGCCGAGACAGGCGCATCGACACTAGCTTCCGAAGGCCCGGTATCCGCCAATTTGCCATTAGCTAAATTCCTCTGACCTGTTTTTTCGGACTGAGGAACACTCATCCTCGTTTCCGTATTCCTGGCAGGAGCTACATCGGGCGAGAGCGCCATATCCAAACGCCCGAGCATCACGGTCAAGAACACCATTCCAGCGACGGACGTCACCCCCATTGAGCCGGAAAGAAGCAGAGAAAACCGTGCACCTCGCCCTCTGGAGAAGAAATCTACAATGACAGCGGCCAATATGCACAGAAAAAACTGTAAAAAAACCAATCTTTGGCCAGAAAGAAACCCAGAGACGGCAACAAAAAAGAATGACACAAATAGGATTACATTAATAGTTCTCCCAAATCTAAAAATTATTACAGAAATCAATAAAATTGGAAATAAAATATCTCTAATCTGCTTTATATATCCAGGATAGAAATAGCCATACTCCCCACTAGACATGGCAACACGAGCTGGCGTAAGCGATATTTCATTCAAAATTATAGATCTGTAATAAAGATCAAAAATATCTTCATTGAAATATATAGAAAACATAAAAGCTATACTTACAACGATGCATAGCAAAAGCCCGCAAATTACAGCAAATCGTTCACCACTGCCGATAGAAATCTGACGGATTCGCTCCGCGAGGGAAAGATCGACAGCCCCGCCCAACAGCGTACGCGCCGAAACAGAGGCACCAAGCGTACCCGAGATGCCTGCCAAAAGCCCGATATGAGCAACTTCAGACGAATACTCTATCGCCTCGACCCAAACCACGACAGATCCAGCAGCAAACAAAAAAACACCGATTACAAACGAGTCTAGCAGCGGAAGGCCAAAATTCCGTATCGACGGTCGCCACATTAGGTATAGAATCAAAACAAAAGCATACAAAAAGCTCAAAATATAAATCATTCAACAACCCCTTCGCCTGTCCCGCCCCTATATACCCTTACACCCCAGAAGAAATGCCTTTGAATCGGACTTTACCTTTTCCCACGAGTACACCTCTTCATAATAAAGACGCGCTTCGGCGCACGCATCATAATATGTGTTGGGGGCCGCGACCATGTCACGCAACCGATCGGCGGCCAAGCCAGCGTCCTTGTAGCTGGTGTTGATGACGCAATTTAGACCGGTCATTGCCTTCGCGACTTCGAGTTCTTCATTCATCAATACGGGCCGCCCAATTGCCATCGCTTCAGCCAGCTTGTTAGAGGCCGCGAATCTGTTGATTTCGCGGCTCGGATCATAGAGAACCGGCACGAAGTGACACCTCCGGGTTTCCTCGATGACATCGCTTGATCTGAGAAAACCCAAGAAGGTTGCCGTTTTGCAGCGCTCAATCTCGGCGACTATGTCTTGCGAGCCTTCGCCTGCGATCCGAACGTCAAAATCCGGCTCCTTTGAAAGCTGGAGAAGCGCGGTCAACCCTCTTTGGCGATCAAGCCAGCCGCCATAAAAGATGCGTATCCTGGTATTTTCCAACGGCGGGGGAGGCGCCTGTTCGTTTTCGGCAGGAACGTTCGGGATCACGCGAACCCTTGAACGGCACCAAGTCGGCAACGCCGCTCGCCGGAATTCCTCTGGCACCGTAGCGCCATCTGACAAAACTACAGCAATTCCTTCAACGACATTCAACAATTTCTTGATGATTGACGGCAATGCATAGCGCTGAGCCAAGTTGTCGTGAATATTGTAAACTAACCGACATTTGCTCGTCATCCTGTAGAGGTACGACGCGGGGAAAGTCTCAATATCAGAAGCATGAACGACCCGTGGTCGTTCCAAACGAAGCTGCCGAAAGAAACCTCGATTGCAGGAGGCTAGCGCACGAAGATAAAGCCATGGCCGCTTTCCGTTCAGAAGCGGAAAGGGCGATCCGACACGGGTTATTGAAAATCCTTCCCATTCGTCGTGCAACGGCAAATTGCGATCACGATAGGCCCCGACGAACTTTGCTTCCAGCCCGGCATCCCTAGCCACCGCCATCATCCGCGTTACCCGAGGAACCGGTCGACTCGCCATTCGAAGAAATACTGCAACCTCACGAAGCTTCTTCACGTGCACCACGATATATAGGGTCCTTCTGAACGAAGTAACTTAGCACGAGGGCGCTCACAGCCATACACGCACCACTAGCCACCAAATACAATTCAATCGAAAACCCCATAAAATAAACAACAATCATATAAGAAATAAGCACACTAAATATCGATACGAGAGGCTCTAGCCATACAAATTTTGTAATCTTAAAAATATTTGTCATGTTCATACCAAACATAAAAATTACTGCAGACAAAATTATGCGCCTAACCTCTAATTTATAATCAGAATACTCAAAACTGAACAGAATGGAAACAATTTTCGGCATAATTGCATATCCCGCAACAACAAGTATTATTAAAATCGATACAGACTCCATAATAAACATTATATGCTTGGCGCCAAATTGCGACTCGTGGGACAATTTGGGAAACCAACGCAGCCAGGATGACAGGAAAATCATCCCGAGTATCGTGCAAAACGAAAGCGTTACACCCACCACGCCCAACATATCTCCGGCAAAAAGATGATCCGCAAGGATACGTGGCGAATTACTCGTAAAAGCCACAACTAGATAACTTACTGCGAACCAGCTAGCGCCTCGAGTTAAATTAGCAGAACGCCGAATTTGTCCGACTCCAACTCTAAAAGAGCGGTCTCCCCACGCGTTTCGATAAAGCCAATACCATGTAAACACACATGACAGGCTGGCACCAACCAAGAGATACACGATTATATCGCCTGCTAAAAAGTAGATGAATGCCACCGGAACAATAGTGGCAATCAGCTTAACGGTGTTAACGCAGGCGTATCGTCGCATTGCCTGATCGCTGGGCAGTCTGTGGATATCTATTCCCCAACTCATCTCGACCGCAGCATCTGCAAGCCGCATTATGACAACGAGGGTCACGAGCTCGGTCGGGATACTCAGAAAAGGCGACGCGGCGATGTAGGCGAGTGACACCAAGCCGGCCGAAAAGGCGCGCGTAATCAGAAAGTCGCGAGTATCAAACCGCTGGAGCTTCTCCACCACAACAAAAGCAGCAAGCCCAAGCGAAGCGGCAGTAAAGATGACCGCTGCGATGCCCGCGGCGACCACAAACTTGCCCGCTGGTTCCAGACCGACCTGATGCGAGATGATCATCGTCACCAGCACCACCGGCGCTGCCGCCGCAAGCTGACCGGCAACGCCGAACACATGATGCTCAGCCCAACGGATCAGGGAGGTGATCGAGCGTCCGCTCATCTTGGCTTCTCCGCCCTTCTCGCGCGCGTTGCACTTGCCTCCTGCAATTGCCTAACACATTGCACCAACAGACATTGCTCCCTTCGTATCGGCGTACAATGCAACACCTCACCGACACACATGGATTTGACAATATCGATATCGATCAAAGGCAGTTCCGTACCAATGCGTGTTTAGGCGCTTCGACGTTCTCGACTATCGATGGCCTCGATTTTGTCGGCATCAACAACGACCGGAGTTCGCAGATCCACGGCTTCCTTGACACCAAGGAACAATTTTGCCGTGGCACGGCTGTAGTCCAGCGATGTTGCCTTGGACCGGTCACCATCGCGCACAGCGTCATAGCTGTTTATTACGTTTGCTCGGTGGCCATGATCGCGAAAAAAGCTGGAGTATGTCGCTTTCTTTTCAACCCGATCCAGCCGTAATGTCTTGAAATCACTGAGCGTGAGCAAAACATCCCCCCGGTGAGCGTTGAGCGTTTCCCTAACACCTTCGAACGTATGCCCCTTGGCGGAAAAAGTGATGCCGGCGACCGACCCGTCGTCGAACAGAATCGAAATTGCGAAATCCGATTTGGCGTTTGGGGCGGCAATAGCGGTTATTGTGCACGGAAACGCCTTTTCGTGCCCGACCATTTCGAGGGTCAGGTCGGTCCAATGGCATAAATTGCCCAGAATGCGGCCGCCTTCTTCCTCAGAGAAATACCAATGATCGTCGGGAATGCTGTGGCCGGCCAAGAACCAATTCACCATCAGCGGACCGTCCTCTTTGGTCAGCGCGTCGCGAGCACGCTCGAACAATTTGCTGCGCGGCCGGTTGAAGCCCAGAAAGATCATGCATTGCGGATTTCGGCGTTGTGCCTCCGAAAGCCGTTTCAGTTGGTCCTCCGAAATAACCTGCGGTTTTTCGATGTGGACATGCTTGCCCGCGTCGAGACACGCAATAGCATACTCGGCGTGAGAGGCATGGTTCGACGCGATATACACGAGCCGGATCGCCTCGTCCTCAATGAGCCTGCGCGGGTCTTCGGCCGCGTAAGCTCCGCCGAAGAACGCGCAAAGCGACCGTGCCTGGGGCTTTGCGATATCGTGGGTCGCACGCAGGAACCGGCTGTTTTCCTTGCCCAGATAGTAGGCGATATTGGAAAAAGAGAAATTCCCGCAGCCGATGATCCCCACCCAACGATCTGGATGGTCGGGATCCTTGCAGGCCGGATTAACCCATTCCGTACCATCGAAATCGACCTTGCTGGCCATGTGGTATTGGCCGCGTACCTTGATCAAGGTACGGCGCGGACCGTAAAGTCTATTGTAACGCAAGACTTTCTTGATCTTGAAGAAGATCGACTGATTGAGATCGCTGTGCATGGGTTTAAGCTTCCTTGGCAGCGTTTATTCGCTTGATCCGATTTCACCAAATCCGAGGCGAAAACGGCTAACAAGCCGGCAATCTTGCGAAGCCGGGACTAAGAAACGGACGCCGCGACATTTCTCTGTCCGGCCATAGTTCGGATGGAACTCAAACTCAAACATTTCCGTCTCGAATTCAGCGCTGTCGACCATCAAACTTTGGAGCGCGGTGTCCCCGCAAAAACGGATCACACCGCGATCTTCCGATTTTGGAATTATTCCCGGTCCGAAGTGCCAGTTCAGCTCGGTCTCTATGTCACTCGACCAAGTATCACAGACTTCGATTTCTACGCCCTGACCGAGCGTGACAGCACGCACTTGCCGGCGAATTTCGCGGATTTCACCCACCTCACGGATTGCGCCGTTAAAGGAAGGACACTTACCATCCTCTTCGAGGCCAGTGTCATAACAATATGGCGCGCCACGCATCGACAGATAGATCGAACCAGGTCGACCATCATAACGCCTACCGCCGCGCGGCTGAACGAGATTGTGCGCACCGGAAAAAATGAACGATTCCCTCAGCGCGGGGTCAAGTGTGTATGAATGACAACCGCGGTCGACAACAATATCTCGTTCGCGGTACCGGAGCCAAATCGAAAGCGCATCATCGTGGTCGTGCGAGGCACGTCCCTTTAGCCCTTGAGCACCTACCCGCATAACCGCAGTCGCCCCGCCGAGGCCCAAGCGGAGGAAGCCGCTCTTCTCACCGACCAACGGGACATCGTCTGCTTCATCGAGAAATGTTTCACGCCCGGCGATCGCCTGCAACCAGATCAGAAGATCATCCTGACTAGGGACGCCGTCCTGTCCTCCCAGGCTAGCAAGTGCAGAAAAATCACGCGGGGAAGTCCCGAACTCCAACACTTTACCACCATCGCAATCACCGAAAATCGGCAGGATCCAGTCCATTCCGCTCACGAACTCGGCGAAGCGAACCGCGCGCGCGAACACGTCCCGCAATCGGGGCGACAATGTTCCCACGGTTGCAATTTGAACGGCGGCCACTATCGCCACCATATCCAGACATAGTCGGTGATAGACCGGTGCACGTTCCAGATGACTGCCGTCGACCTCGAATTGCCTGTCGGCTTCAAGTGCGAAGTCCTCCACACGCTGCAGAAATTCCGCGCCGGGAGCTAACACAGAAGACAAGACAGCAGTGCCCATCAGATTGGCAAGATAGTGATTGCCATTCACGTCGCTGGTTTCGGGAAAACGCAGAATGAACCGATAATGATCGTCTAGAAGCCGGATAAACCGTCCGCGAAACGCTTCGTCAAGTCGATCATATATAACAGCACCCGCCACCAGAAGATTGACCGCACGGATTGCTACTTCCATTGCCACGGTCCAGTTGACACCCCAGCCAGGCGGATTGGCTTCCGTCCAGTCGTCAACAAGCGTCTCGAACAGACGTACATAAGGATCGGAGTCTTCCGGATCGAGGAGTGCGCCTTCAGCCAACCACAACGTGTACTGGAAACGCGACAGCTCCCAAGGAACCTTGACATCGCTGCGAATTTCGGACGCGACGAAATCCACCTGCGGAAAATAGGATAGCGGCCATTGATGGCCATGGAACCCATCGCGCCACCAGCCCTCACCCGTTGGAATGTCGAGCTCGCCGAAGCCGAGCACACCCCATTTGCGGTTGAGCGCGCTCGTAGCACGCTTTCGCATCCGTTCCTTTAAGGCGGCGTCAGGATCGATACGGCGGCTGAGTTCAGCCCGAAGCGCGGCGCCCATGGATGCCAAAGCGCCATCGTTCAGCCTCCCTGGTCGCGCCCCCGAGCGGGCCAAGACATAGGCCGGAAAGTAAGCGTAGGGCTTGAGCTTGTGCAATATCCGCCGCCCTACGACCGTGGGGCCGGCTTCAAGCGCGCGTCTGAGTATATATCCGGCCCTACTCATTCCAAACTACGCGCGCATCTAAAGCGCGATCTGCTTTTCGACTTCAAAGCTGATGCGCGTGGCAAAAATCTGGTCTTCCAGCGAAATCGGCCAGGCCGCGCCCTTGCGCAGCGTTTCGGCCAGCGCGGCCAGCTCTTCCTGCTGGCCCTTCTGCATGGTGGTGCCCTTCCAGCCGCCGCTGCCGCCGACGACCGTAAGCTGCTTGTAGTCGTCGAGCGTCAGCACCTTGCCGTCGACAAAGATGTCGGCGCGCTCCTTGGCGTAGCTCTTGGAGCCCATCGCGGTATAGGTGAGCGTGCACACCGAGCCGTCGGCATAGCGTACGGTGGCGTTGAAATTGTCGTTGCGCAGCCAGTATTTGGATTCCGGCACGATCGACATGGCGTTGACCTCGACCGGGGTCGAGCCGGTCAGGGCGTTGAACAGATCGTAGATGTGGCAGCCCTCGCCGATATTGCGGCCGCCGCCCTGGGGACCGTGCACCCAATGGTCGGCGGGAATGTAACCGGCGTTCATGCGGTAATTGACGATCATCGGCGAGGTGCGGTTGGCCAGCACCTTCTGCGCCGCCACGACCGCGGGGGAAAAGCGCCGGTTGAAGCCGGTCATCAGCACCGGCCCGTTCGGGTTGTCGCGGTAAAACGCCTCGATCTCGGCCAGTTCGGCCTCGTTCATGGCCAGCGGTTTTTCCACGAACACGTGCTTGCCGGCCCTGAGCGCGTCGAGCGTCATGCCGGCATGCAAATCATGGCGCGTGGCGATCAGCACGAGATCGATGTCGGGATCGTCGAGCACGGTCTTGAAATCGGTGGCGGCGTTGGGCGCGCCGAAGCGCTCGGCGGCCGAACGCGCCGACAGGCCGGTGCGGCTGACGATGGTGCGCAGATCGTAGCTGTCCTTCAGCTTCTGCAGATTGGGCAGGTGCATGCCCTGCGCGAAGCCGCCGGCGCCGACCAGGGCGAGCTTGATGCGCCCGTCGGCGGGCGCGGGCGGCGCGATCTGCAGCGCCGGCCTGGTCGCTTCCGCGCGCTCGGGATAGGTCAGCATGACCAGGAGCGGTTTTTGCCCGGTGCCGCGCAGCGCGGCATAGGCGTCCTCGGCCCGGTCGATCGGAAACGGCTCCTTAAGCATGTTGGCCAGGCTGATGCGGCCGCGCGCCAGGAGGCGCAAAAACTCCTCCATGTTGCGGTTTTCGGTCCAGCGCACATAGGCGATCGGATAGTCCGCGCCCTCCTCTTCGTAGACCGGGTCGTAGCGGCCGGGTCCGTAGGAGGTGGAGATGAAGAAATCGAGTTCCTTGGCGTAGATGTCGGACCGGGCGATGTTGAGCCCGACATCGCCGACCACGACGACACGCGCCTTGCGCCGGCAGGCCTGGAAGGACTGGGCCAGAATCTCGCTGCTGGGCGAGGCGGCGGTGATGATCACGGCATCGGCGCCGTGGCCGTCGGTGAGCTTGACGATGCGCTCGACGATGTCGCCGTCCTTGGGATTGAGACCGACATCCATGCCGTTGGCACGCGCGATCTCGATGCGGTTTTCGTCGATGTCGGTGCCGATCACCCGGCAGCCGCTGGCCGTCAGGAGCTGGGCGGTGAGCTGGCCGAGAATGCCGAGGCCGATCACGACGACGGTCTCGCCCAGCGTCGGGTTGGTGCGGCGCACGCCCTGCATGGCGATGGCGCCGAGCGTCACGGTGGCGGCGGCCTCGTAATCGAGCCCGTCGGGCACGGGCACGGTCAGGTTGACCGGCACGTCGACGACTTCGGCGTGATTGGCGATGCCCGCGCCGGCGCAGGCGACACGATCGCCGACCTTGATGCCGGTGACCTCGCTGCCGACCTCGATCACCTCGCCGGCGGCTGAGTAGCCGGTCGGCAGGCCGGCATCGAGCTTGCCCTTGATCTGCTTGTAGACCCGGGCAAAACCCTGGTCCTTCATCAATTGCAGCGCCTTCTTGACGTGATGCGGCTGTTTCAGCGCACGGCGATAAAGCGGCAGGCCCGACATCTTGATGCCGGCCATCTCGGTGCCGACGGAAATGCAGGACGACTTGACCTGGATCAGGACGTTCTTAGGCCCGACTGTCGGTGCAGGAACCTCCTGCAGAAAAACATTGCCCGAACGCACCAATAATTGCTTCACGACCAGATACCTCGCGTGTCGATCACGGTCCTGCCGGCGAGCTCGTCCCGCGCGATCGTTTGATAAAGACGGTGGTTGACCAGCATCACCACCACGTCGGCTTCGCGCACCGCCTCGTGCATGTCGGCGGTCAGCCGCACGCCGGCGCCGTTGGCCAGCGAGGCCGGCAAGTGCTCGATATGCGGCTCGGAGACGACGACGTCGCAATCGCCACGCGCGGCCACCGCCTCGGCGATCTGCAGGGCCGGGCTTTCGCGCAGATCGTCGACATCCGGCTTGAAGGCCAGGCCCAGAAGACCGACCACCGGCCGCCTTTTGCCGGAAGCCTTGTCGGCGACGGCGGCGGCGATCTTGTCGAGCACGTATTTCGGCTTGCCGTCATTGACTTCGCGCGCGGTGCGGATCAGGCGCGTTTCGTCGGGCGCGGCCTCGACGATGAACCAGGGGTCGACGGCGATACAGTGCCCGCCGACGCCGGGGCCGGGCTGAAGAATGTTGACGCGCGGATGATGGTTGGCGAGCTTGACGAGTTCCCACACATTGATGTCGAGCTTTTCGCAGACGATCGACAATTCGTTGGCAAAGGCGATGTTGACGTCGCGAAAGGCGTTTTCCGTCAGCTTGCACATTTCTGCGGTGCGGGCGTTGGTGCGCAACAATTCTCCGCTGCAGAAAATGCGGTAGAGATCCTCGGCAAGGGCCGCGCAGGCTTGCGTCATGCCGCCCACGACCCGGCTGTTTTCGACCAGCTCGGTCAGAACCCGGCCGGGCAGCACCCGCTCGGGACAATAGGCAACGTGCACGTCGCAGCCCTCGACACCGGGTTGGGCGATCTTGAGGTCGGGCCGCAATTCGGCAAGAAGGGCGGCCATTTTGTCGGTGGTGCCGGGCGGCGAGGTCGATTCCAGGACCACCAGATTGCCCGCGACGAGGCATGGCGCGATCGAGCGCGCGGCCTTCCAGACATAGTCGAGATCGGCCTTGCCGTCGTGAAACGGGGTCGGCACCGCGATCATGTAGGCGTCGGCCGGCTCGGGCGCGGTGCTGGCGCGCAGGTGGCCCTGCTGCACGGCGTGGGCGGTCACCGCGTCCAGGTCGGGCTCAACGATGTGAATTTCGCCCTTGTTGATGCGCGCCACGACCTCCGGCTTGACGTCGACGCCGACCACCTCGACGCCGCGCGAGGCGATCACCGAGGCCGTTGGCAGGCCAATATAACCCAGACCAAGAACACAGACTTTCTTCAGGCGGGATTCGGTCATGCCTGTTCCTCGATGATTTTTCGGATACGTGCCGCGGCCATGCCGTCACCATAGGGGTTCATGGCCTGCGCCATGCGCTTATAGTGGTTGCGATCGCCAAGCAAGCGCCCCGCCTCGCCGGCGATCCTGTCGCGCGCGGTGCCGACCAGGACGACGGTGCCGGCATCCACCGCCTCGGGCCGCTCGGTGGTTTCGCGCATCACCAGGATCGGTTTGCCCAGCGACGGCGCCTCCTCCTGCACCCCGCCGGAATCGGTGATGATGATGTGCGAACGCTCCATCAGATAGACGAACGGCTCGTAGTCGAGCGGGTCGATCAGATGAACCGACGGCGTGTCCTTGAGCCAGCGCTCCACCGGTTCGCGCACGCTCGGATTGGGGTGGACCGGGTAGACGATCTGCACGTCATGCGCGGCGACGATATCGAGGAACGCCTGGCAGATATTGTCGAAGCCGGCGCCGAAATTCTCGCGCCGGTGCCCGGTCACGAGCACGATCGGCCGCTCGGGATCGAGGAAGTCGAACCGTTCGGCCAGCCGGGCCTGCCGCTCGGGCGAGCCCTTGATGCGCTCCACCGTTTCGAAAAGCGCGTCGATCACCGTGTTGCCGGTGACGTGGACATGGGCGTCCGGAACGCCCTCGGCAAGCAGGTTGCGCTTGGATTGCGGCGTGGGGGCGAAATGGAACCGGGTGGCAAGGGTCGCCACGCGCCGGTTCATCTCTTCCGGCCACGGCGCCCACAGCGAGCCCGAGCGCAGGCCGGCCTCGACATGGCCGACAGGCAATTTGCGATAGAAGGCGGCCAGCGACGCGGCCATGGTGGTGGTGGTGTCGCCATGCACGAGCACGATGTCGGGCCGCTCCTCGTCGAAAACCTCGCCGAGGCCGGTCAAGACCCGGGCGGTCACCTGATCGAGGGTCTGGTTGGGCCGCATGACGTCGAGGTCGCGGTGCGGCGCGATCTCGAACAGGTCGAGCACCTGGTCGAGCATCTGCCGGTGCTGGGCGGTGACGCATATGCGCACGTCGAGCAGGCTGCTGCGCGCCAGCTCCTTGGCCACCGGTGCCATCTTGATCGCTTCCGGCCGCGTCCCGAAGACGGCGAGAACTTTTTTCATGCGCTCGGTTTCCCGGTGTCGTCCGATCGCAGCACCCGACGATCAGCTGTTCGCCTCGGAAGGTGCTGCTCGCTTCCGTCCTCTAAGCCTGCAAGCGGTATGAGGTGCTCGATCGCGTGGCGGCGCGCCACGCGCGGCTGTTTAGACAATGGTGCTGTCCTTGTCCACCGTAAACCAGGTCTTACACCTGCGCGTTTCGCGCTGCTTGTCCCCCGACACACAACCAAACGCCCGGCTATACTTGCCGTTTCTGCGTACCGACAGATTTCGCTCCCGGCCTTTGCCACGGCCTAGCCCTTTTCCAGACTCCCCATCAGCAAAATACGGAATCGCTTCAGTGCATCGGCACTGTTGACGAGCCTTTCGTAAGCGATTCCGAAAACATAAGTCGCGGCCATCATCCGCAAATATTCCGGCCGGCCTTCGACCAGCCGGATATCCGGCTTGCCCAGCCCCACCCGCTTGCCGATCGCAGTGACGTCGGCGGGGGTGTTGGCCCGGTAGTGGGTGTGAAACGTGTCTTCCGACGCGCGCCCGCGCATACGATTGTAGAAGCGATGGAACGACAGCGGCGTCAGGCGCGCGATCAACGGCATATAATGGCTGCGATTGGGCGTCTTGAACAGAAAGCGGCCGCCGGGCTTGAGCACTCTGGCCACCTCGGCGAAGACACGGTCGGGGTCGGCGAGATGCTCGAGAACATTGTCGGCAAAAACGAGATCGAAGGAGCCGTCCGGCCAGGGTATCTCCTCCCCCAATCCGACCTTCGCCTCGTCGAGATAGGGATTGGTTTCCACGCGCGGATCGGGATCGAGGCCGCATATTCGGGCCGCCCGGCCGGAGAAATCCATCTCAGGCACGATACCCGCGCCCGCCCCCAGATCCAAGACCGAGAATTCCGGCCTTATGTTCTCCAGAATGAATTCCCGAAAAAGCTTATCGTCCCACGACTTCTCAAATTCCGGATAGTACTTTTTGTCAAAATAGTCCTTCATGGACATATTTTATCCCCTTATTCTATTTTGATCCATGTCCAGACAAAATAACCTTAATCGTCATAAAAAATATCATCACATCGAGCCAGAACGAAAAGTTCTTAATATAATAAAAGTCGTAATGAAGCTTCTTGTGAACATCGTTGACATCGGCGACATGGCCCTGATTGACCTGTGCCCAACCGGTAATTCCAGGCCGAACGATGTGGCGATAGCTGTAAAAAGGCAGCTCGGCATCGTACCAGGCCGACAGCACCGCTGCTTCGGGCCTGGGGCCGATCCAGCTCATTTCGCCTCTGAGGATATTGAGTATCTGCGGCAGTTCGTCGAGCCGGGTGCGGCGCAGGAACCGGCCGACCCGGGTAATGCGGTTGTCTCCGGCCCGGGTGATCGCACGATCGATCTCGGCCTTCTGGACCTGAGAGCCGGTTTCATCCTCTTCGGCGGCTGGGGCCGACGGCGCGGCCATCATCGTGCGGAACTTGAAAATCCGGAACGGCCTTTGCCGATACCCCTGGCGGCTTTGGCGAAACATCACCTCTCCGGGCGAATCCAACTTGATGGCGAGGGCGACCAGCAGGAAAACCGGCAGGAGCAGGATCAGGGAAATCGCCGCCAGCAGCCAGTCGACGATGATCTTGAATTCGAGATAGGCCTCGTTCGGGTTCAAGGAGCCAAGATTGTTTTCCGAAAGATGCTCGATCTCGACCTGGCCGGTCAGCGATTCCTCGATTTCCTTGACGTGAAAAACCGACGTGCCGGCCAGTGTCGCGTCGGCAATGAAGCGGGCCCATCGGTCGGAGAGGTCAATCCTGAGGTCGACGACCACACCATCGCAGCTCAACAGCGGCTGGTCGGGACTTTTCAGATAGGTCCAACTTGCATTGGGAATATCCTTCAACCGCTCGACGCGTCCGCCGGGAACGACCAAGAACTGCAGCATCTTCTTCGGCCGCAGCACGAACACCGAGAACATCATCCACGAAACCAGCAGGAAATAGCTCAGCGCCAGGATCGTGCGCGAATAGTCGAGACGGAAGAAAAACAGCACCAGGATGACGACGAGATAGGACGTCGTGTAGGTGGGCAAGATGAGATAGCCCGGACTGGCGCCCGGGACCGCCAACACACGCCGGTAAAGCAGCAACCCGCCAAACGCGGCGAGCGCGGTCCAGGCCAGCATGTTGAGATAAAACGGGGTCTGCGCCGAGGCGAACCGGAAATCAAGCCGCACAAGGATAGGGAACAGAACGCCGAGCAGGAGCGTGACGAGGATCTGTACGCGAAACGCGTGTACGAGACTTCTGCTGTTCGATCTGGCCATATATGTCTGTCACTCGCGCTAAGCGGCTCGCGGCTTACCCTTGCCGCCGAACCTCTTTGTCGAGATGCGATGTCATGACGAAACGCGACCAACACGCATCACCATGCTGGTCGCCTGTCCCCAGTGCCATCCCCCGACCGGCCACATGCCCCATCAGCCGGCGAGAAAACACCCTCACCCCGTATCGGGCTTTTTCCTAGTCGGTATTCAGCTCCAGTCAAGGTAATTCCGAAGAAGAGTTAAGATAACTTTCGGACGTTTTACCGCCGGCTAAATGACCGAAACGGCACTGTTCAATGTCAGCACCCGCCACTCTCACGGATTGCCACTGAGGCGGGCAACCGGAACCGTCGAGCGCCCCGGTGCCCCGTCGCTGGAAGAATGCGCCTAGCCGCGCCCGCCGCGCAGCCAGTCGGCGGCCATCCACAGCGCCGGCATGGCGCAGGCGGCCAGCGTGAGCTTGATCAGGTCCGGCACGATGAACGGCGCAACGCCGAACATCCAGGATTTTTCGGCGCCGATCAGGCCGGCGAGCCAGGCAAAGCCCATCGCCATCATCACCGTTTCGGCGACCAGCATGGCGCCGAACAGCTTGACCGGCGAGCGGTCCCAGCCGCGATCCGCCGCCCAGCCGACGATCGCGGCCATGGCCACGAAACCGGCGAGATAGCCGCCCGTGCTGCCGAGCATATAGGCGATGCCGATACCCTTTTCGGGCGTGCTTTGGAAAACCGGGAACCCCATCGCCCCTTCGGCCAGATAGACAAGCAGCGTGGCCACGCCGAGGCGCAGGCCGAACGTGGTGCCGATCAGAAGAATGGCCAGGGTCTGCAGCGACATGTCGACCGGTCCCAGAACGACCTTGGTCTTGGCCGACAGGGCCAAAAGCAGCGTTCCGGCAAAAACGATGGCGGCCTGAACGGCCAGCCGGCCGGCTCCCCGGTCGGGGATGGCAAATTCAATCAAGGGGCGCGACGCGATGGCAGCGGACATGAACTTCTCCAGTTTCCCTCGGCCCCGCGGGGCGTTCCGAACGGTTCCCCTATAAATTCATCCGTGATAAGCGGCAACAGTCAAACCGGTCGCCACGGCCCTTGCCCGCGAATTTCCAATGGCCATTGCATTCGATATGGACTTCGACCCGCTCTATGGCCAATCGGTGGCGGTCGCGCCCCTGGTGCGGCGGATCACGGTCAACAATCCCGGCCCGTACACGTTTCACGGCACCAACAGCTATCTGGTCGGCACCGACACGCTCGCCGTGATCGATCCCGGCCCCGACGACGAACGCCATTTCGAGGCGCTGCGTCGCGCGATCGCCGGCCGGCCCGTCAGCCACATCCTGGTCAGCCACACCCATCGCGACCACTCGCCGCTCGCCGCCCGGCTGCAGGCCGAGACCGGCGCGCTCGTGTGCGCGGAAGGCCCGCACAGGCCGGCCCGGGCGATGCGACTGGGCGAGGTCAACCCGCTGGAAGCCAGCGCCGACACCGATTTCAATCCGGACCTGGCGCTCGGCGACGGCGATATCGTCGCCGGGGACGGCTGGAGCCTGCGCACGGTGCTGACGCCCGGCCATGCCGCCAACCATGCCGCATTCGCGCTGGAGGGAACCGGCATCCTGTTTTCGGCCGACCATGTCATGGCCTGGGCAACGTCGGTGGTGGCACCGCCCGACGGCGCCATGGCCGATTATATGCGCTCCCTCGACACGCTGCTTGCGCGCGACGACCGGCTCTACCTGCCGGGCCACGGCGGCCCGGTGGTGGAGCCGGCCGCCTTCGTGCGGGCGCTGAAGGCGCACAGGAAAATGCGCGAGCGCGCGGTGCTCGAACGGCTCAGATCCGGCGACCGGACAATTGCCGAGATGGTGCGCGCCATCTATCGCGACACCGATCCCAGGCTGCACGGCGCGGCGGCGCTCTCGGTTCTGGCGCATCTGGAGGATATCGTCGCGCGCGGCGATGCCGCCGCCGACGGCGAGATCGGCCTGGACGCACGATACGCGCCCGCCTGAGCCTGCGCCCGTCAGCCCGGCGCGGCGGCGGCGACCATGGCGTCGAGATCGGCAAGAAAGCGGATGATGCGCAGGCCGTTGTCGCCCAGATCGTGGGCGCCGAAATGCGAGGCCGAGCGCATGTCGACGAAGGTCGTTTCGCCTTCGTCGGTGACGCGCACGGCGACATCGGCGGGAAGACGCAGCAGATAGGACCCGGCCAGCGCCTCGACCGTGACCTCGCGATCCTGCGGCCAGCGCCCCCGGCGCTCGATGACGGCCCAGCCACGGCGCGCCATCAGCTGCTGGACTATCTCCAGCACGCGGTCCGGCCCAAGCGGGTAGCGCCGCCCGTCGGCCTGGGGATAATGGTCCTCGATCAGCCGTGCCTGGATGGCGTTGATCGGGCCGATCGCGTTGGCGCGCGGATCGCGCAGGATCGCGGCCGCGCGGAAGCGGGGCGGATCGGCCAGATCGGTGGCCACGTCGGCCAGGCGCGGATAGTCGATCATGCGCCACAGCCCGGCCGCGAAGGGGGCAAGCGTGAGCGCGGCCAGGACGATCGCGGAAAAAAGCCGCCCGGCGCCGCTGCCGCCCTGTTCCCACAGGGCAACGAACCCGGCCACGGCAAGGCCGAGGCCGACCAGTGCCAGCAGACCGGCAAGGCCGAGCACCCATAAGAACGCGACCGTTTCCAGCGCCAGGTAACGATGGGCCAGTGCTGCCGTCAGGAACAGGACGAGCGCGAAAGACGCCAGCCTGGCCGACCAGCGCTTGGCCGGTGAATTTTGCTTCTCAAACACGCTGCACCAGAACCCGCGCCTTACGATTGCGCGTGGTCCTTAGAGGGTTTTCGGCGCCAAGGGAATGAGACAGCGCCGCCGTCCGCCAAAGATCGATGGCGTTTGGCGGCGAACGGCGCGCCCATCGGGTCCCCCGGCCGCGCGCTACGCGGTCGGCAGCCGGTAGTCGCGAAACTGCTCGCGCAGCGCCGTCTTCTGGATCTTGCCCGTCGCCGTATGCGGTATCTCGTCGACGAACGCCACATCGTCGGGCAGCCACCATTTGGCGCAGCGACCTTTCATGTAATCGAGGATCGCCTCGCGCGAGGCCTGCTTGCCGGGTTTTTTCACCACCACAAGCAGCGGGCGCTCGTCCCATTTGGGATGCGCGATCCCGATCACCGCCGCCTCGGCCACGTCGGGATGGCCGACAGCGAGGTTCTCCAGATCGATGGTGGAGATCCACTCGCCCCCCGACTTGATGACGTCCTTGGCCCGGTCGGTGATCTGCATGTAACCCTGCGGATCGATATGGGCGACGTCGCCGGTGTCGAACCAGCCGTCCTCGTCGAATTGCTCGGCCCCGTCGCCGCCGTAATAGGAGGCCGCGACCGCGGGACCGCGGACCTTGAGGCGGCCGAATTTCTTGCCGTCCCAGGGCAATTCGCGATTGTCGTCGTCGGTCACCTTCATTTCCACGCCGAAGGGCGCATGGCCCTGCTTTTCCTGCAGGTCGAGCAGCGCATCGCCCTCGAGACCGGCATAGGCCGGCTTGAGCGTGCCGAGCGAGCCCAGCGGCGACATTTCCGTCATGCCCCAGGCATGGATGACCTGGACGCCGTAATTGTCCTGGAATTTCTCGGTCATGGCACGCGGGCAGGCCGAGCCGCCGATGACGACCTTGTCGAGATGCGGCAGCGTCTTGCCGGTCTCTTCCAGATATTGCAGCAGCATCAGCCAGACCGTCGGCACGGCCGCGGTGAAGGTGACCTTTTCGGTATCCAGCAACTCGTAGATCGAGGCCCCGTCCATCTTGCCGCCCGGCATGACCAGCTTGGCGCCGATCATCGGTCCCGACTGGGCCAGTCCCCAGGCATTGGCATGGAACATCGGCACCACGGGCAGGATCGTATCGCGCGAGGAAATGCCCATCGCGTCCGGCAGACAGGCGATCATGGCATGCAAAACGTTGGAACGGTGGCTGTAGACCACGCCCTTGGGGTCGCCGGTCGTGCCCGACGTGTAGCACATACCGGCGGCCGTGTTCTCGTGGAAGTCGCGCCATTGGAAATCGCCGTCGGCCTCGGCCAGCCAGTCCTCGTAGGCAACCACGTCGCCAAGACCGGTTTCGGGCATATGGGCGCCGTCGGTCAGCACGATCACGCGCTTGAGCGAGGCGATCGACGGCGCGATCTTCTCCACCAGCGGCATGAAGGTCAGGTCGGTGAACAGGACCTTGTCCTCGGCATGGTTCATGATCCAGGCGATCTGCTCGGGAAAGAGCCGCGGGTTGAGCGTGTGATAGACCCCGCCCATGCCCATCGCGCCGTACCAGGCCTCCAGATGCCGGGCCGTGTTCCAGCCCAGCGTGGCGATCCGGTCGCCGGGCTTGCAGCCGTCGCGTTCCAGACGCTGCGCCACCTTGAGCGCACGCGCCCTGATCTCGGCATAGCTGGTGCGAACGATCGGCCCCTCGACGGAACGCGACACCACTTCGCGCGCGCCGTGCTGGCGTGCGGCATAGTCGAGAATCTTATGGCACAGCAGCGGCCATTGCTGCATCAATCCGAGCATCGCAGTCCTCCCAAACAACCGCCGTATTGTGACGCGGGCACCTTGCTTGTCCAGAGGGGTTGGGACCGGTGCGCAAAAAATGCGTGCCGGCGCGGCGACCGCGCCCGCCTTATTGCGGCCATCGTGGCCGCGAATGGTGCGGCAGGCGGGCCGGTGCGAGAAGTTGGAGTCTTCGCATGGATGCGCGCGACCTCGCCAGCCGATCCCCAGAGATGCCGCTCGAAGCGGTGGAATTCGAACTGGCGCTGAATTCACAGGATATCGCCGAAAGCGGCTTCGAGACCGCGCTGCGGCGCGCCGCCGAACGCGCGGACGGGTCGGTCCTGTTCCACATGCCGGCACTCGCCCAGCGCGACTGCCAGCGCGTCGCCGCCGTTTCGCTCGGCGCCGGCCACGACACCCACACCGTACTCGTGCTGCTCGGCCGTGACGGCGGGTCGGTGCGGATCGAAAACGCGCGCGACAGCGACAACCCGTTCGCCGGCATCGCGCTGTCCTATCGCGGTCTGCTGGACCTGTTCGGACCGGCCGGGGCGATCAACGGGTGAGCCGGCGCGCATGGCCGCCAACGCGGCTCAATGCTCGCCCTCGCACAGATCATGCTCGCCGAGCGCGCGCAGCACGTAGCACTCGCCGACCGTGTGCGCCTTGCAGGAGGCGATGCGCTCGAGTTCGGCTTCCAGCCGTTTCAGCCGGGCGATTTTTTCGCGGATCGTCGCCAGATGGGCCGAGGCGATGCGGTCGGCCTGGGCGCAGGGGCGCTGCGGATCGCCGGAAAGCGCGATCAGTTCGCGGATCGCCGGCACCGACACGCCCAGGTCGCGGGCGTGCCTGATGAACACCAGCCGGTCGAGCTCGTCGCGGCCGTAGCGGCGCTGATTGCCGTGCGAGCGCCCGGCCTGCTCGAGCAGGCCGATCTGTTCGTAATAACGAATGGTGGCGGCCTTCACGCCGGAGCGCCGCGCCATCTCCCCGATCGAAAACATCGAAAAAACCTCTTGAAGCTCTAGTCGCTCGAGATTGTAGGGTCGCCTTCGACACGCTTCAAGGAGACGATCATGAGCGCGGGCTGCGGCCATTCCCATACTTTCGACGGCATGTCCGACGACTTCAAGCGCCGCCTCTGGGCGGTGATCGCCATCAACGGCGCGATGTTCGCGGTGGAGATGACGGCCGGGCAGATGGCTGGCAGCCAGGCGCTAAAGGCCGACGCGCTCGACTTTTTCGCCGACGCGCTGACCTATGCGATTTCGCTCGCCGTGATCGGCGCCTCGCTGAAGGTGCGGGCCACGGCCGCGCTCGCCAAGGGCCTCAGCCTGTTCGTGATGGGGCTGTGGGTGTTCGCATCGACGGTGTGGCGCGTGCTTTATCTCGGCGTGCCGCAGGCCGAGATCATGGGCGCGATCGGCTTCCTGGCGCTGGCGGCCAATATCGTCAGCGTGGTTTTGCTGGTGCGCTACAAGGATGGCGATGCCAATGTCCGCTCGGTCTGGCTGTGCTCGCGCAACGACGCGATCGGCAATGTCGCGGTGATGGCGGCCGCGCTCGGCGTGTGGGGCACGACCAGCGGCTGGCCGGACGTGATCGTGGCCGGGCTGATGGCGGGCCTGTTCCTGTCGTCGTCCTTCCAGATCCTGCGCCAGGGATGGCGGGAATTCTCGGCCGGCGACACAATGCCGGTCGCTCACGACCACGCATCTCCGTGCGGGCACGGTCCCGGCTGCGACGCCCAAAAGCCCCAGGCCGGGCGCTGACCCCGGGCCGCCCACCGAATACGTGCGATGGGCGCGAGACATCAACCGCGTCACGGTTGAACCCGAAGCCTCGCGCCGCGCAGGCCGCTCAGGCCTTGCCTATCGCGGCCTGCGCGGCCGCGAGGCGGGCGATCGGCACGCGGAAGGGCGAACAGGACACGTAATCCAGCCCGACCTCCTCGCAGAAGCGGATCGAGGCCGGATCGCCGCCGTGCTCGCCGCAAATGCCGAGCTTGATGCCCTCACGTGCCGTGCGGCCCTTGTCGGCGGCCATGCGCACCAGTTCGCCGACGCCTTCGATGTCGAGCGACACGAACGGATCGGTCTCGATCACGCCCTTTTGGCGATAGGTCTCCAGGAACGTTGCGGCGTCGTCGCGCGAAATGCCGAACGTGGTCTGGGTCAGATCGTTGGTGCCGAAGGAAAAGAACTCCGCCACCTGCGCGATGGCGTGCGCGCGGATGGCGGCGCGCGGCAATTCGATCATCGTGCCGGTCAGATAGGCGATGCTGGTGCCGGTCTCGGCCATCACCTCGGCGGCGACCTGGTCGATGCGCGCCTTGACGAACTCGAGCTCCTGCACGATGCCGACCAGCGGCACCATGATTTCCGGCTCGACCGGGCGCCCGGTCTTGGCCGCGGCCTCGGCGGCCGCCTCGAAGATCGCCCGCGCCTGCATTTCGGCGATTTCGGGATAGGAGACCGCCAGCCGGCAGCCGCGATGGCCGAGCATCGGGTTGAACTCGTGCAGGGCCTCGGTGCGCTGGCGCAGCAATTCCGCCTCGACATCCAGGACGGCCGCGACCTCGGCGATCTCCTCCTCGGTCTTGGGCAGGAATTCGTGCAGCGGCGGATCGAGCAGCCGGATGGTGACCGGCAGCCCGGCCATGATCTCGAACAGCTCGGCGAAATCCGAGCGCTGCATCGGCAGAAGCTTGGCCAGCGCGGCGCGGCGCCCGGTCTCGCTGTCGGCGAGAATCATCTCGCGCATGGCCACGATGCGTTCGCCGTCGAAAAACATGTGCTCGGTCCGGCACAGGCCGATGCCCTCGGCGCCGAAGGAGCGCGCCGTACGCGCATCGGCCGGGGTCTCGGCATTGGCGCGCACCCGCATGCGGCGGATCGCGTCGGCCCATTCCATGATCGCGGCGAAATCGCCCGACAGTTCGGGCTGCTGCATCGCGGTCGCACCGGCCAGAACCTGGCCGGAGGCGCCGTCGATGGTGACCACGTCGCCGCGCCCGAAGCTGCGGCCGAGCGCGGTCATGGTCTGGGTCTTGTAGTCGACGCGCAGCGTGCCCGCGCCCGACACGCACGGCTTGCCCATGCCGCGCGCCACGACCGCGGCATGGCTGGTCATGCCGCCGCGCGTCGTCAGAATGCCTTCGGCGGCATGCATGCCGTGAATGTCCTCGGGGCTGGTTTCCACGCGCACCAGGATAACCTTGCGGCCGGCCGCCTTGGCTTCCTCGGCCTCGTCGGAGGAGAACACGATTTCGCCGGTGGCCGCCCCCGGCGAGGCCGGCAGGCCGAGGCCGATCACGTCGCGCTTGGCGGCCGGATCGATGGTGGGATGCAGAAGCTGGTCGAGCGAGGCCGGATCGATGCGCCCCACCGCCTCCTCGCGCGTGATCAGGCCTTCGGCGGCCATCTCGACGGCGATACGCAAGGCGGCCTTGGCCGTGCGCTTGCCGGAACGGGTCTGCAACATCCACAGCTTGCCGCGCTCGATAGTGAATTCGAGATCCTGCATGTCGCGATAATGGCGCTCGAGGGTCTCGGCGGTGCGCGCGAATTCGCCGAACGCCTCCGGCATCAGCTTTTGCAGCGACGGCTTGTCGGAGCCGGCCGCGATGCGGGCCTCCTCGGTGATGTTTTGCGGGGTGCGGATGCCGGCGACCACGTCCTCGCCCTGGGCGTTGACCAGAAACTCGCCGTAAAGCGTGCGCTCGCCGGTGGACGGATCGCGGGTGAAGGCCACGCCGGTGGCGGAACTGTCGCCCATATTGCCGAACACCATCGCCTGGACGTTGACCGCCGTGCCCCAGCCTTCGGGAATATTGTGCAGGCGGCGATAGGTGATCGCGCGATGGTTCATCCAGGACGAGAACACCGCGCCGATCGCGCCCCACAACTGCTCGTGCGGGTCCTGGGGAAAGGGTTGCCCCAGTTCCTCCACCACCTTGGCCTTGTAGCGCTCGACCAGCCCGACCCAGTGGCCGGCGTCGAGCTCGGTGTCGAATTCGACGCCGAGCCCGGCTTTTTCGTCCTCGAGGATCTCCTCGAAAACCTCGTGGTCGAGCCCCATGACGACGTCGGAATACATCTGGATGAAACGGCGATAGCTGTCATAGGCGAAGCGGCGGTCCTGCGCCTCTTCGGCCAACGCCTCGACGGTGGCGTCGTTGAGGCCGAGATTGAGCACGGTGTCCATCATGCCGGGCATCGAGGCGCGCGCGCCGGAGCGCACGGAAACCAAAAGCGGATTGCGCGGATCGCCGAAACGGCGGCCGGTATCGGCGCCGATCCGGGCAAGCGCGTCTTCGACCTGTTGTTTCAGTTCGCCGGGATAGCTTTGTGCGTTGGCGTAATAATGGGTGCAGACCTCGGTGGTGATGGTAAAACCCGGCGGCACCGGCAATCCGAGCCCGGACATCTCGGCCAGATTGGCCCCCTTGCCCCCGAGCAGGTTCTTGTCGCCGACGCGGCCTTCCGCCTTACCGTTGCCGAAGTTATAGACCCATTTCGCCATCGCGATCTCCCTCGCCGTCTGGATAGCACCCGAAGACATATCCGACCGGGCCATCCCGCCCCCGGGGCGCCCGTGAATACCGATCCGTCCGGTCCGAATTACCCGCCTCTTTCGCGGTGCCACAGCCGACATCCGGCCCGCCCGGCAACCTCCCCGGGATAGCGCGCCCTGCCGTCCGCCTGTCATGCGAACCGATTCGCCGGACGCAAGCCGGATCGCCCCGGCCCGGTCCGGCCTTGCTCTAGCGGTTTCGGGGATCGTTGACCACCGCAAATCCTCGCAGCCGCGGCAACGACGGCGACCGCCGACCGGCAGCGCGCGCTTGACGCCAACTAGTCATTGCACTGACGGCGGAGCATCCATATAAGGGCGCCACCCCGTCGCAAGGCAGCGACGATGCTGGGGCGTAGCCAAGTGGTAAGGCAACGGTTTTTGGTACCGTCATTCCCTGGTTCGAATCCAGGCGCCCCAGCCATGTCTCCACGGTCCGTTCCAAACAGACCGGCCCGCACTTTCGTTGCGGACAGACGGGTCCGAGGTGCTGACTGGAAGCTTCCAACGATTGCCGGCAACGACGCCGTCGATTCGGCGCGCTATCGCGCCTGGCCGGCTGCCTGGCGCAGATAATAGCAGCAAAAGCCGAAACCGCCGGCCATCAGCATGTAGCTTTCGCCGACAGCGAGGCGGATGTTGGAATTGCTGAGCATGCTCGCCAGGAAAAAAATCAACGTCAGCAGATAGAAAAAATAGAGTTCGAGCGGAATCAGGCCGCGGCGGACGGCGGCCGTCGCCTGGTAGAGACACCACGCCAGAAGCACGGCATAAAATTCCAGGCCGAACAGGCCGAACCGGATGGCGATCTCCAGATAACCGTTGTGCATCAGCTCATAGCCAATATCGGCGAAACGGGTCTGCTGCCACAGATTTTCCCACCAGATCCCCTGACCGAAAAGCCAGTCAAGGCGCCAGATCGAGAGGGCGTTCCACCAAACGCGGATGCGCGCGTCGAACGTATAGGGCAAGGTTCCCGAATCGATCGCGTCGAGCACCATCTGGCGCGCCGGCATTCCCGAAAGCAGCCGCTGGACCAGGTCCACGGCACTGACGACGACATGGCCGATCGTATGCCACACGATCTGATGAAAAATCAGGATCCCGACGACCGAGGCACACACGAAACCGGCCATGACCACCCATCGCGCCTTGCCCCTGATTTGCGCGAACGTGGCCGCCACGACGGAGGGCGCCGTCACGAGCAGCGCGATCCACACGCCCTTCGACTTGGCGCCGAAAATCCCGAGCACGGCGAGAATGCCGATCAGCAACGCAACCGCCAGCCCCGTCCACACGATCCGGCCCGGCAGATCGGAGCGGGAAAGCAGCCACAAGCCGAAGCAAAAGGCTCCGATCAGAATCAGACCGGCGCCGACGGAGGAATGGATGGTGTTGTTTTGGAAAAGAAACGGAACCAGGCCCGCATCCGGCCGAAAGACCGCCACGATGTCGATGCTGGCGAGCAAGGCGGCAAGGCTGATGGCTATGAAGACCCAGACCAGATGGGCAAGCTTGTCGCGGTAGAGGAAAAGCACATAACCGACCGTCATGTAGAGCGCCGGCATCAGATAGATGCCTTCCGCCGAGCCGCCGGTCGAGTCCGGTCTCGTCAGGACAACCCACACATAACGCAGCGCCACATAGTGCGCCCACACGAGGCAGGCCCAGCCCATCGGGCCCATCGCCGGGCGGAAATCGCGCCGGGAAAAATAGACCCAGAGCCCGAGCGCGATCGGCGGCAGCATCGCCACGCGGTAAAGGTCGGTCTCGATCCACACGGCCGAGATCATGCCGACCAGGCAAAACAGCACCGCGTGTCCGACGAGCTCGGTCCTGTGGAAAGGCGGCCTGTGCGCGGCCGGCTGCGTGGGCGCGTTCATGCCGCCTCCAGCGCGTAGCCCGCGCGCCGCAGGAAGTCGCGCGCCCGGAAGGAGAACGCGCGCCGCCTTTGCAAGGTCGGCAGCTTGGTGTGCGCGTAGCTGGCGGTGATGGTGGAACGGGCGCGATGGGTGCTGAAGGCGACAAGCGGCTCGCGGGTGGTATAGGTCGCCACACCGGTCGCCCAGCCGCGCTCCAGCGCCACGTCCCAGGGCAGCCACATGGTGGCGAGCGTTTCCACCAGGCGTTGGGCGCCGCTGCGGTTGACGGCATAACAGGCTGCCGACCCCAGCGGCCCGAACAGGCAGCGCCCGTACGCGTCGCCGGCCGCCGTCACGCCCTTTTCCAGAAAACCGGTGGTGCGGTGGTTGACGAGCTTGACCAGCCGCGGCTCCTCGACGCCGGCAAACAGCGCCGCCGCCCTTTCGCCGAGCCGGTCGTTGAGCACGATGTCGTCCTCGGCGATGACGGCGACGTCAACGCCCTCGGCGACCACCGTCGCCAGAGCCGCCAGATGCGAGCGGTAGCAGCCATATTCGCCGGGCGTGACGATGCGCCCGTGCCTGGCGCGGAACCGTTCCCGGTCGATGGCGGACCATTCCTCCCGCGCGATCGCGCCGCCGTCGACGCCCTCCACACGGCGCAGATCCAGCCCCGTGGCCGTCTGCCGGATGGCGTCCCAGCGCTCGGGCGAGCGCGCGAGATTTATGACAAGAACTGGCACCATCGATGGTCTGTCACTGCAAAAAAGAACACGCCCCGGCCGCCTACAACGCGCCGGCCGGGGCAGAAATGTTTAGGTCGGCGCGCCTTTATAAGCAACCGCAAGGCCGCGGTTGGCCGCTCTTATTGAAAGTATGGCAAACACGCGTTGCGCCCGATCGGCGCGGCCCAGCGCCGTGGCGCGCGCGGCCGGCCGTTCTACGAACCGGCCCGCCGCATCAGCCCGGCGTCCGCGATCTCGCGTACCGCGGCGATGATCCGGTCCTGATCGGACTCGCCCAGATAGGGATGCATGGGCAAGCACACCACGTTGTTGCTGGCCGCCTCCGACACCGCAAGGCCGTCCGGGGCGCGGCCGTAGGCCGCATAGGCGGCCTGCCGATGCAGCGGCTTTTCGTAATAGATCATCGAGGGAATGCCGAGAGCGCTCAGATGCGCGCGAACGGCGTCGCGACGGTCCGATTCAACGGCGTATTGCGCCCATGCCGAGCGATAGCCCGCGGCCACGGCCGGCACCTTGACCACGTCCGACAGCCCTGCGGTGTAACGGTCGGCTACCGCCTGCCTGGCTTCGGTTTCCGACGGCAAAATGGCCAGTTTCTCGATCAGAATCGCCGCCTGCAGCGTATCCAGGCGCGAATTGAGACCGATGCGGACATTGTCGTACTGGCTGGCACCCATGCCGTGAAAGGCGATCGAGCGCATCGTTTCGGCCAGATCGTCGTCGTTGGTCAGGATCGCGCCGCCGTCTCCATAACAGCCGAGCGGCTTGGCCGGATAGAAACTGGTGCCGGCCGCGGTGCCGAAAGCGCCGCATTTGGTGTTGCCGAAACTGCCGCCGATCGCCTGGGCCGCATCTTCCACGATCGCCAGCGCCCGCTCCTGCGCGAAGCGGCCGAGCGCCCGATAGTCGGCCGACAGGCCGAACAGATCGACGGGGATGATCGCCTTGGGCGTCAGCCGCCCCTCGGCGCGGACCTGCTCGTAGGCGGCTTCCAGGCTGGCGAGCGAGACGTTGTAGCTGTCCGGTTCGATGTCGACGAACACCGGCTCGGCGCCGGCCAGAACCACGACTTCGGCGGTGGCGGCAAAGGTGAAGCTGGGACAGAAAACCGCGTCGCCCGGTCCGATGCCGAGCGCCATTAGCGGGATCAGCAACGCATCCGTGCCGTTGGCGCAGCCCACCACGTGGCGCACGCCGACGAAATCGGCGAGCCGCCTTTCGAACTCGGCGACCTCGGGTCCGTGAATATAGCGGCCATGCGCGAACACCCTGGCCATGGCAGCCTGAAGCTGCGGCTCGATTCGTTCGCGCTGCGTGTGGAGATCGACAAACTGCATGTGCGCCTTTCAAGCGAAGCCTTGCTGTGCGGCCTTCCGGCCTGACCCGCTGATAGAAGGCGCGCGTCAAAGGTGCAAGCACGGCCGGCCGTCAATCTCGTCGCCGTGTCGTTACACAAGGTGAAGAGCCGAGGCCGGGCGGTTCGGAGCCCGGCGAGACGGGGGCGCGGGCAAAGTTTTCTTGAAACAAGGCCCACGCCATGCCACCACGCGCCATCGCCGCGGCGCAGACCGCGTGGGTTCGTTCCGGCCCTCCGGTGGGATGGGTCGCCATTCGTCGGGGTTCACATGAACATCGCCATGATCGGTTCCGGCTATGTCGGATTGGTGAGCGGCGCGTGTCTGGCCGATTTCGGACATCGCGTGACCTGCGTCGACGTCGACGAACAAAAGGTCGCCGCGCTGCAGTCGGCGCGCATCCCGATCTACGAGCCGGGCCTCGACCGGCTGGTTGCCGACAATGTCGCCGCCGACAGGCTGTTCTTCACGACCGAGCTCGCCCCGGCGGTCGCCGAGGCCGACGTCGTGTTCATCGCCGTCGGCACGCCGTCGCGGCGCGGCGACGGCCATGCGGATCTGTCGTTCGTCCACGCGGCCGCACGCTCGATCGCCGGCGCCCTCCGAGGCTTCACCGTGGTGGTGACGAAATCGACCGTGCCGCTCGGCACCGGCGACGATGTGGAGCGCATCATGGGCGAAGCCAATCCGGAGGCGGATTTCGCCGTCGCGTCGAATCCCGAATTCCTGCGCGAAGGCGCGGCGATCGACGATTTCAAACGCCCCGACCGCATCGTCATCGGCACCCAGGACGAGCGCGCCCGCACCGTCATGGCCGAGGTCTACAGACCGCTCTATCTCAACCAGGCGCCGATCCTCTTCACCAGCCGGCGCACGGCCGAAATGATCAAATACGCCGCCAACGCGTTCCTGGCGACCAAGATCACCTTCATCAACGAGGTTGCGGATTTGTGCGAACAGGCGGGCGCGGACGTGCAGGAGGTGGCCCGCGGCATCGGTCTCGACAAGCGCATCGGTCCGAAATTCCTCAATGCCGGGCCGGGCTACGGCGGCTCGTGCTTTCCCAAGGACACGCTCGCCTTCGTCAAGACCGCGCAGGACCTGGGTACGCCGCTGCGCCTGGTGGAAACGACGGTCGCCGTCAACGACCAGCGCAAGCGGGCCATGGCGCGCAAGGTCGTCGCCGCCTGCGGCGGGGCGGTGCGCGGCAAGCGCATCGCGATCTTCGGCCTGACCTTCAAGCCCAATACCGACGACATGCGCGAGGCGCCCTCGATCGCCATCATCCAGGCGCTGCTCGACCAGGGCGCGCACATCACCGCCTACGATCCCGAAGGCATGGACGCCGCGCGCGCCTATTTCGCCCAGATCGACTATGCCCAAAACGCGTATGACGCCGCAGCCGACGCGGACTGCGTCGTGATCGTCACGGAATGGAACGAGTTCCGCTCGCTCGACTTCGAGCGCCTGAAGGCGATCATGGCCACGCCGGTGCTGGTCGACCTGCGCAACATCTACCGCCCGAAGGACGTCGAACGGCTCGGTTTTGCCTATGCGAGCCTCGGGCGTCCGAACGGGATCGACTGAGCGGCATCCTTCGGCGCACGGCGCTGGACATGATGCCGCCCGAATTGGACCGACAGATGACGGTTGGTCCGAAACCAAACGAGAGGCGGCGATGTTGTCGAAATGGAGCCTTGTCGTGGTCGCCGGCGCGCTTGCCGGCTGCACCAGCCTTTCGGGCGGGCTCGACGACGAAATCGTGTCGTCGCTTCATTTCGACCAGATCCCCTGTGATCGACTGGTGGCGGAACGCGACGCGCTCGCCGCCGAGCATGGCGAGCCGGATGCGCTCGACCCGGGCGAAAAACCCGGCGCACGGCCGGCCTTGCTGCCGACCGGTTTCGGCACGCTGGTGCCCGACGCGCGCGGCCGCAACGCCAAACAGCACCGCAAGGCGCTCGGCCGCATCGAGGCGATGGACCGCTCGATCACCCGCCGCAAATGCCGCGGCGCATAGTCCCGCAGGCACAATCGCAAGAAGGGCGCCGGCCCTTGCCCGCAGCACCGATACCGAATAGAACAAATAGAGAACAATCAGCGAGGACACGCGATGAAAAAGACCGGAAAGATCGATTATCTGGAAATGTCGGCTCCCGGCGCGACGCTCGACGCGGTCAAGGCCTTCTACAGCAATGCGTTCGGCTGGACCTTTACCGATTACGGCCCGACCTATTCCGCCTTCGACGAGGGGCTGGAAGGCGGGTTTGAGGCAACCAAGCCGGATGAGGCGGCAAAACCGTTGCCGGTGCTTTATTCGGAAAATCTGGAGGAAACGCTGGCCGCGGTCGAGGACGCCGGCGCGACGATCGTGCGACCGATCTTCTCCTTCCCCGGCGGCCGACGGTTCCATTTCGCCGATCCGGCTGGCAACGAGCTGGCGGTGTGGGGCGACTAGGCTGTTCGGTTCGGCCAAGGCCAGGCAGGCGGTCACGCTTGCCTCAGCTCGCCTCGCGAATCTGTTCGGCGGTCTGTAGATCGACCGAAACGAGCTGGCTGACGCCCTGTTCGGCCATGGTGACGCCGAACAGGCGGTTCATGCGCGCCATGGTGATCGGGTTGTGGGTGATGATGACGAAGCGGGTATGGGTGCTCGCCGCCATCTCGTCCATCAAATTGCAGAAACGCTCGACATTGTGATCGTCGAGCGGCGCGTCGACCTCGTCGAGCACGCAGATCGGCGCCGGGTTGGTCAGGAACACGGCGAAGATCAGCGCCATCGCCGTCAGCGCCTGCTCGCCGCCCGACAGCAAGGTCATGGTCTGCGGTTTCTTGCCCGGCGGGCGGGCGAGGATTTCCAGGCCCGCCTCCAGCGGGTCGTCGGATTCGACCAGTTGCAGCTCGGCCGTGCCGCCGCCGAACAGGTGTGTGAACAGGCGCTGGAACTGGGCGTTGACCCGGTCGAACGCCTCGAGCAGGCGTTCGCGGCCCTCCCGGTTCAGGCTCTGGATCGCCAGACGCAGCTTCTTGATCGCCTCGATCACGTCCTCGCGTTCGGTGACGATGGTCTCCAGACGCCCGGCCAGTTCCCGCTGCTCCTCCTCGGCGCGCAGATTGACCGCGCCGAGCCGTTCGCGGTCGCCCTTCAAGCGGTCGATGCGCCGTTCGACATCGCCCATCTCGGGCAGCGGATCGTCGGGACCGAGCCCGGTGTGGCGAAAGACCAGATGCGGCGCGATCCCCAGCGCCTCCTGGATACGCGCTTCGGCGTCGCGTCGGCGCTCCTCCGCCGCCGTCAGGCGCTCCTCGGCGCGGCCGCGCGCCTCGCGGCTTTCCGACAGCGCCTGCAGGGCGGCATTGGCGGCCTTGTCGAACTCGGTCTGGCGCGTCTCGGCCACGGCGAGCGCGTCGGCGGCCTCGCTGCGGCGGGTCTCGGCGTGGCCCAGTTCCGACAACAGCGCCCGCCGGCGCGCGTCGAGCGCATCGGGCGCATCCTCGATCCCGGCGCGCTCGCGCCCGGCCTCGGCGCGCCGTTCGATCAAGGCGGCCTTCTGGCGGTCGGCATTGTCGGCGCGCGCGATCCAGGCCTGGCGCTCCTGCGCGATCGCCGTCAATCGCCTCTGCCTGGCCTCCGCTTCGCGTTTCAGACCGTCATCGAGGGCGCGCGCGTCCGCAAGGGCGGAACGATCCTCCGCAACCAGGGTCGACTGGCGCTCGAAACGCGACTGGATGTCGCCGGGGTCCGGCGCGCCGTCGAGCGCGGCCTGCGCCTCGGCCAGAAGCCTTGCCTCCTCGGCCGCGCTCTCGTCCAGCCGCGCGATCGCCTCGGCAAGCGTCGCCCTGCGGGTCGACAATTCGCCGGCCGCCTTTTCGGCCCTGGCCAGTTCCTCGCGCGCCTCGCCGGCCGCGCGCTGGGCAAGCCGCCAGGCCTCGCGGGCCTGTTTTTCCATCTCCACGGTTTGACGCACCAGCGCGTCGGCCTCCTGCTGGGCGGTTTCAGCCTGCTTGAGACGCGCGGCGGCGGCGGCAACCTCCTGTTCCAGTTCGGCGAGCCGGTTCTTCTGCGCCAGCCGCTGGGCGGCGGCCGTCGGGGCGTCGGCGCTGGCGGTGAACCCGTCCCATCGCCACAGAGCGCCGTCGCGGCTGACCAGACGCTGGCCGGGCGCGAGCGCCTTTTGCAGCCTGGGTCCGTCGGCCGCCTCGACCAGGCCGATCTGGGCGAGCCGGCGCGCCAACTGGCGCGGCGCGCGCACGATCTCGGCCAGCGGGCGCGCGCCCTCGGGCAGGCCCGGGTCGCCGTCGGCGGGATCCATCTCGCCCCAATGGACCGGTGCGGCGCGGTCGAGCGGCACATCGAGATCCTCGCCCAGCGCCGCGCCGAGCGCGGTCTCGAAACCGCGCTCGACCCTGATCTGCTCGAGGGCGGCGGGAAAAAGCCCGCTGTCGCCGGCATTGAGAACCTTGGCCAGCGTGCGCGCCTCGGTTTCCAGGCGCTGCAGCTCGGCGCGCGTCTCGTCGAGCGGCGCCCGCAACGCGGCCTCGGCCGCGCGCGCGTCGGCAACCTTGGTTTCGGCGGCCGTGGTGGCGGTCTCCGCCGCCGCGACATTGGCCTCGGCCTGTTCGACCTTGCGCTGCTTTTCGGCCGGATCCGGCAATTCGGAAAGCCGGGCGGCCACGGCTTCGGCTTCGCCGCGTTTTTCGGCCAGTTGGCGCTCGAACCTGTCGCGGCGCTCGGCGTGCTCGCGCACGGAGCGCTCGAACTGGGTGCGCTGCGCCAGTGCCTCGGCCCGTTCGGCGGTGATCGCGGCCAGCTTCTCCTCGCTCGCGGCGAGCCGCAACGACGCTTCCTCGAATGTCGCCTTCGCCGCCTGCTCGCGTTCGGCGGAGCCGGCCTGCTCCGCGGTCAGGGTCTTTTCCTCCGCGTCGAGCCGGGCCAGCGTGTCGGCATTGTCGCGCACGAGACGCTCCTCGCGCTCGATATCGGCGTCGAGCTGGGCGATGCGACGGTCGAGCTCGCCCTGGCGCGTCTTCAGGCGCGCGGCCTCCTCGTCGATCTGCGTGCGGGCGATCGACAGGCGCTGCAGCGCGGCGGCGGCGGTGGCCTCGGCGTCGCGCAGTTCGGGCAGGCGCATCGCCGCGACGGCCTGCTCCTTGGCGGCGTTCATCTGCTCCTGGGCGCGCTCGCCGACCAGCGACGTCGCCGCCGCGAGCGCCGATTGCGCCTCGCCCGCCTGCTGCTTGGCCTGCGACCAGCGCAGATGCAGCAGGATCGCCTCGGCCTGGCGGATATCGGCAGACACGCTCTTGAAACGGGCCGCCTGGCGCGCCTGACGCTTGAGGCTCTCGATCTGGCTTTCGAGTTCGCCGACGACATCGTCGAGCCGCTCGAGGTTCTGTTCGGCCGCGCGCAGGCGCAGCTCGGCCTCGTGGCGGCGCGAATGCAGGCCGGAAATACCGGCCGCCTCCTCCAGCAGCGCACGCCGGGCCTGCGGCTTGGCCTGGATCAGCTCGCCGATACGGCCCTGGCCGACCATGGAGGGCGAGCGCGCGCCGGTCGACTGGTCGGCGAACAGGAGTTGCACGTCCTTGGCGCGCACCTCCTTGCCGTTGATGCGATAGACCGACCCGGCCTCGCGCTCGATGCGCCGCGACACCTGGAGCTCGTCGGTGTCGTTATAGGCGGCCGGCGCGGAGCGGTCGGCATTGTCGAGGAAAAGCGTGACTTCGGCCGTGTTGCGGGCCGGACGCGTGCCGGAGCCGGAGAAGATGACGTCGTCCATGCCGGACGCGCGCATGTTCTTGTAGGAATTCTCGCCCATGACCCAGCGCAGGGCCTCGACGAGATTGGACTTGCCGCAGCCGTTCGGCCCGACCACGCCGGTCAGGCCGCTTTCGATGACGAACTCGCTGGGTTCGACGAAGGATTTGAAGCCGAGGACGCGAAGCCGGGAAAAGCGCATCAGGCGCGGCTCCCCCGCCCTGCGGCCGCAGGAAGGCCCCGCCGGGCTGGCTGCCTGGCGTCAGAGCATGCTGTCGATGATTGCCGAGAACTCGTCAATCGACATGGCCCCCGCATATTTTTTGCCGTTGACGAAAAAGGTCGGCGTGGAGTCGACGCCGAATTCCTTCGCTCCGCGGTCCTTGACAGCCCTGACATCCTCCAGAAGCTTCTGGTCCGTCAAGCACGCCTCGAAGGACTCCTGTGAAAAACCGGCCAGACGGGCGATTTTCAGCAATGCTTCTCGGGCGTTTTCCACCGATACCCAGGCATCCTGCTGCTTGAACAGCACATCGGCCATGGCGAAATATTTGTCGTCGGCGCAGCGCGCCAGCATGAAACCGGCTTCCGCGCGCGGATCGAACGGAAATTCCCGCAGGACCAGCCGCGCCTTGCCGGTATCGATATATTTCTCCTTGAGCGCGGGATAGGTGTTGCGGTGGAAATTGCCGCAATGGCCGCAGGTCGTCGACGCGTATTCCACGATCGTGACCGGAGCGTCTTCGTCGCCGACCCATTTTTCGGGCAAGGCGCCCGGTTCCATCAGCTTGTCGACATCGACCGAGCCCTGCGCCTCGGGCACGGCCACTTTCGGCGTCTCGGGCGTTTCAGGCGCGCTCGCGCCGTTGGAATCGCTGCACGCCGCCAGCAAAGCGGTTGCCGGCAGGGTTGCCAGCGAAGCGACGACGTTGCGACGCGAAACGAAACGGGTCATGCGAATCACCTGTCGATATCTGGATTTTGCTACGGTCGGCGATGAAAAAGCGAGAGTTGGCGCTTAATAAGGCATTGCAACCGCCAGTCACAGAGCAAAGTGTCGCGGCGCGTTCACGAAATCGCCAACGTCGCCGACACGCCTTCATTTGCGCGCGGCGACGACGTTGCGGCCGAGCCGTTCCAGCGCCGCGCGCAACCCGGGATCGCTGACGCTGCTGACGCTGTTTTCGACCAGGCCGATTTCGTCCTTGCTCAGGGCGCGCGGGGCAGGACGCCGGCGCACGGCGTCGTTGCCGACCGGCTTTTGCACGATGCGGATGCGGCCGATCGCGGCAAAGCCGAAAAAACTGTTGATACGGCTGACGATTTCGCCGGTTTCGTGCTGGAGGTGCAGCGCGGCCGCGCCCTCGCAGGCGACGATCAGGGTCGCGGGCTCGAACGGGTCGTCCTCATGGCGCCGCCGCGGCCAGGCGATCTTTTCCGGCCGGGTGGACGCGGCCAACCGCGTGCCGGCGAGCTCCGGCCACGACTGGACCAGGCTCACCGACATGCCGGCGCGCTTTTTCATCACCGGGTCGAGAATGCGCGTCGCCAGGTCGCTGACGGCGACCGGCGCACCCCGATATCCCTTTCCTTTCATGCCTGACCTGCCTTATCGGTGGGGCGCGAACCGCCCACCGCCATCATAGCCGAGCCGCCCGCCGATGACAGCCCCCGCCAAGCCCGAACCGAACCGGACGGACTTCGCCGCCCGGCTGATGGCCTGGTACGATCGCCACCATCGCCGGCTGCCCTGGCGGGTGGCGCCCGGCGAGCGCGCAAACGGATTGCGGGCGACGCCCTACCGGGTCTGGCTGTCGGAGATCATGCTGCAGCAAACCACGGTCGCGGCGGTCAAACCCTATTACGAACGGTTCTTGCGCGACTGGCCCGACGTGGAGGCTCTGGCGGCGGCCGAGCGCGAGGCGGTGATGAAGGCCTGGGCGGGGCTTGGCTACTATTCGCGGGCGCGCAACCTCAAAAAATGCGCCGAAGAGGTGGTGGCGCGCCATGACGGCGCCTTTCCCGCCGACGTTGCCGCGCTCCGCGCCCTGCCCGGCATCGGCGCGTATACTTCCGCAGCGGTCGCCGCGATCGCTTTCGACATCCCGGTCGCCGTCGTCGACGGCAATGTCGAGCGGGTCGTTACCCGCCACGCGGCGATCGAGGCGCCGGTCGCCACGGTCAAGAAGGACATCGCCGCGATCGTAGAACGCTGGCTGCCCGCCGAGCGGCCGGGCGACTTCGCCCAGGCGATGATGGATCTCGGCGCCACGATCTGCACGCCGCGCGCGCCGGCCTGCGCGCTATGCCCCGTCAGCGCGGACTGCGCCGCCTTTGCCGCCGGCGAGGCCGAGCGCTATCCGGTCAAGCCGGCAAAGGCGGCCAAGCCGGTGCGCACCGGCGCCGCCTTCGTCGCCGAGCGCGCCGACGGCGCGCTGCTGTTGCGCAAGCGCGGCGAAACCGGCCTGCTGGCCGGCATGAGCGAGGTGCCGACGAGCGCCTGGTCGGCGCGGACGGACGGCGCCGGCGGCCTCGAGGCCGCGCCGTTTGCCGCCGGCTGGCGGACGGCGGGCGAAATCCGCCACGTCTTTACCCATTTCGAACTGCGGCTTTCGGTCTACCACGCCCGTTTCGACGACGACGCCCCGGCCGGCCATTGGTGGTCGCCGCGGCATCTTGTCCACGGCGAAGCACTGCCGACTGTCATGAAAAAGGCAATCGAGGCTGCGATACCGGGCGCGACCAGGAAACCTCCCGCCCCCGGAGCGAGCCCATGAGCGACATCCGCCACATCGTGTTCGATATCGGCAAGGTGCTGATCCACTACGATCCCGAAATCCCCTACACGCGCCTGATCCCGGACGCGCGGGAGCGGCAGCGCTTCTTCGACACGGTGTGCACGCCGGCCTGGAATGTCGAACAGGACCGCGGGCGAAGCTGGGAAGAGGCGGAGGCGCTGTTGATCGACGATCATCCGCATGAGGAAGACAATATCCGCGCCTTTCGCCGCCACTGGCACGAGATGGTGCCGCACGCCTATGACGACAGCGTCGCGCTGATGCTGGAACTGATCGAGCGCGGCCACGACGTCACCATGCTGACCAATTTCGCCGCCGACACCTTTGTCGAGGCGCGCCGAAGGTTTCCGTTTCTCGATCGTCCGCGCGGCGTCACGGTGTCGGGCGAGGTCGGCATGATCAAGCCCGACCGCCGCATCTACGAGCTTCACGCGGCAACCTTCGGCCTCGACCCCGCCGGCGCGATCTTCATCGACGACAGCGAACCAAACGTCGAGGGCGCACGCGAGGCCGGATGGCGGGCGATCCACTTCACCGCGCCGGCCATGCTGGAAGACGCGCTGGCAAGCCACGGCATCGTCGTCTAGGCGCCGGAGGCGCGGCCGGCGGTCAGGCCGCGGCGACGGCCATGCGCTGGCGCATATCCTGGCGAAGGGCGTCGAGCGGCGTCGGCGCGCCCTTTCTGTCGAAATGCCAGAAGGTCCAGCCGTTGCAGGCGTCGAGCCCCTGCACGCGCGCGCCCATCTTGTGGATGGAGCCGGCCTCGTTGCCGACGGCGACGGTGCCGTCGGCGCGCACCCGCGCGGTCCAACGGCGCTTGGCGTCGCTGAGTTCCAGGCCGGGCGCGACCAGGCCCGCCTCGATCAGGCTGACGAAGGCTATGCGCGGCTCGGCGCGCTTGCCCGTCAGGATGGCGAGTTCGGGATTGTCGAGCGGCTCGACCGCGTCGATGCGCGCCGTGGCGGCGTCGATATAAGCCTGCTCGCGCTCGATGCCGACAAAATGCCGGCCGAGCCTCTTGGCGACCGCGCCGGTGGTGCCGGAGCCGAAGAACGGATCGAGCACCACGTCGCCGGGCCGTGTCGAGGCCATCAGCACGCGCGCCAAAAGGGCTTCGGGCTTTTGTGTCGGATGCGCCTTCGTGCCGTCGGCGCCCTTCAGCCGCTCGGCGCCGGTGCAGATCGGAAACAGCCAGTCGGTGCGCATCTGCACGTCGTCGTTCGAAGCCTTGAGCGCCTCGTAGTTGAAGGTGTAGCCCTTGGCCTTCTGGTCGCGCGAGGCCCAGATCATGGTTTCATGCGCGTTCTGAAAGCGCCGGCCGCGGAAATTCGGCATCGGATTGGTCTTGCGCCACACCACGTCGTTGAGGATCCAGTAGCCGAGATCCTGCAACTTGGCGCCGACGCGGAAAATGTTGTGATAGGAGCCGATGACCCAGATGGTGCCGGTCGGCTTGAGCACGCGGCGCGCGGCCAGCAGCCAGGCGCGGGTGAAGGCGTCGTAGGCCTGGAAACTGTCGAACTGGTCCCACGCATCGTCGACGGCGTCGACCTTGGACTGGTCGGGCCGGTGCAGATCGCCGCCGAGCTGCAGATTGTAGGGCGGGTCGGCGAAAATCGCGTCGACCGAATGGTCCGGCAGGCGCTCGAGCGCAGCGACGCAATCGCCTTTCAGGATCGTGTCGCACCAATCGGTTCGGGAGGCGGTCAGGTCGGCGACGGAACGCACGGCTGGCATGGCGATACTCACAACACTTGGACTGTTTACGCCTCGTTATGGTTACCGCGTTGCGTAAATTTTTAGTGTATCGCCCGGCCGATTTGCGCCGGCGCGGCACATACGATATCTGGCCGGCATTCCCCTCCCTCCAAACACAGGCCGATCCATGCAGCCCGAGCTGGTAATTTTCGATTGCGACGGGGTTCTCGTCGATTCCGAGATCATCGCCGCGCGGGTGGAGGCGCAGTTGATCACCGAGGCGGGCTTTCCCATCACCGCGGCCGAGCTGGGCGAACGCTATGCCGGCCTCACCTTCCGCGACATCCTGCTGCGCATCGAGGAGGAGGCGCGCATTCCGTTGCAGGCAAGCCTGCTGGAACGCGCCGAGAAGGCCGTCGACCGGGCACTCGCGCGCCAGGTGGAAGCGGTCGACGGGGCACTGGAAGCGGTGTTGAGGACCACCGCGCCGCGCTGCATCTGCTCCAATTCCTCGCCGCAGCGCCTGGAGATGATGCTGACCAGGACCGGGCTGAAGCCGGCCTTCGCCGATGCGGTTTTCTCGGCCGAGCAGACGCCCGAGCGGCGCCCCAAGCCGGCGCCGGACGTGTTCCTCTTCGCCGCCGAACGCCTGCGCGCCGAACCGGCCAACACGTTCGTGATCGAGGATTCAGCGCATGGGATCGCCGGCGCGAAGGCGGCCGGCATGCGGGTGATCGGCTTCACCGGCGGGCGCCACAGCTATCCCGGCCATGCCGACGTGCTGACGGAGGCCGGCGCGGAGACCGTGATCGGCCGCTGGTCCGATTTCCAGCCGACCCTGGCCGCCTTGTCGCAGTGGTCGGAAGCACCCTGACCCCCGCACCGGGCCGCTGTGGATCGCGGCGCGTAAACGCCGGCGCGGCCTCGCTCGGCCTGTCGGTATCAGGCTGCTAGCGGGCGCGGCCGCGTGCCTCAGCGCGTCTTGGGCGGGCCCTCGTCGTAGCCGACGAAGACCTGGATGTTCTGCGCGCTCGGCGTGGGGAAGGTCACGTTGGGATCGTTGAAGACGAACTGGGTCGCGGGCTGATTCGCGGTCAGCGCGACATCGTATCTGTGCAGTTCGGAATAAAGCACCTGGTCGCCCTGCACCACCGCCACGCGGATCGGCATCGACACCTGGCCGTCCTTGGCCACAGGCCCCGGCACAACCCTGCCGGCGGCGGCGACGTTCATGGTCAGCATGCCCGAGCCGTAGCTGCAGCTTCGCGTCACGTCGGTGATCGCGGCCTGGTAGACCACCTTGTCGGGATCGTTCTCGGCACCCTTCTGGTAGGTGTTGTAATAGGCCGTACCGGCGCGCAGGATCACCCGCGGGCAATAGGCGCGCAACTCGTCGGCCGAAATCTTCTCGTTCTCGTTGGTGGCGGCATTGTTGCCGACGCCACCGAGGCCGAGGTCCAGCCCGCCGCCCGACTGACACCCCGCGACGGCGAGCAGCAGCCCGAGGGCGGCCGCACGCTTTACAAAACCCGGCTTGTTCACCAACAACACCATCAACCGCTCTTTCCTGTGACAACGGCGCCGTTCTATATCAACGCCGCGCCGAAAATGCGACCGATGGATTGTGGTTTTTCGACGACGCCGCGGCCCCGACAGCCGGCCGCGGCCCGCAGATGAGGAACGGACGGGTAAAATGCGCTATGTCTCAACCCGGGGAACGGCCCCGACCCTCGGTTTTTCCGACGTGCTCCTGACAGGGCTCGCGCGCGATGGCGGGCTCTACCTGCCCGAGAGCTGGCCGCAGCTCTCGCCGGCCGACATGCGCGCCCTGCGCGGACGGCCCTATGACGAAGTCGCAAGCCGGATCATGGCGCCGTTCATCGACGGCGAGATCGCCCAGGACACGGTGTCGGCGATCGCGCGCGAGGCCTATGCCACGTTCCACCACACGGCCGTGTGCCCGCTCGTGCAGAGCGCGCCGGGCGAATTCGTGCTGGAACTGTTCCACGGACCGACGCTGGCCTTCAAGGACGTCGCCATGCAGATGCTGGCGCGGCTGATGGATCACGTTCTGGCCGAGCGCGGCGAGCGCGCCACGATCGTCGGCGCGACCTCGGGCGACACCGGCGGCGCAGCGATCGAGGCGTTCGCCGGCCGCGACCGGACCGACATCTTTATCCTGTTTCCGCACAACAAGGTCTCGCCGGTGCAACAGCGCCAGATGACCACCTCGCGGGCGGCCAATGTCCACGCCCTGGCGATCGAAGGCAATTTCGACGACTGCCAGGCGATCGTCAAAGCCATGTTCAATCATCACGGTTTTCGCGAAAAAACCCGACTTTCGGGCGTCAATTCGATCAATTGGGGCCGGATCATGGCCCAAATCGTGTATTATTTCACGTCCGCCGTCGCGCTCGGCGCGCCGGAGCGGGCGGTGTCGTTTACGGTGCCGACCGGCAATTTCGGCGATATTTTCGCCGGCTACGCCGCCAAGAAGATGGGTCTGCCGATCGAAAGGCTGGCGATCGCCACCAACGACAACGACATCCTCGCGCGCGCGCTCGCGTCGGGACGTTACGAGACGCAGGGCGTGGTGGCGACAACCTCGCCGTCGATGGACATCCAGGTCTCGTCCAATTTCGAACGCGCGCTTTTCGAAGCCTGCGGGCGCGACGCGCCGGCGACGGTCGCGGCGATGGAGGGGCTCAGGCAGTCCGGCGCCTTCACCATCGCGCCGGCGGCGCTTAAGACGTTGCGAGCCGATTTTTCGGCGGGACGCTCGACCATGGCCGAAACCGCCGACACCATGCGTACGGTGCTTGACGACAGCGGTTATCTGCTCGATCCGCACTCGGCGACCGCGATGCGGGTGGCGCGCCAAATCGACGATGGACAAAGCCCGATGATCGTGCTCGCCACCGCCCACCCGGCGAAGTTTCCCGATGCGGTCAAGGAAGCGACCGCAGTGCACCCGACCTTGCCATCGCGCCTTGCGGGCCTTATGGATCATGAGGAAAACTACGAAATCCTGGCGTCGGAAACCGAGGCGGTCGAGGATTATGTCGGCAGGCATACGCGCGCGGCCGGCTGAGGGAGTACAAGGAGTAGGCCATTTATGGCAGTTGAGGTAAGCCGTCTGTCGAACGGTTTGACGGTCGTCACCGAAACCCATCCCCATATCGACAGCGTCGCGCTCGGCGTGTGGGTCAGGTCCGGGTCGCGCGACGAGCATGAGAACGAACACGGCATCGCCCATCTGCTCGAGCACATGGCTTTCAAGGGCACCGGCTCGCGTTCGGCATGGGACATCGCCTCCCAGATCGAGAATGTGGGCGGCGAGATCAACGCGGCCACGAGCGTGGAAACGACATCGTTTTTCGCCCGCGTGCTGCGCGACGACCTGCCGCTCGCGATCGATCTCCTGGCCGACATCCTGACCGATTCCCGGTTCGATCCGGAGGAATTGCGCCGCGAGCAGCATGTCATCCTGCAGGAGATCGGCGCCGCCCACGACACGCCCGACGACGTGGTTTTCGACCATTTTTCCGAAACCGCCTTTCGCCACCAGACGCTTGGACGCACCATTCTCGGCACGCCCGAAACGGTGCAGTCGTTCACGCCCAAGCAGATCCACGATTTCATGGCGCGCCAATATGGCGCCGACCGCATGGTGGTGGTGGCCACCGGCGCCGTGCGCCACGACGAATTCGCCCGCGAGGTCGAAAAGCGGCTCGGCCTCCTGCAGCCCAAGGCGCCGGCCGGCACGCCGCCGACGGCGCATTATGTCGGCGGCGACTTTCGCGAACACCGCGACCTGATGGACGCCCAGATCGTGCTCGGCTTCGAGGGCCGCGCCTACCACGTGCGGGACTTTTATGCCTCCCAGCTGCTTTCCATGATCCTGGGCGGCGGCATGTCGTCGCGCCTGTTCCAGGAGGTGCGCGAGCGTCGCGGGCTTTGCTATTCGGTCTATGCCTTCCACTGGGGCTTTTCGGACACCGGCGTGTTCGGCATCCACGCCGCCACCGGCAAGGAGGATATGGCGACGCTGGTTCCCGTGCTCGTGAACGAATTGAGCAAGGCCGGCGAACGCATCAAACAGGAAGAGCTCGACCGGGCGCGGGCGCAATACCGGGCCGGGTTGAAGATGTCGAGCGAAAGCGCGGCCAGCCGCGCCTCGCAGATCGCGCGCCAGATGCTGCTTTTCGGCCGCCCGGTCTCCATGGACGAGTTGATGGAGCGGCTTTCGCTGATCACGGTGGAGCGGCTGGCCGACCTGTCGGCGCGGCTTTTCTCCACCCGCCCGACCGTGGCAGCGGTCGGCCCCGTCGGCTCGCTGGCCGCCTTCGAGGACATTGTCGGCCTGCTGCCCGACCGGCAATCGGCCATGCGTGTCGTCGCCGGCTAGCCGGCAATGGCCGGCCTGCCGTTCTTCAGCCGGGCCTACCCGTCCGCCAGAGGGGAAAGGATCACGCTCAAATTTCCCACCGGGCAGGAATATGCCGAGTGGGCGGAACTGCGCGGCACCAGCCGCCAATTCCTGGAACGATGGGAACCGAAATGGGCCAGCGACGAGCTCGGCCGGCCGGCCTGGCGCACACGGATCAGGCGCTATCGCGAAGAGCACGACCGCGGCACCGGCACCGCCTTCCTGATCTATCTCAACGACACCGGCAAGATGGCCGGCGGCATCTCGATCGGCAATATCAGGCGCGGCGTGGCCCAGTCCGCGCAGATCGGCTACTGGATGGGCGAGCGCCACGCCGGACGCGGCATCATGCTGGAGGCGCTACGCCTGGCCAGCGGTTACGGCTTCGAGACACTCGGCCTGCACAGGATCGAGGCGGCTTGCATTCCCGGCAACACGCGGTCCATGCGTGTACTTGAAAAAGCCGGATTCACGCGGGAAGGACTGTTGCGGTCCTATCTGAAGATCAACGGAACGTGGCAGGACCACTATCTTTACGCCCTGATCGTGGACGACTATCGGGCACAGCAAATACGGGGCAAGACCGGTGGCACCTGATTCGACCGACCGCCACATACGCTATTTCCTGCTGGGGCTCGTCGCGGTGGTTGTGGCCGCGCTGTGGGCGCCGGTGCCGGCCGGCGCGATCGAACCGATCAGAATATCGCGCGACGACATCGCGCTCGACCTGTCCGGCGCGCTGGAATTCCACCGCAACAAGGGCGCCAGTTTCCAGGTGTCCACCGCGCCCGGCATCGACGGCATCGTGCGGCGCATCGAGGTCGAAGCCAAGGAGAGCAATTCGTCCGGCGACTGGGCCGTGTTCGCGCTCGCCAACACGACCGACCAGCAGCTCGACCGGCTGATCGTGGCCCCGCATTTCCGTCTGGTCGGTTCCGGCCTGTTCTGGCCCGATCTCGGCGCGAGCCGGATCGGCGCGATCACGCCGAGCGAGGGCTTCGCGCTCGACCGGCAGGCAAGCCCCGACGCCGATGTCTTCCTGGTGACCCTCAATCCCGGCTCGGTGATCACCTTCATCGCCGAGCTGGCCTCGCCCGAGGTGCCGCAGGTCTATCTGTGGGATCCCGAAGCCTACAAGGACACGGTCAATTCCTACACGCTGTTTCGCGGCATCGTGATCGGCATCGCCGGGCTCCTGGCGCTGTTTTTGACCATCCTGTTCGTCGTTAAGGGCACGACCATGTTTCCGGCGACGGCTGCTCTCGCCTGGGCGGCGCTTGCCTATATCTGCGTGGATTTCGGGTTCTTGAGCAAGGTCATCGAAATATCGCCGGGCAGCGAGCAATTGTGGCGTTCGGTGACCGAAATCGCGCTGGCGGGAAGCTCGATCGTGTTCCTGTTCGCCTATCTCAACCTCAACCGCTGGCACGGCCATTTCAGCTATGTCGCGCTCGCCTGGATATCCGGGCTCGGCCTGATCGCCGGCATCGCGGTGTTCTTCGATCCGGCCGTGGCCGCCGGCATCGCGCGGCTCTCGTTCGCCGCAACCGCCGTCATCGGCCTGCTTCTGGTCGTCTATCTGGGCCTGCGCGGCTATGACCGCGCGATCATGCTGGTGCCGAGCTGGCTGATGGTGCTGGTGTGGATGGCCGGCTCGTGGCTGGCCATCACCGGCCTGCTCGACAACGACATCGTCCAGCCGGCGCTGGGCGGCGGCCTGATCCTGATCGTGCTTCTGATCGGCTTCACCGTGATGCAGCACGCCTTTTCCGGCGGCGCGCTGCAGCAAGGCCTGTTCAGCGACATGGAGCGCCAGGCGCTGGCCATCACCGGCTCCGGCGACACGGTGGTCGACTGGGACGTCTTGCGCGACCGCGTCGTGACCCGGCCCGACATCAGCGAGCAGCTCGGCCTGAGCGGCGGCAGCCTGCACGGCCCGGCCCGCAACTGGCTGCCGGTGCTGCATCCCGACGACCGCGACCATTTCCGCACCACGCTCGACATGGTGCTGGAACACCGGCGCGGCCGCATCGGCCAGAGTTTTCGGCTGCGGGCGGCCGACGGGCATTATCACTGGTTTTTGATGCGGGCGCGGCCGGTGGTCGGCTCGGACGGCGAGGTGATTCGCTGCGTCGGCACGCTGATCGACGTCACCAAGCAGAAAAAGGCCGAGGAGCGGCTGTTGCACGACGCCGTGCACGACAATCTGACCGGCCTGCCAAACCGCGAATTGTTCCTCAACCGGCTCGACGCGGTCGTCAGCATCGCGCGCGCGGAGGAAAAGGTCCGGCCGACGGTTTTCGTCATCGACATCGACCGGTTCAAGCACGTCAATGACGGGCTCGGCATGTCGGCCGGCGACACCATGCTCCTGACGCTGGCACGCCGGCTGCACCGGCTGATCAAGCCGCAGGACGCGCTGTCGCGGTTCACCGGCGACCAGTTTGCGCTGATGCTGCTTTCCGAACAGGACCCGGCGCGGATCGCGGCCTTCGCCGACGCGTTGCGCCAGGCGATCCGGGCGCCGATCAGCTTTGCCAAACGCGAGATCGTGCTGACCGGATCGATCGGCCTGATTTCATGGACGTCGCCCTCCGCCACCGCCGAGGACATGGTCAAGGACGCCGAACTCGCCATGCAGCAGGCCAAACGCTTCGGCGGCGACCGGATCGAGCCCTTCCGCCCCGCCTTCCGCTCCTACGGCGCCGATCGCCTGCAGATCGAATCGGATCTGCGCCGGGCGCTCGATCGCGGCGAGCTCAGCCTCGTCTACCAGCCTATCGTTAGGCTGGAGGACAATTCGGTCGCCGGCTTCGAGGCGCTGATGCGCTGGGATCATCCGCGCCGGGGCATGATCCTGCCGGGCGAATTCATCCCGGTCGCGGAGAACTGCAATCTGATCGTGCAGCTCGGCCTTTTCGCCATGCAGCGCGCGGCCGAAGATCTGGCGTCGTGGCAAAAACAGATCGGCAACTCGCCGCTGTCGGTGTCGGTCAACCTGTCGAGCCGGCAGCTCATCCGGCAGGATCTCGTCACCGACGTGCGCTCGGTGCTGGCCAGGGCCAATCTCAAACCGATCTATTTCCGTCTCGAACTGACCGAATCGCTGATCATGGACAATCCCGAGCAGAGCACGCACGTGCTCGACAAGCTGCGCAAGCTGGGCATCGGCCTGTCTCTGGACGATTTCGGCACCGGCTACTCGTCGCTGTCCTATCTGACCCGCCTGCCCTTCGACACCATCAAGATCGACAAGAGCTTCGTCGACGACACCAGTCCGAAAAAGGCGGTGCTGTTGAGCTCCATGGTCGACATGGCGCACGAGCTCGGCCTGTCGGTCGTGGCCGAGGGCGTTTCCAGCGAGGCCGACGCGCTGCAGCTCAGGCAGATGGGATGCGAATTCGTTCAAAGCTTCCTGTTCGGCGCGCCGCTGACGGCCGACGCGGCGCTGAAGCTTTTGAAGGAGCAGTTCCCGCTTACTCAGGCGTGACCGGAAACTCAGGCGTGACCGGAAAAATTGCTCAAATGGGCGACGTCGATACCGAGCGAGGCCAGGACGCGGTCATATTTGCGCTCGATGTCGCCATCGAACAGAAGCTCTATGTCCACCGGACAGGTCAACCAGCCATTGTCGACGATCTCCTGCTCGAGCTGGCCGGCCCCCCATCCCGCATAACCGAGCGCCATGATGGCGTGGCGCGGGCCTTCGCCTTCGGAGATGGCGCGCAGGATATCGACGGTGGCGGTCAGGCAGACCTCGTCGGACACCGGGAGCGAGGATTCGACCACGTAGTCGTCGGAGTGGAGAACGAAACCGCGACTGCGATCGACCGGACCGCCATTGCGCACCAAAAGGTCGCGCGCGGAGGGAGCGAGGCGGATCGCCTGCTTTTCGTCGACGATGCCGAGCTGAACGAGCAGGTCCGCGAAGCGCAGCGACTGGGACTGGTTGATAATCAGCCCCATCGCGCCTTCTTCGCTGTGGGCGCAGACATAGATGACGGCGCGCGCGAAACGGTCATCCACCATGCCCGGCATGGCGATCAGGAAATGATCGTCGAGAAAACCGCCCGCCCCGCCGGCATTGCCGGGCGGCGTGCTCGATTTTCCCTTCTGGCGCAACACATCCATAATCAAAGCCTATCGCGTTTCCGCAATTCTTGAAAGACGGTTTGAAATCCGGCGCCATCGCCCGCCTTCACGCAGAAATGACGGCAGATGATCGTCGTGCGGATTGAAGTCCGGGCCGATTGGCGACACTGATGGGACGATGGGAGGAACCGCTTGAAACCGATCATGTCCGCCGCGCTGTTGCTCGTCCTGGCCGTCCCGGTCGCCGATCGCGCGCGGGCCGCGTCGAGCGAGACGTTTCGAACCGACGGCGCCACGATCCGCCTGCTGACGACCGGGCTCGCCGACGACGACGGCATGTTGCGCGGGGCGCTTGAAGTCGATCTCGAACCGGGCTGGAAAACCTATTGGCGCGACCCCGGCGCCTCGGGCGTGCCGCCGCAGATCACCCTTGACGGCAGCCTCAACGTGGAGAGCGCGCGGCTCGGCTATCCGGCGCCGCAATGGCACGAGGACAGCTACGGCGCCTGGGCCGGCTACGACGTCCCGGTCCGGTTTCCTGTGGTTTTCACGGTCGGGGCGCCCGACCGCTATGCGCTGATCGAGGCCGACATCTTTCTCGGCGTGTGCCGGGATGTCTGCATTCCCGTTCAGGCCAGGCTCAGCGTCGAACCGGGCAGCGCGCCCGACGCGCCCGCCGACAAGGCCGCCGTCGAGGCGGCGTTCGCGGCCCTGCCCGCCCCCGCCGGCGACGGTTTCGGCGTCACGGCCGCCCGCCTGGACGACGCGGTGCTGATCGTGGAGGCGACCACCCCGCTCGACAGCGGCGAGGCCGCTTTGTTCGTCGCCGGCGCACAGGGCTACCTGTTCGGCGCGCCCCGGATCGACAGGGCCGAGACGGGCGCGCCCGCACCTGGCCGCACAGTGTTCCGCGTGCCGGTCCTCCAGGGTCCGCAGACCGGCGCGGCACCGCTGACCGCCGCCTATACGCTGGTGACGCGGATCGGCGCGGTCGCGGGCGAAATCAACCTGCCCTGATCAATTCGGCGCTGGACATGACCGCCACGCGCATTATGTGATCTCGGCAGACGTCACTTCACAGACACTTTCCGGAGGGATTTTCATGACAATATCGGTCGGCGACAAGCTGCCTGACGCCACGCTCAAGGCGATCGGCGCCGATGGCGCCAAAGACACCAGCGTGGCGGAGCTTTTCGAGGGCAAGACGGTGGTGCTGTTCGGCGTGCCCGGCGCGTTCACGCCGACCTGCTCCAACAACCACCTGCCCGGCTATCTGGAAAATTACGACGCCATCCTGGCGCGCGGCGTCGACACGATCGCCGTCGTCTCCGTCAACGACCAGCATGTGATGACGGCCTGGGCGCGGTTTTCCGGCGGCGAAGGCAAGCTGGTCTATTTGGCCGACGGCAATGGCGATTTCACGCGCGCGCTCGGGCTCGACATCGACCTGTCGATCGCCGGGCTCGGCGTCCGTTCCAAGCGCTATTCGATGATCGTGGACGACCGCACGCTGCGCACGCTCAACATCGAGACCAGCCCGGCCGAGGCCGTGGAATCGGGCGCGGCGAGAATTCTCGAACAGCTTTGAAACGGCCGGCCGGCCGCGGTCATCGTTTACCCGCGCGCCGGCGCGGCACGCCGTGCCGGCCTGACCTTGACGAGCGCGGCGCGGGCGAGTTCGTCGGCGCGCTCGTTCTCGGCGTGGCCGGCATGGCCCTTCACCCAGCGCCATTCGACCGTGTGGCGGCGGCGCGCCTCGTCCAGCGCCTGCCACAGCTCAACATTCTTGACCGGCTTCTTGGCCGCCGTCTTCCAGCCATTGCGCTTCCAGCCGTCGATCCAGCCGGAAATACCGTCGCGCACATAGACGCTGTCGGTGGTGAGCACGACCTGGCAGGGCTGCTTGAGCGCGTTCAGCGCCTCGATCGCCGCCATCAGCTCCATCCGGTTGTTGGTGGTGTGGGCCTCGCCGCCCGACAGCTCCTTTTCGGTGCCGTTGAAGCGCAGGATCGCGCCCCAGCCGCCCGGCCCGGGATTGCCCGAACAGGCGCCGTCGGTGAAGATCTCTACCTTTTTCATGACGATTCGAGCCCGTATTCGGAGGTCGCGCGGATGTGGCGATGGAAGCGCAGCCGGCGGATGAATTCGCTCGGGTCGCGCTTCTGCACCAGCGCGCCGTCGGGAATCGTCAGCCAGTCGTAAAGTCGGGTCAGCATGAAACGCAGCGCCGAGCCGCGCGCCAGCAACGGCAGCGCCTCGCGTTCGGCCGGCTCGAGCCGGCGGACGCTCTGGTAGCCGGCGAGGAAGGCCCGGCCCTTGGTCAGATTGAAGGCGTTGTCGGTTTCGAAACACCACGCATTGAGGCAGGTCGCCACGTCGTAGGCAAACATGTCGTTGCAGGCGAAATAGAAATCGATCAGGCCGGACAGCCGGTCGCCGAGGAAAAACACGTTGTCGGGGAAAAGGTCGGCATGGATGATGCCCGACGGCAGGTCCGACGGCCAGTCGCGCTCGAAGGCGGCGAACTCGGCGTCGATCTCCTCCACCAAGCCGGCCTGGAAGGAATCGGCGCGCGGCCTGGCCTGCAGCCAGAGCCGTTTCCAACCGTCGACCGACAGCGCGTTCTTGCGGCCGAGCTTGAAATCGGCGCCGGCGAGATGCAGGGCGGCGAGCGCGGCGCCGACGGCGCGGCAATGGGCGGGCGTCGGCCGACGAACCCAGATGCCTTCCAGGAAGGTGATGATGGCGGCCGGACGGCCGGCCAACTCGCCGATCAACCCGCCGTCCCGGCGCTCGACCGGCAGCGGGCAGGAAATGCCCTTTTGGGCCAGATGCTGCATAAGGCCGAGGAAGAACGGCAGATCGGCAACCTCGACCCGACGCTCATAAAGGGTCAGAATATAGGTTCCGACCGTGGTATGCAGGTAGAAATTGGAGTTCTCGGAGCCTTCGGCGATGCCCTTGTAGGACATCATCTCGCCAAGCCGGTATTCCTGCAAAAAGGCGGCGAGCTCGACCTCGTTGATGTCGGTGTAGACGGCCATCTGGCAGGGCTCAGCCGTTGACGAAGGCCATGTCGGCCCGGGTCAGTTCAACATCGCGCAAGGCGCGCATGACGGGGAAATCCTCCGTCTCGGTGGCGGTGACGGCAAGCTCCACGGTCACGTCGAAGCGGTCGCGAAAGGCTTCCACGATCTCGTTGACGATGATTTCGGGCGCCGAGGCGCCGGCCGACAGGCCGAGCGTGCGGATCGGGCCGATCTCGTCCCAGGCGATGTCGGCGGCGCGCTGCACAAGAAGCGCGCGCTTGGCGCCCGAGCGCTCGGCAACCTCGACGAGCCGGCGTGAATTGGACGAATTCGGCGCGCCGACGATCAGGAACAGGTCGGCACCGGGCGCGGTCTCCTTGACCGCCTCCTGGCGGTTGGTGGTGGCGTAGCAGATCGATTCGGCGGCCGGGGCCTGGATGGCGGGAAAGCGCCGCTGCAACGCGCCGACAATGCCGGCCGTGTCGTCGACCGACAGCGTCGTCTGGGTGACGAACCCGAGCGCGGCCGGATCGGCCGGCGCGAAGCGCGCCACATCCTCCTCGGTCTCGATCAGGCTGACGGCACCGTCGGGCAACTGGCCCATCGTACCGATGACCTCGGGATGGCCGGCATGGCCGACCAGCACGACATGGCGGCCGAGCCGATGGTGACGAATCGCCTGTTTGTGGACCTTGGACACCAGCGGACAGGTGGCGTCGAGATAAAACAGCGCCCGCTCGGCGGCATCGCGCGGCACCGATTTCGGCACGCCATGGGCGGAAAACACCACCGGACAGTCGCGATGCTCGTCCGGTATCTCGTCGATCTCCTCGATGAACACCGCGCCCAGATTCTGCAGGCCCTCGACCACGTAGCGATTGTGGACGATCTCGTGGCGCACATAGACAGGGGCGCCGTATTTCTTCAGCGCCAGAACGACGATCTGGATGGCGCGGTCGACGCCGGCGCAAAAACCGCGCGGCTGGCACAGCCGGATGGTCAGCGGATGCTTGTTGGATTCGGGCATGGGTCGATCACCTTCCTGCCGCGGACATGATGCGCCGCACCGGTGCCTGTCAAGGGCGGCGGGCTCGATCCTCGCGCCTTATGCGAACCAGCCAGACGCCGACGACACCGGCGAGCGCCGCCGCCAGGCCGAACCAGGTCACAGCGTATTGCAAGTGGTTGTTGGGCATGCTGATCAGCGTCACGCCGCCCACCGGCAGCCCGCCCGGATTGGGATTGTCGTCGGCGTCGACGAAAAACGGCACGATCTCGGTTCCCTCCGGCAGGCCGGCGGTGGCCGCCATCGCTTCGATATCCTTCCAGTAGAAGATGTTTTTGGCGGGTTCGTTGTCGGGCAGGATCGAGGACGGTTTTTGCGCCAGCCGGTCGCGCGCCAGTCCGGTGACGGTGAGCGCGCCCGTCACCTGCCCCTCGCCGCGCGTGGCGGCCGGCTTGCGGTCGAAGGGGACGAAGCCGCGATTGACGAAGACGGCCGAACCGTCGGCGCGCAGCAGCGGCGTATAGACGAAATAACCCGACGCGCCTTTCCAGGTGGCGAAGAAATGGCGCTCGCCGGAATGCAGGAAGCGACCGCTGACGCTGACCGGCAGATATTCGATATCCTGGCCCGCCTCATGCGCGGCCAAAACCTCGCCGAAGGCTGCGGGCGGCCGGTGGATGCGCGCCTCGATGGTGGCGAGCAGGCCTTCCTTCCAGGCCAGGCGCTGAACCTGCCAGACGCCGAGCGCGCACAGGATGGCGAACAGGACGAGTGCCGCCAGCACGACCTTCCACGCCGAAGGCGCCGCCCGCGCGGGAACCGGCGTATCAGTCCTCGCCATGGTCGAGCCGCCCTTCCCGGGCCTTGTTGGCATATTGCAGATTGATCAGAACGCCCTTGAACAGGCGCAGCGGCACCAGCGAGCCGACGACGGCAAGCGGGATCCACAGCCAAAAATGCAGCCATAGCGGGGGCCCGAACGACACTTCCGCCCACAGGGCGAGGCCAACCACCAAAAAGCCGACGATCAGGATGACGAATACCGCCGGGCCGTCGCCGGCATCGGCGAAATCGAACCCCAGACCGCAATTGCCACAGTTCTCGTTCACGTTGAGATATCCGGAAAAGAGCCGTCCCTCGCCGCAGCGCGGGCAGCGCCCCTTGAGGCCGGCGCCGATCGGCTCGACGGGCGGATAATGCGCCTTGTCCTGGCTCATAGCCTGGTCTCGCTCGAGGTGGCGTTGTCTGGCATGGTCCGGATTTCATCCATCTGCGCATCGGCTCCGGCGCCGAAAGTCCGGTCCAGCTCCGCCGGGACCGGGTCCGGCATTCCGAACCGTCCGGCCGCCATCTATCACGATCGGGCCGCCGGGGTCGACGCCCGCCATTGTCGCAGCCTCGCGGAGCGGCGCCGGGATATGGCGGAGCGTTCCCCCGTCCGGCGCGCGCAAAAGGAAGCGACAAAAAGGAACGGCCGCCCGAAGGCGGCCGCTTCACATTCTGGCCGGCGCGCGTCAGTGCGCGGCGATCGTCGCGCCGGACGATGCCCACACATAGATGCAGGCGAACAGGAACAGCCACACCACGTCGACGAAATGCCAGTACCAGGCGGCCGCCTCGAAGCCGAAATGCTGCTTGGAGGTGAAGTCGCCGCGCATGGCGCGCAACAGGCACACCAGCAGGAAGATCGTGCCGACGAAGACGTGGAAACCGTGAAAACCGGTCGCCATGTAGAAGGTGGCGCCATAGATGGAATCGCTGAAGGCGAACGGCGCGTGCATATATTCGTAGACCTGGACGAAGGAAAACAGCACGCCGAGCGCGACCGTCAGGGCCAGGCCCCAGACCAGGCCCTTGCGGTCGTCGTGCAGCAGCGCATGGTGCGCCCAGGTGACCGTCGTGCCCGACAGAAGCAGGATGATGGTGTTGTAGAGCGGCAGGTGGAAGGGATCGAGCACCTCGATGCCTTCGGGCGGCCACACGCCGCCGGTATATTCGGCGCGCGCGACCTGGGCGGCCTCGTTGGGAAACAGGCTGGCGTCGAAGAACGCCCAGAACCAGGCGACGAAGAACATCACCTCCGAGGCGATGAACATGATCATGCCGTAGCGCAAATGCAACGACACCACGCGGGTATGGTGCCCCTCATGCGCTTCCTTGATCGTGTCCGACCACCAGGCGATCATCGTGTAGAGGACGAGCGCGAGACCGATCGCGAAGATCCAGTACTTGGCGCCGGCAAGGTCCATGCCGAAAAAGGGCAGCGTGCCGCTGCGCATGCTCTGCATCCAGGCGACGCCGCCAATCGCCATGATCAGCGCGCCCACAGAGCCGATGAACGGCCAGGGGCTCGGGTCGATAATGTGGTAATCGTGTTGCGGTTTGGCGTGTGCGTCAGCCATGTCAGCCCCCGAGCTTGGTCGTCTCGTTCGTCGTTGCGTCTGTCGCTTCGCCCACGGGCGAAGCAGCGACGGGTTCGTCCCCGTCAATGGAGAAGAAAGTGTAGGACAGCGTGATGGTCTCGGTGTTCTTCAGTTCCGGAACGTTGACGATTTCCGGATCGATAAAGAAAACCACCGGCATGTCCATGGTCTCGCCCGGTTTCAGCTCGGTGTCGGTGAAGCAGAAACACTCGACCTTGTTGAAATAGGCACCCGCCGTCGGCGGCGAGACGTTGAAGGTCGCGCGCCCGCGCGCCGGCGCCTTGAACATGTTGCGGGCGGTGTAGGAAATCTGCGCCGTCTCGCCGATGCGGATCTTCACGTCGCGCTGAACCGGCTTGAAGTCCCAGGGCAGATCGCTGGCGACGTTGGCGTCGAAACGGATCGTGATCTCGCGATCCAGAATGGTATCGGAATATTGCTCGACGCGCTGGGTCGTGCCGCCATAGCCGGTGACCTGGCAAAACAGCTGATAAAGCGGCACGGCGGCGTAGGCCATGCCGATCATGCCGACGAAAAACGCCAGACAGGCCGTGGCGATGACGCGGTTGGAGCGTTCGGTTTTGTCGCCGATCGGTTTTTTCTCGCTCACGGTCGTCATAGCGCACGCTCGAAGATGGCCGGGCCGAACTTGGCGATCGTGGCGAAGTAGAAGATGGCGACCAGCGCCGCCAACGCCAGGCCGATGGCGATGGAACGCGCACGACGTGCCTTGGCCTGGGCCGGACTGAGGACGAGACCCTTTTTGTCGCTCATGTCAGCCTCCGAATCCGGCGATGCGACCGGCGACGGTGTCGATCAGGAACGCGGCGAAGATCGCGAACAGATAGACGATCGAATAGGCAAACAGCGCCTTGGCCGGCTTCATGGCACGGTCGTCGTCGGCCATCGCGAACACGCGCCAGGCATGCCAGGCAAAACCGGCGCCGAGCGCGACGGCCAGCACGCCATAGGCCGCGCTGGCGAAACCCAAGGCCCACGGCGCGGCGCCGACCGGCGCGATCAGCAGCGAATAGGCTAGGATCTGGCGGCGGGTGGCGGCCGCGCCGGCGACATTGGGCAGCATTGGAACGCCGGCCCGCTCGTAGTCGCCGGACTTGAACAGGGCGAGCGCCCAGAAATGCGGCGGCGTCCACAAAAAGATGATCAGGAACAGGATGACGCTTTCCAGGCTGACGGAGCCCGTCGCCGCGGCCCAGCCGATCATCGGCGGGAACGCACCGGCCGCGCCGCCGATGACGATGTTTTGCGGCGTCCAGCGCTTCAGCCACATCGTGTAGACGACGGCGTAAAAGAAGATGGTGAAGGCGAGCAGGCCGGCGGCGACCCAATTGACGATCACGCCCAGGGTCATGACCGAGAACGCCGACAGGACGAGACCGAAAACCAGCGCCTCGCCGGCAGCAATGCGCCCCGAGGGCACCGGCCGGTCGGCGGTGCGCGACATCACCAAGTCGATGTCGGCGTCGTACCACATATTGAGCGCGCCTGACGCGCCGGCGCCGACCGCGATCGCCAGGATCGCGACCAGGGCGATGAACGGGTTCAGCGTTCCCGGCGCGGCGACCAGACCGACCATCGCCGTGAAGATGACAAGCGACATCACCCGCGGCTTCAAAAGCGCGAAATAATCGCCCGGCGTCGCCTCCGAGAGGCGCACGCCCGCTTCCGAGGCGGAAATATGGTTGTCGACGATAGCCATGAAAACGCTGTACCGCTTTGTCCCTTTGAGCGAAGCCGCCGGCGAACCGACGGCTTCGTTTTCTGCCTGTGCCTACTTGATCCTCGGCAGCTCTTCCCACTGGTGGAAGGGCGGCGGCGACGGCAGCTGCCATTCCAGGGTGGTGGCGCCCTCGCCCCACGGATTGGCGCCGGCGACGCGCTTCTTGCGGAAGGCTTCGAACACGCCGTAGAGGAAGATCACCACGCCGATCGCGGCGATATAGGAACCGTAGGAGGAGACCAGGTTCCAGCCCGCGAAGGCGTCGGGATAGTCGATATACCGACGCGGCATGCCGGCCAGGCCGAGGAAGTGCTGCGGGAAGAAGATCAGGTTCACGCCGATGAAGGTGACCCAGAAATGGGTACGCGCGATCAGCGGCGAGTACATGTAACCCGTCATCTTGGGGAACCAGTAATACCAGGCCGCGAAGATCGCGAACACGGCACCCAGCGACAGCACGTAGTGGAAGTGAGCCACGACGTAATAGGTGTCGTGGAAGGAGCGGTCGAGGCCGGCATTGGCGAGCTGAACGCCCGTGACGCCGCCGACGGTGAATAGGAAGATGAAGCCGATCGACCACAGCATCGGGGTGCGCATGGAGATCGAGCCGCCCCACATCGTGGCGATCCACGAGAAGATCTTCACGCCCGTCGGCACCGCGATCACCATGGTGGCGAACACGAAGTAACGCTGCGTGTCGAGCGACAGGCCGGTGGTGTACATGTGGTGCGCCCACACGATGAAGCCGACCACGCCGATGGCGACCATGGCGTAGGCCATGCCGAGATAACCGAAGATCGGCTTGCGCGAGAAGGTCGACACGATGTGGCTGACGATGCCGAAGCCCGGCAGGATCAGGATGTAGACCTCGGGGTGACCGAAGAACCAGAACAGGTGCTGGAACAGGATCGGGTCGCCGCCGCCCTCGGGTGCGAAGAAGGCGGTGCCGAAGTTGCGATCGGTCAACAGCATGGTGATGCCGCCGGCCAGAACCGGAAGCGACAGCAACAGCAGGAACGCCGTGATCAGCACCGACCAGGCAAAAAGCGGCATCTTGTGCAGCGTCATGCCCGGCGCGCGCATGTTGAAGATGGTGGTGATGAAGTTGATCGCACCGAGGATCGACGACGCGCCGGCGATGTGCAGCGACAGGATGACGAGATCCATCGCCGGGCCGGGCTGACCCGACGTCGACAGAGGCGGATAGACCGTCCAGCCGCCACCGGCGCCGAGAGCGCCGGCAGGTCCGGGCACGAACATCGACATCAGCAACAGAATGAAAGCGGGCGGCAGCAGCCAGAACGAGATGTTGTTCATGCGCGGGAAAGCCATGTCCGGCGCGCCGATCATGATCGGCACCATCCAGTTGGCGAAACCGCCGATCAGCGCCGGCATGACCATGAAGAAGATCATGATCAGGCCGTGGCCGGTCGTGAACACGTTGTACATGTGCTTGCCGGCATCGAGGGCGGCGTCGCCCTCCACGCCGTAGACCATGGCGGCGAGCCCGTGGAAGATCTGGATGCCCGGCTCGGCGAGCTCCCAGCGCATCATCACCGACAGGAAGCCGCCGATGATGCCGGCACAGATCGCGAAGATCAGATAGAGCGTGCCGATGTCCTTGTGATTGGTGGAATAGACCCACCGCGTCCAGCCATAGGGCTTGTGGTCGTGGTCCGCATCGTGAGCTGCAGCGCCTGCCATGTTACGCTCCGTTTCCCTTATTCTGACCGTTCGCGGCGTTATTCGCCGGCGGCCGCAACCTTGGTCTGCGCATCCGTCGCCGCCATCAGCGCCTTGTTGGCGCCGGCGAGATCCGAGCGCGCGGCGGCGAGCCAGGTGTCGTACTGATCGGCCGAGACCACCCGGATGGCGATCGGCATGAAGGCGTGATCCTTGCCGCAAAGCTCGGAGCACTGACCGTAATAGATGCCTTCCTTCTTGGCCTTGAACCAGATTTCGTTGATCCGGCCGGGAACCGCATCGGTCTTGACGCCGAAGGCCGGCACGGCGAAGGCGTGAATGACGTCGCTGGCCGTCACCAGAATGCGGACCGTGGTGTCGACGGGCACAACCACCTCGTTGTCGACGGCCAACAGGCGCGGATAGGTCTCACGATCCTCCTTGCCGAGCGCGGCGCGACCGTCCTCGGCCAGCATCAGCGAGGAAAAGGAAAGCGGCTCCTCCTCGGTCTGATACTCATAATCCCAATACCACTGAACGCCGGTCGCCTTGATGGTGATGGCGGGGTCCTCAGGCGGAGAATACTGCGCCGACAGGAGCTGGAAGGACGGCACCGCCAAGAACAGCAGCACCACGACCGGACCGACCGTCCAGATGACCTCGATCAGCGTGTTGTGGCTGGTACGCGACGGGTTCGGATTGGCGCTCGCCCGGTATTTTACGATCACCCAGCCAAGCAGCAGCATGACCAGCACGGTGATCGGCAAAATGAACCACAGCGTATAGATCTCGAACCAGGTGGTCTGCTCCATGATGGAGGTGGCCGCCGGCTGAAAACGCGTCTGCCAGGGGGTCGGCTGCGCGGCAAGAGCGGGGGCGGCTGCCATACAGGCCGCCAAGCCGGACAGGATCGCCAGGGGCTTTCTTATCACGCTCATCTTCTCCTCGATCGGAATGCGCAGCCTGTGTTCCGGTGCGCGCAGGTCTGCCGGGTCAGGGACCCAGCCATGATGTCGGCCGTTAAAACCATACTCTCCCGACATCTGCAAGGAAGCCCGCCCCGCGATCCATGCGGCATTTTTGCGCGAGCGGCAAATTGGCGCCGCGCCGGCCTGACGGGGCGGCACGGACGGCGCCAGACCGGCGGTGAAACGGTCCGGCGTCGCATTTCCGGCGGATTTCACGGGCACTTGGCCAGGCGAATCATCGGTTCGCTGCCGAAAAGCCCTGCTTTGAATGGCACCGGGCGCACGATAGATTCAGGTGATTCGCCATGGAGCCCTCATGCTGACCTTGTCCGTACGCCTTTTCGCCATCGCCGCGGTCTCGGCCGCCAGCATGATCTTCCTGCCGCAAGGCCACGCCCAGCAAGGCGGCACGGTGCGCTCGACCCACGGCGCGTGGTCGATCATTTGCGACGTGCCGGCCGGGGCGACCGGCGAGCAATGCGTTTTGATGCAGAATGTCGTCGCCGAGGACCGACCGGAAGTCGGGCTTTCGGTGGTTGTGCTGAAGACGGCCGACAACAAGGCCGAGATCCTGCGCGTGCTCGCCCCGCTCGGCGTGCTGCTGCCCAACGGGCTCGGGCTGAATGTCGACGGCGAAGATATCGGCCGGGCCTATTTCGTGCGCTGCTTCCAGGACGGCTGCTACGCCGAGGTGATTCTGGAGGATCAGCTGCTCGACACGTTCAAATCCGGCACCGCGGCCACCTTCATCGTCTTTCAGACGCCGGAAGAGGGCATCGGCATTCCGGTCGACCTGACCGGCTTTTCGGAAGGGTTCGAGGCCCTGCCCTGACCCCTCGCGGTCGCGCAGGACCGACGCCGTGCCGGGACCGGTCCGGCGATGCGCCGTTCAGCGGCGCAGGCCGACATGAATGCCGAGACCGCCGGCCATGCCGAGCCCCGCGCCGGCCAGCGCGTAGTCGCTTCCGAACGGCAGCCCGGTCGCCAGCCCCGCCAGGGCGCCAACGACAACCCAGAAGAGCAGATTTTTTACGCGTCCGGCTTTGTGCCTTTTCGTCATCCTTGCCCTCCCTCGCGGGCTCGTGGGTGAAAGCCTTGCCCGCGCCCTCTATATAAGCGAGGAAGCCGAAACAAACCCACCCGAGGGAGCCTGCGCGTGTCCGCCCCATTGCTGGAAAAATTCGACATCCCCGAAACGGCCGTGAAGCGGCTGGTCGCGAACGCCATCCAGGGCGCCGATGACGGCGAGCTGTTCGTGGAATATTCAGAAAACGAGGCGCTGGTCTTCGACAATGGCCGGCTGAAGACGGCCAATTTCAACCAGGACCAGGGCTTCGGCCTGCGCGCGGTGGCCGGCGAGGCGACCGGCTACGCCCATTCGAGCGAATTTTCCGAACACGCGCTGGCGCGCGCCGCCGACGCGGTCTCGGCGGTCAAGGCCGGCTATTCGGGCCGGCTCGCCACACCGCCGGCGGGCACCAACAGGCGGCTTTACGGCGACGAGAACCCGATCGCGGCGCCAGACTTCGCCGAGAAGGCAAGGCTGCTGCAGGAGATCGACGCGTGGCTGCGTGCCAAGGACCCGCGTGTGCGCCAGGTCACAGCCTCGCTCGCCGCCTCGTGGCAGACCGTGGAAATCCTGCGCGCCGACGGGCATTTGGTGCGCGATGTCCGGCCGCTGGTGCGGCTGAACGTGGCCGTGGTGGTGGGCGACGGCGACCGCCAGGAAAGCGGCTCGCACGGCATGGGCGGGCGCAAGGGGTTCGGCGCGTTCGTGGCCGAGACGTCGTGGAAACACGCCGCCGACGAGGCGTTGCGCCAGGCGCTGGTCAATCTCGAGGCCAAGCCGGCACCGGCCGGCACGTTCGACATCGTGCTGGGCGCGGGCTGGCCGGGCGTCATGCTGCACGAGGCGGTCGGCCACGGGCTGGAAGGCGACTTCAACCGCAAGAAGACCTCCGCTTTCGCCGGCCTGATGGGCCAGCAGGTGGCCGCCCGGGGCGTGACCGTGGTCGACGACGGCACGATCGCGGAACGGCGCGGCTCGCTGACCATCGACGACGAGGGCACGCCGAGCGGCCGCAACGTGCTGATCGAGGACGGCAAGCTGGTCGGCTATATGCAGGATCGGCAGAACGCCCGGCTGATGGGGGTTGCGGCAACCGGCAACGGCCGGCGCGAATCCTACGCGCACGAGCCGATGCCGCGCATGACCAACACGTTCATGCTCGGCGGCGATGCGGAGCCGGCCGAGATCATCGCCTCGGTCAAGGACGGCGTCTACGCCGTGTCCTTCGGCGGCGGCCAGGTCGACATTACCTCCGGCAAATTCGTCTTCGCCTGTACGGAAGCCTACCGGATCGAAAACGGCAAGGTGACCCACCCGATCAAGGGGGCGATGCTGATCGGCAACGGCCCCGACGCCATGCACCGGGTGACAATGATCGGCAACGACATGAAACTCGATACCGGCATCGGCATGTGCGGCAAGGCCGGCCAGGGCGTGCCGGTCGGCGTCGGCCAGCCGCATTTGAGAATGAACCAGATGACGGTCGGCGGCACGCAGACGTGATCGGCCGGACGCGGGACCGGCGCGTGCCTTCACTCCCGTACCAATTCGAGTAGAGGTTCGAACGAATAGAGCGTCGGCCGCCGGCCCGATGCCGGTTCTGCGCGCTAAAGTCCGCTTTTCTCTCACGTTCAGACGGCGCGGTTTCTTGTCTATCCGGAATGGATAATGTTGATCGACAAATGCTGCTGTGCCTCATCCTTGAGACACAAGCCGGTTTTTCTCTCGATGAAAGCCCAAAATGATAGACAAAATCGCGCCGCCTCCAGCCATCGTCATCCTCACCGGGGCCGGGATTTCGGCCGAATCGGGCATCGACACGTTCCGCGACGAGGGCGGGATCTGGTCGAGGGTCGACTACCGCGACGTCGCCACGCCGCAGGGGTTCGCGCGCGATCCCGAACTGGTCCAGGATTTTTACAATCAGCGCCGGCGCGGTCTTTCCGCGGTCGAGCCGAATGCGGCTCATTTCGCGCTGGCCGAACTGGAACGGGGATTTTGCGACGACTTCCTGCTTGTGACCCAGAATATCGACGACCTGCACGAACGGGCCGGCTCGCGCGCCCTGGTCCACATGCATGGCGAACTGGGCAGCGCGCTGTGCGCCAATTGCGGCCAGCGCCACCGATGGGGCGGGGACCTGTCGCGGACGACGCCCTGCCCGTCCTGCGCCACGGCCGGCTCTCTGCGGCCGGACGTGGTGTGGTTCGGCGAGATGCCCTACTGGATGGACCGGATCGAGACCGCGCTTGCGCGCTGCGACCTGTTTTTGTCGATCGGCACCAGCGGCAATGTCTATCCGGCGGCCGGTTTTGTCGACATCGCCCGCGAGGCCGGCGCGCATACGGTGGAACTCAATCTCGAACCGTCGCAGGGTGCCACGCAGTTCGCCGAAAGCCGGCACGGAAGGGCGACCGAAATCGTGCCCGACTATGTGCGCGGGCTGCTCGCCGGCCGCTGAAAGGCCGTCGCCGTCACGCGTCAGCGCCGCTTCTTCGCCGGTTTTTCCAAGAGCGCCACCGCCTCGACATGGGCCGACCACAAAAACTGGTCGAAAGGCGTCACCTCGACGAGACGGTAGCCGCCATCAACCAGAATGCGCAGATCGCGTGCCAGCGTCGCCGGATTGCACGACACCGCGGCAACACGCGGCACGTCGCTGATCGCGATCTGGCGCGCCTGCGCCTCCGCACCCGCCCGCGGTGGATCGAACACAAGAGCGTCGAACCGGTTCAGCTCCTTGGTCGTCAGCGGCCGGCGAAACAGGTCGCGCTTTTCCGTCGTAATGCGCTTGAGGCCGTCGGCGTGGCGAAAGCCACGGTCGAGGGCGGCGAGCGCGGCCGCGTCGTTCTCCACGGCCAGGATTTCGGCCCGTTCGGCCAGCCTGAGCGCGAAAGTGCCGACACCGCAAAAAAGATCGGCCGCGCGCCGTATTTTGTTGTGGCCCAGATGGGAAACGACGCTCGCCGCGATCACGGTTTCGATTGCGGCAACGGCCTGCAAGAACCCACCCACGGGCGGGCCGACCACGGCGCCACCGATGCTGATCTGCGGCGGGCGCGGCGCGATCAGCACCTCGCCGTCGAGCGCGAGCCGGGAAAACCCCTGGCGGATGGCGAAGTCGGCGGCGGCCCGGCGCGCCTTTTCGCCGGTCTTGCCGGCACCCGAAACCGCGATGTCGAGCCCGCTTTCGGTGTCGCTCACAGCGATGCGAAAGGTCTTGTCGGTGGCGCAGACGAGGGCCGCCAGCTCACGCAGCGCAGCGAAGGACGCGGGAATGCGCGGCACGAGGATCGGGCATTCCTCGATCGAGACGAGCCGGTGGGTGGCGGCGCGATTGTAGCCGAAGAGCAGCGCCTGCGCCGTCCTGCGCGCCGAAAAGACCGCCCGCCGGCGCGCGCCCGGTTCGCAGGCAACCGTCTCGCCGACCTCGACCTCGAGCCCCCTGCTGGCGAGTGCTGCGACCAGCTTGTCGCGCTTCCAGGCGAGATAGGCCGGGGGATCGAGATGCTGCAGCGCGCAGCCGCCGCACTCGCCGAAATGCCGGCATGCCGGTTCCACGCGCGCGGCCGAGGGCTCCACGACCGCGATCAACGTGCCGCGATCCGCCTCGACGGCCACCGTCGCCAATTCGCCCGGCAGCGCAAACGGCACATAGACCGCTCCGGCCTCGGTGTCCGCAACGCCGTCGCCCTGGGCACCGAGCCTGTCGATACGTAGCCTGGTCGTCATCGGTCCTTGATCCCCGCAAGCAGATATTCCCGGTTGCCATCCCCGCCTGCAATCGGCGAGGGCATTGTTCCAAGCCCGCGCCAGCCGGGCCGGCTTTCGAGCCATGCCGCCATGTCCTCAGCGATACGTTCGCCCAGGGCCGGATCGCGCAGGATGCCGCCCTTGCCGATCGCCGCGCGACCGGCCTCGAATTGCGGCTTGACCAGAAGCACGGCGCCGGCGCCGGCGTCGGCCAGGTCGAGTGCGGCCGGCAGCGCCAGTTTCAGCGAAATGAAAGAGACGTCGGATACGACAAGACCCACAGGGAGGTCCGCTACATGCGACGGGGCGAGATCGCGCGCGTTGAGGCCTTCGAGATTGGTGACGCGCGGATCCTCGGCAAGGCCGGCATCCAGTTGGCCATGGCCGACATCGACGGCGAAGACATGGCGCGCCCCGCGCTCGAGCAGCACCTGGGTGAAACCGCCGGTCGACGCGCCGATATCAAGCGCAACCGCACCGGCGGGATCGAGCCCGAACCGGTCGAAGGCGGCGACGAGTTTGAGTGCGGCGCGCGACACATAGGCTCGCGCCGGATCGTCGACCACGAGGCAGGCATCGCCGGCGATCCGGCTGCCCGGTTTGGTCTGCGGCCGGCCGTCGACCAGAACGGTTCCGCGCAAGACGGCATCGCGTGCCCGCGAACGGGACGCGAAAAAGCCCCGTGTCACGAGAAGATCGTCGAGGCGCAATTTGGGCGAACCGGCCTGGTTTTCCGTCATGAGCCTGTTTGACGAAAGCGGGCCGGCCACGCAAGCCGGCCCGCGCCGGCGGGCATGCGTCAGTTGGTATCGCCGGCGAGCGGCGCCACGTCGCGCGCCCGCGCCAGCCCGTCGTGCCAGAAACTGCCGGACGGCGCCGCCGAGGCGACCGTTTTGAGCTCGCCGACAAAGTCCGGCGTGTGGCCGGGCGCGAAGCTGCCGCGTATCTCGCCGATCCGTTCGGCCACGATCCGCGCCGCCGCCGCGTCGATGCTGCGGTCGACTTTCTGATCCGCCATGGCCGGCGCCGTCAGCGCCAGCCCCGCCAGCACGATCGTCAATCTCATCATTATCAAGCTCCCTGTCCCGGGAGCGTGATTAGCAGACGGAGCCTAAAATTCGGCCAAGGGACAGGGTAAGCAGGTTACGAAAAACCAGCGTAAACAGGGCGTTACGATCGGCTTCAGGCGCGGGCCGCACGGGCCTGCGCGCCGAGCGCGGCAAAGACCGTCGCCACGATCCCGGCTCGGTCGAGGCCGGCCCATTCATACATGCGCTCGGGCTTGGCCTGGTCGGTGAATTCGTCGGGCAGAACCAGCGGGCGCACCTTGAGACCGTTTTCCAGCAAGCCTTCATGGGCGAGGAAGTGCAGCACATGACTGCCGAAACCGCCGATCGCGCCTTCCTCGACCGTGACCAGAACCTCGTGCTCGCGGGCAAGGCGGGTGATCAACTCGCGGTCGAGCGGCTTGGCGAAACGGGCATCGGCGACCGTCGTCGATAGGCCGGCGGCATCGAGTTCCTCGGCGGCGGCAAGGCAATCCTGCAAGCGGGTCCCAAGCGACAACAGCGCCACCTTGGTGCCTTCGCGCAGCACCCGTCCCCTGCCGATGGCCAGAACCGAACCGCGCTCGGGCATGTCGACGCCAACGCCGTTGCCGCGCGGATAGCGGAAGGCGAGCGGCCCCTGGTCGTAGTCGACGGCGGTGCGCACCATATGGCGCAACTCGGCCTCGTCGGCGGCCGCCATCACCACGAAGCCGGGCAAGGTGGCGAGATAGGCGACGTCGAACGCGCCGCAATGGGTCGCGCCGTCGGCGCCGACATAACCCGCCCGGTCGATCGGAAAGCGCACCGGCAGGCCCTGGATGGCGATGTCGTGCACGACCTGATCGTAGGCGCGCTGCAGAAAGGTCGAATAGATCGCGGCGAACGGCTTGTAACCCTCGCTGGCAAGCCCGCCGGCGAAGGTGACGGCGTGCTGTTCGGCGATGCCGACGTCGAACATGCGCTCGGGAAACGCCTCGCCGAACAGGTCGAGCCCGGTGCCGCTCGGCATCGCCGCGGTGATGCCGACGACCCGCTCGTCCTCGCGCGCTTCCTGGATCAGGCTCTGAGCGAACACCTTGGTGTAGGACGGCGCATTGGCCGCCGGCTTGGCCTGGGCGCCGGTAATCACGTCGAACTTGTTGACGCCGTGATATTTGTCGCTCGCCGCCTCGGCCGGCGCGTAGCCCTTGCCCTTTTGGGTGACGACATGGATCAGCACCGGGCCGTCGCCGTGGTCGCGCACATTCTTCAGAACCGGGATCAGATGTTCGAGATTGTGCCCGTCGATCGGCCCGATGTGAAAAAAGCCCAGTTCCTCGAACAGTGTGCCGCCGGTGACGTAGCCGCGCGCATGCTCGACCGCGCGGGTGATCGCCTTGTCGGCGGTCTTGCCCAGATAGGAGGTGAGCTTCTTGCCGATATCGCGAATGCCCTGATAGGTGCGGCCGGAGGCCAGACGGGCCAGATAGGCGCTCATCGCGCCCGAGGGCGGGGCGATCGACATGTCGTTGTCGTTGAGGATGACGATCAGCCGGGCGTCGAGCGCGCCGGCATTGTTGAGCGCCTCGTAGGCCATGCCGGCCGACATGGCGCCGTCGCCGATCACCGCGATGACGTTGTTGTCGCCGCCCGACAGGTCGCGCGCGGCCGCCATGCCGAGCCCGGCCGAGATCGAGGTCGAGGAATGCGCGGCGCCGAACGGGTCGTATTCGCTTTCCGCGCGCTTGGTGAAACCGGACAGTCCGCCTTCCTGGCGCAGCGTGCGAATACGGTCGCGACGGCCGGTCAGGATCTTGTGCGGATAGGCCTGGTGGCCGACATCCCAGATCACCCGATCCCTGGGCGTGTCGAACACGTAGTGAATGGCGACCGTCAACTCGACCACGCCCAGCCCCGCGCCGAGATGGCCGCCGGTCTGCGAGACCGCATCGACCAGTTCGGCGCGCAGTTCCTCGGCGAGCTGCGGCAGCTTGCTTTCAGGCAGTTTTTTGAGATCGGCGGGCGTGTAGGCCTGATCCAGAAGGGGCGTTTGCGGAGGCGGGTTCGCGGCCATGGCTTTGTTTTCTTTTAAAGGCTTTACCGGACATAGGCGCTCGGGCCACGAAAGTAAACGTGCTGAAACAACGCGGGCTCATGTGCCAGGCAACGGAATGAACTCCTCCTCGTCGCCCGGCACGATGTCGAAACGGCCGCTGCGCCATTCTTCCTTGGCCTGCTCGATGCGCTCCTTGGAGGAGGAGACGAAGTTCCACCAGATATGGCGCGGCGTGCCGAGCGAGGCGCCGCCGAACAGCATGAAATGCGCGCCCGTTTCCGACGACACCACGATCTCGTCGCCAGGCCGCAGCACAAGCAGCCGGTCGGCGGCAAAGACGTCGCCGGCGATGACCACCTCGCCGTCAAGCACGTAGATCGCACGCTCCTCGACCTCGACGGGAATGCGCACGCGCGCGCCGGCGGCAAGCCGCAGATCGGCGTAGAGCGTGTCGGAGGCCGTGCGCACCGGCGACGACAGGCCGTCGAAGCCGCCGATGATGATACGGCCGGCGAGCCCGTCGGCGTCGATCACCGGCAGATCGGCCTTGGGGGTGTTTTCGAACAGCGGCGCGATCTCCTCGCGATCCTTCGGCAGGGCGAGCCAAGTCTGCAGGCCGGATATGGCGTTGTCGCGGCCGCGGGTTTCCTGCGGCGTGCGCTCGGAATGGACAATGCCGCGGCCGGCCGTCATCAAGTTCACGTCGCCGGGTTCGATCACCATCTCGGTACCGAGCGAATCGCGGTGGCGAATGGAGCCGTCGAACAGATAGGTCACCGTCGCCAGCCCGATATGGGGATGCGGCCTGACGTCGAGCGCCTGGCCGGCGCGCAGGATCGCCGGGCCCATGCGGTCGAAGAAGATGAACGGGCCGACCAGCCGCCGGCGCGCGGTCGGCAGGGCGCGGCGAACCTCGAAGCCGCCGATGTCGCGGGCGTTGGGAACGACCATCAGTTCGACCGCGTCGCAGGCGGACGCGTCGCCGGGTTTGGGGTCCTTTCCGGGGAAAAAGCTCATGAGGCCGGCCACGCCACGCGGCGTTCAAAATCCGAATGCCACAGCAGTTCCGGCGCGACCTTATGATTGGGCATCGTCGCCAAGACAATTTGCAACCCGCTGATACGCGCGTGTTTCATTGCCGGGAGGCAATCCGTGTCGCCGGACAGGAGTATGATCCGATCAACGGATCGCGTCGCAGCGTGGTTCGCGATATCCAGCCCTATTCGCATGTCCACACCTTTCTGCTCGAAGTCCGGACTAAAATCGGCGTCCGTCAATGTTGCGGCCGAAATGGGAATTTTCTTCGGTTTAAAGCCGCGAAACTTCAGCACACCGCGCCGAACCGCGAACAGGTCGCGCGCCGCCAGCTTACGAAGCCAGGCGTCGGAACCGTTGAATTCAAAGTCTTTTCCCGAAACAGGCAGCTTCGCCTTGCCGATATAGGGAGCGCAGTCGTAGTAAAATATCCGCACGAGCCGCTCATCCGGCGCAACGCACGCTTGGGCCACCTTGTCGATATAGTCGGGCTTATAAGCGTGGCCCGCTTGACGGGCCAATACACGCAAGTGGCCGCCATCAATCAAAACCGAGACACGCATAAATAACGAACCCCCGAACGTCGCCGCGCGGGGGTTCTGAATAAATGCCCGCCTACGGGCGTAGCGGATATGATGAAAACGTGGTGCAGTCTCGACAGAAAGTCAAGAGTTCACAATCGCCGCTCAAGCGCCGTCCAGCGGCTCGGTGCCTTCCGGCTTGCCCTCGCGCGACAGGCGGATCTTTTCAACCTTGGCTTCCGCGGCCTTGAGAAGCTGGTCGCAATGGCGCTTCAGCGCCTCGCCGCGCTCGTAGATCGTGATCGACTGTTCCAGCGGAACGTCGCCCTTTTCGAGGTCGTCGACAATCCGTTCGAGGGCCGCCAGCGCGTCCTCGAAGCTCATCGCCTTGATGTCCTCGTTCGGCTTGTCCGCCATCGTCATCCCTTCATCATGCGCCGGATATGGGTCGCGACCGACACGGCCAGTCCCTGAAGGTCGTAACCGCCTTCCAGAAGGCTGACAAGCCGATCGTCGCAGAACCGGCCGGCCCGCTCCATGAGTTCGCCGGTCGCCCAGTCGAAATCGTCTTCGGTCAGGTTGATCTCGGCCAGCGGATCGCGGTGATGGGCGTCGAAACCGGCCGAAATGACGATCAGGTCGGGCGCGAACTCGTCGAGCGATTTGAGAACCCGCGTGCGGAACGCCTCGCGGAAGGCGGCGCTGCCGTCGCCCGGCGAAAGCGGCGCGTTGACGATGGTGCCGGCACCGGTCTCGTGCTTGGCGCCGGTGCCGGGATAAAGCGGCATCTGGTGGGTCGAGCAATAAAGCACCGACGCGTCGTCCCAGAAAATGTCCTGGGTGCCGTTGCCGTGATGGACATCCCAGTCGATCACCGCGACACGCTCGGCGCCGTGCTTGCGCTGGGCATGGCGGGCGGCGATCGCGGCGTTGTTGAACAGGCAAAACCCCATCGCGCGGTCCTTCTCGGCGTGATGGCCGGGGGGACGGGCGGCGACGAAGACGTTGTCGGCGCGACCTTCGAAAACGTCGTCGACGGCGGCGTTGGCCGCGCCGAGCGCGGTCAGCGCGGCCTGCCAGCTCTTGGGGCTGACCGCCGTGTCGGCGTCCACCCGCGCGATCCCCTCTTCGGGAATGGCGGCATGGATCCTGTCCAGATGGGATTGCGGATGGGCATAGAGGATCGTGTCGGGATCGCCCTCGGGCGCCTCGACGCGCTCAAGCCCGGCGAAGACCTCGTGCTCGAGCGCCTTTTCGATGGCACGCAGCCGGTCCGGTCGCTCGGGATGGCCCTCCGGCGTCAGATGTTCGAGATAGATCGGGTGAGTGTAAAACCGCAGCGTCATGATTTGAGCCTAAATCACAACGCCGCGATCGGCCACCGCCAAAGACGGTTTTCCCAGCGGCCGGGCACAGCCATTTCAGGCCTGCCCGCCGTCGGCGGCCGGCGCGCCGCCGAACGCGCCCCTGGCCTTGTCGACGAGTTCGCGGAAATGACGCGACGCACCGGCCAGGCGCTGGTCCCACTCGGGATTGGGAACCTGTCCCTCGATGGTGCGGAAATAGACCGCCATCAGCGCCGCGATCGCGAAAGGCTCGATCAGCGCGGCCTTGAGCGCAAGCGCGAACACGATGGCGAGCACGAACGACCAGCCGGCAAGCTGGCCTGGCATGGCGTAGAGAATGGCGGCGGCCGGCGCCAGCATGACGAGGAAGACGGCGAAGGTCAGCAGCCACATGAACACGGCCAGCCAGACGGCGTTCTTGATCATCGTGGTGGCGTTCTGCGCGTAGAGCACGACGCCGTGGCGGGCGCTGTCGTAGGGATTGCGGCTTTCGACCCGGATATTGTAGCCGAGAATGATCTCGTCGACATAGGTCAGCGACAGGCGGACCACCGTGTTGACGAACCGGGCCAGCCCCTGCAGGCCGGGAATCGGCAGGAACGCCGCGATGCCGCCGATCAGACCGGTGACGACGCGGATCGCACCCTTGACGAGCTGGTCGAGCACGAAAAGCGCGTTCGCCTCGGCGAAACGCTCGGTGACGATCTCGCGGGCATAGGCGACCTGGCCCTTGCCGTCCGGCACCGGCTGGCCATCGATCAGCCGCACCATCACCGCGATATGACCGGCCTTGACGACGTAGAGAATATATTCGCGCAGCCAGTAGAGCACGACCGAAACCAGCGCGAAGCCCACCGCGCCGCCCCAGAACGCGACCGCGGCCGGCCCCTCGGCGCCGCCGAAGATGTGCCCGACGCCGAAGCCGATCCCGGCGCCGGTGCCGGTGGCCGCCACATAGGCGACCGTGATGCCGAAATAGACCAGCAGGCGCACCGCGATGAAAGGCCAGGTTCTGGCGAGGATCGCGAGTGTGCGCCCGATGTCAAAATCCCACATTTTCCGCTCCCGATTCGTTCGATCCGCGCGACGCTACACATTCGCGCAGGCTAATCAAACTATCGCGATACGGAGGACGTGCCGCCGACCGGGGCTCAGCGTTCCAATATGCTGGTGCGCGCGATGCGAATGCCGAACCCTTCGAGCCCGACATAGTGGCGCTCGCGCGAGGCGAGCAGATCGATGGAGGAAATGCCGAGATCGCGCAGGATCTGCGCGCCGAGGCCGATTTCGCGCCACTCGCTCTCGCGCAGGCGCGCCTCGGCATGGTCCTCGCCGGCCTCGCCCGGACGCATACGGGCCTGATGGGCGACGCCCACCGACCCCTCGCGCAGATAGACGACGACGCCGCGCTGCTTCTCGCTCATCATCGCCATGGCGCGCACCAGGCTGTCGCCGGTTCCGAACACGTCGGCAACCACGTCTTCGGAATGGAGCCGCACGGGCACTTCGTCCCCGTCGCGGATATCGCCGAAGACGATCGCCAGATGATGCATCGGCTCCCAAGGCAGCGCATAGACATGGGCCATCGCCCGCCCGGCCGGCGTCTCGACCTCGAAACAGTCGATGCGCTGAACCAGCGTTTCCTGCCTCTGGCGATAGGCGATCAGATCGGCGACCGAAACCTGCCTGAGCCCGTGCCGGTCGGCAAACGCCGAGACTTGCGGACCGCGCATCACCGACCCGTCGTCGTTGACCAGTTCGCAGATGACGCCGACCTGCGGCAGGCCGGCGAGCTTGCACAGATCGACCGCGGCCTCGGTGTGGCCCGAGCGCATCAAAACCCCGCCCTCGCGCGCGACCAGCGGAAAGATGTGGCCGGGCCGGACAAAATCGGCGGCGCCGGAATTGGGGTTGGCCAGATTGCGCACCGTGACCGTGCGGTCGTCGGCGGAAATGCCGGTGGTGGTGCCGTGCTTGTAGTCGACGGAGACCGTGAAGGCGGTGCTGTGCGGAGCGTCGTTGTCGGCGACCATCGGCGCCAGGTTCAACCGGCGCGCCTCGTCGCGGGTCATCGGCGCGCAGACGATGCCTGAGGTGTGGCGCACGATGAAGGCCATCTTTTCGGGCGTGCAATGGGTGGCGGCGACGATCAGGTCGCCTTCGTTCTCGCGCCCGTCATCGTCCATGACGACGACGATCTCGCCGCGTTCGAAGGCGCGCAGGGCCTCGACGGTCTTTTTCTGGTCGTAGGGCATGGGGCTCCGGCTTTCGATGTGCTCAGCCGCCGATCTGGCCGCGGTGGCGAAGATAATGATCGGCGATCACGCAGGCCAGCATCGCCTCGCCGATCGGCACGGCGCGAATGCCGACGCAGGGATCGTGACGCCCCTTGGTGACCACGTCGACGTCGCGGCCTTCAAGGTCCACCGAACGGCGCGGCGTCAGGATGGACGATGTCGGCTTGACGGCGAAGCGCGCCACAACCGGCTCACCGGTGGAAATGCCGCCCAGCACGCCGCCGGCGTTGTTGCTCAAGAAGCGCGGCCGGCCGTCATTGCCCATGCGCATCTCGTCGGCGTTTTCCTCGCCGGTCAGGCCGGCGGCCGCGAAACCGTTGCCGATCTCCACGCCCTTGACCGCGTTGATCGACATCATCGCCGAGGCGATGTCCTGATCGAGCTTGGCATAGACCGGCGCGCCGAGGCCGGCCGGCACGCCCTCGGCGACGATTTCGACCACGGCTCCGACAGAGGAGCCAGCCTTGCGCACGGCGTCGAGATAGTCGCTGAACACCGCCACGGAGGCCGGGTCGGGCGTGAAGAAGGGATTGTCCCGATGATCGACGAAGTCCCAGTCCCAGTTCGCCGGCTCGATGCGCTTTTCGCCCATCGCCACCAGCGCGCCGCGCACGACAAGGCCCGGAACCACCTTGCGGGCGATCGCGCCGGCGGCCACGCGCGCGGCGGTCTCGCGCGCGGACGAACGCCCGCCGCCGCGATGGTCGCGCAGCCCGTATTTGACGAAATAGCCGTAATCGGCATGGCCGGGGCGGAACTGGCGCGCGATCTCGCCATAATCCTTCGAGCGCTGATCGACGTTTTCGATCATCAGCGAGATCGGCGTGCCGGTGGTCGTCAGCGTCTCGCCATCGTCGGACGGCACGAAACCGGACAGCACCTTGACCTGGTCGGGCTCGCGCCGCTGGGTGACGAAACGCGACTTGCCCGGCCGACGACGGTCGAGCTCGCGCTGGATGTCGGCCGGCGTGAACGCGATGCCGGGCGGGCAGCCGTCGATCACGCAGCCGAGCGCGGGTCCGTGGCTTTCACCCCAGGTGGTGACGCGGAAAAGATGTCCAAAAGTGTTGTGCGACATTCACGAGGCCCATCGGCCGCCTGTGCGACCGTCGCTGCCTTCTATTTGCCTTTCCTGGATCGGTCAAACGGTCCGGGACGACGATTTAGTTTTGACACAATCGCGGTGTTTCTGCTCTTGTCTCGCCCATCCAATCACAAGACCCGCGCCGCAAGCGGGAGTCTGGCAAGAGGTCATGAGCATGCGCATCCTCGCATCGGCGCTGGTCGCCCTGTCGCTTTTCTCGGCGAGTCCAAGTCTGGCCGCCAGTGCCGAAGGCACGATCCAGTCGGTGGACCCCGACACCCTCACCATCGTGCTCGACGACGGCAAGACCTACAAGCTTCCCGGCGAAATCGACATGTCGGCGATCAGGGAAGGCATCGACATCGTCATCGCCTATGACGTGGTCAACGGCACCAACCTGATCACCGACATGGAAATCTACGAATAGCGGCGCCCTAAAGCCAATCGAGCTTGCCGTCCGCCAAGCGCAGGATGCGATCCTGCGGCACGGCCATGACGGCCGCGGCGTGGCGGTCGAGACCGCCGGCGATCAGGAAGACGGCGCGTATCACGCCGCCATGTGTCACGCATACGGCCGGGCCTTCGACCTCGGCCATCCAGCCGCGTACCCGCTCGGCGAGATCGGCATAGCTTTCCGCGTCCGGCCCCGGCGGCAGGAAATCCCATTTGGCGCGATCGCGCTGCGCGCCCATGCCGGGCCTGGCCGTTTCGATTTCCTCGATCGTAAACCCCTGCCAGTCGCCGAAATGGACCTCGACCAGGCGCGAATCGGTCCGGTAGTCCGCCGCCGGCAACCCCATTTCGGCGCGCACGATCTCCATCGTCTCGCGCGTGCGCCTGAGTGGGCTGGCGACGAAGTCGAAGCCGGAAGGATCGTCGATCAGGCGCGCGAGCACCTTGCCGTTGCGGCGCGCCTGCGCGCGCCCGGTATCGTTGATGTCGATCTCGACCTGGCCCTGGAAGCGCAGCTCGGCGTTCCAGTCGGTCTGGCCATGGCGCACGAAATAGACGAGCGGAGACATTGCAGGCACGCTTTCGCGATCATTTTCGGCAGGGCGGCGAACCGCTCAGACGGTGGAGATGTCCGGCGCGTCGACCGCCTTCATGCCCACGACATGATAACCCGAATCGACATGGTGGACCTCGCCGGTCACGCCGCGCGACAGATCGGACAGAAAATACAGGCCCGCGTCGCCGACTTCCTCGATGGTGACGGTGCGCTTCAAGGGGGCGTTGTACTCGTTCCATTTGAGGATGTAGCGGAAATCGCCGATGCCGGACGCGGCCAGCGTCTTGATCGGGCCGGCCGACAGCGCGTTGACGCGGATACCGTTGGCGCCCATGTCGACGGCCAGATAACGCACGCTGGCTTCCAGCGCCGCCTTGGCAACGCCCATCACATTATAATGCGGCATCACCTTCTCGGCGCCGTAATAGGTCAGCGTCAGGATCGATCCGCCGGCGCTCATCAGCGGCTCGGCATGCTTGGCGATCGTGGTCAGCGAATAGGCGGAGATGTCGAGAGTGCGGCGGAAATTCTCGCGCGAGGTGTCGATATAGCGGCCGTCGAGCTCGTCCTTGTCGGAAAAGGCGATCGCATGCACCAGGAAGTCGAGCCGGCCCCATTTCTGCCTGAGACCCTCGAACACCGCGGCGATGGTGTCGTCCTCGGTCACGTCGCAATGGCCGGCAACGTGGGCGCCGAGTTCGCTCGCCAGAGGATCGACCCGCTTCTTCAGCGCCTCGCCCTGATAGGTGAGCGCCAGTTCCGCGCCTTGGCCGGCGCAGGACTTGGCGATGCCCCAGGCGATCGAGCGGTTGTTGGCGACTCCCATGATGAGACCGCGTTTTCCCGCCAGCAGCCCGTTTTCACCCGCCATCGCCCTACCTTTCGTGCACCGATCAAGCTCCCGCAAGCCTATCGCACAGGCCGTATCGGTCGACAAGCCGCAACGACCGGCAAGACTTGGATGGGTGCCGCCTCATGCGCGCAAAAGCGCTTCCAGCGCGGCGCGCTTGTCCTCCGGCAGGAGGATGCGCACATGGACGAGGAGATCGCCCTCGCCGCCGGATTTTTGCGGCAAGCCGCGCCCCTTCAGGCGCAACACCTTGTCGGAGCCCGACCAGGGCGGAACCGTCACCGCGATCCTGCCCTTGACGGTCTCGACGGGAACCTTGGCGCCAAGCACGGCGTCGGCGAGGTCGACATAAAGATCGACATGCAGATTGCGGCCCTCGAGGCGATAGCGCGGATGCGGCTTGAAGCGCAGCGTGACAAGCGCGTCGCCGCCATGTTCGCCCTGCCCTTTCAGCCGAATCGTCTGACCGTCCTCGACAAAGCGCGGCAGCTTGATGGCGAGCTTGCGGCCGCCGGGCATCTGGGCGCTGACATGGGCGCCGCCGGCCGCCTCCTCCAGCGTGATGTCGAGCGTGGCGCGCAGATCGGCCGGCCGCGCCTGACCGGCGCCCGCGCCGGCGGCACCACCGGCACCGCGCCGGAAGGCCTGGCCGAACAATTCGCTGATAATGTCCTCGGCATCGCCGAAGCCGCCGGCACCCCCGGGACCGCCAGGGCCGCCGGTACGGAACTCGAAGCGCGCGCCGCCCGGGCCGGCGCCGCCGGCGCGACGGAACCCGGCGAACGGGTCGCCGTGCGCGCCACCCTCGAAGCCGTGAAAGCGCGGCTTGCCCTCGGCGTCGATCTCGCCGCGGTCGAAGGCGCCGCGCTTTTCGGCGTCGCCGACGACCTCATAGGCCTGATTGACCGCAGCGAAACGGTCCTTGGCCTTCGGGTCGTCCGGATTCTGGTCCGGGTGATATTTCTTGGCGAGCTTGCGAAACGCCGACTTGATGTCCTTGGCGCTCGCGGTCTTGGCCACGCCCAATACTTCGTACGGATCGCGCATCGTCATTGCCTGTCGAGGAAGTCAGTTGCTCGAAAACCTATATGCGAATTTCTAGGAAGAAATTCCAGTCCGGACACCGTTTTTCGCATGCAAAACGCGCTGTCGCGGCGCATGCGGCGCGCTCACACCGGTTCGAAACTGCGCGTCCACCAGCCCGCGCCCGGCGTCAGGCAGGTCTCGCCGTCGAACAGAGCGACGCCTTGGAAACTCTCCCGGGAAACCCGGAACCGGCGGCAGCGCACGCCGTCGCGCTCCAACTCGACGATGGTGGCAACCTCGCCGCGCGAGCCGGTTTCGGCATTGGCCCAGGACAATGTTCCCCCGCCCAGCGTTTCGAGATTGGCCGAGGTGACGGCGTTGCGGATCGTGGCCTCGTCGGAGCGGGTTTCGGTGTCGACGACCGCGGCGGGCGCAGGCTGAACCGCGCCGGTGACGAGCGACCTGTCGAGCCCGTCATCGCCGAGCCCGAAGCCGCTGGAGACGCACCCGCCCAATACGGCAAGCAGCGGCAAAAGCACCAGTTTCACGCCTGTGGCGCAACCGATTCCTGGCCGCAAAATTCCCCTGGACGCTTGCACCCGGCGCGACAATCCGCCATCTCCTCACGAGGCCGCAACATCATCTCCCGCGAATGGTCGACTATGAGCGAAACACCGTTAACGAAGGATGACTTCACCACCCGCGACGAGCCGGTCCGCCTGTTCGGCGACTGGCTGGCGGATGCACAAGAAAGCGAGCCCAACGATCCGACCGCCGTCGCGCTCGCCACCGTGGACCAGGACGGACTGCCCGACGTGCGCATGGTGCTGTTGAAGGGGTTCGACCGGGACGGCTTCGTTTTCTACACCAATTTCGAAAGCGCCAAGGGCGTGGAACTGCTCGGCTCGATGAAGGCGGCGATGTGCTTTCACTGGAAGTCGCTGCGCCGCCAGGTGCGCCTGCGCGGGCCGGTGGAGATCGTGTCCGACGCGGAGGCCGACGCCTATTTCGCCAGCCGCCCGCGCGGCAGCCGCATCGGCGCCTGGGCGTCGAAACAGTCGCGCCCGCTGGAAAGCCGCTTCGCGCTGGAAAAGTCGGTCGCCGAATATACCGCCCGCCACGCGGTGGGCACGATACCGAGGCCGCCGCACTGGTCCGGTTTTCGCCTGAAACCGCAGACGATCGAGTTCTGGCACGACCGGCCGTTCCGGCTCCACGACCGGGTGGTGTTCACCGCCGACGGCAAGGGCGGCTGGAATAAGACCCGGCTCTATCCCTGACGGGAGAGGACGGCCGCCGCCGTCCTCCGGCCTCAGCCAGCCTTCTTGCGGTTCATGAAGGCGACGAACGCCGCGCGCGCCTCGTCGGATTTGAGCCGGGCGCGGAAATGGGTCCCCTCCTGCTTGATACGGGCGACAACCTCCTCGCGCGGGCCGCGCATCAGGTCGCGGGCGATTTTCAGCGCCTCGGGCGGTTTGGCCGCGATCTCCTCGGCGGCGGTAAAGGCGACCGCCTCCAGCTCGTCCTCGCCGACCACGGCATAGATCAGCCCGGCCGCCCTGGCGCGCTCGGCCGAAAAGCCTTCGCCGAGCCCGAGCAGGGCAAAGGCCTGCTGGCGGCCGAGCACGGCCGGCGCGAGCAGGCTGGAGCCGGCTTCGGGCACCAGTCCCAGATCGACGAACGGCGTGCGGAACTCGGTGCGCGGCGTGGCGAAGGTCAGGTCGCAATGCAGATTGATCGTCGTGCCGATGCCCACGGCAACGCCGTCGACGGCCGAGACCAGCGGCTTCTGCGACTGGGCGAGCGCGACGAGAAAGTCGTAGACCTCCATGCCGCCGTCGCCGCCCATGGCGACGGCCATGAAGTCCTGCAGGTCGTTGCCGGAGGAAAACGCGCCCGGCACGCCGAGGATGAGATGGACGCGGACGGCCGGATCGGCATCGCCCTCGGTCAGCGCCTTGGCCATGACGGCATACATCGCCCGCGTGATGGCGTTCTTCTTGTCCGGGCGGTTCATCCGGATCGTCTGGACGGCGCCGCGACGTTCGATTTCGACATGTTCGCTCATCGGCCCGTCCTCAATTGAGCGCGGCGGCGGCGAGCGCCAGGCTTTCGGCACCGTCGCAGGCGCGCTCGCGCAGCGCGCCGGTCTCGCCGGCAAGGTTTTCGCAAAAGAAGCGGCACAACGCGACCCGCTCGGCAGACTGCGCCGCCACCGCGCCGCGGCCGAGACAGGCGGCGCCCGCCGCGAGCGCGAACAAGCGCAGATAGGGCGTCGCGCCGGCCAGGGCCTCGTCGGTCCGGCCGTCGGCGAGCGCGGCCTGCATGAAGCGGGTCGCCGCCTCGAGATCGTCGAGCGCGGCGGCGATCTTTTCGGCACTGCGGCCGAATGCGGGCAGGTTGGAGGCACGCACGGCCTCGACGTCTTCGCGCAGTTCGGCGATGTAGCCGAGCACGTGCTCGCCGCCCGACTGCGGCAGCTTGCGCATCACCAGATCGATCGCCTGGATGCCGTTGGTGCCCTCGTAAATCGGCGCGATGCGGGCGTCGCGGTAGAGCGCGGCGGCGCCGGTCTCCTCGACATACCCCATGCCGCCATGCACCTGGACGCCGAGCGAGGCGACGTCGACGCCGACATCGGTGGCAAACGCCTTGGCGATCGGGGTCAAAAGATTGGCACGCTCCTGCCAGTGGCGCGCCGCATCGCCCGATTTGGCCTCGGCCATGTCGGTGGCGTGGGCGCAGCAATAGGCGATCGCCCGTGCGGCCTGGGTAAGCGCCCCCATCGTCAGCAGGTTGCGCTGCACGTCGGGATGCAGGACGATCGGCGCCATGCCGTCGCCGTCATGGCCGGCGGCCTTGCCCTGACGGCGCTCCTGGGCATAGGCGCGCGCCTTTTGATAGGCGGCCTCGGCAACGGCCACGCCCTGCATGCCGACGGCCAAGCGCGCATTGTTCATCATCGTGAACATGCAGGCCAGCCCGCGGTTTTCCTCGCCGATCAGCCAGCCGACGGCGCCGGGCTCGCGATCCTCGGCGAAACCATCGCCATAGATCATCGTGCAGGTGGGCGAGGCGTGAATGCCGAGCTTGTGTTCGATCGAGGCACAAAAGACGTCGTTGCGCGCCCCCGGCACGCCATCGTCGTCGGGCAGGAATTTCGGCACCAGAAACAGCGAGATGCCGCGCGTGCCGGCCGGCGCGTCGGGCAGGCGCGCCAGAACAAGATGCACGATATTGTCGGTAAAATCGTGCTCGCCATAGGTGATGAAGATTTTTTGGCCGAAGATGCGATAGGTGCCGTCATCGGCCCGTTCGGCGCGCGCGCGCAACGCGTTCAGGTCGGAACCGGCCTGCGGCTCGGTCAGGTTCATCGTGCCCATCCATTCGCCGGAGATCAGCTTGGGCAGATAAAGCGCCTTCAACGCGTCGCTGGCGTGTTTTTCCAGCGCGTCGACGGCGCCCATGGTCAGGATCGGGCCGATGCCGAAAGCCATCGAGGCGGAGTTCCACATTTCCAGCGCCGCCACGCCGAGCATGCCGGGCAGACCCTGGCCGCCATGGTCCTGCGGCAGCGACAGCCCATTCCAGCCGCCGTCGACCCAGCGGCGATAGAGATCCTTCCAGCCCTCGGGCATCGTCACCGCCGCATCCTTCAGCACCGCGCCGGTTTCGTCTCCGACCTTGGCAAGCGGGGCGACCTCCTCGCCGGCAAAACGCCCGGCCTCGCCGAGGATCGCATCGACCAGATCGGGCGACAGATCGGGAAAAAGCCCTTCGTCGATGGCAGCGCGCAGACCCGCCACCTCGTTGAGGGCGAAGGCGATATCGTCGACGGGTGCTCGGTACATGGTCTTTCTCCCGGATTGTGAGCGCGGCGATCGTCGCGCCTCTGTTGCTGCGCATCCAAGGGCTAGATTTTTTTGACGTAAACGTCAATTGATCCCACGACATGCATTGCGATTCGGTCGCGAGCGGTCTAACCGGGCGGCATGCTGGAGCGGCCCGAAAAATTCAGATGCGTGGAATGCGGCCTGTCCTTCGGGGCGGCGGGCTTTCACCATCATCACGGCATGGTCGAAGACGGGCCGGCCTATTGGTGCGACCGGGGCGTCCTGTGCTCGCCGGCCTGCTCGCTTGCGCATCACCGCCGCCGCGCGGCCGAGGGCACGCTGCCGGACAAGCCGGCGCCGGACCCGTTCGACGATTTCTCGCACTGAGGTCCGGCGGCGGGTCGGGCGCCGGGTTCAGCCGTCGTGCGTTTCGCGCGCGATCGCCCGCCAGCCGATGTCGCGACGGCAAAACCCGCCCGGCCAGTCGATCCGGTCGACGGCTGCGTAGGCGCGTTCGCGCGCCTCGGCCACGGATGCGCCGAGCGCGGTGACGTTGAGCACCCGCCCGCCGGCGGCGACGAGCCCGCCGTCGACCTGCGCGGTGCCGGCATGGAATATCTCGACGCCCTCCCCCGCCGCCGCCTCCAGGCCGGCAATCGGCGAGCCCTTTTCGGGCGTGCCGGGATAGCCGCGCGCGGCCATCACCACGGTGAGCGCGGCTTCGTCGCGCCAGCGTGCCGACATGGGGGCGAGCTGACCGTCGGCGGCCGCCTTCAGCAGCACCAGCAGGTCGTCCTCGAGCCGCATCAGCAGCACCTGGCATTCGGGATCGCCGAAACGCACATTGTATTCGATCAGCTTGGGACCGTCGCGGGTCAGCATCAGCCCGGCATAAAGCACGCCGGAAAACGGCGTGCCCGCCTCGGCCAGCCCACGCATCGTCGGCTCGATGATCGTGCGCATCGTGGCCTCGACCAGGTCCGGCGTCATCACGGCGGCCGGCGAGTAGGCGCCCATGCCGCCGGTATTGGGACCGGTATCGCCCTCGCCGACGCGCTTGTGGTCCTGTGCGGTGCCGAAGGGCAGCGCGGTGGTGCCGTCGCACAGGCAGAAGAAGCTCGCCTCCTCGCCCTCCAGGAAATCCTCGATCACCAATTCGGCGCCGGCCGCGCCGAAGGCGCCCTCGAAACAGGCGTCGACCGCCTCGAGCGCCTCGGCCAGCGTCATCGCGACCGTCACCCCCTTGCCGGCGGCCAGCCCGTCGGCCTTGATGACGATCGGCGCGCCTTTTTCGCGCAGATAGGCCTTGGCCTTCGGCGCGTTGTTGAACCGACGATAGGCGGCGGTGGGGATGGCGTGACGATCGCACAGATCCTTGGTGAAGCCCTTGGAGCCCTCGAGCTGCGCGGCCGCGGCCGAGGGGCCGAAAACGGCGATACCGGCCGCGCGCAGCGTGTCGGCAAGCCCGGCGACAAGCGGTGCCTCGGGGCCGACGACGACGAGATCGATGCGCCTGTTGCGGCAGAAGGCGGCAACGGCATCGTGATCGTCTATATCGAGCGCCACCAGGTCGGCATGGGCGGCGATGCCGGGATTGCCGGGCGCGGCGTAGAGTTTTTTCAGCAGCGGCGAGGCGGCGAGTTTCCAGGCCAATGCGTGCTCGCGCCCGCCCGAGCCGATCAAAAATACGTTCATCACCTGCCTCGCCGATTCCTTCGCCTCCGCGTTCGGCTATTGGGGTCCGGGCACAAGGTCAAGGGCGACGGCCGGCCGGAACGGCGCGCCGGGCGCTTCGCGCGCTTGACGTTGCCGCCCGCCCCTGCCACTTCAGCCGGCATGGACAAGATACAATCCCTCGCGCAGCAGGGCCGCGTCGCCGACGCGCCGTCCGGCCACTGGGTCTATCGGGTGCTGCCGCGCGCGGTGTGGCCTTTTGCCCAGCTCGCACGCTGGGACCGCCCGATCGGCTGGAAATTGCTGATGTGGCCGTGCTGGTGGTCGGCGGCCCTGGCCGCGGCAGCCTATGCGCGGCCCGGCGACCCGCTCATGAGCCTGCTGCCCAATCCCTGGCATCTCGCGCTTTTTTTGATCGGAGCCGTCGCCATGCGCGGCGCGGGCTGTACCTATAACGACCTGGTCGACCAGAAGATCGACGCCATGGTCGAGCGCACGCGCTCACGGCCGCTGCCATCGGGCAAGGTATCGCGGCGCCAGGCCTGGGCCTTTCTGGTCGCGCAGGCGCTCGTCGGACTGGTCGTGCTTTTGCAGTTCAACACGTTCGCGATCCTGCTCGGCATCGCCTCGCTGGCGATCGTCGCCGCCTATCCGTTCATGAAACGCATCACCGACTGGCCGCAACTCGTCCTCGGCCTCGCCTTTTCCTGGGGCGCGCTGGTGGGCTGGGCGGCGGTGTTCGCCAGCCTCGACACGCCGGCCCTGCTGCTTTACGCGGGGTCGATCCTGTGGGTGATCGGCTACGACACGATCTATGCCCACCAGGACAAGGAGGACGACGCGATCGTCGGCGTGCGTTCCACCGCGCGCCTGTTCGGCGACAACACCAAAACCTGGCTGTCGGGCCTCTACGGCGGCGCGCTGCTGTTGATGGCGGCGGCCTGCGCCTCGGCCGAGGCGCCGCTGCCGGCACTTGCCGGGCTGGTCGCCGCGGCGATCCACATGACGCGTCAGATCCGCGTGCTCGACATCGACGACGGCGCGCAGTGCTTGCGCCTGTTCCATTCCAACGCCGTGGTCGGCTGGCTGATTTTCGCCGGCTTCGTCGGCTCGGGGCTGTGGGCGGCGCTCAAACCGATGGTTTGAACTCGAAGCCGGCCTATTCGCGCGCGACGATCTCGTCGCCCCCGACCACCAGCCGCACTCCGAGATCGCCGGTCTTGCGGCGGGCGAGGAAGCGAGGCCGGCGCACCGCGGATCCCCGACGCTTGCGGCGTTCCTTGGGCGCCGGCATCCGCGCCGAACTCAGCGATTCCTCGAGCGAACGCGCCACACCGTCCGATTCGATCAGCAGCATCGGCAGCCGGTACGCCTCGGCCCAGTTGCGCCAGTCGGCGGCGATGTCGTCGAGGTCGTGAGCGACCAGAAGCGGCACGCACAACATCGGATCGCCATGCAGCAATTCCAGCGTGACGGTGACGTTGCCGTCCTCGTCCTCAATGGCGCGGGCGGCCACGCCCTTGAAGGCGTTGGCCGGCAGCGCGACCGTGACCGGAAGCCGGCTGTGCGCCAAGGTGCGGTGCATCACGGCGCCGCGCTTATCGATCTTGACCGTGACCTCGCCATAATCGTCGCGGGCCGCATAGCTCGCGATCTGGGGAAGCCGGAACGGGTCGAGCCGCATATAGCGCCCGGCCCAAACTGGGTTCGACACCGTGTTCATCACTTACGCCTTCCTGCAACGCCTGAGAGCCGGTTTCCGGTTCTCGCGGGCCGGTTGTCCGGCCTCTTTGTGCTTGCAAGCTAGCGCGGCGACCTTACCGGCGCGCTTAAGAAGTTGGGTTAAATTTTGCTGATCTGGCAAATGGTTATCGGAATCCGACCGATAAACCGGACCGCAACCAAGATGGATGGGAGGTTAAGGCGTTGTAGCGCGCAACTGTAGCGCGCAACTTCGAATGGCACCAACTTATTTTTCCGTCGCTGGCACGTGAACACGTTCAAAGCCGGCTGACCGACACCTTGGTGTGCTGTCGATGGAGATGGGACACTGCCGCGCAAAAAAACCCGCCGGCACATGGCCGACGGGGCTTGGATGCGGATCAGGTCCGCCGCGATTTTGGGATAACGACCAGCCGCCCGCCGGTCTATGGCGGGATCGCGCTATGTCGCCTCACGATCGGTATCCGCGAAGTTAGCCTCTGTCTTTTTTCAATGGGCCCGCATTCCTAGCTTTTTGGTCACTAGCGTTTTTCACGATCACTTCGATCGAGCCAAGTGGTGCTTTACAGCCTGAACATGCGACCGTTTCCCAATCCGCCACCGTGCCGGCTAGAACAAGATCGTTCTTCCGTCCACATTTCGGACAAATGACCCCGACCTCATCCATCGGTCCCTCCCAGCGAGCTATCGTCGCATCGATGATGTTTCGAGATGCTTGACGTCTCGCTGTCAAGCGGCAGATGCGGGACGATACGAAGCCGCAATCGGCAAATCAACTGAGCTACGAAATGATCAGCTCGCGCGCGGGCGTGCCCTTGCCGCCGCCGATCGAATAGCGCAGCTCTACCTCCTCCTGAACGAACCCGGCAAAAATCGCTCGTGTCTCCGGCACGTCGTTGATCGACAGGATGAACCGTCCCTTCAGGCAAGCCAGGCGCGCGGCGATCGCCTCGAACTGCTCGCGGCCGAAAAGCGCGCGGCCGTAATCGCCTTCCGAGCCCCAGTATGGCGGGTCGAGGTAAAACAGCGTCTGCGGCCGGTCGTACCGGTCGATGAAGGCCAGCCAATCAAGTTGCTCGATGACGACGCCGGCAAGCCGCTCATGCAGGGCGACAAGCAGCGGCTCCAGCCGTGTGAGGTTGAAGGCAGCGGCCTGCTGTAACGCGCAAGTTCAGTTGGCAGACTTCCGGGATTGTGTGGGTAAAGGTAAAAAATCGCGCCGGTACGGCGTGTTGCGCGGCGAACGGCGCAAGACGGGGTCCCGCCCGCGGCGGGCACGCAAGTTCATTCGTCGGTGGCGGCACGAAACGCCGGCAAATCCGGCATGCGGAGATCGCCGCCTTGCCGCCGGCAAGGGGCAGGACGTGGACGGGGCAGACGTTACGGCCGGGGTCGGCGGTCCGGCGCGGCTACTCCGCGGCCAGTCGATGCGAAAGGTCGGCGCTCTGCTTGTCGGATTCGGCGAAAATCCGCTCTTCGCGAATGGTGTCGCTGAGCTCGAGATAGGCCATCTCGACGAAATAGGCTGTCAGTTGCAGCCCCGCCGAGGCGGCGATTTCGCGCATTTCACGCAGTTGCCCGTTCAAATAGGCAATCTGCTCCCGACGTGTCACCGATCCCTTGGTGCGAGTGTCCATGATCCTGTCCTGTTGTCTTGGATGGTCCTAAACTCATGGGATACTCTTACGCACGAATACTGATCTTGTTCGGGCAGCGCCTCGGCTTCACCGAGTCACCGCCCGCTTGATACGATTACAAACGACATCCTCGCGCGGAAGCAGCAGCGCGGGGAACTCAATGTGCACTCATCTTGGCGGTGCGCTCGAATTCGGCGCGGTCCGGCCTGGCCAGCGTCAACGCATAGATCGGTGCGACGGCGACCGAATCGAATTTCAGCAACTGCGAAATGCGGGCATGGGACAAAGCCGCCGTCGGACAGGCCGTGAGGCCGTGATGCGTCGCGGCGAGCATGACGTTCTGGCCGATATGCCCGGCTTCGATCAGCACGACCCGATAGGCGTTCGGGTCCTCGTATTTCCACATCGTGCGGCGCAGGTCCGCCGCCAACACGATCAGGCAGGCCATCTCGTCCGCCCATTCCTGGGTGCCCGTCAGTTCGGACAATTTGGGCAGGCAGGCGGCCTCGATCCTGCCCAGGTCGTGGTCGAGCGCCGAATAATGATAGATGCCGGGCGCCAGCCCCTCGACGGAGCGGGCGAAGACATAGGCCTCGTAAGGATTGCGCGCGCCGCCGGACGGCGTCATGGACAAAGGCAGCGAGCCCGTCACGCCCTGCGTATTGCCGGTGATGCCGAGCCCGGCGAACAGGCAGTCGCTGAGTTGCTTCAAGGTGATGGTGTCGGCGCCTGCCTTGCGGACGGTCCGGCGGCGGGCCATCAGTTGAAACAGATCGTTGCCCTCCAGAGCGTCCGGCAGTCGGATCGCCTGGTCTGGCGCATTGCGCAGCCACAGCACCGGCGATGTCGAGCCTGCGGCCTTGTCGACCTGCCGCTGCGCGGCCTCTTCGGCGGTCAGATAGTCAGGGTTTTGCACGCAAAAATGCATCAGGGCGGTCGGAATGCCCCATGACCAGTCGCGCTCGAAGCTTGCTTCGCGGTCGGCCAGTTCCGAGCCTTCCACAACCAGCGCCGACAGGTCGACGAGCTGGCGCGAAAGGTCCTCCGCCTCTTCCTGGCTCAGCCCTTCCACCAGGCCGGCCAACGCGCCCGGCGGCTGCCATTGCGACCAGGTGTTGAGCACGGCGACCAGATCGGGACTGCAGGCAAAAGTCTGGCGCGACAGGAAATTGCAGCCGATCAGGGTGTGATCGTCGTGGGTAAAAACCAGGGTGCGCGATGGCCGAACCAGCATTGTCTCCGTCCCGTCTTCATAGCCGGCGTCGTCGATCCGGAACGGATCGACGACGCCGTTGATATTGCTCAGCGGGAGAAGTGCCAGCCCGGGCCGACGAAAACCTTGGTCGACACAGCCGAAACCACAAGATTCTTCTTCGAAGTCTTCATGATCATTTCCCTCTCATTTGCTCCGCGATTTTGCGGTAACGACAGAACGCTAGCGAGGGAACTCCTAACGAATGGTATATTTTGACTTCTTAACTACGTATAAATAAATAAATTACCTCTAATTAATTTATGTTGCTCTAATTATGATGATATTTACTCTTATAAAGAAGAAAGTTCATCATAAATACAGCAATAAAAAAGCAGGCTCGAAAGCCTGCAACAGCGCCCGGCACCGCGTCGCGGCACCGGCTGATTCTCACATGAGGAAGACGGATCAGGCCGCCCGCAAACCACCGAGCAGATCGACCACCACGGGATCCAGGGACGGATCGGTGATCTTGTAGACGCCGACGGCGGCAATGGCTTCACGGGCTCGGTAGCTGACCGATGCAGGTCGGATGATAGCAGTGCCGGTTTCCGGCCCGGATTCGGTCAACACGATTGTGGTTCCGACCAATGTCGGCTCCGCATAACCCGCCCATCCGGCGGCGATCAGGCTCGGCTCGCCGACATGACGCCGGTTGAAGGCGGTGAAGTAGATCCAGTTCAGGCTGGAGGTCACCAGACCGTAATGGTTGCCCTGCGAGCGCGACCAGGCCCCGCCCGGTCCGCCGCGCCGTCCGGTCACCCGGCGGAACGCCATGACCCGATCGCGCTTGAAGATGAAGGTGGCCGAGCGCATGACGAGATTGGGACGCGAGGGCACGTTGAAATAGGTGAAATAGATCCCCTCGGGCAAAGGCGGCAGGGGCCGGTCCGAGAGCAGATCGAGCATGGCCGCCGGCATGCCGGCGGCCGGAACCCCCCCGGCCTCCGGATTCGGCGGGGTAAAAAGCTGCTTTTCGGAGATGTCGAAATATGCGCACAGCTTGCGCGTGTTTTCCGTGCCCGGCAGCGCCTTGCCGTCCAGATATCTGTCGAACTGGGCGCGACTTATGCCGGTTTCGCGACACACTTTCGCGACCGACCCCGCCCGCCGACAGAGCGCCTTAAGCCGTCCCGAAAAAGCCGCATGTAGCCACATTGCTTGGCTTATCTAGAGTTGTTTTCCAACATCTCCACAGCAAGGCGCGATCGCAACGGTAAAAACTTCAACCCTGACTGCATCGTCCTTACCCCTTTTCGGCCGACCGAACGCCCCGTCACGTACCGCCGGAATGCCCCACCACCGCCGGTACACTTACAAACCCGGGGCGGGCTCTAGCACGAACGTTCCTCCTCGTGATCACCATTATTCAGGATGTCCACCAGGTGGATGACATCGAAAAGAGTTCTTGTCGCCGGTTTTCAATCGCGTCGAACGAGCTTCATCGCCCCTACGGCGGCTACGATCACTAAAATATTACAATAAAAAACAATAAAAAATCACATAAAATTGGAAGAAATCGAAGAAATATCTACGAAAACGAGGCTTAAAATATATGATCGCACATATTTTCGACTGAAACCTGACAGTTTTCTACGAATTTTCAAACCATCTTGCCGGGATTCATGATGCCGGCCGGATCGAAGGCGTCGCGGACGCGGCGCATCAAATCGGTCGCCACCGGCGGCGCCGAGGCCACCAGCTCGTCGCGCTTCATCTGGCCGATGCCGTGCTCGGCGGAAATCGAGCCGTTGAAGGCGCGCACGATCTCATGCACGTGGTCGTTGACCTCGCGGTAGCGCGCCTTGAAGGCCGTGCTCGATGCACCCTGGGGTTGCGAGACATTGTAGTGCAGATTGCCGTCGCCCATATGGCCGAAGGTCACCAGCCGGGCCCCGGGCTCAAGCGCATGCACGGCACGACCGGCCTCCTCGATGAAGTCGGGGATCGCCGCCACCGGCACGGAGATGTCGTGCTTGATCGACACCCCCTCCGCGCGCTGGGCTTCCGACATCGCCTCGCGCAGGCGCCAGAAGGCATCGGCCTGGGCCAGGCTTTCGGCAATGACGGCATCGACGGCCAGGCCCTTGTCGAGACCGGCAGATAAAATGTCCTCGATCAGCGCACGCGCATCGTCGGGCGAGCGCCCCGACGATATCTCGACAAGCACGTACCAGTCATGCGCGTCCCGCAGCGGGCGGACGGTGCCGGGCACGTGGCGCACGGCGAAATCGACGGCGAGCCGCGCGCAAAGCTCGAAGCCGGTCAGCCCGGTGCCGGCCCGTTCGAGCGCATCGGAAAACAAGGCCAGCGCCTGACGCGGCGAAGAAAGACCGACCCATGCCACCTCGCGCCCCTTCGGCCTGGGAAAAAGCTTCAAGACGGCGGCGGTGATGACACCGAGCGTGCCCTCGGCGCCGACGAACAGGTTTTTCAGATCGTACCCGGTATTGTCCTTCCTGAGCTTGCGCAGATCGTCGAACACCTCGCCCGTGGGCAGCACGACCTCCACACCCAGGCACAATTCGCGCGCATTGCCGTAGGCAAGCACCCCGGTGCCGCCCGCGTTGGACGACAGATTGCCGCCGATCTGGCACGAGCCCTGGGAGGCAAGCGACAGCGGGAACAGCCGGTCGGCCGCGTCCGCGGCCTGCTGCGCGGCCTCAAGCACCACGCCCGCCTCGGCAATCATGGTGTTGGAGGCAACGTCGATCTCGCGAATCCGATTGAGACGGGACAGCGACAACACCACCTGGCGCCCGCTCTGGTCCGGCATTTGGCCGCCGACCAGCCCGGTATTGCCGCCCTGCGGCACGATCGGCGTGCCGGTCTCGCTGGCGAGCGCGAGCACCTGCGAGACCTCGTCGACCGAGCCGGGGCGCAGCACGAGCCGGCTGCGGCCGGGAAACAGGCCGCGCGGCTCGGTGAGATAGGGGGACATGTCCTGCGCGGCGCGCAGCGCGTGGCGCTCGCCGACGATCGCGGCAAAGCGCGCGATCAGATGCGGGGGAAGCGGGGCGTCGTCGTCGCTCATCTGTCGGTCCTGTCCGGTCGGGCGGCGGGATCGGGCCGGCCGGCGCGGCCGCGGCGGTGTCGTCCCGGGACGCTATCGGGCGCAGGCCGCCTTGTCACCGGGGGGCGGCCGCGCGCCGCAGCCTGTCATTGATCGCCTCGCCGAGACCGGTCGCGGGAACGGGCTCAGCCGCGATCACCGACGCGCCCGATCGGTCGAGCGCCTGCAAATGGGAAAACAGATTGGCCGCCGCCTCGCGCAGATCGCCGGACGGCGAGAGGTTCAAGACGAGGACGGCCTTGTCGGCGCCCGCGATGCGTTCTGGCCCGAAGGCAAGCAAGACCTCGCCGGGCGCGACCCTGTCTGCATCGAGCCGCAGGCCGGCTCGCGGCGCGTAATGCGACCGCATCATGCCCGGCGCCTCGATGCCGCCGGCGTCACCGCGCAGCAGCGGGACGCCCAGAACCGCTTCGATCTCCTCCGCGGCGATGCCGCCCGGGCGCAACAGGCGCACGCCGTCGGGCTCAACCTTGACGATGGTCGATTCCAACCCGACGGGGGTCGGCCCGCCATCAACGACCAGCGCGATCCTGTCCCCCAGATCGGCCGCGACGGCGGCGGCGGTGGTGGCGCTGATTCGGCCGGATGAATTGGCGCTGGGCGCCGCCAGCGGCCGGCCGGCGGCCGCGATCAATTTTGCCGCAAAACCGCGCGGCATACGCAATCCGACGCTCGCAAGCCCGGCCGTCACCAGCGGATGGATTTGTGCGTCGGGCGCAAGCGGCACGACGAGGGTGAGCGGTCCCGGCCAGAAGGCATCGGCCAGTTTGCGCGACAGGGCGTCGAAGCGACCGATCCGCTCCGCCATCGCCCTGTCGGCGACATGCACGATCAGCGGATTGAAACGCGGCCGGCCCTTGGCCTCGAAGATGCGCGCCACCGCCGCGCCGTTGGTGGCGTCGGCGGCGAGGCCGTAGACGGTCTCGGTCGGCAGCGCTACCGGCTGGCCGGCATGGACCAGGGCGATTGCGCGCTCGAGCGCGGTTTCCTCACTGACGATATCGGCCATCACGCGTCCAGACTGTGCACGCGGCATTGCCTATCCCGCACGCGCGCGCGCGGCAAGTAACCCTGCGTCATCATTTCGTTAATCGGTCGAATGGTACGGTTTCCGCCAACGGGATCGTAGGGCGCACGCCGTAGGGTTTAAGCAGCGTCATAGGGTTCACGCCGCGTAGCTGGCGGGAGAGTGATGAAGGTTCTGGCAACGGCAACGATCGCATTGGTTCTTGCGACGGCGGGGGAGGCATTTGCCTCGTCCTTCGTGACGCTTGAAGCCCTGCCTGCGGGGCCGTCTGCCTCGATCATCGTCATGGGCGAGCCGGCCGTTGGAGACCCGCCAGTGGTGCTTGCCGCGCCGGACGCGACCATCAAGACGGCCGCCTTGTCGGAAACCCGCCCCGGCTCCCCGGCCGAGGCTGCCAGGGCCCTGTTCGGCCATCCGCCCGATGACGGGAGCGAGGCCGGGTCCGACCGCGTCGCCCCGCTGGTGCCGCGCCTCAGCCGCTCGATGATCCTGCTCGGCGAACCGGCACCGCGCGCGGCACGCACAAAACGGGCGACATCGCTTGCCGGGCGCCAGCCGGCCATGCCGATGGTGATCCGCGGCGGGCTCGTCGGCAAGGCGTTTCCGGCCGCCGCCACGAGCGCGCCGGTTCCCGTGGAGATCGTCGCCGAACCGCCGCCCAGTCCCGACATCCCCGTCGCAACCGAACGCCGCACGGTTTCCAGCGACAGGCCGGCGCCGCCCGCTCCCGGTCGCAGGAAAACGCCCGAGCCGCCGGCCCTGCCGCCCGCGCCGCCGCCGCCACCGCCGCCGTCGCGCGCACTGGAATAGGGCGCCGGACGGCCGGAAAGACGCGTTCTAACCGGCGATGCGCGAGAAATCGGCGACCTGGCCGGTCGCGGCAGGAATACGGGCCAGAAGGGCGAGCCGGTTGGCGCGCACGGCCTCGTCGTCGGCATTGACCAGCACTTTTTCGAAAAACGCGTCGACCGGGCCGCGCAGGCCGGCAAGCGCCCGCATGGCGGCCTGATAATCCTGCTCGGCGAGCGCGGCCGCAGCCTCGGCTTCGGCCGCCACCACCGCGTCGAACAACGTCCGTTCCTCGCTTTCGGCAAACAGCGCGGGATCGACGCTGCCGGCAACCGGCGTGCCCTTCTTTTCCTCGGCGGCGAGAATATTGGCGGCGCGCTTGGTACCGGCGAGCAGGTTCTGCCCGTCCTCGCTGTCAAGCAGCGCGCCCAGCGCCTCGACCCGGCGGACGATCAAAAGCAGGTCGTCCGCTTCTGGCGTGATGACCGCGTCGATCAGATCGTGCCGCGCGCCCTTATCGCGCAGATAGACTTTCAGCCGGTCGTGGAAAAAGGCGAGCAGGTCGGCATCGACGCTTCGGTCATCGCCGGACGGCGAACGCGTTTCGTCCCGGCGGATCCGGTTCGCGCTCCCGAAAAGCTCGATGAGGCTCAACCGCACCCCGTTTTCCACCACGATGCGGATCACGCCGAGCGCGGCGCGGCGCAGCGCGTAGGGATCCTTGGAGCCGGTCGGCTTTTCGTCGATCGCCCAGAAGCCGGTCAGCATGTCGAGCTTGTCGGCCAGCGCGACCGCGATCGAGACCGGCTCGGCCGGCACCACGTCGGAGGGGCCGAGCGGGCGGTAATGCGCCTCGATGGCGGCGGCGACCGCCGGCTCCTCGCCCTGGAGCTCGGCATATTTGCGGCCCATGGCGCCCTGCAGTTCGGGAAACTCGCCGACCACCTCGGTCTGCAGGTCGGCCTTGGCGAGCACGGCGGCGCGGCGGGCAAGCCCGGCATCGGCGCCGACCGCCGGCGCCAGTTCCTCCGCCAGCCCGGCAATGCACGCGACGCGCTCTCCCTGCGTGCCGAGTTCGGCGTGAAAGGTGACGCCCAGATGATCGAGCCGGGCCATGCGCTGGTCGAGCGGTTTTTTAAGGTCGAGGCCGAATTTTTGCGCCGAGGTTTCCAGTCCGGCGAGATCGGGCAGGTCGGCCTGGTCGGTCTTCCAGAAATGAACGGCGTCGGACAGGCGCGCGCGCACCACCTTGGCATTGCCGTGCGCGATTTCCGCACCGCCGTCCCTGGCCTCGATATTGGCGACCAGCACGAAGCGGTTGGAGAGGTTTTCGGCCTCGCCCTGCGGGCGGGTGACGAAACATTTCTGGTTGGCGCGGATCGTCAGCCGCACGATTTCCGGCGGGATGTCGAGAAAATCCTGCTCGAACTCGCCCATCAGCACCACCGGCCATTCGACCAGGCCCGACACCTCGTCGAGCAGCCCGTCGTCGGCGACGAGATCGAGCCCGGCGGCGAAGGCGAGATTGGCGGCGTCGGCCTCGATGATCTTCTTGCGGCGCTCGGCATCGAGCACGACCCTGGCCGCCTCCAGAGCCGCGACATAGTCGTCGAAGCGGCGCACGGTGATGGGGTCCGGCGCGTGGAAGCGGTGGCCATAAGTGACGTTGGAGGCGCGGAGCCCGTCGACCTCGAAGTCGACCACTACCGGTTCCTCCGTCTCCGGGCCGAAGGTGCACAGGATCGACTGTAGCGGCCGCACCCAGCGCAGCGCGCCGGGCCTAGCCGAGGCCGGACCCCAGCGCATCGATTTCGGCCAGGGGAAATTGCGGATCACGCCGGGCATCAGCTCGGCCACGATCGCGTCGGCGGCGCGGCCGGGCTTCTCGATCACGGCGACGTAAAAGGTGCCCTTTTTCGGATCGGTCCTGGTTTCGGCCTCGTCGACCGAGGCCAGGCCGGCGGCGCGCAAGAACCCTTCGATCGCCTTTTCTGGCGCGTCGGTGCGCGGGCCCTTGCGTTCCTCGCGCACATCCTTCGAGCGCGCCGTGACACCGCGCACGTCGAGCGCCAGACGGCGCGGCGTCCAGTATTCGCGCGCCGCCTCGTAGGTCAGGCCGGCCTCGACCAGACCGTCGGTGACCAGCTTCTTCAGGTCGCCGGCCGCCTTGCGCTGCATGCGCGCCGGGATTTCCTCGCAACGAAGTTCAAGAAGCAGGTCAGGCATGGGTGCGGCTCGCGGGTGAGGTCCTAAGGCGTGCCGCATAGCAACTCCACCCGGCCCTGTCACCTGCGGCCGTGGCCATGAACCGCGCCTGAACGCGCCGGCCACGCACGGTTCAGTCCGGTCGTGAAAAAATTCTCCTCACAGATGAACCTTTGGCAGCGCCGCGGCGACGAAAGGCAAGACACACCGCGAGCGCGAAGGGACAAACCGATGAAAGCCGCTTCCTCGATCCTCCAGGTCCTCGCGCTGAGCGCCTGTTTCGCGGCCAACATGCAGACCGGCACGGACTTCAAGATGGCGGGGGTGCGCCGCGCCATCCAGACGATCGCGGCAAGCGTCGAGATGCCGGCCGGCGCGCAGGCCGACATCCTGACCGTCGCCGATCAGGGCTGATGCCGGGGTCGGTGCCGGCTGCCGCGCCGGGGGCGCGTTCAGCGAACGGCGATCAAAAGACAGCGCCGGCCGTCGACCTCGCACCCTTCGCGCGCCTCGCGATTGGCCTGAATCTGGCTGGCGCTGCCCCAGACCGCATGGCACTCGCGTCCGTTTTCCGACACCGCGAAGGCCTTGAATTGCGGCTTTTTCGATATGTTCGCAAGCAGCGCCTTGCAGTGATCGCTGGTCACGGGCGTGGCCTCCGGCGTGGCCGCATAGGCGCTCCCGGCAACCACCAGAACCAAACCAGCAAGCAAAAAACGTCGCATAATCACCCCATGGCCGTTCGCGGATCGGAGCGCACCCTTGACCCGGAAGCAGGCGAAAATGAGGGGCGACGCCCGCTGAAGTCAGGCGTGGAGCGAAGCGCTGGTCAGGCCGCCGCGCCGCCGGCCTCGGTGCGCAGAAAAGCCTCGCCGCAGGCCTTGGCCAGATCGCGCACCCGCAAGATATAGCTCTGACGCTCGGTGACGGATATCACGCCGCGCGCGTCGAGGAGATTGAAGACGTGCGAGGCCTTGATGCACTGATCGTAGGCCGGCAGCACGCATCGATGCAGAGCGCCCTCGCCCCGCGGCGCGCCGGCGGCCAAAAGCGCTCCGCACTCCTTCTCCGCGTCGTCGAAATGGCGAAACAGCATGGCGGTGTCGGCATATTCGAAATTGTAACGCGAATATTCCTGCTCGGCCTGCAGGAAGACATCGCCGTAGGTGACCTTTTCGGCCCCCTCGCGGCCGTTGAAATTCAGGTCGTAGACATTGTCGACGCCCTGCACATACATCGCCAGCCGCTCCAGCCCGTAGGTCAGCTCGCCCGAGACGGGCGCGCATTCGATGCCGCAGACCTGCTGGAAATAGGTGAACTGGGAGACCTCCATGCCATCGCACCAGCACTCCCAGCCCAAACCCCAGGCACCGAGCGTCGGGCTTTCCCAATCGTCCTCGACGAAGCGGATGTCGTGCAGCAAGGGATCGATGCCGATCGCCTCCAGCGAGGCGAGGTAAAGCTCCTGCAGGTTGGACGGGTTCGGCTTCAGGATGACCTGATACTGGTAATAATGCTGCAGCCGGTTCGGGTTTTCGCCGTAACGGCCGTCCTTGGGCCGCCGCGAGGGCTGGACATAGGCCGCGTTCCACGGCTTCGGCCCGAGCGAACGCAGGGTCGTGGCGGGATGGAAGGTTCCCGCGCCGACTTCCATGTCGTAGGGCTGCAGGACCACACACCCCTTGTCCGCCCAGAATCCGTGCAGAGCGAGGATCAGCCCCTGGAAGGAGCGCGTGGGATGCATATGCGGCTGGCTGGCGGTCACGGAGAACCTCTGTCGGCAGGAAAGGCGCCTCACCTCCTATTGACGCGTCCAGGCAAGGTCAAGCAGCCGGCGGCGATGGAAAAGCGATGGGCCGCGGCACCGGCAAACCGCCGGGACCAAGATGCGGCGGCTTGGATTCGCCGCCAAATGCGATATCTGTAGGGACAGAACGAGGAACCGGCCCATGTTTCGATCCGACCGACGGCCCACGCGCCTGCCAACCATCGCCAGCCTGGCGCTTGCCGCCCTTTTGGCCACCGGCGCGACCGCCGGCGCCAATGGCGCCTGGCCCGACCGCAACAGCAACACGCGCGACGACGTGACCGGCTATCTGTGCGTGACGCCCGACTGCAGCGTGGTGCGGCTGCCGCAAACGACATGTCTGTGCCAGAAGGAAAACCCGGCCGAGCGCTCGCTGCAGAAGCTTCGGCTGACCTGTTCGACCTCGGAAGGCGGACGCTGGAAAGCCTGTCCGGTGAGCCCGCCCTTCGGCAATTGACGCCGAACCGGCGCGGCGGCCACGGCGACGAGCCGGGTGTCGCGCTCGCGAGGTTGTGATCGTTTTGTGCAGATCCCGGCGGGCCCGGCAGGCGTAGATTGTTGCGCAGCCGTGCCGCGTTCGCGGCGCCCGACCGCCAGGGAGACGACCATGCCTGCCATCCATCCGCTGTCGCGCAGCGCCATGCGCGCTACCGTCGCGGCCTTTGCCGCGCTGATCATCAACACCGTTCCGGCCTCGGCCCAGTCGGGTTTCGTCGGCAATGTCAACGACCCGGTGACCGGCTGGCGGTGCGTGACGCCGTTCTGCGACACGATCCGCATGCCGCGCACCGATTGCCTGTGCCAGAAACTCAACCCGACGGAAAAATCGCTGTCGCGCCTGCGGCTGCAATGCGTGCCGCCGCGCCGCGACCCGCAAAACGCCTGCGCACTGCCGCGCGGTTTCGGCGGCTGATATTCTTTGCACGTAAATCTACGAAACGCATTCCCGGCGGGGAACCGCCCGCCCGGCGGCTGATCGCGCTCAGCTACCCGGCAAGATCAGTTCCTGGCCGGGAACGATGTTGGAGGGATTGCCGCGAAGCTGCGGATTGAGGTCGAGGATCTCGATATAACGTCCGCCGTCGCCGAGCTTTTCAGCCGCGATCGACCACAAGGACTGCCCCGGCCCGACGACATGGCTGGCCGGCCGCGCCTCGGCATCGCCGGGCTTGGCGGCACCCTGGCCGTCGTGCGCGGGCGTCTTGCCGCCGGCCTTTTCGGGCGCCGACTCGGGCAGGACGATCGGCGGGATTTCGGCCTTTTGCTCTTCGAGCGGCGGCAGGCCCTCGACCAGCTTGCGCTCGACCTCGACCAGAACGTCGGGGTCGGGTTTCATGTCGCGCGCATGCGCCCACTGGAAGGTCGCTTCCAGGCGGCGACCGGCACGCCAATAGGCATCGCCCAGATGGTCGTTGAGGATAGGATCGTCGGGCTTGAGCGAGACGGCCCGCTCCAATTCGGTGACCGCTTCCTCGAAACGGCCGAGGCGGTAATAGGCCCAACCGAGCGAATCGACGATGTAGCCGTCATTGGGCCGGCTGGCGACTGCGCGCCGGATAAGGTCGAGCCCTTCCTCCAGGTTCATGTTCATGTCGACCCAGGAATAGCCGAGATAGTTCAGCACCTGGGGCTGATCGGGATAGAGCTCGAGCGCCTTGCGGAAATTCGGCTCCGCCTTCGGCCATTGCTTCAGCCGCTCATAGGCGATGCCGCGCTGGTAAAAAATGTTCCAGTCGCCGCGCTCAGGCTCGTCGATGCGCTCGACCGCGTCGTCGTAAAGCACAGCCGCCTCGGCATATTCCTCCTTGGAGGCAAGGACGCCCCCAAGCGCGAGATAGGCGCGCATGTCGTCGGGATCGTCGCGCAGAAGCTGGCGCAGATGCGCCTTGGCCGCGTCGTGCCGGTCGAGATCGGCAAGGTTGAGGCCAAGCTGCAAGCCGGCAATGCGGCTTAACGGCGAATCAACGGGCACTTTTTCATAAAAGGAGATCGCCTCCTCGGCATCGCCCTGCTGCTCGGCCACCTGTCCGAGCTGGACCAGGGCAGCGTCGAAATCCGGCTTCAGCGCCAGCGCGAGCTGCAGATAGATGCGCACGAAGGCTTCGCCGCCGCCACGGTTGAGGGCGGTGCCCAGATCGAGCAGGATTTCGGCCGCGCCATCTGCCGGCGCGGCAACGCGCGGCGGCGTGCCGGCGCCGGTTTCGACGTCGAGCCGCAAGGCCACGATCGCGGGACGGTTTGCGGCGAAAGCCTCGGCCCGATCGAGTTCGGCCAGCGCGTCCTGCGCGCGCCCCTGGCGCGCGAGCAGTCGCGCATAGGATTCCAGCGCGCGCAGATAGGTGTCGGGGGCGGCCCCGCCCGCCGTCGTGTTCTCGGCAAGGCGGCCATAGGCTTCGAGCGCCTCGTCGACCTTGTCCGCGGCCTCGGCGATCAGCGCCTCGTGATAGGATTTGAAGACGACGAACCATTCCGGACCGTCGAGGCCGCGCACATGCGCAAGCCCGTCATCGGCCTCGCCCGCACCGAGCAATGCCCAGCCGGTCATGACGCCGGTGATCAGCCGGTCGAGATCGGATTCCAGCGCCAGTTTCAGATAGTTCTCGGCCGCGGCATAGTCCTGCTTGCCAAAGGCGTCGATCGCCAGCGCCACGCGCGAAAACCGCTCGACCTGCGGCACGGATTTCAGCTTCTCGGCCAATGGCAGCGCCGCCTCGAAATCCCCGCGCGAGATCAGCGCCAGAAGAAGGCTTTGCTGAAGCGTCTGGTTGTCGCGGTCGAAGGACAGGGCGCGCCGATAATATTTGATCGTGGAGTCGAGATCGTTGTCGATCTCCGCGATGCGGGCGGCAAGAAAGGCGCCCGACAGCGATCCGATGCGCACGGGCTCGTCGTTCGCCGCCAGAAGCGGTGCCGGCGCCGAGGCGCACAGCAGCGCCAGCGCCGCAACGCCCCATCGTCTCAAGCCGCTCGACTGCATGGCTCTCCTTCCCGCTCGCTGCCCCGCTCGCCGGCGGATTCCGACCGCATCTTCACCCCGACCATGGCATTTTTGAGAGCGGTCGTTCAACAGGCTCCCGCCGCCGGCAACGACTGCCCTGCCCCGCAGGACGGCAACGCCACGGCACGTTCACGCCGATCAGCTTACCCGGTCGATACAGAAATCGATCACTTCGAGAAGCGCGCTCTTTTGCGGCGTCTCCTTCAGCGGCGCAAGCGCGTCGCGGGCAATCCCGCCGAAATGCCGCGCCCGCGCTATCGTATCACCGATCGCGCCATAGCGCGACATCAGCGCGCGCGCCTCCTCGAGCGCCGCGTCGTCGCTGACTCCGTCCTCGATGCTCTTTTTCCAGAACCGGCGCTCCTCGGCCGTGCCGCGGCGGTAGCACAGGATGACCGGCAGCGTCACCTTGCCCTCGCGGAAATCGTCGCCGACATTTTTGCCCAGGTCGCTGGCATTGCCGCCATAGTCGAGCGCATCGTCGATCAACTGGAACGCCAGGCCGAGATTGGTGCCGTAGGAGCGCAGCGCAGCGCGTTCGGAACGCGTCGCCGAGGCGATCACCGGGCCGACTTCGGCGGCGGCGGAAAAAAGCGCCGCCGTCTTGGCGCGGATCACGGCCAGATATTCGTCCTCGGTGGTCTCGAGGTTCTTGGCGGCGACCAGCTGCATCACCTCGCCTTCGGCGATGACCGAGGCCGCGGTCGACAAGATATCGAGCGCGTCGATCGAGCCGACCTCGACCATCATGCGGAAGGCCTGGCCGAGCAGGAAATCGCCGACCAGAACGCTCGCCTGATTGCCCCAGATGGTGCGCGCGGTCTTCTTGCCGCGCCTGAGGCCACTCTCGTCGACGACGTCGTCGTGCAGCAGGGTCGCGGTGTGCATGAACTCGACGCTGGTGGCCAGCCTGACATGGCCGTCGCCGGCATAGTCGAACATGCGCGCCGCCGCCAAAGTGAGCATCGGCCGCAGCCGCTTGCCGCCCGACGAGATCAGGTGATTGGCGACCTCGGGGATCATTTCCACATCCGAGCCGGCCTTCGACAGGATGAGCTGGTTGACGCGCGACATGTCGTGCGCGGTGAGTTCGATCAGAGGTTTGATCGAGGCCTGGCCCCGCTTGCCCTCATCCAATGATACGACGACGCCCACGAAAACTCCCCGGAATCCATTTCGGGCACTCTTGGCCCACCACCCAATCTAGGGCGCGGCATGTTCGGCCTGCAAGGGGCGAATTGGCGCGGCCGGCCGCGCCGGATGGTCAGGGCGCGCTTTTGCGGCTACAAAACGCCGGTCAATTTGCAGGCACCCCATGATCGAACTCGTGCGTACCAACGACCCCGTCGTGATCTCCTTCATCGAAGCCCTGCTTCGCGACGCGGGGATCGAGTTTTTCGTCGCCGATCAGAATATGAGCGTGGTCGAAGGCTCGCTCGGCGTGTTGCCACGCCGGGTTCTGGTCAGTTCCGATATGGTGGAGCGCGCCAGGCGGCTGCTTGCCGATGCCGGCATCGCCGACGAGATCCGCAACGGCTAGCGCCATGCACCCCGCCTCCTGCACGACGGACGCCTTCCATCGCGGCCGGTTCTTTGTCGTCCAGCCGGCCGGCAGCGGCCACCGGGCCGGCATGGACGCGATGATGCTTGCGGCGGCCGTGCCGTGCGGCTTTGCCGGCCGGCTCGCCGATCTCGGCGCCGGCGCCGGCGCCGCCGCCCTGGCCGTGCTGTCGCGCTGCGGACAGGCGCGGGCCGTGCTGGTCGAACGCGAGCCGGACATGGCGGCGTTTGCCGAAAAAAGCCTGGCGCTGGCACAGAACGCGGCCCTTTCGGCACGGGCCGAGGTGCTGGTGGCCGACGTCACGCTGGCCGGGCGCGCGCGCCAGGCGGCCGGGCTCGGCGACAATAGCTTCGATTTCGCGATCATGAACCCGCCCTTCAATCGCGGCCGCGACCGGGCCACCCCGCACGCGCTGAAGCGCGCGGCGCACGTCATGCAGGACGACACGATCGAGCGCTGGCTGCGCACGGCGACGGCCATCGTGCGCCCGCGCGGCGGGCTGGCGATGATCGCGCGGCCGGAGTCCATCGGCGCGATCCTGGCCGCGCTCGAGGGCCGTTTCGGCGCCGCCGAGATCCGGCCGATCCATCCGCGGGCGGACGCCATGGCGATCCGGGTGGTGGTGCGCGCGGTGCGCGGCGCGCGCAAGATGCCGGCGATCGCCCCGCCGCTCTTCCTGCACGAAACCGACGGCGGCGGCTTCAGCCCACAAGCCGACGCCATCAACAATGGCCAAGGCGCGCTGTTCGGCGATTGAAGGGGTGCCGGTTGCGCGGACCATTGCGCAATCGTTTCGGCTCCCTACATGCGATTGAAATTCTGGAGAGCTTTGTTGAAACAGTTTTTGCAACCCTTCCTGCCGACCTCGATGCGCGCCGACGGCGTTGTCATCCCGGTGGTGCGGCTGAGCGGCGCGATCATGCCGGCCGGCAACGCGCTGCGCCAGACGATGTCGCTGGCCAGCACGGCCGGCATGCTGGAAAAGGCCTTCGCGTTCAAGAAGGCGCCGGCGGTCGCGATCACGATCAATTCGCCCGGCGGCTCGCCGGTGCAGTCGCGGCTGATCTTCCGCCGGATTCGCGACCTGGCCGAGGAAAAAAACAAGAAGGTCTACGTGTTCGTGGAGGATCTGGCCGCCTCCGGCGGCTACATGATCGCGGTCGCCGGCGACGAGATCATCGCCGACCCGTCCTCGATCGTCGGATCGATCGGCGTGGTGTCGGCCAGTTTCGGCTTCCAGGAGATGATCAAGAAGATCGGCGTGGAACGCAGGCTCTACACCGCCGGCAAGAACAAGGCGCTGCTCGATCCGTTCTCGCCGGAAAAGAAGGAAGACGTGGCGCGGCTGAAGGCGCTGCAGCTCGACATCCACCAAACCTTCATCGATCTGGTCAAGGCGCGGCGCGGCAGCAAGCTCGCCGACGATGACGATTTGTTTACCGGCATGTTCTGGAGCGGCAGGCAGGGGCTCGAACTGGGGCTCGTCGACCAGCTCGGCGACATGCGCTCCTTTCTCAAGGCACGCTATGGCGACAAGACGCGCCTGCGGCTGGTGAGCGCGCCGCGCGGGCTGTTCGGACGGCGCCTGAACCTGTTCGGGGTCGATCTGGAGCGCGGCGACGGCGAGAAAATCGCCGGGGCGCTGGCGAACGGGGTGGTGGATGCGCTGGAGGCGCGCGCGCTGTGGAACCGTTTCGGCCTTTGAAGCGCCCAATAGCGGCGCTATGCTTGCCGGTGGAATAAATCAGGCGGGCTTCGAGGGAGGCTGACCGGACATGCCACAGCTGATCTTTTTCGCACTTGCCGGCGCCGTGGCCTATATCGGCTACCGTGCCTTCCTGCGCGAGGCCGAACGGGTTTCGGCCCGGGTGCGCCGGGCCGAGCGCGAGGCGGAAACGCGCGCGTCGGGCACGCTGGTCAAGGACCCGGAAACGGGCGAATACAGACCGGCACGCGACTGAGCGGACGCGGGTTTTCATGCGCAGTCCCTCACTCACGGTCCACGCGCCGGCCAAGATCAACCTCGCTCTGCACGTGACCGGCCGGCGCGCCGACGGCTATCACCTGATCGAAACGCTGGCGGTGTTTTCGCAACTCGGCGACGTCGTGGAGCTCGCGCCGGCCGCCGTCGACACGTTCGCCATTGCCGGACCGTTCGCCGCCGCCCTGCCCGACGACGACGACAATTTGATCATACGCGCCCGCGATCGGCTGCGCCGCGCCTTCACGCAAGTTCGCGACCGGCACAGCGCGATCCGGCTGACGAAGAACCTGCCGGTGGCCGCCGGTATCGGCGGCGGGTCCAGCGACGCGGCGGCGGTGCTGCGCGGGCTGGCGGCGCTGTGGGAGATCGATGTCGACGAAGCCGGGCTGGCGCGTCTCGGCGCCGAGCTCGGCGCCGATCTGCCGATGTGTCTGGCCGGCCGGCCGCTGATCGCGCGCGGCATCGGCGAAAAGATCGCGCCTCTCGTCGACTGGCCGGCGCTGCCGCTTCTCCTGGTCAATCCCGGCGTGGCGGTGCCGACGCAGACGGTGTTTACCGGGCTCGAACGCCGCGACAACGCCCCCCTGCCGGCCTTGCCGCCGCAGCGCGACGCGCAATCGGTTTTGGACTGGCTGCGGCAATGCCGCAACGATCTGCAGGCGGCCGCGCTCGGCCTTGCTCCCGAAATCATGGAGGCGCTCGACCGGCTGTCGGCGAGCGGCGCGCGGCTGGCGCGCATGTCGGGATCGGGCGCGACCTGTTTCGGGCTCTACGACACGATCGAGGCGGCGCGGCGCGCCGAGGCCACGATCAAACAGGAACGGCCGGGCTGGTTTGCGGCCGCCGGCGCAACGCGGGGATCAAACGCATGAGTACCGGCCGGCTCGACGAAAACCGCCCCTTCATCGCCGTGGGCATCGCGGTCCTGACCGTGTCGGACACGCGCGCCGCGGCCGACGACAAGTCCGGCCGGACATTGGCCGAGCTGATCGCAGCGGCCGGCCACAGGCTCGTCGAGCGCGCGATCGTGCGCGACGAGATCGAGGCCATCCGCGCCAAGATCCTCGCCTGGTCGCAGGACAGCCGGGTCGACGCGATCATCACCACCGGCGGCACCGGCTTTACCGGCCGCGACGTCACGCCCGAGGCGATAGAACCGCTGTTCGAAAAGCGCATGGACGGGTTTTCGGAGGTCTTTCACCGGATCTCCTACGACAAGATCGGCACCTCGACGATCCAGTCGCGCGCCACAGGCGGGCTGGTCAACCAGACCTTCGTGTTCGTGCTGCCGGGCTCGCCCGGTGCCTGCCGCGACGCCTGGGAAGGCATCTTGAAGGGGCAGCTCGACTATCGGCACATGCCGTGCAATTTCGTGGAGATCATGCCGCGCCTGGACGAGCACCTGCAGCGCGGCGGCGAGATCGTGTGAACGGGCGGAAGCGGCGATCGCCCCGCGCGAAGATCGTCAACGCGGGGCGGGCCTGATCGCGGCCGCCAGCCGGCGGCGTCGGAGCCCCCGCGCCACCGTTTCCAAGCCGCCCTGCGGCCGGTAGCGCGACAGCGCCTCGGCCTTTGAAACCAGAACCCCGTCGGCCAACGGACCGGCGCGGCCGAAAAGGCGCCTCAGCACCTGCACGGCGCGCGACCGCGCGGGCGAAAACCGCGCCGGCCGGCACTGGGTGCCGACATGGTTTGCGACCGCCTCCATCCAGCCTTCGCCAGGCAGCGCGCCGGGCTCCAGCAGCAACAGCCACGTGCCACGGGCCGCCGTCAGCCCGCCGCCGAGACCACCCGGCCCGACCAGCGTGCACCCGGCCTGGTCGCCAACCGCCACGGTGGCATCCGACGAACCGCGATCATGCACGATCACCTCGCACACCAGCCCCTCCACGGCCGCCGGCACAAGCGCGGCCAGCGTGGCGGCCAGCGCCTCCTCGTCGTTCAGGGTCTCGATCACCACGGTCAGCATCCATCCTCGATACCGCATTGCAGCAACCAACGCCACGTCGGCACGCGATCGAAAAAGTTCTTGCTTTGTTCCATTTTGACCGATAGGAATAGATTCATCGAAAACGACTCGCCTTCGACGAGCGGAGACAGATCATGGAGCAGTTCGACCGCGCAGATACGGCCGCCTTTGCCGGTGGCGGCGCCGCAATGGCGAATGCGCTGATCGAGGAAAGCGGCCTGCGCGTCGGCGAAGCGCGCCGGCGCGGGCGCGCGGCGGGCATCAACCCGTCGGGCCGGTTCGAGACGCTGCGTCGCGAAGTGTTCGACGACGGCTGGGAAACGCTGGAAGAGCTGCCGCCCTTCAAGACCGAGGTGCAGGTGGAAAAGCCGCGCTCGGTGATTACCCGCAACACGTCGCCCGATATCGCCTTCGACCGCTCGATCAACCCCTATCGCGGCTGCGAGCATGGCTGCGTCTATTGTTACGCCCGCCCGACCCATGCCTTCATGGGACTTTCGGCCGGGCTCGAATTCGAGGCGCGGCTGTTTGCCAAGCCGGATGCGGCCAAGCTGCTGGAGCGTGAACTGGCCAGGGAAGGCTACGAGCCGAAGACCATCGCCATCGGCACCAACACCGACCCCTACCAGCCAGTCGAAAGACAATGGCGCATCATGCGCGAGATTCTGGAAGTGCTGGAAGCCCACAATCACCCGGTCGGCATCGTGACAAAATCGGCGCTGGTGATGCGCGACAGCGACATTCTCGCGCGCATGGCCGCCCGCGGCCTGGCCAAGGTCGCCTTTTCGGTGACGACGCTCGACCGGCGCCTGGCGCGCACGATGGAACCGCGCGCGGCGACGCCGACGCGGCGGCTGGAGGCGATGAAGGCCTTGTCGCAGGCCGGCATTCCGGTCTCGGTGATGGCCGCGCCGCTGATCCCCGGCCTGAGCGATCACGAGGTCGAGCGCATCCTGGAATCGGCCCACGCCGCCGGGGCGCGCGAGGCCGGCTACATCATCCTGCGCCTGCCGCTGGAGGTGAGCCCGATCTTCAAGGACTGGCTGCTGCGCCACTATCCGGACCGCTACCGCCACGTGATGGCGCTGATCCGCTCGATGCGCGACGGCAAGGATTACGATTCGAGCTGGGGCAAACGGATGCGCGGCACCGGACCCTATGCCTGGCAGATCGGCCGCCGTTTCGAGATCGCCGCGCGCCGGATCGGATTGAACCGGGCCAAGCTCGCCCTGCGCACCGATCTTTTCAAGCCGCCGCCGCGTGCCGGCGAACAGTTGCGCCTGCTCTAGAGCCGTTCCGCGCGCGGCCCGGCTTGTCGCGCCGGCGGGTTTCCCAACCCGCGTCCCGTTTCCCGTCCGGCTACGTCCCCCGCTCTAGCCGACGGCCCCTTCCCGGCCTGCCGCCCCTTCGGACCGGGAAGGACTTGCGGAGAATCGGGGCGGATGCGAGTTTCGCCGCAAATGGCTCGCTCCCCCGATTCTCCGCTGCTTTTCGCGCTCGCCGACGCTCCCGACTTTGCCCACGAGGCGCGGGCGATGTCGCGCGGCCTGTCGCCCGTGTGCGGCGTCGACGAGGCCGGCCGCGGGCCGCTTGCCGGGCCGGTGGTGGCCGCCGCCGTCATTCTCGACCCGAACGCCGTTCCCGCCGGGCTGGACGATTCCAAGCGGCTGTCGGCGACCGCGCGCGCAGCGCTCTACGCAGCCATACTCGAGCGCGCCCGCGCGGTCGGCGTGGCGAGCCTTTCGGCGTCGGCGATCGACAGGTCCAACATTTTGCGCGCGAGCCTGGAGGCGATGCGCAGGGCAGTGGCGGCGCTTTCGCTCGCGCCGGGCTTCGCGCTGATCGACGGGCGCGACGTCCCGCCGGCTCTGGCCTGTCCGGCCGAGGCGCTGATCAAGGGCGACCGGCGCGCACAGTCGATCGCGGCGGCCTCGATCGTGGCCAAGGTCACGCGCGACCGGATGATGGCGGCGTGCGGGCAGCGTCACGCGGGATACGGGTTCGATCGCCATATGGGCTACGGCACACGGATCCACCGCGAGGCCATCGGGCGCGACGGCGCGGTCGCGCGCATCCACCGCCTGTCCTTCGCACCGCTGCGCAAAACGGCCGACACGCCAAGCGAGGCCTAGAGCCGTTCTGCTTTTCGCGGAAGCGCAGACCGGCTCCACCTTATTGTTTTGACGCGTTTTTGAATGGCGAACCGGCTTCCACTTCGCCTGGAAACGCTCTAGGAGCAGGCGCCGCGACAAGCGGCATGGGCGCGTGTGCCGCACACGGGCGCCGACCTTCCGGCGCACGGCCGCCACGCCGCGCCGGTCGCCCAATTCCAGCATTTTTCCGAAGAAAATTGGTCCGCCGCCGGCATCGCGGCCCCGCACGGCATCGCGGCTCCACAAAGAAAAATGCCGCCCGGAGGCGGCATCGATCGGTTCGTTCGGGCACCGCGCAACGCGGCGCAAACTCAGTTGAGCTTTGCCTTGACGTCGGCGAGCGAGCTCTTGAACAGGTCGCCCGACAATTTGGCGTCGACCTTGGATTCCAGTATCCGGCGCGCCGCCTCGACCGCGATGTCGGCGGCCTGCGCGCGCACCTCGTTGACGGCGTCACGCTCGGCCTGAGCGATCTTCTGCTCGGCCAGCGCGGTGCGCCGCGCAACGTAGTCCTCGGTCTTCTGCTTGGCTTCCTCGACCATCAAGGCCGCCTCGTGTTCGGCCGAGGCGACGATGTCGTCGGCTTCCTTCTCGGCTTCCTTGCGGCGGCGCTGATACTCGGCCAGCACCTCCTGGGCCTCCTCGCGCAGCTTGCGCGCCTGGTCCAGTTCGTTGCGGATGCGCTCGGCCCGATCGTCGAGCGACTTCGCCACCATCCCGGGCACCTTCAGATAGAAGACGACCGCGAAGAAGATGAACAGGGCAACGGTGGCCCAGAATGTTGCGTCCATCATCGCCTCCTAGCGCGCTGCCTTGACCGCGGCCGCGACTTCGGCCTTGGTGACCGAACCGCCGCCCAGCGTCTGCACGATCGATCCGGCCGTGTCTTGCGCGATCGTGCCGACATCGGCGAGAGCCGACGCCTTGATCTCGGCAATCCGCGTCTCGGCACCCGTCAGCTTTTCTTCCAGCTGCGCCTCGACGGCGCGCCTGGTCTCGTCGGCCTGGGCCTTGGCCGCGTCACGCGCCTTCTGGCCGATCTCGTTGGCCTTCTGGCGCGCCTCGGCCAGCGCCTGCTCGTACGCGGCGATCGCCTCGTCCGATTCCTGCTTCAGCCGGGCCGCCTGGTCGAGATCCTGGGCGATGCGGTCGCGCCGCACCTCCATGATGCCGGCCAGCCTCGGCAGCGCCACCCGCTTCAGGAACAGGTAGAACAGGCCAAACGTGATCGCCAGCCACAGGATCTGCGACGGATAGGTCGCCGTCTCGAAGGGCGGGAAGCCCGCCTCGGCGGCGCCATGACCCGCCTCGGTCGCGGAATGAGTCTCGCCGTTTTCCGCCGGTTGATCCGACGCGGCGAATGCCGGTGCCACAAACATGGGCCTGTCCTGTCACTTTCCAGCCGGCCGCCCGAGGCGGCCGGTCACCCTACGCGTTGGTTTCGGCTCTTAGGTGAAGAGCAGAAGCAGAGCGATGAGCAGCGAGAAGATGCCGAGCGCCTCGGTCACGGCGAAGCCGAAGATCAGGCGGCCGAACTGGCCGTCGGCGGCAGAGGGATTGCGCAGCGCGCCGGCCAGGAAGTTGCCGAACATGTTGCCGAGGCCGATGCCGACGCCGCCCATGCCGAGACAAGCAATGCCCGCGCCGATTGCCTTAGCTGCATCTACTTCCATTGGGGTACTCCTTCTTTAAAGCTTGGGATCAGGTTGATGTCGAGGAGGGACGCCGCAGCGGACGTCCAGGTGTCTTTAATGCCCGGGATGAATCGCATCGTTGAGATACATGCAAGTCAGGACCGCGAACACATAGGCCTGCAGGAACGCGACCAGAAATTCGAGGCCGGTCAGCGCGACCGTCATGCCGAGGGGCAGGATCGCACCGCCGATACCGACGACGCCGAACGCGCTCAGCGAGGTGACGAAACCGGCAAACACTTTGAGCGTGATGTGTCCGGCCAGCATGTTGGCGAACAGACGCACCGAAAGGCTGATCGGACGCGACAGGAACGAGATGATCTCGATCGCGATCACCAGCGGCAGGAGCACGCCCGGCACGCCGCTGGGCACGAACAGGTTGAGGAAACCGAGACCGTGTTTCCAGAAGCCGTAGACGATGACGGTGCCGATCACCAGGATGGCGAGCGCGAAGGTCACGATGATATGGCTCGTGATCGTGAAGAAATAGGGGAACATGCCCAGCAGATTCGCGACCAGCACGAACACGAACAGGGAAAACACGAACGGGAAGAACTTCATGCCCTGCGACCCGGCCGCGTCGCGCAACATATTGGCGACGAACTCGTAGGTCATTTCCGCGATCGACTGCATGCGGCTGGGCACCAGGCCGCGGCTGGCCGTGCTCACAAACAGGAAGGCGCCGGCGGCCACAACCGTGGCGACCATGAAGGCGGAGGAGTTGGTGAAGGAAAAATCGAGGCCGCCGATCTCGATCGGGACCAGCTTGCTGATATTGAACTGGTGGATGGGATCGCTTGCCACCTGCCTACCCCGCCTTGCTGTTCGCGCCCATGGCGCCGTTCAGTTCCTGTCGTCCCCGTCGCCATCCTTGCCGGATGAGCGGGAACCAAATTCCGCGATCTGCCCCGTCGCGCGCAACGCGTTGAGAACGCCTGCGCAAAAGCCGAGCAGAAGGAAAATCACCAGGCCGAAGGGCGACGTGCCCGCCAGCCGGTCGATCATCCACCCCACACCGGCCCCGACCACGATACCGGCAATGAATTCGCTGGATAGTTTCAGCGCATTGCCGGCCCCGACCAGGCCGCCCGACTTGGCGGATTTCCCCTCATCGGCGGTCTCCGGTCGCCGCGCCGAAAGGGCAGCTTCCAGTTCCCGTCGTCTGCGATCAAGATCGTCCTCGCGTGCCATCTTCACCTGGATCCCGCACGGGCCGCTTCACACAGGTCACACCGGAACCATCTTCCGGCGCGTGACCCTTGCCCGCGCAATCCCGGCCGGATTGCCCGCTCCAAAGTCGGGCGCACCATAGTGAGGGCGCTACCGGCAGTCAAGCCGCAGTTCCGGCTCCGGCAATCGCTAAATATGTCAATTATTTCAGATATTTAATTCGGTGCGACACTACGTCCGCAATCGCGCCGGCCCGTGGAGGGGCGAATCCACAGCGCACGGGCGCGCCCAAGCGGAGAATCTCCTGCCGGATTCAGTTCCAGCCGCCGCCATAGGTGCGGTAGAAAACATGCAGACCGATCTTTTTCATCTTCTTCATCGCGCGGGCCCAACGCGGCGCCACATAGGTGGCGTGATAATGAGTCGAGGAGCCCACCTCGGAGATGAAGATCTTGCCGGCGGTGACGGCCATGGCGATGTCCTGGGCGATGCGCCAATGGTTCGGGCTGCTGATGCGATCGCGAATGCCGTCGCAGGCGAACGAGAACTGGCAGCGATTGCGCCAATTGTCGTTCTGGTAGACGACGCCGCAGACCGAATTGGGATAGGTGGGATTGCGCACCCGGTTCAAAATCACCTGCGCGACGGCGGCCTGGCCTTTCAGGCTTTCGCCGCGTGCCTCGAAATAGATGCCGACGGCGAGGCATTTCTGCTCCGCCTTGGAAAACACGGACGCCGGCAGCGGCCGGCGCATCCACGGATGGTCCCCCTTGGCGACCGGTGGGATGAAGCGGCCGCCCTTGTCGTCCTCCTCCTCGCCGAGCAGGCTGGCGAAGGGCGATTTCTTGGCGTAGTCGGGTTCGGACGGGGCGTAGGCGGTCGCCAGAATGTCGGCGCGGTCGTTGGTGACCAGGCTGGCCAGCATGGCCGGCACACCGGGGATCGATTTTTCGGCCACGCTGGGGTGGAAGGCGGCGGCAATCGCGATTTCCTTGCCCTTGATGGCGGGCTCGTCGAAGGCCATGGCAAGTTCCGGCTCGGCCGGGGGAACCGCAATCATGCTCGTGCGGTCCAAGACCGACCCGGCGTTGAAGGCCTTCGGCGGGGCAACGGGAGCGACATTGATGATGCGACCGCGCTTCTCGCTGCGATTGACACGCTCCTCGTCGGGCACTTCGTTGGCGACGCCGCTCTTGTCGCGGAAGGCGACGGAACCGATCGCGTCGGTCTTCATGCCGCCGCCCGAAATCGTGCCGGTCACGGTGTCGTCGACGAAGGGCATCTCGGCCTTGTGCACGGACCCGGCGACCGAGCGCTCGATGGCCGCGCCCCAGCGCACCTCGCGCGCACCGATGCCGGCGACGTAACTCGCCATGTCCTGATAGGCGGTTTGTGTGGGAAAACCGATGAACAGGCCCGCGGCAACGACGAGGGATGACAACAAGGTGGGCCCGCGAAATACAGCGGCGGGCAGCCGCGAAACCGACTTTCGAAGCACCGAAACTCTCCAGAACGCCACTCGAACGAATCTGTAAGAGTTTGCGTTTTTATCGTTGATGGAGCGTTAACGGCAGAAATCTGGCCGAATTAGAGCGGACCGGGCGGCCGGGCGCCGCGGTTCATTTCTTCTTGCGCGCGCGGCCGGCATAGGGATTGTCGGGCGCGCGCAGCATGACGCGAATCGGCACGCCGGGCATGTCGAAACCGTCGCGCAATCCGTTGATCAGATAACGCACATAGGATTGCGGCATGGCGTCGGGCCGCGAGCACGACACGACGAATCCCGGCGGACGCGTCTTAACCTGGGTCAGGTATTTGATCTTCAGCCGACGCCCGGCGACGGCGGGCGGCGGGTGGTGGGCAAGCACGCCCTCGAGCCAGCGATTGAGCCGACCGGTGGAGATGCGCCGGTTCCAGACCTCGTGCGTTTCGGCGACCGCCTGCATCAGCTTGTCGAGCCCGCGGCCGGTCTCGGCCGACACCGGCACGGCGCGCAGGCCGCGCACCTGAGGCAGGAGCCGTGCGGTCTTTTCGCGCAACTCCGCCAACAATTCCTGCGGATTCTCGACCAGGTCCCATTTGTTGAAGGCAAGCACCGGCGCCCTTCCCTCGCGCACGATCAGGTCGGCGATCTGGAGGTCCTGTTTTTCGAACGGGATCGTTGCGTCGAACACCACGATCACCACCTCGGCGAAGCGGATCGCGCGCAGCCCGTCGGCGACCGAAAGCTTTTCCAGCTTTTCGTGAACGCGCGACTTGCGACGCATGCCGGCCGTGTCGAACAGTCGCATCTTGCGGCCGCGCCATTGCCAGTCGACCGAAATCGAATCGCGGGTGATGCCGGCCTCCGGCCCTGTCAGCAGGCGCTCCTCGCCGATCAGCGCGTTGATCAGCGTCGACTTGCCGGCATTGGGCCGGCCGACGATGGCGATACGCATCGGCTTGCTGGCGTCGTAGGCGGGAAGCTCGTCCTCGTCGGTGTCGAAGACGTCCTCGCCGACGAGCGCGAGTTGGGCGTCGTCGGGGGCCTCGTCCTCCTCCGGACCGAAGACCCTGTCCTCGCCGAGCGCGGCGATGATCGCCTCGCGCAGATCCGGTAGGCCCTGGCCATGCTCGGCCGAGATCGGCACCGGCTCGCCGAGGCCCAGGCCCCAGGCCTCGTGCAGACCGGTTTCGGCGCCGCGCGCCTCGGCCTTGTTGGCGACCAGCACGATCGGCTTGCCGAGCCGCCGCGCCACCCGGGCGAAAGCGTCGTCATTGGGGGTGATGCCGGACTTGGCGTCGATCATGAACAACACCAGATCGCAATCGGCGATCGCGCGCTCGGTCTGCTGGCGCATGCGACCCTCGAGCGATTCGTCGCTGACATCCTCGAAACCGGCCGTATCGATGACCTGGAAACGCAGATCGTAAAGCCTGGCCTCGTGCACGCGCCGGTCGCGCGTCACACCCGGCGTGTCGTCGACAAGGGCGAGCTTGCGCCCGACCAACCGGTTGAAAAGCGTCGATTTGCCGACATTGGGCCTGCCGACCAGGGCGATGGTGAACGACATCGCGGCGGTCAGGAGGCGTCGCCCGACCCGCGGATCAGCTCGGCCATCAGCTTGGCGCGCTCCTGCGCGTTGCGCGGTGCGGCGCTGTCTTCGGCGATCTGGTCGAACAGGGTCAACGCGTCGGTCGGCTTGCCCTCCTTCCAGGCGGCCAGGCCAAGCGCCTCGCGCGCGGAATGGCGCAGCGCGTTGGTTTCGGCCGTCAGCGGCTCCACGCGCGCCGACACCTCGTCATAACCGCCATGATCGACCAGAAGCAGCGCCGCGCGCAGCCGGGCCATGTCGCGGATAGAACCGGGAATCGAGCTGTCGCCGGCGACCGCGTCGAACGCCGCGACGGCGCCGTCATAGTCGCCCGTTTCGGCCAGGACCGTGGCCGCGCGCAGCCGGGCCAGCACCGGATAGGCGCCGTAGCCGTCCTGCTCGAGCTTTTCGAGCGCGGCCAGGGCCTGGTCGTTCTCGCCCTCGGAGGCGAAAGCCAGCGCTTCGGAAAACGCATCGCCCGAGCGACTGGCCTGAGCCTGGGTCCAATAGTTCCAGCCGACGATGCCGGCCGTAGCCAGCACCACCAGCACGGCCAAGCCCAGGATGAGGGGACCGTAGCGGTCCCACAGCGCCTTGGCCTGATCCTGGCGCAACTCCTCGGAGACCTCGCGGATGAAACTGTCGTCCGACATCACATTTTACCGTTGTTCGGCCCGCCACGCGCGACGAGCGATTGCGCACGCCTTTTAGCGAAAATTCCGGCTTATGGAAGGCATGTGGCGAAATTTGCCACCCCGCCGCGTGCCAAACCGGCGCCCGACACCCGCTCAGGCGGTGGCGATCGGCGCCGCGCCGAACAGCCACAGATGCAGCTTCCACACGAAGAGCACGTAAAGCACGAGGCCCGCCGCGACCGCGATCGCATCGTTGAGCACGGAACCCGGCGCCGGCGGCGCCTCGCCGCGACGCTTGACGGAAATACGGTCGAGAACCGCCCAGGCCAGGAACGACCCGAACAGCAAAAGCGAGGCCAGGTCGCCATTGGCGAGCAGGTGCGCCACCGCCCACAGCTTGACCGCAACCAGCATGGGGTGTTTGAGGACCGGCTTCAGCCGCCCCGCCGGCAGCGCGAAAACCATGAGCGAAACGAAGGCGAACAGCATCAAAAGGGCGGCCAGATGCTTGAGCCAGACCGGCGGCTCGTAGAGCACCGGCGCCCCGGCCCAGGCCAGGCCATACCCCCACACGATCAACACGAAACCGATCAAGGAAACCAGCGAATAGGCGCCGCGCCACGATGCATGGCCGATCGCGTCGCGTTTCCGATCGCGCCAGGACGGGGCAAAGACACGCACCGAATGCACCCCCAGGAAAAGGACGAGGCCGAGGACAAGGACGAGCATCAAAAAACTCCGAAAGCGCCGCAGGCCGGCGGTGAACGGCCGGACCCTAACGCGCGACGCCGTTCTTGCAAACCGATTTGACCGACGCGACCCCAGAGCTGCCACATTCGCCGGCCACCCGTGCCGGCTTCGCCGTCCTGCCTTTTTTCGAGAAGAAGACTTTCATGCCCGTGCTTTTTCGTTCGCTCGCCGTTTTTCTGTCGCTCGGCCTTGCCGCGCCGTCGGCGCTTGCCGGCGAAAACGAGCGCGAGCCGCAGATCGTGACGATTTCCTTCGACGGCGCCCACGACGTGGCGCAATGGAAACGCAGCCGCGCGCTGGCGCGGGAGACCGGCGCGCGCTTTACCTATTTCCTGTCCTGCGTGTTCCTGCTGTCCAAGGAGACGCGCGCCACCTACGCGGGACCCGGCAAGAAGCCCGGCCAGTCGAATGTCGGCTTTGCCGAGACGAAGGCGGAGGTCGCCGAACGGCTCGAGCAGATCTGGCAGGCCCGCCACGAGGGCCACGAGATCGCCAGCCACGGCTGCGGCCATTTCGACGGCAAGGACTGGAGCGCGGCCGATTGGGGCAAGGAGTTCACCCAGTTCCGCACCATTTTGACCGACACCTACAAGATCAACGACATCGCAGGCGAGCCGCTTGGCTGGCGTGATTTCGCCGAAACCGGGATTTCGGGTTTCCGCGCGCCCTATCTGTCGGTCAATGCGGGCCTGGCGGAGGCGCTTGTCGCCGACGGGATCAAATACGATGCCAGTTCGGTATCGCGCGGGCCGGCGGCGCCGCGCCGCAAGGGCGGCCTTTGGTATTTCGCGCTGCCGCTGATTCCGGAAGGACCGGAAGGCCGACGCGTCATCGCCATGGACTACAACTGGTTCGTGCGCCACTCCGACGCCGTCGAGCAGCCCGACACGGACGGCCGCTTCGAGGCGCGCAGCTACCGCGCCCTGATGGACGCGTTCGAGGCCGAATATGACGGCGCGCGCACACCGCTGCAGGTGGGACTTCACTTCACCTTGATGAACGGCGGCGCCTATTGGCGCGCGCTCGAACGGTTCGCAAGGGAGGTCTGCGGCAAGGACGAGGTGCGCTGCATCGGCTATGACGAGCTCGTCAAGACGCTCGAGGCGAAAACCGGCGAACCGGTCGGCGGCTGAACGCCGCGCGAAGTCCGCTCGCCTGATCGCCTCATTCGCCCGCCCCCTCGCGCGCCAGATATTCCCGGTCGATCTCCGGCAGCGCCTCGCCCCTGAGCGTCGCCTCGAACGCCTTCAGGCGCTTGTGGACCGAAAGCAGTTCGACGATCGTCGACCAGGAATTGACCAGATATTGGAACGAGGTCTCGACCCGGCTGAAGGCGCGGATGATCTGCTGCATGACGCCGAGCGTGATCGCGCCGCTGACGATGGTCGGCCCGAGCGCGATATAGGGCACCAGATTGCCGATCTGCAGATAGAAGATGCGGACCAGGTTGAAATAGAGATAGTTGAAATAGAGCCGGAAATAATTGCGCCGGACATCGGCGAACAGCGCGCGCACGGTCGGCGGCTGGGCCCGGTCGGCATGGTCCTCGCCATAGACCAGTTCCTTGCGATAGGCCGCCTCGACACGCTGGTTGCGGAACTCCAGCCCCGGCAGCCGGATGCCGGCCACCGCCACCAGCGCGGTGCCGATGACGGACCACAAGATCACCACGAAGACCAGGCCCTGGCTGACCTCGCCGACGAGCGGCAGTTCCTTGACGTGCGCCGACAGACCCCACAGCAGCGGCAGGAAGGCGATCAGCGTCATGATCGAGTCCACCAGGCTCACGCCGAGCCCCTCGGCGATGGTGGCAAAGCGCATCGTGTCTTCCTGGACACGCTGAGCCGCGCCCTCGATGTGGCGCAGCCGGGGCCAGTTCTGCATGTAGTAGTCGTTCATGGCGGTGCGCCAGCGGAAGATGAAATGGCTGACGAAAAAGCGGAACAGCGACCCGACGAAGACGTAGACCAGCGCGATCTGCAGGAAGGTGGCGATTTGCCAGTAATAATCCGCGGCCTCGACCGTCCCCGGATTGCCGAGCGCCTGCTGGATCATATCGTAGAAGGTGCCGAACCATTCGTTGATCATCACGTCGAGCTGGACCAGGAACCAGTTGACGAACAGGATCAGCGCCGAGCCGGCGAGCGACCAGCGCTGCCAGGGATGGGGCGAATAGACCATCCAGAAGCCGACAAAGGCGGCGATCAGGACGATGAAATACTGATAGAACCAGAATTCGAGCGCCGGCGAACGCGCCGCCTCGAAGGCGGCTTTGGCGGCATCGTCGGCGCCATCGGGCAGCGCCGGCGGGAAGCCGTAGCCGAACACCCCGCCCAGGCTGAGCGCCCCGCCCCAGCCCCTGGCCACGACATACCAGAACAACACGCCGAACAGCGTCCACAGCGCGGCCGAGACAAAAAGCTGCTTCGGCTTGGGAAAAAAGGATACGAACACGGAAAGACGTCTCCCTGACACGGATCGGCACGAGACGGAGGCCTTGGAGCCGGCCCGTCCGAGCGAATCGATGCTACGAACCAATGCGGCCGGCAACAAGCATGTTGGCGCACCACCCGCTCACACAGCCATCACGATGACGCGTATCGCGCCGAGCAAGCCCTGCGCGCCGGAGCCCCGAAAGCCAACGATCGTTTTTTCGAAACGGCTCTTATCGCGGGCCGAGCCCCCGATCCCTCGCCGCCCAGCCAATGGCGGCGCAGACGAGCAGGATCAAGGCCGCGCCGAGCGACGGGGCCAGGAAGCTGCCGCTCCAGTCTGCCGCGTAGCCGGCCGCGATCGGTCCGAGAATCTGGCCGGTGCCGAAGGCCGCCGTCATCAGCGCCAGCGCGCGGCGCGGCGCGGCGGCCGCCAGTTGACGGCCGATCTGAAGGCCGAGCGCGGTGACGGCGATGAAGGTGCCGCCGAGCAGCACCCCACCCACAAGCGGGCCGAGCGGGCTCGGCAGCGCCACGCTGGCGGCGATCCCCACCGCCTCGACCATGCAACCCAGAGCGAACGCCGCCGCCATGGAAATGCGTCGCGCAATCCGGCTCCACAGCCAGACCGAAGGGATGCCGGCGACACCGGTGGCCAGCCAGACGGCGGATTCGGACAATGGGCCACCGGCCTGCTGGCGCACGATCGCCACCAGAAAGGTGGCGGTGACGATGTAGCCGGCACCGAACAGGCCGTAGGCGACGATGATGCGGGTAAGCGCGGCGCTTTTCGGCAGGGCCGGCTCGCGCCCGGCGCCGGCGGCGACCGCCGGTCCGCCACGCGCCATCGGCCACACCGCGAAAAAGGCAAGCGCCGACAAGAGCGCAGCCGCGATCCAGGCCGCCTTCCAGCCATAGCCGGCGACGAAGACCCAGCCGGTGAGGATGGCGGACGCGGAGATGCCGACGCCGACGCCGCCGAAATGCAACGCCTGCAACCCGTCGCGCCCGGCCGCCGCCAGCCGGCTGAAGACGATGGCGCTCAGGAACACCATCAAAAACGCACTCGCCACGCCGGCGAGGAAGCGGATCGCGAGAAAGACCGGCAGCGCGTGTGTCAGCGCCATCGCGCCAAGCAGCACCGCGTTCGAGCCCAGCCCGACGAGCATGGCAACCCGCTCGCGGCCATGCGCCCAGCCGCCGGCCGCAAGCAGCGCGCCGACGAGATAGCCGAGATAGTTGGCCGAGGCGATCAGGCCGGCCTGGCCCGCATCAAGCCCGAGACCCTCCATCATGCCGGGCAGGATGGGGGTAAAGACGAAACGTCCGATGCCCATGGCCGCTGCCATGGCGATCAGGCCGGCGATCGCCAAACGCAGCGGCTGGACGGTCTCACGCTTCATCACGCCAAACTACAGCGCGAAAGCGCGGTTGCAACGGGGTGGCGAGGCGGGGCCGCGTCGCCGCGCGGCCCCGCCCCATCATGTCAGGCGGCGGCCGGTGTGCGTCCGCGCGGCTCGGCACGCAGCGACAGCCAGGTGGCGTAGATCATCAGCAGCAGCAGAAGCGCGAACGGGAAGCCGGTCGCGATGGCACCGGCCTGCAAGGCCGCCAGCCCTCCGCCGAGCAGGAGCACGATCGCCACCAGCCCCTCGAAGATCGCCCAGAAGACACGCTGGGCGACCGGCGCGTCGATCTTGCCGCCGGCGGTGATGGTATCGATCACCAGAGAGCCCGAATCCGACGAGGTGACGAAGAAAACGATCACCAGAACGATGCCGATCAGCGAGGTGATCGAGGCCAGCGGCAACTCCGCCAGCATGCGGAACAGCGACAGTTCGGGCACGTAGTCGACCACCGTCTGCTGGACGCCATTATAGCCCTCCGACATCAACTGGTAGAGCGCGGTGCCGCCGAACGTGGTCATCCACAGGATCGACACCAGCGTGGGGATGATCAGCACGCAGATGACGAATTCGCGGACCGTGCGACCACGCGACACGCGGGCGATGAACATGCCGACGAAGGGCGACCAGGATATCCACCAGGCCCAATAGAAGGTCGTCCAGCCATGCATGAAGGCGTCATCCTCGCGCCCGATCCAATTGGACAGCACCGGCAGGCTCTTCACGTAAAGCCAGCTGTTGGAGAAAAATCCCGAGACGATGGCCAGTGTCGGTCCAAGCGCGATGACGAACGCCAAGAGCAGCACGGCAAGCAGCATGTTGATCTCCGACAGCCGTTTCACGCCGGCATCGAGACCGGCGACGACCGAAACCAGCGCGGCGCCGGTGATCAGCATGATCAGCACCACCTTGGCGGTGTCGGTGTTGGGCACGCCGTAGAGCTCGTTCAAGCCGGCCAAGGCCTGCGAGGCACCGAAACCCAGCGACGTCGCCAGACCGAACAGCGTGGCAAAAACGGCCATGGTGTCGATGACGTGGCCGACCCAGCCGCGCACCCGCTCGCCGAAGATCGGGTAGAAGGCGGAGCGCATGGAAAGCGGCAGGCCCTTGTTGTAGGCGGCAAGCGCCAGCGACAGCGCGACCACGGCGTAGATCGCCCAGGGGTGCAGACCCCAGTGGAAGATGGTCGCGGCCATGCCGGCCTGACGCGCGGCTTCGACATTTTCGGCCACGAACTCGCCATTGACCATCGGCGGAGCGATGCCGAGCGGCGGATTGTTGAAATGATACATCGGCTCGAGCACGCCGAAGAACATCAGCCCGATGCCCATGCCGGCGGCGAACAGCATCGCGAACCAGCCCGAATAGGAATAGTCGGGCACCGCATCGACGCCGCCGATGCGCACCGACCCGACAGGGCTGACGATCAAGAGCAGGCAAAACAGCACGAAGATGTTGGCCGAGAACATGAACAGCCAGTCAAAAGTGGTGGTCAGCCATGTCCGCAGGCCGCCGAGCACGGCGCCGGCGGATTCCTTGAAAATAAGGGTTATGATGACGAAGGCCACGATGGTGACGGCGGAAACGAAAAACACCGGATTGTGGACGTCGAGCCCGAGAATGAGGACGTTGTCCTGTCCCGGTTCAAGTCCATGATCCTCGGTGGCGGCGTTGGCCGTGTCGGTATCGGACATTGATTCCTCCCTCTTGTCCGTCCCGCATCGCCGCTTGGCGGGCACGGGATCTTTTGTTTGCGGACCGCCGGCATTCCCGACTTGGGTCGCGTCGAGGGACGCAGCCGGCCCGACAAGGGCGAAACTCCACCATAGCCGGAGAACGCGCGATGTTTCAAAGGCGTCACGAACTTGTCCAAAGCCTATCCAGCGCCCGCAGCCGCATCTGGGCGCGTTTGCGGCTCATTTGCCGTGCGAGCGGCGGGGATTGACGTCGACTTTATTTCATGTTTTTGTTAAATAAAGAAGGAGCACCGATGGGTATTCATGCCGTGTTCGGGGCGCTGGCAGACCCGACCCGCCTCGCCATCGTGGAGCGATTGCTTCGGACCGGCGATCTGACGGCCGGAGAAATCGCCGCGCCGTTCGAGATTTCCAAGCCGGCCATCTCGCGCCATTTGAAGGTGCTGGAAGAGGCCGGGGTCGTCGAGCGGCGCGTCGAGCGGCAATTCCGGGTGTTCCGGGCGCGACCGGAAGGGTTCGCACAGATGGAGGACTGGCTGGAAAAGAGCCGCGAATTCTGGAACGGCTCGTTCGACCGGCTGGAAAGGATTCTTGCGCAGGAGGAGCGGCGCGATGCGAAAGACGAGTGACGCGCGCGTGCTCGAGATCGAACGCCTGATCGCCGCCGCGCCGGACGCGGTGTTCGACGCCTGGGTCGATCCGGCGGTCCTGGTCTCCTGGTGGGGCCCCGAAGGGGTCACGACCCCGCAGGTCGCGCTCGACGTGCAGGAGGGCGGCCATTGGTCGACGACGATGCGCACGCCCGGCGGCGACCGGGTCGTCTCGGGCATCTACCGGACGATAGAGCGCCCGCGCCTGCTGGTCTTCACCTGGGCCTGGACCCGGGACGACGGTACGCGCGGAGACGAGACGGTGGTGGAGGTAAGCTTCGACCCCGCGCCGCAGGGAACGCGGATGCGGCTTACCCAGCGGCGTTTTGCGACCACGGACGACCGCGACAACCACCGGATGGGCTGGAACTCGAGCTTCAACGACCTGGAACGGTTGTTTGGCTGAGCCCGACACCAAGCCAGGGGAGAGTGCGATGGACCACCCGATCGCAAGCCGCGCGGAATGGCTTTCCGCCCGCAAGACGCTTCTCGAACGCGAAAAGGCGCTGACGCGGGAACGCGATGCGCTTTGCCGGCAACGGCGCGCCCTGCCCTGGGTCCGCATCGACAAGGAGTATCGTTTCGAGACCGAGGACGGTGCCAGAACCCTGGTGGAGCTGTTCGACGGCTGCGCGCAATTGCTGGTCTACCATTTCATGTTCGCGCCCGACTGGGAGGTCGGCTGCAAGAGCTGCTCGTTCTGGGCCGACAGTTTTCATGGCAGCGCGGCGCATCTCAGGCAGCGCGACACACGTTTCACGGCCGTGTCACGCGCACCGCTTGCCACCCTGCTCGGCTTTCGCCGGCGTATGGGCTGGTCGTTTCCCTGGGCGTCCTCGCAGGGATCGGACTTCAATTTCGATTTCGGGGTCTCGTTCCGCCCCGACGACGCGGGCGGCACCTATAATTACGCGCCGAAACGCTTCGCGGCGCCGGAACTGCCCGGCCTGAGCGCCTTCATCCGCGACGGCGAAACGGTCTATCACACCTATTCGACCTACGGACGCGGAATAGAACCGTTCAACGCGACCTACGCGCTGCTCGACCTGACGCCGCTCGGCCGCCAGGAAGACGGGGCGGGCGACACGATGGCCTGGGTGAAACTGCACGACCTCTACGCCACGGGCTGATGGCCCGACGGCAACCGCGCGGAGCGATTTCGGCTACCGCCAGGGAAAGGGCAGATCGCCCAGTTCGCGCTGCGACAGACAGCGCAGCGAGGGGTGCGAGAGCGGATCGCGCCGCCAGCGCTCGCGATCCCGCTCGGGCGTTTCGCCGGCGAAACGGCCGGGAGGCCAGAACCGGCTGGATATTAAGCTGATCTTCAACATGACTTGCATCCTCGATCGAACGGGCGCGATAATACGCCGTCCCACGGGACCAATCGATCAAGAACACAACGACAAGCATTTAGAAAAACTTCATGCGAGCGCTGAACAGTATCCACCTCAGCGGACTGCGCGCGGTCGAGGCGGTGGCGCGCACCGGCAGCCTGCAGGCCGCGGCCCAGGAACTCGGCGTGTCGGCAAGCGCCGTCAGCCAGCAGGTCAACCGCACCGAAAAGCAACTCGGCAAGACCTTGTTTGCGCGCACCGGCCGCGGGATGGAGCCGAACGGGCAGGCCGACGCCTTCTTCGAACGGCTGGGCGCGGGGTTTTCCGAGCTGACAGGCGCGGTCGAATGGCTGCGCCGGCAGGACCAATGCACGCTGCTGGTCTCGGTGGCGCCGGTGTTCGCCTCGAAATGGCTGATCCCGAGGCTCGGCCGGATGTTTGCCCGCCATCCCGACATTCTGGTGCGCATCGACACCTCGACAAGGCTCGCCGACCTCGCCAACTCCGATGTCGACGTCGCGATCAGGCTGGGCGGCGGCGACTGGCCCGGCACCCGCGCCGCATTGCTGTTTACACAGGAGATTTTCCCCGTTTGCGCGCCGGCGCTCGCCAAGCGGCTGACGACGATCGCCGACCTCGCCGAGGCGACCAAGATCACCGACGAGGCGGCCCTTTTCGGCTGGAACGACTGGTTCGCCGCCGCCGGCGTCGCCCCGGTCGCGCTGAAGCCGGGCGTGCATTTCCGCGATCCGCTGCTTTGTCTCGACGGCGCCATCTGCGGCCACGGCGTGATGCTGGCCTGGCAATTGCTGGCCGGGGAGGCGGTCGCGGACGGACGGCTGGTGGCCCCGTTCGACACGCGCGCACCGAGCGGGCTGGGCTATTGGCTGTGCACCGAGGCCACACAGACCGAAGCGCCCAAGGTGCGGGCGTTCAAGCGCTGGATCCTGGAAGAAATCGCGCGCGACGGCGAGGACGGGCAAAACGCTGCCGGACGGACTGGCCGACCGGCGGCATCGCCTCACGCGGAAGCGAAAACCTCCTCGTAGATCGCCGGCTTGAAGCCGACCACCAGCCTGCCGTCGACATCGAGCACCGGCCGCTTGATCATGGTCGGCTCGGCGCGCATCAACGCCTCGGCGCCGGCTTGGTCAAGGTCGGCCTTGTCGGCGTCGGGAAGGGCGCGAAAGGTCGCGCTCGCCTTGTTCAAAAGCGCCTGCCAGCCCAGCTGGTCGATCCAGCCGCGCAGGGCGGCCGCTTCCAAGCCATCGACGCGGTAATCGTGAAAGCGGTGTTCCAGCCCGCGCCCGTCGAGCCAGGCGCGCGCCTTCTTCATCGTGTCGCAGGTCTTGATGCCGTAAATCGTGATCGCCAAGGAACCGGTTCCGTCGTTTCGAGAATCAATACCGACCATCCTGTCGGGCCGGCAGGCGCCGTCAAGCCGCTCCCCGGCGCAGCCATCGTCCGGCGCAGGACAACCGACCGGCGTGACCGGGCATGATTGACAATTGTCAATCATGATGACTATTGTCGAAATTAAGGAGCTTGCATGGCCGTCCGCGCGACCGACCAGATCATACACAAGGCCGCCTGGCTCTACTACACCCATGGGCTGCGCCAGGACGAGGTCGCCCGCCGGCTCGAGATTTCGCGCGCCTCGGTCGCGCTATATCTGCGCAAGGCGCGCGAGAACGGGATCGTCAACATCTCGACATCGACCCATCTGTTCCGCCAGGACGTGACGGCGCGACGCATCGAGGACGCGTTCGGGCTCGAAGCGGTGTGGATCGTCGGCCGCGAGGGGCTGACGGCCGACCCGGCCGGCGAAGTGCCCACACTGGCCGCGAACGTGTTTTTGGAGATGATCGGCAATGGCGAGCGGGTCGGCGTGGCCTGGGGCCGCACGGTCTACGCCATGGCCGACGCCATGTCGTATGCCGACTTCGAGGGCGTGACGGTGGTGCAGCTTTGCGGCAATCTCGGCGCGCCCTATTCCTATCGGCCCGACCAGTGCACGATGGAGATCGCCCGGCGCGTCAATGCCAAGGGGCTCAATTTCTACGCGCCGCTGGTGCTGAGTTCGGATCGCCTGGCCCGCGAACTGCGCGCCGAACCGGTAATCCGCGAACAGCTCGACAGTATCGACGCCTGCGACCTGGCGCTGTTTTCCGTCGGCTCGCTCGACGCCGACAGCCATGTCATCAAATGCGGCGCCCTCACACTCGACGAGTTGAGCGCGCTCAAGCGCAACGGCGCGCGCGGCGTGATCGCCGGCCAGATGATCGCCGCCGACGGCGCGCTGCTCTCCTGCGACTACAACCGCCGGGTGATCTCGGCCGACCTCGCCTCGATCCGAGCCATTCCCAAACGGCTGGTGGTCGCGCAGGAGGAAGCCAAGGTCGCGCCCTTGCTGGCCGCCTTCGCCGGCGGGTTCTGCACCCATCTGGTGGCGAGTGCGGCGATCGGCGAACGCCTGCTGGAGCATATCGAGGCGGGTACCGGCGGGCCGGCAGCGGCCAAACCCTGATGCAGTAAAGGGCGGCCGCGCCGGCCGCCCCCTGCTCCGCCGCGCGTCCGCCGCCCTCAGGGCAGCGGCATCCAGGCCGGCACCGCCACGTCGGCATGGGCGAATTGCGGCAGTTTTTGCGACAATTCCTCCATGTTCTTGATGTCGGCGTCGTTGAGTTGCTTCTGGGTGATCAGCGTCGGCGGCACGATGACGCTGCGGCCGGGATCCTCGCCGGCCAGGAGCATCGCGAGCGCCCGCACCGAAACCTGACCGACAACGGCGGGGTTGGTGGCGGCAGTGGCCGCCCAGGCGCTGCCCGGCTCGCGCATGGCGGCGATGTCGGCGGTGGAGATGTCGGCCGAGTAGATCTTGACGTTTTCGGCCATGCCGGCCTCGTCGACGGCGATCTTCACCCCCTTGGCGAATTCGTCATAGGGCGCGAACACGACCTGGACGTCGGGATTGGCCGACAGGACGGAGCGGGCCTGGTTGGCGACCGAATTGGCGATCGGATTGTCGAGCGTGCCGAACTGGGCGAGTTCCTCGATGCCGGGATATTTTTCCTTGAACTGGACCCAGGTCTCGTCGCGGCGGTCGAGCGGCGCGATGCCGGGCACGTAGACATAGGTCGCCTTCCAGCTCTCGCCATTGTCGCTGATCGCCTGCTCCAAAGCCAGCCGCGCCAGGTCGCGGTCGGACTGCTCGATCTGCGGGATCGCCTCGTTCTCGACATTGACGTCGAAGGCGACCACCTTGATGCCGGCATCGACGGCGCGCTGGGCGGCCTCCTTCATCGATTCGGTCAGGCCGTGCTGGATGACGATGCCGTCGACGCCGAGCGCGATCGCCTGATCGACCATGTCGGCCTGCAGGGCGGCGTCCTGGCGGCTGTCGAAGACGCGCAGCTCCACGCCGAGCGCCTTGGCCTGGGCCTCCACGCCGGAGAGATAGGCCTGGAAGAAGTCGCCGGTCGACAAATAGCGCACCAGCGCGATCTGCACCTCGCCGGGATTGTCGAACGGGGCGGGCTTGTCCTGGGCGAAGGCCGGCGCCGGCGCGAGCAGGGCCGCGCCGACGAGGCCACCGGCAAACCGGGCGAATGATCTTCGGGTCATTTTCATGGTCTTTCCTCCACTGACATTTTTCTGATCGGCTAGCGAGCCGCCCGGCCCGACAGCGCGAATGTGAACATCAGCGCAATGACAAGCACCGCGCCCTTGATGAAATCCTGGGTGTAATAAGGCACGTTCATCATCGTCAGGCCCTGCAGCAGCACGCCGACGAACAGCGCGCCGATCGCCGTGCCGAAAGCGTTGGGCTTGGCAGCCCCCAGCACCGCGAAGCCGATCAGGGCGGCGGCGACCGAATCGAGCAGGAGATTGTTGCCCGACGCGATATCGCCGCGGCCGAGCCGCGCGGCCAGCAAAATGCCGCCGATCGAGGCGAAGACGCCGGAGATCACATAGGCCCAGATCTTGTAGGCCTTGACCGGCGCGCCGGCGAACTCGGCCGCGCGGGCGTTCGAGCCGACGGCATACATCATGCGGCCGAAGCGGGTGTATTCGAGGAAAAACCAGATCAGCACCGCCAGCACGACCAGCACCACGACCGAGGACGGCACCAGGTTGGGGATGACAAGGTCGAAGCGGTGCCGGCCGAGCGCGAGAAAGGCCTGACTGAACTGGCCGCCGGCGGTCGAGCCATCGGGCAGGGTCATGCCGGCGGCGATCGAACGGCCTTCGGTGGGGATGCGCTGGAGACCGATCAAAAGGAACATCATGCCGAGCGTGGCGAGCAGATCGGGCACGCGCATATAGCAGATGATCAGGCCGTTGACGAAGCCGACCAGGGCGCCGATGGCGAGACAGGCAAGTACGGCCGTCATGGCGTCCTGTTCCAGCACCACCATCACATAGGCCGCCGCCATCATCGAACTGGTGGCGATCGAGCCGATCGACAGGTCGAAGCCGCCGACCACCAGGGTCGCGGTCACGCCGAGCGCCAGAATGCCGGTGATAGAGACCGATTGCAGGATGAAGACGGCCGCCTGCGGCGAGGCGAAACCGCGGGTGAAGGCGGAAAAGAAAACCACCAGCCCGACAAGCAGCGCGATGAAACCGTAGCGGATCGCGATCTCACGGGCGCTCGCGCGCCGGCGCGGCGGCTCGGGCGCCGCCTCGGCACGATGGGTTTCGGGCGCTCTTGCATCCATCGCCGTGCGTTCTCCCGGATCCGTCATGCCGCGCCGCGCACGTCGCGGCCCGCGACCTCGGCCAGCAACCGGTCCAGATCGATGTCCTGGTTGCGGTGCTCGCCGATCAGCGTGTGCTCGGACATCACCAGGATACGGTCGGCCGTCTCCATCGCCTCGTCCAGCTCGGTCAGGAACAGCAGGGTGGCGCGGCCATCCGCCCCGGCGCGCAGCTTCGCGGCAATGTCGCGCCGCGCGGCGATGTCGACGCCCTGGAACGGCTCGTCGAGGATCAATATCCGGCAGGGCTGGGAGAGCCAGCGCCCGACCGTCACCTTCTGCTGATTGCCGCCCGAAAGGGTCGCGATGTCGTCGCGCTCGGAGCGGCACACGATGCCGAGCTCGGCAATCTGCGCGCGCGCCGCATGGCGCTCGCCCCGCCGGCGGGACACGCCGAGCCGCGACAGGCGTTGCAGGAAGGGCAGGCTGATGTTTTCGTAGATGTTGAAATCCGGCACCAGGCCGCTCGAAGAGCGATCCTTGGCGACCAGGAAGACACCGGCGTCGATGGCGCGGCCGGGATTGGCGGGCGCGTAGACACGCCCGCCCAGATACATGGCGCCGCCCAGCGGTTTGCGGATCGCAAACAGAGTTTCCGCCAGCGCGGTCTTGCCGACGCCGACCAGGCCGGTGATCGCGACGACCTCGCCGGCGCCGAGCGAGAAGGAGAACGGTCGCGCGCCCGGCGCGATACGCAGCCCCTCGGCCGAAAACACCGTTTCCGTCGCCGGCCGCGCGACGACGGCTCGTGTGTCGACAGTCTGGCCGAGCATGGCGTTGACCGCGCCTTCATAGTCGAGGGGGCTTCGATCGAACGTGCCGACGATGACGCCGTCGCGCAGGCTCAAGATACGGTCGGCGACCCGGCGAATGTCGGACATGCGGTGGGAGATGTAGAGGATTGCCACGCCGCGGGCGCGCAGGCGGTCGATCAGCGCAAACAGCCGCGCGGCCTCGCTGTTCGACAGCGAGGCGGTGGGCTCGTCGAGGATCATCACCTGCGGCTCGTGCGACATGGCGCGCGCGATCGCCACCATCTGCCGGTCGGCCAGGCTCAGCCCGGCAATATCGGCGGAAAGGTCGAGCGACAGGCCCATGCGCTCGGCGATCGCCTGCGCCTCGCGCCGCACCCTGCGGCGGCTGAACAAGAGCGGCGCGGCGGCGCCGCTCAGCCGGTCCAGCGTCAGATTGGTGGCCACGTCGAGCGCGGCGACGACGCCGTCATTGATATTTTGGTGCACCGTCACCACGCCGGCGCGCATCGCCTCGGCCGGCGTGGCGGGCTCGTAGGGCACGCCGGCAAGCGTCATCGCGCCGCCGTCGCGGCGGTAAACGCCGCTCAGGATCTTGACCAGGGTGGACTTGCCCGCGCCGTTGGCGCCCATCAGCACGGTGACCTCGCCGGCGCGCAAGGCGAGGTCGATACCGCCGAGCACCAGGTTGGGACCGAACGATTTCGTCACGCCCGCAATGCGGAATACGGCGTCTTCGGCCATCACGTCCTCCCGACGATGACGCTACGGAGCACATCGTCAAATGTCAATACGGTTGACATTTGACAGGACGCTGCCTAGCCTCGTTGTCGAGATGGGAGGATCGGGACCAGCGGACGGCCGGGATCGAAGGCGCCGGACGAGGCGAAATCAAAGGTTTGCGGCGCCGAACGCACGAAAATGACTCGTCCTTTTCGATGCCGCCGGACGCCGACGCCGCTGAATTCGGCGTTTGGTGCGCAGCACCCCACCAGCGCAAGGCCGACTGGCCCCACGGATCGAGGAGGCTGGCTTAATGCAGGACCGTCCGTTCGAGGCGTTGAGCGTGGACACGCTGGCGGTACGGCTCGCCGACGTGGCGGCGATGCGCGATACGCTCGGCGAGGACCCGACGGCATGGCGCGCGCGCGAAGTCGGCGACGGCAATCTCAACCTGGTCTTTATCGTGGAGGGACCGCGCGGCACCGTCGTCGTCAAGCAGGCCCTGCCCTATGTGCGCCTGGTCGGCGATTCCTGGCCGCTGCCGCTCAAACGCTCCTTCTTCGAATATCACGCGCTGACGCGGCAAGCCGCACGCGCGCCGGGGCGGGTTCCCGAGATCTTCCATTTCGACGAGGCGCAGGCGCTGATCGTGATGGAGTTTCTGTCGCCGCACATCATCCTGCGCAAAGCGCTGATCGAGGGCCGGCAGCCGCCGCGCATGGCCCGCGACCTCGGCCTGTTCATGGCAAGGACGCTTTTCCGCGGCTCCGACCTTTGCATGCCGGCCGGCGCGCGCAAGGCCGATCTGGCGCTGTTTTCCGACAATGTCGAACTGTGCGACATCACCGAAAACCTGGTGTTTTCCGACCCCTATTTCGACGCGCCGATGAACCGCCACACCAGCCCGCAGCTCGACCCGCTGGTGGCCGAACTGCGCGCCGACCGCGACCTGAAGGTGGAAGCGCAACGGCTGAAGCACCGCTTCGCCGCCGGCGCGGAAACGCTGGTGCACGGCGACCTGCATACCGGATCGGTGATGGTGAGCGAGGGCGACACGCGTGTGATCGACCCCGAATTCGCCTTTTACGGCCCGATGGGTTTCGACGTGGGCATGCTCCTGGCCAATTTCTGGATGGCCTATTTCTCGCAACGCGGCCACGAATCCGCCGGCGCCCGCGACACGATGCGCGCGTTTCTTCTTGCCGCCATCGAGACCTGCTGGGAGGCCTTTCGCGCCGAATTTACGCTTTTGTGGCGGACCGAACGCACCGGGATGCTTTATCAGCACAGCCTGTTCGAGGATCAGGGCGACGCGCTCGGCGCCCAGCAGGCACTGCATCATTTCATGCACGATGTGTGGACCGACATGCTCGGCTTCGGCGGTATCGAGATCCACCGCCGCATTCTCGGCCTGGCGCACAATGCCGAGTTCGAGGAGATCGAGGACCTCGATATGAGGGCCGCCTGCGAGGCGCGGGCGCTGAAATTCGGCCGTCATCTGGCCGTCAACCGGCGCGCTATCCAGTCGCTGGCCGAGATCGGCGCCCTGGCCGAAATGCTGGACCAAGGAGAAGTTTCGTGAATGTCGGCGAACGCCACTTCCGTACCATCTGGCTGAACGAGGACGGCCGTTCGGTCGACATTATCGACCAGCGCTGGCTGCCGCACGAATTCCGCGTCGAGACGCTGAAATCGGCCGAGGAAGCGGCCACCGCCATCCGCGACATGTGGGTGCGCGGCGCGCCGCTGATCGGCGTTACCGCCGCCTACGGCGTGGCGCTTGAGATGCGCAACGACCCGTCCGACGCCGCGCTCGACGCGGTCTGGGACAGGCTCCACGCCACCCGGCCAACGGCGATCAACTTGAAATGGGCGCTCGACGGGATGCGCGCGCTGCTGCGGCCCCTGCCCGAAACCGAGCGCGCGGCGGCCGCCTACCGGCGCGCCGGCGAACTCGCCGACGAGGATGTCGAGCTCAATCGCGGCATCGGTCGCAACGGGCTCGCCATCATCCGCGCGATCGCGGCGCGCAAGACGCCCGGCGAGCCGGTCAACATCCTGACCCATTGCAATGCCGGCTGGCTGGCGACCGTCGATTACGGCACCGCGACCGCGCCGATCTATCTGGCCATGGAGGAAGGCATCGCCGTCCACGTCTATGTCGACGAAACGCGGCCACGCAATCAGGGCGCCCAGCTCACCGCCTGGGAAATGGCCGGCCACGGCGTGCCGCACACGCTGATCGTCGACAATGCCGGCGGGCACCTGATGCAACGCGGCGCGATCGACATGGTGATCGTCGGCACCGACCGCACCACCGCCAGCGGCGACGTGTGCAACAAGATCGGTACCTATCTGAAGGCGCTCGCCGCCCATGACAATCACGTGCCGTTCTACGTCGCCCTGCCCTCGCCGACCATCGACTGGACGATTGCCGACGGGCTGCGCGAGGTTCCGATCGAGGAGCGCAACGGAGACGAAGTGTCGATGGTGTGGGGCCGCGCGCCCGACGGCACGCTGTGCCAGGTGCGAATATCGCCGGATGCCACGGCGGCGGCCAATCCGGCCTTCGACGTCACGCCGGCCCGGCTGGTGAGCGGGTTGATCACCGAGCGCGGCGTCGCCGAGGCCTCGGCAGCGGGGCTGAAGGCGTTGTTTCCGGAAAAAGCGAAGGCCTCGGCGGCCTGAGCGTCATTGCGGCTGCGCCGGCACCGCCGCGCCAGCGGGCGGCAGCGGTCCTTGTTCGGCCGCGTGGGCGCGCGCCGACGGCGTACGGCACCCGACGATCGCCGGCGCCTCGCGCACCAGGGCGTCGTCGTCGATCGCGGCGACCATGAACAAGGCGAAGTCGACGCGGCGCGTGCGGTTGCTGGCCAGGACCGGGTCGCCGACGTGCCGGCTCCATACCGGCAGGCCCTGGCTTTCGCCTTCCTCCAGATCGCTGCCGCGCACCACGGTCCAAAGCCGGTCGCTGGCGAAGATGCGCCGGCACGCCTCGACCTGATCGTCGATATCGACAAGGCGAGCGCGCCTGGCCAGCCAGCCGACCAGCTTTATCAATGCCCGGAATTGCCAGGTATAAACGTCGCGACCGTCGCGGCTGATGTGCCAGCCGCAGGAAAAGACCAGCCGCGCATCGGGCGCGGCGAAGTCGAGCACGGCCTGGGCGGTGCCGCTGGAATAATTGCGCACGCCCCAGGGCACGAGCACGACGAGGACGGCATCGCAGCCGGCGACCGCGCGCCGGACGACATCGCGGTCGTCGGTGCGGCCGGGCACGATGGTGATGCGGTCCCTGAAGGCTTCGAGCTTGTCCACGCTTTGCGGCCGGCAGACGCCGACCACCTCGTATCCGCGCTCAAGCGCGTGCTGGACCATATAGCGCCCGAGCTTGCCCGACGCGCCGACGATGCACATCTTTTTCCGCGACACCGCGCCGGGTTGCGCGTTTGCTGTCCCTGTCGTTCCTGCCGTCACGTCCCGTCTTCCTTTGTTGTTCACAACCGCCCGACGGAGCCTTGCGCGACCGGCTTCCTCATTTCCTTACGCTGTAAGTATATATACGGTGTAAGGTTGTCAAGAACGGGATTTTGGCGATGGCTGCACCGAGCGCGAAAACCGATCGAAAAAAGGGGCGGCTGACGCGCGAGCGGGTGGTGCGGGAAGCGGTCGCGCTGGCCGACGCGCACGGCATCGCGGCGCTGTCGATGCGCAAACTGGCCGACCGGCTGGGGGTCGAGGCGATGTCGCTCTACCACCATGTCGCCAACAAGGACGCGATCATGGACGCCATGGTCGATTTCGCTTTCGGCGAGATCAGCCTGCCGCGCGCGGACGAGAACTGGAAGGCCGCCATGCGGACGCGGGCGATCGCGGCCAGGACCATGCTACGCAGCCACCCCTGGGCGCTTGGTCTGCTGGATTCGCGCCGCAATCCGGGCCCGGCGACCTTGCGCCACCACGACGCGGTGATCGGCTGCCTGCGCGCGAACGGGTTTTCGGTCGCCCGGACCGCGCATGCCTATTCCGTACTCGACAGCTATATTTACGGCTTCGTGCTGCAGGAATTGAACCTGCCCTTCGATACGCCCGACGACCTGGCGGCACTGGCCGAGACCATGCTGCAGCATTTGCCGGCCGACACCTATCCGCACCTCGCCGAAATGACCCGCGACCACGTCTTGCAGCCGGGCTACGCCTATGGCGACGAATTCGCGGTCGGCCTCGACCTGATACTGGACGGCCTGGAGCGGCACGGCGCGTGACCGTGCGTGCCGGTATCCGGCGCACTGGGCCGGACAGGTGCCTGAACGAAAACGGGGCCTCCCGAAGGAGGCCCCGCCCGAAACGTCAGCCCTTATGCCGGAATTACTGCTGCGAAAAGTCGATCGTCGGCAGCAATTCGGCGAAGAAGGCGTCTTCCTTTTTCAAAACGGCACCGAAATCGGCCGGGCCGGCATAGTCGATCTCGACCAGTGCGTTCTTGGCGAAGTTCTGGAAGGTCTCGCCTCCAGCCGCCTTCTCGACGGCGTCCGCCAGCGCGGCAACGACGTCGTCGGGCGTTTCGGCCGGCGCCCACAGGCCGATATTCGGCGGCAGGGCCAGATCGACCCCCGCATCCATCAGGGTCGGCAGGTCCGGCGCCAGCGAGGCGCGCTTTTCGGAGAGCTGGGCCAGCGGCACGAGCTGGCCCGATTCACCGCGCGGCAGGATCGCCGAGGCGAAACCGAGCACCACGTCGACGTCGCCGGCGATGGTGGCGGCGATCGCCGGCGTCACGCCGCCGAAGGGAATGTGAAACAGCTTGATGTCGGCAGCCCGGGCGATCGCCTCGGCCGCGATATGGGTGGCGCCGCCGGTGCCGGCGCTGCCGTAGCTGACCTTGCCGGGATTATCGCGCGCATAGGCGATGAACTCCTCGATCGTCTTGAACGGCGCGCCGGAACGCGCGGCGATCACATTGGGACCGACGGCGACGCGGGCCACCGGCTTCAGATCGTCGAACCCATAGGGCAGTTCGCGCTGGTGCGGCGCCACCGTCTGGACCGAGCTCACCGCCATCAACAGCGTGTAGCCGTCGGGATCGGCCTTGACCACCTCCGAGGCGCCAACCGTGCCGCCGGCGCCGGGCCGGGTCTCAACCACCACCGGCTGGCCGAGCGCTTGCGACATGTCCTCGGCCAAGGTGCGGGCCATGGTGTCGGTCGAGCCAGGCGAATAGGGCACGACGATGGTCACGGCGCGCTCGGGAAAATTCTGGGCGCTCGCCGCGCCCAGGCCGAGGGCAAGTGCGGCCCCGGCCAATAGCGTCTTGAATATCGTCTTCATATCATCCTCCGTTGTGAATGGGTTGGTTGGAGACATCATCGCGGCCGGCCAGGCCCGGCAGGCCGGACACCGACACCAGGCGGGCGGCGGCCGCGCGCCCGGCGATGAAACCGAGGCCGAGCGCCGACAGGAGGCCGTTGCCCGACATGTAGCCGGCACCGCCCCGGCGCCCGCTGATCCCGACCGCGGCGCCGCCGCCGGCATAAAGGCCGGGGATGGCGGTTCCGTCGCTGCGGACCACTTCGGCCTGGCCGTTGACCATCAGGCCGCCCTGGGTGTGGAAACAGGCCGGCTGGATCGCGCTGTAGCGCAGGGCCGCACCCAGCGGCCCCAAACCCCACGCCAAGCGCCCGAACGCGTCGGCCACCTCGCCGCGCGCGGCCGCACGCGCGGCTGCGAGCGTTTTCGCCAGCGCGCCGGCGGGCAGTCCCGCCGCGGTCTCGATCTCGCCTGGCGAACCGGCTTGCCGGGCAACCCCCATGGCGCAGGCTTCGGCAAAGTCGGGCTGGCCGGCCGCCACGTCCTCGGCGATACCGGCATCGTAGACCAGGAAAAACGGGCCGGTGCCGGCGAGCTCGAGATCGGCGAAGGCCGAGTAGCCGAGGGTTTCGTCGCCGAACCGGCGGCCGCGGCCGTCGACGATGATCGCGCCGCGCTCGACCAGCGTCCAGGTCATCAAGGCGCCGGTGTCGACGCTGATGGCGGCGTGGCCCTGATAGGCGCCGAGATTGCCGGTCCCGGCAGCGAGCGCGCGCCCCCATTCGAGCGCCTCGCCGGTGCTGTGCGGCGAGCCGGCATAAACGGCGCCGGTCGCCGCGGGACAGTGGCGGGCGAGAAGATCGGTGTGGGCGGCAAACCCGTTACAGGCGAGAATGACGGCCCCGGCCCCGATACGCGACGGCGCATCGGCCTGGCCGACGACGGCACCCCTGATCCGCGCCCCGTCGCCGATCAACGCCGTCGCCGGCTGCGAGAAGGCCAGCGGAATGCCGCGCCGCGCGACCGCGCGTTCAAGGCCGGCGATCAGATCGGCGCCGCGGCGCGACGGCGGCGCGTGCAGGCGATGGGTGCTGTGCCCGACATGTTTGTATCCGGTGACGAGTTCCAGTTCGAGGCCCGCCTCGTCGATGAGGAAATCGATCAGGTCGGCGGAGGTCGAAGCGAGGGTGGCGACCAGATGGGCGGCATCATGCTGTCCGGCGACCGCCATCAGGTCCCGGACGAAGGTTTCCGCCGTGTCCTCCACGCCGGCCGCAAGCTGAAGCCTGGTCCCGGCAGCCGGGATGGAGCCGCTCGACAGCGCGGTATTGCCCTGGCAGGTGGGCGCCTTTTCCACGATGGCGACGCTGGCGCCGAGACGTTCGGCCGCGAGCGCGGCCATGAGCCCGCACCCCCCGGCACCGATCACCAACACATCCACACTGGCGTCGACGTCGGTCGCCATTGCTCTCCCTTCGCAAACCCGGCAGGCGCCGGCCGTTGCCGGTCCATCGCGCCCCGGTCGTCACGACGGCCGTTTCGCGCCTTAAGCCTCGGCGTCCCACCACAAAAGTGTCGACACTATCGAGCGTGACCCTGGTTATGTCAACAGTTTTGCCGGCTCTAATGACCTGGATCGAAATTTTGATCTGTCCAAAAATCCATTTCATGACATGGCTTTCTCATAAAAAAACATATCATAAACAAATAGATAAATTAAAACACAACATTGAAAAAGGGTTCAGGTCGGGATTCCATTGATCGGCAGGACTGTTGACAGTACAAGTGCGGCGCGCAAATTTGTCGCCGCCGCGGGCGAGCGAACACGGCAACCACCTGGAAAATGTGGCGATCATGCCCGACAGTGACACGTCAAGGACCTCGCGAAACGACCGCATTCTCGTCACCGGCGCGGCCTCGGGGATCGGTCGCGCGGTCGCGCTACGACTGCTCGAGCAAGGCCGGTTCGTCGACGGCATAGATATCGCGCCCGCAGACAGGGGCCTTTCGCATCCCCGATACCACGCGCTGCGGGCCGACCTTGCCACGGCGGCCGGCATCGAGGCGGCGCTGCGCGGGCTCGTCGATCGACCTTATGGAGGGCTGGTGCACGCGGCCGGCATACTCAGAGCGGACGACGACCCGGATACGCGCGAAGATATGGGCGCACGACTGTGGCGGCTCCACGTGGCCGCCCCGCAACGCCTGGCCGAAACGCTGCTGCCCGGCATGCCCGACCGGCGCGGTCGGATCGTGCTGGTGTCGAGCCGCGCGTCTCAGGGGCGCGGCGGCCGCGGGCTCTATTCTGCTTCCAAGGCGGGAAGCGAGGGGCTGGTGCGCGCGCTGGCGCTCGATTGCCTGACCCGCGGCATCACCGTCAATGCGGTGGCGCCGGGCCCGACCGACACGCCGCAGCTCACCGACCGTGCGCGCGCCGCAGCGCCGATCGCCCTGCCTCCGCTCGGGAGATTGATCAAGCCCGATGAAATCGCGGCCACGATCTGCTTTCTTCTGTCGCATGAGGCGGGCGCGATCACCGGACAAACCCTTTATCATTGCGGCGGCCTGTCGCTTGCCGGCCTGACCGCCCCCGCCGCGCCCACTGGAGACCGGCCGCATGTCTGATTTCAACCGCAACGAACTGCTGGCCGCCCTGGTCGTCGTCGGGCTCGGCGCCGGCTACCTGATCATCGCCATCGGCTACCCGATGGGCACCGTCGTGCGCATGGGCGCCGGCTTCTTCCCCGTGGCGCTGGGCGTCCTGCTGATCGGGCTCGGCGCGGTGCTGGCCTGGCAAAGCCGCAGAGCCGAAAAGACCGCGGTGGAGTTGCGGCTCAGGCCTTTCGTCATGATCCTGGGGGGCATTCTGGCCTGGGCGCTGCTGATCGACCGGATCGGCTTCCTGCCGGCCACCGCGATCCTGGTTCTTTCGTGCGCGCTGGTCGAGCGGGAAACGACCTGGCGCTCCGCCCTTCTGCTCACGGCGGGGCTGTGCGCCTTCGGCTGGCTGATCTTCATCGTCGGCCTCAAGATCCCGATGTCGGCGCTGGGAGGCTGAACCATGGACCTGATTTCCGGACTGGCGCTCGGCATCGAAACGGCGATAACCGCCGAGGCGCTGCTGTTTTGCTTCCTCGGCGTGACCGTCGGCATGTTTATCGGCGTGCTGCCCGGCATCGGGCCGCTCGCGGCGGTGGCGATGCTGCTGCCGGTCACCTACCACCTCGAACCGATGGCCGCCCTGATCATGCTGGCAGGCATTTTCTACGGCGCGCAATATGGCGGCTCGACGGCCTCGATCCTGCTCAACCTGCCCGGCACCTCGACGACGGCGGTGACGGCGATCGACGGGTATCCGATGGCCAAGCAGGGACGCGCGGGCGTGGCGCTGTTCATCACCACGCTGACCTCTTTCTTCGGCGGCTGCTTCGCGATCGTGCTCTTGATGAGCTTCGCACCGGCGCTCGGCGCCATGGCGCTCAAATTCTCCTCGGCCGAATATTTCTCCATCATGCTGCTGGGCCTGATCGCGGCGGCGACGATGTCGCTCGGCAATCCCGTCAAGGGCGTTGTCTCGGTGGTGGCCGGCCTGATGCTGGCCATGGTGGGCATGGATACCACGTCCGGGCAGCTTCGCTACACGTTCGGCATCCTGGAACTGCAGGACGGGCTCAATCTCGTGGCGATGGCGATGGGGCTGTTCGGCGTGGCCGAGATCCTCAAAAACGCGGGAACGCCGGAGCGTGACGCCTCGCAATTGCAGAAGGTTCGCATGCGCGACCTGGTGCCGACACGCAAGGATCTCAGCCAATGCTGGAAGCCGACCATCCGCGGCGCCGGCATCGGCTCCTTCATCGGCACGCTGCCGGGCGCCGGCCCGACGCTTGCGGCCTTCCTGGCTTACGCGCTGGAAAAGCGGGTGGCGCGAGACCCGAGCCGGTTCGGTCGCGGCGCGATCGAGGGCATCTCCGCGCCCGAGGCCGCCAACAACGCCTCGACCCAGGCCGCGTTCATTCCCACGCTGGCGCTGGGCATCCCGGGCGACGCGGCGATGGCGGTTCTGCTTGGCGCAATGATGATCCACGGCATTCAGCCGCGGCCGGAATTCTTCACCGAGCACGCCGACCTGTTCTGGGGCCTGGTGATCAGCTTCTGGGTTGGCAACGTGATGCTTCTGGTGCTCAACATCCCGCTGATCGGGGTGTGGGTGCGCATCCTGACGATCCCCAAGCGCATCCTGTTCCCGGCCGTCACCTTCTTCATCTGCGTGGGCGTCTACAGCGTCAACAACAACCCGTTCGACGTGCTGATGGTGATCGTTTTCGGGCTGATCGGCTATCTGATGAACGCCTTTCAATACCCGACCGCGCCGCTCTTGATGGGGTTCATCCTGGGGCCGATGATCGAGCAGCATTTCCGACGCGCGCTGCTGTTCTCGCGCGGCGACCTGACCACGTTCATCGACCGGCCGATCAGTGCGGCCTTCCTCGCGGCCGCCCTAATCCTGTTTGTGGCGACCCTGGTACCCTCACTGAAGGCACGCTTCGCCAAAACCGCTGCCGCCAAGAAAACCCGGGAAGGCGCCGGCGCCGAATAGAGCCGGCGCCGGATATCGTCCGGAAAAAGGCAGGCCAAGCACGACCGGATACCATCGAGTTCGGTAAACCGGGCGACATGCGCGCGTTCGGCACGCCCGAAACGACAATGGCGCCCCCAAGGGGCGCCATTCGCAAAACCAAGTTGGTCATCACCCGGACCGGCTGCAATGCGAGCCCGGCAGAGGCCGCTCAGGAGGCGGCGCGCTCCTCCGGCACCACCACGCCGCTCAGGTCATTATAGTAGTTTTCCATCTGTTTGATGCGCGGCTGCTCCATCAGGTCCCAGATGTCGTCGATGCCGACCAGCAGGTCGGGACGGTCGACCACCTCGCCGGTGGGGATCGAATCCTTCAAGATGGCGAGCGCGTTCTCCATCGCCATCAGCGCCGCCGCCGGCAGCATGCGCGGCAGGGTCACGCGCTTGACGCCGAGTTCGGCCAGTCGGCGGATCGGGATCAACGGCGTCGTCGGGCGGTTGCGAATGCCGAACCCCATATTGACGGAGACCGGGATCGGCACGGCCTCGACGAGGCGCTTGATCTGCTCCTCGCCGGCGATGGCGTCGGCAAAGACCATGTCCGCGCCCGCCTTGGCATAGAGCCTGGCGCGACGGATCGCGCCATCGATGCCCTCGACGGCGATCGCGTCGGTCCTGGCCAGAACCACGAAATCGTCGTCCCTGCGCGCATCGCAGGCCGCCTCGATCTTGCGCGCCATCTCGCGCATGTCGATCACGTCCTTGCCGGTCATGTGGCCGCAGCGTTTCGGGCTGACCTGGTCCTCGATATTGACGCCGGCAACACCGGCCTCCTCGAAGCGCTGGACGGTGTGGTAGACGGTGACCGGATTGCCGTAACCAGTGTCGGCGTCGGCCATGACGGGAATGGAGACGCTGCGCGCCATCATCCGGCAGGCCTCGACATTGTCGGTCAGCCCCATGATGCCGACATCGGGCACGCCGAGCCGTGAATTCGACAGGCCGGCGCCGGTGGTGCAGGCGGTCTTGAAACCCATCTTCTCGACCACGCGTACGCTGTAGCCGTCGAACACGCCGGGCGACACGATGATCTCGTCCGCCGCGATCAGGTCGCGCATCCGGCGCGCGCGGGTTGCCTGCTGCTTTGGCTCAGAGCTCATCCGGTTTTCCTCTCTTCGGTGCCGCCAAGCGGCGGCGCTTCGGTTTCGAGCAGCGCCTGGAGCGACTGCGTGGCGCGGCCGATATGGGTACGCATCAGCGATTCGGCGAGATCGGCGTCGCGCGCCTTCATCGCCCGCAATATCTGCCAGTGCTCGGCAAAGGCGTCCTCGCGCCGGCCCGGCGCCTTGCCCGAGCGGGCGCGGTAGAGACGCAGCAGATAATAAAGCTCGTCGCACAACAGCGCGCGGACGCGGGCGTTGCCGCTGCCCTCGGCGATGCGCACATGCACGTCGAGCGCAACACCGTCGCCCCTTTGCTTGGCGTCGGAGAACGCGGCGAGCAGATCGTCGAGTTCGGCATCGCTCATGCGTTGGGTGGCAAGCCGCACGGACATGCCCTCGACCGCCTCGCGAAGCTGAAAAATCTCCACCATGTCGGGTACGGTCAATGCGACCGCGCGCGCCTTGAGATACGGCTCCTTGACGACCAGGCCACGGCCCTGGAGCTGCTTGACCGCCTCACGCACAGGCCCACGGCTGACCGACAAGAGCTCGGCCAGCGCAGCCTCGTTGACCGGCCCACCGAGCGGTATCTCGCCCGACAGCAGCATTTCGAAAATCTTGCTTGTGACCCGATCGACCAGGGTAGACTGTTCGCGCTCCGGCAAGACGCTTCCTCCTGTCGACACTTTTGGTTCAAAATCGAGCCTGACCCAAGGGATAGCCAAGCTTCAGGAATTCTTCAAGAGGTTTCCGGCAAAAGTGTTGACACTTTTTCGACCGCCCCATATTTCTTGATCGAGGAAGGTCGGATCGTGACAGCGCCCCAGATACCACTTGCAAGCTATCAAGGCCCGAACGGCGAGGCCGCGCAATGCGTGGCGCTCGACGCGTTGGCCGGAAAACGGATACGACGCCTGCCGGCAAGCCTGAGAATAGTTCTGGAAAACGTCGCGCGCCAGGCGCTGGGGGGCGCGGATGTCGCGGCCGCGCTGGACGCGCTTGCGGCCTGGGCGCCGGACGCGGCCGAACTGACCGTCCCGCTGAGCGTGTCGCGCGTGATCCTGCCCGATTCCAGCGGACTGCCTGTCCTGATGGATTTGGCCGCGGCGCGCGATGCGGTTGCCGAGACCGGCGGCGACCCCGCCGCCATCGAGCCGCTGGTTCCCGTCACGCTGGTGGTCGACCATTCGCTGATCGTCGACGTGGCCGGCCGGCCCGACGCCGAGGCCCGCAACATCGAACGGGAATATCAGCGCAATCGCGAACGCTACGCGTTCTTCAAATGGGCGCAGCAGGCCTTCCAGCGCCTGCGCGTCGTGCCGCCCGGCGCCGGCATCATCCATCAGGTGCACCTGGAAAAACTCGCCCGCGTGGTGGAGGAACAGGACGTGCCCGGCGTCGGCCGCATCACCGGGCCGGAATTCGTGCTCGGTTGCGACAGCCACACGCCGATGGTCAACGGGCTCGGCCTGCTCGCCTGGGGCGTGGGCGGCATCGACGGCGAGGCGGCAGCGCTCGGCCAGGCCTATGTGGTGCGCATTCCGCGTGTCGTCGGCGTCAGGCTGACGGGGCGCCTGCCAGCGGGAGCGACAACGACCGACCTGGTCTTGACCGTCACCGAACGGCTGCGCAAGGTCGGCGTGGTCGGTGCGTTCGTGGAGTTCTTCGGCCCCGGCGTCGCCACGCTGACCGTGCCCGAGCGCGCCACCCTGGCCAACATGGCGCCCGAATACGGCGCGACCGTCGGCTTCTTCCCGATCGACGCCATGACGATCGACTATCTCGCGCGTTCCGGCCGCGAGCCCGACCATGTCCGGCGCGTCGAAGCCTATGCGCGCGCATCCGGGCTGTTCGTGGAGGATCACGACCAGGCGATCGACTTCAGCGAGACCGTTAGGATCGATCTCGGCCAGATCGCGCCGAGCGTGGCGGGACCGAAACGGCCGCAGGACCGGGTGCCGCTGACCGAAGTCAAATCCGCCTTCCGCGACGTCCTCGCCAAGCCGGTCGACGCGGGCGGGTTCGGCCTCGCGCCGGACCGGCTCGACGACGCTGTCACGATCGACGGGCTCAACGCGCCGCTGCGCCACGGCACGATCACCATCGCCGCGATCACCTCGTGCACCAACACCTCCAACCCCTCGGTGATGATCGGCGCCGGGCTTCTGGCCCGCAACGCGGTCGCACACGGCCTGCAGGTGCCCGACTGGGTCAAGACCTCGCTCGCGCCCGGCTCGCGGCTGGTGCGCGACTATCTCGCCGAAGCCGGGCTGATGGAGCCGCTCGAAACGCTGGGCTTCCACATTGTCGGCTATGGCTGCACGACCTGTTCGGGCAAATCCGGACCGATCCGCGCCGACATCGCCGAGGCGGTGCTGGGCAACGACCTGGTGGCGGCGGCGGTGCTGTCGGGCAATCGCAATTTCGAGGGCCGGATCCACAAGACCTGCCGGGCGAGCTATCTCGCCTCGCCGCCGCTGGTTGTGGCCTTTGCGCTCGCCGGCCGCGTCGACGTCGATTTCGAGACAGAGCCGCTCGGCACCGGCAAGGACGGCGCGCCGGTCTATCTGCGCGACATCTGGCCCGACGGCGAGGAACTTGCGCGTCTGGTCGCGACCAGCCAGCAGCCGGACCGGTTCCGCGACAGCTACGCCACGCTGTTCGACGGGGCCGCGCTTTGGCACGAACTCGATACGGCAAGCGGGCCGCGCTTCGCCTGGGACCCGGCCTCGACCTATATCCGGCGCCCGCCCTTCTTCGACGGGCCGCACGAGCCCCTGCCGGAGCGGATCGAAGGCGCGCGCGTTCTGGTGCGGGCCGGCGATTCTCTGACCACCGACCACATCACGCCGAGCGGCGAGATCCTGGCCGACAGCCCGGCCGGACGCTTCCTGATCGCCGCCGGGGTCGAGCCGGAGAATTTCAACGCCGTCACCCAACGGCGCGGCAATCACGACTTCATGGCCCGCATCACCTTCGCCAACCAACGCATGAAAAACCTGCTCGCGCCCGGTCGCGAGGGCGGAATGACACGCACGGCGCCGGACGCCGAGCCGGTGACCATTTTCGAGGCGGCCGAAAGCTGGCGCCGGCAGAACGTGCCGCTGATCGTGCTCGCCGGGGCCGATTACGGCATGGGATCGAGCCGCGACTGGGCGGCAAAGGGGCCGAAACTGCTCGGGGTGCGGGCGGTCTTGGCGGAAAGTTTCGAACGTATCCACCGCGCCAACCTGATCGGCATGGGCATCCTGCCCATGACCTTCGCCGACGGCGAAAGCGCGTCCTCGCTCGGCCTGTCGGGTTTCGAAGCCTACGATTTCGACGGTCTGCGGGCCGCGGTCGAGACGGATCGCCCGGTCACCGTGACGGCCCGGACGGCCGGCGGCGAAAAAAGGTTTTCGGCCCGGGTGGACGTGGCGAGCAGCCACGAGCGCACGCTGTTGCAAAATGGCGGTCTGTTCGCCTCACTGCTGGCACGACTGGAATCGCGACGCATCGCGTCGGACCAAGGAGGACATGATGACACCTGAAGACGGCCGCAGGCTCGCCCTTGCCTATCTTGCCGCGATGGAAGAACGCGATCTCGACACCGCGCGCGGCCTCGTCGCCCAAAACGGCGCGCAGTTGGTGTTTCCGGGCGACCGCCGGTTCGGCTCGATCGACGAGATCGTCGCCAATTCGGGCAGCCGTTATCGCGTGGTGCGCAAAACGATCGGCGAAAGCTGCGCCTGGGAACAGGACGGCTCCATCCAGGCACTGGTAACCGGCACACTCTACGGCGAATGGCTCGACGGAAGCGCCTTCAAGGACATCCGCTTCATCGACCGTTTCGAAATCCGCGACGGAAAGATCGTGCGCCAGGAGGTGTGGAACGATGCCGGGGAGCGGATCTTGTCGATGCAGAAAGAGGCCGTATCTTGACATTCGACCTGGTTTTGAAGGGCGGTGAGATCGTCTTTCCGGGCGAAGGCGTCCGCACCGGCAGCATCGGCGTACGCGACGGGCGGATCTGCGCCATCCTCGACGCCGCGGAAAAGGCCCAAGGCCGGCGGGTGATCGATTGCAAAGGTCGCTGGATCCTGCCCGGCGTCATCGATCCGCACACCCATATCGGCTTCGGCGACAAGGAAAACGACTGGGCCAGCGAAAGCCGAACGGCCGCGCTCGGCGGGGTCACGGGGCTGCTGAGCTTCTGGAGGCACGACGATCTGGGCAGTTCGACCGGGCCGTGGCGGGCTGCCGCCGAGGCGCGCTCGGCGATCGATTTCGGGCTGCATTTCGGCGTCACCTCGCGCCGCCACGTGGCCGAGCTGCCGGCACTCGCCAAGCGCTTCGGCGTCACCTCGGTCAAAGTCTATCTGATGTACAAGGGTGCCACGGGAGCGGCCAAGGGGTTCACCGAGGTCGACGACGCGCTGCTTTATTCGGCGCTGCAGGCGGGCGCACGCATCAAAGGCGGCGTCGTCGGCGTCCATTGCGAGAACACCGAGGTGATCCCGTTGTTCCGCGAACCGCTGAAGGCGGCCGGACGCGACGACCTGGCGGCATGGGACGAGCAGTCGCCGGGATTCCTGGAGGCCGAAAACGTCTTTCGCGTCGCCTTTTTCGGCGAGAAGGCCGGCTGCCCGGTCAACATCGTCCACATGTCGTCGGCCGAGAGCCTGGAGATCGTGCGCCGGTTGCGCCGTCCTGGGCGGCCGCCGATCCATGTCGAGACCTGCATCCACTATCTGTCGCTGACGCGCGACAGCCCGCTTGGCCCCATCGGCAAGGTCAATCCGCCGCTGCGCCCGCAGGCCGACGTCGACGGCTTGTGGGAAGGCGTGCGCACCGGCGAGATCGCGACCATCGGTTCCGACCACGTTCCGCGCAAGCGCGCCACAAAGGGGCCCGACATCTGGTCGGCGAGCGCTGGCTTTCCCGGTCTGGCGCAGATCCTGCCGGTGCTGATCGAGGAAGGCCACCACAAACGCGGCATTGCGATCGAGCACCTGGCGGCGGCGGTTTCGCGCAATGTGGCTACGCTTTATTCGCTGCCCGGCAAGGGGATGATCGCACCGGGTTATGACGCGGACTTCGCCATCGTCGACCCCGACGCGGCCGTTACGGTGCGCGCGGCCGACTATCCGTCCCATTCCGACTATTCGCCCTATGAGGGCATGCGCTTTCGCGGCCGGGTGACCCACACCATCCGGCGCGGCGACCTTCTCGTGGAGGACGGCGTTCTTGCCGGCGCGCAGGGCGCGGCCGGGCGCTACCTCCACCGCGAGCCCTGAGAGGACCCACCATGGCAGAACGTATCTGGGATCGGTTTCTGACCGAGCACGACAAGGCAATCTACCAGCTCGCCGGCTACGGCAAGCGCGGCGGCTTCGGCAAGCGGCCGGCGCTGTTCATCATCGACGTGCAGTATAATTTCTGCGGCGACGCACCGGGCGAAAGCCACGCCGACGGCGTGAAGAAATACCGCACCCATTGCGGCGAGGCCGGCTGGAAAACCGTGCCGCATACGGAGCGGCTGATGCATCTGGCGCGCGCCAAGAACATCCCGATCTTCTATACGCAGTCGGAGCGCCGCCCGGACATGGTCGACAGCGGCGTCCAGGTCGGCAAGAACCATCGCGGCACGGAAAAGACCTCGACGGAAGGCACGCACGCCACCCAGACGGTGGCGCCGCTGGCGCCGCGTCCGCAGGATATTTTGATCGGCAAGCGCAAGCCCTCGGCCTTTTTCGGCACGATGTTCATGAGCCATCTGAATTTTCTCGACGTCGACACGCTGATCTTGACCGGCTGCACCTCCTCGGGCTGCCTGCGCGCGACCGCCGTCGACGCCTATTCGTTCAACTTCAAGACGATCATCCCGGAAGAAACCGCCTTCGACCGGTTCGAGGCAAGTCACGCGATGAGCCTGTTCGATCTCAACTGCAAATATGCCGACGTCATCCCGGTCGACGAGGTGGCGGCCTATCTTGAAGGCCTGACGCCGCGTAAGACGGAGACCGACTGAGCAGCGCCACGCGGGCGCCGGACGAGCGAAAAGAGGAGACCGCCACGATGAAACCGCCGCGCGGCACCGACATCGCACTCGACGCGCCACACGGCAGCTTCGGATGCTACCTCAGCCGGCCCGAGGGCGAGGCAAGCGCCGGCATCGTGCTCCTGCAGGAGATTTTCGGCACCAACCTGCATATCCGCGAGCTCGCCGACCAGTGGGCCGACGCGGGTTTCGTCGTTATCGTGCCCGACCTGTTCTGGCGCAGCGCGCCGGGCCTGCAGCTCGGCTACGACGGCGCCGACCTCGACCGCGCGCGCGCCATGCTGGCCGCATTCGATCTGGAGGCCGCGATCGACGACACGCTCGCCTGCGCGGACTATTTGCGCGCACACGGCACAAGGCGCGTCTTCACGGTCGGTTATTGCCTCGGCGGCAAGCTCTCCGTGGCGGCGGCGACCCGGCCCGGCCTCGACGGCGCGGTCGGTTATTACGGTGTCGGGATCGAAAAGCTCGGCATCGCCGGCAACGTCAAATGCCCGGTGATGCTACATTTCGGCGCCGACGATCCGGCAACGCCGGCAGAGGCGCTCGCCGCGCTCGGCCGGCAACTGCCGGCCGGCGCCGCGCTATTTCGCTACCAGGGCGCCGGGCACGGTTTCAACAACTGGCGGCGCCCCTCGCACGACGCGCCGGCCGCTCAGCTGGCCTTCGCGCGCAGCCTCGCCTTCCTGGGCGGCATCGGCTGAGGCAGGCGCCAAGCCGGGCCCGCCCGGCCCCGTGCCAGGCGGAACCAGGCCAGCCGCGACCATCTGCTCGAACATTGCCACCAGAGCCGGGGCCAGCGGCCGGTAATCCAGACCGAGCGCGCGTCTCGACTTGGAATTGTCGGCGCGCCATGAATAGCCCATGTTGCGGGCAACCATGGCGCGGTCGAGCATCGGGTTGACGACCGGCCCGAGCAGCCAGACCAGCCATTTCGGCAGGACGCGGCGGGGAAACGGCCATGCGTCGCCGAAATGCCGGCGCAGGATGCAGCTCATCGCAATCAGGCTCAGCACCTCGGCATAGACGATGTGCCGGCCCTCCGCCCGTTGCAGGAAGCCGGCGCGCAGATGCGCCTCGGCCACGTCGCGGACGTCGACCATGCCGATCTCGTAGCGCGGAACGCCCGCCTTCACCGAACCGTCGCCGAGCTGGCGCACGATGTTGAAGGATTCGGAGGTCGGCGCGCTGGACAGGGCCGGACCGATCACCAGGCCTGGATTGACCGCCACCAGCCGCCAGCGCGTCTGAGTTCCGACGATCCGCCAGGCCTCGCGCTCGGCCAGCGTCTTGGAATAGTTGTAGGGCTGATGGTCGAGGTTGGAAGACGTGTTCCAGACCTCTTCGGTCAGGATGCCGTCCGGCGCCAGCGCGATATCGGCCACATCGCCGAAGATCGCCGCGCACGAACTCGTCAGCACCACACGCTCGACCGTCTCCGTCCGCTCGACCGAGGCCAGGACATTGCGGGTGCCGTTCAGCGCCGGGTCGACCAGATCGCGCTGCGGGTCGTTGACCACCGAGGCGAAAGGCGAGGCGGTGTGGAAGACGACCCGGCAGGTTTGCATGGCCTCGGTGTAGCTGCCGTCCTTGAGCAGGTCGGCCCGGAAAAATTTCAGCCTGCCGGGCAAGTCGCGCTCGAGCCTGCGCAAATGAGCGAGCTTTTCGGCGTTGTCCGGGTCGCGCACGGCGGCGTGAACGGTGAAACCCTCGGCAAGCAGCCGCCTGATCAACCAGCCGGCGACGTAACCCGTGGCCCCGGTCACCAGAACCGGGGCCGCCGTGTCGTAGCGAAAAGCCTTTCCAGACATTGGCGGTCCTTTCGTCCTGCCCGGCACCGGGCAGCGTCCGGTCCCATATAGGGCGCAACGCGCAGTTTTGCGCGCCGCGGCTTGCGCGACGCGGTGTCTCAGCACGCCGCTATGGCAGCGACAAAACGTACCCTTCCGTCGCCGCCACTCATAAGATATACGAGAAATACATATTATAGAAAGACGATCGGAAAGGCGCCGCACGCGCCTTGAGGTCGTCACCCGATCCCGCAACGGCGAGCGCGAGCGAACAGAACGGCATGGTTTCGACATTGACCACAACCGAGCGCCAGGTCGCGCTCCTGCTCTCGGCGCTGGTCGCGCTTGCCGGCCTGGCGCTGGCGGCGGCCGGGCGGCACGACCCGCTCGGCGCGCACGGTTTTATGATCCTCGTCTACGGTCTGGTCTGCGCGGGTGCGGTCGCGCGCGGCTATTACGGTCCCGAGCCCAACGCAGAGCGGCTTGCGCGCTATTATGACGAGCCGATCAAGGCGGGCCTTGTGATCGCCATGGCCTGGGCGGTGGTCGGCATGTTCGTCGGCGTGTGGGTGGCGACGCTGCTCGCCTATCCCGAGGCGACGTTCGACCAGGCCTGGGCGAGTTTCGGGCGGCTGCGGCCGGTGCACACCACCGGGGTCATCTTCGGCTTCGGCGGCAATGCGCTGATCGCCACCTCCTTTCATGTCATGCAGCGCACGTCGCGGGCGCGCATGCCCGACCAGCTTTCGCCCTGGTTCGTGCTTGTCGGCTACAACCTGTTTTGCCTGCTGGCGGTCAGCGGCTACCTGATCGGCATCACCCAGTCGAAGGAATATGCCGAGCCGGAATGGTATGCCGATATCTGGCTGGTGATCGTGTGGGTGACCTATCTGGTGCTTTACCTGCGCACGCTGGCGCGGCGCCAGGAGCCGCATATCTATGTCGCCAACTGGTATTACCTGGCCTTCATCCTGGTCGTGGCGGTGCTGCACATCGTCAACAATCTCGCCGTCCCGGCCTCGCTCGGCGGCGCCAAGAGCTTTCCGGTGTTTTCAGGCGTCCAGGACGCGATGACGCAATGGTGGTACGGCCACAACGCCGTCGCCTTCTTCCTGACCGCCGGTTTCCTGGGCATGATGTATTATTACCTGCCGACGCGGGCCGGCCGGCCGATCTTTTCCTACCGGCTGTCGATCATCAGCTTCTGGGGCATCACCTTCTTCTACATGTGGGCGGGGTCTCATCACCTGCACTACACCGCCCTGCCCCATTGGGTGCAGACACTGGGCATGACCTTTTCCGTCATGCTGCTGGTGCCGTCGTGGTCGTCGGCGGGCAACGCGCTTTTGACCCTCAACGGCGCCTGGCACAAGGTGCGCGACGACGCCACGCTGCGCTTCATGATGGTGGCGGCGGTGTTTTACGGCCTGTCGACCTTCGAGGGATCGTTTCTGGCGATCCGTCCCGTCAACGCCTTGTCGCACTACACAGACTGGACCGTCGGCCACGTCCATGCCGGCGCGCTCGGCTGGGTGGCGTTGATCACCTTCGGCGCGATCTATTCCCTGGTGCCGCTGCTTTGGAAGCGCGAGCGGATGTATTCACCCGGCCTGGTGGAGCTTCACTTCTGGCTCGCGCTGGCCGGCACCGTCATCTACGTGTTCGCGATGTGGAACTCGGGCATCATCCAGGGCCTGATGTGGCGCACCTACAATGACAGCGGGACGCTCGCCTACTCCTTCATCGATTCGCTGGTGGCCATGCATCCCTATTACGTCGCCCGCGCCTTTGGCGGACTGTTGTTCCTGATCGGAGCGGTGGTGGGGTCCTACAATATCTGGATGACGATCCGGTCTTCAGCCAGCGCGCCGCGCGAACGGTTCGGCGACCGGCCCGTCGCCGGACCGGCCGGCGCATCGGCAGCCGAACCGGCGGAGTAGAACCATGTTCAAGACCCACTACCGGCTCGAGCGCCACAGCATCGGCTTCGCCCTGGCGATCATCGCGGTGGCGAGCATTGGCGGGCTGGTCGAGATCGCACCTTTGTTCACCATCGACGAAACGGTCGAGGCGGCGCCCGACATGCGCGTCTACACGCCGCTCGAGCTCGCCGGCCGCAACATCTATATCCGCGAGGGCTGTTATGCCTGCCACTCGCAGATGATCCGCACCCTGCAGGACGAGGTCGACCGTTACGGTCCATACTCGCTGGCTGCCGAGTCCCAGTACGACCATCCCATGCTCTGGGGTTCGAAACGCACCGGGCCCGACCTGGCGCGCATCGGGGGCAAATATTCCGACCAGTGGCACGTCGCGCATCTCGACGACCCGCGCGCGGTGGTGCCCGAATCGGTGATGCCGGCCTATACGTGGCTGCTCGATACCGAACTCAGGACCGACGACCTTGGCGACCAGTTGCGGGCGCTGCGGCGCGTCGGCGTGCCCTATACCGATGCGATGATCGACAACGCCGCCGCCGACGCCCTCAACCAGGCCGATCCCGACGGCGCGGGCGCCGCGGCGGTGGGCGAGCGCTACGGCGAGGCCACCACCATCCGCGCGTTCGACGGCGATCGCGGCCGGCTTACCGAAATGGACGCGCTGGTCGCCTATCTGCAGATCCTCGGCAGGCTGACCGACGCCGCCACGACACAATCGTCCGCCACGGAGACCAAGCCATGATCGACATCAGCCACGACACGCTGGTCGGCATCTCCAAATCCTACGGCCTGTTCTACCTGATCGCGCTGTCGATCGGCGCCGGCGCCTACGCCTTGTGGCCGGCCAACGGCAAGAAGTTCGAACGCGCCGCCAAAAGCGTCCTGAAGGACGAGGAGGGACCGTGGCGGTAGAAGAACGCGACGCCCATACGGGCTACCTGACCACCGGTCACGAATGGAACGGCATCACCGAGCTCAATCGCCCGGTGCCGAAGATAATCTGGCTGTTTCTCCTGTCGACCTTCCTGTTCGCGCTTGTGTGGTGGGTGCTGATGCCCGCCTGGCCGCTGGGCGCGACCTATACGCGCGGCCTGCTCGGCGTCGACCAGCGGGCGCGCCTGGCCGACGATATGGCCAGCGCGGCGGCGGCGCGTGCCGACTGGATGGCCGAAATCGAGTCCAAACCCGTCGAGGCAATCCGTGCCGACCCGGACTTGATGCGGCTTGCGCGCGAGAGCGGACGGACGCTGTTTGCCGACAATTGCGGCGTGTGTCATGGCGTCACGGGCGCCGGCGGGCCGGGTTATCCCAGTCTCGTCGACACGGCATGGCTGTGGGGCGGCGACGCGCAGTCGGTCGCGGAGACGATCCGTGTCGGCATCAATACCGGCCATCCCGAAAGCCGCCTCAGCCAGATGCTCGCCTTCGGCCGCGACGGCATTCTGGAGCGTCAGGCGTTGTCGGACGTGGTCAGTTACGTACGCTCGTTGTCGAATGCGCCGCTTGCGCCGGCCGAACAGGCCGGGGTCGCCGCCGGCGCCACGATCTTCGCCGACAATTGCACGGCCTGCCACGGCGAGGACGGACGCGGTAGCCAGGATGTCGGCGCGCCGGACCTGACCGACGGGTTCTGGATCTATGGCGGCGACCGGCGCTCGATCCTGGCCAGCGTCGATCGCGGCCGCCAGGGCGAGATGCCGTCCTGGGAAACCCGGCTCAGCCCCGTGCAGCGCAAGCTGCTCACGCTTTACGTTCTCGATCTGGGAGCGCCGCAATGACGATAGCGGCAAACGGGTTGCGCACGACGCGGCGAGGCCCCGGCCGGCGTCTTTGGATCGGTATGGCGGTCGCGGCCGGACTGGCGGGGCTGGCGCTCGCCAATATTCACCTCGTCTACGTGGCGGTGCGCTCGCAGCCGGCCTGCGTCGACCACGTCAAATCCCCCGACGCGACGCCCGGCGTCTATCGCGCCGCGAAATCGGCCTGCTGATAGCCGGACAACGCGACAGGAAAGGCAAACGGCCATGATCACACTGCCACCGACCGCACCGCCGCTGCGCCGCGATTTCGGCTGGAGCCGCAACCTGCCGGTGACGGTCGCGTTTAAATGGCTTGCCGCCGGCTGGGCGGATTTCCGCAATCGACCCGGCCTCAGCCTCGCCTACGGACTGGCGGTGTTTGTCGTCTCGATCGCAATCGTGGCCGGCCTGTTCCGGCTCGGCCTCGACTATGTGCTGTTTCCGGCGCTCGCCGGCTTCATGCTCACCGGACCGGTGATCGCGCTCGGGCTTTACGAAAAGAGCCGACGGCTGCAGCGCGGCGAACCGGTCGGGCTGGCGGCGATGCTGTTCGTCAGGCCGCGTTCGGGCGGGCAGGTGATTTTTACCGGCGTGCTCCTGATGCTGTTGATGCTGCTATGGATGCGCGCGGCCGTCATCCTTTACGCGCTGTTTTTCGGGCTGTTGCCGTTTTCGGGCTTCGCCGACATCCTGCCGGTGCTCGTGTTCACGCCCGCCGGCTGGGCGCTGCTGTTCGTGGGGACACTGGTCGGCGGGCTGTTCGCCGCGTTTTCGTTCGCGATCAGCGTGTTCTCACTGCCGATGCTGCTCGACGAAAGCACGGATTCATTCACCGCGATGGGGACCAGCATGGCGCTTGTGTGGAACAACCTCGCCGTGATGGTGGTGTGGGGCGGCATCGTCATGATGCTGGTGACGCTCAGCTTGGCGAGCGGCCTTGTGGGCCTGATCGTCGTTTTCCCGGTGCTCGGCCACGCGACCTGGCACGCCTTCCGCACGATGCGCCAGGATCCGGCGGCCGACATCGCCATCGAACGCCTCGACGGCGCGGACTCCTAGAGCCGCCTTGCTTTTCACGGGTTCGCAGACCGGCTCCAACTTCTTGCTTTAACGCGCTTGCGAACGGCGAACCGGCTTCCACTTCGCCTGGAAACGCTCTAATCGCCCTCGCCGGGCTTGACACTGAAATCGGCCAGCTTGCCGGGTACGCCGTTGAGCGCATCGGCATCGGGCATCGGCGCCTTGCTGCGGGTGATGTTGGGCCATTGGTCGGCATAGTCGTGGTTAAGCCGCAGCCATTGCGGCTCGGCTGCCGGGTCGCTGTCGGGAAAGATCGCCTCGGCCGGACATTCGGGCACGCAGACGCCGCAATCGATGCATTCGTCGGGATGGATGACGAGCATGTTCTCGCCTTCGTAGAAGCAGTCGACCGGGCAGACCTCCACGCAGTCGGTGAATTTGCACTTGATGCAATTGTCGGTCACCACATGCGTCATGCCAAAACTCCGTCCGAATTTTTCCGATAAAAGATATATACAAAATATATCTTTTATCTCAAGCCCTCTGGACGAAAGTTGCGTTCCGTTTGGATCGTGCGGTCGGATGGCGGATAAGACGACGCGGCGACAGCCCGGTGCACAGCCGGCGACCCCTGCGGCGCGGCGCGATCAGCCGCCCGGCCCGGCCGCGGCGAAATCCGGCCCCCGGGTCTCGTCGGCCGGCGGCGGCGGCACGCTGAAGTCGCGCTCCTCAAGCATAATGTCGGCGAGCGTGTAGCGATCGAGCGTCTTGACGAAGGAGGTCAGCGCCTCGTTCAGGACATTGGGCAGGCGGCAGCACCCCGTGATGACGCACTGATTGCCGGTGGCAAAACACTCCACTAGGGCGAAATCGGGCTCGGTCGCCCGCACAACCGCACCCAGATTGATGTCGGCCGGCGGCAGCGCCAACGTGAACCCGCCGGACCGCCCGCGCACCCCCCTCAGATAACCGGTCTTGGTGAGAATATTGACCACCTTCATCAAATGCGCCCGCGAGATGTTGTAGACGCGCGACGTCTCCTCGATGGTGATCAACCGGCCCTCGGCCGCGCCCGCATACATCAGCACGCGAAGCGCATAATCGGAAAATGTCGTCAACCGCATGGTTTTCTACCTGGCTCCGGCGCAGCGCCGCCGCGCGCTCCGCGCGCGCCGCCACGAGATGGCAATGTCCGGGCCTGTTGTCGCCCCATCGAGAAATCCTTGCAAGCCGACACAGGCGGCACGGCGAACGATAGCGAACAACATCGGATCTTCCCAACACCGGATTTATGATAGATCGTAAATGAATCTTATAGCGAAGTCCAACACGATGCCCTCGCCGGCCTGGCGCAGGCGCTTGCCGGAACCGGTTCAGCCCAGGCGCTTGGCGCGGAACTTGACCGGACTCTGTCCCGTTCGCTCGCTAAAGAACCGGCTGAATGCGGAGGGTTCGGTGAAGCCGAGCGCATAAGCGATCTCCGACACCGTCATGTCCGAGTAAAGCAGCAATCGCTGCGCCTCCAGAACCAGACGCTGCTGCACCAGCTTGGAGGGGCTGACGCCCGAAACGGCCTTGCAGGCCCGGTACAGGCTCTGCTCGGTCACGACCAGCCTGGCGGCATAGTCGGCAATGGTCTGACGGCTGGCATAGCTCGCCTCCACCAGATCGCGAAAACGCAAATAGAGGCCGACATGGCCGGCCTTCTCTTCCGGCAGGTGCGCATGCGACAACTGGTCGGACAGGATCGAGATGATGGCGACCAGATTGGCGGCCAGAAGCGCGTTGCGTGTCCGTGACCTCGCGACGTTCTGATGGGCTTCGGCATTGTCGAAAGACGAACGCAGCGCCGGCCATTCGACGCCTTGCGGGTCGAAGGCGACAATGTCGGGATGAACAAAGCAGGCTTCGGCCGCTGCCTCCACGACCTGCCTCACATTGAACTGAAAATAGTCGGCATCGACGGTCATCAGATCGATGTCGGCATTTGCCGACAGTTCGAAATTGTGCATGACGCCGTTAGGCAGCAGCACCGCCATGTGTGGCCGCAACGTCCGGCTTTCGATGTCGAAATTCACCCGACCGGTTCCCGAATGCACGATGGCGATCTGGAACAGGTCGGAATGGCGGTGCGGGAAAAGCTCCCAGTTGTATTTTCTAATACGCGTGGAAATCCGCTCGACCTGCAGATATTGCAGTCGATCCAAAACCTCACGGCTCGGTCGAAGCGGATTAATGCACGCACCCCCTTTGCTGCGCCGGCGGCGGCCTACGCGAACGCCGACGCCCGACTCAGGCCGGAAGACCGCCCTGTGCGGGCGGTTCGAGGCACGAGACGCAAAACCCGGTCACGCCGCTTCCTTCTGCCAGTCGACGGCCGCCTCGAACGCGGCCGCGGCGCGATAGATCGTCGGCTCGTTCCAGTGAGCGGCGATCAGCATCATCCCGATCGGACGCCCCTCCGACAGCCCGCACGGCACGCTCATGGCCGGATGGCCCGACACGTTGAAGGCAGATGTGTTGCGGATCATCTCCCACGACCTGTCGGTGACCTCCACCGGGTCGGACAGCGTTTCCGGCAGCGGGGTCGCGGTCACCGGAAGGGTCGGCATGACGAGCAGGTCGCAGCTTTGCAGGGCCTCGTCATAGGCCGCTTTCAGGCGCCGGCGCACGCGCTGGGCCTTGGCGTAATAGTGGCCCAGATAACGTTCGGTCGAATAGGCGCCGAAAAGCGCCATGATCTTGAGCGGATCGGACATGTCGTCGCCCGCGCGCCGCCATTGCGACCCGAAGCGGGGCAGATCGGTCGCCACGGGGGCCTGCAAGCCGACCCCCATGCCGTTGGTTTCCATCATCATCCAGTAGCCCCCGTCATGCGCGAGCGCTGCCCAGATGCCGAAGGCATGCGTGTGCATGGGAATGCTGATCTGCGAGACTTCCGCTCCCAGCGCGGCCAGCGTCTGGGCGGCCGCGCGCACGGACGCATCGACATCGGCCTGCGAATTCGGGTGCCCGAACCCCTCTTGCACGACGCCGATGCGCAGGCCGGAAAGGTCCTTGCCGATCTCGCGCGCATAGTCCTGGACCTTGACCGCGCGCTGGCGCGCGTCCAGGCCATCGTCACCGGCGATCGCCTGCAGCAACAAGGCGTTGTCGCGGACATTGCCGGTGATCGGGCCGGCGTGGTCGATGGTCTGTTCCAGCGACATCATGCCCGTATAGGGCACCAGGCCGAAGGTCGGTTTCATGCCGTAGGTGCCGCAATAGGCAGAAGGGATACGGATCGAACCGGCCTGATCGCCGCCGATCGCCATGTCGACCTCGCCGGCCGCCACCAGCGCCGCGCTGCCGGATGACGAGCCGCCGGCCGAATGGCCGGGACAGCGCGGGTTGATGACGGGGCCGGTCGAGCTGGTATGGCTGCCGCCGGAGACGCAATAGTTCTCGCATACCGCCTTGCCGGCGATCACGCCGCCGGCGTCGAGAATTCGGGTCACGACGGTGGCGTCCATATCCGGCACGAAGCCCTCGAATAGGCTCGAACCGTGCATCATCGGCACGCCGGCGACATAGATGCTGTCCTTGATGGCAACGCGCCGACCGGCCAGCGGGCCTTCGGCGGCGCCGGCAATGTCGGTCTTGACGTACCAGGCGCCGAACGGATTGTCCTCGGCGGCGGGCCGCTCGCCGCCGCGCCGGGGATAGGCGACAGCGGGCAGGAAATCGGGCAACAGGTCGAGATCGGCATATCCGGCCGACAGCGCCTCGACGATCGTGCTCACCTTGTCGAGATATCCGGCCTTGGGCGACAGGCCGAGCCGTTCGGCCGCGTCCTCAAGTGCGGAAATGTCGGGATTTTCAAACATCGATGCCACCATCACTTGTCAGGAATTGGTTTGCGAAACGGGCGCGAAAATATCGGTTTCGGCCAGTTCGGCCACCGGCACCTCGCGCACGATCCGCCCCTTCTGCATCTGCAGAATCCGGTCGGACACGGTCGCCAGGAAATCGACGTCCTGTTCGACCACGACCACAGCCAGGCTGCGCTCGCGCGCCAGCTTGATGAGCTGGCGCTCGATGTCCTCGACGATCGCGGGCGCCACGCCTTCGGTCGGCTCGTCGAGCAAAAGCACCCTGGGATCGCCGGCGAGCGCGCGGGCGAGCGCCAGGATCTGCTGCTCGCCGCCGCTCAGCGCACCGCCCTTTCGGTCCAAAAGCCGCTCCAGGACTGGGAAATCCGCCACCGCCCGGTCGATCACCGCCCGGCGGGCGCGGCCGAAGGAGGCCGCACCGAAGGCGATGTTTTCGCGCACCGTCAACCCGGCGAAGATCTCGCGCCCCTGGGGGACGTAACCAATGCCGAGCCGGGCGCGCTCGTGGGCCGGCTTGGCGCGGAGCTCTACACCGTCGAACAGTATCGATCCGCCGCTCAACGGCAGGACGCCGATCAGGGTTTTCAAAAGCGTGGTCTTGCCCATTCCGTTCGGGCCAAGCAGTCCGACGATCTCAGCCTGGCGGGCCGAAAACGTGACGCCGTCCAGAACCGGGACCCTTCCGTAACCGGCGCGCAGCTCAGAGACGGCGAACAGCGATTGCTCAATCATGATCCTTGCCGAATTTCTGGCCGAGATAGGCGTTGCGCACCTCGGCGTTGCTCGTCACCGCTTCCATCGTGTCCTCGACAAGGATGCGGCCGCGGTGAAACACGGTGACCCGTTCGGCGATGTTGCGAACGAAATGCATGTCGTGCTCGACGATGATGAAGGCGCGGTCCTTGCGCATGCGCTGCAGCAGCATCGCGGTGCGCTCGACCTCGGCCTGGGTCATGCCCGCCGCCGGCTCGTCCAGCAGGACCAGTTTCGGCTCCGACACGAGCACCATGCCGAGTTCGACCCATTGGCGCTGGCCGTGCGACAGCTCCCGCACGGGCACGCCGGCGCGATCGGCAAGCTCGATATCGTCCAGCATCGCCTCGGCGGCCAGGCGCGCCGCCTTGCCGGCATAGGTCCGCCGCGCGGCGAGATGAAGATTTTCGCGTACGCTGAGGCCCTCGAACAGGTTGGGAACCTGGGTCTTGATGCCGACGCCGAGGCGCGAAATCTCGAAGGGCTGACTGGTCGTCGTTTGCCGTCCGAGGATGGAAATGTGGCCCTTGGACGGCCGCAACTGGCCGGTCAGCAATTTGAAGAACGTGCTCTTTCCGGCGCCATTGGAGCCGATCAGACAGCGCAATTCACCCGGTTCGAGCCTGAAATTGACACCGGCGACAGCCGCAACGCCGCCGAATGTCCGCCACAGATCGCTGGTTTCGACAATCATGTGTCAGCCCTTTCCTTCACGATCCGCAGCCGTTCCAGAACCCTGCGCAAGGCCGGGACCATGCCGTTGGGAACCAGCAGCACCGATATGATGAACAACAGGCCGAGCGCGATATTGGGATCGAGCAGCCGCACCTCGCCGAGCCAGGTCGTGAACCAGGACACCGACAACGCCCCCACCACCGGTCCGATCAAGGTGCCGAGACCGCCGAACAGGACCCAGATGATGGCCTGGGCGGCGAAGGAGACGGAGAAGGTGTCGGGGCCGATGAAGGCGCCCCAGGCCGCGAAAAACGCGCCGGCCAGGCCCGACATCGCCGCGCCGATCGCAAACACGACCAGCCGGTGGTAGCGGGGATCGTAGCCGAGCAGCTCCGCGCGCAGGTCGTTTTCGCGCACGGCGACGATGACGCGCCCGAACGGGGCGCGCACGAACAGGCGCACGCCGAGATAGAACACCAGCGCCGTCAGCGCGCACAGCATGTACATGGCTTCGAAGCCGAGCGGCTGGGCCGCCCAAGGCGCCTGGATCGGCGGCACCGAGGGAATGCCGTTATAACCGCCGAGCCGGGCGGCGCCGATCGTATAGAAAGCGTCGGAGGTGCTGTTGACGAAATTGTAGAGGATCAACGAAATCGTCAGCGACACGACACCGAAATAGACGTCGCTGATCCGACCGTAGAATGCCACGTAACCCACGATCAGCGCGAACAGGCACGGCACGGCGATCGCGGCCAGAAGGCCCCAGCCGCTGCCGAGATTTATCGCCGTGATCGCATAGGCGTAACCGCCCAGGCCGAAGAACAGCGCCTGACCGAGGCTGAGAATCCCGCCGATACCCCAGACGAAATTGAGGCTGATGGCCAGCATCGCCATGATGGCAAAGACGGTGAAGTTGAACAGGTCGTAGGTTTCCAGAAACAGCGGAGCCGCGAAGACGATCGCGCCACCGATCACGAGCGCGGCGATGAAGGCCGGGCTGGTCAGTTCGGTTTTCACAGGCCACCTCTGAAGAATCTGCCGGTGATGCCGGCCGGAAGCAGGCGCAGGAGCAGAATGGCAGCGGCCAGAAGGGCGATCTCGCCCAGAACGGGCGTCGATATCGCGGTGACCGCCGCGTTGATGAAACCGAGCAGCAGCGAGGCCGTGGAGGTGCCGATCAGCGGCAGCGGCCCGCCGGCGATCACGGTGATGAAGGCCTTGCCGATATAGGTCAGCCCGGAGACCGGCGTGACGCCGGCGATCGGCGCGAAAGCCGCGCCGGCCAGGCCGGAGATGGCCGCACCCAGGCCGAACGTCGCCGAATAGACATAACCGACATTGACCCCCAGCGTCGCGGCGGTGCTGGCGCTCTGCATGGTGCCGCGCGCCTTCAGGCCGAAGGACGACCAGCGCAGGATCGCGTAGAGGAAGGCGAGGACGGCAAATGCCAGCCCGATGATGAAGAAGGTGTAGCCGCCGACGCGGTAGTCGCCGATCTCCACGCTGCCGAGCGGCGCGCTCACGCCAAGCTGCTGATAGCCCAGCGTCACCGAGGTCACGCCGATCAGCAGCAGGCTTACGCCCCAGGTCGCCAGGATCGTCTCGACCGTTCGCCCGTAGAGATGGCGCACGATCAGCCGCTCCATCACCATGCCGATCACCATGACGACAAGCGGCGCGACGACGAACATGCTGATCCAGATGTTGATGCCCGCATTCACCGACAGCACGAACGCGAAGCCGCCGAGCATCAGGAATTCGCCGTGTGCCAGATTGATGACGCCCATCATTCCGAAAATGATCGACAAGCCGGCCGCCAGCAAAAACAGGCTGGCGACCGCATAGACGATGTTGATGCCGGATAGTGCAATGATTTCCATGAGAAAAATTCCCAGATGAGGCGTCCGGCCGGCACGCCGACCGCCATGCCGGCGAGAGCGGCAGGGCAAAGCCCTTCCGCGCCCCGCGGCTCATCGTTCGTCGAACCGGAATCGGTGCGCGTATCCAGGTCCGTATCGCACCACCGGCGCCGCCGGTAAACGGACCCGATGCCGCGGCCCGACCGCCCGAATGACCGGTTCGGCCCTACCCTGCGGTCAGGTCGCAGCTGTCGTCGTTCTCGACCGGCCGCTGGGCGGCCCAATGCTCCTGGATGGCGAAGCGTCCGTCCTGGACCTCAGCGAGGTAGACATCGAGAATACAGTGATGGGTCGCCGGGTCGACCGTCACGGCGCCGCTCGGCCCGTCGATGGAAATTCCCGTTTCCAGCGCCTCGACGACCGTCTCGCGCGCAATGTCGCCCGCCTTTTCGACGCCGGCGGCCCACAGCATCATGCCCTGATAGTCGCTGGGTCCGAGCGTGCCGATGACCGCCTCGTCCGGGAAGCGCTCCTTGTACCTGGCGCGGAACGCGATATTGGCCGGCGTGTCGATCTCGTCGAGATAGTTCTTGGCAACGGTGATGCCCTCGACGACGTTGGCCGGAAGGCGTCGCACCTCGCCGGAATCGCCGAAAGCGTGACCGGCAAGGCCGATTTTCCCCGACAGGCCGGCCGCGGCCCACTGTCCGTAAAACGCCTCCTGCGGCGGGCTGATGAAGATGTTGAAGACGCTGTCCGCCTTGGCCTGCTGAACACGGCCGATCGTGGCGGAAAAGTCGTTGGCATCGAGCGGAAAGAACTCCTCGCCGACGATCTCGCCGCCATGCTGCGCGGCGATCCTGGCCGCCCAGGCGGCGGAATCGTGCCCGAAATTATAGTCGGCCGCGACGGTGTAGATCTTCGGGCCGAACTTTTCGATCATGTAGGGAATGAGCTTGGCCAGAAGCTGCTGCGGGGTCGGGCCGGTGACAAAGGTGTTGCGGTCGCACAGGCCGCCCTCATAGATCATGTTGTAGAAATAAAGCGTCTGCGCCCGGCTGAGGATCGGACGGACGATCTCGCGCGCGGCGCTGGTGATGCCGCCATGCACCACCGCGACGCGGTCGCGCAGGGCCGATTGCTGGGCATATTGCGCGTAAAGCTGGTTGTCGGACTGGGTGTCGTAGATCTTCAACTCCACCTCGCGCCCGAGCACGCCGCCAGCCGCGTTCAGCGTTTCGGCGGCGAGCTGGATGCAGTTGACCTTGGGACGGCCCAGCACCTCCAACGGGCCGGACAGATCGAGCAGAACGCCGACGCGGATCGGATCGGAGCCGAGCGCGGCGGTTCTCATCAGGAAAGGCGCCGACAGAAGCGTCGTCGCACCGATTGCATTTTTCAGGATAGTTCTGCGGTTTACGACCATTGCGATCATCTCCTTCCCGTAAACGGCGGGAAAAGAGACGAAGCCGCCACGCCGGGCCATGGCGAAATTCGACAATTGCATGACAATTTCTGACATTGGCAGCGGTTTGGCTCCGCAACAGGCAGCCAATGCGTGGAACGCAGGCGATCGCCGGCTCCCTTGCCGGGCCGTTAGGGTTCCGGCGAATGCGCGGGGTCGTTGACTTCGGCGCGCCGGCATTGCCGAATCCTGGCCGCCGCAACGTCCATCCAATCGCGTAACAGCCCCTGATCCTCCTTGGAAAACCGTGCGCGCCGTTTCAGGTCGTCGAAGGAATCATGCGGGTGCGCGCGTTCGTAGTCGTCGCGGACCAGGCTTTCGTACCGGGCGCGCAGCACCGGATCATCCGGCCCCAGCGCCTGCTTGATCCCGTTCGCCGACATGAAAAGCCGGCCGTCAACCGCTTCCGTCATCGCCTCCTCCGGCTCAATCCCTTGTCCGATAGAGGTCCGCCGCCGCGATCAGCGGCGCGAGATCGCCCCACTGGCCGACATTGGCCAAGACATGAAGCCGCTCGCAGCGGCCGGGCGGACATTCGCAGCGCCGCGGCCGGCGCCCGGCACACGGGCCGCACGCGGCAAAACCGGCCATGATCGCCCCGCCACACCGCGTCAGCGCGGACTTGACGCGATGCCGCCTGCCCTTCGCGCCGCTCATCTGCCGCAGCGCCCGACCGGGCCGGTGCGCGCGCCCGCTTCCACCGAAAGGCAGGCGAGGTGAGCGCATAGGGTCGCGGCCGCGGCCGCCGGCAGAAGCCGCGCCATCAGTGTTTCGAAATAGGGTTTCACGATGCGACCGGTGACGCCGGCATCGGCGCTAAGCAGCTCGACGATGTTTTCGGCCAAGGGCGTGAGGTCCGCCCGGCCAGCGCGCGGATCCAGGATCAGCCGCAGAGCGTCCTCGACATGGTCCCAGCGTCCGCCGGAAATATGGGTCATCACGTTGCAGATATGCCCGTGAGCGCGGAAAGCACTGGTGGCGATGCCCGCCATGGTGGCCGGGTCGAGCCTACCGGCCTCGGACGCCGCCTTACCGCTCGGCAGGGCCAGCCTGCCCTCCGTCACGACCTGCCGGGCGCGCGGCCGGCCCGGGTCGACGGGCGCGATCTCGGCAAAAACCATCGTCATCGACCTCTCCTCGCGCTGGTTTTGCGGCAAGCCGGACAAGGCGCGGCATCGCCGTTGGGCGGATCGTGTCTAATCGATAAAAGATATATTGACAATATATCTTTTTAGATCGACACTCGTTGCGTGGCCGGCATGGCCGCCTCGCCCCAACCCGTTCAAGCCAAGGAGAACGCCAATGAGCGATACAGCCCAGAGCGCGGATGTCGTCGACGTACGCAGCCTCGTGCCCGCCGACCGGCATGCCAAAATCTTCCAGCTCGTCGACGCGCTGAAGCCGGGAACGTCGTTCGTGCTCGTCAACGATCACGATCCAAAGCCGCTCTATTACCAGCTCGAGGCCGAGTATCCCGGCCAGTTCTCGTGGGACTATGTCGAACAGGGCCCGCAGGTCTGGCGCGTGGAGATCGGCAAACACGCCGAGGCCGCCTGACCGGCCTCGCCGCGGCGCCGGCACGGCCGGCGTCACGGCCCAGGGAAACGACCATGCTCGGTGTCACGCTGTCACGCTGGACGATGTCCTATTTCGCCGCCGCGCTCGCTGCGCTGCTGGTGGGCCAGGGGCTGATGACAGCCGGATACGGCTTCCCCTCCGCGCCGCTACGCGCCCCCGAAACGCTGGTCGTGGTGCATGTGGTCGCGATCGGCTGGCTCAGCCTTTTGCTGTGCGGCGCGCTGTTCCAGTTCGTTCCGGTGCTGATTGCGCGCCCGCTGCACAGCAACACCCTGCCGTTGCCGGCGCTGGTGCTGCTTCTGGCGGGCCTCGGCGCGCTGCTTGCCGGCTTTCTACAACTCGCCGGAACGCTCGATCCCGCGCCGCCGCTCCTGCCCGTGGCCGCGACGTTGCTGGCGGGCGGGTTCGCGCTCGCGCTCTATGACCTCGCTCGCACGCTGTGGCCGGCACGGCCTCTGCCGCTGCCGGCGCGGTTCGTTGCGGTCGCGCTTTTCTTCCTCGCCACCACCGTCACGCTCGGCACGCTGTTCAGCTTCGCCCTGACGACGGGCCTGGGCTCGCAGCCGCTGCTTGCGATCGCCGGTGCGGGACTGCCGCTGCATGTCGTGGCCGGGCTCGCCGGCTGGCTGACCCTGGCCGCGATCGGTGTCAGCTATCGTCTTCTGGCAATGTTCATGCTGGCGCCCGAACTCGAGGGGACCCGCTCCCGGGCGGTATTCTGGACCGGCACCGCCGGCTTGGCGCTCGCCGTACTGGGCGGGCTTGCCGCGCTTGCTTTCGACGCCGCGCTCGCGCCGGCGCTTGTCGGCGGCGGGATCCTCGGTCTCGTCGCGCTGGTGCTCTACGGTGCCGACATCGTCCATCTCTACCGCGCCCGCAAGCGCCGCATCATCGAGCTGAACAGCCAGATGGCCGTCTTCGCCTTCGCCGCGCTCGCTGTCGCGGCCGCGCTGGCGGTGACGCTGATCGTCCTCGGCCGGTTGAGCGAGCAGGTCGGCGCGCTGGTTTTCCTTGTCGCCTTCGGATGGCTCACCGGGCTCGGCCTCGCCAAGCTCTACAAGATCGTCGCCTTCCTGACCTGGCTCGAATGTTACGGTCCGGCCCTCGGCAGGGCGGCGACCCCGCGCGTGCAGGATCTGGTCGTGGAAGCGCGCGCGCGCACCTGGTTCCTGCTTTATTATCTGGCGGTCGCAAGCGCGACGGTGGCGCTGCTGGCGGCCCACGTGCTCGCTTTCCGGCTGGCGGCCGGCGCCATGACCCTGGCAACGCTGGCCATCGCCGCAGAACTGATACGCGCGCGCCGGCTGGCCGACGTATCCGCCGAAATCCGGCTGCCCGCCGGTGCCCAGCGCCCACATCTGCTCATGTCCATACCCCACCCAAGCCGATGAGAAGGGAGACATTGCGATGACACAGGACTATCTCGACCTTGACGTTCGCCCGATCCTTCGCGACGGCGGCGAGCCGTTCGAAAAGATCATGGAGGCCGTCGCCGCGCTGGCGCCCGACCAGGGTCTGCGCCTTTACGCCACCTTCAAGCCGGTTCCTCTGTTCCAGGTGCTGGGCCGGCAAGGTTTCGGTTACGCGGCACGGGAAATCGGCGGCGGCGACTGGGAGGTGCTTTTCAGCCGGACGGACATTCCGGCGGAGGCGGCACCCGCAGCCAACCCGGCGCCCGCCAACCCGTCCGCCGCTGGCGCCTCCGACTGGCCTGCTCCCGTCCAGGAAATGGACAATCGCGAACTGGAACCGCCCGAGCCGATGGTGCGCATCCTCGCCGCCATCGAAAAAATGCGTCCCGGCGAGGTCCTGTCGGCGCTGCTTTGCCGCGAGCCGATGTTCCTGCTGCCCGAACTCGAAAAACGCGGCCATGCCTGGCGCGGCGGCTTCGAGCCCGACGGCGAAACCTACAAGATCACCGTGCGTGTCGGACAAGCGGGCGGCGATGCCTGACACGCACGCCATAAGGAGGCAGCGACGATGTTCATCCAGACGGAAGCCACATCCGATCCCGCACGCCTGACCTTTCTGCCAGGTCGCGCGGTTCTGCCGCACGGGACCTTGACGATCAACGACCGCGCCGCGGCCGCGCGCTCGCCGCTGGCCGCCCGGCTGTTCGACGTGCGCGGCGTCGCCGCGCTTGCGCTCGGGCCCGACTACATCACCATCACCAAGGAAAGCGGCGACTGGCAGCACCTCAAGCCCGCCCTGCTGGGCGCCATGATGGAGCATTTTTTGTCGGGCGCGCCGGTGCTGTCGGAACCGGCGCACGCCGCCGCCGCGCCCGTCTCCGAGGCGACCGGGAAACTGGTCGAAGAAATCACCCAGGCGCTGCGGCATGTGATCGACCCGGAACTCGGCTACAATATCGTCGATCTCGGCCTGATCTACCATGTCGATGTCGACACTGACGGGCTCGCCACGGTCACGATGACCACGACCTCGCCCGGCTGTCCGGCGACCGGCTATCTGAGCGACGGGGCACGCGAGCGCGCCGCGTCGGTTGCAGGTATTTCGCGCGCCGAGGTCAAGCTCACCTACGAGCCGCGCTGGTCCACGGAACTGATGAGCGACGGCGCCAAGGCCCATTTCGGGATCGGCACCGGCGGGCGGCGATGATCTCCAAACCCGACCCGAACGCGCAGCTTTGCGACATCCTTCTGGCCAGCCTGGTACGCCTGGCCGAGACCGGCGAGACGGAGGCGGCCTGCCGGCTGGCGGGACGCGCCTATGCGGCCCTGCGGCTGGACACCCCCGACGCGGCCCGGCGCTTCGACGTGTTCTTGCACCGACTTACGCCCTCGCTCACCTGGACCGCGCCGCCGGACCGGCGCCAAGCCGTCCCGCCCGCACCGACATGAGCGGCACCGGCCATCGCCGACCGGACGCAACCGGGCGCCAGGCGCGACCCGCAGCCAGAAGCGTAAGACGCGCCCGCTTCACGCGCATCCTGCCGCCGATCGTCGCCGGCTTTGCCTTCGTCTTCGTCGTGGCCGCCATTGTCGGCCTGCTGTGACCACATCACGCCGCCGAGACGATTTTCGCCCCGGGGGCGACGCCCGGCGCCACGCATCGTTTGCACCGCTCCATTCCGATGCGGCCTGACGAAACGGCGTTCCGGACGCATCGCCTCGGCAGTGCGGCGCTCATCCGACGGCGCAGGCAAAAACGCCCGGCCGGCCCTTGACCTTCCCAATACTGGAAGCTCCATCTTCGGCGCCGACAGTGATTTCGAGGGAAGCTTGATGAACGCCCCAGTCAAACCCGATATGCGCGAGACCGTGACCCTGGCGATCGAAGGCATGGGCTGCGCCTCCTGCATCGGCCGGGTCGAGAAGGCGCTTACCGCCGTGCCCGGCGTCGCCGGAGCGAGCGTCAATCTTGCCACGGAAAAGGCCGACATCACGCTTTCGAGCCCGGTCGAGCACCGGTCGCTGGTCGAAGCGATCGAAAAGGCCGGCTATTCGGTGCCGTCCGCCTCGACCACGCTGGCGATCACCGGCATGAGTTGCGCGTCGTGCGTCGGCCGCGTCGAGAAGGCACTTGCCGCCGTGCCCGGCGTAACCGAGGCCAGCGTCAATCTGGCCACGGAAAAGGCGCGCGTGAAAGGCATGGCCGATACCGATGCGCTGGTCGCGGCGATCGCGGCGGCCGGCTACCAGGCGCGGCCGGTGGATACGAGCGCGGAGGCACGCCAGGACAGCGCCGCGCGCAAGGATGCCGAGGAAGCGGAACTGCGGCGCAACCTGATACTGGCGGCACTGGCGACAGTGCCGGTCTTCGTGCTCGAAATGGGCGCCAAGATCGTCCCGGGCATGCATGGCTGGATCGAAGCGACGATTGGCACGCAGACCAACTGGTTGATCCAGTTCGCGTTGACCGCCTTCGTGCTTTTCGTGCCGGGCCGGCGTTTCTACACGCACGGCATTCCCGCGCTGGCGCGCGGCGCGCCGGACATGAACTCGCTGGTCGCGGTCGGCACCGCTGCCGCCTTCCTCTATTCGCTGGTCGCCACTTTCGCTCCCGCTCTGCTGCCGGCGGGCACGGTCAACGTCTATTACGAGGCGGCGGCGGTGATCGTCACGCTGATCCTGCTCGGCCGCTGGCTGGAAGCGCGCGCCAAGGGCCGCACCTCCGAAGCGATCAAACGCCTGGTCAGCCTGCAGGCCAAGACGGCCCGCGTACGCCGCGACGACACGACCGCCGACATCGCCGTTTCCCAGGTCAGGCCCGGCGACATCGTCGAGGTGCGCCCCGGCGAGCGCCTGCCGGTCGACGGCACGGTGATCGAGGGCGACAGCTATGTCGACGAATCGATGATCACCGGCGAGCCGATGCCGATCGCCAAGTCCGCGGGCGCGACCGTCGTCGGCGGCACCGTCAACCAGACCGGGGCGCTGGCCTTCACCGCGACGGCCGTCGGCGCCGATACCATGCTTGCCCAGATCATTCGCATGGTGGAAGAGGCGCAGGGCTCGAAGCTGCCGATCCAAGCGCTGGTCGACAGGGTGACGCTATGGTTCGTCCCCGCCGTGATGGCGGCGGCGGCGCTGACCTTCCTGGTGTGGATGGTGTTTGGGCCCGAGCCGGCGCTGACCTTCGGCCTGGTCAATGCGGTCGCGGTACTGATCATCGCCTGCCCCTGCGCCATGGGTCTGGCGACCCCGACCTCGATCATGGTCGGTACCGGCCGCGGTGCGGAAATGGGTGTGCTTTTTCGCAAGGGCGAGGCGCTGCAACTGCTCAAGCAGGCCAGCATCGTCGCCTTCGACAAGACCGGCACGCTGACCGAGGGCCGGCCGACCCTAACCGACTTCGACCTGGCCGAGGGGTTCGCGCGGGACGAGACGCTGGCCAGGATCGCGGCCGTGGAAACCCGTTCCGAACATCCGATCGCGCGCGCCATCGTCGAGGCGGCGGAAGCCGACGGCCTCGCCTTGCCGGAGGCGAGCGGGTTCCAGTCGGTCACCGGCTTCGGTGTCGCCGCCGAAGTCGCCGGGACGCGCGTGGAAATCGGCGCCGACCGCTACATGAAACGCCTCGGCCACGATGCCGATCGCTTCGCGGCGACGGCGCAACGACTGGCCGACGAGGGCAAGACGCCGCTCTACGCCGCGATCGGCGGCAAGCTCGCCGCCATCATCGCGGTCGCCGACCCGATCAAAAAGACGACGCCCGAGGCGATCGCGGCCCTGCACGAGCTCGGCCTCAAGGTGGCGATGATCACCGGCGACAACCGCCGCACGGCCGAAGCCATCGCCGGAAAGCTCGGCATCGACGAGGTGGTCGCCGAGGTGCTGCCGGACGGCAAGGTCGACGCAGTGCGCCGGCTGAAGGCCGAGCACGGCACGCTCGCCTTTGTCGGCGACGGCATTAACGACGCGCCGGCGCTGGCGGAAGCCGATGTCGGCCTGGCGATCGGAACCGGGACCGACGTGGCGATCGAGGCCGCCGACGTGGTGTTGATGGCCGGCAACCTGCGCGGCGTGCCCAACGCCATCGCGCTGTCGCAGGCAACACTGGGCAATATCAGGCAGAACCTATTCTGGGCTTTCGCCTACAATACGGCGCTGATCCCGGTCGCCGCCGGCGTGCTTTACCCGGCCTTCGGCCTGTTGCTGTCGCCGATGCTGGCGGCGGCCGCCATGGCGCTGTCGAGCGTGTTCGTGCTCGGCAACGCGCTGCGCCTGCGCCGCTTCGCCGCGCCGCTGGCGGCGGGCGGGACGGCTGCGGCCGGCCCCGCGCCGACGCAGCGGCCGGTGTCGGCAAGCTAACCGCAGGCCCCGCCGGGATCCCCCGCCGACGGCACCGCCTATCCGGAGACGCCAGCATGGCGCGCAAAGACGCTCCGCACCCGGCCGGTCACGGCGGCCATCTGCCGTCCAGCGGGCGGGCGCTGACGATCTCGGCGTGGCTGACGGGGCTCTATTTCGTCGCCGAGCTGATCGCCGGCCTGTGGACGGGCTCGATCGCGGTCATTTCCGATGCCTTCCACACCTTCTCGGCCGTCGGCGGCGTGCTCGTCGCCATCGTCGCGGCGCGGATCGCCCGCCGGCCGGCCGACCTGAACCGTACCTTCGGCTGGTACCGCGCCGAGATCGTCGGCGCCCTCGTCAACGGCGCCTTCTTGCTGGCGATGGCGATCCTGGTGATCGTGATGGGCGTGATGCGCCTCGGCGCACCGATCGACCTGCCGACCACGCCGATGCTGATCATCGCCGCCGGCGGCATCGTGACGGAGGTGATCTCGCTCTTCCTGCTCTACCGCCAGCAGGGCGAGGACCTGAACGTGCGGGGCGCCTATTGGCACATCATCCAGACCTTCGTCGGCAGCCTGATCATCATCGTGGCGGCTTTGGTGATCCATTTCACCGGCTTTCTCGCCATCGACCCGCTGCTCGGCATCGGCTTCGGCTTCGTGCTTCTGTGGGCAAGCTGGGGCATCCTGCGCGACGCGGTTCATCTGCTGATGGACGGGACGCCGCCCGACATCGCGCTCGACGCGGTCATCGACGCACTCAACGCTCTCGACGGGGTGGCCGATGTGCACCATGTGCACGGCTGGGCGCTGACCAGCGGACGCTACGTGTTTTCCGCACATTTGCGACTGGAGCCCGAATGGAGCGGCGACGCCGCCGGCGTGCTGCGGCAGGCGCACGCGCTGTTGTCCGCCCGCTACGGGTTCTTTTTCGTCACGCTGCAGATCGAAACCGAGTGCCTGGACGAGGCCAACGCGCGCGCCATCGACGTCACCGGGCCTGCCGCCGTTTCCAGTCCGCGTAAAGATCGGGACGCGCCTCGAGACGAACCGGAACGTGGCTGATCGCCATCGACTGCTCGGCAAAGGGCCTGGCGAGCTCGTCATAGATCGCGGCCGTCGACAGGCCGAAAGGCACGCCGTCGTCGTTGGAATAGGCGTAAACGACGGCATCGATGCCGGCCAGGCGCATCGCGGCCATGCACATCGGACACGGATGGCCGCTTGCATAGACGGTACAGCCGGCCAGATCCGGCGCGCCCAGCTTCCGGGAGGCGGCGCGCAATGCAGTCAGTTCCGCATGCGCGGTCGGGTCGTTGGTGGCCACGATCTCGTTGACGCCGGTAGCGACGACAGCACCATCCTTGACGACGACGGCGCCGAACGGGCGGCCGCCTTTTTCGACATTGGCGTGGGCGAGCTCTATCGCTTCGCGCAGGAAACGCTGTTCGTCACCGGGAGGGATTGCGGCGTTCATGGGCTTGTTCCTCCGCGTGCGCCGGCTTCAACAAGGACCTGCGCGATCTCTTCGTACCCACGGCCAAGGGCATGGGCGAGCGGGGTTACGCCATCACGATCGGCCAGATCGACATCGGCGCCCGCCTCCACCAGAAGCGCGACGATCCTTCGATGCGCGGGGCCGCCATTGCCGAGAATGACCGCCTCGAGCAGAGCCGTCCAGCCGAGATTGTTGACGTGGTCGACCTCGACGCCCGCCGCGATCAGCGTGCGCACCGTCTCGACATGGCCGCGCTCGGCCGCCGGGATCAACGCGGTTCCGCCATAGCGGTTGGTGCTTTGAAGGTCCGCGCCATAGGCAAGCGTCATTTTCAAGATCTCGAGATGGCCGCGCGCGCCGGCATAAAGATAAGGGCTGTCGTCGATATCGTCCTTCGCGTTGACGTTGGCACCCGCCTCAATCAGCGCGGCGGCGGCCTCGACCTCGTTGCCATGCGTGGCCACCAGCAGCGCGGTACGGCCCTTCCGGTCCCGGGCGTCGATATCGGCGCCGGCGGACAGAAGCGCACGGATGGCGGTAACGTCATTGCTGGCCGCCGCCTCGTGCAGCCCGGATAGTTCGGTCATCGACTGCCCCGACAGGGTTGGCGTGTGGACAAGAACCGCAAACAGCGCGGCAACGCACAGTATGAGGATTTTGGGCATCGGCTATCGTTCCCGTACCAAGACGGCCGGCTTGCCAGCGCCTTTGACGCGCCGTGTGCCGGTGTGTCCACGGACACAAATATAGGCCATGGGGGAGAAGGCTGCGCAAGAGCGCGCCCGGCAAGCGCGCCAACAGGTCGCGCAGAGCATTGTTGCGCTTCCAGCCGCAACAGGAGCGGGGATTTTGCTTGGCCCCGCCTTGTGATAGGTGCACGACAGGTATCAGCATCGGAGTTCCGTCCGTTGACGCAGTCCGCCGAGAAGCAAAGCGGGAGCGAGCTTTATTCGTCCATTCAGGTCGTGCACCGGTCCCTGCGCGTGCTCGAGACGCTTGCCGGAGCGGAAACGCCGCTGTCGCTGACGACGGTGGCCGAGCGGGTCTCGCTTCACCGCAGCACGACGCTGCGCATCCTGCGCACGCTCGCCGAGGACGGCTATGCCGCATTCCAGGCCAAGACGAAAAGCTGGACCGTCGGCCCGGCCGTGCTGCGGCTTCAGGCCGGCGCGCGCGCCAGCACCGATCTGCGCCAGGTCGCCCGGCCGGTGATGCAAGCGCTTTCCCAGGCGGTCGGCGAAACCGTCCAGCTCGCCACGATGGTCGACGCGGAAGTCTGCTATCTCGACAAGGTGGAACCGCCCGATCAGGAAATCCGCGTGCTGTCGGAGGTCGGTAGCCGACGTCCGCTCTATTGCACCGCACTCGGCAAGGCGCTGTTGACCGGCCTCGACGAACAGGCGCTGGCGCAAACGGTCGCCGGCCTGCGCTTCGAACGTCACACCGATCAGACGATCACAGATCCCGAAACGCTGATCCGCGAGGTCGCCGAGGCGCGGCAGCGCGGCTACAGTCTCGACCGGCGCGAGTATAATCGTGCCATCCAGTGTTCCGCCGCGCCGATCCGCGACGCCGGCGGCAACATCGTCGCCGCGATCAGCGTGTCGACGATCGGTCTCGATATCGCCGGTGAGACGTTCGCCGACATCATCGCCCGCAACCTGGCCGCCGCCGACGAAATCTCGCGCGCGATGGGCTGGCACGCCCCCCTCCCGTCGGCCTGACGCCGCTTCGGGCAGCAATCTTCCTAATTCCCGGCCGAGTTCTCGGGCGATCCCGTCGCCCGGCCCGCGAGCATGGGTAATTTTTATGTTTTTACTACGTGAAACAAAATTCCGTAATGTGAAACAATATTGCCTCGAAAGCGGCCAGAGACTATGGTGGCTCGATCACAGGAAGAGGTCGCAATGTCTGAGAACCGCCCCCACGCCCGTTCCCGCAATCCGTTTCGTCGGGCGCTGTCGCAAGACCGACCGCTGCTCGGCATCTGGTCGATGCTGAACTCGTCGAACGCGGTCGAGGGGCTGAGCGAGTGCGGCTTCGACTGGGTGCTGATCGACGGTGAGCACTCGCCCGTCACCTTGCCCGACGCGATCGCCCATATGCGGGCCGCGAAGGGCGCCGACATCGTTCCGATCATCCGTATTCCCTGGAACGAGCCGGTGCTCATCAAGCAATATCTGGACGCCGGCGCAACGACGCTGATGCTGCCTTATGTTCAGTCGGCCGCCGAAGCCGAGGCCGCGGTCGCCGCGATGCACTATCCGCCGCGCGGCACGCGCGGCGTTGCCGCCATGCACCGCGCCAGCCGCTACGGAACCGACAAGACCTATCTTGCCGAGGCCGGGGACGCGGTGGCGCTGATCGTTCAGATCGAGACGCAGCAGGCGCTCGACAATCTCGAGGCGATCGCCGGCGTCGACGGCGTCGACGCAGTATTCTTCGGCCCGGGCGACCTCGCCGCCACGATGGGCTATCTGGGCAGGCCGGCCGAACCGGCGGTGGTCGATGCCATCCTGGACGGTCATGCGCGCCTCAAGGACAAGCCGGTCAAGGTCGGCGTCCTCGCTCCCAATCCCGAACTGGCCGAGCGCTTCGTGCGCCACGGTTTCGACTTCGTGTCGGTGGCCAACGACGCCGCCGTTCTGTTTACGGGCGCGAGCGCGCTCGCCTCGCGCTTCCAGGCCGTACGAGCCGAAGGACATTGATCTGAGGGCAACGCTGCGGCCTCACTGACCAAGCACGATCCCGAAACCGGAGACCAGGTTTCGGGGTTTTCTTCGCGCCGCTGCCGGCGCGCACCGCCGGCCGTCGCCGCCCTTCAAAGGGCAGAGACCGACTGCACCGCCCGCGCGATCGGGCTGGCGGGCTCCAGATACTGATCCATGATGTTGAAGTGGTGATAGCCCGGCAGCACCTGCACGTCGGGGTCGTAGCCATGCCGGCGCAGATGCGCCGAATAACGGAAACTCTGGTCGATCCACGCCCAGGGCTCCAGCCCGCCTGCGAAAATGAAACAGCGGCAATCGACCCGCGGCGGCAGCGCTTCGGTATTGTTGCGAGCGATGATGTCGTCGCGCAGCTTCAGTTCCGAACGGACGCTGATCAGGCTTGCGGGGAACGGATCGAAGATCCCGCTGATCATCACCGCGCCCTTGACGATATCCGCCGGCAGGCCGCGCGCCGGCCAGTCGGTGGCGACCGCCATCGAGCATAGATGCGCCCCGGCCGAGTTGCCGGAAATGCTGATGCGCTCGGGATCGCCGCCATAGGACGCGATGTTTCGGTAGCACCAGGCAATCGCCTCGAGCGCCGATCCCGACACCCGGTCGAGGCTGACGGTCGGACACAGATCGTAGTTCACGATCACCAGCGTAACGCCGCGCTGGACGAGGTCGCGCGCAATGAAGGCGAAATTCGCCTTGTCCTGCGTGCGCCAGTAGCCGCCGTGGAAGAACATGTGCACCGGCGCGTTGTCGCCGGCCGGGAAGATGTCGACGCCGTTGAGCGCGCCGTCGCCATAGGCGATGTCGAGATGGGCCGTCATCACCTGGCGGCACACCTTGCTGATCGCCGAGCGGTGAACCTGGAAGCGCGAGAAGTCGGCAACGGATTTCTGCGGATTGAACTGATGTTCCAGTTCGGCGGCGTCGAGGGCTCTCCAGTCCATGGCGCTCATCCCGCGAATGTCGGTTCGGCGATACCCTTGGCGCCGAGCCCGGTGATCGCGAACAGATTGCCGGCCAGCGGCTGCTCGGCCTCCTCGCCGGGCTTCAGGAAACGGCGAGCGGTAACGACATAAAGCGTGTCGAGATCGGCGCCGCCGAAGGAACACATCGTGGGATGCTTGACCGGCAATTCGATGCGCCGGTCAAGCTTGCCGGCGGGCGAGTAGCGGCACACCGAGCCGTCATGGATCATGGCGCACCAGTAATAGCCTTCGGTGTCGACGGTCGCCCCGTCGACGCGCCCGACCATATCGTCGGTGCGAAAGAAGTCCCGGCGGTTCTCCGCCGCGCCAGTCTCGATGTCGTAATCATAGGCATAAACCACCAGAGACCGCGTGTCGGCGAAATACATGGTCTTGTTGTCGGGCGACCAGGCAAGCCCGTTCGACACGCTGATGCCCGAATCGATGCGATGCACCGACCAGTCCGCATCCAGCCGCCACAGCACACCGGCGCCGGCGCGGAACTCGCGATGCATGGTGCCGACGAAGTAGCGCCCGCGGCGGTCGCATTTGCCGTCATTGAAGATGATGCCCTGCTCGGGTTGCGGATTGACCACCGGCTCGACCCGCACCGGATCGAGAGAGACCCGGCAGAAGCCCGATTCCAGCCCGGCGACGATGCCGCCCTTATTGTCGAACACCAGCGAGCCGATCACTTCGGGCATTTCCCAGGACTCGACTTTCCCGGACTGTGGATCGAGACAGCGAATATGCGGGCCGAACGCGTCGACCCAGTAGAGTTTCTGCTGGGCGACGTTCCATATCACCCCTTCTCCCAGCACATCGCCGGTCTGCGCGGCACATTCGATCTTCATCGCCTTCTCCGTAAGCTTCAGGTCCTGGACTGCAGCCCCCGGCCGATCAGGATCACGGCCAGAGACGAAACAACGAGCGCGAGGCCGGGGAAAATCGCCGTCCAGCTCGCGTAAAGCACGTAATCCTTGCTCTCCTGCAGGCTCGCGCCCCAATCTGGCGTGGGCGGCTGCACGCCGAGGCCCAGGAAGCCGAGCGCCGCCTGGATCTGCAGGGCGAGCGGGAACAGGATGATATATTGCGTCAGCACCGCCGGCAGCACGTTTGGCAACAGATGCCGGAACAGGATCCGCCCCTCGCCGGCGCCAAGAACCTGCGCGGCCTCGACATAGGGCCTGGCGCTTTCCACCATCGCCGCCGAGCGGGCGGCGCGGAAAAACAGCGGCAGATAGACGATCGACAGCGCCAACATGAGATTGGCGACGTTGGAGCCGATGATGCCGGTGATCATCACGCCCAGGAAGATCGGCGGAAAGCTCAGGATCACCTCCACGAGCTGCCCCGAAAAGAGATCGCTCCAGCCGCGCAGATAGCCGGCGATCGTTCCCGCCACCCCTCCGAACAGGGCCGAGAGCGCCAGCGAGCCGGCAACGATGCCGAGCGTGACACGTGCACCGTGGACGACGCGGGCGTAAACGTCCCGGCCGACATGGTCGGTGCCGAACCAATGCTCGGCAGAGGGCGGCAGCAGGGCGCGGCCGACATCGATGGCGTTGGGCGGCTGCGGCGCGAACAGGCCAGGCAGCAGCGCCACCACCGCGATCGCCAACGCGAGCGCCATTCCCATGGTCAAGGCCGGACGCCGGGCAATCATCGAGGCGAATTGAGCGGTCATGAGCGCAGCCTCGGATCGATGGCGCGGTAGAGGATGTCGACGAGCAGGTTGATCGCGATGGCCGAGATCAGGACCATCACAAGCGCCCCCTGCACCACCGGGAAGTCGCGCGCGTAAAGCGCGTTGACCAGCAGCCGTCCGAGCCCCGGCAGCCCGAACAGCGATTCGATGACCACCACGCCGCCCAGGATCTGGATGAAGATCAGCCCCATGAAGGTGATGAGCGGGACCAGGATATTGCGCAGGACATGTTTGCCCAGAATGGTGCGGGCCGGCACACCGCGCGCCTTGAGCGCGCGCACGTAATCCTGCTGCAGCGCCTCGACGACGTGCTGGCGCACGAACTGCGCGTAGGCGGCGATCTGCAGAAAGGCGAGGCTGGCCATCGGCATGGCCAGAATGATCAGATTGTCGGTCAACGAACGCAGCGGCGAGACATAGATGGTGGGCGGCGACCAGTAGAAGAAGGTGGACACGCCAAACAACAACATCAATGCCAGCCAGAAGACCGGCGTGGCCAAGAAGAGCACATTGAAGGCCTGAATGATGGTGTCGACCGCGCTGCCGGCCCGATAGCCGGCGAGCAGGCCCAGCGGAACGCCAATCAAGGACGAAACGATCAATACCAGCAACGCCAGTTCGAACGACACCGTGAAGGCGTTGAACACCAACTCGGTGACCGGACTGCCCTGCCGCCAGGAGGAGCCGAAATCACCGGTGACGACCCGGCCGAGCCAGTCGAGATACTGGACGTAAACGGGCTGGTCGAGGCCGAAGAAGCGCCGCAGCGCCGCCTCGCCCTCGCTGCTGCCCATCTGCCCCATCATCATTTCGATGATGTCGCCGGGCGCCGCCCTGACCATGGCGAACACGACCATGCTCGCCAGCCATACGGTCAGGATCGCCGCCAGGCACCGAAAGACGATGAAACGCGTCATGGCCGCCTACTTGTCGACCCAGGTCTTGACCAAGCCGAAATGCCAGCCGATCGGGTGCATGGCGTGGTTCTTGACCGTGTCCGACACGACCACGATGTGGTCGGCGCCGAACATCATCACCGTCGGCACGCTTTCGGCGAGCAGTTTCTGGAACCGGTCGTAGATCGCCTTGCGATCCTCGTAGGCCAGGGCCTGCCGGCCCTCGTCGAGCAGCGTGCTCGCCTCGTCATTGGCCCAGTTGCGGAAATCGGCGCCCTCCGGCTTCTTGTGGAAATGCCGGTAGTAGAGAATGTTGGGGTCGGGCGGCGTACCCCAATCGTTGAGCGTGAAGCCCATCTGGCGCGCCCGGAAGTTCTGCAGCCACGTACCGAGATCGAGCCGCTGAATGGCCACGCGCACACCGCCCTTGGCGAGCTGTTCGACCAGCGTGAGGGCGGCCGGTTCCATCCAATCATAGCCGATGATGGTGCGCAGCTCGATGTCGATGCCGTCCGGATGTCCGGCCTCGGCCAGCAAGGCCTTGGCGCGGTCCACGTCGACCGTTTGGTTGGGCAATTCGCCAAGCGGCACGCCCCAGCGTTCCTGCAGACCCGGGACGGTGGTTCCCAGAACCTGGCCGTAGCCCGAGATCGCAGCCTGCATGACCGCTTGCTTGTCGATCAGAAGCGCGATCGCTTGGCGGACGCGCTCGTCCTTGAGCGGCCCGTATTCGCTGTCCAGATCGAGGCTCTTCTGGTTGAGAGAGCGCGACCGCTGCACGGTCAGGCCGCCAACGCCTTCGAGCTGTTCGGCGTCCTGCGGCCGCACGAGGACCGCCATGTCGACGCGCCCGTTGCGCACCGCGACCAGCATGCCGGCGCTGTTGGGGATGAAATTGACGACGATCTCGTCGAGATAGGGCAGGCCCGGCTGCCAGTAGTCCTGATTGCGCTCGAGCCGCATATAGCTGTTTTGCACGAATTCGACGAGGCGGAACGGGCCGGTGCCGACACTGGTGCTGTTGAGCTTGGCGCGCGCGTTCTCTCCTGCATACCAGTCGCGCGGAATGATCGAGCCGTTGCGGTGGGTGAGCGTGATCAGAAAGGCCGAGTTCGGCTGTTTGAGGGTCACTCTCACCGTCAGCGGATCGACCGCCTCGACCGTGTCGATATCGGCGAAATCGAGTGCTCCGATGGTGCCGTTTTCGGGATTGCGCATGTAGTCGAGGCTATACTTGACGTCCGCCGCCTCGAACGGCTGGCCGGTGTGGAACGTCACGCCCGAACGCAGCGTGAACGTGTAGACGCTGGCATCCTCGTTGATCTCCCAGCTTTCGGCCAGGAGCGGATGCGGATTGCCGTCGTGGTCGGCATAGACCAGCGTCTGATACATCAGCGGCGCGACGAAGTTTACCGCCTCGCCGGCCTGGTGGTAGATGTCGAAGGATGGCGGCTCGATCAGCGAACCCACGGTCAGCGAGCCGCCCTGCTTGGCCGCGGGGTCGGATGCCCCATAGACGAGATCGACGGCGGCGGCCCGAGCCGAAACGCCCGTCAGCGACATCCCCAACAGCGACAGGAGCGGGATTGCGGCCACCGATTTCAGCAGCCTGCGGCGGTTGGTATCGAAGGTCTCAGCCATAACATTCCTCCCTATTTCTGGCATGTTCGATGCAGCGGCGAATTGTTTCGTCCGCCCCGTATCGGGCCCGGAAGCCGATATCGGCGGCGATGCGTTCGGCCGCTACGAGTGGAAAGACGACCGGTGGCGCTTCGTCGCGTACCGTCAGGTCCAGTTCGGGCCGGGCCGCGCGGGCAAGGGCGGCGATGGCGCCGATGTCGGTCGTTCCGCCGTTGACGTGGTAGAGCGGCCGCAGCCCGGGCGGCGCGGCGGCGAGCGCCACGCAGGCCTCGGCAACGTCGCCGACGTGAACGATATCGAAGCGATGGCGTCCCCAGCCGATCGTCAGTGTCGCCGGCGCGGCCGGGCGGCAAGCCTCGAACAGCGCCTTCAGCGGATCGAGCAAGCCACCATAGGAATGGCCCGGCCCCAGCACGAGGGTCGGCCGGACGGCCACGACCTCCAGCCCCCAATGACGGTGCGCGAAGGTGCCGATCTCCTCGGCAAGGCTTTTTGTCAGCCCGTAGATCCCTGCCGGAAAACGGGGCGCCGCCTCGTCGACGAGGCCTGAGGCGTGGTCCGCCTGCTGGCCCAGCACGGTCGTCGAGCTCGCCCAGACCAGCCGGGAGACGCCGTGGGCCCGGCATGTTGCAACGAGGCTGCGAAACCCCTCGACGTTGACGGCGAAGGCGGCGTCGATGTCGCGCTCGGCCGACAGGCCGGGGCCGCTGCCCGCGCCGGCATGAGCGGCAAGCGAGATCACCCGCTCAGGCCGGACCGCCGCGAAGACGCGTTCCAGGGACGCCGGGTCGGCCAGCGATCCGGCATGAAAACCGGCAAGCGCGCTTTGACGCGACGGGGCCGCGCGGTCGAAACCGTGAACTTCCATACCGCCGCGCGCCGCGGCGATTATCACATGACGGCCAATGAACCCGTTGCAACCGATGACAAGCAGGCGCCGGGCGGTCATGTCCGGTCCTCCCTTTGTGCGTCGAAAGCCGGCAGATCGTCGCGGATACAGGCCGTCACCTGTCCAGGCGCGACCTCGCGGTGGCTCATGTCGGCGCTGCGGCAGGCCTCGATAGCGAACGGGCAGCGCGGATGAAACACGCAGCCCGACGGCGGCGACACCGGGTTCGGCAGCTCGCCCTTGAGCAATTGCCGCTTTCCGTGTGCCGCGCCGACATGTTTGGGCACGGCCTGCAGAAGCGCCCGCGTATAGGGGTGCGCGGGATCGCGGAACACCTGCCCGGTCGGGCCGGATTCCACGATCCGACCGAGATACAGCACCATCACCCGGTCCGAAATATCGCCGACAACACGCAGGTCGTGGCTGATGAACAGCATCGACAGCGCCTGCCGGGACTGCAGCGCCTTCAACAGATCGATGATCTCGGCCTGCACCGAAACGTCGAGGGCGGAGGTCGGCTCGTCGGCGACGATCACGGTCGGCTCGACCGCCAGGGCCCGGGCGATCGCCACGCGCTGGCGCTGACCGCCTGAGAGCGCGGCGGGAAAGCGGTCGGCGATTTCCGGGCGCAGACCGACCTGCTCGAGCGCCTGCGCGACGCGGTCACGCAGCGTGCGCGCCGAAGCGAGGCCGTGCAGGCGCATGCCCTCGGCGACAGCCGCGCCGATCCGGATGCGGGGATTGAGGCTGCCATAGGGGTCCTGGAAGACCATCTGCATCTTGCGCCTGAGCGGCCGCAACTGCCTGCGGTCGAGGTCGGTGATGCGCTCGCCTTCGAGCCAGATGTCGCCGGCGGTCGGCTCCACGACCCTGATCGCGGTGCGGCCGAGTGTCGACTTGCCCGAACCCGATTCCCCGACCAGGGCCAGAACCTCGCCGCCGGCAAGCGTGAAGCTGGCATCGGTGACGGCCCGCAAGCCGGCCGTGCGGCTGAACCCGCGGCGCTGCGCAAACACCTTGCTGACGCCTTCCAGGCGCAGCAACTCCCGCCCGTTCGCGCCGCTCATGACGCCTCCTCCCAGAAGAAGCAGCGCGACTGCCAGCCGGGCGCGGTTTCAACCAGCGGCACCTCGCGCTCGCACTCCGCCCGCGCGAGCGGACAACGGCTGCGGAAGCGGCAGCCGGAAAAACCTTCACCGATCCTTGGAACGACGCCGGGCTTGGCGCGTCTGAACGGGCTTTCGACCTCGCCGTCGCCGGCGAGCTGAGGCAGGCAGGCCAAAAGCGCGGCCGTGTAGGGATGGCGCGGCGCCCCCAGCACGTCGCGCGCCGCGCCGCTCTCCACGATCTGGCCCGCATACATGACCACCACCCGGTCGGCGATTTCGCCGACCACGCCGAGATCGTGCGTGACGATGACGATCGACAGGCCCTGCTGGCGCTGGATATCCTCCAAAAGCTGCAGGATCTGCGCCTCGATGGTGACGTCCAGCGCCGTCGTCGGCTCGTCGGCGATCAGCAGGCGCGGACGGCCCGCCAGGGCGATCGCGATCATCACCCGCTGGCGCATGCCGCCCGAAAGCTGGTGCGGATAGCTGTGGGCGCGGCTTTCCGGTGCCGCGATGCCGACCTGGGTCAGAAGCTCGACCGCGCGCGCCCAAGCCTGCGCCCGACCCGCATCCTCGTGCAGCCGCACCGTCTCGGCGATCTGGTCTCCGACCGTCAGCAAAGGGTTGAGGCTGGCGCTGGCATCCTGGAAGATCATGGCGATTTCGCTGCCGCGCAGCGCGTTCAAGCCGCGCTCGTCCAGGCCGCGCAGATCGCGGCTGGCACCATCGGCGCCCGTCCACAGCACCGCGCCCGAGGTCTTGATGTCGCGCCCGTCGAGCAGGCGCATCACAGACAACATGGTAACGGACTTGCCCGAGCCGGATTCACCGACGACGGCAAGTGTCTCGCCCTGGGCAACCTTGAAGGACACGCCGTCGACAGCCCGCGTCACTCCGCCGGCCTGACCGAAATCGACCCGCAGATCGACCACCTCGAGCATGGTGACCGGCGCGCCGCCCTCCGCTACATCTTCTTCCATCCGCCGAATGGCTGGCAATATGAGAGCCCCACACGAGATGCCGCGTTGATCGGACGCCTCCGGCACGCCATTGTCGCGCGAAGGGCCAGCTTGCTCCGAAGTCCGGCACCGCGGCAGCACCGACTTCCTGGCCGACCCTACAACAGCCATCCGGTGACCTCAAGCATATTTTCAACATACGGCATCTTGTTCCACATCTTGAAAATATACGCCAAGTCTGATTGTTTGACCGCGTATGGCGACCGGCATCACGCCCGCCTTGACGGAGGAACCATGGAACCTTCCATTCCCGACTTCCGGATCGCATCCGTCGAGGCCGTCGTCCTGCGCGCGCCGATTCCGGTCCCGGTCAGGACCTCGTTCGGAACGATGCGCGACCGGCCCGCCGTCTTCCTGCGCGTTCGCGATGACCACGGCCGCCGCGGCTATGGCGAGATATGGTGCAACTTCCCCACGGTGGCGGCCGAGCACCGCAAGCGCCTCGTCGAGGAAATTGTCGGGCCGGCTCTCATCGAGATGGGGCCGGACGGAAAGACCGCGCCGTTCGACAGGCTGATGGACAGGCTGCACGTGCTTGCCCTGCAAAGCGGCGAATGGGGTCCGCTGCGCCAGGTCGCGGCCGGACTCGACGCGGCGATCTATGACCTGGCGGCGCGGCGCGCCGGCCTGCCCCTGTTCCGCTACCTCAACCCCGCCGCGTCCGGCGATATCGCGGCCTATGCCAGCGGGATCGGGCCCGAGACGCCGGGCGCCACCGCGGAACACGCCCGCGAAGGCGGACACGCGGCCTTCAAGGTCAAGGTCGGCTTCGACCGCGACACCGATTTGACGTCGCTCACCGCGATCCGCGAGGCGATCGGCCCGCAGTCGAGGCTGATGGCCGACGCCAACCAGGGATGGACGCTCGAAGAGGCCGTCGCCAGGGTCGCGGACTATGCCGGCTTCGACTTGACATGGATCGAGGAGCCCCTGCGGGCCGACCGGCCGCTTCGGGAATGGTCCGACCTGGCCGCCCGCTCGCCGATTCCGATCGCGGCGGGAGAAAACCTCAACGCCCGCGCCGAATTCGACGCGATGATGCACGGCGGCGTGTTGGCGTTCATACAGCCCGACGTCGCCAAATGGGGCGGCGTGTCGGGGTGCTATGAGGTCGCGGCTGCGGCGACCGGCACTGGGACGGTCTACTGTCCGCATTTCCTGGGCGGCGGCATCGGCCTGGCCGCCTCCGCCCACCTGCTCGCCGCCCAGGGCGGCGACGGCATGCTGGAGATCGACGTGAACCCCAATCCCCTGCGCGACGAGCTGGCCGGCGCCGTGTTGCGCCCGCATGACGGGCGTCTGCGGCTATCCGACCTGCCGGGGATCGGGATTGCGCCCGACGCGCTGTTTTCCTAACCCTCCGGGCCGCCGATCCAGATCGTCTTGGTTTGCTGATATTGCGCGATCGCCTCGGTACCGTTGTCGCGCGCCAGCGAGCCGGACCGCTTGTAGCCACCGAAAGGCGTCTTGATGTCGCCTTCCGAGAACCGGTTGATCGACACGGTTCCGCACGGCAGCCGCCGGGCGAAATGCAGGGCGCGGTCGATGTCGCGCGTGAACACGGTGGCGTGCAGACCGTAGACGGAATCGGAAGCCATGCGCAGCGCCTCCTCCGGCTCCGAAAACGCGATCACGCCCAGCACCGGGCCAAAAATCTCCTCGGTGGCTATCGTCATGCCGTGGACGACGTCGTCGAACACGGTCGGCTTGACGAAATAACCGTCATGGCCCTCGAGCGCGCCACCACCGGCAACGACACGCGCGCCCTCGCCGATGCCCGCCTCGATGTAGCCCAGCACGCGACGCTGATGGTCCGCGCTCACCATCGCGCCCATCTCGGTCGCGGGGTCGAGCGGGTCGCCGACCGTGAGGGCCGCGACCCTGGCCAGCACCTTGTCGAGGAACTCGTCCTTGCGCGCGCGCGGCACGAACTGGCGCATATTGGCCGAGCAGTTCTGGCCGCCGTTCCATAGCGCCGCCGATACCGCGTTGGACACCAGCGCGTCGTCGATCGGGGCATCATCGAGCACGATGAAAGGACTTTTGCCGCCCATTTCCAGGCCGACCGGCTTGAGGTTGCTTTCGCTGGCATATTTCAGGAACAGGGCGCCGACCTCGGTCGAGCCGGTAAACGACACCACGTCGATATCCCGGTGCCGGCCGATGGCCTGGCCTGCGGTCTCGCCGAAACCCGGCACAACGTTGAGCACGCCGTCCGGCAGGCCGGCTTGCGCGGCAAGCTCGGCCAGGCGCAACACGGTCAGCGGCGTCTGCTCGGCCGGCTTGACGACGACGCTGCAGCCCGCGGCAAGTGCCGGCGCTAGTTTCCAGGCCGCCATCAAGAGCGGGAAATTCCACGGCAGGACCAGACCCGCGACGCCGACCGGCTCGTGCACGATCAGCGCCAGCGCGCTCTCGTCCGTCGGCGCAACCTTGCCGAAACTCTTGTCGATCAACTCGCCGTACCACTGAAAGAAATTCGGCACTTCGTGCCCGACCTCGTTGAGGCAGTCGGTGATGGTCTTGCCCGAATCGAGGCTTTCCATCACCGCGAGTTCCACGGCGTGTTCGCGCAAAAGCGCGGCCAGCCGCAAAAGCACGTCCTTGCGCGCCTCGGGCGCGGCGCGAGACCAGGCGCCGGCATCAAAGGCACGGCGCGCGGCGGCAACGGCGGCATCGACATCGTCTTCGTCGCAGGCCGCGACCTCGCCCAGGATGGCGGCCGTCGCCGGGTTGAGATTGGTAAACCGCGCGCCCGAGCGGGCCGCGACGAAGCGGCCGTTGATGAAGGCTTCTGACGGGAAGGCGAGACCGGCGGCGATGGCGCGGTAGTCGTTCGGCGTGGCGATATCCATTACAGGATGCTCCGTTGCTGCGCAGGGCCAGGGCAGCGCCTTTTCAAAAAGCACCGTCGCGACCCAGCCGTGGTCGAGCACGACCCTTGCCGGAAACCGGTCCGTTCCGGGATCATGCTCACAGGGAGGACGACCGGAATCAGTCGCCCGGTTCCGCCCCCGGCAAGGCGAAGGGGACGGGCGCGAGAAATCGCGTCAGGACGTTTCGGGTGATCGCGGCGATCTCATTGCCGGATCGCGGCTCTGCCAGCGCGCCGGCCCAGGCGACGGAGCCCGTCGACCAGACCGCGCCGCCAGCCTGGGTCTCGAAGAACACCATGTCGGCGCGCAGGATCGGGCTCATATCGCCGGTGACCGTCGGCCGGTTGACCAGCACTTCCTCGTTGGCGAGCACGTAGCTGTCGTCGAGCCGCTCCGAGGTGGCGACGACGAGCGCGTGCGCCGGCGTGCCCAAGGCGGTGTCGGCGCGGTCGATCTCGATGCCGGCCGCGCCGCCGCCGCTGAGCCCGAAATCGCCGATCAGCCCGTCCGCGACCGCCACCCCGTCGAACAGGAAGGCAAGGCGCGGGTCGGCAGCGTCGGCCGAAAGCCGGTAGGGATGGGAACGGTAGAACCCCTGCCCCGTATAGCCGGTGCCGGCGAGCTTCTGCGGCGGGCGGCCGTTGCGTCGCCACAGCCCGCCATAGGCGCCGTCGAAAGCGTGGTAGTATTCGCCGGGTTCGGAGGCCCAACTGCGGTTGCCGTCCTCAGCGCGCCGCAATTCGATCGTCTCGGGATGATCGGGATGGGTGGAGACGCGCCAGTAAAACCCGTTGCCGCCCAGATAGATCAGCCGGCCGCCGCCATCGAGAAATCCGCCCAGCGCGTCGTGGCTGGCGGTGGTGTGATATTCGGGATGCGACCCGGTGATCACGCAGCGATAAGGCCGCAACGCCGACGCCCCCTCGCGATCGAGATCGTCGTCGGTGACGATGTCGAAGGCAAACCCTTCCCGGTCGAGCCAGGACAAGATCAAAAGGTCGGCGCTAAAATTCCAAAGGCCGCTGCCGAGCCCGCCCTGCCAGGCGCGCTGGGTGTGGCGCAGGGTCAGGCAAGGCCGCCGGCGCGAGGCATAGGACACGCCGCTGCCGTCGGCATGGGTGTCGTAGAGCGACAACCCGTATTCGGGATGCGCGGCGAGCGCGCAATCGCCGGCGGTCAACACCAGCAGGCGACTGGCGAACATTTCCGGATTGGCGCCATGCAGCAGGCAGCGGTCATTGGCGTAGGCAAGCCATGTGAAGGTGGAGGCGAGGAAGGCGAGATCGGCCCCGGGCGCGTGCGGACGCACGAGGATCGGCAGCGCGTCGCGCCCGGCCTGGCCGCTGATCTCGATCAGATAGACCCCACTCGCCAAATCCTCCGGCAGGGCGAGTTCGGCCACGACCGGCCAGCCCGCGTCGGCGAGATCGTCGCTGTGGAAATGGATGGCGGCGTAGTCGCGCGGGGCGTGGCGGAAGCTTTGCTCCCCACCGGACCAGCGCGTGCCCTTGACCGCCCGCGTGGGTAGGTTGACGAGGCGGCCGTGCAGCGATCGCGGACCGACATCCTCGGCGCGCGCGCTGTCGATAGCGCGGCTGAAATCCCAGGCGGCGACGAGGCCTGGATCGCGCGCTTCCCCGCCGTCGGCAAACGCATCGAGGCGTTGCAGCGCCGCTTGCGTGTCCACCGCTCCGGCCCACAAAACCGGCGCCTCGAGCCGGCCATCGAAACGGATCGCGGACAGGCTGGACGACGGCGCGCCGGAGGCGAGCCGCAGAACGGCCTCTCCCGACCCGGTGCGTACGGGAACCGGAAGGCGGAAAGTTCTGTCCCTGCCATCGTCGCGAACGGTGAGCACGAGATCGCCGCCAGGACCGTCCCGGCTCAAAACCATTGCAACCCATGCGCCGGCACGCAGCCGGAACGGCGCCTCGGCACGACGCGGTTCTGTCGCCGGCGCCTCGGCCATCAACATGGGCCGACCCTCAGCGTCGATCAGCGCCGTCATCACGCATTCGCCGAGCGCCAGCGACGCCAGACAGGAACCGCCCGGCGAGAAGACCGTCGGCATGGCCAGAAGAGCAAGCGTGAAACCGTCGGCGAGCAGACCGGCGTCGAGCCGGGCCTCGAACCACGAGCCGATCAAGGTGCGTTGCGGTGCGACCATGCAACTCAGAGCCGGATGATCGACCGGGTCGGCGTCGAGTTCGAGCTCCTCGCCATGGGGGCGCAGAGCGCGAAACCGGTGCAGCCGTATATCGGCCTTCCCGACCTCATCGCTTGACAGGTGTAGCGCTACCGTCTCGCCGGGACGGTATTGCCAGCGCGGCGTGTAGCCGACGATGCCGAAATCAGGTGCCAGCCTCATGACGCGGCACCGCTTTCCAACATCGCGCAGCGCAGGCGGAAGACATGGCGCTCGGCATCTTCAAGCGTGTCGAACACCTCGTCGAGCAGTTCGACCGGCTGGCCACGGCCGCGCAGTCGCGCCAGCCGCCATTGCCTGAACGGAACCACCTCGACCAGAACGTGCTTGCCCTCCGCCGGCAGGCTGCGCAGCTTGAGCAAGAGCCGCTGCAGAGCGGGACCGTGGTCGCCGTACGGCGCGGCCAAAAACTCCTCCAAGAGATCCCGTGGCACAGCCTGCCCGCCATCGAACGTCGTCACGCATTTTTCCTTTCGTATTGGATCAGTGATCGAAGCGGGCGCGGTGCACCCGCTCGAAATGCTCGTGATAATGATGCGGTTCGATCGCCACGTCGATCAGCGCCGGCACGCCCTCGGCATTCGCCTTCAGCGCTTCGGCCACCGCGGCGTCGATCTGGTCGGCACGCTCGACCTTGATGCCGAGGCAGGACTGCGCCCTGGCGATCTGCGCGAAGTCGCTGTTGACCTCGAAGCCGGTGGCCACGAAGGGCTTTTGTCCGAGAAGCTGGTTGTATTGGACCCAGCCGAAGGCGTGGTTGTTGAGCACCACCCAGGTGATGCCGCATTTGAGCTCGGCCGCCGTCGCCAGTTCGGCCAGCGACATCTGCATGGCGCCGTCGCCGGCGAAGCAGACGATCTTCTTGTCCGGCTTGGCGAGCTTGGCGCCGATCGCACCGATGATGCCCATGCTCATCGCCGTCTGCTCGCCCATCGGTACGCAGTCGTCGACGTCGAGAACGCGATAATGCGGCCAATAATAACACCACAGATCGGCGCCGCCGTTCTCCTTCATCAGGATCGTGTCGCGGCCGAAGATGCGATTGACAGCGTCGAGCACGCGCGGCACGCGGATCGGCGTGGAATTGTCGGTGTTGGCGGCCTCGAGCTTGGGTCGATAGTCCTCGCGCAGCGCCTCGACGGCCTCGCGGCGCGCGGCGCGCTCGTCGGCATCGATGTCCGGCAACGCGGCCAAGATGTCGCGCAGCGACAGCCGGGCATCGCCGACCAGCGCGATGTCGGGACGCATGTTCATGCCGATCGTCTCGGGATCGATGTCGATCTGGACGAAACGCGCGTCGGACGGCCAGAACTGCCAACTATTGGTGGAAAACGCTTCCAGGCGCGAGCCGACCGACACGATCAGATCGGCTTCGTCCCACCAGCGCTTGCCGGCTTCGGTGAAGTAGAGGCCCGTCTGGCCAAGCGCATAAGGGCCGTCTTCGGGATAGATGCCGCGCCCGCCTGGTGTAGTCAGGACAGGCATGCCGACACGGTCGGCCAGTTCCGCGACCGCGTCGGCGGCACCGGAAAACACCGCGCCCGACCCGCAGACGAGAAGCGGACGCTCTGCCTCGGCGATGGCGGCGGCGGCGGCCGAAACGGCGTCGGCGTCGGGCCTGGACAAATGCCGGCGCATGCCGGGACGATAGGCGGCCATCTCTGCGGCGACGTCGGCCAGATCCGAGGGCACCTCGATGAAGACCGCGCCCGGGCGGCCGTTCATGGCGACGGCGAAGGCGCGCTCCATGATCCACGGGATCTTGCTTACATCGGTCACCCTGACGGCCCATTTCGTTACCGGACGCATCAGCGACACGGCGTCCAGTTCCTGGAAAGCGCCCATGCCGTCATGGTTTTCGACCACGCCGTTGACGATGGCGATCACCGGCAGCGATCCGGAAGTCGCCTCGAGCATGCCGGTCACCAGCGTGGTGATGCCGGGTCCGGGATTGGAAAAGACGATGCCCGGCCGCCTTTTCAGCCGCGCATAGGCATAGGCGCAGGAAACCGCCGATTTTTCGTCGCGCACCAGCACGAACTTGATCGGGGTGCGTTCGGTCAGGTCGTAGACGAGGTGCTTGGGATTGCCCGGCAGCCCGAACACATAGTCGGTGCCCTCGGCATCGAGGGCTTCGGCAACCGCCTGCCAGACAGTCTTCTTTTCCATGTCTTATCCTCGTTCAGTTTGCGGTCGGACCCGCTTCCGGTGCGGCGAACGCGCCACGTCCCGGAATGGAGTCGATCAGGAGCTTGGTGTAATCTTGGGTGGGCCTGAACAACACGTCGGCCGAGGGGCCCATTTCCACGATCCGGCCGCGCTGCATGACGGCGACGTGGTCGCAGACCTGGGCGGCGACCCGCAGATCGTGGGTGATGAACAACATGCCCAGGCTGAGCCGGCGCTGCAGGTCGGCGAGAAGGTCGAGCACCCGCGCCTGGATCGACACGTCCAGCGCGGAAACGGGTTCGTCGGCGACGATCACGTCCGGCTCCAGCGCGAGCGCCCGGGCAATGCCGATGCGCTGTCTTTGACCGCCGGAAAAGGCGTTCGGATAGCGCAGGGCCGAAGCCGGATCGAGCGCGACCAGTTCAAGCAACTCGGCGACACGCCGCCGCGCATCGGCGCGCGACATGCCGTGGGCAAGCAATCCCTGGGCAACGATCTCGAAGACGGTGCGGCGCGGATTGAGCGAGGCGAACGGGTCCTGGAAGACCATCTGCACGCGGCGGCGCAGCGGCGCCAGGTCGCGGCTGCCGAGATCGAGCAGATTGCGCTCCACGCCGGCGAGGCGCACATCGCCGGCATCGGCGGTCAGAAGCCGCACGATGATACGCGCCAGGGTCGATTTTCCGGACCCCGATTCGCCGACGATGCCAAGCGTTTGACCGCGCGCCAGGCTGAAGCCTGCGTCGCGCACCGCCTCCACCGTGCGGCGCGGACCGAACAAGCCGGTGCGGCTGGAATAGGTCTTGGTCACGCCTTTGGCCGACAGGAGCGGCTCGCCGCCGGTCTTGTCGACGGCCGGGCGCTTTGCCAGCTTGGGAACCGCCGCAAGCAGGGTGCGGGTATAGTCGTGGCTGGGATTGCCCAACACCTCGGCCACCGTCCCACGTTCCACGATCCTGCCGTGCTGCATGACGGCGACCTCGTCGCCGATCTCGGCCACGACGCCGAAATCATGGGTGATCAGCACGATGCCCATGCCGCGCTCGGCCTGGGCGCGCTTGAGCAGGGCCAGGATCTGTTTCTGCGTGGTGACGTCGAGCGCCGTGGTCGGTTCGTCGGCGATCAGCAGTTCCGGATCGAGGGCGAGCGCCATGGCGATCATGACGCGCTGGCGCTGGCCGCCCGAAAGGCTGAACGGGAAGGCCTGGCGCAGCAATTCGGGCTCGGGAAGCCCCATGGCGTCCAGCAGTTTGACGACACGCTCGTCATAGGGACCGGGCACGCCGTGGAAGCGAAACACCTCCTCGATCTGGCGGCCGACACGCATCACCGGGTTGAGCGCGGCCATCGGCTCCTGGAAGATCATGCCGATGCGGCGACCGCGGATAGCGCGGTGTTTTTCGGCGGCAAGCCCGATCAGGTTTTCGCCGTCGAAGCGGATCGTTCCGGAAGAGACCAGCGGCTTGGGCACCAGTCCCATGATGGCGTGCGCCGTCATCGACTTGCCGGAGCCGGATTCGCCGACAACGCACAGGATGCGGCCGGGGGCGATGTCGAGATCGATGCCGTCGACGGCCTTGAGCCGGTCGCCGCCCTCGGGCAGGCGCACGGTCAGGTTCTCGATCGCGACGAGCGGTTCGGCGACAACACGGGGGTTCATGTCTGGATCCTGACCCGACCCTTGAGATGCGGATTGAGCGCGTCGTTGAGCCCCTCGCCGACGAGATTGATGGCAAGCACGGTGACCGCGATCGCCAGCCCGGGAAACACCGACAGCCACCAGGCCTGGCGGAACACGGTGCGCGCGGCGCCGATCATGTAGCCCCACGAGATGCGGTTGGGATCGCCCAACCCAAGGAAGCTCAGGGCGGATTCGGTGAGGATGGCGGTGGCGATCATCAAGGACCCCATGACGATCAACGGCGAGACCGCGTTGGGCAGCACCTCGGACACGATGATGCGGAAGCGCGACACGCCCGACAGAACGGCCGCCTCGACGAATTCGCGCCGGCGCAGGCCCATGAATTCCGAACGCGCCAGGCGGGCGATCGGCGGCCAGGTGACGACGGCGATCGCGGTGACGATCGAGGCCAGCCCCGGCGTCATGATGGCGACGAGCAGGATCGCGAAGATGAAACTCGGAATGGTCTGGAAGAATTCCGTGATGCGTACCAGAAGGTCGTCGATCCAGCCGCCGAAGAAGCCGGCGATCGCCCCGACGGAAACCCCGATCGCCGCCGCGATGACGGTCGATATCAGCCCGATCATCAAGGAGATGCGCGCGCCGTGTACGATGCCGGCCAGCACGTCGCGACCGAGCATGTCGGTGCCGAAGGCGAACTCGCCGCCGGGCGGCAGCAGCGGCCGGCCACGGGTCGACATCGGGTCTATGGGAACGATCAGCGGCGCGGTGATGGCCATGACGACGATCAGCGCCAGTGCGATCGCGCCGACGACCGCGCCGCGGTTTTCGGCGAAACGCTTCAGGAACTCCATCAGGCCCGCCCCGCTATGCGCGGATCGGCGATCCGCAGAACGATATCCGTCACCATGTTGAAGAACACCACCATCAGCGCCGAGATCAAAAAGACGCCGAGCAGCAGGTTGTAGTCGCGCTGGAACAACGCATCGAAGGCCAGCCGGCCGATACCCGGCCAGGCGAACACAGTCTCGACCACGATCGCGCCGCCGACGAGATGGCCCGCCTGCAGGCCGGCGAAGGTGATGATGGGAATGAGCGCGGTGCGCAGAATGTGGGCGGTGGCGACGCGCCATTCCGGCAGGCCCTTGGCCCGCGCGGTCTTGACGTAGTCGAGGGTGGCGGTTTCCAGCATCGAGGCCCTGGTGAGACGGACATAGACGGCGATGTAAAACAGGCCGAGCGTGACGGCCGGCAGGATCAGATGCCGGATGACGTCGAGCGTGCCGGCTAGGGCACCCTTGACCGGGATCATGCTTTGCATGCCGAAGGGCGGCAGCCAGCCGAGCTGGACCGAAAACACCAGGATCAACAGCAGGCCGACCCAGAAGATCGGGGTGGCGTAGAAGACCAGCGCCACCACCATCAAAAGACTGTCGAACACCGATCGTGGGCGCATCGCCGCGATCGCGCCGAGCAGCGGGCCGACGATCAGCGCGAAGACATAGGCCGTGCCGGTGAGAAGCAGCGTGGCGGGAAGACGTTCGAAAATCATGTCGGCGACCGGTCGTCCGGTGCGGAAGCTTTGGCCGAGATCGAGGGTCAGCACGTTTTTGACGTAGGTTGCGAGCTGCACGGCCAGCGGCTGGTCGAGACCGAAATCGCGACGGACCTGATCGAGAAATTGCTGGTCTGCGGCTCCCGCCTCACCCGCCATGACCACGGCGGGATCGCCGGGAGCAAGACGGATGAGGAAGAAGTTGAGAATGGTGATGGCGAGCACCACGGCGAGCGCCTTCACCACCCATTGCAGGACGAAGCCCAGTTGCGGCATCTCTGCCTATTCCTCGAAATAGGCTTCGGCGAAATTGTCGTTCGGACCGAGCCCGTTGCGCACCACATTCTTCAGCTTGGCGCTGTGAATGGTCGGCCATTGCAACTCCACCAGCCAGGCCAGCGCGACTTCGTCGGCCACGATCTTCTGGACCTGATGATACAGCTCGCGCCGCTTGTCCTCGTTGGGCTCGCTGGCCGCCTCGGCGAACAAGCGGTCCACCTCGGGGTTGGTGTAGCCGGAGGTGTTGGTGAACAGGACACCCTTGCGCTGGTTTTCAGTGATGTAGCTTCGCGCCACGCCCAGGGCAGGGTCCGACAGGGTCGTGAGATAGGTGGTCGACATGTCGACGTCCCAATTGGAGATGCGGCTGCCCCAGCCGGCCACGTCGGACGTCTCGATCGTCACCTCGACGCCGACCTCGCCGAGCGCCTGGCGAATATATTGCGACAGCCGGTCCCACAGCTCGCCATAGGGCAGGCCGAGCAGGCCGATCTTGGCGCGCACGCCGTCGGCGTCGGCTTCCAGTCCCATCTCGTCGAGAAGCGCCTTGGCCTTTTCCGGATCGTATTCATAGGTGGGTACATCGTCCGTGTAGAACGGCGAAGAGGAATGGATCGGCCCCGTGGGAATGGCGGCCAGGCCGAAGAAGATGCTGTCGCGGATGAATTCGCGGTTGAGCGCGTGCATGACCGCCTTGCGGAACCGCACGTCGTTGAACGGCTCGCGCCGCAGGTTCATTTCCAGCCAGGAGATCGGCGCGCCCCATTCCCAGCCCTTCGTGGTCATCTCCAGGTGGGGCATGGCGGCAAGCCGCGCGACATCGACGAGTTCGATATCGTTCTGGGTCGCGAGATGGACCTGATCCGTTTCCAGCGCCAGGGCGCGCGAGGCGCTGTCGGGGATGAAGCGGTAGTAGATCTCGTCGAGATAGGGACGGCCGTCCAGCCAGTAGGCGTCGTTGCGCACCAGGTGGATATATTCGCCGCTCGCCCATTCCGAGAACTTGAACGGCCCGGTGCCGATCGGCGCCCGGTTGGCCGGATTCTCGCGAATGTCGGAGCCGTTATAGACATGCTCGGGAACGATCGGCGCGCCGATCACGTCGAAGCTGCGGATTAGCGGTCCGTAGGGCTCTTCGAGCGTCAGCACCACGGTGTGGTCGTCCGGCGCGGTCACTTTCGTGCGCGCGAAGGTCGGGCGCGAGCGCGGATGAACTTCGGGAATGAACTTCGTCAGCGAATAGACCACGTCCTCAGCGTTGAAATCCTCGCCATCGTGCCATTTCACGCCCTGGCGCAGCTTGAACGTATAGGTCAGCCCGTCTTCGCTGACCTCCCAGCTCTCGGCCAGCATGGGCTGCGGCGACAGCGCGAAATCGTAGGTGAGCAGCCCTTCGAAAATCTTGCTCGACGGCAGCAGCGTCGGCGCGTTGAGGTGGATGCCGATGACGATGCCCGGCGGTTCCGGCCAGAGCGTCGAGTTCAGCGTTCCTCCTTGTTGCGGCTCGGCGCGCGCAGCACCTGCCCCGGCAAGGGCCAGCGCAAACACGACCGCCATCAGGCGGCCTATCAATCCCATTGTGGTTCTTCTTCGCATGACGTTCTCCCTCACTCACGCATTGCAGTGACTATCGAGCAACAAGTGTCCTTGAGAAAGAGCCATTGCCGGCTATTGTCATGGGGCCACTCCGGGAAAATGAAAGGGAGCAGTCCGATGGACGCCGACGAGGAGAAATCGGGAGGCATTTTCCGGGCGATCGAAAGCGACCCGTCCATTCCCCTGCAGCGCCGGGTTTACGAGCGTTTCGCAACGGCGATCCTCGACGGCCAGTTGCGTCCGGGCGACAGGCTGCCCTCGACGCGCGAACTGGCAAAGACGCTTGGCGTTGCCCGCAACACCGCGACCTGGGCATTCGAACAACTCGCCGTCGAGGGCTTCATCGAGACGCGTCACGGCTCGGGCACCTTCGTCTCCTCGCAACTGCCCGACGCCGGCAGCGGCGGCCGGCTGCGCGTGCCGCAGGACGAGGAGACCGCCGCCGCGCGGCTGGCACGGCGCGCGGAACGGTTTTCCGTTGTCGCGCGGTCGCTGCGCATCCCGCAAAAACCGGTTCCCTTCAGGATCAACATGCCGGCCGTCGACGCCTTTCCGGTGGCGCTGTGGCGCCGGCTGATGAAGTCGCTCCTGTCGGAAAGCGGCGTTGGCGCCGGCTACCTTCTGGGCGAAACCGAGCCGGCCGGGTACGGACCGCTGCGCGAGGCGATCGCACGCTACCTGATGATCAGCCGCGGCGTCACCTGCACGCCCGAGCAGGTGGTGATCGTGGCCGGCGCGCAACAGGGGCTCGATCTCGCCGCACGCCTGCTGCTCGACCCCGGCGACAAGGTGTGGTGCGAGGATCCGGGCTTTCCCGGCTCCGTTGCCGCGCTGCTGGCCGCCGGGGCGACGATCGGCGCCGTGCCGGTCGACGCCGACGGCATCGACGTGGAGACCGGCATGCGGCTTCATCCCGACGCCCGCCTAGCGGTCGTGTGCCCGTCCTCGCAATTCCCGCTCGGCGCCACCTTGTCTCTGGCGCGCCGGCTGGCGTTGATCGAATGGGCCCGCCGGCACGATGGCTGGATCATCGAGGACGACTACGACAGCGAATTCCGCTATCGCGGTCGCCCGGTGCGGTCGCTCCAGGGACTCGATGGCGGCGTGCGGGTCGTCTATATCGGAACGTTTTCCAAGGTGCTGTTTCCCGGATTGCGGCTCGCCTATCTCGTCGTGCCGAAACCCTATGTCGACCTGTTCGTCAACGCCCGTATCGTCGCCGGCCGGCAGTCGCCGACCTTCGAACAGGTGCTGGTCGAGAAATTCATGACCGAAGGCCATCTCGCGCGCCATATCGCGCGCATGCGCCGGCTCTACGCCGAGCGACGGACGGTGCTGATGGAGACCTTCCGCCAGGCCATTCCCGATCATCTGCGGTTACGACCGTCCGACACGGGGCTGCAAATGCTCGGCTGGCTGCCGGACGGCTGGGACGATGCCGAAATCGCAAGACGTTCGGCGGCAGCCGGCCTTGAAATGACGCCTCTGTCGCGACTGACCGTGGACCGCACGCTGCCGCCGGCGCTGCTTCTCGGCTTCGGCAATTTCACCGCCGTGGAGATGAAAAACGCGGCGGCGCGGCTGGCCGCGATCATGGAGGACTACCGCAACGAGCGGCCGGCCGCCGGCTGAAGCGCCCAACGGCCCTGCCGATCCGCTACTGCGCGGATGATGCGGGGATCTCGACCGTCCCGCCGCTGCGAAAGGCGGCCTCGGCGGCCAGACAGATCTCGACGGCGAGTCTGGCCTCGACGGGCGAAAAGACCGATCGGCCCTCGCGAAAGCCGGCAAAGGCGCGGCGCAGATTTTCCTCCAGTTCGAAGACCTCGCCCGACTGCGGGATCGCCACCTCTTCCGGCTCGCCGCCCCGCCGCTGCACCTTCAAAAGGAAATCGGGATGTTCGGTGCGGTCCATCGCGCCCGACCACCAGGTGCGGGCCGCGCCCGCCTCGCCGGCGACCTCCAGCAGCGTGTGATGCTCGAAGCCGGACAGGCACTGGCTGAGCAGGGCCATCGACCCGTCCTCCCATTCCAGCGTGGTGGCGAAATTGCGCACCAACCCGCTTTCGCCGCCATTGCCGATCGCCCGCACCCGGGCCGGCTTGCCGTTTTCAGCCGCGTACCACATCACCAGATCGAAGAAATGAACCAGCTCCTCCAGAACCCAGGAGCCGACCTTCTCGGGATCGTAGCGCCAGCCGCCGGAACCCTGGCGGAATTTGTGTCTGAACAGCGACAAATGCTGATAGCGCACCTTGCCGAGATCGCCCGAAGCGACGATGTCGCGCATGGCGCCCCATTGGCGCGACACCCGCAATTCGTGATTGACGGCCACCAGGCCGCCGCTGCGCGCGCTGGCGGCGATGATCTCGTCGCACTGGTCGAGCGTCAGGCCGAGCGGCTTTTCCAGGAACACGTTGGCGCCGGCGTCGAGCGCGGCGGTGGCGAAACGGCTGTGAACATGGTTGGGCACGGTGATGTCGACAACGTCGAACCCGCCGGCCGAAAGCATGGCGTCGTAGTCGGTGTAGCGTGGCACGTCAGGCAGCTTGTCGGCGGCCGCCCTGGCCGAATTCTCGCCATGGCAATAAAGGGCGACGATCTCGGCATCGGCGATCGCCGACAGCGCCTTGGCATGCATCTGCCCCCATGCTCCGAAACCGGCAAGGGCGACGCGCGTGACATTTGTGGTCATGGACTGGCCTTTCGTTTTGCGTGTGTGGCAAGGCTTTGCGGGTAAGCCGGCAGCGACAAGGGCGACCGCCGGGCCGCCGCGCGACCGTGTCAGTGATCGTGCAACACTCCATCTCGATAATACGGCGTCTCCCACAAGCGCGGGACGGGCTCGCAGAATTGACCGGCGCGCAGCAGGCCGCGTGGGCGAAAGAGCATCGCCCCCTCGCGCTCCACGCCGGCCACGTCGACGAAGGGATAGCGCGCCTCGACCGTCTCGAGCAGGCTGATGTCGGCCGGCGCGCCGACCGAGAGATGACCGAGATCCGGGCGCCGCATGGCTTTCGCCGGCGCGTCGGTCGCCATGGCGATCACATCCGACAGGCCGACGCCGCAGGTCGCCAGCTTGCTCATCGTGTGCAGGAGATCGAAGGCCGGGCCGTCCACGCACAACATATGCACGTCGCTGGAGACGATATCGGGCGCGAAATCGTGCATGATCGCCGCCTCGGCGCTGGAAAAGCCGAAGGCGCCCATGCCGTGGCCGATATCGAACAGCACACCGCGCCGCCGGGCCTCCAGCAGCGCCGGCAAGAGACGGCCGGCATCGTCGACCGGCGCGTTGGGCGCCGGTCGGAAGCAATGGGTAAGGATGTCCCCCGGCCGCAACCGGGCCAGGATCTCGTCATAGCCGGGCGGCGGCTTGCCGACATGGGTCATCACCGGCAGGCCGGTCTGCCGCGCCGCCTCGAGAGCCCGCTCCAGCGCCTCGAGGCCGATCCGGCCCGACGTGCCGGCGCCGAGGCGCACCTTGATGCCGACGACGACGTCGCGATTTTCACCAACAACCGCCACGCAGCGCTCGACTGAAAGCAGTTCGGAAAGGCTCGCCTCGCCGAACATCAAGCCTCTGTCGAACGCGAAGATGCCGGGAAAGGAAATGTTGAGGAACGCCAGGATGCGCGAGCGCGAAGGCGTGATGACGAAGTCCCTGAGCCCGGCGAAATTGCCGGCGCCGGCGCTGCCGGCATCGACCATGCAGGTCACGGCCGACCGCTCGGCGACCGGATCGGGCGCGACCCCGTAGGAGGTGGCCCGGTGGTAGATATGGGTGTGCAGGTCGATCAGTCCCGGCGTCACGAGGAGGCCGCGCAGATCGCGAACCGCGCGCGCGGACCCCGGATCGAGGCTGGCTGCGACCGCCGCGACCCTGCCATCGGAGATCGCGATGTCGCGCACCCCGTCTATGCCGTTGCGCGGATCGACCAGCCTTGCGCCGGTCAGAAGCAGATCGTGCGGCGGTGCCTCGCTCACCATTGCAGCGGCGTGCCGTCATAGGACAAGAACTGGCCGGTTTCGTGATTGCCGAGCCGACCGATCACGCCGCGCATGGAGGTCACGCTGACGTCGACCGACAACGCGCCGCCTCCGCCGCCGCCGGCCGTGTCGACCCAGCCCGGATGAATGAGCAGCATGGTGATGCCGCGGGCGAACAGGTCGACCGCAAGACTGCGGGTCAAGGCGTTGAGGCCGGCCTTGCTGGCCCGGTAGCCGTAATGCCCGCCCGACAGGTTGAGGCCGATCGACCCCATCCGGCTGGTGATGACGGCCACGCGGCGCTGCGTGCTGGCCGCGACATTGTCGACGAAGGTTTCGACAAGCCGCAACGGCCCGATCGTGTTGACCTCGTACATCCGACGCACATAGTCGAAATCGAGGCTGCCGAGACGGCCCGTATCAAGCCCCACGCCGGCATTGGAGATCAAAAGATCGACCGGTTCGTCGCCGAGTTCGCGCTTCAGAGCGGCGAACTGGGCCGGATCGGTCACGTCGAGCGCGTGGTTGCGGATCGACGGCTCAGCGCCAATGGCGTTGGCCGGATCGCGATGGGTGGCGATCACCGCCCAGCCATCGCGCGCATATTGGCGGGCAAACTCGCGCCCGAGCCCGGTGTCGCAGCCGGTAATCAAGACCGTCGGCATGTCCGTCCTCCCGTCGGGCCGCTTCGGCCCGCTTGCTTTTCGTTTCGCGCTCCGGTCACGCCGACCCCGCCTCGAAACGCCAGCGCATGATGTGACGCGCGTCCCCACCCGGGGCGAGGAAAACCATCGAGGGTTTTTCCACCAGTTCGCCGGCAAAACCGCTCGGATCGCCGTGACCGGTCCAGGCTTCGATGCACAGGAACCGGGCCGGCGGGCGGGCCCACAGCGCGAAATGGGCAAACCCCTCCGTCTCGACCGCGATCGCCGCACCGCCGGGCGAGACGAAACGCAGGCCTCGGCTGCGGGCGTCGAGAAAACACAAAGCCTCGCGCGCCATCAGATCGCCGGCCAGCGGCAGGTCGCGCCCCTCGAGCGGGAGCGCGCGGCGCGCCTCGGTAAACAGCCCGTCCGGGTCGATCACCGGCACCGAGGCCTGCTCAGCGCTCTCGAACAGGATGCGATAGTCTTCGGGTTCGCCGTCGGCGAAGGGCCAGCGAAAGCCGGGATGCAGGCCGAGCGCATAGGGCAGCGGGCCCGAACCCGGGTTGGTCAGCGTAAAGACGGCCTCGACCGCCCGTTCGCCGAGGCGATAGAACACCTCCAGGCAGAACGCGAACGGATAGGCGGCGCGGGTCTCGTCATTGTCGCGCAACCTTAGCCGAAGCGTCGTTTCGGTGCGTTCGACCGGCACGAAATCCTGGCCGGCCGCAAAACCGTGCGTGGGCATGGGATAGCGGCGGCCATCGACCCTGATCATGCCGTCCTTGACCCGGCCGACGACCGGAAACAGCAGCGGGCTCGACCGCGGCCATTGCGGCCCTGCGGACCACACGAGCTCAGCCGGGCCCACACGCCATGCAACGACCTCCGCGCCACAACGGCGTATGCGCAGGCGGCTCGTCCCGCTCCGCAGAACCGCCTCTTCGCTCACCGTCTCACCCGGACAGTCAGGCCGCCAACTGCAGCCAGCAGGACGCGACGCGGCAGTTCAAGCCCCGGCGCGCGCATTCCTTGCTTTGCGGACATGCCACCTTCCTGCTGTCTCGACCGACGCCCGCCTGAACTCCGATAAGGTCGCGGACCGGACAGTCCAGCAGATACCCGATGATGCGGCCTGCGGACAGAGCCGGTTTCGAGCGAAACGACAGGTCCAATCTCAACATTCTTGCCACCGGACACAGGCCTCGACGACACGTCGGTGGGCAAACGCCGAGACCGCCACGAACCTGGATTTGCGCACCACCGGCAAACGGACCACAATAAGACAAGGCTTGGGCCGGCGGCCTAAGACGGCTCCGTTCAACAGGGAGCGAGTGCGAACGAGCAATGGCTTGCACGTTCGCCGACGCAGAGTCGGCTTTGGCTTGCTCCCGCCGGCCGGCTGGCCTAATCGACTGGACCGGCTCCAGTCAGGCCGCCGGTTATGTTGGTGAATTCGTGGTATCACAGATATCGGGAGCAAAACGATAGAGACACGCCAGCTCTCCTATTTCCTCGTCGCGTGCCAGCACAAGAACCATGCCGAGGCCGCCGCGCATGCCGGGATTTCCGCCTCGGCGCTGAGCGAAAACCTGCGGCTGCTCGAGGAGGAGCTGGGCATCAAGCTGTTCCAGCGCGGGCCGCTCGGGCACTATCCGAGCGAGGCTGCGCGCTGGCTCTACCAGCGCGTCGAGGTGGCGCTGCAACGGATCGAAACCCTCGAGGCGGGAGCGGACCGGGTCCGCGACGTGCGCTTCAAGCGCCTGGAAATCACCACGCCGCTGCAATTCATGCTCGGGCGTCTCTCGCGCGCCGCGAGCCAAGCCGTGCGGGATCTGGGAAAAACACACCCTCAAGCGCTCGCCCGGGTTCAATTCCGAACCAACTGGCTGGCCGAGGACGGCGACCTGGCTTTGCCCATTCCCGGCCGCTCGGCCCCGGTCGAACGCGTGACGCTGGAATATGTGGACGAGGCGGATCCGGACGATCTGCTGTTTCAGGACGACTGGATCGCGATCACCAATTTCGATCGCAGCCTGGAACAGGGCCGCGTGATCGATTTCGACACTTTGCGAAACCTGCGCCTTTTGCTGCCGCCATTGCTGCCGGCGCAGACGCGGCATGCGCGCGCCTATTGCGCCCGTCACAACCTGCCCGAACCGGTAATCGTGGAGGAGGACGTGGGGACCTTTCCCACGCTTTCGCGCGATGCCCGCCCATTCGCGCTGCTTGCGCCGCGCAGTCTTGTCGCCGGGGGACTGTCGCGCCTGCAACTCGACCATGTCAGCCTGCCGCGTGAACTCGTCAGCCCGGTCGCGGCCAGCGTTCACGACGGCAGCGAACTTGGTCAGGCCTATGTCGAGCACCTGAAGCGCATCCTCAAGGAGCCCGACCGCCCGGTCGTCTACGACCCGCACATCACGCTGCGGCAAATGCGCTACTTCCTGGTTCTCTTCGACCAGATGAACATGACCGCCGCCGCACGCAAGCTGAACGTCGTCCAGCCGGCGCTGTCCAATCAGTTGCGCAAACTCGAGGCAATGATCGGCCGACCGCTGTTCGAGCGCCAGCGCACCGGCCTGAAGCCGACTCCGCAGGCCGAAGCCCTCGCGCCGCTGATCGAGGAAGCCGTCGAGCTTTGCAGCAACGTGACGGTGGAGGCGCGCCGCCAGGCCTCGCAACAGGGCCGCAGGCTGACCGTCGGCGTGGTTCCGCTTCTCAACCATCGCGGCACGCTGGTGAAAGCCATCGCCGGTGCGCTCGAGGACTGGACCACGGCGTATCCCGACGTCAAGCTGCACGTGGTCGAGGCGGCGGCGACGGTGCTGCACCGCTGGGTCGAGAACGGCCAGATCAGCCTCGGCCTGGTCGAGGCGCACGTGTCGCGCTCGGTTCAGCTCGATCTGAACAGCCAGGACCGGCTGGTGGTCGTCTCGAAATCCGGCCGCGCCATGCTCGCGCCCGGAGATGTGCCGCTTGCGCGGCTTGCGGACCTGCCCCTGGTGCTGCCGAGCGACACGTTCGGCCTTCGGCAACTGATCAACAGGGCCGCCGAGGAAGCCCGCGTTTCCATCGTGCCGCGCATCGAGGTCAATTCACTCGCCGTGGTGCTGGCGCTGGTGCGCCGCATGCCGCTGGTGACGGTTATGCCGGAAACGACGGTCCAGCCGTTCGTGGCCGAAGGCGCCTTCCAGATCAACACCATCGTCGAGCCGGCGATCCACCGCCGGCTGTCGATCATCTTTTCGACGTCGCGCAGCCTGACGGAGATCGAGCGCGCCCTGGTGGACACGCTCAGGCGCCACCTGGCATAGGCGGCGCCCCAGGCTAGCGCATCGAACGGTAACGGGAAAAATGCCGTTCCGGCGCGCCAAACACCAGTTCGTTGACCAGGATGCGCTTGACGTAGCGGCCGACCGCGTGCTCGTCGGTCATGGCGATGGCGCCGTGAATCTGGATCGCCTCCTCGCCGATCAGCCGGCCCGACCACACGGACTGGATCCAGGCCGCGACCGCCAGCGCTCCGGCCTCGTTCCGATCCGGGGCAGCCGCCGCCGAGGCGACCAGGGAACGAACCTCGTCGAGCTTGATCCACATGTCGACCAGCCGGAACTGCAGGCTCTGGAACGAACCGATCGGCCGGCCGAACTGCTTGCGCAACTTCGCATAGTCGAGCGTCTGCTCGTAAAGCACCTGCATGGCGCCGAGATTGTCGGCAGCCGCGGCAAGCAGCGCCTCGGTCTCCACTTCGCGCAGCAGCGCTTCGGCCTCGCCGTCCTCGTCCAGGCGGTCGACCGCCGCCACCGCGACATCGTCGAAACCGACACGTCCCGCCTTGCGCCCGTCCGGCAGGGGCTGGACCGTGATCGTCACGCCTGGCGCGTCGGCCCGCACCAGAAACAGGCCAGTCTCCTCGGTCGCGCCGATCCGCGCCACAGCCAGCACCGCGTCGGCCTCGTCGACGGACAGGACATGATCGCACGCGCCGACCAGGCGCCAGCCGGCGCCGGCCGGGTGCGCCGCAAGCGTCGGGGCGGCGCCGACCGCAAAGGCCGCCGCAACGCGCTGCTCGCCTTCCATCACCGCCGCAAGCGCGTGCGAACCGCGCGGGCAGCGCGCCAGCACGCCGCCGGCCATGACGGCGAACGGCAGATAAGGGGTTGCCAGCAGCCCGCGACCATGGCCCTGCATGACCGCCGAAACACCGGCCGTGCCGAGCCCGAGCCCGCCGACCTCTTCGGGATAGGGCAGGTAGAGCCAGCCGAGCTCGGCCAGTTCCTTCCAACCGTTTTCTATCTGAGCCTTGCCGTCCGACCGGTTTGCGACGTAGCGCGCCACCGTATCGGTAAGCATGTGGAGTTCATCATCAAGATTGGTGCTCATCGCCGCTCACCCGAGTTCCAGAATCTGCTTGGCAAGGATCATGCGCTGAACCTCGTTCGATCCGCCCCAGATCGTCAGCTTGCGCTGGTTGAGATAGGTCGCGATCGCGCCCATCGCCGACGGATTGTCGGACGGTTCCAACGCATCCAGGAAGGCCTCGGAATGGACGAGGCAGTTCTCGGCGTGCAGGTCGACCCTGAGCCTCGACAGCGCCTGGGCGATCTCGGTGCCGCGAATCTTGAGCTTCGAGGCTTCCGGACCGGGATTTTCGCCGCCGACGCTGCGTGCCAGGAGGTGCAGCTCCATGTGCTCCAGCGCCAGAAGCTCGATTTCCAGGCGGGTCAGCCGCTCGGCCATGCGCGCGTCATCGGCCTTGCCGAGTGCCTCGGCGTCGGCCCGGATCTCGGAAAGGACACGCCGCGAGCGCGCCGCACCCGACATCGAAAACCGCTCGAATTCCAATAGGAACTTGGCATAGGTCCAGCCCTGGCCCTCCTCGCCGATGCGGTTTTCGACCGGCACCAAAACATCGTTGAAGAAGACCTCGTTGAACTCCTCGTCGCCGTCGATCGTCTTGATCGGGCGCACGGTGATGCCGGGCGAACGCATGTCGATCAACAAGAAGGAGATGCCGCGCTGCGGCTTCACCTCGAGATCGGTCTTGACCAGGCAGAACATCCAGTCGGCCCAGTTCGCCCAGGTGGTCCAGATCTTCTGGCCGTTGACGCGATAGTGGTCGCCCTCGCGCACCGCCGTGGTCTTCAGCGCGGCGAGATCGGAGCCTGCCCCCGGTTCGGAATAACCCTGACACCAGAAGTCCTTGTTTTCGCGGATACCGGGCAGGAAACGCGCCTTCTGCTCGTCATTGCCGAAGGTGAAGATGACCGGACCGGCCATCGCAATACCAAACTGGCACGGATGCGGACATGACAGGGCGCCATATTCGCGCTCGAACAGATAGCGCTGGGTCTGGGTCAGGCCCGGTCCGCCGGCGGAGGCGGGCCAGCCGACCGCGTACCAGTTGCGGGCCGCCAGAACGTCCTGCCAGGACGTGTAGTCGTCCCTGGTCAGTCGTTGATTGTAGCGCACCTTGCGCGCCAGTTCGGCAGGCAGGTTGTCGCTTAGATAGGCGCGGACCTCGGCGCTGAAGGCCTTGTCCTCTTCGGAAAAAATCATCGTCATGGTCTGGTTCCGCTGTCAGGTGTCAGATGACGCCGGCTGTCCGCAGCCGCGCGATCTCGCCCGCGTCCATGTCGAGCATGTCTTGCAGGATCGTGCCGCCATGCTCGCCCAACTCCGGCGCCGGACGCGCCTCGCCCCGGTCGAGCCCGGCGACATGGACGGGCTGTTCGGGCAGTCTGAGTGTGCCGAGCCTGTTGTGGTCGACCGTCGTCATCAGCCGGCGATGATGCGCATGGGCGCTATCGGCCGCCTCAGCGACGTTCCACACCACCGATGCGGGAATGCCGGCCTCGGCCAGGCGTTCGACCGCGGCTTCCGGCGCCAGCGCCCGCGACCAGGACTCGATTTCGACGCGCAGCGCGTCGCGATTGACGCGGCGCTCGCGGTCGGAGGCATAACGCGGATCGTCGGCCAGTTCCGGCCGGCCGATGGTGGCGGCGAAACGGGCAAACAGCGAATTGTTGGCGATCGCGATGATGATGGTGCCGCCCTTGGCCGCGAAGGCGCCGAAAGGAGCCGATAGCGGATGCTGGTTGCCCTGCCGGGTCGGCGGCACGTCGGTCACCTGAAGCTGCGCCAGCGCGGTCGGAAGCAGGGAAAACAGCGAATCGAACATGGCGATGTCGAGCGTGGCCCCCTCGCCGGTCGTCGCGCGCCTATAAAGCGCCGCAGCGATCGCGAAGGCGGCGTAAAGGCCCGACACCGTGTCGCCGACCGAATCGCCAACCATCATCGGCTCGCCGTCGGGCTCGCCGGTGATACTCATCAGGCCCGACAGCGCTTGGGCGACGACGTCGTAGCTCGGCGCGCGAGCCAGCGGCCCGTCCTGACCGAAACCGGAGATCGAGCAGTAGATCAGATCGGCGCGCTCGCCACGCAGCGTCTCGGCGTCGATGCCGAGCTTGCGGGCGACGCCGGGGCGGAAATTCTCCACCACCACATCGCTCTTGGCCGCCAGGCGGCGCGCGATCACCCGGCCTTCCTCGCTCTTCAGGTCGAGCCGGATGCTGCGTTTGTTGCGGTTGATCAGCTCGAAACTGACGCTGATGCCCTGGGAAAAGGCGCCCATGGAGCGCTGGTCGTCGCCGGTGGGCGGCTCGACCTTGATGATCTCGGCGCCGAGATCGGCCAGCATGGCGGTGCAGAACGGGCCTGCCAGAACCCGGCTGAAGTCGAGCACGGTCACCCCGGCGAAGGGCTTGGACGAAGACATTTTCATCTCCAGTTCTAAAGCGCGCGCCCTAGCGCAGCAGATCGGGCAGCCAGGTTGCGAGCTGCGGGAACAAAACAACGAGCAGAAGCGCGATCACGTTGGCGATCAGGAACGGCGTGATGCCGCGGAAAATCGTTCCCAACGGAATGTCCTGGCGCAGCCCCTTGATGACGAACACATTGATGCCGACGGGCGGCGTGATCATGCCGATCTCGATGACCATGACATTGACGATGCCCCACCAGACCAGATCGTATCCGAGCCCGCTGATGATCGGCACCACGAAGGGAAGCGTCAGCACCATGCCGGCAAGCGCGTCGAAAACGCAGCCCAACAGCACGTACATGGCGATGATCAGGAAGATGATCACCAGCGGCGGCACGTCGAGGCTCTGCACCCAGGTCGCGACTTCGCTGGGCATATGCGACAAGGTGAGGAAATAGCCGAAAATATTGGCGCCGATCACGATCATATAAAGCATGGCGATCGAACCGGCCGACCCGAACAGCGTCTCGGCGAAGGTGGCGCGCGTCAGGGATTTTCTCGCCAGCGCAAAGATCAGCGTGAGCACCAGACCGACCGCAGCACCCTCGTTGACGGTGAAGAAGCCGGAATAGATGCCACCCATCACCACGACGATGATACCGAGCGGCGCCCAGGCGCGCCCCGTCTCTCGCATCCGGCCACCCCAAGCGATGCGCTCGCCGGCGCCGGCCAATTGCGGCGAGATCAGCAATTGCACGCGGATGGCGAGGACGAACAGGGCGACCGACAGGATGCCGGGAATGATCGCGGCAAGAAACAGATCGATGACGAACTGCTCGACTTGGACGGCATAGATCACCATGATGATCGACGGTGGGATCAGCGACCCGAGTGTCCCGCCGGCCGCCAGCGTGCCCGTGCACAGCGACAGCGCGTAGTTGCGCTTTTCCATCTCCGGCAGGGCAATCTTGGCCATGGTGGCGGCGGTCGCGATCGACGACCCCGCGATGGCGCCGAAACCGGCGCAGCCCAGAATGGTCGCCATCGACAACCCACCCCGATAATGGCCGATCCAGGTGTTGGCGACGCGGTAGATGTCGGCTGAGATGCCGGCCGCACCGGCGAAGCCGCCCATCAACAGGAAGAACATCACGACCGCGAAATCCTGGTTCGTGAGCATGTTGACGGTTTCGGTGCCGAACAGGGAAACCATGCCCGACAGATTGCCGGTCAACATCACGTAACCCGCAGCCCCCACCGCCGCCATGGCGATGCCGACGGGCACATGCAACAGGATCGCGGCAATCAGGCAGGCGAGCCCGACGAGGCCGACTTCAATCGGTGCCATCGGGCCCCTCCTTTTTCTCGACGCGTTCGGAGACCGCCGATGCGTCCGTCAGCCCGGCTGGATCCTGCGCGGTGGAGCGGATGTCGCCGGCCGCGGCGACGACCAGGGAAAACTGGACGGGAACACATAGAATGAACAAGGCCGTCGTCAGTACCCATACCGGCCAGACGGGGATGTAGATCAGCCAGGTGGTCTGGCCGGATGTGTAGACGTCGATCGTGTAGACGCAAAGCTGCCAGGCGATCAGCACGAAGACGGCGAGCATGACGACATGGCCGAGGAAATCGAGCACCGCCCCCAGGCGCCAATGCGCCATGCCGGCGAAACGCACCGCGACATGCTGGTTGGTGGCCAGCGAGGCCGGGAAACAGGCGGCGGCGGCGATCACGATGATCAGGTCCGAGATGTCGCTGAAGCCGGTGACCGGCATACCGAACAGTTCCCGCCCGGCAATGTCGACCATGGTCATGATCGACAGGACGACGAGGGCGGCAAGCCCGATCGTGGCCGTGAACTGGGCAAGTCTGCGAATATTTGCCAGCAATGTCATGGGGGAGCTCTCGGCTTGCCGCGCGCTGACGCGCAGCGGGGCCCGGCGGCCGCGGCCAAGCCGCAACCGCCGGTCCGGTTTTTACTTGTCGGCGCGCACGGCGTCGCGAGCGGACAGCATCTCCTGATACAGGTTCACGCCGTCCTTGTCGGCATCCCAACGCTCCTTGAGGCCGGCAAAGGCATCCTTGAGCGTATCGATGTCCTCGGCGGAGAACTCGACCATATTATGCTCGGCGTCGGCCTCCAGGCGCGCTGCGGACTCCTCGTTCTGCTTGTCCAGGTTTTCGGCCAGGACATCGGAGAACCACATGCCGCGATATTTGTCGAAGGCGGCCTTGGCTTTGGGCGGCAGGCTCTCATAAGTGTCCTTGCGCATCGGGAACATCACCGCGACATTGCCCAGCGGGGCATTGATGACGTGGTAGCCGGCCGCGTCGGCAATGCGGAAGTTGAACATGTTGCCGATATCCATCAGCGTGCCGTCGACCACGTTGCGCGAGATGTTCTCCGCGATCTGGGTGGCCGGCATGCCGCCGACGGGAACGCCGCCCATCGCCTGCACGACCGCGCCCTGGACCGGGCCGCCGGCGCGCAGCTTGAGGCCGGAAATATCCTCGACCGTGGCGAGTTCCTTTTTGCTGTGCAGATAATAAGGCCCGACCTCGGCGATACCGACGAGCTCGAGCTCGTCAAAACCGGTAAACAGGCCCTTTTCGTAGAGCGCATAGGCGGTCAGGCTGGCCTCGCGCGTGTTTTCGAACACGAAGGGCAGCTCGAACATTTCCAGTTCCGGGAAACGGCCAGGCGTGTAGGAGGCGACAACTTCGGCAATGTCGACGACGCCGTCCTCGACCAGCTTGAGCTGGGTGGTCGGGCTGGCGCCCAGCGTGCCGCCGGGATAGTGCTCGATCTTGAGCGTGCCTTCGGCGGCTTTCTCGACCGCCTCGATGAACGCGGGGATCGAAATCGAATTGGTCTTCGTGCCGGGCGGGAAGGCGCTGGCGAATTTCAGCACCACAGGCGACTCGGCCAGAGCCGGCTGCACGAACGCGCTGCCCAGAAGCATGGCAGCCATGGTCAGTTTTTTGATCGTTGTCATCGTCTCTCCCTTTCGAGCTCGCGCCTGGCGACCAGGAACACGGCTATGTTCGTATGACGGCGAAAATTATCGTGTGTGCGGGCACCCGCGCTGAAATAGGTTTTGCGAAACTGGACAATCACGAAAGACGAAGCTCGAGCGGTTTGCGGCCTAGCTTTTCCAACGTTTGACGATTCCAGCATCGATATCGACCAGGTCGAGTACCCGGCCGACCGTGTGATCGACCATTTCCTCGACCGTGTCGGGACGGGGATAGAAGGCGGGCACCGGCGGCATGACGATCGCGCCCATTTCCGTTACCGAGACCATGTTGCGGCAATGGCCCAGATGCAACGGGGTCTCGCGAAACAGAAGCACCAGCCGCCGCCGTTCCTTCAGGCTCACATCGGCAGCGCGCGAGACCAGCGTGCCGCAGGCCCCGGACGCGATCTCGCCCAATGTCTTGGCCGAGCACGGCGCGATGAACATGCCGTCGACGCGAAACGAACCGCTGGATATGGAGGCGGCGACGTCGTCGTTGGAGTGCACGTGATCGGCCAGCGCGTGGATATGGGCCTGCTTCAAATCGGTTTCGTGGGCCAGCGCGACGACGGCAGAGCGCGACATCACCAGATGTGTCTCGCAGCCGAGCGCGCGCAAGACCTCAAGCAGCCGGATGCCATAGACATGGCCCGAGGCTCCGGTGATCGCGACAATGAAGCGTTTGGTCATATGCCCTCGCAAGGCGTCGGACGACCCCGGTCCTAGTAGGACACGAGGTCGCGGCGCACCTTTTCATAAATCTCTTCGGGCGGACGCACGAATTCCGAGCGGCCGCCCGGCTCGCCGTCGCCCGGACGGGTGGTGGCGATCATGCCGATCTTGGTGACCACCAGATCCTCGTGCACCGGATCGCAGCGGTCCGCCTTGACGCCCGGCAGCACGACCAAATCCTCATGCGCCCGGAACCGGGCCGCCAGCGACCATTCGACCTGGCGCCAGTCTTCGGGATCGACGTCGTCGTCGACGACGATGACCAATTTCAAGAGGTTGACCGAGCCCATCGCCAGCATCACCGCGCGCTTGCCCTCGCCGAGGCGCGGCTTGTGCATGGTGATGACGGCGTGCAGGCGGCCCATGCCGCCTTCGGTGACGAAGACGCGGCGGACGGCCGGAATGGCGCGCTTGAGATCGCGCGTCAGCGTCGCGCCGATCGACACCGCACCGATCAGGCAGTGCTCGCGCGCATAGCCGGGCAGGATTGCCTGATAGATCGCATCCTTGCGGTGCGTCACGCAGCTCGCCTCGACGCCAATTCCGGGGCCGTAATAAACATAGAAGCCGGGGAATTCGGAAACCGCACCTTCCTCGATCAGGTCGTCGGGCTTGAGCCGGCCCTCGATGACGATTTCCGCATGGGCCGGCACCTCGAGATCGACCGTCTTGCACTTGACGAGTTCGATCGGCGCGCCGAGCAGCGCACCGGCATTGTCGAATTCGTCATCGCCGAGTTCGAGATAGAGCTGCGAGCCGAGCAGGACGGCGGCATGATTGCCGATCGCAACGGCGATCTCTAGATCGCGTCCGAGATGGCGGGCCTTTTCGGCCATTTGCGCGAGATGGTGGTTCTTGGCAATGCCCGCCATCATGCGCACCCCGCCTTCGAGCCGGAAGCGCGCGATGGAGACGTTGCGGCGGCCGGTTTCGGGGTCCTTGGCCACGATCACCCCGGCGGTGATATAGGGCGCGCCCTCCTTCTCGAACCAATGCGGCACCGGCATGAGTTCGCCGATGTCGAAGGGCGCCTGGTGGACGACCTCCTGCACCGGCCCGTCTTCGACCACGACCGGCTTGACCGGCTGGCGCAGCGCCGCCAAGCAATGCGCGTCGAGGTCGGCTTCGGCGATATTCAGCGCGCGGGCGAAACGGGCGCGGCGATTATAGAGATTGCCGACCACCGGCATGGCGTGAGCCTGCACGCTCTCGAAAAGCTGTGCGTCGCCGTCGTCGCGCAAGGACAGGACCGAGGCCAGCTCGAAGCGCGGATCGACCGGACGGGCGATCCGGTGCAGATCGCCGCTCTCTTCAAGCACGGCCAGGAAGCCGCGCATGCTCTGGTCGATGCTCATGCCCCGGCTCCGCCCTTGCCGGTCGTGTCGAGCCGGAAATGCCGGATCTCCTTGCGCTCGATCTCGTCGAAGGACTCCTCGTAGCCCGCATCGGCATAACGCATGACGCCCGTGGTGGTGTCGTTGGTCAGGGTCATCTCCAGCCTTTCGTCCGCTTCGGCCGAGCCGTCGGCGACCAGGGTCACGCCCGAGCTTGTCATATAGCCCGAATAGCCGCCACCGCCGGAATGGATCGCGACCAGATCGGCCTGCGAAGCGCAGTTGACGAGCGCGTTGAGCAGCGGCCAGTCGGCGATCGCATCGGAGCCGTCGCGCATGTTCTCGGTCATGATGTTGGGATGCGCCATGGCGCCGGCGTCGAGATGGTCGCGGGTGAACGCGACCGGCCCAGCCAGCACGCCCTCGCGCACCATGCGGTTGACCGCAAGGCCGAGCTTGGTGCGCGCGCCGTGGCCGAGCCAGGCGATGCGCGCCGGCATGCCCTCGACCGGCACGTGCTTGCGCGCCAGCTTGATCCAGCGGGTGACGCCGGCATCGTCCTTGAATTCGTCCAGCAGCCAGTCGTCGATCTTGCGAATGTCGTCGGGATCGTTCGACAGGGCGATCCAGCGGAACGGTCCGATGGCGCGGGCAAACAGCGGCCGCAGGAAGGCCTCGGTGAAGATCGGGATGTCGAACGCGTTGTCGACGCCGCCTTCCTTGGCCTGGGTGCGGATCAGATTGCCGTTGTCGAACACCACCGCACCGGCCTTCTGGAAGGCCAGCATCGCGCCGACATGGCGCACGATCGAGCGAGTCGATGCGGCCATCAATTCGTCGGGCGCCTCGCGGCGCATGCGACGCACCGTCTCCAGATCGTAATCCGCCGGTACATAACCGTAGATCAGGTCGTGGGCGGAGGTCTGGTCGGTGACGACGTCGGGCACAATGCCGCGCTGGCGGATCTGCTCGAAGACGTCGGCGGCGTTGGCGCACAGGCCGACCGACAGGGGTTCCTTGTTGGCACGGGCTTCTTCGATCAGCGCCAGCGCCTCGTCGAGCGTTTCGGCCCGCTTGTCGAGATACCCGACCTCGATGCGCTTTTCGATGCGTTTGGGATCGATCTCCACGCACAGGATCGCGGCCTTGGCCATCACACCGGCGAGCGGCTGCGCGCCGCCCATGCCGCCGAGCCCAGCGGTGAGCACGAAACGTCCGGCGAGATCGTCGCCGAAATTCTGCTCGGCGATACGCATGAAGATCTCGTAAGTGCCCTGAATGACACCCTGCGAGCCGATATATTGCCAGTCTCCGGCCGTCAGCCCGCCCCAGCAGATCAGGTTCTCGTCCTGCCAGCGATAGAAATTCTCCGCCTTCGCCCACTGACCGACCATGTTGCAATTGGCCATCAGCACGACGGGGGCCTTGGGGTGGGTGCGGACCACGCCGATCGGCTTGCCAGACTGGACGATCAGCGTCTCGCCATCCTCCATCGTCTTCAGCGTCTCGACGATCCTGTCGTGCGAGGGCCAGTCGCGCGCGGCACGGCCGAGCGCGGCATAGACGATCAGATTGTCGGGGTCCTCGCCAACGGCAAGCACGTTTTCCAAAAGGCGCAGCAGCCCTTCCTGGCGCCAGCCCTTGCAACGCAGCGTCGCGCCGCTCGTCACGGTAAAGTCTCGATGCATGACGGTCTCCCTAGCCGAGCGCGTAGTCTGTGAGATTGATGCCGAGCGTCGCCTCGACGGACGGATAGACCGCCGGGTCGGTGACGCTGGAGGACAGCGGGATCACCGTCTTGGGCACACGCAGCACCAGAAGCTCCATGCCCTCGACGACCTCGCCGACGCTCATCGGCACGCCGTCCGTATTCAACGTGGTGATGACGTCGGGATAGCCGGCGATGCGCTTTGCCTCGCCATCGTCGACGGCCATGTATTCGTTCATGACGTGCAGCACGCAGGCGCCCTTGCCGCTGCCGACCTGGATCGTGCCGACATCGAAGGCCTCGTTGGTGTAGACGACGTCCTTGGCAACGACCTTGCCCTGGCCGATGATCTCGCCCTTGGTCTGCTTGCAGATGGCGTCGATCACCGCCGTGCCGCCACGCGGCTCGGCCGCGATGATCGCCTCGCCCAGCGCCAGCGCCATGGAAATGCCGCCAAGCGCGGCGTGCTCGCGCACATAGGCCGCCGGCACCGGGTTGCGGCACGAGGCGATGAAACCGCCCGACATGTCGGAGGCGGTGCGCAGGATCGGCGACACCTTGGCGGTCGCGCCGCGCACCACGAGTTCGATATAGGCGTTCTTGGACCGGTTGCCGCCCACCGCCGACTGGATCATCGGCTCGGGCGAATTGGCCAGACCGATCGAGCCCATGTCGCCGGTCGGATGGGCGCGGATATCGCCGACGGCGTCGATCACCTTGGTGCCGAGGATCGCCGAGGGCAGCCAGGCGTTGAGCGTGCTCGACTTGCCGTTCTGGCCGATGATGAGACCATAGATCGGCGCACCGAGCTCTTCTTCAACCAGCCGGACCGCCTTGACGTAATCGACACCCAGCATCTGCCATTCCGTCGTGCCGGCCGGCGCGCCGATCGCGGCGGCGGTGGCAATCCAAGCCTCGTCGGGGACATCGTCCATCGATACCAGTTCCGGCTCGCCGGCATTGACGGCGGCCGTTCCCAGCATACGTCCGTGGTCGGCCCAGCCGCCGCCGCCGGCGGCATAGACCGCGCCGCCCTTGACGGCGGCCTCGATATCGTGGGCCCTCAGAATTCGTGTCATCTGGCGTCGCTCCCTTCGGATTCGGTCTTGTTGTGTCTTTCGTCCAGACGCAGCACCGCGTCGTGAATGACCGCCGCGCCGGCGGCGATCGCATCCGGTTCGGCCCATTCCTCCGGCGCGTGGCTGCGCCCGTCGCGGCACGGGACGAACACCATGGCGCTCGGCGCGATATGCGACATGAAGGCCGCGTCGTGGCCGGCGCCCGACGCCATCGGCAGGGACGAATAGCCGAGTGCGTCGGCACTTTGCGACAAGAGCGCCTGCAGCGCGGTGTCGCAGGGGGCCGGATCGGTGTCAGACAAAAGCGCGAAGCGGGCGCGCTCGACGCGGCACTCGGCGGCGATCTCACCGCTGCGCGCATCGAGCGCGGCCAGGAAACGCTCGGTGACGGCATGGTCCTCGGCGCGGATGTCGACGACGAGACGCGCCTTGCCTGGCACGACATTGGCCGCGTTCGGAAACTGCTCGAATACGCCGGTGGTGGCAACAAAATGACCGTTGCCGCCGGCGGCGGCCTCGCGTGCCGTCGAGGCGACGAAGGCCGATGTGATCGCCGCGGCCAGTCCGGCATCGCGGCGCAGGTCCATCGGTGTGGTGCCGGCATGGTCGGCACGGCCGTCGAACACGATCTCGACGCGGGCGATGCCGGCGATCGCGGTGACGATGCCCAGGTCGATGCCCTGCTGCTCCAGCACGATGCCCTGCTCGATATGCAGCTCGAAAAAGCCGACAATGTCGTCGCGCCGCGCGGCGGCGAGCCGGGCCGGATCGCCGCCGACGCGGCCGATCGCCTGATCGAGGCGCTCGCCAGTCGGGTCGCGGTAACCGAGTTGCTCGTCCGTCAGCCGGCCGGTCAGGGCGCGACTGCCGACGCAGGACAGGCCGAATTCGCTCGGCTCCTCGGCCAGGAAGTCGACGATCTCGATCGCGCAATCGAGCTGCCGGCCGGCCTCGCGCAACGAGCGGGCGATCTCGAGCGCCACGATCACGCCGGCCACGCCGTCGAAGCGGCCGCCGGCCGGGACCGTGTCGGAATGCGAGCCGATCATGATCGTGCCGGCATCGGCGCGCGCGCCTTCCATACGACCGATCAAGTTACCGCCAGTGTCGATGCGCACCGACAGGCCGGCCGCGGCGAAGCGCTTGGCCAGCCAGTCGCGCCCTTCGAGGAACAGCGGCGAGAAGGAACGCCGGGTATAGGGCTTGTCCGGCTCGGTGATGGTGCCGAGCGCCATCAGATCGGCCCACAGGCGGCCGCCGTCGACCGGCAGGTTCGTGCGTCGCGCCGTCATTGCCCGCCATTCTCCGCAAGCGCCCGCGCCGGCGTGACGAAACGGCCCGCGCCCGGCTCGGCCAGAACACGCGTACCGTCGAAAACCATTTCGCCGCGCTGGAAGGTAGCGACCGGCCTGTAGTCGAGCGCCATGCCCTGATAGGGGCTCCAGCCGACGACGTTGTGGCCGCTGGCGGCGGCGTCGTAGCGTCGCGGATCGCGCGCCATGACGACGATGTCGGCGTCGCGGCCGGGCTCGAGCGCACCCTTGCGGTGGCCGATGCGGAACAGCCGCGCCGGATTGGCGGCCAAGAGCCGCGCCGCCCAGACCGGGCTCAAACCGCGCTTCGTCAGGCCGTCGAGAAGCAGCGTGTAAAGCACCTCCAGGCCCGGCACACCGGAGGCGTTGTCGAGCATGACCGGATCGCTCTTGCGGTCCTCCGACCAGCTCACATGGTCGGTCGACACCACGGTGACGTGGCCGGCCGCCAGGTGGCGCCACAACGCCTCGACCTCGGCCCGCGCGCGAACCGGCGGGTTGATCTTGGCCTTGCCGCCAAGCCGGGCGACATCCTCTTCCTCGTCAAGCACGAGATAATGGATACAGGCCTCGATGGTGGCATCGTGGCCACGCGCGCGATGGTCCTGGCACAGTTCGTAGCCGCGGCCGATCGAACAGTGGACGATATGCGCCGCACAGCCCGTCGCCGCGCCGATCTCGTAGACCTCGGCGGTCGCAAGCGCCTCGGCCAGCGCCGGGCGTGCCAGGCCGTGCGCACGATGGTCGGTGATGCCGGCGGCCCGAACCGCCGCCTCGGCGGCGCGCACCACCTCGTCGTTCTCGTTGTGGGCGCCGGCGGCCAGCCCGTGCCGGGCGATCTCGGCAAAGCAGGCCTGCAGCATGTGGGGCGGAATGCGCGGAAAACGCTGCGGATGGGTGCCGAAGGTGGAGAACTTGAAGGCGGCTGCGCCGGCCTCGACCATCTCGGCGATGTGGCGAGGGCCGTCCTCGGGATGCACCGTGCCGTAGAGCGCGAAGTCGACACGCGCCTGCTCACCCGCCTCGCGCGCCTTGGTCGCCAGCCGCTCGCCGGTGCAGATCAGGACGCCGTCGTCATAAGGCATGTCGACGATCGTCGTCACCCCGCCGGCCGCTGCCGCGCGCGTCGACCAGACGAAGTCCTCCTGGCCGCGCTGCGAGCGCGAATGGACCTGGGCGTCGATGGCGCCCGGCATGACGTAGGCGTCGCCGAAGTCTTGGCGCTCGCGCGACGCCGGCGGCGTGCCCTCGCCGACGCGCTCCACCAGTCCGCCGCGGATCGCGACATAGCCGTTTTCGCGGACGCGCTGCGCATCCACCACTTGTCCGGTGATAATCAGATCGTAGTCGCTCATGGATCCTCCTAAGCCGAGGAAGGATCAAAAAACTTTGCCCATCGCGACAATCGTTTTCGCCGAAGCGCGCGATATGGGATTGCGAACTCGGCCGGCCGGCGGGCGGCCAAGGACCGCGCCGTCCCCATAGCCGGCACACTCGAGACGGCCGACACGGGCGATTGTCGCTCGTTACGATTCAGGTCCGTCTCTTGCGGGTCGCGCCATGTGAGCCGGGCCATCGAGGGCGGAAGGCGCCTTGACCGGCCCGGCATCACAAAGGGCGAAGGCTAAGCGACTGCCTTCATCCCATCCGCTCGGACGCATGGGAGCCGGGCGAAGCGGGGAAGACGACGGTGCGGTCGCCGTTGAGAAAGACGCGGCGGTGGATGTGGGCGTGGATGGCGCGTGCCAGCACCTGGCTTTCGACGTCGCGGCCGAGCGAGACGTAGTCCTCCGGCGACTGGGCGTGGGTGACGCGCACGGTGTCCTGCTCGATGATCGGCCCCTCGTCGAGGTCGGCGGTGACGTAGTGCGAGGTCGCGCCGATCAGCTTGACGCCGCGCTCATAGGCCTGGCGGTAGGGGTTGGCGCCCTTGAAGGAGGGCAGAAAAGAGTGGTGGATGTTGATGATGCGCCCCGACATCGCCTGGCACATGGCGTCCGACAGCACCTGCATGTAGCGCGCTAGCACGATCAGCTCGGCGCCGGTCTCCTCGACGATGCGCATCTGCGCGGCCTCGGCCTCGGGCTTGTTGTCCTTGCCGACCCGGATGCAGTGGAACGGAATGTCGTGGTTCACCACCAGCTTCTGGTAGTCCATGTGGTTGGAGATCACCGCGACGATGTCGATCGGCAGCGCGCCGATGCGCCAGCGGTAGAGCAGGTCGTTGAGGCAGTGGCCGAAGCGCGAGACCATGACCACCACCTTGGTCCTGGCCGCCTCGTCGTGGAAGCCGGCCTGCATGGCAAAGCGTTCGGCCAGCGGCGCGAAGCCCTCGCGCAGCGACGCCAGATCGCGCCCCTCCTCAGACACGAAGCTGACGCGCATGAAAAAGCGGCCGCCGGAAAGATCGTCGAACTGCGCGCTGTCGGTGATGTTGCAGCCGTTGTCGGCCAGATAGCCCGAAATCGCCGCAACAATCCCGCGCCGCGTCGCGCACGTTACGGTCAGGCAGTAATTTCCCATATCGGACGTCCTCGATGGAAGCGGCCCCGCGCTGCCGGGAGCAAGGGGGCCTGTGGGGTGGCGAAGAGAGTCAGGCCGCGTTCGCGTGAAGCCGCCGCGCCGCCGTCGCCAGCGCGTGCCACAGCGAGCCGGCCGACGAGCGGGCGCCGAGAACGGCGACGTGGCCGGCGGCGCGGCGGACGAGATAGCAGCTCATGTGGTGCAGCGCGGTGCGCGTCGCACGGCCCGGCGCGAAGCCGGCGGGGTCGACGTTGGCGAGCTTTTCCAGCAGCGCCTCGAGCGGCTGCGGACCGGCCTGCGAGACGATCTCGAAGGCGACCCAGCCGTCGGTCTGCTCGGTGACGGAGCAGCCCGGCGCGGCCTGGCCGAGCGTCGCGGCGAAATCCGTCGCAGCACGGCCCTCGGCCTCGACCAGCCACTGGTCCGGCGCAACCCACAGGGCGGCGACGCCCTGCCCGGCCGCCCAGCCGCCCGGCCCCGGCAGGGCGAGGCCGAAGGGCGCCGGCCGACCGGCACCGCGGCGCAGCGCCAGCGAGGCGAAGGCGACGGCATCGTTCTCGCAGAGCGTCAGGGCGCCGGCCGAAAACCGGCGCGGTGTCGCGTCTCCGAGCGCCGTCACGGGGATGAGATCAGTCACGCAGCCGCCCTCCTTCGGGATCGACGAAGCATGCGGGCACGACGCGCAGGCGCGCGCTGCCGCCCTCGAGCGGATTGGCGGCGACGACCACCTCGCCCATGCGCGCGTCACCGCGCTCCAGGAAACCGAGCCCGATCGCCGCACCGACATGCGGCGAATGACAGGACGAGGTGATCCAGCCCTCGCTGCCCGCAAGCGTCCGCGCCGCGCCCTCGGCGAACAGATGCGCGCCGCCGACCACAGCGCCGCCGTCCTCCACGGGCCGCAACCCGACCAAACGCCCGGCGTCGCCGGCCAGGCCCTCGCGGCGCGACATCACCGCGCCGATCGCATCCTTCTTCTGCGACACCATGCGGCCGAGACCGAGCATCGCCGCCGTCGTCTGGCCGTTCAGCTCGGCGCCGGCCGCATGCCCCTTCTCGATGCGCAGCACGCTGAGCGCCTCGGTGCCGTAGGGCGTGACGCCGAGATCGGCGCCGCGCGCCATCAGCCGCTCCATCAGCGCCTGGCCGTAGCGGGCCGGGACGGCGATCTCGTAGGCCAACTCGCCGGAAAAGGAGATACGGAACAGCCGCGCACGCAGCCCTCCGCAAACGGTGAGCGCGCTGCAGGCCATGAACGGGAAGGCGGCATTGTCGAGATCGAAGCCGTCGACGATGCGTGCGAGCAGCGTACGCGCCTTCGGCCCGGCGACGGCGATCTGCGCCCAGGCGTCGGTGGTGGAGACGATCTGGACGTCGAGCTCGGGCCACAGGCACTGCCGGGCGAACTCCATGTTGCGGTAGACGAGCCCCGCATTGGCCGTCGTCGTGGTGACGACGTAGTGGTCATCGGCGAAGCGCGCAGCGGTGCCGTCGTCATAGGCGAAGCCGTCCTCGCGCAGCATCAAACCGTAGCGCACGCGCCCGACCTTGAGCGTCGACAGGGTGTTGCAGTAGAGCCGGTCGAGGAAAGCGGCGGCGTCCGCTCCCTGGACGTCGATCTTGCCGAGCGTCGTCACGTCGCACAGGCCGACGGCGCTGCGCACGGCGGCTGCCTCGCGGTCGACGGCCTGACGCCAGTGCGTCTCGCCGGGGCGCGGGAAATACTGCGCCCGCATCCACTGACCGACCTCGACGAACACCGCGCCCTGCGCCTCGGCCCAGCGGTGCGTCGGCGGCAGGCGGCGCGGCCGGAAATACGGCCCCGTGTCGCCGCCGCCCAGAACCGACAGGGAGACCGGCGTGTAGGGCGGGCGGAAGACCGTCGTTCCGGTCTCGCCGATGGTGCGGCCGGTCAACTCGGCCATCACGGCGAGGCCGGTTACATTGGCCGTCTTGCCCTGATCGGTTCCCATGCCGAGCGTCGTGTAGCGCTTCAGGTGCTCGACGGGGCGCATGTTCTCGGCATGCGCCAGTGCGATGTCCTTGACCGTCACTTCGTTCTGGAAATCGACCCAGGCGCGTTTGCGGCCCGGTACGTGGAAGACCGGCGCGATGCGCCAGGGCGCGGCTTCGGCCTCGGGCAGCGCGCAGGGCGCAGCGTCGATGCCGATCTCGCCGAGCGCGCGGGTCGCCGCCGCGGCGCCGGAACTGAGTGCGGCGGCGGTCGAGAACGCGCCGGCCGCCGCACCGGCCGGAACGAGCCCAGCCGGGCCGTGCGCGTCGGGCAGGAAGGTCTGCAGCGTTTCGTCCCAGAGCGGCCGGCCGCGATGGTGCGAGGCGAGATGCAGATTGGGGTTCCAGCCGCCCGAGACGCCGAGCGCGCCGCAAGCGATGCGCTCGGCACCACGGTCGGAGCGGACCTCGATCGCCGACAGACCGAGGCGGCCGCGCGTACCGGTCACCGCGCCGCCGGCAATCACGCGGTAGTCGCCGCGCGCCGTCGCCTCGGCGCGCGCGTCGATCACCGCCGCCACCTGCACGCCCCTGGCCAAGAGGTCGACCGCCGTGCGGTGGCCGTCGTCGTTGTTGGTGTAGACGGCAATCGTGTCGACCGGGCACGCCGCCCAGCGGTTGGCGTAGGCGCGCATCGCGCCGGCCAGCATGATGCCGGGCCGGTCGTTGTCGGCGAAGGCGATCGGCCGTTCGGTGGCGCCGGCGGCCAGCACGGCGCGCCGCGCGGTGATGCGCCACAGCGTCTGGCGCACCCCCTCGCCCGGATCGCGACGGTGGTCGGCGACGCGCTCGACCGCACCGTAGACGCCGTGGTCGAAGACGCCGAAAACGGTGGTGCGGCGCATCACGCGCAGGTTCGGCAGGTCGGCGAAGGCGGCCTCGAGCGCCGTCACCCAGTCGACCGCCGGCGCACCGTCGAGCGTGCCGGTTTCGGCCAGAAGCCGCCCGCCGAGACGAAAATCCTCCTCCGCCAGGATGACCCGGGCGCCGGCGCGCGCCGCCGTCAGCGCCGCGGCGAGACCGCTCGGGCCGGCGCCGACGACGAGCAGGTCGCAATGCAGGAAGCCCTTGTCGTAGGCGTCGGGATCGGCCTGCATCGACAGCCGGCCGAGGCCGGCGGCGCGGCGGATGAGCGGTTCGTAGAGCCGTTCCCAGAAGGCTTTCGGCCACATGAAGGTCTTGTAGTAGAAGCCGGCGGTGAAGAACGGCGCCAGGAGGTCGTTGACCGCCAGCGCGTCGAAGGAAAGCGCCGGCCAGCGGTTCTGGCTGTGCGCCTCGAGCCCCTCGTGCAGCTCGACCGTGGTGGCACGGCTGTTGGGCTCGCGGCGCGCGCCGGAACCGAGCTCGACCAGCGCGTTGGGCTCCTCCGAGCCGGCAGCGAACACGCCGCGCGGACGATGGTACTTGAAGGACCGGCCCATCAGCCGCACGCCGGCGGCCAGCAGCGCCGAAGCGAGCGTGTCGCCGGGATGGCCCTGGTAGCGGGTGCCGTCGAAGGTGAAGGTCACCGTCTGGGTGCGGTCGATGAGCCCGCCGGCCAGCCGCGTCACGGCGCCCTCCCCACGCGCGCCAGGGCGACGTCGCGCGCCAGCTCGGCGCCGAGCACGGCATGGGTGACGGTGTCGCGCGTGACCACCAGCCAGGAGCGGTCGCCATGCTCGTGGAACCACAGCTCGCGATGCACGCCGGCCGGATTGTCGCGCAGGAAGACGTAGTCGCAGAACGCGGCCTCGGCATCGGCGGCGGCCGGGTCCGGCCGCTCGATCAGCCGGGCGTCGCCCAGGCAGACGAACTCCTGCGCGTCGCGCGGACCGAGAAGGGGGTGGGGAATCAGCATCGATGGCCTCAGTGGAGGTTGGGCTGGGCGCCGGCGCCGCGCTCGTCGATCACATAGCCGCGCGCGAACCGGTCGAGGCGGTAGGCGCGCGCGGTCTCGTGCGGCTCGCCGGTGGCGAGCAGGTGGGCGAAGGCGTAGCCGCTGGCCGGGGTCGCCTTGAAGCCGCCGTAGCACCAGCCGCCGTTGAGATAGAGACCGTCGACGGGGGTGCGGTCGATGATCGGCGAACCGTCCATCGACATGTCGACGACGCCGCCCCACATGCGCAGGAGCCGCGCCCGGCCGATCACCGGCATCAGCGCCATGCCGCCTTCCGCCACATCCTCGACCACCGGCAGGCCGCCGCGCTGGGCGTAGGAGTTGTAGCCGTCGATGTCGCCGCCGAAGACGAGGCCGCCCTTGTCGGACTGGCTGATGTAGAAATGCCCGGCGCCGAAGGTGATGACGCCGGGGATCGTCGGCTTCAGGCCCTCGGTGACGAAGGCTTGCAGGACATGGCTTTCAATCGGCAGCCGCAGGCCGGCCTGCGCCATGACCCGGCTTGACGAGCCGGCCACCGCGACGCCGACCGTGCCGGCGGCGATGGAGCCGCGCGTCGTCTCGACGCCGCGCAGCCGGCCGTTGTCGATGCGGAAACCGGTCACCTCGCAGTTCTGGATCAGGTCGACGCCGAGCCGGGCGGCGGCGCGCGCATAGCCCCAGGCCACGCCGTCATGGCGCGCGGTGCCGGCGCGCGGCTGCATCAGCCCGCCGCGGATCGGGAAGCGCGCGTTGTCGTGGTTGAGAAAGGGCGCCATCCGGCGCACCTCGTCGGCGTCGAGCAGCCGCGCACCGGCGCCGGCCAGCATCATCGCGTTGCCGCGACGGCGGAAGGCGTCACGCTGCGCATCTGTATGGAACAGGTTGATGATGCCGCGCTGCGAGACCATCGCGTTGAAATTCAGATCCTGCTCGAGCCCTTCCCACAGCTTCATGGAGAACTCGTAGAACGGCTCGTTGCCCGCGAGCAGGTAGTTGGAGCGGATGATCGTGGTGTTGCGGGCGACGTTGCCGGAGCCGAGCCAGCCCTTCTCCAGAACCGCGATGCGCGCGGCGCCGAAGCGGCTGGCCAGATAGTAGGCCGTCGCCAGGCCGTGACCACCGCCGCCGACGATCACGTAGTCGTAGGCCGGCTGGGGCTCGGGGTCGCGCCACAGCGGCCGCCAACCGGTATGCCCCTTGAGCGCTTCGGCAACGATGCGGAAGCCTGAGAACCTCATGCGCGAACTCCTTCGAGGGGTCCAACATTGCACAGCAGGTCAACGCTATTGTTCCTATTCTTGACTTTTTCGTATACTTTCCGGACATTGGGTTTCCACGCAATGCGACACGGTTAGACGCTTGCCCGACGGCAACACACGGCGATACGGTTTCCTGCTGGTCGACGGCTACGCCCTGATGTCGGCCGCCTCGGCGGTCGAGCCGCTGCGGGCGGCCAATCTGCTCAGCGAGCGGCCGCTCTACGACATGCGCTTCGTCTCGGCCGCGGGCGGCTGGACGCGCAGCAGCGCGCTCTCGGGCGCCTTCGAGACCGAGCCGGTCGCCGACTGCGGCACCGACTTCGACATCCTGTTCGTGGTCGCCGGCGGCGATCCGCTGGCCTTCCGCGACGACAGGCTCTTCGCCTGGCTGCGCCGGCTGGCGCGCTCGGGCGTGCCGCTCGGCGGCATTTCCGGCGGCGCGGCCATCCTGGCGGCAGCCGGCGTGATGACGGCGCGCCGCTTCACGCTGCACTGGCAGCACATCGACGCGCTGCGCGCGATGCACCCCGAGGCGCTCGTCGAGCGGCGGCTGTTCGTCATCGACCGCGACCGCTTCACCTGCGCCGGCGGCATGGCGCCGCTCGACATGGCGCACGCGCTGATCGCCAAGGAGCACGGCGTGGCGCTGGCGCGCGCGGTCAGTGACTGGTTCATCCACACCGGCATCCGCCAGGCCGAGGCGCCGCAGCAGCTCGACGCGGTGCAGAAATACGGCCTGCACCATCCCGCGCTGATCGCCACGGTCGAGCTGATGGCAAGCCACATCGCCGACCCGCTGAAGCTGGAGGATCTGGCCGCCCTCAGCGGCATCGGCGCGCGCCAGCTCGAGCGCCTGGCGCATGCCGAGCTCGGCCGCAGCGTCATGCAGTTCTATCGCACGCTGCGGCTCGACAAGGCCGACGAACTCCTGCGGCAGTCAAACCTGCCGCTGGACGAGGTGGCGCTGGCGACCGGCTTTGTCGGCCGCAGCCATTTCTCGCGTGCCTTCCAGGCCCGCTTCGGCGTCAGCCCCGCGCGGCGGCGCAAGCGCCAGCGGCTGGATTGCGCGAAGGAAGAGGCACAGCCTGAGCCGACCTAGCCGGTCCTGCAGGCCGTCTACGACGCGGCGTCCGCCAGTCGCGCGACCTGCTCGTGCAGCGCGGGATTGACAGACACCGTGCCCTGCGCGTCGGCGGCGGTGCGTGCGGCCGCCTTGCGCGCGCCGGGAACATGCGCGCCCGGCTGCGTTTCGATGGCTTCGACGAGCTGGCCGACCTTTTCGGCGAACGCACCGGACGACGCGGCGTCGGCGTCGAGCGCGATGAAGAACTGCCCGGTGCGCGGCGGACCGCCGTCGGGACCGGAAAACGGGCTGGCGTCGCGGCTCAGGACGGCGCCGCTCGCCGCCGCCGCGAACAGCTCGACGATCAGGCCGAGGCCGAAGCCCTTGTGGCCGCCGGACGGCGCCATGCTGCCCTTCAGCGCGGCGGCCGCGTCGCGCGTCGGCTTGCCGTCGGGATCGAGCGCCCAGCCGAGCGGAATCTCCCTGCCCTCGCGGGCGTGCTTGAGCACCTCGCTTTTGGCGATGACGCTGGCGCTCTGGTCGATCGACACGGCGACGCCACCGGCCATGTCGGGCACCGACACGGCGATCGGGTTGGTGCCGACGACCGGCCGGTTGCCGCCATGCGGCGCGATCGAGGCCGGCGCGTTGGTGAAGCCGATCGCCAGCAGGTTGTCGCGGGCGAGCCGGTCGACGTGATGGCCGAGCAGGCCGCAATTGTAGGAGTTGCGTACCGCCAGCGCGGCAATGCCGGTTTCGCGCGCCAACGGCACGAGTTGGCGGAAACCGGCATCGATCGCCGGATGGGCGAAGCCTGAGTCCGCATCCGCCGTCAGCAGCGCGGGCTTCGGCCGGTCGACGGTCGGCCGCGCGGCGGCGTTGATCTTGCCGACGCGCAGATGCTCGCAATAGACCGGCACGTAGAGCAGGCCGTGCGAGGGCATGCCCGACCACTCGGCCGCCGCGGTCGCCTCGGCGACCTGTGCTGCGGCCTCGCGCTCCGCGCCGCTCGCCATCAGCGCGCGCTGCGCCAGGTCGACGATCTGCGCACGGGTCAATTTCACTTCTGTCACCACAGGCTTCCTCATTCAGGCTGGCCGGGATGAAGAAAAGATCGAGGCTCTTCAAGCTCCGATGCCGCGCTTCTCCTCCGGCGAGGTTTCAAACGTCACGGCGCTTCCGATCAAATGCCGCACCTCGCACACATGACCAAAACGGCAACGCCGCGTTCGGCCGTGAGCGGATAAGGCTGCCAAACAAACCGCTAGGAGGACGGCGCAGCGTACCGGTGGAACACCGACTTCGAGGTTAGGAACGCCCTGACGCCTTCACAACCGCCTTCGCGACCATATCCACTGTCTTTGACGCCGCCGAACGGACTTTCAGGCATCGACCCGACGAACTGGTTGATCGCCAGGCCACCACTCTCGATACGTTCGGCCAGCATGCCGGCGCGCGTTGCGGAGTTCGTAAAGGCATAGGCCGCCAAGCCGTAGGGAACGGCGTTTGCAAGCGCGACCGCCTTGTCGAGATCGTCGAACCGGACGATCGGAGCGACCGGGCCGAACGGCTCGTCGCGCATCACCTCGGCCTCAACATCGACGTCGGTCAGTACGGTCGGCTCGAAGAAGTTGCCCCGATTGCCGATGCGGTGGCCGCCGGTCCGCACCGTCGCGGCGCGCCCCTGCGCATCGGCGATCATCCGCTCCATCGCCTCGCAGCGGTCGGGATTGGTCAGCGGCCCCATCGTGGTCGCGGCGTCCATGCCGTCGCCCACGCGCAGCGAACGGGTCGCCTCGACGAAGGATTCCACGAACGGCTCGTAGACGTCGTCATGCACGATGAAGCGCGACGGCGCCGTGCAGATCTGGCCGGCGTTGCGAAACTTGGTGCCGGCGGCCAGCCGGCCGACCGCGGCCGCGTCGACATCGTCGCAAATGATCACCGGCGCATGGCCGCCAAGCTCCATCAGCGACGGCTTCATCTGCGCGCCGGCCTGCGCGGCGAGCAGCTTGCCGACCCCGACCGAGCCGGTCAGGGTAATCATGCGCACGGCCGGCGCGCCGATCAGGAACTCCGAGATCGCCGCCGGCTCGCCGAACACCAGACCGACGACGCCGCGCGGAATGCCGGCGTCGGCCAGACACCTGACCAGCGCGGTTCCCGTGGCCGGGGTCTTCTCCGCCGTCTTGAGGATCACCGAACAGCCTGCGGCGAGCGCGCTGCCGATCTTGCGCACCGACGACGACAAAGGGAAGTTCCAAGGCGCGAACCCGGCCACGACGCCGATCGGCTCATAGACCACCGTGACGCGCGAGCCGGCGTCGCTCGGCACGACCTGACCGTAGATGTGACGGCCCGCGACCGCGTCCCAATCGAGAAGCCGCGCTGCACCCAGCACCTCGCCGCGGGCCTCGGCCAGCGGCTTGCCCTGCTCGAGCGTGACGATCCGGGCGATCTCCTCGATGCGGTCGCGCAACAGGCCGGCCGCGCGCGCCAGCACCGCGCAGCGTTCGGCCGGCATGAGGGCGCGCCAGTCCCTGAGGCCCGCCTCGGCGGCGTCGACGGCGCGCTCGAGATCGGCCGGTCCGGCATGCGGAAAGCTGCCCAGAACCTCGCCGTTGGCCGGGTTCTTCACCGCCCCTGAACTCGCGCGGCTGTCGATCCACTCCCCCGCAATGAACATCGCCGGCGTGTCGTACATCCTGTGCTCCATAGCATCGTCTCTCTGTCACGCTTGTGCTGCCGGACCGGCGAAGCACCGGGGCTTCGCCGGTCCGGCCCATGCGAGGATCGCTCGCAAAAAATGCTTGCGGCCCCGCTTGCGCGGGCGACCGCAAGCCAGTGGGAGGTTGGTCTCGTTGCCGCCTAGGGCCGCTCTGCCTGTTGCGGAAGCGCAGATCGGCTCCGGCACGTTGTCTTGCCGCGTTCGCGCGGGGCGAACCGATCGCCACTGCGCCCGGAAACGCTCTGGTGCCGGCGCTCAGGGGGCTGCGCGCGTGCCGCCTGCACCGCGCCGCCGGCGGCCGCCGACCGTCCGGTCATGCCTCGAGCCAGACATCGTGAAGGTCGATCTGGAAGCTCGGATGCATGCCGTAGCCTTTGACGCCGGGATGATGATGGCAATAAACGCGCGGGAAGAAGGGCTGAATCATGATGCCCGACTCCTGGATGATCCTCTCCAGGTCCTCCATGATGACGCTGCGTTTTTCGTGGTCGAAGATCGTCAGCGCCTCGGCCAGCTTCTCGTCGAACTCGGCGTTGGAGAACTCGGTCTCATTCCAGGGCTGCCCGGAGCGGTAGGCGAGCGCGTATTGCTGCACACCGAACGGGCGCGTGTACCACTGCGAGATCGAGTAGGGGTACTTGTTCCAGTTCGGCGTGAAGACCGAACGCGGATAAACCGTGCGCTTGACCTTGAAGCCGGCCTCGCGGAGCTGCGCGGCCACCACGTCGCCGGTCTTCTTGTGGCCATCGTCGTCGGCCGTCACCAGCTCGTGCTCAAAGTCCTGCTGGCCGGCCTCCGCCATGAGCTTCGCGGCGGCCTCGATGTCCCTCACCTTTTTCGGCAGGCTCGCATAGTCGGGATTGATCGGGCTGACGTGATGGTCCTCGCCGATCGTGCCGCGCCCGCTGATGCCGAGCTGCAGGACGGTATTGTTGTCGACCGCGATCTGCATCGCGCGCCGCACCCGGACGTCGTCATACGGCGCCTGGCTCATCCGCAAGCGCACCAGATAGGCCGAAGCCGTATCGGCCTCCGAGGTCACCAGCCCGATGCTCTCGAGGATGCCAATATAGTCGACGGCCGTCTCGTAGTTGGCGTGGATCTCGCCGGATTCAAAGGCGCTGATGAGCGCGCTGGCGTCGGCGCCGTAGTCGATGAACTCGATGCCGTCGAGATGCGCCTCACCGCCCCACCACTTGCCGTCGCGCCGGCGCGTGTAGACCGCCTTCGACTGCACGTCGTAAGAGACCAACTCAAATGGGCCGGTGCCGATCGGATTGGCGATCAGATCGGCCGCGCCGCGCCCGACGCTCGGATGCACGATGAGCGCCGGATAGTCGGAGAAGGACGAGATCAGCGTGATGTCGGACGACGACAGATTCAACCTGATCGTGAAGTCGTCGACCTTCTCGATGGCGCCGTCGCGGATCTGGTCCGTCGCCGGATCGAGCAGCGTGCCGAAGCGGCTGGACAGCGAATTGCCCTCGAACGACTTGTCGGCCCATCGCTCGATGTTTAAGATCACGTCGTCGGCGGTGAAGGGGTCGCCGTTGTTCCACGTCACGCCGCGGCGCACGTGCAGGATATACTGGCTGGCGTCCTCGTTGACCTCCCAGCTTTCCAGAAGCACTGGCTCAAAGGTGTAGTCGCGCGTGTATCGCACCAGCGGCTCCAGGAAGGTGCGCGTGGCATTGGAGTAGGCGGCGATCTGGTAGGATCGGGGGTCCTTCTGGCCGTGCACCTGCATCGCCACCTTGAGCACGCCGCCCTTGCGCGGCGTCTGCGCCCGGGCCGGTTTCGGCAAGGCGACACCGAGCATGCTGTAGGCGAGCGCGGTCGAGGCGCCCATGGTGCTGGCGAGCGCCAGGAACTCCCTACGGTCGACGGGATTGCTGCCGACCTTCCTCGCGAGCCGCTCGACCTTCGCGGGCACCCTGTCTGCAGCGCTGCGGAAAAACCTCATGTCGTACTCCTCCCATTGAGACCTTGCGAATGCCCGCCGGCGACCCGCGGCCGCGGGCGGCTATCCGGCGCGCCGGACACGCCGGCCGTACGGCGGCGATGACCGGCCGCTGCGCCAGTGCGTCACGACCTCAGCCAGTGTGACAGCTCCCTCATTTCGCTATGTAAACGCTATCAATTAGCATGTCAACGTTTTCATATGCATAAGGCCATCATCAAGACCGGTTCAGACGAGGCGCTCCAGAACGCCGCGACGCCTCTTCGGCCTCCTCCCGCTGGGGAAACACCGGCGCCATTTCGGCGAGCAGCGCGGCGGGCAGAAAACAACGGATCCCATGTCCCTCGCCGAGCTCGCGAAGCGGCGGAAACTCGCTTTCGCAGTGGCCGCCGTCGACATGGGCCTTGTAGCGGCAGCGCGTCTGGAAGGGGCAGCCGGACGGCGGGTTCATCGGCGACGGCGTGTCGCCTTCCAGGACGATCCGGCCGCCGCGCGCGTCGTCTTCCAGAAGTGGAATCGCCGACAGCAGCGCCTCGGTGTAGGGGTGATAGGGCGGCGCGAAAATCTGCGCCGTGGCGCCCTCCTCCATGATGCTGCCGAGATACATGACGACCACGCGGTCGGCCAGGTATCGCACGACCGACAGGTCGTGGCTGATGAAGATCATCGCCGTGCCGTTGTCGCGCTGGGCAGACAGCAGGAGCTCGATGATGGCGGCCTGCACCGACACGTCGAGCGCCGATGTCGGCTCGTCGGCGACGACCAGCCGTGTGTTGCCGGCAAAGGCCCGGGCGATGCCGACGCGCTGCTTCTGGCCGCCGGAGAGCTGGCCCGGCATGCGCGCGGCGAAGGCCCGCGGAAGCTTGACCATGTCGAGCAGCTCGAGCATCCGCGCGCGGCGCTCGGCCGCCGCGAGCTCGGGGCAGAACCGCTCCAGCGTACGCTGGATCTGGTCGCCCACGCTGTAGCTCGGATTCAACGTGTCGAACGGATTCTGGAACACCATCTGGACGGCCGAGACCGTCGCCTGGGTGCGCTGCTGCACCGGCCTGGCCTCGATCCTCTCGCCCTGCAGGGTGACCGCCCCGTCCGTGGCGACCTCCAGGCCGAGCAGCACCCTTGCGATCGTCGACTTGCCGCAACCCGACTCGCCAACGATCGCCAGCGTCTCGCACTCGCGCACCTCAAAGCTGGCGCTTTCCAGCGCCCGCACCGGAACGAACTCGCCGAAACCGGCGATGCCGCCGGCCTGCGCGCCGTAATACTTCTTCAGCTCCGCGACCTGCGCCACCGGCGCGCCCGGCTCGGCGCGCGCACGCGCGGCGTGCGGCTCGCGACCGGCGCCCCAGTCGATCGCCTCGAGGCGCGCGCAGCGGCTGAAATGCGCCGCGCGGCCGGCGACCGACTGCATCGCAATGTCGGCGGTACGACAAACGCTGTCCTGCGCATGCTCGCAGCGCGGCGCGAAGCTGCAGCCGACGCTGTCCTGCGTGACCGGCTGCAACTGGCCCGAGATACCGACCAGGGGGCGCGTCTCCTTGTCGGAAGTCGCCAGCGGGATCGAACGCACGAGGCCGCGCGTATAGGGGTGTCGGATGTTGCGGAAGACATCGTCGACGCAACCCGTCTCGACCGGTTCGCCCGCATACATCACCGTGACGCGATCGCAGGTCTCCTTGATAAGCCCCAGATTGTGCGAGATGAACAGCGTCGCCGTGCCGAGCTGGCTGCGCAGATCGTTAATCAGGCTGACGATGCCCGCCTCGACCGTCACGTCGAGAGCAGTGGTCGGCTCGTCGAGTATCAGCAGCGCGGGATTGGACAAAAGCGCCATCGCAATGACGACGCGCTGCTGCTGGCCGCCCGAAAGCTGGTGCGGATAGCGCCGCATCATGCGCGCAGCGTCGGGAAGGCGCACCGCCTCAAGCATCGCCAGCGAGCGCTCCGCAGCCTCCGCCTTGCCGACGCTCTCGTGCGTCAGCAGCACCTCGACCAGTTGCCGGCCGATCTTCAGCGTCGGGTTCAGGCTGGCCATCGGCTCCTGGTAGACCATGGCGACGTCCTTGCCGCGGGTCTGGCGAAGCTGTTCGCCGGACAGCGCCGCCATGTCGCGGCCGTGCAGGCGAACCGCGCCCCCGGTGACCACGGCGGCGCCGGGCAGGTCGCGCATGATCGCCAGCGCCACGGTGGACTTTCCGCAACCGGATTCGCCGACCAGCCCCATGGCCTCGCCGCGCCGGATGCGGCAGCCGAAGTCCCGGACGGCGCACAGCTGTCCGTGCGCAGAGCGAAACGACACCGAAAGACCTTCGACATCCAGAACCGGCGCGCCGTCGCGGCCGGCGGCGGACGTAGCCAATGCGTCGAGCATCGTGTTCTCCTAGTCCCGGAAAGCTTGTTCGCGCAGCGCGTCGGCGAGCAGGTTGAGGCCGAGCACGAGCGACATCAGCGCAATGACGGGCGGCAGGGCCGGATGCGCGTAGACGCGCAGCAACGCCCCCGAATCCTTGATCGCCGTCCCCCAGTCAGGGCTCTCCGACGCCAGACCGAGGCCCAGATAGCCCAGCGTGCCGAGCAGGATGGTCGTGTAGCCGATGCGCAGGCAGATATCGGTGACGAGCAGCCCCCGCGCATTGGGCAGCATCTCCCACAACATGATGTACCAGGCCCCCTCGCCGCGAGTCTGGGCGGCGGCAATGTAGTCCTTCGTCTTTATCTCCAGCGTGAAGCCGCGCACGATCCTGAAGACGCTCGGGCTCACGGCGAACACGACGGCGACGAAGATGTTCAGGTGGTTCTTGCTGATGTGGACGATGCCGAGCGGGTCGGCGTCGAACACCAGGCCGGCATAAATCCAGCCGCCGACCAGCAACGTGGCGAGCAGCTGCAGCGTCACCAGGCCGGGCCGCAGGCTGTAGCGCGTGTAGAACAGAAGGCACACGAAGATGATCGGGAACAGGAACAGGATGCCGGAGAACACGCGCGGCAGGCTGGTCTCCTGCACGCCCGGGGTCACCAGGATGTAGAACAAAAGAATGACCGGGAACGACAGCACCATGTTGGCCAGGAACGACAGCACCGTGTCCATGAAGCCGCCGAAATAGGCCGCGGGAAGGCCCAGCGTGATGCCGACCATCATCGCGAAGATCGTCGCCACGGGCGCGATCAGGAGCACCACCTGGCTGCCGTAGATCATCCGACTGAAGACGTCGCGACCCAGAATGTCGCCGCCGAAGACGAAGATTTCGCCCGTCTCCGGGTCGATCGCGCCGGGGCTGGCGAGCTTCATGGCGAGCAATTGCTCGCCGGCCGTGAACGGCGCGACGACATCGGCGAACAGGGCCGCGAACAGCCAGAACAGGCAAATCGACAGCCCGATGCGCCCGACATTGCCGCTGACGAGGGCGCCGTAGGCGCCCAGCCGGCCGCGAAACGCCGCCGTCAGCGACAGGACGCCGAACAGAGCCAGCCATACCGGCCACAGCCGCAGCGCGAGATAGCCGAGACTTTCGATCAAGCTTGCGTGTTCCAACGCCATCGCGCCACCTATTGCGTGCGGATACGGGGGTTCAGCAGGATGTAGCCGATGTCCGATATGATCTGCGTCGAGAGGACGACGAAGACGGAGACCAGCGAGCAGGCGAGCAGCAAGTCGATGTCGTTGGAATCGGCCGCCTGGATCATCGTGAAGCCGAAACCCTGGTAGCGGAACATCAGCTCGACGATGATGACGCCGTTCAGCATCCACGGGAACTGGAGCATGATGATCGTGAACGGCGTTATCATGCCGTTGCGAAGTGCATGCCTGAATATGATCGTCGGGTATTTGAGGCCCTTCAGGCGCGCCGTCCTGATGTAGTTCTGCTGCATCACCTCGGCCATGGAGACGCGCGTCATCCTGGCGATGTAGCCCGCGCCGTGGATAGCGATGGTGATGACCGGCAGCGCGATGTTGTTGAAGGTCACGCCCTGCGTCGTCGCGGTGGCGGCCGAGCCGTTCAACAGGCCGAGCCAGGAGGCGAAGACGATCGTCAGCAGGACGCCGGCGACATATTCGGGCATCGAGGTCGTCAGCACCATGCCGGTGGTCAGGGCGCGATCGGTGCGTGTTCCCTCGCGGATGCCGGCCAGTACGCCGGCCGCCAGCGCCGCGGGCACCATCACCACGAAGGCCCAGAACATGAGGATGCCGGTGGCCCGCAAGGCGCCGGAAATCTTGTCGGCGACCGGCGCGTCGAACTTCGTCGAGCAGCCGAAATTTCCCTGCAGAACGCCGTCGAAACTGGCCACCGCTGGCTCTTCGCAGAAGGAGAACCGCTGCACCGCGTTGCCGTCGGCATCGAGGGTCGGATGCTTGGGCAGAACCCCCAGCCACTCGCCGTAGCGCACAAAGAAATTGTCGCGATAGCCGTGCCGCTCGAGCCAGCGCTCGATCTCCTGGTCGCCGGCACGCGCATGCGTCTCCGACATCGCGTACTTCTTCAGGTTCGGCTCGATGTTGACCAGATAGAAGACGGCCATCGAGACGAAAAACATCATGACGACCATCTGCAACAGACGCCGCAGAAGGAACCAGCCCCAGCCGCGAACGCCGTAATACAGGCTGCGCCACGGCACTGCGTTCCTGAGCGGGCCCGGCAAAGCCTTGCCGACGGCGCTTTCCTGCATCTTTGCCCCTCCCCTTGGTCGCGACTGCCGAGCGCGACGCACTGCGGCCGACCGCCTGGCCGTCACTGGATCGGCGATTCACCGAGTTGCTTGCGGACCTCGCGACCGTTCGCGTTCGCCGAAATGACCTTCATCGCCGCGTTGCGACCGGGAATGCCCGAGCAGTAGTTGCTTGGCCAGGTGCCGACACCGCACAGATAGAGCCCGGCGATCGGCGTGGTGTAGTCGCTGCGCCCGGCAATGGCGCCCCAGCCGAACAGACGCCGGCTGCTTAGGCGGCCATGGGTGATGTCGCCGTGAAACAGGCCGAACTCGTCCTCGAGATCCTGCGGCGTCCGGCAGCTCGCCTCCAGGAGGACGTCGTCGAGATTGTCGATATACTCGGCCAGCTCGCGCAGCACGTGCTTTGTCCATGCCTCGCGCCGGCCGTCCCAGCCATCCTTGAGCCGGTAGGGCGAGCCCGACACCGAGAGGCTCAGAATGTGTTTTCCAGGCGGCGTCAGGGTCGGGTCGACGGCGGACGGGATCACGCCGTAGATCACCGGACGGGCATGCCAGTGCCCGCCGGCCGCCTGGGCCGCAGACTGATCCGCCTCGGCAAGGCTGATCGCGGTGCGGAAGCCCGCCTTCATGAGCAGGTCGTTCTCCGCCTCGTTTCGCGCGGCCTTGAACCGCGGCTTGCCGTCGAGCGCGACATAGACCTTCGACATGCAGCCGTCGGTGATGTCGCCGCCGATGCCGTCGCAGTAGCCGGGCGGCAGCTCGCTGTCGGGAACGAGCTCCAGCATCGTCTTGGCGGGATGGAGGTTGGAGATCACCGTCGAGGCGCCGAACTCGCGACCGTCGGCGAGAACCACGCCGCGGGCGCGGCCATCGCGGCAGAGAACCTGCGCCACCTTGGCCTCGGTGACGATCTCGACGCCGGCGGCGCGGATCGACCGCTCCATCGCCTCGGCGATGGCGCCCATGCCGCCGACCGGCACCGTCTTGCTCCACGGCGTCGAGGCGGTCTCCTCCGACAGCCCGCGCGCCAGGCCGTCGCGCGCGATCCGCGCGCCACGCTCAAGCGCCCGGTGGATCAGCGGATAGGCCGTACCGGCGGCGCTCGGACCCGACGCCGCACCGACGACGGAGACCAGGCCGATGGAGGAGCGCATTTCCTCGGATTCGAAATACTCGCGCGCCAGGTCGCCGATGCTGCCGAACATCACCTTGGAGAAGAACTCCTCGCGGCCCGACGACCGCACCCGGTCGATCAGCTCGTCATAGCCCGGCGGCGTCTCGAAGAAGGACACGTTGAGCAGCTTTGCCAGAGCGCTGACCTCGTCGAGCAGCGCGACATAGGCCTCGTAGTCGCGCGCGGAGAAGACCGCGACCTCCCGGCGAAACGCCTCGCGATCCGACCAGTTGACGATGCGGCGGCCGCCGGTGAACAGCGTGGCCGAGCTCGGCTCGACCGGCACCATCGTCAGGCCGTGCTCGTAGAGCTTCATGTCGTCGACGACCTGCGGAGCCAGACTGTGCGCGGCATTCGTGGCCACATTGCCGCGGAAGCCGGGAAAGAGCTCGTCGGTGACGACGAGTCCCCCGGTGACATGACGCATCTCGAGGATGAGAACCTTCAGCCCCGCCCTAGCCAGGTAGTGCGCAGCCACCATGCCGTTGTGCCCCGCACCGACGATGATCGCATCGAACTGTGAACTCATGTCCCGATTGACCTCCCTCTTTCCCTCTGCCCGCGCGTCCGCCGCCGCGCGCTAGCCGAAGTTCGCGCGGAAAAGCCGGATCCAGTTCTCGCCGGCGATCTTGTCGACCTCCGCCTTCGAGAAGCCGCGCTTCTCCATGGCGGCATGAATGTCGGGGAAATCCTCGGGGGACTGGAACCAGTCGGGCCAGCGCGACAGACCGGTGATCGGCACCGCGCTTTCGCGCGCGAAGCGGCCGCAGCGGGCCCATTTCAGGCGGTCGACGGTCCAGCCCATGAAGTAGTCGGTGCCGAAGCCGACCGCGTCGACGCCGATCTTGTCGACCGTCCAGGAGATCATGTCGATGAAGGTGTCGAGCGTGCAGTCGGAACCGCCCTTGAGGATCTTGGGATAGGGGCTGAGGCCGATGACGCCGCCGTTGGCGGCCAGCTTCCTGAGCAGGTCGGTGCTCTTGTTTCGCCGGTTCAGCTCGATCTCCGTGCCGATGAACTCCTCGGGGTTGGCATGGGTGACGGCAACCGGACGGCTTGAGTTCTCGATCGCCTCCATCGAACTCCGTTCGCCGCAGTGGGAGATGTCGACGACCATGCCGAGACGGTTCATGTCCGACACGACATTGGCACCGAAATGTTTCGAGATCCCGCCGTCGACGGTCTCCCAGCAGCCCGAGGCGACGCGGTTCTGGACGTTGTAGGTGAGCTGGATGATGCGGATGCCGAGATTGTAGAAAACCTCGACCAGCTCGATGTCGTCCTCGAGCGGCGTGGTGTCCTGGAAGCCAAAGAGCACGGCGGTGCGGCCGGAGGCCGAGATGGTCTCGATCTCGTCGACGGACCGGGCCAGCGCGATCAGGTCGCTGTTGTCCTCGAGCAGTCTGTTCCAGTTCCCGAGCAGGCTCAGCGTTTCTCGAGCTCCATGCATTGTGGCGACGGTGACATGCACGCAATCAAGCCCGCCCTTTCGCCACTCCTCGAAACGTACACGCTCTGGTTTGGCCGCTTCCAGACAGTCAACAACAAGCGCCTTCCGTACCATTCTCGATCTCCGATTCTCTGCTTCCTGGAAATGGACCAAGGGTTGAATGTCGGCCTTCGTCACCCGGAGAATCGCCTCCGAAACCGGCACAGACCCAGCATCCAACCCGAACTGCAAATCTTATTTTTCAAATTTGTAAACGTTATTTTCTTAATGTCAACGTTTTCATTTTGATATTTATGCACGAACTCGAGCTGTGGGTCAGCAGGCGACCACAGCGGTGGACGGCGGCAAAAGCCAAGCGGAAAATGCCGCCGAACCAAAGGAAGGAAGCTCCGTCAACAGCCGCAACGTTCGCCGTGACAAAGGCGCTGGCTAGGAATTGGAGAGCGAGCCGACCTTGCGCCTATTCGCCCTTAACGCAATGCGCTCCTGACCTCAGCGCCGCGTCTCGAATACGATTAGACGTGCGGGCAGATAGGCGCATCCAGGCTTGAGCGTCGACAACTGCAAAAACCCGCGCCTCTGGCGTACAATCTGCCAGCAAGGTCACGTGATGTTAAGCAACCTGGCGGGCTTCGATCTAGGCCGAGTCCCGCAACACCAGGCGTCGCGGGATCACTGCCGAAATCGAGTCACTCGATCCCGCAAGGGCACTTTTGAGGCCAATGGAAAACTGCTCGGCGATAGCCGCGGTATCGGCGTCGAGAGTGGTCAGGGCCGGCCGTACGTACCCTGCCCATTCCAGGCCGCTGAAGCCAATGATCGCAACATCCTCGGGGACGCGCAGTTTCAGATCCAGCGCCGCAGCCATCGCTCCGAGGGCGAGTTCGTCGCTGCTGGCAATAAGTGATCGGAAATTCACGCCGCGTCGCCTGACATCAAGCATCGTATTGTAGCCGGCGGTAAAGCGGAAGGAGTCCGTCTGGCTCCACTCAAGGCTCGGATCGCGCTCAAGCCCGTTCTGGATGAGCCCTCTGAGATAACCGGCAAACCTTACCTGCCCCGTCATCGACTTTTCGATGCGCCCCATATAGGCGATCGGCGCGAAACCGCGTTGTGCCAAGTGAGATACTGCACGCGCGCCAGCCTCCTCGTCGTCGTAGACGATACTCGGCATGCCCAGCCCGTCGACACGGTGACCGATCGCAATGAACACGATTCCGGCCTCCGCAAGCCGCCGCCATATCCGGGCAATCGTAGCGCTGGGGATCTGGTCGCTGGTCGCGAGCGCCACCGCGCGCAACCTGAGCGAAATGACCCGCTCAACGACCTCGTTCAACCTGCTTTCGCTGCGACCGAGGTTGAAGAGCACCAAATCCATGCCCTCCCTCTCCAGCAACACCTGCATGTCGCGTGTCAGCGAGGCGTACCAGCCCTGCCCTATGTCACCTACAAGCAATGCCACGGCATTGATATGGCCCGCTCGCAGCGCCTGACCGATCGGGTTGGGAGCATAGCCAAGCGCATCGACAGATAGCAGAACCCGCTCACGGGTTTCAGGCGTGACAGACGGCAGATTGCGAAGCACGCGCGACACCGTCGCAATCGACACCCCCGCATGCCTCGCAACGTCATGCAATGTTGGCATAAAGTGTCATTTTCCATTATCCAGTATTCAAATTCAGGCGTCGTAAGGAATCCATTTCCTTCCTCTAGCCTCCCTTGCTCACCTGAAAAAGAAGGAAATCAGCCCACAGCCCCGACAGGTACACTCAGATTTCTAGCTTTTCTCTACTCGGCAAATCCCAAAACCCCGTATCCTGCCATCATATTGTATTGGCAGGATGCCAGCCCCGCCATGAAGATCGCCGGCGGCGAGCCGTGCGTCGCTTGCTTCGTGTGGCTGCTGCGACGCAAAAAACGCGCGCAACTCGGGCCCACAGTTGCGCGTGCTCGCTTCGTCGTCAACTGGAAGGTCGACGCGGCACCTACTGCTGGAGCAGGACGCAGGCCTGCCGGTCGCAGCTCCGGATGTCGTTGGGATGGAGACTGTTCGTCCAAGGACGGGGTAGCGATTTGCAACGATCGCGAACCCGGCCGCGCACTCCAATCGCGGCGGTCTGGTGTCTCGATACCGGCTGGACCGTCCCGGCCCTCGCCCTCGGTCGGTCGTCGCTAAGGCGGAAAAACAGTGCGCAACGGCGCAGCCAGTTCGCGGCCGTGGGGTTTACGGTTCAGATGCGCGTCTATTGGGCTGCGCTTCGCTCGGAGCCGCACCCACCTGTCGTCCGAGAGTCAAATCGCGCGGTGATACAAGATCAGTATCCGGATCCGAACGAACGCCTTTTTGCCATGGTGCCATTGATTGTCATGGCCGGCAGCCATGGGCAACAGAGCAAATGCTGCCCTCGCTTGGGCGTCGTCCACTCCCTGAGGACGTAAACCGATGGCGGTCGGGAAGACACACGCCTCGTCGGTTTGTGATGAGAGATCGTTTCATATGGCCCTTGAGACGCTGGGTGCCGCTGTAAAACAACCAGCAGCGTCTCGCCGTGCTCCCGATCGTGTTACGCTGACAGATCACCGGATCAGCGCAGATCGAGAGCACGGCTTTGGCAACTCGCGGTCGAGCCTTGGCTATGCCGTACCGTCGACGATGAAGACGCGGCCCATGGCGCACGTCTCGCGGATGCGCTTGGCCGCCTGGTACTCGTCCGATTCGTACCAGCGCTGCGCGGCCTCCAGCGTGTCGAACTCCAGGATGATGACGCGCGGCGGGGGACCTTCGGCGAAGGTGACCCCCTCGAAATCGGTCACGTCCGTGCCGGCGGCGAGCACGCGACCGCCATATTGCGCGATCGAGGGGGCTCCGATCTTTTGATAATCCTTGTAGCGGTCCGCATCCAGAATCGCGAACTGGTTGACAACATAGGCTACCATCGACTGTCTCCTTGAAGGTGCTCGCAGACGCGCGAGAAACTAGACCGCGCGCCGCATGCGAGGCTTGGCCTTGAGGTCGGCAAGAATCATCCGGCTCGTGTTGAAGCCCGGAACGCCGGTCACATAGCCACCGGGCCAGGTTCCCGAACCCGTCAGGTAGAAACCGCCAAGCGGCGTGCGATAATCGTCGGCCATGGGATGCGGGCGGGGACCGAACAGGCGTTCGGTAAACATGTCGCCATGGGTGATATGCGAGCGTTCCAGGTCGAGTTCGCGCTCCAGTTCCACCGGTGTCATCGCCTTGACGCCGACGATGCGGCTGCGCAGATCCGGCATCAGTTCGCCGAGCGTGTCGATGCAGCTTTCAACAAATCGCTCGCGCGCCTGCGACCAATTGCGCCCGTCGGCGAGCGCATAGGGCACGTGCCAGACATTCGCGCTCAAAAGGTGACGGCCGCGCGGCGCCAGTTCCGGCGAGGTCAGGCTGGGGATCAGACCCCAAATCAGCGGCCGCTCGGGCAACAGGCCGGCTTTGGCGGTGCGGATGACCGATTCGATATGATCGAGCGAGCCGGCGATCCGAAACTGCGTTCTGGCCGCCTCCTCGTTCGCCAATCCCTCCGGCAGGCCGGCATAGTCCGGCACCCCGTCGAGCGCGAGCACCAGCTTGAAGGCCGAGCCTTGCAGTGGCGAGGCCTCGACTTGGACGCGCATCTCATCCGGCACGCCGCCCGGACCCAGCAGGCGGAAAGCGGCGCGCGGATTGATCGCGGAGACGACCGTTCGGGCATGGAAGGTTTCGCCATCCGCGCCGACCACTCCACTCACGCCCTCCTCGTCGTGAAGGATCGACGCGATACGCGTATTGCGGCGGATTTCAACGCCATGGGCCAGGCAAGCGCTTTCGAGAGCGTCGACCAACGCGCCCATGCCGCCGACGGGAAGGCCGGTGGAGCCTCTGAGCGCCGATCCGCGCGGATCGTCCGCGCCAGACGGCGGGCTGGAGGCGAGCGCGATCGGCCGCAGCATCAGCCCGGCCGCTGTGCCGGTCGTGGACGGAAGCGCGAAGCCGACATTGAGCCCCACCATGCCGAGCAGCGTCTTGGCCTCGACCGAGCGCAACCGCGCATCGAGAAGGTCGCGCAGGCTGCCGTAAAAGACCTGGTCGAAGAGTTCCGCCTGTGTGCGGGAAAGGCGGGCACGGGCCGCCTCGAGGTCGCGGGCGGGCGCATAGAGCGAGATGCCGAGTGCCTGGGCCAGCGCCTCGAGATCGCTGAGCAGCGTGGAATAGCGTGCCGCCTCTCCGGGTGCGCAGGCGTCGAGTTGCGCCGCCACCCGGGCGCGGTCGCGCCAGCCGATGAAGACACGATCGTCGCAGCGATGCACCAGCGTCGGGTCGGGGCGTATGAAACGCAAGCCGTGGGCGGCGAGATCGAGATCGCGCACCACCTTCTGCTCCAGCGAGCCTGGCGAATTCGTGAAGGCTGCGCGATATCCAGGCAGGAATTCGTACGTGCCCACCGGGCCGCCGAGAATCGGCCTGGATTCGAGAAGGGCCACCTTGAGACCGCCTCTGGCGAGATAGGCGGCGGCCACGAGGCCGTTGTGACCGGCGCCGACGACGATGGCGTCGAAGCGATTGCGCGACGAAGCGGCGGAAGGAACGGAAGCCATGCGTTTCAGAGTCCGATGCGCCCAGAAATGTCAGTTCTCGGGGGATTGCTGCGTCTGATGCCACGGCAGCAGCCAGGCCTCGATCAACAGCAGAAGATAGAAGAGCACGACGCCGATCACCGAGAGGACGACGATGGCGGCGAACAGAAGGTTCGTGTCCATCTGGCCGTTGGCGAACAGCAGCAGATAGCCAAGCCCGCGATCCGCGCCAACGAACTCGCCGATGATCGCGCCCGACACGGCAAGGGTAACACCCACCTTGAGCCCTGCGAAGAGATGCGGCAGCGCATGCGGAATAAGAAACTTGTAAAGCGTGACATAGGCATTGGCGCCCATCGAGAGAGCGAGCTTGCGCATCGAGGACGGTACCGAGCGGATGCCGGCGACAAGATCGACGACGATCGGGAAAAAGGCGATGAGCACCGCCACCAAGACCTTCGGCTCCCAGCCGAAACCGAGCCAGACGATGAAGAGCGGCGCGATGGCCACTTTCGGCACAGCCTGCGAAATCACCAGCAGCGGGTAGATCGCGCGCTCCACCGGCCGGAAACTGGTGATGAGCAGCGCCAGAACCACCCCGACCACGATGCTGAGTAGAAACCCGACAAGGATCTCCCCCGTCGTGACGAGCGTGTGCATGGCCAGTAGATCGTAGCGCGCAACGATGGTCGCCAGCACGCTGCTCGGCGGCGGCAGCAGATAGGCGGGGATATCGAATTGCCGGCAGGCGATTTCCCAAATAACGAGTATGGCCACGATGGTGCCAACCGGATAGGCGATATCGCCCACACGCTCAGACAATCGCGCCCGACGCCGCGTGCCACGCGCCTTCGCAGGTGCACCGGCACCGTCGTTTCGCTGAAGAGCTTGTCCCATATCAAAGAACCCCCGCGCTTTCGAAAATCGTTCGGATACGGCCGGTGTATTCGCCGAATTGCGGCGTCTCGCGCAACGCAAGCGGCCGGGGACGGGGCAGGTCGATGTCGATTATCTCGGCGATCCGCCCCGGCCGTGGCGTCATCACCACCACCCGGTCGCCGAGGAAGGCGGCATCCGTGATGCTGTGGGTAATAAACAGCGTCGTCGTCTCTTCGGCCAGACACAGCGCCTGCATGTCCACGTTGAGTTTGTCGCGAGTCAACGCATCGAGAGCGCTGAAGGGCTCATCCATCAACAGCAGGCTGGGTTTGTGCACGAGCGCGCGCGCAATGCTCACACGCTGCTTCATGCCGCCGGAAAGCTGGCTGGGATAGGCATCCAGGAACCCCTCCAGCCCCAGATTGGAAAGCAAATCCAAGGCACGCGCGCGATAGGGTTCAACCGGCAGCCGTCGCACTTCGACCTGCAGCATGACGTTGTCGAGCACGGTGCGCCAATCCATCAACGTGGCGTCTTGGAAGACGATGCCGACATCGGTGAGCGGTGCATTCAGGACCTCGCCGGATACGCTCAGCCTCCCGCCGGTGACGCGCTCCAGGCCGGCAACCAGGTTGAGTAGGGTCGTCTTGCCGCAGCCACTTGGACCGACCACCGACAGGAACTCGCCGCGCGGCACCGTCAAGTCGATTTCCTCCAGCGCGATCACAGGTCCCTGACGACCGTGGTAGATCTTGGACACGCGCTCGCAATCGAGAAGCGTCGGGGCGTTTGATCGCTTAGCTGACATTGGGCCTAGAGTGTCCTGCGCCTTGATGATGGTGGCAAGCTGCACGTAGCATTCTCCTGGAGCATCGAAAGAAGAGACGACAGGCGGCGAGCGGACCGATCCGATGTTCTTTCAATTGGATGAGGTAGGGACGCCCCATGCCGGCTTGGCGCGGTGCCATGGGATGTCCCCGGCCGAGCTCAGGACGGCACAAACGCGTTCGTCCAGTACTCGGACTGATCCTTGTCGGAGATCAGCCCGCCATAGGCCGTCAAAATCTCCAGCGTACCGCCCCAAACCTGCGGGTCGTTGACGCCGCTATAGGGCTTGCCGTCGGTCACACCGGATTTGATCAGGTCCAGGAAGCCCTTGAGAATCTCGTGCACCGTCTCGTCCGTCTGTGCGGTGCCGGAAATCCGTCGGTAGATGGCGATTGCCTCGTCCATGTTTGCGTCGACATAATGATATCCTTCGAGACAGGCAGCGACGAAACGGCTGATGCGCTCGGGATGAGCGTCGATGAAGCTCGTGTTGGAGATCAAGCCATAGCCGATCGTGTTGGCTTCGAAATCGCCGAAAAGCAATTGCTCCAGCTCGACGCCCTTTTCCGCAGCAAGCGCGATATAATAGTAGCCGTCGCCGCTGACGACATCGATCTGGTCGGACAGCAGAGCCCCCAGCTTGGCATCACCCGGCAGGTTGACCAGCGTCACCTGCGTATCCTCGATACCGTTCTTGGTGAAGAAGGCGGGCAGTATCTGCGCATCCGATCCGCCGGCGGTCGTACCGATGCGCTTGCCGAGGAGATCCTTGACGCCGCCTATCGTACCCTTTTTGAACACGAGGGCGGAGGCTCCCTTGTTGGCGATCGTGGCAACGCTTTTGATCGGGATGCCCTTGGCGATGGACTGGGCGGCGGTCGTCTGGTTCACGTGGCCGATGTCATAGCTACCCTGGCCGACGACCTGGCAGGTCGTTCCCGAACCCGCGCCCTGTCGCATCTCCACGTCCAGACCTGCCTTGCCGAAAAAGCCCTTGTCATGGGCTACAAGCAACGGAATCTGCGGCGGCCACCAGGTCCAATCGAGAAGAAACTTCACCTTCTCCGGGCTTTGGGCAAGTGCCGGCATGCCAAGGCCGGCGGCCAGCGGAACGGATGCCAGCCCCTTCAGGACGGCCCGTCGGTCAAGTCTGTTTGTCATGATGTCTCCTCCCTTTGCTTTCTCATTCACTTCCAGCAACAAACCATGATCGCTTCCGGATTACGGCCCGGCTTGCGTGTGATGCTTGCGCGGTCATGTGGCCGGCATGTCGGTCGCGAGGTCAAAGGCCCTGCTCGTCCCGACTTGCGCATCATGCGCGGCATCTGGTGGCGCGTCCTTGCCGGGCTCAAACGCCGCACGCATGAACCGGTGCCAGTTGTCGCCAAGAATTCCCGCGACCTCGGCGGCAGCGAAACCGGCCGCCCGCAGCCCGTCGCCAAGACCCGCAAAATCCAGGCTAGAACGGAAAAAGGCTGGCTGAGGCGGGAACTCGAACGCCTCGCGCTCGGTTGCGAGCGGCGGCCGCCAACGGCCCTCGCGCATCCATTGGAGCACACTGCCAGGCTGCCCGCGGCATAGATCCGAGCCGATGCCGATATGTTCGGGGCCGATCAGGTCTGATAGCCGTGCGGCCATGTCGCAAAAATCCTCGATCGTGGTTGCCGAGCCCTGCGCCAGATGAACCGGATAGAGCGACAGACCAACCATGCCCCTCCGCGCCGCGAGCTGTTTCAGGACATGGTCGGACTTGTTGCGCGCCGTGGCATGCCACGAACTGGGATTGGCGTGCGTGACCGCGACCGGGCGGCGCGACAGATCGATGGCTTCCAGCGTCGAGCGCTCGCCGGAGTGGGACATGTCCACAACCATACCCAGCCGGTTCATCTCCTCGACGACCTGCTTTCCCATATTGGTGAGACCGGCATCCTCGGGCTCCGTCCACCCGGCGCACAAAAGCGACTGGTTGTTGTAGCTGAGCTGCATGAAGCGGATACCTAGATCGTGCAGGACCCGCACGAGCCCGATATCGGCCTCTATCGGCGAAGGATTCTGCAGGCCGAGAAAGATCGCCGTTCGGCCGGTCCGGCGCGCGCGCTCCAGGTCGTCGGCGGTTCGCCCGGGCAGGATCAGGTCGCCATGCCGGCGGAACCGCCAGTTCCAGGCAACGAGATTGTCGACCGTGTCGCGAAAATTCTCGTGATAGGCGACCGTGGCCTGGACACCGCACAGACCGCCGGCCACCATCTCCTCGAAGATGCTGCGCGACCAATTGCAGTACTGCGTCGCGTCAATCAACATCGGCCGGGTCATGCGACCGGCCCCGGCTGGATATAGGCGGTCTTGACGGTGGTGTAGAATTCGGCGGCATAGGCACCCTGCTCACGGGGGCCGTAGCTCGACATTTTCATACCCCCGAAAGGTACGTGATAATCCGTACCGGCCGTGGGTAGGTTGACCATGACGCAGCCGCTGCGCGAACGTCGACGGAATTCGGTCGCATAGGCGATGGAACGCGTCACGATGCCGGCGGTCAGGCCGTAACGCGTGTCGTTGGCGATCGCAACGGCCTCCTCGAAACCCGACGCCGGGATGACGCAGGCGATGGGGCCGAACATTTCCTCCTGGTTGACGCGCATATCATTGCGCGTCCCGGTGAAAAGCGTCGGTTCCATGAAAAAACCGGGGGTGGCCCGCTCCAAGCGGCCGCCGCCGGTGACGAGTTCGCAGCCGGCTGATCGGGCCAGCGCCACATAATCGAGATTCGAATCCAGTTGCTGGGCGCTGACGACCGGCCCGATTTCCGTCTTCGGCTCGAGCGCGTGCCCCACCTCGAGCGCACGGGCACGAGCGACACACCGCTCCACGAAATCGTCGTGCACCGCCTCGTGCACGATCAAGCGCGACGACGCCGTGCATTTCTGGCCCGTGCCGCCGAAGGCACCGCTGACGGCCAGAGCGGCGGCAATGTCGAGATCGGCGTCCTCCATCACCAAGAGCGGGTTTTTCGAGCCCATCTCCATCTGAAGCTTGGTCAGGTTCGAGATGGCGGCGGCCGCAACCTGCCGGCCGACCTCGACGGAACCGGTGAAACTGATCGCATTCACCTGCGGATGAGCGGCCAGCCGACCACCGACGCTGCCGCCAGACCCCATGACGAGGTTGAACAGGCCGGCGGGGATGTCCTGTCTACTGAAGATTTCGGCCAATGCCCAAGCGCTGGCAGGCGTCTGGTTTGCCGGCTTCCATACCACCGCGTTGCCAAAGGCCAGGGCGGGCGCAATTTTCCAGCACGCCGTTGCCATTGGAAAATTCCACGGCGAGATCACCGCGACGACGCCGACCGGCTCACGGGTGACGGTTATATCGACGCCCTGGCGAACCGATTGGGCCGTGTCGCCGATCTGCCTGAGAACCTCGCCCGCGTAATAGGTGAAGAACTGGCCGGCGCGGTAGACCTCGCCCTTGCCTTCGGCAAGCGGCTTGCCTTCCTCGCGCGAAAGCTGCGCGCCCAGTTCCTCCGCCCGCGCCATCAGCTCGCGGCCGACCCGGTCGAGCACATCGGCGCGCGCCTCCAGCCCCTTCGCATTCCACGCAGGCAGCGCATCGTGCGCGGCAGCGACGGCTGCCTCGACCTGATCCGGCGTTGCCTGCGCATAACGCCCGATCAGATCGTTCGTGTCCGACGGGTTGACGTTGTCGATCAGCCTGTCCGATCCGGCCCAGGATCCGGCGATGAAGTTGGCGAAGGGTGACATTGGGTTCCTTTGTTTGCATGTCCTCTTTCCAATGTGCCGTTTCTCCGGCATAAATCAAACGGGAATTAGTCAAGCGAATTTGAGGAAAGCTGGAAGAACCTATGTTCAAACTCGCTCATTTTCGCGTTTTGCACAGCGTGGCCCGGAATGGCGGCCTGGTGCCCGCCGCCGTTCAGCTCAACCGGAGTTCGTCCGCCGTCTCGCTCACGCTCAAGCAACTCGAGGAAGAGGTCGGAGGGCGGCTTTTCGAGGGCGACCGCAAATCGAAGCTCACGCCGCTGGGACGCTTCATCGTCGAAGAGACCCGGCCGCTGCTCGAACATTACGACCGCATCGTCCAGGCGATCCGGCATCATGCCGACGGCGCGCCGGGCCAGCTCGACATTGCCTGTGTCCCCTCCATCGCCGCCACGATCGTGCCGGATGCGATTACCGCAACGTGGAAATCGCGCCCCGGTTCGCGGGTGGAGATCAGAGACATGGATTCCCATTCGGTCACGCAGGCGGTTCTCCTGGGCACGGTCGAGATCGGGCTGGCATCGGCCGTCGGAAGACGGGATGAGCTGACCTTCACTCCCCTTTTGTCGGATCCGCTCGACGTTGTGTGCGCGCAGGACGACCCGCTGGCGAAGTCGGCCCGGCCGGTGGAATGGGATGAGGTTCGGGCACGGCCTTTTTTGGGGAACGGCAGCTATACCGCGACGCCTTCGAGCGAGCTCGACCGGATCAATTCCGACAGGATCATGTATATCGCCAACGTAATCTCGATCCAGGCGGCCGTGCGTGCCCATATCGGGATCACGATCCTGCCACGCATGATGCGCAACAGCGCCATGACCGGGGTCGCGTTCGTGCCGCTTGCCGATGCGTCGGCGCGGCGTACGGTCCATGCAATCTGCCGCAAGGGACACCGGCTATCGCCGATCGGCGAGCGTTTCCTGTCGCTGTTGCGCGCGATATTGGACGCCAAGCGGCAAGAGATGGGCATCGAGCTTTTCGGCACCTGACAGCCGCATCGCCGGATCTCGCACCGCGACGACCGGGCCTGGGCGAAGCCGGTAATTTCACGACGATCTGTAATCATCAGCCGCGCGGCGCGTCTTAGGCAGCGAACGCCATCGTGCAGCATTGTGCGAGCGGCGGTCCATGACGACGCAACCACAGCGAGGACAACCAATGAAACGCATACCGACAACGGCGCTCGGACTGGCCGTCATACTTGGCGTGGCAGCCGCATCACCGGCCATGGCACATGGTCCAGGGTGGGGCGGCCCGGCTCAGGGCATGGGGCCCGGCATGATGGGCCAGGGTCAATGGGGTGGCCAAGGCATGGGGCCTGGCCTGATGGACCACATGTCTTCCATGATGCCGATGATGATGCGTATGCACGGCTCGATGATGAGCGGCGGCATGGGCATGGGCGGTACGGGCATGGGCGGCGGCATGGGTATGATGGGCCCGATGGGCGCCATGACCGATCTGTTCGACAGCGACGAGAACGGGGTTTTGACTGCCGACGAATTGCGCGCCGGCCTCACCGCCCGACTGGAAGAGTATGACGCCGACGGCGATGGCCGGCTGTCGCTCGAAGAATTCGAAGGGCTGCACGCGGTCATGGTCCGACCGGCCATGGTCGATCGCTTCCAGGCTCTGGACGAGAACGGTGATGGTGCCGTGACGGGCGAGGAGATCACCGCGCCGGCCGACAAGTTCGCGCGGATGGAACGCATGCGCGAGGCGATGCGGGCGCAAATGTCCGCTCAGGGCCGTCCCGGCCGACCTGGAACCATGATGGGCAACGGCCGTTCCATGATGGACGATGACGACATGATGGACGACAATTGACCGATCGGACTTTTAGGGTGTCAGGCCGCGTCCGGCGAGCGGGCGCGGCTTGGTTTTATGATATTGCAGGGAGTTTTCCATGGACTACACGATCACCCGCACGATTGAAGGCGCCGATTTCGACGCTGTCGACGCGAAGGTCCGCAGCGTCCTGGCCGACCACGGTTTCGGCGTTCTGACCGAGATCGACGTCAAGGCAACGATGAAGAAGAAGCTCGACGAGGAGATGGACCCCTATCGGATCCTCGGCGCCTGCAATCCGACCATGGCGTGGCAGGCGATCGGCATCGAGCCGCGCGTCGGCGCCATGCTGCCGTGCAACGTGATCCTGCGCCAGACCGAGGACGGCATCGAGGTCAGCGCCGTCGACCCGGTCGCCTCGATGCAGGCCATCGACAACGAAAAACTGGCCGAGGTCGCCGCCCAGGTGCGCGACATGCTTGCCAAGGTGATCGCCGCGCTTTGACACACAATAGCGACGCGCCTGACAAAACCGACCAAGCCGGTTCGATCAGCCTGCCCGGCGCGGTCGCCATGGGCACCGGCGTGATGATCGGCGCCGGCATCCTGGCGCTGACGGGCCAGATCGCCGAACTGGCGGGGTCGTGGTTTGCGCTGTCGTTCCTGCTCGGCGCCGTCGTGACCGGCTTCAGCGCCTATTCCTACGTCAAGGTTTCCAATGCCCATCCCTCTTCGGGCGGCATCGCCATGATCCTGCAAAGGGCCTACGGACCGACGACCGTGGCAGCCGGCGCGGCGCTGCTGATGGCGCTGTCCATGGTCATCAACGAGAGCCTGGTGGCGCGGACATTCGCCACCTATGCGCTTCGGGGTCTGGGAAGCGAGCCCGGTGGCATCGCCGTGCCGGCAATCGCCGTGGCGCTGATCCTGGCGGCCTGGCTCGTCAACGTCGCGGGCAGCCGCTCGGTGAGCCTGGTTTCGCTGGTCATGGCCGTGCTCAAGGTGGGCGGCATTGCCCTTTTCGGCGCCGCCGCGCTGTGGGCGAGCGGCCTGTCGTTCGAGGCGTCGGGCGGGGCAAGCCGCTTTTCGCCCACCGGTTTCCTCGCCTCGGTTGCACTGTCGATTTTGGCCTTCAAAGGCTTCACCACGATCACCAATTCGGGCGCCGAGATCACCGATCCGCATCGCAATGTCGGCCGGGCCATCATCTGGTCGATCCTGATCTGCGTCGTCGTCTATCTGCTGGTCGCCCTGGCGGTAGGGTCCAGCCTGTCGCTCGACGCTCTGGTCGCGGCCAAGGACTATGCGCTGGCTGAGGCGGCGGAACCCGCGCTCGGGCGCACCGGGTTCTACCTGACCGTGGCCCTGGCGCTGGTCGCGACCGCGTCCGGCCTGCTGGCCTCGATCTTCGCGGTCTCGCGCATGCTGGCCATGCTCACCGAGATGAGGCTGATCCCGCACAGCCATTTCGGCATGCCGGGCGCGATCCGAGATCACATGCTCGTCTATACGGTCGTCATCGCCGCCGTCCTGGCCGTGTTTTTCGACCTGTCGCGCATCGCGGCGCTGGGTGCCTTCTTCTACCTGGTGATGGACATCATCATCCATTGGGGCGTTTATCGTCATCTGCGCCGGGACGTCGGGGCCAGCGGCTGGATTCTCTTGACCGCGATTGCGCTCGACGCGGTGGTGCTTGCCGCCTTCACGACGATGAAATGGCGGGCCGACCCGGCCATCGTCGTCATCGCTGCGGGCGCGATGGCAGCGGTGTTCGCCTTCGAGCGGATCTATCTGGCAAGGGTCCGCCCTTCGCCGCAGCGCCAGGATTAAACCCGGTTCCTGACCCGGTTTCCCGAAACGCGGCCGGACGATGGCAGGCGAGAGCGGCTTGCCGACGGCACTGACCGCCCCCGGCCGGCGCCGGTTTCAACGATCTGGGAATGCCGGAGGCTGTTTTGACGGCCTTGGAGACCATGGTTCCCGCCATGCGCCTCCCGGCGTTGCGGGCGCTTCGGCGGGGCTCCCTTGGCCGGTTGCCAGCCAGACGCCAATGACCGACAACACGGCACCGGCAATCGTCAGCGTCGTTACCGTTTCCTCGAAAAATGCCCATCCAACCGTCAGGCCGATCACCGGGACGATGAAACTGAAGGCCACGGCTTGCGAAACCGCGAGCCGCGCGAGAGTGATTTGCCAGAGCCAGAAGGCGAGCGCCGTTCCGGGCAGCGCGAGTCCCAGCAGCGCCAGCACGAAACGCCCGGTCCAGTCGATCCTCGTCGGGTCTTCGATGGCGATCGCCAGACCGGCCAGAAGGAACGCGCCGACTGCAAGCTGCAGCCCCATTGCCATGACCGGTGCGACGTCCTCGGCAAGACGCTTGATCGCGATGTGTCCGGCCGCCACGCCGGTGGTCGCCAGCAGCACATAAGCAAGGCCGATCAGGTCGGTCGCGTCCGCGCCTGGCCGGAAGCTTGGCAGCGCGATGACGGCGACGCCGACGAAGCCGATCACGAGGCCGCTCCAGCCGGTCGCGCCGGTGCGCTCCCCCAGAAAGGCGGTCGCCAGCAGCCCGGCGATCAGCGGCTGCCCGTTGGACATCACCGTCGCCAGCCCAGGCGCGACGAATTCGGCGCCATGGAACATGCCGAAATAACCGATTCCGGTCATGCCGACGCCGGCAACGAGGATCCAGCGCCACTGCCGCCCGGCGGCCGGCCAGCTGACGCCCGTTGCCAAGGCCACCGCCATCAAGGTCGCGCCGCCGAGTGCCGCGCGCAGAGCGGCGAAAGTCAGATGCGGGGCATCGTCGAGCGCCAAGGCGATCAGGGGGTAGCACATCGCCCACAGGGCCATGACGACGACCGCCAGAAGCCGGGGCGGTACGGACATCAGGACGCATACCGGGATTGTGCCCTCACGCGGTCCCCCGGTCGTCCTCGTCAGGCCAGTCGTCCTTCCGGATCGAGCGGTTCCGTTCATGCCCGTCTCGACCATGCCCGCCATGCCCCCGTCCGCGATGTCCCCCTCCACGATGCATGAAGACGTGCATGCCGCCGCACAGCGCCAGCAATGCCGCGACGGAGAGCAGTTCGACAGGTATGGCGGCGCGATACTGGTAGACCAGAGCAGCGATCAGGCCGATCAGGAGGGCGATCAGCGGCCAGGTTCGGCCATTGTCGCGGCGTCCGGGCGATGAGCCACGCCCGCCTTGCGGCGGTGGATTGTGTTGCATTGGATGATCTCCTTGATCATTGCGCGCCGGCGGGCGATCGCACGGCGGCCGGCGCCGGGCCGGCACCGGCGCCGCGCTGCCGGTCGAGCCTGAGAAGCTGTGCGTTGAGCGCGCAAATGACGGTGCTCGCCGACATGAAGATCGCGCCGATGGCGGGGCTCAACACCAAGCCCCAGGAAAAGAACACGCCGGCGGCGGCGGGAATCGCGAAAGCGTTGTAGCCGGTCGCCCAGGCGAGGTTCTGGATCATCTTGCCGTAGGTCGCCCGCGCCAGGCCGAGTATGGCGGCGACATCGCCAGGATCGGAGCGCACCAGCACGATGTCGGCGGTCTCGATAGCGACATCGGTGCCCGCGCCCACCGCGATGCCGACATTGGCCTGGGCGAGCGCGGGGGCGTCGTTGACCCCGTCGCCGGTCATCGCGACGATCAGCCCGCGTTCCTGAATCTTTCTGACCGTCTCGGCCTTTTGCTGCGGCAGGACCTCGGCGATCACTTCGTCGAGCCCGATCTGTCGGCCGACCCAGTCGGCCACTTGCCTGTTGTCGCCGGTCAGCATGATACAGCGGATGCCGAGCTTCTGCAGGTCGGCGATGGCCTGCCTGGATTCGGGCCTGACGATGTCGGCAAGCGCGATCGCCCCGGCGAGTTCGTTGTCGATCAGCACGAACACAACCGTCTTGCCCTCGCCGCTGAGCGTTTCATAACGCGGATCGCCGATTTCGAACCCGTTGGCGCGCAAGTAACCGGGGCTGACGACCTTCACGTCCCGGCCCTTGACGGACCCTTCGGCGCCCTTGCCGGGGATCGCCCTGAAATCGTCGACACCCCAAAGGTCGAGCGCGTCGTTGACGATGCCCTTGGCGATCGGATGTTCCGACCGGCTTTCGACCGCCGCGGCGTAGGCGACGATTTCGGCCTCCTTGTAGCGCGTGTCGAAGACCAGAGTGTCGGTGATGCCGAATTCGCCCTTGGTCAGCGTGCCGGTCTTGTCGAAGATGATGGCCTGGGTATTGCGCGCCTCCTCGAAGGCGGTGCGGTCGCGGATCAGGAGGCCGTTGCCGGCGGCGATCGCCGTCGAGCGCGCCACCACCAGCGGCACGGCCAGCCCCAGCGCATGCGGGCAGGCGATGACCATGACAGTCACCGCGCGCTCCATGGCGAAGGCAAAGCCCTGGCCGGTCGCAAGCGTCCAGAAAAGAACGGTGACCAGGCCGCCGCCGAGGGCGATGAAGGTCAGCCAGCGCGCGGCGTTGTTGGCCAGATCCTGGGTCTTCGACTTGCTGGCCTGCGCGTCCTCGACCAGTCTGATGACGTTGGACAGGAAGCTGTCTTCGCCGGTGTGCACGACCTTGATGGTGAGCGCGCCCTCGCCATTGATCGAGCCGCCGATCACCTGCGCCTCCGGCCCCTTGTGGACCGGCCTGGACTCGCCGGTCAGCATGGCCTCGTTGAGCGCCGACTCGCCCTTGACGATCACCGCGTCTGCGGGAACCTTCTCTCCGGGCTTGACCAGCAGCGTCTCGCCGCCGTTCAAATCCGAGACCGAGACATCGCGGATGCCGCCATCGGGCTCGACCAGATGGGCGGTGTCTGGCATCAGCGCGGCGAGCTTTTCGAGCGCCTTGCCCGCGCCGATGATCGACTTCATCTCGATCCAATGGCCAAGCAGCATGATGGCGATCAGCGTCGCCAACTCCCAGAAGAAGGTCTCCTGAGAGCCGATGGCGACCATCGCCATCGAATAGGCATAGGCCGCGGTGATGGCCACCGCGATCAGCGTCATCATGCCGGTGCGGCCGGTGCGCATCTCGGACCAGAAGCCGGACAGGAACGGCCAGCCGCCATAAAAATAGACGACCGAGGACAACGCGGCGAGCACAGAGGCGTCGCCCGAAAAGTCGAGCGCCTGCTCGAGACCCAGCCAGCCCTGGATCATCGGGGCGAGCAGCAGGATCGGCACGGTCAGGACGAGCGTGATCCAAAAGCGCCTGCGGTAGTCCGCGATCATCGCGCCATGGTCGTGGCCGCCATGAGCGTCATGGCCGTGATGCGTCCGCGACTTGGCGCGCGCGGCGCGGGCGTCTGCGTGGTGGTGGCTGGCCATGTGGTTCATTCAGGTGTTCCCGGTGGTGCGTATCCGGGCCGGCGCGAGGACAGGCTGGGACAGGCCGGGCATAGGCCGCCGGACGCTTGAGGAACCGCCCGTGGCACGCCGCCGTGCGGAAGCAATACTCACAGGCCCCATAGACGGCGCGTCCTTGTGCCGATGCTTGTGCATGTCTTCGCCTCCATCGGTGACTGCCGCCCTCGGGCACGGCCTTTCTCACCGACTAGGACGCCGAAGCCGCCGGTTCATTACGGCATTTCGCGGCGAAGGCTCGAAACCGGGCAATCGGAAGCGGGTCGCCATGGGCGACGCGGGGCCGATGCGGCAAGACCGGCCGATCCGGCTTCCTGGATCCGGTCCGCGCCGTCCGCCGCTCGATGCCCGCCGGGAACGCCGCGCGTAACGAAACGGGCTGCGGGACGTCTTTGTCGGCAGCCGGGTCACGCCCTCAGCCACCGGCCGAGCGGTAGCCGAAGGCCCGCGAGACGAGGAGGATTGTCATGAACACCGTCCGCACCGAGAGCGGCAGCGGCCGCTCCGACATCGCGCCGCACGCGACCACCGGCCAGGTCCCGGTATTTGCCCTTGGCATGAGCCTTGGCCTGTTCCTGGCGATCACATTTGCCGTATGCGTGATCTTCGATCTCGTTGTTCCCGGCCAGGCCATGTACCGGACATGGCTTGCCCTGATTCCCTGGTTCGAATGGCTGAGTTGGCCCGATTTCTTCTGGGGACTTGGCGTTTCCTTTGTCTACGGGTGGTATGTCGCCCTGGTCTTCGCCCCGCTTTACAATCTATGCGCCGGGTGGGGTTCGCGATAAAACCGCCGATCTCAAGGGGCCGGCTGCCGTGGCGGCGCCCTGCCGGTGAAGGTCGCCGCCGCCAGAACCGCTGCCGCGTCCAAAAACACGCCAGCGCGTTGGGGCTCGCCCCCTGTGTCGGGAAGGACGGCAGCGCACAGTCCGCCGGACGTCCCAATGCGACAGTCCCTCATTGGCGCACGCCGATCGTTTCATCGCCGGCGCACCCCTCCTTTCTGTCTGATTTAAGATTGGTGTTTTCACGCGGGGACGAGGCCGGCCAGAGGCGGGTGCCGCCTGGCCAGCGCCCCCCTGCCAACAAGCACATATGCAAAGGGCGCCCAACGCCCATCACAAACGCGTGAACTGTCGAAACCGGCCATGGAATTGACGGAGGTCAAGGCGAAGCCATCGGTTCTTGTCGAGACTGCGGTTGCGATTCCAAGAACCAAAGAGCCTGCTCGTGCGGCGCAAGAAAGCAGAAACGGTCTGGTGGTCGGCGCGCCTGCGCGCCGGATCGCTGGTTTTGCTTGCCGCCATCACGCTCGCCATGGCGGCCGACTATCCCAGGCTCGCCGCGGCCGCCGAAGACGCCCATCAGATCGCGGCCGATCCGACTGATCTGTCCTGCCGGCTGGCCGCCAGCGAACCGGACGTCGCCGTCGACCAGTGTTGCCGCCCGGCGGGGACGTGCGCCATCAATCTACCGCCGAAACCGGTGGATGTCGGCATCGTTGTGACCGCGAGCCGCCTGTCGATGAACCGCCGCGACCGGGATCCGCCAAGTCCCAGCTACCGGCCTTTCAAGCCGCCCCGCCTTCAGACCCGAGCCTGAAGAACCGCCAGCGATGCGCGTCGTGCCCTCGCTGGCTGTCTTGCACGCCTTGAGTTTGGAGATTTGTCATGACTGCCCATCATGCCGCCGACGTCGCATCGGGCGCGGCCTATCGGGAGCCCGTTACCGCGGTTCAACAGTGCCTTGTGGAACACCGCAAGGCGTATCTGCGCTATTTCCGGTGGCGGCTCAATCGGCCAGAAGATGCCGACGACGCCTTTCAGGAACTCTGTTTGAAGGCCTTGCGCTGCAATGGCGCGCCTGACGACGTGCCCCATGCCGAGATCTGGCTGCACTGCGTCATGCGCTCGGTGCTTGTCGATCAGTACCGGCGCCGCGCCGCCAGAAGGCGCGGCGAGGAGGCCTACCGCCTGGAACCGCGCGAGACCGAAACCGACCCGAGCGCGGACGGTTCGCCGGCCTGTCAATGCGTGAGCGCCGCGCTGGCGCGTCTGCGCGACGACCAGGCCGATTTGATCCGTCGCATCGACCTCAACGAGGAGGCTCGCGCCACCGTCGCCGAAGATCACGGTGTGACCCAGAACAATCTCGGTGTGCGGCTACACCGGGCGCGACAGGCGCTGAAGGAGGCGATCGCCGATATGTGTGCGACCTGCGGCGATGGCCGTTTCTCCGATTGCGATTGCTGAAACCGGCTTGCGGCTCGCCCCCCGGGGCGGGCCGCTGGGCATTCGGCCGCCACCCGACCGCAACCGACACTTCGGAAATCGGCTCCAAGTGACTGGCGTTCTTTTCTCGTTCAACCGACAATCCGAAGCGCCCTTGCTGCTTCATCGTGTTCAAAAGCGTCCGCATACACACGGACCTCGTCAGCCGACGATCCTTGATCGCGAAGAGCCTGTCTCCAGCCCTCTGCTATGATCTTCGCCATTTCCGAAATCTGGGCCTTCGCGCTTTCGCGTTTCACGTCGAAGAACTCGCAGGCTTCCAAAGCGATGTCGAGCGACGCATCGAACGAACCGCCCTGGATGATTCCTGTCTCCAATACGCGATGCCGCGACGGCGACGGGTTGATGTCGAAGGCCGGCGATAGCCGCCATCTGTCACCGCCCGCGTAGATGAAGCCGTGGTTCTTCAGGTGATCGTCCTTGTTCGACACGAGGATCGTGAAGACGATCCGTCGCCAGATTTCGTGCAGATCGTCGATCGGCTTGCTCGAAATCTGCCGGATCACATCGGCAATGTCTGTGTAGAACCCGCCCTCGTCGCTCTCCCAATCGAGTGCGGTTTTCGCGGAGATGTAAGGGATGCGCGTATTGCCGCGCCGATCGAACCGCTTAATGAGCGCGACCGGACTGTCGCTGTTCGCCAGTTCGAGCTTCGCCTTCGCGACCCGCAATCCGCACCTGGCCGCCAGCTTCAGCGTAGCGACCTCGACGCGCTCCACCGGTCTCGTGTCCTGGGCCGAGGTGAACTTCGCAATCCAGAGATGGCCATCACCCTCGACATTGGCTTTCGGCCGGGCGCCGCCAAGCGATCCCGCGACGCCCGCGAGATCGCGCGCCTCTTCTTCCGCCCCGCCGGGATCGCGTTCGAAACGCGCGGCGAGCGCCCGAAGCCGTTCCAGTTCGACGAGCCGAGGAATCGGCGGTGTCAGGTCCGACAGCGGCTCCATGTCGTCTCCGAGGAATCGCAAAGCGCCCTGGCGCGTGCGATCGTCTGACAGGACCAGATAGTCGAACTCGCTCAGCCCGCCGCCAAGCGCCCTCGCCATCAACCCGCGGCCCCATGAGTCGGGCGCGGCATCTGCAAAGCATCCAGGGAGCGCCGAGCGTTTGTCGTCCTTGCCGGAAAAGAAATGACCTCCTTCGCGCAGTGGCAGGCCCGGAGACAGCGCAAAGCGATCCGGCGCCGCCAGCCATTCGTCGGAATATTCGAACTGCGAGTGCTGGCGTCGGCCGTCGCTCTCGAAGCGCAGGCGACCAACGACCCGCTTGGCCTCCCCCAGGGCGACAATGGCTTCGGGCATCAGAAACCGACCCCTTCCTCGTCATCGTCTTCGGCGGCGGATGAGCTCTGAGGATCGTCGCCAGCTTTCGATCCCGCTTTTCGCTTGCTATCGATCCGTTTCGGGAGCGATTCACGGTCGAGAAGCAGTCCTGTGTCGTCCGATCCTGGGTCTAGGAATTCCGAGATGCGGTGGATCTCACCGAGAACGAGACAGGCCATCGCCAGCGTTCCAATGCTGACCCCGTCATCGCCTTTCTCAAGGCGCGCGACGGTGCTTTCGGACACGCCGATCCGTTCGGCGAATCCCTTCACCGAGATTCGCCGCTTCAAGCGCGCCGTCCTGATGTTGACGCCCAAGGCTTCTAGCGCCCGGCGTGCGCTCACAGAGTTCACTCTAACCGCCATATCTGACGTCCAAAATACGTTTACCCGTCAAATATGACGGTTAAAACATATACCGCTTGTATGCAACCCAATTCAGGCCGAGATACCGCTCATCCTAAAGCTGCACCTCTGCCTCGGACACTTCCCCGCAGATTGAAAGCCGAAGAACCGCAGGTTGGGAGAACCGTAAGGGGCAGGCGTCACCTGGCGTCAGCGATCAATCCGGCACCGTGGGTGATACCAAAGCTCAGACTTCAGCCGCCACGGTGTAATGATTTGTATCCTCGCCAAGGCAGATGGGGCGTCTCCCTGCGGGCCGGGCTGTCGGCGAAGCGGAAGCCACTGACGGATCTTCCTCCTCCCGGGCTTCCATCCCTGACGCGAGCGTCCAGGGGTTCCAGCCGTCCCGATATCTTCCGCATTCGTCAGCGCGAAAGAGTAAGAGGCCTGCGGCTGTCGCCGCGACGGGTTTGGAGGTCGAGAGAGAGGCTCTCGGGCCGCCCGTCATGGAGATGAGTCATGACTGCAATCGAAATCACGAACGGCCGCCCCGAGAGCGGCGGCTACAAGGTGGATGTGTCGCGCGGCGGGCACAACGGCCGGGTATCGTCCGAATGGTTTTCCCGGCCCGACGACGAGAGATATCTCTCGCTCTCGGACCTCTACGCCTCGGTGAAGGGCCGCGCCGAGCGCAGCCGCACGCGGACGGTTGAGAGCGCGGCGATCCGCGGCGAAGCCCATCGCGACGATCCGAAAAACTTGGCGCTCATATTGCCCGAAGCCGCGCGGCTCAGCCGGCTGTTCCACGACGCCAGCACCGTCGAGAGCGGCGGCATGCTCGATATCGCGGCGCCGACCGGGCCGCAGATCGATCCGCAGACGGTGTTTCCGACGGTCGCGCAGCCAGGATCGGAGCCCAACGCAGTCGAACAACAACAAGCGTTTCTCGCCCAGCCCGTCGACAGGCGCACGACCAGCGGCGAGCGTCTCACCGATCCCGTCAGCCCTTACGTGCTGCAGGCCGGTTCCGTCATTCCGGCCGCGCTGGTGACGGGGCTGCGCTCCGATCTCTCCGGTCAGATCGCCGCCCAGGTGACGCAGCACGTCTATGACAGCCCGACCGGGCGCTTCCTGCTGGTGCCGCAAGGCGCGCGGCTCATCGGCGAACATGACAGCCGGGTCGCCTTCGGCCAGCGCCGCGTGCTCCTGGTCTGGAACCGGCCGCCGCTGCCGAAGGCGTCTCCTGATCCGACAAAGGTGAGCTTCATGACAGGGCCCTCATGCTCTGGTCGCGCCTGGCCGCTGCCATTGTCTCACGCCCGCTCATGCCCGTCTCCGCACCCGCGCCTTCAGGCACACCATCATCGCCACCAGGACGACGGCGGCTGAGGCGAGCGCGGTCGTCGTGATCGTCTCGCCGAGAAAGAACGCCGGCCAGACAAGTGCTGCCAGCGGCAACAGGAGGTTGATCTGCCCGATGCGGGCGATGCCGCCGGCCGCCAGGCCACGATACCAGAAGATCGCCGCAAGAAACATGCTGACGATGCCGAGATAGGCCATCGACACCCAGCTCCACGGCGCCACCGAGGCAAGGTCCACGCCGCGCAGCGACCAGACGAGCGGGCCGGCGGCGAACGGCGTCAGAAACAGCATCGCCCAGCACAGGGTCGTTGTGCCGCCGAGCTCGGCCGAGACGCGCCCGCCTTCCACATAGGCCACGCCGAGGCACAGGAGCGCGAGAAGAAGCCAGCCGTCGGCGGCGCTGAAATCGCCGCCACCGGCGTCATGGGCGTAGGTGAGAACCGCCGCGAAACCGATTGCGCAGGCCAGCCAGAAGATCGGCGGCGGGCGTTCGCCGGCCCGCAGGACGGCGATGATCGCGGTCGCCGCCGGCGCGAGGCCCGTGACGACGGCGCCATGCACCGCCGGAACCGATTGCAGCGCCACCGCCAGAAAGAACGGATAACCCACCGCGAGCCCGAGCCCCATGACGGCGATGGCGAGGAGATGCCTTCGTTCCGGCAGCGCGGTCCGGCCCGTGAGAACGAGCGTGACGCCACCGAGAAGACCCGCGATCACGATGCGCGCGCAGGTGATCGTGAGCGGCGAGAAATCGGCGACCGCGACGCGGGTCGCGGCCAGCGTGCCGCTGAAACCGAGCATGCCAAAAAACCCGAAGAGGACGCCGACGGTCCAGGGCGCGGGTCGCGCACTCATCTCACGGCCGGCCGGTGAAGGGCGATGCCGGCCATGACGAGCGCGATCCCGACCAGATCGCGCGAGCCCGGAAGCTGGGCCAGCACGATGGCCCCGATCGCGGTCGCCGTCGCCGGCAGGAGCGCCAGAAGCAAGGCGAAGGAGGCGCGCGGCAGGCGCGCCATGACAAGCTGATCGCAGACATAGGGGATGACCGACGACGCCAGCCCGACGCCGATGCCCGCCAGAACGATCAGCGGCATGCCGAAGGCGCGGGCCGCCTCCAGAAAGCCGATGGGCATGAGAAGGACGAAGGCGATCGCCATGGCCGCGCCGAGACGCTCGACACCGCCGCCCGCGCCCGCTTCGGCCGCCCTGTGGCCGAGAACGATGTAGCCGGTGAAAAGGGCGGCGTTCAGCGCCGCCCAGAACAGGCCGAGCGGGTCCGAAGCCCAGGTGACGTCGATGAGGAGGACGACGCCGAACGCGGCAAGTGCGAGCGCCAGAAGGTTCCGCCGGGTCCTGAGGCCATGGAGCGCGACGATGAGCGTTCCGAGAAACTCCATCGCCGCGACGAGGCTCATGGGCAGTCTTTCGAGCGCCAGATAGAAGGCCATGTTCATGGCAGCGAGGCAGGCGCCGAGGCCCAGCAGCAACAGCCGCGTGCGTCCGTCGGCCTCGCGCAACGTCCTCCACGGCCGGGTCAGGGGCGCGAAGACCAGCGCCGCCGTCGCGATGCGGAACCACGCGATGCCGAGCACGCCGACGACGGGGAACAAAAGCACGGCGAAAGCGGGACCGAGATAGCGCGAGATTGCGCTGACACCGAACCATGCGAGCGGCGGCACCGCATTGGCGGCGCGGTCGAGCCCGGGGAACGGCGCGCGCGCGGAGACGGTGGGCGGCACCTTCATGCTCGACATCATGGAGGGTCTTGCGGCCTTTTCATATGCTCGAACTGCGTTATCCTGGGCCTTGATCGCAGCAATCGAAGGCCAGTCCTGTGAAACGCCTTGGATACCAAAACGGCATGCTCGACGCGGTCGACCGGAAGATCCTGACCCTGCTTGTCGAAAACGCCCGCACCACCACCGCCGAGCTGGCGCGCGCTGTTGGGCTGTCCGCCCCGAGCGTCGCCGAGCGGGTCCGGCGCCTCGAAGAGGCCGGCGTGATCGGCGGCTATACGGCCGAGATCGCGCCGGAGGCCGTCGGCCTGCCGATCTCGGTCTGGCTGCGCATCCGCCCCGTACCGGGCCAGCTGGAAAAGGTCGTCGAGATCATCCGGGACATCCCAGAAATCACCGAATGCGACCGGGTGACGGGCGAGGACTGCTTTCTCGCCCGCGCGCATCTGGCCTCCGTCGCCGAGATGGAGCGGATCATCGACCGGATCATTCCTCACGCGATGACGAACACCTCGGTCATCCAGTCCTCGCCGGTGAAACGCCGCCTTCCGCCCCTGCCGAACGGGCCGACCCGATGACGGCCAGGCGAGAGGCTCGGCGGTTCGTTGCGTGGACATTCTCATGCGGCGACCAGCGCCAGCCCGACCGAGGCGAGCAGCATCAGCGCGGTGACGCCCGTTGCGATCATCAAGAGCACCCCGGTCGTGCCGGCGACGATGCCGGCGAGATAGGGCAGGCCCGGCCGAAAGCCGAAAGCCGTGCCGATCCCGGCGAGGCTGAGCGTCGCCGGGCCCGGGCTGCCCATCAGCGGGAAAGCGGCGAGCCAGAGCAGGCCGAGCGCGTTTGCAAGATGCGGCAAATCCTCCATCATCGGGCCATGATCGCCGCCGCGCTTCCCCCTGTCTTGAACGATCGTGCGCCATGACCCGTCCCGGCGCCGGCCTGATCCGCTCCCGCCCCGTCGCGGCCGGGCTGGAGGTCGTCGAGACGGCGGGCCTGAGAACCGGCTACCGCCCCCACCGCCATGACAGCTATGTCATCGGGACGACGGCGCACGGCGTGCAACGCTTCCGCTACCGGGGCGAGGAGCGCCACGCATTGGCCGGCCAGGCCTTCATCCTCCATCCCGACGAGCGGCATGACGGACGGCCCGGAACGGACGATGGCTACGGCTATCGCGCGATCCACATCGCGCCCCGGCTTGTCGCGGAGGCCAACGGGCTGGGCCCGCTGCCCTTCGTCGCCAACCCCGTCCTGACCGATGCCGGGCTGATCGAGGCGATCGGCGTCCTGATCGAGGCGCGGGCCGATGCACCATCGGACATCGCCCTCGTCAGCGCGCTCGCCGATCTGGCGGACGCTCTGGAGCGCCTCGCGGGCCGGCCGCGGCGCCGGGCGCCGATCGCCGAGGAGACGCTGCACCGCATCAAGGCGGAGCTCGACGACACGCCCGGCGCCGCCGTCTCGATGTCGGCGCTCGAGACCGCCTACGGTCTCAGCCGCTTTGCGATCGCGCGCCAGTTCCGCCGGTACTACGGCGTCAGCCCGATGCGTTACGGTCTGATGCGGCGGCTCGATGTGGCGAAACGCCGGATTCTTGCGGGCGAAAGCCTGGCCGATGCGGCGCTCGCCGCCGGGTTCAGCGACCAGAGCCACATGACGCGGCACTTCCTGCGGGCCTTCGGCATGACGCCGGGACGCTGGCAGGCGCTCCACGAGAGCCGGTGAGCCGGCGCGTCAGCGCGGGCAGATGTTCCTGTTGGCGGCTACCATTATGCGATTGTGGTGGGGCGCGCCTTCCAGGGCCACCAAGTGACCGATCCCGACGGTCGCCAGCTTTGACAGTCCGTAGGCGCAAAGGCCGCTCGTTTTGCTAAGCCCCGCCGCTCTGATCGGTGTCGTGCTCTTCGATCTTCGACAGCAACTGCGTAAACAGGGCATCCCATTTCGCCTCATCGAGATCGACGAGGCCGAACGCCCGCAGCATGAACGCGCCTTCGCCTGCGAGAAGGGCCAATGCCGCCTCCCGGTCGGCGGGATCGGCCATGTCCAGCGGCGAAAGACGGTCGGTGTACCATTTGCGGGTGGCGGCGACCTGATCGGGGTGTTGCAACTGCGCGATCATCATGACGGCGGAACGCGAATACTCCGCGTCGTCGCTGTCGCGGGTCGCTTCCAGATGCGCGCGAATCACCGAGCGTGGGGATGTGTCGCCGCCTGCGCGGGCCATGACGTCGTGCTCGAAAGACCGACCCCAGCGCTCCACCATCGATCGGATCAGGTTGTCCCTGGTTCCGAAGCAATATTGCACGCCGCTTTTGGTCACCCCCGCTTCCTTTGCCACGGCATCGAAGCTCAGGGCGCCCGCGCCCGACCGCGTCACCAGCGCCTCCGCCGCGTCCAGAACCGTGTCCCGATCGATGCTGCGTGGGCGTCCGGCCATTTTGAGGCTTCCTTTTCTGTACGATCGTATTTATATCGTCCGAACGAGAGTGCAAACACACCACCGAAATCGGAACCGCAAATGGCCGACGCCAATCGCTGGCCCATACTGGCCATTGTCTCCAGCGCCTTGCTCATGATCGTAACCGACATGACGGTGCTTTATACGGCGTTGCCAACGCTCACGCTGGCGCTTGAAGCGACCGCCAACGAAAAACTCTGGATCATCAACGCCTATCCGCTCGTCGTCGCCGGCCTTTTGCCGGGGCTCGGCACGCTTGGCGACAAGCTTGGCCACAAGAAGATCTTCATTGCCGGCCTTATGGTTTATGGCGCAGCTTCCCTCGGCGCCGCCTTCGCGCCGTCTGCCGGGATCCTCATAGCATGGCGCGTGGCCCTCGCGGTCGGGGCGGCAATGATGATGCCCGCCACATTGTCGATCATACGGCTCACCTTCACGGACGAAAAGGAGCGCGCCTTCGCCATCGGCATCTGGGCCTCTGTCGCATCGGGCGGAGCCGCGCTCGGCCCCGTTTTGGGCGGTCTGCTGCTCGAATACTTCTGGTGGGGGTCTGTCTTCCTCATCAACGTTCCGATTGTGCTTGTCGCACTGTTGGCCGGCACGCTGCTATTGCCCGCCCGAGCCGGCGATTCCAGGCGGCATTGGGATTTGATCGGCTCCGTTCAGATAATGGTGGGTCTCATCGGCGTCGTCTTTGCAATAAAGGAGGCGAGCAGACAGAGCCCGCTATGGGCCACGGTCGTTGCCAGCGGCCTCATCGGCGCGGCAGCGCTTTTCCTCTTCGTGCAGCGACAGCGACGGAGCGCGGCACCGCTGATCGATTTCTCGCTGTTCACCAATCCGCGCTTTTCGTCTGGCGTTGCCACCGCGATGGTCGCTTCCGCTGTCATTATCGGTGTCGAGCTCGCGTTCAGCCAAAGATTGCAGCTGGTGCTTGACTATTCGCCTTTGCAGGCGGGGCTTCTCATCTTGCCTATTCCGGTCGCCGCTTTCATTGCCGGCCCGGTTGCGGGCCTGGTTCTGCCCTATGTGGCGCCGAGCCATTTTCTGTCGGGGACGCTGTTGACCACCGCCCTTGCCCTGGCCGCGTTTCTTCTTGTCCGCCATCACGAACCGACGATGTGGATTCTGCCGCTTGCCGTCATGGGCTTTGGGATCGGAGCGGCCATGACGGCGGCGTCGAACGCTATCATGCTCTCCGCTCCGGAGGAGCGCGCAGGCATGGCGGCCTCGGTCGAGGAAGTCTCCTATGAGCTTGGCGGCGCGCTGGGCATTGCCTTGCTCGGCAGCCTGATTTCGGTCCTCTATTCGCGCGCGCTCGTCCTGCCCGGACAGATTGAGATCGCCCCCCAGGCACGAGACAGCCTCGACGAGGCGCTCATGCTGGCGTCACGCCTCCCGATGAATGACGCCATCGAGGTAAGCGTCCTTGCCCGCTCGGCCTTCGACCAGGCGTTTACCGGCGTCATCGCGGCAGCGACCGCATGTCTGATCATTGTCTCGGTGTTCGTGTGGCATATCCGGCCCCGGCGATGATCCTACGCTTTCAGGAAGGCATCGAGACCAAATACACTTGGCTATCGGATGATCGAGGGACTGCCCATGAGAACGCTTCACCAGGGTCTCGACCGTCTCAATGGCTGGCTCGTCGCGCGGCGGCCGCAGGCGCCGGTGGCTTCCGCTTTCGGCGATCTCGCCGCGCTCGCGGCCCTTGAGCCGGGGCGCTGCATGCGCCGCCGGGCGCGGCGCGACTGACCTTGACCGACGGCGCGCCGGGGCTCGGCGGCGGCGATCGCTTTTCCTTTGAAAGCCCCGCGCCATCGGGCGATCCGGCCAATGACCTTGTGCACGGCATGCGATGGCGAGCCGGCGCAAAACCGTCCAAAGCCGCCGTGATCATGCTTCATGGCGGCTTCGCACCGTTCTTTGCCGCCGAAAAGCTGATCGCGCCGCCCTTCCTGAAGGCCGGAATCGATGTCCTGGCCCTCGCCCTGCCATTGCACATGGAACGGGCACGGGCCGGAGGCGCACGCAGCGTCGGTGTCGGCGGCGTCAGCCTTGGCGGGCTCGTCACCCAGCAGATCGCCGGCCATGCCGAGGCCTGGCCCGAGGTGATGCCCCGGACATGGCCTTCATCGGCGCGGGTTCAGGCCGCGTCGACGAGGTGGTCGTGATGGGCGATCTGTCCGCAAGGCTCTGCATGAGATGGCCGTCGGTCGACCCGCTGATCCGGCAATTGCTGGACGATCTGACGGCGCGACCCGCTTATGTCGTCAATCTCCGCTGGGACATCATCGCCTGGAACAGGGCGGCCGAGCGTCTGTTCGACTTCTCCGGCCGGGCGCAAGCCGACCGCAACTTCATCCGGTTGGTTTTTGCCGACCCGGAGTTCCGGCGCCGTTTGCCGGCCTGGCGCGAGGATGCCCCCCGACTGCTGGCTCAGTTCCGCCACGATCTCGCGTCGGCGCCGGACGATCCCGCCATGCTTCTACTGATCGACGAGATGAAGAAGGTCTCGCCAGACTTTCGGCGCTGGATCGAAAAACCAGGCATGGAGCGTTACGGATGGGGCGTCTCCATAGTGCTCGACCACAAAGGCGGGCGCCTGAGCTTCGACCACCAGATGCTCACGGTGGACGAGCACCGCCATCTCAGGATGATCGTGTACTTCGAGCAATGAGGGTGGCGCCCTATCTTCGGAGCACAGACAGACCGTCAGAAGTCTCATTGATGGCGAGCGTGCAGACTGCGCTATCGACCGACGAACGTCACCCGCATTAGAGCAGATTCCGATCATTCCGGTTCATAGCCTGCAGCGGGGAAGAAGCCCCGACAGTCTTGTGGGGTGACAGCGTCGATAGCATCTCGGAAGGCATCCCATAGAGAGGAGACGGTTCTGGCGGCGGCTTTCTTGAGCAAGGCCTCGATCTTCGAGAACGCCATTTCGATCGGGCGAAAGTCCGGGGCTGTACGGCGGCAGCCGCGTTTGCCAGAAAGGGCGAAGCTCGCGTTCGAAGATGGAACGACGCATCGCTCGCGTGCTGTCGGCCATCGGCGCCTTCTGAAACCAGCGCTCGCCGAACTCTCCGAAGCTCTTCGCCTCTTTCAGGCGCCGCTTCTGGCGTTGCTTCTCCTGCGCGGGCGAAAGGCCCTCGCCGACCATTCGTCGGGCGTCGATGCATTTCTCGCGCGCACGGGCCAGCGTGAGATCGGCAGGTCCGTAGCGGCCGAGAAGCACGGTCTCTCTTCGCCCGTTGAGGCGGTAATCGAGCCGGAACGTGATCCGGCCGGAGGGAGCGACGTGGACATATATCCCCTCGCGGTCGCTGACTTTGTAGGGCTTTGCCCTCGGTTTGAGGTTCTTGAGCGCAACATCGGTGAGCATGGCGGTTCCTTTCGCGAATACCGTCAGCTCAGTGCGGTGCCACCACCTCCTCATTTTTTCAGCGTTATCAATGTGATAAGCTAGAAAAACTACCGTCAACTGGGCTTGTGAGAATGGCGGTATGCCCGAAAAGCGAATGTGGCAAGCCCATCGCGGCCCATCAGCCGGCCCGTTGGTTCACTTCCCTGCAGGACGATAGTGGTTGAATGTGATGGAGCGTTTTATAATTTATATCAATGGGTTGAGAACGGCACTCCGATAGCCGCCGATCGTCTTCGGCGCTTCGGAATTATTCCCACTCGATGGTGCCGGGCGGCTTGGAGGTCACGTCGTAGACGACGCGGTTGATGCCGCGGACCTCGTTGATGATGCGGGTGGCGGCGCGGCCGAGGAATTCCATATCGTAATGGTAGAAATCCGCCGTCATGCCATCGACCGAGGTGACGGCGCGCAGCGCGCAGACGAATTCGTAGGTGCGGCCGTCGCCCATCACGCCGACCGTCTGCACCGGCAAAAGCACGGCGAAGGCCTGCCAGATGGCGTCGTAGAGGCCGGCCTTGCGGATCTCGTCGAGATAGATCGCGTCGGCCTCGCGCAGGATGTCGAGCTTGTCGCGGGTGATGCCGCCCGGACAGCGGATGGCGAGCCCCGGGCCGGGAAAGGGATGGCGGCCGATGAAATGGTCGGGCAGGCCGAGCTCCTTGCCGAGCACGCGCACCTCGTCCTTGAAGAGTTCGCGCAGCGGCTCGACGAGCTGCATGTTCATGCGCTCCGGCAGGCCGCCGACATTGTGATGCGACTTGATGGTGACGGACGGGCCGCCGGTGAAGGACACGCTTTCGATCACATCGGGATAGAGCGTGCCCTGGGCGAGGAAGTCGGCGCCGCCGAGCTTTTTGGCTTCCTCCTCGAAGACTTCGATGAACAGCCGGCCGATGGTCTTGCGCTTCTTCTCGGGGTCCGCCTCGCCCTCGAGCGCGCCGACGAACCGGTCGGCCGCGTCGACCAGAACCAGCGGCAGATTGTAATGTTCGCGAAACATGGCGACCACCTCGGCCGCCTCGTTCTTGCGCATCAGGCCGTGGTCGACCAGAATGCAGGTGAGCTGGTCGCCGACCGCTTCGTGGATCAGAAGCGCGGCGACCGAGGAATCGACGCCGCCCGAGAGCGCGCAGATCACCTTACCGTCGCCGACCTGGGCACGGATCGCGGCGACCGCCTGCTCGCGATAGGCAGCCATGGTCCAGTCGCCCTTCAGGCCGGCAATGTCGAGCACGAAATTGGCCAAAAGCCTGGCGCCGTCCGGCGTATGGACGACTTCGGGATGGAACTGGACCGCGTAGAAGCGACGGGCCTCGTCGGCGATCGCGGCGAACGGCGCGCCGCTGGAGGTGCCGACGACCTCAAAACCCGGCGGAATATCGGTGACGCGGTCGCCATGGCTCATCCAGACCTGATGGCGGGTTCCGGCGGCCCAAACACCCTTGAACAGCGCGCATTCCTGCTTGACGTCGAGAAAAGCGCGGCCGAACTCGCGGTGGTGGCCGGCCTCGACCGTGCCGCCAAGCTGGGCGCACATGGTCTGCTGGCCATAACAGATGCCCAAAACGGGAATGCCGGCCTCGAACACCGCGTCGGGCGCGCGCGGCGAGCCGATGTCGACGGTCGAATGCGGGCTGCCGGACAGGATCACCGCCTTGGGCGCAACGCGCGCGAAGGCCTCGGCGGCGGACTGGAACGGAACGATCTCGGAATAGACGCCGGCCTCGCGCACGCGCCGGGCGATCAGCTGGGTGACCTGGCTGCCGAAATCGATGATGAGGACGGTATCGGGATGGGTGGTCTCTGTCATGACAGGGAACTAGGCGGAATCGCACGGCCACGCAATGGCCGGGCACGGCAGGGCAGCCCTGCGCTCACAGAAATCGGCACTTGCTCGCCCACAGGCGTGCGGGATCGCTCGGCTTGGCAACCGTCAGCCGGCGAGGTTTTGCCTGCCCTGCACGGTCATCATGGTGCCGGTCATGGTGGCGACCAGCTTGGCCTCGCCGCCGTCGCCGAACGCATAGGCCTGGCCGTCGGCCACGATGATGGTGCGACCCGGCTTGGTGACGGAGCCGCGAAACAGGAAATGCTCGCCCTTGCCCGGCGCGAGCAGATTGACCTTGAACTCGATGGTCAGTACCGCCGCGTCGGCCGGCATCAGCGAGTAGGCGGCATAGCCGCAAGCCGAATCGAGCGCCGCCGAGATCACCCCGGCATGCAGGAAACCGTGCTGCTGGGTGAGCGCCTGGCTATAGGCCATCTCGATTTCGACCATGCCGGGCGTGACCCGGGTCAGTTCGGCGCCGATCGTCGTCATCGCCTGCTGGCGCGCGAAACTGGCACGCACCCGCTCTTCGAACCCGTCTTCCGGTACGATCATCGCTGCCATCTGCTGCTCCTTCGAGGCCCTCGGCCGACCCGGCACCGGCGCTGCGCGCCGCGTTCAACACTTTGCCGGCTGGCCATTGTCGCAAAGCAATTGCTGCATTGCAAAGGCGAAATGCTGCAACGCAATATCAAACGGCGTCTGCCCGTCAGCCCGCCTTTTGCACCATGGCGAAGAAGAATCCGTCCGTGCCGGTGAGCCGCGGCGACAGAAGCAGGCCCGGGTCGCTCGTGCGGCAATGCGCGGCGTGCGCGGCAAAGCGGTCGCGCCACAAGGCTTCGGCATCGACGGCTGCAAAATCCGCGTTCGCGTCCAGAAAATTCCGTATCTGGACGCTATTCTCCTCGGGAAAGATCGAGCATGTGATGTAAACGAGACGGCCACCGGGCTTCACGAACCGGCTTGCCCGCTGCAGGATTTCGACCTGCTCGGAAAGCCGCACCTCGACCTGGCGTGCCGTCAAGCGCCATTTCGCGTCGGGTCGGCGCCGCCACGTGCCCGAGCCGCTGCAGGGTGCGTCGACGACCACCAGGTCCATGCGCCCGGCAAGCGGCTCGAGCTCGTCCGCCCGCGCCGTCACCTGCACGTTGCGACACTCGGCGCGGCGCAGGCGCTCGAAGATCGGCGCCAGCCGGGCCTTTTCGGCATCGTAGGCGAAAAGCTGGCCGCCATTTTCCATCGCCGCCGAAAGCGACAGCGTCTTGCCGCCCGCGCCCGCGCAATAGTCCAGCACCTGCATGGCGGCGGTGGCGCCGGCCAGCGCGGCGGTCAGCTGCGAGCCCTCGTCCTGAACCTCGAACCAGCCCTTGCGGAAGCCGGGCTCGGCCTGGACATTAGGGTGGCGGCCGCTGCCGCGGATCGGCGGGATACGGACGCCATACGGGGCGATCCGCGCCGGCCCCGCGCCGCTGCGCTCGATCTCCTGCAGCACACGCTCGCGGCTTGCGCGCAGCGGATTGACGCGCAGATCGAGCGGTGGACGGGACGCAAGCGCCGCCGCCTCTTCGACCCAGTCTGCGCCGAACGCGGCCTGGATCGACGGGATGCACCAGTCCGGGCAGTCGGCCCGCACGGGGTCGGGCGCATCCTCGAGCCGGTTTTCCGCCAGTGCGCGGCGTTCCTCGTCCGTCAGGGGCGGCGGAGAAAAATCGTCCTTGGCCAGCGCCGCATCAATGTCGGCCAGGTTCATATCCCATTCAAGCAGCAGCGCGCCCAGCGCCAGGGCGCGCGGGGCGTCCGACTGGAACATCCACGCCGCCGAGCGGCGCCGACGCAACGCGTCATAGACGATATTGCCGATCGCGCCACGATCGCCGGACCCGGCGAAACGATGCGACAGGCCCCAATCCTTGAGCGCGTCGGCGGCAGGCCGATGGCGCGTGTGGATATCCTCGATGATTTCGATGGCGGCGGCGAGCCGTCCCCCTAGACGCATTCCGGTGTCCCCGATGTCGGCATACCCGATTACCGAGCGACCTAAACCATCTTGCCCGCAGGGTGAAGGGGGGTCGTCCAAGCTTGCCGACGGGCACGCCGAAAAACACGCCACACTGCAACGCGAAGGGCGCGGCCGAGGCCGCGCCCTTATGGTTCGTTCACGGTCGCGCCACCGCTGCCGACGCGAGGACGGCAACGCCGGCGCACGCCGGATCAGGCGAGATCGAACCGATCTGCGTTCATCACCTTGTTCCAGGCCGCCACGAAGTCGGCAACGAACTTAGCTTGCGCATCGTCCTGGCCGTAGACCTCGGCCAGGGCACGGAGTTGGGAATTCGACCCAAAGACCAGATCGACACGGGTCCCGGTCCATTTCAGTTCGCCCGTCTTGCGGTCGCGGCCCTCGAACGTGTCCTCGTCCTCGGAAACCGCCTTCCACTGCGTGCCCATATCGAGCAGATTGGCGAAGAAGTCGTTGGTCAGCGTTTCGGCGCGGGCGGTGAAGACGCCATGGCTCGACTGGCCGTGATTGGCGCCCAGCACACGCAGGCCGCCGACCAGCACCGTCATTTCCGGCGCGGTCAGCGTCAGCAGTTGGGCCCGGTCGAGCAGCATTTCCTCGGCCGGCACGGTGAACCGCGCCTTGAGATAGTTGCGGAAACCGTCCGCGACCGGCTCCAGCACATCGAAGGATTCCACGTCGGTATCTTCCTGTGCAGCGTCAGTGCGCCCCGGCGAAAAGGCGACTTCAACATCGTGGCCTGCGGCTTTCGCCGCTTTTTCGACCGCCGCGTTGCCGCCCAGCACGATCAGGTCGGCGAGCGAGACCTTCTTGTTGCCGCTCTGCGCGGCGTTGAAGTCGCTCTGGATGCCGGTGAGCGTGTCGAGCACCTTGGCGAGTTGGGCCGGCTGATTAACCTCCCAATCCTTCTGCGGCGCCAGGCGGATACGGGCGCCGTTGGCGCCGCCGCGCTTGTCGGAACCGCGATAGGTCGAGGCCGAGGCCCAGGCGGTCGAAACGAGCTCGGACACCGAAAGGCCGGAGGCGAGGATCTTGCCCTTCAAAACGGTGATATCCGCGGCGTCGATCAGGTCATGGTCGACCGGCGGGATCGGATCCTGCCACAACAGATCCTCGGCCGGGACTTCCGGGCCGAGATAGCGCGATTTGGGACCCATGTCGCGATGGGTCAGCTTGAACCAGGCCCTGGCGAAGGCATCGGCAAACTCGTCCGGGTTTTGATGGAAGCGCCGCGAAATCGGCTCGTAGATCGGGTCCATGCGCATCGCCATGTCGGCGGTCGTCATCATGGTCGGCACGCGCTTGGAGGGATCGTGAGCGGCCGGGGCGAGATCCTTGTCGGCCACGTCCTTCGGTTTCCACTGCCAGGCGCCGGCGGGGCTCTTGGTCAGCTCCCACTCATAACCGAACAGCATGTCGAAATAGCCGTTGTCCCATTTGATCGGATCGGGGGTCCAGGCACCTTCAAGGCCGCTGCCGATCGCGTCGCCCCACACGCCGGAGCCGAAGCTGCTCTTCCAGCCAAGCCCCATCTCGGCCAGGCCGGCCGCTTCCGGCTCGGGGCCGACCAGCGCCGCATCACCGGCACCGTGGCACTTGCCAAACGTGTGGCCACCGGCAGTCAGTGCGACGGTTTCCTCGTCGTTCATGGCCATGCGCGCGAAGGTTTCGCGGATATCGCGGCCCGAGGCGACGGGATCGGGCTCGCCGTTCGGTCCTTCCGGATTGACGTAGATCAGTCCCATCTGCACGGCAGCGAGCGGGTTTTCCAGATCGCGTTCGCCCGAATAGCGCTTGTCGTCGAGCCAGACGTCTTCCGCGCCCCAGTAAATGTCTTCCTCCGGCTCCCAGATATCCTCGCGTCCGCCGGCGAAACCGAACGTCTTGAAGCCCATCGATTCCAGCGCGACATTGCCGGTGAGGATCAGCAGGTCGGCCCAGGAAATCTTGTTGCCGTATTTCTGCTTGATCGGCCACAGCAGCCGGCGCGCCTTGTCGAGGTTCACATTGTCCGGCCAGCTGTTGAGCGGGGCAAAGCGCTGCGAGCCCGACGAGGAACCGCCGCGCCCGTCGCCGGTGCGGTAGGTACCGGCGCTGTGCCAGGCCATGCGAATGAAGAGCGGCCCGTAATGACCATAGTCGGCCGGCCACCAATCCTGGCTGTCGGTCATCAGCGCGTGAAGGTCTTTCTTCACCGCGGCCAGATCGAGCTTCTTGAACTCCTCTGCATAGTCGAATGCCGGGCCCATCGGGTCGGACAGGCTCGAATTCTGGTGCAGAATTTTCAGGTTCAACTGGTTGGGCCACCAGTCGCGGTTAGACCTGACACCAACGGAGGTGTGCAGGACGGGGCATTTGCCCGCGTTCTTGTCAGTCTTGGCGTCCATCTTGTTCTCCGATCCGATCTAAAATTCTTCCGATCATCCAGCGAGGCCTTCCGGCCTCCGCAGAACGATACCCTTGCCGATTCCGCCGACACGCCGCACGCCACGACCGGTCCTCACCGGGTTAGGCCCGCGGTCCCGTTGCCCACAGGCAAAGCCTTGCGCAAGCGGCAGGCCTGCGCGCCACGATGTCGCCCGGCGGACGATCGATCACGAATTTGGCCTCCCATCGCGACATTCTCGGTGTCGTCGAAACCGCACCGGATCAAGAGCCGGCAGCTTTCGTTGAATGGTTCTAAACTAGGCCGCATCTTTCATAGATACAAATTGCGTTTTCTATTCATTTTGATAATTTCAAATTATGATACGCTTGACGCTGCGCCAGATGGAATATTTTGAAGCGCTCGCCGAAACCCTGCATTTCGGCCGTGCCGCGGCGCTGGTCGGGGTAACGCAGCCGGCGCTTTCGGCACAGATCGCGGAAATGGAGGAAAAGCTCGGCTGCCGGCTCTTCGAACGCGGTCGCGCCGGCGTGCGGCTGACGGAGGATGCGCGCTCGCTGCTGCCTCGTTTCGCCGCGATGCTATCAGAAGTCCGCGACATCGAGGCGGCGACGCAGAGCGGCCGCCGGCCGATGGAGGGACGTTTCCGGCTCGGCCTGATCCCGACGGTCGCGCCCTATCTGCTTCCGCGGGTGCTGCCCACGCTGCAACGGCGTTTTCCGGACCTTCAACTCGAATTGCGCGAGGCGGTAACGGCGACACTGGTGTCGGAAACGTCGGTCGGCGGGCTCGACGCCTTCATTGCCGCGCTGCCGATCAAGGCGCCGGGCCTGGTGGCCGAACCGCTGTTCGAGGATCGCTTCTTTCTCGCCGCGCCGGCCGACGACCCGGACTTCGTCGCGCCGCCGGTACCGCCGGAAAGCCCGGCTCTGGAAAGACTGATGTTGCTCGAGGAAGGCCATTGCCTGCGCGAACAGGCGCTTGCCGTATGCGGCAGCGTCAAGCCGGTGGCGATGGCGAGCTACGGCGCAACCAGCCTGACAACACTCGTCCAGATGGTCGCGCACGGGCTCGGCGTGACCTTGATCCCCGAAATGGCGATCGCGGCGGCCGGCCAGACCCGCGGCCTCAAGGTCGTACCGTTCGCCGCTCCCATGCCCGCGCGCACCGTCTGCCTGGCGCGGCGCAAGAACAGCGCCAGGGCCGAGGAATGCCGAACGCTGGCCACGCTGATACGCGGCATCGTCGAGGCGGCGCCCGAGCGGGATCGACCTGGCTCAGACGAGCCCCAGAAGATGCAAGGCCAGCCACAACCACATCGCGCCGAGCGCGAGAAAGCCGAGGGCGAAGGCCGGCTGGCGGTGGCGGATACGGTTGGTGGTGACATGGATAACGGCGTGGACCACGCGTGAGGCAACGAACAGCCAGGCCAGAACCACCGCGACCAGCCCCGCGCCGCCGGTGACATAAAGCGCCAGGCATCCGGAATGGAACAGCACCGGCAATTCGAACTGGTTGGCCAGATTGTTGCGCACGAACTGGCTTTCGGGCGGCTCGACAACGTTCTCGCGGAACTGCGACGGTTTTGCCGAGCCCGCCTCGATGGCGGCGTAGCGGCGCCGGGCGATCAGCGCATAGATACAGTAGACCAGCACGACATGGGCAATCATCGGCCAGATGATGGCGGTCTGGTTCATGCGCGGCGCTCCTTCGCTGTAGGTCTCTCCCCAAGCCGATAGCACTTCCGGACCCGACATGCGACAGCCGCGAGAAACCCAATTGGCACGTCCTGCCCTGCCTGGGTTGACACCATCGCTATCATGTAACATTTATTGACACATGAAACGCGACACGCGGCTTTCCGCCATGCTTCATCTGCTGCTGCACATGGCAGACACCGACCGGCCGCTCAGATCGGCGGACCTGGCGCGCTTCATGCACGGCAACGCGGCCGCGGTGCGCCGCACGATGGCAGGCTTGCGCAAGGCCGGGATCGTCGTCTCCGAAAAGGGCCATGGCGGCGGCTGGCAGCTGGCGCGCGCGATCGAGGCGGTCACGCTTGCCGATATCCATCGCGCGCTCGGCGCACCGGATTTCTTCGCCTTCGGCAACCGGACGAGCCAACCGCGCTGTTCGATCGAACAGGCCGTCAACGCCGCGCTGGAAGATACGTTAAGCGACGCCGAACAGCGTATTCTGGAACGCCTTTCCTCCGTCACGCTGGCCGACGTCTTCGCCGATTTCCGCAACCGGTTCGACCGCTATCCGGGAAAGGGAGACTTTCATGTTTGACGTCATCATCGTCGGTGGCAGCTATGCCGGCATGTCGGCAGCCTTGCCGCTCGCACGCGCCCGGCGCAGTGTCGCGATCGTCGACGCCGGCGAGCGTCGCAACCGCTTCGCTCGCAGCTCGCACGGTTTTCTCGGCCGCGACGGCCATGCGCCCGAGGCGATCGCACGCGAAGCGCTGCAGCAATTGCTCGCCTATCCGACCGTGACCTGGCTCGAGGGCCATGCGACGACGGCATCGGGGGAGATCGACGGCTTCGAGATCACGCTCGCCGACGGCAGGCGGCTTGCCGGACGCCGGGTGGTGATCGCCTGCGGCGTCGCCGACATCCTGCCCGAGATTCCGGGCCTTGCCGCGCATTGGGGCGTCGGCGCGATGGCCTGCCCCTATTGTCACGGCTACGAGCTCGAACGCGGTCGCATCGGGGTTCTCGCGACCAGCCCGATGGCGTTGCATCAGGCGATGATGCTGCCGGAATGGGGCACCACCACGCTGCTCGCCAATGGCGCCGTCGTTCCCGATGCCCCGGAGATGGCGGAACTCGAGCGGCGCGGTGTCGCGATCGAGCCGGTCACCGTCGCGGAGATCGGCGGCGAGGCCGGCGCCCCGGTCGCGATCCTGCGCGACGGCCGACATCTTGCCTTCGACGGACTTTTCGTCACGCCGCGCACGCGCATCGCAAGCACCATCCCCGAACAATTGGGCTGCGCGCTGAAGGACGCGCCCCTCGGCCCGATGATCGTCACCGACGACACCCGGCAGACCACGGTGCCCGGCGTTTTCGCCTGCGGCGACGTCGTGCGCCCGGTCGCCTCGGTGGCGCTGGCGGTTGGAGACGGCGCCTTCGCCGGCACCGCCACGCACCGCTCGCTGATTTTTGAGACCGCCACCCAGCCCCGGGCAGCGTAAGCGCGGCTTTGTCAGCTCACGCCGGGATAGTTCGGGCTTTCGCGGGTGATGGTGACGTCGTGGGTGTGGCTTTCGCGCAGACCCGCGCCGGAAATGCGCACGAAGGTCGCGCGGCGGCGAAACGTCTCCAGATCGTGCGCGCCGACATACCCCATCGCCGCCTTCAACCCGCCGACGAGCTGGTGCAGGACGCCGCCGACCGGCCCTTTGTAGGGCACCTGGCCCTCGATCCCCTCGGGCACGAGTTTGAGCGTGTCGCGCACCTCGGCCTGGAAATAGCGGTCGGCCGAGCCGCGCGCCATGGCCCCCACCGAGCCCATACCGCGATAGGCCTTGAAGGAGCGGCCCTGATGCAGATAGACCTCGCCGGGGCTCTCCTCGGTGCCTGCGAGCAGCGAACCGACCATGGCCGCGCGCGCGCCGGCGGCCAGCGCCTTGGCCAGGTCGCCCGAATATTTGATGCCGCCATCGGCGATCACCGCAATACCCTGTCTGTCGGCTTCCTCGGCCGCCGCCATGATGGCGGAGAGCTGCGGCACGCCGACGCCGGCCACGATCCGGGTCGTGCAGATCGAGCCCGGCCCGATGCCGATCTTGACCGCATCCGCGCCGGCGTCGATCAGCGCCTTGGTCCCGTCCGCGGTCGCAACGTTGCCGGCAACGATGCGCACGGCGTTCGACAGTTTCTTGGCGCGCGCGACCGCATCCAACACGCGCTGGGAATGGCCGTGCGCCGTATCGATGACCAAGAGGTCGACGCCGGCGTCGATCAGCCGCTCGGCGCGTTCGAACCCGTCATCGCCGACACTGGTCGCGGCCGCGGCCCGCAGCCGGCCCTGCACGTCCTTTGAAGCGTTCGGATTGAGCTGCGACTTTTCGATATCCTTGACCGTGATCAAGCCGATGCAACGGCCGTGCTCGTCGACCACCAGCAGCTTTTCGATACGGCGCTGATGCAGGAGACGCTGGGCTTCCTTCTGGTCGACGCCGTCCTGGACCGTCACCAGGTTCTCGTGGGTCATCAGTTCCGAAACCTTCTGGTCCGGATCCGAAGCAAAACGGACGTCGCGATTGGTCAGGATACCGACCAGCCGCCCGGTGGTGTGGCCGCCAGTGCCGCCGCTTTCGACCACCGGAATGCCGGAAATGCCGTGCGAACGCATCAGCGCCTGGGCGTCGGCAAGCGTGGCGTCGGGGCCGATCGTCACCGGATTGACCACCATGCCGGATTCGAATTTCTTGACCTGGCGAACCTCCTCGGCCTGCTCGGCGGGCGTCAGGTTGCGGTGGATGACCCCAATTCCGCCGGCCTGCGCCATCGCGATCGCAAGGCGAGATTCGGTGACCGTGTCCATGGCCGCCGACAGGATGGGAATATTCAGATCGATGTCGCCGGCAATGCGGGTGCTGACGTCGGTCTGCCCCGGCAGCACGTCCGAATGGCCCGGCTGCAGAAGCACGTCGTCGAAGGTCAACGCTTCCAGACCCGTCACGCTTTCGATGATTTTCGCCATGGCCATTCCTTGAATGCTGAAACCGGCGCGGCCCCTTATGGCCACGCCGAGTCGTTGATTTCCCGTTCAGGATTGGCGCTGGCTGGTATCACGTCTGGATGACATTGAAAAGAAGCACGCAGACAGCTTGACGCATCGTGGTCCGGCGGCCGGCACGAAAAGGTTCCGCTTGCCGTGCCGGCCGCCGGAGGCCAAGATTTGGCCCACGTCAACCGGAGCCTTGGCGGGAAAGACCGGTCCATGAACGAGACGGCACCAATACGCGAACACGGGGACGCCGATCAGGCGATGCGGCGCGAACCGTTCGTCTTCACCGGGACCGCGCGCGAATATTTCGGTATCTGGCTGGTCAACGTGCTTTTGACGATTTTGACGCTCGGCATCTATTCGGCCTGGGCCAAGGTACGTCGCATGCGCTTTTTTCACGGCAGCACCCGTCTTGGCGATGCCAGTTTCGAATATCACGCCAAGCCCGGCCAGATCCTGCTCGGCCGCATCATCGCGCTGGCGCTGATCGCCGCCTACAATCTGGCGCTCTATTTTGCGCCCGGCTTCAGCATCGTCCTGGTAATCGGCTTCTTTCTCGCCCTGCCCTACCTCGTCATGCGCGGATTGCGCTTCCGCGCCCGGGTGACGAGCTATCGCAATGTCCGCTTCGACTTCGAGGGCGGGTATTGGGGCGCCCTGCTCGCCTATGTGGCAGGCGGCGTGCTGACCTGGGGTACGCTGGGTGTTCTTGCACCCGTCGCCTCGCGCTGGATCTGGAGCTATACGCTCGGCAATCTCACCTATGGCGGCCGGCCGATCGACTGCGATCCGCGCCTGGAGAAGCTTTTCGGGCAATGGTGGCTGCCGGCGATCCTGTTTGGCGGCGGTGGTGTGCTGTTCCTCGCCGGCTCGCTCGCGTTCGGCTATCTCTACGGCTCCCAACTCTCGGACCTCGTCGGCGGCGGCGGCGGCGTCGGCACGCTGACCGCCGGCGTGCTGGCGCTGATCTATGTCGGCTTCCTGCCGCTGATCCTGCTCTACGTGGTCGTCGGACTGCTCTACCACGCCGGCTCGCGCAACGTCGCCGTCAGCGAGACCGTCATCGACGGACGCCACGCACTCGCCTCCACGCTCGGGCGCTGGCGCTATGTCTGGATCTCGCTTTCCAATCTCGTCGCCACGGTGCTCTCGCTGGGACTGCTGCGCCCCTGGGCTGCGGTACGCATGGCGCGCTATCTCGCCGCCTGCACGGCGCTCGACACGGTCGGGGCGCTCGACAGCTATATCGACACGATAACCGATGAAGGGGCAGCCGTCGGCGCGGAATATATGGATGTGGAGGGGCTCGACTTTGGCTTTTGAACCCAAGGTAGCTGGCAAATGGCACGCCGCGCGCTCAGGGCGCGACATCGCGGCTGAGCTTTTTCTGACCGACGATGGCGACGTCGCCGTGCGCGACGCGCAGACCGGCGCAATCCTGGTGCGCAGTGCGCGATCCGACCTTCTCATATCGCGGCGCGTCGGCTCGGTGCCCCGGCGCATCGGGTTTTCCGACGACAGCGTGTTCGTGTGCCGCGACAATGACGGTGTCGACCGGCTGCTCGCCGACGTCGTCGGCCGCGGCTCGCGCTGGCTGGTCGAGATCGAGCGTTTTCGGCCGCGCCTGATCGTGCTGGTGGCCGCGGTCGTGCTTCTGGCGGTCGGCGTCTACCGTTTCGCCGTGCCGCTTCTTGTCGAGGTGGCGGTATTGGCGACGCCCGAGATCGTGCCCGAATTGATGAGCAAGGGCGCGCTCGCCTCGCTCGACGAGACCGCCTTTTCCGAAAGCACTCTGCCCGAACAGCGGCGTGCTCGGATCGCGACCGATTTTCTGGAACTCGCCGCACTCACCCCGCGCGGCGCATCGCGCTTCGACCTACAGTTTCGCAGCGGCGGATCGATCGGCCCGAACGCCTTCGCCTTGCCCAACGGCACGATCGTTGTCACCGACGAACTCGTCGATCTGGCCGGTTCGGACGACGAGCTCGTTCTCGGCGTGCTCGGCCATGAGATCGGTCATGTCGAGCACGATCACAGCCTGCGCCAGCTTTACCGCGCCGCCGGCGTCGTCGGGCTGATCATGGTGATCGGCGGCGATGTGGGGTCCGGCGTGCAGGATCTGCTGGTGCAGGGATCGGCGCTCCTGGCGCTTTCCTATTCACGCCGCCAGGAGCGCGACGCCGACCGCTACAGCGTCGAGATCATGGCGCGCGCCGGGCGCGACCCGGCCGCGATCGCGCGGTTCTTCGAGCTGATGCGCGCGCGTTTCGGCGATGCCGGCAATGGCGCGATCCTGACCACCCATCCTGCAACCGGCGAGCGGATCGAGGAAACCCGGCGCTACGCGGCCGAGATCGCGCGAAGCGGCGGCGTGGACCCGTCCAACTAGACTGCGGGTTTGACTGCGCCGGCTCACGGCTCTGTCCAGGCACCGGCCATTTTCGGCTTTGGCACAGGACAGCCACGCCCGGACGTGCTACCGCCCGGGCGAAGAAGAAGAATCGCAGTCAGGACAGCAGTTTGAACCGGACCATTCCGCTGGTGCTCGCGGTCGCCCTGTTCATGGAACAGATGGACTCCACGGTGATCGCGACCTCGCTGCCGGCGATCGCGGCCGATATCGGAACGGACCCGATCGCGCTCAAGCTGGCCCTGACCGCCTATCTGGTTTCGGTCGCGATCTTCATCCCCATCAGCGCCTGGATGGCCGACCGGTTCGGCGCGCGGCGCGTGTTCTGCACCGCGATCGGCGTGTTCGTCGTCGGCTCGATCGCCTGCGCCTTCGCCGGATCGCTTTCCGGCTTCGTGCTGGCGCGCTTCCTGCAGGGCATGGGCGGGGCGATGATGACGCCGGTGGCGCGCCTGCTCCTGGTCCGGGCGACGCCGCGCGGCGACCTCGTCTCGGCTATGGCCTGGCTGACGGCGCCGGCGCTGATCGGCCCGCTGCTCGGCCCGCCGGTCGGCGGTTTCATCACCACTTTCGTGAGCTGGCACTGGATTTTCCTGATCAACGTGCCGATCGGGCTCGCCGGCATCGTGGCCGCCGCCTTTCTGCTGCCGGAAGCCGGTGGCGAGGGTACGGCACCGATCGACATGCGCGGTTTCGTTTTGTCCGGTGTGGCGGCGGCCGGTATCGTGTTCGGCCTCTCCGTCGTCAGCCTGCCGGCGCTGCCGCCGATCGTCGGTCTGGTCACGCTCGGCGTGGGGCTTGGCGCCACCGCACTTTATCTCGTACACGCACGCCGCGCGCCGCGCCCGATCCTCGACCTCAGCCTGTTCGGCAATGCCAGCTTCCGCGCCGCGATCAGCGGCGGCTCGATCTTCCGTTTCGGCTCGGGCGCGACGCCGTTCCTTCTGCCGCTGATGTTCCAGCTCGGCTTCGGCATGACGCCGTTCGAATCGGGGATGTTGACCTTCACCGCCGCCATCGGCGCCATCGGCATGAAGTTCTTCGCCCGGCGCACGCTCAGGCGCGGCGGCTTCCGTACCGTGCTCGTCGCCGCCGCGCTTGGCGGGGCGCTGATGATCGCGGCCGCCGGCCTGTTCAGCGCCGGCACCCCGGTCTGGGTGATCATGGCGGTGCTGGTTGCCGCCGGCTTCCTGCGCTCCCTGTTCTTCACCTCGGTCAATGCGCTGGTTTTTGCCGACCTCGACGATGCCAGGGCCGGACAGGCGACTGCGATCGCGGCGGTGACGCAGCAGGTCAGCATCGCGCTCGGCGTCGCGCTGGCCGGCGTCATCCTGGAGGCCGTGACGATCATGTCCGGCCAGCCGCTGCAGGCCGGCGCGTTCCAGATCGCGTTTTTCATCGTCGCGGGGGTGGCGGCGTTGGCGGCCCTGCCCTTCTGGATGCTGCATCCGACGGCCGGAAACGCGGTCTCCGGCCACAGGCTGGGCGGCGACAATGCCCGCTCGCAGGTGCTGCCACCGCGCTGAGGGCCGCTCAGTCCGCTGCGCGTCCCTTGAAGCCCTTGGCAAGCAGATAGAGTTCGACCGATTCGTCGCGCGAGGCCGGCGGCTTGACGTGGTGCACGCTGGCGAAATTCCGCTTGAGCCGGGTCAGCAGATCGTTTTCGGTCCCGCCCTGGAAGGTCTTGGCCAGAAAATGCCCGCCCGGACGCAGCACCTGGATGGCAAAATCGGCCGCCACCTCGCATAGGTGCATGGTGCGGATATGGTCGGTGCGCTTATGACCGGTGGTCGGGGCGGCCATGTCGGACAGCACCACGTCGGGCGCTTCGCCGAGCGCGTCAAGCAGCCGCTCGGGCGCGTCGTCGTCGAGAAAATCCATCTTCAGGAACGTCACGCCGGCAATCGCGTCCATATCGAGATAGTCGATCGCCACAACCGTGGGCGCATCCGGCGGCGAGCCGGTGCGCCGCACCGCAACTTGCGACCAGCCGCCCGGCGCCGCGCCGAGATCGATGACGCGCGCCCCCGGCTTGAGCAGTTTTTGCCGGTCATCGATCTCGGTCAGCTTGAAGGCGGCCCGCGAGCGATAGCCGTCGGCCTTGGCGCGGTGCACGTACGGATCGTTCAGATGCCGCTCCAGCCAGCGTCGCGACGAGGCCTTCAGACCACGCTTCTTTTTTACCCGGGCCTTCAGCGCCCGCGCGCCCGGTTTCGGATCTGGTTTCTTCACGAGACACGGCTCCGTGGGCGGCGGTCGCGGTCCCAGACCCGGTCCTCCGCCATCAATTCGGTCAAAATGCCCTCGCGCAGCCCCCGATCGGCCACCCGCAACCGGGTCGCCGGCCAGGTGCGCCGGATCGCCTCCAGGATGGCGCATCCGGCGAGCACGAGGTCGGCACGATCCGCGCCGATGCAGGGGTTTTTCACACGCTCGTCGAAGCCCCAGCCGACCAAAGTCTCGACCATGCGGTCGATATCGGCCTCGTTCATCCACAATCCGTCGACGCGGCGGCGGTCGTAGCGCGGCAGGTCCAGAAAGATGCCGGCGAGCGTCGTCACCGTGCCGGAGGTGCCGAGCAGGTGGAAGCCCTCGCCGGTAGCGACCGCGCCCAGCCGGTCGCGGCCGTCGAACGCGTCGATCATGCCGGCGACGTCGTCGACCATGGCGGCGAAGATCTCCGGCGTCACATGGCGGCCGCCGAAGCGCTCTGAAAGCGAGACCACACCGACCGGCAGCGACGTCCACGACACGATATGGTTGGCGAGGCGGCGGCTGCGCCGGCGGGAAATGTCGATCAGCGCGATTTCGGAGGACCCGCCGCCAATGTCGAACAGAACCACGCCACGCGTTTCGCGCTCCACCAGCGAGCCGCAGCCCGACACGGCCAGCCGCGCCTCGGTCTCGCGGTCGATGACCTCGAGCGTCAGGCCGGTTTCCTCGCGCACCCGGTCGATGAAGTCCGCGCCGTTTGCGGCGGCGCGGCAGGCTTCGGTGGCGATCAGGCGCGCGCGCGCGATCTTACGCGCCTCCAGCTTGCCGGCGCACACTTTCAGCGCTTCGAGCGCGCGCGCCATGGCGTCGTCGGCCAGGCGCCCGTTCGCCGTCAGCCCCTCGCCGAGCCGAACGATGCGCGAAAACGCGTCGACGACCCGAAACCGGCCGGGACGATTGGGGACGGCGACCAGGAGGCGGCAATTGTTGGTGCCGAGGTCGAGCGCGGCATAGGCGGGCGGCGGCACGAACGGCGCCTGGGCGTGCCGGTGCCCCGGCCTTTGCACGGCGCCGGAAGCCGCAGGCTTAGTCTTGCCGTTGACGACCGGCGGGCCGGCGGACCGCTCCGTCGGCCCGCCGACAGCGTTTGGCGCCACGGCATTGACGGCATTGCCGGCGTCGCGCACATAAGCCTTGCGGCCGCGGCGACGCTTCTTGCGCCTGCGTTTTTGTGCGTCCTGCGGATTGGCGCCCGGCTTTTCGGCTCCACCGGCGCCGCCGCCATCGGCGCGGTTATGCGCCCTGGCCTGCGCCGCCTTGCGCTTGCCGCGGCGACGTTTGCCGGGGCAGCGGCCGGGAGCCTCCGCGTCCGGCGTTTTGTCGCCGTCCTCGAGGTCCTTCACACTTCCGTCCTTCGGGCGCCGCGCAAATCGCAAGGTTGCCGCTGGCGCCGCAATCGTTCAGTTGCCAACAATGTAGCAGCGGCGGGCGCGATCACCAAGGGTTTTGCGTGACCGCACACCGTGTCACCGGCCGGCGAACGCCGGGCCCTGCGAAATTTGCGCCGCGTCAGGAAAGGCTTGATCGGCGCGGCGGATATGCTAGAAGCGCGCGCATCCGGGTTGCGCGCCGAACTGCCGCCGGATGTGCGCCGGGAAGACCGGCATTGCCGTTGGGGAATAGTTTAACGGTAGAACAGCGGACTCTGACTCCGTCAGTCCTGGTTCGAATCCAGGTTCCCCAGCCATCTTGCCAACTAATTGATTTTGTTGGCTTTTCCGAATTCTATTAGCAGCACTTATTAGCAGTTTTTCTTAGCATCCTAGTCCTTTTGCCAGCAGGCAGTGATGCGGAAAGCGCCTCCCGATTTAGCCCTGTGACATCGGTGCGTGATGCGGCTCGCGGTAATTGGCCGGGCGATCATTCAACAGATTGAGCGCCCGGTGTAGAGCGCGGTCTAGCTCAGAAAGCGCGTTGTAATGCTCGCGAAGCGGCGTGAGTGAAATTTGCGCGCGCCTCGTGGCAATGCGCAACAACCCGATCTGTTGGTCGATCTGTTGCAGGTCATAGCTGTTGATCTTGAGATGGCGTTTTCGACGCGGCATATGTCCGGCTCCCATGATGAGAACAAAATAGGAACATATACCTTGCGCCGTCAAGCGGCCGGTGGCAATCTCGCGTGGCAGGAATGGAGGTCGTCAGATGCCCGGAAGCGTGCCGCAGATATCGTCAGTCGATGGTGACGCCTTGGAAGCTGAGGTTGATGAATGGATCGCCTTGTGCGGCGGGGACATGCAGGAGACGATCCGCGTTCTCGTTGTGGCTCACAACATGCTTCATAGTGAGGTCGCGACAGCACTACCGGCCGTCAGCTACGGCTATTCGAAGGGCTGGCATGCGCGACGGCGAGGATAGCGCCTCGCGACTCCCTGCTTGCTAGACGCCTCACCTTCCTGCCTAGCCCTCTGCGACGATTGTCGATTATTCTCCCGTCCCGAAGAGCGATTCTTACTTTTCGGAGAACTCAAGAGAATGGATATTTCATTTGCTCACCGAGCGGCCAAGTTAGTCCTGCCGAAAATTCAGGATATTATTATCCGCCACGCTGATACGGCGCGCTCAGATCCTGCACATTACGCTGAATGGAAAAATAGATTTATTTCAATTTTTGAATCTCTCCAGTATAGTGATAGATATATATTGAAGAAGCTTGAATTATATAATAGTCTTATTTTTGTTTATGACAAGCAAGTGTCTAATACTTATAACGTGTTGCCGGCAGAAGATCGATCCACCATAGATAGGATTAGAGAAACCATACAGCAATTTATCAATAGCACGGCACAATACGTGGAAAAAGAGCAAGCGGATACAACTGAGCCCGTTTTGACGATCGTTATGCCTATTGAGGCAGGTGCGAATACAACCTTGCATCTAATAAGCGAGATGGAATGGTTCTACCATGTATTTAATAGAGCTTACAAAGGGTATGCTCCAGAAAGTGATGGGCCAAAAATTCTACGTGTAGACAACGTTGATGTAAGTGTGTCAGTCGTAGTCGAGTGGAAATTTATGCTTATTACGGCGATGTTTATTTGGAGAATTGTCAAAAATCGACGAGAGACAACAAGTGCTAAGTCGGCTGTAGATGCGCTTCGCGATGTAGGGATATCCGAGGAGAGGTTGAGCCAGATAGAAAAAGAATTAGATGCGCGCGAGAGTTCGGCGATGGAAACATTCCTTGAACCTGTTAGAGGCATGATACCAGAAATCGATGAAGAGAACGCGAGCGCGTTCACTGCGTATTTCAAGAGAATTTCCGAGGGAATGCAAAGAGGATACAGATTTGGTATTGATCTTCCAAGTAAGGGAGAAGCTCTAACATCTATTGGCGGGGAGCCCGAAGAGGCCAAAAAATTATTTGATAAGATAAAAGAGTTGAGCAAATACAGGCGAGACTCAGAAGATGTTGGCGACACTAATCCCAAAGCTCTAGCCGCTTCGGGCAAGCTGGGGGCCGGTCCAGATCAGAAGGAATGAGTTGGGCGCGAAAAGTAGTTTCCGCGCCCATCGTTCTGTCAGCTTTAGCGCCTGCGATCGGTGTTTGGTAGCAGATTGTCGGTCCAACCCGTCAGCTGTGAACGATACGCGCGGGCGAACGTATTCACGCGCCGGCCCCGATGGTCGCGCGGCATCCCCAGCGCGCAGAAGCTCTCGGCAAGCTTTCGCGGCAGCTTCCGATCCCAGCCGCTAACAAGTAGCAGCCCGTTTATCACTTGCCGGGCTGCTGTAGGTGACTGGGTCTGCCGGTAGGTGTCGGCAGCCTTCTGCATAGTTTCGGTGACCTTGACGTGCTCGAGGTAGCCCGCCTTTAGCTGTTGCAACGAAGCTGCCAGCGACTCAGCGTAGCCAACCAGATCGTGAATCCTGTCTGCCATGTCGGCGGGGCGCTTGCCGTAGTCAACCAAGCTGTCGGCTAGTTCATCTCGGCTCGGCAATTCGTTGTGGATGCTATCGACATCGAACGCTAGGTCTGCGAGCAATTCGCGTCCTTCGTCGCCCCTGAGATACTCGACGAAAGTGAGGTCGTCGGACTGCTTGGCTGTGCTGCCGGCTACCGGCGTGCTATCATTGCTCATACGGAATCTCCTTTTTGATGAGCGTCAGACTGGAATTTCGGGGTTGCGGCATGGCCAAGGTGCAAGCTTGGCCATGCCGTTCTTCGCTATTCTGTCGTCATCGCGCCTCCTCCTCTTCCGCCCTAGTTCCAAGCACGATGTGCCGGGACGGCCGCCTAAGCTCGGATCTAATGGCCTTCAGCCGATAGATCTCCGCAAACGATACCTTGAGGGCTTCAACATCGCCCTTCGGGAGGTCGGCGCTTTCCTGCATCGCGTCCTCGATCGCTCTTTCGATTTCTTGGAGCTTGTAGACGTTGATCAAGTGAGCCAGCTCTTGCGCCGCATCGATGAAGACATCGACCAGTCCCATCGCTCGCTGCAGTGAGGTCAAGGGTTCTTCCCGATCATACTGAGTCGGGAAACTCTGTAGTTCCTCGCTCAGGGGGCTTCCGGTGATCTGAACCCCGAATGCGTCAAGGTTCTCATCGAAGTCGGGCCAACGGTCGGCGATAAAGGCGGAGAACGGCGTCTTCACATAGCTCGCCGGGGTGGCTGGATTGGTCAGCGCCTTCCTCTCCGCATCTTTTTGCCGCTTCCGAAATTCTCGACTTCTTTCCGTTGCTGACTTGGCCATGGGTCTGTCCATCGTTGCGTTGCCGTTGCGCATATATGCAACGGCAACAACCCAAAGTCAAGAAGCAAGGTGAGAGTTCTCTGCCGGCGTCTCGCGGATCGAAGCCGGCCATATGCCGCCGTGCTCGCCGAGCGCCAGCTTCACGCTGCACAGATCGATCTCGCCGGTGAAGGCTGACGGCTCAAGGTCAAGCAGGGCGTCCAGAAGCTCGCCGTGGTGCTCAGGGGCGATCCGGCCGCCGGTGAGGCACAGCCCGCCCATATCGAGCCCCATGGTGCGCAACGCCGCGTGTATGTGGTCCCGGCGCGTGTCCGGGTCAGGGTGCCGCTTGCGCAGCGCCTTGACGAGATAGGCGGCATTGAACGCGTATCGATCGGCCGGCAGATAGATGTCTTCCATGGGAGTTCCTTTCCGGTGCTGATTTGCAGGGCGGATTCTGCAATCAGCCGGAAGGGTTAGGCAATCAAAAAATGAGTAAAAACAGAAATCTATCGCAGATTCTGTCAGTAGTGAGTGACTTTTGTTTGAGTCTGCCGGGACAGGGTGTCACGAAAAACGTTCCGAATTTCCCTACTATAATAGAGTCTGTTCCTTCTTAATAAGATTCTTCTCCTATTTGAAACACCGGAACGTTTTTCGTGACACATGGTGTCGAACACGGTGGAATGTTTTTCGTGACACTGTTCCGGCGAACGAAACACCTCAACAAGAAACAAGATGATGATCCTCCGGCGAACGAAACCCCGTGCGGGGCGCGGGGAACATGATTCGAGGGAATCGCCGGAACACTTCCGCAGGGCTTGTCAGAATCTTCCGTAGAGAGGATTAGGCCGGCGTTTCTTCGCCCGGCGCTTCTGTTGCCGAAGCCGGGCTTTCTCACGATCGTGAGCGGCCCGTTCCTCGGGCGACATTAGCTTGCGGCTCGTATCGTAGAGGGGCGAGCGGTCGCCGGCCTGCCATGCAGCGGCGGACTTCGCGAGCTTGCGATTGCGATCCTTCATCCGCCGACGCGCCGCTTCATCAAGGCCACGATCATGAAAGAGCGCGGCAAGGCCCTTCTCGACCTCCTTCTTGTAGTTGCGCACGAGGGTGCGCTCCCACCAATCAACATGCTCGGATGTCGGCTCCGTTGGCAGGTCGGTATCGCCCGCCTGTATCGCGTTTTTACGCGCTTGGCTGATGGCCTTCGATCGGGCTTTGCTGCGCGCCGACCGGCGCACGGTCTCATTCCAAATCTGGATGAGCGGGCTGTATCTGGGCGGGGTGTAAATCTGACGATAGCGCCGGCCCCTTGGTCGGGTCGCGCTTTGGCGGTCTTCGGGCGTGAGGTCGCACGCGTCGTCGTTCAACATTTGTCGTCCTTGTCGCCGGTCGTCGTTTCGAGAGGCTGGCCCGACGACAAGGCCAGCCTCTCGTTGTAGTGCGGGGAGCTACCCGGCACCGCTGCGCAACCACATTATAGCACGCCGACAAGCGCGGGCGCGTAATTTTTCTCAGGAAATCAACGGCTTGTCAGTCACCATAAAGCTAAGGTGAGTGAACGCGCGTTGGGCAGTCGGAGCGCTCTAGGCTATCAGCCGTGTCCCCTCTGGTTAAGCAGGTTGCCCGGCTTGCGCTGACGCTTGATCTCGTCGACGACGACGCCGCGCAACGTGCCCTCCATCTGCTTGCCGATCTTCGCGGCGAGGTCGGCATTTTGTGCCGGTGTCCCGCCGCTGGCGTTGACCGTGACCGGCGCTGAAATGTTGACGATCTGGCCAGCAACTGCATTGTCATTGTCGCCACGGATCGCCCTGGCGACGGCGCGCGAGCCGGCATCGCCGACATGGCCGCCCGCCGCGAATGCCGGCACGCGGTTCTCGTTTACGGCCTCAAGCAGCGGCCGGTGCTTCGCCGTCGCGGCAGCGTTGACGACGAACTCGCCGTCGCTGAGCATCGCCGGGATACGGTCATCACGCGGCCCGCCGGGGCCGCGCACGTGTCCGCCATCGGCTAGGCGCAAGCCCTGCCACTTGTCGGCGCGGACAATGCCGCCGTCTGCAAAGCCGAAGATACCCATGATGAACTTGGCGAGCCCGCCGAAGATGTTGCCGCTGCCGGCGTTTTCGACGGTGAAGATCGCATTCAGAAGTTCGTCGAGCATGCGATCGGCGAGGCGGCCGATCGCATTGCCGAGCGCGTCCATAGGCTTCACGCCTGCCCGAATGTCTTGCAGGAAGCCGCCTACGAACTCACGGCCAGCATCGGCGACCGTCTGTAGCCGATCGCGCTGTTCGTCGAGTGCAGCGGTTTCCTGATAGATCGCCTCATTGAGCGCGATGATACGCTGGCGCTGCTGGTCAGTCGCGGCAGCACCTGCCATGCGTGAGGCGGCAGCGGCACGCTGCTGGGCCTCAGACGCGCCTATCAGGCGAAGTTCTGCCTCAAGCTCGGCAATGAGGTCCACAACGGCTTGGCGCTCGCGTGCGGCGCTGTCTGTCGAGCTTGAGCGCGCCGACGATGAACGTCCGCCGGTGTTTGTGCGCGCGGGCGGTGCGCCCGGTGCCGGCGAGGTCGGTTCCGGCGCATCCGGCACGCGGCGGCTTTCGAGGATCGACAAGATGCGCGCCTCTTCCCGCGCAAGCTGTTCGCTTTGTGCGGCAAGCTCGTTGATGGTGCCCTGTAGCACGCGGCGCTCGGCTTCAGCGGTGAAGCCGCCGATCTCGGCTTGCTGTTCCTTCAATTCGAGGATGCGGTTTTCGATCTCAAGGCGCTCACGGCCGATGTCCGTCACGCGCTCATTGAGCGTGCGGCTTTGCTGGCGCTCGATATCGCGGAACGTGTCTATGAACGTCTGAAGCGCCGATGTTGCCTCGACGATGGCGCTCTTGAGGCTGGTGCCGATCGTGGTCGTGATCGCCCGGAACTTGCGGTCCACTTCGTCGGCGCGTTCGATCAGTTCTTCGTCCAGCACGACGCCAAGATCGTTCGCGGCCTTGATCTGGTCCCGGATGGCACGCTCGCCGCGATCTATCAGCTGCACGAAGCGCTCGCCGCCCGTGCCGCCGAAGATTTCATCGGCGATACGAATGCGCGCCGCGCGGTCGAGGTTTTCCAGCTTGCCGATGATCTCGGTGAAAAGTGCCGACGGATCTTTCAGCTTGGTCTTCAGTTCCTCGGCAGTGAAGCCCAGCCGGGCGAATGACTCGGCAGCCGGCCCGCCGCCCGTCTCAATCCATTCATCGGCCCGCAGGTTCAACTCCTTGATGCCGTCGGTAAGTGAGTCGACGCCGATGCGGTTCTGTTCCGCGACGTATTTCAATTCCTGAAACGCCTTCACATTAAGGCCCGCGCGCTTCGCTTCGTCACCGATCTGGGCAATGCCGCCCGCCACGTCGACCAGCCGGCCGGCAATGCTGAGCGCACCGCCTGCTACCAGTCCGGCGAGCCCTGCCTTCATCGCCGCGCCCATGCGGCGGCCCGCGCCGCCCATGATCGCCTCAAGCCGGTCGCTCGACTTTTTGGCGCGCCGCTCCATGCCATCCATCTGCTTGCCGAGCGTGCGATTGGCCTTGAGGATGTTGCGCTCGAAATCGCGAATGCGCGCCTCTAGCGCGACGACAAGCCGTTCTTCGTCAGTGGCCATGCAGGTTTCTCCTAGCTGTAAAGGATGTCTTCGTAGTCATCGCGCACATAGATTGACGGGGTATTGTCGGCCGCAATGGCGCGGCCCACAGCCATGGACGCGGCGATCGCTCCGTCGATCCTGTCGAAACGGACGCCCTTGTGCAGGTGGACAAGGCCGGTGTCGCCGCGCGAGACGACCACGGAATCGAAATGATGCCTTAGCGCAGGGTTGCCGCCGTGCCGCAACCGGCGGCCGTTGACGGTGCGCTCAAGATGGCCGATGGCGGGCGCCATCGTGAGCGGTTTCTGCCGGAACTCGATTGCCGGCAGACCTTCCAACTGTAGGCGCTGCATGATGAGGCCTGCCCGGTATGGATCGAACAGCACTTCGCGCACGTCATAGGTGGCGCACAGTTCGCGAATGTGATCCTCGATCGATTGCGGTTCGATCACCGGGCCGTCGATCACCGTGATATGGCCATCGGCGCGCCATTGCAGATATGGCACGCGGTCCTGCTTGGCGCGGCTGTCCAGATCGTCGCCGGGCACGAACAGCCAAGGGTGAATGGTGATCCGGCCGTCATCGTGCCGCCAAGCCGCGACGATCGCAGTCAGGTCGCCATTCACCGACAGGTCGACGCCTAGATAGCAGGGCAGGGCTTCAAGCTCGCTCAGGTCGACCTCGACGCGTCCTTCGTCGTAGGTCGCCATATCGAACAGGGGGTCGCGCGAGTGCGATTTCCAGATATTTAGGTTGAACTGTTCGAAGGCGTGCCGTTCGGCGGGCCGGTGCGCGGCCTCGCGCGCCTGTGTGCGCATCGCGTCGAGATTCGGGAAGCCGTAGCGCAGGCCAGGGTTCACGCGGTGCCAGACCGCTTCGTCCTGCCAATCATCATTCGGGTCCGCTTCGAAGATGATTGGCAGGAAAGCCGGGTCTATGATTTCGCCGGTGGCAACCTTCCGGGCATACTCATATTGCTCGGAACCGATGTTTTCCGAGCCACGGCCCGCCGTGGTGGCAATGAGCATAAGGGTGTTGCTGGTCTTCACAAGGCCGGACTTGAGCGCTTCCCAAAGGTCGCGGCCTTTCCAGACGTGGATTTCATCGACCAGCACGAATGAAGGCGTCTTGCCGTGCTGGGCCGCGCCGTCGCTGGAAATCGCCTGTAGCGTTACGTCTTCGGCCTTGAAGACGATCTTCTTTGCGCTGTTATGCGCGTCATAGATGCGGGTCGCGCTGGCGAGCCGCTTATCCATCCGCACGATGTTCGCGGCCTCACGGAAGCCGAGCCCGGCTTGCTCACGATCGGACGCGGCGAAGATCACTTGCCCGGCGCGAACGCGCTCAGGGCCGATCGTATGCAACAGTGCCAGCGCGGCAGCGAGGCTGGTCTTGCGGTTGCCGCGCGGGATCATCCAGAAGACCGTTTCGACGATCCGGCGACCGTCAGCGTGCCGCGGTCCATAGATGCGCCGCACGATCCGCTCTTGCCAGTCGAATAGCTGGAATGCGTTCTTTGGCGCGGTGCTGTTCGGGTGCTTCAGCCGCCGCAAGAACTCGACGGCATCCGCGCCGTAGCCGAGCGGATCATCAATCGGGCTGCCGTCGAACAGCCATGCAGGATAGGCGCTCTTGGTCATCGGCCGCGCCCCACGGCGAGGGGGCTGTCGGCGTCATCGTCGCCTTGTTCCATCATCGCGGCACGCGACCGCGCCGAAGGCGTAAGGCCAAGCTCGCCGGCGCATCGAAGCTGTTGCTGTTGCGCAGCGCTCAGGATGCCGTAGGCCGGATGCCGCTTGCCGTTCGGCAGGACCATGCCTTCCTGATTCAGCGCGCGGTGCGCCTCGCGCATGGTGCCCGTGGCGATCACGAAGTTCTCAAGCACGGCAAGATCGGCGACCGTCAGCACCTTGCGCTCGTCAATCAAGATTGGCGCGACCCGTCGCCATTCGGCCTTGGCGTCCTTGGACAGGTAGGAAGGCGGGGCAGGCACCTTCGTCACCGGCGACGTGCCCGGCGCGATGTTCGATGGCTTTTTACCGCGCATTAGGTCTTTGCCCGCAGTTCTAGCGCCCGCCTTCGGCCGATCTCGACGATCTCGCCAATGTCGTATGCGGTGCCGGCGTGAACGACCCGATCAGCCGTGGTGATGCCGGCGAGGTAGCGAATGCGAAAGACGATGCCCGTCGCTTCGTCCTCGCCGAAGCCGCTCAGGAACTCATCGGTCGAGCGCTGCACGATCTCAGCGCGCACTGTGGCAAATTCTGCCCAGGTGGTGCTGACTGCACCGGTCGCAGACACGGTTTCTGTCTCGCGTTCGATGGTAATCTGTCGGTCGAGTTTGCCGGCGCGCATCACAATACCCACCGGATGACGGCCTCGACCTTCAAAATGCCGTGGCCGTATTGCGGGTCAGGGTCGCGCGGAAACAGCGCGTGCGTGACGGCGAACTTGTCAAGCTCGCTATCGGCGAGCGCCGGCCACGTCAGCAATGATTTCTTCGCCGCGAACGCGATCGACCTAGCAGTATCAGCGCCGGCTTCGATCGCCCATATGTGCAGGTCAAGGAATACGCGCGCCGCATATTGCCCCCCGGCAGCACCACCGAGAAAGACCGTCTGCGCGCCGGCCATGTTGACGCAAGGCAGTTGTTCCGGGCGGCTTGAGCCGGCGCGAATATGGTCCGCCGGGACAAGGGCGCTCACGGTCGCATCTGCGTTCAAGTGCGCGCGGATGCCGGCCTGTAGTGCAAGCGATGGTTCGATCATCCGCGCCCCCAATGGTCGCGGACAGCCTTGGCGATGGCGCGCTTGGTCCGGTTGTTGATCCGCTTCTTGAGTAGCCGCACCGACGGCCAGAAAAACGGCTGCGCATCATGCTCACTGGTTCCGTATTCCTGTAGGTGGGGATAGCGGACATCACTGTTGCCAACCGTGACGATCGCCTCTAACTCGCCGGCAACGCGCTCGCCGCCCGGCTGCGAATAGGCCGGGGTCTGTTCGCCGGGCGGGGTCGCCACGATCGACGCCTTAAGGTCGCCTTCGTCTTCAGGCGCAAGCTGGCGCATCATGCCGGCGAGTTCGTTGGCGGATTTCGTCAGGCTCGGCTCGACGGCCTTGCGCACTTCGGCGGGAATCGCTTCTAGGCGGCGCTGTATCCGCGCGACTTGCTTTGATCTGGCCATGGTCAGATTTCCCAGACGCGATGCGGCCGGATCAGATCGACCACGCCGAACGGCAGTTCCGAGCCGGACACGCCGACAAGGGTCGCTTCGCGGTTCTCATAGAGATGCGCGGCAAGCTGAAGCACGGCTTCCGTAATGCTCGCCGGCAGCGGGTCGAGTTCGGCGAGCGGCGTGCCGATGAAGCTTTCAATCCAGTTTTCAGCGGCAGCGATCTTCCGCTCAAGGAAGTCGTCTGCCTCGAACCCCGGCTCGATATTCAGTTGCTCGCGTAGGTCGTTGGCGGTCGCGATCATGGTGAGTCCTCGATTTCAGAAAAACCCATTTTCGGCATCGCTTGCACGTCGCTCCCCGCGCCGGTCCCCATAGACGCGGAAAAATTGGAGACCCGCCCCCTCTTGGTGGGCGTTGTGAGCACGCGCTTGATCTGCCAACCGGCGCGGATTCGATCGCGCAACACGCATTGTGAAATGCCGGTAATCTTCGCCCACTCCGCGATCGTATGCGCTTGGCCGTCGAACTCGTAGGTCTCAGGCGTCGAGGGTGGTTCGGGTAATTGATCGCCCGGCTTCGCACGCATCGGTTTCGTTATCGCCCGCGCGGTCGACATGCCCCTGTTCAGCCGTGTCAAGATCAGGCTGGCAGGGATGCCGTAGTCGAGCGCCCATTCTGCGATCGGCTGTGTGACGCCGTTCATGGTGAGAAGGTCGTCGCGGGTCATGTGGCTTGCCGCCCATGCGGTTTCATGGTGATTGCGGTATGAAACGGCATGCCGGTGCGAATGCGTCGTTGAAGCGTGCGATAGGTCACGCCAGCGATTTCAGCCCATTCGCTGAGCGATTTGCGCTCGCCGGCGTGCTCATAGAGCTTCGGCTTGCGGCCCAGCTTCGGGCGCGTGATGAAGGTGGGCGGTGGTTCCTTGCCTATCCAGTCCGCGACGCGCTCAGCTTCCTCCTGTTGCCGCGTCTCGACATGCCGAAGGGCACGCGCACGGGCAGCGCGGCACTCGGCTTCGAACTCAAGCCGGTCGATAAGGCGGGCACGTTCGGCGCGGGTCATCGCCTGCGCTCCTGCGCTTGTAGCGGCCCGTCATGGCAGGGCTGACAGGCAGGCATCCAATTGGAGCGATCCCAGAACAGGCGCTTGTCGCCTCTATGGGGCTTGACGTGATGCACGACGGTAGCCGGCCGGCCGCAGCGATTGTGCATGCAGAACGGGTGCCTGCGCAGATAGTCAGCCCGCGCGCGTTCCCATTCGGCCGTATAGCCGCGCTCACGTGCAGACGGCCGGCGCGCATCGTGGCGGGCCTTGCGGGCGCGATCCTGCTTGACCTGGCAAGCACAGCGCTCGCCGGCTGGCACGACCTTCTGACAGGCGCATATGCGGGGCACACGACGCGGCATTAGGCGGCCTGCCTCGCGCCGCGTCGGGCGCTTGCCTTGAGCTTGTCGATACCTTCTAGAACGGTTTCCGGTGCTACTTCTTCGCGGGGGTCATAGGCGAGTTCATCGGCCGTGCCGTGAACAGCCTTAAGCTTGGCGATCATGCCGCGCTGGGCTGCGATGATCTCGCCGGGCGTTGCGGCCCAGGTATCGGCAGCGCACCAGCCTAACCAGCCGGTGCCGATCTCGAAAAGGCCATTGAGCGCCGTTTCCATGCCGTGCACATCGCCGGCCCGGAACTTCTCTTCCGCCGGATGATCTACCTCGCCATCAACGCCGAACGTCGCGGCGAGGTAGTGCAAGAGCAGATTCTGTAGATCCCCGAATTGGGCGATGCCATCGGTGAGCTTGACGCTCATAAGTGCCTCGCCTTCGATGATGTCGCCGCCCGTCGTCAAGATATCGGTCATGACGGTGACGTTCGCCGTCTCGACGCCCTCAATAAGCTTGCCGAAGCTGTGCTTGCGCAGCAGCAGGATTGCGGCCCGCAAAGACGGCCGCAGCCGCACAGCTTGGTTGCCGCGCAGAACTACGAAATCGTCAGATGCGAGCCGCATGATCGTGTTCCTCGCTTACGCCGCAGCGACTTTGAGCTTGAGGAAGCGATCCGGGTGCGTGACGTCACCGCCCGTGCGTCGGCGCGCGTGGAAGCGGATTTCGCCATTGGTCGCGCGGCTGAACGGGTCGCGCAGCACCTGAAGCTGAATGCGGTCGATGATCCGGTAGCCCTGAAGGTCGCCGAACACGATCGGGTAGGCGTCGGCTTCGATGTCGGGCATGTCGAGGCATTCGACGATCGGCCGGCCCAGCATGGTGATCGGCATGCCGTCGGTGATCGGGTCAATGACGAGATAGCGGCCGTCGCTATCCTTCCACTTGCGGATCGTGGCCAGCGTGTTGCGGTTCATCATCCACACGCCGCGCTGCGCATGCGTCGTCGGCAAGCCGTGATACATGGTGATCAGAACATCGGCCGGGTTCGCTGCCGGGAAGCTCGACGCTTCGCCGGTCAGGATTTCGGCGATATCGGCGTTGACCAGAAGGCCGGTCGGCTGGTTGTTGTTATCGCCGGTGCCGGCCACGAATGCCGCGCCCTCGGCAGTCGCGAAAGCTTCCGCGAACTCGCGCTGAAGCTCGCCTTCCAGATCATAGGCGTTGTCTTCCAGAAGCTGGGCAGAAACGTCCGTGTAGGTCGCCAGTTCGTGCGGCTTGATGGCGATCTGTTCGTAGCTGCCCTGCGAGGCCGTGCGGTTGTCGTTCTCACCGACCCAATAGGCCGTCGGCGAGCCGACGCGGCGAGGATACTTCGTTTCCGGCGCGCCGATCGTGACGACGCGCGCATATTGCCGAATAGGGCTGAATTCCTTTAGCTGCTTGATGAGTTCGGCCGCGAACGTCTCCGGTGCCAGGTATCCGGCAGTCGCTGAGGTGCCCACGGTTAGCGCCTTGCGCTCATCGGGGTCCATCTGTTCCAGCCCGCGCCGGGTGTAGAGGCTAAACGCCTTGGTTTCGACGTTGTCGTTGTCGGCGACCGGCTGGTTGTTGTTCGCGGCCACGGGCCGCTTGCTCTTGGCTTCCAGCTTGTCGAGCCGGGCCTTCATGGCGTCGAACTCTTTCTTGTCGATCACCGGCTCGGCTTTCGCCTCGGCCTTCGGCTCCGGCTGGTCTTCCTTCACTTCTGCATTTTCCATGTCGATTTCCTTTTCGGGGGACGCCGCGCCACCTGCGGACTTGACTGAGTGAATGCGCGCGTCCGGGTGGCACGGGTTCGCGACGATCGAGATTTCAGAGACGTGCAGGGAATAGATGTCGCGGCCGCCGCCGGGGCGTGCCTTCGTCTCGCCGGCCCGGAAGCCGATCGACAGGCCGTTGACGCGGCCATTGCGCAGCCGGCCGTATACATCACGGGCACGCGGCACGCCGTCGACGAAGAGCCGCCCCTTCGCCTCAAGGCCGGCGTCCGTCTCGTTGACCGACTCCCATGTGCCGACGACACGATCGGGGTCGTGTTCGAACAGAATCGGCATTGCCGCCGACACCTTGAACGCGCCCTTGTGAATGACATCGCCGACCCGATCGGCTGAGCCGAACGGCCATGCGATGCCGGTGATGGTGCCGGTGTCGTCGACCGTGAAGCTGGCCTTGATTTCGAGCTTATCCATTGGCTGTCTCGTCGTTGGCGGGGTCGGCTTGGGTGTCGCCGAAGAACGCGGATTCGAGGATCGGCACGACGACGGTGAGCAGTTCGGCGATCGGCCGGTTGTCGGCATATGCCGCGATAAGGTCAGCGGCCTCTTTCGGTGATGCGCCGCCGCCGATCAGCGCCCAGCGGATCGTTTCTGTTAGATCCGCGATGGCGAACTCGCGTGCGAAGACGATCTTGCACAGCCGGCCGATGCCGTGGCCGGTCGCGCGCTCAAGCTGGCGCGTCTCGTTAAGCGGCAAGGCAAAAGGGCGCTCGCCGTCGCCGAAGAATGCGACGTGCGTCATGCGGCTTCCTCGCCGTTGGCAGGGTTGTCGTTGTCGGCGGGCGGCGCGCCGGGTGTGATGTTGGGATTTGCCAGCGTGTCGCCGCCGTCGATCGGCGGCAGATTGAGCCCGCTGCGAACCTCGTTCGCCGTCATCGCGCCCATCTGGCGATATGCCTGATAGGTCTTTGCACGGGTCGCGGCATTCGAAGTCAAAAGGTCGTCGACGACAAACTCGACATAATGACCGGCAGCACGCTCTTCCGACGACAGCAGCACGCGCTGATAGGCTGCTTCCCATTCGTCCAGCCAAGGGCGTAGCGTTAGCGTCAGGAACGATTGGAACATCTCTTCGGCGTTCGACCATGTGGCGCGGGAAAGCTCGAAAAGCAGGTGCGGCGGCACGCGGAACAGGCGCGCAATCTCGACCACCTGTTCCTTGCGCATGGTTTCGAAAAACGCGGGATCAAGCGGCGAGTATTTGGCTTCGTCATAGGTCCAGCCGCCATCAAGGAACATCGGCTCGGTGAACTGGCCGGACGCTGTTGCCGTGCGATAGGCTTGCTTGATCGCCTTGACTTCCGCCGCGCCGCTTTCGCCGCCCTTGGCCTTTTCGTGCTTGAAGATCGCAGTCGGTCGAGCGCCGCCTGCGAACACGCGGCCGGCAGCCTGTTCGATGTCGACCGCTAGACCGATCGACTCGCGCCCGGCAGTGATCGGCGAGATGCCAAGCGGCACTTCGACATGCAGAATGTCGCGATAGTCGTAGCGGACTTCACGGCCTTCCTTGTCGCGATGCACATAGACCGGCTCGCCGCTGTCTTCGCATTCGATCGACGTGGCGTTCGGGTCGAGCCGGATGAACTCGACGACGCGGCCGTCGACACGATTGGCGAAGGCATAGCCGTTGCCGCGCAATAGCGCGTCTGCCGTCAGTTGCGAGCGCAACTTGCCGGCTGAAGTCCAGTCATTTGCCTCATCATGGACAAGGCGATAGGCGGGATGATCCTTGGCGGTCTGCTTGCCGCCGTCCGCTTCCCGGAACAGCTTCGCGGGCAATGAGCCGATCGCGCTGGTTATGAGCGTGACCGCTGAATAGACCGCTGGCACGCGAATAGCGGTCGACGGGTTGATGTTCTGACCGGAAATCGTCGGGCTGCTTCCGAAGATTTCGAACACCGATGAATCAGAAAGCGGAACCGCTTTCTTTTCGGTTCCGCTCGCTGGTAGCCAACTCAGAAGATCACGCCAACGCATATGCTACAATTCCATTTCAAGGATATTGTAACAGTGTTTTAGATAGGAAAATAGTCTCTATAATTGACTAAATAGGAATCTTTTCCATTGATTTTCGTGATGATTTATGATCTAGCTTCGATCGTCGGATACCGCACTTTGTTCACCAACGTCGCGCGCCGCTTCAGTGAGCCGCTATGTTCGGTTCCGTATCGGCCGGTCATCGTTGGCTTGTCGTGTCCGACGACGGTCCCGATTTCTTCGTCCAAGAATCCGGCGTCCCGCGCTCGACCGATGAACGTATGCCGCAAGCTGTATGTCACGATGTCGGTGCCCGTCTTGACGCCGATCTTGGCCAGATAGCGATTGAACTCGCGCGAGAAGGCTGCCGCGACCTGCCCTTCTTCGGGAATGTCGACTTCCGGGAACACCTGCTTGTGCCCGGCAGCGGCCATGCGCTGGCAATGCTCGACAAAGCCCAGCTTGGCGAGTTCGTCGTGGATCGGCACGACACGCATTGAGCCCTTGGTCTTGGTTCTCTTCCGGCCTTCGCCTTCTTCGGTGATATGCATGATCCAGACGCCGTGAGTCTGCCGCACGTCGTCAACATGCAGTTGCGCGATCTCTCCGGGCCTCGCCCCGCTGTAGAGCATTACATAGGGAATCCAGTAACGGTGATCGCGCACTGCGACGTTGCCGGGCTTGTCGACATCGCGCCAAACGTCACTTTTGCATGTCGTGAAGAGCGGCGACGTGAACAGGGCGGACAGCGCGTCATCGGTGAAGGTGCGGCGCTTGTTCGCCGGCCCGTTCTTTTTCGGCAGCATGTCCGTGACCGGGTTCGCCGCTAGATAGTCGTGCACGACGAGCCAACGACAGAAGCCGCTGAGGCTGGCCATGTAGCGGCGGATAGTATTGCGCGTGATCGCAGGCTTGGGCCGCTCAAGCCTGTTGTTGGCCGCGATGATCTCTTTGACGCTCAGCCCCTCGAACGCGGCTGTGTCTGCCGCCTTGACAGGCCACTGTGTAAGCAAGTCCTTCCATTCGCGCACCATGCGCCTGTCGATCTTGGACACGCGCACGCGCGGCCCTACGAAGTCAGAAAAATGCTGCACGTCGCGGCGGGCCTGCTTGAACGTCTCCGGCCGGATGCTATTCGGGTTCTCGGCTTCGTATTTGTCGAACAGCGGCATGATCCGCTCGCCGCCCGCGTCCGGCCTGTCGGGCATTTCTGCCGGCTCGACCACGATCGGGTCGCTAGGCTTGCCGGTATAGTCGCCGCGATCGCGCTCGGCATTTCGCTCAAGCTGCTCGATGTCGGCGCGCATAAGCTTGTGGCAAAGCTCGCGATAGAGTTCGCTGCCGTTTTCGATGGTGAAGCCGTGCTTGGCGAGGAAGCGATCGGCGTCTGGTTCAATGAGGCGCGTGTCGCCAGACGCCAGATCAGACCGCAATCTGTTTAGCCGGGCTGCCCGGCGTCTCGCCGCCCACGTAGCCTTGTTGGCGAGAGTTTCGACTTCGGCCATGGCGTTGATCATGGCGATCGGACCAGCCTTGTGAGCGCCTGAGCGGATCGCGGCCACTCCGGCCTTCTCAATGGCGTCGTCGATCTGCGCTGTCGTCGGACGGCTGGCGCGTTCCCGATCGCCTTCGTCCATCTTGGACGTGTAGTGTTCCCAGACGGCACCGGCGATGTCCGCGTCGGTCAGGTCGCGGCGTCGACGCAACTCGTCGAAAGTCGCCATCCATTCGTCGATCACGGCCGCCTGCCGGCGCGTGGCCTCCTTGCGATCCTTCGTGCGCAGCGAAATCCATTTCTGCTTGCAGCCCATGGCGGTCTGAAGGTCGGTCGGGACGTTGAGAACTACGTAGTAGACGGGGCCGCGCCGGTGCAATTTCGCCATGATTTTCGCGCCGTTTTCGAGGGCATCTATTAGCACCATCTATTAGCAGTAGCCGTTTCGCAACCCCTTGAATCATAATATTTTTCTGCCGCATCAACGACTTGAGTTGCCTTGAAACCTTAGTAGCTGAAAGTCCAGGTTCCCCAGCCACATCTTTGAAGAGCTGATTTTATTGTACTTTTGCGCGAGGCGTCGAAGCCTGCCCGTGGCCGGCGCCGTGATTGTCGGACGTTGCCATAGCGCCATCTCGACCTTGATGCTGCGGGGTTTCGCGGGCGGATCGGCACCGGCCGTTTCCAGGACCATCCGGCCTGATTTGTTCCTGGGTTGCTGGTGATTGCGAACCGCCTCGACGGGCACTTGCCGGAGACGGACCGTCCCTCGCGCCCCGTTACGGCGGCAAGGCGAACCGGAACACCGCACCGGAAATCGCGCCTCCCGCGAGCGCGCCCCACACGAGCGGATTGTGCGCGTTTTCATTCGCCGTCGAGCCGGCAAACAGCAGCGGCGCGATGCAGACCGCACCGATGGCAAGACCGAGCCCCGCCCAGCCCCAGACCGGCCACAAACGCAGTTTCTTGAACCCGAACCAGGCCACCGCCGCCAGCACCAGAAGACCCGGCAGCGCCAGAGGCAATCCCAAAACGACCGTCCAGACCACGCCGAGCACGATGGCACCAGCGCTTCCGCCCCCGGCGACGAGCCAGAACCCGATGGTGGGTAGGCCGGCGGCCGCGAGCCAGGCCGCGATCGCGGCAAAGATCCAGCGCCGCGAGGGTGGACGTCGTTCCAGCGCTTTCATGAATTTGACACTCCCTTTTCGGAAACCTCCTCGCCGATGCCGGTGCGCCGACGCATACATGACGACCGGATCGACTGGGACGCGTTCCCTCACCGTGCCTACATGCCGTAGTCGACCGAGAAGCCGGTCACACAAAGGTCCTCGTCGGTCTGCCCGGGATAAACCGACGTGATGCGCAGCTCGAAATAGCGCGGGTCGGCGACGCGCCAGGGAAGCGCGATGGTCTGTTCCGTGGCGTTGTCGCCGAGCACGATTTCGGCCCTGCGCTGCGGTTGCTCCAGCCCGTAGGAAAAGGCGACCAGTTCCATCGTGCGTATGCGCGCATGATTGCGGAAGGTTTGTTGCGACTTCGCGTAGCCGTTGCGTATCCAGAAATTTTCCGGCGGGGCGGCGTCCTCCAAGCGCACGATGATGGATTCGCCGATCCCGTCTCCGTCGACGCACCAGGCCGTGGCATCGTCCCAATCGGTCAGGCTTCGTATGTCGTAGACTGTGCCGCCCCTCGGCTGCCGGGCGCTCGACACGCAGATGCTCTGCGTCTCGAAGGCCTGGGTAAGACGGGTGGTTGCGCACAATTGCCCGGCCTCAGCCCCGGCCGGGCCGAACGGCAAGGCGCCAAGCATCGACACCCCGCCGACAAGCCAAATCACCATGCGTTTCATGCGCGTGCTCCGGAACATTGGCATTGGTCGCCCAAACCATCTGCACGGCGCGGCGGGAGGGCAACTAGACCAGTTGCACTAATGACCCGCCGGCATTCGATGTTAAGAATCCGGAACGACGCTGCAGTGGAAAGACCATGCCTCCGGTTCATATCGTCATCGCGGATGACCACCCGCTTTTTCGGGAAGGCTTGCGCCGGCTCGTCCAAAGGACGTTGCCCCATGCCGAGATCTTCGAGACGTCGCGCTTCGACGCCGTCCTGGCACAGGCGCAAACCAGGGCACCCGACCTTTTCGTTCTCGACCTCAATTTTCCCGGCTTCGAGCCCCGGCGGTCGATCGCGGCGCTGCGCAGCGCGTTTCCAACCGCCTCCGTCCTCATCATCTCCATGTCGGACGACGACGACACGATCGAAACTGTCATGAAGGACGGGGCCGACGGTTTCGTCAGCAAGGCGATCAATCCCGCGGCAATCGCCGGCGCCGTGCGCGACATACTCGAGGGGCAGATCGTCATTCTGGGGCCGCACGACGCCGACGACGACATCCAGGAGAACGCTTCCCCGAGCGCCGCCGAATTGCCACCCCGGCAAAGGGAGGTGCTCCAGCTGATCGTACAGGGAAAATCGAACAAGGAGATCGCGCGGGAACTGGACATTTCCCCCTTCACGGTCCGCATCCACGTTTCGGCCCTGCTTCGCACGCTCGGCGTGCCGTCCCGCGCGGCGGCCGCCGCGCTCGGGCGCGACATGGGGTTTTGAGGCACGGCGCAGAGCAATTTCGGCAAGGGTGCGAAACGGCTTCCGCGCCCGCAATTCCATGAAATAGATAGCGAGACCCTCTGTGCGATCCGGGTCTCGCCGGATATGCTCTAATCGCGGGTGCTCAGGGCAAGCGAGACCAGCGATGCCCGCAACTGCGCGGGCGGGGCGGGTTTTGCGAGAAGCTGCACGTCGTCGAGCCCGGCAATACCCAACGCCTCGTGATCCAGCGTGCCACTGACGACGATGGCCGGGACGGTTTTGCCGGCCTGTTCGCGGATGGCCGTTATCGCCTGCGCGGCATTCTCGTTGCCATTCATGCCATGATTCAGCAGGATCAGGCCCGGCTTCGATCGGCCCAGGCGCGCGGCCGAGCCTTCCGGCGCAACCACGCAGCCCCAGTTCTCCAGCAGCACCTCGGTCGCCTTTCGCGTATCGCCATCGCGATCGACGAGATAGACTTCCAGTCCCGAAAGCAGATGCGCGGCCGTCCAGCGGCCCTTGACCGCTTCGCGACAGGCAGCGACCCGCTTCATGGCGCCGATTTCGACCAGCGTTCCATGTCCGGGCCTGGTTTCCAGCCGGCAATCATGGCCGAGAAGTTCGGCGAAACGGACGACCAGCGGCAATCCCAGGCCCAAGCCCTGCACGCGTTCGGCGTCGTCGCCCGATCGGTAGAATTCGTCGAATATGCGTGGCCTGTCGGCTTCACCGATCCCCGGCCCCTGGTCCGCCACCACGACGGCGATGCCGTTTTTCCTGTGCCGCACACCCATCAGCACCGTGCTGCCCGGCGCGTATTTCGCGGCGTTCGAGATCAGGTTTTGAAGCATGGTCGTGAGAAGCCGCGGGTCGGTCTCGACCCAGACACTGGTCGGCGAAACGACAATCGCCCCGCCCATGCGTTCGACAAGCGGCATGTTCTGCTTGGCGAGACGATTAAGGACGGCGTTGAGGTCGACGGCCTCCGTCGAAACCCTCATCCGCCCCAGATCCAGGATCGAAAAATCGAGCAGGGACTGGAACAGCTCGCTGAGCGAGGTCAACGACAGGTCGATCTTGCCGACGATGTCGCGGGCGTCCCGGTCGAGTTCGTTTTCGCGCAACAGGCTGATCAGCAGATTCATCGTGTGCACCGGCTGGCGCAGATCGTGGCTTGCGTGGGCGAGGAAACGCGTCCTGGCCTCCTGGGCCATGTCGGCGCGTTTTTTTTCGTATCGCAATTGATGAACCTGCCGGTCGAGCCTCTCGACAAGCGCATGGTTGGAGGCCACGAACCGGTGCATTCGCGTGGCGAGGATGGTGAGCACCGCGCCGTAGAGGACGATCATGGCCGCATTCGCCTGGCCCAGCCTCGTCGCATCCAAGGCCAGATGCGCGGCCGCCAGGCCGGGGACCGACGTCCAGATGCTGAGCAGGCACGATCGCATCACCGCGTGCTGCGACGACACGGCGCCGAGCGCCGTCCCACCCAGCGCCAGCGTGTAGAGAAGCAGGTTGTCGAACCCCGCTTCGGCGGCCACGAACGCCCCCCAGGCCCACAGCAGCCCGACGGTCGCGGTCAGCGCGGAATGAAACCAGGCGGCGATCGCGAGCGCGCGCGGCGGGACGTCCGGCAGGCGCTGGCCATACTGGCACAGTCCTGCAAGCACGAGTGAAAGAGTAATCATGCCGGTCAGCCACGCCTGGGCCGCCAGTGACAGGTTCTGCTGCGCCACAAACGCAAGCAGGACGACAAAGACATGGATCAGCCAGCTTCTGGCGCCGATCGAAAACAGGTAACGGGTCTTCCACGGCTCGGGAGACAGAAGCCCCGCAACCGTTATGCCTGGCGCGCGCGCCGCGCCGCCGACACTTTCCTTCGCACCGTCCAAAATGCCCCGTCGCCCTGTGTCCGAACCTGTGGCCCGCAACGTTTGCGACCATGCATCGTCACGGGCCGGGTTCCGCTCACCCTAGAGACGGTTTGTGGCAGGAATCAACCCGCGGCAGCGGCCCGGCGATCGACCGCGCCAGTCAAGGCACGACCAACGGCCAAACGACGCGCGCCGCCCCCCCTCATCGGGCCGCGCAGACGCGTCGATGCCGGCGACGGCAGGCGCAAGTTCAATTAGTGCAGCCGACCTAATTGTGTGCCGCTGCCGATTTCGTTTCTTTCGCACCGTCGAAAACACAAGGACGGAGTTCTGCCATGACACTCAACCTGGACAACACAAAACGCCTCGCAGCCGCCGCCGCGCTGGCCTCGTTCACGCTTGCCTTCACAGGCTCGGCGCATGCGGGCAGCTACAAGCTGAGCTGTGTCGATTCGGTCACCGGGCAGTCCGTCTCGGTCACCGTCGAGGCATCCTCGCGCGCCGCCGCGATCGACAAGGTCCGCAACGACCCGGCCTATTCGAATTACGACAAGTGCCAGTAAGACGGCGTGACCGCGCAGCCGGGCCTACACGGCATTCGGCGATGCGTGTGGGCTGACGGGCCGGCCCCGTCAGTCCCGCCTTGTTCGCCCTGCCTGGCGGTGTGCCGGTGCCGGCCCGCCAAAGCCCGCCAGCGGGCTCTTGCCCAAACGCCGTTAAATAAAACGCGTCGGCTCCATCGCGCTGCGGCAGGCATGCGGCAGCTCATTTCGGGCCCGCGCCCGATGTGGCGGCTCCCGCACGGACGATCCGGCGCCCAGCGCCCAGGCGTTTCCCGCCCCGCCATATGACGGCGCGACTGCCGAGAGACCAAACAAAAGCGCCCGCCCTTTCTGCAAGCAGGAGGTGCGAGCGCCTTATCTGGTGCTATCTCAGCTTGTTAACGGCTGGACTGCGATTTCTGAACGCTTGTTCCCTAGTTCATCAAAGACCCGAAATCAAACAAAAAGGAGAGGCCGCCCCCCTCCTTCAACCCGGGTTCAGAAATCGCAGACCAACCGTAATCACACGCTCGGCCTTGCTTAATCCAATGAAGCAAGAGAATAGTATAATTGCAATTGAAACGCGGTGAAACGCGCGTCCGCCGCGATTGATCGCTTTGCGTATCTCTTATTTCCGGGAACGATCTGGAAACCCAGGCACAAAATTGATTTATGAGACCAAATTGTCATCCAGCTAAAAATACATAGAACATAAGGGGAGCAAAAATGAGGACACTCGGCCTCGATCTCGGCACCAACTCCCTCGGCTGGGCGATCATTGAAACGCGCGGCGAGCCAGGTGAGGGTGACGAGGGCCGCATCGTCGAGTGCGGGGTGCGCATCTTCTCCCAAGCCGAGATGGCGGGGCGCGACCCGCAGTCGAAGGCCTCACTGGCCGTTGCCCGGCGCGAGGCGCGCGGCGCGCGGCGGCGACGCGACCGCTATCTGAAACGCCGGCAGCGCCTGCTCGATCTGCTGACACAATACGGGCTGATGCCGGCCGACGACAAGGCGCGCGCGGCGCTGGTGCGCGACCATGGCGATGGCGCGGGCGGCGATCTGTCGACGTCCGTCTATGCGTTGCGCGCCCGGGCGCTCGACAAGGCGCTGACGCCGCACGAGATCGGCCGCGCGATTTTCCACCTCAACCAGCGCCGTGGGTTCAAGAGCAACAGGAAAACCGACAGCAACGATGCCGAACAGGGCAAGATCGCGACAGCCATCAGCGCTTTGGACGCGCAGATGATGGAGGCAAAGGCGCGCACCTTCGGCGAATGGCTGCACATGCGCCGCGCGCGCGGGCTGTCGGTGCGCGCACGCATGACCGCCGACGGCAAGGGTTACGATTTCTACCCCTCGCGCGCCGCACTGGAACGCGAATTCGACCTGATCATGCGTTGCCAGAAGCGCTTCCATCCGAAGCTGCTGGACGATGCCGTGGTCGACAATATTCGCGACACGGTGTTTTTCCAGCGCCCGCTGAAGCCGGTGAAACCGGGCAAATGTTCCTACAATCCGGCCGAAAGCCGGCTCGCCAGGGCGCATCCGCTGTTCCAGAAATTCCGGCTTTTGAAAGAGATCAACGAGCTGGAGATCATCGGCGAGGACCAGCGGCATATCAAGCTGGCGCCGGAACAGCGCGACATCCTGGTGCTGGCGCTGCGCACCGGCCTCAACAAGCAGGGCAAGATGCCGTTCTCCAAACTGAAGAAGCAGCTTGGCCTCGGCAAGGAGGTGCGTTTCAACAAGGAGACGGACAACCGCACCGACCTCGAAGGCGATGTGATCCATTTTCGCATGACGCGGCCGGACTGTTTCGGCACCCGATGGGCTGACATGCCGGCGGACGAGCAGGCGAAAGTCAGCGAAATGCTGCGCACCGAGCCCGACCACACGCAACTCGTGCAATGGCTGCGCACGCAGGCCGGGCTGGACGAGGCGCGCGCGAAAGCGGTGGCCGACATTCCGATTCCCGACGGCTTCGGCCGGCTCGGTCCGTCGGCGCTGGCCGCGCTCATCGACGCAATGGAAAACGAGGTCGACGAGAACGGTTTTGTCATCACCGAGGCGGCGGCTGCGAAAAAAGTTTACGGCCGGACCAATTCCGAAGTCGATCCGAACCGTCGGGGCGCCGCGCGCTTGCCGAAATACCAAGACGTTCTGGAACGCCACATTCCGCCGGGAACCGGGGAGCCGGACGATCCCTACGACGAGCGCATGGGCCGCATCACCAATCCGACGGTGCACATCGCGCTGAATCAGTTGCGCCGGGTGGTCAACGCGTTGATCGCCAGGCACGGCAAGCCGGATCGCATCGCCATCGAGGTCGGCCGCGAGTTGAAGCTGAACGAGAAGCAGCGCGAGGAAATCAACCGAACCATCGGCCGCAACACCAAGGCGGCGATCGAACGCGGTAAGAAACTGGTCGAGACCCATGGCCAGGCGAATACCGGTTACAACCGTCTGCGGCTGGAATTGTGGGAGGAGTTGAACCAGAAGCCGGAGAACCGCGTCTGCACCTATTGCGGCAAGCCGATTGCATGCCACATGCTCTTCAACGGGGAGAGCGATATCGATCACATCCTGCCCTATTCGAAGACGCTGGACGACAGCAAGGCGAACCGGCTGCTGTGCTGCACGGCGTGCAATCGCGAGAAGAAGAACCGCGCGCCCGCCGACGTACCGCAATGGAAGGCGCGCTATCCCGAGATCCTCGCCCGCGCGGCCACGCTGCCGAAGAACAAACAGTGGCGGTTTGCCGAGGACGCGATGGCGCGTTTCGGCGAGGAGGAAGGTTTCCTCGCCCGGCAGCTGATCGACATGCAATATATTTCGCGCCTGGCCTTGACCTATCTGGCGAGCCTCTACGGGGCCGAGCAGGTCGACCCGGACGGGGTTTTCAAGCGCCATTCGCGGGTACGGGCCCTGCCCGGTCGGATGACCGAGATGCTGCGCCGGCAATGGGACCTCAACGCCCTGCTCTACGACCACAACATCGCCGGCGCCGACGTGACCAAACCGAAAAACCGTCTCGACCATCGGCACCACGCCATCGACGCGGTGGTGATCGCGTGTACCACCCGGTCCCTGATCCAGAAACTGGCGACCGCCTCGGCCTCCGCCGAGGAACGCGGCGCGGAGCGCGTGGTGGAAAGGATCGCGCCGCCCTGGCCCTGTTTCCGCGACGATCTGCGCAAGGCCGTCCACGACATCACCGTCTCCCACAAGCCGGATCACGGCACCGTCGGCCGCGCCGGTTATGCCAAGGGCCGCGGGCAGACTGCCGGAAAGCTGCACAACGATACCGCCTATGGCCCGACCGGGCAGAAGGACGAGAAAGGCAACGATCTGGTCGTGCGCCGTATCGCGATCACCGACATCAAGAAGCCTGGCGACATCATGAAGATCCGCGCCAACGACCATGGCCACTCGGAACTGCGCGACCGGCTGTGGGAGGCCACGCGCGATCTTGAGGGCAAGGCCTTCGAGGAGGCCGTGCTGAATTTCGTGAGCAACGACGCCAAGTTCAAATCCATCCGCCATGTGCGCGTCGTCGAGCCGTTGAAGACGATCCCGATCCGCGACCGCAAGGGGCGGGTCTACAAAGGCTACAAGGGCGACAGCAATCACAGCTTCGACGTGTGGCAGGGACCGGACGGCAAGTGGGCGAGCGAAGTCGTGTCCACCTTCGATGCCCACCAGCCCGGTTGGCAGTCGGCGATACGATTGCAGCATCCCACCGCCAAGAAAGTGCTGAGCCTCAAGCAGGGCGACATGGTCGCTCTCGATGGCGAGAACGGTCGCCGCATCCTGCGCGTGGTGAAGTTCTCGGAAGCCGGTTCGTTGACACTGGCCGACCACAACGAGGCCGGCTCCCTGAAGGGGCGCGATGCCGACAAGGGCGACCCCTTCAAATATGTCTATCTCAGTGCGTCCAGCCTGAGAAAGAACAGGGCGCGCCAAGTGCGCATCGACGAGATCGGCCAAGTGCTCGATCCCGGCGCCTGGTGGGAAAGGCGCGACGGTTAACCAAAGGCACAGCCTCGCCGGGCGCGCGACACGCTAAAGTGGTAGGTTTCGGCCATGCTGCGCGTGGTTGATCTGTCCAGCGAAGGCCTGCATGTGGCCGTTCATCGCGGCTTTCTCACGGTCCGCCGGGACCGCGAGGAGGTCGGGCGCATCGCGCTCGACGATATTGGCGGCGTCATCGCCCACGCGCACGGTCTGACCTGGTCCAATACCGTGTTCACTCGCCTTTCGGAACGGGCTGTTCCCGTCGTCCTGTGCGCGCAGAACCATGCTCCGGTGGCCTGCGTCTGGCCGGTGGCAGGCAACCACCTGCAGGGCGCGCGGCTGAACGCGCAGGCAAATGCGCCGCGTCCGCTGGCCAAGCGCATATGGCGCGACATCGTCGTGGCGAAAATACGCATGCAGGGTTCGGTACTGGCCTCAGTCGGCGCGGAGCCGGGCGCTTTCGCCATGCTGGCGCGTAAAGTACGCTCCGGCGACCCGGACAATGTCGAGGCCCAGGCTGCGCGGCGCTATTGGCAAGCGCTCATGGGACCGGATTTCCGCCGCGACCGGGCGGCGGAGGGTGCCAATTCCCTGCTCAATTACGGCTATACCGTGCTACGCGCGACGCTGAGCCGGGCGATCTGCGCGGCCGGGCTTCACCCCTCCATTGGACTTCATCATGCCAATCGCGGCAATGCGTTCGCGCTCGCCGACGACCTGATGGAGCCTTATCGCCCGCTTGTCGACCGGGCCGTCTACAATCTGGTGCAGGATGGTTGCCTGGATGTCTCCTCCCAGGCCAAGTCCGCGCTTGCGGCCCTGACCGCCCTTGACCTGCTCGCGCCGCGCGGGATGAGCCCGCTTCACGTTCACGCCGCGCGCCTCGCCCAGCAACTTGCAGGCCGATCTTGCGGCGCCGAAGACGATTTCGACCTGCCCGTGCCACCGGAACCGCTGACGATGGCGGGCCTGGCGCGTCGGGGCGACGCGACATGACCACGCTTTATACGCAGAAACGGGGAGAGCGGACGCAGCCGTCCTATATGTCCGCTTACAGGCTGATGTGGATGCTCGTGACTTTCGACTTGCCGGTAGACACGAAAAAGCACCGGGCGCAGGCGACAAAATTCCGCGGATTCCTGCTCGATCAAGGCTTTGAGATGAGCCAGCTTTCGAACTATCTTAGGCTGGTCAACGGGCAGGACCAGTTCGACACCTATGCTCGGCGCATCGAATGCAACCTTCCAGAGCGCGGCGATGTCTTTATCTTTCAGTTTACCGACCGCCAATATGAAAACATCGTCAGATTTAGCGATCAAAGCCGCCGAATCCGCAAGAAAAACCCGGAACAAATCGCCCTTTTCTAGCAAAAATGACGTGTTTTGCAGCCGGATCCCCCCCCAAAATCCCTGCCGGAACAGAGTTTTGGGGCGTCATCCAGGCTAGCAGTTCAGAAATCGCAGGCCAACCGCAACGGTCGGGCTCTGCAATGCAAGCCCGGCGTCAGGCTAGCAGTTCAGAAATCGCAGGCCAACCGCAACCACGCGCGGGCGTCACCAATCCGGCTCTCCAGGCTAGCAGTTCAGAAATCGCAGGCCAACCGCAACAGGGGGGCGAGCCCCATCAGCCCCATGGTCAGGCTAGCAGTTCAGAAATCGCAGGCCAACCGCAACCGCTGGACGAATGGATGGGCGCTATGATCGAGGCTAGCAGTTCAGAAATCGCAGGCCAACCGCAACGGCGCGAGGATGCGGTAGCCGGCAGCCATCAGGCTAGCAGTTCAGAAATCGCAGGCCAACCGCAACCCGCATCTCGATGCTCCTGCCGGGCCTCGGAGGCTAGCAGTTCAGAAATCGCAGGCCAACCGCAACATAGTAACGTCCGCGAAGATGACGCGGTTGAGGCTAGCAGTTCAGAAATCGCAGGCCAACCGCAACCGAGCGTGCCCCATACCGATTTGACGGTCGAGGCTAGCAGTTCAGAAATCGCAGGCCAACCGCAACATGCGCCCCGTTCAAGAACGTGTGTGGGTGAGGCTAGCAGTTCAGAAATCGCAGGCCAACCGCAACATGTGGACTTGTCGGTAAACCGCTGCGAGCAGGCTAGCAGTTCAGAAATCGCAGGCCAACCGCAACAATGAAAGCGGCGCCCCGTTGTAGGTTTCAAGGCTAGCAGTTCAGAAATCGCAGGCCAACCGCAACTGCAGTGCCTGGCGATAGCATCCATTTCGGAGGCTAGCAGTTCAGAAATCGCAGGCCAACCGCAACGAAAAAGGGTTCCAAGGTTTATGTGGAAGGAGGCTAGCAGTTCAGAAATCGCAGGCCAACCGCAACATGAAGGAGAGGTAGGGGCGTGCAGCGACGAGGCTAGCAGTTCAGAAATCGCAGGCCAACCGCAACCCGGTCACGTAGCTGGCGGGGCGAAACTCGAGGCTAGCAGTTCAGAAATCGCAGGCCAACCGCAACGATTGGCCGTTGAACGTCGTTGAAAGTGTCAGGCTAGCAGTTCAGAAATCGCAGGCCAACCGCAACGGAAACCGGCAGCATTCGCGCCGATGCCCCAGGCTAGCAGTTCAGAAATCGCAGGCCAACCGCAACGGATGGCGCGAGCCATCTCACGCTTCAACGAGGCTAGCAGTTCAGAAATCGCAGGCCAACCGCAACGCCCCGGCCACGTTTTCGCCTTCAATTTCGAGGCTAGCAGTTCAGAAATCGCAGGCCAACCGCAACCACGTAAGTCTTCCTGTGTCACATGCGAGTAGGCCAGCAGTTCAGAAATCGCAGGCCAACCGCGACAGCGGGAGAGGTCGCCCCGCCGGTGGAGGCCGGGTTCCAGGCACGGCGATGGCGCTTCAGGCCGGTGCGGCACCTTTTTCCTGCGGTGCGGCCAGCAGCGCCGCGCCGACGAGGCCCGATTCGGGGCCGAGCCCGGCCACCCGCAGCTCAGGGCACAGTGGCGCCGGGCGCCACAGGCTTGCGTCGAGCGCGCGCCTGCATGCGGCGAGATAGGTCGGGCTCGCCGACGGCATCCCGCCGCCCAGAACGACCACTTCGGGATCGAGCACATTGGCCAGGAAGCCCAGTGCGCGGCCCAGCAGCGCGCCGGCGCCGGCGACAACACCGTGCGCGCCCGGCTCGTTCGCTTCCGCCTCGGCGATCAGCGCGGCCACGGATGGCACGGCCAGGCCGGCCGCACGCGCGCGCGCCAACATGCCCGCGCCGCCGGCAATGTCTTCGACGCTGAGCGGCTCGCGGCGCGCGTCCTCCTCGACCAGGTGGCTCATGCCAAGCCCCATCGCCCGGCCGCGACACCCTAAATAAGGCACGGCGCCGCGCATCACGACGCTGGCAATGCCGGTCCCGGCATTGGCGTAAAGCCAGTCGCCCAGTCCGCGTCCGACGCCGAAACACGCCTCGGCCACGGCCGCGGCGCGGACATCGGAATCGATCGTCAAGGCCGGCGCGAACGAAAAGGCCGCGCGCAACTCCGCCGTCGTCCACGGAACGCGATGGGCGCTGACGATCTCGCCGGCCGTATCGACGGCCTCGCAGATGCCGACCCCCAGCGGAACCGCGGCATCAGCCGACAGCGCCCGCGCCTCGTCGGCCACACGGCGGAGAAAATCGCTCCCGGCACGCGCGCGCGCCGGGGTTTCCAACCGCACGGTACGGTCGACCCGTCCGCTGACGGTGTCGACCAGACCGATGACGGTCTTGCTGCCGCCGACGTCGATACCGATTGCGTTCATGCGCCGTCAGCTCACACGCCCTTGTCGCCCAGTCCGGGGCCGACACCGAAGACGAAGCTTGCCGGTTCGCCGCGCAGATTGGCGTATTGGTGGCGCGTGCCGTCGGGAAAGAAGAAGCCGTCGCCCGGATTGAGCTCGAACCAGACCTGGCCTTCCCTGTCCGGGCACAGGACATGCAGGCAGCCCGAAAGCACATAGAGACATTCGTCGCCCTTGCGGGTGATCATCGAGGATTTGCGCCCAGGCAGCACGGTCGTCTTGCCGCTTTCCAGATGTTCCGTGGCCGCGTAAAGGCCGGTGATGACACCCTGATCCTCGGGGTCGAGTTCCCAAAGCAGGTCCGCGTCGCGCAAGGTCTTGATGGTCGCGGTCTGCTTTTCCTCGTCGGCGGCCATCGGCCAGCGGCCGATGAAACGCTCCTGGCGATAGGTCGACTGTTCGAGATAGGGACGGGTGCGGGCATAGACGCCCGACGTGCCGGTCGACGGCGGCGGCGAGAAATATTCGAGCACGCGCACCGGCTTGTCGGACAGGCTGAAACCGTGATGCCAGGTGTCCTTGCGGAAGAAGATCGCCTCGCCTTCCTGGACGATGCGAACCTCGCCGGTTTCCGGATTGGCCGCGCCGAACGTGCCCGACAGCACGTAAAGCACCTCGTCGGCGCCGAACACGGTGCGGTAATCTTCCGAATGTTTGAAACCCGTGCCGCCGGCCAGGCTGAAGACGAGCTGGTGGATCTTGTCGGTGGAGGCGTAGATCAGGTCGTCGACCAGTCCGGCTCCGGCATCGCCCCACACATGACGCGTAACCTCGGCATAGGGGATGTGGGTCGGCCTGTCGAAAACAGGCCGCGGCGACGATTTGTAGCCCATTGGAAACTCTCCGCTGAAGGGTGTTTCAAGGCGCGAGCGGATCGCCCCTTGTTTTTGTACCGTCCGGACAGTACAAAGAACTATGAGCAAGCGCAAGACCTCTCATCCGACGGTCCAAAAATTGCTGGACACCGCCGAGACCATCGTCGCCAGGGACGGCCTCGTCGGCCTCACCTACGACCGGGTTTCGAAGGATGCCGGCGTCGCCAAGGGCACGGTGCTTTATCACTTCGCCTCGAAGGAAGACCTCATCACCGCGATGATCGAACGGCTGGTGTCGCGCTTCGACGCCGCGCTGTCGCACGCGATGGGCTCCGATCCCGACGCGAGCGGACGGGCCGTGCGCGCCTATATCGCAGCCACCCACGAAGGCGACGCCTTCACCGGGGAATATTTCGACCGGGTGAACGGCGCCATCACCGCCGCGCTCGCCAACACGCCCGAACGGCTTGCCGCCGTCCAGGCCCAGGGCCGCCGCCACCAGGACGCCATCATCGCCGACTCGCCCGATCCCGTGCTCGCCACGATCGTGCGCATGGCGATCGACGGCCTGTGGTTCTCGGAAAGCCTCGGCCTGATGAACTACGACCCCATGCTCAAGGCGGCGGTTCTCGCCCGCCTGAAGTCATGGACCTACGGCAAGGAGACGCCTGCCGCCCGCAACACACCCCAGGAACAACAACAGGGAGAAAAGAATGCAACGTAATCACGCCAAACCGCGCCACGGCCTCGACCGCCGCAGCTTCATCGCCGCCGGCACCGCGGCCGCGGCAATGCTGACGCTTCCGCGTTCGGCCATGGCCGCCACGCAATTGTCGTGGATCGGATGGCAAGGCTACGATGCCCCCCTCAAGGCCGATGACTTTCTGAAGAACAACGACATCGACCTGTCGACCACCTATATCAGCTCGAACGAGGAGATCATCACCAAGCTGCAGGCCGGCGGGGCCGGTCAACTCGACCTGATCTCGATCTATTTCGGGCACATCCCGATCCTGGCCAATGCCGGGCTGGTCGAACCCATCGACGAAGCGCGCGTGCCGGGCATCGAGAAAATCTTCCCCGAATTCCTCGACGTCGACACGATCCGCAAGGACGGCAAGCTCTACGCCGTGCCCTTCACCTGGGGCACCTTGTCGATGGTCTACGATCCCGCCGCGATCGCCAAACCGGCCTCGTGGAAGGACTGCCTGAAGGACGAATACAAGGGCAAGGTCTCGCTTACCGACGACATTACCGGCCTGATCTCGACCTGGGCGCCGATCGTCACCGGCACCAAGACGCCGACCCGCCTGACGCCGGATGAGCTGAAGCAGACGATCGACTTTCTGATCAAGATCAAGCGCGAGCACGCCCGCACCCTGTCGCCCAACTACGGCGAGGCGACCGACCTTTACGCTCGCGGCGAGGTCGTCATTTCGGCGATCGGCTGGGACGCGCAGGTGGCCTTCGCCGCCGAAAAGGACAAGCAACTGGCTTTCGTACGCCCGCAGGAAGGCGTGATGGTCTTCATGGATACGCTGGCCATTCCGAGCGGTGCGCCCAACCGCGACGCCGCCTACAAGGCACTGTCGCAGGCGATCTCGGCGAGCGGACAGACGGTGATGGCGTCCGATCTCACCCAGGCCGTCGTCAGCAGCGACGCCGTCCCGCTGGTCGATCAGGTCAACCGCGAAGTCTATCAGTACGGCGACTTCGAAAGCCTGTTCCAAAGTGCCCGCTTCAACCCGTTCTGGCCGCTGCAGGACGACGGCGAGCACGCCAGCTACGACCAGATCCAAGAAGAGTACCAGCGCTTCCTGCGAGCCTGATCGATGCACGCAACGGCACCCCAAGACCCGATCCTGCTTCTGGCGGGATTGGGCCGACGCTACGGCCAGAGCGACGTGGTCAAGGATATCGAGCTTGCGATCCCGCGCGGATCGTTCACCTCGATCCTCGGCCCGTCCGGCTGTGGAAAGTCGACATTGTTGCGGATGATCGGCGGCCTGACGCTGCCGACTTCCGGCCGGATCGAGATCGACGGCGAGGACGTCACCTACCTGCCGCCGCAGAAGCGCCCCACCAACACCGTGTTCCAGAGCCACGGCCTGTTTGCACATATGAGCGTGCGCGAAAACGTCGCCTTCGGCCTGTCGCTCGCCCGACGCCCGCGCGAGGAGATCGCCGAGCGGGTGGTCGACGCGCTGAAGCTGGTCAGGCTCAGCGGCTTCGAAGACCGCCCCGTCGATCGGCTGTCCGGTGGCCAGCAGCAGCGCGTGGCGCTGGCGCGCGCGCTGGTGATGCGCCCCAAGATCCTGCTGCTCGACGAACCGCTCTCCGCCCTCGACCTCAAACTGCGCCAGGCGATGCAGGAGGAGTTGCGCGCCATCCATCAGGACGCCGGCGGCACCTTCATCTTCGTCACCCACGATCAGGCCGAGGCCTTCGCGCTCGGTGACCGCCTCATCGTCATGAACAAGGGCCGGATCGAACAGGCAGGACCGCCCGGCGAGGTCTATGCGCGTCCGCGCAGCCGGTTTGCGGCCGAATTCGTCGGCGACGCCAATTTTCTGGCCGGCGAGCGCAAAAACGGGCGGGTCGCGCTCGCTATCGGCGTAGAATTCGACCTGGCCGGCCCGGACGGTCCGCTGCACCTCATGCTGCGCCCCGAGGCGGCGCGCCTGCACACCACCGACAAGGGCGGGCCCGAAGACGGCCGGCTCCGTGTCGCGGGCAACATTGTGGAGATCGTGGATCTCGGCCCATTCGCCCAATGCGTCCTCGAACTGGAAGGCGGGCACAGGATCGAGATTGCCGGCATCCCCAGAACCATGGTCGACGAGATCGCCGTCGGCGGCAGGGTCACGGCAAGCTGGCCCGAGGCCGCCATGGTCGACGTGGCGCCATGACCGGCGCACGCATGCCCTCGCGTCGCCTGCGCGCCGTTCTGCTTGCCGCCCCCGCCTTCGCGATCCTGGCGGTGCTGTTCGCAGTGCCGATGCTGCTGCTTTTCGTCGTGAGTTTCTGGCGCGTGCGCAATTTCGCGCTGACACCCGACATGTCCCTGGCCGCCTACGCCCGCGTCTTCGACACGTATGGCGACGTGCTCGTCTCGACGATGATAAACGGGGGCCTGACCGCGCTGATCTGCGTCGGGCTCGGCTTCCTGTTCGCCTATGCCGCACGCTTTCGCGCCGGCCGCTGGGGCGATGCCCTCATCCTCGTGGCGATCGTCACGCTTTTCGGCGGCTATCTGGTCAAGATCTACGCCTGGAAGGCGATCCTGAGCACGGACGGCTTCCTGAATGCCATCCTGATCGCGTCCGGGCTGAGCGCCCAGCCGCTCGACACGCTGCTCTACAATCGCGGCGCCGTGATCGTGGCGCTGGTGCACTTCCTGCTGCCCTTCGCCATCCTGCCGATCTACGGCCAGTTGCGCAACGTGAGCGACATCCAGATCGAAGCCGCGCACGACCTGGGGGCAAGCGGGCGCCAAACGTTGATGCGCGTCATCGTTCCGCAATGCAGAACCGGGCTGTTCGCCGCCTTCGCGATCTCGTTTCTCTACGCCGCCGGCGACTACATCACGCCACGCTTTCTGGGCGGCGGGTCGGGCTCGATGATCGGCCAGTTCATCGCCCAGGAATTCTCGACCCGTTTCAACTGGCCCGCCGGCGCGGCGATGTCGTTCGTGCTGATGGCGGCGAGCCTGTTGGTGCTTGGGCTGGTGGGCGCCCTATTCGTCAGGAGAAGACCGTCTTGAGACCGCTTGGCGCTGTCCTCTGGTTCGCCGTGATCGCGACACTGGTGCTGTTCATGCTCGGCCCGCTGGCAATCGTCGTGGTGTTTTCGTTCAATTCCGGGGCGCTGGTCAGCCTGCCGCTGACCGGTTTCAGCCTCGACTGGTACCGGACGCTGTTTTCGTCGGCCGAGTTCTGGGCCGCGTTCCAGAACAGTCTCGCCGTGGCGGTGCCGACCGCGTTGCTGGCGACGGTAACCGGCACGATGACGGCCCTTGCTCTCACCCGCAAGAGCGCAGCGGCGAGCGTCCCGCTGCTGACGGCGCTTTCGGTGCCGATCATGATCCCGCCGCTCGTCGTGGCGATCGGACTTGTCGTGCTTTACGTGCGCTGGCTGTCGGTGCCGCTCGGGCTCGGCGCCGTGATCGGCGGGCACCTGCTTTTGACCCAGCCGCTGGTCGCACTGGTCGTCAGTGCCCGCATGGCGAGCTTCGACCGGGTCGCGCTGGAGGCGGCGCGCGACCTCGGCGCGAGCCCGTGGCAGGCCTTCCGGCACGTCACGCTGCCACAGATCAGGGCAGCGCTGGTCGGCGCGGCGCTGCTGGCCTTCGCCATCTCGCTCGACGAATTCATCATCACGATCTTCACGATCGGGTCCGGCAACACGCTGTCGACCTTCGTCTGGGGCAAGATGCGCACCTCGCTCGACCCCTCCATCAACGCGATCGCCACCCTGCTTCTCGTCATCACGATCGGCTCGACCGCGATCGCGTTGCGGATGACGCGCTATCGCGGCTGAGCGGAACGCGGCCGCCGACGCCCCTCAATAGCGGCGTTCGAACAACGGCGTCTTGCGTGTCGCCTTCTCGAACGTGCCCGGCGGCACGAATTCGATCTGCGGATTGATTTTTAGGGTGCGGTGCAGCGCAGCCGCGATGCGGCGACCAAGATCCTCGAGATCGCCGGCACCGGTTTCGGGGGCATGTTCGATCCGCAGTCCGAGCGGCGGAAGCACGGTCGGCGGCGGCGCGTTGAGCACGATGCGCATGTCGCCGGTGACGGCGGGGGCGAACTCGCTGACGACCGACTTGATCGCGGCCGGATAGACGTTGACGCCCTTGACGATCAGCATGTCGTCGGAGCGGCCGACGAGCTTGACGCGCGGCCCGCGAAAGCCGCAGGACGGACATTCATCGAGCAGAAGCTGAACGATATCGCCATAGGCGTATTTGATCGTCGGACAGGCCTCGCGCTGAAGCGATGTGTGGACCATCTCGCCGATCGCCCCATGCACGAGATCGACCGGCGCGCGGGTCACCGGATCGATCAGATCCTGATAGCTGGTGCACAGTTCGGGCGCGATGCCGTGCAGGCCGTGATAGGCCTCGCTGTCGCAGGAATGGCCCGAGGCATGGCCGGCCGGCGTCCACACGTCATAGGCACGGGCGCCGTATGTCTCCTCGATGCGCGCCTTTACGCCCGGGATCGTCGCCCAGCTTTCGCCGGTCAGGATCAGCCCGCGCAACCCCAGATCGCCAACCTCCATGCCGATGATCTCCGGCGCCCGCGCGGCGAGATATTCGGCCAGCGAGGGCGTGCAGGACAGCCATTGCGGCCGCGTCAGCGCTGCCATGCGCAGCATCACCTCCGTACCCGCGCGCGCGTCGATGTCGATCGGCAATGCGCGCGCCTTGCGCAATCCGAACAGCGAAATCGTCGTGGCGTAGATGCCGAGCGCGAAGCAGAACAGCACGCGCTGCCCGGGCTGCACGCCGATATTGCGGAACCGGGTCGCGATCGCGCCACTCAACCGGTCGATGTCGTCGCGCGAAAACGTATAGGAAAAGGTAGGGACGCCGGTCGTGCCCGACGTCGTCGCCGTCAGATGAAGGTCCTCGAGCGGCGCGCACAGATGCATGCCGAAAGGGTGGCCGAGTTTCTCCCGGCTTTCCTCGGCGCTGCGGCGCTCGTCGTCCTTGCCCATCAGAACCGGCATCGCGCGCAGGTCCTCGAGCCCGCGAATGTCGCGCGGGTCGATGCCATGCGCGGCGAAACGTTCGCGGAAGAAGGGCGAACGCTCGTGGCAATAGGCGAGTTGGCGCACGATCAACCGGTCCTGCATGGCGCGGATCTCGTCGCCGGAACGGGTGTTGTTGGCGGGATCGGAATAGTTGGTCGTGATCATGAGGCTTTCCGGGGGCTGGGTTTGGGCGCGGTCGGCGCGGCCGCCCGTTGCCTGCCGCGCCCTGCAAGGCGCAGCAAGATCACGCCGAGCCCGTAGGCAGCGGCCGCGACCAGCAGCGAGGACCAGACGCCGTATCCGGCGGAAATCGTCCCGCTCGGCAGGACCAGCAGCAGGCCCGCGGCCAGCGCCAATGCACGGGCGGGCCACTCGGCGAGCCCTGCGGCCACGCCGGCCCCCGGCAGATAACCCTGGAGCGCGCAGGACACACAGGTGACGCCGACCACGGCGGTGGCGAAAGCCAAAAGGATCTCGGACGCGGGCGCGTCCATCAGCAGGGCCGGATGGAACACGAAGACGAAGGGGACGATATAGATGATCGCGCCGATGCGCATGGCCTCGAAACCGGTCTGGATCGGACCGGAATGGGAGATCGTCGCCGCCGTCAGCGCGGCGATCGCGACCGGAGGTGTGATGTAGGAGACGGCGCCGTAATAGAGCAGGAACATATGGGCGGCGAGCGGGTCGATGCCCAGCCTGGTCAATGCCGGGACCAGAAGAATGGCGAGGAAGATGTAGCTGGCGGTGATCGGCATGCCCATGCCGAGGATGAAGCAGGTCGCCGCGCCCATCAGCAGCAGCGCATAGACATTGCCGCCGGCGAGCGCCAGCAGATCGTTGGTCAGCGAGCCGATGACGCCGCTGACGAAAAGCGCACCGATGACGAAGCCGATCGAGGCGACGATGGCGGCCAGTTCGGCCAGCGCGACGCCGATGCCGGTCACCAAGTTTGCCGCGCCGCGCAGGTCGAGACGATGGCGCGGATTGAACTGGTTGATCACCAGCAGCAGCATCGTGGCGTAGTAAGGCGCCTTCTCCTCCAGACTGGTCAGAAGGATCAGCAGCACCAGCGCTACGATCACGGCCGCATAATACCAACCTTCCCGCAAAACCTTGCGAAATTCCGGCATCAGCGACGGATCGAGCCCACGCAGGCGGGTGCGCGCCGCATAGGCGTCGATCTGGACGAACATGCCGAAGAAATAGAGGAATGCCGGGATCGTGGCCGCGATCGCGATCGTGGCGTAGGACACGTTGAGGAAGCTCGCCATGACGAAGGCGGTGGCGCCCATGACCGGCGGGGCGAGCACGCCGCCCGTCGAGGCGCACGCCTCGACGGCGCCGGCCATGCGCGCCGACAGGCCGCTGCGCTTCATCGCCGGGATCGTCAACGTGCCGGTCGACATCACATTGGCGACCGCGCTGCCCGACAGGGAACCGAACAAGCCGCTGGAGACGACCGCCACCTTGGCCGGGCCGCCGCGATATTTGCCGCATAGCGCGAAGGCGACGTCGATGAAAAAAGCGCCGGCGCCGGTATGCTGCAGCGCGACGCCGAAGATGATGAAGCCGAGCAGGGAGGTGGCGACCGTCCGGCTCGGCAGGCCGAACACGCTTTCTCCGCCATAGACGTGATAGGCCGCGAGATCGAGCAGCGGCTGGGAGATACCGTTGAACGGGCTCGGCAGATGGGCGGCGACCAGGGGAAAGGCCGAAAGCAGCAGGCAGACGATGAAGACCGGCGTACCGCCGGCGCGCCGGCCGCACTCCATGCACAGCGCCCACATCGCCAGCGCGATCCACTTCGCATCGTTCGGCGCGGCGAACTCCCAGCCCTGTTCGAAGATGATGTCGGCCTTGACGAACAGGTAGGCGGTGATCGCCAGGCTGACGAGCGCGAGGCCGGCATCGACCGCCCGCGACAGGGCGCTGTGGCCGATCGGCCGCAACGGCATCACCAGAAAGGCGGTCGCAATCAGCAGGCCGATGATCAGCATGACGGCGGTCGATTCGATCAGCACGTAGCCGACGAGAAAATCCAGCCCGAACGTGTGGTTGACGCTGATCGCGGTCACCACGATCGCGACCGTGAAGATCACCATGCGCTCGAACCCGCCTCGGCCCGATCCCTCCCGCACGGTTGGCTCCTCCTGCCGTTTCATCCTCCCGACCTCCCTCAGTTGGATGCTGCTCGCCTGTTGGGCCCCGCCCGCAGCGCGGCGGTTGCCGGCTCGTCGACCTCCAGAGCGGCCGTCAGCACAACCCCGTAATCGCGCATGGCCGCCTCGCGGCTCACGAAGCCGTTTTCGACATCTTCGCGCACCCGCGCCGGGTCGCGGGCGAACGGATCGCCGCGGCCGGCACCGCCCGGCGGTTCGACGATGATGACGTCGTCGCCCGGCACTTCCTGCCGCCCCATGGGACTGAAAGGACGCCCGGAACCGAGCCGCACCGTGCCGGGTTCGCCGTCTCGTCCGCCGTCGAGGCCACGCGGCGCGTTGCCGGTGCGCTCGTAGGACGCGGCCATCCAGAACGGATCGCCGTCGCGGCTCGCCACCTCGATGACCTGGCCGAGCCCGCCCCGGGTCCGGCCCGCACCGCCCGAATCGCAGCGCAGCGCGCGCCGCCGGTAAAGCACGGGCGCGCTCTTTTCCGATATCTCGATGGGGATGGCGCGCACGCCGCTGGGAAACGCGGTCGCGTTAAGGCCGTCCAGGCCGGGACGCGCGCCGGTGCCGCCGGAATGGAAGAACAGCGCGTTGAAACCCGCCTTGCCGTCGCCATGCGCCGACCGCAGCAGCCGGATGTTCCATAGCGTGCCCGCGCCTTCGGCCGGCACCCTGTCGGGCACGGCCTGGGCCAGGCAGCGAAACACCAGATCAGGCAGCATCTGGCCGATCAGGTGCCGCGAGGCAACCGGCGCAGGATCGGTGGCGTTCAGGATCGACCCTTCCGGCGCGCGGATCGTGACGGCGGAAAGCGAGGACCAGTTGTTGGGCACCGAACGCCCGACAATGCAGCGTACACCGTAGCTGGCATAGGCTTCGGTATAACAGAACGGAACGTTGTTGCCGCGCGGCGACGGCCGCAGATCGCCGCCGAATTCCACATCGATGCGCCCGTCGGCGACCGTCATCGTCGCGGTCATCGCGACAGGCCGGTCGATGCCGTCGAGCGTCAGCGCGGCCTCGTAAACGCCGGTCGGAACGCGCTCGATCTCCTCGCGCATGCCGCGCATGGAGCGCTCGAAAATGAAATCGGACAGCGCCTCGAGATCGGCGAGAGCGAACTCGTCGCACATGGCCAGCAGGCGCCGGCCACCGGTATGGTTGCCGGCAATCAGTGACATCAGATCGCCGGTCACCTGTTCGGGCATGCGCACATTGGCACGCAGGATGCCCAGCACCTTGTCGTCGACGCGCCCGGCATCGACCACTTTGGTGATCGGTATCCTGATGCCTTCGTGAAAAACGTCCTTGGCGTCGAACCCCGGCCCCATCCCGCCGATATCCACCAGATGGCTGGTGGCGGCGAAGAAGGCGATCAGCCGGCCGGCCCGGAAGACGGGCGTGACCACGACCAGGTCGTTGAGATGGCCCGTGCCCTGCCAGGGATCGTTGGTCAGCGCGACATCGCCCTCGCGCCAGTCGTCCAGGGGGATGGCGTCGATGAAGTGGCAAACCGATCGGGCCATGGAGTTGATGTGGCCGGGCGTGCCGGTCACTGCCTGCGCGATCATGCGCCCGTCTGGCGTGAACACCCCCGCCGACAGATCGCCGGCCTCGCGCGTGGTCGGGCTGAACGAGGTCCGGATCAGCGTCTGCGCCTGTTCCTCGACCACCGAAGTCAGGCGTCGCCACATGATCTGCCGGGCGAGGTCGCCGGTTTGGAAGGACATGCCGCTCATCCCCTACGTCGACATTCTCAAATGGATGAAACCGCGCTCATCCGTCTCGCAAGCGAACCCGGCGGGTACCACCGTCGTCGTCTGCTCTTCGGTGACATAGGCCGGGCCGGCGCCCCGCCAGCCCGCATCCAGCGTTTCGCGCTCGAAGCGGTCGGCCGCCACGTAGTCGGCCTCGGCCAGATCGTAGGCCCGCGCCGGCGCCGTTTCGACCGATTTTGCAGAAGGGGCCCGCCGTCCGTTCCACATCGTGGCCGGGTCGCTCAGCGACAGCGCGTTGCGGTGAACCCAGCCGACGATCTCGATCGGCAGGTGCGGTAAAACGCGACCGAACTGCCTGAGATATTCGGCTTCGAACAGATCGGTCATCCAGGTTCGGAAATCGTCCCTGGCAAAGGGATATTCGAAGGGCACCTCGATATGGTGGCCCTGCCCGGCATATCGCATCAGCGCCTTCCACTCGATGTCCGGTTCGGCGGTCGCGGCGAAGCGGCCGGTGTGACCGGACGCGGCAGCCACGATTCCGTCGAGCTCGGCGGCCACCTTGTGCGGCTCGACGTCGTCGAGCATGAGATAGCTGGTGCGCCGGATCGTGTAGGCGATAGGGGCGGCGAGGAAACCGACGGCCGAGCCGACCCCGGCATTGGGCGGCACGATGACATGGCCGATGCCGATCTTCTGGGCGATGCGCGCGGCGTGCAGCGGGCCGCCGCCGCCGAAGGCGACCATGGTGTATTCGGAAATGTCCTTGCCCTGCTCGATGGCGTGCATGCGCGCGGCATTGGCCATGTTCTCGTCCACGACCTCGGCGAGCGCGGACGCCGCCTGGGCCGGCTCCAGGCCCAGAGGTTCTGCGAAGACGGCGGCGAGTGCCGCCTCGGCCCGCGCCTGGTCGAGAACGATGCGGCCACCGGCAAAACGCTGCGGATCGAGCTTGCCGAGCACCAGATTGGCGTCGGTGACGGTCGGCCGGTCGCCGCCGAACCCGTAGGCCGCCGGCCCCGGCTCGCTGCCGGCGCTATGCGGGCCGACCTCGATCTGGCCCATGGCGTCGACATGGCCGATCGATCCTCCGCCGGCCCCGATCTCGACGAGATCGACGACGGGAATGCGAAGCGGCAGGCCGCTGCCCTTCTGGAAACGATAGGTCCGGTCGACCTCGAACCAGGCATCATATTGGGGCACGAAGTCGTCGACGATGCAGACTTTCGCCGTCGTGCCGCCCATATCGAAGGACAGGAGCTTGTCGATACCGAACGCATGGGCGACCGACACGGCCAGCGACGCGCCACCCGCCGGGCCGCTCTCGACCAGGCGAACCGGCGCCTCGCACGCCGTCTCGATCGACGCCAGGCCGCCTTCCGACATCACGATCAGTACCGGCGCGTCGATGCCCATCGCGCGCAGGCGTTTTTCCATCCGCACGAAATAGTCGACGACAATCGGTCTCACATAGGCGTTGGCGCATGTGGTCGAGGCGCGCTCGTACTCACCCGCCAGCGGAGAGATGTCGCATGACAGCGAGACGCTGATCTCAGGAAAGCGCTCCCGCACGAAGCGGGCAACGGCCCTTTCGTGCGCCGCGTTGGCGTAGCTGTGCAGCAGGCAGACCGCGAGGCTTTGCGGCCGCGTGCTGGCAAGAAATTCCGCCAGGTCCTCGAGCGCCTCGTCGCAGAGCGCGGTGATCACGTTGCCCTCCACGTCGATGCGCTCACGCAGGCCGAAACGCAGCGGCCGCGGCACCAGCGGCCGCGGCCGGGTGATCATCAAATCATATTGCTCGAACCGGTTTTCGTGTCCGATATCGATCATGTCGGTAAAGCCGGACGTGCTCACGAAGGCGGTCCTGGCGCCTTTTCGCTCGATGATCGCATTGGTGGCCAGCGTCGTGCCGTGAATGACGAGGTCGACCTCACCGGGCGCGACCCCGGCGCGGGCCAGCAAATCGCGCGCGCCGTCCAGGACGGCCTCCTCCGGACGGTCCAAAGTGGTCAAGAGCTTGCCTGTCAGCAGGTCTCCGTCGCGGTCGAGCGCGAGGTCGGTGAAGGTTCCGCCGATATCGGTGGCCAACCGGATCATATAGGCTGCTCCATGCTTTTAGTGCCCGCCTTCTAATGGCGCGCGCCTGCAAGCAGCCACCACACAGTGGCATTTTATTCACGGAGTGGACAACGCGAGGAACCCCAGATCCTGCCTGGTTTGCACCGTCATGCTCATTTCGGCGGCGATTTCCGCCGCCGCTTCCCGCAGGGGGCCGAGACATTTTCTGGCCACCTCGGCTGCGGTGGTGACCTGCGGCAGGAACACGGTGTCGATACAGCACGCCACCCGGTCGCCGATCATGACGGGAACCGCAATCGCGCCGACCTTCGGCGGCAGGGCGAGGTCGCGCGATCCGTAGCCGGCCGCGCGGGTATGTTTGATCTCGGCACGGATGCGCCGCTGGTCCTGCAGATTGCATACGATGCGGATCAGGCGCTCGCGCTCCTCTTCCGGGCACCAGGCCAGATAGGCGCGGCCGGACGCCGAGCCCAGCACGGGCGAGCGCATGCCGACGAAGCGCGGGTTGATGTCGATGACGGAATGGCCGCGATTGGAATGGCTGACCACCATTTCGCGACCGTGCAGCATCAGGATGTCGGACGGCCAGCCGATCCGGCGCAGCAATTTGAGCAGGATCGGGGTCGTCGCCGATTCCAGCCACAGGTTGAAGTTGAAACCCGACGACAGCAAATGCACCTTCGGTGTCGCCTGGTAGACGGCCTGATCGGGATCGCGGTGAACCAGATCGGCGACCTCGAGCGTGTCGAGCATGCGAATGACGGTCGCGCGCGGCAGCCCCACCGCGCGGACGATCTCCGGCAGGCGCGCCTGACCGAGGCGATTGACTTCCTCCAGCACCCGGAAGGCGCGCAGCACGGCCCTGACCGGCTCGTAACCGGACGAGCCGCGCCGGGCGCTCGCTTCCAAACCGGTCTCGTTTTCCTGCGACAGCCGACGTCCTCCCCGCTCTGCGCCCGGTTCTGTTAGCACGATGCAAGCGCGGGGTGGAACAGCCCTGCTCCACCCCGCCTTTTCAAAGCTCCGCTTTTTTGCAGCCTCGGCCTAACCGGCTCCTACCAGTCCTCGAACACGGTGTCCTGACCCGCCGCAGCCAGCTTTTCGGCCCGGATCGTCTGCCACGCCTTGACGAAATCGGCATCGCTGTCGTCACCGGCCTTTTCCTTGGCCTCGGCCCAGGCCTCGGCCAACAGAGCCTGGCGCTCGAGATTGCGCTGCTGGCGCGCCTCGAACTCAGGCGTCCAAAAGCCGATTTCCTTGTAATAACGAACCGCGCCGGGATGGATCGGCACGAAGACATTGCTGAAACGCTGACTGTCCAGCTTGAAGCCGGCATTCGACGGATAGCCATCCTTGAAGTCGTCGTAATAGGTGAACAACGCCTTGGTGAAATTGTAGACGAGTTCCTCGTCGGTCTGGTCGACGGCGGAAAAGATCGGATAGGCGAGCGTCGCCATCTCCAACCCCGCTTCCGGTACGTCCGGACCGATCGTGGCGACATGCTTGATCAGCCAGGGCGAGACCTTCCACATGCGCTCCCAGGCTTCCTTGTCGTCGTGCGGCGTCACCAGCCAGGTGAGGCCGCGGTTCGACGAGGAAACGCGTACGCCGTCTGAATTGTTGGTGTTGGAAATCGCCGTGTCGGCCCGACCGTCGATGACCGCGTCGATGCCGGCCTTCAGACTGGCCACCTCGACCACCTCGACATCGTCGAAATCCAGACCGCCAAAGGCGAGATAGGACAGGTTCAGACGCCGCGACACCGGCGAGCCTTTCACGATCGCCATGCGCTTGCCCTTGAGGTCGGCCGCGCTCTCGACGCCTGCGTCCGCCGCCACGATCAGCCCGGTCGAGCCTTGCGAGATGCTGAGCGCCACGTAGCGCACGGGGACAGGACCGAGATTGGGCGCTCCGAACTCGTAGACGCCCTCCTGCGAAAAGATCGAATCCGTGCCAAGCGTGGCGAACTGGGCCCGCCCGTCCTTGAGCGGCGTCAGCCGGGCCACATCGCTCTTGGCGGGAAGGATTCGAACCTCGGTACCGGTCTTGTTTTTCAACGTCGCCGCGATCGAGACCGCGGAGTTATAGGCCGTGGCGCCGACATCGTAGGAAACCCAGACCATGTTGCCGGGCAATTCGACGTCCTCGGCCTGCGCGGGCGCGACCGGCGCCAGGCACATGGCCGCCAGCCCCACCGCCGCCAGTATCCGTGTTCGAAACATACTCGCCTCCTTCCATTTTTTCTTGTCGCTTCTAGCGTCGACCGATCTCCGATCAACAGTTCCCACCGGGATGCGACAAGCGTCGGCAGGAGTGGCCTCGACCACAAGTCGCTTGGCATCAAAGTATTCACTGTATGGACACTCGGCGGCGGTCTTGTATCCATTCCGCCGCTCTTTCCCGTAGCGAATGGCCGTCAGAGGCAGCGGGGCCGATATTGGCTCGGCCGGGCTCGACCTTGACCAGAATGCCGGGAGAACCGCTTATGGCCGACATCAGCACCGCGGACCACCCCTCACCGACTATGTCGGACGCCCTCGACGCTGAGGCGCTGAAGTCCTTGGGGGCACGATTGCAGGACCTGTTGCGTCTGCGCACCTTGCCGATCGCCATGAAACTGTTCGAGACGGTGGAGGCGATGCAGGCCGTCCGTGGACTGCGGTTGCCGGAAGCCGGCACCGCCTTCACCTCCTGCCAGCTCGTGACCCGGTGCCGCTATTCCGGCGTCACGCTCGGCTTCACGCACGACAATGTGCGCCCGCACTCCAATTGCGGCGGCATCCTCGGCCTCAACAAGCCGTCCGAGGCCTATCTTTCGGGCGAGCGGATGAACGGCATCTGGTTCGAGAACCAGGAAGCGGCCCACCAGCACCAGCAGCAGATGCCACGCGTCCCGCATGGCCGCTATGCCGGGGTCGTGGTTTCCCCGCTCCGCTCGGCCCGCCTCGACGACCCCAATATCGTGCTGTTTTACGGCACGCCCGGCCAGATGATCATCTTCATCAACGGCCTGCAGTGGCGGCGCTACGAGCGGTTTGATTTCTCGGTCACCGGTGAAAGCGCGTGCGCCGATTCCTGGGGCACGGCGCTGGCGACCGGCAAGACCAGCCTGTCGATCCCCTGCTTTGCCGAGCGGCGCTATGGCGGCGTCGCCGACGACGAGCTTTTGATGGCGCTGCGACCGCATGAACTTGCGCGTGCCATCGAGGGCATGGAGGGCCTGTCGCGGGCCGGACTGCGCTATCCGATCATTCCCTACGGCCCCAACGCCGATCCCGGGCCGGGCATGGATTTCAGCTACGGCGACAAGCCGAAATGAGCGCCGCCCCGCTGACGATCGCGATCGTGCAGATCCCGCTCTCAGGGCGCAGCCGTCAGGCCGCTATCGCGTCCGCCTTGAAAAGCGCGCCGACCTATCGGGCGCTCGCGCCAAAGGGGCTGGTGCGCAAGGATTATCTCAACGGGCCGGCCGGCGGCGGCGGTGTCTACACCTGGCGCAGCCGCAGCGAGGCGGAAGCCTGGTACGACGGGGCCTGGAAGGCGCGCATGACCGAACTGTTCGGTGTCGAACCGGTTGTCACCTACTACGAATGCGCGGTCACGGTGGACAATCTCTCGGGCGAGACCATCGTCCGCGATGGCCGCCAGGAAGCGGCGCGATGAGCGGTCCCCTGTCCGGGATCCGGGTGCTGGATTTCAGCTCGGTCGTGCTCGGACCGTTCGCCGCGCTGATGCTCGGCGACATGGGGGCCGAGGTGCTCAAGATCGAGTCGCTCGATGGCGACGTGATGCGGCACGCACAACCGTTCCGCAATCCGGGAATGGGCGCGATCTTCCTCAACCTCAACCGCAACAAGAAGAGCCTGGCGATCGACCTCAAGCGCGAGGCGGCGCGCGAGGTGGTGAGGCGACTGGTTGCGGGGGCGGACGTGGTGCTGCATTCGATCCGCCCGGAAGCCGCCACGCGGCTCGGCCTCGACTATGCCTCGCTGGCGGCGATCAATCCGCGCCTGATCCACTGCGCGGTGCGCGGCTTCTCGTCCGGCCCCTATGCGGACCTGCCCGCTCTCGACGACGTCATCCAGGCGGCAAGCGGCGTCGCCCGCCTGCAGGGCGGCGACGGGCCACCACGCTTCGTCAGCACCATTCTGGTCGACAAGACCGCCGGCCTGCACGCCGCCTCGGCGATCGCCATGGCGCTGTTCGAACGCGAGCGCTCCGGCCTCGGCCAGGAGGTCGTCGTGCCGATGTTCGACACAATGGTCCAGTTCATGGCGGTCGAGCATCTGCAGGGCTTGACCTTCGAGCCGCCCGAGGGACCGGCCGGCTACGCGCGCGTTCTGTCGCCGCACCGCAAGCCCTATCCGACGCGCGACGGCCATATCAGCGTCATCCCCTATACCGACCGGCAGTGGACGCGCTTCTTCGCTGCCGCCGGCAGGCCCGATCTCGCCGGCGATCCGCGCGTCGGCTCCGCCACGGCGCGCTCGACCCATGTCGACTGGCTCTACGCCACGCTTGCCGAGATCCTGACCGAGCGCGGCACGGAGGAATGGCTGTCTTTGTGCCGAAAAGGCGACATTCCCGCCATGCGGGTCAATTCGCTCGAGGAGCTCCTGACCGACGAGCAGGTGGAGGCGACCGGACTGCTGCGGCACGACCGGCATCCCTCCGAGGGCGCGCTGCGCCAGGTCGACATCCCGGTCCGCTTTGCGCGTACGCCCGGCAGCGTGCGCCGCCTGGCGCCGCGCCTCGGCGAACACACGGTCGAGACGCTCGCCGATTGCGGCTTCTCGACCGAAGAGACCGAGGCGTTGACCAAAGCCGGCGTCTGCCTGGCCGCTCCGTCGTCGCACACGGGCATGGCCGACGCATCCAAGCTGGAGGACACATGACCGAATTTCTCGACGACCCCGCCATTCGCTGGGTTTCCCACAGCTCCCATTGGGGGGCGTTCGACGCCGGCGTGCGCGACGGCCGGCTGGTCGGCGTCAGACCCTTCCGGCACGATTTGCACCCCTCGCCGCTGACCGGCGCCATACCGGACGCCGTCCACGCCGGGAGCAGGATCACAACGCCGGCGGTGCGTCGCGGCTTTCTCGAACGCGGCGCGGCCTCACGCGAGGCGCGCGGACGCGACGAATTCGTCGCGGTCGGCTGGGACGAGGCGCTCGATCTCGTCGCCGCGGAGTTGGAGCGGGTGCGCTCCGCCCACGGCAACGAGGCGATCTTCGGCGGCTCCTACGGCTGGAGCAGTGCCGGTCGTTTCCACCACGCCAAGACGCAGCTGAACCGATTTTTGAACACGACCGGCGGCTTCGTCGGCCAGATCCAGAACTATTCCATCGCCGCCGGACTGACGCTTTTGCCGCATCTGCTCGGCTCGACGCAGGCCTGCAGCGGCCCGCTCACCGGCTGGGGCAGCATCGCCCGCAACAGCGGATTGGTGGTCGCGTTCGGAGGCGTGCCGGACAAGAACCTTCAGGTCGCCGCGGGCGGGCCGGCCGAACATGCCGCGCCGTCGGGACTCCGTGCCGCGCGCGCGGCCGGCGTCGAATTCGTCAACATAAGCCCGTTGCGGAGCGACATCGATGCGGAAATCGATGCGGAGTGGATCGCCCCCAGACCGAACACCGACACCGCGCTGATGCTCGGCATCGCTCACACGCTGCTTGCCGAAAACCTGCACGACCGCGCCTTTCTCGAGCGCTACTGCGTGGGCTATGCGCGTTTCGAGGCCTATCTCGCCGGGCGGACGGACGGCACCGAAAAGAACGCCGTTTGGGCGGCGGCGATCTGCGGTATCGATCCGGCAACGATCCGCGCCCTGGCGCGGCGCATGGCAGCAACGCGCACGATGATCACCATGACGTGGTCGCTGCAGCGCGCCGACCACGGCGAACAGCCTTTCTGGATGGCGATCACGCTTGCCGCCATGCTCGGCCAGATCGGCCTGCCCGGCGGCGGGATCGCGTTCGGGCACGGCTCGATCTCGGGCATGGGCACGCCGCGCACGGAGATCGCCTCGCCCAACCTCAGCGCCGGCGCCAACCCGGTCGAGACCGCGATCCCGGTGGCCCGCATCTCCGACATGTTGCTGCATCCCGGCGCGGCCTACGATTTCAACGGCCGGACCTGCCACTATCCCGACATCCGGCTGGTCTACTGGGCCGGCGGCAATCCCTTTCACCACCACCAGGACATCAACCGGATGCGCACGGCGCTGCGCCGACCGGAAACCTTCATCGTTCACGAGAGCTGGTGGACGGCCACGGCGCGCTTCGCCGACATCGTGCTGCCGGCAACGACAACGCTGGAACGCAACGATGTCGGGGCGTGCGGACGCGACCGCTTCATCATCGCGATGAAACAGGCGATCGAGCCGCTTCACGAGGCACGCAACGACCACGACATCTTTCGCGGCCTCGCCGAACGTATGGGCACGCTGCAGGCTTTTACCGAGGGCCGCTCGGAACGGGACTGGGTCCGCCACCTCTACGAAACCGCCCGCGAACAGGCGTCGCGCCGTCAGGTCCAGCTTCCGGATTTCGATAGTTTCTGGGAACGGGGTTTTGCCGAGATCGAGCCACCGGCTGCGGATTTCGACCTGTTTGCCGATTTTCGCGCCGACCCCGAAGGATCCAGGCTCCAAACGCCGTCGGGCCGCATCGAGATCTATTCCGAGACGATCGCCGGCTTCGGCTACGACGACTGCCCCGGACACGCGACCTGGCTCGAACCGGCCGAATGGCTGGGCTCGCCGCATAGCCGCACCTATCCGCTGCATATGATCTCCAACCAGCCGCGCAACCGGCTGCACGGACAATTGGACGACACCGCGCTCAGCCGTTCCGGCAAGGTCGGCGGGCGCGAGCCGCTCCTGATCAATCCCGCCGACGCGGGAGCCCGCCAGCTTGCCGACGGCGACATCGTGCGCGTGTTCAACGCGCGCGGCTCCGTGCTCGCCGGGGTCAGGATCACCGACACGATCCGCCCCGGCGTCGTGCAACTGGCGACCGGTTCCTGGTACGACCCCGCCGACCCCAGCCGCGACGGCAGCACCGACAAGCACGGCAATCCGAACGTGCTGACCCTCGACAAGGGTACCTCCAGGCTCGGTCAGGGGCCGATCGCCCAAACCGCCCTCGTCGAGGTCGAGCGGGCGGCCGACGCGCCGCCGGTGACGGCCTACGACCCGCCGAAAATCGCCCGGGGAGTGACGCCATGAGCGGCGGCGAGGGTGGCGACCGGCCGATGACGCGCGTGGTCCATGCCGGGCGCGATCCCGAAGCGTGGAACGGTGCGGTCAACCCACCGCTCTATCGGGTCTCGACCGTCATTCAGGCCAGCATGGCGGACCGCAAGGCCGCCTTCGCGGAGCGCGCGGCCGACGGCAAGCGCATGGTTTACGGCCGTACCGGCACGCCGACCACCCGCGCGCTCGAGGACGCGCTTTGCGAACTGGAGGGCGGCCATCGCGCCCAACTCTATCCCTCGGGCTTGAGCGCGATCGCCAGCGCGATCACGGCCTTCGTCACGGCAGGCGACACCATCTTGATGACGGACAACGCCTACGGGCCGACGCGAACGTTTTGCGACACCTATCTGCGCCGCATGGGAGTGAAGACCGTCTATTTCGACCCGCGGCTGGGCGCAGACACCGCCCGGCTTATGACACCGGACGTCAAGCTGGTCTTTCTGGAATCTCCGGGTTCGCTCACGTTCGAGATCGCCGACGTGCCGGCGATCGCCCGGGCGGCGAAGGCGGCCGGTGCGACGGTCATGATCGACAATACCTGGGCGACGCCGCTTTTCTTCCAGCCGCTCGCGCATGGTGTCGACGTCTCGATCCATGCCGGCACCAAATATATCGCCGGCCATTCCGATGCCATGCTGGGGATTGCGATCGCCAATGAGGAAAGCTGGCCGCGCCTGCGCGACGGCGCCCGCCAGACCGGCATCTGCGTCGGCGCCGACGAGGCCTATCTGGCGCAGCGCGGGCTGCGCACGATGGCGGTACGCCTGCGCCAGCATCAAGAAAGCACACTCGCCGTCGCGGCCTGGCTCGCCGCGCGCGACGACGTCGCATCGGTGTTTTATCCGGCCTTGCCGGAAAGCCCGGACCACGCGCTGTGGCGACGCGACTTTGCCGGGGCGTGCGGCCTGATGGCATTCGAACTCGCCACCAAGCGCGCCGACCGCGCCGCGGCGATCGTCGACCGCCTGCGGCTGTTCGGGATCGGATCGTCCTGGGGCGGTTACGAAAGCCTGGCAATCGTCGCCGATCCGGCGGCATACCGGACCGCGACGCGCTGGCAGGCCCGCGGCGCGCTGATCCGCCTGCATGTCGGCCTAGAGGACCCCGCCGACCTGATCGCGGATCTGGACGCCGCGCTGGAAACCGGCTGAACCGACCCGAACCACCGCGACGGACCGGTCTCAGCGCGCCATCAGCACAGGCACGGGCGGTTGTTCGAGCATGGATTTGGTCACCCCGCCGAACAGGCGTTCCCGCAGACGCGAATGTCCGTAGGCGCCCATTACCATCAGTTCCGCATTTTTGTCGGTGGCGTGCCGGCGCAGGATGTCGGCGACCGGGCGGCCCTGGCTCGGCAGCCGGTCGACGGTGACCTTGGCGCCGTGACGCGACAGATAGACGGCCAGGTCGGCGCCGGGCTCCTCGCCGTGGACCGCATTCCCCGCGACAGGATCGACCAGCGCCAGCGACACGTCTTGCGCACCGACGAGCAGATCGAGCGCCGCGGTCACGGCGCGCGACGCCTCCGGGCGGGCGTCCCAGGCGACGGTGACGCGCTCGGGACGCAGGTTCGGCGTCAGGCCTTGCGGCACCAGCAGCAGCGGCGTACCGGACGAAAACAGCACGCCTTCCACCATCTTGTCCCACAAGGCGGGATTGTCGCGCAGCCCCGGCCCGGCCAGGACGAGATCGGCATAGCGGGCGCGCCGGCCTATGGCGTCGTCGGCCCAGGCCTGCTCGACATAGTCGCTGGCGACATCACCGGGAACCGGAAGCGCTGCGACCAGCTTCGACACCGCCTCGGTACGCGCGTCCAGCCGCTCGATATCCTCCTTGCGCTCCCTGGCCCAGACATCCGAAGCCATCGCGGCGTATTCGCCGACCGGCGGCGGAGCGGCGATGACGAGCACGAGCACCGAGAGGTGGGCGTCAATTTGACTGCACAATTCGGCGGCACGATGCAGGTCGTCGTCATTCGCCTCCAGCCCGGTGACAGCGAGTATCGTTTTGATGGTCATAATCCGTTCTCCGTTCGCCGTATCGACATCACGGCCTACACTCGCGTTCGATAGACGTTGGCGCGCACGCCGTCGTTGCGATAAATCAAGCGGGGCCCAACGCCGCCATTCCGGTGCGATCTTGATCCGCATCAAGGCACCGCCCGTCGCAGCCCCGCATGGTGGGTTGCGTGGACCAAAGCGGGCCACCGCGCCAGAGCGCACACCATGAGGCCGGCCGATATGACACCGCAAAGCACGATCAATGAAGACGGCGCGCAGGATGCGGCGACCGGATTTCTGTCGAAGCCGGAGACCTATCGGCTCGGCACCCCGGTCGAGGTGATCGAGACGCATATTTCGCGCATCTTTCTCGTCGGCGATCGCGCCTTCAAGATGAAGCGGGCGGTGCGACTGCCTTATGTCGACTTTTCCACGCCGCAGCAGCGGCTGTCGGCCTGCCGCAAGGAGGTGACGCTGAATTCGCGCACCGCGCCCGATCTCTATCTGGGGACGCGGCGCATCACCGCGACACCGGATGGCGGGCTCGAATTCGATGGCGACGGCGCGCTCGTCGACGCGGTGGTGGAAATGAAGCGCTTCGACCAGTCCTGCCTTCTCGACCGGCAAGCGGAGGCGGGCACCCTGACGCCGCGCCTGATGAGGGATGTGGCGCGCGCCGTTCTTCGTTTCCACGACGCGGCGCCGGTCGTGCATGACGGCGGCGGCGCCGACAATATTGCCGGCGTGCTCGACATCAACGCGGCGGGGTTCGCGACCAGCACGCTGTTCTCGCCCGATGCGGTCGCCGCACTCGGCGATCGCTTCCGCGCGACGCTCGCCCGCCATGCGGCCCTGCTCGACGCCCGCGAGACGGCCGGCAAGGTCCGCCGCTGCCATGGCGATCTGCATCTGCGCAATATCTGCGTGCTCGACGGCGTGCCCTGCCTGTTCGACTGCATCGAGTTCAACGACCAGATCGCGACCGTCGACGTGCTCTACGATCTCGCCTTCCTGCTGATGGATCTTTGGCATCGCGGGCACCGTGATCTCGCGAACCTTGTTATGAACCGCTATTTCGACGCCCAGGACGAAGAGGACGGGTTCGTGCTGCTGGTGTTTTTCATGGCCGTACGCGCGGCCGTGCGCGCGCATGTCACGGCAACCCAGTACGAGGAAGGCGGACGGCAAAACCGGGCACTCGCCGACGAGGCACGGTCCTATTTCGACCTTGCCGGAGCCCTGCTCGAAGAGCCTCCCGCGCGGCTGACCGCGATCGGCGGGCTCAGCGGCTCGGGCAAGACAACGGTTGCGGAGGCGCTCGCCGCCCATGTCGGCGCAGCCCCGGGAGCGCGCATCCTGGAAAGCGACCGGCTGCGCAAGGCGATGTTCAACGTCGCCGCCGAGACGCGATTGCCCGCGGAGGCCTACAGCGCCGAGAACTCCGCCAGGGTCTATGCCGACATGGCCCGCCGCACCCGCAAACTGCTCGACGACGGCGGCACGGTCGTCGCCGATGCCGTGTTCGACCGGCCCGGCGACCGCGCGCGGATCCGGCAATGCGCGCGCGACACCGCAACGCCTTTTATCGGCATTTGGCTGGATGCGGGCGCCGCACTTCTGCAACGTCGCGTCAGCGAAAGGTCCGCCGACGGCCCGTCCGACGCCACGGTCGCGGTGCTGGCGGGACAGTTGCGGCGCACACGCGACGATATCGAGTGGACCAAGCTCGATGCCGCCAGACCGCTGGAGCGGATCGTCGCCGACATCCTTGCCCTACATGGCTCAAAGAGCCTGCCGGACCGTGACGGCGTGCGCACCGGAACGAGAGGATGACCGCAGACCGCAACGCCATGGATTTCCAATTCGGACCTGTCGGGGGAATGCCAGTGATGCACACAACACAAGCCGGGCGGACGACCGCCATCGCCGTGGCACTTTTGGCGATGGTCGCGATGGTACCGGCGGCCGCGCAGAGCCTCGATCCGGAAAGTGCGTTTCGCGGCCGCCGTTTGGCCGAGACCAATTGCGCGCCGTGCCACGCCATCGCGCAGATCGACGAAAGCGAACATCCCGACGCGCCGCCATTCAGACACATGGCCAACCGCCGGCCGCTCGAGACACTGCCGGCCGACATGCTCGGCGACCTTTTTCTCCGGCACGCGGTGATGCCGCAATTCGAGCCGGACGAGCGCCAGGTGAACGACATCGTCACCTATATGAAAAGCATCCAGGAATAGGCGGCGACCCGAAATCCGCACAAAGCCGGCCGTGACCGGGACCGCTTGCGACCGCGCGAACCGCCCTCAGGCCAGATCCAGCGCGGCCACGCAGAGACCCGGCTCGGTTTCGCTGCGCGCGACCGCAAAGCCGAATTCACGGCACAAGGCCAGCATCTTTTCGTTGTCGGCGAGCACGAAACCCTCGATGCGGCGGATGCCCTCGCTGCGCGCATAGTCGACCAGCTGCGACAACAGCGCCCATCCGAGCCCGCGTCCCTGCAGGTCGGTGCGCACGAGAAGCGCATATTCGGCCTTTTCTTTGTCGGGGTCCGACGACAGCCGCCCGACGGCGGCCAGGTCGCCGCTGCTTGCGTCGAGCGCGACGAACGCCATTTCGCGCGCGTAGTCGAGCTGGGTCAGCCGGACCAGCATCTGATGGGGAAAGCTCTTGCGCTGCGCGAGAAAGCGGAAACGGATGTCGTCGGGCGCAATGCGGGCCAGAAAGTCCGAATAGAGCGCAATGTCGGCCGGGCGGATCGGACGAATGTCGTAGCGCGCCGGGCCGGCGTCGATCCGCTTTTCCCAGCCGTCGGGATAGGGTCTGATCGCCAAATCCGAATTGGGGCCGGCCTCGCCGACGCGTCCGGGGTCGATCTCGACGCGGGCGTCGAGCGCGATCGTGCCGTCGGCATCCGCCAGAAGCGGGTTGATGTCGATCGACACGATGCAGGGGAAGTCGACGATCAACTGCGACAGGCCCTTGAGCGCTGCCGTGATCGCCGCGCGATCGGCCGGCTTGCGGTCGCGATAGCCCGCCAGAAGACGGCCGATACGGGTTCGATCGATCAGATCGCCGGCGAGCACACTGTCGAGCGGCGGCAGCGCGATCGCGGTGTCGTCCATCACCTCGACGGCGATGCCGCCGGCTCCGAACAGGACGACCGGCCCGAAGATCGGATCGTTGCTCATGCCCAGAATCAATTCCTGGGCATGTTTGCGCACCACCATCGGCTGAACGGCGTAACCCTGGATATCGGCCTGCGGAGCGTGCGCGCGAACGCGGCTTTCGATCTCGGCGGCCGCCGCCTCCGCCGCCTCGGGCGTGCTCAGATTGAGCACGACGCCGCCGACATCCGACTTGTGCGAAATCGCCTTCGACAGCAGCTTCACCACCACTTTTTCGCAAGCCTGCAAAAGCCTCGCTGCCGCCTTGCCGGCCTCGGCCGGCGATTCGGCCACGACCGTCTCCGGCACGGCGATCCCGTAGGCGGCGATGACGGTTTTGGCTTCCGGTTCGGTCAGCATGCGCCGGCCTTCGCTGGCCACAGCAGCGAACACGGCCCGGACTTCATCGCCATTTTTTGCGACATTCTCGCCGCCGCTCGACGGCACCCGCATCAGCGCGCGCTGGGCGCGCGACCAGTCGCTGAGATAGGAAACCGCGGTGGCGGCGGCGGCCGGTGTCTCGAAGCTGGCAAGCCCTGCTTCCTGCAGGATGCGACGTCCTTCGCGGGCGGTATGGTCGCCGAGCCAGCAGGTCAGAACCGGCTTGCCGCCGATCTTGCCCCTGGTCGTCAGGCCGGCAACCGCACGGGCGGCCTCGATCGGCGAGGCCAGGCCGGTCGGACAGTTGAGCACCATGACCGCATCGACGCCCGGATCGGCGGCGACCGCCGCGACCGCCGCGCCGTAACGCTCGGCCGCAGCGTCGCCGATAATGTCGACCGGGTTGGCGTGCGACCAGGTGGCCGGCAGGGCCGCGTTCAGCCGTTCGATGGTCGTGTCCGCCAGCGCGGCCAGTTCGCCCCGGCAATCGACGAGCTGGTCGACGGCCAGCACCCCGGCGCCACCGCCATTGGTGACGATGGCGACCCGCGCGCGTTCGAGCGGGGCAAAACGGGCTGTGGTCTCGGCGGCATCGAACAGATCGGCCAGGCTCGTCACACGCAGGATCCCGGCCCGCTGCAGCGCGGCCTCGACCACGCGGTCGGCGCCCGACAGCGCGCCGGTATGGGTGGCGGCCGCCTTGGCCGCTGCTTCGTGGCGGCCAGACTTGATGGCGATCACCGGTTTGAGGCGCGCTGCCGCGCGCGCCGCCGACATGAATTTGCGCGGATCGGGGATCGTCTCGAGATACATCACGATCGCGCTCGTGTGCGCGTCGCCGGCCAGCATGTCGAGCCAGTCGCCGACGTCGACATCGGCCATGTCGCCCAGCGAGACGATGTGGGAAAAGCCGAGATGGTTTTCCGCCGCCCAGTCGATCAGCGAGGTGGCGATCGCGCCCGATTGCGACAGCAGCGCTATATTGCCGGGCTTGGCCGCCATATGCGCGAAGCCGGCATTGAGCCTGGCCGGCGGAATCATCAGCCCGAGCGTGTTCGGCCCGATAATGCGAAAAAGATGCGGGCGGGCGGCCTCGAGCATGGCCTGGCGCAAGCCGTTTTCGTGCGTCAGGCCGGCGGTGATGACCACCGCGGCGCGCGTGCCCCTGGCGCCGAGCTCGCCAATGATGCCGGGCACGGTCGCCGGCGGCGTGGCGATGACGGCGAGGTCGGGAGTGCCTGGCAGGTCGGCGACGCCGGCAAAACAACGCCGCCCCGCGACCTCCTCATATTTCGGATTGACCGGCCAAACCTCGCCCTGAAAGCCGGCATCGACGATGTTTCGCATCACCACGTCGCCGACGGCCCCGTCGCGGACCGAGGCGCCGAAGACCGCCAGCGATTTCGGGTGAACGGCGCGCTCGAGATTGCGGATGGTCACTGCGAAGCTCCTTGGCCCTGACGTGGTGCGGATGGACTGTACGACGTCCAGGCCCGCTCCCCTAGGCCCCGAGCGGACAAACCGGACATGTTTTTGATCGCGCTTGACGCTGGGGCGCGGCGCGAATTGCGGGACGCGGATCTTCTTTTTTCGCACGGGTTCGGGCAGGATCGGCGGCGTCAGCCGGTTCGAGGCGTGGTTTTCCCAGCCGCCTCATCCCCGCGCGCCGCAGACAAATACTGTCCTGCGCGCGGCGAGCAGCCAGCCCGACGGGACGTCTCGCGCGCCGCGGCGTGTTTTTTGCTACAGGGCGTCGATCGCCCGTTCGGACACGCCGTCGGCACCGGAATGCGGCCCGGTCTTGGCGGCCGCGATCACGGCACGGAATAGTCGAAATCGTGACACTGGGCGCAGAAATTCTCCGATTCTTGGTGGACCTTGTGGCAAAGGTCGCATTCGGCGAAGGTCGGGCCGTGCGGCGTCGAATGCGGATTTGCCGGATGCGTGTCGGCCGTCCGTGCTGCAAGGTCTTCCAATGGGCCGTGGCAGGCGAGACACTGCTCGGTCGACATCGGCCCCGGCGCCTCGGTTTGATTGTGGCATGTTTGGCACGTCACCCCGCTAAGCAGGTGGCTGTGATCGAGCGGGATCGCCGACAGCAGCGCGAGCGGGGTGTCCGGCGCATGGCAGGCCACACAGTCATCACGCTTCATGCCGGCGGTGGGAACGTGTCCGGGTGACAGCACCTGCGTGTCGCCGTGGCAGGTTGCGCAATCACCGGGGTCGTCGCTGTGCATCAGCAACGCCGTCGCGGCGGGCGCTGCCGACACCACAAGAAGCACCGCCAGCCCGAGCGTCGCCCACAGCACGCGCCGCCTATCTTTGCCGCACATCGTCATATCCCGAAAACGCTGCGCCCTCTATGTGCCAGGTCAGCCCCAGCCCTTTTCCGCCGCGGCGTTCCGCCCCGCAATACGACCGAACGTGAGACAATCCGTATAGGCGCAAGACCCCAGTCGTGACGCGCCGTGGATGCCGCCGGCGGCCTCGCCGGCCACGTAGAGACCGGCAATCGGCTCGCTCGACAGGACATCGAGCGCCTGTGCGTCGCCATTGATCGCGCAGCCGCCCATCGTGTGGTGAATCTTCGGCGACAGCCTGACGACATAGAAGGGGGGCGTGCCGATCTTGCCGGCATCCGCCTGCATGTATCGTCCGAATTCGGTATCGGCACCCGCATCGACACTTTCGTTGAAGGTCTCGATCGTCGCTTTCAACGGCGCGAGCGGAATCTCGTGTGCCTCGGCCATCTCCTCGAGCGTGGCATATTCCATCAGCACGCCGGCTTCCTTCATGCGTTCGAAACGTTCGCGGCGGCCGGCCGCGCTGCCCTTGGCATAGCCGGCGGAATCCACGAAGGCGACGGTCTTGTTGCCCACGGCAAGCATCGCATCGGCACGGGTCTTCCTGTCGGCCAGTTCGTTGACGAACCGTTTGCCGGTCTGCGTGTCGATCCACAGCCCATAGGACGCCGCCACGCCCTGGGCGAAATGCGGGGTTCGCCCGAAGCCGCGTTCGTCCGGACTCGTCCACGGACCAAGCTGAATCCAGGATGGCTGAACAAGGACGCAGCCGATGCCGAGCGCCTCGCGCAGCGCCTCGGACGTGGCGCCCGGCTGATTGGTGGTGTCGAGTTCGCCGCCAAGACGCGGATCCTGCAAGGCCCGGAAGACAGGGTCGGCGCCGAAACCGCCGGTCGCAAGCACCACCGCCTTGCGCGCCTTGATGGATATCGGCGTACCGCTCTCCAGATCGGGATGGCTGAATCCGCTGTGAGCGATCACGCCCTTCACGCGCCCGTCACCATCGCGGATCAGACGCTTCAAAAGCGTGCGGGTGCGCGGTTCGACGCCCATTTCCTTGAGTTTGGCCAGTTGCGGTCCGATAATGCCCGATCCGCTGCCGGCGGCAAGCGCGTAGGACCGAGGCACGGCGTGGCCGCCCATATGGGTGAGGCCGGTATACTCGGCCCCCAATTCGTCGATCGTCCACTGCACGGTTTCGACCGACTTCTCGGCGACGATGCGCGCCAACTCCGGATGATTGAGATGCAGCCCGGCTTTGAGCATGTCGTCATAGAGGCTGTCGACGGTGTCTTCGATTTCCGCCTCGGCCTGCAGCGGCGAGCCGGCGGCCGCAATGACGCCACCACTGATGATCGAGTTCCCGCCCGGCGTGCGCATTTTTTCCAACAAGGCCACCGACGACCCCGCCTTCGCGGCCTCGTGAGCGGCGGCCAGTCCGGCAAAACCGGTGCCGACGACAACGACATCGAATTCCTCATCCCATGTCTGCGGAAGCGCCGCCGTGGCAGCCCGGACGTCGGCCGCCGACCATGGCAACAGGCCGCCTGCCAGAACCGTGGCCGTCCCCGCCAGCATGCTTCTGCGGGTTACATTAGGGGTGGTGACCATGATGCCCTCCTTCTGTCAGGCCCGAACTGTCGTCGCAGCATTTTTGATATTAAGACGGCCTGCGGGCCATCCCGGCATTGACGTGGATCAAAACGCTGCCCGTTCGGCCTGACTTGGCGAGCGCGATCGGACGCCGACCCGGCGCGGCGGCCAGCGCAAATCGCACACGCCAGCACGCTTCGGCACACCCCAGAGCAGCGGCGCTATTCTGTTAAATATTTGGTTTTATTGAAGAAAAATGGTGCCCAGGGGCGGAATCGAACCACCGACACGCGGATTTTCAATCCGCTGCTCTACCAACTGAGCTACCTGGGCACGGCTAGCGGTCGACCGCCGGCCGGAGTGCTGAAGGCCGGCGCGAACCAGCCCGAAAGCGCGTGGGTTATAGCACGAGTTTGGCCCCTGTCCAGCGTCGCCACAGGGAAAATTCGCAGGCGCGGACGAACCCGTTTTCCCGCGCCTCCCGACGCCCCGGCACACGGGCCCGGCAATCGCGGAAGACCGGGCGCGAAACGCAGCGGAGGGCCGAAACGGCGCCCCGTTTCAAGATACCAGATGTCCTCGCAACGGCCTGACCGGCGCCGATGTCACGCCGGGCGAGCGGGCCGAGGCCGGGGCGAACCGGCCCGTGTCAGGCTTGGCCGTCGTCGCCGTCACCGGAGATATCGGCCGATTCGCCGGGAATGGCATAGCGGCCGGAAAGCCAGCGGTTGAGATCGACCTCCTTGCAGCGCGTCGAGCAGAAGGGAAAGGTGGGGCGCGCCGACGGCTTGCCGCATTCGGGGCATTTGGCGCGCGGCCTGAGCGGCGTCACCTTGGGGTCGTGTGCAGTGTTCATCTCGATCTCAGCGGCTGCGCCAAAAAACCGGTCCTTCGGCCCCGCCATATCGGATTGTCGGCCACGGCGTCAAACAAGCCTGTCGGCTCGGGCATCGTCCGTCAGGCGGTGCGGGCGCCCGAGAGCCAGGCGAAATGCACCTTGTAGCCCTCGCCGGTCAGCAGACCGACGGTTTCGTAGAGCGGCAGGCCGACGACGTTGGAATAGGAACCGACCAGCTTGACGACGAAGGTGCCGGCAAGCCCCTGCACGGCATACCCGCCGGCCTTGCCGCGCCATTCGCCGGAGGCGAGATAACTCTCCAGTTCCTCGCGCGACAGCCGCTTGAAGCGCACCCTGGTCTCGACCAGCTTCTGGCGCGTCTTGCCGGACGGCGTTTTCAGGCAGATGCCCGTATAGACGCGGTGGGAACGCCCCGACAACAGTCGCAGACAGTTGGAGGCTTCGTCGAGCAGCTCGGTCTTGGGCAGAATGCGGCGCCCGACCGCCACCACAGTGTCTGCGGCCAGGATGAAGGCGCCCTCGAAACCGTCCTCCTCCGACAGCGCCGAAAACGCCTTTTCAGCCTTGGTCTTCGACAGGCGCTTGGCCAGAGAGCGCGGATGCTCGGCCTTGGCCGGCGTCTCGTCAATGTCGGCGGGAAAGACGCGATCCGGCTCGATGCCGGCCTGCTGCAGCAGTTCGATGCGTCGCGGCGACCCCGAGGCCAGCACCAGATTCTGGAATACGCTCATGAATGAACCGTCGGCACGCGGCCGGTTTGGGCCGGCGCTATTTGAAGCGGTAAGTGATGCGGCCCTTGGTGAGATCGTAGGGCGTCATTTCGACCAGAACCTTGTCGCCGGTCAGAACGCGAATGCGATTCTTGCGCATCCGTCCAGCCGTATGGGCGATGATTTCGTGTTCGTTTTCGAGCTTGACCCGGAACATTGCATTGGGCAGCAATTCCGTGACGGTGCCCGGAAATTCGAGGACTTCTTCCTTCGACATTCGGTACCTTTTCTTGAGAACATATGCGGCCGGCACCCGGGCGGGCCGCAGATCGCGCGGAACCTATATGATTATCCCGCGCTTGTGAACACGCTTATTGCGCCGGCGCGCCGGCGCCGAAGCGATCGCGAATCCGGGCTTCGAGGCGATCGCGCACCTCGCGATAGGCGGCGAGGATGTTTTCGCGCGAGCCCGAGACGATCGAGGGGTCCGGCGTGGGCCAGTATTCGACCTCCACCGACAGTGCCCGCGTCAGTTCGAGCGCGGCGTGATGCGCCTCCGGCGCCAGCGTGACGATCAGGTCGAAATAGTCGTCCTCCAGATCGTCGAGCATGCGCGGGGGGCGCTCAAGCGGCGCGAGGCCGTTCTCGGCAAGCACGGCATCGACGAACGGGTCGCGCTCGCCGGCCCGCACGCCGGCCGAGGCCAGAAACACATTGGCCGGCAGCAGCGCACGCGCGATGCTCTCGGCCATCGGCGAGCGGATCGCGTTCATGCCGCACACGAAAAGGATGGAGTTGGGCGCGGCGCGACCGATACCCGGCGACGGGTTGGATGCGGGAACGTCCGGCACACTCAAGGGCGCCCTCACCCACGCCAATGCAGCACGCAGATCAGCGTGAACAGCCGCCGCGCCGTGTCGAAATCGACATCGATCTTGCCGGCGAGCCGGTCCATCAATGTCTGCGAGCCTTCATTGTGGAGCCCGCGCCGGCCCATGTCGATCGCCTCGATCTGCGACGGCGTGGCGCTGCGGATGGCTTGATAATAGCTTTCGCAGATCATGAAGTAATCCTTCACGATGCGCCGAAAGGGCGTCAACGACAGAATATGGGTGACGACGGCGGCGCCGTCCTCGCGCGATACCTCGAACACCAGCCGGGATTCGGCCAACGACAGGCGCAACCGATAGGGGCCGCCGTCGTCGCCGACGGGGCGGAAGTGGTTTTCCTCGATCAGGTCGAAAATCGCGACGGCGCGTTCATGTTCGACATCGGGCGTCGAGCGCCCGATCGATTCATCGAGGACGACGTCGACAAGGCGGGACTTGGTGCCGGTGCCCTGTTCCACCACCGCCTCACATGTTGAGCCGGATGGCCACGGAGCGGGCATGGGCGCCCAGCCCCTCGGCCTCGGCCAGCGCGATCGCCGCCGGCGCCAGCGCCCGCAACTGCTCCGATCCCAGTTTCAGGATCGAGGTGCGCTTGACGAAATCGAGTACCGACAGACCGGAAGAAAACCGTGCCGAGCGCGCGGTCGGCAGGACGTGATTGGAGCCGCCGACATAGTCGCCGATCACCTCCGGCGTATAGCGACCGATGAAGATCGCGCCGGCATTGCGCACCCGCGCGGCAAAGGCTTCGGCGTCGTCGAAGGCAAGTTCGAGATGTTCGGGCGCGATCCGGTCGGCAAGCGCGACGGCCCGGTCGAGCGACGGCACCAAGATGATGGCGCCGAAATCGCGCCAGCTCGCCGCCGCGGTCTCGCCGCGCGTCAACTGCTTGAGCTGACCGTCGACGGCGGTCTCGACGGCTGCCGCGAACGCAGCATCGTCGGTGATCAGGATCGACTGGGCGGCGGTATCGTGTTCGGCCTGGGCAAGCAGGTCGGCGGCGATCCATTCGGGATCGTTGTCGGCGTCGGCAACGACCAGCACCTCGGAGGGGCCGGCGATCATGTCGATGCCGACCTTGCCGAACACCTGGCGCTTGGCGGCCGCGACGTAGGCGTTGCCCGGCCCGACGATCTTGGCCACCGGCCGAACCGTCCCGGTACCGTAGGCGAGCGCGGCGACCGCCTGCGCGCCGCCGAGGCGGTAGACCTCCGACACGCCGGCCAGGCGCGCGGCCACCAGCACAAGCGGGTTGAGCACGCCGTCGGGCGCCGGCACGGTCATCACGATACGCTCCACACCGGCAACCCGCGCGGGCACGGCGTTCATCAGCACCGAGCTGGGATAGCTCGCGGTCCCGCCGGGTACGTAGAGCCCGACCGATTCCACCGGCGTCCAGCGCGAACCGAGCTCGACGCCCAATGCATCGGTATAGCGGTCGTCGGCCGGCAACTGGCGCCGGTGATGGGCCGAAATCCGGTCGCGGGCCAGCTCCAGTGCCTCGACCGTTTCCGGATCGGCGGCGGCGAGCGCGGCGTCGAACTCAGCCTCGCCGACGCGCAGCGTTTCGGCACTCAGGGAATTGCGGTCGAGGCGTTTCGTATAGTCGATGAGGGCTTCGTCGCCGCGTGCCCGCACATCGGCAACGATGTCGCGAACGGTCTGGTCGACGTCGTCGGAAACCTCGCGCTTGGTTTCCAGAAAGGCCGCGAAGCGCGTCTCGAAATCGGCCTTCTGCGCATCGAGTGTGATTGCCATTGCCGGCCGTTCCTCAAATACCGTGGCTGGGCCGGGCGCGCGCCTCCCAGGCGCCGCCAAGATCGGCCAGTTGCGCCTCGATGCACTCGACCTCAAGCCGCAGCACGCCGCCGCCGGCGAAAACCAGCTCGACCACCCCGCCCGGCGCGTCGCCCTCGATGAAGCGCAGGGCAAGCAGCGACAGGACGTCGTCGGGTTTCTCGCGAGCAATGCCGGCGGACTTGACCGACAGGACGCGGTCGAAATGCAGGATCGCGTTGCGGCGCTCATTGTGCGGCACCAGCAGCTTTTTCGGCGCTTCCCACACGAACCGGTTCATCGGCAGCACAACCCGCCGCTCGCGCGGCAGATAGTCGATGTCGCCGATCTTGATCACCGCGTCCTGGACGTGGGCCGAGATGATGCGGAGATCGTCGGTGTCGAGCGCCACAAGTTTCAGAAAAGACATGGATATCGGCTCGGTTCCGGTCGGTGTGCCAGTTCGCGCCTGTGTTAGGCGGTCTTTTCGGCAAGCGCAATCCGGCGCCGCGATTCCTTGGCTGCACGAGCGGCCAAACAGCACTCTCAGCTGGAAATACGTTCGATCTCGGCCCCGCAGCGCGAGAGCTTTTCTTCCAGCCGCTCGAAACCGCGGTCGAGATGATAGACCCGATTGACCGTGGTCTCTCCCTGGGCGGCCAGGCCAGCAATGACGAGCGACACCGAAGCGCGCAGATCGGTCGCCATGACGGGCGCACCGTTCAGTTGCGGCACCCCCTCCACGATCGCCGTCTGCCCCGACAGGCTGATATGGGCGCCGAGCCGGGCCAGTTCCTGGACATGCATGAAGCGGTTTTCGAAAATCGTCTCGGTGATGCGCGCGCGGCCCTCGGCGCGGGTCATCAGTCCCATGAACTGGGCCTGCAGGTCGGTCGGAAAGCCCGGAAACGGTGCGGTCGAGATGTCGACCGGCGCGATGCCGGCGCCGTTGCGGGCGACGCGGATGCCTTCATTGGTGGTGCTGATCTCGGCGCCGGTGCGCGCGATCGCCTCGAGCGCGGTTTCGAGAAGGTCGGCGCGCGCGCCTTCCAAAAGCACGTCGCCGCCGGTCATCGCCACCGCCATCGCATAGGTGCCGGTCTCGATCCGGTCGGGGATGACGCGGTGGCGCGCCCCTGACAATGCGCTTACGCCCTGGATCAGGATGGTGTCGCTTCCGGCGCCGGATATGCGTGCGCCCATGGCGTTGAGACAATTAGCAAGGTCCGCGACCTCGGGTTCGCGCGCGGCGTTTTCGATCACCGTTTCGCCCTTGGCCAGCGACGCCGCCATCATCAACACATGGGTGGCGCCGACCGAAACCTTGGGAAAGACATAACGGCCGCCGGCAAGCCCGTTCCTGGCGCGGGCGACGACATATCCGTTGTCGATGTCGATCTCCGCGCCGAGCGCGCGCAACCCGTCGATGAACAGATCGACCGGCCGCGTGCCGATGGCGCAGCCGCCCGGCAGCGACACGCGCGCCTCGCCGATACGCGCCAGCAAGGGGCCGATCACCCAGAAACTCGCCCGCATCTTGGAAACCAGCTCGTAGGGCGCGGTGGCGTTGACGATGTTGCGGGCGGTAAAATGAATGGTGCGCGAATAGCCGTCGCCCTGGCTTTCCCGGCGCCCATTGACCGAATAGTCCACCCCGTGATTGCCGAGAATGCGGATCAGCTGCTCGACGTCGGCCAGATGCGGGACATTTTCCAGGGTCAGCGTATCGTCGGTCAAAAGCGCGGCGATCATCAGCGGCAAGGCCGCGTTCTTCGCGCCGGAAATGGGGATCGCCCCGTTCAAAATGTTGCCGCCGACGATCCTGATCTTGTCCATTAAACCCGCTTTCGGCGCGTCCGCGCCCGCTGGTGTTGCTTTCTTGACGAGCCGGTCTATGTCAGCCGGCCGCCCGGTTCAAGAAAATCCCCGCAAAACCTCTAGCCGGCAACAAGGCCGAAATCAGGCGGTGCATCTATTGCCCGTCGTCTCGCGCTGTCTTTTCACCGTTTTCGGCGCATGTGGCATCGAGGCCGTCGGGGCGCTCATCGGCCCCGCCGGCGCGGCGCGCACGCGCCTGCGCCTTGCGGCGTGCGAGATTGGCGCGCAGCTGTCCGGCGAGCCGCGCTTTACGCGCCGCGCCGTCGTCCTGCTTGTGCGTCTTGTCGGCCATCGTCTCCCCGGCCCGATGTAAAATGGTCGCCCCAGAAATAGCCCGCCCGATGGGCGTCGATCAACCGTGCCGAAAACCGAGCCCCGGCGACGGCTTTGCGGCGCTGTCAAAAATGGCGGCCGGCTGCTTGCGCTTGCCTGTGCGATATGCCAGAAGTCCGCCGCGTCGCACGGACTGCTGCCGTAGCTCAGGGGTAGAGCACTCCCTTGGTAAGGGAGAGGCCGAGAGTTCAAATCTCTCCGGCAGCACCAGACGCATAACTTCCCTTGGTTTCGAGCGCTTTTCCCGCACGGTTGCCGGTCGTGGCCAAAGGCCAGCCGCGCGCGCACCCCGCATGCCTGGCCGGAAAAACCGCGCAAAAAACGAAAAAGGCCGGGGCAAACCCGACCTTTCTCCACTGCCTCAACATCCCGCCAGTACATCCGTGGTCGGCGATGGAAGCAATCTGCTTGGACCCTATATGGGGATGATTACCGAAATGTGAAGGCCTGCGGCCGAACGGCACCGCGGTCAGGCGGCCGAATTCTTGCGCGACAGGTCATCTTCCCAGGCGAGCGCGGATTCCACGATCTCGTCGAGATCGTCGAAGCCCGGTGCCCATTTGAGCTCCTTGCGCGCGCGCGCGGCATCGGCAATGACGCTGGCGAGGTCGCCCGGGCGCCGCGCGGCCTCGCGGACTGCAAAGTCGCGGCCGGAGATCTTTTTGGCGCTTTCGATCACCTCGCGCACGGAATAGCCATGGCCATAGCCGCAATTGGCGATCAGACTTCCGCCGCCGGCGCGCAGGCGCTGCAGGGCGAGCCGATGCAGACGCACCAGGTCGCTGACGTGGATGAAGTCGCGCACGCCGGTTCCGTCCCTGGTATCGTAATCGGTGCCGAAAATATCGACATGGTTGCGCTTGCCGAGCGCGGCCTCGCAGACGACTTTGACCAAATGGGTGGCGCCCGCCGTTGACTGGCCCGCGCGCCCCTTCGGATCGGCCCCGGCGACGTTGAAGTAGCGCAAGGCGGCGTAGTCGAGGGGATGGGCAACGGCAACATCGCACAGGATCTGCTCGACCATCAGCTTCGACATGCCGTAAGGCGTTTGCGGGGCGACCAGCGCGTTCTCGTCGAGCGGCTCGACGCCGCCGGCGGCATAGACCGCGGCGGTCGACGAAAAGATGAAATGGCGCACGCCGCCGTCGACGGCACTCTCGATCAGGGCCCGCGACTTGCAGGTGTTGTTTTCGTAGTAGGCCAACGGCCTGACGACGGAGTCGGGGACCACCACGGATCCGGCGAAATGGATCACCGCCTCGATCCCGTGTGCCGCGATCACGCGCCGCACGAGCGCTGAATCGGCGACATCGCCCCGATAAAACGCCGCCTCGGGCGCGACGGCCCATTCGAAACCGCTCGCCAGATTGTCGACGACGACGACGTCCTCGCCGTGGTCGAGCAATTCCCAGACCATGTGACTGCCGATATAGCCGGCTCCGCCGGTGATAAGCACCGCCATCGCCCTACCCCCGTTTGGCTCGCCTCTGTCTCCGGGCGGCATCGGCAATGGCGCAGCGACGCGTGGGCGGTCCGCCGCACGCCGGTGAAAATCCGCGATTCAACAATACGCCAGAACCTGAATGCAGCGCGGTCATCGCGCATCATGCGCAGCTTTGCCCTAGCGGAAGGTTAAGACGGCACCGCCGGCGGGCCCGGGCGGGATGTGGCCCGACGCCCGGCGCTAGCGCGCGACGATCCAGTCCGCAAGCCGTGCCGCAGCCTCCTCGACATGGTCGAGACGCCGGTGGAAGCACAAGCGGAAAAACCCTTCGCCGCCGGCGCCGAACGCCGCGCCCGGTGCCAGGCCGACATTGGCTTCGTCGATAATGTCGAGCGCGGCGCGGTGCGAATCCGTCACTCCGGCGATACCGAAGAAGAGATAGAACGCGCCTTCGGGCACCGCCAGCCGCACCCGCCCGGTCGCCGTCAAGGCGCGGCAGATACGGTCGCGGGCGGTGCGCGCGCGTTCAACCTGTTCGTCCACGAAGGCGTCGCCCTGTTCCAGCGCCGCAACCGCGCCGCGCTGCAGGAAATGCGGCACTCCGGAATTGGAATATTGCACCAGGTTTTCGAACAGTTGCTGCAAATGCGGCGGAATTCGCAACCAGCCGATCCGCCAGCCGGTCATTGCCCAGTTCTTGGAAAAACTGTTGACGAACAGGATGCTGTCGCCGGCCTGCGTCACGTCGAGGAAAGACGGCGCGCGCGCATCGTCATAGTGGAAGCGCGAATAGATCTCGTCGGCGATCAGCCAAAGCCCCTTGCGGCGGGCGATGTCGCGCAGCTGTTCCAGCGTCGACCTGTCCGCGGTCCAGCCGGTCGGGTTCGACGGCGAGTTGACGAATATGGCACGGCTGCGCGGGGTGATCGCCGCCTCCAGCCGGGCCAGGTCCAGCGTCCAGCCATTCTCCGACAGGTCGAGCTCGACCGGCACGGCACGCGCGCCGGCGATTTCGGCAGCGGCGGCGAAATTCGGCCAGGCCGGCGCGATATAAACGACCTCGTCGCCATGGCCGGCCAGCGCCTGCAACGCGAGCAGGATGGCATGCATGCCGCCGCCGGTGACGATGAACTCCTCGTCGGAGAAATCCGCTCCGAACTGACGCCGGTAATAGGCGGCGAGCGCGGCGCGCAGCTCCGGGATGCCGCGCTGCCAGGTGTAAAACGTGTCGCCGCCGCGCAGGCTGTCGACGGCCGCGTCGCAGATGAAACCGGGCGTGGCCAGATCCCCTTCCCCGACCCAGAGTGGAATGAGACCCGGGCGGCCGCGACCATGACCGATAACGGCGGTGATGCCGCTTTCGGGCGCACGCCGCGCTTCATCGCGCAGGTGATGAAAAAGCTTCGACGACACGTCCGGCTCCGGCAAACAATCAACCAAACCGGCGCGGCAGGCCCTTGCGCCGCGCCAATGCGCTAGATCATGGCGGCGGCTGTCTGGCCGCCATAATCGTCTTGCTGCTGTCGCACGGGATATAGCGAAAACCGCCCAGGTCGGTTCGCCGCCCGCACAACCTCCTTCTCGCCGCGCCTATTTGCCCTTGGCCAACAGGTCGCGGATCTCGGTCAGCAACTTCACGTCGGCCGGAGGCGCCGGCGGCGGAGCAGCTTCCTTTTCGGCCTCCAGTCGGCGACGCAGATTGTTGACCGCCTTGACCATCAGGAAGATGATCCAGGCCAGGATCAGGAAATTGAGCAGCACGGTGATAAAATTACCGTAGGCGAGTACGGCACCTTGCTCGCGCGCCGCGTCCAGCGTCGCGGCGGTAACGCTCGACGACAGCGGCACGAAATAGTCGGAAAAGTCGAAACCGCCGAAAATCGCCCCCACGATCGGCATAATGATATCGTCGGTCAGCGATTTCACGATCAGCGCGAACGCACCGCCGATGATGACGCCGACGGCAAGGTCCATGACATTGCCCTTGGCGACGAACTCCTTAAATTCCTTCAGCATATACTATTCTCCTAACGCCGAATCCCCCGGCCGCGCGAGCGCGCCGCCGACAGTGACTATACTGGCGGGCGGCTCAAAGAAAATGCCGACCGCGGCACAAATCGGCGCCGTTGCCATCACGGCCAGGTGGCTGTGCCTCCAAAGCATCAATTGCAATTTCGCCGCCGCGGTGAAACGCTGCCGATCATGATCGCACGACAGGGACGGGAGGTGGAACGTCGTTGAGCGGTTGGGTCGTCGTTATCATCGCCATCGCCTATGTCACCATGCTGTTTGCGATTGCCAGCATCGGCGACCGACGCGCCGCCAATCGCGACACGATGCGCTCGCGCCCGATCATCTACGCGCTCAGCCTGGCGATCTATTGCACCTCATGGACCTTTTTCGGCTCGGTCGGGCTGGCGAGCGAGCGCGGCTTCGAGTTCATCGCCATCTATATCGGCCCGACGCTGGTGTTCCTGTTCGGATTTCCGCTACTGCGCCGGATCATCCGCCTGTCGAAAGCCGAGAAGATCACCTCGATCGCCGACTTCCTGTCGGCGCGCTACGGCAAGAGTTTCGCGGTCGCGGCGATCGCCACGCTCATCGCCACCGTCGGGGCGGTTCCCTATATCGCGCTGCAGTTGAAGGCCATCTCGGGTTCCGTCAGCCTGATGGTCGAGCACTATAACGGCGCGCCGCCGGCCATCGACCTGTTCCTCGGCGACATCTCGCTGCTGGTCGCACTGCTTCTGGCACTTTTCGCCGTTCTGTTCGGCACGCGCCACTCCGACGCGACCGAACACCAGGACGGGCTGGTGCTGGCGGTCGCGGTCGAATCAGTGGTCAAGCTCGCCGCCTTCCTGGCGCTCGGCGCCATGGTCGCGTTCGTGCTGTTCGACGGCGCCGGCGGGCTGATCGACATGGTCGCCGCCGATGCCGCAGTCGACGCGGCGCTGGCCTATCCGACCTCGCTTGCCACCTGGTTCGTGCTGACGGGCCTGAGCGCGTTCGCCATCATCATGTTGCCGCGCCAGTTCTACGTGATGATCGTTGAAAACCGCAGCGAGACGGAGCTGCGCCGCGCGAGCTGGGTGTTTCCGGCCTATCTGGTGGCGATCAACCTGTTTGTGCTGCCGATCGCGTTTGCCGGGCTGGCCGTCGTCGGCGGGCAGACGAGCGCGGACCTCTACGTGCTGTCGCTGCCGCTGATGAGCGGCCACGATCTGCTGGCGATGATCGCCTTTATCGGCGGTTTGTCGGCAGCCACGGCCATGGTGATCGTGGCCAGCGTCGCGCTGTCGATCATGATTTCCAACGATCTCGTCATTCCGCTTATGTTTCGCCGGCTTTTGACGCATGGAAGGCGCGAGCACGAAGACTGGACGACCGTCATCCTCAATGTCCGGCGCGCGGCGATCTTCTGCATCCTGTTCGTGGCGTTTCTCTATTACCGGGAATCGACCTACAATACGCGTCTGGCCTCGATCGGGCTGATGTCGTTCGCCGCCATCGCCCAGTTCGCACCGTCCTTCTTCGGCGGGCTGTTCTGGCGCGGCGCCAATGCGCGCGGCGCCCTGATCGGCATGACGGTCGGTATCTTGACTTGGTTTTACACGCTTTTATTGCCGTCAATCGCGCCGCCCGACACCGACATTATCGTCAATGGGCTGTTCGGCCTGGAGGCGCTGCGCCCGCAGGCGCTGTTCGGCGTTGAAGCCGAGCCGCTCAACCACGGCACGTTCTGGAGCCTGCTGCTCAACACGATCGGTTTCGTGTTCGGCTCGCTGTCGCGGCAGGCCGTGCCGCTGGAGCGCATTCAGGCCTCGATCTTCGTGCCGCGCGACGTCAGTCCGATGCCGAGCCTGCGCCGCTTTCGCACCGCGGTCACGGTCAACGACCTCAAAGACACGATCTCGCGTTATCTCGGCGTCGAACGTACCGAACGCTCCTTCGAGAGCTTCGCCCGCTCGGAGGGCCGGCGGATTTCCGGCAACGAGCAGGCCGACATGGCGCTGATCCGCTATTCCGAGCAGTTGCTGGCCAGTGCCGTCGGCTCGTCGTCGGCGCGGCTGGTTCTGTCGCTGCTTTTCCAGCGCAACGACCCCTCGGCCAAGGACGCCTACCGCCTCCTGGACGACGCCTCCGAGGCGCTGCAGCACAATCGCGACCTCTTGCAGATCGCGCTCGACCAGATGGAGGAAGGCATCACGGTGTTCGACCGCGATTTCCGGCTGACCTGCTGGAACCGGCAGTTCCGGACCCTGTTCGACCTGCCGGACGAGCTCGGCCGCGTCGGCGTGTCGCTCGGCCAGGTCGTCGACGCGCTCGCCAGTCGCGGCGACATCGCCGACGGCACGGAGGCCGACACGATCGACCGGTTGACGCGTTTCGGCAAGCCCTGGTTGATCGAACTTCTCACCAGCGGCCGCATCATCGAAGTGCGGTCGAATCCGATGCCTGATGGCGGGATCGTCGCCACCTATGCCGACATCACCCAGCGCGTGCGCGCCGATCTGGCCCTCAAGGCCGCCAACGAGACGCTGGAACAACGGGTCACAGACCGCACCGGCGAACTGACACGGGTCAACGAGGAGCTTGCCCAGGCGCAGATGCTGGCCGAGGAGGCCAATCTCGGCAAAACGCGGTTTCTGGCCGCCGCCGGCCACGACATCCTGCAACCGCTGAATGCGGCGCGGCTTTATTGTTCCTCGCTGATCGAGCGGACCAGCGAGGAGCCGGTTTCGGCCGCAGCAGCGGCGATCGACTCCTCGCTGGAATCGGTCGAATTCATCCTCGGCGCGGTGCTCGACATTTCCCGTCTCGATGCCGGTGCGATGAAACCCGCCGCCAGCGCCTTCCGTCTCGAGGGCCTGATGCGCCAGATCGGAACCGATTTTTTGCCGCTTGCCCGCGAGAAAGGCCTGGATCTGCGCATCGTGCCGTCCTCGCTGACGGTGGCCACCGATCGCAACCTCATGCGCCGCCTGTTGCAGAACCTCGTGTCCAATGCGATCAAATATACACGCAACGGCACCGTGCTGGTCGGTGCGCGGCGACGCGGCGACCTGGTCGAAATCCAGGTGCTCGATTCGGGGATCGGCATTCCCGCCGACCAGCTCAACACGGTTTTCCGGGAATTCCATCGCCTCGACGCCGGTGCGCGCGAGGCCCAGGGCCTGGGTCTCGGCCTGTCGATCGTCGACCGTATCGCACGCGTGTTGCAGCTCGAGATCAGGATCGGCTCGCATCATGGCCGCGGCACGGTGTTTTCGGTGATCCTGCCGGTTGCGCCCGCAATCGCGGAACGGGCGGCGGAACGGGCGGCGGGCGAACCGCGCGCGGCCTACTCGCTGGCCGGGCTACGCGTATTGTGCATCGACAATGAAAACCGCATTCTGGACGGCATGCGCCTGCTTCTCGAGGGCTGGGGCTGCGACGTGACGACGGCAACCGGGTTGGCCGCCTATCGCGGCTGCGGCAGCGCCGAGCGCGGCGCCCCCGACGTCATCCTGGCCGATTATCACCTCGACAATGACGATGACGGGGTGGCCGTGGTCAAGGCGCTGCGCAAACTGCACAAGGAAACGATCCCGGCAATTTTGCTGACCGCGGACCGCTCCGCCGACGTCCGCGACCAGGCAACCGAAATCGACGTGCCGGTGCTCAACAAGCCGATCAAGCCCGCGCAATTGCGCAGCCTGCTGGCGCGCTGGCAGCGGATCAGCCCCGCGGCCGAATAAGTCCCTAGTTTTCCGGCGCGAGAAGGGCGTCGGCGCCGATCCGGGCAAGCTGGATGACCGCCTGGGTGCGGCTGTCGACATCGAGCTTTTGCAACACTGCGGAAACGTGAGCCTTCACCGTCGCTTCCGACACGCCGAGTTCGTAGGCGATCTGCTTGTTGAGCAGCCCGTCGGCCAGCATATTGAGCACGCGCGCCTGTTGCGGTGTCAGGGACCGCAGGCGCCGGATCAGGTCGAAGATTTCCGGATCCGATTCCGGACCGAGCTCCTCTTCGGTCGGGGCCGAAACCCCGCCTTCGAGTACCGTCGTCACGGCGATGCGTATTTCGTCCATGCTGGCGGATTTGGAGATAAAACCGGACGCGCCGAGCTCCAGCGCCCGCCGGATCGTGTCGGTGTCGTCACGCGCCGACACCACAACCACCGGCACGACCGAATTGATGGCGCGCAGGGCGACGAGGCCTGACAGGCCGCTCGCCCCCGGCATCGTCAAATCGAGCAGCAAAAGATCGACATCGTCGCGCCCGCATACCGCCGCCTTGGTTTCCGAAAAGGTCCCGGCCTCGAGGATGGTGATGTCGCGGTCCATCGACACCAGCGCCTGTTTCAGCGCGCCACGAAACAGCGGATGGTCGTCCGCGACGATGAACGTATAGCCTGAAGACAAACGCCCGGCCCTCCCTGTCTCCGTTTCCTTGCCCGAACGGATGACGCGCCGATTATGCGGGGATGATACGCCATTTCAAGCCGCGCGGCCAAACCGGGCAACAAACGGGCGGCCGCATGCCCTGCCGGGGACACCGAAAGACAGCCGGCGCAACGGTTTGCCGTTGCCCGTCGCCCGATTGTGATTTGTGCGCCGGCCGGAAAACCGGGCATTGTCGGTGCCGTCTCGGAGCTGCGGACCCCGTTGATGGAACCGATTCGTCAAGTCGCCATGGTCTGTATCGGCCGCGCCGTCATGTTCGGCGCGATCGCGATCGCGCTCGTCATGCTGTCTTTTTCCTTCAATCCGGCGCTCGCCTTCCGCTCCGGCGCGATCACCACCATGGTCATGGCCGGCATCCTCACCTTCAAGGCCGTGGCCGCCATGTCGCAAAATCCGAAACGAACCGAGGTCTGGCTCAATCTCGCCGAACAGTTCCGACCGCAAAACCCCGAAGCCAGGCTGGTGTTCCTGAAAACCCTGCGCGAGGTCTATGGCCGCTTCGCCCGCGCCAGCTTCCTGATCGCCTGTGGGTTTTTCGCCGTTTCGATGGGATTGGTCGCACTGGGTTTCGATACGGCCCCGTTCACCCCGGCAACGCCCCTCGTCAGCCAGATCCGCCCGTAGCGCGGTTTTCGTGAACGGCAAGGCAAATCCTGGCAGACGCGAGCCGAATCATGCGCTAGTCCGAAGACCGTCCAGGCCGGGCCGCTGCATGGGGTCGCCCCGCCATCGACCGAGGGAGGATTCGTGGACACGACAGCCGAGACTGCGCCGACGCCGGCCGAGCTTGCCGAAACGCATCGCGCCTTCGTCAACACCTGGGAATGCGACGAGAACGCCCATCTCAACGTGCAGTTCTATTTCAAGCGCATCGACGAGGCGGCGCGATTCTTTGCCGCCACGCATGGCGGCGCGCTCGACGGCGCCTTGCCGCATGTGCGCCACGTGCGCTTTCACGCCGAACTCCATGTCGGCGCCATCACCCGCATCCTCAGCGGAACGATCGCCGACGGTCCGTTTCGCGGATATGTGGTGCATCTGCTCGAAAATCTGGAGACCGGCGCGCTGGCGGCGACCGCGCTCGACACGCCCAACGGCGCGGACGGCACCCGCGCCGTCCCGGCGGCAGCCGTGGCGCGCGCGCTGCCGCGCGGCGTTGAGCCCGAGCCCGCCGTCCCAATGCCCGGCGAAGCCGTGCTCGCGGCAAACGGGCTGATCGCCAGCCGCTCGATCGCGCTGCCCGGCGAGTGCGACGCTGCCGGCCGGCTCACCGAACAGTTTTATGTCGCCCGCTTCACCGACGCCGCGCCGCATGTGTGGGAGCAAGGCGGCGTAACCATCCGCTGGCTGCGGCGCCACAATTACGGCCGCGTCGCGCTGGAAATGAAAATCACCCACCATCAGGCCGCGCGCGCCGGCGACGGGCTGCTGCTTTATGCGCGCCCCTCGGCCTTTTCGGGCAAGACCTTCCGGCTGCGGCACGAAATGAAACGACTTTCAGACGGCGCGCCGCTGGTGACCGGCGAGGTGGTGGCGGTGGTTCTCGACCTTCAGACGCGCAAGAGCGTGGCGCTTCCCGCAACGCTCGACACGGACAGCGCGTGCGGGCATTGACGCCGGCGGCCGTCAGGTCTTCTGCGATGTGCCGTCGTCGGGTTCGCCGCCGAGATCGCGTTCGAACTCCTTGACGATACCCATGAAGCGACGGAAGAAACGCTCCATGTAGCCCATCGTCTTTTCGAACTCGTCCTCGCTCGGCAACCCTTCCTCGCGCGGCCGGTTCTCGAGCGAGGCGAGCCGCTCCTCGATTGCCGCGACCTCGTCCTGCAATCGCGCGATCTCGTCCTGCAATGCGCGCCGATCGTCAGCGGCCAGCCGGCAAACGAGCCGGCCATCCCGTTGATTGCAATAGGACATCTCCCCGGTTTGGCGATCCATGCGCACGTAACCGTCCTGCGACTTCTCGACCCAATAACGCTCGCCATCCTGCGCGGACGCTGTGCCGCCGGCGGTCATGATCGCGCCAAACGCGGCCGCCGCCAGAATTTCGATTCGCATCTCGCCCTCCGTTTCTTCGCGGATCGACACCAGCACGGCAATGCGCCGGAATTGCGGTTGCTGTCCACAACGGCGCAATAATTTGCCGCCGCCCGCTTCCGCGCAACGGCGTGCGGTTCTATAGGGCGTGCATGAGCACCGTCATTTACAAAATCTGCCCCCGAACGCTTTGGCGAGAGGCTGAGGCGCGCGGCGTCTTCGAGGGCGCGGCGATCGACCTTGCCGACGGCTACATCCATTTTTCGACCGCCGAACAGGCACGCGAAACCGCAGCCAAGCATTTTTCCGGCATGGACGATCTTCTTCTGATCGCCGTCGACGCGGCAGGGCTCGGCGAAGCCCTGAAATATGAGGTCTCGCGCGGCGGCGCGCTGTTTCCCCATCTCTACGCGCCGCTCGATCCCGCCGGCGTGCTTTGGGTGAAACCGCTTCCGCTCGGTCCCGACGGCCGGCACGCGTTTCCGGACCTCGATCGGTGAAGGCGCTTGTCGACGGGCTCGGGCGGCGAGCCCTGTTCAGCCTCGACCCGGAAACGGCCCACGGCCTGTCTATCGCAGCGTTGAAATCCGGCCTGCCGCTGGCGCGGCGGCCGCTCGTCGACCCACGTCTTGCAACCACGGTCGCGGGATTAACCTTCGCCAATCCGCTCGGCATGGCGGCAGGCTTCGACAAGAACGCCGAGGTGCCCGACGCACTGCTGAGGCTCGGCTTCGGCTTCGCGGAGGTCGGTACGGTGACGCCGCTGCCGCAGCCCGGCAATGCAAGGCCGCGCATCTTCAGGCTGATCGAGGACGAGGCGGTGATCAACCGGCTCGGTTTCAACAATCAGGGACATGCCGCCGCCGCTGCTCGGCTGGCCGCGCGCGCGCGAAAGCCCGGGATCGTCGGCGTCAATATCGGCGCCAACAAGGAAGCGGAGGACCGGATCGGCGACTATGCGGCCGGCGTTGCCCGTTTCGCCGGGCTCGCCTCCTATCTGACCGTCAACATCTCTTCGCCCAACACGCCCGGCCTGCGCAATCTGCAGGGTCGTGGCGAACTGAAAACACTGCTGCAGCGGGTTGGCGAAGCACGGGCTTCCTCTCCGGCGCCGGGCATCCCGATCTTTCTCAAGATCGCACCCGATCTCGGCGAGGCCGATCTCGACGACATCGCCCTGGAAGTCACGGCGCAGGGAATCGACGGCGTCATCGTCTCCAACACCACGCTCTCCCGCCAGGGGCTGCGTTCGGCCAAGCGTACGGAAGCCGGCGGGCTTTCGGGCAAGCCGCTTTTTCGCCGCTCCACCGCCGTGCTTGCCCGCATGCGTGAGCGGCTCGGTCCCAAGCCGGCCCTGATCGGCGCAGGCGGCGTCGACGGAACCGAGGCGGCGTTGGAGAAAATCCGCGCCGGAGCCGATCTGGTCCAGCTTTACACGGGGATGATCTATGCCGGCCCGTCCCTGCCCGGCGCGATCGTGGCCGGGCTCGCCCGCCATGCCGAAAAGGAAGGTCTGCGCTCGCTGGCCGAACTCCGCGACAGCCATGTCGCCAAATGGCTGGCCGCGCCGATCGACTGACCCCTTATGGCGTGACGAAGGTTCGCCGAATGCGGCCGGGCAGAACGGCGGTCAGGCTCAGCCCGCGCGCGATCAGGAAGACATGCAGCGCGGCCCAAAGCCCGTGATTGCCCCACCATTGCGGCAGCGCGATCAACGCGACGACGAACAGGGCGAACGACAACAGCATCATGTTGCGCATGTCGCGCGACCAGGTCGCGCCGATATAGACCCCGTCCATCTGAAAGGCGAGCACGCCCGAGGCGGCGGTGAAAGCGGCCCATGGCAGATAGACCGCGGCGCCGGCGCGCACCTCCTGCGCCGTGGTCATGATCGCCACGATCCCGTTGCCGAATCCCAGCATCGCCAGCGCCGCCAGCCCGGCCATGACGAAACCCCACAGCGAAGAAAGCCGCACCGCGTCGACGAACGACTGACGCTGGCGCGCGCCGACGGCACGGCCAGCCAGTTGCTCCGCGGCGGTGGCGAACCCGTCGAGAAAATAGCCGGCGACGAGGAAAAAATTCAGTAGAACGGCGTTGACGGCCAAGGTGAGCGTGCCCAGTTGCGCGCCCTGGCGGGCAAACAGCGCAAACGCCGACAGAAGCACGAAGGAGCGGATCATGATGTCGCGGTTGACGGCGAACATTTCGCGCAGCGCGGTGGCGTCGAGCAGTTCCGAGCGGCGCGGCCGCGGCAGCCGCGCGAAGCGGCGCATAACCATCGTGGTGCCGACCAAAAAGGCGATCGCCTCGCCGCAGACCGTGCCCCAGGCCACGCCTTCGATGCCCCAGCCGAGGCCGAGGCCGAACCAGACCGACAGCGCGATGTTGCAGCCATTGAGTACGATCTGGAGGAAAAGGCCGCGCATGCCCTCGCCACGGCCGAGCACATAGCCGAGGATCGCGTAATTGGCGAGCGCCATCGGCGCCGACAGCAACCGGATCAGCACATAGGTGCGCAAGGCCTCGGTGACGGCGGCCTCGCCGTCGATGAACCAGGCACCGAGAAAGGCGATCAGCGGCGCGGCCGCCAGCAGCAGCCCGCCAGACACCAGCGACACGGCGTAAGCGCGCCAGAACCAGGCCTGTTCGGCGCGTGCGTCGCCGCGCCCATAGGCCTGCGCGACCAGGCCGGTGGTCCCCGAACGCAGGAAGTTGAAGCTGGCGAAGACCAGGTCGAAAATGATCGCCCCGGCGGCGAGGCCGCCGAGCAGGGCCGGATCGCCGAACTGGCCGACCACCGCCGTGTCGGTCAGACCGAGCAGCGGGGTCGTCAGATAGGCAAGCGTCATCGGCACGGCGATCGACAGGATCAGCCGATGGGTGACGACGAAAGCGCGCTGGTTGCCTTGGGGCGCGGAAGGCTCGTTCACGACCTCCGGTTTGGCGTCCATCAATGCCGGTCCCGTTTGCTGACTGCGCCGGCCACCGCCGTACGCCCCCGCCCGTGCGGACGTGGTGCTTACTATTCGGCCGCAGGGGGACAACACAATAGTGCCAGGCCCGGGCTTTTCTTGGCGGTCCGGCGGCCCTAGTTCTTGCCGATGGCGCTTTCGATCGTTCATCATCCCGACTACGATGCCGCGTTTCCCGCGCATCATCGCTTTCCGATGGGCAAATACCGTTTCCTGATGGAGGCGCTGCGCCGGCGTGGCCTCACGCCAGCCGCCAGCGTGCATGTTCCCGAACCTGTCGGCGCCGAGATCCTGGCGCTGGCGCACGATCCGGCCTATGTCGAACAGGTGCTGACCTGCACGGTACCGGCGACGATCGAGCGCGAAATCGGCTTTCCGGTCGGCGCCAAAGTGTCGCGACGGGCGCATTTGGCCGCTTCGGGCACGCTGCTGGCCGCGCGGCTGGCGCTGGCAAACGGCATCGCCTGCAACACGGCCGGCGGCTCGCACCATGCGCGCCGCGCCCAGGGCGCCGGTTTCTGTACCTTCAACGATGTCGGCGTGGCCGCCCTCGCGCTGCTTGGGCAAGCCGCCATCCGGCGCGCGCTGGTGATCGATCTCGACGTGCATCAGGGCGACGGCACCGCCGATATCTTTGCCGGCGAACCGCGCGTGTTCACCTTTTCCATGCATGCGGCAAAGAATTATCCGGCGCGCAAACGCGCCTCCGACCTCGACATCGCGCTGCCGGACGGCACCGGCGACGCTGCCTATCTCGCTCGCCTCGACGCGATCTTGCCTTTGTTGTGCGACTACGGCCGGCCCGACCTGGTGTTTTACAATGCCGGTGTCGATCCGCATGCCGACGACAGGCTCGGCAAGCTCGCCCTGAGCGAGGACGGACTGCGCCGCCGCGACCGCGCGGTGATCGGCCATTTCCACAGCCGGGGCGTGCCCGTCTGCGGCGTCATCGGCGGCGGCTATTCGACCGACGTTCCGGCGCTTGCAGAACGCCACGCAATCCTGTTCGAGGTCGCGGCCGAGTTCGCAGGCGCCGAGGCGCCCGAAATCACCGCCTGACGCTGAGCAGCCGCAGGATGATGAAAGCCGGCACGACGACGGCCGCACCGAGCACGATATAGTCGGCGAAACGGCCGAGGGCGGAAAAGCCCATGTGCCAGATATCCAAGATGACGTCGCGCACTTCCATCCATACCGCCAGCGCCGACCAGCCGAACGCATCCATGACCATGCCGACGAGGAAGGAGACGACAAGCAGCTTGAGCACCAGGCGAACGGGGCTGTCGCCGAGGATCCGGGTCACGCGTCCTGCCACTGGCTTGCTCTCATCCGCTGCTGTTTCCGTCAGCGCCACATAGAGGCTGGCCGCGCCGGCATCAAGGCCGCAATAAGCGTTCAGCTTTTCATTCGGCCCGCGATCAGCCGCGCCACCGGCGGGCCGAAGACCAGCACGATGACGAAGCGCGCCATCTGCAGGGTCATGACGAAGGACAGGTCGACGCTGCGCGAGGCGGCCGCGATGATGGCGACCGAATCCATTCCGCCGGGGCTGGTGGCCAGGAAGGCGGTCAAACCGTCAACGCCGAAAACCGGCGCCATGGCGACGCCCAGCCCGGCACAAAACGCGATCAACAGCAGGATGGCGAGCACGACCTGGGGCAGCGCCCTGCCGGCGTGCGCCAGGATCGGGCGCGTGAATTTGAGCCCGATCGTCCAGCCGATCACGGCATAGCTCGCCGCAAGCAGCCATTCCGGCAATTGCAGGGTGCCCAGACCCGAAAGCTGGTAGGCGGCACCGAGCAGGATGGGCGCCAGCAGCGCGCCGCCGGGAAAGCGCAACGCCCGGCCACCGAACGCGCCGACCAGCGCGATTGCCACCGTGGCGGGAAAGTCCGGCAGGCGCAGTGGCGGAAACCAGTCGATCGGCGGCGGTGCGACGCCGGATGTGTCGACGAACAGGCGGGCGAACAGGGCGGCCGACAGAGAGACGAAGATGACGCGCAGATATTGCATGAACGCGACCAGTCGGGCATCGGCACCGAAAGCGTCGGCCATCACCACCATGGCGGAGGCGGCGCCGGGCGCGGAACCCCAGACCGCGGTCGTGCCCGGCAGCGCACCCCAGCGACCGACGATGGCGCCCAACAGGCCTGAGGCGACCAGCGTGGCGAGCACGACACCCAGGAACAGCGGCCAGCGTTCCAGAAAACCGGCCAGGACCTGGGGCGCGATCGCCATCGCGACCAGGCAGCCGACGACGCCCTGAGCGGCGAAATAGGCCGGTTCGGGCACACGCACCGACGCGCCGCCGACACCGCACAGCACCGCAACCACCATCGGGCCGATCAACAGCGCAGCCGGCATGCCGAGAAGTTCCAGCCCGCCCGCCAACAGCGCGGACGCAACGAAAAGCAGGCCCCATTGCCATGGCGCCGATAGATGTTCGAAACGGGCCGACATTCTTGGAACGGACATGGACGGAAAGCGTTGCCGTGACAATCCAGTCCGTTATGTCGGCTTGCGGCGATCATGCCAATCCCCTCATCGCGCATCGTCTCGGTGCCGCCGCCGCGACCCGCGGCAACGCGCGGCCGTTGCGCAGGACCATGGCCACGGCCATAAAGGACGCCACTTTTGCAATCCGAGGAGACGGCACATGGTGTCGCGATGGGGATGGCTGCTCCTACAGGTGACGCGACGCCTGTGGTTTCGCGCCACGCTGATTTCGCTGCTGGCGGTGGCGGCCGCGCTGCTTTCGCTGGTGGTCTCGCCCTACCTGCCGCAGGGGCTTTCGGCGCAGATCGGCGCCGGCGCGGTCGAAAACATTCTCAACATCATCGCCTCGAGCATGCTCGCCGTCACCACCTTCTCGCTGAGCACGATGGTGGCGGCCTATGCGGCCGCGACGGGCAACGTCACGCCTCGGGCGACCCGGCTGTTGATCGAAGACACCACGACCCAGAACGTGCTCGGCACCTTTGTCGGCTCGTTCCTGTTCAGCCTGGTGGCGATCATCACGCTCGCCATGGGTGCCTATGGCGAGCGCGGGCGCGTGCTGCTGTTCGCGGTGACCATCTTCGTCGTCCTGCTGATCGTGGTCACGCTTCTGCGCTGGATCGATTACCTTCTACGGCTCGGCCGCGTCAGCGAAACGACCCAGCAGGTCGAAACCGCGGCGGCGCAGGCGATTCGCGGGCATGTCGAGCGTCCCTGCCTCGGCGGGCGGCCGATCTCTCCCGCCGAAGCCCGTCTCCGGCCCGGCGGCCGGTCGGTCTTCTGCGACCGGATCGGCTATGTCCAGCATGTCGACATGCGCGCGCTTTCGAGCGTGGCGGACAAGGCCGAAACCGAGATCGTGGTCGAGGCCGTCCCCGGCACCTTCATCGATCCGGGCCGCCCCCTGGCCCGGTTCAACGGCGACGAGGACCATGAACCCGCGATCCGCGCCGCCTTCACGATCGCCAACGAACGCTCCTATGATCAGGATCCGCGCTTCGGCCTTGCGGTGTTGGCCGAGATCGCCTCGCGCGCGCTGTCGCCGGGGATCAACGATCCCGGCACGGCGATCGACGTACTCGGCCGGGCTGTGCGCGTGCTGGCGATATGGACGAATGAAGGCCGGAACGGCGAGCCCGCCTTTCCGCGCGTGCTGGTGCCCGAAATCGAGATGGCCGATCTCGTCGACGATATTTTTACACCGATCGAGCGCGACGGGGCAGGCCTGGCCGAGGTGCAGATCCGCCTGCACAAGGCACTGGCCGCGCTGGCGCGCGCCGGCGACGGGCGCTTCCGCGACGTGGCGATACAGCGCTCCCGCCTGGCCCTGCAGCGCGCGGAGACGAGCCTGTCGTTTCGTCCGGATTTCGACCGCGTCCGGGCCGCCGCCCAACTCGTCGGCGCCGATCCTGTCGCCGGGCAACCGGCGCGCGCACCGGCGAGCGGCTGACCGCGACGCAACCCTGCGTCGCGCACGCCAAAATCGGTTGCGTCCGGCCCCCTTGGCGGGTATGGAAACCCCATGAGCGTAACGATGATCGCACAGGCATGGTGGTGGGGCTGCTGACAGCGGCCCGATCGTGCTTGCGTTCGAAATGGATGATGGCCGCTGCGGGAGTTCCGGGCGGCCTTTTTCATGCGGTGTCCGGTCTTCCACCAATTCGGAGGGATTGAAGATGACGATGGACGTCCTGGAAGACGGAACAGAACGATACCGCACCGAAGGCGGGCTGACGATCACGCGCAAGCGGATCGAAACCGCCTATCAAGACGCGATCGAACCCTATCTCGACGGGCTCGACAGCCGTCGCGGCTGCGTGTTTTCCTCCAACTACGAATATCCGGGCCGCTACACGCGCTGGGATACCGCCACGATCGACCCGCCGCTCGCCATCTCCGCGCGCGGGCGGGCAATGACGATCGAGGCCTTCAATAAGCGCGGCGAGGCCGTGATGCCGGCGATCGTGGCTGCGATCGACGCGCTGGAAGAGGTCACGCCCGGCCCGCGCGATGCGAAAGCGGCGACATTCACCGTCAACCCGCCGGCCACCATCGTGTCGGAAGAAGAGCGGTCGCGCGCGCCCTCCGTCTTCACCGTTCTGCGGGCGGTCGTGGCGCTTTTCCGCAGCGAGCACGATCCCGATCTCGGACTGTTCGGCGCCTTCGGCTACGATCTCGCCTTCCAGTTCGATCCGGTCGATCTGCGGCTTGAGCGGGCGGAAAGCCAGCGCGACCTGGTCTTGTACCTGCCCGACGAAGTTCTGGTTGTCGATCACCATGCCGCCCGCGCCTGGTTCGACCGTTACGACTATTCCGGCGATGGATTTTCGACCGAGGGTCTGCCGCGCACGCACGTCGAAGATCCTTTCAAACTCGCCGACACGACGCCGCCGCGCGGCGACCACGAGCCGGGCGAATATGCAGGTCTGGTGCGCAAGGCGGTGGAAAAATTCCGGCGCGGCGACCTGTTCGAGGTGGTGCCGGGGCAGATGTTCTACGAACGCTGCGAAACCGCGCCGTCGGCGATCTCGCGCCGACTGAAGACCATCAACCCGTCGCCCTATTCCTTCTTCATCAATCTGGGCGAGCAGGAATATCTGGTCGGCGCGTCGCCGGAAATGTTCGTACGCGTGTCGGGCCGGCGCGTCGAGACCTGCCCGATCTCCGGCACGATCAGGCGCGGCGAGGACGCCATCTCCGATTCCGAACAGATCCTGAAACTGCTCAATTCGAAGAAGGACGAGGCCGAGCTGACGATGTGCTCCGACGTCGACCGCAACGACAAGAGCCGGGTCTGCGAACCCGGCTCGGTGCGTGTCATCGGCCGACGCCAGATCGAGATGTATTCGCGCCTCATCCACACGGTCGACCATATCGAGGGGCGGCTGCGCGAGGGCATGGACGCCTTCGACGCGTTCTTGAGCCACGCCTGGGCGGTGACCGTCACCGGCGCGCCGAAATTGTGGGCGATGCGTTTCATCGAACAGCACGAAAAGAGCCCGCGCGCCTGGTATGGCGGTGCCGTCGGCATGGTGCATTTCAACGGCGACATGAACACCGGCCTGACGCTGCGCACCATGCGCATCAAGGACGGGATCGCCCAGATCCGCGCCGGCGCGACACTACTCTACGATTCGGTGCCGGAGGAAGAGGAAGCCGAGACCGAGCTCAAGGCGTCGGCACTGGTCTCGGCAATCCGCGATGCCGGCAAGGCCAACGATGCGGGAACCGAGCGCGAGACCGCGCGGGTCGGCGCCGGTCTCTCCATCCTGCTCGTCGATCACGAGGATTCCTTCGTTCACACGCTCGCCAATTATTTCCGCCAGACCGGCGCGAGCGTGACCACGGTCCGCTCGCCGGTCGCCGAGGCGGTCATCGACCGGGTCGCGCCCGACCTGGTGGTGCTGTCGCCCGGCCCCGGCGCGCCGGCCGATTTCGACTGCAAGGCCACGATCGACATGGTTCGGCGGCGCAACCTGCCGCTGTTCGGCGTCTGCCTGGGGTTGCAGGCGATCGCCGAGGCCTTCGGCGGCGAACTGCGCCAGTTGCGGGTGCCCATGCACGGCAAGCCGTCGCGCATCCGGGTGACCACGCCGGGCATCGTGTTTTCCGGCTTGCCGAACGACGTCACCGTCGGCCGATATCACTCGATCTTCGCCGACGCCGTGCGTCTGCCGGACTGTTTCACCATCACCGCCGAAACCGAAGACGGCACCGTCATGGCGATCGAACACAAGACGGAACCGGTCGCGGCCGTGCAATTCCATCCCGAATCGATCATGTCCCTGGGGCAGAATGCCGGTATGCGCATGATCGAGAACGTCGTGGCACACCTGCCGCGCCGGGCGCGGGAACAGGCGGCTTAGGAGCAATAAGGCCGCCCGGTTTTCCGCAACACGGAAAACCGGGCGGCGCATCACGACACGATGACAGCGAAGCACAAAATCCGGCGTCTCGCCTTCTGGTCGATCATCATCGCCTTTGCGGTGATGGCGTTGAAATTCGTCGCCTGGCGAATGACCGGTTCGGTCGCGCTCTATTCCGACGCGCTGGAATCGATCGTCAACGTGATCGCGGCGGCCGCGGCCTATTACGCGATCAGGCTGAGCCAGAAACCCGCCGACGCCGATCATCCGCACGGGCACCACAAGGCGGAGTATTTTTCCGCCGTGCTCGAGGGCGTGCTGATCGTATTGGCGAGCTTCCTGATCATCTCGGAGGCTTGGACAGCCCTGCAGACGCCGCGCAGCCTCGAAGAACCCTTCGCCGGCCTGGCGGTCAACGCGCTCGCCACGGTCGTCAACGTCGTATGGGCGACGCTGCTGCTGCGGGTCGGAGCGGCCGACCGCTCGCCGGCGCTCGAGGCCGACGGGCGCCATTTGATGACCGACGTCATCACCTCGGTCGGCGTCATCGGCGGCCTGCTGGTGGCGATGGCCACCGGCTGGCGCGCGCTCGATCCGCTTTTGGCGCTGATCGTGGCGATGAATATTCTGTGGCAGGGCTGGAAGGTGATCGGCCAGTCGGTGCAGGGGCTGATGGACGTCGCCGCCGATCCCGAACTGACGATGAAGCTGCGCGACATCATCTCGGCCAATTCCGGCGGGGCGCTCGAAGTCCACGACCTGAAGACCCGGATCGCCGGCCGCGCCACCTTTGTGGAGTTTCATCTCGTCGTCGACGCCACGATGTCGGTCGGCGACGCGCATGCGATCTGCGATCGCATCGAGGCAGCCCTCGAGGCCGAAATTCCATCCTTGCGGGTGATCATCCATGTCGAGCCCGACGAGGAAGCCAAGCTCCCCAAAGGCACCAGCGCGGTGCCTTTCGCCTGAGGGCTAATCGCCCCCAAAGGCGTGACCTCTTTCGACATGCAAACAGCGGCGGCGGGCCGGCCGAGCGCCATCGTTAGGCGACAGATTTGCCACAAAATCATCACGGAACACGTTGCCGGTATGGGCGTTTTTGCGCCGAGGGACGCAAGCAACCGAAAGGAAGACCCCATGCGTAAGCTTCTACTCGCCTCCGCCGCCCTGTCGGCCCTGACGCTCGGCGCCGCCCAGGCGCAGGAATCGCCGGTCAAGCAACCGGCGACCGAGCGCGCCGAGGACCAGATCACCACGCAGAGCACCAACGAGAATGCCGAGACCGGCGCTGCCGTCGGCGGCACTGCGGGCGCCATCACCGGTGCGGTGGTCGGCGGTCCGGTCGGCGCGGTGATCGGCGGTTTCGCCGGCGCGATGCTGGGCACCGCGGCCTCCGTACCCCAGCCCGCGGTCGACTACGTTGTCGCCAACCCGGTCGAGCCGGTGGTGATCGAGGGCGAATTGCGCGAAGGCGTGACCATCCCCGCCTCGGCCGCGCTGCAGCCGATTCCCGAGCATCCGGATCTGGCCTATGTCTATGTCGATGGCCGTCCGCTGATCGTGAAGGCCGAGACGCGCGAGGTCGTCTATTCGCCCGGCTATCTCGTCCCCGACGAGAGCGTGGCCTATGTGAAGGCCAATCCGGTCGATCCGATGACCGGCGCCAGCCTGACGCTCGGCGCCAGCGTGCCGGCCGAGGTCGAGTTGGTGCGGATCCCCAACGATCCGGCCTATGCCTACGTCTACACCGAAGCCGGCCCCGTACTGGTCAACACGTCCAGCCGCACGGTGGTTTGGGTGCAGGGCGGCTGATTGCCCTGATGACCCCATAGAAAACGGCGAGGCGCCCGGTCCGCGCGACCGGGCGCCTCTCATTCCGTCCGACTTGGAGACGCACCGCGCACGCACGGTCTTTCTTCAGGCCGCGGTTGCTCCCGAAGGCGGGAGGCCGCCCTCCGGACCCGTGGCCTAGAAAAGCCCTTCGATATAACCGGCTTCGTTGAGCATGATCCGTTCCGAAGACGGCACTTTCGGCAGGCCGGGCATGGTCATGATCTCGCCGCAGATCGCCACGACGAAGCCCGCTCCGGCGGAAAGCCTGACCTCGCGCACCGGTACGACATGGTCGGTCGGGGCTCCGCGCAGATTGGGATCGGTCGAGAACGAATATTGCGTCTTGGCCATGCAGACCGGCAAATTGCCGTATCCCGCCTGCTCCCACTGGTGGAGCTGATCGCGTACCGCCTTGTCGGCGATCGCCTCCGAGCCGCGATAGATGCGTTTGACGACGGTGTTGATCTTTTCGAACAGCGGCATTTCGTCTGCATAAAGGGGCGAGAACTGCGCCACGTCGCTTTCGACGAGCTCGACAACTTTTTGTGCGAGCTCGATCGTGCCTTCCGATCCCTTGGCCCAGTGCATGCACACCACGGCCTCGGCACCCGTCTGCTCTACATAGGCCTTGACGGCCTCGATCTCGGCGTCGGTGTCGGAGATAAAATGATTGATGGCCACGATCGCGGGCACGCCGAACTGCTTCACGTTCTCGATATGGCGGCCGAGATTGGCGCAGCCCTTGGTCACCGCCTCGACATTTTCGGCACCAAGGTCCTCCTTCTTCACTCCACCATTCATCTTCAGCGCCCGGATGGTCGCGACGATCACCGCCGCCGCCGGCTTCAGCCCGGCCTTGCGGCACTTGATGTCGAAAAACTTCTCCGCGCCGAGATCGGCGCCGAAACCGGCCTCGGTAACGACGTAGTCGGCAAGTTTGAGCGCGGTGGTGGTGGCAACCACCGAATTGCAGCCATGGGCGATGTTGGCGAACGGCCCGCCATGCACGAAGGCGGGGTTGTTTTCCAGCGTCTGCACCAGGTTCGGCGACATCGCCTCTTTCAGCAGCACCGCCATCGCCCCGTCGGCCTTGATGTCGCGGGCATAGACGGCGCTCTTGTCGCGCCGGTAACCGATGATGATGTCGCCCAGTCGCCGTTCCAAATCCTTCAGATCGCTGGCCAGGCACAGGATCGCCATCACCTCGGAGGCGACGGTGATGTCGAAGCCGGCCTCGCGCGGAAAGCCGTTGGTGACGCCGCCGAGCGAGCACACGATCTGGCGCAGCGCCCGGTCGTTCATGTCCATCACCCGCCGCCAGGCGACGCGGCGCGTGTCGATCTCGAGCGCATTGCCCCAGTAGATGTGGTTGTCGATCATCGCCGAGAGCAAATTATGCGCGGAGGTGATGGCGTGAAAATCGCCGGTAAAGTGGAGGTTGATGTCCTCCATCGGCACGATCTGGGCATAACCGCCGCCGGCGGCCCCGCCCTTAACGCCGAAACAGGGGCCAAGAGAGGGCTCGCGCAGACACACCATCGCCTTCTTGCCGATCCGGTTCAGTCCGTCGCCGAGCCCGACCGTCGTCGTCGTCTTGCCCTCGCCGGCCGGTGTCGGATTGATCGCGGTCACCAGGATCAGCTTGCCATCCGCCCTGTCCTGGACCGAACGGATGTAGTCGGCGGAAAGCTTCGCCTTGTCATGGCCGTATGGCAGCAGATGTTCGGACGGGATGCCGAGCCTGGCGCCGACCTCCTGGATCGGCTTCTTGGTCGCCGCGCGCGCGATTTCGATGTCGGACTTCACTTCGGCCATATCGGCTCCTCTGCGGTCGGTTTTCGAAGTGCGGCCGCTCCGCCCCCTCGCGGGGCGCATAGAAGCGCGAGAATCGGACATCCTGCCGTCCCGTTTCGGTCGCCGAATGCACGAAATGCGACAGGACTGGCCAGCATGGGCACGCATGGTGCCGACGGACCGGCCGCCCGCTGGGGCGAGCGCTCTCTGTCACCTTCACCGTGCGGCCACGAAAAAGCTCAGCGGTCGAGCACGCTTCTGAGCTCGACAAGGTTGGAGCGCACGCGCAACACGTAAAACCCCATGGTCGCGAGATGGGTCGGCATGATCCAGCCCGCCTCGTTGCCGTTGGAGATCACCAGCGGCTGAATGTTGAGCGCGGCGCGGAACTGCTGTTCCGTCCGACTCCACAACGGGGCCAGGCTGCGCGAAACGATCACGTCGTCGAAATCCGCGCGCGTGGCGTTCAAGACGCCGTAATAGGCGTAAAGTTGCCCGTAGGCGAACCAGAAACGGTCGTCGGCGCGCGGATCGAACCAGCCGAGATTGTATTCTTCCGACCGCGCGCGCAACAGGTCCGACGTCGAGCCGATATCGCTGGCGATGCGGTCGAGAAAGGTAATGAGATTGTCGGCACGCGTGTCGAAAATCGCGTTGCAGGCCTCGAGGCGATCGTTGAAGACCTGCAGATCCTTGATGGCAGAGCGGTAAAAGCTGGGCGACGGCGTTTTCGGTCCGAACGGATTGATGCCGAAATACCAGGTTTCCTCGTCGAAGGTGACGGCGCCGCGCGCGTCCTGCAGGTTCTGGTCGATCTGCGAGGTGCCGCGCACACGGCCGAGCGTGTCGACCAGTTCGATGGACACGCGCCGCACGGCCTGATGGATGCCGCGCTGAAAGGATGCCTTGTTGTCCATGAACGGCGTGTGATCCCAGTCGATCCCGAACAAGCCGAGCTTGTAGAGCAGCATGGAGGATATCCAGGCGTTCTCGTTGACGTTGAAATCGATCAGGTCGGCGGTAAGATCGGTGAGCGCGGAGCGCCCGCAGGTCTTTTCGGCGCCAACGCGGCCGTCGGGCGCCTCCTTGCCGGCCGAGAGATTTCGCGTGTCGAAACCGTACGCCGCCACATAATCCGGATCGAACCCGGTCCAACGCTGGGTCTGCCAGAAGAAGTAGCCGTAGAGCCCGACCAGGATCAGGAGACCGATGCCGATCGGCCCCTTGAGCAGCCAGCCGCGGCGCGCATACCAGCGGCTGGCGGCCAGGAACGGCCACAAAATCCACGCCACGACAATGCCGATGCCGCGGCCGATCCACTCAAACACGCGGGTAAAAAACGCAACGATCGGATCAAGCATGTGTCCGGAACCCCTTTCAGTCCGTCAAGCCATAGAGCTTCTGGCGGAATGCCCGCTTGTCGCGGAGATATGTGGTCTGGAGCGTGTCGACAACATGGCGTCGCCAGCGCTCGCTCAGGGCTTCGTAATCGCGGTAAAAACCCTGCTTGTTGAAGACATAGCGCGAAACGAAGTCGTCGGGAACGAAATCGGAGATCAGCCGGCCGGTGAGCCAGGCATCGGGATGGTCGGGTTTGGGACGCACGACCAGGAACCGGCGATGCGGCGCGATTTCATCAAGATCGATCTGGCCGGTCTGGGCGGCTTCGCGCTTGGCCGCGTTCAGGAACGGAAAAGCGCCGTCGCGCTGAATCAGGTCGGCATGGCGATGGATCCAGGTCTGCAACCAGACCTTGTCGACCCGGTTCAGATCGGCTTCGGGGTCGGCCTTGCGGATCAGGCCGCGCACCACCATCTCGGCGCGGTGCTCGAGATAGCCTGAGCGCTCGAGCCAGGATTCGCGCGGCAGATCGAGCCGACCGGTCTTGAGCAGGAAGTCGAACACGCGTTCCGGGTCGCGGATCGACAGATAACTCACCTGCCAGGGCCGCGAGCGACGAAAGCCCGGCGCGGCGGGGTCGGAGATCACGGTCGTCACGTCGGGATCGACAAAGACGTAAAGCCCGCCGAAATGGCTGGTCCAGAACGCGTTGTGACGAAAAATCACCTGATCGGGCACCAGCGCGTTCTCGCGAATGTCGCCCGTCACCTTGGCAAGGTCGACCATACGCTCCAGCATGGCGTCGTTGCGCCAAGCGTCGGGTTCCTGACGCAGCCGATCGGCCAGCCGGCCGAGTTCGGCCGCCTTGCCGAGCACGTCCTCGGCCGACAGCACGCGGAACTCGACCTGGTTGATCGACAGGAGATCCTCGATGTCCTCGACCTTGGCGACGGTGTCCTCGATCTCGCCGTAGATGACGTCCTTGATCGTCAACGCGTCGATCGCTCGGCGATTGCGGCTGAAAAACTCGAACATCAGCTGAGCGGTGTTGGAAAAGGCCGTGTGTACGACGGGCAAGTCGGCCTGACGCGGCGACAGGATGATGAAACGCCGGTTGATCCGGTTCGGATCGAGATAGTTGTCGTCGCCGAGTTCGTCGGCCACTTGCGGCGAAAACCCGGTCCGATCGACATCGATCGCCGCGAGCGCGGTCGGTTTGAGGCCGAAGGCGGTCAGCGCCTTGTTGTAACGCGCGACGAGGTGCGGTTCGTCGACCCGCATCAAACGGCCGTAGATCAGCTCGCTGTCGTAAAGGCGCTTCATCCGGTCCTTCTCGCTCGCAACATGCGACCTCGCCGGCAATTTCCGGGCGAGCACCGTTTATGATCTAAAGGCTCGCGCTGTTTCCCTCAAGGCATGGTTCGCGGCCACGGCCACATTCCCGGCACGGCCCTCTGCTCGAAGGACGACGACCGGCGCAGAAAGACAGGCTTGCCCCTCGCCCTGGTCCATGAAACGCTAGATCGTCGCGTTGCGGGGTACAGACAGTTTGTTAAGCCTTCTCAAATGGTTGCTTGGCGTCTCGGCCAGCCTTGGCCTGTTGATCGTTTCCGCGCGCCTGCTCCTGCCCCTTCCCGACCTGCAGGCGCGCACGCCGAGCACGGCCATACCCCTGTCGAAGGAGACAGCCTGGGGGCGCGGCCTTGCGGCCTCGGTCCGCGACCACCCGGAAAAGTCCGGCGTTCTGCCGCTCGCCACCGGACACGAGGCGCTGGCCAGCCGGCTTCTTCTGACGGCCCAGGCGGAACGCTCGCTCGACGTACAATATTACATCTGGCACGACGACGTTTCCGGCCGCCTGCTGCTGCGGGCGCTGGCGGACGCGGCGCGGCGCGGCGTGCGTGTACGCCTGCTGCTCGACGACAACGGCGTTTCGGGAATGGACGCGACGCTGGCCGCGCTGAACACACAGGACGACTTCGAGGTGCGGCTGTTCAACCCGTCGCGCGTACGCCGGCTGAAGCTTGCGGGTTTCGTGTTCGACTTTTTCCGCATGAACCGGCGCATGCACAACAAGGCCTTCATCGTCGATGGCGCGGCCGCGATCATCGGCGGGCGCAATGTCGGCGACGAATATTTCAGCATCGGCGAACAGAACTATTTCCTCGACCTCGACGTGCTGGCGGCCGGTACGGTCGTGCCGGAGACGGCGGCGAATTTCGACCGCTACTGGAACAGCCAATCCGCCTATCCGATCGACGCGGTCGCCCCCAGCGCCGACAGGCGGCTGCCGGACTGGCTGACGGAAGGCGGCACCTCGCCGGAGGCCGAATGGCTGAAACGGATGCCGGAACTGGAAGAATCCGTCGCGGGGCGTCTGAACAGCGGCGACATCACCCTGGAATGGACCGATGTCCGGCTTTTCAGCGATCCGCCCTCGAAAGGGCTCGGCAGAGCCAAACCCGGCGAGTTGATGATCAGCCAGCTCGGGTCGGCTCTCGGCCCCGTCCGCAAGAGGCTGGACGTGATCTCAGCCTATTTCGTTCCCGGCAAGGGCGGCATGGATTATTTCAAGTCGATCCGCAATTCCGGCACCGCAGTCACCATCCTTACCAACGCCCTCAAATCGACCGACGTCGCGATGGTCCATGCCGGCTACAGCAAGTATCGCCGGCGCCTGTTGAAGGCCGGCATCGCGCTCTACGAGCTCAAACCCAGGCCCGGCCTGCCCGATGGCGCCTCGGAACTGTCGGCGACCGGCTCATCGGGCTCCAGCCTGCATGCCAAGACCCTGAGCGTGGACGGCCAGCGCGTCTTCGTCGGCTCGTTCAATTTCGACCCGCGCTCGGTCCATCTCAATTGCGAGATGGGTTTTCTGATCGAAAGCGCCTCGATGGCCCGGCGCATCCACGAGGCGTTTACGCGCGATCTGGCCCACAGCGCCTACCGGGTGGAACTGCAGAACGGCGAACTGCGCTGGATCGAGACCGGTCCCGACGGCACCACCACGGCACTGGATACCGAGCCCGGCGCCTCGCTGACCGACCGGATCATGGTCACCGTGTTCGGCTGGCTGCCGATCGAATGGCTGCTTTAGCCAAGGCGGCGTGAAAGTGCTCGGTCGGTCGTTTCTCCGGACGCCGCACAGGCCCACCGGTCGATACGCCGCCTCGCACGCGGCAACGCAGAAAAAGGATCCTCTCGGCGTCCGCCGCGCGGCCACTCACGCGTGCCACGTTCCTTTCGCCTTCATCTGCTCGATCTCGCGCAGTGCGCGCTCGCGCAGCCGCGCGTCGCGGATCATGGTCGAGACCGCGGCGTCGTCGGAGCGATCAGAATAGCGGAACTCGGAATCGGCGTAGCGGTTGATCTCCTGCATGACCATCGCCATCGTGAAGGGACCGCGCAACTCCTCGATCATGGCTTTCTTGTCGTCATAGGCCTTGTGCATGAAGGTTTCGGGTTTTTCGAACCAGTCGTCGGGCAGTTCGATATCCATGGCCCGCATCTTGATGGCATCGGTGATGTTCTTGATCGCCCGGCCGGTGAAGCGCGGCTCCGCCTCCTTGATGAGATGCAGGTACGAGCCGATGTCGGCCAGCGTGCGGGGCTCGCCATACTGGTCGAGATAACGCTCATAGACTTTCTGCAGGCCCTCTTCCTGCGGCTTGGAATGATGCTCGTAGGCGGTGTTGACGGCGCGCTGGATCACCTGGGCGTCGAACAGATCATGCTCGCCGAGCGGGATGCCGTGATTCTTGCCGGCCAGCAGCACGAAAATGTCGATATAATCGTCGCGCGTCTGCGGCCCGTCGACAAGCCAGCGCGCCCCGGCCCGCTGCCTGAGCGCGTCGTCGACATTTTCGGGATAGTTGGAGAACATGCCGAAGGAGCAATTGCCGCGCACAACCGTCGAGGCGCCGGCGAAACTTTCCATCAAAACGCCGGTGATCTCCTGCTGGCCGGCCGATGCGCGATCGTCGGAGCGCTTGGCGGCGACCTGATCGATGTCGTCGACCGTGCCGAAACCGATGGCGCGCGGATTGATGACGTTGTTGACGAACTGCTTGCAGTTCTGGCCGGACTTGCCCTGGTAGGACGAGATCTGGTCGACGCCGAAATTCTCGTAATGGAACGGGTAGCCGGCGATCTGACAATAGTCGTTGATCAGCCCGGCGGTCATCTGGATCAGGATCGTCTTGCCGGTGCCCGGGGCGCCGTCGCCGATGAAGGTGAACAAAAACCCGCCGAGCTCGACGAACGGGTTAAGCTGGCGGTCGAAATCATAGGCCATCAGCATCTTGGCAAGCTTCATGGCCTGATATTTGGCGATGTGGTTGCCAACGATCTCGTTCGGCTTCTTGAACGTCATCACCAACGGCTTGCGCTTCTGACCCGGCGCAACGTCGAACCCGTCAAGGGTGAAATCGTCCTGGTCGATACGGATATGCGCGTCCTCGAACGGCCCCAGCCCGTCGAACCGGCCCTTGCGCGCCAGCAGACCCTCGACCGCCTCGCGGGCAAAGGCGCGCGCCCGGCTCAACAGGTCCTGATCGTCCTTGGCGCCGGCAATCGCGGCATCGAGGCCGGCGATCATCGATTTCAGCGCATCCTGCGGCGTGTCGAACAGGAAATCCGGTTCCTCGACGTCATTGGGCGCCTCGGCGTCGCTTTCGATGGTCTGCAAGAGGTAGCAAGCGAGGCTGAAGGCGGCGACATAGGCCGAGGCCGACAACAGCCGCTTGAAGCGCTGGGCCTCATCGCCCTCCAGCGGGGCACGGCTGTTTTTGGCCTGCAGGCTTTCCAGTTCGCTGGAGCGGGCGAAAACGTCGCCGACCGCCAGCGCGACCGCAAGCCCGCGGCGGGCGCGAAACAATAAAGTGTGCTGGGGGATCGACATCATCACGTCGTCGGCGCGCACAGCGGCGACCGATTTGGCGAACTCGACCTCGCGCGTGCGGCGCACGGAGCCGGTCGATACCGTCGAGACGAAACGCCGGCCGGTGCCGGCAAGCGCGGTCGAAGAGCGCCCGCCGCCGTCCTCCATCACGATGATGCGGGTGATCATGCCCTGCGCCACGGCGCGGTGCTTTTCGATGTCGGCTTCGCCGATCGTGGTCAGGCCGGTATCCATCTTACGCCCCGAATCCTCTGCATTGCTCGACAACCGCCCCGGACACCATCGCGGAGGCTACACATCGCTGATCACCCGCTCGCCGGACAGGATGTGGACCTTGTAGCCCGAAAAGACCGTCTCGGCCTCGCCGGCCGCATACAGCGCCTGATAGGCCTCGTGCGGCACCAAAGCGTGTTTTTCGTACGCGCTCACGCCCTGTCTGGCCGCCTCCAGGTCATCGGTGTTGATGAAAAACTCGTCGCGCGCCGGTGTGCTCGACCACAGGCCGCGCCGGCCGGGTTTTTCCCCCTTGGAAAACACCTCCTGGATCGTCCAGGTCAAAAGCCAGGCATTTTTGGAATCGCGCACCTTGTCCAGCACGTCGGCCACGGTCGAATTGTGCTCGGTAATGCCGGCCGAATAAAACGGCCCCAGCACCACGCGCCGCAGCTGCTTGGGGTGCAGCGTGTCGAAATCTTTGTCGAGATTGCCGGCGATCGTCGCCGGCGACAGCGAATAGGCCGAGTTCTTTTCGGCGAAATCGTCGAAGCGGTGCGCCAGGTCCGGGTTGAGAAGCCCCTCGACCGGCAGGGGGATCGGCACGGTTTCGTTGAGCTTGCCGTCCCGCGTGACCAGCGCGCCGACCATGTCGTCGGACGAATCCTCGATCATCGCCATATAGACGAGCGGCAGGTTGGCCGACCCGTCGAAGGCGCCCCAATGGACCAGGCAGTAGGGCCGCCCAGTCTTGGGATTGACCGACACCCGGACCGTCTTGGGCAGGATGAAGGGGGCGAAGACGAGACCGGTGCCCACATCCTGCAGATAAAGCCGCTCGGCCATTGAGCGCTGCAGATCGCTCGGAAACGCCTTGCGGCGCAGGATGAAGTCGACCATCTCCGCGCGCAGCTCGTCCGGCTTGGGGATCGCAGCCAGCTTTTGATCAGCGGTGCGGCGGTCTTTCTCCAGTTCCATGACGTTCTGGAACACCGGGAAGCCGCTTTCGGCCCGCGAGATGCGGAACGACTGGGTGAAGCCAAGCCGGTTCTTCCAGCACGCAAACGAATTTTCCAGCCGGGCGATATATTCCGACACGACCTGCGCCACCAGGCCGTGGCCGTAAAGCGGCGAATTGTCGTGCCGCAAAAAGATATCGAGCCCCTTCAGGGCAGCCGAAATGGCGTCGAAATAGCGGTTCGCGGCTGTGCTGGTATCGGTCATGCGCGGACGTTTCGACTACTGTTTCACGTAGTCGGCCGCATTGTGCTTTTTCATCACCTCGTCGAAGCGGCGGGCGAAGGCATCGTCGGCGAGCTTCTTGCGACGCTGGATGTCGGCGGTCGTGACCATGTTCTTCTCGTGCAGTTCGAGCAGGTCGCCGATATGGCGCTGCGCGGCCGCGCCGATGCCCGCCATCGTCTCCTCGGCGGTGTTGTCGACCTGGCTGCCCAACGTGTTGATGCGGTGGGCGACGTCCTGTTGGGCCGCCGTCTTCAAGGAGTCCTCGAGCGCCTTGTACAAGACGATGCGCTGTTCGGTGTCGATGGTCAGCTTGTTGATCAGCGTGTTCTGGGCGGCGATCTGATTGTTGAGCGAATCGACGAAGGTCTGGAACATCGAGGTGTAGCGCTCGAGCGTCTGGCTTTCGGCCAGCAATTCCTGCTCCTTGGCCTGCATCTCGTTATATTCGGTGGCCAGCTTCGAGCGCTCGCCTTCGAGTTCGGTGCGGTCGGCCTGGCTGGTGGAGGCGGCGATGCGGTTTTCGATGTCGAGCAGCATCGGATTCAGTTCCTCGATGCGCTTTTGCGTCGTCGTCAGCGTGTCCATGGTCGTCTTGCGGCGCTCGATCACTTCCGCCAGGCTCGCCTCGGAGGTCTTGTAGCGCTCGTCCAGCACCTGTTTCTGGTCGGTCAGGATGCCGACGATCGTGTCCGACTTTCCGAGCAATTCCTGCAGGTTTCCGGCCAGCGACATGTTGCGGACGCGCTCGGTGCGCATGCGCTGCTGGCGCTGCTTGGAGAAGAACCCGACAAAGGTCTCCCAGCCGGTATAGCTTTTCATGCTCTCGAATTCGGCGCCGAACACATTGGTGGCGTCTTCGAGCCCGATGATCAGGTCGGCGATATTCGCCTCCATCGTCTTCTGCTGCTTGAGCACGTCGGCGATACGGGCGTTTTCGATGTCGAAATCGACTTCGCCGATCTTCTTGTCGGCCTGCGCGATCTGATCCAGCACGATCCCCGACTGCTCGATCTTGGAGCGCATGTCCTCGACCGTTTTCCGGGTCCTGGCGATTTCGGCATCGAAATTTTGCAGGGTCGCCATCCAGTTTCTCCACTTCGCTGATCGATGCCGGCGGTCGCGCGGCGGTGGTTGAATATATGAGCCGAATGTTGCGATTGAAAGTCCGCTTGCCGTCAACGACGACCCGGCGTTTTCAAGCCCGCCCGGCGCTTCGACCCGTCAGCCGCGCGCGAAGCCGACCATATCCTCGGCCGGCCAACGGCCCATTTCCTCTTCCCAATGGCGCCGGCACAAGGAGACATATTTGTCGTCGCCGCCGATCACCACCTGCTCGCCCTGCCGGCTCACCTTGCCGTCGGGTCCAAGCCTGACGACCATCGTTGCCTTGCGTCCGCACCGGCAGATCGTACGCACCTCGCGCAACTCGTCGGCGATCGCCAACAGCGCGTGCGAACCGGGAAACAGATTGCCCTGGAAGTCGACGCGCAACCCATAGCACATCACCGGAATGTCGAGCCGGTCGACGACCCGGGCGAGTTGCCAGACCTGCTCGTGCGACAGGAACTGGGCCTCGTCGACGAAGACGCAATGCACGACGGTATGCGCGTGGTGCTCGGCGACGCGCCGGTAGAGATCGTCGTCCTGCCTGAACGTCTCCGCCCCTGCCGCCAGGCCGATACGCGAGCCGATGCGGCCCTGGCCGGCGCGGTCGTCGAAGGCGGCGATGAACTCCATCGTCGTCATGCCGCGTTCACGGTAATTGTAGGACGCCTGCAGAAGCATAGTCGACTTGCCGGCATTCATCGTGGCGTAATGAAAATAAAGCTTGGCCATATGTCCCTATAAGCGCAGTCCGCCGCCGGCGGGGAGATGCCGGGCGACGAAGCAGCTACAAAAGCCACGGTCATCCACGCAAATCATGCATATTTTTCGCCTCCCGCACACGCGGCCGCGGCAGAACGGCCGGCACGACGCTTGAATCGACCGCAAAATGGTGTTTGGTTCGCATACCCAACAAAAGGAGTGCGGACCAATGCCGTCGCGCTCCGACAAGGCGTCTCAACGGGAGAAAATTCATGCACCGCACCAAGACCTTCGCCATCGCGCTCGGCCTGAGCGCCGCGCTGTCGGCTCACGCCCAGGCCGCCGACCCCGAAAGCTGCAAGGAAGTGCGCTTCTCCGATGTCGGCTGGACCGACATCACCGCAACGACGGCGGCGGCCTCCGTCATCACCGAGGCGCTCGGCTACCAGCCCAGCGTGGAAATCCTATCGGTTCCCGTCACCTACAGATCGCTGGCGTCGAACGACATCGACATCTTCCTCGGCAACTGGATGCCGACGATGGAAGCCGATATCCGTCCTTATCTCGACGACGGCACGGTGGAAACGGTCACCACCAATCTCGAAGGCGCGAAGTACACGCTTGCGGTGCCCAAATACACGTTCGACGCCGGCCTGCAGAATTTCAGCGACATCGCCACGTTCAAGGACAAGCTCGACGGCCAGATCTACGGTATCGAGGCCGGCAATGACGGCAATCGCCTGATCCTCGACATGATCGAGAACGACACGTTCGGCCTGTCGGGCTTCGAACTGGTGGAAAGCTCGGAAGCCGGCATGCTGTCGGCGGTCTCCAAGGCGGTCGGCAATAAGGAGGATGTGGTCTTCCTGGGGTGGGAACCGCATCCGATGAATGCCAATATCGAGATGGCTTACCTTGCCGGCGGCGATGACGTGTTCGGCCCCAATTACGGCGGCGCCACCGTGCACACCAATGTGCGCGCCGGCTACACCACGGAATGCCCGAATATCGGCAAGCTGCTCGAAAACCTCGTCTTTTCGCTGAAAATGGAAAACGAGATAATGGGCGCGATTCTCGATGACGGCGCCGAGCCGAAGGCCGCGGCGACGGCGTGGCTGAAAGCCAATCCCGACGCGATCGCGCCGTGGCTGGACGGCGTGACCACGCTTGACGGCGGCGACGGCATGGCTGCGGTCAAATCGGCGCTGGGCATGTGATCGCCGATCGCGGCCGCGGGGGCGCCGCCGCGACAGAACCGGCTCGTGGCGCGCCGGCGCTGGGTGCCGCCGGCGGACGCACGGGCGCAGCCATTCGAGCGCGTTGCGGCGACTGCCGGGCGTGGCGATGCAAGATGAGCATGGATGCGCCGGTCGGCGGCGCATCCGGTGGGGGCTAAGACATGGATCCGATTTCGGACTGGATCGCCAGCGTCAAGATACCGATCGGGCGCTGGGGCAAGCAGTTTTTCGATTTTCTGACCACCAATTTCGAGTGGTTCTTCGATTCGATCGCCGACGGGCTCAAGCTCGTCCTCGACGGCCTCGTCGACCTGCTGCTTCTGGCCCCGCCGGTGGTGCTGGTCGCCGCGATCGCCGCGCTTGCCTGGTATCTGCAACGCTCGTGGAAACTCGCCCTGGCCGTCGCGCTGGGGCTGTTGTTCATCGTCAACCAGGATTTGTGGAAGGAAACCGTCGAGACCCTGGTGCTGGTCGTCGCCGCCGCCGCCGTTTCGATGGCGATCGGTGTGCCGATCGGCATCTGGGCCGCGCACAAGGAAAGCGTCTACCGCTTCCTGCAGCCGCTGCTCGACCTGATGCAGACCCTGCCGACTTTCGTCTACCTGATCCCGGTGCTGATCCTGTTCGGCCTCGGCATCGCACCGGGCCTGATCGTGACCGTCATCTTCGCCTCGCCGGCACCGATCCGGCTGACCTATCTCGGCATCACCTCGGTGCCCAAGCCGATGCTGGAAGCCGGCGAAGCCTTCGGCGCGACCAAGCGCCAGCTCTTGTGGAAGGTCGAACTGCCCGCCGCGCTGCCGACCATCATGGCGGGGTTGACCCAATGCATCATGCTGTGCCTGTCGATGGTGGTGATCGCGGCGCTGATCGGCGCCAACGGCCTCGGCAAACCGGTCGTGCGGGCGCTGAACTCTGTCAACATTCCGCTCGGCCTGGAAGCGGGTCTGGCGATCGTCATCGTGGCGATCATCCTCGACCGGATGTCGCGGATCGGCCGGGGAGACGACACATGAGCACGGCGGTCGAATTTCGCGACGTCGACATCATTTTCGGCGAGCAGCAGGCGGCTGCGCTCGCCCTGCTCGACAAGGGCGCCGACAGGGCCGAGATCCTCGACAAAACGGGCAGCGTGCTCGGCTGCGCGGGCTGCAGCCTGACCGTCGAGGAAGGCGAGATCTCGGTGCTTATGGGTCTGTCGGGCTCGGGCAAATCGACCCTGCTGCGGGCGGTAAACCGCCTGAACGCGGTCACACGGGGCGAAGTGATCGTGCACGCCGAGGACTGGCAGGCCGATGTGGTGTCCTGTTCGGAGGCCGAGTTGCGCAAGATCCGCCGCGAATGCGTGGCGATGGTTTTCCAGCAATTCGCCCTGCTGCCCTGGCGCACGGTGGCCGAAAATGTCGGCTTCGGCCTGGAACTTGCCGGCGTGCCGGAAAAGGAACGGCGCGAGCGGGTCGCGCGCCAGCTCGAACTCGTCCGCCTCGACCAGTGGGCGGACAAGTATGCGCATGAGCTGTCGGGCGGCATGCAGCAGCGCGTCGGGCTGGCCCGCGCCTTCGCCACCGAGGCGCCGATCCTTTTGATGGACGAGCCGTTTTCCGCGCTCGACCCCTTGATCCGGACAAAACTCCAGGACGAATTGCTGCAGCTCCAGAGCGATCTGAAAAAGACGATCATCTTCGTCAGCCACGACCTGGAAGAGGCGCTGAAGATCGGCAACCGCATCACCATCATGGAAGGCGGACGCATCGTACAGTCGGGTTCGCCGGAGGAGATCGTGCTGGAACCGGCCAACGACTATGTGCGCGACTTCATTTCCAACGTGAATCCGCTTTCGGTGCTGACGGCGTGGAACGTCATGCGCGACCGGCGCGACCTGGATATCGGCAGCGACGGCTGGGTCTGGCTCGACCGCCGGCAGACGACCCGCTTCCGACTTGACGAAAACATGCTGGTCATCGGCGCCGAGCGCAACGGAAAGCCCGCAATCTGGGCGGCGTGCGACCCGCTCGAAACGCTGCCGGAAGATTCTCACCAGGTCTACTGGGCCAAGCCGGGCACGACGTTGAAGGCGGTCATGCACGCCATGCACCAGTCGCAGACCGCACCGGTCGCCGTGTTCGACGAACAGTCGCGCTTCATCGGCGCCATCGGTATCCGCGACGTGCTCGGTGCCGTGCTGCGCCGCTGAGGCCGCTCGCCAGGATCGGGCCTACCATCGCGAACCGGCATCGCACGACGACCGGAGGCGCATGGTTTTCCCTCTGCGGGCGAGAGGCCCGTCGGCGGCCGACGACATGGCAGCGGGTCTGTGAACCGGCTAATCATCATGTATATTTTTTTGGAATTTTCAGGAACGCGCCCATATTTTGATATTTTTTTCGCAACCAAGAATAGCAATATAATTACTTTCTATTCTTTTAAAACATTTCCAAAAAACTTTATAATCAAAAATAAAGCTAATTACTTTCAAGATGGCTAATATGCTATCGCACATGTGAAACAAGGGATTTGATCACGCGGCTATATTCCTCTAGGGTCATAAAAAAAGATAACCAGAGGGAGAAAACATTGAATGAGCTTGTCGACGAGGAGCGGGAAGCCGAGTCGTCATCGAGGTCACAGCGCCAAAGCGCGCCCGCTGACCAGCCGATGGTTCTCTTCGAAGAAGTGCAGAAATCCTATGACGGCGAGACACTTGTCGTAAAAAACCTCAATCTCCGCCTCGAGCGGGGAGAATTCATGACCATGCTCGGACCGTCCGGGTCCGGAAAGACCACCTGCCTGATGATGGTCGCCGGCTTCGAACCGGCCACGCACGGCGAAATCTATCTCGACGGCCAGCCCATCAACAGCGTCCCGCCGCACAAGCGTGGCATCGGGATGGTTTTTCAAAACTACGCGCTGTTTCCCCATCTCACGATCGCCGAAAACCTCTCTTTTCCGCTCGAGGTGCGCGGTTTCGACAAGGCCGAACGCGAGAAGAAGGTTCAGCGCGCGCTCGACATGGTGCAAATGGGCGAAGGCGGCTTTCACGGCCGCCGACCGGCTCAGCTGTCCGGCGGCCAGCAGCAACGCGTGGCGCTCGCCCGCGCACTGGTGTTCGAACCGGAACTGGTCCTGATGGACGAGCCGCTCGGCGCGCTCGACAAACAACTGCGCGAACACATGCAGTTCGAAATCAAGCACCTGCACGAATCGCTCGGCGTCAGCGTGATCTACGTCACCCACGACCAGAGCGAAGCACTGACGATGTCGGACCGGGTCGCCGTCTTCAATGACGGCGTCATCCAGCAACTCGCCTCGCCCGAGGTGCTCTACGAAAAGCCGGAAAACAGCTTCGTCGCCCAGTTCATCGGCGAGAACAACACGCTTGTCGGCAAGATACGATCGATCAATGACGGCATCGCGCGGGTTCTTCTGAACGACGGCGAGGAGGTCATGGCGCTAGCAATCAATGCCGGCCCCGGCGAGCGCACCCAGCTTTCCATCCGGCCCGAGCGTGTCGAGATCGATCCCGACGAAAGCGTCACGGATCACACGGTGACGGGACGCGTCGAAGAGGTGATCTATCTCGGCGACCATATCCGCACCCGCATGACGGTCGCCGGCAACAGCGCCTTCGTGGTCAAGACACGCAACCGGCTCGGCGCGCGCCGCTTCAAGGCCGGCGAAAGCGTGCGGGTCGGGTGGGCGACCGAGGATTGCCGGGCCCTCGACCACGGCGACTGAGTGCCCGGCGCGGGCGCGGTCCGAACAGGTCATCCGGCGGACCTTGAGAGAAAGAAAAACCAGCGTCGGACACAAACTCGATGTGTCTTTCATCCCGAAGTCAAAGCAGAAAAAAATCAAAGGAAGGTGTCAGTATGAAACGGGTTCTGATCTTAACCGGCACGGCCGCGGCGATCGCGCTTGGCGGCGCGATTGCGCAGGACAAACAACTGACGATCGTCTCGTGGGGCGGTGCCTATTCGAAATCCCAGATCGAGGCCTACCACAAGCCCTATACCGAAAAGACCGGCGTGGAGATCCTCAATGAGGACAAATCGGCCAACGCGCTCGCCGGCATTCGCGCCCAGGTCGAGGCCGGCAACGTGACCTGGGACGTGGTCGACATGCTGCAGGCCGACGCCCAGCGCGCCTGCGACGAGGGTCTGGTGATGGAAGTGCCGCACGACGAGTGGCTCAAGGCCGCACCGGACGGCACGCCAGCCTCCGAAGACTTCATCGAAGGCACGCTCGGCCCGTGCTTCATCCCGCAGATCCTCTACGCCACCATGTTCGCCTACAATACCGAGGCGTTCCCCGACGGCGGCCCGCAGACGGTCGAGGATGTGTGGGACGTGGAAAAATTCCCCGGCACCCGGGCGCTGCAGCAGATTCCGCAGAAGAACCTCGAATGGGCGCTGCTCGCCGACGGGGTGGAGACCGACAAGGTTTACGAGGTGCTCGCCACCAAGGAGGGCCAGGACCGGGCCTTCGCCAAGCTCGACGAGATCAAGGACAACGTGATCTGGTGGTCGGAAGGCGCGCAGCCGCCGCAAATGCTGGCCGACAAGGAAGCGGTGATCGCCACCGCCTATAATGGCCGCATCTTCAACGCGCAGGTCAACGAGGACCAGCCGTTCGAGATCATGTGGGACCACCAGATGTTCGAAACCGACGGCTGGGTGGTGCCGGTCGATACCGGTAATCTCGACACGATCAAGGACTATCTGGCGTTCGCGACCGACACCCAGCGCCTCGCCGACCAGGCCAAGTACATCTCCTACGGTCCGGCGCGCAAATCTTCCGCGCCGCTGGTGGGTATGCTCGAGGGTACGGATATCGACATGAAGCCGCACATGCCGACCAATCCGACGAATCTCGAGACCGCGATCCCGTTCGATGTCCAGTTCTGGGCCGATTACGGCGACGCGCTTGAAGAGCGTTTCAACGCCTGGGTCGCCGGCTGACCCCAAAACGGCGGCGGGGCGCCAGCGCGCCCCGCCCGCTTCGCCGCCGCATCCCGAACCCGACCGGACGGACCCATGGCATCGTCACGAAAGACTTCCCGCGAGCCGATCCTCGCAGCCGACGGCACACCTTTGAAGCAGGCGCTGCGCCGCTCTCAAAAGGCCGAAAGGCGCCGGGCCTTCGCGCTGGTGGCGCCGTTGCTGATCTTTCTCTTGATCGTGTTCGTCGTGCCGATCCTGGCGATGATCTGGCGCTCGGTCTACAATCCCGAGATCCGGGGTTACCTGCCGCAGACCGCGGCCGCGCTTCAGCAATGGGACGGTCAGGACGTGCCGCCGGAACCCGTGTTCCAGGCCATGGCCGCCGACATGATCGTCGGCATCGAGAACCGCACGATCGGCCGCGCCGCCGCGCGTATCAACCGCGAAATCCCGGGCGCGCGCAGCACCGTGATGCGCACCGCCCGCCAGGTTGACGAATGGTCGGCGCCCTATCGCGAAAAATTCCTCGACGCCGACGCCGACTGGGCCAATCCGGAACTGTGGCGCATCCTGAAGCGCGAATCGCGCCTTTTGACGCCGACCTACTATCTGCTGGCCGTCGACTACGAATACAATTCCCAGGGCGAGATCGCGCCGCGTCCAGAAGTCTACCAGGTCTATAAGGGGCTGTTTTTCCGCACCGCCTGGATGAGCATCCTGATCACGCTGATCTGCGTGGTGCTGGCCTATCCGATCTCCTACATGCTGGCGACGCAGCCGGCGCGGATCGCCAATCTGCTTTTGATCCTGGTGCTGCTGCCGTTCTGGACCTCGCTGCTGGTGCGCACCTCGGCATGGATCGTGCTGTTGCAGCAGCAGGGCGTCATCAATGAGCTGCTGGTGGCGGTCGGCATTATCGGCGACGACGGCCGGCTGCGCATGATCTACAACCGAACCGGCACGATCGTGGCCATGACGCATATCCTCCTGCCCTTCATGGTGCTGCCGCTCTATTCGGTGATGAAGACCATCCCGCCGAGCTACCTCAGGGCGGCGAAATCGCTCGGTGCGCATCCGTTCCGCGCCTGGTGGCGGGTCTATTTCCCGCTCACCATTCCGGGCCTGGCGGCCGGCTGCATTCTCGTGTTCATCCTGGCGATCGGCTACTATATCACGCCGGCCCTGGTAGGCGGCGACAGCGGCATCTTCATCTCCAACCTGATCGCGCAGAACATGCAGGGATCGAGCGCCCAGCTCAAGCTGGCGGCCGCGCTGGCCACCATCCTGCTGGTCGCGGTGCTGATCGTGTACTGGGTGTTCAACAAGCTGGTCGGCGTCGACCGGTTGAAGTTCGGATAGGAGGCACCCATGGCCCTGCCGTCATACGCAACGCCGGTCGAGCGCATCTGGCACTACGCCTTCAATATTATCTGCGGGCTGATCTTCTTTTTCCTGATCGCGCCGATCATCGTCATCATTCCGCTCGCCTTCAACGCCGAACCCTATTTCACCTTCACGCGCGAGATGCTGACCTTTAATCCGGACGGCTATTCCCTGCGCTGGTTCAACAATCTGTTCGGTTCGACGGAATGGATGAGTTCGATCCGCAATTCCTTCATCATCTCGATCGCCTCGACGATCCTGGCGACCGCGCTCGGCACGCTGGCAGCGCTCGGGCTGAACCGGCCCAGCATGCCGGCACGCGGCTTGATCACCGCCGTGCTGATCTCGCCGATGATCGTGCCGTTGATCATCACGGCCGCCGCCTTGTTCAGCTTTTTCGCCCGCGCCGGCCTGTCACAGACCTTCCCCGGCATCATCCTCAGCCATGTCGTGCTCGGCACGCCGTTCGTGGTGCTGACCGTGACGGCCTCGCTCGCCGGCTTCAACGAGACGCTGATCCGCGCCTCGCAAAGCCTCGGTGCCAACCAGACGCGCACCTTCTTCAAGGTGATCCTGCCGCTGCTTTTGCCCGGCGTGATCTCCGGCGCGCTGTTTGCCTTTGTCACCTCGCTCGACGAAGTCGTCATCGTCAACTTCATGGCCGGCCCGGAACAGACGCCGATGACGGTGCGGATGTTCTCCGGCCTGCGCGAGGAAATCAGCCCGACGATCCTGGCGCTCGCGAGCCTGCTGGTGGCGCTGTCGATCCTGCTCTTGAGCACGCTGGAAATGATCCGGCGCCGCAATGAGCGGCTGCGCGGCATGTCGCCGGGCTGACGGAAGCCCGATCATCCGAGGGGAGCGCGGCGCGCACGGACGATAAAGTCTCGGCGCGTCGCGCCGTTTGGCGCCAGGGCCGCGCGATGACGGGCTTCATAGATTTCGTCGGAACCGCCCCGCCCGATCCGCTTTTTCCGCTTGATCGTCACCGCAATCGACCGCACTGTCGCCGCCCGGCTTGCGCAGCCGCCTCGGCCGGCGCTACGATGAGACTGGATGGTTCTATTTCATAACATTATTGGAGGAAACTCACCATGAACCCATCGGGCGAGATTGCGATCGTCACAGGCGGCGGCTCGGGACTGGGCGAGGCGACGGCAAGGGCGCTCGCCGCCAAGGGCGCCAAGATCGCCATTCTCGACGTCGGCATGGAGCGCGCGCAAAAAGTCGCCGACGAACTCGGCGGCATCGCGGTGCGCTGCGACGTTTCCAGCGCCGAGAGCGGAGAAGCCGCGATCGCGGAGGTGGCCGACACGCTGGGCGGGCCGCGCATCCTGGTCAATTGCGCCGGCATCGCGATTGCCATGAAGACCACCGGCAAGGAGGGCGCGCATTCGCTCGACGCCTATCGCAAGGTGATCGAAGTCAATCTGATCGGCACGTTCAATATGATCCGGCTTTTCGCCGTGCGCTGCGAGAAGCTGGAGCCGCTCGACGGCGGCGAGCGCGGCGTGATCATCAACACCGCGTCCGTGGCGGCGTTCGACGGGCAGGTCGGCCAGGTAGCCTACTCCTCCTCCAAGGGCGGCGTGGTCGGCCTGACCCTGCCGGTTGCGCGCGACCTGTCGCGCGCCGGCATCAGGGTGTGCACGATCGCGCCAGGCATTTTCCGCACCCCGATGATGGCGGGCCTGCCGGAAGAGGCGCAGCAATCGCTCGGTCAGCAGGTGCCCTTCCCGCCGCGCCTGGGCGAGCCTTCGGAATATGCCGCGCTCGCCTGCCACATCGTGGACAACCAGATGCTCAACGGCGAGACCATCCGCCTCGACGGCGCGATCCGCATGGCGCCCCGCTGAACCGGAGCGGCGGGCGATGGAGGTCACGCAGCGCACCGGACCGCTCGCCGGCCTCAAGGTCGTCGAGATGGCGGGGATCGGCCCGGTACCGCTCGCCGGCCTCCTGCTCGCCGAAATGGGGGCGCAGGTCCTGCGCGTCGAGCGTCTGCGCGCCGGGCGCCCGTTCCTGAGCATCCCGGAGGCCTTCGATCTCGACCGCCACGGCCGCGACACGCTCAAGATCGATCTCAAACACGCCGAGGGCGTGGCACTGGTGCGCCGCCTCGCCGCCGGCGCCGACATCGTCATCGAAGGCTACCGACCCGGCGTCATGGAACGGCTGGGGTTGGGGCCGGACGTGCTGTGCGCCGACAATGCCGGGCTCGTCTATGGGCGCATGACCGGTTTCGGTCAGGACGGGCCGCTCGCCGGACGGGCCGGGCACGACCTGACCTATCTGGCCCTGTCCGGCGTCCTGCACGCGATCGGTCCCAGAAACGGCAAGCCGCTGCCTCCCCTCAACCTCGTCGCCGACTATGGCGGCGGGACGATGTTTCTGATCGCGGGCGTGCTGGCCGCCTTGGTGGCGCGGGGGCGCACCGGCAAAGGCCAGGTTGTGGACGCGGCGATGATCGACGGCGCCTCCATGCTCGCGGCACCGTTCTTCGCCTTCATGGCGGCCGGCATCTGGCAGGCCAGACGCGGCGCCAATCTGCTCGATTCCGGCTGCCCGTTCTACGACACCTACGAGACGGCCGATGACAAACATGTCGCCGTCGCCTGTCTGGAGCCGCAATTCTTCGCCGAATTCGCGCGCCTGCTGCCGCTCGCGGAGGGCCTGGCCAAGGCGCAGTACGACACCGCGCGCTGGGACGAGATGCGCGCCGCGATCGCCGCCAGGCTGAAATCCAAATCCCGCGACCACTGGGCGGCCCTGTTCGAAGACAGCGACGCCTGCGTGGCGCCGGTGCTGTCGCTTGCCGAAGCGCCGACGCATCCGCACAACCGGGCGCGGGCGACCCATATCAAGACCGGCGGCCTGACTCGGCCCGGCCCCGCTCCCCGCTTCTCCGAAACCCCGTCCGCGCCGCGCGGGCCGGTGGCCAAACGGCCTGCCGCCGCTATTTTGGGCGATTTCGGCATCGAGGCGGCCAGAGCCGCCCCTCTTGTCGACGCGGGCATTCTCGATGCATGAACGGCAGCAACAATGCGACCGCTTCGCGGGACAAAAATGACCGAGAAGAAATTCGATCCGATCCGTGAAACCGATGCCGCATCGATCCGGCTCGCCAGCACGCTGATCCGCACGGCCCGCTTCGGCGCGCTGGCCGTGCTCGACCCAAAGACCGGAGCGCCCTCGGCCAGCCGGGTGGCGACGGCGACCGATCTTGACGGTACGCCGCTGATCCTGGTCTCGGCCTTGTCCGGCCATACCGCCGGGCTGATGGCCGATCCGCGCTGCTCGTTGCTGCTCGGCGAGCCAGGCAAGGGCGACCCGCTCGCCCATCCGCGCATCACGCTTAGCTGTCGCGCCGAAAAGCTCGACCGCAACGCCCCAGAGGGCACGCGCGCCCGCCGCCGCTACCTCAACCGGCATCCGAAAGCGAAGCTTTATGCCGATTTCGGCGATTTTTCCTTTTTCAGGCTTGCCCCCCAGGGCGCCAGCCTGAATGGCGGTTTTGCCAGGGCCTATGTCCTGGCGCGGGCCGACCTCGTCGCCGACCATTCCGCCAATGCGGCCCTCGCCGATACCGAACAGGGCGCGATCGACCACATGAACGCCGACCACGGCGACGCGGTCGCGGCCTATGCCCGCCATTTCGCCGGCGTCAAGGACCGGCGCGCCTGGCTTTTGACCGGCATCGATGCCGAAGGGCTGGATATCGCCGCCGGCGACGAGAGCCGGCGGATTTTCTTCGCCAGCCCGCTGGCGGACGCCGCCGATTTGCGCGGCGTGCTTGTCGACATGGCAAAAACGGCGCGTAACCACGACGCATCCACGACTTCGTGAGGCCAAGCGGCATTATTTGACGCACCTGCGCTTTCGTCCGCTACGAATCTGGACTAACTTCATTGATACAGGGGGTAACGGCTGGGTATGGGGCACCCGGTTGGATCGTTTTCCGATCCTGGCTTCCTGAAACAACGATCAGATCAATCCCCTCGCAGGAGGCGGACATTGGCACCAGTACAACTCTTGGCTCATGCCGACACCGCAGCAGAATTCCTAACCGCTTTCGCAAACAGCAAGCGAATACAGATCATGTGCGAAATCCTCGGGCGCGAATTGCCGGTCGGGGTGATCGCCTCAAAGGTCGGGCTCAGCCAGTCCGCGCTCTCGCAGCATCTGGCGCGCCTGCGCAATCTCGGTCTAGTGCACACGCGCCGCGACAAGCAGACCATCTACTATTCCTGCGGGTCCGACGACGTTAGAAGGTTGTTCAAGGCCCTCGACGACATTTTCGCAGACGAAGACGAGAGCGCGGTTTCCGAGCAGCGCTGACCGGCTCAAATGCCCCGGCTTAGGCGCCCCAGCATAGGCACTCCGGCGCGACGGGCCCGGTTCACAGTTTTGCCGATTTGGCCGATGATCGGATTTTGCTACCGATTCCGGATCTCCCCGCATGCCAGCCCAGATCATTCCCGTCGACGATCCGGCCGATCCCCGGCTCGCCGCCTATCGCGACATCCGCGAACGCGATTTGGTCGGCCGGCAGGGCCGTTTCATCGCCGAAGGCAAGGTGGTGCTCAACGTCCTGTTGCGCCAAAGCCGGTTCGAGACCGAATCGCTGCTCTTGCTGGAAAACCGGCTCGCCGGTGTCGCCGGGCTGATCGAGGCCGCGCCCGACGGCGTGCCGGCCTATGTCTGTCCGGCCGCCGTGCTCGACGCGGTGGCGGGCTTCCACGTCCATCGTGGCATTCTGGGGCTCGGCCGCCGGGGCCCGGCGCGCGACCTAGATACGGCACTCGGCGCGCTCGGAGACAACGCGCTGGTGGTCGTGTTGGCCGGGCTTGCCAATCACGACAATATCGGCGCCATCTTCCGCAACGCCGCCGCCTTCGAAGCCGACCTGATCGTTCTCGACGAAACCGCGGGCGACCCGCTCTACCGCAAGGCGATCCGGGTCTCGGTCGGCGCGGCGCTGAAGGTGCCGTTCGTGCGGGCCGGTGCCGTGGAGGAGATAGTCGACCGTCTTTCCGGAAACGGCTTCGACTGCCTGGCCTTGTCACCGTCCGGCGGCACGGCCATCGGCGCATACCGGCCCAACCGGCGTCGGGCGCTGTTTTTCGGCAGCGAGGGTCCCGGACTGCCGGAACCGGTCATGCGCTCGATGCGCACGGTGCGCATCCCGATGTCGGACAGTTTCGACAGCCTGAACGTGGCCGCCGCCTCCGCCATCGCCCTGCACCGGCTCTGGCACGGCGCGGGCTCAGCGGACTGAGGCCGCTTCCTTCAGGGCGCGTACACGCTCGGCGAGGCTGGTCGCCGGCGCCCCCTTGGACGGCGTCCCTTCGCCGGCCTTGGCCAGTTCCTCGCCGATCGGCGAGTCGGGGCCATCGAGCATCTCGGTCAGCTTGACAACTTCGGCGGCGAGATCGTTGATCTGCTCGCGCAGCAGCGCGTTTTCGCGACGCTGCTCGTCCCAATCGTCGGAGCGGGCGCGCGCATGGGTCGACAATTCGGTTTTGAGCTTGCGGTTTTCGCGCAAGACGAGTTTCATGCGTTCCTCGAGCCGGGCGCGCTGCTCGTCGACCCTGGCAACCGCCTTCTCGACATCGCCGCCGGTCGCTCCCGACAGCAGCGTCGACATCTGCAATGTCAGATCGGCGATTTCGGCTTCGAGTTGGACCCGGTTCTTTTCCGATTCGGCAAGCTCGGCACTGAGATCGCTTTCCGTCTTGGACGAGCCCTTGAGCTGCCCGCGCAGCCGGGCGAGTTCCTTCTCGCGCCGGTCGAGCTTGTCTTCGCGATCGCTCAACGTCGTGGTCAGTCGCTCCAGCTTCTTTTCCAACCCGCCGCTCTTCTTCTTCTCCGCCCGCAGGCTGTCCTGCAAACTCTTGCTTTCGGCGACCGCCTCGCGCAGGCGCCGCTCGGCGTCCTTCCGCTGCTCGCGCAGGGTGCCGACGTCGCCGGAGACGCGCTCGAAATCCGCTTCGCGCGCGACCAGTTCGATCTGTCGGTTGCTGGCGGTCAGGCTGGCCTCGTCATACATGCGTCCGAGCTTGTCGAGCTCGACCGCCTTGTCCTCGATATCGCGCTCGGTCTCCGCCAGCCGCTCGCCGAGGCGCTGCAGGCGGTCCTCACGCTGGCGCAACTCGTCGCGCAGCTCGCCGGCCTGCTTTTCCAGCGCGGTGATCGCATCGTTCTTCTCCGCGCGCTCGGCAGCCAGTTTCTTGAGCTGCTCGTGATTGCGGTTGATTTCGATGATCTGGTTGGCGGCCTTGTCGCGGAACGTCTGAATGCTCATTTCCAGACGCCGGGTCGACATGGCGAACTCCGCGCGCATGCGATCCTTGTCGGCCTCGATCTCGCCCAGCGTCAAAGGCACCGACGCCTCGATCCGTTTTCGGGTCAGCGCGACGGCGCGCCGCCACAGCGCGGGCGCGATCATCAGCGCGAGAAAGGCCGCGCACAAAAAACCCAGTGAGAAGAACAGTGTGGATTCGATCAAGACCGGCCGCCCTGCCAAGCTTCAAGTCGCGATTGCACGCAGGCAAGATGCCACGACGGCGTCGTCACGATCCATAGTGCATGCGCGTTTACTTTGCCTTAACGTTAAGGCCGAGCGCAGCCCGCCGGCCCGATAGAGATCAGAACGGGTTCCAGGTCGGACGCTGGGTGAGCTTTAGATAGCCGACATTGACGCCGAGCCGGGCACCGACGCCGGTGCGCACAGGGATCAGCAGCATGTCGCCATGCTTGAGCACGTTGAACCCCACGCCCGCAACGACATAGGCCGAGCCGGCCACACCGACGAAACGGCGGAAAAGACCGTCGATCGTCTGCAGGTCGTAGACCAGCATCATGGTGCGCGAGCCCTGGCCGCCGAAATCCCAGCCAATCGAAGGTCCCTGCCAGAACACCGGGTGGTCGCCAGCATTCTTGGTGTAGAGGTTGCCTTCGCCATAGGTCAGCCCGCCGACAAGGGCACCGGAACCCTCCTCGCCCAGAATATAGCCATTGGGGGTGCCATAGGCGGAAAAGATCTTCTCGATCACCGCGGCAAGACCGCCCGAGGTCGCGCCGAAGAAACGATGCCCCGAATCGACGATTTCCTGGGCCGTGTACCCCTCCTGCGCGACAGCGGCCGGAGACGGCGCCATCACCAGCGCGGCCATGGCGACGAATGCCGCGGCGAATATCTGCCGGACCGTCGTCCGGGGCTTTTGCAAAAATCTCAAATCGGTCTCCCTTGCGGAGCGGCGTGAACGAGGGTTGGCGCCGACTGGCGCCGGACGGCGGCGCTCAGGCGGGCGCGCCGGGCCATGAACGGCCGAAGCATCGCGGTTCGGCGAGCCTCATAATTGACGAAACCTGGTTACCAAACGTTTTCCAAGCCGCAACTAAGCGAACGAAGATGGCGCTTCAAAGGCCGGAACCAGCGCCGGCGTGCCTCCGCCTTTGTTGCAGCGGCCGCGACCATGTGTAACGAAACGGACCGGCATGGAACCGGTGATTCGCGCCGGGCATCCGCTTGCCGACACGGGCGTTATTTCAGGCGGGACCGGCGCGGCAAGCCACGGCGTTCCGTATGCGCGAGGAGAAACGGTCAATGTCCGAACTGTTCACACTTTCCGCTCCCGACCTGGCAGCTCTTTTGTGCAGCCGCGTCTGTCACGACATCATCTCGCCGGTCGGCGCCATCAATAACGGCCTGGAACTCCTCGACGAAGGCGGCGCAGACGAAGATGCCATGGCGCTGATCCGCCAGAGCGCCCGAACCGCCTCGGCACGGCTGCAATATGCGCGCATCGCCTTCGGCGCGGCGGGATCGGCAGGCATGCAGATCGACACCGGCGACGCGGCCTCGGTAGCGGCGGCGTTTTTCGCCAATGAAAAACCCGAGCTCGAATGGAACGGCGCGCGGGCGCTGCTGCCCAAGAACAAGGTCAAGCTGCTGTTGAACCTGTTGATGGTCGCAGCCGGCGCCATTCCGCGCGGCGGCCGCCTTGCGGTCGACCTGGCCGAGCTGGAAACCAACCCGCGCTTCACCATCAAGGCGAGCGGGCCGATGGTGCGCGTGCCGCCGAAATTCCTTGAGATGCACTCGGGAACCAAACCCGAGGAGCCGATCGACGCCCATGCCGTGCAGCCCTACTACACCTTGCTGCTGGCGCGCGAGGCCGGCATGACGATCTCGATCCGCGCCACGGCCGACGACGTGACCCTGACGGCCGCCTGACCGGCCAGGCCAGGCCAAACCCGATCCCGGCGACGGTTCAAATTTTAGGTCCCGGTTAGGCCAATTCCTTTACGATCCCGTTCTAGGATGCAGTCGGGGTAGCCGGCATGCCGGCATTTTGGGCCGCAATCAGGGATTGGGACGATGAAGCGCTGCATGATCATCGACGACTCCAGCATTATCCGCAAAGTCGTCAATCGGATTTTGGGAAGCCAGGACACCGTGGTCGTAGAGGCTTCCAACGGCACCGACGCCCTGGCGATGTGCGCCACGCAAATGCCCGACACGATCATCGTCGACTGCGTGCTGCCCGACATGGCCTCCAGCGACTTCATCCGCGACGTCAAGGCCCTGCCCGCTGGCAAGAACGTGCGCATCCTGATCTCGATCCTGGAATTCGATATCGGAACCATCATGCGCGCCAAGCGCGCCGGGGCGAATGGCTACATGTTCAAGCCGTTCAACCGGGCGCAGCTCGTCGAGCGGTTTCGCGAATTGCAGGAAGCCGCGTAGGCCGGCCGCGCCCGCCTGTCCGCAGCCGTTGGCACCGTGTCGGCGGGATTTCCGACCTTTGGGCATGCGGCTCGACCTGTGTCCCGCTCCCGTAAAAGGGCCGGTCGCGTTCTGAGACCTGCAACGAATTGAAACCCGGTACGGAACGAAAAATGCCCGGCATGGCCGGGCATCGTCTCGGATCGTGAGGCCCGTCCCGGTCAGGCGCTGGCGCGTACTTCCTCGGGTTCGCGCAGCACATACCCACGCCCCCAGACCGTCTCGATGAAGTTCTGGCCGCCGGAGGCCGCGTCGAGCTTCTTGCGCAATTTGCAGATGAAGACGTCGATGATCTTCAGTTCCGGCTCGTCCATGCCGCCGTAAAGGTGGTTGAGGAACATCTCCTTGGTGAGCGTCGTGCCCTTGCGCAGGGAGAGAAGCTCCAGCATCTGATATTCCTTGCCGGTCAGATGCACGCGCTGGCCGCCGACCTCCACCGTCTTGGCGTCGAGATTGACGATCAGGTCGCCGGTGGTGATGACGGACTGGGCATGGCCCTTCGAGCGGCGCACGATGGCGTGGATGCGTGCCACCAACTCGTCCTTGTGGAACGGCTTGGTCATATAATCGTCGGCACCGAAGCCGAGGCCGCGAACCTTGTCCTCGATGCCGGCGAGACCCGACAGGATGAGGATCGGCGTCTTGACCTTGGAAAGCCGCAGCGTGCGCAAGACCTCGTAGCCGGACATGTCCGGAAGATTCAGGTCGAGCAGGATGATGTCGTAGTCGTAGAGCTTGCCAAGGTCGACACCTTCTTCACCGAGATCGGTGGTGTAGACGTTGAAGCTCTCCGACTTGAGCATCAACTCGATGCTCTGCGCCGTGGCACCATCATCTTCGATCAAAAGGACGCGCATCTCATTCCCCTTCTCTGCCGCCCGACCGCCGTCGCGGCTCGACCGTCCCGGGAGCAGCCATTACGTGAATCGGAGGCTGCCAGCAAATGGTTAACAAAATCTGATTCAGTCTGGCAAGCGCAGGCCAAACGTTGAGCACGTTTTGTCACCGTCTTGAATCCACACATGAATCTTCGATCACACTCGTTAATGTTCTGGCTTAGAAAACCGACATAAGCGACTCAGGCGACTCAGCTTGTCGGTTTCGTCTCCGGCGAACCAGGTTTCTTTACCCGGCCTTAAGCCCTCCCCACTATGATTAACGGTGCCCGTAAACGAATGGTTACCGCGACAGAGAAAGTTGAGGATATCTGTGGTGGCGGCCGCGACCGGGGGGACGCGCGACGAGTTCGATGCGCGCGATCGTGAGTAGCGTAGTGTGGAGTGTGGGTTATGAAATCACGTGGAAACCTGGTGCGACTGAAACAGTTCAAGGTCAGTGAAGCCCGCCGGCAATTGGCTCAGATCGATGCGATGATCGCAGATTTCGACCGTATGGCCTCTGAATTGGACGCCCAGATCCTGCACGAGGAAAAGAAGTCCGGCATCACCGATACGTCGCATTTCGCCTATCCCACCTTCGCCAAGGCGGCCCGTCAGCGCCGGGACAACCTCAACAACTCGCGGCTCGACCTGATCGAGCAAAAGGCCAATGCAGAGGCGGCGCTGGCCGAGGCGGAAGCCGAACTCGCCAAGGCCGAACAACTCGAGACGCGCGACACACGCGTACGCGAGGCCGAAAACGAACTGCGCCGCGCCATCGTCGGCTGATCCTGGCACCAGAACCGCCACGCCTCCCGCTCCCCGGCGGGCGGACGTTTTTTCCCGATGCTACGCTCAACAGACCCGCCGCGTGCGGTCTCACCGCATGGCGCGGCTGTCCCTGCCGTCATTGCTGGCTTATAGGGCGGGGATGCGTTATCTGCTGCCCGTTCTGCTTTTTGCCGCGACCTTGTGCTTTGCGCTCGGGATCGTCCTGCCGCTCCTGCGCGTCGACAGGCTGCTGGTGTTCACCGAGGAGCCGTCTCTCGTCGGCCTGGTCTTCGGCCTGTGGACCGCGGGCGACTGGCTGCTGGCCCTGCTTGTCGGGCTGTTTTCGATCGCCTTGCCGACGCTGAAGCTCGGATTGCTGCATGTCGCCGCCTATGCCGGCGACGGCGCGCACCGGTCAGTGCCGCGCTGGTTGGCAGCCCTGTCCAATTGGTCGATGCTGGATGTGGTTTTGGTCGCCCTGGTGATTTTCGCCGCCAAGACCAGCGGTCTGGCCGCAGCCGCAGCCCAGCCCGGCCTTTGGTTTTTCGCCGCGTCGGTGGTGTTGACGGCGACGGCGGCGGCGCTTGTGCGCCACCGGTGACGGCAACCGGACAATCTAGTGGCGATATTGCTGGATACGCGTGGTACGCAGGCCCGCCAGGCCGTATTCGTCGATCGACGCCTGCCAGGACAGGAACTCCTCGACGGTCAGCTTGTAGCGCTGACAGGCCTCGTCGAGGCTGAGCAGACCACCGCGAACCGCCGCCACGACCTCCGCCTTGCGGCGGATCACCCAGCGCCTCGTGTTCGAAGGCGGCAGGTCGGCAATGGTGAGCGGGCTGCCGTCTGGCCCAATAACGTACTTAACGCGAGGTCTAACCAGCTCGGTCATTGCACTCTCTGAACTACTCACTCAAACACTAATCCTCACCAGACTAGACCCACAGCTTTAAAAAAGCGCTAAACGTTCCACACCGCCCTGTTGCGAAACGAGACTGGATAAAACTTGAGCGTTTTGGGCCCATTCGGCGGACGCGACCAGCATTGTCCGCTCTACCCCGCCGCCGACTGGCGATAGCGGTCCGCTTGACCTATCTAAGGGGTGTTGGCATTACCGCCGCGACTTCGAACGACGAGCCGTATCGATCATGAACAGTCTCGACCTTCCGGGCCGCCCGCAAGATACACGCGTCGTCGTGGCGATGTCGGGCGGCGTCGATTCCTCCGTCGTCGCCGGGCTGTTGAAACGCGAAGGCTACGACGTCGTCGGAATCACGCTGCAACTCTACGATCATGGCGAGGCCGCGCACCGGGCCGGGTCGTGCTGCGCCGGCCGGGACATCGAGGACGCGCGGCGCGTGGCGGCAACGCTCGACGTGCCGCATTACGTGCTCAATTACGAAAAGCGTTTCCGCGAGGCCGTGATCGCTCCCTTCGCAGCCAGCTATCTGTCCGGCGAAACGCCTATTCCCTGCGTGGCCTGCAACCAGACGGTCAAGTTCGCCGACCTTCTGGCGACCGCGCGCGAGCTCGGCGCCGACGCGCTCGCCACTGGACACTATATCCGCTCGCGCGCCAACGGTGCGCACAGGGCACTGTACCGCCCGGCCGATGCCGATCGCGACCAGAGCTATTTCCTGTTCGCCACCACCCAGGAGCAGGTCGATTATCTGCGCTTTCCGCTCGGCGGCATGGCCAAGAACGCGGTGCGCGCGATGGCCGAGGAGATGGGGCTCAGCGTTTCGGGCAAGCAGGACAGCCAGGATATCTGCTTCGTGCCGCAGGGCCGCTACGCCGACATCATCGCCCGGCTGAAGCCTGAAGCGGCCACGCAAGGCGACATCGTCCATATCGACGGGCGCACGCTCGGCCGTCATGAAGGCATCGTCAACTACACGATCGGGCAGCGTCGCGGCATCGGGATCGCGGCCGGCGAGCCGCTTTACGTCGTCGAGCTCGACGCACAGAGCGCACGCGTGATCGTGGGACCGCGCGAGGCGCTCGAAACCCGCCAGGTGACGCTGCGCGATTTCAACTGGCTGGGCGACGGCGCGCCCGAGACCCTGCCGGCCGAAGGCATGGAGGTCTTCGCCCGCGTGCGCTCGACGCGACCGCCGGGGCCGGCCGTCCTGCACTGGCGCGACGGCGCGGCGGTGGTGGAGCTTCTCGACGGCGAGACCGGCGTGGCGCCAGGACAGGCCTGCGTGCTTTATTCCGACCCCGGCGATGAAGCGCGGGTGTATGGCGGCGGCTTCATCGAACGCTCGCGCCGCGCGGACGAGGCCGAAGCCGCCCTGGCGCGCCTGCGCACCGTGTCGGCGCATGGCTGAGTGAACAGCCGGCGCAGCGCGTCGGCGCGATCGCCCACTCTAATCGTGAATGACCGTTCCGGCGGTCAGTATTTTCAGAACCGTGACCGCTTCCTCGCCGGTCGTGCGCGGTTCGGCGCGCGTGTCGAGACAGTCGATGAAATGCTCCAGTTCGCGGGTCAGCGGCATGCCCTGCTGCACCTCGACATAAGACGGCTCGTTGGCCGTGAACGCCCACTGGCCGGAATCCTGCCACACCGCATGGCGGTAGACGGCGAGCTTGCGCTCCCAGGGCTCGACATCGTCGAACACCGCCATCGCCTTGGTGCCCACGACCGTCAGCCGCCTTTCCCGGTAGGGATTGAGACGCGAGGTGAACAGATGGCCGCGCACGCCACCGGGAAAAAGCATGTGCAGATGCGCAAAATCGCTCAGATTGTCGAGGATCGCGGCCCCTTCTCCGCGCACTTCCAGCGGCGCGGTGCCGGTAATGGCCAGGATCATCGACAAATCGTGTGGGGCGAGATCCCACAGCGCGTCGTTTTCGGTGTGGAACTTGCCCAAGCCGAGCCGATGCGAGTGGATATATCTGACTTCGCCGAGCTCGCCCTTGTCGATCAGCGCCTTCAGGGTCTCGAAGGCGGGATGGAAGCGCAGCACATGGCCGACCATGAAGACGCGGCCATGCGCGCGCGCCGCGGCGACGGTGCGCTCGGCGTCGGCAACGGTCAGCGCGATCGGCTTTTCGACCAGTACGTCCTTGCCCGCCGTGACCAGCCGTTCGGCGAACTCGGCATGGTATTGCGGCGGCAGCGCCAAAACCACCGCGTCGACATCATCGCGCCGGTGGAGCTCGTCCGGCGCGATGGCCAGACATTCCTGTTCGCTGGCAAAACCTTCCGCACGCGCGCCGTTGGCGTCCGAGACGGCATGAAGGACGCCGAGCTTCTTGAGAGTCCGGATGTGGTTGCTCCCCCAGTAACCGCATCCAAGAACTGCAATACGTGGCGCCATATGACACTAGCCTGACAGGTTTGGCCTGACATATCCATCGCCCGGCGCGAACTCAACCCCTACGGCCCGTTTGAAGACACGCCGCCGGCGACCGCCATCCGCCGCGCGGACGCGACGGCAATCGACCCGCCCGCCGGCATGCCCGGCTCAGGCGAGCGTGTAGGCGGTCTTCACCGTCGTGTAGAACTCGGCCGCGTAACGGCCCTGCTCGCGCGGCCCGTAGCTGGAGCCCTTGCGTCCGCCGAACGGCACGTGGAAATCGACGCCGGCGGTCGGCAGATTGACCATCACCATGCCGGCCTCTGCATTGCGCTTGAAATGCGTGGCGTGCTTCAGGCTGGTGGTACAGATGCCTGCGGAAAGCCCAAAGGGCGTATCGTTGGCAACCGACAGCGCTTCCTCGTAATCCTTCACCCGAATGACCGAGGCCACCGGCCCGAAAATCTCCTCGCGCGAGATACGCATGGTGTTGCTGGCCTCGGTGAACAGCGCCGGCTGCAGGTAAAATCCCGGCGTCTCGCGGTTGAGGCGCTCGCCGCCGAAGGCGAGCTTGGCGCCCTCGTCGCGACCGATGGCGATGTACTTCTCGTCCTGCGCCAACTGATTCTCGTCGACCACCGGGCCGATCTGCGTGCCCTCTTTGAGCGCGTTGTCGACCACCAGCGCGCGCAGCTTTTCGGTCGCGGCCTCGACGAAGCGGTCGTGAATGCCTTGCGTCACCACCAGCCGCGAGGAGGCGGTGCAGCGCTGGCCGGTGGAAAAGAAGGCACCGTTGACGGCGCAGTCGACGGCGGTCGCCAGATCGGCGTCGTCGAGCACGACCAGCGGGTTCTTGCCGCCCATCTCGAGCTGCACCTTGCGCATGTGTTTTGCGCAGGCGGCCGCCACACGTGCGCCTGTCGCCACCGAACCGGTAAAGGTGATGGCATCGACGTCGGGGCTGTCGAGCATGGCCTGGCCGACGACGGAGCCCTTGCCCATGACAAGATTGAGCACGCCCTTGGGCAGGCCGGCGCGATGGAGAATGTCGACGATCGCCCAGGCGCAGCCCGGCACCAGTTCGGCCGGCTTGAACACGACCGTGTTGCCGTAGCACAGCGCCGGCGCGATCTTCCAGGCTGGGATGGCAATCGGAAAATTCCACGGCGTGATGATGCCGACGACACCGACCGCCTCGCGGGTGATCTCCACCCCGACGCCGGGCCGGACCGACGGCACGGTCTCGCCCGCCAGTCTAAGCGCTTCGCCAGCGAAGAACTCGAAAACCTGACCGGCGCGCACCGTTTCGCCGACACCCTCCGGAAGCGTTTTCCCTTCCTCGCGGGCCAGCAGCCGGCCGAGTTCGTCCTTGCGGGCGAAAATCTCGTCGGCCGTCTTGCGCAGGATCGCATGACGCTCCATCAGGCCGGAACGCGACCAGGCGGGGAACGCTGCCCGCGCGGCGTGGATGGCGCCGGCAGCCTGATCGCCGTTGGCGCCCGCATAGTGGCCGATGACATCGTTCGTATCGGACGGGTTGATGTTGGCCACTCCTTCGCCGTCCACCCAAACGCCGTCGATGAGGTTGCGATGCAGTTCCGCCATAGTCTGTTCCTGTCCTGTTCTTTCCAGCTCGGTCCGCTGTCATGTGCGCGCCCTTTAGCGCGGATTTCCGGCTCTGCGTCAACGGGAGATGTGGCGGCAGGGCGCGCTGCCGATACGGCAACGCCGCTCGGGGCCCGAAACCGGCGATCCTGGCGACCTATCGAGCGGCGCCGCTGAGGAACGCAACACACATGTCGACGGCGGCAAGACGCTCCTGCCGGTCCGGATGCGTCTTCAGCAAGGCTTCTCCCAACATAAAGGATTGGGCAATCGCGGCGCGGCGGCGCGCCTCACCACCGGAAAAACCGAGCGCGCCCATCAATTCGAGGAAAAATTCGGCCCGCATCTCGTCGACCTTGCGCACCGTTTCGGCGGCGAGCTTCTCGCGCCGCGCCCAGGAGCGCACCGCAAGCTCGATGTCGGCGCCGTGCTTGTCGGGCGGCGTGTTGGCCGGCAGCGACAACAGCCGCGCCAGCCGCTCCTTGCCGGTGCCCTCCTCCGAGCGGGCCCAGCGCGTCACCTGAATGGTGGCGCGGTCCATCCAATGTTCCAGCACGCGCTCGACCAGATGCTGGCGATTGCGGAAATGCCAGTAAAAGCTGCCCTTGGTGACGCCGATCTCGCGCGCCAGTTCCTCGACCCGGATGTCGTCGAAATTCGCCTTGGCGATATGCCGGAAGGCCGCGTCGATCCATTCGCGCTCCGTCAGCCGGTTGCCGCCGGCGGCGGAACTGCGAAGACTGGGCTCGTTTCGATCGGACGTAATCGACATGAAGGCACCGACGGCAATTGGCATTTTCGGCCATGATTGCAATGACCATACGCAACCGTATTGACATGTTTTATGCTTTACGGCAACGTTTGGAAAATAAACAGAAAATAACATACGCTACCGTATAGGAACTTTTCGCAATGCAACATTCCAGGCGAGTGTATTTGTGCATTGCAGCGTGCGCCGGGCCCGACTTCATGCCACGGATAGCGCGCCGGGTTCGGCCTCGACGCCGGCCTAGACCATAGGGCAGCGCCCCGCAGGAGGCGGGACGCGCTCAAAGCAACAGGGAGGTCTTCGATGAAAGTGAAATTCGCGCTTGCCGGGCTTTGCGGCCTTTTCGCCGCGACGCCGGCCCTTGCCGACATCTCGGTCTGCATCACCGTTTCGGCCACCGGCCCGGCGGCCTCGCTCGGCGTGCCGGAAAACAACACCATCCCCATGCTGCCCAAGGAAGTGGCCGGCGAGGCAATCAACTACACCTCCTTCGACGACGCGACCGATCCGACGGCGGCGGTCAAGAACGTGCGCAAATGCATCGAGGAGCAGAAGGCCGACCTTCTGATTGGCTCGTCGACGACGCCCACGACGATCGCGGTCGCCGGCGTTGCGGCCGAGACCAAGACGCCGGTGCTCACGCTTGCCCCCGTCGGCCTGCCGGAGGAATCGGAGGTCTGGGCGTTCCGTACGCCGCAGCCGGTTAGCCAGATGGCGGGCGCGCTGGTGGAACACATGACCGCGAACGGGGTCAAGACGCTCGGCTTCATCGGTTATGCCGACGGCTACGGCGAATTGTGGCTGAACGTCATGAACAAGGCGCTCGAAGGCACCGGCATCACGATGGAGCCGATCGAGCGTTTCGCGCGCAACGACACCAGCGTGACCGGCCAGGTGCTGAAGCTGGTGGCGGCCCGGCCCGACGCGGTGCTGGTGGTGGCCTCGGGCACGCCGGCGGCCCTGCCCAACCTGGCACTGGCCGAGCGCGGCTATGAAGGCCAGATCTACCACACCCACGGCTCGGCCAGCCTCGACTTCATCCGGGTCGCCGGCGCCTCGGCCGAAGGCAGCATCCTGCCTGTCGGCCCGGTCGTGGTCGCCGCCCAGTTGCCCGATTCCCATCCCTCGAAGGCGCTCGGCGTCGAATACACCAAGGCCTACGAGGCCGCGCATGGCGAAGGCTCGCTGTCGTCCTTCGGCGGCCATATGTTCGATGCCGGCCAGATCATCCTGGCAACCGTGCCGGTCGCCCTGGAAAGGAGCGCGCCGGGCAGCGAGGAGTTCCGCGCCGCGCTGCGCGACGCGCTGGAAAACATGAACGAGGTCGCGGGCGTGCACGGCGTCTTCAACACCTCGCCGGACGACCATTACGGGCATGACGAGCGCAGCCGCGTGCTGGTGAGGGTCGAGAACGGGGCTTGGAAATATATGGAATAGGCCTCGTCATGGTCGCCACGGCGAGGAGTTCCGGCCCGATGTCTGCCCTGTTTGCCGAACCCCGGGTGTGCATGACCCGGCGCGACGACGGCTCGACGATCCTGTCGAGCCCCGTCGCGCTGCCCGAGCCGGCGCGCTGCGTCGGCGCATGGCTGGTCCGCTGGGCCCGGGACGACCCGGAACGGACCTTCCTCGCCGAGCGCGACGACCCGGCAGCCGCCTGGCGAACCATCACCTACGGCGAAACGCTGACCAGGGTGCGCGCGATCGCCGCCTTCCTTCTCAAGCGCGGCCTTTCGGCGGCGCGGCCGGTCGCCATCCTGTCGGACAACGCCATCGACCATGCGCTTCTGGCACTTGGGGCCATGCATGCCGGCGTTCCGGTGGCGACCGTCTCGCCGGCCTATTCGCTGATGTCTCAGGATCACGAAAAACTGCGCGCCATGATCAACCTGCTGCAGCCGGGTCTGGTCTATGCCAGCGACGAGGCGCTGTTTTCGACCGCCCTGGCCGCGGTCGCCGACCGCCATGACGGTCTCGTCGTCACCAGCCGCCGTGCCGAAAATGGCGTGGCAACCGATTTTGGCGCGCTTTTGGCCGAAAGCGACGATGCGGCCGTCGACGCCGCCTTCGCCGCCGTCGGCCTCGACACGACCGCGCGCTACCTGTTCACCTCCGGTTCGACCGGCGCGCCGAAAGCGGTGATCAACACCCACCGCATGCTGACGGCGAGTCAGGAAGCCAAGGCGCTGACCTGGCCGTTTCTGGCCAGCGAGCCGCCGGTGATCGTCGACTGGCTGCCGTGGAGCCACACGTTCGGCGCCAACCACAATTTCAACCTTGTGCTGCGCAACGGCGGCACGCTTTATATCGACGCCGGCAAGCCGGCCCCGCATCTGTTTCATCACACGGTCGCCAATCTGAAGGAGGTCGGCCCCGATATCTGTTTCAACGTGCCGCGCGGCTTCGACATGCTGATCGGCGCGCTGCGCGAGGATGCGGACCTGCGCCACCGCTTCTTCACCCGCACCAAGGTCATCTTCTATGCCGGCGCGGCCCTGCCGCAGAACCTGTGGGCGGCGCTGGAGACGATGGCGCGCGAGACCACCGGCGCGGCGGTGCCGATGGTGAGTTCATGGGGTTCGACGGAAACCGCGCCGCTCGCCACGGACTGCCATTTCCAGGCCGAGCGCAGCGGCAATATCGGCATTCCGGTTCCCGGCACCGAACTCAAGCTGGTGCCGGCCGGCGACAAGCTCGAAATCCGGGTGCGCGGTCCGAACGTGACGCCGGGCTATCTGAAGAACAACGACCTCACGCGGGCGGCCTTCGACGAGGAAGGGTTTTACAAGATCGGCGACGCGGTGCGGCTCGCCGACCCGGAGCGCCCCGAACGCGGGCTGTTCTTCGACGGTCGCGTGGCGGAGGATTTCAAGCTGATGTCGGGCACCTGGGTCAGCGTCGGCGATCTGCGCGTGCAGGGCATCGCCGCGCTCGATCCGGTCGCGCAGGACATCGTCGTCACCGGCCACGATCGCGAGGAGGTCGGCTTCCTGGTGTTTCCCAACGCTGCGGCCTGCCGAAAGCTGGCCGGGCTGGGCGACGACGCGCCGCTCAGGGCCGTGCTCGATCACGAGCGGGTGCGCGCGCATGTGCGCAATGGCCTGGCCGCGCTCAAGGCGCGCGGCGGCGGCTCCTCGCGCCATGCGACCCGCGCGCGCCTGCTCGATGCCACGCCCGCCGTCGACGCGGGTGAAATCACCGACAAGGGTTACGTCAACCAGCGCGCCGTACTCTCCCGCCGAGCCGACGAGGTTAAACGTCTGCACGGCGAGGATCCGGCCGATTTCATCGGCCTCGAATAGGTTAACGACCGCTCATCGGACGAGCGGCATCGACAGGGCGGGCAGGACTTGGACGTCACCATCGCACTCTTCCTGATCCAGGACGGCATCATCAACGGCGCGATCTACGCGCTGTTGGCGGTGGCGCTGGTGCTGGTGTTCGCGGTCACCCGGGTGATCCTGATCCCGCAGGGCGAATTCGTCACCTTCGCCGGCCTGTCGCTGGCGGCGATGGAAACCGGCAGCGTGCCCGGCGCGGTCTGGCTGCTGCTTGTGCTGGCGGCCGCTGCAGCGGCCATGGACGCCGGCGCCGCGCTGCGCGAACGCAGCCCCGCCAAGGCCGTGCGGCTTGCCGCGTGGAACCTTGTGCCGGCGATCGCCATCGCCGCGGCGGTGCTGGCGATGGTGCCGCTCCAACTCGGGCTCGGCGTCAACATCGTGCTGTGCGCGGCGCTGATCGTGCCGATGGGCCCCTACCTCTATCGGGTCGCCTTCCAGCCGCTCGCCGACGCCTCGGTGCTGGTGCTTCTGATCGCGTCTGTCGGCGCGCATCTGGCGCTCACCGCGCTCGGCCTGGTGCTGTTCGGCGCGGAGGGCTACCGCACCTCGCCGGTCGTGTCGGGCTCGTTTCAGATCGGACCGCTATTCGTCACCGGCCAGAGCCTGCTGGTGGTCGGTGCCACGCTGGCGCTGCTTGCGGGGCTGGCGCTGTTCTTCGGGCGCACGCTGATCGGCAAGGCGCTGATGGCGTCTGCGATCAACCGGCGCGGCGCACGCCTGGTCGGCATTCCCACGATGCTGTCGGGGCGGATCGCGTTCGCCATGGCCGCGGCGATCGGCGTGGTTTCGGCGGTGCTGGTCGCGCCGCTGACCACGCTTTATTACGACAGCGGTTTCATCATCGGGCTCAAAGGGTTCGTGGCCGCCATCATCGGCGGGCTCGGCGCCTATCCGGCCGCCGTCGCCGCCGCGCTCGCCGTCGGTCTGCTGGAGGCGTTTTCCTCATTCTGGGCCAGCGCCTTCAAGGAAGTGATCGTCTTCGCCTCGATCCTGCCGGTGCTGTTGTGGCGCTCGCTGACCTCCACCCATGGCGACGAGGAGGATTAAGGCCGGTGAACCGACGCGACCTCACCCGCTTTTTGGTCTTCGCCGCCATCATGGTCGCGATCCCGTTCCTGCCCTTCGTGCCGGATTTCTGGGTCACCCTGCTCGATTTCGTCGGGCTGGCCAGCCTGGTCGCGCTCGGGCTGGTGATGCTGACCGGCGTCGGCGGCATGACCTCTTTCGGCCAGGCCGCTTTCGTCGGCTTCGGCGCCTATGCGACAGCACTTTTGACGACGGCTTATGGCTGGTCGCCCTGGCTGACCCTGCCGGTGTCGCTCGCCGTCACCGTGGCCGCCGCGCTTGTTATCGGGCTGGTCACGGTCAGGCTGTCGGGCCACTATTTGCCGCTCGGCACCATCGCCTGGGGCATCTGCTTTTATTATCTGTTCGGCAATCTGAAGACGCTGGGCGCCTATGACGGCATTTCCTCGGTGCCGCCGCTTTCCATATTCGGCATGCCGCTTCTCGACAGCCGGTCGTTCTATTTCGTGGTCTGGGGTTTCGTGCTCGCCGCGATCCTGGCGACCGCCAACCTGCTGGATTCGCGCGTCGGGCGCTCGATCCGCGCGCTGCGCAGCGGCGCGGCGGCGGCGGAGTCGGTCGGCGTCAATGTCTGGCGCGCCAAGCTCACCGTGTTCGTCTATGCCGCGCTGCTCGCCGGCCTGTCGGGCTGGCTCTACGCCCATTTCCAGCGCGCCGTCACACCGGGCGTGTTCAGCCTCACCGTCGGCATCGAATATCTGCTGATGGCCGTTCTGGGCGGCGCGGGTTACATTTACGGCGCCATCCTCGGCGCGGGCATCGTCGTGGTGTTGAAGAATTTCCTGCAGGACCTGTTGCCGCTTTTCTTCGGGGCCGGTGGCAATTACGAGGGCATCGTGTTCGGCATCCTGCTGATCGTCATGCTGCAGGGCGCGCGCGACGGGCTGTGGCCGGTGATCGCCGGCCGGCTCGGCAAAGCGGCGCCGCGCGTCGTCGACGCGACCGGCACCCTGCCCGGCCGCGGCTTCGACGCCGGCGACGGCGCCCTGCTGCGTGTCCAGGGCGCGCGGCGCCTGTTCGGCGGGCTGGTCGCGGTCGACAACGTCTCCTTCGAGGTCGGTCGCGGCGAGATCGTCGGCTTGATCGGGCCCAACGGCGCCGGCAAGAGCACGACCTTCAACCTGGTGACGGGCGTGCTGGCGCTGTCGGGCGGGGAAATCCATTTCGAAGACGAACGCGTCGACGGGCTCGGCCCGGAACAAATCGCGGCCCGGCGCATCGCGCGCACCTTCCAGCATGTCAAGCTGGCGCCGACGATGAGCGTGCTCGAAAACGTCGCCATCGGCGCGCATCTGCGCGGCCGGGCCGGCATGGTTTCGGGCATCATGCGGCTCGACCGCGAGGAGGAGCGCAGGATCTTCGGCGAGGCGGCGCGCCAGATCGAGCGCGTCGGGCTTGCAGAAGCCATGCATCAGCCGGCCGGCGCGCTGGCGCTCGGCCAGCAGCGCCTGGCCGAAATCGCGCGCGCGCTCTGCCTCGATCCGAAATTGCTGTTGCTGGACGAACCGGCAGCCGGGCTGCGCCATCTGGAAAAACAGGCGCTCGCCGACCTGATCCGCCGGCTGCGCGACGAGGGCATGAGCGTGCTCCTGGTCGAGCACGACATGGATTTCGTCATGCAGTTGACCGACCATATCGTGGTCCTGAATTTCGGCGCGCGGATCGCCACCGGCGCGCCCGCCGAAATCCAGCGCGATCCGGCCGTCATCGAGGCCTATCTGGGGAGCCCGGCGTGAGCGCGCTGCTGGAAGTCGGCGATCTGTCGGTCAATTACGGCCGCGTGGAAGCCGTACGCGCGGTCTCGCTGGCCGTGCAAAGCGGCGAGATCGCGACCGTCATCGGCGCCAACGGCGCCGGCAAGACCAGCCTGCTTGCGGCGATCATGGGACTTTTGCCGTCGCGTGGGCGCGTCGTCTTCGACGGCCAGGACCTTGCCCGCGTGCCGGCCGAGGAGCGGGTGGCGATGGGCATCAGCCTGGTGCCGGAGCAGCGCGACCTGTTCGGCACGATGAGCGTGGCCGACAATCTCGCGCTCGGCGCTTTCCGGCGCGGACGCGCCGAGATCCCGGCGCGCCTGGAACGGGTCTACGCGCTTTTTCCGCGGCTCGAGGAACGGCACCGCCAGGAAGCCGGGACGCTGTCGGGCGGCGAGCGGCAGATGCTCGCCATGGGGCGCGCATTGATGGCCAGGCCGCGCCTGTTGATGCTCGACGAACCGAGCCTGGGTCTGGCGCCGCTGATCGTGCGCGACATCTTGCAGACCGTGTCGGAACTGCGCGACGAGGGCGTGTCGATCCTGCTGGTGGAACAGAACGCCCGTGCCGCCCTGCGGATCGCCGACCACGGCTACGTGATGGAACTCGGCGCGGCGACGATGCGCGGCCCGGCCGGCGAACTCGCCGCCGACCCCCGCGTGGCCGAAATCTATCTCGGCGCCGCGCACGGCATGGCCTGAACGATAACGGACCGGCCCGGTCCGGCTTCTTCGCGGTTTGCGACGGGACGACAGAGCCGGCCGCGTGCGTTATCGTCCCGCGACAGCGGCGCTGCTTGTCGACGCCGCTGCCTGTTTCCACGGCCACCATGAAGGGCATCGATGGCGGATCGGCGCAAAAACATCCTCTTCATCATGTATGACCAGCTCCGGTTCGATTATCTGGGCTGCACGGGACACCCGCACTTAAAGACGCCGCATTTCGACCGCGTCGCGGCGATGGGCGTACGCTTCTCGCGCGCCTATGTGCAGTCGCCGATCTGCGGCGCCTCGCGGATGAGCTTCTACACCGGCCGCTACGTCCATTCGCACGGCGCGAGCTGGAACGGCTACCCGCTCAAGGTTGGCGAGAGCACGCTAGGCGACCATCTGCGCCAGGCGGGCATGGACGCCGTGCTGGTCGGCAAGACCCATATGCGCGTCGACGCCGACGGGATGGAGCGGCTCGGCCTGTCGCGCGACACGATGATCGGCGCGCGGGTGGCCGAGTGCGGCTTCGACCTTTGGGAGCGCGACGACGGGCTATGGGGCAAGGGACCCGACGGCTACTACGATCGCGGACCGCAACCCTACAACGACTACCTGAAAGCCAAAGGCTATCCAGGCGACAATCCCTGGCACGATTTCGCCAATGCCGCGCTCGACGAAAACGGCGACATGGCCTCGGGCTGGTTCATGAAGAACGCCGGCCGGCCGGCCAATATCGCCGAGGAAGATTCCGAGACCCCGTATATGACGCGGCGGGCGGAGGAGTTCATCGCCTCCGCACACGACCGGCCGTGGCTGTGTCACCTGTCCTACATCAAGCCGCACTGGCCCTATATCGTTCCGGCACCCTATCACGCGATATACGGGCCGGCGGATGTGCAGCCGGCTATCCGCTCGCAACGCGAGCGGCAGGACCCGCACCCCGTCTACGAGGCCTTCATGAACAACCAGATCGGCCGCGCCTTTCAGCGCGAGGCGGTGCGCGAAAAAGTGATTCCCGCCTATATGGGCCTGATCAAGCAATGCGACGACCAGCTCGGCCGGCTGCTCGCCTTCCTGGAGGAGCGGGGCGACCTCGCCGACACGATGATCGTCATCACCTCGGACCACGGCGATTATCTCGGCGACCACTGGCTGGGCGAAAAGGATCTGTTTCACGAACAGTCGGTCAAGGTCCCGCTGATCGTCTACGACCCGTCGCCGGAGGCCGACGCCACGCGCGGCACGGTCTGCGACCAATTGGTGGAATCGATCGATCTAGCCGCCACCTTCATCGAGGCCGCCGGCGCGGCGGTGCCGGACCATATCATGGAGGGCCGCTCGCTGCTGCCTTTCGTGCACGGCAAGACGCCGGAGACGTGGCGCGACTTCGCGGTGTCGGAATATGATTACGGGCCGACGCCGATGGCGGCCGAACTCGGTGTCGCCCCGGACCGGGCGCGGCTGTTCATGGTGGCGGACCGGCGCTGGAAATACATCCATGCCGAAGGGTTTCGGCCGATGCTGTTCGACCTGGAGACCGACCCGGACGAATTCCGCGATCTCGGTGGCGATCCGGACCATGCCGATGTTGCCGCGATGATGGCCGAGCGGCTGGCGGCCTGGGCGCGGCGGCCGTCGCAACGCACCACGCGCTCAAACGCCGAGATCGAGGCGATGCGCCATGGCGGCGGCCGCACCGGCATTCTGATCGGTCTCTACGACGACGCCGAGGTCGACCCGGAACTCACACAGGCTTATCGCGGCCGGCCGGGACGCGATTAGGTCCGTTCCGAAATGGGTTGACGCCACGGCGGCACGGTTTTCAGGCCTGGAGGGCGGCCCAGAGATCGCGCAACTGGCCGGCGGAGGCGAGCGGCACGCCGCAGGCTTCCAAAGCCCGCGCGGTCGCGCGCACGATTGCGGCATTGTCCGCGGCGACCGTGCCATCGGGCAGTTGCAGATTGTTCTCGAAGCCGACACGGGCATGGCCGCCCATCAGCGCGGCGGCGGTCACGCAGGCCGTCTCGCGCGGCCCGAACGCGCACAGCATCCAGTGCGCAAAGCGGTCGGCCGGCCCGTCGAGAAAAGGCAGCAGGTCGCGCGGCGTCGAGCGCTGGCCCGGCACGTAACGGCCGAGCACGAACAGGACCGGCACCGTTTCGAACGGCACCAGCCCGCGGCGCATCAGCCCGGCGAGGCGCGTCGCCTCCTCGGGCGCGTAGAGAATGATCTGCGGGGTGATGCGTTCGCGGGCGAGCCAAGCCAGAAAACGCAGGAATTCGGCCTCGTCGGCTGGCTCGCCGGCCAGTTCGCGCAGGGCCAGCGAGACGGCCTCCGGCCGCGTCTCGCGCACCACCTGCATCTGTTGGGCGGGCGTGTAGGCCCCGAGCGCTTCGCTGGTGACCTGAACGACGAGATCGTCGCCGACCGCACCGCGCACCGCCTCGGTCGCATCCCGATAGGCCTGGGCGTCGAGCAGATGCGCGCCCTGCCGGTCGCGCACGTGCAGATGGATCATCGCCGCACCGGCCTCGCGGCAGGCGAAAGCCGTTTCGGCCAGCTCCGCCGGCGTCAACGGCAGGGCCGGATGGTCGGCCTTGGTGCGCCGACCGCCATTGGGCGCGACGGCAATCGCGACCGGCCGCGGATCGGGCTGGTAAGCGTGCGGGATGCCGCTCATAAAACACCGTTTATTGCACAAATGGACATTGTGCAACATTTGTTGCATATCTCTCATTCGAGGTCTACAGTCCGACGATGGACCGTGACGCGCTCGCCCAAAGGATCATCGACAGCTTTCCCGACCTGCCCGCTCAGCTCGCCATCGCGGCGCGTTATATCGTCGACAATCCGGACGACGTGGCGTTGCTTTCGATGCGCGAACAGGCGCGCCGCGCCGGCGTCCGGCCCTGGACGATGAGCCGGCTTGCCAAACGGCTCGGTTATGACGGTTACGAGGAAATCCGTGCCCTGCACGCCACAGCCATCAGACAGGGCGAGCTCGGTTTCGCCGGCAAGGCAGGACGGCAGGCGGCCAGACAGAAAGAAAGCGGCGAGACCGCGCTTGCCCGCGACATCGTTGCCGCCGGCGCGACCCAGATCGACCGGCTCGCTGCGCCGGACAGCCTGGCCGCACTCGCCGACGCGGCGGCGCTTCTGGCCACGGCGCGGCGCATCCATTGCCTGGGCCTGCGGTCGAGCCACGCCGTCGCGGCGCAATTCGCCTATATCATGTCCTTTCTCGGCGACAGGACGGTGCTGCTCGGCACGGACGGTTTCGGCGGCTACGACGCCGTGCGCGTGGCCCGGGCCGAGGACGCGCTGCTTGCTGTCAGCGTCGCGCCCTATTCGCGCCTGACCCTCGACGTCGCCCACTGGGCAGCCGGCGAGAACGTGCCCGTGGTGGCGATCACCGACAGCCCGGTCTCACCGCTGGCGGCGATCGCCCGGCACACGATCCTGGTGTCGACGGAGAGCCCGTCCTTCTTCCATTCGATGGCGCCGGCCTTCGTGGCCGCCGAAACACTCGCCGCGCTGGTGGCCGGTCGCGGCGGCGCCGAGGCGCTGGCGGCGATCTCCCAGGCCGAACAGCAACTCGCCGCCTTCGGCGTGCATCATCTCGCCCCCGCTCCACGGACAGGACCATGACCCACATTCTGCATCGCCAGATTCACGGCACGCTGCCGGTCGCCGTTGCCGGCCGCGGGGTCGAGTTGTTCGACCGCGACGGCCGCGCCTATATCGACGCCTCGGGCGGCGCTGCCGTCTCCTGCCTGGGCCACGGCCATCCCGACGTCGTCGGCGCGCTGCACGAGCAGGCCGACCGGCTCGCCTATGCCCATACCGGCTTTTTTACCAGCGAGCCGGCGGAAGCGCTCGCCGACATGCTGATCGCCAACGCGCCGGCCGGCATCAGCCATGTCTATTTCGTCTCCGGAGGCTCCGAGGCGGTCGAGGCGGCGCTGAAGATGGCGCGGCAATATTTCGTCGAAAAGGGCGAGCCTCAGCGGCGCGCCATCATCGCCCGGCGCCAAAGCTATCACGGCAACACGCTCGGCGCGCTGGCGGCCGGCGGCAACGCAATGCGCCGGGCCCAATTCCGGCCGCTGCTGGCCGAAACCCACCATATCGAGCCGTGCTACGCCTATCGCCACAAGCGCGACGACGAGAGCGAGGAAGAGTACGGGCTGCGCGCCGCCCAGGCGCTGGAGGACAAGATACAAGAACTCGGCGCGGAGACGGTTATGGCCTTTATCGCCGAGCCGGTCGTCGGCGCGACCGCCGGCGCGGTGCCGGCCGTGCCCGGTTACCTGAAACGGGTGCGCGAGATCTGCGACCGCCACGGCGTGCTCTTGATCCTCGACGAGGTGATGTGCGGCATGGGCCGTACCGGTACGCTGCACGCCTGCACGCAGGACGGCGTGGCGCCCGACCTGATGACCATCGCCAAGGGTCTGGGCGGCGGCTATCAGCCGATCGGAGCGGTGTTGTTGTCGCGGGCGATCTTCGACGCCTTCGCCACCGGGTCGGGCCTGTTCCAGCACGGCCACACCTATATCGGCCATCCGATGGCCTGCGCGGCCGCGCTCGCCGTGCAGCGCGTGATCGAGCGAGACGGGCTGCTGGAGAACGTGCGCACGATGGGCGAACGGCTGCGGAACCTGCTGGCGGAGCGTCTGGGCACGCATCCGCATGTCGGCGACCTGCGTGGGCGCGGACTGTTTATCGGCCTGGAGGTCGTCGAGGACCGGACAACGAAAGCGCCGTTCGATTCGGCGCTGAAACTGCATGCCCGCATCAAGCAGGCGGCGATGGCGCGCGGGCTCCTGGTCTATCCGGCCGGCGGCACGATCGACGGCTCGCGCGGCGATCATGTGCTTGTCGCGCCGCCCTTCATCGTCGAGGATCAGGACCTGGACCGGATCGTCGACCGGCTCGACGCGGCGATCGACGCCGCGGTCGCGGAAGTCGGTTAGGGTCGGGGCTCGCCAGGCCGGCCAGGGCGCCGGCTGTTATCCGACGGATTTCTTGCGCCCATGCGCGCGGACGCGCCCACCCGCCCGTCGCCCGGCCACATCCACCAGCCGCCTGAATGTCGGGCATTCCATATGGGTCGGAGCCGAACAATCCGCGACATGGCGCAACGTATCGCGCAACGCCGCCAGTTCGCGAATCTGCCGGTCGAGATCGTCCGCCCTTTGGTGCAGAACCGCGCGCGGCAGTTCCGGAGCGCCATCCTTGCCCAGGATGCCGGCAATCTCGTCGAGCGAGAATCCCGCCGATTTTCCCATGGCGATCAGCTTCAGGCGCAATAGCACGTCGGCGGGAAACTGACGCCGCAACCCATGGCGGAAAACCGAGGAAATCAGCCCGATCTCCTCGTAATAGCGCAAGGCCGACGGCCGTATCCCGGTCCTGTCGCAAACGTCTCCGATATCGAGAAATTCCATGCTTGACCTCAAGTCAACTTGAATTCGTAGAATGCCCTTTCATCACATTCGAGACAAGGGGCAGCAAAGCCATGGAGCAAACCAGACAATCTGTTTTAGACGGTGCAAATTGGGGCGTTATGGCAGCGCTGGCATTGTCGATGCTGCTGGGCTCACTGGGTACCAGCATCGCCAATATCGCGTTGCCGGTTCTGGTCGGGGCGTTTTCGGCGCCGTTTCATCACGTCCAATGGGTCGTCATTTCTTATCTCGCGGCGCTGACGGTCTCGGTGATCGTGGCCGGACGCCTTGGCGACATCTACGGATTGAGGCGCATGCACCTTTTCGGCCTCGGTCTTTTTCTGCTGGCATCGCTGCTTTGCGGCATCGCGCCAACCCTGTGGGTGCTGATCGCAGCGAGAGCGCTTCAGGGCATCGGCGCGGCCTTTCTGATGACCCTGACCCTGGCGCTGATGCGCGAAACGGCGAACGAAACGCGCATCGGCCAGGCCATGGGCCTGCTCGGCACGGTTTCGGCACTCGGCACAGCCATCGGTCCATCGCTCGGGGGCATGATCATCGCGGCAACCGACTGGCGTGGGATTTTTCTGGTCCTAATTCCGCTCGCGGCATTGGCGCTGATCCTCGCCTTCATTTCACTGCCCATGGATGCCGGCGAGGATCGTACGCAAACAGCCAACTTGCGGACCATGATAACCGGGAGCCTGGTCCCCAGTCTTTTGGCCAATTGCCTGGTGGCCGCCGTGATGATGTCGACACTCGTGGTCGGCCCGTTTTATCTCGGTCTGGGGCTCGGTCTGAAAGAAGCGATGGTCGGTCTGGTCATGTCGGCCGGTCCGGCCATCTCGATGTTCAGTGGCGTCCCCTCCGGGCGCGCGGTCGACGCGTGGGGAGCGCGAGGGATATTGGCGATCGGGCTGACAATGCTTGCGGCCGGCGCATTTCTGTTGTCGGTTCTGCCGGAAACGTTGGGCGTAACCGGCTATGTCCTGGCGATGGTCGTTCTGACACCGGGCTACCAGCTCTTCCAGGCCGCCAACAACACCGCCGTCCTGGCGGATGCGCCCAAAGACCGCCGGGGCGGCATCTCCGGATTGCTGAGCCTGTCGCGCAATATCGGCCTGGTCGTCGGCGCATCCGCCATGGGCGCGGTCTTCGCCTTCGGCGTCGGCACGGCCAACCTGGCCAGCGCATCCCGTGCGGCGATCGCCAGCGGCATGCAACTGACCTTCATGCTCGCCACGCTGCTGATGGTCGCCACTCTGTGGATGACGTTTGGGCGCCGCACGCAGGCAAAGCGCCCCTGACCAGCCAGCCCTCCACGCCCTCCGCTACGCCGCGTCGCGCAGGACGAACACCGACTGGCGCGCGTGGCGCACCACGCGCGCAGCGTTGGGCCCGAGCAGGTAATCCTTCAGCGCCGGGCGGTGCGAGGCCATGACGATCAGGTCGGCGCCGAGCGCGTCGGCCGCCTTCATGATCTCGTCGTAGATCGTGCCGTGGGCGACATGTCCCTTGATCGTCACCTCGGTGGCGGGGCGGGCATCGAGCATCGTCTTCAAGGCCGAGCGGGCCGCCTCCAGCGTGGTCTCCTCGAAATCCTTCGGGAAGGCGGCGCCGACGATCGACATCGAATAGGTCGGCACCACGGTGAGGACATCGAGCCGGGCACCGTGCTTGACGGCGAGCTCCTCGGCAACGACCAGGCTGCGGGCAGCGATCGCGGGTTCGCCCAGGTCGACCGGGACAAGAATGCGCTCGAACATTAGCGGGCTCCTCAAAAAGCCGGAACGGTCTGCCGGCGGCGTTGCGACAGCACGATCAGCACGAGCAGCAACAGGGCGGGAATGTAAAAAACCTCCTTGGGCATCCGTTCGGCCGCAAGCTGCACCGTGGCGATCTCCACCGGCACGTCGCCGTAAAAATCGAACGTGTCGGTGAAATCGGTGAAGAAGGGCGTGCCGGCGAAGGGCTCATCGAGGACCGCCTTGCCGTCCTCCTCGCGCACCGGCAGGCCGGCCTGCTCGAGCCTCTGCAACCCGTCGCCCGTCGGTCCGAGTGCCGCCAGGATCGTCCGCTCGCTGATCTTGTCGGGGTCGTCGAAATCGGGGCCGGTGATCACCAGCCTCAAATTGGCCTCGTCGGGCTGTGCGGCGGCGATCGCCACCACCTCCGCCCCCGGGCGGTCCTCATAGGGGGGCTGGACATAGTCGAGCCAGAAGCCTGGCCTGAACAGGGTGAAGGCGACGAGGATCAGCGCCACCGTCTCCCAGAGCCGACTTCTGGTGAGGAAATACCCCTGGGTCGCGGCCGCGAACAGCATCATCGCCACCACCGCGACGATGAAGATGAAGACCGCCTTGTAGACCGTTACGTCGATCAACAGCAGTTCGGTGTTGAAGATGAACAGGAACGGCAGCAGCGCGGTGCGGATGTCGTAGGTGAAACCCTGCACGCCGGTGCGGATCGGGTCGCCGCCGGATATCGCCGCCGCCGCAAAGGCGGCAAGCCCCACCGGCGGCGTGTCGTCGGCCAGGATACCGAAATAGAACACGAACAGATGCACCGCGACCAGCGGCACGATCAGCCCGGTCGACGCCCCGACCGAGACGATGACCGGCGCCATCAGCGACGACACGACGATATAGTTGGCCGTGGTCGGCAGGCCCATGCCGAGGATCAGGCTCATCACCGCAACCAGTAGCAGCATGGCCATCAGATTGCCGCCCGACAGGAACTCGACGAACTCGCCGACGACCTGGTGTGCGCCGGTCAAGGACACGGTGCCGACGATCACCCCGGCCGCGCCGGTGGCCACCCCGATCCCGATCATGTTGCGTGAGCCGGCGATCATGCCGTTGAAGAAATCCGCCCAGCCGTCGCGAAAGCCCTGGCCGAAACCGCCCTCGCCGCGGAACATGCGCTTCAACGGCTTCTGGGTCAGCACGATGACGATCATCGACACCGTCGCCCAATAGGCCGACAGGGTCGGCGAAAGACGCTCGATCAGGATGCACCAGATCAGGATGACGATCGGCAGGATGAAATAGAGACCGGTGATGGCGACATCGCGCGGGCGCGGCAACACGTCCATCGGCGCGTTGGGGTCGTCCTGGGCCAGATCGGGATGGCGCGCGGCGCGCTCCACGAGGATGACATAAGCCGCCAGGAAGATCAGCGCGGCGGTCCAAAAGGTCATGCCCGGAAAGACGACCTTGATCCAGCCGAGCCCGTAATAGACCAAGCCGGCCAGGACGGCCATGGCGATAAAGCCGAACAGAACTCCGGCCAGACGCTGGGCCAGCGTGCCGATCACCGGCGGGCGCTCCAGCCCCTTCAAGCCGAGCTTCAGCGCCTCCAGGTGAACGATGTAGACGAGTGCGATATAGGAGATGATCGCCGGCAGGAAGGCGTGCTTGATCAGTTCGGGATAGGCAACGCCGGTGAATTCGGAAATCAGGAACGCGGCCGCGCCCATGACGGGCGGCGTAAGCTGGCCGTTGGTGGAGGAGGCGACCTCGACCGCGCCGGCCTTTTCCGGTTTGAATCCGGTGCGTTTCATCAGCGGAATGGTGAACGTGCCGGTGGTGACGACATTGGCGATCGAGGAGCCGGAATAGAGCCCCGACAGCGCCGAGGCCACGACGGCGGCCTTGGCCGGCCCGCCGCGCAAATGGCCGAGAAGGGCGAAGGCGAGCTTGATGAAGAAATTGCCGGCGCCGGCCTTTTCCAGCAGCGAGCCGAACAGCACGAACAGGAAGATCATCGAGGCCGAGACGCCGAGCGCGACGCCGAACACGCCCTCGGTCTGCATCCAGTAGTGCCACATCGCCTTGCCGAACGAGGCTCCCTTCCACTGGATCGCGTCGGGCATCCACGACAGATGGCCGAAAAAGACGTAGAAGACGAACACGCTCGCCACGATGACCAGCGGCAGGCCGAGCGCACGATAAACGGCGATGCCGAGCGCGAGCATGCCGATCGAGGAGAACACCAGATCGGCCGTGGTCGGCAGGCCGGCGCGGCCGGCGATATCTTCCTTGAACCACAAAAGGTAGAGGCAGGACGCCGCCCCCAGGATCGCCAGCGCCCAATCGTAGACCGGGACGCGATCGCGCGCGCTCGATTTGAACAGCGGATAGGCGAGCATGGCCAGCACCAGCGCGAAAGCGAGGTGGATCTGGCGCGCCTCCTGATTGTTGAAGACGACGTTGACGCCGGTCAGGCTGGTCAACGTGAAGGGGATGTTGGAGGCGATGTAGATCTGGAACAGGGCCCAGACGAAGGCGATCGCGATGATGATCCTGCCGGCGAGACCGGTTGCGTTGCGCGCGCCGCTCTCCACCTCCGCCACCATCATGTCGACATCGACGCCGGTTTTGTTCGTGGCTGGATTATCCGCCATCGCGTTGTTCTCCCCTCCCGGCAACGGCCCCTCCGCCGATGCAAAAAGGCCCGGGCGGTTTTCCGCCCGGGCCGCAGCGCGGTGTTACATCCAACCGCGTTCCTTGTAGTATTTCTCAGCGCCCGGATGCAGCGGCGCGGACAGGCCGTCCTTGATCATCTCCGCTTCCTTGAGATTGGAAAAGGCCGGGTGCAGCTTCTTGAAATCGTCGAAATTGTCAAAGACCGCCTTCACCACGGTGTAGACGACCTCCTCGGAGACGTCGGCCGAGGTAATGAAGGTCGCGCCGACGCCAAAAGTCGTCACATCCTTGTCGGTGCCCTTGTAGGTGCCGGCCGGAATGGTCGCGATGCGATAATACGGGTTGTCTTCGACCAGTTTCTTGATCGGATCGCCCTCGACCGACACCAGTTCCACGTCACAGGTCGTGGCCGCCTCGGTGATTGCGGCGGCGGGGTGGCCGATCGTGTAGATCATGGCATCGATCTTGCCGTCGCACAGCGCCTGCGCCATTTCCGAGCCCTTGAGCTCGGCTGCGAGCGAGAAATCGTCCATGGTCATGCCGAAGGCTTCCATGACGATCTCGGTCGTTGCCCGTTGGCCGGAACCGGGATTGCCGACATTGACCTTCTTGCCCTTGAGGGATTCGAAACCGTCAATGCCCGTGTCCTTGCGCACGACGAGCGTGAACGGCTCGGCATGCACGGAAAACACCGCGCGCTCTTTTTCGAACGCACCCTGCTCCTCGAATTTCGAGGTGCCGTGATAGGCGTGATACTGCCAGTCCGACTGCGCAACGCCGAACTCGAGCTCGCCGGCACGCACCGTGTTGATGTTGTAGACGGAGCCGCCGGTGGATTCGACCGAGCAGCGAATGCCGTGTTCCTTGCGGTTCTTGTTGACCAAACGGCAGATCGCGCCACCGGTCGGATAGTAGACGCCGGTCACGCCGCCGGTACCGATCGAAATGAACTGCTGATCCTGGGCCATTGCATGGCCGCTCAACCCAGCGAGCGCCACGCCGGACAAGGCGCCGACAACCAGTTTTTTCATGTTTTCCTCCCTCTAACTGGGGTTAAGTGGTGGCGTATTCAGGCACCATCGCGGCGCCAACGTCAACCGCCGCACCGATATTCGCCACACGTTACGGTCGTTGTCCAACGACCGTCTCTCGCACGCCACGGCCGTCAAAGCCCGCGATAGCGCGCTCCAAGCGTGTCGGTCCCTTCGGCTCACCCGGTCCCGGCGGCGCGGCCGCCGCGCGGGGACGCGACGTCGGCCTTGACACAATCCGCGAATTCGTCAAACGTTTAATGAATAAGGGAGGAAGGCTGCCGTGCTCACCCAGTCGCGCGCGGATAACGACGTCAGCACCGCGATCCTGTTCGCGGGCGAGAGGGCGTTCGCCGAGTTCGGCTACAACGGCGCCTCGATGCGCGCGATCGCTCGCGAGGCCGGCGTCAACCAGGCCATGATCGCCTATTATTTCGGCTCCAAGGAAGGCCTGCTCGAAGCGATCATGCGCAGGCGTTCGACCTTCGTGAACACGCAGCGCCAGGAGCGGCTCGCCGCGCTGCGCGCGGCGGGCGCGCCGAGCGTGGAGCAGTTGATCGATGCGTTCCTGCGCCCGTTGATCGAGCTCGGCACCGACGGCGAGCGCGGCGGCTACGCCTATGTGAAACTGCTGGCGGTGCTGACGCATTCCGTCGACGACCTGGCCAAGCGGATCGTGGCGGAGAATTTCGACGGCATCGCGCGCCGATTCGTGGAGGCGTTCCAGGAGGTCGCGCCCGCAATGAGCGAAAGCGACGCCATCCGCGCCTATCTGCTGTCGCTTGGCACTGGCATCGCCTCGATCGGCATCGAGGGGCGCGCGGGCCCGATGTCGCACGATCGCTACGACCGCGTCGACACCGAACAACTGATCCGCTCCGTCGTCGCCTTTGCCAGTGGCGGCGTCAGCAGCTTGATGCAGAAACGCTAAGCCAGACCAACGAACACCGGGAGGAAAAGATGTTCGTACCAACCTTGCGCAAGACGATGATCGCGGCCCTGGCCGTGGCGGCGGCGACGGCTGCCCGCGCCGAGACCATCAATGTGACCTACGTGGCCGGGCATCCGCCGGTCTTTCGCTGGGTCCGGCTGGCCAACGAGGTCTTCATTCCGGCCGTGAACAAGCAGTTGGAGGGCAGCGGGCACACGATCAACTGGGACGAGCAATATGGCGGCTCGCTGGCCAAGGTCGGCGACGAGCTCGAGGCCGTCGAGGAAGGCCTGGCCGAAATCGGCGGCATCTCGTCGGTCTTCGATCCAGCCAAGCTGTCGCTGCAGAACGTGACCTATTACACGCCGTTCGTTTCCAGCGATCCGAGCCTGGTGGTGGAAACCATCGACGCCCTGCACGAGACCAACCAGGCGATGCTGTCGACCTGGGAGGAAAACGGGCTCGAATATCTCGGCGGGCCGATCGCCATTGACGATTACGTGTTGATGACGACGTTCCCGGTCAACTCGATCGAGGACCTCAACGGCAAGAAGATCGGCGCGCCCGGACCGGCGGTGAACTGGCTGGAAGGCACCGGCGCGGTCGGCGTCTCGGGCAATCTCACCACCTACTACAACGAGATCAAGACCGGCGTGTACGACGGCGTGATCGTGTTCGCCACCGCCGCCCTGCCGGGCAAGCTGCACGAGGTCGCGCCGCACATCACACGGATCGGCTTCGGCGCCCAATATGCCGGTGCGATCGCGGCCAACAAGGACTGGTTCGACAGCCAGCCGGACGCCGTCCAAAAGGCACTCAAGGACGCCGCCGACACCTATAAGGCCGCTTATCTCGACGATCTCGACAAGGCGGTGACGGCGAGCTTCAAGGCGATGCAGGAACAGGGCGCGACGATCTCCGAGGTCGATCAGGAGTTCCGCCAGAAATGGGCCGCCGGCATGGACAACGTCGCCAAGAAATGGGCGGCCCAGGTCGACAGCGAGGGCAAGGCGGGGACCGAGATCCTGAAAGCCTATCTCGATGCGATCCGCGCGGCCGGCGGCGCGCCGGTGCGCAACTGGGACCAGGAATAATCCCCCTCGGGTAAGCGGCCATGACAGAACAGCAAACGCCGGAGCCACGCCGCGGCTCCGGGGCGGGACGGCGCCTCCGCGCGCTCGCCGATGGCGTCTCCAACGGCCTCAACGTGCTCGGCACGCTGCTGATCCTCGGCCTCGTCGTGCTGGTCAATGCCGACGTGATCGGCCGCGAGCTGTTCCTCGCGCCGATCTCCGGCGTACCGGAAATCGTCTCGATGTCGATCGTGGCGATCGTCTTCCTGCAGGTGTCGCAGGCCTTCCGCATGGGCCGCTTCACCCGCACGGACGCCTTTCTCGACCTGATCGCGGCACGGGCCCCGCGCCTGCGCCACGCTATCGAACTGGTCTATGCCAGCGCCGCGCTGGCGCTGATCTGGTTCGTGTTGTCGGCGAGCTATCCGCTGTTTCAAAAAGCCTGGGAACGCAACACCTATGTCGGCACGTTCGGCGACTTCACCGCGCCGGACTGGCCGGTGAAGCTGGTCATCCTGATCGGCTGCGCGGCGCTGATCATGCAAATGGCGATTTCCGGCCTGATCGCCGCCTACCTTACGGTGACCGGAGACGATGACGGCGCGGGCGGGGAGCGCGGACGATGAGCCCGTTCGAAATCGGTCTCGCCACGCTCGGCGCCATGGTCGTGCTCGTCTATGCCGGGCTGTGGGTGCCGATCGCATTGATGCTGTGCTCCTATGTCGGGGTCTGGCTGATCAAGGGCTCGCCGCTCCTGGCCGGCAAGCTTCTGGCGCTCGCGGCTTCCGAGACGATCTCGTCCTATTTCTTCGGCGTGGTGCCGCTTTTCGTGCTGATGGGGTTCCTGGTGTCCGTCACCGGCATGGGCCGTGACGCCTACGACGTCGCCGCCCAGCTTTTCCAGCGCCTGAAAGGCGGGCTCGGCGTCTCCACCGTCGCCGCCAACGCGATCTTCGCCGCCATTACCGGCATCTCGATCGCCTCGGCCGCCGTCTTCACCCGCATTGCCGTGCCGGAAATGGTGCGGCACGGCTATACCAAGCAGTTTTCGGTCGGCGTGGTCGCCGGCTCCTCGGTGCTCGGCATGCTGATTCCGCCGAGTCTGCTTCTCATTCTCTACGGGCTCTTGACCGAGCAATCGGTGGGCGATCTGTTCATCGCCGGCATCATTCCCGGCCTGCTTCTGGCCGCGATCTTCGCCGGCGGGGTGATCGCGATGGCCCGTTTCTGGCCGCGCTTCATCGGCGAGGACCTGTCCGGCGATCGGCTGCACAGCCTGTCGAGCCGCGAAATGATGGCCAAGGGACTGCCGATCGTGATCCTGATCCTCGTCGTGCTGGGCGGGATCTATCTGGGCGCCTTCACCCCGATCGAGGCCGGCGCCGTCGGCTGCCTCGGTGCGATCGTCATCGGCCTGTGGCGGCGCGCGCTCACCGTCTCCAGTTTCTGGAACGTGCTGACCGATACCGGACTGGTCACGGCCTCGGTCTGCTTCCTGATCATCGCGGCGCAGATGTATTCGCGTATGTTGGCGCTTTCGGGCGTGCCGAACGAGTTCGGCGCCTTCGTGGCGACCGCCGATATCGGCTTTTGGGGCGTGATCATCGCCTATGTGCTGCTGGTCATCGTCATGGGCACGATCCTCGATTCCTCCTCGATCATGCTGATCCTGGTGCCGTTGATGCTGCCGGTGCTGCAGCCGATGGGCGTCGACCTGGTCTGGTTCGGCATCGTCACGGTGATCGCGGTCGAGATCGGCCTGCTGACGCCGCCTTTCGGCATCTCCGTCTTCGTCATCAAGTCGACGCTCGACGACGACACGATCAGCCTCGGCGACATTTTCCGCGGCGCCGCCCCCTTCGCGCTGATGATGGCCGTCGTGCTCATCCTCGTGCTCGCCTTCCCCTCCCTTGCAACCCTGCCCCTAGGCCGTTGAGGACCACCCATGCCGCGCAGAATCGTCGACCTTTCCGTTCCGCTCGAAACCGATATCGCCTCGGACCCGCCAATGGCGCTGCCGAAGATCGACTATTTCGATCATCGAATGACGGCCGACCAGATCACCGGTTTCTTTCCCGGGCTCGACAAGGACCAACTGCCCAGCGGCGAAGGCTGGGCCGTCGAGCAGTTGAGCGTCTCCACCCATAACGGCACCCATCTCGACGCGCCCTGGCACTACGCCTCGACGATGAACAATGGCGAGCGCGCCATCACCATCGACGAGGTGCCGCTGGAATGGTGCTTCAATCCCGGGGTCAAGCTCGATTTCCGCCATTTCGAGGACGGCTATGTCGTTACCGCCGCCGATGTCGAGGCGGAACTGGCGCGCATCGGCCACACGCTCAACCCGCTCGACATCGTCGTGGTCAACACCACGGCCGGCGCGCATTACGGCAAGCCAGACTATGTCGCCAAGGGCTGCGGCATGGGGCGGGAGGCGACGCTTTACCTGCTGGAGCGCGGCGTGCGCGTGACCGGCACCGACGGCTGGAGCTGGGATGCGCCGTTCGTGCACACGGCGAAAAAATTCGCCGAAACGCACGACCCGAAAATCATCTGGGAAGGCCACCGCGCCGGGATGGAGATCGGCTACTGCCACCTGGAAAAGCTTGCCAATCTCGATCAGCTGCCGGCGACCGGCTACGAGATCGCCTGCTTTCCCTTCAAGATCAAGGCGGCCTCGGCAGGCTTCACCCGCGCCGTCGCCATTTTCAACGACTGAGGATCAGACCCATGGCCCGCAAGAACGACAAGGTCATCATCACCTGCGCGGTTACCGGCGGCGTGCACACGCCGACCATGTCGGACGCGCTGCCGATCACGCCCGACGAGATCGCGCGCCAGTCGATCGAGGCGGCCGAGGCCGGCGCGTCGATCATCCACCTGCACGCCCGCGATCCCGAGACCGGCAGGCCGACGCCGGACCCGGCGGTGTTCATGCAGTTCCTGCCGCGCATCAAGCAGGCCACAGACGCGGTCGTCAACATCACCACCGGCGGCGGGCTCGGCATGACCATCGAGCAGCGTCTGGCCGCGCCGCTTGAGGCCGAGCCGGAACTGTGCTCGCTCAACATGGGCTCGATGAATTTCGCGCTGCACCCGCTCGCCGGCAAATACAAGGACTGGAAATTCGACTGGGAAAAGCCGTTCCTGGAAGCCAGCGACGACTTCATCTTCCGCAACACCTTCCGCGACATCGGCTATATCCTCAAACATCTCGGCGAGGGCTGCGGCACGCGTTTCGAGCACGAATGCTACGATGTCGGCCATCTCTATAATCTGGCCCATTTCGTCGACCGGGGCCTGGTGAAGCCGCCCTTCCTGGTGCAGTCGATCTTCGGCATTCTGGGCGGCATCGGCGCGGAGATGGAAAACGTCATCTTCATGAAACAGACAGCCGACCGGCTGTTCGGCGACGATTATGTTTGGTCGGTGCTGGCGGCGGGCCGCTACCAGATGCCGTTCATCACCCAGGCCGCCATGCTGGGCGGGCATGTCCGTGTCGGGCTCGAGGATTCCCTGCATATCGGCCGGGGCACGCTGGCGAAATCCAATGCCGAGCAGGTCGCCAAGATCCGGAAAATCCTCGAGGAGCTCGGCCACACCATCGCCACGCCGGCCGAGGCCCGCGACATTCTGGAGTTGAAGGGCGGCGACCGGGTGAAATTCTGATGGCCGCGGCAATGCAGAAGGCGATGGTGCAATTCGACTGCCGGGGCACCGCGACCGGCAAGATGCGCAACGAGCTCGACGTGACAATGGTGCTGCCCTTCGAGGAGGGGCCGTTCGCGCTGGCCACCGACGAGGGCGCCTTCCACGGCGGCGACGCCAGCGCCCCGCCGCCGCTGGCGCTGTTCGTGGCCGGGCTGACCGGCTGCATCATGACCCAGATCCGCGCCTTCGCCAAACGGCTAGACGTCACGCTGAACGACCTGTCCGTCGATGCCCGCGTGCAATGGGACTGGCAGGCGGCGGGCCGGGTCTACGAAACCGCCCCGCGCGGTTTCGAGATCGATGTCTCGATCGACAGTCCGGACGCGGACGACAAGGTCGCCGCCCTGATCGAGACGGCGAAGAAGGGCTGCTTCATCGAGCAGACGCTGGGACGGCGGAACACCATCCGTCACCGGATGAAGACCGCGGACGGCTGGCAGGAGGTCTGAAATGACAAAAAACCCGATCGACGGCTTCACCGTCTCCAAAGCTGACATCCGCCATGTCGGCCGCGACCTGCAGCGGCCCGAATGCATTCTGGCCGAGCGCGACGGCAGCCTGTGGGCGGCCGACGCACGGTCCGGCGTCATGCATATCCGCCCCGACGGTTCGCAGGAACTGATCGCGCAAAGCCACGCCCAGGCCTTCGCCACCGCGGCCGACGACGCCAAGCGTTTTACCGAAGGCACCTTGCCGAACGGGCTCGCCTTCGCCCGCGACGGCTCGATCTACATCTCCAATTTCGGCACCGACTGCCTCGAGCTGATGACCCGCAATGGAGACACCAAAGTGCTGCTCGACCAGGTCGACGGCAAGCCGATCGGCAAGGTCAATTTCGTGCTGCGCGATTCCAGGGACCGGCTCTGGGTGACGGTCTCGACCCAGATCAGGAACTGGATGGAAGCCGCAGGCCGCCTGATCCGCGACGGGTCGATCCTGCTGGTGGAGGGCGAGCGCGTACGCACGGTAGCCGACGGCATCGCCTTCACCAACGAGATCCGCCTCGATGCCAAGGAGGAATGGCTCTATGTCGTGGAAACCACCGGCCGCAGGGTGATCCGCTTCCGCGTCGGCGAGGACGGCACGCTGTCGCAGCGCCAGACCTACGGGCCCGAGGACCACGGCGCCTTCATCGACGGCATCGCCTTCGACGCCTACGGCAATCTGTGGGGCACGCATGTGATGAGCGACCGCATCTTCGCCATCACGCCGGACGGCGATTTGCGCATCATCCTCGACGACGACAATCCCGGGCCGAGCCGGCGGCTGATGGAGGCGTTCGAAGCCGGCAAGGCGACGCCGGAATTGATGCTGGCCTGCGGCGGCACGATCGCGCCCTGGTTCGCCAGCGTCACCTTCGGCGGGCCGGATCTGCAAACGGTCTATATCGGTTCGCTGCGCGGCACCACCATTCCATCCTTTCGCAGCCCGGTCGCCGGACTGCCGATGGTGCACTGGAACGACGCGCGGCCGTAGACGCGCGCCGCGTCAAACCGCGAGCGCGACCCGGCCAGCCTCCCATCTGCCGGCATTGGCCAGCACGCGCTCGGGGTTCCGGTAGCGCGCACGCAGCAGGCGTTCGTAGACCGCGCCCTCCGCCACCCGGTCGAGCGGCGCCTTCGCCCCTTCCATGATCATCAGCGCCTCGGACAGCGCCTCGACCGTGCCCGACCCCTCGTCGAACTGCGCCTTCTTGCGCCAGATCAGATCGTGCGGCAGCAGGTCCTGGCAGGCCTTGCGCAGGACCCATTTTTCCGTGGTCGGGCCCGTGCTTTCGGCCGCGGACGGATCGGTGCGGCGCATTTTCAAGGAGGCGGGAATCGCCTGGGCGAAGGCGATCAGATCGCGGTCCAGGAAGGGCGTGCGCGCCTCCAGGCTCTCGGCCATGGTAATGCGGTCGACGCGCTGCAGATTGATGTTGTGCATCGTGGCCAGCGAACGGGTCAGTTCGTCGGCAAGAGCGCGCGGCCGGTCGACATAGGCGTGATGATAGGTGTAACCGGCGAACAGCTCGTCCGCGCCCTCGCCGGTCAGCACCGCCTTGACATGGCGGCGCGCCAGCGCGGCGGCGAAATGGGTCGGCACGGCGCTGCGCACCAGGTCCACATCCGCGCTTTCGAGATGGTAGATCACATGCGGCAGCACGCGCGCGACGTCGTCGGGGGTGAAGGCGTGTTCGAAATGCTCGCTGCCGATATGGGCGGCGACCCGCCGCGCCGCGACGAGGTCCGGGCTGCCGTCCAGCCCGACCGAAAAGGTCTTCAGCCGCGACGGCGCGGCCCTGGCCGCCAGCGCGGCGACGATGGAACTGTCGAGCCCGCCCGACAGGAAGGCGCCGACCTCGACATCGGCGACCATCCATTTCTTGACCGCGTCCTCCAGCACCAGACGCAATTCACGCCACGTCGCCTGTTCGTCGAGCCCCGTCTCGGGTTCGGCCGCGCCGTGGGGCAGGCGAAACCAGCGGCGCATGTCGCCATCGCTGTCGAAAAGGGAGCCGGGCGGTATCGCCTCGATGTCTGACACGGCCAAGCCGTCGAACGCCTTCAACTCGGAAGCGAAGGCGAAACCGCCGCCGAGCCGGGCGACGTAGAGCGGCTTGATGCCGAGCGGATCGCGCCCGGCAAGAATGCGTCCGCGCGTGGCGAGCACGAAAGCGAACATGCCGTCGAGCTGCGACACCCAGCGCTGGCTGGCCTTGCGCGACAGATGCAGGATCGTCTCCGAATCGCTTTTGGTTTCGAAGACGCTTTCTCCGAGGATGGCGCGCAGATCGACGTGATTGTAGATCTCGCCATTGACCACCAGAATGTCGTCGCCCTGATGGATCGGCTGCGCACCGTCCTGCGGTCCGATGATCGACAAACGGCAATGCGCCATTACCACCGGCGTGTGCGGGGCGCGGGCGACGGCGACGGCGTCCGGCCCGCGATGGGCGATCTTGTCGATCATCGCGGCGGCGAGCGCCTCGTCGCCGACGTTCCACAGACACACGAAACCGCACATGATCGTCTTCCTTCGCTTGTTCTTCCGGCGATGCGCGCGGCATCGCGCGCGATTGGCGGACCGTGAGCGGTGCCCGCCTGTCGGGCGGCCGCTGCCGCCAACCGGCAGCTGACGGAACGTTCGCCCCGACGGCAATGCCTAGCGCGAATTGTGCGCACCGTATGACACGAATCCGACGCCAATTCCCACCGCCGCCGGCTTTGCCCGGCGATTTGAGCCGACAAACCGGGAAACGGCATTTGCAAAATTGATTATGTTGTTATAACCAATTTTGCGCACACATATCAAACACTCTGTCAAAGAGGCTTCCGGAGGAACGAAAATGATCAGACATCTCACGCGCATCAAGCTGGCCCTCGCCGCCGCCGTGGCCCTACCCTGCACGGCCTTCGCCGAACCCGTCGAGATCTCCTACCTGACGCACTGGTCGCCCGACACGGTCGCGCTGCTGGAGGCGGCGGCGCAAAAATACCGCGGCGCCAATCCCGACGTGACCGTCACCGTCCAGGCCGTGCCGTTCGGCGACCTGTTGACGACCATCCGTTCCCAGGGCGGGGGAGCCGGCGGCCCGACGATTGCCAGCATCTACGATCTGTGGCTGCCTGAGCTGGTACGCGACGGGCTGGTCGAGAAGGCCCCGGACGCTGTCGCCGGCGAAGTCGGCACTGCATGGCCGGCGGGCATTGCCGCGGCGGCGAGCGTCGACGGCACCGTCTACGGCATCCCGAACGAGATCAATGTCTATGCGCTCAACTACAACAAAACCCTGTTCGAGGAGGCCGGCATCGCCGCGCCGCCCACGACCTGGGACGAGTTGAAGGCGGCGGCCGCGGCGATCACCAAGACCGAGGGCGGGCGCATCACCCGCCAGGGTTTCGGCATGATCAATTCCTGGCCGGCGGGCGTGGTCCATCCCTTCGCCTCGCTCTTGGTCTCCAATGGCGGCGACCTGGTTCTCGATGGCGAACCGGCGCTCGACAGCGTGGCGGCCGGCGAGACCTTCGCCCTCTACGAGACGATGATCGGCGAGGGTTATACCGATCCGGCCATGGGCACGGCCGACGCCAACACGACCGGCCCCTTCCTCGACAATTTCGTCTCCGGCAATACCGGTATGATCATCATGGCGAACTGGTGGGAAAGCGCGTTGCGCGCCGGCATGGGCGACGCCTTCGCCACGATCGGCACGGCGCCGATCCCGGTCGGACCGAGCGGCGATACCGCGCGCTCGATCTCCTATTCCTGGCTGACGGTGGTCAATGCCGGCGCCGAGGACGCCAGGCGCGAGGCGGCCTGGGACTTCCTGGCCTGGATCAACGGTCCGGAGTCGGGCGAGAACGGCGCTTCGGCGATGTCGGGCATCCTGATGTCGATGGGTATCCTGCCCTCGCGCAGCTCGGACGTGGAAGCCTATCAGGACAAGCTCGGTCGCGACTTCCTGGCCGGCTATGTGGACGTCTTGGCCAATGCAAAGGCCTTCCCCGTCGTGCCGGGCGGCCAGGAGTTCTCCGAAGCGTTGCAGCAAGTGATCGAAGCCCTGCAATATGGCCAGGTCACCGCCGCCGAGGCTCAGGCCAACGCCCAGGCGGACGCGGCCTCGATCCTGGAGCGCGCGCGCCAGTAGGTTGAAACGTGTGGGCCGGGCACGGACGCCTTCGTGTCCGGTCACGCGGCGAGCGGATGTGAGACCATGAGCAGGACAGCGAACGGACCGATCGGCCTCATGCTGGCCCCGGCGGTCGGCCTGATCGGGGTGTTCATCGTCATCCCGATGGCGTTGACCGTGTGGCTGTCCTTCCACGACTGGTCGACCCAGACGGGGTTCGCCACCGCGCGTTTCGTCGGCTTGCGCAACTATCACGACATTTTCGGGCCGATCTCGGTCGGCCGCGACTTCAAGCGCGCCTTCTCCAACACCGCGCTCTACACCGCCCTGTCGGTCGCCATCATCCTGCCGCTGTCGGTGCTGCTCGGTCTTCTGGTCTACCAGCGCCGCGTCGCCGGCGGCAACGTGCTGCGCACCATCCTGTTTTCCACCTACATGGTGCCGATGATCGCGGTCGCGCTGGTCTGGTCGAAGCTTTATTCGCCGAACGAAGGCCCGATCAACCAGATGCTCGGCTGGATCGGTTTCAGCCCGCAGCCGTGGCTGTCCTCGCCCGACACCGCGCTCCTGTCGATCGTGTTCCTGAACGTCTGGCAGCAGGTTGGCTATTTTACCGTCTTGGTCATCGCCGGGCTGACGCAGATTCCGACCGCGCTCTACGAGGCGGCGCGGATCGACGGCGCCAACCGGATGCAGGAATTTTTCGGCATCACCCTGCCGCTTCTCAAGCGCACGCTGCTGTTCAGCGCCGTCATCGCCGTCATCAACGCCGTGCAGGTGTTCGAGCCGGTCGCCCTGATTACCCAGGGCGGGCCGGCCGGCTCCACCAACGTGCTCACCTATCACATCCGCCGGGTCGGCATCGAACGGGCCCAGGGCGGGCTTGGCTCGGCGATGGCGGTCATGCTGATGCTCGCCTTGATCGTCGTCATCGTGGTGCTGTTTGCCTTCGCCCGTCGGAGGGACGAGGAATGAACCCGCGCACCGTCTCTCCGCCGCGCCGGCCTCGCATTCGCGTCGATGCGGCATCCGCCGGCCTGCGGCTGGCGATCGTGATCGCGGCGGTGGTCGCCGCCTTTCCGCTCGTTTGGATGGTGCTGTCGAGCTTCAAGACCCCGGCCGAAAGCATGCAGGTGCCGCCGGTCTGGCTGCCCGGCACGCCAACCTTGGACGCCTATGGCGAGGTCGCCGACGTCATCAATGCCGGCCGCTCGTTCTGGAACTCGGCGGTGATTGCAACCGTGACCACCGCCGGCATCCTGATCACCAGCCTGATGGCCGGCTACGCTTTCGCCAAATATCGCTTCCGTGGCCGCGACGCGCTGTTTGCGCTGCTGATCGCGACCATGTTCCTGCCGCCGATCGTCACCCTGATTCCGCTCTACCGGCTGGTCACGGCGATCGGCCTCAACGCCAGCCTGTTCGGGGTGATCGTGCCGCATCTGGCCAACGCTTTCGGCATCTTCCTGATGCGCCAGTTCATCGCCGGCGTGCCCGACGACCTGATCGACGCCGCGCGCGTCGACGGCGCCTCGGAACTCAGGATCGTTTTTTCCGTCGTCGCGCCGAGCGTGGTTCCGGCGCTCGCCGCGCTGACCCTGTTCGCCTTCGTCTATCACTGGAACACCTATCTGTGGCCGCTGACCGTGCTGCAAGGCAACAGCGACGACTACCCGATCGTCATCAGCCTGAGCCGGCTCCTGTCCTATAATCGCGGCGCCATGAACACTCATCTGGTCATGGCCGGCGCGACACTGGCGGTGCTGCCGCCGCTGGTGATGTTCGTTCTGCTGCAGCGCTTCTTCGTCGACAGCATCGTCAGTTCCGGGGTGAAGGGATGAGCGCGATCCTCGCCATCGATCTCGGCGGCACCAATCTGCGCGCCGCGATCGCCCGGCCGGGCCGGGCGGCCCCGCTCGAGCCGGTCGGCCGCTGGGCCGCGCCCGCCTGCCTAGAGGATTTCGTCGCCCTGATCGGCACTCTGGTTCAGCAGCATCAGGCGGCACGCGTCGGCCTCGCGGTGCCGGGTCTGGTGTTGGGCACGCGCTGCGCCTGGATCCCCAACCTGCCCTGGCTCGAGGGCGCGGACCTGGCCACGCTCGTACCCGACACGCCGGTGGCGGTCGGCAACGACGCCCATATGACGCTTCTGGGCGAGGCCAGCGCCGGGGCAGCGCGCGGCATGGCAGACGCGCTTCTGCTTGCGATCGGCACCGGCATCGGCTCGGCGGTGCTGGCCGGCGGACGTATTCTTCGGGGCGCGCATGGCGGCGCGACCTCGTTCGGCTGGGCGTGCGCGGACCCGGACGATCCCGGCGACGGGCGCGCCGGCTGGCTCGAACGGCAGGCGGCCGGCCGCGCGCTCGACGAAATCGCACGCAACAACGGCATGGCCGACGGCGGCACGCTGATCGTCCGCGCGCGCACCGGCGACGCCGCCGCCAACGCATTGCTCGACCGGCCGGCGGCGGCACTCGGCGCCAGCCTCGCCGGCGCCGTCGCGCTGACCGACCCGCAAATCGTCATCGTCGCCGGCGGTGTCGCGGCCGGGTTCGACGTGATCGAGCACCGCGTCGCGGCGGCGATGCGGCGCCAATTGCCGCCGCATCTGCGCCAAATCGAGATCCGGCCGGGCCAACTCGGCGACACCGCCGCGCTCGCAGGCGCGGCGGCCGCGGCAGCCGGCAGCACTTTGTGGGAGACGACGGCATGAGCGAACTCGGCAACACCGCCCTGCCCGACCGGCGCCGGCCCGAGCCGCTGTGGCACCAGGCCGAAACCGCGATGCGCGAGCTGATCGCAAACGGCACCTGGACCGACGGCATGCAATTGCCGAACGAGGCGCGGCTGAGCAGCCTGCTCGGGGTCAGCCGCATCACCGTGCGCCATGCCCTGCGCAACATGGAAGAATCCGGCCTGCTGCGGCGCGAGCACGGCCGCGGCACCTTCGTGCGGTCCTCGCGGGTGATCGCCGGGGTGCGCGGCCTGACCAGCTTCACCCAGGAAATGGCCGGCCTCGGCCTGAAAGTGGGCTCGCGCCTGCTCGATCTGGGCGAGGAAGCGGCTTCGCCCGAGGTTGCGACGGCGCTGGAAATCCACGATGGCGCGCCGGTGGTCAAGCTGCGCCGCCTGCGGCTGGGCAACGAGGCGCCGATCGGCCTGCAGACGGCCTATCTGCCGGCCGCGCGCGTGCCCGGCCTGGTGTCGCTGCACCGGCCCTCCGCGTCGCTCTACGAAACGCTGAAGCGCAATTTCTCGATCGCGCCGCGCGAGGCGCGGGAAGTCTACCGGGTCGGCACGGCCACGGCAGAGGACGCCGCCCTGCTCGGCATCGCGCCCGGCAGTCCGGCCTTCGTCGTCGAACGCATCACCTGCGACGCGATCGGCCCGTTCGAATTCGTCCACTCCATCATGCGCGGCGATCGCTACGAGATCCGCTCGCGCCTTCATCTTTAACTGCAAGGGAAAGGCATTTCACACCCATGTCCACGCTTTACATCAGCCGCCTGATCGAACTCGCCGAGGAGGCCGCACGAACCAACCAGGAGGCCCTCGACACGGTGTCGACGAAACTCGCCGGCTCGCTCGCCGATGGCGGCCTGGTCCATCTCTACGGTTCCGGCCACTCGGTCCTGCCGTGCCAGGAGGCGTTTCCGCGCTACGGCTCCTATGTCGGGTTCAACCCGCTCACCGATCCGCGGCTGATGTGGCACAACGTGCTCGGCGCGGGCGGCGTGCGCGAACTGCTGTGGCTGGAGCGCACCGAAAACTACGCCGAAAAATTTCTCGACCACCAGCCGCTCAATCCCGGCGATTCGATCGTCATCTTCGGCCATAGCGGCCGCAACGCCTCCGGCATCGAGACCGCGCTCTACGCTAAGAAACGCGGCCTGTTCGTTGCCGCGATCACCTCGACCCATAATCTCGACAAGCCGGCCACCCATTCGTCCGGCAAGCGGCTGGGCGACATCGCCGACGCGATCGTCGACACGCGCGCGCCGATCGAGGATTCGATCGTCAAGGTGGACGGCTGGTCGCGGCCGGTCTCCGGGTCCTCGACCGTGCTTGCGATGATGCTGATGCACGAACTGATCGCGCGCACCGCGCAAAAGCTCGCCGATCGCGGCATCGAACTGCCGACCTTCGCCTCGCCGACGATCGCCGGGGTGACGCTGGCCGACACCGACCTGATCTACGGCCAGTACCGCGAACGCATGATCGAGGCGCAGCAAAAGCATCTCGGTCATTTCAAGGACCGCATGAAGGGCTCGGCGTAAGCCGGCCCGCGACGGACTTTTGTAAAGGGGCGCGGAACGCCATGGCAACGGTCAGGCTCGACGGTATCGAAAAGGCCTATGGCCATCTCCGGGTGATCAAGGGCGTCGACCTGGACGTGGCCGATGGCGAGTTCATCGTCTTCGTCGGCCCGTCCGGCTGCGGGAAGTCGACGCTGCTGCGCATGATCGCCGGCCTGGAGGAGATTTCCGGCGGCGATCTTCATATCGGCGGCGAGCGCTGCAACGAAAAGGCGCCGAAGGATCGCGGCATCGCCATGGTGTTCCAGAGCTACGCGCTCTATCCGCACAAGACCGTCTACCAGAACATGGCCTTCGGCCTGAAGCTGGCGCGCCGGCCGAAGGCGGAGATCGAGACCAGGGTGAGCGAGGCCGCGCGCATCCTGCAGATGGAACACCTGCTCGACCGGCGCCCGAACCAGCTTTCGGGCGGCCAGCGCCAAAGGGTGGCGATCGGCCGGGCGATCGTGCGCGATCCGCAGGTCTTCCTGTTCGACGAGCCGCTGTCCAATCTCGACGCCGCGCTGCGCGTCAGCACGCGGCGCGAGATCGCCAAGCTCCACGCCGATCTCGGCGCGACGATGATCTACGTCACCCACGACCAGGTCGAGGCGATGACGCTCGCCGACCGCATCGTCGTGCTCGACGCCGGCAGCGTCCAGCAGATCGGCACGCCGATCGAGCTCTACGATCGGCCGCAAAACCTGTTCGTGGCCGGGTTCATCGGCTCGCCGAAGATGAATTTCCTCGCCGCCGAGATTGTCGGCCCCGACGCAAACGGCCTGCGCGTCAGCAGTCCCGAAACCGGCGAATTGCTGGTGACGGATCGCGACATGCAGGGTCTTGCGCCAGGCGCGCCGGTCACGCTCGGCATCCGGCCCGAACATCTCGTTCCCGCCGCCGACGCAAATGGCGACCTGCTGGCAACGGTGCGCCTGGTCGAACGGCTCGGCGATCAGACGCTCTTGGAGGTGGAGACGCAATCGGGCGCCACGCTGGTGGCCAAGGCGCCGCCCGAGCGGCGCTTTGCGCCCGGCGCGACGGTCGCGCTCAACCTTGTGGCCGGCAAGACGCATCTGTTCGACCGCAACGGCAAGGCGGTCGCCCGGCGCGAACCGTAACCATCGCTGCGCCCCGCTCCCGAGCGCACCCTTGCGAACGAAGTGGCACTGTGTGTTCGAAATCCGTGAATTTGGAGCGGGCGATGGGAATCGAACCCACGACATCAAGCTTGGGAAGCTTGCGTTCTACCTCTGAACTACGCCCGCATTCGCGCCATTAATCGGCGAGCGGCGGGCGTGCGTCAAGCGGAATCGCCACACGAACGCCGCCGCCGTCAACGCCGCCTGTAGAAAAAATAACGGCCCTCGGCCACACTCGGCGGCAGGGAGAGCGCTTCCAGCCTGTCATGCTCGAGCGGCATGCCGCTGACGGCCAAACCGCCGGGGCGCAGCAGCGGCGCGACGACACCGGCAAGCCAGGCGATGGTGGCGTCGTCGACCTCGGCATAGCCGGTGGCGATGTCGCAATGGACGAGTGCTGCGCCGATGCCGGCGAAGGCGTCGGCGCGCTCGCGGATCTCGCCCTCGACGAAATCCTCCGGCGCCGGCCTGGACGCGGCGAAGGCCGACATCTTGCGGTCGAAGACGAGAATACGGCGTTGCGGGAACAGGGCGCGCAGATGGTCGAAGGTGCGGCCGTTGCCGAGCCCCAGTTCCACCACCGGCCCGTCGATTTCGGCGAGCCGGCGCGCCGCCTCGTCGAGCAGATCGCGCTGTGCGCTCATGCGGCGGATGAAGGAGTCGAGGCGGCTCATTCGATTGTCCCGCGATCGGAGGGCGACGCCAGGCCGAGGCCCAGGCGGACCCGGCACCAACCAGCATCGCATAGGCCGGAGGGGGGCGTGAAGTCACGATGATAATTCGCCGCGGCTCTGGCCACGGCGCCGACGAGCCCCTATCTGGCGGCAACGGTCCACCGCGACCGCGATGCCGACCTTGCCACCCTGCCGGAGCCCGCCGCCGTGAACCAGCTCAAATCTCTGATCGAATCCCGTCGCTTCGATCTCGCCATCACCGTCCTGATCGTCATCAACGCGATCACGCTGGGCCTGGAGACGTCGGAGCGCGCGATGAACGCCGCCGGCCCGCTGCTGGTGGTGATCGACCGGGCGATCCTGGCGGTGTTCGTGGCCGAGTTGCTGGCCCGGTTTATCGTCTACCGGGCCGATTTTTTCCGCGACCCGTGGCGCATTTTCGACCTGGTGGTCGTCGGCATCGCGTTGATGCCGGCCACCGGCAACCTGTCGGTGCTGCGCGCGTTGCGCATCCTGCGCGTGCTCAGGATCATCGGCATGGTGCCGTCGCTGCGCCGCGTCGTCGGCGGGCTGATCGCTGCGCTGCCGGGCATGGGCTCGATCATGCTGCTGCTGTCGCTGGTCTATTACGTGTTTTCGGTCATGGCGACCAAGCTGTTCGGCGCGGCCTTTCCAGACTGGTTCGGCAGCATCGCGCTGTCGGCCTATTCGCTGTTCCAGATCATGACGCTGGAAAGCTGGTCGATGGGCATCGTGCGGCCGGTGATGGAGGTCTTCCCCTGGGCGTGGCTGTTCTTCATCCCCTTCATCGTGTCGACCACCTTCACCGTGCTCAACCTGTTCATCGGCATCATCGTGTCGGCCATGCAGGAGGAGCACGACGCCGAGGCGACGGCGGAACGCCAGGCCCTGCAAAGCGAGCAGGAACTGATCCTGGCCGAAATCCGGGCGCTGCGCGAGGAGTTGCGCCAGCGCGCCGAAACAAGCAAGACTTGAGCCACGGCCGTTCGGGCCGTGAAGCGTTAGCGCCAAGGGGGACGATCGATGCGCCGGTTCCTGAAAATCGCGGCCGCCGCCGCCGTGCTGGTCGTGGCGATCGGGCTCGGCATCTTCTTTTTCGTCGCGCCGGCGATGGTCGAGCGCTCGATGAACCAGGTGCTGGTTGCGCCGCCCTACGAGGCGACGGCGGCCGCCCGGCGCCTGCACGAGACGCTGGTTGTCGCCGACATGCACGCGGATTCGCTTTTGTGGGGCCGCGACCTGCTCGAACGCGGCGAACGCGGCCATGTCGACATTCCCCGGCTGATCGAGGGCAATGTCGCCGTGCAGATGTTCACCCTGGTTTCCAAGACCCCGAGCGGCCTCAATATCGAGCGCAACGCCGACGACAGCGACAACGTCACCTGGCTCGCCATCGGCCAGCGCTGGCCGCTGCGCACCTGGTTCAGCCTCAAGCAGCGCGCGCTCTACCAGGCCGAAAGGCTGCACGCGATGGCGGACGCCTCGAACGATCGCTTCGTCATCGTCAAGACCAAGGCCGATCTGACGGCGTTTCTCGAACGCCGCAAATCCGAACCGGAGATCGTCGCCGGCATTCTCGGCATCGAGGGCGCGCAGGTTCTGGAGGGCGACCCCGCCAATGTCGACGCCATGTTCGCGGCCGGCTACCGGATGATGGCGCCGACCCATTTCTTCGACAATGAAATGGCCGGCTCGGCGCACGGCATCGACAAGGGCGGCCTGACCGAGGCCGGCCGGAAGATGATCGCGCGCATGGAGGAGATCGGTATGATCGTCGACATCGCGCACGGCTCGCAGAAGCAGATCGACGAGGTGCTGGCCATGGCGACCCGGCCGGTCGTGGTGTCGCATGGCGGGGTCAAGGGAACCTGCGACAACAACCGCAATCTCAGCGACGGGCAATTGCGCGCCATCGCCGCCAATGGCGGACTTGTCGGCATCGGCTATTGGGACACGGCTGTGTGCGGCACCGATCCGGCCGCGATCGCCCGGGCGCAGAAATACGTGATCGACCTGATCGGGGCCGAGCATGTCGGTCTCGGTTCCGACTATGACGGCGCCGTCGACGTGCCGTTCGACACCACCGGCCTGCCGCTCCTGACCGAGGCCTTGCTTGCCGAAGGGTTGGGAGAGCGGGACGTCGCGCGGGTGATGGGCGGCAACCAGATTCGGCTCCTGGCCGAGCTCCTGCCGGACTGAGCGCGGGCCCGCGGGCAGCGCCGGCTCAGCGGAAATGTTTCGACAGTTTCAGGCCCTGGGCCTGATAGTTGGAGCCGAGATCGGCGCCGTAGAGCGCGCCGGGCGCGGAGGCCATGTGCTCGTAGACCAGCCGGCCGACGACCTGACCGTGCTCGAGGATGAACGGCACCTCGTGGCTGCGCACTTCCAGAACGGCGCGGCTGCCGGTGCCGCCTGCGGCCGAATGGCCGAAGCCTGGGTCGAAGAAACCGGCATAGTGGACGCGGAACTCGCCGACCAGCGGATCGAAGGGCGTCATCTCGGCGGCGTAGCCGGGGGGAACGTGCACGGCCTCGCGCGAAACCAGGATGTAGAACTCGTCGGGATCGAGGATCAGTTCGCGCCGGTCGCGAATGTCGAGCGGCTCCCAGAAATCGCGGACATCGTGCGCGGCGCGCTGGTCGACGTCGATCAGCGCTGTGTGATGCTTGGCCCGGTAGCCGATCAGGCCGCCGTCACCGCCCGCCCCCTCGAGGTCGATCGACAGAGCGATGCCGCCCCCGGTGATGTTGGGCGTGTCGGAGGCGACCAGCGTTTCGGCGTCGTGCAGGGCCAGAAGCGCATCCTCGTCGAGCGCCGCGCGGCCGCGGCGGAAGCGGATCTGCGACAGGCGCGAGCCGGTGCGCACGACGATCGGAAAGGTGCGCGGGCTGACCTCGAGATAGAGCGGGCCCTTGTAGCCGGCGGGGATCTTGTCGAATTCGGGTCCGAAATCGGCCATGACGCGGGTGAAGATGTCGAGCCGGCCGGTGGAGCTTTTCGGGTTGGCGGCCGCCGATACGCCCTCGCCCAGATCCAGCGCCTCCAGAAGCGGGACGATGTAGACGCAGCCCGTTTCCAGAACCGCACCGCCCGTCAGGTCGACCTCGTGCAGTTTCAGCCGATCGAGCTTGTCGATGACACGATGGCGCGGACCGGGCAGGAAGCTCGCCCGCACGCGATAGGCTTTTTCGCCCAGGCGCAGGTCGAGGCTTGCCGGTTGTATCTGGTCGGCGTCGAGCGGGATCGGCGCGGCGAGCGCACCCGTCTCGAACAGGGCCGAGATTTCGTGATCGGGCAGAATGCCAGTCTTGCGCAAGGTCGGCGGCTCCCGGGCCAATCGACAGTCATGTTTCGGGCGCGGCGAGCATTAGCGGAGCAAATTGTTGACGCAAGGCCGGCAGCCGTTTATTGGACACTTATCCCGTGGTGATTTGGCCGGTCGGCTTGCAGCCACGTTAAACAAGTCGCTAAAGGGCCGAACGCAAGCCGGTTCGCGACTTTCCGCGACCGGTTTTTTTGTGTTCGAGGCAAGGCCATGACAAGCGAAACGAAGCGCAACTGGAAACCCGCGACCGCCTTGGTTCACGGCGGCACCCAGCGCTCCGCCTTCGGCGAGACCTCCGAGGCGCTCTACCTGACGCAGGGCTTCGTTTACGACAGCGCCGAGGCGGCCGAGGCGCGCTTCAAGGGCGAGGCGCCCGGCTTCATCTATTCACGCTACGCCAATCCCACGGTCGACATGTTCGAACGGCGCATGTGCGAACTGGAGGGCGCCGAAGACGCCAGGGCAACCGCATCCGGCATGGCGGCGGTGGCGGCGGCGCTGCTGTGTTCGCTCGGTGCCGGCGATCATGTCGTCGCCGCGCGGGCCTTGTTCGGCTCGTGTCGGTGGATCGTGGAAACGCTGATGCCGAAATACGGCATCGAGACGACGCTGGTCGACGGCACCGACATCGACGCCTGGAAAAGCGCGGTACGCGCCAACACCAAGCTGTTTTTCCTCGAAAGCCCGACCAATCCGACGCTGGAGGTGATCGACATCGCCGCCGTCGCCGCGATCGCCAATGAGTGCGGCGCGCGGCTGGTGGTCGACAACGTGTTCGCCACGCCGCTGCAGCAAAAGCCGCTCGCGCTCGGCGCGCATGTCGTGGTCTATTCGGCAACCAAGCATATTGACGGCCAGGGCCGCTGCCTGGGTGGCGTCGTCCTGTCGGACAAGGCCTGGATCGACGACAAGCTGCACGACTATTTCCGCCATACCGGGCCGAGCCTGTCGCCGTTCAACGCCTGGACGCTGCTCAAGGGGCTGGAAACGCTGCCGTTGCGGGTACGCCAGCAGACCGAAAGCGCCGCCCGGATCGCGGGCCATCTCGCCTGCCACCCGGCGATCGAGCGCGTCGTCTATCCCGGCCGCAACGACCACCCGCAGGCCGACATCGTCGCGCGGCAGATGACGGGCGGCTCGACCCTAATCTGCTTCGACGTCAAGGGCGGCAAGAGCGCGGCCTTTTCCTTCCAGAACGGGCTCGACCTGGTCCGTATCTCAAACAATCTCGGCGACGCCAAGAGCCTGATTACCCATCCGGCGACGACCACGCACAAGAACCTCGCCGAGGCGGCGCGGCTGGAGCTCGGCATCAATGCGGGCACGGTCAGGCTTTCGGTGGGGCTCGAAGACGCCGACGACCTGATCGACGATCTCGACCGGGCGCTGGCCCGGGCGGCCTGATCCTGGCGGCCCGTCGCGGCCGCGGCGTCACGGACGGTTCAGAAGCTGCGCCTGGCCAGAACGATGCGCGAGACGGCCGTATAGGCCGTCAACGCCGCGAAAGCATAGGCAAGCGTGGCAAAACTGGCCGGCAGAAGGCAGAAAGCGACAAAAAGCAGGATGGTTTCGGTCGCTTCCGCAAGCCCGGTGGTGAAAAAGATCGATTTTTCGCCACGCGCGTCGCTCGACAGCCCGCGTCGTTCGGCCATGACGGCGAACGCCAGAAAGCTCGCGCCATTGACGTAGAAGGTGAAGATCAGCACCGCGCCGGCGACCGCGTTGGCGGCCGGGTCGAGCAGCACGAAGCCAAGCGGAATCGCCCCGTAGAAGACGAAGTCGAGCACGATGTCGAGGAAGCCGCCATAGTCGGTCTTGCCGTTGAGCCGCGCCACGGCCCCGTCCAGCCCGTCGCCGAGGCGGCTGATCAGCAACAGCGCCAGCCCGGACCAGAGATAGCCGAGGGCGATCGCGCCGGTCGCCAGGAGCCCGACCGCGCAGGCCACCACCGTGACGGTGTCGGCGCCGACGCCGGTGGCGGCCAGTTTTCTGGCCAGCCCGTCGAGCATCGGATCGAGCCGCGGCTTGACCCAGCCGTCAAGCACGACCGATATCCCGACCGACCGCCCGGCCAAATCGCCGCGCGGATCGAAACGACGCACGCGAGAGCCCGTGTGCGGATCGCGGCTTGACCCATCGGGCCGGCTCGGCAAGGATTCTGTGCATGAACGTTCGGGAGCCTCAATGATGTACCAGGCGGTAACGCGAAACATAGAGGTGCGCGTGGAGCCTTTCTATCTCGATGAACGCTCCGACCCGTCACAATCGCGCTATGTCTGGGCCTATCGGGTCACGATCGCCAACAATTCGCAGGTGCCGGTGCAGCTTCTGTCGCGCTACTGGCACATCACCGACGCAGAGGGACGCGTCGAGGAAGTGCGGGGGGCCGGAGTCGTCGGCGAACAGCCGCAACTGGGGCCCGGCGATAGTTTCCAGTATACGTCCGGCTGCCCGCTTTCCACACCTTCGGGCATCATGACCGGCCACTATACGATGCGCGACGCGGCCGGATCCATGTTCGAGATCGACATTCCCGCCTTCTCGCTCGATCTGCCAGACGATGCGCGCACGTTGAATTGAACGGGCGTGAACGGTCCTGTCTTCACTCGCTGTCGGAACGCGTGAATTCGGCCGGATCGAACCGGTATTCCTTGGAACAGAACTCGCAATTGACGCGAATTTCGCCGTTTTCGACACTTTCGGCGATCTCGTCGTCGGAAAACCCGTCGAGAATGGCGCTGATCTTCTCGCGCGAACACGAACAGTCGTCGGCGACCGTCTGGCCGGGGAAGACGACCACGCCGTGCTCGTGGAACAGCCGATAAAGCAGCCGTTCGGCCCCGATCGTGGGATCGAGCAGTTCGTCCGCCTCGATGGTGGCAAACAGCGCCAGCAATTCGGCCCAGGCGTCGTCGAGACGCACCGGCTCGGCAGCGTCGCTTTCGCCGTCGCCGCCCGGCAGATCCGGCAGGCGCATGCGATCGGGCGCATCGGGCAAAAACTGCGCCAGCATGCCGCCCGCGCGCCACGACGCCTTGCCGCCTGCCTCCGGCAGGACCTGGCGGGCGACCGACAGCCGCACGTCGGTTGGGATTTGTTCCGACTGCCTGAAATAGTTGCGCGCGACTTCCTCCAGCGACGCCCCGTCGAGCTGGACGACGCCCTGATAGCGCTGCATATGCGCGCCCTGGTCGATCGTCATGGCCAATACGCCGGTGCCCAGCAGTTGCTCGGGCGCGGTGTGTCCTTCTTCCTGGGCGCGGGCAAGCCTTGCCTCGTCGAAACGGGCGTAGGCGCGCATGGCACCGCGCGCGGCGAAATCGGCCACCAGCATGTCAACCGGTCCGTCGGACTGGGTCTGCAGGATGAGCTTGCCGTCGAATTTGAGCGAACTGCCCAGAAGCGCGGTCAGCACCACGCATTCGGCCAGCAGCCGGGCCACGGGCTCGGGATAGTCGTGGCGCGCGAGCATGGTGTCGAGCATCGGCCCCACCTGCACCGCCCGGCCGCGCACGTCCAGCGCCTCGACCTGGAACGGCACGATGACGTCGTCGCCGGCATGACCGAAATCGCCGAGCTTCAACCGTTCACTCACCCGCGCCCGTCCCCGCCAGGCACCAGGCCAGCACCGCCTTTTGCGCGTGCAGCCGGTTTTCCGCCTCGTCGAACACCACCGAATGCGGCCCGTCGATGACGGCGTCGGTCACTTCCTCGCCGCGGTGAGCGGGCAGGCAATGCATGAACAAGGCGTCGGGCTTGGCGTTCTCCATCAGCGCCTCATTGACCTGATACGGCACGAAGACGTTGTGGCCGCGGGCGCGGTGTTCCTGGCCCATCGACACCCAGGTGTCGGTCACGACGCAATCGGCATCGCGCACGGCATCCTCGGGCTTGTCGTGGAAGGCGATGCTGGCGCCCTCGCCGCGCGCCCAGGCCACATAGGACGGCTCCGGCTCCGAGCCCTCGGGCACGGCGATGTTGAGCGCGAACTGGAAACGGGCAGCCGCCTCGACCAGGGAATGCAGCACGTTGTTGCCGTCGCCGGTCCAGGCGAACAACCGGTCCTTGACCGGACCGCGATGCTCCTCGAACGTCAGGATATCGGCCATGATCTGACAGGGATGGGTGTCGTCGGTCAGGCCGTTGACGACCGGCACCGTCGCGTTGGCCGACATTTCCAGCAGGCGATCGTGCGAGGTCGTACGGATCATGATCAGGTCGACATAGCGCGACAGCACCTTGGCCGTGTCGGCGATCGTCTCGCTGCGGCCGAGCTGCATTTCGGTTCCCGTCAGCATGATCGTCTCGCCGCCGAGCTGGCGCATGCCGACATCGAACGACACCCTCGTCCTGGTCGAGGGTTTGTCGAAGATCATCGCCATGACCTTGCCCTCGAACGGCCGCTCGCGCACACCCGATTTCAACACCGCCTTGCGCGCTTTTGCATCCTCGAGAATGGCGCGCAGCGTCTCCGGCGGCAGCGCCGACAGATCGGTGAAGTGGCGCGGCCGCCTGGCGGTCGGGGCGTTTGCCGTCGCGTCAGGCATCGACAGCCACCTTGGACAGCTTCTCGGCGGCATCGCGCATATGGCCAAGCGCGACGCGGATTTCCTCGTCCGACACCGTCAGCGGCGGCAACAGCCGCACGACATTGTCGCCGCCGGGAACCGTGAGCAGGTTTTCGTCGCGAAAGGCGAGCGTTACGGCGGCATTGGCCTGCCGGCATTTCAGCCCGAGCATCAGCCCGGTGCCGCGGAATTCCTCGAACACGGCCGGAAAGGCGTCGACGAGTTCGGCCAGACCCTGACGCAAGAGCAGGGATTTGCGGTTGACCTCGTCGAGAAAACCGTCGCCTAGAATGACATCGAGAACGGCATTGCCGACCGCCATCGCCAGCGGATTGCCGCCGAACGTGGTGCCGTGGACGCCGGCCGTCATGCCGGTGGCGGCTTCGTCGGTCGCGAGGCACGCACCGAGCGGAAAGCCGCCGCCAATGCCCTTGGCGATCGCCATGATGTCGGGTTCGATCCCGGCCCATTCATGCGCGAAAAGCCGCCCCGTGCGCCCGACGCCGCACTGGACCTCGTCGAGAATAAGCAGAATGCCGTGCCTGTCGCACAGATCGCGCATCGCTTTCAGCATGTCGTTGGCAACCAGACGAATGCCGCCCTCGCCCTGCACCGGCTCGACGAGGATGGCGGCCGTTGCCGGCGTGATCGCGTTTTTCAGCGCCTCGATATCGCCGAACGGCACCTGGTCGAAGCCCTGGACGTCGGGTCCGAAACCTTCCAGATATTTCTTCTGACCGCCGGCCGCGATGGTGGCCAGCGTGCGCCCGTGGAAGGCGCCTTCGATGGTGATGATGCGATTGCGCTCCGGCCGGCCGGCGACATAATGATAGCGCCGCGCCGTCTTGATCGCGCATTCCAGCGCCTCGGCGCCGGAATTGGTGAAAAACACCTTGTCGGCGAACGTGTTCTGCGCCAGACGCTCGCCGAGCCGGCTCTGGCCGGGGATCTCGTAGAGATTGGAGACGTGCCACAGCTTGCCGGCCTGCTCGCCGAGGGCGGCGACCAGATGCGGGTGGGAATGGCCGAGCGAATTGACGGCGATCCCGGCGGCGAAGTCGAGGAAACGCTCGCCATCGGACGTAATCAGCCAGCTGCCCTCGCCGCGTTCGAAGGCGAGCGGAGCCCGTGCAAAAGTTTCATACAGCGCTGAACCACTCATGAGCGCACGCTCCGTTCCGCGTTTCGGATCGGCCGCAAAGCCTTGTAAAAACCGGCCGCGGCCACCAAATCAAAAAGCCGCCCTCCGGGCGGCCGCGTCGTCAGCATATCGGTTTTTTTGGCGCCAGAGTCAATGTTGCGGCTTCGTGGGAAGCGAGGCCGCAAATCCGGCCGACCGGACGCGGCGGCGGCAAGTTGGGGAAAACCGAGAAATCGGATTCAGCGAACCGGCGCGACTCTTGTCATGGAGTCAGCCGCTATTGTAGTTTGAGCGCAAGAAAAAACTATATTTCGTGCGGCGGACAATCTCACCGGGTACATCTCGTGTCTTCCTGGCTTTGCCGGGACGGGAAACGATTCCGATTCCGCCACCCGAATGCACCAGGAGCGTGAGCGGATGAACTGGACGGATGAAAGGGTCGAACTGCTGAAGAAGCTGTGGGCGGAAGGCCTGAGCGCCAGCCAGATCGCGGCCCAATTGGGCGGTGTCAGCCGCAATGCCGTGATCGGCAAGGTTCATCGTCTGAAGCTTTCCAGCCGTGGCCGCGCCTCGGCCGCGCCGAGCCGGCCGAAGAAGACCGCGCGGCCCGGCGCCACCGGCAAGCCCGCGCCGCGTTCCTCGGGCTCACGCCCGCTGCCGCAGACGGTGGGCGCCAACGCTCTCAATGCCGCGATCGACGCCGACGCCGTCCCGCGCCCCATGCCGCGGCCGGCAGAAGACGTGGTGGTGCCGATCTCGCGGCGCCTTTCGCTGGCGGAGCTGACCGAGCGGACATGCAAATGGCCGAACGGCGATCCGCTACACGAGGATTTCCACTTCTGCGGCAACGAAACGGCGGAAACCGGGCCCTACTGCACCTACCATTCCCGCCTCGCCTTTCAGCCGGCCTCCGAGCGCAGACGTCAGCGTTGACCGAGGCGCGGCGACCGCGATCCCTCAAAATTGCGCTTGCTGCGCCTCGACCCGCGCGGGCTGTCGGAGCTTGTAAACCGTTCAAGCGGCCCGCCGGCCGGCGGGCTCATTTGGTCGGGATGACGACCTTGTGGCTCTTGTCTTCCTTGGGGCGCTCGGCCGGCATCTGATCGCCGGTCACGATGTGATAGACGGTTTCGGCGATGTTGGTGGCGTGATCGCCGATGCGCTCGATGTTCTTGGCGCAGAACAGCAAATGGGTACACGAGGCGATGTTGCGCGGATCCTCCATCATATAGGTGAGCAGTTCGCGAAACAGCGAGGTGTACATGGCGTCGATATCGTCGTCGCGGTCGCGCACCTGGCCGATACGGGCGACGGAGCGCGTGGCGTAGGCGTCGAGCACCTCCTTCAACTGGGTCAGCGCAAGCTGGGCCAGCGCCTCGAGCCCGCGAAAGAGCTGTATCGGTTGCGCGGCGTCGCTCAGCGACACGACACGCTTGGCGATGTTCTTGCCGAGGTCGCCGACCCGTTCGAGATCGGAGGAAATCCTGATCGCGCCGATGATCTCGCGCAGGTCGTCTGCCATCGGCTGGCGTCGGGCGATGATGATGACGGCCTTGTCGTCGATGTCGCGCTGGGCCTCGTCCAACGCCATGTCGTCGGCGACGACCTTACGCGCCAGATCGGTGTTGGAGGCGACCAGCGCCTGGACGGCCTGGTCGACCATACGTTCGGCATGGCCGCCCATGAAGGCGATCCTATTGGCCAGGAACTTCAGTTCCTGGTCGTAGGCGTTCATGATGTGATCGGACTTCATCGCGGTGCCACTCCAAGGCGCAGGATCGGCCCTCTATACGCCATGCACATGACCTAAAAAAGAACGGGGCGAACGGCTTGCAGCCGTCGCGTCTCATGACGAACGGCTTTGGCTTGGCGGGAACTGAACCGTGAAAGCCGCACCCTCGCCAGACGGCGAACGGATCGTCAGGCGTGCATTGTAGCGGGTTAGAATATGCTTGACGATGGCCAGGCCGAGCCCCGTCCCCTTCTGGGCGCGGCTGGTTTCGGCATCGACGCGGTAGAACCGTTCGGTCAGGCGCGGAATGTGCTCTTCAGGTATTCCCGGCCCGAAATCGCGCACCGTCACGCTGGGGCCGCTCGCCTCCGCGCCCGTGCCCGCATCCAGCGACACCACCACCTTGCCGCCGGACTGGCCGTATTTGCAGGCGTTTTCGACCAGGTTCTCGAACACCTGGATCAACTCGTCCGGCTGGCCGAGAATTTCCACCGGCACGGGCGGGACTTCCCTGACGATCGTCACGCCCACCTCGGCGGCCAGATGGTTCATCGCGTCGATGACCCGGTCGATGACCTGGCGCAGGTCGACCGCCCTTGACGGCGCGGCATAGGTCTTCATCTCCAGTCGCGACAGCGACAGCAGATCGTCGATCAGCCGCGCCATGCGCGCGGTCTGGTCCTGCATGATCTGCAGAAAATGATCGCGGGCCTTGGCGTCGTTGCGGGCCGGACCACGCAGGGTCTCGATGAACCCGGCCACGGAGGCGAGCGGAGTGCGCAACTCGTGGCTGGCATTGGCGATGAAATCGGAGCGCATGCGGTCGATCCGCCGCGTCTCGCTCTGGTCCTTGAAGACCAGTACGAAAAGTTCGGTGCCATGGCCGAGCGGCCGTCCGACGACGCGGAACCAGCGTTCGATCGGAACGCGCTCGGCATAGTCGGTAACGTGCGGTTCGGCCGCACCCTCGCGAAGCCCGCTCAAAAAACTCTGGAATTCCGGCGTGCGGAACCGCAACTGGATCAGCGTCCCGGCCCGGAAATCGCCGAACGCGGCGCGGGCGGCGTCGTTGGCATGGACGATCGCGCCCGCCTGGTCGATCATCACCAGCGGATCGGGAATGGCGGCGGCCAGATATTCGGCCGAATAAGGCTGAAGCCCGGCGGAAGCCGGTGCCGCCGCGCCCGCGGAAGTCGGCAGCGGTGCGCGCGCGCCGGGCCCGAACGCGGCGACCGCCAGAACCGCGGCCAACGCAAGCCCCGCGACCGGCCAGTCGAGGCCGCCGAGCCAGGCCAGGACGACGATCGCCGCGCAACCGGTCGCAACGAGCCATTTCGCCCGTCTCAGATTGGATGCGCCGCGCCGCATCCACCGATCTATCGCCTCGTCAACCGCCATCGAGCCTAACGCGCTCCGCCTGTGCGCGCCCCACGCGCGGGCGTCTTGGAATCGACCCGCTGCACTGGACGCCTGCCGGAGCGCCCCATAGCATGGCCGCGACCGCAATTCGGAGAAAAATCAATGTCCAAGGCCGACCTCGCGCATCCTGAGCTGAACGCAGACCCGATCAAGCTTACCATCGACGGCGAGGAACGCGTGTTCGACATCAACGATCCCAAGCTGCCGGACTGGATCAAGGACAACGATATGGCGTCCGGCGGCTATCCCTATGCCGACAAGATGGACAAGGACGACTACGAAGACCGGCTCGAACGGCTGCAGATCGAGCTGGTCAAGCTGCAATACTGGCTGCAGGCCAGCGGACATCGCGTCCTGTCGCTTTTCGAGGGACGGGACGCGGCTGGCAAGGGCGGCACCATTTTCGTCATCCGGCAATATATGAACCCGCGCGTGGCCCGCAACGTCGCCCTGCCGAAACCGACCGAGGTCGAGCGCGGCCAATGGTATTATCAACGCTATATCGAGCATTTCCCGACCGCGGGCGAATTCGTCACCTTCGACCGATCCTGGTATAACCGGGCGGTCGTGGAGCCGGTGATGGGGTTCTGCACGCCGGCACAGACGGAGAAATTTCTCGGCGAAACGCCCTCCTTCGAGCGCATGATCGTCAATGAAGGCATTCATTTCTTCAAATTCTGGCTCAATATCGGCCAGGAAATGCAGCTCAAGCGGTTTCATGACCGGCGCCACGACCCGCTGAAGATCTGGAAATTCTCCCCGATCGACATTGCCGGCATGGGCCTTTGGGACGACTACACACGGCGTCGTGACATGATGATGAAACGCACGCATACCGCGCATGCCCCGTGGACCGTGCTGAAGACCAACGACAAGCGGCGCGCGCGGCTGGCGGCGATCCGCCACATCCTGTCGTCGCTGCCTTATGACGGCCGCGACGACGCGCTGATCGGCGATCAGGACGACAAGATCGTCTGCGCCGGGCCGCAGATCATCGGAAGCTGACGCGCGGACCGGCCGGTTGCGGCGGGCGTGGGGACCTCCGGAAGCGGGCATGCGGGCTGCCGGTCTCGCCCTCGGTGCCGGCGTGGCGCTTGTGCGGCGTCTTTTCCCAATAATGCGGCCACCAGCAGATCTGCCAGCAGGCGCGCAACGCGGCTGCCGACATCAAAAGCCAATAGGCCGGCGTCAGCGCGGCGTTCTTCCAGAAACCGCGCCTGTCGGCCTTGTCGAGGCAGCGCAAGCCCAGAGCCAGGAACGAGCCGTAGCCGAGCACCATGTTGAAAAGCGCGAGCGCCAGCAGCACGGCGTCGCCGCCATCGAGCGTGCCGGCCCAGCCCAGCTTGGCCCCCAGATAGGCGATGCTCGCCAGCAGGACGGGATGCGCGAGCGCCGAGGCGATCATGCCGGCGAACATCACCTGGACCGCGATGAAGGACGCCGCCCCGACCTCGCGATAAAACCGCGCCGGTCGACGCATATGAACGAACCAGGTCTGGATCCAGCCCTTGAACCAGCGCGTGCGCTGGCGCAGCCAGACCCCGACCTCGTCGGGTGCGTCCTCCAGGGTCGGACAGGTGATGGTCTCGCAGCGATAGCCGAACCGCGCGAAGCGGGTTCCCAGATCCGCATCCTCGGTGACGTTGTAGGGATCCCAGCCACCGACCGCGATCAGCGCGCGCCGACGGAAATGCGGCCTTATGTATCAACAGCACCAACATTTCCAAGGCGCATCATAGCGGGTTCCCATAGAATCCGCACCTATGAGACCTTCACGTACAGACACCTACGACCACACGATATCCGGGTTGCTCCGCAAGCGCGGCGAAATGCTCGCCAATCTTGCCGATCTGCGGGAACAGATCGCGGTCCAGTCGAACGACCTAGAGGCCATGGAGCGCATCCTGGAAACGCTCGGCTATCAGGGCGATTTGCCGACGATTGCGACCAGAGCGCCGCGCATCGTGCTTTTCTACCGTGGCGAGTTGCGCGCCTTCCTTCGCCAGTCATTGAAGGAACATGGCCCGTCAACGTCGCGCGAAATGGCAGAGCGCCTAATCCAGATCGAAGGCAAGGACTCCCGCAACCGGCGCATGATGAACGACATCGTGAAGCGCATGGGGAAGGCGCTTCGGCAGATGCAGGACGCCGGTATTGTAACGCGGACATCGGAAAAGGTACGCGGCGAGTTCATCTGGAATCTTCAAAAGTAAACGATCCCTTACCGGGTCGCTTTTCCTTTCTTAACCACATTTCGGCACACTTCTATTCGGCGCGGCGAGGGCAACGGCGATGAACAAGCTATTCTTTGGCGATAATCTCGACATCCTGCGAGAGTATGTGGACGATCAAAGCATTGATCTGATCTACCTTGATCCACCCTTCAACAGCCAAGCTCAGTACAATGTCCTTTTTGAGAGTCCAAAAAATGCAGCAGCAGCTGCGCAGGCCGAAGCTTTCAGGGACACATGGACATGGGGTGACGAAACCAATTGGGCCTATCGCGAGATAATGGCCTCGGGCGGTGGTGTCGCAAAATTCATCGAGGCTCTGCGATCCGCCTTGGGCCAGAGCGACATGATGGCCTACTTGGTAATGATGGCCGTGCGGCTACAGGAACTGCACCGGAAGCTTAAGCCCGAAGGTGCGTTGTTTCTGCACTGCGACCCAACAGCTAGCCACTATCTAAAAATCATACTTGATGCGGTATTCGGGCCTCAGAACTATCTCAACGAAATCATCTGGCGGCGCACCGGCTCACACAACAAGGCGAACCGCTTTGGACCGATTCACGATGTCATCCACTTCTATCGCAAGTCGGATGCCTATAGGCATCGGCCAGTATTCCGACCGTATTTGAAGGGGCACGTCGAAAGCTATTTCAAGCAGAGCGATGAACGGGGCCGCTATTGGACAAACTCCATCCATGGCGCAGGAACGCGTAATGGAGAATCCGGGCAAAAGTGGCGCGGTTATGATCCGACCGCACGAGGAAGGCATTGGGCGGTTCCAGGTGAACTTGTTGAAGCGTTTGGCATTGACTCTAGCCTTCCGCAACATGAAAAACTGGACACCCTCGCTGATCTAGGCCTTGTTGACTTCCCCGATCCTTCGACCGGGTCTCTTCCAACGTACAGGCAGTATCTCGACAGCAGCCCTGGATTGCTGTTGCAAGACATATGGGCTTACCAGCCGTACACGAAGGGTCTTCTTCACGAAAGCGCGGAAGCGATTGACGAAGATGTTAGATGGCTTCCAGCGCAAGGCGGCCGCGAGAGGATAGGTTATCCGACTCAAAAGCCGCTGGGTCTTTTGGATCGCGTTATTCGAGCGGCATCCGACGAAGGCGGCATTGTGCTCGATCCATTTTGCGGCTGCGGTACGACTGTCGAAGCTGCGCAACGGCTTGGAAGGCAGTGGATCGGCATCGACATAGCGATCCACGCGGTCAAGGTGATTGAGGCGCGATTAGGCGAGCGGATTGGCGAAGTTGCATACGATATAGAGGGTATGCCTCGCGATTTTGCGTCTGCGGTGAAGCTGGCGGAACGCGACAAATATCAATTCCAGTGGTGGGCGAATTACCTTTTCAACCCCCACGCACTTCGCGAGCAAAAAAAGGGTGCTGATCGCGGCATTGACGGCGAACTATTTTTCCCGAATGGTCCGGCCCGCCCATGGGGGCGCATGCTCACATCGGTGAAAGGTGGATCGTCGGTTGGGCCGGCCATGGTGCGTGATTTCAGAGGTGTAATCGAACGGGAAAACGCCGAGATGGGGCTTTTCATTTGCTTGCATCATCCAACAGCTGCGATGCAGGCAGAGGCGGATGCGGCAAATTTCGCCGACACGGTACACGGCGATATTCCACGCATACAGATCGTGTCTATTCAAGATTGGTTCGATGGGCGGTTGCCGAAGCTGCCGCCGCTTGAACATCTGCCAACGGCTGCATTCTCGACTGCCAAACGGCGTGCCAAAGCGAAAGCGGTTCGGCCGCCCGATCCGTCGCAGCCCGAACTGCCGCTGAGCTTTACAGGTGGGAAATCCACTGGCGTCAAAAGACACTTCAATCCCACGATGGTTTATTCCGCGCCGGGCGACAAACGGAAAACGGCTTAGGCTGCGCGCCGCTGCCAGTACCCCGCCCACACCCGCGACACCGGATGATTGAGCGCGCCACCAAGCAGGGCGAAGGCGTTCGCACCGTTTGAGCGGCGGCGGTGATCTTCAAGCCAAGCGGCATGGTTCGCATACTGGTACAGGTAGCGGTGCGAAACGTGGTGGTGTTGACCGCTGACCATGCGGCGAAGGCGCGAGAAGTAGCTTTCGACAAAGTTCGTGTGCTTGCCGTTGCCGTCGCTGTAGGCTTCGCTGTGATTGATCCGGCCCGTCTCGAACTGCATTTCCAGAACATCCCAATGGGTGGCTTCATCGGCAAACAGCTTGGCCTTGGCGACGAGACGGGCGCGGGCGATTTCGACGCCCTCGGCTTCCCGGTTGCGCACGAATGACAGGGTGCGGCCCTTGCGCTCGCGCAGGGCGATGACGACGCGGCGACGGTCGGAACGGTTCTCGGTGCGGCGACGGTCGCGGCGATCTTCCTCGCGGTTCTCCGGGCGAACGTGACCGCCGAAATAGGCACCGTCGATTTCAACTTCGCCGTCGAGGATTTCATTCGCGGTTTCAGCCGCCAACGCCTCGCGCAGCTTGTGCGCCAGAACGAAAGCAGTCTTGTACTGCACGTCCAGATCGCGCGAGAACTGGACCGCCGACATGCCCTTGGAGCCGTTCACGAACAGGCAAATCGCGGCCAGCAGATCGGTGAAGGACAGTTTGCGGGAAGCGAACATCGTGCCGCTGGTAACGCTGTACTGCGCATGACAGGCCGCGCATTTGAACTTGCGGCGGGTGGTGATCGCGTAATGATCCAGGCATCCGCATTTGGGGCAAACCGGCTCGCCTTTCGTCTCCTGCCAGCGGAGACGCTTGAACGCCTCGTAAGCCTTTTCCTCGCCGCCCTGATAGATCGCTTTCAGGGAAAGGGTGCGGGCTTCTGCGGAAAGGAGGAAGTGCTGTGCCATTTGTCATCATATCCGTTACGTTCGTATCGGATATAGTACGTTGACGTATGGCTTACAAGGGCATATGTCATCATTTGCGATACTTTTTGCATCGAAGGTGATACATATGGCAGAGAAGACGGACTATGAGGCTCTAGCGGCCAACCTCCTGAAGGCCGAGTTGAAGCGGAAAGGCGTCACCTATTCGCAGCTTGTCGAGAAACTGGCAGCGATAGGCGTTGACGAGAAGGAAGTGAATATCCGCAACAAGCTTTCGCGGGGCAAGTTTACGGCAGCGTTCTTGTTACAATGTATGATCGCGATTGATCTTAGAGCGTTGCGGCTATGAAGGCTCGCTCGGCGTGAAGGGTAGCCATGACGGCTCTATCGCCCTCGTAATTATCCGTTCTGGAACAAAAACCTCGAACACCTTTTTGCGTCTTTCGACCCTGCCGCCAACGTTGATTGTCACCTCGACAAGAATTAACTCTACATCCTTGATTGAGATGTCTCGATCAAAGACGCGGACTTTATGAGCGTCGTCCGGTTTCCGCAAAAATACTTGCCGCTCGACCTCCTCGCCCTTTGCCCCACGCGCTGTCTCCCAAAGGGTAATGGGAGGCGTCTCCCATTTCCATTTGGTCGTTCCGTCCATGTAGTGCCTTAACCTCGCGGCACGGCCAGTAAGAAAAACTCTGCCGCTGTTCCGGCCAAGCTTCACCTTAACTTCGTAGTCAAAGGCGCGATCATCCCTCGCATTGAATCGAAACTCAAATGTGGCTCGGTGCCCTCGCCATTCCTTCCATGTCGATAGAACCCATGATCGCGGCGATAGGAGGTCATCCACGATGAACGCTATCACCGCACCGATGCCGATACCTCGAAGTAGTGGGAGGTAGCCGGTCAAAAACTCCGCCATCTCAAATTGTCTCCCAAAGAGAGACTTCGATGCGGCGTCTATCAACCCACCTACTGGAAACCAAACGACCAGTTCCAGAAGCGCGGCCGGGATGACTTTCTTTAAGAGATTTCGAGGCTCGCCCATCGCAGCAGCATGCCCGCTTTCGGTCTGGTTGTGGAGTCATCATGACTCCACCCGCAGCCTTGGTGCCTTTGATACATAAGGCCGCGGAAATGGTTGGACGTGCCGCCGAGCGGGAAGCTCAGCCCGTGCCGCGAGAGCCAGGGCAAAATCCCGTTGAAATGCAACGCATATTCCATCTGGAACATGCGTGGCAGCGCACCGGCGGCGGCATTGGCCACCACCAGCGGCGCCTGGACGCAGGCCAGCCGCTCGTCGCCGTCCCGAAAACGTTGCCAGGCCTCCAGCAACTGCATGGGATGCGGGCGGTCCTCGGCGTCGTAGAGCGCCACCAGTTCGCCGCCGACCGCCGGCAGCGCGAAGGCGAGCGCCTTCGGCTTGGTGCGCGGTTGGCACGGCGGGACCCGAATGATCTCCATCCACGGTCGCAACCGCTGGCGGGCGATGGCGGCGAGCGTGGGCGCGTCATCGGCCTCGCAGACGAACTTGATCTCCAGCTTGCTGCGCGGCCACACGATCCGCGCCAACGCGTCGAAAAGATCGTCGATGATCTCGGCTTCCGAATGCAGGGCGATCAGGATCGTGTAGACCGGAAGCGTCCGCGCGGTCGCGACGGCGGGCGGACGCGGATCGGCGGGATGCGCTTGCGTCAACGCCGCCAGGCGCAGACCGACGCACATGAAAAAGATCGCGGTGATGACCACGAAGGCGGACCAGACCGTAATTCCCGGCGCCAGGGCGTAGGCGACCGGTCCACCGATCAGCAGCAGCCCGAGCGTCAGCCCCTGCCAGGAGGTCGCGCCCTGGCGGGCGGACAGGTCCGGCCGGGCGGCGAACAGGCCGCGCAAGGCCTCGTCCAGCAACAGACGCCGCGCCAGATCCAGCAACGCAGCGCGCAGGCTCCCTGGCGCGACCAGGCGCAGGCGGCTGACGAGATCGGCGCGACCGTCGAAGCGGCGGCGCGCCTCGCCCGGATTGAGCCTCGTCGACGACAACAGCACCCCTGGCGGTCCACCGCCATCGGTGCGCACGTGAAGCTGTCCGCGCGGCCGGGAAAGCAGCATAAGCAGTTCCCGGTCGCGCAGGACGAGCGCGCCCGACGGCGTGGCCGGTTCGAAGGCGAGTCCGATCTCGTCCGCCAAGGCGCGGTAGAGCGCGTCTTCGGGCACGAAGCCGGCCACGTAGAGTTCGTCGAGCAGTTCGGTGCCGTTAAGGTCGGCGCGCACGGCAAGCCGCAGCGCCTCGTCCTCCGACAGGCGCAGCCGGCGCAGCATCCCGCGCCAGCCGCTCAAGGTCGCCATGCCGGCGAGCAGGCGCGCACCGTCGTGCCACGGCGGCCGCCATGGACGCCGCGCGGGCGGCGTCTTTAGCCCGCCCGGCGCGCCTTGCGGCCCGCGCCAGCCCTTTCCAAGGCGCTGTTGCACCGTCTCCCCTCCCTGGCGAGGCGCGCCCGTAGCCGTTGTCCCCCCGGCCGGGCACGCCCGGTTCTGCCGCCGGCGCTCAGGCGGCCATGCGCGCGATCCGCTTCAGCCGGCGCAGCGTCGCTTCATCCTGCAGCGCGTCGTGAAACAGCGACACCTCCCGGTCGATGCGCGCGCACAGCTGGGCGGCATCGCCCTTGAGAAGCCCCCGCGTCTGGGTGAGCGCCCGAACTGGCTTCTTCGCCAGTTGCCAGGCGACCCGCGCGGCGGCGGTTTCCGGTTTTTCCGTTTCCACGAGATCGGTCACCAGGCCGAGCGCCTGCGCCTTTTTGGCGTCGAGCGTCTCGCCGAGGCAGAAGAAGCGGAAAGCATTGGCGTAGCCCAGTTTTTCCGGCGCCAGGATGCTGGTCGCGGCGTCGGGCACAAGGCCGAAATCGACGAACGGCACCCGGAACGTGCTCTGCACCGAGGCGAAGACCAGATCGCAGTGGAAAAGCACCGTACACCCCACGCCGACCGCGTCGCCGTCGACACAGGCCAGAATCGGCTTGGGAAAGGTCGCCAGCATGCGGAACATGTCGGTGACGGCCCCGATCAGGGATTGATGCTTGTTGGCGTCGAGGAATTCCGAAAGATCGCCACCGAGGCAGAAGCATCCCGACAGGCCACGCAGGACGACCACGCGAACGTCGTCACGCGCCTCCGCCTCGCGCAATGCCTGGGCGAGCCGCAGATAGGCCCGGTGATCGAGCACCGGACGGCCGTCCGCGTCCGACAGCGTCAGCGCGAGCGTGTGGTTGCCGAATTCGGTGACATGTGCGTTGTCCATGATTTTCTCCCATCGTCCAAGCCGCGCGGCCTTTGCCGGCGCGCGGCGCCCCATCTGGCGTCAGGACGCGCGCCGAAAGACCTCGTCCTCCGGCATGCCCCGGCTCAAGACCGGCGCATGATGGCCGCGGCGGCTGCGCACCACGTCCAGCGTCTGTTCGTTGAAGGTCAGCAAGGTCGCGACCACCTGCTGGCGGCCATAGGTCCGCTGATAGCCGAGCGGACGGGCCAGGAAGCTGAGCTGCAGGGCGCGCAGCACCCACATTGGCTCGAATTCGATGATCACCTGGTCGACGCCGCGTTCCAGGCCCCATTCGACGAAGCCGGCGATCAGCTCGCTGCCGACCGTGGACACGCCGCGCCGGCCGTCCCGATGCGCGTGGGTAACCGCATAGCGGGTCAATTCGAACACGTTGGGGCCCTTCGGCCCTTCGCCCTCGCACAGATCCGACAGAATGTCGGTCAGCAGATGCGGACGTGTGGTCGGCAGCATGCGCTGGTAGCCGGCGAGCCGGCCGTTGCGCATGCAAAGGTGATGGACCGCTTCGTCGTGGTCGAACTGGTCGCTTTCGAGGCTGTCGGGACTGCGAAGGTCGTCCCAGCCCATCTCCTCGACGAAGATCTTGTGCCTGAGCCGGCGAACCTCGTCCCACAGATCGGACCGGTCGGCCAACTCGTTCGTCGTCAGTGCGTAGATCATGGTTCCCTCCTGTGGATGGAGAGAAAAACTTACGACGAGTCCGGAGAGCGAATATTACGTGATCACGTAATGCCCGGCCTGCTCACGCGATCAGGAAATGTATCCGTGGCGAATGGCCTCGGCGACGGCGTGCACGCGATTGGCCGCGCCCAGCTTGCGCTTGGCGTTGAGCAGGTGTTTTTCCGATGTGTGCTCGGAAATTCCCAGGATCTGGGAGATCTCCCATTCCGACTTGCCCTCCGCGGCCCATTTCAGGCACTCGGTCTCGCGCGGGGTCAGATCGGGGCGCTGGTCGAATATGGCCTGGGCATTTTGCAATTGCATGGCGCGTCCGATCGCGTAGGTGGAAGCCAGTGAAACCACCCCCACCCCTTCGGGAGAGATGTCGACGAACTCGCCACCCAGCGACACCATCACGATGGTGCCCTCGATGGTGATCAGGGGAAAGGCGAAACCGTCCTTGAGCTTGAACTCGCCGGCATCGCCCATCACCTGGCGGGCGGTCTTGCCGGCCTGCAGTTCGCTGGTGGCGCTGCGCCAGTTCACCATCGTGGGGGAGCGTTTGATATAGGTGACCACCGGATCCTGGTCGACATAGTTGCGCGCCACGTAGCGCTCGAGCCAATCCTGCGGCCAGTCGCACAGCATGACATGGCTTTTCTGCTTGCCCTTGGGCGTTCCCGGGCGCGGTACGGTACCGGCCATGATCGCCGTCAGGCCGAAGCTGCGCGTCAGACCGAGCAACTGCCGACACACCGTTTCCGGTGTTTCAGCCCGATCCAGCTCTTCGATAAATTGCAGCGTATCGTCGAACTGCCCCATTCTTGACCCCAAATGGCCGGATTGGAATCGCAACGCACTATAGCGTGTACGGATTTTTCATCTATTAACCCGTGGTTGCAAATACGACAAACGATTGGGCCACAACGCGGGAGGATGAAAAAGGCGCGCTCACGTGCTAGCCATCGCACGGGGCGGTTGGGGATTTATGCATGCTGAGAGCCTTGTGCACCGTGTTCGTCTATCTGGCGTTGTCGGCGGCCCCGGCAGCCGCCGAGCCCGCCATCCCGAACCTATGGGACACGCGCGAAAGGCTGGCGAAACCCGAACTCGGCGAGTTGCCGCGCCTGCGCTTCCTGACCACGATCGATTTTCCGCCCTTCAATTTTCTCGACCGCAATGGCCGCCTCAGCGGCTTTCACGTCGATCTCGCCCGCGCGATCTGCGCGGAATTGTCGCTTGAAGATTTGTGCCAGATACAGGCTTTGCCCTGGGACGAGTTGTCCAACGCCCTGGAAGCGGGCCAGGGCGAGGCGATCCTGGCCGGCTTGGCGGTCACGGCCGAAACGCGCCAGCTCTACGCCTTCTCGCGGCCCTATCTGCGGCTGCCGGCCCGCTTCGTGGCGGCCAAGGACAAGACCGTCGCCGAGCCCATGCACGAGGCGCTGGCCGGCGAACGCGTCGGCGTGCGCGGCGGCAGCGTGCACGAAAAAATATTGCGGGCGCTGTTTCCCGATCTGCGCCCGGTGGTCTATTCGCGTTCCGACTGGATGCTGGACGACGTGCGCCAGGGCAAGACCGCGGCCGCGTTCGCCGACGGCATGGCGCTGTCCTTCTGGCTTTCGGGCTCCGGATCGCAATCCTGCTGCCGTTTCGTCGGCGGCCCCTACCTGCTTCCGGCCTATCTCGGCCCAGGCATGGCGATCGCCACGCGACGCGACAGGCCAGAGCTTGCCGCCGCCTTCGACTATGCGCTGCACGAGATCAACGCCAACGGCACTTTCGCCGAGCTTTATCTGCGTTATTTCCCGATCAGCTTCTTTTAGGCCCGGCTCCGTCGGCCAGTTCCTCCTTGCCGGCACCCGGCGTATTGGAGCCCGCCGCCCGCAAGGCGCGAAACGGCAGCAACAGCGCCCACACGAGGCCGGACGGCGCCTCGCCGCGATAGTCCGAAAGCCCTATTTCCATGCCGTCATGACCAAGCCGCGGCTGGGCGCGATAGGTGCGAAACAGGCGGTCCCAGAACGGGAAATTGAAGCCGTAATTGGAATCGGTCTCGGCGCGGATCGAGGAATGATGGACCCGGTGCATGTCGGGCGTGACCAGAACCCGCCGCAAAAGCCGGTCGAAGCCCAGCGGCAGCTTGGCATTGGAATGGTTGAACATCGAGGTTCCGTTGAGCACGATCTCGAACACCAGCACCGCCAGCACCGGCGGACCGAGCGCAACAACGACGGCCGCCTTCCAGACCATCGAAAGCAGGATCTCCAACGGGTGAAAGCGCAGGCCGGTGGTCACGTCGAAGCCGGTGTCGGCATGGTGCATCCGGTGGATGCGCCACAAAAGCGGGATCTTGTGGCTGGCGACGTGTTCCAGCCAGACAGCGAAGTCGAGCAGCACGAAACCGATCAACCCGGCAAGGCGCGGATCGACCTCGAACCAGCGTAAGATGCCCCAGCCGCGGCTTTCGGCCCACACCGCGGCCCCGACGGCCGCCGCGGGAAAGATCAGCCGCAGCAGGATCGACGAGATCAGCACCATCGACAGATTGGTGAACCAGCGCCGGGCCTTCAGAGCGCCGGCCATCTCGGCGCGCTCGAGACGGGGCGACCACAGTTCGAACGCGGCCATGGCGCCGAATATGACAAGAAAGGCGGTCAGGCGCGCGGCCGCCTCGGATATCTCGAACCCCTGCATATTTCCACCACCGGCTTTCGCTCGCTCAGGCGGTCAGTGCCACCGTGCAATGGCAAACACCAATCAACAGGCGGTGAGCGCGATTCCGGCGCGCTCAGACGGTGCGATGGCGCACCACCGCCGCGCGTTCGATCGCCGCTGCCGTCAGCGTGTCGACGCCGAGCTGCGCGCGCAGCAATTGCAGGATGCGAAGCTCCTCCGGTCGGACATGCAGATCGGCCGCCGCGATCTCCACCGCGATGGCGTAGGCGGTGTCGTGCAGGCGCACCGGCACCGCTTCCACGATCGAGGCGAGGATGGCGTTGAGCGCGCCCTCCTGCTGAAGAACCGCCTGGCTCTTCTTGGCCACGTCCAGCAACGCGTCGGGGTCGAAGCTGGCGAACACCGGCATGGTGCGCACGACACTGCCCATCTTGGCCAGTTCGCGGTCGGTCATGTTGCTGTCGGACGCCGACACCACCACCATGATGTGGATCAGGGCTTCCTGCACGCTTTCTGGCTTGATCACCGCAAAACTCCGTCCGGCAAGGTCGGGTGCAAAGTAGAAAGCCGTATGCTGCACTGCAAGGAAAAATATGCCCCGCAATTGACGCTGTCAGCCGCCGGCTCTAGAGCCTGTGCGACCCCCTCACCGCAGGACTGGCTCCAGTTGGGCGCCCGAACGGAAGAAAGACATGTCAGACAAAGCCGCGATCGCGATCGATCTTGCTCCCGACCTCGTTGCGGAAGCCACAAAAAGCAAAGCCTGGCCGTTCGAGGAAGCCCGCAAGGTCATCGCACGCTACGAAAAGTCCGGCTTTCCCGACACGGTGCTGTTTGAGACCGGCTACGGTCCTTCCGGCCTGCCGCATATCGGCACGTTCGGCGAGGTCGCGCGCACGACGATGGTGCGCCATGCCTTCCGCGTCCTGACCGGGGACAAGGTCAAGACCCGGCTGCTGTGCTTTTCCGACGACATGGACGGGATGCGCAAGATCCCCGACAACGTGCCCGATCCCAAGGCGCTGGAGCCGCATCTGCACAAACCGCTGACCGTCGTGCCCAACCCGTTCGGCGGCGACCACGCGAGCTTCGGCCATCACAACAACGCCATGCTGCGCCGGTTCCTCGATACGTTCGGCTTCGACTACGATTTCGCCAGCGCGACCGACTATTACAAGACCGGCCGCTTCGACGCCGTGCTGCTGCTGGTGGCCGAGCGCTACCAGGCGATCATGGACATCATGCTGCCGACACTCGGCGAGGAGCGCCGCGCGACCTATTCGCCGTTTTTGCCGATTTCGCGCAAGACCGGGCGCGTGCTCTACGTGCCGATGAAGGCCGTCAATGCCGATGCCGGCACGATCACCTATGTCGACGAGGACGGCGAGGAAGTCACGCACGGCATCACCGGCGGCCAGGTCAAGTTGCAGTGGAAGCCGGATTTCGGCGCGCGCTGGGCCGCGCTCGGCGTCGATTTCGAGATGTTCGGCAAGGATCACGGCCCGAACATGCCGGTCTATGACCGTATCTGCGCGGCACTGGACGGCCGCCCGCCCGAGCACTTCGTCTACGAGCTCTTTCTCGACGAGAACGGCGAGAAGATCTCCAAGTCGAAAGGCAACGGACTGACCATCGACGAGTGGCTGACCTACGCCCCGACCGAGAGCCTGGCGCTCTACATGTTCCAGAAGCCGAAGACCGCCAAGCGGCTTTATTTCGACGTCATTCCGCGCGCCGTCGACGAATATTACCAGTTCCTGTCGGCCTATCCGCGCCAGGACTGGGCGGCGCGCCTGTCGAACCCGGTCTGGCATATTCACAGCGGCGCGCCGCCGGCGATCGACATGCCGGTACCGTTTGCCATGCTGCTCAACCTGGTCAGCGCCTCCAACGCCCACGACACGGCCGTGCTGTGGGGCTACATCTCCCGCTACGCGCCCGGCGTGACGCCGCAAACCCATCCCGAACTCGACCGGCTGGTCGGCTACGCGATCCGTTATTTCGACGATTTCGTGAAGCCGGCGAAAACGTTCCGCGCGCCGGACGCGGTCGAGCGCGCGGCGCTGGTCGGCATGGCCGACAAGCTCGCCACGCTGCCGCCGGACGCCGACAGCGCGACGATCCAGAACGCGCTTCTGGACGTGGCGCGCGGCATCGAGCGTTACCAGGACCACACAAAAACCAGCCCGAGCGGCGGGCCCGGCGTGTCGGGTGCGTTTTTCCAGATGATCTATCAGGTGCTGATCGGCCAGGAGCGCGGCCCGCGCTTCGGCTCGTTCGTCGCCCTTTACGGCATCGAGGAAACCCGCGCGATGATCGCGCGTACCCTGGCCTCAGCCGCCGAGGCCTGAGGCCGCCTCGCCGGCCGGCAGGATGGAGACCGGCGGCGCTTCCGCGGCCGGTGCCGGGTTGCCGCGCCCCTGGGCGAACAGGCCGCGCCTGTTGTCGATCGCCCTGCGCTGGGCGTCGGCGTAGGGGCCATGTCCGGCCGCCATCGCCCAGCCGTTCTCGACCAGCCAGGCGCCCAGATCGCGCGTGCCAAGCCGGCACGTGGCCCGACGCACCGCGCCGTCCCCCTCGCCGACCGGATCGCAGGCCACGGTGCGCCCGCGCAGGAAACCGCGCAACGCGGTGCGGGCGCGCATGCCGCAAGGCCAATCGCTGCCGTCCCGGCCCCGGCACCGGCGCTCGGGCTCGACGATGTCGATGCCGGCAAGCACCACCGTCACGCCCCCCGCCTCAAGCCGGCCGGCGGCCGTGACCAGCGGGCGCGCCAGCGTCCAGTCGGTCTGCCCGGCCAGCGGCCCGGGCGGACGGGCCGGACCGATCTCGCTCAGCGGGGCGCGCGGCGCGACGCGCTCGATCTCTTCCGGATCGACCGCCGGCGGCGCGACGACGTCGGGCGCGATCGTGCGCGCGGGGGCCGTCTGCGACTGGGCGGAAACGGCCGGCACGGACCCCAGCAACAGGCCGAGCAGGGAGACGAAACGAAGGACCCGCATCGACCCGCTACTGGCTCGCCCACACGATCCGCGCGATCCACTCGATCTCGCCGACCGCCAGGGTGCGGTCTTCATGGTCCGGGTTGAGGGAGCGCAACTCGACCTGACGCGTCGTCTGGCGGGCCAGAACCTTGGCCATGACCTCGCCGGCGACGGTCTTGACCACCACGCGGTCGCCGCGCCTGACGCTGGCCCCCGGCTCGACGATCAGCACGTCACCGTCGCGATAAAGCGGCAGCATGGAATCGCCCTGGACGCCGAGCGCATAGGCGCCCTCGCGCGCACCGGCCGGGATGTCGACCAGGTCCCAGCCCTGCCCGGCGGGAAAGCCGGCATCGTCGAAGAACCCGCCGGCGCCGGCCTGGGCGAAACCGAGCAGCGGCACGGTCGAGCGCTGCACCGGCAGCGCGTCCTGCACATCGCTCCGCCCACGGCCGACCAGGGCCGCGAACTCGTCCATCGTGGCCCCGGTCGCCTCCATGATCTTGGCAAGCGATTCGGTCGACGGCCAGCGCGGACGGCCGTCGGCGGAACTGCGCTTGGACTTGTTGAAGGCCGTCGAATCCAGGCCTGCCCGCTTGGCCAGGCCGGACACCGACAGCGAATAACGCTCGGCCAGCGCGTCGATCGCAGCCCACACGCGTTCATGCGAGAGCATGATGCATTCCTCGCGGAAACACAGGAAAAAATACCTTTTGCGGCGTTTTAATGCCCCGCGCCGCCGCTGTCCAGTGCCAGTGCCGCAACAGCCCGCGGCCGGCCGTCGCCGACCGGCCCGGCGCCCGAAGGCGCGGAGGGGTCAGCCCGCGGTAAACGGCGCCCGTCCCGTCTCCAGCGCCAGCGCCAGGTCCTCGATCCGATCCTGGCCCCAGAACACTTCCCCGTTCAACACATAGGCGGGCACGCCGATCGCGTCGGCGGCGACGGCATCGGCCGTGTTTTGCATGCGCTCGGCCTTGACCGCCTCGCCCTGAGCGGCGTTCAGCACGTCGGCGGAGTCGTGCCCCTCGGCATCCAGATAGCGCGCGAGCGTGTCGGCGTCGGCGACGTTTTCATCGTTCGCCCAGACACCGGCAAAGACGCGCCCCATGAAGCCGGTCGGGTCGGCCTGACGCTGAAGCAGCGCGATCACCACATGGTCGGCGAGTGCCGGATCGGCTGGAAAAAACTTCGGCTTCAGATTGATCGGCAGGTCGCGCCGGAACGCCGCGCGCTGCAGCTCGAGCAGGCGATATCGCTGGCGGGTGGGCGAGCGTTGGGCCAGCGGCACCGAGCCCGAAACCTCCCACAGGCCGGGAAGCAGAACCGGCTTGTAGTGGATGGAGGCGCCATGTTTCTTGACCAGGTCGACCATGGCCTGGTGGCCGAGATAGACATAGGGCGACACGGCGGTGAAATAATAGTCGATGACGGCGGACATGGCTGGCTGCTCTCCGGGGTTTGACCCGGCACAGTAGTGGGCGCGCGCGGGCCGGGAAAGCCCACGGCGTTCACATTCGCGGGGGGCCCTGCCCTCCCGCCTCCCCGGGCGCCAGGACCGCTTAGCGCAGCGATTTGGCGAGCGCCCGCAGGCGTCCGTGCGAGCCCATGAATTCGGCTTCCGCGGGATTGGGCGCACGCGGTCTCACCCGCGCACCGAGCGCCTCGACGACCTCGTCGATCGCCAGGAAACGCCGGTTGGGGGAATCGTAAACGCCCGCCGTCGTCATGATCAGCGCCGCCGTCTCGCCGTTTTCGAGCACGAAGCGGTGGCGCCCGATCACCTGGGTGCCCTCCCAGGTCTCGATCGAGGACAAAACGTCGAACCGCCGCCACAGCCTGATCTCGCGCACATAGACCGACTGCACGCCGCCCATCATGGGCGCCCATTTATTGCTCCGCGCCAGCCCCAAAAGCCCGGCGCGCAGGAACAAGTCGATGCGGCCGAGATCGGCCAGCATCATGTAGCGCGCATTGTTCAAGTGGATATTGGAATCGATATCGGACGGCAGGCAGCGGAAAGAGAGCCTGCTTTCCTCGCCGAGGCGGTACGCGCCGCGCGATTTGGAGGTCAGCGCGACCCGCAACAATCGTCCCCACACATACATGGAATGCTCCTTTCCTCCTCCCCATCGACGGGAAGAAGGGCCCCGAAGGGGCGCAAGGAGGACCGGCAGCGCGCCGGTCCTCCCTTTTGCTTTGCTTATCCTTTCCGCGCCCGCGACGCGGCAGCAGAGTCGTCCTCAGGCCGCCTTTTGCCGGCGATCCGCGTAAGGGTCGAAACGCTGGTAGAAGCTTTCATCCTTGGCGGCCATGTCGACCAGCACTTTCGGCGCCTTGAACTGCGGGCCGTATTTCTTCTGCAGCTGCTTGGCGAGCTTGACGAACGCGGCCGAGCCCATGCCGTCGATATAAGACAGCGCCCCGCCGGTATAGGGCGCGAAGCCGAAGGCCAGGATCGAGCCGACATCGGCCTCGCGCGGATCGGTGACGATGCCCTCGCCCATCACCCGCGCGGCTTCGAGCGCGATGGTGACGAGGAAGCGCTTTTTGAGCACCTCGACGTCGATCTCCTCCGGCGCCTTCTGCGGATAGAGATCCTTGAGCCCCGGCCACAGGTGCTTTTTCGCCGGCTTGGCCGGGTAGTCGTAAAAGCCCTTGCCGTTCTTGCGGCCGTGGCGGCCATGGGTGTCGACCATGGTGTTGATCAGCGCGAACTGCTCCTGGTCGACCGCCTTTTCGCCGAGATCGCGGATCGTCTGTTTCATGATCTTCTGGGCGAGATCGATCGCGGTCTCGTCGGTCAGCGCCAGCGGGCCGACCGGCATGCCGGCCATCTTGGCGGCGTTTTCGATCATCGGTGCCGGCACGCCCTCGATCAGCATCTGATAGGCTTCCGACATGTAGCGCAGCACGCAGCGATTGACGTAGAAGCCGCGCGTGTCGTTGACCACGATCGGCGTCTTGCGGATCGCACGCACATAGTCGATCGCCACCGCCAGCGCCTCGTCGCCGGTCTTCTTGCCCAGAATGATCTCGACCAGCATCATGCGGTCGACCGGCGAGAAGAAATGGATGCCGATGAAGTTCTTCGGCCGCTTGGAGTTCTTGGCCAGGCCGGTGATCGGGATCGTGGAAGTGTTGGAGGCGAAGGTCGCCGAGGCGGCAAGAACGGCCTCCGATTTCTCGGTGACGCCCTTCTTGATGTCGGAATCCTCGAACACCGCCTCGATCACCAGCTCGCAGCCGTCGAGCTGGCCGTAATCGTCGCTCGGGGTGATCAGCGACAGCAGCTTTTCCTTGTCCTCGGCCGTGGCGCGGCCCTTCTTGATCAACCCGTCCATCAGGCCGGCGGAATGGTCCCTGCCCTTTTCGGCCGACGGCATGTCGCGGTCGAGGAGCACGACCGGAATGCCGGCCTTGGCGGTGACATAGGCAATGCCGGCGCCCATGAAGCCGGCGCCGATCACGCCGATCTTGGTGAACTTGGTCGGGGCCACGCCCTCGGGACGGCGCGCGCCCTTGTTGAGTTCCTGCAGCGACACGAACAGCGAGCGTATCATCATCGCCGCCTCGGTGGTCTGCAGGATTTCGGTGAAATAGCGCTGCTCGATGGTCAGCCCGGTCTCGAAGGGCACCAAAAGCCCCTCATAGACGCATTTCAGGACCGCCGCGGCGGCCGGATAGTTGTTGTAGGTCTCGCGGCGCAGGATGGCGATCGCCGGCGGCCACAGATTGGCGCCCGCGGCCGAATAGACCGGCCCGCCCGGCAGCTTGAAGCCCTTCTCGTCCCAGGGTTGGACCGGCTTGAGCCCGTTCCTGATCATCGCCTTGGCGGCGTCGACCAGCTTGGCCGGCTCGGCGATCTCGTGGATCAGGTTCATGCCCTTGGCCTTTTTCGGCGACAAGGCAGCACCCGTGGTCAGCATCTGCAAAGCCTGCTGGCCGTCGGTCAGGCGCGGCACGCGCTGGGTGCCGCCGGCGCCCGGGAAAAGACCGACCTTGACCTCGGGCAGGCCCATCTTGACCTTGTCGCCGTCGGCCGCGACCCGGCCGTGGCAGGCGAGCGACAATTCGAATGCCCCGCCCATGCAGGTGCCGTTGATCGCCGAGACCCAGGGCTTGCCGCAGGTCTCGATCTTGCGGAACAGCCAGCTCATGCGCCCGGCGCCCTCAAACAGCATCTTGATCGCCGCTTCGTGGTCGCGGGCCTCCTCCTGCTGGAAGACCTTCAGCATCTTCTGCAGCATGGTCAGGTCGGCGCCGCCGGAAAAGGCTTCCTTGCCGGAGGTGATCACCACGCCCTTGACCGCCTCGTCGGCGACGATCTGGTCGGTGATGCGGTCGAGTTCGTCCATCACCTCCTCGGTGAAGACGTTCATCGAGCGGTCGGGCATGTCCCAGGTGACGAGTGCGATGCCGTCGCTGTCGGTTTCGACCGTGAAATTCGTGTAGGCCATGTTAGGATTTCTCCCTTTCGAAATCTCTGTGCGTCGCAGGTGGCGCGGGCTTGTCGCCGGAGGGGCCGGGGCGGCGATTTCGACCGGTTTGCCCGCCGCTTCGCCCGTTCGACCCTCCCGGCGCCCGTTGCCTCCCCTTTCGGAGAGGACCGAGGCCGTCACACCCGCTCGATGATGGTCGCCGTGCCCATGCCGGCGCCGATGCACAAGGTCACCAGAGCCGTGTTGAGGTCGCGCCGCTCGAGCTCGTCGAGCACCGTGCCGAAGATCATCGCGCCGGTCGCGCCGAGCGGATGACCCATGGCGATCGCCCCGCCATTGACGTTGATCTTGTCGTGCGGGATGTCGAAGGCCTGCATGTAGCGCAGCACCACCGAGGCGAAGGCCTCGTTGAGCTCGAACAGATCGATGTCGTCGATCGTCATCTTCGCCTTCTTCAAGAGTTTCTCGGTGACGTCGACCGGCCCGGTGAGCATGATCGCCGGTTCCGAACCGATATTGGTGAAGGCCCTGATCCTGGCGCGCGGCGTCAGGCCCATGGTCTTGCCGGCCTTCTTGGAGCCGAGCAGGACGGCCGCCGAGCCGTCGACGATGCCCGACGAATTGCCGGCGTGGTGAACGTGGTTGACGCCTTCGATCTCGGGGTAACGCTGCACGGCGACGGCATCGAAGCCGCCCATCTCGCCCGGCATGACGAAGGAGGGGTTGAGCGAGGCCAGCGACTGCATGTCGGTGCCCGGCCGCATGTGTTCGTCGTGGTCGAGAATGGTCAGCCCGTTCTGGTCCTTGATCACGATCACGGAGTCCTTAAAGCGACCGTCCTTCCAGGCGGCGTCGGCGCGCTTCTGGCTCTCGACCGCGTAGGCGTCGACGTCGTCGCGCGAAAAGCCGTATTTGGTGGCGATCAGGTCGGCCGACACGCCCTGCGGCATGAAATAGGACGGCAGGCCCACGGACGGGTCCATGAACCAGGCACCGCCCGACATGCCCATGCCGACGCGGCTCATCGATTCCACGCCGCCGGCGATCACGATTTCGTCGGAGCCGCCGGCGATCTTGGCCGCGCCGAAATTGATCGCGTCGAGGCCGGACGCGCAGAAACGCGAGATCTGCATGCCCGGCGCCTCGGTCGCGTAGCCGGCCTCGAAGGCCGCCGCGCGCGGGATCACCGAGCCGGCCTCGCCGACCGGATCGACGCAGCCGAAAATGATGTCGTCGACCTTGGACGTGTCGAGCCCGTTGCGGTCGCGCACCGCCTCCAGCGTGCGGGCGGCCAGGCGCACGGCCGGCACCTCGTGCAGGGATCCGTCCTTCTTGCCGCGGCCGCGCGGCGTCCTCACGGCGTCGTAGACATATGCATCAGCCATTGGATGTCTCCTTTTTCTGGCGGGTGCGCCCGAGGGCGGCCGCGCAGGGGTCGCGTCTTTGGTTCAGTCATTGCCCGGACGGCATCAGCGCCTCGGGCGCCTGCCAGCCGGGAAGTTTCTTCAGCCTGTGCAGCCAGCGGTCGATGGCGGGATAGTCGCTCCAGTCCGCGCCGATCTGCTCGGGCCAATAGAGATAGCCGCACAGCGACAGATCGGCGATCGTCGGCCGGTCGGCGGCAACCCAGTCACGACCGCGCAGATGGGTTTCCAGGACGTTCCAGGCGTCCTTGGCGCGGGCATAGATGAATTCGGCGGTCGGATCGCCGGCCTTGCCGCGGAAATGGCGCATGAAACGCTCCGTCGCGGTGTAGCTGGTCAGTTTGTGGTTGTCGAACAGCACCCAACGCAGAATCTCGAACTCCTCGGCCTCGGTCTCGTGGCCGAATTTTTCGAAATGACGCGCCAGATAGATAAGGATCGCGCCCGATTGCGACAGCGTGAAATCGCCGTCGGCGCGGTGATGGACCAGAACCGGCGCCTCGCCCATGACGTTGAGGGCGCGATAGTCCGCGCCGCGGGTCTCGCCCTTGAAGAAGCCGATGCCCCTGGGCTGCCAGTCGGCGCCGCACATCTCCAGCATCAGCGCGGCCTTGTAGGCGTTGCCGCTCTCGGCGAAGCAATGCAGGGTGAACTCGCTCATGCCGGGTTTGCCTCCGCTCGGCTGGCGCCGATCGGCGTCAGCTTGGTGCTGGACACCGCCCGCGCGGCCAGAACGCCGTCCTTGTCGAACAGCTCCGCCTCGACGAAGGCGACGTTGCGGCCGGCCCTGACGATACGCGCCTCGACCTCGGTGCGGCCATAGGCGACCGGACGGAAAAAGTGGGTGTGGATGTCGATCGAGGCCTGGGCGTTCTTCATGTCCATGCTGATGAAGGCGTTGAAGCCCATCGCGTCGTCCATCATGGCGACCAGGAAACCGCCCTGGATCACACCGCCGAAATTGATCACGTCGCGCGGCGGATCGAACGAGACCCTGAGGGTGGCGGCCTCGCGGTCCCAGGACACCACATCCATGCCCAGCCAGCGGGCGGTGGCCGGCGCCTGGTCGGCGGAAAAGCCCGGTACGATCGCCGCGCCCATCTTCAAAGGCTCCTGCCGATCAAAAGCTTCATGATCTCGTTGGTGCCGCCATAGATGCGCTGCACGCGCGCGTCACGATACATGCGCGCGATCGGGTATTCGTTCATGTAGCCGTAGCCGCCATGAAGCTGCAGACATTCGTCCACGACCTTGCCCTGCAGGTCGGAGAGCCAGTATTTGGCCATCGACGCCGTCACCGGATCGAGCCCGCCATCGACATGGCGGGCGACGCAATCATTGTAGAAGACGCGGCCGATCGTGACCTCGGTCTTCAACTCGGCCAGCTTGAACTGCGTGTTCTGGAAGTCAATCACCTTGCGGCCGAACGCGCCGCGTTCCTTGACGTAGTCGATGGTCAGCGCCAGCGCGCGCTCGGCCATGGCGATCGCCGTGCCGCCGATCTGCAGGCGCTCCTGCGGCAATTGCTGCATGAGCTGGACAAAACCCTGGCCTTCCTCGTGGCCGAGCAGGTTGGCGGTCGGCACGCGCATATCGTTGAAGAACAGCTCGGACGTGTCGTTCGACTTCAGGCCGATCTTGTCGAGGTTGCGGCCGCGCTCGAACCCCTCGACCTCGTCGGTCTCGACCACGATCAGCGACGTTCCCTTGGCGCCCTTTTCGGGATCCGTCTTGGCGACGACGATGATCAGATTGGCGAGCTGGCCGTTGGTGATGAAGGTCTTCGAACCGTTGATGCGATAGTGGTTGCCGTCCTTTTCGGCGCGCGTCTTGACGCCCTGCAGGTCGGAGCCCGCGCCCGGCTCGGTCATGGCGATGGCGCCGATCAGCTCGCCGCTCGCCATCTTCGGCAGCCATTTCTTCTTCTGCTCGTCCGAGCCGTAATGGGCGATATAGGGGGCGACGATCGAATTGTGCAGCGCGATGCCGAAGCCGTCGACGCCGACATGGCTGATCGCTTCGATGATCGCGCTTTCATGGGCGTAGCTGCCGCCCGCCCCGCCGTATTCTTCCGGCATGGAGGCGCACAACAGGCCGTTGGCGCCGGCCTTTTCCCAGCTTGCGCGATCGACGATCTCGGCCTTTTCGAACGCCTCGTAATGCGGCGCGATCTCGGCCTGGAGGTATTTGGTCGCCATGTCGTAAAGCATGGTGACCTCCTCGTCCGCCCAGGCGGGCTTTGGAAGAGCGAGGACGGTTGCCGGATCGGTGGCCATGGACGTCTCCTCTTTGGTTATTGCCTATAGCAAAGTCGTTCAAGTCTGAACAGAGTAGATCGCCGCCGACGGTCAGAAAGCCTCCGCATCGAGCGCCATCATGGAGTCCGCACCGGCCGAGATGCGGGCGAGATGGGCAGCCGTTTCGGGCATGACGCGCTCCATGAAATAGCGCGCCGTCACCAACTTGTTCTCGCAGAACGCCGTCGCGCCGTCGGCGCCCGCGGCGATCTTGTCCTGCGCGGCCTTGGCCATCAACCCCCACATGTAGCCGAGGGCGACCAGCCCGAACAGATGCATGTAGTCGCTCGAGGCAGCGCCCGCATTGTCGGGCTTCTGCATGGCGTTCTGCATCAGCCACATGGTGGCCGCCTGCAGATCGTTCAAGCCCTTTTTCAGCGCCTTGGTCAGTGGCGCCATCTGCTCGTCGGAACGGTTTTCCTCGCAGAAATCGCCGACCTCCTTGAAGAAGGCCTGGACGGCGCGGCCGCCGTTCTGCGGCAGCTTGCGGCCGACCAGGTCGAGCGCCTGGATGCCGTTTGCGCCCTCGTAGATCATGGTGATGCGGGCATCGCGCACGAACTGGCTCATGCCGTGCTCTTCGATATAGCCGTGCCCGCCGAAGACCTGCTGGGCCATGACGGCATGCTCGAAGCCCTTGTCGGTCAGCACGCCCTTGATGACCGGCGTCATCAGGCCCATGTGATCGTCGGCCGCCTGGCGTTCCTTTTCGTCGCCCGAGCGGTGCGCCACGTCCGATTTCAGCGCCGTCCACAACACCAGCGCGCGACCGGCCTCGTTGATCGCCCTCATCGTCATCAGGTTACGGCGGATGTCGGGATGGACGATGATCGGATCGGCCTTCTTGTCCTTGGCCTTGGCCCCGGACAGGGCGCGGCCCTGGATCCGCTCGCGGGCATAGGCGGCCGCGTTCTGATAGGCGATCTCGGAAACCGACAGGCCCTGCATGCCGACACCGAGGCGGGCCTCGTTCATCATCACGAACATCGCCTTGAGGCCGCCATTCTCCTCGCCGATCAGATAACCCGTCGCCTCGTCGTAGTTCATCACGCAGGTCGAATTGCCGTGAATGCCCATCTTTTCCTCGATGGAGCCGCAGGCGACGGCGTTGCGCTCGCCGGCATTGCCGTCGGCGTCGAGCTTGAATTTGGGCACGATGAACAAGGAAATGCCCTTCACCCCTTCCGGCGCGCCCTCGATGCGGGCCAGCACCAGATGGATGATGTTTTCGGCCATGTCGTGCTCGCCGGCCGAGATGAAGATCTTCTGACCGGAAATCTTGTAGGCCCCGTCACCGTCGGGAACCGCCTTGGTGCGCAGCAGGCCCAGATCGGTACCGCAATGCGGTTCGGTCAGGTTCATGGTCCCCGTCCACAGGCCCTCGACCATCTTCGGCACATAGGTCTGCTTCTGCTCGTCGGAACCGTGGACCAGGATCGCGGCGATGGCGCCCTGGGTGAGGCCCGGATACATCATCAGCGCCATATTGGCCGACGACATATATTCGCCGACGGCCGAATGCACCGTGTAGGGCAGGCCCTGGCCGCCATAATCGGCCGGCGTGGCCAGGCCCATCCAGCCGCCCTCGCGATACTGGTCGTAGGCGTCCTTGAAGCCCTCCGGCGTCTTGACCGAGCCGTCCTCGGCGCGCACGCAGCCCTGTTCGTCGCCGACGCGGTTCAGCGGATGCATAACGTTTTCGGCCAGCTTGGCGCCCTCGGCGAGGATCGCCTCGAGAACGTCAGGCGTGGCGTCGGAAAATCCGGGAAGATTGGAATAGCGCTCGTAACCGAGCACATCCTTCAGAACGAACAGCGTGTCTTCGACGGGCGCGCGATAGGTCGGCATGATTTCCTCCGGCAAAAGCTGACCGCGCGCCGACAGGCCGGCGCGCGGCACCGATTTCGGAGACAAGCCGTATCAAACTTTGACGTTTGCGTAAACGTCAATTTTTGCTGCCACGTCGAAATGTGCTCGCGCGCGCCTTACGAGGCGGCGGCCGCGACGGCGCGCTGCGCGAGCCTGTCGCGGACGACGTCGGCGGCGGTCTCGAGCTGGTCGATCGCCTCGCTGATCGCCGCGCGCTGCCTGTGAAGGCGTGCGAGCTGCTTTTCCGACTTTTCCAGCGTCACCCTGAGCTGCTTCACATTGCTGCCCGAGGGATCGTGGAGATCGAGCATCTGTTTGATCTCGCGCAGCGAGAAGCCGACCTGGCGGCCGAGCAGGATCAGCTTCAGACGCGCGCTTTCGCGCCGCGAATAAAGCCGCACGCTGCCGTCGCGACGCGGGCTCAGCAAGCCCTTGGCCTCGTAGAAACGCAGTGTGCGCAACGACACGCCGAATGTCTTGGCGAGATCGCCGATCCGCGCGTAGCCGTCCCGGGGTTCGGCGAACGCCTCGGCGGCGTTGGCCATCGCTTCGATGGCTGAGACAGTCTTCATCATTCAATGGTTCCAAAAAAGCGTGTCAGCGGCGACGGCGTCAAACGCATCGCGCGCCGAACGGTCCTGTCAGGTCTATCGCTGGTTCGGCCGTACGGTCGCGAATCACGACATCGACGACCCGATTGTGCAGTGCACCTAATACGCCGATGCGGAATTTCAACTCAAGTTTGACGACAAACTGTTTCAATCCACGACCGGAGCGCCCGCATTGCCGGCAAATCGGGGGCCGGTCAGCACTTTGGTAAGCTTGGTTAACGCCTTGTTTACCACGTGTGGGGAATTGTTCGGCTGTCGATTTTCCGTGGTTATTCTGTTTCGCGTTCTTCACGGCGATGCGCACCGGGGTTGAAGGCACATTGCCCGCGCAGATGGCCCGCAAGCGGCCAGGCCTTGTGTCCAGCCCGTTGGTGCACCCTGTCATGACACGGGCACCCGCCCGTGACGCCGAACTCGAACGGACGTCTTGATGAGCAGCCATCGTTCCTATCTCGAGTCCCTCAATGTCGGGCGCCAAAGGCGGCCTCGCACGTCGATCGAGGACCTCAATCAAACACTCGACGATCTCGAGAGCCGCTTCGGCATGCCGCGCAGCGGCGCGGCCGAACGCGGCCCGCAGACCGAAGGCATCGACGCGCGTTCGCGCCGGGACCGGCGTCTGGCCTCCGGAACGTCGCTGGAACGGACCTTTTCCGGCGACGAACCCCGCCGCCAACGCCCGGCGGGCGGCAACGACCCGGTACGGCCCTATCCCTGGGAGCGGTCGCAGACACGGTTCGAGGACGATCATCGCGACGACGGCGCGCACCGGGCCCTGGCCGGCGACCTGAAGGCGCTGCGCCGGGAACTGCATGAGCAGATCGCCAGCGACCTGAGCCAGGAATTTAGCGCGCTGCGCCGCAAGATCGACGGCGTCGCCGCCCAGCGCGGCCCGCACGCCGACGGACAGGCTCTGCATGCCGAGCTGGAACGCCTCTCCGAAACGATCCAGTCGCTCGCCGAACGCAGCGACGACCGCGGCATCGGCCTGCTGCGGCTCGAGCTGGAGCAGGTGCGCCAATCGCTCTCGGAACTGGCGCGCGAGGACACGGTCCGGTCGCTCGACCGTCGATGGGAGAAATTGCAGGACCGCGCGGCCGGCGGCGTGCCCGATCCCGAAATCCGCGCCCTGTCCGACCGGCTCGAGCAGATCAGCGCGGCGGTCGGCAACCTGCCCGATTCGATGTCGCTGCACTCGCTGGAAGACAAGGTGCGTTCGCTCGCCACGGCACTGGAACATTTCGCCGCCCAGACCGGGCAGCCCGATTCCGGCCTGATCGACAAGCTCGAGGACCGGCTCGATGAGATTTCGCGCGCGATCGCGGCATCGGCCGGCAGCCCGTCCGTCGACCACGCGCCCCTGGATCGTATCGAGGCGCGGATCTCCGCGCTCGCCGAACTGCTTGAGGATGTCGCCAGCGAAGCACCCGGCGACAAGCTGCTGCAGCGCATGGACGTGCTGTCTAGGCGCGTGGAGGACCTTGCCGGCCGCGTCGCGATGCCCGAACAGGCGATCGAGCACCTGACTGCCCAGGTCGCCAACATCGCCGCCAAGCTGGACCGCGGCGGCGGCCAGGCCGGCGCGCAGGATATCGTCGACAGCCTGGAGCGGCGCCTGTCGGAAATGGCGGCGTTCATCGAGGAGCGGCAGGGCCACTCGCAGGCCGAGAGCAAGGCGCTGTTCAGGGAGTTCGACCGTCGGTTGGAGGACCTGCACGCGCAGATGGCCGACCAGGGCGCGGTAGCGCCGGCCGCCGATCCCGAATTGCTGCGCGCCCTCGACGAGAAGTTCGCCGACCTGAGCGACCGTATCGACAGCCAGACCGCTGTGCAGCCGCAACTCGCGGCCGACCTGGAACGCCGGCTGACGGAAATCTCCGAACGCCTCGACCTGTCGAGCCAGCGCAGCTCCGACATCGATTCCGATCTCATTCGCAGCCTAGAAAGCCAGGTTGCCGATCTGACCGCGCATCTGTCCCGGCCGACGAAGCCGAGCGACGATCTCGGAACGCTGTCGCCACGCCTCGACGACATCGAACGCTCCTTGAGCGAGCAGCGCGACATGATCGTCGCAGCGGCGCGCGAAGCGGCCGAAAACGCCGTGCGTTCGCTCGATACGGCCGGCATCGCCGACGAAGACGCGACCCTGCTTGCCGGTGACCTGAAGGCCCTTGAAGGCTTGATGCGCAAATCCGACGAACGCAACTCGCGCACCTTCGAGGCCATCCACGACACGCTTTTGAAAGTGGTCGACCGGCTCGGCACTCTGGAAACCAGGCAAAGCCAGCCGGCCGATAAGGCCAAGATTCCAGTGGCAAGCGCCCCGTCGATCGCACCCGAAGACGTCGGACCGGCCCTGGAGCCGAGGCTGCCCGAGCCCGCCCTTGCCGGCGATTTCACCCCCGAACCGCCTGTCGGCAGCCGCTCGCCGGCAGAGGCCGCCGCCGCTGCCGCAAAGGCGGCGCTCAGCGCGGTCGACGCCGACAAGGCCGCCCCCGAACCGGTCAAGACATCGATGCTGGGCGGGTTGGCGCGCGCTCTGACAAGCAAGAGGGGCACCGACAAGCCCGACACGCCGCGCAAGGACAAGGCCGAGCCGAGCCTGTCGGCGGCGCCGGAGACGACCGAGCCCGTCGCCCCCGAAGCCGTGGATCGTCCGCTCGAACCCGGCTCGGGCGCGCCCAACCTGAACGCGATCATGAAACGCGTCAGGACCGAACGGGCCCAGGCGGCGGCGTCCGGCGGCGACCCCGGCGCTGCCAAGGCCGATTTCATCGCCGCCGCCCGGCGCGCCGCCCAAGCGGCCGCCGCCGAGGCCGATTCCTTCAAGCGTGGCTCCGACAAGGGCAAGAAATCGCGCAAGTTGAGCCCCGGCGAGTTCCTGCGCGCCAAGCGCAAGCCGATCCTGATGGCGGCGGCGGCGATCATGATGGCACTGGCCGGCCTGCAGCTCGGCAAGGCCTTTATCGGCGGATCGCAGGACATCGCGGGCGGCGACATCGAGGCGCCCGTCGAGCAACCCTTGATCGCCAGCGCGCCGATGCTCGACGCCGAAGAGACCCCGGTGGACGAGACCCGGACCGAGCCCGTGCGCATGATCGGCGAGCCGGCCGACATGGCGCAGGCGGCGGACGCCGAAGCGGAGGCGCGAACTGCGGAAAATGCCGAAATCGACGCGCCGGCGCCGGACACGGACATGGCGCGGCCCGAGCCGACAATGGCGGACGACGCCGAAATCGCGGCCGAGCCGGTTGCGGAGCCGAGTGATGCGGCGGCCACGCGCGCCGCGCCGATACCGGACGAGGCCGGACCGCTGCCGCTGCGCGAGGCCGCGCAGGACGGCGATCCGCGCGCCATGTTCGAAATCGGCAACCGTTACCAGCAGGGCCGCGGCACCGACACCGACATGGCGCAGGCCGCGCAGTGGTACGAGCGTTCGGCGGAGCTGGGATTGGCGCCGGCGCAATACCGGATCGGCAATCTTTACGAAAAAGGCGTCGGCGTGGCGCGCGACCTCGCCAAGGCCAAGACCTGGTACCAGTTGGCCGCCGACCAGGGCAATGCCAGCGCCATGCACAATCTGGCGGTGCTGTTCGCCATGGGCGGCGACGGGCCGCGCGACAATGATTCGGCGGCGCGCTGGTTCATGAAAGCGGCCGAACTCGGCGTCAAGGACAGCCAGTTCAACCTCGGCATCCTGGCCGCCAAGGGACTCGGCGTGCCGCAGAGCCTGGAAGAATCCTACAAATGGTTCGCGCTCGTCGCGGAGGCCGGCGACAAGGACGCCGCGGTCAAGCGCGACGAAGTCGCCAAGGCGCTGCGGCCGGAGCAGCTCGCCAAGGCGCGCGCTGCGACCGAATTGTGGAAGCCCAAGCCGGTCGTCGAGGAGGCCAATACGGTCGACATCCCCGAATCCTGGCGCGAGAGCGAGACTGTCACCGCCGCCGTCGACGTCAAGCAGGCGATCCGCGCGGTCCAGGACATCCTCAACAAGCGCGGTTTCAACGCCGGTCCGGCGGACGGGATCATGGGCGCCAAAACACAGAGCGCAATCGCCGCCTACCAGGCCGAACAGGGCATGGAGCCGACCGGGCAGATCAACGAGGCGCTGGTGCGCTCGCTGCTCGAGCAGGACTGAGCCGCCCGATCGTCCGGCCGTTTTCGGCGCCATCGAAATGCCTCCAGGCTCGTGCCGTCTCCCAAGACGGCACGATTTGCCGTTTCGGCCGGCGCGGCGTTTGACATGGCCTCAATGTCGGCGCAAGAACACCTTAAGCTTCCTACGATAATGTAAGAGCCAAATCAGGCTCTTGTCTCAGGTAGATCGGTCGAGTTCGTCGCGTGGGCATCTATCTCCCCATCGCTGAAATGTCAGTCAATATCTTCGTGCTCCTGGCGATGGGCGCGGCGGTGGGCTTCTTGTCCGGTCTGTTCGGCGTCGGCGGCGGGTTTCTGATCACGCCGCTTCTGATCTTTTACAACATCCCCCCCGCGATCGCGGTCGCCACCGGCGCCAATCAGGTCGTGGCCTCATCCTTTTCCGGTGCGCTGGCGCATTTCAAGCGCGGCACGCTGGACATCAAGCTGGGGACGGTGCTGCTTGCCGGCGGCATCGTCGGCTCGACCCTGGGCATCTACGTGTTTTCGCTGCTGCGGCAGATGGGACAGCTCGACCTGTTCGTATCGCTGCTGTACGTCATCCTGCTCGGCACGGTCGGCGGCATGATGTTCGTGGAAAGCGTCAACGCCATCCGTAACGCACGGCGCGGGGTCAATCCGAGCCTGAAAAGGCCCGGTCAGCACAACTGGATCCATCGTCTGCCGCTGAAGATGCGCTTTCGCGCCTCGAAACTGTTCGTCAGCATCATCCCCGTCCTGGTGCTCGGCGCGGCGATCGGCTTTCTGGCCTCGATCATGGGCGTGGGCGGCGGCTTCATCATGGTGCCGGCGATGATCTATCTGTTGAAGGTGCCGACCAACGTCGTCATCGGCACGTCGCTGTTCCAGATCGTGGTCGTGTCGGCCTACACCACCATCGTCCACGCCACCACCAACCAGACGGTCGACATCATTCTGGCCATGGCGCTGATGGTCGGCGGCGTGGCCGGCGCGCAGTACGGCGCCAAGGCGGGGCAGAAGCTGCGCGGCGAGCAGCTGCGCGCCCTGCTTGCCTCGCTGGTGCTCGCCGTCGCCCTCAGGCTGGCCTACGATCTGTTCGTGCGTCCGCCCAATCTCTACTCGCTGTCGGCGCTGGGGGCGCTGTGATGCGCGTGCGCGGCCCGACCCTTCCCGCCGTGACGGTGCTGTCGCTCCTCCTGGCGGTCGCCTGCGCACGCGCGCAGGGGCCGGTGCCGCGTGCCGACCCGGAACCGCCGGCGAATGCCGAAAGCATCCAGATCGGCCTGTCGACGGACAGGATTTCGATCACCTCGGATTTCTCCGGCGCCGATCTGACGATCTTCGGCGCGCTCGACAATGCCGATCCGCTGATCAACAGGCAGGGCCGCTACGACGTCATCGTCGTGCTGGAAGGACCGGCCCGCCCGGTCATGGTCAGGCGCAAGCAGCGCATTCTCGGCGTGTGGATGAACACCCAGTCCGAGGTGTTCGTAAATGTGCCGGTGTCCTATTCGGTCGCCACGACGCGGGTTCCCCAGGACATCACCGATCCGATCAACTATCGCCAGCTCGCGCTCGGCGCCGACAACATCTACATCGAACCGCTCGACAAGGACCTCGACACGGCCACCATCAAGGAATTCGAAACCGCGCTGCGGCAGCTCAAGAAAACCACCGGCCTTTATTCGGAGCGCATCGGCGGCGTGCAGTTCCTCACGCAGAGCCTGTTCCGCGCGACGCTGACGCTCGCCCCCAACGTGCCGGTAGGCACCCACAAGGCGCGCGCCTTCCTGTTCCGCAACGGCATCTTCATCAAGGAAAACTCCGCCCAGCTCGTCATCGTCAAAGCCGGCTTCGAGCAGAGCGTGTTCCGCTTCGCGCACGAATACAGCCTGTTCTACGGAATTTTCGCGTCCGTTCTGGCCGTGTTCACCGGCTGGCTGGGGCGCATCATCTTCCGGCGCGACTGACGTTCGCCCGACATGAGGCCAGAGCCTGCGATGTCCGATCCAGACGACCAGCAGCCGGCACCGTCGCTCCGCATTTTCCGCTTCCTTTCGGCGCTCGCGCTGGCGCCGTTCGTCGTGCTCGCCCTGTGGCTGGCCGGAATTGCCGACGACCACCCCTGGCGCGGCGCGACCGTCGATCTTCTGAAAGCCTATGCGGCGCTGACCCTGTGTTTCGTCGGCGGGGCGCGCTGGGGCATCGCCGACGGGGGCGTCGCGACCGCACCGCGCGATCTGGCGGCCGGCCTCCTGGCACTGTTCGTCGGCTGGGCGCTTTTTTTCGTTCCCATGCCCTATGGCTTCGCGCTGTTTGCGGTCGCCTTTGCCGCGCAGGGTGCCTGGAACGCGGTCGCCGCGCCTGACGGCGGCGCGACCGCCCGCTTCGCCCGTTCCCGCCTTTTCGCGACCGTCGTGATCGTCGGCGCGATGATCCTCGCCTTTCTGACCACGGCCTAGAAGCGTTTCCAGGCGAGGTGGACGCCGGTTCGCCGTTCGGAAACGCGTTAAAACAATAGGGTGGAGCCGGTCTGTGAAACCGTGAAAAGCAGAACGACTCCAGAAGCGCCCGGCCCTATCCGGGCCGCAGCAGGGCGCCTGCGATCGGATAGACGCGGTCGCGTCCCAGCATGTAGGCGTGCAGGCGCGCCGGCTCGAACAGCCCCCACAACACGCGCTCGCGCAGGTTCAGCATGCCGGTGAAGGCGCCGAAAGCCGGCATCACCAGCCGCCGCCCGTCAGTGGCAAAGCAGCGCCGCCGCACCGAGCGCCCGCGCCGCACGATGCGCGCGCCGGGGTGGAGATGGCCGGCGACCTCGCCGGCCGCGTCGGCGCGACTCGGCTCGTGGCGAAAGACCAGGCGACCGACGGCGATTTCGCGCACCGTCGATCCGGGCAGGCCGGCGGGCGGCTCCGGATCGTGATTGCCCGCGACCCAGAACCACTCGCGGCCGTCCATCAATGCCATCAATCGCGCCCGGAACGGCTCGGGCATGCGCGCGGCGCCCCAGCCGTCGTGAAAACTGTCTCCCAGGCTGATGACGATCTCGGGCCGGTAGACCTCGATCAGTTCCCTCAGCAGCGCCAGCGTGGCGGCCGAATCGTAGGGCGGCATCAACGCGCCGCGCCGTGCCAGCGCCGAGCCCTTTTCCAGATGCAGATCGGAGACCACCAGCAGGCGGTGGTCGGGCAAGAACAAGGCCCCGCGATGATCGAGCATCGCCGCCTCGCCGTTCAAATCGGCGAGCGATGTCGCGTCCTGCGGCCTTGCTGCCAGATTCATGTCGGTCCCATCGCGTCCTCGATCAGATCGCCGGCGGCCTCCGACAGCAACACGTCGTTGGCCTCGCCCGTCACCGGCTCGCGCCCGATCTCCAGCATCACCGGCACGGCGAGCGGCGAGATGCGCTCCAGATGCTTATGCACGATTCGCCCGCGAATCCGCGACAGCATTTCGCCGAGCCGGTGAATGTCGAGCAGCCCGGCGGCGGCATCGGCGCGGGTCGCGCTGAGCAGGATATGGTCGGGCTCGTGGGCGCGCAGGACGTCGTAGATCAGATCAGCCGAGACGGTCACCTGGCGGCCGGATTTCTCCTGGCCGGGATAGCGTTTCTCGATCAGGCCGGCGATCACCGCGCAAGCGCGGAAGGTGCGTTTCAACAGCCAGCTCTCGGCCAGCCAGGCTTCGAGGTCGTCGCCCAGCATGTCTTCGTCGAACAGCTCGGCCAGCGACAGCCGTCCCGACCCGATCATGCCGCCCATGTCGCGCAGCCCCCAGATCGCCAGCGCGTACTCGCTGGCGACGAAGCCGAGCGGCTGGGCGCGGGCGCGCTCCAGCCGGCGCGTCAGCAGCATGCTGAGCGTCTGGTGCGCCAGCCGTCCCTCGAACGGATAGACGATCATGTAATGGCGGTCGCCGCGCGGAAAGGTTTCCACCAGCAGGTCGCGGCGCTTCGGCAGCACCGACTTGTCGCGCTGCAGGCGCAGCCAGTCGGCAACCTGCGCCGGCAGGGCCTGCCAGCGCGCCGGATCGGCGATAATGCCGCGCACCTGATCGGCGAGATAGCTCGACAGCGGAAACTTGCCGCCGGCATAGGAAGGAACCATCGCGTCGCTGCCGGCGGCGTTCGACACATAGGCCTCGTTCTCGCGGATGCCCTCGAAACGCAGCACCTTGCCGGAAAACATGAACGTGTCGCCGGGGCTCAGCGTCTCCAGGAAATATTCCTCGACCTTGCCGAGCACCGGTCCGCCGCGCGAGGCCGTACCGCGACCGGCGCGCACGTAGCGCACATTGAGCATCGGCGCCTCGATGATCGTGCCGACATTCAGCCGGTATTGCTGGGCGACGCGCGGATGGCTGATGCGCCACAACCCATCCTTGGTCCGGCGGATGCGTGCATAGCGCTCGTAGCTCTTGAGCGCGTAGCCGCCAGTGGCAACGAAATCGACCACCTTGTCGAACGTGGCGCGGTCGAGCGCGGCATAGGGCGCGGCGGTGCGGATCTCGTCGAACAGCGCGTCGGCCGAAAACGGCGCCGCGCAGGCCGCGCCCAGAACATGCTGGGCAAGCACGTCGAGCGTGCCGTCGAGCAAAGGGGGCGTGTCCTGGGCGCCGATATAATTGGCCTCGAGCGCGGCGCGGCATTCCATCACCTCGAAACGGTTGGCCGGAACGAGTATGGCGCGGCTCGGCTCGTCCATGCGGTGATTGGAGCGGCCGATGCGCTGGGCGAGCCGGCTCGCGCCCTTGGGCGCGCCGACATGCACGACCAGGTCGACGTCGCCCCAATCGATGCCGAGATCGAGGGTGGAGGTGGCGACGATGGCGCGCAGGGCGTTGTCTGCCATCGCCTTTTCGACCTTGCGGCGCTGGCCGACGTCGAGCGATCCGTGATGCAGCGCGATCGGCAGGCCGTCCTCGTTCACGCGCCACAATTCCTGAAACAGGATTTCGGCCTGGCTGCGCGTGTTGACGAACAACAGCGTGGTGTTGTGACGGCGGATCGCCTGGTAAAGCTCGGGCACGGCGTAGCGCGCCGAGTGGCCGGCCCAGGGCACGCGCTCGTCGGAGGCGAGAATGGTGATCTCAGGCTTGGCTCCGCCCTCGACCGCGATGCGGTCGGCCATGCGGCCGGGTGGGTGCTGCGGCACGAGCCAGCGCCTGAGCGCGTCTGGATCGGCGACCGTCGCCGACAGGCCGATGGTCTGCAGGTCCGGAGCGAGCCGGCGCAGTCGCGCCAGCCCAAGCGACAAGAGATGGCCGCGCTTGGAGACGACCAGCGAATGCAGCTCGTCGAACACGACATAACGCAGTCCGGCGAAAAACCGTTCGGCGTCCGCGGACGCGATCAAAAGCGCCAGTTGCTCGGGCGTCGTCAGGAGGATGTCCGGCGGGACGTGTTTCTGACGCTGCCGCTTGTGGGTGGGCGTGTCGCCGGTGCGCGTCTCGATGGCGATCGGCAGGCCCATCTCGGCGACCGGCTTACCCAGATTGCGTTCGATGTCGACGGCGAGCGCCTTGAGCGGTGAGATGTAGAGCGTATGCACGCCGCGGAAGGCCTGGCCGGGTTTGCGCGGTGCGCGGGCGGCGAGCCCGGTCAGGCTGGGCAGAAACCCGGCCAGCGTCTTGCCCGCGCCGGTGGGCGCGATCAACAGCACCGAGGCGCCGCGCTGGGCGCGGGCCAAGAGCTCGATCTGATGCGCACGCGGCGACCAGCCCCGCTCGGCGAACCAGCGCAGGAAGGGCTCGGGCAGGCGCGCGGCTGTCTCGCCGTCGAAAAGGCTGATTTGCTCGCTCACACGCCAGAACTAAACCAGAACGAACTGGCCGCCAAGCCGCTATCGCGCCACCGGGCGGGCGGGCCCGACGGCGTGGGGATCGTCGAGCCGTTCGACGGCGCCGACCGAGACGGTGCGGCGCGCGACGAGGATCAGGCCGGCGACGGCTTCGCCGCGATCGCGGCGCAGTTCCGTCTCCTCTATGAAAACGAGCTCGAAACCGCTGCGCGTCAACAACGCCCGAAGATGATGCGGGGCATGCGCGAAACGCCGCGACGACCGCAACATCATCGGCTCCGGGCCATCGTGGAGTTCGACCGAGAAGGCGAACAGCCCGTTCGGCTTCACCATGCCCGCGACCACCGACACGATCCGGTCCAGCGCGCCGAGATAGATCAGCACGTCGGCGGCGACGACGAGATCCGCCCGGCACGCGCCGGCTTCCATCACGGAAAGATCGACGCGGTCGAGCCGATCGTAGAACCGTTTCGCCTCCGCCTTGCGCAGCATGGCGCGCGAAATGTCGTTGCCCTCCAGGAAACTGGCCCGGCCACGCAGCCTCTCGCCCATCAGGCCGGTGCCGCAACCGAGATCGACGACATGCGCGAAGGTGCGCGCGCCGAGGCGGGAGAGAGCCCCGGCAATCAGGTCGGGCACCCGGTAGCCGAGCTTCTCGACCAGCGACATGTCGAAACGGTCCGCATATTGGTCGAACAGCGTTTCCACGAAGGCGGCCGGCGCCGTCTCGATCCCCTGCGCGGCCCCGATCAGGCAGAGCTTGAGGCTGGCGCCCATGCGGTCCGAGGGATCGAGCCGCAGCGCCTCGGTCCAGGCTCCGGCCGCGCCGGTCAGATCGCCTACCTCTTCGCGCATCTCGCCGAGCCGGAACCAACCCGGCGCCCAGCCCGGTGCCAACGCCAGCGCGTCGGCCATCAGATCGATGGCGGCGGGCTTGTCGCCCATATCCCACAACATAGCGGCATAATCCGCCCGCCGGTCGGCGATGCGATCTCCGGAGCAGAAAAAGGGCATGGTCATTCGGTTTTTCCAAAACCGCAAAAAGCGGGCGAGGCTTATCCGCCGGCTTTCCCGCTTTGGCAAGAGGATTTTTTCGCGGGGTTCCTCCGGGCCGGCAACGCGCTATCTTACTCCCATGCGCGCCCCGGACCTGCTTCATCCGCGCCCCGAGGGGCTTTATTGCCCGGCCGGCGATTTCTTCATCGATCCGGTGCGGCCGGTTGCGCGCGCGCTGATCACGCACGGCCATGCCGACCACGCCCGCGCCGGTCACCATGCCGTGCTGGCCACCCGGGAAACGCTCGACATCATGGCGCTGCGCTACGGCGCGGATTTCGCCGCCAGCAGCCAGGCCGCCAAGCTGGGCGAGACGACGACGCTTGGCGGGGTGCGGGTTTCGTTTCATCCCGCCGGCCACGTTCTGGGCTCGGCCCAGATCGCAGTCGAAAAGGACGGGTTGCGCATCGTCGCCTCCGGCGACTACAAACGCCGGCACGACCCAACCTGCCAAGACTTCGAGCCGGTCGCCTGCGACGTCTTCATCACCGAAGCCACGTTCGCCCTGCCGGTCTTCCGCCATCCCGACGACCGCGGCGAGATCGCCCGGCTGATCAGGTCGGTGGCCCAGTTTCCCGAGCGCGCCCATCTGGTCGGCGCCTATTCGCTCGGCAAGGCGCAGCGCGTGATCGCACTTTTGCGCGCCGCCGGCCATGACGGCCCGATTCACATTCACGGCGCGCTGGAAAAACTGTGCGCCTATTACGAAAGCCGCGGCATCGCGCTCGGCCCGCTCGCGCCGGCAACCGTCGATGACAGCGAGCGCGGCCGTTTCGCCGGCGCGGTGGTGATCGGCCCGCCGGCCGCCTTCGCCGAGCGCTGGGCGCGGCGCTTTCCCGATCCGGTGTCGGCCTTCGCCTCCGGCTGGATGCGGATTCGCCAGCGCGCCAGGCAGCGCGGCGTCGAGCTGCCGCTGATCGTGTCGGACCATGCCGACTGGGACGAACTGGTCGCCACCATCGGCGAGACCGGCGCCGGCGAGGTGTGGGTCACGCATGGCCGCGAGGAGGCGCTGGTGCGCTGGTGCGAGCTTCAGGGCATCAAGGCCCGGCCGCTCCACCTCGTCGGCTACGAGGACGAGGGCGACTGATCGGTGTCAGCGAACCTCGTTCACATCCAGTTGCGCGATCTCCTCACCTTCGTGACGGATATGGACCTGCGTATAGGCCCCCGCGCCCGCCTCTTGAGTGTAGCGGGCAGGGCGGAAGGCGACGAGTTGTATTCCGGCATCCCCTTCCTGCTCGATGGAAAGTTCAAGAATCAGGATCTGCGGATTGATCCCCTGGGGAACGGCCGGCCTGAGTTTGGGCACCATGTTCCCCGCGCTGGTTTGGACCTCGCCGGTCACATAAAGCGTTGGCGTCACTCCGGGCATCAGATCATGCCAGGCCCGCCATTGGATCGAAATTACTCCCGTCATTTCCCCTACCCCAACGTTGAGTTGTTAAACTAGGCTTTATGCAATCTATCATAGAATTTTTACCCGGAGAAACGCTCTCCTCCGCGTTTGGCGGCATACGCGCGTGAGACGCTTCGCCGAACTGCTCGACCGGTTGGTGCTGACGCCCTCGCGCAACGCCAAGCTCCGGCTGCTGGTCGATTATTTCGCCACGACGCCGGACCCCGATCGCGGCCTGGCGCTGGCGGCACTGACAGGAGATCTCGACATACCCGGCATCAAGCCGGCCATGCTGCGCGCCCTGGTCGGCGAGCGTATGGATCCGGTGCTGTTTGCCTATTCCTACGATTATGTCGGCGATCTCGCCGAAACGGTCTCGCTGGTGTGGCCCACGACGCACAAGCCGTCAGACGGACCGGCGCCGCGTCTTGGCGAGGCCGTCGAGGCCTTGATGGCGGCCGGGCGCGTGCGCGGCGCAGCCGTCTTCGCCGGTCTGCTCGACAGGCTCGACGCCTCGGCCCGGTTCGCGCTGATCAAGCTCGCCACTGGCGGCCTGCGGATCGGCGTGTCGGCGCGCAGCGCAAAACAGGCGCTGGCGGCAATGGGCGACGTCGACATCGCCGAGATCGAGGAGTTGTGGCATGGGCTGGAACCGCCTTATCTCGAGCTGTTCGCCTGGCTCGAAGGGCGCGCGGAGCGGCCGCAGGCCAGCGCGCCGGCGCTGTTCAAACCGGTCATGCTCGCCAGTCCGCTCGGCGAGCGCGATCTGGAGACGCTCGATCCCGACGACTATGCGGCCGAATGGAAATGGGACGGCATCCGCGTGCAGGCGGTCGCGGAACGGGGCCGCGCCCGGCTCTACTCGCGCACCGGCGACGACATCTCAGCCGCCTTTCCCGACATAATCGACCGTCTGGATTTCGAGGCCGCGCTCGACGGCGAATTGCTGGTCGGCCGACCCGATGGCGAGACCGGCAGTTTTTCCGACCTGCAGCAGCGGCTCAACCGCAAGACGGTTTCGGCCCGCACGCTGGAGACCCATCCGGCCTTCATCCGCTGCTACGACCTGTTGCAGCTCGAGGGCGAGACGCTGCGCGACAAACCCTTTCGCGAACGGCGCACAAGGCTGGAAGGTTTTGTCGGCACGCTCGCCTCACCGAAATTCGACCTGTCGCCGCTGGTTCGGTTCGACAGCTGGAGCGCGCTCGAGGCTTTGCGGCGCGCGCCGCCGCACCCGGTGATCGAAGGCGTCATGCTCAAGCGCTGGGACGCGGCCTATGTCGCCGGCCGACCGAAAGGTCCCTGGTTCAAGTGGAAGCGCGATCCCTTCACGGTCGACGCGGTGCTGATGTACGCCCAGCGCGGCCACGGCAAACGGTCGAGCTATTATTCGGACTATACGTTCGGGGTGTGGACCGGCGCGGCGGAGGCGCCCGAGCTTGTCCCGGTCGGCAAGGCCTATTTCGGCTTCACCGACGCGGAATTGCGACAGATCGACAAATTCGTGCGCGACAACACGGTCGAGCGCTACGGCCCGGTCAGGGCGGTGCGCGCCGAACCCGGGCACGGGCTGGTGCTGGAAATCGCCTTCGAGGGGCTCAACCGCTCGAAGCGGCACCGCTCGGGCCTGGCGATGCGCTTTCCGCGCATCGCGCGTCTGCGCTGGGACAAGCCGGCGGGTGAGGCCGACAGGCTCGAAACCCTGCAGGCGCTGCTCGACCGGTAGGCCGGCTACTGCGCAATCGACACCCGGATCTCGAAAATGTCGACCGCCCTGGCGCCGGCGTCGACGTCGGGCACGATGGCGATCGTGCCTGCCGCCCCCGGCGCCGCGTCCGGCATGGCGAGGTCGAACAGGTAGTCCGAACGCGTCGGCACGACGCTGTAGCGGTTGCGGCCGCAATCGCCCAATTCGCCGAAATTGCAGGTAACGGAAACCTGGGTCTCCTCGCCCTCCTCGGACCGCGCGACAATGTCGAACAAAGCGCGCCGGCCGGCGATCTGCTGCAGCACGCCCTGGCCGACATCGAACAGGACCGGCGTGTCGGCACCCTCGCCGCGGATCCGCAGCGCCGGCTCGCCATCGGAGTCGACCACCTCCGCGCTCGCCCCGGCGGGCGTCACCACCGCGCCCGGATTATCCGGGGAAAAGATCGTGATCCAGTTCCGCTCTTCGCTCGGCTCGCTTCCAAGCCTTGGCGGGTCGGCCGGTTGGAATTCCTCTTCCTCGAGCGTCTTGGGCGGGTTGGGCACAGACGTGTCGCGCTCCTCGGGCGAACGCAGCAGACCCTGTTCGGACACCCACCACACACCGATGCCGACCGCGGCCACGACGGTCGCGGCCAGAAACAGCCCGGCAAACAGCCGTCCGCGACGGCGCCGCGGCGCGGGCCGGGTTTCGGCGCGCAAATCGCCGTTCTCGTCGCGTTTGACGGCAACGGTTTCGCCGCCCGTCTCGAAAGCCGGCTCGCGCCGCTCGGCCGCGCGCGCCCGGCGCGGCCCGGCGGCGGGGACGTCGGCCGCTGCCGGGGAGCGCGGGGTTTCAATCTCCACCGCCGGCGCCGCCGGCGCGTGCTTTTCCGCGACGTCGAGTTCCACACCCGGCGCCTTGCCCGCGGCCGGCTCGCGCGGCCCCGCATCCACCGCCGGCGCCGCATCCGCCGGGTCTTCGTCGCCCGGGCCGGGCCGCCCGTCAGCGGCGGTGGGCGGCGCCACGGCGGGAATGAATTCGGTTTCGATGGCGCTGATCGCCGTCTTCAGCGCCTGGCGGCGCTGGCGCAGAATGTCCGGCGTGACGTCGGGATTTGCCTGCAGCGTTCTTTCGAGCGCGGCATGAACGGATCGGTAGACCTTTTCGCGAAAAGCGCGGTCACCGGCATCGCCCTTGTCGAGGGCGTTCCTGATCGCCTTTTCAATCGGGTTCAATGCATCATTCCCATTGCGCTTTTCGTAACCGTTAGCGGCAGTGCCGCCGTCAATCAACCAAACCCGACCGGCGCGGAACGGCACGGGCGACGATTCCGGACGATGATGCCCCTACGGCAACAGTCGGTCCGCAAATCGCCACCCGGCGAACGGAGCCGGGCCGGGCGAACGAGATTCCCGGTTGCCTGCCCGACGGCATCTGCTAGAAAAGCGACGTTTACGGAAACGTCAATCAAGCCGACGCGGGAGGTGCGCATGGCGCTGCCGGACATTTTGAAGAAAAACCTCAGGATTCCGGTGGTCGGGTCGCCGCTGTTCATCATCTCGCACCCGCCGCTCGTGCTGGCGCAGTGCAAGGCCGGCATCGTCGGTGCTTTTCCCGCCCTCAACGCCCGTCCCGAGGCCCAACTGCACGACTGGCTGGCCGAAATCACCGAGACGCTTGCCGACCATGACGCCAAGCATCCCGACCGGCCGGCGGCGCCGTTCGCCGTCAACCAGATCGTGCATAAATCCAATTCGCGCCTCGATCACGATTTGCGGGCCTGCGTCGAGCACAAGGTGCCGATCGTCATCACCTCGCTCGGCGCGGTCGAGGAGGTCAACCAGGCCGTCCACTCCTACGGTGGCATCGTGCTGCACGACATCATCCATGACCGGCACGCGCGCAAGGCGATCGAAAAGGGCGCGGACGGGCTGATCGCGGTCGCCGCCGGCGCGGGCGGCCATGCCGGCACGCTGTCGCCCTTCGCGCTGGTCCAGGAAATCCGGCAATGGTTCGACGGGCCGCTGCTGTTGTCGGGGGCGATCGCCAATGGCGGTGCGATCCTGGCGGCACAGGCGATGGGCGCCGACATGGCCTATATCGGCTCGCCTTTCATCGCCACCCACGAGGCGCGGGCTGTGGAGGACTACAAGCAGATGATCGTCGACTCCAGGGCCGCCGACATCGTCTATTCCAACCTGTTCACCGGCGTGCACGGCAACTACCTCAAGGGCTCGATCGAGGCCCAGGGGCTCGACCCGGCCAACCTGCCGGTCTCCGATCCGTCGAAGATGAATTTCGACAGCCGCGAAACCAAGGCCTGGAAACAGATTTGGGGCTGCGGCCAGGGCATCGGCGCCGTCACCGACATCGTCGGCGCGGGCGAACTCGTCGATCGCCTCGCGCAGGAATACGAGGCCGCCAAGACCAGACTGGCCGCGTGAACCGGACGCGGCGCGCCGGAGACGTCGCCGCCGCCGTCGGGATGATGGTGCTTGCCTGCGCGCTGGTCGCCGGCACCACCTTGTTCGCCAAAATGCTCGGCCGCGCGGTGGACGGCGCGCCGATCCACCCGCTGCAGGTTTCGGCCGGACGCTATTTCTTCGCCTTGCTCGCGCTGGTGCCGATCATCCTGTGGCGCCGCCCGCGCTTTGCCGGCACCGCATGGGGCAACCATCTGGCACGGGTGGCGGCCGGATGGTCCGGCGTTACCTGCCTGTTCGCCGCCTCGGCGTTGATGCGGCTTGCCGACGCCACGGCGATCAGCTTCCTGAACCCGATCGTGGCGATGGTGCTGGCGATCCCGCTCCTCGGCGAGTCCGTCGGTCGCTGGCGCTGGGGCGCGGCGACGATCGCGCTCGCCGGCGCGCTCGTGCTGACCAATCCGGGCAGCGACGCCTTCCAGCCAGCGGCGCTGATCGCGCTGGCGGCGGCGCTTTTCATCGGGCTCGAAGTCGTGCTGGTCAAAAAGCTGACCAATCGCGAACCGACGCTGCGCATCCTCGTGGTCGGCAATTTCCTCGGCACCGTGCTGTCGGTCGCGGCGGCGGGGTTCGTGTGGCGCCAGCCGAGCGCGTCGCAATGGGCGCTGCTTGCCGCGATCGGGATTGCGATGGTCGCCGCCCAGGCGCTTTTCCTCGAAGCGCTGCGGCGCGGCGACGCCAGCTTCATCGTCCCGCTGTTCTATACCACCCTCGTCTTCGCCGGCCTCTACGATTTCGCCGTTTTTGGCGAAAAGCCCGGCATCTACAGCCTGGCCGGCTCGGTGCTAATCGTAACCGGCGCGGTCGCCATCGCCTGGCGGGAGAGGCTACGCGGCTGAAACCCGGCCCGGCCGCAACACCGCAGCCGGCTCATGACAGCGCCAACAGGGCGGCGCGCAAACCGTCGGCGTCGCGCCCCGGCAGCCTGGCCTCGATCTCGGCGTGGCTTGCGCGCCAGGCCGGCACGGCGGCGGCCAGCGCGGCGCGGCCGGCCTCGGTCAGATGAAGCACGCGGTTGCGCCGGTCGGCCGGATCGATTTGCGACGAGGCCAGGCCGCGCCTTTCCAGAGGCTTGAGCGCGGCCGTCAACGTGGTGCGATCCATGGCCAGCGTGGCGGCGACGTCCTTCATGCGCGGCGGCTGGGGCCGGTTGAGCGCCATCAGCAGGGAAAACTGGCCGTTCGACAATCCGTATGGGCGCAACACCTCGTCGAAATGGCGCGCCAAGGCGCGCGCCGCCCGCTGGACGTGGAGACAAAGGCAGGCGTCGCGGACTTCCAGCGTCGTGGCGAAGGTCAGCGGTTCGGGTTTTGACATGGTCACCGTATTATGTTGATATCAACGCATTGTCCAGCGCCGGCTGATCGCTGGCAGCACGAGGAGGAGCGCAATGCCCGCTAAGGTAGTTGTTCTGATCGGAACCAAAAAGGGCGTCTTCATCGCCGAAAGCGACAAGACCCGTCAGGGCTGGACCTTGCGCGGCCCCTTTTGCGAAACATGGCCGATGAACCATGTCATCGGCGATCCGCGGAGCGGCACGATCTACGGCACCGGCGGCAATGAATGGTTCGGGCCGGCGGTCTGGAAATCGCCCGATCTCGGCGCAAGCTGGACGCATTCCAGCGACGGGCTCGCCTACGACGAGGGCGAGGAGCCGGTCGCGGCCGGCTGGAGCCTGGCGCTGGCGCCCGACGGGCTTTACGCCGGCGTGCAGCCGGCCGGCCTGTTCAAGAGCGAGGACGACGGCGCAAGCTGGCGTCATCTCGACGGGCTGCAGAAACATCCAACCCGGCCGGAATGGAACCCGGGCGGTGCCGGCCTCATCCTGCATTCGCTGGTTTTCGACCCCGCCGACGCCAGGCGCATCTGGGTCGGCATTTCGGCCGCCGGCGTGTTTTACAGCGCCGATGGCGGCGATAGCTGGGAGCCGCGCAATCTGGGCACGCGCGCCGATTTCCTGCCCGAGGGCCAGAACTATCCCGAATTCGGCCAATGCGTGCACTGCCTGGTGATGGCGCCCGGCATGCCCGACCGGCTCTATCAGCAAAACCATTGCGGCATGTATCGCAGCGACGATGGCGGACGAAACTGGCACAGTATCGAGGACGGCCTGCCCTCCTCGTTCGGCTTTCCCGCCGCCGCGCATCCCAGGCAGCCCGACACGCTGTTCCTGCTGCCGCTCAACGGCGATTCGGCCGGCCGCTACGTGCCCGACGCCAGGGCCGCGGTCTGGCGCACACGCGACGGCGGCAAGAGCTGGCAGGACCTGCGCCGCGGGCTGCCGCAGGAAAACGCCTATTTCGGCGTCCTGCGCCAGGCGATGGCGAGCGACCGGCTCGATCCGGCCGGCGTCTATTTCGGCACCAGCGGCGGCGCGCTGTTTGCCAGCGCCGACGAGGGCGAAAGCTGGCAGACGATCGCCCAGCACCTGCCGGCGATCCTCTCGGTGGAAACGATGGTGCTCGACGGTTAGGGGCGAAACCCGGTCCTCCGCCTCACCCGCCTGAAGGGACTTTGCCGATGACGCAACCAAAACCGGTACGGGTGACCCTTGCCGGCGTGCTGGCCGACCTGTTTCCGGGCGCGCCGCGCCACCTCGAGGTGGAGGCCGACAGCGTGCGCGGCCTGATCGACGCGCTCGACCGGCGCTGGCCGGGCATGCGCGACCGCATCTGCGACACGCGGCCGGCGATACGCCGGCATATGAACGTGTTCGTCGACGGCGAGCGCTGCGGGCTCGAGGCGACACTCGAACCGGGCGCCCAGGTCCACATCCTCACCGCGATCAGCGGCGGATAAAACGCATGCTTGACATTGCCGGCCGGCTTGCGGCTCTATCGCGGGCCGTTCCGGCACTGATTTTCAAAAACGTTGCGACGCCCATGCTCAAGACACCTTACCTGCTCTTTCTCGGCGACGCGCCGGATCCGCTCGCGGCCAAGGTGGCCCAGGGCGTCAAGGACTGGCGGCCCGAATTCGCGCTCGCCCAGCACCGGCTCGACGGCTGCAAGGCCGATCTCGGCCTGCCGGAGATGAGCATCGCCGAGGCCCGTGCGGCCGGTGCCCAAACGATGATCGTCGGCGCGGCCAATCGCGGCGGCGTCATCGCCGAGAATTGGCGCGCCAGCCTGATCGAAGCCTGCCGCGCCGGCATGGACGTCGCCTCGGGGCTGCACAATCAGCTTGCCGACATTCCCGAACTCGTCGCGGCCGCGCGCGATGCCGGCACCCGGCTGTTCGACGTTCGCGTGCCGCAAGACACCTACCCGATCGCCGACGGCAAGAAACGCAGGGGCAAGCGTTGCCTGGCGGTCGGCACCGATTGCTCGGTCGGCAAGATGTACACCGCGCTCGCCATGGAAAAGACCATGCGCGAACGGGCGATGAAGGCGACGTTCCGTGCCACCGGGCAGACCGGCATCCTGATCACCGGCTCCGGCATCCCGCTCGACGCGGTGGTGGCCGACTTCATGGCCGGCGCCGTCGAATGGCTGACGCCGGACAATGACGACGATCACTGGGACCTGATCGAGGGCCAGGGCAGCCTGTTTCACCCGTCTTTTTCCGGCGTGACGATGGCGTTGATCCATGGCGGACAGCCCGACGCACTGGTGCTGTGCCACGAACCGACCCGCACCCATATGCGCGGCCTGCCCCATTACGGGTTGCCGTCGCTGGAAGATTTGCGCGAACTTTCGCTGTCGGTCGCTCGGATCGTCAATCCCGAGGTCCGCGTGACCGGAATTTCGGTCAATACCGCCGCCTTGAGCCCGGAAGAAGCGGCCGAATGCCTGTCTGCGATCGAAAGCCGGATGGGACTGCCGACCGTCGATCCGTTCCGCGACGGCGCCGAGCGGCTGGTCGACGCGCTAGCGGCGTAGAGCGGTCTTTCAGGTCCGGCCTTTCTATTCCGCCGCCGGCGCCACGGCTTTCTGCGCGCGCGCCAGGCGACGCTCCCTCACGACGATATAGAGCCCGGCGGCGATGGTGATCGCGATCCCCAGCGCCGCCAGTCCGTCCGGCAGGTCGCGGAAGATCACCCAGCCGATGATCGTGGCGAACGGAATTTCGAGATATTGCATCGGCGCCAGCGTCGACGCGGGCGCGTAGCGCAGCGACCAGGTCATCAGCAGATGGGCGAACGTGCCCAAAACGCCGATCGTGACCAGAAGCGCGATCTCGTTCGCCTCCGGCGCAATCATCGTCAGTTGCGGAACCGCGAACCGCCAGCCTATGGCGACCGCGACCACGAGCACCGCGCTCGCCATCAGGCCGCTGACCGCCTGCAGCGCGATCGGGTCGCTTTCGCGGGCGAGCTGGCGCGTCACCAGCATGAAGAACGAAAACGCGACCGCCACCACAAGCGGCAGCAGGGCGGGCCAGCCGACATCCTGGAAGCTGGGCTGGATGACCAGCAGCGTGCCGGCGAATCCGACGGCGCAGGCCGCCAGTCGGCGCGGGCCGACCTCCTCCTTGAGCACCAGCTTGCCGAGCAACAGCATGATGAAGGGCATGACGAAGGCGATCGCGATCGCATCGGCCAGCGGCAGGTAGCGCAGCGAGGCGAACATCGCCCCGATGCCGATCATGTGGAACAGCGTGCGCAATCCGGTCAGCCACAGGAAGCGGCGCGACAGCGCCAGCCGGATCGTCCGCCAGCCGACCCAGGGCAACAACAGCAGGCCCTGGAAGGCGAAGCGCACGAGCAGGAGCTGGATCAGCGGGATCGTGTCGCCGAGGATCTTGGCGATCGAATCGGCCAGCGGCGCCAGCGCGCAAAAGCCGGTCATCAGCGCGATGCCGAGAAGAGGACGGTCTTTGGTCATCGTTTAAGGTTAAACATCCCGGCGGCACGGCAAAATGGGCCAACACCGGCAAGCGGCGCTGCCAGCGCCCTCGCCCGCTTGCGCAGCGTTGCCGCCGCATATGTCAATCACCGGCCAACTCGACCAGCAACTGGTTGGCGAAGGCGGCCATCGCATAGGCGGCGGAAAAATCGAACTTGTTCATGCTCACGAAAATGCCGACCTGTTTTTCCGGCGCAAAGGCCAGATAAGACATCTGCCCCTGCAGCGCACCGGCCTTTTGCAGCACGAACGGGCGTTGTGCGGTCGCGTTCATCGCCACCCAGCCAAGCCCCATGCCATCCATGCGGCCGGATTCGTCCATCCCCACGACCGTCGCCAGCCCGTCGCGCCTGAGATAGACGGCGTGGTCGAGGAACCGCGCCTCGCGCGCTGCCCCGTCGGCGGTGTCGTCGAGATGCCATTGCAGCCAGCGCAGCATGTCGTTGGCGGTGCTGCGCAGGCCGCCCGACCCGGTAATCACGGCGCCCGAGGGCACGTCCGGCAGCGGCGCGCCATCGAAACCGTGACCGCTCATCAGCCGTTCGGCCATGTCGCCGGCGAGCTCGAAGCGCGTGTCAACCATACCCAGCGGGCCGGTGACGCGCTCGGCGAGCAGTTGCGGATAGAGTTTCTTGCCTGCACCAGCCAGCGCCGCCGACAGAAGGTCGAAGCCGAAATTGGAGTAGAGCACGGCGCTGCCCGGCCGGAACAGCAAGTCGTTGCCGTCGAGCCAGGTTGCGAAGGCATCGTCGGTGATGGTGGAAAACGGATCGCTGTCCGGCCCTGGCGCGCGCGGCACCTCGCGCGGCAGGCCGCCGGCATGGGTGGCAAGATCGATCAGCCGGATCGGCTGACGCTTGGCCGCCGCCGCGCCGAGCGCGTCGGGCAGAAGCGGCGCGACCGGATCGGTGAAGCCGGCCTCGCCGGCGGCGACCGCATGGGCCAGCATCGCGCCGGCGAAGGCCTTGGTGATCGAGCCGATGCGCAGCACCGTGTCGCCGGTCGGCGTCCGGCCATTGCCCTTGCGGGTCTCGCCAAGCCCGACCACCGTCGTCTCGCCATCCTTGACGGCGGCGACGACGACGCCGGGCACGTCGACATCGAGAAAGAAGATCTCGGCGGCGAACGAAACCGTCTCGTCGAGGAGCGGACCGGCCGCGGCCGGAGTGGCGGCAAAACCGGCAACCGACGAGGCAAGAAGGGCAGCGGCGAGCTGCCGGCACAGGCGAACCATGGACTTACTCCGGCCTGGGGAACGGAAATCGGACGACCGGTCGAATTAGGCGGTTTTGCCGCCCGCTGTCCACTGGCAAGGATCATTCATGCTTGCCAATCCGTGACCCGGCACACTCGGCAAAAAAATACCCCCGCACGCGGCGGGGGTATCGACACGGATGCTGCCGTTGTCGTCGCGACGCCGTTCAGGCGTTGGCGGCGGCAACCGCGCGCTTGGCCATCACCACGACCAGATTGGCGCGGTATTCGGCCGAGGCGTGGATATCGCTCATCAGGTCGCGCGACGACACCGCGACACCCTCGAGCGCGGCGGCGTCGAACTTTTTGGCCAGTGCCGCCTCGATCTCCTTGGAGCGGAAAACGCCGTCATCGCCGGCGCCGGTGACCGCGGCGCGCACGCCGTCCTTGCCCTTGGCGACGAACACGCCGGTCATGGCGTAGCGCGAGGCCGGGTTGGGGAACTTGGCGTAGCCGCATTTGGCCGGTGCTGTGAAGGTGACGGCAGTGACGATCTCGCCGTCCTTGAGCGTCGTCTCGAACAGGCCCTTGAAGAATTTCGCCGCCGCGATCTCACGCTTGTTGGTGACGATGGTGGCGTCGAGCGCCAGCATCGCCGCGGGATAGTCGGCGGCCGGGTCGTTGTTGGAGAGCGACCCGCCGATCGTGCCCATGTGGCGCACATGCGGATCGCCGATATGAGCGGCGAGACCGCAGATCGCCGGGCAGACCTTGGCGAGCTTGTCGTTGCCGGCGACCTCGGCGTGGGTGGTCGCCGCGCCGATGGTGACGGTCTTGCCGGAGACCTTGATGCCCTTGAGCTCATCGACATGGCGCAGGTCGACGAGATCGGACGGGGCGGCGAGCCTGGTCTTCATCGCCGGGATCAGCGTCATGCCGCCCGACACGACCTGGCCGTCCTCGGCCTTTTTCAAAAGCTTGACCGCATCGGCCACGGACGAAGCACGGTGATAGTTTACCGAATACATCTGGCATTCCTTTCGCTTGCGGACCGTGCGCGCGCCTGCGCGCCGGCCGTTTGCGGGGGCGCGGGCCGCGGCGCCCGACGGGCCTTGTCCGCGACCACGCTCGGCCTGGCTTGCAGGCGTCCCCGCACGGGTTTCGTCCTCAATGTTTCGCCGCGTTCAGTATCGACCACACTTTCTGCGCCGTCGCCGGCATGGTCAGATCGTTGTTGCCGATCGCGTCGGTGATGGCGTTGATGACGGCCGGTGGCGACCCGATCGCGCCGGCCTCGCCGCAGCCCTTGATGCCGAGCGGATTGGACGGGCACGGCGTGTTCGAGGTCGAGACCTGGAACGAGGGCAGATCGTCGGCCCGCGGCATGCAGTAATCCATGTAGCTGGCGGTGATCAGCTGGCCGTTATCGTCGTAGTGACACCCTTCCAGCAGCGCCTGGCCGACGCCCTGGGCGATGCCGCCATGGACCTGGCCTTCGACGATCATCGGATTGATGATGTTGCCGAAATCGTCGGCGGCGACGAACTGCACGATCTCTGTGCGGCCGGTCTCGGGATCGACCTCGACCTCGCAGATGTAGCAGCCAGCCGGGAAGGTGAAGTTGGCCGGGTCGTAGAAGGCGCCTTCCTTCAGGCCCGGCTCCATGCCTTCCGGCAGGTTGTGGGCCGTGTAGGCGGCGAGCGCCATCTGGAACCAGGGCACCGTCTTGTCGGTTCCCGCCACCTTCAGTTCGCCGTTTTCGATGACGATGTCGCCTTCGTCGGCCTCCATCAGGTGGGCGGCGATCTTCTTGGCCTTGGCCTCGACCTTGTCGAGCGCCTTGACAATCGCCGACATGCCGACCGCGCCGGAACGCGAGCCGTAGGTACCCATGCCCATCTGCACCTTGTCGGTGTCGCCATGCACGATCGAGACCGAATCGAGCGGCACGCCGAAACGATCGGCGACGAGCTGGGAGAAAGTCGTCTCGTGGCCCTGGCCGTGCGAGTGCGAACCCGTCAGCACTTCGATGGTGCCGACGCCGTTGACGCGCACTTCGGCCGACTCCCACAGGCCGACGCCGGCGCCGAGCGAGCCGACCGCGGCCGACGGCGCGATGCCGCAGGCCTCGATATAGCAGCTCATGCCGATGCCGCGCAGCTTGCCGGCCTTCTTGGCCTGCTCGCGGCGCTTTTCGAAGCCGGCATAGTCGGCCGCCTTCATCGCCGCGTCGAGCGAGGCGGCATAGTCGCCGGCGTCGTAATTCATGATCACCGGGGTCTGGTGCGGGAACTCGGTGATGAAATTCCTGCGCCGCAATTCGGCCGGGCTCATGCCCAGTTCGCGCGCCGCCGTTTCGACGACGCGTTCCACCACATAGGTCGCCTCCGGGCGGCCGGCGCCGCGATAGGCGTCGACCGGCGCGGTGTTGGTGTAGACGGCCCGCACATTGCAGTGAATGGCCGGAATATTGTACTGGCCAGACAGCAAGGTGGCGTAGAGATAGGTCGGCACCGAGGACGAAAACAGCGACATGTAGGCGCCGAAATTGGCGATCGTGTCGACCTTCATCGCCGTCATCTTGTTGTCGGCGTCGAAGGCGAGCTTGACCTCGGTGACGTGGTCGCGGCCATGCGCGTCGGTCAGGAAGCTTTCGGTGCGGTCGGCCACCCATTTGACCGGCACGCCGGTGCGCTTGGATGCCCACAGGCACACGATCTCCTCGGGATAGATGAAGATCTTGGAGCCGAAGCCGCCGCCGACGTCGGGGGCGATCACCCTGAGCTTGTTTTCCGGCGCGACATTGTAGAAGGCGCTCATCACCAGCCGGGCGACATGCGGGTTCTGCGAGGTCGTCCAGCAGGTGTAGTGGTCCTCCGCCTTGTCGTAATGGCCGAGCGCGGCGCGCGGCTCCATGGCGTTGGGCACCAGCCGATTGTTGACGATCTGCAAGGTGGTGACATGGTGGGCGGCGGCGATCGCCTTGTCGGTCGCCTCGGCCTCGCCGATCTCCCAGTCGTAGATCAGATTGCCGGGCGCCTCGGGATGAAGCTGCGGCGCGCCCTTCTTCAGCGCCGAGACGGTGTCGGTGACCGCCTTCTTTTCCTTGTAGGTGACCTCGACGGCCTCGGCGGCGTCGCGCGCCTGGCCCTTGGTCTCGGCGACGACGATCGCCACCGCATCGCCGACATAACGCACGCGGTCGACCGCCAACGGCGACCAGGCGCCCATATTCATCGGCGAACCGTCCTTGGAATGGACCATCCAGCCGCAGATCAGATTGCCGATGCCGTCTGTCTTGAGTTCCTTGCCGACCAGCACGTCGATCACGCCCGGCATCTTCTTGGCCGCCTTGACGTCGATCTTCTTGATGTCGGCATGGGCGTGCGGCGAGCGCACGAACGCGGCATGCTTCATGCCCGGCACCACCATGTCGTCGACGTAACGGCCGCCGCCGGTGATGAATCTCTTGTCTTCCTTGCGCGCCACCCGCGCGCCGATACCTTCAACACCCATTCTCATATCCTCCCGGAAATCTGGGGCTTAAACCACGTCGATCCCGCTCGAGGGCAGGGCCGGGACGGAACGCCCGGCACGGGGCCCCGCTGGACAAGCCGTCCGCCCGCCGTCGAGCCGGCCGCGGCTCAGGCCGCCTTCTTCGCCTTGCCCTTGCCCTTGGCCATCGTCTTCGACGCGGCCAGGATCGCCTTGACGATATTGTGGTAGCCGGTGCAGCGGCAGATATTGCCCTCCAGCTCGGCGCGCACCGTGGCCTCGTCGAGATTGCCGGGCCCATGGCGCTCGATCATGTCCGTCGCGGCCATGATCATGCCGGGCGTGCAGAACCCGCACTGAAGCCCGTGATGCTCCTTGAAGGCCGCCTGCACCGGGTGCAGATCGTTGCCGTCGGCCAGCCCCTCGATCGTGGTGATCTGGCTGCCGGCCGCCTGGGCGGCCAGCATCGAGCAGCTCTTGACGGCCTTGCCGTCGACATGGACCACGCAGGCGCCGCACTGCGAGGTGTCGCAGCCGACATGCGTGCCCGTCAGGCCGAGATGTTCGCGCAGAAAATGGACGAGCAGCGTTCGGCCCTCGACCGTCGCCGACACCTCGCGGCCGTTCACACTCATCGAAACCTCAGACATCGATCCTCCTCCAAAGCGCTTCGTTTTGAAAACCGCGCGATCTGTAACGCAGAAAGGCTGGTGCCGAAGATTAACGCAGCGGCACCGAGAGTCCATTGGCACAGCATTGTTTTTCCAGTGCGCGCGATGGGAATTTGGTCGCATGGTGCCACCGGCGGCAACGGCGCGCCGCGGCGGCCCGCCACCGGCAACGCGATCGGGCGCGGGCGCGCCGGCGCCACGCCGATTTGTCGCCACAGGACGCTTGAAATCGGCCGCCATTGTCGATATCACCCGCACACCGTATCGTCGGCTCGTCCAGACGCCGGCATAGGGCCGCTTTAGCTCAGTTGGTAGAGCACATCATTCGTAATGATGGGGTCGCGTGTTCGAGTCACGCAAGCGGCACCATTTTCCAATGCCAGCAGATGGATTTGCTGCAGGCTGCGTAAAGTCCTCCAAGGCTCCTCCGTTCTCGTCGTCTCTCCAACATGTGATAGGTGAGCGGCTTGATATCGGCATCCTGCAACCGCCCGGGTCACATAAGACAACATCGATCACGGCTTGGACTTGCCTTCTTCGGCCCGGCCGGACTTCATGTGCGAACGAGGTCAAATGGCAGGCCAGGCTGCGCCGGGCTCGAGCGTTGGCAGTCAACGTCCCAGCGAACCACGTGAAGGCCCAGCCGGGAGCGGCAGCGAAACGGCACCCTTCTTATCGGCCGCCCGGCCCGAGGGGATAGTCGAGCGTTATGACCAGTTCGGTCGCGGCGTCGGCTGCGACGCGAATGCGCCGCGCGTGAACGACGAAGACCGCAGAGCCATCCGCCGTCTCGAGTTCGACCTGATCGCCTCTCGCCACCCAGGCGTCCAGGACCAGCCCTTCGAGCCGGCTGGTCAAGCCCCTGCGAACCGCCTCCCGCTCGGCGGTCTTGGTTAATCTGGTTGACAACCTCATGTGAACGCTCCTGCCGCTGGACTTAGTGGAAACTCCGGTTACGGTCTCTCCAAGATGCGCCGCGCGCTCGCATCGATCCGCGGACGCCATGACAATCAGGCGCGGCCCGGAAAACGATCAACTGGAGCCCTGTTTCATGACCACACGCTATGCAAAAATCCTCATGACGCTGGCACTGGCGGCATTTGCGTTCATGGTCACCTTCAACAATATAGCCGATTACGGCTCCAATTTCGCCTTTGTGCAGCATGTGCTGAGCATGGATACGACCTTCGAGGGCAATGCCGCAATGTACCGTGCGATCACCACGCCGTGGATGTGGCACGCGGCCTATTGGCTGATCATTTTCGGCGAAGGCGCGACCTTCGTTCTGTTTCTGGTCGGGGCTCTGGCGATGATCGGCGCGCGCGGCGGCTCGGCGGCGGCGTTCAACGCATCGAAGAAATGGGTGATCGCCGCGGCCACGATCGGTTTTGGCGTCTGGTTCTTCGGCTTCATGGTCGTCGGCGGGGAGTGGTTCTTGATGTGGCAGTCCAGCACGTGGAATGGACAGGACGCCGCGTTCAAGTTCTATATGGCCATACTCGGCGTCCTCATCTTCGTGAACCAGCCCGATCATGACGTCGCCTAGGGCCGCACCCGTTTGACCGGAATCGGTCGCCGCCGGGATTTTGCGGTCCGGCAGGAGCGCGTGGCGATGCGGTGCAGGCATCGCGGGCCGCGGCAAGACAGTGAAATATCTGGATCGGACGATTGCGATCTTGATGGCGATGGCGAAACCGGAGGCGTAACCCGGCTTGGGCCGCCTTTTCGCCCCGGCCGTGCCGAAGTCCCTGCCGATCACACTATGGCGCGGCGCGCTTCTTGTTGCCGGACCGGAAAATCCACTCCACTAAACCGCGTCCAGACAAGAACGCGCCGCCGCCCCGGGACCGGAACCTCGACGCTGAGCGCCGGCTAGAGCCAACGCCGGCCCGGGCCGGCGTGGCGCCATGGCGGTCAGGCTCGGGTCACGCCGCGTCTCACTGCGATATCGGGCGGAATCGTTCCGTGATCCGGTTTCCGTCGAGTTCGTCGAGGCGCAGGCAGCGGGCCCTGTGGTCCGGCTCGTGCTCGAGAAGTTGCGGCGTGGTTTGGCTGCACATTTCCCGAACGTAGGGACAGCGCGTGGTGAAATGGCAGCCCGCGGGCGGGTTGACTGGGCTGGGAACGCCGCCTTCAAGGATGATCTCGTGCGAAACGGCGCTGGGATCGGGTTCGGGGTGAGCGGACAGCAGGGCCTCGGTGTAGGGATGCAACGGCCTGCGATAGATCTCGGTGGCCTCCGCTTCCTCCACGATACGGCCCAGATACATCACCGCCACCCGGTCGGAGATGTGCTCCACCACGCTGAGATCGTGCGAGATGAAAAGATAGGAGATCCCCAGTTCGCGCTGCAAGCGCTGCAACAGGTTGATGATCTGCGCCTGGATCGACACGTCGAGCGCGGAGACCGGCTCGTCGCAGACGATCAGCTTGGGTTCCAGCGCCAGCGCGCGCGCGATCCCGATCCGCTGCCGCTGCCCGCCGGAAAACTCGTGCGGATAGCGATCGACATGTTCGCGCCGCAGGCCGACCTGATCGAGCAGTTCCGCCACCCGTCGGCGCCGTTTGGCCCGATCACCCTTTTGATGGATGATCAGCGGCTCCTCGAGGATCGCGCCCACGGTCATGCGCGGGTTGAGCGATGCGAACGGGTTCTGGAAGATCATCTGGATCGACTGGCGCACCGGCAGGAGAGAGCTGTCGTCGAGACCGGCAATGTCCTTTCCCTCGAACAGGATTTCGCCCGCGGTCGGGTCGTCGAGCCGCGCGATGAGGCGTCCCAGCGTCGATTTTCCGCAACCGCTCTCGCCGACAAGGCCGAGCGTCTCGCGTTCGCCAACCACGAGATCGACGCCGTCAACCGCCTTGACCGTGGGTTTGGGTCCAAACAGCGGTCCCGCGGTCGGGAAATGCCGCTTCAGGCCTTTCACGGTGAGCAGGGGTGTCGTCATTGCGGTGGCCTCGTATGCAACCAGCAGCGTACTTTGCGGGGCGGCGACGCCATGTCGTCCGGCACCGCCAGAGGCGGTTCCCATTTGCGGCAGGGCTCGTGCACCATCGGACAGCGATCGGAAAAGCGGCAGCCCGGCGGCAGCGCGCTCAGCGCCGGCACGGTGCCCTTGATCGTGTCGATCTCCTGCTGGCGGTCCTGGCGTGCGGAGGGACGCGGAATCGAACGCATCAGCCCTTGCGTATAGGGATGAAGGGGCCGGTCGAACAGGGTTTGCGCATCCGCCTCCTCCACCACGACCCCGGCATACATGACCAGAACGCGCTGCGCCATTTTCGCGACCACGCCGAGATCGTGGGTGATCAGCACCAGCGACATGCCGATCTCGCGCTTCAGCTCGTTCATCAACTTCAGGATCTGCGCCTGGATGGTGACGTCGAGCGCGGTCGTGGGTTCGTCGGCGAGCATCACCTTGGGCCGGCACGCCAGCGCCATGGCGATCATCACCCGCTGGCGCATGCCGCCGGAGAGCTGATGGGGGAAGTTGCGGTAACGCTCGGCCGGCAAGGGAATGCGCACCTGCTCGAGCATGTCGATGGCGCGGTCGCGGGCTTCCGCGACGGAGACGTCGTGGTGGACGCGGATCGCTTCGCTGATCTGGTAGCCGACCCTGAACACCGGATTGAGCGAGGTCATCGGCTCCTGGAAAATCATCGACACATCGTTGCCGCGAACGCGCCGCATGGCGTGTTCCGACAATCCCGTCAGATCGCCAACCCCGTCAATGGTGATCGAACCGCCGGTGATGCACCCCACCGGACGCGGCAGGAGCCGCATGATGGACAGCGCCGTCATGCTCTTGCCACAGCCGGATTCGCCCACGATGCACAACGTCTCGCCCGGCATCACCGAGAAGGAGACGTCGTCCACCGCCGGCAGAACGCCGCTCTTGAGGAAGAGACGCGCCTTCAGCCCGGCGACGGTCAGCACCGGTTTGATCTCGGCGTCGGCGGAGCGGTCGGGTTTCGTCGCGCGTGTGGTCATCGTCCCCAAACGTCCTCGTAGACCCTGAGCAGGTTGCCGCCCATGATCTTGTCGACATCGGCTTCGCTGTAGCCGCGTGCGGCCAGACCGTCGATCAGCCGGCCGGTATGGGCCAGGCTTTCGTACCCTTCGGTGAAACGTTGCGTGAAGACAAACCAGTCGCCGAGGATACCGGTGACCTGCGGATAGATGCCGCGCGGGCCGAAACTCGACTGCCACTCTTCCTCGGTCTTGGTCTGCTCCGAGCAATCGCTGCCGAAGGCGACGTGCTCTATGCCGACCAGATTGACCATGTAGTCCACCTGGGCGAAGAAATCCTCCAGCGTCGGACGCGTGGCATGCCGCAGCATCGGCGGCCACAGCGTCACACCGACCGTTCCGCCGGTGTCGGCCACGGCCCGGATCTGGTCGTCGGGGATGTTGCGCAAACTGTCGCACAGTTTCCGGGCGTTCGAGTGGCTGCAGATGACCGGGCGCTTCGACGCTTTTGCCGCGTCCATCGCGGTCTGATAGCCGACATGGGACAGGTCGATGAGAATGCGGGCCTCGTTCATCAACGCCACCCACTCGTGTCCCTTGGCGGTCAGGCCGGCGGGCTCGGGCGCCAGCACGCCTGACCCGAGCGCGTTCTGTTCCATGTAGGTCGGCTGCATGATGCGCACGCCCACGCGCTGCATGACCCGGATCAGCGACAGGTCGTGCTCGAGAAACGTGGAGTTCTGGGTGCCCAGAATGATGCCCAGTTTGCCCTGCTCGGCAGCCTGGCGGATTTCCGCCACGGAGGTGACGATGGAAACGAGATCGGCGTTGGCGGCCGCCACGGCGAGCGCCTTGGCCAGGTCGCTCATCGACGCCGCCAGATCGTTGGCCGGCCGCAACGAGGTGAGATTGATCGCCGCGACCCGGCCGTCGAGAGTGCGCTGGAACTGGTCGCGCGTCAGGATCGCGCAATTGAGGCCGTCGACGACCGGCGTGCGTTCGCGATGGTTGCGGGCGGCGATCTGGTCCATGGCAAGGTCCTCCGGGATGACTGCGGTTCAATCGTGACTGAGTTGGGGATCGAGGGCGTCGCGCAGTTCGTCACCCAGCAGGTTGAAGGCCAGGATGATCAGCGCGATGGCGATGCCGGGGAACAGCGACACCGCCCACGAAATCGAGAGATAGTTCTTCCCGTCATTGATCATCCCGCCCCAGGTCGGCGTCGGCGGTTGAACGCCGAGCCCCAGGAATGAGAGGGTCGCTTCGAGAAGGATCATGCGGGCAAGCTCGAAACTCGCATAGACGATGATCGCCGACAGGATGTTCGGCAAGATGTGCCGGAGCATGATGCGCAGCTTGCCGGCGCCGATCGACCGTGCCGCCTCGATATACTCCAACCCGCGGACCGAAAGCACCGAGCCGCGCACGATGCGCGCGAATCGCGGCCATGCCGACAGCCCCATCAGAATGATCAGGTTGGTCAGCGAAGGCCCCACCACCGCAACGATGGCGATGACGAGCAGGACCACCGGGAAGGCGAGCTGCATGTCGATCAGACGCAGGATCACCGCGTCCGTCCGGCCGCCAAAGAAGCCTGCTGCCAGTCCCGCCCAGATACCGGCGACCGCGGAAACGACAACGGCGAACAGGCTGACCAGCAGGGTCGTCCTGGCCCCGTGGACAATGCGCGAAAGCGTGTCGCGGCCAAGATGGTCGGTGCCGAGCCAATACCCTTCGACGCCCTGATCCAGGAACGATGGCGGCTTTAGCCGTCGTATCAGCGACTGCGCATAGGGATCGTGCGGCGCGATCAGGTCGGGCACGAGCGCGCAGGCCACGAGCATGACGACGATGACCATGCCGAACACGGCGGCCGGTTTCGACAGCAAACGCGCGAAGACGATACGGCTCTGGCTGCGGCGCGGCGGCAGGTCGTCTTCGGTTTCCTGCGGAAGAGTGGTGGTGGAGGTCATAAGCGCCTACCGGTATCCAATGCGAGGGTCGAGCACGGCATAAAGGAGGTCGACGATCAGATTCACCCCGACGAAGATGACGGCGAAGAACAGCACCACCGCCTGGACGACGGGGTAGTCCCGCGCATAGATCGCCTGGATGGCGAGCCGGCCGACCCCCGGCCACGAGAAGACGGTTTCGGTCACGACCACGCCGCCCATGAGCAGACCGACCTGAAGGCCGATCACCGTCAGAACGGGGATGAAGGCGTTGCGCAGCGCGTGACCCCAGACGATCCAGTTCTCGCCCAGGCCCTTGGCGCGCGCAGTGCGGATATAGTCCTGGTTCAGAACGTCGAGCATGCACGAACGGGTGGTCCGCGCGATGAGCGCGACAAGGTTGAGCGCCAGGGTCGAGGCCGGCAGGATGAGATGAGCCCACGTCCCGCGCCCACCGCTGGGAAGCCAGCGCAGCCATACGGCGAAGATGATGATGGTGAGGATGCCGAGATAGAAGGACGGCACGGCCTGCCCCATCAGGGTGACCGCCCTCACGGTGGCGTCGGTCGGCGTGTTGCGCCGGTACGCGGCGACCACACCGGCGGGGATGCCGATCAGAATGGCCAGCAGCATCGCGGTCGCGGCGAGTTCCGTCGTCGCGCCCAGCCGCTCCAGCACCAGCGTGACGGCGGGTTGGTTGAAACGGAGCGAGTCGCCGAAATCGCCCTGCAGGGCGTGAACGCAGAATTGGTAGAACTGGACCCAGACCGGCTGGTCGAGCCCGTGTTTCTGACGAAACAGCTCGCGTGCCTCATCGGGCGTGTCCGGCGCCAGGATCAGATCCGTCGGGTCGCCGCTAATATGCGTCAGCATGAACGAAATCAGCAGGATTCCGAGCAATACCGGAAGGGTGAGGATCAGTCTGCGGACGACGTATTGCAGCATCGACGTATCCGATCAGGTGGCAGGGCTGTCTTGTCGGGCAATGTGCCGGCCTCCGCCCGGAAGCATCTGCCTCCGGGCGGCGCCAATGCGGCTATTCGCTCAAAGCGGTGTCGTACAGGAAGAAACGACCGTCGCCACGCGCCATGAAGTTGCTGAGCTTGGCGGAGGTGCCGTAGAAATCCACGCCGCCATACAGGAAGATGATCGGTGCTTCCTCATGCATCAGCGCCATGGCGTCCTTGTAGATCTGAACGCGCTTCTCGCGATCCATCTCCTGCTTTCCGGCGTCGATCAGCGCATCGAGCTCGGCATTCTTGATGTAGGAATAGCGCCAGGTGGAATGATACTGCGCGACCTGCAGATCGGGGTCGTCCTGCGGAGCGAGACCCACGAAGGCCATCGGCTGCAGCTCCTTGGCCCGCAACTGACGCAGGAATTCGCCGGGCTCGAGGGCGACCATGTCGGCCTTCACGCCAACCTCGCTCAACATGCCCGCGACCGCTTCGGAAACCTCGCGGTCCTGCGCATAGCGGCCGGACGGGAATTTGAAGGTTATTTCAAAACCGTCCGGGTACCCGGCTTCCGCAAGCAGCGCCCTGGCCTTGTCCGGATCGTAGGGATAGTCGCTCAGGTCCGGATTGAAACCGATCTGCGGCTTGCGAAGGACCTGTCCGTTCAGCGCCACCGCATTGCCGAAGAACAGGCTGTCGATGATGGCCTGCTTGTCGACGGCATAGTTGAGCGCCTGCCTGACCTTCTTGTCGATGAGCGGGCTTTCGTGCTCTTCGAGCGAGGACAGGATGATCTGGTAGATTCGGTAGCTCGGCACCGGCACCAGCTCGACCTCAGGATTGTCCTTGACCTCCATCGCGGAGGTGACCGCGAGGTTGGACGCAATGTCGTACTCGCCCGTCGTCAGGCCGGCGGCACGGGCGATATCGTCGGGAACCGGCTTCCAGACGACCTCGTCGATACCTTCAGGCAGCTTTCCCCAGTAGTTGTCGTTGGCCTTCATCACGAGCCGATCGTCGCGCGCCCAGCTTTCGAACACGAACGGACCGGTGCCGATCGGCTTTTGTCCGTACGCCTCCAGGCCGACCTCGTTCCAATAGCCGGGCGGCGTGATGTAGAGCTGGCTCAGGGCGAGCTCGATCGGGGGAAAGGGGTATTTCAGCGTCATGCGCACCGTCAGGTCGTCGACCTTCTCGATGCCGTCGAACGGGTCCGAGACGCGCGCATAAGCGGGGCTCTTTTCCTTGTCGACAAAGATGTTGAAGCTGTGGATCACGGCGTCGGCGTTCATTGGCTCGCCGTTCGAGAACTGCACGCCATCCCGCAACTTCACCAGGACCGTCGTGGGATCCTCAAGCTCGTAGGCTGTCGCCAGCAGCGGCTTGAACTCCTCGCCGTGGGGATCCACCCAAAACAGCGCCTCGACGATGGCCGAGCCCGCGTTGAGATTGTCGGACGCCGTCGTGCCGTTCGGCCACAGGGTCTGCGGATCGAAATTCTGCGCCACCGTGAGCGTCGCGGCCGAGGCGCCGGCGAGCGTCGCGACGCTCAGCATGCTCGTAAGCAGCAATTTGCGGATGATCTTTTTCATTGGCGGCTCCCATTGTTTCGGTTTGCAGCCGCTCCTGCGGTATCGGCTGCCCACCTCACGGCGACGACCCACGGCGACTGAACATTTTCGATGCTATTCGCGACTGAGTGAATTTACAAACAAAAATTTCACGAATATGATCGTGACCATAAGCTAATTCACCATGAGGTAGTTTCGTGCCGAAGGCTTCACGCGCGGGAAAAGCTTCCCTCGACGACGACCAGCGGCAAACGGACATTGCCGTTGGCAACCGCGTCAGGCAGTTGCGCAGGGTTCGCGGGCGCTCGCTCAAAGAGCTCGCGCAGCGGGCCGGCCTGTCGATCGGCTTCCTCAGCCAGATCGAGCGCGGGCTTTCTTCGGCCTCCGTGCGGGCCCTCGCCCGCATCGCGGACGCCCTGGAAGTCAGCATCGGCGACGTCTTTCCGGCCGTCCCTCCCAGCGACGACGGACAGCGCATCACCGCCGCCCCCTCCGAACGCAAGCGGATCGACCTTGCCGACTCGGGAGCATCCAAGGAACTGCTGACGCCGTTCAGCCGCATTCCGCGACTGGATGTGTTCATCATCACACTACAGCCGGGCGGCGGTTCCGGCGAGGAGGCCTACGCGCATAGCGGCGAGGAAGCCGGCTTCGTGATGGAAGGCGGTATCGAACTGATCGTCGATGGCAAAAAACACATACTCGGCGAAGGCGACAGTTTCCGTTTCAACAGCAACCGGCCCCATCAATTCCGCAACGCCGGCGACCGACCGGCCAAAGCACTGTGGGTCAATTACCGCGAAAAATAGCCGCTCATTCTACCCTCAAACCAGCAAGACGAGGCAACGAGATGAATGCAACCGCCGGCGCGCCGCGCCCAATCACGATCGACGGACTGAACTGCGCCGCCGTATCCCGCGAACAGGCCCTGCGCACCCTGGAGGGCGGCGTTTCGGCCATCAACCTCACGGCGATGTCACCCTTTGTCGGGCTGTCGGATTCGCTCGTCGAACTCGAGGCGAATTGCGCGAAAATCGACGCAATGAGCGATATCGCCACGGTCGTGACGAGCGTTGCCGACATCGAGAAGGCGCATCATGACGGCAAGCTCGGTTACATCTTGGGCACGCAGAACTCCATGATGGTGGAAGACGATCTTCAGCTTCTGGCCACCATGAAACGTCTCGGCGTGCGGATCCTGCAGCCGACCTACAACGAGGAGAACGCGCTCGGCTACGGCGCGCCGTTCGAAAAGGACGACGACAAGGGCATGAAGGCGAAGGGCGTCGAGTGGATCGAGGAGATGACGCGCCTTGGGCTGATCATCGACCTTTCCCATTGCGGCCATCGCACGACCAGCGCCTATCTCGCCGCCGCCAAGGGGCCGATGGTGGTCAGCCACGCCAATGCGTTCGCGGTCTGCCCCAGCCTGCGCAACAAGAAGGACGAGCATATCCGCGCCATTGCCGAGACCGGCGGCCTGATCGGCGCTGTAATGTGGTCCCCGGCGGTGCGGCACGACCAGCGGCCGACGCTCGACGATTATCTCAACCACATCGATCATCACGTGAAGGTCGGCGGCATCGAGCACGTCGCCTTTGCCAGCGACGTAACCGAGGGCCAGGTGCCGAGCCCGGAAAAATGGGACAAATCCTACGGACCGAACGGCTACAGCCCCAATATTACCGGCGTCCTCGGCGACTGGTACACGTACGAAAAGCGGCTCAACGTCGATTTCCAGTCCCTGGCGCACACGCCCCGGATCTGGGACGGCATGAAAAAGCGCGGCTATTCGGAGACCGATATCGACAAGGTGCGCTCCGGCAACTGGCTGCGCGTCATGAAGGATGTGTGGAACTGACCGGCGCCCGGCGCATGACAACCGGGGCCGGCGCCTACCGCACCGGCCTCGGCTACTACCTCATCGATATCTCGTGACGCGCTACAGATCGACGGTCGCCAGCGGGCCGGTGTCGCGGGCGAGCTCGACCACCCGGGCCGCGCCGGCGAGGTCCTGCAGCGCGACGCCGGTGCCGTCGAACAGCGTGATGTCGTCGGCCGACCGGCGGCCGGCAAGCGTGCCGGTGATGACCGCGCCGATCTCGCCGATATCCTCGCGCGAGATCAGGCCGGCGGCGACCGCATGCTGGCATTCGCCGATCGAGGCCGATTGCGCGACCTCGTCGGTGAACACCCGCGCGGCGGCGACCAGCGCCGGATCGAGCTCCTGCTTGCCCTTGGTGTCGGTGCCCATCGCCGCGATATGCGTGCCCGGCCGCACGTGACAGCGCTTCAGGATCGGCGCGAAGCTCGACGTGATGGTGACGATGACGTCGGCCTCCGCGCCCAGACGGTCGAGTTCGACGGCCTCGAACGGCACGCCTTCTTCCGCGGCCACCCCGCCGAGCCGGTCGAGCATGTCGGGATGCAGGTTCCAGGCCACCACCCTGTCGAAGGCGCGCTGGGCGAGCGCGGCGCGCAACTGGAAACCGGCCTGGTGTCCGGCGCCGACCATGCCGAGCACGCGCGCGTCCGGGCGCGCCAGATGGCGGATGGAAATCGCGCTCGCGGCGGCGGTGCGCATCGCGGTCAGATGGTTGCCCGACACGATCGCGGCCGGCCGGCCGGTGTCGGCATCAAACAGCAACACCGCCGACTGGTGGTTGGTCAGACCCTTTTCGCCATTGTTGGGCCAGTAACCGCCGGCTTTGAGGCCGAGCGCGAGACCGGCGCGGTCGAAGCCCGACTTGATGCCGTAGACGGCGTCGGCATGGCCAATCATGTCGCGCACGACGGGGAAATTGACCGCCTCGCGTCGGCTCATGGCGGCGAAGACGGCTTCCACCGCCTCGAACGCGGCCTCGGCCGTAAACAGTTTTTCGACCAGATGTTCCGGAATCACGATCATCGGCGGGTCCACTCTCCTGTCCGGGCAAAAATCCGCCCGGCGCGCCTCCCCTTGCGCGCGCCGGGCGTGGGCATTCGCGATCCGCATCGCGGCGGCTACAGGCACATGCCGCGCGCGGTGACCGGCCACAGCGCTTCCACGCGGCCGTTGCGAATGCCGACATACCAGTCGTGGACGTTGACGGTGGGATCGCAATGTCCGGGAACCAGCTTCAGCTTGTCGCCGAGACGAAGCTTGTTGTCGGGATCCGAGATCACCCCGTGCTCGTCGGAGGCGCCGATATAGGTGACGTCGTCGCGGCCGAAGATCACCGGCAGGCCGCTGTCGACGCTTTGCGCCTTCAGCCCGGCGTCGCAGATGGCGCGGTCGGTCTTGGTCTTCGACATCACGGTCGTGTAGATGAACAGCGCGTTGTCGAACTCGCCGATGAAGCCGCCCTTGTCGTCCTTCACCCTTTGATAGTCGGCGTCCATGAAGATGTAGGAGCCGCATTGCAGCTCGTTGTAGACGCCGCTGTCGCCCTCGAAATAATAGCTGCCGGTGCCGGCGCCGGCGACGATGTCGCAGCCAAGCCCCTCGGCCTTGAGCAGGTCGACCGTCTCGCGCACCATGCCGACCGCCTTGTCGATCAGCCCCTTGCGCTCCTCGAAATCGTGCACGTGCTGGGCCTTGCCCTGATAGGCCTGCAGGCCGGCGAATTTGAGCCCCGGCGCGGCATCGATCTTCTTGGCCAGCGCCACGGCATCGGCGCCCGGGCGCACCCCGCAGCGGCCGGCGCCGACATCCATCTCGACCAGGCACTCGATGGTAACGCCGTATTTCTGCGCCGCCGCCGACAGGTCGTCGACATTGCCGAGATCGTCGACGCAGACCAGCACCCGCGCCCTGGTCGCCATGGCGGCCAGCCGCTCGATCTTTTTCGGCGTGACGACCTGGTTCGACACCAGCACGTCGCGCACGCCGGCCGAAACCAGCGCCTCGGCCTCGCTGACCTTCTGGCAGCACACGCCGACGGCCCCGCCGCGCTCGACCTGGATGATGGCGATGTCGGAGGATTTATGCGTCTTGGCGTGGGCGCGGTGGCGCAGGCCGTGCTTTTTCATGAAACCGGCCATGGTGTCGATATTGCGGTCGAAGGCGTCGAGATCGACGAGCAGGCACGGCGTGTCGACCTCCTCGACCGGCATGCCGACCGACGCAGGAATATTGATGGTCATCGAAGTCTCCTCGAAAACGAAACAAGGGGGTCAGGCGCGCGCCATCCACGGCAGCTTGTCGAGATCGACATTGCCGCCGGTCAGGATGACGCCGACGCGCCGGCCGGCGAACAGGCCGGGATTTTTCAGGACGGCCGCGACCGCCACCGCGCTCGACGGCTCGATGACGATCTTCATGCGCTGCCAGACCAGGCGCATGGCGGCGACGATCTCGTCTTCGGTGACCAGCAGGATGTCGGCGACATAGGTCGACACGAAGTGGAAGGTGCGCTCGCGCAACGAGACCTTGAGCCCGTCGGCAACGGTCTGCGGGGCGTCGTCCTCGATGATGCGGCCGGCCTTGAAGGAGCGGTAGGCATCGTCGGCGTTTTTGGGTTCGGCGGCGAAGATCCTGGTCGTCGGCGCCAGGCTGGCCAGCGTCAGGCAGGTGCCGGAGATCATGCCGCCGCCGCCGATCGGCGCCACCACGGCGTCGAGTTCGCCGGTCTCCTCGAGCAGCTCGCGCGCGCAGGTGCCCTGGCCGGCGATGACGCGGTGGTCGTTATAGGGATGGACGAATTCCGCCCCGGTGCGCTCGACCAGCGCCTCCAGCGTGCGCTCGCGCGCTTCGGTGCTGGGCGCGCAGGTGATCACCTCGCCGCCATAACCGCGCACGGCATCCATCTTGGCCTTCGGGGCGGTCTCCGGCATCACCACGGTGGCCCTGATGCCGCGCCGGCCGGCCGCGTAGGTGAGCGACAGGGCGTGGTTACCGGAGGAATGGGTGGCCACGCCGTGCCGGGCCTCGGCATCCGACAGGCCGAAGACCGCGTTGCAGGCGCCGCGCACCTTGAAGGCGCCGGCTTTTTGAAAATTCTCGCATTTGAAGAACAGCTCGGCGCCGGACAGCCCGTTCAGATAGGCGCTGGTCAGCACCGGCGTGCGGTGGACATAAGGCGCAATGCGCTCGTGCGCCGCGCACACATCGTCATAGCTGGGGATATACATGCTGGTTGCCGTATCCATCATCAGGCCGCCTTGCTGGTGAGACGGTTGGTCATGCCGTTGGTGGCGCGGAAATAGTCCTGGGCGGCGCGCACGCCGGAGCCGAGCTGGACGGGAAAGTCGAGATCGGCCATCGCCATCTCCGCCGTCGCGATGCCCGACAGCGCCATGACGTCGGTCATGGAGCCGAGATGGCCGATGCGGAAAACCTTGCCCGCAACCTCGCCCAGGCCGACACCGAAGGCGACGCCGAACTTTTCGGCCGCATGGGTGACGACCTTGGTGCCGTCCAGCCCCTGCGGGACGACGACGGCGCTGACGGTGTTGGAATAAAGCCGCGGGTCGCGCGCGCACAGGGCCAGTCCCCAGGCCTCGACCGCCTTGCGGATGCCCTCGGCAATGCGGAAATGGCGTGCGAACACTCTGGGCAGCCCCTCCTCCTCCAGCATCCTGATCGATTCGACCAGGCCGAAGATCAGGTTGAGCGGCGGGGTATAGGGATAGCCGCCGCGCTGATAGGACGACAGCATGTCGCGGAAATCGAAGAAGCAGCGTGCGCAGCGTGCCTTTTCCATCGCCGCCTGCGCCTTGGGGCTGACGCCGACAATGGCGAGCCCGGCCGGCAGCATGAAACCCTTCTGCGAACCGGTGACGGCCAAATCGACGCCCCATTCGTCCATGCGGAAATCCATCGAAGCGATCGAGCTGACGCCGTCGACGTAAAGCATGGCGGGATGGCGCGCCGCATCGAGCGCCTGGCGCACGGCGGCGATGTCGGAGCGCACCCCGGTCGCGGTCTCGTTGTGGGTGGCCAGAACCGCCTTGATGCGATGGCCGGTGTCGGCGGTCAGCGCCGCCTCGAACCGGTCCGCCGGCAGGCCTTCGCCCCACTCTGCCTCGATCACCTCCACATCGAGCCCGTGGCGCGTGCACAAATCGATCCAGCGATGGGAGAACATGCCGTGGCGCGCGGCCAGGACCTTGTCGCCCGGCGACAGCGTGTTGGTGATGGCGGCCTCCCAGCCGCCGGTCCCCGTGGCCGGAAAGACGATCACCTCGCCGGTGCGGGTCTTCAAAATGCGCTTGACGCCCTCCACGGCCGGCCTGAACGCCTCGGCGAACAGGCTCGAGCGATGGTCGATCGTCGGCACGTCGATGGCGCGCCGCAGACGGTCGGGAATGTTGGTGGGGCCGGGTATGAAAACCGGGTTCTGGGTCGACATGGATCATCCTCCATCGCGCGGCCTTGTCGCGCGGCCTTATCGAGCGGCCTTGTCGCGTGGCGTCGACACGCCGGCGATGACTGCTTCAAACTCGCCTCACGATAAGGCGGAGGGCAGCAGGACGCAATTTTTCTGAAAAAGTTTTTCATTTCTTTGGAAAACCGGATTTACCTTTTGTTTTATCTATGCTTTCATTTTTTCCGACTAGCAGAAAATTTTTTTGGAAAACGAGGGGCGAAGAGGAACCGGTGGAGACCGACGATCGGATCAAGCGCTCGCGCGGCCGACCGCGTGCCTTCAACCGCACGCAGCAGGGCGGCTCGGTGCAGTCGCTCGACCGGGCGGTTGCGATCCTCAAGCGCGTCGCCGACGCCAACGGGTTGTCGCTGTCGGAAATCGCATCGGCGATGGGGCAGGCCCCGTCGACGGTCTACCGGGTGCTGATCACGTTGCAGAAACACGGCATCGTGGAGTTCGAACAGGACACCCAGCTCTGGTTCGTGGGGCTGGAGGCGTTTCGCATCGGCAGCACCTTTCTCGGCCGCACCAGCCTGGTCGAGCAGAGCCGGCCGGTGATGCAGGAACTGATGGCCGCGACCGGCGAAACCGCCAATCTCGCCATCATCGACGGCGGCGAGGTGATCTTCGTCAGCCAGGTCGAGACCCACGAACCGATCCGCGCCTTCTTCCGGCCGGGCACGCGCGGGCCGGTCCACGCCTCCGGCATCGGCAAGGCGTTGCTCGCCTTCCTGCCGCCCAATCGGGTCGAGCGCATCATCCGCGACAACGGCCTGACCGCTTTCACCGACCAGACCGTCGCCGACCCGGCCCGGCTCGACCGTGAGATCGCCGCGATCCGCGCGCGCGGCTGGGCCGTCGACGACGAGGAACGCACGGCCGGCATGCGCTGCATCGCCGCCCCGGTGTTCAACGCCTATGGCGAAGCGGTGGCGGGCATCTCGATCTCGGGACCGTCGGTGCGGGTGGCGCCCGACAAGGACGCCTGGCACGGCGCGCTGGTGCGCGACGCCGCGGCACGCATCACCGACGCGGTCGGAGGACGCCCGCCCAGGCCGGTCGAGGGCTGATTACGCCGCGCGGCGGGCGAGCCGCGCCTTGATGCTTTCCACGTCGGCGCGCGGCGTGGCGGCGAAAAGCGTCTTGGTGTAGTCGTGCCGTGGGTCGGAGAACACCCGCTCGCGGCTACCATATTCCACCGCCTCGCCGAAATACATCACCATCACGTCGTCGGCGATGTAGCGCACCACCGACAGGTCGTGGCTGATGAAGACGTAGGTCAGATCGAACTCGTCCTGCAGATCGGCGAGCAGGTTCAGCACCTGGGCCTGCACCGACAGGTCGAGGGCCGAAACCGGCTCGTCGAGCACCAGCAGGCGCGGGTTGAGCATCAGCGCGCGCGCGATCGCGATGCGCTGGCGCTGGCCGCCGGAAAACATGTGCGGATAGCGGCTGAAGTGCTCCGGGCCAAGGCCGACCTTGAGCAGCATCTGCATGGCGCGGTCGCGGCGCTCGGCCGCCGGCATGGCGGTGTTGACGAGCAGCGGCTCGCCGAGCACGTCGCCGATCTTCTGGCGCGGATTGAGCGAACCGTACGGGTTCTGGAACACGATCTGCACCTTGCGGCGCATCTCCGGCGTCAGCCCGTCCTTGACGATGTCGACCTTGTCGCCGTCGATAAGCAGGTCGCCGGAGGTAGGCGCGTCGATCATGGTGATGATGCGCGCCAGCGTGGACTTGCCGCAGCCGGACTCGCCGACGATGGCCAGCGTCTTGCCCTTCTCGACCTTGAACGACACGTTCTTGACCGCGTGAACGACGCGGCCGGACGAGAAAAGCCCGCCGCCGACATGATAGTCGCGCACCAAATTGCGGCCTTCCAGGACGACCTCGCTCATGCCGGCGCTCCGCCGTCCACGTCTTCATTGAAGATGCTGGAGATCGTCGGCAGCCTGTCGCCGGTCGCCCTGTCCGGCAGCGCGGCGAGCAGCGCCTTGGTGTAATTGTGCTTGGGCGCCTCGAACAGCGACAGCACGTCGGCCTCCTCCATCTTGCGGCCCTTATATTGCACCACGACGCGGTCGGCGGTTTCGGCGACCACGCCCATATTGTGGGTGATCATGATCATGCCCATGCCGGTTTCGATCTGCAGGTTCATCAACAGGTCGAGAATCTGTTTCTGGATGGTCACGTCGAGCGCCGTGGTCGGCTCGTCGGCGATCAGCAGCTTGGGATTGCAGGCGATCGCGATTGCGATCATCACGCGTTGGCACTGGCCGCCGGACATTTGATGGGGGAACACGCCGAGGCGCTGTTCGGGATCGGGAATGCCGACATCGTTCAGCAACTCGATCGCGCGGGCGCGGCGCGCCTTGCCGTCGAGGCCCATATGGACGCGCAGCACCTCCTCGATCTGAAAGCCGACGGTAAAGCACGGGTTGAGGCTGGCGACCGGCTCCTGGAAGATCATGGCGATGTCCTTGCCGATGATCTTGCGCCGCTGGCTGGCGGTCAGGGACAGCAGATCGCGGCCGGCGAAACGCATCGCGTCGGCACTGACCTTCGCCGTCCACGGCAGCAGCCCCATCACCGCCAGCATCGACACGGATTTGCCCGAGCCGGATTCGCCGACGATCGCCAGCACCTCGCCCTCGTCGACATGCAGAGACACCCCGTCGACGGCCCGGAAGGGACCGGCGGCGGTCTCGAACTCGACGACCAGGTTCTCGATCTCCAGAAGATGCATGCTCACGACCTCTTCAGCTTCGGGTCGAGCGCGTCGCGCAGGCCGTCGCCCATCAGGTTGATCGCCAGCACGGTGACCAGGATCGCCACGCCCGGAAAGGTCACCACCCACCAGGCGCGCAGGATGAACTCGCGCGCCTCGGCCAGCATCGTGCCCCATTCGGGCGTCGGCGGCTGCGCGCCCATGCCGAGAAAGCCGAGCGCGGCGGCATCCAGGATCGCGGTGGAAAACGACAGCGCGGCCTGAACGATCAGCGGCGACAGGCAGTTGGGCAGGATGGTGACGAACATCAGCCTGAGCGGACGGGCCCCGGCGACCCGGGCGGCCACGACATAGTCCTTGGTCTTTTCCGACAGCACCGCGGCGCGCGTCAGGCGCACGTAGTGCGGCTGCTGGACGATGGCGATCGCGATCATCGCGTTGATCAGGCTCGGGCCGAGCACGGCCACCAGGGCAAGCGCCAGCAACAGGCTCGGAAAGGCCAGGATGATGTCCATCACCCGCATGATCAGCGCGTCGACGCGCCCGCCGGCATAGCCGGCCACCAGCCCGACGATGACGCCGACGACCAGCGCGCCGGAGACCACGATGCAACCCACGAACAGCGAAAAGCGGCTGCCGTAGATCAGCCGCGACAGCATATCGCGGCCGACCGCGTCGGTACCCAGCAGAAAGCGCGGGTCGGCCCCTTCCTGCCAGAAGGGCGGTTTCAAGAGCGCGTCGCGATACTGGTCGATCGCGCCGTGGGGCGCGATCACGTCGGCGAAGACGGCGATCGCGACGACGAACAGGAACACCCACATCCCGATCACCGCGCCGCGGTTTTCGCTGAAATAGAACCAGAATTCGCGCAGCACGGCCAGGCGCGGATCGATCGGCTTGGCGGCGGCGGTCGTGGAGGTGTCGGCCATGGCGTTAATACCTGATCTTGGGGTTGATCAGCCCGTAGAGCAGATCGACGATGAGGTTCACCAGCATGACGACCACGGCGATCATCAACAGCCCGCCCTGCACGGCCGGATAGTCGCGCCGGAAAATCGAATCCACCATCCATTTGCCAATGCCCGGCCAGGAAAAGATGGTCTCGGTGAGGATCGCGCCGCCCAGCAGCACGCCGACCTGCAAGCCGATCGTGGTGATCACCGGGATCAGCGCGTTGCGCAGCGCATGCAGGCCGATGACGCGGACCGGCGCCAGCCCCTTGGCGCGCGCGGTGCGGACGTAATCCTCGCCCAGCACCTCGAGCATCGCCGAACGGGTCTGGCGGGCGATGACGGCGAGCGGAATCGTGCCGAGCACGATGGTGGGCAGGATCAGGTGCGACACGGCGGAGGTGAATGCCCCCTTCTGGCCCGAAAGCAGGCTGTCGATCAGCATGAAGCCGGTGACGGGCGGGAAGAAATAAAGCAGCGAGACGCGGCCGGAGACGGGCGTCCACTGCAGGATGCCGGAGAACAGGATGATCAGCAGCAGGCCCCACCAGAAGATCGGCATCGAATAGCCGACCAGCGCGGTGCCCATCACCGTCTGGTCGAGCCACGACCCGCGCCGCGTGGCCGCCAGCACGCCGGCCGGAATGCCGAGCAGCATGGCGAAGATGATGGCGCAGATCGACAGTTCCAGGGTTGCGGGAAAAAGCGTGAAGAACTCGTCGAAGACCGGCTTCTTGGTCACCAGCGAATTGCCGAGATCGCCGGTGGCGATGCCGCCGAGGAAATCGAAATACTGCTCCCACAAAGGCCGGTCGTAACCGAACTGGCGCATCAGTTCATCGTAGCGCTCCGGGCTGACGCCGCGCTCTCCCGCCATCAGGAGAACCGGGTCGCCGGGCAGGATGCGAATGAAGCCGAAGGCGGCGATGGTCACGCCGATAAAGGTCGGAACCAGCAGGCCGATCCGGTACAGGAGAAAACGGAGCATTTCTCTCAGACTTTGCAAACTCCCTCCCGCGCCTGTGCGACGCGGGAGGGAGACGATTGCGGCGCCTCAACGGCGCCAGAAGCGCTTATTCGGCCAGATCGACGCCGTCGAAGCGGTGCGAGCCGAGCGGGTCCATCTTGTAGCCGGTGACCTTGGTCGACATCGGCATGAAGACGACCGAATGGGCGATCGTCGCCCACGGGGCCTGCTCCTTGAACACCATCTGGGCTTCTTCATAGAGCTTGGTGCGCTCGGCCTGGTCGCTGATGACCTTGGCCTTCTGGATCATGTCGTCGAACGGCTTGTGGCACCACTGGGCGCGGTTCGCGCCGCCGACACCGTCGCAGCCGAGCAGAACGGCGAGGAAGTTGTCCGGGTCGCCATTGTCGCCGGTCCAGCCGAGCAGCACCGCGCCGTCGCGGTCGGTCGCCTTGGACCGCTCCAGATACTCGCCCCACTCGTAGGAGACGATCTCCACCGTCACGCCGACCTTGGAGAAGTCCTCCTGGATCAGTTCGGCCATGCGTCGGGCGTTGGGGTTGTAGGGACGCTGCACCGGCATCGCCCACACCTTCATCGACAGATCGGCGACGCCGGCTTCCTCGAGCATCTTCTTGGCGGCTTCGGGATCGTACGGATCGTCCTCGACCGCGTTGTTATACGACCACATCGTCGGCGGGATCGGGTTCTTGGCGGCCTGGCCGGCCCCCTGGAACACGGCGTCGAGAATGGCCTGCTTGTTGATGGCCATGTTGAGCGCCTTGCGCACCTTCGGATTGTCGAACGGCGCCATCTGTGTGTTGTAGGCCAGATAGCCGACATTCAGGCCTTCCTGCTCCATCACCTGCAGGTTGGAGGCCGCCTTCAGCGCCTCCAGATCGGCCGGGTTCGGATAGGGCGCGACATGGCATTCGCCGGCCATCAGCTTCTGCTGGCGTACCGAGGCGTCGGTGGTGATGGCGAACACCAGATCGTCGATCGGCTGCTTGCCGTCCCAGTAATCGGGATTGGCCTTGTAGCGGATCACCGCGTCCTTCTGATAGGCGACGAACTGGAACGGGCCGGTGCCGACCGGCTGCTGGTTCAGCATGTCCATCTTGCCGTCGGCTTCGAGCTTGTCGGCATATTCCTTCGACATCACCGAGGCGAAATCCATGGCCAGGTTCGCCACCATCGGCGCCTCGGGACGCGTCAGCACGAACTTGACGGTCATGTCGTCGACCTTGACGATCTCCTTGATGAGATCGGGCATCGACATGGCGTTGAAATATTCCCAGGAAATGCCGGCGGTATATTCGTTCCAGGGATGATCCTTCTTCAACTGGCGCTCGAAGGTGAACAGCACATCGTCGGCGTTGAAATCGCGCGTGGGGGTGAAGAAGTCGGTGGTGTGGAACTTCACGCCGGGACGCAGCTTGAAGGTGTATTCCAGACCGTCGTCGGACACGTCCCAGCTTTCGGCGAGGCCGGGAATGACATTCGTCGTGCCACGCTCGAACTCCACCAGCTGGCTGTAAATCGGCTTGGCCGAGGCATCGAACGTCGTGCCCGAGGTGTACGGCGCCGGATCGAACCCTTCGGGCGATCCTTCGGAGCAATAGACCAGCGTCTTGGCGTTGGCCACGCCACCAAGCATCGTCGCAGCCAGAAGCGCGGCCGCGAAGCTATACCGTTTCATGTGAATGTACTCCCATTCCTTGTCCGGGACCGTTTTGCCCGGTCCGTGAAGCCGGCATATAAGCACCGATTTTTCAGCATGGAAACACCCGCCTGCGATGCCCTTGGGGAAGTTTCGTCCCCGATCGCGCGGTACGTGAGAAAATTTTTCCTTCGCGGCCTGCGTTCGTAACATCGACGCTTTGCAATTTTATCGCGTGTCGCCTAACTGGAAGATCGGAGGCGCCATGAACACGACAACGCATAGTCTCGATACCGACGCCGTACTTGGATTTTGGTTCGAGGAACTCGGCCCGGAAGATTGGTATTCCGGCGATCCCAAGATCGACGAACGCATCGAGGCGCAATTCGCGCAAACCTGCGCGGCGGTACTGGCAGCGCCGCCTGAACGTTTTCTCGGCGACGCGCGCACCGCACTGGCCGCCATCATCGTGCTCGACCAGTTCACGCGCAACATCCACCGCCGTACCGCGAACGCGTTTGCGGGCGATCCCGGTGCCCTTTCGATCGCCCACGGCGCGATCGAGCGCGGCTACGACAATGCCATGACCCAGGCCGAACGGCAGTTCCTCTACATGCCGCTGATGCATTCCGAGGTGCTCGCCGACCAGGAGTTGTCGGTGAAGCTGTTCCGCGACCTCGGCAATGAGAACAGTCTGAAATTCTCCATTGAGCACCGCGACATCGTTGCCCGCTTCGGACGCTTTCCGCATCGCAACCAGGCGCTCGGGCGGACCAGCACGAAGGACGAGATCGACTTCCTGAAAGGCCATAGCGGCTACGGCCAATAGACAAACCGCAAGAGCTGCGGTCCGGCCCGGCCGCTTGATTACTTTTACGTATACGTAAATATTGCGCGGACCGGCGAGTTGGGCCTAGATACGAGCCGGCGATTGCATCGACAGCGCGCGTGGCCGACAGTGGTCGATAAAGATGCGCTGGCGGCGAAATGCGCTCATCGGCGCGAGGGAGGTAACAGTGACCAAGACCAATGCGAACAAGGCAACGACCGCCGCGCGCCCGTGGCTGAAAAGCTATCCGGAAGGCATGCCGGCCGAGATCGGCCCGTTGCCCGCCCCCTCGATCGGCGCCCTGCTTTCCGACGCCTGCAAGACCTATGCCGACAGGCCGGCCTTCACTTGCATGGGCAAATCGCTGACCTATGCGGAGGTCGAGAGGAAGTCGGCCGAATTCGGCGCCTTCCTGCAGTCCAAGGGCCTCGAAAAGGGCGCGCGCGTCGCCATCATGATGCCGAACGTGCTGCAATATCCGATCGCCATGATGGGCACGCTGCGGGCCGGTTTCACGGTGGTCAACGTCAATCCGCTCTACACGCCGCGCGAACTGGAACATCAGCTCAATGATTCCGGCGCCGAAGCGATCGTTATCCTTGAAAATTTCGCCGCCACGCTGCAGGCGGTGATCGCGCGCACCAAGGTCAAGCATGTGGTGGTCGCCACCATGGGCGACCTGCTCGGCTTCAAGGGACTGATCGTCAATCTGGTGGTGCGGCGGCTGAAGAAGATGGTCCCAGCCTGGTCGCTGCCCGGCCACCTTCCCTTCAACGACGCGCTCGCCGCCGGCGCGGCAGCCGGGCTGAAGCCGGTCGAACAGGGCCCCGACGACGTCGCCTTCCTGCAATATACCGGCGGCACGACCGGCGTCTCCAAGGGCGCGACGCTGCTGCACAGCAACATCCTGGCCAATGTCGCGCAGAACGCGATCTGGATCGAAAGCGCCTATGCGAAAAAGCCGCGGCCGGAACGCGCGGTCTATCTGTGCGCGCTGCCGCTTTACCACATCTACGCGCTGACGGTGAACGCGGTCATGGGCATGCAGCAGGGTGCCGAAAACATCCTCATTCCCAATCCGCGCGACATTCCCGCGCTGGTCAAGGAATTCGACAAATACGCCATCAACGTCTTTCCCGGCCTCAACACGCTGTTCAACGCGCTGTTGAACAACGATGACTTCCAGAAGATCGACTTCAAGCCGCTGCTGTTGACGTTCGGCGGCGGCATGGCCGTGCAGCGCGGCGTCGCCGAGCGCTGGCGGGACCTGACCGGAATCGTGATCGCCGAAGGTTACGGACTGTCGGAAACGTCGCCGGTGGCGACGGCGAACCGCTTCGACAGCGACACCTTCACCGGCACGATCGGCCTGCCGATCCCGTCGACCGAAATCGCCATCCGCGACGAGGACGGCAAGGATCTCGGGCTCGACGAGGTCGGTGAGATCTGCATTCGCGGTCCCCAGGTGATGTCCGGCTACTGGAACCGGCCCGAAGAGACCGCCAATGTCTTCACCGCCGACGGTTTCTTCAAATCCGGCGACATGGGCTTCATGGACGAGAACGGTTTCGTCAAGATCGTCGACCGCAAGAAGGACATGATCCTCGTCTCCGGCTTCAACGTCTATCCCAACGAGATCGAGGAGGTGGTGGCGGGCCATCCCGGCGTGCTGGAAGTGGCCGCGGTCGGCGTACCGGACGAGAAATCCGGCGAGGTGCCGAAGCTCTTCATCGTCAAGAAGGACCCGACGCTGAGCGAGCAGGACATCTACGATTACTGTAAGGACAAACTTACCGGATACAAGCGCCCCAAGCAGATCGAGTTCCGCGACGAACTGCCCAAGACCAATGTCGGCAAGATCCTCAGGCGGGAATTGCGCGACTGACGCGTCGCGCGGGCAAACCCGCCGCCGGCCGCGTTTCCAAAGGCGGCAGCGCCTTCAGCGCCGCGCCAGCCAATCCGGCAGCGCGGCGACGGAGTCCAGAATGACGTCGGCGCCGGCCAGGGACTGGCGCGTGCCGGTCCCCGACAAGACCCCGATGGCCAGGCCCGCGCCGGCCGCGCGCGCCATGTCGAGATCGTGGCGGTTGTCGCCGACCATGGCGATCTCGACCGGTTTCAGCCCCGTCAGGTCGCAAAACGCGTAAACGGTATCGGGTGCCGGCTTCGGCGCCGCGACGGCATCGTAACCGTAAGCGGCGTCGAACATTTGGGCGATGCCCAGGCTCACCAATGTCTGCTCCGCCCCGCCGGTGGAATCGTTGGTCGCCACGCCGAGCCGCAATCCGGCCGCCTGCAGGGCTTCGATCGCGTGCGCGCAGCCCGGCACCGCGACGGCGGCGGCCGCGCCCCGGCTTGCCGTCAGCCGGTCGAAACGGGCGATCATCTCCTGGCGCGCCAGCGGCTCGAGCGCCGGATACCACAGCGCCACCACGTCGGCGTTGGTGCCGGCCGCCAGCACCGAATCGGCCTGAAACCGACCGGCAGCGGCGTCGTAGCCGACAGCGGCGAGCAGCGCTGCGGCGCGGGCGCGGTCGCCGCCGGCGGCCTCGTGGGCGAGCGCCTCTGCGACCGCCGACCAGGTGGCGTGGAAATCGACCAGCGTGCCGTCCTTGTCGAACAGAATGCCCCGGATCGCCATTCTCTCAGCCCCGCCAGCCGGCGCGCACATAGTCGACCAGCCCGGCGGTGGAGGCGTCCTTGTCGTCCGCGCCGCGCGCGCCGCGCAGGACCGGCAGCAGCGCGGTCGCCAGTTCCTTGCCGAGCTCGACACCCCACTGGTCGAAGGCGTTGATGCCGAAAAGCTGGGCCTCGACGAAAACCCGATGCTCGTAGAGCGCGATCAGCCGGCCGAGCGCATAGGGGTCGAGCGATTTGTGCAGAATGGTGACCGAGGGGCGGTTGCCGGCAAACACGCGGTGCGGCGCCAGCGCCTCGACGGCAGCGTCCGCCAGGCCGCGGTCTCGCAACTGCGCGCGCGCCTCTTCAAGCGTGCGCCCCTTCATCAGCGCTTCGGACTGGGCCAGGCAATTGGCCAGCAGCAGCGCGTGATGGGCCTCCAGCGCCGGCTCGTGGCCGCGGGCGGCGGCGATGAACTCGACCGGGATGACGTCGGTGCCCTGGTGCAGAAGCTGGAAGAAGGCATGCTGGCCGTTGGTGCCGGGCTCGCCCCAGACCAGCGGTCCGGTGGCGGTCGCCGCCGGACCGCCGTCGACAAGCACGGACTTGCCGTTCGATTCCATGTCGAGCTGTTGCAGATAGGCGGGCAGGCGCGCCAGGCGCTGGTCGTAGGGGATGATCGCGCGGGCCGGATAGCGGCACACCACCCGGTGCCAGAAGCCGATCAGGCCGAGCACGACCGGCATGTTCTCCAGAAGCGGCGCGGCCCGAAAATGCTCGTCCATGGCATGCGCCCCGGTGAGAAACTCCAGGAAGCGCGTCGGGCCGATCGCCAGCATGATCGGCAGGCCGATGGCCGACCACAACGAGTAGCGGCCGCCGACCCAATCCCAAAAACCGAACACCCGATCGGCGCCGATGCCGAAGGCCGCCACCTTGTCGAGCGCGGTCGAGACGGCGGCGAAATGCGCGCCGACAGCCTCGCGCCCGAGCGCGCGCTCGATCCAGTCGCGCGCCGTCGCCGCGTTGGTCATCGTCTCGACGGTGGTGAAGGTTTTCGAGGCGACGACAAAAAGCGTGGTCGACGGCTCCAGCCCCTTCAGCGTGTCGGCGATGTGGGCGCCGTCGACATTGGAGACGAAATGGCAGCGCGGCCCGTCGTGAAACGGCGCCAGCGCCTGGGTGGCCATGGCCGGCCCGAGATCGGAGCCGCCAATGCCGATATTGACGATGTCGGTGAACGGCCGGCCGCTGGCGCCGGCCAGCGTGCCCTGCCTGACCGCGTCGCAGAAGGCGGCCATGCGCGCCAGAACGTCGTGAACGCCGGCCATCACGTCCTCGCCCCCGGCCCGGAAGGAAGCCGTGCGCGGCGCGCGCAGGGCGACGTGGAGCACGGCCCGGTCCTCGGTGGCGTTGATCGCCGCGCCGGCAAACATCGCCGCGCGCCGCTGTTCGACCCCGGCCGCGCGGGCGAGTTCGGCGAGCCGGCCCATGATGGCGTGGTCGACGGCGGTCTTGGACCAGTCGAGGAGGAGATCGTCGAGGCGCAGCGAAAACGCCTCGAAACGGCCCGGATCGGCGCGGAACGCGGCCGCTATGTTGAAGGGCACGGGCGCCTCGCGCGAGGCGCGCAGCGCGGCGAGCGCGCGATCGAAGGCGTTGCGGTCCACGGTATCGTCCTTTCCCGTCCGCACTTAGAGTATTTCATCGGCGAAAAGAAGCGCTCCGGTCGATTTCACCCGCGCCTGTTGCATGGCCGTTTGCTGCCAAACCTTTCGTTGCGGAATTGCATCGGTGACAAAAAAGCCTGGCAGAGGTGGTTGGACCAGTCTTGAAGCGCACTAAACACCTGTTTAATGGTCTAGGTGGAGGGTGTTGCGCCATGGCTACGAGAAACGATTCCGCGATCTGGTCCGGACTGTTCACCATCTCGCCCGATTCCGGGCAGACGCTGCAGGCGCAGATCCGGCAGGCGATCGTGGCGGCGATCCTCGATCGACAGATCTCGCCCTCCATGCCGTTGCCGTCCTGCCGTATCCTGGCCGAAAAGCTCGGTGTCGCGCGCGGCACGGTGGTGCTCGCCTTCCAGCAGCTCGTCGACCAGGGCTTTTTGATCGCGCGCGAGCGGCGCGGACATTTCGTTAATCCGGAAGTGCTGACCACGCCCTCGCGGCAGGTGCCCAAGGGCCTGCCGTCGGCCAGCGGCCTCGACTGGAAGCGCCGTCGCAAAATCCCGGCCAGCGAAATGCCGGCGCCGATGAAGATGGACAACTGGATCAAGTCGTCCTACCCCTTCGTCTACGGTCAGTTCGATCCGGCGCTGTTTCCGACCGCCGAATGGCGCGAATGCAACCGCATGGCGCTGGCGGTGCTGGAAATTCGCGACTGGGCCGCCGACATGGTCGACCAGGACGACCCGCTTCTGATCGAGCAGATCCAGGCGCGCCTCCTGCCGCGCCGCGGCATCTTCGCCAATCCCGACGAGATCATCGTGACCTTGGGCGCGCAGAACGCGCTTTACATGCTGGCGCAGCTTTTGATGGGCAAGGGCATGCGCGTGGCGATGGAAGAGCCCGGCTATCCCGATGCGCGCTCGATCTTCCGGCTTTCGGGCGCGGAGACGGTGCCCGTGCCGGTCGACGGCGACGGCATCGTCACCGAGCGCATTCCCGACGATTGCGGCTACGTGTTCGTCACGCCGAGCCATCATTGCCCGACCATGGTGCCGCTCAGCGCCGCGCGGCGCGAGGACCTGCTGGCGCGCGCGGTCGAGCACGACCAGATCATCATCGAGGATGGGTACGACAGCCAGTTGATCGACGACGCGCCGCAGCAGGCGCTGAAAAGCCTCGACCGGACCGGCCGCGTCATCCATGTCGGCTCGATGTCGAAGACGCTCGCGCCCGGTTTGCGGCTCGGCTACATCGTCGCCTCGGCCGAACTGATCGCCGAATTGCGCGCGTTGCGGCGCTTCATGCTGCGCCATCCGCCGGCCAACAACCAGCGCGCCGTGGCGCTTTTCCTGTCGCTCGGCCATCACGACGCGCTGGTGCGGCGCCTGTCGAGCGCCTTCGCCGAGCGCCGCGAGCGGCTGGCACAGGCCATCGCCTGTCACCTGCCGGACTGGCGGATGACGGATTCGGCGGGCGGCACCTCGATCTGGCTGCGAGGCCCGTCGGACATCGATTCAGGCAAGCTTGCCGAGATCGCGGCGGCGCGCAGCGTGCTGATCGAGCCCGGCGCGCGCTTCTTCGACGCCGCCAGCGCTCCGACGCGGTTCATGCGGCTGGGGATTTCCTCGATCCCGCTGCAAAACATCGAGCCCGGCATCCGGGAACTGGCCGCGGCGGCGGGACGGCGCGCCGCCGCCTGAGCTGCGCCGCACGCCGCCCGCAAAGGTCGCCCGGTCTTGCGGGCCGCCGCCGCGCTCGGCTCAGTGATTGTCGCGCGGGATGCCCATTTCCTGGGCGATCCGGCGATAACGCAGCGCCGGTTTCAGCACCATGCCTTCTGAAAGCTGGTCGACCATGGCGCGCTGGATCTCCTGCCACGGCGTCTGGTGGTCGGGAAAGGCGTAACCGCCCCGTTCGGCCAGCTCGGCGCGACGGCGCTCCAGTTCCTCGTCGGAAACCAGCATATTGGCGCTCGCCTTGCCGAGATCGATGCGCACCCGGTCGCCGTCGCGCAACAGCGCCAGCCCGCCGCCCGTCGCCGCCTCCGGCGAGGCGTTGAGGATCGAGGGGCTGCCCGAGGTTCCCGACTGGCGGCCGTCGCCGATGCAGGGCAAGGCGTGGATGCCGCGCTTCAACAGCGCGGCCGGCGGCTGCATGTTGACCACTTCGGCCGCGCCCGGGTAGCCGACCGGGCCGGTGCCGCGCATGAACAGGATCGAGTGCTCGTCGATGCCGAGTGCCGGATCCTCGATGCGGGCATGATAATCCTCGGGGCCGTCGAAGACGACAGCCTTGCCCTCGAAGGCGTCGGGGTCGTCCGGGTCCGACAGGTAGCGCGCCCGGAACTCGTCGGAAATCACGCTGGTCTTCATGATCGCCGACGCAAACAGATTGCCCTTCAGATTGATGAACCCGGCCGCCGTCTTCAAGGGCCGCGCCGCCGGGCGGATGACGTCCGTGTCGAGCGTTTCGACCGCCCGGCAATTGTCGCCGATCGAACGGCCGTTGGCGGTCACGGCGTCGGGATGCGGCAGCAGGCCGGCCTTCACAAGCTCGGCGACCACGGCGGGAACGCCGCCGGCGTGATGGTAGTCCTCGCCGAGATAGTCGCCCGCCGGCTGCAGGTTCACCAGAAGCGGGATCTCGTGCCCGAGCGCCTGCCAGTCGTCATTGTCGAGCGGCACGCCCAGATGGCGGGCGATCGCGTTGAGGTGGATCGGCGCGTTGGTCGATCCGCCGATCGCCGAATTGACGACGATCGCGTTTTCGAACGCCGCCCGCGTCATGATGTCGGACGGTTTCAAGTCTTCCTCGACCATGGCGACGATGCGCCGGCCGGTCTGGTAGGCGATCTGGCCGCGCTCGCGGTAGGGGGCGGGAATGGCGGCGGAGCCGGGAAGCTGCATGCCGAGCGCCTCGGCGAGCGAGTTCATCGTCGTGGCCGTGCCCATCGTGTTGCAATAGCCGACCGAGGGCGCGGACGAGGCCACGATCTCCATGAACTCGTCATAGTCGATCTCGCCGGCCGCCAGCCGCTCGCGCGATTCCCACACGATCGTGCCAGAACCGGTGCGCCGGCCCTTGTGCCAGCCATTCAGCATCGGGCCGACCGACAGTGCGATCGCGGGAATGTTGACGGTCGCCGCGGCCATCAAGAGCGCCGGGGTGGTCTTGTCGCAGCCGATCGTCAGCACGACCGCGTCGAGCGGATAGCCGTAGAGCACCTCGACCAGCGCCAGATAGGCGAGGTTGCGGTCGAGCGACGCGGTCGGGCGTTTGCCGGTCTCCTGGATCGGGTGGACCGGAAATTCCAGCGGGATGCCGCCGGCCGCCTCGATGCCGGCGCGCAGCCTTTTGGCCAGCTCGATATGGTGGCGGTTGCAGGGCGACAGATCGGAGCCGGTCTGGGCGATGCCGATCAGCGGCTTGCCCGATTGCAGTTCCTCGCGGGTGAGGCCGTAATTGAGATAGCGCTCGAGATAAAGCGCCGTCATGCCGGGATCGTCGGGATTGTCGAACCATTGCTGGGAACGCAGCCTGGTCGTCTGCCGCCGGTGACCGTTCGCCCTGTCCGTCATCGCGCCCTCCCATCGTGATCGGCTTATGGTTAGTGCAAGGGGCCGGCGGCGGCAAGGATATGCGCGCGGGTCCGCGACCACATGCCGATGGACACGCGCGGGCGACTGGGTTAGGTCGAACGCCGAGAGTAAGGGAGACATTCATGGCCGTGAATATGGAAGGTGAGGAGACGATCGAGGCTCCGATCGGCGAGGTGTGGAAGGCACTCAACGATCCCGACGTGCTGAAAGCCAGCATCCCGGGATGCGAAAGCCTGGAAAAGAAGTCCGACACCGAGATGGCGGCGACCGTGTCGCTGAAGATCGGGCCGATCAAGGCGAAATTTTCCGGCGAGGTCGAGTTGAAGAACCTCAAGCCGCCGCATTCCTACACGATCCAGGGCGAAGGCAAGGGCGGCATCGCCGGCTTCGCCAAGGGCGGCGCCGATGTCGAACTGGTCGAGAAAGGCCCGAACGAGACGCTGTTGACCTACAAGGTCAACGCCGATGTCGGCGGCAAGATCGCCCAGCTCGGGAGCCGCCTCATCATGTCGACGTCGAAAAAGCTCGCCGGACAGTTTTTTTCCAATCTGAACGAGCAGGTCAGCAAGTCCTGACGCGATAGAGCCCGTAACGACCGGACGGCCCGCAGCCTCCGCGCGGGCCGTTTCGGTTTGCGGCGCCAGATATCCATGCGGAGGCCCCGCCCCGGCACAGACCGGCGTTGGCCGCCGGCACGCCCTATCCCGCCTTGCGCCGATAATTTGCCGGGCGCTTTTCGAGGAAGGCGCTCACGCCTTCCTTGTAGTCGTCGGAGCGGCCTGCCTCGCGCTGCAATTGCCGCTCCAGGTCGAGCTGCGCGTCGAGCGAATTGGTCGAGGCGGCATGGATCGCCTGCTTGGTCAGCGCATAGGCGTGGGTCGGTCCGCCGGCGAAACCCTCGGCGAGCCGGGTCGCCTCCGCCATCAGATGCTCGTCGTCGACGGCCCGCCAGATCAGGCCCCAGTCGGCGGCGTCTTCGGCGGTAAGCGGATGCGCCGTCAGCGCCAGCGCCTTGGCGCGCGCTTCGCCCACCAGCCGGGTCAGCCAGTAGGTGCCCCCCGCGTCGGGGATCAGCGCGATCTTGGAAAAAGCCTGGATGAATTTGGCCGACTTGGCCGCGATCACGATGTCGCAGGCGAGCGCGATATTGGCGCCGGCGCCGGCGGCCACGCCGTTGACGGCGCAGATGACGGGCTTGGGCATCGCCCTGATCTTGCGCACCAGCGGATTGTAGAAGGTTTCCAGCGTCTTGCCGAGGTCGGGATTGTCGCCGATCAGCGTCGGATCGCGGTCCGAAAGGTCCTGGCCGGCGCAAAAGCCGCGGCCGGCGCCCGTCAGGACGATCGCGCCGCAGCCGGCATCGGCCTCGCAGGCGTCGAGCGCCGCGCGCAATTGCTGGTGTTGCAATTCGTTAAACGCGTTCAAACGATCCGGCCGGTTGAGCGTGATGACGCTGTAACCGTCTTTTTGTTCATGCAATACTGGTGCGTCGCTCATCGGGTTGGTTCTCCTGGATCCGCCGGCCGGCAGGGCTCGCGCCAGTTTACATGTCGCGCGCCCGCGATCAATTTCGCTTTAGGCGACGGCCTCGCTAGAAAGCGCCCCGCCGAGAGAAGCGATCCGGCATGGCGGCGGATACCGGGTGGGTATGGGTATGGCAAGTGAACTGATGGATAGGTCGGCGGGCGAGCAGCAACAGGTCCGCCTGGAGGAAAAATTGTTCGCAGCGCTGTTCGACGGCTGTCCGCAGGAGCGGGTCAACGCCGGTCACCACCTGTTCATGCAGGACGACGAGGCCGACCGGGTCTACGGTGTCATCGACGGCACGATCGAGATCGCGATCTATTCCGAAGGCGGGCGCAAGCTGGTCGCCAATATCGAGACCGAAAAGAGCCTGATCGGCGAGATCGGCGCGCTCGACGGCGGTTTGCGCACGGCCACCGCGACCTGCCTGACGGAAGCCACCCTGGTGTCGGTGTCGCGGCGGCAATTGTTCGACCGCATCGAGGCCCATCCCCGGCTCGCCAGCGCCATGATCGGCGTGTTGTGCGCCAGGCTGCGCTGGGTCAGCGCGGAGCTGGGCGACCAGGCCCTGCTAAAGATCGAGGCGCGGCTGGCCAAACGGCTTTTGTTGTTGTGCGAACTGATCCAGGACGAGACCGGCTGGATCGGCATCTCGCAGTCGGAATTGGCCGAGTTTCTCGGCGCGACGCGGGAATCGATCAACAAGACGCTGACCGATTGGCGCCGCCTCGGCGTGATCGAAATCCGGCGCGGCGGGCTCAAGGTTGTGAACCATGCCGTGCTGGAAAAGCTCGGCTCGGCGCCGGACGGCTGACGCCGGCGTGCCGGCGGACGCTGCCCGGGGCGAAGCGCTTGGCCCTATGTCTGCCAAAGCAGGTAGCGCAGCGCCCGCCTGCCCGGCACGAAGAAATAGCCGCCGCCGCGCACGGTCACGAAGGCACTCAGCCCGTTCAAGCGCAGCGGCCCGTCCGGTCCGGCGATCGTGAAACAGCCCGCGCCGGCCACATTGCCGACCAGCGGGTCCGCCTCCTCGCGCAGGCTCTCGAAGCCGCGATTGTTCACCCAGGTCTGCTGGATGAAGGCGAACTGACGTTCGATGTCGGCGTTCAAGCACATGAACACCATGCCCTTGTCGGCTTTTTTACCGCCTTTGGCCTTTCTGGCGTAGGTCCGCCCGACCCGCAGGATGCGATGACGCTTGGAGATCTGGATCTGCGTTTCCGGCTTCGCCCCCAGCGAATCGCGCGGATTGGAACGGCGGATATGGGCGCCGAACGGGCATTGGCGTCCCTGCGGATCGTCACGGGCAAACAGGAAGCCGTTGTCGGGCTCCTTCCCCGCGCGCCATGTCGGCTGGCTGATCAGCGAGGTGCCGTCCTTCCAGCGGCCGAGCAGTTTCGCGCCGACCCATTCCGGCGCCGGCCGGCCGCCGATCTCGCCGCGCCCGAGCGCGCGCGCGGTATCGCGGCAGAACTTCTCGAAAGCGTCGACATTCTGGGCCAGTTGGCGAATAACGAGATACGATCCGTTGCGGCCGAAATCGCGCCATTGCGGATCCTCGCCGGCGCCGGCCGCACGCTCGTGACCCGACAGGCGGCCGCGTGCGTCCAGCCCGGCGCCGAGCACCGGTGAGGGCGGGCATCGGCCGAGTTCGTCCGGATAGCCGAGAATGAACTCGCCGGCGGCGACCCGGTGCTGCGCGGCGGCGGCGCGCAGCGCGCGCGGCGTGCCGGCGATAACCGGTTGGGAGATGCCGTCGCGAAAGCCGAAATGCTCGATCGGCTTTCCCTTGTCGTCGCGCTCGATCGCCAGCGCCAGGCTGATGACCGTCTCCATGCCGGCCGCCTGCGACAGTTTCAGCAACGCGTCGCCATTTTTCTGCAGCCGGTCCGGCGTGTCGGCATAAAGCACCAGCACCGCGTCGACCGGCGCGTCGGGACTGCCCCATTCCCACCGCTCCGGTGCATTGTCGCCGATATCGCCCAGCACCCGGCTTTGATGCGGGTCGGCCATGCCTTGGCGAAAGACCGTCGGAAAGGAGGCCGGAAGCCCGTCGCCGAGCCCGGTCAGGCCGAGCTTGACCAGACCACCGGGCGCAAACGCGCTGACCATCGCCGCCTCGGTCGGCTCGGCGGCGCCGAAGGCGGTGTTGCGCACAAGATGGTCGAGCCAGTCGCGCCTGGCCGCATCGGGCATGCGCGCGGGCATGCGCAGCGCCACCAGGCGGGCTTCGGAAAGCCGCCCCATGCCGCCGAACAGGATCGACTGGATGTCCTCGGTCTCCAGTCCGCCGGCGGCCCGCTGCTTGGAGCCGAAAAGGGCAAGCCAGGCCGCGGCCTCGCTGTCGGTGCGCGCGCTGGCCAGGCCGTGCCTTATCGCACCGTTGCGGCGGATCGCGCCGGTGGTGAGCGTGGGATAGGCCGAATACCAGAACAGGCTCGGGATCTGCTGGGCCCGCGCCCACAGCTTGAAGCGGTCGCCGTCGGTCGCGCCGTCGAAGAACAGATTGTTCGCCTTCGGGAAACCGGCCGTATTGCTCCAAACCCCCGTCAGCCCCTTCGCCGCCTTGGTGATGAAGTCCTCCAGATAGCTGCCCCAGCTGCCGCCGTAATTGCTGAAGAACAGCAGCTTGTCTGTGCCCGGCAGCAGCACCCAGCGCGCGTAGTGGATCGAGCCGATATCGGCGAGCCGCCCGGGCGCGAACACATGCCGCACGAATTGCAGGATGGTGAAGAAGGCGAGCCGCAGGGCGAGCCGGCGCAGGCGGCCTGGCTTCATCACCGAGATCGCGGCGAGGTGGTTCTGCACGCCGTGATCCTCGCGCGCCACGATCGGCTCGAAACGCTCGCGCGGCAGCGGCCCGGCCTCGATCGGCGTTTCCCGCTCCAGGCGGCGGAAGCGCCAATAGGCGAACGCGGCCGGCAGGCCGACCAGCGCGCACAGGGCAATCAGACCGACAGCCAGCGCGGCAAGGATGGAGAACAGTCCCCGGAAAAAACCGTCGAACGGCGCCTGGAAGGCGAAGAACAGGATACCGGCGGACACGATGACGAACGCGGCGGCGACAGCGGCGAGCGGACGCGGCGCCAGAACGGTCTTGCGCACCATGTCCCACACATTACCGACCGGCGCGTCGAGGCCGCTGGGGGCGGCCCGGAAAGCCCAGTCGTAGCCGCCCCTGTCGGCCAGCGCCCGCCGCACCGCGTCGAGACGGTCGAGCGCGCTGTCGCCCGGGCCGGCCGGCTGGGCGCAGACGATCTCGTTCACCTCGGTTGAGAGATCCTCCTCGGCCAGGATGCGGCGTACCGAATGGCCGGGCGTGCCGGTGAAGCAAAGCCCGGCCACGTCGCCCGGCGCCGGCGAGACGGCCAGGCAATGCCGGTGCAGCAGGTCGGCGAAATCCGCCCTTTCGTCGAGCGCGCCGGCGGCCTCGAAGATCGGCCGCAGCCACGGACCGGCTTTGTCGGCCACGGCCGCGATCGCGGCTTTCTCAGGTCCGTCGGCGGAAAATTCGAGCACCAGGTGGCTGGGTTCGTCCGGGCGCTCGCTGGCCTGATCGGCCTTGCCGATCACCGACAGGCTGGCGAAATGCACCAGGCCGGTCCCGTCGAGGGCGGCGCGGATCTCGCCGCCGGCCGGATTGCCGAGCGCGTCGACCATGGCGCGCAGCCGCGCGGGGGCGACGGTGCCGGCGACCGGCACGGCGATGGTGACGAAGGCATGCTCGACACGGCGCGCTTCGGCCGGGACGTCGAACTCCACGCACAGCCTTTCGGGAAAGGCGCCGCGGCGCGCAAGCCGGCCCGGCGCGCCCGCTGCCCGGCGCAGGCCCGGTCTGGAAAACAGGGCGCGAAACGCCTCGCCGATCTGGACCCTGGCGAGCGCGGCGCCGACGCACCAGTGAATGCCGTGCCCGAACACCAGCGAATTGCGCTGCGGCCGCTCGGGATCGAACCGGTCCGGCTGGTTGACATCGTCCTCGTCGAACATCGCCGACACGGTCCAGGGCCAGACCGTGGTGCCCGCCTTGAGCGTCCTTTGCCGCCGGCTGCCCTTGGCCAGCACCGTGTCGCGCGGCACGATGCGAAACGGACCGGGATTGATCGGCTTGAAGCGCATCGCCTCGTCGATGGCCCGGGTCAGCGCGGCGTCGTCGCCGGCCGCAAGCGCGGCCTCGACCGCCGCGCGCGCCTCCGGCATCGTCAAGACGACGTCGAGCGCGTTGCCGGAGGCAAGCAGATTGGTCGGCGTGAACCCGGCAATCATGCCCATCATCACCGAGCGGATTTCGTCTTCGCTGAGTGCGGCCGGGTCCGCGTCGCGCATGGCGACCAGCCGGGCGAGCGGCGTGTCGCTCGGGCCGTGGCCGGCCCGCACGCGCGCCAGCGAGCGGTCGATTGTCTCCAGCATGCGCGCGGATGCCACGACGGCGAGCTCGCGCGTGCCGGCGCTGCCGGTCGGGTCGGCGAAAAACAGCGACGACAGCGCGATCGCCCAGTCGGCAAAGGCGGTCTCGTCCTCGATCGCCAGGCCGAAATAGTCGCGGCAGATCCGCACCGGCACGATTTTCAGCATCCGGTCGACAACGTCGAAGCCCGGCACGGCGGCGCGCATGACCTCGGCGCTGTGGCGGGCCGCGATCGGGCGCACGACGGCTTCGACCTCCGACGGCGGAAAAGCCGACAGCAGCGCGGACTTGACGCGCCGGTATTCGGCGCCGTCCTGCATGCCGAGGACGAAATTGGCGCCGCCCGCCATTTCCGTCATTTCCGGGCCGAACGGGGTTTCGAAATCCTCCTGGCGCTCCAGGACCTCGCGCACATCGGCGTTCTTGAACAGGATGACGGTCTTGCCCAAGGACAGGATCGGCCAATAGCGCCGGAAGAAACGGGCGGCCGGTCGCGGATTTTCCAGAAACGCCGACACCGCTCGCGCGATCGGCCCGGTGCCGCGCAGGCGCTCGGGATCGAAGGGCGGCATCTCGCCTACCGGACGCTGCGCCGCCTGCGCCGCCCGCACGCCGTCATGATATTTTGTCCGGAACATCCCGTTTCCCGCATATGGCCGCGATCCTAGCAGTGGGATGATGCCGCGCCCTTTGTAAGTGAGACGCTTCACATAAGCCGACCGTCTAGCGCTCTTCTTGCTCGCACTGCGCGACAGCGCGCTCGTAGGTCGCAATCAGGAACCGGTTGAGCTCGGGCCGGCTGTAGGGGACCCATTCCACGCGCGTGGTCGAAAATTGCGGGTGGCGGGCAAACAGGATCGCGTGTTCCGCCGCCGCGGCGGCGCCTTCGCCCAGCGCGCCCAGCGCCACGATCTTCAGGAAGCGCGCATACCAGTAGGACGGCGCCAGCGACAGCGAGCGGTCGGCCGCGGTCGCAGCCGCCCGCCAATCCTCGTCGAAGCAATAAGCGGCGGCAAGCTCGCCGAGATTGTGGAACCGGTAGAGGTCGAACGGGCTCAGCCGGTCGGCGTCGAGGAAAAGCGGGATCGCGCGTTTCTGCTCGCCCAGAAGCAGATGCGCACTGCCCATGGCCGAACGCGCGAAGGCGAAGCTGGGATTGATGCGCAGCGCCTCCGACAAATGCTCGAGCGCGGAGGCCGGCCGCGCCAGCATGATGTCGACGATGCCGAGATGGGCGTGCGGCCGCGCGTCCTGGCTGTCCATGTAGAGCGCCTTGCGAGAATAGTCCTCGACCCGGGCCAGATCCTCGCGATACTCGCCGCCATCGCCGAAATTCAGCCAGGAACGCCAAAAATACCACCAGGCGAGCTCGTTCAGCACGGTGCTGGCGTTGCGGTCGCGCTCATGCGCCTTTTCGAAAAAATCTAGCGCCAGCGCGGTGTCCTCGCGCGTGCGGCGCTGCATGTGCCAGCGTCCGCGGCGCACGAGCTGCCAGCTCTCCAGCCCCTCCCAGGGGATGCGGAAGGTGCGCGCCTGCTCGACGCGGTCGACCTCCTTTTCCAGCATAGCGACGATCTCGTTGCCGATCTCGGCCTGCATGGCGAACATGTCGGCAAGCTCGCGGTCGAACCGGCGCGACCAGATGGTGCGGTTGGTTGAGGCGTCGTCGAGCGCGACGCGCACCCGCAGCATGTCGCCGGCGCGCGCGATCGTCCCGGTGACGACATAGCGGGCGCCGAGCGCGCGGCCGGCCGCCTCCGGCGACACCGCCTCGTCCCTGAACTGCAGGCTGGAATTCATCGAAATCACCGGCAGCCAGCGCGTGTTCGACAGGCCGACGACGATATCCTCGGCGATGCCCTCGGCCATGTAGCCGATCTCGGGGGCGCCGCCCTCGATGCGGAACGGCAGCACCGCGATCGCCGGCGGGCCGCCCTTGCCGTCGGCACGGAAGAAGGAGAACGCCGAGGCGGGCAGCGCCTCTACCGTTCGGTCGGTCTCGTTCACGGCGCCCGCGTCGGGCCGGTCGACGCGGAAGGCGCGCACCGGCAGCAGGATATTGTGAAACTCCTGCACGCCCAGATCGGCGAAGCGGACGGCCGCCACGCCGCGCAGATGGTGCCAGCTCGTCTCCGACACCACCACGCCGCCCTCCGGCGCGATTTCCTGCAGCCGCGCGGCGATGTTGACGTCGTCGCCATAAAGGCTTTCGTCGCGGACGATCACCTGGCCGGTATTGATCCCGGCGCGAAACGCCATCCGCCCGGCCTCGGGCACCTCCTGATTGGCACTGGCGATGCGCCGCTGGAACTCGATCGCGGCCAGGAGCGCGTCGACCGGGGCGCCGAATTCGGCCATCATGCTGTCGCCGGCGGGACCGAACATGCGCCCGCCATGGCTCGCGCAGCAGTCGCGGATGATGTCGCGATGGCTCTCGAAGGCGGCGACGGCGGCCTCGTCATCCATGCCCATCAGGCGCGAGAATCCGGCCGCGTCGATCGACACGATCGTCGCCACCTGCCGCGTGAACTGCCGGCTGCTCACTCGCGCCCCCCGATCGCGGCCGCGTGCACGCAAACGACGGACACGCCCGCCCCCTTCAATCCGCGTTCGACAGGCGCCGCCAAGCCCGGCCTGCCCGAGAAACAAACAATCATCTGTGCCCCACGACGTGTCCCGAAGGACAACGCAGGGTTTTGATTAGCAAATCCGATTGCACGATTCCACCGCGGATATCCCGAGCGCTTGCCGCCCGGCCCTTTGCGCCGCGAAGCGAACCGGTCGCCTATTCGTAGACGATATCGGGAACCGGCTGGGTTTCGGCGCTCATGCCGGCCAGGACGGCCTCGGCGATCGCGCGGTATTTTTCGGCGTGGGGGCCGTCCGGCTCGCTCGCCACCACCGGCGCGCCGGCATCCGACGTCTCGCGGATCGCCATTTCCAGCGGCACGGCGCCGAGAAAAGGCACGCCGAGCCGGCCGGCCTCGGCCTCGGCGCCGCCATGACCGAAAATGTCGTAGCGCTTGCCGGTGTCGGGCGCGATGAAATAGCTCATGTTCTCGACGATGCCGAGCACGGGAACGTCGACCCGACGGAACATGTTCAGCCCCTTGCGGGCGTCGATCAGGGCCAAGTCCTGCGGCGTCGACACGATGACGGCGCCGGCGAGCGGCACCTGCTGGGCCATGGTCAGCTGCGCGTCGCCGGTGCCGGGCGGCATGTCGACGACCAGGATGTCGAGTTCGCCCCAGGCAACCTCGCGCAGCATCTGGGTCAGCGCCGACACCACCATCGGACCGCGCCAGATCATCGGCGTCTCCTCCTCGACCAGGAAGCCGATCGACATCACCTTGAGGCCGTATTTCTCCATCGGCTTCAGGATCTTGCCGTCGACGGTCTCCGGCTTGCCGGAAATGCCGAGCAGGCGGGGCATGGACGGCCCGTAAATGTCGGCGTCGAGCAGACCGACGCGCTTACCGGCCGCCTTGAGGGCGAGCGCCAGGTTGACGGCCGTGGTCGATTTGCCGACGCCGCCCTTGCCCGAGGCGACCGCGATGATGGCGCCGATGCCTGGAACCTCGCGCTTGCCGGGCTGGCGTCCCGCGGGTGCGCCCTGCGGCGCGGCGGCCGGGCGTTGCGCCTGCGGGGGCGGGGCCGGGCGCGGCGCCGGCGCGCGTTCCATGCCGCCGCCCTTGCGCTCGGCCGTCAGCGCGACCACCGCCCCGTTTACCCCCTGCATCGCCTTGACCGCACGCTCGGCGGCGGCGCGCAACGGTTCGAGTTGCTGGGCCCGCTCGGCGGGAACCGTAATGGAGAAAAACACCTTGCCGTCGGCGACGAAGATTTCCGACACCAGCCCCAGCGAAACGATATCGCCCTCGAAATCGGGGCCCTTGATGGAGCGCAGTTTTTCCAGGACGGCTTGTTTTGTGACGCTCATGACATCTCTCGCATTCGCTTGGGTCTGAGATCGCGGGCCGGAACTCGTCGACCCTGGAATAAGACAGATCGCCGGCCCGGCCAAGAGCGACAAATCCGCCGACTGGCTCGCTTCGGCCACGCCGCCATGCGCCGGAGAAAAAATCGGCCGCTGCTGTCGAAACGCACTCGTGCCGTTCGTCGTCATCGTGAAAGCCTGCCACCGGGCGGCTTCCACGCAAGGACCGGGCCCGGCCCGCCACCACGATCGAAAAGGACATTGCGATGAAATTCGTTCCCTATCTTTCCTTCGACGGCCGCTGCCGCGAGGCCTTCGAATTCTACGCCAAGGTGCTCGACGGCCGGATCGAGGCCATGCTCACCCATGCCGAGACCCCGGCGGGCAGCGAGGTCTCGGCCGCATGGCAGGACAAGATCCTCAACGCCCACCTCGTCACCGAGGCGGGCGAGTTGATGGGCGCGGATACGCCGCCGGAATTCGGGCCTGCAGAGCAGCAGGGCGTGTCGATCTCGATCCAGCTCGAAGACGAGGCGCGCGCCGAAAAGATCTTCGACGCGTTCGCCGACGGCGGCACGGTGACCATGCCGTTCGCGCCCACCTTCTGGGCAAAGAAGTTCGGCATGGTGAAGGACCGCTACGGCACGGCGTGGATGATCAATTGCGCGCAGACATGAACGCACGGAAATGGGAGAGTGACATGGAAAGCAGGATCAGCACCTGGCTGTGGTTCGAGAGCCAGGCCGAGGAAGCCGCCCGCTTCTATGCCTCGGTGTTCCGCCGGGCCGAGCTCGGCGCGATCGCCAGGGCGCCCGGCGGCGGTGAACCCTATACGAAGGAAGGCCAGGTCCTGACGGCGGAAGTCGTCATCGAGGGCCACCGCATCGTGTGCCTCAACGGCGGCGCCCACCCCGACGCCACGCCCAATGACAGCGTCTCCTTGCAGATGCTGTGCGCCGATCAGGCGGAGGTTGACGCGTATTGGGACAGGCTGTGCGCCGATGGCGGGCGCGCGGTCCAATGCGGCTGGGTCAAGGACAAATACGGCTTTGCCTGGCAGATCGTCCCCGAGGCGCTGCCGCGTCTCATGCAGGGTCCCGACCGGGACGCCGCCGGGCGCGTCGCCGCCGCCATGATGGGGATGGTCAAGCTCGACGTGGCGGCGCTGGAAGCCGCGGCAAAGGGCTGAGCCGATAAACGGAGCCATATCGATGTCCTTCCAGGCCTATCTCGACACGATCGAGAAAAAGACCGGCAAGAGCCCCGACGATTTTTACCGGATGGCAGAAGAAAAGGGCCTGATGGACGGGCCGCTGCTCAAGCCGGCAGTGAAGGCGGGCCAGATCGTCTCATGGCTGAAAGCCGAGTTCGGGCTCGGCCACGGCCACTCGATGGCGATCTACGCGCTGCTGTCGGGCAAGAAGAAACCCGGCGATTGAACGCCCCGGCCGGCGCGGCGAGTGGCGCGCCGGCGTAGGGAGGGGTAATGTCCGGTCATGATCGACAAGCTCGAATTCTTCATCGCCCTCGCCCGCGAACAGCATTTCGGCCGCGCGGCGGAGACGCTCGGCATCAGCCAGCCGACGCTGTCGGCCGCCGTCAAGCAGCTCGAGGACCAGCTCGGCGTGATGCTGGTCAAGCGCGGCTCGCGCTTCCAGGGCCTGACGGCCGAGGGCGAGCAGGTTCTGGGCTGGGCGCGCCGCATCGTCGGCGACGCGCGCGCCATGCGCGAGGAGATGCGCGCGGCGCGCAACGGTCTGTCGGGCCGCATCCGCATCGCCGCCATTCCGACCGCGCTCGCCATGGTGGCGCGCATCACCACGCCGTTTCGCGAGCGCCATCCCGGCGTCAGCTTCTCGGTGCTGTCGCGCACCTCGATCGAGGTGCTGTCGCTGCTCGGCAATTTCGACATCGATGTCGGCATCACCTATCTCGACAACGAGCCGCTCGGCAACGTCACTTCGGTGCCGCTTTATTCGGAGCGCTATCAGTTGATCACCGCCGTCGGCAACGCGCTGTCGGATCGAAGCCAGGTGAGTTGGGCCGAGGTCGCGGAACTGCCGCTGTGCCTGCTCACCCCCGACATGCAGAACCGGCGCATCATCGACCATCATCTGGCCGAGGCCGGCACCGTGTCGCGGCCGACGCTGGAATCGAACTCGATGATCGTGCTGTTTTCCCACATACGTACCGGCAAATGGGCCTCGATCATGCCGCTCAACCTGGCCGAGACATTCGGCTTTTCCGAGCCGATCCGGGCGATTCCGATCGTCGAGCCGGACGCCAGCCACATCGTCGGCATGGTCGCCACACGGCGCGAGCCGCACGTGCCGCTGGTCGCGGCGCTTCTGGACGAGGCCGCAAAACTGGCCACCTATGCCGATGGCAAAAAAGCCTGACGCTAAACCCACGTAGCAGGGCGCTCAATATCCTTTCTACCCGCCCTCTTGACGACAGGAGGAAACTGACACGCAGCCAGTTCGGCATCATCGATATAATGCTTGAATGACGCTACGGCTTCCAAGGATGGGGACGGAATAGGGCGCGAGCTTCGCGAGCGGCACGGTGCGACAATGCAAACCTGTTTGCCGACCTCTTGAGTGACGATACGGATTGGCTCAACGAGATCGGTATCGTTCGTGATGACGTAGGCCACGTCGAACGCATTCACAAAGGCATCCCGAACCAAATGAACGCCTAAATTCACATCGCTACCCTTTTCTTCTGTTTTGGTCACGTACACGACGGCAGGAGCTGGCATATTCCAAACATACCCGTCGGGCTTCGCCCTTGGCGGCTGCACCAGACCAGCCCATTTCTCGGCATATTAAAAACGACCGTTATGGATGGAAATTTTTGGCTCTGTCCGCAATGCTGCGAAGAGCTTTTGCTGCCGCCTTGGTGCATCATCATCTATTTTACCTGAGACCGGCGCCGTATAGTAATTAACCTTGTCAACCGTGGTGCCGGATTGCACGATTAGGTCGGCAAGCGCTTTCATGTTCAGCCACTTAAACTGCGGCTGCTTCTTTGTCCTGAGATAGTAGAAATTGAAACCGTCGATATAAAATATCGCTCTCATTGGGCACCCGAACCCAAAGACGCAAAAGCCGCGCAGGATTGCTCCATTGCGGCTTTTGGAGTGACAGCACGCTGCCACTGGTTGACATAAGACATATAAGATATTCGACCTTTTTGTTCAATGTCGCAATTCCGCAAGATACGCGCAATTGCGGCGTGTCCCTCAAAACCATCTCACGTGCAGCCAAGCACCATCATGCAGGTGCGCCATTAGCCGCGCCGCTTTTGAACGGGACTGCGGCGCTGACAGACAAGCTTGCCCTGGACCGCTGACCTATTGGTTCGCTGGCAGTGATGTTTGATAGAAATTTTCTATCAAGCGACGGAACCGCTTTATTGATTATGGCGGTTTCGTCTGGTTTCCTAACCACTTAGCGCCGCTCTTCGGCGCGCCGAACAGGGAGGGCGCTGCACGCCATGCAGCAGCAGGGTACCCAGGCGCCGGCGGATGTCGCCGGACGGACCATCGCCGTCATCGCGGCGACGAAAGGGCTGGAAGGTCCGCTTTTGCCGATTCTCAACGGCGTGCAGGCCGAGTTCGGCTTCGTGCCGCAGGAAGCGCTGCCGGTGATCGCCGACGCGCTCAACCTGTCGCGGGCCGAGGTGCACGGCGTGGTGTCGTTTTACCACGATTACCGGCGCGAACCGGCCGGGCGACACGTGGTGAAGCTGTGCCGGGCCGAGGCGTGCCAGTCGATGGACGGCGACGCGCTCGCCGCGCGGCTGATGGATCTGCTCGGCATCGGCTTTCACGAGACCGCGGCCGACGGATCGGTGACGCTGGAGCCGGTCTATTGTCTGGGCCTGTGCGCCTGCGCGCCGGCGGCGATGGTCGACGGCCAGGTGATAGGCCGCCTCGATCGGGACGCGGTCGCGGCGATCGCCCGCGAGGTGCGGTCGTGACGGCGCGGATCTTCGTTCCCGGCGATTCCGGCGCACTGGCGCTCGGCGCCGACAAGGTCGCGCGCGCTCTGGCCGACGGGCTCGCCGAACGGGGGCTCGACGCCGAAATCGTGCGCAACGGTTCGCGCGGGCTCTACTGGTTGGAGCCGATGGTCGAGGTCGAGACGGAGCGCGGCCGCATCGCCTACGGCCCGGTCGCGCCCGCCGACGTGCCCGCGCTTTTGGCCGGCGACCTGCTTGCCGGCGGCGACCATGCGCTGCGGCTCGGCGACCCGGAGGAAATTCCGTTCCTGAAGCGGCAAAGCCGGCTGACCTTCGCGCGCTGCGGCATCACCGACCCGCTGTCGCTCGACGATTACCGCGCCCACGGCGGGCTGGCGGGGCTGGAAAAAGCGGTCGCCATGACGCCGGCCGCGATTGTGGACCAGGTGACGGAATCGGGCCTGCGCGGGCGCGGCGGCGCCGGCTTTCCGACCGGCATCAAGTGGAAAACGGTGCTCGCGACGACCGACGCGCGCAAATATATCGTCTGCAATGCCGACGAGGGCGACAGCGGCACCTTCGCCGACCGGATGATCATGGAGGGCGACCCCTTCGTGTTGATCGAGGGCATGGCGATCGCCGGCATCGCCACCGGCGCCACCAAGGGGTACGTCTATCTGCGTTCGGAATATCCGCACGCCATCCGCGTCATGGACGCCGCGATCGCGATCGCGCGCACGGCCGGCATTCTGGGCGCCAGCGTGCTCGGCTCGCCCAACGCCTTCGACATCGAAGTGCGTGTCGGCGCCGGCGCCTATGTCTGCGGCGAGGAAACCTCGCTCCTGGAAAGCCTCGAGGGCAAGCGCGGCCAGGTGCGGGCCAAGCCGCCGCTGCCGGCGCACAAGGGTCTGTTCGGCCGCCCGACCGTGGTCAACAACGTCATCTCGCTCGCCTCCGTGCCGGTGATCATGGACAAGGGCGCGGCGTTCTACCGCGATTTCGGCATGGGCCGCTCGCGCGGCACGATCCCGATCCAGATCGCCGGCAATGTACGCCATGGCGGCCTGTTCGAGGCCGGCTTCGGCCTCACGCTGGGCGAGATCGTCGACGAGATCGGCGGCGGCACGGCGACCGGCCGCCCGGTCAAGGCGGTGCAGGTCGGCGGCCCGCTCGGCGCCTATTTCCCGCGCGCCCTGTTCGACACGCCGTTCGACTACGAGGCGTTCGCGGCCAAGGACGGGCTGATCGGCCATGCCGGCATCGTGGTGTTCGACGACACGGCCGACATGCTCAAACAGGCGCGCTTCGCGATGGAGTTCTGCGCCGTCGAAAGCTGCGGCAAGTGCACGCCGTGCCGGATCGGCTCGGTCCGCGGCGTCGAGGTGATCGACAAGATCGCCGCCGGCGAGGCGCCCGACACGCAGATCGCGCTGGTGAGCGATCTCTGCAACACGATGAAGTTCGGCTCGTTATGCGCGCTCGGCGGCTTCACGCCCTATCCGGTGATGAGCGCGCTGACGCATTTTCCCGAGGATTTTCGTCCCCGGGCGATGAACGAGGCGGCGGAGTGACCGAGCGCCTCGCCGCCCTTCCCCATTGCCGCCGCGATAAGGCGGCAGGATAGACATTCGGTTCAGGAGCGATCCCATGGGTCTGATCACCGAAATCGATTACGGAACCCCGAAATCGGACGCCGACAAAGACGTCACGCTGACGATCGACGGGTTTTCGGTCACCGTGCCGGAAGGCACCTCGATCATGCGCGCGGCGATGGAAACCGGGATCCAGATCCCGAAACTGTGCGCCACCGACATGGTCGACGCCTTCGGCTCGTGCCGGTTGTGCCTGGTCGAGATCGAAGGCCGCAACGGCACGCCGTCGTCGTGCACCACGCCGGTGGCGCCCGACATGGTGGTCAAGACCCAGACCGGCAAGCTCAAGGACATCCGCCGCGGCGTGATGGAGCTCTACATCTCCGATCACCCGCTCGACTGCCTGACCTGCGCGGCCAACGGCGATTGCGAGTTGCAGGACATGGCCGGCGTGGTCGGCCTGCGCGACGTGCGCTACGGCTATGACGGCGAAAACCACGTCCATGCCCGGCGCGCCGGCGACGGGGCGGAGAATTTCCGCTGGATGAAGAAGGACGAATCCAACCCCTATTTCACCTACGACCCGTCCAAATGCATCGTGTGCTCGCGCTGCGTGCGCGCCTGCGAGGAGGTGCAGGGCACCTTCGCGCTGACGATCGAGGGCCGTGGCTTCGAAAGCCGGGTGTCGGCGGGCATGCATCAGCCGTTCATCGAGTCCGAATGCGTGTCGTGCGGCGCCTGCGTGCAGGCCTGCCCGACCGCGACCCTGCGCGAGAAATCGGTGATCGAGATCGGCCAGCCGGAACATTCGGTGGTCACGACCTGCGCCTATTGCGGCGTCGGCTGCTCGTTCAAGGCCGAGATGCGCGGCGACGAGCTGGTGCGCATGATGCCCTACAAGGACGGCAAGGCCAATCGCGGCCATTCCTGCGTCAAGGGCCGCTTCGCCTGGGGCTACGCCACCCACAAGGACCGCATCCTGAACCCGATGGTGCGCGACAAGATCACCGACCCCTGGCGCGAGGTCAGCTGGGAAGAGGCGTTTTCGCATGTCGCGAGCGAGTTCCGGCGCATCCAGTACCAGTACGGCAAGGGCGCGATCGGCGGCATCACCTCCTCGCGCTGCACCAACGAGGAGACCTTCCTCGTCCAGAAACTGATCCGCCAGGGCTTCGGCAACAACAATGTCGATACCTGCGCGCGCGTGTGCCATTCACCGACCGGCTACGGGCTGAAGACCACCTTCGGCACCTCGGCCGGCACGCAGGATTTCGATTCGGTCGAGCACACCGACGTCGCGCTGGTCATCGGGGCCAATCCGACCGACGGCCACCCGGTGTTCGCCTCGCGGCTGAAGAAGCGGCTGCGCGCGGGCGCCAAGCTGATCGTCATCGACCCGCGCCGCATCGACCTGGTGCGCCAGCCGCATGTCGAGGCCGCGCACCATCTGCCGCTCAGGCCCGGCACCAATGTCGCGGTTTTGACCGCACTCGCCCACGTGATCGTCACCGAGGGCCTGTTCGACGAGGCCTTCATCCGCGAGCGCTGCGACTGGTCGGAATTCGAGGATTTCGCCGCCTTCGCCGCCGAGCCGCAGCACAGCCCTGAAGAGGTGGAGAAGGTTTCGGGCGTTGCGGCCGACACGATCCGCGCCGCGGCCAGGCTCTACGCCACCGGCGGCAATGCGGCGATCTATTACGGGCTCGGCGTGACCGAACACAGCCAGGGCTCGACCACGGTGATGGCGATCGCCAATCTCGCCATGCTGACCGGCAATATCGGCCGGCCGGGCGTCGGCGTTAACCCGCTGCGCGGCCAGAACAACGTCCAGGGCGCCTGCGACATGGGCTCCTTCCCGCACGAATTGCCGGGCTATCGCCACATGTCGGACGACGCCACGCGCGAGGTGTTCGAGGCGGTGTGGAACGTCGCGCTCGACCCGGAACCGGGCCTGCGGATCCCCAACATGCTCGACGCCGCCGTCGAGGGTACGTTCCGGGGCATCTACATCCAGGGCGAGGACATTTTGCAGTCCGATCCCGACACCAAGCACGTCGCCGCCGGCCTGGCGGCGATGGACTGCGTGGTCGTGCACGACCTGTTCCTCAACGAGACGGCCAACTACGCCCACGTCTTCCTGCCCGGTTCGACCTTCCTGGAAAAGGACGGCACCTTCACCAATGCCGAGCGGCGCATCAACCGCGTGCGCAAGGTGATGGCGCCGAAAAACGGCCTGGCCGACTGGGAAGTCACCCAGCGCCTCGCCCAGGCGATGGGACTCGACTGGGCCTATACCCATCCCGCCCAGGTTATGGACGAGATCGCGCTGACGACGCCGAGCTTCGCGGGGGTCGATTACGACCTGCTGGAGCGCGAGGGCTCGGTGCAATGGCCCTGCAACGACAAGGCGCCGACCGGCACGCCGGTCATGCATATTGGCGGCTTCGTGCGCGGCAAGGGCAAGTTCATCCGCACCGACTATGTCGCCACCGACGAAAAGTCCGGGCCGCGCTTCCCGCTGCTGCTGACGACGGGGCGCATCCTGTCGCAATATAATGTCGGCGCGCAGACCCGGCGCACCGACAACGTCGTGTGGCACAGCGAGGACAGGCTGGAGATCCATCCCCACGACGCCGAGCAGCGCGGCCTGCGCGACGGCGACTGGGTCAGGATCAGGAGCCGGGCCGGCGAGACGACGCTGCGGGCGCTGGTCACCGACCGGGTGGCGCCGGGCGTGGTCTACACCACCTTCCATCACCCCGACACCCAGGCCAACGTGGTCACCACCGAGTTTTCCGACTGGGCGACCAACTGCCCCGAATACAAGGTGACCGCCGTCCAGGTCTCGCCGTCGAACGGGCCGTCCGACTGGCAGGTCGAATACGAGGAACAGGCCCGGCTGGCCCGCCGCATCGCCCGGCCTCTGGAAGCGGCGGAATGAGGATGGCCGCGTCATGACCCGGCCGCCGCTGAGTTCGACCTCGCGGATCGCCCGCCGCGCCGGCGCAAACCGGGCGGCCGCGCGCATGGTTCCCGAGGAGACGCCGGTGGCGCTCAGCTTCGCCGGCACCACCCATGCGGTGATGATGGCGACACCGGCCGATTTCGAGGATTTCGCGCTCGGCTTCGCGCTGACCGAGGGCATCGTCGCCGCGCCGGACGAGATCGACACGATCGCCGTCGAGGACGCCGGACCCGGCGTCGATATCCAGATCCGGCTCAAGGACGCCGCCAACCGGCGCTTCGAGGCGCGCCGGCGCAGGCTGGCCGGTCCCGTCGGCTGCGGCCTGTGCGGCATCGAATCGATCGAAGAAGCCATGCGCGCGGTCGCCGATGTCGGTCGCTCCTCGCTGACGCTTTCGGCCGACGACATCGCGGGCGCCGCCAGGCTGCTGGCCGAGGCGCAGCCGCTGCACGCCGAGACCGGCGCGGTGCACGCGGCCGGCTTTTACCGCCCCGGCCGCGGCATCGTCGCCGCGCGCGAGGATGTCGGCCGGCACAACGCGCTCGACAAGCTTGCCGGCGCGCTGGCCAAAGCAGGCATCGACGGGGCCAGCGGCGCGGTCGTCGTCACCTCGCGCGTGTCGGTGGAAATGGTGCAGAAGACCGCGGCCATCGGCGCCGGCGCGATCATCGCGGTCTCGGCGCCGACCGCGCTCGCCATCCGCATGGCGGACGAGGCCGGCATGACGCTGGTCGCGCTGGTGCGCGGCGACGAGTTCGACATCTTCACCCATCCCGAGCGGATCAGGAACGGAGCCAGCCAGAATGTCGCCTGAGCACGAAACGCGCACCGGCAAGGACAAGCTCGTCTACATGGCCAACCAGATCGGTCGCTTTTTCGAGACCATGCCGCCCGCCGAGGCGGCCGAGGGCGTGGCCAAACACATCAACGATTTCTGGGAGCCGCGCATGCGGCGTCAGTTCTTCGAGATCGTCGACGCCGGCGGCGAGGGGCTGAGCCCGCTGGTCGCCGAGGCGGCCGACAAGGTCAGGCGGCCGGCGCAGCAAACCGCCTGACGGCGCCCTATTCGCTCTATTGCCTGACCAGCGCGACGTTGCGCGCCAGCCTGCCGGAGACCTCGCGATTGATCGCCGGCGTGCCCGCCTGCAGGCTCGACATCAGATAGATCTGCCCCGACCCCGCCTCGAAGGCGAGGTAGTCGGCATAGAAATCGTAGGCCTCGCCCGTCTTGCAGGCGGTGAAGGCGGTCAGAACCGCCGGGTCGTCCTCGGCGGGTTTCTTGCCGGACGCGAACGAGCCGGCGCATTTGCGTGAATCCGTGGCGATCATGTCGGCCAACACCGTGCCGGCGGCCGCGCCGGCCGTGAAAACATGCAACGTGCCGCGCGTATCGGGCGAGGTCCAGCCGACGGCCGCCCGGCGCAGGAACTCCGGCGTCTCGGCGTCGAGTTCGCCCTGGTCGGTCAGCTTGTGGTCGGCGAACTCGCTCGCGGTAAACAGCGCGATCACGAAGCGGGTCGCATCGAGTATGTCCTTGGGTGACTCGGCATAGGCCGGGCCGGTTTCAGCGGCCGGTGTCTGCGGCGGCGTGGCGGGTTTGGCCGGCGGACTGGCCGCCGCCACTCGTTCGGGCGGGGCGGCCGGTGTCTTGGGCACGCCCGAACCCGGCAAGCGCGGCGCGGCGACGGCCGGGGTTTCGGCTCTTTCCGGTGCCTTGGCGGCGGGCGCCGGCGCGGCTGGCGTCTTGGCGATCGGCGCCGGCGCCTTTGCGGCCGGTGCGGGCGCGGGCGCCCTGGCGACCGGTGCGGTATGGTCGAGATAGCGCCCGACGCATTTGAGCGTGCGCGCCAGGGCACGCGACGTGCCGCTCAGGGTGAAGGAATAAAGCTGGCCGCCGGCCTCGACCTTCAAAAGCCGGCCGCGCCGAAACTGGTCGAACAAATAGTCCTTGGCGATCAGCTCGGCCAGCAGGAAACCGGACGAGATCACCTTGGCAGTCGCCGAGACGACCTTGTGCTTGTCGATCTGGTAGCGGATGGCGAGGTTCTCGCCGGGCTGCATGGTCCAGTCGGCATGCGACATGCCCATGCGCCAGAAATAGTCCTTGTCGATGGCGAAATGCAGCCGGATGCCGGATTTGTAGGCCGCCGAGATCGCGCAGTGGCTGAACCCGCCATCGGCATCGTAGGCCCCGCCTTCCCAGTTGCCCGATTTGAAGGCGCTGCCGCGGATCTCGTCGGCCAGCACCGGCGTGGTCGCGAAAAGCCCGATCGCACATGCGATGGCCGACAATCTCCCCATGGCGAACCTCCCACCCGAAGGACCGTTTTGACAGACAGCCCGGCCGGAAGCCGGGACCGGGCCATCATAGGCCGGACCGGCGCCGGCGCCAAATTCGCGCGCCGCGTCTCGTTTGGTCTTGTTAGTTACAAATACAACAGTTACAAGCGCAACTAAATTAATGGAGGACCTGCCGATGAAGATCGAGAAAATCCACCACGTCGCCTATCGCTGCAAGGACGCCAAGCAGACGGTCGAGTGGTATGTGAACAATCTCAACATGGATTTCGTGCTGGCGATCGCCGAGGATCACGTGCCCTCGACCCACGAGCCGGATCCCTACATGCATGTGTTCCTGGATGCCGGCAACGGCAATGTTCTGGCCTTTTTCGAACTGCCCACCAAGCCGGAGATGGGGCGCGACCAGAACACGCCGCCCTGGGTCCAGCACATCGCCTTCAAGGTCGCCGACCGCGACACGCTGCTGGCCTTCAAGGAGCGGCTCGAGGCCAACGGCATCGACGTGCTCGGCGTCACCGACCATTCGATCTTCCACTCGATCTATTTCTTCGACCCGAACGGCCATCGGGTCGAGCTCGCCTGCCCCGATCCGCAGGAAGAGGCGCTGATGAAACGTCTCGATGCCGTCAAATGGGACATGCTGGAGGAATGGTCGCGCACCAAGCGGGCGCCGCGCCATGCCGAATGGCTGCACGAGCGGGAACTGGCCGAGATCGCCGATTGATACGGCGCATGCGGCCGGACCTGGCTGATGTGGCAAGCCGGGCAACGGCGCTTGCGCGGCCGCTCGAGCGCCGCTGAAGTCGCGAAACGGGAGCGGGCGCCGTGGCGGAAAACCGAGGCCGGCTCGACCGTTCCTCAGCCGGGCAGGCGACGCCAGGTTGCGGGTCCGTCGGCGGCGAAATGTCTTGCCGCCGGGCCCGACACGCATTCGCCCTGTCCGACATAAAGCACGCCGGACGGCTTCAACGCCGCGGAAAAGCGCATCCAAAGCTCGGCCTGCTTGGCGGCGTCGACATAGATGGCGACGTTGCGGCAGAAAATCGCGTCGAAACGCTTTTTCATCGGCCACCGGGCAAACAGGTTCAGTTCGCGGAACGCGATCAGGTCGCGCAGGCTCTCGTGCGCCTGCCAGCGCGGTTCGCCGGCGCCGGCACGCTCGGAAAACCACTTTGTCCGCAAATCCGCCGGAACGTCGGCAAGCGCTGCCTCGGAATAGATGGCGGCCCGTCCCTGCTGGATCATCTGGGGGTCGATGTCGGTCGCCAGAAGCCGCACATCGTGGCGGGCCGCGTCGGGCATCGCCGACAGCAAGACCAGCGCGATCGTGTAGGGTTCCTCGCCGCCCGCGCATCCAGCCGACCAGATCCGGATGGGCTGGCCTTGTCGCGCGCGTGCCGCAAGAGCGGGAAGCACGCGCGTTCTCAGATGGTCGAAATGATCGGCCTCGCGGTAGAATTTGGTGCCGTCGCCCGTCAGCGCCGCGACCATCTTCTGACGCTCGCCGAGACCGTCGCTGCCGGCCACCAGCGCGCAATAGTCGCGAAAATTCTCGAGCCCGAGCGCCCGCAGGCGCTTGGCCAGTCGTGCATAGACGAGCGCGGCCTTCGCCTGCGGCAGGTGGATGCCGGCGTGATCGTGAAGGATCGAGGCGATATGGCAAAAATCCGCCTCGGTGAGCACATAGTCACCGGGCACGATTCCGCCTGTCGGAGGCACGGCAGCTCGGTTCAATTCAGTGTCCCTGTGCCCTCGTTGCGTGCCGCGATGTGGCCGTTGATGCGCCGCTCCGCCTCGCGGCAGGCTGCGGTGCGCCAGCGTCTCCTCCTGGCCTCGCCTTTATAGGTTTAGGGGCCCGGCGTCATCAGCCCTGGAACAGCGACAGGATGCCCTGGACCGAGGAATTGGCGATCGACAGGCCCTGGATACCGAGCTGCTGCTGGACCTGCAGCGCCTGCAGGCGGGTCGATTCCTTGTTCATGTCCGCGTCGACCAGCGCGCCGACGCCGCGTTCGATCGCGTCCATCAGGCTGTTGACGAAGGAGACCTGCAGAGCGACCCGCTTCTTGGACGCGCCCAGATCGGAGGCGGCCTTGGTCATGCGGCTGATGGCGTCGTCCACGCCCTTGATGAAATTGTCGAGCCTGGTCAGGTCGGCCGCGTTGTTGGTCAGGCCCGCAATGTCGAGCGTGGCGACGGTGAAGACGCCCGCGGCGGTGGTCTGGTCGGCGTGCAGGGCGCCGGTGGTTTCGTCATAGACGCCGTCGAGAAGGCCGACGCCGCCGGTCACGGTGTTGGCCCCGGCATCGAACAGTTTCACGCTGTCGGTGTTGATGGTGATGGTGGACACCGACACCGTGCCGTCGGAGGCGCGGGTGAACGAGGCCACGATCGACTTGGCCGAGTTGTAGCCGGGCGAATCCGAATCCACCGACAACCAGTTCTCGCCGGAGAAGGACGAGGCGGCGGCATTGCTGACGAGCTGGCCCTGCAGGGCGGTGATCTCGGCCTGAATCTTGGAACGGTCGACGCCCGGCTCGCGGGCCGCCACCAGCTTGGCCTTGATCTCGTCAACCACGTCGATGGTGTTGTTGATGCCGGTATAGGCGATGTCGATCTTGGCCGCGCCGAGACCGAGCGCGTCCTGCACGGTCAACAACGCCTTGCTGTCGGAGCGCATCGTGGTAGCGATCGACCAGTAGGCCGCGTTGTCGCTGGCCTCGGCGACACGGTAACCGGTGGAGATGCGCGCCTGCGTCGTCGACAGCGCCTTGTTGGTCGCCTGCAGGCTCTTCAGCGCGGTCATCGCGGAGGCGTTGGTCAGAATGCTGGACACGCTAGGCCCCTTTTGTCTCGCCCGCGGCGTCGCAGGCTGCCGATTTATCTCTTTGCGGCCCGCCACCGGCCTCCGCCGGACAGCCGTCTCGCCGCGTCTTAACCTTTGTGAACGATCATGCTTAACAAACGGTAAACCGGTTAACACTCGCGTGGCCGCCCGACCTGCATTGCCGATATCGTGCGCCGCCCATGCGGTTTTCCGCCCCATTCGGGGAAAAATCTCCGGATTCTCGTTATTTCCCGCAAAATTCACGCAAACATGCGCACGCGACAGTTAACACGCGGTCGGGCCGATCGTTAACGCCGACAGGGCCGGCGCGCCTTCGTGGAAGCCGCGCCGGCCCTACCCATGACTGTCAAAACATGATTCGGCCGGTGACCGCGCCGCGACCGCGAGATCGGCGCGCGCCGAGGCGCGGCGGCTGGTCAGACCATGCCGGTGGTGACGTCCTTCAGCGCTTCGCCGAACAGATCCTCGAGCGCGAACTCGACCTCGTAGAAGAACGCGCCGACCTCCTCGTCCTGGTCGGCCTCGCTCAGGCCGAGCGCGTCGAGCTCGGCGAAAAACCGCGCCGCGAGCCGGTGGCGGTAATCGTCGCGCGCGTCGAGATCGCCGAGCGCGGCCAGCGCCCTTGCGGCGCGCGCCACCGCGTCGGCCCGCCGCCACAGCGGAAATGCAACGACCCGGGCGCTGTGCGCGCCGTCTCCTTGTGAATCGTGATCTGCCTTCACCCCAAAGTCTCCCCTCACACACGCCGGCCGGGACCGCGGGCGGCTGTCGGACCTGTCGGTCCGCTACCTGCCGTCCCTGCCCGGCCTCGGCCTTGAATCGCGAATCGCCTGCGATCGATAGGCCGAGCTTGCGGGCGAGAACCTTTCGGGAAAGTTAGCGCCGGCTGGAGCCGCCGTGCGCGCGTCAGCTTTTCAGCCGGTAGCCGGTGCGGAAGATCCAGGACACGATCCCCAGGCACACGGCCAGGAAGATCAGTGTCATCGTCAAGCTGACCCAGACCCCGACATCGGCGTCGCCGTAAAAGCTCCAGCGGAAACCGCTGACCAGATACAAGACCGGGTTGAAAAGGGTGACGGAGCGCCAGAACGGCGGCAGCATGTCGATCGAATAGAACGATCCGCCCAGGAAGGTGAGCGGGGTGATGATCAAAAGCGGCACGAGCTGCAGCTTCTCGAAACCGTCGGCCCAGATGCCGATGATGAAGCCGAACAGCGAAAAGGTGCAGGCCGTCAGCACCAGAAACAGCACCATCACCAGCGGATGCTCGATGCGCAGCGGCACGAACAGCGTCGCGGTCGCCAGGATGATGGCGCCCAGGATCATCGATTTGGTGGCGGCCGCCCCGACATAGGCCACGACGATCTCCAGATGCGAGACCGGCGCCGACAGGATCTCGTAGATCGTGCCGGTGAACTTTGGGAAATAGATGCCGAAGGAGGCGTTGGAGATGCTGTGCGTCAACAAGGACAGCATGATCAGGCCCGGCACGATGAAGGCGCCGTAGCTGACGCCGCCGATCTCCTGGATGCGCGAGCCGATCGCCGCGCCGAAGACGACGAAATAGAGCGAGGTCGAGATCACCGGCGACACGATGCTTTGCAGCACGGTGCGGAAGGCGCGCGCCATTTCCTGCCGGTAGATCGCCCAGATCGCGCGATGGTTCATCGGTCGTTCCTCACCAGGTCGACGAAGATTTCCTCGAGTGTGCTTTGGCGCGTGTCGAGATCGGTAAAGCGGATGCCGGCGCCGTCCAGCGCCCTGAGCAGGCGAGTGATGCCGGTGCGGTCGGCGCGCGTGTCGTAGTCGTAGGTCAGCGCCAGACCGTCCTCGGACAGGCTCAGCTCATACTCGGCGAGGCTTTGCGGCAGCGCGCCGAGCGGCTCCTTGAGCTGCAGGGTGAGCTGCTTGCGGCCGAGCTTGCGCATCAGTTCGGCCTTTTCCTCGACCAGGATGATGCGGCCTTCGCTGATCACGCCGACGCGGTCGGCCATCTCCTCGGCTTCCTCGATATAATGCGTGGTCAGGATGATGGTCACGCCGGAGCTCTTCAGCCCGCGCACCATCTCCCACATGTCGCGCCGCAGCTCGACGTCGACGCCGGCCGTCGGCTCGTCGAGAAACAAAATGCGCGGCTCGTGCGACAGCGCCTTGGCGATCAAAAGCCGGCGCTTCATGCCGCCCGACAAAGCCACGATCTTGTCGTCGCGCTTGTCCCACAGGGAAAGCGTGCGCAGTACCTTTTCGATATGGGCCGGATCGGCGGGCTTGCCGAACAGGCCGCGCGTGAATGACACCGTCGCCCACACGGTCTCGAACGCGTCGGTGGTCAGTTCCTGCGGCACGAGACCGATCAGCGCGCGCGCGGCGCGGTAGTCGGTAAGGATGTCGTGCCCGTCCACCGCCACGGCGCCGCCGGAGCGGTTGACCAGGCCGCAGATGATGGAGATCAGCGTGGTCTTGCCGGCGCCGTTGGGGCCGAGCAGGGCGAAAATCTCGCCCTTGCGGACCTCCAGGTCGACGCCGTTCAGCGCCTGGAAACCGGAATCGTAGGTCTTGGAGAGATTCGAGACGGAAATGATCGACTGCATGCGCCTGCGATACCCGAAGACGGCGCAAATGTCAGGCCCGCAATGCGCCCCCCGCCCGCCCTCCTGACAGGCCATGGCGCTGATTTGCCGGGGCCGGTCCTTTCGTCAGGCCGGCGTCCGGCCCCAGCCGCCGCCATTGGCGGTGCCGACCAGAACCTCGTCGCCGGGCTGCAGCCTCACGCCGCTGGCGAAGGTGTAGTCCTGACGGCTGCCGTCTGGATGGCGCACGGCAAGGCCGTTGACGCCGCCGTCCGCGCCGCCATTGGCGCCCCACACCGGCTGGCGGGCGCGGCTGTATCCGGCCGACATGATCGCCGGCGCGCGCAGCCTGTAGCTGGTTTCCATGCCCCGGCCGCCGGCATGCAGGCCCTTGCCCTCGCCGCTGTCGCGCAACCGCTTGTAGCCGACATCGAGGCCGTAGCGCGCCTCGCAGATCTCGACCGGGCAGTTGAACGTCTCGCCGTGACTGGCCGAATACATCGCGTCGAGCCCGTCGCGCGTCGCGGTCGCGCCCCAGCCGCCCATTTGCGGTTCGACCATGGTGAAGCGGCGGCCGCTGTCGGGATGATCGCCGGCGATCACCGTGCCGCAGATCGAGGCGAAATGCCCCGCCGGCAGGCGCTCCGGCATCGCCCGGGCCATGCAGCGCCATAGCATGTCGTAGAGCCGGATGCGGGTCTCGAAATAATAGCCGTGCGGCGCGGTGCCGGTGGCGTGGAAGATCGTGCCCGGCTCGGTGATCACCTCCAGGGCGCGGAACGAGCCGGCATTGGCGAACAAGGTCGGATCGGTCAGCGCCTTGAAGATCATCTGGGCCGAGATCACGGCGCCGTCGCGGCTGGTGTTGTAGGGTGCGGCGCGCTGTTGCGGATTGCCGCTCAGATCGACGACGAAGCGCTCCTTGCTGACCGTGATGGCGGCCCGCCACAACGCGCCGTCGTCCTGTTCCTCCTCGACCGTGAACGTGCCTTCCGGCAGGGTGGCGAGACCGGCCAGGCCGCGCCGCTCGCCCTCCTCGAACAGATCGGCAAGCGCGGCGCGATAGGCGGCGAGCCCGTAGCTTTCGACCAGCTGGCGCACGCGGCTTTCGGCCTTGCGGCTGGCCGCCACCTGGGCCCACAGATCGCCGTTGACGAAATCCGGCAGGCGCGAATTGGCGGCGATGATGTCGAACACCGACCGCAGCGGCTGGCCGTTCTCGAACAGTTTGACGGCCGGCAGGCGCAGCCCCTCCTGGAAGATTTCCGACACGTCGACCGCCATCGAGCCCGGCGTCATGCCGCCGAGATCGTTCCAGTGCGCGATCGAGGCAGTCCAGGCGACCAGTTCGCCATGCGCGAAGACCGGCAGCGCGATGACGACGTCGTTGAGATGGGTGACGCCGCCATAATAGGGATCGTTGGTGACATAGCAGTCGCCGTCGCGGATCGCCTCGAACCCGTGCAGCTCGACGATGCGCTTGACCGCCTTGTCGAGCACGCCGACGAAGGTCGGGATGCCGGCGCCGGACGAAACCAGTTCGCCCCTGGCGTCGGTGATGCCGGTTCCGACATCGAGCACCTCGTAGATGATCGGGCTCATCGCGGTCTTTTTCAGGACCGCGAACATCTCGTCGGCCGCCGAAACCAAGCTCGCCTGGATGACGGATATCGTAAACGGGTCAGCAGGTTTCGTCATTGTCCTCAAATCCTAAAGGCATGGTGCTCTCGCAACACCTCCCGGATGAACCGGGCGGCTGAGGCCCGGGGGTCGTCCCCGGCTCCAAGAAGCAATCCGCCCGGTCGGGCATTTGGTTCATCTGCCGGTATCGACGACGACCTTACCGTAGTTTGCGCGCGGCCCGGAAAGATACCGCCATGCGTCGACATAGGCGTCCATCGGGAAGACCCGGTCGACGTTGGGCGTCAACTTCCCATCGGTCAAAGCCTTATAGACGAAGGCCGTTCCGCGATCCTGCGCGTCCTGGTCCTCGACGTAGTTGAACAGCGAATACATGTGCAGCCAGGCATTCTTCTGCCACATGTCGACATAAGGGATTTTGGGAAGTTCCGCGGTCAATAGCCCGTAGAGCATCAGCTTGGCGCCGCGCGCCATTGCCGGGCCGTAGCGCAGGACGAAATCGCCGCCGATCGGATCGAACGAGGCATCTATGCCCGCGCCTCGGGTCGCCTCCATCAGAAAATCGGCCAGATCGCCGCTGCCGTCGACATAGACGTGGTCGGCGCCGGACTGCATCAGATAGTCCCGATTTCGTTCCGAGCGCGTGGTCGCGATCATGGTCGCACCGCACAGACGCCCGATTTGCAGAGCGGCGGTCCCGGCGGTGCTCGTGCCCGCAGGAACCAGAATGTTCACCCCCTTCTTCGCACCAGCGAGTTCGACGACCGGGTAGTAGGCGGTCATGTACTGCATCCAGATCGATGCCGCCTCGACGGCACTCATGCCCTCGGGCGCCGGCGTCACATATTTCTGGTCGATGACCAGCGTGTCGGCGCTGGCGCCGCGATTGTAGTAGAAATAGGGCAGCGTGCAGTAGCGCGCGCCGACGGCAATTCCGGTCACGTCCTGTCCCACCGCTTCGACGATCCCGGCGGCTTCCATGCCGATCCGCGCGGGAAAGCTTTCGAAGCTGAAGGAATAATTGTCCTTCATCAGGTCCATGTCGCCCCAGTTGAGGGCAAAGGCCTCGATGTGCATCCTGATCTCGGTCGGTCCGGGCTCGCCCTTTTCGCACGCCGCCAGGCGCAGGCCCTCGTACCCGTCATAGGCGTCGATCACCCATTCTCTCGGCATGTCGTTTCCTCCCGCTGCCGCACCCTCGCGGCCCTTTGATTTTTCGGTGACGGCGCTGTGTCGTTTGTCGGGATCGAGCGCAAAACCGGCGGCTTTGCGCGTTCTCCTCAAGCCTTCGCGACATGCAGGTCGCGCGGCAGGCCGGAGAGGATTTCCGGACCGTCGGCGCGCAGCACGACGATTTCCTCCAGGCGGATGCCGAAGCGGCCGGGCAGGTAGATGCCGGGCTCGATGGAAAACACCATGCCCTCCTCCAGCACGGTGTCGGCGGTGGCGGTGATGTAGGGCGGCTCGTGCCCGTCAATGCCCATGCCGTGGCCGGTGCGATGCACGAAATACTCGCCGTAGCCGGCATCGGCGATCACCGTGCGAGCGGCCGCGTCGACCGCGCTCGCCTTCACGCCCGGACGCGCGGCCTTCATCGCCGCCTGGACCGCCTTTTCCACGATGGTGTGGATCTGGCCGTAGCCTTCGGGCGGACGGCCGACTGCGGCCATGCGGGTGATGTCGCTCGGAAAGCCCGCCTTGCGCGCGCCGATGTCGATGACGATCGCATCGCCCTCGGCAAGCGGTCTGTCGCCCGACTGGTGATGGGGAAAGGCGCCGTTCTGTCCGCCGCCGACGATCCAGAACGACGGTACGGCGCCCTCGGAGGCGAAATGGTCCTTGACCACTTGTGCGAGATCCTTTTCGGCCATGCCCGGCCGGATCGCGGCGAACGCCTTTTGCATGGCGCGGTCGGCGATTTCGGCGTTCATCTTCAGCTTGGCGATTTCGCCTTCGTCCTTGACCATGCGCAGCCGGCCGAGCGTGCGGTCGGTAAAGGCGTGGGTCGCGCCCGGCAGGGCGTCGAGCACGAGCAGCGCGAAATCGGCCCGCATGGTTTCGTCGAGCACGACGGTTTTCGCTCCCTCGGCGCTGATCGCGGCAAGAGCTTCGCCAAGCGCGGCCTTCGGGCCCTGGTCGTCCGACCAGGTGTGAAAGGCGATGTCGGTGTGCTCGCGGGTGCCTTCGGCATTGAGCGCCGGCATCAGGAACGCCTCCTTTTCAGCGCCCACCAAAAGCAGGCAGGGGCGCTCGTCCGGGTGCGGATGGAAGCCGACCAGCCAGTCCATGTGCGAGCCGGGCGCGATGGCGACGAGGTCGGCCGCTTCGGCTTTCATCGCCTCGCGCAGGCGGGCGAGACGGTCGGCGGTCTGGTTGGAAGAAGGCTCGGTCATGGGGTCCTCGAACGAAAAAATGCTGTCTCGGCGGCCGATCGCCGCCAGGATGGGCCGGCCCGCGTCTGCAGCGCGGGCCGGCCGGTTCAATGTCAGGCGGCGCGGCGGGCCGGGCCTGCCTCCTCGGCCGGCACCACGACGCGGTTGCCGAAGATCTCGCCGTCGTCGAAGCCGCCGAAACGGGCGATCTCCTCCTCGGGCGGCGCCTCGCACGACCATTTGCGCGACGGGATCCAGCCGCATTGGCGCTTGAGGACGGCGGCGTATTCGGCCCGCTTGAGCGCGGCGATCGACGGATCGATCACCGGCACGCCGAGCTTTCTTTCGACTTCGCGATAAAAGCCGACCTCCATCGTGCAGCCGAGGATCAGCGCTTCGGCGAAATCCTCCTCCACCGCCTTGCGGCCGGCCTCGATCAGCCGGCGGCCGGTCTCGGCGTGGTCGGCCTGGAACTCGGTGACGCCGAGCTCGACATGGTAGAAGCCGGACAGCCGGTGCGCGTGGCCGAGATCGTGCACGGTCGACTGCATCTGGTGGACCCATTTGCGGCGTCCGACGATGACGCCGAACCGGTTGGAAATGGTCGAGGCGATTTCGCATGACGACTGGCACGGCGCGGTGACGATCATGTCGCCGGAGATCTCGCGCGCGTCGTGCAACGCGGTATCGTAGAAGCAGCCGATCGCGAACGCGTCGAACCCTTCCCTGGCGGCCTGGCGCGCCGCGCGGATGATGCCGCGGGTGACCATCGCCTCGTAGGAGCGGTACTCGATATGGGTGAAGCCGCCCTCGGCCTCCGGCAGCGAGGTCACGTGCACCTCGGTGCCCGGCAATTTGTGGTCGCGGGCCATGTCGGCGAAAATGTCGTCATAGGCCGCGCTGCTCGCCAGCGGATTGAGATACATGATCTTCAGCGGTGATTGGGTCATTTCATCCTCCTTCCCAAGGACCGGCGCTCAGCCGGCGTAACCGTAAATTTCCTTCGCCCGTTCCGGCGTGATCAGGCCGTTCTTGATGTCGCGCGCCACCGCCTCGCGGTCGCGCTCCTTCGGATCGCCGATCCCGCCGCCATTGCCCGTCACCACGCGGATGACGTCGTCGGTGTGGGTGGTCAGGCCGGACACGAAGGAGAACTTTTCGCGCTCGCCGTCCTTGCGGATCACCTCGACATAGTTGGGAGAACCCTCCTTGCCGCCGTCGAGCGACCAGGGCGGAAACTTCGAGCGCGTGTAGCCGGCGGTCAGAAAGCCGTTGTCGGCGCGCAGCCGGTAGTCCATCACGATGCCGCGCCCGCCGGTGAACTTGCCTTCGCCGCCCGGCTCCAGATTGAGCTCCATGCGGTCGACCAGAAGCCCGTTGCGCGCCTCGTTGATCTCGGCCGGGCAATTGTAGGTCTCGCCGTGAAAACCGCAGAAGATCGCCGAATTGCCGTCGCGCCCGCGGCTCGCGCCCCAGCCGCCAAGCTGCGGCTCGATGATGGTGTATTGCCGGCCGGTATCGGGGTGGATGCCGCCGATGAAGGTGCCGCACACCGAGGCGAAATGGCCCGAGGCGAGGCGTTCGGGCATGTGCGGCGCCAGACAGCGCCACATGATGTCGTACACGCGCAGCTCGATCTCGTAATAGAACCCGATCGGCGCCGGCTCCTTGGCGTGGAACACCGAGCCCTCGCGGGTCAGGAGCCGGATCGGCCGGAACGAACCCTCGTTCGCCGGCGAATAGGGGTCGGTCAGCGACTTGAAGATCATCTGCGCGGCGACCATGACGCCGTCGCGGCTGGTGTTGACCGGATTGTCCGACTGGTCGGGATTGTCGAGCAGGTCGACGGTGAACGTGTCGTCGTCGATGGTGATCTTGACGTTGAAGATGCGCCCGTCGTCCTGCTCCTCCGACAGTTCGAACGTGCCCTTGGGCAGGTTGGCGAGCTCCTTCAGCGAGACCTGCTCGCCGAAATCCATGAACGAGGCCATGGCGTTCTCGAACGTGCCTACGCCGTATTTCTCGGCGATCTCCTGCAGGCGCTTGGCGCCGATGCGCACCGAGGCGATCGCCGCCCACACGTCGCCTTCCAGCACGTCGGGCATGCGCGAATTCACCTTGATGATCTCCATCACCGAGCGGATCGTCTCGCCCTTGGCGATCAGCTTGATGGCCGGCAGGCGCAGCCCTTCCTGGAAGATTTCGGTCGCCTCGCCGCTCAGCGAGCCCGGCGCCATGCCGCCGACATCGGAATTATGGGCGATGTTGGCCGTCCAGGCGATGATGCGGCCGCCGGCGAAGACCGGCATGGCGACGATGATGTCGTTCAAATGGGTGACGCCGCCATAATAGGGGTCGTTGGTGGCGAAGACGTCGCCGGGCTCGATATCGCCCGGCTTGGAGAATTTCTCCACGATCACCTTCACCGCCTTGTCGAGCACGCCGATGAAGGCGGGGATGCCGGCGCCGGAGGAGGCGAGCGCGCCCTTGGCGTCGGTGATGCCGGTGCCCATGTCGAGCACCTCGTAGATGATCGAGCTCATCGCCGTCTTTTTCATCACCGCGAACATCTCGTCGGCCGTCGCCTGCAGGGAGTTCTGGATGATCTCGAGCGTGATCGGGTCGTTGGAAGCGTTCGCCATCTCGCCTCTCCTCACTGCGACAGAGTGATGTGGATATTGCCGTAACCGTCGATTTCGACCGCGTTGCCGGGATGGATCACCACCGTGGTGCCGGGGTCCTCCACGATCGCCGGGCCGTCGAAACGCATGCCCGGTTCCAGCTTGGTGCCGTCGTAGATCGCGGCCGTGTGGACGCCTTCCAGCGCGTAGTCGACGTCGCGGTTCCCCTTCAGGGCCGCGCTCGACGGCGTGCCGGTCGGCTGGCGCTCGGTCATGGTCAGCTTGCCGACCTCGGCCGAGGCGACCAGATGGATGCCGACCAGTTCCACCGGCGCCTCGAGGCGGTAGGTGTATTCGCGCTCATAGGCCTCGTGGAAGGCGGCCTCGATGCCGGCGAGGCGGTCGTCGGTGATGGCGCCCTCCTCGATCAGCACTTCGGTGGTGTGCTCCTGGTTCTGGTAGCGGAACTTGCCGTAGCGCAGGAACTTGACCTTTTCGGCCGGCACGCCCTCGTCGGTGAACTGCTTGCGCGCCTGGGCCTCGGTTTCGGCGAACAGCGCCTCGACCGCCTTGGCCGCGCCGGGCTTGAGGTCGGCCAGCCTGGTGACGAAATAGTCGCGGCGCAGGTCCGACATCATCATGCCCCAGGCCGAGAACACCGCGGCACCGGCCGGCACGACCACCTTCTTGACGCCGAGCTCCTGGCCCAGCGCCACGGCATGCATGGCGCCGCCGCCGCCGAAGGCGACCAGGGTGAAGTCGCGCGGATCGTGGCCGCGGTTGAGGGAGACCAGCTTGAGCGCGTTGACCATGTTGTTGTTGGCGATGCGGATGATGCCGCGCGCCGCCTCCTCGGCGTCGACGCCGAGCTTGTCGCCGACGGCGCGGATCGCCTTTTCCGAGGCCGCCATGTCGGCCGTGACCTCGCCGCCGCAGAAATAGTCGCGGTTGATGCGGCCGAGCCAGAGATTGGCGTCGGTGGTGGTGGCGTTGTCGCCGCCGCGGCCATAGGCGGCCGGGCCCGGCATCGCGCCGGCCGATTGCGGACCGACATGCAGCTTGCCGAAATCGTCGACCCAGGCGATCGAGCCGCCGCCATTGCCGATCTCGACCAGATCGACCACCGGCACCATGATCGGATAACCGGCCGAGGTGCGGTCGCGCTCGATCCAGTAATCGGTCATGATCTTGACCTGGCCGTCCTCGATCAGCGAGCACTTCGCCGTCGTGCCGCCGATGTCGAGCGCCAGCACGTTGGGCGCGCCGATCAGCTTGCCGAGCTCGGCCGCACCCCAGAAGCCCGAGGCCGGACCGGATTCGACCATGGTGATCGGGATCTTGGAGACGCTTTCCAGAGAATCGACCCCGCAATTGGACTGCATGATGTAGGGGCTGCCCTTGAGGCCCTTTTCCTTGAGCCCGCCGGCCAGCCGCGACAGATAGCGCTCGGCGATCGGCTGGACATAGGCCGACAGCACGGCGGTGTTGGTGCGCTCGTATTCGCGCCATTCGCGGGTGATCTGGTGCGAGGACACGACCGAGACCTCCGGCCACAATCTGCGCACCTCGGCGAGCGCGGCCTGCTCGTGCGACAGATTGGCGTAGGAATGCAGGAAGCTGATCGCCACCGCCTCGACGCCGTCGGCCTTGAAATCGTCGAGGATCGCGGCAAGACCGGACAGGTCGAGCGGCTTCATCTCCTCGCCCTTGTAGCTGATGCGGCCGGGCAGCTCGCGGCGCAGATAGCGCGGCACGAAGGGTTTCGGCTTCTCGTAGTGCAGGTTGAAGAAGTCGGGCCGGTTGCCGCGCGCGATCTCCAGCGTGTCGCGGAAACCCTCGGTGGTGATCAGGCCGACCTTGACGCCCTTGCGCTCGGTCAAGGCGTTGATGACCACGGTCGTGCCATGCGCCAGGAAGTCGATCGCGGCGGGGTCGACGCCGGCCTTGGCGATGACGTTGAGCACGCCCTGTTCGAAATCGGGCGGCGTGGTGTCGGACTTCGCCGTGACGATGCGGGCCTCGCCGGTCGTGCCGTCGGTCTCGAAGCACACCAGATCGGTGAAGGTTCCGCCGACATCGGTCGTGACGCGGATGGTGTTTGCGGCCATTGTCAGGCTCCCCTGGGCTGAAGGCGTTCGTTCAGGAGCAGGCAGACCATGCCGGGAAGCTTGAGCGCTTCGGCGGCGGCGACCCGCTCGGGTGTGTAGAAACCGGCTTCGTGCAGGCAGTTGATAGTGCCGGCGACCTTGCCGTCGATCTCGATCGGCACGTTGATGACGCTTTCGCAGCCGAGCGTGCGGATCAGCTCGTGGTCGTCGAAGACGGCGCGGATGCCGTCGATGTCGTTGGCCACGAAGGTCTTTCTCTGGCCGATCACCAGGCGCGACCAGTCGGTCTCGTTGGCCGGCTTGGTGCCGGACACGGGATAGGCGTCGGGCATGTTGGAATAGATCCGCCCGGCGACGCCGTTCTTGGCGTCGTGAGTCATGATGGTGAACAGTTTCACGCCGACGATCTGCTCGGTCAGCGCGCACAAGGCGTCGAAGGCGGCCTGCGGCTGGTTATCGGCGCGCGCTGCCTCGTTCACGAATGGCGCGTAGTCAGGCGGCTGCATCGTCGTTCTCCATCAAGCGGTTGCGCAACGCCACCTCCGCGTCGGCGACCACCGGCACGGCGGCGATCAGGCGGCGGGTATAGGCGTGCTGCGGATTGGCGAATATCGCTTCGGTCGTGCCCAGCTCGCGCAGGCAGCCCTTCTCGAACACGGCGACGCGGTCGGCGATGTTGCGCACCACCGACAAGTCGTGGGTGATGAACACATAGGTCAGCCCGCGCTTGTCGCGCAGATCGGCGAGCAGCTTCAAAACCCGCGCCTGGACGAGCACGTCGAGCGCCGAGGTCGGCTCGTCGAGCACGACCAGGTCGGACTCGCTGGCCAGCGCCCGCGCGATCGCCACGCGCTGGCGCTGGCCGCCCGACAGGGCCGCGGGCGAGCGGTTCATGAAGTCCGCCGGCAGGCCGACCTCCTCGAGCAGCCGCGCGACCCTGTCGGCGCGGTGCGAGCGGTCGCCGATGCCGTGCACGTCGAGCGGCAGGCGCAGCGACGCGCCCACCGACCGGCGCGGGTTGAGCGAGGAGAGCGGGTTCTGCTGGACGAGCTGGATCGCGCGGCGATGGCGCAGCTCGCGCCGCGCCGGCAGCACGTCGCCGCGCCAGGCGATCGTGCCCATCGAGGGCGGGTAGATGCCGAGGATCATGTTGGCGATGGTCGACTTGCCCGACCCGCTCTCGCCGACGATGGCCAGGCACTCGCCCTCCACGACGTCGAACGAGACATCGTCGACGGCGCGGATCTCGCGCTGGCCGAGGGTGAAGACCTTGGAGACGTTGCGCAACGACAAAAGACCGGTCATGCCGCGCCCTCCGGCTCGCCGCAGCCCTCGTGCACGACGAGCGGCTGGAAATAATCCTCCGACACGTCCTCGATCTCGGGAATGCCGCCGCCGGTGATGCGCGGCACCGCCGATAACAGTGCGCGCGTATAGGGATGGCGCGGATCGGCGAACAGGCCCTCGGCGGTGGCGTGCTCGACGATGCGGCCCTTGTAGATGACGTAGACCCGGTCGGCGAACTCGCGCACCACGCCGAGATTGTGGGAGATGAACAGCACCGAGGTGTGGTGCTCTTCGACCATGTCGCGCATCAGCGCCAGCGTCTGCGCCTGAACGGTGACGTCGAGCGCCGTGCCCGGCTCGTCGGCGATCAAGAGCGCCGGCTCGTTGGCGAGCGCCATGGCGATCATGACGCGCTGGTTCATGCCGCCGGAGAGCTGGAAGGAATAGGAGTCCAGCGCGCGCTCAGGCTCGGGGATGGCGACGGCCGAAAGCAGCGCGGCGGCCCTGGCGCGGGCGGCGGCCTCGGAGATCGCCGGTTCGGCGCGCTTCAAGACCTCGTGAAACTGCGGCGCGATCCGGTAGACCGGATTGAGCGAGGAGGTCGGATCCTGGAAGATCATCGACATTCTAGTGCCGCGCAACGCGTGGCGCTCGCGCGCCGACAGGCGGTCGAGATCGCGACCCTCGAATTCGACCGTGCCGGAGATGCGGGCGCTCTTGAGCTCCTGCAGCAGGCCGAGAACGATGCGCGCGGTGACCGATTTGCCGGAGCCGGATTCGCCGACCAGCGCCACGCGCTCGCCCTTGTTGATGTGAAGCGAGATGCCGTGCAGCACCTCGACCGGCCCGGCCCATGTCCGGAAGCCGAGGCCGAGATCGGCGATCCGCAGCGTCGGCGCGCTCATTGGTCGACCCCCAGAATGTCGCGCAGCGCGTCGCCGAGCAGGTTGAAGCCGAACACCGCGACCAGGATCGCCAGCCCCGGAAACACCGTCAGCCACCAGGAATCGGGCAGGTATTTCGCGCCGTCGGCGACCATCGAGCCGAGATCGGGCGTCGGCGGCTGCACGCCCAGGCCGAGGAAGGACAGCGAGGAGGCGATCAGGATGACGAAACCCAGATCGAGCGTCATCTTGGTGACGATCGACGGCACGCAATTGGGCAGGATCTCGCGGAAGATGGTGTGCGCTCTGGAGGCGCCGATCACCTCGGCGGCCAGCACGTAGCCCTCTTCCTTCTCGGAACGGGTCAGATTGTAGACCAGCCTCGTATACCAGGGCCACCACATCGCCGTGACGGCCAGCATGCCGTTGGTCAGTGTCGGTTCAAGCAGGCCCATCATCGACATGGCCAGCACCAGCGGCGGGATCGACAGGAACACGTCGGTGATGCGCATCAGCACATATTCGACCCAGCCGCCGACATAGCCGGCGACCAGCCCGATCGTCACACCGATCGGGACCGCGATCGCGAGCACGACCACGCCGAGCAGCAGCGAGATCCGGTAGGCGTAGAGGATGCGCGAGAACAGGTCGCGCCCGACCAGGTCGGTGCCGAACAGATAGGGCCATTCCGGCGGCTTGTTGAAATTGGCGAAATCGACCACCGCGCCGCGATGCTCGGGGAACGGCGCGATCAGGTCGGCGAACAGCGCGCCGAACACCACCAGCGCAATCAGGATCACGCCGGTCAGCGACAGCGGATTGCGCACCAGGATATAGGCTGCCCGCTTCATGACGCCCTCTGCGAATAACGGATGCGTGGATTGATGAAGGCGATCAGGAGGTCGACGATGATGTTGACCAGCAGGAACATGGCCGAGATGATCAAAACCGTGCCGACGATGGCGTTCAGGTCCTTGCGCAGGATCACCGCGACGCCGTAGCGCGACAGGCCCGGCCAGGCGAACACCGCCTCGACCAGGAAGGCGTTGCCGAGCATGGCCGCGAAATCGAGGCCGATGATCGTCAGCGAGGGGATCAGCGATGGACGGAAGGCGAAGCGTCGCGCGATGCGGCGCTCGGGAAAGCCGTAGGACCGCGCCATCTCGATGAACGGCTTGTCGTAGGTCTCGACCATGTTGGAGCGCGTCAGCCGCGCCGCCTGGCCGATCCCCGACAGCGACAGCGCGAAGGCCGGCAGCACGATGTGCCAGGCGGCGCTGCCGAAAGCGGCGAGATTGCCGGCTATCAGCGTGTCGATGGTCAGGAAGCCGGTGACGGAGGCGATGGCGTAACTATCGGCGATGCGCCCGGCGATCGGAAACAGCGGCAGGTAGAAGGCGAAGATCAGCATCAGGATCACCGCCCAGACGAAACTGGGCGCCGACACGCCGAGCAGCGTGAAGATGCGCACCGCATGGTCTGCCCACGAGCCGCGATAGCGCGCCGCGATCACGCCGAGCGGCAGGCCGATCAGGATCATCATCAGTCCGGCCACGAGGATCAGCTCCAGCGTCGCCGGCAGGAACTGGGCGATGTCGGCCGTCACCGGCCGGTTGGTATAAAGCGATATGCCGAGATCGCCGCGCGACAGGTCGCGCAGGAAGTAGCCGTACTGGACCGGAAGCGCCTCATCGAGGTGCAGCCGCTCGCGCAGCGTCTCCACCTGCTCGGGCGTGGCGTTGGGGCCGAGCGCGATGCGCGCGGGATCGCCGGGGATGACCCGGGCGATGGTGAAGATCAGCATGGAGACCCCGACAAGGACGATCAGGGAGGTCCCCAGCCGCTTCGCAAGGAGGCGGACGACTGGCGGCATGATGCTTACCCGTGATGCGCGGTGCCGGCCGACGGCGCGCCTGCCGCCGGCCGGCGTCCTGGGGGTTACTCTGCGGTCATTTCCATGAGCCGGAAGGTGAAGCCGAAACCGTCCAGCCCGAACGCCTTGGCGGGATCGGACAGCGCCGGCACCTTGACCCGGTCGGAGGCGGCGAAGATCGACTGGCGGTCATAGGCGTAGATCGACGGGGCGATCTCCATCAGCCGGTCGTTGAGGGCCGTGTAGGCGGCCTGGCGGCCCTCGTCGCTGGTCTCCGCGCGCCCCTTCTCCAGGGCGGCGTCCACCGCCTCGTCCTTCAGATATTCCGGCGACTGCCAGGTGCCGGCGGCCGAGGAATGGTACATCGGATAAAGCAGCGTGTCGGGATCGCCGGTGACCGCGTTGGCGAAGATCTGCGAGATATGCGGCGTATTCTCCGGCTTGGTCACTTGTTCGGTGAACAGCGCCCATGGCAGTTTCCTGATCTCCGACTTGATGCCGAGCTCGGCGAAATTCGCCTGCATGAGAAGCGCGAAACGCTCTTCGATCGGCACCTCGCCGATCCAGGAGATTTCGAGATTGAAATCCTCGGGCTTGTATTTGCACGCGGCCAGGTGCTCTTTGGCCTTTTCCAGGTCGCGGTTCATCGCCTCGGAGGCCGGCTTGGCGCCGTACATGCCGACCGGCACGCCGCCGGTCGCCGGCGAGCCCTGCGCCACGTCGTCGGTGACGGCGACCATCTTGAGGCCGGAGGCGTAGTCATAGGCACTGGCGAGCGCGAGCCGGCAATTGACGTCGTCGAGCGGCGCCTTGGCGGTGTTCATCTTGATGTAGAAAGCGCCGCCGCCCGTCTCCTTGAGCATCTGCGCGCCGTCGGCGGCAAGCGACTTCAACACTTCCGGCGGCAGCCATTGCGAGGAGATGTCGTGCTCGCCCTGCGCGATCAGCGTGCGCACGGTGGCCGCCTCGAGCCCGTAACGGAAGCGCACCGTATCCGGCGCGACGTCGGCCACGCCGAGGAAATAGTCGGCGTTCTTGGCCATCACCGTCTCTTCCTGCGGATTGTGCGAGACGACCTTGTAGGCGCCTGTGCCCGCGCCGTTGGCCGACAGGAACGCCTGGCCCCAATCCTTCATCTCGCCGTCGCCCTCGCCGAGATTGTCCATCACCAGCTTCTTGTCGACGATCGGAAGGCGCACCAGCGAGGCCACGAACGGCGAATAAGGCTGGGAGAGCTTGAAGCGCACCGTGGTGTCGTCGACCTTTTCGACGCCGTCGACATTCTTGAACAGGAAGGACAGGCCCTGGCCAAGCGCCTTCATGCGCTCGAAGGAGAACACGACGTCGTCGGCCGTCAGCGGGTTTCCGCTCTGGAATTTCACGTCCTGGCGCAGCGTGAACACGAAGTCGTTGCCGTCGGCCTCGTAGCTTTCGGCCAGATGCGGCACATAGCCCGGACCGCCCTGGGCCGGGATGACCAGCGTATCGTAGATGTTGAACATCAAGATGGAGTCGGCGTAGTCGGTCGCCTTGCCGGGATCGAGTTCGCCGACCGGCACCTCGTCGAGGCGCAAAACGGTTTCGGCAAGCGCCGGCGCGGCGGCGAGCGTGGTCGCGGCAAGCAGCGCCGCGGCAAGCGATTTCGAAATCCTGTTCATCACAATTCCCCTATGGTTTCTGGCTCTTGGCAGTTGCTTGGTGGCGGCCGCCCTTCTTGCGCACCGCCGGCACGACGCTGTGCGTCGCATCGCCCGGCTCGTCGCCGAACACGTCCATCGTGCAGGTGTGCAGGATGGTCGACGGCGCGCCGGTGTGGTTCCAGGACGAGTGGACCCGGGTCGACGGAAAATGGATCGAATCGCCGGGCTCCAGGATATGGACCTCGCCCTCGACCTCGACCGTGATCCCGCCGGCAAGCACGTAGAAGATTTCCTCGCCCTCGTGCGCGATCGGTTCGGAACGGTATCCCGGCGGTTCGTGGATGATGACGCTGCGCAGGACGTTTCCCGGAAACGAGGCCGACAGCCGCTCGTAGACGAGCGAATTGGAGCCGACCGCGTAATGCGGGCGTTGGTCGTGCCGGGTGGTCGGAACGGTCAGTTGCGGCTGGGCGAGGAATTCCGAAACATGCACCTTGAGCACGCGGGCGACCGACACCAGCGAGCACAGAGACGGGGTGGTGATGCCGCGTTCGATCTGGGAGATGAAACCGACCGACAGACCCGCGCCTTCGGCGACATGCTTGAGGGTCAGGCCGAGTTCGCGACGCCGGGCCCTGAGCCTTTCGCCCAGCGGATCCTGGTTGGCGGCGCCGTTGCCTTCGCGTGCGACCTGCTCGTCCACAATCGCTCCCTCGATCGTTTTAGTATTTGTAAAAAACGATGCCTTCAGCGATGGCATGAGTCAAGCAGAATTTTAGTCAGGCTAAAACTCTGAAATCGCGGCACGAATCGCCCCGCCATGCAAATCCACATGCACCACCGCACCGCGGCGCGCTCGTTCGCCGTCGCAAAACCTCCATCCGGCTGTCAGACGGCTGACATGCGCGGCGGGCAGGTTCGCGGGCTACGAATCACTCCCCCGCGCGCGGCGCGGACCAGACTGGAAAGGAATTCTCATGCTCGAAAACGGTGTCGCGGGAACGGGACTGTCAGCGCGCAAACGACAGGACGATCTGTCGGACTTCGCCGCGGAACTCGATCTGATCGAGGCGCTGGGCGTGGAGTCGATCGAACTGCCGATCTTCGATCTCGACGTGATCGTCGGCGGCAAGATCCGGCGGCCGCGCCTGGAGGAGATCAAGCGCGCCTGCGCCGGCCGGTCGGTGGCGTTTTCCGTGCACGGGCCGCTCGCCATCAACTTCATGGACGAGGCGCGGCGGCTGCCGCGCCATCTCGACGTGTTGTCCGCGTCGCTCGAAGTCGCTGCCGAACTGGGTGCCAAGCATTATGTCGTCCATTCCGGGCTCGCACGCCACCAATCGGGCGACGGTCTGAAGGCGGCCTATCACCGGCAGCGCGAGTGGCTGGCGCGCGGCGGCGACATCGCCCGCCAGAACGGGCTTTACCTGTGCGTGGAGACGATGTTCGGCGGCTATGACGGCAGCGTACACGCCTCTTCGCCGCAGCGGCTGGCGGACGAGCTGGCCGCGATCGCCCATCCCAACGTGGCCGCGACGATCGATTTCAGCCACGCCTATATCAATCTCGACTTCGCCGGGGCGCGCCAGAACTTCGTCGCGGAGATCAAGGCGCTGGCGCCCTATGGCCGCCATCTGCATGTCCACGACAGTTTCGGACGCCAGGACGACATCTGGATGTTCACCATCGGCGAACGCCTGGCCTACGGCCATGGCGACCTGCATCTGCCGGTCGGCTGGGGCGACCTGCCGTGGGAGGAAATCCTCGCCGAATGCACGTTCCCCGAAGGCGTCGTCTTCAATATCGAACTGCAGCAGCGCTACTGGTACGCCGCTCAGGAGGCCGTCGACGCGACCAAAGCGCTGGCGGCGCGGGCACGCACAACGGCACGTGCCGCGGCGGCCTGAACCGGCCTGGCCGGGTGCCGCGCCGGCCGCGGCGCCGGCCCGGCCGCGACAAAATCCCGGCCCGGTGCTTGCCGCACCGGGCCGCTTTGCGACATGGTGGCCGTCCCGCCGACCCCGGTCGCACCCTGCCCCTTTCCGACGCGGACAGTTTTCGATGAGCGATGCCGTCACCTTCGTCCACCTGACCGACCTGCACGCCATCTCTCCACCGCACGCCGAGGACGATGCCTGCGCGGCCAATCTCGACAGGTTGGCGGCGGTGATGGCAACGATCGCCGCGATCGCGCCGCGTCCCGATTTCGTCGTTGTCAGCGGCGACATCACCGACCGCGGCGATCCGGAAAGCTACCGGCGGGTGCGCGCCGTGGTCGAGGCGCACGGCCTTAAAACCCTCTACGCGCTCGGCAATCACGACACACGGCCGGGTTTTTACGCCGGCATGCTCGACGAGCCGGCCGGCGCGACCGCCCCCTACTGCCACGACCGGCTGATCGGCGGCCTGCACGTCGTCACGCTCGACACCAGCGTCGCCGGCAAGGTGGCCGGCGCGCTCGGCGCGGACCAGTTCGCCTTTTTGGACGCCGCGCTGCGGCGCCATCCGGAAGCGGCGAAGCTGCTGGTCATGCACCACGCGCCGCTGGTCGCACCCGGCACCGGCTATGGCTGGGAAAGCCTCGGCGCGGCCGATACGCGGCGCCTGGCGGAGGCCATCGCCGGCCACCCCGTCGCCGGCATTGTGACCGGCCACGTCCATTACGACCGCGTTGCGATATGGAACGGCGTGCCGGTCGTCACCACCACCGGGCTCCACAACGCCAACGACGTTCTTTATCGCGATGGGCTGCGGTTCGTGGCCGGCGGATCGTTCGCCTTGTGCAGCGTGCGAGACGGCGCGCTGTCGGTCGCCTTCGTGCCGCTCGCCTCCGACCGGCGCGAGCTGGCCATTCTCGACGCGGCGACGGTGCGCGGCTTTTCCTGAGCGGTTTTCGGGCCGAAAACACCTCGATTCGACCACAGAAATTGCGATTTTTGCCCTCGAAAAAGTGCAAAAATCGCAAAAGCGACGCCAAAATCGCTTCTTTTTCACGCAAGACTGCGCGTGTTTGGGCGGCTTTCCGGCTCACAAAATTTCGCCGGCGCGACATCGGCCGTAGCCTTGTTGCGATCATGCGCCGCCGGCCCTCGCGACCGCGACTTTTTCTTGCGTCGGCGTGACGAAGGTGGATGATCGGCACCAGGGAGGAGACGGCGCGGCCCGGCGGCCTTGAACGAAACGCCGGCCGGCGCGTTTGCTCCCCCGACCACCGGGAGCCCGATGCCATGGCCGAACACAAGCCGCTTCGCCTCAACGTGCCAGAGCCGGAAGTGCGCCCGGGCGGCAAGCCGGATTTTTCCAACGTCAAGATCCCCAAGGCCGGCAGCGTCGAGCGCCCGCCGATCGACGTGCCGCCGGAAGACATCCGCGACATGGCCTATTCGATCATCCGGGTGATGAACCGCAAGGGCGAGGCGGTGGGTCCGTGGGCGGGCACGCTGACCGCGCAGGAGACGCTCGACGGGCTGCGCGCCATGATGCGCGTGCGCGCCTTCGACCGGCGCATGCTGATGGCGCAGCGCCAGGGCAAGACCTCGTTCTACATGCAGTGCCTGGGCGAGGAGGCGATCGCCTGCGCCTTCCGCAAGGCGCTGGAAGACGGCGACATGAATTTTCCGACCTATCGCCAGCAGGGCCTGCTTTTGGCCGGCGGCTATCCGATGGTCGACATGATGTGCCAGATCTATTCCAACACCCGCGACCCCAACAAGGGCCGGCAATTGCCGGTGATGTATTCGTCGAAGAAATTCGGCTTCTTCTCGATCTCCGGCAATCTCGCCACCCAGTTTCCGCAGGCGGTCGGCTGGGCGATGGCGTCGGCGATCAAGAACGACACCCGCATCGCCGCGGCCTGGATCGGCGACGGGTCGACGGCGGAAAGCGACTTCCATGCCGGCCTGGTCTTCGCCTCGACCTACAAGGCGCCGGTGGTGCTGAACATCGTCAACAATCAATGGGCGATCTCGACCTTCCAGGGCATTGCGCGCGGCGGCTCGGGCACGTTTGCCGCGCGCGGCCACGGTTTCGGCATTCCCTCGCTCAGGGTCGACGGCAACGACTATCTCGCCGTCCACGCGGTGGCCAAATGGGCGATCGAGCGGGCCAGACGCAATCTCGGGCCGGTGCTGATCGAATACGTTACCTATCGCGCCGCCGCGCACTCGACCTCGGACGATCCGTCCGCCTACCGGCCGAAGGAGGAGTCGGACGCCTGGCCGCTCGGCGACCCGGTCGAACGGTTAAAAAACCATCTGGTCGCCGTGGGCGCCTGGACGCAGGAGCGCCACAGCCAGGCCGAGGCGGAGATCGACGCCGAGGTGCTGGCCGCACAGAAGGAAGCGGAGGCCTTCGGCACGCTGCACAGCGGCCCGAAAGCCTCGCCGCGCGACATTTTCGAGGAGGTCTACGACACCATGCCGCCGCATCTCAGGCGCCAACGCCAGGAAGCGGGGTACTGACGATGCCGCGCATGACGATGATCGAGGCGATCCGCGACGCCCATATGGTGGCGATGGAAAAGGACGACAACGTCGTCGTGTTCGGCGAGGATGTCGGCTATTTCGGCGGCGTGTTCCGCTGCACCCAGGGCCTGCAGGAACGGTTCGGGCGCGATCGCTGCTTCGATAGCCCGATCAGCGAATGCGGCATCGTCGGCACGGCGATCGGCATGGCCGCCTACGGGCTCAGGCCATGCGTGGAAATCCAGTTCGCCGACTATGTCTATCCCGCCTACGACCAGATCGTGTCGGAGGCGGCGCGCCTGCGCCACCGCTCGGCCGGCGACTTCACCTGCCCGCTCACCATCCGCATGCCGACCGGCGGCGGCATTTTCGGCGGCCAGACGCACAGCCAGAGCCCGGAAGCGCTGTTCACCCACGTGTCGGGGCTGAAAGTGGTGGTGCCGTCGAACCCGTACGACGCCAAGGGGCTTTTGATCGCCTCGATCGAGGACGACAATCCGGTGATCTTCCTGGAGCCGAAACGGCTTTATAACGGGCCCTTCGACGGCCACCACGACAAGCCGATCATCCCGTGGTCGAAGCACGCGCTCGGCGAAGTGCCGGCCGGCCATTTCACCGAACCGCTGGGCAAGGCGGTGGTGCGGCGCGAGGGCGCAGCCGTCACCGTGCTTGCCTACGGCACCATGGTCTACGTGGCCGAGGCGGCGGCCGAGGAGAGCGGCGTCGACGCCGAGGTGATCGACCTGAGGACGCTGCTGCCGGTCGACCTCGACACGATCGTGGCCTCGGTGAAGAAGACCGGACGCTGCCTGATCGTGCACGAGGCGACGCTGACCTCGGGTTTCGGCGCCGAACTCGCCGCGCTGGTGCAGGAACATTGCTTCTACCATTTGGAAGCGCCGATCCGGCGCGTCACCGGCTGGGACACGCCCTACCCGCATGCGCAGGAATGGACCTATTTTCCCGGCCCCGCACGGGTCGGCGCCGCGCTCGGCGAACTGATGGAGGGCTGAGATGGGCCAGCACGTCATCAAGATGCCGGATGTCGGCGAGGGGATCGCGGAGGCCGAGCTGGTCGAATGGCACGTCAAGGTCGGCGATCCGGTGGCCGAGGACATGGTGCTGGCCGCCGTGATGACGGACAAGGCGACGGTGGAAATTCCCTCGCCGGTCGAAGGCACCGTCGCCTGGCTCGGCGGCGAGGTCGGCGAGCAGATCTCGGTCGGCGCGCCGCTTCTGAAGATCGAGGTCGCCGGCGACGGCAACGACGACGCGGCCGCAGCGCCAAAGCCGGCGGCGCCGCAGGCGGAAGACGAGGACGAGCCGGCGGCGCCGGCGCGACCGACAGCCGATGGGGCCGAGACGACCGCCAACAGGCAGCCGGACGACGACGCGGCGCAGGACGCGCCCGTCGCGCCACGCGAGCGGCCGGACACGCCGGCGCCGCCGGCGGGCAAAGCCGCGCGCGACCGCCGCTTGCCGGCCCAGACGCGCAAGGAAGGCGACAAGCCGCTCGCCGCGCCGGCCGTGCGGCTGAGGGCGCGCGAGGCCGGCGTCGATCTGCGTTTCGTGCGCGGCAGCGGTCCGGCCGGCCGCATCACCCACGAGGATCTCGACCTGCATCTGGAAGCCGGCGACCGCCCCGGCGCGGTTGCCGCGCGCGCGCCCGACAACCGTGTCACCGACTTCAAGGTGGTGGGCCTGCGGCGGCGCATCGCCGAAAAGATGCAGGTGGCGAAATCGCGCATTCCGCACATCACCTATGTCGAGGAAGTGGAGATGGACGCGCTGGAGGATCTGCGCGCCGCCCTCAACACGCGCAAGCGCGACGACCAGACGCGGCTGACGGTGTTGCCGTTCCTGCTGCTGGCGATGGTCAAGGCGATCCGCGAACAGCCCGGCTTGAACGCGCTCTACGACGACGAGGCCGGGGTCGTGCACCAGCATGGCGGGGTGCATGTCGGGATCGCCACCCAGACCCGCAACGGGCTGGTGGTGCCGGTCGTACGCCACGCCGAGACGCTCGATCTGTGGGCGTGCGCGGCGGAGATCGCCAGACTGGCGGAGGCGGCGCGCAACGGCACGGCGACACGCGAGGAACTGTCCGGCTCGACCATCACCATCACCTCGCTCGGCGCGCTCGGCGGCATCGCCACGACGCCGGTCATCAACCATCCCGAAGTCGCGATCGTCGGCGTCAACAAGATGCAGGTGCGTCCGGTCTGGGACGGCGCCCAGTTCCTGCCGGCCAAAATGATGAATTTGTCGTCGAGCTTCGACCACCGCATCATCGACGGCTGGGAGGCAGCCGTCTTCGTGCAGCGGATCAAGACGCTTCTGGAAACGCCGGCATCGATCTTCATCGAGGACTGACAGGATGAGAGACATCAAGTGCCAATTGCTGGTCATCGGCGCCGGGCCGGGCGGGTATGTCTGCGCCATACGCGCCGGCCAGCTCGGCCTCGACACGGTGATCGTGGAAGCCGAGAAACCGGGCGGAACCTGCCTCAATGTCGGCTGCATTCCCTCCAAGGCGCTGATCCACGCCGCCGACGAATTCGCCAAAGCGAGCGCCTTCGCCGCCGGCGGCACGCCGCTCGGCATCCATGCCGGCGAGGCCCGGATCGACTATCCCAAGACCGCCGAATGGAAGGACGGCATCGTGCGCCGGCTCACCAACGGGGTAAGCGGGCTTTTGAAAAAGGCCGGCGTCAAGCATGTCGACGGCTGGGCGCGGTTTCGCGACGGCAAGACGGTGCATGTGGACACGCCGACCGGCCCCCAGACCGTCACGGCCGACCATATCGTGATCGCGACCGGCTCGACCCCGATCGAGCTGCCGGGACTGCCGTTCGGCGGCGCCGTCCTGTCGTCGACCGGCGCGCTGGCGCTGACGGAGATCCCGCAAAAACTGGCGGTTGTCGGCGCCGGTTATATCGGGCTCGAACTGGGCACGGCCTTCGCCAAGCTCGGCAGCCAGGTGAGCGTGCTGGAAGCCATGGAGCGCATCCTGCCGGCCTATGACGAGGAACTGACCAGGCCGGTCAAGAAGCGCCTCGAAGCGCTCGGCGTGCGCGTGCTGACCGGGGTCAAGGCCGAGCGGCATTCGGCGAGCGCCGGAACGCTATCCTACACCGATGGCGGGCAGTCCGGCACGGTGCCGGCCGACGCGGTGCTGGTCACGGTCGGTCGCGCCCCGGCCACAAAAGGCTGGGGGCTGGAAGAGCTCGACCTGACCATGGACGGGCGCTTCATCGCCGTCGACGACCAATGCCGCACCTCCATGCGCGGGGTCCACGCGATCGGCGACGTGACCGGCGAGCCGATGCTGGCGCACCGCGCGATGGCGCAGGGCGAGATGGTGGCCGAGATCGTGGCCGGCAAAAGGCGCGCCTGGGACCGGCACTGCGTGCCGGCGGTCTGCTTCACCGATCCCGAGATCGTGACGGCCGGCCTGTCGCCGCAGGAGGCGACCGCGGCCGGGCTCGACGTGCGCAGCGCGAGCTTTCCGCTGCAGGCCAACGGCCGCGCCATGACGATCGAGCGCGACGACGGCTTCGTGCGCATCGTCGCGCGCGACGACAACCATCTCGTCGTCGGCGTGCAGGCGGTCGGCGCGCAGATTTCCGAACTCGCGTCCTATTTCGCCCACGCCATCGAAATGGGCGCGCGGCTGGAAGACGTGGCGCAGACCGTCCACGCCCATCCGACGCTGGGAGAGGCGTTCCAGGAAGCCGCCCTGCGCACGCTCGGTCACGCCCTGCATATCTGACGCGCAACGGCTGCGACGATCGGGATCGAACGATGCGAATTCGAGCGTGATTTCGCATGATTTTCGATAGGCTACGGCAGTTTTTCGCGCAAAATACGCCCGTTTCGGGCCAATTTCGCGCGTTTTCGGCACAACCTTGCCGGGTCCGGAAAGAACATGGCTTGCGCGTCGTGCGGGTTTTCTGAATAGTGCCGGCCAAGAGCATTTCTTCTGATAATCAAAAAACCATCAATGCTCGCCAATGGGAGAAGACAATCATGAGCATCGGACAATCGCTTCGTAGTCTGCGCGCGCGAAGCCGCAAGGTGGCCCTGGCCGCCGCTGGCGCGGGACTGCTTCTGGGCTCGACCGCCCACGCCGAAACCCTGCGGTTCGCCTTTCAGGGCACGCTGAACGCACTCGACCCCTATTCGCTCAACGAGACCTTCACGCTCGGCATGCTGGGCAATGTCTATGAGGGCCTGACCAAGCGCGACAAGGATCTCAAGATCATTCCGGGCCTGGCGGAGAGCTGGGAGGTCGTCGACCCGCTGACCTGGCGCTTCAATCTGCGCAAGGGCGTGAAATTCGCCAACGGCAACGATTTCACCGCCGACGACGTCATCTTCTCGGCCGATCGCGTGCGCGCCGAAACATCGGACCTGAAGACCCGCATCCCCGCCGATTCGCAGTGGACCAAGATCGACGACCATACGGTGGAGGTGAAGCTCACCTCGCCCAACCCGATCCTGCATTACGAGTGGGACACCTGGTATATTTTCGACAAGGAATGGGCCGAGGCGGAAGGCGCGGTCTCGCCGGTCTCGGCGCGCGACACCAATCCCGGACCGGCGGCGTTCAAGGCCAACGGCACCGGCCCGTTCGTGATCGACAGCCACGAGCCGGGCGTGAAGACGATCTTCAAGCCCAACGAGGGCTGGTGGGGCGAGCCCGAACACAATCTGACCGAGGTGGTGTTCACGCCGATCGCCGCCGACGGCACCCGCGTCGCCGCGCTTCTGGCGGGCGACGTCGACCTGGTCGATCCGGTTCCCGTGCAGGACATTCCGCGCGTCAACAGCGACCCGAACACCGAGGCGCTGACCGGCCCGGAACTGCGCGTGATCCATCTCGGCTTCAACCAGTTCCGCGACGAGCTGCCGACATCCGACGTCAAGGGCAAGAACCCGTTCCGCGACGTCAATGTGCGCAAGGCGATCTATCAGGCCATCGACATGGAGGCGATCAAGGAACGCGTGATGCGCGGCCTGTCGACGCCGGTGCCGCTTTTGATCGCCAACGAGCTGTTCAGCGGCTCGGGCGAGTTCGAGCGGCTGCCCCACGACCCGGACGCGGCCAAGCAGCTTCTGGCCGATGCGGGCTATCCGGACGGGTTTTCGGTCGGCATGGACTGCCCGAACGACCGCTACGTCAATGACGAGGCGATCTGCCAGGCGGTGGTGTCGATGCTGGCGCGGATCGGCGTGACGGTGAACCTCAACGCCCAGCCCAAGGCGCAGTATTTCGCCAAGGTGCTGGCGCCCGGCGGCTACGACACCGACTTCTACCTGCTCGGCTGGACGCCCGGTTCGTTCGATTCGTGGAACGTGATCACCAATCTGGTCGGCTGCCGCGACGAGACCGGCAAGGGCGGGCCGTTCAATCTCGGCGGCTATTGCAGCGAGGAGGTCGACGCTCTGGCGGCCAAGATCGTCGGCGAGATCGATCCTGAAAAGCGCGATGCGCTGATCAAGGAAGCCTACACGATCATGACCAACGAGGTCTCGCACATCCCCTTGCACCAGCAGTCGCTGGTGTGGGGCAAGCGCAAGAACATCGACATCGTCCAGCGTCCGGACAACCAGGTCCTGTTCTACTGGGCCACGGTGAACTGAACGTCCAAACCGCCATCTGACCCCCGCGCGCCCGGCGCGCGGGGGAGGCATGGACTTCAGGGGCACAATCGATGATCGCATTCGCCATCAGGCGGTTCATGCAGGCGCTCGGCGTCATGCTTGTCGTCGCGCTGATCTCCTTCTTGATGTTCCGCTTCGTCGGCGACCCGGTGAACCAGCTCGTCGGGGTCGACACCTCGCCGGCCGAGCGCGAGGCGCTGCGCCAGGCGCTCGGGCTCAACGATCCGGTGATGATCCAGTTTTCCCGCTTCATCGTGAAGGCGGTGCAGATCGATTTCGGCATTTCCTACCAGTTCAAGCAGCCGGTCGCCGCGCTGATCGCCTCGCGCCTGCCGGCGACGCTGGAACTGTCCTTCGTGTCGGCGCTGTTCGCGCTCGCCGTCGGCGTGCCGATGGGCGTCTATACGGGGCTCTATCGCAACACGCTCCTGGCGCGCGGCTTCCTGGCGATCAGCCTGATCGGCGTGTCGCTGCCGACCTTTCTGATCGGCATCCTGCTGATCTTCGTGGTCTCGGTGAATCTCGGCTGGCTGCCTTCGTTCGGGCGCGGCGAGACGGTCAATCTCGGCGGGGTGTGGACGACCGGACTGCTGACCAAGTCGGGGCTGTTGTCGCTGATCCTGCCGGCGATCACGCTCGGCCTGTTCCAGATGACGCTGATCATGCGGCTGGTGCGCGGCGAGATGCTGGAAGTGCTGCGGACCGACTACATCAAATTCGCCCGCGCGCGCGGGCTGTCGCGGCGCGCCATCAATTTCGGCCATGCGCTGAAGAACACGCTGGTGCCGGTGATCACCATCACCGGGCTGCAGCTCGGCTCGATCATCGCCTTCGCCATCATCACCGAAACCGTGTTCCAGTGGCCGGGCATGGGGCTGCTGTTTTTGCAGGCGGTGCAGAACGTCGATATCCCGATCATGGCCGCCTACCTGCTTTTGATCGCGTTCCTGTTCGTGGCGATCAACTTCATCGTCGACCTGCTCTACGTGGCGGTCGACCCGCGCATTCGCCTCGGCGAAGCCAGGAGATAGCCGATGCCCCATGTCGCCGGCGAGACCACAAACGGCGCGGTGGCGGCGCGCGGCGGCGACGGTGCGCCCCCGGCGAAGGGACGGCTGCGCCGGGCGCTGGAATCGGATCTGTGGTACTCCTTCGTCCGCTCGCCGGTGACGGTGGTGTCGGCCGCCGTCACGCTGGTGATGATCCTGTCGGCGGCGTTCGCGCCGCTGGTGGCGCCGCACAACCCGTTCGACCCGGCCACGATCTCGATCCTGGATTCGTTCTATCCGCCGGCCTGGATGGAGGGCGGCGACGCCCGCTTCCTGCTCGGCACCGACGACCAGGGCCGCGACATCCTGTCGACCATCCTCTACGGCATGCGCATCTCGCTGGCGGTGGGGTTCGCCAGCGTCTTGTTCGCGATGGTGATCGGCGTCACGCTCGGCCTGGTGGCCGGCTATATTGGCGGGGCGGTCGATTCCGTCATCATGCGCATCGCCGACGTGCAGCTCACCTTTCCCGCCATCCTGATCGCGCTTCTGATCAACGGCGTGGCGCGGGCGATGGCCGGGCCGCAATCCTACGACCAGGTGGTGCTGGTGGTGCTGGTGCTGTCGATCGGGCTTTCGTTCTGGGTGCAGTATGCGCGCACGGTGCGCGGCTCGGTGCTGGTGGAGGCCAACAAGGAATATGTGCTGGCCGCGCGGCTGATCGGACTGAGGCCGTGGACGATCATGTTCAAGCACGTGCTGCCCAACGTGCTGGGCCCGGTGCTGGTGATCGCGACGATCAATCTGGCGCTGGCCATCATCACCGAGGCGACGCTGTCGTTTCTGGGTGTCGGCGTGCCGCCGACCGAGCCGTCGCTGGGCACGCTGATCCGGATCGGCAACGATTTCTTGTTCTCCGGGGAATGGTGGATTACCATCTTTCCCGGCATCACGCTGGCAATCCTCGCGCTCGCCGTCAACCTGCTCGGCGACTGGCTGCGCGACGCACTCAATCCGAAGCTCAGATGACAGCAACGCTTTCCGTCCGCAATCTCCGGGTCGAGATCCCCACGCGCGCCGGCGTATTGAGGGCGATCGACGATCTGTCGTTCGACATCGCGCCGGGCGAGGTGCTGGGGGTGGTGGGCGAATCGGGCGCCGGCAAGTCGATCACCGGCTCGGCGATTATCGGCCTTCTGGAGCCGCCGGGGCGGGTGGCGGCCGGCGAGATCCGGCTCGGCGGCGAGCGCATCGACGATCTGGGGCCGGACCAGATGCGGCGCATACGCGGCCGACGCATCGGCATGATCTTCCAGGACCCGCTGACCAGCCTCAACCCGCTTTACCGGATCGGCGACCAGCTCACCGAAACCATTCTCACCCACGAGCGTCTGTCGCAGCGCGCGGCGCGCGACAAGGCGCAGAAACTGCTCGAGGAGGTCGGCATCCCGGCCGCCGGCGCCCGGCTTTCGGCCTATCCGCACCAGTTTTCCGGCGGCATGCGCCAGCGTGTGGTGATCGCGCTGGCGCTGTGCGCCGACCCCGAACTGGTGATCGCCGACGAACCGACCACGGCGCTCGACGTGTCGGTGCAGGCCCAGATCATCGCACTGTTGAAACGGCTGTGCTCGGAGCGCGGCGCCTCGGTGATGCTGATCACGCACGACATGGGGGTGATCGCGGAAACCGCCGACCGGGTGTGCGTGCTCTATGCGGGCCGGCTCGCCGAGATCGGGCCGGTGCGCGCGGTCGTCAAACATCCGCAGCACCCTTATACGCACGGGCTGATGTCGGCGATCCCCTCGCTGGCCGGCGACCCGGACGAGGAACTGGCGCAGATTCCGGGCGCGATGCCGCGGCTGGGCGCCATCCCCGACGGCTGCGCCTTCAACCCGCGCTGCGACCACGCCTTCGCGCGCTGCCGGGCGGAACGCCCGCACCCCTACTCCGCCGGCGCCAGCGACGCGGCCTGTTTCCTGCACGATCCCGACCCCGCGCGCCGCCCGCCCGAGCCGGTGGCGCGCGCGGCCGCCGCGCGCGGCATCGCGGCGGCGGACGAAACGCCGGAGGCGACATCATGACGGCCGCGCACACAAGCCCTGCGCGCCCGGCCGCGCCGGACCAAGACGCCGTGCCGCTGGTGGAGGTCGGCGGCCTGCGGCGCGTGTTCGATCTTTCCAAACCCTGGCTCAACCGCATGATCGAAGGCGGCGGGCGGGTGACGCTGACGGCGGTCGACGGGGTCGATTTTTCGATCAATCGCGGCGAGACCTACGCGCTGGTCGGCGAATCCGGCTCCGGCAAGTCGACGATCGCCAAGATGGCGGTCGGGCTGCTGCCGCCCTCGGCCGGGCGGGTGTCGATCGACGGCACCGACGTGTGGGGCGAAAAGGGCGCGGATGCGATGCGGCGCATGCGCCGCAAGATCCAGATGATCTTCCAGGACCCGTTCGCCAGCCTCAATCCGCGCTGGCGCGTGCAGGCGATCATCGAGGAGCCGATCAAGGCGTTCGGGCTGATCGCCGACCCAAAGGACCGCGCCGCGCGCGTCGGCGAACTGCTGTCGCTGGTCGGGCTCGACGCGCGCGACGGCCAGAAATTCCCGCACGAGTTTTCCGGCGGCCAGCGCCAGCGCATCGCGATCGCGCGCGCGCTCGCCTCCGACCCGCAATTCATCGTCTGCGACGAGCCGACCTCGGCGCTGGACGTGTCGGTGCAGGCGCAGGTGCTCAATCTGTTGCGCGACCTGCAGGAGCGGCTCGGCCTGACCTATCTGTTCATCAGCCACAACCTGGCCGTGGTGCGGCACGTGGCGACGCGGGTCGGGGTGCTCTATCTCGGCCGGCTGGTGGAGGAGGCGCCGGCGCGCGAGTTGTTCGCGGCGCCGAAACACCCCTATACGAAAATGCTGCTCGACGCGGTGCCCGACATCGAGATGGAGGGCAAGGAAAGGCTGGCGATCGCCGGCGAGATTCCCAATCCGGTCAACCCGCCGCCGGGCTGCCATTTCCATCCGCGCTGCCCGTTCGTGATGGAGCACTGCTCGACCGACACGCCGCCGGCGCATCTGGTGGGCGACGCGGCGGTGCGCTGCCACCTGTTCGCCGAAGACCGGGCAAAGACGCGCTGACCGGCTGGGAAACGGCGGCGACCGGGAGGCTGAAGCGCGCGCGGTGACGGCCGCGCCGGCGAAGAGATCTATTCGCTTGCTTGGCGCAATGGTGAGCCGTCCAATGCGGCTTATGGCGAAAAACACATCGCTACAGGCCCGCTATAAAGCCGAGATATCACCTGCGAAATTGCCGGACTCCGCGGAAAGGATACGCGAGGAAAGGCACGTGCGGAGCCTGAAGGATGCGAAGGGGAACACGCTGAGGGGCCGGCAGCGCAACAAGCAAAGACAGTCAATCCATTGATTGTGAATTATCAATCAATCGGCCTTGACGCCGCAACGCGAGTCGCTTTTTATGCCAGCGTGCCGCCGTGGCGAAATGGCAGACGCGGGGAGCTTCCAACTCCTTACCTCCCAAGGTGTGCAGGTTCGAATCCTGTCGGCGGCACCATGTTTGGCCCTTTCAGGAGGCAACAATGGCCGTAGGAAAAAAGGAAATGAAAAGCAGGCTTCTTCAAGAGCGCGATGCCTTGATCAAGCAGAAAGAGGCGCTCGAAAATCAAATCTCTGGCTTGGAGCTTGCGATCTCGCTCATTGATGACGACGCAGGCAGTACGTCCCACAAATCCAGAAAACGGGTCGCCACGAAAGGTGTAGTGCTTGACCTGCTTCGCGACGTAGGTACGCGTGGTTTGAATGCGCAAACAGCGGTGGATCTCGCCAATAAGCGAGGTATCACGTTAGACAGGGCTAGTGTGTCGTCACTTCTTAGCCGATTGAAGAAGGATGATATCGTAGTATTCGATAACGAGGTGTATCGGCTTAGGGAGTTCGCTCCGAAAGAGCAGGACACAGCGTGGGTTACACCGTTTCCTAAGAAAGCGTCAGCTTTTGATTAAGCAAGCCCTGCCTCAACGAAAAAGGCACCCTTCGCAGGGTGCCTTTTTTTGTGAGAGTTCCACTTCTCACGGCGAAAGAGACGCGGCCCACCGATGTGGGACCTCCCAAGGATTTCTTCGACCCCTTCACCAGATTGATATGGACATTTTGCAGCGCATTGGGAAGTGGAAAATTCCGCATTGCGTAACAGAGTCAATCAGTGAACGTTCCGCTGCCAGTACCGTGCCCACGTCTGCGAAACTCAATGATTGAGCCCGCTGCAACAATTGCAGGGCGGGAACATTGTCATGTTCGACTTTCCTAATGCGCATGACTGGAACGTGGCGTTCCCCCAGGCGACAAAGGCAGGTACGACGTCGTTGAGCACAACCGTCACGACGACCAGAGCCGCCATCGCCGCTCTCAGTAAGTCTCGTCTGCCCCGCTGCCGATGCGGCGAACCAGAGTTGGTGCCTTTGCCTCGCAAGGCCGCACACTTGCTGACCTCACTCATCCCCCTCCGGCCGCCAGCCGGCGAGCGGGCCGTCGGGGTCGAGCCAGGCCCGGGGGATTTCGACGGTCAGGTCGAGCGCCATCTGGGCATAGGTCTTGGCCTGCGGATCGTAGCGCAGCGAGGCGGTGCCGCCGCCGCCGAGCACGTCCTCGAGCAGGAAGTTGAGCGCGTTAAAGCCTGGCAGCAGGTAGCGCCGTACCTCGCCCTCCAGATAATGCGCGAAAAAACCGGCGATGCGCGCGGCGGTGATCTGGTGGCACAGCCAGGGATAGAATTCGGGCCGGCGGGCGACGATGCCGATATTGGCGTGATTGCCCTTGTCGCCGCTGCGCCCCCAGGCGAGCGCGCGCAACGGCACCAGCGTCGTCGCGCCGGCGGCAACGGGCGCCGGCGGGGCGGCGTGCGGCGGCGGGTCGGCGGCGGCCCTCGTATCGGCAATGGCGGCGGGGCGGGTGTCGCCGTCGAGATCGATCGCAACCGGTACGTCGCGCTTCGGCCACAGGAAGGAGTGGACGCGCAGCACCGGCACCGGTTTCGGCCGGCCGTGCATGACGCCGGTCAGGCCCTGCGCCATGGCGACGCCCGGATGGGCGAATTCGCGCGCGAACACCTCCAGCGCCCTGGCGTCGTCGTGCTTGAGCCCGATCTTGACCACCACCTCGCGCGCCTCGAAGGCGCGCCGGCCCGCGCCATACGTGTCCTCGGCGCCGATCACCTCGATGGAGACCTCGCGATAGGGCGCAAAGCCCTTGGCGCGCATGATGCGCGCGGTGCGCTCGATCAGCGCCTCGGCGGTGCGCCGGCCCTTGGCGCCGGCCTGAAAGCCAGCGATCATGTAGGTCGTCACCAGCCGAAACCCGTCGAGGTGGGTGCCGCAGACCTTGTAGTCCGGCCCCGGGGCGCGGCCCCGCGCGCCGCTGACCCGCACGCGGTCCGGGCCGATTTCGTCCAGGACCACCTCGGAGAAATCGCAGGTCACGTCGGGCAGGCGATAGGCGCGCGGGTCGCCGATCTCGTAGACGATCTGCTCTGCGACCGTGCCGCGCGAGACCTTGCCGCCGGTGCCCGGCGGCTTGGTGACGACGAAACTGCCGTCGGCGGCGCAGTCGACGATCGGGAAGCCCATGTCGTGCCAGCCGTCGGCAATCTCCTGCCAGTCGGTGAACAGGCCGCCGGTCGCCTGGCAGCCGCATTCGATGACATGGCCGGCGAGGCTGCCGGCGGCGAGGCGGTGGTAGTCGTCGTGACGCCAGCCGAACTCGTGCATCAGCGGACCGAGCGTCATGGCCGAATCGACGACGCGGCCGGTGATGACGACATCGGCGCCGGCGTCCAGTGCCGCGGCGATCGCGGTCGCGCCGAGATAGGCGTTGACGGAGGCGAAGGCCGCCGGCGGCGGCGCGGCGGAAAACATCTCCGGCGGGCGGGCGGCGGCGATCGCGCCCGCCTGCGCGGTCAGATCGTCGCCGGTGACGACCGCGACCTTGAAGGCAAGCCCCGCCGCGTCGGCGGCGGCCACGAAGGCGTCGCGGCAGGCGGCCGGGTTCATGCCGCCGCTGTCGGTGACGAGCCGGATGCGCTTTTTGTGGATTTCCGGCAGGATCGGTTCGACCGAGGCCAGCCAGTCGGGCACGAAACCGCCGTCGGGCGATTTCGCCCTGGCGCGCGCCAGCAGCGCCATGGTGACCTCGGCCAGATAATCGCCGACGAGATAGTCGACATCGCCCTTTTCGACGAGCTGGCGCGCGCCCAGCAGCGTGTCGCCCCAGGCCGCCGCGGCGCCGCCGATCCGTACCGTCCGTGCCGTCATGGTATCGACTGCCACCTCAAACCGCCCAGCGCGGCTTGCGCTTTTCCAGGAAGGCGGCCACGCCCTCGCGGCCTTCCTCGCCGAGCAGGCACTCGGCAAACCCGTCGGCGGCGAGATCGCGCAGCGCCGCGCCATCCAGGCGCCCGGCGGCAAGCACGATGTTCTTGGTGACGGCGTTGGCGCCCGGCGCGCAGCGATGCACGGCCGCGCGCACCGCGGCCTCGGCCGCCTCGAGGCCGGCGACGTCGTCGGCAAGCTGGTCGGCGATGCCGAGCCTGAGCGCCTCGCCGCCGTCGAAGCGGGCGCCCGTCAGCATGATCCGGCGCGCGGCCGCCCTGCCGGCGCGCTGGACGACGAAGGGCGCGATCTGCGCCGGGGGAATGCCGAGCATGGTCTCGGTGAGCGCGAATCGGGCGTCGGCTGCGGCAATCACGATGTCGCCGGCGCAGACGAGACCGAGCCCGCCGGCCATGGCCGCGCCGTGAACGAGCATGACGGTAACCTGCGGCAAGGTGTCGACGGCGTGAAACAAGGCGCCGGCGCGCCGGCTGAACTCGACGATGTCGGCGCGCGGGGCGTCATCACGCAACAGCGTGCCGAAATCCTTGAGGTCGCCGCCGGCGCAGAACATGTCGCCCTTGCCGCGAAAGGTGACGCCGCGGATCGAAGGATCGCCGGCGAGCGCGGCAACGGTGGCGGCAAGCTCGTCGGCCATTGCCGCCGACAGCGCATTGCGCGCCGCGGGCCGGTTGAGCCAGACCGTCAGCCAGCCCCCGTCCCGTTCCAGAATGAGCGTCTCGGTCGATGGCAGATCGGTCATGCGCTGGCGTCCTTTCGACCGGATCGCGGCCCTGTCCGCCGACCCGGCTAAACGGTCGGGGCGCGGCGGCGGCCGACCCCTTCGCGGCCCAGTGTGGCGTCAGTCGAGCGGCGCGGCAAGCTGGGGGCCGAGATGGAGATAGCGGGCCACTTTGCGCTTTGCGGCAATGTCCTTCCAGACCATGGCGACCTCGTCCTCGCTCAGGGCGACCGCGCCGGCGACGGCGGCGGCGGGCACGTTGTTGTCGAGGGCGTAAAGGCACAGATCCATCTTGTCGTAGGGCAGCGCGAAATAGAACTCCTCCTGCGTCTGGGCCATGGAATAGGTGTCGGTGGTGGGCGGGCGGCTGCACACTTCCGGCGGCACGCCGAGATGCTCGGCCAGCCGGTAGACCTGCGACTTGTAGAGGTGGGCGATCGGCTTGACGTCGGCGGCGCCGTCGCCGTTCTTGACGAAAAAGCCCTGATCGTATTCGAGCCGGTTCGGGGTGCCGATAACGGCGTAGTTGAGCCGGTCGGCGTGATAATATTCGAACTGCTTGCGCGTGCGCTGCTTCATGTTGGTCGCCGCGACGATGCCGAGATAGGCCTCGGCCGGCAGGCGGTGTTTTTCCACCCGGCCTTCGGGATCGCGGACCACCAGCGACGACATGTTGTACCCGGCGGTGGTGAGCGCGTTGGCGAAGACGATCTTCGAGCTCCAGCCCGGCCCGTAGGCGGGCACGACCTGGCGGATGAAGCCGTCCCGCCTGTCGTAACAGCCCATCGCCGCGAGCGCGGGGCCGATATTTTCCACCTCGGCCGACAGGGCGAACCGCTCGGCCACCAGCCGGCCGAGCCGCAGGCTTTCGGGATCGGAATCGTCCTCGGGCATCAACAGGCAGTGAACCCTGTCGGGCCCGACGGCCCTGGCGGCGAGCCCGGCGCAGACGCTGGAATCGATGCCGCCGGACAGGCCGAGCACCAGGCCGCGCTTGCGCAGCGTCCCGCGCAGCTGGGCGCGCAGCGCGGCGACAATGCGCTCGATCTCGGCCTCGGGGTCGATGGCGAGCGCGTCGGGCGAGAAGACGGGGACGGAATGCTGGTTCATCGGTCTGTTCCTGTTTCGAGTACGAGCCGCCGCACCACCTTGCCGCTCGCGGTTTTCGGCAGGGCCTGACGGAACTCGATCTTCCTGGGCACCATCAAATCGGGCAGGTTGCGCGCGCAGTGGCGCAGGATGGCGCGGTCGTCGAGATTCGGATCGGCGCGCACGACGGCGGCGTGCAGGACGTGGCCGAGCACAGGATCGGGCACGCCGAAAACGAGCGCCTCACGCACGCCCGCACAGGCATGCAGCACGGTTTCCACCCGTTTCGGCGCGACCTTTTCGCCGCGGATCTTGACGATATCGTCCGTGCGGCCGACGAAATAGAGGAAACCGTCGGCGTCGGCGCGAAACAGGTCGCCGGTGTGAAGCTGGCGCGCGCCGGGAGCCGGGGCGGGCCGCAGCGCCAGGGCGGTGGCTTCCTCGTCACGCCAGTAACCGCGCATCAGATGCGGGCCGCGCACCACCAGTTCGCCGACCGCTCCCGTCGGCACCGGGCGACCGGTCTCGTCGAGAATGGCGACCTCGGTGCCGGGGATCGCCTTGCCGACCGAATCGGGCCGGCGCTCGAGTTCCTCGGGCGGCAGGAAACTGGCGCGGGCGCATTCGGTCAGGCCGTACATGGAATAAATGCGCACGCCCGGAAACAGGCGCCCGAGGCCGGCGACATGGGCCGGCGGCAGGGCGGCGGCGGCGTTGGTGATGTAGCGCAGCGCCGGCAGCGCGCCGGGCTTAAGCTCCGACAGGCCGAGAATCATCGCCGCCATGGTCGGCACCAGAGGAAGGCCGGTGACGCCCTCGGCGCGAGCACGCGCGAGCACGTCGTGGGGAAAGGCGAAGCTCTTCTCCAAGACCAGGGTCGCGCCGACCCGGGCGGCGACGATCAGCTGGTAAAGCCCGTAGGTGAAGGAGAGCGGCAGCACGGCGAGCACGACATCGGCCGGGCCGTTGTCGAGATAGGTGGCGATCGAGCCGGAGACCGCGATCATGGCGGTGTGGGCGATCATCACGCCCTTGGGCCGGCCGGTCGAGCCGGAGGTGTAGATGATCATCGCCAGGTCGGACGCATCGCCCTCCGCCACGCGTTCGGCGTGCGTCTCTTCCAGCAGGCTCTCGAAGCCGGCAACGCCTTGCGGCAGCGCCGCGACGGCGCGGGCGGCGACGATCAAAGGCGGCGCGGCGAGGCCGGCGGCGGCCGCGGCGGCGGCGCGCGCATATTTGGCCTGGGTGAGCACGACGCGCGGCGTGCAGTCGCCAAGGATGTGGGCGAGCATGTCGGCCGATGTCGAGGGATTGACCGGGCAGAAGACGGCGCCGGCCCTGAGCACGGCGAAGATCGACAGCGCGGCTTCCCAGATATTGTCCATCAACACGACGACGCGGTCGCCGCTTTTGACGCCGCGCGCGGCAAGCCCGGCGGCGAGCCGGTCGGCGCCGGCGTCGAGTTCGGCGTAGCTCAGCCGCGTGTCGGCGTCGACGATCGCGACCTTATCGGCGCCGGCGGCGGCGCTGCGGCGCAGAAACTGCTCGACGCGGGCGATCACCGGCATGGTTGCGCCGCGCTAGCCGGCCAGCCTTTGACCTTCGCCGCGCTTGCGGGCGACGAAGGCGGCGATGCGGTCGATGGAATCGAGATTGGCCGGCACGATGTCGGCATCGGCGACCGCGATCTCAAAGCGCTCCTCGAGAAAGGAGACCAGTTCCAGGATGCCGGTGGAATCGACCAGATCGGTTTCGATCAGCGAGACGCCGTTGTCGAGCTCGTAGTCGTCGTCGCCGAACAGGAAGTTCTCGACGATGAACTCGCGGATGTGCTGGTGGACAGGTTCTGACATCGGATGAGCCTTTCGTTGTTTGAGCGCCGTCACACGGCCTGCGCGGATTGCTTGCGGGTCGCGGTGCCGGCGAATTCCCGCAGCCAGAGCTGGGTGGAAAGAATGCCGACGAAGGCGGCGCTATCGCGGAAGCCGGCGACCGCGCCGCGGCCATGCTTGTCGAGCAGTTTCCGGGTCGCCTGGGGATTAAAAAGCCCGTCCTCGGCGATGCGTGGCGTCGCCATCAGCGCCTCGACATAAGCGCCGTCCCGGCCGGCGAACGACACGCTCTCCGGCGCGCGATAGGGCTGTTTGGGGCGGTCGCTGATCTCGGCCGGCAACAGGTCGGCGCCGGCCCGGCGCAAAATGTGCTTTTCGCGCAGGCCGCGCAGTTTCATATCGGGCGGGATGCGCGCGGCGAACTCGACCAGGCGGTGGTCGAGGAAGGGAAAGCGCGATTCCACCCCGTGCGCCATGACCATGCGGTCGCCCTGGGCCGACAGGATGTAGCCGGGCAGGAGAAAACGCGTCTCCAGATACTGGGCCTGGTGGAGCGGGTGCCAGCGGGAAAACTCAGCCGGCAGCGAGGCCGCCAATTCCTCGGCCGCGTCGTAGCCGGCGAGTTCGGCCTTGAGCTCGCGCGAGAAAAACAGCTTCGCCCCGGCGGTGGCGCGGAAGCGCGGCCGGTGGGAAAACAGCGGATCGTCGGGCAGATCGGCGCCGGCGCCGAAAAACGCGGCGAGATATTCCGGCGTCTGCTGCTGCAGCGAGGCGATATAGGGATAGATCCTGCGGAACAGATGCGGCCGCAGCTTAGAGCCGGGCTGGCGCGCGCAGAAGCGGCGAATCCGCGCCTCCCTGAACACGTCGTAGCCGGCGAAAATCTCGTCGGCGCCCTCGCCCGACAACACCACCTTGAGCCCCTCGCCGCGCAGACGCTGCGACAACAGATAGAGCGGGGCGGGCGCGGTGCGCAGGACCGGCCGCTCCATCTGGCGCACGACGGCGGGAAAGGCGGCCGCGATGTCGCCGGCCCGGCAGGTCAGGACATCGTGGCGCGTGCCGAGCGCGGCCGCCATCGTTTCCTGATGGCGGCTTTCGTCGAAGGCGGGATCGTCGAAAGCGAGCGAAAAGGTGCGCAGCCGGCCCGGCGCCTGACGGGCGGCAATGGCGGAGATCAGCGAGGAATCGAGGCCGCCGGACAAAAACGATCCGACCTCGACATCGGCGCGCATGCGGATGCGGGTGGCGTCCTCGAGCAGCGCGCGCAATTCCTCGGCGACATCGTCCTCGGCGCGCGGCGAGGCGCGGTCGCCCGGCGTCGGAAAATCGAACGCCCAATAGGGCCGGGTGACGGCGCGGCCACCCTCGACGATCATCATGTGAGCCGGCGGCAGTTCGTTGACATTCTTGAAAGCGGTGCGCGGCGCAAGCGGCGTCCACAGGGTGAAGATCTGGTCGAGCGCCAGCGGATCGATCTCGGCCGAAAAACCCGGCACCTGCATCAGGGCCTTGATCTCGGAGGCGAAATAGAGCGTGCCGCGCAGCCAGTGGTAAAAAAGCGGGCGCACGCCCATGCGGTCGCGCGCCAGGAGCAGGCGCCGGTTGCGCCCGTCCCAGATCGCCAGCGCGAAATCGCCGTTGAGCCTGGCGACGAAGTCGGGGCCGAACTCCTCGTAGAGCTGCAGCACCACTTCGGTGTCGCTCTCGGTGCGAAAACGCCGGCCGCGCGCGACGAGCTCGTCGCGCAGTTCGAGGTAATTGAAGACCTCGCCATTATAGGCGATGCGGATCGCACCGCAGGCGCTGGCCATCGGCTGGGCGGCGTCGTCGGAAAGGTCGATGACGGCAAGACGGCGATGGCCGAGGCCGATGCCGCGGCCGACATGGCTGCCCTGTCCGTCCGGGCCGCGATGGGCGAGCTCGCGGCCCATGCGCCACAACAGCGCCGCGCCGTCCTGCGGCGCGACGCCGTCGCCGCAATACCCCGCTATGCCGCACATGGACAGCCTGCCGTCTTGGGAGCGAACTCAGTCAAAGCGGTCTCCGATCAAGCGCGACCAGGATTCGCCGGCAAACCCGTTGAAAAAAGCCCTGCCGGCGACAAACGGCTCGATCAGGCTCTTGTCGCGCGCGTGCACGATGGAGGAGGAGGCGTGAACGAACATGAAACGCCGGCCAAGCATCGCCTCCAGAAGTGCGGGCATGGTGCGGCCGCGCAACGCGACAAGGCCGGTTTCGCCGGCATGGGCGAGCATGCTGTCGAGGACAATGCCGGCCTGGCCGGGCGCGTGCAGGACCTGCACCACCCGCCCGACACGCCCCGGGTCGCCGTAATAGAGAAACAGGCCGACCGGGCGGCCGTTGCGGGCCACGACCTTGCGGCGCACCATGGCGCCGTAGACCGCCTTGCGGCGGGATTCGGCCAACATCCGGGCGAGGCTTTGCGCGCGCCAGTTTGGCCGCACTTCGTAGCCCCCGGTCAATTCGACAAACAAAGCCGCGGCCTCGCCATCGTCGACCTCGGCGCTGGCCAGCGTGCCGGCGGGCAACCCGACCGGCAGATGGGTCCAGGACGGGCCGTCGCCCCTGCGCCGGACCAGCGCGTCGACGGGACGCGCGAGCGGGCGCAGCACGCCGCCAAGGCCGACCGCGCGCGCGGCCATCTCGGCGGCGAAGCCGGCCGGGCGGATCACGCGCAGCCATTCCAGGCTGTGGTCGGGCAGAACGGTGGCCCTGAGCTTGCGCCACATGGTGGTGGAGATGTCGTTGGCGGTCTCGGTCAGCGAAACGTCCTGCGGACCGCCGAGAAAGGCGCGCATCAGCCGCGCGCCGGCAAAGGGATCGTCGGCGTGGTCTTCGACCATCAGCGTGCCGCACAACGCGCCGCGAACCGGCCTGTCGCCGACCAGCAAGGGCAGCGGCAGGACACCGACAAAACCGTTGACGCAGCCGTCGCGACGCAAATGGACGAAGGAATTGATCTCCGGATCGCGGTCGGGACCGTCCAGAAAGACGCTGGCGAGATAGGTCTCGAGCGCCGGCGTGGCGGGCTCGCGGGTCTTGCGCAGGATCTTCTGGAACAGCCGCGCGACAACCGGAACGTCGGCTGCAACCAAGCTTCGCGTGGTGTCGGTGTGATGCTGTATCATCCGTCAATCCGATCCGGCCGATCCGCCAGGCCGATACGCGCAACCCAGCGCAAGCCATACGGGACGACCGCGGTCATATTAGATGCCGGGGATTAAGGTTCGGTTGAAGCCAGGCCGAAACGGCGATCCGGCTTTGCCGCGACAATCGCGCTTGCACTATTCAGTATTATGCTCATAATACTGATTATTATCGGGAAGGAACAGCCATGCGACCGGTTATCATCGCCGGCGGCGGCATTGGCGGCATCGCCACCGCGCTCGGTCTCGCCCGCAGCGGCCGCGCCTCCATCGTTGTGGAGCAGGCCTCGAAAATCGGCGAGATCGGCGCCGGCATCCAGCTCGCGCCGAACGCGTTCCACTGTTTCGACGCGCTTGGCGTCGGCGACCAGGCTCGCGCGGAAGCCGTCTTCATCGACAAATTGCGCCTGATGGACGGGCTGACCGGCGACGAGATCGTGCATATTCCGCTCGATCAGCCGTTTCGCGAGCGTTTCGGCAACCCCTATGCGGTGGTGCATCGCGCCGACTTGCACATGGCGCTGGTGGAGGCTGCCCGAAACACAGGGCTGGTCGACATCCGCACCTCGCACCGGGTCGAACGCTACGACCAGGACGGCGCGGCGGTACGGGTATTTTGCGCCGGCCGGGAGCCACTCGACGGCAGCGCGCTGATTGGCGCCGACGGGCTGCGCTCGCCGATCCGCGCCCAGATGCTGGCCGACGGCGACCCGATCGTGTCGGGCCACACCACCTACCGATCCGTCATCCCGGTCGAGCGCATGCCGGCGGATCTGCGCTGGAACGCGGCCACGCTATGGGCCGGCCCGAAATGCCACATCGTCCACTACCCGCTGCAGGGCTGGAAGATGTTCAACCTGGTCGTGACCTACCACAACGACGTCGAGGAGGCCGTGACCGGCAAGCCGGTGCCGGTGGAAGAAGTCATGCGCGGTTTCGAGCATATCCACCCGCGCGCGCAACAAATCATCGAGCACGGCACGAACTGGAAATTGTGGGTGCTGTGCGACCGCGAACCGGCCGAGCGCTGGGTCGACGGCCGGGTGGCCCTGCTGGGCGACGCCGCCCATCCGATGCTGCAATATTTCGCCCAGGGCGCGGCGATGGCGATGGAGGACGCGGTGTGCCTCGCGCACATGCTCGACGCGCACGCGGGCGACGTCGAGACAGCCCTTGCCGCCTACCAGCACAACCGGGTGCCGCGCACGGCCCATGTGCAGATCGATTCGCGCCTGATCGGCGAGTACATCTACCATCCGGCCGGCGCCAAGGCGCTGGTGCGCAACCAGGTGATGACCTCTCTGTCGCCCGAACAGTATTACGACCGCCTCGAATGGCTCTATGGCGGGACCGGGCTCGCGCGGGCCTGAGAGACGAGAGCCGCAAGGAGGAGACCGCATGTCGCTGACCGAGAAGCCGGCCGAGACGCCGCAACGCAAGGCCTTTTACGACAAGATCGACAAGAAGAGCCTGACCCCGCTTTGGGCGGTGATGTCGTCGATCATCACGCCGGAGCCGACAAGCGGCTGCGTGGCCCATTGCTGGAACTACGAGGAGGCGAAGGCCTATCTTCTGGAGGCCGGCGGGTTGATCACCGCCAAGGAGGCGGAACGGCGGGTGCTGATCCTGGAAAATCCCGGCCTGCGCGGCCAGAGCCGGATCACGACATCGCTCTATGCCGGCCTGCAACTCGTCATGCCGGGCGAAGTCGCCCCCGCGCACCGGCATTCGCAATCCGCGCTGCGCTTCGTGCTCGACGGCGACGGCGCCCATACCGCGGTCGACGGCGAACGCACGATCATGCGTTACGGCGATTTCGTCATCACCCCGCCCGGCGCCTGGCACGACCACGGCAACCGCACCGACGAGCCGATGATCTGGCTCGACGGGCTCGACATCCCGATGATCTCGTTCTTCGACGCCTCGTTCGCGGAAGGCTATCCCGACGACGAGCAGCCGATCTCGCGCAGGACCGGCGATTCGCTCGCCCGTTTCGGCGCCAATCTCCTGCCGGTCGACTTCGAGCCCCGCAAAAAGACCTCGCCGATCTTCAACTATCCCTACGAGCGCTCGCGCGCGGCCCTGGAGCAGATGCGCGCCCAGGAGGAGTGGGACCCGTGCCACGGGCTCAAGCTGCGCTACGTCAACCCGGTCGACGGCGGCTACGCGATGCCGACCATCGCTACGTTCCTGCAGCTTTTGCCGGCAGGCTTCGCCACGGCCACCTATCGCTCGACGGACGCCACGGTGTTCGTGGCGGTGGAGGGATCGGGCCGCACGACCATCGACGGAAAAGTGTTCGAATGGGGTCCGAAGGACATTTTCGTCGCCCCGTCGTGGAAACGCATCGTCCACGAGCCCGCGACCGACGCGGTGCTGTTTTCCTATTCCGATCGCGCCGCCCAGGACAAGCTGGGCCTGTGGCGCGAAGACCGCGGCAACCACTGAGAGCGCCCATCATGACCGACTACGTTTTTTCCCCGCCGGCTCGGCCAAGCCTCGCCGTTGCAGGCGAGACCGCGCGCTTTCCGGTGCGCCGCATCTTCTGCGTCGGCCGCAACTACGCCGCGCATGCCCGCGAAATGGGCAAGGATCCCGACCGCGAGGCGCCGTTCTTCTTCACCAAGCCCGCCGACGCGATCGTGGAGGACGGCGCGACCGTCGCCTATCCGCCGCTGACCAAGAACCTGCACCACGAGGCCGAACTGGTGGTCGCGATCGGCCGCGCCGGCTTCAAGATCGCCGAGGCCGCCGCGCTCGACCATGTCTACGGCTATGCGATCGGCAACGACCTGACCCGCCGCGACCTGCAGTTCGAGGCGCGCGAGCAAGGCCGGCCCTGGGACTGGGGCAAGGCCTTCGACCGGTCCGCGGTCTGCGGGCCGATCCACACGGTCCCGGCATGCGGACATCCCGACGCGGGCTCGATCCGGCTCAGCGTCAACGGGGTGACGCGCCAGGACGCCGATCTGTCGGAACTGATCTGGTCGGTGCCCGAGATCATCTCAATCCTGTCGCAGTCGATGCATCTCGCGCCGGGCGACCTGATCTATACCGGCACGCCGGCGGGCGTCGGCGCGCTGGTGCCTGGCGACCGATGCACGGTCGCGATCGACGGTCTCGGCAGCATCACCACCCTTATCGGCGAGCCCGAGGCATGAACGACCCTACCGCCGCCGCACACGGCCAAGAGGACAATTTCCTCGACATGCCGGGGCATCTGTTGCGGCGGTGCCACCAGATCGGGGTCGCGGTGTTTCTGGAGGACTGCCGCGCCGTCGACCTGACGCCGCTGCAATTCGGCCTGCTGGCGGCGCTAGAGCGGTTCGGCGCGATGGACCAGGCCAGTCTCGGCCGCGTCGCCGCCCTCGACCGCACGACGATCGTGGTCGTTCTCGGCAAGCTGGCGCAACGCGATCTCGTCACGCGCACGCCCTCGCGCAAGGACCGCCGCGCCAAGATCGTCGCGATCACCGAGGCCGGCCGCGCCCTGCTGGCCAAGGCGATGCCGCTGGCCCGCCAGGCGCAGGAGCGCATGGTCGAGCCGCTCTCGCCGTCGGAGCGCGCGCAACTGACCGCGCTTTTGGCCAAGATGGCCGACGGCAACAACCGGCTGAGCCGCGCCCCGCACAGCTTGCCGCAGGCGTGAGGCGTTTCGCGCGCCCGACCGCAAGCCGCGGCGCCACCGGCACGGCCTGATCCTTATCGAGAGACCTACGGAGCCGTCTGGGCGCGAGCCTCGACGCCCCGACGCCGCGACACCGCGCGCACAGCACCAACCGGACGCACGACGCGGGCGGTGCGGCCGCCTCCGCACGCCCGGCCGTCGCGTCCCCCTCTCACTACCTTTAAAGTGTATTTATGTTGACCTCTACCTATGGTTGTTTTATCTTAAGACTGTTCAGGAAGGAGGAGAAAGCATGGCCTATTCGCGAAATCCGTTTTTGCAGGCAGCCCGTGCCAAGCCGGCTGTCCGACGACGCTCCAACCGGTTCTGGGCCTCCCCGGCCGGCCGCCACCTGAAGATGGCCCGCAACTGCTTCACGCTCGCCAAACGCCACCGCTCTCGCGGCAACCGGAAGAAATACTGGGCGATGATGGCAATGGGCCGCAGGGCGCTTGCCCTGTCGAAGGCGGAGGTCCGGCTTTGGAAACGCGGCAACGCGCTGCGCCGCAGGTCCTTTTCCATTCAGCGCGCGCGCGCATGAAGGTGCTCGCCGCACGCGCACGACACCGCAGACCACGGGGCGCGTCCGACCACGGAGGCGCTCCGTAGCGCACTGACGCACACAACCATGGGAGGCAAGAATGGGCGACGGTCTGTTGTTCGGGTACACCGTCGAGGAGAATGACGGCACCTTTGTAATCACCCTGTCGGGCAAGCTCGCCGTTCCGATCCTGCAGGATATCGGCGCGAATATGGGGCGCAAAAACGGGCGCGACACCGACGTGCCGGCCCTGTTCCCGTTCAGCGCGCTCGCCTCCAACGCCGTTCATCTGACCGCGCAGGACGCCGAGGGCGCCGCATCGGGCGAGGCCAATCTGGAGGAAATCTTCGGCCAGGGCTTCGACCGCGACTTCGCCGAGTTCGACCAGCAGCTCGATCAGTACAGGCAGCTTCTGCAGCATTACGGTGCAGCCGCGCCCCAGGCCGCCTCCGCCGACGATGACGGCAAGTCGAAAAAGCCGCCGCAAAAAACCTAGCGCGGGAGCGGGACGATGATCCATCTTTCTCGTGAGGAAACCTTTCTGCTTTTGACCTGCCGTCCGCGGCTCGACGATGCCGGCGACGAACGGCTCGCAAGCCTTGTCCGCAAGGAGATCGACTGGGCCTACGTGCTGTGGCGGGCCGAAACCTACCAGACGATCCCGCTGTGCCGGTTTCACCTCGATCGGCTGGGCCTGTGGCGCACCGTGCCCGACTGGGTCGCGGCCTATATGGCGGGGTGGTCGAAGCTCTCCGAGCTGCGCACGGTGGTGCAGTTCCGGATGCTGGCGCAGATCCTCAACACGTTCCAGAACAACGGCATCGAGCACTATATCTTCAAGGGCGCGCTGATGGCGGCGACCGTTTTTCCGGACCCGTTTTTGCGGCCGATGCAGGATCTCGACATCATGGTGCGGCCGAAGGACGTGTGGCGCGTCCAGAAGGCGCTTTACGGGCTCGGCTTCAAGCACGGCGTGTTCGACCCCGCCAACGGACACTTCACCCACATGTTCCGTCGGATCACCAAAAACACGCTCGAGCACAAATACGCCCTGCACTCGGTGACCAAGGTGGAGGCGCTGCAGCCCGGCTTCGACGCCAGGCTCATGCCCAGGGAATGGCGGCAACGGCAGATAAAATCCTTCGTCCAGGGCGACGGCACGGTGCTGATGCCGGTCTTCGTCGACATTCATTTCGGCCTGGCGAACGGGATCGAGGAGGAAGACGTGTGGCGCGGCGCGGGGCCGGACACCGTGCTCGGACAGTCAATCTGGTGCCAAGGGCCGACGACCGCCTTGTGGTTCAGCGCCGCGCGGGCCTATTTCGAGGCCTTCCAGCACGGCACGGTCAAGCCCTATATGCTGGGCGACATCGATGCGCTGGTGCGCCGCCACCAGGACGCGATCGACTGGGCCGAACTGTTGCTTCTGGCCCGCAAATACGGCTTCTCCTCGGCGCTGTTTTACGTCTTCGAGCAGCAAAGACGGCTCTATGCCACGCCGGTCCCCGAACACGTCATCGCGCTTTTGATGCCGAACCAGAAAGGCATTCCCGACCCGGGCGATTATGGCGACCTCATCCCCAAGCTGCTGTCGCGCGTGGTGGTGAACGATTTCGCCCTCGCCTGACCGGACACTGCCGACCCGCGCCGCGGCGCTCACACTTTTCCACGGGGCACAAAGACCATCGACCCGGCCGGACGGATCGGCCGGTGCAGCGAATTCATCGCAGGAGTTGGACATGGCGCGTATTGCTATCATCGGCGGCGGACCGGCGGGACTGGCCGCAGCGTTTTGCCTGGCCGCGAGCGGGATCGAGTTTCGCCTGTTCGAGGCCGGCCGGGCGCTGGAGGAGCGGCATCACGACAAAGCGAGCGAGCTGGGATGCGGCATCGGCGGAGCCGGCCTGTTCTCCGACGGCAAGTTCAGCTTCCACCCGTCCGGCTCCCATCTCTATCGGCTGCGCGACAAGGACCGGCTGTGGACGGCCTACGACCGGATCTGCGCCCTGCTCGACGGCGTCGGCATCAAGGTTCCGGTCACACAGAAGCCCGCCGGCGGCGACTTCGTGTGGACCGGGGACCCGATCACCACCAAGGACTATCCGTCGAGCTACGGCACGCTCGAACAACGGGCGGAATTGATTGCCGCGCTGAGCCGCGACTACAGGGCCTGGATCGAGACCGGCACGTCGGTCGAACGCGTACGCCGCAACGGCGCGGGATATACGGTGCGGAGCCGGCGGGAAGGCGGCTCGGCCCGCGAGGACGACTTCAGCCATGTCGTCGTCGCCACCGGCCGGTTCGGACCGCAGGCGATCGACGACCTGATGCCGGAGCTCGCGCCCACGGCCGAGCTCAGATACGAATTCGGCATCCGCATCGAGCATCCCAACCATGTCGGCTTCCTGAACGCGGTCGACCGACCGGACGTCAAATACATCATCAACGCGCTCGACACCGAGGTCAGAACCTTCTGCACCTGCCGCAACGGCGAGGTCTGGCTCATCCCCTATAACGGGCCTTCGGCGCTGTCGGGCCGCTCCGACGGCCCGCCCTCGGGCTATTCCAATTTCGGACTTCTGGCGCGGTTTTGCGGCGAGACCGTCGACAAGGGCCGACGGCTGTGGCGGCAGTACCAGCAGGCGCTGGCACAAAGCGAAAGCGCGCTGTGGCAGCCGTTGCCGGCGTTTCTGGACGGAGGCGCGGCAGGCACGCCCGCGCTCGACGGGCGACCGTGGCATCCGCGCGCGGAGTTCCGCCGCGGCGATATCGCGGCGATGCTGCCCGAGGAGTTGCATGCGATCCTGAGCGGGAGCCTGCGACTTCTGGTCGACCAGTATCCCGACCTCTATTCGCCCGAGACCGTGTGCCTGTTTCCCGCCATCGAAGGCGTCGGCGCATTCCCGCTCAACGATCTGAACCTGAAGGGCCCGGCCGAAAACATCTGGTTTTGCGGCGACGCCGTCGGACGGTTTCGCGGCCTGATCCCGGCTCTGGTCAGCGGCGGCTACGCGGCGGCGGCCGTGTGCGCGGCCATTGCCGGCGACGAGCCCGCCGCAGCCGTCCAGCAGTCCGAGACCAAGATCGCGGCCGAGTGAACGGTTTGCGCACCGTGACCAGCGCGATGGCGGGACGTTCAGGGGAGGCTTCATGCTGATCGCGATAGAAGGCATCGACGGGGCGGGCAAAACCCATATCAGCCGCAAGCTCGCGCGCGCCCTAACCGCGAGCGGCCGGCGGGCCGTCTATGTCGACAAAAAAGACCTTTCGTTCGGCGACCGCTTCGCCGACGGCAGGCTGGCGCTGCTCAAGGAGGCGCTGTGGCCAAGTAGCGGCGAACCCCGCCAGGACCTTCTGGGAACGCGGTTCTACCTCCATCTGCTCGCCGCCTGGTTCGCGGCCGCCGGGCAGTATTTCCGGCGACAGGCGACTCGCGACAGCGACACGCTGCACGTCATGGACGGTTCCTATTTCCGGGTGATCGCCAAGGCGCATCTGCGCAGCGGAATCGAGATCGCAGCGTTGCGCGGCTTCTTCACCGAAGCCGCCGAGCCGGACCTCGTGGTGCTGCTCGACCTGGAGCCGCACATGGCCTGGGCGCGGCGCAGCGCCTTCAAGGAAACCGAAATCGGTCGCTGGGACGGTTTCACCGGCGACCCGCAAGAGGCGTTCTGCGCCTATCAGCAACAGGTCCGGCAAATCCTGCGCGCGCTGGGCGAACAGCAGGGCTGGATGGTCGTCGACCAGAGCACGATGCATAACGATACGGAAATCGTCGACCACATCATCGCCCATATCGCGGGCGACCGGGGTGCGTGCGGACCCGACCGGGATACGCAAAACCGCCGGACCGCGGCGACGCGAGACGCCACCAATGGCGGGATCGGAACCTGTTAGCGGCCTTTATCGTCCGATGGATCGCTTGACCGTCAGTGTCGGTGTGCCGCGCGGGAACACGGACGGTGCGATATCGCCACGCTGGGGCGGATGCGAAGGGCTCCGGCAGCGCCATTGGTGACTTCAGATCATTCATTGCCTACGAATTTCAGATTTTCGTCGTGCGTTTCTTCGTTAATCTTCAATCATCGAGGCCCTCGAGGGGATCGATCCCGTCGAGCGTGCCGCAGACAGGAGATGGAAACTCGTCATGTATTCACGCCTTGTGCTTGCCGTTCCCCTCGCCGTGCTTTTCGGATGCCAGACCGACACTGGCGGCAGCGGCGGCGAACCGCTTCCCGGTGTGGCGAGCGCGCCGGCGGCACCGGTCGATATCGCCGACCTGGTCGGAGCGCGCGGCGCCGGGGGCGAAACGCAACTGCAATTGCGCGGCTACGAACTGGCCCGCACGCGCGGACTGACCGCCTATTGGTGGAACGCCGAGACCCGGACCTGCGCACAGGTCGTCACCGCCAACGGGCGTTATGAAAGCGTCGTGGAGGTCAACCCGGCCGAATGCGAGGCCTGACGCGTCTGCGGCAAACCGGTCGAGCGCAACGGCCCTGAGCCACCTGGATCGTTCTGCGGCGGGCACGCTTTGTCCAGACCAGGAAGGAAAGGAGTGTCCAAATGCGGATTTTCTCGATCGTCATGTTGGCGGTCCTGCTCGCCCTTGGCATGGGCAAGGCCGGGGCGCAGGAGATACGCGAGGAAAGGGTACGGTTCGAGGCCGGCAGTTCCGGTACCATGCTTGGAGGAACGATCCGGGGTTACGAGATCGTAGACTACCTGCTCGGCGCGCGCGCCGGCCAGGACATGGCGATCGAGTTCGAAACCACCAACCCGTCGGCCTATTTCAACCTGCTGCCGGCCGGCAGCGAAACCGCGATCCATGTCGGATCGAGCAGCGGCGACAGCTTTGCCGGCATGCTTCCGCAGGACGGCGACTACCGCATCCGCGTCTATCTGATGCGCAATGCAGCGCGCCGCGACGAGGAGGCGGACTACGCGCTGTCGATCGGCATCGGCGGCGGCGCCGATCCCGACTACGCGGACGGGCTGTCGGGCGGACCCGATTTCTGGCGCGTGGCCAACGTACCGGCCAACGACACGCTCAATGTGCGTTCGGCACCGGGCACCGGCAATCCGGTGATCGGCGAACTGGCCAACGGAGACCGCGTACGCAATCTCGGCTGCGCCATGCACGGGCAGTCCAGATGGTGCCGGATCGAGGCCGGCCTCGAGCAGAAGTTCACCGGCTGGGTCAACGGACGCTATCTGCGGGAATGAGGCAAGCTCCGCTTCGGCGGACCCGCTTTGACGGAAAGGGCGCGGATTTCGTTCCCGCGCCTCTTCGCCGTGCAGAAAGCCAACGGCGACGGGTCATATTTCGGACATTTCGGTGAAGAAGATCGCGGCTCCAAACCGAGACGGTTGCGACAAGCCGGCGCGCGGCGATGCCGCCACCGCGTCAGCGCAAACCGTTCGGCCCCACACATAGCGGAGAGCCATAGTGCCCACGAAACTGATGACGGTTCTGCTTGTCGCTGGGCTCGCCTGTCTGGTGGCGTTTCGCCTGATCGGCAGCGATGTCGACGAGAACGGCATCCTCAGGGAACCCTTCTTCCTGCTTCCGATCGGGTCCTTGCTCGTCCTGGTCGGGTTTGCCGGCCTCGCCGGCATGGCCGTTTCCAGACTGTTGCGCCGGCTGAGCGGATAGACGGCGCGCCGGCCTCAACCGCCTTCGATGACGGCATCGGGGATGGCGAAATGCTCCGCCCCGTCGACGGTCACGAACGTGGTGTCCTGTTCGCGATGGGTCGCGACCTCGCCGGTTTGCGGGCTGGTGACGACGCCGTTGTCGAAATCGAGCGTGCGCTTGAAGCCGTCGGGAAAGACGATATCGACCGTCGCCACCGCCCCGCCGGCGCGCACGACGCCGAAATCGCAGCGCGTCACGGTCTCGTCGCCGGTAAAGGTGCAATCGATCTTGCCGGTGGCGCTGTAGGGCGTGCCGGCGACGCGCGCGTCGGTCTCGGCCACGCTGGTCGCGGTCGACGGCGCCACCGCGCCGGCTTGCCCGCCCATCGCGTCGATGCCGATGTGAAGCTGGTAGTCGGCCTCCTCGCCGCGCCGGGCCGCGGCCCGCACGAGATAGACCTGAACGGTGTAGGTGCCGTCGGCGGGCAACACGCCCGAATAGTCGTTGCCGTTGATCGCGCCGATGAACATCGCTTCCTCGCCCGGCCCCTTGCCCGGCTCGTAAATGTTGAAATAGGCGCCGGCATTGCTGGGCTCGAACACGACGGTCATGGTCTGACCGGCGCGCGCGTCGAGCAGATAGTCGACCGAACCGTAGCCGACGATCCGATCGGACAGCGTGGTGGAACTCTCGCCGGCCGCGAAACGCACCTCCTGGTGACGAACCGCGTCGGAGGCGAGCGCAAGGCCGGCGGCCGAAAGCGAGAGGACCAGAAAGACCGATAGGACGCGAAGCACGCCAAACATGATGCCAGTTCCTTTTCACCAACAAAGCCGCCTCGTCGACGACAATAGTCCGGGACGGCGGCGCGGCCAAGAAGCGCGTGATGCGGTTATGCCGCCCGCCGCGCCAGCCCGATGAGCAGCAACAGGGCGAGCGCACCGACAGGCCGCCGCCGGGGCCGAAATCTAAAGCGCGCCCTCGTCGACCATCGACATCACCTCGGTGACCACGCCGCCGGAAATCAGGCAGCGCCACGGCGCCCGGTCCGGCCCCACGCCGACCATCACCAGCGTCGCCGCCTCGGAGAATTCCGAGCTGAGCACCGTGACCGTGTTTCCCGTCTGCCCGGCCACGGCCGCAAGGCAGGCCCTTTCATCCTCGGCGCTTCCCGAGCGCAATGCCGGTTGATCGTCCGGCGGCGCCGTCTGCGTGCAGCCGGCAATGGCGGCCGCGGCCGCCAGCATGACCGCATGCGAACTTCTTTTTGCAACGTTGCTCATGTCTGCGCTGTCTCCTTCAAAAAGCCGTCTCACCATGCATGGACCCGCTTGGCCGGCGGCAGCCACATCGGATCGCCCTCCTCGATCCCGAAAGCCTCGTAGAAGGCGTCGACATGTTGGAGCGCGGCAACGGTGCGGTAGAAATTCGGCGGATGGCCGTTGCCGGCGACGATGGCGCGCAAATAGGGTTCGGCCGCCTTCATCGTCCAAAGCTGGGCCCAGCCCAGGAAGCAGCGCTGCGCCGGCGTGAAGCCGTCGATCTCGACATTTTCCTGCGGATGTTCGTCGAGATAGGTCATCAACGCCTCGTAGGCGAAGGTGATCCCGCCGACATCGGCCATGTTCTCCCTGACATTCAGCGGACCGTTGGCATGAAGGCCAGGCAAAACCTCGAAGGCATTGGCCTGGTCGATGAGTTTCTGCGCCTCGGCCTCGAAGGCCTCGGCATCCTGCGGCGTCCACCAGTCGCGGAAATTGCCGATCGCGTCATAAAGCCGGCCGCCGCTGTCGAAACCATGGGTCATTTCGTGGCCGATGATCGCGCCGGTGCGGCAAAAACGCAGCGGCGCATCCATGTCGTGCGCATAGGCCGGCGGCTGCACGATCGCCGCCGACACCTCGAAGCCGTTGATCGAGGGGTTGTAGGCCGCATTGACCACGATCGGCAGCGTCGAAGAGGCGTTGAATTCGTCGTGCTCGACCGGACGTTTGAGCTTCTCGGCGAGGCGGGCCATCGAGAAGGCACCGAGATTCATCATATTGGCAACCGGGTCGGGGCCGATATCGACGCTCGAGAAATCGATCCATGTGTCCGGATAGCCGACCTTGTAATAGAATTTGGCGACCTTCTCGAGCGCCTGTGCGCGGGTCTCTTCCGACAACCATTCGCGGGTCTTGATGCGGGAGCGGAACACCGCGTGAATACGCTCGACCATGTCGAGCACGTCGGCCCTGGTCTCCTCGGAAAAATGGGCGTCGACATAGATCCGGGAAGCCGGGTGGCCGAGCGTGTCGATGAAGAGCCGGTAGAGACGGTCCTGTCGCGGACGGTCGGCGCTGGCGCCGAGGAGGGCGAGATCGAGCGCCTTTGCCGGCGCGTCAAGCGCCGTGGTCAGGAAGGGCCTGTAATTGTCGACGACACGAAACGCGGCATAGTCCTTGAGCGCGCCGAGCGACGTGGTGCGCCAGAGCTCGGCAAGGGCCTGCAGGGCGCGCGGCTCGAACATGTAGAACACATCCGGCTTGGCGAAGCCGACCGTGTCCAGGTAGAGCTCGAGATCGAGCGCGGGGATCAGCGCCTGCACCTCGTCATAGGTCTTTTTGGTATAGCGGTTGCGCGGATCGTTGGCCTCCTCCGGTGTCAGCAATCCGGCATAGAGCGCGAATTCGATCTCAAGCGTGGTCTCCGCGATGCGGGCCGCATCGGCGGGCGCATAACCGGCAATCGTCATGACGTCTTCGACATAGGTGCGATAGGCGTCCACCCGCGGGTCGCCCTGCGCATTGCGGTAGATGTCGAGAAATTTGTCGTCGACGCCGAAGCTTTGGCCCGCGACGAACATCGCGTAGCGCTTGCTGTCGGCGGGGTCGGAGCTCGGCGCGACCACGGCAAACAGGCTCGGCCCCGCGATCACCGCCTGCTCGGCCATGAAACGGGTCATGTCGTCCAACGAGGCGATCGTCTCGATCCGGTCGAGCAGGCCGCGCACCGGCCCGATGCCGGCCGCGTCGATCGCCTCGACATCCATATAGGCGTTGTAGAAATCGCCCACGAGCTGCACGGCGCTGCCCTTGGGCGCACCGGCGGCTGCCCGCCCCGCCTCGGCCGCGGCGGCGGCCATCTGCTTGATCAGGCGCTCGGTCATGATCTCGAACACGCCCCAGGAGGCGCGGTCCGACGGCCGCTCGATCCGGTCGAGCCATCTGCCGGAGGCGTACCGGTAGAAATCCTGGCTGGGATCGACGCCGGTATCCATGTTTTCGACCGAAAACATCAGATCGTCGGGACCGAGCGGCGGCAGTTCCTGCGCAACCGTGGTCCCGCACAGCGCGGCATAGGCGGCTCCAGACAGAAGCACGGCGGCAAAACGGGACATCACGGCCTCCTCAGTTCGTGGCCCTGCATTCATATTCGGCGCCGTCCGGGTCGGGGTCGCGATAGGTCGCCCGCTCGCCCTTGATCCAGATCGAGCGGCCGAAGCTGCCTTCATATTTCGCCCCCGAACCGCTCGGCACCAGCGAGCCGGTGTCGACGCTGTCGCCGCGCTCGAAACGGACGGACGGCAACTGCGTGTCGAAGAACATGGTGACCACCTCGTTGGCCGGGCTGTCGCCGCATTGCCAGGCGGTGGTGGCGGTCGGGCTTTCGAGCAGGAAGCGGGCGACCAGTTCGCCATCGCGGCGCAGATAACTGCCTTCGACGCAGGCGCGCTGGTCCTCGGCCTTCCAGCATTCGTCGCGCCCCTTGACCCAACCCCGCTGATAGGCGTGAAGTTCGTCTTCGGCTTCCGTCGCGCCGGCGTCGAGCGTGCGAACCGCCGCGAGCGCCGCAGCGAAGCGATCCGCCAGCAACCGGTCGAGCGCGGCCAGTTCGGCATCGCCGCAAACCAGCTTCTCGGCCGCGCTTTGCGCCTCGGCGCAGTCGAAGGACGGGCCGTCCTGGGCCAGCGCCGGAACGTTGCCGGCAAAAAGCGCCGGGGCGCAGAAGACGGCAAAGGCGAGCCGGCGCCCGCGTCCGGCGAAAAAACGCCAATCTCGGATATGTGTCATGCAGCTCTCCTCGTCCCGGTTCGTCGTCCGCACCGACGCCGGTCTCGGACCGTGCCGCGCGTGGAGGGTCCAGCCCGCCTCACCCGCCGTCTCCGGCCACCCCCGCCGCACCCAGGATGGAGACGGCGAAGATCGCCCAGTCGTTCAGGATATGGGCGCCGGTCGACACCCAGATATTCTTGGTGACGATATAGGGCAGCAAAAGCACGATGCGCGCCATCCCGACGCCCATCAGCGCCTGGGCGACGTTCCAGCCATAGGTCGGCAGATGCGCGGCGGCGAAAATGACCGCCGCCGCCAGCGTCGCCACGACGACCGCGGCCCTGCGACCCATGCCGCGCCCCGTGAGCCAGGCGAGCACGGCCAGGAAAGGCAGGATCGACATGACCTCCTCGCCGAGCAGCTGCACGGCCGTGCGCGCGAAAAACAGCCACAGCCCGGCGCCCTGCAGGGCGCCGGCATCGGCGACGACCTCGTTGGCCGTGGTCTGCATCAGGTTGACCATGATCGCGCCGACGACGAGCGTCACGGCGATGTTGAGAACGGCGAAGCCAGCCATCAACAGGAAATCGCGCCCCCGCAGCGGACGAAAGATCGCCGTCCAAGCGCGACCGGCGACGAAGGCCAGCGCGGCAAGCGGGATCGCGGCATAAAGAGCAGCCGGCACGAAACCGGAAAACTGGCCGCGCAGGAAGGGCGGCGGATAGACGAAGACCGCGAACCCCGCGACGACACCGACCATGACGACCCACCACCCAGCGGCCGAAATCGCGACCGGCCGCCCCCGGTAATAGGGAAAATCGTCGCCAGGACGTTCCAGCCAGGCAAAACGCTGCGAAGCCGCGACCGGCGCGGGACTTTCATGCATCGTCAGCCCCTTTTGCAATCCTTACCTGCGCGCCGCCTCGCTCGCGGTCCTGGCCGCAATGACGGTCTGGGCACCGCGTCGGCCAGCGCAGCGCGGCGACACCCATTCTCTATTCCGACGCCCAGACCTGCTCTTCGGCAAACTCGGGGTCGGCCCGCGCCTCGGCGGCCTCGTGGCAGGTCTCGCCCGGATCTTCGGCGGCCGTGGCCAGTTCGCCGCCGATCAGGATGCCGTAGACGACCAGCAGGTGGCGCTCGAAATATTGTTTCTGCTCGTCCGACATCTCGGCTTCGGATTCGTGGGCGAGCGCGCCGAACTTTTCGAGAAAGCGCGTCTCGTCCAGTTCGAAGCCGACGCAGACCGAGGCTATGGCGGCCTGATGGGCGAGCAATTGCAGCCCGGTGAACTGGTCGTCGGTCAGCTTGTCCTCGAGCAGATCGAGGGCATGGGCGCGCACGAAGGCCCCTTCATCGTTGATAGCCGCGGCCGGCGCGGCCATGGACAGGACCGCAAACGCGCAGGCCACCGTCATTGCAAAAGGCTTCGATTTCATGATCCCCATCCTCGTCTAGCGATACAGGCGCCGCGTCCAGCGCGGGGCGTAGCGGCCATTGGCGCGATAGCAGCTCCGCTGCGCCGGATAGCAGGTGATGCGCGGGGCCGGACTGAAAGGCGCGTGGGACGCGCGCACAGCCCGACGGGACTCATAATGGTGGCGATGGCGATGGTGGCGCGAGGAGGCGGCAAGCGCGGCCGCGCCGACCAAAAGGCCGCCGACCACCGCCGCCGCGGTCCGCGATTCGTTCTTCGAATGGTGCCTTTTCTGGGCGAGCGCCGGGGAGGCGAACGAAAACGCGAGCGCTCCCGCAACGAAAAACCTTATCAAGACGCTGGACATCGCTTTCTCCACGGTTTGCCGGACAGGCCGGCCAGAACGATTGGAAGTCGTGCGCCACCGCACTGCGCGGGGCCGACGGACGGCTGCCGCGCGCCGCCATCGCGGCCAAGCGCGGCCCGCTCACGACATGATGACGAAGTCCTTGCCCGACCTTGTTTCGGGATGGAGCGGCGCGTCGGTGACGACCATCGTCATACCGGGGTGCATGCGTGCGCCCATCTTGGTGACGAAGGCATGATCGGCGGTCAGACGCACAAGCACGTCTTCCTCGCGCGCGAAGGCGCCAACACCTTCCCTGTTGTGACTGATACCGGCCCAATGCATGCCCTGCGACCCGCCATGCGCGCCCTGCAGGACGAAAACATGATTGCCGAGTTTGCCATTGCCCTTGATCGTCAGACGTCCCGTGGTCAGGACCTCGCCGTTTTCCACCAGCAAAATCTCGTTGCCGGACGATGAGGCGATCACCGACGTCACGGGATGGGCTTCGGCCTCGGTCCAGTCCTTGGGATGCTTCTTGCCCTTGAGGGTCGCTTCGATCTTTTCGAATTCGTGTTCGGCATAGCCGCTAAGCACCATGCCGGGATGTTTCAGCTCCCAGGGATCGGAATGGGCGCCGGAGATGATCACCGGCGTGCCGAGATGGGTGATGGTGAAGAGTTTCGCGGAAAAGTCCAAGGGCAGGCGTATGCAGCCATGCGAGGCCGGATAACCGGGCAGCTTGCCGGCATGCAGGGCGATCCCGGACCAGGTGAGCCGGTTCATATTGGGCATCGGCGCGTTGTTGTAGGTCGAGGAGCGATGGTGCTTGTCCTTCTGCAGGACGACGAACACGCCCGTCGGCGTGCCGTGGCCCTTCTTGCCCGTCGAACAGGTCGAGACCGCGATGCGCACGCCGTTGCGATAGACATGGACAAGCTGCTCGGGCAGCGACACGACCACGGCGACCGGACCATCCGGCTGGCGGTCGGGATGCCAGGTGAACTCGCCCGGCTGCAATTCGTGGATTTCCTTGAGAACTTCCTTGGCAATGCCTTCGGCACCGAAAAACGCACCCGCAGCGACCGCTCCACCGGCAAGGAAGTGGCGACGGGTCAGGCCATGTGGGCCAGCTCCGCTCATTTCGATTCTCCCATCGAGTCGACGCCGTTCGGCCGTCTGGCGCGGCCGTCACGAACGTTTGCACACCCTCTATTCGCTTTCATTACGGCCCATAAATCGATTAAGGTCCAATGAGTTCTGATAATCATTGTTGATTTTGCCTCATGACCCGCCGGTTTCGGCGATCTGCCGCCGGAACCAGGCCTCGAAAGCCCGCAGAGCCGTCTCGTCGCGCCGCGCGGCCTTGATGCACAAGTAATAATCCTCCTCGGTCGGCAGCCGCGCCGGCGACAGCGCCCTGAGCCGGCCCGCTTCGATATCACGCGCGGCCAGGAAATCGGGGACAAGCGCCATACCGAGTCCGTTCTTGGCCATTTCCAGCGCGAGCAGGTAGTGCGACGTCTGCAACCAGCGGCCGGTGTGGATGTCCGTCAACGCCACGCCGGCGATTCTCGACCAGGCGATCCAGTCATCGCCCAGGCGCAGCGGATCGAGCGTGGTGGTGACCAAGGGCAGGGATTGCGACGCGAACCGGCTTTCGGGCGCGGGCGCGACCGCGATCAGCTTTTCGGCCTGAAGCTGCATCGCCCAAAACCCCCGCTCCGTGGGGAGGGTGGTCACGAAGGCGTCGGCGACGGCGTCGGTGAGTTCGGGGTCCTGGGCATACATGCGCAATTGCAGATCGATCTCGGGATGCGCGGCAAAAAAACTGCCGAGCCGCCCGATCAGCCATCCGGGCGCAAAACTGCTGCAGATCGCCAGCCGCAACACGTCGCGGTCGGTGCCCACCACTTCCGCCAGCGAGCGCTCGATCTGGGTGAAGGCCACCTGCAGCTTGGCCGCGAGGCGCCGGCCGGCCGGGGTGAGCATGATGCCGCGCCCCGAACGGACCACGACCCTTTCGCCCACCACCTCGGTCAACTTGCGGATCTGGTGGCTGACCGCGCTCTGGGTGACGCCCAACTCGGCGGCAGCCCCATGGATCGATTCGTGTCGGGAAACGGCCTCGAAAATCTCGAGGGCGCGCATGTTCGCCCTGTGCCGGTTCATGGCCGCAAACCAGGCCGGCCGTCAGAAAAGACGGGGCCGCCGGGGCCGCTTGGCGGGATTTTGCCTCCCTGGCTACCTTGCCCGCGCGCCTGCGCCATCGCCTCTGTCAAAAGCAAATCCAGTCTCCCGAACCATGCAGAAATACACCATGGCCACCGCTGCGCACAAAGTTCGACTTTGTGCCAATCTCTCGGCGCCGTGGACCAACCGACTTGTTCGCGGCGGCAAAATCGGGCCAATATCGGCCATCGGGGGGAACCGAGGATCGCATGGCGCGCTTCATCACGCATTTTCTGACCGTGTTGGTGCTGGCGCTGATCGCCGGAGCCGGACCGGCGCGCGCCCAGAATGCGCCGGACGCGCAGGATACGCCGGAAACCTTCGAGCAGCGCGTTGCCGAGTGGAACGAAACGGCGGAAAGGGCCGAGGAGACGCTGCGCAATGCGCGCGCCTCGAACGAGGCGCTGGAGATCCTCAGGAGCGATGTGGCCGCGACCCGCAGCGAGGCGCTGGAGATCATCGAGCGCGGCAATATCGAAACACTGACGCTGAAGGCCAGACTGGAGGCGCTGGGGCCGCCGCCGGCAGAGAAGGACGCCGAACCGGAACGCATCGCCACGCAACGCAAGGCGCTGCAGGAGGCGATCGCGATCGCCGACGCGCCGGTGCTGACCGCCCGCCAGGCCCATAACCGCGCCGAGGTGCTGATCGAGGAAATCGACAAGCTGATCCGCGCACGGCAACGCAGCGAATTGCTGGCACGCGACCCCTCGCCGCTGGTGCCGACCTATTGGTTGCCGGCTTTGAGCGAAGTGTCGGCCTATCTGGGGCGCGTGCTGGACGAGCTCGGCGACATCGTCACCAGTCCGACGCAAGGCGCGCTGATGCGCCAGCGCCTGCCGCTGGCGGGCCTGCTGTCGGCGATCGGGCTGTTCGTGCTTGTGTTCGTGCATCCGCGCGCCATGCGCCGCCTCGAAGCCGCGAGCGCCGCGGCGACGGGCGCCATCCGCAAGCGCGGCTATACCGGCCTGGCACTGGCGCTGCGGCTCGTTCTCCCGGCAACCGGCGCCGGCCTGCTGGCGGTCGCCTTCCTGTCTCTGCGGCTGGCACCACCGTCGGCCAAATCGCTCGACGCGGTCGCCGTCACGCTGGCGCTGCTGCTGGTCATCGCCTACTGGCTCGCGCACGCGGTGTTCGCGCCGAGCCAGCCGGAACGCCGGCTCGTCGAGCAAGACGACCAGACGGCCATGCGCGCGACCTGGGTCGCGCTCGCCCTCGCCCTGGTGCTGGGGTTCGATGCCATCCTGGAGGCGATGGAACGCGACTTCCAGTTCACGCCGGCCTCGCGCTCGGTGATGGCGGCGATCGTCGTGGTGCCCGGAAGCCTGCTTTTGTGGCGGCTGGCGGGCCTGCTGCGGACACCGGCCCAAGGCTCCGACAAAGCCGGCACGGCGCAAGCGGCCGGCGACGAGGCGGCGATCTCCCTGACCGGGCTGACCGCGCGCGCGCTGCAGCTTGCCGCCGCGCTGGCGATCTTGTTCTCGGTCGCCGGTTACGTGCAGATCGCCCGGCAGGCGATGGTGCCGATGGTGTTGTCGATGGCGCTGCTGGCCTTCTGCCTTTCCGTCTACCACGTCCTGACCGGCACGGTGACGCGGCTTCTGGGCGGCCACCAGCCCGATGAGCGGGTCGCGGTCACGCTCCTGCCTTTCGCCGTCGGGCTGTTGGTGCTGATCGCCTCGCTACCGGCCTTTGCGCTGATCTGGGGCGCGCGGATCGCCGATATCTCGGAGGTCTGGATCCTGCTCACCCAGGGCGTGGAGATCGCCGGCATCAGAGTGTCGGTCGGCGTGGTCTTCACGCTGATCGCCGTGTTCGTGCTCGGCGTCTTCACCACGCGCTGGCTTCAGCGTTTCCTGGGCACGACGGTGCTGCCGCGCACCCGGCTCGACAGCGGCGGGCGCAACGCCGTGCTGACCGGGCTCGGTTATGCCGGCATCACGCTGGCGGCGCTGATCGCGGTGTCGGCCGCCGGACTCGACCTTTCCAACCTGGCCATCGTCGCCGGCGCGCTGTCGGTGGGCATCGGCTTCGGCATGCAGGCGATCGTGTCGAACTTCGTGTCCGGCATCATCCTGCTGGTCGAGCGGCCCATCAAGGAGGGCGACTGGATCGAGGTATCGGGGCATTCGGGCATCGTGCGCAAGATCGCGGTGCGCTCGACCCGCATCCAGACCTTCGACCGGCACGACGTCATCGTGCCGAATTCGGACCTGATCGCCGGCACCGTCAAGAACATGACGCTGACCACGCAGACCGGGCGCGTGATCGTCCCGGTCGGCGTCGCCTATGGCAGCGACCTGGAAAAGACCCGGCAGATCCTGCTCGACGCGGTCAGGGACAACGACATGGTGCTGTCCTATCCCGAGCCGGCGGTGCTGTTCATGGGGCTCGGCGACAGTTCGCTCGACTTTGAACTGCGCTGCTTCCTCAAGGACGTGTCCAACGTGTTGACCGCGCGGTCCGACCTTTTGTTCACGATCTACGCGGAACTCAACAAGGCCGGCATCGAGATCCCGTTTCCCCAACGCGACATCACCGTGCGCAATGTCGAGGACCTCGCCCGGGCGCTCTTGCGGTCGCACACCGAAACCGAAGCCGACGGGGCGGCGAACGCGGCTTCGCGCGCGGCCGACCCCTGAGCCTCGACCGGCCTCACACGCGCAGACGGTCGCGCAGTTCCAGGGTGGCGATGATGGCCGGCATGAACCAGGGATCGCCGGTGTAGAAGGGCTGCCTCTTGAAGGGGACCTCAAAGGTGGGGTCGTAGGCGTGGCCGAGCGCCTTGCGGGCGGCGATATCGCCCAGATACGACATCATCGCCACGCCGCTGCCGCAACAGCCGCCGATATAGTGAATTCCGTCCTTGTCGGCGATATGCGGCATGTGGTCGAAGCTGAAGGCGATGAACCCGCCCCAGCTATGAGTGACCTTGGTCTCGGCCAGTTGCGGGAAGCCGTCTTCAGAACATTCGGCACAACTCGGGGTGCAGATTGGCGGAGTGCCGCTTCATCTGGGGTTTGACGTTGGGCGGCGAGCTTGCGGTGCTGCAAGCACCGATATTCGATGGTCTGTAGCTTGATCCTTTCGCGCTGTTTGATGATGGCAGGCGCCCTGCCGAAGTAGGCGTCAGCAGGTGTCACCTTGGCCAGGTTCTCGTGGCAACGCTGATGTTTTTGCGAGATCTGTGCGCGGATAGGATACGCCATTGAATTTGCGTATCTTTTTACTTCTGGAGTGCATTCGTGGGGGTCCTGGGGTGCCCGGCGGATGCTCCGACTTTGCGGGCTGGGGGGCGTTGGCAATCACGCCGCTCCGGCGACAATGCACATTGTTCGCTTAAGGTTGTAGGCGATGGCGGTGAGGCGGAGCTGGGCAGCGGCTTTGGCAAGTCCGCGCCACCGCATTCGTCGCAGACCGTAGCAGCGTTTCCAGGTGCCGAAGATCTTCTCGATGCGTGCGCGGATGTGATGGATCGGTCGGTTCCAGGCCTCAAGCCGCACGATCGTTTCAGCCTCGTCGCGTCCCCACAGGCCAGTAGAAACAACGCGCGGCGTGCCGCCCCTGGCCCGAACGGCATCGCCAAAATGCTTTCCCCGATACGCACTGTCGGCAAAGACTTCGCCGGGATCGTCGGGCAAGGTTTCGGGCCCGGCCTTGCCGTCATTGACATTGGCCGGTGTGATGGCAACCTCTTCCACCAACGCCGTATCGGCGTCGGCGCCGACATGTGCTTTGAAGCCATGAACCGCAGGCTTGCCCTTGTGTTTGACCCAATGGGCATCCTCGTCTTCGTCACTGGCCGAGGCAATGATGGTGGCGTCGACCAGCGTGCCCGTCTTGACGCGGATCGCTTTCGCCTTCAACTGAGCGGTGATCGCATCGAACAACGTCTTGTCCAGCCCACGCGACACCAGTGTTTTGCGAAAGCGCACAAAGGCAGTGCGTTCGGGAGTCGGCTCCGACGCTGAAAACCCGTAGAATCGTCGGAACGATCCTCTGTCATCCAACGCCTCGGCGAGCTTGACGTCCGACAGATCATACCAGACCGCAAGCAGCATCGCCTTGAACAAGGCCAGGGGCGACCAGGCCGGCTCACCCTTGGCTGCGCTGGAAACATCAGCAAGTTGGCTCTCGACCCGCGACCAGTCGATCAGCCCCGCCAAATCGTCCAGCGATGATTGTCGACGCCCCCGATGATCGCCAAAGCCAAAGTCTTCTTGACCAATTCGACGACACGACATATCCACCTCAACCCCTTGAACGGATTGATGGAATCACAGCCTTATCAACGCGTCTAGCCCTATCCGCGCACAGGTCTCCTAGGGCATAATGAGCGCCTCCCCGAAAATCGGACAGTGAAGTAAGCTACGATTTGCAATCTGCTGATCTTCGACGAAAAGGAGATCAGAGATGTCGAAACGCAAGCAGCACGCGCCCGAGTTCAAGGCGAAGGTCGCGCTGGAAGCCCTGAAGGGTGGGGAGACGGCAGCCGAACTGGCGAGCCGGTTGGGGTGCATCCGACTATGATCCACCGATGGAAGCGGGCCCTGCTCGAAGGCGCGTTGGGCGTCTTCGAACGCGGAGGCCGCAAGAAGCCCGAGAGCGACGAGGAGCAGGTGAAGGAGCTCCACGCCAAGATTGGGGAGCTGGCGGTGGCCAACTCCTTTTTGGAACGAAAGCTGAAGCCCTGGGCAGGAAGTGAGGGGTGGCATGATCGGGCCGGACCACCCGGAACTGTCCATCGAGCAGCTGTGCAAGCTGCTGTCGATCGCGCGCTCGTCCTTCTAATACATCCCCAAGGGTGCGACCGAGCAGAACCTCGACATGATGCGGCGGATCTCCGGGCATGCGTTTTTGAGTAGTCGGTTCTCAAGCGTCAGGTCGGCAACGTCCTCCTTCAGCGTAGAGGTCTCGGCCCTTAGTTCACTCGACTTCCGGTGCCGTGGCATGCCGCACTGTGTCACCGGCAAACCGCCGTTTGTCGGCTTCGAGGAATTCCTTGAACCAGCTGTAGTAGAGGCTCTGGGCAATCTCCTCCAGGGGACAGCGCGGCGATGCTGTCCTCCCCCGCAGTCTCTCCAGCACGATGCTGATCTTCTCCTCGGCCGAATACTGGCGTCGGGTCCTGCGGCAAATGTCCTGGACGACTTTGTCGGGCGGCGCATTGTGCTTTTCGGATTTCTGTCTCAGCTTCGCTCCTTTGAAAGGTTGCGATGCCCCAGAAATTCTCCGTTCGCAGTTAAGCCGCTTTGGATCCATCGGTGTTGAAGCCGAATAGCATCGTTTTCGCGCGACCGCCCGGCCGATGGTGTCATCGACGCTCCATTCAGAAGCCCAACAAGACACCTGGAAGCCAGGTGGCCAATCCGGGGAACGCCGCCATGATGGCGAGGCAGATCGCCTGCAGCACCAGAAACGGCACGACGCCGCGATACATGTCGGTCAGCGTCATCTCCGGCGGTGCGATGCCGCGCAGATAGAAGATCGCGGGCGCCAGAGGCGGCGTGAGGTAGCTGGTTTGGACGATCAGCAGGATCAGCATGCAGAACCACACCGGGTCGAAACCGGCATCGCGCACGAACGGCATGAAGATCGGGATGAAGATCAGAATGATCGAGATCCACTCCAGGAAGAACCCGGCGACGAAGACGATGCCCAGGAAGATCGCCAGCATGACCGCCGGAGAGACGTCGAGATCGCCCAGCACGCCGCGCAGCTGGGTGATGCCGCCGACCGAACCGAAGGCGACCGTGAACATTGACCCGCCCAGCAGGACGAACATGATCATCGCAGTCACGATCAGCGTCCGCCAGCCCGCATCCTTCAGCATCGTCAGGCTGAGCGTGCGATAAAACCCGGCCAGCACGACCGCGGCCACGGCCCCGATGGCGGCAGCCTCGGTCGGTGCGGCCACGCCCGCGATAATGGTGCCCAGCACGGCGCAGATCATCAAAAGCGGCGGGATCAGGGCCTTGAGCGTGATCCACAGCTTGTCGATCAGCGGCATGGAGTCCGCAAGGGACGGATCCGGCCGCGGCGCCTTGTGCGGCTGGACCACCGCGACCCCCACCACGTAGACGAGGTAAAGCAGGGCCAGGATCGAACCGGGCACGATCATCCCCACCATCAGATCGCCGATCGAAACATCGGCCACTGGCCCGAGGATGATGACGACGACGGAGGGCGGGATGATGGTCCCCAGCGATCCGCCCGCGCAGATCGTGCCGCTGATCAGGCTTTTGTCATAGCCTTGGCGCAGCATCGGCGGGATGGCCAGCAGGCCGATGACGGCCTCGGTCGCACCGACCACGCCGGTCGAGGCGGCGAAGATGATGCTCATCAGGATCGTGCCGACGGCAAGCCCACCCGGCAGCCGCCCCGTCCAAAGCTGCACGGCGCGGAACAGCTGCTCGGCGATGCCGGACCGCTCGAGCACAGCGCCCATGAAGACGAACAGCGGCACGGCCGCCAGGACGAAGTTCGACGCGGTTTCATCGATCTTCTGGGTGAACTGGAACAGGATCGGCCGCAGGTTGAAATCGAACTCGATGAGCCCGAAGACGAAGCCGGACACCATCAGGGCCAAGGCCACCTGGACGCCGCAGAAGATCAGCACGAACAGGCAAACGAACATAAGGACGGGCAACAGCTCCATCATCGCGCCCGCTCCTTCGTCGTCAGCACCGCGACGGCGTGCAGGATCTTCGCGACCACCTGCAGCGCCAGCAGAACGAAACTGGCGAACATGATGGCGCGGAACGGCCAGGCAGGCGGGTTCCATGCGCTCTTGCCGGTCGTGCGGCCGGACAGGTACGCCTCGGCCATGTAGTCGAACAGGGCGTGGCTGATCAGGACGCAGAACGGCAGAAAGAGAACCGCCAGGAAGACAAGGTCGATGACGGCCTGCCCGCGGGGAGCGAACTGGCTGTAGACGAGATCGATGCGCACGTGTTCGCCGCGCATCAGCGTGACTGCTCCGCCGAGCAGAAAATACGTCCCGGTCAGCATGTAACCGAGCTCGAAGGTCCACGTTGTCGGAACGCCCAGAATCTTGCGGGCGATCACCTCCCACACGGTGACGACGACCAGCGGCAGAAACAAGAGCGCCGCCGCCGCGCCGCTCCAGAGCGTCACCCTGTCCAGATGCGCAGCCAGCGTGCCCGGCCAGCCCGAATTCCGGTTGGCAAAATCCATATGAATGCCTCGATGAGAAAATGATTATGGCCGGCCCTCAAGGCCGGCCAACGCGACTGTATTACCCTCAGCGTTCGATCTTGCGATACCGCTCGGCTCCCCGCCACAAGGCATCGAACTCTTTCTGGCTCTGCCAGACGCGGGCAAACCATTCGTTTTCCTGCGCGTTGCGCTCCGCATAGGCCGCACCGGCCTGGTAGATCGCTTTCTGCACCTCGGGGGCTAGGTCGATGACCTCGTTACCCTCGTCCTCGTAAAAGGTCTTTGCCATGGCATCGCGCTGCCCGAAGGTCATCCAGCAATCGAGCGTCACCAGACGCGCCGCGTCCTGAAGCAGTGCGCGATCGGCGTCCGAGAAGCCTTCCCAGACCCTGGGGGAGATCACCAGCTCGAAAGGCGCCACCGGCTGGTGCGCGCCGGGCAGGATCACGTATTTCGCGACTTGGTGGAAACCGGAGGTCTGGTTCTCGCCCAGGCTACCGGACTCGACGGCGTCGACGACCCCGCGTTCGAGCATCGTGTAGACCTCGCCCATCGGCGCGGTAACCGGCGCGGCGCCCAGTTCGGACGATATTTCCAGCCACGCCCCGGCGGTCCGCAACTTCAGACCCTGAAAATCCTCGAGCGTGCGCACCGGCTTGTTGGAGTGCAGGAACACTTCCGGCGTGCGGATGCCCAGCGGCATCGAGACGAGGTCGAATTTGTCGGCCCGGAACTCCTGCCAAAGCTCGCGCCCGCCACCGACATAGAGCCAGTGAAGCATCCGCTCGCTGTCGAAGGACCCGGCAAAGCCTCCGAACAGGATCGTCGTGCGATCCTCGCCCCAGTCGTAGCCCATCCACGTATGCCCCATGTCGGCCACGCCGTTGCGGACGAGATCCGACACTTCCAGGGCCGAGCCCAGCGTACCCCCGGGATAGGTTTCGATCGTGATCCGGCCGTCGGTCAGGCGGGCGACTTCCTCTGCATAGGCATTCGCCATCAGCTCCATCGTATACCCGCCGCTCCAGCTGGTCGCCATGCGAAGGGTAATCTTGTCCTGCGCCAGAACCGGCGACGCTGCGGTGGCCATGGAGAGCGCCGGAGCGGTCAGGGCCGCGCCCAAAAGTGATCTGCGTTTCATCGGTTCCTCCAAAGATATCATTAACGCCGCGTCGTCGGCGTCCGAACGCTCCAGCGCGCCCAATCGACCATTGACGAGATGGCGAGCCGTAGAATATTAGTAATATGTCAGTTGTCAATATTTCCTATTTGATAACATATTTTCGTTTAAAAACATTTATTTAGCAAAAAATCATCTAACATATCAGAGCGAATGTCGGACTGAGAAATCCAAAGAGGAGATCGTATCAATGGTCGAAACGGATCGCAGACCGGTCGAGAGAATCGACGCGGACATCTTGGTGGCCGGAGGAGGCGCGGCCGGCGTCGCCGCCGCGGTGACCGCCGCGCGTTCGGGTGCGTCGGTGGTCCTGGTCGAACGCTACGGCTTCTGCGGAGGCGGCGCCGTGGCCGGCCTGTCGGGAACCATATGCGGGCTCTACGAGGCCACGGACCGGATGGAGCGCGCGCCGCAGAAGGTCGTCTTCGGCTTCGTCGACGACTTCATCGCCGAAATGGAGAAGCGGGGCGGGCTGACCGATCCGATACGGTATGGCAAGACCTGGACACGCGTGCACGACCCGCTGATCTGGCGCGAAGCGGCCGACACGCTGCTGTCCGACGCCGGAGTCCGCGTCATCTACCACGCCGAGATTCTGGCCGCGCTCTGCGAAGGACAGGTGCTCGAAGGCGCCCTCCTCTCCACCGTAACGGGCAGGCTCGAAATCCGGGCGAAAACATGTGTCGACGCCACCGGCGACGGCGCGCTCTCGGCCATGGCCGGCCTGGAGACCTATATGGGCGACGGCCACACGGTACAGAACCCAACCATGGTCTTCCGCATGCTGAATGCGGACCTCGACAAGTTCCAGCACACCTACGGCAGCGACAGCATCATGCCGGTCGAGGTCAGCGAACTGATCGCGAAGGCCGACGGCAACGGCTATTCCCTGCCCCGTCGCAAGATCTGGATTTTTCCGACCACGCGTCCGTCGGAGCTGATGTGCAACTGTACCCGCATCGTCGGCGAGGACGGCCGGGAACTCAACGCAACGCTGTGGCGGGATTTTTCCGAGGCCGAGCTGCAGGGACGCCGGCAGGTTCGCGAATATGCGCGCTTCTTCCGCGACACACTTGCGGGTTGTGAGAACACCGTGGTCAACGATACCGGCGTGCAGGTCGGCGTTCGCCAGACCCGACAGGTGCGCGGACGAGCGACGCTGACGAATGCCGACGTGGTGACCGGCGCCAAGTTCGCCGACGGGATCGCCCGCTCACCCTGGCCGATCGAGCTTCACAGCGGCGACAAGCCCCGCGTGGAATGGCTGCTGGAGGATTGGTACGAGATCCCGTTCGGCTGTTTCGTTCCCCCGGCGTCGGAGGGTCTTCTGACCGCGGGGCGCTGTCTCTCCGCCGAACACGAAGCCGTCGCCTCGGCCCGCGTCACAGCGCAATGTTTTTCTTATGGGCACGCCATCGGCCATGCCGCAACCATCGCAGCGCGGGACCGGGTTTCCGTTCACGCCATCGACGGACGCGATGTGCGCCTCCTGCTGAACCAGGATGGCGCCGGCCTCGGCAACTAGGAGATTTCAATGAGCTTTCGCAGCAATTTCACGCCCGGAACCACACGCTGGGCCGTCCGGCGGGCGCAATGGATCGCCATGGGTATCGATGAGGCGGATTTCGACAAACCCAAGATCGCCGTTGTCAACAGCTCGTCCGGCCTGTCGGTTTGCTTCCAGCATCTCGACGCCGTGGCCGAGACGGTCAAAAAGGCGATCCGCGACGCCGGCGGGCTGCCCTTCGAGATCCGGACCGTCGCGCCGTCCGATTTCGTGACCTCCGCCGGCAAGCAGGGCCGTTACCTGATGCCCAGTCGCGACCTTCTGGTCAACGATATCGAAGTCCAGGTTGAGGGCGCGGAACTGGACGGCATGATATTGCTGTCCTCCTGCGACAAGACCACGCCTGCCCACCTCATGGCCGCCGGACGCCTGAACGTGCCCGCGATCATCCTGCCCTGCGGCTTCCAGCTCGGGTCCAACTGCGGCGGACGCGAGAACGACATCGAGGAAGTCTACAAGGCCGTCGGCGCCGTGAAGGCAAAGAAGATGACGCTGTGCGAACTCAAGGAAATGACGCGCAGCGCCATTAACGGTCCCGGCGTGTGCGCGGGCCTCGCCACCGCCAACAGCATGCACTGCATGGCCGAGGCGCTTGGCATGGCCCTGCCCGGCAACGCCCCGATTCGGGCCGGCTCGGCGGAGCTGGACACCTATGCCCGCAAATCCGGCGCCCGGATCGTCGCCTTGGTCGAACAGGATATCCGCCCCCGCAGCATCCTGACGCCGGCGGCCTTCCGCAACGCCGTGCGGGTGGCCACGTCGATCGGCTGTTCGGTCAACGTGGTTCGGCACCTGACGGCGACCGCAGCCGAGGCCGAATGCGACGTCGATATCCTTGCCGAGTTCGCAGCCGCGGTCGAGCTGCCGCAGATCACCCAGATCAGGCCCAACGGCCCCGACCGTATCGAGCAGTTCGCGGCGGCCGGCGGCGTCTCCGGGGCGATGGCCATGTTGCTGCCGACGCTTGACGGCAGCGTTCGAACCGTCAGCGGCGCGACCCTGACCGAAAACCTCGCGGCCCGCCCTGCCCCCGATCCCCAGATCATCCGCCCGCTCGACGCGCCCTTTCGCAAAGAGCCCGGCTTGGTCATCGTGCGCGGCAATCTCGCCCCCGACGGATCGGTGGTCAAGCTCTCCGCCGTTCCACCCTCCGTCCGTCGCTTCCGCGGCCAGGCCATCGTCTTCGAGAACGAGGCCGATGCCATCGATGCCATCGAAAGCGGGCAGGTCGGCGCCGGCAAGGTCGTCATCCTGAGAATGCTCGGCCCGAAGGGCGGTCCTGGCACGGTCTTTGCGGCGTCTTTCATGGCGGCGCTGGTGGGGGCCGGTCTTGGCGCCGATGTTGCCGTTGTCACCGACGGCGAGCTTTCCGGCCTGAACAGCGGCATCACGATCGGCCAGATCATGCCTGAAGCCGCCGAGCGCGGGCCGTTGGCCGCGGTCGAGGACGCGGACATGATTGCCATCGACCTCGAGGCGCGAACGATCACGCTCGAGATTTCAAACGACGAGCTTGCCGCTAGGATCGACGCCCTGCCGCAGCGTCCGCGCACCAGCGAACGCGGCTGGCTGGCCATGTACCAGAAACTCGTGCAGCCTCTGTCGAAAGGCGCAATTCTTCGCGTAGATGAATGACCATGAGAGGAATCGGAGCGTGAAGGACGAACCCAACAGCACCCAGATGGCGAAGGCCTACGCGGAACTGGAGCGGCGCATCGTGTCGCTCCAGCTTCTCCCCGGAGAGGTCGTGTCGGAAAACACGCTTTCTCGGGATCTGTCGATGGGCCGTACGCCCGTACGCGAGGCCCTTCGCGAGTTAAGTCGCGAAGGGCTTGTCGTTATCATGCCCAAGCGGGGCGTGGTGATCGCGGAGATCGACGTGATGCGGCAGCTTCGCCTGCTCGAGTTCCGTCGGGTCGCGGAGCGCTTCGTGGTGGAATCGGCCGCGCGCCGGGCCAGCGACGTCGAGAAGCGCCGCTTCGCCAATTTGACCAGCGAGATGTTGCGGGCCTCCATCGCGGAGGACGGCGAGACGTTTCTGGATCTCGACCGGCAGTTCAACGAAATGATCATCGAAGTCAGCCGCAACGAGTTTGCCGCCGCCTCCATGCGGCTGAGCCAAGGGCTCTCCCGGAGGTTCTGGTTCGCCTATTACCGGCATTACGACAATCTCTCCGAGACGATCCGCCTGCATGCCGAGATCGCCAAAGCCATCTCCGTGGGCGATCCGGTCGCGGCCGGAACAGGGCTGGACCGGCTCATAGACAATGTCGAAGCGTTCACCCGCGCGACGCTTGATTTCGAAAGCGGCTGGCTGTCCTCAGCACACGAAAGTACTGAAGCTGTCGACATTTGAGAACGTAGCCCGCTCGTCCGAGTTCATAACCAATGAGACAATTTTGGTCTTGATCCTCGCTGAGATCGGTGCGGGCAAGGTGACGCTCAAAGAGCTACCAGTCGACTTCCATTCATCGAGGTGACGTCCCGGGACGTGGTGTAGCTGGTAGGGCGGTGGTCATCGGCGCTTTCCGGTAGGGTCTGTCTGGACCTGTCACGGATTGATGGCGCTCTGGTTGCTCATTTATGCGGCCTTTTGTTCGAAGACCAGGGGCTTTTCCAACCCAGTGCTGAGTGTCTGCGGCGTGGATTGTAGAAGCCGTTGACGTATTCGAAGATGGCCAGCTCGGCGGAACGGCGGGTTGGCCAAGATCGCTGCCACAGCAGTTCTGCCTTGATCGTTTTGAAGAAGGTCTCCACCGCTGCGTTGTCATAGCAGTTCCCAGTGCCGCTCATCGACACCTCGAAGCCGTTATGGCGCAGAATCTTCTGGTAGTCGTGAGAGCAGTATTGGCTGCCGCGATCCGTATGATGGATGCAACCCCTTGCTGGTCGTCGCAACGCAATGGCCATATTCAGCGCCCGGATCGCCAGATCACGTTTGATGCGGTTGCTTACGGCCCACCCAATGACCCGCCGGGAATGCAGGTCGAGGATGACCGCCAGGTAGAGCCAGCCCTCCTGGGTCCAGACATGGCTGATGTCGCCAGCCCATTTACAGTTTGGCCCATCCGCCGAGAAGTCCCGGTTCAGAAGATTGGCGCGATGTTGAAGCTGTGGTTGCTGTCGGTGGTCGCCTTGAACTTCTTGTTTCGCCTGACCTTTATGCCATTTTCTCTCATAAGGCGACCGACACGCCGGTGGCCGACATCGAGCCCCAGCTCCTTTAGTTCTTCGGTCATGCGTGGGCGACCATAGCTACCCAGTGACTGCTCGAACTGATCCCGGATATGGGTCAGCACGACCATGTCCTTGCGCTGACTGGCACTGATGGGGCGGTTGCAGAATGCCCGATACCCTCGCGGACTGATGTCCATCATCTGGCACAGACGGCTGATGGGCAGCATGTTCCGGTTCTTTGTGATGAAGGCAAATCTCATTTGCTTCGCTCCGCGAAGAACTGGGTGGCGTTCCGCCGGGAAAACGCCCCACTGGGGTCTTTTCTGATCCGGCTTCAATTTAGCACATCCCTCTCCTCCCGGAGCAGACGGTTCTCACGCCGCAGCTCGGCAATCCCGTGTTCAAGATCCGACTGCGCAGACGGTTTCTCAGGGTTGCGCCGGTCCTGCTGAATCCACCGGCTCAGCGTCGAGAAGCCGATTCCAAGATCAGCCGCCACCTGCTAACGCGGCAAATCGCTCGTTAGCGCCAAGCGCACCGCTTCTGCGCGGAATTCGTCCGTTCGTCGAAGTGCCATTCATATTCTCCTTTGTGACACGTTATGTGATCAAAGGAGCGGCAAAATCCCGTGACAGGTCCACTGGATGCCCGACAAGGCTTCTGGAACGGCGCGCGACCGCCTATTGGCTACCGTATCGTCGCAGCCGAACAGCGCGGATCGAAGATCAAGAAGAAGCTGGAAATCGACCCGCTGCACGCCGACACCGTGCGGCTGATCTATCGGCTATACCTCGAAGGTGACGGCACATGCGGCGCGATGGGCGTCAAGGCCATCGCCACCTATCTCAACGAGCGCCGTTTCTTCACCCGTGACGGCGGGCGTTGGGGACTGGCGCAAATCCACGCTATCCTGACCCGCACCACCTATGTCGGCGAGCACAGGTTCAATACCCGCTCGCACAAAGACCGAGAAAAGAAGCCGGAGAGCGAGGTCGCCATCATGGCGGTGCGGCCCCTGATCGAGCGCGAGATATTCGATGCCGTACAAGCGCGTTTGAAGTCACGCGATCCTTTGGTGACGCCCGCACGTGTTTCCAGCGGCCCGACGCTGCTGACCGGCATTTGCTTCTGCACCAAATGCGGGGGCGCGATGACGCTCCGCACCGGCCGAGGCAGCGCGGGCGCGACATACCGCTATTATACCTGTTCGACCAAAGCCCGGCAGGGCAAGACTGGCTGCAAGGGTCGCACGATCCCGATGGACAAGCTGGACCATATGGTCGCCGATTATATCGGGGATCGTCTGCTCCGGCCCAAGCGGCTGGAAACCGTCCTCGCCAGCGTCATCGACCGGCGGCAGGAGCGCGCCGAGCGCCGCCGCGAGCATCTTGCCGAGCTGAACCGGCGAATCACGGAAGCCGACCAGCGGCTTGGCCGTCTCTTTGACGCTATCGAAGCTGGTATGGTGGACAAGGACGATGCCATGGCGAAAGAGCGCATGACGAGCCTCAAGGCATTGCGGGATCAGGCCGCCGCCGACGCCGAGCGCACACAGCTCGCGCTCGACAGTTCAGGCAATCAGGGCGTCAGCCCCGACATGCTCAAGGGGTTCGCCCGCAAGGCTCGTGAACGGATACGGCTCGACGATGGCGGCTACCGCCGCGACCATCTGCGCGCCTTGGCGCAGCGTGTCGAGGTTGCTGACGGCGAGGTTCGCATCATGGGATCAAAGTCGGAACTGCTGCGAACGCTGGTCGCCGCTTCAAGCGTAGAAACGGCGGCGTTCGGCGTTCAGAGTTCTGTACTGAAATGGCGCGCCCGAAAGGATTCGAACCTCTGACCCCCAGATTCGTAGTCTGGTGCTCTATCCAGCTGAGCTACGGGCGCGCGGGGCCGCTTCCAGGGCGGCCCGCGGACGGGCGTTGCCGCCATCCGCAAACGAAACCGCTACCTAATGAAGACGCGGGCGAAAAGCAAGCGGGCGCGGGCGAAAACTTTGCGCTTTCGGCGGGCGGCCCTACGAGACCGCCGCGCTGCGCGGACGCGGCCACAGCGCAGCGTAAGCCAGCCGGTGGCGGACGCGGGGCTGGAAGGAATGTTGCGGTCGCGGGCGGTGCCCGGCGCCGTCCAGCGGCCATGGCGCCGCGCACGCCCGGCCTGACCGTGCGATCCCGGCGATCAAACGGTCGCCTTGCGCCAGCGATGGACAGCCCGATCGACCGGCGCGCCACGCCCGCCGCCACCGGCCCGTCGGGATGCGGATCGCGGGACCGGTGTCGGGCGTCGTGGATCGGCCGGGCTGAGCAGCGGGTTAGCCCGGCCTGCCCCGGCGCCCGGCAATGGCCGCTTAAGTCTGGCGGCGGATGGTCTGGCGCGCCTCGTCGGGCCGGACCGGCTGGTCGGGAATCGTGATCAAGAACCGGGTGCGCCCGCCGACGCTTTCCACCAGTTCGATCGCCCCGCCATGGGCGCGCACCAGCTCATGGGCGATCGCCAGGCCGAGACCGGTACCGCCGGAGCGCGCCGCGAAAGGCGGCGAACAGATGGCCGCTCAGGCCGGGCGGCGGATGGTCTGGCGCGCCTCGTCGAGCCGGACCGGCTGGTCGGGAATCGTGATCAAGAACCGGGTGCGCCCGCCGACGCTTTCCACCAGTTCGATCGCCCCGCCATGGGCGCGCACCAGCTCATGGGCGATCGCCAGGCCGAGACCGGTGCCGCCGGAGCGCGCCGCGCCGCGAAAGGCGGCGAACAGATTGTCGCGCGCCTTGGCCGGCAGGCCCGGACCGGTGTCCTCGACGAGGATGCGGCTGACGCTGCCCTCGCGCTCGGCCGACACGGTCAGCCGGCGCACCAGCGAGCCCTCCCGGTCGGCCGCCATCGCCTGGACGGCGTTGCGGCACAGATTGTTGAGGACACGGAAGAGCTGCTCGGCATCGGCGTCGACCTCGAAATCGGGCGCGACCGCGTTGACGAACTCGATGTCGGCGCGCGGATCGAGACCGACCAGGCCCTCGACCTCGGCGACGAGCGTGCGCAGCCGCAGGATGCGGCGCGTCGGCGGCGCCTCGTGGGCGCGGCCATAGGCCAGAACGCGCTCGGTGTAGCCGACGGCGCGGTCGATGGCGCGCACCAGCTTGGGCGCGAACATCTGCACGGACGGGTCCTTGACCGCACGCAGCCGGTCCGAGATCAACTGCGCGGACGCCAGGATGTTGCGCATGTCGTGATTGATCTTGGACACGGCCAGGCCGAGATCGGCGAGATGTTTTTGTTCGCCCAGCGTCTGGTGGAGCTGGTTCTGCATCACCGACAATTCGCGCTCGGCGATGCCGATCTCGTCGCGCCGGCCGGAGGGGCGGATGATGCGGCCGGGATCGTCGGGCGCCTCAGCGAAAGCGGACATGGCCCGGCGCATGCCGTGAATCGGCCTGATCATCAGCGCGTGGATGGCGAAAAACACCAGCCCGGCGGTGATCAGCGAAATCAGCAACGACAACAGCGCGACGTTGCGCGCATAGACGAACATGGCCGCGCGCAGCTTGGCGTCGGGCAGGATCAGCTCGAAATCCATCGGGCTGTCGCCGACGCGCCCGTAGACGCGCAGCATGCGGTCGCCGCCCTCCATCATCGTGTCGAGCGCGCCGGCGATCGCGGCCAGCGGGCCGACCTCGGACGGGGTGACGTGCTCGTCGACATCGGGCGGCATGTCGGACGCCACCAGCAGCCGGGACACGCCCTCGTCGCGCACGGCGATCGCCTTGGCGCCGAGCGCCATCAAGACGTCGTCGCGCAGTTGCGGCGGCAGCTCGATCTCACCGCTTTCGATCAACGGCACGCTGGCGGCGGCGGCCGTCGACAGCCGCTCTTCGAGCCAGCGCAGCCGGAAATTGGCCACCGACGGGATGAAGATCAACACCTCGGCGATCAGCACCGACACGATGGTCAACAACAAAAGCTTGGTCGACAGGCGATGTGGCCAGGCGGCCGGACCGGCCGAACCGTCCGGAACGGTGTCATCGCCGTGCTGGGCTTTGTCGTGGCTCGTCATCGCGCCTTTCCTGCCCGCGCGGACCGGCCGGTCAGCCAAACAATCGCAAAAACGCGATCAGCCGCCTGACCACCGGCTTGCGGGCCACACCCGAAAAATAGGTGATCGCGGCGCGTTTGCCAATTTCGCTCATCGTGGGATAGGGCGGCACATAGGCGGCGACGTCGCGCAAACGCAGTTTTTTCGACAGGACCAGGGCCCAAAGATTGATCATCTCGCCGGCATTGGCGCCGACGATCGTGACGCCGAGCAACCGGCCGCGCCGATCCGCCATCAGCTTGATGAAGCCGGCGGTCTGGCGCTCGGCCTGGGCGCGGTCGTTTTCGGCATAGGGCCAGCGCAGAATGCGGACCCCGCCACGGGCCTTGAGAGCCTCGGCCTCGGTCATGCCGACCTGGGCGAGCTCGGGATCGGCGTAGGTAACCCGCGGCAGGATGGCACGGTTCTCGCGCGCCGGCAGGCGAAACAGCAGCGCGCGCACGACCAGCCCGGCATGATAGCCGGCGACATGGGTGAATTGCGGCCCGCCGGCGACATCGCCGATCGCGTAGACGCGGCGGTTGGTGGTGCGCAGCTTGGCGTCGACTTTCACGCCCTTTTCGTCGTGGGCAATGCCAGCCTCGTCGAGGCCGAGCCCGTCGACATCGACCGTGCGACCGGTGGCCACGAGCAGATGGCTGCCGTCGATGGGCTCGGGCCCGGCGTCGGTCTCGACATAGACCCGCACCCCAGTCTTGCCGCGCCGTTCGACCCGCGCGACGGCGGTGTTTTGGCGGATGACGACGCCTTCGCCGCGCAACCGCTCCAGGACCGCCGCGGCCGCCTCGGGATCGTCCCGGCCGAGTGCTGAAAACGCCTCGAGCACGGTCACCTCCGAACCCAGACGGCGATGGGCCTGGGCGAGCTCGATGCCGATCGGCCCGCCGCCGATGACGATCAGCCGCGACGGCCGGCGGGTGAGATCGAAAATCGTCTCGTTGGTCAGGAAATCGACATCGTCGAGCCCGGGGATCGGCGGCACCATCGGCGAGGAGCCGGTGGCGACGACGAAGCGGCGGGCGCGAATCTCGGTGTCGCCGGCCACGACCGTGCGCGGGCCGGTGAAGCGCGCCTGGGCGCGGATGACATGAACGCCGAGCGCGGTGAAGCGCTCGACCGAATCATTCGGCGCGATCGCCGCGATCACGTCCCGGACATGGCGGTTGACGGCCTTGAAATCGACCTTCGGCTCGACGTCGGCGATGCCGAAGGCGGATGCGCCGCGCAGCGCGGCGGCACGCTTGCCGGCCGCGATCAACGCCTTGGAGGGCACGCAGCCGTAATTGAGGCAATCGCCGCCCATCCTGCCCTTTTCGACGAGCACCACCGGCACGCCGAACGCGGCGGCGGCGGCGGCGACCGACAGGCCGCCGGAACCGGCGCCGATGACGCAAATATCCGGTTTCAATATCGTATCGGTCATAAAATCCCTTCGCATGGCCCCGGGCCCGCCGGCTTTCGCGGCGGCGCGGCGGCACCGCGGTTCAGGCGCGCCGGCCGCCGACCTTCTTTACGATGGTGGGGATCGCCGCAACAAGGGCGAGCGCGACGAAGGCGAGCGTGATTTCGGGCGTCACCAGATCGCGAAGCGCAATGTCGCGGCCGGATTGGCCCGCCGCGACCAGGACGCTGTCGAGCCCGGCGCCGAGCCAGGCATAGGCGAGCGTGCCGGGCAGGATGCCGATGAAGGTGGCGGCGACGTAGGTGCGCAGCTCGACCGCGAAGAACGCCGGGGCGATGTTGACGATCCAGAACGGGAAGATCGGCGCCAGCCTGAGCACGAGCAGATAGCCGAACGCGTCGCGCCGGAACCCGTCGGCCAGACGCGCCGTGCGCGCACCGAGCCTGCGCTGCAGCACGTCGCCGAACGCGGTACGCGCGGCCAGGAAGACGACGGTCGCGCCGAGTGTCGCGGCAAACGCGACCAGCACGGCGCCGACCAGCCAGCCGAACAGGAAACCGGCAAGGACGGTGAGCACCGAGGCGGCCGGGAAGGAAAACGCCACGGCCAGCACATAGGCGGCGAAGAACAGCACAGCCGCGCGTCCGTAATGCGCCGCGACGAAGGCGGCCAGCATCTCGCGACTTTCCGACAGATAGGAAAGCGAGAGGAAGCGGTGCCAGCCCATGGCATAGCCGAACAGCAGCCCGGCCACGACGACGGCGATCGGCGCGTAGCGCCACAGCGCCGCGCGCCGGCCGGTCGGGCTGTTGCCGGCATCGCCGGACATGGCTGTCTCCTCAGACATCGTTGAGCGCCCAGTCATAAACGAAATCGCCAAGCCGCGCTGTGTCGAGGGCGTTTTTCAGCGGCGGCGCGGCGAAACGGCGCCAATGCCGTTTCAACCGCCCCCTGCCCCCGAAATCGGACGCGTACCAGGAATAGAGCCTGGAGGCGGTGATCGCACGGCCGGCGACGCTGAGGCCACGGTGGTGATTGACGTAGGCGGCCGCGTTGTCGGCCATCAACCGGTCCAGATTGGCGCCGGTAAAGGCCCGGGCGGCCAGGTTCGGGCAGGAATAGGAGGCGCAGTTGAGCGCATAGTGGCTCATCGGATCGGCGAAGATCGGACGCACGATGCGATGCTCGACATCGTCGAGCGAGACGTCGCGCCCCTCGACGCGGATAATCTTCTTCGACCAGGGGCCGCGACCGAACAATCCGCCGCCGCCGAGATTGATCTGCTTGATCGAGGCGACCGGATAGTTGTCGAGCACCACGTCCAAAGTCTTGGCATTATAAAGATTGATCCAGTAGGCATGCGCCTCGGCGCGGCCGAAAGTCGACGGGCGGGCCTGCTGCAGACGGTCGAGATAGGATTTCAGCGTCGCGCGGCCGGACGCGGCGAAACCGCGATAGTCGACGCGGTTGTAACCGTGTCCGTCGGGCCTGACATGGGCCTGCAGGAGCCGGTCGTAGGCGGCATGGTCGAACCCGCCCGTGCCGCGCGGCCCGAACGCGCCGATCGGCGCCGCCAAGGCCGGCACGCCCGCCATTGCCAGAAGCGCGGCCGCGCCGCCGCCGGCCAGCACGTGGCGCCGTGTCGCGCGCGGGGCCGGTTTACGGGTGGCGGCATCGGGCATGGCACAATCCTGTGGCGTTGGGTGCGGCAAAGAAACACCCACCCGAATTGGCCCAGCAACCGGATGGGTACAACCCGTCAGGCCGCGATCTCACCGTCTATTGACCGCACTCCGAAAGGGCCTCACCCTTTCGTGAGCCGTCTCGTCACGACATTTCGAGCGCCAGCGCGCCAGATGCCGGCTTTTCATTGACTTCCGGCGACCATCTTTTTATAAGCCGCCGCACGTTCGGGTCCGTGGCCCGGCGCCATTTGTGTGCGCCCACGTCCAGATCCGAAAGCTCCTGTTTTGAAGAGATAGATCCAAGAAGGGCCGCACGCCGCGGTATTAAATAAATGAAACGTACCTATCAGCCGTCCAAGCTCGTGCGCAAACGCCGTCATGGCTTCCGCGCCCGTATGGCAACCAAGGGTGGCCGCCGCGTCATCGCGGCGCGGCGCAACCGCGGCCGCAGCCGGCTTTCGGCCTGAACCGGACCGCGCGGCGTTGACCGGCAACCGGCGCAGTGCGCGCCCGCCGGAACGGATGCGCAAACGCGCCGATTTTCTGACCGCACGGCGCGGAGAAAAACGGCGCGGACGTCTGTTTCTGCTCGAGGTTTACGATCGTGGCGACGACGCCGCGCCGCGCCTCGGCTTGACGGTCACAAAAAAAACCGGCAACGCCGTTATACGCAACCTTATCCGGCGTCGCCTCAAGGAGGCCGTGCGCACGCACGCAGCCGATGACATGGCGCGCGGCAAGGACTATGTGATCGTCGGGCGCCGCGAAATCGCGGCGATACCCTTCGACCAGCTGAAAAGCGAACTCTCCCGACGAATGCGCGGAACGGCTCTTGATGGAAAACAACCGTAATTTCTTCATCACGATCGCGCTGTCGATCCTGATCCTGACGGTGTGGCAGGTCTTCTACGTCAACCCGAAGATCGAGAGTCAACGCGAGCAAACCCGCCTCGAGACGGAACAGGCCGAGGCGGACGGAGCCGCAAAGGCCGACGGCGCGACCGGCGCGCCGGCGGTAAACCCAGACATACCCGGCGCCGCGCCGGCCGACGTGCCCGGCGGGCCGGCCGGACAGGGCGGCCGCGACGACGCGCTCGCCGGCGGCGGTCGCGTCGTCATCGACACGCCGCGCCTTGCGGGCTCGATCAACCTGACGGGCGCACGTATCGACGACCTGTTGCTCAAAGACTACCGCGTGACGGTGGAAAAGAACTCGCCCAACATCGAGCTTCTCAACCCGTCGGCGGTTCCCAACGCCTATTACGTCGAAATCGGCTATGTCGGCAGCGAGGCGAGCGGCCAGGTGCCGAGCTACGATACGGTCTGGTCGGTCGACGGCAATGCGAAGCTGACGCCGCAGAACCCGGTCGTGCTGACCTTCACCAACGACAAGGGCCTGACCTTCAAGCGCACTGTCGCGGTCGATTCGGACTATATGTTCACGCTGTCCGACACGATCGAAAACGCCTCGGGCAACGCGGTTTCGATCAGCAATTACGGTCGGGTGACGCGCTTCGAAAAACCGCAGACGACCGGCATCTACGTACTGCACGAGGGCCTGATCGGCGTCACCGGCGAGGAAGGTCTGCAGGAAATCGACTATTCCGACGTCGAGGAAGACGGCAAGATCGTGCCGTCGAAATCGAGCGACGGCTGGCTCGGCATGACCGACAAATACTGGGCCGTGGCGATGGTGCCGTCGGGCAAGCAGGCCTTCCAGCCGCGCTTCGTCTATCTCGACGACAACCGCTCGCGCTACCAGGCCGATTTCCTGTCCGATCCGATGGTGGTCGACGCCGGCGGGTCGGCAACCGTGGAAACCATGGTGTTTGCCGGCGCCAAGGAAGTCTCCCGGGTCGACGCCTACGAGGAAAACCGGCAGATCCGCCAGTTCGACCTGCTGATCGACTGGGGGTGGTTCTATTTCATCACCAAGCCGATGTTCTATCTTATCGATTGGCTCTACAAGCTGCTCGGCAATTTCGGCCTGGCGATCCTCGCCACCACCGTCGTGGTCAAGCTGATCTTCTTCCCGCTCGCCAACAAGTCGTACAAGTCGATGGCGAACATGAAGAAGGTGCAGCCGAAAATGCTGGAAATCCGCGAGAAATACGCGGACGACAAGATGAAGCAGCAGCAGGCGATGATGGAGCTCTACAAGACGGAGAAGATCAACCCGCTGGCCGGGTGCTGGCCGGTGCTAATCCAGATTCCCGTCTTCTTTGCGCTCTACAAGGTGCTTTACGTCACCATCGAAATGCGGCACGCGCCGTTCTTCGGCTGGATCCAGGACCTGGCCGCACCCGACCCGACGTCGATCTTCAACCTGTTCGGACTTCTGCCCTACGACGTGCCGGCCTTCCTGCTGATCGGGGTGTGGCCGCTGATCATGGGCATCACCATGTTCTTGCAGATGCGCATGAACCCGACGCCGCCCGACCCGACCCAAGCGATGATCTTCAACTGGATGCCGGTGGTGTTCACCTTCATGCTGGCCACCTTCCCGGCCGGGCTGGTAATCTACTGGGCCTGGAACAACTTCCTGTCGATCCTCCAGCAGGGCGTGATCATGAAGCGCCAGGGCGCCAAGATCGAATTGTGGGACAATCTGGGCGGGCTGTTCAAGAAGAAGCCGAAACAGCCGGCGGAATAGCCGAACCGGATCGGCGCAAGTTCGGAAAGCCCGCCGCGTGCGGGCTTTTTGATGCCGGAAACGGGGCGGCGGAGCGCCGCGCCGCTTTCCATCGCCGCAATGGGGCGATGCCGCATTGCAAATACAGCGCGGCGCGCTAGGTTGAGCCGGCATGACGCCGCACGACATTACAAAACTGATCGTCCGTACCGCGATGAAGGATCGCGGGGCTTTCGATTTGCTTTACCGGCAAACCAGCGCGAAACTCTTCGGCGTGTGCCTGCGTGTCTTGAGGGACCGGGCGGAGGCCGAGGAAGCGTTGCAGGACGTCTATGTCAAAATATGGACCAAGGCCGACCGCTTCGCCGTCTCGGATCTGAGTCCGATCTCGTGGCTGGTGGCGGTGGCGCGCAACCATGCGATCGACAAGCTGCGGGCGCGGCGCCCGAGCGGTGCGCCGATCGACCATGCCGCCGAGATCGCCGATCCTAAGCCTGGACCGGAATCCGTCGCCGTGATGACCAGCGAGAGGCGGCGCATCGACGAGTGTATGGACGAACTCGACGACGAGCGGTCGGCGGCGGTGCGCGGCGCCTATCTGAGCGGCGACAGCTATGCCGAGCTTGCCACGCGGCACGGCGTGCCGCTGAACACGATGCGGACATGGCTGCGGCGCAGCCTGTTGAAACTCAGGGACTGTCTGGAGCGATGAGCGCTGCCGACGACAACGGACGCGAACTGACCGGCGACGACGCGCTGGCCGCCGACTATGTGCTCGGCGCGCTCGACGGCGACGACCGCCGCGCGGCCGCCCGCCGGATCGAGACCGATCCGGACTTCGCCCGGCTGGTGGAGCGCTGGGAAGAGCATATGGCGCCGCTGGCGGCGGGTTACGAACCGGTCGAGCCGCCGGCCGCGGTCAAGGCCGGGCTCGACGCACGGTTGTTTGCGGCCGACGGCGCCACGGCAACGTCACGGGGGGCCGCGGCTCCCGCAGGCGGCTTGTGGCAAAGCCTTGCCGTGTGGCGCGGCATCGCGGCCGCGGCGATCGCCGGGCTGGTTCTCGCCCTGGCCGTGCCGCTGCTTGCGCCGCCGCCGGTCGACGAACCGGCCGGGCGCCTGGTGGCTTCGCTGGCGCCGCAGGAAAGCAATGTTCATTATTTCGTCGTCTACGACGCCAGCACCCGCGATATCGGGCTGTCGCACGTTACCGGCGAGCGCGACGGCGGCCGCGATTTCGAATTGTGGGTGATCGAGGGAGACACGCCGCCGGCCTCGCTCGGGATTATCCCGGCCGGCTCCACCGTCCATCTCGCCGTCGGCGAGGCGCTGCGCCGCAAGATCGAGGCCGGCGCGGTGTTTGCGATCAGTCTCGAACCGGCCGGCGGCTCCCCCACCGGCCAGCCGACCGGTCCGGTCGTGGCGGCCGGCGACTTGCGCGCCATTTGAGCGCGACGGCACCCGGCCGCCGAAAGCAAAGTCCGATCAGGCCAAGCCCAAGGCGGCGTCGTCCGCCGGTTCTCCGTATTTGGCGCGTGGCGGCCAGGGCCGCGCGCGCCAAGACGGCTCGAACACGAAACTCGATTTCGTCCGCCCCGGCAAAAGCGCGCCATTGCCGGCGCCTTGCGCGTAGTCGTAGTAGAGCTTGACGATCTCCTCGCGGCTCACCTGGCCGGCGGCCGGATGCGCCAGGCAGGCCTCGCGCCAGGCAGCGACGCGCTCGAACCCCTCCACCGGCAGGTCGAAATCCTCGTAATAGTCGAGGAACCAGAAGCGCATGAAAATCGGCGTGAACACGGTTTCGGCAAGGCCGAACCGGTCGAACAGAAACGGCCCGTCGGGATTGTGCTTGCGCAGGAAGCGGTCGAAATCGCGGTAATGGCCCAGCATCTTGTCGTGAAAACCGGCGCGGGCGGCCGGATCCTGGTTGAGGACGAACATATAGCCGGTGGCGGTGAAGGGGCCCTCGCGGGCGATCAGCATGTTTTCGACCGCGCGCTCGTAAGCGTCCGCGCGCGCCACCCGCCGCTCGGCGAAGCGGTCCTCGAGATAGGCCATGATGACCAGGCTTTCCTTGATGACGCCGCCGTTTTCGGTCGCAAGCACCGGCAGCGCGGTCGTCCCGTCGGTCAGTTCGAGCAGCCAGTCAGGGCGCGGTTTTGTGATGTCGATCACGTGAAAGGCGACACGGTCGCGCAGTCCCTTGAGTTCGAGCAGGATCTCGAGGCGCTGCGAAAACGGGCAGACGGGAATGTGGTAGACGACCGGTTTCGACTGGTCGGGCATGATGCAGCACCTCTTTGCTTTCCAATGGCGGTCCGACAGACGCCGGTCGCGGCCGCGCCGCCCTGCCGCGGCACCGGCTCCGACTCGGCCGAGCAAACGATAAAGCAGGCCAGGCTGCGGACCAACGCCTTCCAGTCCGCGGCGTCGTTACATCAACATTCGGAATAAATCAGCTTTCACTTTCAACGATTCTTCCCTGAAACTCTCGGCCAAACGATCCCGTGTCTTCGCCTGCCCACCCGCTGGGACAAACCAACAGGGAGTTTCGATACGATGAAAAATTCCAAGCTTCTCGCACTCGCCGGCGCCTTCGCCGTCTCCACCCTCGCCGGCATCGCCCATGCCGACAATCCGATGGTCGGCGGAGCGGCGATGTATGCCGACAAGAATATCGTCGAAAACGCCGTCAACTCGAAGGACCACACCACGCTGGTGGCGGCCGTCAAGGCGGCCGGCCTGGTCGAGACGCTGCAGGGCGAAGGGCCGTTCACGGTGTTCGCGCCCGTCAACGCCGCCTTCGACAAACTGCCCGACGGCACGGTCGACACGCTGCTGAAGCCGGAGAACAAGGACACGCTGACCAAGGTTCTGACCTGCCACGTGGTGGCGGCCGAGGCGATGTCGGATGCGATCGGCAAGATGATCAAGGATGACGGCGGCAACCATCCCGTCGAAACCGTCGGCGGCTGCATGCTGCAGGCCAAGATGGACGGCGACAACATCACGCTGACCGACGAGAACGGCAACGTCGCCACCGTGACGATTGCGGATGTCGACCAGTCGAACGGCGTCATCCACGTCATCGACACGGTGCTGCTGCCGAAGGCCTAAGGCCCGGCGCCACCCGCTCTCGCGGCGCCGCCGCGGATTTTCGAACACCCCGTGCGGCGGCGGGGCACGCTCCGCGCCACGGCCAAGCCGTGGCGCGGAGCGTTCGCGCAAGTGCCGGTCTTCGTCAAGGCGAATTGATTTCTCCGTGACCGTGCCTGCCCGATACGCTATCTGGAAAAGGAGACCGCCATGAACCGAAGATTTTTTCTCTACGGCTCGACCGGCGCCGCCATCGTGGCCGGATTGCCGCTCCTGGCGCGTCAGGACATAGCGAGCCCTGCAATGGCCAAGGACAAAGACCAGTTCGAAATCGAAAAGACCGAGGCCGAGTGGCGGGAAATCCTGACGCCCGAGCGCTACAAGGTGCTGCGCGAGGAGGCGACCGAACGCGCCTTCACCAGTGCGCTCAACGATGAAAAGCGTGCCGGCACCTTCCACTGCGCGGGCTGCGATCTGCCGCTTTACTCCTCCCAGACCAAGTTCGAGTCCGGCACCGGTTGGCCGAGCTTCTGGGAGGCACTGCCCGACGCGATCGGCACCAGGATGGACCGGTCGTTTTTCATGGTGCGCACGGAGTGCCATTGCAGCCGCTGCGGCGGCCATCTCGGCCACATCTTCGACGACGGCCCGCCGCCGACCGGCAAGCGCCATTGCATCAACGGGCTGGCGCTTACCTTCAAACCTTCCGGCGCGGCATAACCGACGCAAAAACGGCGACCGGGCAGCGCTTCGCGCCACGCCCGGCCCGGCCTACGAGGCGATTGCCGTCATGATCGCGGCGCGCAGGCCGTCAATGCCGACGCCCTTTTCCGACGAGGTGGCCAGCACCTCGGGATAGGCCGCGGGCCGCTTCTTGACCGTTGCCAAAGTCTGCGCGAGCAGGGTTTCAACCGCCGGCGGCTTGATCTTGTCGGCCTTTGTCAAAACGATCTGATAGGAGACTGCGGCGCGGTCGAGCAGGTCCATCACCTCGCCGTCGATCGCCTTGACGCCGTGGCGGGCGTCGATCAGCACGTAGACGCGCTTCAGCGTGACGCGGCCGCGCAGATAGTCGAACACCAGCCTGGTCCAGTTCTCCACCACCGCCTTGGGCGCCTTGGCGAAGCCGTAACCCGGCATGTCGACCAAAGCGAGCGGCGGCAGGTCATCGGCGGTGCCGGCGTGGCCGTCGGGCACGAAATAGTTCAGCTCCTGCGTGCGGCCCGGCGTATTGGAGGTACGCGCCAGCGCCTTCTGGCCGACCAGCGCGTTGATCAGCGACGATTTGCCGACATTCGACCGGCCGGCGAAGGCGATCTCGGGCGGGCCTTCCGGCGGCAGGAATTTCATCGCCGGCACGCCGCGAATGAAGACCCACGCGCGAGGAAAGTCCCGCCCGGTGCCGCTGTCGGTTTTCGTCTCGCTCACGTCGCTGATTCCAACCGTTCCAGATCGTTTCCGCCGATGGCATCGATGTTGCGCGTCACCTTGTCAACAGGCCAGTTCCACCAGGCAACCGCAAGCAGGCGCTCGACGGTGGCGGCATCGAAGCGCATGCGCACGATGCGGGCCGGATTGCCAGCGACCACGGCATAGGGCGGCACATCGGCCGACACCATGGCGCCGGCCGCCACGATCGCGCCATCGCCGATCGCCACGCCGGGCATGACCGTGGCGTCGATGCCGAACCAGACGTCGTTGCCCACGACCGTGTCGCCGCGAAACCCGGCAGCCAGCGATTGCGGATCGAAACTGTCGCGCCAGGCGCCGCCGAAAATGGCGAACGGAAAGGTGGAAAAGCCGCGCAGATCGTGGTTGGCACCGTTCATGATGAAACGGGTGTTGGCGGCGATGGCGCAATAACGGCCGATGACGAGCCGGTCGCCGACGAAGTCGAAATGATAGAGCACGTTGTGCTCCTCGAAACGCTCGGGGCCAAGCGGGTCGTCGTAATAGGTGTAGTCACCGACCTCGATGGTCGGGCGGGTGATCAACGGTTTCAGAAACGCGGTGCGCGGGTGGAACGGCAGCGGGTGGGTGTCGTGCGGATCAGGCGCGTGCATGGGGCGTCTTTCTCGGTGAGCATGATGAACAGGGTGCGGGACAAACGATCCGGCCCGGCGCGACGACGCCGTTTCGTGCGGATCAGGCAACCTTGTTCATCGAACCCGTACTCCCCGAAAGAGGCCGCGCTTATAACGCCGCAAGCGTCACGCGTCCACGAAAAACCGGCATAGACGACCTCAGGGGGGCGCGGGCGCCGGCGGCAATTGCCCGATCCCCGCTTTCCCGCTATGACCCGCCGGACATTTTTTAACGGCCGCAACAGGAAACCGATGACGAGCGACATTGCCGCCACAGCCCGGGAACAAGCGCGTCTGCTTTCGGCGGCGCTGCCCTATATGCAGCGCTACGAGAACAAGACCGTGGTGGTCAAATATGGCGGCCATGCCATGGGCGACACGGAGCTCGGCCGGGCGTTCGCCCGCGATATCGCGCTGCTGAAACAGTCGGGCGTCAACCCGATCGTCGTGCATGGCGGCGGGCCGCAGATCGCGGCGATGCTGGCCAAGATGGGCATCGAATCGAAATTCGAGGGCGGCCTGCGCGTCACCGACGCCAAGACCGTCGAGATCGTCGAGATGGTGCTGGCGGGCTCGATCAACAAGGAGATCGTGGCGCTGATCAACGCCGAGGGCGAATGGGCGATCGGCCTGTGCGGCAAGGACGGCAACATGGTGTTCGCCGAGAAGGCGCATAAGACCGCGATCGATCCCGATTCCAACATCGAGCGCGTGCTCGATCTCGGTTTCGTCGGCGAACCGGTCGAGGTCGACCGCACGCTGCTCGATCTCCTGGCGCGGTCGGAAATGATCCCCGTGATCGCGCCGGTGGCGCCGGGCCGCGACGGCCACACCTACAACATCAACGCCGACACCTTCGCCGGGGCGATCGCCGGCGCCGTCAAGGCATCGCGGCTGTTGTTTCTGACCGACGTGCCGGGCGTGCTCGACCGCGACAAGACGCTGATCGACGAGCTGACGGTGGCCGAAGCCAGGTCGCTGATCGCCGATGGCACCATATCGGGCGGCATGATCCCGAAAGTGGAGACCTGTATCGAGGCGATCGAGCGCGGCGTGGAAGGGGTGGTCATCCTCAACGGCAAGACGCCGCATGCCGTACTTCTGGAACTGTTTACCGAGCACGGCGCCGGCACGCTGATCGTGCCGTAACGCGAGACGGCGCGGGCCTGCGCCCGGCGTCAGCCCATCGCCAGCAAAAGCAGGATGCCGGCCACGATCAGCAGGCAGCCGGCGGTTTCCATCAAATTGATACGCTCGCGGAAGAAATAGACCGTCGAGGCGAAGGTGAAGATCATCTCGACCTGCGCCAGCGCCTTGACCACCGCCGCCTGCTGCAACGTCATGGCCATGAACCAGCCGAAGGAGGCCGTGGCGCCGGCAAGCCCGACCACCAGGGCCGGCTTCCACGCCTTGCGGATGCGGCCGATCTCGGCCCGGTCCTGCCACAGCATCCACAAGGCCATGACCAGGCTCTGGAACACGATCACCCAGGCAAGCGTGACCGCGGCCTGCATGATGAAATTGGGTCCGCCGAGCGCCAGCGAGGCGGCGCGGTAGGCAACCGCCGTGATGCCGAACAAGGCCCCCGAGGCAAGCCCGACCAGGGCATTGCGACCGGCCAGCGAGGCAAACAGCGCCCGCCAGCTCAAGGGCGTATGGGCGACCGAGATCAGCATGACGCCGAACACGCTGACGCCGATGGCGGCCAGCGCGCCGGCCGAGACCTTCTCGCCGAGGAAAATCAGGCCGAACAGCGCCGCCTGCGCCGGCTCGGTGCGCGAATAGGCGGTGCCGACGGCGAAGTTGCGGAAGGAGAACAGGTGGATCAGCAAAAAGGTGGCCGCGATCTGACCGAGCCCGCCGACGAGCATCCAGGCAAAGAAGGTCGCGTTGAGCCGAGGCAGCGCATGGCCGGCGCCGAGATGCAGCATGGCCACGAACACAAGCGCGAAGGGCACGCCGAAACCGAAGCGCACGAAGGTTGCCCCCGTGGTTCCCATCACGCCCTTGAGATGTTTTTGCATCGCGGAACGGATGTTCTGCAGGAACGCGGCCGCGATGGTGATCGGTATCCAGAGTTCCAAGAACGCCCCTCGCGTAAAAGAGGCGATCTAGGCCGACCGCGACCTTCAAGGCAAGAGGAACGCCACGGACCGGCCTCGTCCCGTCATGCGGCCGCGCGGTTCTCGTCGTCCTGCGTCACCACGCAGTCGCGCCCGGCCCGTTTGGCCAGGTAGAGACGCCGATCGGCGCTGCGCAGCGCCTGCGAGACCGTCAGGGCGCGGGAAAAGTGCGTGCCACCAATGCTGACGGACAGCGGCACCGGCCGGTCGGACGGCCTGAACGACGTCGCGGCGACCGCGCGCCGGATATCCTCGCCGACCTGCGCGATCGCAGGACCCCGGCAACCGGGGAGGTAGACAGCGAACTCCTCGCCGCCGATGCGGCCGACAATGCTGCCGCGCGGCAGGGCACGGCGGATCGCATTGGCGATCGCCACCAGCGCAACGTCTCCCGCCTGGTGGCCATAGGTATCGTTGACCGCCTTGAAATGATCGGCATCGACAATCAGCAGGGCGCCGTCGCCCCCCGTCGCCTGCTCGCCGGCGATCGCGTCGAGCGCGCTTTCGCGATTGAGCATGCCGGTCATCGGATCGCGGCTCGCCCGCTCGGCCAGCCGCGCATGCGCCTGGTGCAGATCGGTGTGCGCGCGGGCCAGTCGGGCGTGCATGTCGAGGAACCGCCGCCGCTGGTACAGTTGGAAGGCACTAACAGGCCAGCCGATCACCAACGGGCATACGAGCGACATCAGGAGGCCATTGGGTCCCAGGGACAGGCCTTGCAGCCGCATAAGGCTGAAAGCGACCAAAACCGAGGTCGCCATGGCGCCGACGGCGATCAGTGCCGAGTTCAAAACAATAGAGCGCATTGCGTACTCCCCACGGGCCGCTGTTGCCATCGCACCGTTAAAAATCCGGTATGAGACTTCGGTCAAATTTGAAACGATCCGGAACTGCCGGATGGTCGTGTCCGCTGTCATCGCTGCGGCAAAGATGCGATAAGGCGGCATGACACAGATTCCCGAATCGTCCGACTTCACCGGCATCCGCAACTGGGTGTTCGACCTCGACAACACGCTTTATCCGCACCACTCGAACCTGTTCGCCCAGATCGACGTGCGCATGACGGCCTATGTGTCGGAACTGCTGGAACTGCCGCGCGATCAGGCGCGCGTGCTGCAGAAGGAGCTCTACCGCGAGCACGGCACGACGCTGAACGGGCTGATGGTCCGCCACGGCATCGACCCAGACGATTTTCTGCAGAAGGTGCACGATATCGACTACACCCATCTCGCGCCCGACCCGGCCCTCGGCGCGCAGATTCGGACCCTGCCCGGCCGCAAGTTCATCTTCACCAATGGCGATCGCGGCCATGCCGAGCGCACGGCGGCACAGCTTGGCATCCTCGACCATTTCGACGACATATTCGACATCGTGGCCGCCGGGCTGGTGCCGAAACCGGCGCGCGAGACCTACGACAAGTTCACCGCGCTACACCGGGTCGCGGGCGCCGATTCGGTGATGTTCGAGGATCTGGCCCGCAATCTGGCCGTGCCCAAGGCGCTCGGCATGAAGACGGTGCTGATCGTGCCGCGCAATTTCGAGCCGACCTTTGCGGAAATCTGGGAACAGGACGCCGACAAGGAGGACGATGTCGATTACGTGACCGACGATCTCGCCGGCTTCCTGGCCGCGATCAATCCAGCCGGCGGCAAAGCCTGACTGGCCGGCGCCGCAGGTCCGCGCCAGCGGCGCGCGTCAGATCTCGTAGAAACGCTTGACGCGATCCCAGGCCTCGTCGGCCGTGTCGACATAGTCGATCAGGTTGCGGTCGTCGGGCGAGATGGTGCCCTGTTCGGCCAAAAAATCGATATTGACCGCGCCTTCCCAGAACGCGCGGCCAAACAGGATGACGGGAACCCGCTCCATGCGCCCGGTCTGGATCAGGGTCAGCGTTTCGAAAAACTCGTCCATGGTCCCGAAACCGCCGGGGAAGATGGCGACCGCCTTGGCGCGCATCATGAAATGCATCTTGCGGATCGCGAAATAATGGAAGTTGAAGCACAGTTCGGGCGTGACGTAGGGGTTGGGCGCCTGTTCGTGCGGCAGGACGATGTTGAGCCCGATCGTGGGCGCGCCGACATCGGCCGCGCCGCGATTTCCGGCCTCCATGACGCCCGGACCGCCACCGGTGACGATGACGAATTCGCGGTAGTAGGACGCAGCCGAGTGATGCGAGCAGAGGCGGGCGAAATTGCGCGCCTCCTCGTAATAGCGGCTGTTGGCGAGCAGGTTCTTTTCCTGCACCTTGTTCTTGGCCGCCCAGGCCTCGCCGCCGGGCTCGGGTATGCGCGCGCCGCCGAACAGGATCACCGTGGAGCGGATGCCCCGCTCGGCGAGCGCCATTTCCGGCTTCAACAGCTCGAGCTGCAGGCGCACGGCGCGCAGTTCGCGCCGGGTCATGAAATCGTCGTCGTCCCAGGCCAGGCGATAGGCAGACGACCGCGTCTGCTCGGTATCGGGCACGCTGCGCGAGCGTTCCAGATCCTCATCCGAATGCGGCAACGGCGTCCAGCCGTTCTTGTCCATCGGGTTCATGCGTCTAGTCCCCTTGTGCGTCGCTTTGCACCGTCCGCCCGGCATGGTCGCGATTGACCCTCCCATGGCGTTGACATAGGTTCCGCGCGACTTTCGCCCCATCTATGGCTAAAGCCTATCCCTTAATGAGACGTTGTAATGGAGCCCTGGATGCACAAGCCCGACCTCGCAGCCCTCGAGCGCACGATCGAACAGGCCTTCGAGGCGCGCGACGGCGTCAGCACGACCACGCGCGGCGAGGTGCGGGACGCCGTCGAGACGGCGCTCGAGCTGATGGATCGCGGCCAGGCGCGGGTGGCCGAACGCGACGCCGACGGCGCCTGGCGGGTGAACCAATGGCTGAAAAAGGCGGTGCTTCTGTCCTTCCGGCTCAACCCGATGGAGATCATCAAGGGCGGACCGGGCGAAGCCGTGTGGTGGGACAAGGTGGCGTCCAAATTCGACGGCTGGAGCGCGAACGAGTTCGAGAAGGCCGGTTTCCGCGCCGTGCCCAACGCGGTGGTGCGCCGCTCGGCCTATATCGCGCCGGGCGCGGTCTTGATGCCCTCCTTCGTCAATCTTGGCGCCTATGTCGACGCCGGCACGATGGTCGACACCTGGGCGACCGTCGGCTCGTGCGCGCAGATCGGCAAGAACGTGCATCTTTCGGGCGGCGTCGGCATTGGCGGCGTTCTGGAGCCGATGCAGGCCGGGCCGACGATCATCGAGGACAATTGCTTCATCGGCGCGCGCTCGGAGGTGGTCGAGGGCTGCATCGTGCGCGAGGGCTCGGTGCTCGGCATGGGCGTGTTCATCGGCAAATCGACCAAGATCGTCGACCGCGCCACCGGCGAGGTGTTTTACGGCGAGGTTCCGCCCTATTCGGTGGTGGTGGCCGGCACGATGCCGGGCAAGACCATCCCCGGCAAGGATTGGGGCCCGAGCCTCTACTGCGCCGTCATCGTCAAGCGGGTCGACGAAAAGACACGCTCCAAGACCTCGATCAACGAGTTGCTGAGGGATTGAACCAGGTGGGTCCGGGCCAAATCCTCTGGCTGTTCTTCGGCTTTTCCGGCCGCCTCAGCCGCCAAGCCTACGCGCTGGCCGGGCTGCTGCTTTATTTGCTCCGGGTCTATCCGATCTATCGCATCATCAATGCCGGCGACAACGACGCGACGGCCACCTTCTGGGGCGGGATCTTCCTCCTGGTGGTCGGCGCAACGCTGATCTCGCATGTCGCCACCTCGGTGAAACGGCTGCACGACATGAACCAGCCGGGCTGGTTCGCGGTGTTCTTCATCATCGGCGACATTTTGATGTATCTGTTCTTGTGCCTAGCGCCGGGCACGCAAGGACCAAACCGCTTCGGCGCGCAGACCAACGCGCCGAAATAGAGCCGGGCGATGGCCTATCGCACCCTCGACCCCGAACGCATCATTCTCACAGCCGAGATACTGGAGCGTCGGGTCGAGGAGCGCTTTCCCGAGGCCGGACTGCGCAAGGTCGCGCATGAGCTGGTCCTTCTGGCGCGCGATCTCGTCCAGGGCGCGCAGGCGCTGGAGGCGCCGATCGGCTGGCTGCGCGCCCTGATCGGCGTGGTCATCCTGGTCGGGGCGTCGGTCTTCGTGTTCGTGGGCACGATCGTCTCGTTCGACCGGACGCCGACCGGCGCGTTCGATTTCGTCCAGGGTCTGGAAGCCTCGATTAATACGCTGCTGCTGGCCGGCCTCGGCCTGTTCTCGCTGGTCAGCGCCGAAGAGCGCATCAAACGCAAGCGCGTGTTCCGGCAGCTGCACGGGCTGCGCTCGATGATCCACGTCATCGACATGCATCAGCTGACCAAGGATCCGGCCGCCCTGTCGGCCGATTTCCGGCGCACCAGAAGCTCGCCGCAACGCACGCTGGGCGCGGGCGACCTGGCGCGTTATCTCGATTACTGCTCCGAAATGCTGTCGATCACCGGCAAACTTGCCGCGCTCTACGCACAGTCGGTCAACGACAGTATCGTGGTCGACGCGGTCAACGATATCGAGACGCTCGGCACCAATCTGTCGCGCAAGATCTGGCAAAAAATCATGCTGATCGGCGATGCCGGGATGAAGGCGAAGGGGGACTAGAGCCGCCACCCCCCTCTCCGTCCCGCTTCCCCAGCCCCGCTCCGGAACGGTCGCGAACGGCCGCTCAGCCCCAAAGACCGGCTGCGAGCGCCGAAACCGCGACATAGCGCCCGGTCTTGGCCACCGCCACCAGCAGCACAAAGCTCCAGAAGGGTTCACGCAGGACCCCGGCGGCGACGGTCAGCGCGTCGCCGCCGATCGGCGCCCATGACAAAAGCAGGCTCCAGCGCCCCCATCTGCGATACCAGTTCGACGCGCGGGCAAGTGCCTTCGGCGAGACCGGGAACCAACGACGATCCCGGTAGCGCGACACGCCGCGCCCGAGCGCCCAATTGACCATCGCGCCGAGCGTGTTGCCGACGCTGGCGACGGCGATGGTGAGGCCGAGCGGATAGCCGGCGAGCTGCAAGCCGACAAGCGCGGCCTCCGACTGGGCCGGCAGGATCGTCGCGGCAACGAAGGCGACGGCAAACAAGCTTGCGAGCGCGAACACTCCGTCCATTCGACACCACCCCGGTTCTCGGCGACGGCACTTGCCGAAGACCGTCTTCGGATCACCCGCCGGCAGACGAACGCGATAAGCCTCGCGCCCCGCAAGGGCCGGCGAAAGCCGCACATCGCGGGCCTGGCGGCAATCGAGGCCGGACGAGGCCGTTCGCGCCCGCTTCCTATCGCCGCCGCCAGACGCTGGCAAACGCCAAACCCGCGCATCGATACGGATCGCGCTCGTCACGGGCGCTTTGGTTGGCTATCCTCTCAGTTTCGGGGAGAGGGCTGGGAGAAAACCGTGTCGCAACCCGCCGAAGACAAGGACATCGCGATCGGGCGCATGTGGCTTTACGCCGCCGAACGCCCCTGGTTGCTGGGCACCATCGTGGCGCTGGCGCTGGTTTTGCTGCCCGTTGCCGTGTGGATGGATCTCAAGAACCTGTCCGACCGGGCGCTGACCGTCCAGGCCCGGACCCTGAACCGGATGCTCAACGACATACGCGGCTATTACGCCACCAATGTCGTGAGCCGGGTGCAGGGCCATGACGGCGACAGCATCGCCGCGCACGACTATGCCGACATTCCCGGAGCGGTGCCGATCCCGGCAACGCTGTCGCTCGAACTCGGCGACGTGATCGGTACCAGCGGCGAGGAGGAAATCGGCTACCGCTTCGTGTCCGATTTCACCTTCACGAGCCGGGCCGCGCACCGGCTCGACGGTTTCGAGCGCGCCGCGCTCGCCTCCTTCCGCGCATCGCGCGACCCCGACGCCGTCGTCACCGGGATCGCCGGCTCGCTGTTCGAGCGCGAGATCCGCATGGCGGTTCCCGTCATTCTCGGTCAGGCCTGCGTGTCGTGCCACAACAATCATCCGCTCAGTCCCAAACATGACTGGAGGGTGGGCGACGTGCGCGGCATCCAGGCGATCACCGTGCATCAGCCGATCGCGGAAAATCTTTTTTCTTTCAAATACCTGTTCATCTATTTCGCCGGCGCCGGCGCGTTCGGCATCGCACTGACCGGCCTCAACTGGCGCCAGGCCAATCAATTCCGGCGGATGAACAGCGAGCTGGAGGAGGCGAACGACTTCCTCGCCTCGGTGTCGATGAAAATCTCGAAATATCTGTCGCCGCAGATCTACAAGAGCATCTTTTCCGGCGAGAAGGACGTCACGATCTCGACCGAGCGCAAGAAACTGACGATCTTCTTTTCCGATATCAAGGATTTCACCGAGACCTCCGAACATCTGCAGCCGGAGGAGCTGACCAACCTGCTCAACGAGTATTTTACCGAAATGTCGGCGATCGCCCACGCGCATGGTGCGACGGTGGACAAGTTCATCGGCGACGCCATCCTCGCCTTCTTCGGCGATCCGCACACGCGCGGCGCGCGCGAGGACGCCAATGCCTGTCTCGACATGGCGATGGCCATGCAGCGACGCATGGTGGCGCTGAAAGGCGAATGGCGCCGGCGCGGCATCGAAAAGCCGTTCGAGGTGCGCATGGGCATCAATACCGGTTACTGCAATGTCGGCAATTTCGGCTCGGCCGACCGGATGGACTACACGATCATCGGCGCGGAGGCGAACCTGGCCGCACGCCTGCAACACATCGCCGAACCGGGCGGCATCGTGCTGTCCTACGAGACCTGGGCGCATGTGCGCGACAGGGTGCGCGCGCGTCCCCTGCAGCCGATCACGCTCAAAGGCATTTCGGGCGAAATCGTGCCCTATGCCGTGGAAGGCATTCACGACGGCGACGACGCGCCGGCCACGATCAACGAGGCGGAGAGCGGCCTGTCGCTGTTTCTGGACGTCGACCGTCTCGACGCCGGGGCGCGGCGGCGCGCCGAGACCGTGCTCGAAAAGGCACTGGACGCCGTGCGCGGCGCACGACCGGAAAAACCTCCCGAAACCGCCGGCTGAGATCGCGAAACGCTGCCGGCGACAGCGTCCTAGCGTGCGGCTTGCGCCAGCACAGCCTCCGGCTCGAGCCGCGGCGCCCCGCGCCCGGCCCGCTCGGCGCGCCGGATCGCGGCCAGTACGGCGCGGTTGGCGGGCGCGGCACGGCCATGGCGTTCTGCCAGCGCGATCACGGCGCCCTGAAACTGGTCGATCTCCGTCGGCCGGCCCCGTTCCAGATCCTCCCACATGGAGGAACGCGCGGCGGGATCGACGGCGAGCATGCGTCGGGCGAGACGGCGAAACAGCGGATCGGGCAGACGCAGCACCGCCGGCAGCAGGTCGGGCCGCAAGCGCCCGATGCGCGCCGGCCTGATACCGGCCGCCTTCATCGCGCCAAGCGCCTCGGCGATCTGGACGGCCAGCACACGCCGCCAGCGCCGGTCGGCGAGTTCGTCGGCCAGCGGCAGGCCCGACAGGGCGTTGAGGGCGTTGTTGAGATTGAGCAGCAGCTTGCCCCACAGCACGGCGTCCATGTCGGCGGCGGCCGAAACGGGAAAACCGGCGACATCGAGGAAAGCGGCGAGCCCTTCGGGCACGGGGTCGACCAGGGTCGTGCCTTCCGTCGCGCGGTGAAAGACCGGCGCGCCATCGGCCGGCATCGCGGCAACCACATTAAACGGCACCATGCCGGCCACGACCGGATGGCGCGCGCCCAGCCCGGTCCGCAGCGCGGCGGGGTTGGCGACGCCGTTCTGCAGGCTGACCACCACCGTGCCCGGCCTGGCATGGCGCGCGATCAGCCCGGCCATCTCCCGCGTCGCGCCGCTCTTGACGGTGACAAGCACGATGTCGGCGTCAACCAGCACGGCTGCGGGGTCTGCACCGGCCTGGACACGACCGGCAGGCAAATGACGCTGCGTACCGTCGAGGTCGCGGACCGCAAGACCGGCCCCGGTGACGGCATCGACGACGCGCGACCTTGCCAGCAGCGCCACCCGGCGCCCGCCAAGCGCCAGGCAGGCACCGGCATAACAGCCGATGCTGCCGGCGCCGGCGACCGCGATCCTGGTTTCGTCGCCAAAGCGCATCCCGTCCTCCGCTCTCCCCGCCATCACAGCCATTGCAGCGGCCGCGTCAAGCGGCCGGCCGGTTTTGCGGGTGACATCTGGCCCAAATGTCGATGCCGTTTCGCGGCGTGACAGGGGCCGCCCTTTCGACTATCCATCCGCCTCATGTCACTGCCCGTCGATCCCGCCGCCAATCTGGCCACCCTGATCCGCTGTCCCTCGGTCACACCGGCCGAAGCCGGCGCGCTGTCGGCGCTGGAGGCCATGCTGGACCCGCTCGGCTTTGCCGTCGAACGGCCGGTGTTCAGCGAGGTGGGCACGCCGGACGTGGAAAATCTCTACGCCAGGCTTTCCGGCGCCGGGCCGCATCTGTGTTTTGCCGGGCACACCGACGTCGTGCCGGTCGGCGACGAGGCGGCCTGGACGCATCCCCCCTTCGCCGCCACCGTCGCCAACGGCGCCATGTTCGGCCGCGGCGCGGTCGACATGAAAGGCGGCATTGCCTGTTTCGTGGCGGCGGTCGCCCGCCATATTGGCGAGCACGGCGCGCCGGCGGGCTCGATCTCGCTGCTGATCACCGGCGACGAGGAAGGCCCGGCCGTCAACGGCACGCAAAGGCTGCTGGAATGGGCGGCAGCCAAAGGCGAGCGCTGGGACGCCGCCGTGGTCGGCGAACCGACCAATCCCGAACAACTCGGCGACATGATCAAGATCGGCCGGCGCGGCTCGCTGTCGGGCACGCTGCGCGTCGCCGGCCGGCAGGGCCATGCCGCCTATCCGCACCTGGCCGACAATCCGGTGCGCGGGCTCACCATGCTGATCGACGCGCTGATGCATCCGGCCTATGACGAGGGCACCGAGAATTTCCAGCCGACCAATCTGGAGGTGACCAGCGTCGACGTCGGCAATCCGGCCGTCAACGTCATTCCCGCTTCGGCCACGGCCAGCTTCAACGTGCGCTTCAACGACCGGTGGACGGCGGAAAGCCTGCAGGCGGAAATCCACGACCGGCTCGACCGGGCGGCGCAGCTCACGCGGCTGCGACCCGGCCGGCCGGAGCCCGTGTCGTTCGAACTCGACTGGCGCGACCGGCCGAGCCCGGTGTTCGTGACCCACGATGACAAGCTGATCGCGTTGATGCGCAGAGCGGTCAGCGACGTGACCGGGCGCCAACCGGAACTGTCGACCACCGGCGGCACGTCGGATGCCCGCTTCATCAAGGATTATTGCCCGGTGGTCGAATTCGGGCTGGTCGGCCAGACCATGCACATGGTCGACGAACACGTGGCGCTGGCCGACCTGGAGACGCTGACGCAGATCTATCAGCGCCTACTGGCGCTGTGGTTCGAGTAGTCCGCCGATGCCGTCAGCCCAGGATATCCAGACCTACATGACCGGCGCCTGGCGGCTGATGATGGGCAAGCCGGAAGCGGTTCGTCTGTTCGACCTGTCGGCGGACGGCTTCTGGAACTCGTTCTATGCCATCGTGGTAGCGGTTCCCGCCCTGACCGTCGGCTGGGCGAGCTTCGCCGGCGATTTCGCGGTCGGCGCAAGCGGGCGTTTCGGGATCGTGTTCCTGCTTGGCGTGATCGATCTGGCAACCTGGGTGCTGCCGCTAATCGTCCTGGCCTTGGTGGCCAAACCCCTCGGGGTCGGCGACCGTTTCGTGCCTTACGTGGTGGCCAGCAATTGGGGCTCTGCGCTGCTGATCTGGCTGATGCTGCCGGCAACGCTGGTGCGCCTGCTGGCGCCGGGCGCCGACGAGCTGGCCGCGCTGCTGTCGCTCGCCGCCTTCCTGGTGACGATGGCCTTGTCGTGGCGGCTGACCAACGCGGTGATCGACCGCGGCGCCGGCCTGGCAAGCGCGGTGTTCGCGCTGATGCTGGCGCTGTCGATCGGCGTGCTTTTGACGCTGCAGGCGCTGTTCGGGCTCGACGCGCTGCCGCCGGCCTGATCGCCGGGGCGCGGCGCGTCGTTCAATAATCGACCTTGATCAGGCACAGTCCGCCCGGCGGCGCCACCGGTCCGCAGGCGGTGCGGTCGCGCGCGGCAAGCGCGGCGCTGACATCGTCGGCGCTCCAGCCGCCATCGCCGACCCGCTTGAGCGTGCCGGCCATGGAGCGGACCTGATTGTGCAGGAAGGAGCGCGCCGAGGCGCGGATCTCGATCAGCGGGCCGATGCGCGTCACGTCGAGACGGTCGAGCGTCTTTTGCGGGCTTTTCGACTGGCAGCGCACGGAGCGAAAAGTGGTGAAATCGTGATGGCCGACCAGCCGCTGCGCGGCCCGGTGCATGGCGTCGACGTCGAGTTCCTTCTTCACGTGCCAGGCGAAGTTTCGTTCCAGGGTCAGCGGCGGATGGCGATTGACGATGCGGTAGAGATAATGCCGGCCGGTGGCGGAAAAGCGCGAATCGAAATCCGGACCGACCCGGGCGGCGGCCAGCACGGCCACCGTCTCGCCGGCCATCTGGAGATGGGCGTTGACGGCGTCGCGCACGGTGTCGGCCGGCCAGTCCCGTTCGAGGTCGCAATGCGCGACCTGCCCGGTAGCGTGCACGCCGGCATCGGTGCGGCCGGCGCCGCCGAGCGTCACCCGTTCGCGGCAAAAGGCGAACAGCGCCGCCTCGATCGCGCCCTGCACGGAGGGCTGGTCGGCCTGGCGCTGCCAGCCGGCATAGGCGGTGCCGTCATATTCGATGTCGAGCCGGTAGCGTGGCATGGCGCTCAACCGACGCCGAAGGCGCGCGGATAGACGAGACGGCCGGTCTCGGGCGCAGCGTCCCAGGCAAGCGCCTGGAGCGCATCGCCCTGAAACAGGCTGTCGAAACCGGCCGCGCGCCGGTGCGTATACCCAAAGCGGCCGTAATAGGCCGGATCGCCGAGAACGACGGAAAGCCGTTCGCCGGCCGCGCGCAGGCGTCTATGGCCATCGCGGATCAGCGCCGTGCCGATACCCCGGCCCTGCAAACCCGGCGCGACCGCCACCGGCGCCAGCGCGACGGCCGCGAAGCGGGAACCGGCCGTCTCCACGCAGAGCCGCGAGAACAGGACGTGGCCGACGAGCACCCGGTCCCGTTCGGCGACCAACTCGAGAACCGCATCGCCGTCGCGGCGGATCGCCTCGACCAGTTCGGCCTCGTCCTTGCGGGCGAAGGCTGCCTCCTCGACCGAAAAGATCGCCGCGCGATCGGCCGCAACCGCCTTCCTGATGCCCGTTTCGGTCATGACACCGTATCTCCCCGGCGCAGCGCTGCGCCGCGCAGAAAGGTCTCGGCGGTCATCGGTTTGCCGCCGGCGCGCTGCAGCTCGACCAGCCGCACCGCGCCCGTTCCGCAGGCAATCGTCAGCGCGTCGTCGAGCACGGTGCCGGGCGCGCCGTCCCCTTCCGTCGGGGTCGCACGCAGGATCTTCAGCCGCTCGGGCCTGTCGGCCAGGGGCGCCTCGCACCAGGCACCCGGAAACGGCGACAGGCCGCGAATGTGATTGTGGATCTCGGCCGCCGACCGCGTCCAGTCGATACGGGTTTCGCCCTTGTCGATCTTTTTGGCATAGGTGACGCCTTCAGCCAGCTGCGGCGTCAGGGCAAGCCGGCCGGCCTCGAGCGCGGCCAAGGCCTCCACCATCAGCGTGGCGGATTCCCGCGCCAGAACGTCGTGCAGTTCGCCGGCCGTCATGTCCGGGCCAATCTCGACTTGCCTTTGCAAAGCGACGGGACCGGTATCGAGCCCCTCTTCCATCTTCATCACCATCATCGCGGTCTCGCTGTCGCCGGCCATGATCGCGCGCTGGATCGGCGCCGCGCCGCGCCAGCGCGGCAGGGCGGAGGCGTGGCCGTTGAAGCAGCCGAGCCGGGTGCCGTCGAGGATCGGTTTCGGCAGCAGCAGGCCGTAAGCCACCACGACGGCGGCGTCGGCGGCCAGGTCGCGAAAGGAAGCCTGCTCGTCGGCGCCCTTGAGCGAGACCGGCGTGCGCACCTGAAGGCCGAGCTCCTCGGCGGCGCGGTGCACCGGCGACCGGGTCACCTCCAGCCCGCGACGTCCGGCCTTGCGCGGCGGCTGGGTGTAGACGGCCGCAATGTCGTGGCCGGCCGCGGCAACCGCGCGCAGCGTCGGCACGGAAAAATCGGGCGTGCCCATGAAAACGAGACGAAGCGGCATGTCGGACTACCCGTTGCAGGACCAAGGGACGCGCGCACCACCCCGCTTCAAACGGGTTGGCGCGGCAAGATCAAGCTGCCCTACCCCGCCATCCGCGACGGCGGCTTGTCCCGAGCGATCTTTTTGAACTTCTTGACCACCATGTCGCGCTTCAGCCTGGACAGATGGTCGATGAACAGAACGCCGTTGAGATGGTCGATCTCGTGTTGAAGACAGGTCGCAAGCAGCCCGTCAGCATCGACCTGACGCTTGTTGCCGTCGATGTCGACATAGTCCACGGTCACCGCAGCCGGCCGCTCGACCTCGGCGTAATAGTCGGGAATCGACAAACAGCCTTCCTCGTAGACCGAGCGCTCGTCGACCGAGGCGACGATTTCGGGATTGATGAAGATCTGCGGTGCGCGCGGCTCGTCCTCCTTGGACAGATCGATGACAAGCAGGCGCAGCGGCTCGCCGACCTGGATCGCCGCCAGGCCGATGCCCGGCGCCTCGTACATCGTCTCCAGCATGTCGTCGGCAAGCGCCCGGACAGTCTCGTCCACCCGCTCCACGGGCTTGGAAACCTGGCGCAGGACGGGATCGGGCAGGAAAACGAGTGGCTTGATCGACATGGTCTTCAGGTAATCGGTGGTCGTGTGAGCGTCAACTCCATCTTAGCCAATGTTCCTGTTTTGATCTTATGCGACGCAAACGAATCGACTAGGATGGCGGGATGGACCCGATCACGCCGCTCCTGTCCCAGCCACTGTTTCTGTTCGGCGAGGCCACGTTGACCGTCGCGCACGCGCTGCTGGCCGGCGCGGGATTGATCCTGGTCCTGATCGTCCTGCTTGTCGCGACGCTGATGCGTGCGGCGCGCACGCGTGCAAGAGCTGCGGCGGACGCGGCCGCGGCAGCCCGCGAGGCGGAGGCGCGCATGGCCGAGATCACGCGCGCGCAATCGGAAATGCAGGGCCGGATGGCGACCATCGCCGAGGTGTTCGGGTCCAGGCAGGGCGAACTCAACAAGGCGATCTCCGAACGGCTCGACACGATGACCGGCCGGCTCGGCCAGTCGATGAGCCAGCAGGCCCGCGCCACGCACGAAAGCCTGGCCAAGCTGCAGGAGCGGCTGGCCGTGATCGACACCGCCCAGGGCAATATCCAGTCTCTAGCCGGCCAGGTCGTGCAATTGCAGCAGATCCTGGCCAACAAGCAGACGCGCGGCGCGTTCGGCCAGTCGCGCATGGAGGCGATCGTGGCCGACGGACTGCCGTCGGGCGCCTATGAATTCCAGGCGACGCTGTCGAACGGCAACCGGCCGGACTGTCTGGTCAAGATGCCGAACGGCGCGCCGTCGCTGGTGATCGACGCCAAATTCCCGCTGGAATCGTGGAATGCGATCCGCGCGGCCGGAGAAACCGAAAGCCCGGAGGCCGAAAAACAGGCCGCGCAAGCCTTCCGCCGCGACATCGACGTGCATATCAAGGCGATTTCCGAACGCTATCTGATCCAGGGCGAGACCCAGGACACGGCCTTCATGTTCGTGCCGTCGGAATCGATCTTCGCCGAGATCCACGAAAATTTCGAGGCGCTGGTGCAGCGCGCCCACCGCGCTCGCATCGTGATCGTGTCGCCGTCGCTGCTGATGCTGTCGATCCAGGTCATCCAGGCAGTGCTGAAGGATGCGCGCATGCGCGAGCAGGCGCATCTGATCCAGGGCGAGGTGGCGCGGCTGATGCTGGATGTGGGGCGGCTCGACGAACGGGTGCGCAAACTGCAGACGCATTTCTCACAAGCCAATCGCGATCTCGACCTGATTCTGACCTCGACGGAGAAGGTGACCAGGCGCGGCGAGAAGATCGAGGCGCTGGAACTGGGCGCGGGCGACGGCGGGGCGGCGGAGGCCGACGGCAGCAGCCCGCCCAAGATGGCCGAATCCAAGACCGGCTCGCTGCGGCTGCGCGTGGTCGACGGCGACGATTGAACGCTTTTGCCGCGCTCGGCGCTTCAATCGCGGCCGGATTGCACGTAGACATGCGCCATGTCGAAGCGAATCGCCGGCCCCGAAATCGAACGCCTGATCCAGTTGCTGGCCAAGGTGCCCGGCCTCGGCCCGCGCTCGGCGCGGCGCGCCGCCCTTCACCTGATCAAGAAGAAGGAGCAGCTTCTGGAGCCGCTGGCGGCGGCCATGGCAGAGGCGGTCGACACGGTGCGCATCTGTTCGACCTGCGGCAATGTCGATACCAGCGACCCGTGCACGGTGTGCACCGACGCGCGCCGCGACCCGGCAACGCTGATCGTGGTCGAGGACGTCGCCGATCTTTGGGCACTGGAGCGCGCCGGCGCGATCAACGCGCGCTACCATGTGCTCGGCGGCACGCTGTCGCCGCTCGACGGCGTCGGCCCCGAGGATCTCAATATCAAGGCGCTGGTGGACCGCGTCGCGGGCGGCGAGATCGGCGAACTGATCCTGGCCGTCAACGCCACGGTGGAAGGCCAGACGACCGCGCACTACATCACCGACCAGCTGGACGGGCTCGGGGTCAAGGTGACGCGGCTTGCCCACGGCGTGCCGGTCGGCGGCGAGCTCGACTATCTCGACGAGGGAACGCTCGCGGCGGCGCTGAAGTCGAGAACCACATTTTGACGCATTGTTTGCCCAGGAAACCGACATGACACGCCTGCGCCGCCTTGCCATCCTCGCCGCCGCGCTGCTTCTGGCGACAGTGCCGGCGGGCGCGTCCTCGGTCGAAAAACAGTTCCGCGCCTGGCTCGACGCCGATCTGTGGCCGACCGCCAAGGCCAACGGCGTGTCGCGCGCCACCTTCGAGGCCGCCTTTGCCGGCGTCTCGCCCAATCTCGACCTGCCCGATCTCGTCCTGCCCGGCAAGAAGGCGCCTGTGGCGCAGCATCAGGCCGAATTCCGCTCGCCGGCCGCCTATTTCAACGAAAACACCGTGCGCGGCGTCACCGCCGGCGGGCGGGCACGGCTCAAGCGGCATCGCGGCACGCTCGCGGCGATCGAAAAGCGCCACGGCGTGCCGGCCGGAATCATTCTCGCGATCTGGGGCCGCGAATCCGGCTTCGGCCGGGCAAAGATCCCGCACGACGCGTTCCAGGTTCTGGCCACCAAGGCGTTCCTGTCGACGCGCAAGGAGATGTTCCGCACCGAGGTGCTGGCCGCGCTCGTTCTGGCCGACCGCAACCAGATCAACCCGCGCAGCATGAAATCGTCCTGGGCCGGCGCGCTCGGCCAGCCGCAATTCCTGCCGAGCTCCTATCTGAAATTCGCCGCCGACGGCGACGGCGACGGGCGCGCCGATATCTGGAATTCCGAGCCCGATACGCTGGCCTCGATCGCGCGCTATCTCGACGCGCACGGATGGGTGCGGGGGCGCGACTGGGGGTTCGAGGTGACGGTGCCGCGGGACGTGTCCTGCGCGCTCGAAGGACCGGACCGCGGCCGGCGGATCGCCGACTGGGCGGCGATGGGCATCAAGCGCGTCGGTGGCAAGCCGTTTCCCGCGCACGAACGCGACGGCGAGGGCTATCTGATGATGCCGGCCGGCCGCTTCGGCCCCGCCTTCATCGTCACGCCCAATTTCTACGTGCTGAAACAGTATAATGAGAGCGACGTCTACGCGCTATTCGTCGGCCATGCCGGCGACCGCATCGCCTATGGCGACCGCCGCTTTGCCGGCGGCTGGACGGCGATCGACCGGCTGAACCGGGCTGACATCGCCGCGATGCAGAGCGGGCTGGAACGGCTCGGCCACGATGTCGGCGGCGCCGACGGGCTGGCCGGTTTCAAGACGCGCCGCTCGATCGGGGCCTGGCAGACGAAAAACGGCCGCGCGCCGACCTGCTTTCCCGATGCCGGGCTGGTGCGGGCGCTGCGCTGAGCCAGGGCCGTTCTGCCTGTTACGGAACCGCAGACCGACTCCACCTTACTATTTCGACGCTTTTTTGAGCGGCGAACCGCTGTCCGCTTCGCCTGGAAACGCCCTAAGCGTCTTTCAGGATGCCGGTTGCCTTGACGCGCGCGGCAAAACCGGCCCGGTCGGGGACTTCGACGCCGAAATCGGTTCGGAACGTTTCGACGAAATCGTCAATCGATTCCAGCCGGCGCTGGCGGACGGCGCCGTCGTGCCCGCGGAAGGTCAGGCGGTCGTTCGACAGGGTAAAACGCCCGTCGCGCGTCGGCCGGGCCGCCATGATCGTCCAGGTGAAATGCGATTGGGGATGGGTCGCCATATAATAGCTGGTGACCCGGTAGTCGATCGGCTGCTGCCGCTGCAGGTCGAAATGGTAGACGGGACGCCAGTCGCCGTCGACCGCGGCCTGCAGGCGGAAATGATCGCCACCATCGACGATGCGGTAGTCCTCGTGCGGGGTCGACTGGACCACGCCCGCGGCAAGGCGCAACGGCGCGGTCAGGGTCATACGGCCGAAGCCGACATCGGCAAGCCAGGTCTCGCCGTCGAGCGCGATGCGCAAAAGCATATGCGCGCGCGGGATCGCGGTTTCGTCCGGCTGGCCCCACATCACCCGGGCGGCGAGCCCCGTCACCTGAAAGCCGAGCGCGGAAAGCACCCGCCAGAACAGAAGGTTGTGCTCGAAACAATAACCGCCGCGCCTCGAGCGGACGAGCTTGTCCTGCACAGAAGCCAGATCCAGCTTCACCGGCCGGCCGAGCAGCGGATCGAGATTTTCGAAAGCGATCGCCTGGGGATGCAGACAATGAAGCTGCCGCAGCACCGCCAACGTCGCCGCGCGCTCGCCATGATAGGAGATACGGCGGAAATAGGCGTCGAGATCGAGCCCGCGGTCCTCCGGAATGCCGGCCGTCACCGTCCCCTCCGTGACGTCGCGCCGCGCATTCCTCAGGCGGCCCGCGCCAGGGCGCGATGGCAATCGGCCAGGATCTCGAAGGAGCGCAGCCGGGCGGCATGATCGAAGATCTGGCCGGTGACGATCAGCTCGTCGGCGCCGGTGCGGCGCGTGAAATCGGCGATGCCGGCCTTGACCGTCTCCGGCGATCCCACCACCGCGCAGGAGAGCGCCTGGGCGAGCATCGCCCTGGCGGACGGATCGAGCGTGTCTTGGTAATTTTCGACCGGCGGCGGCAGCTTGCCGGCCCGGCCGGAGCGCAGATTGACGAAAGCCTGTTGCTGCGAGGAAAACAAAAGCAGCGCCGCCGCGTCGGTCTCGGCGGCGAACACGCTCATGCCCAGCATGACATAGGGTTTTGCGAGCTGTTCGGACGGCTTGAAGCGTTCGCGATAGATCCGCACGGCGTTTTCCATCTCGGCCGGCGCGAAATGCGAGGCGAAGGCGTAGGGCAGGCCGAGCGCGGCGGCGAGCTGGGCGCCGAACAGGCTCGAGCCCAATATCCAGATCGGCACCTCCAGACCGGCGCCCGGCACCGCCTGCACGCGCTGGCCCGGCTGCGGCGGGCGGAACCAGTCGATCAACTCGACCACGTCCTGCGGGAAGGCGTTGGGATCGGCGTTCAGCCCGCGACGCAGCGCATGGGCGGTCGCCATGTCGGTGCCCGGCGCGCGGCCGAGGCCGAGATCGATGCGACCCGGGTAAAGGGCCGCCAACGTGCCGAAGGCTTCCGCGACCATCAACGGCGCGTGGTTGGGCAGCATGATGCCGCCGGCGCCGACGCGGATGGTGGAGGTCGCCGCCGCGACCTGGCCGACCACCACCGCCGTGGCGGCGCTGGCGATGCCGGGCATGTTGTGGTGCTCGGCCAGCCAGTAGCGACGGTAGCCCCAGCCCTCGGCATGGCGCGCCAGATCGAGCGTGTTGGCCAGCGACCGGGCGACGTCGCTGCCTTCGGCGACGGGCGCCAGGTCGAGAACGGAAATCGGGATCATGGCACGGATATGGGGGCCAGCGCGGGCGGATACCAGGGCGGATCGGGCAAGGACGACCAAGCCACCCCGTGCCCGGCCGGGCGCCGATCTAGAACGGCAGCTTGAAACCGGGCGGGATCGGCAGGCCGGCGGTCAGTTCCTTGGTCTTTTCCTGCATCAACGCCTCGGCCTTGGCCTTGGCGTCATTGTGCGCGGCCAGGATCAGGTCTTCCAGAATCTCGACATCGTCCTCCTTGAACAGGGACGGGTCGATCTTGAGCTGCTTCATCTCGCCCTTGCCAGAAAGCGTGACGTTGACCAAGCCGCCACCCGACTGCCCGGATGCCTCGAGCTCGGCGATCTCCTGCTGCATGGCCTCGAACTTGGCCTGCATTTCCTTGGCCTTGCCCATCAGGCCCATCAGATCCTTCATTGCACTGTCCTCGTGTTCAGCTGTCGTCTTCGTCGGCGTCCGGCGCCGGTTCGACCATGGGTTCGTCCGCCGCGACCGCATCGGGGATGCGCACGTCGATGATGCGGGCGCCGGGAAAACGGGCCAGGATCGCCGCGACCTCGGGGTCTGCGCGCGCATCGAGAATGGCGCTTTCGCGCCGGCTGGCCTCCTTCTCGGCCATCGTGTCGTCGCCGCGTTCGCGCGACAAGGACACGATCCAGCGCCGGCCGGTCCATTGCTGCAGGCGAGAGGTGATGTCGCCCAGCAACGTCTTCGGCGCGTCGTCGGTCAGGCTGACCTCGAGCCGGCCCGGCTCGATCCTGACAGGCCGCACGCAACGTTTGACCAGCACCTTGAAGGCCAGGTCGCGATTGCTGTCGGCCAGCGCGGCGATGTCGGCCAGCGAGGCGATGCGCGGCTCGGGCTGCGCGGTCTCGGCCGGTGCGGGATGGCTTTGGTGCGGCTGAATTGCCGCTTCCGGCGTCGTCGCAGCCAGCCGCATGGTCGCGCCGCCGCCGCCATTGCCCGAGGCGAGCGCAACGGGCGCGGACACCGCGCGCGCGCCGGCGCCCGGCCCCGGCGCGGACGTGCGGCGGGCGGGTCCGCCGGCCGGTGCGGGCTCGGCGCCGTCGTCGGCGCGCTTGAGCACCTCGTCAAGCGTCGGCAAATCGGCGGCATGCGCCATGCGGATCAGCACCATTTCGCCGGCGCTGACCGGGCGGCTGGAGGCCTGCACCTCGGGAATGCCCTTCAGGAGCATCTGCCAGGCCCTGGACAATATCCGCACCGACAGATCCGAGGCCAATTTCGGCCCGCGCACGCGCTCGTCCTCGGTCAGGGCGGCGTCGTCGGCGGCCTCGGGAACGAAACGCAACCGGGTGACGAGATGGGTGAACTCGGCAAGGTCGGTCAACACGGCGGCCGGATCGGCGCCGGCGTCGTACTGGGCGCGGAACTCGGCCAGCGCCGCGGCGATGTCGCCCTGCATAAGCCGTTCGAACAGGTCGATGACGCGGGCGCGGTCGGCCAGGCCCAACATGTCGCGCACCGTCGCCGCCGTCACCGCGCCGGCGCTGTGGGCGATCGCCTGGTCGAAGATCGACAGCGCATCGCGCGCGGAGCCCTCGGCTGCACGGGTGATCATCGCCAGCGCCTCGTCCTCGACGGCGATCTCCTCCTTGGCGGCGATCCCGCGCAGATGCTCCACCAGCACGCCCGCGTCGATGCGGCGCAGATCGAAACGCTGGCAGCGCGACAGGACCGTGATCGGCACCTTGCGGATCTCGGTGGTGGCGAAGATAAACTTCACATGCGGCGGCGGCTCCTCGAGCGTCTTGAGCAGGCCGTTGAAGGCCTGCGTCGACAGCATGTGGACCTCGTCGATGATATAGACCTTGTAACGCGCCGACACGGGGGCGTAGCGGACCTGCTCGATGATTTCGCGGATATCGTCGATGCCGGTATGCGAGGCGGCGTCCATCTCGATGACGTCGACATGCCGGCCTTCCATGATCGCCTGGCAGTGCTCGCCGGGTTGGGCGAGGTCGATCGAGGGCCGGTCGGTCGCCTCGGTCTTATAATTGAGGGCGCGGGCCAGAATGCGCGCCGTCGTGGTCTTGCCGACCCCGCGCACCCCCGTCAGCATCCAGGCCTGGGCGATGCGCCCGCTGGCGAATGCGTTGGTCAGCGTGCGCACCATCGGCTCCTGGCCGATCAGATCCTGAAAATCATGCGGCCGGTACTTCCGGGCGAGCACGCGATAGGCACGCTCCCTGCTGTCGCCTGCGCCGGCCTCGCTCATGGCTCGATGTCGCTCCGTCTGACTGCCCGGATCATGGACGCCCGGTCCGCTCAAATCTCGCGCGGCGGGTTGGCGGCGTCAATGCCGCGCCGCGCCCGAACTCGAAATGTCGATTGGCCCTGGAGCGCAACGGTGAGGTGGGAGGCTGGCACGATGACCCGTGCCGTGGCTCGTTAGGGCTGCTTCCTTCCGGACCTGACCCGGTTGGCGAGTGGCTCGTCCACCACCAACCTCCCACGCCCCATATCGTCAATTGCGCGGGCAAATGCAAGGGGCCGCAACATGGCAACGCACGATGACGCGCGGGACCCACGGACGCGCGCGCAATGCGCGCAAACGATGGCGATCCCCCGCCGCCTTGCCTTTCCCAACGCGGTTTTTCACCGGCCGGAGCCAAAAAACCTGCCCATCAAACCGCTTCCATTTGACGATGAACGGTTCTAGCCTTCGGACAACCAGATCGGGGAAACGCCCATGATGCGGGGGCAAGAACACGGTTTCATCCTGGACCGGCGGCTGAATGCGGAGAGCGAGCCGCTGATCTGGCTCGGGCTGTGCGAGTTGCGCGTCATGAACGACCGCCGCTGGCCGTGGCTCGTTCTGGTGCCGCACCGCACCGGCGTCGAAGAGCTGTTCGAGCTGACGCCGCTCGACCTGACCATGCTCACTTTCGAGATCAACCTGGTCGGTCAGGCGCTGAAGGAGCAAACCGGATGCACCAAGGTCAACGTCGCCGCGCTCGGCAATGTGGTGCGGCAGCTCCACGTCCACATCGTCGCACGCTCGGAAGGCGACCCGAACTGGCCCGGCCCGGTCTGGGGGCATGGCTTGCGCGAACCCTATCGCCGCGAGGATTTGCACCAGTTCGTGGAGTGTATCCGGCAAAGGCTGTAACGGCCCTATACCCCAGAAATGAAAGCTGACCTGATGGGATTTCACTTGTTCGACGCGCCCGAACGCGAGGCGAGCCAGTTTGTCGGCTTCGCCGGCAACGCGATCGACCGGCAGTCGGAAAACCGCAGGGACGACGATGTCGAGACCGCGCTTGCCGATCCCGCCTGCCGCGTGATGGTGATGGGCGGGGGACGCATGCATCTTAAAAAGGCCGGCGAAAGCTTTTCGGCCTGGTACGGCGCCGACGAGGCGCGCGCGCTCGACGCCAAGCTCGCCGATGCGGTCCTGCTTGGATGGGACGCGAACGGGCCGGTGATGGCGGCGCCGGCCGGCCGCGAGGTCGACGATCTTCCCGATACGGTCAAGGCGATCGACTATCGCTCGATCTATATGCAGGGCCTGCTCGACCCGGCCGCGCTCGGCGCGCTGGCGCAGGGCGCGGCGATGCTGGCCTGGCACCACACCCATCGTTTCTGCAGCCGCTGCGGCGCGGGCTCGCAAATGCGCGACGGCGGCTTCAAGCGAACCTGCCCGTCCTGCGGGGCGCAACATTTTCCGCGCACCGACCCGGTCGTCATCATGCTCGCGGTGACGCGCGACGCCTGCCTGCTGGGCCGCAGCCCGCATTTCATGCCGGGCATGTATTCATGCCTGGCCGGCTTCGTGGAGCCCGGAGAGACGATCGAAAACGCGGTGCGCCGCGAAACCTTCGAGGAGGCGGGCATCCGGATCGGCCGCGTCGTCTATCACGCCAGCCAACCCTGGCCGTTCCCGCATTCGCTGATGATCGGCTGCTATGGCGAGGCGATAACCGAGGCGATCGATGCCGACACGACCGAGCTGGAGGACTGCCGCTGGTTCAGCCGCGCCGAAACCCGCCAGATCGTGGCCGGCACGCATCCCGGCGGCGTGCTGGTGCCGCCGAAAATGGCGATCGCGCACCACCTGATCAGCGCCTGGGTGGATGCCGACGGGTAAAGCCCACCCGCGCAGCGGGCGCCGATAGGCAGCGGCATAACGACTTGCGCCGGCCGCCGCCAGCTTCAGTCGTCCTCGCTCTGGGTGGCGCGGAAGGGATGGGCCTCGTAGACGCCGAGAATGCGCACCTCGCGCGAGAAGAACTGCAGCTCCTCAAGCGCCAGTGCCACATTGCGGTCGTCGGGGTGGCCCTCGACATCGGCGTAAAACAGCGTCGAAAAGAACTTGCCGCCGAGCTGGTAGCTCTCCAGCTTGGTCATGTTGACGCCGTTGGTGGCAAACCCGCCCATCGCCTTGTAGAGCGAGGCTGGCAGGTTGCGCACGCGGAAGATGAAGGTGGTCATCATCGTGGTGTCGGGCCTTGTGCGCTCGGCCCAGCGCTTGGTCTTCGACAGCACGACGAAACGCGTCACGTTGCTGTCTGTGTCCTCGACGTTCTCGGCGACGACCTTGAGCCCGTAAAGCTCGGCTGCCAACCTGGGCGCCAGCGCGGCACAGGTAGGATCGCCCTCCTCGGCGACGAGCCGCGCCGCGCCGGCGGTGTCGCCGGCGACCACGGATTTCCACCGGTGGCGGCGGATCACCTTGCGGCACTGGCCCAGCGCGTGAATATGGCTGTAGACGGCCTTGATGTCGTCGATGTCGGCCGAAGGCAGCGTCATCAGCTGGAAATGAATCGGCAAAAAATACTCGCCGACAATATGCAGCCGCGATTCCGGCAGCAGATAGTGAATGTCGGCGACGCGGCCGGCGATGGTGTTTTCGATCGGGATCATCGCCAGGTCGGCCTTACCGGTCTCGACCGCGTTGAAGGCGTCCTCGAACGTCGCGCAGGGCAACACCTCCATCTCGGGAAACATGTTGCGGCAGGCGGTGTCGGAATTCGCACCCGGCTCGCCCTGAAAGGCGATCTTGTTGGTCTTGGACGACATGCGGTCAGTTTCCTCGGGTAGCGAGCGCCGCCCGGGCGCGTTCGAGATCGGCGGGGGTGTCGACGCCGAGCGGCACGGCGTCGACGATGCGGGCATCGATGCGCATGCCGGCTTCGAGCGCGCGCAACTGTTCCAGTTTCTCGCGCCGCTCCAGCGGCGAGGGGGCAAGTGCGACGAAACGTTCCAGAGCGGCGCGCCGGTAAGCATAGATGCCGACATGATGGTAGAGCGGCCCCGTGCCCCACGGGGCGGTGGCGCGGGTGAAATAGAGCGCCCGCAGGGTCGCCGGCGCCGTCGGCGAACCGACGATCTTGACGACGTTGGGATTGGTCTTTTCGTCTTCCGCGACGATTTCCACGCCGAGCGTGGCGATATCGACCTCGGCCCGGCGCAACGGCTCCAGCACGGCCGCGACATCGGCGGGATCGATCGTGGGCAGGTCGCCCTGAAGATTGATCACGGTTTCGACCTCGCCTGCCGAATCAAGCGTTTGCAGGGCCTCGAATATGCGGTCCGATCCCGATTGGTGATGGCCGCCGGTCAGCACCGCCTCGTGGCCATGAGCGCGCACGCTGCTGCAGATCTCGTCGCTGTCGGCGGCCACGACAACGCGGCCGAGCCCGCTTTCAACCGCCCGCGCCGCGACATGGGCGATCATCGGCTCGCCGGCAATATCGGCGAGCGGCTTTCCCGGCAGGCGGGTGGAGCCCATGCGGGCTGGTATGAGAATGACAATCGACATCTGGGGCGGGAAAAGTGGCAAAACGTCTCACATGGAATAGGTCTTATATGTGTTGCAAGGCCGTAGCAAAAGACCTAGACCCGTTCCGCGCAACTTGGCCGGTTTCAGCCGGTGCGGACCGCATGCGGTGGCAGGCGGTCGCGGATTTCAGGAGCCTCGGTTCACATGGATTCATTCGAACTCAACAAACTGCTCGGCGGGCTGCTCGGCGCGGCTTTTGTGGTGTTCACCATAGGCATCGTATCGGACTCGATCTTTGCCAGCCCCACGCCGGAGAATGCCGGCTACGCGATCGAGGTGGCCGAAGAGGAAGGCGGCGGTGGCGGCCCCGCTGTTCCGGAAATCGAGCCGATCGCCGTGCGCCTGGCTTCCGCCGATGCGGGCGCGGGCGAGAACGTGTACAAGAAATGCGCGGCCTGCCACACGGTCGACAATGGCGGCGCCAACAAGGTTGGTCCCAATCTATGGGACATCGTCAACCGACCGATCGCCACGCATGAGGGCTTTTCCTATTCCGGCGCGATGCAGGAGTTCGCCCAGGACGGCACGGTCGTGTGGGACTACCAGCATCTGGACGATTTCCTGGCCTCGCCGAAAGGCCTGGTTAAAGGCACCGCGATGGGCTTCGCCGGCATCAAGAAGCCGGACGAGCGCGCCGACCTGATCGCCTATCTGCACACGCTGTCGGACAGCCCGGCGCCATTGCCGGAAGTGCCGACGGAGGAAGAGGCCGCCCAGGCGGACGACGCCACCGCGGGCGACCAGCCGGCTGCCGAAACCGACGCGGCCCCCGCCGATGACGCTGCCGAAAGCGGCGGGGAAGCCGAAAAGCCGGCCGCAGAGACCGACGCGGAACCGGCTGCCGAGCAAGAGGCCGCTCCCGCCGACGACGCCGCGGACACTGGCGAGGAGGCCGAAAAGCCGGCCGCCGAATGACCAAATTGTAATCTCAATTCCACGAAAAAGCCGGGTTCGCCCCGGCTTTTTTTGTTAGCCTGTGCCAGAAACAGCAGATGCGGTTTCACCGCGGCACGCGGCGGACCAGCCGAGCCGGCAAGATCGAAGGGAGTGAGATGAGGCGTTTTTCGATATTCGCAAGCATGTGTCTGGGAGCCATGCTGCTGACGCCGCCGGCCGAACATGCCCGCGCGGCCGACGGGCAGTGGCATACCACGACCTCGCTGATCGGGACCTCCAAATATCTCGACGAATTTCCCCATTACGACTACGTCAATCCCGACGCGCCGAAGGGCGGCACGCTGAATTCGGTTACGGCCGGCACGTTCGACAGTTTCAACCCGTTCATCGTGCGCGGCACGCCGGCGGCCGGGCTGAATTTTTTCGGCGGTCTGTTGTGGGACACGCTGATGCAGCAATCGACCGACGAGCCGGGCACGAGCCACCCGCTGATCGCTGAAGCCTACAAATATCCCGACGACTATTCGTCGGCCACCTATCGGCTCAACCCGCAAGCCAAATGGCACGACGGCACACCGATCACCGCCGACGACGTGGTGTGGACCTTCGGCGTGCTGAAAGAAAACAGCCCCAATTTCAATCGCTACTTCTCCAGCGTGACCGAGGCCAAGGCGCTTTCGGAACGCGAGATCGAATTCTCCTTCGACCAGACCGGCAATCGCGAATTGCCGCATATTCTGGGCGACATGCCGGTTCTGCCCAAACAATGGTGGGACGGTGTCGACGCCAAGGGCAACAAGCGCGACGTCACCCAACCGACGCTGGAACCGCCGCTCGGCTCGAGCGCCTACCGGATCGAGAGCTTCCGGCCCGGAGCGGAAATCGTGTGGCGGCGCGTCGAGGATTATTGGGCGGCGGATCTGCCGGTGAATGTCGGACGCAACAATTTCGACCGGCGCAAATATATCTATATCCAGGATCAGAATGCCGAATGGCAGGCCTTCACCAAAGGCGGGCTCGAGGACATCAGACCGGAAAACAGCTCAAGACGCTGGACGGTGGAATACGACTTTCCCGCCTTCAAGGCCGGCGACGTCATCAAGCGCGAATTTCCAACCTCGAGCAACGAACCGATGCAGGGTTTCGTGCTCAATCTGCGGCGGCCGCAATTCCAGGACCGCAAGGTGCGCCAGGCGCTGACCATCGCGCTCGATTTCGAGAGCATGAACCGCAACCTCTTCTACGGCCAGAACACACGCACCGACAGCTATTTCGAAGGTGGCGAACTGGCCTCGTCCGGCCTACCCGAGGGGCGCGAACTGGCCATTCTCGAAGAATTCCGAGATCAGTTGCCGCCGGAAGTCTTCACCGAGGAATTCACCCTGCCGGTCTATGACAGCCCACAGGCGGAGCGCACCCATCTGCGCAGCGCCGTCAAGCTTTTTGCCGAGGCGGGCTGGGTGATCAAGGGCGGCAAGCTGGTCAGCGAGGCGAGCGGAGAGCAGTTCAGAATAGAATTTCTGGGCCGCAGCCCGACCGACGAGGTGATCACCGGTTCCTATATCGCCACGCTGCGCAAGCTCGGCATCGACGCCACGCTGCGGATCGTCGATACCTCGCAATATATCAACCGGCTGCGCGGCTTCGAATTCGATTCGCTCACCGGACAATTCGCCCAGTCGCTGTCGCCCGGCAACGAACAGCGCGAATTCTGGGGCTCGACGGCGGCCGACCAGCCCGGCTCGCGCAACCTTCCCGGCATCAAGGACCCGGTGGTGGACGCGCTGGTGGAAAAGGTGATCTACGCCAAGGATCGCGCGGAACTGGTGGCGGCGACCCATGCGCTCGACAGGGTATTGCTGTGGAATTTCTACGTCGTGCCGCAGTGGCACCGCTCGGTGCTCTGGCTCGCCTACTGGAACAAGTTCGGCATTCCCGATGAGCAGCCGTCCTATATCGGCGCCGATATCGATTCATGGTGGATCGATCCGGAGAAGGCGGCGGCCCTTGCCGGAAAAACGAGCGGCCAGAACTGAGCCGGGCCCAGCCATGACAAACACCTTGCCCCGCCGCGATTTCCTGGCCCTGGCCGGCGCCGCGCTTGGCCTTGCCCACTTGCCCGGTGCGGCGCTGGCCGCGCCACCGACGGGCCGCAGCCTGCACGGGCTGTCGGCCTTCGGCGATCTCAAATACGCGCCCGACTTCACCCATTTCGACTATGCGAGCCCGGACGCACCGGCGGGCGGCACGTTCAATTTCGCGCCGCCGAACTGGGGGTTCAATCAGAACGTTTTGACCTTCAACACGCTGAACAGTTTCGTGTCGCGCGGCGACGCGCCGCCGCGCATGGAACTGTGTTTCGACGCGTTGATGACGCGTGCGCTCGACGAGCCCGACGCGCTCTACGGGCTGGTTGCGGAAACCGTGTCGATCTCGGACGATCGCAACAGCTTCACCTTCGCGCTGCGGCCGCAGGCCCGCTTTCACGACGGCAGCCCGCTGACCGCGCACGACGTCGCCTTCAGCTACAATCTGTTCAAGGAAAAAGGCCATCCGAGCCTACTGTTGCCGCTGACGCACATGCGCGAGGCCGTCGCGGTCGACGACCACACCTTCCGCATCAGTTTTTCCGGCGACCAGTCGGCGCGCACCATTCTGGGCGTATCGGTATTTCCGATCGTCTCGCGGACCTTTTACGAGACGCATCCGTTCGACAGTTCCGAACTCAGGCCGCCGCTCGGCTCGGGCGCCTACAAGGTCGGCCGGTTCGAGCCGGGGCGCTGGATCGAATATGACCGGGTCGAGGATTACTGGGCGCGCGAGCTGCCGGTCGCCAAGGGACTCGGCCATTTCGGCCGCATCCGCATCGAGTTCTATCAGGAGCGCCAGGCCGGGTTCGAAGCCTTCAAGAAGGGCGAGGTAACCTACCGGCAGGAATTCACCTCGCGGGTGTGGGCGACCGGCTACGACTTTCCCGCTGTCGAGGACGGCAAGGTGGTCAAGCGCGAATTTCCATCCGAATTGCGCCCGTCGATGCAGGCATGGGCGCTCAACCAGCGACGCGAGCGATTTAGCGACCGCCGCGTGCGCGAGGCGGTCGGGCTGTGCTTCGATTTCGAGTGGACGCGCCGCAACCTTTTCTACGGCGCCTATGAACGCTCGCACTCGACCTTCGAGCGTTCCGACTACAAGGCCACCGGCCTGCCCTCGCCCGCCGAGCGCATGATCCTGGAACGGTTTCGCGGGCAGATTCCGGAGGCGGCGTTCGGCGAGGCGGTGACGCCGCCGGTCTCCGACGGGTCGGGGCGCGACCGAAAACTGCTTTCCCGCGCGGCGCGGCTGCTGGCGGAAGCCGGCTGGACGCGCGACGGCACGCTGGTGCGCAACGACAAGGGCGAAACGCTCGCGCTGGAAATCCTGGTGCGCGACCAGGTTTTCGTGCGGGTCGATTCGCCCTTTGTCGAGAACATGAAGGCGGTCGGCATCGACGCCTCGATCCGCCTGGTCGACGCGACGCAGTACCAGGCGCGCCAGCTCGATTTCGATTTCGACATGCTGGGCATCGCCGCCTCCTTCACCGCCACGCCGACGGGCGACGAGCTGACGCATTATTTCCATTCGCGCTCGGCCAGGCTGCCCGGCTCGCGCAATCTGGCCGGAACGGCCGACCCCGCGGTCGATGCGCTGATCGCGCTTGCCGAAGAAGCCGGCGACCGCGAAAGCTTCACCGTGGTCATGCGCGCGCTCGACCGGGTCTTGCGCGCGCGGCACGACTGGATTCCAAATTGGCATGCGGCGAATCACCGGGCCGCCTTTTGGGACATGTTCGGTTTCAAGCAGCCGAAACCCGATTACGGCTTCCCGGTCGAGACATTGTGGTGGGTCGATCCTGACAAGGCAGAGGCAATTGGGAAATCCTAGACGCTCCGACATGAAGGCGGGTTGCGGGGCGGCGGACTGATGGGAGCCTATATCCTCAGACGCCTGCTTTTGATGATCCCGACCCTGTTCGGGATCATGGCGATCTCGTTTACCGTCATCCAGTTCGCGCCAGGCGGACCGGTCGAGCAGGTGATCGCGCGCATCACCGGCCAGGGCGGCGACGCGGCCGACCGCATTTCGGGCGGCGGCGGCGATTCGGGCGTGCAGGACTTCGATGCCGGCGATTCCAAATATCGCGGCGCGCAGGGCCTCGACCCCGAATTCATCAAGCAGCTCGAGGTGCAGTTCGGCTTCGACAAACCGCCGCTCGAGCGTTTTTTCAAGATGCTGTGGGACTATGCCCGGTTCGATTTCGGCGAGAGTTTCTTCCGCGACATCACGGTCTTGGACCTGATCCTGGAAAAAATGCCGGTTTCGATCTCGCTCGGCCTGTGGATCACGCTGATTTCCTACCTGATCTCGATTCCACTCGGCATTCGCAAGGCGGTCAAGGACGGGTCCAGCTTCGACATATGGACCAGCGGCATCGTCATTGTGGGCTATGCCATTCCCGGCTTCCTGTTCGCCATCCTCCTGATGGTGCTTTTCGCCGGCGGCTCGTTCTACGATTGGTTCCCGCTGCGCGGCCTGGTCTCCGACAATTGGCACGAATTGTCGTGGCCCGAACGCATCGTCGACTATTTCTGGCACCTGACCCTGCCACTGACAGCGATGGTGCTGTCGGCCTTCGCGACCAACACGTTGCTGACCAAGAACTCCTTCCTCGACGAAATCCGCAAGCAATATGTCGTCACCGCGCGCGCCAAGGGGCTGACCGAACGCCAGGTGCTTTACGGTCACGTGTTCCGCAACGCGATGCTGATCATCATCGCCGGCTTCCCGGCCGCCTTCATCTCGGCCTTCTTCACAGGCTCGCTGCTGATCGAGAACATCTTTTCGCTCGACGGGCTCGGCCTTCTGGGCTTCCGCTCGGTGCTCGACCGCGACTACCCGGTGGTGTTCGCCAATCTGTTCATCTTTTCCCTGATCGGCCTCGTCGTCGGGCTGATTTCGGACCTGGTCTACACCTGGATCGATCCGCGCATCGATTTCGAGCGGAGGGACGTGTGATGCAGCGTGCCGTCACCGCTCCCGACGCCCCGCCGGCCAAGGCCGCCCCACGCCGTGGCTGGCTGTCGCCGCTCAACCAACGCCGTTGGCAGAACTTCAAGGCGAACCGCCGCGGCTACTGGTCGTTGTGGATTTTCCTGGTGCTGTTCGTCCTGTCGCTGTTCGCCGAGTTCATCGCCAACGACAAGCCGGTGCTGGCCTCCTATAAGGGCGAGATCCTGTTTCCGGTGCTTGTCGACTATCCCGAGGAAAAGTTCGGCGGCTTCCTGGCAGTGACCGACTATCGCGACCCGGTGATCTTCGAGGAGATCGAGGCCAATGGCTGGCTGATCTGGCCGCCCATCCGCTATTCCTACCGCACGGTCAACAACGAGATTCCCGAAGCCGCGCCCGCCAAGCCGTCCTGGCTCTACGACCGCGAGACGCGCTGCGCGCGCTATCCGCAGGGTGCCGACGACCCGAGCTGCACGCTCGGCAACTGGAACTGGCTGGGCACGGACGACCAGACCCGCGACGTGCTGGCGCGGGCGATCTACGGCTTCCGCATCTCGGTGCTTTTCGGCCTGGCGCTGACGCTGTGCTCGGCGGTGATCGGCGTATCGGCCGGCGCCGTACAAGGTTATTTCGGCGGCTGGACCGACCTGTTGTTCCAGCGCTTCATCGAGATCTGGTCGTCGATCCCGGTGCTCTACCTGATCTTGATCATCGCCGCCGTCCTGCCGCCGGGCTTCTTCATCCTGCTGGCGATCATGCTGCTTTTTTCGTGGGTCGGCTTCGTCGGCGTGGTGCGGGCGGAGTTCTTGCGGGCGCGGAATTTCGAATATGTCAACGCCGCCCGCGCGCTCGGCGTGCCCAACCGCACGATCATGTTCCGCCATCTCTTGCCCAACGCGATGGTGGCGACGCTGACCTTTCTGCCGTTCATCCTCAACGGCTCGATCACCACGCTGACCTCGCTCGACTTTCTCGGCTTCGGTCTGCCGCCGGGTTCGGCTTCTTTGGGGGAACTCCTCAAACAGGGCCAGCAGAACCTCAACGCGCCCTGGCTCGGCATTACCGGCTTCGTCGTGATCTCGCTGATGCTGTCGCTCTTGATCTTCATCGGCGAGGCGACCCGCGATGCCTTCGACCCCCGGAAAACGTTCAAATGAGCGCGCCCCTTATTTCCGTTCGCGATCTTTCCGTCGCCTTCTCGCAGGACGAGAAGCAAAGCCTCGCTGTCGACCACGTGTCGTTCGACATCGGCCGCGGCGAGACGGTCGCGCTGGTGGGCGAATCCGGCTCGGGAAAGTCGGTGACGGCGCTGTCGGTGCTGAAACTCCTGCCCTATCCGGCCGCCAGCCATCCGTCCGGCGAAATCCTGTTCGACGGCCAGGACCTGCTCGGCGCGAAGGAACAGGCGCTGCGCAAGATCCGCGGGCGCGACATCACCATGATCTTCCAGGAGCCGATGACCTCGCTCAACCCGCTGCACAGTATCGAGCAGCAGGTCGGCGAGGTGCTGAAACTGCATCAGGGCATGAGCGACACCGCAGCGCGCGCACGCACGCTGGCGCTGCTCGAGGAGGTCGGAATCCGCGAGCCGGAAAAACGGCTCGGCGCCTATCCGCACCAACTGTCCGGCGGTCAGCGCCAGCGCGTGATGATCGCCATGGCGCTCGCCAACGAACCGCAATTGCTGATCGCCGACGAGCCCACCACCGCGCTCGACGTCACCGTGCAGGCGCAGATCCTGGAGCTTCTCGACGAGCTGAAACGCAAGAACGGCATGTCGATGCTGTTCATCACCCACGATCTCGGCATCGTGCGACGCATCGCCGACCGCGTCTGCGTGATGACCAAGGGCAGGATCGTCGAAGCCGGGCCGACGCAAGAGATCTTCGACAATCCGCAACACGACTATACAAGGCACCTTCTGGCCGCCGAGCCGAAGGGCGAGCCGCCCCCGGCCGACGCGGCCGCCCGACAGGTGATGACCGGCGACGCCATCCGGGTCTGGTTTCCGATCAAGAAGGGTTTCATGCGCCGTACCGTCGACCACGTGAAGGCGGTCGACGGCGTCGACATCACGCTGCGTGCCGGGCAGACCGTGGGCGTGGTCGGGGAATCGGGCTCGGGCAAGACGACGCTGGGGCTGGCGCTGTGCCGGATGATCGCCTCGCAAGGCGGCATCCGCTTCGGCGAACGCGCCATCGATGCCCTGTCGTTCAAGGAGATGCGGCCGCTGCGCCGCGAACTGCAGATCGTGTTCCAAGACCCGTTCGGCTCGCTCAGCCCGCGCATGTCGGTGGCCGAGATCATCGAGGAGGGGCTTGCCATCCACGAAAAGGCGCTGTCGGCGGACGAACGCGACCGGCGCGTGGTGGCGGTTCTGGACGAGGTCGGGCTCGATCCGCAGACCCGCTTCCGCTATCCGCACGAATTTTCGGGCGGCCAGCGCCAGCGCATCGCGATCGCACGCGCCATGGTGCTGAAGCCGAAATTCGTCATGCTCGACGAACCGACCTCCGCGCTCGACATGAGCGTGCAGGCACAGGTGGTCGACCTGCTGCGCGACCTGCAGAAACGCCACGACCTGGCCTATCTGTTCATCAGCCACGATCTGAAGGTGGTGCGCGCGCTCGCCAACGAGGTGATCGTGATGCGCAACGGCAAGATCGTGGAGGCCGGACCGGCCGAGCGGATATTCCGGGCGCCGCAATCGGACTATACGCGGGCGTTGCTCGCCGCCGCCTTCGACATCACCGCCGCGCCGGAGGGCGTGGTCAGCCAGTAGTTTTCAGGCGCAAGACCGCACACACTATGCAAGCTCCCGTCAAAGGCCGCGTTCTCCTGTCCGTCGCCGGGTTCGACCCGCAGCACTGGCGCAAGAGGCTGTCGGCGGGCCGCGAGGTGGTGCTGGACCGCGAACGTCCGGTCGACACGTCGATCCACTATGCCGTGGTGTGGAACCGGCACCCCGGGCTGCTCGTCGGCCTGCCCAATCTCAAGGCGGTTTTCTCGGGCGGCGCCGGGGTCGACCATTTGTTCGCCGATCCGGATCTGCCGGACGTGCCGATCGTGCGCGTGGTGGCCGACAACCTGACGCAATATATGACAGAATACGTGGTGTGGCGCGTGCTCGACCATCACCGCCAGGGCTTTCTCTACCGCGCGCAGCAAAGGCGCAAGGCCTGGATCGAGCCGCCGCAGCCGGCGGCGAACAGGGTTTCGGTCGGCATTATGGGGATGGGCGAACTCGGTCGCGCGGCTGCCCGGGCGCTGCTTACGCTCGGCTTCCGCGTCAATGGCTGGAGCCGGAGCGGCGCCCCGGTGGAGGGCGTCGACGTCTATGGCGGCTCGGCGGGTCTCGACGCCTTTCTGGGCGCAACGGACATTCTGGTCGTGCTTTTGCCGCTGACGCCGGCAACGACGGGCATAGTCGACCACGTGCTGTTGTCGAAGCTGCGGCGCGACAACGCGCTCGGCGGGGCCGTACTGATCAATGCCGGGCGCGGGCTTCTGCAAAACAGCGCCGACATCCTGCGCGCCCTCGACGACGGCGTGCTGAAGGAAGCGAGCCTCGACGTGTTCGAGAGCGAACCGCTGCCGGAAACGAGCCGGTTGTGGACGCACGAGCGCGTGTTCGTCACCCCGCATGCGGCCGCGGCCTCCGATCCCGACCATCTGGCGACCTTTATGCTGGAACAGATGGATGCCTGCGACCGGAGCGAGCCCCTGCGCAATCTCGTCGATCGCAAGGCCGGCTATTGATCCCGCGCCGGGCCTGGTGCCACCGGTTTCCAATAACAACAACCGATTTGAACCTTCTCCGGCATCGCCGCGACCAAGCGGCAGAGGACACGGGACCGGAGAAGAGATCATGGCCGGCATCGCTCACTATGCCAGGCTCGCCCTGGTTGCCGTCGCGCTCGCGGCGTTTTTCGTTCAGCTTGGCGTCGCGACGCGGGCGCCCTCGCCGTTCGTTATTGGCGAACAGACACCGGACCGGGGACGCTGACGGCGCGCCCGCACGGAAAAATCACGCTCAGGGCCGCCGCAGAACGGTCGGCGCGCCGAACAGCCGCGCGATCCGGGCAATGGCCGCTGCAAGCGGCTCGCGCGCGACCGTCATCGTATTGCCGTTGGCATGAATGACCTCGCCGGGCGCGGTGACGATCGCGACATGGCCCTTCCAAAACACCAGATCGCCCCGGCGCACGGCCTGGAACTCCGGCCCCGGATCGAGCGGCGCGCCGATCGCTTCCTGCATGTCGGAATCGCGCAGCACGACCGTGCCGGCCATCCTCATGGCGAGTTGGACCAGGCCGGAGCAATCGAGACCGAAACCGGACGTGCCGCCCCACAGATAGGGCGCATGCTCGAACTGCTCGGCGACGGCGACATAGTCCGGCGCAACCCAGCCGACGGGCCGCAGGTGATCGGCAAACACGGCTTCGCCGTCAGCGGTAATCGCGAAACGGCTGCCGCGGGTTTCGGCCGTGCCGGTCACGGCAAGCCGGGTGCCGATCGACAGCGCGGCGATGCGCGGTGATTTCATGTCGGGCACGCCATAGACGAAGGTGCGCGGCACGATCACGACATGGGTCGCTGCAGTACCGGGTTCGGCCAGAGAGGCGGCTTCGACATAACCGACATAACTGTCCTCACGCGCCTGGACCCAGGCGAGCCCGTCGCGTTCGTCGAACAGGTCGACGTCGGCGCCGCGCAGCAACTGGGAATTGACGCCCGAAGCGCGATCGGGCCCGACCAGCAAGTCAACAACAGGGCTCGCGATCCGCCTGGCACGCGGCGACACGAAGCGCGGCGCGGCGACCCGGCCTTGCAAACGCGTGTCGGCGAGATCCTCGCGATAGGCGTGAAGCCTGCGATCCAGAACCGTCACAGCGGCAACTCCCGTCCCTGTTCGATGATCACGTCGCCGAGGCGCTCGACATAGAGCGCGCCCTTGACCGTACGCTTGATCAGCACATTGCGCTTGTCGTTGTCGTCACGGTGCCGGCTGACGAGGCCGAGCGCGCCCATGGTGTCGAGTGCACGCGTGATGACCGGCTTGGTCACGGCAAGTCTAGCGGCAAGCCCGCGCACGGTATGTGGCGGCGGATCGAGATAGATCGTCAAGAGAATGGCGGTCTGGCGCATGCTCAGATCCGGCCGATCGTCCAGCACCTCGGCCAGCGATACGTGCTGCCACAGCCTCAATGCCTGGCTCGGACGCAAGGATACGGACATGTCTTCCTTGATTCACAAGGCTTGTTTCGGGTCCGTTTCATTCAACCCCGAAATGTTGCCCGAGGCAAGCCAGTCACGCCGGATAGCGCGCCGCCAACAGGCTCTCAAGCGCGCGGATCGCCTGCGCCTCGCCGCCGGCCACGCCATGCGGCCGGTCGGTCGGGCTCCAGGCGAAAATGTCGAAATGCGCCCACGTGGCAGCACGTTCGACGAACCGCTTCAAAAAAAGCGCGGCGGTGATCGAGCCGGCAAAGCCGTCGGTGGTGACGTTGTTGACGTCGGCGACCTTGGAGGAAAGTCCAGCATCGTAAGGCGCCCACAGCGGCATGCGCCACACCGGATCGCAGACACGCCCGGCCTCGGCGGCCAGCGCGACGGCGAAGGCGTCGTCGTCGGTGTAGAAGGGCGGCAGGTCCGGCCCAAGAGCGACGCGCGCCGCTCCGGTCAGGGTCGCCATGTCGATCAAAAGCTGCGGCGCCTCCTCGTCGGCCAGCGCCAGCGCGTCGGCGAGCACCAGGCGGCCTTCGGCGTCGGTATTGCCGATCTCCACCGTCGGTCCCTTGCGGCTTTTCAAAACGTCGCCGGGGCGGAAGGCGTCGCCGGCAATCGCATTCTCGACCGCCGGCACCAAAACGCGTAGGCGCAGCTTCAGGCCCGCCGCCATGATCATCGAAGCGAGGCCGAGCACATTGGCCGCCCCGCCCATGTCCTTTTTCATCAGGCGCATGCCGCTTGCCGGCTTGATGTCGAGCCCACCGGTGTCGAAGCAGACCCCCTTGCCGACCAGGGTAACGCGCGGCGCATCCTGCGGTCCCCAAACGAGATCGATCAGCCGCGGCGCCTGGGCGGCCGCGCGACCGACGGCGTGGATCATCGGAAAATTCCGTTCAAGCAGCGCCTCGCCAGCGATCACCGACACGGCAGCGCCGTGCCGGGCGGCGAGACCGCGCACCGCCTGCTCGAGCGCATCGGGGCCGAGATCGTTGGTCGGGGTATTGACCAGGTCGCGGGCCATGAACACACCGGCGGCAATACGCTCAAGACGGTCGACATCGACGTCTTGCGGCGCGACGAAGCGCAAATCGTCGCCCTGCTTCTTGCCGTAGCGGGTGAAGCGATAGCCGCCGAGCAAAAGGCCGAGCGCGGCATTGTCCGGCTCGTCCAGCGAACCGGCGAAAAACCAGTCGCCCGGCGGCAAGTGTCGCGCCAGCCTTCCGGTGGCGAGCGGCGAAAACCCCTCCCGCGTCGCGGACCACCCTAAAAGCGCGCCGGCGAGGCGCCCGGTCTCGTCGGGGTAGCACAGCAATTCGCCAACCTTGCCGGAAAACCCGTTCGCTCCGGCCCAGGCGCGCGCGGCCGCGTCGAGCCCGGCCGCGTCGAGCCCGGCCTTGGTGACGAGATGGACCGGTCGGGCGGTAGCGGGTTTTTCGGCGATCAGTTCGACGGGCATCGGGCACTTATCCTTACGGGAGGCTGGCGTCCTTAACCAACCGTTAGGGTTAACGGAATATTTCTGCCTCCAGATGGCCGCACCATCAAACCCATGATGCAGCGAAGCGGAGACGAGCGCATGTTGACCAATCGCGACGCGAACGCAACCGCAAGGCGCTGGCGCCGCGCCGCTCTCGCCATTGCGTTGGCCGCCAGTGTCGCGGGCTGCGCCAATTCGCGCCTGACGACCGGCTCGATCGACCGCGGCAATTCGCGCCCCGTCGAGCAGATGTCCCCGCAGGAATTGCAGCAAGCCGCGGTTTCGCTGGGCCGCGCCTTCACCAAGGCACCCACCGACAAGCGCGTGGCGATACGCTATGCCAACGTGCTGCAGATGACCGGCAAGACGGACCAGTCGCTGGCGGTGATGCGCAAGCTGGCGATCGCACACCCCAAGGACCGCTCGGTGCTTGCCGCCTACGGCAAGGCCCTGGCGGCGGCCGGCGAATTCGAGACCGCGCTCGATGCGATCCGCCGCGCGCAGACGCCGGAATATCCGGACTGGAAACTGTTTTCGGCCGAAGCGGCGATCCTCGACCAGCTCGGCAATTCCGCGCAAGCGCGCACGCTCTACCGCAAGGCGCTAGACCTGAAACCCGACGAGCCGTCGATCCTGTCCAATCTGGGCATGTCCTATGTGTTGGAAGGCGACCTGAGAACGGCCGAAACCTATTTGCGCCAGGCCGTCGCGGCATCCGGCGCCGACAGCCGGGTGCGGCAGAACCTGGCCCTGGTGGTCGGCCTGCAAGGCCGGTTCGGCGAGGCCGAGAAACTGGCGCGCCAGGAATTGTCGCCCAAGCAGGCGGAAGCCAACGTCGCCTATCTGCGCTCGATGCTTGCCCAGCAGAACGCCTGGAACGAAATCAAGAAGGAAGACAAGAAGGCGACCAACTAGACCCCTTCGCCCAGCCTTAGCCGCCTGACCACCGGCGCGCGGCAAACGCGCCGCCGACAACCAGCTTTTCGGCCGCCAGACCGGCCCTGAAAAAAGTTTCGAACCTTTTCGTCCCTTCCCGCGACCAAGTTAACGCAACGCTTGTTCGCAGTTCAAAAGGAAGGGACCAAAAAATGTTCGCAAAACTGCTCTCCATTCTCCTCGCTGCCGCGCTTGCGGTCGGCATCGGCGCCGCGATGACAGGCCCCGCCGCGGCGCGGGACGGCGCCAATCTCCAGCGCGAGACCGGCACCGAGAAACTGGGTCGGGAACTCAAGGCGATCGGCACCCCGGCACGCACCCGCGCCAAGATCATCTCCTCGGTCGGCCTGGCGATCGGCACCGCCGTCGGCGAGGTGTCCACCACGGTGGTGACCTGCATCGCCCGGTGCTTCGGCGTCGACAGCGACTACCGGCCGGGCGACATGTCCAAAAAATCCTGGAAGGGTTTCAAGAAGATGTGGGGCATCAAGGACAGCCCCGCCAAGCCGCCCAAGCCGGTGCGCGCACGCCCCAACTATCGCGAGGCCCCGGTGCTGCGGCGCACCAATCGCGGCATGGGAACCCATATGGGCTATATCGCCGTCGACCGCTGAACCGCCGCCCGCAAGCACCATGCAAAACGCCCCGCGCGATTGTCGCCGGGGCGTTTTGCTGCTTTGTAAAGAGGCCGGGACCGCGCGGCGCTATCGGTCGCTGGACGATTGCTTCTTGTCGCCGAATACGCCCTGTTCGGAGAACTGCATGATGGCGGGGCCGAGGATGACGGCGAACAGGACCGGCAGAAAGAACAGGATCATCGGCACGGTGAGCTTGGGCGGCAGCGCGGCCGCCTTCTTTTCGGCCGCGTTCATGCGCATCTCTCGGCTTTCCTGGGCCAGAACCCTGAGCGCGTGAGCAACCGGCGTGCCGTAGCGTTCGGCCTGGATCAGAGCCTGGCTGACGCTCTTGACCGCCTCGAGCCCGGTGCGGCCGGCGAGGTTTTCGTAGGCCTGACGGCGCTCTTGCAGGAAGGACAGCTCGGCATTGGTGAGCACGAACTCCTCGGCGAGCTCGACGGACTGCACACCGATTTCCTCGGCCACGCGCCGGAAGGCCGCCTCGATCGACATGCCCGATTCCACACAGATCAGCATCAGGTCGAGCGCGTCGGGCCATGCTTTCTGGATCGACTGCTTGCGCTTGGTGGCGCGGTTGTTGACATAGATGATCGGGGCGTAGAAGCCGGCGTAGGCGGCGGCGATGACGATGAACACCTTGACCAGCATCGGCTGGTCGGCCATGCCGCCGAGCACGAAGATATACAAGCCGCCGAGCACCAGCCCGACCACGGGCAAAACCAGCCGAAAAAACAGGAAGCGCGTCAGCGGATTTTCGCCGCGAAACCCGGCCATGCGCAGCTTCGACAGGGTCGCCTGATCGACCAGGGCCCGCTTCAAATCGAGCCGCTCGACAATATCGCGCATGCCGCGCGACTGTTCCTCGCGCAAGCCCTTGCGGCGCCGGTCCGCCTCGGCGGCGAGACGCGCGCGCTGCTTGGCCCGCAATTCGTCGCGCTCCAGCGCGACCGTCTTCATGCGCGTTTTGAGCTCGCTCCCACCCAGCGCCGGCATGGCCGTGAACACGGTCGCGAAGACGGCAACCGCAACCAGCAGCCCGACGAGGAAGGCCGGTTCGAATATCGCGTTGACGATCTGGTCGGTCATGGGTCGGCCTTTTCGAAATGCGCCGTCTTCAAATGTCGAAATTCATCATCTTCTTCATCACGAAGATCCCGACCGACATCCACAGCAGCGATACGCCGAGCACCATGTGTCCGGTCGAGGTGGTGAAGAGCGGCATGATGTAATTCGGGCTGGTCAGATAGACGAGGAAAGCCACGATGAAGGGCAGCGCGCCGATAATGGCCGCCGAAGCCTTGGCCTCCATCGACAGGGCCGAGACCTTCGCCCGCATCCGCTTGCGGTCGCGCAGGACCCGCGAGAGATTGCCCAGCGCTTCGGACAGATTGCCGCCGGCCTGGCTCTGGATCTGGATGACGATGCCGAAGAAGCCGGCCTCCGGGCACGGCATGGTTTCGGCCATGCGCAGCGTCGCCTCGGGCAGCGAAAGACCCATTTGCTGGGCCTCGACGACGCGACGGAATTCGCCGCGCACCGGCTCCTGTGACTCGTTTGCGATCAACCGCACGCCATCGTTGATCGGCAGACCGGATTTCACCGAGCGTACGATGATGTCGAGCGCATTGGGCAGCTCCTCGAGAAAGGCCTTGACCCGTCGCGCGCGCAAATAGGCCAGTCCCCAGCGGGGCACGCCGATGGCGCCGGCAAGCAGCGCCCCGGGGACCGCCCACAGTGGCGCGCCGGCGAAAAACGCCACGATCGCGAAGAACAGGCCGCTAAAGGCCGAGATGACGTAAAACCGCTGCACCGGCATATTGAGGCCGGCCTGCTTGATCTGGCCCTTCAGCGGCGGCTTGCGCGTGCGGGTGTCCTTCGCCCGCTGCTTCTCGTCCAGATCCTTGAGCGAATCCTGGACCGATTTGCGCCGCTTGGCCGCTTCGGCCATACGATCACGCGAGGCCTTGACCACATTGCGGTCGGTCTCCGCCTTCTTGATCGTTTCCAGCCGCCGCCCTGCCTTGCGTTCGTTGGCGATGGTGTTGAACATGAACGCATAGGCGACCGCGCCGGCGCTGAGGCCGGCGAGCAGGATCACCGCCAGAACGGTCGTATCAAGTCCGAACATCGGCCTATTTCCTCACCGCGTTCACGTCAGCCGACCTGCTTTTCCATGGCTTCCAGCGCGTTGGCCAGCCGCGCTTCCTCGCCGTAGTAGCGGGCCCGATCCCAGAAATTCGGCCGACCGACGCCGGTCGAGGTGTGATTGCCGACGATGCGCCCGTTCTGGTCTTCGCCGCTGATGTTGTAGAGCACCAGGTCCTGCGTCACGATGACGTCGCCCTCCATGCCGATCACCTCGGTGATGTGGGTGATGCGGCGCGAACCGTCGCGCAGACGGGCGGCCTGGATGATGACGTCGACGGAGCCGACGATGATCTCGCGTACCGTGCGCTGGGGCAGCGAAAACCCTCCCATGGCGATCATCGATTCGATACGGTTGAGACATTCGCGCGGCGAATTGGAGTGAATGGTGCCCATCGATCCGTCATGGCCGGTGTTCATCGCCTGCAGCAGGTCGAACACCTCGGACCCGCGGACCTCGCCCACGATGATGCGTTCGGGGCGCATACGCAGGCAGTTCTTGACCAGCTCGCGCATGGTGATTTCGCCCTCCCCCTCGAGATTGGGCGGCCGCGTCTCCAGGCGCACGACGTGCGGCTGCTGCAGCTGGAGTTCGGCGGAATCCTCGCAGGTGATGATGCGCTCGTCGCGGTCGATATAGTTGGTCAGGCAGTTGAGCAGGGTCGTCTTACCCGAGCCCGTCCCGCCGGAGATGATGACGTTGCAGCGCACGCGGCCGATGATTTTCAGGACATCGGCGCCTTCCTGCGAGATGGCGCCGAATTTCACCAGCTGATCGAGCGTCAGCTTGTCCTTCTTGAATTTGCGGATGGTCAGCGCCGTTCCGTCGATGGCGAGCGGCGGCGCGATGACGTTGACGCGGCTGCCGTCGGGCAGGCGCGCATCGCAGATCGGGCTCGATTCGTCGACGCGCCGGCCGACCTGGCTGACGATGCGCTGGCAGATATTGAGGAGTTGCTGATTGTCGCGGAAGCGGACCTTGGTCTGCTCGACCTTGCCTTCGACCTCGATATAAACGTGCTTGGCGCCGTTGACCATGATGTCGGCAATTTCGTCGCGCGCCAGCAACGGCTCCAGCGGCCCATAGCCCAGAACGTCGTTGCAGATATCCTCGAGCAGTTCCTCCTGCTCGGAGATCGACATCGCAAAATTCTTGATCGCGATGATGTCGTTGACGATATCGCGGATTTCCTCGCGCGCCGTCTCCGGTTCGAGCTTAGCGAGCTGCGACAGGTCGATCGTGTCGATGAGCGCGGAAAAAACCTGGCTCTTGGTGTCATAATAGTTTTCCGTGTGCTCGCGCTCCTGGCGCGCGGCCGGCTTGGGCGCCGGAGGCGGCTCGACCGCCCGGCGCGGC